>CAVQIO010000002.1:0-4800000 GCA_963712615.1 uncultured Actinomycetota bacterium
GGTGCGGTCTTGCGCGAGAGGATGTTGTCGCGCACCCACTCCCTGGCCGACCCCTGCCGCTGCTTCCCCGAGCTTGTTCAAGGTGATGAGCTTCCTGCGCTCGGCGCGCTCCTTCTCGGCCTCCTCCTGGCGCGCCTTCTCCCGGTCGGCCGCTCCGTCGGGGTCGCCGGAATCGGCGAGCCGGTCGGCGTCGTAGCCGTACTGGCGCGCTGCCCAATCGGGCATGGTGACCCCAGCGCCTGCGCGGGTTGGAGCAGAAGTACTCCGGCCTCCAGACGGTGGTCTCGGTGACCGTGTTTACGTGGCGGATACTCTTCGGCTGGCATCGTCGGGATCCTCGGCGGTATCGAAGTCGATGTCGTCTTCGTCCACGGGCTCGCCGGTGGCCACGTCGAGGAAGGCTTCGGCGCTGTCGAGCCAGACTGCCCAGTTCGTCGGGTCCATTGTCGGCGATCGTGTCGTCGGTGAGGTTCTTGCCGTCTGTTGTCCTTGAGGTGGTGGCGTGGGGATGTATTCCTTGTCTGACCAGCCGGGTCGGCGGTCCAGGACGGTGTAACCCTTGGCGGTCAGTTCGGTGGCGGCCTCGTTGCGGCGGCGGCGGTTTTCACGTTTGTGTACAACTGGGCGAACCTGTGGTCGAACTGGTCGGTGCCCGCAACCTTGATGAGTTCGGCCTGGGCCTCGTCGTCGCCGTCGAATTCCACGAACCGGGTGGCTTCGACCAGGTTGAGCTGTCCGGTGTCCAGCGCGCTCATGGCCTTGTCCTGACGTCGATGGCCACCTTCGCTGCCGTCACGGCGTCCTTGGTGGTGGAGAGCCCTTTGGCCACCTTGGTTGGTGAAACCCCGTCCAGCAGCAGCTGGTTGATCCCGCGAGCACGTTCCGCCTCGGTCAGCGGAGCGCGGTGGTCATTGGTCACGATCTGTTCGATGACGCGTTGGGCGCGGACGGCGGTTTCGGTGCCGTCGACCGTGCGCACGTACACCGGGACCGTGGACAGGCCCGACCTGACGAGCCGCCTGGATGCGCCGCTGCCCTTCGCGGACGAACGGCTTGTCCTGCCCGTCGATGCGCACGGCCAGCACGGGAACCAGGACTCCGTGCTCCTTGATGGAGGCCAGGAAGTCGCGGTCCAGGCGCGGATCGAGGCCACGTTGTCCTTGATGTCAATCTCGTTGGGGTTGAGGTGAATCAGCTCGGGAGTGGCGGTGACGGTCATCGGTGGTTCCTTTCTGAAGGTTCCTAACGTGTTGCTTATAGGATACACCCAAATGTAGCCTATAAGCAACACACGGAACGATCAGAGAGGGGCGGATTCACAATGAAACTGGCTCAATGACCAGCTGCCCGGTTTCGCCGAAACCGACCCAGGGCGGCTGCAATGGTGGTCGATGATGTGCTGCTATGAGCACTCGGTCAGCCCAGACTACGGCGGTGTAGCCTATGGGCTACGTCGCTGGAAGGGGCCCGGTATGGAGGAGACATCCGTCGAGGACGGTTCTCTTATCCTCGCTGCTCTCGGGTGCAGCGATCCGTGAGCACCGGGTGCAGGCAGGGTTGACGCAGGCCGAGCTCGCCGAGCGGCGGGCATCGGGCGCCCGCACCTCAATCACATCGAGGGTGGGCGAAGAATCCCACCGTCGTCGTGCTGGTGCACCTGGCCCACACACTCGGCGTGGCCCCGGGGACCTTCTGCAGCCGGTGAGCGCTCAGTAAAGGCGACGCGCTGAGGCAGCGCTCCCATTTTGATGCGCTGAATCAGCATGTTGGTGCAGGCGTGACCGGGAGTGCCATCTTCGCTCGGCGCCGGTCTGGATGATCGCCACCAGCTGCGGCGACCGCGCGCAGCTCATAGCGGGCCACGGGAGCCGCTGTGCCCGGGCGGCGTCGATGGCGGCGTGGGCGGCGGCGAGCACGGCGGTCACGGCCGCGTCCTGGTCCTCAGCGATGTCCCATCGTGGTGTCGATACGGCCCGGCGCAGTGATGGTCAGGGACCAGGGCGCGGTCATGACGAGAATCCTTGGGTGGTGAGAATTGCTCCGGTGCTACCGCTGATTGTGGGGCCTGCAATGCCGAAACGCCGAGGCCTGTTACCCCTCCCTGTGGATAACAGACCCGGCGACGGGCGACCTGTGGATAACCAGCCCCGGCACGGCGGTGCCGACTGCCCCGGGGAAGCGCTGCTGGTGTGGTTCTGGTCGTCAGTCCACCGCCCGGACCATTAGGCGCGTATACCCAGACCCGGAGCAGCCAGGCGACTTATCTGGCCTGGCGGTGCGGGATCGGAGGTCTCCACCACGCTGATCCACGCGGCGGGGCTGTAGCGCCGTGTGTGTCTGTGCTCCCCGAGGCGGTCGCCCTCAACGGTCACCACCGTCAGCACCGCATCCGCATCGATGGCATAGGCATCAGTGCCGTGGCTCAGCCGGAACGCGCGACCGTCGGCCAGCTCCACCACGGTCCCGGTAACTTGTACAGCCGATGCGTTCTTTTCCAGATACTCCATGTGATGCTCCTTCTCATCGATGTTCAGCGCCCTGTCTGGGTGCTGAATAGCACTTGTTGTCAACGTATTACGGGTTGGGCAGTACGGCCGGATAGCGCGACGGCCAGGGACGGGGACGGGGACGGTGCGCGGTGATGTCGGTTGTGTCGGTGTAAGAGTCAACCACCCGGCCCGGACATCCGTGGTTGTGGATGGGCGGGCCGGGTGGTGGGCTCTTTGCGGATGGCCGTCAATCGCTCGACGGCGGGGTGTAGTCACTGCGAGTCGGGTCGGCCTTGAACCGGGGTCCGTCCAGGAAGACCTTGGTGCCCGTGCGGTGAGCGGTCCGCAGGAGTGCGACGGCACCCAGGCAGCCTGCCTGATCGAGGATCTGGAAGGTAACAGGCCCCATGTGGAGATCCAGCCACCTCACCTGGCGTGAGCGGTCACGGGAGAGTTCTTGGCGCGGCACGACGGCGTAAGCGGGTCGGCGTAGCCATTCGATGGCCACGGTCGGCAGGGCGAACGGGTCGGACGCCCGTGTGAAGGGCCGGGATGTTGCGGGGGATGAGTGCCATCGCCGACCGAGCCGCACTGAATCCCTCCAGCACGCCCTGGATCGACTCGGCCGACAGGACCGTCATCAGGATGCCGCCCCATTGCAGCCGCATCCTGGCCTCGGGGGAGCACGCGTGGTACACGGCGAGGTCGCCATCTGGTCGCCCTGGATCCGAATCATGGTGTGGCTGACCAGTGCGGCGGGAGTCTTGTGCTCTTCGGTGTGTCGAGTCTCCATGGTATTCGCCTTTGGTTGATGTTGCCTATAAGCAACAGTCTATCGCGTATACCGTTGTTGCGCAACATATTTCGGCGTTCGACCCGCTGTTATGCAGGTGGCGACTCCGCTCTCCGTCAAGGCCGTTCGGGCCTGGACCACTGGTGGCGGTGACGGTTCCGAGGAAGGTTGCGGATCACGGAGCTGGTCAGGCCATCGGTGCCGCGCGCCACGAAGACCGGGCCTGCGTGCAAGCGGCCTTCCCGCGCGGTGAAAGAAAGTTGGGCGCGATGTTGGCTGTGGTGGTGGACTCGCCGGGGAGGTCACCGTAGCGTCGCCAACCATGACCGCACCACTACCGGATGCACTGCGGGATGCTGAAAGAGACTTGCAGACTGCGCAATCGGAGTCCGACCCGCACCGCCAGGGGCAGTACGCACGGTCGGCCGCTGACGCTGCTGCAGAGGTGTCCCTCGACCCCGACGCGAGCGCCGAGGACCGCGGGGGTGCGCAGGCGATCCTGCGCTCGTCGCAGGCGCTCATACCAGGCAGTCTCATCCGTGCGGCGCACGCCGAACTCTCCAAAGCTCGCGGCGAGACGGACCCACACCGACGTCGCGAAATGGCTCTGGCTGCCGTGGCCAAGGCGCGGGAAGCGGTCGATCGCAGCGAGGTCACCGATGACGAGCGCGCCCAGGCGCGACAAGTGATCGGCCGCGGCAGGTTGATCGTCAGCACCGTTGTCGAGAGCGCGATGCGGCAACGCGCCGCTGAGCGGAGCCATCAGCACGAACTGGAGGGCATCGCCATATGAGTCCGCAGCCACAGCTGCCTCCGCTGTCCCTCGTTGACGGACGAATCGACTTCACTGAGGGTGCAACGTGGCAATGCACGTCGTGCGGGTCGCTGCAAACGATCGGTGTCGACCACGACGAGGACACGGGTCTGCCCGCGCACTACAACCCATCGCTCGGCATCGCCGTGTGCGATGCGTGCGATGTGGACCGACCAACAGACATGGAGCCCCAGGAGCCTTGAGCCGCTCCTAGCTGCACAGTTGTCCGATCCTGGATATGTTGAGAGCGCGGTAAGCCTGTGAGCTGCAAGCTCTCAAGTAGTCGCGGAAAATATTCAGCGGCGCCGTCCAGAATTAGGTGAAAGTGTCGGCGAAAATGCAGGAAGACATGAGAGTGCAGGACCCTCCAACGACTGACAACGCGGGAATCGTCTGGCGCCAATCGCCGTTGCGCACAGCTGTACTTGTAGGCGCAGTCCATCATCAATTTCGACACCATCGACCGAGGCTGCTGGGTTCACAAGCAAATACCGCCTAACGCGTGCCCCGTGTGGCCTCATCGCTTGGCTAGCCCTTGTCCTTGAAGATTGTGCTACGTAGTGTCGCGTTATGACGCTTGTGCTTGCCTATGCCAACGAGGATTTCGTAACCATTGCAGTCGATCGGCGTGTCGCTAGCGTTAGAAGTGGCAAACCTGTAGACGACAACTTCACCAAGTCGGCAGTTGTCTTCAATCAGTTCCTGGTGAGCTTCACGGGCCTAGCGCAGATCGGCCCGGATCGACACACTATGGAGTGGTTTGTGAAAGTGGCCGCTCGTAACCTCTCCGGGTTTGCAATGGGTGAAATAGCAGACGAGGCAACACGGGTGGTGAAGCATATCCGTGCGAAACGGTGCGAGAAGATGCTCGCGTTTGTAGCTGTGGGCTACGACGACGAGGGGCGCATCACTTACGGCCTCATCAGCAACATGCATGCGGACAATGGTGAAGTTCTCACGGAGTGTCGCGATGATTTCATCTGTCGGATCGATCACCCCCTGCAGAAAGCGACTATTCGACGCATTGGCCAATATGTTCCAGCCATTGCAGCCCAGGATCTGGAGGAACGGCTCTGGGCCACACACGGCGAAGTCCTCCCGGGCATTGATACTGTTGAACAGATACTCGCCGGAGCAATCGAGGCTTCGGCCAGCAAGTGGATAAGTGACACCGCTTTGATCACAACCCTTTTCAGGGATAGTGGGAGAGCGAGATTTGATGTATATCAGCCAAATGCGAAACGTGGCCAGATTATTGATGTTGCATCCCCGTATGTGCTCTTTGGGGATGGTTCGATAGTTGTGATGCCGAACCAGAGACTTCGACGAGCCAACCACACTCCGCAGCGCGACTAAGTCTGCGACTGGCGGAGGAAGTCTACGAGCAATGATCAGAACCTGTGGATGAGCCTTGGCGAGGTGGTGTGAAAGTGGGCGCACCTTCCCGAGGATGATCTGAAGTCCAAGGTTCTCTGATCAAGACCGGCGTTGGCGCGCTGGTTGGGAAGGTACGCCCATGCTCACGGTAGTTCACGACGCGGAATGCTCCAACGAGAAGAACGACGGTGTCGGTCGGTCGTTGCTCGATGAGATCGTCCGCGACGGCGCCCGACAGATGCTTGCGGCGGCGTTGCAGGCCGAAGTGGCCGCCTACATCGACGCCCATGCCGGAGAGGTCGACGACAACGGACGGCGCCTGGTGGTCCGCAACGGCTACCACCGGGAGCGTGAGGTGTTGACCGCGTCGGGCGCGGTCACGGTGACCGCGCCGCGCGTCAACGACAAGCGCGTCGATGCCGATACCGCAGAGCGGCAAAGGTTTTCCTCCGCGATCCTGCCAGCGTGGGCGCGCAAGTCACCGCAGATGAGCGAGGTTCTGCCGCTGCTGTATCTGCATGGCCTGTCGACGAGTGACTTCGGTCCGGCGTTGGAGCAGTTCCTGGGCTCGGGTGCGGGTCTCTCGGCCACGACGATCACCCGGCTCACCAGCCAGTGGCAAGACGAAGCCAAGGCCTTCCAAGTCCGTGACCTCTCGGACACGGACTACGTCTACCTGTGGGTCGACGGCATTCACCTCAAGGTCCGTCTCGAGCAGGAGAAGCTCTGTTTGTTGGTGATGATCGGGGTGCGCGCCGATGGTTGCAAGGAGCTCGTCGCCTTGGCCGACGGCTACCGGGAATCGACCGAATCGTGGGCCGATCTGCTACGGAGCTGCCGCCGGCGCGGGATGGCAGCCCCGGTGCTGGCTGTCGGTGACGGTGCGTTGGGGTTCTGGAAGGCGGTCCGCGAGGTCTTCCCGAACACGCGTGAGCAGCGGTGTTGGTTTCACAAGCAGTCCAATGTGCTTGCTGCACTGCCGAAGTCAGCGCACCCAGCTGCGTTGGCGGCGATCAAGGAGATCTACAACGCCGAGGACATCGACAAGGCGCAGATCGCGATCAAGGCCTTCGAGGTCGATTACGGTGCCAAGTATCCCAAGGCGGTCGCCAAGATCGTCGACGACGCCGACGTGCTGCTGGAGTTCTACAAGTACCCGGCCGAGCACTGGATCCACCTGCGCACCACCAACCCCATCGAGTCGACCTTTGCGACCGTGCGGTTGCGAACCAAGGTCACCAAGGGGCCCGGCTCCCGCGCCGCGGGAATTGCGATGGCCTACAAGCTGATCGACGCCGCGCAGGCCCGGTGGCGGGCCGTCAACGCCCCGCACTTGGTCGCCCTGGTCCGTGCCGGCGCGGTGTTCCACAAAGGCAAACTGCTCGAACGCCCCGTCGATATCACACCCGCCGAAACCAGCGAATCAACCGAAACGGAGGTCGCCTGAAACAACCTCATCCACAGGTCTTGACAATATCTCGCGCGGGATGGCAGCCCCGGTGCTGGCTGTCGGTGACGGTGCGTTGGGGTTCTGGAAGGCGGTCCGCGAGGTCTTCCCGAACACGCGTGAGCAGCGGTGTTGGTTTCACCAGCAGTCCAATGTGCTTGCTGCACTGCCGAAGTCAGCGCACCCAGCTGCGTTGGCGGCGATCAAGGAGATCTACAACGCCGAGGACATCGACAAGGCGCAGATCGCGATCAAGGCCTTCGAGGTCGATTACGGTGCCAAGTATCCCAAGGCGGTCGCCAAGATCGTCGACGACGCCGACGTGCTGCTGGAGTTCTACAAGTACCCGGCCGAGCACTGGATCCACCTGCGCACCACCAACCCCATCGAGTCGACCTTTGCGACCGTGCGGTTGCGAACCAAGGTCACCAAGGGGCCCGGCTCCCGCGCCGCGGGAATTGCGATGGCCTACAAGCTGATCGACGCCGCGCAGGCCCGGTGGCGGGCCGTCAACGCCCCGCACTTGGTCGCCCTGGTCCGTGCCGGCGCGGTGTTCCACAAAGGCAAACTGCTCGAACGCCCCGTCGATATCACACCCGCCGAAACCAGCGAATCAACCGAAACGGAGGTCGCCTGAAACAACCTCATCCACAGGTCTTGACAATATCTCGTCGTAGAGGATCGTGACGTGCAGCTGGTCGGTGGAAAAAGGCACTGCTCGACCACCGCGTCCACCCGGTGGTCGAGCAGTGCATCGCGCGGCTGGTTCCACTCCAGGTGCAGGGTTTGTACGTCCGCCTCGGGATGCTCGCGACGCAACGCACGTACCGCCGGGGTGATGATCCTAGTTGTCGTGTAGCCGGTGGTGATGCGGCCGGGCTGGGCGGCGTCGCGGGTCTGTGCCGTGGCTTGGGCGGCCGAGCGCAGTAGGGCCTTCGCCCGAGGCAGGAACACCTCGCCGGCCTCGGTGAGCCGGGTGCTTTGCGGAGTGCGGTCAAACAGGCGTGCGCCTATCTGCTGCTCCAGACGGCGGATCTGCCGGCTCAACGATGGCTGCGCGACGCGGAGCTCAGCCGCGGCGCGGCCAAAGTGCCGGTGTTCGGCCACCGCGACGAAGTATCCGACTAGTCGCAGGTCGAGGTCCACCGCCCGCGATGCTAAATCAGTCATGAGCTCAAACGCATTCGTGAACCTCTTGGCCGTGGGTTTGACTACGCCGTGATCTTGGGCGGGGTCGCGGTGCCGTAGACCCGCCGAGCGTGGCGGCTAAAAGCGCGCGGAGCGACGATCGGCATCAGGAGGCGCGCGGGCAGGGGCGCGTGGGATAGCGTTCGCCGCATCACTTCAGGATCACCCTCATAGTGGCAGATGCCACAAGCTTCCACGGCGACCCGCACGGTGCCGGGGCCAGGATCGGTCATAGTTCGATCGATAAGGGCCAGTTGTCCTCGTGGTGAGCTGACTTGGGCCGCGCGAAACGTTGTCATGATGCGCCTTGCCTAGTTTGGTGCGATATGGGGCGGGTAGGAGGGCAGTACCGCGTCGTAATCCCAGCCGCTACAGTCTTTCTCGCTCCAGCCGTCGAAGTCGGTGCGGTGACCGCGGATGTAGACCATGGCGTTGATCGCGGACGAACCGCCCAGTGTCTTTCCCCGCGGGTACAGGTCAGAACCGGTCCAAAGTGCAGGCACCCGAAGGGTTTCCAGGGTGTCGGGCGGGCCGGCTTCGAGCAACAACACCCGGACCGACGGGTCCGCTGAGAGCCGATTGGCCAACACGGAACCCGCGCTGCCGGCGCCGACGATGACATAATCGAATGTGTCCCGCGATGAAGAAACGCTCTTGCCGCCGTCCCCGCTCATCTCGGCCATCTCTGTTCTGTCGTCGCTACCGGTCCGAGTCTTTGGCAGTCCGTTACGCGTGTCCAAGACCTGTTCCGCACCCCGCGATACCGAGATGACATCGACCGAGGCGGCCGAACATGTGACACCACCAGCGACCGACTTGGCCGATGCGTGACTCGCATTCGAAAACGGTGCCTACCTCCGCGAGACGGGCATGAGCGCAGACAAGATGGCGCCGCGCGTGCTGCCGGTGGACACACCAGCGGTCGGCGGTTCGATACCGTCCGCGCGCACCAATATCTGCAACCAGTGGGGTGGCACACCTGGCACCGTGGCTAACTGCGTGCAGCGGCTGCCGTCGCTCGACGACTAGGTATGGTTTTGAGCGGGCATTGCGGCGGGTAGCCGGAAGAGCACCGTCACGACGAAGGCGGCAACGATGCCATCTGAACATGCGCCGCCCCCGCCGAAATCGGCGCCAGGGTGGTACCCCGATCCCGCAGGGGTAGGCCACGGGCTGCAACGATACTTCGACGGCAGCGACTGGACCAGCGAGTGGGCCTTCTCCACAGAGCCGTCGAAGCAAGGCGTCCCCACCGAGCCGCCGGAGCCGCCGAAGAAAGGCATATCGGGAAAGTCAGCCCTAGCCCTGGCCGCACTCTGTGCGCTCGTTCTTCTGATCATCATCGGCAAGAGCTGGGGTTTCGACAAGAATGACAGCCAATCGACCTCGTCGAGTAGTCCGGCCACGGCGGGACCGTCGACACCGACCGAGGCGCCGCCATCGACACCGACCGGTCCCAAAAAGCCGGACGGAGTAGCCTTCGCCACTTCGCCAGGACCGAATGGCGACGTCGTCAACGCCCGATTTGCGATTCGTGACAACTACACCGAGACGATGATCAAAGACGGTGCGCGGCGCGACACCATCGACATTCTCAAGTACGCAAGAGCGACCTATCCTGACGCTTCCGCGGTGAACGTTCAGGGCACCTTCCCGATGACCGACCCGTACGGCAATACCTCGACTCAGGTTGCGATCGACCTCACGTATTCGCGAGCAACGTTGAACAAGATCAACTTCGATGGTGTGACCAAAATCAGCATCTGGGAGATTCGCGATTCC
This sequence comes from uncultured Actinomycetota bacterium, assembly GCA_963712615.1. Lineage (GTDB taxonomy): Bacteria > Actinomycetota > Actinomycetes > Mycobacteriales > Mycobacteriaceae > Mycobacterium. Next base: position 9,891 of record CAVQIO010000002.1, read on the forward strand.
GGCTCTGTTCTTCCGGCCTTCGAGCCCTAGCCGATGAGGTTCGCGGCTGTTGCGCTCGTCGGATGTGTGCTCGCGACTGCGCTATCGGGTGTTCTGCTTCCCGGCCATGGTGGCAGCAGCTCAAGCCGGCTGAGTCTGGATCCTGCCCATCAGTGGCGCCGCCGCCGGACGCCACAGGCAAGGTCTCTTTCGACCCATCCGAGCTCGTCGCCGGAGACGCTTCGAATCCAGACGTTCGGCACGTCATGGACACCATCGTGGCATTGCATCAGTCGTGGATCGGCGCTGATGCGGCCGCGTACGTGGATCGAGTTACCTCGGACGTGACGCGGTCGACCTCGTGGTCCGGCGGTATCCAGTCCGGCCCGCAGCAGGTGGCGCAGGGGTTGCCGAACGAGTGGGGCTTCCTGGAGCTCGCTGCGGACGGTCACACGCGCTCGGCGAACATGACCATCCGCCGCGCCGAAGTGTCCGTCCAAGGCGAAACCGCCAGGGCGCTCTATTGGGCCGATCTGGTCTCCGGTGAGACGACGAGCATCGCCAACCACGTCAGCGATTGGGCCTACGGCAACCGCGGGCTGATCCTGCAGGCGTTCGTGAAAGAGGGCGGTTGCTGGAAGCTTTCGCACGAGTCCGACTCTTGGGGGCTCGCCTACGACCCGGTGGCCAAGATGCCGGCGGCATCGGGAACGGCGAGCTTCCGCTACGACTTCACCTATCCGGTAAAGGATCTCGCGCGCGCTGTCCGGTTCTACTCAACGTTCGTTGGGGAGCCGGAGGTCCAGACTCCGACGTACGCCGCATTCGACATGGGCGGCCCGCGCTTGGTCCTCGATAACACCGGCCTCGACGGATTCGCGCCGGTGCGGCCAGGTCTCCCGAACGGATACAACACGATTTATGTGGACGATCTCGCCAAAACCGTTGCGCGCCTCGAGGTCGCCGGCACCAAGTTCCTCACCGGCATACGCCATCGAGGCTCCGACCTTTACGCGATTGGAAGCGACCCCGCCGGAAACGTCTTCGTATTCATGGAACGGGTCTACCCCGTCGGTGACTATCCGCCGTCCTCTGCCTGCCCTCCGTGCAGGCAGAGGACGGCACGCCTGCGGGCGTCGTTGCCGCAGTCCAACAGCTCGCGAACGCCTGGCTGCAAACCGATGAACGCGCCATCATGGCCGCGGGCATCGGGAACGACAGCCGGTGGTTCGACAGCAGCAGGCTCAACAATCGCGGCATCGATCGCGGTCGAAACGGCATTCGCGAGGGTCTTGCTACGAACTGGAATCAGTACGATCACGCGAAGTCCGGCCTGGCCGCACGTATGACGATCCGATCCCTGCGAGCTAAGCGTTTCGGCACTGGCGCGATCGTGACCTACGAGCGAGAGCTTTCGGGTTGGGGTGAGCATCCCTTCAAACAAGTCGCCGTCGTGACGCACGTCTTCGAACAGGGCGCCGGGGGCGGCATGCAACTCTCCGAAACGTTCATCACCAAGATGCACCGACCCACGGGCGAGGTACAGAACTTGGACTACGTCGAGACACCGGAGCCCGACCTCCAGGCCGCAAGGAGCTTTTACGGCGACACGATGAGCTTCGGGAAGCCGTACTCTGACGAATCTTGGTACGGCTTCTGGAGTGTCAAGTCCGTATTTGGTATCTATGCCGCGAATCCCGCGGAGGGCGTTGAGGCCGGGCGCGCCAACAGCTCTGCCAGCTTGGTCGTCGACTCGGTCGAGGATACGCGCGCCCAACTCGAGTCGATGGGGTCGACTTTCCCGGTGATCCCGTCCATTAATTCGAGGGGCGGAACCGACGATGAAGGGAACTACTTGACTTTGCTCGCGACCGATAGCGAAGGCAACGCGGTTGTCTTCTCGGAATACAACAACTACTAGTAAGTCAGCATCGTCTGGTGGCGTGAGCGCGCCAGCGCGGGGCACGCGGCGCCTGCCGTCGGCCCGCTGTCGGCGGCGCCGATCGCAGCGACCTCGACGATGCGTGGTGGCGTGTCTCACCGTACGCGCCCTCCGGTTCGGTGGCAGCGGCGTTGGCAGTAGTCCGCCCGTCGCTGTTGGCGCCGAAATTGACTGTGCTGTAACTAGTATCGGAGATTTCCGACCCGTCCGCTGAACACCGCGTCGAGTGACGCTCTTCAGTTGATGTTTCACAATCCGGAAGACATCTTCCGCTGGTCGGATAACGGCTAACCGACGCAGAACGCCGGCAGTACGCTCTTGATATGCCGTTAGACAGCGGCGATGCAATTGCTGGTCCCAGCATCCTGTGGCTGCTGGGATGTGTTGGGATGGGCGAGGTTTACTTCACCCAGCGTCCCCGTTTGCTCCGCGGCAGAGCGCCCAAAGAAGTGAGCACCGGCGTCTGCGCGGACGACGCCCACTGCCGATGTCTCGTGAGAGACGGATCCGGCGGCCGTGCTAGGGCGTCTCAACGTGGTGCGCGTCAGCGACCGTGGCGTGTTGAAACTATCCGAAGTCCGTACGGGACGGGCTCTTGCAGAACGGAAGTCCTGTGATGTTTACCGGCACCTCCAGATTTACCGGAATCACCAGCCATGCGGGTGTTGTGGCGACCGCCATTGTGTTGCTAAGCGGCGTTGCCATTTTGCGCGGGGGCGCAGCAGCGGCTGACTCGAACGACGACGACCAGTTTCTGGCGCTGCTCGCTGACGAAGGCATCCCCGCCATCGAAGGCGTGCCAAGCCTCGTCGATACTGCTCACAAGGTTTGTCACGCACTGGATACCGGCATGCCGGCGAACCGCGTCGTGGACGCGCTGGTCGACTATGCGATGAGCAATGATCCGACCCAGCGCCAAATCGCCCCCGGCCGCCTCGCACGCACCGAAGGGCGATTCGTCGTTGCGGCAGTGGGGGCCTACTGCCCCCACGATAAAACCAAGCTCGCGGTTCTCATCACCCGTCCCAAAGCGGGATGGAATGAGCCGACACGCCGGCCGGGCGGTGGCATTCGCACGTCGGGTTTTGAGGTGCATGGGACAGCGCCCGCCACGCTGATCGGCACGGTTCCCCCCGCAGGGATCGCCGATCCGACCCCGCCGGCGATTCCGGAACCACCGTCGTTGGCGCACCTCCAGAAACCACCGCAGCCGATCGCGGCACCGCCTCGACCACAGCGGCCGTTACCGCAACAGTTGCCGCCGCCGCCCCAAGCGCCGCCGCCGCCTCAGCAGTTGCCGCCGCCGCCTCAACAACAGCCGCCGCCCCAAGCGCCGCCACCGCCTCCTCAGCAGTTGCCGCCGCCGCCTCAACAACAGCCGCCGCCCCAAGCGCCGCCACCGCCTCCTCAACAGTTGCCGCCCCCACCTCAAAAGCCGCCGCCACCACCCTCGCCGCCGCCCGCGCCGGTTTCGCCACCGATGGCGCCGGGGTACGTCAAGCTCGCACCCTGAGCTAGGCGCCGAGCACGGGGCGGCTGTCGGCGGGTTCGTACGCGGCGGCACTATGAACGGGTGAAGCCGTTCCGAATCGACGTTCCCGACGACGTAGTCGATGATTTGCGGTCCCGTCTAGCACGCACCCGATGGCCGGAAGCCGAATGCGTGGACGACTGGAGCCAGGGCATTCCGCTGGCTTACACCCGCGAGCTGGCCGACTACTGGGCCAACGAATACGACTGGCGGTCTCGTGAGGCCGCCCTCAACCGTTTCGGCCAGTTCACCACCGAAATCGACGGACTGGACATCCATTTCATTCACCAGCGATCCCCGCACGAGGACGCGTTCCCGCTGGTGATCACGCATGGCTGGCCGGGGTCAATTGTGGAGTTCCACAAGGTGATTGAGCCGCTGACCAATCCGCCCTCCGGACGCGCCGAGGACGCCTTTCACGTCGTGTGTCCGTCGCTTCCCGGTTACGGCTTCTCCGGTAAGCCCGCCCACACCGGGTGGGGAGTGGAAAAGATCGCCGAGGCTTGGGAGCAACTCATGCGTCGCCTCGGCTACGAACGCTATGGCGCTCAGGGCGGCGACTGGGGTGCGGCGGTCACCACGCAGATTGGCCGAAACGGCGGGCACTGCGCGGGGATTCACCTGAACATGCCGATCGGCGCGCCGGGAAATCTGGACAACCCGACCGAGGACGAGAAGGCGGCCCTGGCGGCGCTGGCCAATCACCGCAAATGGGGCACCGGCTATTCCAAACAGCAGTCCACCCGACCCCAGACGCTTGGCTACGGTCTGGCCGATTCACCGGTCGGACAGTTGGCCTGGATCGTCGAGAGGTTCTGGGACTGGGCCGATTGCGATGGGCACCCCGAGAACGCTGTCAGCCGAGACGAGCTCCTCGACAACGTGATGGTGTACTGGGTGACTGGCACCGCCGCTTCGTCGGCTCGCCTGTATTGGGAGAGCTTCCGGGTGTGGCGTGGCGGCGATCGCGTCGAATTGCCCACCGGCGTCGCCGCTTTCCCCGGTGAGCTGCTGAAGGCACCGCGGAAGTGGTGCGAGCCGAACTACAACATCACGCACTGGACCGACATGCCGCGCGGTGGTCACTTCGCCGCGTTCGAACAACCCGAGCTGTTCGTCGAGGATCTGCGCGCGTTTTTCGGCACCATCCGCTGAGCGCCCCAGCCCGGCGGGCCTCATGGGTCCAGCTCCGAGTCGAGCGCACCGGCGGCCAGCGCGGCGGTGTTGATATGGGCGAGCACCTCGTGCAGATGCTCGAGCTCGGCGAGCTCGACGCCGAGGCGCTCAACTACCGCCGGGGGAACTTTCAGCGCCTGCCGGCGCAGATTCCGGCCCTTGGCCGTCAGCTCCACCTGAGTGGTGCGCTCGTCGGCCGCGCTGCGCGAGCGGGTGATCAGCCCCTGCGTCTGGAGCCGTTTGAGCATCGGCGAGAGCGTGGCCGAATCCAACTGCAACAACCTGGCGATGTCCTTGACAGTCAGCGGTTCCCCGCCGGCTTTGGCCTCGTCCCACAGTGCGAGCATCACCAGATATTGCGGATGGGTCAATCCGAGCGGCTCGAGCAATGGCCGGTACACCGCGAGCACCGCCCGGTTGGTGACGGCGAGCGCGAAACACACCTGGCGCTCCAGCGAGAGCGGATCAATGTCCGCTGCGACTCCTTTGCTCATAGCGCGATCGTACACGCTTGAATAGCTGACTAATTAATAGTAGGCTAACTAATAGCACACTATTTACTAGTAGATAGTTGCACTTGGATGGCCGTGGTTCTTTCACCTCCGCGACGGTCGGTTGGCGATAGGTCATTCCGAAAGCCGTGGAGTGCCAGCCATTAAGCTTCGGCGCTGCCGAGGCCAGGTTTTGCAAATGACAACGCCGACAACTTGATCGTGTCGATGTACCACGCGAAGAGGGCTCAACGGCGTCTCATCCAACGCGAAGGGATATCGAGATGAGAATCGTCAAAGCCGCAGCCGTTCAGATCAGTCCGGTGCTCTACAGCCGTGCGGGAACGGTGGAAAAGGTTGTCGAGAAGATCATCGCGCTTGGTCACCAAGGTGTGCAGTTCGCCACCTTCCCCGAGGCGATCGTGCCGTATTACCCGTACTTCTCCACGTTGCAGCGGCCCACTGAACTAGCCGACCAACAACTGCTTTTGCTCGACCAGGCGGTGACTGTTGCTTCGGAGGCGACCCATGCCATCGGGGATGCCTGCGCTCAAGCGGGAATTGTGGTGTCCCTCGGGATCAATGAGCGGGACGGCAGCACCATCTATAACACGCAGCTGCTGTTTGACGCCGACGGCAGCTTGATCCAGCGTCGCCGCAAGACGACGCCGACGTTCGCCGAGCGCATGATCTGGGGACAGGGCGACGGCTCCGGTCTGCGTGCAGTAGACAGCGCGGTCGCACGCATCGGCTAACTGACTTGCTGGGAGTGGCGTGTTCCCGCTGAAGGAGTCCAACCAGTTTTAGAGTCCTGTGGTCCGATGTCGGGCCGAGAAGGGACGATGAAACGTATGGCTGGTCGGAAGCGGCATTCCGCGGAGGACATCGTGCGCAAGCTGCGCCGGGCAGATGAGTTGGCTGCCGAAGGCAAGACGGGTGAGGAGATCGCCGCCGAGCTGGAGGTGTCTGCGGCGACGTTGTACAACTGGCGGCGCGCCTACGGCGGGATGGACACCGACGCCGCCAAAGAACTCAAAGAGCTGCGCGAGCAGAACGCCCGACTCAAGCGGCTGCTGGCCGAAGCTGAGCTGGTCAAAGACGCACTGCGGGAGGTAGGGAAGGGAAAATTCTGAGCCCAGCTGCCAAGCGCCGCGCCGTCGACATGCTCACCACCACGTTGGGCATGTCGCAACGGTTGGCGTGCAAAGCAGTTGGGCTGGCCCGCTCCACGCACCGCCGCCTCCCGCAAGCGCAGACTCCGGCTGATCCCGATGCCGATATGCGGGCCTGGTTGCGTTCCTACGCCACGAAAAACCCGTGCCATGGGTTCCGGCGCGCCTGGGCCGCGCTGCGCTACGACGAGCGCCGCGAGGTCAACAAGAAGAAGATCCATCGCCTGTGGCGCGAAGAGGGATTGCAGGTGAAGGTGATCTCGCCGCGCAAGCGGGCCGGGGTGTCGTCGATCCCGCCGGTTGAGGCCGATGCCCCGAACGTGGTGTGGGCGATCGACTTCCAGTTCGACTCCACCACCGACGGCAAGGCGATCAAGATTGCCTCGATGGTCGACGAACACACCCGTGAATCGCTGCTGCATCTGGTGGAACGCTCGATCACCGCCCACCGGCTCGTTGACGAGCTCAAGACGGTGTTCGCCGTGGCCGGCGGTCCGCCGAAGGTGCTGCGGATGGACAACGGGCCTGAGTTCATTTCTCAAGCGTTGCAACAGTTTTGCGACCGCAAGGTCGGCACGTCCTATATCCCGCCCGGAACGCCGTGGAACAACGGACACATCGAATCCTTCAACAACCGACTACGCAAGGAGTGCCTCAACCGCAATCACTGGAACACCCTGTTCGAAGCCCGCGTGGTCATCGGTGACTTCAAGACCGAACACAATCATCGACACCGCCACTCATCGCTGGGCTACCGAACACCGGCCGAGTACGCTGCGGCATGCAGGTGCACCCACACCCCGGTGGCCTGCGAGATCAACTGAATCCGGAACCAAAAACACCCCGACTCTAAACGCGGGTCGACTCAGTAACCGGGACTCGCCAGGAGCATTACAACCCACTGGCGCGGTACGTGATGATGGCCGACGGGGAACAGATCCACTCGGCGATGTGGCCCGGGTCGTTCGCCGGTGATCTCTTTGCCCGGCAGATCGAGGTCAGCGTCCGCAATCACGCGCTGGAATCCGGCTGCTTCGTTGTCAACGCGGCTGGGTGGCTCGATGAAGACCAACGGGCAGAGATCGGAAAGGACACCGGCCCCCGTCGATTTCATCTCCGGATGGTGCTTCACGGCGATCGTTTCGCCTCAAGGCGAGGTCATTGGCGAGCCGCTGCGCTCCGGCGAAGGTGAGGTCATCGCCGACCTTGACTTCTCAGAGATTGACCGGCGTAAGGCAAAGATGGACTCCCGCGGACACTACAGCCGCCCGGAGCTGCTCACCTTGTTGGTGGATCACACGCCGGCCGCTCATATGCGGGAACGGGCCACGGCTGCACCGGTTTCCGGCCGAACCGAATGGTGACCACAACGAGTCTCCGGCAACGTCAACTAACCGACATGCACGAAACGATCACCAGCGAGAGGACCTGCCATGTATGACATCGTCACCGAAGCCCGCATCGCGCGCGCTCTGAAATCCGGCCCACCGGCAATCCGTGACGACGCGAAGGTCATCGACATGGACACCGACGGCAACATCACCGTGCTCCGTGAGGGCACCAACGGTTGGACTTGCATGCCTGGCGTAGAGATCGCAAAGGCCGACATGTGCGCCGATGAGATGGGCATGCAATGGATCATGGACGCCTGGGCCGGAAAACCTCGGCCCACCAACACATCACCGGGACTGATCTACATGCTCAACGGTGCCGTGCAGCACAGTTACACCGACCCGTTCGACCGCACGAGCCCGCTGATTCCCATCGGCCCGCACTGGATGCTGATGTGGCCGTTCGACGCCGAGGCCACCGGACTATCCACCGTCATGCGCGACGCGGGCACGATGATCATGTACGCCGGTACGCCGTACGCGCATCTGCACATCTGTGGGGATCCCTGGGAGGGCAACGAGTATCAGCCCGATTCCGAGGCGGTCTGGACCATGACCTACCGCCGCGCAGGATGACGTCGACCGCGTGACGCAACGTGCGACTGCTGTTGTTTGCGCCACCGTTCGCCGCAGAACGTCATCCCGGCGGGGCGAAGAACTCCAATGCGATGCCGTCGGGATCGCGAAAACTCAATCCCAAGCCGTAGGGCGCCTCGACAATGCCGCCGTGCTCGATTCCGAGCTCGCCCAGTCGGGCGACCCAGCTTTCCAACTCGGCCCGGTTGGCGCATCCGAAGCCGACATGGTCCAGGCCGACGCGGTGTTCGCTGAATTTCTCGTCGGGGGCTTGGTGATCGTGCTGGTGGATGCCGAATGCGGTGCCCCCGTCCAGCACCCACACCTGATGGTAGAAACCGGCGTCGGTGTGTTCGCCAAGGAGCGGATCGGCGCCGAGAAGTTTGCGGTACCAGGCACCGCTGACGCGGATGTCACGCACCGTGACCGCGACATGGTTGAGTGCAGGGAAGGCCATATGCCGACTCTATCCCTAGACGATGCGCCAGCCGCGGCGTGCTCGAAATCGCATGTTCCACAGGTAAAGCTGATAGCCGAAGATCCACGCGCGGTGCGGAATCACCAGATCGGCCAGCCGCAAGGCAGACACCAGCCATTCGAACCGGCGCTGCTGACGCTCCGACCAGTCCAGCTGCATCAGCGACCGAAACTCCGGGGCCAAGAACCCCGTCGTCGCGAACAGGTTGAGCGGCCCTGCCAGCGCTCGCAATGGCCACGGCAGAAAGACCAGGGCGGCCACGCCGCGCAGATGCTCGCGCACCAGCGGGTCGATGTGCAGCTCGTCGAGCGACCGCTTCCAGTACTCGTCGAACGCGACCCGGTCCCGCGGCCACAGGCGCTCGGGCACCTGCAGCGTGGTGCCCAGCCGCTTGGCATCGCCGATAGACCGCATCGGCGCTGGTCGCATCGAGCGGGCCGTGCAGGAACTCGTGCTGGTCGACGAAGTAGCGATACAGGCAGACGGCCACCCACAGCTGCATCTTGGGGTCGAAGGCGTTGTAGGCGACCGGGCTGGACGACGTGGACCGGACCTGTCGGTGCGCGATGTCGACGGCATCGCGGATCAGCGCCCGGTCTGACTCGGTCCCGATGGTGGCCACCGCGAGGTAGGTGCCGGTGGTGCGGGCCCGCTTGAACGGGTGCTTGTAGACGTTGCCGCTGTCCACTCGGCTTTCCAGCACGCCGTAACCGACGCCCGGCAAGGAAAGCTGCATGATCACGTTCGCGGCGGGCAGCAGCGGCGCCGCCGCGTTGAGCAGGTCCGCGACCCGGGTCGCGGGCCGCTTCACTGCCGCCTCCTGCCCCATAGGATCGAGTAGACCACTTATGAGACGCTGCCGGAGTGTTTGAGACGCCACGGCACGCCCGAATTGTCGGCGTGCTGATCGGCTATCTGACCGACCTCGCGCTGAGTGACCCCGACAGGGGCCATCCGGTCGCGGTATTCGGCCAATCGGTGGCCGAGCTGGAGGGATTCACCTACCGCGACGCCAAGATCGCCGGTGCGTTGCACGTCAGCCTTGCGGTCGGCGCGGTGGGACTACTCGGCAGGGCGGCGCAGCGGGCCGCCGCCCGCGGGGGCCCGCTCTGGTCGATCGCCGCCACCGCCGCGGCCACCTGGGTGGCGCTGGGCGGAACGTCGTTGGCGCGCACCGGCCTGGAGATGGCGGAGCTGCTCGACCGCGACGACATCGAGGCCGCGCGGCGACTGCTGCCGTCGCTGTGTGGACGCGATCCGGCCCGGCTGGACGGCGCGGGGCTGGCCCGGGCGGCGCTGGAATCCGTCGCCGAGAACACCTCCGACGCCCAGGTGGCGCCGCTGCTGTGGGCGATCGCGGGCGGGGTGCCCGCCGTGCTGGTATACCGCGCCATCAACACGCTGGACGCGATGATCGGCCACCGTTCGCCGCGCTATATCCGATTCGGTTGGGCCGCGGCACGATTGGACGATCTGGCCAACTATGTCGCTGCCCGGGTGACCGCGGCGCTGGTGGTTTTATGCGCACCGCTGGTCGGCGGATCGCCGTCGGGTGCGGCGGGGGCCTGGCACCGCGACGCGGTCCGTCATCCCAGTCCCAACGCCGGGGTCGTCGAGGCGGCCTTCGCCGGGGCGCTGGGCGTGCGGCTGGGCGGGCCCACGCAGTATCAGCATGAGCTGCAGATTCGCCCCACTCTCGGCGACGGCCGGCAACCCACCCTGGCCGATCTGCGCCGCGCCGTGGCCCTGTCGCGGATCGTGCAGCTGGCGGCCGCGGCGCTGCTGGGCGGGCTGTCGAGTGTGCACTGGCGGCGTTGAGTGTGCAGGTAGGGCGCCATAATCGCGGTTTACCCGCCGTCAGCGCACTCTGAAAGTCCTCAGCGCACACTCAACGGTGGCGGCCGTAGCGGTCGTCGAGTTTCTCCTCGACGGTCAACGGGGTTTCGGCAGACGACGCCTGTTGTTTGTGTTGACGGCGGGCGCGGATCTCGGAGTAGGCGAAATAGCCCAGACCGATCGGCGCCAGGATGCCGAACGAAATCCACTGGATGCCGTAGGACAGGAACGGGCCGGCGTCGAGGTGTGGCACGTCGATCACGCCGAGCCCACCCGGCTGGTTTTCGACCAGTTGCAGGTACGACCCGGCCAGCGGGACCTTCGTCAGCACCGATACCTGGCCGGTGTTGATCGAATACACTTGCTGGACACCGTCTCTGGAGAACGGTTCCTTGTCGTGAATGGCCGGCTCGGAGTCTCGTAGCCGCGCCGTGAGGGTCACCGTTTCCTGCGGCGGGCGGGGGATCGGCGGGACGTGCGAGCCGGGCTCCGGGCGTACGTAACCACGATCGACGAGAACCGTCGGCCCGTCGTCGACGACAAACGGCACCAGCACCTCAAAGGCCTGATCTCCCTCGACTACTCGCAATCGGGCCAGCACCTCGACATCGGGCAGGTAGTGCCCGGTTGCGGTCACCCTGCGCCACTGCGCGTTCGGTGCCGACGAATCCTGCTGCATCAGCAAGGTTTTCAACGGTACCGGTGCAGTGTTGAGCGAGTTCTCGATCTGCTGGTTCTCCCGTGACGTGCGGGCGTTCTTGCCCAGCTGCCACGGCGCGAGCACCATGAAACACAGGTACGTGAAGGCGATGACCACCAGGATCAGCGCGATCCATCCCGGTCGTAGCAGGAACGCGAGCCTTGCCAGAAAACGACGCATCAACCGTGCCCGTTTTGCGCTAGTTGCTCGTCGACCCAGTCGTGCAGGCCGGGCAGCGCGGCCTCGATGATGGTCAACACCTCTTCGAAGTCGGCATGGTCGCCGTAGTAGGGATCCTCGACGTCGAGGGCGTAGGCGGCCGAGCGCGGGTCGAACGAGCGCAGCATCCTTACTCGATCGTCGTCGACACCCAGCTGCTGCAAGATTCGAAGATGGTTGCGGCCCAAGGCCACCACCAGGTCGGCGCCCAGATGGTCGTCGTCGACCTGGGCGGCGAGGTGGTCGGTGGAGTAGCCGTGAGCACGCAGGACCCGGGCCGCCCGCTCGTCGGCGCAACTGCCGACATGCCAGTTGCCGGTGCCCGCACTGGTGACGCGCACCGCGTCACCCAGTCCACGCTGCGCCAGCTGGTGGGCGAACATTTTCTCGGCCATCGGCGAGCGGCAGATGTTGCCGGTGCAGACGAAGGTCACGTGCAATGGATTCGGGTCAGTCGAGTCAGACACCCAGCGCCCTCCGCAGCTCGGAGATCGTCGCGGCGTGTGTGACGCCGATCGTGCTGAAGCCGTCGGGGAAATCGGCCTTGCCGTAACCCCAGCCGACCACGACGGTGTCGATACCGTGTGCCGCCGCCCCGTCGACGTCGTGGCTGCGGTCGCCGACCATCAGCACCCGCTCGGGCAGCGGCTGTAGCTGGTTCAGCGCATGAGCCAGCACTTCTTCCTTACTCCTGCGGGAGCTGTCCGGGCAGGCGCCGGCGATGACCTCGAAATGCTGGTCGAGTCCGAAGTGGGCGAGGATGCGTCGCGCCGTCGGCTCCAACTTCGAGGTGGCCACGGCCAGCCGAACTCCGGCGGCGCGCAGATCGGCCAGCAGCGGTTCGATCCCGTCGAACAGGCTGTTCATCGCCCAACCCCGGGTGCCGTACTCGGCCCGGAACGCCGTGAATGCCGCGTCGGCATGCTCGCCAAGGCCCATTGTCTGGAACGTTTCGTCCATCGGTGGGCCGACGATCTGGGCGGCCAAGTCGCCCTCGGGGACCGGGGCGCCGATGTGGCTGAGCGCGTGCAGGAAGCAGCTGACGATGCCTTCCGCGGAATCGGTCAGCGTGCCGTCGAGATCGAAGATCACCAGCTGGGGCGCCAGTCCATCGGCCGAAACTGCTCCTGTCACCTCACCATTGTCGTTGATGGGGTATTGCGAGGAGTTAAGGGTCTGTCCGGAAACGCGCTCAGTTCGCTTCTAGGGGATTCTTAGTCTGGCTGGCAACAGGTTTCGTTGCATACCGTTTTGCCAGCGCCTCACACTTCGGAAGGAATCACCATGACCGCCAGTACCGTCACGGCCTGGGAAGAGGCGGAGATCGAAAGAGCCAACGCCTCGGGGCTGACTCCAGTAGTGTTCGTGCATGGTCTGTGGCTGCTCTCCAGCAGCTGGCAACGCTGGCGCGACCTGTTCGAAGCCAACGGCTATACGACCATAGCCCCAGGCTGGCCCGACGATCCGGCCACTGTCCGCGAGGCGTTCGACCACCCGGAAGTGTTCGCGCACAAAAAGGTTCAGGCCGTCACCGATCACTATCTGGATGCCATCAAGCGGCTGACGAAGAAACCCGCGGTCGTCGGTCACTCCTTCGGCGGATTGATAGCGCAGAAAATCGCGGGCTCCGGCGCGTCCGTAGCGACAGTGTCGATCGACAACGCCCCGTTCAGAGGGATTCTGCCGCTGCCGATCTCGTCGCTGAAGTCGTCGTTCCCGGTCTTGGGTAATCCCGCCAATTACGGCAAGGCAATCGCGCTGACCTTCGATCAGTTCAAGTACGGCTGGGCCAACAACCTCGGCGAAGCCGAGGCCAAGGAGCTGCACGAGACTTTCCACGTCCCGGCGCCCGGCTTGCCGCTGTTTCAGGCGGCGGTGTCGAACTTCAATCCGGTCAGCGAGACCCGGGTGGACTCCAAGAATCCCGAACGCGGTCCGCTGCTGATTATCGCGGGGGAGAACGACCACACGATCCCGCTGGCGATCACCGAGGCCACCTTCAAGCTCCAGTCCAAGCACAACCCGGGCGTGACCGAGATCGAGCGCATTCCCGGCCGAGGCCACTCGCTGGTCATCGACAGCGGGTGGAAAGAGGTCGCCGACGTCGCCGTGACGTTCATTCAGCGCTTCGTCTGATTTCGCACCGCGGCCAAGTCTGATGGCCGCCGACGATGTGCCGTAGGCGCGGCACGCCCGGGCTATGCTCCGTTGACCACGGGGGCCTGAAGGGTGACACACGCATGCGCCGATTAACGGTCGGAGTCGCCGTCGCTGCTGTCGCCACCCTCGTGGTCGCCTGCGGCGACAGCAATGGGAACGGCGCCGCCTCGTCGACCACAACCACGACGTCGTCATCGAAACCACCGATCGCGCCAGCCGCGCTGTCGAACCTGTTGCTCACGCCGGCGGAGGTCGACGGCGTGCTGGGCGTTACCGGGTCGGCGAGCAAGGAAAAGATCGACAAGCTGCAGGACGACGCGACCAAACAACCGCCGGGACCGCCGGGTTGGAAATTTCCCGACGAGTGCGTTTACACCCTCAGTCCCGCCGAGGCCCCCGTCTACGCCGGCAGCGGCAACACCGCGGTCAGCGGCGACAATGACGCCACCTCGTTGGCAAACGACACCGACATCATGCTGGGCCAGGTGGTGGTCTTGTTCCCCTCCGCCCAACAGGCGAATGACTTCTTCACGACGTCCGTCCAGCGCTGGCCTGCCTGTGCGGGCCGTCAACTCGACGTGCCCCCCAGCCCGGACGGCACCCAGTCGACTTACAAGACCGGCTCGTTCGCCAACGCCAACGGAATCTTGAGCGTTACGCAGACGACGACGCTCAGCATGAATGGCCAGCCCGATGTGATGAGTGTCAGCGTTCAGCGGACGCTGACGGCGCGCAACAACGTTGTCGTCGATGTCATCCTGATGCGCAAGGACCCGGCCGACTTTGGCGTCAAGGTCGCAGCGCAGATCGCCGGCAAAATAGACAAGCAGCAGTAGCCTCACCCGGGCCCGATCAGTGGGCGCACTAGTGTTTCACGGATGGCGAGTCTGGACCCGAGCGCGCTTGCCGCCGCGCGCTATCACGGTGACCAGGCCGTCGCGCCCGGCATGCTGGACTTCGCCGTCAACGTGCGTCACGCGCACCCACCGCAGTGGCTGATCCAGCGGCTGGCGGCGCGGCTGACCGACCTGGCGCGCTACCCGAGCGTCGAAGACCTGCACCAGGCACAAGACGCGGTCGCGGCGCGGCACGACCGGGCGCGCGACGAGGTGCTGCCGCTGGCCGGGGCGGCGGAGGCGTTCGCGTTGCTGCCCAACCTGCGGCCGGCGCGGGCGGCGATCGTCGCGCCCTCGTTCACCGAGCCGGCCGTGGCGATGAGCGCCGCCGGAGTGCCGGTGCACCACGTCGTGCTCGACCCGCCCTTCGGCCTCGACGGCGCTGATGTTCCCGAGGACGCCGACCTCGTCGTGATGGGCAACCCGACCAACCCCACCTCGGTGCTGCATCGCCGCGAGCAGCTCCTCGCGTTGCGCCGCCCCGGGCGCCTCCTGGTGGTCGACGAGGCGTTCGCGGATTCGGTTCCCGGCGAGCCGGAGTCGTTGGCCGGTGATTCGCTGCCCGACGTGCTGGTGCTGCGCAGCCTGACCAAGTCGTGGGCGCTGGCCGGATTGCGAGTGGGCTACGCCCTCGGCGCACCAGAAGTGTTGGCGCGGTTGACCGCCCAGCGCGCGCACTGGCCGGTGGGCACGCTGCAATTGACGGCGATCGCTGCCTGCTGTGCCGCTGACGCGGTTGCCGAAGCGGCGACTGATGCCGCGCGGCTGGCCCAGTTGCGGACCGAGATGGTGGTCGGCCTGGCGTCGGTGGGCGCCGACGTGGTCGACGGCCAGGCCCCGTTCGTGCTGTTCCGCCGCCCCGACGCAGTTAGTTTGCGGAACAGCCTGCACGACAAGGGGATTGCCGTGCGACGCTGTGACACGTTCGTGGGCCTGGACGAGAGCTATCTCCGGGCCGCGGTGCGCCGGGAATGGCCACTGCTGGTTCAAGCCATCGCGGAGGCCATGCCCGTCTCGAACAACGGGAGGCACCGGTGAGCCTACGGCTATCCGAGGTCATCGACGTACTCGACGAGGCCTACCCACCGCGGCTCGCCCAATCGTGGGATTCGGTTGGCCTGGTGTGCGGCGACCCCGATGACGTGGTGGATTCGGTCACGGTTGCCGTCGATGCCACGCCGGCGGTCGTCGACGAAGTCCCCGAGGCGGGGCTGCTGCTGGCGCATCACCCGTTACTGCTGCGCGGGGTCGATACGGTTGCCACCAGCACACCCAAGGGTGCGCTGGTGCACCGGTTGATCCGCACCGGGCGTTCGCTGTTCACCGCACACACCAACGCTGACTCGGCATCGCCCGGTGTCTCCGACGCGCTGGCACACGCGCTCGGCCTCACCGTCGAAGCGGCGCTCGAACCGCTCTCGGATACAGCCGATCTCGACAAGTGGGTGATCTATGTGCCGCGCGAGAACACAGCGGCGGTGCAGGCTGCCGTGTTCGAGGCCGGCGCCGGCCACATCGGCGACTACTCGCATTGCAGCTGGAGCGTCAGCGGCATCGGACAGTTCCTGCCGCACGACGGGGCGACACCCGCAGTGGGCAGCGTCGGAACCGTCGAGCGCGTGGACGAAGATCGGGTCGAGGTCATCGCACCCGCGCGGGCCCGGGCGGCGGTGTTGGCGGCGATGCGCGCCGCCCACCCGTATGAAGAGCCCGCCTTCGACATCTTCGCGCTGGTGCCGCCGCCCGGTGACGCCGGACTGGGCCGTATCGGCACGCTGCCACAACCCGAATCGTTGCGCGCCTTCGTCTCCCGGGTCGGTGCCGCACTACCGCAGACCTCCTGGGGCGTGCGCGCGGCGGGCGATCCGGACAGGGTCGTGTCGCGGGTGGCGGTGTGCGGCGGTGCCGGTGATTCGTTACTGAGCATCGCCGCCCGTGCCGACGTTCAGGCCTACGTCACGGCCGATCTGCGGCATCATCCGGCCGACGAGCATCGCCGGGCCTCGGAGGTGGCTCTGATCGACGTCGCGCACTGGGCCAGCGAATTCCCCTGGTGCGCACAAGCCGCCGAGGTGCTGCGGTTTCGATTCGGGGCGGCTCTGCCGGTGCGCGTGTCCAGCACCCGCACCGACCCGTGGAATCTTGGCGACGCAACCTGTGGAGATCATTCATGAAAGCCGAAGTAGCGCAGCAGCGTTCACTATTGGAGTTGTCCCAACTGGATGCTGAGCTGTCCCGGATGGCGCATCAAGCCAACAGTCTGCCGCAGCGCGAGGCTATCGATCGGATGCGAGGCGAACAAGACGCCGCCAATGACCGGCTGGGTGCTGTGCGAATCGCGTTGCAGGACTTAGACGCTCAGGTGTCGCGGTACGAGTCGGAGATCGAAGCGGTGCGACAGCGCGAAGACCGGGACCGATCGTTGCTCACGTCGGGGGCCACCGATGCCAAGCAGCTCTCGGATCTACAGCACGAACTGGAAACCCTGCAGCGCCGCCAGAGCAGCCTGGAAGATTCACTGTTCGAAGTCATGGAACGCCGTGAGGAGTTGCAGGCGCTGTCGGCTGCCGAGCAGGGCACGATCGAGACACTGCAGACCGACCTGGCGAGCGCGCAGCAGGCCCTCGATGCCGCAGTCGCCGAGATCGACGAGGTTCGTCTGGCTCATTCGTCGCGACGCGAGACGCTGGCCGCGGCACTGGCCCCCGATTTGTCTGCCCTCTACGAGCGACAGCGTGCCGGGGGCGGACCCGGCGCCGGGCAGCTACTGGGGCATCGCTGCGGCTCCTGCCGGATCGAGATCGACAAGGGCGAACTGGCCCGCATCTCGGCAGCCCCCGAAGACGACCTGGTGCGCTGCCCGGAGTGCAGCGCGATCCTGTTGCGGGTCAAGGGGATCGGGCAGTGAAGGTCGTTATCGAAGCCGACGGCGGCTCCCGCGGCAATCCCGGGCCGGCCGGCTACGGGGCGGTGGTGTACACCGAGGATCGCGCGACCGTGCTGGCCGAAAGCAAGCAGGCCATTGGCCACGCGACCAACAACGTCGCCGAATACCGCGGACTGATCGCTGGCCTGGAAGACGCCGTGAAGCTGGATGCCGCCGAGGTTGAAGTGTTCATGGATTCCAAGCTGGTGGTCGAGCAAATGGCTGGGCGGTGGAAAGTCAAGCACCCCGGCCTGATTGAGTTACACACCCAGGCCCGCAAGCTGGCGGCGCGGTTCGACCGGATCAGCTACGCGTGGATTCCGCGCGAACGCAACAAGCATGCCGATCGGCTGGCCAACGAAGCGATGGACGCCGCCGCCGAGATCAGTGACGAGAGCTCCGAGTCGGCGGTCGTCGCCGAACCCGCGAAACGCCCGACCGCGAAAGATGTTGAGAAACAATCCCTGTCGGCGCCCGGCTGGACCGGCGCCCGCGGCACGCCGACCAGGTTGCTGTTGCTGCGCCACGGGCAGACCGGGCTGTCGGTGCAGCGCCGCTATTCGGGGCGTGGCAACCCGGAGCTCACCGACTTAGGACGTCAGCAGGCGCAAGCCGCGGCACGATATCTGGCCGAGCGCGGCGGCATCGCCGCGGTGGTTTCCTCGCCACTGCAACGGGCCTACGACACCGCGGCGGCAGCCGCCAAGGCGCTGGGTCTGGACGTGAGCGTGGATGACGACTTGATCGAGACCGACTTCGGAGCCTGGGATGGGTTGACGTTCGCCGAAGCCGCCGAACACGATCCCGAATTACATGCCCGCTGGCTAAGCGATACCGCCACGGAGCCGCCGGGTGGCGAGAGCTTCGATGCCGTACTCGAGCGAGTGTGCCGGGCACGGGAACGAATCATTGCCAGCTATCAAGGCGCCACGGTGCTTGTCGTATCGCATGTCACGCCGATCAAGATGTTGTTGCGTCTCGCGTTGGACGCCGGGCCCGGCATCCTGTACAAATTGCATCTTGACCTAGCATCCTTAAGCATCGCTGAGTTCTATTCGGACGGGGCATCTTCGGTGCGACTCGTGAATCAGACGGGCTATCTTTAGCCGTAAAGGAGCCACCGTTGGCGCTGTCTCAACAATCCGATGAATCGCCGGACGCCGTACCGGCGGATATCCGGGCGCAGGTAATGCCGGCGGTTCTCGACGAGTTGTCCCGTTGGGGTGTGGAGCGGTTCAGCGTCGAGGCCTTGGCCGAGCGCCACCACCTCGATACGGCGATGATCTACCGCTACTGGGGCGATCGTCAGCGGCTGATCGTCGATGCGGCGCTGGCAGATCTGAAGACCTGGGGTGTGGCAACGGACACGGGCTCGTTGCGCACAGACTTGGAGGCATTGGCCCGGAATGTGACAAATCGAATCAACACCGACGTCGGGCGTGCTTTCCTGCGGGCGCTGGTGATGGGACATCGCGGGTATCACGACGAAGAAACCCGAATGATGTTCTGGCGGGCACGCTTCGCTGTGGTGCGCAAGCTGATAGACCGGGCAAGGGAGCGCGGCGAATTGCGCGACGGGATCAGCACCGTGGCCGCCATACAGATTGTCTTGGCGCCGCTGAACATTCGTGCGCTGTACTCAGACGCTGTGGTC
The DNA here is from genome assembly GCA_963712615.1 of uncultured Actinomycetota bacterium. Lineage (GTDB taxonomy): Bacteria > Actinomycetota > Actinomycetes > Mycobacteriales > Mycobacteriaceae > Mycobacterium. Next base: position 29,018 of record CAVQIO010000002.1, read on the forward strand.
GATGACGACTATTGCGCGGTCGTTGCGGATATGGCATGGCACGCGCTCGCGCGTAGGTAACTGGTGAGCGTGTACTAGACGGCGGTTCGGCGTTGAATGTGCGTGGTGGGCGCACGCCGTGCGTTGTGGGTTGAAAAATCGCGAGTATTCCGCCCTGAGCGCACACTCGAAGTCCTGGGCGCACAGTCAAATGATTGAGCGCACGCTAGCTGCGGCAAAGCTGAGCTGTTCAGCGAGACAGCGTGATTGCCTGCTCCGGGCAGTTTCGCTCCCCGACGACAGCTGCGCCTCGAGCTCACCCGCGACATCCTCGACAAGTACCAGGCAGTGGCCGACCTCGTCGGCATCGAAGACGTCGGCCGCCAGGCTGTAGCAGCGTCCGTGGCCGGTGCACAGGTCAGGGTCGACCGATACCTTGGTCATGAGCGCCGCTCCTCACCGCTGCGCTCTGCATCGTCGCGGGCGCGCGTCACGACACCGGGAAGATCAGCGGCAGCGACTCCACCGATCTCAGCGCTGCGGTGTAAACCAGCTGGGTACCGGGCTTGATCTCGTAATCCGGTATGCGCCGGTGGAATTCGCGTAGTGCCACCCGCAGCTCCATCCGGGCCAGGTGAGATCCCAGGCAGCGGTGCGGCCTCCGCCGAACGCCCGATGCCGGTTTGGGCTGCGGTTGAAGTCCACCACCTCGGGGTCGGGAAACTCGGCAGGGTCGGTGTTGGCCGCACCGAGAAGCGGGCTGACCCGCTCGCCCTTGCTGATCGGGCAGCCGCCCACCTCGACGTCTTGCATGGCGACCCGAACCACGCCGGGCACCGGTGTCTCCCAGCGCAACAGCTCCTCGATCGCGTGCGGCAGCACGTCGGGTTCCTCGACGAGCTGATGACGGTGATCGGGGTGTCGCGCCAGGTAGACGAAGAAGCAGTCAAGTGAGTCGGTGACGGTGTCCAGCCCCGCGATCAGGAACAGGAAGCAGATGTCGAGCAGTTCCTCGCGCGAAAGCGGTTGACCCGCGACGGTCGCCGTGATCATCGCGGACAGCATGTCGTCGCGTGGGCTGGCGATGTGCTCGTCGATAGCGCGGTCGAAGTAGTCGTAAATCTGTTGCGCGACGCCTTGCGACGCGTCGTGCCGACCGTCGTAACCCTCGGCGCCCGCCGGGCGGATTACGCCGTCCTTCCATTCCAGGAATTGGGCGAGGTCTTCCAACGGCAGGCCGAGCAACTGCAGGAAAACGGTGCACGGGAGCGGCACCGCGAACTCCTCGTGAAAGTCGACTTCGCCCCGGCCAGCGAAGTTGTCGATCATCTCGTTCACCAGCGCGGCGACGCCTGGCGCACGTCGGGCCATCTCGCGCGGGGTGAACAGCGGATCGAGAATGCGCCGGTACTTCGCGTGCTCAGGGGGATCGATCTGCAGCGGAATGAGCGGTCGGATATTGCCGAGGTCGACCGCATCCATGTTCGACGAGAACAGTTCGGTGTGTTTGAGCGCCATCTCGATGTCGGTCAAGCGGCTGAGTACCATCGCCTCCGGCGACCGGAACACCGGATTCGACTCGCGCAGCGCCTTGTACATCGGCTGGGGCTCCGCGACGCCCATCAACGCCTGGTTGACGAAAGCATCGGCTTCTGTCATGCGGTCAGCGTCGCACCAACTTCTTATTTAAGCAATGATGCAAAAAATTGGGCAATAGCCAGAAGCCGGTGATCAGGCGCCTATATGGCCAGGAGAGGGGCCAACGAGTACCGTGTTCGTGCGGACGAGTTGGCTGGGCGACCGCGGCTCGTACCGGTCCGCAAGGTCCGGTGCCCGAGTCGAGGAAAGTCCGGACTTCACAGAGCAGGGTGATTGCTAACAGCAATCCGAGGCGACTCGCGGGAAAGTGCCACAGAAAACAAACCGCCACCCTCGCGGTGGTAAGGGTGAAACGGTGCGGTAAGAGCGCACCAGCATCCCGGGTGACCGGGGTGGCTAGGCAAACCCCACCCGAAGCAAGGTCAAGAAGGCCGCACCGGAAGGTGCGGCCGCGCAGGCGATTAAGGGTTGCTCGCCCGAGCTTGCGGGTAGGCCGCTTGAGGCACCCGGCAACGGTGTGTCCAGATGGATGGTCGCCGCCGTGCCGCCGTTGCTTACGCCGCGGCGGTGGGGAACAGAATCCGGCTTACAGGCCAACTCGTCCGCCTTACGCCCGCGTTGCGTTCCCCGACAGGATTTGCCGCTGCGTGAGACGCTCCGGCTTGCAGCAGATCCGTGCGGGACTCGCACCGGGCGTTTCGCCCAGTCGCGTCTAAGACGACCTGCCTATGCGGTCGGCGACCTCTAGCCGGCTAGCGTCAGAAGGTTACGGAGCAGCTCCGTAACGGTGTCCGGCTGCTCGAGCGTGGTGCTGTGGCCGGAGTCTGCGACGGTCACGAGGCGCGCCCCGGGGATGAGGTCGACGATGCGCTGCGACTCGTCGGGCGGAGTGGTGGCATCGTCGGCGCCGACGATGACCAGCGTGGGCGCCTGGATGCGTCCGATCTCGCTCGCTACCGGCAGTCGGTCGGCGACACCGATGACGGCTTTGCTGATGCCCGAGCGTCGACTGCGCCGCAGCCGCCGTTCCCATTCGTCGATTACCGGCTTGTTCGAAGCGTCTGCGCGGAACGTGGGGCCGAATACCATCGGCACCACAGTTTTTCGCACTACCCCAATGCCCGTCACCCGGAAGATTGTGCTCAGCAGTTTGAATTTAGAGGCTTCGCGCTGGGCATCGGCGCTGGTGTCCAGGAGCGTCAGCGTCCGAATCAATTCCGGACGACGGGCGGCGATGCGCAGTCCGACGAATCCCCCCATCGACAATCCGACGTAGTGGATGGGCGCTACACCGAGCGACTCGATCAGGGCGACAGCGTCGTCGGTAAGAGTGTCCATGTCATAGCCGTCGTTCGCGGCAGGACTGTCACCTTGGCCGCGCCAATCGATTGCTACACAGCGGTATTGACTTTTCAGCGCGGTGATCTGTGGATGAAACATCCAGCCGCTGAACAGCAGGCCATGGCCGAAGAACACTGTCGGCGCGTCGGCACGTTCCGGCGGTGTCCCAGTGTCCGAGTAGGAGATGGTGGCTGAACCGCGCGTGAATGTTGGCATGGCCATCCTAAATTGTGAGTCCACGTCGATGCTTGGCGATACGCTCGGACCGTAATTGTATACATGATATTTCGCTGTCATCCGGGCGCTCCACCTGACATCAGAGGTTGGCCGACGCGGCTCCGGACCCGCCCCGCCGCGATCGGCGTCAGTGCGTTTTCTTCACCGACTTGTCGAGTTTGCGCAGCGCATCATCGAGCTGCTGACGGCAGCTCTCGGCCAGGTCGGACTCCTGCTGGTAGAGCAGACCGTAGGTGAAGGTGTCTTCGCCCGCGGCGTGGGCGGCGTCGGCCTGCTCAGTCAGGTGGTCGCGGCTGACCACACTGTCTTGATGATCGCCGAGCAACGACTGGATGGCCTTGGCCTGCTTGGACACGTCGTCCGCGCCGGTCGCCGCCGCGGTATAGCGAAGTCGCTTGGCGCGCTTGCGAATTACGTGTAACGCCTCGTCGCGATCGTGCTCTTCGTCGTCATCATGGTCCTCGTCGGCGGACGGCTCGACGTGTTCCTCTTGGGCGGCCTGGGCCGCCTGGTCCATTTCGGCGGCGGCCTTTGCGGCCTTGCGTACCTTTTTGTAGGCGGCGTCAATGGTGACCGGCGCCGGTTGCTCGCCGGCAGCGGTGGCCGGGCTTTCGGCCACCATCGAATCGAGAGCGTCGAGCAGCCGGAAATAGCGTGGCGACCGCATTGCGATCAACGACCGCCGCAACCCGGACTGGTAGCGGCGTTTGGCGTCCTCGACAAGGCGTTCGCGCACGGGTCCCCGCACCAGCTCCGGCGCCATTCGGTCCAGCTCTTCCTCGTACCGCTGTGCGAGCACCTCGGCATCGCGTGCCACACCCAAGACGCCGGCGAGCTCGCGCAGTTCGTCGAGGACCCAGGCGTGGGTGTCGTCGGACAATCCCGCTCGGGAGTCCTTCAGCAGGCTGCGGATCTTGCGGGTGGTCACCCGCATCTGGTGCACGGAGTCGTCGACGTCGGCGCGCACCGCGCGATCCCACACCAGAAGCTCATCGACCTGCTCGGCGACGGCGCGCTGCACCGGGTCTTCGGGTAGCTGCGTGCCGTTGGACCGCACCGTCGTTCCGAGCACGCGCGCGAGTTTGGACGCGTGACCGGCGGGTTCGCCGCCGGCATCCAGGAGCCGGTTACTCAGCCGGTCCAGCAGCTCGGTGTCGCTTGCCCCTCGTGATTCGTCGAGCTCCAGTTCCCACTCGCGCCACTCTTGCTCGACGGGGCCCGAGTCGGGGCTATCGGTACCACTAGCCGACCACGCGCGGACATGGTCGTTGCTGAACTCCGCGAACGGAGCGCCCCCGATGCCGTACAGCACCTGGCTTTCGCGTTGAGTGGTGATCCGGGCGACCGGTTTGATCGCCCTGTCGCGAACGATCGCCAGCACCACGTCCAGTAGTTCGTTGGGAACGGCGTCGTCCGCGGACCCCAGGGGTGCGCGAATCTCGGTGCGGGCGTCGGGGCCGGCCGGCAATTTCAGGTGCCAACCGGCGTCATGTCCACCGGTGCGGCGCCGCAAAGTGATCTTGTTGCGCGCGAGATCCTGCATCTGGGTGTCGAAGTACAGCGCGTCCAGCGATTGCGTCGGCAACGTCTCCACCCGGGCCACCGCCGCGATGCCTTCGAACGACGGTGTGACCGTGGATTCGGGGACGTCGAACTTGCGCTCCACCTCCAGATGGCGCGAGGTTTCTGGCATTCTTTCGGCTCCGTAAGGGGGCGCGTCGCCGCGGAATTACCCGGTCATCGACGCTGGTAAATGATGACCCATAGCGTGCCACACCACGGTTGAACGGCCGACAGTGATCAAGGCTGCGGCGTGTCCGCCACCGTTGGCCTGGGAGAAGGACTTCGCACCCGGTCGGTTACGGGGGCGGGGGAGGCGGCGGCGGAGGGTCTTCCGGCATCGGCGCGTAATCCGCCGGTGGCGGCGCGTAGCGCTGGATGGCGTCGGCGACGTTGGCGCAGCCGCTGACCGAAACGCGTCGGCCGGCGTTGACGCAGACGGAAGCTTCCGCCGTGCCGGCGGAGTGTGTGACGGTGACGATTCCGGGGATCGGCGCAATCGCCAACAAAGCCAGCAGTGCGGTAATCCAGCGGCGCTGATTCATATCGCAACTCCTGGGTGGGTGGACGAAGGGTTGAAGTATATCGATGTCGGATCTTTTGCGGCCCGCAATTCTCTACCGCTCGTTTAGCCCATGGGCCGCAGCAAACCGCTTATGGTTTGCCTGCGGGCAGTTTACGAATACCTGATGGAGGAGCTACCGATGGTGTTTTTCGCACACGCCACGTCGCGCGCGGTCGTCGGCGGAATTGCTGCCGGCGCACTCAGTGGCGCAATGCTTTTCGCCGCCGTCGGCTCGGCTGCTGCGGACCCCGAACCGGCGCCGGCACCGAACTGCACGGCGGCCGACCTGGCCCAGGTTTCCGCGGGTGTGGCAGCAGCGACATCGGCGTATCTATTCAGCCATCCAGACGTCAATAGCTTCTTCACCGGCCTGAAAGGTCAGCCGCGCACCGATCAGGCTGACCAGGTCAAGCAGTACATGGACGCCAACACCCAGACGCACACCGACCTCGAAGGCATTCGCCAGCCACTCACCGATTTCCGTAATCGGTGCAACATGGAATAACTCAGAAGCAATGTTCGTCGGCGGGGAAAACTCCGCCGGCTACTTCTTCCGCGTATTGGGTAGCGGCCCGGCGTAATTCGTCGCCGACGTTCGCGAATCGCTTGACGAATCGCGCTGCCTTGCCACTGCTCATGCCGGCCATGTCCTGCCAGACCAAAACCTGAGCGTCGCAGTTCGGACCGGCTCCGATCCCGACCGTCGGGATGGTCAGCTTGCCGGTGATCTGGGTGGCCAATTCGGCGGGCACCATTTCCATGACGACCGAAAACGCCCCGGCTTCGGCGACGGCGATCGCGTCGTGGACGGTCTGTTCGGCGGCGTCACCACGGCCCTGCACCCGGAATCCGCCGAGGGTGTTGACGCTTTGCGGCGTGAAGCCGATGTGCGCCATCACCGGGATGCCCGCCGCGGTCAGGCAGGTGATCTGCTCGGCCACCCGCTCACCGCCCTCGAGCTTGACGGCGTGCGCGCCGCCTTCCTTCATGAACCGGGTGGCGGCGGCCAGCGCGGCCGCGGGCCCGGCCTCGTAGCTGCCGAACGGCAGGTCGGCGACGACGAGGGCGTGCGGCGCACCCTTGACGACGCCGCGAACCAGCGGGATCAGCTCGTCGATGGAAACCGGCACCGTGGTGTCGTAGCCGTATACGACGTTGGCCGCCGAGTCGCCGACCAGCAACACCGGGATGCCGGCCTCGTCGAAGACGCGCGCGGTCGAATAGTCGTAGGCCGTGAGCATGGCCCACTTGTGGCCTTCGGCCTTCATTTTCTGTAGGTGGTGGGTGCGGATCTTGGGCTTGGGAATTGAAGGCGCCGAGGCGCCTGCGTTCGCACCGTAAACGTTCTGCTCAGACATCATTGTCCCTAGTGGTGGTCGGGTCGATCCTCGTGGCCACAATGGGTCCCCGGGTTCGTCTGACTTCCGTCATTCTGCCACCTCTGGTGCGCAGTTGCACCGTCGCAGCGGTGTGAGACATGCCATGCCCGGTGGCCGGCCGGCGGTGGCCGCTCACGAAAACCTCAGGTTGTCTCTGGCAGCATGTGTTGACATGGGTCTGACTCGCCGCGACAAGATCGCGCGCATGCTGCTGGTCTCGACAGCGATCGCTGCCGTGGCGCTGCTTCTGGGGGGCTGCGTGCGTGTTGTCGGCGGGCACCCGCTGCTGGCGGGGCCCAAATTGGGCCAGCCGGTGGAGTGGACGCCGTGTCGGGTCGCCAGCGGATCGGTGAAGCTTCCCGGCGGTGCTCTCTGTGGCAAGCTCGCCGTGCCCGTCGACTACGACCATCCCGGCGGCGGCGTCGCCACGCTGGCAATGATTCGATTCCCGGCGACCGGGGACAAGCTCGGCTCCCTGGTGATCAACCCCGGCGGCCCCGGCGAATCCGGTATCGAAGCCGCGCTGGGCGTCGTTCAGACGCTGCCCAAGCGGGTCCGCGAGCGGTTCGACCTGGTCGGGTTCGACCCTCGCGGTGTGGCCTCCTCGCGGCCGGCGATCTGGTGTAACTCCGATGCCGACAACGACCGGCTGCGCACCGAGCCGAACGTCGACTACAGCCCGGCCGGTGTCGCCCACATCGAGGACGAGACCAAGCAGTTCATCGGCCGTTGCATCGACAAGATGGGCAAGGATTTCCTGGCCAGTGTCGGGACGGTCAACGTCGCCAGGGATCTGGACGCCATCCGCGCGGCGCTGGGTGACGACAAGCTGACCTACCTGGGCTACTCGTACGGCACCCGGATCGGGTCGGCCTACGCCGAGGCCTTCCCGCAAAGGGTGCGGGCGATGATCCTCGACGGCGCCGTCGATCCCAATGCCGATCCGATCGAAGCCGATCTGCGGCAGGCCAAGGGATTCCAGGGCGCGTTCAACGACTACGCCGCCGACTGCGCGAAGCAGTCGACCTGCCCGCTGGGCACCGATCCGGCCAAGGCCGTCGACGTATACCACAGCCTGGTCGACCCGATGGTCGACCCGAACAACCAAATGATCGGCAGGCCGGTGCCCACCAAGGACCCGCGCGGGCTGAGCTATAGCGACGCCATCGTGGGCACGATCATGGCGCTGTACTCACCGACGCTGTGGCATCACCTGACCGACGGCCTGACCGAATTGGTCGCCCACCGCGGCGACACCCTGCTTGCCCTGGCCGATATGTATATGCGCCGCGACCCGCGCGGCCACTACACCAACGCCACCGATGCCAGGGTCGCGATCAACTGCGTCGATCAGCCGCCAATTACGGACCGGGCCAAGGTCATTGACGAAGACCGCCAATCTCGCGAGATCGCCCCGTTCATGAGCTACGGCAAATTCACCGGCGACGCCCCACTGGGCACCTGCGCGTTCTGGCCGGTGCCACCGACCAGCAAGCCGCATTCCGTGTCGGCGCCCGGCTTGGTCCCGACCGTCGTGGTGTCGACCACGCATGATCCGGCGACGCCGTACAAAGCCGGCGTCGACTTGGCGAACCAGCTTCGCGGCTCGCTGCTTACCTTCGACGGCACCCAGCACACGGTCGTCTTCCAGGGCGACAGCTGCATCGACGATTACGTGACGGCATATCTGATCGGTGGCACCACGCCGCCGAGCGGCGCCAAGTGCTAGCCGCCGCTGAACTGACTGGTGTGCGGCGACGGGCCCGGCCCGAGATCAAGGCGTGACCGATTCGCGCCATCACGGGTACTCGAAGCTGCGACGATTGACCACCATGTCGCGCCTGAGAACTTTGAGCTCGGCGCTGCTGTCGTTAGGGCTGCTGCTCGCAGTACAACCAGCACTGCCCGAGGCCTCCGCAACTCCAGAACCCGGTGCCGGCCAGACCGCCAGCCCGGCGCCCCCGTCGGCGGCGTCGTCGCTGACCTGGGGCAGTTGCAGCCAAGTTCTCACCGACCGCAGCGACGTTCCCACTGCACAGTGCACCACTGTGTCAGTCCCGATTGACTACAACAATCCCACTGGGGCACAAGCGAAGTTGGCGGTGATCCGGGTGCCCGCCACCGGTGAGCGGATCGGGTCGTTGTTGATCAACCCGGGCGGACCCGGCGCATCGGCGGTCGACATGGTGGCCGCGATGTCGTCGGAACTGCAGAACACCGACATCACCCGCCATTTCGACCTGGTCGGGTTCGACCCGCGAGGCGTGGGCCACTCCACCCCGTCGCTGCGCTGCCGTACCGATGCCGAGTTCGACGCCTACCGGACCGAACCGATGGTCGACTACAGCCCGACGGGCGTGGCGCACATCGAGCAGATCAACCGGCAATTGGCTCAGGAGTGCGTGAACAAGATGGGCAAAGGGTTCTTGGCCAACGCCGGTACCGCGTCCGTCGCGCGCGACATGGACGTGGTGCGTCAGGCGCTGGGGGAGGATCAGATCAACTACCTCGGCTATAGCTATGGCACCGAGCTGGGCACCGCATACCTGGAAAAATTCGCCGACCATGTGCGCACGATGGTGCTCGACGGTGCCATCGACCCGACCGTCGACCCGGTCCGGGAGAACATCAGCCAAACGGCAGGATTCCAAACCGCTTTCAACGATTACGCCGCGGACTGTGCCCGCTCGCCGGCCTGCCCGCTAGGCACCGACCCGACCCAGTTCGTCAACCGCTACCACGCCCTGATCGACCCGCTCGTGGCCAAGCCGGGCCGCACGGCGGACCCGCGAGGCCTGAGTTATGCCGACGCGACCACCGGCACGATCAATGCTCTTTACACCCCGCAGCACTGGAAGTACCTGACCAGCGGTTTGCTCGGCTTGCAGCGCGGGAGCGACGCCGGCGACCTGCTGCTGCTCGCCGACGACTATCAAGGCCGCGATAAGCACGGGCACTACGACAACGACCAGGACGCGTTCAACGGCGTCCGATGTGTTGACGCGCCGGTGCCGACGGATTCGGCGACCTGGGTGTCCGCCGATCAACAGATCCGTCAGCTCGCGCCGTTCTTGAGCTACGGGCAATTCACCGGGAACGCTCCCCGCGATCTGTGTGCGCTGTGGCCGGTACCGGCGACCTCGGCGCCGCACACCACTGCGCCGGTGGCGCTCGGGAAGGTCGTCGTGGTCTCCACGACGCACGACCCGGCTACCCCGTATCAGGCGGGGGTGAGTCTGGCCCGACAGCTGGGTGCTCCGCTGATCACCTTCGACGGAACCCAGCACACCGCGGTGTTCGGCGGCAACCAGTGCGTGGATAGCGCGATCGTGAACTACCTCGTCGCGGGCACAGTCCCGCCCGCGTCCCTACATTGCCAGCCTTGAGCGACGAATCACCTGCTGAAGGCGTCGTGCAAACCCTGATTAATCCGGTCGTCGGTCGTCTGACCGGGGGCCGGGGGCGGCGTCTGGCAGCTGCAGCTGAGGTCGCTGAATGCGGGGTCGGCGACAACGGGTGCGGCTTCACTCACGGCTCGCCCCATCACGACACCGAGACCGATAGCTCCTGCGGCTAAAAATTTGGTGATCACTTTTTGTCCTCCCTGCTGATGCGACATGGCTGTTGTAACCACTTTAGCCGGTTACATATTCAAACCGGGCAAGGTAACCACACGGCTCGGTCACAGGGTCGACACGGCGACACGTCGCGCCGGCGTTCCGGGACGCCGAGGGGCTAGGCGACCGGGCTACCCGTGCTGTTTGCGCTGGTGGCTGTAACAGAGGTGCCGAGCACTAAGCACCCGTGTAACACGGAATTAACAGCAATTGCATAGTGTGCGCGGTATGGATCGTCAGAAGGAATTCGTCCTCCGCACGTTGGAGGAACGGGATATCCGCTTCGTCCGGCTCTGGTTCACGGATGTGCTCGGCTACCTGAAGTCGGTCGCCATCGCCCCGGCCGAACTCGAGGGCGCCTTCGAAGAAGGCATCGGCTTCGACGGATCCTCGATCGAGGGCTTCTCGCGCGTCTCCGAATCCGACACCGTGGCCAACCCGGACCCGTCCACCTTCCAGGTGCTGCCCTGGGCTACCGCCGCCGGCCACCACCACTCGGCGCGGATGTTCTGCGACATCACCATGCCGGACGGTTCGCCGTCGTGGGCCGACCCCCGGCACGTGTTGCGGCGTCAGCTGCAGAAGGCCAACGACCTCGGCTTTTCCTGCTACGTACACCCCGAAATCGAATTCTTCCTGCTGAAGCCCGGCCCCGAAGACGGAACGCCGCCCGTTCCCGTCGACAACGCCGGCTACTTCGACCAAGCGGTGCACGACTCGGCGTCGAACTTCCGTCGGCTCGCCATCGATGCCCTGGAATTCATGGGCATCTCCGTGGAGTTCAGCCACCACGAGGGCGCACCCGGCCAGCAGGAGATCGACCTGCGTTTCGCCGACGCGCTGTCCATGGCCGACAACGTCATGACGTTCCGCTACGTCATTAAAGAAGTCGCGATCGAAAACGGTGCGCGGGCGTCCTTCATGCCCAAGCCGTTCGGCCAACACCCGGGCTCGGCCATGCACACCCACATGAGCCTGTTCGAAGGCGACGTCAACGCCTTCCACAGCCCCGACGATCCCCTGCAGCTTTCGGATGTGGGCAAGTCGTTCATCGCCGGCGTCCTCGAGCATGCCTCCGAGATCAGCGCGGTCACCAATCAATGGGTCAACTCCTACAAGCGCCTGGTCCATGGCGGCGAGGCGCCCACCGCGGCCTCGTGGGGTGCGGCCAACCGGTCGGCCCTGGTGCGGGTGCCGATGTACACGCCGCACAAGACATCGTCGCGGCGGATTGAAGTCCGCAGCCCCGACTCGGCGTGCAACCCGTACCTGGCGTTCGCCGTGCTGCTGGCCGCCGGATTGCGCGGGGTGGAGAAGGGCTACGTGCTGGGGCCGCAGGCCGAGGACAACGTATGGGACCTCACCCCCGAAGAGCGCCGCACGATGGGCTACCGCGAGCTGCCCACCAGCCTCGACAGCGCGCTGCAATCCATGGAGGCCTCCGAGCTCGTCGCGGAAACGTTGGGCGAGCACGTCTTTGACTTCTTCCTGCGCAACAAGCGCGCGGAATGGGCGAACTACCGCAGTCACGTCACGCCCTACGAGCTGAGCACCTACCTGTCGCTGTAACTCACAGGGGCTGCCGGCTGGTCTGAGAGATCGCCGGGTTGCGCTACCGTTTTGGTCGTGACCAAACCCGCGACCGAGCGACCGAGGCTGCCCAGCGTCGGTCGGCTGGGGTTGGTCGATCCCCCCGCAGGTGAGCGGCTGGCGCAACTGGGCTGGACAACTCAGGATGACAAGGCGCACGTCGACCTGTTGTGGGCGTTGTCGCGTGCACCCGACCCCGACGCCGCGCTGCGGGTCCTGGTCCGGCTCGCGGAGAATCCGGACGCCGGATGGGATGAGCTCAACGCCGCCCTGCTCAAGGAACGCGCGCTGCGTGGCCGACTGTTCTCGGTGCTGGGTTCGTCGCTGGCCCTCGGGGACCATCTGGTCGCCCATCCGCAATCGTGGAAGCTGCTGCAGGGCAAGGTCAAACTGCCGACTCGCGACGAATTGCACGCGGCGTTCAGGGAGTGCGTCGACGACGCATTAGCCGAGCCGAATTCGGTGGTGCCCCGATTGTGCGCCTTGTACCGCGACCACCTGCTGGTGCTGGCGGCGCTCGACCTGGCCGCGACGGTCGAGGACGAGCCGGTGCTGCCGTTCACCGTGATCGGCGCCCAGCTGTCGGATACTGCCGACGCGGTACTGGCGGCGTCGCTGCGGGCGGCCGAGGCGACCGTGTGCGGTGACCGGCCACCGCCGCGCCTGGCGGTCATCGCTATGGGCAAATGCGGTGCCCGCGAATTGAACTACGTCAGCGACGTCGACATCATCTTCGTCGCCGAGCAGGCCGACGCGCTGTCCACCCGAGTCGCCACCGAGATGATGCGGGTTGCTTCGACCGCATGCTTCGAGGTGGACGCCGGGTTGCGGCCGGAGGGTCGCAGCGGTGAGCTGGTCCGCACGGTCGAATCGCACGTCGCCTACTACAAGCGCTGGGCGAAAACCTGGGAGTTCCAGGCGTTGCTCAAAGCCCGGGCCGCCGCGGGCGATGCGGAACTCGGCGAGCGGTATCTGGCCGAGCTGACGCCGATGGTCTGGATCGCCTGCGAGCGTGAGGACTTCGTGGTGGAGGTGCAGGCCATGCGCCGCCGCGTCGAGCAGCTGGTGCCTTCCGACGTCCGCGCCCGCGAGCTCAAGCTCGGTAGTGGCGGATTGCGCGATGTGGAGTTCGCCGTGCAGCTGCTGCAGCTGGTGCACGGCCGCAGCGACGAGTCGCTGCATGTGGCGTCCACGGTCGATGCGCTGGCCGCGTTGGGCGGGGGCGGCTATGTCGGCCGCGAGGACACCGCGAACCTGACTGCGTCCTATGAGTTTCTGCGACTGCTCGAGCACCGGCTGCAGCTGCAACGGCTCAAACGCACCCATCTGCTGCCGGAGGCGGACGACGATGAGGCGGTGCGCTGGCTGGCGCGCGCGGCCCACATTCGCCCGGACGGCCGGCACGATGCGGCCGGGGTGCTGCGCGAGGAGCTCAAGCACCAGAACGTCCGGGTGTCCCAGCTGCACGCCAAGCTCTTCTATCAGCCGCTGCTGGAGTCGATCGGGCCTGCCGGCTTGGAAATCGCCAACGGCATGACGTCGGAAGCCGCCGAGCGACAGCTCGCCGCGCTGGGCTACGAGGGGCCGCAGACCGCGCTGAACCACATGTCGGCGTTGGTCAACCAGAGCGGGCGCCGCGGGCGCGTGCAGTCGGTGCTGCTGCCCAGTCTGCTGAACTGGATGTCGTACACGCCGGACCCCGACGCCGGATTGCTGGCTTACCGACGCCTGTCCGAGGCGCTGGCCTCGGAATCCTGGTACCTGTCCACGTTGCGCGACAAGCCCGCGGTGGCCAGGCGGCTGATGAGCGTGCTGGGGACTTCCGCATATGTGCCGGACCTTTTGATGCGCGCCCCCAGGGTGATTCAGGATTACGGCGACGGGCCGGCCGGCCCGAAACTGCTCGAGACCGACCCCGCCGTGGTGGCCCGCGCGCTGGTCGCCTCGGCCGCCCGCCATGCCGATCCGGTGCGGGCCATCGCGGGCGCCCGCACACTGCGCCGCCGAGAGCTGGCCCGTATCGGTTCCGCGGACCTGCTCGGCATGCTCGAGGTACGGGACGTGTGCAAGGCGCTGACGTCGGTGTGGGTGGCTGTGCTGCAGTCTGCGCTGGACGCGCTGACCCGGGCCAACCTCCCCGAAGACGGCAAAGCGCCGGCGGCCATCGCGGTCATCGGGATGGGCAGGCTGGGTGGCGCGGAACTGGGCTACGGGTCCGATGCCGACGTGATGTTTGTCTGCGAACCGGCCAGTGGCGTCGACGATTCGGCGGCGGTCAAATGGTCGACGCCGATCGCCGAGCAGGTTCGCACCCTGCTGGGCACGCCCAGTGTGGACCCGCCACTGGAAGTCGACGCGAACCTGCGACCCGAGGGCCGCAGCGGCCCGCTGGTCCGCACCTTGGGGTCCTATACCGCCTACTACCAGCAGTGGGCGCAGCCCTGGGAGGTCCAGGCGCTGCTGCGCGCACACGCGGTTGCCGGTAACGAGGAGCTGGGTCAGCGGTTCTTGCTGATGGCCGACAAGACGCGCTATCCACCCGACGGTGTGTCCGCCGAGGCGGTGCAGGAGATTCGCCGGATGAAGGCCCGCGTCGAGTCCGAGCGGTTGCCTCGCGGCGCCGACCCCAACACCCACACCAAGCTGGGTCGTGGGGGACTGGCCGACGTCGAATGGACGGTGCAGCTGCTGCAACTGCAGCACGCGCACGAGATCCCGGCGCTGCACAACACTTCGACGCTGGAATCGCTCGACGTGATCGCTGAGATCGGGTTGGTTCCCGCCGACGAGGTGGATCTGTTGCGCCAGGCCTGGCTGACGGCCACGCGGGCGCGCAACGCGCTGGTGCTGGTCCGGGGCAAGCCGACCGACCAGCTGCCCGGGCCCGGACGTCAGCTCAACGCGGTCGCGGTCGCCGCCGGCTGGCACAACGACGACGGAAGTGAGTTCTTGGACAACTATCTGCGGGTGACTCGGCGTGCAAAAGCTGTGGTGCGCAAGGTGTTCGGGAGTTGAGTCAGGGAGCCGGCGCGATCAATCCGATGCCTGAAGCGGTCTTCGAGGTGCTCAGTGCGGTGGAGGCCGATCGAGTGACGGCGCTGTACGCTCCGTTGGCCGAGGCGGTCCGGGAACTCATCGACGCTACCATCCGGACCGAGGCCGACGACGACGTCGTCGACAACGCGCGCAGCGCGATCGAGGCCGTCACCGAGTCGCTTCGGCAACAGATCCGGCCGGACAAAGTGAGTTATCGCGTCGACGGGCGCCCGCTGCCGCTGGGTAACGCCGTGGTCGGGGTCTGCAACCCGATCGCTCCGCCGGTCATCGTGCAGCACGAGGGCGGCGGCCGCTGCTGGAGCGAATTCGTGCTGGGCACGGCCTACGAGGGGCCGCCCGGTCTGGTGCACGGCGGCGTCAGCGCCTTGGTGCTCGATCACTTGCTCGGCGAGGCGGCCAGCGAGGGGCTGTCCAAGGCACGTTTCACCGGAACCATCACCGTCAAGTATCTGCGTGGCACGCCCCTGGGCCCGCTTCGTTGCGATGCCTGGATCGACCGCACGCAGGGCGTCAAAGTCTTTGCCCAAGGCACTATTTCAGATGCGAAAGGGGTGACCGTGGAGGCAGAAGGCGTCTTCATCGAGCCGGCATGGGCGCGGGAAGGCCAATGAAGTTCTATATCAGCAGCGCCTTCCTGAACACCCGGGAGATCATCGAGATCGCCAAGGCCGCCGACGATCTGGGCTACGACGGCATCGGCATCCCCGACCATGTGGTCAACCTGGAGACCCTCGAGACGCCGTATCCGTACACCAAAGACGGGCAGCGACGCTGGCAGCCATTCACCGACTGGCCCGACCCCTGGGTTCTGGCCGGCGCGCTGGCCCAGGTCACCAGCCGGCTGAAGTTCGTCAACACGGTCTACATTTCCGCGATGCGCAATCCCTACTCGGCGGCCAAAGCCATTGGTACGGCAGCAGTTTTGGCATCCGGACGGATCGAGCTCGGTATCGGTGTCGGCTGGTGCCGCGAGGAATTCGCGTTGATGGGCGAACAGTTCGACGCCCGCGGCAAGCGCACCGACGAGATGATCGACTTGATGCGGGCGTTGTGGGCACCGGGCTGGACGGAGTTCGAGGGCCAGTTCTACAAGACGCCGAGGCTGGAGATGCAACCGACTCCGCCGCCCATACCGGTCTACGTTGGCGGGCTCAGCGACGCCGCACTGCGCCGCGCTGCTCGCAACGACGGCTGGATCGGCGACCTGATCAGCACCGATCGCGCCATCGAGGCGGTGGGCAAGCTGCGCGAAATGCGACTCGAAAAGGGTTTGTCGATGCAGGATTTCACCATCCTGACGCCGCTCACCGACGCCTTCACGCCCGCCGACTATCAGCGCGCCGCCGATGGCGGTATCAACGGCATCATCACCATGCCGTGGATGTTCTACACGGGACCCGACGCCACGCCGGCCGACAAGATCGATGGCATGCAGCGCTTCCGCAAGGATCTCGGGCTCGACGGCTAGACGCTGCGTGGCGGCTAGCCCTTCAGAGGGGGATCACCGTCGGCTCGTCAATACCGAGTAGCAGTCGGCCGTAGACCTCGGCGCTGATCGAGGGATTGCTGACGGCGTGGCTGGCGGCCATTTCGCTGTCCCGCCATATCCGTTGCAGCGGATTGGATTCGGCATACGCAGAGCTGCCCGCTACCGACATCAGTTCGCGGATCGCATCGCGCGCCTCGACGATCGTGCGCGCCAGCTTCATGCGGATCCGTGCGCGGTCTAGCAACGAAGGGCGGACAAGCGTGCGGCTCGCGTGGTCCATCTCCACGGCCGCGCTGAGCACTAGCGCTTCTGCCGTCTCGATGGACGACGCCGCTCGCGCAACGGCGAGCTGCACCGTCGGCGCTTCCGTCTGCCGCGTGTAGGTGGTGGCACTGACCCCGCGCCGGGCGGCGTTGTCGATCACCAGCTCCAGTGCGGCTCGGGCCAACCCAAGGTGTGGTCCGGCGAGATCGCTCAAAGATCCCAGCGCCAGCGGGACGTGGAACGGAGCCTCGTTCGCAAATGGGGTATCGAGTTGCGCGCTGTGAACTGCGTCAAGGGAGATCGTCCGGTGGAACGGCACGGAGACTCCAGCGGTGACCACGGTGTTGGATCCGGTACCGCGCATACCCGTTACCTGCCAGGTGTCTTCGATTTCGACTTGGTCGCGCGGCACCAGCGCCACCACCGGCGACGGCTGTCCGTCGAGGCCCGAGAACCGGGCACCGAGGAGCACCCAGTCGGCGTGCTCGACGCCCGAGCAGTACGGCCACCGACCGCTGATGCGGTACCCGTCGTCGATGATTTTCGCAGTGCCAGACGGCGGAACAGCGACCGCGACCGTCGTGTCAGGACCGTTCGACCACACTTCCCGCTGGGCTTGTTCGTTCATCATCCCGACGAACCAGGAGCCCCCAGTGAGCAGGGTGACGACCCAGCTTGTGGACCCGCAGCCGCGAGCGAGCTCGCTGACAACCCTGATCTTCGTTTCGAATCCGGCCTCGTGCCCACCCCATCGGCGCGGCGCCGTCAGGCGAAACAGGCCGGCGTCCCGAACCGCGGCCAGATTCTCCGCCGCGACTCGCCGCTCGCGGTCGGTTCGCGTGGCATTTTCGCGCAGCAGCCCAACCAGATCGTTGGCGCGGGTCACCAGCTCCGCAGGGGCGTTGGTTGGCGGCTCGATCGTTTCGTCGAGCATCGTCATGGGGATCCCTTCTTCGACTTCTGCCGCATGCATCCAGATTGACCCACGTCAGCGGCCTTGTGTGATGCTCTGAGTGCCGACGCCCGCTCAATTCGTGCCAATCACCGGCTCGCGCCGATCCGCCGAGGGGAATTGACTCAGCCGGACCCGTTGTTAAAGAGTTCATGCAGGTCAGGCCCGCAACTTTGGCGATCTATCGCGAGGTGATCAGCCGTACGCTCGTTCCGCTCGCCGCCGCACCGTTGGGTGACGCCCCGTTCTGGGCGGAGCTCGATGGGGCAGGTTGCGGCGAACTGCAGGTCACCAGGGTTCGGTCGAGCCCGCAGCGCGTCCGCAGGACTTCGGCGCTGATCGACGACGCCACCGCCGGCTACGCGATGGCGACGATCCACGTCGCCGGTGAGTGCATGGTGGAGCAAGACGGTCGATCGGGGCGGCTCACGCCCGGCGCGATCGTGTTCTGCGACAGCACCCGCCCGTTCGACTTCTCCTTCGACCGCCCGTTCGAGCAGGTGATCGTTCAGGTGCCGAGGGACTTCGTACCGGAAAAAGCCCTGAAGCGAACCAGTGGCCTGCCGCTTCCAGGAGAGGACCCACGTGTCGCGGCGGTCGGCGCGTTCTTTCGCGCCCTCCCTGGTGAAGACTGTTCCGCCTTCGCGACACACGCGCTGGGCTTGATCAGCTCGATGGTGTCCATCGCCGCGGGTGCGGATGCTGCGCCCGCCGAACTTGATCGGCAGCGGGTGATCCACCACCTACGCCTGGCCTTTGGCGATTCCTCCCTGGACGCGGATGCGGTCGCACATGGTTGCCACCTGTCGAGGCGCACGCTGTTCCGTCTGTTTTCTGATACTCCTCGTTCGCTGGCCGATGAACTGCGGGAAATCCGGGTGGCCGAAGCGCAACGCCTGCTTCGTGCTCATCCCGATCGCTCGGTCGCCGACATCGCCGCGGCATCCGGATTCCGCGCGGAAACGCAGCTACGCCGAGCGTTCCGCGCCGTGGCCGGTACCACACCCGGGCGCTATCGATGCGAGATGAACTGAGTCAAATCCTTTGCGCGGGGCCGTATTCTCCGCAGCGCTTCCGCAAGGATCTCGGGCTCAACGGCTAGACGACCGGTTACGGCACGGCCATACTCGACGCATGCCCTTCACGGTTGTGTTCAGCAACGGCGAACCGAGCGGCTAGTTGTACCCGGCGGTCAGGTTGGTGTCAGTCGGCTGATCGGGGGTTTGTCTCCGATTGCTGAGTGGCGTCGTTGATTGTTGTAGTGCTCGAGCCATGGAGCAAGGGCTGCGCTGCGTGCATCGTTGGTGGTGAAGATCTGCCGGTAGGCCCATTCGACTTGCAGGGTGCGGTTGTATCGCTCGACCTTCCCGTTTTGTCATGGGCAGTTGGGTTTGATGAGTACCTGGCGGGCTCCCAGTTGAGTAGCGATCTCGCGCAGCGAGTAGCGGTAGGCGAAGGCGTTGTCGGTCATGATGCGTTCGATCCGGGTGATGCCACGCGCGGTGAAATAGTCGGCGGCACGTTGCAGAAGCGCCACACAGGTGGCGCCTTTTTCGTCGGGCAGAATCTCGGAGTACGCCAGCCGGGAGTAGTCGTCGACGACCGAGTGAACATAGTCGAATCCGACGGGTGCATTCTTTTGGGCCCCCGATTTGCCCATTTGCCGACCGTGCGCCTTCCAGCCGTCACCGTTGCGGATACGACCAATTTTCTTGACGTCCATATGGATTAGTTCACCGGGACGGCTACGTTCGTAGCGCACTGCGGTCATCTTCGAGGTTCGGATCGGTGCACCTGCTGGCCGCGACGAGACGACCTGCGCAACTCGACGACGGCGGCCTCGAGATCGGCCGCTGTGCGATGCGGGCAACGGTGCGGACACGAGGAGCGATCGACCAGGCCGGCCAGACCCTCCACCCGAAACCGACGCACCCATCGATACGCACATTGTCTGGACACACCGAGCTCGGCAGCCACATGCGCCACCGGGCGCCCGACCGACGACAATCCGTTCGATCAACAACACCCGACCATGAACAGTCAAACGAGCATTAGCGTGGGACAAGAGGACCCCCGTTGTGAGTAGAGACGTCAGACATCTCCACTAAGCCCGGAGGTCCTCCACATTTCACCACCGAATCGTCAACAACGTCCCAGCCGGGTACAACTAGGGCGCCTTCGACAAGTACGCGGTCACGGATGCCGGCGTGCTGGGCATCGACATGCATCGCGAAGATGTGAGCCGGCATTACATCGCTCCCGGGAGTTGGCTGGAGCTTGTCGAATTGGCCGAAGGACACCAGCCTGGCGCATCGCGAGGGGTCCTGGGCGTCAGACCTTCTCGTTAAACCGGCTGGTACTTCGAGAGCACAGGGGGAGAACATGAGACATCGCAGCTACGTCCCGGCGGCCGTCGCAATGACCGTGGGTTTGGTCGCGGCGGCCTGCAGCAGTTCGCCGAACTCGACCACCGCGTCGGGCACCAGTACGACGAGCACCAAGACCTTCACGACGACGGTGTCGCAGGCCACGACGACGTCGAGTGCCAACACGGATCTGCGGTCGCTGATACCGACACCGCCGAACACTGCGCGGACCGACGGTCCCCACTCCATTGCGGACACCGGCATCCATCTGCACTTCCTGGTCAACGGGTCGCCGAACGATGTCATGGCGGGCTACAAGACCGCTCTGGAAGGTGCGAGCTGGGCGGTTACCGTCGAGAGTTCGAGTGGCGGTGGTGCAGGCGGCGGCGCGACCTACACGGGGACCAACGGCAACACCTACGGTGTGTTCTCCGGCGGCGGCTACGGCGGTACGACCGACATCGATGCGTGCGTCTGGCCGGCTAAGCCCGCCAACCCCAACTGCGGTCACCCCCAAATAGGACGCAGCAGGGCGCTCAACGAGCCAGCATTCAACGTCTTTCACGCCGTACTCCGGCTGACCGGGGAGCGTGGTTTGTGGCCTCGTCGGTCTTGCCATGTGATCTTGCCCATATCTGCGGTCAGATAATCGGTATGTCCATACCATACTAATATACCGAGCTAATGTGGCAGCGATTGGGAGGAACCGGCAATGGAATCGTGGCGTGACAAACTCTCGGAACTTCGGGGCATCGTGCATGGCCCCGTCTTCACGACCAACGAGCAGGGTTACGACAACGAGGTCGCGGTATTCAACATGGCGGTGCGGCACCGGCCGGCGGTCGCGGTCGGCGCCGCCAACGCCGCCGACGTATCCGAGGCGGTGAGGTTCGCGGTACGTCACGGCCTGAACATCGCCGTCCTCAACACCGGCCACGGACCGACCGTGGCGGCCGATGCAGACACGCTGATGATCACGACAAGGCGGATGTCCGGTGTCACCGTGGACGCTGAAAACCGTTCCGTGCGTGTAGAAGCCGGGGTGCGGTTCGGTCAACTTGTCGAGGACGCCGCAAAGTACGGATTGGCTCCGCTGCCCGGGTCCTCGCCCGGCGTCGGCGTCGTGGGCTACACGCTCAGCGGCGGGGCGAGTTCGACGATGGGGCGCAAATACGGCTGGGCCGCCGATCATGTCAGCGCCATCGACGTGGTGACTGCGGATGGTCAATTACGTTGCGTGTCACCGGAGTCCGAATCAGATCTATTCAGCGCGCTGCTCGGCGGGAAGAGCAATTTCGGTGTCGTCGTGGCGATGAAGTTCGCGCTCTTCCCGGTAACGTCGTTGTACGCCGGCGCACTCTTTTACTCCGGCGAGCACACCAGGCAGGTACTGCAAGCCTACCGCGAACTCACCGCGTCGGCGCCCGATGAGTTGACAACCGGATTTGCACTGCTGAATTTTCCGCCGCTGCCCGGGCTTCCGCCATTCATGCAGGGGCAGTTGACCGTATCGGTGCGTGTCTCCTATGTCGGTGACCCTCAGGTCGGCGCCCGTCTGATCGAACCGCTACGCCTGGCGGCTCCCGTGCTGGCGGACGGTGTGGCCAGCATTCCGTACACCCAGTTCGCCACCATCAGTAACGATCCGACCGATCCCGCGCCGGCAGTCGAGCATTTCGGGTTGCTTCGAGAGCTGACCGAGGACACCGTGACCGCGATTGTCGACGCGGTCGGGCCCGACTCCGGCAGTACGATCAATATCGTCGACATCCGGCATCTGCAAGGGGCTTTCAGCAAGCCGCCACCTTTCCCCAACGCGGTGGGTGCGCGCGACGCCGCCTATGCCATGTTCGGCCTGACCGTCGTGCCGCCCGGGCAAGACGTGGCGGACTACCGCGACTCAGGGCGGGAACTCCTTGCGGCGCTGCGGCCTTGGCTACACGACAGGGCCAACTCAAGCTTTGTCGGCCCTGCCGACACGCCCGCGGATCGCATCCGCCAGATTTACGATGCCGACGTCTACGATAGACTACAAACGGTCAAGGAAAACTACGACCCGTACAACAGGTTTCGGCTCAACCACAACATTCCGCCGCGCTTTATCGCGTAACGTGCGCGTTGATGGGTCGTGTCGAGTGTTGCTCAAGAGCGGTATACCCATACCATATGAGAATGCCTGCTGAACGTCGTACGCGCCGAGCCGGGGGTGCCCGTCGGGCCGCGGTTGTCGAAGCGGCCGCCGGGGTGCTGGCCGAACGAGGTTATGAAAATGCCCGCTTTGCCGATGTCGCGCAGGCAAGCGGGGCGGCCATCAGCACGCTGCAGAACTATTTCGGCTCGCGCGAGGACATGCTCATCGAGGCGTTACGGCACGCGACCGAGGGCGAGGTGGCCGCGCTCGAGGCCGTCGCCGACGCCGAGAAGGACCCGTGGAATTGCCTGGTAGCGATGATCGACCGCAACCTGAACACGCCCGTTCGCAACCACCAGTTGCTGATCGAGTTCTGGCGCTCAGGCATCCGCGACGCGGAGTTGCGTGACTACGGCGAAGAAGGCTGGTCGCGCTACCGGGCGCCGTTCGTGCGGACCGTGACCGCGGGCCGCGACGCCGGCGTCTTCACACCGATGGTCGCTCCCGAGGAGGTCGTCGATCTGCTGTTCGCCACGCTCGTCGGCGCCATGATTCCCCGGGTCCTGCGTTTTCCCGACTGGTCGGCTGACGGGTTCCGGACGGCCCTGCTCCGGCAGGTCGCCGAGATGCTGGGCCGACCCGGATACCAGTAGGCCATCCGGTCAGCGATGTTCGCCGACCGGATGGCCTCTAGTGGTTTTCGACGACCTTAGACGTCGTAGTACAGCGCGAACTCGTACGGGTGCGGCCGGATCTGGACCGGCAGAATCTCGTTCTCGCGCTTGAAGCTGATCCACGTCTCGATCAGGTCGGGCGTGAAAACGCCTCCCTCGGTGAGGTATTCGTGGTCTGCTTCCAGCCGGTCGATCACCGCGGACAGCTGGACCGGCGCCTGCGGGATGTTGGCGGCCTCTTCGGGCGGCAGCTCGTAGAGGTCCTTGTCGACCGGCGCCTGCGGCTCCATCTTGTTCTTGATGCCGTCCAGGCCCGCCATCAGCATGGCCGCGAACGCCAGATACGGGTTGCCCGACGAGTCGGGGCAGCGGAATTCCAGCCGCTTGGCCTTCGGGTTGCTGCCGGTGATCGGGATGCGCACACACGCCGACCGGTTGCGCTGGCTGTAGACCAGGTTGATCGGGGCCTCGTAACCCGGAACCAGTCGCTTGTAGGAGTTCGTCGTCGGGTTGGTGAAGGCCAGCAGCGACGGTGCGTGGTGCAACAGGCCGCCGATGTAGTGGCGCGCGGTGTCCGACAGGCCGGCGTAGCCGGTCTCGTCGTACATCAGCGGGGTGCCTTCCTTCCACAGCGACTGGTGGGTGTGCATGCCGGAGCCGTTGTCGCCGAACAGCGGCTTGGGCATGAACGTGACGGTCTTGCCGTTCTGCCATGCGGTTTGCTTGACGATGTACTTGTAGAGCTGCATGTCGTCGGCCGCGTGCAGCAAGGTGTTGAACTTGTAGTTGATCTCGGCCTGGCCGCCGGTGCCGACCTCGTGGTGGCCCTTCTCCAGGCTGAAACCGGAGGTGATCAGGTTCTGCAGCATCTTGTCGCGCAGGTCGACGTAGTGGTCGACGGGGGCGACGGGGAAGTACCCGCCCTTGGGGCGGACCTTGTAACCGCGGTTGGGGGTGCCGTCATTCTCGGTCGGCTCGCCGGTGTTCCACCATCCGGAGATCGCGTCCACTTCGTAGAACGAGCCGTTGGTGCGGGAATCGAAGGTCACCGAGTCGAAGATGTAGAACTCGGCCTCGGCGCCGAAGTACGCCGTGTCGGCGACGCCGGTGCTGATCAAGTAGTTCTCGGCCTTGCGGGCGACGTTGCGGGGGTCACGCGAGTACGCCTCGAGGGTGAAGGGATCGTGCACGAAGAAGTTGAGGTTCAGCGTCTTGGCTTCGCGGAAAAGATCGATCTGCGCGGTCGCCGGGTCGGGCAGGAGCAACATGTCCGACTCGTGGATCGACTGGAATCCGCGAATCGACGAGCCGTCGAAGGCCAAACCGTCGTCGAACACGCTCTGGTCGAAGAACGAAATCGGAATCGTGAAGTGCTGCATGATGCCGGGCAGGTCACAGAACCGGACGTCGACAAATTCGACGTTCTCGTCCTTAGCCAGCTTGAAGACGTCGTCGGGCGTCTTTTCCGTCACTGAATGCTCCTTTGCTTGATAATCCGCGGCCTGACGCTATGGAGATGATGTTGCCCGCCCGTCAACCCTGTGTTGCGCGGAGGTTACGTGACCACGCGTCCCACAAATCTCAAGTGGAGCACCGGCGGGTTCTATTGTGAGGCCCATGGATCGCAAGATCGTATCTGGTCCGACTTGCGGGTGCAGCGGCCCGTACCGGCCTCCGGTCGAGAAGACCTGATGCCCGAGTCGCGTTCGGCATACCCCGGCGAGACGCTCGGCTTGCCGCAGAGTGGGCCGGGATCGCTGGCGTCGATGGGACGCCGCATGGCGGCACTGCTGGTCGACTGGCTGATTGCCTACGGCCTGGCAGCGCTGGCCATGGCGTTCGGCCTCTTCTCCGAACGGGTGTTGTCGACGGCGGTGCTGGTGATCTGGCTTCTGCTCGGCCTGGTGGCAGTGCGGCTGTTCGGGTTCACACCCGGTCAGCTGGCACTCGGTCTCGGAGTGGTCGCGCTGGACGGACGGCTGGGCGTCGGTCGCGTGGCGGCGCGTGGGCTGGTGGTCGCCTTGGTGGTCCCGGCGTTGTTCACCGACTGGGATGGGCGTGGCGTGCAAGACCGGCTGACCAACACCGCAGTGGTGCGGCGTTAAGCCCGATGGCGGCGACCCGCTGCGCCCGGCTTTGCCGCGCTTGCGATCGCCGCTGAGCCCGAGCTACTTGCGGCGCACGGTGCGCTGCATGCCGCGCATCTTGCCGGCGTTGGGTAGCGGCCCCTTCGGCAGGACAGCGGCACCGGCCCGCGACCCCAGCGCGGCCAACCGCGACTCCAGGGCGTCCATTTGCTTGACGGTGATGTTGGCCGGCAGCCGGGTCAGATGACGCTCCAGCTTGCCCAGCGGAACCTCGCCGTCGTCGTTGCCGACAATGACGTCGTAGATCGGCACGTCGCCGACCAGCCGGGCGGTGCGTTTCTTCTCTTGGGCCAGTAGCGGTTTGACCCGAGCCGTCGACCCCTCGCCGACGAAGATGACGCCCGGGCGGCCGATCACCCGATGCACCGCGTCGAAGTGTCCGGTGGCGGCCACACCCGGAGTGACCCGCCACTTGCCGCGCAGGTTGTCCAGCACCCAGGCCGCCGCGCCGGCTTGCCCTTCGGCTTGGCGATAGACCGATTTCTGGGCCCGGCGACCGAAGATGATGAAGGCCACCAGCGCACCCAGCACCACGCCGAGCGGGATCAGGGTGATCATCGTCAACCCGCCGACCAGCACACCCGCCGTCACGCAGACGGCCACGATCAGGACGAAGGCGCCGATCATGTAGGGGAGCAGGCGCTTGTCCTGTTTGCGCTGCACGTTGAATGCCTGCCACAGCTGACCGCGGCGCTCCTTGGACGCGGCCTTGCGGGCGGCCTGCGCTGCTGCCCGGGCGGCCTTGTTCTCGGCAGTATTGCGGGGTTTAGCCATAATCACTAAGAATACGTGCGCCCCGGTTGGCCGACGGGCCCGAGTTACCCCAGAGCGTCCGAGGTGCGGCTGCGTACGGCCTGCTCATACAACCGGCCCGCCCGGTACGACGAGCGCACCAGCGGCCCGGCCAGCACGCCCGCGAAGCCCAACCCCTCGGCGTGCTGCGCGAACTCGTCGAACTCCTCCGGTCTCACCCAGCGCTCCACCGGGTGGTGCCGCGTCGACGGTCGCAGGTACTGGGTGACGGTGACGATGTCGCAGCCGGCGTCGTGCAGGTCCGCCAGGGCGGTGCGCACCTCGTCGGGGGTTTCGCCGAGGCCGAGAATCAGATTGCTCTTGGTCACCAGGCCGAAATCGCGCGCCGACGTCAGCACGCCCAGGCTGCGCTGGTAGGTGAACGCGGGCCGGATCCGCTTGAAGATGCGAGGCACCGTTTCGACGTTGTGCGCCAACACTTCCGGGCGCGACTCGAAGACTTCCGCGAGGCGCGCGGGCTCGCCGTTGAAGTCGGGGACCAACAGTTCGACGCCGGTCGACGGGTTGAGCTCTTTGATGGCACGCACGGTTTCGGCGTACAGCCACGCCCCGCCGTCGGGCAGGTCATCGCGGGCGACGCCAGTGACGGTGGCGTAGCGCAACCCCATCGTCTGCACGCTTTGGGCGACGCGGCGGGGCTCGTCACGGTCCAGCTCGGCGGGCTTGCCGGTGTCGATCTGGCAGAAGTCGCAGCGGCGGGTGCACTGGTCACCGCCGATCAGGAAGGTGGCTTCCCGGTCTTCCCAGCATTCGAAGATGTTGGGGCAGCCGGCCTCTTCGCAGACGGTGTGCAGGCCCTCGCGCTTGACCAGGCTTTTGAGTTCGGTGTACTCCGGCCCCATCCGGACCCGGGTCTTGATCCACGGTGGCTTGCGCTCAATCGGGGTCTGCGCGTTGCGCACTTCCAAGCGCAGCAACCTGCGGCCTTCGGGCGCAACTGTCACGGTGTCGATGCTACGCGGGCGCCGGTGGGCGGCCAGCTAAGGGCGAGATGGCCGTCCAGTGCATCACCGACGGCCGCCGCGACCGCCGCACGGACATCGTCGATGGCCACCCTGCGGCCCAATTCGGCCGACAGCGACGTCACCCCGGCGTCGCTGATACCGCACGGCACGATGGCCGCGAAGCCGTCCAGATCGCAGTCGCAATTGAGCGAAAACCCGTGCAGCGCGGTCGCGCGCGAGACCCGGACGCCGATCGCGGCGACCTTGCGGTCGGGCCGGCCGGCCCCGCCGGGCACCCACACCCCGGACCGCCCTTCGATTCGCACCGTCTCCAGGCCCACGCCGGCGCACACCTTGATCAGCGATTCCTCAAGGCGCCGAACATAATTGAGTACATCGAGCGGTTCGCCCAACCCGATGACCGGGTAGCCAACCAACTGCCCCGGGCCGTGCCAGGTGATCTTGCCACCGCGGTCGGTGTCGACGACGGGAGTGCCATCAACCGGTCGTTCGTGCGGCTCGGTGCGCCGTCCGGCGGTGTAGACCGCGGGATGCTCCAGCAGGAGCAGCGTGTCGCTGCCGCCGGCGACCCTGGCGTCGGCCAGATCGTGTTGCAGCTGCCAGGCGGTGCGATAGTCGACCGTCCCCAGATGGCGGACGTCGATCGCGGTGGCCTGCGACCGGATAGAGCTCATGATCGCGAGGCTACTCGGGTGATCATGCGGGCCGCTTCGCGCCTCGATGATTGGCCGCCGTTGAACCTGTAATCACTTGTGTCACTTACGTTTCAGTGGTCTCTCGGAACGGTTTTTTGTCGGTGGGTGGGTTTAGTTTCGCAGTATGAGTTCAGGTGTCATCGCAGACCAGGAAGCCGCCACCGCGAAGTTCGACGCGTTGGACACCGCACTCGAAGACGTCATCGGCCTGGAGAGCGGGATGCTGTGCACCCGGCAGCACCTGGCGCAGCTGCAACGCTACGAGCAGGTGCGGCGGCGGCTGTCGGCTGGTGAACATCGGCTGATCAACCAACTCCAGCAGGAGGCCACCCCGGAGGAGTTGGGCGGCAAACTCTCCCACGCGATCGCCGACTGGACGCTGATCAGCCGCGCCGAAGCCGCCCGGCGGGTCCGCGAGGCTGCCGATCTGGGCGAGCGCCACGGCCTGACCGGCCAACCCGTGGCGCCGGTCCTGGCGGCCACCGCCGCCGCGCAGCGAGCCGGGCGGCTGGGCCGCGAGCATGTCGCGGTCATCCGCGGCTTCTACCACCAGCTACCCGGGTGGATCGATGCCCAGACCCAAGCCGAAGCCGACCTGGCCCGCCTGGCTTCCCAATACCGCCCCGACCAACTCGCCGCCCTGGCCGACAAACTCGCCGACTGCCTCAACCCCGACGGCAGCTACACCGACGCGGACCGGGCCCACCGCCGCGGCCTGACCCTGGGCAAGCAGCAAGTCGATGGCATGTCGGCGCTCAGCGGCTGGCTGACACCGGAGGCCCGGGCCACGCTGGAGGCGGTGCTGGCCAAACTCGCCGCCCCCGGCATGTGCAACCCCCACGACGACACCTCCTGCGTCGACGGCGCACCCAGCCAACACGCCATCGACCACGATGTTCGCTCGCCGGCCCAACGCCAACACGACGGGCTGAACGCCGCCCTGCGCGCCCTACTGGCCTCCGGAAAACTCGGTCAACACAATGGGCTGCCGGCCTCGATCATCGTGTCCACCACCCTGGCCGACCTCCACGCAGCCGCCGGACACGCAACCACCGGCGCCGGCACCCGCCTCCCCATGTCCGATGTCATCCGCCTGGCCCGCCACGCCCACCACTACCTCGCCATCTTCGACAACGCCAAACCCGTCGCGCTGTATCACACCAAACGACTCGCCTCACCCGGCCAACGAATCATGCTCTACGCCAAAGACATCGGCTGCAGCGCACCCGGATGCGACGTCGGCGGCTACTACTGCGAAGTCCACCACATCACCGACTACGCACAATGCCACACCACCAACATCGACAACCTCACCCTGGCCTGCGGCACCCACCACCGACTCCTGCAACCCCGCGGCTGGACCACCCAACAACACACCAACGGCACCACCCAATGGATCCCACCACCACACCTCGACCACGACCAACCCCGCACCAACAATTTCCACCACCCCGACAAGCTCCTCCACGACCAGCAAGACGATCCAGACGCCGCGTAAGGCGTTAGTCGTGGTCGCGCCGGGCGGTGGCGTAGCCGAGCGCCTCGCCAATGGTGTTGTGGTGGAACTGGAAACCGGCGCGCTCCAATGCGGACGGGATCGCGCGCTGACCGGTCAGCAGCCCCTCGTCGGCGAATTCTCCGAGCGCGGTCCGCACGGCGAAGGCCGGCAGCATTAGCGGGGTCGGACGATTGACCGCACTGCCGAATGCGGTGGTGAACTCGGCGTTGGTCACGGGCGCGGGTCCGGTCATGTTCACCGGGCCTGACAGCGACGGATTT
This sequence comes from uncultured Actinomycetota bacterium, assembly GCA_963712615.1. Classification (GTDB taxonomy): domain Bacteria; phylum Actinomycetota; class Actinomycetes; order Mycobacteriales; family Mycobacteriaceae; genus Mycobacterium. The sequence goes on from CAVQIO010000002.1 coordinate 58,217, forward strand.
GAGATTGCGAACAGCAAGGCTCGCACTTCGTCTTCCAGGCTGATCCACGACATGTACTGACGACCGCCGCCCAGCCGGGCCCCCAGGCCCACCGAGAACAACGGGCGCATCCGGCGCAACGCACCGCCCGCGGCGGCCAGCACCAGCCCGGTGCGGGCCAGCACCACGCGGGTGCCGCCGTACTGGGCCGGCAGCGTGGCGGCCTCCCAATCCTCGCAGAGCCGGGCGAGGAAACCCGTTCCCGCCCCGTCGTTTTCGTCGACCACGCGATCCTTGGTGTTCCCGTAGTAGCCCACGGCGCTGGCATTGATCAAGGTTTCGACGCCAGCCTCGGCCACCGCGGTGGCAAGTACCTCCGTGGGACTGATGCGGCTATCCCGCAGGCTCTGCTTGAAGGCACCCGACCACCGGCGCTGGCCGACGTTGACGCCGCACAGGTTGACGACGGCGTCGACTTCGGCGAGCGCGTCGGGATCGAACTCGCCGCTCTCCGGATTCCAGTGCAGCTCATCGGAATTCGCCGGCGTTCGGCGCACGATGCGCTGCACCCGATGGTCGGCGGCGCGCAGGGCCGCAGCCAAGGCGGAGCCAATCAGACCTGACGAACCCGCAATTGCGACGACGGGCGTGGTCACTTCGCTACAGCCCTAGATCGGCCTCGAACGCTCCCTCTTCGAGCCGGTGCTTGATCGTGGTGAGGAATCGTCCGGCATCGGCCCCGTCGATCAGCCGATGGTCGTAGGTCAGAGGCAGGTAGCAAATCGAGCGCACCCCAATCGATTCGTTACCGCTGTCGTCGACTACCACTCGCGGCCGTTTCACAATCGCGCCGGTACCCAGCATGGCGGCCTGCGGTGGAACCAGGATCGGGGTGTCGAACAACGCACCCTGGCTGCCGATGTTCGTGATGGTGAAGGTGCCGCCGGACAACTCGTCCGGTTTCAGGTTGCCCGACCGGGCGCGGTCGGCGATGTCGTAGATCGCGCGGGCCAGCCCGGCCAGCGACAGGTCGCCGGCGTTGTGGACGACGGGGGAGAGCAGCCCCTCGTCGGTGTCGACGGCGAAGCCGAGATGCTCGGCGTCGTAGTAGGTGATCTCCTTGGAGTCCTCGTTGTAGCTGGCGTTGACGTTGGGGTGAATCTTCAGCGCGTCGATCACCGCCTTGGCGATGAACGGCAGGTAGGTCAGATTCACCCCCTCGCGCTCGGCGAACGCCGTCTTGGACCTGGACCGAAGGCCGACGATCTTGGTCATGTCGACCTCGTGCGTCTGGGTGAGCTGAGCCGTGGCCTGCAGGGACTCGCGGGTCTTCTTGGCGGTGATCTGGCGGATCCGGCTGGCCTTTTGCGTGGTGCCGCGCAGGTGGGACAGCGCGGGTGCCGGAGTGGGTGCCGCCGCGGGAGCCTGGGCTGCCGGTGCGGCCGGTGCCTTCGCGGCTTCCTGCTTCTGCTGTGCGGCGGCCAGCACGTCCTGCTTGCGGATGCGGCCGCCAACCCCGGTGCCCTTCACCGCGGTGAGGTCGATGTTGTTTTCGGTGGCCAGTTTCCGCACCAGCGGGGTTACGTACGGGGCGCCTTCTGAATCCGAGCCCTGGGCCTGCGCCGCCGGCTGTGACGGTTCGGCCTTCGGAGCCGGAGCCGGCGCCGGCTCGGGCTTGGGTTGCGGTTTGGGCTCCGCTGCGGGAGCGGGTTTGGCGGCAGGCTGGGGTGGGGCCTCGGCCTTGGGCTGAGGTGCCGGTTCGGGCTTGGGCTCCGGCTTGGGGGCCGGCGGCGGCGTGGCTGTGGCGCCGGCACTCGAGCCGACCCGGGCCAACTCACCGCCGACCGGCACGGTGGCATCCTCGTCGGCGGTGATGCTGAGCAGGACTCCGGCAACCGGTGACGGAATCTCGGTGTCCACCTTGTCGGTGGACACTTCCACCAGCGCTTCGTCGACCTGGACCGAATCGCCGACCTTCTTGAGCCAGCGAGTCACGGTGCCCTCGGTGACCGACTCGCCGAGCTCGGGCATCAGCACCGGCGTCGAGCTGCCCTCGCCCTGCGGGGCGGCCTGCGCCGCGGGTTCGGGCTGGCGCTCGGGCTCCGGCTGGGCCGCGGGAGCGGGCTCGGGCTCCGGCTCCGGCGCGGATTCGGCGGCAGGCTGGCTTGGCGCCTGGGCGGGCGCTTCGGACGCGCCGCCCTCGGAGGAGTCGCCGATCACGGCCAACTCACCGCCGACCTCGACGGTGTCGTCCTCCTGGGCGACGATCTTGGTCAGCACACCCGCGGCGGGCGCCGGGATTTCGGTGTCGACCTTGTCGGTCGACACCTCGACGAGCGGTTCGTCGAGCTCGACCGTGTCGCCTTCCTGCTTGAGCCAGCGGGTAACCGTCCCCTCGGTGACGCTCTCACCGAGTGCCGGCATCTGGACAGAGAAGGCCATCTCTTTTGACTCCTCGATTGCTCGTGGGTCGGCGCAGGTCGACATTTGACTTACCACACCGGGTGTACTGCAAGTTGACGTCAAAACTATCCTGTCATTGCCCCGGCGTCGGCACGCATCCAGGGCTGACCCGGTTGCTACGGTGTGGCCAACTGGTAGCCAGAGCTAAATCGCGGGGAGGCGGAGGTCCGATGCCGGCAACACAGGCGCCCCAGCAGTTCGTCGATAGCGCGGACGACGTCCGCATCGCGGTTTACGAAGAAGGCAACCCCGACGGTCCCACGGTCGTGCTGGTGCACGGGTGGCCGGACTCCCACGTGTTGTGGGACGGGGTCGTTCCGCTGCTGGCCGAACGGTTCCGGATCATCCGTTACGACAACCGCGGTGTCGGCCTGTCGGGCGCCCCCAAACCGGTCTCGGCATACGCCATGGCTCGCTTCGCCGACGACTTCGCCGCGGTGACAGCTGAACTGAGCCCCGGCCGGCCGGTACACGTGCTGGCCCACGACTGGGGCTCGGTGGGTATCTGGGAGTACCTGAAACGACCGGGCGCCGGTGACCGGGTCGCCTCGTTCACGTCGGTGTCCGGCCCGAGCCAGGAGCAGCTGGTCGACTACATCTTCGCCGGTCTGCGCCAACCGTGGCGCCCGCGACGGTTTGCCCGCTCGATCAGTCAGGCGTTGCGACTCACCTACATGGTGCTGTTCTCGATCCCGGTGCTGGCACCGCTGTTGCTGCGGGCGGCCTTCTCGGTGCGCGGGGTGCGGCGCAATGTCGTCGATAACATTCCCGATGAGCAGATCCATCACTCCGCCAACCTCGCCAGAGATGCCGCCGGCTCGGTAAAAACCTATCCCGCCAACTACTTTCGTTCGTTCTCCGGTCGCGGCCAGGACATCACCGTCGTCGATGTACCGGTGCAGCTGATCGTCAACACCCGCGACAAATACGTCCGGCCGTATGGCTACGACGCGACCGCGCGGTGGGTGCCGCGGCTGTGGCGGCGCGACATCAGGGCCGGTCACTTTTCGCCGATGTCACACCCGCAGGTGATGGCCGCGGCAGTGCACGACTTCGCAGACCTGGCCGACGGCAAAGCGCCCAGCCGTGCGCTGCTGCGCGCGCAGGTAGGCCGTCCGCGAAGGTCCTTCGGCGACACCCTGGTCTCGATCACCGGCGCCGGCAGCGGAATCGGGCGGGAGACCGCATACGCGTTCGCCCGGGAGGGCGCCGAACTGGTCGTCAGCGACATCGACGAGGCAGCCGTCAAGGAGACCGCAGCCGAAATCACCGCCCGCGGCGGGATCGTGCACTCTTACGTCCTCGACGTGTCCGACACCGACGCTGTCGAGGCCTTCGCCGAGCGGGTCAGCGCCGAACACGGCGTGCCCGACATCGTGGTCAACAACGCGGGCATCGGGCAGGCCGGTCAGTTCCTGGACACCCCCGCCGAACAGTTCGACCGGGTGCTGGACGTCAATCTCGGCGGCGTGGTGAACGGCAGCCGGGCATTCGGGCGGCGTCTGGTCGACCGCGGCACCGGCGGGCACATCGTCAACGTGTCGTCGATGGCCGCCTACGCTCCGCTGCAATCGCTGAACGCCTACTGCACCTCCAAGGCGGCGTCGTTCATGTTCTCCGACTGCCTGCGCGCCGAACTCGACGTTGCCGACGTGCGGCTCACCACGATCTGCCCCGGTGTCATCGACACGAACATCATCAACGCCACCCGGTTCGACGCGCCCGTCGGCAAGCAGGGCGAGCAGGTCGACGGCCGGCGGGGACAGTTGGGCAAGATGTTCGCGCTGCGTCGTTACGGGCCGGACAAGGTCGCCGACGCCATCTTGTCGTCGGTCCAGAAGAACAAGCCGATCCGGCCCGTAGCGCCGGAAGCCTATGCGCTCTATGGTGTTTCGCGGCTGCTGCCGCAAGCGCTGCGCAGCACCGCGCGGTTCCGGGTCATCTAGACCTGGCTCAGGCCGCGGGCTCGCCAACACGGCGCACCAGCAGTGCGCCGGCGATCCCGATGAGTCCGATGACCGTCACCGGGATGGTCCACGTACGCCGGCTTCCCAGCGACGATTCGCACAGCGCCACATAGTCGGTGTGCGGCACGAATTGGTTGACGATCGGAATGCTGGCCACGCTCTTGTCGTTGGCGTTGCGCGCCGCGGTGAGATCCGCGACGACCGCGTTGCCGCAGCCAATGGAACTGCCGTTGCCGTCCGACACCGACACCGGGACCAAAAGCCCGATCACACCGGCTAGTAACAGCACGGCGGCTACACCGAGGACCAACCGTCGCACCGTCATGATTCGCCTTCCGTCGAGAACCGATCGGTAGGCAGGTTAGCCGCGGGGTGGGTGGTCTAAACGCGCATAGTCGCAGCCATTTACTAGCCGTTTTCGCAGATATCCTCTAGCACCGCGAACATCGTCCGGGTCGGTACGCCGGTGGAGCCCTTCGGGGAGTATCCCCACGGGCCGCCGGTGTTGTAGGCCGGGCCGGCCACGTCGATGTGCGCCCAGCCCACCCCGTCGGCGACGAACTCGCGCAGGAACACCCCGGCCACCAGCATGCCCGCGAAGCGCTGGCCGCTGATATTGGACAGATCGGCCACCTGGGACTTCAGGTCGTCTTTCAAGTCGTCGGGCAGCGGCATCGGCCACCCGTTTTCGCCCACCCGCTGCGAGATCGCCGCGACCCGGTCGCGGAACTCGTCGCTGCCCATCACCCCGGGGATGCGGGCGCCCAGCGCCACCGTCTGCGCACCGGTCAGCGTGGACGTTTCGATCAGGTAGTCCGGGTTGTCCTCGCATGCCCGCACGATGGCGTCGGCCAGGATCAGCCGGCCCTCGGCGTCGGTGTTCTGCACCTCGACGGTGATGCCGCCGTACTGCGTCAGCACGTCGCCGGGGCGCTGCGCCGTCGCCGACGGCATGTTCTCGGCCATCGGCACGGTGGCGATCACGTCGATCGGCAGCTCGAGCTGCGCGGCCAGCGTGACGGTCGCGATCACCGCGGCGGCACCGCCCATATCCGAGGTCATGTAATGCATTGAGGCGGCCGGTTTGATCGAGATGCCGCCGGTGTCGAAGGTGACGCCCTTGCCGACCAGGGCCACTTTTTTGGCCTGCTTGGGTTTCTTGGCCAGCTTCGACCCGTGGTGGATCAATCGCACCAGCCGCGGCGGCCGCGACGAACCCTGCCCGACGCCGACAATCCCGCCGTAACCGGCTTTTTGCAGCGCCTTGTCGTCGAGCACTTCCACTTCAAGGCCGACGGATTCCCCCAAAGCCTTTGCGCGCTTGGCGAATTCGGCGGGGAAGAGGTGGCTGGGCGGGGTGTTGACGAAGTCGCGAGCGGTCGCGACCGCGGTCGCGACGGCCGCACCGTGCGCGGCCTGCTTCTTGGCGTCCTTGTCGTCGGTAGCGAGCACGGTGATCTTGCTCAGCCCTTTGTCTTTGGGCGCGGTCTTGTCGCTGCGGAACGCGGTGAACCGATAGCGGCCCAGGATCAGGCCTTCGACGGCGGCGGAGCCGACATCGTCGCCGGGCAGCTCGGCCAGCGTGGTGAGCACCGTTGCGGCGCCGCCAAGCGAGCGCGCGGCCACACCCGCGGCACGTCGGACGGTGTCGGCAGACCATTCGGATCGCGCCTTGCCCAGGCCGATCGTGAGCACGCTGGCCACCGGAAGTGAGGGCACCACCAGCCGGTGTACCTGTTCGCTGCCGCCGGTGGCGTCCAGCGCTTGCAGGCCGGCCTCGATCTCGGCGATCGCTTCGGCTGGCAGGAAGGGTTCGACCGAGACAAGGGTCGCGACCGGCCGGTCTTCGTCACCGGTCGAGACGACCGGCACGAGTAATACCGACGAACCCGCACCGCGTTTGGGCAGCGACGTGGCGGCATTGACGGAAGGAGCCTGGTATCCCGGTTCGGTGGTCACGCGTTCTTACCCTAGTCACCGGGGTGGGGATGAGGTCGGCTACGTCCCCGCGTGCAGATCGAATGCGGTCACCGGGGCGTCAAAACCCTTGAGTGTCAACGGGCCTCGGGCGACCGCGGGCCAGCCGGGCAATTGGTCACGCAGCTCGGAGGTGGCCAGGATCTGTTCTGGTGCCGCTGCGGCCACGAGTCGGGCGGCCAGGTTGACCGGGTTGCCGAAGTAGTCGCCGTTGATGGCCACCACCGTGCCCCACGCCAGGCCGGCGCGGACCTGCAGTCCTTCCTCGCGCGCCGAGGGGTGCTCGACGAGATCAACCGCCGCCCGCACCAGCGCCTCGGGCGCCGAACTCACCCACATCACCTCGTCGCCGATGAACTTCACCACCCGGCCGCCGTCGGCATGCACCACGTCGGAGACGGTACCGGCGAACTCGTTGAGCATGTGCGACAACTCCGCCGGCGTCAGTGCCTGCGTCAACGTGGTGAAGCCGGACAGGTCCGCGAAACCCACGCCGCACACCACGGCCGACGACGTGTCGCGAAGGACGCCCTCGAAGTGTGTTCGAGCGCTGATCAGATGGTGTCGGTGCACGATGTCGATCAGTGCCCCGAGCCGTGGGATGAACTCGGCGACCGCGCGGTACGCCTGCGCGGTGGCGAGCTCGTCGTGGGTGTGGGTCATCTGGATGTCCGGCGTCCCGGAGCGGATCATCGTCGCCTCGGCCTCGGCCAGCCGGGCCATGGCGGCGCCCAGTACCCGCAGCAGGCCGAAGGCGCCGTCCTGGCCGACCACCGTCTTGAGCGCGAGCCAGGTGGCCAGGGCGCCGACGTCGGCCTGGCTCAGCACGGGGATATCTGGACCGGCGACGGTCAGTCCGAGCAGGCTCCACGCGCGCGTGACGTCCTCAGCCGCTATCCCGAGTTCCTCAGCCGCGGTCTGCAGCGTGTAGATCGGGCGCCCCGACCAGGACAACACATCACCGGCCAGACCGAACAGCCGGCCGCGGAGTTCGGCTTCGACCATGTCGTCGGTCGTGAAGCCAAGGTCGTCCAGGTACTTGATCAGGTCGGCCCGCTCGTGGGCGTTGGCCACCCCGGCGGCTTCTAACGCCTCGAAGTCCGGGAAATCGGCCACCCACCCGAGTGTGCCAGGCACGGGTGACGATTAGGGTCGGATGGCGTGAGCGATGCGCCGGAACTACTCAAGGGACCACTGGAAGACCGCCATCGTGAATTGGGGGCCAGCTTCGCCGAGTTCGGTGGCTGGCTGATGCCGGTGTCCTATGCGGGCACGGTCAGTGAGCACAACGCGACCCGCAACGCGGTCGGCCTGTTCGACGTCAGCCACCTCGGCAAGGCGCTGATCCGCGGACCTGGTGCCGCGCAGTTCGTGAACTCCGCGCTGACCAACGACCTGGGCCGTATCGCGCCGGGCAAGGCGCAATATACGTTGTGCTGCACCGAATCTGGTGGCGTCATCGACGACCTGATCGCCTACTACGTCGACGACGACGAGATCTTTCTGGTGCCCAATGCCGCCAACACCGCCGCGGTGGTCGAGGCGCTGCAGGCTGCGGCACCCGCCGGCCTGACGATCACCAACGAGCATCGCTCCTGTGCGGTGCTGGCGGTGCAGGGACCGCGGTCGACGGACGTGCTCGAGGAGCTGGGCCTGCCGACCGACATGGATTACATGGCCTACGCCGACGCGCCCTTCTCGGGAGTGGCGGTGCGGGTCTGCCGGACCGGGTACACCGGCGAGCACGGCTACGAACTACTGCCGCCCTGGGAGTCGGCGCGCGTGGTGTTCGACGCGCTGGTGGCGGCGGTATCGAACGCGGGCGGCGAACCGGCCGGCCTGGGGGCCCGTGACACCCTGCGCACCGAGATGGGTTACCCGCTGCACGGGCACGAGCTCTCGCTCGACATCTCGCCCCTGCAGGCCCGCTGCGGCTGGGCGATCGGCTGGAAGAAGGACGCGTTCTTCGGCCGCGATGCGCTGCTGGCCGAGAAGTCGGCGGGGCCGCCACGGTTGCTGCGCGGTCTGCGGATGCTGGGCCGCGGGGTGTTGCGGCCCGGGCTGACGGTGCTCGCCGGGGACAAACCCGTCGGGGTCACCAGTTCCGGGACGTTTTCACCGACGCTGCAGGCCGGCATCGCGCTCGCGTTGATCGACACCGACGCGGGGGTCGAAGACGGCGCGCAGGTCACCGTCGACGTGCGCGGTCGCGCCGCCGAGTGCGAAGTGGTGCGTCCACCGTTCGTCGAGCTGAAAACCCGCTAGCCGCCGCCGCTTCACGCGGCAATAACCCGTTGGAACCCGCATATACAATCGGCGCATGACGAGCGGCCTTCTCGAGTTCACCGTTCAACGCGCGTCTAATCCCGCTTCGGGCGTAGAACGTGAATCGATCCTGGCTGACCCCGGTTTCGGCAAGTTTTTCACTGATCACATGGTGTCGGTCGACTACGCCGAGGGCCGGGGCTGGCACAACGCGCGGGTCATTCCGTACGGCCCGATTCAGCTGGACCCGTCGGCGATCGTGCTGCACTACGCGCAAGAAGTGTTCGAGGGACTGAAGGCATACCGCTGGGCCGACGGGTCGGTCGTGTCGTTTCGCCCGGACGCCAACGCCGCCCGAATGCGCTCGTCGGCACGGCGTATCGCGATCCCCGAACTGCCCGACGAGCTCTTCCTCGAGTCACTGCGCCAGCTCATCGCCGTCGACAGCGAATGGGTGCCCCGGGCCGGCGGCGAAGAGGCGCTGTATCTGCGCCCGTTCATCTTCGCGACCGAACCCGGACTAGGGGTACGGCCGGCCAAGCACTACCGGTACCTATTGATCGGTTCACCGGCGGGCGCCTATTTCAAGAACGGCATCAACCCCGTCGACGTCTGGGTGTCAACGGATTACGTGCGGGCTTGCCCTGGCGGTACCGGTGCGGCCAAGTTCGGCGGCAACTACGCCGCGTCGCTGGTGGCTCAGGCCGAAGCCGCGGAAAACGGTTGCGACCAAGTGGTCTGGCTGGATGCCGTCGAGCGTCGTTTCGTCGAAGAGATGGGCGGCATGAACCTGTTCTTCGTGCTGGGCAGCGGCGGGTCGTCGCGGCTGGTCACCCCGGAACTGTCCGGCTCGCTGCTGCCCGGCATTACGCGGGATTCATTGCTGCAGTTGGCGATTGACGCCGGATTCACCGTCGAAGAGCGCAAGATCGATATCGACGAGTGGCAGAAGAAGGCCACCGCGGGGGAGATCACCGAGGTATTCGCGTGCGGCACAGCCGCGGTCATCACGCCGATCGCGCGGGTGAAGTATGCCGACACCGAGTTCACCATCGCCGACGGCCAGCCGGGTGAAGTGACGATGGCGCTGCGCGACACGCTGACCGGCATTCAGCGCGGCACCTTCGCCGACACCCACGGCTGGATGTCTCGGCTGGGCTAGCCGCCTTCGGCCGCTTAAATGCGGACCAACGCCGCAAGTGCCACGGCGCTGACCGTCGTGGTCAATTCGATCGCGGCGCCCAGCACATCGCCGCTGATGCCGCCGAAGCGGCGCACGCAGTGCCCGACCAGAACCGCGCCGCAGCACACCGCCACCAACACCGCGGCGGGCCCCTGCCACGGTCGCGGACCCGCCACCAGCGAAACCCCAAGCAGCGCCACGATCCAGCCCGCGACCACCGGGATGGGTTGCGTGCCGGCGACCTGGGCGCCCAGGGCGCTGCCGTCGGCCGCCGGCACCGAACGGCGGCAGGCCAGCACGGCGGTGACTCGGCCGGCAACGACCGCGACGATGATCGCCGCAAGCCCGTGGTGCCAGGTCGCGCCGAGTGCCGAAAACGCCAATCCCTGCAACGTGATCACCAGCACGACGGCCGCGACACCAAACGGTCCGGTCGACCCGTCGCGCATCACCGCCAGTGCGCGCGGTGGCGGCCCGTAGCAGCCCAGCCCGTCGGCCGTATCGGCGACGCCGTCGATGTGCAGTCCACGGGTGACGAGCAAAAGTGCTGCCACCGCAAGCAAACCCGGCAGCGGGCTGGATACGCCGAAGGCCAGCGCCCCGCCCCACGTGACACCCGCGGCCAGCGCGCCCAAGGCCGCGCCGACCACCGGTAGCGCGGTCATCGCGCCGCGGCCCATCGCAGCGTCGCCCGCAGCCGGCACCGGCAACACCGTTGCGAATGCGAAAGACGTTGTCAGCGAACGAATCACGGCGTGTCAGCCGGCCCAGCAGCGGCATCGGGCCGGGTGGAGACACCGGCCTGGGTGAACGTCGCCATCGACGACAGCGTGGCCACCGCGGCGCGCAGCACCGGCAGCGCCAGCATCGCGCCGGAGCCCTCGCCCAGCCGCATGCGCAGGTCCAGAATCGGGTCCAACTCGAGAGCGGCCAAGGCCAGCGAGTGACCCGGTTCGGTGGACAGGTGGCCCGCTTGCCACCACTGCCGCGCGCCCGGCGCCAGCCGTTCGGCGACCAGAGCGGCCGCCGTCACCGCCATGCCGTCGAGCAGCAGCGGAGTGCGCCGCACCGCGGCTTGCGCGCAAAAGCCCGCCATCGCAGCCAGATCCGCGCCGCCGCAACAGCGCAGCAACGCGACCGGATCGGGCAGCACCTGTCGCGTCCGGAACAAGGCGTCGCGGACCGCGGCCGTCTTGCGTGCCCAGCCCGCGTCGTCGATCCCCGACCCGAAGCCGACCACGACGACCGGCTCGGCGTTGGTCAGCGCTGCCACCAGAACCGCTGCCGCGGTGGTGTTCCCGATGCCCATGTCGCCGGCGATGAGCAGGTCGGCACCCGCATCGACCTCCTCGTCGGCGATCTGTTGGCCCGCCGCGATCGCGCTGGCGGTCTCCTCGTCGGTCAACGCGTCCTGCACGGCGATATTGCCGCTGGCGCGCCGCACCTTGTGAGCGCCGATCTGCTCCGACAGCGGGTCGGCGTCGACGGCCAGGTCGGCGATGCGCACCGTCGCGTCGGCGATCGCGGCGAGCGTGTTGATCGCCGCGCCGCCGGCGTCGATGTTGGCGACCATCTGGGCGGTAACTTCCGGCGGATAGGCCGACACCCCGGACCGGGCCACACCATGGTCACCGGCGAACACCACCACCCGCGCGCGCTCGAACTGCCGTGGCGGGCAGTGGCCCTGGCACGACGCGATCCAGACCGACAGGTCCTCCAGACGGCCCAGCGCGCCGCGCGGCTTGGTCAGCGTGTCCTGGCGCGCGCGAGCGGCCGCGCAAGCGGCCGCATCGGGCGGTGAGATCGGCGTGAATTCCATCACACCACCGACGGTTTGATCGACACCGGCTGACCGGCCACCACCAGCACCACCCGGTCGCACAGCGCCGCGACGCGCTGATTGAGCGAGCCCAGTTCATCGGCAAACCTACGGCCGGACACGGTGGCGGGCACCACGGTCAACCCGACCTCGGGGCTGACGAGCACCAGGGTGGATTCAAACGCGCCGACCGCGCCGAGCATCTCCTGAACCGGGCCTGCCACCGATCCGTTTTCCCACGCCTGGTGGTGATCCAGCGTGCCGGTCAGCCAGGCGCCGAGGTCGTCGACCAGGGTCGGGGTATCCGCCGACTGCCGCAATTCGGTTGTGATGTCCTGGGTTTCGACCGTCGACCAGTGCGCGGGCCGACGGTCGCGGTGCTGCGCGACCCGACGGGCCCAGTCTGCATCGGCCCGGTCGTCCAGCCCCGGGGCCAGGTAACGCACCGGCTGCCCGGGTAACAGTGACTTGGCGATGGCTTCCTCGGCCCACTCGGATTTGCCCGACCTGATCCCGCCGAGCACCAGGGTGCGCACTGGGGTCAGGAAGCTTTCCGGCAACGGTCAATCGACACTGCTGCCGCGCTCGACTTGGGGCCGGGCGCCCGCATCCGGCGGATTTGGGAAGCCCGGCCGGCGGCGTAAAGGCCTAGCTTCCAACGGCTTTCGGTATTGCTCGGGAATTTCGCATCGACCAGCCGACTGACCTTTCGGCCCAGGATCACGCCGTCGACGCCCATGATCGCGGTGATCAACAGCATCGCGGGAGAGATGTAGAGCTGCAGCTGCGGAACGGCGAACATGACGAACAGCAGTGCCAGCGTCGAGGGCATGAACAGGCCGAGCACGTTGCGTCGGGAATCCACCACATCGCGCGCATAGCGGCGTATCGGGCCCTGGTCGCGCGGCAGCAGGTAGTCCTCGTCGCCGGCCATCATGCGTTCCCGGCGATCCGTCATCCGGGCCCGGCCCGCAGTGCGGTCGGCCTTGCGCTCCTCGCGGCTCAGTTTGGGGCCGGCCAGAGTCTTGCGGCGGGCCCGCGCCTCGGACGAGGTCAGGGGCGCCGGCGCCACCGGGCCCTTCTTCGTAGTTCGTCGGGCCTGGTCGCGTTTGGGCGTGGGCCGGCCCTTGGGGTCGGTTCGGCGTGGCGCGCGAGGGGCCCCGTCCGGGGTGGCGTCGGACGGGGCCGGTGCCACGAGATCGCCTTCCAGGACCTCGGCATGGGTTTTCTTACGGCCCAACAGCTTCACAACCGCCAGGTTACTTCGCACTCGGCCCGGTTCCCGCATGGCCCCGTCAGGCATCGCAATAGCTCTGCGGCCGCGTGACACTTAGACCTACCCTTAACGGTGATGAACGGCTACGGGTGATGGATGACGGCTCGATGGCCACGGATGACATTCCCGCTGGTCTTTCTCCGGGTCGCTTGCAGTTGCCGGCGATGCGGGTGCTGGTGGCCCCGGATTGCTACGGCGACAGCCTCTCGGCGGTAGAAGCAGCCGCCGCCATCGCGACCGGCTGGACCCGGTCCCGTCCGGGCGACCAGTTCATCGTTGCCCCGCAGTCCGACGGCGGTCCGGGTTTCATCGAGGTGCTGGCCAATCGGCTGGGGGAGAAGCGCCGCATCCGGGTGACCGGGCCGCTGGACACGACGGTGGACGCGGAGTGGGTGTGGGATCCCGACTCGGCGACCGCCTACCTGGAGTGTGCGCAGGCGTGCGGCCTGGCGTTGCTCGGCGGTCCGCCGGACCCAGAGACTGCGCTGACCGCGCACAGCAGGGGAGTCGGTCAGCTCATCACGGAGGCGCTGCGGTCCGGGTCGACGCGGATCGTGGTCGGGCTGGGCGGCAGCGCGTGCACCGACGGCGGGCAGGGCATGATCGCCGAGCTCGGCGGCCTGGAAGTGGCTCGTCGGCAGCTGGCTCATGTCGAGCTGATCGCCGCCTCGGACACCGAGTATCCGCTGGTGGGGCCGTGGGGCGCGGCCCGGGTGTTCGGGGCGCAGAAGGGTGCGGACACGGCCACCGTCGCGGCACTTGAAGTGCGCCTCGAGGCGTGGGCGCTGCAACTGGAAGCAGTGGCCGGGCGGGATGTGAGCTCAGAACCGGGGGCTGCCGCCGCCGGTGGTATCGGCGCGGGGCTGCTCGCGCTCGGCGGCCGCTGCGAATCCGGCGCGGCGATCATCGCCGAACACACGCATTTGGCCGACGACCTGGACACTGCGGAGCTGATCGTCACCGGCGAAGGCACGTTCGACGAGCAGTCCCTGCACGGAAAGGTGGTGGGCTCGCTCGCGGACGCGGCCGGCCCGCTGGGAATTCCGGTGATCGTGCTGGCCGGGCAGGTCGGCCTGGAGAAATCCGCGGTGCGATCGGCGGGCATCATGTCGGCTCTGTCCATGGCCGAGTACGCCGGCTCGGTGGGATTGGCGCTGGCCGATGCGGCAAATCAGCTGATGGGATTAGCGTCACAGGTTGCGGCGCGACTCGGGAATAGCGGTCCCGCGAGGTACCGTTGAGGCAGTGGGTTCAACCCGCGTGGTTCGGGTGCTCAGGCACCCACCCAATAACAGGCATCAAGGAGAAGTAATGACGGTGCAGAACGAGTCGACCACCCAGACCCACGGCGCCATCCTCACCGAGGCCGCCGCAATCAAGGCGAAGTCCCTGCTCGACCAGGAGGGCCGCGACGATCTGGCGCTGCGGATCGCGGTCCAGCCCGGCGGGTGCGCGGGGCTGCGCTACAACCTCTTCTTCGACGACCGGACGCTGGACGGGGACCTGATCGCCGACTTCGGCGGCGTGAAGCTGACGGTGGACCGGATGAGCGCGCCCTACATCGAAGGCGCGTCGATCGACTTCGTCGACACCATCGAGAAGCAGGGCTTCACCATCGACAACCCGAACGCGACTGGCTCCTGCGCCTGCGGAGACTCCTTCAACTGAGCCGCAACCGCTAGTGACCGGGGGCTAGTACGAGCCCCCGGTACGCAGCACGTACGAGCACACCAAGATCTCGCCCCGCTGGAATAGCAGCTGTGCGACGCCCTGGACCTGCCCGCGCAGCGGGCCGCCGGTGGCCGGCGACACCTGCATCGTGAACAGCGTCTGGGCCTGGTACTGCGACAGGTACACGATCTTGTCGATCGAGGTCAGCTGGACCTGCGAGAACTGTTTGCGGAACGCGTCGCTGCTCAACTTGGCCAGCGCCTGGTCGGAGCGCCGGTCGCGCACGCCGTCGTACAGGCCGCATAGCGCGTTGCGGGCAATCTCGTCGGTGTTGCGGCTCTCGAGCGCGTCCAGGTAGCCCTGAACCGCCGTTTTGGCCGACGCTTCGGAGAATGCGGCACCGGTGTTGGCCCCATTGGTGCGAACGCCGTACACGATCGCTGCCGTCATCGCGGCCACCAGTCCGATCGCCACCAGGATCCCGAGGATCAACCGCCGCGGTGACCGCCGCTTCGGATAGCCAGCTGGTACCCCGGGCCCGGGATATCGACCCGGCGCCGGGTCGTTGGTAGATCTGGGCGCAAAGCCCGCGTCGCCGGCAGGGGGGTCGTGCGGGAAGTCGACCGCCTGGGGCTCGTTGTAGGGCCCGGGTCCGTCGCCGCCGACACTGGGGTTCGGCGAGTGCGGACCGCCCATTCTGGTTCTCCTACGGTGGTAGACAGGACCACGAGCGGGTACCGCCCGCGTATCCGGTCCCGGCGACTTCAGTGAGTTCCTAGGCAGGCTAGCGCACAACCTTTCGCTAACTGCGGGCGCAACGGGGTCGACTTCTAGGTCGAATCGCTTGAGTAGGCTTAGACGGGCTTACCAATGAAGGGTGGAGATTTCGTGACGATCGCGGTGACTGGTTCGATTGCGACCGACAATCTGATGCGCTTTCCCGGCCGGTTTTCCGAGCACTTGCTGGCCGAGCATCTGCAGAAGGTTTCGCTGAGCTTCCTGGTCGACGATTTGGTGATTCATCGGGGCGGCGTGGCGGGCAACATCGCCTTTGCCATCGGCGTGCTCGGTGGTGACGTCGCGCTGGTCGGCGCGGCCGGCGACGACTTCGGCGAATACCGCGAATGGCTGGAGCGCCACGGGGTCAACTGCGAGAACGTGCTGATCTCCAAGACCGCGCACACCGCCCGGTTCACCTGCACCACCGACGAGGACATGGCCCAGATCGCGTCGTTCTATCCCGGCGCCATGTCGGAGGCCCGCAACATCAAGCTCGCCGACGTCGTGTCGTCGGTGGGCAAGCCGGATCTGGTCATCGTCGGGGCCAACGACCCCGACGCCATGGTGGTGCACACCGAGGAGTGCCGGAAGCTCGGCTTGGCTTTCGCCGCGGACCCGTCTCAGCAGCTGCCCCGGCTGTCCGGGGACGAGATCAACAAGCTTGTCGACGGGGCGGCCTACCTGTTCACCAATGACTACGAGTGGGAGCTGTTGCTCAACAAGACCGGCTGGTCAGAGGCCGATGTGCTGGGGAAGGTCGACCTGCGGGTGACCACGCTCGGCGCCAAGGGCGTGGACATCGTGGACCGCGACGGCACCACCACGCACGTCGGCGTGGTGCCCGAGACCAGTCAGACCGACCCCACCGGCGTCGGTGACGCGTTCCGGGCCGGTTTCCTCACCGGGCGCACCGCCGGCCTGAGTCTGGAGCGTTCGGCGCAGCTGGGCTCGCTGGTGGCCGTGCTGGTGCTGGAATCGACCGGCACGCAGGAGTGGAAGTGGGACCGCGAGGTCGCCAAGAGCCGGTTGGCGGATGCCTACGGCGACGAGGCGGCCACCGAGATCGCCGCGGTGCTCGCCTAGTTTTGCTCGCGCCAGTGACTAGAGCTGCACCGGGTACTGCGGCTCGCCGATCTGGGGCACCACACTGTGCTCGACGAAGATCGCGTGCCAGAGCATGAAGATCAGCACCGTCCATAGCCGGCGGCTGTGATCGCTGACGCCGCTGCGGTGTTCGTCGAGCATCCGGCGCACTGCGGCGACGTCGACGAAATGACCGGCCTGCGAGGAGTCGACCATCGCGTAGGCCCACTCCAGCAGCTCGCCGGCGCGCAGCCAATGCCGGATGGGAACCGGGAACCCGAGTTTGGGCCGGTGCAGCACATGAGCGGGGACGATAGGTTCCAATGCCCGGCGCAGCGCGTACTTGGTGGTCGTGCGGGTGATCTTCGCCTCCACCGGCAACCGGGACGCGACGGCGAACACCTCCGGATCCAGGAACGGCACCCGAAGCTCCAGCGAGTTGGCCATCGTCATCTTGTCGGCCTTGACCAGGATGTCGCCGCGTAGCCAGGTGAACAGGTCGACATGCTGCATGCGGGCCACCGGGTCCCAGCCCGTCGATTCGGCGTACACCGAACTCGTCACGTCGGTGTGCGTCCACTCCTCGCGGAACCCGGGCAAGACGTCGCGCAGCTGCGCATCGGAGAAGCTGCGGGCATTGCCGTAGTAGCGCTCCTCGAGGGTCAGCGAACCGCGATGCAGCAGGCTCTTGCCGCGCATGCCGTCGGGCAGCGGTTTGCTCATCTTGCCCACCGATCGCCGCAGCGGCCGCGGCAGGTAGTCAAAGGGCTTCAGCGACAACGGCTCTCGGTAGATCGTGTAGCCGCCGAACAACTCGTCGGCGCCCTCGCCGGAGAGCACCACCTTGACGTGCTTGCGGGCCTCGCGCGCGACGAAGAACAGCGGGACCAGCGCCGGGTCGGCGACCGGCTCGTCGAGGTACCAGACGATCTCGGGCAGGGCGGCGACGAACTCGCCCGCGCTGACCACCTTGGTGATGTGGCGCGCGCCGATTGCCTCGGCCGAGGCCACCGCGACGTCGACCTCGGAGAATCCCTCACGCTCGAATCCGGTGGTGAACGTGATCAGCCGGGGGTTGTGCCGGATCGCCAGCGCCGCGATCGCGGTGGAGTCGATACCGCCGGACAGGAACGCCCCGACGGTGACGTCGGCGCGCATGTGCTTGGCCACCGAGTCCTCGAGCACCGCGGTGATCTCGTCGTAGCGGGCCTGCTCGGTGTCGCGGGTCATCGGCACCGCGGCGAACCGCGGCACGAAATAGCGGGTGATCTGCGGCGGCACCCCGGGCCGGATCCGCGCGTAGCAGCCCGATTCGAGGCGGCGCACCCCACGGTGCAGCGTCTCGGGCTCCGGCACGTACTGCAGGACGGTGTAGTGCTGGACAGCTCGTGCGTCGATCGCGGTGTCGAACCCCACCAAATCGACCAGATCCAGCAGGCACTTCTTCTCGCTGGCCACCGCCGTACCGCCGGTTCCGGTCGCCATGAACAGTGGCTTGATGCCGAAAGGGTCTCGGGCACAGAGCAATTCGCGGGTAACGGTGTCCCACAGCGCGAAGGCGAACATGCCGCGCAGCCGCGTCAACACGTCGGTGCCCCAGTGGTGGTAGCCGGCGACGATGGCCTCGCCGTCACCGTCGGTGGCGAAGGCAGCGCCATGCCGGGCGGCTAGTTCGTCGCGCAGCTCGAGGTAGTTGTAGATCTCGCCGTTGAACACCAGGACGTAGCGGTCGGGCGCCTCGGGTGGCCCCCAGCGCAGCGGCTGATGTGAGTGCGCGAGGTCGATGATCGACAGCCGGTTGAAACCGAACACGACCGATCCGTCGGCTCCCGGATCCGTCCAGGTGCCCGGCTCGTCGGGCCCGCGGTGGCGCATCAGATGCGACGCGCGGGCAATGGCGCTGTCGGCCCGGGCCGCGTGCGCCGCGGCGACGGCGTCATCGGCAGCGCCGGGGCCGGTCGCCCGGTCGTTCAGACCGGCCGGATCGGCCACGAACGCCAGCAGTCCACACACGGCGCCCCAGTATGCCGCACTTCGGCGATGCTTGGGGGCGCCGCACCGGAGCGGTCGCGAAGACGCGGCAGACGAGCCGGTCGGGGTTTAGTCGCCGGGCTGAGCGGCGTGGTCTACGCTGCGTAGTATTCGATATCCGAGCAGGAGGCGCCAACGTGACACCCGGCGGGCAGTTCCGTTCGCAACGTTTGTCGCAGGGCATATTTCAGCGCCGTTCCGCAGCCGCACCTCGGGGTTTTTCCCGCCGTCTTCGACCGCTGGCGCTGGCCGGGACGCTGGGAGTGCTCGCGATCACGCTGAGCGGATGCAGCTGGCAAACGGTATTCGCCCTGGGCTGGCCCGAGGGCATTACGCCACAGGCCCATGTCAACCGGGAGCTGTGGATCGGTGCGGTGATCGCATCCCTGGTCGTCGGAGTCCTCGTGTGGGGCCTGATCTTCTGGTCCGCGGCTTTCCACCGGAAGAAGGCCACTGACACCGAGCTGCCCCGGCAGTTCGGCTACAACATGCCGCTGGAGCTGGTGCTCACCGTGACGCCATTCCTGATCATCTCGGTGCTCTTCTACTTCACCGTCGTCGTGCAGGAGAAAATGC
Organism: uncultured Actinomycetota bacterium; assembly: GCA_963712615.1. Classification (GTDB taxonomy): domain Bacteria; phylum Actinomycetota; class Actinomycetes; order Mycobacteriales; family Mycobacteriaceae; genus Mycobacterium. The sequence goes on from CAVQIO010000002.1 coordinate 77,287, forward strand.
TGCACCTGGACAAGAACCCCGAAGTCGTGATCGACGTCACGGCCTTCCAGTGGAACTGGAAGTTCGGCTATCAGCGCGTCAACTTCAAAGACGGCACGCTGAGCTACGACGGCGCCGACGAGGTCCGCAAGAAGGCGATGGTCTCCAAGCCCGAGGGCAAAGATGCGCACGGCGAGGAGCGCGTCGGCCCGGTACACGGCATCAACATCGAGGACCGGACCTACCTGAACTTCGACAAGGTCGAAACCCTGGGAACCCCCCAGGAAATTCCGGTGCTGGTGCTGCCGGCCGGCAAGCGCATCGAATTCCAATTGAATTCCGCCGATGTCATCCACGCATTCTGGGTGCCGGAATTCTTGTTCAAGCGCGACGTGATGGCCTACCCGAAGGAAAACAACTCCGTCAACGTCTTCCAGGTGGAAGAGATCACCAAGACCGGAGCATTTGTCGGTCACTGCGCGGAGATGTGCGGCACGTATCACTCGATGATGAACTTCGAGGTTCGAGTGGTCGAGCCCAACGACTTCAAGGCCTATTTGCAGCAAAGGACCGACGGGAAGACGAACGCGCAAGCGCTGCAGGCGATCGCCCAGGCGCCGCTAGCGGTGACCACTCATCCGTTCGACACCCGCCGCGGCGAACTGACCCAATCACTAGGTCCAGTAGGTTAGGACACGCAATGCATATCGAAGCGAGGCTGTTCGAATTCATCGCCGCGTTCTTCGTCATCACCGCCGTGCTCTACGGGGTGCTGACTGCGATGTTCGCGACCGGGGGTGAAGAGTGGGCGGGTACCACCGCGCTCGCGCTGACCGGCGGTTTGGCGTTGATCACTGCCACCTTCTTCCGGTTCGTGGCCCGTCGCCTCGATACCCGGCCGGAGGACTACGAGGGCGCTGAAATCAGCGATGGTGCAGGCGAATTGGGGTTCTTCGCGCCGCACAGCTGGTGGCCGCTGCTGGTCGCATTGTCCGGCTCGGTGGCCGCGGTCGGTATCGCACTGTGGCTGCCGTGGCTGATCTTTGCCGGCGTGGTGTTCATCCTTGCTTCGGCCGCGGGATTGGTCTTCGAGTACTACGTGGGCCCCGAGAAGCACTGATTTGCGTCTCGAAGGTAACAATCCGGGCATCAGTTGAGCCGTCGCCCGTTTGCCAAGACTTCTTTGCCCCGCTCGGTTCGGTAGGGTTTGCGCAAGCACATGAGAATCTCCCGAGCGCTCGCGGTACGAGGTACCCCTGAAGCCCCGTGCGCAGGTGATGCAGTTGGACAGGGCAGGCAGACATGAGCGGGCCGAAACCCCCGGGATGGGAACCCGACGAATCCGATTCCGCCAGTGAGCTAGACCACGAAGCGAATTCCGGCAGCGAGCCCGGCGACGAATTGGAACCGGTTGAGGAGCATGCCGACGAATTACTTTCTTCTCGCACGCATGACGAACTCGAACCTTTCGACGACAGCGGCGCAATAGCTGCTGCGGGCCACACGGGCGAGACGGACGCATATTCCCGTGCCTACTCAGCACCCGAGTCGGAGCATTTCATCACCGGCCCGTATGTGCCGGCCGATCTGGGGCTCTACGACTACGACAACTACGACGACGCATCCGACGACGACGATGACGACGACGCCGCTCCGCGCTGGCCGTGGATCGTCGGAGTTGCCGCCATCGTGGCCGCGATCGCTCTGGTGGTGTCGGTGTCACTGCTGTTCGCGCGCACCGACACCGACAAACTTGCCAATCCGGGCACCAGCACGCCGTCCACGTCGCCTATGCAGGACGAAATCACCACGACCAAGCCGCCGCCTCCGCCGCCACCCACCACAGAACCGCCGCCGCCCCCAACAGCTACGGAGACCCAGACTGTGACGGTGACGCCACCGCCCCCGCCACCGCCGCCGCCGCCGGCGACGTCCACCGCGCCGCCGCCAACCTCGGCAACCGCGGCTCCACCGCCTCCGCCGCCGCCGACCACGCCGGCCGGTCCACGGCAGGTCACTTATTCGGTGACCGGGACCAAAGCGCCCGGCGACATCATCTCGGTGACCTACGTCGACGCCTCCGGCCGGTCCCGTACGCAGCACAACGTGTACATCCCGTGGTCGATGACGGTCACACCGATCTCGCAATCCGACGTCGGCTCCGTCCAGGCGTCCAGCCTTTTCCGGCTCAGCAGGCTCAATTGCGCGATCACCACCAGCGACGGGTCGGTGCTTTCGTCGAACAACAACGACTCACCGCAGACGAGCTGCTGATGGTCAGCAGATACTCCGCGTACCGGCGCGGGTCCGACACTATTCCGCCGGACGTCATCGATCGGATCCTGCTGGGGGCGTGCGCCGCGATCTGGCTGTTGTTGTTGGGCGTCAGCGTGGCTGCTGCCGTCGCGCTGGCCGATCTGGGCCGGGGCTTTCACGGCGCGTCCAGCAATACCCACAGCACGCCGTGGGTGTTGTACGCCGTGATCATCGTTTCCGCGTTGATCATCGCCGGGGCCGTCCCGGTGCTGTTGCGGGCACGCAGGATGACCAAGACCGAGCCGCCGGTCGTCCGGTCGACGGCTTTGCAGGGTCGCCCGGCCAGCAGGCCGGCCGCCGCGCGACAGGTGGTCGAGCGGGTACGCCTGCAGCGTGGGCAAGCGGTTGGGCCGACCGGGGAGTGGTCCGGCGAGGCCGTGGACCGGGTCTGGCTGCGTGGCACCGTTGTCTTGACGGCCACGATGGGCGCCGCACTGATCGCTGTTGCCGCGGCGACCTACTCGATGGCCGTGGGGCACGATGGCCCGTCGTGGGTCGGCTACGGCCTGGCCGGGGTCATCACCGCGGCGATGCCGGCGGCCGAGTGGCTGTTCATTCGGCAGCTGCGCGGAGTGGTTGCCGCCAAGTAGTCGACGCCCACCCGCGCGCGATCTTGTTCACGATGCTTTGGCGTACCTGCGCACAAACTGGTTCTCCCCGAACGTGCTGGTGTGCTGCAGACCCCCGTCGTCACGGCAGAAAAATGTCCACTGCCTTGGACTTTTCTGCGGCCCGCCGATCATCTTGACCGTGTAGCGCAGCAGGGTGGGTTGTGCCGTGCCGATGACATCACCGACCCGAATCTGTTCGGGATGAATCTCGGGTGCGTCGTTCCAGTTCTGTATTGCCATGGACTATCCATCCCTACTTCCGTTGTCCTCAGCCTACTTGCGATCCGGCGATCCGCGTCACGAACCGATAGGGGAGATCGGTGAGCGCCTACCCGTGGCGTAGCGTCAACCGTGAGTTGTTTTCGTTGTCAGCGGTGTCACACCCGCATCGGCGCGGATGACCTACTCCGCCGTCCCACACCCGTGCGGGCGATGCCGACAGTGAAGGGAACCCCCCGTGGATTGTGGAGCCCGAAATATCGCGGGCCGACGAGCCATCGTCTGCGGCCCCTCTCGCCGCCCGCAGCGACGTCTGCGATGACACGCCCGTTCGGCGGTCGAGGCCGCTCCAATCCTGTCCGGCTATCGGTGGCTCGCGAGCTCGGCCGCGACATCGACGGTGCGTGGTGGCCACGCGCAGACCGCATCACCAATGAATTGCCTGACGTTGTCGGGGTCCTGACTCCCATGCTGGGCGACATCACTTCCATCAACGTCAACTGGCAACCGCTGCAACGACCACCCGACTTCAACTGGCCGGGATGGGAACACAAGCGTCAACACGTAATGACCATCCACGGTGAAAACGGTTGTGCCAACCTGCTGATCATCCCGTATGCGACCTACAGCGCGCTCGCCCTGATGGTGATGCGCTGCGCCGCCAACCTGCCCGTCGTTGCCGCCGACCGCGAGAAGCCCGCATTCGTGACCGCTGGCTCAATCCTGCGGGCCGCCCACCAGCAACGCGCCCTCAGCGTCCCCTAGCCAGCCGCACGCTGGCGACTCGGCGTCAGCTATTGGCTAGTGCTGGCCGTTCGTGGATCCGTTGGTGTCTTGGCGTTCGCGCAGCGCGGTCAGGGCACGGTGCTCAGCGCCGTGGGCCGCCTCGCGCAGCGCCGCATCCTCAGACACCGGGTCGGCGAACAAGAAGCTGCCGGTACCCGGCGAGCCGGCCGACCCCAACTTGTTCATCTTGTTGGGCACCGGCGCGCCCTGGTACTCCAGCTCCAGCGGGTGGCCATGATCGTCGACCGGGCCCAGCGGCTGGTGCAGCTCGACGTAGGCACCGTGCGGCAGCCGCTTGATGATGCCGGTCTCGACGCCATGCTCGAGTAGTGCCCGGTCGCTGCGTTGCAGTCCGACGCACCACCGGTAGGTGATGAAGTAGACGAACGGCGGGAGGATCACCATTCCGATGCGCCCGATCCACGTCGTCGCGTTCAGCGAGATGTGGAACGTGAACGCGATGATGTCGTTCATCGCCGCCAGCGTGAGCAGCATGTAGAAGGAAATCGCCATCGCGCCGATCGAGGTGCGCACCGGGACATCGCGCGGCCGCTGCAGCAGGTTGTGGTGCGCGTAGTCGCCGGAGAACCGCTTCTCCAGGAACGGGTAGATGATCAGCAGGATGAAAACCCCACCCATGATCAGCGCGACCCAGACCACAGCGGGAATGGTGTGGTGCCAGAAGTAGAACTCCCATGGCGGCCAGATACGGGCCAGGCCTTCTGTCCACATCATGTAGAAGTCGGGCTGCGATCCGGCTGACACCTGAGATGGCTTGTAGGGACCCAGATTCCAGATCGGGTTGATCTGCAGCAGGCCGCCCATCAGGCCCAGTACACCGACGATCGCGGCGAAGAACGCGCCGGACTTGACCGCGAACACCGGCATCACGCGCACGCCGACGACGTTGTGCTCGGTGCGTCCGGGGCCGGGGAACTGGGTGTGCTTCTGGAACCAGACGAACCCCAGATGCAGTCCGATCAGGGCCAGGATGATGCCCGGAATCAACAGGATGTGCAGGGCGTACATCCGGGGAATCAGGATGGTGCCGGGGAAGTCACCGCCGAACAGTGCCCAGTGCAGCCAGGTCCCCATCACCGGCATGCCCAGGGTGATCGACGAGAGCGCGGCCCGCAGGCCGATGCCCGACAGCAGGTCGTCGGGCAACGAGTAACCGAAGTAGCCCTCGAACATGGACAGGATCAACAGCAGCGAGCCGATGACCCAGTTGGCCTCGCGCGGGCGCCGGAAAGCGCCGGTGAAGAAGATGCGCGCCAGGTGCACCATGATCGACGCGGAGAACATCAACGCGGCCCAGTGGTGGACCTGCCGGACGAACAGTCCGCCGCGGATCTCAAAGGAGATGTCGAGCGCGGACTGGTAGGCCCGCGACATCTCAACCCCGCGCAGCGGCTGGTAAACGCCGTTGTAGGTGACGTCGACCATGGACGGATCGAAGAACAGCGTCAGCCACACGCCGGTGAGCAGCAGCACGATGAAGCTGTACATCGCGATCTCACCGAGCAGGAACGACCAGTGCGTCGGGAAGACCTTGTTGAGCTGTCTGCGCACTGCCGCCGAGGGGTGATACCGGGTGTCGATGTCCTCGCCTTGGCGGGCCAGGACATCGCCGATGTTCGGGGGACTCAGTTTCGGACTCATGTTGTCGTCCTCTCCCAGAATGCCGGTCCGACGGGCTCGATGAAGTCACCGTTGGCAACCAGGTACCCGTTCGAGTCGACGGTGATGGGCAGCTGTGCCAACGCGCGGGCAGCCGGACCGAAGATCGGCTTGGCGAAATGCAATGCGTCGAACTGCGACTGGTGGCAAGGGCACAGGATTCGGTAGGACTGCTGCTCGTACAGCGATGACGGGCAACCCAGATGCGAGCAGACCTTGGTGTAGGCGAAGAACTCGCCGAAGTTGAAGCTCTCCTGACCTTGGCGCTTGACCATCCGCGGCATGTCGGTGGGCCGGATGCGGATCAGCATCACGGGATTGCGGACACCCATCTTGATGGTGATCAGCTTTTCGTGTGATTCGGAGGTGGTGCCGTCGCCGTCGGACTCCCGCCACGGGAACACGGTCTCCATGCCGCCGGCGTCGATGTCTTCGGGGCGCAATTTGACGAACGGCGCGCCGCTGGTTGCCCCGGTCGAGCGCGCCAGGAAGATCGTCTCGCCGTGGAAACGCGGCGTCCAGCCCGACGTCCACAACACCGCTTTCAAGCCGTCGGCGGTGGGCACGACCGGTTTCCACGGGTTCTTGATCAGCCCGCCGGCAAACGCCACCAGGGTGCCGAGACCGAATGCGCCCAGGCCCAGGCCGAGCGACGCTCCCACCAGTTTGCGGCGCTTGATCGTCGACGTCTCGAGCGCGTCGGTCAGGTTTGCCACGACCGTCTTGCGGTCGATGTCACGGGAGGCACCGTCGTGGCGGTTCTGAATCGAAATCTCTTCCGGGATAAACCGTTTCTGGTAGAGGATCGCGCCGATGGCGATCGACAAGACGGACAGCCCGAAGGTCAGGCCGTACAGCGGGGTGGTCAGCGAGTACACGAAGCTGCCCGCGTCCTCGTTCGACTTGTACTCCCACGGCCAGAACAGGAAAACCAGCAGCAGCGCCAGCCCGAAACCGCCACCCAGCAAAAGCCAGAGGGCAACGCCGCGCTCGGCGCGCTTCTCGGCCTTGGTGCCCTCGACCGGCCAGCGCGGCTCCTTGAAGACGGTCTCGACGCCGTCCATCTTGCCGCCCAGGGTGAGCAGTTCCTGGTTGGACATCGCGGCCAGTGCCGCCTCGTCAGGCTCGCGGGGAGTCCCGGTGCCTTTGTCGGTGTCTGAGCCGTCGCTCATGCTCGCGCCCCAATCCACAGTGCCAACGCGATGGCCGCGACCATCCCGATGATCCACATCGCCATGCCCTCGGGCGCGGGTCCGAAGCCGCCGAGGCCATACCCGCCGGGGGACTTCTCTTCGTTGACGCTCTTGACGTAGCCGATGATGTCCTTCTTGGCCTCGAAGGACAGCTGCCGGTCGGCGAACTTCGGCATGTTCTGCGGTCCGGTCAGCATCGCGGTCAGGATCTGCTGCTCATTGGCCTCGCCCAGGTCGGGCGCGAACTTGCCCGACGACAGCGCTCCGCCCTTGCCGGTGAAGTTGTGGCACGAGGCGCAGTTGAGACGGAACAAGTCGCCGCCGCGGCCCAGGTCGCTGCCGCGCAGCGACTGCATCGCGAGACTGCCGTCGGGGTTGCGCACTACGGTGGGGCCACCACCGTTGGCCTGCACGTATGCCCCGATCGCGTCGATCTGGGCCTCGTCGAAGATCGGCTCTTTACGCGGGGCCTGGGCCTCGCCGCGCATCGCCGGCATCCGGCCGCTGGACACCTGGAAGTAGACGGCCGCGTCGCCGACGCCGATCAGGCTGGGCCCGTGGTCGGGCACGCCTTGCAGGTTGGCGCCGTGGCAGGACACGCAGGAGGTGTCGAACAGCTGCTTGCCGTTACGCAGCAGCGCCGCGCCGGACTCGTCGGCGACGGCTACCTGGGGAGTGGGGGTCAGCACGGCGGCGACCCCGCCGGCGATGGTCAGCGCGATCATCAGCAGCAGGCCGCCCGACAACCGACGGCGAAGACGCCGCCGCGACCGGCCGCCCTGCTCTTTTCGCAACTGGCTCTGCGGCTTACGGCCGCGGGATCGGGTGAATCCCAGCTTCTTCAACCGAGCACTCCTGTTCATCTAGCGCCGGCTCATCGGATGAAATAGATCACGGTGAACAGCGCGATCCACACGATGTCGACGAAATGCCAGTAGTAGGAGACGACGATGCTGGCCGTCGCCTGCGCCGGAGTGAACTTGCTCATCCCGGTACGGGCCAGCAGGAATATGAAGGCGACCAGTCCGCCGGTGACGTGTAGCCCGTGGAAGCCGGTGGCCAGATAGAACACGCTGCCGTAGGCGCTGCCGTGGATGGTCGTCCCGTGGGTCGCCAGATGGAAGTACTCGTAGGCCTGCCCGAGCACGAAGAACAGCCCCATCAGGAAGGTCACCACGTACCAGCGGCGAAGCCCGAAAACGTCGCCGCGCTCGGCGGCGAACACGCCCATCTGGCAGGTGAACGACGAGGCGATCAACACCAGCGTCACCGGCACGGCTTGGTACAGATTCAGCTCGGTGGGCGGCGGTGGCCAGTTCCCGCCGGCCTGCGCCCGCGCCGTGAAATAGAACGCGAACAGGCCAGCAAAGAACATCAACTCGCTGGAAAGCCACACTATGGTGCCAACACTGACCATATTGGGCCGATTCAGCGAATGCACTCGAGACGTGATCGCAGTCCCCGAGGTCCCTACAGCACTCGTCACATCCGCAAGTATGACGCTTTGTAGTTGTTGAACTCTACCCGGGGCGGAAATTCAGTTGGGCGCGTCGTTTTCGGAGGCTTTGCCGCGGCTTTCTCCAGGACCCGGAACGACGGTTGGGCGGGGGTTGGTCCTCGTGGGACCATCGGCGCGTGGCTCTGTCATCTGAGGCTCCTTCGCCCAGGGCGTTTGCCGCGGCTGTGGCCGGGGCGGCGCCGACGTGGCCGCAGCTTTTGGGCCGTCTGACCGACGGGGAGAACCTGGCGCGCGGCCAGGCCGCCTGGGCGATGGACCAGATCATGACCGGCAACGCCAGGCCGGCCCAGATCGCCGCCTTCGCGGTCGCGATGAAGATGAAGGTGCCCACCGCGGCCGAGGTCAGCGAGCTGGCCGACGTGATGCTCAGCCATGCGCGCCCCATACCCGCCGACACGATCCCCGATGACGCCGTGGACATCGTGGGTACCGGCGGCGACGGCGTCAACACCGTCAACCTGTCCACGATGGCGGCGCTCGTGGTCGCGGCCGCCGGGGTGCCGGTGGTCAAACACGGCAACCGCGCCGCTTCCTCGCTGTCCGGCGGCGCCGACACGCTCGAGGCCCTCGGCGTGCGCATCGACCTCGGGCCGGACCAGGTCGCGCGCAGCCTGGCCGAAGTCGGGATCGGGTTCTGCTTCGCGCCGGTGTTCCATCCCTCCTACCGGCACGCGTCCGCGGTGCGCCGTGAGATCGGGATACCGACGGTATTCAATCTCCTTGGGCCGCTTACTAATCCGGCTCGGCCACGGGCCGGGTTGATCGGCTGCGCGTTCGCCAATCTCGCCGAGGTGATGGCCGGGGTGTTCGCCGCGCGGCGCGCCAGCGTGCTGGTCGTGCACGGCGACGACGGCCTGGACGAATTGACCACGACCACCACGAGCACGATCTGGCGCGTGCAGGCGGGCACCGTGGACAAGCTGACTTTCGATCCAGCAGGGTTCGGGTTCGGGTTCGCCCGCGCCGACCTCGACGAGCTGGTGGGCGGCGACGCGCAAGCCAATGCCCAGGAGGTACGAGCCGTGCTGGGCGGCGCCAACGGCCCGGTCCGCGACGCCGTCGTACTCAACGCCGCGGGCGCGATCGTCGCGCACGCGGGCCTATCCAGCCGCGCTGAATGGTTGCCTGCCTGGGAAGACGGCTTGGCACGCGCCGCCGCGGCCATCGACTCCGGAGCCGCCGAACAGCTGCTCACGCGTTGGGTGCGGTTCGGCCAGCAGGCCTGAATCACGTCTCGGCACCACTTGCGCCGGATCCTGTTGCGCGGCCAGCCGCGCCGAGCGCGCCGCTGCCGCCCACGCCGCCCAGGTACCGGCGGATCGCAGCGGTGAGGCCCATCCGACGTCGTCGGCGACCCGCACGATGCGCACTCCCGGGGCCAGTAGCCAGCGCGCGATCAGGGCGGTCTCTTCGACCAGCGCGCCGCCCAGCGGGCCGGCCGCCGGCAGGATCGCTTGTGCGCCAGCATGAATCGCGTCAACCACCGGCATCGGGGGCGCCCCGCGCTTGGCGGTGCCGGCCGCGGCGAGCTGGCCGTAGCGGATGACGGCGAGGTGGTAGCCCCCGTCGCCGTCGGGTGCGGCGGCGATCAGCTCGGACACCGCGGCCAGCGCCCGCAGCCGCTGACCGCGCCACAGGATCTCGACGGCGGTGGCGGCGCGGTCGCGCAGTCGCGCCGCACTCTCGTAGTGGTGCTGCTCGGCCAGCGCGGTGACCTGACGGACGGCCGCGTCCAGCACGCGGTCGTCGACGCCGTCGATCAGGGCCGCGGCCCGCTGTGTCGCCTCGGCGTACTGCGCCGCGGTCACGTCGCGGGCGGCGGGGCAGGGCGACACCTCGACGTCGGGGCAGGCGGGTCCGTGCCGGGCCGAACGGCCGAGTCGCCTGCTGCACGTTCGGATTCCCGCGAACCGCGCCAACAGCGTCGCGGTGTCGGTGGCGTCGGCGCGGGATCGAAACGGCCCGATGGCGCGGTCGTGTCGCGGTGCCCGCAGCACCGACAGCCGCGGGAACGCCTCGTCGCTCAGTGCCACCCACCACCAGCGCTGCGGGAATCTCGACCGGCGGTTGTACGGCGGAGCGTGCGCGGCCAGCATCCGCAGCTCCCGCACACCGGCCTCCAGCGCGTGGGCGCACTCGACGTGGTCGACCGCGCCGGCCAGCGTGACCATCTCCTTCATCCGGCCGCGGGGGTCGGCGCCGGTGAAGTACTGGCTCACCCGGCGGCGCAGGTCGACGGTGGTGCCGACGTAGAGCACCTCGCCCGAGGGCCCGCGGAACAGGTAGATCCCGGGCCGGTGCGGCAGGCGGTCGGCGAGCACGCGCTTGCGGCGCTGGGTGGGTGTCACGTTGGGCAGGTACGCGCGCAGCTCGGCGTAGGTGTGCACGCCCTGGTTGCCCACCCGCTCGATCAGGGCGTGCAACACCTCGACAGTGGCGCGGGCGTCGTCGAGGGCACGGTGGGTGGGTTGGGTGGCGATGGTGAACAGGCGCGCCAGGGCGGCCAGCGCCACGCTGGGGGCCTCCTCGCGGCTCAACACCCGCCGCGCCAGCCGGACCGTGCACAGCACTTGCGGTTGGGGCCAAAGGATTTCGCAGCGCTGCGCGGCGGCCCGCAGAAATCCGATGTCGAACCCGGCGTTGTGGGCGACCAGAACCGCATTGCCGGCGAACTCCAAGAACATCGGCAGCACGGCGTCGATGGTCGGGGCGTCGCACACCATTGCCGTCGTGATGCCGGTGAGCGCAATGATCTGGGGCGGGATGCTGCGCTGCGGGTCCACCAGGGTGCCGAACTCGCCGAGCACCACCCCGCCGCGGACCTTGACCGCCCCGATCTCGGTGATGGTGTCGGCGGGTGTTCCGTCGCGACTGCGGGTGCGTCCGCCGGTCGTCTCCAGGTCGACCACGACGAAGGTCGTCTCGCGCAGCAGGATCTCCGCGCCGGATTCCAGGTCGGCGAAACTCAGTTGAGTCCCACCAGTCACACCCATGCGCGTGACGTTAAGCACCCGGACCGACAGCCGCGGGGTTCCCACGCCGAAACGCGCTCGGCAAGAGATGTCGGTGCCCGCGGTTAGCGTTGCCGCAGCACGACCCAGCCGGACGAGAGGACCGATCCCGATGGCCCAGAGCAGCAGACCCGACAGCAAAGGCGTCGTGGCGCCAGGACCGGGTGCGCCGGTGGTGATCGACTGTGACGATTGCGCGGCTCGCGGCCCGGGATGCCGGGACTGTGTTATCAGCGTGCTACTCGGGGTACCGGAAACTTTGTTGCAGGACGAACGGGCCGCGCTCGAAGTGCTCGCCGAGGTCGGATTGGCGCCGCGGTTGCGTTTGGTGCCGATTCATCGCAACCGCGGGTCCGGAGTCGCATAATGGCCCTTAGTGCCATAAGGCCTGCACCGCTCGCTTATGCCGTTCTCGTTCACATTGTTCTGACAGAAATCTATCCATTTTCTTAACGATCTTGTTTGGACAACGCCTATATCGTTTCGTAACCTGTTTGAGACCTAAACCCAGCTCGACCTCGGAACGTCGACGGCAGTTTAAGGAAGCAATACTTTGAGTTTCGGCTCTGTGCATTCGATCTCGCGTGTCATCAGGCGGTCCCTAGTCGCGGCGTTGGCAGGCTTCGCGGTTTTATCGGGTGTCTGCGCCGCCAATGTGTTGGCCGATCCGGCCGACGATGCGCTGGCAAAGCTCAGTGAGCTATCTCGGCAAGCCGAGCAGACCACCGAAGCGATGCACAGCGCGCAGCTTGACCTCGGTCAAAAGCTCGCTGCCCAGCAGGCCGCCGACAAGAAGCACGCGGATGACCAGGCAGCGGTGGATGGGACGAAGGCTCGGCTGGCCACCTTCCAGAACGCCGTCAACAAACTTGCCGCCGCGACTTATATGGGTGGTCGCGTCGACGGCATGGAGGCCATGCTGACCGCGGAATCGCCGCAGGGGCTGATCGACAAGATGGCCGTTCAGCGCGTGATGGCGACTCAAATGTCCACGCAGATGGCGAGTTTCCGGGTTGCTGGAGAACAGGCAGCCAAGGCTGAGCAGGCATCGGCCAAGTCCGCCGCCGACGCCAAGAGCGCGGCCGAGCAGGCCGCCGCGGTGCGGGCCAGCCTGCAGTCCAAGCAGAGCCAGCTGCAGGTTCAGATCGCCGTGGTGAAGTCGCAGTACGTGTCCTTGTCGCCACAGCAGCGCACCGCGCTCGCCGACCCCGGGCAGCTCCCGGCGGCCGCCCCGGCGCCCGGTGCGCCCGCCCCGGCGCCCGGTGCGCCCGCACCGGACGCGTTGCCGCCCGGTGCCCCGCCGGCGCCCGGTGCGCTACCGCCGGGTGAGGCTCCGCCTCCGGGTGGACTGCCCGGACTGCCCGGAATGCCTGAAATGATGCTTCCCGGTGGTGGCGGTGGCCCCGGCGGTGACCGCGCCAACGTCGTCCAGGCGGCGCTGACCCAGGTGGGCACGCCTTACACGTGGGGTGGTGCCGCCCCGGGCGGGTTCGACTGCTCCGGTTTGGTGATGTGGGCGTTCCAGCAGGCCGGTGTGTCGTTGCCGCACTCGAGCCAGGCGCTCGCGCACGGCGGCCAGCCGGTGGCGCTGTCGGATCTGCAACCCGGCGACGTGCTGACCTTCTATTCCGATGCGTCGCACGCCGGTATCTATGTCGGTGACGGCATGATGATCCATTCGTCCACCTACGGCGTGCCGGTGCGGGTGGTGCCGATGAACTCGTCCGGCCCGATTTACGACGCCCGCCGTTACTGATCGTTTTCAGCCGGGGCGATTCCGTCGGCAGCGCCGACGGCTCCCGATTCTGCTGGCCTGGGTTTTCGTTGTTGAGTTCGCCGCGGCAGCGGCCATGCCGTTCGACGCCCGTGATGGCCGGATAAGACCCGCACAGCTGGTCGCGCCCACTCGTAGTCACCCGATCGCAGGGCGGGCACCGGTCGTCGTGGGCGATCGCGAGGTGCGATTGCTCGGTCTCGGCGGTCCGGCCGCCGACCGTCTGCTGAGCCGGGTGGCATCGGAGATGGGCGCCGCGGTCGACAAGGTGGAGGCCTTCTGGGGCGTCGATTGGTCGCGCGATATCTCGGTCGTCGTCGCCGGCTCCGACGACCAGTTTCGCGCCGCTGCCGGCGGCGGACCGCCGTCAAAGTGGGCCGATATCGCGGCGGTGGCCGTCGCCGATCAGGCTGATCCCGCTCATCGGGTGGTGGTCGGCCAGCGGATCGTGTTCGCGCCGGGCGCGGCGGCGATGAGTGCATCGGCATTGCGAATTGTGTTGACGCACGAGCTTTTTCATTACGCGTCACGCGCCGACACCGCCCTCGACGCGCCGCGGTGGCTGGCCGAAGGCGTCGCCGATTTCGTGGCCCGGCCCAATACCCCGGTGCCGGCCGATGCGCGCTCCCAGAACCTGTCGTTGCCGCTGGACTTCGAGCTGGACATCCCCGGCCCGCAGCGCTCGCTGGCCTACGACCGCGCATGGTGGTTCGCCCGCTTCGTCGCCGATACCTTCGGAACGCCGAAGTTGCGCGCCTACTATCTCGCCGTCTGCGGCCTCGCGCACGCCGACCCGTTCGCTGCCGCCCGCGACGTACTGGGCATCGAGGCGGCGGGCCTGCTCGGGCGCTGGCAGCAATGGATGGTCGGCTAGCCTGACGCAGGTGAGCCGGGTCCTGCTGGTAACCAACGACTTTCCGCCGCGGCGCGGCGGCATCCAGTCTTACCTGAGGGAGTTCGTCGGCCGGCTGGTGGACACCGGGTCGCATTCGGTGCTGGTGTACGCGCCGCAATGGAAGGGCGCCGAAGCCTTTGACGACTCGGCTCGCGCGGCCGGCTATCAGGTGGTGCGTCATCCGGGCACGCTGATGCTGCCCGTGCCGACGGTCGATGCCCGGATGCGCCGGCTGATCGGCGAGCACGGCATCGACACCGTGTGGTTCGGCGCGGCCGCACCGCTGGCGCTGTTGGCGGCGCGCGCCCGGCACGCCGGGGCGACGCGAGTGCTGGCCAGTACGCACGGCCATGAAGTGGGCTGGTCGATGCTTCCGGTGGCGCGCTCGGTGCTGCGTCGCATCGGCGACGACGCCGACGTCGTGACCTTCGTCAGCCGCTACACCCGGTCCCGGTTCGCGCCGGCGTTCGGGCCCGCGGCGTCGCTGGAATACCTGCCGTCGGGGGTCGACACCGACCGGTTCAGTCCCGACCCGGCCGGTCGCGAGGAGTTGCGTAACCGCTACGGGCTCCGGGAGCGGCCCACGATCGTCTGCCTGTCCCGGCTGGTGCCGCGCAAGGGACAGGACATCCTGATCAAGGCATTGCCGTCGATCCGGCAGCGGGTCGACGGCGCCGCCCTGGTGATCGTCGGCAGCGGTCCCTACCTCGACGCCCTGCGCAAGCTGGCCCGGGACTGCGGGGTGGCCGACCACGTGACATTCACCGGCGCGGTACCGTCCGGCGAACTACCCGCCCACTACGCACTGGCCGACGTGTTCGCGATGCCGTGCCGCACCCGCGGCGCGGGCATGGACGTCGAGGGTCTGGGCATCGTCTTTCTGGAGGCCTCGGCGACCGGTGTACCGGTGATCGCCGGCGACTCGGGCGGAGCCCCGGAAGCCGTGCAGCACAACAAGACCGGGCTCGTCGTCGACGGAAGCTCGGTGACAAAGGTCGGCGACGCGGTCACCGAGTTGCTGACCGACCTCGACCGGGCGGTCGCGATGGGCGCAGCCGGACGCGACTGGGTGACGTCGCAGTGGCGCTGGGACATGCTGGCCGCCCGGTTGGCTGAGCTGCTGCGAGCCGACGATGCGGGCCGCACGACGGCCCGCTGAGGAGGCGAGTAATCAGGCCCTGCGCGGCCAACCCTCGTCGGCCCTGCGCTAACGCCCGGCGCGGTCGGCTCGTCAGTCCTTCTCGTAGAGCGCTTCGATATCGGAGGCGAACTTCTCGGCCACCACGTTGCGCTTGACCTTCATCGTCGGGGTCAGCTCACCGGTGTCCTCGGTGAAGTCGACCGGCAGAATGCGGAACTTGCGAATCGACTCGGCGTGCGAAACCGACAGGTTGGCCTGCTTGACCTCGGCGTCCACCTCGGCGACCAGATCCGGGTCGGTGGCCAGATCCCCGACGGATGATTCCGTGGGCTTGCTGTTGCGTTGCTTCCAGCCGTCGAAGGCTTCGGGGTCGATCGTGATCAACGCGCCGACAAACGGTTTGGCGTCCCCGACCACCAGGGCCTGGCTGATCAGCGGATGCGCCCGCAGTTGGTCTTCCAGCACGGCGGGCGCGACATTCTTGCCACCGGCGGTGACGATGAGCTCCTTTTTGCGGCCGGTGATCTTCAGGAATCCGTCCTCGTCGAGCGCCCCCAGATCACCTGTCTTGAACCAGCCGTCGGCGAACGCCTCGGCGGTGGCCTGGTCGTTGCGCCAGTAGCCGCTGAACACCACGCCGCCGCGCACCAACAGCTCACCGTCGTCGGCGATGCGCATGCTGTTGCCCGGCAACAACGTTCCGACGGTCCCGATTTTGACCTTGCCGACCTGGTTGACCGTGATGGCCGAGCTGGTCTCGGTGAGGCCGTACCCCTCGTGGATGGTCAGGCCTACACCCCGGTAGAAGTGACCCAGCCGTGCGCCCAGCGGTGCGCCGCCGGAGACCGACGCGTGGCAGTCGCCGCCCAGCGCCGCGCGCAGCTTGTGGTAGACCAGCCGGTCGAACAACGCATGCTTGGCGCGCAGCAGCAGCCCGGGTCTGCCGCGGTCGTGGGCCTCGCTCCAATCGACCGCAGTCTGCACGGCCTTCGCGAAGATCGGTCCCTTGCCGTCGGCGGCGGCGTTTTGCTCGGCGGTGTTGTAGACCTTCTCGAACACCCGGGGCACCGACACCACCACCGTCGGCTTGAACACCGCGAACATCGGCAGCAGGTTTTTGATGTCGCTGGTGAAGCCGACGGTGACCTTGTTGGCGAACGCGGACAGCGTCAGCGACCGGGCCAGCACATGGGCCAGTGGCAGGAAGAGCAGCAGCCGCTGTCCTTCGTCCAACAGCGTCGGAAGGCACTCCTTGGTTCCGCGGGTTTCGTAGAGCAGGTTGGCATGCGTGAGTTGACACCCTTTCGGGCGTCCAGTGGTGCCTGAGGTGTAGATCAGTGTCGCGGGATCTTCAGGCGTTAACGCCGCCAGCCGGGCGGTCAGCTCGTCCGGATCGACCGATGCGCCGGCCTCGACGAGCTGGTCGAGCGCCTTGGGGCCCGAACCGTCGATATGCAGCACCCGGCGCAGGGCCGGAAGTTCACCGGTGAGCTCGGTGACCATCGCGGCGTGCGCGTCGGTTTCGGCGAACGCCACCACGGCTTCGGAGTTTTCCAGCACCCAGCGCACCTGCTCCGCCGACGAGGTCTCGTAGATCGGGACGGTGACGGCGCCGACGGACAGGATGGCCAGGTCGAGGATCGCCCACTCGTAGCGGGTGGCCGAGAAGATGGTGACCCGGTCACCGGCTTGTACACCCAGCGAGATCAGACCCAATGCCGCGGAACGAATCTGGTTGGCGGCCTCCGCGCAGGTGACGTCGGTCCACACCCCGTCGATCTGCCGCTGATAGATGACAAAGCTGGGGTCGTCGCGCTCGTGCTCGAAGACCATGGCCGCGATGTTGTCGTGCCCGCCGAGGGGGAAGCGGGCCGGAACGCTGTACTCACGCACTCTTTGACCTCGATTGATCTAGTGATCGGTGGGGCGGTTGCTGTCACCAGACTAATCGCGGGATCGGCGCAGCCCGGAGGCAGACGGCCGCGCAGCATCGCGATTGCGGCGGCGGGGCCGCGCAGCGCAGTTCGGCTGCGGTGTGGCCTCGCAGCGTGCGGCGGATATTGATGTGTGAAGCTGACACGATGCACAGCATCCAGGTGGCGGACCAGACATATGTCGCTGCCGACGGCGCGCGGGTCGGCGCCGCGGTGGCCGACGAGTCGAGCTGGCGGCGGTGGTGGCCCGATCTTCGGCTGCAGGTCGTGGAGGATCGGGCGGAAAAGGGAATTCGCTGGACGGTCACCGGTGCGGTGACCGGCACCATGGAGATCTGGCTGGAGCCGTCGCTGGACGGGGTGGTGCTGCACTACTTCCTGCACGCCGAACCGACCGGCGTGGCGGCCTGGCAGCTGGCCAAGCTGAATCTGGTGAAAATGACACACCGCCGCCGGGTCGCGGGCAAGAAAATGGCTTTCGAGGTCAAGTCGACATTGGAACGGTCACGTCCGGTCGGTGTTTCTCCGGTAGTTTGACTGCGGTCACGGTTCGCACGGGGAGTACCGTTTCGGTCCAAAGGCAGGGTGCTACCGGAGATGACCGGCGGTGAACCCGCTTGCGGGAGAGAGGGTAGCGGCCAGGTGGCGGAGAAGACGACCCAGACCGTTCACATCGAGGCAAATCCGGACACGGTGCTGCAGGTGATTGCCGACATCGATTCGTACCCGGAGTGGATCTCGGAATACAAGGAAGCCGAAGTGCAGGAGCGCGGCGAGGACGGCTACCCGAAAACCGTGCGATTCGTGATGGACGCCGGCGTCATCAAAGACACCATGGTCATGTCCTACCAATGGCCCGCCGACCGCCACTCGTTGAGCTGGACTCTGGTTTCCAGCTCGCTGCTGCGTTCCCTTGAAGGGTCATATCGGTTGGCGGCCAAGGATTCTGGAACCGACGTCACCTACGAACTCTCGGTCGATCTCGCCATCCCGATGATCGGGTTGCTCAAGCGAAAGGCCGAGCGCAGGCTGACCGACACCGCTCTGAAGGATCTGAAGAAACGAGTCGAGGCTGAGTGAGTCCGCTGCGTCCACCCCTCCGCTTCCCAACGCCCGGATCAGTCTCTTCGTTGGTAAGGGCGGGGTAGGAAAATCCACCCTCGCTGCTGCCACCGCGGTCTGTGATGCGATCGAGGGGCGGCGCGTGCTGGTGGTCTCCACCGACCAGGCGCACTCACTGGGTGACGTGCTGGGCATCCCCGTCCCGCCGAGTGGTCGGGGCGAGCCGATTCGGGTGCTCGCCAATGACGCCGAGACGGGCGGCGGCTCGCTGGACGCGATGGCGCTGGACACCCTGGCCCTGCTCGAGGCGCGGTGGCACGAGGTCGTCACCGCATTGGATCGGCGGTTTCCCGACTCCGAGTTGAGCAGCATTGCCCCCGAAGAACTCTCGGCGTTGCCGGGCATCCAGGAAGTGCTTGGCCTGCACGCCGTCGGCGAGCTCGCGGCTTCCGGGCGATGGGATCGCGTCGTCGTCGACTGCGCCTCGACCGCGGACGCGTTGCGAATGCTCACCCTGCCCGCCACGTTCGGGCTGTACGTGGAGCGCGCCTGGCCGCGCCATCGCCGGCTGTCCATCACCGCCGACGACCCGCGGTCGTCCGCGGTGGTGGAACTGATCGAACGCATCAGCGTCAGCGTCGAGGGGCTCAGCGCACTGCTGACCGACGGCGACCTCGTCAGCGCGCACCTGGTGTTGACCCCCGAGCGAGTGGTGGCGGCCGAGGCGGTCCGGACGCTGGGTTCGTTGGCGCTGATGGGTGTGCGGGTCGAGGAGTTGATCATCAATCAGGTGCTGGTGGAGGACGAGTCCTACGAATACCGCAATCTGCCCGAGCACCCGGCGTTCTACTGGTACGGCGAGCGCATCTCGGAGCAGCGGGCGGTGCTCGGCGAGCTCGATGCCACCATCGGCGACGTGGCGCTGGTGATGACCCCGCACTTGGCGGGCGAGCCGATCGGACCCAAGGCGCTGGGCGGATTGCTCGACAGCGCCCGTCTTCGGCGTGGAACGGCGCCACCAGGGCCGTTGCGTCCTATTGTGGAGCTCGAATCCGGGACGGGGCTTGGGTCGATATACCGTATGCGGCTAGCGTTGCCCCAGCTCGACCCCGGATCGCTGACGTTGGGCCGGGTGGACGACGATCTGATCATCAGCGCCGGCGGGTTGCGGCGCAGGGTTCGGTTGGCGTCCGTACTGCGGCGGTGCACGGTGCTCGACGCGCATTTGCGGGGCGGTGAGCTGACAGTTCGTTTTCGACCAGATCCGGAGGTGTGGCCCAAGTGAATACGGCGCATCCCGAAATCGGTGCCGAACTGCGCAAGCTTGCCCAGGTGATTCTGGACGGAATCGACCCCGCCGTGCGGATGGCAGCCGCCATGACGACGCTCAGCAGCGGAGTCGGCACCGGCAAATGTCAGCAGATCTGGTGTCCGGTGTGCGCGCTGGCCGCCCTGGCGACCGGCGACCAGCATCCGCTGCTGAGCGTCGTCGCGGATCACAGCGTCGCCCTACTCGAGGCGATCCGCGCGATCGTCGACGACATCGACCGCCCGGCGCCACCGCCCCCGGACGGGCCACCCGAGGGCGGCGCGCACGCCGAGGACGCCCCGGCGGACGATGCCGGCGTGCGGACTCGCTACCAGCCCATCCCGGTCACCGTCGAAGAGTGATCCGCACGCGTTGAATGTGGTCCCTTGGGTCGCGGATGGGTACAGTTGGCGCAGAACACCGGCGGGTTCAGGCGAGAGGGAGGGCCATGGCGTACTGGCTATTGAAGTACATCTTCCTGGGCCCGTTGCTGCAATTGCTTGGCCGGCCGAAAATCGAAGGCCTGCAATACGTTCCGAGTACTGGCCCGGCGATCCTGGCCAGTAACCACCTGGCGGTCATGGACAGCTTCTACCTGCCGCTGGTGGTGCCGCGGCGAATCACCTTCCTGGCGAAGGCCGAATATTTCACCGGCACCGGGATCAAGGGCTGGTTCAGCCGGTGGTTCTTCACCGCCGTTGGTCAGGTGCCGATCGACCGTGCTGACGCCGACGCCGCTCAGGCCGCGCTGCACACCGCGCAGCGGCTGCTGGGCGAGGGCAAGTTGATGGGCATGTACCCCGAGGGCACTCGCTCGCCCGACGGCAGGCTGTACAAGGGCAAGACCGGCCTGGCCCGGCTGGCGCTGGAGACCGGCGTGCCGGTGATTCCGGTCGCGATGATCGGTACCAACGTCGTCAATCCGCCGGGTACCAGCAGGCTGCGCTTCGGGCGGGTGACCGTCCGCTTCGGCAAACCGATGGACTTCTCCCGGTTCGAGGGATTGGCCGGCAACCGTTTCATCGAGCGAGCCGTCGCCGACGAAGTCATCTACGAGCTGATGGAGTTGTCCGGTCAGGAGTACGTCGACGTTTACGCCGCGACCGTCAAGAACCACGGCACCGATGCCGGCGACCGGGGGTCGACCGACGAGGCCACGCGAATTCCCGAAACCGCGGCCGGCTAGCCCGCGACGTTGACGTCG
Source organism: uncultured Actinomycetota bacterium (assembly GCA_963712615.1). GTDB lineage: Bacteria > Actinomycetota > Actinomycetes > Mycobacteriales > Mycobacteriaceae > Mycobacterium. The sequence continues at coordinate 97,920 of CAVQIO010000002.1, forward strand.
CTGATGAGCTGGCGGCCGGCGCCGGGGTCGGTGCGCCCCCCCGTATCCCGAGTGGCCACCCGGGTGGTGACCGTGAGTCCGGCGATGACGATCACGGCCAGCGCCCACCACACGTAGGACATCCCCAGGAGTTGACGCCACCAATTGGCGGTCTCCTCATGATGCTTGGGCAGCAGTTCCAGCGGTGTCCAGTTCATCAGTGCCACTCCGGCGGCGGTGACCAGGGCCAGCGCGACGTTGCGGCGCCGCCAACTCGATATCGCCGTCACCACGACTGCCGGGAGCGCCCACACCCAATGGTGTGACCACGACACCGGCGAAACCATCAACCCGAACAGGGCGACGCAGATGACCGCGAGCGTCGGCTCGCCGGCCTGCAGCACCCGCCGCATCGCCCAGACGGTCAATGCCAGCACGGCCAGGCACAGACTCACCCAGAGCAGGAAACGCAGGTGCTCGGAAAGCCCTATCCGGGCCAGCGCGCCCGCGATGTTCTGGTCGGTGTTCAGCGCCGCGGAGCCGATCCGATCCGTGTGGCGCACGGTGTGTGTCCAGTACTCCCACGAATCGCTCCAGGCCAGCGCGAACCCGATTAGCGTCGCCGCCACAAAGGACATCAACGCCGTCAACGCCGAGCGGAAGTCGCGGCGCACCAGGAAATAGAGCAGGAACACCGCGGGAGTGAGTTTGAGCGCCATGCCCAAGCCCAGCAGCAGCCCGCGGGGCCACGGCGTGCGGCGCGGCACGCAATCGGCGATCACCAACGTCATCAGCACGACGTTGATCTGGCCGAAGTCGAAGTTGGAGCTGATGGGCTCCAGCCAGATCGCGGCCGGCGCCACGATGACCACCGCCAACCACAACCGGCGCAGCCAGCCCGGCCCTCCCACCAGCGCCGAGGTGTTCCAGACGTCGAGGCGGGTCAGCACGATCACGGTCGAAACGACCAGCAGCACCAGCGTCAACAGCGTGATCGCGACGCTGGCCGCGGGCATGTGCAGCCAGGCGAACGGGCAGAACAAGATCGCCGCCAGCGGGGGATAGGTGAACGGCAGATTGAGCCCGATGGGTGTGTGGAATAACACATCGCCCCGGTACAGCGGACGTCCGTCCAGCCAGGTCTGACCGCCCATCTGATAGATGTCGATATCGATGCGGTACGGCGTGTGCGCAAACAAGCCCCAGGCCGTGTAGCCCAGCGCCGCAGCTGCCAACAGCCACAACAGACACCACACCAACGCCCGCCCCGGTCGGCTGCCCACGCCGGGAGCCTGCGAATTACTCATCTTGCAGAACAGCGTAATCGCTGCCCACCGCCGTCATGTTTGCGCAGCGCGGCTCCCGCGTTGCGGGGATCTGCGGGCGTAGGTTGCAAACGTGTTGCACTGGTTCGTGCACAGAGTGGCCCACTGGTTCTCGTATGACATCGTCGCCGGTGGTCGGCTTCCTTTGCTGTGCTGCCTGGTCGCCTTCATCCTGACCTTTTTCGTCACCCGAACTTTTGTCCGCTTCATCCGGCACCGCGTCGCCGCCGGAAGCCCCGCCAGGTGGTGGCAGCCGCGCAACGTTCACATCGGGGGATTGCACATCCACCACGTCACGTTCGGGGTGGTTCTGGTGATGATCTCCGGGTTGACGCTGGTGACGCTTTCGGTCAACGGGCAGGAACCCGGAAATACATTGGCGGCAATATTTTTCGGGATCGGCGCGGCGTTGGTGCTTGATGAATACGCGTTGATCCTGCACCTGTCCGACGTCTACTGGGAAGAGGACGGCCGCAGTTCGGTGGATGCGGTGTTCGCCGCCGTGGCGGTGGCCGGATTGCTGATCATGGGTCTGCACCCGTTGACGTTTTTCTTCCCGTTCGCCCATGGCACCGACTCCTTCGCATGGAAAGCCGCGGTGCTCGGCGCGTTGGTGATGACGCTGCCGCTGGCGGTGGTGGTGGTGCTCAAGGGCAAGGTGTGGACCGGTTTGCTCGGCATGTTCATCGTCGTGTTGCTGGTCATCGGCGCGACCCGGCTGTCCCGCCCGCATGCGCCGTGGGCCCGCTGGCGATACACCACTGCGCCGGACAAGATGCGGCGCGCCTTGGAGCGCGAACGCAAATGGCGCCGGCCCGTCGTGCAGGCCAAGCTGTGGTTGCAGTGCGCGATCGCCGGCACGCCGCGGTTGCCCGACGACCGCATGGTCGACGCCCAGCTCGACCATGACGTACATCCCGCGCCGCCGCCCGAGGGAACCGAGCCCATCCTGATCGGCAGATAGCCTGCTTCTAGGCTTTCGGGGTGCGGTACTTCTATGACACCGAATTTATCGAGGACGGCCGCACCATCGAGCTGATCTCGATCGGCGTGGTCGCCGAAGACGGCCGCGAGTACTACGCCGTGTCGACGGAGTTCGATCCCGGGCGCGCCGGTGCCTGGGTGCGCGCCAACGTGCTGCCCAAGCTGCCGCCGCCGGCCTCGCAGTTGTGGCGCTCGCGCAAGCAGATTCGTCAGGATCTGGAAGAGTTCTTCGGTATCTCCGGTGCGCAGCGTTTCGGACCCATCGAGCTGTGGGCCTGGGTGGGGGCCTATGACCACGTGGCGTTGTGCCAACTGTGGGGCACCATGCCGGGTCTGCCGAAATCGATACCCCGCTTCACCCGGGAGCTGCGGCAGCTGTGGGAGGACCGGGGATCGCCACGGTTGCCGCCGCGGCCCCCTGACGTGCACGATGCGCTGGTCGATGCCCGCGATCAGTGGCGCCGATATCGGCTGATAGTGTCCGGCGACGATGCGGGCGCCGAAGCGACCCGCTAAGCAGCCTCCAGCCGCGCTGGGGGTACCGGCCGGGGGCCGTGCCGAACTGGCGTTAGCCCTGGCTGGCCACAGATATCATGGACCGATGAACTGGACCGTCGACATTCCGATCGACCAGCTGCCGGACTTGCCGCCGCTGCCCGCTGACTTGCGGACCCGGCTGGACGCTGCCCTGGCCAAGCCGGCCGCTCAGCAACCGTCCTGGCCCGACGACGAGGCCGCGGCGATGCGCACGGTCCTGGAAAGCGTTCCGCCCGTTACGGTGCCGTCCGAGATCGTCCGGCTGCAGGATCAGCTCGCCCAGGTCGCCAAGGGTGAGGCGTTCCTGCTGCAGGGCGGTGACTGCGCCGAGACGTTCGTCGACAACACCGAACCCCACATCCGTGGCAATGTGCGCACCCTGCTGCAGATGGCGGTGGTGCTGACGTACGGCGCCAGCCTGCCGGTGGTCAAGGTGGCCCGCATCGCCGGTCAGTACGCCAAGCCCCGGTCGGCCGACATCGACGCGATCGGCTTGAAGTCCTACCGCGGCGACATGATCAACGGGTTCGCTCCGGATGCCGCCGCGCGCGAGCACGACCCGTCGCGGCTGGTGCGCGCCTACGCCAACGCCAGCGCCGCGATGAACCTGATGCGGGCGCTGACCGCGTCGGGGCTGGCGTCGCTGCACGGGGTTCATGACTGGAACCGGGAATTTGTCCGGACCTCGCCGGCCGGTGCCCGCTACGAGGCGTTGGCTGCCGAGATCGATCGCGCGCTGAGCTTCATGAGCGCCTGTGGCGTGGCCGACCGCAACCTGCAAACCGCCGAGATCTACGCCAGCCACGAGGCCTTGGTGCTCGACTACGAGCGCGCCATGCTGCGGTTGTCGGAAAGCGAAGCCGGCGAGCCGCAGCTGTATGACCTGTCGGCGCACACCGTGTGGATCGGCGAGCGGACCCGGCAGCTCGACGGCGCGCACATCGCGTTCGCCGAGGTGATCGCCAACCCGATCGGAGTCAAGATCGGCCCCACCATGACCCCGGAGCTGGCGGTCGAATACGTCGAGCGGCTGGACCCGCACAACAAGCCGGGCCGGTTGACCATTGTCAGCAGGCTGGGCAACAACAAGGTACGCGACGTGCTGCCGCCAATCGTCGAGAAGGTTCAGGCCACCGGCCACCAGGTGATCTGGCAGTGCGACCCGATGCACGGCAACACCCACGAGTCGTCCACCGGCTACAAGACCCGCCACTTCGACCGCATCGTCGACGAAGTGCAGGGCTTCTTCGAGGTGCATCGCGCGCTGGGCACGCACCCGGGTGGCATTCACGTCGAGATCACCGGCGAGAACGTCACCGAATGTCTGGGTGGGGCGCAAGACATTTCGGACCACGACCTGGGCGGGCGCTACGAGACCGCGTGTGACCCGCGGCTGAACACCCAGCAGTCGCTGGAGTTGGCGTTCCTGGTCGCCGAGATGCTGCGCGACTGACCGTCGGGTATTCAGTTTCAGTGGCTGGCAACCGTCGATGGCTTGGTTTGACGGTGTTCACGGACCGCGGCTGTACCCCCGACGAAGGGCGTGGCCGCGCGGGTAAGCGTGCGCGCGAACAGGGTTCGCGCGTTGACCGCCAGGATGCGGGGTAGCAGCGGGATCCCGGAGCCGCGATTGCGGGTCGATCAGATTGTTCACCCGGAAGAAGCGTTCTGTCACGGTGATGTCGTTGGCGGCGGCGTTCAACGCAGCCCTGGCCATCGCGCCGTCGAGCCGCTCTCGCACGGAAGGTCGTTTGCGGGCTGGTGAGCTGAGCCGGTCGCGGGCTTGGTTGCTGGCCCAGGCCGGGCCGATGTGCTGGGCCGCGGCGCGGAAAAAGCGTTGTGCCCGGAATCGTGCCTCGGCCGTCACAGCAGGCCGGTCAGATTGCTGCCGATCGTCCATCCCGCCGTTGCGATCAGACCGGTGAGTGCGAGCACGAGCGCCACCCAGATCAGCACCATGCGGCGGGCGTGCTGACGGGCGAGTGCGAATTCACTCATCGCGATACCGGCGAATTCGCCTGACACAGGCTCGTATTCGTATTCTTCGTCGGGTTCGGAGTCGACTTCTGCCTTGGGCGCCACCTGCGGCCAGTTCCCGGGGTCGCGCGTCAATTGGCGGGTGGGCTGGTGAACCGGAGCCTTCCCGGGCGGTGGCTGCGGGGCGGGCCGCGCTGCGCTGATCTGGCTGTGGTGCAGCGCCGCCGACCGGTGCTGGGCGGAGTTGCGCGGCGCCGGCACCCGGAAGTCCGGTAGGTCCAGTTCTTCGGCGATCGCGTCCACTTCGGCGGCCATCTCGATCGCATCGGCGTACCGGTCGGCGGGGTCGCGGGCCGTTGCGCACGCTACGAAATCGTCGAATTGCGCAGGCACCCCCTCGATCACGGTGCTGGGGCGTGGGACATCGTGGTCCAGTCGCTGGTAAGCGACCGACAACGGGGAGTCGCCGGTAAACGGTGCACGGCCGGTCAGCAGCTCGTAGGTGAGAATCCCGGCGGAGTAGACATCGCTGCGCGGGCCGGCGTTTCCGTCGCGCACCTGCTCGGGCGACAGATAGGCCGCGGTGCCCAGAATGACGCTGGTTGACGTGATCCCGGCGGCCGCGACCGCGCGCACCAATCCGAAGTCGGCAATTTTGACCTCGCCGTCGTCGGAGATCAGCACATTCTCGGGTTTGACGTCGCGATGCACCAGTCCGGCGCGGTGCGCGGCGGCCAGCCCGCCCAGCACCGGGCGCAGCACCGCCGCTACGGCATGCGGGGGCATCGGGCCGCGTTCGGCCAGCAGCTCACGCAGGGTGCCGCCCTCGATGAGCTCCATCACCAAAAACGGGTGTCGGGCGTCCATGCCCTGGTCGTAGACCGCGACCAGCCCCGGGTTCTTCAGCCGGGCGACAGTGCGGGCCTCGAGCTGGAAGCGGGTCAGGAACTGGCTGTCGCCGGCATAGCGGGAATCCATCACCTTCAGCGCGACCGGGCGGTCGAGTCGAAGGTCGAGGCCGCGGTACACCGTCGAGGTGCCGCCGCTGGCGATCTTGCCCTGGACCAGGTAGCGGCCATCCAGCAACGTGCTGTCCAACGGATCTCCCGTCCCGGCTCTGGTCACGGGGCCATCGTAGGTGCGTCCCTGGGATCGGCGAGGAGAACATCCGCTCAAGGCGCCTACACACCTGGGTGCCCGGGCCCTACACTTACGCCGTGGGCAGCATCCCGGCCGGCGACGATGTCTTGGATCCCGACGAGCCAACCTACGACCTGCCCCGGGTTGCCGAATTACTCGGCGTTCCGGTGAGCAAGGTGCAGCAGCAGCTGCGAGAAGGCCATCTGATCGCGGTGCGCCGCGCCAAGAGTGTGGTGATACCGCAGGCCTTCTTCACCCATACCGGCGAGGTCGTCAAAAGCCTGTCGGGATTGTTGACCATCCTGCATGACGGCGGCTATCACGAAACCGAGATCGTGCGCTGGCTGTTCACCCCCGATGCGTCGCTGACGGTGACGCGCGACGGTAGCCGGGATGCGATCAACAATGCGCGCCCCGTCGACGCGTTGCACGCGCACCAGGCGCGGGAGGTGGTACGCCGGGCCCAGGCCATGGCGTACTAAACTAAGCGGCCACAGGCTCTTCGGCCCGCTCAGCGCGCGCTTGCGGGGCCCGGGACAGCGTGTACCAAGCGACCAGCGCGGACACGGTGGCCATCGAAAAGTGCAGCCACGAATACATGCCGTGCGATCCGTCGGGCTTGAAGATCAGCATGGCCCAGGTCGAGAGCCCGGCGATGATGGCGATCGCCCTTCGCGACTGGGCCAGCGGGGAAGCCACCGCCAGCGGCCACGAGTAGTACCACGGCAGGGCGGCGGGCACGAACAGCACCACGATCAGCATCGACCACGCCATCCCGGTCAGCGCCGCCCGGTCGTCGCGCCGGAACCGCCACCACAACAGCGGCAGTGACACCGCGATGATCGCGATTCCGATGTAGCGGGTGACCCGCAGCGTGGCATAGAAGTCGACCGGGACAAACCCGTTGAACAAGAAGTGAATAACGTTGGCCGCCGCGGTCGGCACGGTCAGCCAGTTGATGATCTTCACCGATCCGGCCAGCGCGGTCAGCCACCCCAAACCGACACCGGCTACCACGGACAAAACAGCGAAGACCGCGACGAAGATCATCAGGCCCAATGCGGTGGCCGTCGCAAATGCGCTGGCCGGCCGGTATCCCCGTTGATCGCGCAGATGCCGCATCCACACCCACACCAGAAACGGCAACGCCAGTCCGGCAGTGGCTTTGACCGCGACCGCGACCGTGACCAGGGTGACGCCCAGGGTGTGGCGGCCCTGAAAGGTCAGCGCGATCCCGGCGGTCATCAGACCCACCATCAGCATCTCGTTGTGCACCCCGCCCATCAGGTGGACCAGCACCAGAGGGTTGAGCACACAGATCCACAGCGCGGTTGCGCCGCTGGTGCCAATGTGGCGGGCCAGTCGGGGAGCGGCCCAGATCAACAGCGCCAGCCCGGGCAGCATGCACAAACGCAGCAGCATGGTCCCGAGGATCACGTGATTGCCGACCACCATCGTGACGAGCTTGGCAATGAGAATGAACACCGGACCGTACGGCGCGGTGGTGATCGTCCAAATGGGGCTTACGTTGTCCAGCAACACATTCGGGTTGGCCACCGGGCCGACTGCGTAGGGATCGAAGCCGTCGCGCAGCAGCGCGCCCTGGGCCAGATAGGAATAGGTGTCGCGGCTGAAGACCGGCACCGAGGCCAGCAACGGCGCCAACCAGAACCCGGTTGTCGTGCGCATCATGAATTCGGTGGTTTCGCCGGCAATCACACGGCGGCCCAGTGCCAGCCAGGCGACCAGCATCAGTGCCACGCCGATCCACAGCAGGATCGACGACAGCACCAGTCCGTGTCCAAAGCGCAGCCAGGACATGTGGATCGACTCGAGCAGGGGGTCGTGCGGCTTGGTACTTCCCGCTCCGAGCCCGCCCACGGTGATCAGCACCGAACCCAGAAAGCCCAGCTTTGCCGGGCGGGCCGCCGGCGTGGCGGAGAAAGCCCTCAGTTGTGAAAGGTGTTCGGCAACATACCGTTTCGTCGCTGACGACCCGGTGTCGGGTGGGTGAATGGTCATCGGTTCAGGCGGACCGGTTGGTGGCGATCCTGGCCAGTTCTGACAGTCCCGCCTTCGCCGGCGCGTTGATGGCTGCGGCTGCCAGCGCGTCCAGCGCCCGTTGGGTGAGCGTGGCGATGCGTTGTTCGGCAGCGGCCAGGGCGCCGACCGACTCGATGACGTCGCGCAGTTCGTCCACCTGCGCATCGGTCAACGGCGCACCGATCGAGGTCCGCAATAGGTTGGCCGCCTGGGGATCTGACTTATCCGCCAATTCCACTGCCTCGGCCAGCAGCACGGTGCGCTTGCCGGATCGCAAATCGTCACCGGACGGCTTGCCCGTCACCGCCGGATCACCGAACACGCCCAGCACGTCGTCACGTAGCTGGAACGCCACCCCGATGTCGGTCCCGAACTGCTGAAAGAGGGCTTGCACATCCGGCCGGTCGGCGGCGGCGGCCGCACCGAGCTGCAACGGCCGCGTCACCGTGTAGCAGGCGGTCTTGAACGTGTCGACGTTCATCGCCGACGCGATCGACTCCGCGGCACTGGCCTCGGCGACGATGTCGAGGTACTGCCCGCCTAGCACCTCGGTGCGAATGTCGGCCCAGACGCGTTGGACGCGCCGGTGTGGCTCGGGCGCCAGGTCGGCCCCGGACACGATGTCGTCGGCCCAGCACAGCGCCAGGTCACCCAGCAGGATGGCGGCCGAAATCCCGAACCGCTCCGCGGAGCCCCGCCAATTGCGGCCGCGGTGCAGCGCGGTGAAGTGGACGTGCACCGTCGGCTTGCCGCGGCGGGTGGAGGAGTCGTCGATGACGTCGTCATGCACCAGCGCGCAGGCGTGCAGCAGCTCCAGCGCGGAAAACAGCAGCAGCACTTCCGGATTGGGCTCCGCGTCTGCGACCGCACGCCATCCCCAGTACGCGAAGGCGGGCCGCATCCGTTTGCCGCCGCCCAACACAAAGTCTTCGAGAGCCGCGACCAGCGGGGCGTAGTCGTTGCCGATGTACGCGGTCTCGCCGCGCCGGTCGTGCAAGTACCGGCGAAGTTGGTCGGCAATGGCGCCGGTCAACTCGATGGTTGCCGCTGCTGCCGATGCGTCCAGGCTCAGCGCGGCGCCCCTTTCTGCTCGGCATGCCCCCGGTGATCTTAGGCCCGACCAGTGTATTCGTCGCGACGGCGGTGGCCATTCCTAGATGACCCGGGCGCGGGTGTGACCCAGGTTGCTTCGACTAGCTCACGATCGCGCCCCTATGCTGGCGAGGTGCGATTCGTCCGATGCAGAGGAGCCGCGTGACTCTCAATACGATCGCGCTCGAGCTCGTGCCGCCGAACGCGGACGAGGGTCGGGAGCGGGCGCTTGACGAGGCGCGGAAGGTAGTTCGGTACTCGGCGGAATCCGGGCTCGACGGCCGCATCCGTCACGTGATGATTCCCGGCATTATCGCCGAGGACGACGACCGTCCCGTTCCGATGAAGCCGAAGCTGGACGTGCTGGACTTTTGGTCCGTCATCAAGCCCGAGTTGCCGGGGATCAACGGCCTGTGCACGCAGGTCACCGCCTTCATGGACGAATCGTCGCTGCGCCGGCGGCTGACCGGCCTGACCGATGCCGGAATGGAAGGCGTGGTGTTCGTCGGCGTCCCGCGCACGATGAACGACGGCGAGGGCTCGGGCGTTGCCCCGACCGATGCCTTGTCCATCTATCGCGATCTGGTGCCCAATCGCGGCGTGATCCTGATCCCCACCCGGGAGGGCGAACACGGCCGGTTCAACTTCAAATGCGACCAGGGCGCCACGTACGGCATGACTCAGCTGTTGTATTCCGACGCGATCGTGGGCTTTTTGTCCGAGTTCGCCAGGACCACCGATCACCGGCCCGAGGTCCTGCTGTCGTTCGGGTTCGTGCCGAAGATGGAGAGCAAGACCGGCCTGATCAACTGGCTCATTCAGGACCCGGGCAACGCCGCGGTGGCCGACGAGCAGGAGTTCGTCAAAAAGCTGACGGGCAGCGAACCGCCCCAGAAGCGTCAGTTGATGCTCGACCTGTACAAGTGTGTGGTGGACGGCGTCGCCGAGCTCGGCTTTCCGCTGAGCATCCACCTGGAGGCGACCTACGGCCTGTCCGGCCCGGCGTTCGAGACTTTCGCCGAGATGATCAACTACTGGTCACCTGCCCAGCGCGTCTAACCCGCTCGGCGACGATGCAGGCCGGAACGGCCTGAGGTGGGGGCACCCCCAGCCGCGTGCGGTGAGGGGGCAAGTCGAGCAAATCTAACTGGGCGGCTGATTGCGCGGTGTGGTGAACCGCTCGGAGCGGTCCCGGCTCATCCAGGCCAGCAGCGCGACCACACCGGCCGCCGCAAAGGACGCGATGCCCAGCCATACGCCGGCGCCGGTGAAGGAACGGGTGTTGGGGTCGGTGTAGCGGGCCTGAGCGGTCATCGTGCTCACCACACCCGGCTTGAGCTTCCACGACACCGCATCGGGATCGACGCGGTCACCGTTGGTCGACGTCACGACGCCGGGGAAGGCGACGGTCAGCTCGATGTCGGCGTCCGGATCGGTCACCGACGTCAGATCCGCCCGGCCTTCCAGGATCACCACGTTGCCGTTGCGGCGCAGCGACACATTCACGCCGGCTGCGTCGGAGTTCATGTTGGCCAGCTGTGGTAACTCGTCGAACGTCAAATCGGAGAACACCGCCTGCGACCCGACGTAGCCGTCGCTGTCGTAATTCGACACCGCGACTTTCTGGTTGAACGCCAAGTTGTTGGTGTCGAGCTGGGGGCCGGTGTCCTTGGGAGTTTTCGGTTTGGCCGCGGCGGTGATCTCCCCGGACACCAGGTCGTCGGGCGAGATGGTGAGCGATGCTCTGGCCCGCAGGCATCCGGTCGCCAGGGGAACCAGCACCATCAACATGGCGATGGCGAGCACGCGGCGCCGTCGGGCAGTGAACCCTCGGGCGGGACGTGGGGGAGAGCTGGCGCGCACCAGGTCATCGTGCCAGATCCGGTGTGTCGCATCGGGACGTTATCGAAGTTGCGGGGTTGGCGGGTCCTGCGGCGGGCACCGGTGTCGTCGTGCTGCTAGAGCGGTAGTGGGCGGCCCAGGATCGCGAATGCCCGTGGGTCACCGGCGAAGTGGTAGCTGCGGATGATGTCGGTGAAGCCCAAACGCCGGTAGAGCCGCCACGCGCGGTTGTCCTCGCCGTTGGTTTCTGGCGTGGAGAGCAGGACGTTGCGCTCGCCGCGGCCGGCGAGCAGCCGGCGGGCCAATGCCTCGCCGATGCCGCGGCCCTGGGCGCGCGGATGGATATGCAGTTCGGTCAACTCGAAATAGCTATTCATCAGCTGCGCGATCTCCTGCGGTGGCGAGCCCCCGCGTTGCAACCCCAGGACAACCTGTTGCTGCCACCACTGCCCGGGCGCCCCGGGATAGCCGTAGGCCACGCCGAGCAGCGGCGCATCGCCCAGTTCCGACGCCGGCGGCACAGCACCGCCTTCGGCCGCATCCGCCTCTACTGCGGCGGCCGCCTGCCACCCCTGCCGGCGGATGTGCTCGAGCCACATGGCGGCGCGCTGGTTCTCGGTGCCCGGCGGGTACCGCATCGCGTTCACATACACCCGCAGGGCGTCCTTGAGACGGCGCTCCATATCGTTCGGCGGCAGATCGATGAGGAATATCGCCAACTCGCGGTGCCCTCCTCGTCCCAATGATCGGCCGCACGTACTCAGCGCCTCGCGGCGGTGCGTCGGCCCGGTGCCCGTATCGCCATTATCGGGTCCGAGGCTGATCGGCCGACGAGTGGTGGCGGCAACCGGCCGGCGACTCCGTACGTTTCGGCAAGGGTGTTGTAACGCATCGCCGTTGCCGCCCGATGATTGTCGGGAAGCAACGGAGATAGAATCGCGGTCGAACCAGTGGTACGGGTCAGATTGACCTCGTATCATTTGAGTTAGTTGCCTTTACAATGGGCATCCGCGTGCTATCGATAGTTACGCGTCAACTGTCGGCAAGGAGGGACGAATGCCACTCTCCGATCATGAGCAGCGAATGCTCGACCAGATCGAGAGCGCTCTCTACGCCGAGGATCCTAAGTTCGCGTCGAGCGTACGTGGTGGGGGGTTCCGTGCGCCGACCGCGCGGCGCCGCCTGCAGGGGGCGGCGCTGTTCGTTACCGGTCTGGCGATGCTGGTTTCCGGAGTGGCGTTCAAGGCCACAATGATTGGCAGCTTTCCGATTCTCAGCGTCGTTGGCTTCATCGTGATGTTCGGTGGTGTGGTGTATGCCATCACCGGTCGGCGACTGTCCGGCCGGGTAGACCATGCCGGGCCGGCGCAGGGTCCGCGCCAACGTCGCAATAAGGGTGGTGGGGGCTCGTTCACCAGCCGCATGGAGGATCGCTTCCGCCGCCGCTTCGACCAGTAGCGCAACCACTCAACACGCAGACGATAAGGGGTAGCCGGAACGGCTGCCCCTTGTTTTTGTGCTGGAGCCCGATTTGAGGCCCAATCGTGGCCGAGTTGAGCCCCACTTCGCCCCACCTCGCCGCCCCACTTCGCCCCACCCGCACCTTTTGGGTCCTGAGATGCGGTTTCTCAACGCCTCATGCGGGTGCCGAAGTGGCGGCGTGCGGACGCCCGACGGCGTGCCGTGGCAAACGATCCGCAAAACACCGCCACGACACTCCTTTAATGGGGCTGGGTGGGGGATTGTGGGGTATGGTGGCTGAAGTGTTTGGGCGAGGCGAGAGCCGGTCAGAGTGGGAGGTGAGCTGGTGTTTCTCGGCACCTACACGCCCAAGCTCGACGACAAAGGGCGACTCACCTTGCCCGCCAAGTTCCGCGACGCGTTGGCAGGGGGGTTGATGGTCACTAAGAGCCAAGATCACAGCCTCGCCGTCTACCCGCGAACGGAATTCGAGCAGCTGGCCCGCCGGGCCAGCAAGACGTCTCGAAGCAACCCGGAAGCCCGAGCGTTCCTGCGCAACCTGGCCGCCGGCACCGATGAGCAGCATCCCGATGCCCAGGGCCGCATCACCTTGTCGGCCGACCACCGTCGCTACGCGAACCTCTCCAAGGAATGCGCGGTGATCGGAGCGGTCGACTATCTCGAAATCTGGGATGCCCAGGCCTGGCAGGACTACCAGCAAACGCACGAAGAGAACTTCTCCGCGGCCAGCGATGAAGCACTCGGCGACATCATCTGAGGCGCATGCCCGTGCATCGTGGCCTCTGCCCGAACCGACCCTGGCGTACTTCCCCAACGCCAGGTTCGTAACTTCGGACAGGGACCTCGGTGCAGGGGCGGCCTTCCTCGGGGCCGTCCCTCCTTCCGACGTGTTCTTCCAGACCCGGGGAGGTGTAGCGGTGGCCGACAAACCAAATGATCTCGGGCCGAATGGCTTCGGGCATGTGCCGGTGATGCTGCAGCGCTGCGTCGAACTGCTCACCCCGGCGCTGACCCGCCACCACGCCGACGGATCCGGTGCGGTCCTCGTCGATGCCACCCTTGGCGCCGGCGGACACGCGGAGCGATTCTTGACCGAATTGCCGGGCCTGCGGCTGCTGGGGCTCGACCGCGATCCCAGCGCTCTGGACATCGCCCGCACTCGGCTGGCGCCGTTCGCCGACCGAATCACCCTGGTGCACACGCGGTACGACGGCATCGATGAGGCCCTGGCCGAATCCGGTTATGCCGCAAATGAATCGATCGGCGGGGTGTTATTCGATCTGGGCGTCTCATCCATGCAGCTCGACCGCGCCGAGCGGGGCTTCGCGTATTCCCAGGACGCACCGTTGGACATGCGGATGGATCCGTCGTCACCGCTGACCGCGGCCGACATCGTCAACACTTACGACGCAGCCGCGCTGGCGAACATCCTGCACCGCTACGGCGAGGAGCGGTTTGCGCGCCGCATCGCCACCCACATCGTCCGCCAGCGCGCCCGCACGCCATTCACCTCGACGGCCGAGTTGGTAGCGCTGCTTTACCAGGCGATTCCGGCTCCGGCCCGGCGTACCGGCGGGCATCCGGCCAAGCGCACCTTCCAGGCGCTGCGCATCGCGGTCAACGATGAGCTGGACTCGCTGCGCAGCGCCATTCCGGCGGCTTTGGAGGCACTCAATGTCGGTGGCCGCATCGCGGTGATGGCCTACCAATCGTTGGAAGACCGGATCGTCAAACGCGTGTTCGCCGACGCGGTCGCCTCGCGCACCCCGGTGGATCTCCCGTTCGAGCTGCCCGGGGGCGGGCCGCTGTTCCGGTCGCTGACCCGTGGTGCCGAACGCGCCGATGCCGACGAAATCGAACGCAACCCTCGCAGTACTGCCGTGCGACTACGGGCCTTGCAGCGGCTGGAGCACGAGGTGGAATCGCAACAGCGGGTGATCGGAAAGGGCGACTCATGAGAGCGAAAGCCAAACGCGAGACGCCGAAACGCCGGGGCGGCAGCGACCGCCGCGGCAGCAGTGACGGTGCTGTCCGCAAGACCCGGCGCAACGCCGCGGACTCGACGGCGCGTCGCACCCGGCCCGCGCAGGGTTCGACGACCGCCCGCGAGGCGCGGGTATCCAAATCCGGGCCGCAAACCAGCCCCAATGCCCGGCCGGTCGAGCGGTCGGCTCGTCCCAAGAACAGCGGGCAGGCCAGGGCGCGTGCTAAGGCACGGAAAGCTAAGGCGCCCAGGGTTATTCGTCTCCGTCTGACTGAGCGTTTGGCCATCCGGTTGGCCTCGATCGACCTGCGGCCGCAGACACTGCTGGCCAAGGTTCCGTTCGTCGTGCTGATCATCGGTGCGCTCGGGCTCGGGCTGGCGCTCACGCTGTGGTTGTCCACCGACTCCGCTGAGCGCTCTTACCAGTTGAGCCACGCCCGCGAGAAGACCCGGATGCTGCAGCAGCAGAAGGAGGCGCTGGAACGCGATGTGCGCGAGGCAGAGGCCGCGCCGGCGCTGGCTGAGGCGGCCCGCAAGCAGGGCATGATCCCGACCCGAGACACTGCTCATCTGGTCCAGGACCCGTCGGGTAACTGGGTAGTGGTCGGCACGCCCAAGCCCGCCGACGGCGTTCCGCCACCGCCGCTGAACTCCAAGCTGCCCGAAGAAGGTCCTCCGCAACCGCCGAAACCGACGGCGCTGCCGCCGGAAGTCGCGGTTCGCGTGCAACCAGATCTCGGTGCTGTTCTGGTGCCGGGCCGGCCTGGGGGACCGGAAGCGCTGCTGCGCGCTCCGGACGGTTCGACGACGGTGGGTGGCCAGCATCTGCCACAGACCGCGCCCCTGGTGCCCGGGATGCCCGTCGGCCCGGCAACCGGGCAGCCTCCGGGTGTGCTGCCGGCGCCGGGCCTGCCCACGCAAGGGCTTCCGGTGCAAGGGCTTCCGGTACCGGGGCTGACCGCGCCGGGCTTGTCGATACCGGGACTGACCGCGCCGGGCCTGCCGCTGCCGGGGCTGCCCGCGCCGGCCGTCCAAGCGACCGCTCCGGTGCCCGCCGAAGTGCCGATCCCGGTCGGGGGCCTACCTCCCTCCGCACCGGCACCGTTGCCTGCGGAAGTCTCGGTTCCCGTGCAACCGGATAGGGCGCCGCAGGCACCCCAGGCCGGAGTCCCGGTCCTGCCCGGGGTGCCTGGCCCCCAGGCCGCACCGGCGCTCGCACCTCCCGTCGTTGCGACACCAGGCGCTGCTCGATGAGCCGCGGCGAGAACGGCCAGATACGACGGCCGCGGCCGACGCGTGGTCCGCGTAAACCGCAGGAAGCCAGGGGCGTCCGGCAACCGAACCGGATTCGGAAGCCGGAAAAGGCGCTCAAAGACCGGGATGCGCAGAAACAAAAGGGATTCCGTAAGGCCAAGAAACCCGTCGCGGCGGGGAGCCCCGAGGTAGCGGAGGGCCATTCGGCCCGGGAGCGGCGCACCCGGAAAGTCGTCGAGGCAGGGACTCGCGGCGCGTCCTTCGTCTTCCGGCATCGAGCCGGCAACGCGGTCATCTTGGTGCTGATGGTGGTGGCAGCGGCGCAGTTGTTCGCCCTGCAGGTGACCAATGCCCCGAAACTGCGGGCCCAGGCCGCAGGGCAGCTCAAGGTCACCGACTTCTCAAAAGCCGTCCGCGGCAGCATCGTTGACCGCAACAACCAACAGCTCGCGTTCACCATCGAGTCGCGGGCCTTGACGTTTCAGCCGAAGAAGATTCGTGAGCAGTTGGAGGATGCCAAGAAGAAGAACTCGGCCGCCCCCGATCCCCAGGCGCGGCTGCGGGATATCGCCAAGGAGGTCGCCACTCGGCTGAACAACAGGCCGGACTACGCGACCGTGCTCAAGAAGCTGCAAACCAACGACAACTTCGTCTATGTGGCGCGTGCCGTCGACCCGGCCGTCGCCGCCGCGATCGAGGACAAGTATCCCGAAATCGGCTCCGAGCGGCAGGATCTGCGCCAGTATCCGGGCGGATCGCTGGCGGCCAACATTGTCGGCGGCATCGACTGGGACGGTCACGGCTTGCTTGGACTCGAGGACAGCCTGGACTCTTCGCTGTCGGGAACCGACGGCTCGGTCACCTATGACCGTGGGTCGGACGGCGTAGTCATCCCCGGCAGCTACCGCAACCGGCACAAGGCGGTCAACGGTTCGACCGTCCAGCTGACCATCGACGACGACATCCAGTTCTACGTACAACAGCAGGTCCAGCAGGCCAGGAACCTGTCTGGGGCGCACAATGTTTCGGCTGTCGTCCTGGACTCCAAGACCGGTGAAGTGCTGGCCATGGCCAACGACAACACCTTCGACCCGTCTCAGGACATCGGGCGTCAGGGCGACCGGCAGTTGGGCAACCTCTCGGTGTCCTCGCCGTTCGAGCCGGGCTCGGTGAACAAGGTGATCACCGCTTCCTCGGTCATCGAATACGGCCTGTCGAACCCCGACGAGGTGCTGCAGGTGCCCGGCTCGATCCAGATGGGCGGCGTCGGCATCCATGACGCCTGGGATCACGGCGTGATGCCCTACACCACCACCGGCATCTTCGGAAAGTCGTCCAACGTCGGAACCCTGATGCTGGCCCAACGCGTTGGCCCGGAACGTTTTTACGACATGGTCCGCAAGTTCGGATTGGGTCAGCGCACCAACGTCGGGCTGCCCGGTGAGAGTGCCGGGCTGGTGCCACCGATCGACCAGTGGTCGGGCAGCACGTTCTCCAACCTCCCCATCGGCCAAGGTCTTTCGATGACCCTGCTGCAGATGACGGACATGTACCAGACGATCGCCAACGACGGGGTGCGGATACCGCCGCGAATCATCAAGGCCACCGTCGCCCCCGACGGCACCCGGACCGAAGAAGCACGCCCCGAAGGAGTTCGGGTGGTAGCGCCGCAGACCGCGCAGACGGTGCGGCAAATGCTGCGCGCCGTCGTGCAAAAAGATCCGATGGGCTACCAGCAGGGCACCGGGTCGGCGGCGGCGGTTCCCGGCTACCAGATGGCCGGCAAAACCGGCACCGCTCAGCAGATCAACCCGGGCTGCGGCTGCTACTTCGACAACGTGTACTGGATCACCTTCGCCGGGATGGCCACCGTCGACAACCCCCGCTACGTGATCGGCATCATGATGGACAACCCCGATCGCAACGCGGACGGTACGCCCGGCCACTCGGCAGCCCCGCTGTTCCACAACATCGCCGGCTGGCTGATGCAGCGGGAAAACGTCCCGCTCTCACCCGACCCGGGCCCACCGCTGACACTGCAGGCGACCTGATCGCGGACCCAAAATCAGTGGCGTCAGCGCTGATTCGCAAGCGTGCTACCGTCGGAGTCGATAGCGTCTAGGGTTCCGACGCGCGAGCGTGACTGGTCCAAGCGACGCCACCGCACCTTGCCGATGAGGTGCGGTCATCTGAACGGACAAAAGCCTGGAGGATCTCGACGGCGCGCCCCGTGCCGTCGAGAAGGTCCGCGCATGTTCGCTCTTTCTGTGCTGTTTCTCGTTGCTTTGGCCGCCGGTGCGCTCGGCGGCCTGGTCGGCACCGGCTCGTCGCTGGTGCTGCTGCCGATCCTGGTGACGATGTACGGGCCCCGAATCGCCGTGCCCATCATGGGCATTGCGGCGGTGATGGCCAACGTCGGCCGGGTCGCGGCCTGGTGGCGACAGATCTGCTGGCGGCCGGTGCTTGCCTACGCGCTGCCGGGGGCACCGGCGGCCGTGATCGGCGCACACACGCGGCCCGGCAGTGGCGAGTGCGACTGTGGCAGCTGACAATTGCCGGTGTCGTCGTGGGATTCCTCACCGGCCTGATCCTGTCGACCGGACCGCTCAGCGTCCCGATGTTCACCGGATACGGGCTGGGTGGCGGAGCCTTTCTCGGCTCCGAAGCGGCCAGCGCGCTGGTGCTCTACACGGCCAAGATGGCTACCTTCGGTGAGTTCGGCGCGCTCACCGGCACGGTGCTGGTCCGCGGGCTCGCGATCGGAGTGGCCCTGATGATCGGCCCCTTCCTTGCGCGCACCATCGTGCGCCGTGTTCAACCGCATACCTACGCCCTCCTGATCGACCTCGTGCTGTTGACCGCAGCCGGGGGCATGTTCATCGCAATGTGCACCTAGGGCGTCGGCTGTGCGGCCACGGATTCGGATGTGCACTGCGGGCGGATTCTGGGTCCGTATCGCGCCCTCAGCGCACCCACAAAGCCCGCAACGCACACTCGACGGACACGCGGTCAACTTCCCGGCCGCGGCTGTCTAGGTAGGGTGTCATGGCTGATCATGGCAATCATGCGGCGTCTTCTCAGGGAGGTGTGACCGGAAGTGCAGATGTCCACTGAGCTGCGCCCCAGCAGGGGTGCGGGCGTGCGACTACCTGCGCTGGCGGCTCAAGTGGGCGCGGTCCTGGCCGACGGCCCGGACCAGGGTGTCGCCGTCCCGGACGTGGCGATCACCGGTGTGACGCTGCGCGCCCAGGAGGTGTTGCCCGGTGACCTGTTCGCCGCGCTTGCCGGCTCGGCCACCCACGGCGTCCGCTATGCCGGGGACGCGATCGCACGCGGGGCCGTCGCGGTGCTCACCGATGCGGCCGGAGCCGCTGAGATGGCCGCCCTCACCGGCACCGTGCCGACCCTCGTGCACCCCGCACCGCGCAGCGCGCTGGGTGGGCTGGCCGCCACCGTGTACGGAAACCCGTCCGACCGGGTGACGGTGGTCGGCATCACCGGCACCTCCGGGAAGACCACCACCACCTATCTGGTCGAGTCGGGGCTGCGCGCGGGCGGCCACACCGCCGGGCTGATCGGCACCATCGGCATCCGGATCGACGGCGCCGACATCCCCAGCGCTCTGACCACTCCGGAGGCTCCCGTGCTGCAGGCAATGCTGGCCGCGATGGCCGAGCGTGGGGTGGACACCGTCGTGATGGAGGTCTCCAGTCACGCGCTGACATTGGGCCGAGTCGATGGCACCCGTTTCGCGGTGGGCGGGTTCACCAACCTGTCCCGCGACCACCTCGACTTTCACCCCACCATGGCCGACTATTTCGAAGCCAAGGCGGTGCTGTTCGATCCGAACTCGCCGCTACGTGCCCGCACGGTCGTGGTGTGCGTCGACGACGACGCCGGGCGCGCGATGGCCGACCGAGCCATCGATGCGATCACGGTCAGTGCCTCCGGCGGGCCGGCGCATTGGCGGGCGATGGACGTGGCGCCGACGGGCACCGGCGGACAAGAATTCACCGTCGTCGACCCCACCGGGGGCCGTCACCGCATCGGCATTCGGCTGACAGGCACCTACAACGTCGCCAATTGCCTTGTGGCACTGGCGATTCTGGACGCCGTTGGGGTTTCCCCGGAGCAGGCCTCGGCGGGGCTGTTAGACACCCGCGTTCCGGGGCGACTGGAGGACATCGACCGCGGCCAGGATTTCCTCGCCCTCGTCGACTACGCCCACAAGCCGGGCGCGCTGCGGGCGGTTTTGACGACCCTGCAAAAGCCGGATCGCCGGCTGGCGGTGGTGTTCGGCGCCGGTGGCGATCGCGACCCGGGCAAACGGGCGCCGATGGGCGCCGTCGCCGCCGAGTTGGCCGACTTGGTCGTCGTCACCGACGACAACCCGCGCAGTGAGGATCCCGCGGCGATCCGCCGCGAGATCGTGGCCGGAGCGAAAGAGTACGGCGGCGCGACGCCGGTGGTCGAGATCGCCGACCGGCGCGACGCGATCAGGCACGCGGTCGGCTGGGCCGGTCCCGGCGACGTGGTGCTGATCGCCGGCAAAGGCCACGAAACCGGTCAGCGCACCGCCGACGTGGTCCGCCCGTTCGACGACCGGGTGGAGTTGGCCGCAGCGCTGGAGGACCTCGGGCCCCGCGAGGCACGCCGATGATCGACCTGACCGTCGCGCAGATCGCCGAGATCGTCGGCGGCACGCTGGCCGACATCTCGCCGCAGGACGCCGCTGAACTCCACGTCACCGGGACCGTCGAATTCGACTCGCGTGCCGTTGGCCCCGGCGGGCTGTTTCTGGCACTGCCGGGCGCGCGCTCGGACGGCCACGACCACGCGGCCTCGGCGGTTGCCGCCGGCGCGGTAGCGGTGCTGGCCGCAAGGCCAGTCGGAGTAGCCACCATTGTCGTTGTGCCCCAAGGGGTTTCCGGATCGCGAGCCGGGGTGCTCGAGCACGATCCCGACGGCTCGGGTGCGGCAGTCCTGGACGCGCTGGCCAAGCTGGCCAAAGTGGTGGCCCAGGAGCTGGTCGCCGGCGGGCTCACCATCATCGGGATCACCGGCTCGTCGGGAAAGACGTCGACCAAAGACTTGGTGGCCGCGGTGCTCGGGCCGCTGGGCGAAGTGGTGGCCCCGCCGGGATCGTTCAACAACGAGCTGGGTCATCCGTGGACGGTGCTGCGCGCGACGAGGCGGACCGACTACCTGGTTTTGGAGATGTCGGCACGCCATCCCGGCAATATCGCCGCGCTGGCCCAGATTGCCCCGCCCGCGATCGGGGTGGTGCTCAACGTGGGCACCGCACACCTCGGCGAGTTCGGCTCGCGTGAAGCAATCGCGCAGACCAAATCCGAACTGCCCCAAGCTGTTCCACCGTCAGGGGTGGTGATCCTCAACGTCGACGACCCAGCTGTGGCGGCGATGGCGCACGTCAGCTCGGGCTGGGTGGTCCGGGTCAGCCGGGCCAGCCAAACCGACTCGGGACCCAGCGATGTCTGGGCCGAAGGCGTGTCGCTGGATGAAATGGCCAGGCCGCGCTTTACCCTGCACGCGATGGACGCGCGCGGCGCTCTTGAAGTAGAGGTGCAACTCGGTGTGTACGGCGAACACCAGGTCACCAACGCGCTGTGTGCCAGCGCGGTCGCGCTGCAGTGCGGCGCCAGCGTCGAGCAGCTCGCTGCGGCGCTGGCCGCGGCGGGTCCGGTGTCACGGCACCGGATGCACGTGACCAACCGCGCCGACGGGGTGACCGTCATCGACGACGCCTACAACGCCAACCCCGACTCGATGCAGGCGGGACTGCAGGCGCTGGCCTGGATCGCGCGCGGCGGGGAGAGCCCGGCCTCGCAAAGCAGGCGGAGCTGGGCGGTGCTGGGCGAGATGGCCGAGCTCGGCGAGGACGCGATAACCGAGCACGATCGCGTCGGCCGGCTGGCGGTGCGCTTAGATGTGTCTCGACTTGTTGTCGTGGGCATGGGGAGGTCGGTAACCGCCATGCACCACGCCGCGGTCATGGAGGGCTCGTGGGGCGCAGGGGCTGATCGGGGGGCTGTGAACGTCGCCGACGGCGACGCCGCCCTGGCATTGTTGCGGGCCGAACTGCAACCCGGCGACGTGGTCCTGGTGAAGGCGTCGAACGCCGCCGGACTCGGCGCACTGGCTGAGAAGCTGGCCGCAGCAGACACCGACAGCGAGGCTCGCCCGTGAGACAGATCCTGGTGGCCGTCGCGATCGCCCTGACCGTGTCGATCCTGCTGACCCCGGCGCTGATCAGGCTGTTCACCAAGCAGGGCTTCGGCCACCAGATCCGGGAGGACGGCCCGCCGAGCCACCAGACCAAGCGTGGCACCCCGTCGATGGGCGGTGTGGCGATCCTGGCGGGCATCTGGGCCGGCTACCTGGGCACCCACCTCGCCGGGCTGGCGTTCGACGGCGAGGGGGTCTCCGCGTCGGGGCTGCTGGTGTTGGGCCTGGCCACCATCCTGGGCGGCGTCGGATTCCTCGACGACCTGATCAAGATCCGCAGGTCGCGCAACCTGGGGTTGAACAAGACGGCCAAGACGGTCGGGCAGATCGCGGCGGCGGTGCTGTTCGGTGTGCTGGTCCTGCAGTTCCACAATGCCAACGGCTTGACGCCGGCCAGTGCGGATCTGTCCTACGTGCGTGAAATCGCCACCGTCGCACTGGCTCCGGGACTGTTCGTGCTGTTCTGTGTCGTCGTCGTCAGCGCGTGGTCCAACGCGGTCAACTTCACCGACGGGCTCGACGGGCTGGCCGCCGGCTGCATGGCGATGGTCACCGGCGCCTACGTGCTGATCACCTTCTGGCAGTACCGCAATGCGTGCGCCACCGCGCCGGGGTTGGGCTGCTACAACGTGCGCGATCCACTGGACCTGGCGATCGTCGCGGCCGCGAGCGCGGGCGCATGCATCGGCTTTCTGTGGTGGAATGCCGCGCCCGCCAAGATCTTCATGGGGGACACCGGTTCGTTGGCGCTGGGCGGGATCATCGCGGGCCTGTCCGTCACCAGCCGCACCGAGATCCTCGCGGTGGTGCTGGGTTCGCTGTTCGTCGCCGAAGTCATCTCGGTGGTACTGCAGATCCTGACCTTCCGGACCACCGGGCGCCGGGTCTTCCGGATGGCGCCCTTCCATCACCATTTCGAGTTGAGCGGCTGGGCCGAAACGACGGTGATCATCCGCTTCTGGCTGCTCACGGCGATCGCCTGCGGCCTGGGCGTGGCCCTGTTCTACGGTGAGTGGCTCGCCACGGTCGGCGCGTGACATGCCCGGGCTCGAACCGCTGGCGGCCGGTGCGCCCGTCCTGATAGCCGGTGCCCGGGTGACCGGGCGGGCGATTCTGGGTGCACTGACCCGGTTCGGCGCCACGGCGACGCTGTGCGACGACGATCCCGCCATGCTGCGCCCGTACGCCGAAAGCGGAGTCGCGACAGTCGATCCGACGACAGCGATCCACCAGATCGCGGAGTATGCGCTGGTGGTCACCAGTCCCGGCTTCCAGCCGTCGGCACCGGTGTTGGCCGCCGCCGCGTCGGCGGGCGTGCCGATCTGGGGCGACGTGGAATTGGCCTGGCGGCTGGACGCCGCGGGGTGTTACGGGACGCCGCGCCGCTGGCTGGTCGTGACCGGCACCAACGGCAAGACCACGACGACGTCGTTGCTGCATGCCATGTTGCTCGCCGGCGGGCGGCGCAGCGTGCTGTGCGGCAACATCGGCGACCCCGTTCTCGACGTCCTGGACCAGCCGGCCGACCTGCTGGCCGTCGAGCTGTCCAGCTTTCAGCTGTTCTGGGCACCGTCGCTGCGCCCCGAGGCGGGGGTGGTGCTCAACATCGCCGAGGATCACCTGGATTGGCATTCGTCGATGGCCGAGTACACCGCCGCGAAGGCCCGGGTTCTCAATGGCCGGGTGGCGCTGGTCGGGCTGGATGACAGCCGGGCGGCCGCCTTGCTGAGCTCCGCGGCGGCGCCGGTGCGGGCGGGTTTCCGACTGGGCGAGCCGAACCCGGGGGAACTCGGCGTGCGCGACGGGCAGCTGGTCGACCGCGCGTTTGCCGACGACCTGGCCTTGTTGCCGGTCGCATCCATCCCGGTGCCGGGACCGGTCGGCGTGCTCGACACCCTGGCCGCGGCGGCGCTGGCCCGCAGCGTCGAGGTGCCCGCCGCCGCGATCGCGGGCGCCGTCTCGACGTTTCGGCCGGGCCGGCATCGGTGCGAGGTCGTCGCGGTGGCCGACGGGATCTCCTATGTCGACGACTCGAAGGCCACCAACCCGCACGCCGCCGAGGCGTCGGTGATGGCCTATCCGCGGGTGGTGTGGGTGGCCGGGGGTTTGCTCAAGGGCGCATCGCTGGACGAGGAAGTCGCCAGGATTGCGTCCCGGCTGGTCGGCGCGGTGCTCATCGGCCGAGATCGCCAAGAGGTTGCCGAGGCGTTATCACGACACGCGCCCGATGTCCCCGTCGTCCAGGTTGTGACAGGCGAGGATGCTGGTATGCAAGCGACTGCTGATACTGGTGTGACAAAAGTTGACCGTCCGGGGGAAAGTCTCGGCGCTCGCGTGATGACCGCAGCCGTAGCCGCGGCTCGTGACTTGGCCACGTCGGGCGACACCGTGTTGCTGGCGCCGGCCGGGGCGTCGTTTGACCAGTTCAGCGGCTATGCCGACCGTGGTGACGCATTCGCGGCCGCCGTACGCGCGGCGCTGCGGTAGGCGGGTGTGGCTAACGCGCTGACCCGGCGTCTACGCCGGGGCAAGAAAAAGAACGACACCGCGCCGGCCGAAAAGGGCGCGGCGGCGGATTCCATTGCCGAGGACGACGCGGCCGCGACGGAGGTCGAAGCCGCGACGGACGCGATGGAAGCCCAGGACGCTCCCGCCGCTCCCGGTGGGGAGCACCCGCCCGCATCGCTGGCTCCCTCTGTGGCAAAAGCCAAGGTCACGAGCCCGGAGCACAATCCGCGCGCCCGATTCGGCGCCTGGCTGGGCCGGCCGATGACCTCGTTTCACCTGATCGTCGCCATCACCGCTCTGCTGACCACCCTGGGCCTGACCATGGTGCTCTCGGCGTCGGGTGTGCGGTCCTACGGCGACGACGGGTCGGCGTGGGTGATCTTCGGCAAGCAGGTGTTGTGGACGGTCGTCGGCGTCATCGGGGCCTACGTCTCGATGCGGATGCCGATTAGCTTCCTGCGCCGCGTGGCCTTCCCTGGGTACCTGGTCACCATCATCTTGCTGGTGCTGGTGCTGGTTCCCGGAATCGGAAACCTCGCCAACGGTTCGCGGAAGTGGTTCGTCGTCGCGGGCTTTTCGATGCAGCCCTCTGAGCTGGCCAAAATCGCATTCGCCATCTGGGGTGCCCACCTGCTGGCGGCCCGGCGCCTGGAGCGAGCCTCGCTGCGCGAGATGCTGATTCCGCTGGTCCCGGCGGCGGTCATCGCGCTGGGACTGATCGTTGCCCAGCCCGACCTCGGACAGACCGTCTCGCTGGGCATCATCCTGCTGGCCCTGCTGTGGTACGCCGGCCTGCCGCTGCGGGTCTTCGGCACGTCGTTGCTCGCGGTCTTCATGGCCGGCGCGGTCCTGGCGATGTCCGCCGGTTACCGGTCGGACCGGGTGCGGTCGTGGATCAACCCCGAGAACGACCCGCAGGACACCGGCTACCAGGCCCGGCAGGCGAAGTTCGCGCTGGCCCACGGCGGCATCTTCGGCGACGGTCTCGGTCAGGGCACTGCGAAATGGAACTACCTGCCCAACGCGCACAACGACTTCATCTTCGCGATCATCGGCGAGGAACTCGGCTTCATCGGCGCGTTCGGGCTGCTGGCGCTTTTCGGGATGTTCGCCTACACCGGGATGCGGATCGCGCGCCGGTCGGCCGACCCGTTCCTGCGGTTGCTGGCCGCCACCACGACGATGTGGATCCTCGGGCAGGCCTTCATCAACATCGGCTACGTGATCGGCGTGTTGCCGGTCACCGGCCTGCAGCTACCATTGATATCGGCGGGCGGAACATCCACGGCCGCAACGCTTTTCATGATCGGGATTATGTGCAACGCGGCGCGTCATGAGCCCGAGGCGGTGGCCGCGCTGCGCGCCGGGCGTGACGACAAGATGAACCGGATACTGCGGCTGCCGCTGCCCGAGCCCTATGTGCCGACCCGTCTCGAGACGTTCCGCGACCGCAAGCGATCGGGGTCGCAATCGCCGCGGCCGCCCGCTCCGGGTCGTGGCCGCAAGGCCCCGCAGCCGGCCACCAGGAAGGGCGCCCGCAACTCCGAGCCGCCACTGCGTCCGGTTTTCGGCCGGACAGCTGCCCGCTCGGGGTCGCGTTCAGGGCATCATGGATCTGGCCAGCGCTATCCCACTCAGGGATCCGGTCAGCGTCAGATACGGCGCGATCGCACACTGGAAGGTCAGCGTTACGGGTGAACCACATGGTCAAAGAGCCGGCCGGCGGGCAGGGGGTAAATCCCTCGCCCGCCGGTGCCGCGTTGTCGGTCGTGCTGGCCGGCGGCGGCACCGCCGGCCATGTGGAGCCCGCGATGGCCGTCGCCGATGCGCTGTCCGCGCTGGATCCGCAGGTCCGGATTACCGCGCTGGGCACCGCGCGGGGGCTCGAGACCAGGCTGGTGCCCGAACGCGGCTACCACCTCGAGCTGATTACTGCGGTGCCGCTACCGCGTAAACCCAGCGGTGACCTGGCCCGGCTTCCACCGCGGGTATGGCGCGCGGTGCGGGAGACCCGTGCGGTGCTCGACCGCGTCGACGCCGACGTGGTGGTGGGGTTCGGCGGCTACGTGGCCCTGCCGGCCTACCTCGCTGCCCGGGGTGTCCCCGGGGTCCGGCGCCGGATCCCGGTGGTGATCCACGAGGCCAACGCCCGCGCCGGGCTGGCCAACCGGGTCGGCGCCCGCTCGGCGGATCGGGTGCTGTCCGCGGTGCCGGATTCGGGGCTGCGGCACGCCGAGGTGGTCGGGGTACCGATCCGGGCCGCCATCACCACGCTGGACCGCACGGCGCTGCGGGCCGAAGCGCGTAAGCACTTCGGGTTCGCCGGCGACGCGAGGGTGCTGCTGGTCTTCGGCGGTTCGCAGGGCGCGGTCTCGCTCAACCGAGCGGTTTCGGGGGCCGCCGCCGAGCTGGCCGCCGCGGGCGTGTCCGTGCTGCACGCCCACGGGCCCAAGAACGTCCTCGAGCTGCGCGAACCTCAAGACGGCGATCCGCCTTACCGGGGGGTGCCTTACCTCGACCGGATGGACCTGGCCTATGCGGCCGCCGACTTGGCCATCTGCCGCTCCGGGGCGATGACGGTCGCCGAGGTCTCGGCCGTCGGCCTGCCGGCCATCTATGTCCCGCTGCCGATCGGCAACGGCGAGCAGCGACTCAACGCGCTACCGGTGGTCAACGCCGGGGGCGGCATGGTGGTCCCCGACGCGGTCCTGACGCCGGATCTGGTGGCCCGGGAAGTGACTGGGCTGCTCACCGATCCGCCACGGTTGGCGGCGATGACCGCGGCGGCCGCGCGGGAGGGGCATCGGGATGCGGCGCGCCAGGTTGCCGAGGCGGCGCTGGACATCGCCCGCCAAGCAAGCGATAGGGGGCCGCGGTCCGGCCGGAGGGCCGGGGAAACGCCATGAGCGCCGACCAGTTGCCACCCGAGCTGCAACGGGTGCACATGGTGGGCATCGGGGGAGCCGGAATGTCGGGCATCGCCCGCATCCTGCTGGACCGGGGCGGGCTGGTATCCGGATCCGACGCCAAGGAGTCGCGCGGGGTGCACGCGCTGCGGGCCCGGGGCGCGCTGATCCGCATCGGACACGACCCGTCGTCGCTGGACCTGCTGCCCGGCGGGGCGACCGCGGTCATCACCACCCACGCCGCTATTCCGAAGACCAACCCCGAGCTGGTCGAGGCCCGACGGCGCGGCATTCCGGTGGTGCTGCGCCCGGCGGTGCTGGCCAAGCTGATGGACGGGCGCACCACGCTGATGGTCACCGGCACCCACGGCAAGACCACGACGACGTCGATGCTGATCGTGGCGCTGCAGCATTGCGGCCGCGACCCGTCGTTCGCGGTGGGCGGCGATCTCGGTGAGGCCGGCACCAACGCCCACCACGGCAGCGGCGACTGCTTTGTCGCCGAGGCCGACGAAAGCGACGGCTCGCTGCTCGAGTACACGCCCAACATCGCGGTGGTCACCAACATCGAGACCGATCACCTGGATTTCTACGGCAGCGCCGACGCCTACGTCGCGGTCTTCGACGCGTTCGTCGAGCGGCTGGCCCCGGGTGGGGCGCTGGTGGTGTGCACCGACGATCCCGGAGGCGCCGCGCTGGCCCAGCGCAGCAGCGAACTGGGTATTCGGGTGTTGCGCTACGGGTCCGGGTCGCAAGGGGAGCCTGCCCCGGACCTGGCCGGCAGGTTGTTGTCGTGGGAGCAGCAGGGCACCGGAGCCGTCGCTCACATCCAGTTGGGCGACATGCCGGTGCGCGCGATGCGGCTGTCGGTGCCCGGACGGCACATGGCGCTCAACGCGCTGGGCGCACTGCTGGCCGCGATCGAGGTCGGCGCCCAGGCCGATCAGGTGCTCGACGGGCTGACCGGTTTTGAGGGCGTGCGTCGCCGCTTCGAACTGGTCGGAACGGTGGGGTCGGTGCGGGTGTTCGACGACTACGCCCACCATCCGACCGAGATCGCCGCGACACTGTCGGCGGTCCGCACGGTCGTCGAGCAGGGCGGCGAGGGCCGCGCGCTGGTGGTGTTCCAGCCCCACTTGTATTCTCGGACAAAGGCTTTCGCCGCCGATTTCGGTCACGCACTGGATGCCGCCGACGAGGTGTTCGTCCTGGACGTGTACGGCGCCCGCGAACAGCCGCTGGCCGGTGTCAGCGGGGCCAGCGTCGCCGAGCATGTCAGCGTGCCGGCGCGCTACCTGCCGGATTTCTCCGCGGTCGCCGAGCAGGTGGCCGCCGCGGCGGGCCCCGGTGACGTCATTGTGACGATGGGTGCCGGCGACGTGACCTTGCTGGGGCCTGAGATCGTGACCGCGCTGCGGGTCCGGGCCAACCGCAGCGCGCCCGGCCAGCCCGGGGTGTTGCGATGACCGAGCCCAACGACACCACACCCACCGACCTGGTCGCCGACTCCGCCGCCGGCCCCGCCGAACCGGCTGAGGCAGCCGTCGACCCTGCCGATAACGCGATCACCGAACCGATCCCCGTCGACGAAGCCCAACCCGAAGACGGTCAAGCAGAGGCCGAGCAAGCCGAATTCGAGGGGCCGCGTCGCCGGGCCCGCCGCGAACGGGCCGAGCGCCGGGACGCCGAGGCCCGGGCGACCAAAATCGAGGATGCCCGCCGCGAAGCCAAGCGCCGGGCCAGTGGGCGCACCGGAAACGGGCCCTACCCCCCAAAAGAACCTGCGCGCGGCGTGGTCCGGGGCTTGAAGATGCTGCTCGCGACCGTGATGGTGGTCATTGTCGGGGTCGGACTGGCGCTGATCCTCTACTTCACCCCCGTGATGTCGGCGCGCAACATCGTCGTCACCGGCACTGGCGCGGTGTCCCGCGAGGGGGTCCTTGACACCGCAGGCGTGCGGGTCGGCACACCGCTGCTGCAGATCAACACCAACCAGGTCGCCGACCGGGTCGCCGCGATCCGCCGGGTGGCCAGCGCCCGGGTGCAGCGTCAGTACCCGTCGGCCCTGCGGATCACGATCGTCGAGCGAGTTCCCGTGGTAGTGAAGGACTTTCCGGACGGGCCGCACTTGTTTGACCGCGACGGCGTGGATTTCGCGACCGGTCCGCCGCCACCGGCGCTGCCGTATCTCGACGTCGCCAATCCCGGGCCGACCGATCCGACGACGAAGGCCGCGCTGCAGGTGCTGCTGGCGCTGCGCCCCGAGGTCGCGGGTCAGGTGGGCAAGATCGCGGCTCCCTCGCTGGCCTCGATCACCCTGACGCTGGGCGATGGGCGAGTGGTGATCTGGGGGACGACCGACCGGACGGATGAGAAGGCCGAGAAGCTGGCCGCGCTGCTCACACAGCCGGGCAAGACCTATGACGTGTCCAGCCCCGATCTGCCCACCGTGAAGTAGCTGTGCGCGGGCGTGCTCCCAGCTCGCGGGCCGCTGGGGCGAAAAAATTGACTAAAATTTGCGTGCGGCGCGTCGGCGCGCCTGCGGGGTTCCCACGCGTGGTGCCCATACCGTTCTGGTTGCGCGGAACTACTTGACATAACTCTAACTCTATGGTTGAGGTTGAGAGTTTGCCAGGGGAACCGCAACCGTTCCGGGAAACCGAATCCCACCAGGGAGGAAGACGAGATGATGACCCCCCCGCACAACTACCTGGCCGTCATCAAGGTTGTGGGTATCGGTGGCGGCGGCGTCAACGCCGTCAACCGGATGATCGAACAGGGCCTCAAGGGCGTCGAGTTCATCGCCATCAACACCGATGCACAGGCTTTGTTGATGAGCGATGCCGACGTCAAGCTCGACGTGGGCCGTGAGTCCACCCGTGGGCTGGGCGCCGGCGCCGACCCGGAGGTCGGGCGCAAGGCCGCCGAGGACGCCAAGGACGAGATCGAAGAGCTGCTCCGCGGCGCTGACATGGTCTTCGTCACCGCCGGTGAAGGCGGCGGAACCGGCACCGGCGGGGCACCCGTCGTCGCCAGCATCGCGCGCAAGCTGGGCGCGTTGACGGTCGGTGTAGTCACCCGGCCGTTCTCCTTCGAGGGCAAACGGCGCAGCAATCAGGCCGAGAACGGCATCGGCTCGTTGCGGGAGAGCTGCGACACCTTGATCGTGATCCCCAACGACCGGTTGCTGCAGATGGGGGATGCCGCGGTATCCCTGATGGATGCATTCCGCAGCGCCGACGAGGTGCTGCTCAACGGGGTGCAGGGCATCACCGACCTGATCACCACGCCGGGTCTGATCAACGTCGACTTCGCCGACGTCAAGGGCATCATGAACGGTGCCGGCACGGCGCTGATGGGCATCGGTTCGGCCCGCGGCGACGGCCGGGCGCTCAAGGCCGCCGAGATCGCCATCAACTCACCGCTGCTGGAACAGTCGATGGAGGGCGCGCAGGGCGTGCTGATGTCGATCGCCGGCGGTAGCGACCTGGGCCTGTTCGAGATCAACGAGGCAGCCTCGCTGGTGCAGGACGCCGCCCACCCCGACGCCAACATCATCTTCGGCACCGTGATCGACGATTCGCTGGGCGATGAGGTGCGCGTCACCGTCATCGCGGCGGGCTTCGACGCGGCCGGTCCCGGGCGTAAACCCGTCGTCGGCGCCAACGGCGCGGAGAAGACCGGCGGTGCACACCGGATCGAGTCGGCGAAGGCGGGCAAACTCACCTCGACGCTGTTCGAGCCGGTCGACGCGGTCAGTGTGCCGGTGCACACCAACGGCGCGACGCTGAGTATCGGTGGCGATGACGACGACGTCGATGTGCCGCCCTTCATGCGCCGCTGAACGGACAGGTGCGCGACCTCCGGCCCGGGCTGCACGGTGGCGCCGGTCGGCCCGCGACGAAAACTCCGATACTGGTCATGTGAGCGTTCGCATCCGGCGAGTGACGACCACCCGCGCGGGTGGCGTCTCGAAGCCGCCGTTCGACACCTTCAATCTTGGCGACCATGTCGGTGACGCCCCCGCGGCGGTGGCCGCCAACCGCGCCCGGCTGGCTCGCGCCATTGGCCTGGGCGCCGGCCGGGTGGTGTGGATGAATCAGGTCCACGGCGATCGAGTCGAGGTCGTCGAAGAGCCGCGGGATTCCTCATTCGACGACACCGATGCGTTGGTGACGCGCGTACCCCGACTGGCGTTGGCGGTGGTGACGGCCGACTGTGTGCCGGTATTGCTGGCCGATGCGCGGGCCGGTGTGGCCGCGGCGGTGCACGCCGGGCGCGTCGGCGCGCAGCGGGGGGTGGTGGCTCGCACGGTGGAGGCGATGCTGAAGCTGGGCGCACAAGCCGGGGACATCGCGGCGCTGCTCGGGCCTGCGGTCAGCGGACGCAACTACGAAGTGCCCGCGGCGATGGCCGACGAAGTCGAGGCGGCCCTGCCTTCCAGCCGCACCACTACCGCGGCTGGAAAGCCCGGTCTTGACCTTCGGTCCGGAATCGCTTGTCAATTAAGGGATTTGGGCGTGGTCTCGATCGACATCGATCCGCGTTGCACGGTGGCCGACCCGGCTCTGTTCAGTCATCGCCGGGATGCGCCCACGGGGCGGCTGGCGTCGCTGGTCTGGATGGAATGACCCCGATGGCGGTTGGAATGTCGGACTCGGCAGCAAGTCAGGGCAACCGCGAAACTGAATTAACTCACGGGTTGGCGGCTGTGCGTTCGCGACTAGCGGTGGCCGCGGAAGCGGCGGGCCGCAATGTCGGTGAAATTGAACTTCTCCCTATTACCAAATTCTTTCCGGCAACCGATGTCGCGATTTTGTCTCGATTGGGTTGTCGGTCGGTAGGTGAATCGCGCGAACAAGAAGCGTCGGCAAAGGTGGCCGAAGTCACTCGGTTGGCACACGCTTCCGCTCGGGGGGATTCGCGAGAGTTGCACTGGCACATGGTGGGACACATTCAGCGCAAGAAGGCCCGTTCGCTGGCCCGCTGGGCGCACACCGCCCATTCGGTCGACAGCCCGCAGCTGGTAACGGCGCTGGAACGCGCGGTTACGGCGACCCTGGCCGAAGGTGAACGGCAGCACCCGTTGCGGGTCTACGTTCAGGTGAGCCTGGACGGCGACATCTCGCGCGGCGGCATCGACATCACGAGACCGCGGGCCCTCGACAAGGTCTGCGCGCAGGTCGAGGATTCGCAAGCCCTGGAACTGGTCGGGCTGATGGGCATTCCGCCGCTGGACTGGGGCCCCGACGCGGCCTTTGACCGGCTGCAATCCGAACACGGTCGGGTGCTCGCAGCGCATCCGAATGCCCTCGGTTTGTCCGCGGGCATGTCCCATGATTTCGAAATTGCGGTAAAACACGGTTCAACGTGTGTGCGTGTCGGTACCGCCCTATTGGGCCCGCGGCGGCTACCGTCACCGTGAGTAGTCACTGTAGTCACACCTTCATCACAGACACCAGAATTCCCAGGGGCCAGAAGGGTCAACGCAATGAGCACACTGCACAAGGTCAAGGCCTATTTCGGTATGGCCCCAATGGACGACTACGAAGACGAGTACTACGACGACCGCGCCCCCTCTCGCGGGTTCCCACGTGCTCGCGTTGACGACGGATACGGCCGCTATGACGGCCGCGATTACGAAGACCCACGTGGCGAGGCGCCCGAGTACGCACCGCCCGGTTACCGCGGCGGTTACGCCGAGGAGCCGCGCTACAGTCCGGTCCATCCGCGCGAGTTCGATCGGGGACCCGAGATGGCCCGGCCGCGCCTTGGGTCGTGGTTGCGCAATTCCACCCGTGGTGCCTTGGCCATGGACCCGCGCCGGATGGCGATGATGTTCGAAGAGGGGCACCCGCTGTCGAAGATCACCACGCTGCGGCCCAAGGACTACAGCGAGGCGCGCACCATCGGCGAGCGGTTCCGCGACGGCACCCCGGTGATCATGGACCTGGTGTCGATGGACAACGCCGATGCGAAACGGCTGGTGGACTTCGCGGCCGGGTTGGCCTTCGCGCTGCGCGGCTCGTTCGACAAGGTCGCGACCAAGGTGTTCCTGCTGTCGCCTTCCGACGTCGACGTGACACCGGAAGAGCGCCGCCGCATCGCCGAAACCGGCTTCTACGCATACCAATAAACACATCTGCCCCGCTTGACCGCGGGGTTGGGCGTCAGGCGCCCACCTGCCGAACCGGCACATCTGAGATGTCTGCCCAGCCCGAGTCGGTACTCTTACGATGGCCGCGCTATCGCGCGGGATTGACGTCTCATCGGTAAGGTCGGGCTCTCGTTGGTGCTGTTCTTTCAGATCCTTGGGTTTGCGCTGTTCATCTTTTGGCTGCTGCTCATCGCTCGGGTCGTCGTCGAGTTCATCCGCTCGTTCAGCCGGGACTGGCATCCCACGGGCATCACCGTGGTGATCCTGGAGATCATTCTCTCGATCACTGATCCGCCTGTGAAACTGCTGCGTCGACTCATCCCTCAACTCACCATCGGCGCGGTCCGCTTCGACCTGTCCATCATGGTGCTACTGCTGGTCGCGTTCATCGGCATGCAGCTCGCCTTTGGTGCCGCGGCGTGAGTCGGCGCAACTGAGCGACGGTTTGGCCACGGTTTGGCTTCGGTTTGATGCGCGCGATTTGCAAATTCTAAGGATTGGGATTTTATGGCTCTTAGTGTTTGAAATAGGGTCTTATTTATTGCACTAATCGGCAACCGCCGGGTCTGGTGTGACAGGATGGGCGGCAGTTGCACAACCGCTGCCACTCCGTTCTACACTTTCCAGAACGTTTGACAGGAACTTGAGGGGACGAACAATGCCGCTTACACCAGCCGACGTCCACAATGTGGCGTTCAGTAAGCCGCCTATCGGCAAGCGCGGTTACAACGAAGACGAGGTCGACGCATTCCTCGACCTAGTAGAGAACGAGCTGACGCGGCTCATTGAAGAGAACACCGATCTGCGCCAGCGGATCGAGGAGCTCGACCGCGAACTGGCCGCCGGTGGCGGCGCCGCTGCGGCTCCCGTCGCTGTTGCCCAGCCCGCACCGCCGGCTCCTGTCTTCGAGCCCGAACCCGAGCCCGAGCCCGTCAAGGCGGCACCGGTGGCGGCTCCGTCCGGCACCAACGAAGAGCAGGCCCTGAAGGCCGCTCGGGTTTTGAGCCTGGCTCAGGACACCGCGGACCGGCTGACCAGCTCCGCTCAGGCCGAGTCGGACAAGCTGCTCTCCGATGCTCGCTCGAACGCCGACCAGATCCTCACCGAGGCCCGGCAAACCGCCGAAACCACGGTCACCGACGCCCGGCAGCGCGCCGACGCGATGCTGGCCGACGCCCAAACCCGCTCCGAGACGCAGTTGCGTCAGGCCCAGGAGAAGGCCGACGCCCTGCAGGCCGACGCCGAACGCAAGCATTCCGAGATCATGGGCACCATCAACCAGCAGCGCACCGTGCTGGAAGGCCGTCTCGAGCAGCTGCGCACCTTCGAACGCGAATACCGCACCCGGCTCAAGACGTACCTCGAGTCCCAGCTCGAGGAACTCGGCCAGCGCGGATCGGCGGCTCCCGTCGACTCCAGTGCGGATTCCGGTGGGTTCGAGCCATTCAATCGGGGTAATAACTAGCCGATGCTGATCATCGCCCTGGTACTTGCCCTAATCGGGCTTGTCGCACTGGTGTTCGCCGTCGTCACCAGCAATGAGCTGGTGGCCTGGGTGTGCATCGGCGCCAGCGTCCTGGGTGTGGTGTTGCTGATCGTCGATGCACTGCAGGAACGGCAGCGACGTGACGACGGCCACGAGGGTTCGCCGGCCGAGAATGACGCAGAGGCCGTCGACTACCCCGAAGAAGTCCCGGACGAGAGCGCCGCGGGCGCCACCGCTGCGGAACCGTCGGCCAACGACGAAACGACCAAGGAGTCGACCGTAGCGGCCGAGACCGGCAGCGACGACTCAACCAAGTAGCGATCTGCGCCGAGTAGCCGCGGACTCAGCGGGTCGGCGTAGTCAGCAGCTCGCGTACCTCATCGTCGCTGACCTGGTGAAAGTCGCCGTAAACCTGTCCCACCGCCTCGAACCCGGGCGGCATGGTCGTACACACGACGTCTTCGGCCACCTGTGCGAGTTCGCGGCAGACCGACTGCGGACCGACCGGGACGGCAACCACGATCGATTGCGGCCCACCGCCCCGGATCGTCCGGACGGCGGCAAGCATGCTGGCACCGGTGGCGATGCCGTCGTCGACCAGGATCACGATCTTGCCGCGCGGGTCGGCGACCGGGCGCCCACTGCGATACGCGTGCTCGCGTCGCGCCAGCTCGACCGTCTCGCTGTCGATTACCTCGCGCACCTGCTCGTCGGTGATGTGCAGGCCGGAAACCACGTTGTCGTTCATCACCACGCCGCCGCTGGCCAGCGCGCCCATCGCGAGCTCCGAGAACCGCGGCACCCCGAGCTTGCGAACCAGGAACACATCCAGGGCGGCGGGCAGCGCCGAGGCGATCTCCCAGGCGACCGGAAGGCCACCGCGCGCCAGGCCGAGCACGAGCACGTTGTCCTTGCCGCGGTAGGCCGCGAGCTGCTCGGCCACCGCGCGACCGGCCTCGTGACGGTCGCGGAAGGTTCGCGTCGCCGTTCGGCGGAGGAAGCCGCTCCGTGGATTCATTGGTCGCACTCCAGCCTACGTGCCTGCGCCCACCCTACCCCGCAGCCCAGGTTCTCCTGATGAATCGGACACGGGCGAATCGAATTTCCCTGTCCATCAAGCGAATTGGCCCACCAGAGACAGGTCAGCCGTTTTTCATCGCGGCGACGATTTCGTCGGTGTAGGCCACCGCGTGTGCCAAAAATGCGTAGTTCACCAGTGCGGCCTGATAGCCGTCACCATGGGTCGGGTGCCGCGGCCCTGCGGTGGCGTCGCGGACCACGCTTACCTCGAAGCCCTGCTCGAGCAGATCTCGTAGATGCGATTCCACGCAGATGTTGGCGAGCATCCCGCACAAGACGACCTTGTTGATCCGCCGTTTACGCAGCTGCAGGACAAGGTCGTTGGTCTGCGGGCCCCACACTTTGTGCGGGCTGGCAACGATGGTTGCCGAGTCCTCGATGAATGGCTTGAACTCGTCGAGCCAGTCAGCACCGGAGGCGGCGAACCCGTCCAGACTTAGCGCGCCAACGCGGGCAAAGGTGTTGGTAGACAGCTCATCTGATTCGAGTGGGCCATTGAAGAGCCAACTATGGTCGGTTGGGTAGAAGTAGTGCGGTGAGATGAACACCGCAAAGCCGTGCGCCTTGGCGGCGGTGAAGATGTCGACCAGGTGCTCGACTGTTCGGTTCTCGGTGACGCTGGCGTGCAGGACAGCCCAGTTCTTACCGTTGGGGCTCAGGACGTCGTTCTGTGGGTCGATGACGACGACAGCGGTGTCGGCGGAGTCGTATTTCACCACCCGACTTCATCACATTTGTGTCCGAGGGGGGACTTGAACCCCCACGCCCATTAGTAGGGCACTAGCACCTCAAGCTAGCGCGTCTGCCATTCCGCCACTCGGACAAGACCAACCAGAGTTGGCAGCTAAGGCTAGCGGATCGGTCCGCGCGCACCCAACTTAGCTCGCCGACGATGTGGCCCGAGGGTTCCGCCGCCCGAGCCGGGCGACCGCGGCAGTGGTAGTAAAGGTGGTTGTGACAGTTGAGACCGAAGTTCCCGACAATCCGAGCGACGATGTGGTCGAAGTTGTCAGCAGGTTGATCCGGTTCGACACCACCAACACCGGTGAACCCGAGACCACCCAGGGCGAGGCCGAATGCGCGCACTGGGTCGCTGAGCAGCTCGCCGAGGTCGGCTACGAGCCCGAATATCTGGAATCCGGCGCAGCGGGGCGGGGCAATGTGTTCGTCCGCCTCAAGGGCGCGGACAGTTCGCGTGGCGCACTGCTGATCCACGGGCATCTCGACGTGGTGCCGGCCGAACCGGCCGATTGGAGCGTGCACCCGTTTTCCGGCGCGATCGAGGACGGTTATGTCTGGGGCCGCGGCGCGGTCGACATGAAGGACATGGTCGGCATGATGATCGTCGTCGCCCGCCAGTTGAAGCGGTCCGGCGTCGTGCCGCCACGCGATTTGGTGTTCGCGTTTGTGGCTGACGAGGAGCACGGTGGCAAGTTCGGGGCGCACTGGCTGGTCGACAACCGCCCCGATCTGTTCGCGGGAATCACCGAGGCGATCGGCGAAGTGGGCGGTTTCTCGCTGACCGTGCCGCGCCGGGACGGCGGCGAACGCCGGCTCTACCTGATCGAGACGGCCGAGAAGGGCATCCAGTGGATGCGCCTGACCGCCCGCGGTCAGGCGGGGCACGGCTCGATGAACAACGATCGCAACGCGGTCACCATCCTCTCCGAAGCCGTCGCCCGGATCGGCCGGCACCAATTTCCGCTGGTGATGACCGACACCGTCGAAGAGTTCCTGGCTGCTATCAGCGAGGAGACCGGCCTGACCTTCGACACCAGCTCCGGCGATTTGGAGGGCGTGATCGAAAAGCTCGGCCCGATGGCTCGCATGCTGAAGGCGGTCGTGCGCGACACCGCCAACCCGACGATGCTCAAGGCCGGATACAAGGCCAACGTGATCCCCGGGACCGCCGAGGCCGTGGTGGACTGCCGTGTGCTGCCCGGCCGGGAGGCTGCGTTCGCGGCCGAGATCGACGAGCTGCTCGGCCCGGACGTGACCCGGGAGTGGATCAGGGACTTGCCGTCGTATGAGACCACCTTCGACGGTGATCTCGTCGACGCGATGAACGCGGCGGTGCTGGCGGTCGACCCGGACGGCCGCACAGTGCCCTACATGCTGTCCGGTGGCACCGATGCGAAAGCCTTCGCGCGCTTGGGTATTCGCTGCTTCGGCTTCGCGCCGCTGCGGCTGCCGCCGGAACTGGATTTCGCTGCACTGTTCCACGGCGTCGATGAGCGGGTACCCGTGGATGCGCTGAGGTTCGGCACCGAGGTGCTGACCCACTTCCTGACCCATTGCTAGAACCGAAACGAGAGGATCGTCCATGAGCTTGCCGTCCGACCCGTACGACGCGCTGCCCAAGTTGCCGTCGTTCAGCCTGACCTCGAATTCGATCACCAACGGCCAACCGCTGGCCACACCGCAGATCAGCGGGATCATGGGTGCCGGGGGAGAAGACGTCAGCCCGCAGCTGAGCTGGTCGGGATTCCCCGAGGAAACCCGCAGCTTCGCGGTCAGCGTCTATGACCCCGACGCCCCGACACTGTCCGGGTTCTGGCACTGGGCGGTGGCCAACCTGCCGGTCGACGTCACCGAGCTGCCCGAGGATGCCGGAGACGGTAGCGAACTACCCGGCGGGGCGCAGCAGCTGGTCAACGACGCCGGCATGCGCCGCTACGTCGGCGCAGCGCCGCCACCCGGGCATGGTGCGCATCGTTACTACGTCACGGTGCATGCCGTCGACGTCGACACGCTCGACCTCAGCGAGGATGCCAGCCCCGCGTTCCTCGGCTTCAACCTGTTCCAGCACGCGATCGCCCGGGCGTACATCCACGGCACCTACGAACAGACCTGAGTTCCGGGGCCGGTGCTGCACCGCTGTGTCACACCAGTCACATCGGCACCGCCGCGGCCCTGCATGCTTCAACCTCAAACGTGATAGCGCATGGGCTATCACGTGAAGCAGTGGTCGCTCTCAAAGGAGAAACTCGTGTGGCTGGTGTGAAACCTCGCGCGTGTGTGCTCGTCCTGCCCGGCGGCAGGGTGCGCAGCGACGAGGCTTCGCGCTGGTGGCAGTTGGTCAACGTCCGGATGATGTTGGTCGCCGCCGCGTTGCGGTGGCGGCTGGGCAACGGCGTCCAGGTGCGACGCGTCCAGTATCGATTGCGCGGATGGAACAGTCCGCGTTACGACCCGGTGGTCGACGCCAGCGCGGTGCTCGACGCCGTCCGCCGTCAATTTGAGCCGAAAAGCATTGTGCTGGTCGGCCATTCAATGGGTGGTCGAGTCGCGGCGCGGCTGGCGGCCGGTGGACAGGTCGGCGCGGTGGTCGCCCTGGCGCCCTACTGGCCCCGCGACGACGCAAACCTGATTGAGGCACCGACCCGGCTGTTGGTCGTGCATGGCACCGCAGATACCCGCACCGACCCGGAAAGCTCGCGCGTCCAGACATTGCGGGCTCGTCAGCGCGGGTTGGATGCGCGGTGGGTGGGCATCGAGGGCGCGGGTCATTCCATGCTGCGGTCGTACTTTGAATGGCACCGCCGCACAGCGGATTTCGTTGCCCAATACCTTGGGCGCTGAGGTGAAATCAGTAAGTGTTCAACATTGGACACATTTGCTTGAGCCAGTTGGCAATTGAGGTGCGATTAGCGTCGAGAGTGGCATCGCTGGGTTGCGCGCCTACCGTGGTGACGAAATGCTCGATCGAGACTTTAACCGGGTCGGGAGGGCTGTACTTCTCTAGCGTGTCGGCAGCCTTGCGGGCGGTCTCCGGTTTCGACGCGAGCATGAGGTCGTCTTTGGCGCTGCCAAGGTCGTAACAAGTGGAAGTGTCGGGTGGCGGCTCGCCGTTTGCCGTGCCACTCAAGCAGCCCGCAATAACCACTGCGGTGGCAGCAGTTCCGACAATCCTCAATCGGTTGAATCGCACCGGAGGTCTCCTTTGGGCGGATCGCTTGTGGTGCGGTCAACATACAGCTATCACCGGCGCGGAGAACCGAATTACCTGGATCCCAACTCCGCATCCCGATCACGGCGCTTAAGTCGGCGGGGCGCCCGGATCGGCCGCCGACCCCACCGCCGCGCTCAACGAAGCGAACCCACCGTCGTGCAGACGCCGGGCGATGCCATCGTGAATGTGCTTGGGCCACAAGCCGCCTCCATAGATGAAGCCGGTATAGCCCTGCAGCAGTGCGGCTCCCGCGATGATCCGCTCCCATGCATCGTCGGCGGTTTCGATGCCCCCGACGCTGATCAACACCAGGCGATCGCCGACCCGGCGGTAGAGCCGGCGCAGCACCTGCGTGGCGCGGCGTGCCACCGGCGGACCGGAGATGCCGCCGGGTCCGAGCTCGTCGACCCCCGGCGTTCGCAGGCCATCGCGCGACACCGTGGTGTTGGTGGCGACGATGCCGGCCAGGCCCAGCTCGACGGCCAAGTCGGCGATGTCGTCGATGTCGGAATCGGAAACGTCCGGGGCGATTTTCACCAGCACGGGTACCGACGTTTCGGCGAGAACGGCCGACAGGATGGGCCGCAGCGCCTCGACCGCCTGCAGATCGCGCAGCCCCGGCGTGTTCGGCGAGCTGACGTTGACCACCAGATACGACGCCAGCGGGGCGACCAGCCGGGCGCTTGCCCGGTAGTCCTCGACCGCCTCGGCGGCCGGTGTTGCCTTGGTCTTGCCGATATTCACCCCGATCGGCACGTCGGGCCGGTGGCAGGCAAGACGGGTGGCCAGCGCCCCGGCCCCGTGATTGTTGAACCCCATCCGATTGAGCAGGGCCCGATCCTCGGGGAGCCGGAACAAGCGCGGAGCCGGGTTGCCGGGCTGCGGGTGCGCGGTGACGGTCCCGACCTCCGCATACCCGAAACCCAGGGCGCCCCAGGTCGCCAATCCCAAGCCGTCCTTGTCGAATCCGGCGGCCAGCCCCAGCGGAGCGGGGAAGCGCACGCCGAACACCGTGCTGGCCAACACCGGATCGACCGGGCCCAGTAGCCGGTGCAGCCGCCGCCGCGGCACGGCGGCGGCGGTAGCGCCGCGCAGGACGGCGAAAACCAGCGTGTGAATGCGTTCCGGCGGGATCAGAAAAAACAGCCGTCGCAGCAGCCCGTACCCGCTAAGACCGCTGTGACGGCGGCCGTCCACCGTCACAGCTCTGGCTGATCGGGCCGCCGGCTATTGAGTCGAGATTTCTTGCGGCGCAACAATACCCGCCTGCTGCCATCGGTGTAGAGGCGCACCCTGGTCAGCTCCCAGCCGCGATATTCAGCCTCGATGGACAACCGGATCGATGCGCTGAGCCTGGTCACGTCCGGCGGCAGCCGCAACGGCACCCACTCGTAGTCGTCGGACATCTCGGTGTCCCAGCCCGCCGGCAGCCGGCTCCACCGCGACGCGGACCCGGCACTCAATGGGTGCCCGCCGCGCGCTCGATGACCTGGACTCCCGCACCTGACCCCGACACCACGTACAAGGTGTCCGAAGCTTCGTCAAAAGCCAACGAGTTGGGTTGCTGCACAGTTGGGTAACGCACCTTTTCGACGGGAATTCCGGTTGACAAATCGTAACCAATAACCATATTCGATGCGGTTTGAGACACCCAGGTCAAACCGCGCGAGCCGGCCAATCCGTACGGCGCCTGCCGTACCGGGTAGGCCTGCCGCAAGATCAGTGGGTCGACGCCGTACACCAGCAGTTCGCCGCCGCGGGTGTCGACGACCAGGACCCGGCCCACCGGATCGGCGGCCATGGTGGTCGCGCCCTCGCCGGCCCGCAGGGACTGTGCGACACGACCGTCGGCGCCGATCGTCGTCACCGAGGTCTGTCCGCGATCCAGAACCACGGCCGTATTTCCTTGTGTGACAAGCAAATCAACCCGGGCGAAGATCTTCTTTCGGTTCTCGACCGTTGCGGTGACCGCGGTGCCGGGCGGCGGCGAGGCGAGGGTGTACACGGCGCCGTCGGCGCTACCCAACACCAGCTTGCCGTCGGCGCGGCGCGCGATCGCGGTGAAATCCACGTGAGCCGAATCGGCGACATTCACCTGGCCGGTGTGGCCGGTGGACAGATCGACCACGAAGTAGCCGCCGCGGGCGGCCAGGTAGACCGTGCCGCGGCCGTCGCCGGTCAACGCGGTCGCCGGCCCCGGCAACACGATGACACGCGGCGCCCCCTGCCCTTGACCGAACACCGTGACGCTGGCGGGCGCTTCCGGATCGGCGCCCGGACCCAGCACCGCCAGCTGGTGGGTGCCGTCATCGAAGACCGATGCCGCCACCTGGCCGGACAGCGGTTGCACCGTGCCGGCCGGATTTTGCGACACCGGTGGCGACGCCGCAGGATGCGCGGCTTCGATGGTGGGCGGGGTGGGAGCGAGCGGATTAGATGAACAGCTGGTGACCAACGTCAGCAAAACCGCCAGGCCAACAAAGCGGCGCTGACCAGTTCTTTTCTCGTATCTATGCCGTGATAGCAACAACCAACCTTGGATCGGCAACATGAAATTCAAATTCTAAGGAACGGTTCCGCATCCAATGTGGCCATGTTGCGCGCCGCCGGCCGTACTGGAGAGGTATGGTCGAATTATGACCGTCATCGCTGACCGGCAACCCGCAGACACGGAGTTTGCTGTCGAAGACATCTCGACAGGAATCTTCGCCAGTGGCTACGGGCAAGTCGGTGATGGACGCAGTTTTTCGTTTCACATTGAGCATCTCTCCCTCATCGTCGAAATTTACCGGCCGCGTCTGTCCGGGCCCGTTCCGCAGGCCGAAGACGTGGTCGCGACGGCGGTTCGCACCCTGGTCGACATCGACCTCACTGACGAGCGCAGTTTGACCGCGGCGGTGCGCGACTCGCTAACGCGCGCGCTGCCCGTCGCGCGTTAGCTCGGCGACGATGCGGGCCGTGGCGGCCCGCTGAGGAGCCGGACATTCAGCCGTAGTCGCTCCCGGTAACGGCGACCCGCACCAGGTACGGTCGTCGTCGTGACTGCGGTTCTGGCGATGTCTTGGTGGCAGGTCATCGTGTTGTCCGTGGTGCAGGGGCTGACCGAGTTCCTGCCGGTCTCGTCCTCCGGGCACCTGGCGATCGTGTCGCGGGTCTTTTTCGCCAGCGACGCCGGCGCCTCGTTCACCGCGGTGAGCCAGTTGGGCACCGAGGCCGCCGTGCTGGTCTATTTCGCACGCGACATCTGGCGCATCCTCAAGGCCTGGTTTGGCGGCCTCGCAGCCAAGTCGCGGCGCAATCTCGACTACTGGATGGGCTGGTACGTCATCATCGGCTCCATCCCGATCTGCGTGCTGGGCCTGTTCTTCAAAGACGAGATCCGTTCCGGGGTCCGCAACCTGTGGGTGATTGCGACGGCGATGGTGGTGTTCTCGGCGGTCATCGCGCTGGCCGAATGCCTGAGCCGGCAGACCCGTCACATCGAGCAGCTGAATTGGCGCGACGCCCTGGCGGTCGGGACGGCGCAATGTCTGGCCCTGATTCCCGGCGTGTCACGATCTGGATCGACGATCAGCGCCGGGCTGTTTCTGGGGCTCGACCGGGAACTGTCCGCCCGCTTCGGCTTCCTGCTGGCGATTCCCGCGGTGTTCGCCTCGGGGTTGTTCTCGCTCCCGGACGCCTTTCATCCGGTCACCTCGGGCATGAGTGCCACCGGCCCGCAGCTGCTGGTGTCCACCCTGATCGCGTTCGTCATCGGTCTCAGCGCAGTGGCCTGGTTCCTGCGGTTCTTGGTGCGGCACAGCATGTACTGGTTCGTCGGCTACCGGGTGGTGGCCGGAACCGTCGTACTGATCCTGCTGGCGAATGGAACGGTGGCCGCGACGTGACCGTCATCCTGTTGCGGCACGGCCGCTCGACCTCGAACACCGCGGGCGTACTGGCCGGCCGCT
Source organism: uncultured Actinomycetota bacterium (assembly GCA_963712615.1). Taxonomy (GTDB): domain Bacteria; phylum Actinomycetota; class Actinomycetes; order Mycobacteriales; family Mycobacteriaceae; genus Mycobacterium. The sequence continues at coordinate 141,844 of CAVQIO010000002.1, forward strand.
CCGAGGGTGTCGACCTCGACGACAAGGGCCGCGAGCAGGCCGTCGGACTGATCGACCGCATCGGCGACCTGCCGATCCGCGCAATCATCACGTCGCCGCTGCTGCGCTGCCGGCGCACGGTCGCGCCGCTGGCCGAGGCGCTGTGCCTGGAGCCGCTCGTCGAAGACCGGCTCGCCGAGGTGGACTACGGGGAATGGACGGGCCGCAAGATCGGCGAGTTGGCCAAAGAGCCGCTATGGCGGGTGGTGCAGGCCCATCCCAGCGCGGCGGTGTTTCCCGGCGGGGAAGGGCTGGCGCAGGTGCAGGCGCGCGCCGTGTTCGCCGTCCGCGAACACGACCGCCGGCTCAGCGGTGAGCACGGCGGTGACGCGCTGTGGGTGGCTTGTACTCACGGTGATGTCATCAAGGCATTGATCGCCGACGCGTACGGCATACACCTGGACGGCTTCCAGCGCGTCACGGCCGACCCTGCGTCGGTGAGTGTCATTCGTTACACCCCGTTGCGGCCGTTCGTCTTACACGTGAACCACACCGGTGGGCGGTTGGCCGCCGCATTGCGGGCCGGACCCCCAGCCAAGAGCGAGGCAGAAAGCGACAAACCGGAAGAGCCGCAACAAGAACCGGCGGGGGCGGGGTCGTCGAGCGATGCGGTGGTCGGGGGATCCACAGACTAATACGGGCAATTTCTGATGCGGCGCCCTGGATCGAATCGCGTTGCGACGGCAACAGCCGGTATTTTGGAGATGCCATGCCTCGTGCAATCCATGTATTCCGTACACCCGACCGCTTCGTGGCCGGGACCGTTGGTCAGCCCGGAAACCGCACCTTCTATATCCAAGCGGAGGGCGATTCCCGGGTGGTCTCGGTGGTGTTGGAGAAGCAACAGGTCGCGGTGCTTGCCGAACGCATCGGTGCGCTACTGCTCGAGGTGAATCGCCGGTTCGGCACACCCGTCCCGCCGGAGCCCGCCGAGGTCGATGACCTCAACCCGCTCGTGACGCCGGTGGACGCGGAGTTCCGGGTGGGAACCATGGGCCTGGGCTGGGACTCGGAAGCCCAGACGGTTGTGGTCGAACTCCTGGCCGTCACCGACGCCGAGTTCGACGCCTCGGTGGTGCTCGACGATACCGACGAAGGTCCCGACGCGGTGCGGGTGTTTTTGTCCCCGGAGTCGGCGCGGCAATTTGCCACCCGATCCAATCGCGTGATCTCGGCGGGGCGCCCGCCATGCCCCCTGTGCGACGAACCGCTGGACCCTGCGGGCCACATTTGCGCGCGCGCCAACGGATACAAGCGCAGCGCGCTGCTGGGGCTCAACGATGACCCCCCGGAATAACGAGCATGACGAACCTGAGGTCTTGCGAAACGGCGAGCTGACGGTTCTCGGACGGATCCGCTCGGCCAGCAACGCCACCTTCCTGTGCGAATCCACGCTGGAGGAGCGCAGCGTGCACTGCGTGTACAAGCCGACCTCCGGTGAGCAGCCGCTCTGGGACTTCCCCGACGGGACGCTCGCCGGCCGCGAACTCGCCGCATATTTGGTGTCGAAGCAATTGGGTTGGAACATCGTGCCCTACACGATTATTCGCCACGGTCCGGCAGGTCCGGGCATGCTGCAGCTGTGGGTGCAGCAGCCCGGCGACGCGGTGGATTCGGCTCCGACGCCGTGGCCCGACCTGGTCGATCTTTTTCCCACCGACAAAATTGAGCCGGGTTATCTGCCGGTGCTGCGGGCCCACGACTACGCCGGCGACGAGGTTGTCCTGATGCACGCCGACGACATTCGCTTGTGGCGGATGGCGGTGTTCGATGTGCTGATCAACAACGCCGACCGCAAGGGCGGTCACGTCCTGCGCGACCTCGACGGCCACATCTTCGGAGTCGACCACGGCGTGTGCCTGCACGTCGAGAACAAGCTGCGCACCGTGCTGTGGGGATGGGCCGGCAAGCCGATCGACGATAAAACCCTGAAGGCCGTCGCCGGCCTGGCCGAGGCCCTTTGCGGCGATCTCGGCGATGCGCTTGCCGGGCAGATCACCGCGGCGGAAATCGCGGCGCTGCGCATGCGGGCGAACATGCTGTTGGACAACCCGGTGATGCCCGTCCCGAATCGGCATCGCCCCATTCCCTGGCCCGCGTTTTAGGGCCCGGCATCGCCGTCGGCGATACTGAGGTGGTGAACCCGGCTGCCGATGAGATGACCGATGCCGCATTGGCCGCCGATCTCGCCGCCGACGCGGGGGAGTTGCTGCTCAAAGTGCGCGACGAGATCGGGTTCGGTCATCCCTGGATGCTCGGCGATGCGGGCGACAGCTTGGCCAACGAGCTGATCCTGCGACGGCTGCGAGCTGAGCGTCCCGACGACGCGGTGCTCAGCGAGGAAGCCCACGACGATCTGGAACGCCTCAAGCATGACCGGGTGTGGATCATCGACCCGGTGGACGGCACCCGCGAGTTCTCCACACCGGGGCGTGACGACTGGGCGGTCCACATCGCGCTGTGGCAGCGTCACACCAATGGTCAGCGCGAAATCACCGATGCGGCAGTCTCTTTGCCCGCTCGGGACAACATCGTGTATCGCAGTGACACCGTGACGGACAGCCAGGCGCGGGTTGGTATTCCGCACACGTTGCGGATCGCCGTCAGCGCCACCCGGCCACCGGCCGTGCTGCACCGCATGCGCCAGACGCTCGCGATCCAGCCGGTGGCGATCGGTTCTGCGGGGGCCAAGGCGATGGCCATTATCGACGGCGACGTCGATGCCTATCTGCATGCCGGCGGCCAATGGGAATGGGATTCGGCGGCACCGGCCGGGGTGGTGATGGCCGCGGGCATGCACGCGTCGCGACTCGACGGCTCGCCGATGCGCTACAACCAGCCCGACCCGTACCTGCCCGACTTCGTGATGTGTCGTGCCGAGGTGGCGCCGATCCTGCTCGGCGCCATCCGCGACGCGTGGCACTAACCGGGCCGTTCCGGCCCGCATCGTCACCGGGCCTAAAGTCGAAGCATGCAGTCGTGGCCTTCCGCACAGGTTCCGGTGCTCCCCGGACGCGGTCCGGAACTGCGGCTGTTCGACACCTCCGACCGTCAGGTCCGTCCGGTGGCGGCCGGGTCTGGTCCTGGTTCAGTCGCCACCATGTACGTCTGCGGGATCACGCCGTATGACGCGACGCATTTGGGCCACGCGGCTACCTATCTGGCGTTCGACCTGATTCATCGTCTGTGGCTGGATCTGGGGCACGACGTGCACTACGTCCAGAACGTCACCGACGTCGACGACCCGCTCTTCGAGCGGGCCAAGCGCGACGGCATCGACTGGCGTGACCTCGGGGACCGCGAAGTGGCGCTGTTCCGCGAGGACATGTCCGCGCTGCGGGTGTTACCGCCGCGGGAGTATGTCGGGGCGACCGAAGCGATTCCCGAAGTGGTGGAGCTTGTCGAGAAGATGCTGGCGTCGGGCGCCGCCTACGTCGTCGACCCGGAAATAGGGGAATACCCGGACGTCTACTACCGCGCCGATGCCACACCGCAGTTCGGCTACGAGTCGGGCTATGACCGCGAAACCATGCTGCGGCTGTTCGCCGAGCGCGGCGGCGACCCGGACCGCGCGGGCAAGGCCGACGAACTCGACGCGCTGTTGTGGCGGGCCTTGCGGCCCGGGGAGCCCAGCTGGCCTTCACCGTTCGGCGGCGGCCGGCCCGGCTGGCACGTCGAATGCGCGGCGATCGCGCTCAGCCGCATCGGCAGCGGCCTGGACATTCAGGGTGGCGGTACCGACCTGATCTTCCCGCACCACGAGTTCACCGCCGCGCACGCCGAATGTGTAAGGAGCGAAAGAAGATTCGCCCGGCACTACGTGCACGCCGGAATGATCGGCTGGGACGGGCACAAGATGTCGAAGAGTCGCGGCAACCTGGTGCTGGTGTCGGGGCTGCGCGCTCAAGGCGTCTCGCCGTCGGCCATTCGGCTGGGTCTGCTGGCCGGGCACTATCGCGCCGACCGATCCTGGAGCCAGCAGCTGCTCGACGAGTCGGCCGCGCGGCTGCAGCGCTGGCGCACCGCGACCGCGCTGCCCGCGGGCCCGGACGCGACCGACGTCATCGCCCGGGTGCGCGGGTACCTCGCCGACGACCTCGACACTCCCAAAGCAATTGCCGCACTTGATGGTTGGACCACCGACGCACTCGAGTACGGCGGGCATGACTCCGAGGCGCCGAAGTTGGTGGCTACTGCAGTCGATGCGTTGCTGGGGATCAAACTATCGACGCAGCGGTAAATTTTGCGCGAAGAATAGATCCATCACGAATTCGAGTCAGTGGCACGCATTCTGCGACAGATCAATGCTGCCAGCCGGGCCGCTAGGCTCGAATTATTCAGTAGTCTGATTGTTTGCTGGCATCGCGTCACTGAAATGCCTGAATACAGCTAAAGTCCCTGTTCAACACGCATATAAGTAGCATATCCGGCGGGCGACCACTGGTCATAATTTCGTTTGCTTGAACGGTCGCCATTCGGGGTACTAGTAACGCGTGGGGGGAAAATTGGGCGTCCGATGCAGGCTTCGAGTAGGCCGTTGGCGAGCGGTAACGCCGAAATGGGCTGGCGGCTGGCCGGATTGGCGAGCGGCAGTGGGTCCCGGCCAATCGGCGCCGCGTCCTGGTGGATCAACCTCGCGGTCGCGTTCGGCACGGCAGCGGTGCGCGGCGGCCCCGCATCATCACGAACCTCAACGGCGATGGCGGTCGGAACAAATCTCATGGCTCTCCTGCACCGCAGGGCGCCTGATGAAGTCTCCGATCCAAGGGATCTGGAGGTACTGGTCGGGTGCAACGGGATAGTGGTGGTTGGCCGGTAGTGGCCCGAGATATGGAGCTCCGGCAGGCGCTGGCGGCGCTGAACGGCGGGGAGTTTCAGGGCGTTGCGTTCGTCGGTGACAGTGGGGTGGGTAAGTCGACGCTGGCGCGGATGTTGGCCAAGGTGGCCGAGTCTGCTGGGCGCACGGTGCGTTTTGTGCTGGGTACGCAGACGGGTTCCGCGGTGCCGTTGGGGGCGTTTTCTCGTGCGGTGACTGTGAATGGGACCCCTGAGCCGGCGTTGTTGTTGGCTTCTGCACATAACACTTTGAGTGCGGACAAGAACCTGGTGGTCCTCGTTGACGATGCACAGTTACTTGATCCGTTGTCCGCGACGCTGGTGAATCAGCTTGTTGCGAGTCGTACTGCGCGGTTGATCGTGACTATCAGGTCGGGCGAGTCGGTTTTCGATGCGGTGACTGCGTTGTTGAAAGAGCGCTTGTTGCTGACGGTTCACGTCGATCCGTTCACCCGTGAGCAAATCGGGGTATTGGCCGGTGCGGTGCTGGGCGGCGCGGTCGGGCCGAGATTGATTGACGAGCTGTTCGACCGAAGCGCGGGAAACCTTTTGGTTTTGCGCGGCTTGCTGAGTGCGGGCCGTGAAAACGGGGCTCTGGTCCGCGTGGAAGGTGCCTGGGAACTTCGGGGTCCGCTGCACGCGGATCGCGAGCTGTACGACTTGTTGGAGTTTAGGTTGCGATCTCTTTCCTCACAGGAGTTGGAGGTCGTCGAGGTGTTGGCCATCGCGGAGGTCCTGGAGTGGGACATCTTGCGTGGCATTTGCGATGCCGACGCTGCCGCGAACCTGGAGCGCCGTGGGCTGATCCAGTTGGTCGTCGATGGGTCACATACTTTGGCGCAGTTGAATCACCCCTTGCTTGGCGATGCGGCAACTCGACACGCCGGGGTGGTGCGCTCGCGGCAACTCAACGGCATCTTGGCGCAGGCCATGCAGAAGCACCTGCAGGCAGGGGGGCGTTCGCATCTTCCCGACCTGCGCAGCCGGATTCGGTTGGCGCAGTTCATGATGCGAAGCGATCTGACGCCGGACCTCGATGTGGTCATCGCGGCAGCGGCGGACGCGGTGGCGATGTCGAACGTCGTCCTGGGGGAGGAGCTGGCGAGGTTCGCGGTTGATCGGGGTGGTGGTCTGCCGGCGGCAATGGTGCTTGCCGAGGCGGTGAGTTGGCAGGGGCGTGGCGACGAGGCCGAGGCCGCCCTTGTCGACGCCGAACCCGGCGATGATGCCGACGAATGGCTGATCGCGCGATGGGGCTGTTTGCGCGCTGCGAATCTGTTCTGGGGTTGTGGGGACATCGAAGCCGCCGCACGCGTATTAACCGACGTGAAAAATCGCGTTGAGTCCGAGGCGGCCATTCATCTCGTCACTGCGTTAGAAGTATCAAATGGGTTCTTCTGTGGCAATGTGGAGACGACGCTGTCTGTAGGCCTGGGCTTGTGTGAGTCGGATTTGCTGCCGCAAGCGACCGTGGTGGCGGCTATCCCGACGTGCGGTGCTCTGGTGGCGGTCGGGCGCTTCTCCGAAGTGCATCGGGTAGCGGATGCCGGGCTACGCGCGGCTGCGCTCGAAGGAATGGGCCTGCACCGGTTCAACATCGGCTTGGCCGAAATCATGAGCGCCACAGCCGCCGGTGAATTTTCGGCAGCCGAACGGGTCTGGAAGCGTTACGCCGCGATCGCTACAGGTGTTCCTGAGGTGGACGCCATACTGCATGCGATGCGGGGATTCGTGCAACTGCGCCGGGGGGATCTGCCGTCTGCATGCGCCGCCTTCAGAGATTCGAAAGCGGTATTGTCGCGAGGGTTTCCGTCGCCATGGGTCGTCCTGGTGGCCGCCCGGCATGCCCAGGCAGAAGGGCAGCGGGGTGATAGCGAGGCTGCCACCGCCGCCTTGCGCGGTGCGGAGGAAGCGTACGGACCGCATGTCGCGGTGTTTCTGCCGGAACTCGAGCTTGCCCGGGCCTGGCAGCAGGCATCCCTGGGCGAAACGACGGCCGCCCAGACGCATGCGCTGCGCGCTGCGCAGGTCGCGGAAAGAGCGGGGATGCACGCGGTGGAGATGCGCGCCCTTCATGCCGCTGTCCGATTAGGTGACCGTGCGCACGCCACACGACTGCAAGAGCTCGCCGGGATCCTGAAGACCCCGTTCGCCGAAACCGTCGCGAGCCATGCCCGCGGTCTGGCTCTCCAAGACGGAGGTCTGGTCGACGCTGCCGCACATCGATTCGCCGACCTGGGCGCACTGGCTCTCGCCGCCGACGCGTCGGCTCAGGCGGCTGGCGAACACACCAACCGCGGCGAACGCGGCAAAAGATTTGAATCGTCGACTTATGCATATTCCATGGCCACCCAATGCGGACTGCGTACACCGGCGTTCGAAGCCGCGGCGCGCCCGCTACCGTTCAGCGACCGGGAGCGCCAGATCGCCATGCTGGTCGCGGCCGGTTTGTCCAACCGACAGATCGCCGACCGGTTGGTTGTCTCCGTGCGAACGGTAGAGGGACACCTCTACCGGCTCTTCACCAAACTCGGCATCAACAACCGCGACCAGCTCATCCACCTAACAAGTCGACATCTGCTGGGAAACAACATGCTCTCAATGCGTTGCGATAAGCGTTCGGCGCAACTAGCGCCATGACGACCGAATGGACTTCACTGACTTTCCGCGCTAGGGCAGGTGGAGGTCTAAAGGCGATTGCAAGCGCGACGCTTGTTGGGGCTCGAGATGTCCATGGTCATGCCGGCGCGTCCACTTTCGCTTGTACGGTCAAAGGGTGAACTGTTCGGCGGCACTGGAGGCGGGTGTCCACCATTTCGCCAGGGCCAACAGATCGGCGGCTTCCTCGTCGCGGCTTGTCGATCGGGAGCGCACCACCAGGTCAAGTCCAGGGACGTGGTGTACGAGCTAGTCGTGTGATTCTCCGAGGTTTGGTTCAGGCGGTCAGTGCCGCGGGGGTGTCCTCCTGTTCAGTCGGTGAGTTCTGATCTGCTCGGGATTTGCTGAGGACGTCGAGGCCGAGGTAGCGCCGGGATTCGGCCCATTCGTCGTGTTGTTCGGCCAGCACGGCACCGACGAGGCGGATCAGCGCGTTGCGGTCGGGGAAGATGCCGACGACGTCGGTGCGGCGGCGGATCTCCTTGTTGAGGCGTTCCTGGGGGTTGTTCGACCAGATCTGGCGCCAGATCTGCTTGGGGAAGTTGGTGAACGCCAGCAGATCCGGTCGGGCCGCCTCTCGGTGATCGGCGACCTTGGGGAGCTGGTCCGATAGTGCGTCGGTGATCCGATCATGTTGAGCAGCAACCGATTCCGCATCGGGTTGGTCGAAAACCGAATGCAACAGGGTACACACCCACGGCCACGAACTCTTGGGAGTCTTCGCCATCAGGTTGGTCGTGTAGTGGGTTCTGCACCGCTGCCAGGTAGCTCCGGGCAGAGTCGCGCCTAGCGCAGCCACCAGCCCGGCGTGCGCGTCGGAGGTGACCAGCCGTACCCCGGACAGGCCCCGGGCCGTCAGCGACCGCCAGAGCGCCAACCACCCGGCGCCGTCCTCAGCGGTGCTGACGTCGATGCCCAGGATTTCGCGGTATCCCTCGGCGTTGACCCCGACCGCGATCAGGGCGTGCACGTTGACCACCCGCCCGGCTTCGCGGACCTTGAGCACCAGGGCGTCGGCGGCGACGAACGTGTACGGGCCGGCGTCCAGCGGCCGGCTCCGGAACGCCTCGACCGCGACGTCGAGCTCCTTGGCCATCACGCTGACTTCAGACTTCGACAAGCTGGTGATGCCCAACGTCTCGACGAGCTTGTCCATCCGCCGGGTAGACACCCCGAGTAGGTAGCAGGTAGCGACCACGGTGGTCAGGGCCCGCTCGGCGCGTTTGCGGCGTTCCAGCAGCCAGTCCGGGAAGTAGCAACCCTGCCGTAGCTTGGGAATCGCCAGATCCAATGATCCTGTGCGGGTACGAATTGGCGATGACGGTAGCCGTTTCGCTGATTGATGCGCTCGCTACTGCGTTCACCGTATCCGGCGCCGCACAGGGCGTCGGCCTCCGCACCCATCAGGGTGTGGATGAACGTCGACAACAGTTCGCGCAGCACGTCGGGGTGGGTGGTGGTGAGTCGTTCGGCCAGCGCGGCAGGCAGGTCGATATTGTGGGCAGTGGTCATCGCGTTGATTCCTTTGCTCGAGTGACTTTGGTCGGTCTGTCGAAGAATCACGCGATGACCTTCAATCATTCGGCTACGACACGCCGGTACCGCTAATCAGGTCCGACTCGTACACCACCTTGATGGACGCAACCCACCATGGCGTATCTGACCGCATTGTTGCCGGTAGCCCAGGGAGTTTCGGTGTATGCGGCGCTGCGCCGGGAGGCCGACGTGCGCTGCGACGGCCGCTCACGCGGACAGGCGATGGCGGACACCCTCGTCGAGCGCGTCACCGGGCGAGACGCGGCGGTCCCCACTCCGATAGCGGTCAATCTGGTCCTCTCGGATGAAACGCTGCTAGGCGGCGGCAGCGCGCCGGCCGATATCTGCGGCTACGGTCCCGTTCCGGCGGCGGTCGCCCGCGCGATGGTGTCTCGCGCCATCGCCGACCGGCGGTCCCGGGCGACGCTGCGGAGGCTCTACGGCCATCCCCGTTCCGGCGCGATGGTGGCGATGGAGTCACGGGCCCGCCTCTTCCCGCGCGGTCTGGCCAGCTTCATCGAGATGCGCGATGGACGTTGCCGGACGCCTTACTGCGACGCGCCGATCCGACGCCGCGACCATGCGCAGCCGTGGGCCGAAGGCGGACCGACCACCGCGGTCAACGGACTCGGCTTGTGCGAGCGGTGCAACTACACGAAAGAGACCAGCGGGTAGCGGGTCGTCACCGGCCTCGACGGAAACCACACTCACACCGCTGAATTCGCCACGCCAACCGGCCGCACCTACCGGTCGGCGGCCCCACCGCGGGCACCCACGATCCCAGTCAGCGACATCGAAGTGCGAGTCGGTATCGCACTGGCCAAACATGCCGCCTAGGGATCCAACGGTGGCGGCACGCTCCTTGCGCCGAATCGCTCGATGATCGCCGCGGCGATCTCGTCCGGCGCATCCTCCTGGATGAAGTGCTTGGCGGTGGGTAGCTCGACGAGGACGTGATCGGGAAACGTCGCCCGCATTCGCGGGATGGTCGGGCCGGGCCGAAACGCGAAATCTTTCATGCCCCAGACGAGCAGCGCCGGTTTCGCGCCAAGCTTGGCCGGAACGTCGCGGCTCAGCCGCTCCAGTAGCGGGCGGGCGGCCAAAAGCTGCTTGGGCAGCTCGGCGACCCCCAGCCGGGCGGCGGGACTGGACTGGACGCCCCGATAGTGCTCCATCACGGCAGCACCGGGCCGTTGTGCAGTGCCCACCGGGATCAGTCGCTCGACGAAGAAGTTCCGCTGCAAAATCGCCTTTTGCATTGGGGGACTGGACATCACGCGGGAGAAAATCTTCGTCCCCAGCACATCGATCGGCCAGAACCAGGTATTGCCCAAGACGATGCCGCGCACCCGTTCGGCGCGCTGTACTGCGACCGCCATGCTGATCGGTCCGCCCCAGTCCTGACCCATCGTCAGGTAGCCATCCAGCCCCAAATGATCCACGAACTCGCCGATCACTTGCGCATGCTCGTCAACCTTGTACCCAAAACCCGCCGGGGCGCTCAGAGAGCCCGAAGCCCAGATCTGGTGCGATGCAGCGGAATTGGCCGCGTAGAGCCGTGATGATATCGCGATACAGGAAGCTCCACGTCGGGTTGCCGTGGCACAACAGCAACGGCGGCCCGTTGAAATCAGCAGGGCCCTCGTTGACGTAGTGGATCCGGCCTCGCGAGCTGTCGAACCAGCGCGACTGGAAGGGATACAACCGCGGATCCGGAGTGAAATCCAGTGTGACCTCCTGGCCCATAACCCTCCTCCGCTAGTGCTGACGATGGTATGCCCGACGTGGGCGCGGCCAGCGGCGAGGGTGTGGGGACGATTCGGCGCCTCGTGTAATAGTCCGACAACCTCATGCGATGTGTCCTGTACCAGAACGTAATTGCCGAGGCAGGCCAGAGCGCGGTGTTCTTGCCGGTGCCGGGATGCTGGTACCAACTGCGGCATCCTCCCGCCTGCCAGACCGAATGCACGAGACGTCCCTGCAGCCAGTCGTTGAACGTCCGTTCGACCGACGGCCGAACTACCAGGGCACCCAGCTTGCGGCGCCGAGCGGTCTTCAAGCAACTCAGGATGTATCGCGCTTGGGCTTCGATCATGAAGATCTGCGAATTGTGGCCAAGCGCCGAGTTGGGGCCGAGCATGACGAAGTAGTTGGGAAACCCCGACACGGTTGTTCCCAAGTACGCCGAGGCTCCCTGATGCCAACGATCGGACAGCCTCTCTCCGTCGTGTCCCACAATCTCGACGTCAGAAAATGTGCATTGGGCGTCGAACCCGCTCGCGTAAATGACGACGTCGGCGGCATGCGGCTGCCCGTCCGCGGAGATCACTTGGTCCGGTCATCTTGGCGATCGGCGAAGTGACCAACGTAACGTTGTCGCGGCTCAGGGCCGGGTAGTAATCATTCGATATCAGCAGACGCTTGCAGCCGATCGCATAATCGGGTGTAAGAGCGGCCCGTAGCCGCGGATCAGCCACATTGCGCTGCAACAGCGTTCGCGCTAAGCGCTCTGCGTCGGCCATCCCGGCCGAGGAGTCGATGAAGCCTTTGACGCGCTGCTCATGGATCCAGAACAGCCGCGCCCTGGTGTACCAGCGGTAGGGCGCGAATCTGCGCAACTGCAGTTGACGACGCGAGAACCTTCGGTCCGCTTTCGGCACGACCCAGCCCGGGCTGCGCTGAAAGACGGTGAGGTGCTTGACATCCGGTGCTATGCGGGGCACGAATTGGATTGCGCTGGCCCCGGTGCCGATCACCGCCACACGCCTGCCGCGCAGCTCGACCGAATGGTCCCATTCCGCCGAATGGAATGCGCTGCCGCCGAAGGTCGTACGCCCCGCGATGTCGGGATAGCGGGGGCGCTGAAGCAACCCTTTGGCCGAGATCAGAAAGCGGCATTCCAGCACGGTGCCCGACGAGGTCTGGACAGACCAGCATTGCCGTGACTCCTGCCACCGCGCAGAAATCACCCGTGTTCCAAAATCGATGTGCTCTGTAATGCCGCACCGTACGGCGACCTCCTGCAGGTACTCCAAAATCTCTGGCTGGCCCGCGAATAACCGCGACCAGCTCGCCCGCTGTGCGAACGAGAAGGAGTACAGCGGGGCCGGGATATCGCACCCACATCCGGGATAGGTATTGTCGCGCCAAGTCCCACCGATGTCGTGCGCCTGCTCGAGAAGCCGGTACGAAAAGCCGGCACGCTGCAAGTGACGGGCAATGCATAGGCCGCTGATGCCGGCACCGATGACGACCACATCGAGCATCCCGGTGGCGTCAGCCATCGCTGTGTCCAGCCCGGGTGGGACCGATAAAGAGCGAATCCAGCTGCAGCCCGCCGTCGATGCCGATCTCCTGCGCGGTGATGTAGCCGGATGTATCGCGGGCGAGGAACGCGACCAGATCGGCGACTTCTTCGGGACGGCCGAAGCGTCCGCTGGGCACCGCAGCCCTGATGCGCTCTTGATCGGCCTCGGGCAGTGCCAGCACCGGTGGGGTGGCGATCATGCCGGGCAGAACGCAATTGGCGGTGATACCGCGCGAGCAGTTCTCGTTCGCGATGGTTCGCATCATCCCGTGCAAGCCGGCTTTCGCCGCGGCGTAGGCAACCTTCCCGGTGGACCCGAGCAGAGCCGACATGCTCGAGATCGCGATAATGCGCCCGAAGCGCCGTTCCCGCATCCCCGGCAGACATGCCTGGATAACGCGAAACGATCCGCTGAGATTGACGTCGATATCGCGTGACCACTTCTCCGCCGACATCGAATGCGCCGGGGCGAAGGTGCTGACGATGCCCGCTGCGGAGACACATATGTCGACGTCGCGTGCCGCCTCTGCCGGAATCGGGCCGGCGGACAAGTCGATGACCACGTCGGCCGGACCCGTCACATCCATCGTGCGCACCGCCACACCGGCGGCACGCAACCGGTCACAGATTGCCGACCCGATACCTCCGTTGGCGCCGGTCACCAGCGCCGTGCGCTTCGTCACTTCATCTCGGTAGACCAATATGTCTGCGCTTTGCGCTACTTCGCGCTGAATCCCGCGTCGACCGGAAGCGCCACGCCCGTGACATATTTGGCGTGATCACTGACCAGCCAAACGACCGCGTCACTCACGTCTTCGGGCTGAATCATGGGAATGGGAAGAAGATTCGTGATTGCTGCCGTCAGTTCGGGGTGTGCGGCGATGTGTGCGCCCACCGCGTCGTTCATGATCATCGGTGTCTCGACACCGGTGGGGTGCAACGTGTTGACCCGGATGTTGTCCTTGGCCAGCCAGTGTGTGAAGGATCGCATCAGCCCGACGATGCCATGTTTGGCCGCTGCATAGGCGCTGCTCGCCGCCGTCCCGTCTCCGCCGGTGCCCTTGAGGCCCTGCGTGGAACTGATCAAGACAATCGCGCCGCCCTTGGCCGCCGCAAGCATGCTGGGCGCGGCAGCCGAGACCGTATTCCATACACCAACCAGGTTGACGTCTATGATGTCGCGGAATGCGCGGTCGGGGTCGGCGTCGGGGTTTTTGTCGCCGGTCGTGGCTATTCCGGCATTGGCCACGATGATGTTGATCGGGCCGAGTAGATCCGTAGCCTCCGCGACAACCTGCTGCAGCCGGGACACGTCACGAACGTCCGCCGTTCGGGCAACAATCCGGCGACCAACCGCTTCGACGGCTTTGACCGTCTGTTCTAAGTCCTCCTCGGTGCTCAATGGGTATGGCACCGAATCGATCTGGTCACATAGATCGATGGCGACGATATCCGCGCCTTCCTCGGCCAAACGAATAGCGTGGCTTCGCCCCTGTCCCCGTGCCGCGCCGGTGATGAAAGCAACCTTGCCGTCTAGCATGCCCATTGATGCGTCCTTTCCATTGTTATTTGGCGCTCGCCGCTGCCCAAGCCGTAGTCTGCGAAACAACGAAATCGTTGATCGCTTGTTTATTTCGCATCACAATAGACGGATTCTTCCCCCACAGATCCGACGATACGTGTCACACAATCGCTGAAGAAGTCCCCAGCAAACGGATCGAAGATGACTTTCGGTGTTGTCATTGCGGGGCCGATTTCCTTGCGCGGCTGTGTATTGCACGTGATCGCTGCGGGTAGGTTGCGTTCGCATCCATGCGTCGATTCTCGGCCGTCCGCGCATTGTGCAACAGACCGCAGCGTTCCTGGGTGCCCCGCACCCCCGATGGTCGCGGCGCCTATGCCCGGGCTAGCTGCTGCAACCCGCGTTCGGAAGACGATCCCGGTTGCACCCAAAAGGCAACGCACATGGCCGCTGCGCCCCAGGGTCATGTGTTGGAAGTGCAGCGTCAATGGGCCGACCTGGGGGTGCGTCAGTTTCAATTTCCCGCTGCTGTCGTGGGTGACATCGTGGCGGGACCAGAGCATCCGAAAGCGCTCGCTTCGGCTACGCAGTTTCTCGATCAGCGCGGTCAAACCCGGATCCGGATTCTGCACCGCGTAAGCCCGAAGCCAGCACACCGCCCGTCAGTTTGTCCCAGTTCCGGTAGAAATTCGGTGCCTCCGGGTCTAAGAACAGCGATACCGGCGCGTTGTCCCGGGGATGGAGGTGCGGAAATACCGCGCGCGCAATGGGGTTTGCCGCCACCATGGTCATTGAACAGTCATGGATCTGCACCGGCGTCAGCGGCCAGCTGTTGATCAGCGAAGGAATCGCCGGGTTGAGATCTTTCGTCGGGCATCGTTTCCCAGATCGCGGCCGTCGCACCAGGTCTCGGAGGTACGCGGCCGCGTCCTCGTCGAGCTTCAATGCCCGTGCGATACCGTCCACGACTTGATCGGACGGAGTTCTTTCGCGGCCCTGCTCAATGCGCAGGTAGTAGTCGACGCTGACGCCTGCCAGTGCCGCGACTTCCTCGCGGCGCAGTCCGGTGACCCGGCGGCGCCCCCCGCTGGGGAGTCCGACGTCGGTCGGCTGGAGTTGTTCACGTCAGTTGCGGAGGAATTGTGCTAGCGCTGAGTCTTTCGGCGCACGCCTGCCTTTGGATCTAGAACCTGGGTCGAATCGGCGGTCGGTCGCTGTGCATTCGCTCATGAGGCCAAGGCCGACGCTACCTGGCCCATCAGCGTGGCGAACGGCATGTCGAGTGCCGCATAAACGGCGTTGGCCTTCGGGTCAGCGTTGTCCGCCATGATCTCAACCATCATGGTGGCGTAGTCGGAGACCTCAATCCCGAGAGTAATAAGCCGCGCAAGGCCGGCTTCACGTTTGTGATGGGAGAAGGTGCCGCACGCGTCCAGCGCTACCACGGGGTGAAATCCCCTCTCACGCACGCTTATTGCGGGCAATGATGCGCACACCTCAAACGACACACCGGCAATGATCAGGTGATCGCACCCCGTACCTTCCACTCGGGCGACAAACCGCTCGTCGTCCCAGGCGTTGACCATGGAGCGGTCCAGAATGTCGGCATCCCCAAGCACCTCCTTGAGTTCCGGAATCGTGGGGCCCCACATGTGTCGCGCGCCGTGGTCGCGGCCACAATGGGCAGGTCCATGGCCCGTGCGGCGCCCGCCAAGCCGGGCACGTTGTGCTTGAGTTCGTTGACGTCGATGTCACGCACCCCGGTGAACAATCCCACCTGGTGATCGATGAGCAGCACCGCGGTGTTGTCACGAGTGAATCGCACCCGAGCCATATCGTCCCCCTCACGTGTTCCGGCGCCCGACCCCAAGCCACCGGGCCGGGAGTCATCAGTAGTAAGTAACCATGACTATGCCTAATACTTACTATATGGCGGGTGCATCATTGTCAAGCCACCGAGGTCCGCGCGGATCGGTGACCAGCTAGGGCTTTGAGTCCTCTTGCGCGGCATCGCTTGTCATCACGGCACGCTGGTGGTCGATGACAGCTCGAAATTCGGCGAGGAATCCACGGAACTTGTCGACGCCGAGATTGTCGGCATGCCGATTCATGATGTCGGCCATGATCGAGTCGGCGACATCCATCTGCCGCCGGCCACGAGCGGTCGGTACGACGAGCTTGGCTCGACGGTCAGCCGGATCGGGCCTGCGCTCCACGTAGTCCAGGCTTTCCAGGTCGTCGATGATCACGCCGATCACCTGCTTCACCTGGCCGGACAACCGAGCCAGGTCCGTGGCCCGGACACCCTCGGGCCGCAGGTACGAAAGCACCGCTCCGTGGCGGGGTGCGATGTCGTCGAAGCCTTCGTCACGCAGCCGGCGAAAGAGTTCGCCTTGCACCGCGAAAAGCAGGCGACCGGCCAGCACCCCCAGATCGTTGCCTCGACCACCCACGTCGCTCATTAGGCGTCTTCAGCCCAGAAATGTGCTGATTGCGGTGGCGAGGTCGGGGGAGGCCGACGTTGCCAGGTTCTGGTAGCTACCGCCGCTGAGCTGGGCGACCGCTTCCCAGGTTGCCCGGTCCGGATCGGCGGCGAAGTCGATGACGTTGACGGCGATCGGTTTAGCCGGGTCGGCACTCGTGCGGATGAAATTCTGCAGCCCCGGTCCGTCGAGGGATTGGTCCGTATGCGGCCCCGCAGTGATCAGGAGTATCGAATTCGATTGTCCAGCACGGTAATTGGTCTGCATATCCTGATAGATCAAGCGCAGCGTGGTGAACGACACCGCGCCGCCGCCCGACGAAAATTGCTTGTCCAGCGCGGCCGCCAGCGCTGCCGGTCGAGGCTGGCCGTTGACGGGGTCGGCCAGCGGGCCCGTGGCGACCTCCGAGCGTCCCTCGTGACCGTCGAACGTCCACAACCCCAAGATCGCGGTCGGCGGCAGTGCTTTGATCCTGTCTTGGAGCGCCGCGATCACGTTGGCCAGCCGGGATTTTCCACCTTCATCACCGGGCATCGACTGGTCCAGCATGATCGTGGCGGCCAGCCCGGCCGACGGTGCGGCCATCGCGTCGGCGAGGGTGGCGCGCATGGCGTCGTCACCCACCGACAGCGTGGCGGACAGGGCGGCGAAACTCGTCACCGGGCTGCTCGGTGGATTGACACCGTTGACGCGGAAACCGGCTTTGGCCAGCTTTGCCAGTTGCTCGGGCTTGCGCATGAAGTGGGCAAATTCGCTCGCCGCCGAGGTCTGTTCCGGCGTCAGCCACGAGCCACTGAGCAGCACCGTGGGGTAGTCGGCGACCGGCGCCGGCCCGGACGGCAGCCAGGACGCCAACGTGTTCTTCGCGTCAGACAGCGACTGGCCACGCGCGAAGATCTGCTGCTCGGTGGTGATTACCGCATGCACCGGCGCCGTTGCCACGTCACCAGGTTTCAGCAGCGTGTTCATTGCCTCGGTCAGCGAGTTGTCGGCCAGTTTGGGTTGTGCGCTCGTCAATGAGCGCAGCGCTGCCGTGCCCTGGGTGGCCGGTGCACCCGCAGGTACCGACGCGGCCGCCACCGCTTCGCCCGCCAAATAGGAGGCGTCGCTGTTACCGCTGGTCGGCAACGCCAGCCGCAGCGATCCCCACGCCGGCAACTTCAACCCCGCCAATGCGTTCGGATTGGTTTGCATGCCGGGCAGTGCGCTCCAGCTCTGGTTGGACAACGCCGGCTGAAGTTCGGGCCGAACCGCGAGCAGCACCGGCGAGGTCACCAGCGAACGGCTGTCGCTGATCGTCTTCTGGCCCGCGGCAGCGGTCAGCCGCGCGGCCGACACCGAACTGCCCGGGATCCACAACGCCGGCTGGGAGCCCAAGTCTGCCGGCCACTTGCCGATGAAGCCCCCGATGACGGCGTCGGAGCCGGCTCCTTTGACGTTCACCACCATGCAGTGGTCACCGACGGGGCCTGCCGTCGAGTTGTAACTTTCCGCGAACCGCTGCACCTGGTCGGCCATCGACGGATCGACGATGACGGCGACGCTCTCCTTGCCGCCCACACAGCGTGCGGCGGCCGTGTGCGAGCGATGGGACAGCGCATCACCGAAGAAACTCCACACGATGACGGTGCCGACCACCACCACGACCGCGACCAGGGCCACGATCACGCCGATGCTGACGCCTCGTCGCCCGCCGGCGCTGCGGTGACCGCCCCGCCAGTCGCCGAGGACCCGGTGACCGGCCTGGAAGAGGCCCGCCCGTGGTTCCGGCGACTCGGTGCTCTGCGGCCGGGGCGGAAATTCGGGGTATTCCTCATCGACGCCGGCAGCGGCGTAGCCCACGGCGTCGTCCGCGTGGTCCTCATCGTCATCCACGACGTGCCCGTCGGCGTCATGCCCCTCGTCGGCGGCGCCGTCGTCGAAAGGCTCGTCGGCCGACTTCCCGCGGTCGGGCCTGCTGTGCCTACCCATACCGGCGCCCGCCGCCTCTCCGTCGACCCGTCATCTTGCCCGTGCTGAAATCGGCGCCCCGTCTAGTCATCAGCAGCATTGCCGCAGTTTGTGCCCTTATCAGGCACCGGCGCGAGCCTTGAGTTCGCGTCGCCGCCGATGCAGGATCGGCTCGGTGTAGCCGCTGGGCTGCTGCGTGCCGGACAAGATCAATTCTTGGGCGGCTAAAAACGCGATGCTGTCGTCGAAGTTGGGCGCCATCGGCCGATATGCCGCGTCGCCGTCATTCTGCTGGTCCACCAACGGGGCCATCCGTTCCAGACTGGCGCGCACATCCTCACTGGTGATGATGCCGTGGCGCAGCCAGTTCGCCAGCAACTGGCTGGAGATCCGCAGCGTGGCACGGTCTTCCATCAGGGCCACGTTGTGGATGTCGGGCACTTTCGAGCAGCCGACGCCCTCGTCGATCCAGCGCACCACGTAGCCCAGGATCGACTGGCAGTTGTTGTCGACCTCTTCGCGGATCTCCTCCGGAGCCCAGGCCAGCTCCTTGGCCAGCGGGATGGTCAGCAACTCGTCGATGGTCGTACGCTTCGTGCCCTCGAGTTCCTTCTGCACGGCAAAGACATCCACCTGGTGGTAGTGCATCGCGTGCAGGGTAGCTGCCGTCGGAGAAGGCACCCACGCGGTGGTGGCGCCCGCCTTCGGCTGCCCGATCTTCTGCTCGACCATGTCGGCCATCAGCTCGGTCATCGCCCACATGCCCTTGCCGATCTGGGCCTTGCCGGAGAAACCCGCGGCCAGACCGATATCGACGTTGGCGTCCTCGTAGGCCTTGATCCAGGTGGTGTTCTTCATCGCACCCTTGCGGATCATCGGCCCGGCCTCCATCGAGGTGTGGATCTCGTCGCCGGTGCGGTCCAGAAAACCGGTGTTGATGAACACGACTCGATCGGCAGCGGCCTTGATACACGCCTTGAGGTTGACGGTGGTGCGCCGCTCCTCGTCCATGATGCCGACCTTCATCGTGCCCTGCGGCAACCCCAGCACGTCCTCCACGCGGCTGAACAGCTCGCAGGTGAACGCCGCCTCGGCGGGGCCATGCATCTTCGGCTTCACGATGTAGATGGAGCCGGTGCGGCTGTTGATCAGCGGCCCGTTGGCCTCGGTGGCCTTGAGCCCGTGGATCGCGGTCAGCCCGGTGAACAGCGCATCCATGATGCCCTCGAACACCTCATTGCCGTCGGAGTCGACGATGGCGTCGTTGGTCATCAGGTGCCCGACATTGCGGACGAACATCAGGCTGCGCCCCGGCAGGGTCAGCTCGGCGCCGTCGGGCGTGGTGTAGGTGCGGTCCTCGTTGAGCACGCGGGAGAAGCTCTTGCCGTCCTTGCTGACCTCTTCGGATAGGTCGCCCCGGTTCAGACCGAGCCAGTTTCGGTAGCCCAGCACCTTGTCGTCGGCGTCGACGGCGGCCACCGAGTCCTCGAAGTCCATGATCGTGGTGATCGCGGATTCCAGGACCGCGTCCTTGATGCCGGCCGGGTCGGTCTTGCCGATCGGCGATTGCGGGTCGATCAGGATCTCGATGTGCAGCCCGTGGTTGACCAGCAGCACCGACCAGTTGGGCGAGCCGAGCTCGCCGCTGTATCCCACGAATTTCTCCGGGCTGGCCAACTCGGTGGACTCCGCCCCGACGGCGATCTGCAATTGGCCGTCGGCGATGCTCAAGCCCGTCACGTCCGCCCACGAGCCCGAAGCCAAGGGCGCGGCCTGGTCGAGGAACTTGCGCGCGTAGGCGATCACCTTGTCGCCGCGAACCTTGTTGTAGCTGCTGCCCTTTTCGGCGCCGTCGGTCTCCGGGATGACGTCGGTCCCGTACAGGGCGTCGTAGAGAGAGCCCCAGCGGGCATTGGCCGCGTTCAGCGCGAACCGCGCATTGAGCACCGGCACCACCAACTGCGGGCCTGCGGTCGTGGTGATCTCGTCGTCCACCCCGGAAGTGGTGATCGTGAAATCTTCGGGTTCGGGCAGCAGATACCCGATGTCGGTGAGGAACTGACGGTAGGCGTCGACGTCGATCGGTTCGATGACGCGGTGCCGGTGCCACTTGTCGATCTGGGCCTGCAGCTCATCGCGGGTGTTCAGCAAACTCTGGTTCTGCGGGGTGAGGTCGGTGACGACCTTGTCGACGCCCGCCCAGAAGCTGTCCGGGTCGATATCGGTGCCGGGCAGGGCCTCGTTGTTCACGAAGTCGTAGAGCACTCGGGCGACGCGCAAGTTCCCCGCCGACACACGGTCAGTCATTTTTCTCCTCCATAATTGCCTCATTGGTCCCACTCGGCCTCCGACTGGCCCAATTAGCTACGCCACCAGCCTACCGGCCGACAGCCCGCACGATCCTATTCGTCCAACCCGCAATAGCAGGTCACGGGGCTCTTGCTGGGCTTCACCGCGGGCTTCTCGGCGCGTCCCGGGGAGCGCTTTCTGGCAATGCGTGTGTTGCGGCAGCACGCTGGCGCCTCGCCCCGTCTTGCATCGGCGCCGTTCAATCATACGGGCTGGATGGCAGCCTTTCCGGCGGCTGGTCTCACTGTGCATCGCGCATGCTGCCGACGAGATCCTCCATCAGGTCCTCCATCGCCACCATGGCAACGACGCCGCCGCCGTCGGTCACCAGCGCCAGATGGCTGTTGGTGCGCCGCATCCGCGAAAGGGCATCGGCCAGCGGCAATGAGCTGGCCACCCGCGGCAGCGGACGCACCAGCGAGAGATCGATGACGGTCTGCGGCTCGTCACCGAGCGTCAGCATGTCCTTGATATGCAGATAGCCGATGAACCGTCCGTCGGCGGCCGCGACGGGGAAGCGGGAGTAGCCGGTCTCTGCCAGCGCACTCTCGACGGCACCGATTGTCGGTCCGGAACCCGGCGCCGCCACCGGCACCGCCCGAATGTCGGCGAGCGACACGGCGACGTCGCCGACCACCCGACTGCCGATCTGCAGCGCTCGGGTCAGCCGGGTGTGCTCCTCGGGATCCAGCAGGCCCTCGGAGACCGATTCGGCGATCATCGCGCTCAGCTCGGCCGGTGAAACCGTGATGTCGAGCTCGTCTTTGGGTTCCACGCGCAGGATGCGCAGGATCGCGTTGGCGCACTTGTTGTAGAACACGATGAAAGGCCGGGCGACCCGCACGTAGGCCAGGTAGGGGGGCACCAGCAGCATCGCCGTGCGCTCCGGCCCGGCCAGCGCGATGTTCTTCGGCACCATCTCGCCCAACAACACGTGCAGCGTCACCACACCCGCGAGCGCGATCACGAACGACAGCGTGTGCAGCAACGCCGGGGGCATGCTGGTCAGCTCGAACGCCGACTGCAACAGGCTGGCGACCGCCGACTCACCGATTCGGCCGAGCAGCAGCGAGGTCACCGTGACGCCCAACTGCGACCCGGCAAGCATGGATGCCAGCTGCTCACCGGCGCGGATCACGGTGACCGCTCTCTTCTTGCCCTGCTCGGCCAGCGCCTCGAGGCGGTCACGGCGGGCCGAGATCAGCGAGAATTCCGCGCCGACGAAGAAGGCGTTCGTCCCGATCAGCAGGATCGCCAGCAGCACTCCGAGCGTGTCGTTCATCGCCGGCCGTGCTCCACGGGTGTTTCGCTACGAGTGCTCAGTTCGGTCAGCTCGACCAAGTCGATCCGCCGGCCGTCCATCCGAACCACCGCGGCCTGCCAGCGTATTGCGTTGTCCAACAGCCCATCCCCGTCGAGCGCAGTGAGTTCGACGGTTTCGCCCACCGTCGGAATATGGCCCAGCTCGCGCAGCACCAAGCCGCCGATCGTCTCGTATGGCCCTTCGG
Source organism: uncultured Actinomycetota bacterium (assembly GCA_963712615.1). Classification (GTDB taxonomy): domain Bacteria; phylum Actinomycetota; class Actinomycetes; order Mycobacteriales; family Mycobacteriaceae; genus Mycobacterium. The sequence goes on from CAVQIO010000002.1 coordinate 164,032, forward strand.
GAGCCCGATACCCGGTGGCGGCAGCCACCTCGTCGATGCGCAGCAAGCCCGACACCCGCCAGCCGTTGCCCGCCGCCACCACGTCGGGTGTGGCGTCGTCGTGTTCATCGCGCACATCGCCGACGATCTCTTCGATCAGGTCCTCGACGGTCACGATCCCCGCGGTGCCGCCGTACTCGTCGACGACCATCGCGGTCTGCAGGGGGTTGGCACGAATCTCCGCCATCACCGCATCGCCGTCCAGGGTCGACGGGACCACCGGCACCGGCTGCACGAGCGTGGTCAGCAGCGTGTGCGGCCGATCCGCCCGCGGCACCCTGAATACCTGCTTGACATGCACGATGCCGAGGGTTTCGTCGAGGTCCCCATCGACGAGGGGGAAGCGGGAGAATCCGGACTCGGCAGCCGCGGCAATCAGGTCTTTGACCGTGTCGTCGGTTTGCAGCGCCACGATCTTTGACCGCGGCGTCATCAGCTCCTCGGCGGTCCGGGCGCCGAACTGCAGCGACCGTCGTACCAACGCGGCGGTGGCGGGGTCCAAGGCTCCGCTGCGCGCCGAGCTACGTACCAGCGATAGCAATTCCTGCGGTGAGCGGGCCGACCGGAGTTCTTCGGCGGGCTCGATGCCCAGCTTCCGCACGATCCAGTTCGCCGCCCCGTTCGTCAGCCGGATGACCGGGGTGAGCAGCAATGAAAACAACAGCTGAAAACCGGCAACGGCGCGCGCGGTCGACAGCGGCCGCGCCACTGCCAGGTACTTCGGGACCAGCTCGCCGAACACCATCGACACCGACGTCACGATCACCATCACCATGAACGCGGTGATCCCGTCGGCCAATGGGTCGGCCACGTCGAGAGCGTCCAGCCATGGGTGCGGCAGGTCGGCCACCATCGGTTCGGTCAGGTAACCGGTCACCAACGTGGTGGTCGAAATGCCCAGCTGTGCACCCGACAGCTGGAACGACAGCCTGTCCTGGGCCCGCTGAATGAAGCGGTCGCGCCGGCCACCCTTGCGGGCGTTGGCCTCCACGGTGCTGCGGTCCAGCGCGGTCAGCGAGAACTCCGCCGCGACGAATACCGCGTTACCGAAGATGAGCATCGCGATGGCGAGCACACTGACGACGGTGGCGGTGACGTTCATGGCGGGCCCGGCTATCGCGATGGTCGAGTCAGGGACGCTGTGGGTGGTCGCTTTGCCCGGAAGGCCTTGGCTAGCACGGGGCCTCGACGGGTGCCTGCGGCACGTCATCCCTTTCGCTCGGTGCCGCGCAGCGCTTTGCTGCGGGCGAAAAGATCTCGAAATTCACATGGTAGCGAAGACATCTGGCCGGATCGGGTGCGACGTGCTTTCCGCGCGCTGGCGTCACCATCCCGAGGGCAGTGGGTGGCCCTCGGCGAAGCCCGCGGCCGATTGCACACCGATGACCGCTTGCTCGTGCAGCTCCGCCAGGGTCGAGGCACCGACGTAGGTGCAGGTGCTGCGCAGGCCCGACGTGATGTGGTCCAGCAGGTCCTCGACGCCGCCACGGTCGGGGTCCAGCCCCATCCGCGACGTCGAAATGCCTTCCTCGAACAACGCCTTGCGGGCGCGATCGAAGGCGCTGTCCGCGCCGCTGCGGGCGACGACTGCCCGCTTGGACGCCATACCGTAGCTCTCCTTGTACGGCTGGTCTTCGCGGTCGCGCATCAGGTCGCCGGGCGACTCGTAGGTGCCGGCGAACCATGAGCCGATCATGACGTTCGATGCTCCGGCGGCCAGCGCCAGCGCGACGTCCCGCGGATGGCGGATCCCGCCGTCAGCCCACACGTGTCCACCGAGATTCCGTGCAGCAGCCGAACATTCGAGTACGGCGGAGAACTGGGGGCGGCCGACACCGGTCATCATCCGGGTGGTGCACATCGCGCCGGGCCCGACGCCGACCTTGACGATGCTGGCCCCTGCCTCCAACAGATCCCGAGTGCCCTCCGCCGACACCACGTTGCCCGCCGCCAGCGGCAGACCCAACTCCAGCGACGCCACGCAGCTGATCGCTTCCAGCATCCGGACTTGATGCCCGTGCGCGGTATCGATGACGAGCACGTCGACGCCGACCTCGGCCAGCGAACGAGCTTTGGCGCCCACATCACCGCTGATGCCGACGGCCGCACCGACACGCAGCCGACCCTCGGCGTCGGTGGCCGGGCGGTAAAGATCAGCGCGCAGCGCCCCGGTGCGAGTCAGCACGCCGGCGAGCTTGCCGTCCGCGGCGGTGAGGACCGCGACCTCGATCGGCGCATGCTCGAGCAGGTCGAAAATCTTGCGCGGCTCGGTGCCCAGCGGAGCGCTCACGATATCGGTGACGGCCACGTCGCGAACCCTGGCGAAACGGTCCACCCCGATGCAGGAGGCCTCGGTGACCAAACCGATGGGACGGCCCTCGAAGACCACCACCGCGGCACCGTGCGCTCGCTTGTCGATTAGCGCGATCGCGTCCGACACCGAATCATCGGGTGCCAGCGTCACCGGGGTGTCGAGCACCAGGTCCCGGCTTTTGACGAACTCCACCGTCTGCTGCACCGCGGTGATCGGGAGATCCTGCGGCAGCATCACGATGCCCCCGCGCCGCGCCACCGTCTCGGCCATCCGTCGTCCGGCCACCGCCGTCATGTTGGCGACGACCACCGGAATCGTGGTGCCCGAGCCGTCGCTGGTGGACAGATCGACGTCGAACCGCGACGCGATATCGGACCGGTTCGGCACGATGAACACGTCGTTATAGGTCAGGTCGTAGCCGGGCTGGTACCCGTTCTGAAACTTCATCGCTGTCGCCCCACCCTTTACCGCTCCCTAGCTCACCCTAATGTGCCCGCTAAGCCGGCACTTCGGTGCGATCCCCGCTCCACAGCGTGTGGAAGCGTTTGTCTGGGTCCTGGTCGCTTCGCCCGTAGGTGTGGGCGCCGAAGAAGTCCCGCAGGCCCTGGGTCAGCGCGGCGGGCAGCCGTTCGGTGCGCAGGGCGTCGTAGTAGGACAGCGCCGAGGCGAATCCGGGAATCGGAATGCCCAACTGCGTGGCGGTCACCACCACGCGGCGCCAGCTGTCGATTGCGGCTTCGATGGCGCTGCGGAAGTAGGGCGCCACGATCAAGGTCGGCAGATCCGCGTCCTCGTCGAACGCCTCCTTGATCCGGTTGAGGAACTTGGCCCGGATGATGCAGCCGCCACGCCAGATCGTCGCCATGTCGCCCGGCGTGATACCCCAATCGTATTCGGCGCTGCCGGCCTGGATCTGGTTGAAGCCCTGGGCGTAGGCGATGATCTTCGACGCGTAGAGCGCCTTGCTGACATCGTCGATGAACTGCGCGGCGTCAGACGGCCGCTCGCCCAGCTCACCCGACGCCAGACCCGTGGTGGCCTTCCGCTGGGCCACCGAGCCCGACAGTGCGCGGGCGAACACCGCCTCGGCGATACCGGTGACCGGGACACCGAGATCCAGGGCGGACTTCACCGTCCAGCGGCCGGTGCCCTTCTGCTCGGCCTCGTCGAGGATGAGGTCGACCAGGGGCTTGCCGGTCTTGGCATCGGTCTGGCGCAACACCTCTGCGGTGATCTCGATCAGGAAGCTGTCCAGATCGCCCTTGTTCCATTCGGCGAAGACGTCGGCGATCTCGGTTGCCGTCTTGCCGAGTCCGTCGCGCAGCAGCTGGTATGCCTCGCCGATCAACTGCATGTCGGAGTACTCGATGCCGTTGTGCACCATCTTCACGAAGTGGCCGGCACCGTCGGGGCCGATGTGGGTACAGCACGGCACGCCGTCGACGTGCGCGGAGATCTCCTCGAGCAGCGGGCCCAGCGATTTGTACGACTCGGCCGGGCCGCCCGGCATGATCGACGGCCCATTCAGCGCGCCCTCCTCACCGCCGGAGATGCCCGCGCCGACGAAGTGCAGGCCCCGTTCCCGCATCGCCTTCTCGCGGCGGATGGTGTCGGTATACAGGGCGTTGCCGCCGTCGATGATGATGTCGCCTTCTTCCATGACGTCGGCGAGCTGGTCAATGACGGCGTCGGTGGGGTCGCCGGCCTTGACCATGATCAGCACCCGACGGGGCTTCTCGAGCGCGTCCAGGAATTCCTCGATGGTCTCCGAGCGCACGAACTTGCCGTCGTCACCGTGCTCTTTGAGCAGCGCGTCCGTCTTGGCGGCCGACCGGTTGTGCAGCGCGACGGTGTAGCCGTGGTGGGCGAAGTTGCGGGCGATGTTCGAACCCATGACGGCCAGCCCGGTGACGCCGATCTGCGCGGTGCCGGTCTTGGAATTCGACTGGGTATCCGACGAACTCATGTCTTCGCCTCTCGGGTTGGAGAACTTTTGCTACACGGTTTCCGTCACACTGTGGCACAGCGGAATTCGGGTCCACCAAAGGGATTCGCCGGGCGCCGCGCTAGAGGTTGAACAGCCGCTTGAGCTCGGTGAGCCACGGCATCGCCAGCGCGACGGTGGGCACCACCAGAACAGCTGCCGCGGCCAAGTACGCGGCCGCCGAAAGCGTCGGGCTGTTGCCCCGTCCCGACAACCGGCGGACCCGCACCACCGTGCTGGGACCGCCCGCAGCCAGCGCGCCGGACGGAGCGCGCCCTGCGGCGCACGCGACCAGGGCGCGGGCCAGGGGAGTGCGCCCGGCCGCACGCACCGCGGCGTCGTCGGCGAGCAGCTCGACCAGCAACTGCACCGCGCCCAGCGCATTGGAACTGCGGACCAGCCGCGGGAAGGCGGCGTGCACCGCGGTGAATGCTTCCAAAACCAAGTCGTGGCGGGCGCGCAGATGAGCCCGCTCATGAGTCAGGATCGCCGCGACTTCGTCGCTGGTGAGATTGTTCAGCGTGCCCTCGCTGACGACGACCCGGCTGCGGACGCCCGGCAGGCAATAGGCAAGCGGTTCCGCGACCTCCAACACGCGCAGGTCACGGGTGCGGGAACACGGCTGGGCAAGCGCCGCGCCGTGGCCAACCCCGACGAGATCGACCACCATCCGGTGATGCGCCCGCCGGCGCCGATTGCCGACGGCCACCCGCAAGACCGCGACCACCAATCGCACACCCACCAGCACGGTGAGCGCGAAAGCGGCAATATAGGCCGTCCACAACGGCCAACCGAGCCGGCCGGCCGCACCGACGATGCTGGCCGTGGGCCGGCCATCGGGGCCGGGCATCAGCAGCCGGGTGGCGATCGCGATGCCGGCGCTGAACGCCGAGAGCACGGCGGCCAGGGCGATGGCTTGCCACAACACCATCGCCGCACGCGGGGCGCGCAGTGGCCACGACGCTCGCGCTAGTAGGGCTGGCGCGGGACCAATCAGCAGCACCGCGAGGAGAGTGAAGGCCATCGCGGACACATACCTAGTGTCCCTCAGTTCTCCGGTCTAGCGCCAGCCGATCGCGGATTGCGTTGATTTGCTTCCAATTCGGCGAGAGCTCGCCGCAGTGCTTCAGCCTCGTCGGCCCCAACACGCTCGACAAAGTGCACTAGCGCGGCTTGTCTGCCCCCGGAGTCCTCGGCCTGGGACAGCGCATCCACCATCAGCCCGGCCACCAGCTCGTCGCGGCCATGCACGGGTGCGTAGCGGTGTGCCCGGTCATCACGGATCTGGGACACCAGATTCTTCTTAGCCAGCCGCTGCAGCACCGTCATCACCGTCGTGTAAGCGAGGTCACGGCGCGCCGACAGGGCCTCGTGGACCTGGCGGACCGTTTGCGCTTCGGGCGTGGACCACAGATGGTCCATCACTGCGCGTTCCAGGTCCCCCAGCCGTGTCAGCTTGGCCATAGTTCGTCCATCTCCCGAGTGTCGAAACCAGCGTACTCCGGCGTACTACCGACCGTCGTACAAACAGCCGGCCGATTCGTGTTCGGCCACCGGTACACCTGCCCGGCCGGCCTGCCCACAGACTACCCCTTGCAAAGTTAGGGCAGCCTTGCCATACTCACGGAGGTCGAGCGCAACAGGCCGCCGGAGTGTCCTGAGGGCTGCAGCGACCCCCGGTCTAACTCGATCGGCGCGCCCCGTGCCTTCGGGCACGGGGCGCGCCTGTTCTTTGTCACCGTCGGCGGCCAGCCGCGATCAGCGGATTGGCGATGGTGTAGACAACAGAACGTGTCAAAGTCGCCGGACGCGGTGGTCCCGCCGAACTTCAACGCGCCATTCGATACCGAGCTGGGCCTGCAATTCACCGAGCTCAGCCCCGATGGCGCCCGCGCCCAGCTCGAGGTCGTGCCCAAACTGTTGCAGCCGATGGGCCTGGTGCACGGGGGTGTCTACTGCGCGATGGTGGAGACCATGGCCAGCGTGTCCGCCTATACCTGGCTGGCTACCCGTGGCGGCGGCAATGTCGTCGGCGTGAACAACAACACAGACTTTCTGCGTTCCATCGGCTCGGGAACGGTGTTCGGCGCATCCGAGCCGATTCACCGTGGCCGCCGCCAGCAGTTGTGGTTGGTCACGATCACCGACGACAAGGATCAAGTCGTCGCACGTGGGCAGGTGCGGCTGCAGAACCTTGAGCCCGAGGGCTGAGCAAGCGGCCACAGGGATTCCCCAGGACCGCATGGCAGGATCACGAAACATGCGCCTGACGCCGCACGAGCAGGAGAGATTGCTGCTGTCCTACGCCGCCGAATTGGCTCGCCGTCGGCGTGCCCGGGGCTTGCGGCTGAACCACCCGGAGGCGGTCGCGATCATCAGTGACCACATTCTTGAAGGCGCCCGCGACGGCCACACCGTCGCCGACTTGATGGCCAGCGGCTGCGATGTGCTCGGCCGCGACGACGTGATGGAGGGGGTGCCGGAAATGCTCGCCGACGTGCAGGTCGAAGCGACGTTCCCGGATGGTACGAAGCTGGTCACCGTTCACCATCCGATCTCATGATTCCCGGCCAAATCGTCTACGGCAGCGGCGATATCGAGATCAACGTGGGTGTCTCGCGTCTCGATATGCAGATTCTCAACACCGGTGACCGACCGGTCCAGGTGGGCAGCCACGTCCACCTTCCACAAGCCAACGCTGCGCTCTCGTTCGACCGTGCAGCCGCCCACGGCTACCGGCTGGATATACCAGCGGCCACCGCTATCCGGTTCGAACCGGGTGTGCCCCAGAATGTTCAGCTGGTGCCACTGCGCGGGCGCCGCGAGGTTCATGGCTTGACGCTGAATCCACCTGGACGACTGGACATCTGATGGCATACCTGTCTCGGGAGCACTACACCCAGCTGTACGGACCGACCACCGGCGATCGAATCAGGCTGGCGGACACCGACTTGCTCGCCGAAATCACCGAAGACCGCAGCGGGGGGCCAGGACTGGCCGGCGACGAGGCGGTGTTCGGCGGTGGCAAGGTGCTGCGCGAGTCGATGGGCCAGGGGCGCGCCTCTCGCGCTGAGGGCGCACCCGACACCGTGATCACCGGCGCGGTGATTATCGATCATTGGGGCATTATCAAGGCCGACATCGGTATTCGTGATGGCCGGATCGTCGCGCTCGGCAAGGCCGGCAACCCCGACACGATGGCGGGTGTGCATCCAGATCTGGTGGTCGGACCCAGTACCGAAGTCATCGGAGGCAACGGGCTCATCGTGACTGCCGGCGCCGTCGACTGCCATGTGCACTTGATCTGCCCGCAGCTCATGGCCGAGGCACTCGGCTCCGGGATCACCACAATCGTCGGTGGCGGCACCGGTCCAGCCGAAGGTAGCAAGGCCACCACGGTCACCCCGGGCTCATGGCACCTGGCCCGGATGCTCGAGGCACTCGACGGCTGGCCGGTGAATTTCGCGCTGCTGGGCAAGGGGAACACCGTCAGTAGCGAAGCGCTCTGGGAGCAATTGCGGGGCGGCGCTTCGGGTTTCAAGCTGCACGAGGACTGGGGATCCACACCCGCGGCCATCGACGCGTGTCTGACCGTCGCGGACGCCGCCGGGGTACAGGTGGCGTTACACACCGACACGCTCAACGAGATGGGCTTCGTCGAAGACACGCTGGCCGCAATCGGCGGCCGCTCGATCCACACCTATCACACCGAGGGCGCCGGTGGCGGCCACGCTCCCGACATCATCCGGGTCGCCGGCCAGCCGAACGTGCTGCCCAGTTCCACCAACCCGACTCGGCCGCACACGGTGAATACCCTCGACGAGCATCTGGACATGTTGATGGTCTGTCATCACCTCAACCCCCAGGTGCCCGAGGATTTGGCCTTCGCCGAGAGCCGGATTCGGCCGTCCACCATGGCGGCCGAAGACCTGTTGCACGATCTCGGCGCGATCTCCATGATCGGCAGCGACTCGCAGGCGATGGGCCGCATCGGGGAAGTGGTACTGCGCACTTGGCAGACCGCGCACGTGATGAAACGACGGCGCGGAGCGCTGCCTGGCGACGGCTCTGGCTCTCAAGGGGCCGACAACATGCGGGTGCGGCGCTACATCGCCAAATACACCATCTGCCCGGCGATCGCGCATGGGCTCGACCACGAGATCGGCTCGGTGGAAGTGGGCAAGCTGGCCGATCTGGTGCTGTGGGAGCCGCAGTTCTTCGGGGTCCGCCCGCATGCGGTGCTCAAGGGCGGCATGATCGCCTGGGCGGCGATGGGTGATGCGAATGCGTCAATCCCAACGCCCCAACCGGTATTGCCGCGCCCGATGTTCGGCGCGGCGCCGGCAGCGGCAGCGGCCACTTCGGTGCACTTCGTTGCGCCGCAGGCGATCGAGGCCGGTCTGGCCGACAGACTGGCGGTGAACCGGCGATTGGTCCCCGTGCGGAGTACCACGGGGGTGGGAAAGGCGGCTTTGCCGCTCAACGACGCGCTGCCCGACATCCAAGTGGACCCGGACACCTTCACCGTGCGCATCGACGGCGAGGTCTGGCAGGAGCAACCCGCGACCGAGTTGCCCATGGCGCAACGCTATTTCCTGTTCTGAGTCACATGTCTGCACTGGCGACGCTGCTCACCCTGGCCGATTCACGACTGCCGGCGGGCGCCCACGTGCATTCCGGCGGCGTGGAGGAGGCCGTCACCAGCGGCCTGGTGATCAATGTGGAGACGTTGGAAGCCTTCTTGCACCGCAGAATTCGTACCAACGGGTTGGTCACCGCGTCGATCGCGGCCGCGGTTCACCGCGGTGAACTCGACCCGCAGCAGGCCGAGCAGGAGACCGATGCCCGCACACCGGCGCCGGCGGCTCGGGAGGCCTCGCGCGGTCAGGGCCGCGGGTTGGCGAGGCTGGCACGACGGGTCTGGCCGGACGCCTGCTGGAACGATCTCGGTCGTCAGCCACACCTTGCCGTCGCGGCCGGACGAGTCGGCGCCGTAAGCGGTCTCGCTCCCGAGCAAGGCGCGCTCGCGATCGTCTACACCACGATGACGGGCTCGGCGACCGCGGCCCAGCGGCTGCTGGCGCTGGACCCGGCCGACGTAGCGGCGCTGACGTTTCGGCTGGCGGATTTGTGCGAGCGCACCGCCGCGGTGGCGTCCGTCGGACTGGCCGACTTGTCCGACCCCTTGCTCGACACGCTGGCCCAGCGCCACGCCGAACGCGAGCGACCTTTATTCGTGTCCTGAAAGACACTGCACTGCAGCGGCTTTGGTGGAATCACCGCGCGGGAATTGCGTCAGCGTGCGCCGCGTCGCTCTTGGTGTGGGCCCGGGTCAAGACGAGATACAGAATGCCGAGGCCGATAACCGCCACCGACATCAGCAGAATGATGTAGTCGTCATACCAGGGCTGGTACGGCTCGCGCGGCCAGGACAGATTGACGATCGCCGCAACGCCGTAGATCAGCGCGCCGATGTTGACCGGCACTCCCCACCGGCCAAGCCGGTACTTGCCGGTCGGCACCCAGCCTTTGATCCTCGCGCGCAGGGCGGCCAGCACCACCATCTGGAACGCGATGTAGACGCCGACCGAACCGAAGCTGACGAGCTTGGTGAGCGCGTCGCTGGAAATGAGCGATCCGATGATCAGGAACGCCGGAATGATGACCGCGATAAGCAGCGAGTAAGGCGGCACGTGGCGTTTGTGGTCGAAGCGCGCCAGCAGCTTCGAGCCGAAGATCATGTCGTCACGGCCGTACGAGTAGATCAGCCGGCTGGCGGCGGCCTGCAGGCTCAGCGCACACGACACGAACGAGATCAACACAATGCAGAGCACGACCTTGGCGCCGACGCCGCCGAACGCCGATTGCAGGATGGTGTCGATCGGATCGGCATCTTTGCCGCTGATCACCGCGCCGAAGTCGGTGACCGACAGGATCAGGCTCAGGCAGACGAAGGTGGCTGCCGAGCCCCCCACGTAAATGGTGCGGCGCATCGCCTTGGGGATTTGTATCCCAGGGTTCCGGACTTCTTCGGCAACGTCGCCGCAGGCCTCGAAACCGAAGAACTGGTAGAGAGCGATCAAGCTGGCGGCCAGGAAGGCGTAGGTGTAGCTGTGGTGGCCTTCAGCGCCGAAGCTGTGGAAGAGCACGCCGAGGTTGTGGTGCCGTTGGGTGCACAGCAGCCAAATGCCCACTACCAGGGCACCGATCAGCTCGGCGCTGAAGCCGAAGATGGCGAAGTAGCCAAGCATCTTGGTGCCGGTGAGATTAATGGCTGTGGCGAGCGCCAACAGGACGAGCGCGCACAGGACCGTGGCTTGTGGGGACCGCGTGAAGCCGAACACGTCGGCCACATACGGGCCCGCACCATAGGCGGCATCGGCCAGCAGAGCCAATAGCGTGAACATGTAAACCCATCCGGTCATCCATGCCCATTTGCGCCCCCACAACCGCCGCGCCCAGGGATAGACCCCGCCGGCCACCGGGAACTGCGCCACCACCTCGCTGAACACCAACGCGACCAGCATCTGCCCGACGCCGGCGATCAGCAGGCTCCAGATCATCGGTGGGCCGGCGGCTGACAATGCGAACGCGAACACGGTGTAGATGCCGACCACCGGTGACAGGTAGGTGAAGCCCAGCGAGAAGTTCGCCCAGGGGCTCATGTCTCGCTTGAAGTCCGACTGGAATCCAAGGGCCTTGAGCTGTTCTTGGTCCTCGTCGTCGGGCATCGCATCCGGCGATGATGTCGCGGACTCGATATCCTCTTGGGCTGCAATGGGGTTGGAATCGAAAGCTACATCGCTATCCCAACGTTTCGCAGACCGGGTGGCCGGTTTTGTGAAGAACATCTGCTCCGAGTTCCAATCGTCGATGTGTCAAAACGACATGTGCACTTGAAGTTCCGTCACCCGGTCAGCGATCAAGTGACGGCCGTCGCTACTTCTGCGTTGCCTCCTTAATCAACGTCGCCGCCGTGCGCTTGAGGACATCGCGCTGTCTGGTGACATCGGCCATCGCCCTACGCAGCTGGATAAGCTCGTCGCGCTCGCTGACCGCACCGTCGCCCTCCTCGGGCGCCGTTGGCTCGACCCAGCGCGCCGCGGGGTCACCGTGCATGCCGGATTCAGCCGCCGCGGGAATCGCCTTGTGACGGGCGCCTGCTCGCAAACGACCTTGTTCGCCGCGCGGCGCATTGACCACACTGGCCACCGGCCCCATCGGTGGCATCCCACCGTAGAAACCCGGACCCATCGGCCCGGTCTGCGGCAGACCATCCAGTCCCGCGCTGGGCAGTTGGGTGGCAGCCAGCCGGATCGCCGGGGAGTTGCTCCACGCCTGCGGCACCGACAGCTCGCCGACCGAAGTCGCTTGGCCCAAGCCCGCCGACACCCCGGCGCTGCCCAGGCCTGCCGAGGCGCCGTACGAATTCGCCAGGGTTGACCCGGAACCCGACACCGAAGACGCCGCGGCTGCCGGTGCCGACAGCGAACTCACCAACGGATTCCAGGCCGTGGCCACCGGCGGTGCCAGGGTCAGCAAGGCACCGGACGCGTCGAAGTTCAAACCCTCGGAGAGGATTTGGTAGCCGATGGTGTTTGCGCTGAAGTTATTGAACAAGTCCAGCAGCGACCCGGATCCGGTTGACGTTGCCGAGGTTCCGGAGGTTCCCGAAGGTGATCCGGATGCCGCGTTCTGCAGCAGGTTAGGTACCCCGGAGAGCGTTGATTGGACGCTCTGGTTGGTCCCCGACAGCGCGGCCTTGGCTACTGCGTTGTTCTGGTTTCCCGATCCGCTCGAATTGCTGGTCTGCGGCGGCGAGTTGAATGCCGACAACCTCGTTGCCGCCGACGACGCGCCGGCATAGCCGAGCATCGCCGAGGTGTCCCGGGCCCACATCTCGGAGTACTGGGCCTCGGTGGCCGCGATAGCCGGAGTGTTCTGCCCAAGCGTGTTGGTGGACACCAGCGACGCCAAGAGCGCCCGGTTCACCTCGATCTGCGGCGGCGGCACGGTGGCGGCAAACGCCGCCTCGTAAGCGGCCACCGCGGACCCCAGCTGGCTGGCGGTCTGCTGTGCTTGTGCCGCAGTGCTATTCATCCACGACACATACGGAGCCACCGCGGCGGCCATCCCCGCCGACGACGGCCCGACCCACGCCTGGCCCGTCAGCTCGGACACCACCGCCCGGTAGGACGCTGCCGTCGAGCTCAACTCGGTCGCCAGTTTCTCCCAGGCCGCCGCGGCCGTCGCCAACGACCCCGCCCCGGCACCGGCGTACATCCGCGTGGAGTTGACCTCGGGAGGCATCCCCGCGAAGTCCATCGGGGCGGTCACAGCATCGCCTCCTTAATCAGGCGGGCCGCCGCATCGCGCTCGGTCGCCGCATCGGCGACGTCCTTGCGCAGCTTCGCGAGTTCGTCGCGTTCGGCCTCGCTCAGTGCACTGGCGACATGTCGGCGGGCCGGTTGCCGCCGCGCGGGCTGGCTTGGAGTGGTCGCGGCAGTGCCCGCCTCGCCAGGCATTGCCGGGATGACCTTCTTGTCCGAGCCGGCACCCACCCGGGGCTGCTCGCCCCGGGGGGCGTTGACCAGGCTGCCGATCGGGGGAATGCCGCCGAAGAACCCTCCGGGACTGGCCATTCCGGCCGAGGGGACGCCAACCAGTCCGGCGGACGGCAAGGGTGATGCGCCGCTCGCCAACCGAACAGCGGGGGAGTTGCCCCAGGACTGCGGCACCGACAACTCACCGACCGAGGCCGACTTGCCCAGACTGGCCGACATCGGGCTCGCTCCCGCGCCGTGTGAATCCACCAGGGTGCCCATCCCGGCGTCCACCGGAGTTACATCGCTGGCTGCCGCTGCCGCCGTGGCCGGCAGCGCGAGGGTGTACAAGCTACCCATCAGGGGCGTGATACCCGAAGCCGTGAACAAGGGACCACTGATGACAAGGGCCCAGTTCCCGACATTCTGGGTGAACAAGTTGAGACCTGTGGGGCCACCGCTGGGGGCGTCGAGCAGGCTGCCCAGCCCCGGGTCGAGGTCCGATGGGGTGGCAATCGACCCGGTCGAAAGGCTCTGCAGCGCGTTCGGCACATTCGACAGTGCCGATTGGGCGCTCGGCCCGGCCGAGGACGCCGCGGCTTGGTTGACGGAAGCGGCCTGCGTCTGTGTCCCGGACGGGTGGGTGGTCTGTGGCGGAGAGTTGAAGGGGGCCAACGTCGTTGCCATTGCCGAGGCGCCGGCGTAGCCGTACATCGCCGCGGTGTCCCGGGCCCACATCTCGGAGTACTGCGCCTCGGTGGCCGCGATCGCCGGAGTGTTCTGCCCGAGAACGTTGGTGGACACCAGCGATGCCAACAGCGCCCGGTTGACCTCGATTTCCGGCGGCGGCACCGTCCCGACAAACGCCGCCTCATAGGCGGCAACCGCCGAGGTGAGCTGGCCTGCGGTCTGCTCGGCCTGTGCCGCAGTGGTATTCATCCACGACACAAAAGGAGCCACCGCGGCCGCCATCGCCCCCGACGACGGGCCTACCCACGGCCCGGCTGTGAGCTCCGACAGCACCGTTCGATACGACGTTGCCGCAGAGCTCAACTCCGCCGCCAACGCATCCCAGGCCGCACCGGCCGCCACCAGGGGCCCGACCCCCGCGCCCGCATACATCCGCCCGGAGTTGACCTCGGGCGGGAGCGCCGCATAATCCACTACGAAACCCCCGTAGCACGCCGTCCAGACGCCAAATCAAACGCATCCGCCCCGAAGCGGGTGATGGCTTGGCGCTCGGGTTCACGCGCGATGGCGAGCGCGCGAATGGTGCGATGTCTCCCCATTAACGTCGTCGCGCGCGTGTATGGAACTGCGCCCTGACGTCGTCGCTGTCGCACAAATAGCAATATTCAGGGATATACCTGGATTAACCATGGTTAACTACTGGGAATTAGCTGGGAAGTACTTCCAGGTCGCGAAAATGGGGTGAATCCAGCCAGTACGACGTCCCAGCGCCTGCGCACGTCGCTAGGCGTCCCGCGGATGCCGACTCGCCCAACCGCACACCAACCCGCTCGAGACGCGCGCTTGTTATATGCCCGCTGATCTCTAGCGTTAGATCCGCGCGGGGCGCGCAGCCGACAGCAGGACACGGCGCGGCGGCGCATGCACCCGGCCGGCGCGCCGTCCCGCTACTCGCCGTGCGTGCGCAGCGAGTAGCGGGAAACAGCGCAATCAAAACCCTTGCACAATAATTTGCTACATAACCACTGAGCTATTCGCTCACTGGCGTGTATCCCGAGGCCTCTAAAACCGCGGGCCCGAAGTGGCCGGGTTAATCGAGGACAGGCAATTCGATCATCCTGGTTTCGGTCCGGCAGCACCTACAAAGCTGCCGCCTTCGTGGATCCTGCGGAGGACATTCATACGCAATCGGGGACTAGTCGGCGTACGGTCCCCAGGCTTCGCGCTTCAGCGCGGCTGGTTTCTTGCCGAGTTTGCCCGCCCGCACCATGACCGCCAAGCTGTCCAGGATGACCCGGCTGCTCAGCAGCGCGGTCTGCTCTGCCCAGTCGTAAGGCGGTGAGCACTCCACCACCTCGATCCCGTTGAGTCCGGGTTCGGAGATCAGCCGAATGAGGTTGAGGGCTTCGCGCGGCAGCAGACCGCCCGGCTCGGGCCAGCCGGTGCCGGGTACGAATCCGGCATCGATCACGTCGATGTCGAACGACAGGTACACCGCCTTGGCGTCTTTCCATGCGATTTCCAGCGCCGTTTCGGCGATCTTTTCGATCCCGACGCGTTCGACGTCCCCGACGGTGATCACGGTACTTCCGCGCTGGCGACCTACCTGAACTCCCGCGCGCGGCGCTTGCCAACCGCCGATTCCGATCTGCACCAGGTTGGTGGCCGGCGCGTTCTTGATGTTGGTGGCGTGGAACCACGGCGTGGTGTGCATCCGCTCGTCGAGATCGGTTTCCTGGGTATCGACGTGACGGTCGAAGTGGATGATGCCGATGTTGCCGTCCATGTGCGGCGCCAGTCCGCGCACGGTCGGGAACCCGATGGAGTGGTCGCCACCCAGGATCACCGGGAAGACTCCCTGCGAGACCACATGGGACATGGCCGTGCTGATCTGGTCGAACGACTTCTCGATATTGGCGGGAATGGTCACCACGTCGCCGATGTCGACGATGTTGAGCTGCTCCCGGAGGTCGACCCCCAGTTCGTAGCAATAGGTGCCAAACAAGTTGGTGGAGCGGCGAATTCCCATCGGCCCGAACCGCGTTCCCGGTCGGTAGGTAGTCCCCGCGTCGAGCGGTGCGCCGAAGACGGCCACCTCGGCGTCGCCCACATCGTGTACGTCTTCCAGGAACGGGCACTTCAGAAACGTTCCGCGCTCCCCGGCGAAGTGCGGCAGCTCGCCGCGCGAGAACGTGGACAACGTGCGGTCGTTGATGGTGGGAGCCGCTTCCAGCCCGTGGGAGAGACAGCGTTCGATCTCTTCGAGGTGGCGCCGGTTCGACAGCTCGGCTTCGGCCTGCTGTGCCCACGCCCCTTCACGGTTGGGAATATCGGCGTTGCCTGCGAACGGATTTATCATCGTTTTCCTCTCGTCGAGTAACTCGCGGTGGAGGATGCCCCGACGACCAGGATCAAACGAAGGAAGAGTTCAAAGATCGTTTTCGGTTGACCGGCGCGCAAAGCATCCACGGTCACCGTCTTGTCGCTCTCCGGGTACGGCGAACTCGTCCGGGCGGCCGTCTCGGCGCGCCACGATTCAACGTACCTGCTCGACCTCGGGGTGCAAGGCCGTCCTAGCCGTCAGTGGGCTGTGACTTTCCTGGCAACGTCCACAGCAGCCGCCCGCTGCCCGGCCAACGTGGCCATCATGGGGTCACACGCTGCCTAAAACAGGCGGCGCGCAAACTAACTCCCATTCGTCTCCCGGAAGACAGGCCATGCCAACGCATTCCCACACCCATCCGCATCCGCACACCGATCGGCCAAAGCGCGTCCGGCAGTCGGGGGAGCCGCTGCGCATTGGCGTCGGTGGCCCGGTCGGCTCCGGAAAGACCGCGCTGGTCGCCGCGCTGTGCCGCCAGTTGCGTGACGAGCTTTCGGTGGCGGTGCTGACCAACGACATCTACACCACCGAGGACGCCGACTTCTTGCGCAAACACGCGGTGCTGCCGCTCGACCGGATCGCGGCCGTGCAGACCGGTGGCTGCCCGCACACCGCGATCCGCGACGACATCACCGCGAACCTCGACGCGATCGACGACTTGATCGCGGCCAACGACGCGCTGGATCTGATCCTGGTCGAGTCCGGCGGTGACAATCTGACCGCGACCTTCTCTTCGGGTTTGGTTGACGTCCAGATTTTCGTCATCGACGTGGCCGGCGGCGACAAAGTGCCGCGCAAGGGCGGGCCGGGGGTGACCTACTCGGATCTGTTGGTAGTCAACAAGACTGACCTCGCGCCGTTGGTGGGCGCCGACCTGGATGTGATGGCTCGCGACGCCGACGCGGTGCGCGATGGGCGCCCCACCGTGCTGCAGTCACTGACCAAGGATCCGGCCGCCACCGAGGTGCTGGCCTGGGTGCACGGGCAACTTGCCACCAATGCACTCTGAGGTGCTGCTGGTCGCATCCAGTGACCGCTTGCCGCGCATCGAGTGCAGCGGCGGTATCCAGGCGCGCTGTACCGCAGCCGGCACGGTGCACCTGGTGTCGGCGGCTGCCACCCCGTTGGGCGGCGACACCATCAACATCCGGGTCATCGTCAAGACCGGAGCCGCTTTGAAGCTGCGCAGCGCCGCCGCAAGCGTGGCCTTGCCTGGGCCGAGCACCCCGACATCGCAGGCAAGTTGGGACATCGAGGTAAGCGGAAGTCTTGACGTCGATCTCGAGCCGACGGTCGTCGCCGCCGACGCGCGACACGTGTCGACGGTGGCCTTGTTCCTGCGCGACGACGGCCGCGTCCGCTTCCGCGAACGGGTGCAGATCGGCAGATGCAATGAGGGTGAAGGGTTCTGGTCGGGATCGCTGCGAGCGGACCTCGACGATCGCCCGCTGTTGCGGCACCGGGTGGAACTGGGCGCCGGGTCGGTGGCCGACGACAGCATCGCGGCCCCCCGTGCAGCTATCAACGAATTGTGCTACCCAACAACAGAATTCACAAATATGCCCGGCGCATCCACCGTGCTGACATTGGCAGGCGGCGGGACGCTCAGCACGTGGCAAGCAGACCGGCTGCTCGGCTAGCTGGCGGCCCGGGTCGTGGTCGACTCGCGGGCCTCGGCGGCCAGTTCGGCCAGCTGTTCGAGCCGTGTTCGGGCGAAGGCCTGCTGGTCGGTGATCGTCAGCTGCCCACGCCGGGTGCTCAGGAACGTCACCGTCCACGAGAGCAGCGTGGTGATCTTTGTCTTGAAGCCGATCAGATAGACAAGGTGCAGCACCAGCCACATCAGCCAGGCGATAAAGCCGCTGAACTCCAGCGGTCCGATCTTGGCCACCGCGGAAAACCGCGACACCGTGGCCATCGAGCCCTTGTCGAAGTACTGGAACGGCTCGCGCTGTGTTGGGTCTGCCCCGTCGAGTTCGGCCTTGATCGCGTTGGCGACGTACTTGGCGCCCTGGATAGCGCCTTGCGCCACTCCCGGCACGCCCTCGACGGCGGCCATGTCGCCGACGACGAACACATTCGGATAGCCGGGGACCGACAGGTCGGGCAGCACTTGGACCCGCCCGGCCCGGTCGAG
The DNA here is from genome assembly GCA_963712615.1 of uncultured Actinomycetota bacterium. GTDB lineage: Bacteria > Actinomycetota > Actinomycetes > Mycobacteriales > Mycobacteriaceae > Mycobacterium. Next base: position 182,122 of record CAVQIO010000002.1, read on the forward strand.
TTCGGCAGGCGACTGCTCGGCGAGGTCGCGACCCAACCGGCTGGCCTGCACGCCGGCAGACCAGACCTTGCAGGCGGATTCGATGCGCCGGATGGTGCCGTCGGAGTCCTTGACCGTGATGCCGTTGCGGTCCACGTCGGTGACCATGGCACCCAGTTGGATCTCGACGCCCATCTTCTCCAACCGCGTCCTGGCCCGCTCACCCAGCTTTTCGCCCATCGGCGGCAACACCGCCGGAGCGGCATCAAGCAGAATGACCCGCGCCTTGGTCGAATCAATGTGCCGGAAAGCACCTTTCAAGGTGTACTCAGCCAATTCGGCTATCTGCCCGGCCATTTCGACGCCGGTGGGGCCGGCCCCGACGACGGTGAAGGTCAGTAACTTCCTGCGGCGCTCGGGATCGCTTGAGCGCTCGGCCTGCTCGAAGGCGCTCAAGATGCGGCCGCGCAGCTCAAGCGCATCATCGATCGACTTCATACCGGGCGCGAATTCGGCGAAGTGGTCGTTGCCGAAGTACGACTGGCCGGCGCCGGCGGCAACGATCAGGCTGTCGTAGGGAGTGTCATAGCTGTGGCCGAGCAACTCCGAGACAACACACTGGTTGGCCAGATCGATGTGGGTGACGTTGCCGAGCAACACCTGGACGTTGCTCTGATTGCGCAGGACAACCCGGGTCGGCGGCGCGATCTCGCCCTCGGAGATGATCCCGGTGGCGACTTGGTACAGCAACGGCTGGAATAGGTGATGCGTGGTGCGCGCGATCAACTTGATGTCGACGTCGGCCCGTTTGAGTTTCTTTGCCGCATTGAGTCCGCCGAATCCCGATCCGATGATCACGACTCGGTGCCGTCGCTTGGGTTCAGCTGTAGCTTCTGGGTGGGGGCTCATTGCTTCCGATGCTCCTGATGGGCTTCATGTCGCGCGATTGCAGTTAGCTACTACGGTAGCCAACCGGCGGCTCCTCAACCCAGGTACTAAGCCTGTGCAATCAACCACACCCGGCTATTACCCCTGGTCAGACCAACGTGATTCGCGTCATGTACGCCCGCGCGATGCGACCCCGGTTACATCCAGAGCCGCCGAAGCGCCGTAGCAGAAGTTCGCGATCTGCAGACCAAGCCGAGTCTGCCGCCGCGAGTGGCTACTAAAGTGGACGACGCTCAGGCGAATTGAGCGAGTGCGCCGTGACTGACGTGCAGGGTCTGGCCGGTGATGTGGCGGGCCGCCGGCGTGGTGAGGAACAACGCCAACCGGCCGACCTCCGCCGCGACCGAAGGCGGCGTGCGTGAAAGGCCGTCGTATCCGGCCTGCGCGCTGCGCCCACTTGCCACGACATTGACGGTGATACCGCGAGTGCCGAAAACGCTTGCCTGCCCGGCAATCCAACTCGACAGTGTCGCTTTGATTGCGCCGTCGACGCTGCCCGCGGGCGGATTCTCCGGCACCACGCTGACGATGGCACCACCGGAGCACAGATTGTCGCCAACTGCTTGCACCGTCAGCACCGCCGACAGCACGGTCGCGTCGAGCGCGGTGCGCCAGGCGGTAGCGGTGTCCGACATCGAATAGGTGCGGGGGTCGCCGGCATCCCAGCACGGCGCCGGCACGTTGACGATGGTGTCCAGGTGATGGGGGAACAACCCGCGAGCCTCCTCGAGGCTGGCCGGGTCCGTCGTGTCGCAGACGATCGCGTCGACGTCCAGTTCTTTGGCGTTGACCTCGAGATCGCTGCGCCGTGAACCGACGAGGGTCACCTTGTGACCGTCATCGCGAAAACCCTCGGCAACTGTGCGGCCAAGCTCTGTGTCGCCGCCGGTAACCAGCACCTCCACTGCCATGACCTCCTCGTATTCACCGTCGAACCCAAACCTGTCTTCGCCTGGAATCTCAGCGTGTAGGGCGTTGATCTAGGTCGATGTTACTGGACAGTAGCTCTAAGGGGAAACTAAGGACGCCGCGACGCGCAGACAATTTTCGATAACTCTTTGGCCGTCGCCCCGTAACCCTCCCAAGCTAGGGTCTGACCATGCGTCCGATCGGGGTGCCAGCCGGGTTGATATTGACGATTCTCGTCGCGGGCTCGGTGGCGTGCAGTTCGAAAACGCCGTCGCCATCGGCCGGTCAGTCATCCCCGCCCGCCGGCTCGATCGTGGTGTTCGCAGCCGCCTCGCTCAAGCCCGCGTTCACCCAGCTCAGTCAGCAGTTCAAAACCGACAATCCCGGTAGCGGTGTCGAATTCGAATTCGCGGGTTCCTCCGAACTGGCGACGCAGCTGACGCAGGGTGCGACCGCCGACGTCTTCGCGTCGGCGGACACCGCGCAGATGGACACGGTCGTCAAAGCCGGGTTGCTGGCCGGGAACCCGACGAACTTCGCGGCGAACACCCTGGTGATCGTCACGGCGCCGGGCAATCCGAAGAAAATCGGTTCCTTCGCCGACCTGGCCAAGCCGGGCATCAATGTGGTGACCTGCCAACAGCCGGTGCCATGCGGAGCGGCCACCCAGCGCATCGAGAACAGCACCGGAGTGCGCCTCAACCCGGTCAGCGAGGAACCGAGCGTGACCGACGTCCTCAACAAGGTCACCACCGGGCAGGCCGACGCCGCGCTCGTCTATGTCACGGACGCGAAGAGCGCGGGAGGCAAAGTGACGACGGTCGACTTTCCCGAGGCCGCCGGTGCGGTCAACGTCTATCCCATCGCTGTGCTGAAGAAGGCGCCACAGGCGACGACGGCGCAGAAGTTCGTGACCCTGGTCACTTCTGATGCGGGCCAGAAGGTCCTGGCTCAGTCGGGCTTCGTAAAACCCTGAACTCCAACTACGGGTCGCAGCTACTAGCGGTGCGCCGGCCGGTCGGTGCCGACGCCGTGCGCACCGCTGTTGAAAGGCTGCCAGTTGGTCCCGTGCCGCTCTGACTGCAACGTTGCGAGCGGCTCGTCGCGGCGCTCCAGCACGACGACGTACGGATACTGGTGGACCGATGAGATCAGCCGCTGGAAGTTGCTCGGCCCGATCGTCGCCTCGCGGCCCGGTCCGACCGCCTGGACCTGCCGATGGTGAAGGTTGCGCTCCAGGCCGTTCACGTAGTTCCAGAACTCGTTGCCGGGGTGATGGATGTCCTCGCACAGGAACACTCCGCCGGGTGAGAGCACCGGCAGCAGCGACTCAAGGGTGACGCGCTGCTGGTGCGGCTGGTGGCCACCGTCATCGATCACGATGTCGAGCTTCGGGATGTCGGCCATCGCTCGCGCCCAGAAGTTCGGGTCGCCCTGATCGCCGACGAGTATCTTCACCTCGTCGAATTCGTAGGCGACGACCTCAGGTGCGATGTCTACGCCGTAGAGGTGTAGGCCGTGCCGAAGTACTCGCGCCACATCTCGAGGCTGCCGCCGCTGTAGATCCCGATCTCGAGCATGTGGACCTCACGGCCGACGAACTTGCGAAAGTGGCGTTCGTAGATGTCGAAGTAGTGCCGCCACTTCCAGACGCCGTCGCCATCTGTGTGTTCGTCGAACCAGCGCTCTAGCTCACCCGGCACATTTGGCTTGGTCGGCGCGTCGGTCCGCGACTGCGGGTTGTGTCCGAAGAACAGCCCGGCCTGCGCGAGGTCTTGTGGGATCATGCCCCACTTCTATCAACTTCTGTTTGCTGATGTGCCGTTTTGCTCAGGTAGACATGCGTAGCAACCCGTTGCTGCGGCAAAGCGAAGAGCCCACTGTCGGCCGCACGCTTCATCGGGCCCCCTTTCCGGGCTAACGTCTTCAGGGTCCGAGTCCGCGCCCCGCGCACCTGGCGGTTTTCAGGGTGAATGCCGCTACTCAGTTAGAGGTGTACGTATTAGCGAGCGTCGTAATGACCTGCCCCGCTGGGTGTCCATCCCCGCCGCCCTGGGGGCCCTTTTTGTGGTGCTGCCGCTGCTGGCCATCGCGATCAAGGTTGACTGGCCGAACTTCTGGTCGCTGATCAGCAGCTCTTCGTCGAAGACGGCGTTGTTGCTGAGCCTGAAGACCGCCGCCGCGAGCACCACGCTGTGCGTACTGCTGGGCGTACCGATGGCGCTGGTGCTGGCCCGCAGCACGGCGCGACTGGTCCTGCTGCTGCGGCCGCTGATCCTGCTGCCGCTGGTGCTGCCGCCGGTGGTGGGTGGCATCGCATTGCTCTACGCGTTCGGCCGGCTCGGACTGCTCGGGCGGTACCTGGAAGCAGCCGGGATCAGCATCGCCTTCAGTACGACCGCCGTGGTGCTGGCGCAGACCTTTGTCTCGTTGCCGTTTCTGGTGATTTCCCTCGAGGGTGCCGCCCGCACTGCGGGATCCGATTTTGAGGTGGTCGCGGCCACGCTCGGCGCGCGACCCAGCACGGTGTGGTGGCGGGTCACCCTGCCGCTGCTGCTGCCGGGCCTGATGTCCGGCGCGGTGCTGGCGTTCGCCCGCTCGCTGGGGGAGTTCGGTGCAACGCTGACGTTTGCGGGTTCGCGTCAAGGCGTCACCCGCACCCTGCCGCTGGAGATCTATCTGCAACGGGTGAGCGACGCGAACGCCGCTGTGGCGCTGTCGATCCTGCTTGTCGCGGTGGCGGCGCTGGTGGTACTCGGCTTGGGTGCGCGCCGGCTGATCGGAACAGACGCGAGGTAGCCGGCCGTGAGCGAGTTGCAACTTCGCGCGGTCGTGGCCGACCGCCAGCTCGATGTGGAGTTCTCGGTGTCGGCCGGCGAGGTGCTCGCGGTGCTCGGACCCAACGGCGCGGGTAAGTCGACCGCCCTGCACGTCATCGCCGGGCTGGTTCGCCCGGACGAGGGGGTGGTGCGGCTGGGAGATCGGGTGTTGACGGACACGGCGGCCGGGGTGGACGTGGCGACACACGACCGGCGGGTGGGGCTGTTGCTGCAGGATCCGTTGTTGTTCCCGCACATGAGCGTCGCGGCCAACGTCGCGTTCGGACCGCACCACCGTCGGGGGGTTTTCCGCTCCGCTCGTACCAAGGAGAAGCAGACGGCGCTGCGCTGGCTGCGCGAGGTGGATGCCGAACAGTTCGCCGACCGGAAACCGCGGCAGCTCTCCGGCGGTCAAGCCCAGCGGGTGGCGATAGCGCGGGCGTTGGCCGCCGAACCCGATGTGCTGCTGCTCGACGAGCCGCTGACGGGTCTGGACGTCGGGGTGGCCGCGGCCATCCGCGCGGTGCTACGCACCGTGGTCGCCCGCAGCGGTTGCGCGGTCATCCTGATCACCCACGACCTGCTGGACGTGTTCACCCTGGCCAATCGGGTGCTGGTGCTCGAGTCGGGGAAGATCGCCGAAGTCGGACCCGTGCCCGAGGTGCTGACCGCGCCGCGCAGTCACTTCGGCGCCCGCATCGCGGGTATCAACCTGGTCAACGGGACCATCGGTCCCGGCGGATCGCTGCAGGCCCGCGCCGGCGCGCACTGGTATGGGACCCCCGCCCAGCAGCTGGGCTCCGGGCTGGCGACCGGGCAGGACGCGATCGCGGTGTTCTCACCGACGGCGGTGTCCGTGTATCGAGACCCGCCGCACGGCAGCCCCCGCAACTGTGTCGACCTCACCGTGGCAGAGCTCGATATCCGCGGATCCGCGGTCATGGTCCGGGGCCAGGAACAGCCCGACGGTGCCCCGGGGCTGGCCGCGGAGATCACCGTCGACGCCGCCGCCGAGCTGCAACTGACACCCGGAGACCGAGTCTGGTTCTCGGTCAAGGCTCTCGAAGTGACGCTGTATCCGGCCGCGTCGCACACCCACCTACGGTGAACTGCGCAGACTCACCGTAGGTTGCACTCCGGCAACATCGAGAAAACCGCATCGCATCCTCAGCAAGGCACCCTTGCGTCACAGCGGTAACACGGTAGGTTCGTCGCCATGGACCAGGTGGACTCAAACTCGACACGTCGCAAAGGTCTGTGGGCGACGCTGGCGATCGCCGCGGTGACCAGTGCCAGCGCCGTCACCATCGGGTTGCCGGCCACCGCGAATGCCGATCCCGAGGTTCCGACTCCGGTCCCGGCAACAACGACCGCGCCCGCCCCGGTTCCCGCCCAGGCACCCGCGACAGCGCCTCCGCCGCCGGGGGTGCCGGCGCCCGCCGGGCAGCCCGCGCCGGGCGACCCGAACGCGGGACCGCCGCCGCCGCCCCCGCCCGTCGACCCGAACGCACCTCCACCGCCTCCGCCCGTCGACCCGAACGCCGTCCGGATCACTAACGCCGTCGGTGGGTTTACCTTCGTCCTTCCCGGCGGCTGGGCGGAGTCGGACGCTTCGCACCTCGACTATGGCTCGGAACTGCTCAGCAAGATGACTGGGCCGCCGCCGTCGCCCGGTCAGCCGGCGCCGGTTGCGAACGACACTCGCATCGTGATGGGACGACTGGACCAAAAGCTTTACGCCAGCGCCGAAGCCAACGACGGCAAGGCCGCGGTCCGGCTGGGCTCGGACATGGGTGAGTTCTTCATGCCGTATCCGGGCACGCGGATCAATCAGGAATCCGCCCCGCTCACCGGCGCCAACGGGATTACCGGAAGCGCGTCGTTCTACGAGGTCAAGTTCAGCGACCCGAGTAAGCCAAACGGGCAGATCTGGACTGGTGTTGTCAGCGCGCCCGGGGCGACCAGCGCCGGGCCGCCCCAGCGCTGGTTTGTGGTGTGGCTCGGGACCGGCAACAACCCGGTGGACAAGGTCGGGGCGAAAGCGCTGGCGGAGTCGATCCTGCCGTTCACCGCGCCGGCAGCACCGCCGCCGGCTCCGGGTGCGGCTGCCCCGGGGGCGCCCGCACCGGGTCCGGGGGCGCCGGCCCCGGGAGTTCCCGCGCCGGCCCCGGTCCCAGGCCAAGCACCCGCGAGTGAAGTCACTCCCACTCCGAGCCCCGCGCCTCAGCAGACGGCCACCGCCTGACCCGCGTGGCAGCTACCGAATACCTGGCCTTCGCACCGCCGACAGCGGTGAGTTGGCTTGCCTACGTCGTCATTGGCGGAATCGCCGGCTGGATCGCGGGCAAGATCGTGAAACGCGGCGGTTCTGGCATCTTGCTGAACATCGTCGTCGGCGTAATCGGTGGGTTCATCGGCGGAATGCTGCTCAGCTGGCTGAATTTCGACGTGGAACATGGCAGGAAATGGTTCACCTTCTTCACCGCACTGGTGGGATCGGTAATCCTGCTCTGGATCGTCGGCATCGTGCGAAAGACCTAATTCCGCTCAGCCGTCAAGCAACCGCCGCGACCGGTCCCGGGTTGAGTTGGCCGCTACGGGGTATACCTTCCAGGTCCCGCCCGCCAGTTAACTCTCGAAGGAGCCGGCCGTGGTCTTACACATTATTTGGCTAATCGTTCTTGGTCTGATCGTCGGCTTGGTTGCACGGCTCGTCGTGCCGGGCAAACAGCCGATGGGTTGGGTCGCAACGGCGTTGCTCGGCATCGTCGGGGCCTATGTTGGCGGCACCCTGGGGAGCATCGTTTTCCCACCGCATCAATTCGACATTCACCCGCCCATCCAGCACTCGTTCCTGGGCGCACTGGTGGGAGCGGTCATCCTGTTGTGGATCTACAAAGTCGCGACCTCACGCACGAAGACCCTGTAGGCGTGCAACACCTTTAGGCCATGCCGGTCGACGACGCGTAGCGGCATGATTGGGTGATGGCCCCGGAGGCGACGACCACGACGATGAGCGCGTGGCGAGTGCGCCGGCCCGGACCGATGGCCACCGACCCGCTGGAGCATGTCACCACCGAAGTGCCGCGACCCGCGCCCTCGGAATTGCTGGTGGCTGTGCGCGCCTGCGGCGTGTGCCGCACCGACCTGCATGTCACCGAGGGTGACCTTCCCGTGCACCGCGAACATGTGACGCCGGGCCACGAGGTGGTGGGCGAAGTCGTCGAAGTGGGCTCAGCAGCCGGCGACGGGTTCCAGGTCGGAAACCGGGTGGGCATCGCCTGGCTGCGCCACACCTGCGGCGTGTGCAAATACTGTCGTCGCGGCGCTGAAAACCTATGTCCGCAGTCCCGATACACCGGCTGGGATGCCGATGGCGGATACGCCGAGTTCGCCACGGTCCCTGCGGCTTTCGCACATCATTTGCCGAGCGGGTACAGCGACAGCGAGCTCGCGCCGTTGTTGTGCGCCGGCATCATCGGATACCGCTCGCTGCTGCGCGCCGAACTGCCGCCCGGCGGCCGGCTGGGCATCTACGGCTTCGGCGGCAGCGCTCACATCACCGCGCAGGTCGCGCTGGCGCAGGGCGCCGAGGTGCATGTGATGACCCGCGGCGAGCGGGCCCGCGAGCTGGCGTTGCAGCTTGGCGTCGCGTCGGCTCAGGGCGCCACCGATCCGCCGCCGGTCCTGCTGGACTCCGCGATCCTGTTCGCCCCGGTCGGCGATCTGGTGCTGCCCGCGTGCGAGGCGCTGGACCGTGGTGGCACCTTGGCGATCGCCGGAATTCATCTGTCGGATATCCCCGCCCTGAACTATCAGCGCCAACTGTTCCAGGAGCGCCAGATTCGGTCGGTCACCTCGAACACTCGGGCCGATGCACGGGAGTTCCTGGACTTCGCGGGACACCATCACATCGAGGTGACCACCCCGGAATACCCGCTCGGGCAGGCCGCTGCGGCGCTGGCAGATCTCAGCGCCGGCCGCATCGCCGGAGCCGCAGTGCTGCTGGTGTAACCAGGCTCAGGTCGACAGGTGCCAGACGAGGGCAGCGGCCAACGCGCCCAACCCGTTCAATGACCAGTGCAGCGCGATCGGCGCGATCAGGCTGCCGCTTCGCCTGCGCAACCAGCTGAAGACGAACCCCGCGGATCCCGTCGCCAGCACGGCCAGAGTCACCCCGGCCGCCATCCCGACGAACCCGCCGCCGAACAGCCGGGTGAAGCCGACGTTGTTGCTGGTCAGCCCGAGCGACGTAGCGACGTGCCACAGACCGAACAGCAACGAGCCACCGAGTGCCACCCCGCGAAATCCCCAGGCCCGATGCAGCGTGCCGTGCAGAACACCCCGGAAGGCCAGCTCCTCGGGGATCACGGTTTGCAGCGGGATGATGAGCATCGAGGCGATCAGCGCGCCGGAGAGCGTCGCGTAGTGATGGTTCAGGAACATCGGCCGCGTCATGGGCAGCAGCACGCCGACCGTGATCACCGAGGCCACCACGGCCACGGCGGCCAGCGCGTACCCCAGCCCGGATTTCCAGTGCTCGCGGCCCAGGCCCAGGTCGACCCAGTCCAGACCGTTGGACCGCATCAACAGCACCAGCCCCGCAGCGGCGGCGGGGACGGCGGCCACGCTCGCCCACGGCGTGGTGAAGTGCGCGACCAGGTTCGTCAGCACCAGCACCGCGACGACCACCACGATGTCGAGGTGCAACCGCAGCCGGTGCAGCGCCGACAGCTGTGACACCACCGGGTGGAGGTCAACGGCATCGAAGGCGGGCGCGGCGTGCTCAGGCATCCCCGCCGAGCTTACCCGCGAGGCGGCGACGCACCGGCTAGCTAACTTCCCAGGTCCACTGCGCGATCTGCGGGTCGTCCTCCCCGTGCTCGCGGGTGTAGCGCCGGGCGGCCAGCCGCGCGTCGGCCATCCGCTGCCGAAGCAGCGCGGCGCGACCGGCCAGGCCTTCTACCCGGTCGATGACGTCCATGACCAGGTGGAAGCGGTCGAGGTCGTTGAGCATCACCATGTCGAACGGCGTCGTCGTGGTGCCGCGCTCTTTGAACCCGCGCACGTGGATGTTCGCGTGGTTGGCGCGGCGATAGCTGAGCCGGTGGATCAGCCAGGGATAGCCGTGATAGGCGAAGATGACCGGCTTGTCGCGGGTGAACAATGCGTCGAATTCCCTGTCGGGCAACCCATGTGGGTGTTCGGAATCCGGCTGAAGCCGCATCAGGTCGACGACGTTGACCATCCGCACGGCCAGGTCTGGAAGTTCGCGACGCAGGATGTCGGCGGCGGCCAGCGCCTCTTGGGTGGGGATGTCACCGGCGCACGCCAGCACCACGTCGGGTTCGCCGGTCGCGGTGCTCGCCCACTCCCAGATCCCCAGGCCGCGAGTGCAGTGCGCGATCGCGTCGTCCATCGCCAGGTAGGCCAGTGCTGGTTGTTTGCCGGCGACGATCACGTTGATGTAGTCGCGACTGCGCAGGCAGTGGTCGGCCACCGACAGCAGCGTGTTGCCGTCCGGCGGCAGGTAGACCCGCACGATCTCGGCGCGCTTGTTGGCGACCAGGTCGATGAACCCGGGGTCCTGATGGGAGGCGCCGTTGTGGTCCTGGCGCCATACGTGCGAGCTCAACAGGTAGTTCAGCGACGCGATCGGCTGCCGCCAGGGCAGTTCGCGGCTGGTGGACAGCCATTTCGCGTGCTGGTTGAGCATCGAGTCGACGATGTGCACGAAGGCCTCGTAGCAGTTGAACAGGCCGTGCCGCCCGGTCAGCAGATAGCCTTCCAGCCAGCCTTGGCACAGGTGCTCGGAGAGCACTTCCATCACGCGGCCGTCCGGCGCGAGGCCTTCGTCATCCGGCCCGGTCTCCGAGAGCCAGACCTTGCCCGTCGCCTCGAACACGGCGGAGAGCCGGTTGGACGCGGTTTCGTCCGGTCCCATCAGCCGGAAGCGGTCCGGGTTTCCGGTGATGACGTCGCGCAGGAAGGTTCCCAGCACCCGGGTGGCCTCATGGGTGGACGCCGCCGGCTGCGGTACCGGCACCGCGTAGTCGCGGAAGTCCGGCAGATCCAGCTCGCGCAGCAGCAGCCCGCCGTTGGCGTGCGGGTTGGCGCTCATCCGCCGCCGGCCCGTCGGCGCCAGTTCGCGCAGTTCCGGGCGCAGCGCGCCGCGGGAGTCGAACAACTCCTCGGGCCGATAGCTGCGCAGCCACTCTTCGAGCTGCGCGCGGTGTGCGGGGTTGTCGTGCGTCTCGGAGAGCGGCACCTGGTGTGCGCGCCAGGTGCCCTCGACGTGTTTGCCGTCGACCACCTTCGGCCCGGTCCAGCCTTTCGGCGTGCGCAGCACGATCATCGGCCACACCGGCCGGTCGGCCTGTTCGCCGGTGCGCGCGGCGCGCTGGATGCCCGCGATGTCGTCGAAAGCCTCGCCGAAGGCGGCGGCCAACTCCCGGTGCACGACGGCTGGCTCATCGCCGGCGACCGTGATCGGCCGGTAGCCGTAGCCGCGCAGCAGCGATTCGAGTTCGGTGTGCGGGATGCGGGCCAGCACGGTCGGGTTGGCGATCTTGTAGCCGTTGAGATGCAGGATCGGCAGCACTGCCCCGTCGATGGCCGGGTTGAGGAATTTGTTCGAGTGCCAGCCGGCGGCCAGCGGTCCGGTCTCGGCTTCGCCGTCGCCAATCACGCACGCGACCACCAGATCCGGGTTGTCGAATGCCGCGCCGAAGGCGTGCACCAGTGCGTAGCCCAGTTCGCCACCTTCGTGGATGGACCCCGGGGTCTGGGCGGCGACGTGGCTGGGTATGCCGCCGGGGAAGGAGAACTGACGGAACAGCCTGCGCAGTCCTTCGGCGTCCTCACCGATACCGCTGTACACCTCGGTATAGGTGCGTTCCAGGTACGCGTTGGCGACCAGGCCCGGACCGCCATGACCGGGTCCGGTGACGTAGATGACGTTGGCGTCGCGGTTGCGGATGATCCGGTTCAAGTGGGCGTACACGAGGTTGAGCCCGGGCGTGGTGCCCCAGTGCCCCAGCAGCCGGGGTTTGATGTGCTCGGCCGCCAACGGTTCGGCAAGCAGCGGGTTGTCCAGCAGATAGATCTGGCCGACCGATAGGTAATTGGCGGCGCGCCAGTACTTGTCGATCAGGGTGAGTTCGTCGTCGGAGACTTCTTCGGGCGCTGTTGTCGGGATTTCCAGGCTCACATGCACGATTGTCCGCGCCGCCGCGCGGCGTCGCTAGGAGCGAAAGTCATTCCTCGCCGCGAGCGCGGGCTTCGTAGGCCTTGCGCTTGTCGACGTCGATGTCATCGGTGAAGACGTGCTCACCACCCAGGACGCGGTTCAGCCCCTCGGAGACCGCGTGCGGCAGGAACTTCTGCGACGCGATGATCGCGCCCGCGGTCTTGGTGATCCGTACCCGTGGCTTGGGGTGTGCCACCAGTTTGACGATCGCCTCGGCAATATCGGCAGGCTCGGCGTTCTTGATTCCGTTGGCCCCGGAGGTGCCGGCGACCAGCTCGGTGTTCACGAACGCGGGCATGACCACCGAGAACTTCACCCCGGCGGTCCGGTACTCCAGCCTGGCCGAGTCGGTGAAGCCGATCACCGCGTGCTTGCTGGCGCAATAGCTCGCGGCCCCCGCGACATACGTCTCCCCGGCAAGCGAGGCGATGTTGATGACGTGTCCGGATCCGCGGGGGACCATGCGCTGCGCTGCAAGCTTGCTGCCCAGGATCACGCCGAAGACGTTGATGTCCAGAATGCGCCGGGTGACCGCGTCCGGCTCGTCGACAATCCGGCCAAGCGGCATGATGCCGGCGTTGTTGACCAGCACGTCGACCGGACCGAGCTGCCGCTCGACTTCGTCGAGGAACTCCGCGAACGAGTGCGGGTCGGTGACATCGAGTTTCCCGTAGACGTCAAGGCCGAGCGCGGCGCCGGACTCCTTGACCCTGACCTCGTCGACGTCGCCGATGGCGACCTTGGCGCCCAGGTTGTGCAGTGCGGTCGCGGTGGCCAGGCCGATTCCTCGTGCGCCGCCGGTGATCACGATGACCTTGCCCTGGACTTTTAGGCCGATGGATGCGGTGTCTGCCATCTACTAAGCACAGCACTCGGCTTCGGGCAGCGCAACGAAGGCGCGATGACAACCCCGGGTGCCAGGCCCCCAGAGCGTCGCCGCAGCGATACTGCAACGGTGACCAGCGTGCGCAGAGCCGTCCCGGCCGATGCGCAGGACGTGGCCCGCGTACACGTTCGGTCCTGGCAGGCGGCGTACCGGGGGCTGCTCGCCCAGGAATACCTCGACGGCCTCGAACCGGAAGCGTGGGCCGCCCGATACACCTTTGGCCGCATGGGTTTTCAGCTGCCGTCCACCCAGATCGCGGTCGACGGTTCGACGGTGCGCGGCCTGGTCACCACCGGCCTGTGCCGCGACGAAGACCTGCCGAACTTCGGTGAGGTGATGGCGATCTACGTCGATCCGTCGTATCTGCGCACCGGCGTTGGCCGTCTGCTGATGACCGCTGCCCGCACTCGGCTGCGCCGGGTGGGCGTCACCTCGGCGGCGCTGTGGGTACTGGACGGCAATGCCGATGCTCGGCGGTTCTACGAACGCGACGGGTGGAGGTTCGACGGGATGCACCGCACCTCGATCTACGGTGACGTGCCCGTGGACGAAGTGCGATATCGACGCGCGCTTGAATAGGCCCAACCCGCTTGGGCGACTGAGCTTTTGGCCACCGATCGACACGCGGCTGCGGCGGGCCGGTACGGTGAGGCCATGGCCGACAGGTTGCTTGCTGGCGTGCGTGTCCTCGACTTGTCCGGCGGAGTCAGCGACAGGGTGACCCGCCTGCTCGCCGACCTGGGCGCAGACGTCGTCAAAGTGGAGCCCCCGGGCGGCAGCCCGGCTCGTGACGACCACCCGACGCTGGCCGGCGCCAGCATCGGGTTCGCTGTGCACAACGCCAACAAGCGAAGCGTGGTGCTGGACCCCCGTGACGACGATGACCGCCGGAGGTTCTTCGAGCTTGTCGAGGGGGCCGACATCGTGGTCGACGCCGGCCCCGCGGGTCAGGCCGGCGCGTTCGGGACATCGTGTGCCGAGTTGGCCGATCGCCACCAGCACCTGGTCGCGCTGTCGATCAGCGACTTCGGAGCAACGGGTCCGCGCTCGTCGTGGCGGGCGACCGATCCCGTGCTGTTCGCGATGTCGGGCTCGCTGGCGCGCTCCGGGCCCACGACGGGCACCCCGGTGTTACCGCCGGACGGTATCGCTTCGGCAACCGCCGCGGTGCAAGCGGCCTGGGCCGCGCTTGTCGCTTACTACGACAGGCTGCGTTGCGGCACAGGCGATTACATCGACTTCTCCCGGTTCGATGCGGTCGTGATGGCACTCGACCCGGCCTTCGGGGCGCACGGGCAGGCCAGCGCCGGACAGCGCAGCAGTGGGTGGCGGGGCCGTCCGCGCAACCAGGACCCGTACCCGATCTGCCCGTGCCAGGACGGCTATGTCCGGCTCTGTGTCATGGCGCCGCGGCAGTGGCGCGGCCTGCGCCGCTGGCTGGGGGAGCCCGAGGAATTCCAGGACCCCAAGTACGACGGGCTCGGTGCGCGGTTCGCCGCGTGGCCGCAGATCGGCGTGCTGGTCGACATGTTGTTCGCCGACAAAACGATGAAGGAGCTGGTTGCCGAGGGCCAGGCGCACGGGGTGCCCATCTCGGCGGTGCTGACGCCGTCGCGGATCCTGGCCTCCGAGCATTTCCAGGCCGTGGGTGCGATCACCAATACCGAGCTCGTCCCCGGGGTGCGCACGGACGTGCCCACCGGATACTTCGTTGTCGACGACGAACGCTCCGGCTTGCGGACCCCGGCCCCGGCCGCCGGAGCCGACCAACCGCGCTGGCTTGCCGACCCGGTGACGGCCGCACCGTCGGGCCGGGCCGGAGACCATCCGTTCGGGGACTTGAGGATCCTCGATTTTGGTGTGATCGTCGCCGGTGGCGAGCTGAGCCGGCTCTTCGGGGACATGGGCGCCGAGGTCATCAAGGTCGAAAGCGCCGACTATCCCGACGGGCTGCGGCAGTCACGCGTCGGCGACGTGATGAGCGAGTCGTTCGCCTGGACGCATCGCAATCATCTCGGACTGGGCCTGGACCTGCGCAGCGCGCGGGGCAAGGAGATATTTCGGCGATTGGTTGCCGAGGCCGATGCGGTGTTTGCCAATTTCAAACCGGGAACGCTTACTTCGCTTGGGTTTTCCTTCGACACGTTGCGTCAGCTCAACCCCCGGATCGTGCTCGCGGGCAGCAGCGCATTCGGAAACCGGGGACCCTGGAGCAGGCGCATGGGCTACGGCCCGCTGGTCCGCGCCACCACCGGCGTGACTCGGCTGTGGACGTCCGAGGAAGCTTCCGAGGAAGCTCGCTCCGCCGGTGCCCGGCATGCCTTCTACGACGCGACGACGGTCTTCCCCGACCATGTCGTCGGGCGAGTCACCGCAATCGCGGCCCTGGCCGCGCTGATCCGCCGCAATCGGACCGGCGACGGAGCCCACGTGCACATCTCGCAGGCCGAGGTCGGGGTCAATCAGCTGGACACCCTGTACGTCACCCAGGCCGCATTGCGGGCCGGTGTTGCCGAAGTCTGCGATGACACCAGCGTGCACGCGGTCTATCCGTGTGCCGGCGATGACGAGTGGTGTGCCATCTCGATCCGGTCTGACAATGAATGGCGCAGTGCTGCAGCAGTTTTCGGACAACCACAGTTGGCTCACGATCCGCGCTTCGCGGCCGGGGAGTCGCGGGTGGCCAATCGGCGGGAGTTGGTGGAGCTGATCTCCGTCTGGACCCGCAGGCAAACCCCGGCGCACGCTGCCGAAGCGCTGCAGGCGGCCGGAATTCCGGCCGGCCCGATGAACCGTCCGCCGGACATCCTGGAGGACCCACAGCTGAGCGAGCGAAAACTGTTCAGCGACATGGTGCATCCCCTGGTCGAGCGGGCTATGCCGGCCGAGACCGGCCCGGCGCCATTCCGGCACATCCCACCGGCTCCGCAACGCCCCGCACCCCTGCCCGGTCAGGACACCCGCGACCTCTGCCGGAAACTGCTCCAGATGAGCGAGCAGGAGATCGACCAGCTGATCACCGATCAGGTGCTGTTCGCACCCGCCCCCTAGTCGCACCTTTCGCCCGCCCGCACGGCCCGCGTCGGCGCCGCGATAGGTTCGTCCTATGCCCGTCGACCCCAGGACACCGGTGCTGATCGGCTTCGGCCAGGTCAATCACCGTGACGAGATCGACCCGGAAACACGTTCGGTCGAACCCGTCGACCTGATGGTCGCCGCCGCCCAGAAAGCCGCCAATGCCCGGGTTCTCGAGGCCGTGGACTCCATCCGGGTGGTCAACATCCTGTCGGCGACCTACCGCGACGCCGGGCTGTTGGTCGGCGAGCGGATCGGCGCACAGAAATTCACCACGCTGTACAGCCCGATCGGCGGAAATGTCCCGCAGTCGCTGCTCAACCAGGCCTGCCTGGACGTCCAGCAGGGCCGCGCCGGCGTGGTGCTGCTTACCGGTGCCGAAACCTGGCGCACCAGGCGAGGACTGAGGGCCAAAGGCAGCAGGCTCGAGTGGACGGCTCAGGATGAATCCGTACCGATGGCACAGGTCAGCGGCGAGGACGTGCCGATGGCCGGGGACGCCGAGATCAGGATCAAGCTGGACCGGCCGGCCTACATCTACCCGCTGTTCGAGCAGGCGCTTCGCACCGCGAACGGCGAATCGGTCGAGGACCACCGCAAGCTCATCGGCGAACTGTGGGCGCGTTTCAACGCCGTCGCGGTCGGCAATCCGCACGCCTGGATCCGCAAACCCGTAACCGCGGCGGAGATCTCGACGGCCGGCCCGCAGAACCGGATGATCAGCTGGCCGTACCCGAAGCTGATGAACTCCAACAACATGGTCGACCAGGGCGCCGCGCTGATCCTGACCTCCGTCGAGCAGGCCCAACGGCTGGAAGTCCCGGCCGAGCAGTGGATTTACCCGCACGCCGGCACGGACGCATACGACACCCCGTCGATTGCCGATCGTGACGAACTACACCGCTCGCCGGCCATCCGGATCGCCGGCGCACGCGCGCTGCAGCTCGCCGGCCTGGGCATCGACGACATCGACTACGTCGACCTCTACTCGTGCTTTCCGTCCGCCGTTCAGGTGGCCGCGACCGAGTTGGGGTTGAGCATCGACGACCCCGCCCGCCCGCTGACCGTCACCGGTGGGCTGACGTTCGCCGGCGGCCCGTGGAGCAACTACGTCATGCACTCGATTGCCACCGTGGCAGAACTGCTGGTGGCCAATCCCGGGCGGCGGGCGCTGATCACGGCCAACGGCGGCTACCTGACCAAGCACAGCTTCGGGGTCTACAGTACTGAACCGCCGGCCGAATTCCGTTGGGAGAACACGCAACCCGCGGTAGAGCGCGAACCGACCCGGGACGGGTTGGTCCAGTGGGAAGGTGTGGGCGCCGTCGAAGCGTGGACGACGCCGTTCGATCGCGACGGACAGCCGGAGAAGGTTTTCGTTGCTGTGCGCACACCAGACGGGTCGCGGGCACTGGCGGTGATCGCCGATCCGGACTCGGCCCAGGCAACTGTTCGTGAAGATATCGGTGGCGCCAAGGTTGCCGTCACCGCGGACGGCAGCGCAACGCTGCAGTAGGCCGGCCAGGAATAAAACACCAGGCCAGAACGCCGTTCACCGGTAACGGTCGCATAAGTGTTATGGCGTGCCTATTGTCGAAGGGGACGTTGGGGGAGGTGAGCCCAGGTGCACATCCTGGTTACCGACGCCACCGGCACCCTCGGGCGGCTGGTTGCACGGCAGTTGATTGCTGCCGGGCATACGGTCGCCGGAATTTCTGAGCACCCCGACGCCCGTCTGGACCCAGCGGTTGCGTCTGTCTGCGCTCCGTTGAGCGACCCGGTTCTGCAAGAACTGGCCGATGAAGCCGACGCGCTGATCCACCTGGCCCCGGTCGAGGCCACAGCACCGGGTAGCGCGGGCATCAACGGGGTGGCCTATGTCACCCATGCCGCCGCCCGCGCCGGTGCCCGTTTGCTGTTCGTCTCCCACGCCGCCGGCTCCCCGGAGGTGTACGAACCGGCCGAGGACCTGGTGTCCACGAGTCTGGGACCGAGTCTGATCATCCGAATCGCGCCGCCAGTGGGCCGCCAGCTCGACTGGATGGTGTGCCGCACCGTGGCCACACTGCTGCGTGCCAAGGTTTCGGCGGAACCGATGCGGGTGCTGCACCTCGACGACCTGGTGCGTTTCCTGGTGCTGGCGCTCAACACCGATCGCACCGGGGTAGTGGATCTCGCCACCCCGGACACCACCAACGTGGTGACCGCATGGCGGCTGCTGCGATCGGTTGACCCCCGGTCCCGGATTCATCGGGTTCGCGGCTGGTCGCAGCTGATTCCGCCCATGGATATAGTTGCCGCACAAGAGGATTGGATGTTCGAGTTCGGCTGGCCGGCGTTTGACGCGGTCGCCGACACCGCGCGCGGACTCGTCGGCCGCCGGATCGGCGCCGCCGGCGCGACCAGTCACGGCGTACAGATGGCACTTCCCGTGGAGGTTGTCCCGCGCCCCGCATCCTCGGACGAGCTGCGCAGCGCCGCTCCAGAGGGCGTGGAGGGCGAGTTCGACGACCGCATCGATCCACGGTTTCCGGTCTTCGCCACCAACAGCCTCGCCGAGGCGCTGCCCGGGCCCTTGACCCCGATAACCCTGGATGTCCAGTTGAGCGGGCTGCGTACCGCCAGCCGGGTGCTGGGTCAGGCACTGATGCTCGGCGGCGTGGTGGATGACGAATGGGCGAGCAGGGCCATCGCCGTCTTCGGTCACCGGCCCTATGTCGGGGTGTCGGCCAACGTCGTCGCGGCCAACCAGCTGCTCGGCTGGGACGACAAGGCCCTCGTGCAGCGCGCCTTGGTCGACCAGCCGCAGGTCGGGGACGTGCTGCCGTTTGGTCAGCCCCGGCTGGCCGGCGGCGCGCTCGGATCGGTCGCCAAGGCGGTCGCCACGGCGCGATCGCTGGCTCTGATGCGCCATCTCAGGGCCGATACCCGGGCCTACAGCACCGCGGCAAAGGTCGAACATTCCGATGCCGCACAGCTGAGCCTGTTGCCCGACCCGGGCCTCGGGGTTCGGGTCCGGTTGCTGCGGGACCGCATTCACCAGGGCTGGATCCTCACCGCGCTGTGGTTGATCAACTCCGGCGTCACGGCAGCGGCCCTGGAGCACACCGCGGCGGGCTCCCGCGTGTCCGGGATGGACGTGATCATCGAAAGCGGCCACATCGCCGATGAGATAGCCGAGCTGGCGGCCGCTTTGCGT
The DNA here is from genome assembly GCA_963712615.1 of uncultured Actinomycetota bacterium. Classification (GTDB taxonomy): domain Bacteria; phylum Actinomycetota; class Actinomycetes; order Mycobacteriales; family Mycobacteriaceae; genus Mycobacterium. The sequence goes on from CAVQIO010000002.1 coordinate 201,186, forward strand.
GCTGACCCGCCGCTGCGTGCGATGGCCCAGGACGGCAACATCGCCAGCATCCGCGCGTTATCTCCGCCCACCGCCGGCCTGCTGGATACCGCTATCGGCCGAATCGGGCACCGCGGGCCTGGGGAGGCCGAGCTCGTCAGTCGGGCCTACAGCGACAACCCGGCGATGCTGCTGGCCGCAGCCGCCGAGACGGCCACCGAGCCGACCGCGCCGGCCCCTCCCGCGACACCGGTACAGCGAATTGCCGCCAACACCCGCGTTTCACGCGAGCTTGCCCACGACACCACCATCCGGTTTACCCATGAGCTTCGAATGACGCTGCGCGAGCTTGGTTCTCGCTGCGTCACGGCCGAGCTGATCGACGTCGTCGATGACGTGTACTACCTGACGTGCGACGAACTGGTCACCATTCCGGCCGATGCCCGGCTGCGGATCAAACGCCGCCGGGCCGAACGGGAACGCTTGCAGGCGCAGCGCCCACCCGCGGTGATCGACCACGACTGGGTGCCCGTCGACCGGACGTCAGCCCCGGAGATCGGCGAGCGGTGACTGCGGGTCGGCCAGTGCGTCGGGGTCGACGGGAGACTTGGACCGGATCAGGGCTTTGACGTCGTCGAGTACATCCCAGATGTTGACGTTCATCCCGCCCAGCACCCGGTTGTCGCCATCGAGCCAGAATGCGACGAATTCGCGTCCGGCGACGTCGCCACGAAAGACCACTCGCTCGAAGCTCGGCGCGTGCCCGACGTACTCCATTCCGAGGTCGTACTGGTCAGTGAAGAAATAGGGCAGCTCCGCGTATTCGCCTGACCTGCCGAGCATTCCGGCCGCCGCCACCGCGGGTTGCTTGAGGGCATTGGCCCAGTGTTCGGTGCGGATGCGGGTGCCGTAGAACGGGTGCTCGGCGGCCGCGATGTCACCGACCGCGAAGATGTCGGGATCGTTGGTGCGCAACGCGGCATCGACGAGCACGCCGCCGTCTCCCATGGATAGCCCGGCCTGCTCGGCGAGGTCGACGTTCGGCTTCGCGCCGACGGCCACCAATACGGCGTCCGCGGTGACAGACGAGCCGTCGCGCAGCCGCAGTCCGGTGGCCGTTCCGTCTGCCGTGGAGATCTCCTCGACCTGTGCTTCCAGCCGTAAATCCACCCCGTGGTCGCGATGCAGCTTGGCAAACACTTCACCGACTGTTTCACCGAGCGCGGCGACCAATGGTTGTTTGGCGGCCTCGACGACGGTCACCTCGACGCCGCGCTGGCGAGCAGCGGCAGTCACCTCCAGGCCGATCCATCCGGCGCCCACCACCGCCAGCGAAGATCCCTCGGTCAGAACAGAATTCAGTAGCTCGGCCTCGTCGTAGCTGCGCAGGTAGTGAACTCCATCGGCGTCGGATCCGGGGATTGGCGGTCGGCGCGACGCCGACCCGGTCGCCAGCAGCAGCTTGTCGTAATGCGTTGTGGTGCCGTCGCCAAGCCCAACGGTGTGTGCGCTGGTGTCGACGCGCGATACCGGCGACCCCAGTCTCAGGTCGACGTTGTGGTCGAGGTACCAGTCGGAGTTCTGCACGGTGAAGTCGGTCAGCGACTTCTTCCCGGCCAGATACTCCTTGGAGAGCGGAGGTCGCTCGTAGGGCAGATATGCCTCGCTGGCGAATAAAATGATTTGTCCGTCAAAGCCGTTGTCGCGCAGAGCTTCTACCGCTTTAGCTCCGGCAAGTCCGCCGCCGACGATGACGAATGTAGTCGAGCTGGCCATGATCGCTGCTCCGTTCGTTTCGCATTCCCACCCTACTCGCGCCGGGCTAACTCAACAGACCCCGCAGCCAGAGCAGACGGTCAACCGGTCATCCGCCCACGCAGGTCTTCGTCCAGCGATGCCCTGACGAGGGCGGCAGCCAGTCGCGCGTTGGCTCGCGGCGCCAGGGCGCCCAGTGTGGCCGGCTGGGCGGGCAAACCGAGTTGCTTGGCCGTGCCGGTGGCACGGTCGTCGAAGTACGGACGCACCCACGTCCAGACGTCTTGAACCTCGCGCAGGTAGATGTCGGCCCCGGTATCGCCAATTCCCTTGAATTCCTTCAGCATCCGTTTCACCTCGCCGGCGTCGCGTTGACTACGGCGGGCGATTTCGCGGAGATCGCCCGAATACTCGTCGCGCACCCGCTGTGCCATCTCGGTGAGGCGAGTGGCCGAGCTGTCGTCGTAGCGCACGTAGTGGGCGCGACCGAAGGCGCTGATCATCGTCTGCCGGTCGGAGGCCAGGACGGCCTTCGGGGTGCGCAGACCCGCCTTGAACAACTCCCGGGCTGCGCGCATGGCAATCGCGGCATCGATCGGCTTACTGGCAAGCATGCACAACACCAGCAGCTGAAACAGCGGCATCGGCTTGTCGTTGATCCGAATTCCCGCCTCGTCCGCGTACGTGGTGCCACCGAGCTTCGGCACGCGTCGCACCAGTTGCGTGGACCCGTCGGACTTGCTCATGAGTCGGCGCGTACCCGCGACGCGCGCCGACAAACGAATTGGAGTTACTTTGGCGGCAGGCTGCGCGCGTAGCCCGCGCCGCGGGCAATCCAACTCTCAAGCTGGCGTTTGGTTTTCACACCCTCGGCGCCCACACGTAGCCAGCCCCGGGTTTCGCGGCCGGCCATCACCATCGGGCTGACATGGGGGCGATCCAGCAGCTTGGCGGTGTCCTGCGGCGGGACCCGCACCATCAATCCGCCCTTGCCGCTGGCCGCTACCGCCAGGTGCCCGCCGATGAGGAACGCAAGGCCGCCGAACATCGACTGCTCGTCGACACCGCGCTGCTGTGCCAGCAATTCGCGAATCCGGTTAGCGAGTTCGAGGTCGTACGCCATGCGTCGACGTTAATCGCCCGCACCGACACCCTGGCGTCCTCAGTCCAGATCTACCCGGATCGTCAGCAGGTCGCTGCCCATCAGGCGCACCACCGCGCTGTTGAGCCGCGGCAGGTTGCCCAGCCGCTGCAGCGCGTCATCGTCGGGCAGCAGGTGGGCGGTTCCCTTGCGCCACTTGCCGCCGAGGCGCACTCGCACACCCGGGTTGGCCTTGATGTTGCGGACGTAGTCCGAGTGCTCGCCGTGTTCGGAAACCATCCAGAACTTGTCGTCCACCAGGCGTCCGCCGACCGGAGTGTGGCGTGGCTGCCCACTCCTGCGGCCAGTCGTTTCGAGCATGGTCACCGGCAATTGCCGACCCACCGGATTGACCACCAGTCGTTGGACACGGTGCACTACCCGCCGTTTGACATCCCCAATACCGGTCATGTCTTCAACCTAGCCTTTAAGCCGGTCGCGGGGCAGGCACGCCGACGGCGCGCAACACCCACTCGCGCGGCACGGCGAACGACAGGAACCGGCGGGGGATGGTGGTCAGCACCGGTTCGGGAATCGCGGTTTTGTAGTGCAGGGACAGCTGACCGGAGAATGCCGGATCGACCTGGCTAACGTCGACCTGCAATGCCAGACCGTCCGGGGAGAACTCGGCGTTGACCGGACTGTCCTGCGGTCTCGGCAAGATGGATGATTCCCTCCGGTTCGACCTCACCCCGCAGGCCTGCGGGAAGCTTGCCAAAGCGGAGCAATTTTCGCAGCATCAAGGCCATCCATGCACCTTAACTGGTTTGTCAGGGATTGCGCAGTGTTTGCTGAGCAATCCCGGCCAAGTACCGATCAAGCAGCGACGATGGTGGTTTCGGCAGTGCTTTCGGCCGCCGGTTCCAGCGCCTGCGCGATGATGTCGGCGACGTCGGTCATCGGTTTGACGGTCAGCGCCTCGAGCACTTCGGCCGGCACGTCGTCCAGGTCCGGCTCGTTGCGCTGCGGGATGAACACCGTCGACAAGCCGGCGCGTTGGGCGGCGAGCAGCTTCTGCTTGACGCCGCCGATCGGTAGCACCCGGCCGTTCAGCGTGACCTCGCCGGTCATGCCGACGTCGGAGCGGACCTGACGCCCGGTGGCCATCGACACCAGCGCGGTGACCATCGTGACACCGGCCGACGGGCCATCCTTGGGCACCGCGCCTGCGGGCACGTGCACGTGGATGCGCCGGTCCAGCGACTTGGGGTCGACGCCCAACTCCGCGGCATGCGAGCGGACGTAGGACAGCGCGATCTGCGCCGACTCCTTCATCACGTCACCCAGCTGACCGGTCAGTTGCAACCCCGGCTCACCATCGGTGGCCCCGGCTTCGATGTAGAGCACATCACCACCCAGGCCGGTGACGGCCAACCCGGTAGCCACGCCGGGCACCGCGGTGCGCTCCTCGGACTCCGGCGTGAAGCGCGGACGACCAACGTAGCCAACCAGATCGGGCTCGTCGATGACCAACGCATCCGAAGACCCGGACAGCTTGGTCGTCACCTTCCGCAGCGCCTTGGCCAGCAGCCGCTCGAACTGCCGCACACCGGGTTCGCGGGTGTAGTCCGCCGCGATCTTGCGCAGCGCGGCGTCGGTGACGGTGACCTCGTCGTCATTGAGCGCCGCCCGCTCCCGCTGCCGGGGCAGCAGGTACTCGCGGGCGATAGCGACCTTGTCGTCCTCGGTGTAACCGTCGATCTGCACCAGCTCCATGCGGTCCAGCAGGGCCGACGGGATGTTCTCGATCACGTTGGCGGTGGCCAAGAACACGACGTCGGACAGGTCGAGGTCCAGATCCAGGTAGTGGTCGCGGAAGGCGTGGTTCTGCGCCGGGTCGAGCACCTCGAGCAGTGCCGCGCTCGGGTCGCCGCGATAGTCGGAACCGACTTTGTCGATTTCGTCCAGCAGCACAACGGGATTCATCGATCCCGCCTCGCCTATCGCGCGCACGATCCGCCCGGGCAGCGCCCCCACGTAGGTGCGCCGGTGTCCGCGGATCTCGGCCTCGTCGCGAACCCCGCCGAGGGCGACGCGCACGAACTTGCGGCCCAGTGCCCTGGCCACGCTCTCACCCAGCGATGTCTTGCCGACCCCGGGCGGACCGGCCAGCGCCATCACCGCGCCGGAGCCACGTCCACCGACGACTTGCAGGCCACGCTGAGCGCGCCGGGAACGCACGGCCAAATATTCGACGATGCGGTCCTTGACGTCGTCCAGCCCGTGGTGATCGGCGTCCAGGATGGCCCGCGCCGCCACCAAATCCGTCGAATCCTCGGTGCGGACGTTCCAGGGCAGGTCCAGCACGGTGTCCAGCCAGGTACGAATCCAGCCGCTTTCCGGGCTTTGGTCGCTGGAGCGTTCCAGCTTCTCCACCTCGCGCAGCGCGGACTCGCGGACCTTCTCCGGCAAGTCGGCGGCCTCCAGGCGGGCCCGGTAGTCGTCCGACCCGTCGGGTTCACCCTCGCCCAGTTCCTTGCGGATGGCGGCGAGCTGTTGGCGCAGCAGGAATTCCTTCTGCGTCTTTTCCATGCCCTCGCGCACGTCGTCCGCGATCTTGTCGTTGACCTCGACTTCGGCCAGATGGTCACCGGTCCAGTCGATCAACACCCGCAACCGCTCGGCGACGTCCACGGTCTCGAGCAGCTGCCGCTTTTGCATGTCAGTCAGGTACGAGGCGTATCCCGACGTGTCGGCCAGCGCCGACGGGTCCGTCAGGCTGTTGACGTAGTCGATGATCTGCCAGGCCTCGCGCCGTTGCAGCATGGCCAGCAGCAACTTCTTGTATTCCGCGGCCAGCGCCTTGATTTCGTCGGTCGTCTCCACGTCGGCAACCTCGGTCACCTCGACCCACAACGCGGCACCCGGCCCGGTGGCTCCCGCCCCGATTTGGGCCCTGCGCTCACCCCGCACGACCGCGGCCGTGCCACCGCCGCCGGGGATGCGTCCGACTTGCACGATCTTCGCGATCACGCCGTGCGACGGGTACCGGTCTTCGAGCCGGGGGGCAAGCAGGAGCTCTCCCGAGTCGCTGGCCCGCGCCGCGTCGATCGCCGCTTGCGCGGCGTCATCCAACGCGATCGGCACCACCATTCCCGGCAACACGATGGTGTCGGTGACAAACAGCACGGGCAACGATTTCACTTCAGACATCTCTTCTCCAAAGGTTTAGTCTGATGCGCTCAACCTTTGCCGGATGCCTTTTGTTCCCGACGAGACCCGGGCGAGTGCCGCGGGTGAGCTAGATCAATGAGCCGACGCGCGCTGGCGGGCCCGGAAGGCCTGGACCTTGACCTTGTTGCCGCAGGTGGCCATCCCGCACCAATGGCGGCTCTTTGCCCGCGAGGAATCCACATACAGCAGCGAGCAGTCCGGATGGGCGCACCGTTTCACGTTGGCGATGTCGGGGCCGGCCAGCAGGTCGAGCAAGTCCGCGGCCAGGCTGGCGATCAGTTGCGCCGCGGTGCCCTCGCGGCAGGTAGCGCCGCTCGAGAGCAAGCGCGGTGCCAGCGCAGGATGCGATGCCTGCTCGTTGAGCAGGTCGACGTCGGCCGGCCGTGGTTGTTGGTCGTCCAGCCGGGCGAGGGCAGTGCGGTAGATCGCTTCGCGCACTTCAATCGCGGTGACCAGATCGCCCTCGGTGACCTCGATGCCGGCATCCACCAGCCCCGCCTGGACGGCCCAATCCGATAGCGCCGCGGGTTCGGTCAACCGCTCCTCGCGTGCGCTGATGCGGTACTTCATCGTGCCCGCGAAATTGAGGCAGGCGCGCCCGCACACGTACGCGAATTTCACGTAACCACCTTGGCAGGTTTCAACTGCGCCCGCAACCGATGGCAGGTCGACCCGGCACGGTAACGGCAATCAGCGTCCCGCTTCGGCCCACCATTCGGTCACCAGAGCGGCGTATTCGGCGGGCTTCTCCTCCCAACAGACGTGGCCCGCGTCCGGGATCAGGTCGACCCGACTGTGCGGGAGGTGCTGCCCGAGGAACTCGGCGTTGACCGGCGGCACCACCTGGTCGTCGGCACCGGCGACGATGCGCACGGGTGTCTGGATCTGGGGAAGCAGCGCGGCGAGTTGGGGCAGGTACTCGCGGTAGCTCTGCGCGTACGGGATGGTGTCGGCGAAGCGTTCGCCCTCGTAGGCCGACAGATAGTCCTCGCGGATCTCGGCCGACGGGCTGTATCCCGCGATGGTGCCCAGGGCGATCTCGACGATGTTGCGCCCGCCGAACTGTCGATAGGGCTCCAGGTCGGTGGCCTCGACCCAGTCCTTCAAGACGCCGGTCACCTGGATCGGCACCGCAGCACCGCCGCTGCCGACCACAACGGTGCGGAACCGGCCCGGCTGCGCGGCCGCGGCGAACAACGCCGACGACGTGCCGATGTCGGGCCCGACCACGTGCGGATTATCCAGGCCGAAGGTATCTGCAATGCGAATAATGAAGTCACCCATTGCCTTTGGGTTCATCAGCGATTCACGGTAGTCCGACTTTCCGAAGCCGGGCGGGTCAACCGCCACCAGGTGCGCGTGCGCCGCCAACTGCTCCCAGCTGGGTTCGAACGCATACACGCTCTCCGGCCACGGGCTCAACAGAATCGCATCCTGGTCGCCTTGTCCGCCCTCAGCGAAACGCACCGAGAGCCCGTCGATCGCGGTGAATTGCGGACGAACCAGAGCACTCACGGCCACTCCTCATTGTCGGAGGCGGATTAAGGCGGACTGACACAAAGAACCCGTTCCCCGCCGCGGCGATTCCCCGCGATGCGAAGTCATTCCACCGCAGATGAGTTTGCCTCGGCAATCACAAGGCGGAACTACCAGGCGCGGGCAAGGCACACGCCCGTCACGATCAAGCTAGCGTCGGAAAGCACTTTTTCATGCGCACGATAATTTTGCTAGGCTTTCCGCCCCCAACCACCCGTGGAACGTGACCATTTCCTTGGCGTTTCGCCCGTCAGACCGGCTAAGGGGAGTCAAATGACAAGGCTTGTTAGGGCGTTATTGACGGTAAGCGTCGCCGCCGTCGGAGCCAGCATCATCGTTGCTGCACCGGCAAACGCGGACCCGTGTATCTGTCAGATGGGTAAGCCATGCCAAACTTCGGAAGGATCGCCCTGCTCGAGTCATCGGGACGACGTCCCAGGCACGAGTGGTTCGAAGGGCAACGGCCCCGAGGCAACCAACAACAACAACCACTAAGCCAAGTGTGGTTGGGCCGATCTACTCGACCGGGACCAGCCGTCGCAGCTGGGTCACATGGGCGGGCGACAGCTCCTCGAGACAGGTCGCACCGAGCAGCCGCATCGTGCGGAGCACCCCGCTCTCCAGGATTTCGATCGCCCGGTTGACACCCGCCTCGCCGCCGGCCATCAGCCCGTAGAGGTAGGCCCTCCCAACCAGCGTGAATCGCGCCCCCAGCGCAATCGCCGCCACGATGTCGGCGCCCGACATGATCCCGGTGTCCACCACGATCTCGGTGTCCTTGCCCAGCTCGCGCGCCACCACTGGCAACAGATGGAAGGGCACCGGGGCCCGATCCAATTGACGGCCACCATGATTGGACAACACGATGCCGTCGGCGCCGCGCTCAACCACAGCACGCGCATCCTCGAGCGTCTGGATGCCCTTGACCACGAGCTTGCCGGGCCATTGATCCTTGATCCAGGCCAGGTCGTCAAAGGTGAGGCTGGGGTCGAACATCGTGCTCAAGTATTCGGCGACGGTACCCGGCCAGCGATCCAGCGACGCGAATGCCAGCGGTTCGGTGGTCAACAGGTCGAACCACCATTTCGGATGCGGTACCGCATCGAGCACAGTACGTAGCGTCAACGACGGCGGGATCGTCATTCCGTTGCGGTCGTCGCGGAAACGTGCGCCGGAGACCGGAACATCGACGGTGGCCAGCAGGGTGTCGAAACCCGCGGCGGCGGCGCGTTCGACCAGCGCCATCGACCTCTCGCGGTCCTTCCACATGTACAGCTGAAACCATTTGCGGCCCTGCGGGACAGCGGCCACCAGGTCTTCGATCGCGCAGGTGCCGAGCGTGGACAGCGAGAACGGGATGCCGGCTTTGGCTGCCGCCGCGGCGCCGGCGACCTCACCTTCGGTGTGCATCAACCGGGTGAATCCGGTCGGTGCGATCCCGAACGGCAAGACGACCGGCTGCCCACCCACATTCCAGCCCGCGGTCACGTTGCTGACATCGCGCAGGATCGTCGGATGAAACTCGATGTCGCGGAATGCTTGTCGGGCACGCCGGATCGACAGCTCGTCCTCGGCAGCGCCGTCGGTGTAGTCGAACGCCGCCTTCGGGGTGCGGCGCTTGGCGATGCGCCGCAGATCGTCAATGGTCATAGCGGCGTCAAGCCGGCGCTTGGTGGCGTTGAACTGCGGCCGCTTGAACTGCATCAGCGGCGTCAGCTCACGGGCTTTGGGCATGCGTCGTTTGACGGCCATGTATGCCACCGTAGTCACATGGACTCGGCAGACGACCCCTTCGAACTGACACGTTTCGTTGTCGCTCAAGCTCCGGTCTACCGCGCCGTCGTCGAGGAGCTGCGGAGTGGACGAAAACGCGGTCACTGGATGTGGTTCGTCTTCCCGCAGTTGCGCGGACTGGGCGGTAGCCCGACAGCGGTCCGCTACGGCATCTCGTCGCTGCAGGAGGCCCGCGCCTATCTGGGGCACGAACTGCTGGGGCCGCGACTGCATGAGTGCACGCAACTGGTCAACGAGGTACAAGGCCGATCGATCGCGGAGATCTTCGGTTCACCCGACGACCTCAAGCTGCGCTCGTCGATGACGTTGTTCGCCCTTGCGACCGACGACCGCGGGGATTTCCTCGCGCTGCTCGACAACTACTACCGCGGCCAGCAGGACCCGCTGACGCTGGCCCAGCTGCACGACTAAACGGGCCGCAGGATTCGCCAGCCGTGCGCCTCGACGATCACCTCGTCGACGACGTCGGGCGGCGGGGCCGCGGATCCGGCAACCACCTCGGCGCGCCCTGGGCTCAGCTCCGGCAGCACCAGCCGCAATTGCTCGTCGTCGATGTTGAGCGCGACCACCAGCGCGTCATCGCCGCTGCGGGTCTCATAGACGTAGTGCCGATTGGCCAGCTGCAGCGACGTGGTCGTGGCCGCATGCAGCCAGGGGTGTCGGCGGCGCAGCCCGACAAGGAACTGGTGCAGTCGCCACACCTCGGCGCCGGCGGCGTCCAACTGCAATGGGGGAGAGTCGAACTCCGGGCGCACCGCGTCATCGCCGCCGTACCGTTCTTCCTTGACAGCTCGAAATCCGAACTCGTCGCCGGCGTAGATGCTGGGCACGCCGCCAATGGTCAACAGCAGCACCAGCGCATGGGGCAGATGATCGGGGTTAACCAAGCGGCTGGCGATGCGCGTGACGTCGTGATTGCCGATGAATGTCAGCGGGGCGAAGCTGGCCAGAAATGTGTTATGCCGCTGCAAGGCCCAGTCCAGTTCGAACAAGTTGCCGTCGGTGAGGCTGCTCCAGATCGCCTTCCACAGTTCGTACTGCGTGGCCGAGTCGAACGTGGTGTCCTCGACGACTGCCGCATAGTCACCGTGGATGAGTTCGCCGACGATCCAGGCGTCTGGATGCAGCTCGCGCACCTTCGGTAACGTCGTCGCCCAGAATTGTTGCGAGACGGTGTAAGCCGCGTCCAGCCGCCACCCGTCCGCGTCTCGTCGCAACCAGTGCGCCATCACGTCGGCGACGTAGTCGATGACGTCCGGGTTGTCGTGGTTGAGGGCAATGAGCTCGGAGTGTCCCTCGAAGGTGTGGAATCGGCCGGGACGCCCGCGAAACCAGCGCGCCGCCGCGTCGTCGTGCGTGGCTTCGAGGTATCGCGGGAAGTCCACACCGACGTGGTTGAACACGCCATCGAGCAGCACCCGCAGGCCGCGACCGTGTGCCTCGGCGATCAGATGATCGAAATCGCCGTCGTCGCCGAGCCGGGGGTCGATCCGGTAATGGTCCGTGGTGTCGTAACCGTGTGTACGCGAGGCGAAGATCGGACCCAGCGCAATTCCGGATGCCCCCAGCTCGATGGCGTGATCGAACCACTCGGCCACGCGGCGCAACCGGTGTTCGCCCGGGTCCGCACGCGCCGATCCCTCGGGCCCGGGGAACGCTCCCACGAAGCCCAAGGGATAGACCTGCCACCAGATCGCGTGCGCTACCCAGGATGCGGTCACGAAGCGACGATCAGCCGACGCTCGCCAGTGTCTCGGCTGTGGTGATCGCCTGTGCCACACCGGAAACGATCGCTGCGGCCTTCAGGGCTTCCAAGATCACCTCGCGATCCACACCGGCTTCACGCAGGGTGTGCTCATGAGCGACAACGCAGTGCGAGCATCCGTTGATCGACGACACCGCGAACGACCACAGCTCGAAGTTCGTCTTGTCCACGCCCGGATTGCCGATGATGTTCATCCGCAATCCGGCACGTAGGTCGTCGTACTTGCCCTCGAGGAACCCGCGGCCGCGGTAGAACACGTTGTTCATGCCCATGATGGACGCGGCACCCAGCGCCGCCTGATACGCCTCGGCAGACAGATTGTCGGCCGCCTCGGCGCCAATCTCGGCGAGCACCTGGGTGTTTCGCGTTGCCGCGGCACTGGCCAGCAGCGTGCCCCACAACTGCTCGTCGTTCAGCACGGTAGTCCGGGCGATCGACCCCAGGTTGAGCTTGAGGTCTTTCGCGTACTCCGGCAGCGCGTCCTTGAGATTGTCTACGGTCATTTCGCCTCCAATTTCAAGCCCCCGACTCAGGGCCACAATTACGCTGAAGCCTTGAGCAGTTCGCCGGCATCCAGAGTCGGGTCGCCCTTGCGCCAGTTGCAGGCACACAGCTCGTCTGATTGCAGAGCGTCCAGGACCCGCAGCACCTCGTCAACGTTACGCCCCACGGATCCCGCGGTCGCCGAGACGAATTGGATCTCGTTGTTGGGGTCCACGATGAAGGTGACCCGGTCAGCGACGCCGTCATCGTTGAGCACTCCGGTGGCCAAGGCGAGTTCACGCTTGATGTCCGACAACATCGGGAACGGCAGCTTCTTGAGGTCGTCGTGCTGGGCGCGCCACTGGAAGTGCACGAATTCGCTGTCGACCGAGACGCCGAGCACCTGCGCGTCGCGATCTTCGAATTCGTCGTTCAGCTTGCCGAACGCGGCGATCTCGGTCGGGCACACGAAGGTGAAGTCCTTGGGCCAGAAGAAAACAATCCGCCACTTGCCCTCGTAGTCGTCACTGGAGAAGCTCTTGAAGTAATCCTCGGGTTGCTGCGCATTGACCTTCGACAGGTCGCCACCGATCAGCCCGGTGAGCTCGTAGGCGGGGAACTGATCGCCGATCGTAAGCAAGGACATGTCCGCTCCTTTTTGGATCTAGTCAAGTTTGTGTCTTCCACCATGGTGCCGGGAGCGGGGTCTGAAGTAAAGGTGATATATCACACTATACTTATAGCCATGACCGATAAGAGTTTTCAGCCGACCCTCGCCGGCCTGCGAGCGTTCGCCGCGGTGGTCGAGAAGCACCATTTCGGCAGTGCGGCAACCGCTCTCGGCGTAAGTCAGTCAACGCTCTCGCAGTCACTTTCCGCCCTGGAAGCTGGCCTGGGCACCCACCTCGTCGAACGCTCGACGAGGTGGGTCCGCGTGACGCGCGAAGGTATGCAACTGCTGCCCCTGGCCCAAGCCGTGGTCGAAGCGGCCGAAGCCTTCAGCGCCGCCGCGGCCGGCACATCGGATCCGCTGCAGGGCACCCTGCGCCTCGGCATGATCCCCACCGTGGCGCCCTACGTCCTGCCCGCCGTGCTGGCCGGACTCGCCGGTCGCCTTCCCGGGCTGACCCTGCGGGTGCTCGAAGACCAAACCGAACGGCTGCTGTCGGCACTGCGCGGCGGGGCATTGGACGCGGCGCTGATTGCGCTGCCCGCCGACACCGGCGGAATCACCGAGGTGGCGATCTACGAAGAGGATTTCTTGCTCGCCGTACCGCCCGGACACCCGCTGTCAGGTAAGCGCCGGGTGCCGGCATCGGCGCTTGCGGACTTGCCGCTGCTGTTGCTGGACGAGGGCCACTGCCTCCGCGATCAGGCCCTGGATGCCTGCCAGAAGGCGGGTGTGCGGGCCGAACTTGCCGACACCCGGGCCGCATCGCTGGCGACGGCGGTGCAATGCGTGACGGGAGGGCTGGGGGTAACCCTGATCCCGCAGAGCGCGGCGCCCGTCGAGGCCGCGCGAAGCCAGCTGGGTCTCGCGCAGTTTGCGGCTCCGCGCCCGGGCCGACGAATCGGCCTGGTTTTCCGCTCCTCTAGCGGCCGCGACGAATCCTATCGGCGGCTCGCCGGCATCATCGGCGAGTCGATAGGCAGTGAACAGCAGGTGCGCCTGGTCAAGTAGCGCCACTCCCGGGCCGACGCCGACGGTAGGTTCAGCCTATGGAAAAGGTGATCGCGGTGCTCATGCGCGCCGACTCGGACGACGATTGGTGTGCCCGCCAGCGAGGTCCGGTCGCCGACGCGCTGTTAGGCCTGGGCCTGCCCGGGTTGGCCATCAATGTCCGTGACAGCGCAGTGCGGCACTCGCTGATGACGCTGACGATCTTGGACCCGCCCGTCGGCGCCGTCGTGAGCATGTGGACTCAGCAGTGCTATGGCGAACAGCTGACAGCGGCACTGTCCCTGCTGCAGGCCGAATGTGAACAGCTCGCCGCCTACCTGGTAACCGAGTCCATCCCACTGGCCGCGCCGGTCGCCGAGTCCGGCTCCCGCGCAACGGGTTTGGCTAACATCGCGCTACTCCGCCGGCCGCTGGAGCTGGACCAGCCGACCTGGCTCAACCGCTGGCAACGCAACCACACCTCGGTCGCAATCGAGACACAGTCGACGTTCGGCTATACCCAGAACTGGGTGGTGCGGGCGCTGACTCCCGACGCACCGGGAATCGCGGGCATCGTCGAGGAGTTGTTCCCCACGGAGGCGATCACCGATATCAAAGCGTTCTTCGGTGCCGCCGACGATGGCGACCTGCAGCACCGGCTGGGCCGGATGGTGGCCAGCACAACCGCATTCGGCGCCAACGAGAACATCGACACGGTGCCCACCAGCCGCTACGTGTTCAAGACAGCCTTTAGGACGTGAGGACCGCACATGACGACACTTGACGACGCTGTGGCACTGGCGGCGACCGAAAGCGGCCTGGCGGTGATCTCGACCGTTCGCGCCGACGAGACCGTGCAGGCGTCGCTGGTCAACGTCGGTCAGCTAGCGCATCCGGAGACCGGTGAATCGGTCCTGGGCTTCACCACCTACGGCAAAGTCAAACTCGCCAACCTTCGGGCGCGACCGCAATTAGCCGTCACGTTCCGCAACGGCTGGCAATGGGCGACCGTCGAGGGACGCGCAGAACTGGCCGGCCCCGACTACTCGCAGCCCTGGCTTGCCGACACCGACCACTTGCGGCTGCTGCTGCGCGAGGTCTTCACCGCCGCCGGTGGAACGCACGACGACTGGGACGAGTACGACCGGGTGATGGCCTCCGAACGCCGCGCCGTGGTGCTGATCGCACCGACCCGCGTCTACAGCAACGGGTGAACTCTGGCCGGCATCGGCGCGAGGTTAGGCTGCAGCCGTGACGCTGCTGATCGATGACACCAATCGGGTACGCACCCTTACGCTGAACCGGCCCGAGGCGCACAACGCTTTCAACGAAGCGCTCTACGACGCCACCGCCGAGGCGCTGTTGGCCGCGGCCGAGGACCCTGAGGTTGCGGTCGTGGTGCTGACCGGCACCGGGCGCGGCTTCAGCGCCGGTACCGATCTCGCCGAGATGCAGGCGCGCATCACCGACCCCGACTTCACCCCGGGCAAACACGGATTCCCCGGCATGATCGACGCGCTGAGCGCGTTTCCCAAACCGTTGATTTGCGCCGTGAACGGTGTCGGGGTGGGAATCGGCACCACCATCCTCGGTTACGCCGATCTGGCGTTCATGTCGACGACGGCGCGGCTGAAATGTCCGTTCACCAGCCTCGGCGTGGCCCCAGAAGCGGCCTCGTCATATTTACTGCCGCAGTTAGTGGGGCGACAGAACGCCGCGTGGTTGTTGATGTCCTCGGAATGGGTTGACGCGCAGGAGGCCCTGCGGATGGGCCTGGTCTGGCGAGTCTGCGATCCAGACGAGCTGCTGCCCGAAACCCGTCGGTATGCCGAAGTCCTTGCCTCCCGGCCGGTTTCGAGCTTGATGGCGGTCAAACACACGATGACCGAACCGGTTCGTCCGGGGATCGCTGCCGCAACCGAGCGGGAAAACGCTCACTTCGCCGCGTTGATGGGCGCACAGGCCAACGCCGCGGCCTTGGCGTCTTTCGCGGAGCGAAAGCAAAATTGAAGCACTGAGGAATTGACGAGACGCGGTGTGTGTCTTGAGCCGCTAGTGCGACGGCGCGGGTTCGAGCGCGGTCTCCACCGTCGATGACGCGGCCTTCGATGACGCGGCGATGATCGCCCGCAGCGTGCGCCGGCACCGGCCGCAGTCACCACCGGCGCCACACGCCGCGGCCACCTCTTTGGAGGTGGAGGCACCATCGGCGACGCATTCGAGCACGGTGTGATTGGTGACCCCGCCGCACAGGCATACGTACATCAGCACACCTCACATACTCGGACGGCCGCCCGAACAGGCCTCATGTTAAGGAAGTCCAACCTAACTAGGTTAGCAGAACCTAACTACGCGCCGAAAGCCGATTCGGGCTAGTGAGCGCAGCCATACCTTGCTGGAAGATTCGAAATTTGAGTGGCAAAGTGCTGGTACGGGCGGCATTGGTGTGCTTCAGCCCAGCGCACCTGCCGCGCTCAGACCTGACAGCCCTAGTCACCGGAGGAGTGATCATGCAAGGGGATCCGGACGTTTTGCGTCTGCTCAACGAGCAATTGACCAGTGAGCTCACCGCGATCAACCAGTACTTTCTGCACTCGAAAATGCAGGAGAACTGGGGCTTCACGGAGGTAGCTGAGCACACCCGCGCGGAGTCCTTCGATGAGATGCGCCACGCCGAGGCCATCACCGACCGGATCTTGCTGCTGGACGGCCTGCCGAACTACCAGCGCCTGTTTTCGTTGCGGATCGGCCAGACACTGCGCGAGCAATTCGAGGCAGATCTGACGATCGAGTACGAGGTGCTGAGCCGTCTCAAGCCCGGCGTCATCATGTGCCGGGCGAAAGAGGACAGTACGAGCGCCTTCTTGCTGGAGAAGATCATCGCCGACGAGGAAAACCATGTCGACTACCTGGAGACCCAGCTACAACTGATGGACAAGCTCGGCGAAGAGCTGTACTTGGCGCAATGCGTTTCCCGGCCGCCGGGCTCGATCGCGTAACAACGCCCGCAACGGGTTCGGCATGCCGAGCGTCCAGCCGCCAGTAGCAGTGGTGTAGCCGTTAGCATCACGCTGACGGAAGGCAGGCATGACGAGCCCGAGCGCAGAATCAACGCAAGTCAACGCAATAGGTGCCGCACCGAGCGGCGAGATGATCAGCCCGCAACGCCGGAACCTCATCTTCGTCGCGATCGTGCTCGGGATGCTGCTCGCGGCCCTGGACCAGACCATCGTCGCGACCGCGCTGCCGACCATCGTCGCGGACCTGGGTGACGCCGGCCATCAATCCTGGGTCGTCACCAGCTATCTGTTGGCGTCGACCATCGTCACCGCGCTGGTCGGCAAGCTCGGCGATCTGTTCGGCCGCAAACGCGTATTTCAGGCCGCCATCGTGTTCTTTGTCATCGGGTCGGTGTCCTGCGGGCTGGCCCAGTCGATGGGCATGCTGGTGGGATCGCGGGCCCTGCAGGGGATCGGTGGCGGCGGGATCACCGTCACGGCCAGCGCATTGATCGGTGAGGTCGTCCCACTGCGCGAACGCGGGCGCGATCAGGGCATCCTGGGCGCGGTCTTCGGTGTCACCACGGTCGTCGGCCCGTTGCTGGGCGGCTACTTCACCGACTACCTGACCTGGCGGTGGGCATTCTGGGTAAATGTGCCGATCTCGGTGCTGGTGATCTTCGTTGCCGCTGCCGCCATTCCGGCGCTGGCCTCTTCCACCAAGCCCGTCATCGACTACGCGGGCATCGTGTTGGTCGGCCTAGGCGCCACCGGCCTGACGCTGGCGACCAGCTGGGGCGGCACCCTCTATGCGTGGGGCTCGCCGACGATCGTCGGGCTGTTCGTCGGCGCCGCCGTAGCGCTCATTGCATTCGTGTGGGTCGAAAGCCGTGTGCCGCAGCCCATCCTGCCGACCCGGCTGTTCGCCAGTCCGGTGTTCACGGTGTGCTGTGTGTTGTCCTTCGTGGTCGGTTTCGCGATGTTGGGGGCAATGACGTTTCTGCCGACCTACATGCAGTACGTCAACGGCGTCTCCGCGACGACCTCGGGACTGCGCACCCTGCCGATGGTGGTCGGGATGCTGATCACCTCGACCGGCAGCGGCACCCTGGTAGGCCGGACCGGCCGCTACAAGATCTTTCCGGTCGCCGGCACCGCGTTGATGGCAACCGCGTTCGTGCTGATGTCGCGAATGGATCCGTCCACCTCCGCGCTGGTGCAGTCCATCTACCTAGTCATCCTGGGCGCCGGCATCGGTTTGTCCATGCAGGTGTTGGTGCTGATCGTGCAGAACACCTCGAACTTCGAGGATCTCGGTGTCGCCACCTCGGGTGTGACATTCTTCCGCACTATCGGGAGTTCTTTCGGTGCCGCGATATTCGGTTCGCTGTTTTCGAACTTCCTCAAAAGCAGGATGGGTCCGGCGCTGGCGGTCAGCGGCGTAAGTCCCGATGCGGTGAGTTCGCCGGGGGCCCTGCACAAACAGCCCCACAACGTGGTTGCCCCGATCGTGCAGGCTTATTCCGAGTCGCTGAGCGAGGTGTTCTTCTGGGCGGCGCCGGTCGCCCTGCTCGGGTTCGTCGTCGCGTTGTTCCTGCGTGAGGTCCCGCTACGCGACATCCATAACAGCGCAGTCGATGTCGGCGACGGCTTCGGAATGCCGACCACCGATACACCAGAACGGTTACTGGAGAACGCGATTGCGCGCATGGTGCGCGGCGACCCGGGTGTGCGGTTACGCAGCATCGCGATGCGGCCCGACTGCCGCCTCGACGTGGCCGGACTGTCGGGCGTGATGCGGATCTATCGCTTCGGGCAGATGTACGGGGCGGCTCGTCTCAGCGATATCGGCAACTCCATGCGGATACCGTTCGAGGTCCTCGAACCCACCTTCGGCCGGCTGGTCGCCACCGCCTACGCACAGCGCGACGGCGACCAAATGTGGCTGACCCCGGCCGGGGCGCAGCAGGTCGATTACGTTTACTCGTTGCTGCTCGCCTGGATCGTCGACAGGCTGGCCCGCTCACCCAGCTACCAGGCCCGGCCGGACCGCCGGGCAGTCGAAGCCGCCCTGCAGCAGGTTGCGCATCGGGTTCTGGCCCAACGTGATTGGCACGACGACGCTCCTGCCACGGTCCGGCTGCCGGCCGGGACCGGCGGACACCGGTAGGTGTTTGCCTGAAATCCGCAGGGCGGAGGTACCATCACGCCATGAGCCGAATCGGAACATTCGCTGATGACGACGTCTACGGCTGGGCGACGAAGTCCCCAGACCTCGGCGTCACAATCGCCAACTTCAGCCAGGCCGTCTACACCAAGAACCGGCTGCCACTGCGCACCCGCGAGCTGGCCCGCGCGGTGATCGCTCACGACAACGAGTGCGTGGTGTGCCTCAACGCCCGCGATGCCGACGGTGCGGCGGCAGGTGTCGACGAAGAGCTCTACGCGCACGCCGAGGAATGGCGCACCTGGCCGGGGTACAGCGAGCAGGAGCGCCTGGCGGCTGAATTCGCACACCGCTTCGGTGCCGAGCACACCAAGTTGCGCGACGACGAGGAGTTTTGGAGCCGGTGCAATGAGCACTTCTCCGAAGAGCTGATCGCGGACCTCGCCCTGTCGTGCGCACTGTGGGTCGGTATGGGACGCACGCTGCGGACCCTCGACATCGGCCAGACTTGCCAGCTGACGCTGCCCAGCCGCGCATAGCCACCCACGGGACCTGCGGGTAGGGCTGCGATGACGGCCACTCCCATTGCCGCCGCGGCCGTCGCCCAACTCGAGGCCGAGGGCGTCGACACCGTCATCGGCACCGTGGTCAACCCCGCCGGGCTCACCCAGGCCAAGACCGTGCCGGTCCGGCGCACCAACACCTTTGCCGATCCCGGCCTGGGTGCCAGCCCCTCGTGGCATGCGTTTGCCATCGACCAGACCGGCATCGCCTTTACCGACGACATCGGCGTGATCGGCGATCAACGCCTGCGCATCGACCTGCCAGCGTTGCGCCTGATCGGCGACGGGTTCGCTTGGGCTCCCGCCGGATTCTTCGAGCAGGACGGCACACCGGTTTCCGTGTGTAGCCGGGGAACGCTGCGCCGAGTCGAGGCCTCACTCGGTGACGCCGGCTTCGAGGCGGCGGTCGGCCATGAAATCGAGTTCGTCCTCGTCGACCCGGACGGTGGCCGGCTGCCGTCGATACTGTGGGCGCAGTACGGCCTCGCCGGCGTGCTCGAGCACGAGGCGTTCGTCGGCGATGTGATCGCAACGGCCGGTACCTCCGGCGTGGGGATCGAGCAGTTCCATCCCGAGTACGGGGCCAACCAGTTCGAGATCTCGCTGTCACCGCTGCCGCCGGTCGCCGCGGCCGACCAATTGGTACTGACCCGGATCATCATCGGCCGTGCTGCCCGCCGCCACGGGCTGCGCATCAGCCTGTCGCCGGCGCCCTTCGCCGGCAGCGTCGGATCCGGCGCACACCAGCACTTCTCGCTGACCCGGCCGCGAGGGCCACTGTTCTCCGGCGGGCCAGGCGCCGGGGGTATGACGCCGGCGGGGGAGAACGCGGTCGCGGGGGTCATGCACGGGCTGGTAGAGGCGCAGGGCGTGCTGTGTGGGTCGATCGTGTCCGGTTTGCGTATGCAGCCGGGTAACTGGGCGGGTGCTTACGCCTGCTGGGGCATCGAAAACCGCGAAGCCGCAGTGCGATTCGTCAGAGGTGGCCCCGGGAGTACCTACGGGGGCAATGTCGAGGTAAAAATCGTCGATCCGTCGTCGAACCCTTACCTCGCGTCGGCGGCAATCCTCGGGCTGGCGCTCGACGGAATCCGTCGCAACGCGCCGCTACCGCCGGAAACGACAGTAGACCCGGCAAAACTCTCCGAATCCGCGCGTGATCGCGCCGGCATTGGCCACCTTGCCCAATCTCAGGCCGATATACTTGCTGCACTGGATAATTCGGTGTTGCTACGAAACATTCTGGGCGATCCCGCGGTTGACATGGTGGTCGCGGTGCGCCGTCTGGAGCAGGAGCGCTACGGCGACCTCGACCCGGGGCAATTGGCGGACAAATTCCGGATGGCGTGGAGCCTTTAGCGGTGGCTGACTCGTCGGCTCTGCAGCACCACATCGGTGAAGTGGCGTTGATCGATCACCACGTCCACGGATGCTGGTTACAGTCGGGGGACCGGCAACGGTTCGAGAACGCCCTCAACGAGGCCAACACCGAGCCGGTCGTCGACTCCGGTTTCGACTCACAGCTGGGCTTCGCAGTCCGTGCCCACTGCGGCCCAATTCTGGGACTGCCTAAACACGTTGATCCACAGACCTATTGGGAGCGTCGTAGCGGATTCACCGAGACCGAGCTGGCCCGCCTGTTTCTGCCGGCCGCCGGAGTGAGCGACTGGCTAATGGATACCGGAATCGGTGCCGGCGGCACAGCGGATGTCTCCGAGCTGAGCGCACTGTCCGGCAACCGTTCGCACGAGGTCGTTCGCCTCGAGCAGGTGGCCGAACAGGCCGCACAAGCGCCGGGCGATTACGCGTCGGCATTCGAAGCGGTCCTGCACGAGCGTGCGGCAGCCGCCGTCGGCACCAAGTCGATCCTGGCCTACCGCGGCGGTTTCGACGGCGACCTGACCGAACCGCACGCATCGGAAGTCGCCGAGGCAGCCCGCCGGTGGCGGGATCGCGGCGGGATCCGATTACAGGATCGAGTGCTGCTGCGGTTCGGTCTGCACCAGGGCCTGCGGCTCGGCAAGCCGCTCCAATTCCACGTCGGCTTCGGCGACCGCGACTGCGATCTGCACAAAGCCAATCCGCTGTATCTGCTCGACTTTCTGCGTCAATCCGGTGACACCCCGATCGTCTTGCTGCACTGCTATCCCTACGAGCGCGAAGCGGGTTATCTGGCGCAGGCCTTCAACAACGTCTATCTCGACGGCGGACTCAGCATCAACCACCTGGGCGCTCGGGCACCGGCGTTCATCGCCCGGCTGCTGGAGTTGGCACCTTTCGGCAAGCTCCTGTATTCGTCGGACGGCTTCGGGCCGGCCGAACTGCACTATTTGGGCGCTGTGTTGTGGCGCAAGGGTATTCACCGAGTGGTGGATGGATTTGTGGCCGACGGCGAGTGGAGCGAGGCCGATGCGACCCGCGTGGTCGATCTCGTTGCCCACCAGAACGCCGCTGGCCTGTATCACCTCGGCACGATGTAGCGCCGAAACCGAGGGACGACTCTCGACAACCATTGCGGCTTGATTCGATAGATTCTTATATAGAAGAATATCGAATCAGGTGGCTTGTTGTCCGGCATTAGGCGTGGCCGCCCTGGGGGAGTCGCAGGCAGCGGACCTGGCGGCACTGTTCAAGGCGCTGGCCGACCCGGTACGGCTGCGACTGTTGAGCCTGATCGCCAGCCACCCTGGCGGCGAGGCGTGAGTATGTGAAATCTCGGCGACCTTCGATGTCTCCCATCCACCGATTTCTCATCACCTCAAATTGCTGCGCTCAGCCGGACTGCCGGACTGCGAGCGACGCGGCACGTGGGTCTACTACTGGGTGATTCCCATGGCGTTGCAGCGGATTTCATCGGTCCTGCGTGCCGACGACCAACTCCTTGCGACGACGACGCAGCGCGACCCGTGACCAACGTCTCCACGTCGGTGTCCGCCCCAGATACCGTAGCCACCCGGCTTTCGGCGCTGGACCGGTTCCTTCCGGTGTGGATTGGGGTAGCGATGGCCGGCGGCCTGCTGCTGGGCAGGCTGATTCCCGGCCTCGGATCGGCGTTGAGTACCGTTGAAGTCCAGGGCATTCGCTGCCGATTGCGATCGGCCTGCTGGTCATGATGTATCCGGTGTTGGCCAAAGTCCGTTACGACCGCCTCGATCAGGTCACCGCCGACCGCATGCTGATGATGTCCTCGCTGTTGCTCAATTGGCTCATCGGCCCCGCGGTGATGTTCAGCCTCGCCTGGTTGCTGCTAGCCGATTTGCCCGAGTACCGCACCGGGCTGATCATCGTCGGGTTGGCCCGCTGCATCGCCATGGTCATCATTTGGAACGATCTGGCCCACGGCGACCGCGAGGCCGCAGCCGTGCTCGTCGCGATTAACTCGCTGTTTCAGGTCGTCATGTTCGCCGCGCTGGGCTGGTTCTATTTCTGTGCGCTGCCCGGCTGGCTGGGTCTGCCGCAAAACTATGTTGCCGTGTCCCCGTGGCTAATCGCCAAATCCGTGCTCATATTTCTCGGCGTTCCACTGCTGGCCGGCTACCTGTCTCGCCGTCTTGGCGAAAAGGCCAAGGGCAGCCAATGGTACGGGACGCGATTCCTGGTTCGTGTCGCGCCGTGGGCCCTGTATGGCTTGCTGTTTACATCGTCATCCTCTTCGTCCTGCAGGGCCACCAAACACCTCCCGGCCATGGGATGTCGCCCGGATAGCGGTGCCACTACTGGCTTACTTCGCGATCATGTGGGCTGGCGGGTATGCGCTTGGATTCGTGCTGCGGCTCGGCTATGCGCGCACCACCACCTTGGCGTTCACTGCCGCCGACAACAATTTTGAACTGGCCATCGCCGTAGCGATCGCCACCTACGGCGTCACTTCCGGGCAAGCCCTGGCCGGGGTAGTCGGCCCACTGATCGAAGTACCCGTGCTGATCGGACTGGTCTACGTGTCCCTGGCGCTGCGTACTCGATTGTTCCGGGACCGAGCCCGACTGAAGGGCCTCAGCTGATGGCCGAACTTCTTCCCGACACCAGCACGACCAGGTAACGGCAGAAAGGAACACCGCTATGTCCCGCGTGCAACTCGCCCTCAATGTCGACAACCTCGACGAGGCGATCAGGTTCTACTCCACGCTTTTCGGCACCCATCCCGCGAAGGTCAAACCCGGCTACGCCAACTTTGCCGTCACCGAACCGCCACTCAAACTCGTCCTGCTGGAAACCCCCGGCCACGGCGGCACCATCAACCATCTCGGTGTGGAGGTCGAATCCAGCGAGATGGTGCCTCAGGAGATCAGTCTACTCACGGGGGAGGGCATGTTCACCGAAGAGGAGATCGGCACCACCTGCTGCTTCGCCACGCAGGACAAAGTGTGGATCACCGGACCAGGCGGTGAAGTGGGAGATTTACACGGTCCTGGCCGATTCCGACACCTTCAGGACCGAAGCCGAACAAGCTGACCAAACGTGTTGCGCCACTTAGCCTGGTGATGCTGGCCGCCGTCGCTGTCCGGGCGGTACCGAATCCGGCCGCTATCGGCAACCTAAGATTTGTGTGAAAGCGCCGCAATCCGGGTAGTCGGCCCCGGGAGAGGCGCTAGCGACAGGACACGGACATGGGGCTCGTCGGGGAGGCCATTGACTGGACCCGCAAACAGGTCGCGTCCAGAGTTCCCAAAGCCGACCTCGACCAGCGGGATCCCGACTACATCCGCGACCAACTTCCGGGCACCTGGCTGCTGGCGTCGCTGTACTTCAGGGCAGACGTGCAAGGTTTGGACCGGATCCCTACCGAGGGACCGGTGCTGCTGGTCGGTAACCACAGCGGCGGCAACGTGCCCCCTGACACCTTCGTATTCACACTTGCGTTTTGTTCGTACTTCGGCGTCGAGCGGCCTTTCTACCAACTGGCTCACAACCTCGTCGTCTCAGCGCCACCGCTGGGCTGGCTGCGCAAATTCGGCACCGTCGCCGCTAACCCTGAAAATGCCCGGCTCGCATTGGATTCCGGTGCGGCGCTGTTGGTCTATCCCGGCGGCGACTACGAAGTCTTCCGGCCGTCGTGGGAGCGCCACAAGGTCGACTTCGACGGGCGCATGGGTTACGTGCGGTTGGCCCGGGACGCCGGCGTACCGATCGTGCCGGTGGCCAGCGTCGGAGGCCAGGAGAGCGCGTTATTCCTCAACCGCGGGCAATGGCTGGCCAAGGTACTGATGGCGGATAAGTTGCTGCGGCTCAAAAGCATTCCAATATCGCTGGCACTGCCGTGGGGCCTGAACATCGGTGATCTGGCGGGCCACATTCCGCTACCCACCAAGATCGCGATCGAGGTGCAGGAACCGATCCCCGTCGACGGCGACGACGACGAGGCGGTGCACGACCGAGTCATGGCCAGCCTGCAGGCCGCTGTCGATCGCCTCGCCGCCAAACGTCGCTTGCCGGTGATCGGCTGATGCGCGTCGAACGCCGATGCATCATCTCGGCCGACCGCGGGGCCGTCTGGAAAATAGTGAGCGACCCGGATTGCTACCCGAAGTTCATGACGAATCTGGAGCGTTGGGAATCGGCTAACGACCAGGCCGCCGCCGTCGGCGCGCGCTACACCGTGCATTGGAAAATCGGCTCGGTGCCTGTTGGCGGCCTGATCGAGGTGGTCGAATTCGGCGAGTCCAGCGACCTGGCGTGGGTGGGCATCACTGGCGTCACACTGCGTGGCCGGATCCGGCTGCGAGATGCCTGGCAAGGCCAAACAAAGGTGACGTTCCGGCTGTCGTATCAGGCCCCGGGCGGGATACTGGGCTATCTCGCTGATCGGATCGCGGTGCGTCAGGTGGGCCGCACGCTCTCCGGCACACTGAAGTGTCTCAAGCAACTCGTTGAGTCCTAGCTACACCAAAGGCGCCGTCGCTGCGCATTCCCACTGGCCCCCAACGACATCGCGCGTTGTCGAGATGGTTGCCGGTGACCAGGAATTTCCCCTTGCACCCGGCCGTTTGCTGAAATACAACTAGCACGCTGGCGGCTCGTCATCGTGGGTTGCGCCGAGGGGGTGGCTTTTTCGATGCGTGCCACTGCACGCCCGGCATCCCGGGTGCGCACGGCAAATTGGCTGATGCACATGACTCTTCCAATGCTGGCGTTGTGGCTACTGCTCGACAAACCCAAGGTCGACCTGGAATGGGACAACCGGGTTGCGCACTTCGTGTTGGTCCTGTCCGCGGCACTGGTCAGTGTGGTGCTGGGCGCCCTGATAGGGCGCGAGGCGAGGGCACGCGACGATGCCCGCCTCTGGTTGGTGTCACTGGTGTTTACGACGACCGCCGGTTTTTTCGGGGTGCACGCGCTGTTCACGCCGGGGGTTCTGATGGACACCTCCGATGCGGAGTTCATGTTGCCGACGCGGATGGGCCTCGTGTTGGCCGGTGTGATCGCGCTGGCCTCGTCGATTACCTTCACCCCCGCGAGAAACGCCCGCCTGTGGAAGTGGCGCCGGCGCCTGTCGGCGGTGGTTTGCGTCCTGATGGCGGCGTGCGCGCTATTGATCCTTTCCGGCACGTTGGACCGGCTCCCGGATCAAGCGGGGCTGGAACGTACGGAGCAGGTGGGGGCGCTAGCCGGATGTGTCCTGTTCGGGGTGGCGGCGCTGGCCTACTTTCCTATCTATCGGCGACGCCCCGCGGTGGTCATCATGTCGGTGCTCACCGCCTTCGTGCTGCTGGCCGAGGCATCGGTGGCGTTGGCGCTTGGAATGAGCTGGCACGCCTCGTGGTGGCTATGGCACCTGCTTATGACGATGGCCTTTTGTTTCATCGCCTACAGCGCGCGGGTCCAATTCCGCCGGGAAGGCTCGGTCAGAGGCCTGTTCGATGCACTGGCCACCCCTCAGACCATCGCCGATCTGCACCGCGATTACGCGGCCGCGTTCGAGGAGATGGTCGACATGCTGCAGCGCCATGAGCGTGGCGAGCAGGTGGCACCCGGCGCCGTCGCCGCCCGGCTGGCCGATCGGTTCGAGCTGTCCGAACAACAGGTCGCCGTCCTGCGGCGCGGCGCCGAGGCGATTGGCACCGAGCGCGAGCGCGTCCGCAAACTGGGCACCCTGATCGCGATGGGCCAGGAATCCAGCGTCATCCAGGACGAGGACACCCTGCTGAGTCGGGTAATGGCGGCCATGGCCGACGCCTTTCCCGGCGACCAATTTCGATTGGGCATCGTGAGTGATGGTGAGCTCAGCTTTTCCGACGCTGCGGCCAAGGACGGCGCGCTGGAGTTACCCCTGATGGTCAAGGGGCAGGTCGCAGGTGTGATCGAGGCATATCGACCCGACGGCGCTTTCGCCGAGGCCGACGTCGCGCTGCTGCGCTCCTTCGCGACGCAGTCGTCCATCGCCTTGGAGAACGCCCGGCTGTATCAAAACCTCGACGGGCTGTTCCGCAGCTACATGTCGCCCGCGGTCGCCACCGCGCTGCTCGCCGACCCCGGTCAGGCCGGGCTGGGCGGCGCGGTTGCCGAGGTAACGGTGTTGATGGCCGACTTGCACGGCTTCACCCCGTTCGCGGAAGCGACGTCTCCGGATCAGGTGGTCACCATGCTGAATACCTACTACGGTGCGGTGGTTCCGGTCATTCTCGAAGCGGGCGGCACCGTCCTGCAGTTCGTCGGCGACGCAGTGATGGCGATCTGGGGCGCACCGGCACGTCAGGCCGATCACGCATTGCGGGCCGCGCGAACCGGACTCGCGCTGCATATCGTCGTCGACGAGGCGGCGTCCGGGCATGCCGACTGGCCGCGGTTTCGGGTTGGGATCAACACTGGGCCAGCGCTGGTGGGCAACATCGGCGCCGAGCAGATGCGCAGCTTCACCGCGATCGGTGACACCATGAATCTGGCCGCCCGCCTGCAGAACTTGGCAGAGCCGGGTCAGGTAGTACTTGGCCCCAATACCTCGGCGACCCTTGGCACGACCGCCCGGGTGAGCAGCCACGGCTGGGTGAGAGTCAAGGGCAAGCGCGATCCGGTCCGGCTTTGTGTGCTGCACGAGTTAGCTTCACAGCAATGACTTCTCACATTTTCACTGTGCCATTTGCCCAATGGACCAAACGGACTACCGGCGCGAAACTCGTTGGCCTACTGGGGAACCACGCCATTACTTGGGCCCGGCGCGGTCACTCCCGATAGTCGTCCACACGCCGAAACCCTTTGGTTTAGCGGGCTTGACGGCGTAGGCTAAGCCTTCTCGGGTAACTCGGGTGGGCACAAATTCATATATCCGGCAGCAGATCGTTCAGACACGAACGGGGGCAGTTTCATGTCACGTGGCACGAGCAAAATCATCGTCGCCTTGCTTCTCACCTTTACCGCCGCGACAGCCTCGGCATGCACATTCCCGGTTACTATCAATTGCGATCCATTTACCTGCACACCGTGATAACGACCAACTGATTGAACTCGGTCGTCCCTAAGCCGTTGTGCTGCAGCAGTACTAGGCCATCGGCAGCCGGGCATCCGCCGGCTAATCACCGACCGGCTGAATCACCCTTGCAGCACATCCGGTTTCGGCCTTCAAAGCCCGCGGACCGCCGACGTGTTGGCCGCTGTTCGGCCAGGCTATCGAGCGGAGATCCGCGATAATCCCCGCTCGCACAGGGATTATCGCGGACTCACCCCACGACTGCTGAGCGCCTTTTTTAAGGCGTAAAGACCAAGCCGGAACTGCCGGGATCGATGGTGAGAGGGATCGTGCACCCCGACGCTGTAAGCGCGGTGAAGCCGAGGAACAAGGCGACGACAATTTTACTGCTGAGACGTGACATGGTATTACCCCCGTTCGTCTGAGGACAATCTGTACTTCTGAGGACAATCTGTACTAGAGTGCCGATCTGTTTGCCCGAGACACACGTACAATACGACGCCAAAGACCTTGATCACGAGCCTTTCCGCGAAAATCGCAGCAAATTTTTTCCCGATTTTCGTTCTGCTGGTACGGTTCCAACCCCCACAGCGGGGTGCCGGTATGTTGGCGCGAAAGATACTGGCGCACAGCGGCTCTCGACCGAGCTTGGATCAAGATCAGTTGGCGCGCAAGGGGATGCGGATCGGGAGTGACAGAAAGCTGGACGTATCTGACGCGCTAAGCGGCCGGCTCGTGCTCGCGAATGCAGAATTTCGAGCCCTGGACACGGCCGATCGCTCCGGGATGGTGATGGTGCGCATCGCGAGCGCTTCCATGATGCGCGGCATTGCCTAGCTCCAGTGCGGGGGCACTTCGCTGCCCGGGCAGTCCGCGTATCGGCAGTTGATGTCGCGCACCAGCCTCCTGACAACGTTGCCGTCGCTGTCGCGGATGTATTCGACCATGGCCTCGGTTGCCCGTCGGCAGTCAGGACAGACTTCCATTTCAGTTTCGAAACGCGGCATCAGGTCGTCCTCCCGTCGCGATGTGATCGAACCTCGGCCCGAGGACGTCCCTTCGTCTTCCACCGCGCAGTAGTCCGAGTCCATTGAGGCGCATCTTGCCACCATGGTGGCAGATAATCCCGGCCGTTGAAGGGCAGCATTCATTCGTCAGTGTCCGGCCACGAAGCACTCGCGGCCCGGACACACGACGAATACCACGCATGGGACACCACAAAAGTGCCGGCCGTGCGCGTTACCTCAGCACATCAAGAGC
Organism: uncultured Actinomycetota bacterium; assembly: GCA_963712615.1. GTDB lineage: Bacteria > Actinomycetota > Actinomycetes > Mycobacteriales > Mycobacteriaceae > Mycobacterium. Next base: position 229,863 of record CAVQIO010000002.1, read on the forward strand.
GCTCGCTAACGCGACAGGCGATCAGCCTGCTCTACAAGAGCAATGATCAGAACCTGTGGATGAGCCTTGGCGAGGTGGTGTGAAAGTGGGCGCACCTTCCCGAGGATGATCTGAAGTCCAAGGTTCTCTGATCAAGACCGGCGTTGGCGCGCTGGTTGGGAAGGTACGCCCATGCTCACGGTAGTTCACGACGCGGAATGCTCCAACGAGAAGAACGACGGTGTCGGTCGGTCGTTGCTCGATGAGATCGTCCGCGACGGCGCCCGACAGATGCTTGCGGCGGCGTTGCAGGCCGAAGTGGCCGCCTACATCGACGCCCATGCCGGAGAGGTCGACGACAACGGACGGCGCCTGGTGGTCCGCAACGGCTACCACCGGGAGCGTGAGGTGTTGACCGCGTCGGGCGCGGTCACGGTGACCGCGCCGCGCGTCAACGACAAGCGCGTCGATGCCGATACCGCAGAGCGGCAAAGGTTTTCCTCCGCGATCCTGCCAGCGTGGGCGCGCAAGTCACCGCAGATGAGCGAGGTTCTGCCGCTGCTGTATCTGCATGGCCTGTCGACGAGTGACTTCGGTCCGGCGTTGGAGCAGTTCCTGGGCTCGGGTGCGGGTCTCTCGGCCACGACGATCACCCGGCTCACCAGCCAGTGGCAAGACGAAGCCAAGGCCTTCCAAGTCCGTGACCTCTCGGACACGGACTACGTCTACCTGTGGGTCGACGGCATTCACCTCAAGGTCCGTCTCGAGCAGGAGAAGCTCTGTTTGTTGGTGATGATCGGGGTGCGCGCCGATGGTTGCAAGGAGCTCGTCGCCTTGGCCGACGGCTACCGGGAATCGACCGAATCGTGGGCCGATCTGCTACGGAGCTGCCGCCGGCGCGGGATGGCAGCCCCGGTGCTGGCTGTCGGTGACGGTGCGTTGGGGTTCTGGAAGGCGGTCCGCGAGGTCTTCCCGAACACGCGTGAGCAGCGGTGTTGGTTTCACAAGCAGTCCAATGTGCTTGCTGCACTGCCGAAGTCAGCGCACCCAGCTGCGTTGGCGGCGATCAAGGAGATCTACAACGCCGAGGACATCGACAAGGCGCAGATCGCGATCAAGGCCTTCGAGGTCGATTACGGTGCCAAGTATCCCAAGGCGGTCGCCAAGATCGTCGACGACGCCGACGTGCTGCTGGAGTTCTACAAGTACCCGGCCGAGCACTGGATCCACCTGCGCACCACCAACCCCATCGAGTCGACCTTTGCGACCGTGCGGTTGCGAACCAAGGTCACCAAGGGGCCCGGCTCCCGCGCCGCGGGAATTGCGATGGCCTACAAGCTGATCGACGCCGCGCAGGCCCGGTGGCGGGCCGTCAACGCCCCGCACTTGGTCGCCCTGGTCCGTGCCGGCGCGGTGTTCCACAAAGGCAAACTGCTCGAACGCCCCGTCGATATCACACCCGCCGAAACCAGCGAATCAACCGAAACGGAGGTCGCCTGAAACAACCTCATCCACAGGTCTTGACAATATCTCGCTCTACAACTACGCGTCGGTGAGAACCGCACTGTGCGGACAAGCATGATGCCTACCCGAGGGCGCCATGTCGTGGTCGGGTGGCGAGTCCCCGTTACTGAGTCCACCCGCGTTTAGAGTCGGGGTGTTTTTGGTTCCGGATTCAGTTGATCTCGCAGGCCACCGGGGTGTGGGTGCACCTGCATGCCGCAGCGTACTCGGCCGGTGTTCGGTAACCCAGCGATGAGTGGCGGTGTCGATGATTGTGTTCGGTCTTGAAGTCACCGATGACCACGCGGGCTTCGAACAGGGTGTTCCAGTGATTGCGGTTGAGGCACTCCTTGCGTAGTCGGTTGTTGAAGGATTCGATGTGTCCGTTGTTCCACGGCGTTCCGGGCGGGATATAGGACGTGCCGACCTTGCGGTCGCAAAACTGTTGCAACGCTTGAGAAATGAACTCAGGCCCGTTGTCCATCCGCAGCACCTTCGGCGGACCGCCGGCCACGGCGAACACCGTCTTGAGCTCGTCAACGAGCCGGTGGGCGGTGATCGAGCGTTCCACCAGATGCAGCAGCGATTCACGGGTGTGTTCGTCGACCATCGAGGCAATCTTGATCGCCTTGCCGTCGGTGGTGGAGTCGAACTGGAAGTCGATCGCCCACACCACGTTCGGGGCATCGGCCTCAACCGGCGGGATCGACGACACCCCGGCCCGCTTGCGCGGCGAGATCACCTTCACCTGCAATCCCTCTTCGCGCCACAGGCGATGGATCTTCTTCTTGTTGACCTCGCGGCGCTCGTCGTAGCGCAGCGCGGCCCAGGCGCGCCGGAACCCATGGCACGGGTTTTTCGTGGCGTAGGAACGCAACCAGGCCCGCATATCGGCATCGGGATCAGCCGGAGTCTGCGCTTGCGGGAGGCGGCGGTGCGTGGAGCGGGCCAGCCCAACTGCTTTGCACGCCAACCGTTGCGACATGCCCAACGCGGTGGTGAGCATGTCGACGGCGCGGCGCTTGGCAGCTGGGCTCAGAATTTTCCCTTCCCTACCTCCCGCAGTGCGTCTTTGACCAGCTCAGCTTCGGCCAGCAGCCGCTTGAGTCGGGCGTTCTGCTCGCGCAGCTCTTTGAGTTCTTTGGCGGCGTCGGTGTCCATCCCGCCGTAGGCGCGCCGCCAGTTGTACAACGTCGCCGCAGACACCTCCAGCTCGGCGGCGATCTCCTCACCCGTCTTGCCTTCGGCAGCCAACTCATCTGCCCGGCGCAGCTTGCGCACGATGTCCTCCGCGGAATGCCGCTTCCGACCAGCCATACGTTTCATCGTCCCTTCTCGGCCCGACATCGGACCACAGGACTCTAAAACTGGTTGGACTCCTTCAGCGGGAACACGCCAGATGGTTGTGGTCGTCTTTGAAGTCCTCGATCACCACCCGCGCTTCGAGGAGACTCGTCCAGTGGTTGCGGTTGAGGCACTCCTTGCGTAGTCGGTTGTTGAAGGATTCGATGTGCCCGTTGTTCCACGGTGTGCCCGGTGGGATGTAGCAGATGCCGATCCGGTCACCGCAGAACTGTTGCAGCACATGGGAGATGAACTCCGGACCGTTGTCCATTCGCAGCACCAACGGCGGGCCGTCCCATAACGTGAACGCCTTGTCCAACTCCTCGGTCAACCTCTGCGCGGTGATCGAGCGCTCCACGATGTTCATCAACGACAGCCGGGTGTGCTCGTCGATCATCGAGGCGATCTTGATGGCCTTACCGTCGACGGTGGAGTCGAACTGCAAGTCAAGCGCCCATACGACTTTAGGTGCATCGGCTTGCACCTGTGGGGTTGAGCTGATGCCGGCGCGTTTGCGGGGGTGGTAGATCCGGACCTGCACACCCTTCTTCCTTCCGCAGCCGGTGCACCTTCTTCTTGTTCACCCGTACGCCCAGGTCGTGCCTCAGGGTGCGCCCACGCGCGACGGAACCCATGCACCGGGTGTTCGCGTGCCTAGGTGCCTAGCGTGGCCCTCAGGCCCGCATCTGGATCGGTGGGTGTCTGCGTGATCGGGATGCGGGCGTAGGTCGAACGAGGCAGCCCAACTGCTCTGCACGCCAACCGTTTCGACAGGTTCATCGTTGTGACGAGCATGTCCACGGCGCGGCGCTTGGGAGCCGGGTCTAAAATTTTCCCCGCGCCACCTCCCTCAATGCGTCCTTCTCCAGCTCGGTGTCGGCGAGCAGGCGTTTGAGCCTGCCGTTCTGCTCGCGCAGCTCCTTGAGTTCCTTCGCTGCGTCGGTATCCATCCCGCCGTACTGGCGTCGCCAGTTGTACAACGTCGCCGCCGACACCCCAAGCTCGGCGGCGATCTCCTCTTGGGTCTTGCCCGCCGCGGTGAGCTCATCAGCACACCGCAGCTTGCGAACGATGTCCTCAGCAGAGTTCCGCTTCCGTCCAGCCATTTCTTCATCGTCCTATCCGCCCAGGTCACGGGCAACAGGACTCTAAAACAAGACGGCCCCCTCTACTGGGAACATGCCAGACACACGATGCGCTGTGCGCGTTTGCGACCGAAGGAACGACGTTTCAGATCAGACCCGAAGCGCCGAAAACATGCGCACGCCTCAAGGCATTAAAAAGAGAAAAGCGACAAGACCGGCGAGCATCCCGAAGCCGTCACCGTAATGAAGCCCAGGATCAAGGCAAAGGTGACTCTGTTGGTTAGGCGCGACATATCGCACTCCGTTCGTCCAGGTATCGCCCGGCTCAAATGAAACCGGGGTGCGGCGTCAGGAGGCACAAAAAAGACCGCTCCCGACTCCGACAACAAATAGCTGGCATGAAGGCGCCCACCGCCGCATTCAGACCCGATTCGGCCGGTGCCGATATTAACCGAGATCCGCGGCACATACTAGATACTCATGGGTAACTAGCTAACCTTATAGCTAGACCTATGGTCTCGTATAAGCTCCTTGGGAGACCGGAGGCAATGAAAAGGCCCCTAGATCAAGCCTGAGGCATCGAAAATCCAGGAGGTATCGGCGGATGCCAACGCCTCGAAATGGTTCGGAGGCGCGAAACTGACCAGACTATTCATGTCCCAGTAGTCCTTCCAGACCGTGATCTTGCCGTCGACGACTTTATGTACCGTGACGAATCTCAACACGCCCTGTTCACCCGATTTGAAAGTCCATGTTTCGGAATGCTCGTACATCACGTCGGTGCCGTGAGACAGCAGCAGGCCGTCGTGGTTTTCGTAGCCCGCCAGTGGCTCGAGCCCCATCTGGAGTCGTTTCACGATGTCTTCGGGACCACGCGCCGCCAACGCGGGGACCGGCATGTCGACGTAGAGGCAGTCCGCTGCCAGGGACGTTTTGACCGCATCCCAATCCCTGCGGGAAAGCGCCCGCCAAAGCTGGAGTACGACATCCTCGACCGCGAGCACAGATACGTCTGTCATAGCGGCAAATAGAACTCGCCCGCGGCACGGGTGTCAACCACGCTGTCGCGGGGCGGATACTCGCGAAGGTGAACCCGCTCCAGCGCTACATCACCGACGAGATCGCCATCGACCACGTCGACGGTCTGCTGACCAGACGCGAGGCCATCCGGCGGCTATCGCTGCTCGGCTTGAGTACCGCAGCAGCGACCGCGCTCCTCGTCGCCTGCTCCGGGCAGCAAGAAGAGTCCGAAACTCCACAACTCTCGTCGCCCCCCGAAACATCAACTGGCCCAGCACAACCGCCCGGTATGGCGAAAGCACTGCCTACTTCGCCGATCTCATGGACTGGGTCGACGGGTCAGCTACGAGGGGCCTGGGCGCGAGCGGTCAATTCCAAGGGCGGCGTGCTGGTCATCCATGAGAACAAGGGGCTGAATGACTGGGTGCGGTCGGTCGCAGGCCGGTTGGCCGGGGCCGGCTATTCGGCGCTGGCCATAGACCTGTTGTCCGAGAAAGGTGGAACCGCGGCGTTCCGGGATCCAGCGGAGGCCACCGCGGCGCTCAGCGCTATCGCTCCGGAGCAGTTCACCCACGACATGAATTCCGGTGTCGCGTAACTACGGCTTCAGGTGCCGGGGCAGAAGATTGCGGTGGTCGGCTTCTGCTTCGGCGGGGGATTGGTGTGGCAACTGCTGGCCGCCGGTGCGCTGGGAGTCTCGGCCGCGGTCCCGTTCTACGGGCCATTGCCTCCCAACCCCGACTTCACCGGGGCCAAGGCGGCGGTGCTGGGTATCTACGGCGCCCTGGACGCCAGGGTCACCGGGTCGCAAGCGGCGGCGAAAGCCGCCCTCGACCGGACCGGGCTGGTCAACGACCTGGTTGTGGAGCCCAACGCCGATCACGCCTTCTTCAACGACACCGGCCCCCGCTACAACGCCGCAGCTGCGGCCGATGCCTGGCAGCGGCTGTTGGACTGGCTCGACCGCTATCTCACTCGCCAATGATCAGGCTATGGGCGAAGCGATCGGAGCCATCGACCGCGCCCGCCCCAGCGCTACCGGCAGGGTCGACCAGCCCCGCAGCACCCGGGTGTCCCGCCTGGTCCCGGCACCAGCTGCCCGCACATCGGGGAACCGGTCGAAGAAGGCCCGCAGCCCGACTTCACCCTCGGCACGAGCTAGTGCAGCGCCCAGGCAGAAGTGTCGGCCCCCGGAGAACGCGAGATGCTTTCCCGCATTGGGGCGTTCGACGTCGAAGCGATGCGGATCGGCGAACACGGACGGATCCCGGTTGGCGGCGGCCAGATAAAGCAGCACCACGTCTCCGCGTTTGATCTGCCTGCCCGCCAGCTCGACGTCATTGAGGGCCTTGCGCACGGTGAGTTGCACCGGCGAGCCCAACCGGAGGATCTCTTCAACGGCGTTGGGCCACAGCTCAGGACGCTCGCGCAACGTGTCGAGCTGCCCGGGCGTGTCGAGCAACATGCGAATTCCGTTGCCTAACAGGTTCACCGTGGTCTCGAACCCAGCGGCCAACACCAACGCAGCAATCGCGATCAGTTCGTTTTCGTTGAGCTGGGTTTCGGCAGAACCGCTTTCAGCTGTCTGAATCAACTGGCTCATCAAATCGTCGCCGGGCGCGCGCCGCAAATGCTGCAGGTGATCGATGAGCCAGGAGTTGAATCCGGCGATCCCTTGCTGCACCCTGCGGTACTGGTGCCACGGCAATCCGAAGTCCAGACTCGGGGCGGCCAGCTCACCGAACTGCAGGACGCGCGACCGGTCCCGTTCCGGCACACCCAAGATGTCGCTGATAATGGCGACCGGCAGTTGCGAGCAATACCGTCCGACGATGTCCACCACACCGGACTCGTTGGCCAGCTCGTCCAACAGGCTGGCCGCGGTCTCCTCCACTCGATCACGCAGCTCGGCGACCGCCCGCGACGTGAACACGGCCGACACCGTCTTGCGGTAGCGCGTGTGATCCGGCGGCTCGACGGCCAGCAACGACGGTTCGCGCAACGGATGCAGAAGATCGTCGCGAGCGCGGCGCTCGAGCCACCGCACCGGTCGCGGCAGATTTGATCCCAGCACCAGCACCCGGAAGTCGTCGGATCGCAGCAGGCTGTGGATTACCGCGTGGTCGACAGCCAAATAGCCGATGCGGCTCTTCACCATTGGCCCCAGTGCGTGCAGTTCGTCGCAGAACGGCATCGGGTGAGCCGCCACCGCCGGGTCGGCGATCAGCCTGGCCTGTAAATCCCCGCGCCGGACCCCGATCGCCGCGACGCCCCGAATGAACCCGTGCATCGCAAGCCAGTGCAACCGCTGCTTCACGGCCCCTCCGTCAGCATTCCGCGGTGATCTTGAAGTCCGTCGTGATGACCTTGTTGGGATTGCTGCTGTTGATGCCGTAGGCACTGCCGGTGATCGTGTACGCACTGTTGGTCACGTCGGCGTGTGCGTCTCCGACCCCGCCTTGCCAGAAGCTTCCGGTGAAACCGTCGACGTTGCGGATCTTCACCCATTGGGGGAGGGCCCGAGAAGCGCTGAGCAGCACCACCGCTTCAACCTGGCCGTCGCGGCCGCGGATATCGATGGTCCGGTAGGACTGAACCTGGCTGCACGCAGGCGGACGGGCCGCATGACTGGACCCGTCGATGGTCAGGTGCGCGGCGGCCCGCGGCGTCGTCTGGGGCGCCGCGCAGCCCGCCGCACTGGCGACCAGGACAAACGCGGCCGCGACCAATCTGTACTGCACCACTTCAGCTCCTTTACGGCCGCTTCGGCATCAGCCCGGGCAGCGATTTGACGATGCGGCTTCGGACAAACTCCGGGCTCAGCCCCTTGAGCAGGTCGATCAAGCGAATGCTCCTGGGCACATACCAATGCAGCCGCTTCGGATTGTGATAGGCCTGCCACGCAGCTTCGGCGACGCTGGTTGCCGGCATCAGCCGGAGCATGCCCTTCTTGGGCGCGCGGGCGCGCAGATCGTCAGCGGTCATCGGCGCGGCGCCATCGTCGGAGTGGTTGCGCGTCGTGGTCAGGATGGCGGTGTCGATCAGGCCTGGGAGGACGTCGGCGACCCGCACACCGTGGCGCTGCCATTCCACACTCAGCGCCTCGGTCAGTCCTTTGACCGCATGCTTGGTCGACGAATAGACCGCGATGCGTGGCATTCCGTAGGTAGCGGACGACGACGACGTCGAGAACATCAGACTGCCGGGAGTTCTCTTGAGGGAGGGAAGTGCCCCGTAGGCGCCGGTCAGCACAGCTTTGAAATTCACCTCGACGACGCGCATCGTGGCGTCATAGGGCACATCCTCGAACCAGCCGGACTCGCCGATGCCGGCGTTGTTCCACATCATGTCCAGCCCGTCGCCGATATTGCCGGCGCAAAAATCAGCCAACGCGCCATCCAGGTCCGCCTTGACCGTCACGTCGACGGTGCGGGTCCACAGCCGCTCGTCGCCGAGTTCCCGGCGCAGCGCCGTCAGTCCATCAGCGTCGCGGTCCACCGCACCCACCCGCCAGCCATTGGCGTGGAAGAGCCTCACTCCTTCACGGCCCATTCCACTGCCCGCGCCAGCGATGAAGACCGATTTAGCATCCCTGTTTCCGGAGCCTGGCATGCAAGCCTTCCTTGTCAGCCCGCCTCGACCACATCTTTGATGCGGTTGAGCGTCTTGGTCATATCACGGACGTTGCGGCGCTTACGCAGAAAGCCGCCAAACAACCAGTAGACGCCGAGCCACGGTGCGGGGCTGAGCCGGAATGACTCGGTCACATCCGTACCGGCCGCCGAGGGCGCCAACCGGTAGTGCCAGTTGTTCACCGGTTTGTCGCCGAGAAAAACCGCAAAACCGAATTCACGACCGGGCTCGCATGCGGTGACTTCGCAGATCGTCCAATAAACCGGCCCGATCTCGTTTCGCTTAACGTGACCGCGGAATTTGGCGCCGAGGGCCGGGCCATTCGCGCCGCCCACGCACTCCGCCTCCATTACTTCGGGCGAGAACCTCCCGGTGTTACGGACGTCCGCGATCAGATCCCAGATCTTGTCCGCGGACGCCGCCATATGAACTGTTGCCGAACCTTCCATGGCCCGATCCAAACACATGCTTGCGCCTGGGGATAGACGCAGCTGCGGTTGATATCAGTGTGGCATGGCTGCCTGAATCAGCCCGTTGATGAGCTCCTTGATGCCCTGCGCGGGGTGCGAGTACCAGCCGATGGGGAGGCCCGACTGAGCGCCGCACTTCGGCCAGGGCTCTACACCCTGATCAGCGAAAAGACGGTTGGCAACGGCGATTTGCTGCTCTCTGGAGGCTGCCGCCGGATTACCGACACCGCCGTACTGGACCCAGGTCGCCGGCTTGAACTGCAACCCGCCATATACGCCGTTCCCAGTGTTGGCGTGCCAGTTGCCGCCGGACTCACACTGCGCGATCGCGTCCCAGTTGGGGGTCGGCGCCGCGCCGGCCTCGGGGGTCGCCGGTCCCAGGGTCGCTGCGATGAAGCCGCCGACAACGGCGTACTTCACGAGAGCCTTCCCCAAGTTTCTCATGTCAAGCAATTCGGCATATGTGTAGAAAGCGTTACCGATTTGATTGATTCGCGAGATAAGAAATTTATGGCATTTCTATGGCAATGAAATCGGCACATCGGGAACCAACTCGACGGGCCGGATGCGAATAATTAAGCGCAATACGACTGAGTGGCCAGTGTCAGGGCGTGCCGATACAGGCTGTCGAGCTGGTGAGCACGTATAACGACGGTCCTCGCGGCGTCCAACTGTGCCGCGCACGCCGGCGAATGCAGCAGGTCCCAGCGGGCCACGATCTGAGTCAGCATCGTTTGGTTGAGGCCGTCGGTCGTCGACCGCGACGCCGACAGGTCGGGCGAGCCTGCGGGCGCGCTCGACGGATTGAGCTTCCAATCCGCGAAGCGGCTGTACTCGATCGCTTCGGTGGCGTTGATCTGGTCGCCGAAGACCCGGGTGACGTAGTCCGGCTCGATGTGTTCGCCGGCGGCATCGGCGCTCAACTTGGCGAGTTCGTCCTGCACGCGGCCCGGATCCTCAATGGCACCATGCGAATTCCACTTGAAGGCGGCCACCGGGTCGGCGGTCTGCAACCGCTGTGCTGCGGCATCGACCAACTCGGTCAGTGCGCTGGTGTCGGCTCGTGCGGGCGTTGTCGGCAGGATGACGGCCGGCAGCGTCAGCACCGCGGCAAGAAGGGCCCTTAACGCGCTACTGCGCCTGACGTTGGTCGTCAAGCGCAGTAGCGACATCCGGCTTTACGGGGTTATCCGCCGCCTCCGGGGGTAGCACCCAAGGTGGTCTGCAGGTCACCCTTCATCGCGTTGAGCTGGGCTCCCCAGTACTCCCAACTGTGGGTTCCGTAGTTGGGGAAGTTGAACACGGCGTTGTGGCCGCCCGCTGCGTTGTACGCGTCTTGGAACTTCTTGTTGACGCCGATCATGAAGTTGCTCTCGAGGAACGTAGCCGGCAAATTGCCACCGCCCAGTTCGTTCGGAGTCCCGTTGCCGCAGTACACCCAGAGCCGGGTGTTATTGGCGACGAGTTGGCCGACGTTGACCAAGGGGTCGTTGCGCTGCCATGCGGGGTCGCTATCCGGCCCCCACATGTCTTCCTTCTTGTAGCCGCCGGCATCGCCCATCGCCAGACCTATCCAGCTCTGCCCGGTGGACGGGCTGAGGTAGCCGGACAGCGAACCGGCGTAGACGAACTGAGCGGGGTGGTAGATCGCCAGGTTCATTGACGATGCACCCGCCATCGAAATCCCGACCGCGGCGCTGCCGTTCGCCTTGACGGACTTCTCCGACGACAGGTACCCGGGCAGCTCGCTAGTGAGGAACGTCTCCCATTTGTAGGTCGAGCAGCCGGATTTCCCGCACGCCGGGCGGTACCAGTCGGTGTAGAAGCTCGACTGGCCACCGACGGGCATGACGATCGACAGGCCCGACTTGTAGTACCACTCGAACGCGGCGGTGTTGATGTCCCAGCCGTTGAAGTCGTCCTGGGCCCGCAACCCGTCGAGCAGGTACACCGCGGGAGAGCCTGATCCGCCGCTCTGGAACTGGACCTTGATACTGCGGCCCATTCCTGCAGACGGCACCTGCAGGTATTCGACGGGCAGGCCAGGTCGCGAGAATGCACTCGCGGTCGCTCCGCCGTCGGCAAGACCGATCAGCCCCGGCAGGGCCACCGCCGCTGCTGCACCGACCAATAGCCGGCGCCCCCAGGCTCGGATCTTCTTGCTCACGTCTGTCATACCTGCGCCCCTTGTCGGTCGTACGTAGTCGCGTGGAACCCTCGGCAGAATTTACCGTGCGAATAGGTCAAATGTCGATTGGGGTGCGTTGTCATCCCAGTTTTGTATCGATGACTGCCGAAAATAAATCGACTTTGATAGGTGGCCGGCAAGGCCAGCGCCCTCCACAGCACCGCCTTTTGGGCCGATTCGCCGGACAAACCGCCAGGTAGCGAGCCTTTAGCCAAGAACCGGGCACCAGGGGAGTGTCATGCGACAACGTGAGCTACAAAGCGCGTCTAATCGAGGTGTCGACCGATTTCGACACGCCCAACGGCGACGGCCACTCAGCCGAACCAGTACCGAATTGACGCGTGGTATCGCGGCGGACCACCGTCGGCGAGGCACGGCCGCCGTCCTTGACGCGCTCGACACTGAGTTCGATTCCGGTGTCGGAGCGCATCCGCTTGGGTTTTCCCAGGATCTGATATCGGTGCAGCCGAACCCGCTACGACCGCGTAGGCTCTCTCGAAGCAAGCCGATGGAGACCGAACGCAAACCCGGTCCGTTCCGGCCCTCACGAATCACCGCACCAGCGGACTTTAGGGTGCGCGATGGTTTGGCAGGGGGGCCTCGGAGACCGGGGACGATTGAGGTGCAAATTTTGGACACGGTACTAGGGCTATCGCTGACGCCGGCCACCTTCGGGTGGGTCCTCGCTGAGGGACACGGCGCAGACGGCAACATCCTGGACCATCAGGAGTCGGCACTGGACGCGGAGCAGGGCGTGCGTGCCGTGAGTACCGCAGAGCAGGTCGCACAAGAAGTACTGCGGGTGGACGCGCAGGCCGATACGAGCGATCACCGTCTGCGTGTCATCGGAGTGACGTGGAACGACGAGGCGACCGCCCAAGCCGCACTGCTGCTGGAGGTATTGACCGACGCCGGCTTCGACAATGTGGTGCCGGTTCGCTTGCTCGAGGCCGTCGAGACCCTGGCGCGGGCCATTGCCCCCGTCATCGGGTACGAGCAGACCGCAGTCTGCGTTCTCGAACACGAGTGGGCGACCGTCGTCATGGTCGACACCCACGACGGTGAGACACAAACCGTCGTCAAGCACATCAGCGGCGGGTTCGACGGGCTGCGGTCCTGGCTGACCGGAATGTTTGACCGCACCGGATGGCGCCCGGGCGCCGTGGTTGTCGTCGGCGCGGACAGCGACATCAACGGATTCTCGTGGCAGCTCGAAAAGGCTTTACCGGTACCGGTTTTCGCGCAGACCATGGCACAGGTGACAGTCGCACGCGGCGCGGCGCTGGCAGCCGCTCGAAGCACCGAGTTCACCGATGAGCAACTGATCGCGCACACCAGCGAACCCACCCCGGCCGCACCGCCACGGCCCGGGCAGCTGTCCTATGCGGGAGCCGTGACCGCGCTGGCTGCCGGTGCGATCACTTTCGTCTCGTCGCTCGCGGTTGCCGTCGGTATTCAGCTTGCTCCCGACGCGGGGCACGCACCGAGGCACGCGGTGCACGGACCGACACCAGAAGTCGCCGCGGCCGTCGCACCCGCTGTCGCACCGGCGCCAACGGCCGAGGCATCCGTGCCGCGGTCAGCGCCCGCCGGCGAACCGGTTTCGAAGCCGAGCGCACCACCGGAGGAGCAGCAAGGCACTCCCGCCGAGCAGCAACCCGACCCGAATGGCCCGCAACCGTACTTGACGAGAGTGCTCGAACACATACCCGGCGACACCGGCGAACCAACGACGCCGAGTACACCGACGCAGCCTTAAGGCTCAATCACCCCGCGGCAGCGCCGAGCTTAGGGCTGCCGGATCGCTGTGCAGTAATAGGCGTTGGCGGCCGGATTGCCTGCGCTTTCCGGCATTTCGGGTAGGCCGTTGTCGGCGAACATTCGTTCAGCGTCCTGGCTTCCGTCTGCCAGCCCCGACGACCAAATATTCGGCAACGTCGTTGCGCTCGACGTCGTAGCGCAGGTCGGCAAGTTCCACCTCGAACCCGTGCTCGCGCCAGCGCTCGCCGGCAACCCCAACCATGTCCGGAGCCTGCTCTCCGTTTTCATCCGGCTGGCTTCCGAAAATCTCAGCAGCCAAACGACTTCCCGGTGCAGCGAGGCTGGTGATGTTGTCCAGCAAGCGATCCTGAGCGTCCGGCGGCAGGAACGCAAGCAACCCCTCAGCGATCCATGCGCTGGGCTGGGCGGTGTCAAAGCCCTTTTCCCGCAAGGCTGTCGGCCAATCGTGGCGCAGATCGATCGGTACCACGCGCAGCTCCGTCGTCGGCTGCGCATCCAGATCGGCCAACGTCGCGTTCTTGAACTGGATCACTTCGGGCTGGTCGATCTCGAACACCGTGGCCCCGGCCGGCCACGACAACCGGTAAGCGCACGCGGCAAAGGCAAGGTAATAGATAGTAATAGATACTTAGCGGAATTAAGGACTTTCACCGAGGATACACGCGCCGGCGAGTACCGCCAGTGGAGTTCAATCGTCCTTCACGTGAACCGCGGTAAAAGACAACGTCATGTCATCGGCGACCTGAACCGAGCCCATCAGCAGCGAGTAGGGCTTGATGCCGTAATCAGACTGGCGGACCGTGGATTCGGCGGATATTCGCCAGCAATCGCCGAGAGCCTCTGTGTGCAAGTCGATTACGTGCTGCTTCTGCTTCCCGCGAATCTGCAGCGTGCCGGTGAGTCGGTAGCCCTCTTCGGTCTGCTCGATGACGTCGGCGGTGAAGTGGATCTCCGAGAAGCGGCCGGCGTCCAACGAGTTCAATGCGTTCGAGCGCACCAGGGCTTTCTCGGGACCCGAGAGCCCCTTGAGGCCACCCTGGCCGCTCACCACCTCGAACGAGTCCGCCTCGACCGCAAGCTCCGCGGCGATGGGGTCGGCACCGGCCCATCGCACCGTTGCCTGCCAGCGTGTCATCACGATGGTGAGGCGATGACCCATCCGCGCGGCCCGGCCCTTGACACCGGTACGAAGACGCAGTTCGCCGTCAGCAGGGTCGAGAGTCCACAAGTCGGTCACAGGCCGACTGTATTCACATGGTCAAAACGGTGCGGTAGTGCGCACGCCCTTGCTCCATGGCCGCATAACCCTCGGCGGCTTGCGCTAGCGGCAGCTCCTCGATCCACGTCCGCACCCCAGACAGCACGGCGAAATGCATTGTGTCTTCGACATCTTTCGCGGTTCCTGACGGATGGCCAACAATGCTTTTCCCCGGAATGATCAGCTGTAGGGGACTGATCGGCAGCGGGTCGGTCGTAGCCCCGATGGTGACCAGTTCACCTCGGGGCAGCAACCCATCGACCGTTTGAGCCATCGCCGCGGAGTTCGCGGCGGTGCCCAAGACGACCGTCGCGCCGCCCAGGGCGTGCAGCGCTTTGACGACGTCACCGGCGGTGGAGTCGATGTAGTGATGAGCGCCCAGCTTCCGGGTATCTTCTTCTTTGGCCGCGCCGCGAGCGATCGCAATGGTCTCGAAGCCCATCGCCCTGGCGAACTGCACGCCGAGGTGGCCGAGCCCGCCGATGCCGATGACCGCGACCCGGTCGCCGGGCAACGCCTTGGTATGGCGCAGCGCGTTGTAGGTCGTGACGCCGGCGCAACCCAATGGGGCGGCTTCGACATCGGAGAGCTCCGAGGGTATGCGGGCCAACGCGTTGATCGGCACCGTCACCGACTGTGCATACCCACCCGGATACTGATAGCTCGGGACCTTTCCGTTCAGGCAGTGGATGAAGTCGCCTTTGCGGCATTGATCGCAGCGGTTGCAGTTTCCACCGAACCAGCCGACCGCCACACGATCCCCGGCCGCAAAGCCTTCGACGCCCTCGCCGAGTTCGGCAATGGTTCCGGCGATTTCGTGGCCCAGGGTCAGCGGCCACGACATGTTCGGGAAGCCACCGGAGGCGAATGCGCGGTCAGTGCCGCAAATGCCGCACGCGGAAACGGTCAGCCGAACCTCGTCACGACCCGGCGGCTTCGTTTCGACCTCGGCCAACTCCAAAGGTCCGCCCGGGGACTGTATCTGGACGGCTTGATGTGTCGGCATCGGCCTACCCCCGGTCGAATCCGTATCTCAATGCGCGACGGGGCATTGCCCAGCCTCGCTGGTGTGATAGTCGACCTGCCAGTGCTTGATCCCGTTGAGCCAGCCCGACCGCAGCCGCTCGGGCTTGCTGATCGATTCCAGACCGGGCATGGCGTCGGCGATGGCGTTGAACATCAGGTCGATCGTCATCCGCGCCAAGTTGGCTCCGATGCAGTAATGCGCGCCGGTGCCACCGAATCCCACATGCGGGTTGGGATCACGCTGGATGTTGAAGCTGAACGGGTCCTCGAAGACTTCCTCATCGAAATTGGCTGAGCGATAGACCATTACGACCCGCTGACCCTTTTTGATCTGCACGCCGGACAGCTCGTAGTCCTCCAGCGCGGTCCGCTGGAACGACGTGACCGGGGTGGCCCACCGCACGATCTCGTCGGCCGTGGTGACGGGACGCTCCCGCTTGTACAGCTCCCATTGCTCCGGGAAGTCGGTGAAGGCCATCATGCCTTGGGTGATGGAGTTGCGGGTGGTCTCGTTGCCCGCGACTGCCAGCAGGATGACGAAGAAGCCGAATTCGTCGTCGGAGAGCTTGTGCCCGTCGACGTCGGCCTCGATCAGCCTGGTGACGATGTCGTCCCCGGGGTTTTGCGCCCGATCGGCGGCCATCTGCATGGCGTAGGTGATCAGTTCGACCGAGGCGCCCATGGCGTCGTTGCGGGCGAACTCAGGATCCATGTCGCCCACCATCTGGTTGGACCAGTGGAACAGCTTCATGCGGTCTTCCTGGGGCACACCCATCAGCCCGGCGATGGCCTGCAGCGGTAGTTCGCACGACACCTGCTCGACGAAATCGCCGGAACCCGCAGCGGCGGCGGTCGCGACGATCTGACGAGCGCGCTCGTTGAGGTCGTCGCGCAACCGCTCGACCGCCCGCGGGGTGAAGCCGCGGGAGATGATTTTGCGCAGATGGGTATGTTGCGGGGCGTCCATGTTGAGCAACACGTACTTGCCCGTCTCGCGCTGCTCGCGGACCGTGCCCTCGCGATAGCGGGGCACGGCGGTGTTCTCCAGGCTGGAGAACACATCGCTGCGCCGCGAAATCTCTTTGACGTCTTTGTGCTTGGACACCACCCAGTAGCCGTCGTCATCGAACCCGCCGGAACCGGCGGGCTGCTCGTTCCACCAGATCGGCGCGGTCCGACGCAGCTCGGCCAGTTCCTCGACGGGCAGCCGCTCGGCGTGGACGTCGGGATCGGTGAAATCGAACCCGGCGGGCAGATCCGGGATCGTCTTGTTAGTTGACAAGGCCAGCTCCTCGATACGAAGTCTTCTAGTCGTATTGCTTGTGCCAAATAAACCACTGCAACACCACTGTTGGGAAGGATTGACCCAACATCGACCGACCAAACTGCAACATGTTCAGTGTCGACTCGTTCCGGGCGTGTCGCCGGTCCGCTTGCAAAAGCGCCGGCGACCAACCGAAGGCGTGAGCTATCCGCCGTCTTGAGCGACTTCATGAGTCTCGACGAGTCGTCCAACAGGCTCGACGCCTGGGCTTTGTGGGATGCACCACAATCGTTATGCTTTGCTGCAGGTCACCGGCGACTCACGAACGGGGTGGAAGATGATCCGCGAAGTCCTCAGCGCCATTGCGATAACGGGTGCCACGATCGGCATGGCGCCGTGCGCCGCGGCCGATCCAGGGCATTGGGAAGGCGACGTTCCCGGCATGAACTATTACGCGACGCTGGGGGCGCCCTGCGACAACTACGAGCACAACATCTTCGGGCGAGGCCCCAGCGGCCAGGCCGAGGCTTGTCACTTCCCGCCGCCCAACCAGTTCCCGGCGGCGACCACCGGCTACTGGGTGATCTCGCCTGCGCTGTACGGAATTCAGCAGGCCGGTGCGAAATGCCCGGGCTCACAAGCGGCGGCACAGTCAGACCGCGGACTTCCGATGCTCTGCCTGGGGGCCCAAGGGTGGCAAGAAGGCTGGTTCACCGGAGCAGGGTTCTTCCCGCCTTCGGAATAACGACCATGGGAGAACGTCAGCCGGCCCAGTCTCCGATTCCCCGGTGGCTGCGCTTCGTGCTGACGTCTGACCGCGCGGGCTCGGCCTGGTACATCGGGACCGGCTTCTTCTTCGCTCCGATGCTGGCGGTGCTATCGCCGTGGCCCACAGTTACCGCCGTGCTCTGGGCCGTTATCGGGATGGCGGGCCTGGGGCTGGGTCTGCTCGGCATCGCGATGGCCGTCGGGTTGGCAGCGTATTGCGCGCCGGCGCCGAGATCCCCGAAGAGTATTGGCGCACCCTGGTGAACTACTGACCCTCTAGAGTCGAAGCAAAGATCCGCAACGATTAGGAGACTCCGGTGGCCGTCAACCCCAGAGACGCCGTGGACGCGGTCAAGGACATCGCGACCAATGCCGTCGAAAAGGCTTCAGACATCGTCGAAAACGCCGGCGACATCATCCGAGGCGACCTCAAGGGCGGTGTCAGCGGCATCGTCGAAAACTCGATCGACATCGCGACACACGCCGTCGAAAGAACCAATGAAGTCTTTACCGGCGGTAAGTACGAAGTCGACGACGAGTAATCGCCGTCAGACGGTCGCGGCCTCGTTGAGTTCGTCCAGCCTGTTCGTGGCTTCCAGGTACTCCTGCACCCAGCGCTCGATGACCGTCGACGTCTTCTCCACCTTGTTGAACTGCCCGACGACCTGACCGACCGGGTTGAACGCCACGTCAACCGACTCATTGGGGTACCTGTTCGTGGCCCGCACGGCCATCCCGGAAACCATGTACTGCAACGGCATGCCGAGCGGCTTCGGGTTGTCCGGCGCCTCCCATGCCTCGGTCCAGTCGTTGCGCAGCATCCGGGCCGGCTTACCGGTGAACGAGCGGCTGCGGACGGTGTCGCGGCTGCCGGCCTTGACGTAGGCGGCTTGCTGAACCGGGGTGTTCGAGGATTCCTCGACCATCAGCCACTGCGAGCCGGTCCACGCTCCCTGAGTGCCCAGGGCCAGGGCTGCGGCGATCTGCTCGCCGCTGCCGATACCGCCCGCCGCCAGCACCGGCTTCGGCGCGACCTCCTTGACGACCTGCGGCCACAGCACGATGGAGCCCACCTCGCCGCAGTGGCCGCCGGCCTCGCCGCCTTGGGCGATGATGATGTCGACGCCGGCGTCGGCGTGCTTGCGAGCCTGCGAGGGGGAGCCGCACAACGCAGCCACCTTGAGTCCGGCGTCGTGGATGTGCTTGATCATCTCGGCCGGCGGGGTGCCCAGCGCGTTGGCGATCATCTTCACCTTGGGGTGTTTGAGGGCGACCTCGACCTGGGGGGTGGCGGTCGCCTCGGTCCAGCCGAGCAACTGCAGGGTGTCGCCGTCGCTATCGTCGATCGGGACACCGTGATCGGCGAGGATCTTCTTTCCGAAATCCAAATGGTCCTGTGGCACCATCTTGCGCAGCGTCTCGGCCAGTTCTTCGGCGGACAGGTGCGAGTCCATGCCCTCGTACTTGTTCGGGATGACGATGTCGACACCGTAGGGGTGGTCGCCGATGTTCTCGTCAATCCACTTGAGCTCGATCTCCAGTTGCTCGGGTGTGAAGCCGACGGCCCCGAGCACGCCGAATCCCCCGGCCTTGCTGACCGCCACGACGACATCGCGGCAGTGGGTGAAGGCGAAGATCGGGAACTCGATACCGAGTTCGTCGCAAATAGGGGTGTGCATTACAACTCCTGGGCAGTCGCAGAATTGGAACGTGTTCTAGTTTAGTACCCGCGCCCATGACGTGGCCAGGGCCCCCTGATTAGCGCCTGGCAACTACGGCGAGTCGCTGCGACCCGTCAGATCACCAGGGTGCGGGCCACCCACAGCACCAGGAAAGCAAAGATGCACCCGACACAGATGAGGTGATCCCGGTAGACCGACCGCGCCAGGCGGCTCTGTTCGGGCACGCTGTCGGTGCGATTGCCGAGCCGAATCGCGTAGGGGACCGTTTGGGTCAACGCCAGCATCGTCGGGATGCCGGCAAGCCCGGCAGATATCATCAACAGCCAGCCCGGATCCTGGCCTAGAGTCGCCTGAAACCCTAACGCGCCCAACAAAATCAACATAACCAGAGCTATCAATCGACTCATCGGTCGCGATGTCGTCGTCGCCCGGTGGTAGTACCCCGTGATCGAATCGAGCACCGGATCGGGCAATTCCTCACCGGCGGATCGGTACCGGAAGACCTGGACGTCGAAAATCAAATCCATCCACAAGACGGCGAAAAGGAACCCGCTGCAGGCCGTGAGTAGGGGAGCCATGCTCATCCACCTCCGGTTCACTCGTTGACATCGTCGTTTGATTGTTTCGTAGCGAGCCGGATAGTCACAGACGTGCGGCCGGCGGATCGGCGAACCGACGCCTGATTGCAACAAGTTCTAAGGCGAAGAGCTCACCGGCTCGAAGATGAAGACCTGTCGCGTGCCACTTCGCTTCACGTAGGTGTTGTGCGCCGGCCACATCTCGACGAGCTTCGGCATGTTTCGGTCTGCTTCTTCCGTCGTGGCGAGCCGCGACAGATAGCTGGCGACGACACCGTCAACCTCGACTCTCGCCGTTGGCTCGGCAAGCAGATTTTTTGGCCAACTCGACGCAGTTTCAAGGCCGAAGTCCTCGCAAACGGCCACCAGATTCTTACCGTCGCGCACGTAGTACACCGGCACCGTCCGCTCTTTGCCGCTCTTTCTCCCCGTCGTGGTAAGCAGCATCGTCGGCATTGCAGGACCGATTACCGACAATCGACCCCGGCTCGCGTGGATCAGCGCCCGGTCCAGTCGCGAGCCAACATGTTTCATGAACACCGAGAACCAGCGATAGTGCCCCAGTTGCCGCGTGGCGCGAAGGTACATTTCGTACACCTGGTTCGGCTTGTCCTGCGGCATTGCCTAAGAATCCCACTTCTTTGGAATCCGCGCGCTCAGCCCGCGAATTCGGGGTTTTGCATCGCCCGACGCCCGCGAAACCACTTGCGTAACTTACGTTTCAGCGGATTCGGGGGGCATTTTTTGTCGGTGGTCGGTCGTAGCATTCGAACATGAGTTCGATAGATACTCCTGATCGGATAGACCGGCTTTTTGATGAGCTCGAAGCGGCGCATGATCGTTTCCTCGCGGCGCCGTTCGGCTCGTTGACGACTCCGGAGCTGCTGGCCATCTTGGAACGCTACGCGTTTTCGATGGGCCGGCTGGATGCTCTTCGCTACGAGTTGACCAGCCCGTTTCGTGCGCCCAGGCGCGCGGAGAAGTGACGGCGGTGACCGTCGGACATGACTTTGATGAGCCGTGAGGAGATCCAGGGAGATTACGACGCGTTGCGCGCCGTAGTCTCCCGTATCCAACGGCATTCCTATGATTCGCTGACCAACCCGGAACGCTTGCGGCTGTTGGAGATACTCGAACACGAGACGCGCCGACTCCAAGTTCCTGGTCACTCGCTGATCAATCAGCTGATCCAGCAGGCCACGCCTGACGAACTTGGCGGAAAACTCACGCACGCCTTGTCCGACCGCTTGCACATCACCCGCGCCGAGTCAGCACGACGAGTGGCCGAGGCCGCCGACCTGGGCCCACGCTGCGCGCTGACCGGCGAGTGGTTGGAGCCACGGTTACCGGCGACCGCCGCCGCGCAGCGGGAAGGCACGATCGGAGCCGGCCAGGTAGCGGCAATTCGGCAGTTCTTCGATCGGTTGCCGCACTGGGTCGACGTGGAAACCCGGGAATGCGCCGAACGCCAGCTTGCCCAGCAAGCCAGCCAATTTCGCCCTGAACAGGTACGCAAGCTGGCGGACCGACTCGCGTATTGCCTCAACCCGGACGGGAATTTCACCGACGTAGATCGCGCACGCCGGCGCGGGCTGACATTAGGCACGCAGGACGTTGATGGGATGTCGCGGCTCAGCGGATGGCTGACGCCGGAAGCGCGCGCCACTTTCGAGGCCGTGCAGGCGAAGTTGGCCGCTCCCGGTATGTGCAATCCCGACGACCCCACCCCGGTCGTCGACGGAACGCCAGGGCAGGAGGCGATCCAGCGTGACTCCCGCTCGGCCAGCCAACGCAACCATGACGGACTGCAGGCCGCGTTGCGCGCGGTGCTCGCGAGTGGAGAACTGGGCCAGCACAACGGGTTACCGGCAACCATCATCGTGACCACGACCCTCAACGAATTGGAAGCCGGTACCGGCAAGGCGCTCACCGGCGGCGGCACCCTGCTGCCCATGAGCGACGTAATCCGCATGGCCCGCCACGCCCACCACTACCTGGCGATCTTCGACAAGGGCCACGTGATAGGCCTCTATCACGTGAAGAGATTGGCGTCTGTCGGCCAACGAATTGTCCTCCACGCCAAGGACCGTGGCTGCTCAGCACCCGGCTGCGACGTGCCCGGCTACCTCTGCGAAGTCCACCACGTCGATGACTACGCCGCATGCCAGACCACCGACATGGACAACCTCACGTTCGTCTGCGGGTCGCACCATCGACTGGTGAAACCCGGCGGCTGGAGTACCCGCAAACGCGCCAGTGGCGACACCGAATGGATCCCACCGCCGCATCTCGATCGCGGCCAACCGCGCATCAATACCTTCCATCACCCCGAGACGGTGCTATGCGATGACGACCCTTGATCCGCTCCGTCGGCAACGGGTACGGTAGTGCTGCCAATTACGAAACGGTGAGTAGCGTAATCGGATTCCCCGTCCACCGAAAGGATCGGCTCGATGCGCAGCCCCTATTCCGGCCGCCCTTTCACCACGTCAACCCCGGAGATCGCGGCCGCTTTGGAGGATGTCAGCATCCCGACCCTGCTGCTGTCGCTCGTGCACATCACCGGCGACCCGCGATTCATTCGCGACTTCAAGCAGATGGGCATCTTCCTCAACGAGGTACAGGGGTTCATGTCGGAGGACGACAAGGCCCGAGCCCGCGCCGAGGCGCTGACCGTGATCACCGAGTATCGCGACCGCGGCTGTCCCGAGCCGAAGCCGCTAACCCCGGAGCTCATCAGGGAAATGATGGACTGGGCGGCCTGCGAGCACGTTCCCGACGACTACCAGGCCCTGGTCTCAGAAGAACTGGACCTCGGCGGGATCGACCCACGCCGGCCGGCGGCGATACCGGCCGAGCGCGCGGCCGACCTGCCGGTTCTCGTCGTCGGTTGCGGGGAGTCCGGCTTGTTGGCCGGCGTTCGGCTCAAACAAGCCAACATCCCCTTCACGATCGTGGAGAAGAACGCCGGCCCCGGCGGAACATGGTGGGAGAACAGCTATCCCGGAGCTCGCGTGGATGTGGCAAACCACTTCTATTGCTACAGCTTCGAACCCAACAACGACTGGACTCACTTCTTCGCCGAGCAGGACGAGTTGCAAGACTATTTCACCCGGGTGATGAAGAAACACGACTTGACCGAGCACATCCGTTGGAACACCGAGGTTCTCGCGGCCGAATGGAACGACGACGAAGGAATCTGGAACGTTTCGCTGCGCGACGCCGACGGAGAGACCAGCGCGCTTCGCGCGCGAGCCTTCATTACCGCGGTCGGCCAGCTCAATCGGCCGCAGATCCCCGAATTCGACGGTGCCGAAACCTTCGGGGGACCGTCGTTTCACTCCGCTGCCTGGGATCACTCGGTCGACGTCACCGGCAAGCGGGTCGCGCTGATCGGCGCCGGCGCCAGTGGCTTCCAGATCGCACCAGCCGTTGCCGAGGACGTCGAGCATCTCACCGTGTTCCAGCGGACCGCCCAGTGGATGTTCCCGAATGCGATGTATCACGACGAAGTCGGTGACGGTGTGCGCTGGGCGATGCGCCACCTGCCGTTCTACGGCAGGTGGTACCGGTTTCTCGTGCTGTGGCCCGGCTCGGACAAGGGGCTCGACGCGGCGGAAGCCGATCCAAACTATGCCGATCAGAACGCGGCCGTCAGCGACATGAACGCCACCACCGCAATGATGTTCTCCCAGTGGATCACCAGCCAGGTCGGCGACGATAACGAGCTGTTGGCCAAGGTGATGCCCGACTATCCCGCCTGTGGCAAACGGACCCTGCAGGACAACGGCAGCTGGTTGCAAACACTGCAGCGGGACAACGTCGAACTGGTCCGCACACCGATCCAGAAGATCACCCCCAGCGGGATCGTCACCGAGGACGGCGTGGCGCACGAAGCCTACATCATCGTCTACGCCACCGGGTTCCGGCACACCGATGTGTTGTGGCCGCTAAAAGTAACCGGCCGCAACGGAATCGACCTACACGAGATGTGGGGGAGCCGCCCGTATGCGTACCTGGGCATCACGGTTCCGGAATTCCCCAACTTCTTCATCGTCTACGGGCCCGGCACACACCTCGCGCACGGCGGCAGCCTGATCTTTCAGTCCGAGCTCCAGATGCGCTACATCGACCAGTGCCTGCAACGCCTGGCCGAAACAGGGGTGCACTCGATGGAGCCCAAGGCCGACGCCGCCACCGACTGGCATCAGCGGACTCAGACCGAGATCAAGAAAATGGTGTGGTCACATCCCGCGGTCAAACACTCTTACTTCAAGAACGCCGACGGGGAGATCCACACCGTCAGCCCGTGGCGCCTCAACGAGTACTGGGCCGCGGTGCGCGAACCTGACTGGTCACAATTTATTGTGCGACAAGGAAAGTGAGCAAGCCACTATGCGCACGGTAGTCGTCGATGGACCCCGCAACATCCGGGTCGACACCCGCCCGGATCCCGCACTGCCCGGCCCCGACGGAGCGATCGTCGAAGTCACCGCTGCCGGCATCTGCGGATCCGACCTGCATTTCTACGAGGCCGATTTTCCGATGCCCGACCCGATCGCGCTGGGTCACGAGGCGGTCGGCACCGTCGTGGAGGTCGGGCCCGACGTGCACCGTCAAGGCCGGCGATCAGGTCATGGTGTCGTCGGTAACCGGCTGCGGCAGCTGCCCGGGGTGTGCCACCCGCGATCCGGTCATGTGCTACTCCGGCTTTCAGATCTTCGGTGGCGGCCTGCTCGGTGGTGCACAAGCCGATCTGCTCGCCGTACCCGCGGCCGATTTCCAGCTGCTGAAGATGCCGGAGGGGATCAGCACCGAACAGGCTCTGCTTCTTACCGACAACCTGGCCACCGGCTGGGCGGCGGCGCAGCGCGCTGACATTCCGCCCGGCGGCACCGTGGCGGTGATGGGTCTGGGCGCGGTCGGCTTGTGCTCACTGCGCAGCGCGTTTTTCCAAGGCGCCGCAACAGTTTTCGCTCTCGATCGGGTCGACGGCCGCTTGGACCGTGCCACCCAGTGGGGAGCCACACCGATCAAGGCGCCGGCGATCGAGGCGATCCTCGCCGCGACGGGAGGCCGCGGCGCCGACGCGGTGATCGACGCCGTCGCCACCGACGCATCCCTGACCGACGCCCTGAACGCGGTGCGGCCGGGCGGCACCGTTTCGGTTGTCGGTGTGCACGATATGAATCCGTTCCCGCTCAACGCCTTGGGCTGCCTGATTCGCAGCATCACGCTGCGGATGACCACGGCGCCGGTTCAGCGCACCTGGCCGGAGTTGATCCCGCTGCTTCAGTCCGGCCGGCTCGACGTCGAAGGTATCTTCACCACCTCATTGCCGTTGGACGAAGCGGCCAAGGCCTACGCGACCGCGGAGTCGCGGTCGGGCGACGACGTGAAAATTCTGCTGAAGCCTTAGTTCCCGTCTCGCTGCGCTTCGCGGCGAACATGGTTCGCCAGATAGCGCAGCGGCCGCGGCCGGTGCCGAACCGACGCGAGGCACATCACCGGCCAGCCGTGCGCCGCGGCGGCGGCGGCCAATCCCGAGCGAGGGTTCACCGGCCGGGGATAACCGACAACCGACATCGACGCCGCATCCTCATCGCCATCGGCGTAGAAGTAACTATGTTGCACCGCAACGTCGTTGTCGGCACAGAACTGTTGCACCGCGGCCGCTTTCGTCGTGCCCCACACGATCGGTTTGACAATGCCGCCTGTCAGGAGTCCCTGCTCGTCGAGCTCGAACCGATTGCACTGGACGTTGGAGATACCGAGAAAGCGGGCAACCGGCAACGCCTGAATCGAGAGCGCCGATGAACTCATCACGACGGTATGCCCGCGTTCCTGATGTGCGTGCACGATTTCACGCATGTGCGAATACAGGCGCGAGGCAACGCGTTCGACGAACAACCGCTCACCCAGCTCGTCGAGGTCGATCAGCGATTCGCCCCGCAGATAACCGGCGGCCCGGACGATGAGGTGCTCGAATTCAAGGCGGCCGAACCGAAACCGCAGCGCGGCGTCGAACACGCCGAGAAGCTCGCCAATCCCGACTTGCCGGCGCCGGATTCGGTCGCTGACGTGAACCGCCGCGGTGAAGCCGTCGACCAACGTACCGTCGAGATCGAAGAATGCACCGACCTGCGGTCCTGGTGTACTGGCGGCGATCTCGGCAATGGCATCGGCGGGGGAGAGCATCGTCATCGTCAGCACGTCGACTCCGTCCGTTACCGGGCTGCCGTGATGTACTGCGAGTGCATGAAGCTGTCGATCTTCACGTCGACATCCGGCGGCGTCATGCCGTAGCCGGCCTGTAACTGAAGCGTGTTGCGAACGGGCTCAACGCTCCAGCCGTGTGCGGCCAGCCATTCGGCGGGATCGGTCTTGGGCTCGTAGGTCAGCGCCGAGAAGTCCACATTGCCGGACATGTTGACGCCTGGGTGGTTGGTTTCCAGCGCTTCGAGCTGCTCATGGTCCAGCCGCGACCCCAGCGCGCCGATGGCGATCCGGCTGCCGGGCGCACTGAGTCCGCTGATCCGGGTGAAGAGCGTGTGTTGGGCTTCATCGGTCAGGTAGGGCAATATCCCCTCCACCGACCAGGTGCTAGGCCTTTCGGTGTCAAAGCCGGCCGCTTCCAACGGCCTGGACCAGTCGGTGCGCAGGTCGGCGGCGACCTCGATCCGGTCTGCTTTGGGCGTAGCGCCCTGCGCATCGAACACATGCGCCTTGAATTCCAGAACTTTCGGTAGGTCGATTTCGAAAACACTTGTTCCCTGCGGCCATTCGAGGCGATACGACCGGGAGTCCAAGCCCGCCGCGACGATCACCGCTTGCCGGATTCCTGCTTCACCGGCGGCGACGAAAAAGTCGTCGAAGAATCGCGTCTGCACACCGTAGAGACGCGGAAAGGCGGTTTCGTCGTCGGTGCTGCCCGGATTGGCAAGTACACCGGCCAAATACGGATCCTGCGAAGCCGCGATGAAAACCTTCGCGTATTCATCGGCGACCAGCGGTTGCGGGCTCAGGGCGTGCAGGGCGCGCCATCCCGCCACCAAGAGCGCGGTGTAGCCGACGCTGCTAACGATGTCCCAGTGGTCGTCGTCGGAACGGAGCGACCCAAACTCAGGCCCGGATTCAGGCGCAGTGCTCATGGTCGCCCCTCCCATCTAGATCGGTCAAAATGCACCGACCTATCCAAGGTACCTGCGGGGGCACCCTCACAGGTCGAGAAACACCGTCACCGGCCCGTCGTTTACCAATTCGACCTGCATATTTGCCCCGAACACGCCGGTCTCGACATGGGCGCCCAACCCGCGCAATGCCTCCGCGAACGCCGCGACCAGCGGCTCGGCGAGCGCGGCGGGAGCGGCTGCGTTCCAGGACGGCCGGCGACCCTTCGCGGTGTCGGCGTAGAGCGTGAACTGACTGACCACCAAGATCGGCGCATCGAGATCCGCTGCGGAACGTTCGTCGGCGAGAATACGTAGATTCCAGAGCTTTTCGGCAAGGCGATGTGCTTTGTCGAGATCGTCGCTGTGGGTGACGCCGACAAACGCCAGCAGTCCCTGGCTTTCGGGCCGGATGGCACCCACCACTTGGCCATCGATCGACACGGCAGCTGACGAGACCCGTTGCACCAGAACCCGCATGGCTCGATGCTGCCAGGTCGGATAGGTACGCTCGTCAGGTGTCTGTCCTAGTAGCGTTTTCTGTCACCCCGCTCGGCGTGGGCGAGGGCGTCGGCGAGATCGTCGCCGAAGCGGTTCGCGTGGTACGCGATTCCGGCCTGCCCAACAAAACGGATTCGATGTTCACCGTGATCGAAGGCGATACCTGGGAGGAAGTGATGGCGGTCGTGCAGCGTGCCGTCGAGGCCGTCGCCGCTCGTGCACCCAGGGTCAGCACGGTGATCAAGGCCGACTGGCGAGCCGGCGTCCAGGACGCGATGACGCAGAAAGTCGCGACGGTGGACCAGTACCTCGCCCACGGTTAGCGCTGCACCGCGATTGCGTAGGCTCGTGCCGGTGAGCGCACGCGCAGGCATCGTCGTCACCGGAACCGAAGTCCTCACCGGACGCGTCCAAGACAGAAACGGCCCGTGGATCGCCGACCGACTGCTGGAACTGGGCGTGGAACTCGCGCACATCACGATCTGCGGCGATCGCCGTTCCGACATCGAGGCACAACTACGCTTCATGGCCGACCAGGGCGTGGACCTGATCGTCACCAGCGGCGGCCTGGGTCCGACGGCCGACGACATGACCGTCGAGGTGGTAGCCCGCTTCTGTGGGCGCGAGCTCGCGCTCGACGAAGAAGTCGAGGTCAAGATCGCCAACATTCTCAAAAAGTTGATGGCGCACTTCGATTCCGAAAGCTTTGACGCGGTGCGCGCCGCCAACCGCAAGCAGGCCATGGTTCCCGTCAGTGCGCAGGTGCTCGACCCGGTAGGAACCGCCCCGGGCGTCGTGGTGCCCGGAAAACCGACGGTGATCGTACTGCCCGGACCCCCACGCGAGCTTCAGCCGATGTGGCACAAGGCTATCGAGACTCCCGCGGCCAAGCAGGCGATCGCCGGCCGGACGATCTATCGCCAGGCGACCATCCGGATGTTCGGGCTGCCCGAGTCGGGCCTGGCCGAAACGCTGCGTGACGCCGAGAAATCCGTCGCCGGATTCGAGTCGCTGGAGATCACCACCTGCCTGCGACGGGGCGAGATCGAAATGGTCACCCGCTACGAGCCGGACGCCGCCGACGCGTACGCACGGCTGACACAGCTACTGCGCGACCGGCACGGACAGCAGCTGTATTCCGAAGACGGCTCGCAGGTCGATGAGGTGGTCGCCCGGCTACTGTCCGGCCGTCGGATAGCCACCGCGGAGTCCTGCACTGCCGGGCTGGTGGCCGCACGGCTGACTGATCGGCCCGGTTCGTCCGATTACGTGCTGGGCGGCGTGGTGAGCTACTCCAATGACGCCAAGGCGGAGCTGCTGGGCGTCGACCCCGCCCTGATCGAAAAACACGGGGCGGTATCCGAACCGGTCGCCGAGGCGATGGCGGCGGGCGCGCTGCGGCGCTTCGACGCCGATACCGCAATCGCCATCACCGGGATCGCCGGCCCCGGCGGGGGGACGCCGGAAAAGCCGGTGGGAACGGTGTGCTTCACCGTGCGGCTTGTGGAAGGCCGCACGGACACCCGCACGCTGCGGCTTCCCGGGAACCGCTCCGACATCCGTGAGCGCTCGGCGACGGTCGCGATGCACATGCTGCGACGCGCGCTGAGCGAGCAGGCTCAGCTTTAGATCACGTCACTTGGGTTGGGAGGAAGGCGCTTTCGGCGGTACCAAATCGGATTCCGGTCGCATCCTTTCCGATGAGCGTCAAGAACGCGACCGCGAGTAGCACTGGGACGATCGTGACGGTCAACGCGAACGGGTAGCCGTGCGTCTCCGCCAGGCGTTCCTGGATGGGCAGGTTGAACGCGGCTAGCAGATTGCCGAGCTGGTAGGTCACGCCGGGGTAGAGGCCACGGATGGCATCGGGCGACATCTCGGTCAGGTGCGCGGGGATCACGCCCCAGGCCCCTTGCACGCAAACCTGCATCAAGAACGAGCCGAGGCACAGCATCGCCGCGGTCCGCGAGAAGGCGAACAGCGGGACGATCGGCAGCCCCAGGATCGCACAGAAGACCACCGTGTAGCGGCGGCTGAAGCGTTGCGACTGCGTGCCGAAGAACAGGCCGCCCATGATGGCGCCGATGTTGTAGACCACCACGATCCACTTGACCGTCACGCTGTCCAGGCCCGCTCCGTGGTTGGTCGTCGAGGTCAGGAACGTCGGGTAGACGTCCTGGGTGCCGTGGCTCATCCAGTTGAAGGCCGTCATCAGGGCAACCAGGTAGAAGAACCGGCGGACGACGGCGCCATTGCGCAACACGTCACGGATTTTGGTGTTGGTGAGCTTCATCTGGTCCTGGGCGGCTACCCACACCTCGGACTCGCGCACCCGATAGCGGATGATCAGGCTGATCAGGGCCGGGACGATGGACAGCGCGAACAACCAGCGCCAGGACAATCCCAGCCAGTCCATCACGACCAGCGACCCGATACTGGCCAGCAGATAGCCGAATGCGTAGCCCTCTTGGAGCAGTCCGGAGAAAAAGCCGCGTCGCTCGACGGGAACCTTCTCCATCGCGAGCGCGGCGCCTAGTCCCCATTCACCGCCCATGCCAAGTCCGTAGAGCATCCGCAGAATCATCAGCACGGTGAAGTTGGGCGCGAACGCGCAGAGGAAGCCGACGATGGAGTAAAAGACAACGTCCACCATCAGCGGGGTCCGCCGGCCGACCCGGTCGGCCCACAGCCCGAAAAGCAGTGCGCCCACCGGGCGCATGATCAGGGTGGCGGTCGTGACGAACGCGACCTCCGCCTTACTGATGTGAAAAGTCTTTGCGATGTCGGCATAGACGAACACCACGATGAAGTAATCGAAGGCGTCCATCGTCCAGCCCAACATCGCCGCAATGAACGAGTTCCGTTGATCGCCACTGAGGCGTTGAGTTGTCACGTGAGAATCGTTGCGCAACATGAGCCGTTTGACCATCCACGCCGCCGGAGTAAGTTCGCGATACATGCGAATTATCGATGCCGATGGACATGTCGCCGAAAACTCCTCGCTGGCGATCGAAGCGATCAGGCGCTGGCCCGACCACGTAAAGCCCAGCACGGACAGACGCCTGCGGTTGATGATCGAAGGCCGCAACTACCCGGAGGACCGCGGCCCGGGCGCCGGGTGTCCGCCCGAGCACGGGATCAGCAAGTCGCCCAACATCAATTGCTCGTCGCCCGAAGGCGTGCTGGGTGACGCCGACCGCGATCACATCGACACGATGGTGCTGTATCCGAGCCTCGGGCTATGTGCGCCCAGCCTTGAAGACCCGGAATTCGCTGCGGGATTCGCGCGGCTCTACAACCAATGGATCGCCGACTACTGCGCCTCTTCGGGCGGCCGGCTGCGCGGCGTAGCCGTGACGCCGATCGAGCACGGGCAGCCGGCCATCGACGTCATGACCGAGGCCAAGGACCTGGGGCTGGTGGCGACTCTCGTCCCGCCGGCGCTGAAGACCCGCAACCTGGACCACCCCGATCTCGACCCGTTTTACGCCGCCGCCGTCGAACTCGAGATGCCGCTGGGCATTCACGGCGCCCCCGGAATTCATTTGCCGAAGATCGGCGTGGACCGCTTCACCAACTACATCCAGGTGCACTGCATCAGCTTTCCGTTCGACCAGATGACGGCGATGACCGCGCTGGTCTCCGGCGGCGTCTTCGAGCGGCATTCCCGGCTGAAGGTCGCTTTCCTCGAAGCCGGCGCCGGCTGGGTGCCGTTCTTCATGGATCGTCTGCACGAGCACTACGAGAAGCGTGGCGACTGGATCGAGCGCGGCTGGCGCCGCGATCCCCACGAATACCTAAGGGCGGGCAACATCTTCGTGACGTGCGAGCCGGAGGAGCCGATCCTGCCCGGGGTGATCGACGTGCTCGGCGACGACTTCATCATGTTCGCCAGCGACTACCCGCATTGGGACGGCGAATGGCCGGAAAGCACCAAGCACCTGCGCACCCGCGCCGACATCAGCGAAGAAGCACGCGAGAAAATCAGCAGCTTGAATGCACAGCGTTTCTACGCGTTGAACTGAATCTGGCCGCCATTGGCATGGCAGGATCGGCGCATGGGCCCCTTTTTGCTGCGCGCCGCATTGACCGGATTTGCGTTGTGGGTGGTCACGCACTTCGTCCATGGGCTGCAGTTCGTCGGCGGCCACACGCCGTTGGAGCGGGTCGGCATCATCTTCGTGGTGGCCGTGCTCTTCGGTCTGGTCAACGCATTCATCAAGCCGATCGTTAAGTTCCTGTCGATCCCGCTGTACATCGTGACCCTTGGCCTATTCCATATCGTCGTCAACGCGTTGATGCTGTGGCTCACCGCACGGATCACCGAAAACATCACTCACTGGGGATTGCAGATCGACCACTTCTGGTGGACGGCGATCTGGGCCGCGATCCTGCTGTCGATCGTGAGCTGGCTGCTGTCCCTGGTGATCCGCGACGTCGACCGCCATACTCGCCGCTGAGAGCTCAACGCGCCTGCCACCGCGGTGCTCGCTTCTCGGCGAAGGCACGCGGTCCTTCCTTTGCGTCCTCGGTCGCGAAAACCCGGTCGCTGTGCCGGGTCTCGTTGTCGTAGGCCGATTCGAGGTCGAGCGTCAGCCCTTCGACGGCAGACTGTTTGGTAGCAAAGACCGCGAGCGGCGCGTTGGCCGCGATGCGCTCGGCGTAGTCATAGGCGGTGTCCATCAGGCGCTCCGCCGGGACCACCTGGTTGAGCAGGCCCATGACCAGCGCTCGCTGCGCGTCCACCATGTCGGCAGTCAGTAGCAGCTCCATCGCCAGGGCGTAGGGAATCTGGCGCGGCAGCCGCACCGTGCTGCCGCCGCCGGCGAAAAGCCCGCGCTTGGGCTCCATCACCGCGAAGCGCGCTTCTGGCACCGCGACGCGGATGTCGGTGCAGCCCAACATCTCAAAGCCGCCCGCAACGCAGGTTCCGTTCACCGCGGCGACGATCGGCTTGTACACCGCGAAGCGATGCAACACGGCGTGGATGGCATCTAGCGCGTCCCACCCGTCCGGTTTGGGAAGGTCGCCGGTCAGTTCCGGAATGAATTTCTTCAGATCTGCTCCGGTGCAAAAATCCCGCCCGACGCCGGTGACGACGGCGACCCAAGCGCCATCGTCGTCGCGGAAGTCTGCCCATGCGTGGGCCAAATCGCGGAAGTGTTCCATGTCCAGCGAGTTGCGCGTCCCGGGGCGGTTGATCGTAATGGTGGCAATGTGGGCGTGCAGCGCGTAATCGATGCTCACCAGGTGTCCACCGTTTCAGTCCGTCGTTCCTACCGTTACTGAAATAGTAAGGGTTTCAGTGACCTTCGACCGCGACCAGGTGGTGGGGAAACAGATCTGTTTGCGCCATTTCACGTCGGTAAATTCCAATTGCACATACGCTTAGCAACGACGTGGAAACCTACCGGCGTCGGTTTGACGACAACCCCTGCCGACCTTCTCGGGAAAAGGACGGCGTCGCCCGAACAGCCTACGGCGACGGGATGTCGCGAAGATGGATACTGCCGCAATTGGAATCTCCCGGCCTAACAACGGACATTCGTTCGTTGCTGATGCGCCAAGCGGTCTCAACGCGGTCACCGAGCGCACCGGTTCCTCGGTCGTCGTTCACATCGGCGGTGACATCGATGCCAGTAACGAGAGCACCTGGAAGGCCTTGCTGAAGCGAGGTGCTGCCGAGACCGTCGCACCCGGTCCGTTCGTCATCGACGCTAGCGACCTCGACTTCATGGGGTCATGCGGTTATGCCGCTTTGGCCCACGAGGCCGAGCAATGCCGCAATCGTGGCGTGGCTCTGCGGCTGGTCACGCACGAGCCCGTGGTATCCCGAACCATCGCCGCTTGCGGACTCCGTCGGCTGCTGCCGACGTACGCGACCGTGGAGA
The DNA here is from genome assembly GCA_963712615.1 of uncultured Actinomycetota bacterium. Lineage (GTDB taxonomy): Bacteria > Actinomycetota > Actinomycetes > Mycobacteriales > Mycobacteriaceae > Mycobacterium. The sequence continues at coordinate 263,004 of CAVQIO010000002.1, forward strand.
CGGCGCTGTCGCCGGTCAGCGATCAGGGCTGACCAGGCGCACCACATCGCGCGCGCAACCCCAGGACAGCGTCACGCCATTGCCGCCGTGGCCGTAGTTGTGGATGCAGCGCGCCCGTCCAAGCGACTCGGCTTCCACTCGCACCGAAGGGCGGTCGGGACGCAGCCCGGTAATCGTCTCGATCACCTCGGCCCCGGCAAGTCTTGGCTCGATCCGGCGGCAGCGCGCCAGGATGCGGTCGGTGATGTCAGGTTCAGCAGTGGTGTCCCAGCGATCCGGGATGCTGATGCCGCCGCACACCACGCGCTGCGGGTGCGGGAAGTAGCAAACCCATTCCGGGCCGGCGTTGATCTCTAGAAATAGTTGTTGCAGACCAGGATTGGCGAGGACAACATGCTGGCCGAACAACGGCCGCACCGTATCGTCGCCGACCAGGTCTCGAGCACCCAGACCGGAACAGTTGACCACGATCGGTGCCGCGTCGGCGGCTTCGGTCAGCGACTGCAACCGATGTTCTTCGATCTCGCAACCTGCCGCGGCAAGTCGACGAGTCAGATAGTCGAGGTAGTGCGGCATGTCGATCATCGGCACGGTGGCGCGAAACCCAACCCGAAAGCCCTTGGGCAGATCGGCCGTCTCAGCCGGGTGCAGGTCGGGGATCAGCTCCGCTGCGGACGACATCGCCTCGGTCGCGGTTAGTTCGCCGACGCTCATCGCCGGCGCCATACGTACCCCGGTGTCGGGATTGGCGGCCAGTTCGCGGAACACGCCAAGCGAATATTGCGTCCACGCCAGTGTTTTGGTGGCACGTTCGGCCGGCCGCGGCGGGGCCCATACCGCACCGGCCACGACCGAGGTCGTCTGCTTCGGCATTGCGGCAGTCCATACCTGCACCGGCCACCCCGCTTCGGCCAGGCACAATGCCGACGTCAGTCCGCTGACTCCGGCACCGACGACGACAATCTGCTGCGCAGTGGCCACGACGCCACGCTAGCCAAAGACGCCACGCTAGCCAAAACGGAACAGTCGCGGGGCTCCGGCCGGCCGGGTCAGGATCAGGTACCGGGTACTCGCTGTCCGTTGGGCGCGAGCAGCCCGTTGAGAATGCCCATGGTGCCTTGCAGTTGGGCGCCGGCGATCGGCCCGGGGACGTCAGCGGGCGGAGTGGCGTCCGGGGTCAGCTGCCAGGCCTGGCAGCCGTCCGTCTTGAAGGCTTTGTCCGTCGGGTCGATCCGGACTACCTGCGGCTTTTTGGTCAGTGAGTTATCGATCAGGGCGCCGTCGGGGTTGGACGTCCGCTTCCAGTAGCAGGTGCCGTTGCCGACGGGGCCGCCGCTGCTGTAGATGCCGGGCACGATGTCGGTACCCACCGCATATAGGCCGTCTTTGTCGATGCTCGTCTTCGGCCCGGATCCAGGCGGGGGCGCCGGCGACCCGGCGGGCGCGGGCGTGGCCGCAGGTGCGGACGACGGGGCGGAGGCAGGGACCGATGCGGGCGCAGGCGTGGATGCCGGCGCGGACGCGGGTGCGGAGGTGGGTGCAGGTGACGGTGAGGGCGACGGCTCTGGATCCGCGCCGGCTACCGCCCCCGACGCTGCCCAGGCCCCGAGGACCAGCCCCGCGGCGACGAACCGTGCCACATTGGGCGCTGCTGCCTTAAACCCCATAGAACAGCAGCGTACCGGCGCAGACGAGCGATTTCACATCCCTGCGGCATCGGACAAGACGCGATACGACGCCGAAGGTCGGCTAGGCCAGCCGCCGGACCTGGCCGGCGTAGCCGAGCGCATGCTCATATGTCTTGAGGTTGTCCCGCGAAATCTTCGCGTGTACCGGGCGTTCGAGGAAGATACGCAGCACCGGGTTGTAGGCGTGATACGTCTCGTGAAAGGTCAGCACGGTGGTGCCGTCGGGCTGCTCCTCGAGCTGGTGATATCCCTCGGCGCGCGACCACAGCGGCGCGCCCACGGCCACATACCGCGACAGCTTGTTGAGCACTGCCTCGGTCACGGTCTCCCACGAACGCGCCCTGCCGCCGGAGAGCAGGTATTTGGGCACTTCGTAGATGCAGGTGCGGACCAGACCTTCACCGGCTTCGTTGCCCTCGTTCAAGATCTCCATGCTGCCGTTCGGCCACGTGAGCACCCGCGGGCGCGGCGCGTTCGGTGGCGCCGGTGGATGCAGCACTCGCCAGACTTTTCTCGGCTGCGCGTCGACGTGGAATCGCACGGTGTAGGACTGCATCAGCTTTCGCCGTCAGCTGGTGTCCAACTGTTCCAATAGGTGACGGTCTCGGCCGGTGGCCGTGCGGCCGGCCGGAAGTCCGTGCCGATCGTGTAGGCAACGGGGAACAGCGCGGCCTGCGTGACCGTGGGGGGAATGCCGAGCAGTTCGGCGACCTCCTTCTCCTTGAACAGATGCATCGTCGTCCACACCGATCCCAGTCCACGCGAGCGCAGCGCCAGCAAAAAGCTCCAGCCCGCCGGGATGATCGACGCCCAGGCCGCCGCGGCGACGCCCAGTTCGGCGTTGTCGATGCGCTGCTCGAGGCAGGGAATCACGTGCACCGGAACGCGGGCCAGCGTTTCGGTCAGGCTCGCCGCGCTCTGGTACACCCGCTGTGTCTGCGGATCGGTCGCGTTATCCGCCGCGTACGCCAGGTATTGGGCCCCGATGCCGCGATAGATCTCGGCGATCGCGGCCCGCTTGTCCGTATCGGTGATCACCAACCACCGCCAGTCCTGCGTGTTGCTGGCCGTCGGCGCCTGCATCGCCAGCTGGATGCATTCGAGGATCACCTCGCGGCCGACCGGCCGTTCCAGATCAAGGCGTTTGCGCACCGCCCGTGTGGTGCTCAGCAGTTCGTCGACGGTCGCGATGTCCATTCGTTCCTTCCGGTTGTTTGGTTAGAGGTCGATGGCGCAGGACTGGTCGACGCCCAGCACGGTCAGGGAACGCCCCAGGCCAAGAAACACCGCCACGCACAGCGTGAGATCGAGAATCTCCTCGTCGGAGAACGCCTCTCGAAGTTGTTGGAAGAACGCGTCATCCATAGACGCGTGGTCGTTGGCGAAGCGCTCGGCGTACTCAATGGCGAGGCGCTGGCGCGGCGTGTAACCGGGTAGCTGGCATACCCGGCGACATTGTCGTACAGCTCGGGCGCCACACCGGCATCCAGCACCGACTGGGCGCGTAAACCCGAGCAGGCGACGCAATCGTTGATCTGAGCGATCCGCATTCTGGCCAGCTCACGCTCGTCGGCCGGCAGAATGCTCTGCTGATACGCGCCGCGGATCATGCGTTCGACCATGCCGCCGAGCTGCGGCCGCAGCGTCCAGATCATGGCGGCTTCGCCACCTGGGCCCTCCGGCACGTTGAGCCTTGCCATGGGAGAACTCCTGCCCGGTAAGGACGGTACCGACTTGAGCAAACCAGATTCTCAAGTCGACTGTCCAGCTCACCGCCAGGCGTAATTGGGCATATGACAAACCCGCTCTGGACGCGTCACACCGCCGGGGTTACCGTCCGTGGAGCGGCGTTCAGCCCAGCGCCGCGAACGGAGGTCTCTGCGTGCTGTTCATGCGCGAGCTACACAAGGTGCGCGGCCGCGCGGAAGACGACTTCGAGGCAGCGTTTCGCGACGGCTGGATGCCCATACTCGCGCGCGACGACGACGCTCGGCTGCTGTGGTACGCCAACCAGGCGCACGGCAGCGGCCCGGCCTACACCGTCGTCACCGTCACGGCCGTTCGCGACGGAGCGGCGTGGGAACGGCTGACCCTGCGGGTACAGAAGGGTGACCTTCAGGACTGGATGCGGGGCATCGATGAGCTCCGCCACGAGGTCGACGCAAAGCTGCTCATGCCGCTGCCCTGGTCACCGCTTGGGCAGTTGCAGTTCGACGAGGTGCCCGTCGATGGGCGCGAGCACGAGATGACCCTCTACATGGAAGACACCATGTTTGGCCCTACGAGGACAAGTTCGAGGAGTACATCGTCCGCTGCGGTGAGGTGTACGCCAGGAGCCTCGAGGGGCCATCGTCCATGCTGACGATGCACGCCGCATTCCAGCCCGCCCTCGGCAGCCACGTGCGCCGTGAGGTGATCCTGATGCAGCGCATCAGCCGGCCGGACGCACTGCTCGACCTGCTCCGCAGCCATATTCCCGCCGAGTACCGCGCTCCCGGCACCTGGATGTACGAGGCCTTGGATCTGCGCGATCAGTGGACCAGCCGGCTGCTGCGCACCTCCGAGTGGTCACCCCTGTACTAATCCGAATGAATACCGGGACGATCCATCACGCCGCCGCCAGCGCCGATCCCGGCCGGGCTGCGCTCATCGTCGGCGGGCGCACCGTCACTTACGGCGAGCTGGCGACGGTAGTGCGGCAGTGCGCGGCCGGCCTGGCCGCCCATGGCGTCACACCCGGGCAGCGCGTCGCCGTCGTCGATGGCGGAAGCCTGCTGTCGGTCGCGGCGCTGCTCGCCGCGGCGCGTATCGGCGCCGCGCCCGCGTTGATGAATCCCGCTCTGACGCCTCCGGAGTTGCAAGGCCTGCTCAAGAATGCCGGCTGCGCCGACGTGGCTGTCGCGGGAGAGCCGTATGTCGATCGGGTCCGGGAAGCGGGCGCCGCCACGGTATTAACGCTCGCCGACCTCGCGGGCCGTCCTGAGTCACCCGCTGACGACACCGTCGACCCTGCCGACGACCCGGACGCGTTGATCCTTTTCACCAGCGGGACAACCGGACTCCCGAAGACCGTCAGCATCAGCAGGCAGCAGCTCACCAGGCGCATCACCGGAATGTCGCGACGCTTCCGGGCGGAGGCGAAACCGACAGTGAGCATCCTGACCGTCCCGTTGTTTCATGTCGGCGGCGCGCTGGGCATCCTCGGCAGCTTGTACTCCGGTGACACCGCGGTGGTACAGCAGCGGTTCGACGCCGGCGAATGGCTGCGCCTGGTGTCAGAGCACCGGGTAACCACCACGTTCATGGTCCCGACGATGCTGCAGCGAATCCTTGATCATCCCGACTTCGCCAGTACCGATCTGTCGTCTCTTGTCGCCATTGCGTACGGGGCGGCGGCCGCGCCGCTGAGTCTGGTGCGCAGGGCGATGGCCGCGCTGCCGCGCGTGGGATTGGCCAATGTATTCGGTCAGACCGAAACACTGGGCGCTTACACGACTTTGCTGCCCAACGATCACCACGATCCGGCGCGCGCCGGCTCCGTCGGCCGGCCACTGCCGGGAGTTGAGGTGGGAGTAGTTGACCCCGACACCGGCCACGATGTGGCGGCCGGAACGGTCGGCGAGTTGTGGGTGAACACCTCGCAGAACGTCACCGAAGGCTGGCTGCACACCGGTGACCTGGCCCGCCAAGACGGCGATGGCTACATCTTCCCGAGCGGCCGAAGGACACCATCAATCGCGGGGGAGAGAAGTTCGGGCCGATCGAGGTCGAGGAAGCGTTGCGTTCACATCCGGCTGTCAGTGACGTCGCGGTCGCCGGGATCGCCGACGACGAGTTGGGACAGCGGGTAGGCGCCGCCGTGGTGGCTTGTGCCCCAGTGACACTCGACGAGCTGCGGACACATTGTCGCGACTTGATCGCGTACTTCAAGGCGCCCGAACGGTTGGCGATCGTCGATCACATCCCCTACAGCGCGATCGGCAAAGTCAACCGCGAGCAGCTCGCCACGCTGATCGCCGAAGACGGCTAAGTTCAGGAGTCCAGGTGTTGTTTCTGCACGAGACCCACACGGTGGTGGGTGCGCGGCACGACGAATTCGAGGCCGCCTACCGCGAGGGCTGGATGCCCACGCTGGCCAACGAAGACAACGCTCGGCTGCTCTGGTACACCAACCAGGCGCACGGCTCCGGACGGTCCTACACCGTCGTCACGATCACCGGCATCGCAGACGGCGCGTCCTGGGAAAGCCTGGCGCGGCGCACCCAGCAGGGGGATCTGCGGCCGTGGATGCGCGAATTGGACAACCTGCGCCACGAGGTGACCGGCAAGCTCATGCTGCCGGTGGCCTGGTCTCCGCTGCAATCGGTTGACCTGGCGACCGTGCCCACCGACGCTGCGACACACCCGCTGAGCCTCTTCATGGAAGACACCGGCTGGCCCTACGCAGCACTCGACGACTACATCCGCTGCTGGGACGAGATCTATTATCGGCCGCTGTCCCAGGCGCCGGCGCGGATGCGAATCCTCGACATCCAGGCGTGCTTCCAGGTTGCCCACGGAAGCTATCGACGACGAGAAGCCATGCTGTGGCAGAAGATTGACGACTCCAACAACTACGCGGCACTCGTCCACCTGCTGACCAAAGAAGTGCCGCCCGAGCACCGGGCGCCGGGCAGCTACATGGCGGAGGCCCTCAAGTATCGCGATCAGTGGGAGAGCCGGTTGCTGCGGACGTCGGACTGGTCACCCCTGCACTGAGCGTCAGGCGGGTGCCCGGCCCAGGATCCGCGCGGCGTCGCGCGCCATGTCGCGCACGATGTCGTCGGCCGGGCGAATATCGCGAACCAGCCCTATCGCCTCGCCGACAAGGATGGCAGCGGCACCGAAATCCTCTGCAGCAACGGCCTTCTCGAAGGTCTCTATTGCTTCGGGCAGGGCGGCCGACAGCTGTTCCTCGTTCCCATGCCAGGTGTCGAGGAATGAGTTGCCCAGCGCTCGCGCGTTGAAGTTTGCCGGCCAATCCAGCTGTCGGACAACGTCATAAGCCCGGGTTCGAAAGGTATCGTCCCCGCTGGCCTGGATGGCCTGTTGGTGGGCTCGCGGCGACACCAATGCCTCCGCGCTGGCCCATAACCGGGTGCCGACCACCACACCGTCGGCACCCAGCGCCAGCGCCGCCGCAAGACCGCGGCCATCGGCGACACCACCGGCGGCTACTACCAGCGTGTCCGGGGATCGCGCAGCGACGAGGTCGACGACGTCGGGCACCAGCGTGAAAGTGGACCGAATGGTCATTCCGTGGCCACCCGCCTCGCCGCCCTGCGCCACGATGAGGTCCGCACCGGCGTCCAGGGCCCGGCGGGCGTGGTCGAGGTTCTGCACCTGAGCGGTAAGCGGGACTCCCGCCGCACGGATGCGGTCGGCGAACGGCTGAAGATCGCCGAACGACAACATGATCGTGGCCGGCTGCCGATCGAGGACCTGCTCGAGAAGTTCGGGCTTTTGGGCCAGGCTCCAGGTGATGAAGCCGCATCCCACCATCGCCGGATCGGCTTGATCGAATTCGCGGTCGAGCCAGTCGGCGTCGCCGTAGCCGCCGCCGATCAGGCCAAGACCACCCGCCGATGTCACTGCCGCAGCGATCCGGCCTCCGGAAACCATGGCCATCGGCGCGAGCAGGATCGGGTGCTCGATCCCGAAGAAGTCGGTGAGACGGGTCGACAGCGCGGCGTTCATTTGAGCTCTCCGGTGAGGAACTGCGCCCGGCCGTGGCCGAAAGACCAGTCTTCGTCCGCATTTTCGGTGATCGACACGATCAGGTCGGCCGGATCGAACCCGTACCGTTCGGCCAGATTCGACGCCAGCAACTCGTAGAACCGTTCCTTCATGGCGCGGGTACGCCGCCTGCTCACCACGTGGACTACGACCAGCTGTGCCGAGCGGTCGATGCCGAGACCGGTATCCCAGGCCACGATTTCGTGGGCGGGATGGGTGTGCACCACCTGATAGCGGTCGCGCGGAGGCACCTCGAAGGCTTCGACAACCGCGTCATGGATGGCGTCCAGCAGCGTCCGAACCTCCGGCGGCGTGCGACCCTCGATGAGGTCGACATACAAAAGCGGCATTGTTTCTCCTCTGGCCTGCGGGCGCGGTGCGCCTCGGTTACGACGTTAAGACCACGGGAAGCGGTTGTGAAATGCCTGCCATAAGGCATCTATGCTTGTCAGGCATGGGCGTGTTGGACAGCGGCCGAGTCAAGTTGCGTCACCTGCGCGCGTTCGAAGCGGTGGCGCGACTGCGGTCCTTCACCCATGCCGCCGGCGAACCCACGATCACCCAACCCGCGCTGAGCCGCACCATTCGGCAGTTGGAAGACGCGCTCGGCGTCACCCTCCTCGATCGCAGCTCGCGGCATGTGGAGATGACGCACGCCGGACGGACGTTCTTCGACCACGCCGAACGGGTGCTCGCCGAGCTCGAACGCGGCGTGGACGCCGTGCGGCGCCAGGCGAGTATTCGCCTAGGGTTCAGTTGGTTGTTGCCCGATCCGTGGGCCCAAGACACCGTGGCCCGATTTGAGCGGGCCACCGGAACGACGGTCAGCTTGATCCGCACCGACGATGCGCTGGCCGCGCTACGCAGGGCAAGGTCAACATCGCCGTGGTGCGCGGTCAGGTGACGTCGACCGCCGTGCGGATTGTGCACTTGTTCAATGAATCACGGGTGGCGATGTGTTCTGGTCACTCACGCCTGGCCGAGAAGCCGGAGTTGGACTGGGCCGAGGTCCCACAGTTGCCGCTGGTGGTCAACGTCGCCAGCGGCACATCCGGCCCGTGGTCCTGGCCGGCGGGCGAGGGCCCGAAGACGATCGTGGAGACTTCGAATTTCGACGCATGGATCGAATCCGTTGCCGCCGATCGCGGTATCGGCGTCATCCCGGACGTCGCCGTCAGGCGCAACATTCACCCCGGCGTGCGGTTCATCGCGCTGCGTGGAGCACCCCAGAGCCCGGTCACCCTGGCCTGTCTGCCGCGCGCACGCAATGCCGAGCTGCGCCGCTTCATCGAGGCCGCGGTGGCCAGCGCAACAGAATCCGGAACCTGACCCCGACTGTGCAACTCCCACGGCGGATTAGGCCAGCGGCGCAAAACCGGAACGGACCAAATCCAGACTTGCGACCACAAGCTGGCCGAGGTCACCGGTACAGCCGTTGCGGCCCCAATGCTCCACTGCCACAACGAGAGCAGCGGCCAGGGCAGAGCCCGCGACCTCGGCACTCAGATCGCGATTCGGAACATCCGGATTCCGGCTGCTGATGAAATCGGTCAGCACCGTGGCGAACGAGGATTGCACCACGCGCAAATGGCCCGCGATGCGTTGTGCACTGATCAACTCGCTGCGGGCAGTGGCGGCCTGGCGGACCACTTCGACGTCGTGCGGGAAGGCCGCGACGCTCGCCAGTACCGCATCGAAGAGCGATTCGGAGGCCGGTCGTTGGGCCAGCGCCTCGGCCAGCCATTCCAACTGCGTCTCGTAGTCCTGGAACAGCACCGACTCCTTGGTCGGGAAATGCCGAAAGAAGGTGCGTTCGGTGACACCGGCTTCGCGCGCCAGCTCCGTGACAGTCACGTTGGTAAACCCCTTGCGGGCGAAGCTCTTTAACGCGGCTTGGCGCAGCGCCTCGTGCGTCGATCGTCGGCGCAGTTCGTGGCGGTTGGCCGGCTTACCGGCTAGCACAGTCATGGCAGGCCGATCGTATCCCACCGCTTGTGTCAGTACTGACATCTTCCCAATATGTCAGTACTGACATATTCTTGTCACGCGCAGATCACCGACGGAGGGCAGGCCCAGGACTATGAGCAAGACTGAATACGACGCAATCGTGGTGGGCGCCGGGCACAACGGGCTGACCGCTGCGGCGATCCTGCAGCGCGCCGGCCTACGAACCGTGTGCCTGGAAGCCAATACTTACGCGGGCGGGATGGCGGCGACGGTCGAATTGATCGACGGCTTCCGTTATGAGATCGCGGGCTCGGTGCAGTTCCCGATGGCAAGCCAACTCACCAAGGACCTCGGACTCGACACGCTGCCCGCGATCGAGCCCGACGTGATGTCGGTCAACATCGGTGAGAACGGTGAAGAGCCGATGGTCTTCTATCGCGACCCGATGCAGCTGATGACCCACCTGGGCGAGAAGCACGGCGTCGAGGCCGTCATGGGCATGGCCGAGCTGATCGGCTGGAGCCAGGCACCCGCGCGGGCGCTCGGGCGCTTCGACGTGCGCCGGCCGCCCAAGACGCTCGACGAGATGTACGCCTGCGCAACCAACGACGCCGAACGTCGAGCGATCCACGAAATGCTGTTTGGCTCGGCGATGGACGTGATCGACCGCTACCTGCCCGACGACAAACACGCGGTGATGCGCGGAATGCTGGCGTTCCTAGCCGTCAACTCCACCTACCGCGGCCCCTACACTCCGGGAAGCGCCGCGTGTTTGGCGTTCGCGCTCGCAGTACCCGACGACAGCACCGCGATGATGACCAAGCTCAAGGGCGGCATCGGCGCACTCACCGAACATCTGCACGAGCTTTTCGTCTCTCATGGCGGCGAGATCCGCTTCCGCGCCAAGGCCGAGGAGATTCTCGTCGAGAACGGGAAGGTCACTGGCGTGAGATTGCGGGACGGTTCGACGATCGCGGCGCCGATCGTGGTGTCCAATCTGTCGCCCGACGTCACTCTCACCGAGCTCATTGCGCCCGAACACGTTCCCGCGGAACTGGTCTCACGTGTCTCCGGCCGCGACCACCGCGCGTCATTCGTGCAAATTCATTTCGCGCTGGACGGGCTGCCCGAATTCGCGCCACCCTACGAGTTCCTCAACGAGGAGGGCATGCAACAGTCGGTCGGCATCTTCGGGTCACCGGAGGAGCAACAGCGGCAATGGGAGATCTGCCGGCAGGGCCTCGTTCCGGACAACCCGTCGATGGGCATGCAGATCCCGTCGGTGCACGACCCCGCCATGGCGCCGCCCGGCAAGCACGCGGCGAGCGCGTTCGCCTACGCCTTCCCGGTCGAAGCCGATCGTGACCAGCATGGGCACCTGAAAAATGAGATGGCACAACGTGTTATCGACAAGATCACCCAGTTCGCGCCCAATTTCAAAGACATCGTGATCCGCCATATCACGTTCGCGCCGTACCACATGAACACGATGTTCGGCGCACCCGCCGGCGACTTCTGCCACGGTCTGCTACACCCAGATTTGATGGGGCCCAACCGGCCCGGACCGAAAGGCTTTCTGGACATGCCGATTCCGATCGACGGCCTGTACCTGGGCGGCTCGGGATGTCATGGCGGCCCGGGTATTACGTTCACTCCCGGGTACAACGCGGCCTACCAAATTCTGGACGACCGATAGCCGATCAGCCGCCGAATGTTCCGGTCAGCTGCGCCTGCGCGGTGACCGCGCCGGCAATGGTCTGCGCCGCTTGCCCGCCGACCAGTCCGCCGGGCAGCAGGTAGTCGTTGGGAAGCTGGTAGAGCGTAAACCGGTAGTGGTGGGTGCCGGTGCCCGCGGGGGGACAGGGACCCTGGTACGCCGCGTGGCCCGACGTGTTCGGCAGGGTGGTCCCACCACCGGGAGTCTGACCGTCTGCGGTGCTACCGGATCCGAACGGGATTCCGGTGGCGACCCAGTGGATGTGGACGCCGTTGACGGCATCCGGATCGTCGACGACAAGCGCCGCCCCTAACGGCGCCGACCACGTCAATGGCGGCGCGACATTGGCCCCTTTGCAGGTGTATTGCACCGGTATCGGCGCACCGTTCGTGAACGCCGGACTGCTGATCGTCAGTGGCCCACCGGCGGGCGCGGCTCGACTGCTACCGGTGCCGCCGTAGCCGGCCAGTGTCAGCACCAGCGCCAGGCCGCCGATGGCTAATGTCGTCCGCCGAAGTCTCAAATCCATAGCCCTGAGCTTCATGGAACCAGCACGACTTTCCCGATGTTCTCCCGAGCCGCCAGGATCCGGTGCGCCTCGGGCGCCTCGGCGAACGGCACGGCCGCATGCACGATGGGGGAGATCATGCCGTTGTGCAGCCCCTCGGCCAACGGGGTGATCCAGGGCTCTAGCGTGCCGCGGTCGTCCCACAACCGCAGCATGTTCAGGCCGATGACGGCCTTCGACTCCGAGAGCTGATCCATCAGATTGAAACCGCGCAGCATCGACAACACCTGCGGAGCCGCCCGGCGCAAGGATCGCTTCTCGCCCTGCTGCAGCGACGAAACCCCATATCCCACCAGCCTTCCGCCGGGCCGCAGCAACTCGTACGACCGTCGCAACGAGGTTCCGCCGAGGGCGTCGAGGACCAGGTCGTAAGGGTCGAGGCCCTTCCACCACCCGTCGCGGCGGTAGTCGATCGCACGGTCCACGCCGAGCTCGGTGAGCTTCTGGTGTTTGGCCGGGGACGAGGTGCCGTGCACTCCGGCTCCGGCGGCCTTGGCGAACTGGATGGCCGCGGTGCCAACGCCGCCGGCCGCGGCGTGGATCAACACCCGCTCGCCGCGGCGCAGCGAGCCGTACCCGTGCAACGCCGCCCATGCGGTCGCGTAATTGACCGGGACCGCGGCGCCCTGTTCGAAGCTCAGCGCGTCGGGGAGCACCACGGAATCGCTGGCGGCAACGTTGACGATTTCGGCGTAGCCGCCGAATCGCGTTCCGGCCAAAACCCGTTGGCCGACGCGGCTGGGTTCGACGCCGTCACCGACGGCGGTCACGTCGCCGGCGACTTCGTAGCCCACCACCGCAGGAAGTTTCGGCGCGTCGGGATACAGGCCGACGCGGGCGAGGTGATCGGCGAAATTCACCCCCGCGGCACGGACCTCGACCCGCAGCTGGCCCGGACCCGGCGCGGGTGGGTCGGGGCGCTGCTGCACCTGCAAGACCGATGGATCCCCGTGTTTGGTGATGACTACTGCGCGCATCGCGATCCCTTCACTCGTTCGCCGCAATCCTGCGGACGGGGTTATGCCTGTTCGGCGGCCTGAGCAGCAAGGCGGGGCAGAACGACGTCGCGCCACCCGGACCCCATGCGATCGAAAGCATCAGCCATCCGCACGTCGTCGAGGTCAAAGCCGCTGTGCTCCACGAACACCCGGGTACCAGTGCCTTCGGCCTCAAGACGCCAGCTCAGGGTCCATGCCGGCGTGAAGGTGTAGACGAAGCGATGCGGTGGATCGACCTCGAGCACCTTGCAGGGCTGCTTGCCATAGCCGGGCATGTCGAGGACGAATTGGTGGCCGACGACCGCGGCCACCTGACCCTCGGCCCACCAGAGCCGCATCAGCTCGGGTTCAGTCAGCAATCGCCATACCCTTTCCGGGGGTGCGGCCACGAATTGGTCGACCGTGATCGTCGCAGGTGATGATGTCTGGTTCATTCCAGCTCCTCTGCCGCGTCGGCGAGCGCGGCTAGCCGTCCGCGCCAGAACTTCTCGAAGGGGTGCAACCACTGACCGAGCTCGGCGAGTGGTTCCGCGGTGAGGCGGTAGATGCGACGGCGGCCTTGCGGCTCGTCGGCGACCAGCCCGGCGTCGCGCAGCACCTTGAGATGCTCGGCGACGGCGGGGCGACTGAGTTCGAACCGGTCGCTGAGTTCCCCTGCGGACAGTTGCTGTCGAGTCAGAATCTCCAACAGTTCCCGTCGCGCCGGGTTCGCTAAGGCGAGAAAAACGCGATCCGCGGTCGCCACGCCATGTACTATATGTCGGAAATTCCCGACACGTCAACCCGCTACGTTGCTCTCTGTGCGGTTCGCCTGGGAGCGGTTGACCCCGAGCGTGCATCGCTGCCGGCTTCCGTTCTGCGATGTCACCATCGGGCTGGTCTGCGGCCGCAGTGGAGCGCTACTGGTCGACACCGGCACCACGCTGACCGAGGCGGCCGCCATCGACGACGACATTCGGCAGCTTGCCGGAAACCCGGTCACCCACATTGTGCTGACGCACAAGCATTTCGACCATGTCCTGGGTTCCTCGCAGTTCGCCGGAGCCGAAATTCACTGTGCGCCGGAGGTTGTCGACTACCTGTCGTCGGCCCGTGACCAGATTCGCGAAGATGCACTGAGCTACGGTGCGGACGCCGGCGAGATCGACCGGGCGATCGCGGCGTTGCGGCCGCCGCAGCGCGGAATCTACGACGCCGTTATCGATCTCGGCGACCGCAAGGTGACGATCGCTCACCTGGGCCGTGGCCACACCACGTCGGATTTGGTCGTCATTGTGCCCGGACTCGGCCGCGACGGCGACCGCGTGGTGGTGTTCACCGGCGACCTTGTCGAAGAGTCGGGCGATCCCGCGATCGACGCCGATTCCGACCTGCCGGCGTGGCCGGCGACGCTTGACCGGATGCTTGCGATCGGTGGACCCGGTGCGATCTACGTTCCCGGGCACGGGAAGGTCGTCGATGCGGCTTTCATCCGCCGGCAGCGGGCCTGGCTGGAACGACGTTTGGGCTAGCCGGTCGCGACCGTGCACGCGGCGATGAGGGCTTGGGGATCGGTCACGCTGACCACCAACGAGCGCAGCGTCACCGTCCTGAATGCGGCTTTCGCCTTCACCGGCGGATCTATCGTCAAGGTCACCAGTCCTTTGCTCGAACCGTTGACCAGCCATCGACCACTCGAGTAGTGCACACCGGCGGTGAACGCGCGCTCCTCGGTCGCTTCGGCACGGGTGATTGACGCGATCGGAATGTGGGCTTCAAAACCCCACCCCATCTTCACGTGGAATGTCCCGTCCGCGATCCGCACCTCGCTCTTTTTCGGCCCGAGTCCCAGCGGCACGGACAAGGGCAGAAACCAACGCTCATAGCGCAACTCCGTCAGCATGGCACCGACCATACCTGGAGTTTGCTGGAGGAGTGGTTTTCTTCTCGTTTCTCCGTCGAGGCAGTTTGCTAGCTGCTGTCCCGAAGGCCGTCCGCAATAGGTACCGCCGCAGCGGTTCCGTCGAAAAGCATTGCACCGCAATCCTTTAAGGATGGCTTAAGGCGGGACCCGGGCGGGTTGTCGCCGGCAGCCCCTCGGCCGGACCCCGCCGCACCCGACATCGCGGCGGGTTTGGACGGCCGTTTCGGTGACCCGGGAAACCCGGAGTACGGCGTGTGACAACAGTTTTGGCCCGGCTGGATAATCAGTTGATTACCGGTGATTGAAAGATCCGGTCCGGGGATAGACTCACGTGCAGCGGAATCGTGCTGGAAGAGGAGCGTAAGGCCATGGCCATCATCGACGCGGACACTGAAGTCCCCGCACCGTTCGAACAGGACTTCGAGAAGCAAACAGCCGCCACGCAGCGGTACTTCGACGACCCACGCTTTGCCGGGATTATTCGCCTCTACACGGCACGCCAGGTAGTGGAGCAGCGCGGCACGATCCCCACCGACTACACCGTCGCGCGTGACGCCGCGACGGCTTTCTACCCTCACCTGCGCGAGCTCTTCGCGGCCAAGAAGAGCATCACCACCTTCGGTCCATACTCGCCCGGGCAGGCGGTGAGCATGAAGCGGATGGGCATCGAGGGCATCTACCTCGGCGGTTGGGCAACCTCCGCCAAGGGCTCGACCACCGAGGACCCGGGACCCGACCTCGCCAGCTACCCGCTGAGCCAGGTGCCCGACGATGCCGCGGTACTGGTCCGGGCGCTGCTGACCGCCGACCGCAACCAGCAATACCAGCGTCTGCGCATGACTGAGCAGCAGCGTGCAACCTCCCGGGAGTACGACTTCCGGCCGTTCATCATCGCCGACGCCGACACCGGTCACGGTGGCGATCCGCACGTGCGCAACCTGATCCGGCGCTTCGTCGAGGTCGGTGTGCCGGGCTATCACATCGAGGACCAACGTCCCGGCACCAAGAAATGCGGCCACCAGGGCGGCAAGGTTCTGGTGCCCTCCGACGAACAGATCAAGCGCCTCAACGCCGCGCGCTTCCAGCTCGACGTCATGAATGTCCCCGGCATCATCGTCGCGCGCACCGACGCCGAGGCCGCCAACCTGATCGACAGCCGCGCCGACGAGCGCGATCAGCCGTTCCTGCTGGGCGTCACCAACCTCACCATCCCGTCGTACAAGGCCTGCTTCCTAGCGTTGGTGCGACGCTTCTACGAACTGGGCGTCAAAGAGCTCAACGGCCATCTGCTTTACGCCCTTGCCGACGGCGAGTACGCCCAGGCCAACGGGTGGCTCGAGCGCCAAGGCATTTTTGGTGTGGTCTCCGACGCTGTCAACGCCTGGCGGGAAGACGGCCAGGCGTCCATCGACGACCTCTTCGATCAAGTCGAGTCTCGGTTCGTGGCCGCCTGGGAGGACGACGCCGGGCTGATGACCTACGGCGAGGCGGTGGCGGAAGTGCTGGCGTTCGGCGAGAGCGAAGACGAGTCGCCGAGCATGAGCCCTGACGAGTGGCGGCAGTTCGCCGCGCGCGCGTCGCTGTATGCCACCCGGGAGAAGGCGAGGGAATTGGGCGTCGATCCGCCGTGGGACTGTGAACTCTCGAAGACCCCGGAGGGCTACTACCAGATCCGCGGCGGCATTCCGTACGCGATCGCCAAGTCCCTTGCGGCCGCGCCATTCGCCGACATCCTCTGGATGGAGACAAAGACGGCGGATCTCGCCGACGCCCGGGAGTTCGCCGAGGCGATCCATGCCGAGTTCCCCGACCAGATGCTGGCTTACAACCTGTCGCCGTCGTTCAACTGGGACACCACCGGCATGACGGACGACGAAATGAAGTGCTTCCCCGAAGAGCTCGGAAAGATGGGCTTCGTCTTCAACTTCATCACCTACGGCGGACACCAGATCGACGGTGTCGCCGCCGAGGAGTTCGCTACCAACCTCAGACAGGACGGCATGCTTGCGCTGGCTCGTTTGCAGCGCAAGATGCGTCTGGTCGAGTCGCCCTACCGGACACCGCAAACCCTGGTCGGTGGCCCACGCAGCGATGCCGCCCTGGCCGCGTCCTCGGGCCGCACCGCAACGACCAAGTCGATGGGCAAGGGCTCGACGCAGCATCAGCACCTGGCGCAGACCGAGGTACCGAAGAAGCTGCTGGAGGAATGGCTGGCGCTCTGGAGTGAGAACTACCAGCTGGGTGAGAAGCTGCGTGTGACGCTACGGCCGCGCCGCGCCGGCTCCGACGTGCTCGAACTCGGCATCTACGGCAACGGGGACGAGCAGTTGGCCAACGTCGTCGTCGACCCGATCAAGGATCGGCACGGCCGCAGCATTCTGCAGGTCCGCGATCAGAACACCTTCGGCGAGAAGCTGCGCCAGAAGCGGTTGATGACGTTGATCCACCTCTGGCTGGTCAACCGCTTCAAGGCCGACGCGGTGTACTACGTGACACCGACCGAGGACAACCTCTATCAGACCGAGAAGATGAAGTCCCATGGCATCTTCAGCGAGGTCTACCCGGAGGTTGGCGAGATCATCGTCGCCGAGGTCAACAAGCCGCGTATCGCCGAGCTGCTCAAGCCCGACCGGGTAGCGCTGCGCAAGCTGATCACCAAGGAGGGGTAAAGCACCCACCAGTCAGCCCCCTACGGGCATTTTGCTGCGCTTTTGTGACATTTGATTCCTTGTGGCAATAGTTGCATAGGCATATTGTTTACGTATTGGAAACACATTCGAGCAAGGAGAGTGCAATGACTGGAATCAGGAAGACGGTCACAATGATCGGCGGGGCCGTCACGCTTGCCCTGACGGTTGGATTCGGTGGTCTCGCGACGGACAACGCCGCCAACGGCCCACTCTCCAGTCCTGGGAGCAGCGCTCACACGGCCGTCCTCGCCTCGGGTTGCATCCTGGGCCTCCCGCCCTGCTAAACCTCACACCCACCCGCTTTTTGTCGGGGTCGGCCTTGTTTGCGCCCCGGATCACCGGGTAGTCACTCCAAGTCGATTGACGAGAGTGGGGAATCTGATGAGATCGGAAGCTCGGACGGCGGTTGCGGTTTTCGGCGGTGCGGCCATGCTCGTTTTGGCGGTTGGCTGCGGCGGAGGCGGCAATAAGGCACCCAGCAGCACCACAACGACCACCACCACGCCCGTTACGTCGTCCAGTGTCGCGCCGTCCACGGTCCCAGGTACCGGTGGCCCCAGCGGTAGTGGCGGACCCGGCGGCGGCGGTGGCAGCGTCCCGGGCGGGCCCACCGGCGGTGGCGGACCCGGCGGCGGCAGCGGCAGCATCCCCGGCGTCGGTGGCGGCGGTGGCGGAGCCGGCGGCGGCGGTGGCTGCGTCGGCAACATCTGCGGCGGCAGCTAGTCGCGCCCTTGCACGACAGACTTGCTCGCTAGCCGATGGGGCCGTGCCGATCTGGCCCCATCGGCTGAGCAATTCTCGACCCACCGTGGTTGAGACAATCCGCGACGTCAGACGCCGCTGATCATCCTGAGGTTCATCAGCTTGAGTTATGGTTCTCCGCAACGCGACTGCAAGGGGACCTTTCAATGGCGAAGCTCAGGTTTGGATACTTCATCGCCCCATTCCACCGCGCGGGCACCAATCCGACGCTGGCGTTGCAACGCGATCTCGAGTTCGTCCAACACCTCGACGCCCTCGGCTTCGACGAGGCGTGGATCGGCGAACACCACTCGGCAGGAAGCGAAATCATCGCGTCGCCGGAGATCTTCATCGCCGCGGCGGCGGAGCGAACGAAGTGGATCCGCTTTGGCACGGGCGTCATCTCGCTCTCGTACCACAACCCGCTGTGGGTCGCCGACCGGTTGATGATGCTGGATCACCTCACCCACGGTCGCACCATCGGTGGGGTGGGTCCCGGTTCGCTGCCCAGTGACTCGTCGATGATCGGCCTGACGCCGACCGACACCCGTGAGCTGTTGGAGACCAACCTCGACATCGTGGTCCGGCTGCTGGCGGGGGAGACCGTGAGCGCGAAGACCCCCACGCACGACCTGCACAACGCCAAGCTGCAGCTCGCCCCGTACTCCGATGGCGGTGTCCCGCTGGCGGTGGCCGCGGTCGCGTCACCGACGGGCGCGCGGCTGGCCGGCAAGCACGGCATCGGCCTGCTGTCTATCGGGGCGACGCTGACCGTGGAGGGGTTCAACGCGCTGCAGTATCACTGGGACATCGCCGAAGAGCGCGCGGCGGCGCTCGGCACTACGGTCGATCGCAAGAACTGGAGCTTGGTCGGGCCTTTCCATATCGCCGAAACCGACGAGCAGGCGCGCGAAGACGTGAAATTCGGCCTCGAGCCCTGGTTCCGGTATTTCCAGAAGGTGGCTGCGTTCCCGCAGATGACCATGCCGGGCGAACAGGTCGACGAGATGATCGACGTCATCAACGAGAACGGCGCGGGTGTGATCGGCACCCCGGAGCGGGCGCGGGCTCAGGTACAGCGGATGTGGGATCAGTCCGGCGGGTTCGGCTGCATGCTGCAGATGGGTCACGAGTGGGCCAATCCGGCGGCCACCAAACGGTCAGCCGAATTGTTCGCCGCCGAAGTCATGCCGCACTTCCAGGGCCAGGCGCAGCCGACGCTGGATGCGGCCGCGCGCGCCAGCGAAGCGCGAGAAGGGTTCGCGCAGTCGCAGAATCAGGCCGTCGAGCACATGACCAAGAAGTACCAGGACGAACTCAACGCGAAGAAGTAGCGCTCAGAGCCCGAACCACCGCTTGAGCGCGCGGCGCAGTTCGCCCACGTCCTCCTCGTCGGGTGCGGCAGCCGAGGACGCCCACGCCACATAACCGTCCGGACGCACCAGCAGCGCGGTAGCCGGCATGTCGCCGACCCGATGTCCGGCGGCGACGGTGAGCTGATCCGCGACATCGGCAACCGCAGCGGCCGGGCCGCCGGAGTCGGTGAGGTCCACAAGTAGCGGTCGCCCCGTGCGCGCCAGCTCCGCGACGCGTCTGGTTTCGACGCCGTCGGTCACGCCGAAGTCGGGCACCCAGTGCCCAGTCAGCGGATGCGCGTCGGGCTCGGTGATGTAGCGGTTTTCGGCCCCGGATATCAGGTTGTTGAGGCGACGGGCGATATCGGAATCGGTGAGCAGCTCGGAAAACAGCTGCCGCAGCGCGGTGACCTCCGGCCCGGGCCGGACCAGCGCCAGTTGCGCCCGGCTGTGCATGATGACCCGCTCGGCGGCGGGCCGGCGCTCGGCCTCATAGGTGGCAAGCAGGGTGGGCTCCACACGTCCGCGCAGGACCGCCGCGAGCTTCCAACCCAGGTTCACCGCATCCTGCAGACCCAGATTGAGGCCGGGTCCACCCATCGGGGAGTGGACGTGCGCGGCATCGCCCACCAGAATCACCCGCCCCACCTGGTACCGCGACGCGATCCTCGAATTGATCCCACAAAATCTGCGCAGATCCAGCGGCGCGTCCGGGGATGCGGGCCGCAGCGGCACATCGGCGCCGAGCACCCGCTTGGCGCTGGCCTCCAACTCGGCGAGGCTCATGGGCGGTTCGACGCCCTCTTCGCGGCGTTCATCGTGCGGCGCGGTGTCCAGTTCGAAGATCAGGACCGCCGCCCGGCCCCCGAGCGCACCGTAGGCGAAGACGCCCTGATCGGCTCGATGGAACTGCAGTGGTGGGACTCGGCCAAACCCGGGGATGTCCAGGCTGCCGCCGACCGGGTCGATCCAATCCGCAGGCGGCAACACATCGAATCCGAGCCGGACTACCGCGTCGTTCGACGACATCCCGGGGAAATCGATACCGGCCAACTTGCGCGTCGGGCTGCTGCCGCCGTCGGCACCGACAAGGTATTTGGCCCGCAGCTGATAGGGGCCGGTTGGCCCGGCGATTTGCAGCGTGACACCGGCTGCGTCCTGGTCGAAACCGGTCAGGGCGTGACCCCAACGAATATCCACGTCGTATTCGACGGCTCGGTCCGCAAGCGCCTGAACAAGCTTGGGTTGCTGAACAGGCAGCAGGAACACTTGCGAGTCCGGTGTCAGCGCGAGATCCAACGGGAAAGCCGCAAACATCGGGCGGGGGTTGAGCGCAGGCGGCTCCGCGGTTCCCGCCAGTGTGCCGTAGAGGCCGCGATGGTCCAGGATCCGAACCCCTTGGCCGATAACGCCGTTGGTCCGCCGGTGCGAATTAGGGCCGGGCATGGGGTCCAGGACCACCGGCCGGATCCCGTTCAATCCCAATTCGCCGGCCAGCATCAGCCCGTTGGGACCGCCACCCGCGATGACGACATCAATCACTTAGCCCAACTTAGTAGTTGGAGAGGTGCCCGACAAACCCAGCTCAACTGACAGCACGCGTTTTCATAATCAGCGCTAGCCGCTGTCAGACAACGACACGGCTGGCCATCTCGATAAGCTTGGATCCATGCCCAGCGATCACGACGAGACCGATTGGGTGCAGCGACTGCCGCCTGGATCCTTTGATCTGACGGAGGAACTGGGCCGCTGGCGAGCCATGCGTGATGCGGTCGTGCCCTTGGATATCGCCGGCGACATGGATAAGGTCAACGCCGAACTGGCGGCCTCAGGGCTGGTGGACCAGGTCGCCAAGGTCGGTCGCCGGGCGCCAGATTTCACGCTGCCCGACGCCCTGGGCCGCATCGTCTCCCTTGCCGAACGACTCGGCCGAGGTCCTGTGGTCCTGTCTTTTACCGGGGCATCTGGTGCCCGTTCTGCAATCTCGAGCTGCGTGCCCTGCAGCAGGTGTTGCCCGACATCGCGGCACTCGGCGCAACGTTGATCGCTGTTTCGGGCATGACACCGGACATGTCGCTCTGCACGACGCAGCGATTGGACCTCAGCTATGACGTCCTCACCGATGCCGGACTGTCGGTGGCCAGCAGCTACGGGCTGGTCTGGAAGTTACCCGGATATCTACAAGACGACTATGCGCGGCTGGGACACCCGATCGACAAGTTCAACGGACCGGGTGAGCCGGTCTTGCCCCTTCCCGCGACGTTCGTCGTGAACACCGACGCGATCATCCGCTTCGCTTACGCCAACCCGAACTACATGTACCGGGCCGATCCAGCCGACGTCATACGGGCCCTCCGCGACCTGGCCTGAGCCTCATCGGCCGGGCGTCCGACGTTATCCGCCAGAGCTTTTCGCGGGATCAGGTGATGTCGGTGGCGGTCATACCGATCACGGTGCGGCCGTCGTCGAGTTCGATGTTGGTCAAGGCTATGGCCGCAGGCAGGGTCGCCAGGAAGTGCCCCAGGCCGGCTTCGGAGATCCGGAACAGTTCGCCCTGGCAGCCCTCGATCGCAGTCATTGCGTCGAGGAACCGGGCACCGACTTGCTCGAGTCGCCAGTGCAGCGGCTGTCCGCGTAGGTGGGCGCCGAATACCGCCAGGTCGACGCCGGTTCGCGTCAACAGTGTGGAGGTGGTGCCGGTTAGTCGTGCGCCGATGTCGGCGGCGATTTGGTCGTTGAACGCCGGGACGACGATCGTCACGCCGAACGGAGTGCCCGCCGGCGTCGGCGCGACGGGAACGGCGACCGCGGCCATGTCGAGCAGATTGCAGAAGTTGGTGTAGGTGCCCATCCGGCGGTTGGTCGCCATCGGATCGGTTCGTATCTCGCGCAACGTGGGATGTTCGGTGGTGGTGGGTAGCAGCAAGGCATCGAAACCGTCGAGCAGGCAACCGGCATCGGCCCGTGCGCGTGCCAATGCATCCAGGTCGGCGGCGAAGGCGGGGCCAGTGACCCCGCGGGCGGCGGTGATGATCGACGCCACCACGGGATCGGCGCTCACCGGTGCGCTGTCGAGGAATTCACCGACTGCCGCGTATCTTTCGGCGACGAGTGCGCCGTCATACAGCAGCAAGGCGGCGTCCAGCAGGACGGAGATGTCGATCGGTTCAACACTCAGCCCGGCCTCGGTGGCGACACGCACCGACTGCTCGAACGCGTCGCTGTAATCGGGACTGAGCGCGGAGAGGTTCGCGGCCGTTGGGATCGCCAGCCGTGGCGCGTTGGGCGCCGCGAGGCGAACGTCGGCAGGCCAAGGCCGGCTGCGGGGGTCGCGGGAGTCCGGGCCGGCCATCACGGCGACTGCTGCGGCGGCCAGGTTGAGGTCCGCGGCCAGCACGCCCACGGCGTCGTAGCTGGCGCAGGACGCGACGACCCCATGGGTGGGGATGATCCCGAGAGTGGGTTTGATGCCGACGAGACCGTTGAGTGCGGCGGGGAGCCGAACCGATCCCGCCGTGTCGGTGCCGATGCCGATGTCGGCGATGCCCAGCGCGACGGCGACGGCCGAACCGGAACTGGACCCTCCGGCGATCAGGTGTGGATGGCGCGAATTGCGCACGACGCCATAGGGACTACGGGTACCGGTCGAACCGCAGCCGAATTGGTCGAGGTTCGTCTTGCCGAGGACGACGGCCCCCGCATCGCGCAGTCGTTCGATCGCGACCGCAGTGGTTGCCGGCTGGTAGGTAAACTCACGGCACCCCGCGGTGGTCGGCAGGCCCGCGACGTCGATGTTGTCCTTGACCGCGACCACCAGCCCCGCCAGGGGCAAACACTCTCCCGCGGCGACTCGTTGTTCGACCGCCGCGGCGTCACCGAGCACGTCAGCCTGCTCGCGCAGCGTGATCCAGACTTCGGGCCGGTCGACTTGCGCGATTTTCCGATACGCCGCGGTCACGCGCGCGGTCGGCGACAGATGCGTGTCGACGATCATTTAACGCACCGCCTCACAACACATGGGGCGCAATGAGCACCGCAGCACCGGACACCGCGAAACCGATCAGGAACGCGGGGACCGTAAAGCCCATCACCTGGCGCACATTGAGCTTCGCGATCGCGAGCACCGGCAATAGCCAAAACGGCTGAACCATGTTCGCCACGCCCTCACCGACCGCGACCGACATCGAGATCAGCCCAAGGTAAGCCGGCGAGTGTTGGCCGATGGCCAGCGCTGAGCCGACCGCGATCGGCCCCTGGACCGCCCAGTGCCCTCCGCCGGACGGTACGAACAGTGAGATGAGGACCGAGCCGACGAACGTCAGGAACGGCAGCGTGAACTGATCTGCGCCCCCTACCAGCGCCTCGGCAAGAACCGTTTGCAACGCTCTGCCCGACCCAGCCGGCAGGTAACCCAACAGACCGGCGATACCGCCGTACAAGGGATATTGCAGTAGTAACGGGCCGGACACCTTCGCCGCACCGGAAAACGCGCGGATGAAGCAAATCGGCGTACCGTGCAGCAGCGCGCTGGTGACGGTGAACAACATGATCATCGACGAGATGTTCAGCGCAAAGCCGCTCAGCACGAAATACGTTATGCCCGCGGCGAAGACGAGGACATTGAGGATCCACAGATTCTCCAGCCGCTCGGCGAGCGTCCGCGGGCCCTCCGGCGGAGCCGGTACGGGCTCCTCTTCGAACACCGCAGGATCGGGCTCGAGACTGTCACTGGGCGCCATCCGCCAGATCGTGATGGCGAGCAGAGCCACCACGGCGATGACGGCGATCCAGTTGTACGGCTGGAAGATCGTCCACCTCAACGGCACGATCGTTCCGGTCATCTTGTGAATCACGTTGATAGGACTGGTGGTATCGGTGTTGGCAAGCGCGATCGATGACGAAAGGCCCTGCGTCCAGACGAGGTAGCCCATAAACCCGGTGGCGACGAGGTAGCCGAAATGCACACCGTCAAGCCGTTTTGCGATCTGGCGCGCGACCAGCGCACCGGCCACCAGACCGAGGCCCCAGTTCAACAACGACAAGACGGTGCTGACACCGAAGCACAGCAAGGCTCCCTGAACCTGATTCGTCGGCTTACTCGCGACACGAATGATGGCCCGTTTCACGACGGGCGCCTCGGCCAGCGTGTAACCGGTCACCAGAACGAGCACCATCTGAAACGCGAAGGTGAAGATGTTCTGCGACCCCCACACGCCGCCGTACCACGCTTTGAGAGCACCGGCAGGGGTCGCACCCCGGACGAGCAGCGCAACGAGGCCGACGACGACGAGGGTGAGGATGACCGCGAACAAATACGGGTCTGGCATCAAACGTTCGACGTACCGGACGCACAGCATGGTGAAGCGCTGCATGATGCCGCGACGTTCGTCTTGCCCGCTTTGCTTGGTCGTCATTACCCGCCTTTACCGGGACGCTGCGCCCTTTACCGCCACGCTGCTCCCGCGTTGTTGTCTCGTCGAGTCGCCGAAACTATTAGGTAACGCCGGATTGGTTTCCGGCACGTTGCTTTAAATGAACTCGTAGATAAAGACAACGACGATTGCCACTGCCACCAGGATCAAGCCGGCCACGATGACCGCGCGAACAAGGCGGGACTGACGCGCAAACCAGTGGTGCATCTGGGCGAAGCGCCAGTCGGTCCAGGCGTAGGCGCGCGCGGCCCAGTCGGCTTCGATCGCCAGCAGGCGAAGGGCGACCGGCAGCGCCGGGATGCCGAACTCGGGGAGCAACACAGTCAGCGGGATGGCAGCGACGAGCAGCAGGCCGCCGAAGACGGCAACGCCCATCCGAACCGGCATCGCCGCGGCCCGACCCCGCTCGCGGTAGGCGAGCACGCGGATCATCGCGCCGTCGCGGGTCTCGGTGCGGCGGTCGCGAGAGTCCACGGTTACTCCTCGATGCCCGCTCGGCTCGGACTCTAGCCGATGGTTCGAACCGAAGGGGAGTATGGCGGCGCACCTAGAATGCGGATATGGATTCTGGTTCCCGACTGGACTCCGTTGCTCCAAAAGGCCTGCTACGAATAGAGGATTGCCTGGAAGCCGACGGCAATATTTTGCTGCCGCCGGGCACGACACTGACCGCACTGATCGAGCGCAACGTCGCAAACGTCGGTGATTCCGTGGCGTATCGCTACCTGGACTACGCCCGCTCCGAAGGACACGCCCTCGAAGTGACCTGGGCCCAGTTGGGGGTCCGGTTGAAAGCCATCGCTGCCAACGTCCAGCAGTTCGCGGGCGACGGTGACCGGGTGGCAATCCTCGCGCCACAAGGTATCGACTACGTTGCCGGCTTCTACGCCGCAATCAAGGCGGGAACCATCGCGGTGCCGTTGTTCGCGCCCGAACTACCGGGTCACGCCGAGCGACTGGAGACAGCGCTGCACGACTCCAAGCCGACCGTGGTTCTCACCACCGCGGCGGCGAAGGACGCGGTGGAGAGCTTTCTGATCAATGGCACGCAACTGAGTAAGCCGCACGTCGTCGTCATCGATGAGATACCTGACTCGGCGGGGGAGTCGTTCGTGCCGGTGGAGGTGGACATCGACCAGGTTTCCCACTTGCAGTACACCTCCGGTTCGACCCGCCCGCCGGTCGGCGTGGAGATCACACACCGGGCAGTCGGCACCAACCTGGTGCAGATGATTCTGTCGATCGACCTGCTGGACCGGAACACCCACGGCGTGAGCTGGCTGCCGCTCTACCACGACATGGGGCTGTCGCTGATCGGCTTTCCCGCGGTGTACGGCGGGCATTCCACCCTGATGTCCCCAACCGCGTTCGTGCGCCGGCCACAGCGGTGGATTCAGGCGTTGGCCGCGGGGTCGCGCCAAGGCAACGTGGTTACCGCCGCGCCCAACTTCGCCTACGAGTGGGCGGCACAGCGCGGCCTGCCCGCCGCAGGCGACGACATCGACCTCAGCAATGTGGTGCTGATCATCGGATCCGAGCCGGTCAGCATCGAGGCGATCGCGTCGTTCAACAAAGCGTTCGCGCCCTACGGGTTACCGCGCACGGCGTTCAAGCCCTCGTACGGCATTGCGGAGGCGACGCTGATGATCGCGACGATCGAACCCAGCGCCGAGGCGACGGTCGTTTACTTCGACCGAGAACGGCTGGGTGCGGGTCGCGCGGTGCGAGTCGGCGCGGATGCCCCCAATGCCGTGGCGCAGGTGTCATGCGGTCAGGTCGCTCGCAGCCTGCGGGCGGTGATCGTCGACCCGGATACGGCTGCCGAGCTGCCCGACGGCGCGGTCGGCGAAGTCTGGCTGCAGGGCGACAACGTGGGCCGCGGCTACTGGGGACGGCCCGAAGAAACCGAACAGGCATTTCACGCGCAGCTAGGGTCGCGGCTGGGGGAGAGCAGCCACGCCGCGGGCTCGGCGGCCGAAGGTTCGTGGCTGCGGACCGGCGACTTGGGCGTGTATCTGGACGGCGAGCTCTACGTCACCGGTCGAATCGCGGATCTGGTCATCATCGGCGATCGCAACCACTATCCGCAGGACATCGAGGCCACCGCCGCCGAGGCATCGCCGATGGTGCGACGCGGATATGCGACGGCATTCTCGGTGCCGGACAACGAGTTACGGGAATGCGACACCCCCGAAAGCAGTCTGGTGATCGTTGCCGAACGCGCGGCAGGCACCAGCCGCGACGATCCGCAGCCGGCGGTCGAGGCGATCAAGGCCGCGGTGTCACGCCGGCATGGCCTCGCCGTTTCCGACGTGCTTTTGCTGCCGGCCGGCGCTATTCCACGCACCACCAGCGGCAAGCTGGCCCGCCTGGCCTGCCGTGCTGAATACCTCAGCGGTGAGCTGGGCGCGCGCTAGCAACTCGGTCGAAGGAATTCGGGGTGGCATTCTGGCCATATGGGTCTGCTCATCCGGCTGGCGGAGTTCCTGATTCTGCTGCTGCCGCTGGTAGGCCTGGCCATCGGCGCGGTACGAGCCGTCAGCGCCAATAAGCGCCGCACCCAGGAAACGATCGAGCCCGCCGAGCCGCCGCCCGAACGCACCGTGATCAGTCAAGCCGCCCAATGGCAATCGGTGCGCCGGATCCTGGAGGAGCACAGCCGGACCGACACCCGATGGCTGGACTACGAGCTCGACTTCGCCAAGCTACTCGACTTCCCGCTGATGACCGATTTGCGCGATCCGCTCACCGTCGCCTTTCGCAAAGCCAAGCTCCGGGCAGACTTTTTGCGGCCAGTCAAAGCCGAGGATCTCCTCGATGACCGGGAAGCCGCCGCGAAATATCAAGTCGCCGTGGAAGACTACGTCACCGCATTCAACATCGCCGCGGCGGAGGCAATACGCAGACGACGCAACAACTTCTCCCGCGACGAACAGCAGCGGATTGCCCGCGCCCAGAGCCTGTTGAGAATGGCCTCGGACTCCGCGGCCGCGCCCCGAGAACGCCAGAATGCCTACGACCTGGCCCGTAAAGAACTCGACGGCCTCATCGTGTTGCCCGCCACCACGCAGGCCGGCATCGAACGTGGGATCTCCGGTGAGATTGAGGGATAGGTGCCCTTTGGCGTGTCACGATGACGAGATGACCACGCCCGGCCAGCCGGCCCAACCCGATGGGGAGCTCACGGGATTCCCCGTCGCGCCGCCACCGCTGCCGGGCCCGGTCACCTTCGACCAGCGCTGGAGTGATCTGACGTTCGTGCACTGGCCGGTACAACCCGACAGCGTTGCGGACATGTACCCGCCCGGGACGCGTCCCGACGTTTTCGCCGACGGGATGACCTACGTGGCGTTGGTTCCGTTCGCCATGACGAGCACCAAAGTTGTTTCCGCGCTGCCGCTTCCGTATTTCGGCCGCTTCCTGGAGACCAACGTCCGGCTGTACTCGATCGACGACGCCGGCCGGCACGGCGTCCTCTTCCGGTCGCTGGAAACGGCTCGCCTTGCCGTTGTGCCCGTCACCCGGATCGGCCTCGGCGTCCCCTACACGTGGGCCAAGATGCGGATGGCGCGCGACGGCGAGCACATCACGTATCAGAGCGTGCGCCGGTGGCCGCGCCGCGGCCTGTGCAGCCGGCTGACGATCGCCGTCGGCGACGTGGTGGAACCGACACCGCTGGAGGTCTGGCTCACCGCCCGCTGGGGGGCACACACGCGTAAAGCCGACCGGACCTGGTGGGTGCCGAACGAGCACGGACCGTTGCCGTTACATGCGGCGGAAATACTCGAGCTGAGCGACGAACTGGTCGACGCCAGTGCCGTGCGGCCCGCCGGCGATCGATTGCGCGCCCTCTTTTCGCCGGGTGTACGAACCCGCTTCGGCCGCCCGCGCCTGGTGCACTGATCTCACGGGCAGGTGTAGCCGCCGTCGATGACGACATCGGAACCGGTCATATAGCTGGATGCGTCGCTGGCCAGGTAGAGGTAGAGGCCGGCGAGTTCCTCCGGCCGGCCGATGCGCCCGAGGGGAATTTTGGGCTCCCACAGCCGGTGGTACTCCGCCATCGGTTCGACGAGTTCGGTGCGGATGTAGCCCGGGCTGACGCTGTTCATCCGGATGTTGTGCGGCGCGAGCTCCACGGCCAGCGCCTTGGTCAGCTGGATGACCGCGGCCTTCGAGGTGCAGTAGTGGCCCGCCTGTTGCGGGACGTTGATGATGTGGCCGGACATCGAAGCAGTGTTGATGATGGCCCCGCCGCGGCCTTGGCTGACCATCGCCCGGGCGGCCGCCTGCGCGGTGAGGAATACGCCGGTCACATTCGTGTCCTGGATGGCCTGGAATTCCTCCGGCGACATTTCCAGCATCGCTTTCAGATTGATGACGCCGGCGTTGCAGACCGCGATGTCGATGCCACCTAACTCCGCGGTCGCTTGGTCCACCATTCGGCTCACCTGATCGGGTTGGGTCACGTCACGGCCGATCGGCATGACCGTGGCTCCGGTCGAGGCGAGTTCAGCGGCGACCTTTTCCAAGACCTCGAAGTGCCGTGCCGCGATGGCCACTTGCGCGCCTGCTTGCAGGTATGCCTCGGCCACTTTTTTGCCGATGCCGCTGGATGCCCCGGTCACCAGGGCCGTCCTGCCGTGCAAATCAAACAAGTCCAAAACGCTCATGCGATATCCCTACCAAGACGAGCCGCGGAAAATCGGAACACGTTCTAGTGTGTCCTGCTATGGGCAACTTCAGCAGGGCCGAAATTGAACAAGCCGTCGCGAACTACACAACTGTGGCGGAAGGGTGCAGCGCATCGGGCGACTGGGCACCTTTTGCGGATTTATTCACCGAGGACGTTGTCTACATCGAACATCACTACGGCGTCTTTCACGGACGCGAGGCGGTGCGGGACTGGATCGTCGCCGTCATGGCTCCGTTTCCGCACATGCGCTTCCCCAGCGACTGGACTGCCTACGACGAGGACAATGACGCCGTCGTCACCATGATCAAGAATCTGCTCGACCACCCGACCGACCCGAATGGGGAGCCGTTCTGGTTCCCGAATTGGACTCGCCTGGTCTACGCCGGTAACGGCCTGTTCTCCAGCGAGGAAGACATCTACAGTCCGGACCGTGATGCGCCGGGTGTGGTGGGTGCGTGGCTGCAGGCCGGCGGTCAGCTGGCGTCCAACGAGATCCTGCAGCCCAACCCCAGCTAGGCCGGCGAAAGGTTCGGCTGTCGTTTCCGTCGACGTGACCGAACCGCAGACAGCGCCTGCTCCCAGGCGATCATCGTCGTCGCCTTGAGGTTGGCCGGCTTGGCGCTGTCCCTCGATAGCAGCGCGGTGGCGGCGGCTTTCGTGGTCGCCGACGCCTTCGACATGTGGCCCGAGTCGAACGGTGGTTGCGGGTCGTATTCGAGCGCGAGCTGGATCGCCTTGGCGCGGCCTTCGCCGCCGATCTCACCGGCCAGCCAGAACGCGAGGTCAAGTCCCGCGGACACCCCCGCGCTGGTGACGACGTTGTCCTGCCGCACGACGCGCTCGTCGGTGACCGGAATGGCGCCGAATCCCTTCAGTAGGGGTATCGCCAGCCAATGCGACGTCGCGCGCCGGCCCTCGAGCAGGCCGGCCGCGGCCAGGATCACCGAGCCCGAACACACCGACGCTGTCCAGCCAGCGGTTCGCTGCGCCCCGCGCAGCCAGTCCAGCAACACCTCGTCGCGTGCGTGCACCGGCGTCGACGGACCGCCCGGCACCAGAATGACGTCGGGCGAAGGGGTTTCGGCGAGCGAATGCGTGGTGCCGATGACCAGCACACCGGAGTCCGCGGTGATCGGTCCGATTTCATGCCAGACGAATCGCACCTCGGCGTCCGGTAGGTTACGCAGCACTTCGTACGGGCCGATCATGTCCAGCGTGGTGAATCCGGGATAGGTCACAAATGCGATTTGAGTCATCGGTGCGGTCCTTTCTGCGTAGGGCCTCAATAACTAAGCGAAAGCCTTGCGGTAATGATCTGGAGAGACGCCAATGCGGCGAATGAAGTTGCGCCGCATGGTTTCCGCGGTACCGAACCCGCAGCGAGTCGCGATCGCGACAACGGTGTCGTCGGTCTCTTCCAACTGACGGCGTGCGGCTTCGGTGCGGACACGTTCGACATAGTGGCCGGGCGCCTCGCCGACCTCGTCGCTGAACACCCGGGTGAAATGGCGCGGGCTCATCGTCGCCCGGCGGGCCAAATCACCGATGCTGTGCGGGGCGCCCGGTTCGGCCTCGATGGCCTCCTGTACCTCGCGGATGCACGTGCGTTTGGCTCGCGGTATCCACACTGGCGCCGCAAATACAGCACCATCCAGCGGGCGACTGTCTGCGCGACCTCGGTTCCGTGGTCGTCCTCGACTAGCGACAGCGCGAGGTCGATCCCCGCGGTGACACCGGCGGCCGTCCATACCGTGTCGGAGCTGCGGATGAAGATCGGGTCGGGATCGACGTCGATGGCGGGGAACTCACTGGCGAGGCGCTCCGCGAAGGCCCAGTGCGTGGTGGCGCGGTGGCCGTCCAGCAGCCCCGCCTCGGCAGCCAGGAACGCGCCCGTGCAGACGGTGACGATGCGGCGGGCGCTGCCCGCGGCGGCTTTGATCCAGGTCATCAGCTCCGCGTCGGACCGGGCGGCATCGACGCCCCCGCCGCCGGGCAACACGACGGTGTCGATCTGATCGTCCGGGTCCGGGACCGGGGCGCTCACGAACGCGAGACCGGTCGCGGTGCTGATCGGCTGGCCGTCGACTGAGGAAACCACGACGTCGTATCCACCGTTGGTCAGCAACGATGCGCCGGTGAAGACATCGTGCGGCCCGACCACATCGAGGGCCTGGACGCCCGGAAAGCCGACGATAACGACCTTGCGAACCATGAACTCAGTGTTCGCCGGACGGGGAGTGTCGTCTAGGCCGGGTACCCCACGAATTAGGACATCCGGACCTGACCCGAGGCCACTCAACCGGACTTGGCAGACTGTGCTCATGGCACAGATAACCCTGCGGGGAAATGCGATCAACACTGTCGGCGAGCTTCCCACCGTCGGATCCAAAGCCCCAGCCTTCAATTTGACCGGCGCCGATCTGGGCGCCGTCACCAGCGACCAGTTCAGCGGTAAGTCCGTGCTGCTGAACATCTTTCCGTCCGTCGACACCCCGGTGTGCGCGACGAGCGTGCGGAAATTCAACGAACGCGCCGCCGGAGGTGGTGCGACCGTGGTGAACGTGTCGAAGGATCTACCGTTCGCGCAGAAGCGATTCTGCGGCGCGGAAGGGATCGAGAACGTCACCACGGCGTCGGCATTCCGTGACAGCTTCGGCGAGGACTACGGCATCACGATCACCGACGGCCCAATGGCCGGGCTGCTTGGCCGGGCCATCGTGGTCATCGGCGCCGACGGCAACGTCGCCTACGCGCAACTGGTGCCCGAGATCGCCGAGGAGCCCGATTACGACGCAGCGCTGGCAGCGCTGGGCTGAGCTTCGGGGGGTCATAACCCCAGCAGTCGAATCATTTCTGCCCGCATATCGATTTTGCGCACCTTCCCGGTGACGGTCATCGGGAACTTGTCGACGATGTGGACATAACGGGGAATCTTGTAGTGCGCGAGTTTCCCGGAGCAGAAGGCCCGGAGCGCTTCGGCGTCCAGGGGCCGACGGTCTGGCCGCATTTTGATCCAGGCGCAGACCTCCTCGCCGTACTTGGTGTCCGGAACACCGACAACCTGCACGTCATCGATGTCGGGATGGGTGTGCAGGAAGTCCTCGATCTCGCGGGGATACAGATTCTCACCACCGCGGATCACCACGTCCTTGATGCGCCCGACGATCGCGCAATACCCGTCGTCGTGCATCACCGCCAGGTCACCGGTGTGCATCCAGCCCTCGTGATCGATGACCTCACGAGTTTTGTCGTCAGCGTGCCAGTAACCCAGCATCACCGAGTAGCCACGGGTGCATAGTTCGCCCGGCTGACCGCGCGTGACGATCTTGCCGCTGGCGGCATCGATGACCTTGATCTCGACGTGCGGGTGCACGCGGCCCACCGTGGCGGTTCGGTGCGTTAGGTCGTCGTCGATCCGGGTCTGGCAGGACACCGGGGAAGTCTCCGTCATCCCATAGGCAATGGACAGCTCCGACATGTTCAGTTCGTCGACGCACTGCCTCATCACCTCCACCGGACACGAGGCACCTGCCATGATCCCGGTCCGCAATGACGACACGTCGCGGCTGGCAAGGTCGGGATGACCGAGTAGCGCGATGAACATCGTGGGCACACCGTAGAGGCCGGTGCAGCGCTCGGATTCGATTGCTTCCAGCGTCGCGGCGGGATCGAAACCGGCCGCCGGAATCACCATGGTGGCTGCGTGGGTGGTGCAGCCCAGATTGCCCATCACCATGCCGAAGCAATGGTAGAAGGGCACCGGGATGCACAGCCGCTGCCCGGGTCCGAGCCTGATGCATTCGGTGACGAAAAACCCGTTGTTGAGGATGTTCCGCTGCGACAGAACGGCCCCCTTGGGGGAACCTGTTGTGCCCGAGGTGTATTGGATGTTGATCGGGTCCGACGGGTTCAGTGTGGCCAGCCGGCAGCGTAATTCGTCACCGGTTGTCTCATCGGCGCGCTGGCGCAGTCGCTCCCAGTCGCTGGTGCCCAAGAACACGACGTCGACCAATCCGGGGACCTCGGAACGTACCTCCTCAATCATTCGGCGATAGTCGGAGGTCTTGAAGGCCGTCGCGGACACCAGCAGTTCGGCGTCCGAATCGCGCAGCACGTGCGCTAACTCGTGGGTGCGATACGCGGGATTGACCGAGACGAGGATCGCGCCGACCTTGGCCGTGGCGTACTGCAGGATGGTCCATTCCGGGCAGTTGGGCGACCAAATTCCGACCCTGTCCCCGCGCTGAATGCCGATGGCCATCAATGCGCGCGCAACCCGGTCGATCTCGGCGTTGAGTTCGGCGTAGGTCCACCTCCGGCCGCCCGCCACATCAACAAGCGCCTCGATGTCCGGGTATGCCTGCGCGGTGTGTTCGAAGTTCGCCCCGATCGTCTCCTCCAGCAGGGGAGCATCGACGGGACCCGCGTCGTAGGAATCGACGGCGCCGTAGATATTCTCTGCACCCGAGATGATCATGTGTTTCCTGCGGTCGACGACATCAATGTAGCCGTTGGCCACCCCGCCGGAGAAGGCTCAGGTGGGCGTCAGCGTAAACGGCAGCCAGTAGATCCCCGGACCGTCGCCCGGGCATCCGGGTGCACCGACGGTGAAAGTTCGCTCGCCATGGAAACTTCCGTCGCCGTTGGGCATCAGGAAATCGGACCGCCGCGTGTCAACTGTGCTGCCGTCGTCGCAGTGGAACGGGTAGTCCGAGCTTGATACCCACCTGTCGTTGACCCACTGGTAGTCGAAAAGGACCGTCGCAGTGGGGTTGTCGGTGAGCTGGTCGACGAGCAACCAATGTGCGATACAGCCGGAGGCGTCGCAGGT
Source organism: uncultured Actinomycetota bacterium (assembly GCA_963712615.1). Classification (GTDB taxonomy): domain Bacteria; phylum Actinomycetota; class Actinomycetes; order Mycobacteriales; family Mycobacteriaceae; genus Mycobacterium. Next base: position 297,345 of record CAVQIO010000002.1, read on the forward strand.
CGTGGTGAAGTTGGCGGGTTGAATCGATGGTTCTGACGGTCGCGGTTGGCCGTTGAACGTCTGCTTCGAATGATCGAGGAAGGTGTCGTACGCGCCGTTGAGCGGGACCGGCTGCGCCCAATCGGCGCCGGCCGCCGGTGCGCCGGCGACAGTGGTGACGAACATGGCGGCCCATGCGAGATGTCTAAGTGCCATCGGCGGTCACTTTAGCCCGGCGCGGCGCCAGGTTGCCCGACAATGCCGGCATTCGTTTGCAGCACCGGACTTTCACCGCTTCTGATCTGTGGCGTCGGTGCTGAGGCGTGTTAGCCTGTCGATTCCCGTCGCGTTAGCCTCGGGCTCGGCAGACACAAGGAGTGACCACGCAATGATGCGTAGCGCCCAGGTTGCGGTGACGGCCGCGATCCTCGTGATGACCGTCCTGTCGGCCGGCTGCAGCAGCAAGTCAACCGTCAAACCCGATGGGGCAGCGCAGTCGGGTAGACGTCGTCGCCAAGCAGACCGGTTTTCATCCCACCGATGTGCACTGTCCCTCCGGCGTGGAGGCCAAAGTCGACGTGCAGTTCGACTGTCACTTCACCGGGCCTGAGGAGTACACCGCGAACATGAAGATCACCAAGGTCAACGGCAGCGACGTCGAGTTCGCCGTCAACAGCCACCCAAGCTAGGCCGGCCCGGTCCGGAGCCGATCAGCGGTGGCGGCCAGCACCTCGCGGCAACCGGTCCACGTTTGCTTGATGATCTCGGCGGCCGGTTGAATGTCGTCGATCCGGCCGGCGACTTGACCGGTGTTGGCGACGCTGGCGTCCATGTCGCCCTCGAAGTAGAGCCGCTGAACGCGTTGCAGCGCGGCGCCGCCTTCCTCGAAAGAGGCTGACTTATACAGCTTTTCGGCGGCTGGGGTTCGGATGACACGCATCATCCGCTTGCCGTCGAGGGGGAGCAGCACGGTGGCGGTTTCGTCGGCGCGGACGACCGCTTGTTTGAGGTTGCCGTGCACCGGGGAATCGGACGAGGCCAGCAACCGGGTGCCCATCTGGACCGCCTCGGCACCGAGCACCAATGCGGCGGCCATCGATCGGGCGTCGCAGATTCCTCCGGCCGCGACGATCGGGACGTCGACGTGAGCGGCTACCAACGGCAGCAGCACCATGGTCGACGCCCCAAATCGGTTCTTGAACCCGCCACCCTCGACCCCCTCGACAACCAGTCCGTCCACCCCGGCGTCGACGGCCTTTTTCGCCGCGGCCAGGGTGCCCACTACGTGAAACACGGTGATCCCGGCATCGTGGAGCCGATCGGTGAACAGCGAGGGACTCCCGGCTGAGGTGGTCACGAAGCGAATTCCGTTGGCGACGAGCAGGTCTATGACCGTCGGGTCACGGTTGAACAGCAGTGCGATGTTCGCACCCACCGAACCGGTGGTGAGGTCGCGCACGCGTTGCAGGTCAACTCGTCCCTGATCGGAGGTGGTCTCGATGATCCCCAGCGCGCCGGCGTTGGACACTGCCGCGGCGAGCTGAGCGCCGGCGATGTAGGTCATCGGCGCCTGGATGATCGGGATATCGATCTGTGCGAGTTGGCAAACCCGATTGGGTGCGGGGTCACCGCGGCCGTCGGTCATCGGTCGCGCGGATCGATGAGGTCCCGGAAACGTTCCGCCGGCACGACGGATGCACCCAGGCTCCGCACCCGGGTAGTCAGCGTCCGGTCGGATGTCACGACCCGGATCCCGTTCGGGCTGGCGTCGGCTCGAATCAGCCGAACGATCTCGTCGTCAGCCGAGTTCGCCGCCGCCTTGGGCGCATGCGCGACCTCGATCACCGTCGAGGTGATCGAGGTCTTGGGCGGCCGTTCAAAAACCACCGTCACCGTCTCTCCTTGTGCGCAGGCCCATTCGTCCAACCTGTCCACCAAAGCGACCATGGCACCGCCGCGATCCTTCCACCAACCGTCCGGGCGGCTGCCGATGACGTTCATCCCGTCGACGATCCACCGCACCAGCTCACGGTAGAGCCGCGTGGTCGGCCAGTGGTAATCCCGATGTCAGCACGGCTTGAATCGCTGGCGCGACGATCGCGACCAGCGTTTCCAGGTCCACGTTCGCAATTGTCGGGACGCCGACGATGCGCCGTCCCACAACGATCCCGACCAGCATCGAGGACGCGAGCCCCGCCCGGACCGCCGCGTCGTCGCCGGCGGCGGCGGCGCGCGACTTGACGCCATCGAGCAGTCGGGCCTGGATGAACTCACGCAGCTGCGCGCTCGCCTGCTCGTTGGCGATGGCACCTCGGAGCATTGCCATCAGCGGCTCCGAATCCGTCCCCTCCCACGCATCGAGGTAGGCGCGGACCACTCGTTCGCCGAGGTGTTCGTCGGGTCCTTCGAACGCAGTGCTGAAGCGGGCCAAGGCATCCGGTGAGATCGACATGACCGCGGCGAACAGCTCGTCCTTCGACCGGAAAAACTGAATCACCAACGACGCATCCACCCCGGCATCGGCCGCAACCCGCCTGATCGTCGTCGCGGCGAAACCGTCGCTGGCGAACCGTGCCCGGGCCGCGTCGAGGATGGACTGCCGGGTCGTGCTCGTGCCCGGCCGACGGCCCCGGCGCGCCACCGAGTTGCGGCTGCTGTTCGCGGTCATGTCCTCAACCTACCGCTCGCGACAAATTATATCAACACATGTTTATATTAATGCGGTGGGCGTTACATCGCCTCGGACGCGATCGGGCCGGAGGTGGTCTCGACTCACCAACAGAAAGCGAGAGGAGACGGCAATGAACCAGGCAGAGAAGCTATTTGAGGAGTCGCACTATGAGGGGGGCGAGGCACACGCTCTGCTGAGCACGTTCGAGCCGGGCACCCGAACCCTGTCGGCGGGGTTCCAGATCGACGCCCGATTCCGACCGCTGCCAACCGACATCGTTCTCGAAAATGATGTCGCCGTCACCTTGCGTGACGGCGTGACCATTTACGTCGATGTGCTGCGTCCTGCCGAGCCGGTGCCCGTCATCGTCGCCTGGAGCCCCTACGGCAAGAGCCAGGGCAACGCCCCGGCGCCGACCGCCCTATTCGCCATGCTCGGCATCGACATCACTGCCCTCTCCGGGCTACAGAAGTTCGAGGGACCCGATCCGGCGTACTGGTGCGCGCAGGGCTACGCGATCTGCAACCCCGATGCCCGGGGTATCGGCCAGTCCGAGGGCGACAGCGCGATGTTCGGGCGCCAGGAAGACCAGGACTGCCATGACCTGATCGAGTGGCTGGCCGTCCAGCACTGGTGCAACGGCAAAGTCGCAATGACCGGAACCTCGTATCTCGCAATCTCCCAATGGTTTACCGCGGCCGAACAGCCACCACACCTGGCGGCGATCAACCCGTGGGAAGGCTTCAGCGACGTCTATCGCGACCTCGTGATGCGCGGCGGTATGCCCGACATCGGCTTCGCTGAACGACTGCAGAAGCACAGCTACGCCGGCAACAACCGTCGCGAGGATATCCTGGCGGAGGCGCAGCGGTACCCGCTGACGCATGACCTGTGGGAAGACAAAATCGCGCGGTTCGACCGGGTCACCGTGCCGGCGTACGTCGTCGCGAGCTACTCCAACACGCTGCACACGGCAGGCACGTTCCGTGCATGGCGCAGGATCGCGTCCGAAGCCAAGTGGCTACGGATCCACAACACACAGGAATGGCCCGATTACTACGACGGGGCGAACATCGAAGATCTACGCCGGTTTTTCGATCACTACCTGAAGGGCGAGAACAACGGCTGGGAACAGACGCCCCGCGTGCGGTACAGCGTGCTTGACCTGGAAGGCGGTGACAGTGTCGATCAGGTCGCGAACGAATTTCCCCCACCCGGTGTCACGTACACGAAGCACTACCTTGACCGCCGCTCGCGCTCGCTGAACGCCGAGCCACCCGCAGAGGCCGCGACAGTGGACTACGACTCACAATCGAACCCGGCCTTGGTCTCCTTCGCGATCCGCTTCGACGAAGAAACGACGATGGTCGGCTATCCGAAGGCGCGACTGTGGGTCGAGGCCGACGGCGCCGACGACATGGACCTGTTCATCCTCGTGCAGAAGCTGAACCGCAACGGCACACCGCTGCAGCAGTTCAACGTGCCCAATCACGGCGCGCTGATGCAGGATCACACTGAGCGGGGCGCATCCGTGTTGCGCTACAAAGGCTCTAACGGGCGCTTACGCGTGTCCGCTCGACACCTGGACGAGGCGTTGAGCACCGACGCCGTTCCAGCCCACAGCTTTGATCGGATCCAGAAGCTGAGCCCGGGCGAGATCGTCGATGTCGAAATCGACCTGTTCCCAATCGGTCTGGTGTTCTACCCGGGCGAAGAGCTCCGGCTCGTCATCAGCGCGCAGAACGCACTGGGGCCGATCATGCCGCGACGCGCGATCACGTCCCGGAAACCAGCGGACGCCACGTCATCCACACCGGCGGAGATCACGCGTCATATCTGCAACTCCCCATCAAGACCGCCTAACAGCAATGACTTTCACAACATCGACGCGAGGCAGAATACGACCAGCACGGTCAGCGCCAGCAACTGCGGCCAGGGACGCCAGGGCGCATCCTGAATCGCGTAGGACATTTCTTTGAGCGGAGACGTCGGCGGCGGAGCGGCGCGCTGCGGCGTAACCGGGCGGTGGAATTGGTGGAAATACAACTGGATCAGCGTCGCGCCGATCCATAGTCCACCCAAAAAGCTGACCGCCTGCACACCGCGCCACAACAACACCGCGGCGACCACGACCGTGAACACCATCGACGCGAGATCGGACGTGGTGGTGGCCGATGGCTTATCGCCGTACTGCTTGTCCAACAGCACGCGGCGCCGACGGTAGGGCAGTGCGAAAAACGCGAATTTGACCATGATGTGAATGCCCAGTAGTGCAACGACGACAGTGGCAATGGTGTCGAGCATGGGATCTCCCGTCGACTCCGTTAACCGATGCTTAGAACGGTTGAGTAATTGATACGGTCACCGGTAGCAGTGTCCCGGGTTCGACAAGGAGAGCGCCAATGACGTCGTTAGCCGATACGAGCGACCGGGTGATTTCGCTGGCTCGCGGCATGCGGGACCTCGTGCAGGCGCAAGCCGCCGAGTCCGAACGCATCCGCACGCTTTCCGCGCCGATCGTGGACGAGATGTGGGCCAGCGGGCTGATGTCGTCGTTCAACCCCGCGGCCGCCGGCGGCGTCGAGCCGTCCTTTACCGAGATGATCGAGACGTGGATCGAAATGGCTTGGCAGGACGGCTCATTCGGCTGGGTCGGCATCGCTAACCTGCCGTCGTCGTTCGCCGCGGCCGCCTATCTGCCCGACGAAGGTTTCGCCGAGGTGTTCACCGCCCACGACAACCGCGTGACCATGGGGGGCCAGTTCTTTCCCAACGGCCAGGGGCTGGCCGTTGACGGCGGTTACACGCTCAATGGATCGTGGAGCTTCGGTTCCGGCATCGGCCACTCCGAATACGTGGCGGCTGGATTCCTGCCGCTGGACAACGGCGAGGTGCGCTGGATCAGCGAAGGCTTACCCGAGATGCAGGTGGCGGTGCTGCCGCGCGACCAGATCAGCTTCAACGACGGGTGGCACGTCCAGGGCCTGAAGGGGACGGGTTCCTACGACTACAGCGTCACCGACGTGTTTGTCCCGCAGAGCCGCACCTTCGAACTGTTCAGCCGCCAGCCACATCGCGGGGCGTCGCCGGCCACCCGGATGGGGCTAATGCCCGTGACCGCCGCCGGTCACGCATCGTGGGCGTTGGGCGTGGCCAAGAGCATGCTCGACGACGTTCAAGAGCTGGCTGCGACCAAGTTCCGGATGAGCGACATGGCGTCATTGGCCAGTCGCCCTACCTTCCAAAGGGACTCGCACACCATCGTGCGGCCTGGCGCGCCGCGCGTCTTCTGGTGCTCGACGCCTTTACCACCGCCGAGGCCGCCGTGGCAGCCGGCGCAGATCTCACTCCAGGCTTGCGCGCGGATATGCGGGTGGCCGCCGTCTATGCCACCGACACGGCCCGGAGCTGTGCCGAATGGGCTCACCTGGTCGCGGGGACCAGCGCGATCCGCGAGGGCACTCGTCTCGAGCGCGCCTTCCGCGACATCTACACCGGAACCCAACACGCCTTTATCAGCGAGAAAGTGGCCATCGACGCCGCACAGATATGGCTGGGCATCATCGAAGATCAGCCAGGGCTGTAAACCGCCGCCCCGCAGCCAGACGCACCAATCTCGACCGCACAGCGAACGGGCATCCGATCACAGGTAAGTCAACAGTCGATCGGCGAATTCCGCCGGATGTTCTCGGTGCATGAAATGTCCGCCGCGGACCTCTTCGACGACGTAGTCGCCCTCGAACATCCGTGCGGCGCGCCGATAGTCCGACGGCTCGGCGACCGGATCATCCAGTCCGGCAAAAGCGACTGTTGGCACTTTGATTCGCGTCTTCAGTGACGCACTCGGTATGGGGGAGAGCTTGCGGTAGTAGCCGAACGTCGCATCCAGGCTTGCCCGATTCGCAAAGCTCGCGCGCACGGCATCGAACTCTGCCGGATCCGGGTTCCACGCCGGGGACCATCGCGCGCAGATGCCGGGAAGCGCCGCGAAGTCATTGCGCGCGAATCGGTTCGCCGCCCCGGGCAGCTTGTACGCCACGAAATGGCGGACGCCCCACGCCTTCCGCAGCGTCGGTTTGAGGGCCGCCGGGTGCGGAATGCCAATGACGAATAGCTTTTTCACTAGATCCGGGCCGAGTGCGGCCGCACCGTAGGCAGCCGAGGCTCCCCAATCGTGGCCGATCACGATGGCATCGCGCGCGCCGAGCGCTTCGATCAATGCCAGCGGGTCGCGCGCCAAGGTCTCTTGATCCGGGTCGCGATCCGGGATCCCGCTGGGGTCATACCCTCGCATGTACGGACTCACCGCGCGGTAGCCTTTGGCCGCGATTCGCGGGCGCAGATCGTCCCAGGAATGCGCGGTGTCGGGAAACCCGTGCAGCATCAGCACGAGCGGCCCCGATCCCTCCTCGAGATAGGCGAATCTGAGCCCGTTGGCGTCGACGAATTGCACTGAATCAGCCATGGCTTGCTGGACGTTACGCCGATCGTCGCGGTGCGGCGAGCCCTTGGTCACGCCGATACGTCGTGCTCCGCGGGGTAGGCATGGATTAACGCGGTGCTGAGTTTGGGGACGGCATGGGTGAGTGCGTGTTCGGCGCCGTGCGCAATGCGGTGGGCCTGGGCGAGATTGAGCGTCGGGTCGACGTCGAGTTCGGCATCGGCATGCAGACGATGGCCGATCCATCGCATTCGCACACTGCGCACGGCCCGCACCCCGGGCCGGGCCGCCAATGTCTGCTCCGCGGTGTCGACCAGGGCCGGATCCACCCCGTCGAGCAAACGGCGGAACACGTCGCGCACCGCGGATCGCAGCACGGCCAGAATCGCCACCGTGATGACCAGGCCGATGATGGGGTCGGCCAGTGGAAACCCAAGCGCGACACCGCCGGCCGAGAACAGCACCGCCAAGGACGTGAATCCGTCGGTGCGAGCGTGCACACCGTCGGCGACCATGGCCGCCGAGCCGACCCGGCGACCGATCCTGATGCGGTAGAGGGCCACCCATTCGTTGCCGATGAAGCCGATCAGGCCGGCCGCGGCAACCCAGCCGAGGTGGTCAATCGACTCGGGGTGGATCAGTCGCATGACAGCTTCGTAGCCGGCGATGATCACCGACAAAGCGATCATCGCGACCACGAACAAGCCGGCCAGGTCCTCAACGCGACCGAAGCCGTAGGTATACCGGCGCGTGGCCGCCCTGTTGGCCAACGCAAACGCGATCCACAACGGCACCGCGGTCAGGGCGTCGGAGAAGTTGTGAATGGTATCGGCGGCCAACGCCACCGAGCCGGAGAGGATCAGGATCACGATCTGAGCGGCCGCGGTCAGCCCCAGGATCGCCAGGCTCACCTTGACCGCACGAATCCCGGCGGCGCTGGATTCTAGGGCATCGTCGATGCTGTCTGCGGCATCGTGGGAATGCGGCGCGAAGACCTCAGTGATCGCCCCGCGCAATCCACGCGGATGGTCGTGGGTGTGGGCACGGACGTGTGTCGTGCATGTATCTGCATGCATACGCAGATAATAAACCTTCCCACCGGCCGACGACCACTCGAGCGTCGCCTACCATCAGCGGATGCGCGGCTCAAAGATCCTGATCACCGGTCCGACCGGACAAGTTGCCACCCCCGTCGCCAAGGCGCTGGCAGCTGACAACGAAGTGTGGGGCATCGCCCGGTTCACCAATGCAACGGTTCGAGAGGACCTCGAGAAGGCGGGCGTGCGGTGCCAGACGGTGAACCTGGCCGCGGGTGACTTCGCCGATCTCCCAACCGACTTCGACTACGTCCTCAATCTCGCGGTGGCAAAGAGTGGCCACTGGGACAAGGATCTGGCGGCCAATGCCGAATCCGTCGGACTCCTGATGGCCCACTGCCGCAAGGCAAAAGCGTTCGTGCACTGCTCATCTGGGGCCGTTTACGATCCGCCGGACGACGAACCCCGGACCGAGTCCGCCGCGTTGGGCGACAACCACAAGCCGCTGTTCCCCACCTACTCCATCTCCAAAATCGCCGGCGAGGTCGTCGCACGGACGATGGCGCGCGCCCTCGGCGTGCCCACCACGATCGCTCGTCTCAACGTCCCCTACGGCGACAACGGCGGGTGGCCGTTCTATCACATGGAGATGATGCTGGGCGGCATCCCGATTCCCGTCCCGTCCGGCGGCCCGGCCCGCTACACCCCGATCCACGAGGACGACATCATCGCCACCATCCCGAAGCTGTTCGAGGTGGCGTCGGTCCCGGCCACCACGCTCAACTGGTGCGGCGAGCAGACCGTCAGCCTGCAGGAGTGGTGCACCTACCTCGGTTCACTCGTCGGCAAGGAGCCGGTGTTCGAGGTCAGCGAGCAGGCGCTGCGCGGTAATCCCACCGACGCCAGCCGGATGCGCGAACTCGTCGGCGCCGCCACGGTCGACTGGCACGACGGCATGCGCCGCATGGCGACCAAATTCCACCCCGAGCTGGTAAAGGCGTAACCGCCTACCAGTAGCGCATCGCGTGGCCGAACAAATCGGCCAAAACCGGCTTGCTCATCTCTCGCGGGGCGTTCTGCAGAAGACGCTGCTGCGGGTAGGCACCTTCGGTGAGCGCCGTGATGTCCTGGTCGGTGTAGCCCACCCCGCTGAGCCCGTTGGGCATGCCCACCGCACGCATGATGCGGATGATTTCCGTCGCGAGCACTTCGCCCGCATCGTCGGGACCCGCGTCTCGCGTGTCGGCGCCGAGCAGGCGGGCCGCCTCGGCGTGCCGCTGCGGGCTGGCCGATGCGGTGAATCGGAATACCGCGGGCGCGTTGACGATGACGGACATGCCATGCGGCACCAGCGGCTCATCGCGCGGATAGCCCGAGGGGTGGAAGTCACGGACCAGTCCCGCAACCGCGTAGGCCATGCCGTGCGGAGCGTGAACGCCCGCGTTGCCAAACGCAATCCCCGCAAGCGTCGCGGCCCACATCATCTGCTCGCGTGCTTCGCTGTCGGAGGCGTCCCGCACCGCCGGCTCCAAGTTTCGGCCCAGCACGCGCAGCGCCTCGCTGCAGCCCAGGTCGCTCCACGGATTGGCACCCTGGCTCATCGGCCGCAGGCTCGGCCGTGCGGGAGCGGGACGGTGAACGTAGGGGCGCGCGGTGTAGGACTCCAGGGCGTGCGACAGCACATCCAGGCCCGCCGCGGCGACAACCCCACTCGGCAGGCTCACGGCGCTGTCGGGGTCGACGAGCGCTTCGGTGGGCCGCAGTGCGGGTGACGCGATTCCGGTCTTCACCGTCAGCGAAAGCAGGTCAAAGATCGCGATTCCGGTGACCTCGCTGCCGGTACCGGCGGTCGTGGGACAGGCGATGTGCGGCTTGAGCGGTCCGGGTACGGGTTTGCCTTCGCCAATGGGCGCATTGACGTAGGTCAGGAAGTCCGCTGGGTAGGTGGCGTAGAGATTGGCGGCCTTGCACGTATCGATGACCGACCCGCCACCCAACGAGACGTAGCCGTCGGGGTTCACCTCTTGGGCGAAGCGCGCCGCTTCGGTGAAAGACGCATCCGTCGGCTCGACGTGCACGTCGGTGTAGGTGACCACGTCTAGACCGGCGGCTATCAGCGAGTCGTGCGCCGTGGCGAAGACGGCCAGTTCGGCCACGGCCGGATCGGAGAACAGCGCCACCCGTCGCATCCCCAGCGCGGCGGCCCGCTCACCCAACTCCGCCAAACAGCCGCGTCCGAACGTTATCCGCGAAGAGTCGACGGTGAAGGCGCCATCGCAACCCTCGGCCATAGCAGGAAAATCACAGCACGCCATTCCTCTATCAAATCTTGCCGATCGTCGACTTGTTAGGGCGGCTGCCCGAAAAAGTCCCCAACAACTCGACGTTCGGCGGCGCGCTCCTTGACCGCGATACGTCCACAATGCTAAGCAGGTGCTCAGCATTCACGGGCACGGGAGCGCCGCGCCCGATCAATGATCGGTAAGGGAACAGATGACTCTGCAGGCGGTATTGGACGACATTCGCAAGCGGCCGGGATCGGGCGACGTCATTCAAGTCATCGATCCCACGACCGAAGAGCCGATCACCGAGTTCACCGACTGCGGACCACAAGCAGTCGACGAGGCCGCCGCCCGGGCGAAGGCCTCCTTCGAGTCGGGTGTCTGGTCCCAGCTGCCGGGCCGCGAGCGGGCCAAGGTCATGTGGCGGATCGCGGACCTGATCGACGAGCATACCGACGAATTCGCCCAGCTCGATTCGCTCAACACGGGCATGCCGCTGATGCAGGCAACGCTGCAGATGTCCACCGTTTCGGAGTTCTTCCGCTATTACGCCGGCTGGTGTTCGAAGATCAACGGCGTCGCGTACAACGTGAAGACCGACGGCATCGCGACGGACTCCTTCGTCGACATGCACGCCTATACCTTGAAAGAGCCCTACGGCGTGGTCGGCCTGATCTTCCCGTGGAATGGCCCGACCTTCAATGCCAGCGCCAAGCTCGCACCCGCCTTGGCCGCAGGCTGCAGCATGCTCGTCAAACCCGCTGAGGAGACCCCCCTTTCGGCGCTATTGCTCGACCAGCTGGTTCACCAGGCGGGCGTTCCCGAGGGTGTCGTCAACCTGCTGACCGGCTACGGCCACACCGCGGGAGCCGCGATCACCGCGCACCCCGACGTCGAGAAGGTCGCCTTCACCGGGTCGACCGAAATCGGCAAGGAGATCGTGCGGGCGTCGGCCGGCAACCTGAAGAAGGTAACGCTCGAACTCGGCGGTAAGTCTCCGGTGCTGATCTTCGACGACGCCGACATGGACAAGGCCATCCTGATGGCGTCGCTGGGCATCTTCGTGCACTCCGGCCAGGGCTGCGTGTGCGGGTCGCGGATCTTCGCCCAGCGCGGCGTGTACGACCAAGTCGTGGAAGGCATCTCGATGATGGCGAACACGTTCAAGCTCGGCGCTCCCAGCGAGGAGGGTTGCGTCAGCGGCCCACTGATCAGCCAGAAGCAGCTGACCCGCGTCATGGGCTTCATCGACGAAGGCAAAGCCAACGGCGTCGAGGTGGTCACCGGCGGTTACCGGCTGGATCGCAAGGGCTACTTCGTGCACCCCACGGTGCTCACCAACGTCGACACGAGCATGCGGCTGTACCAGCAGGAAATCTTCGGACCCGTCGTCACCATCCTGCCGTTCGACGACGAGGACGAGGCGGTGGCCTTGGCCAACGACACCACCTACGGCCTGGCGGCCACTGCCTGGACGCAGAATGTCGGCCGGGCCCACCGGATGCTCAAGCGCCTGCATGCCGGCAGCGTTCAGGTCAACTGCCAGTTGGTCTTTGACCACGACGTTCCGTTCGGCGGTCACAAGCAATCCGGCTGGGGCCACGAGTTCGGTGAAGAGGGCCTCAACATGTACATGAAGACGAAATCAGCCTGGATCCAGCTGTAGCCGTTTCCGCAGTAGACTTGCAGCCATTCCTGAGGTCAAGCTGTCGCATGGCGTGGTGCACTACCGGGGTATCGGTTCCGGCCCGTGCATCCTGCTGATCCACGGCTTGTTCGCCGATGGCCGGGTGTGGGATCGGCTGGTCCCGCTACTAGCCTCGCGGGCGCGCTGCCTCATGCCGGACCTTCCCTTGGGCGCGCACCGAACACCGATGCACGGCGATGCCGATTTGTCTCCGCCGGGACTGGCACAACTCATCGCCGAGTTGATTCAGGAACTGCGCTTGCGCGACGTCACCCTGCTCGGCAACGACACCGGCGGTGCCCTGTGCCAGATCCTATGCGCGAACCATCCCGAACTCGTCGACCGTCTGGTGCTGACCAATTGCGATGCGTTCGAACGCTTCCCGCCGGCCGCGGTCCGTGCGATCGAGCGCGCCGGCACGCGCATCCCGGGATCCATCGCGGCTCTCGATATTTTTCTGCGCGTGCGTCTGCTGCGGCGCGCGGCGCTCACGGTTGTACCGGTGACGATGCGGCCACTGCCTGACGAGTTGTTGGCAAGCTGGTTTCAACCGTTGCATGACCGACGTATTCGCGCCGACCTGCGTGCCGTGCTCGAAGGAATTTCGCCTGAGCACACGCTGGCCGCCGCGCAGCGATTGAAGACCTTCGACCGCCCGGCGCTGATCGCCTGGGGGACCAGCGACAGGTTTTTCCCAGTCAGCGACGCCGAACGACTCGCCGGGACCCTGCCCGGCGCCCTCCTCGAACTGATCGACGACGCCCGCACCTACGTTCAAATCGATCAGCCGCGGCGCCTCGCCGAGCTCATCGCAGCCTGAGCCATTTCTGCCTTGGCATCGGACAAGAAGTCAAGATCCCTTGTTGTAGCGAGTCAGGAATCCGAGGGACGCCACCGCGGCGACGGTGCCGATCACACCCCACAACACCAGTGGGAAAGCCATCGCACCGAAGAACCAGCCGAAAGTCATTCCGATGTAGAGCATCCAGATCAGCCGGAAAAAGCTCCACACCGCAAGCAAGCCGGTGCTGATCCCGATGTACAGGCTTCGTTGGCGGTCGACGCGGTTGATCTGCTCTTGGATGCCGCTCGGCACGATGTTCATTTGCTGTCTTCCTCTCATGGGGCGCCGCCTCGTTGGCGGCGTCGTTGTGATGAGTACAGACGGCCGGGTCGGCTACCGATCCCAAGAACGTATGAGTTACCTGCCGGTCAGCGAACCGGAATTCAGGATGCCGGTGCCGTCGTCTCGGCTGTTTGGCCGACCGGTTGATTCATCTCGGCCAGGAACCGGCGATACCGCTCGGCGTGGCCAGGGCGGCGGCGGACGATCAGCCATCCGGCCGCGAGGACTACGAACCAAAGGGGGAACCACGCCAAGGCGATCGCGGTGTCTCGTTCGGTACAGAGCGTCCACGTGACGAACGCGAAGAAGGCAAAGACGGCCCAGCACATCACCCGGCCGCCGGGCAGCTTGAAAGTCGAATCCGCATGGCGCCGTGCGTGTCGGCGGCGATAGACAAGGTAACTGAGCAGGATCATCGCCCAGACGAACATGAACAACATCGACGAAATCGTGGTCACGAGCGTGAAAGCCCCCATCACCGAACCGCCGAAGTGCAGCAGCGGGATGGCGGTCAGCAGCAGTGCGGCCGTGACAAAGAGTGCGCAGCCCGGTACTCCGCCGCGGTTCAGCCGACCGAAGACCGCCGGGGCGCTACCTTCGGCCGCCAGTCCGTAAAGCATGCGGCCCGTGGAGTACATCCCAGAGTTGGCCGAGGAGGCAGCCGCGGTAGTCACAACGAAGTTGATGATCGACGCCGCACTGGCGAATCCCGCAAGGGAGAACATCGTGACGAACGGGGACTCGTTGCAGGCGAACTGCCGCCAGGGGACGACGGTCAGAATCACCAGAAGCGCACCGACATAGAAGATCACGATCCGCAGCGGCACGGCATTGATCGCGCGAGGAAGGGTGCGACGTGGGTTCGCTGTCTCGGCCGCGGCGGCTCCGACAAGCTCCACACCCACAAACGCGAAGAACGCGATCTGGAATCCACCGACCATACCCATGAAGCCGGTGGCGAAGAATCCACCGTTGTTCCAAAGGTTTTCGATCGTCGCACGATGTCCTTGCGGCGAAACGAAATTGGTGGCCAGCAGGATCGTGCCGACGACAATCAGGCCGAGGATCGCGACGACCTTGATCAAGGCGAACCAGAATTCGATCTCTCCGAAATTGCGGACGCTGAACAAGTTGAACAGGAGGATCAGCCCGCCCGCGGTCAGCGCCGGAACCCATGCCGGCAGGTCGGGCCACCAGAACTGCGCGTAGCCCGAGATCGCGACGAGCTCTGCAATACCGGTGACGATCCATGCGAACCAGTAGGACCACCCGACGAAAAAGCCTGCCGCAGGCCCTAATAGGTCCGCCGCGAAGTCGACGAACGACTTGTAGTTCAGGTTCGACAACAGCAGTTCGCCCATCGCGCGCAGCACGAAAAACAAGAAGAATCCAATGATTCCGTAAACCACCACTACTGATGGGCCGGCGCGGGAGATCGTTCGTCCGGCGCCCATGAATAGACCGGTCCCGATCGTGCCTCCGATCGCGATCAACTGAATGTGACGGTTGGACAGGCCCCGGTGGAGCTGCGAGACAACAGGATTGGGATCGGCGACATCCTCGCTCATGTGTCACGTCCTAGTGGGTTTCGAGCTGTTGCCAGCCACAGCTAACTGTTGCTGTAGCCAAACACGATAATTGCTATCTTCGCGCTCCATGCCTGACCACGCCGATTGTCAATTCACGTACGCTCGCCTCCATGGGCTGGTTCGAGCGAGCAAAGAAAGCCAGCGCAGGCCAGCGGGTCACGCGGTCCGACAATCAACAAGCGATCGACGCCGTCGCCGAACTCAACGCGCTCAATGTCGACCGCGAACGGCCGATGCGCGATGGCCTGCCGGGTATTGCAACGATCGTGGCCATCCACGAAAACGTCACGACGACAACGCTGGGCTGCTGGCACGAGCTGGAGCTGGCCGTGCAGCTGCCCGACCGAGACGCCTACCGCACCACACGGCGCATTTCACTCGAGCTGTCGACCGCGCCGCACATCAAGGTCGGTGCCGAGGTAACGGTGCGAGTCGATCCCGGAGACCTTTCGAAAGTCCTTGTTGTCGCGACGTTCTAGTTCGACGTCTTCACGACCAGCTTGCCGACGTTTTTGCCGTCGAAGAGCATGTTGATCGCGGTCGGTAGCTGTTCAAAACCCTCGACGACGGTCTCGAGCGGCGTGAGCTTGCCCGCGGCGATCAGGCCGGCGATCTCGCGTACCGCCTCGGGTGTGCGGCCCAAGTGGTCGAGAACGATGAAGCCCTGCACCGTCGCGCGCTGGATCAGCAGGTTCCCGAATGCGCGCGGCCCGGGCGGCGGGTCGGCCGAGTTGTAGCCGGAGATCAGGCCGCACAGCGCGACGCGCGCGCCAATGTTGAGGCGCACGAATACCGCGTTCATGATGACGCCGCCAACGTTCTCGAAGTCGACGTCGATGCCGTTGGGCGTCGCCGCCTTCAGTTGGGCGGCCCAGTCATCCGCGCGGTAGTCGACGGCCGCATCGAAGCCGAGCTGCTCGGTGAGCAGTCGGCATTTCTCCGGTCCGCCGGCGATCCCGACCACTCGCGCGCCATCGGCCTTGGCGAGCTGGCCTGCGATCGAGCCCACTGCGCCCGCCGCCGCCGAGACCACAACGGTCTCACCCGGCTGAGGCTTGCCGATGTCACGGATACCGAGCCACGCCGTGAGCCCCGTCGTCCCGAGTGCGCCCAGGTAGGCGCTCGGCGAGACACCCTCGGCGACGTCGACTCCGAACAACGGCATCGTGTCCGAGGCGACCACGTACTCCTGCCAACCGACGAGGCCCTGCACGATCTGTCCGACCGAATAATTTGGATTCTTCGATTCGACCACCTCGCCGAGCCCGCCGGCCCGCATGACCTCGCCGATGCCCACCGGCGGCAGGTAGGTCGGCGTGTCATTGATCCAGGTCCGGTTGGTCGGATCGAGCGAGATCCAGTCGACGCGCACGAGCGCCTCGCCATCGTTGATCTCGGGGACCGCGTTCTCGGTGAGCTCGAAAGTGTCAGGGCCGATGCGTCCGGTGGGGCGCTCGCGCAAGAGGAAGCGGCGGTTTCGATCAGGCATGAGCGCACGCTACGCCGAGCAGACACACAATCCCGTCTCGGGGCGCCGCGCAATGCGCTATAACGCAACCTATGGCGGAGCACACCATCACCCATGTTTCCGACACCGCCCGGTGGACCGCATTGCATCGGGCTACCGAGTCGGCACGTCCGGATGCATTGTTCAGCGACCCGCTCGCCGAGCGTCTCGCCGGCGCACAGGGCCGCGCTATCGCCGCCAACGTCCCCTGGAGGAATCGCAACGGTTGGTGGCTGGTCGCGCGCACCAAAATCATCGACGACGCCATCGCCAACGCACTCGCCAATGGCTGCGACCGTGTTCTGAATCTGGCTGCCGGCCTGGATACCCGGCCCTATCGCTTAAACCTCCCGGGCAAGCTCACCTGGATCGAGGCCGACCTACCCAAACTGCTCGCAGAAAAGGCGCAGCTGCTTGCCGACCAGACCCCGCGATGCTGGCTGATCCGCACCGCCGTTGACCTCGCAGACCCGACCGCTCGTGACGCCTTCTTCGACGACGCGCTGGACGGCGCGACGAAGACCTTCGTGCTGAGCGAGGGCCTGTCGATGTACCTCGAGGCCGCCGACATCGTCGCGCTTTCGGGTGCGATCAAGCGACCGGAGGTCGCCTGGTGGATGCTCGACTTCGCCTTTCCCGGCCTGAAGACGCAGATCAACAAGAACATCGCCGGGATTTCGCAAAACGCCCCGTTCAAGTTCGCACCCGAGAACGGACTGGCCTTCTTCGAAGACCTCGGCTGGCGGACCGTCGAAGCGGAATCCGTGCTGGAGGCAGCCCACCGGCTCCGCCGCTTGCCGATATGGATGCGCCCACTTGTCTGGCGATCTCGACCGGATTTGCGCCATCCGGGCGGAAAACCCACGAGCGCGGTCGCCCTCCTGACCCACTGAGCCGGAAAGTTTGCCCGCCGGCCCTTCAAAACGGGACCGTCGTGGGGGATTGTTAGCCCGGTGGATGCGTCGCGAGTTGCTGTGGTGCCAATCTTTGTCCTGGTGATGTTCGGGTTCGCCGGATCGGCCAATGCCGATCCGCCGCCTACTCAGCAGATCACCACGGTGGCCGTCGGATCACAGGGGCAGGCCGTCAACGGCTATCGGGAAACGCCACCCGAGGGCAGCGTCCCCGTCGTGAACTGCAGCACAGCGTCGCCGTCGGCAGTGGCCGACAACGTCTACGCGTGCTCGCCCAGCGCTGCCGGGGCCGCCACTTGCTGGCCATCGACGCCGGGATCACTGCTGTGCGTGGACAATCCATGGGACCAACGTCTGCACCGGGTCACCTACAACGGTCAGCTCCCGCCCGTGCAGCCCCCGGCTTCGCCAGAACCGTTTGCGCTTGTGCTCGACGACGGCACCCGCTGTCTGTTGCGCAACGGCGGAGCCTGGGGCGGCCGCGACGACGGCTACGTCGGCGCCTACTGGTGCGGGAACTCCGGCGCTAACCCCGCGGTCCTCTGCCTGCCGAGCTCCCAGACCTGCATAGACGACCGCTCGGGACCGGTGTGGACGGTGAAAGTCGGTCAACTGGGCGCGCCGGGCGCTCACTTTCCGCCACCAAAGACCCACGCGGTAGCGAGCGCGTGGTTCGCCGGAGATCGAATACCAGGGTGAGGCCCTGCTACCAGACGCGTATCCAGTCGACCAGCATGTCCGCGGGATAGCTGCCCGACCCGGGATCGCCGCCGCCCGAACCGGCTACCGCGAGGTTGAACACGGGATACACCGTGTAGCCGGGGCCGTTGAACGGCCAATCCGGCAGGGAGCTCGCCGGCACGTCGAAGTAGGGTGCCGCGCCGTCGACATAGTCCTTCCAGAACCTGATGCCGGCGCCGTCCCACTGACATCGCCAGGTGTGCCAGGCGCTGTCGACCGCAATGTTGTGGGTCTTCCACTCGCCGCCGTTGGCTTTGGCGTGGACGGTGGTGGCCGACGGCCAGCTGCCGTTGCCGTACCACTCCATGACGTCGATTTCGCCCTGATCGTCATTGCCCAGCCAATAGGCCGGCCACGCGCCGGGGGTAAGGCAGTTCAGCTTGATCCGGGTTTCCCAGGTGTGGCCGACGCCGCCGCGCCACAGGCTTTGGACCTTGCCGCTGAAGTAGGTGGGGCCATCTTTCGCGGCGTGCAGGACGAGGTTGGAATTGCCGTCGACGAACACGTTCCGGCGATCGTCGCGGTACTGCCCGATGTTCTCGGGCAGCTCCCAATGTGTCGGATCCTTGATGACCTCACGAGCCTTCGCCACCGCCCACTTAGACGGGTCGGGGACCGAGCCGGCCGGACCATCGAACTCGTCGGAGAATATGTAGCTTCCGCCCTGGCCGCTGGGCGCGCTGGGCGGTGGCATCCGCCCTGGGTAAGCCCCGGCCTCAGGGAGGGGAAGCGCGGCCGCCAGCACGCCGATCCCTGTCGTCAACATCATGCGGCGACGGTCCATCTCTGGCATAAGCAAGCGACGATAGCAGCCCGGGTCGCGCGGGGTCGAAACGAAAATTGTGTCAGTGGCCGTCGTTAGCATTTGGAACGCAGCCGGCCCGAAACGGTCGGCGGCACGGTACTAGCTCGGGTTTTGGGATAAATTCACGGCCAATTCTCATGATCACGCTTGGTTTGGTCTCAGGTTTGGCTGGGCATCCTGGACACGAACACATAACACGTCGGGAATTTTGCGGCTGAGTCGGTTGCTTTGAGGGGAGATGACAATCATGGCGAATGCATCAGGGTCGACAGTTATTTTCCTGCAGTCACATCCGGCGTGGATTGCTGCTCAGCAGCGTGAGCGCGAGCGCAACGAATCGATGCGTCGTCACCCGTCATCTCGGTTTCGGTGGGCCGCTCCCGAGGTAGGTCAAGCGGTCGCCGCTGGCAGCCGCCACTTCAAGGTTTACTCCAGCAACGACACACCTGCGTAAGCATTTACGGATCCGTTGATCTGCGAATGGGGCTGCGCCGCAGCGCTATAACCGATCGATAACCGACGTTTGGCCGTAGCTGGCCACTTTCGAATCATCCCCGAATTGACTGTTTGGGTACTCGCGCCGCCGCGCTCGAATGATGTTTGCTACGCGGTTCCCTCCTGGACACCTCTTCTGCGTTCATTTCGACGCAGCCCATTTACATCTCCAACAACTCGGGTCCGCTGCTAGCGCACCGTTCCATGACCGTGGCAATGATCGTCTTCGCCGCGGCGTTCGGACTGCACGGGATCGATCACCTTCGACGGGGGATGTCGGCGTCTCCGCCATCGATCATGGTCGGCGGGATGATCCAGGGGATTTCGTGGTTACGGCGGTGGTGCTGGTGCTGCGCAGACACCGATGGAGTGCCGAATCCGCGTTGATAGTGGGTTTTGGTCGCGCCGCACTATTCACCTACGCGCACGTGCTGCCCACTTTTCTGCCCGGCTATCAAGACAGCTTCACGTCAGGGCCGCGCGTCAACGTCACCTGGTTCTCGTGGCTCACCGCAGCTGCCGAGATCGGCGCCGGATTGGTACTCGGCTACGTCGCGCTGCGTGCGCAGCGAACGGCAACCAACCGGCCTGCGGGACAGGACGGCGGCCAGCAGATGCCCGAGGACCTCAACCCCACTAACCTGCGCTAGAAACCCGTTGCGTCGGCCTCGCGCACCGTAGCGTTGACTCCATGAGCGATAGCGACGTGGCTACCCTTGAGTTTCTTCGCGTCCACGGACGAATTGCCATGGCGCACAGGGGATTTACATCGTTCAAGTATCCCATGAACAGCATGGGTGCATTTCATGAGGCGGCGAAGCTCGGATTTCGCTACCTCGAGACGGACGTCCGTGCGACCCGCGACGGGGTGGCCGTCATCCTGCACGACCGCGGGCTGCCGGCCCGGTGGGGACGGCCGGGCGCGATCGAGCGGCTTACCTGGCGGGATGTCCGCACGGCGGATCTCGGGGCGGGGGAGTCTCTCCCGACGCTGGAAGAGCTTTTGGTCGCACTGCCAACCATGCGGGTGAATATCGACATCAAAGCCGCGTCCGCCGTCGAACCGACCGTCGAGGTCATCGAGCGGTTAAGCGCGCACGACCGGGTGCTGGTCACGTCGTTCTCCGACCGGCGTCGCCGTCGCGCGTTACGCCTGCTCTCCAAGAGGGTCGCCAGTTCGGCGGGCACGGCCGCATTCCTGGCGCTCGCGGCGGCGAGAACGCCGGCCGGCCGGGCGTACGCCTGGCGCGTGGTGCACGACAGTGACTGCCTACAACTGCCGCCGCGGTTGGGTCGCGTGCCGGTCATCACGCCGGCACCGGTCCGGGCTGTTCATGCCTCGGGGCGTCAGGTTCACGCCTGGACGGTCGACGACCCGGTGGCGATGCGCGCACTTCTCGACATTGGCGTGGATGGCATCATCACCGATCGTGCCGACCTGCTTCGCGACGTTCTAATTGCCCGTAACGAGTGGTCGCCGCTGTAGCTACAGCCTGCCCGCGACGAAGTCGGCGGCCTGGTTGGCCATGCCCGCGTCGATGTAGGCGCTAGCGAGGTGCTGCGGCCAGTTTTCCTTCCAGGTGTTCGGGTCGGCCGGATTGCAGATCGGGTCGGCGCCGTGGCACAACTCGATGGTCCGGTCGTTGTAAACCGGGCTTAAGTTCGTGATCGGACCCGCCCAGGCACTCCCGTTGCCGAACAACGCGACGGCGGCGATGTGTTGATCCATGCCCGGCGGCAGCGGGCTGTCGAAACCGAACGCTCCGATCGGCGCCGCGAGCACCACGTCGGTGACCGCCGCGCCGAGCGAGTAGCCGCCCAGCACGATTCGGGTGTCCGGGCAGTTGTTGGCCGTGTCCTGGACGTGGTGGCTCATGTCGTTGGCGCCGATGTCGACCTCGGTGTCGGCCGGGTACTTCACCGCGTAGTTACTGATGTTCTTGTTGACCCTGGACGCGAGCGCGCTTTCGAACGCGTTGCCCAATACGCCCGGCCCCGGTGATTCATTTCGACCGCGGGCGAAGATCACCTGAACCTGGGGACAGCTGGCCGCCGCCAACCCCGGGGCCCCCGGCGTGCCGGTCGGCAGCACTGCGGTAGTCAACGTCAGCACCATCGCGATCGGGACCGCAGCGAGGAGAACAACCCATTTCCGAACGAGTGAAGAGTGCACAGCAAGATGTTAGAGCCATTGCGCCGTCGCCGCTGGGCAGGGCTAACGATAGGTTCAGCTAATGAGCCACACCCAAGCGAGTGCACCCGATCGCGTGTTCGCGCTGGCCGAACAAGTGCAGGGTTTTATGCCGGACGACGAGGGGCGCGCTCTGTACGACGCCGCGCTGCGGTATCTGGGCGGCGGCGTCGGCGTCGAGATCGGCACCTATTGCGGCAAGTCCACTTTGCTGCTCGGTGCGGCGGCGCAACAAACGGATGGCGTGCTCTACACGATCGACCATCACCACGGCTCGGAGGAACACCAGGCCGGCTGGGAATACCACGACGCCTCGTTGGTCGACGCGGTCACCGGGCTGTTCGACACGCTGCCGACGTTTCGCCGCACGCTCGACGCTGCCGGTCTGGATGACCACGTGGTGACAATCGTGGGCAAGTCACCGATCGTGGCCCGGGGATGGCGGTCGCCGCTGCAGTTCTTGTTCATTGACGGCGGACATTCCGAAGCGGCGGCCACCGAGGACTTCAACGGATGGGCGAAGTGGGTGAATATCGGCGGGGCACTCGTCATCCATGACGTATTCCCCGATCCGGCCGACGGTGGCCGGCCGCCGTATTTGATCTATTGCCGTGCCATCGATTCCGGCCAGTTCCGGGAGATCTCCGCGTTGGGGTCGCTACGGCTGCTCGAGCGCACCGGCGGTCAGGTCGGCGAGGCGATCGAAGTCATCGGCCAGGACGGGTAACGACACACTCGCAATCGAAGTCGCTCTGCAGACCCAGCGGCAGGTCGTGGCCGCGGAAGATCCCGGCGCCCCCGGTGGTGTCCGAGAGCGCGTCTGCCGCCAGGATCACGGCTGCGCCCGTCCACGTCGTGCGCTCTTCGGGCCACCGTTTTTTCCCGTCGGCGAAAACCAAACCCGTCCAATACGAACCGTCGTGTTCGCGCAGGTGCTGCATCGCGGCAAACTGCGAATGTGCGACGGAATGTTGCCCCATCACCTCGAGCGCCAGGACCAGCTCGCAGGTTTCGGCGCCGGTCACCCACGGTCTATCGTCCACGCAGCGGATGCCCAGGCCTTCGACGACGAAGTTGTCCCAGCGCGCCTTGATGCGCGCTGCGGCGTCCGAACCCCGCAACGCGCCCCCGAGGATGGGGTAGTACCAATCCATCGAGTAGCGGTCTTTTTCGGTGAACGCCTCCGGATGCGCGATGAGCGCGTGGCCCAGTCGGCCCAGGGCCAGCTCCCATTCCGGTTGCGGATCGCCCATCACGGCGGCCAGCGCCAATGCACACCGAATGCTGTGATACACACTGGCGCAACCGGTTAGCAGGGCCTCGCGCACCGGCCCGGTTTCGCTTCGGGCCCAGCAGATCTCGCCGTAGCCGACCTGCAGATCGATGACGAAATCGATGGCCTTGTGCACCACCGGCCACATCGAGGCAGCGAATGATTCGTCACCGGTGACCAACACGTAATGCCAGACACCCGTGGCGATGTAGGCGCAGAAATTGCTGTCACTGTTGGCGTCTTCGATTATCCCCGCACGAAATTGGAGCGGCCAGGAGCCGTCGGACCGCTGATTGCGGCGGCTCCACTCATACGCGGCCCGGGCCGGCTCCAGCAGTCCGGCCGCGGTAAGCGCCATGGCGCATTCCACGTGATCCCACGGGTCGGTGTGGCCACCCTCGAACCAAGGGATGGCACCCGATGATTCCTGCGCGGCGGCGATGGACAGGGCTGTCTGGCGACATTGCTCCGGACTGAAGACACCCGGAACTGCCGGCGGGTCAAATCGACGCAACTGAATACCCCACAGTCGCTTCGGGTTCTACCATTTGCGGTTTGGTGAAATACATCGCCACGCTCTTGCCCACAAAGGGGTTGAGCACTGACTCCGCGATGCGGGTGAGCTTCGGCCGTTGCATGAGATCCCAAACCAGGAGTTTGTGGTAGGCGGTCACCGCCGGATGATCAGTATTCGACACGCCGACAGCACATTTCAACCACCAGAATGGCGAGTGCAGTGCATGCGCATGATGGGCATGCGTCAATTCCAGGCCGCTGCCGGCGATCTTGTCCCGCAGTTCGCTGGCTCGGTAGATGCGGATGTGGCCGCCCAGGTTGGCGTGATATTCGTCGGACAGCAGCCAGCACAATTGTTCAGGCAGCCAGCGCGGCACGGTGACCGCAAGTGTGCCACCGACTTTGAGAATCCTGATCAGCTCCGCGATCGCGGCGTTGTCTTGCGTGACGTGTTCCAGGATTTCGGATGCGATGACACAGTCGAATGTCTCGTCCGCGTACGGCAGGCTCAACGCATCACCGACGACCGCTTCCGCTGATGCCGCGGCAGGTGCCTCACCGTTTTCGGCCATCGCGCGCAGAATAGTTTCCACAGACTGCAATTCGGCTTCGTCGCGGTCGAATGCGATGACGTCGGCGCCGCGCCGGTACGCCTCGAACGCGTGCCGGCCGGCACCGCAACCCACGTCGATGACCTTGCTGGACGGGCCGATGCCGAGCCGATCGAAATCAACTGTCAGCATTGCGGTTCGCCTTGGGCGGCGACTCTTCGTGCGATCGCCCGCTCATAGATCCGCACGGTCTGCGCGGCGACGGCCTCCCAGCTGAATACGTTGACCGCGCGTGCCCTGCCCGCCTTTCCAAGGCTGCGGCGCCTTTCCGGCGAGTCGAGAAGGTCGCCCAGAGCGCGGGTCAGCGCGTCGACGTCGGCCGGCGGCACCAGCTCGGCGCAGGCACCATCGGTCCCGAGGACTTCGGGCAGTGCGCCCACCCGGCTCGCGACGATCGGGGTACCGCTCGACATCGCTTCGACGGCGGGCAGCGAAAACCCCTCGTAGAGCGACGGAATACAGGCAACCTCGGCCGATGCGAACAAGGCGGCCAGCTCTGCATCGGAAAGTCCACTGGTGATGTGGACGATGTCGGAGATGCCCAGTTCGGCGATGAGTTTATGCGTGGGGCCATTGGGTTCCACTTTGGCGACGAGTCGCAACTCGAGATCGCGGTTCACGCGAGCCTTGGCGACCGCATGCAACAAGGTACTGACGCCCTTCAGCGGGGTATCGGCGCTGGCGATCGCGATAACGCGGCCCGGCTGCCGTGGGCTCGAACCGGGTTTGAACAGCTCGGTGTTCACGCCCAACGGCACAACATGGAGTTGATCCGCCGACACACCAAAGTCGGAGACAATGTCAGCAGCTGACGACGACGAGACCGTCAACAGGTCCGGGATTTGGCGTGCCACCTGTTCCTGCATGGTGGAAAATCCATACCAGCGGTGCACCAACGGCTTTCGCCACCAACGAGCCGCGGCAACATCGAGCACCCGGTCGCGGGTAATGGGATGGTGCACGGTAGCCACCACCGGCATCCCGGTGCCGGCGATGGTCAGCAGCCCGGTTCCCAGGCTCTGATTGTCATGCACGACATCGAAGTCGCCGGCACGTTCGGCCAACAGCCGCGCGACACGCATCGTAAAGGTTCGCGGTTCGGGAAAACCCGCGGTCCACACGGTCAGGAGTTCCAACAGATCGATCGAGTCGCGGATCTCGTTCGGGCGCGGTACCCGAAACGGATCGGGCTCGCGGTAGAGGTCCAGGCTCGGCACCTTGGTCAATCGCACCCTAGGATCGAGCAGTTCCGGATACGGCTGGCCGGAAAACACTTCGACATCGTGGCCGAGTTCCACCAGACCATGGCTGAGATGTCGTATGTAGACGCCCTGCCCGCCGCAATGGGTCTTACTACGGTAGGACAGCAAGGCAATACGCATACTCAACTCTTCTTTGCTGGTTAACGAACGCGGGAGGGCGCCGAATCCATTGCGATCAACGGGCTCTCGAACTCCGTGACAGCAAACTGGACATGTGTCCAGACTATAGTTCGATCAGCTAATCGACGCAACGCGCCATCGGTGCCCTTCAATACTAGGTTTCCGCCAAATCCGTTCTTCGACGAGGTCGCTGGATAACTGTTTCGGGTCGCGGGCAGACGAACGAGAGACGGAACATGTTGGGAGCCAATGCGCTGACGAGGGTTCATTGCGGGGGAGCATTTGTTTGCTGGGCCTCGCGCCGAGGACCCCCGGTTCAACGATCGAACAGGTCGCACAAGGCGTCGGAGACCATGTCCTCGGGGTCTTGGTCGATCCCGACATTTCGCAGCTCACCGTCGATCGCCAGGGACGCGACGCCGTGCACGAACGACCAGAGCGGGCCGGCGACCTCGCGCGAGTGTTCGCCGCCAACCAGTCCCGCGGCCTGACACCCGGCTATCGCGTCAAGCAGCTGTCCGAAGGCCTGACCTGCGGCGACGGCCAGGCTCGGGTGCCGAGTTTTGTCGGTATCACCGCCGAACATGACGCGGTACTGGTCCGGATGGCCGACGGCCCAACGCACATATCCGCGACCGATTCCGATCAGCTTGTCGGTCGGGCCCGGCGCGGCGTCCGAGCCGGCGGCCAACGCGGTGTGCAGGTCGAGAAATCCCTGTTCGGCCACGGTAGCGAGCAGGTGTGCCTTATCGGTGAAGTGACGGTACGGCGCCGCGGCGCTGACGCCTGCCCGTCGCGCCGCTTCGGTCAAGGTGAAACCCTGTGGTCCCCGCTCGGCCACCAGCGCCAGCGCAGCGCTGGTCAGCGCCCGTTTGAGATCGCCGTGGTGGTAACTCTCACGGCGGGTCTTCGTTGCCGCGGGCGACTTCGTTCCGGACATGTTGACGACATTAACATGCTGATCTATGTTAATAAATTCACATCTCCGAAGGGGATCCAAATGTCATCTCAACGCGACGACGAAACCACCTGGGCAGTCATCACGGGCGCCAGCTCCGGTTTCGGCGCGATATTCGCCGACCTGCTGGCCAAGCGGGGCTTGTCGCTGCTGCTGGCCGGACGCGACGAATCTCGGCTCGACGCGGTGGCGCGGTGGGTTCGCCAGACTGTCCCCGGTATTGATGTCGAGCTGGTCGTCGGCGACCTCGGCACCGGGCCCGGCATCGACGCGCTGGTGGCTCGTCTGGAGGGACGCACGGTTCAGCTGCTGGTCAACAACGCCGGGTTCGGCACCTACGGCCCATTTTCGGAACTGGACGCCGGTCGCGAGCACGAGCTCGTAGCGGTCAACGTCGACGCGGTGGTCCGTCTCACCCACGCGGTGCTGCCCGGCATGCTGGCCCGCGGTCGCGGCGGCATCCTCAACGTCGCCTCCACCATCGCGTTTCAGCCCGGGACCTATCAGGCCACCTACGGGGCCTCGAAGGCGTTCGTGCTCTCGCTCAGCCAGGCCTTGTGGGCCGAAACCCGTGGCTCGGGCGTCACGGTGACCGCGCTGTGCCCTGGAGCCACCCGGACGGGATTCGTCGATGCGCTGGGATCAGATGTCTCGCACACCGCGATCTACCGGCGCCTGGCGGCACCGGAGCCGGTGGTGGCCGCGGGGCTGCGCGCACTCGACCTAGGCCGCGCCGTCGCTGTCCCCGGGTGGCGCAATCGGATCGGCGCCAGCGCCGGCCGCATCTCACCCGGTTGGCTTTCGGCCTTGATCAGTGCCCGGCTGCTGCGGCCCAAAGCCGCGGCAGCGGTCGGGAGTCGATGGCATGACAGACCGGGTGTTCCGGTTCGAGATCAACCGAACGGCAAGCGCATCGGCCGCCACCCTGTTTCGGTTGGAGAGCGACGGCGCTCATTGGTCCGAATGGGCGAAATCACTTATCGTCCAATACAATTGGGAGCGCCACGGCGACTCGACACCCGCCGGCGTCGGCGCGGGACTACCAGGCCGAAATGCTGTTGACGCCCCACCCGGCGGGCGGCACCGATATCCGCTGGAAGGGGTCCTGCACGGAGGGGCTGCGTGGCATTCGCCCGATCATGCTGATCTTTCTGCGTACCGTGGTCGGATTTCTCGTGGGACGCTTCGTGAGAGCCGCTGAACGGCAGTAATCCACGTCACACCGGGCAACCTTCCCGTCCTTCCCGCCAACGACTCCGAATTGCTATCAGTCACGCGGGAATTCGCGAGTGGGGTGAAGCGTAGGCTCCATCGCGGGTGGCTACATGTCAACCACTTGCTGGTGAAGGAGCCATCGTGAACGCTGTCTTGAAGCCGCGGTACGACGTCATTGTGTGCGGGGCCGGGTCATCGGGTTCGGTCGTCGCCGCACGATTGGCGGAAAACCCCGACGTGAAGGTGTTGCTGCTGGAGGCCGGTGGCAGCGATGACGTCCCCAGCGTGACCGAAGCGAGCCAGTGGCCACTGAACCTCGGGAGCGAACGCGATTGGGGTTTCGCGTCCGAGCCCGATCCACGGCTGCACGGCCGTTCGATCCCGTTCTCCATGGGCAAAGTGCTGGGCGGCGGGTCCAGCATCAACGTGATGCTCTGGGCGCGGGGACACCGCAGCGACTGGGATCTCTTCGCTGCTGAATCCGGTGAGCCGGCCTGGGGTTACGAATCCGTACTGGACTTGTACCGGCAGATCGAGGACTGGCACGGCACGGGCGAACCGAATCATCGGGGCAGGGGAGGACCGGTGTTCGTGCAGCCGACGCCCGACGTGCATCCGCTTGCCACGACGGCGGTGAATGCAGCCAGGGCACTGGGAATTCCGACTTACCAGAGTCCCAACGGTCGGCTGATGGAAGATGCCCGCGGTGCCGCGATCACCGACGTGAGATACCTTGGCGGCAAACGCCTCTCGGTCTTCCGCACGTACGCGGCGCCGTATCTGGACAAGCCGAACCTGACCGTGGTTCCGCATGCCCTGGTGACACGAGTCATGTTCCACGGCAACCGGGTCACGGGCGTCGAGGTCCTCCACGACGGTGGGATCCATCACGTGACTGCGGACACCGAGGTGGTGCTGTCACTCGGGGCGATTCACACACCCAAGCTGCTGATGCAGTCCGGCGTCGGCGACGCAGACGAACTACGCCGCATCGGGATCGCCGTCCGCCACGACCTGCCCGGGGTCGGACGAAATTTCCAGGACCACTACGGATTCGACTGCGTGTGGGAGTTTCCCGACGATGTGCAGGGCAGCACCCAGGCGGGGGCGGCATTCTTCTGGGACTCCGGGCTCGTCGACTGTGATGCACCAGATCTTTTCGCCTGCTTAGGGGCACTGGCCAAGTCGACGCCCGAGAACGTCGCGAAGTACGGTCTGCCACAAAACGGCTGGATCCTATTCGGCTCCCCATCGCATCCCAAAAGCCGCGGCCGGTTGCGGTTGTCAGGGCCCGAGCCCGGTGATCCGATTCGCATCGAAGCGAATGCGCTCTCACACCCCGACGATCTCAAAACCGCGATCGCCTGCGTTGAAACTCTGCGTGAGATCGGCAATTGCCCGGAACTTCGTCCGTTCGTCAAACGCGAGGTGATGCCGGGCGACCTCACCGGCGACGAGCTGGAGACCTATTTGCGCAATGCGGTTACGACCTACTGGCACGAATCGGGGACGGCGAAAATGGGCCGCGACTCTATGTCGGTAGTCGACGGACACCTCAGGGTCTACGGCGTGGAGAATCTGCGCGTGGCTGATGCATCGATCATGCCGCGCATCACCACCGCCAACACGATGGCGCCCTGTGTGGTTATCGGCGAGCGCGCCGCGCATTTCATCAAGACAGAGCGCCGAATCTGACCCGCGGGGGCCGATCCGCTGCGCTGTCGGGCCACGAATCCGACATAACCAATCATCAACGCCTACATAGAAACTCGATCTCATGTTGGAAGTAATCGATAAGGGTGAAACCAGCCCGGAGCACCCGCATCCGTTGCTCTTTGTGCACGGCGGCTTCCAAGGCGCGTGGTGCTGGGATGTGCACTTTCTGGACTTCTTCGCCGAACGTGGATTTCGTGTCGTAGCGCCCAGCTATCGCGGCCACGGCCGTAGCCCGGTGGACAAACCGATGCGTTTGTGCTCGATTTCGGACTTCGTCGCCGATGTTTCTTCGATCGCCAACACGCTTGTACCACAACCGATCCCGATCGGACATTCGATGGGCGGCTTCATCGTGCAGAAGTATCTCGAAAGCAACGACGCGCCCGCCGGGGTGCTGCTCGCATCCGCACCGCCGCGCGGGCATCTGCGGTCCCTCCTGCGCATATTGCGTCGACACCCGTGGCAGTGTTCGAAGTTCGCTCTCAGCGGCCGCCCTACCGACCTGTACGGGGGGACGGTGGCAGGCGCGCGCGAGTTGTTCTTCAGCGCCGAGACACCCGACTCCTTGATCAGCGAGGGCGCCACGCGGCTGACACCGGACAGCACGCGAGCGATCCTGGTCAACATGGTGGCGCACGAACTCGTCAAGACCGAGCGCATTGACACACCGCTGTTGGTGCTGGGCGGAGAGAAGGATGTGATTTATCGCGACCCCGATGTGCGCGCAACGGCCAGGGCCTACGGCACAGAACCAAGTATCTTGCCGAACGTGGGACACGAGATGATGCTGGAGCCCGGATGGGAGACGGTCGCCGAGCGCATCGTGTCGTGGCTGA
Organism: uncultured Actinomycetota bacterium; assembly: GCA_963712615.1. Taxonomy (GTDB): domain Bacteria; phylum Actinomycetota; class Actinomycetes; order Mycobacteriales; family Mycobacteriaceae; genus Mycobacterium. The sequence goes on from CAVQIO010000002.1 coordinate 327,317, forward strand.
GCGAGCGTGGACTGTAGACGTCATTGCGCACCAGCGCTGTTGCTACCATCGCGCGGTGCACGAATCGTCTGCACCACGCGATGGGCAGCGGGTAACTCCGCGGCGCGACATCCTCAAATATGCCTTCGCTCCGGCGCTCCTGGGCCTGGCCGCGACGGCCGGTGCGCCCACCTCGTCAGCCGCCGATGTCCAGCTGATCGACTTCGCCGAAAAACGGATCTCGCCCGCCGAGATCAAAGCAGCGGGCTATGCCGGAGTGATCAACTACGTCTCGGCGGAGCGGCCGGGAGCGCATTTCGAGGCGAAGCCCATCACCCGCGAGTACGCGGACTCGTTACGCGCGGCGGGCCTACAGATCGTCAGCAACTTCCAGTACGGCAAGCCCGGATGGCCTGCTACCCCGTCGGACCTCACCCGCGGGCACGACGGCGGCGTGGCCGACGCGCAAACGGCTCTGCAGCTGCATGCCGCGGCGGGCGGCCCGAACTCGGCGCCGATCTTCTTCAGCGCCGACGACGATATCGACCAGAACACCTGGAATACCGTTGCCGTCGAATGGTTTCGAGGAATCAACTCGGTACTCGGCGTGGGACGCACCGGCATCTACGGTCACTACAACGCGTGCGGGTGGGCGATCAGGGACGGGGTGATCGGCAACTCGAGCAGCGCGGGGCACCGTTGGGCGTGGCAAACGAGGTCATGGTCACACGGTCAGCGCGAGCCGATGGCGGTGCTGTACCAAGCGATCGTCAACAGCCCGTCGAACCCCAGCCCGCTGCTGGGCGGCATCAATGTGGATATTGACGACGTGCTCGCGGCCGATTACGGACAGTGGGATCTGAACCGCTGAGCCCGCACTACATACCCAGGGGCACCGAGTTGCCGGTCGCCTGTGGGGTCGTCGAGGTGATGAAGTTCTCGAGGATGTCCGCCACGGCCGTCGGTGCCTCCACGTGGGGGAAATGCCCAACGCCTTCGAGTACTTCGAGGCGGCTGCCCTCGAGCGCGTCGTGGGCGGCGTAGGCATGCGCGACGGGAATGATCCGATCCTGGTCGCCCCAGATCAGCACCGTGGGCAATCCGGCGGCGACGTGCAGCTTGTTGAGCGCGCTGACGGCCTGGCCACGGTAGTCCACGACTGAGCGCAACGTCCGCAAGAACGCCTGCCGGGTCCGCGCATCCGACAGCGAGCAGTACGCCTGCCACATCTCGCCGGCTCGCGGTGCCTGAATCCCTGCCGAGGTCAACCACGAACCCAGCTTGTTGCCGAGCTTCAGCACCGGTTGGGGTGCGACCACGGGCAACACCAACTCGGCGCCCGGCGCGGACAGCATCCGCAACACCGGACTGAGCTCCGGGCCGAGGCCACCGCTGCCGATCAGGGCAAGCCGCTCGCAGTAGTCCCGGTGCTGGTGGGTGAACTGCATCGCGATGCCGCCGCCGAGCGACTGCCCGACCACGGTGGCGCGAGCCACCCCGAGTTCGTCCAGCAGATCGCGCAGGGAGACCGCGAATGCTCCCAGCGAGTAATCGCCGCGCGGCTTCGCCGACATCCCGTGACCCAGCAGATCGGGGGCAATGACGCGGTATTTCTTGGACAGCTGCGGGATGATGGCCCGCCAGGTGGCCGAGCTGCCGGCCATCCCGTGGATAAGCAACAGGGCGTGGCCGCGGCCGGCTTCCCGGTACGCGATCCGGTCGCCGTGCAGGTCCAGATACGTCAATTCGCTCATGATCAAACCGTTTTACCCATGCCTTGGTAGTTGAACGCATCGAGCGCTTACCACAGAATACGCAACTTACGCCTTCGTAGGTTACTCGCCGGTAATAATGTGGCGGGCCTCACGCGACCGACTGGAACGTCATTGGTCGGTTGCGATGGAGACTCGAAGCGTCGCGTCGAATCCGGTGCCACCGATCTCGAAGGTCCATCCCCGCTGGCCGGGTTTGCCCCGGATTTGCGACACAACCGCAATCAGTATGCGCCGGTGGCCTAGTCGCGCTGTGCAACTCGAAGTGTCGGTTAGCAGAACGACACCCCGCAAGCCGGTTGCCCGCGGGGTGTCGTCTGGTGCTCGCGATCAGTTCGATCTCAGTTCAAGTCGTACCGATCGTTGTTCATGACCTTGACCCACGCCGCGACGAAGTCCTCCACGAACTTGCCCCCGTTGTCGTCCTGCGCATAGACCTCGACCAGCGCGCGCAGCACCGAGTTCGATCCGAACACGAGGTCGTTCGCGGTTGCGGTCCACTTGAGAGCGCCCGAGGCCCGGTCGCGGCCCTCGTACACGTTCTCCGCGGTCTCCGACGGCTTCCACTGCGTGCCCATGTCGAGCAGGTTCACGAAGAAGTCGTTGGTCAACGCGCCCGGCCTGTCGGTGAACACGCCGTGCTTGTTGCTGCCGTGGTTAGCGCCGAGGGCACGCAGGCCGCCGACGAGCACCGTCAGCTCCGGACCGGTCACGCCGAGCTGGTACGCCCGCTCCAGCAGGAGTTGCTCCAACGGGGCCTTCTCGCCCGGCCGGGCGTAGTTGCGGAACCCGTCGGCCCGCGGTTCGAGCACCGCAGCCGCCTCGACGTCGGTGTTCTCCTGCGAGGCGTCGGTCCGGCCGGGTGCGAAGTGCACCGAGATGTCGTACCCGGCTTCCTTGGCCGCCTTCTCGACCGCCGCAGAACCGGCCAACACGATCACATCGGCCAGCGAGATCTTCCTGCCGCCCGAGGCCGAGGCGTTGAAGTCCTGCTGGATCTTCTCCAGCGCGGGCAACACCTTGTCCAACTCGGAGGGCTCGTTGACCTCCCAATTCTTCTGCGGCTCAAGGCGAATCCGCGCCCCGTTCGCGCCACCGCGCTTGTCGGTGTTGCGGTAGCTGCTCGCAGCCGCCCAGGCGGTCTTGACCAGCTGGGGAGCGGTCAGGCCGGACTCGAGCACCTTCTTCTTCAGGGCCGCGACATCCTTTTCGTTGACCAGCGGGTGGTCGACAGCCGGAACTGGGTCCTGCCACAGCTGTGGCTCGGGAATCCAGGGCCCGAGGAAGCGAGAGACCGGTCCCATATCGCGGTGCAGTAGCTTGTACCACGCCTTGGCGAAGGCGTCGGCCAGCTCATCGGGGTTTTTCAGCCAGCGCTGGGTGATCTCGCGGTAGATCGGGTCCTCCCGCAACGAGATGTCGGTGACCAGCATCGTCGGCGCACGACCCGGCCCGCCGAACGGGTCGGGAATGGTGCCCGCGCCGGCGCCGTCCTTCGCCGTGAACTGCCAGGCTCCAGCCGGGCTCTTGGTCAGCTCCCACTCATAGCCGTACAGCGTCTCCAGGAAGGTGTTGTCCCATTTGGTCGGGGTGGGCGTCCAGACGACCTCGAGGCCGCTGGTGATGGCGTCGATGCCCGAGCCGCTACCGTAGGAGCTCTTCCACCCCAGCCCCTGTTGCTCGATCGGGGCGGCCTCCGGCTCGGGGCCGACCAGGTCGGCGTCGCCGGCGCCGTGGGTCTTGCCGAAGCTGTGGCCACCGACGATGAGCGCGGCGGTCTCTTCGTCGTTCATCGCCATCCGGCCGAACGTCTCCCGGATGTCCACCGCTGCAGCGACAGGATCCGGTTTACCTTCGGGGCCTTCGGGATTCACATAAATCAGACCCATGGTGGTGGCGCCGTAGGGTTCCGCGAGATCGCGCTTGCCCGAGTAGCGCTTGTCGGTGCCCAACCATTCGCCCTCTTCGCCGAAGATAATCTCTACGGGCTCCCAGACGTCGGGACGACCGAAGGCGAAGCCGAAGGTCTTGAAGCCCATCGACTCGAGCGCCACGTTGCCGGCGAGGAGCAGCAGGTCCGCCCAGGAGATCTTGTTACCGTGCTTCTTCTTGACCGGCCACAACAGCCTGCGCGCCTTATCCAGGCTGGCGTTGTCCGGCCAGCTGTTCAGCGGGGCGAAGCGCTGCATTCCCTGACCGCCACCGCCGCGGCCGTCGAAGATCCGGTAGGTGCCGGCGGCGTGCCAGCTCATCCGGATGAAGAAGCCCCCGTAGTGGCCGTAGTCAGCGGGCCACCAGTCCTGGGAGGTGGTCAACACCGATACCAGGTCAGCCTTCAGAGCCTCGACGTCGAGCTTGGCGAATTCCTCGGCGTAATCGAAGTCCTCGCCCAGCGGGTTGGCCTGCGCCACCTGCGGGTGCAGCCGTGATACGTCGATCTGATTGGGCCACCAGTCCTGGTTGGTCAGGGGAGCATCCGACTTCGGCTGGGGCGCCGCAATTGCCGGGTTTTCACTCTCGCTCTTGTGGGATGTATCTGATGACACAACGTTCCTTTCCGGTGGTGGGTGATCGGGCTGTGATCACGGGCTGTGATCAGGAGTCTGCGGTCGCACAGTCGGGGCATATGCCCCAGTAGATGACTTCAGCTTCATCGAGGACGAAGCCATCGAGCGCGTTGTTCTCGTCCGATGGGGTGAGACACGGAGCATCGCCGACCGCGCAGTCGACGTCGGCAATCACGCCGCAGGACCGGCATACGACGTGATGGTGGTTGTCGCCGACGCGGGACTCGTAGCGCGCGACCAGCCCCAACGGCTGGATACGTCGGACCAGGCCGACCGTCGTCAGCGCATTGAGCACGTCGTATACCGCCTGGCGGGAGACATCGGGCAGACCATTGCGCACCGAGGAAAAGATCGTCTCGGTATCGGCATGTGGATGGGCGTGTACTGCCTCCAGGACGGCGATCCTGGGCCGGGTCACGCGCAGATCGGCCATACGCAACCGCTCCGCGTAGTCCGACGTTGGCGACACATGGCCAATATGGCCCACTTATCTGGAATCAGTCAAGACTTTATCGCGCCAACACGCCGTAAAGATTTGGCGTCACGAGGCTGGTTTCACGGCACTGCCGGCGCGCCACTGGTCCCAGCTGAGAGTCCAGTCGCCGTTTTGAGCGAGTTTCAGTGGTGGTCCGCCGCTGTTACGGATCTCGACCACATCACCCGGCACGGAGAAGCCGTAGAACCATTTCGCGTTGTCGCCGTTGAGGTTCAAGCATCCGTGCGAGGTGTCGGTGTGTCCCTGGGCCCACACCGTCGTGTCGAGCTGGTGCAGATAGATGCCGTCAATGCTGATTCGGGTCGCGTAATTGATGGTCTCCCGGTATCCGAGCCGGGAGTTTTTGGGCAGCCCGAATGTCGAGGAATCCATCACCACGGGATTGCCCTTGTCGAGCACGGTGTAAGTCCCCGGGGGAGTCCACAGCGAGATGGCCTGCGCGCCGACCGTCTCGGTGCCACCCATTCCCATCGAGGTGGGCATGGTGCGGACAAGGGTTCCGTTGTTGTACACACTCAACCAGCTTGGTCGCATCATCGGCGATCGATACGTGAGAATCACCGATCCGGAATGACACTTGGTTGTCCTCTTGCCCGAAGAGACCGTCGCCCAAGGAAATGCCGTAGATCTTGGCTTCGGCGGTCACAGTGGTGCCGGGTGCGTAATAGTGTTCCGGTCGCCAGTGCGCGTTCTGCCCGTCGACCCAGAACCATGAACCTTGCACTGCGGGGTTGGTAGTGACTTTCAGCTGTCGCTCGGCGGCGGCGCGGTCGGCGACGCTTTCGTCGAAGTGCGCGACGACCACCGTGCCGACTCCATAGGTGCCGCCGTCTCGCAACGCGGCCTGCGAGGTGGTGGTGAACGAAGCCTTGGTCTGGTTCGACGGCCGCAGTGTGGAGAATGACGAGACTTGAGTCGACACAATGCCGTTAGGGCCACGGCTGCTGACGTTCAGCGTGTAGGTGCGTCCGTAGCCGAGGGGAGTGGTGGGCTTCCAGACGGTGTTGTCCGGGGTCAGTATCCCCTGGACGGATTTGCCGCCGTCATTGACCATGCGTACATCGGTGAGCGTCCCGGTGTCGGTCTTGACCTCTACCGGCGAGACCGGGTCGACGTCGTGTGCATCGGCGCCCGGTTTGAACGTAATCTTGGGCGGCCGAGCAGCTTTCGACGAACCAATAGAACAGTCGCCAGCTGGGCAGTGCGGCAACGACACAATCTGGATCGCGGCGCAGACTCCGACCAGGACCAACACGCACAGCAGGAACCGGTGCGGCCAGCGAAGCGCGAGCTCAGCGCCGTTCTTTAATTTCATCTTGAAGTATCAAGTAGCCCGAGGCAGAAATTCTGAAACCACTTCTGAATGCCAGCAACCGTGTCGACGGCACACTGCACACGCTCACACCTGACGCCATGACGGCTGGGCGGGGTCACCGAGCTGCTGGTCGACAGGCCCAATGCCGAAGACGGCGATCACCGCCGGGTCGGGCTGGTTCGCCGTGACACCGTCGTAGTGCGGGGTACGCGCCGTCCGCTTCACATAGCCTCCGGGTCCGACGGGGGCTGCGTCCCGGGGCTGAAAGGCATTGCCGCTGTTGACAAATCAGGTGCCATACACCACCACCTGAATCCGGTCTGTCGCATAGGTGTGGGGTGCGCTGAACCACCCCGGGTTCCATTTCATCAGCACCAGATACGGCCCCGGCCTGTTGAAATCGCCATATAGCTTTGCCATTTCGCCACTGTGCGCAGGCAGGTTGCCCCACGGCTCGAAGCCGATCTGATCAAGCAGCAGCGATCGCCGGCTCGATGCTACATCGCCCATCACATGCCTCCCCACTAGTCGCCTGACTCAAGCCTCCTTCCGGTAGACGAGCCAGCGCAACTCGATAGGCGATTCCTCTCGGTCGACGTCGAACACGTCAAGGCCACTGGCCCATCCATCGAACCAGGCCGTCGGCGGCCACGCACCATCGGGTAAGTGGGCTTTTTCGTACTCGTAGGCCGAATCGTCGGATATGAGTTCGAGCGGTAGCCCGGCCGCCGCCTCGGTGACCTCGTCGCGAGTGAAGATCGTGGTGTTGCATTGCTGCCCGAGTTCCCGTGCGGCGTCGTCGGGGGTATAGCCCTCGCGCGCCAAGAAGGTGTTGAACACCAGGCAACCACCGGAAGCCAAACACTGCGTGGCGAGTTCGAACATGCCGCGCAGCTCACGCGCGGTCCGGAAGTCGGGCACGACTTCGGAAAATACGACCAGCTGATAGTCCCCGCGAACACCTTCCATGGCCACGAAGACATCGCTTTGGATGACCCGGATCTCGACTGAATTCCGTTTGGCTTCCCCACGGATGATGTCGGCGAACTTCGCGGCGAGCTCGACCGCGTCGACCGGGTGACCACGCCGGGCCAGAGCGAGGGCGTTTCGTCCCGTGCCCGCGCCGACGTCGAGTACCCGATAGCTGCTCGCGTCGACGGCTTCGCTGGCGAGCGCCCATACGCGCGCGTCGGGTTCGATGCCGAACAGTGAGCCCTCGCGGGTGGAAACCCAGTTGTCGTAATCGGCCCCGATCGTCGCCCATTGAGGTTTGACGCGATAGTTCAGCAACGTGCCGAACGGTGAATTAAACGAGACGATGATGTTCGAACGCGACGAGGACTTAAAGGCTTTCGCCAATTCACGTTGCAGGACCGCTTTGAGCTGAGCGGTCTCTTCGGCTGTGTACTGTATGCCCAAGCTGGCAAAGATCGTTTCGCACATCGTGACGTACTCGCCGAGCATGCTCGGAACAGCCGGCAAGTGGATCTGACCCTCGGCCATCGATCGTCGAAGCAACCGCCGGGTCATCGCCTCGCGCAGCGTCGACGGATCGAAAGATCTGCGGGCCGGATCGTCCATCAGACTCTTGTACACGACCTAGCCGGTGACCGCACGAGGGGGCGGGACCGACGATCGGGAAGTGCATGCCATTCGCGCCGGAGAGGGAAGACCATGAGCGACGACGCAACCGCGCAGTTGGCTGACGAGAAGTTCGTGTCTCTGGCGACCTTCAAACGCAACGGAGATGTCGTCGCCGCACCGATGTGGATCGTCGGCGACGGTGTGCGGCTATCGGTGTGGACACCGGCCGATTCATGGAAGGTCAAACGGGTTCGACGCGATCCCCGTGTCACGCTCACGGCTTGCGGGCGCACCGGGAAAGTAACTGCCGACCAGCCCGTCGTTGAGGGGACCGCCGAGGTGATCACCGATCCGGCGGAGGTGGCGCGCGTCGAGTTGCTCGTCAAGCGCAAATATGGCTTTGAGTTTCGGGTCGTGACATTCATCGAAGCCATTGCCGCCCGCGGACGTAAGCCACGGTTCATCCTGCGTATCACGCCCTCATCTGGTGCAAGATAATCGGCAACCAGTTGTGCACTGTCGCGTCATGAGGATGTTTCATATGCGGGTCGAGAGTTTGCGCCGTTATCCGGTGAAATCGATGCTCGGGGAAGCCGTCGAGAGCTTGTTCGTCGACGAACGCGGCGCCGAGGGAGACCGCCGGCTGGCACTTATCGACACCGCTACCGGGCATGTGGCCAGTGCCAAACAGGCGCGCCTCTGGCGTGGGCTACTCAAGTGCACTGCCAACGGAGATACCGGGCGTGTCAGCATTGGGCTGCCCGACGGTACGAATGTCGCGGCCGATGACCCTGGTGTCAACGAGCTGCTCTCGCGGCTGTTGGGACGCGCGGTCCGACTGGTCAGCAAGCGGCCGGACGGCGCGACGGTGGAGCGCCCGGACCCGGACAAGCTGCTCGAGCTTGGGTTGGACGCCGAGGTCGCCGGCCGCATCTTGGAGATCGGCCTGGCGACACCGGGCGATTCGTTTACCGATGACGCTCCACTGCATGCCCTCACCACTGCCACCCTGGAGCACATCGGCGTCGAGGCTCTGCGCTACCGACCGAATCTCGTGATCGCGACGCCGGCCGATTACCCCCCTTATGCCGAAAACGATTGGGTTGGCAGGGAGTTTGGCATCGGCGGGGTGCGGTTGCGCGGCCTGGAACTTACGCCACGCTGCGTGGTGCCGACGCTAGAGCACGGGCCGCTGCCGAGGTCGCCGCAGGCGCTACGCACACCCGCCGCCGAGAATCGTCGGGAGGCAGGCAGTGGCAGCGTGGCAGCGTGCGCAGGGCTCTATCTCAGCGCGACGACGGAAGGCGTTATCCGCGTTGGCGATCGGGTCACCCTCGACCCTAGAACGGCAGCCGGCTTAGTTGCCGAAGGTACCGCCGCTGGGGGATCGAACCACTGAGACCGGTCCGGTGGGACCTGCGTCGATGCGGCTCGCGGCAAAGGCTGTGCCTTTGTCGATCCAGGTGCCGTCGGCGGCGTAGGTGCTGTGGGCGGCGATGTTCATGCCGTCCGAACAGACCGGGTCGTCGGTGGCGCAGACCTTGATGGTCTTGGCTTGGTAGGTCGGTCCGATGTCGACCGACGGTTCGCCCAGGAAGTTCATCGCCCGCACGTTGGGCGTGCCGAAGAGCACCACCGCGGCGACATGGTCGGCGATCTCGGGTGCCAATGGCTTGGGCACCGTCGCGGGATCGACCCCATCGGGCACCGCGGCCGAGGTAACAAAGCCCATCACGGCCGCGCCCTGGGAGAAGCCGCCGAGCACCATCTTGGTCCTGGGGCAGCTGCCGGCCATCGACACGACGTGGCCACCGGCGTCGCGAATGCCGTCGAGCCCGGTTTCCCATTCCTTGCTGGCGGGATAGTTGACCGCATAGACATCGACGGACTTTCCGATCTCGCGCCCGCGCAGGTTGTCGATGAATGCTTGGCCGGTCGCGCCGACACCGTCAGGCTCGCCGGTGCCGCGGGCGAACACCACCTGAACGTCGGGGCACTGCTCGGCCGACGCCATCGGACTAGGGGAGAAAAGGACCGAGGCACCAAGGCTCAAAGTTGCCGCGGCCGCGGGGCCCACAAAACGAGTGACATAACCGGTGATCATGCTGCAATTGATGCCCATCCAAGACCCTCACCAAACGAGTGTATTCGACATGTGTTCGTCAGCGGCTGAGCGTACCACCGGGCGGGACGCTGGATCGCCAGCAGCGCACCCGCACAGTCGATTTCACGATGTTGACGGCACTGAGCGCCTGCGCCTAACAGTGCGGCCGAAACCTACCGCGTGCCGTCGCGGCGATGCCGGCTCAACGCCATTTGATGCCGCACCCGATTGACGGCCGCTGGTCGGCGTCGACCGGCCGCCCGGACAGCACGGCGCCGACGGCCGCCCGGACGTCGGTCACCGTCACCGGCAGCTCGTTTCGGGGGCGCGAGTCATCGAGCTGGCCGCGGTAGGCGAGTCGGCGCTCGCCATCGAACACAAAAGTGTCCGGCGTGCAAGCGACGGAGAAGGAGCGGGCAACGTCTTGGGTCTCGTCGTACAGGTACGGGAATGTCCAACCGTGCCGGCGGGCCTCGGCGACCATCTGATCGGGGCCGTCCTGCGGGTAGGTGACAACGTCATTGCTGGAGATCCCCACCATTGCGACACCTTGATCGCCGAGGTCTCGGCCCAGCGCGGCCAGCCCGGCCGCGACATGCTGGACATACGGGCAGTGGTTGCAGATGAAGGTGACAACCAGGGCGGGACCGGTGAGGTCGTCGAGGCCGACCATCGCGCCGGTTGCCGGGTCGGGCAACGTGAATGGCGGCGCGGGCGTGCCGAGGGCGAGCATTGTTGACTCGATAGCCATGCCCACAAGACTAGTCCGCAGCGGCCCGGCCACGACCGCGATCGCGGGTGCGAGAGGCGGCATCGAATAGGCCAGAGTTAGCCGCGTTGCAATCCGGGGTATCAGCCCGAACATGGGGTGGGTGATTTCGCACGCCGTCGCGATCTTCCTGGGGCTGCTCGCCGCGTTCTGGGCGGCGGTCGGCATCGTCGTTCGGCAACGCGTCGCCCAAGGCGTTCCGCCTGCTGAAGACCTGGCAGGAGCGACGGTGACCGGCGTGGTTCGCCAACCGTTGTGGTGGGCAGGGATTCTCGCCGCCGTCGAAGACGGCGTGGTCTGCAAGTAGGCGGCGCTACCGCTGGGCGGCCGACGCCGATGATGCGACTACCGCCGCGCATGGCCAACGGGCCACCGGGGTCAGCTCGACGTCATCGCGGCTGCTTGAGTGCGGCCCCTTCCAGGAAATCGGCAGCGCGCGTGATACTTTCGGCAGCGTTGGTCATCGAGGCGGCGACCTCGCGGGCCCGGGCCGCGCATTCCGGAGTGAGAATGCCGCGCAGGTCCTCGACCACTGAGTCCAGGGTGCTTTCCATAAAGGCCCGTGCAGAGCCAACTTTGAGCTGTGCGACCCCGGCTGCCCAGACCGGCTGATCAAGCCAGAACCACAGCACCAGCGTCGGGATTCCGGCTCGCATTCCGGCGGCCGTCGCGCCGGCACCCCCATGATGGACGACCGCGCGGCAAACCGGAAAAACGGCGGCGTGGTTCACTTCGGCCACGATCTTCACGTGGTCGGCGTCTGGAACGTCGGTGACACCATTGGGGCCCGTGCAAATCAGTGCCCGCTCGCCCAGCCGCGCGCAGGCCGCGCTGATCACCGCGATGGTCTCGACCGGCGATGCAAGCGGCGTGCTGCCAAAACCGAAGTAGATCGGCGGCGTGCCCGCGACGATCCAGGACAAGACCTCGTCGTCGGCGTTGCTCGGCAACCCCAGCGTCAGCGCGCCGACGAAGAGTGGCGCAGCGTCGGATTCCAGCCATTCGGCGACCGGTCCCGGCAAGCAGATCTCGTCATAGGCCTGGATCTCTACCGTCGGCCGGGTCGAATCGCCGGCGGCCTCCGGCAAGCCGAGCGCGCGGCGTTGAGCGTCGTCGGTCTCCTTGGTTATTTGCGGACCAAATGCCCCGGACGCCAAAATTCGTGCCGGGAAGTAGTGCAACGAACCGAGCGGAATGCCGTAGTACTCTGCAACATTGGCGGCCAGGCCCTGCTCGTTGAAGGCCGCCACCAGCATGTCGGCCCCGTCCGCCAGCGATGTCAGCACCGCACTCTTTTCGGCCTTGACCTCGTTGACATGCTGGGCGATCTCGGCCCACACGGTGACCGGATTCGAGATCTTGCCGACGAAAGCCGCGGCGAAATCCATTTGCTCCCGGGAGTCCCGGCCATACGCGACCGCAACCAGCCCCGCGGATTCGACGAAGGCCACCATGTTGGGCGCGACGGCCATGCGCACGTCGTGGCCGCGTCGCATCAGCTCCCGGCCAACGGCGGCCAGGGGCTCTACGTCGCCGCGACTTCCGTAGCCGGCCAACACACATTTCATCGGCGGAACCTCACTCGCAATGCCGCTTGTCCCGTGTATGAGAATTAGTTGCGATCCGCCGCGCGGCTCTGCGCGAAGGCGCCGTTAGTGGAGCCGGTCTGCCGCGTAGCCCGCGGCTTGGTCCGTCATCCCGTCCTGAATATAGGAGACATGGGCCATGATGTTCCCACCCGACGAGCAGATGGGATCGTCGGGAGCGCACAAGCTGATCGTCTTGCCGCTGTACACCGGATTGATTGTCGGCAGCGGCTGGCCGCCCCACAGCGCGCTCGAGAATTGACTGGTCGGCTCTCCGAACAGGGCGACGGCGGCGACGTGGCCAGCCACCGGAGCCGGCATCGCCTGAGTGGCCAGATCGATCACTGTCGAGCCCTGGGAGTACCCGCCCAGCACGATCTTGGTGTTGGGACAGTTGGCGACGGTGCCCTGGATGTGAGCGCTCGCGTCATCGGACCCGGCCGGCGCGCTGTTGTGGTAGTCGTCGTTGGCCGGGTAGTTGACCGGATAAACCGCGACGGACTTCCCGGCGACTTTCGATGTGAGCGAGTCGGTGAATGCTTGCCCGATGTTGCCGAGTCCCGGCTCTTGATGGGTACCGCGAGCGAAAACCACCTCGACGTCGGAGCAGGGATCGGCAGACGCGGTAGGGGAGATTGGCGCGCCGACAAACCCCCACATCATCACTGCCGCGGCGCCAACGATACGAAGAAGTCTGCGTGCACTCATCCCCAAATGCTGACATACCTACCGAGATGGCCTCACCGGCGGCTCGCTTTACCCGGATGCGAGCTAGCGACGACGGCACCCATCACAATGAGTACTTGTCGGCGGGAAGGAACTGCGTGCTCGCTCGGTTTGAGCGTAGGGAACCCGACGACGCCTCAACAATTGGTGCTGGAAGTTCGGAAAGGGCAACGAAACGTGACCGAGTCAACGAGCGGGGCTAGGCCGCCGCGGTGTCCGAAGGCCGGTCCAGGCCGATGCGGATAGGCGTTCAGCTTTGGCCGGGCGGGACACCGGACTACCGGACGTGGCGCCAGGCGGTGCTGCACGCCGAAGAGCTCGGCGTTGACGCCATCTTCGGCTACGACCACTTTCACAAGCCCTTCGTCGAGATTGTCGACGGCGCTCCGGTGCTCGAGGATGAACAGCCCGAGGTCAACAACTTCGAAGGCTGGACCGCCCTTGCGTCATGGGGCGAGATCACCACTCGAGCCGAAATCGGACTGCTCGTCAGCGGCATGCCGTATCGCAACCCCGACCTCATTGCGGATATGGCGCGCACCGTCGATCACATCAGCGGCGGCCGATTGATTCTCGGCCTCGGAGCCGGCTGGTATCCAAAGGACTTCATCGTCTACGGATATGAGTACGGCACCGTGAGATCGAGGATGGACCACTTCGACGAAGGCTTGGAGCGCATCGAATATCGGCTCAATCATTTGACTCCCAGCCCGGTGCGTCAGATTCCGATCCTCATCGGGGGAGGCGGGGAGCGGCGCACCCTTCCCGCCGCGGCACGGCATGCCCATATCTGGCACAGCTTTGAACCTATTGACGAATTCCGGCGTAAGAACGACATCCTCAAGCGGCTCGCTGCCGGAGCCGGACGCGACGCGGCCGACATCGAACGCGCGATGGCGTGGGCCGATGCCAAGACGGCTGACGTCTTCGTTGACGAGGGCGTCACCCTGTTCACCACCGAAATTCACCCCGACGCCAACGGGTATGACTTTTCCGAGCTCGAGGCGATGCTCGCCTGGCGCGGTAAGTAGCCGGCCCGCCGTGCCGGCGAGTACCCGGCGTGGCTGAACATCTGATTTTCACGCGGAAACCGATGCGGTCGGGACGCTGCGGATACGGCGCGACAGTGGAAGTATCACGGGAGTGGCCGATAAGAAACCGCAGACGATCTCTTACCCATCGCCAGACTCACGCCCGCGCCGCCACGACTATGACCCCCTCGAGCCCCATGTCATCGTCCTGTTCGGTGCGACGGGGGACTTGGCCAAGCGCAAGCTGCTTTCCGGTCTGGCCTACTTGGATCAGTCCGAGCTTGCGCCGGATATCCAGGTCGTCGCGACGTCGCTGGAGGAGCTGAGCGACGACGAGTTCCGGGAGCTCGCCAAGAACGCGATCGACTCGTACGGCACCCACAAGCTCACTCCCGAGCAGTGGGCCGACTTCGCCAAGATCGTGACCTACGTCCCGCAGGGCGCCGGACCAGAAGCACTCGCCGCCGCAGTCGCCGAGGCTGAAAACAACCTGGGCCCGAATGTGCGGCGACTGCATTACCTGTCGGTCCCCCCGAAGGCGGCGCGCGCCGTCATCACCACGCTGCGCGATGCGAATCTCGTCGAGAAGTCCCGAGTGGTGATGGAGAAGCCGTTCGGCACCGACTTGGCCAGTGCGGTCGCCCTCAACGACTTCCTGCATGAAACATTCGACGAAGCCCAGATTTTCCGTATCGACCATTTCCTGGGCAAGGAAGCGGCCCAGAACATCCTGGCGTTCCGTTTTGCCAACGGACTGTTCGAGCCGATCTGGAACCGCAACTTCATCGACCACATCCAGATCGACATTCCCGAAACCCTCGGTCTGGACCAGCGGGCGAACTTCTACGAAAGCACCGGCGCCTACAAGGACATGGTCGTGACGCACCTGCTTCAGGTGATGGCCTTCGTGGTGATGGAGCCGCCGACGGCCCTCGAGCCGTATGCCATCAGCGAAGAGAAGAACAAGGTGTTCCGCTCGATGCTCCCGGTTAAGTGTTCGGATGTGGTGCGCGGCCAGTACAGCGGGTATCGCGAAGAGAACGGTGTGGCAAGAGATTCCGACACTGAGACGTTCATTGCCCTGCGGGTGGGTATCGACAATTGGCGCTGGGCAGGCGTGCCGATCTATCTGCGCACCGGCAAGAAGATGGCCGAGGGCATCCGCATCATCTCGATCGCGTTCAAAGAAGCACCCCGAAGCATGTTCCCGGCCGGTTCGGGGGTGGGGACCCAGGGACCTGACCACCTCACGTTCGACCTCGCTGACAATTCGAAGGTGTCGCTGTCCTTCTACGGCAAGCGGCCCGGTCCCGGCATGAAGCTCGACAAGTTGTCGATGCAGTTCTCGTCACGGGAGATCGACACTGCGGACCAGACGCTGGAGGCCTACGAGCGGCTCATCCTCGATGCGATGCGTGGCGATCACACGCTGTTCACCACCGCCGAAGGCATCGAATCACTGTGGGAGCGTTCAGCAGACCTGCTGAGCGACCCGCCGCCGTCCAAGATCTATCCGGCCGGCACCTGGGGACCCAACGCCATCCACCAATTGATCGCCCCCAATGCGTGGCGGTTGCCATTCGAACGAGGATGGCGCGAAAACAGAAGCTAGTCGCCCAAGAGTCAGAACACCATCCACGACAGCACCGAGGATTGCAGTCCCGACAGCAGGCAGATAAACGCCAGGAACACCACGCTCCACAAGATCGCCCGACGGAAAATGTCGCCCTCTTTTCCGTGCAGGTCGACCGCCGCCGCGGCGATGGCGAGGTTCTGCGGCGAGATCATCTTGCCAAGCACACCGCCGGAGCTGTTGCCCGCGGCCATCAGTAGCGGGGAGAGTCCGGCCTTGGCCGCCGCGGTCACTTGCAAGGCGCCGAACAGGGAGTTCGACGATGTGTCGGAACCGGTGACCGCCACACCGATCCAGCCCAGAATGGGGGAGAGCAGCGCGAAAGCGCCCCCCGCCCCGGCCATCCACGTGCCCAGGGTGATGGTCTGCCCCGAGGCGTTCATCACGAAAGCCAGTGCGAGAACTGCCATTACGGTGAGAATCGCCCAGCGCAGCTGATACAGCGTCACCCCGTAGGCCTTGACCGCTCCCGGCACCGACAGGCGCAGCACGACCATCGCGACGACGCCCGCCAGGAGCATCTGAGTGCCCGGCGTGTTCAGCAGGTTGAAGGTGAACATCGGAAGCGCCGACGGGCTGCCCTTGGCGGTGTACAGGTGCAGTCCCGGCCAATGGATGGTGTAGGTGGCGCTGTCCAGAAATTTCTTGACCACCGGGATCTGGCAGAGCACGAAGATCGCGATGATGATCCCGTAGGGCGCGTAAGCGCGGGCCACCTCGGCACGTGAGTCGGGACGAGCGAGGTTCGCCGCGAATTCGGGAGACAGGGTGTCGGCGGCGCCGCCCGCAACTACCGCGGTGCGCGGTGCGGTTTGCGGCCGCCGGACGCGCAGCAGTAAGACCACAGCACCGGCGGACAGCAGCGAGGCGACCACGTCGGCCAGCGGCACTGATAGAAAGTTCGAGGTGGCGTATTGGCCGAGGCCGAAAACCCCGCCGGCCACCAGGGCCGCGGGCCAGGTCTCGCGGAGTCCGCGCCGGCCGTCGGCGATGAGCACCAGCACCAGCGGTACGAAGAGGGCCATGATGGGGGTTTGCCGCCCGACCATCGCGCCGAGCGCGTCGCTCGACAATCCGGATACCTTGCCGAGCGTGATGATCGGTGTGGCCATCGCCCCGTAGGCGACCGGTGCGGTGTTGGCGACCAGCGCCAGAACCGCGGCCTTGAGCGGTTTGAAACCCAGGGCGAGCAGCATCACCGAGGTGACTGCCACGGGTGCGCCGAATCCGGCCAAGGCTTCGAGCAACCCGCCGAACGAGAACGCGATGATGATCGCTTGGATGCGGTGATCGTCGCTGACACTTGCGAAACTGCGCCGCAGCACATCGAAATGCGCTGTCTGCACTGTCATCTGGTAAACCCAGATCGCGTTGATCACGATCCAGAGAATCGGGAAGAATCCGAAGACAGCGCCCTCGCCGCCGGCCAGCAGCGTCTGGCCAATCGGCATGCCATACACCGCAACTGCGATGGCGACTGCCACGCCCAGCGATAGCAGGGAAGCCACCCAGGCCCGCAACCGCAAGACGCCAAGCATCACAAAGAGCATCGCCAGCGGCAAGGCCGCCACCAGCGAGCTCCAAGCCAGCGAGTGGGCAACGGGATCAAGGATCTGACGGTACATATTTGGGCGCCTTCTCCATCCGGGGGCGAATGTGACTGGCGTCTCATTCGATTGTCCGCCTTTGATTTATACGTATGACGCTTCGTCTCTGACCCGGATCAGGCGGCTGATAACCACGGATGTCCGCTAGAAGATTTAGAAAACGATTAAATCAATCAGTTTATTTAGGCGTACAGTCACGACCAGCTTCCCTACAGGCAGCTGGAGACCGGTGGCTAGCAAAGGAAGAGAGCATGCCACAAGGTGTTGCGGCAAAAAATGAAACCGAGCAGCTCGTGCTGGACTTTATCCATGCCTTTACGGGCAGCACATCGACATCGACGCGGCGACCGCGCTAATGGCGGATGACTTCGTTTGGCAACTCCATGTCCCGCTCTCACCCGTAGTCGTCGGACGCGATGCGGCGCGCGCCGAGCTGGAGAAGCACAACAGCCTCTCAACGGGCATGGTCGAGGGGAGCGAGATCCGCACAATTGTGTCGGATGGTGACACCGTGGTGGTCGAGCGTGTTGACGTCAACACCATGAATGATGTCGCCGTCTCCTTCAATGTCACAGCAATCTTCGAGGTCCGCGACGGCGCGATCACTCACTGGCGCGAGTATTGGGACACTAGTCACGTTGCCCGGCAACTCGGTATAGAACCGGCCCACATGTTCGACGCGCTCGCCTAGTCGGCGCGCAAGTCGCGGGAACGCTTGTTGGCGTACATGTGCTCATCCGCGAGGCGCATGACATCCTGCTCGCCGGAAGCAATCCCGGCGCTGAAGCCCACGGGATTGCCTGCTTGCGCCCAGCGATCGCGGAGCCGATCGAGGACTTGCTCGGCGTGGGCCCGATCGGCGTCGACCAGCATGAGCAGGAACTCGTCGCCGCCGATACGGAAGGCCATGTCCTCCATCCGAACTGACCGACGGATCGCATCGGCGAAGGCGACCAAAAGGGCGTCGCCGGCCTCGTGGCCGTGAGCGTCGTTGTAGCCCTTGAAATTATCGAGGTCGATAAGCACCACCGCCGACCCGTTGGCGTGGATCGAAAGTCGTGGTCCGAGTGTGCTTCGGTCGAGCAGTTGGGTGAGGGCATCGGTCTGTGCCATCTCGCGCAGCAGCGCACTCGGCTCCTCGAGCTGGGCGATGAGCCAGGCCGGAACCTCCGCGACGATAACCCACATGGCCGCGGCCAACACCACCGTGGTCAACGCGCCCGGGAGCACCTTACTGCCGCCCACCACGAATGCCGCAACGCCGAGTGGCACCATCGCCAGCGGGCGCCAGCGCCCACAAGCCAGGCCTACGTAAGCGAACGTGATCGTGATCGTGCCGGGAAAATCCCGAGTGGCGGACGGGTCGATGGCCCCCACGACAACAGTGACGATGAGCGATAGCACCGGCCATACGACGAGCAGGCCACGCCGCTCTTGCCAACCGCGGACTCGCCCGACGAGCGCGATGCCACCGGCCAGCAGTGCTGCCCCGCCGAGCACCCAATACAGCCGAGGCTTTGCCCCGGCTTTGTCCATATGCGCGCCGGCCACGGCGTAGAGGGCGAGCAGGACGAGATTCGCCGTCAGACCAATCGCATGCAACCGCCGCTTTGACGGCTGGGGGTCGGCACGCCACGGCACGTGCTCAGAATAGGCGCGCGGGGGATGCCTTTCTCGCGATCAACCGTTCGGGAACGCGTTGACGCCCATTACCAGCGCGGCGGTGCCGCCGTAGAGGTATCCCACCTCGACCGCTTCGGTGATCTCGGCCTCTGAGGCGCCCGCGGCGCGCGCGTTATCGGCGAGCGACCTGACACCGTCAGGATGTGCGGCGATCGTGTCAGTGATCATCCCCATCAGCAGCTTGTATTTCGCTGGAATCGCGCCGTCTTTGAGGATCCGCTCGCGCATCCCTTGATACGAGCCGGCGAATTGCGGGTCGCGCTGTTCCACTGCGGCAAGCCAGGGCGGACTGTCTGACGGCGCAGCTGCCTGGGGAGACGGCGCGGGATCGACACAGCCGGTTGGCGACACGCGGGCTGGGGCGAGGTCGCCACACCCATCTGCACGACTACGCGGCATTGCCTCAGTGGACAAACCCCCACCGATGATCAGCGCCGCGGCCGATAACGCTATGTACGCCTTGAATGTATTTGTCATGGGGAAACCGTACGCCCGTGCTATCACCGCGACAATCGAAACCCATTGTGGCACTTAGCTATAACGTCGAGATCCGTAGGTCAGGCGGCGGCGAGGACGAACGACGTCCCGACGGCGTTGGGCACGAAAGCGTCCGGCAGCACTGTGGCGAACCGAATCTGAGCGCGCCATCCCGTGCAGTGCGCCGGAACAACGAGACCGGGGGACAACTCGACGAGCGCATCGACGGTGGGTTCGATGATTTGCTCGAAGCCCGGACCGGCCAGGTGAAAGCCGCCGAGCATGCCATGCAACCGATCGACACCCGTGAGCCGCATCGCGTGCCGCGCGATGTTGATCGCCCCGCCGTGGCCGCACCCGGTCAGCACGACAAGACCGAGACCGCGCACGTTAACGACGAGTGCCTGGTCATCGAGGACCTGAGGATCCGGCTCCCAGCGACCGTCGCGCCACGCCTCGTGGAACGCCATCCCCGTCTCGAAATCGGTTGTGCGGTCGATCTCGCCGGTGATCAGTACGCTCCCGTCAAGCAGGATTGAGGGCTGGCGTCGCTCGATCACCTCGAAGCCTTCGCTCTGCAGCGACGACTTGCTGAGCACGGGGAGCTCCCACTCCGGCCGCCCCGGCAGCGCAACCCTGCGTCGACTCCACACGAGCGGATGCACAGTCAACGGCAGCCCGGCGCGGCCTCGCAAACGCGACAGACCGGCAAAGCCGCCGGCATGGTCGAAGTGGCCGTGGCTGAGGACGACTGCTTCGATGTCGGCGACATCGACGCCCAGTCGATCCATGTTGGTCGCCATGCCGTCGGGTGAGATACCCGTATCGAACAGCAGGGTGTGCGAACGCTCGCCCCGCCGCACCGTGACCAGCGCCGAAAAACCGTGTTCGGCAATCATTCCGGGAACGGTGGTGCCCCCGTCGAATTGCGCCGCTTTCACTGCCGTCGTGCGAGTCATCGGCATTCGCTGCGCGGGGCCCATGTCAGTCAACAAGCCGTCGTAGCTGTTGTCCACCAGAGTCGTGATCACCAACTCGTCGACCGGCTCGAGCGCGATCGGGTCGACCGCCGCGCCCTCGACAACGCGGGGCGCTGCCCCGTGGATATCTTCCCCGCCGCCGCCGCACATAGACGACAGCCTAGGCACCAGGGGAGCCGTGTAGTCAACTGTTGATCTGCTTGGTCCGGTGGAATCCCGAGACCGCGTTTTCCGGCTTGATTGCAAGCAGTTCGAACCGGAACAGAACGGGCGGAGCAACCGCTGCCGCGAAGCGATGCCGCGTATAGGCTGCTGAGGAAGTGCGCACAAGAAGGCCCTGCCAAGCAGCGAGCGGGATTTCAACTGCTGAGAAGAGAGGGCCTCGCCATATGCCTGGATGGAGACGGCGCACCGCAGAGATCGATACCAGCTCCACTGCCACGGCCCGTAGCGTCGGCGCTGAAATCGAAGTCGAAGTGACTGAGCCGACGACGCTGGATTTCCAGATCGCGGTCAGTCGTCAGCCCGGCATCAAGGTCGACGAGTCACTGGTAATCAAACTGAACGGCAAGGCGCTTGAACCGCGCGAACTAGTTGGTCAGCATCAGACGCGGATTCATGTCGTGCAAGCCGACAGGGGAACAATTACCGCGTCGTACTCGGCGACGGTCATCGGCGAAGCAGACGCCCCACCGGTGAGTGATATCGACCTGATCAACTATCTTCGCCCGAGCCGCTATGCGGAATCCGACAAGTTCTTCGGGTTTGCCGCCACCGATTCCAGCAGTACGCCACCTCAGTCGCCCTGCTCGAAAAGGTCTCGTCATGGGTTGGTACCCGACTGAACTACGTCCCGGGCTCCAGCGATCCGATCGATGGCGCCGCTGACACGTTGCTCGCCGGCGCAGGAGTGTGTCGCGAATATGCGCATCTCGTCATCGCGCTGCTGCGCGCGCTCAATGTTCCGGCCCGTTTGGTGGCGGTGTACGCGCCGGGGTGCCAGCCAATGGATTTCCACGCGGTGGCCGAGGCGTTCGTCGACGGTGCATGGCGGGTCGTTGATGCCACGTGCCTCGCACCACGCCAGTCCATGGTGCGGATTGCCACCGGCCGCGATGCTGCCGACACCGCGTTCCTGGACAACCACCACGGCGCCATTCATTGCAGTACATGACGATCACGGCAGTGGCCGACGGTGAGCTACCCAGAGACTCGGTGGAAGACCTCGTCAGTGTGCGCTGGCACCGTCACCGCGCGAGTCAGCTCCTCGAATTCAGCAGCTCACTCAGGATCTCGTCGAAGTGGTCGACGCACACCAGGTGACCCTCACCGGGCGCGATGTGCAGAATGGCGCCCGGGATTGCTGCCGCCTGGCGATCGGCATGGGCCACGGGGACGTTCACATCGACGTCGCCCTGCCACGCCTGCACCGGCACCGTGATGTCCTCGAGCCGGAAACCCCAGTCGCGAGCGAAGAGTCGGAAATCCTGCGCCGCTGCGCGGCCCGCGGTAGGGGAGGCGTCGGCGAGCATCCCCAAGAATGAGCTCCGCACCTCGGGCCGCGAGAGTACGCCGGCGTCGACGGCAGCATGCTGTTCACCAGCAACGCCAAGACCCGCGCAGGGGCCCGGCGGCCAAAATGAAAGACGAGCCCGAAGAGCACGTTATTGGCCGCGGGCGCCTTCCGCGCGAGCCCGGCGAACAATCTGTTAGCCGGCATCATTCCTGCTTCCGAACCGGGCTCGGCAAGGGAACCGACACCGCTGACGAGCGCGGCGGCACTGACCCGGTCGGGCAGGAAGCGGCCACAGGCCGCCGCATGCGGCCCGCCGCCGGAGATGCCGAACACCGCGAAGTGTTCGATGTCCAGGTCGAGGAGGATCTGGCGACGCGAGCCAGGTGTGCCGTGGAACGCGAAAACCGGGTAGCCCGCTGGGTCCACCCTGTACCGGTCGGTCATCGGTTTATGCGAAGCGCTGGGGCTCAAGGTGATCGCCGAAGGAATCGAAACCGCCGAGCAAGCCGAAACGATATTCATGGCCGGATGCGGATTGGCACAAGGCCATCTATTCGGCGCAGCCGCTGAGCTAACCGATACCGCCATACCTGCAACCGGCAGGTGATCCTTTTACTCGGGTGCTCTGGGCCGCCGCCTATGACCGCCTTGTAGGTTCGTTCGGAGCTACGAAGACCACGCGCCAGGACTCCCGGGGGAAGCCCATGAGAACGATCGGATACCGCCGCGCGGCACTCGTCGGCCTGGCCGCCGTCACGCTGATCGCTGCGGGCTGCAGCAATGGCGGCAAGAGCGTCGACGCGTCGGCACCGCCTCAGGTCGGGGTGAACGCCAGCACCACGTCTAAAGCCCCAGCGCAGCCCGCGGAGGTGAAGCTCGTGGGGGTGGGCGACGTCGAGGTAACTTTGACCGGCCCGATCGCTGCCAAATACTCATCGGCAACCGAGAGTCAGAGGGAGGCTCTCGGCAAGCCATTGACGGGTGACCGCAATGCGGGGACACGGGAGAGCGGCCTGGTGTTCCAGCAGTTCCAGGGCGGCACGATCACCGCCAAGAACGGCGAGGCCGGCACGCCCGCATACATCGTCACTGGCAAGATCCGGGAGGCCTGGAATATCCCACGCGGACCGGACGGCGCGCCTGCGATCACCGGCACTAACGGTTCGGCAGGTCCGCTGGGTTTACCCACCAGCGACGTGAACGCCGTCGGTGACCTGCAGGTGTCGATCTTCGAGCACGGCAAGATCGAGTTCAACCCGACGACCGGCCAGGTCGGGGTGACGGTCAACGACAAGGTCGTGCCATCCGGGCTCTAGCTCGAATTGCGGGCAGCGACCTCGCCACTACCGCACATCGCCACTTGGATAGCTCCTATGGAGGTTCCACTGGCCGCAATCGGAAGCCAGGACGTCGTTGACGTCGACTTCGAGTCCGCCGACCTTCGGCCCGGGATTGGACGAGGTGCTCACGACTCGCTGGTAGAGAACAGCGGCGGGGTGGACCTGATTGCCGGACCAGGCTCGAGTTTGCCAAATCCAGCGGCGACCAGGTGTGCTCGAAGACCCAATAACGCCATCGGCCGCGGCCCACTGACACACCCTGACGCCTGCGTAGACCCCTGTGCGTTGAAGCCCAAGAACCGAGTTGATTCCGCGAAACCACGGCAGCGCGGTGCGATTCCAGGTGTCGCGATTGATGTCCTCGTCGATGGTGAAGAAAATCGGGGCGCCCTGGCCGCCGCCCGCGGCGGTGTGCAGCTGCCAGGCGGTGCGCGCGTCCGCGATGCCGCCGGCGTAGCCCCGCGTGAAGTCGAGATATTGTCAAGACCTGTGGATGAGGTTGTTTCAGGCGACCTCCGTTTCGGTTGATTCGCTGGTTTCGGCGGGTGTGATATCGACGGGGCGTTCGAGCAGTTTGCCTTTGTGGAACACCGCGCCGGCACGGACCAGGGCGACCAAGTGCGGGGCGTTGACGGCCCGCCACCGGGCCTGCGCGGCGTCGATCAGCTTGTAGGCCATCGCAATTCCCGCGGCGCGGGAGCCGGGCCCCTTGGTGACCTTGGTTCGCAACCGCACGGTCGCAAAGGTCGACTCGATGGGGTTGGTGGTGCGCAGGTGGATCCAGTGCTCGGCCGGGTACTTGTAGAACTCCAGCAGCACGTCGGCGTCGTCGACGATCTTGGCGACCGCCTTGGGATACTTGGCACCGTAATCGACCTCGAAGGCCTTGATCGCGATCTGCGCCTTGTCGATGTCCTCGGCGTTGTAGATCTCCTTGATCGCCGCCAACGCAGCTGGGTGCGCTGACTTCGGCAGTGCAGCAAGCACATTGGACTGCTTGTGAAACCAACACCGCTGCTCACGCGTGTTCGGGAAGACCTCGCGGACCGCCTTCCAGAACCCCAACGCACCGTCACCGACAGCCAGCACCGGGGCTGCCATCCCGCGCCGGCGGCAGCTCCGTAGCAGATCGGCCCACGATTCGGTCGATTCCCGGTAGCCGTCGGCCAAGGCGACGAGCTCCTTGCAACCATCGGCGCGCACCCCGATCATCACCAACAAACAGAGCTTCTCCTGCTCGAGACGGACCTTGAGGTGAATGCCGTCGACCCACAGGTAGACGTAGTCCGTGTCCGAGAGGTCACGGACTTGGAAGGCCTTGGCTTCGTCTTGCCACTGGCTGGTGAGCCGGGTGATCGTCGTGGCCGAGAGACCCGCACCCGAGCCCAGGAACTGCTCCAACGCCGGACCGAAGTCACTCGTCGACAGGCCATGCAGATACAGCAGCGGCAGAACCTCGCTCATCTGCGGTGACTTGCGCGCCCACGCTGGCAGGATCGCGGAGGAAAACCTTTGCCGCTCTGCGGTATCGGCATCGACGCGCTTGTCGTTGACGCGCGGCGCGGTCACCGTGACCGCGCCCGACGCGGTCAACACCTCACGCTCCCGGTGGTAGCCGTTGCGGACCACCAGGCGCCGTCCGTTGTCGTCGACCTCTCCGGCATGGGCGTCGATGTAGGCGGCCACTTCGGCCTGCAACGCCGCCGCAAGCATCTGTCGGGCGCCGTCGCGGACGATCTCATCGAGCAACGACCGACCGACACCGTCGTTCTTCTCGTTGGAGCATTCCGCGTCGTGAACTACCGTGAGCATGGGCGTACCTTCCCAACCAGCGCGCCAACGCCGGTCTTGATCAGAGAACCTTGGACTTCAGATCATCCTCGGGAAGGTGCGCCCACTTTCACACCACCTCGCCAAGGCTCATCCACAGGTTCTGATCATTGCTCGAAACTGTTCGCAGTCGCACATCTCTGGCCAGCGGGGGCAAACCGTGCATCGCGCGATGTTAACGATGTGACTGTTGTTACCGATAGAGCTGCGCTAGCCGAAACGCGGTTGCGTTCCCAAACGGATACGAAAGGGTGACCGGTCGGCAATGACCTCGGACGCCGCAGACGAAACGACTTGGCGTGCAATTGGACTAGGTAATTCGTGCGATCCATCTGACGAAAACGCCGACGTTTACTGGTAACCCTGCATATTCGATCCCGCCGTAATTCTCCTCAAGGAGTTGCGCCCGCGCGGTCGCGCGACGCAGGGGAGCGGCTTAGGCTTCCCCGCTGCCGGGGGCAACCAGATTGATATCCCGGTGTTAACCGACTTATCCCACAATCGCCCGCGCTGCGCGCTCTGCGATGAGCATGACCGGCGCGTTCGTATTGCCGGAAATGATGGTGGGCATAGTCGACGCATCGACCACTCGAAGTCCGGCGACGCGATACACGCGGCAGTCGGTGTCGAGCACCGTGGCGGCCGAACGCGGCCGCCCGCGGGCGTCAAAGGCTCTCATCGCGCAGGTACCCACCGGATGGAAAATAGTCGTACCGAGTTCACCGGCCGCCTTCTGCAGCTCTTCATCGCTCGCCAGCTGCGGACCGGGTAACAACTCCTGCGGGCGGTAGCGGGCCAGAGCCGGCGCCGCCATGATCTGCCGGGTCACCCGGAGGCCCCGCACGGCGATCCGACGATCGGCGTCAGTCGACAGGTAATTGCAGAAGATCTTCGGGTAGGTCAGGGGATCTGCGCTGGCCATGCGCACATGGCCTCGCGAGCTGGGTCGGAGATTGCAGACCGAAGGAGTAATCGCTCCGAAGGGGTGCAGGGGTTCGCCGAACTTCGGCAACGACAAGGGCTGCACATGCCACTCCAGATCGGCACTTTCCAGCGCGGGGTCGCTCTTGGCGAAAGCCCCTAGCGTGGAAGGCGGCATCGTCATGGGCCCCGATCGCAACAGCAGATACTGAAGTCCCATGCCGGCACGGCTGATCCAGTTCCGGTACAGCGTATTGACGGTCGGGGCGCCCTGCACCCGGTAGACCGTTCGAAGCTGCAGGTGATCCTGAAGGTTTTCGCCCACGCCTGGCAGATCGACGGCCACCGGCACTTGATGCTGGGCAAGCAGGCCGGCTGGGCCCAGACCCGAGACCTGCATCAGATGCGGTGAGCCGATAGCTCCGGCGCTCAAGATCACCTCGTGGCGGGCTCGGACGTCGATGGTTTGGCCGCCTCTGAGAAGCCGCAGGCCGATGACACGGCGCTGGGCCGTCGTCCAGGCCCCGCGACGCTGATCCTCCGGGACCTGGTCGTCCATCAGGAGCCGCAAGGCCTGGGTCTGCGTGTAGACGGTGAGGTTCGGCCGGTGGGCGATGGGATGCAGGAATGCATCGGCCATCGACCAGCGACGGCCACGCCGTTGGTTGACATGAAAGTACGCAGAGCCGGCGTTGACGCCCCGGTTGAATTCATCGATCGGGGAGATGCCCACCTCGGCAGCGGCGGCCTGCCAGGCGTCCAAGATCTTCCAGCGCACACGTGGCCGCTCGACAGGGATCTCGCCACCGGCGCCGTGCCAGTCGTCGGCGCCGCCGAAGTAGTCCTCCAACATTTTGTAGATCGCCAGCGTCTCGCCGGGACTGTTCGGGCCACCCCAACGCCATCGCTCGTCACCGGTGGCCTGCGCCCACAGGTCGTAGTCGCTCGCCTGTCCGCGCATGTGGATCATGGCATTGATCGACGAGCAGCCTCCGATGACACGGCCGCGCGCGTAGTGAATGCTGCGCCCGGCCAGGCCGGGGTCGGCCTCGGTCGTGAAGCACCAGTCGGTGCGCGCGTTGGCGATTGTGAACAGATAACCCACCGGCACCTTGATCCAGAACCAGTCGTCTTTGCCGCCGGCCTCGATCAAGAGGACACGGCGATCAGGGTTTGCGCTGAGCCGATTGGCGAGCAGGCAGCCTGCGCTGCCTGCTCCCACGATGACGAAGTCGAATTCGGCGACCGGGCTCATTCCGGTATCGGTCCTCCATAGCGTCGGATGCGAGTCCTAGTGTGCGCGATGAGCACCACATCTCGTCAAGGAATGATTGGCCTTGAACCTGCACGTTGTCTTCGACGTCTGAAAATTGTTGTGGTGGCAGGTCCCCGATGGTCGGACCACGTCGTTTTAGAGTTGTATGTGGTTGATATCAGTGGATCTCGCAGCCTGCACTGGTTGGTGGGTGTGGGTGCATCGGGCAGCGTACTCGGCCGGGGTCAGGTAGCTCAGTGATGAGTGCCGGTGCCGATGGTTGTGGTCGTCTTTGAAGTCTCGATCACCACCCGCGCTTCGAGGAGATTCGTCCAGTGGTTGCGGTTGAGGCACTCCTTGCGTAGTCGGTGTTGAAGGATTCGATGTGCCCGTTGTTCCACGGTGTGCCCGGTGGGATGTAGCAGATGCCGATCCGGTCACCGCAGAACTGTTGCAGCACATGGGAGATGAACTCCGGACCGTTGTCCATTCGCAGCACCAACGGCGGGCCGTCCCATAACGTGAACGCCTTGTCCAACTCCTCGGTCAACCTCTGCGCGGTGATCGAGCGCTCCACGATGTTCATCAACGACAGTCGGGTGTGCTCGTCGATCATCGAGGCGATCTTGATGGCCTTACCGTCGACGGTGGAGTCGAACTGCAAGTCAAGCGCCCATACGACTTTAGGTGCATCGGCTTGCACCTGTGGGGTTGAGCTGATGCCGGCGCGTTTGCGGGGGTGGTAGATCCGGACCTGCACACCCTTCTTCCTTCCGCAGCCGGGGCACCTTCTTCTTGTTCACCCGTACGCCCAGGTCGTGCCTCAGGTGCGCCCACGCGCGACGGAACCCATGCACCGGGTGTTCGCGTGCCTAGGTGCCTAGCGTGGCCCTCAGGCCCGCATCTGGATCGGTGGGTGTCTGCGTGATCGGGATGCGGGCGTAGGTCGAACGAGGCAGCCCAACTGCTTTGCACGCCAACCGGTTCGACAGGTTCATCGTTGTGACGAGCATGTCCACGGCGCGGCGCTTGGCAGCCGGGTCTAAAATTTTCCCCGCGCCACCTCCCTCAATGCGTCGTTCTCCAGCTCGGTGTCGGCGAGCAGGCGTTTGAGCCTGCCGTTCTGCTCGCGCAGCTCCTTGAGTTCCTTCGCTGCGTCGGTATCCATCCCGCCGTACCGGCGTCGCCAGTTGTACAACGTCGCCGCCGACACCCCAAGCTCGGCGGCGATCTCCTCTTGGGTCTTGCCCGCCGCGGTGAGCTCATCAGCACACCGCAGCTTGCAAACGATGTCCTCAGCAGAGTTCCGCTTCCGTCCAGCCATTTCTTCATCGTCCTATCCGCCCAGGTCACGGGCAACAGAACTCTAAAACAAGACGGCCCCCTCTACTGGGAACATGCCAGTGCCGCCGGGCGGCCCTTCCCGGAGCCAGAATCGCGATCATCGAATTCATCGTCGGAGACCTCGCCAACCCCGGCCGCATGGCCACCCTGGACGACCTGGCCATGCTTGCAGTCCTTGGTGGACGGTCGCGTTCGCTCGACGAATTCGATGATCTCCTCACCGCAGCAGGACTACGACCTATCGCCGTGCGTCCTACCACGTACCCGCAAAGCGTTATCGAGGCAGTCGTTGACTAGACCGCCGCCCCTTGGTCGATATCGGCTGTCCGTCGACGGCAGTTGAGTCATATTTACGGCGAATCACGGTCACCGGAAGCGATTTCCGGGCGCGCGGCGTTACTCAACATGCGCGTCATCCCTCCGTTGATCTGGATGTCGTCGAGCGTTCGGCTAGCGCAGTTAGCACGACGTCACCCTCAGGGCGCGCCAGGAGTTGACACACGCAAGCGTGGATGCAGGCTCCAAAACCCAGGTTGTCGAAGGCATTTCGGGATATATCGGTGTGCCTGTCCGCTGGACGGACAGAAACACGACTGTACGGTCGGCGCAATTTAAATTTGGAGTGGACTCAGACACTGCCGCGCCCGGCGCGGCTTTACCGAAAGGCAGCCGCAGTGTGGCACAATCCGAATAGATTGCGGCTCTTGGACGTTAGGCAAGGCCGCCGGGAGACGCTCCTCTGTCCAGGCGTCGACGTCAAACGGGGGCGGCGCCCGTGATCGAGAACGCGCAGAGCATGACGGCTACCGAGTACGACGAGCTCTTCATCGGCGGAAGATGGGTGGAGCCGTCGACCAATCATCGAGGTGCACTCACCTGCCACCGGCGCCTATGTCGGGAAGGTGCCGCAATGACTTTGGCGCCTACAACGGCTGCCGCTGAATTTACTGAGCGGGTTTGGGCCAATCAAAGACACTTGGCCGCATCTTTGAAGCACGGGTACGACTTCATCGTATGCGGTGCGGGGTCATCAGGATCGGTCCTGGCTCGGCGCTTGGCCGAAATCCTGATGTCCAAGTGCTGCTGCTGGAAGCAGGCGGACGCGACGATGTAACTAGTGTCACGGACCCCGCTCTGTGGCCGACAAATCGTGGCACCGAACGGGACTGGGGTTCTACCGCCCGGCCAAACCCGTTACTGAACGGCCGAGCCATGTCGGCCTCGATGGGCAAGGTGCTGGGCGGCGGATCGAGCATCAATGTGATGGGGTGGGCGCGGGGCCACCAGCGCGATTGGGACCTGTTTGCGTCCGAGTCGGGAAGCTCCGCGTGGGGTTATGACGCGGTGCTGAACAGCTATCGGGATATTGAAGACTGGCACGGCGCACCTGATCCCCAGTTCCGTGGAGTCGACGGACCCGTCTTCGTTGCGCCTGCGGCGGATCCGCATCCGCTCGCATTTGCGACGTTGGAAGGTGCGCGATCGATCGGAATCGCGACGTTCGACAACCCTAACGGACAGATGATGCAGTCGGAGGAGGGCGCCGCCATCGGAGACCTCTGTATCCGAGATGGCAAACGTGCATCCATATTCAGGACGTACGCCTTCCCCTACATGGATCGCCCCAACTTGACGGTGCTGACCCACGGCATGGTCCATCGAATTACCTTCGACGCAAGGCAAGCGACCGGGGTGGAGATTTGGTATGACGGGAAGCTCCGACGAATTGAAGCGACGAGTGAGATTGTCCTGTCGCTGGGGGCTATTCACACCCCGAAGGTGCTGATGCAGTCAGGAGTCGGGGACGAAGTCGAATTGCGTGGCGCCGGCATTCCAGTTGTGCAGCATCTTCCCGGCGTCGGGCGTAATTATCAGGATCACGTCGCTTTTGACTGCGTGTGGGCATACGAGGACTTGCTGCCGCCCCGCAACAACATGTGCGAAGTGGTCGTGTTTGGCAAGATGGAGGCGGGCTTGCGCGTCCCCGACGTGTTCATTTGGCAAGTCGAGATACCCTTGGCCACAGCAGAGATCGCCGCGAGGGCCCGTGTGCCAGCCATTGGCTGGTCTCTGCGCGGCGCCGTCGCCCACCCAAAGAGCCGCGGACGGCTTCGGCTGACGGGGGCCGAGCCACAAGATCCAATCCTAATCGAGGCCAATACGTTTGGTGACCCAGATGACCTCGCAACTGTGAACCATCCCGGGTTTCATGCACCCTCGGGGTTCTGTGAGCCGGCCGGTCGGTCGGTCACGTGTTGGGAATAGTAGTGGGCTTCGGCTTCGGCGGGTGGGACACGACCGAGGCGGTGCATTAGGCGCTGCTGGTTGTACCAGGAGACGTAGTCGGCGGTGATGAGCTCGACGTCGGCGAGGGTGCGCAGCGGGCCACGTCGGAACGGGGAATCCGCGCGGATGCATTCGTTCTTGTAGAGCCCGATTGCGGTCTCGGCCAACGCGTTATCGTAGGCGTCGCCAACACTGCCGACCGATGGCCGCAGATCTGAAAGGCTCAGTGTTTCACCGAATCTCACGCTCGTATACTGCGACCCGGCATCGCTGTGGTGGATGGCACCGT
Organism: uncultured Actinomycetota bacterium; assembly: GCA_963712615.1. Lineage (GTDB taxonomy): Bacteria > Actinomycetota > Actinomycetes > Mycobacteriales > Mycobacteriaceae > Mycobacterium. The sequence goes on from CAVQIO010000002.1 coordinate 358,407, forward strand.
CGATCGGATGGCCTTGCCGGGAACGCAGTGCGGCGGCCTGGCGGATCGCCGATTCGACGAACCGGGTGTGCTTGGACCCCGATGCTTCCCAGCCGACGATCGCTCCGGCGTACGCGTCGATGACGAACGCGACATAGACGAACACCCCGGTCACCAGTTTGACGTAGGTGAAGTCCGCCACCAGCAGCCGATTCGGTACGCGTACACCGAACTGGCGGTCCACCAGATCCGGCGGCCGCGCCGCTGAGGGGTCGGCGATGGTGGTGCGCACGGTTTTCTGGCGGCGCACGCCCTGCCAGCCGTGACGGCGCATCAGGCGTTCCACCGTGGACTTGGCCACCGGGATGCCCTCACGCTGCAGGTGCGCCCACATCTTTACCGACCCGTACAGTGACTCCGGTTTGCGCCGACCCTGCTCGTCGGGCTCGTAGTGGCCGACCAGGATCTCGGTGATGGTGGCATCCCACAGGGCCCGCTTCGAGGGCGCGCGCTGGACCCAGGCGTAGAACGTTCGTGGGGCGATCGGCACACCGTGCTCGGTCAGCACGCGGCAGATCGGAGCGACCCCGAAACGGTCCCTGTGGTTAGCGATGAACTCGCAGACCGAATTGGTCAGCGGCGGTTGCGCGGGTCGCTCTCCCGCACGAAGAAAGACGTTGCTGCCTTGAGGATTTCGATGGTCTGCTCAAGCTCAGCATTGCGCCGTCGCAGTGCCCGGATCTCCGCGGCGGCCTCGCTGGAGACCCCGTCGCGCGCACCGTCGTCGACCTGCTGTTGGCGGATCCAGTTGCGCAGCGTCTCGGCGTTCATCCCCAGCCGCTTGGACACCGCGGTGATCGCCGCCCATTCACTCGGATAGTCCTCGCGGTGCTCCAGCACCAGACGGACAGCCTTCGACCTGGTCTCGGGGTCGTACTTGCTCGGCATGCGATGCACCTTCCCAAGAATGGAGGTGTGCATCAAACGCGGGACGGTTCACTGCGGTGCGAGTGGTGCAGCTGTGTCGCGAGATTGGCAACTCAGTACCGCTTCGTGAGGGGGACCCGTTTTGTGGTCCAGGCGCTATGCGGCTTGGGGTTGGTGGGTCGTGGTCCACTGTAGAGCGAACTCGGTTGGGCTGAGGTGGCCGTGGGCGGAGTGGGGTCTGTTGGCGTTGTAGTCGGCTCGCCAGTCTTCGATGATTACGCGGGCTTCCAGTAGCGAGTCGAAGCGCCACGAGTTGAGCAGTTCATCGCGCAGCCGGCCGTTGAACGACTCGATCCAAGCGTTCTGCCACGGCGCGCCGGATCGATGAAAAGTGAACCGGCGCTGTTGAATCGGCACCAATCACTCACGGCATGTGCCACGAACTCGGGACCGTTGTCGAAACGCACGTAATGCGGCGCTCCTCGTTGGTGGGCCAGGCGATCCAAGACCTCGACGACGCCGTCGGCGTTGATGGCGCGATCGACGTCGATCGCGAGGGCTTCACGGGTGAACTCGTCGATCACGTTCAACATCTTCACGGTGCGGCCATCGGCGGTGGTGTCGAACTGAAAGTCCATCGCCCAGATCACGTCCGGAGGAATCGGCGACATCGCCCCCACCGCGACACCGATACCGGTCAAACGCTTCTTCCTGCGGCGCTGCGGGACCCGCAGGCCCTCGTCGCGCCACAGACGGCAGATGCGCTTGTTGTTGACCTCCCATCCGGCCCGGCGAGCCATCTTGGCTGCCCGTCGCCATCCCCAGCGAGGACGGTCAGTAGAGAACCGGCGCAACCATGCACGCAACTCGGCCTCGGCCGTGGTGATCGGTCGCGGCCTCAGCCGCATCGTGGAACGGTGGATGCCCACGACGAGGCAGGCGCGGCGTTGCGACACCCCGAACCGCTCGCGCAGCACCGTGGCTGCGCGGCGTTTGCGGTTCGGGGTCAGAAGTTTCCCGCCGAGATCTCCTTGAGCATGTCGATATCGAGAGCCTGGTTGGCCACCAGCTTCTTCAACCGGGCGTTCTCGGCCTCGAGGTCCTTGAGCCGTTTGGCCTCGTTGGCCTTCATGCCGCCGTACTGGGCCAGCCAGCGATGCCACGTCGACTCAGCAATCTCCAGATGCCGGCACACCTCGTTGAGTTCCTGCCCGGCCCCGAGAAGCTTGTTCCCCTCGGCCAGCTTGCGAATAATCTGATCCGGCGTGTGCCGCCGGCGATTGTGCGATGCCATGTCGTTGCTCATTCTTCCTGCCCGAACACCGGGCAACGAAGTCGCATAACGACTGGACCACTACAACGGACTCACCTCACTGCGCTGCGTGCATCGTTGGTGGTGAAGATCTGCCGGGAAGCAATTCTAGGGACGATATCGAGAGCTTCATCCGCGACGCGGCAACACCTACTACCACCCAAGCGGGACAGCGAAAATGGGCCGCGATGACATGTCGGTCGTCAACAGTGAACTGCAAGTCTACGGACTAGATAACCTCCGGATTGCCGATGGCTCGATCATGCCCCAGATAACCACCGCCAACACCATGGCCCCCTGCGTCACGATCGCGGAACGTGCTGCCGCTTATTTACAAGCAAGACATGAACTGTAGCTTCCGCGCGCGAGGTCCTAGAGGGAACTTCGGTAGCGGCGAAACAGTCGAAAGGAGTTATGGCCATGCCAGCATCTGTACATCAGAACAGCGATGATGTACCGGCAGCCGACGTAATGGCATCAGCGACGGCACTCAGCCCATGGATCAATGAGCGTGCGGAGATGGCGTCGGCCACAGCGACGCTGCCCGGTGACCTTGTCGATGCCCTCGAGACGCACGGCTTCTTCCGAATAGCTTTGCCACGCAACCTCGGAGGACTAGAGCTCGACCCGGTCACCAGGCTGCTGACGGCTGGAAGATTGGGCCGGTGTTGGTCAAGTCCAGGGACGTGGTGTACGAGCTAGTCGTGTGATTCTCCGAGGTTTGGTTCAGGCGGTCAGTGCCGCGGGGGTGTCCTCCTGTTCAGTCGGTGAGTTCTGATCTGCTCGGGATTTGCTGAGGACGTCGAGGCCGAGGTAGCGCCGGGATTCGGCCCATTCGTCGTGTTGTTCGGCCAGCACGGCACCGACGAGGCGGATCAGCGCGTTGCGGTCGGGGAAGATGCCGACGACGTCGGTGCGGCGGCGGATCTCCTTGTTGAGGCGTTCCTGGGGGTTGTTCGACCAGATCTGGCGCCAGATCTGCTTGGGGAAGTTGGTGAACGCCAGCAGATCCGGTCGGGCCGCCTCTCGGTGATCGGCGACCTTGGGGAGCTGGTCCGATAGTGCGTCGGTGATCCGATCATGTTGAGCAGCACCCGATTCCGCATCGGGTTGGTCGAACACCGAATGCAACAGGGTACGCACCCACGGCCACGAACTCTTGGGAGTCTTCGCCATCAGGTTGGTCGTGTAGTGGGTTCTGCACCGCTGCCAGGTAGCTCCGGGCAGAGTCGCGCCTAGCGCAGCCACCAGCCCGGCGTGCGCGTCGGAGGTGACCAGCCGTACCCCGGACAGGCCCCGGGCCGTCAGCGACCGCCAGAGCGCCAACCACCCGGCGCCGTCCTCAGCGGTGCTGACGTCGATGCCCAGGATTTCGCGGTATCCCTCGGCGTTGACCCCGACCGCGATCAGGGCGTGCACGTTGACCACCCGCCCGGCTTCGCGGACCTTGAGCACCAGGGCGTGGCGGCGGCGACGAACGTGTACGGGCCGGCGTCCAGCGGCCGGCTCCGGAACGCCTCGACCGCGACGTCGAGCTCCTTGGCCATCACGCTGACTTCAGACTTCGACAAGCTGGTGATGCCCAACGTCTCGACGAGCTTGTCCATCCGCCGGGTAGACACCCCCAGTAGGTAGCAGGTAGCGACCACGGTGGTCAGGGCCCGCTCGGCCCGTTTGCGGCGTTCCAGCAGCCAGTCCGGGAAGTAGCAACCCTGCCGTAGCTTGGGAATCGCCAGATCCAATGATCCTGTGCGGGTACGAATTGGCGATGACGGTAGCCGTTTCGCTGATTGATGCGCTCGCTACTGCGTTCACCGTATCCGGCGCCGCACAGGGCGTCGGCCTCCGCACCCATCAGGGTGTGGATGAACGTCGACAACAGTTCGCGCAGCACGTCGGGGTGGGTGGTGGTGAGTCGTTCGGCCAGCGCGGCAGGCAGGTCGATATTGTGGGCAGTGGTCATCGCGTTGATTCCTTTGCTCGAGTGACTTTGGTCGGTCTGTCGAAGAATCACGCGATGACCTTCAATCATTCGGCTACGACACGCCGGTACCGCTAATCAGGTCCGACTCGTACACCACCTAGATGGACGCAACCCTGGGCTGACGGTTCGACTGCGTGGACAGTGATGATCGGCAACAGCTCAATCGCTTTCGCGTGGCTGGACCAAGATGTGGCCGCCACACTGTTGGACGGCCGCAGCGGTCAGCCGCTTGCGCCCATGTTCGCCCCAACTGGACGCGCTGTCGAAGTGAATGGTGGATACCGCTTGTCCGGGCGATGGAACTACGTCACTGGTTCGCCACACGCCACAATGATCGTGCTCGGCTTCATCGTCGTTAAGCCTGAGATGGGCGCGCAGACCGCGGTAGTCGACCCGATGATCCGGTGGGGTGTAGTGAGCGCCGCCGATGTGACGATCGAGGCCACGTGGCGCGGTGCTGCCGGAATGTGCGGCTCAGGCAGCCATGACCTGACCGCCAAAGACGTATTCGTCCCCACCGAGCACACCCTGACACCCTTCATCGAAGACCCGCGGGTGGAAGGCCCGCTTTATCGGACGCCGTTCTTCAAAGGGACTCCGCTGCTGACTGGAGTGCCACTGGGAGTGGCCCGGCGCGCCCTCGATGAAATCAACACGCTGTGCCGCAACAAGTTCCGCGAGGACGCAGCCGTCGTCGAGGACGCGGATGTGCAGATCACGCTCGCCCAAGCAGAAGCGGCGTTACGTGCCAGCCGTAGTTTTGTACTCGACAGCCTGGAGCGGCTCTGGGCGGACGTGCAAGCTGGCGAGCCGTCGCTCGAGCGGGAAACCGAATTCGCGTTGGCTGCCCAGAACGCGATGCGCAGCGCGGTCCACGCGGTGAATCTGGCCTTCGAGATCGCGGGTGTGTCCGCTTCGAAGACGGGTTCGGTGATCCAGCGGTGCTGGCGCGACGTAAATGTCATGAGCCAACACGTTGCCCGCCCTCTCGGGCACGCTGGCGTGAAGCCGGCCAAGCTCTGCTGGGGCAGGTCACCGATTTTCCCCATTTCTAGTGCTGAGGAAGGACTACGCGTTCGATGCAACCCGATGAAGACACCCTCCGCCGGGGATGGCACACCCTGGACACGGACGGTGTCAGACAAGCCTGCGAAGTGGCCGGCCACGGCCCAGTGTGCGTCGTGCACTCCGGCGGCCCCGGCATCAACTCGGATTACCTACGCATGCCGAACCTCGAGAAATACCTCACCATGGTCTATCTCGACCCTATCGGCACCGGAAAGAGCGACCTCCTTCCAGGAGCTGGATATTTCGTACCCACCTACGCTCACTATCTCCACGCCGTACTTGATCACATCGCACAACCAAAGCCGTTGATAATCGGTCACTCCCACGGCGGAATGGTTGCATTGGAACTTGCAATCCAGACCCCCGACCGGCTTGGGGCGGTGATCGCCTACGACACCGCTCCGGTGTACACCGACGACTTATGGGAAGAGTCTTCTCGACAAATCGACGCCTTCGCCAAGCGCTGGCCCGATCGCCCCGAAGCCGCTGTCGCAGCCCGTGCATGGCACGCGGGCGCCGGTGGCGAGCCCCACGGCGACGCTGCGGCGGAGCAGAGATTCCTTGCTGACATTCTTCCCGCCTATTTCGCCGATTACCGCCGAGCCTTCGAATCGGACCATCGACCAGCGCTCGACATCACCTGGGATCCCAACCGAACAAACAGAACGTGGTCGACGAGGGGCCGACTCGGCGCGATCAATACCCCGACGCTAATCATCTGTGGTGCTTTCGATTTCGTCTGCCCACCCCGCTGGTCCAAAGAAATGCATGACTGGATTCCCTGTTCTGAGCTGGTCGAGCTGCACGACAGCGGGCACTTCGGCCACCAAGAACAGCCGCAAGAGTTCGTCAACGCTCTGCTGAGCTTTGTCGGCAGGCACTAGTGGCATGTCGATCCATAAACCTATAGACCCTGTTCACCGACAGGAGGTCTGTGAGGTTGCACGAGGCGGCGTCGCTGCGCGTGTCGCGCGACACGCGCACGGTTGCCACACACGGCCGAGCACCACTCGCGACGGAAGTGCTCTTTGACGAAGTAGTAGGCGCATCCGGGAGCGATACAGGGACGCAACTGCTGCCACTGCGGACTGATGATCAATTCCATTGTTTCGCGCGCGATTACCGCGGTGAGCGCATCGACAAATGATCCGCCATCCCAGACATCGCGGCGGGTGGGCGTTGGCCCGTCGAGAACAAGCTCAGGCCGCACGGAACTCAACGCCGATGCGGCATTCACCATCGAAATCGCCGTGGCTTGGTCGGGGACGGGCGATTCCCCTAAAGACCGTGGATCGTGAGTGTGTGCAGCGGCCAGCCGTCGCACCGCATCGCGCAGATCAACCAGGCGTTGCGCGGCGTCGACTGATATCGCATCGGTGTTGCGCAGTGCCGGCCTCAGCTTCGAGGACTCGCCAACCGCCCGAACCCACAGCTGCACGTCGGCGCTCCCGCCGAGCGCATCGTGCACACCAAGGCGATCCGTCCAGATCGTGTTGACCAGGGCGATTGGCCTGGGCTCATCCAGGCGGGGCTTATACGTGGAAGTCGACATCGTCACCTCCAGTATGTCGACCACTTGACCGGCTGCCCATTGCAACCTTGCTAACTAATGGTGAGTGTCAACTATAACCATTAGTTCAAGAGCGCGAGCCTCGGTTGAGGCCGACCCATCCCACCACCCCAGGAGATAGAGATGAAGACCTTCCCGAAACCTTCTGTTGGCAACCGTGCGTTGCGGGTGTCGCGAATCGAGACGATTGCCGGTGCGCTGGGGCGCTTTGGCCTGGTCGTCGTCATCGGTTGGATCGGGGCGCTGAAGTTCATGAACTTCGAAGCGCACCAAATTCAGCCCCTCGTGAGCAATAGCCCGTTTATGGGCTGGCTCTATCAGTACCTGCCGGTGTACGGCTTCTCGGCTCTATTGGGCGCCTTTGAAGTCAGCGCCGCGCTCTTGCTCGCGATCAAGCCGCTCGCGCCAAAATTGTCGATCATCGGAAGTCTGCTGGCGATCGTGCTGTTCGTGTTCACGATCAGCTTTCTGTTCACCACCCCTGGTGTCGGTGAAGCGGCGGGCGGCGGTTTCCCGGCGATCTCGCTTACCGGCGAGTTTTTGCTCAAAGATATTCCGCTACTGGGTGTTTCATTCTGGACTCTGGCAGATGCCATTCGCGCCTCGCGGTCAGCCAGTGATCTGAAGCGGACGACAAATTGACGACCTTGCGAACGTTGGAGTGCCTCGTCGCGCTGGTGGAGCACCGATCGATCAGCCGGGCTGCGGCAGCGCTCTACATGTCACAACCCGCACTGTCCCACCAGATCGCCTCACTGGAACGAGAACTGGGTGCAGCCGGCGTGGAACGCCTGCCGCGGGGCGTACAGCTGACGTGGCCGGTCGAGCCGCGGCCGAGGAGGCCCAACTCGCGCTCGCCGCCGCGGCAAGGGTCATACAGATCGGTAGGGGAGTCGGCCGCGGCAGCGCGGGCAGGATCCGGATTGCGTGTGCGGAGACGATGACCGCGTGGCTACTGGTCCCAGTGCTGCGCCAGTGGCGTTCGCAGCGTCCCGACGTGCAGCTCGACCTCTCCGAGTTCAGCAGTGCCGATGCGATGGTCAAGCGCCTGGAACGAGGACACATCGACATTGCCATCGGTCCCCGGCCAACAACCACGAGCGCTCACGTCAGCGTCCTCGGCCAAGAGGAGATGGTAGTCGTTGTGCCACCGGGCCATCGTTTCGCAGACCTGAAGACGGGAGTCGCCATATGCGAGCTGGCTGATGAGCCATTCGTGCACTACGACGTCACCAACGCCATGTCTGCGTGGGTCGACGAGTTTGCGGACCGGCATAAGGTCGCGCTGAATCCTGTACTGCGCACGCGTAGTCCGCGCACGGCGGCACAATTGGCCGCGGCAGGAATCGGTGCCACGACTGTCCCCGTATCGGCCCTGGCCCCCGAGTCACCGGGGGTAGTGCGGCGGCTACACCCCGCTGTCGAGCGCGACATCATTGCTGTGGTGGCGTCGCCTTCAGACACACTCGTGCGTCAGTTTCTCGCTGACGTCCGTCGTCGCGGTCTACCCTTCTGGCCGGGCCCGGACTAGCTGGTGATCCACCAAATCAAGATCGGTGTCCACCTGCGTCCCACCGGTCCCGGTGACTACTCACGGTTGCGTGACACCGTCCGGCGCGCAGAGGCTCTCGGAGCCGACCTTATCTTCGGCAATGATCAAGTTCAGCACCCCACGGTAAGCTTCACAGGCAATGCTGCCCAGATATTAACGAGCGCACCGGAACTCAACTACTTCGAAGGCTGGACTGCGCTTGGCTCGTGGGGCGAGATTACCAACTGGGCCGAAATCGGATTGTTGGTGACGGGCATCGGGTACCGCAGTGTGGACCAACTTGCCGACATGGCACACACGGTCGATAGCATCTCAGGCGGTCGGCTCGTCTTCGGAATTGGCGACCACGACCGTGGTGCAGTCATCTCACGTTACGGCGTGGACTACAGCCGATACGGCCACGACACCGCGGCTTCGCGAATGAATCGATTCGAGGCTGCCCTTCAGCAACTTGAGCACCGACTGTCCGACCCAGTTCATCCACAATCTTGCGCGATCCCAATCATGATGACGGGATCTGGTGGACCAAGGACAATGGGTCTAGTTGCTCGTCATGCCCAAACATGGTACAGCTCTGCAGATCTCGTCGCCTTCCGGCGCGACAATGCGTTGCTCAACACAACGATGAGCGAACTATCGCGTAATCCCGCAGAGATAGCACGGTCAGCCGCCTGGACTGGGGCAACCCACGCCGACACCCTCCTCGCCGAGGGCGTTAGAACGTTCGTCGCCGAAGTTCAAACCACGCTTGGCCGACATGATCTGACGGTCCTCGAAGACATGGCCAGCTGGCGACGAACAGTCGGCAGGAGGTCGTCCAAAGCTATTGGTATTCGTAATATCTAACGAAGGCCTCGTTTAATCTCAATTTGTCGGCCAGCTATCATTAACGGGGGTGGGTAACGTGGTAGACGAATCGCATTTCGACACACGCTTATGTAGCCTCCGCCGCTGGTGAGGGATGAGCGTCGTTGTCACCGTGCATCTTTCGTACTGTGCGGGCACAGGGCCGAGACGCCCAAGCGCATGGGAGTCCGAATTTCATTCCCAGAGAAAGGAGAGGTTGATGAGCGCTGGATTGCCAGCACAACGGCCTCAAGCAGATTGTCACGCCGCCGGCAGCGGACCTGCCAGAGGGGACATCGATCCAACGTTCAAGGCGCTACTGGACTCGATGCCGAAGGTCTTTGACTTGGCCGACGGTGTCGACGCGGTACGCGCCAGGGTCAAGCAGTTTCAAGTCCCGGCGGAAATGCTTCCCGACCTACGGATCGAGGACCGCACGGTCGGTCACGGCGAATACACCGACATCGCGGTCCGCATCTACTGGCCGCCCACTGAGGTTCCCGATGCGGGGCTGCCCGTCGTCGTCTTCTACCACGGAGGCGGCTGGTCGACCTGCGACCTGGACACCCACGACGGTGCCGCTCGCGCGCACTGCATCGCGGCGGACGCCCTTGTGGTGTCGGTTGACTACCGGCTTGCCCCCGAGCACCCCTTCCCGGCTGGGATCAACGACAGTTGGGCGGCATTGCGTTGGGTGAGTGAGCACGCCGCCGAGTTCGGCGGTGACCCAAACCGGATCGCCGTCGCCGGTGACTCCGCGGGCGCCAACATCTCCGCGGTTATGGCACAGCTGGCGCGCGATAACGCCGAAAATGGCATGCCGCCATTGGTTTTCCAGTTGCTGTGGTATCCATGGACCACTGCGGACCCGTCGTTGCCGTCCTTCACCGAGAATGCTGATGCGCCCCTGCTGGACCGCAAGGCCGTCGAGACATTCCTGACTTGGTACGTGCCGAGCCTCGACCTCAGCGATCGCACGACACTGCCCGCTACCCTCACGCCATCCAACGCCGCTGACCTGTCCGGTCTGCCGCCGGCGTTCATTGGCACCGCCGGGCATGATTCGCTACGCGACCACGGAGTCCAATACGCCGGGTTGCTTCAGGCCGCCGGTGTTTCGGTGGAGTTGAGCAACGAGCCGTCCCTGGTGCACGGCTATATCAACTTCGCCGATCTCGTACCCGCCGCCGCCGAAGCCACCAACCGCGGGCTGGCGGCGTTAAACAAAGCACTGCATGTCTGAAATGCCGGTAAAGGCTGGTTCCGACGCGTTATTACCCTGATAGCTCGGTTGCGATCCGATTGGCCGAGTGGCGTATGAATGTGGCGAGCTGACTTGACGGGCGGTCCACGTTCGTCGAGATCTGTAGTACTGCTTCGATTTCACCCGCCACACGAATGGCTGCGGCGTAACAGGTTAACCCGGAGTAGACGCGTGCGTCGTCGTTTGCCCTGCCGCCTATCGGATCGGCTCGCTCTGGGGCCGGACTGGGATCGAGCACGAGAGCCGCGGCAGCGGTAGTCGGCATGACAATTCCCGCGTGGATTGAGGTGGGAAGAGTCTCCCTGCCTGGCATCACTTCTAATGCCGAACAGCCTCGATCTGTAGGGGTGATGAGCGAGACCGTTGCGCCAGTACGGTTCCGCAAGGCCCGCATCACTTCCCACGAATGCTTGCGAAGCCCGGCGATGGGTTCGGCACTCCGCACGATGCCAGCCAGCGATTGGGAGAGGACATAGTGTCCACGGGGACGTTCCACTGCACCTGCCGCATGCAGTTGGGCCATCAAGCGGTACACCGACGGCCGCGGAATCCCGGTGATTCGAGCTAATTCGCTGAGTTGATGGTGTCGGTCGGCTTCTGGAAGGGCCCGCAGCAGTCGGAATGCGCCGTCGAGTACACCTCGTCCACTGACTTCAGGCTGCAGATGTCTGCCATATTCGTCATCGATCTTCTGGACATTCTCAAGGTGGTCGGTCTCGCTATCGCTCGACCGGTCGCCGTTCATGCGTCCGCTTGAACTCGGCAATGAATGTTCGCAACGTATCGCACGTGGTGGCCTCCGTCTTGTCACAGGTGAGATATTGTCAAGACCTGTGGATGAGGTTGTTTCAGGCGACCTCCGTTTCGGTTGATTCGCTGGTTTCGGCGGGTGTGATATCGACGGGGCGTTCGAGCAGTTTGCCTTTGTGGAACACCGCGCCGGCACGGACCAGGGCGACCAAGTGCGGGGCGTTGACGGCCCGCCACCGGGCCTGCGCGGCGTCGATCAGCTTGTAGGCCATCGCAATTCCCGCGGCGCGGGAGCCGGGCCCCTTGGTGACCTTGGTTCGCAACCGCACGGTCGCAAAGGTCGACTCGATGGGGTTGGTGGTGCGCAGGTGGATCCAGTGCTCGGCCGGGTACTTGTAGAACTCCAGCAGCACGTCGGCGTCGTCGACGATCTTGGCGACCGCCTTGGGATACTTGGCACCGTAATCGACCTCGAAGGCCTTGATCGCGATCTGCGCCTTGTCGATGTCCTCGGCGTTGTAGATCTCCTTGATCGCCGCCAACGCAGCTGGGTGCGCTGACTTCGGCAGTGCAGCAAGCACATTGGACTGCTGGTGAAACCAACACCGCTGCTCACGCGTGTTCGGGAAGACCTCGCGGACCGCCTTCCAGAACCCCAACGCACCGTCACCGACAGCCAGCACCGGGGCTGCCATCCCGCGCCGGCGGCAGCTCCGTAGCAGATCGGCCCACGATTCGGTCGATTCCCGGTAGCCGTCGGCCAAGGCGACGAGCTCCTTGCAACCATCGGCGCGCACCCCGATCATCACCAACAAACAGAGCTTCTCCTGCTCGAGACGGACCTTGAGGTGAATGCCGTCGACCCACAGGTAGACGTAGTCCGTGTCCGAGAGGTCACGGACTTGGAAGGCCTTGGCTTCGTCTTGCCACTGGCTGGTGAGCCGGGTGATCGTCGTGGCCGAGAGACCCGCACCCGAGCCCAGGAACTGCTCCAACGCCGGACCGAAGTCACTCGTCGACAGGCCATGCAGATACAGCAGCGGCAGAACCTCGCTCATCTGCGGTGACTTGCGCGCCCACGCTGGCAGGATCGCGGAGGAAAACCTTTGCCGCTCTGCGGTATCGGCATCGACGCGCTTGTCGTTGACGCGCGGCGCGGTCACCGTGACCGCGCCCGACGCGGTCAACACCTCACGCTCCCGGTGGTAGCCGTTGCGGACCACCAGGCGCCGTCCGTTGTCGTCGACCTCTCCGGCATGGGCGTCGATGTAGGCGGCCACTTCGGCCTGCAACGCCGCCGCAAGCATCTGTCGGGCGCCGTCGCGGACGATCTCATCGAGCAACGACCGACCGACACCGTCGTTCTTCTCGTTGGAGCATTCCGCGTCGTGAACTACCGTGAGCATGGGCGTACCTTCCCAACCAGCGCGCCAACGCCGGTCTTGATCAGAGAACCTTGGACTTCAGATCATCCTCGGGAAGGTGCGCCCACTTTCACACCACCTCGCCAAGGCTCATCCACAGGTTCTGATCATTGCTCTCCGCGCTGTGTAGCTGATCCCACAATTGTCCGGAGAAGCCCTGCGCATCGCAAAAGGCTTGGCCGCCGCGAACCAGCAAGCCTCCCTGGGGTACGAATGAGGGGTGGCCGAACCGACTATCTTGTTGCTGTCGACGTCCGACACCGACCTGATCAGCGCCCGTTCCAGCGGCAGAAACTATCGATGGGCCAATCCCGCGCGACTGTCCGACGAGGAGTTGCCCGACCTATTGGCCGATGCGTCGATCGCGGTCGTCCGGATTCTCGGCGGCTACCGAGCCTGGCAAAGCGGCATCGACACCGTGATCGCCAGCGGTATTCCGACTGTGCTGGTCAGTGGCGAGCAGGCTGCCGACGCCGAGTTGACCGGCTTGTCCACCCTCGCGGCCGGCATCGCGGTCCAGGCCCACATTTACCTCGCGCACGGCGGCGTGGACAACCTGCGCGAGCTACACGCCTTCCTGTCCGACACCGTGCTGATGACCGGCGTGGGGTTCACCGAGCCGGTGGTGACCCCGACCTGGGGTGAACTGGAACGACCGGACTCGCAGAACGCCGACGGCCCGACGATCGCGGTGCTCTACTATCGCGCGCAGCATCTGGCCGGCAACACCGCATACATCGAATCGCTGTGCACGGCGATCGAAGATGCGGGCGCGCAACCACTACCCGTCTACTGCGCATCGCTACGCACCGCCGAACCCGAACTGCTGCAACGGCTCGGCGATGCGGACGCCATGGTGGTCACCGTGCTGGCCGCTGGGGGATTGAAGCCCGCGACCGCGACAGCCGGCGGGGACGACGACAGCTGGAACGTCGAACATCTTGCAGCCCTGGATATTCCGATCTTGCAGGGCCTGTGCTTGACGAGTTCGCACAGTCAATGGCGTCAAAACGATGACGGCCTCAGCCCGCTGGATGTGGCCAGCCAGGTCGCGGTGCCCGAGTTCGACGGGCGCATCATCACCGTTCCGTTCTCGTTCAAAGAGATCGACGACGATGGACTGATCGCGTATGTCGCCGACCCGGAACGCTGCGCACGGGTCGCGGGACTGGCCGTCCGGCACGCGCAGCTGCGGTACGTCGCTCCCGCCGACAAGCGGGTGGCTCTGGTGTTCTCGGCGTATCCCACCAAGCACGCCCGCATCGGCAACGCGGTCGGTTTGGACACCCCGGCCAGTGCGGTAGCACTGCTGCGCGCGATGCGCGACCGCGGATACCAAGTGGGCGATCTGCCCGGAGTTGACGCCAACGACGGCGACGCCCTGATCCACGCACTGATCGAACGCGGCGGGCAGGACCCCGACTGGCTCACCGAAGAGCAACTGGCCGGAAATCCGATCAGGGTGTCGGCCAAGGATTACCGCGAATGGTTCGCCACCCTGCCCGAAGAGTTCCGCGGTGCCGTCGAATCCCATTGGGGCCCGGCGCCCGGCAACCTCTTCGTGGATCGCACCGGAGATCCCGATGGCGAGATCGTCGTCGCCGCAATGCAGTCCGGCAATCTCGTGCTGCTGGTACAGCCGCCCCGCGGGTTCGGCGAGAATCCCGTTGCCATCTACCACGATCCGGATCTGCCGCCCAGCCACCACTACTTGGCCGCCTACTACTGGCTGGACGCCGGATTCGGATCCCATGCGGTGGTGCATCTGGGCAAGCACGGCAACCTGGAGTGGCTCCCGGGAAAGACGCTGGGCATGTCGGCGGCTTGCGGATCCGACGCCGCGCTGGGCAACCTGCCGTTGATTTACCCGTTCCTCGTCAACGATCCCGGCGAGGGCACCCAGGCCAAGAGGCGGGCACACGCGGTGCTCGTCGACCACCTCATCCCTCCGATGGCGCGCGCCGAAAGCTATGGCGATATCGCGCGTTTGGAACAGCTGCTCGATGAGCACGCCAACGTCGCCGCCCTGGATCCCGCCAAGCTGCCCGCCATCCGCCAGCAGATCTGGACGCTGATCCGGGCCGCCAAGATGGATCACGACCTGGGCCTGACCGAGCAGCCGGAAGAAGACACGTTCGACGACATGATCCTGCACGTCGACGGCTGGCTGTGCGAGATCAAAGACGTTCAGATCCGCGACGGCCTGCACATTCTCGGGCAAACGCCAACGGGGGAGCCAGAACTCGACCTAGTGTTGGCCATCCTACGGGCCCGCCAGCTGTTCGCCGGCGAGCATGCACTGCCGGGCTTGCGACAAGCACTCGGTCTCGCCGAAGACGGCACCGATGATCGGACCAAGGTCGATCAGACCGAGGCCGTGGCACGCGGCTTGGTCGGGTCCCTGCAGGCCAGCGGCTGGGATCCCGAGGCCGTGGACGGGCTTACCGACAATGCTGAGGTCGCTGCGGTGCTGCGGTTCGCGGCCACCGAAGTGGTGCCCCGGCTCGCCGGCACCGCCTCCGAGATCGAGCAGGTATTGCGGGCGCTGGACGGCCGGTTCATTCCGGCCGGCCCGTCCGGATCCCCGCTACGCGGCCTGGTCAACGTGCTCCCGACCGGTCGTAACTTCTACTCCGTCGACCCCAAGGCGATTCCGTCCCGTCTGGCCTGGGAAGCCGGTGTCGCGCTTGCTGATTCACTGTTGGATCGGTACCGCAACGATCACGGGGAGTGGCCGCAATCGGTCGGGCTGTCGGTGTGGGGCACTTCGGCGATGCGCACTTCGGGTGACGATATCGCCGAAGTTCTTGCGCTGCTGGGGGTTCGGCCCGTGTGGGACGATGCGTCCCGCCGCGTCGTCGGCCTGAACCCGATTCCGCTAGCCGAGCTGGAGCGTCCGCGAATCGATGTAACGGTTCGAATCTCGGGATTCTTCCGCGACGCGTTCCCGCACGTCGTGACGATGCTCGACGACGCCGTGCGGTTGGTAGCGGAACTCGACGAGCCCGCCGACCGCAACTATGTCCGCGCCCACGCGCAGGCCGACCTGGCCCAGCACGGTGACGAACGGCGGTCCACCACAAGAATTTTCGGATCGAAACCGGGAACATACGGTGCCGGGCTGCTGCAGCTGATCGACAGCCGTAACTGGCGCGACGACGCGGACCTCGCGCAGGTGTACACCGCCTGGGGCGGGTTCGCCTATGGACGCGACCTGGACGGCCGCGAGGCGGTCGACGACATGAACCGGCAATACCGGCGGATTGCGGTCGCGGCCAAGAACACCGATACCCGTGAGCATGACATCGCCGACTCGGACGACTATTTCCAATACCACGGCGGCATGGTGGCCACGGTGCGAGCGCTGACCGGTAAGGCGCCGGCCGCCTACATCGGCGACAACACCAGACCCGACGCTATCCGCACCCGGACGCTGTCCGAAGAGACCGCGCGGGTATTCCGCGCCCGGGTGGTCAATCCCCGCTGGATGGCCGCGATGCGCCGGCACGGTTACAAGGGCGCATTCGAGATGGCGGCGACCGTCGACTACCTCTTCGGCTACGACGCGACGGCGGGGGTGATGGCCGACTGGATGTATGAGCAACTCACCGAGCGCTACGTGCTGGATCCGGAGAACCGTAAGTTCATGACGGAATCCAACCCGTGGGCGTTGCACGGTATGGCCGAACGGTTGCTGGAGGCGGCCGGCCGTGGCATGTGGGCCGAGCCGCAACCGGAAATCCTGGACGGACTACGCCAAGCGCTATTGGAAACCGAGGGCGATCTCGAGGGCTGAGGGCCCTCGCGGAGAAATCTAACGGGGCCCCTCAGATGAAGTCCGATCCGCCGTCCACGTTCACGGTGGCTCCGGTGACATAGCCGTTTCGCCGGGACGCCAAGTATGCGGTGATGGACGCGATCTCTTCGGGAAGCCCGGCGCGCCCGAGGTCGCAGGGCTGATGAAAGTTGTTGTCGATCCAGGTCATGACATCGTGCGGGTCGGTGGCGTCGAGGCCGTCGGCCGCCAGGATGTCTTTGAGGTTTTCGGTGAAGCTGGCGGTCACAATTGTCCCCGGGCACACGCAGTTGACCAGGATGCCTTCTTTGGCAAGGCTTTTGGAGAGGTTCTTGGTGATGCTGGCCAACGCTGCCTTGGCCGCGGTGTAGGCGACGATGCGCGGGTTCTGTCGTTGAATAGAGTGCGCGGACAGCGTCACTATGCGGGCCCACTCCGCTGAGCGCGGTAGCGGCAACGAGGAGCGGATCGACCGCACCGCCGACATCGTGCCCAGCGCGAATGCATCATCCCACTGCGTGTCGTCCATCTGCTCGAAGTAGCCGTCGCCCGGGCCAATGGTGTGGACCAGGCTATTGAGTCGGCCCCAGCGCTCGGAGACGGCCGCGAAGCCATTGGCGATCGACTCGGCGTCAGTCATGTCCACGCTGATCCCCACGACGTCGGGAGCGCCGGCCTGCTGCAGCGATCTCACGGCGGCGTCGAGGGCTGCTTGGTTTCTGGCCATCACTGCCACGCTGGCCCCTTCGGCCGCGAGGGCTTGGGCGATGGCCAGCCCCATCCCTTTGCTCCCGCCGGTGACCACCGCTGTCGAGCCGGCGAAACCCAGGTCCATGGATACTCCCTTGATCAGTCGTTTGAGGAAATCTGATGGATCACTTCGGGCGCCACGCCCAGTGCGCGCAGGCAGAAACGCAACGCGTCTTCGCGGACTTCAGCGCGGTCGCAATCACCGGTCCGCCACTGCCGGTTGGTGCTCGCCCACACCACACCTTGGATAAACTCCGCGTCGGTCACTGGGTCGATGTGGTGGAACACCCCGCGCTGTAGCCCGCGCTGCAGGGCTTCGCTGAGTGGCTTGAGCATTTCGGCGTATGCGGGTTGAACCAGACCAGGGGAGGCGGAGGTCTGTGATTGAGCTTCAAGCGACAGCCTCCGCAAATCGGATTTGATGTTGTCGTCGAACGCTAAGTCGAGTCGTCCGTCGATCCACGCTGCTACCGCTTCGATCTCCGTTGCAGCAGCAGCCATTCGGCGCTGGAGTCGGCGCCTCTCCGCGCGCGCGGTCTCCAGGAAGACCGCGGCGACCAGTTCATCCTTGGAGTCGAAATGCCGATAGAAAGCGCGGGTGCTCAACTCTGCGCGCTCCAGCACGGCGGCTATGCTCAGTCCACGAACGCCGTTCTCGCGCAGGCTTTGTGACGCGGCCGCCAGAATTTCGCGGCGTACCGCGGGGTCTGGATCCAGCTTGTCGCGTCGCCGCGTCCGGGGAGCGCTCATGCGGTTAGGCGGTGGCGTCGTGGGCGGCGAGGTAGTCCGCGAACCGTTCGCGAACCCCCTCGGGCGTCAAGCCGTACTCGGCCAGGTCATACTCATGCGCCCCACGAGAGCCGGGTTTGTGCCCTTCGGCCCACTGCCTGACCGAGTGCGAGGTGGCCTCGGTAAAGCTCAAACCCAGTCGCTCGTAACTGGTTTGCAGCGTGCGCACGGGATCAGTTTGCAGGTCGGCGAAGGGAACGTCGGCGAATCGGTCATCTCCCATCCGGCTGCGGAAATCCATTGCCCGCCGGACGGCTTCGGCCCAGCTGTCGATTTGCTCGG
The DNA here is from genome assembly GCA_963712615.1 of uncultured Actinomycetota bacterium. GTDB lineage: Bacteria > Actinomycetota > Actinomycetes > Mycobacteriales > Mycobacteriaceae > Mycobacterium. Next base: position 376,700 of record CAVQIO010000002.1, read on the forward strand.
TGCCAAGTTCCTTGGGATCGTTGCGGTCGCTGCTCCAGCTGCGGACATACTGGATCAGGCTGCACACCGAGCCCATCACCTTGGCCGGGTCGCGGTGACTCCACAGGAATTTCGCGTTCGGATAGGCCTCGACGAGCGCGTCCAGGGCGAACATTTGCACCGGGGTCTTCAGGTGCCACAGCACCGGTGGGCAATGCCACTGCAACAGCTTGAGCACCCTTCGGTGAAAGGTGTACGTCTCCCGCATGTCGCAGTCGATCAGCCACGCCAGATACCCGGGGGCGCGAACCGCGCCGTCAAAATGGAAGGTACGGAAGCTCATTCCCATCAGGTCCTGGCATTCGGTCGCGGCCGTTGCCTCGGAGTTGTGCATCGTTTTCATCAACGGAAACATGTCGTCGAGCATCTTCAGGCCGGCCTCGGCCTGTGCGATCCGCGGGTCGGTGTGTTGGGTGGCGGCCTCGGGCGGTGGCGTGGGCGCTTGGGATTCCCACATCCGCAGGGACCGGAATTGGGGATCGGCCGCTACCAGTTGGCTCAACGCCGTGGTGCCCGTGCGGGGCAACCCGATGACGAAGACAGGACCGTTGACCACCTCGTCGTCGATCTCGGGGTGCAGTCGGTAGGTGTCCTCGATCTTGAGGCGCTGAATCAAAGCGTTGCTGATGGTGGCGTGCTGGATGACGCGGCCGATCTCGTTGAGGCCTGCCTCGCTGTTCAGCGCCTCGACGATGCGTTCGAGTCCTTCGCGGTAATATGAAGAACCGAAATCGTCGAGACCTGTTGCGGTGCAAGCGCCGTTCTCTAACTCGTCGGCATCAAACATCACTACTCGAACCTTTCCCGCACGGCTTTCCGGCGCTCCGCGAGGATGGACGCGCGTTCCTCGGCGTCGGTGGTTGTGGTGTCCGGAGGCAACTCCGCATGAACCTGGTCGGCCGGCACGACACGCGTCGACGGTGTCGGCGCCGTTTTGGTGCGCACGCAGCGCAGGATGATCGGACCGTTGCTGTGGCCCGCGGTGTCAAGCCAGTTCGCGACTCCTGGATCACGCCCACACAGCACCACTCGCACCACGCCATCGGAATCCACGGCTGCCTGATGGGCATTCAGGCTGGACTGGTGGCGTCCGTAATGGATCGTCTCCCACCACGGATTGCCGATGGAGAAACTTCAGTAAATGCCTTCGGGCGGTTCCACTTCCACGATGAGTGCCTCATCCGGCTGCAGCTCCCACCGGCCGATCACAGGCCGGTTCTCCGCCGCCGCACCGATATCGGTCCGGTCGATCGGTGGCAGGAAGCCGTTCGGCGGTGCCGCGGCACCGAATTGCAGAAAGAATCCCAGGTTGTCGTGCACGAAGTCGCCGAGTGCGATCAACTGCCGCGACACCGCCGCGGCAGGATCGAGCGGGTCGCCGTTCGGGTCCACCGCGTCGCCGAGCCGCTCAATGTGCAGTGACGACGCCACCTCGGTGTCCCAGTCGTAGAAGAAGTGCCGCACCGTCAACGTGGGGTGATCACCTTCGAGCCGCATCCAATTGCCCGGGCGTCCCGTCTGCTCAGAGGACGACAGCACCACCTCGAAGTTCCCGTCCGCATCCACCTCGAGTTCGTCGACCAATTCGTTGGCCGTTGCCGCGATGCCGTTCATCGTCTGCAGCCCGACGTAGCGTGCGGTGCCTCGGTTGCCGAACAGTCGGTAGCTTTCTCCGCCGCGCAGCACGGCGCGGGTGTAAATGCAGTCCGGACACTCCATTCCCCAGGTCACGATGTCGTCGGTGCTGGTGCGCTGGACGGACAGGACCGGTTGGGGGTCGAACCGCAACACCTCGTCGATACCCGCGGTGAGCAAGACCAGCAGGTGTCGCATTCCTGCGGCGAGATCGACCCGATTTCGATTCATCGGGTCGGACACCACGACCTGCGCGGCTTGCCCGAGTCGCTCCTGCAGATACGACCAGGCCTGCGCGAGGTCCACATCGTCGTCGGCAGATCCCGCCAGCGCTGCCTCAGCGATCGAGAACGGCAGCCACGCCATGGGGTTCTTTGGATGGCTCACATGTGTCCCCGCTCTATCGCTGGTTCAAATCGTTAAATGAAAACAATATTTTCAGTTAATAACGCTGACTATCGCAGCTGACTGCTGAGAAAGTCAACGTCCGCGAGGTAGGTTGACACCGTGGCTCCCTCTTTCGCCGACCTCGCCAAGTCGCAGTACATCCTGCTGACCACTTTCACCAAGGATGGCCGACCCAAGCCGACCCCGATCTGGACCGCTGTGGACGGTGATCGGTTGTTGGTGATCACGCAGGGAGAGTCGTGGAAGGTCAAGCGGATTCGCAATACGCCCCGCGTGACGATGGCCACCTGCACGATGCGTGGTCGTCCGACGAGCGATGCCGTCGAGGGTTCCGCGGCCTTGCTCGACAAATCGGAAACGGGCACCGTCTACGACGCGATCGGCAAGCGTTACGGCATCGTGGGCACGGTATTCAACTTCTTCAGCAAGCTGCGCGGCGGCATGGAAAACAACGTCGGCGTCGAACTCAAAGTGGCCCAAGGCTAGAGCGCGTCCATGGGCACGGTGCTGATTCCGATTCCGGACCGGGACTTCGACCCGACCGAGGTCGCGGTCAGCTGGCGGGTCTTGACCGACAACGGTCACCGGGTGATCTTTGCGACCGAAAGCGGCACGGCAGGTCTGGCCGACGACATCATGGTGACCGGTCGGGGTTTGGATTTCTGGTCTGCGCTACCGGTATTGGGCTCTGTCCCGCTGATCGGTCTGGCGCTGCGCGCCAACAAGTCTGGCCGCGACGCGTACGCCGCCATGGTGGGTTCGGCGGAGTATCAGCACCCCGTCAGCTGGAGCGCGGCCACGCTGGACGGCGCCGACGCGTTGCTGCTGCCCGGCGGTCATCGCGCCCGCGGGATGCGCAGCTACATCGACAGCGACATCTTGCAGCGTCTGGTGGTCGAAGCCTTTGCCCGCGACATGATCGTGGCCGCGATTTGTCACGGTGTGCTGCTCGCCGCGCGCAGCGTCGATCCCGGCACGAAACGTTCCGTGCTCTACGGGCGCAAGACCACGGCGCTCACCTGGGCCATGGAGGGTCTGGCCTGGCGGCTTACTCGGATCACCCGATTCTGGGATCCCGATTACTACCGGACGTATTCCGAGCAGCCTGGCCAGCCGGGCGGGTATATGTCGGTGCAGTCGGAAGTCACCCGGGCGCTAAAAGATCCGACGGATTTCCGTGACGTTGCGCGCGGCACGTCACACTGGCGGATGAAGTCCTCCGGGATGGCGCGCGATACCGCGACGGACTCGCGGCCCGCATTCGTCGTTGACGACGGCAACTACCTCTCGGCGCGCTGGCCCGGCGACACGCACACCTTCGCCGGTGTCGTGTCGGACAAACTGCGGCCCTAGAAATACCGACGGACTACCGCAGGTGCTCACCGAAGAACGAGAAGACGCGGCTCCAGGCGTCTTCGGTCGCGGCGTGGTCGTAACCGAAACCCGCGATACGCAGTAGTGGTTGGGCGGGCAGGGTGTTCGCGAAGCTGTGCCCGACGCCCGGATAGACCTTGACGTCATTGGTGATCTGCTTGGCCGCGACCACTTCGCGCAACCGCTCGGGCGCACCCTTGCCCAGTGGGTCACGCGCGCCGAAGCTGGCCACGATCGGGCACGCCCCCTGCAGCGTCTCGTCCAGATGGCGCGGCAGTGGAGCGCCGTAGAACGGGGCAGAAGCACCAAAACCCTTGGACGACATGATGAGTGCGAACTGACCACCCATGCAGAAGCCCGCGATCCCGACCTGCCCGGAACAGTCCGGCCGGGCTTGCAGGTGATCGCGGGCAGCAAGGATGTCGTCCAGAGCGCGGCCGCGCTGTGTCATCAGCTCACGCATGACTCGGGTGATGCAGCGGATGCGGCCGCCCCGCGCATACATGTTCGGAGTCATGGCCACGTAACCCGCCTGCGCGATGCGGTCGTTGGTCGACTGCTTGTCCCGGCCGTAGCCGAACGCGTCGTGGATCACCACCACACCCGGCCAGGGGCCGTTCCCGGGTGGAATGCTCAGCAGCGCATCGATCGGTCCGTCGGGGGTATCGATCTCAATCGTGGTCATATCGTCATCTAACTGCAGCCGCGATGCGAGTCACCAGGGGAACTTCAATGCAATGCACACTCGTTGGCCTCACATGGTGAGCCGGTTGTTACTCGTCTATGCCGTCGTCGAACTGGCGGCGATCTTCGCGCTGGTATGGACCGTCGGGTGGGGGTGGACCCTGCTGAGCCTGCTGGTCACATTCGTTCTCGGGTGGGGATTGCTGGCCCCGATGGCGGGGTCGCAGCTCATTCGCGACATCGGGCGGATGCGCTCCGGTCTGAAGGAGCCGCGCGCGACGCTGGGCGACGGCACGCTGGTGACCGTGGCGACGGGGCTGGCCCTCGTTCCGGGGTTGGTCACTACGGTTTTGGGCATGTTGTTGCTGCTACCGCCGGTGCGAGCGGCCGCCGGGCCCACATTGACCGGGCTCGCCCTGCGGGGCCTGCAGCGCCACGCACCGCTAGTCAGCTACTCGACGACTTTCACCGACTTCCGTCCCAGCTCCCCGGCCGATGGCCGTGACTACATCGACGGCGAGGTCATCGACGTCCACGACGTCGAGCCGACCGCGTTGTCGAAGGACCGGATCGCCGACGAACACTGGGGTGGCCCCCGATTCGCATCCGGCCCGAACTAATCGCGCTGGGCGCGGTTCGACGTAGTTTTTCCCTGTGACGCAGATTCCCACCACGCTGCTGCTGAACGGGCGGGTGCACAGCTCCACCCATCCCGACGCGACCGCCATGGCGGTGCGCGGTGCGGTCGTGGCGTGGCTGGGCAGCGATGACGTCGGCCGCAAGCAGTTTCCCGACGCCGAGGTGGTGGACCTCGAGGGTGGTTTCGTGGCCCCGGGATTCGTGGACAGCCACATCCATGTGACGGCGACCGGCCTCACCCTCAGCGGCCTGGACTTGCGGGGGGCCACCTCACCCGCACACTGCGTGCAGATGGTCGCCGACTATGCCGCCGCCCACCCCGGCCAGCCGGTATGGGGCCATGGCTGGGACGAATCGTCGTGGCCCCAGAACAGCCCGCCGTCCACCGCTGTTCTCGACGCGGTGCTCGGTGACCGGCCGGCCTACCTGGCTCGCGTCGACGTGCACTCAGCGCTGGCCTCGACGGGACTACGCAGGCTGGTTCCCGATCTCGCCTCGGCGCGCGGTTTCGCGGCTGGCGGGCCGCTTTCCGGCGACGCCCACCACCTGGTTCGGGCCGTCGCCCATGGCGTGCTCACTCCGGCGCAGCTGGCCGTAGCCAGATCCGCCGCGCTTGGGGCCGCCGCCGCGGCGGGCATCGTCGCGGTACACGAATGCGCCGGCCCCGAGATCGGCGGTCTCGACGATTGGCTGCAGTTGCGCGCCTCCGATCACGGCGTCGAGGTGATCGGCTACTGGGGTGAAGCGGTGACCACCGCCGAACAGGTCCGCGCATTGATGGCCGAGACCGGGGCTCGGGGGCTGGCCGGTGACCTGTTCATCGACGGAGCCCTCGGGTCGCGCACCGCCTGGCTGCACGAGCCCTACACCGACGCTCCGGACCGTATCGGCACCTGCCACCTCGACGCCGACGCCGTCGAAGCGCATCTGCGGGCATGCACCGAAGCGCAGGTGACCGCCGGTTTTCACGTGATCGGCGATGCCGCGGTCTCGGCGGCGGTCAATGCCTTTGAACGCGTCGTCGCCCAACTCGGGGTGGTCGCGGTCGCCCGCTGCGGGCACCGGCTGGAGCACCTCGAGATGGTGACTGCTGATCAAGCCGCCAAACTGGGCGCGTGGGGCGTCATCGCCAGCGTGCAACCCAACTTTGATGCGCTCTGGGGTGGTCGCGACGGCATGTACGCCGATCGGCTCGGTGCAGAACGAGGCAGCCGGCTGAACCCGCTTGCGCTGTTAGCATCCCAAGGCGTGCCCCTCGCGCTAGGTTCCGACGCCCCGGTGACGGGGTTTGAGCCGTGGGAGAGCGTGCGTGCAGCGGTCAATCACCGCACTCCGGGCAGTGGCGTGTCGGCCCGGGCCGCGTTCGCCGGCGCGACTCGCGGCGGCTGGCGCGCGTGCGGTGACCGAGACGAGAACATCGGCGCGTTGGTGCCCGGCGCCCCCGCCTCCTACGCCGTGTGGGACGCCGGAGACCTCGATGTCCACGCCCCGGACGACAGCGTCCAGCGGTGGTCCACCGACCCGCGTTCCCGTGTCCCCGCGTTGCCCCGGCTCGGCCCGACCGACGACTTGCCGCGGTGCCGGCGAACCGTCCACCGAGGTGCGGTCATTTATGGCTAGGCATTGGTTCGGCCGCGACAAAGAGCCGCCCGAGGCCAGCGAGAGCGACCCGGCGGAGCAGCGACCGGAGGCCCCCGAAGACGCCGAGGCCCCAGACACGGTCGACCCACAAGACGATGCGCTCGAGAACGACGACGAAACCGAGCCCGACGCCGAGCCGGACTCCGCGGAAGACGAGAACTCGTCGCAATCCGACGCGTCCGACGAACACTCCCTGAGCCCGCCTGAGGGCCCCGGCCTGGCCGGTCGGCTGGCCGCCGCCACCGGCCACGCGATAACAAGGCTGGGTGCGGGGGCGATCGCGCGGCTCCCCGTCTTTGGAGCCGCCCTGCTGCCCAGGCTGCCGCGGCTGGTGCTCAGCGTCGGAGGCGGATTGCTGCTCTGCGCCAGCTTCCCGTCAGTGAACTGGTGGTGGGCCGCCATCGTCGCCGCCGCGCTGCTGGCGTGGGTGCTGAAGCATCCCGCCACGTCCCGGGCGGGTGGCCTGGGCTACGGATTCCTGTTCGGGCTGGCGTTTTATGTGCCCCTGCTGCCGTGGATCAGCAGTCTCGTCGGAGCCGTGCCGTGGTTGGCGTTGGCCACGATGTGCGCCCTGTTCCCCGGCATCTTCGGCTTCTTCGCGGTCATGGTGCGCGGATTGCCGGGCTGGCCGCTCTGGTTCGCGGTGGTGTGGGTGGCCCAGGAGTGGCTGAAGTCGGTCTTTCCGTTCGGCGGCTTTCCCTGGGGCTCGGTCGCCTTCGGCCAAGCCGAAGGCCCGTTGCTGCCGTTGGTCCAGCTCGGCGGGGTTGCGCTGCTTTCCTTGGGGGTCGTGCTGGTGGGCTTCAGCGCGACCGCGATCGCCCTGGAAATCGCCAAGTGGTGGCGGACCAGCCGCACGGAGCGTGGCGGCGCCTCGGCCGCGGCGGCGCAAGCCGCGGATGCCGCACCGCCACCCGCGGTCGTGCTTCCCGGTGTCTGCATCTGTCTGGTGTTGTTCGCTGCGGTCATCATCTGGCCGCAGGTCCGCCACTCCGGCGCCGGGTCGGGTGGCGAACCGACGGTCACCGTCGCGGCCGTGCAAGGCAACGTCCCCAGGCTCGGTCTCGAGTTTAATGCTCAACGTCGAGCGGTACTGGACAACCACGTCGACGAGACGCTGCGGTTGGCCGAGGACGTGCGGGCCGGGGCTGCTCCGCAACCGCAATTCGTCATCTGGCCGGAGGACTCCTCCGACATCGATCCATTCGTCAACGCCGACGCCGCCCAACGGATCGCGGAGGCAGCCCATGCGATCAACGCCCCGATCCTGATCGGCGCGGTACTCGCAGTGCCCGGCCGCGACCAAGGACCCGTCGAGTACACCAACACCGCCATCGTCTGGAATCCGGTCACCGGGCCGGCCGACCGGCACGACAAAGAGATCGTGCAGCCGTTCGGCGAATACCTGCCCATGCCGTGGCTTTTCAAATATCTGTCCGGCTACGCCAATCTGGCCGGCAATTTCGTGCCCGGAAAAGGCAGCGACGTGGTGCAGATCGCCGGAGTGCCGGTCGGGGTGTCCACCTGCTGGGAGGTGATCTTCGACCGGGCGCCGCGAAAGGCCGTCCTCAACGGCGCCCAGTTGTTGGCGGTGCCGGCCAACAACGCCACCTTCAACAAGCGCATGAGTGAGCAACAGCTGGCGTTCGCCAAGGTGCGGGCCGTCGAGCACGATCGGTACGTCGTCGTTGCCGGTACGACCGGGATCAGTTCGGTGATCGCGCCGGACGGTGCCGAACTGGTCCGCACCGACTTCTTTCAGCCCGCCTACCTGGACATCCAGGTGCGCCTCAAGACGCAGCTGACGCCCGCAACCCAATGGGCGCCGATCGTGCAGTGGGTCTTGGTTGCGGCGGCCGGAGCAGTGATTCTGGCCGGAATGCGGCATAATAGGTGGTTCCCGCGTCCGATTCGCTTCAGGTCCAGGCCTTCGGCTGAATCGGCAGACGGCGGGGCAGCCCCGGACGAACCCCGGCCCGACGAGGAAGCCCAGCCGCCGCACACGACGCTTCGCAGGACACCGGCGGTGACTACACTCCGCTCCACCAGAGGGGCGACCCACAACCGCGTTATCTCGGGCGACACAGAGGAGCTAAATGACCACCGGCCAGCAGGCGACCCGCGCCCCGGGCAATCGTCCTAGCCAGCGCGTCCTGGTTATCATCCCGACCTTCAACGAACGGGAGAACCTCCCGCTGATCCACCGGCGGCTGAAAGATGCCTGCCCCGACGTGCACGTGCTGGTCGTGGACGACGGCAGCCCCGACGGGACCGGTCAACTCGCCGACGAGCTGGCCGCAGCCGACGGCGGTCGCACGCACGTCATGCACCGCACGGTCAAAGATGGCCTGGGCGCCGCCTACCTCGCGGGTTTCGCCTGGGGTTTGAGTCGGGAGTATTCGGTACTCGTCGAGATGGACGCCGACGGCAGTCATTCACCCGAGCAGCTGCGCCGTCTGCTGGAGGCGGTCGACGCCGGAGCCGACCTGGCAATCGGTTCGCGCTACGTCGACGGCGGAGCGGTGCGAAATTGGCCGTGGCGACGCTGGGCCCTGTCCTGGACGGCCAACACCTATGCGCGACTGGCACTCGATATCGATATCCATGACATCACCGCCGGCTACCGGGCCTACCGTCGCGAAGTCCTCGCAGCGATCGATCTCGACGGGGTGGACTCCAAGGGCTACTGCTTCCAGATCGACCTGACCCGGCGCACCCGCGACAGCGGCTTCATCGTCGTCGAGGTGCCGATCACCTTCACCGAGCGTGAACTTGGCGTCTCCAAAATGAGCGGATCCAATATTCGCGAGGCGCTGGTGAAGGTTGCGAAATGGGGCGTTCAGAGTCGCAGGAGCGGCACTCGAGCCGCTCGCGCTGCCAACCGCACGTAATCCGGGGGCGAAGCCCCGCTCAGCCGCGCCGGCGTGATCGAATCAGGTCCAGGCGCTCCTTGAGCAGTTCTTCGAGTTCTTCGACGCTGCGGCGCTCCAGCAGCATGTCCCAGTGCGTGCGCGGTGGCTTGACCTTCTTCGGCTCGGGTAGGTCACCCTCGATCAGGGTGCCTTCCATGCCGTTGCGGCACAGCCAGCTGCCGGGGATGTCGGCGTCGTCGGCGAACGGAACCTCGAATTCCTCGCCGTTCTCGGTGCGGTACTTCGCGAGCTGACGGGGAGCCAGATCATGGTTGCGGTCGGTCTCATAGCTCACGGCTCCGAGGCGACTGCCCCTCAGTACACGATCAGCCATGGCTGCTACTCCTTTTAAATCTTTTGAGCTTTAAGCTCCGATGACGCGATTCTATTCGCTTAGCAAACGCTCTGACGTTCTGCGTAGTTCCCGGGTCGGCACGCGGCGTGCGCGACTCGACCCTCCATGATACCGGGATCGCGGCGGGCGGCGGACTAAAGTCGGCAGGCGTGAGCCGCCGTAGCCACCCACAGCCATGCCGCTGGTGCGGTCGAGACGTCACCGAAATCGGGATGGGTCGGCGCCGTCAATATTGCCGGCAGTCGTGCCGGCAGCGGGCCTACGAGCAGCGGGCTTCGATCACCCGGGGTGAGCCTGGGACCTTGTCGGGCTTGCCTGCTGATGCCGTGGTGCTGTCGGCGGATGAGGCCGCGGACCTGTCGGATCGTGTTTACCAGGTCCGATGCGCCGCCGAAGATGTCGCCACGGCGCTCGACGAAGGTGCCCAAGTAACCGAACTGCGCGAGCTATGCGATGTGCTGATCCGCGCCGCCCAGGCTGCCGACGGCTGGCGCCGAGTGGTCGTCTGACCACCTCGTTTGCGCCGCGCCGCCCTTCGGTGACTCCGACCAGGAATCACACCGCCATGTGACCGATCGCCACCGATGATTAGCCGGGTACAGTCGCGCCATGGACGGCGTGTCGCGCGTAAGGCACGGTCAGCGGGACCGCAGCGGCACCCGGCGCGGCCACACCCCCTTGGACGCGGCGTTCCACACGTCGACCCCGATCCTCGTTTAGCAGCCGGGAATATCGGACGTTTTGAAATCCTGTCGGAGTTGGCCATACTCACCAGCGACATTCTTGGGTCCGAGAGCAGCACTACGACGTCGTTTCGTGCAGTAACTTCCGTGACTCGGCAACCGGTGGTTGAAGACGGCCAATGTTAGGCGAAGGGTACTGAGGTGGATCAACTCCAGCATGCGACCGAAGCGCTGCGGAAAGCGCTGGTCCAGGTTGAACGCCTGAAGCGCACCAACCGCACGCTGCTGGAGCGGTCGAGCGAGCCGATCGCGATCGTCGGCATGTCCTGTCGCTTCCCGGGTGGGGTTGATACGCCCGAGAGTCTTTGGCAAATGGTGGCCGACGGCCGCGACGTGATCTCGGATTTCCCGACGGATCGCGGTTGGGATCTGGCGGGGCTGTTCGACCCCGATCCCGACATGCGCCACAAGACATACGCCCGTACCGGCGGCTTCGTTGACGATGTCGCGGACTTCGACCCCGCCTTCTTCGGGATCGCGCCCACCGAGGCACTCGCGATGGACCCCCAGCATCGAATGCTGCTGGAACTTTCGTGGGAGGCATTGGAGCGGGCCGGGATCGACCCCAGCGGCCTGCGCGGCAGCGCCACCGGAGTGTTCGCCGGACTCATCGTCCAGGGCTACGGCATGCTCGCCGAGGAGATCGAGGGCTACCGCCTTACCGGCATGACCTCCAGCGTCGCCTCGGGACGGGTGTCGTATGTGCTTGGGCTGGAAGGCCCCGCGGTCTCGGTGGATACGGCGTGTTCGTCGTCGTTGGTGGCCTTGCACATGGCGGTGCAGTCGCTGCGTTCGGGCGAGTGCGACCTGGCCCTGGCCGGCGGAGCCACCGTCAACGCCACGCCAACGGTTTTCATCGAGTTCAGCCGGCACCGGGGGCTCTCGCCCGACGGGCGCTGCAAGGCCTATGCCGGGGCGGCCGACGGGGTTGGCTGGTCCGAGGGTGGCGCCCTCCTGGTGGTCGAGCGGTTGTCGGATGCGCGTCGGCTGGGCCATCCGGTGCTGGCGTTGGTGCGGGCCTCGGCGGTCAATCAGGACGGTGCCTCTAATGGTTTGACCGCGCCCAATGGTCCGTCGCAGCAGCGGGTGGTGCGCGCGGCGCTGGCCAATGCCGGGTTGTCGGCGGCCGAGGTCGATGTGGTGGAGGGCCATGGCACCGGCACCACATTGGGTGATCCCATTGAGGCGCAGGCGTTGTTGGCAACCTACGGGCAGGACCGCACTGAGCCGCTGTGGCTGGGCTCGATCAAGTCGAATATGGGTCACACGCAGGCTGCTGCCGGGGTGGCCGGGGTGATCAAGATGGTCCAGGCGATGCGCCACGAGACGCTGCCGGCGACGTTGCACGTGGATCAGCCGAGCCCGCATGTGGATTGGTCGGCGGGCTCGGTGTCGTTGTTGAGCGACGCGCGGCCCTGGCCGGCGGCGGATCATGTACGCCGTGCGGGGGTGTCGTCGTTCGGAATCAGCGGCACCAACGCACATGTGATCGTTGAGGCTGCCCCGGAGGAACCGCGGGAAACCAGCCCGGCGCCTGTCGTGGTGCCGTGGGTGCTGTCGGCAAAGTCGCTGTCGGCGTTGGGATCCCAAGCTGCACGGCTGGCGGCGCACATAAATGCCGATGACGCGCTTGACGTTGCCGACGTGGCATGGTCCCTGGCGGGGCGGGCGACCTTTGAGCACCGGGCCGTAGTCGTCGGTGGTGACCGCGAGAAGTTGCTGGCCGGGCTGGACGAACTGGCCGGCGACAACCTGGGCCCCTCGATCGTTCGGGGCGCCGCACTGCCTGCGGGCAAGCATGTCTTCGTCTTCCCCGGCCAAGGCTCCCAATGGGTGGGTATGGGCATCGAATTGCTCGACACCGCACCGGTATTCGCACAGCAGATCGAAGCGTGCGCCGAGGCGTTCGCGGAATTCGTCGACTGGTCGCTGATCGATGTGCTGCGTGGCGCGCCGGGCGCTCCGGGTCTGGATCGCGTGGATGTCGTGCAACCGGCGCTGTTCGCGGTGATGGTTTCGTTGAGCGAACTGTGGAAGTCGGTCGGAGTGAATCCGGACGTGGTAATCGGTCACTCGCAAGGCGAAATCGCCGCAGCGTATGTCGCCGGTGCGCTGTCGTTGCGCGATGCCGCGCGGGTGGTCACGCTGCGCAGTAAACTGCTGCGCACGCTGGCCCACCCCGGCGGCATGGCTTCCATCGCTTGCAGCACCGAGCGGGCGCGGGAATTGCTGGCGCCCTACGGCAATCGAATCAGCATCGCCGCGGTCAATGGCCGGTCCGCGGTCGTGGTCTCGGGTGACGTCGCCGCGCTGGAGGAACTCATCGGCTTCTGCGCCGACCTGGAGCTGCGGACCCGCCGGATCGACGTGGACTATGCGTCGCATTCGATTGAGGTCGAGGCGATTCGCGACGAGCTGATCGAGGTTCTGGCCGGCATCGAGCCGCGCTCCTCGCGCGTCGCCTTCTTTTCTACCGTGACCGGAAGTCGTTTGAATACAGCCGGTTTGGATGCGGCCTATTGGTATCGCAACATCCGGCAGACCGTGCAATTCGACCAGGCAGTGCGCACCGCATGCGAACACGGATACCGGACATTCATCGAATCCAGTCCGCATCCCGCGTTGATCGCGGGAATCGAAGACACCTTCAACGACACCGCCCCCGCCGCCGACACCGACACCGACACCGAGGCCATCGTCGTTCCCACCCTGGGTCGTGAGGACGGCGGACTCGAGCGGTTCCTGACGTCGGCGGCCGCAGCGTTCGTGGCGGGTGTGAACGTGAACTGGCGCGGGGTATTGGGCGGTGCCGGCTTTGTCGAGCTGCCGACGTATGCCTTTGAGCGGCGCAGGTTTTGGCTGTCCGGCGAGGGTATCGGAGCCGACGTCGCGGGCTTGGGACTGGGAGCCAGTGAGCATGCGTTGCTGGGCGCGGTGGTCGAGCTGCCGTCCTCGGGCGAGGTGGTACTGACCGGTCGATTATCGCCCAGCGTGCACGGGTGGCTGGCCGACCACGCGGTGTCCGGCACGGTGGTGTTCCCGGGTGCGGGGTTTGTGGAGCTCGCGATCCGCGCGGGTGACGAAGTCGGTTGTTCGACAATCGATGAGCTGACCCTGCAGGCGCCGTTGATGTTGCCGGTCGGCGACTCGGGATTCGGCTCGGTGGGCGTGCAAGTCGTGGTCGGTCCCGCTCAGGAATCGGGCCAGCGCAGTGTCGCGATTTTCTCGCGCGCCGACGCCGCCTCCGCATGGGCGTGCCACGCCGAAGGGGCATTGAGCTCTGTGCCGGTTGTGGCCAACACCGATCTGTCGGTGTGGCCACCCGCGGGCGCGGTCGCGGTGGACGCATCCGACGGCTACGAGAAGCTGGCAGCGCGCGGATACGGTTACGGCCCGGCGTTCAAGGGATTGACCGCCGCGTGGGTCCGCGGCGACGAGGTGTTCGCCGAGGTGCGGCTGCCCGACGCCGCCGGCGGTGTCAGCGGGTTCGGCGTGCACCCGGCGTTGCTCGATGCGGCAATGCATTCCATGGTCATGGCCCACCAGGGCGCAGACCAGACCGACGTGGTGTTGCCCTTCTCGTGGCAGGGTATTTCACTGCACGCCGCGGGCGCATCGGCGGTGCGCGCGCGCATCGCGCCGGCGGGCCCTTCGGGGGTCTCGATCGAGCTGGCCGACGGGCTGGGGTTGCCGGTGCTATCGGTGGGCACGATGGTCGCCCGACCGGTGAACGAGCAGCAACTGCGCGCGGCCATCTCGGGCTCGGGTCCGGACCGCCTGTTCGAGGTGGTGTGGTCGCCCGCGCCGGCGACCGCCGGTAGCAAGCCGGTTCCGTCCCATCAACTGCTCGAATCCATTGCCACTGAGCACGATCCGGTGGCGGCTAGCTATCAGCGTGCACACCGGGCGCTCGCGGCCGTCCAGTCGTGGTTGACCGAGCGCGATTCGGGAATCCTGGTCGTGGCCACTCGCGGCGCAATGGGGCTGCCGGGGGAGGACATCACCGATCTAGCGGGCGCCGCGGTGTGGGGCCTGGTGCGATCGGCGCAAACCGAGCACCCCGGCCGGATCGTGCTGGTCGATTCCGATGCGCCCCTGGACGATGACGCAGCTGCCGCCGTTTTGGCGGCCGGCGAGCCCCAGGTATTGCTGCGCGGCGCAACCATCTACACCGCACGGGTAATCGGCAGCCGCGCGGTCGACGGAATCTTGGTCCCTCCGGCCGACGGACCATGGCGGCTGGGTATCAGCAGCGCCGGCACCTTCGAGAACCTGCGGCTGGAGCCGGTTCCCAACGCCGACGCGCCCCTGGAGGCCGGCCACGTTCGGGTGGCTCTGCGCGCCATCGCCACCAATTTCCGCGACGTGATGATCACCCTGGGCATGTTCACCCACGATGCGCTGCTCGGCGGCGAAGGTGCGGGCGTCGTAGTCGAAGTCGGGCCGGGCGTCACCGAATTCGCGGTCGGCGATTCGGTCTATGGATTCTTCCCCGACGGCAGCGGCACATTGGTGGCCGGCGATGTGCGCCTGCTGCTCAAGAAGCCCGACGATTGGTCGTACGCCGAAGCCGCCGCCATCTCTGCGGTCTTCACCACCGCCTACATGGCGTTCATCCACCTGGCCGATGTCAAGCCGGGCCAGCGGGTGTTGGTGCATGCCGCCGCCGGTGGCGTGGGGATGGCTGCCGTGCAGATGGCGCGGCACCTGGGGCTCGAGGTGTTCGGGACCGCCAGCCGCGGCAAGTGGGAAACCTTGCGGGCCATGGGCTTTGACGACGATCACATCGGGGATTCGCGCAGCCTGGATTTCGAGGAGAAGTTCCGGACCGTCACCGGCGGGCGGGGCATGGACGTGGTGCTGGACTCGCTGGCCGGTGAATTCGTGGATGCGTCCCTGCGCCTGGTCGCCCCCGGCGGCGTGTTCTTGGAGATGGGCAAGACAGATATCCGCGACCCCGGCGTGGTCGCGCGGGAATACCCGGGCGTCCGCTACCGCGCCTTTGACCTCTTCGAGCCGGGCCGTCCCCGGATGCACGAGTGGATGCTCGAGCTCGCCGAACTATTCGACGCCGGTGTGTTGCGGCCATTGCCGGTGACGACATTTGATGTGCGCCGTGCCCGTACGGCATTGCGGTACTTGAGTCAGGCCCGCCACATCGGCAAGGTCGTGATGACGCTGCCGGATTCCTGGGCAGCGGGAACGGTGTTGATCACCGGTGGAACCGGGATGGCGGGTTCGACGCTGGCCCGCCATCTGGTGACACACCACGGGGTGCGCAACCTGGTGCTGCTGAGTCGGCGTGGCCCGGATGCTGCGAGGTCTGCAGCGTTGGTCGCCGAATTGGAGTCGGGCGGAGCCCGGGTGAAGGTGATCGCATGCGACGCTGCCGACCGGGCGGCATTGGCCGCGGTGATCGCCGATATTCCGGCGCAGCATCCGCTATCCGGAGTGATTCACGCCGCCGGTGTGCTCGATGACGCGATGGTCACATCGCTGACACCCGAACGAGTGGACCCGGTGTTGCGGGCCAAGATCGACGCGGCATGGAACCTGCACGAGCTCACCCGCGACCTGGATGTGTCGGCGTTCGTGATGTTCTCGTCGATGGCGGGCCTGGTGGGTTCATCGGGTCAGGCCAATTACGCGGCGGGCAACTCATTCCTCGACGGTCTGGCCGCCCATCGGCGAGCCCACGGGTTGCCGGCGATCTCACTGGGGTGGGGGCTGTGGGATCAGGCCAGCGCCATGACCGGCGGACTGGACGCCGCCGACCTCGCCCGGCTCGGCCGCGACGGAATCTTGGCCCTGTCGTCAGACGAAGCGATGGAATTGTTCGACACCGCACTGATTGTCAACGAGCCGTTCATCGCGCCCGCCCGTATCGACCTGGCCGCGCTGCGTGCGAATGCGGCCGCAGTGCCGCCGATGTTCACCGATCTGGTCAACGCGCCGGCACGGCGCCAGGTCGACGACTCGCTGGCCGCTGCGAAGTCGAAATCGGCTCTGGCCCATCGCTTGCACGGGCTGCCCGAACCCGAACAGCATGCGGTGCTGCTGGACCTGGTCCGCTCAAACATCGCGACCGTGCTGGGCAATACCGCTGCCGAGGCGATCGACCCGGACAAGGCGTTCCAGGACCTGGGTTTCGACTCGCTGACCGCGGTCGAAATGCGCAATCGGCTGAAAACCGTTACCGGCCTAGCACTTTCACCCACCCTTATCTTCGACTACCCGACGCCGAACGGACTGGCCAGCTACATCCGTCACGAGCTGGCCGGAGTCCCACAAGAGATCGCGCACACCCCGGCCGTCCACGTCACCGGCGACGACCCGATCGTGATCGTGGGCATGTCGTGCCGCTACCCGGGCGGGGTGACTTCCCCCGAGGATCTCTGGGAGATGCTGACCGAGGGCCGTGACGTGCTCTCCGAATTCCCGAGCGACCGTGGCTGGGATCTGGACGGCGTGTACAACCCGGATCCCGATGTTCCAGGCACGTGCTACACCCGCCGCGGCGGCTTCGTGGACGGTGTCGCGGACTTTGACCCCGCCTTCTTCGGTATCGCGCCCAGCGAGGCGCTCGCGATGGATCCGCAGCAGCGGATGTTCCTCGAACTATCCTGGGAAGCTTTGGAGCGGGCAGGAATTGAGCCCGGTGCGTTACGCGGCAGCGCCACCGGCATGTTTGCCGGGGTGTACACACAGGGCTACGGCATCGGCGCCGCGCCCACCGCGGAGGGCTTCCGGCTGACCGGCCAGTCCTCCAGCGTGGCGTCGGGCCGGGTGTCCTACGTGCTGGGGCTGGAGGGCCCGGCCGTCTCGGTGGACACGGCGTGTTCGTCGTCGTTGGTGGCCTTGCACATGGCGGTGCAGTCGCTGCGTTCGGGCGAGTGCGACCTGGCCCTGGCCGGCGGCGTCACAGTCAACGCCACACCCGACATCTTCGTGGAGTTCAGCCGGATGCGCGGGTTGTCGGGCGATGGCCGGTGCAAGGCATACGCGGGCGCCGCCGACGGCACCGGATTCTCCGAGGGCGGCGGAATGCTCGTCGTCGAGCGGTTGTCGGATGCGCGTCGGCTAGGCCATCCGGTGCTGGCGCTGGTGCGAGGCTCGGCGGTCAATCAGGACGGTGCCTCTAATGGTTTGACGGCGCCCAATGGTCCGTCGCAACAGCGGGTGGTGCGCACGGCGCTGGCCAATGCCGGGTTGTCGGCGGCCGAGGTCGATGTGGTGGAGGGCCACGGCACCGGCACCACATTGGGTGATCCCATTGAGGCGCAGGCGTTGTTGGCAACCTACGGGCAGGACCGCACTGAGCCGCTGTGGCTGGGCTCGATCAAGTCGAATATGGGTCACACGCAGGCTGCTGCCGGGGTGGCCGGGGTCATCAAGATGGTCCAGGCGATGCGCCACGAGACGCTGCCGGCGACGTTGCACGTGGATCAGCCGAGCCCGCATGTGGATTGGTCGGCGGGCTCGGTGTCGTTGCTGACCGAGGCGCGGCCGTGGCCCGCTGCGGGTCGCGTGCATCGGGCGGGGGTGTCGTCGTTCGGCATCAGCGGCACCAACGCCCACGTGATCATCGAGGCGGTCCCGGTTGAGAACCCCCCGAACCCCGAGCACGTCGTAGACCGCCCCAAGGTGCCGGTGCTGCCGTGGGTGGTATCGGCAAAATCGCTGTCGGCGTTAGGTTCCCACGCTTGTCGGCTGGCCGCTCATATCCGCGCCGACAACGAGCTCGACGCCGCCGATGTGGCGTGGACGCTGGCGGGCCGGTCAAACTTTGAGCATCGCGCCGTCGTTGCCAGTGCTGATCGCGACCAGTTGCTGGCCGGCCTCGACGAATTGGCCACCGGTGACGCCGGATCGGTTATCCGGGGCATCGCAATGCAAGGCGGCAAGACCGTCTTCGTCTTCCCCGGCCAAGGCTCCCAGATACTGGGCATGGGAATGGGGTTGCACGCCGGTTACCCGGTATTTGCTGAGGCGTTCAACACCGTCGTGGGTGAACTGGATCGGCACTTGCTGCGCCCGTTGCGCGAAGTCATGTGGGGCTACGACGAAGACCTGCTGAACACCACCGAATTCGCACAACCGGCGCTGTTCGCGGTGGAAGTCGCCCTGTTCCGGTTGCTCGAATCCTGGGGTATACGGCCCGACTTCGTGCTAGGCCACTCGATCGGCGAGTTGGCGGCCGCGCACGTCGCCGGTGTGCTGTCGCTGGAGAACGCCGCGGTGCTGGTGGCCGCCAGGGGCCGCTTCATGCAGGCGCTGCCGGTGGGCGGGGCAATGGTCGCCGTGCAGGCGACCGAAGCCGAAGTGCGTCCGCTGCTGGTGCCCGAGGTCGGCATCGCGGCGATCAACGGGCCGGGCTCGGTGGTGATTTCGGGCGTCGAAGACAAGGTGACCGCGATCGCCGACCGCCTCCGTGCCGACGGCCGCCGGGTCCACCAACTGGCCGTCTCGCATGCCTTCCATTCTCCGCTGATGGATCCAATGATCGACGAATTCGGAACGGTCGCAGCCGGACTCGCTGTCGGCAAGCCGACTATCCCGATTGTGTCGAACGTGACCGGACAGCTGGCGGGAGATGACTTCGCCACGGCAGCATATTGGAAGCGGCACGTCCGCGACGCGGTGCGATTCGCCGACAGCGTGCGCTGGGCGCATTCGGCCGGCGGAACCCGTTTCCTCGAGGTCGGACCCAGCAGCGGCCTGACGGCGTCGATCGAAGAGTCGCTTGCCGATGTGCCGGTGATCACGATGTCCGCGCTGCGGAAGGACCGCCCGGAGCCGGAAACCCTGACCAATGCGATCGCCCAGGGGTTTGCCGCCGGGATGAACGTGGACTGGCGCGCCGCAATCGGTCAGGCCAATTTCGTCGAGCTGCCCACTTATACCTTTGAGCGGCGGCGCTTTTGGCTCTCCAGCGACGGCGCCACTGTCGACGCGGCCGGTCTGGGACTGGCCGCCAGCGAACACCCGTTGCTGGGCGCGGTCGTCGAGCTGCCGGCCTCGGGTGGGGTGGTGCTGACGGGCCGGCTATCGCCCAGCGTGCAGACCTGGCTGAACGACCACGCCGTGGGTGGAGTCGTGCTGTTCCCCGGTGCGGGATTCGTCGAGTTGGCGATCCGCGCCGGTGACGAGGTGGGCTGCGGAGTTGTCGACGAACTGAATCTTGCGGCGCCCCTGGTGTTGCCGGCCGGCGGGTCGGTCGCTGTCCAGGTGGTGGTTGGCGGCTCCGATGATTCCGGCCCCCGTGCGGTGTCGATCTTCTCCCGCGCCGAGGCCGGTTCCGGCTGGTCGCTACACGCCGAGGGCATGCTGCGCACCGGATCGTCGGAGCCGAGCGCGGATCTGTCGGCCTGGCCCCCCGTTGGCGCCGTCCCGGTCGACATCGGCGACGGCTACGAACGGCTCGCCGAGCGCGGATACGGGTACGGGCCCGCATTCCGCGGTTTGACCTCGATGTGGCGTCGCGGGGATGAAGTGTTCGCCGAAGTGACACTGCCCGCGGATGCCGGGGTGTCCGTGACCGGGTTCGGGGTGCACCCGGTGATGCTGGACGCCGCATTGCACGCGGTGATCCTGGCCTCCGATAGCCACGAGCTTGCCGAAGGTTCGATGATGGTGCCGTTCTCCTGGCAGCAGGTGTCTCTGCATGCCGCGGGCGCGGCGGCGGTGCGCGCGCGGATCGTGCCGGTGGGAGATCCCACCGCGAGCGGCACCAGCACCGCGGTGTCGATCGAGCTCGCCGATGGCCTTGGGCTGCCGGTGCTTTCGGTGGGCTCGATGGTGGCCCGGCCCGTCACCGATCAGCAGTTGCTGGCCGCGGTCTCGAGCTCTGGACCGGATCGGCTCTTCGAAGTCGTCTGGTCCGCGCCGCCGTCATCATCGGTGCAACCGGTATCGGTGTCCACCTGGGGAGCACCCGAATTGGAGGCCGCCGAGGGACAGCGATCG
The DNA here is from genome assembly GCA_963712615.1 of uncultured Actinomycetota bacterium. Taxonomy (GTDB): domain Bacteria; phylum Actinomycetota; class Actinomycetes; order Mycobacteriales; family Mycobacteriaceae; genus Mycobacterium. The sequence goes on from CAVQIO010000002.1 coordinate 397,093, forward strand.
GCGGTGGTGTTCGAATCGGCGCCGGTCGCCGATGATGTGCTGGCGGGGGTGTATGCAGCCACCCGCGCGGTGCTACCGGTGCTGCAGTCGTGGTTGGCCCGCGAAGAGGCGGGGACGTTGGTGGTGGCCACCCGGGGCGCGATGACGTTGCCAGGGGAGAAGATCACCGATCTGGCGGGCACCGCGGTGTGGGGCTTGGTGCGTTCGGCGCAGACCGAGCATCCCGGCCGGATCGTGCTGGTCGACACTGATGCGGCGCTAGACGAAGATGCGGTGGCCTCGGTCCTGGCCACCGGCGAGCCGCAATTGGTGGTGCGTGGCGCAAAGATATACCTCGCGCGAGTGCACGGCAGCCACGCTGCCGGTGGCCTCCTGGTGCCGCCGGGTGATGGTCCGTGGCGACTGGGCATGAGCAGCCGCGGCACCTTCGAGAACCTGCGATTGGAACGAATCCCGGACGCCGACGTGCCACTGGGACCCGGGCAAGTTCGGGTCGCGCTGTCGGCTATCGCGGCCAACTTCCGCGACGTGATGATCGCGCTTGGTCTCTACCCCGATCCCGACGCGGTGATGGGTATCGAGGCCTCGGGCGTAGTCGTCGAAACCGCTTCGCAGGATGGCCGTTTCACGATTGGCGACCGCGTCATGGGGCTGTTCCCGGACGGGACCGGAACGATCGCGACCACCGATCAGCGGCTGTTGGTCAAGATGCCGACCGGGTGGTCGCACACCGCCGCCGCGACCACCACGGTGGTTTTCGCTACCGCCTACTACGCGCTGACGGACCTGGCCGCGGCGAAGCCCGGTCAGCGGGTATTGGTGCACGCGGCCGCCGGTGGCGTCGGCATGGCCGCGGTGCAGCTGGCCCGGCACCTGGGGCTGGAGGTCTTCGCAACGGCTAGCCACGGCAAGTGGGAAACTTTGCGGGCCATGGGCTTTGACGATGATCACATTTCCGACTCGCGCAGCTTGGAGTTCGAGGACAAGTTCCGCGCGGTCACCGCTGGCCGCGGTATGGATGTGGTGCTTGACTCGCTGGCCGGCGACTTCGTCGATGCTTCGCTGCGGCTGGTCGCTTCTGGTGGGATTTTCCTGGAGATGGGCAAGACCGACATCCGCGAGCCCGGCGTGATCGCCGAGGAACACCCGGGTGTGCGGTACCGCGCTTTTGACCTCTTCGAAGCGGGACCCGAGCGCATTCAGCAGATGCTCGACGAGCTGGCCGCGCTGTTCGGCGAGGACGTGCTACGGCCGTTGCCGGTGACCCGGTTTGACGTACGCCGCGCACCGGCGGCATTGCGGTACTTGAGTCAGGCCCGCCATGTGGGCAAGGTCGTGATGACGCTGCCTTTCGGGCCAGGGGGCGGGCTGGGTACCGGCACCGTGCTGATCACCGGTGGAACCGGCATGGCCGGTTCGGCATTGGCCCGCCACGTGGTGTCGCGCTACGGCGCCCGCAACGTGGTATTGGTGAGCCGCCGTGGTCTGGATGCGCCGGGGGCCGCGGAGCTGCTGACCGAGCTCGGCGCCACCGGTGCCCAGGTGCAGGTGGTGGCCTGCGACGTCGCCGACCGCGAGGCGTTGGCCAAGGTGATCGCCGACATTCCGGTGCAGCGACCGCTGTCTGGCGTGATTCACGCGGCCGGAATGCTCGACGACGCGGTGATTTCCTCGTTGACCCCGGAGCGGGTTGATGCGGTGTTGCGGGCCAAGGTCGACGGGGCTTGGAACCTGCACGAGTTGACCCGCGACCTCGATGTGTCCGCCTTCATCCTGTTTTCGTCGATGGCCGGCCTGGCGGGCGCGTCGGGCCAGGCCAACTACGCGGCCGCTAACTCGTTCCTCGACGGGTTGGCCGTGCACCGGCGTTCGTACGGGTTGCCGGCGATGTCCTTGGGCTGGGGTCTGTGGGATCAGGCCAGTGCCATGACCGGTGCGCTGGGCGCCGCCGATCGTGCCCGGTTCGGCCGGGACGGCATCGTTGCGATGTCCTCCGATCAGGCACTGGACTTGATGGACACCGCCCTGATTGTCGACGAACCGTTCCTGTTGCCTGCCCACATCGACCTCGCGGCGCTGCGGGTCAAGTTCGATGGGGGAACGTTGCCGCCGATGTTCGTTGATCTGATCAACGCGCCGACGCGACGCCAGGTCGACGATTCGTTGGCCGCGGCGAAGTCGAAATCGGCTCTGCTGCAACGCCTCGAAGGGTTGCCCGAAGACGAGCAATACGACGTTCTGCTGGATTTGGTGCGCTCCAATATCGCCACGGTGCTGGGCAACTCCAGCCCCGAGTCCATCGATCCGGAAAGAGCGTTCCAGGAGCTCGGCTTTGACTCGCTGACCGCCGTCGAGATGCGCAACCGGTTGAAGTCCGCTACGGGTCTCGCGCTTTCACCCACGCTGATTTTCGATTACCCGAACTGCGCTGCGCTGGCCGGTTACATGCACCAAGAGCTCATTGAGGCGTCGCAGCAAAGCGCCCCGGCCGCCGTGCCCGGGGAAGCCGAAATTCAGCGCGTGGTGGGGGCCATTCCGGTCAAGCGACTCCGGCAGGCGGGAGTGCTGGAGCTGTTGCTGGCGTTGGCAACCGAAGACGGCACTACGCAGGCGGTGGCCGCGGGGGCGAGCACGGAAAAGGACATCGCGGACATGGACCTCGAGGCCCTGGTCAACGCCGCATTGATGGACGACGACGAATGACGCGGGAAGACGGGACTTCGTGAGAGTCGCGGTCACCGGGGCCAGTGGCGTGCTCGGCCGCGGTCTCACCGCCCGATTGCTCAGCCGGGGTCACGATGTCGTAGGGATCGCCCGGTACCGGCCGGAAAGCTGGTCGAGTGCTGCCGATTTCATCGAGGCGGATATCCGGGACGCGGGCGCGGTCAGGCGCGGTATCGCCGGCGCGGACGTCGTCGCCCATTTCGCGTGGGCACGGAGCCCCGGGCCCGACGAACGTATCGGGCACGAGGTCAATGTCGGGGGCACACGCAATGTTCTGGAAGCAATAGCCGAGACCGGTTCCAGGCGGATCGTTTTCGCGTCGTCGGCACATGTCTATGGCCGCGCGGACGCGGCGAAAGCCGAGCACGAAGCGATGGCTCCGGTGTTGGCCGACGGCGTGCACCAGGCCCGCGTCGAAGACATGCTCGGGGGATCAGAGGCCGAGTGGGTCGCGGTCCGTTCCGCACTCATCGTCGGTCGCAACGTCGACAATTGGGTGCGCCGGCTGCTGGCGCTGCCGGCGTTTCCTGATGGGTCTGCCGATCGCCGCATGCAAGTCATCCACCTCGACGATGCGCTTCGGCTATTCACCCGTGCCGTCGTGGACGCCGAAATTGCCAGCGGTCCAGTCAATCTCGCCGCTGCGGGCGAGCAGACGTTTCGGCAGATCGTTGCCGGCCTCGGGCGTCCGGTCGTGCGGCTGGGTGGCCCGTTGACGGCTCTGGGGCGACGCGGCCCGACTGCGATCGCCGAGCTGGAGCTGGTGCGAAGCGCCCCGCTGATGGATACGTCAGAGCTGCGCGACCAGTGGGGATTTCAGCCGGCATGGAATTGCGACGAATGTATCGAGGACTTCGCATTGGCGGTGCGCGGCCGCATCACGCTGGGTAAGCGGGTCGTGTCGTTGCCGTGGCGGCTGGCCAACATTGGGGACCTGCCTGCCGTCGATGCTGCCGCAGCTGACGGTGTGCTTCCCAGACCGGCTGGCCCAGAGCAAGATAACGGCGAATTCGACACGCCGATCGACCCGCGCTTTCCCACCTTTCTGGCCACCAACTTGTCCGAGGCGCTGCCGGGCCCGTTTTCGCCCTCGTCGGCTTCGGCGACCGTGCGCGGATTACGCGCCGGCGGCGTCACCATTGCCGAGCGCTTGCGGCCGGGCGGAATGGTCCAGCGCGAAATCGCCATGCGAACAGTCGCGGTATTCGCCCACCGGTTGTACGGGGCGATCACGTCGGCACACTTCATGGCCGAAACCGTGCCATTCGCCAAGCCGTCGATGATCGTGAGCAACAGCGGCTTCTTCGGCCCAAGCATGGCCTCGCTACCGGTCTTCGGTGAGCAGCGCCCCGCCGAAATCAACCGGGCCCGAAGGCAACTGCGCAACGGCCGCAATATCGGCGTGTTCGGTGTCAACCTGGTGGGCCTGAGCTCCGGCGCGTCGCGCGATACCCAGGACTTCATTGCCGATGTCGATCGGCTGGAACGGCTGGCCGCCGATGCGGACCAACTCGACGATTCCCGGCTGCTGAGCCTGATCGTGTTGGCCCGCGACCATGTTGTGCACGGTTGGGTGCTGGCCTCCGCGTCGTTCATGCTGTGTGCCGCGTTCAATGTGTTGCTGCGCGCCCTGTGCGGGCGAGACACCTCGGCGCCGGCGGGGCCGGAATTGGTCAGCGCGCGATCGGTCGAGGCCATGCATCGGTTGGTGGTCGCGGCGCAGCGCGATCCGAACGTGGCTCGGCTGCTCACCGAGCCGGGGGAGCGCCTCGACAAACTGGCCGTCGACGCGCCGGAGTTTCACGCCGCGGTGCTGGCCGAGCTGGCGCTGATCGGGCACCGTGGCCCGGCGGAGCTCGAGATGCTCTCGACCAGCTACGCCGACAACCCCGAGCTGCTGGTCCGGATGGTGGCCAGAGCAATGAGTGCGCCGCAGGGGTCGCAGCCGCGACATCCACGGATTCCGTTGCGGGCCAAGCCGGTAGCGCTGCTGGCCGCGCGCCAACTACGCGACCGCGAAGCTCGTCGCGACAAAGTGGTGCGGGCCAACTGGGTGCTGCGGGGTCTGCTGCGTCAGTACGGCCGCCGGTTGGTCGATGCCGAAATCTTCGCTACCGCCGACGATGTGTTCTACCTATTGGTCGATGAACTCGACGCACTGCCGGCAGACGTTAGCGGGCTGGTAGCCCGGCGCCGCGCCGAACAGCGCAGGCTGGCTGCCGTGACTCCGCCGACGGTGTTCAGCGGGAACTGGGAGCCGTCCACTACGTCGACGCCGGCTCTTGCCAGCGGAGGCACCTTGCGCGGAGTCGGCGTGGGCGGGGGGCGGGTACGCGGCCGGGTGCGGATCGTGCGGCCCGAGACCATCGATGATCTGCAACCCGGCGAGATACTTGTCGCTGAGGTTACCGACGTCGGGTACACCGCAGCGTTCTGCTATGCCGCGGCCGTGGTCACAGAACTCGGCGGCCCGATGTCACACGCCGCCGTGGTGGCCCGCGAATTCGGCTTTCCGTGCGTGGTGGATGTTCAGGGGGCGACCAAAGCATTGCCGTCGGGCGCCCTGGTCGAGGTTGACGGAGCTACCGGGGAGATTCGCCTGCTCTGATGGGCGCTGTCACGCCGTTTCCTTTGCAAGAATCCGCAGCGGTAGTCGCGGCAAGGTGGATGTTGGTGACGGCCATATGATCTCGGGACGGTACCGGTGGGAGAGCTCGAAATGAGGAATGCGGCGGAGCCATTCGGTCACGACGACGTTCATTTCCATCCGAGCCAGATGCGAACCTACGCAACGGTGCGGACCGCCACCGAAGCCCCAGTGCTTATGCACCTTGCCGTCCAACACCAGATCGTCACCGGATATCGCATCGCTGCCGTCCCGATTGATCGCACCCAGACACAGCCGCACCCGGGCGCCCGCCGGCAGCGTGACACCGGCAACGGTGACCTCCTCGGTCGTCACCCGGGGGACGACCGGAGCCGAGGACTCCAACCGGACGATCTCTTCGACGAAAACGGCGATATCCTCCGGCGTTTCACGGAGTCTGGTGCGCACGTCGGGCCGGCGAGCCAATTCGAGCATTGCGGCCCCGATCGCCGAGGTGACGGTGTCCAGACCGGCCAGAACGAAGAAGAAGGCCATCCCGAGGGTCTCGTCGTCGTTGAGCGCGTCCTCGCCCACCAGCAGGTGAGAAAGGACATCGTCGCCCGGATTCTGCCGGTGCGCGGCGACGGCCTCGGTGAGGTATGCGAACATCTCCAGCGCCGGTGTCAGATCCGGGGCTTCGCCGGCGGCGGCCGGAATGCTCAGTTCGATGATGGCGTCCTTCCAGCTAACCTGCCGCTCCCGGTCCTGCAGCGGCAGGCCGAACAGGGTCAGGAAGACCTGTGAGGGATAAGGAGTCGCCAGGTCGGCCATCACCTCGCACTCGTCGCGTTCGGCAATCGAGTCGATGATGTCGATCGCCTGGGCCTGAATCGACGGCAGTATCGAGGCGAGCGCATGCGGACTGAAGAAGGGCTGCAGAATTTTTCGGAACCGGGTGTGTTCCGGCGGATCAAACGCCGCCGGAACCAGCGGCAGCGGGCTGCCGACCACCTCGAACGATTTCTTGGAGGAGAACACGCTCGGGTTGCGCAGTGCGGCAAGGACATCGGATCGACGAGTCAGGGCATACCAGCCGTCACTCAATACCACCGGACCGGCATCTCGCAAGGTGGCCCAGCCGGTGCCCCGGTCGAGCGCCACGGGCAGATCGGTCAGGTCGAGTACCGGGATGCCCTGGGAGTCATGAGCCTCGGCCATGCCTTATTCCTTTCAGTGGGCGTCGCACTCGAAGTGCTTTGCGGTGCTCGCTCTTGGTGCTCATGGTAGGTTGGTAGACAGAAAGGTGAGCGGTAGGCCGAACACGGACAGGTCGATTTCCTCGAGGTAGTTGCCGTCGCCCTCGAACCCTTGTCGAAAGCGGGTGGTCGAGCCTTAGCGCTGGGCGATGTCCTCCGCCTCCGACGCGCGGGGCACCTGCACCACTACCGTGAAGACGCCGTCACCATGATTCGCCAGGAATTCGCGCACCGAAGTCGCCACCGTGGCGGTGGATCCCGGGTTCGGACTGATCAGCTCGATGCCCCGATTCCAATCCAGCAACACTCGAAGTCCGAGTTCGTCCAAGTTGATGCGTTCGAAGCTGAAGCCCAGCTCCTTAAACAGTTCTCCCACGGCGTCGTGGCGTTCACGGGCCACCGCGAAGACGACGTGATGCAATCGCGCTGAGTCGCTCATCGTCGCGGGCCGAACTCAATGAGCAGACGTGTCGGTCCGCTCATGCCGAGCATCGGTTTCCACGGAGCAGGTCCGACCCGGCGGGCGTCGGGCATGCGCCGCGCCAAAATCTTCAGTCCTTCGGCCAGCTCCAGTCTGGCCAGGTTCGCGCCGAGGCAGTAGTGCACGCCGCCGCCGAAGGTCAACACCGCCGGTGCGTCCTTGCGGGTGATGTCGAAGCGATCGGCATCCTGGTAGATTTCGGGATCACGGTTGGCGGCAAAGGAATTCACAAAAATGTAAGTGTCCTTCGGGAAGGTGTATCCGCCCAACTCGACGTCCTCGTGCACGGTGCGGACGGTGTTGCATACGGCCGGCGAGTGGCGCATGCTCTCCTCGACCGCCGCCATGGCCAGTTCTGGGTGATCGCGTAGCAACGCCCATTGATCCGGGTGATCGAGCAGCACCTGCATGGAAGCGGCCACCTGATTGCGGGTGGTATCCGTTCCCGCAAGCAGCAAACCGGCCACCGTCAAACGCAATTCGTCGGCGTTGAGCCGGTCGCCTGGAAAAGTCGGGTCCTCGGCACGAATGAGATTGGAGAGCAGGTCGTCGGTCAAATGGTGTCGTCGGTCGGCGACCATCTCATCGACATAGGCGTCGAGCTCGGCCCAGCCGCGAAGGACGGCCGGCATTTCGTCGACAAGATTGACCGAGAAGTTGACCATCTTGAAGATCTCTTCGGCCCATCGGTCAAAAATGCGTCCAGTCTGCGCGTGGGGCACCAAGAAGGGCGCAGATGATGGGAATGGGATAGTGCCGGGCGATATCGGTGACGATGTCACAGCGGCCCGCGGCGGCAACGCCGTCGATCAGGTCGTTGATCACTTCGGCGATCGTTTCGTCCAGACGCGCGATGGCCCGCGGCGCGAATGTTCGTGATACCAGGCTTCGCAGCCGATGGTGTTCGGCGCCTTCCGCGCAGATGATGCTCCCGACGACCCTGTCCCAGAGTGGTCCTGATGTCACGCCTTGTGCGCTCAGATGTAGGCCCGGGGGGATGACGAATCGGGTGTCGCGCAGAATATTTCGGGCGAGATCGTAGGCGAGTACTTCGGGACCGAGCGGACCTATGGCGATGGGCGCCCGTTGCTGTGCCGCCCGGATTCGGTCGCAGACCGCGTGCGGCGATTCGGTGACGTCATACTCGAGCGCCGGAAGTCCTGCCTCGAAGATGCTGGGCGCACTGGTGGTGGCGGTCATTTACACGTCCTTTCAGTTGCGCGCCAGGACTCCGCGCGGAAGCAGCAGGGGCAGGTTGTTGTACGTCGCGATGCCGGGCGGTGCCGCGACGACGGCCGGTATCGCGGTGATCGCCGGCATGGCGGTGATGGTCAAGCCGAGCATGATGTAGTCGTCGATCGATTCCCCTTGAAAGTCCGCCGGGGGCTCGAAACTCAGCGTGCTCTTGATGGTTGGCCGGCCCTGGACCGTGACGGTGTAGCCGAAACTCGTCGACCAAGCCGGGGGCCAGCGATTGGCCTTTGGTCCACACCCCGCGGACCTCGACCACCTCGCGCTTGTCCAGAATTCCCTTCCACCGGACGTCGATGCCCGCGACGCAACCCTGCTTGATGGTCCAGTCACCGGGCAGCAGCAGATCCTCCGTGGTGTGCGCATATTCGACTTCACACCGGATGTCGTCGAGTTGCACTCCGAGGGCGTCGGCGATCAGGTACACCGCCTCGCGGAAGATGCCGGATCCTTTCTCGGTGATCGCGTGCAGATCGGGCTGGTTGATCGGATAGCCGAAGCCCATCGGTATCTCTGTTGCCGGCGAGTTGTAGATGGTGGTGTCGAAGGATTCGACTATGGAGATTCGGTCCACCCGGTCGGAGATGCCGGCCGTGACGATCGCGAAGAGCTGGATGAACCCTGGGTTGATGCCGCTACCGAAGATCGTCGAGCCGCCGCGCGCACATGCTTCGCTGATCCGCTCACGGTCACGGCCCAGTTGGTGTCCGGTGATGAACTCCGATGTGGTCACGACGTTGATCCCCGCTCCGAGAATGCGCGTCACCTCGTCGACATTCGCGAACATCGGGTTGTAGACAACGCAATCGGGATCCAGGCCCAGCAGGGTGTCGACACAGTCGGTTGCGTGGACGCCCATGGGCTTGATGCCGCACAGTTCACCGACGTCACGGCCGACCTTGTCGGGGGACCACGCGTAGCAGCCCACGAGTTCCAACAATGAATTCTCGGCGATCGCGTGAACTGACTTCTTGCCGACATTGCCTGTCGTCCATTGGACGACGCGCAACCGGTCTGTCATGGGTGCGGCGCCGCTTGCTGACGGGCGAGTCGATCGTTGTGAATCTTGACGAGCTCGCGGAAGCCCAGCCGGTGGTATTTCGGTATCGGCTGGATGCCCCAGACGTCCTGGGCAGTGGCCTTACCCTCGGCGCCCTCGGGCGGTCCGAACGGCGGGTAGGGGTACTTGCACTCCAGGGTGTCGTTGGAGTAGCGAATCTTCAGCAGCTCACTGCAGATCTCCGTCAGGCTCAGCGTCGGGTAGCCGTAGTAGACCGCCATGAACGGCAACGTGAAGGCGCCTTCGATCACCAGTGCTACCAGGCACACCACCACCGACCGTTTGATCCATTTGTGCATGCGCGCGTAGTAGGGCGTGGTGCCCGGTGGAAGATCCTCGGCCGGCTTGTCTTCGTCGGTGGATGCGGGTGCGGTCACGATAACGCTCCTTAAACCTGGCTAGTCGCTGAAGATTTCGCGATTGACGGTGTGTAGATAGGGGATGGCGAGGAAAGGGGTGATGTAGAAGATGTCGTAGAGCCACCAGCCGATCACCGGGAAGACCACACCGGCGTAGCGCACGTCGGCGAACATGGTCATGTTGAACACATAGGCCGACCAGATCACCACGCCCATCCAGCAGGTGACGATCATCCACTGGTGGCCCCAACGCTTCATCTGCAGGAAGCCGATCGCTGCGGCGACCCGCATGGAGAACACCGTGAGGATTAACCCCGCCACATAGGCTTTTTCGCCCGGCCCCGCCGAACCGCCGACCCACAGCTCGTTGTAATGCCAGAAGTAGCCCGCATCGAACATGTTGCCCCAGCCGACCATCAGCACACGATTGATCAGCGTGTGGTTGGCAACCAGATCCAGGGCCCAGCCGAGACTGTTGAGCATTCCGTCGATCAGGACGAGATAGCCGATCAGAGTGACGATCATGGGTCGAACGGACAGCCCGGCGCGCAGGGCCTGGCGCTGCAGCCACACGCCGCGCATGAAAATGGGAAACCCGATCAGACCCGGCGCCCACATCCCCATCAATGCGGCACCGACGATCATCCACTTGTCGGCCCGTCGCTGGGCTTCGCGGGACTCGTCGTAGTGGCCCTCGAGGTCGACCTGACCGTCGGCACCTTCCGAATGACGTTTCAGTAAAGGCAGATTCATAGATCCCACCAGCCCCTGGCGAATGACATGTAGAGCTGGATTCCGAACATCGTCAGCAAGTAGCCGTAGATGAGCACCTGGATGATGATGAGCGCCCTCTTGCGTTTCCGTTCTTTGAGATCCATAGCGGCGGGCCCCTTCCTAGCGTTGCGTATTCGATGTGTTGACGGCGGCCAGGCTGGCCGCCGCGACTTCACGTAGACCGTCGGTGATCTCGCCGTCGGTGCTCAGTGGCGCGAGTATGCACGCGTCAGCCGCATCTAATTCGGTTGCGCCGGCAGCGATCAGCTGTGCCGCCGTGACCAACACCCGGGTCGACGGCGGCTCAAAGTGAAAGGCTTCATCGGCGGTGCGGATCGCAATCGCGCATTCGACCAGCCGCCGGGCCGTGTCCAGCGGAATTCCGGCCTCGGCGACGACCACGTCGGCCTCCCGGGCGGCCGGCAAATAGTTCATCGCGAGCGTGACGAACCGCTGGCGGAACGACGGTTTGAGCTCCTTGAGCGAGCTGCGATAGGCCGGGTTGTACGAACACACCAGCACGAACGCGTCCGGTGCCTGCACGACCTCGCCGGCTCGGTCGAGATATAGGGAACGCCGGTGATCGGTGAGTGAATGCAGGATGGCCAATGAATCATGGCGCGCCTCAACGACTTCGTCGAGATAGCAGATCGCACCGGCTTTGACGGCCCGGGTCAACGGGCCATCGGTCCAAACCACATCGCCGCCGGTCACCATGAAACGACCGACGAGATCGGAGCTGGTGAGATCGTCGTGGCAGCTGATGGTGACCACGGGCCGCTGCAAAAGCACACCCATGTGCTCGACGAAACGGGTCTTGCCACACCCGGTGGGGCCGGTGAGCATCACAGGCAGGCGCCGGCCGAAGGCCTGCTCGAACAGCTGGACTTCGTTGCCGTTGGCGAAATAGGTATCTGTGGTCATCTCTTCCCCAGCAGGTCGGCATTCATGCGGCGACCAATTCGCGGTGGACATGCGCTAGCACCCGCGGTAGCTCCTCTACGCGGCGGATCCGTTGCGACCGTCGAGGCCCGAACACTTCCGGAAGGGGATCGACCCGAGTGGGTCCAACCCCCACGTAGTACATCGACACGCCGGCATCATTGGCCTCCTCGACCGCGTGAGCGGCGTCGGCCCAGGCATACCGGCCCTCATAACCCTCATCGGAGATCAGGCCGTCGCCGATGATGATCAGCAGGCGCCGTTCAGAGGGTTGCGCAAGGAGCCGGCTCGTCAAATGGCGAAGTGGCGCACCGAGTCTGGTATAGCCGCGCGTCGACAGGCCCAGCTCGCTCGGCGGCACAAACCGGCGGTCCTCGAAGTCCTTCAGACAGTCCACCTCGACTCGGTGACGGGTATTCCCCGTGAAGACAAAGACGCCGTGCCGCTCGCGCGCGACCGTCATCGCTTGTGAAAGGGCATCGGCGCAGGACAATTCCAGCCGGAAAATGCGCCCACCGTGCACGCCCAGGGACGAACTGCCGTCGAGCAGCAAGGCCGCGGCGACATCGCGGCTGCTGGGCAGCAACTCGCGGAATATCCGCGGCTCCTTGGCCTCACCTGTCGTCAGATCGATGTAGTGGCGGACGTACTGGTCGACGTCGACGTCCGAGCCGTCTTCGAGACGGTTTCTCATCGCACGATGGGTGTGTTCTTCGAACCACTTGCGCACGTCGACGGTCACCGGAACCGGACGTCGAATTCGCCGGGGCTCGCTACGTTCCACGACGGCGACGTGGTCACGCATGAACTGCTTTGCCCACATATTCCATTCGGGGTAAGGAATCCCGGGTCGATGTTCGGGGGTGACATCGAAATCGTTGTCTTGGGGCCGGCTCGGCGGCGGCAGGTTGGGGTTGCGGACACCACCATCACCGCCGACGGGAGTCGAGTAGGGCCGTGGCAGACGCTTCTGGGTTGTCGTCCACGGCATCCTGCCGAAGCTGCGTCGCAACTTGTCGGCCAACCCCTGCGGCAACGTGTAAGCCAGCGGCAGGTTGCCCAGCAGTGGATGAACCGACAATGGGTGTCCGCTGGCCGCCAATGTGATTGCGCGGTTGAGCATCTCCGGGGCATCCATGTCACCGGACTCGGTGCGGACTTCCGGTAGCAATCGTCGCACCTCGGCGAGCAGGCCCGGCCACCGAGAGGCGATCCAGCCCAGGGCGACGCCGGCTTCGCTAAGCGTGAGCGCGCGCAGCTCGCGCGCGGACAGCTCGTTGAGCCGATATTCGGTGATCCGCTCTTTCGACGGCGCACATTGCAGCGCCACCCCGCATGTCAGCGTTCTGCGCGTCCAATCCGACAGTGCGGGGTAGGGGACATGAACGAACGTGAGCCCCGCATTGAGCCCGAAACCGCGGCGGGCGCCCGTCACGAGCCGGACGCCTTCGCGGCGTTGCTCACTGAGCGCAACCGCCGTCACGGCGCAACTACGTTCCAGCGCGAGCGCATGGGCATCGGAACTGTCGGTCATTAGCCGGGTCCCACGGCGCTGCTCAAAACGTGCCGATGTTGGAGAACAGCCAGTACCAGAACCAGATGATCAGGCCCGTGCCGCCCCATGCCGCGACATATCGCAGTATCTCCCAGAGATAACCCATGATCTGACCTCCTCGTTGGTGCGGTATTGGCCAACTGATGCACGGTCATCAGCGGCCTTCAGTCGGTGAAGATTTCGCGGTTGACGCTGTGTAAATAGGGGATGGCGAGGAAAGGGGTGATGTAGAAGACGTCGTAGAGCCACCAGCCGACGACGGGCAACACGACGCCCGCGAAACGCACGTCGGCGAACATGGTCATGTTGAACACGTAGCCGATCCAGATCACCACGCCCATCCAGCAGGTGATCACCATCCACTGCTGGCCCCACCGTTTCATCTGCAGAAACCCGATCGCCGCGGCGATGCGCATCGTGAAGACGGTCAGGATCAGCCCGACTTCCCAGGCCTTTTCGCCCGGTCCCGCGGCGCCACCCACCCACAACTCGTTGTAGTGCCAGAAGTAGCCCGCGTCGAACATGTTGCCCCAGCCGTTGAGCAGCACGCGCGCTAGCAGCGTGTGGTTTGCCACCAGGTCTAATGCCCATCCCACGGTGTTGATGGCGGCATCGATGATGACCAGATAGCCCAGCAAGGTGACGAGCATCGGCCGAACCGAGAGCCCGTCGCGTTGCGCTCGGCGCAGCAAGTACACACCACGGAGGAACAGCGGCAGCCCGAAGACGCCCAGGGCTGCGGTGCCGATCAGAAGACTGCCGGAGATCAGCCATTTGTCGGCCCGGCGCTGCGCGAGCTGGGATTGCTCCAGGTATTCGTCGAACGTCATTCCCGCAGAATCGGATCCGTTCGCGGCTACGCCGCCGGCGGTGCGCTGGTGCAGCTTCGGCAGGTTAACGAACCCTCCGCATTGTCGAGGCTGATTGAGTTCATGGGACTATAGCACTGACTAGAGTCAGCAATATAGCCATCAGGGTGCTCTCGGCTACGTCGGATATGACTGGACTTAGCGCCACATATCCCTGATTAACCGCGAATCATGTCGGCCCGTGGGCAGGTAACTGGCTGTACGGCTGACAGAAGTCAGCTGTTAATCGTTGACACACTGTTGGAGAAATGCCTACGCTCAGCGGGCGCGCGGCCGCTGTCGGTGCATCCAAAGGAGTCGCAATGACGCTCACCCAAGAGAAGGCAGTGCCGCGAAAGTCGCCGGCCGACCGGAGGTATCGCGTTATCCAGCGGAGCGTAGGCAATGTCGGCACGGTGGCACTGCGCCATTTCGTCCACAACCCTGCCTACGAACTGGTGGGAGTGCTTTGCAATCGACCGGAGAAGATCGGCAAGGATGCCGGCGAACTCTGAGGCAAAGCGCCAACGGGTGTGCTTGCGACCAACGACAAGGCTGTGATCGAGGCGCTCGAGGCCGATTGCGTGTTCTATGCGCCGCTGTGGTCTGATCCCGACGAGGTGTGTCGGCTGCTGCGTGCCGGCAAGAATGTCGTCGCCTCGGGTGGCGCATGGTGGTATCGAACCGAGCACAGCCAAGCGGATATCGACAAGATCCATGCGGCGTGTCTGGATGGGGGGACATCGTTTCACGCAGGTGGGGTCAATCCGGGCTTCGCGGGCGACCTACTTGTCTACGCTGGCACGGATCGTCAGTCAGATCGACACTATTCACATCTACGAGGTGGTGAATTTCGGCAGGGACACCTTGAAGTACCTGCACGAGATGGGGATGGGGAGCGATCCCGCCGGATTCGAGGACGGCCGGAATCTACTGGGCCAAGCTTGGCCACTCTTCGCCCAGTCGATGGCAATGATCGTAGAAGGCATGGGCAAAACAGTCGACAGGTACACGACTGAGGTGGAGCTCGGGGTCGCCACGCGTGACATCGCATTCGAGGGAGGTGAGACCAGCGACATGCCGGGCTTCAAGGGCGTGATCGAGAAGGGCACCGTCGCCCGCCAGCATCACAAATGGACAGCGTGGGTGGACGCTAAGCCCCTCATCATCTTCCATGAGATATACACCATGGACACGTTCGATGCCATTGAGCCACAGGAGGATTGGCCGCAGCACTATCACTACCGGATTGTGATCGAAGGCGATTCGTCCACCGAGCTAATCCTGCAAGGAGCTCAGGACTCGGGCGGCGGCTACGCGTTGCCCGGCTACACCTGGACCGCGATGGGCCCCGCGAATGCGATTCCCGCTGTCTGCGATGCCGCGCCGGGGTTCATGTCCCACAACGAACTCGGACTCATGCCGCTGCGTGGCGTGATACGCCCGTGAAGCGCCTGGGTCACGGCTGAAGACCGCGCAAAGTCCTCGCGACGTAATCTTCCAGCAGGGTGTGGCCGGTCGGCCAGTGGCCTGTGGTGATCAACAGTGCGTAGAGGCCGAGCAAGAAGAACACCGCGCTATTCATGGGATTAATGTGCGCATCGGTCTCGCCGCGTTCATGCGCACGTGCGATTTCCTGCGCAACCAACACGATCAAGGGGTGATCCCTGCCGTCTTCGGTCTGCGGACGGGTTTGCGAGAAGTGCAGCGCCAGAAAGTCATTGAAGAGCCGATCGCCGAGTCGGCGCTCCAATCCGACCACGAGGCGGACCGCCTCATTCAATGCGGAAACAAGATCGTGCTTGGACTTCAAGAATTGCGCGAACTGCTTGGCTATGCGGTCCTCTTCGCGGCGTTCCAGCTCCAGCAGCACATGCTCTTTGGTGGGGAAGTGGAAGAAGAAGGTCCCGTGAGCGACTCCTGCGGCGGCCACGATGGCACTGACGTCGGCCTCGGCCATCCCGGCACGGGCGAACTCCGCGATCGCGGCGCCCATCAAGCGCTCCCGCGTCTGCAAGCGCTTGGCTTCTCTCGCAGACACCCGGTCCGTCACAGCCATTTCTTTCCTCACGGTTGACCTGACTCATGCAAGAGTATCAAGGTGGACCAGATCATTATGCCGTGTAGCCGTCAAAAAAGCTTGTATTACTTGGTCATTGTCCGTCCGTCCTCACCGGCACGGATATCCAACCCACACATTCGGTGACTTTAGTCAGCAGGGTTCATAGATTTGAACGGCGCACACACCGCGCACGATCGAAGGAGTCCGGCATGGCGTTGGAGCAGTTCCGGCTGGACGGGCAGGTAGCGATTGTCACGGGCGCCGGGAAAGGTGTCGGGGCAGGCATTGCCAGGGTCTTGGCGGAGGCCGGGGCCACGGTTGTCGGGACCGCACGTACCGAGGCGGATATCGTTGGCACGATTGAAGGTATCGAGGCCGCGGGCGGCACGGGGCTGGCGCTCGTCGCGGACGCGATGAGTCGTTCCGACGGCAAGCGCGTCGTGAACACGGCCATGGAGCGCCTTGGCCGCATCGACATTCTCGTCAACAATGTCGGCGGCTCGACCTATGCGCGGTTTCTGGACATCACCGACGAGGATCTCCGGCACACTTTCGACTGGTGTGTGACTTCTGCGTTCATCATGAGCCAGCTCGCTGCGCCGCACATGCTCAGTGCCGGTCACGGATCCATCATCAACATCTCCTCGGGTTCCGCGCGGTTCGGCATCCGGGCGTTGACGGCCTATTGCGTCGCGAAGGGCGGCCTCGAAGCACTCACCCGCGCCATGGCACAGGAACTCGCACCGAAGATTCGCGTCAACGCCATCGCTTTGGGGTCATTCGCCACCGACGGTCTGAAGGGCAGCCTGGATTTGATGCCCGGGTCGCTGGAGAAGATGCAAGAGACCACGCCGCTGCATCGGCTGGGTGACGTCGAGGACCTCGGACGGCTCGCGGTGTATCTCTCGACACGCGATTGTTATGCGACCAACGCGACCTTCCACATTGATGGTGGCATCGATTCGAACAATTCACCGCTGCCGATACCGGACTACTGACCCTGCGCGGCGATCGAACACGTCATGATGGTCATCACCCGCCGCGGGGGAAGGATGAGGAAACAGTGCGCAGAGTCATTCAATTCTCGACCGGCAATGTGGGCCGGCATTCGTTGCGCGCGATCATCGGAAGACCAGATCTGGAGCTGGTCGGGGTGCACGCCGCCAGGGCCGACAAGATCGGCAAGGATGCCGCGCAGCTGTGCGGACGCGACGAACCGACCGGCAGTGTCGCCACCGACGATATCGACGCGCTGGTGGCCCTCGGCGCCGACTGTGTGGTTACACCTCGCAAGGGGAGACCCGGCCGATGGAAGCCATCGAACAGATGAGCAAGTTCCTCGCTGCCGGCGTCAACGTGGTCGGTACGTCGATGGTCTGGCTGGTCACGCCGCACCACGCCGACGACTGGCTGCGGGAGCCCTTGCAGCGCGCCTGCGCAGCCGGCGATACCTCGCTCTACGTCAACGGCATCGACCCCGGCTTCTCCGGCGATACGCTGGTGCACTCGGCGGTCAGCCTGACTACTCGGGTGGATTCGATCACCGTGCAGGAGATCTTCGACTACGGAAACTACGATGATGCCGAGTTCACCGGCGCTGCAATGGGGTTCGGATCAACTGAAGACGACGATTCGCCGATGATGTTTCTGCCCGGGGTGATCGTGTCAATGTGGGGCGGTCAGGTCCGGAGTCTGGCGGACAATCTCGACATCAAGCTGGACGACGTGCGCCAGCGGATCGAACCTTGGTACACGCGAGAACGTATCGATGCACGATGATGGCGGTGGAGCCGGGACAGATGGCCGCGGTGCGCTTTGCCACCGAGGGGGTGCTTGACGGCAAGCCGGTGATCACCCTCGAGCACGTCACGAGGCTCACCACCGCCGCGGCACCCGACTGGGAATTCCCGCCCGAGGGTCACACCGGCGTACACCGCGTGGTCGTGGAAGGTGAACCGCGGGTTGAAATCAACACGCACGTCTCCCACCCGGTGCTGGATTCCACCGATGCCGGCTGCATCTCGACGGCAGGCCGGGCAGTCAATGCCATCGAGTGGGTGTGTCGCGCACCGCAGGGGCTGGTCGGGGTGGTGGACATTCCGCTGTCCGCGACGATGCGCGGTGTGATGTGGGCCGAGCGCTAGTGCGTCCGGGCGTGCAATGACAACACCGCGTCCCGGACGCGTTGCAGGTAAACGCATTCTGATTACCGGCGCCGCCCGCGGCATGGGGCGCAGCCACGCGCTGCGGCTTGCCGATGAGGGGGCCGACCTTATTCTGGTCGACATCTGCCGATCACTGCCCGAGCTCGAATATCCCTTGGCCACAGAAGACGATCTGGCCGAAACGGTGCGACTGGTAAGGGGGTTCGGCCGTCGCTGTGTGAGTCGCATCGTGGATGTCCGTGACGACGTCGAACTCCGCAAGGCGGTCGATGACGGCGTCGCCGAGCTTGGCGGTCTTGACGGGGCAGTAGCCAACGCCGGAATATTGACGGTCGGGCCATGGCATACAACAACTCTCGATGACTGGCGCGCCGTGGTGGACGTCAACCTCATCGGAGTCTGGAACACGTGCGCGGCCGCGCTACCCCATGTGCTCGAGCAAGGCGGCGGCAGTCTGGTGAACATCAGTTCTGCGGGAGCGATCAAAGGATTTCCATTGCAGCTTCCCTACACGGCTGCAAAGCATGGCGTCGTAGGGCTGACGCTGGCGTTGGCCAATGAATTGGCCGCCCAGAACGTACGGGTGAACTCCGTGCACCCCACTGGATGCCCGACCGGCATGATTCCCCCCTCGATCGGGACTGTTTCCGCAGAGGAGCGCCCGGACCTGGTCCCCATCTTCATCAATGCGATGCCGACGCCGGCCATCGAACCCGCGGACGTCAGCAATGCGGTGCTTTTTCTGCTGTCCGACGAGTCCAGGTATGTGACGGGTCTTCAGTTCAAGGTCGACGCCGGGGTGACAATCAACTAAGCCGCTTACAGCGGCCAGCTATTCGGCCCGACCTCATAACGCAGCTCAGTAGCCGGAGGCAATGGCTGACGTTTATTGACCGATATCGCATCGATAGCCAGGGCGACGTAGCGGCGCCAGCCGTCGCTTGCCGCGTCCATCGTCGACAGCACACCGAAGAGCATTGCGACCAGGCGAGGAAGGTCGTCGGCGACCAGATCGGCGCGGATGCTGCCGACTCGCTGGCCTTCGCGGGCAAGCTCGCCGAGCGCCTCGTTGAGCGAAACCGAGATGTCGGACGTGAGTGAGCCGGCCCGGCGTGCGGCGGTCAGCAGGTTGTGTTCACGGGCGCCCAGCGATATCGCCGCTTCGATCAGTTGGGTGAGACCCCCCAGCGGATCATCGGCGCGACGGGCACTTTCGATCACCGGCGTCAGGTCCTCGGCGATGCTTTGATCCAGCGCGGCGCGAACTAGATCGGCCTTCGCCGGAAATCTGCGATAGAGCGTGCGCTCACCCACGCCGGCGTGGCGTGCGACCGCTTCCACCGGGGCGTCGGGCCCCAACTCGCCGTAGACTTCGCGCGCCGCGCGCAGGATGCGCTCGACGTTGCGCGCCGCGTCGGCCCGCAGCGGTCGGTCTTCAACCGCGGTCATGGTGACAGCCTAACTGACAGTTGACTGCCAACGAGCGTAGCCTTACGCTCTATAACTGGCAGCCAACTGACACTTAATGGGAAACACAGGATATGTCAACAACTTCCGAAGTCCGTTCCGACGCCGATCTTCCCGTGCTGCCCATCCCGCGGGCCGCGCGGTGCCCGCTTGCGCCCCCGGCCGACTTCGCGGACTGGCGGGAGCAGCCCGGGCTGCAGCGGGCGATGTTCGGAGGCAACCCGGTGTGGGTGGTCAGCCGCTACCGGGACATCAGGGCGGCGCTGGTCGATCCGCGATTGTCCGCGAAGACCATTCCGGAATCCATCATGCCGAAGGACGCCGACAACAAAGTCCCGGTGATGTTCGCGCGAACCGATGACCCCGAGCATCAGCGATTACGACGCATGATGACCACCAACTTCACCTTCAGGCGTTGCGAATCGATGCGGCCGCACATTCAGGAAACGGTTGACCATTATCTCGCCCAGATGATCGACAACGGCGCGCCGGCCGATCTGGTACTCGAATTCGCCTTGCCCGTACCGTCATTGGTGATCGCACTGCTGCTAGGGGCGCCGCCCGAAGACCTCGAGATCTTCCAGCGCCACACCACGACCGGGCTTGACCAGAGGTCCGCCGACGAGCAGAAAGGCCAAGCCTTCGGGGCCATGTACGCCTATATCGAGGAGTTGGTGGAGCGCAAAGCGCGCGAACCCGGCGACGACTTGATCAGCCGGCTGGTCACCGAATACGTGGCGACGGGCCAACTCGACCATGCCACGACGGCCATGAACAGTGTCATCATGATGCAGGCCGGCCACGAAACCACCGCCAATATGATCTCACTGGGAACGGTTGCGCTGCTGGAACATCCAGACGTGTTCGAGCGACTCGGGCAGACAGACGATCCTGCCGTCGTCGCGAACATCGTCGAGGAGCTGATGCGCTACCTGACCATCGTGCACAGCCAGGTCGACCGCGTCGCGACTGAAGATCTGATCATCGGTGGTCAGCCGATTCGCGCCGGAGACTTCGTCATGATGAGACTGCTCGCCGGAAACTGGGACGAGGACTACGTGCAGAATCCCGAATCCTTCGATGCAGGACGAAATACTCGCGGGCACTTGGGCTTCGGGTACGGCGTGCATCAATGCATCGGTGCGAACTTGGCCCGCGTCGAGATGCAGGTCGCGTTCGCCACGCTGGCGCAACGCCTGCCCGCGCTCAAACTTGCGGTGCCGCCAGAGCAGCTGAGATTCAAAGAAGCCAACATCTATGGCATGAAAGAACTTCCGGTGAGCTGGTGACGACGTACTCGTGCTGGAATACAAGCTCAACGATTGGGAAACGCCGCGGATGTCAACAACTTCCGATCTGAGCTCCGACACGGTTCTTCCGGTGATCCCTGTACCGCGCGCTGCGCACTGCCCGCTGCATCCCCCGGCGGAGTTCGTTAACTGGCGCCAGGAACCCGGACTGCGGCGGGCCCTGTACCACGGCCAGCCGGCCTGGGTGGTGAGCCGGTACCACGACATTCGGGCGGCGCTGGTCGACTCGCGTCTGTCCGCCGACACCATCCCCGACTACCTGAGGCAGAAGAACACAGACAACATGCCGGTCATGTTCGCGCGGGTCGACGACCCCGAACATAACCGTTTGCGACGCATGATGACTAGTGACTTCACCTTCCGGCGTTGCGAATCGATGCGGCCCCAGATTCAGGAACTGGTCGACCAGCACCTCAATGTGATGATCCGTAAGGGGCCGCCGGCCGACCTGGTGCATGACTTCGCCTTGCCGGTGCCGTCGTTGGTGATCGCGCTGCTGCTGGGGGTGCCGGCAGAGGACCTCGAGTCCTTCCAGCAATACACCGCGGTTGGGTTGGACACCAGGGCATCCGACGACGAAAAGGCACGAGCGGGTGCCGCGATGTTTGGCTATCTACTGGAATTGGTGGCGCGCAAGGAGCGAGATCCGGCCGACGATCTGATCAGCCGCTTGGTTAC
Source organism: uncultured Actinomycetota bacterium (assembly GCA_963712615.1). Classification (GTDB taxonomy): domain Bacteria; phylum Actinomycetota; class Actinomycetes; order Mycobacteriales; family Mycobacteriaceae; genus Mycobacterium. The sequence goes on from CAVQIO010000002.1 coordinate 418,612, forward strand.
CGATTACGTCGCGACCGGCCAGCTCACTCGCGAGACTGCGGCCTATTCTGGGATGACCCTGCTGGTCGCCGGCCACGAGACCAGCGCCAACATGATTTCACTGGGAACCGTTGCGCTGCTGGAACGTCCCGAGATCTTCAAGCTACTCGGCGACACCGACGATCCCGCCCTAGTCGCCAACATCGTCGAAGAGCTGATGCGCTATCTGTCCATCGTGCACAGCCAGGTGGATCGGGTGGCTACCGAGGACTTCGAACTCGGCGGTCAGTTGATCCACGCCGGCGACATGGTCCTGATGAATATCCCCGCCGGGAACTGGGACGCCGAGTTCGTCGAAAATCCGACTCCTTGGATGTCGAGCGAAATGGTCGCGGGCACTTGGGCTTTGGCTACGGCGTACACCAATGCATCGGAGCAAACCTCGCTCGCGTCGAAATGCAGGCAGCGTTCACCGCCTTGGCCAGGCGTTTCCCCGGGCTGAGATTGGCGGTCGCTCCGGAAGATCTGAAGTTCAAAGAGGCCGATATCTACGGAATGAAAGAGCTGCCAGTCGGCTGGTGAGGATGCGATGACGAACGAGCTGCGTTTCGACGATCAGGTTGCCGTGATCACCGGCGCCGGCGGTGGTTTAGGCAAGGAGTACGCCCTACTGCTGGCATCCCGCGGGGCGCGCGTGGTGGTCAACGACATCGGTGGTTCGGTGACCGGTGATGGTTCTGACACCACGGCGGCTGAGGCCGCAGCAGCCGAAATCCGGCAGCTCGGTAACGAAGCCGTCGCCGACAGCCATAGCGTGATCACCCCGGAAGGGGGAGCGGCGATCATCGACACCGCCGTGGACACCTGGGGGCGAGTGGACATTGTGATCAACAACGCGGGCATCGTGCGTGACTTCCCGTTCGAGGAGATGACCGCCGAGCGGTTCGAACCGCTGCTGGATATGCACCTCAGGGGCGCTTTCCACGTGACCCGCCCGGCGTGGAAAGCCATGCGCAAGCAGGGGTATGGGCGAATACTCAACACGACCTCGGCGGCTGGAATCCTGGGCGCCCCCGGCATGAGCAATTACGGCTCGGCCAAAACCGGGCTGATCGGCTTCACCCGCGTCCTGGCCGCCGAGGGTGCCGACCACAACATCAAGGTGAATGCCGTCGCCCCAATCGCCTACACACGGATGCTGACGCATTCGATCGACGGTGCCGGCCAGCCAGACGATCCAGCGGCCCAGGCCGTATTGGATGACCTGGTGAACCAATATCTGAGGAAACTGGATCCCGCTCTGGTCGCTCCGGTGGTGGCGTTTCTGATCCATCGCGATTGCCCGGTATCTGGCGAGATCTATACCGTTGGCGCAGGCCATGTTTCCCGATTTTTCATCGGGCGGACCAAGGGCTTCTACAGTCCCGAGCTGTCCGTCGAGCAGGTGCGGGATCACCTGGCGGAGATCCGCGACGAAGCCGGATACACGGTGCCCGGCGGACCTGCCGACGAGATGGCTGAGCTCTTCGCGACGCTCATGTCTTCATGAGCCACGTTGGGCTCGAGATCAGCAGCCGAACGCTATTCCGATGCCGTCGGGCGGCGGCACCGACCGCAGGCAGCCGAACTGCTGGATTCCGGCGCCGCTGAATCGTGCGGCCGACTGGTGGGCGTAGTTCACGCAGAACAGGCCGGCCTGGTCGGCGCGACAACGATAGTCGTCGTAGGACAACGTGTCCCCGCCCGCCAACTCGGGGCCGTTGCCGTTGACGAACGGACCCGGATCGGCCCGGGCCGCCCCGACCCGCAGGTTCGTCCCGTCGAAGTCGACCCAACCGCCCTTCCACTCGCCGTAGGCGGTCTCCGGCCGGGGTGGGGGATTGGTCAGGTCGACAAGGCAGGTCAGCGTGCCACCGGTGTGCTGGGAATCCGTCGTGCACGAGACTTTGGCGGCCGGGACGCTGAACGCGATGTCGTTACCCAGTTGTGTGGTCACTCCATCGCGCGTGGCGGCCCGATAGCGGGCCGTATCGGCGGGATGACCTGCCTCGATCCATGCGATGACGTCGGAGATCGCTGCGCCGGCGGCCGGTGGGCGCGCCGACGCCGGTGGTTTGCTCCCCGGCGAGACCGTGGTCGCGGTCGCGGAGCTCCCGCTTGTCTGGGTCTGCGCCGACTGGCCGCCGCCGGTGTGCGAGCAACCGGCAACCAGCATCGAGAGTGTGACCAGCGCGGCCATTCGCATGCCGACAGGCTAACCGTCACACGTTGGATTTAGGCGCTCCGCGCGCCCTACATACGTAGTGTCGGCTACCGTCGGCGTATGCACGAGCGCATTATCCGCGCACGCACCGTCAACGGCACCGTCGAAGGCTTTACTCGCGGCGGCGTCAACCGCTGGCGATCCATCCCCTATGCGCGGCCGCCGGTCGGGCGGCTGCGCTTCAGGGCGCCGCAGCCCTGGTCGGGTGTGCGTCATTGCCACGGCTTCACCGACTGCGCCCCCCAGCAGCGTCGCTACACGTTGCTCGGTCTGGGGAAATACCAGTCCATGAGCGAGGACTGCCTCACCCTCAACGTCGTTACGCCGGAAACCGCCTCCACCGAGCCACTGCCGGTCATGGTCTTCATTCACGGTGGCGGATACATCCTGGGCAGCTCGGCGACGCCGCTGTACGACGGTGCCGCACTGGCTCGCCGCGGTTGCGTCTACGTGTCGGTCAACTACCGTCTCGGCGCACTGGGATGTCTTGACCTGTCGTCGCTGTCCACCCCGGACATCACCATCGACAGCAACCTGTATCTGCGAGACCTGGTGCTGGCTTTGCAATGGGTACGCGACAACATCGCGGGATTCGGTGGTGATCCGGACAATGTCACCATCTTCGGTGAAAGCGCGGGTGCGTGCATCACCGCCACGTTGTTGGCCGTGCCGGCCGCCGAGGGCTTGTTCACCCAGGCGATCTCCGAAAGCCCGGCGTCGGGCCTGGTGCGGTCGAAGGAGATTTCGGCCGAGTTCGCGACTCGGTTCGCCGACTTGCTGGGCGCGCGGCCCGGCGATGCCGCCAACGCGTTGATGCAGGCGGCGTCGGCTCAACTCGTGGAAACCCAACACCGGCTGATCGATCAGGGCATGGAGAACAGGCTGGGCGCCTTCCCCATTGGCCCGGTGATCGGCGACGACTGCCTGCCCGAAGACCCCGTCGAGGCGATGCAGAGTGGTCGGGTGCATCGGGTTCCGCTGATCGTGGGCACCAACGCCGAGGAAGGCCGGTTGTTCACCCGCTTCTTGCGCATGCTGCCCACCAACGAATCGATGATCGAGGAATTGCTGTCCGACGCGGAACCGGCTGCACGCGAACGTATTACGGCTGCCTACCCGGGTTACCCGTCGTCATCGGCCTGCATCCAGCTCGGCGGAGACTTCGCCTTCAGCTCGGCCGCCTGGCAGATCGCCGAGGCGCACAGCAGTCATGCGCCCACCTACCTGTACCGATACGACTACGCACCACGGATGCTGCGGTGGTCGGGTTTGGGAGCTACCCACGCCACCGAGCTGCTCGCCGTCTTCGATTTCTATCGGACCCGGCTCGGCGGGTTTTTGACTGCCGCGGCCGACCAGCGCGCCGCGCTTCGAGTCAGCAACCAGGTACAACGTCGTTGGCGAGCGTTCAGCCGCAGCGGGGTGCCCGGTGACGACTGGCCCGCCTACACCGCCGACGACCGGGCCGTCATGGTCTTCGACCGCAAGTGGCGTATCGAGTTCGATCCGCACCCGCATCGCAGGACGGCGTGGGCCGGCTTCTCATTGACAAGGTGACCTGGCACGCTGACGTGGCACGCTAAACCGTCAGCGAGAAATTCGGCAGAGGACGTCAATGCAGACCCAGCCAGTCGAACGCCCCAGTGATCTCACAGCTTCGTGGTTGACCGCCGCGATCGGCGCCGGAGACGTCGCCGACTTCGAAGTGGAGCGCATCGGCACCGGCCAAATGAGCGAGTGCTACCGCGTCCGGCTCAGCTACGCGGATGGGGCTGCGGGACCCGATAGGCCGGAGTCGGTGGTTCTGAAGGTTGCGGCCAGTGATCCGGTGAGTCGGCAAACGGGGTCGGCGCTGGGTCTCTACGAGCGCGAAGTTCGCTTTTACGGCGATATCGCGCCCCGCCTGGGCGGTCCGATAGCGCCTTGTTATCACGCCGCGGTCGACACCTCGACGGGGGTTTTCGATCTGCTGCTCGGCGACGCGGGGCCGGCGGTCGTCGGTGACGAAATCGCCGGTGCCACAATCGAACAGGCAACACTCGGTGTGGTCGAGCTGGGGCGGCTGCACGGCCCGCTGCTCGGCGACGCGTCGCTGGCCGACGCCCCGTGGCTCAACCGTGAGGCTCCGCTCAACCAGGCGATGATCGCTGGGCTCTACGCCGGCTTTCTCGACCGTTACGGCGACCAGATCGCTCCGGCGCACCGCATGGTGTGCGAACGGCTGGTCGGCGCGTTCGACGCCCACCTGGCCGCCGAAGGGGAGCGGGACGGGGTGCAGGGTCTGGTCCATGGTGACTATCGACTGGACAACATGTTGTTCGGCGTCGACGGAGCCGACCGCGCGCTGACGGTGGTCGACTGGCAGACGGTCTCCTGGGGCCCGGCACTGACCGACCTCGCTTACTTCCTCGGCTGCGCACTACCGACAGACGATCGTTGGGCGCATTACGACACATTGCTGCGGGCCTACCACGAGGCCCTCGGCCCGGATGCGCCGATCACCCTCGCCGATGTCACCGAAGGCGTTCGCCGGCAAGGCTTTTTCGGTGTGACGATGGCGATCGTCTCGTCGATTCTGGTGGAACGCACCGAGCGCGGCGACCGAATGTTCATGACGATGCTGGCGCGGCACTGCGATCACGTGCTCGACACCGACGCGTTGGCGACGCTGCCCACTGCGGCGGCGCCGGAGCCGCTGCGGCCATCGAATGAGGACGAACTCGCGCACGTCCCGACCGGCGAACCACTCTGGGGTGAGAGCTGGTATGCCGACTTCGTCGATCCCGCACAGGGATTCGGCGGCTGGTTCCGCATCGGTCTGGTCGCCAACCAGCAGGCGGCGTGGGTTCAGGTTCTGCTATGCGGCCCAAACATCCCGACCGTGGCCGTTCTCGATTACGAAATGCCGTTGCCCGCCGACCCGTGGGCGCTGCGTAGCGAAGCCTTCGACATCGGCCACTGCGCCAGCGCGCCGCTGCAGACCTATCGTGTCGACGTGCGGGCGCAGGGTCAGTCCTATTCGGACCCGTCGGCCTTACTGCGCGGCGAGCCGGGAACTCCGGTCGACGTGACGATGAATCTGGTGTGGACCACCGACGGCGCCCCCTATAAGTACCGGGTGACGACGCGCTACGAAATTCCGTGCACCGTAACGGGAACCGTCAACGTTGACGACGCCGGCTACCGGATGGATGCCGTTCCGGGACAACGTGACCACTCGTGGGGTGTGCGCGACTGGTGGAGCATGGACTGGATGTGGAGCGCGCTGCACCTCAACGACGGCACCCACCTGCACGGGTTGGACATCAACATTCCGAATGTTTCGGCGGTGGGTATCGGCTACATCCAGGATCCCGACCGAAACGTCACCGAAGTTCACACCGTGACAAATCCGCGAGCGTTCGGCGCCAACGGGTTACCGCTCAAGATGACCCTGAGCCTTGACCCCGGTGAGATCAGCGGTGACGTGGATATCCATGGCCACGCGCCGGTACGGCTGACCGCCCCCGACGGGCGAGTAAGCGAGTTCGCGCGCGCCTGGGTCAGCATCAACACCGCGGACGGCCGCAGCGGCGTCGGCTGGATGGAATGGAACCGCAACCTCGCGCAACAGGCATAAACGCGGTGCCGGACGGCGCGGCGCCGCCCATCGTGGTGATGGGTGTCTCCGGATCGGGCAAGTCGACGGTGGGTTCCGCACTGGCACAACGGTTGCGAGTGCCTTTCGTCGACGCCGACAGTTTGCATGCACCGGCCAACGTCGCCAAGATGAGCGCCGGCCAACCGCTCAATGACGACGATCGCTATCCCTGGCTGGAACGAGTCGGGGAGTGGCTGGCCGGCCACAGTGACGGCGGTGTAGTGAGTTGTTCGGCGCTCAAACGCAAATACCGTGACCAGCTGCGCAGGCACTGTTCCTGCGTCGAGTTCTTATACCTGCGCGGCTCACCGGAGATGATCCGCACTCGGCTGGACGCCAGATCGGACCACTTCATGCCGGCCGCGCTGCTGCGGTCACAATTCGATGCGTTGGAATCGCTGGGCCCCGACGAGTCCGGTGTCACCGTCGATATCGATCACGATGTCGACGGCATCATCGCCACGTTCCTGGCAGGCTCGAGGATTACCAGGGGAGCCTGCGACGGCGAGTCTTGACCTGTCCGCCGACCCGTTCCCGCGCGGCGTCGGCGAATTCGGTCCCGTGCGTGCGGGCGGTTTCCGCCAATTCCTCGCCGCGTGCTCGGGCGGTGCTGGCCAGCTTTTCGCCACGCTTGCGGGCCTTTTTCGCTAGTGGTCCGGCTTTATCGGCCGCCTCATCCGCTAGCTTCTCGCTGCGTTTGCGTGCTTTTTCGGCCCTTTCGGCCACCTCGTTGGCTAGCTTCTCGCCGCGCTTGCGTGCCTTCTTGGCCAACGGCGCGCTTCGTTCGGCCGCCGTGTTGGCCCAATCGCGGCCGCGGTCGAGAGCCACCTCGGCGTACGGCGCGCTTCGTTCGGCTGCGGTGTTGGCCCAGTCGCGGCCCCGGTCGAGGGCGGCTTCCGCGTACGGTGCGCTTCGTTCGGCTGCCGTGTTGGCCAGTTCGCGGCCCCGTTCGGCGCCGACTTGCAGTCCATGAGCGATTCTTTCGCCGAGCTCACCGAAGTCGGTGTCGTCGGATCCAGGAAGGGCCGAGGACACCCGCTCAGAAAGACGCTCGGCCGCGCGGCGGCCACGCCACCCCAGCGACGGCTTGCCCGCGGTATCGGCGGAGGCGATCATCAATCCGCCCACCAAGCTCAGGTCCTTCAGGAACCCGCGGCGGAGCTCGGCTTTGCGCTCCGGATCGGTTTCGTTCCAGAACGAGTAGGTGCCGAAATTGGCCGGTAGCACGGTGACCGCCAGTACGGCGGACGCGACGCGGGGCAATTTACCGGTCGCGAGCAGCAAGCCGCCCCCGATCTGAACAGCCGCGGTTACCTGCGCGAACGTCTGGGGGTCGGCCGGCAGGCTGCGGGCCACCGAATCGGGCAACGCCTGCAGACCGTCCACCGCGGGCGCGGCGGCCTCCGCAGCTGATTTGGGATTAAGTAGGGACTCGACTCCTTGGCCGATAAACGCAACCGACAACAGTGGCCGTGCGATTCTGCGGATCAACATGGCAGGGGGTTACCCGGCGATTCGGCAAACAAACCGGCCGGCCCATTGCCGCAGCTGACGGGGATAGGGTGGAGCGCGTGCGAGCGTTGATCATCGTCGACGTGCAAAACGACTTTTGCGCGGGTGGATCGCTGGCCGTGACCGGCGGCGCCGCGCTGGCCGGTGCGATCAATGACTATCTGGCCGGCGAGCCCGGCTACCAACACGTCGTGGCGACCAAGGACTTCCACATCGCACCGGGTGACCATTTCTCCGACCACCCCGACTACTCCTCGTCCTGGCCGCCGCATTGCATCTCCGGAAGCTCCGGCGCCGATTTTCGTCCCGACCTGGACACCGGTCCGATCGAGGCGGTATTCCGCAAGGGCGCCTACGGCGCGGCGTACAGCGGTTTCGAGGGCGCCGACGAGAACGGGACGTCGCTGCTCGAGTGGTTGCAGCAGCGGGGCGTCGACGAGGTCGACATCGTCGGAATTGCCACTGACCAGTGCGTCCGGCGAACGGCCGAAGACGCGGCACGAAATGGCTTGACCACCAGGGTATTGGTTGACCTCACGGCGGCGGTGGCGCCGAGTTCTGCCGCCGAAGCTTTGGCCCAGATGCGAAGTGCCGGTGTCGAATTGATTGAGGCCGTCTGATGGTAGTGCCACTGGATCGGGAGTCACTGCTGGCCGCGGTGGAACGGTCGCCGCAGGCGGCGGCCGCGCATGACCGCGAGGCTTGGGTGGGCCTGTTCGCCGGCGACGGCCGCATCGAAGACCCGGTGGGCGCGCGACCGCACGTGGGGCGTGTGCAGATCGGGAACTTCTACGACACCTTCATCGGTCCGCGTGACATCAAATTCCATCGTGATCTCGACATCGTCTTCGGGACCGTTGTGCTGCGCGACCTCGAGCTCGAGGTGACGATGGGTTCGGCCGTCACGATGTACATTCCGGCCTTCCTGCGCTATGACCTTCGAGAAGCGAACGGACAGTGGCAGATTGCTCATCTGCGCGCGTACTGGGAGCTACCCGCGATGATGCTGCAGTTCCTGCGAACCGGATCGCGAGCGGTGCCGCCTGCCTTGCAACTGTCGCGAGACCTGCTCGGCAACCAAGGGCTGCCGGGAACTGCGGGTTTCATGAGCGGCTTTCGCCGGGCGGGAGCGCGGCACAAGACGCTGGTGCAGACCTTCCTCGGTGCCGTTTCGCGCGGCGATACGTCGCTCGCGGCGGGCTCGTTATCGCCTTCCGCCGCAATCACTTTAGGCGACAAAGACCCGCTCGACATCGCGGAGCTCGCGGAAGAACTCAACGGGGCGAACTGGACCAAGATGAATGGTGCAGGATCCACGGTCACCGTCTCACTCAATTCAAGTCACGGGCGGGGCATCATGTTCGCCGACGTGGCCTGGCGGGGCAAAGTGATCAACCAGATCCGTTATTTTCCTGCCTGACCGCGCGCCCCGATTCGGTCTCTACCAGCACTGCGCGCAGCTAAAGCTGAGCTTGCAGGTCACCGCCGCTCGCCCGGCGGCGCGCATCGCGCGGGTTGCACGTATTGCCGTGGGGGTGATGGGTGCCGTAGAAATAGCTGTCATGGAGCGGAAGCAAACGATGAGTGTTGTACGAACCGTCGGGGTTGGGGTGGCGATCACCGCCATGCTCACTGTCACGACAGGCTGCGGCAAAGACGGAAAGCCGGCTTCCTCGTCATCGTCGTCGTCGTCATCGTCGTCGACTTCAGCGGCGTCGTCGAGCTCAACAACGTCCTCGTCCGCATCGAGCGCGGCGCCGTCGGGGACGGCTCCACTGGGCGACTACTCCAACTTGCTGATCTCGGCCAGCGACATCGGCGCTGACACGACATTGGGTCCGCCGCAACAGAACCCCGGCGGCGTGGCCGGGGTCGCGGTGACCTTCAGCAACAACGCCAAGACCCACACGATCGACGACCTCCTGGTGGTCTTCACCGATCCGGCTTCGGCCACGCAAGGGGCCAAAGACCGCCCGTCGTCGCTGGGCAAATACGTCACCGGTGCCCCCCAGCCGTTCGCGGTCGGAACGGAAGGGATCATCGTCGTCGGCCCGTCGCCCGATAACACCAAGTCGGTGACCTACGTGGTGTTCGCCGAGGGCAAGGTCGTTGTCGACCTGGAGTTCGACAGCGGACCCAACGACGCCGCTCCGCAGGACTTCGTGCTTGACGTCGCCAAGAAGCAGGACGACGCCGTCAAGACCCGGATGGCCAGCTAGTAGCGCTCACCGAGCAGCAGCGCCAACGACGCTGCCGACAGGCACAGGAACGCGCCGGGAAAGGCGATGTTGTACAGGACGTGTGCCCTGAGGTGAGTCAGCACCGCGCCGGCGAAGAACAGGACCAGGCCGGCCGCGGCCGCGATACCCAAAGCCGGTAGACCCACGAGCCCGGCAACCAGTCCGACGGCTCCGGCTAGCTTTGCCGCCCCCAGCGCGGGCAACCACGAACGGGGTACACCGACTTCGGCCGAATTCGCCAGGACGAATCCTGCGGGGATGAAGTCGGCGACGCCGATCCCGCCGGTGATGATCGCGGTAATCAGCGTGATCACAAGATATGCGGTCTGCATTCGGATCAGCTCCTTTCCTTTGTTCAATCCGTTGCGGTGCAGCTATTTCCGCACCGGCGAGCCCGCGTGGCCCGCTGTGCGCGCTGCGGCGCACGATCTGTAGGGTCATGGTGCTGGTCTCCCTGGGACGGAGAGTTCGATCGATGCGGTCATCTTCTTGACGACTCCCGTGCGGAGAAGGTGACCATGGACGCAACCAAAAATCTGCTGGATCTCACCGATCTGGCAAACCGGTTTGACGCGGACCGTCAGCACTTGCGGGCGGTGGCGTTTCGGCTGCTCGGCTCGACCGCGGATGCCGATGATGCGGTGCAATCGGCGTGGCTGAAGGCCAGTCGCGCGGATTTCGGCAGCATCGGCGACATTGCCAATCTGACTGGTTGGTTCACGACGATCACCGCGCACGAGGCGTTCGACCAGCTTCGAGTGCGCAAGCGCCGTGCCGAGCAGCCGCTGGCCGACGCGGGAGAATTCGACCGGTTGGCGGCCACGGCGTCAGCGCCGGCGGACGAGGATGCGCTGCTGGCCGACTCGGTCAGCAGCGCCATGCTGGTCGTGGTCGGCCGCCTCTCACCCGCGCAGCGCGTCGCGTTCGTCCTGCACGACATTTTCGCCGTGCCCTTCGATGCGATCGGCGGCGTGTTGGATCGGTCGCCGACGGCCGCGAAGAAACTGGCGAGTCGGGCCCGATCGCGACTGCACGACAACTCGCCCGCTCAACCCGGTCGCGTGGGCCAGCACCTCGAGATCGTGGAAGCTTTTCTGGCCGCCTCCCGCGGCGGCGATATCGCCAGTTTGCTCGAGCTGCTCGCTCCCGACGTGGTGCGCAGGGTCGACCGGGTGCTGGTACCCGATGACGTGCCGGCCGAGTTGCGTGGAGCACGTGAGGTCGCCGAAGAGACTCGTCGATTCGCCCAGCGCGCGCGGGCCGGTGTCGTCATGCTGGTCGACGGTGTGCCCGGCATCGTCATCGCGCCGCACGGGCGCGCGCAGATCCTGTTGCACATCGGCATCGGGGCTGATAACCGCATTCACGCGATTGACATCACCGCCGACGCCGACCACCCGCGTCGGGCCGTTCTCGCGCTGCCGCGGTGGCCGTCTCAGGCACATTTAAGTCCCTTCGGGTACCAAGGACATGAGACAGGGCCGGCGGAGTCGTCGGCGATGGGGCGAGAACGGGAGCACGATGCTCGGTGAGCCGTTCGCACGGCGGAGTCTGTTGCGGGGCGCTGGTGCGCTCACCGCTGGGGCTTTGGCGCCGTGGGCCGGCGGGTGTGCTTCCGACGACGACGACGCCGTGACATTCTTCTTCGCCGCCAATCCGGACGAGGCCGCGGCCCGGATGCGCGTCGTCAACGAATTTCGGCGCCGTCATCCCGACATCAAGATTCGCCCGGTACTTTCCGGGCCGGGCGTGATGCAGCAGCTATCGACCTTCTGCGCCGGCGGCAAGTGTCCGGATGTCCTGCAAACGTGGGATTTGACCTATGCCGAGCTGGCCTACCGGGGCGTGCTGCTGGACCTCAACAACTTTTTGGCGCGCGACCAGGCGTTCGCTGCGCAGTTGAAAGCTGACAGTGTCGGGTCGTTGTATGACACATTCACCTTCAATAAAGCGCAATACGCATTCCCGGAGCAATGGTCCGGCAACTACATGTCCTACAACCGGCAGCTCTTCGCCGACGCCGGAGTGCCGGCCCCGCCCACGGCCTGGGACAAGACCTGGACCTTCGGTGAATTCCGGGACGCTGCTACCGCGTTGACCAAGCGCGATGGGTCGGGCCGAGTTACGCAATGGGGCTTCGTCAACACCTTTGTCTCGTACTACTCGGCCGGATTGTTTGCCTTGAACAACGGTGTGTCGTGGTCTAGCCCGCGGATCAATCCGACCCACTTCAATTTCGACAACGACGCGTTCATGGAGGCGGTGCAGTTTTATGCCGATCTGGCCAACAAGTACAAAGCGGCGCCGAACGCATCCGAGGTGCAGTCGATGTCCACGCCCGATCTGTTCGCGTCGGGCAAGGCCGCGATGGCGCTGGGCGGGCACTGGCGATACCAAACATTCATCCGAGCTGCCGACTTGGATTTCGATGTCGCCCCGTTGCCCGTCGGACCATCGTTGCCCAAGGGGCATAGCGCCCGTTCCAATATCGGCACCACCGGCCTGTCCATCTCGGCCAGCAGCCAACGCAAGGATCAGGCATGGCAGTTCGTCAAGTTTGCCACCGGCCCCGTCGGTCAGGCGATCATCGCTGAATCATGCCTCTTCGTGCCGGTGTTGCGGTCTGTGCTGAAGTCGGACGGATTCGCCAAGGCCCACAGCAGGATTCGCAATCTCGCCGTGCTCACCGAAGGGCCGTCCCACTCCGAAGGCCTGCCTGTCACCCCGGCATGGGAAAAAATCGTCGCGCTGATGGACCGGAACATGGGACCCGTATTGCGAGGGGCGCGCCCGGCGACGTCGCTGACCGGGTTGTCCAAGGCCGTGGACGAGGTCCTGCAAAGCCCATGACATCGATCAACACCTCCGCTGAGTCCGCGCCGGCCGGCGTGCAACGACGAGCCAAACGACCCCGTCCCTCGCGCCGGCGCGAATGGTCTGGTCGCTTGTTCGTCGCACCGAATCTGCTCGCGGTCACCGTGTTCATGCTCTTTCCGCTCGGCTTTTCGTTGTACATGAGCTTTCAGCGCTGGGATGTGTTCAACCCGCCAAAGTTTGTCGGGTTGGCGAACTTCGAACAACTTTTCACCTCTGATCCGCTGTTCCTCATCGCCATCCGCAACACCGTGGTCTTCACCATTGGAACGGTTGTCCCGACGATCTTCATCAGCCTCGTCGTTGCGGCTGTGCTGAACCAGAAAGTCAAGGGCATCGGGGTCTTTCGGACCATCGTCTTCATGCCGCTGGCCATCTCGTCGGTGGTGATGGCGGTCGTGTGGCAGTTCGTCTTCAACACCGACAACGGGCTGCTCAACATCATGCTCGGCTGGATCGGAATCGGTCCGATCCCGTGGCTGGTCGACCCCAACTGGGCGATGGCCTCGTTGTGCATCGTCAGTGTGTGGCGAAGCGTTCCGTTCGCCACTGTTATCTTGTTGGCCGCCATGCAGGGCGTTCCGGAGACCGTCTATGAGGCAGCCAAGATCGACGGCGCCGGCGAGATACGGCAGTTCGCCTTCATCACGGTTCCGCTCATCCGCGGAGCGATATCGTTCGTGGGGGTCATTTCAATCATCCACGCGTTCCAAGCTTTTGATGTGGTCTATGTCCTCAACGGCTCCAACGGCGGCCCGGAGACCTCCACCTATGTTCTGGGCATCATGCTGTTCCAGCACGCATTCTCGTTCCTGGAGTTCGGCTATGCTTCCGCCCTGGCATGGGTAATGTTCGCGATCCTGCTGGTGCTGACCGTGCTGCAGTTGCGGATCACCCGCAGGCGTTCCTGGGAGGCTTCCCATGGCCTTAGCTGAGCACGTTCTCAAGCGCAGCGTTCTTCGTGCTGTTCCGGCCTACGCCGCGCTGGTCGGCATCGCATGGTGCTGGCTGTTCCCGGTTGCCTGGGCGGTTTCTGGGTCGTTGAAAAAAGAAGGCGAGATCAGCGACGCGACGTTGCTCCCCGCCCACCCGCAGTGGTCGAACTACACCGAGGTGTTCAAGGTGATGCCGTTCTGGCGGATGTTCTTCAACACCGTGCTGTATGCCGGCTGCGTCACAGCCGGCCAGGTCTTCTTCTGCTCGTTGGCCGGATACGCCTTTGCGCGCCTGCAGTTTCGCGGCCGCGACACGTTGTTCGTCTTGTACCTGGGCACGCTGATGGTTCCGCTGACTGTCACCGTGATCCCGCAGTTCATTCTGATGCGGATCGCGGGGTGGGTCGACACTCCGTGGTCGATGATCGTGCCGGGCTTGTTCGGTAGTGCGTTCGGCACCTACCTGATGCGACAGTTTTTCCAAACGCTTCCCGGCGACCTCGAGGAAGCCGCAATTCTCGACGGTTGCTCGCCGTGGCAGATCTACTGGCGGATTCTGCTGCCCCACGCCCGGCCCGCGGTGATGGTGCTCGCGGTGCTCACCTGGGTCAATGTCTGGAATGACTTTTTGTGGCCGCTGTTGATGATTCAGCGCAACAGTCTGGCCACGCTGACTCTTGGCCTGGTCCGGCTGCGGGGGGAGTACGTCGCGCGCTGGCCGATCATCATGGCGGCCTCGATGCTCATCATGGTGCCGCTGGTCATCCTCTATGCGATCTCCCAGCGTTCCTTTGTCCGAGGTATCGCGGTGACCGGAATGAGTGGGTGACAGTGGCTTCGGTGAGTTTCGAGCAAGCAACGCGGTGCTATCCGGGCACTGATCGGCCGGCCCTGGATGGTCTCGACCTTTTTGTCAGCGACGGTGAGTTCGTCGTTCTAGTCGGACCATCGGGATGCGGCAAGACAACCTCGCTGCGGATGGTGGCCGGATTGGAAACGCTGGACGCCGGGCGCGTGCGTATTGGCGAGCGTGATGTGACCAACGTCGACCCCAAGGATCGCGACGTGGCGATGGTGTTTCAGAACTACGCTCTCTACCCGCATATGTCGGTCGCGCAGAACATGGGTTTTGCGTTGAAGATCGCGAAAATCCCGAAGGCCGAGATCAGCGAGCGGGTGCTGGCGGCGGCGAAATTGCTCGATCTGGAACCTTATCTGGGTCGCAAACCCAAAGACCTCTCCGGTGGGCAACGCCAGCGGGTGGCGATGGGACGCGCGATCGTGCGGCGCCCGCAGGTGTTCCTGATGGACGAACCGTTGTCCAATCTCGACGCCAAACTGCGGGTGCAAACCCGCAATCAGATCGCCGCGTTGCAGCGACGGCTCGGGACCACGACCGTTTACGTCACCCACGACCAGGTCGAGGCCATGACCATGGGTGACCGGGTGGCAGTCCTGCGCGACGGCGTGCTGCAACAGTTCGCGACGCCACGCGAGCTCTACCGCAACCCGGCCAACGTCTTTGTCGCCGGGTTCATCGGCTCTCCGGCGATGAACCTGTTCACTTTGCCGATCGGCGATTCCAGGGTGTCGCTGGGGGATTGGCCGATCCAGCTGCCGCGCGAGGTCGCCGACAGTGCGAGCGACATCGTGGTCGGGGTCCGTCCGGAGCATTTCGAGCTGGGCGGTCTTGGTGTCGAGATGGAGGTCGACGTCGTCGAAGAACTCGGGGCCGATGCCTATCTGTACGGCCGAATCACCGACTCCGCGAAGGCAATCGATCAATACGTCGTCGCCCGCGCCGACGGCCGCAATCCGCCCCAAAAGGGCAGTCGAGTGCGGCTGCATCCAGAACCGGGACACCTGCATTTCTTCGGGGTAGACGGCGAGCGGATCGCATGAATACGGCGTCGGTCGATCTGGTGTGCCAAGGAGGGGGCGTTCGGGGCATTGGCCTGGTCGGTGCGGTGGACGCGTTGGCCGCGGCCGGATACCGGTTTCCTCGCGTCGCCGGGACGAGTGCGGGAGCGATCGTCGCGTCGCTGGTCGCGGCCCTGCAGACCGCCGGCGAACCACTGAGCCGGCTCGCCGAGATCATGCGTTCTCTCGACTACCGAAAGTTTTTGGACCGCAACTTAATCGGGCACGTACCGGTCATCGGTGGGGGACTCTCACTGCTGGTGTCGGATGGCGTTTACCGCGGAGCCCACCTCGAGAACGTGCTGGCCGGTTTGCTCGGCGACCTGGGTGTACACACCTTCGGCGACCTGCGTACCGGCGAGCAACCCGAACAGTTTGCCTGGTCGCTGGTCGTCACCGCCAGTGATCTGTCCCGGCGTCGGCTGGTGCGCATCCCGTGGGATCTCGACTCCTATGGGATCGACCCGAACGAATTCTCGGTGGCACGCGCGGTGCACGCCTCGGCGGCGATTCCCTACGTGTTTGAGCCGGTGCGGGTGAGCGGCGCGACTTGGGTCGACGGCGGGCTGCTGTCGAGCTTTCCGGTGCAGCTCTTCGATCGAGACCAGCCGCGATGGCCCACATTCGGGATCCGGCTGTCGGCGCGGCCGGGTATTCCGCCCACCCATCCAGTGCATGGACCGGTGTCGTTGGGCATCGCGGCGATAGAGACCCTGGTGAGCAATCAGGACAACGCCTACATCGACGATCCATGCACGGTCCGACGCACCATCTTCGTGCCCGCCGACGAGGTGAGTCCGATCGACTTCGACATCACCGCCGAACAACGCGACGCGCTGTACCAGCGAGGATTGCTCGCCGGCCAAGAATTCTTGAAGGCGTGGAACTATGCGGACTATCTGGCGGCCTGCGGCGGCCCGGTCGCACAGGACTAGCGCTGCGCGCCGATCGCCTCAAGTCGGCGTTGGACGCGCTTGATGTCATCCAGTGAGGGCATCGCGTTCGTGATCCGGAAGATCGCGACTCCGACATCGACGGTGCTGATGCGTCTGACTGCCTGGGACGCGAATTCGCTTGTGATAGCTGCCAGTTCATCGTCAGCAAGGCGGCGGGGCAACAACGCCGCCAGCGGCGCGTAGCCGGTCGCCGGCATTGCGGCCGGGTAACCGGCGCGCAGAAAAGCGACAACCCTCGACACCAGACTGGCTATCCCCATGCGTCCACCTCGTTCACTGCCGCGCGTTAGGCGCTCTAAGTAAGGTAGCAGCGGCCGCATCGATTGTGAGCGACGCAACGTAGTCTTTACGGGTACCGCGTTGATCTTTTCTCTTTATTAACGGCTACCCGGCCGGCGCCCATGGGCGCGCCGATCACGAATTTTGGCCGCGATCGTTCCTAGTATTGCCGCGTGATGGATCGCTACGGAACCGACATTCTGGCCACCGGTCGGCGCAAGCCACGTTCGACCGAACATCCTGCCGAGCCGGGCACGGTCGTCGAGGATGTCGAGACCGGCTACGTCGGCGCCGTGGTTCGCGTCGAGTACGGACGCGTCGACCTGGAAGACCGCCATGGCCACGTCCGTGGCTTTCCGCTGGGGCCGGGTTACCTGCTCGAGGGTCGTCCGGTGATCCTCACCGCGCCACGGCGCGCGGCGCCTGCCGTCGCGAACCGTACTGCCTCGGGCTCCGTCGCGGTACAGGGGGCCCGCGCCCGAATTGCGCGTGCCAGCCGTATCTATGTCGAGGGCCGCCACGACGCGGAGCTCATCGCCCAGGTCTGGGGCGAGGATCTGCGCATCGAAGGTGTTGTCGTCGAGCACCTCGGTGGCGTGGACGACTTGGTGGGCATCGTGGCAGAGTTCGCTCCCGGTCCGGGGCGCCGGCTCGGCGTTCTCGTCGATCACCTCGTCGCGGGTTCGAAAGAGGCGCGGATCGCCGAGGCGGTGCGCCGGGGACCGGGCGGTCCCGACAGTTTGGTCGTCGGCCATCCCTATGTCGATGTCTGGCAGGCGGTGAAGCCGCAGCGGCTCGGTCTGGCGGCCTGGCCGCACGTGCCGCGACACATCGAGTGGAAGCACGGCGCGTGCCAGGCGCTCGGTTTGCCGCACGCTGACCAGGCCGACATCGCCAGGGCATGGCGGCGCATCCGCTCGCGCGTGCGCGACTGGAACGATCTGGAACCCGCACTGATCAGCAAAGTCGAAGAACTCATCGACTTCGTGACGCAACCAGGCCGCTAGGGAAATTCATCTCGGCCGGTTCGACCGGGTGGGCAGGCCCAGCGCCGCTGAGCAGAGCAGAACCCCACCCAGTGCGATCGCATTGAGGGTGGCGTCGCGGGTTCCGTACATATGCAGCATCGGCAGGTGATAGATCAGATGCAACAGATTGAACGTCGTCCAGCTCAGCGCTGTGACAATCCGATGCGTCCGATTTGAGAGATAGACGAGCGTCAGGGCACTCAATGCTGTCAGGGCCAAGTACATCGAGCCGACGTCTTTGGCGAGATGCTCGTTGTACGGCCCGAGGCCAGGTAGCCATCTCAGGCCATGCCGGGAAAGGTGTTGTACCAACTCAGCGGAGCAAAATATGCCCAGCAGCCGACAAACACGCCCGTAAGCGTCAGCACAAACAAACACACGCGGTACAAGATGAAGTTCATGACATCTATGACGGTGCAACGTCGGTGGATGTGACATCGGACCAGCAGCTCCGGTGCGTGGGCACCAAAAACCAACGACGCGATCGCGACAGCAAGTTAGGTTAGGCTAAGTCGAAGGTCTCGATCCGCGGGACAGGAATCGGACGCATGCAGGGCGTATTCGGCGTTTTCCTCGGCACGTTCCTCATCGGCCTGCGTGAAGGCCTGGAGGCGACGCTCATCGTGAGCATCGTTGCCGCCTTCCTCAAGCGAAATGGCCAGTCGACCCGTCCGATCTTTGCCGGCGTGAGCTTGGCCGTGCTGATCAGCATTGCGGTCGGCGTCGGCCTGGAACTGTTCTCGGCGACACTGCCGCAGGCCCAGCAGGAGATGATGGAGACGGTCATCAACGCCATTGCCGTGGTGTTCGTGACCTCGATGATCATCTGGATGAACCGCAACGCCCCGCGGCTCAAGGGCGAACTCGAGCGCGACGCCCAACAGGCGCTGAACCGTGGCGGCGCGCTGGCACTCGTTGCCGTGGCGTTCCTTGCTGTGCTCAAGGAGGGCTTCGAAACGTCGGTGTTCCTGTTGGCGGCCGCCGAGACGTCGCACGGCAACCGGTGGTTGGCCGTGCTGGGCGGCGCCGTCGGGATCGGGGCGTCGATCGTGCTGGGCATTGGTGTGTACTTCGGCGGTCTGAAGCTCAATCTCGGCCGTTTCTTCCGGGTCACCGGAGTGTTTTTGGTCCTGATCGCCGCCGGGCTGGTGCTGGGCGCGCTGCGCACCGCTCACGAGGCGGGCTGGGTGACGATCGGTCAGCAGCAGGTGCTCGACTTCTCGGCCTGGGCACCGAGCCAGTCAGTTTTGGGCGCGTTGCTCGCCGGGGTGTTCGGAATACCCACCGACCCTCGCCTCATCGAGGTACTGGGCTGGCTGCTCTATGCGGTGCCTGTGCTCGTCGTCTTCGGCTGGCCGTCGCGCCTTGCCGCGGCGCCGCGAACGCGGTGCCGGTTGCTGGCGGCGACCTCGGCGGTGCTGGTCATGGTGGCGGCGATGCTGGCGATCGTGGTGCCCGCCGGCGGCACCGCATCCGACGCGCGTACTCGCACCGTCACCGACCGGGCCGGTCACACCGCCCGGGTCTCGCTGGCCGGGAGCCCGCAGGGTCGCACGCTGATCGTCTCCGACGGCATCGGGAATGAACGCAGCATCCCGCTTGCCCAGGTAGGCGACCAAACCGTGGGCGGCTTGCCGGTGCAGGTATGGCAGGCTCCCGAGGCTGAGGGGGCCGATGGTGCGCCGGCAGTCACTTTGGAACAGTTGCTAAGCATGGCGGGGGGCCGGCTGCCGGTCGGTCTCGCGGTTGGCCGCACTCCGGGGCCGTTTCTGGGGCAGTGGGCTACGACCACCGTGTATACCGTGCTCGCGCATGGTGATTCCTTGGTAAGTGCGCAAGCGACGAGCAACCGCACGGCGATCCTGACTGGCGGGGGGCTGACCGGGGCCAAGACCGTCAGCCTTGGCGGGCTGCCGACCGATTGGTCCACGGCCAGCGCCGACGACCAGTCGACCGCCGCCCAGATCGCGGTAGGTGCCCAAAAACACGCGGAGAGCCAGCTATGGCGAGTCTGGCTTCTGTTGGTACTAGCCTGTTTTGCGCTGGCCTGCGCCCTTGGCGCCATAATTTCGATGCGCGGCAACATGCGAGCCGACCAGGAAAGGAAAACGATTGATAGCGAATCGCACCGCCCCGGCAAGGTGGCGGTCTAGTGAATTCTGTTTGACCGCACCGGTTTTAGTCGCGGTCGCGGTGCTCGCCGCGACGGGATGCAGCCACTCGAACGGCAACTCCGGCCCACCGAAGAGTGGTGGAACCAACACGGTCAAGGTGACGATGGCCAATAGCGGCGGAAAAGATGGCTGCGCGCTGAACACGACCACCGTGCCGGCCGGGCCGGTGACCTTCACGGTGGTCAACGCCAGCGCGCCGGGCATCACCGAAATGGAGTTGCTCAGGGACCAGCGCATCGTCGGTGAGAAGGAGAACCTCGCGCCGGGCCTGGATCCGGTGTCGTTTACCGTCACTTTGGACGGCGGCTCCTATCAGCTGTATTGCCCCGGCGCGAGCGCCGAATATCAAACACTGACGGTGACGGGTCAGGCACCACCCGGGCCGGCGGGCACGGTGGCGAGCATCCTCAGCCAGGGCACCAAGGACTACGCAACCTACATCGTCAATCAGGTCGGTCAGCTCGGCGACGGCGTGAAGGCACTCGACGCGGCGATACAGTCGGGCAACCTGGACGCCTCGAAGGCGGCCTACGCCAAAGCCCGACTGTTCTACGAGCGTGCGGAATCCACCGTGGAGGGATTCGTTCTACCGGGCTTCGCGGTCGGCGACAACGCGGGCAGTCTGGACTATCTGATCGACATGCGCGCGTCGACTCCCGTCGATGCCAAAGTCGGGTGGAAGGGCTTTCACGCGATCGAGCGCGACCTCTGGCAGGGCGGCGCGATCACTCCCGGCACCAAGGCTCTGAGCACCGAATTGGTGGGTAACGTCGGCAAATTGAAAGACGTGGTCGCCACTGGGCAATACAAGCCGGAGGATTTGGCCAACGGCGCAAGCGATTTGATCGAAGAGGTGCAAAACACCAAGATCACCGGCGAAGAAGAGGCCTTCAGCCATATTGACCTGGTCGATTTTTCGGGCAATGTCGAAGGCGCTCAACAGGCCTACACTTCGCTGCGGCCGGGGCTGGAGAAGATCGACGCCAATCTGGTCAACCAGATCGATCAGCAGCTCCGGGCGGTACTCAGTGTGCTGGACGGCTACCGAGACCCGTCGGCGCTGGGTGGGTACCGGACGTACACGCCCGCGCTGCAGGCCAGTGATGCACCGAAACTGACCGCCGTGATTCAGCCGCTGCACCAGAGCCTGTCCACGGTGGCTCAAAAAGTGGTCTCCGCCAACTGACAATGGCTGACGACGAGCTGGGTGAACCCGCTGACAACGCCGAGACGCCGGCCGACACCGCGGCGGTATCGCGCCGACGCATGCTCGGCGGCGCGATGGTGGCCGGAATCACCGGGACCGCCGTGGGCGCCGTCGGTGGCGGGTTCGCGGGCTATGCATCCGCGGCCGCGCATCGTGGTGACGATGACGACACCGTGGACTTGCGTCGTAGCTATCCCTTTTACGGTCAGACCCACCAGGGCGGAATCGCCACGCTCCCACAGCGTTACGCCGTATTCATGTCGTTCTCGCTGGCTTCTGGCGCCGGTCGCGCCGATCTACAAGCACTGCTGGCACGCTGGTCGGCGGCGGTCGCGATCCTGCAGCAGGGCAAGCCCGTCGGAACTGTCCAGCCGCAGGTCGAAGTGCAGCCTCCCACCGATACCGGGGAGGCCTACGGGCTCAGCCCCGCCAGTCTCACCGCCACGATTGGGTTGGGGCCGTCGCTGTTTGGCGATCGGTTCGGACTGGATGCGCGGCGTCCCGCGGTGTTTACCGATCTACCGCCGCTCAACGGAGACAATCTGGATCCCCGTTTGCACGGTGGCGACCTGTCGGTACAAGCCTGCGCCGATGACCCGCAGGTCTGCTACCACGCCGTCCGCAACCTGGCCCGCCTTGGCCGCAATATCGTATCGCCATTCTGGGCCGTGCTGGGCTTCGGACGAGCTTCGGCCGGCCCCGGTCAGCAGACTCCGCGAAACCTCTTGGGATTCAAGGACGGTACTCGTAACGTCACCAGCGAGGCGGAGTACGCCCGTTACGTATGGGTCGACAACAGCGATCAGTCCTGGATGAACGGCGGAACCTATCAGGTCGTCCGCAAAATCCGGATGCTGCTGGAGACCTGGGACGTCGACCGGATAGGTAACCAGCAGAAGATCTTCGGCCGCACCAAGGAGGAAGGGGCGCCGCTGAGCGGCAAGGCCGAATTCGACACGCCGAACTTCACTGCCAAAGGCGCCGACGGCACCCCGCTTATCGATCCGCTGTCACACGTCGGGTTGGCGGCCCGGGAAAACAACGACGGCATCATGATCCGTCGGCGGTCGTACAACTACACCGATGGCCTCGACCCCAATGGCCAACTCAACGCCGGATTGCTGTTCATTTCGTACCAAAAAAATCCGCAAGATTTTATCCGGCTGCAGAATCGGCTCGGCGCCAACGATCTGCTCAACGAGTACATCCGCCACATCGGATCAGCTATCTTCGCAGTGCCGCCCGCGCCTGCGGAAGGCCACTACATCGGGCAAAGTCTGTTCGGCTGAGCAAATCTCACCCGCGGATGGCTAGCCACCGGCGGGCGCGGCGTTTCAGGCGTGTGATGTTTCGTGTCGGCGCGGTAAATCAATCCAACCGACCGTCACGTACCGGCGTCCGCCGAGCACTAACGGTGTGGAGACCAAAATCAGCGAGAAACGGAGGAACTCCATGACCGACGCGCTCGTCATCGACGCGGAAGGCCTCGACCGGTTGTCGTGTAACGCCAAGGCCAACCCCACCACCGGCAAGAAGACCCTGAAAGCCAAGACAGTTTGTGAGGCTGGGTTTCGCAATATGACCTATGTGCGCGACCTGGTACCGATGCTGGTCGGTGAGCCGCCGGCTTTGCTCGGCGACGACTCCGCACCCAATCCCTCCGAAACCGCCCTGGCTGCCTTGGGGTCCTGCATCTCCGTTGGCTTGTTGGCCAATGCCACGCACCGCGGTGTGCGGCTCACCAAAATCGAGGTTGAGATGGAAGGCGACATCGATATCTCCGCGGTGTGGGGAGTCGGCGACACCCCGGACGGGAAGGTCCTGGGCTTCAACGCAGTTCGCTGCAACGTGACGTTGGCCGGAGACGCCGACGACGCGACGCTCAAGGAAATCCACGACAACGCGATCGCCTGGTCGCCCGTGGTGAACACGTTCCGCCGCCCGGCAAGCGTCGACTCGACTCTGGTCCTCGATTAGCCCTCGCGACGGGAAGCCAACCGTGACAAAAACATTGATTAAGGAGGCACTGCCGTGACCGCAACAGTGGACGCCGCAGTCGAGCGGCTCGATCCGGAGCTGCTGGCAGACATTCGTGCGCATGCCGGCACGTTGGACCGTGGCGAGGAAACCTCCCGGCGCAGCTTCACTCGGCTTGGTGCCGCGGGCCTGCTTGGTCTCGGCGCCCCGGGAAACACCGACGGACGGCTCCCGCAGATGGCCGATGTGATTGGCCGGATTTCCGGAGAGTGCATGAGCACGGGATTCTCGGTGTGGGCCAACCGGATGGCAGTGGAGTATCTCCTCACGGCAGCAACACCATTCAGCCTTGCCGCCGCCCAGCCGCTGCTTTCCGGCACCACCCTGGGCGTGACCGGGATGGCGTCGGCATTCAAGGACGCGGCCGGCTGCGGCAGCCTGGATCTGACCGCTGAACGAGTCGACGGCGGCTACCGGCTGAGCGGTTCAATCAGGTGGGCCAGCAACCTCTATCCCGACTCGACGATGATTACCGCAGCGCGCACCGATGCCGGCGAGAAGTTGATCGTGGCTCTTCGGCTGGATACCCCGGGCATTGTGATCGGTGATCACTTCGACCTGTTGGCGATGGGGAGCACCGCTTCGTCGTATCTGAAGTTGGAAGACGCGCATATCAGTTCGGAGCAGGTGCTGTCCACCGACTTTCACGAGTTTCTGCAGACGGTGCGACCGACCTTTCTCGTCCTGCAGTCGGCCATGTGTCTAGGTCTGACCGGGACCACCGTCGAACAAAGCAAGCTCGGGCTCACCGGGGTCAACTCGGTTTTCGCCGGTGACGTCGGCGTCATCGCGGAGAAGCTCGCCGCGGCGGAGGCGACGTTGACCGAGTTAGCCGCCGCTGTTGGTGGGGCGAAGTCTCCGACGAAGAAAGATCTGCTGTCGCTGCGCCTTGCTGCTGCCGAACTATCCAGCGCCAGCGCTGATTTGGAGATCCGGACCGCGGGCGGCAAGGGATACGCGAGCAGGACTTCGGCCAGTAGACGCTACCGGGAGGCGGCGTTCATTCCCGTGCAGTCGCCGTCAGAGGCGCAACTGCGCTGGGAACTAGGAAGATGCGCTTGAGTTCGGGTCGATGGTGACCCCGGTGACGGTGCCGCCGGAGGGCACTCAGTATGTGGTCGGCGGGGTACCGCTGGCCAATTTGGTTCGCGACTTTCATCGGCCGATGGTGAATTTCGCTCGCACAATGGTGGATTCGGCGACAGTGGCCGAAGAAGCGGTGCAGGAGGCGTGGGTGCAGGTCTTGCAGTCGTCGGCGTCTTTCGAGGGCCGCTCGTCGGTGAGCACCTGGTTGTTCGGAATCGTCAAGAACACCGCGTCGCGGCACCGGCGCCGCGAATCCCGGATCCGCGACCATGAGGTGCTGAGCGCGGTCGGCACCGACCCACTGTCGGACCGAATGCATCCAACCGGCCACCCCGACGCCGGGCATTGGCGTCTTCCACCGTCACAGCGTTTTCTCCCGGAGGACCGAACCGTGGCACAAGAGCTCATCGGCTACGTGCGGGCGGCTTTGGATGCGCTGCCACAACGGCAGCGGCAGCTCATCATCCTGCGCGATCTCGTCGGCGCTTCTGGGGGAGAGGCTGCGGACATTCTTGAATTATCCGCTGAGGCGCAGCGCGCACTTCTATACCGCGCCCGCGGCAACCTCCGCAATGAACTAGAGAAGCGGTACCACCAATGACCATCTACGACAACACAGTTCCCGCGATCGACTGCGTCGATTTCGTCTGTCTGGTCGACGATCTGGTCGACTCCGATCCAGACCAGTGGGGACCGATCGTGGCCAAACATCTCGAGGACTGCCCGCCATGTCTGGTCTATCTGCAACAAATGCTCGACCTCAAAGTTCTGCTCAACCACGTCTTTGAGGGAGAGAAGCTCAGCGAGGAGCCCATCACGGGGGTCATCACCGCAATAAGCCACTTCAGGGAAGGTCAACACGGATGACGATCGACGCACAGGCGCCGCAGCGAGAAAGACAAGTTTCGACGCAGAATACGTTGAGCAACTTGCCTTCTGAGGCCGCCATCAGCCAGCCGGACGAAGACCCGTTCGAGCCACTCAGTGTCGGTGTCATGGTGGATCGGGTAGCCGCGATGGCGGTGGAAAAGGCCACGCACCCCTGGGCATTCTTCGTGCGCTCCCTGGTGGGTGGCGCAATGGTGGCGTTCGGAGCGCTGCTGGCGTTGGTGGTGAGCACCGGTGTCAAGACACCGGGCATCGCAAGCCTGGTAATGGGCTTGGCGTTCGGCATGTCCTTCGTTCTGATCTTGGTTTCTGGGATGTCACTGATCACCGCGGACATGGCCGCCGGGTTCCTCGCCGTGCTCAAACGCGGCATGAGGCTGCGCACCTACGTGTTTCTGGTCGCGATCGGCCTCGTTGGCAACATCGCGGGCGCGCTGGTGTTCGTGACGGTCTGCGGCGCCGCCGGAGGCCCGTACTTGGGGGCCTTCGCCGAGCGGGCGGCAACCGTTGGTGCGTTGAAAGCAGGCCAGCCATTCTGGACGGCCTTCTTGCTTGCCGTGGTGTGCACCTGGTTCCTGCAGACCGCGATGTGCATGTACTTCAAGGCGCGCAGCGACGTCGCGCGGATGGCCTTTGCGTTCTACGGCCCGTTTGCCTTTGTGATCGGCGGGACCCAGCACGTCGTCGCTAACGTCGGGTTTCTCGGTCTTCCGTTGCTGCTCAACCTCTTTCACCCCGCTGCGCCCCGTGGTGGGATCAGCTGGGGTTTCGGCGACGACGGACTGCTCACCAACATCTGCATCACCACGGTGGGCAATTTGGTCGGCGGCGCGCTGTTCGTGGCGTTACCGTTTTGGGCTATCGCGCGACTGCAGCAGCGCCAGATCTAGCCGGCATACGCGCGACGACGCTGGATGCCCGTGCGCACAGCGCAGAGACGTCAGGCCCCGCGCGAATGACTGTCCGGTGAGGGCGGATCAGCGCGGCCGTGGCGCGCCCGCCGCGAAGCCATTGCGCGAGCGCGTCGCCCGGCTGGGTCACCAGCACGACAATGCCGCGCCGGCTAAGCGCCGCCTCGTCGGCAACGCCCAGCCCGCGAGTGGTGACCAGGGCGAAACCGGTTCCCAGCACGTCGTCGAGCGGCTGACCATCGCGCAACTGCGGGTTGGGGCACAGCGTGCCGGCGAGTTGGCGGGGTCGGCGTGATGCGCAGACCAGTGCAGAAGAAGGCAATGCCGGTGTGGTGGAGTCAACGACCTTGTCGCGCAACCCCGGGATCAGTCGCAGCCGGGGCAGCACCACGCGGCGTAACACGTTGCCCGCGCGGGCGCCGCCGGTCATCGCGCGACCGACGTTGAGCGCCAATCGGATCATCTGCCGGGTGTGTGGTTTTCGTTCCTGCTCATAGGTATCCAGAACATCCGGAGCGAGGGTCAACCTGCAATGCCCGGGCTGCGCGACGTTGTGGTCAATCGACACCCGCAATCGCTAGGGGGCCGTGGTGAACTCCGGCAATCTTCCAGGCGAGGTTCATCGCGTCACGCACCCATACAAAATATGCAAAACGCGTGGACAATCCACCCGGATGGGCGCTGCCGGGCTATCCGGATGCGTTACGGAAGCGCCTGCAATACAGCCTCTTTGGAGGGCGCCAGGGCAACGCGAACGTACTGAAGCTCATCCGGTCGTGGCCGCGGGATGGGCGGGCTGCACCTGTTTGGGACAAAGTGCGACCAGCATCACCCCAGCGGCGAAGACCAGGGCGATCATCAAAGGCAGGTGCCCGTCCGGCGCAAAGCCGGCGGCAGCGACAAACGCCAGACCGTAGGCCGCCATTGCGGCTCCGGCCAGCATGACCGGTTCGCCCCAGCATTCTGCGAGCGGGATCCCGAGCATCGGCAGTGGGGCGGCGAAGACGCGTCGTCCCCACCACAACAGCACCAGCTCGACCGCTGTCACCAGGCTGAGGATGGCCACCCATTCGAGCCGCACCAGCCACCACTGCGCACTACCTTCGGTCGGTTGTGGCAATAGTCCCGCGGGGTACCCGATGATCGCCACGATCACCACTGGAATCATATGCCACAGGTAGAGGGCCATCACGTTGTCGTTGGCGACGGTCAGCAGGCGGCGTAGCGGGCGGGCGCGCAATGCCCGGTTGAGCGCGGGCGCGAGTGCCATTGCCAACCCGGTCTGGGCGCAGCCGAACGCCAACAATGCCACGTTGGGCGGCGTGGTGTTGTCCACGGTCTGGCCGGGGACACCGATCATGCTGACCGGATAGACTTTCAGCCAGATCAGCACTGCCAGCGTGATCGCCGATACCGTAGCGAGCAGCGCGGGTCGTCTTCCCGCCAATAGTCCGTGGTGCCAAGCCATTCCGAGCTGGTACAGCGCACCCCAACACAGCAGGTAGTTCAGCCAGCCGAGGTACGGTAGGTGGGCGCCGAGCGTGGCAACGTCTACCAACGCGACCCCGACGGCAAGTGCTGCCGGCACCAGGAGTCCCCAACGGCGTTGTGCGGCAACAGCGATGGGTGTCAGCGCGACCACCATGAGATAGACGACGAGGAACCACAGGTGCATCGCTACCGCCCAGCCCGCATATTCCATCGTGGAACTGCCCACGTGCAAGGCGCCCAGCACCACCACGCCCACCGACACCACCGCGGCATAAGCCGCGGTCGGGCCGAGAACTCGAGACAGTCGATGCCTCAGCCACGTCTGGCGCGACACTCCGAACGTGTCGCGCCGATGCGCCCACGACACCGCGCTTGCATAGCCTGCCGCCAGGAAGAAAGTCGGAACAGCCTGAAGGGGCCAGGTCAGCCATTGGGTCCAGGGCATGTCGACAAGCGGGTTCTGCCTACCGAAATGTCCGTCGTCGTAGGTCACGCTTCCGGCCAGCCAATGTCCCACCACGATGAGGACCACGCCCGATACCCGGTAGTAATCCACCGCCAGATTGCGGACCGGACGCGCGGTATTTGCGTGGTCCATCAGATCGGGGGAAGCTCGACGCGGTACACAGCGCCACGGTACCCGGGCAGCTCTCGCCGCGATCGAACGAAACCGCGCCTATGACAGGAGAACGTGCCATGAAACAGGCTCACCTCGCCGATCTGCAGGTCGGCCGTATCGGCTTGGGCGCTATGGGGATGTCCGCCGCCTACGCCATGGGTGGCTTTGACGACACCGAGTCCATTCGCACGATTCACCGTGCTCTCGATCTGGGTGTCACGTTGATCGACACCGCCGAGGTCTACGGCCCCTACATCAACGAGGAGCTGCTCGCCCGTGCCCTGCAGGGCCGCCGGGATCAGGTCGTGCTGGCGACTAAGTTCGGCCTGATCTCCCACACCGGCCGGGACGGCCTCGACAGCAGCCCTGACAACATCCGCGTGGCGGTGGACGGATCACTGGAAAGGCTGGGGACCGACTACATCGACTTGTACTACCAGCACCGCCTCGACCGGGGCACGCCGATCGAAGACACCGTCGGGGCGCTGGCCGAGTTGGTCGCCGCCGGGAAAATTCGTCACATCGGCCTTTCCGAAGTGGGGGTGAACACCATCCGCCGCGCCCACTCTGTGCATCCGATCTCGGCCGTGCAATCCGAATACTCAATGTGGACCCGCGATCCCGAAGACGGGATACTGGAGGTCCTGCGCGAACTGGGCATCGGGTTCGTCCCTTATTCTCCGCTCGGCCGCGGCTTCCTCACCGGCGCGATCCGTTCCACTGAGGAACTTCCCGACAGCGACTACCGCAAGACCAACCCGCGGTTCTTCGACGAGAACTTCCGCCACAACCTCAGCAGCGCCGACGAGCTGCGCGAGATCAGCGTCGACATCGGCGCTACTCCAGCCCAGGTCGCGCTGGCCTGGCTGTTGGCGAAGGGACCCGACATCGTGCCCATCCCGGGGACCAAACGGGTTGCGCGCCTTGAGGAAAACGTTGGCGCCGATAGCGTTGAACTCACACCCGGGCAGCTGGCTAGGCTCGACCAACTCACCCCGGCGGCCGGCGGCCATCACGCCGAAGTGCAAATGGGATGGATCGACCGCTAATCGCGCTTACAGTGAGGCCTTCAGTGCGGCAACGGTTTCCAGGTCGTCGAGAGCTGCGACCCCGCGTCGCAAGCCTTCCATGGCGATGTCTTCGACCTGCATTCCGCCCATTCCCGCAGTGATCAGCGGGGCGACATACGCGTAGAGCGCGCCTTGTCGGTACCGCAGCCATAGGTCTTCGCGGTCCAGGTCGGGTCCACCGGACGCGGCCAGCGCCTGCCGGTAGACGTCGAGCAGCTCGCGTTGGGCGGTACGGCGGTCTTCCGGTGTCAAGCTGGTGATCAGGGTGTAGGCCAGTTCGCGGGACGGATGTCCGCGCCGCACGGCCTGCCAATCCAACAGTCCTGCGTCGCCATCGCGGAAGTACAGGTTGCCCGGATGAGCGTCGCCATGCATGACCGTGTGCGGGGGAGTGTCGATCACCGCGGCGACCGCGCGGTAGTTCTCGGCGATGAATCGGCCCCTATCAACCGGGAAGTCCACCGGGATCGTGGTCCGCTCGGCCAGCTGTTTCATCGAGCGCGTCATCAGCGAGCCGGTCAATAGCGAGGTGACGTCACCGGACGGCGTGTAGAGCCAGCTCAACGGCCCGCGCCCGCTGTGGCCTATGCGGTTCCAGAAGGTTCCGTGCAGGTTCGCCAGTAGCTCGACAACGAGGCCGGCCTGATCGGTGGACAGCGGGTGCAATGTGTCGGGGAATACGCACGACTCGGGAAGGTCTTCCAGCACCAGCAGGTACCGACCGGTCCAGGTGTCGAATGCCGCCCCGTAGGCCACCGGGACTCCCGGCAGTTCGGGCGCGAGCTGGCTGTAGAAGCGCACCTCGGTGTTGCCCAGCCGGCCCAGCTCACCCATCAAGCGGGTTGCGGCGGTCTGCGCCGCAATCTTGATGAATACCGACTCCGGCACATCATCACCGGTCAGCACCAGCCGTGCCCGCGACGACGTCCCCGCATCGCTGGCCAGGACGCGGATCGACCGTACGTTGCGGCCCATGACGTTCGAAAGCGCCCTGGTGTTGAGGTCGCCGACCGTGCGGGGAAGCCCTGCCCGACTGCCCACGATGGCGTCGGCGGTCACCCGGCCGATTCCCCGGCCGAGATGAGCCGCCAAACCGAGAACGGAAAGAGCCTGCTCAGCGGGATTTGTCATCACTATCCATCCTGTTTGCGCCGGCGCCGGATCACGAGAGGGGCCGCAAAAGAGTTGCCAGGACAAAAATAGCCTAATGTCTGGACATCAGACAAAGTGAGACTACTGTCTGATCTGTGGCACCAAGGCCCGTACTAAGAACTTCTCGACGAATTCGCGTTTGTCGGCCACGGGGCGGTGCCGCCACGCCGGCGCAAGCAGGAACAAGGTTGTCGTGTTCAGCCACTGCACGATCGAGCGTGGGTCGAGGTCGGCGTGCAGCCTGCGTGCCTCCTGCCACCGTTGCAGCAGCGGCCCATAGTGCGCCAAGAGCAGCTCGACCATCGGTTCCGACCCCAGCTCCAGGGCGGCGGGCACCGCGGTGCTCTCGGCAGCGAACAGCGCCTCGTTCAAAGGGTTGCCCGCCACCGACTCCACCCGCGCCAGAACCATCTCGGGCAACGAGCGGACCGGGTCGTCGGGGTGAGCCAGCGCGCCGACCAACTCGCCCAGCGCGGTATCGACCCGCGCCAGCATCAGGCCGAGCAGGACCTCATCGCGACTGGGGAAGTAGCGGTACACCGTCGAGCGAGATACCCCGGCCTCCTCGGCCACTTCGGACATCCGGATCTGGGCGTTGCCCCGATGCACGATGCAGCGACCCGCGGCTTCCAGAAGACGCCTGCGCGCCTCCTCGTCATCGAGGATCGCGCGGTCGTCGCCCCACCACCGGCTTGGCTCCATGAAGTGATGTTAGGGGATGCGTTGTGCCATTGGGTATCTGATGCGCGAGGTTTGGCGATAAATTTTCGTCGATATGACGAGATGCTGAAAGCATTCGATGGCAATAGCTTTCGCCGTCGGGCAGAAAGGCATTCATGGGTTATAGCGCCGCCGACGAGTCATTCACCCATCAGCTGCCGATGACGTTCGATCAAGTGCACGATCCCGATCCGACGTGGTCGGATCGCTGCTACTTCTTCGCCGCCTCGCCGGACGGCACTTTGCTGCTGGCCAGCGGCTACGGCAATAACCCGAACACCGGCACCGGGTTGGGATACGTCAAGGTCAGCCTGGCCGACGGCCGGCACTGGGATCTGCTGGCCGGCCGCCCAACCGGCGGGTCCGATCGCGCCGATTTGAGCGCCGGGCCCATGCGCTGGACCTGTGTCGAACCCCTGAAGAAGTGGCGTCTTGACGTAGAGCCCAACGATTCCGGCATCGCGTGGGAGCTGTATTACGAACCCACCGCCCCGATGTGGGAGTTGTTGCCCATGAAGGTGAGCGACAAAGACGGCCGGATGCTGGCCGACATGTATCACATGAAGGAGCCGGGCCGGTGGACTGGTTGGGTGCAGATTGACGGCGAGCGGATCAGCGTCGACGGATTCCACGGCGGCCGGGATCGCACCTTCGGCGTGCGTGTCTCCGACAAGATCGATTTCTGGCTGTGGCTCGACGCCGGATTCGAAAACCGCGCGATCGAAGCCTGGATCATCGATTCGTCAGATGGCACAGTTAATTACGCCGACGGCGGTATCACCAACAGCGACGGCACACTATCGAAACGGTTTACGAAAATCGAGCACGAGATCGAATTCGACAACGACCGTAAACGGCCTGCCCGTGCGCTGGTCGTCTTTACCGACGAGGATGGCGAGACCTACCGGGTCACCGCCGACGCCCCGCATCAGGATGTCAACGCATATTACGGACTACCGATGGCGCACTGCCAGTTTCAGGACCTGGGCGGCGGTGCGTACTTCATCCACCTCCAATGGGACAGCAACGATTCCGCACAGCTCAGCGAGACCGAGGGAAATCGATGGCGTTGGATCAATTGATGCACTTTGACCTCGACGGGGACACCGGTTGGGGCGTCTTCGAGTTACTGATGGGTGGCCAGCGTTACCGCCGCTACCCGAACTGGACGGCGATGGACATGTCGGCCTTCACCCAGGACAAGACCCCGGCCGAGCGGCTGCCGGACGATGGAGTTCGCCAATGACGCTGGACACCAACGTCGCTGAGCGCTTGACCGGTTGGCTGCGCACTCAAGTGCCCGGCGCCGACGATGTCCGCGTCGAGGGCCTCGATCGGGTGAACTTCGGGCATTCCGCCGAGATGATGGTGTTGACCATCGTGACGCGAAGCGGAAGCCAAGACGTCGTGCTGCGGCTGCGCCCCAAACCGCCGGCGCTGCTGGAACCCTATGACCTCGCGCGCCAGTTCAAGATCCCGCGCGCATTGCAGGACAGCGCGGTTCGTGTTCCGAGGGCGCTGTGGCTCGAGGGCAGCGGCGACGTCCTGGGACGGCCGTTCTTCGTGATGGAGCGTGTCGGCGGTGACGTCTACGAGATGGAAGCACCTGCCGACGCCGGGGAGACGGTGGTGCGGATGTGTCAAAGTCTGGCCGAACAACTTGCGACCATCCATTCTGTCGACCTCCAGCAGAGCGGGCTCAACGCGCTCGATGACGGCAGCAACCATTTGCATCGTGAACTCGATCACTGGGCAACCGAAATGGATCGAGTCAAGCGGGATTCGCTACCCGCGCGGGAGCGGCTCCTCGAGGCGCTACGCGACAGCACACCGGCGCCCTGTCCGAAAGTCACCTTGGTGCACGGGGATGCCAAGCCGGGAAACTTCGCGTTCACTGGCGGTGAGGTCTCCGCGGTCTTCGACTGGGAGATGACGACCGTCGGTGACCCCCTCACCGACATCGGCTGGCTCGAACTGCTCTGGATGCAACCCGTCGGTATTGCCAGTCACCCTGGCGCACTGGACATCGATGCCCTCTTGGAGCACTACGAAACCGTCAGTGGGATCACGCTGCAGAATCGTTCCTGGTATCGCGCGTTCAACGCGTACAAGATGGCGGTCATCTTTCTCATCGGTGCGATGCTCGTCGATGGTGGCCACAGCGACGATCAGAAACTCATGCTCGCCGCCTACGGCACCTCGATGCTGACCCAAGTCGGGCTGGCCGAGCTGGGCATCGACGAGTCGCTCGACGATGGTCCGGTGCTCCCGCGTGAGGAACGAATCCAGCAAGTCCAGGCACACGCCCTCTAGGGCTGGAACGGTCCGGCTATTGTCGGATCGGGGCTGCATCGATGGGAGAAAGCCATTAACCGCGAGAAGAAGCTGGTGATCGGGGCCAGTGGCTTTCTGGGATCGTATGTCACACGTCAGCTTGTCGCATCGGGTGCCGATGTACGAGTCATGTTGCGCCGCACCAGTTCCACCAAGGGCATCGACGACCTCGATGTCGAGCGATGCTACGGTGACGTCTTTGACGACGATGCCGTGCGCACGGCGATGGCCGGTTGCGATGTCGTCTACTACTGCGTCGTCGATGCCCGGATGTGGCTACGTGATCCGGCGCCGTTGTTCCAGACGAATGTCGAGGGCCTGCGGCAGGTGCTGGACGCGGCCCTTGACGCCAACCTGAAGAAGTTCGTATTTACCAGCACTGCAGGCGCTTTGGCGATCAGCGACAGCAAAGTGGTCAATGAGGACGATGCACACAACTGGGACCAGGGTGGCGCATACATCGAAGCACGGCTTGCGGCCGAGAACATGCTGCTGTCGTACGCGCATGACAAGGGCCTGCCGGCCGTCGCGATGTGCATATCCACCACCTATGGCCCCGGAGATTGGGCGCCGACCCCGCACGGCTCCATGCTTTCCCTCGTCGCCAACGGCCGGTTCCCCTTCTACCTGGGCTATTCGTCCGAGGTGGTGGGCATCGAAGACGCCGCCAAGGCAATGCTTCTGGCCGCGGAACACGGGCGAAGCGGCGAACGCTACATCGTCTCCGACAGGTACATGAGCGTGCGCGAGTTGCACGAGATCGCCGCCACCGCCGTCGGCAGGCGGCCGCCGAGGATAGGCATTCCGATGTCGGTGTTGCGCGGGGGAGCGCGGGTCAACGACGTTTTGGCGCGGTTGCTCGGCCGCGACCTGCCATTCGCTTACGCCGGAATACGGATGGCCGAACTGATGTCGCCTCTGGACCACAGCAAGGCCGAACGCGAACTCGGATGGAGACCGGAACCCGTCGAAGACTCGATCGCCAAGGCCGCGGTTTTCTTCGCTTCGCGCGACTAGTCCGCTTGCTGATCGGCGTGAGCCAGTGCGCCGGGGCCGTATTTCTTTTCGATCAGCGCCCATGGGTCGGCGTAGGGTCCTCGTCCCTCCGCGCGGCGCTGTAGCTTCAGCGCGGTTAGCAAGAGGGGCCGAAGTAGCGGCCCGAGCACGCGCAACACCAGGCGCAGATTCCCCTGGGTCTCGGCAATCCAGGCCAGGGTGTCGAACCAGTCGTGCTCTTGGAAGTCAAGCAACGCCTGCGATTCGGTGGTGTCGTACCAGCCGGTGAAGCTCCAACCGCGGTCGTCGTCGGGGTCGCCGGGCAGGCCCGCCGACGGGCCGAGGCGACCCAGGCCGACGGCGGTCATCAGGTCGCCTTCGAAATCGCTCTCCAGCGCCACGTACGATTCGTTTCCGCCGATCAGCAGCGC
This sequence comes from uncultured Actinomycetota bacterium, assembly GCA_963712615.1. Lineage (GTDB taxonomy): Bacteria > Actinomycetota > Actinomycetes > Mycobacteriales > Mycobacteriaceae > Mycobacterium. Next base: position 453,354 of record CAVQIO010000002.1, read on the forward strand.
CTTGCCGGCAATCGTGGCTTCGCGATCGACACCGTTGGCAAATGCCAGCGCCACATCGCGCGCGTCCACCGCATGCATGCGGTTGTCGTTCGGTAGTGAGCGCATGATCACCAGGTAGTCACCGTTGATGCTCGCGTGGGCGTCCGGCGACATGACCCCGCCGAGTCGAAGGAACGCGTACGGCAGACCGCTGGTACGGATTGCCTCTTCCGCCAGCACTTTGTCCTGGCCGTATTGGTCGATGGGATTCACCAGAGTGTCCGGGGTGATCCGCTCCGGTAAGCGGTAGGGGTTACGCGATCCGTAAACGGCCGCACTTGATGCCATCAGAAACAGCGGTGGGCGAGGTAGTCCCGCGGCTCCCGCCAGGAGATTTTCGGTACCGCCGACATTGACCTTTCTGGCCAATGCGGGGTTTCGGTACGACAGTGGTGAGAGGAGCGCCGCCAGGTGAACGATCGCTCCCGGCTGGTGCGTCGCGATCAGTCCGCGGACCGCCTCGGCATCCGTGAGATCGACGTAGGCGGGAATCAGAGCCTCTGGCGGTGCGCCGGCCGACAGTTCCTGTTCCACCGCAATGGTTTTCTCGTTGCGCAGGTCTGTGGCGATGACTGTTCGGCCTCGATCGAGCAAGATCTGTGTGCATCGTTTGCCGACCTGTCCGAACGCGCCGGTAACCAGGATGGTGTCGACAGTCATGGGTCTCCTATTTCTCCAGCAGCCGATCGGCGAACCTGGCGGCCGTCCTGCGGATTCGGTCGGAGATGTAGAACGTGACGACCGGCGTGACGATGTCTTCACGCAGCCGAGTTAGCTTGGAGCTCTTGATAAGCCACTGCCCTGCAATGTTTTCGTAGGTCTCGTGGTAGTGGCCGTAGCCGACCAGGCTCAGCCCGGGGCCGAACCGCACCACATCTTGCAGCGCCCATACCCCACGCGCCGTTGTTGCCGACGTGAGCTCGATCTCCGGCGCGTGCACCTGGTGTGCCGTGGCCTGCGCCGGACGTCCGATGCTCTTGCGGGTGAACGCCACGAAGTCGTCGGCGCCGACGACCACTTTGCCGCCGGCCTCCGAGGTATCGCTGACGAAGTCTTCGGTGAAGATCGCCCGCCACGCGGCCCAGTCCTTCGTGTCCAGGTACCGGCAGTAGCGGGCTTTGAGCTGCTTGATGGACTCAAGTGCCAGCAGCGCGGCGACGTTATCTTCAGCGATCACATCTGTCATTGCTGCTCGATTCTGATCTATCAACCCAACGAGCCCCAGCCTTACATTTCTTGCCAGGGCTGTAACCACCGGGGCAGTCAGCCCTTGAAATACACGATCTGGTGAGTGGTGGCCAGCAATGAGCCGTCGCGACTCCACACCTGTGCGCTCTGATCGGAGTGGCCTCGTGCAAAGCGATTGGCATGCGCGGTCGCCAGCACGTAGTCGCCGCTCAGGGCGTCGAGCTGTCGCTGATCGGCGTGAAAGTAGGTCGTCATCGAGATTGTCCCGGCGGGGAGCACCGCGGCGCGACGAAGAAACACCCGCGGATAGAAGATGTCGCATAGCGCGGCCAGCGCCGGGTAGTCGACGTGGCGTTGCGCCTGGGTCGCGCACCCACAGCGTGGTCGTCGACGAAGGGCTGGGTTGTGGGTCCTCGCCTGGCAGAGGGCCTTCGGCGAACCGCATGTCGTAGAGGCGTGCCCAAACGACGACTTCCTCCTGCCGGCTACTGGGAGCAATCTGCTCTGGCGCCGGCACCCTTGGCGGGCGCGCTTCGGTGTCGTCCCAGGTGTCGCGGCGGATGCCGAACACCGCGGTTGCGGTGGTCTTGACGTCGCCGTCCTGACTGAGTTCGAGAATCCAGTGCTGATTGGTGCGGTTGGTGCGGGCCGGCCGAAGCAAAATGTCGAAGTCGCCGTCGGCGATGGGGCCGGCGAAGTTCACGGTGATCGCCAGCGGCTCACCGAGACAGTCGGGGTGAGCCTCGACGGCGCTTACCAGGACAGCGGTGGTCATGCCACCGAACGGTCCGACCATGTTGGCCCACTCCGGATGAGTCCGGCCCCGCCTGGTGCCGGCGTCGAGCGCATCGAGCTCGAGGGCCCTGTCGAAAGGGTGGGTGGTCGTCATGCTCACGGCAGACTACTTCCCGCCGACCCGAAGGGCGGACACCGGGTTATCACATTTGCCCGACGCTGCTTGCGCGAGTGGCATCGCTGTATTTTAAATTTCGGTTGCGGTGCACGGGAGGACCGGTATGACAGCGTCGTCGACGCGTGAGTTGCTCTCTGCACTGGTGGCCGCGTTCGGTGATGCCGAGCGCATCACCGAATTGCTGGCGCCCGATGCGCAGTGGTGGATCACCCCGACCGTCGGTGTGCTGGGCAGCCCGACAGTAGGGCGCGACGCGATCGGTGCCGCGATGCGGGTGATCTTCGGCCAGCTGTACGCCGACGTGGATACCACGGTGCACCACCTGCTCTGTGACCGCGACATGGGCGCCGCGCGTTTCACGATGCGGGCAACCGCATTGTTTGCCGGCGGGCAACCATACGTGAACGAATACAGCGTATGGGTTCAGGTGCAGGACGGATTGATTGTCCGGGTGTGGGAGTACCTCGACGTTGCGCATGTGACAGGCCAATTCAGCGCGTGATCCGTCGGCCGGACAGCGGCGTTGCGCTGACGCATCACATCATGATTACCCTGTGATCGCACTGTAAGGAACTACCGATGTCGCCAGCAGCGACCGACGGTGAGGAAAGCGATGGCCTGGGACTTCGAGACAGATCCCGATTTCGCTGAAAAGCTTTCGTGGATGCGCGATTTCATCGACTCCGAGGTCATCCCGCTGGAGCCCATCCTCTCGGAGATTCCCATCGATGAGTGGAACCCGGTCAAACGGCTCCTGCAGAATAAGGTCAAGGCGCAAGGGTTATGGCGTTTGTTCCTCGATCCCAGCCTGGGCGGCGCGGGGCTGGGCCAGCTCAAGCTCGCGCTGATGTCGGAGATCATCGGCCGGTGCATGGTCTCGATGGAGCTCTTCGGGGTTCAGGCGCCCGACAGCGGCAACATGGAGCTGCTCGCGCACGGCGCGACCGATGCCCAGAAGCAGCGCTGGTTGTATCCCAACCTCGACGGAGAGATATCCAGCGCGTTCGCGCTGACCGAACCGTTCCTTGCCGGAGCCGACCCGACGGTCATCGCCACCACCGCCGTACTCGACGGTGAGGACTGGATTATCAACGGCCACAAGTGGTTCACCACCAACGCTTCCTGCGCCGACATCATCTTGGTGGTCGCGGAGACCGACCCCGCCGGCCGGCCACACCGACACGCTTCGATATTCGTCGTTCCGGCCGGAACGCCGGGGTTGAACATCATCCGCGACATCTCGACAATGGCCCATTCCGACCCGGAGTTCGGCCGGCATGGCAATCATGCCGAGGTCGTGTTCACCGACTGTCGCGTGCCCGCCGATCACCTGGTCGGCCCGCGCGGCGGCGGGTTTGTGCTGGCGCAACAGCGCCTTGGCGGCGGCCGCATCCACCACTCGATGCGTTGGCTCGGGCAGGCACAGCGGGCCCTGGACATCATGGGTGAGCGCGCGGTCTCGCGCCGTTCACACGGCCGGCTGCTGGGCGAACATCAGATGGTGCAGGACTATATCGCACTGTCGCACACCGAGATTCAGGCAGCCAGGCTACTGACATTCCAGACCTCCTGGAAAATGGACCGCTTCGGTGCGACAGAGGTGCGGGCCGAACTGGGGATGATCAAGGCGCACGTGTCGAAGGTGGTGCTGGCCGTTCTCGACCGCACGATCCAGGTCTGTGGCGCATTGGGCTATTCGGGGGACCTACCCGTCGAATCCTGGTACCGGATGACGAGATTCGGACCGATCGGCGACGGGCCCGACGAACTGCACAAGTCGGTGCTGGCCCGGCATGTGCTCAAGAAGTACCGTCCGGTGCAGGGTTGGCCCACCGAACACCTTCCGTCGCGACGGCCGGCAGCCGAACAGAAGTGGCAAGCCCTACGTCAGGAGGCAGGTATCGCATGAGCATTCCGGAGCGTCAGCGGGCCATCGTCATGACCGGGCCCGGCGAGCCCGTGCAGACCGTGGAAAGGCCGGTGGACGAGCCGGGTCCTGGGCAAGTGTTGGTCAGGGTCAACGCCTCGAGCCTCAACTTCCACGACAACGTCAATCTCATGGGCCTGTTGCCCGGGCCGTGGCCGCGGGTGCCGATGACCGATGGCGCCGGAGAAGTGGTGGCAATCGGGCCGGGCGTAGACGAGCTGCGGTTGGGTGATCGGGTCATGGGGGCATTTCACCCGGGCTGGCACGACGGCTTGCCAACGCCGGAAGCCAAGCATGAGGTGCCTGGCGATAACTGCGACGGATGGCTGCAGCAATACCGCGTCGCCGAGGTCACCGGCTTGGTCCGTACTCCCGAGCACCTCAGCGATCTCGAAGCCGCGACGATCCCCTGTGCGGGCGTGACGGCGTGGAGTGCGCTGGTGGAGGCCAACATCGGCGAAGGCGACGTCATGGTTACCCAGGGAACCGGTGGGGTGTCGCTGTTCGCGGTGCAACTCGCCCGCACGCGGGGGGCCACCGTGGTCTTGACCTCGTCCTCTGACGACAAGCTCAAGGTCGGATCTGATTTGGGGGCAACGCATCTCGTCAACTACCGAACCACTCCGGATTGGGAGACGGAGGTGAAGCGACTGACCGACGGGCGCGGCGTCAAGTTGGTCGTCGATCTCGGTGGGCCCGCGACGCTGGCGCATTCGCTGCACGCGGCGGCCATGGGCGGCACGATCGCGGTGATCGGTGTGCTCAGCGGATTCGACATGGCGTCGATCGAGGTCGCCGAGGTGATGCTGAACAACCTGCGCGTCATCGGAATCACCGTGGGCAGTGTGCGCGCTCACCGCGAGATGTGCGAGGTGGTGTCCAAAGCCGGTATCAAGCCGCAAATCAGCCACGTTTTCGACTGGGAGCAACTCGATGAGGCCCTTCGGGTGATGCGGGCCGGCGAACATGTCGGCAAAATCGCCCTGACCATCCCGTGACTCGCGAGGAGGGGAGACATGCCCAGCGAACTGGAACTTGACGCGGACCAGATCGTCGCTGCCGCAGTGGAAATCATGCGCGAAAGCGGCCTGGACGCGATCAGCATGCGCAGCGTGGCCAACCGTTTGGGCGTCACGCCTCCACCGGTCTACTCCAGAATCGGCAATAAGGACGCGCTGATCGATGCGGTCGCCGAGCACCTACTGGACGATCTCGCGCCTGACTTGGAACGCGGTGAAACCTGGCCGGACTATGCGCGCCGCTGGACCCGTCGACTTCGCGCACGGCTGATCGAGGCGGCCGACAGCCGGCTTTTCCTGCAGGTGAAGCGTCCGGCGTATCTGGAAGCGTCACGTCCACTGCTGAAAAGCATGCACCGCGACGGCATGTCGACCGACATGTCGGTGCGCGCTTGCCGGCTGTTGACCTGGGCGACCGTGGGTTTCGTCGCCATGAACCATCCGCCGAGCGCGAACTCGACGCGCAGGGGGGGGGGGGGGCGACTGGCCGGCAGCGACCCGGCTGGAGTGACTCGCGAGGAAGTCGACGAGCTGTTTGCCACGCACATCGACTACCTGATCGAAGGTATCCGCCGCGACGGCGGTTAGCCTGCGGGGTTGGCACGCTCAGGGCTTGTACGATGCAGCGATGGCCAAGCCGCTGATCCCGGCCGAGGATATCCTCACGCACGCCCTGGACCTGCTGGATTCCGAAGGAATAGAGGCTCTCAGCGTCCGTCGGCTATCGGCGGCACTCAAGATCTCGCCGCGGACGCTGTATCAACAGGTCGGCAATCGGGAGGCATTGATCAGGGCTCTGGTCGCCCGACATTTCGCGCAGCTGAAACTCGACTTCAAGGAATACGACACCTGGGAGTCAACGGCGCTGCATTGGTGCCTGGCATTGAACGACACCCTTCGTGCCCATGCCTTTCTGACCGAGCTGATGACCATCGATGATCGCAGTGCTGTCGCCGATTATGTCGATGCGCTGCTCAAAGCCACGCTGCAGGAGGGGATTCCGCGCTCGCTGGCCACCGAATGCTGTCGCGGCCTGGCGCACCTGACGATCAACCATTCCATTGTCGAGGTGCGCGGGCTGCGTGAACCGGAGCGCTCCGCAACGGAGACGGCCAAGATCGAGCAGAATTTCCCTCGGCTGGTCGAGTGGGTGATTTCCGGGGTGCGGGCGGAGGCGCGCGGCGCCGACGATCTCGTCGGGACGGCCAACACGTCCGAGTGCGATGCGACGCACGAGCTCCGGCAGGAGGTCGGGGTTGCGAACGAAGCCCGACGCCGCGTCGGTATCGAAGGTGCCGCAGACGATTCCGTTGACGCGCACGCCGGCGCCGGCGTATTCGAGAGCTGAGGCGGTAGTCAACGCGTTCAGGCCGGCTTTGGCCGCCGCGTAGACCGTGGTTACGGGGGTCGGCTTCATCGACGCCAGCGAACTGATGTTGATGATCGATCCACCGCCAGTCGCGCCCATCGCCGTGGCTGCCAGTGCCGTCAACCGCGTCGGGCCTTTCAGGTTGACGCCGATCACCTTGTCGAACAACACCTCTGAGGTGTCCAGCAGGGACGGGGCAAGTGGACTCATCCCTGCGTTGTTGACCAACCCGTCTAACCGGCCCCATCGGGAGACGGCGGCCTCGACCACGCCGGGCAACGTGTCCCAATCTCCGACATGGCAGGCCAGTGGATGGGCCTGCCCACCCGATCGGGTGATCGTGGCCGCCAACGCCTCGCACGAGGCGAGCTTTCGGCTCGCGATCACCACTCGTGCCCCGCGCTCGGCAAGCCCGACGCTCATCGCGGCGCCCAGTCCCCGGCTGCCGCCGGTGACGAGAACCACCCGATCTGCGACGTCGAACAGCGGATCGGTCACGCGGCGAACCTCCTTGCACGGCTGAGCAGTTCATCGATAACCGGTCCGAAGAACTCGTGCACCGGGTTGCGGAATTCGCCGCGCAGAAATTTGGCGTAGGACGCCTCCAAGACGATCGCCAGCTTCCACGCGCTGAACACCTGATACCAGTCGAATTGTGACAGGTCGCGGCCGGTGGCCCTGGCATAACGCGCGATCAGTTGATCCGGTGTCTGGCAGTGATCGCGGTCGATGCCGTGTGGTGCGTCCGGCGATCCCAGCGCGATGGGGTTTCCGGCCTCCGGCCAGAAGATCATCGCCCAGACCAGGTCGATGAGGGGATCACCCACCGTCGTCATCTCGAAGTCGACGACGCAGGCGATCCGGGGTGGCGGCGCCGGCGCCCAGATGACGTTGTCCAGCTTGTAGTCCCCGTGCATGACGGTGAGGTCGCCGCCGACGAGCAGGTTGTCGCGGAGCCAGCCGGCGAGCTCGTCCACGCCGTCCAAATCGCGGGCCCGGTACCGCGCTAGTTGAGTGAGCCACCGATCGACCTGGCGCGGCAGGGACCCTGTGGGTGGGACAGTTCGGCCAGCACGGTGTCCGACCAGTCGACCGCGTGCAGTCGGACCAGGGTGTCGATCAGCTGTTCGCCGATCAGCTCGTGTGACGACGGATCCCAACGCAGCGCTTCGGGGAGTCCGTCGCGGCGGATCACACCGCCGTCGACGTACGACATCACAAAGAATGGAGCACCCAGGATGGCGGGGTCGTCGCTGCGAGCCAGCACCGTCGGCACCGGGATCCGGCCCCGCCCAATGCCTCCATGATCCGGGCTTCGCGGACGACTGGATGAGCGGTGTCGGATACCGCGGCCAGGGGAGCCCGGCGGACCACCCAGGCCTGTCCCAGCCGGTCGACACGGAACATTTCGCAGCTGCCGCCCCCTCGAATAGGGCTTACCGACACCTCCGCGGACTCACCCGTCGCGTCGGCCAGCCAATCGCGAAACCGCGGGACGTCGAAACCCGTTGCGGCAGAACTCATGCACCGACCTCCGATCGCCGGTTAAAATAACGCGGATTCCGCAAACATAGCAGCCCGCTGGGAGAACTCAATCCATCCTGGGCGGTCGGTCTGTATAGTCATTGCCCGGTGCTGTACGGTCGCCCAGCGCAAGCTCAATGTTCGGACACGACAATGGTGTCGGGAGGTCATCGGTGATGACGCACAGACGAATTCGGCACCGCCGGTGACTGCGGAGACCGTCGCGGAGTTTCGTGGCCGGGCCAGGGCCTGGTTGGCCGCCAACATGCCGCCGTTCGATCGCGGCCAGGCCGCTCTTTTAGAGCGCGATGAACTGGTGTCCTGGAAGCGGGCCCGCGAACTGCAAAAGACGCTTTACGGTGGGGGATTCGCCGGTATCTGTTTTCCCCGGGAGTACGGCGGGCTCGGACTGGGCTACGAGTACAAGAAGGCGTTCGACGCCGAGGCGCTCAACTATGAAACACCGTTGCTCCTCAACGTGCCATCCTTCGCCATCTGCTGCGCAACCATCCTCGACATGGGCAGCGAAGACCAGAAACGTACCCACATCCAAGCCGCACTGCGCGGCGACGAAGTGCTGGTGCAGCTGCTGTCCGAACCCAGCGGGGGTTCTGACCTCGCGGGCGTCATCACCCGCGCCGACCGCCGGGACGGGCGGTGGATCATCAACGGCGCCAAGACGTGGAGCACCTGGGCATTCGCCGCGGACTACGGGCTATGCCTGGCCCGGACCGATTGGGATGCACCGAAACACGAAGGGCTGACGATGTTCCTGGTGCCGCTTCGGCATCCCGGAATAACGATCAACCGCATCCAGCAGATCAACGGATCCATCGAATTCTGCGAAGAGTTCTTCGACGACGTCGACGTGGGCGATGACGCCGTCGTCGGCGAACCGGGCAAAGGATGGGAAGTCGCGTCGCGGCAGCTCTACCACGAACGCCGCACCATGGGCGACGGCTCGGAGTACACCAGCGGGCCCGGAATCTCTGAGGCCGAAGATGTTTCGATCGACCTGCTGTCGCTGGTCGAGAAGACGAACCAGCAGGACAGCGAACGCGTACGGGAGATGGTCGGGCGCGCCCTGGTCCACCGCACGGTTGCGCGTCAGCTCAGCGAGCACGTGTTTCACGCGGTGGCCAGCGGAGCCCTGCCGCCGACCGCGGGATCGATCATCCGACTGTCGATGGCCGCGGTCCACGACGTCGAAACGGATACCGCCATTGCGATCACGGGTACGGCGGCCGTAATCGAGGACGATGCACACCTACTTGATATCGGCATCCGCTACCTGGGCCGTCAGATCGCCAGCATCGGCGGCGGCACCACTGAAATGGCGCGCAACGTGATCGGCGAGCGGGTGCTGAACTTCCCCCGGGAGTATGCCGCCGACCGCGGCGTGCCGTTCAACCAAGTGCGGCGAAACAGGCTGCCCTGACGTATAACTCAACGTCGGAGAAGGGTTGCTGACATGTCGGGGTTCGGCTTCGACACGCTGGCGTTGTTGACCGCGGTAGGCTTCGCCGGCCCGCTGGTGGCATCATTGCCGCGGCTACGGATTCCGCTGATCATCGGCGAGCTGGTCGCCGGGCTCGTTCTCGGCAAGACCGGTTTCGGTGTCCTCGACGAGTCGAACCCGACGTTCCAGTTGTTCGCCAACATCGGCTTCGCGCTGGTGATGTTCGTCGCGGGCACTCATGTGCCGGTGCGCAGCCGCGACGTGCGTGCGGCGGTGCCGCGGGCGCTGGCGCGTGCGGTGCTGTGCGGTGTCGTCGCGGCCGTCCTCGGTATCGCGCTGGCGTGGCAGTTCGGCACCGACCACGCCGCGCTGTATGCGGTGCTGATGACGTCGTCGTCGGCGGCACTGGCGCTGCCGGTGATCGGCTCGCTGGGATTGAAGGGGCCGCCGGTGCTCTCGGTGACTGCGCAGATCGCCATCGCCGATAGCGCCTGTATTGTGTTGTTGCCGTTGGTGATTGACCTCCGACGGGCGCCGACGGCGGCCCTTGGTGCGCTGGCGATCGCCGCGTGCGCGGTGCTGCTCTTTGTGCTTCTGTTCGTGGCCGATCGCCGGGGCTGGCGCCAGCACATGCACGACTACTCCCACAAAAATAAATTCGCCCTGGAACTGCGGATCAATCTATTGGTGCTGTTCGGGCTGGCGGCAGTTGCGCTCAGCACGCACGTGTCGATCATGCTGGCCGGCTTCGCATTGGGTTTGGTGATCGCAGCGGTCGGAGAACCCCGACGGCTGGCGCGCCAGCTATTCGGGATCACCGAGGGATTCTTCGGGCCATTGTTCTTCGTCTGGCTGGGCGCCTCGCTGCACGTGCGTGAGCTGGGTGCACACCCGAAGTTGATTCTGCTGGGTGTGGCGCTGGGCGTAGGGGCGGTGCTGGCGCACTGCGTGGGCAGGCTGCTCGGCCAGCCGATCACCCTCGCGGTGCTCTCAGCCGCACAGCTCGGCGTTCCCGTGGCCGCGGCCACGATCGGGAACGAGGAAAACCTGCTCGCCCCGGGCGAAGGGTCGGCGCTGATGCTCGGCGCCTTGCTGACGATTGCGTCCACCTCGATCGCCGGCGCATTGGCGGCGCGCGGCCAACCCAAGTAGTGGCACAAGTCCGATGCCATCAGCCGACAGCTGAACGCTCTCGTCATACACCGCTCCGTATATGTGTGGTGATCGCCAGCGTCTACGCCTGGCGCACCGACACGACAGGAGAAAATGCGGTGGCAGAACGATTGGCCGGAAAGGTCGCGCTCATTCGTGGGGGTGCGCGGGGGATGGGTGCCTCGCACGTGCGGACGCTTGTGGCCGAGGGAGCCAAGGTCGTGTTCGGCGACATCCTCGACGACGAAGGAAAAGCAGTAGCGGCCGAAGTCGGTGATACGGCTCGCTATCTGCACCTCGACGTGACCAAGCCCGAGGATTGGGATGCGGCGGTAGCTACCGCGCTGCGCGAGTTCGGCAGCATCGACGTGCTGGTGAACAACGCGGGCATCATCAACATCGGCACCCTAGAGGACTACGCGCTCTCCGAGTGGCATCGGATCCTCGGCATCCGCGCCGTGGTGAAACCGATGAAGGAAGCGGGACGCGGCTCGATCATCAACATCTCGTCGATCGAAGGCATGGCCGGCACCATCGCCTGTCACGGTTACACCGCAACCAAATTCGCTGTCCGGGGGCTGACGAAGTCGGCCGCGATGGAACTGGGCCCCAGCGGAATCCGGGTGAACTCAATCCATCCCGGTCTCATCAAGACGCCGATGACCGATTGGGTTCCCGACGACATCTTCCAGACCGCGCTGGGCCGGGCCGCCGAACCCAGGGAGGTCTCCAGCCTCGTGGTCTATCTGGCCAGCGACGAGTCCAGCTATTCCACCGGGTCGGAGTTCGTGGCCGACGGCGGCACCACCGCGGGCCTGGGGCACAAGGACTTTTCGGCGACTTTTCGGCGGTCGAAACCGACGAGCAGCCGGAGTGGGTCACGTAGCCGCGGTTACCGATTCGGGTTCCTTGGCGGCCTTGTCACTTGGACTGGGCCAGGGCGAAGGGACCGGGCGCTGCCGCACGCGTTGCGGCCACCAGAACCACTTGCCCAACAGCGCGGCAATGGACGGCGTCATCAGCGACCGGACGATCAGTGTGTCGAAGAGCAGGCCTAGGCCGATGGTGGTACCGACCTGACCGATGACGGTCAGGTCGCTGACCGCCATGGTCATCATCGTGAAGGCGAAAACCAGTCCGGCCGAGGTGACTACCGAACCGGTGCCGCCCATCGATCGGATGATCCCGGTGTTCAGGCCGGCGTGGATTTCCTCCTTGAACCGCGCCACCAGCAGCAAGTTGTAGTCGGCGCCGACGGCGAGCAGGATGATGACCGACATCGCGAGCACCATCCAGTGCAGCTCAATGCCGATGAGGTGCTGCCAGATCAGCACCGAAAGTCCGAAGGACGCGCCCAGCGAGATCAAGACGGTTCCCACGATGACCGCCGACGCGACCACGCCTCGGGTGATGATCAGCATGATGATGAAAATGAGGCACAGGGACGCGATTCCGGCGATCAGCAGGTCGTAGGTGTTGCCGTCACTGAGGTCCTTGTAGATTGCCGCGGTGCCCGCGAGGTAGATCTTCGAGCCCTCCATCGGTGTGCCCTTGAGTGCCTCGTAAGCGGCCTTCTTGATTGCCGCGATATGCGAAATGCCTTCCTGCGACATCGGATCGCCGTCATGGCTGATGATGAAGCGCACGGCATGGCCGTCGGGGGAGATGAAATTCTTCATCCCCTTTTTGAATTCGGCGTTGTTGAAGGTTTCCGGGGGCAGGTAGAACGAGTCGTCGTTCTTGGAGGCGTCGAACGCCTTACCCATCGCGTTGGAGTTTTTCTGCGCCTCGTTCTGCTGATCCTGCAGACCTTTTTGGGTCGAATACATGGTCAGCATGGTTGTCTTCATGGCCTTCATGTTCTCGATCATGGAAGGCATGAGCGCCACCATCTGAGGCATCACTGTGTCGAGATGATCCATGATGGGCAGCAGGCTCTGAATGTCATCGGTCATCGTGTCGATACCGTCCAGGCCGTCGAACACGGAACGAATCGACCAGCACGCCGGGATGTCGAAGCAGTGCTTCTCCCAGTAGAGGTAGCTGCGGAAGGGCCGGAAGAAGTCCTCGAAATCGGCCATGTGGTCCCGTAATTCGGCGATATCGATGGTCATGGAATGCATCTTTGCGACCATCTGATGCATATCGTTGGCCATCTGCGCGGTGATGCTGGACATCTTTTCCATGCTGGCGATGGTCGTTTGCATCATGTCGGCCTGCTTGAGCATGTCGGCCATCTGGTCTTCTTGATACTTCTGGTTCATCTGCTGGGTGACACCCTGCATGCTGATTTGAAAGGGGATCGAGGTGTGCTCAATCGGAGTGCCCTCGGGCCGAGTGATGGCCTGCACGCGGGCGATCCCCGGCACCCGGAAGATTGTCTTGGCGATCTTGTCGATGACCAGGAAGTCCGCGGAGTTCCGCAGGTCGTGATCGCTTTCGATCATCAGCACCTCGGGATTCATCCGCGCCTGCGAGAAGTGCCGATCGGCGGCAGCGTAACCCTCGTTCGCGGGTAAATCGGCGGGCAGATAATTGCGGTCGTTGTAGTTGGTCCGGTATCCGGGCAGGGTCAGCAAGCCGACTAGGGCCACCCCGATCGTCATGACCAGGATCGGGCCGGGCCATCTCACCACGATGGCGCCGATCTTGCGCCACCCGCGAATACGTTGCGTCCGCCGGGGTTCGAGTGTCTTGCCGAAACGCGTCGCTATCGAGATGACCGCGGGACCCAGCGTCAGTGCCGCCGCCACCACGACCACCATGCCGATGGCCAACGGGATACCCAGCGTCTGGAAATACGGCAGGTTGGTGAAGTGCAAGCAGAAGGTCGCACCGGCAATGGTCAATCCCGAGCCCAGCACCACATGTGCGGTGCCCCCGAACATGTCGTAATAGGCGTCTTCGCGGGAGTGGCCGATAGACCGGGCTTCCTGATATCGGCCTATCAAAAAGATCGCATAGTCAGTGGCGGCCGCGATCGCCAACGTGACCAACAAGTTTGTCGCGAACGTCGAGAGTCCGATGATGTTGTAGTAGCCCAGGAATGCGACCATGCCGCGCGCGGCTGACAGCTCGAACACCACCATCACCAGCGTCAGCAACAACGTGACGATCGACCGGTAGACCAACAGCAGCATCGCGATGATCACGGTGAAGGTGCACATGGTAATGACTTGCACGCTGCGGTCACCGGCCATGTGCTGATCGGCTGACAGCGCCGCAGGTCCGGTGACGTAGGCCTTTACCCCGTCGGGTGTGGGCACACTTTTGACGATGCTTTGGACGGACTCAACCGATTCGTTGGCCAAGGCTTCGCCCTGGTTACCCGCGAGGTAGACCTGCACATAGGTGGCCTTGCCGTCGTTGCTCTGCGCACCCGCTCCGGTCAGTGGGTCGCTCCACATATCCTGAACGTGCTCAACGTGTTTGGTGTCGGCGTCGAGTTTCTTGACGAGCTTGTCGTAGTACGCGTGGGCATCGGCGCCCAGCGGATTTTGGCCCTCCAGGACGATCATCACCGAGCTGTTCGACTTGTACTCGTTGAACACCGCACCCATACGCTTTGTCGCGATCACCGATTGCGCATCGTCGGGGGCCATCGACACCGAGCGCATTTTCCCCACCTCGTCGAGGTCGGGGACGAGGATGCTGAGCACCGCAATGAGCGCGATCCACCCCAGGATGATGGGTATGGCGAATTTTCGGATGAAGCGCGGGATCGACGGCCGTTCTTTGTCTTCGGCGATCGGGACGGTGTCGGTCCGGGTGTCATTGAACGTTGTGCTCATGCGGATTTCACCAAGCAGAATGTCAGGGCGTGCACGCCGTTGGTTATTTTCTCGTCCTTGACTTCGTCATCGATGGTGATGCGGCAACCGAGGTAGTCGCCGTCGCTTTGTGCCGACAGGTTGGGGAAGACTGAGGGGGCGGTCGTGCTGAGGACCAACTTCCACGGCAGCGGCGCACCGTCGAGCCGCTTCGGGTCCGCGGACAGATCCAAGTAGTTCACATTGGCGTGGGTTGCCGAACCGAAGACCTCGTACTTGACGACCTTGGGCTTGAACGGCTTGGAATCATCCAGCCGTGGGCTCGTCATGACGCCCGTGTCTTGAGCGCCGAAGAACGACTTGACCCGGACCACGGCGAAACCGCCGACCACCACGACGGCCACGATCAGCAGTGGCAGCCATGCGTTGCGTAAAACCTTTGATCGCAGCAACTACGTGATTCCCTTCTCACCACGCAACCGTGATGTGGCCAGCATCCGCGTGGCCCTCAGCGAGCTCAAGTGCGCGCGCGTCCCATAGCTCAGCGATGAACTTCGGTGATTGCCGTGATTCGCGCGTGCCCGAGCGTCAAAAGCCGGGACAGTCGCCCATGCGCACTGGACGTTGTTCCCGGTACTGACCTCGCATTGCTGAAGCGTTCCCGAATACCGCCACCAGCGCATAGTACATGATGTGCATATCTTGCACATCATGCAACATTGACTCGCGGTGTTTCAGATCACTTCGTAAAGATGCTGTTCACGAGCGCGGCGGCGCGCTCGACGTAGGGCATCGGCGTGTCGTCGGGGTCCTTCGACTCGCCGCTTGCCCACCTCTCCAGGCCCGAGCGCACCGCCGTCAACGCCAGCGCGGAGATCAACTCGGCCATCTCGTCGTCGGGCCGCATCGCCTGGCGGCGGACGATGAGGTCGGTCAACTGGAGCTGGAAACGCTCGAGGTCGGCGAGGAACGCCGCCAGGACCGCCGGGGACGTTTTTGCCAGCTCCAGCATGTGGGCCGCCTGCTCGCGCTGCGGCGGAACATCGCGGAGATGGTGGGCCGCCAAGGTGATCAACTCCGCCAGCACTACCGAGTAGGGGGCGGGCCCGGCGGCGACGAAATCTACTACCAGTTCGGGGGGTATGTCCGAGGGGCCGTAAGCGATCGCGGATTCCTTGTTCGGGAAGTAATTGAAGAACGTTCGCGTCGAGATCCCAGCTTCGGAGCAGATTTCCTCGATGGTTACCTTGTCGAATCCGCGTTCGAGAGCCAGGCGTACCGCGGCATCGCGGATGTCTGCGCTGGTCTGCCGCCGCCGGCGCTCACGCAGTCCCATCTGCTCGGTCATGACCCCCATAGTTGCACGTTCTGCACACTTTGCAGTCGAATGGACCGGTTGGATTCACCGGGCCGGTCATCGGAAAATGGTGGTTGTCCAAAGTTGGAGTCGGGAAAACCTCACGTACACCACGTAATTCGCTTGATAAGCGACGCGATTAGCGGCGATCGTCCGCCGGCGCGGCCAGTGCAGCCCATAGCTGGTCGCGCTGGCTGGCGAAGAATTTCACCGAGATCGGCGCCTTGTCCACCAGATGATCGAAGGCGTGGAACGCGCCAGGGGCAATTTCCTCGTGGACGGGCACGCCCGCCTCGCGCAGGCGCCGCCCGTATTCCAGGCACTCTTGATAGAAGAGGTCCAACGTCCCGACGCCGATCCAGGTCGGAGGCAGCCCGGACAAATCTTGCCGACGCCCAGGTGCGGCCTCGACGGGGTCTGCTCCGTTGAGGTACCACTGCCAGGCCAGCTGATTGTCGCTTTCGGTCCACATGATGCGCTTGGCGCCGTCGCCGTTTGCGCCAGTGCGATCGTCGAGCATGGGATACACCAGCAGTTGATAAGCGAGCTTGACCTCTTTCCGGTCGTGCGCTCGTTGCGCTACCGCTGCCGCGAAATGTCCACCGGCACTTGCCCCGCCGACGGCGATGCGCTCCGGGTCAACCCATGGTTGGCGGGCCAGCCAGAGCAGCGCCGCATAACAGTCTTCGAGCGGCGTCGGGTACGGGTGCTCGGGTGCCAGGCGGTGTTCTACGGCTGCCACCGCGATGCCGGTGAGATGGGCAAGCTTGCGGCAGAACTTGTCGTCCTGGACGGCGGTCCCCATGATGGTGCCGCCGCCATGGATCCACAGCATCGCCGGTGCCCGGTCGGGGAGGCCGGCTGGACGATGCATCCGGACCTTGACGTGTTCGTTGACCGCGATCACCGGCACATTGCGCAGCCGTCCGGCGTTGCCGAGAAGCCGCATGACGGCCCGCTGAGTCTTATAGCCGCGATGCAGCGCGTAGCCCTTGGGCAGAAAGCGGGCCACGTTACGTAGATCGGGATCCAGCGCCTGTCGCGAGGTGTAGGCATTCTCGGTGAATTTGTGTGCCATCGTTGTTCTCTGTTCCCTTACGCCGACAGGCCAGTTTGACCATACATAGCGGAAACGATGTCGCTACGACGGGTTATCGGGCAGAGCCATCAATCTGAACGGGGTATCCGGCGCGCAGTATCTCGACGATGGACGGTGGAGTGAATACGGTCGCCGTGCCGGCACCGGGGCGCGGCAGCTTGTCCCGATAGATGTTGTCGTGTTGATCCCAGACGGCGAGATGGTCACCGGCGACGACGGCCGGCCCGAGTTCCGTGGCGACGAACACGCCGTCGGAAAGACGGCCCCAGGGATGCTGATAGTCCGTCCCGCCGGTCCGCTCGCGGTGTAGCAGCGTGTCCATGCCTTTGGCGTAACCCGTGTATTGCTGTGGGTTTCGGCCCAGAGCCCCCGAAAACTGGTGTGCGCGTGGTGCCGGCACTCACCGCACGGGCGGTGTCCGGCGGCCAGTGCGACGGCCTCGTCGAGGAAGAACAGCGGCGTATAGCGGGTGGGCTCCCACTGTGCCACCCGGCGCCCCCGGAACGACAGCACACAGGTGATCCAGGTCTTGTGCTGATGGTTGCGAACAATGTCGCGAGTGCCCCGACCGTGATGCAGACGGCCGCGATTGCCCATCCAGGCTCCCCGGCCCGTAGCGGCGACGATCTCGCCCTGCGGTGAGACGCGGTTGCGCGCCGGTCCTTGCGTTCTCATCCCTGCCGCTCGAGGTCGAGCAGCACGCGCTTGGCGACGGGCCCGCCACGGTAAGCGCCGACGGCCCCATCCGATCGGATCACCCGATGACACGGCACGACGACAGGGATCGGGTTGGTCGCGCAGGCGGTGCCGACTGCGCGTACCGCCTTGGGGGAGCCGGCCAGTTGCGCCAGCGCGGCATAGCTGGCCGTGGTGCCGTAGCTGATGTCGGCATTGAGGTGTTCGAGCACCGTGCGCCGAAACCCATGGGAGAGCGTCCAGTCCAGGGCAACGTCGAAGCTGTGCCGGCGGCCGGCAAAGTATTCGTCGAGCTGTCGCGCAATCGGATCCAGCCGCACCGGCGCCTCGAGCATCCGCGGGCTGATGCGCTGGGAGAGAGTCAGCAACACTCCATCGTGGTCCTCGTTCGCGAAAGCCACCCGAACCAGTCCGCGCGGAGTGGCAGCCAGCAGGAGTGGACCGACAGCGGAATCCACTGTGCGATAGGCGATATCGAGCAGATCGCCAGCCTGAGCGGCATTTTCCAGCCGGGCATGCAGGCGCTGCAGATGATCCGGGTCGACGGGGTAGTGGTGGTTGAGGTCAGTCGAGCTCATGGTCATTCCTTGCAGTGTCGATGAGGGGATAGGTGCGCCGCAGCGTGGCGATGCCGTCAGCTGCGGCCCGGCGGGCAGCGGCAACGCTGCTGTCGAGGATCATCGCGATCTCGGAGTAGGGCAGGCCCGCCAGATAGTGGTAGGCCACGGCCTGCCGCTGCTTCGGTGGCAGCGCGCCCACGGCCGCATCCAGGTCGAGATCGTGACCGTCGGCTCGTTCCCTGGCGGGGGGAGTCGGGGGTAGCGGCGACCGGGATCGCATGCCGTGACGCCGCCCTAGTGATGTCGATGGCTTTGCGGTGAGCGATCGTGACCAGCCACGCCTCGAGATTGGCGTCGGCCGGCAATTGCGGATAGGCCTTCATCGCCGCCAGGAACGTATCCGACCAAGCGTCATCGGCGTCGGTGTGGCCGACCACGGCGCGCACCACTCGCAACACCGTGGCGCCGTGCTGTGTCACGACCGCCTCAAACGGCGGCTTGACGTGCTGGTCGACACTCACCCTGGCGTTCCTCCGCGGAAAATAACAACTCTTACTGTGAAGACGTCAGCGCATCGTGGAATGTGAGAAAACAATTCGAACCCCATCTCACGCTTTTGGTCCGGTCATCGTCTACAGGTAAAGGAGGTTGAACGATGACACCACGACACACGGTGATCGATAGCTCACTGGGTGAGCTGCCGCTGACCGCCGATGGCGACGCTCTGACGGGTGTGTACTTCCTGCATCATTGGCACCCACCCACAGCGGACATTCTCGGCCCATACGTCGAGGCGGCCGCCGATGAACTGTTCCGGCGTACCGGCAAGCAGCTGGGCGAGTACCTCGCCGGCGAGCGCACCCAATTCGATCTTCCGATCGCATTGGTAGGCAATCCGCGCCGGCGGCGAGTCTGGGATCTGCTCGCCGGCATCGGCTATGGCCAGACCAAGACGTACGGAGAGCTGGCCGCCGAACTGGCTGACGGCACCACGGCCTACGAGGTGGGCCAGGCCGTCGGGCGCAATCCGCTCAGCATCGTCGTACCGTGCCATCGCATCGTCGGGAAGGACGGCACGCTAACGGGTTACGCGGGCGGTCTAGAACGCAAACGGTTCCTGTTGGAGCTGGAAGAGCCGGCACCTGCGGTGGCTGGCAAACTGTTCTGATGCCGTCGACCTGGCGTAACCGCGTCGATGCCGCGGACTGGCAAGCGGTCGCCGCCGACATGAACGAAGTCGGCGGTGCACTGCTCCCACAGCTGATCACCTCCGCCGAGTGTGCTTCGGTCATCGATCTTTACGCAGACGACCGTCTATTTCGCGCCGTCGTCGACATGGGCCGCCACCGCTACGGGCAAGGCGAGTACCGCTATTTCAAAGAGCCCTACCCGCTTCCGATCGAAGACCTGAAACAGGCGCTCTACCCTCGGCTGCTGCCGATCGCCCGTGACTGGTGGGCCAAGCTGGGCCGCGACGCTCCCTGGTCCGACACTCTCGACGAGTGGCTGGACATGTGCCATCGCGCCGACCAAACCAAGCCCACCGCCCTGATGCTCAAATACGGACCGGGCGACTGGAACGCCCTGCACCGAGACCTGTACGGAGACCTCATCTTTCCGCTCCAAGTCGTCATCAACCTGAACGAGCCGGGCGTGGCGCACACCGGGGGCGAATTTCTGCTCGTCGAGCAACGGGCCAGGGCTCAGTCCCGCGGGACAGCGACGACGCTGCCGCAAGGACACGTTTACGTCTTCACCACCAGGGAACGGCCGATCCGATCGACCCGGGGGTGGTCGGCGGCCCCGGTCCGCCACGGCGTGTCCGCGGTCCGTTCGGGGCGGCGCTACACGCTGGGACTGATTTTCCACGACGCCGCCTGAACACCGCCATCGCCGGTTGGGGCACCATGGTGGGCATGGAGTTGTACGACGTCATGCGATCGACACCGGCAGTGCGCGAATTCACCGACGACCCCCTTCCCGACGACGTTCTCGGGCGGATCCTCGATCACGCCCGTTTCGCACCGACCGGAGGTAACCGGCAGGGCGTGCGCGTGATCGTGCTCCGCGATCAGGAGACCCGGTCGGCGTTGGCGGAGCTCGGGCTTCCTGCTGCCCGCCGCTATACGGCGCAGCTCGCCAATGGCGAGTCGCCATGGAATCCGTTGCAGCCGACCAGCGTAGGTGCCTCCGCGATCGAGGCGGCGCAGCCACCTCCGCAGATGTCGGCTCCGATTCGTGAGGCACCGGTCGTGTTGGTGATCTGTCTGGACCTCGCCGTCGTCGCTGCCACCGATCAGGATCTCGATCGCATCGCGGTGGTACCCGGGGCATCGGTGTACCCGTTCGTGTGGAACGTGTTGCTGGCCGCCCGCGACGAAGGCTACGGCGGGGTGTTGACCACGATGCTGGTGGCCGAGGAGCGGCGCGCCAAAGAACTACTCGCCATCCCCGACACGTACGCCATCGCCGCGCTGGTGCCGCTGGGCAAACCCGTGCGCCAAGTGACGAAGTTGCGGCGACGCCCGGTGCGCGAGTTCGCCACGTCGGAGCGGTTCGACGGATCACCCTTTACCGGCTAGTCGTTCGCTCCCTCGGGTCCGGTCCCGCGGTCGAGACCGAGGAGGAGGCCCGCGAATTAGCGAGCGGCTCGCGAGCCTAACCGTACTGCGAAATTCTGCACGAAAATTCGCAGCCTGGTTAGGTTCGTGGGGAGAAGCGGGCCGGCGGCCGGTTTACAGGGGAATGTTCTTGTGGCGGCCGCGGCGTGCCGGTGCCTCGGCCAGCGCCTGTGTGAGCCTGCTGCGGGTGTGCGCCGGGTCGATCTTCTCGTCGACCACGCCGATCTCGATGGCGCTGTCCACGCCGCCGGCGATCCGCTCGTGCTCGGCGGCCACTCGTCGTGCAGCGCTTCGCGCTCGTGATCCGGCGCGGCGGCCAGCTTGCGCTTGTGCAGGATGCCGACCGCGGCTTTGGCGCCCATGACCGCGACCTCGGCGTCCGGCCACGCGAACACCTTGGTGGAGTTCAATGAACGCGAGTTCATCGCGATGTAGGCCCCGCCGTAGGTCTTTCGGGTGACCAGGTCGCTCCCTCGGGTCCGCTCATCAAGCGAACGGGCAACCTGGGTTTGCGGCATCCTCGGCTAGTGGTTTTCCCGCCGGCTTGATGTAGATGACTTCCAAGACCAGCGGCGTGGTGCCGATGTTGCGGCCGAGATGGACGTGGTCGGGCCCAGCGGGTTCGGTGATGGGATCACCCGGGTTGTATACACCCTCAACCGAGCAGTCAGCGGAGTAATGGGTCAGGGTGCCCTGCTTGATTGCTCCGACGACGATGCCATCGTGCCAGTGCCAGCCAGTGCTGCCGCCGGGGTCGATGGTGATGTCGCGCACGACGAAGTCTCGTCCTTCTTGTGAGGATTGGGTCAGTTGAGCCGATTTCATTCCGCTCCCGGGCGTCGCCGCGCTGCGCATGGGCGGTGTAAACAGCAAAGGTAAGAGCAAAAGCGCGAGAAAGCCCATGCGGCGTCGACGCATCGATTTGATCCTCACCCTCGAGCTGTACGGCGCCGCTCAATAACAAAGCCCCTCAGCAACGTTCGCAAGATGCGGCGCGTGTCCCGTAATCACAGCAACGAAATTTCGCGGTGTCCAATGAATGCTTCTGATCTGAGTCATCGAATTTTCAGATGACGGTGATTGCCACTCACCGCCGGTGGGCGCGATACTGCAGGGGACACCAGACAGGTGCACATAGGAGACGGTGAATTGACTCGTATCGCGCCATCCACAGCTTTTGCCGCGGTGCCGACTGAAGGTCTCGGTCAAGGGGATCGGATCAACCTCGGCGTTGCCTCGATCATCAGTCGCCTTCCCGCGGCGGCCGAGGCGATGGGCGCGTTGACCGCGGCGCTGCGAGCCAGCGGAAGTTTGTCGCCCCGGCTTCTCGAATTGGTGCGGCTGCGCATCGCGTTTTTCAACCAATGCCGAAGCTGCATCGCGGTTCGCTACCAAAGCGCCATCGACGACGGTCTTGACGAGGATGCGGTGTGCTTGCTGGAACGACCGGCCGACGCGGATAACCTTTCGGACGCTGAGCGATCGGCCTTGAGATTCGCCGAGTTGTTCGCGACCAACCATCTCGCCATTGACGATGCGGTGTACGACGAGTTGCGCGCGCACTTCAGCGAGGACCAGCTGGTGGAACTTGGCCTGCACTGCGCGATCGCGCTGGGTGTCGGACGGCTATCGGCGACGTGGGATGTCAGTGATGATCTCCCCGAATCGAACGGCTCATCCGAGTGCTTGGCGCCGTGGAACTCCACATCCGTGGTCGCGACCGGCTAGGGGCATCAAAGTCGGTGCACATCGCTGAGGATGGCCGCGGCACGTTCGCCGATGATGACGCACGGTGCCATGGTGTTACCGGTGGTGATCCGGGGCATGACGGAGCCGTCCGCGATGCGCAGGCGTTGGACGCCGTGAACGGCGAGCTTGTTGTCAACCACAGACATGGGGTCGTGACCCATTTTTGCGGTGCAGGTCTGATGCCAGTAGCTTGACGCGGCGTCGCGGATAAAGCGTTGCAGGTCTGGGCCTTTGAGATTGCCGGGCATCACTTCACGTTTAGCGAACTTACGCAGCGGGGCGGCGTTACCAATCTCGCGGCACAGCTTCACCGCGGCGATCGCGGCCGTCACATCGTCGGGGTGCGACAGCATGTTGGCTTCGATGCGCAGCGGGTCGCCTGGGTTGGGGCCTGTTATGCAAACTCGGCCACGACTTTTCGGCCGCACTACACCGGCAATCAATGCCCAGCCAGACGTCGGAAGCCCGAACTTGGCCGCGTTTTCGGCGCTAGACAAGGGAACTTCGACCTGACACGTCTGCAGGTCCGGCGTGTCCAGACTGGGATCGCTCTTCCAGAAATAGGTTGCCTCCCCGGCGTTGTTCCGCGGCTCGAGTGGCTGGTCGTACTCCCAGACACAGTCGAAGCGCGGATGGTCCTGATAGTTGCGGCCTACTCCGGGCAGGTGCTCTACCACCGGGATGCCTAGCGGACGCAGCTCGTCGGCATCGCCAATGCCGGAATGCATCAATACTTTTGGAGTATTGATCGCCCCCAGCGACAGCACCACCTCCGAGCTCGCACCTACCCGCAGAACCCTGCCGTCGCGGACCAACTCCACCCCCGTCACGCGGGTCTCTTCCAACAGCAACCGAGTGACGAGCGCGCCCGTGAGAACCGTCAGGTTTGTCCGTTCCGTGAGGGGACGGACGTAGGCAGAGAACACCGACTGGCGTTGGCCAGCGCGGGCGCGCAGGTCAATGATCGACGCGCCACCCTCTCCCTCCATCATCCGACCGTTATTGCTCTCGAAGGTCGGGATCCCGACCGAGCGAGCAGCCTCAACCATTCCGGGAGCAATCGGATTGGGATCGGGGGCAGGTTCGACGTAGACGGGACCACCCGTCCCGCGGTAGTCGGGGTCGGGTGCCCCATGCCAATCCTCGATGCGTCGGTAGATATCGAGGACCGCCGCATAGCCCCAGTCTTTGTCGTTGGCTTCGGCGGCGAAGAAATCCCAATCGCTTTTGTGACCTCGCGCCCACACCATCACATTGATGCTCGAACCGCCGCCCAACACTTTGCCCATCGACAACGGCAACGACCGGCCGTTGACGTGCGGGCCCGGCTCCGACGCAAACTGCCAATCCCGGTCACTGCCGAGATTGTTCGGCCATTGCTCGGCCCGCACGACGGCTTCCACATCATCGCGGCCGCCAGCCTCCAATAGCAGCACGCTGACATCGGGATTTTCAGCGAGTCGGCCAGCCACCACCGATCCCGATGACCCCGATCCGCACACGATGAAGTCGTACTGACCATTGAGCTCGGCCTGGCTCGTTGCACTCATACGTCGAGCCTGCGGTGTGCTGTGCAGGACTACCAGGCAACGCTGAACGGGGGATTGGCAGTCCTAGGTAGGCAAGTACCACCCGGGAGGACAATGGTGGGATGGACTACGACTCGATGGCCGACTTTCTATCGGCCCGTCGGCGGGCGCTGACACCACAGGACGTCGGGCTTCCCGGGGGCCCAAGGCGCAGGGTGCGAGGCCTACGTCGCGAAGAGGTCGCACACCTGAGTCACATGTCGGTGGACTACTACACGCGACTAGAACAGAGCCGGGCGTCTGCGCCGTCGGGGCAGATGCTGGCGGCACTGTCGCGCGCGCTACAGCTCGACCCGGAAGGACGCGACCACCTGTACCGGCTCGCCGGTGCGGGTCCCACTCCCGACCGCATCGACACGTCCGACGTCGTCCGGCCCGCGCTGATCAACCTGCTCGACCAACTCGACGGCTCCGCCGCTTTGATCTGTTCTGACCTACTGGTCACGTTGGCGCAGAACCGGCTGTCGGTGCTGTTAATGGGTAATCACATCCGCGGCGCAGGAATTGAGGACAGCGTGATCTGGCGCTGGTTCACTGAACCGGAATACCGCACGTTGTTCTCACGAGAAGATCGTGAGTATCAGGCTGGTCTTCATGTCGCGGATCTGCGGGCGACCTCGTCGCGGCGCCGAGGAGACCCCGACTTGGAGGCGCTCGTCAACGGACTTTCATGCCGCAGCGAGGAATTCCGGCGATTATGGAAGCGCCACGAAGTCGGCCGGCCTCTGAAGGAGGTCCGCAAAACCATCGTGCATCCGCGGGTGGGCCCGGTGCCTGTCGACGTCGAGGTACTTTCAACCGCCGTCGAGGGCCAGCGGCTGGTTGTCCTCAGCGCGCCAGCGGGCACGGACTCCCGTCGTAAGTTCGAGTTGCTCGGCAAGCTCGGCGATCAGGCAATCGGGGCCTGAAGCGCTCTTCTCTGGGTGTGGAGTGAAAACCGTTCTGTAGGCTCGGCGTTGGCGCGTGGCGGAGCCACTTCAGCTGCGAGCAGCAGTCGCAAAATATGCCTCGCACCGGCTTCCAGTCGATTGATCAGGTTGGAGGACAATGCATTCTGCAGATCCAGGGCGGAGCACACGCCAGGTGAGCCGACAAGAAACCAGTGGCCTAGCGCGCCCGGTGCTGCTACTCGTGCCGGGCGCGTGGGTGTGGGAGAAGTGCACACCGAGCTCACCGCAGGCGGATGGGTAGTGCAGACGATGGACTTGCCCAGTAATGCCGATCGAGGTGGTCCACGTTGTGACTTGTACGACGATGCTGCGCTACCGCGGTGACACAAGGCGCCGATAATCTACCCTACGTTCGGCACCTCGTCTTTGTCTGCGGCTTTATGTTAGATTCGGTGAATCTCTGTTGGGATTACTTGGCACTGAACCGGATTGGTGGCTCGTGGACGGCGACATCATGACCGTGGATAACCCACGGGCGGTCTTCTTCCATGATGTCGGACGGGAGGACGCCGACCGGGCGATCGCGCGGATGAAGCCGTTCAGCCGGGTCGCTGCCACTCAGACATTGACCTCTGCAGCGTGGCATAGTGTTTCGTCGACGTATATCGTCTGCAACCAGGACGCCAAAATGGGTGCGGGTCAGTACATGCTGGCCAAGAGAGCAACTGAGATTCGTCACCTACCGTCGAGCCACTCGCCGATGTTGTCCATGCCGTCCGAACTGACCAGCCTCATCGTCGAAGCAGCGAATAGGGCCATGCGCTTGAGTCCCTAACCATTCGACCTGCTCGAAACGGTATGCACCGCAATGCCGTTAGCTACGATCGCTCGTACCGCGTCTACCCGTCAGGTCACGGGAACGAGCAGCTTCTCGTATCCGGGCCACGGATTGAGCGACGCCGCGCCGGCGTACGGGTCAGAGTCGGACCGCGCACTCTGCATTGTCGACACGTTCATCGCGCCCGGGCTACCAGTATCGCCGGCCAGCGCCAGGTCCAAACCAGTAAATGCAGCTCTACATCCATACTGGTGGACGCTAGGAGCAGTGCTCGCGGCGGGCGACCCACGAAGCGCATTGTTTCTGGCCAGATTGCGCATTTGGCTGTGGAACGCAAGCAACGCGCTCGACTTCGGCTGTCGGATCGCAGCGGTGTTGGGTACGCGATGGGGCTCACTCGGCTGCGCGACACCGCAGTCGGCAAAGGTGCGAACCCGAACTGGCAGGCGTCATTGGAAGACCAGTATTGCTACCTGTCTAATGAGCACATGGCCGAACGCGATCGCGACGAATCCGGCCGGCCCCGCAACGCTCGACCCCGCGACGCCCTGGGCCGGCTCCTTCCGCCGGGCAGCGAGGGCGTGCCCCGCATCCCAGACGACCTCGAACTGTCACCGTCCGAATCCCTCGCCTACGCCCAGGATCTGTTGAACCAGGGTTTGGCGTTCAACGCGCACGAGGTGCTCGAAGCCGCGTGGAAGAACGGATCCGACGCCGACAGGCCGCTGTGGCAAGGCCTGGCCCAGCTCGCAGTCGGCATCACCCACATCCAGCGCGGCAACCGCGGCGGTGCGACCGTTCTGCTTCGGCGCGGCTCCGGTCGCCTTGGCGAGGTGGATTGTCCGGCGCCGCACTTCGTAGACGTCGACGGTCTAGTCGGCTGGGCCGCTGCGCTGGTCGACGACCTTACCGCGTGCGCCGAGATTTCACCGCCGCGTCTGCGCCCGGCGCTGACGAAACCTTAACGAGCCCTGCGGCGTTGCTCGGCTTGGGAATATGCGACGAGATAGCCCGTCACCGTTCACATCGCCGAACGTCACCAACGGCGTCTGGGCGGCTCTCGCAACCAAAGGGCAAGCAGATCCCCCGAGCCGGCGTGAATCGCACTGGATATCCCGGAGACTCCTGATCTTGGAAACGAGGATGCAGGTATGCCGAAGGAGCCGTCGCCGGGAAAGACGTCAACCAGCCGTGGGTATAGCCCTGAGGAGAAGGCCGCCGCGGTCCGGATGGTGCGCACCTTGCGGGCGGAGTTGGGTACCGAGCAGGCGGCCACCTAATGCTAACGATTTTCATTAAGCCTGCAACGACGGCCGGCCTGTGAACTCCAAAAGCCCGGACACCGCCCCGATTCGCAGTTCAGGTCGATCGAAGGAATGCGGTGACGTTCGATGCGGGCCAGTGCGGGCGAACGGCCGCATCCGCCGACTCGGTAAATACTTTATGCCGATAAGCGACATTATGTCAACTTAGCGAAATGACCTGAACCTGGTGTTCCATCGGATCTGCGTCCGGGGCGACCACCGCTTATCCCAGTACAGACAGTGCGGCCTCGTACACCACCTAGATGGACGCAACCACCGCCGCCTCCCGCAAGCGCAGACTCCGGCTGATCCCGATGCCGATATGCGGGCCTGGTTGCGTTCCTACGCCACGAAAAACCCGTGCCATGGGTTCCGCGGGCGCGCCTGGGCCGCGCTGCGCTACGACGAGCGCCGCGAGGTCAACAAGAAGAAGATCCATCGCCTGTGGCGCGAGGAGGGATTGCAGGTGAAGGTGATCTCGCCGCGCAAGCGGGCCGGGGTGTCGTCGATCCCGCCGGTTGAGGCCGATGCCCCGAACGTGGTGTGGGCGATCGACTTCCAGTTCGACTCCACCACCGACGGCAAGGCGATCAAGATTGCCTCGATGGTCGACGAACACACCCGTGAATCGCTGCTGCATCTGGTGGAACGCTCGATCACCGCCCACCGGCTCGTTGACGAGCTCAAGACGGCCTGTTCGAAGCCCGCGTGGTCATCGGTGACTTCAAGACCGAACACAATCATCGACACCGCCACTCATCGCTGGGCTACCGAACACCGGCCGAGTACGCTGCGGCATGCAGGTGCACCCACACCCCGGTGGCCTGCGAGATCAACTGAATCCGGAACCAAAAACACCCCGACTCTAAACGCGGGTGGACTCAGTAACGGGGACTCGCCACTGCCACACATTGGCAGCGACCACCCATCAATTGTTGATTCCCTTGCAACGCTGGCTATTACGCGATTAGATCGGGTGTTGGCTGGCATGCAGATTTAGAAGGCAGACATAGAAGACACGAATAAGCACAGGCCCGCGACGAAGGTGCGTGATGTTTGGTTTTCCGAACGGCTGGGGTCGAGTGTGCAATGCCGGCGTCGAGTGTGCGTCCAAGGCGGGCATGGGTCCCCAATTTCACCCTCACCGCACACTCGACGCCGGGACTGCCCACTCGGTAGCGTCATTGGTTACCGGCTGGGCTGTCGACGGTATTTGCCACCCAAGTACTCGGCAACGCATCAGCGGCGATGTGACGGGAGAAAACCATGAAGCACTACATCGTCGGAGGACTGGCCGCCGTGCTGATTGCCGGAGGGCTGATAACCGCCGCGCCACCGGCCAGCGCCGGCTGCCAGTACGGAGGACCCGTTCTGAGCAAGTGCGATGGACCCGTCCAGCCCGACGGCACCTGGCAACGCTGCGTGGTATCTACCTACTTAGTGCCTAGCGGCGCCAGTTCCTTCCTGGTGCCCGACAAGCGCTGCGATGTGATGGGTGCTGACCAGCACCCTTGGGGCGCCTTCGCTGACCCACCGGTGCACATCGACGACTAAGCCTGTCAGGCGGTACGCACGTCGAAGTCCGCGAGATCGGGTTGGCGCAAGAGCTTGCGGTGGGTTTCCGGTGTCCACGGGAACACTTCGGGCAGGCCATCCTTGCCCACGTACCAACTGTTGCAGCCCGATGCCCAAATAGTCTGCGGTATAGCGGCTTTCAAGCGCTCGTTGTATGCCTTGGTTGCGACTTCCTTCGGCGCGACGGTACGCACCAACCCAGCGCGCAGCTGATTGATCCACCAGATCGCGTAGTCGGCTTGGTCCTCGGCGATCGCAATAAACGACTGGTTTCCGAGCGGCGAATGTGGACCCAGCAGCATGAAGAGGTTGGGAAACCGCGGGACCGCGACCGACCGATACGCGATCGGACCGTCGGCCCAGGCCTCGTCCAGGGTGATCCCGCCCTCCCCGATCAGCTCCATCGGTCGCACGTAGGCCCTGGCGTCAAACCCGGTGGCATAGACCAGCAGATCGAGTTCGTGCAGGGTGCCGTCGACGGTGACGACGCCGCGCGGCTCGATGCGCTCGATCCGATCGGTGACCACATCAACGGTGGGGTGCTGCACAGATCGGTAGAAGCGCCCCGACATCGCCTGCCGCTTGCACATCGGCTCGTAGGTCGGGGTGAGTTTCGCCCGCAGCTCCGGGTCGCGCACCGTGTTCAAGTTCCATCGACAGGCGGCCTGGACCATACTGCGCCGCAATCCCGGACGGATCGGAGCGCGGCCAAAGATGCGCTCGGAGAAGGACCTCCAAAACCAGTGCCCGAGATGGTTAAACACCGGCACGCGTGTCAGTAGCTGTCGAGTCAGCTGCGAGTACCGCGGATTGGGTAGCGGCAGCACCCACTGCGCGGTGCGCTGAAACAGGTCAACTGACGTACCTTGTCGCCGAGCTCCGCAACGATCTGCACACCGCTCGAGCCGTTTCCGATCAAGCCGATTCGCTTGTCCGGCAGGGAAATCGAGTGATCCCACCGCGACGAGTGAAAGGCCGGGCCGGCGAAGGTCTCCCGCCCCGGAATGTCGGGATAGTTCGGTATCCGCAGCACCCCGGTCGCGGTGATCACCACGTCAAACGTCTCTTCGCCGAATGTTGTGGTGAGACGCCATTTCCCGTCGTCGTATTCGGCTCTGGTGACGTCGCAGCCAAAACGGACGTGGCGTCGCACGCCACGCTGGTCGGCCACCCGCCGGAAGTACTCCTGCAATTCCGGACCCGGCGCCAGCCACCGCGACCACTTCGGGTTCGGCGCAAACGAGAAGGAGTAGAACCGCGACGGAACATCGCAGGTCAAACCCGGATAAGTGTTGTCGCGCCAGGTACCTCCGACCTCGTCGGCCTTTTCGAAAACGGTGTACGAATCGATGCCGGCATCCTGCAACTTGACTGTCATGCAGAGGCCCGACGCCCCGGCACCGACTACCGCGACTTTGACCTGACGCTGCTGGGTCATCAGAATCACCAACTTCCCCCGATATGAACCCGACCGTACTTCCGCACCGTGCGGGCGTGGGCCCAGCAAACAGCCCGACAATCGGTGTTTTCACTGCTGCGTTCTGGTCTACCGTGGACACGTGGCCCGAACCCGCGACACCGACGCTTGCCCTGGTGCGCTGCAGGTGCATCAGGCGGCCGACGGTGCGCTGGTCCGGGTCCGACTGCCCGGCGGGATGATCACCGGCGCACAGCTGGCGGCGCTGGCCGGCATCTCCAGCGGCTTCGGCTCGGGAACCTTGGAGCTGACCGCGCGCGGCAACCTGCAACTGCGCGCGATCACCGACGTGACCACGGTTGCCGAGGCCATCGCCAACGCCGGGCTGCTGCCGTCGGCGACGCACGAACGGGTGCGCAACATCGTCGCCTCGCCGCTGTCCGGTCGCGCCGGCGGACGCGCAGACGTGCGGGCCTGGGTGAGCGCGCTGGACGCGGCGATCTGTGCCGAGCCCACACTGGTGGAACTGGGCGGCCGGTTCTGGTTCAGCATCGACGACGGCCGCGCCGACGTGTCCGGACTGGGCGCCGACGTCGGGGTGCACGTCTGCGACGACGGGTGCGCACTGCTGCTGACGGGGCGAGACACCGGTCTGCGAATGCCGGCCGACGATGTGGTCACGACACTGGTCGGAGTTGCTGTCCGGTTCGCCGGCGTGCGCGAAAAGGCTTGGCGTATCAGCGAATTAACTGACATAGAGAAACTGCTTCCCGGCGCCGTCCTCAGCACGACCCCCTTTGCGCCCGTCTCCACAGCGCCGGTGGGGTGGATACCCCAAGACGATGGCCGGGTCGCGTTGGGTGCCGCGGTGCCGCTGGGTGTCCTGCCCGCACAGGTTGCGAAGTACCTCGCCGCGATCGAGGCCCCGATGGTGATTACGCCGTGGCGTTCGGTGCTGGTGTGTGACCTCGACGAGGGTGTCGCCGAGGCCGCGCTGCGGGTGCTGGCGCCGTTGGGGTTGGTGTTCGACGAGAACTCCCCCTGGCTGGACGTCAGCGCATGCACCGGAAGCCCCGGCTGCGCACACTCGGCCGCCGACGTGCGGGCGGATGCCACGCATTCGGTCGGGACGGATTCCGCGGTACATCGTCACTTCGTCGGCTGCGAACGCGCGTGCGGCAGCCCGCCGTCTGGTCAGGTCCTGGTCGCCACCGGCGATGGATACCGGGTGTTGCGAAGCTAGCGGACCTGTGGCGACCGCCAGCGCGGCGAAGCCGGGTGCAGCAGGTCGCCAGGTCAGAAAGCCTTAGGGTGAGCACGTGCTCGACTACATCCGCGATGCGGCGGAGATCTATCGCCAGTCGTTCGCGACCATCCGCACCGAAGCCGACCTGGCACGATTCCCCGCCGACGTGGCTCAAGTCGTGGTCCGGTTGATCCACACCTGCGGGCAGGTTGACGTCGCCGAGCACGTCGCCTTCACCGATGACGTGGTGGCGCGGACCAGCGCCGCGCTGCGAAATGGCGCTCCCGTGCTGTGCGATTCGTCGATGGTGGCGGCCGGAATCACCACCGCGCGCCTGCCCGCCGGCAACGAGATCGTGTCGTTGGTGGCCGACCCACGCGCGCCCGAGCTGGCCAACCGAAGGCACACCACCCGCTCGGCGGCGGGTGTGGAGCTATGGGCCGACCGGCTCGACGGCGCGGTGCTGGCGATCGGCAATGCACCCACCGCGCTGTTCCGACTGCTCGAACTGATCGACGAGGGAGCGCCGACGCCGGTGGCGGTGCTGGGCGGCCCGGTGGGATTCGTCGGGTCAGCACAATCCAAGGACGAGCTCATCGACCGCCCGCGCGGAATGTCGTACCTGGTGGTGCGGGGTCGCCGCGGCGGCAGCGCAATGGCCGCCGCCGCCGTCAACGCGATCGCGAGCGACGCCGAATGACGACTCGAGGCACGCTCTGGGGTGTCGGGCTGGGACCCGGCGATCCGGAGTTGGTGACCGTCAAGGCCGCCCGGGTGATCGGTGAGGCCGACGTGGTGGCCTACCACAGCGCCCGGCACGGCCGCAGTATCGCCCGCGGCATCGCCGAACCGTATCTGCGGTCCGGCCAGATCGAGGAGCACCTGGTCTACCCGGTGACCACCGAGGTGACCGATCATCCCGGCGGTTACGCGGGTGCGATCGAGGACTTCTATGTCGAAGCCACCCAGCGCATCGCCGCACACCTCGACGCGGGACGCAATGTGGCGTTGCTGGCCGAGGGCGATCCGCTGTTCTACAGCTCCTACATGC
Organism: uncultured Actinomycetota bacterium; assembly: GCA_963712615.1. Classification (GTDB taxonomy): domain Bacteria; phylum Actinomycetota; class Actinomycetes; order Mycobacteriales; family Mycobacteriaceae; genus Mycobacterium. The sequence goes on from CAVQIO010000002.1 coordinate 485,706, forward strand.
ATCTGCACACCCGCCTGACCCAGCGGTTCGACGCCGTCATCGTGCCGGGCGTGACGTCGGTGAGCGCCGCCTCGGCGGCCATCGCGACGCCGCTGGTGGCCGGTGACGAAGTGCTGTCGATACTGCCGGGCACCCTGCCGGTCGCTGAGCTGACCCGCCGGCTCGCCGACGCGGATGCAGCCGTGGTGCTCAAACTTGGTCGTTCATATCACGCTGTGCGGGAAGCGCTTTCGGCATCTGGACGGCTTGGTGACGCCTACTACGTGGAGCGGGCCAGCACCCCCGCGCAACGGATTTTGCCGGCCGCGGACGTCGAAGACAGCAGCGTGCCGTACTTCTCACTGGCGATGCTGCCCGGCGGACGACGCCGAGAGCGGTCCCCGGTGGGGGCGGTCGCGGTCGTGGGCCTGGGCCCCGGCGACGACGACTGGATGACACCGCAGAGCCGACGTGAGCTGGCCGCGGCAACCGACCTGATCGGCTACGGGAACTACCTGGATCGCGTCTCGGTTCGCGATGGTCAGCAGCGTCATCCCAGCGACAACACCGACGAGCCCGCACGGGCGCGACTGGCCTGCGCGCTGGCCGAACAGGGCCGCGCCGTGGCGGTGGTGTCGTCGGGCGATCCCGGCGTGTTCGCGATGGCCACCGCCGTCCTGGAAGAAGCCAAACAGTGGCCCGGGGTGCAGGTCCGGGTGATTCCCGCGATGACCGCCGCTCAGGCCGTCGCCAGCCGGGTCGGCGCTCCGCTTGGTCACGACTACGCGGTGATTTCGTTGTCCGACCGGCTCAAGCCCTGGGATGTGATCGCGGCGCGCCTGGCCGCAGCGGCCGCGGCCGATTTGGTGCTGGCCATCTACAACCCCGCCTCCAAGGCCCGGACCTGGCAGGTCGGCGCCATGCGCGACGTCTTGCTGACCCATCGCGAACCGGGAACGCCGGTGGTGATCGGCCGCAACGTGTCCGGACCCGACGAGGACGTCCGCGTGGTGCGGTTGGCCGACCTAGACCCCGCCGACGTCGACATGCGCTGCCTGCTGATCGTCGGATCGTCTCAAACCCAGTGGTATACAGGCGATTCCGGCGATAAGGTGTTTACTCCCCGGCGTTATCCGGCCTGAACGCGGCCGTTACTTGTCGTGGCCCCAGCTGCTCGGCAGCATGGGCACTGCCGGACCGTCACTCAAGCCATCACCGGTCAGCGTCGTCAGCCCTGCCGCTTGACTCGCACCGGATGTGGCTGCGGCCCCGGCAAATCCGAGCGGTCCCGCCGCCTGGCCGGATTCTCCAATTGACGCGCTGGGCTCGTCGTCCGGGCCAGGAGCCGCGTCGTCGAGGTCCATGAATTCGTAGCGGTAGGCCTTGTCCTTGGCGGTTGCCCCGGGACGCCGGCGGGCCTTCAACTTCTCCTTGGCGGATGCCGCCGCGGCCGCGGCCGGAGCGTCGGCGTCATCCGGCGCGGGCTCCGCGGCCTTGCGGCGTGAGCGGTTCTTCGCACTAGCGCTCCCCGACAATCCCGACAGCCCAACGGCGTAGAGCGCGTCGGACAAACCCGCGCCGAGTCCGCTCGTGCTGGTCGGGCCGAAGCCGACTCCGGGTGGGGCACCGGCCGGTGGGGCGCCGGTGGCGGGAGCGGCAGTCGCCGTCGCAGGGGCGGGCGCGGGTGCGCTGGCGCTCGAGGTGCTTGGCACATTGCTGAATCCCGCCGGGGCCGGCGCGGCGGGCATCGGCGTGGGTGCCATTGCGGGCAGCGGCGGCTGGATCGACAGCGGAACCGCGGTGCCCACCGCGATCGCCGCCGCGCCGGCTGCCGCCCCGGCGACCGCCGCGGCGGCGATAACCATCATGGCCGGGAGGGCCACAACGGCCAGCTGAACCGCGACCTGGATGAACGGCCAGAAGATCATCAGGGTGTGGAAGATCGCCCAGCCGAGCGCACTCGGCAGGACCGGCGAAAGTCCCAGCTGACCGAAGAAAGCGGCGAGGTTGTTGACCCACGGCGCAGCCGGGAAAGGCCAGCCACCCGGATTGAGCCACTTCGACACCGGCCACGCGAAGCCGCTGGTGTACTGCTGCAGCCATTGGGCGAGCTGATCCATCCAGGACGGATAGGTTGGGGCCGGCGGAGGGTCCGCTGCCGCGGTCGTCGCGGTGTTCGCCTCTGCGCCCGCCACCATGATCTGCGGCGCGGGCGTGGCCGCCGGAACCGCGGCAAGTGCGGATTCACTGACCACCTGGTAGGTACTCATCGTCGTGGCGGCTTGCACCCACATGCGTGCGTAATCCGCCTCGTTGACGGCGATCGGGATGGTGTTGATACCGAAGAAGTTGGTACCGATCAGGGCGCCGTGAATGGCGTGGTTCGCCGCGAGTTCGCCCAGCGTGGGCATTGCGGCCAGGGCGGCCGTGTAGGCCCCGGCCGCGGTTTCGTGCAATGCGGCCGCGGCCGTGCTGTCGGCGGAGCTGGCGAGCAGCCAGCTCAAATACGGGACATGGGCCGCGACGTACTGCTCCGCACTGGACCCTTGCCAGTCGCCGGCCTGCACCGCGCCCAGCAACGCGGTGAGTTCATCTGCGGCTTCGGCGTATTCAGTGCTCAGCCCCGACCACGCCCCCGCCGCCGCCAGCAGCGGCCCGGGGCCGGGCCCGCTGGTCAGCAGTGTCGAGTGCACCTCGGGTGGAAAAGCGAGCCAGATCGGGGCGGTCATTGAAGCGGGCCTTCCGGGACGAACGGCGACACGAATACCTCTTCGGTGAGACTTGTGGCGGTGCGGGCTGGCGGTGCTTGTATTCAGTGGTCGCTTCGCGGCGCGGTTTAGTTCCCGCCGGGTTTCTTGCCCAGCTCTTTGCGCGCGGCGCGCGCATGCGCAACGATGCAGGGATGCGGTGTGACGTGGTGCGCGAGGCGCTTTCCGCCCGGTTGGATGGCGAGCGTCCAGAAGTGCTCGCGCAGCAGGTCGATGCCCACCTGGAGTCCTGCCGGGGTTGCCGCACCTGGCTGATCGGTGCGGCGGCGCAGACTCGCCGGTTTGCCTCGATTGAACCCGGCGACGGACCAGACCTGGTCGACCGAATCATGGCGAGTATCGACGACGACTCCGCCGCGCATCACGGCTGGATGCGCGCGGTGCGGTCGCGCTACGCGCGGTGGGGACTCATCGCGGTGGGTGCATTCCAGGTGGCGATCGCGGCTGCCCAAATCGGCGGAGTCAATTTCGGCATGGTGTCGCACCACATGCATGGGGCGATGTCCGGCGAACATTTGCTGCACGAGTCCACGGCCTGGTTGCTTGCGTTGGGTGTGGCGATGATCGCCGCCGGCATCTGGCCCGTGATGGCGACCGGTGTCGCGGCGATTTCCGGGGCGTATTCGCTGGCGTTGATGGGTTACGTGGCCGCCGACGCGCTTGACGGGCAGGTGACCGCGACGCGGGTTGCCAGTCACGTACCCCTGCTGCTGGGCCTGGTGTTCGCGGTGTTGGTGGCGCGCGACCGAACGGGAGCGCACCGGTCGCGGGACTCCGATTTCGATGCTTTCGATGGCGATCTGCCGAACCACACGGGGCCTTTCACGGGTCGGCGCCGGGGCCATCTGCGGCCGATCAACCGGTCGCCGTCGGACCCCGCCGCAAACTCTACGACAACCCGTCGTAGACTGACCGAACCCGCGCAACGAAGGTGGTTGGCCATGACCGCGGCAAGCGACGACCAGGCCGTTACCGAACTCGCCTTGGCAGCCGCGCGCGGAAATGAGCGAGCCCTTGAGGCATTTATCAAGGCCACTCAGAAAGACGTGTGGCGGTTCGTCACTTACCTGTCCGACGCGGGCAGCGCCGACGATCTGACCCAAGAAACCTTCCTGCGGGCAATCGGGGCAATCGAGCGGTTTTCCGGGCGGTCCACCGCGCGCACTTGGCTGCTGTCCATCGCGCGGCGCGTCGTCGCCGATCACATTCGCCACGCCCAGTCGCGACCGCGCACCGCCCCCGGTGCCGACCCCGAGCAGATTTTGAACGGCGACCGCCACGCGCGCAGATTTGAGGACCTCGTCGAAGTGACCACGATGATCGCCAGCCTCACCGTTGAACAACGCGAAGCGTTGTTGCTGACTCAGCTGCTCGGGCTGCCCTACGCCGACGCTGCCGCGGTGTGCGGCTGCCCCATCGGCACCATCCGATCCCGAGTCGCCCGCGCCCGCGACGCGCTGCTGGCCGACGCGGACCGCGACGACCTGACTGGTTAGCCCAGTCCGGCAACCCAATCCGCGGCCTCGCCGACGGTGGCCACCGCGTTCACTCCTTGCGGCAGCGGCGGGCGCGCCACCATTAAAATCGGAATATCCAGTGCCGCAGCAGCGTCCAGCTTCGCCCGGGTCATGCCGCCGCCGCTGTTCTTGGTCACCAAGGCGTCGATCCGGTGATCGCGCAGCAGTACTAGCTCGTCTTCGTAACAGTATGGTCCGCGGGACAGCACGATCTGGTGATGGCGTGGCAGTGTCGCTGCGTCCGGCTCGGTGACCGCGCGAATCAAAAACCACGCGTCGCTGCTCGTGAAGGGCCTGACGCCGGAGCGGCCGGTGGTGAGAAATACCCGCGAATAGTGTTTCTGGGCAATGACTTCGGCGGCTTCGTTGTCCGAGGCGACGACGATGGCGGCGCCGGGGTCCCAGGCCGGGCGGGCCAATACCAAGTGCGGTATGCGTATTTCGACGCACACCTCGGCGGCGTGCGCGGTCATGGTTGCCGCGAACGGGTGAGTCGCGTCGACGACGGCGTCGATGCTTTGTTCTTGTAACCAGTGCCGCAGCCCGTCCACACCACCGAATCCACCGATGCGCACCGGGCCGACGGGCAGTGCCGGATCCGGTACCCGGCCGGCCAGCGAGCTGATCACGTCGATGTTGGGGTGCAGGGCTTTGGCGAGCGCGCGACCCTCAGCGGTGCCACCGAGCAGCAGCACCCGCATCAGTGTTGACTCCCCCGCGCCCGCCCGGTCGAGTAGAGGTAACTGTCGGTGAAACCTTCGGCGGCGAGCACATCGCCGACGATGATGACGGCGGTTTTGGTGATGTCGGCCTCGTGCATTTGGCCGGCGATGCTCGCCAGCGTGCCACGCAGTATCGTCTCCTGCGGCCAGCTTGCGAAAGCAACTACCGCGACTGGTGTTTCGGGCCGATAGCCGGTGGCGAGCAGCTGCGGAACGATGACGTCGATCTGGGCGGCGGCCAGGTGCAGCACCAGGGTGCCGCCGGATTGGGCGAGGGTTTGGAGGTCTTCGCTGGGTGGCATCGGTGTCGACAGCGTCGCGATGCGAGTCAGCGTGACCGTCTGTGCCACCCCCGGGGCGGTCAGCTCGCGTTTGAGCGCGGCAGCTGCCGCGGCGAAAGCCGGGACACCAGGCACGATTTCGTAGCCGATGCCCAGCGCGTCGAGTCGGCGGCATTGTTCGGCCAGCGCGCTGTACAGCGACGGGTCACCGGAATGCAGCCGGGCCACGTCGTGGCCTGCGGTGTCGGCGTCGGCGAGTTCGGCGATGATCTGCTCGAGCGTCAACGGGCCGGTGTCAACGATTTTCGCGTCGGGCGGGCAGAGGGCCAATAAGTCGTCGGGCATGATCGAACCCGCATAGAGGCACGTCTTGCATTGTTCGAGCAAACGTTGGCCGCGCACGGTGATCAGGTCGGCCGCTCCCGGGCCGGCGCCGATGAAATAGACCGTCACTTTGTCACCGCCCACTGGGTGACCGGGTGCCGCGGGCGCCAACCGGTGAAGGCGCCCAGCGGTTCGCCCTGATAGAGCTGAAAGCGCCGCAGCTGGCCGCCGAGGCGCGAATATGCTTGTATCAGTAGCGATTCGGATTCGAGTGTGACGGCGTTGGCAACCAGGCGTCCGTCGGCGGGCAGGTTGTCGAGGCAGGTGTCGAGCAGACCGGGATGGGTCAGGCCACCGCCGATGAAGATCGCGGACGGTGGTGCGGCGCCGTCGAATGCGTCGGGGGCTTGCGGGCGTACGTCGATGTTGACGCCGAAGGCCGCGGCGTTGAATTCGATGTTGCGGCGGCGCTGCTCGTTTTGTTCGAAGGCCACCGCGCTGCAGCCGCGCCAACTGCGGCACCATTCGACGGCGATGCTGCCCGAGCCCGCGCCGACATCCCACAACCGCTCCCCCGGCCGCGGCGCTAGCGCCGCCAGGGTGACCGCCCGGATGCCCTGTTTGGTGATCTGCCCGTCGTGAGCGAATACGTCGTCGGGCAACGGCGCGATGCGCTCGTCGGGCAGGTAACGGACGGCGATCACGTTGAGGTCGTCGATGTCTTGTGACACGTCCTCGGCCCACTGGCCCGGGGTGCCGTCGCGGCGGCGTTCGGCCGGGCCACCGAGCTGTTCGAGCACGCTGACCTCGGAATCGCCGCGGCCGTGCGCGGTGAGCAGCTGGGCCAAGGCTTTCGGCGTGGACCGGTCTTTCGACAGCACGATCGCCTGTCCGCCGCGGCGCACCGCGGTGTGCGGCCGTGCGTTGACCAGGCTGATCACCTCGGTGTCGTGCACGAGCCACCCCATCCGGGCGCACGCCAGCGCCACCGCCGACACATGCGGCAGCACTTTCACTTTTTCTGCGCCGTACAGGCGGATCAGGGTGCCACCGACGCCGTGCAGCAGCGGGTCGCCGCTGGCGAGGATGTGGATGTTGCCATTGTGGCCGTCGAGCAACGTTTGTAGCGCGGGCAGCAGTGGCGACGGCCACGCTCGACGGTCGGCGGTCACCGTGTCGTCGAGCAAGCCGAATTGTCGCCGTGAACCGTAAATGACTGTCGCCGTTTGTAATTCATCGCGCGATGCCGCCGAGAGTCCCACCATGCCGTCGGCGCCGATACCGACCACGACGATCATCGTGGCATCCTGCGCCAGACGAATCGCGGCAGCAATCGCATCACGACAGACGCGGGCCCCAACGCCCACGGGATCCAGACCGTGCGCCGCCCTTTGGCTAGCGCACGCGCGGTGGCGGCGGCCACCTGCGCCGGGGTGCTGGATAGCGGTGCCGGCGTCATGCCCTCTGTCATACGCCCGATGACGAATCCGGGGCGCGAGATCAGCAGATGAACCCCGGTGCCGTGCAACGCGTCGGCCAGGCCGCTGGCGAAGCCATCCAGCCCGGCCTTGGCGGAACCGTAGACGTAGTTGGCACGGCGTACCCGAACGCCGGCGATCGAGGAGAACACCACCAGCGATCCCCCGCCGGCCGTGCGCATGGCGGTCGCCAGACGGGTGAGCATGCTGACCTGAGCGACGTAGTCGGTGTGCACGACGGCTACCGCGTGGTCGGCGTCGGCCTCGGCGCGGGCCTGGTCGCCGAGGATCCCGAAGGCGAGCACCGCGGTGCCGATGGGCCCGTGCTCGGTGATGACTTCTGCGACCAACGGGCCGTGCGAGGCCAGGTCGTCGGCGTCGAACTCCCTGGTGTGCACTGCCTTCGCGCCGGCTTGTTTCAGCTTCTCGACCTGCTCGTCGAGCTGATCGGCCCGCCGGGCGGCCAGTACCACCGTCGCACCGGAAGCCAGCAGCCGCCCAAGTTCAATGCCGATCTCGCTGCGGCCGCCCAGAATTAGAACTGGACCCGCGCCCGTGTCGTCCACGGCTGCGATTATCACCTGCGCTAGCGTTAGCGGTGATGGCGAACACCACTACGCGGCTCACCAACGACGCTTTGGCGTTTCTGTCCGAACGTCATTTGGCGATGTTGACCACGCTTCGCGCCGACAACTCGCCACATGTGGTTGCCGTCGGATTCACGTTTGACCCGGTGACCCATATCGCGCGGGTGATCACCAGCGGGGGCTCGCAGAAGGCCATCAATGCCGACCGTGCCGGGATGGCTGTGCTCAGCCAGGTCGACGGCGCACGCTGGCTCTCGCTGGAGGGGCGCGCCAAAGTCAACAACGATGTTGATGCCGTCCGCGACGCCGAATTGCGGTATGCGCAGCGCTACCGGACCCCGCGGCCCAATCCCCGACGTGTGGTCATCGAAGTCCAGATCGAGCGGGTGCTCGGCTCGTCAGATCTGCTCGACCGCGGCGCGTAGCTAGGACGATTCGGCGTTCACCCGCGATGTGACGCTCTCGGAAAAACTCTGGAGAAGCTCGGCGTCGAGTTCGTCGTACGAGAGCGGGAGCATGTGGCTATAAGGCGCGTCTCCGCGCGTCATTTTAAAATAAGCTTCGGGATTGCTTCGCAAGACATACCTGACTACCCGGTCACTTTGAATTTGGGCATCCACCCGCGGATCAATACCTGCGTCGTCCCATTTCCAACTAAGCGGATCTATGAAACATGCAATCATTAGGGAAGTCGCCACTTTGTAGACGATAAACTTGCCAGCATCTTCGATTCGTGAAAATGAGCCCTGTGGCGATTCTATTGGAGTTTCGCGGCGTTCGGTCGAAGCGTAAAGGACGCTATAGAGCCCGGACCGGTCGGCTTCGAGCACGTAGGCCGACCAGTCAGGTTGCGGGTAGCCCGTGCGGAAATAGAGGCGCCCACTATCCCAGTCGGGTTCATCCGGTGCTGCTTTGCCCGCGTAGCCGTAGACCCGACGCCACTTGTTATAACGAGCGATCAACTCGATTACATCCGGATCCTCATAGATATCCAGTACCCTCACCACCTTTCTCCACCCCCAAGAGATTAATACCGGCACTAATAATAGTATTTTACTTGTGGGGCCGTATCTCCTTCAGCATTCTGGCTTCAATTAGCTCTTCGACGGAAACGGCCCTGCCAGGGATGCCAGGGGCTCGGTCGATAACCACCCACTGCTCCCCACCGCCGGGTTGTCCGAAGGCCTCCTTGGCAGGGCCGTGCTGTACGACCCAGTCTTTACCCGCAGGGATCCCCCCACCCGTGCCTTCGAATACGTGGTACTGCCCCGCCAGTCCTGGCGGGGTTGCGCGTTCCGGCAGTGGCGTCCCTTCCGACGACAGGTATCCCCCGCCGTTTGGGCCTACGCGGTCGAGGCGGAGATCGGTCGGAATGTGAGCACCCTCCAATGGTTCGCCGACGAACCCATTCTTCGGGGCTTGAACATCCCAATCCCACCATCTTTCGCCGCTGGAGCCCTGAACCGTGAACTCCCGTTCGAATTGCTCGACGGTTCGTCGAGCCAACGGTTCGTAACCGTCAAGAATATTTCGCGGAATACCTCCGCTCGCCAATCGATCCACTTCGGCACCCGGGTGCTCGAGCACTCGCAATGCATCCGCGGCAGGCAGCGGGTAGTCGACGCCTGGAACTTTCGTCGGGATTGACTGCCCATGAACATCTTCGGCACCATCATCCCCGGGGATGCTTCCCGGATCGTCACCCGGTGGGTGCGGGCCAGGCCGGCCTCCGGGAAGATCGTGCGGCCCACCACCGTGCGGCGATGTGCCAATGCCGCCTCCCGACGGATCGCCATCGCCGGGTTCATGCCAGCTGCGACCGCCCGAAGATGGCATTTCAAGCGGTCGGCCGCCTCCGGGAGCCGCGAGATGTTGACTCGATCCATTGGGCGCAGCAGCTGTGAGAGCGGGTTCTGCTGTGCGCCCACCAGCAGGCGCTAGGTCAGTCAGCGATCCGCTAGCGGGCGCATGCACCGGGGCAGGTCCGGCCAGCCGCGGATTGGTTGATGCCAGCTCAGCAGAAGGGGCTGGAAGCGATGCCCGATCATGTACAACGCCCGCAGGCGCGGCCGGTGGTTCATGCGGTGCGAGCGTGTCGCCGGGTCGCCCTGGCGCCCCTGCCTGGTGTTGTGCCGTCGGCGATTCGGGCGCGCGCGTACCCGGCGGCGCGGATTCGACGGGGCGTGGCGGGGACTCGGCGGGCGCCTCAATCGGCCTGCCGGGCGGCATCCCCATTGGGCGCCCGCCGAGCAACGGATCGGATTTGGACGGCTGCAATTTGAGGTTTTCGAGGTCTTTGGTCAGACCATCGCTCACCTTGCCGATATCGCGGAGGGCACCGCTCGCGCGGGCGACATCTCCGAGCTCGCCAGCGCGACGCATCGCGCCCGCGGCGCCCGCCTCACCTGCCCTCGCACCGTCAGCCGCCGCGCTCGTTTCCCCACCTCCGGACAGCATTACAGCTTCGAAGATGTCTCCTCCGAGCCCTAACCCCGGCCGATCTCTGCGCCAATCTTCCAGGTGTAGAAGCGATTTGAACGATTGCAGATTTGCTTCACCGGCCTCCTGCGGGTTAAGGACGTCGTTGAGCAAGCCTGTTTTGGTCATGTCCATCCAAGTGGCCGTTGCCCCCTTGGGATCGAGGAGGAACAACCGGGGGTCCAGATCCGCCATGGACCGCAGCGCCCCGACGGCGGTCTTGACGACGCCCTCGTTTCCATTGACCCAGGTGTCGAAGACCGTCGCGACTGGATTTCCGGCATCCTCACCCAGAAAGTGGATGAAGCGACCGCGCATGCGCTTCTCCATCGCGACAATCGAGTCATCGGCGGGTTGCATCAGTAGCTGCATGCCCTGCTCAAGGGCCCGGCCCTCGCGACCCAAGTTGTGCAACACGGCGTTGATGTCTTCGGCGATTCTCTTGATTTCCTCAAGCGCATCGCCGTTGAATATCGAGACCACGTCGTGCCATAGGTCGGTGAGGGACTCCAGACGACGCAACAAATCCCGAATAGTGCTCTGGGCGTGAGCCACTCGGTTGGCGAAATCGTCTAGGGCGGCGGCCATTTTTCCGCACAGGTCGCCCAAACCATCTACGGCGCCGCCCATTTGCGACAAGGCCTCGCCTATCAGATCGGCTTCGGGGATCTGCTGCGTCCCGACGATCGTCTTAGATGCGTTCAGCGCACCTTGCATGCCGCTGGCCGCCGACCCGAATGCGCGCCAACAACCGGCGGCGGCGTGCAGTCGCGGTACGTCGCCGTCGGGCCATACATCATCGATGAACGACTGCACCAAAGCCCATAGCAGCGGCGGTGGTTCTCCTGGACCCAATGTTCCTGGCGGTCCGGGTGATCCGATCCGAGCCGGCTCGCTGGGCGCCGATAACACGCCGCCACCGCCGCCTAACCTCGAGGCTACTTCGGCCCTCGAATAGTTCGACGCACTAGCCTGAATCGCGGCTCCGTTGCAACGGCAGGCGTTAACTGCCGCCGTCGCAAGCTTCAGTAGCGACTCGGCCGTTGACTGATACGACAGACCGAACACCATGCCGGCCACATCCAGACCGGTGTTGGCGCCGAAACCAGCCGTCAACACAGCCATTGCCGCGCCCAACCCATCGCCAGTGGCAACCACGGCGCTGCCTGCCGCGGACAGCACCTCCGGATCCACCGCGAGGATGGGCATGCGCGGAATTGTCGCCCGGACCGTCCGGCAACGCTATTCACCCGAGGGGCGCTGAGCTACTCCGCGGATCCCCCTCCCGAGCGGCGCTTGACGAGGGTGAATTGACCCGCATTGACCTCCGTCGCTAGCGTCACCTGCAACGTGCGCCGGCGAGATCGCTTGTCGCTGAAGCGGTCGCGGCGAAACAGTCGAGGGGGCGACGGTGTGCCTGGGGATCGAATCGGTCGGCCATGGAGCAATTACTCCACTCGCGTGAGTGGGCCTAGGCGCGTGCTGGCAGAGGAAGCATGAGAGAACCAGTCGACTGGATAGGAGCGGTGTTTACCGGAGCGATCTCGGGCGGCTTCTTCTGGGCGATTATGGTCGCAATGTTATCGGTAGTCGCCGATGGGCATATCTATACGCATACGCTTTACATATTCTTTTCGTCGGTCTCTATTTTCATTCTCATAATCGCAATTATTCTCTACTTGCGCGCTACTACATCAATCTGGCGAAGTACGGCGATTAGTATTATTTTGGCACTGTTGACCGGGTGGTCAGTTATATTGTTTGCTACCGTGGGCCGTGGTGCTGCCCTCACAGGGGAGGCTCTGACGTGGGATCTTCAGAGCGCACCAATTCGTTCGGGTACGCTCAGAACCATCCGCTTCAGCTCTTAGCCGGCCTGTTTGCCGGCGTAATATCGACGCTTCTTACTTTCGGATTGTTGTGGTTCTTTGCACCCGTACTGCCCTTGATACCGTGCGTAATCACGATGAAGTTCCGCCGGACAAGAGCGTTCTGTGTGGGTGCGTTAGCAGCGTTTACGGGAGTTATTGCTTTCGTGGGGTTATTCGCAATCTTGACTGTAATATTGTCGCTAACAATTGAACCGACGGCTCCGTCATCTGCCAGTTTTTGATTAACATGTGCTCTAGAATCCAGCAGTGAATTGACCAGCGTCGATAGGAGCGTTAACCTCGCGATCAGGGCCTGTGGGGAGCACGAATGGTCAGGGGTGGAGATGTTGATCGACACTGGTTCGCTACTGGAGCGAGCCAGTTGTGCTGCGCGAGTACTCCTCATACGAACCACGGCTCCGCTTCGTTGCACTCAACGGCGTACGGGAGGATGTCATGAGTGGCGACGATGAAATCCGAATAATTCTCGAGCACCTGGCCAAGTTGAGTGGGGGTCCACTGCCGCCGGGGATCACGCCCGATCAGCTGGCTACGGGAACTGTTCCTTTGAGTCAGCTGCTGAGAGCTCTTGGTCTTGCTGCCAATGGCGGCGATCCCCGCGACATGGGCGACGCCCAAACCGGATATGCCGAACGTGGCGAGAAAACCGCTGACGCTATGGGCAAGTTTCCTGCGAACGAAGCAGAGTCAGCCGCGAAAGTCGGCAGTCCAGCTGAGATGGCGCAGCAGATTCCGCAGATGATCTCTGGCCTCGCGGGCGGTATCTCAGGCGCGATGAGCGGTTTACTCCAACCGTTGAGCCAGCTTCCGCAGCAGGCTGCTCAGATCGGACAGCAGATGATGCAAGCCGGCATGGGCGCAATGCAGCACGGCGCAGGAGAAGCAGCCGCTATTCCCGGCGAGTTGACGGGATCCACGAGCGGCGCCGGCGGATTGGGCAGCGGCGGTGGCGGTGTAGGCGGGCTCGGCGCCACCTCGCCGACGGGAAGCCTCAATCCGCTTCCCGCTCCATCAGCCGGTACTGAGCCCGCGTCATCGCGTACCACCTCGGTCCCGGCACCCGGCGCGTCAGCACCGACTAACCCATCGAGGGGCGGGATGGGCGCGATGCCAATGATGCCGCCTGGCGCCATGCACGGCGCGGGCAGCGGGGGCAAGGACGAGAAGCCCGACACCAAACGGATTGTCGCGCCGTCAGTCAAGAACGGCGCTCCCGTCCAGGGACGTATCACCACACCCCCGCCAGGACCTGAAGTCGTCAAACGTGTTGAGGGCAAACCGGTTGCGAGTCGACGCATCATCTTGCCCGACCAAAAGCGTGATGACGACGACAAGGACGCGAGTCGTTAGCGACGCCGCCTAGCGGCCAGACCTTCTGCGCAGAAATGGTTTTCGGCTGCCTATTCATCGCATTGACCTCAAGCGGTGGTCCTCTTAGTGTCCCGAATGCGGTCAGGTCGGCAACAGAGGTTTCTCCATCTCCCCGGAGAGGTACGCTCCCCGCGTGTCGCACCTGCCTCCCCCGCCGCAGTCAGCTGCCTCTTCGTCCTGGCCCGCGCCGCCTACCGGGCCTGTGCACCGGTCGCGGTCCCTCGCGATTGCGTCATTCGTGATTGCGCTCGTGGCCGTGGCAGGTCCCCGATAGTCGGACCACGTCGTTTTAGAGTCGTATGTGGTTGATATCAGTGGATCTCGCAGCCTGCACTGGTTGGTGGGTGTGGGTGTGGCGTGTTCCCGCTGAAGGAGTCCAACCAGTTTTAGAGTCCTGTGGTCCGATGTCGGGCCGAGAAGGGACGATGAAACGTATGGCTGGTCGGAAGCGGCATTCCGCGGAGGACATCGTGCGCAAGCTGCGCCGGGCAGATGAGTTGGCTGCCGAAGGCAAGACGGGTGAGGAGATCGCCGCCGAGCTGGAGGTGTCTGCGGCGACGTTGTACAACTGGCGGCGCGCCTACGGCGGGATGGACACCGACGCCGCCAAAGAACTCAAAGAGCTGCGCGAGCAGAACGCCCGACTCAAGCGGCTGCTGGCCGAAGCTGAGCTGGTCAAAGACGCACTGCGGGAGGTAGGGAAGGGAAAATTCTGAGCCCAGCTGCCAAGCGCCGCGCCGTCGACATGCTCACCACCACGTTGGGCATGTCGCAACGGTTGGCGTGCAAAGCAGTTGGGCTGGCCGCTCCACGCACCGCCGCCTCCCGCAAGCGCAGACTCCGGCTGATCCCGATGCCGATATGCGGGCCTGGTTGCGTTCCTACGCCACGAAAAACCCGTGCCATGGGTTCCGCCCGTGCCATGGGTTCCGGCGCGCCTGGGCCGCGCTGCGCTACGACGAGCGCCGCGAGGTCAACAAGAAGAAGATCCATCGCCTGTGGCGCGAAGAGGGATTGCAGGTGAAGGTGATCTCGCCGCGCAAGCGGGCCGGGGTGTCGTCGATCCCGCCGGTTGAGGCCGATGCCCCGAACGTGGTGTGGGCGATCGACTTCCAGTTCGACTCCACCACCGACGGCAAGGCGATCAAGATTGCCTCGATGGTCGACGAACACACCCGTGAATCGCTGCTGCATCTGGTGGAACGCTCGATCACCGCCCACCGGCTCGTTGACGAGCTCAAGACGGTGTTCGCCGTGGCCGGCGGTCCGCCGAAGGTGCTGCGGATGGACAACGGGCCTGAGTTCATTTCTCAAGCGTTGCAACAGTTTTGCGACCGCAAGGTCGGCACGTCCTATATCCCGCCCGGAACGCCGTGGAACAACGGACACATCGAATCCTTCAACAACCGACTACGCAAGGAGTGCCTCAACCGCAATCACTGGAACACCCTGTTCGAAGCCCGCGTGGTCATCGGTGACTTCAAGACCGAACACAATCATCGACACCGCCACTCATCGCTGGGTTACCGAACACCGGCCGAGTACGCTGCGGCATGCAGGTGCACCCACACCCCGGTGGCCTGCGAGATCAACTGAATCCGGAACCAAAAACACCCCGACTCTAAACGCGGGTGGACTCAGTAACGGGGACTCGCCAGGTGCATCGGGCAGCGTACTCGGCCGGGGTCAGGTAGCTCAGTGATGAGTGCCGGTGCCGATGGTTGTGGTCGTCTTTGAAGTCCTCGATCACCACCCGCGCTTCGAGGAGATTCGTCCAGTGGTTGCGGTCGAGGCACTCCTTGCGTAGTCGGTTGTTGAAGGATTCGATGTGCCCGTTGTTCCACGGCGTGCCCGGTGGGATGTAGTAGATGCCGATCCGGTCACCGCAGAACTGTTGCAGCACATGGGAGATGAACTCCGGACCGTTGTCCATTCGCAGCACCAACGGCGGGCCGTCCCATAACGTGAACGCCTTGTCCAACTCCTCGGTCAACCTCTGCGCGGTGATCGAGCGCTCCACGATGTTCATCAACGACAGCCGGGTGTGCTCGTCGATCATCGAGGCGATCTTGATGGCCTTACCGTCGACGGTGGAGTCGAACTGCAAGTCAAGCGCCCATACGACTTTAGGTGCATCGGCTTGCACCTGTGGGGTTGAGCTGATGCCGGCGCGGTTGCGGGGGTGGTAGATCCGGACCTGCACACCCCTCTTCCTTCCGCAGCCGGTGCACCTTCTTCTTGTTCACCCGTACGCCCAGGTCGTGCCTCAGGTGCGCCCACGCGCGACGGAACCCATGCACCGGGTGTTCGCGTGCCTAGGTGCCTAGCGTGGCCCTCAGGCCCGCATCTGGATCGGTGGGTGTCTGCGTGATCGGGATGCGGGCGTAGGTCGAACGAGGCAGCCCAACTGCTTTGCACGCCAACCGTTTCCACAGGTTCATCGTTGTGACGAGCATGTCCACGGCGCGGCGCTTGGCAGCCGGGTCTAAAATTTTCCCTGCGCCACCTCCCTCAATGCGTCGTTCTCCAGCTCGGTGTCGGCGAGCAGGCGTTTGAGCCTGCCGTTCTGCTCGCGCAGCTCCTTGAGTTCCTTCGCTGCGTCGGTATCCATCCCGCCGTACTGGCGTCGCCAGTTGTACAACGTCGCCGCCGACACCCCGAGCTCGGCGGCGATCTCCTCTTGGGTCTTGCCCGCCGCGGTGAGCTCATCAGCACACCGCAGCTTGCAAACGATGTCCTCAGCAGAGTTCCGCTTCCGTCCAGCCATTTCTTCATCGTCCTATCCGCCCAGGTCACGGGCAACAGAACTCTAAAACAAGACGGCCCCGCCTACTGGGAACATGCCAGTGCCGCCGTAGCAATCGGCAGCTGGTTTCGTCCTATTCCTGACAACAAACCGCCCTCGGCTCCATCTCCACCCGCTTTCACGGACCAACAAACCGCCGAGGCCAAGGCGAAAGTATGTGCGACATACGACAAAGTACATCAAGCCGTCCTCACCAACACCGGTAGGAGCGGAGGTACTGACCCTATCGCGCTACTCGGTGTGGCTGCTAATGCGAGGCTCGCGCTATATGACGGAGGCGAATATCTCCTTAAGACCTTAGCGGAACAACCCGCGACCCCTCCCGAGCTCGCGACGGCAGTTCTACAACTGGTGAATTCGTACCAACAGCTTGCGGTCAATTATATGACAGAAGTGAGTCAGTCTGAAATCGATTTATCGTTGCATGCTGGGGACCAGCCCAACGCAACTATCTATGGAATCTGCAAGTGATTGCGCGGTTATTGGGTGCTCGATATCAATGCACCGCGATCGCATCGACTACAAACCATCGCCGACCTTAGAATTCGCGCAATGCCTATCATGGCAGGAGCAAGGGTGACTACCGATATTCGGGCGGGACGATAAGATTGAGATTGTGTCGAACTTCGGACCACCGCCTGCAGCGTCGCCTCCCCCACCCTCCTGGCCAGTACCAACGCCGCCGCCACCCAGGCAGCCTTGGGTGATGTTCGCGTTCGTCGTCATCGCCCTACTCGTGACGCTCAGTGTCGCGATAGTCGGCTGGTTCCGACCGGCACAGCCCAAACCTCCGTCGCCTCCCACATACACCGCCCAACAGACTGCGGACGCCAAGGCGAAAGTATGTGCCGCCTACGACAAAGTGCATAGTGCGGTCAAAGGGGGCGCCGCGCGAGACGAGGGTAGCGACCCTACGGCTCAACTAGCGTTTGCCCTTAACGGACGACAAGCACTCTTAGCGGGCAGTGAATACCTACGAACAGTACTGGCCGCAGAGCCGGCAACTCCAAACGACCTAGCTACGACATTACGAAGACTTACAGATGTTTTCCAGGAACTCGTGGTCGACTACTTGAATGGACTGAATGAGTCCCAAATGCAGACCCCGCTGCAAGCCGGAAACGAGGCAACATTGGCAATAGAACGTCTTTGCAAATAATGTTACCACCCGGAGAATGGTCGTTAGCCATAGTCGGTGATCAATGGGTCGACGACCCGGATTTGATGGCGCTATTGTATGGCAGGACGAACCGAGGAAACATCAAGGCCGGCTTTACAAATTTTGGAGACACGCTCCGTAGTGCCCAAACCGGGCCACTGGCGGACCAGCGCGGATTTACGGCTGACGATCTACGCGACGCCTTCCGGCAGGGTGAACAACAAGCACGGCAGGTGGCCGAAAAGAACGGCATCAAAGAGGCGGCATACGGCACCGCCTACGACAGCATGGTAAGCCTCCGGCAGGACCTGACAAGTTTGGCCACAGAAGGCAATCAACGGATCGAAGAGATCAAGCAGTCCAAACAGCCCGTGGAAGCCAAGGTCCCGCAGATCATCGCCGCGATACATCAGTATCGGGCGCTGGCCAGCATCACTGCGGCGAAGTACTCCGGCAATGTCTTTGACGCGATGCAACGGATCCTTGATGCAGAGGGCACTGGTCAGTCAGCCCGGGAGTTCGCGCAAACGCACGGTCTCAACGTCGGGCAGATGTTCCGACCACCTGACGACCAACAGGAACTAGAAAAACAAGTAAAGGATGCGCTCGGCAACGGCGGGTCGCCCATGGGTGTAACACAGCGTTTCGCTGCGACCCCAAAACCGACCTCCGCAGAACCTGAAGGGCAGCCCGCCCCCAGCGCGCCAATCGCATTTACGCAGGGTCTCAGCACGACGCCAGGGACACAGGGCGTAGCAACCGGGCAACCCGGGGGCAGCAGCACCAACACGCCTCTCGGCGTCAAGCCGACTTTCGGCAATTCGCCTCACCTCCCACCCTCACCGCCAAACGGGGCCGCGGCAGTTCCGGGGCCCTCACCTTCGACAGTCGCACCATTGCGCGGCGGCACTTCCATACCGGGAGCACCATCGGTAACGCCGCCGAGTTCCGGTCTGCCCATGACCGGAGCAACACCCCTCACCGGCGCGCCGTCAGCCCCCGCCAGTCCCGTCCAACCGGTCACCCCGGCCGATTTGATGCACAGCTTCGACAAGGGCATGCAGGCAGGCACAGCGACCGCGGGTGCGGTGCCGCCTCCTCAACCGCCGGAGCCGCAGGCTCCGACGGCGCCGACCTCCGGCATGGGCAGCGTCCCCGTCAACGCACCGGCATACGATTCGCCAGCGCCCGTCGCACACGCCGCAGCCCCCGACGCGACCCCGGCACCTCAGGTCGTCACGGGATCAGCTGCCCCCGCCGCGCCAGCCGCCTCGTCACCTGCGGGCCCGCTGCCCGCATACGCCTCCGACATTCGACCGACGATCCCCGCGGCCTCCGCTCCTGTTCTCCCCCCGAGCCCGCCGCCGTCGGCGATACCGGGTTCTGCACCTGTGCACCCGTCAGCGGGGCAAGGGAGCCCGGCCCAGCCGGCGGTCGTGCGCCAAGCGCCTCTACCAGCGCCACCGTCGTCGCCGTCGAGCTTGGGAACCGAGGCCGTCGCGGCCACCGCTACAGGAGCGGTCGCCGGAGCCGCCTCGGCCAACGCCACCGCGCGGGCGCGGCTGGAACGACTGGTGTCCGCGGTGGCACGTCAACAACCCCGATTGGCCTGGGCGGCAGGCGATCGCCCCGACAACACCACGGTGCTGGCCACCGATCTGGCTAGCGGCTGGGTCCCCCCAGGCATCGAGGTCCCGGCGGCCGTCACTCTGTTGCCCCCGGAACGACGCCGCGGCGACTTGGAAACCCTGCTCGGCGAAGTCACGGTCGCCGCCGGCTACACCCCGATCCACCACGTTCCCGAGGAGGACGAGCCGGTCCCCACCTCGCCACGCCCCCGTCGCGTGACCGACATCGACGACCTCGGCTGGGAGCTCAACCAAGCGACCCAGTGGCGCGATGGCCTACCACGACTGGCGCACACCCTGGCGAAAGCCGCCTCCGGCGGAACCGGGGTGCTGGACAGAGAAGTCGACCTCCTGCAGACCCATCTGCGCGAGGTCAGCACCCGCGTTCTGGACGCCTACCCCGAGCAGGTCGACTTCCACGACGTCGGCAACTGGCAATTGCTGGCCGCCATCGACGCGCTGGTGGCCGGCGATAAGTCAGCTGCCACTTATCACTTCGCCTGGTTCCAGGCCTGCAGCACCACGATCAGACAAGCTCAGCACTGACGGAAGGGGTGGCGATGTTCGTCGACACTGGATTACTGCGCTCGGGGGGAAGCCAGTCTCACCGCGCGGGTGGGCACGCTCACGACGCGGCCGATCGGCTGTCGCGGGGACCGCTGATGTCGGGGATGTTCGGTGGCTTTCCCACCGCCGAGGAGTTCCACGAAGCGGTCAGCGCGGCCCACGGTAAGCACGTGAAAGGCCTTCAGGCCCACGGCGAAACGCTGACCGATGTCGGCAGCAAGGCACACAAAGCCGCCGCAAGCTTCACCGACATGGAGGCGCACAACGCCGCAGACCTGCGGGCGGTGCGGCCCAAGTAAGCATCTTTACGACACCGGCACCACAACCAACTCGTGCGGGCGGTTGTTGACGGCCAGCGCGCCGTCCTCGGTCATGACGACGATGTCTTCGATGCGGGCGCCCCAGCGGTCCGGGAAGTAGATGCCCGGTTCGATCGAAAAGGCCATTCCCGCAGTCAAAGGCAGGTCGTTGCCGCTGACGATGTAGGGCTCCTCGTGCACCGATAGCCCGATGCCGTGGCCGGTGCGGTGCACGAAAAACTCCGCGAGCCCCGCCTCGGCCAGGACCTCACGGGCGGCGGCATCGACCTGCTCGGCGGTTACCCCTGGACGGACCGCGTCGAATGCTGCTCGCTGGGCCCGCTGCAGGACTGAATACTGCTGCGCGACATCGTCTCCGGGCTCGCCAATGCTGTACGTGCGCGTCGAGTCGGAGTGGTATCCGGGCTCGTAGGATCCCCCGATGTCGACGACGACAATGTCACCGACCTGCAGTTCACGATCCGAATAACTGTGGTGCGGATCGGCGCCGTGAGGCCCGGAGCCGACGATGATGAAGGACACCTCCGAATGCCCCTCGGCGACAATGGCTTCGGCGATGTCAGCGGCGACGTCAGCTTCGGTGCGGCCCGGGATCAGGAACTCGGGCACCCGCGCATGCACCCGGTCGATTGCCGAACCGGCCTTGCGTAGCGCGTCGATCTCGCACTCCTCCTTGACCATTCGCAGCTTGCGCAGCACATCGGTGGCCAAGACCGGCAGCACTCCCAACGAGCCAGCCAGCGGCAACACATGCAGCGCCGGCATCGAATCCGTGACGGCCGTCGCCGCAGGTGCACCACCCAACGCCGCACTAACCAACTGGTAGGGATCATCACCGTCCACCCAGTCACGCAGAGCCAAGCCCAGTTCAGAGACGACCGATCCCTTGAACGAGGCGAGCTCCAGCCGCGGCACCACGACCGTCGGATCACCGACAGCCGGCAATACCAGGGCAGTGAGCCGCTCGAACGTGTCGGCACGAGACCCGATGAGGTAGCGCAGGTCATATCCCGGGGTAATCACCAGGCCGTCGAGACCGGCCTTGGCGGTCGCGGCGGCCGCCGCGGCCAGCCGGCGGGCATAGACCGCGGCATCGAACCGATGAGATTCCATGGCAGCCAGGCTAACCGCGCCGCCGCCGCGCTGGCAGGATAGCCCGCATGCCTGCACCTTTGTTGCTGCTCGACGGCGCCAGCATGTGGTTCCGCTCGTATTTCGGGGTGCCGTCGTCGATCACCGCTCCCGACGGCCGGCCGGTTAACGCCGTCCGCGGATTCATCGACTCGATGGCTGTGGTCATTTCCCAGCAGCGACCGAAAAGACTCGCGGTGTGCCTCGACCTGGATTGGCGGCCGCAGTTCCGGGTGGACCTGATTCCGTCGTACAAGGCACATCGGGTGGCCGAGCCGGAACCCGAAGGCACCCCCGACGTCGAGGAAGTGCCCGACGAGCTGACACCACAGGTCGACATGATCATGGGGCTCCTCGACGCGTTCGGGATCGCGACGGCAGGTGCTGAGGGTTTCGAGGCCGACGACGTGCTGGGCACGCTGGCGGCGAAGGAACGCAAAGACCCCGTCGTCGTGGTCAGCGGAGACCGCGACCTGCTGCAGGTGGTGTCCGACGATCCCGTCCCGGTTCGGGTGTTCTACCTGGGCCGCGGGCTGGCCAAAGCCACCCTGTTCGGACCCGCCGAGGTGGCCGAGCACTATTCCGTGCCGGCGGATCGGGCCGGTCCGGCCTACGCCGAACTCGCGCTGCTGCGCGGTGATCCGTCCGACGGCCTGCCGGGTGTGCCGGGCGTCGGGGAGAAGACGGCCGCCATTCTGTTGGCTCAGCACGGCTCGCTGGATCAGATCCTGGCCGCCGCACATGACCCGAAATCCAAGATCGCCAAGGGGTTGCGGGCGAAACTGCTGGCCGCGACCGACTACATCGACGCCGCCGCCCAGGTGGTGCGGGTGGCCGCCGACGCACCGATCACGCTGTCGACACCAACCGACGAACTACCGCTGGTGGCCGCCCACCCGCGGCGCACCGCGGAGCTGGCCACCGAATTCGGCGTGGGCTCCTCGATAACCCGGCTGCAGAAAGCGCTCGACTCGCTGCCGCAGTGACCCGCTACTGCGGCCGGCCGACCTCGTAGGTGCCCTTGTCGTCCTGGAACGTCACCGTCACGTGCTTCTGAGCGCCGTCGATGCTGACGGCGCAATCGAACGTGCTGCTCTTCTTCACGGTCGGGTCGCTGCCGCTGTTGCACTTGACGTCTTTGACGTTCTTTGCGCCATAGCCATTGGTTTCGTCGGTCAGAACCTGCTGCACACCGGTCTGAGCCTTGCTGACGTCCAGCTTGGTGGTGACGAAAAAGCCGGGCTCCCAAAAACCGAGCACCAGCACGACCGCGATCAGCAGAAAGGCGACCGCCCCGCCCACGCCGCCGATCAGCGCCATCGAACGCTTCTTTTTCGGCTGCTCATAGCCCGGGTACTGCTGCGGGTACTGGCCGGCCTGACCGTATTGGCCGGGCTGGCCATACTGGCCCGGCTGGCCATACTGGCCGGGCTGAGCGTACTGACCCGGCTGGCCATACTGCCCGGGCTGACCGTACTGCCCGGGCTGGGCGTATTGGCCGGGCTGACCGTACTGCTCGGACTGCCCATAACCGGGCTGCGGCTGCTGCTGCGGGTACGGCTGCTGGTACGCGTGCTCAGCCGGCTGCTGGTATTGCGGGTACTCGGCGGGGGGCGTGTACGCGGGGGCCTGCCAGGTCCCCTCCTGCGTTGGCGGTTGCTGTTGCCACGGCGAGCCGATCTGAGTCGGTTCCTGGGAGCGATCGCCACCCTCGCCGGGCGGTTGCCACTGCTGGCCCGGGTCCGATCCCTGCGGTCCGCTCATCATCTCTCCTCAATCACCTTGTGTCCTGGCCATGCAACGGTAGCTCGGGCCTAGCCTACCCGCCGTCAACTGCGACGACGCCGCACCGAATATCGTCGATGGCGCGCTTTGCCGTGGCCCGCAGTTCAGTATCCGGCGCGGCATTGCGAACTTGGTCCAACAGGTCGAGCACCTGACGGCACCACCGTACGAAATCTCCGGCCAGTAGCGGCGAACCGCTGCCGGTCGCGTCGGCCGCAGCCAGCGAGGCGGCCAGGTCGCCGGTCCGGGCCCATTGGTAGATGACGGTGACAAAGCCGTCGTCGGGTTCGCGGCTCGGGGCGATCCGGTGCGTCTGCTCATCGGCGCGCAGCGCGAACGACAGCTTTGCTGTCTGATGCAGGGCCTGCCGCAAACGCGGCGTGGGCGCCTCGGCGGCAAAAGGGGCGCCGGGGCCGTCGCCGCCGCGAGTCTCGTAGAGCACCGCCGAGACGACCGCGGCCAACTCGGCCGACTTCAAGTCCGCCCATGCGCCGGTGCGCAGGCATTCGGCGACCAACAGGTCGCTCTCGCTATAGATTCGGGCCAACAACCGGCCGTCGTCGGTGACTCGGGGATCGGTGGCGGAGCCCTGGATGTACTCGCGCTCGGTGAGCAGCCCGACGATCCGGTCGAAGGTGCGGGCCAGCGAGTTGGTGGCGGCGGCGACCTTCTTTTCCAGCTGCGCATTGTCCCGTTCGAGGCGCAGGTAACGCTCGGCCTCACGCATCTGGGACTCGACGCCGGGGCTGTTGTGTGCGGGGTGCCGACGCAACTCTTCCCGCAACGACGCCAGCTCCGGATCGTGGAAGCCGCCGTCGGGATCCGCGCCGCGACGGCCCGAGGCAGCGGCCAGCCCGGCGGCGGCCGACCGCAGCGCCGAGGCCAGATCGCGCCGCACCCTCGGCTGGCGGTGCTCGATCCGCTTAGGCAACGGCATCGAGCCGGCCGGCGCCGAAGCACCCGAGTAGTCGGCCGACGAAATCCGTCCCGCCCAACGATGTTCGGTGAGTACCAGCGGCCGGGGATCGTCGCCGTCGCGCGCCGACTCCAGCACCACGGCCAGCCCGTTGTGCCGGCCGTGGTTGATGGTGATGATGTCGCCGCGACGGAGTCCGGCCAGCGCCTCGTTGGCGGCCTGCCGTCGGTGCAGCCGAGACGCCCGGGACTGCGCGCGTTCCATCTCCGAGATCCGCGCGCGCATCCGGGCGTATTCCAGGATCGGCGCCTCGGCCCCGCCCAGTTCGGTGGCGATCTCGTTGGCCATCTGCTTGCCGCGGTCGATGCCACGCACCAATCCGACGACGGAGCGGTCGGCCTGATACTGCGCGAACGACTGCTCCAGCAGCTGATGCGCCTGCTCCGGGCCCATGTGCTGCACCAGGTTGATCGTCATGTTGTACGACGGCGCAAACGAGCTGCGCAGCGGGAACGTCCGGGTGGACGCCAGCCCGGCCACCGCCGACGGTTCGGAGGTCTCCTCCCCGGGGTGCCAGAGCACCACCGCGTGACCCTCGACATCGATGCCGCGCCGGCCGGCCCGCCCGGTCAGCTGCGTGTACTCCCCCGGCGTCAGCGGCACGTGCGCCTCGCCGTTGAACTTCACCAGCCGCTCGAGCACCACCGTGCGGGCGGGCATGTTGATGCCCAACGCCAAGGTCTCGGTGGCGAACACCGCCCTGACCAGGCCGGCGGTGAACAGCTCCTCGACCGTGTGCCGGAAGGCCGGCAGCATCCCGGCGTGGTGGGCCGCCAGCCCGCGCAGCAACCCGTCCCGCCACTCGTAGTAGCCGAGCACCGCCAGGTCGGCTTCCGCGAGATCTTCGCATCGGTGGTCGATCACCTCGGCGATCTGTACGCGTTCCTCTTCGCTGGTGAGCCGCAGCGGCGAGCGCAGGCACTGCGCGACCGCGGCATCGCAACCGGCCCGCGAAAACACGAAGGTGATCGCGGGCAACAGCCCTTCGGAGTCCAGCGTCGCGATCACATCCGGCCGCGCGGGCGGGCGGTAGAAGCGTGGCCGGGCCGGTCGCCCCCCACCCCCTCTTCCGCCCTGCCGGCGGGGCTGCCAGTCGCTCATCCGGTCCGCCTCGCGGCGGTGCGCGATGTGGCGCACCAGTTCGGGATTGACGCGTGGATGACGATCGGCGGCCGGTTTCTGGTTTTCGTAGTCGAAGAGATCCAGCAGGCGCTTACCGACCAGCACGTGTTGCCACAGCGGCACCGGCCGGTGCTCGTCGACCACTACCGTCGTGTCGCCACGCACGGTCTGGATCCAGCCACCGAACTCTTCGGCGTTGCTGACCGTCGCCGACAGGCTGACCAGCCGCACCTCGTCAGGCAGATGCAGGATCACCTCTTCCCACACCGGACCCCGCATCCGGTCGGCAAGGAAATGCACCTCGTCCATCACTACATGGGAAAGTCCTTGCAGCGCAGGCGAATCCGCGTAGAGCATGTTGCGCAGCACTTCGGTGGTCATGACCACCACGGGCGCATCGGCGTTGATCGACGCGTCGCCGGTCAACAGGCCGATCCGGTCGCGGCCGTAGCGCGCCGTCAGGTCGGTGTGTTTCTGGTTGCTCAGCGCCTTGAGGGGCGTGGTGTAAAAGCACTTACCGCCCGCCGCCAGCGCCAGATGCACGGCGAATTCGCCGACCACCGTCTTGCCGGCACCCGTCGGCGCGCAGACCAGCACACCGTGGCCTCGTTCCAGGGCCGCACACGCTCGCCGCTGAAAGTCGTCGAGCGCGAAAGGCATTTCCGCGGTGAACCGAGGCAGCTCGGTCAACTCGGCAACGCCGCCGCCAGGTGCTGCCGACATCTACGTGACGTCGTCATGTTGGCCGGCGACGAACGACGGCTCGGGTGCCTGCTCGGGGATCGGTGCAGCCGGCTCGATGACCGACGCTTCGTCGTCGGGGATCGTGGTTTGGGCTTCGCGCTTGGCTTTTCGCTTGTCGTGGATCCGGGCGATCTGAATGGCCAGCTCTTGCAGCACGGACAACGCTATGCCCAGTGCCGTCATCGAAAACGGGTCGGAGCCGGGCGTGAACACCGCCGCGAACACGAACATCGCGAAGATCAGGCCCCGCCGCCACGCCTTGAGGCGTTGATAGGTCAGCATGCCCGTCATGTTGAGCATGACGATCAGCAACGGGAATTCGAAGCTGACGCCGAACACCACCAGCAGATTGATCAGGAAGCCGAAATAGCGGTCACCGGACAGGGCGGTCACCTGGACGTCGCTGCCGACGGTCAACAGGAAGCCCAGCGCCTTGGACAGCACGAAGTAGGCCAGTATCGAACCGCCGATGAACAACACGGCTGCGGGGATCACGAACCCGATCGCGAAGCGGCGTTCCCGCTGATACAGCCCGGGCGTGATGAACGCCCACAGCTCGTAGAACCACACCGGACAGGCCAGCACGATCCCGGCCGTCATCCCGACCTTGAGCCGCAGCATGAATTGGTCGAACGGCGCGGTGGCCAGCAACCGGCATTGCCCGTCGGCGCTGATGTCCGCGCGCGCCGACTGCGGGAGCGAACAGTAGGGATGGCGCAGCCACTCGCCCAGGCTCTCCATCCCGAACAGCGGATGCCCGTACCAGACGAATCCCAGAATCGTGGTGACCAGGATCGCGCCGAGCGAGATCAACAACCGGGTGCGCAGTTCCGTGAGGTGGTCCACCAGCGACATCGTCGCGTCGGGATTGAGCCGACTGCGCCTATTGCGCGGGTTGAGACGCTTCAGCAAGGCAGCAGTGCGCGCTGAAATCTTGAATGCTTTCACGACGCTCGGTCAGTGGCGCTTCGGGCACCGCGGCCCATGCCCGGCTAAGCGGGGCGCGCTTCGGTGTGGCCCTGCTCGGTGGCCGCCGACGGGTCGACCCGCTGCGACTGCACCGGCTGTGGGGTCGCCGCCGGGGTTTCCAGGGAAGGCGCTTCGGACTTGCCTTCCGTCTGCATCTCACGCAGCTCGGACTTGAAGATGCGCATCGATTTGCCCAGCGAGCGCGCTGCATCCGGGAGCTTCTTGGCACCGAACAGCAGAATCACGACGACCGCGAGGATCGCCCAGTGCCAGGGACTAAGACTGCCCACTTTTATTACCTCCAGACGTCCACCCGATGCTACCGCAGCAGAGCCGTCTGCCGGTGTGCCCGCGCCGTGCGCTCAGGATGTTACGGCCTGGTAGGACTCCAGGGCTGCCGCCGCGGCGTCGCGTACCCGCTGCGCAAGTGACTGCGGTTCAACTACCTGCACGTCCGACCCGAAGCCCAGCACCAGGCGCGTCATCCAATCCTCCGACGCATACGTCATGACCGCCTCACACGATCCGTCCGGCAACTCGCGTACCTCGCGCATCGGGTAGTACTCGAACATCCACGACGCCGATAGGGACACCCGTAACTTGGCCGACGGCAGTGACGGATCGCCGTCGAACAGCGACGTGTCCGGGGGCGCCTGCAGCGCTGGTTGGGGTGGGGCCGACGGCTCGCCCAGCTCGGTGGCCTCGACGATCCGGTCGAATCGGAACAGCCGAACGCCTTCGGCTTCGCGGGACCAGGCCTCCAGGTAGCTGTGGCCACCAATCAGCAACACCCGGATAGGGTCGACGATCCGGCTGGTCAGGGCGTCGTGTGAGGCGGAGTAATAGTCGATGGCCAGCGCGTGTTTGTACTGCACCGCCGTGCGCACCGCGGCAGCGGCGCGGGTCTCGATGGGCGCCGGCTCGTCGATTGCCGTCACCGAACTCGCGGCGTCGTGCCCAACGGCGCCGGCCGCGGCGGCGATCTTGGCGATCGCGCTGCGTGCCGCCTCCGGATCGACCACGCCCGGAATGTCCGCCAGCGCCCGCAGCGCCACCAACAGGCCGGTGGCTTCCGGCGAGGTGAGCTTGAGCGGCCGGTCGATGCCCGCCGAAAACGTCACCTCGATGGTGTCGCCGGAGAATTCGAAGTCGATCAGATCACCCGGGAAGTAACCGGGCAGCCCGCACATCCAAAGCTGGTTGAGGTCCTCTTCGAGCTGTTTGGCGGACACCCCCAGCTTCGCGGCCGCCTCGGCGCGGGTGATCCGGGGGTTGGCCTGGAAATACGGCACCATGTTGAGCAGCCGGACCAGCCGGGTGGATACGGGGGTCATCGGCGCCGCTCCTTCGCGTGGGCGCGCAACCGGGCCAGCACGTCCTCGCGCAGCGGTTGCGGCTCGAGGACGACGGCGTCGGCCCCATATCCGGCAATTTCGCGCGACAGCCGGTCGGTGGAACTGATGTCGAGCTCGATCACCTCGCCCCCGCGCCCGCCCAGCTGCCGGGCACCGGTGGATCGCCCGGCACGGCGCAACGCGGTGGCCCGCCCGTCGGCAACCCATACCTGGGCCCGCGCGCCGGTCGGTGTCTCGGCGACGGTGTCAGCGACGATCTTGCGCAGGTCGATGCCGCCGGGGACGGTGACGGCGCCGGCCGGGCCGAAGGGCGCGACCTCGGCACCGATGCGGGACAGCCGGAAAGTTCTGGTGGCGTCGCGGTCACGGTCGTGGCCAACGAGATACCAGCGACCTTTCTCGGTGACCACGCCCCACGGCTCGACCGTGCGCACGGTATAGGGCTCAGCTCGTGACGGCCGGTGCGGAAACTGGACCGCCTGCCGGGAATCGATGGCGGACAACAGGATTCCGAGAATATCCTCCGACCCACGCAGGCCCGGGACTCCCTCTGGGGAGGCGATGGCCACCGGGGCCCCGTCGCCGAAGGGGTCGACGTCCACCCCGGCCGCACGCAGCTTGAGCAATGCGCCCTGAGTCGCGGTGATCAGTTCGGGCGATTCCCATAGCTGCGTGGCGACTGCGACGGCGGCCGCCTCGTCCGCGGTCAGTTCGACCGGCGGCAGCGAGTACGCGTCCCGGTTGATGCGGTAGCCCTCGGTGGGGTCCAACGCCGACACCCGGCCGATCTCGAGGGGGATGCCGAGGTCGCGTAGTTCGTTCTTGTCGCGTTCGAACATCCGGGAAAAGGCCTCGAGACTGGGACTTTCCGAATAACCCGCCACGCTTGTTCTGATCTTTTCAGCGGTGATGTAGCCGCGGGTGGACAGTAGAGCGATGACGAGGTTTACCAGCCGTTCGACTTTCGAGGTCGCCACCCATAGCAGCTTAGGGGTGCAGTGGAGTTTCATTAACTCGGGCGCAGGAAACCCGTCGTCATTACCGAGCGCGCTGAGCCGCGCTGCGGGTCGAGTGGTAAGCAGGTCCTCAGTGAACCCTAGGAAGGAGTGTGGCGTTGGCTGAGTACGACAGCCAGCCCGGCCGAATTTCGCCGCCGGATGCCGAGCTCACGCAGGCACAGCATGACGCCGACGAAGAGGATTTGCAGGTGGGGCTGAGCGGATTGGCCGCGATCGTGGTGGACGCGCTGACGGTGGACGAGTCACTCACCCAGATAGCCGAATTCGCGGCGCACGCGATCCCGGGCGCCGACGGCGCCGGTGTGACTGTGGCACACCCGTCCGCGGGGCCACTGCAGATCCAGTCGTGGGCCGTGACTGACGAATTCGTCCGCAAGATCGACAAGCTTCAGTACGAGCTCTACGAGGAGGGGCCGTGCATCACATCCATGCGCAGCGCGCGTCCTTGCATCAGCGGATCGATCAGTGACGACAGTCGTTGGCCGCGCTTCGGCGGCGCGGTTGTGCGCCTGGGCGTGAATTCGGCGTTATCCCTGCCGCTGGTCCTGCGCGAGCAGGTGATCGGCGTCATCAACGCCTACGCGTGCACCCTCGACGCATTCGCCGAGCACGCGGTGGCGATGGGTACAAAGTTCGCGGGGCCCGCGGCCGTGACGGTCCACAACGCGCGCTTGCTGATGGCGGCCCAGCAGCGGGCCGAGCGGTTGCAGCAAGCGCTGAGTAACCGGTCGATCATCGACCAGGCGATCGGAATCATTCGCGGCCGATCTGGGGCCAACGCCGAGGAGGCCTTCGCTCGGCTGATCAAGATCAGCCAAGACGAGAACGTCAAGCTGCATCTGGTTGCCGAGCGACTGGTCGAGATATCTGTGCGACGCGCCCGCGCCCGCCAAAACTTCTCCTGACACTCGCCATTTGCTGAAAGTATCTACAGCGCTGAGGGATTCATCGCCGCCATCGCCGCGAGTATTGCCGGGCGGGACTCGGGCGCAGCGATCAGACGTCGCGCGACGTCGGTCAGATGATCGTCGTTTGACCGCGCGTAACGACGTAGCAACGTGAACGCGTCTTCCACCGACACGTCCAGTCTTTCGCGTACGAAGCCCTTGGCTTGCTCAATCACCACGCGGGCAGTCAGCGCATTGCGTAGCCGTGGCGCCACCGCAGCGGAAGTTGGGGCGTGTTCTTGCACGATCGCTACACAGGCGATGTGCGCCAGGCTTTGTCCGACCAGCAGGTCGGCGTCATTGAGTTCGCCCGAATGTGTACCGAACAATCCCAAGGCTCCCAACACGATTCCGGCCGCTCGCATCGGCACCGCGTGCACCGAGGCGAAGCCGTGCTCGACAGCCGCCGGAACGAACCGAGGCCAACGCGCCGACTGCGTGGCTAGATCCGCCACCGAAACCGGTTGTCCGCTGGCATAACAGTCCAGACAGGGCCCTTCGTCCGTCTGTAGCTGGAAAAGCTCCAAATCGCGCGCTTTCTCCGAAGTCGCCGCCAACAGATGCAGGTTCTGCAACGGGTCGGCGAGCAGGATCCCGGCGGCGGCAACATCGAGTAGCTCCGCGCAGCGTTCGGTGAGTTCGGTCAATAGATCGACCACATCAAAGTCGTCCAGGAGACTATCGACGAGCGTGACGACAGCGTCCAAAACTCTGGTCTCACGGGCATTGTCGGTCATCTTCGGCTCCTTCTCAATCATCCTCCAGCACCAGCCGACGGTCCAGAATGTCGCGCGCCACGTCGATGGCGCTGCGGTCGGCGGCGTACGCATGTGCCCGCAGCCGGACCAGGGCCGTTGCGGCGTCGATGTCGAGCTGCGCCATGAGCATGCCGGTGGCCTGGCTGACCTCCGCGCGCGACAGGGTATTCAGTTCGGTCCACGCGGTGCTGCTGGGATCGGACACTGCAGCCTGCAGGTCTGCGTTCATCAGATCGAGTACCGGGATGGCTGCCAATTCGGCGGCCGCGACCGCGCCGGCCATGTGCTCGGTGCCTAACGGTCCCGGCTGGGCACGAAACAAGTCGAGTGCTCCGACATATTCGCCGGCAACCAGAACCGGCATCGCGTACACCGCTCGGATTTGGTAGGCCAGCATCGCGGCCCCATATGCCGGCCACCGTATGTGGTTCGGGTCGGCCAGGTCGACTACCAGGACAGGTGCCCGAAGAGCCACCGATTCCAAGCAGGGCCCCTCACCCATCGTGAACTGCAGCTCGTCGTAGGTCCTCGCCAGCAGTCCGCTCGACCCGAGCGTTGCGGCGTTGGCACCGTCGAAGACCAGTGAGATTGCCGCGGCGTCGACCTCGAGCAGGTTCACGCAGGCCCGGCACAGCCGGTCGCCCGCTTCTTGTTGCCGCTCACCGCCAACCGCAGCCAGCAGTTGCTCATGGATTGTCACGGTGATCCGGACACACGTCGGCGGAGTCAGCGCAACTGACCTGAACGTTCGCTCCCGGGATCATCAATCCACCATTCACCAACCACCTGGTGGCGATACACCCGGGCCAGAGTTTGCCGCCTACATACTGGCGATCAGCCGTTTGACCCTCTCGTCGACAGCCCGGAACGGGTCCTTGCACAGCACGGTGCGCTGCGCCTGATCGTTGAGTTTGAGGTGGACCCAGTCAACGGTGAAGTCGCGGCCCGCCGCCTGGGCCGCGCTGATGAATTCGCCACGCAGCCTGGCCCGGGTGGTCTGAGGCGGGTTGTCGACAGCCTCGGCGATGTCCTCGTCGGTGGTGACCCGCGTCGCCAGGCCCTTGCGCTGTAGCAGGTCGAAGACACCGCGGCCGCGCTTGATGTCGTGATACGCCAGATCCAGCTGGGCGATCTTCGGGTCGGCCAGCTCCATGTTGTAGCGGTCCTGGTAGCGCTGGAACAGCTTGCGCTTGATCACCCAGTCGATCTCGGTGTCGACCTTGGCGAAGTCCTGGCTTTCGACGGCGTCGAGCTGCCGGCCCCACAGGTCGACGACCTGCTCGATCTGCGCGTTGGGCTCCCGGGTCTGCAGGTGCTCGACGGCGCGGCTGTAGTACTCGCGCTGGATGTCCAGCGCGCTGGCCTGACGGCCGCCGGCCAACCGCACCGGCCGGCGGCCGGTGACGTCGTGGCTGACTTCGCGGATCGCCCGGATGGGGTTGTCCAGCGAGAAGTCGCGGAACGGCACACCGGCTTCGATCATCTCCAGCACGAGCGCCGCGGTACCCACCTTGAGCATCGTGGTCGTCTCGCACATGTTGGAGTCGCCGACGATGACGTGCAGCCGCCGGTATTTCTCGGCATCGGCGTGCGGCTCGTCGCGGGTGTTGATGATCGGGCGACTACGGGTGGTGGCCGACGAAACGCCTTCCCAGATGTGCTCAGCACGTTGAGAAAGGCAGAAGGTCGCCGCCTTGGGCGTCTGCAGCACCTTGCCGGCCCCGCAGATCAGCTGGCGGGTGACCAGGAACGGCAGCAGCACATCGGAGATTCGGGAGAACTCGCCGGCCCGCACGATCAGGTAATTCTCGTGACAGCCGTAGGAGTTGCCCGCCGAGTCGGTGTTGTTCTTGAACAGGTAGATGTCGCCGCCGATGCCTTCGTCGGCAAGCCGCTGCTCGGCGTCCACTAGGAGGTCTTCCAGCACCCATTCCCCGGCCCGGTCGTGGGTGACCAGCTGCACCAGGCTGTCGCACTCCGCGGTGGCGTACTCGGGGTGGCTGCCGACGTCGAGGTACAGGCGCGCGCCGTTACGCAGAAAAACATTGGAGCTGCGACCCCATGACACCACCCGGCGGAAAAGGTAGCGGGCCACCTCGTCCGGACTCAGCCGCCGATGACCGTGGAATGTGCAGGTGACACCGAACTCGGTCTCGATGCCCATAATTCGTCGCTGCACACAATCGAGGGTACTGGTTGTCCAACCACGTCGGTGGAGAAGCCGCGCCCGCGGGTCTAATCCGAAGATTCGGTTTCGGAATCCGACGCCTCAGAATCCGAATCCGAACCGTTGGAGCCCGCCTCCTGCAGGAGGTTTTGCAGGGTGGATCGGCCGATCCGCCGAAACGCGCGCCGCGGCCGGTTGGTGTCCAGAATGGCGACCTCCAGGCTGGCCACATCCAGGCTGGGTTCGTCGCTGCCGTTGGCACTACCGGCCCGCAGCGCTTCGACCGCGATCCCCAAAGCGTCGTGCAGGTCCGCGTTTTCGGCGTAGGACTCCTTGAGCGCGGTCGCTATCGGCTCGGTGGTGCCGCCCATGACCACGAAATGCGGCTCGTCGTTGATCGAGCCGTCGTAGGTGATCCGGTACAGCTCAGGTGGTTTCGTCTCGCCGTAGTGCGCGACCTCGGCGACGCAAAGTTCGACCTCGTACGGCTTGGCCTGCTCGGTGAAGATAGTGCCCAGCGTTTGCGCGTAGACGTTGGCCAGCTGCCGCCCGGTGACGTCGCGACGGTCATAGGCGTAGCCGCGGGTGTCGGCGAACTGGATGCCGCCGCGACGCAGATTGTCGAATTCGTTGAACTTGCCCGCGGCCGCAAAGCCGACGCGGTCGTAGATTTCGCTGATCTTCTGCAGGGACCGCGACGGATTCTCCGCGACGAACAGCACGCCGCCGGCGTAGGCCAGCGCCACGACGCTGCGGCCCCGCGCGATGCCCTTGCGCGCGAGCTCGCTGCGCTCACGCATAGCCTGCTCAGGCGAGATGAAATACGGGAAGCTCACTTCTCACCGCCATCTGGGCCGAAAGTGTCTGCC
This sequence comes from uncultured Actinomycetota bacterium, assembly GCA_963712615.1. Classification (GTDB taxonomy): domain Bacteria; phylum Actinomycetota; class Actinomycetes; order Mycobacteriales; family Mycobacteriaceae; genus Mycobacterium. The sequence continues at coordinate 519,425 of CAVQIO010000002.1, forward strand.
CGCGAGCGGCTTTGGATGACCTCCCGAGCCAGTTCGGCGATGCGGCTCTCGGGCACGTCGGCGGCCCCCTCGGCGCCGATGGCGACCGCCGTGGGGTAGATGCCGCGAACCAGATCCGGTCCACCGGTGGCGGAATCGTCGTCGGCGGCGTCGTACAGCGCCTCCACGGCTACCCGCAGTGCGGAATCGACATCGGTGACTTGGGCGTACAACTTCTTCATCGACGACTTGGCGAAGATCGACCCCGATCCCACCGACTGGTAGCCCTCTTCCTCGATGTTCCAGCCACCCGCGGCGTCGAACGAGACGATGCGGCCGGCGCCTTCCGGATCGGCCGCGTGGATGTCGTAGCCCACCAGCAGCGGCAGGGCCACCAGCCCCTGCATCGCGGCGGCCAGGTTGCCGCGCACCATGATCGCCAGCCGGTTGACCTTGCCGGCGAAGGTGAGCGGTACGCCTTCGAGCTTCTCGTAGTGCTCGAGCTCCACGGCGTAGAGGCGGGCGAACTCGACGGCGATCGCAGCCGTGCCGGCGATGCCGGTGGCGGTGTAATCGTCGGTGATGTACACCTTCTTCACGTCGCGACCGGCGATCATGTTGCCCTGGGTGGAACGCCGGTCGCCGGCGAGGAGGACACCACCGGGGTATTTCAGGGCGACGATCGTGGTCCCATGCGGCAGATGCCGGGCATCACCACCGGATTGGCCACCGCTGCCGCCCAGGCTTGCCGGGAGCAATTCCGGCGACTGGCGGCGCAACAGATCAGCGAATGAGGACGTATTTACCGTGGAGAATCCGGGTAGAGCCGAGTTAGTGGACAGGCGATCGGGAAAAGGCCAGGTCACTGTCCGCCCTTTTGGACATACGCGCGGACAAAGTCCTCGGCGTTTTCCTCCAGGACGTCGTCAATCTCGTCGAGCAGATCGTCGGTTTCCTCGGCGAGTTTCTCGCGACGCTCCTGGCCCGCGGCCGTGGTGCCAACGACGTCATCGTCGTCGTCGCCGCCTCCGCCACGTTTGGTCTGCTCCTGCGCCATCGCCGCCTCCTGCTAGTCGGGGCTTGTTCACTGCCGCGTAAACGTGCCCGCTCGTGCCTCTACCCTACCGGTCAACCCCGACGTTCTTCGGTTAACCAGCCTCAGCTCGTCAGTTGTGCCACTAGTTCGGCGGCGCTGTTGACGGAGTCCAGCAGCGCTCCGACGTGCGCCTTGCTGCCGCGCAGGGGCTCCAGCGTCGGGATGCGCACCAGCGAATCGCCACCGAGATCGAAAATCACCGAGTCCCAGCTGGCCGCGGCGATATCGGCGCCGAATCTGCGCAGGCATTCACCGCGGAAGTAGGCGCGGGTGTCGGTCGGCGGGTTGTCCACCGCGGCAATCACCTGGTGCTCATCGACCAGACGCTTCATCGAGCCACGTGCGACCAGCCGGTTGTACAGGCCCTTGTCCAGTCGGACATCGGAATACTGCAGGTCAACGAGGTGCAGCCGGGGCGCCGACCAGTTCAGGTTCTCCCGCTGCCGGAAACCCTCGAGCAGTCGCAGCTTGGCCGGCCAGTCCAGCAGCTCAGCGCAGTCCATCGGGTCGCGCTCGAGCAGGTCGAGCACGTGTGCCCAGGTTTCGACGACGTGGGAGGCGCGAGGGTCGGGGTCGCGGCCGTCGACAAGCTTGGCTACCCGGTCGAGGTAGATCCGTTGCAGCGCAAGGGCGGTCAGCTCGCGTCCGTCGGCCAGGGCAACGGCCACCCGCAGCGACGGATCGCGGCTGACGGCATGCACGGCGTGCACCGGCCGGGCCAGCGCCAGATCGCTGAGGTCGATGCCGTGTTGCGGGCCTTCCTCGATCAGGTCCAGAACCAGCGCCGTGGTGCCCAGCTTCAGATAGGTCGACGTCTCGGCGAGGTTGGCGTCGCCGATGATCACGTGCAGCCGCCGGTACCGATCGGCGTCGGCGTGCGGTTCGTCGCGGGTGTTGATGATGCCGCGCTTCAGCGTGGTCTCCAGGCCGACCTCGACCTCGATGTAGTCCGAACGCTGGGACAGCTGGAAGCCCGGCTCGTCACCCGAGGGGCCGATGCCGACCCGCCCAGAGCCGGTGACCACCTGCCGGGACACCAAAAACGGGGTCAGCCCGGCGATGATGGCCGAAAACGGCGTCTGCCGGGACATCAGATAGTTCTCGTGCGACCCGTACGAGGCGCCCTTGCCGTCGACGTTGTTCTTGTAGAGCTGCAGCTTGGCGGCTCCCGGGACGCTGGCGACGTGGCGGGCGGCGGCCTCCATCACCCGCTCACCGGCCTTGTCCCAGATCACCGCGTCCATCGGGTCGGTGCACTCGGGGGCGGAGTATTCCGGGTGGGCGTGGTCGACGTAGAGCCGCGCGCCGTTGGTCAGGATCATGTTGGCCGCGCCGACCTCGTCGGCGTCGACCACCGGCGGTGGTCCCGCCGAGCGGCTCAGGTCGAAACCGCGGGCGTCGCGCAGCGGCGACTCCACCTCGTAGTCCCAGCGAGTACGCTTGGCGCGTTGAATGCCGGCGGCGGCCGCATAGGCCAGCACTGCCTGAGTCGAAGTGAGGATCGGGTTGGCGGTCGGGTCCGACGGCGACGAAATGCCGTATTCGACCTCCGTCCCGATAATCCGTTGCATGCGTTCAGCCTAGGCGGGGCGACGATGCGGTCCGCGCTGGGGCAACCGCCCGGCCGTGCCGCCGCGCGCGGGACGGCGACGTCGCAGGGCGCGCAATCAGCCGTCGGTGCATGCGGATTCGCCGAGATGCCGATCGTCGACCACGAAGCGCCGCCGCCGCGCGGCCCGGCGGGCCCATCGCCGAGCATGCCGCCGAACAAATCCTGACCTGCGCGAAAACAGCCAGCATGGGGGGTGATGCGCCACTAGGGTGAGCCGGTGTGGACCTAACTCTGCGCCGCACGCCGGACAGCCAAAAAGCCGCGACGGCCGCGGCCGAACGGTGGTTCCTCGAGCGCGGCTTGCCGTCGGTGCTGAGCCGGCGGGGCCGATGGCGGCGGCTTTGGCCGCGGTGCGCTGCCATGCTGGCGGCCTGGGCGGCGGTTGAGGCCTGCCTACTGGGCGTCTTTTTCGTCAGCGACGGCCACGAAGTCTTCATCGCCGGAACACCGACAACCGCCCAATGGGCGATCCTGGCGTTTCTCGCGGCCGCTCTCCCGCTGGCCGCCCTGGCCGGCTGGCTGGTGTCCCGGATAGCGAGTGGGCGCATCCGCGCGACCGTCTCGACCGCAGCGCTGGCCTTCGCGGTCGCATGCGGAGTCATCGAATCCGGCCCGATCCAGCTGACCCGCGACGCCGTCATCCTGGGCCTGGTGCTGCTGCTGACCGGCTGCGGCGCCGGGTCGGTACTCGCCTGGGCGGTGCGCATGACGATGGAGCATCTGTCGACGGTCGGCACGCTGGCGGTCCGGGCCCTGCCGATCGTGCTGCTGACCGCATTGGTGTTCTTCAACACCTACGTCTGGCTGATGGCGGCGAACATCAACGGAGAGCGGCTGTCGCTGGCCATCGTTTTTCTGGTCGGCATCGCGGGGACCTTCGTCGTATCCAAGACAGTGGAACGGGTGAGGCCGTTGCTGAAGTCGACGGCGTCACTGCCCGAAGGCAGCCAAAACCTCGCCGGCACACCGTTTGCGACGATGCTGGACCCGTCGGCCGGCTCAACGCTGAGGCGAACCGAACGCCTCAACGTGGTCTTCCTGCTGGCCGCCTCGCAACTGATCGAGATCCTGGTGGTGGCGGCCGTCGGCGCGACGATGTACCTGATCCTCGGCCTGATCATCCTGACGCCGCCGCTGCTCAAGGAATGGACGCACAACACCGCCGCCACGTCGACGGTGTTCGGCCTGACGTTTCCAGCGCCGGATTCGCTGATCCACATGTGCCTGTTCCTTGGCGCACTGACGTTCATGTACATCAGCGCCCGCGCGGTCGACGACGCCGAATACCGGGGGATGTTCCTCGACCCACTGGTCGACGACCTGCACACCGCCCTGGCGGCACGCAACCGCTACCTCGGCAACGTCGCCGACGAGTCCGACAGCCCCGACAGCCCCGACAGCCCCGACAGCCCCGACAGCAAGGGAGTAAACACGTGACCGACTTTTCCGGGAAGCGTTACGGCGAAGTACTTCTCGTCGAGGTCGGCGATTCCGGCCCGCGGGCCAGCGTCTACAACAGCTTCGGACTCAACGACTGTCCGGCCGAGCTGTGGTCAGCGCTCGACCCGCAGGCCATCGCCAAAGAGCACGGAGCGGCCGCGGCGTTGCTCAACGGTCCGCGCTACTGGCTGATGAACGGCATCGAAAAGCAGGCCGAGGGCGCGCAGGAGCGGATGACGTTCGGCGGGATCGAGATGATCAAGCAGGCCACCGTGCAGCTCTCCTCGATGGACCCCGCCCCGTACACCGTCAACGAAGTGACCCGCAATACGGTCTTCGTCTTCAATGCCGGCGAAGAGAAATACGAGCTCCTCGATCCCGACGGAAAACGGTGGGTCATGCAGACCTGGAGCCAGGTCGCGGACCCCAACCTGTCGCGGGCCGATCTGCCCGGGCTGGCCAGCCGGCTCAAGCTTCCCGAGGGATGGAGCTATCAGCCGCGCGTGCTCACCGAGACGCTGCGGGTGGACACGACCACTCGACCCGCCCGCGTCACGCAGGACGACCTGACGAACAGCTACTCGTTCGAATTCGACTGAACCGACGCCTCATTGGCGTCATGTTTCGCCGAAACTGAAACCATTGCGACGTCGCACGGGGCGGATTCATACGGTCGGTGCAGCATCCGTGATTTTGGAGGTTGCCATGCCGGGTGGATATCTGTTTTCGAGGGCAGTGCGGCGGGAGTTTTTGGACCTGGTGTGTCAGGGCATCCCGGTGATCCAGGCCGAGCGCGTGGTGGGCGTGTCGCTGAACACCGGGTCATGCTGGTGGCGTGAATCTGGGGCAATGAAGCTAAGAGTCAATGCTTGGGGGTGCGGGGGTTTAGCAAACCCGGGAAAGGTGTCGACGTCAGGCGGCAAGGGGCATCGACTGAGCCTGGATGAGCGCATCTCGATCATGCGGGGCTTGGACGGCAAGCTCAGTTATGCCGAGATCGGCCGGCTCATCGGGCGTGACCGGTCAGTGATTTGGCGCGAGCATCAGCGTCACCGCAATCCCGACGGGGACTATCACGCCCGGATGGCCCATGCCCGTGCGGCCCAGAAGGCTTGTCGGCCTCAGGACTTCAAGCTCAAGGACAACCCGCTGTGCGCGCTCATCGAAGGATGGATGGATGATGGGCGGAGTCCCAAGCTGATCGCCGATATGTTGGCCCCCGATTACCCCGATGACAGGCAGGTCCGGGTGAGCCACGAAACCATCTACCAAAGTTTGTATATCCAGACCCGCGGCAGTCTTCGCGCTGACCTGCACAAATGCCTGTCCACGAGGCGGGCGGCGCGCAAACCCCGGGGCCGCTACGTCAGCCGCGGTGTCTATAACGGCGACGAATTCAGCATTAGCGATCGTCCCGCCGAAGCTGCTGACCGTGCCGTTCCCGGTCACTGGGAAGGTGATCTGATCCTGGGCCCCGGCGGCACCAGCGCGATCGGCACCCTGGTAGAACGCAGCACCCGCTTGACGATCCTGCTGCACCTGCCCACAAACCACAGCGCCCAAGCCGTAGCCACCGCGATGATCGAGGCAATGAGCGAGCTGCCCGAACACCTACGGCGTTCCATCACGTGGGATCGCGGTAGCGAAATGGCCCACTGGCGCGACATCCAGCTGCAGCTAGGGGCCCCCGTCTACTTCTGCAACCCACACTCGCCCTGCCAGCGCGGCAGCAACAAAACACCAACCGGCTCTTAGGGTTCTGGTTCGAAAAAGGGGCTCTTCGCAGATGAGGGTGTAGGGGTGGTCGGCGCGTCGGTGCCGGTGTAGGGGTCGAGGTCTTCTGATGATGGAGGTTCCTACGCCGTCCATCAGGAAGACCTCGACGTGCCTGACGCTACCGGTCGGGCGGGCTTTGCCTGCGCTGACGTGACGACTTTCTGCCGCCTTGATGAACTCAGGCTGGAGGTGACCGGTCAGCGCCTCGATGCTGATCGTGCTGTGCTGGCGTGCCGGATCGCCGAGGAGGATCGATGGTGCCGGCGCTGCGGTGAAGAAGGCGTTCCGCGCGACAGCGTGACCCGTACGTTGGCCCATGAGCCGTTGGGGTGGCGGCCCACGACCTTGCTGGTCACCATCCGCCGCTACCGATGCGCAGGATGCTCTCATGTGTGGCGTCAAGACGCCAGCAAGGCCGCCGAACCACGAGCCAAGCTCTCGCGACGCGCTCTGCAGTGGGCGCTGGAAGCCATTGTGTGCCAACACCTGAGCGTGGCCCGAGTCGCCGAAGGACTGGCAGTGTCGTGGAACACCGCCAACAATGCGGTGCTCGCCGAAGGCAAGCGGCTGCTCATCGCCGACCCGGCACGATTCGACGGCGTGGCGGTCATCGGCGTGGACGAACACGTCTGGCGCCACACTCGCCGCGGCGACAAATACGTCACCGTCATCATCGACTTGACCCCGGTGCGCGACAAGTCCGGACCGGCGCGGTTGCTCGACATGATCGAAGGACGTTCCAAACACGCCTTCCAACAGTGGTTGGCCAACCGGCCCAAAGACTGGCGTGACGGTGTGGAAGTCGTTGCCATGGACGGTTTCTCCGGATTCAAGACTGCGGCCACCGAGGAACTGCCCGACGCCGCCACGGTGATGGACCCCTTCCACGTGGTCCGGCTGGCCGGCAACGCCCTCGACGAATGCCGACGCCGCGTGCAGCTGGCCACCTGCGGGCACCGCGGCCGCAGCACCGACCCGCTCTACCGTGCCCGGCGCACCCTGCATACCGGTGCCGACCTGCTCACCGACAAACAGAAAGCCCGGCTTGCCGCCCTGTTCGCCGTCGATGCCCATGTCGAGGTCGAGGCCACCTGGATGATCTATCAACGCACCGTGGCCGCCTACCGCCAACCCGACCGCGCCAAGGGCGCCACGATGATGACCGCCCTGATCACCACCCTCAGCGCCGGCATCCCCAAACCGCTGCAGGAACTGATCACCCTCGGGCGGACGCTGAAGAAACGCGCCGCCGACGTCCTGGCCTACTTCGACCGCCCCGGCACCTCCAACGGCCCAACCGAAGCGATCAACGGACGCCTCGAACACCTCCGCGGCTCCGCCCTGGGCTTTCGAAACCTCACCAACTACATCGCCAGATCCCTCCTGGAAACCGGCGGATTCAGACCCCGACTACACCCCCGATCATGAAGAGCCGAAAAAGGCAGCGACCTATCCGTCCACACCAAAGCCGACCTCAAACGCATCCAAGACACCCTCAACCGCCGGCCCCGACCAACCCTCAACCTCAATACCCCCGCCCAACAACTCGCCGAACTCCTCGAACAAGCCACCTGACCCGATGTTGCACCGACCGATTGACAATCCCCGGCGTGTCGTGTGCGTGGCTTCAGTGTCGCGAGGGTCGATCCCTACAGGTACTGCCCGAGGTTCGATTCGGTGTCGATGGCGCGCGACGCGCTCGACGACTTGCCGGTGACCAGGGTGCGGATGTACACGATCCGCTCGCCCTTCTTGCCCGAGATCCGCGCCCAATCATCGGGGTTGGTGGTGTTGGGCAGGTCCTCGTTCTCGGCGAACTCGTCGACGATCGAGTCGAGCAAATGCTGGATCCGGAGGCCGTGCTGCCCGGTCTCGAGCACTGACTTGATCGCATTCTTCTTCGCGCGGTCGACGACGTTCTGGATCATCGCCCCGGAGTTGAAGTCCTTGAAGTACATGACTTCCTTGTCGCCGTTGGCGTAGGTGACCTCCAGGAACCGGTTGTCGTCGATCTCGGCGTACATCCGGTCGACGACCTTTTCGATCATCGCCTTGATGCATGCCCCACGGTCACCCTCGAACTCGGCGATGTCGTCGGCGTGCACCGGCAGCGTCTCCACCAAGTACTTGGAGAAGATGTCCTGTGCCGCTTCGGCGTCGGGCCGCTCGATCTTGATCTTCACGTCGAGACGCCCCGGCCGCAGGATTGCGGGGTCGATCATGTCCTCGCGGTTGGAGGCACCGATCACGATGACGTTCTCGAGTCCCTCCACGCCGTCGATCTCGCTGAGCAGCTGTGGGACCACGGTGGTCTCGACGTCCGATGAGACGCCGGTGCCGCGGGTTCGGAAGATCGAGTCCATCTCGTCGAAGAACACGATCACCGGTGTTCCCTCGGATGCCTTCTCACGCGCCCGCTGGAAGATCAGCCGGATGTGCCGCTCGGTCTCGCCGACGAACTTGTTCAGCAGCTCGGGGCCCTTGATGTTGAGGAAGTAGGACTTGGCCTCGCGGGCGTCGTCGCCACGCACCTCAGCCATCTTCTTGGCCAACGAGTTGGCGACCGCCTTGGCGATCAGCGTCTTACCGCAGCCGGGCGGGCCGTAGAGCAGCACTCCCTTGGGTGGCCGCAGCGCGTATTCGCGGTACAGGTCCTTGTGCAGGAACGGCAGTTCCACGGCGTCGCGGATCTGCTCGATCTGGCGAGTCAGGCCACCGATGTCCTGGTAGGTGACGTCAGGCACCTCTTCCAGCACCAGGTCCTCGACCTCGGCCTTGGGGATGCGCTCAAACGCGTAGCCGGCCTTGGTGTCGACCAGTAAAGAATCGCCAGGCCGCAACTTGCGCGGCCTGGTGTCATCGTTGAGTGCGTCGGGCAAACCGTCTGGCAAGTCCTCGGCGACCAGTGGCTCGGCCAGCCACACGATCCGCTCCTCGTCGGCGTGGCCCACGACCAACGCCCGGTGCCCGTCGTTGAGCACCTCCCGCAAAGTCGAGATCTCGCCGACCGATTCGAACTTCCCTGCCTCAACGACGGTCAGGGCTTCGTTGAGGCGGACCGTCTGTCCTTTTCTGAGGGCCGCCAGGTCGATGTTCGGCGAGCATGTCAAACGCATCTTGCGGCCCGACGTGAAGACGTCGACTGTTTCGTCTTCGTGGACAAAAAGCAGAACGCCGTAACCGCTGGGCGGTTGCCCGAGCCGATCGACTTCTTCTCGCAGCGCCAACAGTTGCTGGCGGGCCTCTTTAAGAGTTTCCATTAATTTCGAATTGCGGGAAGCAAGCGAGTCGATGCGGGCTTCGAGTTGATGCACGTCACGCGCCGAGCGGGTGCCGCCCGGCGATCCGGCCGCCTGCTCTAGTTCCTCGCGCAGCACCGCCGCCTCACGGCGTAGCTGTTCCAATTCGGCGGCATCGCCGCTGGACATGTTGGTTTCGGGATCGACCCCGAATGCTTCAGAACGCTCTGAGTCACCCATGTTGCGCTCCTTTCCCGCCCCGAATTGATGCGGTGGATGCTTCAACGCTACCGGCCATTGGCCCTTCATGCGTGTAGTCAAATGCCGTGAAAAGTTGCGTCATTGCTCCCACTGGTAACCTCGGCGTCGATTTGGGACCACCGAAAGGACACCCATGACCGCAAAAGCCCTCGCCACAGGCATCGCCGTGGTTGCGGTCATCAACGCAATGTTTCCGACTGTGACTTCTATTGCACCAGTTGACCCGACCGCAACTTCCAACCCCCTCCAAGAATCAGGCGTGGCGGAATAGCCCGGCCGACCCGTGTGGATGCATCGACACCTGTCCGTAGCACTGAGCGCCGCCACCGCCGCGGCGGCTTTCGGGCTCGCGGGATGCTCGCACAGCGAACCCAAGGTGCTGCCGTCGACTAGTTCGGCGGCGGCGTCGCCCACCTCCAGTCCCCTGATCGTCACGGCTCCCCCGACAGCTCCCCTCCCCGTGCCCGAGGCTCTGGTCGACGTGCTGAACCGACTTGTCGACCCGGCGCTGCTGGGAATCAACAAGATCAACCTTGTCGAAGGGGCAACGCCGGAGAGTGCGGTCACTTTGGACAAATTCGTCACCGCGCTGCGTGACAACGGCTATCTGCCGATGTCCTTTGTGGCGAACAACATCGCGTGGTCGGACAAGAACTCTTCCAACGTGGTGGCTACCGTCACCGTCAACACCGCTAAAGGGAACAACGGCACGTTCACCTTCCCGATGGAGTTCGCACCTTTTCAGGGCGGCTGGCAGTTATCCCGACGGACCGCGGAAATGCTTCTGGCCCTGGGCAATTCGCCGACTCCGACTCCGACGCCGCCGCCACCCGGCCCGACTCTTCCCCTGCCCCCGCCGCCGGAGCCCGTCGCGCCACCGGCTCCCCCGCCGCCACCGTCACCACCTGCCCCGGCTCCGCCGCCCGCGTCGCCCGAGCCCGCCCCCGCGCAGCCCCCGCCCGGCTGATGTGGATCGCCTGGCTCGAATTCGACGTGTTGCTGGGCGACGTGCGATCGCTCAAGCAGAAGTGGTCGGTGATCCGTCCCGTTGTCGTCGAGCTGCGCCGCAAGTTCAGCGTCTCGGCCGCCGAGACCGGTTCGCAGGACCTGCATCGGCGAGCGGGCATCGGGGTGGCCGTCGTGTCCGGTGACCGTGGTCATGCCGTCGAAGTCCTTGACGCGGCCGAACGCCTGGTCGCCGCGCATCCCGAGTTCGAGCTGCTGTCGGTGCGACGATCGCTGCTTCGCAGTGAGGATTACGCCTAGCCGTCCCGGCCCGGGCGCTTGCGGCCCAACGGCATCGGGGCGACGGTGCCCGGCGCGAGTCGTCGCGAGGCCACCAAGAACGCGGTGTGCCCGCGCATCGTGTGCTGTGGCCGGACCGCCAGGCCGACAGCATGCCAACCCCGCTGCATGGTCTCCCACGCCCGCGGTTCGGTCCAGCACTGCTGGGCCCGCAGCGCCTCCACCACTTTCGACAGCTGGGTGACGGTGGCCACGTAGACCACCAGCACCCCGCCCGCGACCACGAGCCGCGACACGGCGTCCAGCACCTCCCACGGGGAGAGCATGTCCAGCACGGCCCGGTCGAAGGAATCGTCGGGCAGCTCGGAGTCGACGACATCGCCGACGAGCAGCTCCCAGTTGGCGGGGGCGCCGCCGAAAAAGACCGATACGTTGCGCCGCGCATGCTCGGCGTGATCGGCGCGCACTTCGTAGGAGACCACCCGTCCTTCGGGCCCGACCGCGCGCAACAGTGAACAGGTCAACGCACCGGATCCGGCTCCAGCCTCCAGCACGCGGGCGCCCGGAAACATGTCGCCCTCGTGCACGATCTGGGCGGCGTCCTTGGGATAGATGACCTGCGGCCCCCGCGGCATCGACATGATGTAGTCGACCAGCAGGGGGCGCAGCACCAGGTAGGGCGTGCCGTTGCTGGATTTGACCACGCTGCCCTGTTCCAGCCCGATGATCGTGTCGTGCGCAATCGCGCCGCGATGAGTGTGGAACTCGGCACCTTCGGTGAGTTCCATCGTGTAGTGGCGGCCCTTGGCGTCAGTGAGCTGGACGCGCTCGCCGACGGTGAATGGACCGGTGATGGACACGCCGATCAGCGTGCCAGCCGACTCGCCGTAGCCGATGCTCGGGGTTGTCGGCACCCAGTCCTAGGCTGCGAATATGACCGACCAGACGCAGGACCAGGCAGGGGCGGCGTCCAGACCGGCTTCCAGACCGGCACTGTCACCGTCGCGGGCGGCGGATTTCAAGCAGTGCCCGTTGCTGTACCGGTTCCGGGCGATCGACCGACTGCCCGAGCCGGCGTCGACGGCGCAGATCCGCGGGTCGGTGGTGCACGCCGCTCTGGAGCAGCTCTACGGCCTGCCCGCGGCATCGCGTGACCCGGAGACCGCGAGATCGCTCGTGGAGCCCGCATGGGAGCACGTGATCGCCGCCGAGCCCGACCGGGTCGGCGAGCTGGACTCCGTCCAGCGGACCCAGGTGCTGGAGGAAGCCCGCGCGCTGCTGGCCGGCTATTACCGGTTGGAAGACCCCACCCGATTCGACCCGCAGTGCTGCGAGCAGCGGGTGGAGGTAGAGCTCGCCGACGGCACGCTGCTGCGTGGCTTCATCGACCGGATCGACGTCGCCGCCACCGGCGAGCTGCGGGTGGTGGACTACAAGACCGGCAAGTCACCGCCGGCCGCGCGAGCGCTGGCCGAATTCAAGGCGATGTTTCAGATGAAGTTCTACGCGGTGGCTCTACTGCGCACCCGCGGTGTGCCGCCCACCCGGCTGCGACTGATCTACCTCGCCGACGGCCAGGTGCTGGACTACTCGCCCGATCTCGACGAGCTGTTGCGCTTCGAGAAGACACTGATGGCGATGTGGCGCGCGATCCAATCCGCCGGCCAGACAGGCGATTTCCGTCCCCACCAGTCGCGGTTATGCGACTGGTGTCCACATCACGAGTACTGTCCGGTTTTCGGCGGCACACCGCCGCCGTACCCCGGCTGGCCGGATCACGCGCGGGCACAAGCTGTTTCGCGTCCGACCGAACCGGCGGCATGATCGGCTGCTTCTACCGTCGGCTGCCCGCTCACGGCCAGTTTCAAGCCTTCAGTCCCACCGATGACACGCGCAGCAACTGGGGCCCCGAACTACAGCATGGCTCGCCTCCGTTGGCGCTGCTGACAAAGCTGATCGAGGAGCAAGCGGCGGGGTCGGGTCTGCGGATCGGCCGGCTCAGCCTGGAAATCCTCGGGGCGATCCCGGTACAACCGCTGCGCGCGCACGCCTGGGTGGAACGTCCAGGTTCGCGGATCGCCATGATGGTCGCCGAACTCCTTGCCGAACGCGACGGCGGAGAACACCGCGCCGTAGCCCGGGTCAGCGCCTGGCTACTGGCGGTCAGCGACACCGCCGACGTCGCAGCCGACCGGTATCCCCCACTGGTGGAAGGACGAACAGAACCGCTTGGGGCCCCGTTCGCCGACGTCGGCGGTTACTTCGACGCGATCGACTGGCGCCAGCAACAGGCTGACGGCGAGGCCGGGGTGGCCTGGTTGACCCCGCTGGTCCACATCGTCGACACCGAGCCGATGACGGCGCTGCAGCGCCTTGCCGGCATTGTGGATTGCGCCAACGGCGTCGGCAGGGTTCTTGATCCCGACCGGTTCGTCTTCATGAACACCGACACCGTTGTGCATCTGCATCGGCTTCCGGACGGCGCCGATTTCGCACTGCGGGCCCGCGCGTCGATCGGACCCGACGGCATCGGGGTGACCACCGCCGAGATTTTCGACCGGTCCGGGTTCATCGGGACGTCGGCGCAGACGATCCTGGTCCAGCACAGGTGAATCGGTTTCGATGGTGGCGACCCGCTGCGCCCGGCGGCGCCGCGCTTGCGATCGCCACTGGCTAGTCGAGCGGCGACATCTCCTGCAGCATCGTGGGAATGAGCTCGCTGACGGTGGGATGGATATGCATCGTGCGCGACAGCGTGGTGTAGGGCGCCTTGGCCGACATGACGTCCAGGATGGCGTGAATGGCCTCGTCGCCGCCGACCCCGAGGATGGCGGCTCCGAGGATCTGGTGAGTATCGGCGTCGACGACAACCTGCATAAAGCCTTGCGTCTCACCCTTCTCGACGGCTCTGCCGACCTTGGTCATCGGCCGCTGACCAAGCAGCGCCTTGCGTCCCGACGCGCGGACCTCGCCGACGGTCATCCCGGCCCGTCCCAGCGGCGGATCGATGTAGAGCGCGTAGGTGGTGATGCGGTCGCTCACCCGGCGCGGGTCGTCGTCGAGCAAGTTGGCGGCCACAATCTCGAAATCGTTGTAGGAGGTGTGGGTGAATGCGCCCTTGCCGTTGCAGTCGCCCATCGCCCAGATGTGATCGACGTTGGTCTTGAGCTGATCGTCGACGACGATGTAGCCCCGTGCGTCGGTCTGCACGCCGGCGGCCTCGAGCCCCAGCTCGTCGGTGTTGGGCCGCCGGCCCACCGCCAACAGCAGATGGCTACCCTGGACGGGATCGGCGCCGGCGCGCGGCGTGAGTTCGAATCCTCCAAAATCACTGTCGCTCTTGCGGATCCGGATATCGTCAGCGTCCAGGACGATGTCGATCCCTTCAGCCTCCAGGATTTCCTTGATGGTGGCCGAGAGGTCCTCGTCTTCGCGGGGGGCCAACCGCGAGCCCCGCTCGATGACAGTCACCTGGGTGCCGAAGCGCCGGTACATCTGGGCGAACTCCAGCGCGATGTAGCTACCGCCGACGATGACGAGATTGTGTGGCAGCGTGTCGAGTTCGAGGATGGACACGTTGGTGAGGAATTCGACGTCGGACAGTCCCGGGATGTCAGGGACTACCGCGCGCCCACCGACGTTGAGGAAGATCCGATCGGCGTGCAGGACATCGTCGCCGACCCGCAAGGTGTGCGGATCCTGGAAGCGGGCGTGGCCGCGGATGACGGTGCAGCCGTCCATGCCCGCCAACCAGTCCTCGACTCCCTTGCGATCGGCGAGCATGATGTCGTCCTTGCGTGCCTTGACTTTCGCCATGTCCACGCTGATCGATCCGGTGGCGACACCGTATTCGGAGCTGCGATGGGCCAGGTGCGCGGCGTGCGCGCTGGCCACCAGCGTCTTGGTGGGGATGCAGCCGTTGTTGACGCAGGTGCCGCCGATCAGTTTGCGCTCGACGATCGCGACGCGTTGCCCAGCAGCTGTCAACCGCCCGGCAAGCGGCGGCCCGGCCTGACCGGCACCCACAATGATCGCGTCGAAATGCTCTGTCACCTAACGGCCGTCAGGAGGTACTCGGTCAGCACGTGACCCGTCGCCGCAACGATGGCAAACGCGCCGAGGATCGCGACCGCATCTTCCAGCAGCGCTATCGGCAAGTCCTGCCCGCCGCGGGCGGCCACCAGACGCTTGCGCGCTTGATAACCACCGAGCGTGCCGAGCACCGCGCCGATCACACCGGCACCCAGCGCGGAAAAGGTCCAGTGCGGCCAGGCGCCAAGCACCGCGCCGGCAAACCCACCCATCACCAGCCGGGCGCCGAACGCCGGCGGCGCGGTGCGAGGCGGCGTCTTCGGCAGTTTGTCGCTGACGAGTTCAGCGGCCGCGAGAATCGTCAGAACGACGACCGTGATGACATTCGCCACCCAGGACGCCCAGGTGCCATGCAGGTCGATCCAGCCCAGGAACGCCGCCCAAGCGACCACGGCGGGAGCCGTCAACGAACGCAATCCGGCGACAACGCCAATCAGCAAAGCCAGCAGCAGAATAAGTACGTGTGTCACGAGATCCTCCTGAGGACAAACAACCCGGCGACGGTGAGAAGGGACAGCCCTTCGGATGACAAGGGCAGTCTCCCAGGGCGGACGCTAACACAGCTACGGCCGGGCTGGCGTGAATCAGAATCGGCAGAACCTGATATCGGAGCCCAGGATCGCTTTGGCGCCGATGGCCGCGAGTTCGTCCATGATCTCGTTGACGCCCCGACGCGGCACCAGCGCGCGGACCGCGACCCAGTCCGGGTCGGCGAGCGGGGCGATGGTCGGCGACTCCAGCCCCGGCGTGATCGCCGTGGCCTTGTCCAGTACCGAGCGCGGGCAGTCGTAGTCGAGCATCAAATACTGCTGCCCGAACACCACACCCTGAATCCGCGCAACCAGCTGATCGCGCGACGCTTTCGCCGCGCCCTGGCCGTCGGAGCCGGCGCGCTCGATCAACACCGCCTCCGAATCACACAGCGGCTCACCGAAGGCCACGAGATCGTGCAGGCTCAAGGTTCGGCCGGATCCCACCACGTCGGCGATGGCGTCGGCGACCCCGAGTTGAACCGAAATCTCCACCGCGCCGTCGAGCCTGATCACGGTGGCTTCAATCCCTCGCTCTGCCAGATCTTTCCGCACCAAATTGGGGTAGGCGGTGGCTATCCGCTTGCCGGCTAGATCGGCCGTCGTCCAATCACTCCCGACGGGCCCCGCATAGCGGAAGCGGGACGACCCGAAACCCAGCGCCAGGCATTCGCGCACCGGCGCATCCGAATCGAGTACGAGGTCTCGTCCGGTGATGCCGAAATCGAGCTGTCCCGAACCGACATAGATGGCAATGTCTTTGGGCCGCAGGAAGAAGAACTCGACCTGGTTGACGTTGTCGATGACGGTGAGGTCTTTGGAATCGGTGCGCCGTCGGTAGCCCGCCTCCGAGAGGATCTCGCTGGCCGGCTCGCTCAGCGTGCCTTTGTTGGGAACCGCGACTCGCAACATGCTCACAGCTTCCGATAGACGTCGTCGAGGGACAGTCCGCGCGCGACCATCAGCACCTGCGCCCAGTACAACAATTGACTGATCTCCTCGGCCAATGCCTCGTTGGATTCGTGTTCGGCGGCCAGCCACACCTCGCCGGCCTCCTCCAGGATCTTCTTG
This sequence comes from uncultured Actinomycetota bacterium, assembly GCA_963712615.1. Taxonomy (GTDB): domain Bacteria; phylum Actinomycetota; class Actinomycetes; order Mycobacteriales; family Mycobacteriaceae; genus Mycobacterium. The sequence goes on from CAVQIO010000002.1 coordinate 535,766, forward strand.
CCCAGACCGTGGATCCCGCCGTCCAGCGCGGCGACCGTGGCGCTGCCGGCCGGTCGGGTGCGGGCGCGGTCGCCCAGCTCGGCGAACAGATCCTCGAATGTCTTCACGGCCAGCGATTGTTTCACGAGGAAGCGAGCAAAGTCACGGCGGTTTAGCTCGGTGAGCACGTGTCCGCGCGATCCTGAAGCCCCACAGGCTGTTTCGCACGGGACGGGAACCCTTAGTCGAATCCGGCGAGCGTGGTGCGCAGCGCGTCGTCCAATTGGACATGAAACGGTGGGTTCGCGACGGTATTGGTGGTCAGCCAGCGATCGAGAATGAATTTGACTGTGGCCAAGCTGGTGTGAACCAACAACGCGGGCCGGATGTCGGCTGTCGGGTCGACGCGCATCCGGGAAGCGACTTGTTCGATGAATTTGTCGTGATCGGTTTCGCTGACCAGCATCGTTTTGCTCAACAGGTGGGGCGCGGTAGCGATGGCGTGACGCCAGGTATCCAGGTTGTCGAGCTCATCGGCGTCGCGGGCGCGCGTAACGAAAACCTGAATCAGTGCCTCGACAGCCGACTCGTCGGGCGGTCGCGCGCCGTACGAACCGACGATTTCGGCGATTGCTTCTCGGACGGGATCGACCAGCAGGCCCTCTTTGGTGGGCGCGTGCCGGAAATAGGTACTGATGGATATTCCGGCGGCAGCGGCAATGTCCTCGGTCGTCACCGCGGCGAAGCCGCGCTCCGCGAAAAGCTGGTGCGCGTTGAGCTGTATCTGGGAGAGCAACTGTGCCCGGCGTCGGTCCCGCAGCGATGCGGTGTTTGCTGAGGGCATGCCATCACCTTCGTCAATCCGACATTAGAACCCCACGTTGCCGTCCAGCGACGAACTCAGGTGACTGACTCTACACTATTGAAAGTGCCTATCAAGTAGGCGAGTGTGACTCAGCACACATCGGAAACTGCAGTTCACGGAGCCGGATGACATTAGCTTCTTGAAGATGCGCTACACGGCACCCGGCTCCTCCTGCTCTGCACTCAGGCACTTATTGGTGGGGGGAAACGCCAATGAAGGCGGTAGCTGGTGCGCGATGATCGTTAGTTCGGGTTTGCTAGACGGACTGCCGGTCGCGCTTCGATGACGGCACAACAAGACGGCGTCATCGCCATCCAGGACTGGGCAACCGGATACGTCAGACGTCATCCGCTTGCCTCGCTGACCACAGTCGGCGACCAATTCATCTTTGGTGTGCGCACCGTTCAGTACTTCTTTTCCGACCTGGTGACCGGCCGATTCCAATGGCAGGAGTTTGTCCGCCAAGGCGCATTCATGGCCGGCACCGCGGTGTTGCCGACGATTCTGGTCTCCCTGCCGATCAGCGTCACCTTGTCCATTCAGTTCGCCCTGCTCGCCGGGCAGGTGGGCGCCACCTCGCTGGCCGGTGCGGCCAGCGGACTCGCGGTCATTCGGCAGGGAGCATCGTTGGTGGCCGCCGTTCTGATGGCCTCGGCCGTCGGATCGGCGATCACCGCCGATCTCGGTTCGCGAACCATGCGCGAAGAAACCGACGCGATGGAGGTGATGGGCGTATCGGTGATCCGTCGTCTGGTCGTTCCGCGTTTCGCCGCGGCAATCATGATCGGCGTCGCGCTCACCGGGGTCGTGTGCTTCGTCGGATTTTTCGCGAGCTACATGTTCAACGTGTACTTCCAGAACGGGGCGCCCGGCAGCTTCGTGTCGACGTTCGCGTCGTTCGCGACGACCGACGACATGATGTTGGCCTTGGTGAAGGCGGTCATCTTCGGCGCCATCGTGGCCGTCGTGTCGGCGCAGAAAGGACTGTCCACCGTCGGCGGCCCCACCGGCGTCGCGAACTCGGTCAATGCCGCCGTCGTCGAAGCGGTGCTGTTGCTGATGATCGTGAACGTCGCGATAAGCCAGCTCTACATCCTGTTGGTGCCCAGGACGGGGCTATGACATGACGGCCACCCCTTACCTGCCGTTCGCGCCGGTGACCGTCCCGCTGGTCCGGCTTTACCGCAGGGGCAGCGTGCCGATCATTCGGCTCGGCCACATGCTGGTCTTTTTCGTCCGGGCGCTGGTCGCCGTGCCACTCGCCTTGCGCCAGTACCGCGGCGAGTTCCTGCGGCTGCTGTCGAACATCACCTGGGGTAACGCCTCCATCGTGGTGGGCGGCGGCACCGCCGGAGTGGCGGTGGTGCTCGGGATGACCGTCGGCGCACTGGTCGGCATCGAGGGCTACAACTTCCTCGACTTGCTCGGGCTCGGTCCGGCCACTGGCTTCGTGTCGTCGTTGGTCAATACCCGCGAGCTGGCTCCGCTGATGGCGTCGCTGGCTTTCTCCATGCAAGGCGGCTGCCGCTTCACCGCTCAGCTGGGTTCGATGCGCATCGCCGAGGACATCGACGCGTTGGAATCGATCGCGATCCGCCCTATCCCCTATCTGGTGACGACTCGGCTGATCGCCTCCGTGGCGGCCATCGTCCCGCTGTATGTCGCGTGCCTGGCGATCGGCTATCTGACCACGCAGCTGGTAGTGGGGATCAGCAGTGGCGGCTCGACCGGCTCCTACCTGCATTACTTCACGCTGATGTTGGCCGGCCAAGACATCGTCTACTCATTGATCAAGGCCGTCATTTTCGTGTGGATCGCGTCTACGATTCAGTGCTACTACGGGTTTTACGCGACCGGCGGGCCCGAGGGTGTCGGAGTGGCCGCCGGACATGGCATGCGGGCCAGCATCACCGTCGTGATCATCGTGAACATGTTGCTCACGCTGGCGTTGTGGGGAGTAGACGCCGGCGCAAGGTTCGGTGGTTGATGCCGAATTCCTTTGAGCTGGACGGCCGCGGGCCCTCGGATCGGCAGTTGCTTGCCATCGGTGCGGCGGTGGTGGTGGTCGCGGCCCTGCTCACCGTCGCGATGGTGGTCAAGTCCACCGGCAAGCTCAACGACTACGTCCGGGTGGTCGCCGACCTGGTCAAGTCGGCGACGGGCTGCCGCAAAAGTCCGACGTCAAGTATCACGGTGTGCTCGTCGGGATGGTCGACGGTGTGGTTCCCGCGTCCGACGGCAGACCCAACTACGTTCACATCGACCTGAAAGAAGAATTCGCCAAGTCGATTCCGGCGTCCGTGACCGCGCGAGTGGTGCCCAGCAATGTATTCGCCGTGTCGTCGGTTCAACTGGTGGGCAACGGTTCTCAAGGCTCCGGTTCGACGATCAGGGCGGGGGCGCATATTGCCGAAGACACCCGGCTTCCGACCGTGCTGTTCCAGACGACCGTCAGCAAGTTGCGCGACCTGCTGGCGTCGGCTGGACGAGGCCGCGACGACAGATCCGTGGGGATCTTGGCCGCGCTGGGTGCCGCCACCGATCATCGCCGCGGCGCCCTGCTGAATGCCGGGGCACAGTTGAATCGCCTTCTCGACCAGCTTAATTCGATTGTCAGCACCGACGCCGGCCCCTCGACGGTGTCCGCGCTCGTCGACGCCGCCGGTGGCCTCGCGCAGACCGCACCCGATCTTCTCGACGGCTTGCACCAGGCGGTCGAGCCGATGCAGACCTTCGCCGAGACGCGCGGGCAGTTCGTCTCGCTGCTCTCCGGCGCCGACTACACACTCGGGACGACGCGGACATCGTTCGACAACCACATCGACCAGCTCATCAAGATCACCGCGGATTTCACGCCGGTGCTGGGCATCCTGGCGATGAAATCCAACAACTTCGTGCCCGCGATCACCAAGTTGGACAATCTGGCGAACAAGTTCATGGACCAGGTCTGGGTGCCTGGGCAAGACGTCGGCAATATGCGCGCGATGCTGTCATTTACCCCTAGCTCCACCTACACCCGCGCCGACTGTCCGCATTACGGCGAGCTGAAGGGGCCCAGCTGTTTCACCGCGCCGCTGATTCCGGTGCGCCCCGATATGCCGGAAGTGCTGCTGCCGCAGAATTATCAGCCGCCCAAGGACCTGGCACCGCCGCCGGGAACGGTTATCGGCCCGGACGGAAACCTCGTCGCGGTCGGCCCACCGCTGATCAATCCGACCCCCAACCTGACCGATCCCAATCCCCCTCTGGCCCCAGGGATTACGCCGTCGCCGCCGGTACCGGGCAGCGCGAACCCCGATAACCCGTCACCCGGGGCGCCAGCGTCTCCTTCGCCCAACGCTCCGTGGGTGCCGCCGGTGGCGCCAAAGGCCCCGTGGATACCGCAATCGTCCTTTGGCGGCAATGTGGGACCCATCGGCAGCCAATACGAGCGCAACATGTTGAGCGTGATCACCGGCCAGCCCGCCACCGAGGCCACCGAGTTGCTGCTGGGTCCGGTTGCCCGCGGCACCACCGTGTCTTTGAGGCCGGGACCGAAATCTCCACCCGGAGGGCAGAAATGAGATCCCGGGCCCCACTGATCGGTCTCACCCTCTTCATGGTCGTCGCATTGACCCTCACCTGGCTGGTATACGTCAGCCTGCGACGTGACGTCGGCGGGGACACCGCCAAGTATTCCGCCGTCTTCACCGACGTCTACGGGCTGCGCGAAGGCGACGACGTCCGGATGGCCGGCGTCCGGGTGGGCCGGGTGGAAAACGTCGAGCTCGACGGGAAACTCGCAAGGGTCGCGTTCGTGGTGCAAACCAATCAGCACCTCTACGGCAACACCGTCGCCTCCGTGACGTACCAAAACATCGTCGGGCAGCGTTATCTCGGGCTGTCTTTAGGACCGGAGGGCAATCAGGCCCTGCTCCCGCCCGGCAGTGTGCTGCCATTGGAACGCACCGAACCGTCCTTTGATGTCACCGCGCTGCTCAACGGCTACGAACCACTGTTCAGCCTGCTGAACCCGCAAGACGCCGACAACCTGACCAAGGGCATCATCTCGTCGCTGCAGGGCGATACCTCATCGCTGACCACGCTGATTAGCCAAACTTCCACGCTGACAGAGGCATTCGCCGGGCGCGACCAGGCCCTCGGCGCCGTGATCACCAACCTCAACAAGGTGGTCGGCAACCTTGCTCAACAGAACGACAACCTCGACGGGGTCATCACCCAAACCCGTGAGGTCGTTGACCAACTCGACCGGCGGCGTCCGGAGCTGGTCTCCTCAGTGGGTTCACTGTCCCGGGTGATGCGCCGGCTGTCGGCCTCGGCCACCGACGTATACCCGGCGCTGCGCGAACTCGTCGACCGCAAACCCGGTGTGGCCAGACACCTGATGGATGTCGAGCCGCAGGTGGCGTTCTTCGGCGACAACATCCCGCTGCTGCTGAAAGGGCTTGTCCGAGTCGGTAACCAGGGCGCCTACGGCAATGCCTATGTGTGCGACGTGAACTTCATGGGTTTCTTCCCCGGCCTCAACGATGTCGTGCCGATCATCGTCGCCGCCGCCACCCCGGGAAACAAGATGTGGCACACACCGAGGTGCAGGAGCACCGCTGGTGGCTGATTCGTCCGTTTGGGCGCGGATGAAGAAGCGCCCGCTGGAGAGCTACCACAAGACGTGGCTCGGGTTTATCGCCGTCGCGGTGGTTGCGGTGGTGATCGCGGGTATTCCGGTGGGCGACGTGACCAGCATGAAGCTCGATGGCGATCACGTCGAGGCCGGCCTGAAGATTCGCGACAATATCGTGCTGGGCAAGGATTCTCGCGCCACGATCAAGGTCACCACCATCCTGGGTTCGCGTTATCTGGCACTGGAGCCCAACGGCTCGGCCTCGCTTCCCCACAACACCTTTGACTTGTCACATACCGATGTTCCCTACGATCTGCAATCGGCATTGCGGGATGCCACCACGACTTTCGAGCAGGTTGATTCCGACAGGTTCTCGCGCAGTCGCTCGCGGTGCTGGGCAAGCAGCTCGAGGGGCTGCCCGCGGTAGTGCCGCAGGCAATGAAAAACGTCCACTCGCTGTCGTCCATCATCGCGGTGCGACGTGACCAGCTGGGCCAGCTGCTGCACAGCACCGAACAGGTGACCAACACATTGCGGCGCCAGCAAGCCGGCATCGGCAATCTGATCAACCAGGGACAGGACCTGCTGTGCCAATTCGTCGCGCGGCGAGCCGTTTTCCACGCCATGATGCAATCGCTGACCAGCCTCGTCGACACCATGAGCCAGCTCGTGGTCAACGACCGGTCGGGTTTGGATTCGCTGATCGCAGACATCCGCGACTTCACCGGCATGATGGCTCAACACGACGACCTGCTGGGCAACATGTTGCAAATCAGCCCGATCTTCTTCCGTGAGGCGGCCAACCTCACCGGCGAGGGCAACGCGGTCAACTTCAACGCCAACAACGTTCCGCTCGTCGACTCGTGGATGTGCGCAATCAGCGGCCGCGCCAAACAGTTCGGCATGATCGAATACTTCAAGGACTGCAAGTGAGCGCCGCGAAACTGCGGTCCAAGGCGGTGGCCATCAGCGCCGCTCTGATAGTGCTGGCCGCAGCGGTCGGTATTGGCTGGTGGTATCTGGCGTCTGACCAGGACACCATCACGGTGACAGCCCAATTCGACAGCGCTTCAGGGCTTTACGAGGGCAATGTGGTAGCGGTGCTGGGAATGCCGGTCGGCAAAATCACCAAAATCAATACCAAGGGCGGCTACGTCGAAGTCGAATTCACCGTCGACCGCCGCGTCAAGGTTCCCGCCACCGCGCAAGCCGTCACGGTGTCCACCTCGATCCTCACCGACCGGCAGATCGAGCTCACCCCGCCCTACCGCGGCGGTCCGGTACTGGAAAACCACGACACCATCGGCTTGACCCGGACCAAGACGCCCGTCGAATTCAGCCGCGTGCTCAATGTGCTCGACCGGGTGACCAAGTCGCTCGAGGGGGACGGCCATGGCGGCGGGCCCGTCGCCGACGTGCTCAACAACGGCACCAAGGTTGTCGAAGGCAATGGCGGGCAGATCAAATCAGCGCTTGACGAACTGTCCAAGGCACTGCGCCTATCCAGCGACGGCGGCGCCCAGAGCCGCGAGCAGATCACCACGATCGTCAAAAACATCAGCACGCTGTTCGATGCGGTGGCGGCCAACGACGGCAAACTGCGCGAATTCGCCTCCACCATCCACCAAGTCAGCCAGATCATGGCCGATGAGGACATCGGGAGCGGCAATACCGGCAGACGATTCGACCAGCTGATCCAACGGGCCGGCGACCTGCTCGACGCCAACCGCGACACCATCAAGAAGGCCATGCTCAACGGCAACTCCACACTGAAGACGGTGACCGACAAGCGGCGAGACCTCGCCGAACTCCTCGATGTGGCACCGATGCTGGCTGACAACGCCTACAACATGGTCGACCGGGCCAACGGCGCCGTGCGTGCCCGTTTCCTCACCGACCGATTGGTCTTCGACAGCCAATACACCAAAGAGATCTGCAACTTGATGGGCCTTCGGCAACTCGGATGTAGCACGGGAACCATCCAGGATTTCGGACCGGATTTCGGGTTGACCTACGTCCTGGACGGCATGGCCGCGATGGGGCAGAAATGATCAGCGCACGCGCGAAGGCTGCCGCCGCGATCATGGCAACCGTGGTGGTGTCGTCGGGATGCGCCACGAATGGCCTTGCCAGTCTGCCTCTTCCGGCACCAGGGCTGGGCTCGGGGGACTACCTGCTGACGGCCGTGTTCTCCAATGCGCTCAACCTGCCGATGAATGCCAAGGTGAAACTCGCCGGCGCCGATGTCGGTCAGGTCGAATCGATGGTCGCCCGCAACTACTCTGCGGTCACTACGCTGCGCATCAAAAACGGTGTGCTGCTGCCCCGGGGCAGTACCGCCGAATTACGCACCGCCACACCACTGGGCGACGTGTTCGTGGAGCTCAAGCCCCCTGCCGTTGATCCCGCGGACGATCCGATGCTGCGCAACGGCGACACCATCGGCCTGGACTCGACGGCGGCCGCAGCGACCGTCGAGTCGGTGCTGAGCTCGGCGGCGATTCTGGTGAACGGCGGGGCGGTGCGCAACTTCACCAACATCATCAACGGTTTCGGTAAAGCCACCGGCGACCAGGGCCAGGCGTTCGGTGAGTTGATCCGCAAGTCCAACCAGCTGGTCGGAACGCTCGACACAAGGTCCGGCCAGATCTCGACCGCATTGACCCAATTGTCGCGTCTGGCAGACCAACTCGATGCCAAAGACGCCACCATCACCGACCTGATGACCGCAGCCAGGCCCGCCACCGCGACACTGGCCGACAACACCACCGAGCTGTCCAACCTGGCTATCCAGGCCGGCGACACCGCCCGGCTGCTGGCCAGGTTCCCGTCGATCGGTGGCACCGACACCAGCGGCCGAAGCATGATCCGCGATCTGAACACGATCGCCGGCGCCGCCAATGACGTTGCAGTCAGCCCGGATACCAGCTTTTACGCGTTGAACCGGATGATCCCCCCGTTGGTCAAATCGACTTCGGGAAGCGCGATTTCGGTGCATGTGGGCGTGGACGAGCTGATACTCGGATCCCTTCCCGACATCGGATATCCCGGTGACATCGGGCTGCACGGACCACACCACTACAACATGAATCTGCTCGTCGCACCCTGAAGTACACCCTGTGGCGCCTGCAAGAACGCGTGGTCGGCCGGGGACCGAACTCACCGCAGGTTCCCGTCATTCCGGACCCGAATATCCCAGGACAAATCGATGTCGCCCCCGGTCCTCCCCCGCCGGCGCCGGGCCCGCCAGCTCCGGGACCGCCGCCGTGATCGCCGATGTCGCCAACGTGGTGGTCCGCGCGGTGCGGGCTGCTCACCGCCAACAGGTCTGGCTCTCGGTGGCCGGGTTGGTGCTGACCCTGGTGGTGGGAACCGCATATCTGCTGATCGGCGCGCTGCGGGTGACACCGTTCGCGTCGTCCTACCGGGTCACCGTGCAGTTGCCGGAATCCGGTGGCCTGCTGCCCAATCAGGATGTCGCGTTGCGCGGCGTCCGCATTGGTCGTGTCGAGTCGCTGCAGATCACCGACACCGGGGTCAACGCCATCGCCAACATCGCGTCGAAGGTGCGGATCCCGGCCAACAGCGTCGTGCACGTGTCGGCGTTATCACCGGCCGGCGAGCAATACATCAACTTCGAAGCCGAATCCGACGCCGGGCCGTATCTACACGACGGCAGCCTGATCACCCTGGCCCACACAACCGTCCCGGTCAGCTTGGCGCAGTTACTCGGTGATGCCGACGGGCTGCTGGCGCAGGTCGACCCGCGCAAGGTTGAGCTGATCAAGAAGGAACTGAGTCTGAGCAAAGAGGGACCGGCGAAACTGGCCGCGATCGTCGACGGCGGAACCTTCCTGCTGTCGACGCTTGATTCGGTGCTCCCCCAGACCACCAGCATCATCAAGACCAGCCGGGTGGTGCTCACCCTGGCCAGCGATAAAAACACTGGGCTGGCTGCCACCGCAACCGAACTCAATCACACGCTGTCCGGCGTTGCCCGCATGCAGGCCGGCTATCGGCGGTTGACCGCACAGACGCCGCACACGCTGTCAGCGGTCGACAACTTGTTCTCCGATAATTCCGACACCATGGTGCAGCTGCTGGGCAGCATGGCCACCATGTCGCAGCTGCTCTACCAGCGGGTGCCGGCGCTGAACGCACTGTTCCCCGATTATCGCGGCTCGGTGCTGGACGCGGTGTCGAGCGCGTTTCACGACAACGGGGTCTGGGCGATCGCGGACCTCTATCCCCGCTACGTGTGCGACTACGGGACGCCCGCGCATCCGCCTTCATCCGCCGACTACTACGAGCCATTCAGGTACACCTACTGCCGCGACGACGACCCTGGCGTCTCGATCCGCGGAGCCAAGAACGCGCCGCGGCCCGGCGGCGACGACACAGCCGGCCCACCGCCCGGGGCGAACCTGGGTACCCGAACCGATCCGACACCGAAGGGGCGCTTTACCATTCCCACCCCCTATGGCGGGCCTGGCGTGTTCCCGCTGAAGGAGTCCAACCAGTTTTAGAGTCCTGTGGTCCGATGTCGGGCCGAGAAGGGACGATGAAACGTATGGCTGGTCGGAAGCGGCATTCCGCGGAGGACATCGTGCGCAAGCTGCGCCGGGCAGATGAGTTGGCTGCCGAAGGCAAGACGGGTGAGGAGATCGCCGCCGAGCTGGAGGTGTCTGCGGCGACGTTGTACAACTGGCGGCGCGCCTACGGCGGGATGGACACCGACGCCGCCAGAGAACTCAAAGAGCTGCGCGAGCAGAACGCCCGACTCAAGCGGCTGCTGGCCGAAGCTGAGCTGGTCAAAGACGCACTGCGGGAGGTAGGGAAGGGAAAATTCTGAGCCCAGCTGCCAAGCGCCGCGCCGTCGACATGCTCACCACCACGTTGGGCATGTCGCAACGGTTGGCGTGCAAAGCAGTTGGGCTGGCCCGCTCCACGCACCGCCGCCTCCCGCAAGCGCAGACTCCGGCTGATCCCGATGCCGATATGCGGGCCTGGTTGCGTTCCTACGCCACGAAAAACCCGTGCCATGGGTTCCGGCGCGCCTGGGCCGCGCTGCGCTACGACGAGCGCCGCGAGGTCAACAAGAAGAAGATCCATCGCCTGTGGCGCGAAGAGGGATTGCAGGTGAAGGTGATCTCGCCGCGCAAGCGGGCCGGGGTGTCGTCGATCCCGCCGGTTGAGGCCGATGCCCCGAACGTGGTGTGGGCGATCGACTTCCAGTTCGACTCCACCACCGACGGCAAGGCGATCAAGATTGCCTCGATGGTCGACGAACACACCCGTGAATCGCTGCTGCATCTGGTGGAACGCTCGATCACCGCCCACCGGCTCGTTGACGAGCTCAAGACGGCCTGTTCGCCGTGGCCGGCGGTCCGCCGAAGGTGCTGCGGATGGACAACGGGCCTGAGTTCATTTCTCAAGCGTTGCAACAGTTTTGCGACCGCAAGGTCGGCACGTCCTATATCCCGCCCGGAACGCCGTGGAACAACGGACACATCGAATCCTTCAACAACCGACTACGCAAGGAGTGCCTCAACCGCAATCACTGGAACACCCTGTTCGAAGCCCGCGTGGTCATCGGTGACTTCAAGACCGAACACAATCATCGACACCGCCACTCATCGCTGGGCTACCGAACACCGGCCGAGTACGCTGCGGCATGCAGGTGCACCCACACCCCGGTGGCCTGCGAGATCAACTGAATCCGGAACCAAAAACACCCCGACTCTAAACGCGGGTGGACTCAGTAACGGGGACTCGCCAGGCCCGCATTGCCGATCGACCCGCCGCACTAGAAGCCAAACGTCCACACCTAGCCAACGAGGGAGATGATGATGGTCGTGACAGCCAAGAAGGACCCCGAAGTGGAACCCGAATCCACCACCGCCGATGCCAGTGCCGAAGAGACACAGGCCGACGACTCCGAGGACGTCGACGCGCCGGCCGAAGACGACGAAGACGACGGTGACGAACAGACCGACGAAGACGAAGACGACGAAGACAATGTGCTGCTCAAAAGCAAGCGCACCACGGCACGGCGGCCAAAGCGGCCCTGGCGCCAATACTTTCGGCGCGGCATCCTTCCGGTGTTACTCATTGCCTCACTTGCCGTTTCCGGCTTCCTCGGGTGGAAGCAGTGGCAAGAGCACCAAGTCAATCTGGCCGGCCAACAGGCCCAACAAGCGGCTGTCGCCTACGCCCAAGTGCTGACGAGCATCGACTCGAACAAGGTCGACGAGAACTTCCGGCAGGTGCTCGACGGTGCGACCGGTGAGTTCAAGGACATGTACACCCAGTCCAGCGTGCAGCTTCGGCAATTGCTGATCGACAATAAGCAAGCGCGCACGGCGTGGTCATCGACTCGGCCATTCAGTCCGAATCCACGAATAAGGTTGTCGTGCTGGTCTTTATCGACCAGACCGTGGCCAACTCGGCGGCACCCGAACCGCGCATCGACCGCAGCAGAATCAAGATGACGATGGAGAAGGTCGACGGTCGCTGGCGGGCCAGCAAGGTTCAGTTGCTGTGATGCCCAGGCTCATCGCGACGGTCGTATTGGCTGTCGCGGCAACACTTCCCAGTGCGGTCACCGCACACGCGTCAGCCCCGTCGTTCTGTGGCGAGCTCGGGGGTGACTGGGACGGCCAGTACTGCCACACCTCGGTGACGTCGGAACGCAACGCCGTCCGCGACATCAAGGTCGCGCTGCCCGGCGAGCTGATCGACAACCCGGCCACCAGCGGCGTGGTGCGCGACTACCTGCACACCCTGGTCAACAACTGGCGAAACGCCAACGCGCACATGGCCGCCGATAGCCATGGCGAGGAGAATTACCAGATCTTCCAGCACGGCAACCTGCTGAGCGCGGTGTTCCACGAGGACTACCACACCAACGGGCCCCCGGCCCAACAACGCCTACCGGACCTTCACGTTCGACATGGCCAGCGGGAGGCGGGTACAGCTGTCGGATCTGACGACGTCGAATCCGCTGACCGCCATTCCGCCGCTGGCGCAACCCTTCATCGAAACGGCGCTCAACCAAGCACCGCCACCGCACGACCCGGGAAGCTACCCGTTCATCATCGACCGCTGGACTCCCGACAAGGTTTACTCCGGCGCATACAGGGCGTGGGCACTGACTCCCGACGAGTTGATCATCTACATGCCGGATTATCCGGTCGGCCACGACGAGCCCATCAACTTCTCGCCCGGCCTGCCGCAGTGGTACATGGACGGCGGAACCGTCCAAGCCCACATCCCGCTCTCGGCGCTGGGTCCAGCCCTGCGCATCTAGTCGGCGACCCCTCCGGTCTCCGCTACAGTGACAGTGGTAATTAAGTCACCTAACTAACGCCGAGACAGCGGCGAGAGGAAGTCGGCATGGCCCGCACCGAGAATGACACCTGGGATTTGGCTCCCAGCGTGGGTGCGACCGCAACGGCGGTCGCGACACAGCGCGCGATGGCGTCCAAGGGGCCGGGTCGACTGCTCAACGACCCGTGGGCCGACCCGTTGGTGCGTGCGGTCGGCAGCGACACCTTCATCAACCTGATCGACGGAAATCTCGGCGACAATGACGATCCCATGTTGAACCGGCAGGCCGTGCTCGAGCAGATCACGGTGCGCACCCGGTTCTTCGATGACTTCTTCATGCAGGCCACCGACGCGGGCGTCCGGCAGGCCGTGATTCTGGCGTCCGGCCTGGACACCAGAGCCTACCGACTGCCCTGGCCGGCCGACACCGTGGTCTACGAGATCGACCAACCCGGCGTGATCGACTTCAAGACCCGCACACTGGCCGACCTGGGAGCGGTCCCCCCGGCAGAACGCAGGACCGTCGCGATCGACCTGCGCGATGACTGGCCCTCCGCGCTGGTCGAGGCCGGATTCGATACCTCAAAGCCGACGGCGTGGAGGGCCGAAGGCCTGCTGGTCCATTTGCCGCCGGAGGCGCAGGATCGCTTGTTCGACAATGTCGCTGCGCTGTCGGCGCCGGGCAGCCGGATCGCTTGCGAGCACATGGATTTCCGCAATATCCCGGCGGATTGGGCGGAAAAGCTCACCGAGAGGGCCCGGCGCATCGGCTCCAAGATCAATCTGGCCGAGTTGTTCTACACCGGTGACCGCAACACCGCCGGCGAGTACCTCACCGAACACGGCTGGCGAGTCGACGTCCGAACGACCGATCAGGCCTTCTCCGCCAACGGTTTTCAGGCGCCACAGGATGAACTGGCCTCACTCGGTGATGCTTCCGGTTACCTCGCGGCCGTGCTGGGCTGAAACGGGTTGCCTCAGTCCTCCGGGTTGTAGCCGAGGTTGGGGCCGAGCCAGCGCTCGGCCTCCTGTAGGGTCCAGCCCTTGCGCTTCGCGTAGTCGGCGACCTGGTCCTGGGCCATCCGGCCGACCACGAAGTACTGCGACTGCGGGTGCGAGAAGTACCAGCCGCTGACGGCAGCACCGGGCCACATCGCCATCGACTCGGTCAGCTCGATGCCGGTCCGCTGCTGGACGTCCATCAACTCCCACAGCGTCGCCTTCTCGGTGTGCTCCGGGCAGGCCGGGTAGCCGGGGGCAGGCCGGATTCCTTGGTACTTCTCGCCGATGAGCGCCTCGTTGTCCAGCTGCTCGTCAGGCTGAAAGCCCCAGAACTCCTTGCGGACCCGTTGGTGCATCCGTTCGGCGAACGACTCCGCCAGCCGGTCGGCGAGCGACTCCAGCAGGATCGCGCTGTAGTCGTCGTTGGCTGCCTTGAACTCGACGATCTTTTCTCCGCTGCCGAGCCCGGTGGTGACGGCGAAGGCGCCGACGTAGTCAGCCAGACCGGTGTCCTTGGGCGCGATGAAGTCACCCAGGCTCCGGTTCGGGATGCCAGCCCGGTGCTCGCCCTGCTGGCGCAGGTTGTGCAACTTGGTCAGCACCTCGGTACGGGTCTCGTCGGTGTAGACCTCGATGTCGTCGCCGACCGCGTTCGCCGGGAAGAACCCGATCACCCCGTTGGCAGTCAGCCACTTCTCCTTGATCAGGGTGTCGAGCATCTCCTGGGCGTCGTCGTACAGCTTGCGGGCAGTCTCGCCCGAGACCGGGTTGTTGAGGATGTCGGGGAACCTGCCCTTCATCTCCCAGGCGTTGAAGAACGGCTGCCAGTCGATGTACTCGCGCAGCTCGGCGAGGTCGTAGTCCTTGAACTCCCGCACGCCGAGGCCCTGGGCGGGCACCGGCGGCAGGTAGCCGTCCCATTCGATCGGCGTCCGGTTCGCACGCGCCTTCTCCAGCGTCACCATCGGTCGCTCGTTCTTCTGGGCGTGTCGTTCGCGCAGCGCTGCGTAGTCGGTCTCGGTGGCCTCCAGAAGAGCTGGACGCTGCTTGTCGTCGAGCAGCGCCGCAGCGACCGGTACCGAGCGGGAAGCGTCCTTGACCCAGACCACCGGACCGGTACGGCGCGGCGACACCTTCACCGCCGTGTGGGCGCGCGAGGTGGTCGCGCCACCGATCAGCAGCGGGATCTCCAGCCCCTGACGCTCCATCTCGACGGCGAAGTTGACCATCTCGTCCAGGGACGGGGTGATCAGGCCGGACAGCCCGATGATGTCGGCGTTGTGTTCCTTGGCCGCGTCCAGGATCTTCTGGGCGGGCACCATCACACCGAGGTCGATCACCTCGTAGTTGTTGCACTGCAGGACGACCCCGACAATGTTCTTGCCGATGTCGTGGACGTCGCCCTTCACGGTCGCCATGATGATCGTGCCGTTGGTGTCCTTCGCAGCTGTCGCGCCGGACTGTTCCTTCTCCGCCTCGATGTACGGCAGCAAGTACGCAACGGCCTTCTTCATCACCCGGGCCGACTTCACGACCTGGGGAAGGAACATCTTGCCAGCGCCGAAGAGGTCACCGACGACGTTCATGCCGTCCATTAGCGGGCCCTCGATCACCTCGATCGGCCGACCACCTGCGGCGGCGATCTCGGCCCGCAATTCCTCGGTGTCGGCGTCGACGTCGGCGTCGATGCCCTTGACCAGCGCGTGCGTGATCCGCTCGCGGATCGGGAGGCTGCGCCACTCGGCGGCCACCGGATCGTCGGCTTTCTCGGAGCTGTTGAACCGTTCAGCGATCTCCAGCAGCCTTTCGGCCGCATCCTCGCGACGGTTCAGGACGACGTCTTCGATCCGGTCCCGCAGGTCGGGGTCGATCGAGTCGTAGGGCACCAGCGCACCCGCGTTGACGATGCCCATATCCAGGCCGGCCTTGATGGCGTGGAACAGGAACACCGCGTGGATCGCCTCGCGGACGGGGTTGTTTCCCCGGAACGAGAACGACACGTTCGAGATACCGCCGGAGATGTGCACCCCGGGCAAGTTCTCCTTGATCCAGGCGCAGGCCTCAATGAAGTCGATCCCATATGTCGCGTGCTCCTCGATACCGGTCGCCAGCGCAAAGCAGTTCGGGTCGAAGATGATGTCCTCGGCCGGGAAGCCGACCTCTTCGGTCAGGATCCGGTAGGCGCGTCCGCAGATCTCCTTGCGGCGCTCCAGGTTGTCGGCTTGACCCTGCTCGTCGAAGGCCATCACGACGACGGCGGCGCCGTACTTGCGGCACAGCCGTGCCTCGCGGATGAACTTCTCCTCGCCCTCCTTCATGGAGATCGAGTTGACGATCGGCTTGCCCTGCACGTTCTTCAGGCCCGCCTCGATGACCTCCCACTTGGACGAGTCGATCATCACCGGGACGCGGCTGATGTCCGGCTCGGCGGCGATCAGCTTGGTGAACCGGTCCATCGCGGCGACGCCGTCGATCATGCCCTCGTCCATATTGATGTCGATGACTTGCGCACCGACCTCGACCTGCTGCAGGGCGACCGACAGTGCACTGTCGTAGTCCTCGGCCTTGATCAGGTTGCGGAACCGGGCGGAGCCGGTGATGTTGGTGCGCTCACCGATGTTCACGAACAGGGAGTCCTCGGTGATGTTGAGCGGCTCCAGGCCCGAGAGCCGGGTGGCCACCGGGATCTCCGGGAGCTCGCGCGGCGGTGTGCCCTCGACGACCTTGGCGATCTCGGCGATATGCGGTGGCGCCGTTCCGCAGCAACCACCGACCAGGTTGACCAGGCCGGCCTCGGCGAACTCTTTGATGTAGCCGGCCTGAGCCTCCGGGGACTCGTCGTACTCGCCAAAGGCGTTGGGCAGGCCGGCGTTCGGGTAGCAGGAGACGAAGGTGTCCGCGATCCGCGCCACCTCGGCGATGTAGGGCCTCATCTCCGGCGCACCCAGCGCGCAGTTGAGGCCGACCGCGATCGGCTTCGCGTGCCTGATCGCGTTCCAGAATGCTTCGGTGACCTGACCGGACAACGTGCGCCCGGAAGCATCGGTGATGGTGCCCGAGATGATCACCGGCCAGCGGCGTCCGCGCTCCTCGAACAGCGTCTCGACGGCGAACACCGCCGCCTTGGAATTCAGCGAATCGAAGATCGTCTCGATGATGAGGAGGTCGGCACCACCGTCGACCAGTCCGTTGGCAGCTTCGAGGTAGGCGGCAACCAGCTGGTCGTAGGAGACGTTGCGGGCTCCGGGGTCGTTGACGTCCGGCGAGATCGACGCGGTCCGCGTCGTCGGCCCCAGCGCCCCTGCGACATAGCGGGGCTTGTCCGGGGTGCTGAATTCGTCGGCAGCCGCCCGCGCCAGGGCAGCGCCGGCGTAGTTCAGCTCGTAGCTCAAGTCCGCCATGTCGTAGTCGGAGAGCGAGACCGCGTTCGCGTTGAACGTGTTGGTCTCCAGGATGTCGGCCCCCGCCTCGAGGTACTCGCGGTGGATTCCCTCGATGATCTGCGGCTGCGTCAGGGTGAGCAGGTCGTTGTTGCCCTGGAGAGCGGTCGGCCACTCCGTGAATCGGTCGCCGCGATAACCAGCCTCGTCCGGCCGGTCCCGTTGAATCGCCGTGCCCATCGCGCCGTCGATCACCATGATGCGCTGGCGCAGAGCAGCCGTCAGTTCGTCGGTGCAGTCGGGGCGGATGTTCGGCACAAAGGTGTCCGACTCTGTGCCGGTTTCGATGGCGTGCACGTGCACTCCTTCCGTAGCGGAAGGCGTCCTTAACTCTGCCGAGCGTGGCGGATACCGGCAAGGACCGGAGAACCGTTGCAACGCCTCTCGACCAGCAAAGTCTACGTCGTCACCCGACGTCTGGACGCCCAGCTCGACCCGACCCGCTGGCCGATCGCGGTGCCCTTGAGCGCCAAGTCGCGGATCTTGTCGACAATGTCACGCCACAAGGATAGTCGACCTATGCAAATGCCCTGGTGTGCTGACTCACCGACCTCCCCGCCGCGCGGCTGGGGATCGCCGCGGGGCGGGCAGGCCTTAGGCTGATTCTGTGACTCCGCCCGATCGTGGCCCGCAAGCCTCTGCGCTGCCCGAACTCCACAACACCATCGTCGTGGCGGCGTTTGAGGGCTGGAATGACGCCGGTGACGCGGCCAGCGATGCGCTGGAGCACCTGGATGCCATCTGGGAAGCCCATCCGGTCGTGGAGATCGACGACGAGGCGTACTACGACTACCAGGTGAACCGCCCGGTCATCCGCCAAGTGGACGGGGTCACCCGCGAACTGGTGTGGCCGGCGATGCGGATCACCCACTGCCGACCGCCCGGCAGCGACCGCGACATCGTGTTGATGCACGGGGTGGAGCCGAACATGCGCTGGCGCACGTTTTGCGCCGAATTGGTAGCCATCGCCGACAAGCTCAACGTCGATACGGTCGTGATCCTCGGTGCGCTGCTGGCCGACACCCCGCACACGCGGCCGGTGCCGGTGTCTGGCGCGGCCTATTCGCCCGAGTCGGCGGAACGTTTCGGCCTGCAGGAGACGCGCTACGAGGGACCGACCGGGATCGCGGGGGTGTTCCAGGATGCCTGTGTGGGCGCCGGGATCCCGGCGGTGACGTTCTGGGCCGCGGTGCCGCACTACGTGTCGCACCCACCGAACCCGAAGGCAACGGTGGCGCTGCTGCGCCGCGTCGAAGACGTGCTCGACATCGAGGTTCCGCTGGCCGATTTACCGGCCCAGGCCGAGGAGTGGGAGCAGGCGGTCACCGAGATGGCCACCGAGGACGAGGACTTGGCGGAGTACGTGGTGTCGCTGGAACAACGCGGCGACGCCGAGGTCGACGTGAACGAAGCCCTGGGCAAGATCGACGGCGACGCGCTGGCCGCCGAGTTCGAACGATATCTGCGTCGCCGGCGCCCGGGATTCGGGCGCTGACCGAGCAGCTTGTCCTGTTGCCGTCCCGGGCCGACTACGAAAAGATCGCTGGCAAACCAACCGGACTAACAGTCCCCGATCGTGGCGATTCGGGGCAACCCCGCGGGTTGGGCGAACAACGACGATTGGACCCCCATGACCGTCCTGCCCGAAACGCCTGAACCCCATCCGCCCACGTCGGAACCTTTCAACGAGGACGCCGGCTATCACAAGGGGCTCAAACCCCGGCAGCTTCAGATGATCGCGATCGGTGGCGCGATCGGAACCGGCCTGTTCCTCGGCGCAGGCGCTCGGCTGGTCAAGGCCGGGCCCGGGCTGTTCTTGGTGTACGCCGTGTGCGGCATCTTTGTCTTCCTGATACTGCGCGCGTTGGGCGAGTTGGTGCTGCACCGTCCGACGTCGGGCTCGTTCGTGTCGTACGCGCGCGAATTCTTCGGCGAGAAGGCCGCCTTCGTGGTCGGCTGGATGTATTTCCTGAACTGGGCGATGACCTCGATCGTCGATACCACCGCAATCGCCACCTACTTGCACCATTGGACGACCTTCGGGGCCGCCCCGCAGTGGCTGCTTGCGCTCATCGCCCTGGTGGTGGTGCTGTCGATGAACTTGATTTCCGTCGCCTGGTTCGGCGAGCTGGAGTTTTGGGCGGCGCTGATCAAGGTTTTCGCCCTTATCACATTCCTGGTCGTGGGAATTGTGTTCCTGGCCGGGCGATTCCAGATCGAGGGGCATGACACCGGACCCGGGATATGGGCCGCCCATAGCGGTCTGTTCCCGACCGGCGTGATAGCGCTCGCGGTGACGGCCTCGGGAGTGGTATTCGCTTATGCCGGAGTCGAATTGGTGGGTATCGCCGCCGGTGAGACCGCAGAGCCGGAAAAGATCATGCCCCGGGCGATCAATTCCGTGATCGCCCGCATCGCGGTGTTCTACGTCGGGTCAGTGGCGCTGCTGGCGCTGCTGCTGCCCTATACCGCCTTCAAAGCCGGTGAAAGCCCGTTCGTCACGTTTTTCTCGAAGATCGGCTTCCACGGCGCCGGCGACCTGATGAACATCGTGGTCATCACCGCCGCGCTGTCGAGCCTGAACGCGGGCCTCTACTCGACCGGCCGGGTCATGCACTCACTGGCGATGAACGGCAGCGGGCCCAAGTTCGCCATGCGGATGACCAAACGTGGCGTGCCCTACGGCGGAATCGCCATGACCGCCGTCATCTGCCTCGGCGGTATCGCGCTCAATGCCTTCAACCCCGGTGAAGCCTTCGAAATCGTGCTCAGCGACGCGGCTTTGGGCATCGTCGCATCCTGGGCCACGATCGTGTTGTGTCAGCTTCGGTTTTACAAGCTGACCCAAGCCGGGACGATGCAACGCCCACGATTCCAAATGCCGTTCACCCCGTACAGCGGCTACGTCACCTTGGCGTTCTTGGCCTGCATTGTGGTGCTGATGGCGTTCGATAGACCGATCGGCACGTACACCGTGGCATCTCTGGTGGTCATCGGGCCGGCGCTGTTCGGCGGTTGGTTCCTGGTGCGCAACCGGGTGGCGAGCGCGCGCACCAGCTAGGCCTGGTCCAGCTCCTGGTTGTAGGCGCTGGTGAAGCGGCCAAGCGCAGCGACCTCGGCGTCCATCTGGGACACCAGTCCCGCGGTGGCACGGCGAACCAAAGATTCGCTGACGGCGGTGGACAACACGGGCTTGAGCCAGCGGAACGCGACCACCCAACGCGGACAGTAAATCCGGTCCTTGCGGCCCTCGATGCCCTTGACAAAGGCTGTCGCACAGCTGTCCACGGAGGTGGTCTTGTTCAACGGCCACGGCAGCCGCTTCAGCAGGTCGCCGAACGCGGGCAGGTCGGACTTGGTGTCACGGACCAGAGCGGTGTCGATCCAGGACATGTGCGCCACGCCAACGCCGACGCCACGATGCGCGACCTCCAGTCGCAACGCATGGGCCAGATGCTCGTTGCCGGCCTTCGACATGTCGTAGGGCGCCATCCCCGGAGCTGCCGTGAACGCCGCCAGCGACGAGACGATCAGCAGATAACCGCGCCGGTCGATCAGGGCCGGCAGCGTGGCCCGCGCGGTGTGAAAGACGCCGAGCAGGTTGACGTCCAGCACCCGCTTGACCGCCTCCGGGTCGACCTGCAGCACCGAACCGTAGCTGGAGATGCCGGCGTTGGCCACGACGACATCGATGCCGCCGAAGCGTTCGACGGCCTGATCGGCGGCGGCCTGCATGGAAGGCAGATCGCGCACGTCGGCGACCACGGTCAGCACGTGCTCGTGGCCGCCGAGTTCGGCGGCCAGCGTGGTCAGCGCGGTGTTGTCGAGATCGGTCAGGACGAGTTTGGCGCCCTTAGCGTGCAGCCGATGGGCGACTTCCGCGCCGATTCCGCGGGCACCCCCCGTGATGAGAACGACTTTGCCCTGCAGCGATGTCATGGCCGCCAACGTACCTGGTGGCGCGACTGCGCCGATCACCGGACCGCCATGTTCCGGCGCCGCCACCATTGATTCGTGGTGCCGTGGCCAACGATTGAGCGTTTAATGCTTACTACCCACTGCGGCAACAGGTTTAGCCCGCCAAGGGCGGGCGGCGGCACACTTTGATCACGGTGTCCGCGCCAACGCTGCCCGATGACCGACGGCGGCGAAGTTCGCCAGGTACGACGCGGCAGCTGAATCACAGTGGGACGCAATGTAAACGTACATGGGGTGTCCCGTGCGGCAATCGCACGATGAAGCAGATCTCCGTTGTCATGCGGGAAGTTTGAGCTGACTGGTACGTTCGAAGCGTGGCCGGCAAACCTTCTGTGTCGACTCGTCGGCGTCCTTGACAACGGGGCATCCGACGTTTGGACCCGCGATCCTCATCGGAGACGGCGGGGTGGGAAGGCTGATGCGGACGGTACTCGCTGGACACGTCGAGTCAATGACCGTCGTCGATCTGCGTCGTTCCGACAGCGAGTCTGACAGCGCGAGCGAGGACGACGTCCTCCAAATCGCCGCCGATGTGACAAAAACGATCGAGCACCGCTTGGAATGCGCGCTTGCAGCTGCGGAGTTGGTCGTTTGCGCGGTGCCCGAGGACGCGCTGGTAGCCGCTCTCCCGCAGTTGATCGCGGCCGCACCGACGGGGGCACTGCTCATTGACACAGCCTCAGTCAAGTCTCCCCTGCCCCCGCTGTGGAGTCCGAACGGGCCCTCGATCTTGAGCATCAACCCGATGTTTGCTCCATCACTTTCTCCGGTGGGACGGTGCGTGCTGGCGGTCTCCGCCGGCCGGCCCGGGCGGCAGAATGAGTTTCTGGAACTGTTGCGGCGCAACGGCAT
This sequence comes from uncultured Actinomycetota bacterium, assembly GCA_963712615.1. GTDB lineage: Bacteria > Actinomycetota > Actinomycetes > Mycobacteriales > Mycobacteriaceae > Mycobacterium. The sequence continues at coordinate 557,832 of CAVQIO010000002.1, forward strand.
GCGCGTGACGCAGTTGGAGGGCGCCGATGAACACGACCGCCTTGTCGCGGTCACCCAAGCCGGTGTGCATGCGGCGACGCTCGCGTACGGAGTGACCCTCGCAGGTGCCGGCTTCAGTGGCGAACTAGTCTCTGAACTCGCACCCCCGCCCTGTCGTCAGCAGCTGATGCTGCTCGCTCGCATGGTCGCTCAACCACCCGAGGTGTATGAGGACATTCAACGGTCAAATCCGTACGCGGCGCAGGTGCGTGCTGACCTCATAGCGAACATGGCTCACATTGGCCGCCTCGCGATGACCGAGCGCCTGGGTTCAGCGATTACCGACATCGCGAATTGGCTTGGAGGCACCAGCGTTCCGCTGGCCGCGCTCTGCCAAAGTGTGTTCGACGAACTCGCCGTTCCGGATGCCGAAACTGACGCGTAGCTTGTCACGGCCGGCCTGCCTTCGCCAATCAAAGTGGTCCCCCTGTCATGGCGGGGCCGAGCGAAGTCCGAAGGGCTGGCAGGCTCGGTTAGGCCGTTCGACAAGCTACTGGCAACGTTTGACATAAGTTCCTGTGGCTACGCGAGCAATCGCGTCCGACTACTCTAACGGCGTAAATACCACTTGTCTCAACACTCCATCTGCGCGGTAACCAGTACCGTCTCGTATCGCATCTGGGATACAGAGACCATGCGCGTGGTTTACTCGGCAGGTCCGCTGGCTCATGGCCGTTTCACATGCTCAATCGGCTGAAATGGTGCCCGTACAGCAAGGTTTGGGGTGGCCGTGATGCGATTCTTCACGCTCCTACGGCGGCGGTGGATTCCGTTAGCGCTGCTGGTGGTGTTCGGTCTGGCGGCACTGACCGTCTCACGACTGCACGACGTCTTCGGATCCGAACAGCGCCCGTCGTATGCGGAAGCAAACGGCAGCCAAAACGTACCCGTGGATCCCACGGAGCTGATCTATGAGGTGTTCGGCGCCCCCGGGGCGGCGGCAGACATTTCTTATTTCGACATGAACGGCGACCCGCAGCTTGTGCACGCCAGTCTGCCGTGGTTCTACAAATTCACCGTCACCTCGGCAGCCGTGGGAAGCGTCGTGGCGCAAGGCGACAGTGGCACTATCGGATGCCGCATCGTTGTGGACGGGGCGATAACAACGGAGAAGACCATGAATGAACCGAGCGCATTTACCTTCTGCCTGTTGAAGCCCACATGAGTGAGTTGCACCCGAACGGTGAGCATCCCGCGCCGCCATTCTTCGCCAGGACGATTCGTCGATTCTCAATACCCATTATCTTGGCATGGTTAGCCATCATCGCCATTTTGACTATCGGCGTCCCCTCGCTGGAGCAGGTTGAGAAAGAGCATTCAGTATCCCTAACTCCTGAGGATGCGCCATCGGTCAAAGCGATGAAGCGCATGGGTGACGACTTCAAGGAATCGACTTCCGACAGTGTGGCGTTGATCGTCTTGGAGGGCGAGCAGCCCCTGGGTGAGGATGCGCACAAGTATTACGACCGTTTGGTTGCCAAGCTGAAAAGCGATCCCAAGCATGTGCAGCACATCCAGGATTTTTGGAGCGATCCGCTCACTGCCGGCGGGGCGCAGAGTGCCGACGGCAAAGCCGCGTATGTCCAATTGAACCTTGCCGGCAATGTGGGCCAGGCCTTGGCTAACGAATCGGCCGAGGCCGTTCGGATGATCGTGGAGCGGACGCCGCCGCCACCGCGGATCAAGGCATATGTCACCGGCCCTGCGGCGCTCACTGCGGACATGTACCGCAGTGGCGACCGGACGGTCGCCACAATAACCGCCGTGGCCGTCGCGACGATTTTCATCATGTTGTTACTGGTCTACCGTTCGATAACCACCGTAATTCTGTTGTTGCTGATGGTCGGAATGGAACTGCTGGTGGCGCGGGGACTGGTCGCCTTCCTCGGCTATCACGGGCTGGTCGGACTCACCACCTACGCCGTCAACCTGCTGGTGTCGCTAGGAATCGCAGCCGGAACCGACTACGGAATTTTCTTCATCGGGCGGTATCAAGAGGCACGTCAGGCCGGCGAGGATCGGGAGACGGCCTTCTACACCACCTACCGCGGGGTCGCACACATTGTCTTGGCATCCGGTTTGACAATCGCCGGAGCGGTTTTCTGCCTCAGCTTCACACGGCTACCCGTATTCCGACCCTTGGGTGCGCCCTGCGCGGTGGGCATGCTGGCCGCCATCGTGGTGGCACTCACGCTGGTTCCGGCTGCCATTGCGGTGGGCAGCCGCTTCGGGCTGTTCGACCCCCGTCGCGTGCTCACCGTCCGTAGATGGCGACGATTCGGTACCGCTGTGGTCCGCTGGCCCGCTCCCGTTTTCGCCGCCTCGTGTGCGGTTGCCCTCATTGGTCTGTTAGCTCTGCCCGGCTTCAAGACCAATCTCAACGACCGCGGTTCCATACCTGTGGATTTCCCCGCCAATCAGGGATATCTGGCCGCGGAGCGACACTTTCCCGAGTCGCGAATGGAGCCTGAGATCCTGCTGGTCGAAGCCGATCAGGACATGCGTAATCCAGCGGATTTTCTGGTGTTGAACAAACTGGCCAAGGCAGTCTTCGCCATCCCCGGAATCGCCAGGGTGCAGGCCATCACCCGACCCGAAGGAAACCCGATCGAACATACCTCGATACCGTTTCTGATGAGTATGCAAAACGCTGGCCAAGTCCAGAACATGCAGCTGCAGAGAGCACGCATGGAGGCCTTGCGCAAGCAGGCGGACAACCTCACCGCAACAATCGCCACGATGACAAACATGTACAACGTCATGCGCCAATTGCAGACCGCTACGCACAGCATCGTCGGCAAAACGAAGGACCTAGCAGAGGTCACGGATAAGTTGCGCGACAATATCGCAGATTTCGACGACTTCTGGAGACCAATTCGCAGTTACTTCTACTTTGAGAAGCACTGCTACGACATTCCCATCTGCTGGTCGTTCAGATCGATTTTCGATGCGATGGACGGCGTCGACCAGGTCGACGAGAAGTTTCATGCCCTCCTGACAGATCTCGACAAGATCGATGTCCTGTTCCCGCAACTCCTCGCCCAGTTTCCGGTGATCATCGAGACCATGACGAACATGCGCGACACGATGCAGGCCATGTACAGCACCATGTCCGGCTTCTTCGCCGTGATGGATGCGACGGGCTCGGACGCCACTGCAATGGGGAAGGCATTCGATGCAGCCAGGAATGACGAATCCTTCTACCTTCCTCCGGAAATCTTCCAGAACAAGAACTTTCAGCGCGCTGAAAGCATGTTCCTGTCTCCGGACGGGAAGGCCGTGCGCATGGTCATCTCGCACCGGGGCGATCCCCTGACGCCCGAGGGCCTTTCGCACGTGAACGCGATAAAGACCGCTGCGGAAGAGGCGCTCAAGGGAACTCCCTTGGAGTCCTCGAAGATCTACGTCACCGGTGCCGCAGCGACCGTGAAAGACCTCTGGGACAGGTCCAAATACGATCTGTTGATCGCGGGCGTCTCTGCGCTGTGCCTTATCTTCGGCATCATGCTGATCGTCACGCGAAGCCTTATTGCCTCGCTCACGATCGTGGGTACGGTGGCGCTTTCGCTGGGCGCCTCGTTCGGACTTTCTGTTCTCGTATGGCAGTACCTGCTCGGCATCGAATTGCACTGGGAAGTACTGGCGATGGCTGTCATCGTCCTGCTGGCAGTGGGCTCTGACTACAACTTGCTGCTGGTCTCTCGGTTGAAAGAAGAGGTCGGCGCCGGCATAAATACCGGCATCATCCGCGCGATGGCCGGGACCGGCAAAGTCGTCACCTCCGCAGGTCTCGTATTCGCCTTCACCATGGCATCAATGGCGGTCAGCGACCTGCGCATCATCGGCCAAACGGGCACCACCATCGGTTTGGGCCTGGTGTTCGACACGCTGGTGGTACGCGCCTTCATGACGCCGTCGATCGCCGCACTCCTTGGACGATGGTTCTGGTGGCCGCTGAACGTACGAACACGTCCGGCCAGTTCGATGCTTCGCCCCTACGGACCACGCCCCCTGGTGCGTTCCTTGGTGTTGCCATCGACCAATGGGCACCAGGATTCTGAGCCTCAGAACGCGTGGCGAGAAACTATGCCGCCGTTGCGGTAACCAACGGCCTACGCTGTAGCAGCCTAACCGCGAGGGTGGACGCTGGCTGTGAACCTTTGGGCGGACCAGGCAACAATGTTCGCACCGCCCTAGGGGATGCCCGGCCCTCCGTCAACGAGGCATACCTCACCGCCTCGCTGACGGATTCGCTTCACCATCAAGGTTGCGACAAGCCATTCGATCGACTGCCGACCACCATCCCAGATGACTCTCCTAAGCCGGGCGACACACCGTTTGGCGACCGGGTGAACGGTCCCCACAGCCATGCCGGGTCAGGATCATGCTGGGACGCCACGCCGGTGGCAGTTCGGATTCGGAACCGCTGATAGATTTGGGCGAGCACGAATTGCGCCTGCAGGTAGCCCATCGACGCACCGAAACAACGGTGCGGCCCGGCACTGAAGGGGATGAAAGCAAGGTTCGGCCGTGCTGCCACGATGCCCTTGTCGTAGAACCGCGTGGGGTCATAACTGTTAGGGTTTGGGCCCCACCATCGTGGGTCGCGATGCAGGGCGTACACCGATATCCCGACGACGTTTCCGCGACGTATGCGGTACCCACCGACGCTGTTGTCAGTCATCGCAAAGCGCGGCGTGAAGGGGTGGGTCTGTAACCTTTGCCCCTCGTCGAAGCACGCCTTCGCCCATCGCAGTCGATCCAGGTCATCGAAGGTTGGCGCTGCGCCGTTAAGCGCGTCGACCTCGTCGTACAGCCGCTGTTGCGCTTCGGGATTATGCGCGAGGAACCAGAACGTCCACGACAACGCGGCGACGGTGTTCTCGTAACCGCCGCCGACAAGCATGATTATCTCGGTGATCGCATCGCGACGACTGATCGGCGTACCGTCCTCGTACCGCGCGTCGAGGATCACCTGCATCATGTCGTCGTACGACTGGGTGTCGGCCAGTCGTTGGTCGATTTGACGATTCACCCATTTCCGCACGCGCCGCCAAGCCTGCACGGCATTCTCGGCTCCCGGTAGCACCCGCGGCGGAGGACCGAGAAAAAGCGGAGCCGCCACGCTGTAGAAGACAAGGCGGATGTCAGCCTCGAGTTGGTGCAGCTCGGCCTCGGGCAGCGTGAGGGAAAACATCGCTCGCAAGAACGCCGGGGCGAGCAGACTGACAAGCTCGTCCTGTAGGTCTATGTGGCTGCCACTGTCCGCGAAGCGATCCCACTTCGCCAGGTGGTTGGACAACTCGTCGGCGACGATCGCGGCGATCTTCGTGAGTTGCTGACGACTCATCATCGGCGTCAGCAGCTTGCGCCGCTGACGAAATTCCTCACCCTCCAACATGTTCATCGAGGTGCCCAGCACATGCCGGAGCCAGTTAACGGGACCGAACATGCTGTACTCGCCGTCGCGCTGGGTCATCACGTGGCGCACGTGGTCGGGATGGTTCAAGATCACAACGTCATACGACGGCAGGGGCAGCCGGTAGACGTCGCCGTAGACATTGCCCAAGTGCTGCAGGTATCCGAACGGGTCTGCCTGGTATTCGCGAAGCACGCCGGTAAACGGACGCCCGCGGGGTCCCGGTGGGCGCGGCGCGTAGTTACGTCGTCGCGCTCCCAACGCATCTCGCGCAAATCCAACCGGATTCCGGGTTATCCAGAAGGCATCGTTGGTCGCCGTCATCGATTACTCCTTTGGACGGAGGTTTGAACATCCGGACCCGTGAGCGTTGATGCATCTGACGAAAACGCCGCTCTTTGAAGTTTCATGAGGCATCTCGTATCATTCCAAACCCCGCTGCCTCAAGCGATTTCGTGACAGTTCAGTGCTGAGAACGCAAACGTCGAGTACCGAGCGTGGCCTCTCGGGCCGTGCAACCCGCCCCCCGGCCGTGAGCACTTTCTCGACTCGCTGATTAATCACAGGCGCTCCATTGCGGAATCGGCAACGCGGAACACTTCTTCGGCATCGTAGAGATCACGGGCGAAGGCGACGTTTGCGAGGAAGCGGCCGTTCAGCCTGCCGATGGTGAAAAAGACGGTCTGGGTTTTGGTAGTACCGGTTCCAGACTCAATTCGTTCGCAGATTGCGGGAAGCTTGATGTCGCCGATGTTCGACACCGCGCAGGAAACGTTTCGAAACGGCCCGCGGCGGGTGACTGGAACGGTCGCAGAACGGGCAAGTTGTTTGAGAAGCTTCTGCTCATTGCTGGACATCGCACCGAGGATCCACGGAAGCCAGTAATCGACGCCGTAGCGGAACCAACCGAATTGACGAGCGATCTGCGGCTGAAGGGGCGTGCCGCGCCGCAGTTGTACGGCAAGGCCGCCCGTGTAGTTGCCCGGCACGGTGCGCGGCGAATCCAGAGAGTAACGGGCAAGATCCGTGGGAATCGCAATGGAAACGCGCGACTTCTCGGGCTGGGCGGACAGCATCGCTTCCGCGACCGCCAGACACACGTATTGGTGAACCGACATTTCGAGGAAACGGGCCCTGGCTATTATCCGACTGGTCTCTAGCTCGGAGAACGAATACATCCGCGACGCGTAGCCCTTGTCGTGGGGAACGGGTGTTTTGCCGTGGGTGAGATCGACGGTCTTACGGGCGTGCCCGAGTCCCGCCTGCGCAAGGTAGCGGAGAAGATACGGCGGCAACAGGGCCAGTCCTACTCGAGGCGCCCTGCAGGCGATCTGGCCGGCAATCGGGGCGGGTGGAACGCAGTCACCGTTGGCGGCGGCGAGCCAGTGGTCGATCCATTGCAAAGCGCCGCGACCGTTCGTCAAGGCGTGGCTTATCTGGAAGCAGACGTCCTTATCTCCCATCTGCGAAATCCGCACGGGCAGATCGGGCGTCATAGCATGCGCCGGCGAAAGCAAGTCCTCCAGAGACACGAATTGCGTGAACCGCTGACGCTGCCGATCGAGGGCGGCGTCCATGTCCCCGAGGCCGATTTGCATCCAAACGAAGGATTTTCCGACAGGTTTGAGGGCCACCTGGAGGGCAAGGTTTTGCCGCAATACCGATTCAAAGGCGCTCCACAAAAGGTTGGGATCGTAACCATGGCGGAACTTCATAACGAATGCCATCTCATCGCCACGCAGCATGGGCTCCAGGGCGCGGATAGACAAACTGGCAACACGGCCTACGTCCACTACGATCTCCTCCACTTGTATCCGTTCCGAATGCGTCCCGGAAGTGCCTGCCGGATAAGGCCTGGCGGGGCGTTATACCATTCCGATCAGCTGCAGGTTTCTGATGTATTTGACGATGACCGAGGCCGTGACATGTGGAATATCCTTGTCCGGACCGATTTTCGACATCTGAACTGCGGCGTGGAACCGTTCGGCCGAAGCCGAGGCACCACCAAGCGGCATCTGGGGCCGCTCATAGTCCGGGAGGTAATGCAACAGCGGCAATACCGTGTGTTCGCGTTGCCGTTCCGGCAAGGCGTGCAATGCGGCCCGGAACCGCCGCAGCCACTCGCCGTTGTCGTGGATCCGTTCGATCGCATGACCGGCCTCGACGAGCCAATCGACATATTCGTCGAGCCCGACGCCATCATGATATGGATTGACCACGTTGTAGGTCTCCACCCCAGTCCGTACCTGTTCACCCAGCGTGGTGATCGCCTCGGCGATGAAATCGACTGGTAGCGCATCGAAGTGGGCCCGTTGTCGCTCCCCGTTCGAATCGAGTTCGTAAAACGAGTAAGGGGCCAGACCGGTGGTCACCAGCGACAAGACCAACCGGGTGAACAGGTCGGGCAGGTTGAGATGACCCGAGTACTTTGTGTGCGTCAGAATTGTGGCGCAGCGGAACACCCCCACCGGCAACCCGCACAGGTCGTTGGCCTCGCGCAGTAAGACCTCGCCCGCCCACTTGCTGTTGTTGTAGCCATTGGCGAGGCTGTCGTCGATTTTGCGGATGGGGTTTGCGAGCCGAATGTCCAAGTCCTCTTCGAGCACGGGCGGCTCGGCGGACAACGCATGTCCCAAAGTGGACACATAAGTGTAGGGCTTGACCTTGGTGGTGAGCGCGACACGAATCAGCTCCGCGGTGCCAACGACGTTGGGGCGGAACAGTTCGCTGTAGGGCAGGGCATGGCTGACCAGAGCCGCGCAATCGACGACCATGTCGACGGTATCGGCCAACCGTTGCCAGGTCTGCTGATCCAGGCCGAGGCCGGCTTCCGCCTTATCGCCGGCTATCACCTCCAGATGCTCGGCAGCGAACTCGTGGTAGCACGCCGCCAGCTCAGGATCGCCAGCGCCAAGTGTGTTGTCGAGGCGACGCCGCGCGTCCTCGTTGTTGTCGCCGCGGACTAGGCAGATTAACTTGCCGTCGACGCCGGCGAGCCGCTCTAGCCATTCCATGGCCAAAAATCGCCCCAAAAAGCCTGTCGCGCCCGTCAGGAGGACGGTGCGCACGTGCGCGTTGGTGTGCGGCAGCGTGCGTGCAGTTGCAAGTGTTTCGGTATCGATGAACTTGTCGAGCGTGATTTCGCTGGCGTGCAGTTCGCCGCCGTGGCGAGCATCCGCCGAAAGCTCGGCCACCTCTGCCAAACGGCCCACCGTTCGGCACTCGAACACCTCCCGTACCGAAAAATAAACTTCCCGAGCCGAACACGTCGACACCAATTGGATTGATGCGATGCTGTCCCCACCTAGGGCAAAAAAGTCGTCATCCAGACCGACCCGATCCAGACCCAACACCTCCCCGAATGCCTCGGCGACGATTTTTTCGGTGTCGGTTTGTGGTGCCCGGTATACCGCGGCGGCAAAGACGGGTGCGGGCAGCGCTTTTCGGTCGATCTTGCCCGAAGACGTCAGGGGCAGCTGATCTAACACCACGATCTGGGCGGGCACCATGTAGTCGGGCAACCAGGCACCCAACGCTTGGCGCACCACCTCGGGATCGGGCCGCACCACACCACTGACATAGCCGATGAGGTGATCACCGGTGCCGTGCTGATAAATGGTGACCGCGGCCTGGCTGACGTGCGGGCAGGCCAGCAGGGTGTTTTCGATTTCGCCCAGTTCGATGCGTTGTCCGCGCAGTTTGACCTGGGAGTCCGCACGGCCCAAATATTCCAGCTCCCCAGCACCCGTCCAGCGCGCCAGATCGCCGCTCCGATACATCCGTGATCCCGGATCACCAAACGGGTTGGCCACAAACCGATCCGCGCTCAACGCCGGCCGCCCTACATACCCATGCGCCAACCCGGGCCCCGCCAAATACAACTCACCCACCACCCCGACCGGGACAGGGTTGAGCCGCCCATCAAGCACCAGCACACCCACCCCCGGGATCGGGCCACCGATATTGACCGGCCGCCCCACCACCAGGGGCGCACTACACGTGGCCCAAATCGTGTTTTCGGCGGGACCGTAGGCATTGAGCATCCGCCGCCCCGGCGCCCAGGTGGCCACCAATTCGGCCGGGCAGGCTTCCCCCGCGGTGATCAACGTGTCCAACCCCACCAGCAGGTCACCATCCAGCGACGACAACACCGTCGGCGTCAACACCGCCGCGCTGACATGCTGCTCGGCCAGCAACACCGTCAACGCCTGCCCGGCATAAACCCGCGCCGGCGCCACCACCAACGCCGACCCCGGCTTGACTGCCGACAACATTTCAAAGATCGAGGCATCAAAGGTGGGTGCGGCCACCATCAACATCCGCGACCCCGCACCCAACCCATACACCTGCCGCTGCGCCGCGGCCACCCCCAACAACCCGGCATGACTGACCGCCACCCCCTTAGGCACACCAGTAGACCCCGACGTGAAAATCACATACGCCGTGTTGTGCGGCCGCAGCTGAGGGACGATCGGATCCGCAGACCGCCCCGACAGATCCCACCCATCGATACGCACCACCGGACGCAGCCCGGACCCGCCCACACTGTCGACCCCACAACTGAGCACAGCCATCGCGCCCACCGCATCCAACACCGCCGCAACACGTTCGGCAGGATGAGCCCGATCCACCGGCACATACACCCCACCGGCCTTGACCACCGCCCACCACGCCACCACCAACTCCACACACCGATCCATCGCCACACCCACCGCGCGCTCAGGACCCACCCCCGCCTCAATCAACACCCGCGCCAACCGCGACGACCACTCATCAAGCTCCCGATACGACACCACCCGAGCCCCATCAATGACCGCCACCGCATCCGGATCAGCCGCCACCGCCGCCGCCAACACCTGCGACACCACCCCCACCGGCGCACCCACACCCACACCAGACCATCCCCCCACCACCAGATCCCGCTCACCGGCATCCAACAACGACACCTCACCCACCACCACCGACGCATCAGCGGCCACGGCCTCGACGACTCGGCCGAACCAGGTGACCAGCCGTTCGATGGTCCAGCGGTCGAACAGGTCGGTGGCATAAGACAGCACCCCGGCGGCCATCGGCGCGGCCGGGTCCTCAGTGGGCACCTCACCGACATCGAAATCCAGGTCGAACTTCACGGGCCGGCGAAACACGCTCAGCTGCTCAACACAGATTCCGTCAATCGCCACCATCTCGGGGCGCACATTGTTCTGAAAAGCCATGCACACCTGGAACAGTGGATGATGCGCCATGGAGCGCGCCGGGTTGAGCTGCTCGACCAGCCGCTCGAAGGGCACCTCCTGGTTGCTGTAGGCGTCCAGGGCCTTACGCCGCACCTGCTCGAGCACATCACTGAACCGGTGCGCAGATTTTACTTCCACCCGCAACACCCAGGTGTTGATGAAAAACCCGACCAACTCATCGAGCGCCTCATCTAGCCGCCCGGCGATCGGTGCACCCAGGACGATGTCCTCACCGACCCCGACGCGGTGCAACAGCACCGCCAACACCGCCTGCAACACCATCGAGGGTGTCGCATTATGCGCCGTCGCCAAGGCCTTGACCCCCGCCCATACCGGCGCCTCGATGCGCAGCTCCAGCTCATCACCGCGATGCGTGGGCACCGGTGGGCGGGGCCGATCGGTTGGCAGCGACACCAACTCGGGCAGATCGGCCAACTCCTGACGCCAGTAGCCCAACTGCGCGGCGATCACACTATCTGGATCCGACTCGACACCCAGCCAATCCTGTTGCCACAGCGTGTAATCCACATACTGCACCGGCAACGACGCCCAATCGGGCGCCCGGCCCTGGCGACGCGCCTGATAGGCCCGACCCACATCAGCGACCATCGGGGCCATCGACCACCCATCAAAAGCAATGTGATGCAAAACAATGCCCAACACATACTGCTCGGGCCCCACCGAAAAGAGCTGCGCACGAATCGGGACCTCAGCCGACAAATCAAACCGATACCCCGCCAACCCCGCCAACGCAGCAGCAATGTCTTGTTCGGGCACCGACACCACCGCTGGCGCGCCCCCACGCCGCCACAGCCCCGCGCTAGCCGGCAACACCTGCTGAAAGGCCACACCGTCGACATCGGGGAAAATCGTCCGCAGCGATTCATGCCGGGCGATCACATCATCGAGTGCCGCCCCCAACGCCTCAACATCGACGGCCCCGCTGAACCGAAACGCGGTCGGCATGTTGTAAGTCGCCGCCCCGTCCTCAAACCGATTAAGGAACCACAACCGCTGCTGGGCATACGACAACGGAATCCGTTGCGGACGCGCCACCGCCCGCACCGGCGGCCTGGCCGGACCACCACGATGCCGGTCCAAATACTCGGCGAAATCACTCACAGTGGAGGCATCAAACAAATACCGCACCGGCACTTCCCTGCCCAGCAGCAGTTGCAACCGCGCGCTGACCCGGGTGGCGACCAACGAATCCCCACCTAGGGCAAAAAAGTCGTCATCCAGACCGACCCGATCCAGACCCAACACCTCCCCGAATGCCTCGGCGACGATTTTTTCGGTGTCGGTTTGTGGTGCCCGGTATACCGCGGCGGCAAAGACGGGTGCGGGCAGCGCTTTTCGGTCGATCTTGCCCGAAGACGTCAGGGGCAGCTGATCTAACACCACGATCTGGGCGGGCACCATGTAGTCGGGCAACCAGGCACCCAACGCTTGGCGCACCACCTCGGGATCGGGCCGCACCACACCACTGACATAGCCGATGAGGTGATCACCGGTGCCGTGCTGATAAATGGTGACCGCGGCCTGGCTGACGTGCGGGCAGGCCAGCAGGGTGTTTTCGATTTCGCCCAGTTCGATGCGTTGTCCGCGCAGTTTGACCTGGGAGTCCGCACGGCCCAAATATTCCAGCTCCCCAGCACCCGTCCAGCGCGCCAGATCGCCGCTCCGATACATCCGTGATCCCGGATCACCAAACGGGTTGGCCACAAACCGATCCGCGCTCAACGCCGGCCGCCCTACATACCCATGCGCCAACCCGGGCCCCGCCAAATACAACTCACCCACCACCCCGACCGGGACAGGGTTGAGCCGCCCATCAAGCACCAGCACACCCACCCCCGGGATCGGGCCACCGATATTGACCGGCCGCCCAGATAACAAACGCGCCCCCGTGGCCCAAATACTCGACTCAGTAGGGCCATAGTTATTGAGCATCCGCCGCCCCGGCGCCCAGGTGGCCACCAATTCGGCCGGGCAGGCTTCCCCCGCGGTGATCAACGTGTCCAACCCCACCAGCAGGTCACCATCCAGCGACGACAACACCGTCGGCGTCAACACCGCCGCGCTGACATGCTGCTCGGCCAGCAACACCGTCAACGCCTGCCCGGCATAAACCCGCGCCGGCGCCACCACCAACGCCGCACCCACACCAGTCGCCGACAACATCTCCGAAATAGACGCATCAAAGGTGGGTGCGGCCACCATCAACATCCGCGACCCCGCACCCAACCCATACACCTGCCGCTGCGCCGCGGCCACCCCCAACAACCCGGCATGACTGACCGCCACCCCCTTAGGCACACCAGTAGACCCCGACGTGAAAATCACATACGCCGTGTTGTGCGGCCGCAGCTGAGGGACGATCGGATCCGCAGACCGCCCCGACAGATCCCACCCATCGATACGCACCACCGGACGCAGCCCGGACCCGCCCACACTGTCGACCCCACAACTGAGCACAGCCATCGCGCCCACCGCATCCAACACCGCCGCAACACGTTCGGCAGGATGAGCCCGATCCACCGGCACATACACCCCACCGGCCTTGACCACCGCCCACCACGCCACCACCAACTCCACACACCGATCCATCGCCACACCCACCGCGCGCTCAGGACCCACCCCCGCCTCAATCAACACCCGCGCCAACCGCGACGACCACTCATCAAGCTCCCGATACGACACCACCCGAGCCCCATCAATGACCGCCACCGCATCCGGATCAGCCGCCACCGCCGCCGCCAACACCTGCGACACCACCCCCACCGGCGCACCCACACCCACACCAGACCATCCCCCCACCACCAGATCCCGCTCACCGGCATCCAACAACGACACCTCACCCACCACCACCGACGCATCAGCGGCCAATAGCAACTCCAAGAGCAATTCCAAATGGACTATGTGCCTGTCGATTTCATCATCGTCGTACCGGACCGGGTTCCATGCGAACTGAATCCGCGGCACACCGTTACCCAGCCACGGATAGATGTTGACCGCGATGTCTTGTATAGGGAAGGTGGTCAACACGTTGTACACGGCTTCCGAAGGCCCAAATGTAAACGGGTCGGCGAAGTCGAAAATGTTGATCACTGGGCCGAACTCGACGTTCACGCCGAGACGGGCTGCGCCCCCAATTAAGTCCGGCCAGCGCCGGAACTGTTGATGCCGCAGCGCACCGATCAGTTCCTTGGCGGCCCGATCGGTCACCGCGCCGATGGTGTCGCCGTCATCAACGCAAATGCGCAGCGGCACCAGGTTCGACACCATACCGGTGCATTTCTTCAGCGCCGCAGTCGTGCGAGCCGATACCGGCAATGACATTGAAATCGCATGTTGGCCAGTCGTTTTTGCGATGAACACCGCCATGGACGCGACAATTCGTGCGACATCGAACTCGTCCTGACCGCCTCTCGACAGGCGGTGGTTGCACTTGAGCTCGCGCACTAGTGGGTGCTGCGGCACCACCGACCGTCGCGCACCTGTCAGATCCGTCACGTCCAACGGTCCATGCACGACGGTCTTCCAGTACTCGGCATCGGTCTGACTACGCGAAGACTGCTGATACTCTCGGTCTGCGTCACGAATCAGGGCAAATTCGGAGAAATCGACCTTGGCGGTCTCCGGGATTGACCCCTCAGGGATTGACCCCGAGTAGGCGGCCGAGATATACCGGATAAAATTGTCGGCGCCGTACCCGTCGAAAAGCAGGTGGTGCGCGCGCAAGTAGAAGTAGCAAAGGTTGTCGGTGATCCGCAGCAGTGTGAACTCAGTCAGGCGGTCGCGGACCAGATCAACTGGTTGGCGGTAGTCGTTATTCATCCAGATGCCAGCGGCAGTCACCGGGTCAGACTCACCGCGTAGATCGACGCAGTGCAGGGTTTCTGGGAACGAGCGGTCAACTATGAAGACCGGCTCGCCGTCATCGAGCGAAAGCCGCGCGCATGGTGTGCCGAACCACGTTGCCGCCGCTTCGCATGCAGCCATGAGCCGTTCGGCGTCGACATGGTGATCAATCGCCAGGAAAGCCGCGATGTTGTAAGGGACTTCGGGCTTGAATTGTTGCGCAGCCCATATCGACCGCTGAGCAGCGGTCAACGATCCCAGCATGTCAGGTTGTGTGCCGTAATTGAGCATGATGGTTGACTGATTCCCTACTTATGACGTCATGCCGGCGGCCCAGCCCGGTTCGATTTCAGGTCATTTGGACTACCCAGCCCTAATCTGTCGATAATGCAGTCCTCCAGTCGACACGATTCCTGCGTTATTACATCGATCAGCCGATCAACGAAACCTTCGTCGAGACCCCGCATTCGGCCTTCCTTGACGGACTTCGCGCGAACGTGTTGCAACCGGTGAGGTTGCATCATAGGGATTCGGCCCCTATGTTTAAGCTCCGCGATCTGTACGCACAGCCCCATGCGTTCGGCTATAACCCCGATCAAAGTCGTGTCGAGCTCGTCAAGGCGTTCACGGCATTTATCTACTGCCGCACCGATGGCGATGGCCTCAATATCACGATCGTCTCCCACGCGATATCTCCATTCTGTCTTTCACGTTGATTGCCTTGACCTGTCAGCATCACGAACTCGATTGGCAAGCGCCATAAAAAGACCGACTTCAGGCCATAGTCGTTATTCGAGCCGTTGCGCGTATGGAGTCCAGAAGTGCATGCGCCTTCAGGCGTATTTCCGCGAGTTCATCCTCCGGGTCGCTAAGAGAGACGATTGCGCCGCCGGTGCCGATCGTGATTTGGTCACCACGGACAACCATCGTTCGGATGACAATGTTCAGGTCAACCGCTCCCGAGAGAGAGAAATATCCGATAGCCCCTGAATAAACTCCGCGAGGGCCGCCCTCCAGTCTGTCGATGATTTGCATCGTCCGGCGCTTAGGCGCCCGTCATAGAGCCGCCCGGAAAGACCGCTCTCACACAATCCGCCGGCGTCACATCCTGCCTCAATTTGCCTCTGACGGTGCTGACCAATTGATGAACGGTCGCGTATGTCTCAACCGCGAATATACTAGGGACGTAGACCGAACCAACCTCGGAAACTTGCCCCAAATCATTTCGCAGTAAATCAACGATCATCAGGTTTTCCGCCCGGTCCTTTTCTGCATTTTGCAGATCGTTTGCCAGCGCCGAATCTTCATCGGGTGTGCCGCCGCGGCGGCGAGTGCCTTTGATCGGCTTAGCCTCTACCATGCGATGGGCGGAGATTTTGAGGAACCGCTCCGGAGACGCACATAAAATATCGACTCCCGGGAGTTGCAAGAGCGCACCATAGGGAACGGGATTGCGCCGGCGGAGGTCCGCGTACGTTTCCCGCGCGTCGATTGTGGCGTTTACCGTCACGGTGGTCGTCAGGCAAACCTCGTAGGTCTCCCCTGCGCGGATCTCCTTCATGCACTGTCGGATATTGTCGATGTACTTGGTTGGAGATTCGCGAATAACAGTGGGAACATCTGCTTCGGGCAAGGCGAATTCGCGGTCGGTAGGCGAGGCATGCCACGAGCAGCCAACGATCTGCTCGGCATGTTCCAGCCACGACATAGCCTCGGACTGATCCAGGATTGCCTGGTCTGCAAGGGCCAGTAGCCAGGTTTCGCCTAGCTTGTGATCGATCACGACCGCTCGATCACAGAACACAAAGTCGGCGTCGGGGAGATCAGACTGGTGCACAGCTTCGCCGCCGCATTCAGCCTTCATCTCGTAGCCCAGGTAGCCGACGTAGCCGAGAGCGAAGTCGCAATCGGTCACCACTCCGGTGACTGCGCGCTCGGCGGTTTGCCGGCCAAGGTACTCGAAAATGCTCTGGGGGAGACGCGCCAGGGTACCGTCGCTGCTTCGGACGCACACACCGCCATTGGCAGCCGCGGTGACCCTTTCGCCGTGGGGTCCGCAACCGCCGAGAATAGAAAATCGAGACAGCCCCTCTATCACCCTAGAGCTATCCAACCAGATCGCACAATCTTGGCCGCCGAATAGACTCGTGTAAACCTTTTCCGCATCAGGTTCAATTCTGAGGCGAGAGCTCATAACCCGGAATCGCTTGGCGGGCCTCGCGGGTTCACTTTGTGCGCCCAGGCATGGAGTGCGCGCAGCAGCTGCCGCAGTCTTCGTAATATCGCGCCGTCGCGGACGAACGTGAGCGAGCTTCAAAAAATTTTCAATTAATTTAGAGCCATACTCCGTGACGATCGACTCGGGGTGGAATTGAACGCCCCATTGCGCGCGAAAGCGGTGCTCTACCGCCATGATAAGTTTCTTTCCCGATCTGTCTACAGTATATGCTGTGGCTTTCAGCGTATCTGGCAATTCGGATACCACAAGCGAGTGATATCGGGTGGCATGAAACGGTGAAGGTATTCCTTCAAACAAGCCGGTGCCGTCGTGTTGAATGGCACCCGTTCGTCCATGGCAAGGTTCGGGTGCGGTCGTGACAATTCCACCTTCGAAATAACACATGCCCTGGTGGCCCAGGCATACGCCTAGGACTGGAACGTCATACTCGAGCGCCAAGCGGCTGATGCCGAAATCAGACTCGAATTCCGGCCGTCCTGGTCCAGGAGATATGATCAATGCTTCGATACTATCGGGAGCGATCGAAGACCACATCGAATTGTCGTCATTTCGGATCACCTGAACGTGACCACCGGTCACTCCCGCGGTAAGCTGAAAGAGATTGTATGTGAACGAGTCGTAGTTATCCACGATCACCACGGACATTGGTTTATTCCTCCCCCGCCATAACTTCGAACTAATCATTTCGGGCAGCCTATGGTTCGACGAACTGGCGTAAACACCTTTTACGGGCAAGTAGAGAGATTCGGGCGGCCGGATAGAGTAGACGCGCGGTCATGCTCGGTGTCCGGCAGGTGCCGTGGGCCTGGAGAGCTTTGGTGCACGGGTGCACCAACGGCATGGCCGCCGAGAGGATCGGGCCAGGGCACCCCCTTGGTTGCCCCGGTGGTGCCGGCGTCGGGGCCACGATCGTCGAGCGTTGGAACGACATCGGTGTTGGTCTCTTCCTCCCGTGGCGCTTCCCCCAGAAATGTTGCGAAAGGAGGAATTTCATCTGCCGCACACTCGACACTGATCACTGATGGGTCATCACTCTCGAGTGCTGAGCGCACCGCTGCGCTGAATCCGTCGGCGTTGGTGACGTCGACCGATGAAAGCCCTGGAAACATCGCAGCAAGACCGGCCCCGAGCCGACTCGCCGTAAAGCGGTTGTATCCGTGCCGATTGCCGTAGAACAACTTTTCGCGGATCGCGCACATGGCGTGGGCGTTGTTGTTGAACAAAACGAACGTCACCGGTAACCGGTATTGCACAGCGGTATGCACCTCCATGCCGTGCATGAAGAAGGCGCCGTCCCCGGCTATCACAACGACACGCGCACGCGGCTTTTGGAGTTTCGCGTGCGCGCATGCCATCCCGATACCGGTCCCGAAGCTGTACCCCATGCCGCCCATACCGAGCGCAACCACGAACCGGCCCATGCGCCGCACAGGCAAGTAATGCACGGCTGCCGCGCCAGCGTTGCCGGCGTCAACGACAATGTCGACACCGTCGGGCAACACGCGATCGAGGACGTCCATGGCATCGCGGTAACGGACCCCTGAACCGTCAAACGGCGGCGGGATCAATTCGCTGCGCGACAACGTGTCCGGAACCCGGACCCCCGTTGCCCGTCCGCGGCCCGCGAGCGCACTCGTCAATGTCTGCAAGGACATCCGCAAATCCTCGGTGTGGACATGAGTGCACGGAATGTACGGTGGCTCCGACCCGATCGAGACCGTGCGCACCGTCGCCAGCGCATCGTCGAGACCAGCGCGCGCGGTCACTGAAAGCCGGGTGCCAACCACCAGACACAGCGCGCTGCCGGCCACCGCTTCCGCCACGCTGGGGTGACCCATAACGCCGGCCAGCCCAAGCGCCGACGAGCAGCCGAAACCTGGTGTGCCGGCGGCATCCTTGGCATCGGGCACACACGCCACTCGTGCGCGAAGCGCCGCGCGTAGTGACGCCAGTTCGGCTGTTGCAGCATCGCGCACCACCTGCTCGCCCGCAATGATCGTGACCGGTCCGTTCGCCGAGCGCAGCGCTTGCACAATCGGATACGGGTCACTGAAAGTCCGGACCCGCTCCACCGCCTGCTCACCGGTGTGACCGTTGAGCGGCATGCACGCCTTCTGGATGTCCTTGGGCAGCAGCAACACCGCCGGCCCACCTCTTCTCGCGGCCGCAACGGCAGTCCGCAACGCTGAGGCGATATCGGCAGGATCCATCACCCGTCGGCAGAATATCGACACCTCGGAAAACAGGGCCTCGGCGTTCAGCGAACCGTTGCGACCGCTGGTGTCCTCAAAGCTGCCACGGCCATCCATTGCGGTCGGCGGCTGACCCACCAATGCCAGTACCGGCACGCGGCTTGAAAACGATTCCCCAAGGCCGGGAATCAAATTCAGCGCGCCCCCTCCGGATGTCGCCGCCATCACGCCTAAAGCACCGCAGCTGCGACTGTATCCGTCAGCCATGGCAGCTGCAGAAAACTCGTGTTTGGCCAACACGGCGCTGATGTCGGCACGCAAAAACGTGGCGTCGTAAAGATCTTCGATGTTGTCGCCATCGACCCCGAATAGGTGGTCGACTCCAATTTTCGCTAGGTGACCGACGATATAGTCGACCACGCGCTGCTCCCCGGGCATAGTTTTCAACCTCTAGAACGTCATACGGGTGTCGGGTAATCGGCGCTAGCTGCCATTGCCGTGTGCACGTGAACGTGACTGCAGTGCCGCGACGCGAAGTCTCGTTCGCGGCGCCGATTCCGGGGCGCATGTGTTGGCAGAGGACGGGGGGCAGCTTCAGGTGCGGTTCCGGTGAACCGGTTGGGCAAACTCCCCGGGCTCACCGCCAAAGCGCACACTGCGTCCGGAATCCGGGGTGACACGGGGCTTCGCACCGTCTGATCAAAAGGGTGCAATCGGCCCGTCGGCGACGAGAATTCGGTACGGTCAATTCCCCAAAGATGGACTAGTGCAGATTCTTTGACGCGAACGACGGAATGCCTATCGTGATCCACGTCCATGAAAATCGAACCGGCCACGCCTCCCAGAGAGGATGTCATGCGCGGAGCTTATGTTTGCTCGAGCCGGCGTCGACCCGATTGATCTGAGTAGGGTGGTGCGCGCGCACACATCGAGTAACAACACAGCCGATGGTGCGTAGGGGTTCAGACGCCGGGTTGTCCGCCGTAAGGGCCGCCAGCACCTTGACTTGAGATTACCCGAGAGCCATTGCGAGCGGCGTCGTGCGCGCCCAGCGCCACCCGCTATCGCTCTGCGCGAAGAGTGCTTTCGGTTTAGCAACCTTTGTGGGTCGCCACCGCCGCTACCCGGAGCCTCAACCAGCCGCGTGGCGGTCCGGAGGTTCTTTGCTGGCGGCATCATCCAAACGCATTGAAGAGCATGTTGTTTCCCAGCAGATGTCGACTTGTTAGGTGGATGAGCTGGTCGCGGTTGTTGATGCCGAGTTTGGTGAAGAGCCGGTAGAGGTGTCCCTCTACCGTTCGCACGGAGACAACCAACCGGTCGGCGATCTGTCGGTTGGACAAACCGGCCGCGACCAGCATGGCGATCTGGCGCTCCCGGTCGCTGAACGGTAGCGGGCGCGCCGCGGCTTCGAGTGCCGGCGTGCGCAATCCGCATTGACTTGCCAGCCCGTATGCCCAGGTCGACGACTCGATTTCCTTGCCGCGTTCGCCGCGGTTGGTGTGTTCGCCAGCCGCCTGAGCCGACGCGTCGGCGGCGAGAGCCAGTGCGCCCAGGTCGGCGAATCGATGTGCGGCAGCGTCGACCAGACCTCCGTCTTGGAGAGCCAGACCGCGGGCATGGCTCGCGACGGTTTCGGCGAACGGGGTCTTCAGGATCCCGGCGAGCTCTTGCAGTCGTGTGGCGTGCGCACGGTCACCTAATCGGACAGCGGCATGAAGGGCGCGCATCTCCACCGCGTGCATCCCCGCTCTTTCCGCGACCTGCGCAGCGCGCAGCGCATGCGTCTGGGCGGCCGTCGTTTCGCCCAGGGATGCCTGCTGCCAGGCCCGGGCAAGCTCGAGTTCCGGCAGAAACACCGCGACATGCGGTCCGTACGCTTCCTCCGCACCGCGCAAGGCGGCGGTGGCAGCCTCGCTATCACCCCGCTGCCCTTCTGCCTGGGCATGCCGGGCGGCCACCAGGACGACCCATGGCGACGGAAACCCTCGCGACAATACCGCTTTCGAATCTCTGAAGGCGGCGCATGCAGACGGCAGATCCCCCCGGCGCAGTTGCACGAATCCCCGCATCGCATGCAGTATGGCGTCCACCTCAGGAACACCTGTAGCGATCGCGGCGTAACGCTTCCAGACCCGTTCGGCTGCCGAAAATTCACCGGCGGCTGTGGCGCTCATGATTTCGGCCAAGCCGATGTTGAACCGGTGCAGGCCCATTCCTTCGAGCGCAGCCGCGCGTAGCCCGGCATCCGCTACCCGATGCACTTCGGAGAAGCGCCCGACCGCCACCAGAGCACCGCACGTCGGGATAGCCGCCACCACGGTCGCTTGCGGCAGCAAATCCGACTCACACAAGCCCAGGCCTACAGACAGCGTCGTCTCCACATTGCCACAGAAGAACCCATTTGATACTTCTAACGCAGTGACGAGATGAATGGCCGCCTCGGACTCAACGCGATTTTTCACGTCGGTTAATACGCGTGCGGCGGCTTCGATGTCCCCACAACCCCAGAACAGATTCGCAGCGCGCAAACAGCCCCATCGCGCGATCAGCCATTCGTCGGCATCATCGCCGGGTTCGGCGTCGACAAGGGCGGCCTCGGCCTCGTCGCCACGCCCCTGCCAACTCACCGCCTCGGCAAGCACCATTGCCGCCGGCAGACCACCACCCCGATCAACCGCGAACCTCGCCAGCTCCTCCCCCAGGACGACGTTCGACATCGCCACCGCGTCCGCCGCTGCCGCGATGACCACATCGAGGTCCGGCGTCAGATCGCTTCGCATCATGAACTGCGCCAACCGAATCCGGCTGCGCAGGTCGGGAAGATGCGAACGCCCCCCTGCCTGCAGGTGCTTCTGCATGGCCTGCGCCAAGATGCCGTTGAGTTGCCGCGAGCGCACCACCCCGGCGTGTCGAGTTGCCGCATCGCCAAGCAAGGGGTGATTCAACTGCGCCAAAGTATGTGACCCATCGACGACCAACTGGATCAGCCCACGGCGCTCCAGGTTCGCGGCAGCGTCGGCATCGCAAATGCCACGCAAGATGTCCCACTCCAGGACCTCCGCGATGGCCAACACCTCGACGACCTCCAACTCCTGTGAGGAAAGAGATCGCAACCTAAACTCCAACAAGTCGTACAGCTCGCGATCCGCGTGCAGCGGACCCCGAAGTTCCCAGGCACCTTCCACGCGGACCAGAGCCCCGTTTTCACGGCCCGCACTCAGCAAGCCGCGCAAAACCAAAAGGTTTCCCGCGCTTCGGTCGAACAGCTCGTCAATCAATCTCGGCCCGACCGCGCCGCCCAGCACCGCACCGGCCAATACCCCGATTTGCTCACGGGTGAACGGATCGACGTGAACCGTCAGCAACAAGCGCTCTTTCAACAACGCAGTCACCGCATCGAAAACCGACTCGCCCGACCTGATAGTCACGATCAACCGCGCAGTACGACTCGCAACAAGCTGATTCACCAGCGTCGCGGACAACGGATCAAGTAACTGCGCGTCGTCGACCACAATCACCAGGCTCTCGTCCCGCCCCAGGGTCTTATGTGCGGCGGCCAGCATGATGGCAGCCTCATGGGCTATCTCCACAGTCACCGCACGAGAAAACGCCCCCAACGGCACCGCGGAACCCGTCTGCGTACCCAGCACAAAACGCACCGTGCGCCCAGCAGACTCGGCCACCTTGGCCAACATCCGCGCCAGCGTCGACTTACCCACCCCACTGTCACCGACGAACGCAACGCCCTGAAACTCCCCGCCGTTCAGCGCCGCCAGCGCCTGGTGAAACTCCGCGTCGCGCGCCACTACCGGCCACGCCCCACCCCTGTCTCGCTGCACCGGTTGACGCACCTCCCCCGTTGACCGTTACTGCATCAGGCGCCGCCCATCAGACTTTGTGGGTCTGATGAACGCCCTTTGCATCCCAGTGCCGTCGGCTGACGCCGACGACCGTCCTGCATTCGCTGTCGCTATCCAAAGCTTTTGACGCGTCGAACGACGCCAAGGTTGTGGCCGACGAGAAAATTCACGAGAACGTTGGTCGTCGGGTGACGCGGATTCCGTCGTCGTGGCCACTTCTGTAAGGCCGGCCGAATCGACGTCATGATTCGTTAGCTTCAGGACTCGTGGAACAACGCACTCCAGACTGCATGTCATGCGCCGGAGCGTATGAGCCTCTGGCAGAGGCATCGACGGATTCGATGCAACTCGAGTAGTCGGCGGGACCAGATCGAGTAACCGCAGCGAATAACTGCGGGGAGGTCACATCATTCGAAAATCTTCGGTCTTCCCGGTCGCCGGCAATCCATGGGTGACATTGGCGGAAACAGCTGTCACGAAGGCTCCGTCGGAAGTCCCAGCTGAGATTCCCTCGAGGGGCCGCATTGCAGCGAGATCTTTTGACGCCGATGGCGGCTCCGATACTGAGGCCACAGCTTCGCAGGGGATGCATTCTCGACGCCGGTTCGCGGCGGGCTACCCGGCACGACCGCACCGACCGGTACGCGCACCGCCGGCGCATCGTTCGGCGTCCAGAAGTGCGCCGAGCAGCGGTCTATTACCACGACTTGCGCAGCTTGACCGAACACGCACGTCCTTCCTGCGTACCCCCCTCGAGCCTTCGGACCCCCTCCATGCCAGAACGTTGTATTGCCGGACGGTGCCTGTCATATCAGTATCGATGACTTATTACAACAAAAACTGAAATATATGCAGCTGCACTCATTCGCCCGGTTTCCACTGGTGACGCCGTTAGTGAGTCCGTCTAGTTTTAAAGGGCGCGCAGTTGGTTAACGCCGGTCGCAGTGAACCGGATCCGTGACGGCGGACGGGAGCCGTCAGGCATTCGGCGCTACGCACGAGGCGGTGTGAGTAGGTCGATAAGCGATTTGGCTGCGTGGCGGAGATGGCTCAAGGCTTTGCTGGTGAGCCGCGATCGGGATAGGCGACGATGAGATCGAGGTCAACGCTACGACCTATCAGCGCCGCCGGCCGATTCAAGATTCTGTCGGTGGCAACTGAATACTGATCACTGCGCGGCAACTGAAAATTGGCCAGCTTCCTGGAGAACCTTGGCTATGGGGCAGGGAGGAAGCGAGTGCTGAACGTGGAGGACTGGGCGGAGTTCCGGCGGTTGCGTCGGGCGGAGCGGTTGCCGATTTCGGAGATCGCGCGGGTGTTGGGGATTTCGCGGAACACGGTGAAGGCGGCGTTGGCTTCGGATGGTCCGCCGAAGTATCAGCGTGCTCCTGTTGGTTCGGTGGCCGATGCGGCCGAGCCCAGGATTCGGGAGTTGTTGGCGGCCTACCCGCGGATGCCGGCAACGGTGATCGCCGAACGGATCGAATGGTCGTACTCGATCCGAACGCTCAGTGAGCGGGTGCGCGAGCTGCGGCCGGTATATCTGCCGCCGGATCCGGCGTCGCGGACGACGTATGTAGCGGGCGAGATCGCTCAGTGCGACTTCTGGTTTCCTGATGTGGTGGTGCCGGTCGGGTACGGTCCGCACCGCCACCGCGCTGCCGGTGTTGACGATGGTGTGTGGGTATTCGCGGTGGGCCTCAGCGGTGCTGATTGCGACCCGCAGCGTCGAGGATCTCTATGCCGGCTGGTGGCAACACCTTTCAGCGTTGGGCGCCACGCCACGGGTGCTGGTGTGGGACGGTGAAGGCGCGGTCGGGCGGTGGCGGGCGCGCCGATCTGAACTCACCGCGGCGTGCCAGGCGTTTCGCGGCACCTTGGCGGCCAAGGTGCTGATTTGCAAGCCCGGCGATCCCGAGGCCAAGGGTCTGGTCGAACGCTTCCACGACTATCTGGAACGGGCCTTCCTGCCGGGTCGGGTGTTGAGCTCACCGGCGGATTTCAACACCTAGCTGGCCGACTGGTTGGTGCGGGCCAATCACCGCCAGCACCGTGTGCTGGGGTGTCGGCCGGCCGACCGGATTGAGGCCGATAAGGCGGCGATGCTGGCACTGCCACCGGTCGGGCCAAGCGTGGGCTGGCGGGCCTCGACCCGGCTGCCGCGTGATCACTACGTGCGCTGCGACGGCAACGACTATTCGGTGCACCCGGTTGCAGTCGGGTGGCGCATCGAGGTCACCGCGGACCTGGGGCGAGTCCGGGTCTGGTCTGGCGGTCACCTGGTAGCCGACCATGCCCGCATCTGGGCCAAACATCAGACGGTCTCCGATCCTGACCATGTGGAGTCCGCGAAGCTGCTGCGCCGCAAGCACTTCGATGTGGTGCTCCCGCCCGCCCATGTCGAGGTCGAACAGGTTGCGTCCATCTAGGTGGTGTACGAGTCGGACCTGATTAGCGGTACCGGCGTGTCGTAGCCGAATGATTGAAGGTCATCGCGTGATTCTTCGACAGACCGACCAAAGTCACTCGAGCAAAGGAATCAACACGATGACCACTGCCCACAATATCGACCTGCCTGCCGCGCTGGCCGAACGACTCACCACCACCCACCCCGACGTGCTGCGCGAACTGTTGTCGACGTTCATCCACACCCTGATGGGTGCGGAGGCCGACGCCCTGTGCGGCGCCGGATACGGTGAACGCAGTAGCGAGCGCATCAATCAGCGAAACGGCTACCGTCATCGCCAATTCGTACCCGCACAGGATCATTGGATCTGGCGATCCCCAAGCTACGGCAGGGTTGCTACTTCCCGGACTGGCTGCTGGAACGCCGCAAACGCGCCGAACGGGCCCTGACCACCGTGGTCGCTACCTGCTACCTACTCGGGGTGTCTACCCGGCGGATGGACAAGCTCGTCGAGACGTTGGGCATCACCAGCTTGTCGAAGTCTGAAGTCAGCGTGATGGCCAAGGAGCTCGACGTCGCGGTCGAGGCGTTCCGGAGCCGGCCGCTGGACGCCGGCCCGTACACGTTCGTCGCCGCCGCCGACGCCCTGGTGCTCAAGGTCCGCGAAGCCGGGCGGGTGGTCAACGTGCACGCCCTGATCGCGGTCGGGGTCAACGCCGAGGGATACCGCGAAATCCTGGGCATCGACGTCAGCACCGCTGAGGACGGCGCCGGGTGGTTGGCGCTCTGGCGGTCGCTGACGGCCCGGGGCCTGTCCGGGGTACGGCTGGTCACCTCCGACGCGCACGCCGGGCTGGTGGCTGCGCTAGGCGCGACTCTGCCCGGAGCTACCTGGCAGCGGTGCAGAACCCACTACACGACCAACCTGATGGCGAAGACTCCCAAGAGTTCGTGGCCGTGGGTGCGTACCCTGTTGCATTCGGTGTTCGACCAACCCGATGCGGAATCGGGTGCTGCTCAACATGATCGGATCACCGACGCACTATCGGACCAGCTCCCCAAGGTCGCCGATCACCGAGAGGCGGCCCGACCGGATCTGCTGGCGTTCACCAACTTCCCCAAGCAGATCTGGCGCCAGATCTGGTCGAACAACCCCCAGGAACGCCTCAACAAGGAGATCCGCCGCCGCACCGACGTCGTCGGCATCTTCCCCGACCGCAACGCGCTGATCCGCCTCGTCGGTGCCGTGCTGGCCGAACAACACGACGAACGGGCCGAATCCCGGCGCTACCTCGGCCTCGACGTCCTCAGCAAATCCCGAGCAGATCAGAACTCACCGACTGAACAGGAGGACACCCCCGCGGCACTGACCGCCTGAACCAAACCTCGGAGAATCACACGACTAGCTCGTACACCACGTCCCTGGACTTGACCCCATGGTGTCGGGCGCCGGCCGAACAGTGACCGTGCGTTCGTTCTCGGCCTTGGCCGCTCGTTCGACGACGGCAGGTGGGTCCAGCCGATAGGCGACCGCCTTGGCGGCGGCAGCTACTCGCGCATCGCCCATTCCGTTCAGGCTGGCCGGGTCGGCGCACAGCTCGGCATCCAACGTGCGACGGTCATCGACGTCCAGGCACGCGCTCTCGCGCACGATCAGGGTGGCCCGCCACTCCGAGAGTGCCCCGCGTTCCAGCGCCGCCAGAGTATGAGGCATCTCGTACGCAAGGGCTTTCGCGAAGCCAAGATGCCGACCCCGCCCCGGACCGGGGAGTCCCGTCGCGCCAGCGCGACTTCGCTTGCTACCCCGCGCCCGCGCTGCGCAGCAGGCACACCGGCAGCTGCTTCGCGGGCTCTACGAGCCGAGTCCAGGGTGGCCGCGGCGCGAACCTGGCCCGCCGCCGCCGCAGACTTGATCCGCTCCAGCTCGGCGATGCGCTCGATCAGTGCCGATTCGCCGGCGGCCGGATCGATTTCCACCAATGACTCGAACATAGGTTCGATGCTATACGGCTGCACCGACATGGTTGCCGGACACTGGCACGCTCAGGCGTAAGCCTCCACGGGCGGACACGAACAGATGAGGTTGCGGTCCCCGTAGGCGCCGTCGATACGACGTACTGGCGGCCACACTTTGGGCCGGAAGGCCTTGCCGAGCGGATAGGCGGCCTCTTCCCGCGAGTACGGGTGATCCCAGTCGGCGACCAGCAGGCACTCGGCGGTGTGCGGTGCGCCCCGCAGCGGATTGTCGTCGGCGGACCACTCCCCTGCGCCGACGCGATCGATCTCGGCGCGGATGGCGATCATAGCGTCGCAAAATGCGTCGATCTCGTTCAGGTTCTCGCTTTCGGTGGGCTCTACCATCAGCGTGCCGGCCACCGGGAAGCTCATCGTGGGCGCATGAAAGCCATAGTCCGCCAAGCGTTTTGCGACATCGTCGACGGTAACGCCGGTCGATTTGGTAATACCGCGCAAGTCCAGGATGCATTCGTGGGCGACCATGCCGTTCTTGCCCGTGTACAGCACGGGGAAGTACTCGTCGAGCCGGCGGGCGATGTAGTTCGCCGAGGTGATCGCGGTCAGCGATGCCGCCCGCAGTCCGTCGGCGCCCATCATCCTGATGTAGGCCCAGCTGATCGGCAGGATCGAGGCCGATCCGTAGGGCGCCGACGATACGGGACGGCCCTCGGGCAGCTCCGGAGCGTACGGGTGACCCGGCAGGAACGGCGCCAGATGCGAACGCGCCGCGACCGGACCCACACCCGGGCCGCCGCCACCGTGCGGGATGCAGAACGTCTTGTGCAGGTTCAGGTGGCTCACGTCGCCGCCGAACTTACCCGGCCTGGCCAGTCCCACTAGGGCGTTGAGGTTGGCGCCGTCGACGTAGACCTGGCCGCCGGCGTCGTGCACGGCCGCGCAGATCTCGGCGATGTCCTGTTCGTACACCCCGTGCGTGGACGGGTAGGTGATCATCAGCGTCGACAGCCGATCGGCGTGCTCGCCGACCTTGGTGCGCAGATCGTCGAGATCGACATCCCCGTTGTCGTGACAGCCCACCACGACCACCCGCATCCCGGCCAGGGCGGCCGATGCCGCGTTGGTGCCGTGCGCGCTGGACGGGATCAGGCAGATGTCGCGGTTCGGTTCGCCGCGGCTGGCGTGATAGTCGTGGATCGCCAACAGGCCGGCGTATTCGCCTTGTGAGCCGGCGTTCGGCTGCAGGGACACCGCGTCATAGCCGGTGATCTGCACCAGCCAGGTCTCCAGATCGCTGATCAGACGACGCAGCCCCGGGGTGTCAGCCGCCGGAGCGAAGGGGTGCAGCCGGGAGAACTCCGGCCAGGTGATCGGCTCCATCTCGGCGGCGGCGTTGAGCTTCATCGTGCACGAGCCGAGCGGAATCATGCTGCGGTCCAAGGCGATATCTTTGTCCGCCAGCGTGCGCAGGTAGCGCATCATCGCCGTCTCGGTGTGGTGTTGCGTGAAGGCGGGATGGGTCAGGAATTCCGATGTGCGCGTTGCGATAGCGGTGGGGCCCGGTTCGCCGGCCGATACTCCGAAGGCATCCAGAACCAAGGCCACGTGGGCCTCGGTCGTGACTTCGTCGCAGGCCACCGAGAGGTGGTCGGCGTCGACGCGCCACAGGTTGACGCCCCTGGCCTTCGCTTTGGCCAGCACTTCATCCGCGCACCCCGGCACGCGCGCCAGCACCGTGTCGAAGTAGGTGTCGTGCACCAGCGCATCGCCCAGCGCGGTCGCGATGGTTTGGGCATGACCATGTACCCGGCGCGCGATCGCGGCCAGCCCGTCGGCGCCGTGATAGCTGGCGTACATCGCGGCCATCACCGCCAGCAGCACCTGCGCGGTGCAGATGTTGCTGGTCGCCTTGTCACGCCGGATGTGCTGCTCGCGGGTCTGTAAGGCCAAGCGGTAGGCCGGTGCACCGTCGCTGTCGAGCGAGACACCGACCAGCCGGCCCGGCAGCTGACGGGCGTGTGTGGCGTGCACCGCCAGGTAACCGGCATGCGGACCGCCGAAGCCCATTGGCACACCGAATCTTTGGGTGCTGCCGAACGCGACGTCGGCGCCGATCTCGCCCGGCGGGGTGATCAATGTGCACGCCAACAGGTCGGCGCCGATGGCGATCAGTGCGCCCCGTTCGTGGGCTTCGGCCACCAGCGCGGACCAATCCGTGATCCGTCCGGCGGCTCCGGGCAGCTGGGCGATGACGCCGAAAAAGTCACCGTCGGGGAGACCGTTGCGCAGATCGGCGGTGACGAGCTCGATACCCAACGGCTGGGCGCGGGTGGCCAGCACCGCGGCGGTCTGAGCGAACACGTCGGTGTCGACCGCCATCCGGTTCGACGTGCCGCGCGCCGCACGGTGCATCAGCGTCATGGCCTCGGCGGCTGCGGTGCCCTCGTCGAGCATCGACGCGTTGGCGATCTCGAGCCCGGTCAGGTCGGTGACCATGGTCTGGAAGTTCAGCAATGCTTCCAGCCGGCCCTGGCTGATCTCCGGCTGGTACGGGGTATAGGCGGTGTACCAAGCGGGGTTCTCCATGATGTTGCGCAACAACACCGGCGGGGTGAACGTGTCGTAGTAGCCCTGTCCGATCATCGACACCGACACGGTGTTGGTGTCGGCCAGCGCACGCAGTTCGTCTAGCGCCTCCGCCTCGCTGGCCGCGCGGGGCAATGCGTCCAGACCCGGTGCGGCGCCGCCCTCGGTGAGCGTGTCGATGACGCCGACCGGCAGCGCTTTCGACGCTAGCTGGTCGAGCGAGGCGAGGCCGATGACGTCGAGCATGGCCGCGATGGCCTGGCTGTCCGGCCCGATATGCCGATCGGCAAAACTTTTGGATTGATTACATTCCCCCACTGCGACTCCTGACATTCGGCGAGAACGGCAAAGGCGCCAGCAAGCTGGCGTTGCGGTCCTCTCCCTCTGTCGTCAACCCATCCAGGCGCCTGAGAGATTCGACAACCCGATCCCCCGCGTTGCCTTTCCCCATGGGCGGGTGAGCGAATAAATTCGGCTCACCGCTTTCCAGAGACATCGGGGCCCCGAGCGGTCCGGTTGCCTGAGAGATTGACGGAGAGGTGTTGCTCCTTCGGCGTCCGTGGCTGGCAGCCATGGAACTCTCCCGCGCAGGGGCGATGCACAGGTGAGTTTACCCGCGGTTTACCCGCGGCGGATGCAGATAATGAAAAGCAGCCCGTACCTGTGTCGCGCCCGGGGATGCGCGGTGGTGACTAGCCGATCTTGCGGTCGCGGTGCTTGCGCCGGGAGGCCAGTTCGTCCTCCGGCGCGGCAATCGACTCACCGCCGTCAGCGCGCTCACCGGGGAAGTCGGCGATAACGCCGGTCAGCTCCCGCATTGCACCCGACACCGCGATGCCGAATACGCCTTGACCGCCCTGCAGTAAGTCGACGACTTCTTCGGCTGACGTGCACTCATAGACGGTGGTGCCGTCCGAGAACAGGGTGATGTTGGCCAGATCCTCGACGCCGCGCTGGCGCAGATGGTCGACCGCGACCCGGATGTTGTGCAGCGAAATACCGGTGTCCAGCAGCCGCTTGACAATTTTGAGGACCAGGATGTCCTTGAAAGAGTAAAGCCGCTGGCTGCCCGAGCCTGCCGCACTGCGAATCGATGGCACTACCAGCGATGTGCGTGCCCAGTAGTCCAGCTGGCGGTAGGTGATTCCGGCGATCTGGCAGGCACTCGGCCCGCGGTAGCCGACCAGCTCGTCAGGCACCGAGTCGTCCGGAAATAGCCCGGGTTGCATTGGTCCGCTGGCCACGGTGACGCTCGGGTCACCATTGGTTGCGCCGTCCGCGTGCTCAGCAAGGTCCAGCTGTTCTTGGCGTGGCCGGTCGCTCACAGGTGGTTCCTCTCGCCGATCGCGCTCTTGTCACTAGCTGCGTCCACTGGCTGTCGTCGCAGCCACGTTGGCTTAGGCCCGAGTGCTTGAGAGCTTACGCCGTTCGATCGCTGCCGTACCTTAACTCGTGATCAAAGTATGGCCGCCGTAAGGGCAAGGGGCGCGCTAGCCATTAGGCGTGTCGACATCACAGTGCTAGATGAGACGGATCCGTGATGTCGACGTCCAGCCCATCGCCCGCGTCGGTGACCCCCCTGACCCGCCATTTCGTGGCGGGTGCCGCCGGCAGGCGGGTGGGATTCCGGGCTCAGGTGGCCTTGAAGTCGTCTGGAGACACGCTGTCGAGAAACTCCTTGAATTTCTCCACCTCGTCCTCCCGAACAGCGGTGTTGGACTCCTCGTCGCTCTCGTCGGGGATCAGCAGACCGGCCTGGGCGAGAACAGCCTCTTCGACATAGATCGGCACACCGACCCGCAAAGCGATCGCCACCGAGTCCGAGGGGCGTGCCGACACGGTGATGTTGCGGTCAAAAACAAGGTCGGCGTAGAAAGTGCCTTCCTGCAAGTCGACGATCCGTACTTCTTTTAGTGAATGTCCAAGTGCCGCAATAAGATCCCGGATCAGATCGTGCGTCAGCGGGCGGGGCGGCTCGACGCCTTGTTGTTCGAGCGCAATGGCGGCTGCTTCGGACTGTCCGATCCAAATCGGCAGGTAGCGGTCGCCGTTGGCTTCGCGCAACAAGAGCACCGGCTGGTTCTGCGGCTGCTCGACGCGAATGCCGACAACACGAACTTCACCCATTTGTGTCTGCCCTCCGCACCTGCCGCCGTGTCCGACTTTCACTCGGTGCGACGACCCGGTGAAACACCATTTCTCTCCATGCCGTCGAGCACCAAGCTGTTGAACGAAGTCTAGTCCTCAGCGTCGCAGAACGTCGCGAACGGCGGACTTGATCAAGGACGTGTGCAAAGTAATCGCCAGTGCGGCAACCTCACGCGCCAGGTCGTCGGCGCGATCGCGGGCACCGGCTTTGCCGGCTTTGACTACCGGCCCGGCGATTTGGGCGATCAGATCGGACTGCCTGTCGGCGGCCGAGCGGAAGGCACGCAGATGCCGGGCCTCGACGCCGTAGTCGGACAGCGCTTGGGCACACTGCAGGATCACCACGGTGTGCTCGTCGAAGAATCCGCCCGGGCCGGTGGTGATCACCCCGGCCTTGACCAGTGCGATAAGCAGGTCTTCGTCCACACCGGAGCGTTCCAGGAGGTCTTCGCGACTCAACCGGACGCGGGTGGGTCCCACCGCGGAAGTATCGGCATCGGTATCGGGGGCGGCAACGCCATCTCCCACCGAAACCAATCGTGGTACGCCATAAGGCGATCCGAAGGGCGGCAGCTCACCGTCGGGTTGGGCGTCCAGCTGCGATCGGATCACCTTCAGCGGTAGGTAGTGATCGCGCTGCGCAGTGAGAATGAAGCGCAGTCGTGCACAGTCGTACGCAGTGAACCTGCGGTATCCCGACGCAGCGCGCTGCGGCGTCACCAGTCCTTCAGCCTCCAAGAAGCGAATCTTGGAAATTGTGACATCGGGGAAATCCGGCCTCAGCAGATCCAGGACCGCCCCAATCGACATCCCGGCCAGGGCCGGGCTATCGGGTGCGCTCACTAGCCTCCAGATCCTCCATCGTCGTCACCTTTGGGTCCCGTCAGGAACACCAAGCGGAACTTGCCGATCTGCACTTCGTCGCCATTTGCCAACACCGCCGAATCCACCGGCTCGCGATTGACGTAGGTGCCGTTCAGGCTACCCACATCGACCACGTGGAACTCGTTGTTTTCCAACCTGAATTCGGCGTGGCGGCGGCTGACCGTGACGTCATCGAGGAAGATGTCGCTGTCGGGATGCCGACCGGCCGACGTGATGGCCTGGTCGAGCAGGAACCGCGATCCAGCATTGGGCCCGCGTTTGACGACCAGCAACGCGGAGCCCGCCGGAAGTCCTTCAACCCCGGACACCGTGCTCTCGGACCCCGATTGCGCGGGTGCGTCCAGTTCGTTGAGGAAGTCGGCGCGGAAAACCGAAGTTGTCTCCACGGTGAGTTCATCAGAATTCTGGTCTTGCGAACTTCCTGAGTCCATGTCCGTCACGCGCTGCTCCTCACTGGCCGCTGTGGCGTTGTCTGACCGGGCCGCTCGGCCGGCTTCCCACTCGGTTCTTAACCCTGTATTGCCGAATACTTGCCTTCTCCATGCCGCTGTGTTGACCGTACCGCGCGGTGGTTCGGAATGTGCTAGCCACCGGCAGCATCGCAGGCCGATCGTCCGGCCGGCCCCCTCGCCCCAGCGCGACCCATATCGCGGCCGCGCGCAGGGCTGGCAGGGACATTAGCAACCGTCATTCGGTCAGTGTGCCGCGGTAGGCCTCGGCATCAAGCAGCGCGAAAATGGCGGATTCCAACTCCGAGCCATCCGACACCTGGATATCGAGCAGCCAGCCGGCGCCGTAGGGATCGGAGTTGACCAATTGCGGGCTGCCTTCTAGATCGCCGTTGACGGCAGTCACTTTGCCGGACACCGGTGCGTACAAGTCCGACACGGATTTCGTCGATTCCACCTCGCCGAAAGATTCGCCCGCGGTCAATTCGGCGCCCTCGTCGGGCAGTTGGACGAAAACAACGTCGCCCAGTGCCGACTGCGCGAAGTCGGTGATTCCGATCCGCACGGTGTTCTCACCGCTCCGGCGAACCCACTCATGTTCGGCGGTGTAGTGCAGATCGGGCGGGATATCGCTCACGGTAATCCTGTTCTGGTCGGCTGCTGTTCGGGCTGGTTCACTTGACGGGCTGAGCGTATTGGTGCGGTTTTGGTTGTCGCAAGGTGGTGACGTCCAGACGGTCGCCTTGCTGCACAGACATGCGTCCGCCGACGCGCTTGATGCTGTCCTCTGCGCCACCGGGGATGTTCATGGCCGCAGCCAGCGTAGGCGGATCGCCAATCGCCAGAATCGAATACGGCGGCGATAGGGTCCTGTTGTCGATGGTGAGCGAACCAGGTGTGCCGACCACCCAGGTGTCGACGCCGACCCGCACCGACTGGTGTGCACCGTTGACCTCGATCGCCTCGGCTCCCGCGGCCCGCAGCTCATTGATCACGTCGAGCATCACCTCCGGTGACACCCCGGGGCCGGGGTCGTCGATGGTGACGGTGACACCGAGCCCAGTGGCACCGACGGCGCCCACCAGGATGGAGAGCGCGGCCAGCCTCGCCTGCGCGCTTTTGATCGCGGCCTGGTCGGTGTTGCCGGACGCCTGCAACGAATTCAGGGTGCTCTGCAGTTCGTTGACTTCGGTGTTCAACGTGGCCTCGCGCTGGCGCAACGAATCCAGCAGCACCAGCAGATCTGCGGGGCGCGCCGTGTCCAGGGAGTCACCCGACCGGGTCTGGCGGACCTGGGTGACGATGGCGACGCCCAGGACAAGACACAACAGGACCGCCAGTGCTCCGAACATCAGCCGGGACCGACCGCTGCGCAGGATCCCGGACAACCCGGTCCGGCCTACTACCGCTCCGATTTCGGGGCGCGGACTGTTCGCGGGCAACTCATGCCGGCCATGCGCAGCAGCGTCGCCGAGGTCGGGGTCAGCTGAAGAATCATCGTGTCGGGTTGGCGTGTCACGATTTTCGTCGGCCGCGTCGATTGGCTCGTCCTGACTCACGTCATGCCCCGAAGAGCCGGCGCCGCAGCGCGGCGGCGTTGCCGAAGATCCGGATGCCCAACACGACGATGATCGCCGTGGACAACTGCGTGCCGACGCCCAACTGATCCCCGACATAGACGATCAGCGCCGCCACAAAGACGTTGAACACGAACGAAATCACGAACACCTTGGGGTCGAAGATCCGTTCGAGGTACGCACGCAGCCCGCCGAAGACAGCGTCGAGCGCGGCGACCACCGCAATGGGCAGATACGGCTGCACGACCTCGGGCACTGCGGGGTGGAAAACCAAGCCCAGCACGATGCCGAGGGCAAGCGCCGCGATACCGATCATGTGCGGGTTCCCGTCCGCGTTCCCCCCAGGGGGAACCGTCTTACGAGGACTTTTCTCACTAGGGCCCAATCTGTTTGGCGAACTTGACTTCCCGGATCGATCCCGCCGGCAGCGAAAGACCGTCGGAGACGTTCACCGCGATCCCGACACCGTAGGAGGCCTCCAGCAGCCTAAGACGCTGCAGTCCGGGGCTGTTCTCGAAGAGGTCCCGCATTCCGTGCGGCGGGCCGACCGCGAGGATCGTGTAGGGGCTGCTGGTGGGGTTGTTGTCGACCAGGATCGCTCCCCCGGCTTGACGGATGGTCACGTTCGGCCCGATCCGCACTCCGCCGACCGAGATGGCCTCGGCGCCGCTGGCCCACAACGAGTTGACCACGAGCTGCAGATCGCGGTCGAGGATGATTTGCCGGCTCCCGCTCACCCGTTGCTTGGACACATCGGAAAGATTCGGACTGGCACCGGGATCGGTCACCTGCACGGTCAGACCGGGGCCGATGATCGCAGTGCTGCCCGCGGCCAGGCTGAGCCCGTCCAGCCGGCTCAGCAGCCGCTGGCCCTCCGCGTCGTCGGCCAGCGCGAGCCGCTGTACGTCGTCGACCCGGCTCGACAGCGTGCTGCGCCGCTGAGCCAACTTGGTGGCCGCATCTTCCGTCGTTCGCACACTTCGCACCAGCAGTTGCTGGGCGCTCCGCACACCGGGTTCGACCGAACGGGCTTGCGCGACCGCCGCGGCGAACACCGTGGCAACCAGCATCGCCGCCAGCGCCTGCCAGAGCCAGCCGAAAACGCGTGCCCGCCCGCTGGGCGGAGTGGCCGTGCGGGCCCGGCGTTCGGCCGCCGCGACGTAACCGGGGTCCAGATGCTCGGACAGCAGTGCGCGCAGCAGCGACGGCACCGGGATCAGTGTCGGCCGCGCCGCGGCGTGGGCGCTGCGGCGCGCGTTGGGGTCATAACCGCCGAGCGAGCGGTCCGGTTCAGCCATGCTCACCCGCCTCGGGAATGATCGGCTGGGGTGGGTGCGGTGCGACTTTGGGCATCCGGCGCATCACCAGGACCATCTGCACGGCATACAGGACGAATGACCACAGGTAGGCGTACATACCCCAGATCAGAAAACCCCAACCGCAGGCGCCGATCACCCGGCTCCACAACGCGTCCGACGTGCCCAGCAACACGAGCGGAAAACCGGACATCAAGGCGAACGTCGCGGCTTTGCCGACGTAGGTCACCGGCAACGCCGACAATCCGCGACTGCGCAGCAGGGGCAGCGTGGCGGCCAGCAGCCCGTCGCGCACCAGCAGCGTGATGACGAACCACCACGGTACGAGTCCGCTCAGCGCCAGCACGATCGGCACGGTCACCATGTAGAGGCGATCGACCGCGGGGTCCAGCAGGACACCCAACCGCGACGACTGGTCCAGCGTGCGGGCGATCTTGCCGTCGGCCCAGTCGGAGGCGCCGCTGAACATCAGGATCGCCACCGCCCACCCGTTGGCGTGCGCGAACATCAGGGCGTAAATGAATACCGGAATGAGCAGCAGGCGGATGGCGCTCAGCAAGTTGGGTACTGTCAGCACCCGGTCTGGCGGATCCGGCTCCATGAGCCGTGACCTTAGCTCGGCGAGAATGCGGTCCGCACTGCGGACCGTTCGGCTTGTGAGCGAGCAAAGCCCACTCGGTCTAGCGGAATACTCCGGGCAGGCTCAGGGTGGACAACGTGTCATCGGACAGCGGGTTGTCGTTGACCATGTATGTCCACGTCGACGTCGGTCGTGCCAGCTTGGACAGATCGAGGCCCGGCTCCTCTTCGAGGACGTTAGCCGTTTCGAACGTCTGCTGAGCGGCCTCGATCGCGTCGGCGGCCAGCGACGCGAACGCGTCGACCGCCATCCGGTGGAACTCGTCCAGCGGGTTCTGCCGGCCCAGCGCGCGCAGATGGATGCTTTCCCGGATGTCGGCCAGGTAGGCCAGATGATCGGCCCAGCCGCGGTCGAGGTGATACAGCATGATCTGCCGGCAGATCGTCTCGAGGCGGTCTTCGGAGATTCCCTCGGTCTCGGCCAGCTCCTCGTAGCGCTTCGGTGCCAGTTCGGCGAGCTCCTCGCGCGCGGTTGCGGTGCGTAGCAACGTGTTTCGACGATCCACGATGATGGCGCGCTGCTGGGCGATCAGCTGGTTGTAACGCCAGGTATTCGCGTGTACGTCCAGCAGCCGGCCCTCGGCGACCCGCTGCGCGTGATCGAGCAATGCGCTGGTCTTGGGGCTGACGATCTTGCCGTCCTCGTCGGTCTGCTCGGGCAGCTTGTTGCGATCGAGGTTGGCCGCGAC
Source organism: uncultured Actinomycetota bacterium (assembly GCA_963712615.1). Lineage (GTDB taxonomy): Bacteria > Actinomycetota > Actinomycetes > Mycobacteriales > Mycobacteriaceae > Mycobacterium. The sequence goes on from CAVQIO010000002.1 coordinate 595,355, forward strand.
GACGTCGTCCTCCCAGCTCGAGAAGAACACCGACGAGCCCGGGTCGCCCTGGCGTCCGGCCCGCCCCCGCAGCTGGTTGTCCAGCCGCTCGGTGTGATGGCGCCCGGTGCCGACCACGTGCAGCCCGCCCAGCTCGGCGACCCTGTCGTGGTCGGCTTCGTCGGATCCGCCGAGGCGGATGTCGGTACCCCGCCCGGCCATTTGGGTGGACACCGTGACCACCCCGTACTTGCCGGCCTCGGCGATCACCTGGGCTTCCTCGGCGTCGTTCTTGGCATTCAGCAGGACCGCCGGCACGCCGCGGCGCACCAGCTGCTCGTGCAGCTCCTGGGATTCGGCCACATCGCGGGTGCCGACCAACACCGGCTGTCCCGTCTCGTGCACGTCGGCGATGTGGTCGACGACCGCATCGTTCTTGGCCGCGGCGGTGATGTAGACCCGGTCGGACTCGTCTTCACGAATGTTGGGAGTGTTCGGCGGAATTGGTGAAACACCCAGCTTGTAGAACTGGCGCAGTTGCTCACCGGCGGCCAGCGCGGTGCCCGTCATTCCGCACACGGTCGTGTAGCGGTTGATCAGCGCCTGGACCGTGATGGTGTCGAGCACCTCACCCGTCTCGGTGGTCTCGATGCCTTCCTTCGCCTCGACAGCGGCCTGCAGACCGTCCGGCCAGCGCTGCAGCTGCGCGATGCGGCCGCGGGAGGAGTTGATCAGGTGCACGGCATCGTCGCGCACGATGTAGTGCACGTCGCGGTGCAACAGCACATGGGCGTGCAGTGCGACGTTGATTTCGGTGAGCGTGGTGACGACGTGTTCCTCGGAGTACAGGTCGATGCCGCCGAGCGCCTTTTCGACTTTGCGTGCGCCGACCTCGGTGAGGTGCACGTTGCGGCTGTCGGAGTCGGTGTCGTAGTCGATATCGGCGGTGAGCTCGCCGACCAGTTCGATGATCTCCAGCCGCGGCGTCTCCCGGTGCGTCGTGCCCGCCAGCACCAGTGGCACCAGTGCCTCGTCGACGAGCACGGAGTCGGCCTCATCGATAAGGGCCACATCGGGATTGGGCGATACCAGGTCGTCGACGTCGGTGACCAGCTGGTCGCGCAACACGTCGAAGCCGATCTCGTTCACCGAGGCGTAAGTGACGTCGCAGCCGTAAGCCGCGCGGCGCTCCTTGCTGGTCGATTCCCCGGTGATCCAGCCGACCGTCAGCCCCATGGCCTCCAGCAGCGGGCTCATCCATTCCGCGTCGCGACGGGCCAGATAATCGTTGATGGTGACCACGTGCACGTGGCGGCCGGCGATCGCGTATCCGGCGGCCGCGATCGCGCCGGCCAGGGTTTTGCCCTCACCGGTCGCCATCTCGATCACATCGCCGTCGAGCATGCGTAGCGCGCCCAGCAACTGAACGTCGAACGGCCGCAAGTCCGTTGACCGCTCGCCGGCTTCCCGGGCGATAGCCAGGAACTGCGAGATGTCCTCGGAGTCGGCGAGATCGTCGAGGTTGAGCAGCCCGGCTGCCTTGCGCAGCTGGTCGTCTTTGAGACCGGCGGCCTTGTCGTCGTATTCAGACGCGTCGCTGACCTGCGCGAGGGAGCGGGTGCGGTCCTTTTCCGTACTGGCGCCGAGCAGCCGCCAAAATCTGCTGCTCAGGCGGCCCGGTTGAGTGCGGGGGGTCTTTGGCACAGGTCAACGGTACGCGGTGAGCTGCGCCGACCCGTCAGGCGAGGTTCGATCGCCGGGGATAGGCGATGCTCGGGGTCGGTGAGCACGTTGACGACGGCGGGCAGGCCGCTGGTGAACGCACGCTCCAGCGCGGGCCGCAGCTCGACCGGTGCCGACACCAGTTCGCCGTGGCCGCCCAGGGCGCGGACCACCTCGTCGTAGCGGGTCCCCGGACGCAGCTCCGCCACCACCGAATAGCCGTAGATCGCCTCCATTGGATGCTTTTCCAGGGCCCAGATTCCGTTGTTGCCGATCACCGACACGACCGGCGCTTGGTGCCGCACCAGGGTGTCCCATTCCATGCCGCTGAAGCCGAATGCGCCGTCGCCTTGCATCAGGACGACTTGACGGTCCGGCTGGGCCAGCTTGGCGGCCAGGGCGTAGCCGGGGCCCGAGCCAAGGCAGCCGAAGGGCCCGCTGTCCAGCCAGCAGCCCGGCTGATAGCTGTCGATCACCCGGCCCGCGTAAGAGCCGAAGTCGCCGGCGTCGATCACCACGATGGCGTCGCGGTCCAGCATGGGCGCGAGTTCGGCGTATACCCGCATCGGGTGTAGCGGGATCCGGCTGTCACCGAGATCGGCGGTTTCCTGTTCGCGCGCGGCGGTCTCCGCCGTTCGCAGCGCATCGACCCAGTCCCGATGGTCGGCTCCGCTCGGGCCGGACAGCGCGGAGAGAATGGCGGTGAGGTCGCCGTAGAGGCCGGCGGCGACCGGCCGGGGATGCTCCCGCTCGGGCTCGGCCCGATCGGCCACGACGAGCTGCGTTTGCGGCCCGAACACCTTGCCGAAGCCGAGCCGAAAATCCATCGGCACCCCGACGACGAGGGCCACATCCGCCTCGCCCAGCGCTTTTGCCCGTGCCCGCGAGAACGCCAACGGGTGATCGGCGGGCACGACCCCCCGGGCCATCCCGTTCATCAGCACGGGATCCCCCGCTCCTCGGCAAGCCGCAGGAGTGCGATCTCGGCGTGTCCCCACCAGACGTTGGTGCCGGCCATGATCACCGGCCGCTGCGCGGTCGCCAGCAGCCCGGCGGCGCGGTCCAGGCCGTTGCCGTCGGGAGCGCCGGCGGCAACGCGCTGAGCGCACCAGGACGGCCTGCAACGGTGGGGTCCTCGGAGACGGCAAACACGTGATCGGTCGGGAAGTCGACGAATCCGACTCCCGACGGGGCACCGACCGCGGCCCGCAATGCCTCGTCAACGAGCCGGCCCGCGTCGTCGGCGGACTGCGCCGTGGCCGCGAAGCGAGCCAGTGGCGCCACGAACGGCACGTGGTCGATCTCCTGCAGCGATCCCATGCCCCAGCGCTGCGCGGGCGCCCGTCCACCGAGCACCACCAGTGGTGACTGGTTTTGCTGTGCGGCCGCCATCGCGCTCATGCCGTTGGTGACGCCCGGGCCCGCGGTCAGGGCGGCCACGCCCGGCACCCTGGTCACCTTCGACCAGCCCTCGGCGGCGAACGCCGCCGTCTGCTCGTGGCGGGTGTCGATCAGTCGAATGCCCTCGTCGCGGCAGCCGTCGTAGATGGAAAACAGGTGTCCGCCCGACAACGTGAACAGGGTGTCGATACCAATGGCTCGCAGGCGCCGGGCGATGAGTCGGCCGGCATGGACGATCTGGCTGGACGGAGCGTCGATGCTCATCCTGGCAGCCTATCGGCCAGTCTCGGGTACCTTCGCGGGGAAGCATTCGCCATGAGGCTCCCCAAGATGCCTCGATAGCAAGGAGACGTCGACGTTGGGTCCCACGCTATTTAAGCCATCCATCGACTGGTCGTCGGCACTTGTGGACTCCTTGCAGTGGGTCGCCATTGCCTGGGCGGTGGGCGCGGTGTGTCTCATCGTCGTGCTGGCCGCATTCAGGTATTTCACGCCCTGGGGCCGGCAGTTCTGGCGGATCACCCGCGGCTACTTTGTCGGCCCGGCCAGCGTCAAGGTGTGGCTGATGCTTGCGGTGCTGTTGCTGTCGGTGCTGCTTGCGGTCCGGCTCACCGTGCTGCTCAGCTACCAGGGCAACGACTTGTACACGGCGGTGCAGAAGGCAGTCCAGGGCATGGCCGCGGGCGACGACGGCGTCAGACAGTCTGGTGTTCATGGCTTTTGGATGTCCCTCGCGATTTTCAGCGTGCTGGCCACCCTCTACGTCATCCGATTCATGCTCGACATTTATCTGACCCAGCGGTTCATCATCGCCTGGCGCATCTGGCTGACCGCCCACCTCACCGACGACTGGTTGGACGGCAAGGCGTACTACCGGGATCTGTTCATCGACAACACCATTGACAACCCCGACCAGCGCATCCAGCAGGACGTCGACATCTTCACCGCCAACGCCGGCGGGACCCCGAACAGCCCGTCCAACGGCACGGGAAGCACGTTGCTGTTCGGGGCCGTCAACGCGGTTGCCTCGGTGATCTCCTTCGCGGCGATCCTGTGGAACCTGTCCGGGGACCTGACCCTCTTCGACGTCACGTTGCCGCGGGCCATGTTCTGGACCGTTCTGGTCTACGTGGTCATCGCGACGGCGGTCGCGATATGGCTGGGACGTCCGCTGATCTGGCTCAGCTTCAACAACGAGAAGCTCAACGCCGCGTTTCGTTATGGCCTGGTCCGGCTGCGCGACGCCGCGGAAGCGGTGGGTTTCTATCGCGGCGAGCGCGTGGAACGGGCACAACTCTGGCGTCGTTTCACCCCGATCATCGACAACTACCGCAAGTTCGTCCGCCGGAGCATCATCTTCAACGGCTGGAACTGGTCGGTGTCGCAGGCGATCGTTCCGCTGCCGTGGGTCATCCAGGCCCCGCGGCTATTCGCCGGCAAGATCGACTTCGGTGACGTGGGCCAGACCGCAACGGCATTCGGCAATATCAGCGACTCGCTGTCGTTCTTCCGGAACAACTACGACGCGTTCGCCTCGTTCCGGGCGGCGATCATCCGGTTGCACGGGCTGGTGGACGCCAACGCCCAGGGCCGCGCGCTGCCGGCAGTGCTGGTCAAACCGAGCCAAGAGTCGGCGGTCGAGCTGGCCGGTATCGAGGTCCGCACGCCGGCCGGAGATCCGCTGATTGACGCGCTCGACGTAGAGCTCCACAGCGGCGACTCGCTGGTGATCACCGGGCGTTCCGGAGTCGGCAAGACCACGCTGCTGCGCAGTCTGGCCGAATTGTGGCCCTACGCGTCGGGGACGCTGTGTCGGCCGGACGGTGACAACGCCACGATGTTCTTGTCGCAGTTGCCGTATGTGCCGCTGGGCAACCTGCGTGGCGTGGTGTGCTACCCGAATTCGCCGAACGGAGTCGCTGACAACGAATTGCATGACGTGCTGAACAAGGTCGCACTGGCCCCGTTGATCGAACGACTCGACGAAGAACAGGATTGGGCCAAGGTGCTCTCTCCGGGTGAGCAGCAGCGTGTCGCCTTCGCCCGCATTCTCCTGACCAAGCCGCGGGCCGTGTTCCTCGACGAGTCCACCTCCGCACTCGACGAGGGCCTGGAATTCGCGCTCTACCAGCTATTGCGCGCCGAGCTGCCGGAGTGCGTCGTGGTGAGCGTCAGCCATCGCCACACCGTGGAGCAGCACCACGAACAACAGCTGCAGCTGCTCGGCAACGGTCAATGGCAGCTCGGGCCGGTCGGCCCGGAACCCGCGAAGGTCTAGCGGTACGCGGCCGCGTGCGTTCCGGCGAGGCGGCCGAAGAACGACCCCTCACCCAGCTGCGTGCCGCTGGCATAGCCCTTGCCGTCCTGGGCGATGTTGGACGCACACGCCCCGACCGCGTACAAGCCGGGTATTGCGGTGCCGTCTTCGCGCAGCACCTGACCTTCCAGGGAGGTGGCCAGCCCGCCGACGGTGAATCCCGCGTACATCGCCTTGCCCAGTGACATGTCGAACGCGCCCCAGGGGCCTTTGTCTTGCGCCGCAAGGAATTCCGGCTGTTTATGGAAGTCGGGGTCCTCGCCGCGGGCGGCGTAGGTGTTGTAGCGGTCCAGCGTTGCGACCAGGTTGCCCTGCGGGATCCCAAGTGCGGCTTCCATTTCGGCGACGGTTTCCCAGCCGTCGATGAGCGGCACCAACGGCATCGTCGGGTGCTCCAAATGTGCCTCGTCGACGATCAGGAACGCCGCACTGTCCGGCTGATCCATGACGAACCCGGACGTTCTGGAGTGGTAGCAATCCTCGGCGACGAACCGCTGCCCCAGCTTGTTCACAATGATCCCGGTCAGCAGGATCGACGGCGGGTACGGCGGAGCAGTGATGAAGATCTGGTCCATGTGCTGGGTGGCGCCGCCGGCCGAAACGCCCATCCGGATGCCGAGGCCGTCGTCGTAGGTATTGCCGAGCACGAAGGGCTTCTCGGCGAGTTTCGGCGTGTACTTGGCTACCATCTCCGGGTTCATCACGAATCCCCCGGCGGCAATGATGACCGACTTTGCTTTAATCGCACCGGTTTCGGAGAACTGTTTCCACGTCACACCGGTCACCGCACCCGAATCATCCACAATCAGCTCGGTGGCGCCGGTCTCGTAACGGATTTGCACACCCAGGCTTGCGGCGCGCTTGAGCAGCAGGTCGATCACCATGCTGGCACCGCCGGTGTCGCCGGGCACCGGCACCTTGTGGCCGCGCGGTGCCGGCACCGCCTTCTCCAGGAACGGCCACACCTTCTCGTTGCCGGTGAACATCAAGCCCTCGGTGTTGGGCTGAATCACCGCTTTGCCCGGGAAGTAGCTGCGCTCGAACTGGAAACCCAGGTCTTCGAGCCAGTTGAAATGCTCGACGCTGCCCTCGCAGTACGCCCGAATCTTGGTGGGGTCGGGGTCGCGAGACACCGCGACCAGGTACCTGTACATCTCCTCGGGCGAGTCGTCATGACCGGTGGCCTGCTGGACCGCGGTCCCACCACCCAGGTAGAAGTGGCCGCCGGCCAGCGAGGTTGTGCCGCCGGCCACGGCGGCGCGTTCCAAGACGAGCACCCGCGCGCCGGCCGCCGCCGCACTCACCGCCGCGCATCCACCGCCGATGCCAAAACCGATCACCAGCACGTCGACGTCGTCCGACCAGGACGTCACGGCGTCTGCATTGACCGTTGCTGGGGTCTCGGTGCTCATTGGCGCCACTCCTCCTCATCGGTACGTCCCCCTCGCCGCTGCGCGGCTGGGGGTGCCCCCACTGCATCGTCGCAGGCGCGGCTCACCGCTGCTCCTGTTTGATGTAGTCGTAAAACGCCTTCATCTCCGGCGAGATGTAGGCGATCTCCACAAACGGCACGCCCGCCTGTGGTGCTGCCACGTAAGCGAATTGGATTCCGCCGGGCATTACCCCCTGCTGGACCACGGGGGCGCCGTGGTCAGCGGCGTCGGCCAGCGCCGCATCGAATTGCTCGGGGGTGTCGGCCTCCATGCAGATGTGGTGCAAACCCGGCCCGGAGTCACGCAAAAATTCACTATAGACGTTCTCCCCGGTGACCGGTTCGATGAGCTCCAGTTGCATATCGCCGAGATAGCTCAGTGAGATGCTGGCGACGAAATCTGCGGGCTTGCCACGGTAGCTGCAGCTATCCGGAGCAAAGTGCACCTCGGGTATTCGCACCCACTTCCGGACACCTAGCAAGCCGGTGAGAGCCGTTTCAGTGGCATCCAGATCTCGGGTAACCCAGGCGATCTGTATCGGTGATTGCACGGTAAGCGTCATCGTCTGGCAGGATAGCCCAGTCTGTCGGCCCCCAGAAAGGCCCAAAAAATCTTTGCCGTAATCCGGTGCACGGTGACTGGAATCATCGGGTGAACACGTTCTAATTCGGCCTCCCCGCCGCGCCGGCGTACCGCTGGGTCAATGCTGGGTCAGCATGTCCACCAGCAGCAGAAGCTGAGTGTCGAAGACCGCCTCGGGATCGGTCAGCGTGTCGGCGCCGTACTGTCCGAACACCTCAAGGTTGATCGCGCCCAGCACCCCGGCCCAGAACAAGAAGCACCTGGCGATGACGGAATCGTCGCCGGGAAAGCCGAATTCTTGCCGGATCCGGTCAAAGTCTGACGACATCGGTTGCGGGACAACAGTATTGGTCAGCCTGATATCACCAGTGGTGATCCCCGCCGCGATGGCGTCGAAAATTGCTCCCACCACCCGGGTGCCGACTCCGACAGTGCGCTCCGGAGGGGCATGATACCCGGGGACGGGGCTGCCGTACAGCAGTGCCCACTGTGCAGGACGTTCCACGGCCCATCGCCGCGCCGCCCGCGCGATGGTGACCACATCGTCACTCCACAACTCGCCGACGGTGTCGCGGGCCCGGTCGACCGTCTCGGCCAGGTCGGAGTAGGCGTCGATGAGCAGCAAGGTCAGTAATTCGTCGCGACTGGACACGTACCGGTACACCGCCGAGGACACCATGCCCAGGTCGCGCGCGATCGCACGCAGCGACAGCCCGCCCGCGCCGCGATCGGCCAGCTGGCGGCGCCCCAGCTCGACGATGCGCGTCTCGATCTGTTCCCGCGACTCCTGACGTTTGCCCACGTCGTCAGTCTGACACAACCGAGATCACCGCTCTTGCTTTTTGGTGAGAGTTGTGGCACCGTGACCCGCACAGAGAGCACTGCTCTCAGAAGCCCCCAGGGGCCGGCCGAGAGGATCCCCGATGTCCACCCGCTACGAAGAACCCAACCGGGCCGCTCGAGCCGGCAACGCCGTCATTCGCTGGCTCGCCGAGCTGGGGGTCAGCATCGCCGGGACCCGGGCGCTGCGCGTCCGCGGCCGCAAAACGGGAAAACTGCGCGCGGTGGTGATCAACCTGCTCGCCATTGACGGTGTGGACTACCTGGTCTCGCCGCGCGGTAATACCCAGTGGGCGCGCAACGTCAGGGCCGCCGGCGTCGTCGAAGTAGGTCCGCGCTGGCGGCGGCGCAGCGTCCAGGCCACCGAGGTCGAGGATGCGGCCAAACCCGAATTGCTGAAGCGTTACCTGGACAGGTGGTACTGGCAGGTCAAGGGCTACGTCGCCGGGCTGACGCCGGAATCCACCGCTGAACAGTTCCGTGCAGCCGCCCCGTCGATACCGGTGTTCGTGCTCGGCGCGACGGGCGCTTCGGCCTGAGGCGCCCTAGTCGGGGTTAACCTGCCCTGCCATGTCCTGGTGGACCTGCTCGGAGGTGGTCTGCCAGGACACCGCCGCGGGAAAGTCGCCCCACATGCTGTTGAAGATCCCGACGAGCTGTCCGGGGCCTCCAGGGGGCGCCAGGTACACCGGTCCGCCCGAGTCACCCGGATGGCTCTGGACGCCGTGGGACATGGTGAACCAGCCGTTGTTCACACTTTCGACGGTCCCGCAGGTCTCACCGGTGGATACCCCGAAGTGACACACCGGCTGCCCGGGTGTCAGCGCTACGTTCGGGCTCGACACCAGCTGACGGCCCCCCGGCAGGATGTTGTTCAGCGAAATGTTGCCGTCGAGCGCGATTACCTCGAAGTCGCTGATCGCCTGGTCAACGGCCACCGTCGAACCGCTCGGCGTGTCATCCCGGAAGGTCGCGAGATGGCCGATGACGTTGCGGTTCTGGTCAGTGACGATAGTGCCGGTGCTGCGGCAGTGCCCCGCGGTGTAGGCGACTCGCTGGGCCGCATCGACATAGCCCAGCGTGCACATCCGGTTGTCCTGCAGGATTTCCATGCCGGGGAACACCACTACCGGGTCTGCGTGGGCCGTGGCAGCCGGCAGGCCCGGGATGAATGCCAGGGCAGCAACCGCTGCGGCCACTAGGCGCAGTGCCATGCGATACACCATGGACGGACTCCGTTCCGTCAAGGCCGGCGCGTGCACCGACCACAAGTTGAGATTACGTCGTTACTGATTCGACATCGACCTATTCGCGCTAGCCGGGGCCAGCGTTACATCGGCGAGGCCATCCGGACGGAGTCGTCGCTTTGGTCGGCCGGGCGCGGAGTCCAGCCCGGGGGTCCGAATACGTAGCGCAACCGGTCACGAAGCCGGCTCGCCGACCGCCAGTCGCGGGCGATCGCGACGTATTCGCGGGTCTGCAGTTTCCAGATGTTGAAGGTGTCCACTTGCGTGGTGAGGCCGTAATTCGGACGGAACAGCTCGGCCTGGAAACTGCCGAACAGGCGGTCCCAGATGATGAAGATGCCACCGTAGTTCTTGTCGAGGTACACCTGGTCCATGCCGTGATGCACTCGGTGGTGCGACGGGGTGTTGAAGACGAATTCGATCGGCCGCGGGAGCTTGTCGAGCCGCTCGGTGTGCACCCAGAACTGGTAGATCAAGTTCAGCGAAAAGGCGAAGAACACCATCCATGGCGGAATCCCCAACAGCGGCAACGGAATCCACATTAAGATTTCGCCGCTGTTGTTCCACTTCTGGCGCAGCGCGGTCGCGAAGTTGAAATATTGGCTGGAGTGGTGGGCCTGGTGTGTGGCCCAGATCAGCCGCACCCGGTGCGCGATCCGGTGGTAGGTGTAATACAGCAGATCGACACCGACGATCGCGATGACCCACGTGTACCACTGGTCTACCCGCAGGTGCCACGGCGCCAGGTAGGCGTAAATCGCGGCATACCCCAGCAACGCCAGGGTCTTCCAGCCGGCGGTGGTGGCAACCGAAACCAGTCCCATCGAGATGCTTGCCACGGAATCACGGGTGAGATACGCGCCCGATGCGGGTCGGGGATTTTCGGCAGCGGCCGCCTCGAGGCGTTCCAGTTTGCGCGCCGCGGTCCACTCGAGAATCAGCAGCAGCACGAAAAAGGGAATGGCGAACAGCACCGGATCCCGCATTGGCGGAGGTAGTACGGCTAAGAACCCAGTGACGGCACCCACACAGACAGGTTAAGGCCTGTGCCGCGATCTTCGTCAGCCCGATCTGTTGCTCGGGCCGCTGGACGGTCCAGACTGTTGGCTGATGACAGCGATGAATCGCACGACGGGCGACGGCGGTCGATCGGCTGTGCTGGTGGTCGGCTCCGGCTTCGCGGGGTTATGGGCAGCCCTGGGCGCCGCCCGCCGACTCGACGAGCTCGCTGTGCCGGCGGGAACCGTCGACATCACCGTGCTGAGCGCCACACCATTCCACGACATCCGGGTCCGCAACTACGAAGCCGATGTGAGCGCCTGCCGTATCCCGTTGGCCGACCTGCTCGACCCCGCCGGCGTGGCGCACATCGCCGCGGAGGTGACCGCCATCGACGCCGACGCCGGCACTGTCGCCACCGCGGACGGTGTGACCCATGGCTACGACCGATTGGTGCTGGCCGCCGGCAGCCGGGTGCTCAAGCCCGCGGTCCCGGGGCTGCGCGAGTTCGGTCATGACGTCGACACCTATGACGGTGCCGTCGCGCTACAGCGGCATCTGCAGGGGCTCGCCGACGAACTCCCGACGGCTGCGACGGCGACGGTCGTCGTGGTCGGTGCCGGGCTGACCGGTATCGAGACAGCCTGCGAGCTACCGAACCGGTTGCGCGCGTTGTTCTCTCGAAGCAACGCCACTCCCCGGGTGGTCTTGGTCGACCACAATCCGGTGGTCGGCTCCGATATGGGCCCCTCGGCGCGGCCGGTGATCGAACAGGCGTTGTCGGACAACGGGATCCAGACCAGGACGGGGGTAAGTGTCGACGCGGTCAGCCAGAGCACAGTGTCGCTGTCCTCGGGCGAGGAGCTGGAGGCGGCCACGGTGGTGTGGTGTGCCGGGATGCGGGCGAGCCCGCTCACCGAGCAGCTGCCGGTGGCCCGCGACCGGCTGGGCCGGATAGCCGTCGATGATTACCTGCGGGTGAGCGGAGTTGAGTCGATATTCGCCGCGGGTGATGTGGCGGCCGCCCGTATGGGTGACGAGCACCTGTCGGTGATGTCGTGTCAGCATGGCCGGCCGATGGGCCGTTATGCCGGCTACAATGTCATCAGCGACCTGTTCGACGAGCCGCTGCTTACCCTTCGAATCCCTTGGTATGTAACGGTTCTCGATCTCGGTCCGGCCGGCGCCGTCTACACCGAAGGGTGGGATCGCGTGGTGGTCTCAACGGGTGAGCAAGCCAAGATCACCAAGCAGACCATCAACTCCCGGCGGATCTATCCCCCACTGACCCGCGTTCGCACCGATCTGCTGGCCGCGGCCGCGCCCGAGCTACAGGCCCGCCCGTAGCCGGGCCACGGTCAGTCTGACGGCGCTTCGTCGGCGGCGTACCACTGCACCGCGCGAACTCCGGGTTGCAGGGACAGCTCGGCGACCAAGCGCTCCAGCTTGGCCGGGGTGTGGCCGTCCACGAGCACATGTGCGGTCAAGGTGATCTCGTCGTCGCCGGACTGCTGCCCGGTGTGGATGCCGCGCAGGGTGAGGTCGTTGCTGCTGGCGTGCTGGACCAGTTGGGCGCGGGCGTACTTTGCGGATTTCGGGCGACAGATCACCTGTATCAGGAACGGTTGTCGGCCTTCGTCTTCCTCGGAATCGTTGTCGTGGTCGATCACCCGCCCCAGTGGGCGCCCCACCAGGTGGATGGCGATGACGGTGAGAGTGGCGATCAAGGTGAACACCAGGTGCCCGGAGGCGGCCAGCACACCGATCGCCGCGGAGCACCACAGCGTGGCAGCGGTGTTGAGGCCCCGGACGTTGACGCCCTCGCGCAGGATCACCCCACCGCCGAGGAACCCGATGCCGGACACCACATAGGACGCGACTCTGGTGGGGCTGCTGTCCTCGGTGGCAGCCGCATAGAGCACGAACAAGGTCGCACCGGCGGCCACCAGCGCGTTCGTCCGCAGACCGGCCCGGCGCGCTCGCCATTGCCGTTCGATGCCAACCAGGGCGCCGCAGCCCACTCCGACGCCCAGCCGGAGCGCGAAATCGGCGACGCTGAGCGTCTGCATCACACCGCACTCCTTCCCCGGGACGTTCGGCGAGACCAGGCTAACCGGCTTTGGGCGTCAGATGTTGGGGGCAGTATGCGTCGGATGCGAGCGCCGCGAATTTAGCGGCAGCGTCCATCGTCATTCCCGGGTTCTGGTCCTTGATGTCACTGACAACCTGCAGACCCGTCTCGCCATTGCTCATGAATCCGCACACCGCTTTGGCCGAGGCGATGACTTGGTCGGGGCTGCTGTAGGTGATGCCCGCCTTCCTGAGCGAGTCCAGAAATACGACATCAGTTCCCGCCGGCTCGCCGTGCGCCGGCGCCGCGAGACCGATCGCGCCGACAACGCCGACCAGCATCAGCAGCAGTTTCATGTGCTTCCGAGCTGGACGTCGGGCAAGGTCACCTGGGGCTTGTCTCCACGGGACACGTGCACCGCATGGATGCCGGGCTTTTTGGACAATTGGTCGAGCAGAGCGTCGAGCCCGGCCTTGTCGATGTTCCAGTGCTGCACGGCTTGCGGTTCCTTTTGCAGCTTCGCGATCACGTCGTCGAGTTTGACGGGCTCGACGGTCCCCTTCCCACCGCGCGCGCGGGCGCGGGCGCCACTTCCGCTGAAGACCTGTGGCGCGACGGAGCCGAGGGCGCCTCCAGTCAGGCTGCCCAGGGCCATCTGACTAAACAGGCTTCCCGGGATTCCGGATGCGGGGGCCGCGGCCAGGCCGGCGCCCGGCAGCATCATGGTGCTGGCCATCCTGATTGCCGGGGTCGCCGACGCCCAGGTCGGTGGCACCGATAACTTGCCCACCACGTTCGCCTCGCCGACGCCCGCCGATACCGGACTGGTGAATCCGACGGCGGCCGCCCGCATGCCGAGTCCCGCGCCCAAGGCAGACTTCGGGATATCCAGGCCCGTAGCCGGGGGGCTCCAGAACATCTTGAACTCGGTCATGCCGAGGTTGATCGGGCTCATGCTGTCGTTGGCGACCGTGCTGAACCGGCCGATGTCGGCAAGGATGCCGAAGATGTTCTGATACGTTGCCCCGGCGACCGGTGACCCCGTCAGGCCATTGAGCACCTGGTCCCAGAAGTTCATGTAGTCGCGGGCACCGTTGCCGAGAGCCTCCAGCAGCTGCGAGATGAAGTCGTACGGGGAGGCCGCTGCCGCAGCACTCGGCAATGCGTCCGCGGCCGCGCTGGTACCGCTGGCCTCGCCTACCGCGGCTGCCTGGCGAGCCAGCCCGGTGGTATCCGTGGTCCGCGGCGGTTCGGTGAACGGTGTCAGCCGGGTGGCGGCCGCCGAGGCGCTGGCGTAGCTGAACATCGCGGCGGTGTCTTGCGCCCACATTTCGCCGTACTCGGCCTCGGCGAGGGCGATCGAGGCGGTGTTCTGCCCGAAGATGTTCGTTGCCAACAACATTGCGAGCTGGGCGCGGTTGGCCGCGATCTCCGGCGGTGGCACCACCGCCGCGAAAGCGGCCTCATAGGCGCTCACGGCGGCCATGGCTTGCACGGCCGCGGTCTTGGCCTGCGCCGCGGTCGTCCTCATCCATGTCACGTAGGGCACGGCCGCGGCGGCCATGGCAACGGCCGACGGGCCGGTCCAGCCATCATTGGCCAGCGTCTCGACGATCGAACCGTAGGACGCCGCGGTGGACTGCAGTTCGGCTGCCAACGCGTCCCAGGCGGTGGCGGCGGTCAGCATCGGCCCGGCCCCCGGGCCCATGTACATCTCACCGGAGGTGATTTCTGGCGGTTGGAACGCGAAACTCATTGCCGTACCTCTCTGAACAGGCCTAGCCGGTGGTTGCCGCGTTGGCTGCTTCAGTAGCCGCGTACGAACCGGCACTGGTCGCCAGCGTGCTGACGAACATCTCGTGAATCGCTGCTGCCTGGGCGCTGATCGCTTGGTACATCTGGGCGTGCGCAGCGAACTGCGCTGCGGTCAACGCCGAAACCTCATCCGCGGCGGCCGGAACCACGCCGGTAGTCGGGGCTGCCGCGGCGACGTTCTCCGCGCTCATCGATGCGCCGATACCCTGCAAGTCGCCGGCCGCGGCCGCCAACATTTCCGGTTGTGCAGTCACAAAAGACATCGGTCGTCCTCCCATTGGGTTATTGCCATCTCGAAGACCTCGTCAGTCCGCCGGGATCACGATGATGGTGGCCGTCGTGGCGACGCCCTCGGCTGCCGCGGCACCGGTGGCCCCCGTGGTGCCATTGCTGACGGTGCGCACACCGGCGCCCGCCAAGGCGCGTCCGGCCAGGCTCGCCATGGCCATTTCGCCGAATGGGGCGCCTGGCGCCGTTGCGGTGATCGCCGGGAGACTCTCCAGACTTGCGCCCGGCAGTATCGATGCCACCGTCTTCATCACGGGGGCGGCCGTCACCCAGCCTTGCGGAACCGACAGCGACCCGACCAGTGTCGAGCGGCCCATGGACCCTGCCACCGCCCCGCCGATGTCCGGCGTGACCGAGGAGATGTAGCCGGCCCGCAGCGGCGCCAGCGGTGACAGCCCGCCGACGATGTCCTTTCCGCCGCCGAGCAACTCGGCGACACCCGGCCCGTTTTGCGCCAGGCCGAGGACCTGAAGGGACAACAGCCACCAGCCGCCGGGCACGATGACGGCCCCGATGGGGCTGTAGGCGCCCGTGATGGCACTGAAAATGGATCTGAGGTTCACCGTCAGGGGGTAGATATCGTCGATAATCGACGCCGGTGTTGCCGCCGCCGAAGGGGTCACCGCCAGGGCTTGCAGCAATGTGGGCGTCCCGTTGATCAGCGGGGACAGCTGGGATTGGATGTCCGACGCCGCGACACTTCCCGCAACGGTTGCAGACTGTCTGGCAACGCCCGATGGGTCGGTGGTCTGGGGCGGCTCGGTGAACGGCGTCAGCTGCGTGGCCGCTGCCGAGGAGCCGGCGTACGCATACATCCCTGCGGCATCCTGGGCCCACATTTCGGCGTATTCCGCTTCGGCGGCCGCGATCGCCGCAGTGTTCTGCCCAAGAAAGTTGGTGGCGATCAGCGTCATCAACAGCGTGCGGTTGGCGGCGATCACCGGTGGGGGCACCGTCGCGGCGAATGCGGCCTCGTAGGCGGCCGCGGCGAGTCTGGCTTGCATCGCCGCCTGCTCTGCCTGTGCCGCGGATGCCGTCGCCCACGCCAGGTACGGCGCTACCGCGGCGCTCATCGATATCGACGCCGGGCCTAACCATGATCCGACGATCAGGCCCTCGATCCTCGAGCTGAAGGCCGCCGCGTAGGAATGTAGTTCGGCTCCCAGCCCATCCCATGCCGCGGCGGCTGCCAGCAAGGGCGCCGATCCCGCCCCGACATACATTCGACCGGAGTTGATCTCCGGCGGTAACGCCCCGAAGTCCAACATTTTTGTTACCTCCGATCCCTCCTTTGGCCGTCATGATAGGCGTGGTTTCGCTACCCTCGCCGTAAAAACGCCGGAGCTCTAAGGAGATACATCGAATCATGTTGTAACACGTGTGTTTAACGACGATGGGACGCATTCTTGCGGGTAAGAATTTCTCAGGATCAACCGTCCGGCGCTGCTTTCAAGATCGCGACATCCATACAGCAATCATTGTGACCGAACTAAATATCACTGCGCGGGGTGACCGTGGGAACATGGGGCGCTTCAGCTAACGCACGATGTGCGAAAAGAACGAGTTAAATCCCACTGAGGCCAGTTCGCAGCGACGGCCGGTAGGGGCATCCGAGCTGAGTTGCGATTCGCCGGATGCAATGGAATATTTCGGCCGGCTGCAATACTGCAACTGCTATACACAGTGTTTATTTACTTCTCAGTTACCACTCTTTTTACTTTTCATTGAGGGATAGCCCGGAATCCAATCCCGGAATATAGGCGAATGCCGGAATGGCCAGGCACAATGTTGCACTTACGGGCATTCTGAGGCATATCCGGGTTTTATACCCAAGGCCCCTGAAGCCGCGATCAGTGTTTGCCACATTGTCGCCGGAAGTTCAATTAGTTACCTATAAGCATTGGCGTGCCCGTATATCCTCCGAAACACGACTCGGCTGGGCAAATGGTCTCGTGCCGCGCCGTTGACCCGCTGCCGCCCCAAAAGTCCGCTGCGGCAAGCGCATCGCCGGTGCTGGGTCTCAGTGCTGAGGCGGCTCAGGCGCGCAAAGCGCCACGGGCGTCGGCAGCGCCCAATTGATCCTCAATGGCCGCACTGAGCTCCCTATATTTCACCTAACGTCAACATGTAAAACTGCTACGAGTTTTATTGAGGTTTGCTGTGAGGTGAGGGCGTCAAGTAACTGCGGTTGCCTTGATGCAGAGTGCTGTGGCTGGCCTTGGTCCTACTGATAGGCGTCGGCGGGGTGGCTAGCAGCGGTTTTCGTCGCAGTCCGGGCGATCACGATAAACGTAGGTAGCTATCAGTCACCCGCCCCCGGGTGCGGGGGCGGTGCCGCCGCTGTCGACGGAGAGTCGTTCGGGGCAGTAAACGCTGGCGGCGGCGTTGGCGAATTTGGCGGCACTGGTCATCGTGAATGAGGGGTTGAGATCGCGGATGTCTCGGACGATGTCGAGCTGGGAGGTCCCCGAGTTGGCTAAGTCGCACACCTTTTGGCCCGCTTTGATGGCTTTGTCCGGATTCTGATAGCTGATCCCGGCCTGGGTCAGCGCGGCCAGGAACGCATCGTCACCGGAGTCGGCGTGAGCCGGTGCGGCCAAGCCAACCAGGGCGACGACGCTGGCCAGCAGCGGTAGGACTTTCATCTGTGGTTACCCGGCGGCCGGTGGGCGTCCGATGACCCGAGGCCGGAATCCGTAGATGGGTTCGGCGAACTCATCCTCGTGCGCCCCCGGCATGCCCGCCAACGGCACCCCCGGCATGCCCACTGCCCCGGCCCCTTCCATCACCATCGGGGTAGCGGCACCAAAGCTGTGATAGGCCCCGGCCCCGACCTGAGTCGTGGCCGCAACCGTGCTGACCGTTGCCCCGGTGCCGGCCCAGGCCGGCGGCACCGATAAGGCCCCGACCAGGCTGGCCTGTCCCACTGCCGCCGTCGCCGCCGCACCGGGCAGGGCCGTGGTCACGGATGCGAACGACGCGCCACTCCCCAGCCCGGCGGCCAGATCCTCCAGCCCCTCGGTGCTTGCGCCTACCGCGCTCAGGGAGTTGAGCGCCATCTGCGAATCGACGAACGTCGTCGGGTTCAGAATCCCGTTGGTGGTGAACCCGTTCGAGATGCCGGACACGGAGGCGTTGTTGAGAAACGCCCCCGTCAGATTCGGGTTGGAATTGCTGAAGAAGTTCATCACTCCGGCAAGCCCGGTGGTAGAGGTATTCGAATTGGGCGACAGACCCAGCCAATCCCAGATACTGGTCGCCTGCGGGGCGGCGGCGTCAGCGGTGCCGTCGGCCTGCTGGGCCGTTCCGTCTGGGGTGGTGTCGGCTTGCGGTGCGCTGAACGGGGTCATCTGGCTGGCTGCGCGCGAGGCGGTGGTGTAACTGGTCATCGCGGAAGTATCTGCTGCCCACATCTCGCCGTATTGGGCGTCGGTGGCCGCGATCGCCCCGGTATTTTGACCGAAGACGTTGCTGGCCACCAGGTTCGCCAACAAAGCACGGTTGGCCGCGACAACCGGCGGAGGCACCGTCGCGGCAAACGCCGCCTCATACGCCGCCGCCGCCGTGCTGGCCTGCGCACCGGCCTGCTCGGCTTGGATCGCGGTGGTGTTGAGCCACTCCAGATACGGTGTGACCGCCGCCGCCATCTTCGCCGACGACGGACCCAGCCACCCCTCGCTGACCAACGACCTGATCACCGATTCATAATTCATTGCCGCCGAACGCATTTCAGCAGCCATCGCATTCCACGCGGCCGCGGCCGCCAACAACGGCCCGGACCCAGCACCGGCATACATCTTGGCCGAGTTCACTTCCGGCGGCAACGCCCCAAAATTCAACATGACATCTTCTCCTGACGTCTCCTACCCGGCCGCCGGTGGACGCGGCATGACCACCGGACGAAACCCATACCGAGGGATCGCGCGACGCAGCCTGCGCCCGTTACCGCCCAACGGACCCGCCACACCGCCCGGCCCGCCCGCCGCCGGCGCCCCCGATGTCCCGATATCACTCAGACCACTCACCGGGGCCGCCGCTTGACCCGGGGTGATATTGGCCGCCGACGCCCAACT
This sequence comes from uncultured Actinomycetota bacterium, assembly GCA_963712615.1. GTDB lineage: Bacteria > Actinomycetota > Actinomycetes > Mycobacteriales > Mycobacteriaceae > Mycobacterium. The sequence goes on from CAVQIO010000002.1 coordinate 614,122, forward strand.
CTGGGGCACCGACATCGACCCCACCAGATGCGCGTTGCCAATCCCAGCCGATGCCCCGCCCAGGCCCGCTGACGGGACGGTATTGGATGCCAGGGCCGCCATCCCGCCGCCTTCGGCGTTCATGGCGAAATCGCCCAGACCCGACAATGTCGTCGCGCGCGTCCCCATCGCGCCCACCGCCGTACCAATAATGGACTGCGGGTTAAACGGGCCGCCCGCGATTATTCCGTTGAGGACGTCGTTGCTGAAGAAGTTGCTTCCCAAGAAGCTACCCAACGCGGTGTTGTTCGACCCGTCCAACAGCCCCGTCAGGTAGCCACCGATCGGTCCCTGGGGTGCGGCAGCGGGATCCACGTCCAGGGCGGAGAAGTCGTTACTCGACAACAACGATTGCGTATTCCCGGCCGCCGAGTTGGTGGCCTGATTAACCGCCTCATTTTGTCCGGCCACCCCGTCGGGGGTGGTGTTCGTCCGCGGCGAAGTAAACGGCGTCATCTGTGCCGCCGAATCCGAAGCGGTGGCATAGCCGCTCATCGCAGCGGCATCCTGGGCCCACATTTCGGCGTATTCAGCATCAGTAGCCGCGATCGCCGGCGTGTTCTGCCCGAAAATATTGGCGGCCACCAGACTCGCCAGCAACACGCGATTGGCCGCCACGACCGGCGGGGGCACCGTCATCGCATACGCGGCCTCAAAAGCCGTCGCGGCCGCATTCGCCTGCACACCGGCCTGCTCGGCCGCAGCAGCAGTGGTATTCAGCCACGTCAGATAGGGCTGGGCGGCGGCCAACATCGACGTCGACGATGGACCGAACCAGCCCGTGCTGAGCAACTGCTTAACCACTGAGTCGTAAGCAGTTACCGCGGAACGCATTTCGGCAGCCAACGCATTCCAAGCGGCGGCGGCGGCCAGCAGCGGCCCCGATCCGGGGCCGGAATACATCCTGACCGAGTTGACTTCCGGCGGTAACACCGCAAAATCCAGCATGGCTCCCCCCTCGGCTCCTAACGGCTGGCGGCTGCGTTGGCTGCCCCGGTGGCCGCATACGAACCGGAATTGGTCAGTGCGTTGACAAAGGTCATCGGAGTTCTCCTCAGGAATAAGGATGAGCCGGAGGCGCGACCCTAGCTAGGACATACACCGATTGCGCAACGTGGGCAGGCGACTCGGTGCAAGCCGATAGGCAGAAGCGACGCCATGGTCGGCTCGAACGAAACGTCATCGATCGAGAATAGGGTTTATCACCGGGATTAATTTCGTTCTCACCTCCTCGACGCCTGGGCACACCGAGATGCCTTTATTCTGCACGAAGGAGTGAGGACGCCCGGCGAATTCGCCGGATCCGGCACCCCTCTCGTCAGAGCTTTGGCACCACACTGCGTATCCGGCCGACCCAAGCCAGAAGCCACTTGGGCTCAACCCTTAAGCCGGGAAGAGCTGTCCTGACCCTGGGCGTCTTTCGACGTTTGAGGTCAGTGGCCTGTATCCGTATGGAAGCCTCACCTAACGAGGTGCTGCACAGGCCATCGTGGCATTCGAGACTGAGTGAGTCAAGTTAGCTGCGAGGCATTTGCAAGAATTCATTGTGCAGCCACGCGGATGCCGTTCGGGGCTTTGCGGCGGCGCTACCGCGCGTAGCCGCGCATTGCTAGTCGGGCTTCTTCTCGGCGACTGCCGCGCTGAGACCCTCGAGAAGATCTTCGCCGCTGAGTTCCTTGAACCGGCGCAGTTGAAGATCGCTGAATTCGGTGGTGTCACTGGCCAGGACCGCGTCGAGGTCCTCGTCGTCGAGGCGGAAACTGCGGTGGTCGCGGGCCTTTTCCACCACATTTCGCACGAAGCCGGCATTGCCGAGCGTGTCGATACCGCGAATCAGATCCCCGTCTTCCGAGTACGTTTCATCGAGGTAGAACTTGGTGTACGACGGCGACAAGGCCTCGGCGGCTTCCTCGGTGATGACGTCTTCGTTCTCCTGGCCCATCAACCGCGTCAGTGCGACCAGCTCGTCCGGCGTGTAGCTGAAGAACTCGATCACCGTCGAAAAGCGCCGTCGCAGACCCTGATTCACCTCGAGCATCTTGTCCATCGCCTTGGCGTACCCGGCGCCGAACACCACCAGCTCGTCGCGGTGATTCTCCATGTAGAGCAGCATCGTGTTGATGATCGCGTTGCCGTAGGGGTCACCTTGCTGGTAACCCTTCTCGTGCAGGGTGTGCATCTCATCGAAGAAAACCGCGCCGCCCAGTGCGCCTTCGAGCACCTCCTCGGTGTTCTTCTCCGCATCCGCCATGTATCGGCCCAACAGCTTGGTCCGACTGGTCTCGACCACCAGGGGCTTGCGCAACACAGTCAACCCGCACAGTTGCTTGGCAAAAGCGCGTGCCACCGAGGTCTTTCCGGTGCCGGGCGGCCCGAATAACAAGGTATGGCGCGATGTCACCGGCACCGGCAGGCCCATCTTGGCGCGAGCCAAGTTCACCTTCGTCGTCGACTTGATGAGTTTGATTTCCCGCTTCGCCCGCTCCATGCCCAGCATGGCGTTGAGCTCGGCGTCCCCCTCGGCCAGGTACTTCGCCGCTTCCTCGGCGTGCCGAGCCGCCTCGGTTTCTTCCCGGGTCGGGGCGCTGTCCACGTCCCACGGGTCGGTGCGGGCCTCGATCGTTTCCGGGTCGGTCAGGATCAGCCGATAGTTGGGGTTGTCCAGTGCTTCGCGGGCCGGGGTGAACTTGGGATCCCGCGAATACACCCGGCGCAGTAACTCGACGGCCTCGTCCTCGCGACCCAGGTGCCGCAAGCACAAGCCTTGGGTGTACGTGGCGACATTGGCCGCGCCCGGCACCCGATCTGCCTCAATCGCGTCCTGGCTGCGCCGTATCGCATCCTCGAAGACGCCGAGCGACGCTAGCGCCGTGGTCGCCATCGCCGCGCCGGCGACCTTCAACTCGGGGTTGCGCCAGGTCTTTCCCTCGGGGAATTGGGCGAGCACATCCGGCCATCGTCCGGTGCGGAAGTAGAGAATGCCTCGTACGTAAGCGATTAACTCTTCATCGATGGGGTGGCGGGGTTCCACGCGATCGAGCACCGCGACGGCTTCCTCGTAGCGCTTGGCTTCGGCGAGCACCGCGGCGTAGGCGCATGCGAGCGACTCCACGCTGATGACCGCCAGTCGCAGAAACAACCCGTCGGAGACGTCGGGATGAAACTGCAATTCGGTGACGCCGAGTCGGCGCAATTCCCATCCGAACGTGCTGACCGAGGCCCAGGCTCCGGAAACCACCTCGATGCTCTGCTGGTCGCCCGCCAGCAGCCGCGCCAGCCAGGCGTCACACATCGCCGGGTCGCGCGTGGTGGCCGTGGTGAACATCCGCAGCGCCACCTGCGGGTTGCGGCTGGGCTGTAGTCCATTGACGGAGATTCCCGACGCCAATAGGCCGGCAACCAATGCGTTACGGGCATCCTCCGCGTTCGATTGCGGGCGGCTCATTGACCTGTGAGCGAGCGCTCAGCGCCCTCCCGCACCTGGCCTACCTGAAGCACTAAATCATCGTCCTCGAGTAGCCCGCGGGTAGGCACGACCAGCAACGCGCGAACAGTCGGAGCGGGCAGGCTGGCGCGTACCGCGGCCAACTGGCGGCCGGTAAGCCGGTTGAGTCCCGACGACACTCCCCTGGGCAACCGGCTATCGCTGTGATACCGAACCCAGCCCGACACCTCGGGTTGGCCGTCATCGGAGGTGAGCTGGATGGTCAGTACGGTCGCCTCGGCGTCGGGCAGCCACAGCTCCTCGAGCGTCTCGCTGGTGATGTCCGACGGCGTCAACCAGAAGCTGGTCGCGAAGCCGTTGAAGTGCTTGAGGTAGCGCCATCCGGGCCGGCTCCAGGTCGGTTCCAGATCTGCCAGCACGGCGCTGTCGACCTCGGCGATCTCCTCGGACGTCAACGGCCGGGCCACGCACCCCGGTGCGTCGATATCTTGGACCAGCCTCTCGGCGGCCGCGACCAGCGTGGAAGCCAGCGAATCACGGGCCGCGACCGCGGCGACGTTGGCCTGCGGGTTCATCCGCAGCACCAGCCAGGTGCGGCGCACATACGAAGCGGGCTGCTCGCTCACCAGCCCCCACTCTTCCGGACCCAGCTTGTCGAGCTTCGACAACTCGGCGGCATTGCCGCCGCGGCGCATTTGCACCGAAACGATGTCGATGCCGTCGAGATGGACGTCGAACTGCCGTAACCCCGCAGCAACCGTCCGCACCAGCACGCTGGGCGGCGTCGCACTCCGCGGGCGGTGCCGCGTTGCCGGGTCGTCATCGCCGTCCAGCGCGATCACGGTGACGAGGCGGCCGTCGTACTCGCGGACCCCGACTTTGTCGCGTCCGAATCGGCGCTGGTAGTCGAGCGCGGGTGTGCAGCCCGCAGCCAACGTGGTGCCCGGGTCGGCGGACCAATCCCACAGCCACCCGGCCAGTCCGGAACTCACGGTCAGGCCGTGATGGGTAACCAGCGACAGCAGCGCGATGATCGCCGAGATACCGACGCCCACCCACCACGCGATGTGGTAGTTGCCCTGCCACGAGTCGGGGCAATGACTGGCGATCAACAAGATCGCGATGACGACCAAGAACACCACCGTGACTCGCGCCCACGACAAGGACAACCCGAACCTGCGCTGAGCCTTCATTGCTTTTGCTGCTCCGCCCTCATTGTTGCTGCTTGCGGCGCTTCATCAACGTCGCGATACCAAATACTGCGCCGCCTATCATCAGCGCTGCGGCCAACCCGCCGCCTGCTACCCACACCGGCACCATGTCGCGGTGCGGCGGCGCTTTGGGCACGTTCAACGGTATCGACAGCTGCTGCGGCGCCTTGAGCGGCCCGTCGGGAACATCCCAGGTCAATGCGGCCACCGGGTCGACGACTCCGTAACCGAGCTGGTTATCCACACCGCGGGCCGGCGCCCTGGCGGTGCGCTCCAATCGGTTGATCACCTGGTATGCCGACAGCTGGGGGTACCGGGCGCGGACCAGCGCCGCCACCCCGGACACGATCGCGGCCGAGAAGCTGGTGCCGCTCGGGACCAGCAGCGAGTTGTCGGGCCCGTCGATCGCGTTGATCAGGCCGTCGTCCCGGGGTGAGAGCCCGATGACATCGGTACCGGGCGCCGCGATCCCCACCCAGGGACCAGCGACGCTCGACGGTCCCTGTCCCTGACTGCCTTGGGTCTGCGGGTGACCTTCGGCGTCCACTGCGCCGACGGTCAAGACGAAATCGCTGAACCAGGAGGGCGTCACCACTGTGGTGACGGCGTTCCAGTCGCGCGGGTCTTTGGGCTTCAGCGGGTCGAAGATCGGGTTCTGCTTACAGTCCCGTTTGCTGGTGTCGCCGGCCGCGGCCACGATGACGGCGTTCTTCTCGACCGCCGCATAGCGGACGGCCGCGCCAAGTGCGCGCTGGTCGATGATGTTTCGCGCACTCATGCAGGTCACGTCGGAGATGTTGATCACCGAGGCCCCCATGTTGGCGGCGTGCACGATTGCGCGTGCCATCGTTTCGACGCCGGTGATCTTCGCCGAGGTTTGCGGGTCCTCATCGCCGGTATAGGCGTCCTTGAGGCCGAAGGCCTGGCTGGACTGGCGAATCGCAATGATGTCGACATCGGGGGCAATGCCGCTGTAGGCGTCGGGCGCCGACGGTGGTGCAGGTGGTGGCGCCGGGGGTGGCGCGGGCGTCGGTGTCGGCGCCAGCGGGCGCGGATTGCCGATGGGAGCTGCCTGCCTGCCACCGGTGTAGCTGGGGATCGTCACCGTGCCGCCGCCGCGGTTACCGGCTCCCGGGGCTCCCGGGGCCCCAGGCGCTGCTCCCTGTGGAGCCTGCGACGGGGGGGCTGGCGCGGGTGCGCCCTGCGCGGGTGCGCCCTGCGGCGGTGCGCCCTGCGGCGGTGCCGCTGGCGGCGGCTCCGCCGGCGGTGGCTGCGGTGCCCATGGTGGCGGCGGCGGGCCCTCGGATGACGGCGAGGCGGGTACCATCGTCACCGTTTGCGGCAACGGCGACAGAGTCACCGTCTGCGGCGGCGGAGCTTTCGGCGGCGCTTCAGTGGTGGGAATGGTCACCGGCTTGCGTGGCCCCGCCACCGGCGGCGGTGGCGCACCATTCGCCGGCGCCGCGCCGATCATCGACGCCACGATGGTGCCGTGAGCGTCGCAGTCCGACAATCCGTCGCCACCCATGATGTAGTCGCCGCCGGGAATCAGGTGCTGAAACCGGGGGTGCGGAGTCACACCGGTGTCGATGACGGCGACCTTGATCCCGGCGCCGCGGCCGAACTGCCATGCCTCCTGCAGGTTCAGCATGTCCATGTACTTCGGTTGCAGCTTGAAATCGGCGCCCGGCAGCACCCCAACCTCGGTGCAGTACGAGTTCTGCTTCATCGGCGCCGGCGGTCCGGGCGGACTGTCGGGCGGTACCGCCCCCGGATCAATCGTCGGCGGCGATATCGCGTACGCGGGCGGTAAGCCGGCTAGTGCACCCGAAGTGAGCAAGAGTGCGGCCATCGCCGCACGGGACGCGCGCTCACGCCACACCTTGCCGTTACCGGTACCGGATTGCTGCATAAACATTCATCAACCACAACGCCAGCGGGAAGATCGGCATCAGGCAGACGTATTCAATCCATTCCACAAACTTGCGGAACAGCGGGCTGTAGATGCTGTTTGGCACGGTCGCCGCAGATACCAGGCCCGCCGCGGGCAGCAGCACCAGGATCCCCACGCAGACAGACACCGAGAGCGGCGACTGCAACCCCAGCGCGTATCGCACCACTACCGTCGCAACGATCAGCACCGACGTCCCGGCTAGGGTGATCGCCTGCCAGCGGTCGACGTACGAGCGGCCGCGCAGCATCAGGAAGCCAGCGCTGAAGCCGGCCAGTAGGAGCGGCAGCCAACGCTGCCCGGTGTGCGGATCCGCCAGTCCCGCGAGCGAGACCACCATCAAAACGCCGAGCCCGGTCAGCAGGCCGGTCAAGAATGACCGGGCACGTTCGGCTTGCAGCAGCACATCGCGCACCGAAGCGGGCCCTTCCAGGACCGGCGGGCCACCGCCATTGCGGACCACGGTGGTGGGCAGGTCGGGTCGGGCCTCGAAAACCCAGCGGCTGGTGGCCGACGGGAAGACCGGCAACCGGATGCCGGACAGCCGGCGGGACAGCGCCGGTGCGCTCTGGTAACCGATGACGCTGACCAGCACGATGGTCGTCAGCATTGTCACGGCGCTGGTCAGCGCAACCATCCGCGCCAGGGCCCCAACCATTGCCACTGCACTGACGGTGATGATCGCGGTATATAACGCCAGCCGGCGCCCGGTGAACCGGAGGGCCAGTATCGCGGCTACGGTGAGGACACCGAAGCCCAACACCGCGTGCGGCGAGCCAACCCCGCCGGGCGGCGCACCGGCCGCGGCGATCGCCAACGGCCCCAAGCTGCTCACCAGCATGATGTCGCCGACGCGTCGATCGCTCTGCGTCTGAGCGCGCATCAACAGCATCATGGAAACGCTCAGCACGATCGCGGTGATGACCGCGGCGTAGATGGTTGTCAGCCACGAGTTGTGGTGCCAGCGCCACCAGCCCAGCAACAACGAAGCGAGAATCACGCCACCGGCCACCATCGACGCGCCGACCTGCACCGCAACGACTGGATCGATCGCGGCGAACCGTTTGCTGAGGTTCTGCGACACCGCGGTGGAGATGTGCTCGATGACCTGGGAACGCTTTTCGGTGTCGGCGATGAACCGAATCCACAAGCGGTCGCCGTCGAAGACGTCCTGCTCCGTCAGCGACTGGGCGGCCCGCAGGGGCGAGCCGTCGACCAGGCACAGCGCCCACTTACCGCGTCCCGTCGCCTCCAGCGGAGCCTCGCCGAGCTCACGCAGTCGACTGTTGACCACCTTCAGCAGCGGGTCGGTCATCACCGAGACCGGGGCGTTGGCGTCCAGCAGAACGCCGATCTGGACACCCTGGCCGGCCATGATGCCAACTACGACTGCCCGCGGCTGTGATAGTCCCTCAAGATCAGTCTGTGGCGCATCAGCTACCGCAGTCATCGGGCTGCACCCCCTGTCGTGGTGAATGTATGAGTCCGGGTCGTCAGTCGCGCGGAGGGCTCGGTCGATCTACTCACCGAGGAACCGGTGAGTAGCAGTTCGACGCTTTCCAATTCCATTTGCCCCGCCTCGAGATTCGTGATTCCGGTGACACTGACTTTCATATTTGCTTTTGATTATTAGAGCAGTATGACGCGTTCGTGGCCTGGCCGCACGTTGAGTTTAAAACTGTTACAAGCCTTAACATTTCGTATTCTCGTCAGACCCTGCTGTGGGTCTTCCACTCGCCGTAAGGCAACGTGTCCAGCACGGTCTTGACGCCCACTTGCACCAGTTGCGGGGTTGCCGGACAGATGGCCAGCCAGGCCTCGCCCGAACCGGCAGTGCGCGCCTGCTGGTAAAGCGCAATACGCCCGCCCGAACCGTCCTTTAATGACAGCACCGACGCGCTTGGGCCCTTCGCGTCGTCCCGGTACTGTCGCGCATACACAGCAACCTCAGCCGCCGGATCCGAAAGTGCCTGTCCCAGTGCGGCTACCGTGGCGGCGCTGATACCCATCCGTCGTAGATCTCCGCCGGAGAACACGTTGAACCCCGACTCTTGCCATGACTTGGTGGCGTCCAGCATGTCGTCCAGCGGCACGTTGACCGCGTTGATAGCCGCGGGCTCTGCGTGGTGAATCGACTCCAGGCCGTCGAGCACTAGCGCTGCGATCGAGGCGCTGTCCGCGACTGCGACGTCGTCGACGGTGATGTCGGCACCAACCCGCACTGCGGAAACCCAATGCTGGCCGCGTCGGGCCAACACCACCCGAAACTCGTTGTCGGGGATATCGCGCGAACCGGGGGGCTGATTGTCGTCATCGACGATGCCGTAGAGGAGCTTGCCTCTCGACAGCAGCGCGATGATCTCTAGGTCAGGCGCGGAGAGCACCCGCATCCGCTCCGCCACTTCTTCATTGACCTCGTCGCCGACGACGATGCCCTGTTCGCGCATCACAGTCATGCCGGGGTGGTCGTTCAGCCAGTCACTGCTATCGGTAGATACGTATGGCCTGCACCGCAGCTCCGGAGCGACGTGTCGAATGTCCAGTAACGCCTGGAGCATCCAGAAGCCGTCGACGTTCACGGTGATGTCGGTGCGAGTGCTCTGCTGGTCCATTAGTACCTCAAGTCGTCGTGCACGATAACCGCAGGACGCGGCAGCCCACCGCGAGATGGTGTGCTGCCGCGTCCTGCGGTTTTGGTTGTCAGGCCCAGCTGGACCCGACGGCGCTGTCCGTGCTGGCCATGTTGTTGCCGGCACTTTGCACCTTCTGTCCGTGCTGGTTGGCCTGCTCGTAGATCACCTGGAAGTTACGACCCAACTGGGTGATGAACTCCTGGCAAGCCACCGAACCGGCGCCGCCCCAAAAGTCACCGGCAGCAAGCACATCGCGGACGATGGCCTGGTGCTCGGACTCCAGCGAAGCGGCCTGCGCGCGGATCAGTGCGCCGTGGGCGTCTACATCTCCGAACTGGTAATTAATGCTCATAGCGGTCTTCTCCTAATGTCTGAAAGGTTACGCAGCCGCGGCTTTTGCGGCTAGTGGCTAAGGATCTGCTGCGACGCCTGCTCTTGCGTCTCGTAGTGGTTGGCGTCGCGGATCAAGCCGTCGCGCACGCTGTGCAGCATGTTGACAATGTTGTTGAACGCCTGGTTCATCTGACCCATGGTGTCGTACGAGGTTGCCTGGGCCTGACCGCTCCAGCCAGCCCCGGCGATGTTCATCGAGGACGACCACATCTTGCGAGCCTCGTCCGACACCGTCTGGGCGTGCATCTCAAAGCGGCCCGCCATCGACCGCATCGCGTGCGGGTCAGTCATAAAACGTGTTGCCATGTTGCCTTTCTCCTTTAAATCGTTTGGTACGCGAGATTTTGTTCTGTTGGACAGTGCTGGTCCGGCCGGTATCGAGAGTTAACGCACCTGCCGAAATGAATACCTAAGGATGGTCTCCCCTTCCCCTTGACCAGCTACCCAGCCCGCGGGCATCTGGCCAAAACCCACTTCGGTGTGGGACGTCCTTAGCCTCCGACAATCAAACCGGTTACCCGGCGGCGATTGCGTTAGCGACCTCAGTCGCTGCGTAAGAGCCGGAGCTGGTCTGCAGCGTGTTCACAAACGCCTCATGAATCGCTGTGGCCTGTGCGCTCACCGCCTGGTACATCTGCGCATGCGCGGCGAACTGCGCCGCGGTAAGCGCCGACACCTCGTCGGCAGCGGCCGGCACAACCCCGGTCGTCGGAGCCGCCGCAGCCGCATTTTGGGCGCTAAGAGCAGATCCGATACCCTGCAGGGTTCCGGCTGCCGCGGCCAAAGCCTCCGGGTGCGTCGTCAGGAACGACATATTGTTTCCTCCTCCATAATCCCCAAACTCTCAGATGAGAGTAGATGACCGTGTTCCGTAAAGCCTGATGCGTGGCCCGCCCGTTTGCAACTGTTCACGAACTGGTACGGCGAATTCACTTTTGGTAACGACACAGTAACAGCGTGGTGGCCGATTGGGTGGCTCTGAGCAGCGAAATCACAGGATTGGCACAGTCTGACCTCCCTTGTTGTCTGATGCCGGCTGGCAAGCGTTTTGCCAGGGTCTGAGCTTGTCGCGGGCGCGACAAAAATCTCGCGGCCCACGACTTGCGCAGACCCCAGCACCATGGCAAACGATCTGTTGTCGCCCGCGACGCACCGCGGAAGCTTGGTTTCCGGCACTTCAGAGTGCATAAACGCGCGCGCGGGCAGCGCCTTCGTCACTGTCAGACAGCAACTGCCGCCACCTCGGTCACGTCTCATAGGAAGAACACTCTGCCGCCGCCCGCGTCTGTTCGGTCGTTATCCGGCGAAGGGTGGGCGTGCCATGACGGTGGGTTTGAAGCCGTAGCGGGGGCCCGAGGCGCCGAATCCTCCGGAGCCGCCCATGCCGGCCAAGGGCATGCCGCCGAGCAGGTTGCCTTGTCCGGCGGCTTCGGGGACCGCGCTGATGGCGCTGACGGGCACGGCCGCGGCGTGGCTGACCGCTGGTGCGGCCCCCGACCACATCGCTGGCACCGAGAGCTTGCCGATCGAGCCCGCGCTGCCCAGACCGGCTGCCACCGCCGGCGCCGCATGGGCGCCGCCGCCGAGCATGCCGCCCAGACCGGCCAAGCCCTTGGGAGCCGCGGACGCCGCGCTGGCGGCCGCACCCCCGAGTGCCCCGGTACTTTTGGCGATCTGCACCCCGCTGTTGCCCATACCCACACTGAAGTACGGCAGACCCTCGGTGTTATAGGCGAAACCCGCAAACGGGCTCAGCCCGTTGACAAATGAGGCGAAGCTGGTGGGCAGGCCGGTCTGCCCGGTCAACAAGAACCACATTTCGCTGAACGGATCGGTGGGCGTGGCGGCAGCGGCTGCCGCCGGGACAGCCGCGGCCTTGATTGTGCTGGGCGTCTGCTGGATTGCGCTGGCCGTCGTGCTCGAGGCGTTGCCCGCCGCGGTGCCCGACGCCGAGGAGACCGCCGCGCCCTGCTTGGCCCCGGCATCCTGGGTGGACACCTCAGGGGCCGACTTAAACGGGGTCACCTTGGTCGCGTTCGAAGACTGCGCCGCGTAGTTGTACAGCGTGCTGGAGTCCTGGGCCCACATCTGCCCGTACTGCGACTCGAGCTGGGCGATCACGTTGGTGTATTGGCCCAACACGTTGGACTGCAGCGCCTGCAGCAGCAACGCCCGGTTCTGGGCGATCAGCGGTGGGGGCACCACCGAGGCAAACGCGCTCTCAAAGGCCGCCGAAGCCGCGTCCAACTGCGTAGCCGTGTGTTCGGCCTCAGCCGCGGTGGTCTTCATCCAGGTCACATACGGAGTCAACGCCTGGACGGCTTTGGCCGAGGCCGGCCCCAGCCACTCCTCATTGGACAACTGGACGATCACATTCTCATAGCCCTGCCCGGCCGAATTCAGCTCCGCGGCAAGCGAACGCCACGCCGAAGCCGCCGTCGTCAACGACGTCGACCCCGCACCGGCATACATCCGCGCCGAATTCACCTCAGGAGGCAACGCCCCAAAATCAACCATCGTGATCCCCTTAGCCCGCCGCGGCCGCGTTGGCCGCCTCGGTCAGCTCGTACGAACCCGCGCTCACGTGCAATGTGTTAACGAATTGCTCGTGGATGGCGGTGGCCTGAGAGCTCACCGCCTGATACATCTGGGCATGCGCGGCGAACTGCGCCGCCGTGAGTGCCGACACCTCGTCGGCGGCCGCCGGCACCACGCCCGTCGTGGGAGCCACGGCCGCAGCGTTCTGGGCGCTCAGCGCGGAACCGATTCCCTGCAACGTACCCGCCGCCGCCGCCAACGCCTCTGGCCGCGTTGTCACAAACGACATGTGCTTCCCTCCTCAGTAACCGTCCGGTGCGCGCACCGGCGGGCTTCGTTGATGATGACGTTAGTTCGATCGCAGGCGGCGGTGCTGCCGCGCTGCGAAATGTTCAGACCCGGAAAACTGCTGTTCATCTGTCAGACACTTCTCTTCGTCGAGCTTTGAATTCTTCATGGCGGTCATCCTGCGGATGGGGGTCGGACGAGGACGTTGCGTTTGAATCCGTATTTGTGGGTGAAGCCGGTGGCGCCGCGTCGTCCTAGGCCGCTGGCTGGCATGCCTTGCAGGACGCCGTTGTTGGTGGGTCCTGCGGTGGTGGCGTAGTTGACGGCGGTGGCCTGGATGGCTCGTTCTTCCAGTGCTGCGGGTGCGGCCCCGCCCCAGCTGGAGGGCACCGAGAGTCCGCCGACCTTGAGGGAGGAGGACAGGTGCGCGGCCGCGACGCCGCCGGGGTGGCCACCGCCCAGGGCGGCCAGGCCGGCGAACTGCGGGGTGGGGTACCACGCGCCTTGGGCACCGGCGGTGGCACCGATACCGAAGGTCGTCTGCTGCTGGATCGAGTAACCGAAGTAGCCGTGCCCCACCCCGAAGTAGGGAAAACCCGTCAGGTTCTTGAGGACAACGGTGAAGAAGCTGGAGTTGAGCCCGTTGGGGTTGGTCGGGGTGGGGAGGGTGAAGAAACTTAACAAGAACTGCTCCCACCAGGGCAGCTCGGCGGTGGCAGCCGGATCGGCTGCCGCGGCTGCTGCCGAGACTTGTTGCACCGCTTGAGAAGTGGCCGCACTCGAGGCCAACTGCGTGCTGGAACTTGCCGCGCTTTGCGCGGAGGTGCTCGCCGGCTGGGAAGCCGCCTGGCTCACCGCGGCAGCCTGATCGGCGGTGGCATCCGGGGTGGTGGTGTTGGGCGGTGACTCAAACGGGGTCACCTCGGTGGCCACCGCCGAAGACGCCGTGTAGCCAAGCATCGCCCCGCCGTCCTGGGCCCACATCTCCATGTACTGGACCTCGGTGACCGCGATCGCCCCGGTGTTTTGCCCGAAGAAGTTGGTCGCGATCAAGTTCAGCAGCAACAGCCGGTTGGCCGCGATCACCGGCGGAGGCACCGTCATCATGAACGCCGCCTCAAAAGCCGCCGCGGCCGCACGGGCCTGCATCGCGGTCTGCTCGGCCTGCGCAGCCATCGTGCCCAACCACGCCATATACGGCACCGCCGCCGCCAGCATCTTCTGCGATGTCGGCCCAATCCAGGGCCCATTGGTCAACTCAGAAATCACCGAGTTATAGCCACTGGTCGCCGTGGCCAACTCCGCCGCCAACCCATCCCAACCCGCAGCCGCAGCCATCATCGGCCCCGACCCCGGACCCGTATACATACGACCGGAATTGATCTCGGGCGGTAACGCTCCGAAGTCAAACACCGCGTCCTCCTCAATTGGCCGTGATTGCGGTGGCAATCTCGGCTATCGCGTAAGAACCTTTAAGAACTATTTGGAGGCCGCCTCAGCATTGTTGGCGCCGGACCGCTGGCCCTTTCGGGGTCACGCGCATCCGCCGGTCAGCACACCCAGCCAGTCGGCAACCGAAGAGGTTCTGGTGCATCCGCTCGCTGTCCCGGGTCAGGTGTTCTACCACCATGTTTCCCGAGTAACTGGTCAGCAACGACATGCCCATCCTGCTTCGATTACCCCCGCTGTCAGCAACCGAGCGGCAGCTCATCTGCGCTGAATTGCCGCTCGAGGAAGACATTAATGGCTTGTCAGCGTCGCGCCGAACGGAGATGCCAATTATTCACGCCTAGCCAACCATTGTTCATTCCCGGCCAACTGGAGTTCATTTCCCGCGTCCGGTTGTTTACCTTTGGTTCGCTTAGCGGTTTCGGCTCGGACGCCGCCATCGCCGTCAGTCTTCTTCGATGACCAGCGCCATTTCCGGGCAGGAGGCCACGCCGTCGCGGATCAACTCCACATCCTCGGGTGGCACTTCGTGTTCTTCGAGAATCGAATAGCCCGACTCGTCGATCGGGAACAGGTCTGGATCGACTGCGTAACACTGGGCGTGGCCCACGCATTTCGACTTTTCGAGACGAACCCTCACGAGGTCTCCTCCTCCGACGGCTCCGGGAGCATGCGAATCGATCGCTAAAGTCTAGAAGACGGTTCCCCGCTCACGGCTCGCCATCCGGATGGCACTGCCGCCAAAACACGTGGGATATTGGTGTGCCACCAAACAGACTGACAGACAAGCGGAGACAGAGCGCATGAGCACTCTTGGCGAATACCAGCTAGGCGAGTTCTATCTGCCGCGACTGGACTTCTACTCGCTACCGATGGGCACCGACCGGGCCGGTGGGTGGAAGACATTGCGCGATGCCGGGCCGGTGGTGTTCATGAACGGCTGTTACCACTTGACGCGCCGCGAGGATGTGCTGGCCGCGCTGCGCAATCCCAAGGTCTTCTCCTCACGATTGGCGCTTCAGCCCCCTGGCTACCTGCCGGTGGTGCCGCTGGCGTTCGATCCACCGGAGCACACTCGTTACCGCAAGATCCTGCAACCGTATTTCAGTCCGCACGCGCTGAGTAAGTCGCGGCCGGTGCTGGAGCGCCACGCCGCTGAGATGATCGGCGAATTTGCCGGCCGCGGTGAGTGCGACGCGGTAGCGGATTTCGCCAATCTGTACCCATTTCAGGTCTTCCTGGACCTTTATGGTCTGCCGCTCGAGGATCGCGACCGTTTGATCGACTGGAAGAACGCGCTCAACACGGACAATCCCGTCCTCAGCCAGGCCGATCTCGACAAGGCACGGGCGCTGTTTGAGTATCTCAGCGACGCCATCCAACAGCGTCGGCGAAACCCCGGTGATGACATGTTGTCGCAAGTGATAACCGGCGACGGCGACTTCACCGATCTCGAGCTGCTGGGCATGAGTCACCTGTTGATCCTGGCCGGCCTGGACACCGTGACGGCGGCGATCGGGTTCTCGCTATTCGAATTGGCCCGCAGGCCCGAATTGCGTACAAAACTTCGCGACAATCCCAGGGACACCAGGGTTTTCATCGAGGAGATTGTCCGGCTAGAGCCGTCGGCGCCGGTAGCCCCCCGGGTGACCACCGAATACGTCGAAGTCGGCGGCATGACATTGCCCCCGGGCTCTCAGGTGCGGTTGTGCATGGCCGCGATCAACCGTGACGGTAGCGACAAGGTGTCCACCGATGATTTGGTTCTGGACGGGAAAGTCCACCGGCACTGGGGATTTGGCGGCGGCCCGCATCGTTGCCTGGGCTCTCATCTGGCACGCATTGAGCTGACGGTGATCGTCGGAGAATGGCTGAAGCAAATCCCCGACTTCGAACTGCGCCCGGACTACACCCCCGAGATCAGTTTCCCGTCAAAGACGTTCGCGCTCAAGGAGTTACCGCTGAGCTGGGGTTGATCGGCGGGATACCCGGGCCAACTCCAGCTCAGCGGCGGTTGTCTCTTACTTGCGCACTTCGGTTGCGGCCACCTGCACGAACACGCCGGTGTCTTCGGCCATCAGCAGGCCTCGACCGCGGGGCAGCGGGCCGCCCTTCATCTTGCCGCGGATGAAGCCCTCGTCGGGGTCGGCGTCCATCACCAGCAACGGTGCGTTCGCCTGAGCCAGTGCCCGCAGAATCGGGTCGCTGCCCGCCGAAGACCAACCGCCGAACGTGCGGGTGACGAGGACGTGCAAGCCGACGTCGGCGGCCCGGGTCACCCACGGAGCAATCTGGTGCAGCGGCGAATCGAAGCCGGGCGGCAGCTGCTGGATGTCGTCGACGATCAGGAAGATCTCCGGACCGCTCCACCACGACCGCGACAGCAACTCTTCCGCGGTGAGACCGGGCGGAGGTTGGCGAGCGGCCAGAACCGCCGCCAACTCACCCACCAGCGCCTGAACGCCGTCGAGGTTGTAGGCGAACTTCTCCACATACTCGGTCCCCAGGGCGGTCAGCAGCTGACGGCGCGGGTCTACCAGCCATACCTGTGCCGAGGGCTGCCCCGCCGGCGGCGTCGGTGCACTGGTGGATCCGGGGGCATACAGCCGGCCGATTTCGGACATGACCGTGGCCAGCGTCGTGGTACGCCCGCATTCGCGTCGGCCCGTCACCATCAGGTGCGCGTTCTCGGCGAAGTTCAGGTAGACCGGCGCCAAGTCCAATTCTGAAATGGCCCAGGCGATTCCGCCTACACCAACGCCTTGGCGGTGGTCGCGGGTGGATAGCTCCCGTACCTGCTCAACGCCGAACCGTGCCGGGAGACGGCGCACCGGAGGTGCTTGACCGCTTGCGAGCCGGCTGACGGCCGCGACCAGACTGTCGGACTCGAAGATGTTGTCGGGGGTGTTGGCCAGCGCGGGCCGGGCCACCAACGTGTGCAGGCCCGCCTGCGGGTCGCTGTCGAGTCGCACGTAGTTGACGGCGACCATGCCGCGCCCGGGCTTGACCGGGACATCCTTGGCGAAGCGCGACCGCACCAGCTTGGCGTCTTCGACCGCGGCCAGGCGCAACTCGATTCGGGACCCGAACCCACTACGCACCGGCGGCCGGAGCTCCGATTCACGATCGGCAGTGACCACAACGTGCACCCCGAATGAGGGGCCCTGGTTGATGATCACGTTCACCTGCTCGATCAGCACCTCGTTTTCCTCGGCCAGTGCCCGGTAGTTGTCAATCACCAGGTAGACATCGCCGAAGCCGTCGTTGGGCACTGGGCCGGCCTCGCCGCCGAACTTGCGGCGCCGGAACACGTCCATCGAGGCGATGCCGTGTTCGAGGAAGCTGCGCTTACGGTCGCGCACCAGCGCCAGCAGTTCGGCTACCGTCCGGCGGACACCGTAAGGATCCGTCGGACCGGCCACCTCACCCACGTGCGGGAGACGCGCGATCGTGGTCAACGCGGTACCGCTGTAGGCCAGGCAGTAGAACTGGATCTGCTCGGGAGTGTGGGTCAGCGCCGCCGAGCAGATCAGCGACTGCAATGCCGTCGTTTTGCCCGCACCGCCGGCGCCCAGGATCAGCACGTTGGCTCCGGGCCCGGAGGTGTCGACCGTCCACGGCGGCTGGTCGTGCTTGAAGGGACGGTCGATGATCCCGATCGGGAACACCAGGTCCCTGGCCGAGCCGTAGTCCTGGTTCCACTGATGGCCGAGGAACCGGTTGACCAACTCGTCGATCGCGACCGGCCGCGTCAGGGGTGGTTGCCACAAGCGGTAGGGCTCGAAATCGATCTTGCGCAGCTGATCGATGATCACCGTGCCGACTTTCGGCGTCCTGATGCTTTCTTCTTCTTCTTCGTCTTCCGCCTCGAGCACCTCACCGTTGCCGAGAATTGCGGACGGCTCGATGTCCGGCCCACCGACACTGACTTCAAGCGGGGTGAACGAGTTGGTGAACAGCTGCGGGCGAATGTAATCGATGCTGTGCACCAACGCCGGCGCTAGGTCACCGTCAACGGTGATTCCGCGGGAGAAGTAGTCCCGCCAGAGGAACTCGGCCTGGAACCGGACGATGTCTTCGAGGCTTCTACGGAAGTACCCGAGACCGGCTTGGGCGGGCAGGTTCACGGCGTTGGGCACACCTGCGGCCTGCGCCGCACCTGCGGTACGCGCCTTCAGCACCAACCGGTAACCCATGTTCTCCATGAGCTTTTCGGCGCGGCTTTCGATGGTCTGCGAGGCCATCATCAGGTGGATCCAGTAGGCGCGGCCCTGCCGGCCGATCGAGTCGAGGACGTCGACCGCGGTCGGCATGATGCGGAACCACTCGTAGAACTCGTCGATAACGACCACGAGCATTGGCAGCGGTTCCATGTCCTGGCCACGGGCACGCATCCTGAGACGCACGGAGTTGTATTCCTTGGCGTCGTCGACACCGGCGTTGTCGCATACCGCCTTGCGGCGGGCGATTTCGCCCCACAGCGCATCCAGGAAGCGCTCCATCAGCGCCTGGTCCTCTTCAAGGTCGGTGATGATCCGCGAGACGTGCGGGACCCCGGCGAAGGGCTTGACCGCCGACCCACCCTTGAGGTCGGCCAAGACGAACTGCAGCTCTTCGGGTGGGTGACTGAGCATCAGCGACTCGATCACGGTGCGCACCAGCGTCGACTTACCGGAACCTGTCGTTCCGGACATGACTCCGTGCGGGCCGTCGCCGCCTTCGTCCAGCGACTTCATGTCCAAGAACAGCAGCTCGCCGTTGTCGGAGCGATTGCCGAACGGTATCCGCAACCGCGAGCGCCCCATCGTGTCGGTGCGCGCACCCCACAGTGCGTCGAAGTCGATCTCGGAAGGATCGTCAACCCCGTAATAGGCCAAGATGTCCCGGGCGCCGATGTGGGTGACCCGCTGCCCGATCTCCTCGTAGGCCTCCGCGAGGCGCCAGTGCGCCAGCTTCTGCCCGAACTCCTCCGCCTCGGCGGCGCTGAGCTGGTCGGTCAGGGCGAAGAACCAAGGTTTGTCGTCGATCACCATCCAGGTGTCGCGGTCACGAGGCAGTGCGTCGATCACGCCCTTGTCGTCGAAACGCAACGTCCGCTCCGGGACCGAGGTCCACATCGCAGAACCAGTCAGGTCGAAGAACGTCACGCCGTCGACACCTTCGGCGCTGATCACGTACTCCCATTGGGGATCGACAACATCGGCGACGATCACCGTGTGCGGTGTCGGCGTCTGGGCCGACGAACTGGCGTGGCGAGGCGTGAACGAACCGCGGCCGGCGAACAACTCAGCTTGCTCGGCGGCAAACTCGCGCACCGAGCTGTAGACCATCCGTGCGCTGCCCGCAGCGTCCTGGCGCCGGGAATCACCGAAGTGCGGCAGCCACTTGACCCAATCCCATTCGTCCAAGTCCGAACTGACCACGACCATCTGCACGTGATCGGGGCCATGCGAGAACGCCAGCTGGCAGACGATCGCCCGCATCAAGGCCAGTACCTGCGGGCGGTCTCCGATCAGTGCATACCAAGGCTCCACCAGCAGGGAGACCATCTTAGGCAGGTTGTAGACGACGCTCTGATAGCGACCGAATTCCTGAAGCGCCTTGCCGGTTACCGGCTCCAGCTCGATGTCGGTCGGCATGTTCTGGGGCTCACCCCAGGTCACCTCGGGACGCGTCATCCCCACACCGACTCGGACGATGCCGAAGTTGAGGTCTTTACCGTCGGGCTTGCGTTCCCACATCCGCGAGGACCCCACCGCTGCGGTCAGCGTGTCGGGTGCCGGGTGGAACCACCGGTAGTTGGCGTCCATGCTGTCGGCCGACTCGTGGGCGGTGTCGCGCAGCATGTCCAGCATCAACATGAACTGGGCGCGCATCGAGTCGAGTTTCGGGCGGCTCATCTGCTGCTGGCCGCCGCCCATCCGGCCGCCGAACATCATCATCGCGACGCCACCGATCATGAAGATCGGGAAGATCGAGCCGGCCCCACCGAACACGTGCGAACCGCTGGCGAAGGTCATGGCGACCATGCCGATCAGCAGGCCGACCACCAGGACGCCGACCACGACCATCCACCAGGGTTTGCCCTCCGGCGGCGGGATGCTCAGCGGGGTCGGCAGGACGATGTTTTCCGGCTTGATTACCGGAGGCTTTTCCGGCGTTGGCCGGGCAAATCCACGCTTCACTTCGGTACCACCAACTCTGCAGGGGACGTATCCATCGGAAGGGTGTCGTGCTGCACTAACGCATCAGCCCGCGACAACGTCGGACCTTGCGGTAGGAGCCGGAGCGCCACCCATGGCGCCAGGCTCGGTGCGGTTTGCAAACCCAACGCCTCGCGCACGTCGCGGGTGTCGTCCACTCCGAATCGGGCGCCCGCATCCGTCAGCCACCACAGCGATTCGGTGGTCTTGGCACTGGGATCGTTGCCGGTGACGGCCACGAAGTTCGCAGAGTTAGGACCGAAGTAGACCTGGTCGGCCTCGCGGCCACTCGTGTCCGACTTCACCAGCGACACAACCTTTTTCATCTCGGATTGCGAGACCGGGATGGTCGGCCCCGACACGACCTGGACGCGGGCCCGGGTCTCACCGCTGGTCTTTTCCCACCACCAGCAGGTCGCCGGGTTCTCCCGAAGGTCGGTGACATTCAACGGGTTATCCGGATACGACGACAGATCCAGCTTGTTGACCACCGGCATTTTTGCCAACGCCGCAGGTTCCACGGTCACGGGCTTGCTGTTGCTCGCGCTTCCGGCGTTCTGCATGATCTGGGCCACCAACGGCGGCAGTGTCTGCACACCGTCGGACAGCACCAGCGAATATTGTTGCGGCCCACTGATTTGTGGGGTGACGAGGATCGTTCCCACCGGGCCGGGAGCGCCGGGGAACGTTGCCGGAGTTCCGGAGTTCTGCACCTCTGGCACCGTCAGTTCGGGCCCCACCGGCAACGCGTCGAACAAGGCGCGGCTCATCGGCTTTGCCATGCTGATTTGTTCCGGCGTCAACCCAAGCGGCAACAATACCGAGCGGTTCGCCGCGTCGATCCGCGAGCGGCGTCCCTCGCGGATGACCCACGTGTCCCCGCTGTAGCTCAACACCACGGCGTCCGAGCCGTTCAGCACCCGTCGGCGGTTACTGAGGTCAGGCGTGCCGTCGATCACCGTCACGGTCACGCCCGACGGCGATCCCACACCGGTCGAAGTGGCCACGGTGTCGCACACCAGCCACGACGACGAGGACGGAGTCTTCGAACCGAAGTTTGATGGCGCGCCGGGGATGCCCACCATGGGGCCGCGCGGCAGGTTGGCGATTTGGCTGTAGCGGACCAGGTGCGGGTTGTCCGGGCGTCCGGTGATCAACCGCGCGGACGCCAGGTTCAGCGCCGGATACAGCTTGTCGCCGACCCGGACGTACAGCGCTCCGGAGTCACGGTCGGCGATGATCGGCGAATCTCCTACCTGACCGGCCGGGCTGATAAAGGAGTACAGCAGCGCGCCCAAGCAGATCACCATCGCGGCGGAAACCGACGCCACAATGGCCAAGGTCTGGCGCCGTCCCGGCTCCACCTCCATCCGGACCCGCCAGCGGGTCAGCGCCATCGAGGTTCGGCGAGCAAGGAATTGATAGCCGGTCACCTGCGTGCGCGTCGATAGCCCGAGGCCGTACCCCGAGCCGCGCTGCCCGCGACTCTCTTCCGCCACTAATTCACCATCCGGTCTGCTAGAACGCCTGGACACCGTCCAGCACGCGAATCACACTGATAACCGTAAGGCACCCGCAATAACCTCGCTACGTAGCGCCATTCGGCGTTCATTTCCCGGCCTTGTTCCGTCCATTGACCCGGCAGGCATCACGTCGCCGAGATGGCCGACGCAACCGCTGGCAAACACCACTGAACTGGCGTTTTCACCAGTGCCTTGCTGGATCCCCCGGCCGAAATCTTTGGTATCTCAAGAAGGGATGGTAGCCGCGGACGGCCGCCCCTTCCTGTCGAGCGCGCGGGCTGCGCCGCAAACCGGCGGCGGGACTCCCCCGGGCCGCGTCGTGCCGGACGGCATTTGGCAGCAAGATGGGCGGCATGACTGAGCTCGCGCCTTCGTTGGTCGAACTTGCCGGCCGATTCGGCATTGCCACGTGGTACGAGGACTGGACCGGCCGCCAGGTGCAGGTATCGGAGAGCACGCTGGTGGCGGTGCTCGCGGCTCTCGGCGTCGCGGCCAGCAGCGAGCAGGACCGCAACGAGGCCCTGACCAACCAGGTGCGCGCGCACTGGACACGTCAATTGCCGGCCACCATCGTCGCGCGCACCGGCGCCCCGACGCGGTTTTGGGTGCACGTCACCCACGGTGATCCCGCCGAAGTGATGTTGCGACTCGAGGACGGCACCGTGCACGGCGGCGTGCGACAGGTCGACAACTTCACGCCACCGTTGAACCTGGACGGGCGATGGGTGGGCGAGGCCAGCTTCGTCCTGCCCGCCGACCTGCCGTTGGGCTACCACCGCGTGCATTTGCGATCCAGGGACACCGAAACCAGCGCCGCGCTCATCGTGACGCCGGACTGGCTCGGGCTGCCGGAGCAACTTGGCGCGCGGCGGGCATGGGGTCTGGCCGCTCAGCTCTACAGCGTGCGGTCCGAACAGTCGTGGGGCGTTGGCGACCTCGCTGACCTGACCGACCTGGCGGTATGGTCGGCATCCCGGCACGGCGCTGACTACCTGTTGGTGAATCCGCTACACGCGGCCACCCCAACGATCCCCATGGAGCCGTCGCCGTATCTTCCGACGTCGCGGCGCTTCTTCAACCCGCTTTATCTGCGCGTCGAGTCCATCCCCGAATTCGCCGACCTGACCAAGCGTGGCCGGCTGCGCCGATTGCGGGCCGATGTCCAACAGCAAGCCGGCCGGCTCGACGCCATCGACCGTGACAGTGCATGGACGGCGAAGCGGGAGGCGCTCAAGCTGCTCTACCGGGCACCCCGGTCGGCTGGCCGGGAGCTGGCCTACGCCGCATTCCGCGAACGCGAAGGTAGCCCGCTGGACGATTTCGCCATCTGGTGTGCGCTGGCCGAAAAATATGGCGGCGACTGGCATAGCTGGCCGAGTTTCCTGCAGCATCCCTCCGCTATCGGTGTGGCCCGATTCGCCGAGAAGCATGCGGACTCTGTCGATTTCCACCGGTGGCTGCAATGGCAGATCGACGAGCAACTCGCTGCGGCGCAGTCGCGGGCGCTACGGGCCGGAATGTCGTTGGGCATCATGCACGACCTGGCGGTCGGTGTGCATCCGAACGGGGCCGATGCCTGGGCCCTGCAGGATGTGCTGGCGCTGGGCGTGACCGCGGGCGCGCCACCCGACGAGTTCAATCAGCTCGGTCAAGACTGGTCGCAGCCGCCATGGCGGCCGGACCGGCTCGATGAGCAGGAGTACCGGCCGTTCCGCGCGCTGATCCGGGCGGTGCTGCGCCACGCCGGCGGTGTTCGTATCGACCACATCATCGGGTTGTTCCGGCTGTGGTGGATCCCCGACGGCACACCGCCCACCGACGGCACCTATGTGCGCTACGACCACGAAGCGATGATCGGCATCGTCGCGCTGGAAGCGCACCGGGCGGGCGCGCTGGTTGTCGGAGAGGATCTCGGCACCGTTGAACCGTGGGTCCGCGACTACCTCTTACTAAGGGGCCTGCTGGGCACCTCGATTCTCTGGTTTGAGCTAGACCGGGACGGAAATGGCGGTCCGCTGCCCGCCGAGCGCTGGCGCGAGTACTGCCTGTCGTCGGTCACCACCCACGACCTGCCGCCGACCGCCGGCTACCTGGCCGGCGACCATGTCCGGCTGCGCGAGTCGCTGGGATTGCTGACCCGGCCGGTCTCCGAAGAGCTCGCGTCCGACCGGGCCGAGTTGGCGGCCTGGATGGCCGAGCTGCGCCGGGTGGGGCTGCTCGGCGAGCGCGACGACGACCCCGAACAGATTGTGCTTGCCCTGTACCGCTACCTGGGCCGTACGCCGTCCAGGCTGTTGGGAGTGGCGCTGACCGACGCGGTCGGTGATCGGCGAACCCAGAATCAGCCCGGCACCACCGACGAATATCCCAACTGGCGGGTTCCGCTGACCGGCCCGGACGGACGGCCGGTGATACTCGAGGACGTCTTCACTGATCGTCGGGCCGCCGCCCTGGCGGAGGCGGTACGCGCAGCGCTGGCACCTCCGACTATTTAGCCGACCGCCTGTTAGCTTCAGGGGCGATGACTTTCTCAGCGAACGACCGAGCCGCGCTCAGCGATGTGGTACACCGATATGCGGCCGGGATCGATGACCGCCAATTCGATTCCGTGGCAGCGCTTTTCACAGTGCATGCCGAGCTGCGAGTGCCCGAGCCACCGGCCGCGTTGCAGCCCATTCACGTGCATCGCGGCCAGCAGGCTATCGCGACGGCGGTCGCCGCGGTCTCCTCGGTGGCGCGTACCGAGCACGCGATCGTCGGTGAGGTGTACGACGAGGGGCCGCGGCCAGCCACCGCGCGCGGGCGAATCGCGTGCGTCGCCCATCACTGGACTCAGCGCGCCGACGAGGTGCTCGATGTGGTCTGGCATTTGCGCTACGACGACGAGTACGAGTCGACGGACGCCGGATGGCGGATCAGTCGGCGAGCGCTGACCGTCAACGCCATCGAAACACGGCCGGTACGCCGATTGTTGCCACCCGATCCGGGCTGATCGGACACCGCTGCAGTCCCCCGTGCACGTCGCGGTCCCGCGTCGAAATCGTTTGGCCGGGCGGTGTTTCGGGTAGCTAACCAAGAAGGTTCTGCCCGATCGGTCGAACGCAAATGACAGCCACGGAGGTGCTGATGAGGCACGGCAGCCGCAACCCAGTCGGCCATGACCGGACCGGTCGGCGGAACGCGGATGGACCGCCGCGGGATTCGGTTCGCGCACCCGGACTCGTCGTGGTTGGGGCTGCTGTCCTCGCGCTGGTGGTGTGTGTCACCAATTTCGCGCTCGGCGAGGTCGGCGCGGGCGTCGTCGCCGCGATCATCGGATTGATGGCCCTCGGAGCTGGGCTGGACTGGCTTGGCATGGACCGCAGGAGGATCCGCCAGGCCGAACGGGAATGGTTTCTCAGCCACCCGACCCGGTGATCGCCGGGCGGCTATTGCATCGCGGCGAGGTTCTCCACCGACTTACGAACATCGGAGCGCAGGACTCTCGCCACGACCTTGCCGACCGGCCCACTGAGTACCCCTCCATCGAGGTCGGCAGTGAGATCAAAGGTTGAGCCCGGACTCTTCTCGGTCACTGACATTGCCACGGTAATCCGAATCCCACCCCGACCACGGCCTTGTAGCTCAATCGATTTGGGTTCGTCATAGCGAGTCACGGTCCAGTGCACGACGTTGCGAAATCCCTTCACTCTGATGCACGAAGAGACTTTGGTGCCCTGCTCGATCGTTGATGGCATCTCGCCGCGCCAACCACCGAAAATTGTCATCCATTCGCCAAATCGACTCAGATCGGAAGCCAGCTTCCAGGCGGCGCCCGGATCCAAGTCCGACGGCGTCGAAACATTCACCTGCGCCAATGTCGCTCCTTCGTGAGTTGAGCCGTTGGATCCACATACCCGCGGCTGGGCAGCTGATAAACGCTTGGGGCGGGTGACGTGCCCCAACGGCCAGGATGCGGCTTAAGGCCAGGCCTCGTTCAACTTCTCTTCGACGTCGATGATCTGCGCGGCTTGCGATTGGGGTGCATCGATTTCGTCGGCGACATACTGGGCGATGAACCGGCGGATCTCACCGTCGACGCCGGCCAGGATGCGCAATATCTCGCCGCGGAACGACTTCGACGACACATTGACGGTGATATCGGACGGCCGCGGTTTCGCGACGTCGACGATCAACACCAGCGGGTCGGCGGCACGTGCTGTCGCGCGCAACGCGATGTCCCCGGAGACCGCAAACTTCTGCTTGTCGAGCCGCAAATCCAGCAGCAGGTCAATCGACAGCGGAATGTGGATGACAAACGTGATGCTGTCACCCAACCGTCGCGTGACGCGAGGGTCTTGGATCTTGACGTTCGCGCTGACCTTGGCAATCCCGCCGGGCCCCTGAGCGATCGGTTCCATGGCGAATTCGTTGCCCGCGATGTCGGCGAATGCCGCGGCGACACGCTCGGGCGTGACGGCGACCTCGAAGAATCTGCGTCCGAACTCTTCGTAGGTGACATAGTCGTGGTTTTGCATAGGCTTATACCGTCTCACGCCATTTGCCGGAAACTTCGCTGATCTGCCCGCGTCGCAGGAATTTCGCGTCAGATACGCCTTGCTGAGACCCGGCGAGCGCGACAGCGCCGTCCGCCCCGTTGCGGCGAGTTGTGAACCACACCACACGCCGGCGCTTCGATTCGGTGTGTCGGCTGGTGGCCTGGGAGGCTTGATGACGGAGGTATTGGAGTCTGGTGGGCGCCCACGAAATGATTGAGCCGCGCTCAGCCGTCTCCCGGGTCGAGGGGTCTTGACCTGGCTTGGCGGCGGACACTGGATCGAGCTAGGTGAGCGTTACGAGCGGTCCACCCACGCCGTCGCCGGCGCGGTGGTGCTGCTCGGAGCCCTGCTGGCCGGGCTTGTCGCGGCTTTGGTAGCGAACGCGTCGACGCGGTGGCCGCTGTTTGCCGTCGTCGGGCTGGCGCTAGTCCTCGGTCTGCTGGTCGGGGCGGTGACTCGCGGCATCGCGAGCGGCCCCGATGGTGGCTGGCGCGGAATCGCGGGACGCGCGGTTGTTGCGGTGGCAATCGGCATTTCCGTCGGCGAACTCGCCGCGCTCGTCGTGTTTTCCCGCTCGATCGATCACCGTCTCGACGACCGGGCGCTGCGTACCGCCGACGCGGCGCCGGCCGTCGCGCAGGCGTCGGCGACGCTACAACGGACACGGACGGCGCGCAGCGGGCTCGAGGACGCCGTCGCGCAGGCCGCGGCCGGCAGGACAATGCCTTGGTCGTCGCGCGGTGCGAATACCACCCCAGCCCGGCGTGCCCACAGACGCGCATCACCGGCGTGCCCGGCGCCGGGCCCGAAACCCGAACGGCTGACCAGCTTCTCGCCGATGCGCAGCGTGATCTCGACGATGCGCTGGCGGTTCGCGACCGCCAAGCGCCCGAATTGGACGCCACGGTCTCCCGCGAGGAGCGGGCCGTCTCCGATGCGCGCCAGCGCGTGCTCGCGGACGCCGACCAGGGCGGCCTCGGCGCCCGCTGGATCGCGATGAACGAGCTCACGTCGGCTGACGTCGGGGCATTGATGTTGCGCCTGCTGACCATCGCATTTTTCGTGTTGGTCTATTTGCTGCCGCTGATTCTGCGGATGTGGCGCGGCGAGACGACCCACGATCGCCACGCGACGGCGCGCGCAGAGCGCGACCGCGCCGAGCTCGACGCGGATACCGCGATCGCAATCAAACGGGCCGAAGTCCGCCGCGAGGCCGAAATCTTATGGGCCGAACACCAACTCACCCAGGCTCGGCTGACCATCGAGGCGCAGACCAAAATCGACCGAGAGCAGCAACGCCGTCGCGTCACGGAAGCCATCGAGGGTCCGCAGCCGGCATCATCGCAGCGAGCCTTCGAGCCGGCGGAGGAAGAGATGTACCTGCCGATCGCCGCCGAAGCCGAGGCCGCTAGCCGGGCTATCGCCGAATTGCCCGCTGGCGCGCAGGATTCCCGAACCGCGATACCGCCGAAGGTGCAGAACCTCCCAGCACAGGTCGAGGCGGGCGGCGAGGTAGAACCGCAGGACGAGCGCGCCACGCCATTGATCCCGTCGCTTCCCGACGCGACCAGGGCGGCGGCTCGCTGGATTCGCCCGCTGGTGCCGCCGATCGTCGCGCGGGTGATCGACAACACCACCGCGCCGCTGCGCACCGCGCGTCAGGTGTTCGAAGAGGT
Organism: uncultured Actinomycetota bacterium; assembly: GCA_963712615.1. Taxonomy (GTDB): domain Bacteria; phylum Actinomycetota; class Actinomycetes; order Mycobacteriales; family Mycobacteriaceae; genus Mycobacterium. The sequence goes on from CAVQIO010000002.1 coordinate 642,009, forward strand.
CGAGGAGATCACCTTCTCGCTCAAGCGCAGTCGCAGGGTGACCATGAACTCCGAGAGCTCTGAGGCCGGCGAGCAGCCGCCGCACCCGTCCACGACCGTTGAACAGGCGCCGTCTCGGCCCGAACGGATCCCCTCGTCTCGCGAGCACCACGGCGACCCGACTCAGCAAGTAGACAGCCGCCACGAGCGCTCCTCGTTGCGGCTGTCCGTCAAGGACGTGGACGGCCTGTCGCTGGGGTCGGCGGAGAGCGACCGCTCGCGTGGGTTGACCGAGCGCGAGGGACCGCGTGAACTGCGTTCCCCCCAAGGCCCGCGCCAAGTTCCGCCCGGAAAATAATTGCTCCGGTTATCGGACTGTCAGCTCTAGTCGTTCGAGACGACGCACGAGGAGGCTGGGCATCCACTGTCCGACGTCGGCTGGTTCGATCATCGAGGTGCGATCGAGCAGCAGACGCAACACGATCGTGGCTTCCAGCCGAGCCAGGGCGGCGCCGACACAGAAACGCGCTCCCCTTCCAAAACTGATGTGCCCCTTGCCTTCAGCCCGGTCGAGGAGGAATTCGCCGGGTCTGTCGAAATGAGCCGGGTCGCGGTTGGCCGCCCCCCACAACAGCAGCAGGTGCGAGTCGGCAGGCAAGTCGACGCCAGCCAGCGTGGTTTCGTTGCGCACGTGCCGGTAATGACCCCGGAACGGCGGCTCGTAGCGCAACGTCTCCTCGATGAATGCCGTTAGCAACTCGGGCTTTTCACGTAACTGCTGCTGGATGTCGGGACGGTTCACGAGTATCCACGCGGCGCTGCCCAGCAACGACGCCGTGGACTCTCCCCCGGCGGCGAACAAGATCACCATCATCACCTGGGCGGTAACGGTGTCCACTTCGCCCGAGGCGCAAGCACGAGCAAGCTCGCCCAAGAGATTGTCTGCGGGATCGGCGGCGGCGAGATCGAATTTCTGGTTGATATAACCGGTGAGCTCCATGACGGCGACACCCGCGGCGGCGAGCCGTTCTTCGCTGACCAGCCCTTCGAGCAGTTGGGTGGCCGCGGACCCCCATGTCACCAGCTGCGCGGTGTCGGTGCCGGGCACCCCGATCAGCTCGCCCACCACCATCATCGGCAGGCGGTTGGCCATCGCGTCCATCCATTCGATGTGCCCGTCGCGCAGCGCCTCGTTCCACAACCGATCCGCGGTGTCAGCGGCGTATTGCTCGATAGCGCGAATCCGCCTGGCCGACAATTGGCGAACCAACAGCTTGCGGTGCACCGCATGGGCGGGATCGTCGGCGGTGGCCAGCACGTGGGTCGGTCCGCCGAGCGGGTCCATCCCAAATGCCCTAACGGACCCCTCGGCGGTGTAGGTCATCGTGGCGGTGAGGTTCGACGAAAAGTCCTCCGGTCGGCCGATGACGTCGTTGACAGCATCCCAACCGCATACGGCATAGAACTCGGACGCACCGATTCGGTGCACCGCACCGGCGGCGCGCATCCGCGCGTAAAGCGGGTAGGGATCTTGCAGAGATGCGGCACTGAAGAACGTGCCCGGGTTGGCTATTACCGTCACGTTTTCAGCGTGAGAACCAGATATCCCCACGTCAACAGTGCTGCGGAAAGTTGAAATCCGCACCTCGACGACGCTGCCGTCGGCTGTCTCACGTTGTACCTCGGACCTGCGCCGCTGGTGAGATAACTGGCCAATATCGTCTCAGCATGAGATAAAGCTGGCACTGCTTCTCGTACCGAAGGGTGGGCGATCCGTGTCCCGTGATGATTGGCTGGTCGGGGGTGAGCGCCGCCAAATCGCCGTCGACCGCATCTATGCCGCCGCCACCGAGATGATCACCCGCGACGGTCCGGATGCCTTCGACATCGACACGTTGGCCGCCCGCGTCCACTGTTCGCGGGCCACCATCTACCGCTACGCCGGCGGGAAGGCGAAGATCCGCGATGCGGTCATTGCCCGCGGCGCGTCGCGCATCATTGAGATTGTCCGTCAGACCGTCGACACGATGACCGGACCGGAGCGAGTCGTTCGCCGCGATCAGCGTGGCGCTCAAGCTGATCCGGGCCGATCCATTGGGTCAGCTCATGATCAACTCGGTCCGCGCCGACGAGGTCGTCGCCCTCACCGGATCGCCGTCACTGGCCGGCTTCGCCACGGATCTCACCGGACTCACCGACCGCGACCCGCGGGCCGCGCATTGGGTGGTGCGCGTTGTGCTTTCGTTGATGTATTGGCCCGTCGGCGATGACAAAGCCGAACGCGAACTGGTGCAGCGCTTGGTCGCGCCCGCATTCACCCAGTCGGGCTGACAGCGCCTACTCGTCGCCGAACGCGCCGTAGAGCTCGGGCAGAAAGCCGGCCAGGTGATTCATTTCCTGTGCACAGTGCACCAGCAGATTACGGGCGTTGGTTTCCGGGTTGCCAAGTATGCGTGCCGCGATCGGGCGCACCGCGCGTGATGCCACGCCGGGCGCGTTTCGCACAGCGATATACGGGCCGGCCATCCAAAACCGTGACCGCATCTCGGACCCGCCGTGCGTTGACCGGACGTGGTGGATGAACCATCCGACATCCACCGGGGCGTCGCTGGCGCCCAGCCGGGCACAGATCGCCACCGCATCGCCGCTGTCGGGGGGACAGCCCAGCTCCGCCGGTGTCACGAATTGGATTGCGCCATTGAGCATTGTTGAACCGATGTACTCGCTGATCAACGACCAGCGGCCGATGTAACGCTGGGCCCCCTGCCGACCGGCATCGTCGTTGTCTTTCCAAGCGGCAGACAGATGTACCCGAGGATGCCACAGCTTGTAACGGCGGGTGTCGCTGCCATGCCAGCCGAACCACCAGGACCACATCGCCGGCGTGACCCCGGGCATGTCGGTGCGCACCGACACCTGATAGCTACCGTCGTCGAGAATTCCGTAGCCGTTCTCGGTCTGCTGATATCCCTCGTCGGCGACGCTCGTCGGCGTCGTCGAACGCCGACAATGCCATTCCTCCTTGCAGTCCATGCTGCAATGCCTCTACGACATGTGCTGGGAGCGCGGCCATTTCGGGATTGAAGAATTTGCCGAACGGTGTGTTCGCATCGTCGTTGCGATAGCCGAGGTAAAGCTCGCTGGCCGTCAGAGTCGCCCCATCCAACTGTTGAACAGACCATCTGGGTCATAGGCGGCTCGTGTCTTGTCGAGGCGGACCATGGCCTCGTCACTGGCGAACCGTGCCGGACGCTGGCCGAGATTTTCGTCGGCCAGCTGAATACCGGTGGCCAGATGGGACATCGCGGCCATGTTGGAGCGCGCCCAGTCGCCGTACTTGGCGTCATCGGACTCGTTCTGCCAAGCGCCATAGAGAGCCAGGTAGACCTCATCTTCAATGCTGTAGGCCATGTCCGGGCGGGCCGGCGACGGCCCCCAGTTCAGCCACAGGAAGTGCGATGGGTGATCGGGAATCGTTTCGATGATGTTGCGGATCCCCGGCAGCAGATCCTCCGCGGATGCCCCCGTCCACATGTTGTCCGCGGCGTAGCGGTAATCGGACAGGTAATTACTCATTACCGCCGTGTACCAGGTGGGCATGTCCGTTGGCATATAAGGAATTTTGACCAGCGCCTTGTCGACGACCGGCACGGTTCTGAAAATACCAGGGCTTCTTCGGCTTCTTTTTCGGTGTCGGCGAACGCCGGCGACGCGAACGTGATGGCCGGGGTCTCCAGATTCATGCTCGGGACGCTTCGGCTTGCGACGATTTGCATCTCGACGCGACGGTCCACCTCGGCGCTGACGTTGCGCGCCCAGGTGTAGATCTCGTCGGCGAGCTCGATCGGGTACACATAGACGCTGGTGTCGCAAGCGCCGGGGCGCTTGTGCAGCTTGAGATAGAACGAGGTGACCACGCCGAAGAAGCCCGGTCCGGCTCCGCGCGCCGCCCAGTACATATCGGTGTGATTGTCTGCGTCACAGTGGATTTGCTCGCCCTCGGCGGTGATGACATCCAGGCCGATGACGTTCTCACACGCCAGGCCCCAAACTCGGCCATTCCAGCCGTACCCGCCCTGTAGCAGGTAGCCGCCGACGCAGACGCCCTTACAGTGCCCGGCGGGAAAGAAGAGATTCTGGGCTACCAGGTCGCTCATCAGGATGCTGCCGCCCTTGCCCGGACCGACGACGGCGATGCCCTTTTCGGCATCGATGTTCGCGTGGTCGATCCGGCTGACGTCGAGCAGCAAGGCGCCATCGCGGAGGTGGTTGGCCGCCCAGCTATGGCCACCCGAACGAATGTTGACCTTGTGGTCGTGGGACTTGGCGTAGCGCAGCGAGCTGACGATGTCGTCGCTATCGACGGCCTGGACGATCACGTCCGGGTAGCGCTCCGGCACCCGCTGGTTCCATACGGTGCCACGGCGGGCGGCTTCATACCCGTCGTCGCCGCGAAAGAAGTGCCGCCCTGCAGGTAGCGCACTCATCTGGAGCTCCTTTGATCCACTCTCCGGTCCTTTGTATTCCGCATTGCGGAACACTATAGTAGAAGTGTGCCGCCCACGGAACCCACTCCGCCAACGAATCGCGACGAAGGCATTCAGGTGCTGCGTCGTGCCACCGCCGCCTTGGATGAGATCGCCGCCGAGCCGGGACAGCTCCGGCTGGTCGACCTCGGTGAGCGGCTTGGACTGGCCAAATCGACGGCGCGCCGCCTGCTGGTCGGCCTGGTTGAAGTCGGATTGGCCAGTGTCGATCCGCAAGGCCATTTCTCGCTGGGTGAGCGCCTGCTGGGATTCGGCAGTGCCGGCGGCGCGCACGTCTCGGCGATCTTCCGGCCCACCATCGAGCGGGTCGCCCGCGCAACCGACGGTGAAACGGTCGATCTGTCCGTGCTGCGCGGCCAGCGGATGTGGTTCGTCGACCAGATCGAATCGTCGCACCGACTGCGGGCGGTCTCGGCGGTTGGCGTCCGATTCCCGCTGGAGGTGACCGCTAACGGCAAGGCGGCGCTGGCGGCGCTGGGCGATGCCGAGGCAGAGGCGGTGATCTCCCGGTTCAGTTCCACGGTCGCCGCCCGATTACGTCGCGAGACCGCCGAGATCCGGCGGACTGGGCTCGCTTTCGACCAAGGGGAACATACCCCCGGAATTTCGGCGGCCGCCATCGCGCGACGGATCGTCGGCGACAACGTAGTCGCCATCTCCGTGCCGGCGCCCACCGAGCGCTTCCTCGAAAAGGAGCAGCGCATCATCGCAGCGTTGCGCGCGGCGGCCGACTCACCGGCTTGGACTCGTTGACGAGGTGTGAACGCGGTGAAGGTTCGCTGACGCAGCGCGGCGTGTGCCGCTAGGGCCGGCGCGAGGCCAGCTAAATCCAGCTCACTCGATCCGGTTTATCCGGATGTTTTCCGACGGCGTGACCGTGCGGGCTACTGCAGCTCGAGCGGCAAAACGGCGTGCTCCAACGGCTTTTGGTCAGTCTTGACATGGGTTGGCACGGCCGTGGTACCCCCCAGGGACCCCGGCCGCGCCAAGTTCGTGTTTCCCTTGTCAACAGCTCAGCGCTGCCGCCCCGGTGAACAGTTGACCCCACTCGTGGCGCGCTGCTGACTGCGCCTCGATGAAGCTGGATGTCCTCTCCCCCTCGCCCGCGAGATGCACAAGCGCCCATGCCATTGCGAATACCGGAACCCTGTGACGCACTGCCGCGCTGTGTAGTTCGTCGAAAGCTGACTCCGAACGGCACCGGCGGAGTCCGATAATGATCCCGCGTGCGGTGTCGAGAATGCGGCTGGAGTTCGGGCCACACGAAGTCTGTGCGGGAACCCAGTTCACCATGCTGTGCATACCTCCTGCTGCGCCACGATAAATCCGCTACCCCACATAGCGAACAAGAACCCGTACGAGAACGGATAACTCGCAACTGTGGTTCTCAAAGGCGCACTGTGCCATGATTTGTGGACCGGCGCGGTTATGCCATACCGCCGTGCACATCGATATGTGCTTGTGACCGTGTCGATACCGAATACCACGCCAATCACCGCGCGGTGTAACGCTCGCACTAATGCCGACAGATATGGTCCCGGGTTACGTAACTACCAGTCGCAGCTGGCTTTTAGCGGGAGCACCTATCAACGCGCCACCTCACAAGATGGAGTTGAGGTCCTTCGCTTTTGCGATGTCGTCCCACTCAACGCCGAGTTCGAGCAAAATTTCCTCCGTGTGCTGACCGTGTTCTGGAGCACGCGCGGGAAGCGGCGGAGTTTCGTTGAATTGAACCGGCGCAGCAACGATTCGGTATTTCTCACCATGATCGTCAACATTTGTCACCACGTAGCTATTGGGTTCCACCTGCGGATCATTGAGGGTCTCCCGCGGCGTCGCCAATGCTCCCCACAGTGGTGCACCCGGAATGCCTTCGATCTCAAAGAAATCGGCTGCCGAAATCGACGGTGCGATGGACCACATCGCCTGCGCCAGCAGGGAGGAGTCGACAATGGTCGGCTCACCGGTGCGTTCCCGGTGGAACAACGCGGCGCACACGCCACCGGCCAGCGTTGCGCCGCCCTGCAGGTCACCGAATCCGGGGCCCTGAACGGCAGGCGTATCGGTCCCGAAAGGCGTGAGTGTGTAGGCAACCCCGCCGCGGGCCAGATATGTAGCGGCGTCGAACCCGCCGCAATCGCGATCCGGCCCGCGGACCCCGAGGCCAGTGCCGCGCGCAATGATGATTTGGGGGTTGAACGCGCGGATGTCCTCGACGGTTAGTCGGGCCCGTTCCAGGGCGCCGGGCAGCCAATTGGTCAGGAACACATCCGCAGTGGCCAAGAGGCGGCCGAAGAGCTGGCGGCCCATATCGGATTTGACGTCGATCGCGATGCTGCGCTTGCCGCGGTTGCCCAACTCGAGGATGAAGTCGGCGTCCGGGCGGGCCGCCTCGCGCGTGAAGCCGCCGACGACCAAGGCCCGCCCCGGATCACCGAACGCGACGCCCTCCACTTTGATGACGTCGGCGCCCCAGTCCGCCAGGGCGGCTCCGGCTGAGGGCACGTATGTCCACGACGCCAATTCGATAATCCGCACGCCTTGAAGCACGCCACCGTGCACGCCTGACATCGCCAACCCCCTAGGCCCCGGCCTGTCCTTGCTATTTTAGATATTCTAGTTACTCTAAGGGATATTGATAGCCCGGCTACAGCCACGCGCAGTTTCGTGGACGAGATGCGATGGAGCCGATCGTTGGTCAGATCCCAATCCCCGATGCGGTAAACATGTGGCGCATCAGAGCTTGCGGCACCCGGCCGATTCAACCCCGCGTCATGGGAGTTTTCGCTGGCATTCGAAACCGCCGTGCTGACATGCGGCTGTCGACCCCAAGTTGGGTCTCTCTCACGGGCAGGGCTATAGGCACCGGGACGAAGGACGGGCGATGGGCAGGGTAACGGGCAAGGTGGCCGTGATCAGCGGCGCCGCGCGGGGTCAGGGGCGGTCGCACGCGCGGATGCTGGCCGCGGAGGGTGCCGACATCATTGCGGTGGATCTGTGCGCGGACATCGACACCAATGAGTATCCGCTGGCCCGGCCGGAGGATCTGGACGAGACGGCGCGACTGGTCGAGAAGGAGGGGCAGCGCGCTTTCACCGCGATCGCCGACGTCCGCGACCGGGTCGCCCTGTCCGCCGCGATCGACGAGGGCATCGCCGAACTCGGGCACCTCGACATCGTGATCGCCAACGCCGGCATCTGCCCGCTCACCGCGGGTCTGCCGCCGAAGGCTTTCGCCGACGCCGTGGACGTGGACCTGATCGGCGTGCTCAACCTCGTACACGCGAGCCTCAAACATCTGCAAACCGGCGCGTCGATCATCGTGATCGGTTCCAACGCGGCATTCATGTCATCGATGAACACCACCGGCATCGATGGCGGCCCCGGCGGGGCCGGCTATGCCTTCGCGAAACTTGCAGCGGCGCATTATGTTAACGACTTCGCACGGGCGCTTGCCCCGTTTTCCATCCGAATGAACGCGGTGCATCCGACCAACGTCAACACCGACATGTTGCACAGCCCACCGATGTACCGGGCCTTCCGGCCCGACTTGAAGGAGCCGACCCGGGAGGACGCCGAGCCGATTTTCCCGTTCGTCCAGGCGATGCCGATCCCCTACGTCGAACCCGAGGACATCAGCGAGGCGGTGCTGTTTCTCGCCTCCGACGCCGCACGCTATATCACCGGGCAGCAGTTGCGCGTCGACGGCGGCGGCTTCCTCAAGGTCAAGCCATGGTCAGGACCGCACCACAACGGAACTACGCAATGACCAACACCGACTCCCCCGACGTATCCAAAGACATTCAGCAGCGTCTCTACGCGCTCATGATGCTGATGAAGGCGGCCGACGACCGGCTCTCCAAGGGCATCGGCACCGGTGAGTTCATGTGCGTGTACTGGCCGTCTCGCGGTCAGGAAGCGATCGCCGCCGCGATGGGTGTCGCGCTGCGCCCCGACGACCAGTTGGTGACCACCTACCGCGGACTGCACGATCTCATCGGCAAGGGAGTCCCGCTCGAGGAGATCTACGGCGAGATGATGGGACGCACCGTGGGCGCCGGCCGTGGCAAAGGCGGCACCATGCACATCGCTAAACCGGAAGTCGGCGTGATGCTTTCGACCGGCATCGTGGGGGCCGGACCGCCGGTGGCCGTGGGACTGGCGATGGCCGCCAAGCGCAAGGGGCTCGATCGCGTCACCGTGGTCAGCTTTGGCGACGGTGCCACCAACACCGGCTCCTTCCATGAAGCGGCCAATATGGCCGCACTCTGGGATCTGCCGATGGTGTTCGTCTGTCAGAACAACCTGTACGCCGAAATGACGCCGACCCGCGACACCATGAAGTTCGCGCAGGTCGCCGATCGCGCTGCCGGATACGGCATGCCGGGTGTCCGTGTCGACGGCAACGACCCATTGGCGGTGAAAGCCGTGCTCGACGAGGCACTTCAGCGGGCACGCGCGGGCGCCGGCCCCACCTTCGTGGAGTGCGTGACATTCCGTTTCCGCGGCCACTATTTCGGCGACAGGATGCCCTACATCCCCAAGGAACAACTGGAGGCGGCGATCGCTGCCGACCCGGTGCCGCGCTTTCGCCGGCACCTTGCCGACTCCGGCATCTGCGGTGAGGAGGAACTCGCTCGCATCGACGACGAGGCGCTGGCGACGGTGGAATCCGCCCTGCAGACGGTGATGAACGCCGATTCCCCATCGGCCGACGAACTCGATCGAGACGTGTACGCGACCCCGATCAAGTTCCCCGTCTGAGGAAGAGGCGATGGACGAGAAAGAGATGACGATGCGCGAGGCGCTGAACCTCGCGCTGGATCAGGCATTGCAGGCCGACGACCGGGTGTTTTTGCTCGGTGAGGATATCGCCGATCCCGGTGCCTCCGGACCGACCGCGGGATTGTCGACCAAGTACGGCCATGACAGGGTCCTGGACACTCCGATCTCGGAAGCCGCGATTGTCGGTGCGGCGATCGGTGCCGCGATCGACGGGCTGCTGCCGGTGGCCGAGATCATGATCATGGACTTCATCGGCATCGCCGCCGACCAGCTCATCAACAACGCCGCCAAGCTGCGGTTCATGACCGCTGGACGGACGACGGCGCCGATCACGATCCGTACCCAGGTATATGCCGGCCTGGCCACCGGTGCCACGCATTCGCAAAGTCTGGAAGCGTGGTTCATGCACATCCCGGGGATGAAGGTGGTCGTGCCGTCCACCCCGCGCGACGGGAAAGGACTACTGACGACGGCGATCTTCGACGAAGACCCTTGCCTGTTCATCGAAACCATTCGGCTGCAAGGCAAGAAGGGGCGCGTCCCCGTCGAACCGGGATTCTCAATTCCCTTCGGCCAGGCCGACATCAAACGGCCGGGCACCGACGTGACATTGATCAGCTACGGACGCAGCGTCCACGACGCGCTCGCTGCGGCGACCACGCTCGCCGAACAGGGCATCAGCGCCGAAGTCGTCGATCTGCGCACCCTGGTACCGCTCGACGTCGAGACCATCGTCGCATCCACGCGGCGTACTCGCCGAGCCGTCATCGTGCACGACGCAGTCCAATTCGGGGGCCCCGGAGCAGAGATCGCCGCGATTCTCACCACCGAATTGTTCGGCGAACTTGCCGCACCCGTCGAGCGGGTGGGCGCCAGGTTCGTCCCCAACCCGGCCGCGGCGGCGCTCGAAGCGCAGGTATACCCGTCGCCGGCACGCATTGTCGAAGCGACCCAGCGCACTCTCAAGAAGACGAATGCACATGGCTGACTTCATTATTCGCATTCCGCGTGTGTCGGTCGCGGTCTCGGAGGCCGAACTCACCGGCCTGCTGGTCGACGCGGGTGAGCACGTCGAGGCGGGCACGCCGATCTACGTGATCGCCACCGAGAAAGTGGAACAGGAAATCGAAGCGCGGGCATCCGGCACCGTGCGATGGACGGGTCAGGTCGGGACCACCTACGACATCGGCACCGAAATCGGCGTCATCACCTCATAACGAAGAACGGTAAGCCATATGGATTTCAACGAGACTCGCGAGCGGATCATCTATCAGAAAGATGGGCCGATCGCGAAGATCACGCTGAACTGGCCGGAGAAGGCCAACGCCCAGGACCAGAAGCTGGCCGAAGAAGTCGACGCCGCGTTGCTGGATGCTGACCGCGATTACGACATCAAGGTTTTGGTGCTCAAGGCCAACGGCAAGGGCTTCTGCTCGGGACATGCCATCGGAGACAACTCCACCGACTATCCCGCGTTCGTCGAGAACTCCTTGGTTCAGGGCCACCCGTGGAAGGCGCAGTCCGACCTCTTCGTCAAGCCGACGCTGAACCTCTGGGAGTTCTCCAAACCCACTATCGCGCAGGTGCACGGCTATTGCGTGGGCGGCGGTACGCACATGGGTCTGACCACCGACATCGTCATCGCCTCCGAGGACGCCTACTTTTCCTACCCTCCGTTGCAGGGCTTCGGCATGCCGTCGGGTGAATGTTCCATCGAGCCTTGGGTATTCATGAACTGGCGCCGCGCCGCCTACTACCTGTTCACCGCCGAGGTGATCGACGCCAAGAAGGCGCTGGAGGTCGGCCTCGTCAACGAGGTGGTCAAGCGGGAGGACCTGGACGCCCGCGTGGACGCGATCGCCCGCCACATCGCCCAGGCCCCGCTGACGACGCTGATGCTGACCAAGGCGAATCTGAAGCGGGCGTGGGAACTGATGGGCATGCGGGTGCACTGGCAGACCTCCAACGATCTGGTCGCGCTCGCGTCGATGAGCAAAGATGTGCAGCAGCTGATCGGTCAGGTTCTTCAGGGCAAGATCAAGCCCCAGGAGATGGCTAATCGCCAGGCCGCGGCCGCCGCCCAGACCGACGGCGCGGCAGCAACTTAGGTCTGCTGGTGAATATCGCCGATCACGCGATCGCTGCCGCACACTCGCCGGCACTGGTTACCGACGGCGGCACGATCTCGTTCGGCGAACTGTATGGGCGCAGCCAACGGGTCGCCGCGGCGCTGCACGGTGCGGGACTGCGCCGCGGTGACGGCGTGGCCCTGGTGCTGTCGAACCGGCCGGAGTTCTTCGAAATCAGCTGGGGATGCCAGCTTTCCGGGCTCTACTACACCGCAGTCAACACTCATTTCACTCCCGACGAGGTGGCCTACGTCATTGGCGACTCCGACGCCAAGGCGGTGTTCGTCGACGCGTCGATGGCCGACATCGCCGCCCACGTGCGCACCGTCAACACGGCGGTCGACGTCCATATCAGCGTCGGCGGCGACCTGCGCGGCTGGTGCCGATACGACGAGGTTCTGGCGTCCGCGGGTGCTGCCCCGCCGGTGTCGGACGGATCCGAGATGCTCTACTCGTCGGGCACCACGGGACGGCCCAAGGCCGTCCGCAGGCCGCTACCGGCCGACGGCAACGGCTCCTGGGCCCAGTCCGTTCTGGAGATGGCGTTGACGCACCGCTACGGCATGAGCCCGTCGAGTGTGTACCTGTCACCCGCACCGCTCTATCACGCGGCCGGGGTGAACTACACCATGGCCGTCAACCGCGTCGGCCGCGTCGATCATGATGCGCAAATTCGACGCCGAGACCGTGCTGCGCCTGATCGAGACCCACCGTGTCACGCATGCCCAGTTCGTGCCGACGATGTTCGTGCGGATGCTCAAGCTACCCGAGGCGATCCGGCGAAAATACGACGTCTCCAGCCTGGGCTGCGTGATCCACGCGGCCGCGCCCTGCCCGGTGGACGTCAAGCATCAGATGATGGAGTGGTTCGGGCCGATCATCCACGAATACTACGGCGGGACCGAAGGATTCGCGGGAACCGTGATCGGACCCGAGGAGTGGCTCGCGCACCCCGGTTCGGTGGGCATTCCGATGGCGCCGGTGCACGTGGTCGGCGACGATGGGCAAGAGCTTCCCATCGGAGCGCCTGGAGAGCTTTACTTCGAGGGTGGACCCGATTTCGAGTACTTCAAGGATCCCGCCAAGACCGCGTCGGTGTACAACGACCGCGGTTGGCGCTCCTTGGGGGACATGGGGTACGTCGACGAGGACGGGTACATGTACCTGACCGATCGTTCGTCGTTCATGATCGTCTCTGGCGGGGTGAATATCTACCCGCAGGAGGCGGAGAACCTCCTGGTCATGCACCCCAAACTGGTCGATGCCGCAGTCTTCGGCGTTCCCAACGACGAGTTCGGTGAAGAGGTCAAGGCCGTCGTGCAGCCGGTCGCAGGTGTCAACCCCGGCCCCGACCTCGAGGCCGAGCTCATCGCGTACTGCCGAGCCCACCTGGCCGGCTACAAGTGCCCGCGCTCAATCGAATTCGACCCGGAATTGCCTCGCGATCCGAACGGAAAGCTCTACAAGAGGCGCATCCGCGAACGCTATTGGCAGGGCCGCGCGTCGCGGATCGTGTGAGCTGGATGGAGATGATGGAGTGAGCACCCTGGACAACGCCGTGAATTGGGAGCCGCTGCCGGTGCCGTGGGCGGTGCAGACCGCCGACCGGATACCCAAGCAGCGCTACTACGACCCGGAGTTCTACCAGCTCGAGAAGGAACTGTTCTGGCCGCGGGTGTGGCAGATGGCCTGCCGGCTCGAAGAGATCCCCAAGCCCGGCGACTTCGTCGAGTACGAGATCCTCGACGAATCCATCATCGTGGTGCGGGTGGATGCCGACACCGTGCGGGCCTACCACAATGCCTGCCGCCACCGCGGCGTAAAGCTGGTGGAAGGCAACGGAAATCGGCGTACCTTCGTGTGCCCATTCCACGGCTGGTGCTGGGGCCTCAATGGAGGCAACACCAACGTGGCGAGGGCGGACGAGTTCGACGAGCACAACCTGAACCCGGACGACCTTCGCCTGGTTTCGGTCAGATGTGAACTCTGGGGCGGCTGCGCGTGGATCAACCTGGACGACGACGCCCCTGGACTGCGGGACTGCTTCGAGCCGTTCGCGACCATCTACGACGCCTGGAAAGTCGAATCGATGCGCGTCGAGTGGTGGCAATCGTGTCGGCTTCCGGTGAATTGGAAGCTGGCGACGGCCGCCTTCATGGAGGGCTATCACGTCCCACAGACGCATCCGCAACTGCTGCCGTCGAGCATGCCCAAAACTGCCAAACCACCGGGGCTGACGCAGACCAATCTGTATTTCATGCGCACCCTCGACGAGGGCATGGCCGGCATGACGCATGAGAACGACGTCCGCATCGCCGAGGGCCTGCAGAACATGGAGCTGCCGGCCGATCTTGCCGAAGCGATGGCTGCCTGGCGCAGCGCGCTGAACGACGCGGTGGTCGACTGGCATCGGGCCCGCGGTTGCGACATGCCCGACCTCAACGACTTGGCGCGGCGCGGCATCCTCGAAGCGATCAATTTCGCTTTCCCGCACTATTTTCTGCTGCCCCAGTACAGCAGCGCGTCGTCATACCGGATCCGCCCGCTCGGTCCCGAGGAGACGCTGTTCGAGATCTGGTCGCTCACCCGCATTCCACCAGACCAGATCACCGGCAAGCCGACACCACCGGAACCGATGGCCCCGGACGACCCGCGTTGGCCGCCCATCCCCGCCCAGGACTTCTCCAATCTGCCCAAGCAGCAAAAAGGGTTGCACTCCAAGGGGTTTGAGTACATGCGCTTGTCCAGCAGAATCGAGGGGCTGATCTCGAACTTCGAACGCGTCATCGACGGCTTCCTTGCCGGGTAGCCTTACGGCGCGCTGGTTCCCGCGATCCAGAAGACCAACAGCACCATCGACGTGCCGATCGCCGATCTCGGCTTCACCGCCAGGCTGGAGGCCCGATGAGCACGCAGTGGGATCGCTCGGTAGACCTGCTCATCGCGGGCAGCGGCGGTGGCGGCATGGTGGCAGGGCTGGCCGCGCTGGACAGTGGGCTCGAACCATTGATCGTCGAGAAGCAGGCTCTCGTCGGCGGATCGACCGGGCTTTCCGGCGGGATCGTCTGGCTGCCGAACAATCCGTTGATGCGCGCCGATGGCATCGCCGACTCGCATGAAGACGGTTTGGCCTACTTGGGCGACGTGGTCGGCGATATCGGTGCGGCGTCCTCGCCGGAGCGACGCGAGATGTTCCTCTCGGCGGGCTACGAGATGATCAATTTCCTGATCCGCAAAGGTGTTCGGTTGATCCGCTGCGCCGGTTGGAGCGACTACTATCCGAATCATAAGGGCGGCAACGAGTCCGGCCGTGCCGTCGAGGGAATTCCCTTCGACGCGGCCGAGCTGGGGAGCTGGCATGACAAGGTACAGCCACCGCTGGCCAAGAACTACGGGTACGTGGTGCTCACCAACGAGCTGCGTTCGGTTCAGTACTTCAACCGTTCGGCGCGCGCATTCGCGGTGGCGACAAAGGTGTGCGCGCGCACCGCGGCCGCGCGAGCACGCCGGAGCCAGGTCCTCACGAACGGCTCCTCGCTGATCGCTCAGATGCTCAAGGTGCTGATCGATCTCGGTGGAAGTCAGCCGCCGCTGTGGACGAATACCGCGCTGCAAGATCTCATCATCGAGGACGGCCGCATCGTGGGCGCGCGCGTCAGTCGCGACGGCGTCACGCTGAACGTGGCGGCCCGTAAGGGCGTCCTGCTGGCTGCCGGCGGCTTCGGCCACAACAAGGAGATGCGCCGCCGGTACAGCCGTGATCAGCCCAACGAAGGCCAGTGGTCGATCGCCAACGCGGGTGATACCGGCGAAGTACTCGAGACGGCGATGCGGCTTGGCGCCAAAACTGATCTCCTCGACGAAGCATGGTGGCTGCCCTCGGTTTTCATCGCAAACGGGGGTGCCGTGGCCGCATCCCTGGGCTCGGGACGCCAGCGTCCCGGCGCCATCTACGTCGATTCGACCGGCCGGCGATTCTGTAACGAGTCGAACTCCTATGTCGAGGTCGGCAAGGCGATGTACGCCAATAAAGCGGTGCCCTGCTGGATGATTTTCGACGACGGATACGTACGCAGATACGTCACCAGCGCGAATCCGTTGAAGCGCAATCAGCACCTGCCTCCCGAGCTGATCGAGAACGGTGCGGTCAAACGCGGCGACACCATCGCGGACCTGGCCCGCCAAATCGACCTGCCCGCCGACGAGCTGATGCGCACCATCGAACGATTCAACCGGTTCGCCGCCAAGGGCCTGGATCCCGACTTCGGACGGGGCCAGTCGGCCTACAACGACTGTCTCGGCGATCCGGGCTACCGGCCGAACGCCGCCATCGGACCGCTGGACCGCGCTCCGTATTACGCGACCAGGGTTCTGCCGTCTGACGTCGGAACCTGCGGGGGCGTGATCACCAACGAGCACGCCCAGGTGCTCGACCAACAGGACCGGGTGATCGACGGCCTCTACGCGACCGGGAACACCACCGCGACGGTGATGGGGCGTACCTACCCGGGTGCCGGGGCGAGCATCGCCAGCTCGATGGTCTTCGGCTACGTCGCCGCGCGGCATGCTGCCGGCCGCAAAATCGCCGGCGAGCACTGAAGCTTTTCCGCCGAGTGGGCGGCCAGCTTCACACTGGGGCGGCGCCTGGCGACTCGTCGCTGTCGACGAATTCCTGCGGCTTCATTCCCGACTGCATGAGCTCGGCTCGCCGCGCCTGCACATCGGATGCGGCACCGACCATGTTGGTCAGGATGTGGCTGACCTGAAGGTGCACCCGCATGCCCATCAATTCCCAGGCGCGCTTGACGTTGTTCTTCACGGCCATCAGCGTCGTCAACGGGATCTGGGCGATCTTGCGCGCCATCTCCTCGACGGTCTCCTCGAGGTCGTCGCGCGGCACCACCTTGTTGAGCAGTCCCCAGTCGAGGGCTTGTTCGGCCGACAGGGTTGGTGCCAGCAACAACCAGTCCATGGTGCGATGCCAGTTCATCAGCAGCCACGGCTCAATCATGGTGTGCCCGCCGGGTTCTCCAAGGCTTTGGGCAAGGGGCATCTGGAAATACGCGTCGTGGGAGGCCACGCAAAAGTCGGTCAACAAGCCGAGATAGATCCCGCCGCCCATGCAGTAGCCGTGGATCTGGGAGATCGTCGGCTTGGGGAACTCCCACAAGTACAGCGTCGGCCACAGGAAGAGGTCGGCGGTGCCCTTGTAGAGGTCCTCAAACGTATTTCCGAAGTCTGGATACGGGTTTTCGTCGGGGGCCCAGCGAGCCACGTGGCCGCCGCAGAAGCCCTTGCCGTTGGCTTTGATGATCACGACCTTGATCTCGTTGTCGCGGTCGGCCTCGTGCAGGCAGTTGTCGACTTCGGTGACCAGGACGGAATCTTTGGTATTGGCCTTGTCGACCCGATTCAGAATGATCCGCGCGATCGGCGGTTCGCGCTCATAGATGATCGCTTCGAGGACGCGACGCTCCATCATCGGGACCTTACCCTCCCCGCTGTTCATCTAGCGGTTGCATGATCTCGACGCGTGGAGTGAGCTGTATTGAATGTGCACCGGGCTGCGCCACGGCCGACATCCGGACGAACGAATGGAAGCTCTTATGACGACTCCGTTGGACCGGGTAACCCATCTCGACCTGGTGGCTCGGCTCAAGTCCGCGTACCCCGACCTTCCCGACGCACCCACCCCGGATCTCATCGACCACGAGCGCTTCGCCGCCTATGCCAAAACTCCCCATGACGTCGGTGGCGAGCCCGACGCCCCTATCGCATGGGAGAACAAGCAATACGAGATCTGGGAAGAGAACACCTACATCATGTGTGAGGTGCTCGGTTGGCGCGGAATCTGGCTGTCAGAGGAACGACGCCGGATGGGCAACGTGGACCTGGGCCGCGCCATCTATCTGGGTCTGCCGTACTACGTGCGGTGGTTGCTCGCGGTCGTGCGAGTCCTCGTGGAGAAACACCACATCGGGCTGAGCGAGCTGGCCGAGCGCATGGTTGAGGTGAAGGCCCGGTATGACGGCGGGCTGCAGGGTAAGCCGTTGGAAGCCAAACCCAGATTCGAAGGTGACCCCGCCGAGGTCAAACGCAACGAACACCACATCCGCGCCGTCGGTATCGGCGACCCGCAGATTTTTGCCGGGCAGGCCGGCGAACCGAAGTTTCGGGTCGGCGACGAAGTCGTGGTCAAGGACCTGCCCATCCTGCTCTACACCCGCACCCAGGAATACGTGCGGGGCGCGAAAGGCGAGATCGCCGTCGTCACGTACGAAAGCCCCGCGGCCGAGGACGAGTCTTGGGCCGGGCCAGATCAAAAACCCGAGTGGTTCTACATCGTTCGGTTCAATCTGTCCGAGCTCTGGCACGGCTACACCGGTCCCACCAATGACACGCTGCAAACCGAGATCCCCGAGCGCTGGCTCGAAGCGGCGGAAAGGACCTCAGCATGACCGCTCACGACCACGACCACGACCGCACCGCCGCGCCGATGGTGGACGAGATCACCGACTTTGAAGTCCTCGAGATTGCCCTTCGCGAATTGTGCATCGAGAAGGGGATTTTCAGCGCGGCCGAACACCGCCGCATGACCGAATACGCCGA
This sequence comes from uncultured Actinomycetota bacterium, assembly GCA_963712615.1. Taxonomy (GTDB): domain Bacteria; phylum Actinomycetota; class Actinomycetes; order Mycobacteriales; family Mycobacteriaceae; genus Mycobacterium. The sequence continues at coordinate 660,058 of CAVQIO010000002.1, forward strand.
ACAGATCGGGCCGACTCCGGCAGCCCATCTGGTCGCCCGGGCCTGGCTCGACCCCCCGTTCAAGGAGCTGGTCGTTTCGGATCCGCTCACCGCCAGTAAGGAAGTCGGGGTCGATTGGCTGCACCCCACGGGTTTCGGTACGCCGAGTGACTTCACGGCCTTTCACGTGCTGGTGGACACGCCGACACTGCACCACGTCATCGTGTGCACGTTGTGCTCCTGCTATCCGCGTCCGATTCTGGGCAATTCGCCCGAGTGGTACCGCACGCCCAACTTCCGTCGCCGTATCGTGCGCTGGCCGCGCCAGGTGCTCGCCGAGTTCGGCCTGTACCTACCCGAAGAGGTCGAGATTCGGGTCGAGGACTCGAATCAGAAGCACCGGTTCATGGTGATGCCGGTCCGGCCCGAAGGAACCGATGGCTGGACCGAGGACCAGCTGGCTGAAATCATCACCCGCGATTGCCTGATCGGAGTGGCGTTGCCCAAGGCCGACGTCACCACGAACGCGATCACCGAAACTCGACCTGCCATCCATCCGGTCGGCGACTGACAGGCGAACAGGTGAGCACTTCCGAAAACCTGGACTCGACCCGGGCCTCCTCGGTCACGCCTTTAACGAAAATTGTTGAGCGAAACCAGGTCTGGAGCCGTATGACGGCCAAATACGGAGTCGACAACCCGGTGCCGCCGTGGCGGACAAGCCTGGACGGGATGTGCGACGCCCTCGATCAAAGCGCTTGCGGCCCAGAGGTACTCGGCTTTGTCGACCGGCGCAACGAAGAGGACACCCTGTCGGCGACGGTGTATGCCGACCTGCCCTACCCGGAAAACCGGTTGGTTGCACTGGCGCATTCGCTGTTGGCGCGCGGTGTAATCGACGAAGCCGAACTCGAAGAGCGCATGGCAGCCGTGCGGGCCAGGCTCGAAGCCTGACCAAACCCGGCGACGGACATCACAGTCCGCTTTTTCGTCGTTGTGCACCCGGTACGCTATGCTGGCAAAAGCGTTGACGTCACAGCTAGATGTCAACCACGTCGTGGAACGCTTCTTCATCCCACCTGGTGCAGCCCCGAAATTCGGGTTCAACCACCACGTTCAAGATGATTCGTGCATCCGCACTAGCTCTTCTCGCGGCGATCGATTTTGCCCTCCGGCAATCTCGCCCACTTTGTGCTGAGCACCGCGACAACCACGTTGCCGGTCCGGCATGACCGATGCCTGAAAGGCACCGAAAAAAAATGACCACCGAAAAAACCTTTGCCGATCTCGGCGTGCCCAGACGAATCGTCGGCACGCTCGCTGAGCGCGGCATTACCGATCCATTCCCGATTCAGGTTGCGACCCTGCCCGATACGCTGGCCGGCCGCGACGTCCTCGGCCGCGGGAAAACGGGCAGCGGCAAGACCCTTGCCTTCTCGATCCCGCTTGTCTGCCGGCTCTCCGATGGAAATCGGCGAGCCAACTCCGCTCGGCGGCCATCGGGTTTGGTGCTCGCACCCACCCGTGAGCTGGCGAGCCAGATCACCGCGACGCTCGAACCGTTGGCAGCCGCCTGCGGTCTGCGGGTCACCACGATCTTCGGCGGCGTCTCGCAGCACCGTCAGGTGCAGGCCCTCAAATCCGGCGTCGACATCGTGGTGGCCTGCCCGGGCCGGCTCGAGGACCTGATGAAGCAACGTGTGATCAGCCTTGACGCGATCGAGATCACGGTCATCGACGAAGCCGACCACATGGCCGATCTGGGCTTTCTGCCCGGCGTCACCCGGATCCTGGCCGCTACGCCGAATGGCGGCCAGCGGCTGATGTTTTCGGCGACCCTGGACAACGGCGTCGATAAGCTCGTCAAGCGGTTCCTGCAGAATGAGGTGCTGCACTCCGTCGATGGGGTCGACTCGCCGGTCTCCGAGATGACCCATCACATATTCCATGTCGCCAATGCCGACGCCAAGAAGGAACTTGTGCACCGGCTCGCTTCCGGCACCGGGCGCCGAATTCTGTTCATGCGCACCAAGCATCAAGCGCGCAAACTGGCCAAACAGCTCACCGATTCGGGAGTCCCGTCAGTCGACTTGCACGGCAACCTTTCTCAGCCTGCCCGCGAGCGCAACCTGGCGATGTTCGCTTCGGGTAGTGCCCGGGTGCTGGTGGCAACCGATATCGCCGCACGCGGCGTACACGTCGACGAGGTCGAACTTGTCGTCCACATCGACCCGCCCGCCGAGCACAAGTCCTATCTGCATCGCTCCGGTCGTACCGCGCGAGCGGGCAGCGCCGGTGACGTCGTCACCGTCGTCCTGCCCGAGCAGCGCCACGACACCCAGGCTTTGATGCGCAAGGCCGGCATCAAGGTCGCTCCTCAGCAGGTGACCGCGACGTCGGAGGCGGTGCAGGCGCTCGTCGGCGAGATCGCGCCCTACCAGGCGCCCGCACCCGCCAATGCTCCCTCGCAAGCGCCGCGTCAGCACCGGCCCAACACCGGCGGGCAGCGGCGTCGCCCGAACGGCAGTCGGTCACCGAAAAGCAATCCGGCCCCGACCGAATCGGCGATCTCGCACCGCAGCAACACACCTAACTACCGCAGCGCCGCACCGACGCGGCAGGTCGAACATCGTCGTCGCTCGAGCCGCGCGCAAGGCGGCGCCCGGTAGTTTCGTCGCGCGTCAGGCTCGGGCCAGCAGCCACGCCTGGCCCTGGCCCTCGCCTGCAGCGACGAGATCCAATCCGGCGAATGCCGCGGTCAGCTCTCCCGGTGCTGCCCGAAACGGACCCGGAGCGGCACCGACCGCACTGAGCACGGACATCGCCAGCAGCCCGCCCGGCGCCAACCGCTCGATGCAGGCCTGGTCGAGGTGGCGGTCGCGGAACTTGTTGCACAAGATGACATCGACGGGTGGCCCGTCCGGCAATCCGTCGTCGAGATCCACGACGTCGAAGCGGCAGCGGTCATCGACGCCACTGTGCAGCGCCAGCTCGCGCGCTTGGCCGATGGCTACCGCAGAGACATCCAATCCGATGACCTGCAGCCCCCGCCGGGCCAACCAGACGGTGCCGAATCCCCGGCCGCAGGCGATGTCGAAAGCGCGTCCCGTGGTCGGGAACAGATCCACATAACCGGCGAAGGTGTCGGGTGGTTTCACCGCGCCGACGGATGCGGGTCCCTTGCTCGTATAGCGCTCGTCCCAACGGCGCTGGTCCTCCCGGGTCACAGCCGTCACCTTACGACTCACGAACTCCCAGAACGAACAAGCCAAATTTCTGGACAAGTGTCTGCATTTAGTCCGCTTCGTTTCCTCTGCGCATCCACTAGGGCAGACGAATCGGGACAGAACGGCTGCCGTCGCAGCCGCAACGCACCATTTAGCTGCCAAGGGGCGGAGTTGTTGGCCACATACCTCCGGGTCCCTACACTGGACGGGTGTCTAGAGAAGTGGCTCCGCCGGCCGGCGCGGTGGCCGGCGCCGATGGTGCCCGCCGGTCGGATCGCCGGCCAGGACAAACGATCCGCAAGGTCCTCGACGCCGGGCTGGAGGAGCTGCGCGAATCGTCGTACGCCAACCTGACGATGCGTGCCGTTGCCGCCCGCGCAGGTGTGTCGCCCGCCAGCGCCTACACGTACTTTCCGTCGAAAAGCGCCTTGGCGGCCGCGGTCTATCTGCATTTCCTGCGCGCACTGCCGCTGCACACCGATGTCAACGACACCACCAAGACCCGGGTGAGCGCCACGCTGCGGGACATGGCGGTGGCGGTGGCCGACGAGCCCGAATTGAGCGCCGCCTGTGGAGCAGCATTGATGGCCGACGATCCGGCGGTCCAGCCGCTGCGAGAACAGATCGGCGAAGAAGTGTCGAAGCGGATTGCGGCCGCGCTGGGGCCGGGGTGGCCGCGCGCCGTGAAATCCACACTGCAGATCACATTCGCCGGCGCGCTGATGACAGCACGCTTTGTCGACTACGAGGAGATCGCCGGGCAACTCGACCAGGCGGTTAACCTCATCTTGGGGGCCTCGGTTGCCTGATTTGCCCAATGCACAAGTGAATTGCGTCATTGCGCGTCGCCGACCCAGCGCGCCGAACCTCGAGGAGAGTCGTGGGCGATAGCGGATTCAACCTGTCGACGGTGTTTTCCACTCTGGCACAGGCACTTCCCCAGCACCGTGCATTGTTCTGGCGGAATCGGGAATGGACCTACGCCGACATGGACGCGCGGGTAGACGGCGTCGCACATTACTTGGCGTCGCTGGGGCTGGGGTGTCATACCGAACGGGATCGCTTGCAGGGCGACGAATCTGGCCAGGATCACATCGGATTGTACCTGCGCAACGGTAACCACTATCTGGAGTCGATGATCGGCGCCTACCGGGCGCGGGTCGCACCATTCAATGTCAACTACCGCTACGTGGATGCCGAGCTCGTCTATTTGCTTGCCAACGCGCAAGCCCGGGCGCTGGTGTATCACGCCGAGTTCGCGCCGCGCGTCGCGGCGATTCGCGATCAACTCCCCCACCTGGAATTTCTCATCCAGGTGTCAGACGATTCCGGCCAGCCGCTGCTGCCCGACGCGGTGGACTACGAATCGATCATCGAGACACCGCCCCCGGCGGCCGGAATGCCCACTCCGTGCGGGGATGACCTGTACATGCTCTACACCGGTGGCACGACGGGAATGCCCAAGGGCGTGTTGTGGCGCCAGAACGACATCTTCGTGTCCTCGATGGGCGCGTGCCGGTCGTCGGCGACGCGATCGCGCGCCCGCTCATCGATGAAATCGAGCACGGTGACTACGACCTGTCCGGACTTGTCTCGATCAGCAATGGCGGCGCCGCGCTGACTCCCAGTGTCCGCCGGCGCTTTGTCACTGCGCTGCCGAATCTCCTGGTGATCGATAGCGCCGGAGCGTCGGAAACGGGTCTGCAGATGAGTGCGCTGTCGACACAGTCGGCGCCGACTGCCGTGGCCACGTTCACCCCGGGCTCGGAAACCGGTGTGGTGGCAGCCGATTTCAGCCGGCAGTTCTGCGCTGGTGAGGGCGAAGGTTGGCTGGCCCGGCGCAACTTCATTCCGCTTGGCTACTTCGGCGATGCGGAGAAGACTGCGCGCACCTTCGCCGTCGTCGACGGTGTGCGCTGGTCGGTGCCCGGGGACCGGGCCAGGTTTCTCGCCGATGGCAGTATCGAGCTGCTGGGCCGCGATGGCCGAGCACCCCGGCATCTACGACGTCGCCGTCACCTGTCGGCCTTCGCAGCGTTGGGGCAACGAGGTGGTCGCGATCGTTCAGCTGGTCGAGGGCGGGGATCCCTCCGATGAGGAGCTGCTGGAGACGTGTCAGCAGCACATCGCTCGATACAAACTGCCGAAGGCCATCATCCGCACAGCCAAAGTCCAGCGCTCGCCGGCCGGCAAGGCCGACTACCGCTGGGCTAAGCAGGTCGCTGCCGAGAGCGTCTCCACCACAACGAGCACTGCATCTTATGGGCCTCCTGATGTGCAGTGATCCAGGTCAGCCAGGCGCAACACCGACGATCGTCTAGCCTGCGACGATATGATCTAGCCGTGACGATCACCGACTACGCGTTTGCCGCTCGCTGAGTATGCGCAGCCACGGCTGGGCAGGGAACACGCCCGCTTCCGATGAGGAGGCGATCGAGCGAATCCTGGATGCGGCGGACAAGATCATCGACGAGCGCGGATCGGCTTTGCGGATCGCCGATGTCGCGCGGGCTCTGGGTGTGACCCGACAGACCGTGTACCGGTATTTCCCCGGAACCCAGGCATTGCTGGTGGCAAGCGCGATGCGGTCGGCCGATGGCTTCCTTGATCATCTGGCGGCCCACCTCAAAGGCATCACCGACCCCGTCCTGGCGGTGACGGAAAGTTTCGCGTTCGCCGTCGAGCAGCTGGCGTCCGACAATCAGCTCGAATTGGTGCTCAACCGGCGCAACCGCAGTGGTCAAACGATCTCCATCGTGTCAGACACCGCTCTGGCCTTCGGGCGTTCAATGCTGCACCGCTTCGAAATCGATTGGGAGCAAAACGGTTTCGACGATGCGGGCCTGGACGAGCTGAACGAATTCACCCTCCGGCTGTTGCACACTTTCCTGGCAGACCCCGGCCGACCCGCGCGCAGCGGTGCGGATCTTCGGCGTTACCTGATCCGGTGGATTGGACCCGCGATTGCCTACCCGCAAGTCGCCCAGGCGATGGATGCGTTGCGGGCTCCCGAGCCGCGAGCGCGGCGGCGGTCCTCGGCGGCGTCCTGATGAAGAAGGAGTGGACGTGGTGGGAGTCGGACAAATCGCTATGGACAGCGCACCAGTGTTGGGTGGCGCAATGCTCGCGGTCGCGGCCGGGCAATTCAGGGGCCCCGACTATCGGGGGTTGATCCAGCAGGACATGGCCCTGCTGGAGAAGCTCCCGCCGGAGGCGACGCAAAGGCGCGACGCACTGCAGCGCTCGATCGATGCTCGCATTGACGACCTGATTGACGGGGCAGACCGAAGTCGCGCGCTACGTCGGGCCGCGATGTCCTACCAGGGCAACTGGCGGGATCTGGTGGTGCTGCTCTGCGCCGTGCTCTTCACGATCGTCTGGTGGAACGTCAACCACAGCCGAGGCAACTGGCTGGTGATGTTCATCCTGCTGATTTTGCTGTGCATAGTGACTGCCGCCTACGCATTCCGCGGCGTGCTACACGCGAGTAGTTCGTTTCTGCACAGACGGCGCGCCGGCGAGCCTTCCGAAGATGGTCCTGCACCAAAATAGCTGCGCCACAACGCTATATCGAACAGCCGGACCGGCAGCGTCAGTCGTCTAACCGACCGGAGCGCGACGTCGCCCTCGGACCAGACCGCCGGGCCTGGCGTCGGTCAGTTCGCCGTCGGCGACGACGGTTTCGCCCAGCACGATCGTCTCGACGTAGCCGTCCGCGCGCTGGATCAATCGCCCCGCGTCGCCAGGCAGATCCTCCACACGCTCCGGGTAGTGCAGCCCGAGCCGATCCAAGTCGAGCAGATTGATATCGGCGCGTCGGCCCGGAGCCAGCACCCCGCGATCACCGAGCCCGTAGAAACCGGCGGGGTCGCCGGTCAAGCGGTGCACGGCATACTCCAGCGACAGTCCCGGCCCCCGGGTTCGCTTCCCCACCCAGTGCGAAAGGAGATACGTCGTCATGCTGGCGTCGCAGATGATGCCGCAGTGCGCCCCGCCGTCGCCGAGCCCCTGCAGGCTCACCGGATCCGACATCATGTCGTGGAGGTGGTCGTAGTTGTTGCCGGCGTAGTTGAGCAACGGCAACAGCAAGAATTCACGCCCCCGGCGCCGAGCAGCACGTCGTAGGTGACCTCCCACGGGTCGCGGCCCTCACGTTCGGCGATGGCCGCGATGCTGTCCTCTCGCGCCGGTTCATAGTCGAGCGTTTCGCCCAGCGGGTAGAGCCGCTTGAAGGTGTGCATGGTGAGTTGGTCAGCGCTGGGCTGAGGCGCCGGGTCGGGTGTTTCGGCCAGGATCCGCGCCCGGATGTCGGGATCGCGGAGCCGTTCGACGCGCTGCGCGAGTGGCATTTCCATCAGTGCTCGATACGTCGGCCGGTGTCGGAACGGATTCATCCGCGATTGGTGGCCCATCAGCATCCCGAAGGCTCGGCTGGCCACTTGCGCCCGAATGGATGCACCGGCTGCATTGGCTTGGTGCACCGCGGTGAACCAGTTCCGCCAGTCGTGCGGATCCTGTTCGTTGACCATCGCCAAGAACGTCAGCGGTATCCGATGCTGCTGACCGAGGCGGGTGATCCACTCAATCTCGGCATCGATCGAGTGGCGCTCGTCTCCGCCCATCGCGCCACTCACGCCAGCCGGAACCACCTGCAGCACACCGGAACCCACCTCCGCCATCACGCCCATCAGCGCGGCGAGTTCGTCCTCCTCGGAGTAGGTCCCCGGTACCGGTTCACCCGACGCACTGCGATTCCCCGCTGTGCGACCGAACGACATGCCCAACGCACCTGCTCGCAGGCCTTCGGCGACGATCCTGCCCATCGCCTCGAGGTCCGTACCGGTCGCGGTGTCGTGCGCGCGGTCACCCATGACGAAACCGCGAACCGCCGCATGTGGAATCTGAGCACCGACATCGACCGCGCGCGGCATCCGCCCGAGAGCATCCAGGTATTCGCCGAATGACTCCCACTCCCACGTGATGCCTTCGGCCAACGCAGAACCCGGAATATCCTCGACGCCCTCCATCAGGTCGATGAGCCAGTCGTGCCGATCGGGACGCACGGGCGCGAACCCGATACCACAGTTGCCCATGATCGCTGTCGTGACGCCGTGCCAGCACGACGGAGTCAGATGCGGATCCCACGTGGCCTGGCCATCGAAGTGCGTGTGCACGTCGACGAAGCCGGGCGTCACGGTGAGGCCGTCGGCTGCTCCGACGCGCCGGGCACTGCCCTGGACACGGCCGACTTCTGCGATGACGCCGTCGATGAGCGCGATGTCGGCGGTTGACGCCGGCGCCCCAGTACCGTCCACTACCGTTCCGCCCCGAATGATCAGGTCGTAGGTCATGCCAGCCATCCTTGCCGGCCTGGGCCGATGAGGCAGGTGACCATTAGGCGTTCGTAGGGGTTAATAGCTTATTGAAGTAATGATAGCGAAGTTAGCGGGGAGGTCGAGGCCCAGCGCCTTGCGAGTAGGGGAAATATCGAAAGGTGTTGGGCCGCAAGATACCCCGAGTATCAGAACCGAGGTGACGCCTCGAGAACCTCGACGGCGGCGTCAATGTTGGGCAGGATCGTCGGACCATAGCTGCTCACCACCTGCTGCAGCGCGCGGGCGATATGCGGACCGACCGCCCCGGCAGCTAGGGCCTCCTCGGCCAAGACGATGCCATTGACCACATGGGCGGCACTCAGGCGGCCATCGGCGGTGAGCTCGTAGCGCCAGTCGCCGATCTGGACCCGCTCCGGCTGTGATCGGAAAAACCCGCGGCGCGCCGGGGTGAGAATCACGCCCGCAACCCCGCAGAACACCCTGACGACTTGTCCGACTCCCCCGGGGCCGGCCAGGGCTGCTCCGATGGCGCGGCTGGCCCGCTCATGGTCGAAACTCGTCATCAATCAATCATCGGAAGCACGAATGACGGCGTGATGGTTTGCGGCTCGCTGGTGCGGCGCACTGCGGTGCCCGCCACATAGAACTCCACGGTGTGATGTCCCCACGCATAGTTCGAGATGGCGAAATGTACACCCACGACGCCGTTTCCGCCGTCTCGCTCGGCCTCACTCTGCATGCGTGACATGGCCAGCTCCCGCGCTTGATAGCTGCCTTGGGTCCATTGCGGCATCTCGGCGTTGCGCCCCACCTGGCTGAGCGTTCGCAGGAAACCTTGTACGGCAACGTGGAATACGCAGTTACCCATGACGAAGGCGACCGGGGCGAATCCGGAGCGCAGCAGGGTGGTCAGATCCTGGCCGGACAGGTGGCTGGTGAATGCCTGCCCGCTGGGACGCCGAAATGCCCCCGGCTTCTCGGTGTATCGCACGGCGGTTCCGACCGCGATGAACTCGAGGTGCTCACCCTCACCTTGATGACGCCAATCGAGCCGCACACCGACCACTCCGTCCGCACCCAGCGAGTCGGCCTCGGCTTGCATGCGCGACATCGCGTTCCAACGCGCGCGGTAGGTCGCGTCCGTCAGGACGGGTAGCTCCGATTGCTGCTTGATTCCGGTGAACTGGTAGCCCACGTGATAGACCGAAACGCCCATCACCAGCTCGATCGGCTCAAATCCGGCCCCATGTAGCAGCGCGAATTCATTGATCGAAAGATCAGAGGTGAATATCTTGCCGGCATGTGAGAGACGTTCGCTGGCGACGGGGTCGAGCGGGGTCGGTTGCATTGTCAAAAACCCTCCTGCGGTTCGCAGCCAGCGTAGGCCGCAGGGCCTGTGCACACACGCATAACGTGCGACTTTGTCGATCGGAGGCCGCCAAGGGCCAGGGGATATTCATCGGCCTGCTGAACCCATCACGGTTCGGTCTCGTTATACCCGGTACCAGCGCCTTGGGCGCCGTGCGGGTAGCGGCAGATCGCGCGCTGATCACATGCGGACCCGCAGGAGGATCATGTTCAAACGAATCGACACCTGCGCTGGCCCCAAGCACCAATTGCTGACGATCGAACTCCGTGACGTGGTGCGCGAATACCGCATCGGCGGACAAACCGTGCGCGCGCTCGACGAGATCAGCCTGCGGCTCGAAGGCGGGCAGTTCGTATCGATGGTCGGACCTTCCGGTGCGGGCAAGAGCACCTTGCTGCATTTGCTCGGTGCGCTGGACTCCCCCGATTCCGGATCCATCGAGTTCGACGGCGACGAGATCGGCAGCCTGAATGACGCACAGCAGTCGCAGTTCCGCCATCATCGCGTGGGCTTCATCTTCCAGTTCTTCAACCTCCTGCCGACCCTGTCCGCGTGGGAGAACGTCGCGGTCCCTAAGCTGCTTGATGGCGTCCGGCTGGGTGAGGCCAAACCAGATGCGATTCGGCTGCTGGAACGGGTCGGGCTCGGAAACCGGACGCAGCACCGGCCAGCGGAACTGTCGGGCGGCCAGATGCAGCGGGTGGCCGTGGCACGCGCGTTGATGATGGACCCGCCGTTGATCCTGGCTGACGAACCGACCGGGAATCTGGATTCCACCACGGGCGCTTCGATATTGACGCTGCTTGGCGATGTCGCACACGAAGCCGGCCGGGGGCGGCTGGTAGTGATGGTGACCCACAACCCGGAGGCCGCGGAAGCAACCGATCGGGTGATCATGCTGCAGGACGGGCGAATCGCTTCCAACGAACGATCGGCGGTCTTGGTGTGAGACCAGGTTCCGCGATAAGTGCCACCGCGAGCCGGCTACGAGTATTCAGTCTGCGTGAACTTGCGGTGCACAGCCGACGCACGGTTGCGTCGATCGCGGTCATGGCCGTCTCCGCAATGTATTTGGTTGCGGTCTTCGGCATTTTCGGGTCGATCACCGGCTCGGTCAATCGGCTCAGCGACGGGATCGCCGGCATCGCCTCGCTGGAGGTGTCGGGCATTACCGACGCGGGATTTCCCGACACGCTCAGCACCGACGTCGCCGCGGTTCCCGGCGTGGCGACCGCCGCGCCCATGATCCGGACATCCGTATCCACGTCGTCGGGGCCGGTTCTGCTGTTCGGCGCCGACGATCGTCTTGCGGCGTTAGGCGGCGCGCTGAAAAATGGTGCGCCGGACCAATTGGCGAATCCATCCGCGCCCGCGAACGGGGTTCGCGTCGGTCCCGGAATCGGTCATGGCAAAGGAGAGACGTTCCAGCTGGGCTCGGGCTCGGTCACGGTCACCGAGGTGCTCACCGGCAAAGAGGTTGCCGCCCTCAACGGCGGACATTACGTTCTTGCGCCACTTGCTTTGGCGCAGAACATCACTGGGAGACAAGGTCAGCTCGACTCGATTCTGATCACGATCAAGCCCGGTGCTGATCTGGGCCAAGTCCGCTCCGCGGTGAGCGCAGCGGTCAACGGCCGCGCCATCGTCGCCGACCCGAGCATGCGGGCCACCCGCGCCGGCGACGGCGTCAAGCTGATGAACTATATGGCACTGATGGGTGCGATGGTGGCACTGATGGTCGGCGCGTTCTTGATCTACACCACGATGACGATGGCGATCACCCAGCGCCGTCCAGTCATCTCGCTGCTGCGCGCCATCGGCGGCCGGCGCGCCACGATCGTGCGCGACATGCTTGCGGAGGCGGCAATTCTCGGGGTGTTCGGCGGCGCCATCGGGTCGGCTCTCGGAATATTGCTGGGCCGCATCGCGATTGGCCGGTTACCTGCGGCCCTGACGCAAGGCCTTGAAGCGCGTGTCGAGTACTTTCTGCCCGGCTACGCGATACCGGCCGCCATCGTGACGACCGCGCTCACCAGCGTGGTGGCCTCGGCGATGGCCGCGCGGCAGGTGTACAAGGTCGCACCCATCGAGGCATTGGCACCCGTCGGAGTGTCAGCGGCCGACCGGGTGCCACGCTGGCTGCGCGTCGCGTGCGGTGTCGGAGCGGTCACGGTCTTCGCGGTGTCGATCGCGGTCGTCATCAACCAGCGAGGTGTCTTGGCCTTTATCGCGATGTCCGCCGTATTCTCAGCGGAGCTGGCGCTCGGCTTCGCGCTTACCATGCCCATCGTCAAAGCCGCGGCCACCACCGCGCGAATCTTCGGCACCGTCGGCGCCCTTGCGGCGGCGACCATCGAACGCGCGCCGCGACGGGTATGGGCGACGGTCATGACGGTGGTCATCGCGGTCATCACGACCGCGACGATCACCGGCACGAATACCGACATGATTCGCTCCGCGCGAGGCATTTTCGAGTCGGTCGCCGATGTCCCCGTCTGGGTCAGCGCTAGTCCGCCCGATACCTACCCCACTGATGCTCTGCCGCAAGATCTTTCCGAAAAGCTGGCCGCCGTGCCGGGCGTCACACATGTCACCGAGGGAGCGTTCGGATTCGCCGAAGTCGGGGGCACGCGGGTGATGCTCGATGGGTTTTCCGACGGAACCGCCGATCCGCTGTACCGGGCGCTTGATCAACAGGTGCGCGACCAAGTGTTGGCCGGTCGCGGGGTCGTGCTCTCGCAGAATCTGGGCAAGACTCTGCACGTCCAGGTCGGTGACCAACTACGCATGCAAACCCCACACGGTGTGCAGCAAGCGACGGTGCTGGCCCTGGTTCCGTATTTCTCGACGGTCATCGGCACGGTCGGGATGAGTCTGGATCATATGCGGGCGTGGTTCGACCGCCCGGTGACAACCACGCTGCAGATCGCTGCCGCGCCGGGCGTGGACCCGCGTCGTCTGCTCACCGATATCCGCGCGGCGGTGCCCGCACCGAACTACGTCTATGACGGTCATGCCGAGCTGGCCGGCCTCGAAGCGCCGATGCATCAGAGCCAGTTCATCGCCAACGCCGTCTGGATCATTGTTGTGCTGGTGGCCGGGGTCGCGCTGCTCAACACGTTGACGCTCTCCGTGCTGGAACGACGCCGCGAAATCGGTGTGCTGCGCGCGATGGGGTCCAGCCGTCGGTTCACCCTGCGGATGGTGCTGGCCGAAGCGGCCGGAATCGGGGTTGTGGGCGGTGTTTTGGGATTGCTGCTCGGGTGCGTGGACCAGTGGTTGTTCAGTCTCGTCAGCGGCGACATGATGAATTTCCACGTCACCTTCCGGCCGAGCTGGATGGCGCTTGCCTTCACGCTTGGCGCCCTGGCAATCAGCCTGCTCGGCTCGGTGCCGCCGGCACGCCGCGCGGCGCGACTGAACATCATTGAAGCGGTCGGCGTCGAGTAAGAGCTATTCCACGAGCGTGGCGAACCCCTGCAGATGGGGTTTGCACGGAAACGGCACCGGCGTGCGCCGAAGCCTGCGCAGCCCGGTGGTATCGAATCCGGCGGCGGCGATGGATTCGACGGTCCGCCGGTTCGGGTTACACCCCGCGGCCAGCCAGGCCCAGGGCTTGGCGATCAGATCCTGGAACCGGCCCGTGGCGCCCTCGCCGCGCACATGCTCGAGGACAACCAGCCTGCCGCCGGGCACCAGGACACGCCGGATTTCCGCGAGCGTCGCGGCGACATCGTCGACCGAGCACAACACCAGCCCGATATGGACGGAGTCGAAACTGTTGTCGCCGAACGGTATCGACTCGCCTGTCCCCTCCACGATGTCGGCGCTGATGCCGTGGCGAAGCGCGAGACGAGACGCCATCTGCCGGAACGCGGCCACCGGCTCCACCGCGGAGATCGAAGTCACCGCGGGCGGCACAAACTTCAGGTCGGTTCCCGGTCCGAGACCGACCATCAGCAGCCGGCCGGTCGCGTGAGCAATCGCGTCTCGGCGATACCGGTTGTAGAAGAGGCGATCGAAGAGCGGCTGGCCGAGCCGATAGATGAAGGGAAAGAGCGGGTTTCCGGTCGTTATCTGCCGCCTAGGTCCATGCGGAATGGCGGATATTCGTCACTCATCAACGATACATACACCGCCACCCGGTAGCGCCATCGCACGATCCCCATCAGGAGATCGAACATCCCCTGCGGGATCGTCCCAGTGCACAGCAGAGTCGCCGCAGCGATCACGGTGAGCACCTGCAGCGGCACCTCCAATGCCCAGCACAGCAGTATCTGCGGGACCGCCAGCAACCACGACTTTACGAGTACGGCCCAATTGGTCAGGTGCTGGGGATATTCGACGTCGAGGTCGCCCGGATAGTCAGGTCGGGACGCCAGGGTAAAGGGCGGGTACTTGTCCGTGCTGTTCATCGGAAACCGGTAGTTCATCACTCGCCACGACCAGCGCAGCACACCGACATTGAAGTCGAAGATCGGGCGCGGATACCGTCCGGTGAACAGGATCGCAACCCCGGCAACCACCGTCAGCAACGGATACACCAAATAGAGTAATATCAAGATGGGATAGTGCGGCACAGCCAGCACGCACCACTTAACCAGCCATAGCCAGCGCGATGGTGCATCGAAAACGCCTCGTACGCGTACGGTATCGGCCGGCGCGTGAGCCGGTTGAACCTCGACGACTCTGGTTCTGGTCACCGTGGGGATGACGCAATAGGAGTTCCCGCCGCGAGATCGCGATCGATCTGCGTGACGATTCGGGGGTGGCTGATCATCCGCACGAATTTCGTCAATGCCCAGGTGTGCAATCGGTCTGACATCAAAGCCGCCGGTCTCAACACGGACTCGCCATGGGAAACCTGCAGCGACGCCACTCGTGACACCGCGCGCACTTGGCGTCGCCGGGTCTTCTCATACCAGCGCAGCGCCCCGGAAAGGTCAGCGCGGCTGCCGTTGGTGCCAAGACTTGAAATCGCCTTACACAACACCATCGTGTCGAGCAACGCCTGGTTCGTCCCTTGCGCGAGGGTGGGCGGCATGGTGTGTGCGGCATCGCCCAGCAAGGTCACCGCCCCGGCGGGCAGCGTGCCGGGAATCGGATGCCGGAAATGGGGGTATGGCGACCGCGCGAGATCCTCATCGGTCAGTTTCGCGAGTACCAGGTCGACCGAGTCGGACCACCCGGCGAAGTTGGATCGGATCACGTCGATGGGGCGCTGCGGGCGAACGAAGTCGTGGGACCACGGCAGGTCGAACCACCACTGCACGTTGGCGCCGCCGGCCGGCCACATGCCGGTGTTTCCGTGCTCGCCGATGACGATATAAGCGATCTCCCGGTCGACGATCTCGGGAAGGCTGACAAGACCCTGCCAGCTGCACCACCCGGTCGGCTCGGCGGCCTGCGTGCCGACCACATCTCGAATCACCGAGTGCAGACCGTCGGCACCGATCAACAGGTCGCCTTCGACCACGCTGCCGTCTTCGAACCCAACCGCCACGCCGTCGGGCATCGTGATGACCCGGGCCGCTCGGGCGTTGCATCGGATGCGGTCGGCCGGAAAGTCAGCCAGCAGCCGTTCCAGCACCACCCGCCGAGGGACCATCCGAACAGGGGCGCCCAGCCGCTTGGCCATTGCGCTCACGTCCAAGGTGGCGATCCGGTGACCTTTCGACGTCAGCACCCGCACGCTGGACAGCAGTTGACCGGCATCCGACATATCGACGCCCAGCTGGCGCAGAACCGTCTCGCCGTTGGACCAGATGGTCACGGCGCCGCCCCCTGCCCGCGTATCCGGGCGCTGGTCGAAGACGGTGACGTCGTGTCCGTCCCGCAGCAACCCACGGGCAACCGAAATACCGCTTACTCCGGCACCGATCACCAGGACCCGAAGCGGCCGCCTCGACCGCCCCCGGGGGGGTGGTAAACAGCTGATATGACTGGTGCCTGCGCGATCACGCTTTTCCATCCGCCCTCCGACTCTGGGCGTTTTGGCCATTGGGTGGCCAGCTACCTTGCTTCGGCTCGTCACTCTCCTGGACACGTAGGCGCGCGCGAATCGGTTCAAGGAAACGGGCGGCTCGATTGGGGCGTCGAAGTCACCTTCAGGGATTCCGATTTGCTTGATGCCTGGTTGGACAGCGACGAGCGCCGTGCCGTCCTCCGCGAAGGCGAATCGCAGGGCTGGTGGCGGTGCTCCTCAGACCTGATCCTGACTCGGGGCGAGGCGCCCGCCGCCAACGTCGGCATCTTCCTGCACAGCGTGGCGCCCGGCAAAGAAACTGAATTCATCGCCGCCCAAAGCGAACTGACGCGCAGCAGTTCCGCTTTTCCCGGATACGAAGGCACCGTGGTGTTTCCCGCCGATTCCGCCGGGCAGTGGACGTCGGTGCTTCGATTCCGCAGCGCAGATCAGCTAGCCGAGTGGATGCGCTCGCGAGAACGTCAGGAAGCGCTACCACGCCTGCGCGGCGAATTGACCCGCGACTTCGCCCAGTTGGCGCGCAGCGCACCATTCGGTTCCACGATTCGAGTTGCCGACGGGCAGACCAGGATCACGCCGGCATGGAAGACGGCGATGCTGGTATTGCTTTGCCTCTACCCGACCGTGATGGTGCTTTCAAAGTCGCTGTCCCCGGCCCTGGAAAACCTTGGAGTCAGCCAATCGCTGTCGTTATTCACCGGCAACGTCGTCAGCATCGTTGCGCTGCAGTGGGTCCTGGTCCCGGCCGTTTCACGGCCCTTTCGTCGTTGGCTCGACCCCATCGATGGCGCGTCGTCCCGAATCAGGCTGGCCGGAGCGGCGGTGATTGCGGTCGGCTACGCCGCGCTTGTCGGACTCTTCGCGACCGTGAATTAGCGCGGCGCGCCGATCATCTCGTGCAGGTCCTCGATCGACCAGGGTGCGGCGTGATGATGGTCGCGATATCCCAACACCGACGGCGTTGACCGATCGAAGCGGCCGACGAATCCGCCCGCCGCAACCAGGATCTGACCCGTGACGTCGCGCGCCAGGTCGCTGGCGAGATAGGCGTAGAGCGGGGCCACAAAAGCCGCCGGAGCGCTGTCCACCGAGGCCTGCATGGTCACGTCGTCCAGCAATCCGCGGCGGTGCAAATCCTCGATGTGCTGTTCGTACTCGGCTCCGGTGGACAGTCGCGTCCGCGCGCCCGGGCACACCACATTAGCCCGAACACCTTTGGCTTTGAGCTCTGCGGCGATAGCCACGGTGAGCCCGTTGACGGCGCCCTTGCCCGCCGGGTAGCCGGTGCCGCCGTAGTCGCCGAGAAACGCGACGGAGCTGGTGTTGATGATCGTCCCGTGGCCTTGCGCGTCCATCGCGGGTGCCGCGAGCCGGCAGGTGTAAAACACCGTGCCAACATGCGCGCTCATCAGTCGATTGAATTCGTCGGGCGAGATGTCCAGGATTGACGAGCCGGGCGGCTCGGCGATCCCGGCGCAGTTGACCAGGATGTCCAGTCGGCCGAACGTGTCGCGGCAGGTATCGATCAGCGCGGCGGCAACCGTCTCGTCGTCCGCAGCCCCGACCACGGCAGTGGCTCGCCCTCCCGATGCGGTGATCGCCGCGACCGTCTCGGCCACGGCATCCGCGTCACGGCCGTTGACCACGACGCCGGCGCCAAGGTTGCACAACAATTCGACGACCGCGCGCCCGATGCCACGGCTTCCCCCCGACACCACCGCACCGCGTCCGGCCAGTAGGTCTCGGCCGCTCATCGGCACCGGCTCCGGAACCCAGACATTTGCCGAACAGTACCCAGTCGGGCGTGGCCGACTCCGGTTACGCCGCAGGTTTGCTGTTGACCAGCGATTTCGAGGTCGACGGTGACGGTTCGGGACCCGATGAGATAGCTCGACGGTGAGCGAACGCAAACCAGCGCCGAAGCGGGCCAATGGGCGTAGTATCGGAAGTTGAGTCCATTCTGGACACGTCGCCGTTTAGCTAAAAGCGGTCAGCGAGCCGTACGGCTGCTGAGTTGTGGCTCCGGCGATTGACATTTTCCGTCGGCCCTCGTTCGGGCAAGCGTGCGCTGCGATCAATTGATCCGTGTCGACAGATCGGGTGCGGTGAAATGCTGGGCGCACGCCTCGCTGCACGCGATTTCAAAGGAAGTGCCGCAATGCAGATCTGTTCATGCACCGATGTTTTGGCAACACGTCTCGTTGCGAGGAGGCGGTTAGATAGATGACCGACGTCCTCGCTGCGCCCCGGCCCACTCGGCCGGCTCGCAAGCGCAACGACGATTCCTATGACGACGTCATCGAGATGTTTGTGGCGCTGAGCACCATGCCGGCCGAATCGCGCGAATACCGCCGGCAGCGCGAATGCATCGTGAGCCGTTGTCTCCCCCTGGCCGACCACGTGGCTCGCCACTTCGGCCGGCGCGGCGAAGGTCTCGATGACTTAACCCAGGTCGCGCGCCTGGGACTGATGAACGCCATCAACCGGTTCGACCCCGACAAGGGGCCTAGTTTCATCGGTTTCGCAATTCCCACCATGATGGGCGAGGTTCGGCGCCATTTTCGCGACTACAGCTGGGGCATGCGGGTGCCGCGCCGGTTGCGGGAGCTGCATGTCCAAATCAGCAGGGCGACAGCAGATCTGGCGCAAAAGCTGGGACGGGCCCCGACCGCCCGCGAGCTGTCGGTGGAGTTGGGAGTCTCTCACGACGAGATCGTCGAATGCCTCGTCGCGGGCGATGCCTATCAGCTCGACTCCCTGGACGCGCCGATGGGCTCCGACGAATCGGGCAAGTCGCGCCTCGTCGCCGACGCGGTGGGTGGGGTCGACCCTCAGATCGAACACATCACCGATCGTGAGGCGGTGCGCTGCTTGATAGCCGCGCTCCCGGAGCGCGAACGCGAGGTACTGCATATGCGCTTCTTCGAATCGATGACACAAAGCCAGATCGCGGAGCGAATCGGCGTGTCACAGATGCAGGTATCGCGCATCCTGGCCAGTACCCTGACATCCCTGCGTGACCAGCTGGAATAGCCCGCGTATCGATGCCGGGACGGCCTCGCGACACGCGCACTGTACTGTGCGTTTGGGGTGAAATCGACTCCCTCACCAGATCCAGCCTGGAAGGAGCACGATGCGATGAGGATTTCCCAACCGATGGTCGCCGGGATAGCTGCCGCAGCGGTGTTGGCGTTATCGGTGGCCGGCTGTGGCGGCAATAAGGCGCCATCGCCGACAAAGTCGGGTTCGGCGACCTCGTCAGCGAGCTCCGCAGCGCCGACCTCTTCGGCTTCCTCCGCAGCGGCACAGCCGAACGAGTACACCGGCTGGTTGATCCAGGCGACCGATATCGACGCGCCCGTACCCTTCACCGGCACGCCGCCGACGAACAACCCGAACGGCCAGCCTGGCGCGGCGACGACGTTCAGCACCCAAGACAACAGCCACATCATCAAAGACACCATCCAGGTGCTGGCGGACCCGGGCGCCGCGACAAACGCATTGAACGCAGCGAAAACGAGCCAGGGCAACGCAATCAAGCATCCGACCACCGAGGCGAGCAAGATCGGCACGGATGGAACGGTGGTGTCCGGTAATTCACCAGACAACAACAAGGGCATCGCGGTATTGCTGTTCACCGAGGGCAAGGTCTTTGTCACGCTGGAATTCGACGGGCCACCTGACACGCTTCCGCCGCCGGAGTTCATCAACGACGTTGGCCAAAAGCAAGATGCCGCCGTCAAGAAGGGTCTCGGCGGCTGAGCCAGGGTCATCGTCCGTCGCACCGCACTCAAAACGGCAGGGCGATTTCTCCCACGCTGGTTGCCGCCGCAGCGGTGGCTGTGACGCTGGCCGGTTGCGGCAGCGGTACTACGTCCCCGCCTACAACCTCGAGATCAGCCACCTCCGTCGCGGCCACCCACAGCTGGGCGGCGGCGCCGGCACCGCAGTCCGACTACACCGGGTTATTGATTACGGCGAGTGACATCAGCGCGCCCGAAAATTTCACGGCGACAACGCCGATCAAGAACCCGAACGGCCAGCCGGGGGTTACCACCACATTCAGCAGCCAAGACCACACGCACGTGATCGTCGACAGCATCCAGGTCTTTCCGGACGTCGCGGCTGCCGTCGGCGCACTGGAATCCGCGAAGGCGACAACGGACGGGTATGTCCACGGCGTGCCCGATCCGATCGCGGTGGGAACGGGCGGCACGACGATTTCGGGGCCCTCGCCGGATGCCTCGAAGAGCGTCACCGTGCTCATGTTCACGGAGGGCAGGGCCTTCGTCGAGCTCGAGTTCGACGGGCCACCAGATGCACTCGTGCCGCCGGACTTCGTGACCGACGTCGGCCAGAAACAAGACCTGACAAAGGGCTCGCCGGCTGAGCGCCGAGCTGCAGCGTGGCTGGCAGTGCTTGCCTGGACCGCATCTGCGGAAACCCAGTTAGGACCGTTGGGCCGCTTTAGGATTCGCCGATCATTTGCCATTCCACCGCGCTCGCTGTGACCCGGCGTTAAATAAATGGCTTGATTTAATCCGCTGAGCAGTGTTCACTGAGGCGGTGAAGGCCGAGCCGACCGTGCGTTCCCACAGGTCGATGGGCACCCGAGAAGCGATCTTGTCGGCTGCCGAGTGGTTGTTTGCCGAACGCGGAATGTATGCGGTGTCCAACCGGCAGATCAGCGAAGCGGCCGGGCAAGGTAACAACGCCGCCGCTTGCTATCACTTCGGTACGCGGACCGAGCTGCTGCGCGCGATCGAAAGCAAACACCGCGAGCCCATCGAAGCACTCCGTGCGCAGATGTTGCACGACATCGGCGATTCGACCGAGCTGCGCGACTGGGTAGGAACATTGGTACGCCCGCTCACCGATTATCTGGCCGCACTGGGCAACCCGAGCTGGTACGCGCGTTTCGCCGCCCAGGCCATGGCCGACCCCACGTACCGCCACGTCGTCACCAAGGACGCGCTGGCGTCGCCCTTGCTGGCGCAGACGGTTGACGGCATCAACCGCTGCCTGCCCGACCTGCCCAAGCGTGTGCGTTCCGAACGGGGCGTGATGGCCCGCAACCTGCTGATGCATACCTGCGCCGAGCACGAAGGCGCACTGGCCGAGCACGGACCGCGATCACGGTCCAGTTGGCCGGTCGCCGGTGAGGGACTGATCGACGCGATCGTCGGGCTGTGGCGCGCGCCGGTCCATGTCAGTGCAGCGGGCGACTGACCACCCGAGCAGCGAGGAACACGATGACCGATATCTCCCCCGATGCAGCCGCCGAAATTCCGGACTTCCCGATGACTCGGGCGCCGAGCTGCCCGTTCGCTCCACCCCCGGAGTCGTTGGCGCTCAACGACAGCGAGCAGCTCAGCAGGGTGCGAATCTGGGACGGCAGCACACCGTGGTTGATCCACGGCTACGACGCGATACGGGCGCTGTTCACCGATTCGCGCGTCAGCGTCGACGATCGGTTGCCCGGGTATCCGCACTGGAACGCGGGAATGCTGGCGACCGTGCACAAACGGCCACGTTCGGTGTTCACCTCCGACGGCGAGGAGCACACCCGCTACCGCCGGATGTTGTCAAAACCCTTCACCTTCAAGCGCGTCGAAGCGCTGCGCCCGGCGGTCCAGAAAATCGCCGACGAGCGCATCGATGCCCTGCTGGCCGGCCCCAAACCGGGCGACATCGTGAGCGCCTTGGCGCTGCCCGTCCCCACGCTCGTCATCAGTGAGATGTTGGGCGTGCCCTACGAGGACGCCGACTTCTTCCAGGAACAAGCGCAACGGGGTACCGGCCGCTACGCGACCGAAGAGGACACCGCTCAGGGCGCCGCCTCGTTGGCGAAATATATCGCCAAGCTGATTCGGGCCAGGATGGAAAGTGGCTCCGAGGATTTGGTATCCGATCTGGCCGAGCGGGTCAACGCCGAAGAGCTCAGCGTGCGCGAAGCCACTCAACTGGCCCTGGGCGTGCTGATAGCCGGTCACGAGACCACCGCGAACATGATCAGCCTGAGCATCGCGGCTCTGCTCGAACATCCCGATCAACGCGCCTTGCTACGCGACGCCGAGGACCCCAAGCTGATCGCCAACGCTGTCGAGGAGCTGATGCGCTACCTGAGCATCATCCAAACCGGTCAGCGTCGCATCGCCGTCGAGGACATCGAGGTCGGCGGCGAGACCATCCGCGCGGGCGAAGGCATCATTCTCGATGTCGCGCCGGCGAACTGGGATACCCGCCAGTTCCCCACTGCCGACCGGCTGGACCTGACCCGCGACGACGGCCCGCACGTCGGGTTCGGCTACGGCCGTCATCAATGCGTGGGACAACAGTTGGCCCGCATGGAATTACAGATCGTGCTGCCGACACTGCTGCGCCGGGTGCCGACATTACAACTGGCCGTGCCGGTCGATGAGCTTCCGTTCAAGCACGACAATTTGGCCTACGGCGTCTACGAGCTGCCCGTGACATGGTGAAGCCGGATCTCGCGCTGGCGGTGCCGGATCTGGCCGGCAAGCTCGCGGTCGTCACCGGGGCCAACAGCGGTCTGGGATTCGGTCTGGCAAAGCAACTGGCCGCCGCGGACGCCGACGTCGTGATGGGAATCCGGAGCAAAGCCAAGGGCGAGGCCGCGATCGCCGAGATCCGTCGCGAGGTTCCCGCCGCGAAGCTCAGCATCAAACAGCTGGATTTGGCGTCGCTGGAAAGCGTTGCGGCACTGGGCGAAGAACTGGCGGCGCAGGGCCGGCCGATCGACGTCTTGATCAACAACGCCGGCGTCATGTCCCCGCCGCAGCGCCAGGTTACCAGCGACGGCTTCGAGTTGCAGTTCGGCGCTAACCACCTGGGCCACTTTGCGCTGACCGGGCACCTGCTTCCGTTGCTGCGCGCGGCGAAATCGGCTCGCGTCGTGACCGTCAGCAGCATCTCCGCCACCCAACCGAAGCTGACCTTCGACGACCCCAATGCCCGGAACAGCTACAAACCGATGGTCTCCTACGGCATCGCCAAGCTTGCGCAGCTGATGTTCGCGATCGAGCTGAGCCGGCGCAGCGATCGCAGCGCTGGGGTGTCATGTCGAACGCCGCGCATCCGGGGCTGAGCAAGACCAACCTGCTCAGCGGCGCATCGTATGGCCGGGACAAACCGACGTTGCAGGCCCGGTTCACCCGACTGACGTGGCGGCTGTTGCCGTTCGTGTGGCTCGACGTCGACGAGGGCATCAAACCGACCCTCTACGCGGCGGTTTCGCCGGACGCCGAGGGGGGCCGCTACTACGGACCGCGAGGTTTCTACGAAACAGCCGGCGGCGGAGTCACATTCGCCGGCGTCCCGCGACTGGCGCGCAGTGAAACCGATACGAAACGGCTTTGGCAGCTCTGCGAAGAACTCACCGGCGTCACCTACCCGGACTGACTGAAAGAAAGGCAGGAGAACAATGGCGTTCGTCGGTCGCACTGACGTAAAGATCCAGGCACCCAGCAGGACCAGTGGGAGCGGGTGACCCGGCGTCGTGAGTGCTTGTACGCCGAGGACGAGCAATTCATCGCCACTCGTCCCGATGAGCAAATCGCGGCCGCGGCCCGCGCACCCGGGCTGCGGATCGCCGAGATCATGGCAACCGTGCTGCAGGGCTACGCCGACCGGCCGGCGCTGGGCCAGCGTGTCCGCGAAGTGGTGACCGATCCCGCGACCGGTCGCGCGAGGCTGAACTTTCTACCGCGCTTTGAGACCGTCAGCTATGCGGATCTGTGGACTCGCGTCCAAGCGCTGGCCAGTGATTGGTATCAGCACGAGCAGCATCCGGTCCGGACCGGGGACTTCGTGTGTGTGCTGGGATTCGCCAGCATCGACTACACCGCCCTCGAGTGCGCCTGTATTCATCTCGGCGCGGTGGTGGTGCCGTTACAGACCAGCGCACCGGCGACCCAGCACGCGCCAATCCTTGACGAGACCCAGCCCCGAATCTTCGCGGTGGGAATCGACAACCTCGAAATTGCCGTCGAGGCGGCGCTGGCCGGTACCGCGCCGCAGCGTCTCATCGTGTTCGACTATGAATCGCGCGACGACGACCAGCGCGCCAGCTATGAGGCGGCCTGCGCCCGACTCACCGCCGCGGGGAGTGCATTGGTTATCGAGACGATCGATGACGTTGTGGCGCACGGTATATCACTGCCATCCCCGCCGCTGCACGTCGCATCAGGCGACGAAGATCCACTCGCCTGGGTGTTTTACACCTCCGGCAGCACCGGCACGCCCAAGGGCGCGATGTTCACCGAGAGTTTGTGTATCGGCACCTGGCTCGCACAGTCCGATCAGCCGGTCATCACGTTGAGTTACATGCCCATGAGTCACCTCATTGGCTATGGCTACGTGATCTTGACCTTGGCCAACGGCGGGACAAGCTATTTCGCCGCCAAGAGCGACCTGTCGACCCTGTTCGACGACCTGGCGATGGTGCGGCCCACGTCATTGAGCCTGGTGCCGCGGGTCTGCGAAATGTTCTACCCACTATCAGCGCGAGCTGGATCGGCGCACCCTGACTTCTGGCGCCTCCGACGAGGCGGCCGGCGAACTCACCACCGCGATCCGTGAGCAGATTCTGGGCGGCCGTGTGCTGGCCGTGGGCTGCGGTTCAGCCGCGTTGTCCCCGGAGATCAAGGAGTTCATGGAGATCGTGCTGGACCAGCATCTGCTGATCGGCTAATCGTCCACCGAAATCGCGGGTGGAATGATCGTGGCCGACGAGCATGTGCTGCGGCCGCCGGTGATCGACTACAAGCTTCTCGACGTTCCGGAGCTCGGCTACTTCAACACCGACAAGCCTTATCCCCGTGGGGAATTAGCGGTCAAGTCGGCTCGCTTCATGGCGGGCTACTACAACCGTCCCGATCTGACGGCGACGATGTTCGATGAGGACGGCTACTACAAGACCGGCGACATCATGGCCGAGGTCGGGGCGGACCGGCTGCGCTATGTCGATCGCCGCAACAATGTCATCAAGCTTTCGCAGGGCGAATTCGTCGCCGTCTCGCGGCTGGAAGCGTTGTACTCGACCAGTCCGTTGATTCATCAAATCTATGTCTACGGCAACAGCGCACGTTCCTTCCTGCTTGCCGTGGTCGTCCCCACCGAAGACGGTGCGGGCGCGTCGATGATCGCCGACTCGCTACGGCACATCGCGCGCGACAACCAACTCAACGGCTACGAAATCCCCCGCGATTTCCTGATCGAGACCGAGCCCTTCAGCCTAGCCAACGGGCTGTTGTCGGGCGTCGGGAAATTCCTGCGACCCAAGCTCAATGCCCGCTACGGTGAGCGCCTGGAGCAGCTCTACGCGGAGATCGCCGACGACCAACTCCACCAGCTGCGCGCATTGCGCACCGGCGGTGCCGACCAGCCGGTGCTGGCGACCGTCGGTAAGGCCGTGCAGGCCACGCTGGGCGTGCCGGCGCCCGACGTCTCCCCGGAGGCCAGGTTCATCGACCTGGGCGGTGATTCGCTGTCCGCGCTCACCTTTTCGACGCTGCTGGCCGACATCTACGGTGTCGACGTTCCGGTGGGTGTGGTGGTGGACCCGACCGGGGATCTGCTCCGCATCGCCGACCACATTGAACGCCACCGGAATTCCGACGCGCTGGGACCCAACTACGCATCCGTGCACGGCACGGACGGCCACGAAGTCCATGCCGGGGATCTTCGCCTGGACAAGTTCATCGACGATGACGTCCTCAAGACCGCGATGTTGTTGCCCGCCCCCACCAGCGAGATCCGCACGGTCCTGCTCACCGGCTCGACCGGCTTCCTGGGGCGCTTCCTCGGCCTGGAATGGCTGCAACAGCTTGCCGATTCGGGTGGCACCCTGGTGTGCCTGACCCGGGGCGCCGACGCCGCCCACGCGCGCCAGCGCATCGAGGCGGCGTTGGATTCCGATGCCACACTGCTCGACCGCTTCCGGACCCTGGCCGGCGGACATCTCGAGGTCGTGGCCGGCGACATCGGTGAGCCCAATTTCGGCCTCGACAAGCCCACCTGGCAGCGGCTGGCCGAGACGGTGGACCTCATCGTGCACCCGGCGGCCCACGTCAACCACGTGCTGCCCGACCAGCAGTTGTTCGGTCCCAACGTCGTGGGTACCGCGGAAGTGATCCGCCTGGCGATCACCGCCAAACTCAAACCGGTGCACTACATCTCCACGATGGGCGTCAGTGCCGTAGCCCATCAGCTCGTGGACGAAGACTCCGACATCCGCCGCTCGGTCCCCGCCTGTGTCGTCGACGCCGGCTACGCGAACGGCTACGGGATCAGCAAGTGGGCCGGGGAGGTGTTGATGCGCGAAGCGCACGACCTGTGTGGAGTGCCGGTCATGGTCTTCCGGCCCGGCATGATCCTGGCCGACAGCCGCTACGCGGGACAGCTCAACGTGCCGGATATCTTCACCCGCCTGCTGTTCAGTCTGGTGGCCACCGGTGTCGCTCCCCTGTCGTTCTACCGCGGCGTCGACCACAGCAGCCGGCCGCACTACGAGGGCCTGCCGGTCGACTTCCTCGCCGCAGCGATCGCCGCGACCGGAACGCGGCACGGCAACAGCTTCCAGACGTTCAACACCACCAATCCGCACGACGACGGCATCTCCATGGACACGTTCGTCGACTGGATCATCGCTGCCGGCTATCCGGTCGAAAAGATCGACGACTATCCGAGTTGGCTGGCCCGGTTCGAGACCTCGCTGCGCGCATTGCCCGAGCGGCAGCGCGCCCAGTCGGTTCTTGCCGTCCTGGACGACTACCGTGAACCCATGCTCGCGATCGCCGGCTCTCCGGTGCCCGGCGCGCGATTCCGGTCCGCGGTCGAACACGCGGGTCGGACCATTCCCCACGTGTCGCAGCAGCTGATCGACAAGTACCTCGCCGACCTGGAACGGCTCGGTGTGCTCACCAGGTGATGCCAACGAAGGGACGATGATGTCCAGCCCAGCCCAACACCTTGTACCCCGACGGCGTAATCGGCGCACCCAAGCACCGCCGCGGTCACGCGGCGGAATTCAGCACCGGACTGCTCCCGGGCACCGAGGTGTTCTCCGCCGACAACCACATCTCGGTGGCTGACGACATCTTCTACGAGGGTTTTCCCGATGACCTCAAAGATCAGGCTCCGCGGATCTGGTACGAGGATGGCGCGTATTTGCTCGGCCGGCCCGGGCAGTCGATGGTGGTCGGCGATTTCAGCGCGGTGCTCATGCAATACGACGACCTGGCCGGTGCGGCCACCAACAATGTCGAAGCCCGGGTCCGCGAGCTCGCCGAAGACGGTGTCGACAGGGAGCTGGCCTTCCCCAATGCGGTGCTCGCGCTGTTCCACCACCCCGACCACGCCATTCGCGAGCGGATCTTCCGCGTCTACAACGAACACATCGCCGGGGTGCAGGAACAATCCGACGGCCGTTGCTACGGCGTGGGATTGATCAACTGGTGGAATCCCCGCGGCACACGTCGCACGCTGACCGAGCTGAAGTCGTTGGGCCTCAAGACCTTTCTGATGCCGATCAGCCCCGGCAACGACGAGAACGGCCAGCCCATCGATTACTCCTGCACGGCGATGAGCCCGGTATGGGACGAGATCGAAGAGGCCGGTCTGCCGATCACACACCACATCGGCGAAAGTCAGCCGAAGTTCCCCAGCGAGGTCAACAGCGTCGCGGTGGCCATGATGGTCAACATCGACTCGTTTCGAGAGATGTTCTCCAAGTACATCTTCGGCGGCATCCTCGACCGGCATCGACGACTACGCATCGGCTGGTTCGAGGGCGGAATAGCCTGGATCCCACCGGCGCTCCAAGACGCCGAGCACGTGCTGGCCTCCTATCAGCACATGCTGAGACACCAACCCGAGCACGACATCCGGTACTACTGGGACACGCACATGTGCGCCTCGTTCATGGTCGACGGCCTGGGCCTGCGACAGATCGACGAGATCGGAATCGACAAGGTGATGTGGTCATCCGACTACCCGCACAACGAAAGCACCTTCGGTTATTCGGAGCGATCGCTGGCCGCCGTGGTCCAGGCCGTCGGTCCCGAGGACGCCGTGCGGGTGGTCGGCGGCAACATCAAGAAATTCCTGGGGATCTGAGCATGTCGAACGCAGTGACTGCCCGCGTCTCGGTGCTCGACGCACCCGACGAGCCGGACTGGGCCCGCATGCGCACGGAGGTCGGGGCGCGGTTGCGAACCGCGATGGCCGAACACGGCGTCGACGCGCTGATCCTGCTGATGAACGGCTATGTCGGTTATGCGACGGGTGCTAGCTGGCCGCTGTTGGATGCCGGCCTGTCGCACGTGGAGCGCCCCGTTGCGGTGGTGCTGGCCGACGACGTCCATCCGCACCTGTTCATGCCGTTCCGCAGCGGATCGTCGGCGGAGTCGCCGGTGCCCGACGACCATCTGCACGGCCCCGCCTACCTCGAATTCGACCACGGTGTCGAGGATTTCGCGCGGACCCTGGCCGAGCTCGTCCCGCCGGGCGCCGGCGTCGCCGTCGACGAACTCACCGGCGCAATGCGGCGCGCGGCGGGCAAGCTCTTCCCGGCGGGCCCGCCGACCGACGCCGCAATCGTGCTCGGCGCCGCGCAGCTGGTGAAGACCCGCGACGAGCTGTCCTGTCTTCGCCGGTCCGCCCGGATCACCGAACAAGCCATCGTCGATGTGCAGAAGGCGCTGAAGCCGGGCGTACGTCAAATCGACCTGTCCGCCACCTTCGTCCGTCGCGCCTTCGAACTCGGCGCCACCACGAACATGCTGGAGGCCATTTGGCAGGTGATGCCGAGTTCACGGGAAGCCGGAGTATGGACGACGCACGGCGATCTTGCGCTGCCGCTGCTCCCCACCGATCGCGAACTGGCCGCTGGTGATGTGCTGTGGACCGACATCAGCATCACCTACGCGGGCTACTGCTCCGATTTCGGCCGCACTTGGGTGGTCGGCGAGCAGCCCACGAGTCGACAGCAAGACCAATTCCGGCAGTGGCGCACTGTCCTGGACGCCGTACTCGCAGTGACCAAAGCCGGTGTGACATCCGGAGATTTGGCGCGTACCGCGATCGCGGCCAACGGAGGCCGCAAGCCGTGGTTGCCGCATTTCTATCTGGGCCACGGCATCGGCACCTACCCCGCCGAAGCTCCGATGATCGGAACGGATCTCGGCGAGGAGTTCGATGACAACTTCGTCTTTCCACCCGGAATGGTTTTGGTTTTGGAACCCGTGATGTGGGAGGACGGTACAGGAGGCTATCGCAGTGAGGAGATCGTGGTGATCACCGAAGACGGCTACGCGCCGATTACCGACTACCCCTATTCCCCCTATGGCGACTGAAGTCCTGCCCGATGCGCATGCACTGCGTTCGGGACGCCGGGAACGCGCGCTGGCCCAAATGGACGAACACGGTCTGGACATCCTGGTGCTCGGCCGGCAAGCCAATATTCGCTACGTCACCGGAGCGCCGCAGTTGTGGATAGCCGGGACACGCCCGTTCGGTCCGATGTGTGTGCTGGTGCGCGCCACCGGTGACATCTACCTGAACAGCACCGATGACGAAGGCGTGCCGGAGGAGATCGGCCACGACCACCTCTACGGGCTGGCCTGGAACCCGATGACGCTCATCGACGTGCTCAAGAAAGTCGACGGTGCCGAATCGGCGCGGCGAGTCGGCACCGACGCGATCACACCGACTTTCGCCGCGTTGCTGCCCGAGGCATTTCCCAATGCCGAACTCGTCGATGCCGAACCGGCGTTGCGCGCGGCGCGGCGCATCAAGACACCAGACGAAGTCTCGGCGATGGACACCGCGCTGCGCATCGCGCAACACGGACGCGCCACTGCCCTGGGCGAATTGGCCCCGGAGGTGTCGGAACGGACGCTGGCTGGGGTGATGATGGAGGCGATGGCGGCGGGCGGGGTCAGCACGCCGGCCACTCAGGACGCCGCATGGGTGACCTCGCGGGAGCACCCGTGGCGTCGTGCCCACGCACACGCCGAGGTCCGGCCGGGCGACCTTGTCGCATTCGCCGCCGGGGCCCTGGCAAATGGCTATGTCGTCGAGGTGGGTCGGACCTGGCCGGCCGGCGATACCGTCGACGGTGCGGCCCGCAAGCTGTTCGGGCGGTCGAACACGCTGTACGACAAGATGGTTGCTGCTTGTCGCCCCGGTGCGGCCGCCGACGATCTGCTCGCCGCGTATGACGCGGCCGGTGAGCCGAGACCGCCGATTCCGATTGCGCACGGGCTGGGGCTGGGTTTCGATCCGCCCGTCGTGTCCGAAACGCTCTTGGCCGCAGGCGAACACGTCCAGCTCGAGGCCGGGATGGTACTGGCGATTACCGGCTACGTATGGCAGGAAGGCATCGGCGCGGTGTTCCGCCGAGACACCGTCCACATCACCGAGGATGGTGTCGACGTGCTGACCACCAGTCCGTCGTGGGGCGAAAGCTGAAATCACCTGCGTCACTGTAGTTCAGAGTAGTTTGGCATGCCATTTGTGTCGGTGGGCTCCGCTAAATTTGTGGTGTGAGTATCGATCGGGAGGCGTTGTCAGCGGCTTTCGACACCATCGACTCTGCCTTCGACGAACTCGTCTCACATGCCTGCGACGCGCTGGCAACCCCGGAGCAGATGGCCCTGCTGGGGCGCTGCGAGAAGGTGCGCCGCCGGCTGCCCGCCGTCGAACACCCTTTAATCAATAATCTGGTCCGGCAAGCCACGCCCCAAGAGATCGGCGGCAAGCTATCGCATGCGATTGCCGAAGCAACGTTGATCAGCCGTTCCGAAGCGTCTCGGCGCATCCGCGAAGCCGCCGACCTGGGGCCGCGGCGCGGGTTGACCGGCGAACCGCTCGCACCGATGTTGGCGGCTACCGCCGCCAAGCAGTGCCAGGGCACGCTGGGCCCGGGTCAGGTGGCGGTGATCCGCAAGTTCTATCACCAGTTGCCTGGCTGGATCGATGCTGTCACGCGCGAACAGGCGGAAGCCAAATTGGCGTTCGAAGGCAGCCGCTTTCGGCCCGAGCAAGTAACGGCGCTGGCTGCCATTTTGGCCGATTGCCTCAACCCCGATGGCAGGTACACCGACGAGGATCGTGCGCGGCGCCGCGGACTGAGCCTGGGCAACCAAGGTTGCGACGGCATGTCGGAGTTGCGGGGCTGGCTGACTCCCGAGGCCCGCGCCACCGTGGAAGCGGTCTGGGCGAAATTGGGTGCTCCGGGGATGTGCAATCCCGACGACGAAAGCCCATGTGTGGATGCCAGTCCCGGTGAGCAAGCCGTCCAACGCGATTGCCGCACCGCAGGCCAGCGCCAGCACGACGCGTTGAATGCGGCGCTAAGAGCACTACTCGGTTCGGGCGAGCTCGGCAGGCACAACGGCCTGCCGAGCTCAATCATCGTCACCACCACACTGGCCGAGCTCGAGGCCGCCGCTGGGCGCGGTTTGACCGGCGGCGGCACCATCCTGCCGATGAGCGACGTGATCCGGTTGGCGCGCCACGCGCATCACTATTTGGCAATCTTCGACGAAGGCAAACCCTTGGCGCTGTATCATACGAAACGTCTCGCGTCGCCTGCGCAGCGAATTGTCCTCTACGCCAAGGATCGCGGGTGCTCCGCACCTGGCTGCACGGTGCCCGGATACTACTGCGAAGTGCATCACGTCACCGACTGGGCCACGTGCCACTCCACCGACGTCAACGACTTGACCTTCGCGTGTGGACCCCAGCATCGCCTCCTGCGACCTGGTGGCTGGACCACCCGCAAGAACGCTAAGGGCGACACCGAATGGCTTCCGCCCCCGCACCTGGACCGCGGCCAACCACGCATTAATACATTCCATCATCCCGAAAAACTGCTCCAAAACCGAGACGACGACGCGCCCTAGCTCACGCGATCTTCCTCGGCCAGGGCGGCGTCGAGTAAATCACCGATGCAATACCGCTCCCAGGCGGTCAACAGGTTCGACAGCATCTGCAGCGGCGCACGCACGCTCTCGTCATCCCTGATCCGCAGGTCCTTGCGGGTGCTGGGGATGACTTCGAATCGCTTGCGTACCAAGGCCGGCACGTCCAACAGCCAGGCGACTCCCATTGCGGCCGCGTAGAGCAACGTGTGGCGGCGCAACCGGGCCGGATCGAGGTGTGGGCCGCCGTGACGCCGGACTTCGGTGACGAACAACTCCAGCAACTCGTCGAGATGGACGTCCCACAGCTCGTTTTCGGCACCGGACATGGCGCCCCAGATCGCCATGCCCAGGTTCATCTGGCTGACGCATCCCCAGTCCATCAAACCGCAGTGCAGAACATCGCCGGTGTCTCGCCAAAACCAAGCATTGTCGATGTTGGCGTTCCAATGGCACAGCGCGACTTAGTCGTTGTCGTCGGCCAATTGGCGCGTGATCGTGTGCTCGTAGTGTGCGAAGCGGGGCACGTCGGCGCGCAGGCGCGCGAGGAATTCTGCCGAGCCGACATTGTCGGGCAGTAGCCCGGGATGGGCTTCGGCGAGTTCGGCCAGTTGATTCACCCGTCGTTCCAGTTTGTCCACGGACCGCGGTGCTCGCTCTCCCACTGTCGCGGCCTGCACATCCAGCGGAAAGTGCGCGGTCTGCGCCGCCGGAAGACGGCCCGATCGATGGGTGCCGGCAAGGCGGGCCAAAGCGGTCAGCAACGCGCGGTAATGCTCGAGGGGTTCGGACATCTCGTAGTCGAGGCACTTGTGATACTGCCGTTCGATTCCGTTGTCGCCAAACCGGATTCGTTCCGTGATCAGTATTCCGGTTCCACTGTCCCGGTGATAGTCGCCGAACAGCGCGCTGGGCACCGCGATGGGAAATCCGGCTACCCGCGACAGCGAGGCGAATCGCACCTCCGGCTCCATCTGCGTCTTGCCGCGATCGCGCACCGGGTTGTCGAGATCGCGGGAGAACTTGACGAAACAAATCGGTGTGCAGACCCGGTGCAGGCGCATCGTATTCGACCGATAGCAGGACTTTGCGCCCCGTGCTGCCGCCGTGAACCTCGGCGAAGTCCGTCATCGCGGCGACGGTATTGCCGTCCGTCAGAACGCCCGAAGCGCGGAACGCGTCGGTGAGAAACCGTGCCCCGCCGTCGCGCAACGAATCGGGGTCAGCGGGAAACGACAACCCGGACTGGTCACCGGTGACCCAGCGGTGATCCTCGGGGTGCGGCACGAATCACCAGGTCTGTTCGGCCGCGCGCACCAGCATGTGGTTGACCGACACCCGGCGGTCGCGGGTCACCATGAACAGGACCGCGTCGGCGATGTCTTCGGGCCGAAGTTTGACCATGCCCGCGGTCTGACGTTCGAACGCCTCCCGAGACGATTCGGCCAGATGGGAGAAGATTTCGGTATCGACGGTTCCGGGACCCACCACTCCGACCCGGACCCGCTTGCCGAGTACCTCTTGGCGGAGACCCTCACTGAATGCGTTCACCCCGAATTTGGTCAGCGAATACACCGCGGTGTTAGGCCGGGCCACCCATCCGGCGGTGGAACTGATGGTGACCAGGTCGGCCACGCCGCGCGCCGAGTCGGCGGCCGCCTCGATCAGGTGGGGCAGCGCCGCGCGGGTGGCATAGAGGACCCCCTGCACGTTGACCGACACCATCTGATCCCAGTCCCTCAGCGGCGCCTCCGTCGCGGGCCCCGACTGCATCAGGCCGGCATTGTTGACCAGGATGTCGAGTCGCCCCAACTCCGCGATGGTGCGCTGCACGGCCGATGCCACCTGCTCCGCGTCAGTGACGTCGGCGGGCACGACCAGCGCTGTTCCTCCGGCGGATTCAATATCGGCTTTCAGATCGGCCAACCGTTCGGCGCGGCGGGCCAGCAGTGCGACCGAGGTGCCTTCAGCGGCCAGCGCTTTCGCCGTGGCCGCGCCGATGCCACTGCTGGCACCGGTGACCAGGGCCGCGGTATGTGTCAGTGTTCCCGTCATAACCCGCCCAACGTTGGTGATGCGGCCAGTATTTCGTGCACAACATAATCCGTGTCCTCGCCCAGGTCGGGGGCGCCTCGCTCGATTCGCGCGGGCCCACGCGTCATCCGCCATGACGGTCCCAATATCGGACGCTGGCCTTCGCGGTGGTCGGAGACGAAGCGATATAACTCGCGGTCCCAGAGTTGTTGATCGCCAATCACATCGATCGCGGTGGCGCTCTTGGTGGCCGGCACTCCCGCTAAGCGCAGACGATGAGCGAGATCTTCGGCATCGTGGGTCCGGGTCAACCGCGCCAGGTCGGCGTCGAGCGCTTCCACGTGTTGGCGTCGGTCGTCCGACGCGGCGTAGCGGGGATCGTCGGCCAGCGCGGGGGCGTCGAGCACGTCACATAACCGGTGCCATTCGGGCTCGTTGCCGACGGCCACGCTGACCCAGGAGCCATCCGAGCAGGGGTAACAACCGTGCGGACACATGTCGGGGTGATTATTGCCGTCAGGCCCGAGGTTTCGTCCGGTGAGGCTTTGCTCGAGCAGGCAGTCTCCGATCATCGACGAGAGCGTTTCGACGGCCGACATGTCGACGAATTGCCCTGCGCCAGTTAGCTCGCGGTGCAGTAGTGCCACCACGGCGGCGTATGCCGCCGCGGCCCCGACCGTGGAATCCCCGTAGCGCATGCTGGTTCCCAGCGGGGGCCCACCCGGATAGCCGACCAGTGGCGCAACCCCGGGCCAACGCGGCGAAGCAGGGTGCGTAACCGGTCTGGTGACCGAGTGGCCCGTCGTTGCCCCACATCTTGATCGACACCGAGATGATGTCGGGTTTGATTTCGGTGAGTTGCTGATACCCCAAGCCTTGGCGTTCCATCGCGCCCGGACGCAGGTTGTTGATGACGATGTCGCTGCGGGCAATCAGCTCCCGCAGTCGCGCCATGCCCTCGGTCGACTTGATGTCGAGGTCAACGCTCAAGATCTCGGGATTGATACTCAGAAAGAATGGCGCGTGGTTGATGTCGGTACCGCCGTAGGCGCGCATCTCCTCGGACAGGGCCGCCGTCTCGACCTTGATCACCTCGGCGCCCAAGAGCGCCAGCAGCTTGCCGGCATACGGACCTGCCCACACCTTGGTGAGCTCCACGACGCGTACCCCTTCCAGGGGTCCACCGCGCCGGTTCTTCGGCGGCTTCAGTTGTGCCGATTTCACCGCCGGCGGCACATGCGCAGCATCGAGCGATTCCAGGATCGCGATGGTGTGCTGACCGAGCGCGGGTGCGGCCGAGATGATTTCCGCCGGCGATGCGCTGAGCGAATACGGCACCGTGGGATAAGCCGCTTCGCCCAGCACGGGGTGGTTGACGTCGGAAAAGAAACCGCGGTGGCGATATTGCGGCGCGTGGTGCAGGTCCGCGGCATCGTTGACCGGAACCAAGGGCACGCCCAGGCGCTGGGCTTCGTCGGCGGCCGTCTCCTTCGCCAAGTCGCGAACCCACGTCGCGAAGCCCCGCTGAAACGCCGTCACCTTTTCCGGAGTGACGGAGAACTCCAGCCAGTCGTCGTCGAAGTCGTCGAGCCACACCGGGCTGCCCATCAGCTGTTTGACGCCGAGCCAGTGGGCGCGGCTGGTCATGTAGAGGTAGACGAAGCCATCGGCGCAGGCGAAGAACGACGCCGGGCCCTGCTGGTCGTAATCGTCACGAGTACCCAGGGCGGGGACTTCGCCGGTGATCAACCGCCCCAGAATGCAATCGGCGCGGGAGACCAGCACGGCATGCTGGGAAACGTCGATGAACTCGCCGCGGCCGGTGTGCAGACGCCCGAACAACGCTGCCGCAATGCACAGCGCTGCCTCCAGCCCCGCTTCGTAGTCGGCCATGAACCGGCCCGGCCCCTGCAGCGGCGGCTTACTGGGGTCAGGATGGCTGGGGGTGTGATATCCCCAGCCGCTGGCGTGGAATACGTTGATGCTCTTCGCATTCGCGTACTCGGCCGCGGCGCCCTGGCCAAACGGGGT
This sequence comes from uncultured Actinomycetota bacterium, assembly GCA_963712615.1. Taxonomy (GTDB): domain Bacteria; phylum Actinomycetota; class Actinomycetes; order Mycobacteriales; family Mycobacteriaceae; genus Mycobacterium. The sequence goes on from CAVQIO010000002.1 coordinate 695,967, forward strand.
GACCGAGCAAAACACCACAGTCGGATGCTGCTGCGCCCAGCTCGTCGCGCCGTCATCGATGACCGCGTCGGCGGAGTCGACGAGCTTGTGCAGGCGCTCGACATCGGCCGCCGAGGTGGTGTCGAGAACGACGGACTGCTTGTTCGTGTTGAGGTAGGCGAACAGGACACTGCCTTCACACCCGGCGTCGTCGCCGAGGACGGGCGCCATAGCCCGAGTTGGGCTACCGCGCCCCGGCGCCTCGACCTTGATCACCTCGGCGCCGAAGTCGGCCAGCAGCTTTCCGCAGTACTCCCCTGCGACCGACTCCGACAGCTCAACGACCCTGAAGCCCGTCAGCGCCGACATACGAGCTCTCCCGAAACGGTCAGGGCTTCGCGCGTCCTGAGCGGCTCAGGCGCCACTCCGGCGGGAAGTTCATGTCGTTGTCCTTCACCACGTTGTTGAGGCCCTTGTTGAAGGTGCCCTCGGTGAGGTCGACGGTGTTCTCCTCATCGTTCTGAATCATCGGCAGCATGCCCTCGACCATGCCGACAAGAAGGCTGCCGAAGTACTCACCCTTGTGCTGCTTGTACAGCTCGATGAAGGTCTTCTGCACCGCGACCGTATCGGTCGGACGCGACTTGGAGCAGGCCAGGGCATACTTCAGTGTCTCGTCTTCGAGCTTGTCGCGGGGCACCACGCTGTTGATGAACCCGCAGTCGTACATCTCCTTGGCGCTGAAAGGACGTCCAGTGAACAGCATTTCGGAGAACTTGCGCAGGCCCATGGTCTCGGCCCACCACCACAGCCGAGGTCCCCAGCCGACATACCGGAACGCGGGGTGTCCGAACAGGGCGTCGTCGGAGGAGATCACCAGGTCGGCGTCGCCGGCTTGGTAGAAGTGCCAGCCGTAACAGTAGCCCTTGGCTTCGATGATGCTGACCTTCCGAAGCTCTTGCAGGGGGCGGTTTCCCGCACGGGCCTTGGCGTAGAAGTCGGTCACAGTGGATAGGTAGCGGTAGGAACCACCGGGCGGGTACTTCACATCGTCATCGTTGATCGCGAGCTCGTGCAGCAGCGGCATGCCGGGGTTCTCGATCATGCCCCGTTGCTCGGGCAGGTCGCCGCCGCTGCCGAAATCTTGTCCCTCGCCGCGGATTACCACTACCTTGACATCGTCGTCCACATTGCACTTGTGGATCAGGTCGGCATAGAGCTGACGCATCCCCAGGCTGGTGGCGTTCTGCGCGTCTGGGCGATCGAAGGTGATGTAAGCGATGCGGTTCTTCTTGTCCTTCTCGAACTTGATGTACTGCGCGGCTTCTTCTTTCATTTTTTCGTAATCGTACTCAGGCATGAGCTTTCTCCACTTCGTTATTATTTAGTTGATTCGTGTCTACTTGAGCAGAGCGCCGGCGTCGACGGGCAGCGAAACGCCGGTGACATAACGAGATTCATCAGAGGCCAGGAACAGGACGGCGTTGCTGATATCGACCGCTTCTACCCATGGCACCGGCATGATGTGCGTCATCTGCGAGAACGGGGCGAAGTCCTCTGGTCCGGGGTTTTCCAGGTCCGGGCAGAACAGCCGGAACGTTATGTCGTTCATGGTCATTGGCGTGTTGACCTGGCTGGGGTGTACCGAGTTGACTCGGATACTGTGCTGGCCCAGCTCGACCGCGAAGGTGCGCATCAGACCGATGACGCCGTGTTTTGCGGCAATGTAATGGCCGGTGTAGGCCATGGCCTTGTGTGATCCGACAGAACCGGTCAGGACGACGGAGCCACCTCGCTCGCCGGCGAGGATATGCGGCACACCGGCTTTCACGGTGTGCCAAACACCGGAGAGGTTCACGTCGATCATGTCCTGCCAGATGTCCTCGCGAATCTTGTGCAGCTTGTTGCCGAAGGTCCCGATACCGGCGTTCGCGACAATGATGTCGAGCCGGCCGAGTTGTTCCACACCGCTGTCCACCGCGGCTTTGAGTGCGTCGTAGTCGCGGACATCCACCTGCGCGGTCACGATGCGCCGGTCCAGGTTCTTGACCAGGTCCGCGGTCTCGGCGAGGTCCTCAGGGGTCGAATGCGGGTAGGCCAGGTTGTCGATCGGTCCGCAAATGTCGATCGCGATGATGTCGGCGCCCTCTTGTGCCAGGCGCACCGCGTGGCTGCGGCCTTGCCCGCGAGCGGCACCAGTGACAAAGGCGACTTTGCCGTCAACCCGACCCGTCATCAGGGCACCAGGGTGGGCAGGGTTTCCCAGCCCCGCACCGACGACGTCGGGCTCAGGCTTGCGTTGCTCAGATCGACCTCCCACTCCGGGAAGCGCTTGAGGATTTCCTCGCACGCGACTCGCCCCTCCAGGCGCGCCAGCGCCGAGCCGAGGCAGAAGTGCGCTCCCACACTGAATGTGAGGTGCGGCCGGGCCACGCGATGAATGTGGAATTCGCCGGCATCGGGACCGAATTGCCGCTCGTCGCGACAGGCGGCCCCGATCAGCATCAGCATCACGCTGCCCGCCGGTACCGTCTGGTCATAAATGCTGACGTCGCGGGTCACATAGCGCGCCATGTGCGGTGCGGGCGGTTCGAAGCGCAGCAACTCCTCGATCGCCGCAGGGATGAGCGAGGGATTGTCGACGAGTTCGCGACGCTGGTCGGGGTGCTCTGCGAGAACCTTTCCCGCCCAACCAATCAGCCGCGTTGTCGTTTCGTTGCCGGCGCCGGCCACGACGTTGAGGTAGACCAGGATCTCCTGGCGAGTGAGCCGGCGGGTGGTGCCGGTCTCGTCGACGAACTCGACATTGAGCAACTCGGTCATGATGTCGTCGGACGGATTGTCGGCACGCCAGTCGATGTAGGCCTCGAATTGCTCACCCACGGACAGGCCATGCTCGGCGGCACTCATCGGCTTGCCCGGCTCGGTGCGGAGTTGGGCGTTGCCGCGATCGCGGATGTGCTCCTGATCTTCTTCGGGAATCCCGAGCAGCACGCTGATGACCTTCATCGGCATGATCGCGCCCAGGTCGGTGACAAAGTCGAACCGCCCCGACCCCACCAAGGGATCCAGCGATTGCGCGCAGAACTCGCGAATCATCGGCTCTAGCGCGGAGATCTTGCGCGGGGTGAACATCCGCGATAGCAGCATGCGGTGGACATCGTGGATCGGCGGGTCCTCGAAGATCAGCAGGCCCGACGGGATCTCGAGGTCGGCCTTGATCAGTTCCATGATCACGCCCCGGGCGGAGCTGTAGGTCGCGTGGTCGACGATGCCCTTGTTGACATCGGCGTACCGGCTTAACGCGTAAAAGTCGTATTCGGAGTTGTAGTAGAGCGGCGCCTCGTCACGCAGGCGCGCAAACATCGGATACGGGTCGGCGATGAGCTCGACATTGTATGGATCGAAACTGACATGGCTATCGGTGCTCGCCGTCACGAAATTCCTCCTAGCGCTGCGGATTCCGGATGCCGACGTGATCGGGACACCGCTGGAGTTGCCAGTGGATAAGCGCCGGACCCGGTTCGGGCAATTTATACACTCCGCTTAAATGCGTTTGCTCTGACAAACGCACGGGCTCGGCTGACAATGGGCTCACCGACGGCCCGTGAACGTCGGCTTACTCTATTCTCGTAGAGAACCATATAGCGCATGCTCTGGCAAGACCCAAAGCCACGAAACACGGCGAGTCGCCCGTCCGATCCAGCGGTGGCCACGGTCAGCCCGACGCGGCGGCACGGCCGACCCGCGGCGAGCGCACATCGCCCGGCTCGGTCAGCCGCCCCCGGTCCGGACTCTTCAGGATGCCGGCGGCGATGGCGGACAGGATCGAGTCGAGTTGCTCCGCACTGTCGACAATCCGGTCGCCATGGGCCGAACGCATCAGCAGACCGTTGATGAATGTCAGCGTGACGTTGCTCAGGTCCTCGACCACGGCCGACTCCAATTCGGCTCCGTGCGGCATGAGTTGGACCAGGATCTCGCGGTGCAGCTTGGTGAACGCGTCGGCGGCTTGCTGCAGAATCGCGGCCATCGCGGGATCGCGCGCGGCTTGCATCGTCAGCTCGTACCTGGCCTTCGTCCAGGACAACTGTGGCTCGGTTGCGGCTTGAATCACCACCTGCGACAACAGCGACGGAGTCGGGTTGTCTCCCCGGCTGCCGGCGCTATCGGCGGTGGACTGCAGCCGTTCCAGATCGAGCTCGGCCAGCCGTTCGGCGACCGCACGCAGCAGCGCGGAGCGGGTCCGAAAGTAGAAGGAGGTGGTGCCGTCGGGAACGGCGGCCTTGCGGTCCACCTTGAGATGACTCAATCCCTTGGCCCCGTCCGCGGCCAACAGCTCGATCGCCGCATCGCACAGGTCGCGGCGGCGCTCCGCGGGATTGGGCTTTCGTCTTTTCGCTGACACAGATGTGTATCGAGCCATGAACACAGGCTTTCGGGGCAAGGAACTACAGTGAATATGCGCTGACTTGCAGCTAGACCATACTCTATGTTCGTAGTGTCCGTAAAGTGATCGGTCACTCGCGTCGCTCGCCCGGCGGTGTCATCACGAAAGGGATGCGGTGGCGTTCCACGGTTCAAAGATCTCCACGGCGGTCGCCGGGCTGGCCAGCGTTATCGTGCTGGGCGCGGTGGCATCCGGCTGCCACACGGCCAAACACCCGGCCGCACCCGTCACCTCGACCGGCACGCCGCCCGCCACCAAGGCGTCGGCAACTCCATCCGTGGCGCCGGTGCTGCGAATTCAGCCGCTGCCGGTTCGTCCGGTCGAGAAGTCGCAGCCGACCACACCCGACAAGTGCCCGGTGACGGATCCGGGCGCGCCCGCCCCGCCGGCGAGCGTCCTCGTCACCTGCGACCTGGGCCGGACTACGCGGTATACGTTGGGCCCGGAGACGATGCGGCTCGAACTGACCCACGTGGACCCGCCCAAGGCACTCACATCGGATTTCTACGAAGTGAACCTGACCATGGACCCGGCGTCTGCGACCGCGTGGGCGTCGTACACCGCGGCACATCTACACGCCCATATCGCGTTTATACGCGACGATCTCGTCCCGGAAGCGCCGATGATCCAAGGCCAGGTGACGTCCGGGCAGATCGCGATGACGACCCAAACGGCTCAGGCCGCCGCCCAGTTGGCCCAATTGGCGGGCCGCCCGGCATGACCGACCTTGCCATCGGCTTCCTCAACGGATTCGGCCTTCCGCCAGTGGAATTCGTCGAACTCGCCGCGGATCTTGACTGCCGCTACATTTCGGCGGTTGTCCACGGCGCGCCGTTGCTGCCGCTCGGCTATGCGCCCTTTTCACTCAAGGACGATCCCGCGCTGCGCAAGGATGTGCTCGCCGCGATGCAGCATCGCGGCGTGACCGCCTCACTCGGCGACGGATTCCTGGTGTTGCCGGACACCGAAATCAGCGCGTTCGGTGCGGATCTCGATGTCCTGGCCGAACTCGGCGTACCCCGAATCAACGTCGTCAGCCTCGACCCCGATCTGAGTCGGACGTTCGACCAGTTCGCCGCGCTGACCGAACTGGCCGCCCAGCGCAGTATCCAGACCCTCGTCGAACCGGTACCGGGGCTGACTGTGGGTGATTTGCCGACGGCATTGGCGGCACGGGAATACGTCGGGCGATCCGACTTCCGATTGTTGATCGACACCATGCATTTGGTACGCTCCGGGGCCAGCGCCGCGGACCTCGCGGCTGTCGACCCCGAATACATCGGCTACGCCCAACTCAACGACACGACGCTGCAGCCCCGGTTGGACAACTACATGGAGGAAGCCATGTTCGAGCGCATGGTTCCCGGCGAAGGCGAGCTCCCGCTCACCGACATCCTGTCCGTGCTACCCGCAGACATCGTGCTCGAAATCGAAGTGCCCCGTCGGTCATTGGCGCTGGCCGGGGTGAGCCCGATTGATCGGATGCGGCCGTGTGTCGAGGCGGCCCGGCGCTTGTTAAGAGAACGTGGGCAATAACTTTCAGCTCGGTTCGCGAAGCGGCAGCCCCGCGGCGAGATAGATCGCATCGATGACGGTCATGTTCTCGATCGCGTCCTGCGGATTTGTCTTCACCGGCGCGCCGCGCAGCACCGCGTCGGCGAACGCGTCGAGCTGGTAGGCGTAGGAAGCCCGGCGCGGAAATCGCTCCACGCGATTGTCGTCCTCAGTTCGGACCGAGAGCCGATGGAACATCTGGGGCATCACCGGATTGAGCACGTTCAGCTGGCCGCGGTCGCCGACCACCTTGGCGCTGATGTCGAAGAGCCGCCGCGACCACATCGAGCAGCGCACCCGGCCGGTGTGCCCGCCGGCAAAGCGCAATTCGGCCGTCATGGCCGGTCGACCCGGGGATCGTGCAATTTCGCCTGTGCCGAAACGACTTCCGGGGTTGAGCCGCCGAACGTACGGGCCATGTTGACCGCGTAGCATCCCGCGTCCATCGTCGCGCCGCCGGCGAGCGAATAGTTGTACCGGATATCGGAGAACTTTGGCAGCGGGAAGCACAGCGTGGTTTCCACCCGCTGGAGCTTGCCCAACTCCCCCGAGGCGATGATCTCCTCGACCCGCAGGGCCAACGGGTGGTAGCGATAGTGGAAGGCCTCCATCACCACTCGGTCCGACGCCGCGGCCAGCTCGCCGATCTCGCGGGCTTCGGCGGCGTTCGCGGTGAACGGCTTTTCGCACAGCATGTGTTTACCGGCGGCCAATGCCGCTCGGGTCCACTTGCCGTGCAAGCCGTTTGGCAGCGGGTTGTAGATGGCGTCGAGGTCCGGGTCGGCGATCAGCAAGGCGTAGTCGTCGTACACCCGGGCGATGTGGTGTTTGGCGGCGAAGGCTTGCGCACGCGAGCCGTCGCGCGCGGCCACCGCGGCGACTACCACGTCGGGGTTGTCCTTGGCGGGGTTGATCAGTGCCATGGGTGCGATCCGGGCTGCACCCAGGATGCCGATGCGCAGTGGGGCTTGGTGTCCGGACACGAATCTGACGCTAGCACTCGGTCTGATCCAGCACCGCCATCGCGCTCGCGGCCTAGTTGCCGGGTGCTCGACGGGCGAATGCCGGGGCGCGCTCGGGCCTGATCCCGACTCCGATGAAGTATGCGGGCACGAAGGACAGCCAGGGCAGTCGCTGCATCACTCCGAAGAAGGCCGCCGGTGGAGTGGGGTCGGCGCCGCGAAACAGCGGCCCGAGTCCCCGCTGCAGGACCCGTTGCACCCCCTGAGTCACCGCGGTGGGAAACAGCCGGCGGCGCCGCACTGCCGCCAGGTCCCGGTTGGTGACCCGATGCTGCCGCAGCGGCTCGGCCAAGATGGTCGCGGCCGCCACGGCATCTTGGACCGCCAGGTTGATGCCGACCCCGCCCAGCGGGGACATCGCGTGTGCGGCATCTCCGATACACAGCAGGCCATCGGTGTGCCAGCGGCGCAGCCGGTCCACCCGGACATCGAGGTGCTTGATCTCGTCCATGGACGTCAGCGTCGCGACCGCTGCAGCGGATTCCGGCACGAGCGCGCTGACGTCGCGGCGAAACGCTTCGATGCCTTTCGCGCGCAGCTCCGCGTCAGTCCCCTTGGCCCCGATGTAGGCGATCTGGTTATAGCCCTCACGCGGGATCACCCCAAGGGCCTTGCCGGGACCCACCCGCGGCAAAAACGAGAACTCCTGATCGCCGTCGCGCGGCAGCCTGAACCACCACACGTCGAAGTTCACCGGGTATTCCCGACTCTGCAAACCGGCCGCACGGCGCGCCATCGACCACCGGCCGTCGCATGCGATGGTCAACTCGGCCGTCAACTCGCCTGGCCCGTCGGTGCCTTGGTAGCGCACACCCGTGACGCGGCCGCCGGATCGCAGCAGTCCGGTGGCCTCCGTGTTCATCCGCAACGTGAACGTCGGTTCCTGCTGCGCGGCGTCGGCGAGCAGGTTGAGCAGATCCCACTGCGGCACCATGGCCACAAAGGGGTGCGGTTGGCGTAGCCGCCCGAAATCGACATACGTCACTGACCGGCCGTCCGATTCGAACTTCGCGCTGTGAACCTCGCTGTGCGGCAAGGCCGCGAAGCGCTCCCACAGGCCCAGCTCGTCCAGCAAGCGCATCGTGGTCGGATGCACGGTGTCACCCCGAAAGTCGCGGAGAAAGTCGCCATGCTTTTCCAGCAGCGTGACCTCGACACCGGCCCGGGCCAGGAGCAGCCCGAGGACCATCCCGGCCGGCCCGCCACCGATCACTGCGCAGGTTGTTGTCTCAGCCATCGTTGCTCCGAACTCTGTTGCCGCATAACGTGATTAGTTGAGCATCTGCGGGTCGGCGTCGTAGACCGAAACCGGCTCGGTGAGCACACCGTTTTCCGCGACGTAGCGGTCCCACAACGCGAGAAGCTCGGCGAGCTTGTCCGGATGCGAGGCGGCGAGGTCGTGGATCTCGCCACGGTCGCAGGAAAGGTCGTAGAGCTGCCAAGCGCCCGGACCGTACGGCGGAGGCAGGTACAGGGCCTTCCAGTCGCCTTGTCGGATCGCGCGGCGGCCGAACAATTCCCAACCGGTGCCGGTCTCGTCGGCGTGCACCGCCTCGCTGTCGCGGGACAAATACGGCACCAGCGAACGGCCGAGCATCGGTTCGACGTCGCGGTCACGATAGGAGGTGCCGGGATGTTCGACGCCGGCAAGTTCCAGCACGGTGGGAGCGATGTCCATGACGGTCGCGAATGCCGTGCCGATCTCGTCTTGGCGGGTGAATCCCGGCCAGGTGACAAAGCCGACCACCCGGATCCCGCCCTCGGTGGTGAACGCCTTGTGCAGGCGCGAGGGCGCCGTCGCGGCTTGTGCCCAGCGGGGTCCGTACCAAATGAACGAGGTGGGCCGACCCAGGTTCTCCAGGCTGTTGTCGCAGTTCTTTTGGATCTGCGCGACGATTTGGGGGCCGCGCAGTGGCATCGCCTCGACGATCGCGCCCTCGGCGCCGTTGTCGGACATGAACATCACGACCGTGTTGTCCAGTTCGCCGGTCTCGGCCAAGTAGTCGGTCACCCGGCCGATGTTCCAGTCCATGCGGTCCACCATCCCGGCGTAGACCTCCATCGAGCGGGCCGAAATCGCGCGCTCCTCGTCGGTCATATCGGCCCACTCCGGAGCGCCATCGGCCACAACCGGGTGTGGCTCGACATCCGGCGCGCACAGGCCGAGGCGCTTGAGCGCCGCCAACCGTTCTTCGCGCAACGCGTCCGGGCCGGCGTCGTAGCGACCGCGGTATTTCGCGACGGATTCGTCGGGCGCCTGCAGCGGCCAGTGCGGAGCCTGAAACGGCAGATACGCGAAGAAGGGCCGGTCGTCATCCTCGCCGCGGTCACGGAAATAGCCCAACAGGGTATCGGTGTAGGAATCCGAGGAGTAGAAATCTTCACCCACCGTCACGAACTGATCATCCTCGGTGTAAAGCGTTGGCACCGGCGAGAACCCGCGACCCGCGGCGCCACCGTAGTGGCTGGCGCCGGCAGGCAGCAGCGCGAACGAACGCTCGAATCCGCGGGCCCACGGCGACCTTTCAATGGTGTGGCCCAGATGCCATTTGCCCGACATCAGCGTCAGATAGCCCGCGTCGCGCAACAGCTCGGGCAGCGCGACGACCCGATCGTTGAGATAACCCTCATAACCGGGCGCACCCTGAAATCCGGGGACCGCGACCTCCAGCATGGTGCCGATGCCGGCGACGTGGTGGTCAGTCCCGGTAAGCAGCATCGCCCGGGTGGGCGAGCAGGCCGGTGCGGAATGAAAATCGTTGAGCCGGATCCCCGCGTGGGCGAGCCGGTCAAGGTTGGGCGTTTCGATCTCGCTGCCGAACGCACCGATGTCGGAAAATCCGAGGTCGTCTGCCAGGATCACCAAGAAGTTGGGGCGCTTCACGCTGAAGCATCCTGTCAGGTCCGGCGCCCGAATGGAACGACCGACAAATGACTAGGCTCGATTCCGCGAAACACCACGCCCGGACACCGACGAAGGGGCACCCCTATGTTGGCACAATTCGAGATGTCCATTCCCCTGGTTGCCGCTCCGATGTCGGGCGGCCCGACCACGCCGGCAATGGTGTCGGCCGCGACCGTGGCGGGTGGCCTGGGCATGCTCGCCGCCGGCTACAAGACCACCGACGCCGTCGAAGCCGAACTCAGGACCGTTCGTGCCGAGGGAATTCCGTTCGGCATCAATCTGTTTGCGCCCAATCCATTGCCGGTCGACCCCGAAAGCTACCGCGCCTACGCCGCGATCATTCAGCAGGAGGCCGACCAATTCGGCCTTACCCTGCCTGCTGAACCCATCGAGGACACCGACAGGTTCGACGAGAAGATCGCGCTGTTGCTCGACGACCCGGTCCCGATGGTGTCGTTCACCTTCGGCATTCCACCGCGCAGCGTGATTGCCGCGCTGCAGCGGGCCAATACCGTAGTGGTCCAAACGGTGACAACGCCCGACGAGGCGGCACAAGCGCATGACGCCGGTGTCGACATGCTGGCTCTGCAGGCAGCGGTCGCCGGTGGGCATTCCGGCACGCTCTCGCCGCGGCGACCGTTGCAACCGGTTCCGATCGTCGACCTCGTCAAACAGGTGGCGGCCACGGTGCCGCTGCCGGTGCTGGCCGCCGGTGGGCTGGCCACACCCGGCGCGGTGGCCGACGTTATCCGCGCCGGCGCCGCGGCAGCCATTGTCGGCACCGTTCTGCTGCGCGCCACTGAAAGCGGCGCGTCAGCAACTCACCAGGCGGCCCTGACCGATCCCGCTCGGACCGAGACCGTGCTGACGCATGCGTTCACCGGACGCCCAGCCCGCGGACTGCGCAACTCGTTTATCGACAACCACGAGGGTCAGGCACCGTTCGGTTATCCCGCCCTTCACCATCTGACCAGCCCGCTGCGCAAAGCCGCTGCGGCGGCAGAGAAACCGGACTATGTCCACCTGTGGGCAGGAACGGGATACCGGCACGCCACCGCCGAACCCACCGCGGACATTTTGCGGCGACTTGCTGCTGAGCTGTGACCGGTCACCGGCCAGCTGACGAACTCAGTTGCTCAGGTACAGGTACCAAAGGCCATCCCCATGCTGGACACAGGAGAAATGAGTCCAGGTGCCAGGGTGGTCGACCTCGACGTGCGGCCCGTCTGCCATACAACCCGCCTGAGTCGCATAGTTACCCTCAACCAGGATCTCGTCGGCGTTACTCGTTCCCACGCCGGTGGTCATTAGCCCAGCAAACGCTAGGGCACTAGCGGCAATAATCTTCCTCATCAGGCACCTCCAGTTCACATCCGCCTTTGAGGCCGACATCCCAGCCGGTTGCTGGTAACTCGACGCTAGTCGAGCCACACTCGATCACGCAGAGCAAAGGCGAAATATTTGCGCCGAACTCAGTACTCGAAGCGATTGAGCATGTCGTACACACCGAACGGCGAAGCACTGAAGAATCGGTAAATCCAGCGCACGACGGTGCTGTCGATCTTCTCGTAGCCGGTGAGTGCCGATGTCTGCTCGACGAATCGCAGTTTCGGGTTCCACGTCTCGATATCGCGAGCGTCGCCGATGCCCCACTTGATGATGCCCCTGGTTAATAGCTTCGACATGCGCGGCGCCAGCGCCGAGAGCGTGTCGAATTGCAGTTCACCGCAATCGAATCGGTCGATAAGGCGGGCCACCAGCTGGCGGACTTCATTCTCGTCCACATACATCAGCAGTCCCTCGGCGACGACAAGTGTCGGGTGGCCGGTGGGAACCTGATCGACCCATTGCGGGTCGGTCACCGAGGAGCCGATCATCCGATAGCGCTCGGTCTCGTCATACAACTGGCGACGCAGGTCGATGACGCTGGGCTGGTCGAGGTCGAACCACTGCACCGCCGGCGGTACGTCGAGACGGAGGGCGCGGCCGTCAAGACCACAGCCCAGGTGCAACACCACCGCGTCGGGATGGCGCACAAGGAAATCAGCGCACCACTCGTCCAGCTGCTTGGCGCGCAGCGCGACGAGGTACTGGTTCGACGCCGGCACCGAGCTCCGGTGGATTCGTTTGAAGTCGTAGTCGATCCGGTCGACGGCCTCCGCGGCGGCGTGGTCACCCAGAATCGGATGCCGGGAACGGCTTTCGTGGGCACGTAGGTACAACGTCACGAGGTTCGTCCACTCCACCGAGCCCCACTGGACCGAACTGAAATCAACTTTGGCCGTCGTCACTGCCCCTCCTCCGTTAGTGCGGCACCCCGGATAGCGAAGCGCATCCGATGCCCTGACGGCCACCCCTGGGGGACTGAGCAAGCAAACGTGCTGGTCAGGCGATGTCACCACCGCGAAAAGAGGTTTCCCATCCGAGCGAGCCTGTGCTCCGAAGAACTATCGAGCAAGGGTTGTGGCGGATGACACCGCTAGGTCAAGAAAGGGCCATCTCGATGCGACAAATGACGTTCAAAATGGTTGCTGCCGGCGACGGTGCACCACCAACCTCAACCGGATACTGCTACTACCTGGTGGCCCACGCGGTCGCGACGGTTTTACTGCTGATCACGCTGATTGCCGCCGTGTGGCAATTCATGGACTGGGTCGTGACGCCGTCATGCCTGGAAGCCAGTTCAGTGTCGCCGGCGACTTCGGTCACCACGACGCCGGATGCATCGAGGACCACGAAGGCCACCGAGATCCGGGACAGCCATGGTCAGCCCGGCGTCTCCCTCACCAGCTGGACCGACCGACCACCGTCGTACCGCAACGCGGCGCGCACCGAGGTGATGGCCGACTCCGCCGACTGCCACTGCCCGAAGACCGGCAAGTAACCTGTCGCGGGCACGGTCGTCAGAACGCGTCGGGGTTCTGCTGCACCGCTACCGGCACCGGATGCCGGTACAAGCGCGAAGCGTTCTCCCAGGTGAACTTGCGGATCGCGTCCGACGGCAGGGCACCGATTTCCTCGTGGATCGTTTGCTGGGTGTGCGGCCAGGTTGAGTCGCAGTGCGGATAGTCGGCCTCGAGCATGATGTTGTCCATACCGATTCGGTCCCTTTGCACGAACGACGACTTGTCCTCGACTGCGCAGAACCAGAAGTTGCGAGTGAAAACCTCTGCGGGAGTGAGCTTCTCCCCCAACGCCTGCCAAGTGCCGTACATCGCGTGATAGCTGAGCATGTGGTCGAGGCGATCAAGTAAGCCTGCCACCCAGCCGATTCCGCCTTCGGACAAACAGATCTTGAGATCCGGGAATCTGCTGGGCAATCCGGAGTACAACCAGTCGACCGCCGCCGAAATCGCGTAGGCGAAGAACAGCACACCCTGGACGTCGGGCGGCGCGTCCTCAGTGGTCGACGGCGACGAACCCGAAGATCCGATATGCAGGTTCACCACCGTTGCGGTTTCGGCACACGCCGCCATGGTCGGATCCCAGTGGCCCGAGTGAATACTCGGGAATCCGAGCATCGCGGGGTTCTCGCTGAACGTCACGGCGTGAAAGCCGCGTTCGGCGTTCTCGTAGATCATCTTGGCGCCCAGTTCGGGGTCCAGCAGCCAGGGCAACTGGCAGGGAATGATCCGTTCGGGATACGACCCAGCCCACACCTCGAGATGCCAGTTGTTCCAGGCGCGGACCGAGGCCAACGCCAGATCGCGATCCTTGGTTACCTGCTGGAGGCGCTGGCCGGCGAAACCCGGCAGGAACGAGGGGAAATTCAGTGACGCGTATATCCCATTGAGATCCATGTCCTTGACGCGGTCATGGATATTCCATGCACCCCTGCGCATTTCGTCGAATCGGACCGGTTCGAAGCCGTACTCCGAAACCGGTCGTCCGACCACGGCGTTGAACCCGACATTGGGCAGTTCCTGATTGTCATAAACCCAGGTCTGTCCGCCGCTATCGGTGTCGACGACGCGCGGCGCCCGGTCCGCGAACTTTCGCGGCAGGCGGCCGGTGAATGTATCCGGGGGTTCCACGATGTGATCGTCGACCGAGATCACCGTGTACCGGCGCGGTGACCGGGGTGGGTCCGGCAGCAACGTCACGGAGCGATCCTCACCCGTTTTCGCGGTGGTGAAATTTAGATTCGTGGCCAGCTCGTCGATAGCTTTCACTGATCAACCTCCTTGCGGGACGGGGTGTTCGGTGTACGGCAATGGCTCAACTACCGGCTCAGGTGAGCACATCGGGATCCGCTTTGATGGTCATCCGTGCCGCCCCGGCCCAGTACACGTCGGCGGCCCGCTCGATAAGCGATCGCTGCATGCCCGCCATGTCCGACCAGTTCATCGCGACCGGATCCTTGCCGGTGAGCATGACGTCGTAGGCCAGCTTGCATACTCGTTCGATCGAAGCCGCCCGGTACACCGCCTCGGCCAGGTTGTGACCGGTTGCGATGACACCATGGTTGGCCAGAATCGTCAGATTGGCGCCTCCGATGCGCGCCGCGAGATCGGCTGCGCGGGCGGGGCTGTCGATCTCGCCGTCGTAGGCGCCGACAAGGCACAGGTCATCGAGAAACAGCGAGCCGGTCTGATGCACCAGTTCGGGCAGCCGGCCTAACGCGGCGAGCACGCAGACGTAGTACGGATGATTGTGAATGACGACGCGGGCGTCCTCACGGACTCGGTGCAACTCGGTGTGAATGTGGATCGCGGGGGTGACATCCCAGCGACCGCGGACCACCCGAGCGTCGCTGTCGACCAGGCAGATATCGGACGCGGTGAGTTCCTGCCACCACAGGCCCCACGGGTTGACCAACATGTCGGTTTGTCCGTCCAGCTGCCAGGTGATGTGTCCGGCCATATTCTCGGCGAACCCGATGCCGGCCAGGTGGCGGAACGCCACGGCGAGCGCCTGCTCGTTGGAGAGTTCGACACCGATTGGAGGCACCACCGACGGCGTCCACACCTCCAGGCCACCTCGTCGCGGGTTAGGTGTGTTCATGCTCGGCCTCCATCCTTGCTCGAATATCTTGGCGGAGATCACCTTTGGTGACCTTTCCGCCGGACGACCGGGGGATTTCGTCGACGACGATGAGGCGTTCGGGCAACAGCTCCTTGGAAACCGCCAAAGCCAGCAGGTGGTTGACGAGCTCGGGCAGGTCGACGGTCGCAGAGTCGGCGAGTTCGGAGTAAAGACAAACCCTTTCCCCGAACACCGGATCCGGCATCGCCACGGCGGCCGCCAGTGCAATCGCCGGATGGGTCATGACGGCATCTTCGACCTGCGATGCGCTGATGTTCTTGCCACCGCGCAGGATGAAGTCAGACGTTCGGCCGGTGACCGTGAGGTAGCCGTCGGCGTCGAGCTCGCAGATATCGCCCATCAGCATCCACCCATCGTGGGTGAACAGCTTGTCGTGGTCGGTACCCCCGAGGTAGCCGAGGCTGGTCGCCGGCCCTCGGCACGCCGGCTGGCCTCGCCCGGTCGCGGTGACATCTTGATCCCCGTCGAAGAGCCGGACCGCCATTTCGGGGACGACCCGACCCCCGGTGCGCAGTCGACGTTCCAGCGAGTCGTCCACGGTTGTCGCGCTGAGCAAGCCGGTTTCATTGGAGCCGTAGAATTGCAGGATCGTTGCGCCGGTCAGCTCTTCGAACTCGGCGGCCGGCCGATACGGCAACGCCTCGCCCCCGGTGAACACGATGCGCAGCGAGCTCAAGTCGTAACCCCGGGAGGCGGGGTCGGCCATGATCATCGTCAATTGCGTACTGACACAACATAATACCGTTACCTTGTGCCGGGCTATCGCCTCACACGCCGCCCTGGTGGTGAAGCGCTCCAGGATCACCGAGCTGGCACCGAGGTAGATCGGGGTGGTGTGGCTGGTCCACAATCCGAAGCCGAAGGGCGTGGGGATGACGGGCAAGAACACGTCGTCGGATGTCAGCAACCCGTTGGCGACGGCTTTCTGGTGAAAGTAGTGCCAACGGTTCTGCGTGTGCACCACACACTTGGGTAGGCTCGTGGTGCCGGAGGTCGAGTTGATCAGGAAGACATCGTCAGCGCCGAGCTGGGATTCGGCTCCCACCGCCTTGCTCTGCACGTGGACATCCAGGCTGGGCAGACCCGCATCCTGACCCAGGACCAGCAAGGACAGCGACGATTCGGCGGCGACCCGGGCTGCGGCGTCGCTGCGCTGGTGATCGCTGATCAGGATCTTGGGCTCCGCGTTGCGCAGTAGTGCGTTCACCTCGCGGGTGCCGGCGCGGGCGCCGATGCCGACGACGACGGCGCCACAGCGTTCGATCGCGACGAACAGCACGTGGATAGCGGTGGCGTCGCCGTGCCATACGGCAACTCGATCACCGTGTGCGATACCGAGACCGGCCAGCTGGCCCGCTAAACAAGTTGCCGCAGTGTCGAATTCACGCCAAGTCAGCGAAATGCCGGGCTCGTCGGAATACGCGCGACGGTCCGGTGACTTTTCGGCGTTGTGTCGCACCGCATCCGACAGCGTCGCATCCGACCACCAACCGGCCGCACGAAACCGGGCCGGGTCCTCGTCGGTGAATGCCGGCGAGCCCACGGTATCCAGCCCACCGGCGCTCATCACCAAATCATAGGAAGATTCGGTTGGCCGGCTACAACTGACCTGGCCGGCTAGGGATTTTCAGGCGCAGGAGCCGGATGTTGCGGACCGTGCGGAAGACTCGGGTGGCGGGTCGGGGGTGGTGGCGGGTGGTTGTTAATAGGTCCACAGTTCAGGCCGACGATGCAGCCGGGGCCTCACCGGCGGGTTTGACCGGTAGCGCGCCGCCGCTGGCATCCCATGGTGATGGAGGCGCGGGGACCACATTGGCCGACGGGGCCGTTGCGCGAAGCTGCGGCTCGCCAACGCCGCCGAGCGCCAAGGCAAGCACGGCCGCACCGCCGCACAACGCGGCTACCGTCCTGCCCTTGGGAATCCCCATGGCATCCGAGTGTAGTTACTCCGCGCAGGAAGTGCAGAAACGCTATGCGCATGAGACGTTATGCGATTCGCCGCCCCTGTCATGACCGGACAAGGATCGGGGTGGCCCGGGCAGGCTAGGAGTGGCTATGGAAACCAGGCAATTGGCCGGGGTTTGGTCAGGACTGCTGCAAGGCAAACGGGTCTGGCCGGGACTGCTGAGTGGCGCAGCCGCGGGTGCCGCAGGCACCACCACGCTGAATGTCATCACCTACCTCGACATCGCGGTGCGGGGCCGGCCGACCAGCAGCACACCCGAACGGACCGTCGAGGCCATGGCGCGGCTGTTCGGCCTCACGGTTCCCGGCAGCGGTGACGTGCTCGCCAACCGAATCTCCGGCCTCGGCGCGCTCACCGGATACGCCGCGGGCATCGGGATGGGCATCATTCTCGGGTTGGCCTACGCCTTGGGCTGGCGGCCGGGACTACTGGTCGCCACGCTGGTCGCGTCGGCCATCGCCCTGATTGGCACCAATGGACCGATGACCGTTCTCGGGGTGACCGATCCACTCACCTGGAGCCTCGTCGACTGGATCAGCGACCTGATTCCGCACCTCGGCTACGGGATAGTCACCGCACTGGTATTGCACTACCTCGCTCCGCTCTGCGAGCCTCCCGGCGAGACGCGTCCCTCGGGATAACGCTCGCGGCCGAGCGATATTGGGATCGGTAGCCGCGCACCCGGTTTCCACTTGCCTGATGACCGCTGCCGCCGGCAGTGCGCTGCAAGAAGGAAACCACGCATGAAAACCAAGGCCGCCGTCCTGGTGTCGGGCGCAATTGTTGCTCTTGTGCTCGTCTCGCGCTATTTCGCGCTGAGCAGCGCTGGCATGCCCTTGGGGTGGTTGCTCTATTTCGGGCTGCCCATCACCGCGGCCGGCGTGCTGTTCGCACTGCGGCTGATCAACCTCTGCGCGGGCTGGCGTACCGCGGTCGACAATTCAAAGCCCGGGGTGTGGGCACATCCGCTGGCGCCTCGGGCACCCGCGGAGTTGGTGTCAGAGCGGCTGCGGCAGCTCGAGGAATTGCATACCCGAGGGGCGATCTCCGACACGGAGTACTGCGCGCAGCGCTTGCAAATCATCTCGACGATGTGCTGCCGAAGGGGTCGGCGGGATCTCGTCGTTTGTGCTAGACGATCGTCTAGCACTGCCCGCGCTCGGCCGTATACCCTTGTCCGGTGCCGTCCCCCCGACAGCCGATCGCGCGGCTTGGTGCAACTCCGCGCACGGACTCGCAGCTGCGTACCCTGCGCGCAGCGATGGAGCTGTTCGCCGAACACGGCGTGGGCGCGACTTCTTACCAGATGATCGCTGACGCCATCGGCGTGACGAAAGGTGCCATCTACCACCAGTTCAACAGCAAGGACGAGATCATCATCGCCGTGGCGGAGATGGAACTCGCCAGACTCGAAAACTCCCTGGAGGCCGCCGAGGCGCTGGACTGCCGCATCGAAGGTCGCGAGTTGCTGCTGAATCGGGTGATCGACCATGCGGTCGAACACCGCCGCGCCGCTAATACCTTGCAGTTCGATCCGGTGATCGTGCGACTGCTCGCCGAGCACGAGCCATTTCAGCGTTTCATCGAGCGGCTCTACGGAATGCTCGTCGGCGACGAACCCGGACCGGATACCCAGGTGCGGCTTGCGGCCCTGGCGTGCGTCGTCGGCGGAACGGTTTCGCATCCGCTGGTCGCGGACCTCGATGACGACACACTGCGCAACCAACTACTGGATATGGCCAGGCGCATCGTGGGTCTCCCCGATTTGTCGCAGCGCCGGACGAACCGAAAGCCAAAACGGGCCTCGGCCTGAATCGCCCACCCGCTTCGGTGTTCGACGAATCTCTCTCCTAGACAAGCCTTTTCCGCGACTCAGCGGGTATCGGATTCGGATCGTCCGCTGCCCAACGAATTTGACCGCTAAGCCATGCAAGCGACTGACGACTCAGCTACTGTCTCCTCTGTGCTCATCGGCTTCCTACTCGCTCTGGGTTGTTCGGTGTGTTACGGCACCGCCTCGGTGCTGCAGGCCGTCGCGGCGCGGTCGGTGGAATCCGGCGGCAAGTCCGGTGTCGACGCGAAATTGCTGTTGCGCGCCCTGCGGCAGTGGCGCTACCTGGCGGGCATTGGCCTCGACGGACTCGGTTTCGTGCTACAGGTCGCAGCGCTACGTCTGGTGCCGATCTACGTCGTCGCCGCGGCGCTGGCCGCCTCGATCGCGGTCACCGGCATCGTGTCCGCATGGGTGCTTTCAGTACGGCTTTCCCGAGCCGAGTGGAGTGCCGTCGGCGTGGTCTGCGCAAGCCTCGCAGCGCTCGCGTGTGCTGCCGGGCCGGCGCACTTTCGCCATGCGCCACCCGAACTCGGCTGGGCGCTGCTCGGCGTGGTCGCCGTCCTATTCGTCGCCGGAGCCGCCGCCGGCCCGCTGCGCGACCGTGAGCGTGGACTCGCGCTGGGCCTGGCCGCCGGAAGCGGCTTTGGCGTGGTCGAGATCGGTGTGCGCATGCTCGACGAGGTCGATCCCACCAAAGCGGTGTTTTACACCAACCCCGCTTTGTACGCGGCGGCCGGCGGCGGCGCCGCGGGCTTTCTGTTGTTCACCTCCGCGTTGCAGCGGGGGTCGGTCACCACCACGGTGGCCGCAATGGTCGTCGGTGAAACCATCGCGCCCGCACTCGTCGGCGTGCTGTGGCTGGGCGACACCGCCCGGCCCGGCTGGGGCTGGTTGGTCGTCGTGGGATTTGCCGTGGCGGTAGCCGGCACGCTGTTCCTGGCCCGATTCGGCGAGGCGCCCAGTCCGGCGGAGTCCGGTTGAGCTTACGAGGTTGCGGCATCCGCAACCGGTCGTGCCGCAGCCGAGATGGCTCGGTCGTCGACCGTATACGTAGTGCCGCGCGGCGCTCGTGACAGCAGCACACCGCCCTGGGCGCCGATCCCAGCGGCGATCAGCTCGCGTTTGAGGATCTTGTTGGTGGCCGTCGCCGGCAGGTCGTCGTTGATACGCACATAACGTGGCCACGCCTTCGGTGATAAGTCGTTTTGTGCGGCCAGAAACTCCTCGAGATCCGTTGGGCGCAAATGCATCCCGTGACGAAGCACGAGCGCCGCCATAACCTGATCGCCGACCTGCTCGTCCGGCACGGCATAGACGGCGACCTGACTGACCTGTGGCAGCCGTTCCAGGATCCGCTCGATCGGTGCCGCCGCCAGGTTTTCGCCATCCACCCGCATCCAGTCGGCGGTGCGGCCGGCAAGGTAAATCCAGCCTTCGGCGTCGCGGTAGGCCAAATCGCCCGCCCAGTACATGCCGTGTCGCATGCGCTCGGCGGTGGCGGCCGGATCGTTGTAGTAGCCGACGAACGGCCCCGCGCCCTGCGTGTTGACCAATTCGCCGACGGCATCGTCGAAATTGGTCAGCGCGCCATGTTCGTCGAACTGCCCGACGGCGCACTCCGTCAAGGTTGTCGGGTTGTAGATGCTGACTCCGGGATAGGGCTTACCGATGGAGTCGGGCGGCGTGCCGTCTTCTCGCACCACGATCACCGCGAACTCGCTGGATCCGAAGCTGTCGACCACCCGGCACCCGAAACGCCGTGCGAATTCCTCGATATCGCGATCCGTTGCCTCGTTGCCGAACGCCATGCGCAGCGTGGTGTCGGCGTCGTCGGGCCGCTCGGGAGTGGACAGGATCAGGGCAAGCGGCTTGCCGACGTAGTTCAGGTACGTGACGTGGTAGCGCCGCACGTCATCGAGGAAGCGTGACGGTGAAAACTTCGCGGGGACCATCAACGCGCCGCTGCCGATCGCGACGGCCCAGCCGGCGGCAACGCCGTTGGAGTGAAACAGCGGCATCGCCAGATAGCAGACATCGGCCGCGGTGACGTCGTATTGAAAGATCAGGCTGGCGCCGCACATGATCGCCATGCCATGCGCGAACCGTACGGCCTTGGGGTTTCCGCTGGTGCCCGAGGTGAAGATCATCATGAACGTGTCCGCGGAAGTGACCTCGCGGTGTGGAGTCAGAGGCGGTGCCGTGGCGACTGCATCGGCGTAGCGGGTCCCGCCTACATCGAGAACGTGAATCCCGTTGAGATCCAAGCCCTCCAACAGCGGCATGTGCTCGTCGTC
Organism: uncultured Actinomycetota bacterium; assembly: GCA_963712615.1. Classification (GTDB taxonomy): domain Bacteria; phylum Actinomycetota; class Actinomycetes; order Mycobacteriales; family Mycobacteriaceae; genus Mycobacterium. Next base: position 717,017 of record CAVQIO010000002.1, read on the forward strand.
GATCAGCAGGATTTGGCAGTCGGAGCGCTGGATGTCGGAGAGCAGGGCGGCTCCGCGGCGGGTCGTGTTGAGACCGCACAGCACGTAGCCGCCCAGCCCGGCGGCCGCCATCGCGCGCAGCATCGCCGGTGAATTACCCAGCGCCGCACCGACATGCAGCGGCCGGGTCGGATCGGCGAGCGTGATCAGCGCCGCCGCCTCGGATTCGGCTTCGGCGAGGTGCTCGCGCCAGGTCCAGGTCTCCTCGCCGTGCGCAACCGCAGGGGTGTCGTCGTGTCTGCGTTGCCGTAAGAGCTGCTGAACCGTCTCCGGCACTGTCTCACTTCCTCTTTGATTTCATCGTCAACACCAGCCCGGCGTAGTCGTGCTGGGCCACCTCGTCGCAGTGGCGCCGATAGGTGCCGAACCCGCCGATGTAGGGCATGAAGGTTCGCTTCTTGCCTTCGATGTTGGCGCCCAGGTACCACGACGATGCCGCCTTGGGAAACAGTGTCCGCTCAGCTGCTTGGGCCACGTGCTCAGTCCAGGCGACGGCGGCATCGTGGCGTGGCTCGACCTCGCTCAACCCAAGTCGTCGCGCGGCCCGCACCAGGTCGATGACCCAGTCGACCTGAACCTCGGCATGCAGGACCATGTTGGCCAGCACCGACGGACTGCCCGGCCCGCTGATCGTGAACAGGTTCGGCAGGCCCGGCACCATCAGACCCAGAAAGGTCACCGGGCCTTCGGCCCAGACGTCACGCAACCGTTCTCCCCCGGGCCCACTCGGGTCGATCCGGGTCAACGACCCGGTCATCGCGTCGAAGCCGGTGGCGAAGACCAGCACATCGCACGGATACGTCGCTTCGTTGGTCCGTACGCCGTCGGCGGTGATGCCTTCGATGGGCTCGCGGCGCAGGTTGACCAGCCGCACGTTGTCACGGTTGAAGGTGGCGTAGTAACCATCGTCGGTGCAGATCCGTTTGGTTCCGATCGGGTGATCGACCGGGATGAGATCCGTTGCGGCAACCGGATCGGCGACGATTTCCCGGATCCGCTCCTCGACGAAGTGCCTCGCGACGTCGTTGGCGGCCAGGTCGCTGGTCTGGTCCGGGAAGGTCTTGGCGAACAGGACGCCGCCTTCACGCCAGCGCTTCCACAGCGCTTTGGCCTGCTCCTCGGGTTCGGTGTCGACGGCATTCTTGTGGTAAGTGCCGTGCGGTGTGCCCGCCGGCGCGTAGGCGGAAATCCAGCGACGCTCGGGATACTGCTCCTGGATCTGGCGTTGTTCCTCGGCCGACCACGGGCGGTTGGGCATGGGGATGGTGTAGTTCGCGGATCGCTGGAATACCACCAGATTTTCGGCTTGGGCGGCGATGATCGGACCCACCTGGATGCCGGAGGATCCCGTGCCGATCAGTCCTACCCGCTTGCCGCGCAGATTGGGATCCTCGCGCGGCCACGCGGCCGTGAAATACACCTCGCCCGAGAAGTCGTCAACACCGGGGATATTGGGCCGATTGACGGCCGAAAGGCAGCCGGTTGCGCACAGCAGGAACTGTGCCGCGTAGCTTTCCCCGGTTGCGGTGTCGACATGCCAGCGACCGTCGGCCTGGTCGAAGGTGGCACCGACGACGTCGACGTCGAATCGGTAGTGGCGGCGCAGATCGAAACGGTCGGCGACGTGGCGCAGATAATCGAGGATCTCCGGTTGGGCGGCGAAGCGTTCGCTCCACTGCCAGCTCTGCTGCAATGCTTCGTCGAAAGCGTAGGAATAGTCGACACTCTCGACGTCGCACCGCGCACCCGGATAGCGGTTCCAGTACCAGGTGCCGCCCACGTCGGGGGCTGCTTCGACGGCGGTCACCGACAGGCCCGACGAGGCGACTCGGTGCACGGCGTAGAGCCCGGCGAAACCGGCGCCGATGACGATGACGTCGCTTACATCGGTCATGTCGAGACGCTTCGGTTCGTCGTGCTCAGCAGTTCGCGCAGGTCGGCGCAGACCAGATGCTGCGCCGATGCCGCCGGAGGAAAGGATTGAATCGTCATGAAACCGTGGAACAATCCCGGGAAATCACGGTGCACGACCGGGACTCCCGCGTTGCGCAACCGGCGTGCGTAGTCGCGGCCCTCGCTGTGCAGGGGATCGCGCCCGGCGGTGACGACCACTGTGGGCGCCAGGCCCACATGAGAATCCGCGCGGGCCGGAGCCACCAGTGCGGGCGGGTCGAGAACTTGCTCAGCACCAAGGTATTGACGCCAATACCACTGCATTGCGGCGCGGGTGTTGAAATTTCCGGTGCCGTAACGGTGGTAACTCTCGGTTTCGAACGAGGGATCGATCGCCGGGTACATAAGCAGTTGCGCGGCAGGCTGGGTGACTCCTCGGTCACGGCAGAGGATCGCGGTGACCGCGGCCAGATTTCCGCCTGCGCTGTCGCCGGCGACCGCGGTGCGCTTGGGGTCGATACCCAGTTCGGCCGCATGCTCGATCACCCAGCAGAACACCGTGAACGCGTCGAGCACGGCCGCGGGCGCGGGATGTTCGGGGGCGAGACGGTAGTCGACCGACACCACAATGGCCTGACTCCGCGAGCCAGCGCCCGGCAGAACCCATCGTGGGATTCGATGTCGCAGAAGACGAATCCGCCGCCATGGCAGAACACGATCGCGCCGCGGTCCCCCGGCGGCTCGCTGTGCGGGTAGTAGATGCGCACGCCGATGGTGCCGTCGGGGCCCGGAACGCGACGGTCGGTGGTGCCGCGGACGTCGTCGGAATTGTTGACCGGCATGCGCCGCGCGGCGACCGCGGCGCGCGCTTGCGGGCCGGTCATGTTCTCGACGCGCGGGAATCCGGCGTTCAACTGGTCCAGCATCGCCTGCACGCCGTCGTTCATGCGGGCCGGTATTTCAGCAGGGTGATTCCGGCTTCGGGCAGATCGTAGAACACCGGCTGAACCCGCATACCGATCCGAATGTCGCTCGGGTCGATGTCGACCAATTCGGTGCTGATCCGTGGGCCGGCATCCCATTGCACCACCGCGAGCAGCTGTGGCACCGCATCGATCCAGGGCGGTCCGGTCGGCCTACGAGCCACGGTGAAGGTGTACAGCGCTCCCGCGCCGTCGATTTCGCGCCAGTCCAGGTCGTCGGCCAGCGTGCCGGGGGCGAGGAGGCGCGGATAGAACACGTAACGCTGCAGCGAGGGCGAGTACTGCACCAGGATTCGGTGCTGGGCCAGGGCATCCCCAAAAGGACGCGAGACGGGTGTGGGTTCGGGAACCGGGCGGGTTTCTGCGGTCATTTGCGTCAGTCCCCCCGCATGATCAATGCGACCTGCTCGCTCATGATGCCGCCGTTGCCGGTGACGAATGCGGTGTGGCAGTCCGGCACTTGGGCGTCACCGGCTCGTCCCATGACCTGCCGCGCGCCGTCGACGACGTGGTGCATGCCCCCGGCCATGCCGGCCTGACCGAAGGACAGCTGACCACCGGCGGTGTTCAGCGGGAAGTCGCCGCGGTGGGTCAAATCGTGTTCGGCAACCCATGACATGCCTTTGCCTTTGCCTTTGGCGCAGAAGCCGGCGTCCTCCAGACTCATCAGCACAGTGATTGTGTAGCAGTCGTAGATCGAAGCAATATCGACATCGGACCGGTTTAGCCCGGACATGGCAAACGCCTTGTCGGCGGCGCGCGCGATCGGGGTGTGCAGCAGGTCGTCGGCGTAGGTCGGGGTTTTGAAGGTGATGTGTTCGCCGAAGCCTTTGATCCAGACCGGGCGATGGCGGCTTCGGCGGGCGAGGTCGGCGTTGGCCAGCAAGACGCCCACTCCCCCGTGCACGCGCATCACCGTTTCGAGCATGTGGATCGGGTCGGCGATCATCGGGCTGGCCAGAACGTCATCGACGGTGACCGGGGTGCCGTGGAAAACCGCGCCCGGATGCGCGCACGCGTTGGTGCGTTGGTCCACCGCGATCTTGGCGACCGCGGCGGGGTCGTAGCCGAATTCGGCGGCGTAGCGCTGAGCGATCTGCGCGTACGGCGCGTTCTGCCCCAGGTTGCCGTAGGGGATCTCGAACTCGGCCTGCGGCGACCCGTAGTTATTTGACGACGCCCCATACCAATTCGGGGCAGCTGCTGGGCGTTGTTCCGATTGCGGCACCGATGCCGACCCGGGCACCACGGCGAGCACCGCGTCGCAGATGCCGAGTTCGATGGCAGCGGCGGCCCGCCATATCATTCCGGCGGACGTGGGTCCGCCGAGGTCGACGCGCTCGCCGAAATCCAACGCCAGGCCGAGGTATTCGCACAGTGTCGCCGGGGAGAACATCGCCGATTCGGCCACCCCATGGGTGAGCAGGCCGTTGATGTGCGCGGGATCGACGCCGGCGTCCTCGACAGCCAGTTTCGCGAGTAGCGCGTACTGGTCGAGGGTGAACAGCGGAGGTCCGGTCGGGCGGCGCTGCGCCGGCAACTCCGCGATGCCGATGATGGCGGCTTCGCCACGCAACCCTGTCACGACGGCGTTCCGCTGATCTTTTTTCGTAGGGGCAGCTCGACCGTTGCGGTTCCGGGCATCAGCACGGTGTCGTTGCGGCGGCCGGTGATCTCCAGGTCCACCAGTCCGGCACCGTCAGTCAGGCGCTTGCCGGTGACCACTCCGCCGAAGGTCAGCGGCTCACCGGGCAATGCCGTCGCTCGGTTCTGCACCGAGAAAGACACCAGACGGCCGCGCCCACCGATCCAGTCACTAATTGCCCGGGCCAGCAAAGCAGCCTGAAGTGGCCCGTGCACCAACACATTGTCGTAACCCTCGACACCGCGCGCCCAGTCCTTGTCGTAGTGAATGCGGTGGCCGTTGTAGGTCGCTGCGCTGAAAAAGAACAGCTGGGTTTCGTCGGCGGTGATGGTCAGCGGAGGAATCTGCTCGCCCACGCCGATATCGTCGTAGAACACCTGCTCAGAAGTCATGGCATTCCTAGGGCCGCGCGATCATCGAAGTCGAGGCTTCGGCGACCAGATCGCGGTGTTGGTTCCGGTACATCGTGTGCCAGGTGACCAGCACGAATCTGCCGGAGCGGCCCTGCTTTTCCACGATCGACTCGATGGTGCGAACCATTTCGATCTCGTCGCGGTGATAGGCAGGCAGGTGAAAGGTGAAGCTCTCGCCGCCGGCCATCCGCTTGGGCGCACGGGGAAAAGCCAGACTGCCCGAAACCGCGCCCGAAGAACCGTCGGGCCGCAGCGCGTCAAGGCGGGTGACGCCGAGCACCGAGTACTGCAGAAACAGCGGAGGACAGATGGTGTCGCGAAAGCCGTTGGCGCGAGCGTAATCCGGATCGAAATACAACGGATTATGGTCACCCACCGCCGACGCCCATCGCTGCCAATCGCGCCGATTCACCTCACCGGTCGCGGTCGCGGCAACGGTACCCACTCGCGACGCCGAGTCAGCGTCGATCAGGGTGTCCTCACTCACTGGCGCTCCTTGTCTCGGGGTCTTCTTCCAACGTCTCCTCCAGCCAGGCTGCGGCGACATCTGCCCCGCCGCCGAAAGTTGAACCGAGCCTTGCCCGTTCGGTCCACAAATGCAGATCGGTTTCGGTGACGTAGCCGATCCCGCCGTGCAGTTGATGGGCATCCAGCGTGACGAGCCTGGCCGCCGTGGCGACATGCATGCGGGCGATCGCCGTTTGTCGAGTCCCCGTCTGTCCGCGCGCGATCCAAAAGACCGCGGAGTGCGCGGCCAATCGGGCTGCGGCCAAGGCGATGTGCATGTTGGCGATCAGATGCTGCGCCGCCTGGAATGAGGCAATCGGTCGGCCGAACTGGTGGCGCAGCTTGGTGTACTCGACGGTGCGGTCCAGCACCGCCTGTCCGACTCCGACCAAGTCCAGTGCTCCCAACGCCACCGCCGCATTGGCCAAGCGGCGCACCCGGGTCATCCCGGGCCGATCAGCGTCCACGAGCAACGTCTCGGCGCCAACGGTGACAGCGTCGAACCGCACCGCGAACGCTCGGTGCCCCCCTGCCATGGCCAGCGGCTCCATGGTGACCCCGGCCGCGCGGGCGTCGACGGCAAAAACCAGCGTGCGTTCACGCGCCGCGGCCGATACCACGATGACGTCGGCGATGTCGGCGTCAGCGACATAGTCCGCAACTCCGTTGAGCCGCCAGCGGGCCGAGACGGGATCGGCGCGCAGCACGGCCGAGACGTCGGCGGCGTCACGGGCATTCCACAACGCCGTGGTGCCGCGGGCATTCCCGCTCACCAGCGGCGGCAGCCACGCGGTTTTGACGCCCGGCGAGCCGAGCTGGTCGACCGCCAGTGTCGCCGCAATGGTGCTATGCACCGCCGTGGGACACAGCCCACGGCCGGCCTCGGTGTAGAAAACAGCGAGATCGTCGAGCGAGCCGCCCGAGCCCCCGTATTCCTCGGCAATGGCGAGTCCGAATACGCCCGCGTCGGCCAGTGCCTTCCACAGCAGCGCGCGCAACGACGAGGCGAATTCGCGTTGCTCAGGAGTCGGTATCGCTTTCATTTACGTCACCGTCCATAGGAGGGCATTCCATGGCCACGCTGGCTGATGACGTCGCGCAGCACCTCGTTGGTACCGCCACCGAAGCGCATCAATGGAGCGGCCCGGTATAACCGTTCGAATTTGCCCGCCAGCGGAGCGTTTTCGCTGCGATGCGCCAGCAAGCCGTCCGGACCGAGCAGATCGAGCGCCAAATCGGCGATGCGCTTCCGCAGCTCACTGGTGAAGATCTTCTCGACACTGACCTCCACGATGGGAATCACGTGGCTGTCCAGGATCGAGGCGGCCTCGTATCCCATCAACATCGCCACCTCTACATCGGCTTCGGCCTGTACCAGGCGACGGCGCAGGGCCGCATCGTCAGCCGGCACCGAACCGTCACGTCGCGGGCGGCGGGCAAGTTCGCGCAACTCGTCGACGGCGCGACGCAAATCGCCCGCATTGGTCAGCGCGCCGCGTTCCAGATCGAGCGCTCCGGTGATGTAGGTCCAACCACGATTGACCTCACCTACCACATTCGTGATGGGAACCCGCACCTCATCGAAATGCACCTCATTCGTGCGGTAACCCGACCACGCGTACAGCGGGCGGATCTGGATCCCAGGACTGTCGATCGGCACGATGATGACCGAAATCCCGCGATGGCGCACACCATTGGGATCGGTGCGCACGCACAGCCACTCATGGGTGGCACGCTGCGCCCCGCTGTTCCAGATCTTGCTGCCGTTGATGACCCAGTACTCGCCATCGCGTGTCGCACGGGTCCGCAGGCTGGCCAAGTCCGTTCCGGCTTCGGGCTCGGAATAGCCGACGGCGCAGATCATTTCGCCTTTGGCGATCAGCGGGAGCCATTTGGCCTTGTTCTGCTCGGTGCCGTGTCGCATGATCATTGGCGCCACCGAGGTGACCGTGAGGTCGGGCCCGGGCACACCCCAATACTCAAACTCGCTCATCAGCAGGTGCTGATACAGCGCGCCGAGCCCGAGGCCGCCGTACTCACGCGGCCAGTTCAGCCCGAACCAACCCTTCTCACCGATCTTGCGGCGGAATCGTGTCACCTCACCGTCGGGGAATTCGAGATCATGCGCGGCCAGCTCGGCTCGTAAATCTGGGGTCACGTTCTCCCGAAGGAATTCGCGAACCTCCGTCAGCCACGCGCGTTGCCCGACGTCGAGCTCGAAATCCATTCCGGCCCCTTTGCCCTTCCAACCAGCCGCGCCAGCGTAACGCCACTGCGAGATTTCGCCCGCGATTTCGCACTGACGTTACGCCCGGCCCCGCTAGCGCTTGGCGCAGCCGGGGGAACGCACTGACGCCAGTCGCGCATTTTCATTGACACCCGTCATTGACGAGCGCCAGTGAAATTAGGTACCTTTGCGGGTATGCCATCGACGACGCGGGCCCACGAGGCTTCGCCGGTCGTGAATGCTCGAGAAGCGCAGCGAATCCAAACGCGCGCACGCCTTTTCGACGCTGCCGTGGTTGAGATGGGGCGGTCTGGATTGGCGGGCACAGACGTCGCTGCGATCGCCGCGGCTACCGGGGTCGCGCGAGGTACGTTTTATTTCCACTTCCCGACCAAAGAGCACGTGCTGGTCGAGCTGGAGCGGTCCGAAGAGGCCAAAATTGTGGCAAACCTCGTCAAGACAAGTGGACCAGGTGATCTGATATCGATGCTCACGTTGCTGGTTCGTCAGGTCCTCGCCGCCGAAGAACGGCTGGGCCCCGTGGTCTTTCGGGACATGCTCGGGTTGCATTTCTCCGCAACGCGCCCGATCGAAGACGAGACCGCCGAGCATCCGCTCGCAGAGTTCGTGATCGCCGCAATCAGTGAGGCGAAGACTGCACGGCGGGTGTCCCGGGATGTTGACGCGGGCGAACTCGGCGTGATCTTCATGACCGGCCTGTTCGCCCTGTTAGCCACCACCGGAGCGTCCAAATCACGCGCCGCGCTGTTGGACCGATACGTGAAAACCATCGTTGGAGGAATGGAGACGCCATGACCGGCACAGGCATCGACGGCTACCGGCTCTACCTCGCGCATCGCGACGGCGACGCCGATCTGTTGCATCGCCGGCTCGCCAACCGGGAAGACTTCTTTACCTCGCTCGAGGCCGACCCGGTGCGCTCTGCTCGTCAAATCGATCGACGGGTGTTTCTGCGGAACCTGCGCCGCCGCCGACCCGAGCCAGGGCTGTCCCGCGAGATGTTGTTCCTCCTGGCCACCGCCAAGCTGAACCAGGCGGAGCGGTTCGGAGTGGACTTGGGCGACACGTACGGGCGCATCGGCGGCGAAGATCAGCCGCCGGAGCGTATCTACCTTGCGCTTGAGGAGCACTATCACACCCGTTTGTTGGCCTACGTGCTCGACATATTCGGTCTGCCGTTCCAGGTCGTCGTGCCACCGTTCGTGATGCGTCAATTCGTCAAGATGGAAGTGTTTCTCCCCGAGCGATTCGGATTCCCGTTCGTGGGCGCCGCAGAAATGGCGGGCTGCATCATGTTCGACGAGCTACGCCGTGTCGGCGTTGAATTGTTCGCCGACGAGCCAGACGTCGCCGCGCGCATCGAGCGCCTCTACTCCGAGATCCTGACCGACGAGCTGGGCCATGTCGGCTATTGCGCAGCGCGGTGCAACGGTGCGGAAAGGGCGGTAATGCGTTGGCTCTACCCGCTTTTCGGACGCCTGTTTGCCCGCCAGACCGCCGAGATCAGCCTTATTATCGATCCCGAAAAACTGCACGCCCTTCTCGGCGCACCGTTCGACGTCGAGGGGCTCACCGCGGGCGTTCCGAACGAGACATTCGTTGCCGCGCATCCCTGACCCGCCGTCGCGAGATGCCCGGTCTGTAAATACGTTGTCAAACTCCCGTTAAATCGCACCGGCCGCATCGCAGAATTGGGGCCGGGCTGGGATGATCTTGAAATCGGGTGATCGAACATCGGGAGAAGGTCATGCCCACTGTTGAGACGCGCCTCCGCCAAGAGCTACGCAACTATGCCGTCGAATTGCGCCAGCTGGCCTACACCCTGCCCCAGGGGGTGGGCGAGCATGATCTCATCTCCTTCTAATGTCAGACCGGATGCGCGACGCCGCCGAGCAGGTGGTCCGCAAGGGCGCCTAGCGGCGAGTGATCAACGGCTGCCCTTCAGGCGAATCTTCCAGCGCACGAACAGAAGATAGGCAGCGCTGATTGCGAACAGCATGCCCATGTCGAACCACCAGGTGGCGGCATTGTGGTGCCAGTGCGAATCCTTCGGGATTTGGGGCCCGGGCTGCAATTTGATCAGGTCGATGGTGGAGGCAGAGGCCGCGAACCCCCACCTTGCCGGTGTGGCCCAGGACATCTGGTCGAGCCCGATGCGCGCGGTGACGGGAATCATGCCGCCGGAGAACACCAGCTGCGACATCACCGCCACCACGAGCAGGGGCATGATCTGGTCGTTGGATTTGGCAAGCGACGACAACGCCAACCCGAGCATCGCCGAGGCGACAGTGGTCGCAGCGACATCGACGAACAGCTCAAGGCCGGGCTTGCCCAATGCCACTGCGCCCTGTGTCGGGCCGCCCTTGCCCAGCAGCGCGATAATGGTCACGATCGCCGACTGAACGATCGCGAACACGGTGTAGACACAGACCTTCGCCAACAAGTACGCCGAAGTGGACAGTCCAACGGCTTGTTCGCGCAGGAAGATGGCGCGCTCCCCGATCAGGTCGCGGATCGTTAGCGCGGTACCCATGAAGACCGCGCCGACATTGAGCAGCACCAGGATCTGTCCGGGTTCGGTGGGCGCGTTGCCCATCGGGTTCGGAATGCCGAAACCGACGTCGCCGGGCACCGACATCGACAGCGAACCCATGATGAACGGCAACAGCGCCAAGAAAGCGAAATAGCCGCGGTCGGACACGATCAACCGGATCTGCCGTCTCGCGATGGTGGAGAACTGCCGGAACAGGCTCGTGTGCGACGGATCGCCGATCTCGGCGGGCTTCTCCGCCGGTGGCGGTGGTGGCGGCGGACCCGTCTGCGCCAAGTACCGGGCCTTGGCCGCGTCGGGGTCGCCGGCGACCGAGCTGAAGATGTCGGCCCAGTTCGTCGTCCCCATGGCCGGGCCGATCTGGCTGGGCGGCCCGGAGAATGCGGTCTTGCCACCGGGGGCCAGCAACAGAACCTGATCGCACACGTCCAGATACGTCAGCGAGTGGGTGACCACGAGCACCACGCGACCGGCATCGGCCAGCTGCCGCAGCATGGTCATCACCTGCCGGTCCAGCGCGGGGTCCAGGCCGGATGTCGGCTCGTCGAGGATCAGCAGCGACGGCCCGGTCAGCAGCTCGAGCGCCACCGACGCGCGCTTGCGCTGGCCGCCGGACAGCTTGTCCACCCGTGTCTGCAGGTGCTGGGTCATCTCGAGTTCCTCGAGCACCCGGGCAACCACCTGCTCGCGGTCATCCTTGGTGGTGTCCGGTGGCAGCCGCAGTTCGGCCGCATAGCCCAGCGCCTGGCTCACGGTCAGCTGACCGTGGACCACGTCGTCCTGCGGCACCATGCCGATTCTGCTGCGTAGCGACGCGTACTCGGCATGCACGTTGTGGCCCTCGAACGCCACCGAGCCGGTGGTCGGGTGCGTGTAACCGGCCACCAACCTGGCGAACGTCGACTTGCCGGCACCCGAGGGACCGATCACCGCCGTCAGCGTTCCCGGACTCGCGCCCAACGAGATGTCGTCCAAGAGGGTCTTGTTGTTTTCGATCGTCCACGTCACCCCGCGCACGTCCAGGCCGCCGAGGCGGGTCTGGGCCGCGGTGTCGGCGTCCCGGCGGGCCAGCCCGCCGCCCGCGAACACCAGGTCGATGTTGCCGATCGTGACGACGTCGCCGTCGCTCAGCAGCGCGGAGTCGACGCGGGCACCGTTGACGAAAGTGCCGTTGATGCTGCGGTTGTCATGAATTTCCGTGCCACCCGGCGTCGGGATCAGGGTGGCGTGGTGGCGCGACGCCAGCACCTCGGGGATGACGATGTCGTTGTCGTTGGCCCGGCCGATTTTGATTGCGCCCGGTGCATCCGCTTCCGCTTTGCCCGGCCGCAGGATCTTCATCATCGAAGTCGCGAGGTTCGACGCGTCGCCGCCGACCCGGCCCGTCATGGCGGTCGGGGGGTCGGACGGCGGAGCCGGGGCCAGGGGCGGAGCCGGGGAAACGTTGACGGGTTGGGGCCGGTAAATGTGCGGCGTCGATATCGGTCCGCTGGGTGGTCCCGCTGGTTGCGTGCCGGTCGGGTGAAGCGGCTGCGACCCGGTCGGATACGTCGGCAGTGGCCCTGACGGTGGACCGGACTGCGTCCCTGCCGGCGGGCCGGATGGCGGCCCAGCGGGTGGATACGACGGCATCGGCCGCGACGGGCTGGCCGGCGGCTGCTGTGGCTGGCCCGGGTACCCCGGGCTGGTCGGTGGACGTCCCTGGGCCGGCCGTGGATCGTACGGTGCGTCAAGCGGGTTGGCGATCGGCATGGACGCCGTCAACGGCGGGGTCCCGGCCGAACCCTGATGGCGACCGACCTCGAAGGTCACCGCCGGGCCGTCCGGGTTGCCGATATTCACTCGTTGGCCGTCCTGGATGTCGGCGGCCGGTACCCGACGGTTGTTGACATACAGACCATTAAGGCTGCCGTTGTCGATGGCGACCCACCGGCCCTGATCGAAGCGCAAGATCAGGTGTATCCGGGATATCAGCGGGTGCGCGACGCGGACGTCGGCCCGCAAGTCACGCCCGATGACCACATCGTTGCCGGGTGCGAAGGTCCGTTCGGATCCCTCGTACCGCACGGTCAGCGCGGGTAGGGCTGCTCGGCTCACGAGCCCCACTGTATCGGCGTCGGAGCGGATCGGGGCAATGGTCGTCGATACCGGTTACCGGCTGTGTCGCATTTGGGCGGCCGGTGGCGCGCCGAGGATTCAACCGCTTTCGATCGTACCGCCGCGGGTACGCCGCCGCCCCTGCCCGAGCGCGCGGGCGCGTTCCCCGACAACGTGCCCATCGCCGATGCCGTTGAGCAACAACGCTCGACCAGCGACTCGCCCTTCGGCCGATGAGTACTGAATGATTCTGCAGTGCAATCGGTTTCGTGATCCGCAGGCCTCGGTGCCCATCGATCTCAGCGCGTGCTCGAAGATGTGAGGATGGAACAGGCAACTCACCCGGGCCCGTTGCTGGCCGACCAGGTCGCGGTGGTGACCGGCGCCGGTGGCGGTATCGGCGCGGCGACCGCGCGGCTGTTCACCCAACACGGCGCCCAGGTGGTGCTCGTCGATATCGATGTCGAGCTTGCTCAACAGAGCGCCGACCTGATCACAACGTCGGGCGGGTCGGCCCTGCCGCTCGTCACCGACGTGCGCGACGCCGATCAGGTCGCCGCCCTCGCGCGATCGGTGCTGGATCGGTACGGGCGGATAGACGTGTTGGTCAACAATGTCGGCCACTGGCTGCGCCACCCGGGCGATTTCGTCCACACCGATCCGCAGTTGTGGGACGAGCTCTACCGGATCAACTTGCACCACGTCTTTCTGGTCACTCACGCGTTCCTGCCGGCGATGATCGCCCAGCACGGCGGTTCGATAGTGAACGTCTCCTCCGTCGAAGGGTTGCGCGGCTACCCCGAGGATCCGGTCTATGCCGCGTTCAAGGCGGCCGTCATCCACTTCACCCGCAGCCTGGCGGTCCAGGTGGGCCGGGATGGTGTGCGGGTCAACGCGATCGGACCCGACGTCACCGAGTCGCTGCAGGTGCCCTACTCGCAGTGGCTCTCCGTCGAGGAGCAGCAGCAGTGTCCGCAGTGGGTTCCGGCCGGCCGGATGGGGCTGCCCGAGGACCAGGCCCGCGTGATCCTGTTTTTGGCCTCGGAGCTGTCGGCATTCGTCACGGGCCACACGATCCCGACCGATGGCGGCACCGGCGCGGCGGGCGGATGGTTTCGCTCTTCGCGACGGGCGGACCGGGAGTGGACGAACCGGCCTATAGCACCGTGACCTTCACACGTAGGCCAGTGCGGCGTTCTCCAGCCGGATCCGCTCGTTGAGCACCACCGCGTTGGCGAGGGAGAATGCGATCGCGGTCAGCCACGCCGAATGGATCAGCGGCAGCCCCGCCACCTCGGCTATTACCGCGATGTAATCGGGGTGACGCACCCAGCGATACGGTCCGTGCCGAACCAACGGGGCGTCCGGGATCACAATGAGCCGCGGATTCCAGTGTTTGCCCAGGGCCGCGGCACAGCGCCAGCGGACAGCGCAGCTGAGCACCACCACGGCGATCATCGGCCATCCCAGCCAGGGAATGAACGGGCGCCCCAGCGCCCAGACTTCCACCAGGCACGACATCAGTAGCAACGCATGCACGCTGACCATCGCCGGGTAATGGTCGGTGCCGAGTTCCTTGCCCCCGTGCGCGATCGACCATCGGGCGTTTCGATGCGCGAAAATGAGTCCGATCAGGCGTTCAACGCCGATGATCGCGATAAACAGGTAGTAGTACACGACTTCTCCCCCTTCCCCGATGCAGCGAGACAACACGCGATCTTGCCCTGATCACGTCGATGCGCCCCCGACGGTTCAGCAACCAGGGCAACGGTGAACCAGCCCACGCCGCGAGTCAGCTGCTCGGCGCGGCTTCGAATCGTGCTTGATCGTGGAGGAGCGTCACCGGTATCCCGTTGAGGGCACCGTTGCCCGACGGCTCGTCGATAAATGTCGGCGGGGAAAGCGCGTTGGTGTTGGCGCCCGGTGAGCTGTTGGCCACCGACATGCGAGTGCCCGGCTTGCCATGTCCCCAGCCGTGCGGCATCGACACCACACCGGGTCTGATCGCGTCGGTGATCTCGACGGGCACTTTGATCTCGCCGGCCTCCGATTTCACGGTGACGACGTCGTTGTCGGACACGCCGCAGCGCATCGCGTCGTCGGGATGGATCAGCAACGTGCACCGGTCCTTGCCCTTCATCAATGCGGGCACGTTGTGCAGCCAGGTGTTGTTCGACCGCAGGTGTCGACGGCTCACCAGGACCAGCGGCTCGGCGGGTCGCTCCAGCCGCGGTAAGTCATCGAGCAGGTATTGCGGAGCGAGCCGGATCTTCTTGTCCGGGGTGCCCAGGATGTCGGGCAGTTGCGGCACCATCGGCCCTAAGTCGATGCCGTTGGGGTTGGCCTTGAGCAAGTCCAGCGTGAGCCCGCCGGGGTTCTTGCCGTACTGGTCCCCGAACGGGCCGGTTCGCAGCGTGAGGTCCAGCATCCGCTCGGGGCCGCCGTGCTCGTAATGCTTGCGGATGTCTGCGCCGTCGACTCCTCGGGTGAAGGCCAGGTAGTCGAAAAAGCCATCGTCGATCGCGGCGACGTCGACATCTTCGGCCGGTGTGCCGGTGCACAAGCCGGTCAGTCGAATCAAAATCTCCCATTCGTGGGGGCGGTCGCCCGGATCGAACACCGGCGCGGAATAGTTCGCGATGCTGTGAATCGCAAACAGCAGGATCAGATCGTCGTGGTGCGGCTGCTCGAGCGGTGACAGCCCGGGCAGGATCACATCGGCATGGCGCGTCGTCTCGTTGAGCCAAAGGTCAACGGAGATCATCGCTTCCAGCATCGGCAGCACTTCGTCGAGCTTGTCGCCGCCAGGTGTGGACAACACCGGGTTGCCCGCAATTGTGATCAGAGCCTTGAGCTGTCCGTCGCCCGGGGTGGCGATTTCTTCGGTCATGCACGACACCGGGGCCTGTCCCAGGACCTCCTTGGCGCCGCGCACCCGGGTGTGCCAGCGTCCGAACTCCGGAATACCACCCTCCAGGCCGGGCAGCGGCTGTGTGGTGATCGACCAGGCCGCCGGCTTGGGGAACATTGCACCGCCGGGGGTGTCGAAATGGCCGGTCAAAATGTTGATCACATCGACCAGCCAGCTGGCCAGGCTGCCAAACTCCTGGTTACACAGGCCAATTCGGCCGTACACCACCGATTTCTCGGCGCCGGCTAGTTCACGCGCCAACCCCCGTATGCGGTCTTGGTCAATGCCGGTCACGGCGCTGACCCGCTCCTGCGGCCAGGCCGCGGCAACCCGGCGCATCGTGTCGACGCCGTCCACGTGTGGCCCGGGATTGATTAAGCCCTCGCCAAAGAGGGTGTGGGCGACCGCCAACAGCAGCGCCGCATCGGTGCCCGGGACGATAGGCAGCCATTCGTCGGCTTGTGCCGCGGTCTGTGTGCGCACCGGGTCGATCACGATCACCTTGCCGCGGTTGCGAATTCCGTTGATCAGGCCCATCACGTCGGGCGCGGCCAGCAGTGAACCCTGGGACGCGGCAGGGTTGGCGCCCATGATGACCATCAGGTCGGTGCGCTCTAGGTCGGGCACGGGGAAGTTCCACCAGAGGCCATACATCAGGTGCGACGACAGGTTTTTGGGCCACTGGTCGACTGTCCCCGGCGAATACGTGACCGGCATTCCGGACATGCCCATCAGCACACCTGCGTACCGGGCCAGCGAAAACGAGTGCGCCAGCGGGTTGCCGGTGTAGGCGGTGACCGCACCTATTCCGTATTTCTCGATCACCGGCGTCAGCAACTCGGTGCACCGGCGAAACGCCGTGTCCCAGCTAACCTCTTGCCAGGCGCCGTCGACCTTGATCAGCGGGCTGCGAATACGGTCCGGGTCATCGTGCACGGCGCCCAGCGACACGTTTTGGGGCAGAGGTGGCCGCGACTCCACACGTCGTCGCGGTTGCCCCGGATGCCGGTGACTTCCCCGGCTTCCACATGAATCTCCAAGCCGCACATGGCTTCACACAGCGGGCAGGTGCGCAGATGCTTGCCGTCAGCGCCAGGCTTCATCCACCCACTGTATTGCGCTACTCCGAGTAGCGGAAGTGGCAAAAGTTGAGGTCAAGCTACCCAGGGTCCGATGCCGCCGACCTTGTCGATGCGGATGCGGGTGAGGTATCCCGGCGGCGCGTTGTCCGGCGGGAAATTCATGTTCGGGTCCCCCAGGACCGGGTTGAGCTCCTTCAGTAGCTCGGGGGCACCGCCCTCGACGATCCGTGCGGTCCCGGTGATGGAGAGGTAGGGCCGCATTCCTTGGCCCGCCTGGTCCAGCGCCGCGATCGTGACGGCGACCCGGGGATCGTTGCGAATGTTGCGGACCTTCTTGTGTACGCCCAGGTGGGCGCTGACGAGTTCGTCCCCGTCCGGCGTCGACTGCAATGCGACCCAGACCAAGCTCACCTGGGGGCTGCCGTCGGGATTGATGGTGACGAGGGTGGCATCAGCACCCTTGCCGATGAGATTGCGTGCGGCGTCGTTGAGCTCCATGCGTTGTTCTACCGCGTCGTGCCGCGATTCATTCCCGTTCGGGTAATGGGCCGCTGTAACCGCCCGTCCTATTCCTTGAGAGAGATTTGAATCTGACAAGTTTCCTATACATCGCAGACGCGTCAGCCCTAGCGTCAATTACGACCTCGATATCTTCAACAAGAGCTAAGAGCCACAGGCCCGGTTATGACCGATCAAGAGCCCCCGACGAACATCGAGTACCTGCGCCGCGAGGTGCTCGCCCGGATAGACGCACACCCGCTCGATGACTGGTCCCCCGCGCTGTTGCGGGCCATGATCGCCGTCTTTGACCTGAACGGGGTCATGCCCAAACCCCTACAGCGTTTCCATCCTCGCGTCGTCAAGTAACGGCGCACGCGCGTTCTCACCGCCCTGACTAGGGTGCTATGCGACAGCGGTACCTGCGGTCGGGTGAGGAGTCATCGGGATGGAGATGTGGGAGCTGGTGGCCCGCGAGCAGATCCGTGACACGCACGCCCGATACAACTGGGCGGGTGACGCCGGTCGGCTCGACGGGCTAGCCGAGACATTCTGCGTAGACGGCGTTCTCGAGATTCGCGGTATCCAGCCGCTGCGCGGCCGATCCGAGATCACGGCGTTCCTCGGCGGCGTCACCGGAAAGATCGCGGTCGATGCAGACATCAAGCCGGTCGTTCGGCACAACGTCGCCAACATCCTGTTCACCGCGTTGGCACCCGAAAAAGCACAGGTCTCCTGCTACTTCACCGTCGTCACCCATATCGGGCTCGACCACTTCGGCCGCTATCGCGACACCTTGGTGCCCGACGGTGACACCTGGCTGATCAAGCACCGCAAGGTGTCGACCGATTGGGCAGCCGCCGACTCCGCCATGGCCCGGCGGTCATCTGACTCCTGAGTCCTTGGTGCACAGTCGCTTTCGCGCGGCATGTGGGAGGGTCGGTACTGTTGGAGTATGCCTGTCAAGGACGGCCTGGATGCATCCGCGACCGCCGGTGAAACCGACCGCGCTCTCGGATATTTGCTATTGCGGTTGACGATCGGTGCCAGCCTCTTCGGACACGGGGTGGTCCGGTTGCCCAAGTTGGGCGCTTTCCACGCCCACATGATGGGCGAGTTCACCACGTCGTACCTGCCCGGCTTCCTCGTCTCGCCAAGCAGCTATGCACTCCCCTTTGCCGAGCTGATCACCGGAGTGCTGCTGCTCGCGGGCGCGCTGACCCGGGCGGCTGCGGTGGCCGGCACCTTGGTGATGATCGTTCTCATCGTCGGCGCGACGTCGATCGAACACTTCAACGTGATCGGCGAACAGCTGATTCACGCGATCGTGCTCGCCGCTGTCGTTGCCTTCCGCGGCCACAACACCTATTCGGTTGACCAGCTGGTGGCCCGACGCAGATCAGCCAGCGGTTGAGCCCGGCGCGGATACCGATCAGCGGAACACCGCTCACGCGCGCCGCGGCGGCATGGCAGGGTGGCATCCGTGGCAAATACCTCTCCAGCGACCGTCGAGCAGGACCTGCGTGAAATCGACACCCCGAAGGGCGCTTTGCGCTACTACGACAGCGGCCCCGATTCCGGTCCGGTGCTGCTGTTCCTGCACGGCTCGGGCCCCGGTGTCACCGGCTGGCGTAACTTCCGCGGGATCCTGCCCACGTTCGCCGAGCACTTCCGCTGCCTGATCCTGGAATTCCCTGGATTCGGGGTCACCGACGACTTCGGCGGCCACCCGATGGTCACCGCATTCGGCGCCGTTCCGCCTTTCCTGGACGCACTCGGAGTCGAGAAGGCACACATCGTCGGCAACTCGATGGGCGGCGGCGTCGGCATCAACTTCGCCATCCAGAATCCCGATCGCATCGACCATCTGGTGACGATCGGCGGCATCGGCACCAACATCTTCACGCCTAGTCCCAGTGAGGGAATCCGGCTGCTGCAGGAGTTCGTCGAGGACCCCACTCGGCAGCGGCTCGTCGACTGGCTCAAGTCGATGGTGTACGACCAATCGTTGATCACCGACGAGCTCATCGAGGAACGCTGGCAGCTGGCCACCGATCCCGTCACCCTGGCCGCCGCGCGCCGGATGTACAGCAAGGCGGCGTTCGCCGCGATGAACTCCGCGATGAGTGCCTCGGACCGGCCGTTCCCCTGGGCGGTCATGCACAAGGTGGCCGCACCCACGCTGCTGACGTGGGGCCGCGACGATCGGGTGAGCCCGCCCGACATGGCGCTGATCCCGATGCGCACCATCCCCAATGCGGAACTTCATATCTTCCCCAACTCCGGGCACTGGGCCATGATCGAAGCCAAGGCAGCCTTCGAAAGCACGGTGCTGGGATTCCTGTCCCGCCCTTAGTAGGCAGTTCCCGCAAGGCCTTTCGTCAGCAACGCGTGCGCGTCGGGATTGCCGTCGAGCACGCGGCTGGTGCGGACGCTGATCTGCCATTGGTCGTCGATGCGCCGCAGTGCGAAATGGTGGGCGGTGGCCCGCCATACCCGATACCCGTCGCCGTCGCGGACGAGTACCAGCGACTCGCACACCGCCACCGCGTCATCGCCGGTGACCGTGACGACGCACGGTCCCAGGAAATGACAGCAGCCCTTGGCCACCAAGTTCTGGTGGGCCTGCGAGCTGATCATCGCGTGCACGTCGGCCCGGCCCTCCATGCGCCAGCCGTCGACGTCATAGATGCCGTCAGTCGCCCACAGGCGTGCGGTGGCGTCGGGATCACCGGCATCGACGGCGGGTCCGTAGGACGCGATCAACTGCCTGATGTCGCGGTCGTCCTCGAGCCGGCGCAGCCGCGCCGCCAAGTCCGCAAACTCCGTCACGGTCGTCTCCTCATCGCTGAGTGGCGCCCGCGTCGACGGACAGGGTTATCGCGGTGATGTAGCGCGCCTCGTCGGAGGCCAGGAACAGCGCGGCGTTGGCGACATCCACCGGGTCGATCCACGGCACCGCGAGCATATTCATCGCCTCCGCCGCCTCGGCGAATTCCGCACGCGTGGGCGGCCGTTCCAAGTCGGGCCGAAATGCACTACTGACGACGTCGTTCTGGATCATCGGCGTGTCGACATTGTTCGGGTGCACACAGTTGACCCGAACATTTTGCGGCGCAAGATCATTGGCCAGGCCGCGCATCAGGCCGACGACGCCGTGCTTGGCGGCCGTGTAGTGCGCGACGCCGACGAGCCCGCGAAGTCCGGCGATGGAGTTCGTCAGCACCATCGCGCCGGCACCGCGCGCGATCAGGTGCGGCGCACCGGCACGACATGTGTGCCACACCCCGGTCAGATTGACGTCCAGCATGGTGCGCCAGGTGTCTTCGTCCAGGTCGACCGCCAGTCCGCGGGAGGTGATTCCGGCCGTCGCGCAGACCACGTCCAAGCCGCCGAACCGCTCGACGCCGCGGTCGGTGGCGGCTTGCACACCGGCGAGGTCGCGCACGTCGACGATTTCGGTATGCACCCGCGCGGCCGGTGGCCGCGACCAATGCGGCCGTCTGCTCGAGGTCGGCGGGCGTGCTGTGCGGGATCACCACGGTCTCGACAGGCCCGCACACATCCAGCGCGACAATGTCGGCGCCCTCCTGGGCGAACCGCACCGCCTGTGCGCGACCGATTCCCCGTGCCGCGCCGGTGATCAGCGCTGTCTTGCCCACTAGGCGTCCGCTCATGACGTCTTCTGCGTCAGCCCGGCGTCGACGACGAGCTGGGTGCCGGTGATGTAGCGGCCCTGATCGGCGGCCAGGAACACAACGGCGTTGGCGATGTCGACGGGCTCCACCCACGGGACCGGCAGCAGGTTGCGCGCCGCAAGCACCTCCGCCGCGTCGGCCGCGGTCGGGTTGGCCAGATCGGGCCGCAGCTTCCGGTACATCTGCTCGTTGAGCACCATCGGCGTTGCGACCGGCCCCGGGTGCACGGTGTTGACCCGGATGCCGCGGGGTCCCAGCTCGTTGGCGAGCGTGCGCGCCAATCCGACTACCGCGTGCTTGCTGGCCGTGTAGTGGGCGGTGTTCGCGGTGCCGCGAAGGCCGTTGGTGGAGCTGATCAGAACGACGGAGCCACCGTCGGCACCGATGTGCGGCACGCCAGCTCTGACGGTGTGCCACACGCCGGTGAGGTTGATGTCGAGCGTGCGCTGCCAGATCTGCGGGTCGAGTTCCCAGGACGGGCCACCCGGGAGGTGGACGCCGGCGTTGGCGATGATGACGTCCAGCCGACCCAGCTCGACCACACCGCCGTCGATCGCCGACGTCACGGCCGCGATCGCTCACGTCGGCGAAGCCCGTGACGCAGCGTCGGCCCCGGCTTTCGACTTCCCCTGCGGTATTGGATAACTCGTCGGCAAGCGCCGCGACATCCAGGGCGATCACGTCGGCATCCTCGTCGGCGAGCGCTGGCAGTGCACCCGCCCGGTCCCCTTCGCGGCGCCGGTGACCACGACGACCTTGTCGAGTAATCCAGTCATCGGTTGATTAAATCGAAGCCACGATAGCCGTCGTCGGCGACCTCGGCACAGATGTCGTTATAGGTGGCGAACCCGCCGACGAACAACATGAAGCCCCTTGGCTTTCCGGGGACGTTCGCGCCCATGTACCACGAGTTCGCTTTGGTGAACAACGTCGTCTCGGCACGCCGGGCGCATTCGGCGCCCCAGCCATCCACGGTGTCCACGGTGGCTTCGATGGCGGCATAACCATGGCTGGCGAGGTGGGCGATGGCCCGGGAGACCCAGTCCAGCTGCGCTTCGGCGTGCAACACCATGTTCGCCAGCACGGCGGGTGCGCCAGGGCCAGAGATCAAGAACATATTGGGGAACCCGTCGACGCTCAATCCCAGGTAGGTGCGCGGCCCGTGCGCCCAGTCCTCGCGCAACGTCGCACCGCCGCGCCCCACAATGTCGATACTGCCCAGCGCGCCGGTCATCGCGTCGAAACCCGTTGCCAGGACGATCATGTCCAGGCCGTAATGCGCATCGGCCGTGTTGATGCCCTCGGCGTCGATCGATTCGATCGGGGTGTCGCGCACACTGACCAATGACACGTTCGGCCGGTTGAAGGTCTGAAAGTAGCTGCTGTCGGTGCAAATTCGCTTGGTCCCAATCGGATGGTCGGTGGGGATCAGCAGGTCGGCGACCGCCGGATCGTCGATGACCGCCCGGACCTTGTCCTCGTAGAACTTGCGTGCCTCTTCGTTGGCTTCCAGGTCGGTCATCTGGTCCGGGAACGTCTTCGAGAACAGCACACCGCCCAGCTGCCATCGCCTTTCGATCGCCGCACGCCGCTCCTGCGACGTGAATTCCATGGTCGCCTTCGGCGCGGCGATGTGCGGGGAGCCGCCCCCGCTGCGCCACGACAACCGGCGCCGCTGCGCGTAGCCGGCCTTGATCTCGTCGAGCTCTTCGGCGGACAACGGCGTGTTGCCCGCCGGCACGCTGTAGTTGGGAGTGCGCTGGAAGACGTACAGGTGCGCGGCCTGCTCGGCGATGATCGGAATCGATTGGATACCGGAGGATCCGGTGCCGATGACCGCTACCCGCTTTCCGGTGAAGTCGACGGGACCATGCGGCCAGTGCGCGGTGTGGTACGTCTCGCCCGCGAAGGTATCCAGGCCGGCGAAATTCGGGGTCATCGCGGCCGACAACGGGCCCGTTGCCATCACAGCGAACCGCGCCGAGAGCACCGAACCGGTGTCGGTTTTCAGCGTCCAGCGCAGCGTCGTTTCGTCGAGGATGGCGGAGACGACTCTGGTGTCGAAGGCGATGTGGCGCCGCAGGTCGAGTTTGTCGGCAACCCAGTTGAGGTATTTGAGGATCTCGGTTTGGGTGGCGTATTTCTCCGTCCAGCTCCACTCCTGCTGGAGTTCGTCGGAGAACGAGTAGCAGTAGTCGACGCTCTCGACGTCGCAGCGCGCACCCGGGTAGCGGTTGTTGTACCAGGTACCGCCCAGCTCGGGCGCGGCCTCGAGCACCCGCACCGAGAGCCCTTGCTCGCGCAGCTTATGCAAGGCATACAAGCCGGCGAAGCCGGCGCCCACCACGATGACGTCGAAATGCTGATCGTGCACGAGCAGTCACGGTATTGGGCCGGCTGCCGCGATGCGCCCGCTTTCCCAGTCACCGGACGCTCATCGACGTATTTCCGCCCGCTCATCGGGATTTCCTTTGGGACGGGCGGGCACTGCGGTAGACCATTACTTAGCCCACACACGTAAGGACAACGATATGAGCGACCGCGTACTCGACCGGGTAGTGGCCATGGCGGACCAGTTGCGCGGCCAAGCGGCCGAAGCCGAACAAATTGGCCGGCTCACCGACGACACCGTCAAGCTGATGAAAGGCGCCGGTCTCATTCGGCTCCTGCAGACCAAGCAGTATCAGGGTTTCGAGGTTCACCCGCGCGAGTTCGCCGAGACCACGATGGCCACGGCGGCCCTGGATCCGGCGGCCGGCTGGATTGTCGGCGTCGTGGGCGTACACCCCTACCAGCTGGCGTACGCCGACCCGAAGGTCTCAGCCGAGATCTGGGCCGACGATGTCGACACCTGGATGGCATCCCCGTACGCGCCGCAGGGCGTGGCCAAGCCGGTCGACGGCGGCTACCTCTTCAACGGCCGCTGGCAGTTCAGCTCGGGCACCGACCACTGCGACTGGATCATCCTGGGCGCGATGCTCGGTGACAGCAAGGGCATTCCGCTCATGCCGCCCCAGATGTTGCACATGATTTTGCCGCGCAAGGACTTCGAGATCGTCGAAGACTCGTGGAATGTGGTGGGGCTGCGCGGAACCGGCTCCAAGGATGTCATCGTCAAGGACGCATTCGTCCCGAGCTATCGGACCATGGACGCGACGAAGGTGATGGATGGCACCGCCCAGCGTGAGGCCGGCATGACCGAGCCACTGTATCTGATGCCGTGGTCGACGATGTTCCCGTTGGGCATCTCGTCGGCGACCATCGGCATCGCCGAGGGAGCGCTGGCCGCGCACCTGGACTACCAGCGCGAGCGCGTCGGCGCCACGGGTACCGCGATCAAGGACGACCCGTACGTCATGCACGCGATCGGCGAGGCCGCCGCCGACATCAATGCCGCCCGCCAGGAGCTGTTGGCCAACGCCGACCGCATCTACGACATGGTCGCCGCCGGCAAGGAGGTGTCGTTCGCCGACCGGGCGGCCGGACGCCGCACCCAAGTCCGTGCGGTATGGCGTGCGGTGTCGGCGGTCGACGAGATCTTCGCCCGCTCCGGCGGCAACGCGGCCCGAATGGACAAGCCGCTGCAACGCTATTGGCGTGACATGCACGTCGGCCAACTGCATGCCATCCATGTCCCCGGCACCACCTATCACGCGTCGGCGCTCAGCTCGCTGGGCATTGATCCGCCCATGGGTGCGCTGCGGGCTCTGATCTGAGCAGGAGATGCAAGAAGTGAGCGACCTGAAAAGCCTGGGCTACATCACCATCTCGACCAACGACGTCGACCGCTGGCGCCGCTTCGCGTTCGGCGTCCTGGGCTTCGCCGAGGGTAAGGGCCCCGACGAGTCCGCGCTGTATCTGCGGATGGACGAGCGTGCCGCGCGTCTGATCGTGGTGCCTGGTGAGACCGATCGAGTGCTCACCATCGGCTGGGAGGTACGCGACCACTCGGGGATACACCGGATCAAAGCGGCCCTCGACGGCGCCGGGGTGCCGTTCAAGCAGCTGTCCGTCGACGAGGCCGAGGCCCGCCGGGTCGAAGAGGTGATCAGCTTCGAAGGCCCGGCCGGCACCACGCTCGAGGTATTCCACGGTGCGGTGCTTGATCACAGCCCGGTGGTCACCCCGTTCGGCGCGAGGTTCGTCACCGGCGATCAAGGCCTGGGTCATGTCGTGGTGCCCGCGATGGATCCCAACGGGCTCTTCGACTTCTACACCGACGTCCTCGGTTTCCGCTCCCGCGGCGCGTTCCGGGTGCCGCTGCCAAAAGAGTTTGGCCCGGTGCGAGTTCGCTTCCTCGGGATCAACGAGCGCCACCACAGCCTGGCGATCGTGCCGGCCGCACATATGCGCGACCCGCGCCTGGTGCACATCATGGTCGAGGTCGACGCCCTCGATACGGTGGGTCAGGCGCTGGACCGGGTCAACGCCGAGGGCTTTCAGTTGTCGTCCACGCTCGGGCGCCACACCAACGACAAGATGATCTCCTTCTACGTCCGGGCACCCGGCGATTGGGACATCGAGTTCGGCACCGAAGGCATGCGAGTAGACGAAAGCTATTACACGGCAGAGGAAATCACGGCCGACAGCTACTGGGGACACCAGTGGGTCGGCGAAATGCCCGCGGCAATGCGGCTATGACACCTGACACCGACGTCACGCCGGTCGCGGCTTCGTCGATCACGTCGTGGGATCACGAGGCCGATGTCGTCATCGCCGGTTACGGGGTCGCGGGTGCGGCGGCCGCAGTCGAAGCGACCCGCTGCGGCGCCGACGTGTTGGTGGCCGAACGCACCGGTTCCTGGGGCGGTGCGGCGGCGATGGCCGGCGGGTTCATCTACCTCGGCGGTGGCACGCCGTTGCAAACGGCTTGTGGTTTCACCGATTCCGTCGACAACATGGCGGCGTTCCTCAATGTTGCGATGGGGCCGGGTGCCGACGAGAACCGGATCGCCGATTACTGTGCGGGCAGCGTCGCCCACTTCGAGTGGCTGGTCGGCTGCGGTGTGCCGTTCAAGGCGGAGTTCTTTTCCGAGCCCGGCTGGGAGCCGATGGGCGATCAGGGGCTGATGTACAGCGGCGGCGAAAACTCCTACCCGTTCAACACCATCGCCTCCCCCGCCCCGCGCGGCCACGTCCCGCAGATGCAGAACAAAAAGCAGGGCGAAGCCAGCGCCGGCTACATGCTGATGAAGCCGCTTGTCGACACCGCAACCGCGGCAGGCGCTCGCGCGCTCTACGACGTGCGGGTGCAGCGTCTGATCGTGGAATCCGACGGCAGGGTGGTCGGCATCCGCTCCCGTCAGTACGGCGCCGAGATGACGATCCGGGCGCGAACCGGGGTCGTGCTCGCGACGGGAAGCTTCGCCTACAACGACGCGATGGTGGCGCGCTACGCACCCCGGATCGCCGGGCGCCCCGCGGCGTCGATCGAGCAGCACGACGGGCAGGCGATCCGGATGGCGCAGGCGCTGGGCGCCGATCTGGCCCACATGGACGCCACCGAGGTCGCGATCTTCATCGACCCTCAGCAGCTGGTGCGCGGGATCCTGGTCAACGGCCGCGGTCAGCGCTACGTCGCCGAGGACACCTACCGGGCCGTATCGGACAGCTCACGCTTTACCACCAGGACAACATCGCCTACCTGATCATCGACAACGACGCCCAAGAAGAGGCGATGGGCTCATGGTCACCGAAGTTCATGCTGCGACAGCTGACGTGGGTGGCCGACAATGTCGCCGATTTGGAGCGCGAGATCGGCTTGGCGCCCGGTTCGCTGCAGGCGACCGTCGCGGCCTTCAACGACGGCGCGGCGCGCGGTGAGGATCCGCTGCTACACAAGAAGCCGGAGTGGATCAAACCGATCGGCACCCCGGTCGGCGCGATCGATCTGCGCGAGAACACCGGCGGCTTCACCCTGGGCGGACTGGCCACCACATTGGATGCCGAAGTGCTGCACGTGAGCGGTCAACCCATTCCGGGGCTCTTCGCCGCGGGCCGGTCGACCGCCGGGCTGGCCTCGTGGGGTTATGCCAGCGGCGTCTCGCTCGGCGACGGCAGCTTCTACGGCCGCCGCGCCGGACGGTCGGCAGCCAAGGGCTGACCCGCTCTTTTGCGCGAACCTAACCCCACTGCGAATTTCGGCGTGATATTTCGCAGTGGGGTTAGACTCGCGGCTCTTTGTCGGCTGGTGTGTGACAGCGGCCACAGTCAGGTGATAGAACATATTCCTAATAGGAATATGTCTAGCCAGACACACCCAGCCCGTTGAGGACCGATGTCAGGGACCGTGCGCTCCGTCGCGACCGCCGAACCAAGCACTCCCACGGCCGTCATCGACCGCATCTCGCTGGTCCTCGACGCATTCGACGGGCCGGGACGGCTGACGCTGGCCCAGATTGTGCGGCGCACCGGCCTGCCGCGCTCGTCGGCGCACCGGATGCTCGAGCGCCTGGTGCAGCTGCGCTGGTTGCGCCGCAGCGGGCGCGACTACGAGCTCGGCATGCGGCTGGTGGAACTCGGGTCACTGGCCGTGCATCAGGACCGCCTGGTGCGTGCGGCCGGCCCGCTGCTGGGCGAATTGCACCGCGCCACCGGACTGGTCGCACACCTCGCGGTGCTGGACGGCGCCGACGTCGTCTACCTGGACAAGATCGGCGACCGAATGGTCGACGCGATCCCCACCCGGGTCGGCGGTCGGCAACCCGCGCATTGCACCGCCGTGGGCAAGGCGATCCTGGCGTACAGCGACGAGGCCGCCCTGCCGGATCTGCCGGTTCGCAAGACCAGGTACTCGATTTCCACCGGCTCCCAACTGGCCGCGGAATTGGCCAAGGTGCGTGCACATGGTGTCGCGTTCGAGCGCGAGGAGTCATTGCTCGGATCCGGTTGTGTCGCAGCGCCGATCGGGAGCCCGGGTGAGGCCCCGGAAGTCCTGGCCGCGGTGTCGGTGTGCGGACCGATGAATCGGATGATGTTTGATCAGCGACTGACCGCACCGGTGCGCATGACGGCGATGGCCATCTGGCGCAACGTCGAGGACGGGCCGCGGCGGGTCGCGCCGACCCTGCAGCAGCTGCGGCCACTGCTCCCCCAGCGCCTTCCCCAGCCTCATTACCCCGAGCCGCGGCCCGCGCTGCAGTTCGCGTGACTCCGTTCGCCGGCGGCGTCGCAGTCATCACCGGAGCCGGCGCGGGTATCGGCGCGGGCCTGGCCCGCCGCGCGGCCGCGCTGGGATGACGGTGGTACTGGCCGACATCGACGCCGATGCCGTCGCGGCCCTGCGCGAAGAGCTTTGCGCAGCGGGAGGATCGGCGGTCGACGTGCTGTGCGACGTCCGCGACCCGGCCGCGGTCCAGGAACTCGCCGAGCGCACCTACCGTGACGTCGGCGCGGCGCGGCTACTGGTGAACAACGCCGGCGTTGAACAGTTCGGTTATCTGTGGGATACGCCCATGGCCAACTGGCAGCGGGTGGTCGACGTCAACATCAGCGGCGTGTTCCACGGCGTGCGCGCGTTTGTGCCGAAGATGATGGCCGTCGATGAGCAAGCCTGGGTGTGGAATCTGTCGTCGGTCGGCGCAGTGCTGGCAATTCCCTTGCAGGCGCCCTACATCATGAGCAAGCACGCGGTGCTGGCGTTGACCGAGTGCCTCTATCTCGATGTGCAGTCGGCCGGGCACGACCACCACATTCACGTGCAGGCGGTGCTGCCGGGTGCGGTGAAATCCAACATCTTCGACTCGGCGGGCGGCGTCGACCCCGGCGGGGACGGCGACATCGCCGTCGCCGAGGCGCAGCGCGCGGCCATGCTGGCCGTCAAGGTGGTGGCCATGGATCCGGAGGCGGCCGCGTCGGCGATTTTCGAGCAGGCCGCCGACGGGCGGTTCTACCTGCTCACCGAACCGGAGTATGTCGGGTCGGCAATGACGGAGCGGGCGAATGTGCTTGCGGCACAGCGTCCTCCAGCGCCCGGCCGGAAACGATAAGCTCGGCTGCGCGTTCGGCAATCCCCAGTACCGCAGCATTCGTGGGCGCCGATACCACCGAGGGCATCACCGACGCATCGACAACCCGCAGGCCGTCAATTCCGCGCACACGCAATGCTGGGTCCACCACCGCAAGGTCATCAGTACCGATCCGGCACGTGCCGACTAGGTGGAAGAAGGTGTCCGTGGCACGTCGCAGGAACGCGCGGCAATCCTCATCGCTCTGCACTTCGGCGCCGGGACGGAGTTCAGTACCGCGCCACGGTGTCAACGCAGCGCCATGCGCGATTTCGCGCGCCAACCGTAGCGCCACGACCATCCGATCGATATCGGTCCGTTCACGCAGAAATGCGGGGTCGATCAACGGCGAATCCCCGGGGTCTGCGCCACCCAGGCGCACCGTCCCCCGGCTCATCGGACGCACCACCGAAAACGCCACGGAGAAGCCCGGACTCGCCCCCTGCCAACGCGGTTCGATGGCCGCTTCGGCGAACAGCATGAGCACATCGGGTTCAGCGTGTTCGTCGCTGCGGGTTAGCAGAAGAGGACGGCGGAAGGGGGTTTCCTCCGGGGTCCGCATAGCGCTGTAGGACACCCACGCGATGGGATGATCGTGCAGATTCTCACCGACGCCGGGAAGATCGGCAACTACTGGCACACCGTGTCTGTGTAGTTGTGCGGCGGGGCCGATCCCCGACAACATCAGCAGCTTTGGCGAGCCGATCGCCCCCGCGCAGACGATGACCTCGCGTTCCGCATAAATGTCCTGGCTCTGGCCGTCTTTCGAGTACCGGGCGCCGCGACAACGGGAACCGTCCATCATTAGATGCCGCACGTAGGCATCGGTCACGACGGTGAGGTTGGGTTCCGATTGCACGGGCCCCAGGTAGGCAGCGGCCGCGCTCTGCCGCTTGTTGGCGACGACATTCTGTTCCAGCCACGAAACACCCTCTGCTTCTATCCCGTTAGGGTCAGCACTTTCCGGGTGCCCGGCATCGACCGCAGCTTGATACACCGCTCGTGCAAGGGAATTCGGCGTCGGAAGTTCCCCTAACCGCATGGGACCCGCTATCCCCCGGAATTCGGGATCCCGTCCGTCGGCGCGCTCACTACGTTTCAGGTAAGGCAGCATCGTCTGGTAGTTCCAGCCCGTGGCGCCTAGTTTTTCCCAGGCGTCGTAGCTTGAAGCATGCCCACGTAGGTGGACAAGGCCGTTGATACTGCTCGCACCGCCCAATACCTTCCCACGCGGGCAGCCGAGAACCGCGCCGTCGAGCCCGGCTTGGGGAGTGGTGGTGAACGCCCAATCCACCGGGGAGCCCCACAATCCCATCGCGTCGAGGGGGTTCCCGCTGTACATAACTTCCGGTCCGGCGGCGGCCCCGGCTTCCAGTAGCGCAACGCGCATCCCCGTGCGCTCGACCAGACGGGACGCGACCACGCATCCCGCGGATCCGCCACCGATCACGAGATAGTCGACGATGTTGTCAGTCATGAAATCCTGCACTGCAAGAGAAATTCCGCCAAGCGGTCGGGATCCATTAATCCGATGCTAGGCACATGCAGTCGAGGTCACGGGCCGCGTCGCGCACCATTGCGGCCGAATCGCGCATCGAGGGGCGCGATTTACGAGACGACGCTAATCGTCGACGACAGGCAGTTCCCCAAGCCGCACCGCGTCGAGGATCGACTCGCGCAGCGCCGAACACACGAGGAACACACCCCGGCTGGCGTGCGCCGACACCTTCTGGGCTTCGGCGCGCTCGGCGCACCGGTCTGTTGCGTCGGCATTCCACTGCACACTGGTTTGGTTCCAGGTGCTCTTGCGGACCAGCACCCGTGCGCCGCAGTTGCGGCACCCCACGGGCAGCATGGGCATCTCGTCGAGCCGATCGTCCGTCCGGACGGACGAATCGAGTGCCATCACACCGAGCCTGCCGCGGACGCCTGGGCCGCCATGTTCGCTTCGACCTCTTTCATCCACGCCTCGTAAGGGCGGGTGGTGTCCAGTTCGAACTCGAAGCGGTCCACCATATCGGGCTCCACGTCGGTGGTGTCGACGTAGAACTGCTGATACCAGCGCCGCAGTTGATAGACCGGGCCGTCTTCCTCGACCAGCAGCGGGTTGTCGATGCGCGCCTTGTGCCGCCAGATCTCGACGTCTTGCTCGAAACCCAGCTTGACATAGTCACCGAGCTGAATCGCGGTTTGCATGGGGTCGTCGCCGGGCAGCGCTTCGGACTTCTTGACGATGATGCCGTATTGCAGCACAAAGGAATTCGCGTCGATCGGATAGTGGCAGTTGATCAGCACCGATTGTGCGTCGCCGTACTCGTAGTGGTAGGTCAGGTCGTCGATCATGAAGGACGGCCCGTAGTACGACGCCACCGAGGTGTTGCCCAGCATCCGTGAGCCTTCGGTACCACCCATGTCGGGGCGGCCCTCGCCGTTCATGTACTGCGTCGCGACATGTCCCTCGAAGATGTTCTTGAAGTAGGTCGGCAAGGCGCCGTGGATGTAGTAGAAGTGCGCCATATCCACGACGTTGTCGATGATTTCGCGGCAGTTGCTGGTTCCCACGATGGTGGTGTACCAGTGCCAGTCGGTCCACTCATCGCTGGTGGCTCCCTCGATGCGCGGGATGGTGACCTCAGGTGGCGGCGGTTTGTGCTCCGGGTCGTTCCACACGAACAACATGCCGTCCTGTTCCAGCGTGGTCCAGGTTGCCGTGCGGACCAGCCGCGGTGCGCGTCGCGCGTACGGCACCTGCTTGCATCGGCCGTCACCACCCCAGCGCCAGTCGTGGAACGGGCAGGCGATCTCGTCGCCCTTGACCTCGCCCTGGGATAGGTCGCCGCCCATGTGCCGGCAGTAGCTGTCGAGGACGTTGATCCTGCCGTCCCCGCTTCGGAAGACGACAAGCTTCTGACCGAACGCGTTGATCGCGTGTGGCTTGCCGTCACCGAAGTCTTTGATCAGGCCCAGGCAGTGCCAGCCGCGGGCAAACCGCGTCGGTGCGGCCTGGGCTTCAATGAACCGAACTTCGTCGGTGTCATGCGACGTCATAGGTCAAGATTTAACTCCCCAGGACGCCCCCGTGGGTGTTGTCTGTCCCACTCATCAGGACGACTATTCCTGCGCCTCGCCGCCGCGGCATACCGTTCTCGCCGTGATGCCGCACAGCGCGACGATCCCGGCCGGGCATCCGGTGGCCGACACCAGCGTCGACCTGCTGGTCGTGGGCTCGGGCACCGGGATGGCCGCGGCGCTGGCCGCCCATGAACTCGGGCTGTCGGTGCTGGTCGTGGAGAAGGCATCGCACGTGGGCGGCTCGACCGCCCGCTCAGGTGGAGCGCTGTGGCTGCCCGCGGGTCCGGTGCTGCGATTGGCCGGCGCCGGCGACACCGAGGAGCGCGCCGCTACCTACCTCGACTCGGTGGTCGCTGGCTCGGCGCCGCGGCAGCGCGGGACGGGTTTCTTGGCGAACGTGTCCGCGACGGTCGAGATGCTGCGCCGAACGACTCCCCTGCGGTTCTTTTGGGCCGGCGACTATTCCGATTACCACCCCGAAGAGCCCGGTGGCAGCGCGGCGGGCCGCACCTGCGAGTGTCACCCGTTCGACACGTCGATTCTCGGCGCCTACCGCACCCGGTTGGAACCGGGCTTATTGGAAGCACCCGTCCCGATCCCGACGACCGGTGCCGATTACCGCTGGATGAATCTGGTGGCTCGGGTGCCGCGCAAGGGAATCCCGACGTTCGCCAGGCGGGTGACCCAGGGTGTGGGCGGGCTGCTCGTTGGCCGGCGCTACACGGCGGGCGGCCAGGCCCTGGCGGCCGGGCTGTTCGCGGGCATGCTGCGCGCCGGTATCCCGGTGTGGACGGACACCTGCCTGCTGCGCTTGGACGGCAACGCTGACGGCGTCCGCGGCGCGGTCGTGCAACATCGCGGCCGGGAGGTGACGATCACCGCTCGGCGCGGGGTCGTGCTGGCCACCGGCAGTTTCGACCACAGCATGGACATGCGGTGGAAATTTCAGTCCGAGTCGTTGGGCGCCAACCTGAGCCTCGGCGCGGCGGCCAATAGCGAGCGACGGCATCCGCGCCGGGCAAGAACTCGGCGGCGGCATCGATCTGATGGATCAGGCGTGGTGGTTCCCGGCCGTGGCGCCGCTTCCCGGCGGGGCGCCCACCGTGATGCTTGCCGAACGATCGCGGCCGGGCAGCCTCATCGTGAACCAGCACGTCCGCCGCTTCGCCAACGAGTCGGCGGACTACATGTCCTTCGGCCAGCGGTTGCTCGAGCTGGAGCGGTCGGGCAGCCCGATCGAAACGATATGGATCATCTTCGACCAGCAATACCGCAACAGCTATGTCTTTGGTGCTCAACTGTTCCCGCGGATGCGCATCCCGCACACCTGGTACGACGCGGGTATTGCGGCACGCAGCGACGCCTTTGCCGAACTGGGCGCCCGGATCGGTGTACCGGTGCCCGAGTTCACCGCGACGATCACTCGTTTCAACCAAAACGCCTCCGCCGGTGATGATCCCGACTTCGGCCGAGGTCGCAGTGCCTACGACCGCTATTACGGCGACCCGACGGTATCGCCCAACCCCAACCTGCGCGCGTTGACCAGGGGCCCGTTCTACGCCGTGAAGATGGTGCTCAGCGACCTGGGCACCTGCGGCGGATTGACAGCCGACCACCGGGCGCGGGTGCTACGCGAGGACGGCGCCGTGATCAACGGGTTGTACGCAATCGGCAATACCGCCGCCAATGCGTTCGGCACGACCTATCCGGGTGCGGGCGCGACAATCGCGCAGGGACTCGTGTTCGGCTACATCGCGGCCCGGGACGCGGCCGGCGCCGGCTAGGTGTACCCGGCTGGGACGTTGTTGACGATTCGGTGGTGAAATGTGGAGGACCTCCGGGCTTAGTGGAGATGTCTGACGTCTCTACTCACAACGGGGGTCCTCTTGTCCCACGCTAATGCTCGTTTGACTGTTCATGGTCGGGTGTTGTTGATCGAACGGATTGTCGTCGGTCGGCGCCCGGTGGCGCATGTGGCTGCCGAGCTCGGTGTGTCCAGACAATGTGCGTATCGATGGGTGCGCCGGTTTCGGGTGGAGGGTCTGGCCGGCCTGGTCGATCGCTCCTCGTGTCCGCACCGTTGCCCGCATCGCACAGCGGCCGATCTCGAGGCCGCCGTCGTCGAGTTGCGCAGGTCGTCTCGTCGCGGCCAGCAGGTGCACCGATCCGAACCTCGAAGATGACCGCAGTGCGCTACGAACGTAGCCGTCCCGGTGAGCTAATCCATATGGACGTCAAGAAAATTGGTCGTATCCGCAACGGTGGCGGCTGGAAGGCGCACGGTCGGCGGTCAAGTCCAGGGACGTGGTGTACGAGCTAGTCGTGTGATTCTCCGAGGTTTGGTTCAGGCGGTCAGTGCCGCGGGGGTGTCCTCCTGTTCAGTCGGTGAGTTCTGATCTGCTCGGGATTTGCTGAGGACGTCGAGGCCGAGGTAGCGCCGGATTCGGCCCATTCGTCGTGTTGTTCGGCCAGCACGGCACCGACGAGGCGGATCAGCGCGTTGCGGTCGGGGAAGATGCCGACGACGTCGGTGCGGCGGCGGATCTCCTTGTTGAGGCGTTCCTGGGGGTTGTTCGACCAGATCTGGCGCCAGATCTGCTTGGGGAAGTTGGTGAACGCCAGCAGATCCGGTCGGGCCGCCTCTCGGTGATCGGCGACCTTGGGGAGCTGGTCCGATAGTGCGTCGGTGATCCGATCATATTGAGCAGCACCCGATTCCGCATCGGGTTGGTCGAACACCGAATGCAACAGGGTACGCACCCACGGCCACGAACTCTTGGGAGTCTTCGCCATCAGGTTGGTCGTGTAGTGGGTTCTGCACCGCTGCCAGGTAGCTCCGGGCAGAGTCGCGCCTAGCGCAGCCACCAGCCCGGCGTGCGCGTCGGAGGTGACCAGCCGTACCCCGGACAGGCCCCGGGCCGTCAGCGACCGCCAGAGCGCCAACCACCCGGCGCCGTCCTCAGCGGTGCTGACGTCGATGCCCAGGATTTCGCGGTATCCCTCGGCGTTGACCCCGACCGCGATCAGGGCGTGCACGTTGACCACCCGCCCGGCTTCGCGGACCTTGAGCACCAGGGCGTCGGCGGCGGCGACGAACGTGTACGGGCCGGCGTCCAGCGGCCGGCTCCGGAACGCCTCGACCGCGACGTCGAGCTCCTTGGCCATCACGCTGACTTCAGACTTCGACAAGCTGGTGATGCCCAACGTCTCGACGAGCTTGTCCATCCGCCGGGTAGACACCCCGAGTAGGTAGCAGGTAGCGACCACGGTGGTCAGGGCCCGCTCGGCCCGTTTGCGGCGTTCCAGCAGCCAGTCCGGGAAGTAGCAACCCTGCCGGCGTGTTCCCGCTGAAGGAGTCCAACCAGTTTTAGAGTCCTGTGGTCCGATGTCGGGCCGAGAAGGGACGATGAAACGTATGGCTGGTCGGAAGCGGCATTCCGCGGAGGACATCGTGCGCAAGCTGCGCCGGGCAGATGAGTTGGCTGCCGAAGGCAAGACGGGTGAGGAGATCGCCGCCGAGCTGGAGGTGTCTGCGGCGACGTTGTACAACTGGCGGCGCGCCTACGGCGGGATGGACACCGACGCCGCCAAAGAACTCAAAGAGCTGCGCGAGCAGAACGCCCGACTCAAGCGGCTGCTGGCCGAAGCTGAGCTGGTCAAAGACGCACTGCGGGAGGTAGGGAAGGGAAAATTCTGAGCCCAGCTGCCAAGCGCCGCGCCGTCGACATGCTCACCACCACGTTGGGCATGTCGCAACGGTTGGCGTGCAAAGCAGTTGGGCTGGCCCGCTCCACGCACCGCCGCCTCCCGCAAGCGCAGACTCCGGCTGATCCCGATGCCGATATGCGGGCCTGGTTGCGTTCCTACGCCACGAAAAACCCGTGCCATGGGTTCCGGCGCGCCTGGGCCGCGCTGCGCTACGACGAGCGCCGCGAGGTCAACAAGAAGAAGATCCATCGCCTGTGGCGCGAAGAGGGATTGCAGGTGAAGGTGATCTCGCCGCGCAAGCGGGCCGGGGTGTCGTCGATCCCGCCGGTTGAGGCCGATGCCCCGAACGTGGTGTGGGCGATCGACTTCCAGTTCGACTCCACCACCGACGGCAAGGCGATCAAGATTGCCTCGATGGTCGACGAACACACCCGTGAATCGCTGCTGCATCTGGTGGAACGCTCGATCACCGCCCACCGGCTCGTTGACGAGCTCAAGACGGTGTTCGCCGTGGCCGGCGGTCCGCCGAAGGTGCTGCGGATGGACAACGGGCCTGAGTTCATTTCTCAAGCGTTGCAACAGTTTTGCGACCGCAAGGTCGGCACGTCCTATATCCCGCCCGGAACGCCGTGGAACAACGGACACATCGAATCCTTCAACAACCGACTACGCAAGGAGTGCCTCAACCGCAATCACTGGAACACCCTGTTCGAAGCCCGCGTGGTCATCGGTGACTTCAAGACCGAACACAATCATCGACACCGCCACTCATCGCTGGGCTACCGAACACCGGCCGAGTACGCTGCGGCATGCAGGTGCACCCACACCCCGGTGGCCTGCGAGATCAACTGAATCCGGAACCAAAAACACCCCGACTCTAAACGCGGGTGGACTCAGTAACCGGGACTCGCCACTGCCGTAGCTTGGGAATCGCCAGATCCAATGATCCTGTGCGGGTACGAATTGGCGATGACGGTAGCCGTTTCGCTGATTGATGCGCTCGCTACTGCGTTCACCGTATCCGGCGCCGCACAGGGCGTCGGCCTCCGCACCCATCAGGGTGTGGATGAACGTCGACAACAGTTCGCGCAGCACGTCGGGGTGGGTGGTGGTGAGTCGTTCGGCCAGCGCGGCAGGCAGGTCGATATTGTGGGCAGTGGTCATCGCGTTGATTCCTTTGCTCGAGTGACTTTGGTCGGTCTGTCGAAGAATCACGCGATGACCTTCAATCATTCGGCTACGACACGCCGGTACCGCTAATCAGGTCCGACTCGTACACCACCTAGATGGACGCAACCCGGTCGGCAAATGGGCAAATCGGGGGCCCAAAAGAATGCACCCGTCGGATTCGACTATGTTCACTCGGTCGTCGACGACTACTCCCGGCTGGCGTACTCCGAGATTCTGCCCGACGAAAAAGGCGCCACCTGTGTGGCGCTTCTGCAACGTGCCGCCGACTATTTCACCGCGCGTGGCATCACCCGGATCGAACGCATCATGACCGACAACGCCTTCGCCTACCGCTACTCGCTGCGCGAGATCGCTACTCAACTGGGAGCCCGCCAGGTACTCATCAAACCCAACTGCCCATGACAAAACGGGAAGGTCGAGCGATACAACCGCACCCTGCAAGTCGAATGGGCCTACCGGCAGATCTTCACCACCAACGATGCACGCAGCGCAGCCCTTGCTCCATGGCTCGAGCACTACAACAATCAACGACGCCACTCAGCAATCGGAGACAAACCCCCGATCAGCCGACTGACACCAACCTGACCGCCGGGTACAACTAGCCGGCTTCGCGCTTGGCCTCGACCTGCTTTTCGACCTCGCGCCAGTATCCCGGCGTGGTACGCGGTTTGCCGTATCCGCCCTTGGGTGCCGTTTGCAGTATGGCGTCGGCCGCGTCGATGTCCTTCATCAGTTCCAGCGCGAATTCGCTCTCGGCGGCGTAGTACTTGGCCGCCCAGCGGAGCGCGAGCACCGAGTACGCCCACGCGGGTTCGGCTTCGGCCCCCTCGGCATCCTCGAGGGCCTTGCGGTGCCTGGCCTCGGCATAGGCCACGTGTTCGGCGAGCAATTCCTTGAGCCGGGCGGGGTTACTCAGATGGCCGAACGTCATTCGCAGCAGCACGCTGTGCTTGAGCACCGGTGGATCCACGGGTGCATGGTTGGTCCACTCGGTGACTGCGTCCATGCCCGCCGCGGTGATTTTGTAAAGCCGGCGGGTGCGGGTGCCCTCGTCGCGTTCGACGCGTGAGGTCACCAGGCCCAGACCTTCCAGCTTCTTCAGCTCGGTGTAGATCTGACTGAACGAGGGGCTCCAGTAATAAAGGTCGACGCTCCAGTCGATCCACTTCTTCAAGTCGTAGCCGGAGACTTCCTCTTCGTAAGACATCATGCCCAGCAGCGCCCAGCTGGTGCCGGCAAGCACCGCTTTTGTCAGCTTTCCGCTGGTCTCTGCCACGTCGCCAGGTTAACAACACCGGATACCTGCTCGGCCGGCACTGACCGCTGGCCGGGACAGAGCGTTGTGGGCGATTTAGGGTGACGGGCGATCCCGAGTGGGCTTTGATTTCCTTGTTGGCCACGCTTGAGAAGGAGTTTTGCGTGAAATTCGTCTTTCCTCTTCCGCACATGCTCCGCCTCAAGGCCACCATGCAGTCCTGGGAGCCGGCGGTCACCGGACCTGACCAGACCCGCATGGTGAAATGCGCCGACCGCTGGGGCTACGACGTGATCGCCGTCCCTGAACATCTCGTCATTCCTGCCGAGCATGTCGAATTGTCCGGGCCGCACTACCTGCACTCGACGGTCGCCCAAGCCCATATCGCCGGCGCCACCGAACGCATCGCCATCAATTCGTGTGTCACCATCTTGCCGCTGCACCATCCGATCGTCCTGGCCAAGGCATTGGCCACCGCCGACTGGATGAGTGGAGGCCGGATGATGGTCACCTTCGGAGTCGGTTGGCTGGCACGGGAGTTCGAACTGCTCGGGGTGCCCTTTCACGAGCGGGGCCGCATCGCCGACGAATACTTGGCGGCGATCGTGGAATTGTGGACCAGCGACACGCCGCAATTCGACGGCCGCTACGTGTCGTTCGACAACGTCGCGTTCGAGCCGAAACCCGTTCAGAAACCTTATCTTCCGATCTGGGTCGGCGGCGACGCCGACGCGGCACTGCGCAGAGCGGCCAAATACGCATCCGGGTGGTGGCCGTTTCTGACGACTCCCGAGCAGATCGCCGACCGACTGGACTATATCAAGTCCCAGCCCTACTATGACGGCCGGCCATTCGAGGTGATGCACGGCATGGGCACCAATCGCGTCGGCGAGGGACACGGTCTCCGCAAAGGTTCTGGCGATCGGCCGGGCATGAGTGCGCAGGCGATCATCGACCGTTTGAACTGGCTGGGCCAGCAGGGAGTGACGGTCAGCGCCGTCCCCGTTCCCGCTGTCAGCGGCGTCGACGAATACCTCGATTACGCGCAGTGGGTTATCGAAGAGACCAAGCCGAACGTGTCTTAGCTGCACCGGCATTCTCGGTCGCTGTGCGAGCCGCAGCCTCTGACACGGGAGGACACGTGTCCTAGCCGTGGCGGTATGTCAACGACACCATTGAGTTGTCCGCACGGTCAACGGGTAGCTCGGACGTCCGTGTCTTGGCGGGCAACTCCCCGGACGAAAGGTGCGGACGACCGTGGCTCGAAGATTCGCTGTTGCCAGCCGAACGCAACTTCTGTGTACGTCACACCCGGACGACTCGGCTGCACCGCCACGGTTGCTGTCACCGGGCCATCGGTTATTGGCCCCGATCCAACTGGGTGCGTTGTACGCCCCGAACCGCATTCTGCTGGCACCGATGACGCGCACCCGGGCAGCCGACGACGGGGTGCCCACCAAGCTGATGGCGGACTACTACGCACAACGGGCGAATTCGGGGCTGATCATCACCGAAGGCACATTCCCGTCGGCGCGTGGGCAAGCGTACCCGAAACAGCCGGGTTTGCACACCGACGCACAGCAGGCCGGATGGGCGCGGGTCGCGGAGGCCGTCCACGCGGCTGGTGGTCGAATCCTGTTGCAGCTCAGGCACTCTGGTCGTATATCGCATCCCGATATCCTCGGCGGCCAACGGCCCGTGGCCCCGTCGGCGGTCAGGGCATTCGGCTCGGCGCACACCGCCGCCGGCAAGAAAACCTTCGTTGTTCCGCACGAGCTCACCGTCGGTGAAATTGGCTCTTTAATTTCCGATTTCGTCGCCTCAGCGCGCCGTGCACTCGCTGCCGGCGCTGACGGTGTGGAGATCGATGCCGCCAACGGATACCTGTTGAGTCAGTTTTTGAGCTACGACGCAAATTACCGGCGCGACGCCTACGGGGGGTCTGCTCACGATCGCGCTCGACTGCCGAGTGAGATCATCAGCGAGGTCGCGGACGCGATCGGCCCCGGCCGGCTGGGGCTGCGCATCTCTCCGGGCAACCCGGAGAACGACATTCATGAGGCGGATCTCGAGGCGCACCTGATTCTCGCCAAAATTGCGCGGGAACTGGGTTTGGCGTACCTGCACGTGCGGGTCGCGCCCGAACGACCCATCTTTTCGTGGTTACGTCGCAGATGGCCGGACCGTTTGCTGCTCAACCGCGGGTTCCAGACGACGACCACCCGTGAGCAAGCCGTCGACCTCGTCACGACCGGCACCGCTGACGCCGTGACCATCGGCCGTGCGTATCTGGCGAATCCAGATCTGGTG
The DNA here is from genome assembly GCA_963712615.1 of uncultured Actinomycetota bacterium. Classification (GTDB taxonomy): domain Bacteria; phylum Actinomycetota; class Actinomycetes; order Mycobacteriales; family Mycobacteriaceae; genus Mycobacterium. The sequence goes on from CAVQIO010000002.1 coordinate 757,124, forward strand.
CGGCGATGGACCTACGGCGCCGCACTCAATGCGCCGCGACTGGAATTCCTGCACACGGGTGGCGCGTTGGGTTATACCGACTACCCATCCTTGCCGTAATGAGTAAGCAAGGTCACACTCACTGGGCGCAATCCCCCCGTCGTCCGGCCGGTGTTCTGGCTCGAAGAACAGATAACGACGGAAGGACACACCATGACGAGCGGATCACTCCACGACACCCAGCTGACCGAGATGGGCGATGACCGAGACGAGCAGCTGGCCCGTCGGGTGGCCGAATTGTTCGACAACGATCCGCAATTCCGTGCGGCAGCTCCCCTTCCCGAGGTGGTCGAGGCGGCCTGCACGCCGGGCCTGCGGCTCACCGAGGTCTTCGAGACAATCGTCGAGGGCTACGCGGATCGTCCAGCGCTGGGACAGCGTGCTCGCGAATTGGTCACCGACGCCAGTGGCCGCACCTCGGTACGACTGCAGCCGCGTTTCGAGACCATCAGTTACCGCGAAGTGTGGGACCGAGTCCGCGCGATCGCCAGCGCCTGGCGCCACGACCCGGAGAACCCCGTCTCCGCAGGGGATGTCGTGGCGACGGTCGGGTTCTCCAGCGCCGATTATTTGGTCGTCGACATGGTGTGCGCCTACCTCGGATTGGTGACCGTGCCGCTGCAGCACAACGCCCCGGTGTCGAGACTGCGCCCGATCATCGAGGAATGCGAACCGAAGATCGTCGCGGTCAGCGCGGAGTACCTCGATCTGGCGGTGGAGTCCGTGCTGACCAGTGCGTCGCTGCGGCAGCTGATGGTGTTCGATTATCAACCCGCGGTCGACGAGCAGCGGGAGAACTTCGATCAGGCCCGTATCCGCTTGCGGGGGTCGGGCGCTCCGGTGGCCGTCACCACGGTGGACGACGTCGTCGAGCGCGGCCGCCAACTGCCGGCCGGACCGGCCTTCACCGAGGGCAGCGACGAGCGCCTGGCGATGATCATGTACACCTCGGGCAGCACCGGGACGCCCAAGGGCGCCATGTACACCGAGCAAACGATCACCAAGGTGTGGACGTCAGGTTTCTTCCTCACGCCCGGACTACCGGTGCTCAGCGCGAATTTCATGCCGCTGAATCACCTCGGCGGCCGGCTGCCTCTGGCGTCGGCATTCATGTCCGGCGGTACCAACTACTTCGTCCCCGAGTCCGATCTGTCCACGCTGTTCGAAGACTGGGCGCTGGTGCGGCCCACCGAACTCAGCGTTGTTCCCCGGGTGGTGGAGCTGCTGTACCAGCACTACCGCAGCGCGGTCGAGTACGGGATCGCCGAGGGCGCAGATCCGGCAACCGCGGAACAGGACGCGGCGACCGAATTGCGCGAGCAGGTGCTGGGCGGCCGGGTACTGGGCGGTTTGGTCGGCAGTGCGCCGTTGGCCGCAGAGATGAAGGTGTTCCTGGATTGGGTGCTGGGTGCGCACATCATGGACGGCTACGGTCTGACCGAAACCGGAATCCTGACCCGCGACGGCGTGATCAACCGCAAGCGCGTCATCGACTACAAGCTGATCGACGTGCCCGAACTCGGTTACTTTCTCACCGACCGGCCCTATCCGCGTGGGGAATTGCTCGTCAAGACCGACATGATGACACCGGGCTACTACAAGCGCCCGGAAATCACCGCCCAGGTTTTCGACGAGGATGGCTACTACCAGACCGGTGACGTGATGGCCGAGATCGAACCCGATCATCTGGTCTACGTCGACCGGCGCAACAACGTGCTCAAGCTTGCTCAGGGCGAGTTCGTCGCCGTGACGAACCTGGAGACCATCTACGTCGGGGCGCCACTGGTGCGACAGATCTTCGTGTACGGCAACAGCGAACGGCCGAACCTGCTGGCCGTCATCGTGCCCACCCCCGCAGCGCTGGCAGAATACGGGAACAGTGCAGCACTGAAAGCGGCGTTACACGAGTCGCTTCGGCAGACCGCCGCAGCCGCGCAACTGCAGTCCTATGAACTGCCCGTCGACTTCATCCTGGAAACCAAACCATTCACCGACGAGAACGGATTGCTATCCGGCTTGGGCAAACAGCTGCGCCCCCGGCTCAAGGACCGCTACGGCGAACAGCTCGAGCAGCTGTACTCCGAAATCGCCGCCGCGCAGGTCGATGAGATCCGGGTGCTGCGGGAGACCGCAGCCGAGCGACCGGTGGTGGAGACGCTGTCCGCGGCCTGCCGCGCCCTGCTGGGCACCTCGGGCGCTAACCCCGAAGACCATTTCACCGACCTCGGCGGAGATTCGTTGTCCGCGTTGACTTTGTCCCGCCTGCTCGAGGAAATCTTCCACGTCGAGGTCCCGGTCGGGGTGATCACCAGTCCGGCTAACAACATCGGGAAGATCGCCGACTACATCGAGACCCAACGCGGTCCCGGCATCCAGCGTCCGACTTTCAGCACCGTGCACGGCCAGGGCGCAACCGCCATTTCGGCCGGTGACTTGACGTTGGATAAGTTCATCGACGCCCAAACATTGTCCAACGTGGCGTCATTGGCGCACACCACCGGCGCACCGCATACCGTGCTTTTGACCGGTGCGAACGGATGGCTGGGGCGTTTTCTGGCCCTGGAGTGGCTGGAACGGCTCTCCGAGCGGGGCGGCAAGCTGGTCACGATCGTGCGCGGCCGCGACGCCGACGAGGCCAGGACGCGATTGGAAAAGGCCTTCGACAGCGGCGATCCCGACCTGCTGAACCGGTTCCGCGAGCTCGCCGCGACGCATCTCGAGGTACTGCCCGGCGATATCGCCGACCAGGATCTCGGACTGGACCACGCAACCTGGCAAAGGCTGGCCGACACCGTCGACCTGATCGTGCATCCGGCCGCGCTGGTCAACCACGTGCTGCCCTACGACCAGCTGTTCGGGCCGAATGTCGTTGGGACCGCGGAGCTTATCCGGCTCGCGATCACTACCCACATCAAGCCCGTCAACTACTTGTCAACCGTCGCTGTAGCGATGACGGTGCCGCCGGGACAGTTCCAGGAGGATGGGGACATCCGCCGGGTCAGCCCCGACCGCCCGATCAACGACGAATACGCAAACGGTTACGCCAGCAGCAAGTGGGCCGGCGAGGTGCTACTCAGGGAGGCCAACGACCTGTGCGGCCTGCCGGTGGCGGTATTCCGCTCCGACATGATCCTCGCGCACACCCGGTACCGCGGGCAGCTCAACGTCCCCGACATGTTTACCCGGCTGATCTTCAGCCTGCTGGTGACAGGCATTGCTCCGCAATCGTTTTACCAAGGCGACGGAGTCGGCAGCCGGGCGCGCGCACACTACGACGGTCTGCCGGTCGACTTCATCGCCGAGGCGATCACCACGATCGGTGCCAGGGTCACCGATGACTACCGGTCTTTCGACGTGATGAACCCGTACGACGACGGTATCTCGCTGGATGTGTTCGTGGACTGGCTGATTCGGGCCGGTAACAAAATCCAGCGCATCGCTGACTACGACGAGTGGCTGGCCCGGTTTCAGACCGCGCTGACGGGTTTGCCTGAGCGGCAACGCCAGCAATCGGTCCTGCCGCTGCTGCACGCATTCCGTAAGCCGGAAAAGCCTCTCCGGGGCGCCGCCGCTCCGACCGACATGTTCCGCGCGGCAGTGCGCGAAGAGAAGGTCGGACCCGACCAGGACATCCCGCACATCTCGGCGGAGTTGATCGACAAGTACACCGACGATCTACGCGAGTTGTCGTTGCTCGGCTGAGCCCTGGACGCAATAGGCAAGGCCTAATGAAGGGAATGCGTGATGGAGATCAGTATCTTCAACACCCTGGGCGACGGCGACGGACCATCTGTCGTGGACGCGTATATCGATGGAGTTTCACGCCTCGCTGCGGAGGGCTTCACCACAGTGTGGACGGCCCAACTCCCTTGGGAAATCGATCTGCTGGCCGTGCAAGCAGTTGCGCTGCGTGAAGTGCCGGGTATCGATCTAGGGGTCGGCGTGCTGCCCATCCAGGTCGCCCACCCCATGCTGACCGCCCAGCGCGCGTTGACCCTCAGCGGCGCTTATCCGGGGGCAGGTTCAAGCTCGGCCTCGGGGTCAACCACCCGCAGATGAGCGAGGAATTGTGGGGAATCCCTTGGGGTAAACCGGTACGGCGGATGAACGAGTATCTCGACGGACTACAACCGCTGCTCGCCGGTGAGGAAGCCGATGCGGTCGGCGAGATGGTGACGACTCGTGGCTTCGCTGCGCGCATCCGGCATCACCGCTCCCCGGCTCTATATCGCCGCACTGGGTCCGCAAATGTTGCGCGTGGCGGCTCGGCGCACCGCGGGAACGTTCACCTGGATGACCGGCTCCAAGACGCTGGTCAATCATGTCGTTCCGACCTTGCGAGAGGCGGCGGCCGAAGCCGGACGACCCGATGGCTCGGTCAAGGTAGTGGCGGCATTGCCGGTCTGTGTCACTGATGACGCGGACGGCGCCAGGGCCCAGGCAGCCGAACAATTCGCGATCTACGGCACCCTGCCGTCGTATCGCGCGATGCTGGACCGAGAGGGTTCCACCGGCCCCGAGGATACCGCCATCATCGGTGACGAGGCCACCGTCGCCGACCGCATCGACGAACTACGCAGCGGTGGTGTCGACGAATTCTCGGCGTTTCTGTTCGGTGACGGCGAAGAGACCCTCGCTCGAACCCGAGCACTCCTGCGCAAGGTCGCCGGAACGGCCGGCTAGTAGGTCACCTGATCCGCAGGCCCCGTCTGTGTACCCAGAGCACCGCCACGACGCTTCCGGCCAGCCAGACTGCTAGCGCAATGCCCAGGTGCACAAAGCTTTTCGTTTGGCGGCCGAATACCGGCCAGACCAACTTGGGTATCTGCGTCCACAACACCTGATGCTCCACCCCGTTCATCGGGTCGGCGACGTAATACAGCGCGTAGGGCAGCGTCAGCGCGACGATCCAGCCGCGAGTGCGGCGACGGTCGCTACGCTGCCGCCACCGCCGCGTCAGCGGCTCGACGCCGACCGGATGCAACACCGAGAACACGTTGCCGACCCCGAGCCAGGACACGATGGGCACCGCGACGGTGGGGATCGTGACGGCCAAGCGCTCCGGGGTTTCCAGCCAAAGGGTTAACACCATTGCGGTCACCAACGTCGGCAACCCGACGATCACGAGCAGGGCCAGGTTCTTGATCGACAGCACCCGCCAGAATGGCACCCCGTTGGACACCGCCTGAACCACACGATAGTGATCGGCGCCGAGCAGGTTGGTGGTGGTGACATCGGCAAGGATCCACGACGAGAAGTACGTGCCGACCAGGACCACCCAGTCTTGGTGGCGGCCGGGCGCCAGCGGCTGCACCACCAACCACCCCACGGCGAAAACCAGGTTGGCCACCACGCCCATCAGCCAGGTGCGTGGCGGGGCGAACGCCCAGCGGATTTCCGCCACAACAGCGGGCCCCAGGGCTCGTTGCAAGTCTTTGGCGGCCCGTTTCGCCGCGGTAGGACGAGGTGCCGACGCTCGCGCCACGGTTCGCAAGACGGCACGCACATGTGGCCGCATCGTCTCCCGTAACTCGACCATCTGCTCCCCCACGCGAGCGGTGCCTCGTCCGACCACCTTCTGTGCCACTGCTTTTCGATGCCTTCGACTAAACGGATGGCTCAGACGTTGGCGGAATGAGGCGCCTGTGCAATTCCTGGGTGAGCACATGAATCTGACGGGTCAGCTCGGTGTTGGTCTTCAGCTCCAACTCCTGGGTCCTCAAAATCATGGTCGGCTCTGGCCTGCTGAAAAGCCGCCTGCCGGTTCTGGCCGATCATCACGAAAGTCGACAGGAAAATCGCCTCGAGAGACACGACCAGCGTCAGCGTCGGCCATGGATTGCGTTCCAGAAACAGCATCCACACACCGAACAAGGCCGCGTGAATCCAGACGAAATTCATCGACCCGGCAAATGAAGTGATCCGGTCGGCCAGCCGCAACTGAAGGTTGTCGCTGCGCCTTTTGGCCTCATCCAGTACGGCCGGGTGATGAAGCTGTCCGGTGCGCAGCAGCCGCCGCGGGATCAATTGAGGGCTGTGTCGATGGCCGTCTGTTTGTGTCGTCATCGCGGGCCGTTCCTTTCTGCCACGGTGATACGCGCGTTCCCGTCCGTTGGCCGCTCCCGCGGTCGGAGCAGGCCGCTGGCTAATGCTAATGGCCCAGCATCTTCGTGAGCCACTACCCAATCCCACCCGGTATTTGAGGCGAACGGTGGTGCCTGATGGTCCTGAAACACGGACGGCCACACTGCGTTTCATCTTTCAGGTTGGCGACCTCAGCCGGCCGGCGTCGTGACGACGATCGATTCCTCACCCGTACGCCAGGCATTCGTGAAGGTGGTGAAGCTGACCTGCTCGTCAGCGTGGTCGGCACCAGGGTCGTTCAGGTGAATGATCTTTTTATTGGTGTCGATCCCGGTGACGACCAGGTAGTGATCGGCCTTCGTGCGCTGGTCGCTGGTGTTCCAGACGATGGCGGAGTTGACCCAGGCAATGGCCTTGCACCCGTCGCGCAGGTACTGCTGCAGTGCCGGCAAGCCGGTCGTTTCGGGGTGCTCCGTCCAGTACATGGCGGATTTGACGCCGTAATGGTCGAGCAGCACGACCAGGTCCGCCATTTCGACGCCGCCGTTGCCGTTTGCGTGACTCGGGTCGGCCGAGGGCGCGTAAACCGGCCCCGGATTGGTGCCCGACGGGGTGTTCTGTGCCAGCGTGATCATCTGCTGTTCCGTCGGCTCATTTCCGGTGAGCTCACCGACCACATCGGCCACCGACATCAGCCCGCAGTTGTCCTCGAGCGACTGTTGCCGCCAATACTTGGCCACCGCGGCCGGGTCGCCGTACACGCCCGCGCCGGCGACCGCCGCCGACGTCGATGCCGTCGATGCCGTCGTCGAGTGGCACCCCGATACCAGGGGCACGCTGGCCATGCCGATGCAAGCAACCACTGCCGCGGTAGCGATTCGGGAGGTGAACATGGTGGCGATCGGCCTAGTGAACCACCAATTCGCCTGGCGCGCCGGGGTTCCCCGCAACCAGCACCGCGGCCCTTGAACCGCCGGTAGAACGTGTTACAGTTTGCCGACCGCGGCCGAGGACCTCGGCAGGCGGGCGTTGCCGTGAGGAGGCCCGCATGGATTCCACCGCCGGTAGTTGCGTGCGTCGTCCGTCGCAGAAAAGCCCTGCAGCAGAAGTGAACTCAGCGTAATGGCGGCAGCCAAGCGCGTCGTCGTCGCGGGGCTCGGAGACGTTGGTCTGTTGACTGCGATCCGTCTGGCCCGGCACGCAGACGTCGTCGGAATCTCGGTCAAGCCCGCGCTGGTAAGTGGCCAGGAACTCGGCGTCCGGCTGTCTCGCCCCGGCGATTGGGCGCGCGACTACTGGATCCCATTCGACCGGTTCCGCGGTCTGGACCGCGTGCGCACGATTCAGGCCACGCTGACCGGACTGGATTTGGCTGCCCGAACCGTGTTCGGACAGGGCAGCGATGGGACGACCATCGCCGAGGAGTTCGATGCGCTGGTGATCTCGACCGGGGTCACGAACGGCTTCTGGCGCCAGCCCACCGTGCAATCGGCCGCTGAGATCGGCGCCGACCTGCAGGCCGCACACACCCGCCTGGCGAGCGTCACCTCGGTGATCGTCGTCGGCGGCGGTGCGGCAGCGGTCAGCAGCGCCGTCAATATCTCGACCACGTGGCCGGACAAGCGCATTGATCTGTACTTCCCCGGAGAGGCCGCTTTGGGCGGGTATCACCCCCGGATCTGGAAGCGAATCCGTGGCCGGCTCACCAAACTGGGTGTGGGCCTGCACCCGGTACACCGCGCGGTGACCTCGAACGGCTCCGCGGGTGAGCAGATCACCAGCGAACCTGTCAGCTGGAGCACCGGGCAACCGCCGGCTACCGCGGGCGCCGTGCTCTGGGCGGTGGGCCAGGTGCAACCCAACACCGACTGGTTGCCGCCTGAATTGCTGGACGAACACGGCTTTGTGCGCGTGACGCCCGAGCTGGAGGTGCCCGGCCATCGCGGTGTCTTCGCCGTCGGCGACATCGCGGCAAGCGACCCTCTTCGCAGCTCGGCGCGCAATCGCGGGGATTCGTTGGTGGCCCATAACATCCGGGCCGAGTCGCGGGCCAACAACTGCGCACCTATCGGACGCCAGGACGGCGATGGGGCTCGCTGGTGGGTATCCAGGCCAACGGGCTCGAGGTTTTCCTGCCCACCGGCCAAGCCTTCCGGCTCCGCGCCTGGTCGGTCCAACGGATAGTGATGCCATGGGTCGTCCGCTGGGGCATGTATCGCGGGGTGCGAGAAAACGACCCGCTTCGCTAATCGCCTGTGCGCGTGAAAGTCTGACCACGACATTCGACCTGGTGTATGCCACGATGATCGCGTGCGTGCATTCGCCTGTCCGGTGTGCCGCGGGTTCGTGGCGTTCGAATCGCATCGTTGCCCGAACTGCCAAGCCGCGTTGGGATTTCACGCGCCGACGATGACGATGGTCGCAACAGCGTCGGATGTCGCGACCATCGACGGCTGTCGCTGGATCGCGTGCACCAAGGCCCTCGATCTCGGCTGCAACTGGCTAGTGCCCGAGGAACAGCCAGATCAGACGAGCCGGGGACGCTGCCTGCCCGATTCGCTGATCCGGCGCGAGCCGGCCGCCGATGACACCATCGCCGTGGAGAAGCTGGTGTCCACATCAGTTGACCTGCGCAGACTCATCTATCAGCTGCTGGATATCGGACTTGCGGTGGACCCGTTCTGGCGGACTGAAGGCCGGCTCGCCTTCGACTTGTTGTCCAGCTACAGCACCGGACAGAAGATCGTGATCGGTCATGCCGGCGGGGTGATCACCATCGATCTGACGGAATCCCTGGACGCCTACCGCGAGTCGCTGCGGGTGCGTCTCGGTGAGCCGTACCGCACCATGCTGGGTCATTTTCGGCACGAGGTCGGTCACTACTACCAGAACCTCTTGGTTGAGACCGGCGAGGGAGTGCGCTATCTCGACGAGTGCCGAGAGCTCTTCGGCGACGAACGGGCCGACTACAAGGCGAAATCGCCCGTCACTACCGATTCGGGGCGCCCGAGAACTGGAACGAGTCGTTCATCTCGGAGTACGCGACGATGCATCCGTGGGAGGACTTCGCGGAATGCTTTGCCCACTATCTGCACATCACCGACACCATCAACACCGTTCGCGAGGCCGGTTTGATTCTGGTCGCCGATCGTGCGGGCGTCGCCGCTCCGCGCGACATCGTTCCGCTCGCCTCCTACGCCGACGCGCCCATCGAGCAGCTGCTCTACGACTGGAAGTGGTTGGCACTGTTTTTCAACCGCACCAACACCGCAATGGGCAAACAGCCGCTCTACCCGTTCGAGATCCCGCCACCGGTCATCCGCAAACTGGGCTTCGTACACAAGGTGATTCGGCAGACCGCGCTTGCTAATGACAACGCAGCGACGATTTCCGGTCGATGTGATTCCAACTTGAGCTGAATGGGAATAGAGAGCGGGTGGGCGACCCCGGGATTGACGCATTCGAGAAGTTGGTGGCGCTGCTCAACTATCCGATGTTCGTCGTCACCACGCAGGCCAACGGCACGAGCGCCGGCTGTCTGGTGGGCTTCGCCTGTCAAGCCAGCATCCATCCGCCTCGTTTCCTAATCGGCCTGTCCAACCAAAATCACACCTTCCGGGTGGCCGCCGGCGCCACACATCTAGCGGTACATGCGTTCGATATCGAGCACATCGACACCGCCGAACTGTTCGGCAGCCAGACCGGCGACCTGACCAATAAGTTCGACCGTTGCCGTTGGCACCGCGGCCCGGCGCAGTTACCCATCCTCGACGATGCAGCCGCCTGGTTCGTCGGCAAGATTCTCGATCGTTTTCCCCTCGGTGATCACGTGGGGCACCTGCTGCAACCGCTGGATGGCGATCCGCCCGACGCGCTGGAGCACTGGGTGTCTTTTGGCGATGTCCGCTCCCTGGAGCCGGGCCACGAGGCATGAGCGCATCCGAGCATCAGCGGCCGCAGGCGGACACAGTGAACGATTCTCCCCGTGTGGGCACCGTCAGCGACGTCACTGAACTCGCGTCGTTCTACGCCGAGCCCCCCGACGGGGTGCGCGTCAATATGATCTTCAGCGCCGACGGCGCCGCGGCGTTCGGCGGTCGCGCCGGTCCGTTGTCGAGTCAGAGCGATCAACAGCTGCTGAAGATCCTGCGCGGGTTCGCCGACGTGGTTCTGGTCGGCGCCGCCACCGCACGTGCCGAGAACTATGGCCCGGTGCAGCTCAGCGAGACACAACAAGCCCAACGGCATCGCGAAGGAAAGAACAAGCCGCCGCCCATCGCGGTCATCAGCCGGACCGGCGAACTCCCCAGCAGACTCGTCAGCGACCCTAGCCAGCCGCCGCTATTGGTGACCTGCGCGGACACCGCGGCGCGCCATGACCGCACCAGCGATCAACGATGCGGAGTATTAGTGGCGGGCGAGGACTCCGTTGATGTCGCGCTGGCCGTTGCGTTGCTGCGCGCGCACGGACTGTCCCGGGTCCTGTGCGAGGGCGGCCCCACACTGCTCGACGAACTGGTGGATGCCGACATCGTCGTGGAGGTCTGCGTCACGCTGGCCCCCAAGCTCGCGGCGAGCCAGCCGGTGGGTCACCAACGGCATCCGTCGCGATTGGCCCTGCCGGCCGCGTTGCGCCTCAAGCACGCATTGGCCTACGACGATTACCTGTTCTTGAAGTACCGCCGCTGACCACGAACTACTGAGCCCGCCCGGTCGGTTAGCCCCGCGGGTAACCGCGGCGGACAGTGCGGTCGAGAATGCCCAGCGTCGCGCGCAAGGCGCCCTCGGACAGCACCGGAAAAATCCCGGCGTCGCGCCACTTCGGGTCGATCGTCGACCAGTCGTAGAACGAGGTCACCACGGTGGCCGCGGTGTCCTCGGCCGGCGCGAGCTGGAAGCCGTAGATGTGCCCGATCTGTGGGCGAAGCTGGCCGAGAACCGTCCACGAGATCAGTCGATCTGGTTCGAACTCTTTGATCTCGACCGTGACGTCGTACCTGCCGAGCTGCGGGTAGTCGTTGAGCGCTTCGCGGTCCATGTGGACCACGAAGCTATCGCCGACCGCTGCCACCGGATCGCCGTCGGCGTCTTGAAGCATCCCTGTTGAGTCGATGGCCACGTGGCCCTGCGGGTCGCACAGCAGCCCGAAGATCTCTGGCGCTGGTGCTCCGATGGTGCGTTGAGTTTCGATGCGTTCGGCCATGCGTCCTCCCAGCCAACATTGATGGGTTGCCGGTTACTCTACGACGCTCGCGCCGGCTCATGTCCGAAACCGGAAGCCCCGCAACGGTTAAATCGCCGTCACGGATCACCTGCGCCTTTCTGCTGCGATGGCGCCAAACACGGTGCTGTGCCACGGTGGGTTTATGTGCCGGTGCAGTTCCCGAGCGGGCGCCTGGGCCGATCCCCCGCCCCGGCGTGCCGCAGGCCCAATCCGACACCAGCGCCAGGTTTCGGCGGAGTGACAGAATGTCAAACGGTCGTCGAATTGCCTGTGCGGCATCACCTTCAATCCCGCGCCGCCTACTTTCCCGCGCTTTCAGAAGAGGACCATCGCCCCGGTGAGCAATTCAGACGACGATAACGGCTACCGCAACATAGCGGTGAACGGATTGCGGCCCAACGAACTTCGCTGGGCGCTAAACCACGATTCCGTGCACGGGATTGCGTACGCGTTCAAAAATCCCGTCGCAGTCGCCGATTCGAGCGATGATCCCGACGACGATCGGCAGACGTACCTGGTCCGGATCAAACGCGACGACTTGGCCTCTGCGCTGGGAAACATCAACGAATGGATCGTCAAGAATCCCGGCAAGACCGGGATACACGCCTACGGCTTTCTCAGAGCGCTGTCGAGGGAGGGGCTCACCGAACGCCGCACCGGTGACGAGGAACGCCGCTAATGGAATTGATTGACGGCGCCTCAGGTACGCGTTTTCGGCCGAGATAAGCGGCCCAGGCTTTGCCACCGCCATCGACGTCTTACACCCGGGGTGTTGAATTACCTGGCATTCTGTCTATTCACCATGCCCCCGGCTGGCCCAAACTATTAGCCTTATGCCTGGCACAGAGGAGTCGTCGATGGGTGACAACGCGGGTTCGCGGGAGGGCTCGCAGTTCGGGCCCTATCTGCTGCGGCGGCTGGTGGGTCGCGGCGGGATGGGCGACGTCTATGAAGCCGAGGACACGGTTCGCGAACGGACGGTCGCGCTGAAGCTGATGTCGCAGACGCTGTCCAACGATCCGGTCTTCCGCACCCGTATGCAGCGTGAGGCCCGTACCGCCGGCCGGCTGCAGGAACCTCACGTCGTGCCGATTCACGACTTCGGTGAGATCGACGGGCAACTTTATGTGGACATGCGCCTGATCGACGGCCTGGATGCCGCCACCATTCTCAGCCGTTATGGACCGCTGACTCCGCCCCGGGCGGTCGCGATCGTGCGCCAGATCGGGTCTGCGCTCGACGCTGCGCACGCTGCCGGAGTGACGCATCGTGACGTCAAACCGGAGAACATTCTGGTCAGCGCGGATGACTTCGCCTACCTGGTCGACTTCGGGATCGCCAGCGCCACCTCCGACGAAAAGCTGACGCAGTTCGGCACCACGGTGGGCACCTTCAAGTACATGGCCCCGGAACGGTTCAGCGACTCCGAAGTCACCTACCGCGCAGACATCTATGCGCTGGCCTGTGTCTTGTATGAATGCTTGACCGGATCTCCGCCGTATCAGGGTGATCAGGTCAGCGTGATGAGCGCGCACCTGCACCAGGCGATCCCGCGGCCCAGCGCGGCGCGGCCGGGCATACCGGCCGCCTTCGACGGTGTGATCACACGCGGCATGGCCAAGGATCCGCTGGACCGCTACCCCACCTGCGGCGATCTGTCGGCGGCCGCGTACGCCGCCCTGGCCACACCCGATCAGGACCGGGCGACCGACATTTTGCAGCGCAGTCAGGCCGCCGAACTACCGGCCGCGTACGCGGGTCAGTCGCCCATCGGCTTCGCGCCCACGCCCCACGCCCTGGCGAACCAGACGCCGCCACAGGTTCCGGGTTGGCCCGCGTCGGCTACCGGGTCACCGTTTCCTGCAAGCGGCCCCATCCCACAGCCAACGGGATGGCCCGGCGCTCCCGGCTGGGGCACCGGCGATGCCGCCGGCACGGGGACACCGTCGTGGGGCCAACCGTCGCCCCGGCGCGGGCGTAACGCCTGGCTATGGGTTGGTCTCGCCGCTTTCATCGTTGTAGCGCTGGTGGGCGCGGTCCTGCTGGTCGCCCAACCGTGGCGGTCGTCGGGTCCGTCCGGGTCGCAACCACCCGCGGCGGCCTCAGACGCGATCGAGCTCCGCGTCCTCGATGACGGTGTCTTCGTCGGCAGCTCGGCGGCGCCGATAACGATCGACATTTTCAATGAACCCATCTGCCCGCCGTGCGGCAGCTTCATCCGGTCGAATGCGGGCGACATCGAAACCGCGGTCAACAACAAGAAACTCGCGGTGCGCTATCACCTGCTGAGCTTCCTCGACGACAAGTCGCACAGCAAGAATTACTCGACTCGCGCGGTGGCGGCGACGTATTGCGTCGCGGCCCAGAACGATCCGAAGGTCTACACCGGCTTCTACTCGGGCCTGTTCGCCAGCGACTTCCAGCCGCAAGAGGGTGCCGCAGAAGATCGAACCGACGGCGAGTTAGCTCAGCTGGCCAAGACCGTCGGCGTCGACGCCAGCGCGATCAACTGCATCAAATCGGGCGAAGACGTCGCCACCGCCAAAGCAAAGGCCGAGGCCGCCGACGCGTCGCTGGCCGGGTTCAATGCCACTGGCACACCGTTCGTCTGGGACGGCAGCAAGTCCCTGAACTATCAGGACGCGACCTGGCTTACCAAGCTCCTCGGGTAACCCCGGATCCGATGCCGCAGTGGGATCGGAACATGTTGTGGCGTCAATTATCTCGCCGACTCTTGACGCCCCGCCCGGACAACACCGATACCCGCGCCGCTAACACGATCGCGCATGCGATGCCGCGATGTTGTAGTTTTCGAGCGATGACATTGGTCGGGGCTACCGTGATGGCTGCCAGACCGTGAAGAGGAGTCAGCGATGACCGGCGCCCAGGGCTCGCGGTTGGGGACGATGTTCGGGCCCTATTACCTCAAAAGGCTGCTGGGCCGCGGCGGGATGGGCGAGGTCTACGAAGCCGAGCACACCGTCAAAGAGTGGACGGTGTGCGCTCAAATTGATGTCGCCGGCCTTCAGCCAAGATCCGGTGTTTCGCAAGCGGATGGAGCGCGAGGCCCGCGAGATATTGTCAAGACCTGTGGATGAGGTTGTTTCAGGCGACCTCCGTTTCGGTTGATTCGCTGGTTTCGGCGGGTGTGATATCGACGGGGCGTTCGAGCAGTTTGCCTTTGTGGAACACCGCGCCGGCACGGACCAGGGCGACCAAGTGCGGGGCGTTGACGGCCCGCCACCGGGCCTGCGCGGCGTCGATCAGCTTGTAGGCCATCGCAATTCCCGCGGCGCGGGAGCCGGGCCCCTTGGTGACCTTGGTTCGCAACCGCACGGTCGCAAAGGTCGACTCGATGGGGTTGGTGGTGCGCAGGTGGATCCAGTGCTCGGCCGGATACTTGTAGAACTCCAGCAGCACGTCGGCGTCGTCGACGATCTTGGCGACCGCCTTGGGATACTTGGCACCGTAATCGACCTCGAAGGCCTTGATCGCGATCTGCGCCTTGTCGATGTCCTCGGCGTTGTAGATCTCCTTGATCGCCGCCAACGCAGCTGGGTGCGCTGACTTCGGCAGTGCAGCAAGCACATTGGACTGCTGGTGAAACCAACACCGCTGCTCACGCGTGTTCGGGAAGACCTCGCGGACCGCCTTCCCGAACCCCAACGCACCGTCACCGACAGCCAGCACCGGGGCTGCCATCCCGCGCCGGCGGCAGCTCCGTAGCAGATCGGCCCACGATTCGGTCGATTCCCGGTAGCCGTCGGCCAAGGCGACGAGCTCCTTGCAACCATCGGCGCGCACCCCGATCATCACCAACAAACAGAGCTTCTCCTGCTCGAGACGGACCTTGAGGTGAATGCCGTCGACCCACAGGTAGACGTAGTCCGTGTCCGAGAGGTCACGGACTTGGAAGGCCTTGGCTTCGTCTTGCCACTGGCTGGTGAGCCGGGTGATCGTCGTGGCCGAGAGACCCGCACCCGAGCCCAGGAACTGCTCCAACGCCGGACCGAAGTCACTCGTCGACAGGCCATGCAGATACAGCAGCGGCAGAACCTCGCTCATCTGCGGTGACTTGCGCGCCCACGCTGGCAGGATCGCGGAGGAAAACCTTTGCCGCTCTGCGGTATCGGCATCGACGCGCTTGTCGTTGACGCGCGGCGCGGTCACCGTGACCGCGCCCGACGCGGTCAACACCTCACGCTCCCGGTGGTAGCCGTTGCGGACCACCAGGCGCCGTCCGTTGTCGTCGACCTCTCCGGCATGGGCGTCGATGTAGGCGGCCACTTCGGCCTGCAACGCCGCCGCAAGCATCTGTCGGGCGCCGTCGCGGACGATCTCATCGAGCAACGACCGACCGACACCGTCGTTCTTCTCGTTGGAGCATTCCGCGTCGTGAACTACCGTGAGCATGGGCGTACCTTCCCAACCAGCGCGCCAACGCCGGTCTTGATCAGAGAACCTTGGACTTCAGATCATCCTCGGGAAGGTGCGCCCACTTTCACACCACCTCGCCAAGGCTCATCCACAGGTTCTGATCATTGCTCGAGGCCCGCATCACCGGCCGTCTGCTGGAACCCCACGTGGTCCCCATCCACGACTACGGCGAAATCGACGGCCAACTGTATTTGGAGATGCGCCTCATCGAGGGCATCGATTTGGGCAGCCTGCTCGTGCGGGACGGGGCGCTGCCCGCGCCGCGGGCGGTGGCCATCACCCATTAGGTTGCCTCGGCGCTGGATGCCGCCCACGCTGCCGGGGTGACGCACCGCGACGTCAAGCCACAGAACATCCTGATCACCGGAAACGATTTTGCCTATCTGGTCGACTTCGGAATCGCCAGTGCGAAAACCGACGAGAAACTCACCCAACTGGGCACCGCGGTGGGCACCTGGAAATACATGGCCCCCGAACGCTTTTCGAATGACGAAGCGACTCCCCGCGCCGACGTCTACGCGTTGGCCTGTGTGCTGTATGAATGCTTGACCGGAGCACCGCCGTATCGCGCCGAGAGCGCCGGCGTGCTGGTCACCGCCCACATGATGGAACCGATCCCCCGTCCCAGCGCACAAGGCTTCGGGGTGGACCAGGCCTTCGATGACGTGATCGCGGGCGGCATGGCCAAGAAGCCCAATAGAGCGCTATCGCAGCGCCGGCGACCTCGCAGAAGCCGCACACGACGCGCTTTCCAGACCAGAGCGCGACCGTGCCCAGACCATCCTGCGCCACAGCGACACCTCGGCGAAGCCATCCGGCACTCAGCCGGACAGTCCCCCGCTGCCACAAAAGCCCGCCGCCGAAGGATCGGATCAACCGGAAACGCCGCGGACACGCAACCGCTGACTGATTCTGGGCGCGGCCGCCGTTGTTCTCGTCGCCGCCGCAGCAGCGGTTGGTATCTGGCTGACGATGAAGCCCGCCGGCCAACAACATTCAAAGACAGGCGCGGGGAAAACCGCGCCGGCATCCACCCGATGCTCCCAGCAATGGCCAAGCCCGACTGCTGAGCCTGCTCCCGTCCGGCTACCCTGCCGGCGTGTGTACACCGGCCACTCCCGCGTCGGACAGCATATGGGCAAACGCGGTGGCCATGGTGACCTGCGGCCCGAACACTCAGCCCGGCGGCCCCAGTCATGCCACCTACGGACTGTTCCCGACTCCCGATAGCCTGAAGAAGGCTTTCACCGATGACGTCGCCAACGTCGGCCTGGTGAAATGTCGTGGGGAGTCACGGTCACCCGCCAACTGGCACTACGACCAAGGTCCCAACGAGACGGCCGGCATGCTCGCATGCGGAACATACGACAACCACCCGAATGTGATCTGGACTTACGACCAAAAGCTCATGCTCAGCGACGTCTCCGGAGACCCGGCCACCATCGAAGACCTCCACACGTGGTAGGACACGTACAGCTGATCACTCAGCCAGCGGCGGCACCGCGACAAACTCAGTCGGGTTCGGCGACACCATCGCCGAGAGCCTTTTGAGACAAACAGATGGATCAACGTCTTCGAGGTTGATCCCGGCGAAGGTAGCGGCGTCGACGCGCAGGCTGATCAAGCATGGCCGGATCGGCTGACCACTGCTCGGATCCTGCGTATCGACGACGCCATTGAAGATCACGACCTCGAATTGGTGCTCGCCGTCGAGTTCGAAGACGGTCGCCAGAGATAACAACGTGAGTTGTGCAATAGTGCTGGCGTACAACGCTTTTACTTGCCCGGCCGGTCGCGCCGTTTCGACAACCTTCTCGCGGGTTTTGACGTACCGGTAGGCCTTGGCCTTCGGCACGACATCCACAGTGGGCAGTTCATACTCGACGACCAACTGGCGCGCAGCGGGAAAATACTCAACGGCGGGATTGAGGGCGATACCGCGCGGCAATGGCATCGCCGTCAGAACCGATTCGACCCGTGCCGCCAATTCCGTCGGCGCACCGGCGCGATCGTCGGACGCAGCAGACACCGACGCGTCCGGCAGGTGCCGTAATCCTGCTCGAAGCAGTTCGGTCAGCGCGACTACCTGGGATTCGATCTTCGCGTTCTGCCGCTCCACCTGGGCGGCCACGCCGTCAAGGTGGTAGATATCTCCGTCCAGGACAACGTCTTTAGGCCATCTGCCCAGTTGCCATTCGCGCTGGCGCGCGATCTCTGCAACCCTGGCCCTCGCTTCAGCGGCCTTCACCGCTGTATGCAGCGCCCTGGTTGTCTCGAGTTCTTTCAATCGCTGCTGCTCGCGCACGGGGTGCCGGCGGCGGGCCAACTGGTACTGGTAGCGAGCCTCCGCCAGCTGCCGCTGGGCATCGAGCAGTCGATCGTAGGCGGGGTGCTGCACGAAGTCCCCGAGCCGGGGCAGAGGCTCGGCGATCTCCAAGTAGCGAATCCGCATCTCGCAGATTTCGGGGTCCTGACGGGCTTTCTGGACGGTGTAGTACGTCTCAAGCATCCGGCAAGCAGACTGCCAGTTCTGCACATCTGTCAGCCTCCGCTGCGAAGAGCACCACAGGTTCCAGAGCGCGTGGTACGCCTCCAGTTCCGCGGCCCGTCGCGGGCCGTCGTCAAATGGCCTCATGCTCTCCCCTGACCGCTATCCGTCCCTTCAAAACTTAACGCGTCAGGTGCGGCATGTGCAGCGTGGCGCTTTCGCGCGCACTGTGTGGACCGTGTCACGACGAGCGAGTCGCCGGGCGTGGGGATCTCGGATTATCAAGCGCCGCTAGCGCGGCAGACCCCCACACCCGACGACGGATTTAGCGGACTCCGACGACGTCCATCACAGGATGTAGAGCATCTCTTGGTAGGTGGGCAGCGGCCACAGGTCGTCGGCTACAACGCTTTCCAGTGTGTCGGCGGCCGAACGCACCGCGTCCATCGCCGGCAGCAGCGCCTCTTGGGCATGCGTGGCCTCGTCGAGTGCCGATTCCGCCGCATGATCCGACAGGGCCGACCTCAGCGAGGCCAGGCCAGCCGTCAGATCAGCGATTGGCGCCGAAACCGCCTCCAAGACAGCCGTGCTCGGTTCCACACCGGCCTTCTTCAACGCGGCGACGTTCTGCGCGAGCTCGGTCTGGTAGCGGATCGCAGCGGGCAGGATGACCGTCGTCCCGAGCTCCAATGCCAGCTTGGCCTCGACCCCGACGGTCAGCGCGTACTGCTCGAGACGCACCTCGTAGCGGCTGTGCAGCTCGCGTTCGTTGAACACCCCGTATTTTGCGAACAGTTCGATCGCATCCGGCTTGATCAGCTCCGGAATCGCGTCCAGCGTGGTCTTCAGGTTCGGCAGGCCGCGCTCGGCCGCCTCGACTTGCCAGTTATCCGAGTAGCCGTCCCCGTTGAACACCACCGCCCCGTGCTCGGTGATGACCTCGGTGAGCAGCGTCTGCACTGCCTTGTCGAACTCCTCACCGTCGGCAACGGCCTGTTCCAGCACGCTGGCCATGTAGTCCAACGAGTCCGCCATGATTGTGTTGAGCACGATCAACGGCACCGCAACCGTCTGCCCGGAGCCGGGTGCACGGAACTCGAACCGGTTGCCGGTGAACGCGAACGGGCTGGTCCGGTTACGGTCGCCCGCGTCCGTCGGCAGGTGTGGCAGGGTGTCGACACCAATAATCATGGTGCCCTTGCCCTTCGATGACGTGGCCGCGCCCTTCGCGATCTGCTCGAACACGTCGGCCAGCTGTTCGCCCAGGAAGATGGAGATGATCGCGGGCGGTGCCTCGTTGGCGCCCAGCCGGTGATCATTGGTCGCCGACGCGACCGACACCCGAAGCAGCCCGGCGAACTTATGCACCGCGCGAATCACCGCCGCACAAAACACCAGGAACTGAGCGTTCTCGTGCGGGGTGTCGCCCGGGACCAGCAGCGAACCCAGCTCGGAGTTGCCCATCGAGAAGTTGACGTGCTTGCCCGAGCCGTTGACACCGGCGAACGGCTTCTCGTGGAACAGGCATTCCATGCCGTGCTTCTTGGCGATCGTCTTGAAGATCGTCATCAGCAGCTGCTGATGGTCAGAGGCGATGTTGGCCCGCTCGAACATCGGCGCGATTTCGAACTGACCTGGGGCCACCTCGTTGTGCCGGGTCTTGGCGGGAATGCCGAGTTTGAACAGCTCTCGCTCGGTGTCCATCATGAAGCCCAGGACACGCTCGGGCCCCGCGCCGAAGTAGTGGTCGTCGAACTCCTGCCCCTTGGGCGGCTTGGCGCCGAACAGGGTGCGGCCGGCGTTGACCAGGTCCGGGCGCGCCAGGAAGAAGTGCCGGTCGACCAGGAAGTACTCCTGCTCGGGGCCGCAGAACGAGACCACTTTATTGAGGTCCTTGTGGCCGAACAGCGTCAGGATTCGCTCGGCGTGGATGCCCATGGCTTGCTGGCTGCGCAGCAACGGCGTCTTGTAGTCCAGGGCCTCCCCGGTCATCGAAACGAAGACCGTTGGAATGCAGAGCGTGTTGCCGTTCGGATTCTCCAGGACGTAGGCCGGGCTGGTGGCGTCCCAGCCGGTGTAGCCGCGTGCCTCGAAGGTGCTGCGCAACCCGCCGGACGGGAAGCTGGAGGCGTCGGGCTCGCCCTGGATGAGGGTCTTACCGGCGAACTCAGCGAGCGTGGTCCCGTCGCCGACGGGGTCCAGGAAGCTGTCGTGCTTCTCGGCGGTCAGACCGGTCATCGGATAGAACACGTGGGCGTAGTGGGTAGCACCCTTCTCCAGTGCCCAGTCCTTCATGGCCACCGCGACGGCGTCGGCGACCGCCGGGTCAAGCTTGGCGCCCTTCTCGAGGGTCGCCACCACGGACTTGTACACCGCCTTGGGCAGTCGCGCCTGCATTTCGGCCTTGGTGAAGACATTGGCGCCGAAGATCTCGCCCGGGGTCTCACCGGCGACGAAACTGATGGCCGGGGGCACGTATGCCTCGACGTTGTTGATCGCCTGCAAGCGCGCTGCGTTTCCGCTCAATGGAGTTCCTATCGCTGAGGGGGGCCACGACCTTCACTTGCGGAAGGTGGACCGCCCCACCTTAGGAACTTTCGATGGCAAACTTGTTACGCACGCGTCAACGCTGCGCTGCAAGCGTTGCCAACGTGAGACGAAGCCCAGCCAGAGCAGGCCTTTGTGGTCAGGCCGCGGCGTTCGCCCGTTTCCGGCGGATGAGCAGAATCGTCTTGACGATCAGAAATACCACCGCAACGCCCATCATCAGCGTGGAGAGGGCATAGGCGCCGTATTCGGCTCCGCGGTTGTAACGATCGTTGACCAGCAGCGTCAGCGTCTGCGACTAGCCCGGCAGGTTGGACGACACCATGATCACCCGACCGAATTCGCCGAGCGTGCGCGCGGTGGTCAGGACGGTGCCGTAAATCAGCCCCCACCGGATCGACGGCAGCGATCCGCCAAAACGTCTGCCACGGGCCCGAACCCAGCGTGGTCGCCGCCTGTTCCTGCTCGGTCCCCACCTCCAGCAGCACCGGTTGGACCTCACGCACGACGAACGGCAAGGTGACGAAGATGCTGCAGAGCATGAGGCCCGGCACGCCGAAGATGATCTTGATCCCGAGGTCGGTAACTGACCAAGCCCGGGCCGGAATGTCCGCCACAGGATGATCGACACCGGGGCGATCAGCATCACGCCGATGTAGGCCAACGTCACGTACCGGATGAGGTGGCGGATCCAGGATGAGGACGTCACGCGGCCTTCTCCTCGCGTTTGGCCGCGCGCCCTCCCACGATCCGCAACAACACCAGCACGGTAAACGAGATCGACAGCAACACAATGGATATCGCGGCCGCGCCGGTACGGTCGTCATTCTCGATCAAGGAGCGGATCCACTGCGAGGTGACTTCGGTCTTGCCCGGTACGGCGCCACCGATTGTCACCACCGAGCCGAACTCGGCGATGCACCGCGAGAAAGCCAACCCGGCGCCGGTGAACAACGAGGGCGCCAGCGCCGGCAGCACGATCGTCGTGAAGACCTTGGGGCCATTGGCACCCAACGATGCCGCCGCCTCTTCGACGTCCCGATCGATCTCCAGCAGCACCGGCTGGACGGCGCGCACCACCAACGGCAGCGTCACGAACGCCAGCGCCATCCCCACCCCGGGAGGCGTGTGCTGCAGATGAATGTGTACCGGGCTGTTTTTGCCGTATAAGGCCAGCATCACCAGACTGGTCACGATCGTCGGGAGCGCAAACGGCAGGTCGATCACCGCATCGATCAGCCCTTTCCCGACGAAGTTGTCCCGCACCAGGACCCAGGCGGTGCCCAGCCCGAACACCACATCGACGACGGTCACCACGGCGGAGATGACAAACGTCACCCGGAACGACTCCACCGCGGCATGCGAGGTGACCGCCAACCAGAAGGCCTGCCATCCGCCGCCGCTGGCCTGCCAGGCGATGGCGGCCAACGGCAACAGCACAATCACCGAAAGCCACAGCCCGGTGACCCCGACCCGAAGAGACGTGAAACCCGACCTGCGGCCCGCGCGGGATCCTTCCGGCGGCTCCGGAAGCCGGCTACCCGGCTGGGCCAGCTCGGGCCGGAGCGCTTCCGGGTTGGGGATAACCGCGGCTGTCATCCGGTCGCCTGCATGTAGACCTTGGTGATGCTGCCGGTGTTCTTGTCGAACAGTTGCGGATCGGCTGTGCCCCAGCCACCGAGGTCATCGATCGTCCACAGTTTTACCCGGGACCGGATACTGGTCCCGGAAATTGCTGGCGACGGCCGGATCGATCGGCCGAAAGCCGGATTGAGCCCACAACCTTTGCGCGGCGGCGGTGTACTGAAAGTTCTTGAAGGACGTTGCGACATCCAGGTGCGCGCTCGTGCTCACCACCGCCACCGGATTCTCGATCTTGAAGGTTTGAGCCGGGATGAGGTGTTCGACGGGTTTACCTTGCCGCTCAGCAGCTATGGCCTCATTCTCATAGCTGATCAACACGTCGCCGCTGCCTTCGGAGAAGACGGCAGTAGCAATCCGCCCGGATCCCGGACGCAACTTGAGGTGCTCGTGCACGAATTTGCTGATGAATTCAATACCCGCCCGGCTATCCGCGCCGCCACGGCTTTTGGCGGCATACGGGGCGAGCAGATTCCACTTCGCCGAGCCCGAACTGAGCGGGCTCGGCGTAATCACCTCGACGCCCGGGCGAAGCAGGTCATCCCAATCTCTGATGCTCTTCGGATTGCCTTGGCGCACAACTAATGTCACAACCGACCCGAATGGGCTGCCCCGACCCGCTCCTTTGTCCCAATCCGCGGAGACCTTGCCGGCTTTCACCAAGCGGGTGATGTCCGGCTCGACGGAGAAGTTCACGATATCGGCCGACTTTCCTTCGACGACGCCGCGTGACTGGTCGGCGGACGCGGCATAGGAGCCGATCACCTGCACACCCTTGCCTTCTTCAGAGGCGTTGAACGCCGGAATCACCTTGCTCCACCCGGGTTCTGGAACCGAGTACGCCACCAGGGTGATCTTGGTGTTCGCATTGCTCAGTTCGGTGCCGCCTACCGCGTCGCTGGCACCGCCCGCACACCCGGCAACAACACCAACGGCCAGGCTGAGTCCGACGACGGAGCGCCAGCGCGCTGCGATGCCGATGTCGTTAAGCAATAGCCGGCCTTCCGGTGCGGGAGTTGGGTACGTCGTTCCCATTGCTGCGGAAGGGCATTAAGACTTCGAAGAATTCGCCAACTCGAGACCAGACCGCGCACGGGCAGAACAGTCAGCGACAACAGCGCCCGACGACAGAACGCCCTAAACAACCGGCTGCCGCGTGCATGGCGCGAAGCGTAGCAAAGCGCACGCGCCTGCACGCCGTAGCCACGACACCGCGACCACCGCCGCCACGGAAGTGCCGAGAACCGGCGTCATACGCGACCGAGCACCGATTTACGCGGGTGTAACGCCGACGCAGCGCGCCAGGCCCATAGACTCGGAGCCGGCGCCGAGTGGGTCTTCCAGCAACCTGGTCGCGCGGCCGGCATCAGAGCGCCGCCCCAATAGCCTTTCGTCGGCGCGCGCGTGGTGAAAGCCGCAGCGTACTGCGGTCTTATCGGCGCGCGGCGGGCCTCGCCCACGGTGGATTGTTGCCTCCGGCGCTCCGACCCGGGTGCCACCGTCGATCGGGCCGGGCGGATGGCGCCGGGCCGACGGGTCGCACCTCCCGGGGTGATCGGTCGAGCATCCGGGTCGGCCCGCTGTGCGAGCGCCGCCGAAAAAGTCACGGTGATGCAAAGAGCCGGACCCCGGCCGGTGCCTGGGCAAAGCAACCAGGTCTCATGACCGCAACATTTCGGCGCGTTCGTCCGCAATTTTCGCCGGCTTACCGTTTAATGCTCCGGAGAGGGCGACTTGTGACCCTTTTCTCAGTACGGCTGCGCGCCGCCACTGCGGCTCGAGAAAAGGGATGCCCATGGCCCGCACCCTGACGACCAAAGTCGCCGCGGCCGTGCACATCGTCGCTGTGTTGTGCGCAACCGCCGCTACGTCATCGGTCACCTTGGCGCCTGCCGTCCACGCCGCCCCGGGCCCTCCGGTGCCGGACGCCGACCACAAGATGGGGATGTACGGCGACCCTGCGGCAGCCGCGGCCTATTGGCGCCAACAACACGGGTCCGACTGCGGGGAGATGGCGGTGGCCGATGTCGTCGGCGAGATCACCGGACGTCAGCCGACCGAGCGACAGATCACTTCTGTCGCCGAAAATACCTCTGGCGCAACTGGTTCCGGGTCGATATGGAAGCCGCCGGGCAACACCGATATCAGAGACCTGCCGCTGCTGCTCTGGCACTACTGGATCAGGGCCGACAATGTCCAGACCAACACCAATGCGCTGGAACAGAATCTGGCGGAAAGCCGCAAGGTGATCGTCCTTCTCAATGCCGAGACCATCTGGGACCGGCCCGGCAATCGCGACTCCGCAAACCACTTCGTGGTTGTCACCGGCATCGACACCAGAGCCGGCGTGGTCCATCTCAACGACAGTGGCATCAACACCGGCCGTGACGAGCAGGTTCTGATCGCCACATTCGAACGGGCGTGGGCGCCCAACTACAACTCGGCGGTGGTGACGAAGTGACGGCAGGCCGGATTCAGGGCAGCCTTTTCGTCGAGGCCGATTCGATGATGGCAGATCCACGCTGACCGCTGGCCAGGCTGCACGACTCAGTCAGCTCAGGCCCGTACGTCGCTGCACCGCACTCACATTCCCAGCAGATATGCCGCCCGCAGGAACACGGAATGGTTGCGACGATCATGTGTCCCGGCAACAGCCAGTGACCACGCGCACACCGTCGGGGTGGTCTGTCCAGCCATTGTGTGCGGGGGCGATGTGCCAGCTCGTCGACGTGAACACTCACGCGGATCACCCTCCCATTGGCTCGGTCGCCAAATCCAGAGCGATGTGTGAATCGTTATCGTCTCGTTGACCGTGTCGTTGCCTGCGAAATCGCAGTAGGGTCAGGATCCGCCGCCTTCTCCGCGGAGGCAGCCCAGGGCGGCTCAACCGGCTGAATCCCGCTTGCGCACTGCCCCTTGCGGGCGATCAGTTCTTGGCGAGGGTGAACTGGTTGACATCGATTTGGCCGGTGCGGAACGCGTTGGCGCGGCCGGTCAGGTAGTGCAGGTAGCGGTCGTAGGCTTCCTCTGATTGCACCTCGACGGCTTCTTCCTTGCGCGCCTCGAGTGCCTCGGTCCACAGGTCGAGCGTCCTGACGTAATGCGGCTGCAGCGGCTCGCGCAGGGTCAGGCTGAAACCCGCGTCCGCCGCGTCCTGCTCCACCATGTCGGTGGACGGCAACCCGGTGATCGTGTGCAAGAACATGACACCGTCCTCGGGCAGGATGGTATAGGCCATGTCGAAGAAATCGTCGTAGCTGTCATGACCGAAGTGCTCGAACCCCCCGATGGACACGATCCGGTCGACGGGCTCGGCGAACTCTTCCCAGTCCTGCACCAACACCCACTTGCTCCGCGGAGTGTCCATCTCGTCGAACCATTTCTGCACGTAGGCAGCTTGATTGTTCGACGCCGTCAAGCCGACGACGTTGACGTCGTACTTCTCAATCGCCCGGCGCATCGTGGTGCCCCAGCCGCAGGCGATATCGAGTAGCGTCATGCCGGGCTGCAGATCCAGCTCGCTGAGCGCCAGATCAATCTTGGCGACCTGGGCCTCTTCCAGCGTCATGTCGTCGCGCTCGAAATAGGCGCAACTATAGGTTTGGGTGCGATCGAGGAATAGCCGGAAGAAGTCGTCGCATAGGTCGTAATGATCCTGCACACCGGCGAAATGCGAAACGAGCCTCTGAGCCATGATTGCGTGCCTTCCCGGACCCAGGGTCCCCCCGCGTGACGTCAAGTCTGGACATAGATACCCCCGGGTACATGCAGGACAAACAAATTCAAAGCGAGTTCCCAGCTTTCAGCGGCGGGTGGCGACTGCCGATGAATTCCGGCTACGCCGCCGGTCATACCTTTGAGTCGAAAAATCGATAACAAAGGTGAATCCCATGTCCTTGAAGCACAAAGACGCCCTGCCGCCAATCGTCGACCAGCAGACCTGGGGCACCGCGCTCGCTGAACTACGCAGGCGCGAGAAGGCCGCGACGCGCGAACTGGATACGATCGCCGCCCAGCGGCGTCGTCTGCCGATGCTCGAGTTGCCCGACTACACCCTGGTCGGGGCCGACGGGCCGATCCGCCTCGTCGACGTGTTCGGCGGGCGATCGCAGCTCATCACCTACCACCACATGTGGTCCGACGGCGCCCAGTGGCAGTGCGGCGGGTGCACCGGTTTCACGTCGCAGTTCACCCGGCTGGAGTTCCTCGACAACTACGACGCCCGCTTCGTCATCGTCACCAACGGACCGATCGAGGAGGCGGTCGCGTACAAGCAGAAGGTGGGCAATCGGATGCAGTGGTATTCGTCGTCGCAGAGCCCGTTCGGTGCCGACATGGACGCGCCCCCGGGCGGGGGCTTTGCGGTCAACGTCTTTCTTCGCAACGGTGACACCGTGTACCGCACCTGGCACACGAATCGACGGGGCACCGAGCAACTCAGCCACTCGTTCGCGCTTATCGACATATTGCCGTGGGGCCGCCAGGAGGAGTGGCTCGATTCGCCCGACGGCTGGCCGTCGCGGCCCACCTACTCCGGCTGGCTGGACTCCCCCGACATCGCCCGCGCTTACGGAACAGCGGACTAGCGCCCGCCGTCGACGACTTTCACCGGCTTGTGTGGATAACGCCGTTCGGCGTATTCCTTCGCTTTTGAGTTCGGCACCACGTAGAGGTTTTCCTTCTTGTCCTGCAACGGTTTCAGCACCAGGTCCATGAAGCTTTTGCGGTTGTCCAGGTAGGGCTCGATCACGTCCTCGCCCACCGGGCACACGGCCAGGCAATAGGCCGCCTTGTAATTCGGCTTGAACGATAGGCTCTGCCACATCGATGCATTCTCCGAATCGGTTACCCGCGAACGGAAATCGGCCGCGTCGGAGCTGTCCGCGACGGTCTAAACCCAATCCGTGAAACCGCCCATGAACTCGCGATAGTTGTGCGTCGAACACGCCAGCCAATCGAAGCTGCCGTCCTTGCCGATTGCGCCGACCGGGCACGCCGCGACGCACAGCTTGCATTCCAGGCACGGACTGTAGTCCAACGGCTCGCCGTAGCTGCTGATCGGCATGTCGACCACAATCGTGCCCAACAGAATGAAATTGCCGAACTTCGGGTGAATCACGTTGCGGTGAATGCCCATTGCGCCGTGGCCCGCGGCAACGGCAACGGGTTTGTGCGCGACCACCCAGATCCGGCCGGGATAGTTGTCCATCTCCATCGGAAAGGTCGCCGACGGGTTCAGCGCCCGGTAGCCGGCATCTTGGAGGCGACGCACGATGCGATAGGCCGCCTCGTTGAGCAACTCACCGCTGCGGCGAAACTCCTGGTTGGCCACGCTGCGCGCGGTCGAGCGGATGTTGTCGCGGTTCATCTTGACCACGAGCGAGATGTAGCTCTTCGCGCCCGGCAACGCGGCCTCGACGTGCTCGACCTCCGAGGCCAGCTCGGGGTTGTCGACACTGGCGAACGCCACGTCATCGACACCGGATTCCAGACACATTCGCGCAGCCAATCAGCGTCGAGCACAACGGGTTTCATCGTCTGGCGTGCTCGCACCTTTCGCACGGTGGGATGCCCGGCGAGCCGGGCCGGAATTTTCTCGGTCATGCTGAGTATAGTACATGATACTTAGATGGTGGCCCCAGGCGGCAAGCATCGGCGCACCGTCGGATCAAGCCCGAGATCGGCAGCGTAGACGGCAGCCGCCTCAGCTACCCGACCCTGCTCACGCAGCAACGCACCATAGGCGTGGCGGGTAGGTTGCATCCAGCCCCATGGCTCGTCGTAGGGCAGGGCGTCGTCGAGTTGCACCGCGCGCCGAAGGTGACTGAATGCCAGCTCGAATTGCCCCTGCCGGTAGGCGATCTCGCCGTCCAGCATCGCGCCGGCCACCGCGAGAATGTCACGGCTGGTGTTGTTGAACAGATACCTTGACGCAGGAATGCGGCGATACGCCGCGGTGAAGGCTTCACGCTCGGCATGTGCTTGCGCCAGTTGGCCTTTGGCGGCGTGGGCCACGCCAGGCGTAGTGGACCGTCGCCGCCGTGGTGCAGTACAAATCCTGATCCGCAGGCAATGGCTCGGCTATCAGGTCTTCCCAACGGCCGAAGCGGATAAAGACGTGCACCCGAAGCGGAACGAAGGCCTCCAGCCAGTCGGCCATCGGCGGTGATTCGATTGACAGCATCTCGGGCGTGAGCTGCTGGGCAAGTTCATCGGCGGCAAGAAGCGCCACCCGGGATTGGCCGGAAAACATCGCCGCGTACACGACGAAGTGCAAGTCGTGTGCTCGGTACGCCGAATAAAAGTTCAGCGGCCCTTCACGTTCGAGATATCGGCGATCCGCGCGCACCGCCGCCAGGTTCGACACCACCGCGGTGCGATAGTCACCGCACAGCACATCAATATGGGTTGGCATGTGTTCGAGGTGCCCAGCGTCGGGTACCAGCCCGCGCAGCAGATCGGCCGCCGGTAGCGCCTCTTCGGGATGGGCGGACAGCTCCATCGTGTGCAGGTAGATGTGCAGGATGCCCGGGTGGCACCGGCCGGGCGGCGTCTGCAGCGCGGTCTGCAGAATCTGTTTGGCCTCAACCACCCGAGACCCCGGGGCTGGCTCCCCGGTGTGGGTGTCCCACAACGCCCACGCGGTCAGATTGACCAGCGCGTCCGCGGTCAGGGCCGCAACATCGATATCGTCGGGGTAGGCCGACGCCAACTCCACCATCGCCGCTGCGTACGAGGCGTTACCGGCTGCCAGTGCCGCGGCGTCGGTCACGTCGTCCGTCGGGAAACGAGCGGCCAGCGCCTCGATCAGACCACGCTCAAGAGCCGTCGCGCGACCGCCGATGGCCAGCCGCAGCTAGTCGCGCGCCCGGACCAGCGACGCCGCCAATTCGACCGCGTCGAACGCGTCCCACGCTTTGTTGTAGTTGGGGCCCACCGAGTAGGCGATCCCCCACCGCGCGATTGCCAGGTCGGCGTCTAGGTCAAGCGCTTTCTCGAAGCACCGGACCGCCTCCTCATGATTGAACGCGTAGGCCCACACCATGCCCCGGTCGAACCACAGCTGCGCTTGGGCCGACGGTGTGTCGACGGCCCGGTGGTAGGAGCCGAGATCGTAATAGGGCTCGACGTCGCCGCGCGGGACCGCCACGTCGCCGACGATAACCTACGTGGGTGAATCTTCCTGGCTCTCTGCGTCGGCCACGGTCAAGGGCAATGCCAGCTCTTCCAGGGGGCGTTGCTCGGCCGCGATCCCGAGCCATAGCTCGACCAGGCCCGCAACCGCCATCACCATTGCCCCGATCAGGAACGACCAGAGCACCTGCCCGCGATCGCCCGAATTGATCAGCTCTCCGAACAGCACGGGGCCGGTGATGCCGCCGATCGCGGTGCCCATCGCGTAGAAGAACGCGATCGCCAGCGCCCGGGTCTCCATCGGGAAGATCTCGCTGACGGTCAGGTAGGCCGCGCTCGCACCCGCCGACGCCAGGAAGAACGCCGCCGACAGCACGATGATGAAAGTCCAGACACCGCCGGTCTGATTCACGAACACCACTCCGAGGACAACCGCCACGACCGCGGAGCCGATATAGGTCATGGTGATCATCGGTTTTCGGCCGACCGTGTCGAAGAAGCGTCCGAGGACCAAGGGGCCGAAGAAATTGCTCAACGCCCACAGAATGAAGAACACCGGCACTTTTCCGGAAGAGACGCCGTAGAACCCGCTCAGCAGCGTGCCCAGATTGAACGTCACGCCGTTGTACAGGAAGGCCTGACCGATGAACAACGCGAGCCCAAGGACCGCGCGTTTCGGATAAAGCTTGAAAGCCACCCGGGCGATTTCTACGAATGAAATCGTTTGGCGCTGTCGAATTCTCAGCGGCTTGCCTTGCGGCTCGGGCAGCGGTTCGCCGGTTTCTCGCTGCACGTCTTGTTCGATCTCGCCGACGATCTGCTCGGCTTCCTCGTCGCGCCCGTGAATGAACAACCACCGTGGGCTTTCCGGAATGTTGCGCCGGACAAGGAGAACGAAGATGCCGAAGATGGCACCGATCCCGAAGGCCAGCCGCCATCCGATGTTCGGCGGGAAGTTCGACGTGTCCAGAAGGACCAGCGCGCCCGCTGCTCCAGCGGCCGAACCCAGCCAGTAGGTGCCGTTGATGATCAGGTCCACGCGCCCGCGTACCCGTGCCGGAATCAACTCGTCGATCGCGGAGTTGATGGCGGCGTATTCGCCGCCGATACCGGCGCCGGTGAAAAAGCGCGCGACGAAGAAATACCAAGGCGCGAAGGCGAATGCGGTAGCGACGGTGGCGACCAGGTAGACCGCCAGGGTCAGGATGAACAGATTGCGCCGGCCGAAACGGTCGGTCAGGTGACCGAAGAACAATGCGCCCAGGCACGCCCCCGTGATGTAGATCGCCGCCGCGTAGCCGATCTGCGCGGGGTTGAGCTCGATGCCACTGCCCTTTTCGGTGAGCCGCGCCGACACGTTGCCGACCATCGTGACCTCGAGGCCGTCGAGGACCCACACACCGCCCAGCCCCACCACCACGCGCCAGTGAAACCGCGACCACGGCAGCCGGTCCAGACGCGCCGGTACCTGTGTCGTGATGGTTCTGGTCTGCGCGCCTGGGCTCATGCGGCCTCCGTTCTGAGTGGATACAGAGTTACCCACCACCGCCTACCAGCAACCTGCAAAGGCGGTCGGGGTGTACCTGGCATTCCGGCGGACCCTACCAGTCGGCAATGTTCACGCTGATCGTTGCGGCGCAACGTGCGGCTCAGCTGTCGGTGATGCCGTCGATGTGGGCAAGGAAATGTGTAAGCACCGCCTCGGGTGCCTCGAGTTGCGGCCAATGTCCGATGTCGTCGGCGAGCATCACGACATCGGCTTCAGGAATCACCTCGGCGTAACGGCGAGCCATGTGGGCGCCGGAATTCGGGTCGACTGGCCCGTCGATCAATCGCATCGGCACCGCGGTTTGCCGCATGGCGCGCACCCACCTGTTTCGGTGGATGTGCCGGTCATTGATGAAGCGGCCGACCTTATGCAGGACGCGGCGGCCGTCGTTGTAATCCAAAATCTGATTGAACACGTCCATCATGTGTCGCGTGGGCTTGGTATTCGGTCCGAACATCTCGCGCAGCGTCGGTTCTAGCAGGCGACGGGACAGCGGGCGGTCCTGCACTCGACTCATGATGTCGCCCAACGGGGTTTGAGACATCAGCTTCTGCGCGGTCCGCGGCGTGTAGGACTCGATGAACATGCCTCCGTTGAGCCAGGTGATCGAGTCGATGCGAAGACCGCCATAGGACTGCTGAGCGAACTCGTGGCGGGCCAACAGCTCCTGGCCCACGGAGTCGCCGATGTCGTGAGCCAGGATGTGCGCGGCGCGGACGTCCAGATGCGCAAGCAGCGCTTCGTGCATGTCCGCGTGGTCGTGCACCGAGTAGTTGTAGGTCACGGGTTTGTCGGAAAATCCCATGCCCATCATGTCCGGTGCGATGACGGTGAATCGTTGCACCAATGTCGGCCAAATCGGGGCCCAGTCATACGAATTGAATGGATAACCGTGAATCAGTAGCAGTGGCGGTCCACTACCTTCCATCCGGTAGAAGATGTCGAAGCCGAGGTAGTCGAAGCACTCTCCGGAATCCAGCCAGCGTTTCAGTTCAGCGTCCATAGCGGTAATCATCCTTCGGGCCCAAGACTGGTCCCGGCTGGGGCGCTAGCCGGCGCCCTTGCCATTGTCGACGCGGTAGACGGCGCCATGGATGGCGGCCGCGGCGTCACTGGCAAGGAACGCGACCACGTTCGCGACATCGAGGGGCTGCATCATGCCGCGCGGCGAGGCCGTGCGCATAATCAGGTCGTAGTTCGGATCCTCTGGCGCGCTGAACTGTTCGAGTTGCGGGGTAAGCATGCCGCCGGGACATACCGCGTTGACGCGCAACCGGTCCGCCGTGTATTCCACCGCCAACGCACGAGTCAGCCCGATGAGGCCGTGCTTGGCAGCGCAGTAGCCGGCCGAGTAAGCCTGGCCTTCAACGCCGGCAATCGAGCTGACGTTGACGATGTTGCCGCCTCGTTCCAGCAGATGCGGCAGTGCGGCCCGGCACAGGTAGAACGGCCCGTTGAGGTTGACCCCTAAATCTTGGGTCCAGTCGTCGTCGGTCATCGACTCCGTGCGACGCATCTGGTGCTTGCCGGCGATGTTGACCAGGACGTCTAGTCCGCCGAACTCCCGGACGCACTGTTCGACCGCATCTTTGCAGGCTTGCGCCGAAGCCACGTCCACCGATGCGCAGGAACCGCGTTCCACGTCGGCGAATACCTCGGCCAAGCGTGCGGTGTCCCGGGCTATGCCGAAAACCGTTGCGCCCTGCCGGGAAAGCAGCTTGGCAGTTTCAGCGCCCAGGCCCGACGATGCCCCGGTCACCAATGCGACCTTGCCTTGCAGTGCTGTCATGACGGTCCCTGTCTTTAATAGGACCGCATTCGCGCAACGCCGACCCGCAGGAGATCAAGTGGCGCAACGGTTCTGAGTCCCGATATGCTCACCGCATCGCGGAGCAGGCGCTCGGCCTGGAAGCTGTGCCGGAGGCGGCGTACGGTCACCAACACGAGCAAGCTAATCACAAGCCTGCCCAGCGCGATCCGGCTCGTTCGCTTCTGCCAGGTTGGCCGCGACGAGCCCGCGCGCCGGCCGACGTAGTAGCCGAACCACGCCGCCGTCGCCAGCGCGCAAATCACCGCAAACACTGCCATGCTGATCAGCGTCCTTCGCCGCCGTCTCGGAAAGGTCACGCGTGAGATACACCTCGGCCAACACCAAGGACTCACGTTGCCCTGAAGCGGACTGCGGCGGGCGCCTCAGTGTTGCGCTGACGACGGCGCAGCTTCGATGGAGACCAATTCGGACAGTCCGCTGACATGCAGGCTGGTCATCAGCAGGCGGTGGGCGATGACGCGAATGTGGTCGGCGCGGGTGAATAAGGCATTGATGGCGGCGCTATCCAGATACTCCACCCCGCTCAGGTCGACAGTGAGCGTTTCGCCGCTGCCCGCGGCCTCGGCCATGGCGGTGCTGAGGGCCTGGTCGAAAACGTCGATGTTGCTCAGGTCGATTTCGCCCACCGCGATCAGCACGAGTTTCCCATCGTCGGAGCGCACGCTGTCGAGGGTGAGTAACGCGGGCATCATGTGATCCTCACGGAGAGCTGAACTGTGGTTCCGGCGGCATCGGGATTGATGGTGACATCGTGCATCAGACCCCGCATCAGGGTGATCCCCCGACCACGATGAGGGTTGGCAGCCGGCTGCGGTGGTTTCCACGAGCCGGTATCGGTGATAGTCAAGTGAACCTCGTCCACGAGTGCGGTCGCATCCAGGACAATCGTGCCACCCGGTCGGTATCGGTGACCATGCTCAATCGCGTTGGCGACGGCTTCGCCGGCAGCGATGAGCACATTCATGGTCTGATCCGGGGTCAGCCGGGCCCGGGTCAACCAGCTGCGCAAGGCCTTACGGGTCGGGGCGAGGTGACTGGCGTCGGCAGGAAACTTCAACTCCAGCGGTGCGGGATGACGGTAAAGCAAAAGAGCGACATCGTCCTGATAGCCGCCGCTCGGCGCGAGCCGAGACATGATCTGGTCCGCTAAATCGGCCAGCGGGGATGCCAGACCGTCCTGAACGAGGGCCGCGGCGCGGGAGATGCCGTCGTCCAGTGACTTGCGACGACGTTCGACCAGGCCGTCGGTGTACAGCACCAGGGTCGAGCGCGCCGGCACGGTCACCTGCGCCTCGGGGCGGGATCGGTGCGGCCGTACTCCCAATGCAATGGTGTGGCCGTCCTCGAGCAACTGGGTGGTGCCGTCGGAGTGGACCAGGATGGGCGGCGGGTGCCCCGCGCTGGAGTACACCAGCTCACCGGTTTCGGGGTTGAGCACCGCGCAGACGGCGGTGGTGCATTGGGCGCCGGGCAACCGCGAAGCGAAACGATCCAACCCTTCGAGGGCGGCCGCGGGACTGGGATTGTCCAGCAGCAATGCGCGGCAGGCGCTGCGCACCTGTCCCATCACGGTTGCGGCGGCGAGGCCGTGACCGACGCAGTCGCCGACGGTCAACGCGATGCGCCCGTCCTCCAGCTCGACGACGTCGTACCAGTCACCGCCGACTTGCAGGGGCCGGGTGGCGGCCTGATAGCGCACCGCGAAGCCGTGCGGCAGATCGGCGGGGCCGAGAATCGCATGCTGCAGCGCTAGCGCGGTCTCGCGCTGCTGGTCAACCTGATGCACACGCTGCAGGCCCTGGCCGAGTCGGCCGGCCAGCACAGTCAGCAAGGTCTGGTCCTCGAGGGTAAACGGCCGTTGATCGGCCAGATCGATCCAGACGGCGAGCACGCCCTCGGGGTGCTGCACCGCGATGGCGGCCGTCCCGGGCTCGGTGGTGTTGGGGGTGAGTAGGTCGCCGTCGCACAACGCGCTGAGCATCTGCTGGGTTTGGGACGGGAGGTCGACCCACTGCACGGACTCGCCGACTGATACCAGTACCGGTGTGCGCGAGGCAATTTTGGAGGCTGAGCCCTGAGTGAGGTTACGGGTGGGGAACGTGACGGCCAGGACGCGGCGAGCCCGCCAGAGTCGGCGCAGTTCCTCCGCCGCGGCAAGCACTGCGTCATCGACATTGTCCGCTTGAGCAAGCTCCTGGTTGAGCGCGTGTTCTCGGCCTGCCGCCAGTGCCAACGCGATAGCGGCGTGCAGCGCAAAGTCACTGACCAGCTCCAGGTAATCGTTACCGAATGGCGGCTGCTGCGGGGCGCGTGCGACAGCGATCACGCCAAGCACCACGTCGTCGGCGATCAGCGGCATGACAATGGCCGGGCGCTCACCGACATCGGTGAACCCCTCGATCGGATACTCGAAGGAATCGGTAATCAGGGGTACGCGGCGCCGCGCGACACCACCCGTGGTGGAGCCGTCCATCGGAACTTGCCGACCGATCACCTGCGAGGCGTACCGGCCCGCGGTGGCGGCCACGACCAGGGCGTCGACCGTGCCCTGGGGTAGCTCGGGCTCCCGGGGAACAAGCAATATGGCTTGCTCAGCACCGGCCAATTCCAGCGCCCGATTCACGATGAGCTGCAGCGGGCCTGTTTGCGGATCCCCAGACAGCAGCGCACTCGTGATCTCGCGACTGGCGTTGGTCCATCGCGCCGATTCACGCTCTCGCTCGAAGAGCCGCGCATTGTCGATGGCGGCCGCCGCTGCCGTGGCTAATGCGCGCACGGCGCTTTCCTCGGAATCGGTGAACATCCGGCCGGGCCGGTCGTCGGCGAGGTAGAGGCTCCCAAAGTCGCTTGCCCGCACGGTGATCGGTATCCCGAGAAGCGCCCGGAACGGCGGGCCATGCGCGGAGGGCCCGATGGCCTGTGGATGGACGCTCACATCATCGATGCGGACACCGTCGCCGACCGGCAGATCGCCCAGCCGCCGCGCCGTGTCGTCGTCGATTCCGGCGTGGATGAACGAAGAAAGGCTGCCGTCGAGTGCGCGGATACCCAGCGCGCCATACCGGACACCGGTCAGCTCCATCGCACCTTTGACGATCCGATGCAATGTCACATCCAGGTCCAGATCGGAACCGATCTCGACGATGACGCGCACCAGTTGTGCCATCTGATCGCGAGCTGCCACCAGCTCGTCAAGCTGTCCCTGAGCATTGCTCACCGGCTCACGCTGGCCCTGCCCGGTGAACGCGGATTCTCCCGGATCGTCGACCATAGACTCCAACGTAGTGCGTGACGTGCGGACCTCATGGAGCGGAGCGTCATTTCGCTGGCTCGCTCGTGTGCTCGCGCTTCACGCCGTATGTCGTCGCCAGTCTCTATCATCGCCTCATGTACAAGGTGTCGCGGGAAAGCTTTGTCGCCGCGGGGTTCTCGGGCATGCACAAACTACTCGCGACATGAAGGCCGCCTTCGTTTTTCTCCCGGTTTACTTCGGGCTGTTTCTCGGCTTCTTCGGGCACAGCGTCGGGTGGGGTCTGGCGGGAGGTTTTTGTGGCCTCCTCTTCGCCGTCTTGGTGTCACGACCGGCTCCGCGGCGAGTGCGGATCAATGCCCGGATGAGGGAAATTGATGCCATGGACGGGGTGGAATTCGAAGACTACGTCGCCGCACGCCTACAACGGGCCGGCTGGCAGGTCAGCTTCACTCCGACCGTCGGCGACTACGGCGTCGACCTGATCGCCCAAAAGGACGACCAGACTGTGGCGATTCAATGCAAACGGCACGGTAAGTCGGTTGGCGTCGCTGCTGTCCAGCAGGTGGTTTCGGGTGCGCTCCATCACGGGTGCGCGCGAAGTATCGTGGTGAGTAACCAGGAGTTTACTTCCGCTGCAAAGCAATTGGCTTTCACTCACCGCTGTCAGCTGATTGGCCGCAAAGCCTTGCAGAGCTGGGTACCCCCGCCTGCGCGCAGGGTGACTTAGCGATTGCTGAGCAAGCGTTGCTTCTGCTCGCTGAACTCCTTGTCGGTCAATACACCACTGTCACGGAGTCGGCCGAGTTTGCTTAGCAAATCGGTGACTTCACCTAACTCGGCAGTGGCCGCGCCTGCTCGACCACCCGAATTCTCGACGTGATCGTGATGAGCCCCGCCGGCACGCACCCAAACGCCGGGTGCCTCACTTTTGCCTCCCGGTCGGCGGGCTCGGGAATCGGGCGCGCCACGACCGGACAATGACATCAATGGCGCGCCGCCGAAAACGGGCATTCCGCTGAATAGACCAGGACTTGAACTATTCGTTGGGACAGAACTCGTAATAGGTGATGCTTGGGCGACCAGCCGCACCTCCGGGGCCGCCGCTGCCCAGCCCTCGGGTACCGACACACCCCCTAGCGAGGGCGCCCGGCCCAGCCCCGCCGACACCGTCGTCGCCTTCTCGGGAAGGCGCGATGCCGGCACCGCCCCTTCCCGCGGTCCCGGCGCCCCGGCAGCCGATACGGTCTCTGCCCCGGATACTTTGTGTTCCGCCTCAGAAATGAACCCCGCGGCGCCTGACAGCCCGATCAGCCCGAGGCCATTGCCGAGAAAGCCAGAGCCAAGCGACGCCAGATCGTAAGGATTCGAGAATTCCGAGAAGGCTGATAGTCCTGAGGACGACGAGGTGAGCGTTTGTAGCGCATTGGGTACCGCAGACATCACATTGCCGCTCGACAGCGCGGTTTGTGCATTTCCGGCCGACGTGCCCGCGGCCTGCGCTGCCGCAGCGCTCTGCGCTCTGAGGCCCTCCTGGTTGGTGGTCTGCTCCGGCGGCGCGAACGGCGTCACTTCCGAGGCCGCTTGCGACTCGCCGGCATAGCTGTACATCGCCGCGACGTCCTGGGTCCACATTTCGCCGTAGGCGAATTCAGTGGCCGCAATCGCCGCGGTGTTCTGGCCCAAGAGATTGGTCGCGACGAGTGACGTCAACTCGGCACGGTTGGCCGCGACCAGTGGCGGAGGCACCGTCATCGCGTACGCGGACTCATAGGCTGCGACGGCGGCTTTGGCCTGGGTACTCGACTGGGTAGCCTGCGCGGCGGTGGTGTTCAGCCACTCCATCTGTGGTGCCGCCGCGGCCGCCATCGACGCGGCTGCCGGGCCCTGCCACGATTCGCTGGTCAGCCCCGAGATCACGGATTCAAGGTTGGACGCCGTGGTGTGCAGCTCGTTAGCCAGCTCATCCCATGCCGCCGCGGCGGCCAGCATCGTGCCCGCTCCGGGGCCGGCGTACATGCGCCCGGAGTTGACCTCCGGCGGCAGTACCGCGAAATGCATGTAGTTATCTCCTGAAGTCGTCTAGGCATCGGTCATGCTGCTTCGGCTTCGGGTTCCCCTTGGTAGCACGCAATCCTGCGAACGTCGAAAAAATGTCGTCCTGCGGAGCATCTGAGTTCAACGACGTTTCGTCAATTTGCTTGCTATCGTTGGCGTTTCCTAGTCGCCATTCAAATGCTGTTACCTTCCGCACAGTTGCGGTGTCAGCTCCGCCTGCCCATGCACCGACGCGCATACGACGGTCGGTACTCCCCCAGCCTCAGAGGGAATGGTGATCTCGCAGGAGCTGGCCGGCACGCTCACCGATGATGACGCTCGGGGCCATCGTGTTGCCGGTGGTGACGCGGGGCATGATGGATGCGTCGGCGATCCGAAGGTTCTGCACCCCATGAACTTTCAGCGTGCCGTCGACCACCGACATGCCGTCATGTCCCATTTTGGCCGTACATGTCTGGTGATGATAAGTGGTGACCTCGTTCCGGATGAACTGCTCAAGCTGAACGGGATCGCCGCTGCAGGGCATGACTTCTCGCTTACTGAAAGGACGAAGCTCAGCCGAATTGCCGATCTCGCGGCACAATTCGATGCAGGTAATCGCCGCCTTCATGTCGTCGGGATGCGACATCAGGTTGGCGTCGATCCTGACCGGGTCGAGCGGGTCGGGCCCCGTCAGACGAATACTGCCGCGACTCTCCGGTCGCACGACAGCACCCAACATCGCCCAACCCGCTTCCGGTGTGCCGATGTGGCGGCGTTTTCCCGGCTCGAGTAGGGAATCTCAAGTTGGTACGCCTGAAGGTCGGGGGTGTCCAGACTCGGATCACTTTTGAAAAGATGGTCATCTCACCGCCGCTGTTGCGCCACGTCAGGGGTTCTTGACATTCCCAGACGCACGCAAACCCAGGATGCTCCTGGAGGTTTTGGCCGACTCCGGGCAGATGCTGCACGACGGGGATGCCATGTTGCTGCAGTTCGATCTGGTCACCGATGCCTGATTGCATCAGCACCTTGGGGTGTGGATCGCTCCCAGTGACAACACCACTTCGGATCCCGCGCCCGACCCGATGCAGTGTGCCGTTCTGGATGAATTCCACCCCGGTGGCGGCCCACCCGTCGCCGCCCTGGTCACATGCCACTCGGGTTACCTGCGCGCCGCTCAGCACGGTCACATTGGGCTGATCCATCAGCGGGAAAAGGGGCTCTTCATGATCGGGGGTGTAGTCGGGGTCTGAATCCGCCGGTTTCCAGGAGGGATCTGGCGATGTAGTTGGTGAGGTTTCGAAAGCCCAGGGCGGAGCCGCGGAGGTGTTCGAGGCGTCCGTTGATCGCTTCGGTTGGGCCGTTGGAGGTGCCGGGGCGGTCGAAGTAGGCCAGGACGTCGGCGGCGCGTTTCTTCAGCGTCCGCCCGAGGGTGATCAGTTCCTGCAGCGGTTTGGGGATGCCGGCGCTGAGGGTGGTGATCAGGGCGGTCATCATCGTGGCGCCCTTGGCGCGGTCGGGTTGGCGGTAGGCGGCCACGGTGCGTTGATAGATCATCCAGGTGGCCTCGACCTCGACATGGGCATCGACGGCGAACAGGGCGGCAAGCCGGGCTTTCTGTTTGTCGGTGAGCAGGTCGGCACCGGTATGCAGGGTGCGCCGGGCACGGTAGAGCGGGTCGGTGCTGCGGCCGCGGTGCCCGCAGGTGGCCAGCTGCACGCGGCGTCGGCATTCGTCGAGGGCGTTGCCGGCCAGCCGGACCACGTGGAAGGGGTCCATCACCGTGGCGGCGTCGGGCAGTTCCTCGGTGGCCGCAGTCTTGAATCCGGAGAAACCGTCCATGGCAACGACTTCCACACCGTCACGCCAGTCTTTGGGCCGGTTGGCCAACCACTGTTGGAAGGCGTGTTTGGAACGTCCTTCGATCATGTCGAGCAACCGCGCCGGTCCGGACTTGTCGCGCACCGGGGTCAAGTCGATGATGACGGTGACGTATTTGTCGCCGCGGCGAGTGTGGCGCCAGACGTGTTCGTCCACGCCGATGACCGCCACGCCGTCGAATCGTGCCGGGTCGGCGATGAGCAGCCGCTTGCCTTCGGCGAGCACCGCATTGTTGGCGGTGTTCCACGACACTGCCAGTCCTTCGGCGACTCGGGCCACGCTCAGGTGTTGGCACACAATGGCTTCCAGCGCCCACTGCAGAGCGCGTCGCGAGAGCTTGGCTCGTGGTTCGGCGGCCTTGCTGGCGTCTTGACGCCACACATGAGAGCATCCTGCGCATCGGTAGCGGCGGATGGTGACCAGCAAGGTCGTGGGCCGCCACCCCAACGGCTCATGGGCCAACGTACGGGTCACGCTGTCGCGCGGAACGCCTTCTTCACCGCAGCGCCGGCACCATCGATCCTCCTCGGCGATCCGGCACGCCAGCACAGCACGATCAGCATCGAGGCGCTGACCGGTCACCTCCAGCCTGAGTTCATCAAGGCGGCAGAAAGTCGTCACGTCAGCGCAGGCAAAGCCCGCCCGACCGGTAGCGTCAGGCACGTCGAGGTCTTCCTGATGGACGGCGTAGGAACCTCCATCATCAGAAGACCTCGACCCCTACACCGGCACCGACGCGCCGACCACCCCTACACCCTCATCTGCGAAGAGCCGGAAAAGGTAAGAGCGGAAGACTGATTGACGATATCCGTTGCGGATCCGCAGATCGACGATCGACGCGCCGCCGTCACCTTCCATCAGGTTGCCGTTTTGGTGGTCGAAGATCGGGATACCGAGTGACCCGGCGGCCGCGAGTCCGGCTGTCGCGATTGGGTTTGGGTCGTTGGCGGATTCGACGTAAACCGGTCCTCCGGTGCCGCGATGCTCTGGATCGGGTGCGCCGTGCCAATCTTCGATGTTTCGATAGATGGCGAGCACCGACTCGTAGTTCCACCGGTCATCTTTGGCTTCGGAGGCGAAGTAGTCCCAGTCATTTTTGTGGCCCCGCACCCACACCATGACGTTGATGCTGGAACCCCCGCCCAGGACCTTGCCCATGGAGTACGGGATCGCTCTTCCATTGAGGTGGCGGCTTGGTTCAGCGGTGAAGTTCCAGTCACGCTCGCTGCCCAGGTTGGCCAGCCACATCTCCGGCCTGAGTATCTCGGGCGCCTCGTCGGAGCCGCCGGCTTCGAGCACCAGCACGCTCACCTCTGGGTTTTCGGCGAGACGACGTGCCACCACCGATCCCGACGAGCCGGACCCGCAGACGATGAAGATCAAGGCGCAATACGACGACCAACTCGCAGTCGACACGGCGCTCGAGCGGCTGTTGGGCCGTCCACTGGATTCACCTGTTGAGTTCGCTGCGGCGCTACCGGTGCATGCCGGCGCGGTCCAGAGTTGGGTGCAGCAATTGCTGTGGATGAGCCGCGAGTTGGCGCACCCGGGCAGCCTGATGCGGCATTCAGCGGTCTTGGACCCGATGGTGGAAAGCGTGATCTCCAGCTTCCTTCTGATGGCCGACCACCCTCACCGTGAATTGCTTGCCTCCCCTGCCCAGCCGGTGCGGCCGGGAGCTGTCCGCGAAGCGATGGACATCATCGAGTCTTCGCCGCAGTCGTCGCTGACTACCTCCTTGCTGGCGAGTCAATGCCACGTCAGCGTCCGCGCGCTGCAGGAGGGCTTCCGCCGGCATGTCGGGATGACGCCAACGAGCTATGTGCGGCGCCGCGCGCACCGCGACCTACGCTCGGCGGATCCCGCCCATGCCAGTGTTGCCTCCATCGCACGCCGTTGGGGGTTCACCCACCTCGGTCGATTCGCCGGCACCTACAAGGTGGTGTACGACGAAACGCCGCTGCAAACGCTTCGCGCCGCGCGCTGAAGTATTTGCTACGGGCGGCGCAGTAGCCCTCGCGGATCACTCGGTAGCATCCAAACGATGGATGTGCGGGTGGCAAAGACCGATCAACCGCTCTCCGTCGCGCTCAAGGAGGGCTCGGCCATAGAGCACGCCCGCGCAGAGCAGTCTCCGTTCGTGACGGAATTGCTCGCACGACGGGTCAACAATCGGGGATACGCCGATTACCTGCTGCGGCTGCGGGTGGTTTATGCAGCGCTGGAAGACGCCGTTCGTGCCCGTCGCAACGATCCACTGGTGGCCGCCGTGTACGACCCGCTGCTGGAGCGCTTACCCGCCATCGATGCCGACCTCAGCTACTGGAAACCCCACGGCGGCAGCAAGATCCCGTCACCCACCGCCGAGGCTTACCGCACGCATCGCCGAGGCCTCCTGGGGCGGAGCGCTGGTGGCCCACCACTACACCCGCTATCTCGGAGACCTCTCTGGTGGCCAAGCCATCGGCAAGATTCTTGACCGTACCTTCTCGCTCGGGGGTGCCGGGCTGGCGATGTACCGATTTGCCGTGCGCCCCAAGCCTTTCAAAGACCGCTACCGGGCTCGACTCGACGGGCTGGGCCTCGATCCCGACGCGGTTCGTTGTGCAGTCGACGAAGTCAAGATCGCGTTCGGCCTCAACCAAGCCATGTTCGACGAGCTGTCGGGCAATCTACCGGCTTATCAGCCCTGACCGCCCTGCCATCCGTTGGCGCGAAAGCTTAAGGGCGCCACAGGGCGACGACGGTGACGTCGTCGTCGATGTTGCCCGAGGCCATCG
This sequence comes from uncultured Actinomycetota bacterium, assembly GCA_963712615.1. Lineage (GTDB taxonomy): Bacteria > Actinomycetota > Actinomycetes > Mycobacteriales > Mycobacteriaceae > Mycobacterium. The sequence goes on from CAVQIO010000002.1 coordinate 800,049, forward strand.
CCGTCCAGATCTTCGACGCCGGCGCATCGCCCGCCCGACCGAGGTCTCGGCCAACCGGTCAAGGCCCTCATCGATGATCTCGCCACGACGTTCCACCAAGCCGTCGGAATACATGACCAGTCCGTGGCCGGGCTCGACGGTGAACTCGCTCGCGGCGCAGGTCATACGGCGAATGCCGATCGGCGGCGAGAGCTCGATCGGCGCAAAGACGGCCTTCGAGACGGAGCCGTTCGTCAGGTACGGGATCAGATGGCCGGCGCACGCGGCCTCCACCAGGCCGGAGCCGAGATCGACCCGCGCGGCGATGACCGTGGCAAACGCGTCCGGCAACATATGCACACAGAAGTCGTTGAGCTGTTTGAGCGCCTCCGCCGGTGTGACGCCGGCGAACAATTGCGCACGCAGGGCGTTGCGCAACTGAGCCATCGTGCCGGCCGCGGTGATACCGTGCCCGGCGACATCGCCGATCAGCAAAATCAGCCGGCCGTCGCGCAACTCGAACGCGTCGTACCAATCCCCGCCAACGTTACCGCTCGCGACCGGCTCGTAATACGCTGACAGCTGCCAACTTTCGAGCGTCGGGATCGATTCGGGCAGCAGGCTGCGCTGCACCGTTTCAGCAACGCGCAGTGCGCCCCGCGTGCGGCGGTACAGTGACTCGACCAGGTGGCGCCGCAGCGCCTCGGCGGACTCGCTCTCGCTCAGCGTCCACGGTTCGCTGCGTTGGTGGACGATTTCACGCCACCGGTCGAACGACTTGCGCGGGCTGAGCCGGACCTCTCGGCCGGCGCTGCCCTCGCTGACCGCGATCGCCTTGTTGTGCGGGTCGCCGCCCCAGTCCACCGACCACAGCACCTCGCGCCGGAACCACACAACGTGCTGCCCGTCGGGCAGGTTGATCACGAGCGCCCCGGCAGCCAGCTGCGGATCGAGGTCGAGCGCGGGGAGCTCGCGTGACAAGCACTCGCTGCTGGCGACCTCGTCGTTCGCGCCGCGCGCCCAGTCGATCACGGCGGCCACGACCTCGCGCGGCGGTACCGAGCCGCGGACCTGATGGTCACCCTGGATGTCCACGACGACGCCGTCGGCGGGCACCAGGTCGAGCAGGTCGGGCGCACCCAGCAGTGCAGCGGTGAGTGGTTCGCCGTCGTCCAGTGTCGCGGCGGTGAGCTTGCCCAGCACCGCTTGCGCGGCCAGCCGTTTGTGCAGTTGTTCATCCTCGAACCGGTCAACGAGCCGCAACGATAGCGTCGATCCGAGGAACTCGGCGGCTGCCCGGGTGCCGAACGGCGGCAGATGCGGACCGGCGTAATGGTGGCAGGCGATGAGTCCCCACAGCCGCCCCTGCCGCAGCAACGAGATCGACATGGATGCGTGCACGCCCATGTTCTGCAGGTATTCGACGTGGATGGGCGAGACGCTGCGCAGTGTGGCGTAGGTAAGGTCCGGCGGCGTGCCATTCGCCGGGTCGACGCTGGGCACCAGTGGCGCGGGCGTGTAGTCGACATCGGAAATCAGCCGAATCCAGTTCTTCTCATACAGCGCCCGTGCCTGCGCCGGGATGTCGCTGGACGGGTAGTGCAGGCCGAGGAACGAGTTGAGGTCCTGGTGCTTGGATTCGGCGACACCTCGCCGTTGTACTCCCCGTCGTAGCGGTAGACCATCACCCGGGCGAAGCCGGTCAGCTCGCGGACGGCGCGCGCGGCGATGGCGTACAGCTCGGTCAGCGTGGACGCCCGGTTGAGCTCCTCCACCGCACCGCGGACCGCCTGGTAGGTGTTCGGGAAGGAGAACGGCCGCTCGCCGTAGGCGATCTCGAGCTCTACCAAGAGCACACCGCCCGGCTCGCGGTGCAGGATGGCGTCGAACGCCCGCGGCTCGCCCGCGACGTGTGCCCACTGCGACGAGATCGTCGATCTGCTGGCCCTCCCCTGTCGTAGTTCAGCAAATGCGATCGACGAGCCGATCGTCTCCGGCCAGATTATCGAAATCGACCCTGAGCTCGGAGCCAGCCGTCGCCGAGCGTCGGCTGGCTGGTTAGGAAGCGATGGCTGCTGCCGGTCGCAGGCGCACGGGCAACTGTTTCAACCCATGCAGCGCCATGCTGTCATGCATGGTCGGCTCACCGGCCAGGGTCAGCTGGGGGAAACGCGCAAACAGCGACTGCAGGCCGATGTGCAATTCCATGCGTGCCAATGCCGCGCCCAGACAGACGTGAATACCGTTGCCGAAGCTGAGGTGTTCGCGGGCATTGGCACGGGCTGTATCGAATTCGTCGGGGCAGTCGAAGAGCGCCGGATCGCGGTTGGCTCCGCCCAGCAGAAGCAAAACGGCCTGGCCGTCGTGAACGGTGTGACCCTGAATGTCCAGTGTTCCGGTAGCAATCCTGATTCCCCATTGAATCGCCGTTTCGTCGCGCAACATCTCCTCGACCGCGTTGGGCCAACCCTCGGGATATGCCAGGAGGCGGTCCAACTGATCGGGATGCCGAACGAGTGTCACGACAGCCTTGCCGAGGACATGGGTCGTCGTAATGAACCCCGCGCCGAGCAGCAGCGCCGCGAACATCCGGACCTCGGCGTCGGAGAGGTCACCGTCTTGCAAGACAGCCGCCAGGATGCTGCTGTCGGCGCTGCGGTGACGCAGCCGCTCGACATGCATCGCAAGGTACTGCTCGAACTCGGTCAAGGCCCCCATGGATACCTGAAAGTCCCGCCAGGATGGCGCGGCGCTGGAGATCAGCCTGGTTCCAGGCTCACCGAACTCATACAGATATGAAGTCTCCGCACTCGGTATTCCGAGCATCCCCGCGATGACTTCGACCGGAATTCGAGCGGTGTAGTCCGTGATCAAGTCACATTCGACGGCGCCGTCCAGGCCATTCAACAGATCGTCGGCGACCTGTTGAATCCGATGACGAAGTCCCCCGAGTGCACGTGGAGTAAATGCGCGCGACACCAGGCGACGCAACCGCGCGTGCTCGGGCGGATCGGTGACCAGCATCGACGGCGGCTCAGTAGCGTTCAGCACGTTCGGATCGGTCCTGGCGAGGATCCACCGCATGAGACGAAACGGTGACCGATCCGCCGGTTTGAGAGTCCGGCACCGGTCGTCTCGCAACGCTTCTCGGACGATCCGCGCGTCCGCGGTGACCAAGCCACCACCCGGGAATGACGACATACGTCCGCGCAGGCGCACCTCTTCGACGAGTTGATACATGTTCTCGGTCTGGTGGGTGTCGATCATCAGCTGGGCCAACGGATCACCACGACGTGACAGCAGCTTCAGCGTCGCGCGCGAAATTCCATACCCCGCCAGCCAATGCACTCGGCGTTTGATGCCAACGCTCATGTGGTCGCCTCTGACAATCGAATACCTCGAGGGTACTAGCTGTCAGCGAAATAGCCGCCAAAAATGCCTGTCGAAACCTAGCTGAATTGACCATATCCACAGAAAGGCATTTGTATGAGCCGTCGGGCGTCGTTTAACCCTCAGCCGTACAAATGCGCTCAATTCGCGGGCGCTTTTGTCGTACCGCCGGAGGCTATCTCGGGGCCGAGTGGCGCGATCGCAGCGATGATCTGCGTCACCGTGTTCGGGGGAACCCCGGCGTCGTCCAGCGCGGCGACCAAATGCTGTGCAAAGAGGTCGAAATGGTGCACGGCGATTCCTCGTCCCTGATGCACCTGCCTCATCGGTGGGCCCATGTAGGACTCGGGCCCACCCAGAGCCGCGGCAAAGAACTCGGTTTGCTTGCCCTTCAGGCGACTCATATTCGTTGCGGTGAAGAAACCTGACAGCTCATCGTCGGCAAGGACGCGATCGTAGAAGTCTTCGACCACGCCCTCGATAGCCTCGTATCCGCCGATTCGACTGTAGATGCTTGTTGCGACGCCCCGATTCATGCCGTCAATACTTTAAGCCGGTCAGAGGAAGCGCCACGACATAGTTGCTTTGACGTGAAAGGCGCTTCCTCCCAACGTGCTTCGGTAGTCACCGTTCGTCAGAGCTGATCCAGTATCGGCAACAGCAACGGCGCTGCAAGCTCAACATTGAAAACAGTAGGCAGACAGCCGGCCGTCGACGCGTGAAAGAAGGTACTGCCCATGAGCAGGTCGGTGATCGTGGAGGCCACACCGACGATCACGGCAAGCCCGACGATTATCGAAGCGCGTACGACCCTCTGTGACGGGCCGGCATGCTGAAGAAGCAGATAACCCGCTATGCCCGCGATCAGGCCTATCAACCCGTTCGTGAAGCTCCAAGCCCAGAAACCCAAGCCGTGGATCTGCACGGCAGCAGTGCGCAAAGCCGCCGGCAGATCGTGAGAGAACCCGGCGACCGTCACGACAATGATGACTGTGGATGCCAAACCGGCCCAAACCCCGCGGCTCGACCTTGTGAACAGCCCACCCATTCGCGGTCGATGTCGCGCAACACGGCGCGGCGGCGACCGATAGTCCACTGAAAACCCGCCGCCGACACCGAATTTGGTCACTAACCCGGTTCTAACCAACATCCAGGTCGGCCGACGCACGACGCGCCTGCGACGGAGCGATGGTGCTGGACACTATTGAGTCTCTCGGGCGATCAAGCAAAGGTTGCAGCCTGCGTACGGCTTTGACTAGGTCCATGCTGGCAAAGTCTGCGTACCACCTGAAGGACTTGCGATCTCCTTGGTGGAAGGTGTTGGCTCCGACCGCGATGCGACGGAGCGATGGTGCTGGACACTATTGAGCCTCTCGGGCGGTCAAGCAAAGGTTGCAGCCTGCGTACGGCTTTGACTAGGCCCATGCTGGCAAAGTCTGCGTACCACCTGAAGGACTTGCGATCTCCTTGGTGGAAGGTGTTGGCTCCGACCGCGAGCTATACAGGTATACGGTCGAGCAAGCCGCTGTAGATGGCAATAATCTTCTCGGTTTGAAGGGATTGCCGCGGAATATCCCGACGACCGGAAACGATGTCGCTCATCTTTCTCAGCGTGTCCCGATCTTCGACGACCGTTCGAATAGCCACACCGATCGCGGCAGGAGAAGGATCGGCAGTGAGAAGTCCGCCAGCTTGTGGAACGGTTTCGCTCAGGTCAGGATCGCAATAAATAGTGGGCAATGACATCGCCGCCGCTTCCAGCAGCACCAACCCCTGAGTATCGAAACCGTAGGACGTGAATAAAAGCGCACCGCTTGATCTCATGGCTTTGAGGCATTCTTCGTGATCGACCCGACCACGTTGCCGGATCCGTCGGGACAGGCCGGCAGATTCGATGGTCTTTCGCAGGGACGCCTCCAAAACACCTTGACCATAGATGTCAAGCGTGCAGTGATCCACTTGTGAAACTGCCTCGATTGCCGCAAGGACACGCTTTTCTGGTGAAAGGCGGCCGCACCAGATGAGTCGAAGCGGCTCACCGTCGGATGGCCGGACAATCTCGGCGGCCATGGCCCGATCGATGGCATCATCATCAATACCGTTGGAGATAACCGATATTGGTCGGTTGACCCCTCGTTCGGACAGTGCCCGCGCGAAGTGTTTCGTGGGAATGATCCCGTGGTCCACCGCTTGCGCGTGTGCCACCATGAAGCGCCAAGCCAGCCGCGCGGCTGCGCTTCTTCCATGGACTTGAAGGAGAAATCACTTGCAAGATACGGCTTTTGCATTCGGCTGACGACCTTCGCGAGCAGGAGCCCAGCGGCGATGGCCTGTTCGAAGTACGCGTCGTAGCGGGTGTGTTTGGTCTGAACAACCGGAATACCGTGCCGGCGCGCGGCTTCCATGCCCGCTATCGCAACCCCCAAGTCGCCTTGGGTATGCACGATATCGATGGGCCCTCGCGCCGCAAACGCCTCATCGATCAGCGCGCGATTCGTTCGGGACGGCCATACCAGCACGTAGTCGTCGTATTTGCTCAATATTTGCGCAAGACGAGCGATGACGGGCACCGGCCTCAGCTCGACGACGCACGGATCGGGATCAGGAGTCTTCGCGAACGGCGCGGCGAACACCGTGACCTGATGCCCGAGCTGCTCTAGGGCGCGCCGCTGAGTGTCCACCGATATCTGCGCTCCGCCAAAGGTCGCAGGATGAAGATCCGTGAAAAGAGCGACATGCATTTAATACCCTTCGGAAGGTCGGAGTGGCCGTCGGTCATCGGAGTTAGCCCACGACGTACGACGCACCCGGGTCTGCCAGCAGGAGTGTCAAATAGTCGTTGTAGACACAGTTAAGCGGCTCTTCATGATCGGGGGTGTAGTCGGGGTCTGAATCCGCCGGTTTCCAGGAGGGATCTGGCGATGTAGTTGGTGAGGTTTCGAAAGCCCAGGGCGGAGCCGCGGAGGTGTTCGAGGCGTCCGTTGATCGCTTCGGTTGGGCCGTTGGAGGTGCCGGGGCGGTCGAAGTAGGCCAGGACGTCGGCGGCGCGTTTCTTCAGCGTCCGCCCGAGGGTGATCAGTTCCTGCAGCGGTTTGGGGATGCCGGCGCTGAGGGTGGTGATCAGGGCGGTCATCATCGTGGCGCCCTTGGCGCGGTCGGGTTGGCGGTAGGCGGCCACGGTGCGTTGATAGATCATCCAGGTGGCCTCGACCTCGACATGGGCATCGACGGCGAACAGGGCGGCAAGCCGGGCTTTCTGTTTGTCGGTGAGCAGGTCGGCACCGGTATGCAGGGTGCGCCGGGCACGGTAGAGCGGGTCGGTGCTGCGGCCGCGGTGCCCGCAGGTGGCCAGCTGCACGCGGCGTCGGCATTCGTCGAGGGCGTTGCCGGCCAGCCGGACCACGTGGAAGGGGTCCATCACCGTGGCGGCGTCGGGCAGTTCCTCGGTGGCCGCAGTCTTGAATCCGGAGAAACCGTCCATGGCAACGACTTCCACACCGTCACGCCAGTCTTTGGGCCGGTTGGCCAACCACTGTTGGAAGGCGTGTTTGGAACGTCCTTCGATCATGTCGAGCAACCGCGCCGGTCCGGACTTGTCGCGCACCGGGGTCAAGTCGATGATGACGGTGACGTATTTGTCGCCGCGGCGAGTGTGGCGCCAGACGTGTTCGTCCACGCCGATGACCGCCACGCCGTCGAATCGTGCCGGGTCGGCGATGAGCAGCCGCTTGCCTTCGGCGAGCACCGCATTGTTGGCGGTGTTCCACGACACTGCCAGTCCTTCGGCGACTCGGGCCACGCTCAGGTGTTGGCACACAATGGCTTCCAGCGCCCACTGCAGAGCGCGTCGCGAGAGCTTGGCTCGTGGTTCGGCGGCCTTGCTGGCGTCTTGACGCCACACATGAGAGCATCCTGCGCATCGGTAGCGGCGGATGGTGACCAGCAAGGTCGTGGGCCGCCACCCCAACGGCTCATGGGCCAACGTACGGGTCACGCTGTCGCGCGGAACGCCTTCTTCACCGCAGCGCCGGCACCATCGATCCTCCTCGGCGATCCGGCACGCCAGCACAGCACGATCAGCATCGAGGCGCTGACCGGTCACCTCCAGCCTGAGTTCATCAAGGCGGCAGAAAGTCGTCACGTCAGCGCAGGCAAAGCCCGCCCGACCGGTAGCGTCAGGCACGTCGAGGTCTTCCTGATGGACGGCGTAGGAACCTCCATCATCAGAAGACCTCGACCCCTACACCGGCACCGACGCGCCGACCACCCCTACACCCTCATCTGCGAAGAGCCAGTTAAGCCCCGCAATAGTGGGGTTTGCGCGCAACGCTGATGGGGCACCGAAGTGTACACGATGCTGGAACCCGAAATCTTAGGCCGGAATGTTGTTACGGCCCCGACGCTTGACCGAGCCACTTCTGACTCATGGCCGCGAACGTGCCGTCGTTGTCGGCAATGTTGAGCCACTCGTTTACCCACTGCCGTAAAGAGTCGTCGCTCTGTCGAACCAGGTACGCCTTTTGCTCGAAGGTGAATGGATGATCGACGCTTTCCCCACACAGCTGGGGGTTCTGCTTTGTCTGCCAGCGAATTTCGCTCGAGTCGGTGACCATGACGTCTGCTTTTCCGCCAGTGAGTTGTGTGAAAATCGTGTTGTTGTCCGGATAGTTGACCGTGGTCGCACGATGAATGCGTGCCTTGACGAAGTCGGCGTTGGTGCCGCTCGGATTCACGACGATACGAACACCAGGTTGATCGATCGCCGCCAGGGTCTGGTACTTCGGGCCGTCCGTGCAGCGGACGATGGCAGCCTTACCGTCACGTAGGTACGGGCTGCTGTAGAGCGCCTGTTCCGCGCGGTCGAGCGTGATGGTTATGCCGCCCATCGCAATATCGCACTTGGTGCCCAGATCATTCATCATGCTCGTCCAAGTCGTCTGCACGAGGACCAGATTGACGTGTAATCCTTGGGCGAGGTTGTGGGCCATGTCGATGTCCATGCCGCTCCACTGCCCCTGCGGATCACGATAGGTGAACGGCGGGTAGTCCCCTGTGCTGCAGACCCGCACCGACCCGGTCTTGGCGATCTGGCTCAGGCCGCCAGTCGCCGTCAATGCAGGTGACCCGCACGCCGCACCAAACACCGCGACGCTCGCTGCGCAGCTGAGATAACACCACAACCGTCTCGCCATGAGCCAGTCACTTCCAGCTGGGAGCGGACCAAACATGGCTGCTCGCTTTCGAATACCCGTACCTCATCAGAGGCTACACGGGGCTTGCCGGCTTGGGCTAAAACGAATATCGCACTGCTGTAATGCCTTTCGCGGTCTTGATCACACCGCAAGCCGGCGACCGCATCGTCGCGGCGGTGCGACGTGGAAGCTCTAGCGAATCGCCGGAGCGACATGGCGCCGTGATGAGCTCGAACTACGGTGCGAGCTGGACATGGCCCCGCGGCGGCGGAGGCGGGCTGGGAGGCGGGGGCGGAGGCGCCTCCGGTGCTGGTGGGGGTCCCTGCGGTTCAGGTGCCGGTCCCTGTGCGGGTCTTTCCACCTGTCGTGGAGGTGACAGCGGCTGTTCTGCTCGAGGTGGCGGTGCCGCGACAGACGGCACGATTGGCTTTGCCGTCGGTGCCGGGATCTCTGGTGGTGGATCAGGCGTGATCTCCCCGAGGGGGCTGGCCTGATCAGTGCGGCGAGCACCGTGCCGTGTTCGCTAGGTACCCGGGCCTGGTTCATCGCCTGGTGCGCCGCGGGACGAGCCGACTCGGATCGGAGCCAGGCCAACGCCGGCAACTGCGCAGCACCGACCACGCTCGAGGCGGTGCTTATCAAGGCGGCGATCAATGCGTGCGCGGCACGTATGCGCCACCGTCGCGCCGCGGCCCCAATCTGCGGGTCTGCGCGAAAGTTGAGTGGTGATTCACGGTGACAACCAGTTACGATGCCCATCATTGCAGGTGCCAGCCGCCTCCATTGTTACCGCTGGGTGTCGATTCAATGAGATGTCGAGCAGGTGACACCGAAGAACGGGAATCGTGTCGTGCGCACCCGAATCACCAGCCTCGCAGACGCTCTGGTTAGCGGCGCGGCGATGCTGAGCGCCGCGATCATTTGCGCTGGCGCGGCGGGGGCCGACAGCCAGGAGGACCAGTTTGTGGCGTTGCTCGCGCAACTACAGATTCCCGTCATCGATAACGTGCCGGGGCTCGTCTACCGAGCCCACGCGCTCTGTGGCGAACTCGATCGCGGCTCCTCGTTCCAGGCCGTAGTAGACGAGGTGATGAACACGACCTATCAAGACAATCCGTCTGGCGTGTTCCCGCTGAAGGAGTCCAACCAGTTTTAGAGTCCTGTGGTCCGATGTCGGGCCGAGAAGGGACGATGAAACGTATGGCTGGTCGGAAGCGGCATTCCGCGGAGGACATCGTGCGCAAGCTGCGCCGGGCAGATGAGTTGGCTGCCGAAGGCAAGACGGGTGAGGAGATCGCCGCCGAGCTGGAGGTGTCTGCGGCGACGTTGTACAACTGGCGGCGCGCCTACGGCGGGATGGACACCGACGCCGCCAAAGAACTCAAAGAGCTGCGCGAGCAGAACGCCCGACTCAAGCGGCTGCTGGCCGAAGCTGAGCTGGTCAAAGACGCACTGCGGGAGGTAGGGAAGGGAAAATTCTGAGCCCAGCTGCCAAGCGCCGCGCCGTCGACATGCTCACCACCACGTTGGGCATGTCGCAACGGTTGGCGTGCAAAGCAGTTGGGCTGGCCCGCTCCACGCACCGCCGCCTCCCGCAAGCGCAGACTCCGGCTGATCCCGATGCCGATATGCGGGCCTGGTTGCGTTCCTACGCCACGAAAAACCCGTGCCATGGGTTCCGGCGCGCCTGGGCCGCGCTGCGCTACGACGAGCGCCGCGAGGTCAACAAGAAGAAGATCCATCGCCTGTGGCGCGAAGAGGGATTGCAGGTGAAGGTGATCTCGCCGCGCAAGCGGGCCGGGGTGTCGTCGATCCCGCCGGTTGAGGCCGATGCCCCGAACGTGGTGTGGGCGATCGACTTCCAGTTCGACTCCACCACCGACGGCAAGGCGATCAAGATTGCCTCGATGGTCGACGAACACACCCGTGAATCGCTGCTGCATCTGGTGGAACGCTCGATCACCGCCCACCGGCTCGTTGACGAGCTCAAGACGGTGTTCGCCGTGGCCGGCGGTCCGCCGAAGGTGCTGCGGATGGACAACGGGCCTGAGTTCATTTCTCAAGCGTTGCAACAGTTTTGCGACCGCAAGGTCGGCACGTCCTATATCCCGCCCGGAACGCCGTGGAACAACGGACACATCGAATCCTTCAACAACCGACTACGCAAGGAGTGCCTCAACCGCAATCACTGGAACACCCTGTTCGAAGCCCGCGTGGTCATCGGTGACTTCAAGACCGAACACAATCATCGACACCGCCACTCATCGCTGGGCTACCGAACACCGGCCGAGTACGCTGCGGCATGCAGGTGCACCCACACCCCGGTGGCCTGCGAGATCAACTGAATCCGGAACCAAAAACACCCCGACTCTAAACGCGGGTGGACTCAGTAACGGGGACTCGCCACGTCTTTACGCCTTGTTCCCGATCGCGTTAACCGCACCGCGGTCAAATTCATCACCGCATCAGTAACCGTCTACTGCCCAAGCCATCAAGGCCAGCTGCCGCCTCCGTAGCTCTTGGGCTCCATTCTCATTGCGGCACAATTGATTTTGGTTCCACCATGCAATACCGACCCGAGTCTCGCTAACCATCGTTGACTAGATTCGCGAGGAAAGCGGGTAACCGGCCAGCGCCAAAGTCATAAAACCGCGCCCACTGCGGCTCGATCGAGATACGCACCATCTGCCGATATGTCGACCGCACGTTGCTTTCGAACTCGGCAAGTTGCGGTTCGTCCATTGACCTCCGCGCTGCCGCTAGGTACTCATCGGTGACGCCGTCGACGGTTTCCAGGGTGGCGAGGCCACGCACCAAGAGGGCTTTCGCCTCTTCTGGCGTGGAGCCGGTGTCGATCGTCAATGCGACTTCCGGGCGGGACGAAAGCGCGCGTGCTTTTGGAGAGGTCGGTGCCGTGGAGACAACGATGCGGTCGCCGGTCCAGTAGAACCCGACAGGGATGACCCGCGGGAAGCCATCGTGTCCGTTGTAGGCGAGCCGGGCCATGGAGCCGGAGAGCAGCTTCTGGGCGTCGGGGTGGCCAAGCTCCCGAGCCAACTCCTGCTTGGTCATCACACCCGTAGTCCTACCCGCCCCGCTAGCCGTCCTCGCGCTGCGACGTATCGCGCTTGCGGGACCACATCCGGTAGGCGATGTAGCCCATCAGTGCGGCGAGACCTCCGGTGCTGATCAGGCCCAGCATCGTGCCGTGGGTGCACGCATTCAGCACGAACAGGGCTGAGAACAGCACGGCCATCCCTATGTAGAACGCTGGGCCGTACAGGATGCTGGTCTTCTTCATGTGCGCGTCCTCATCCACTGCTGTTGTCCGCCTCACGGTAGGCATTGCCGGCGATGTCCAAACCGTCGGCGACCGCCGCCGTACCGAGAGCGATTTGACCGATCGCGGCGGGGATCCCGACGCCGGTCGCACCTTCTGGAGCTACGGTCAGAATCGCAATCATGCCACCTGGCGGCTCCAGGATGGCTTTCGTCCAGTCGTATGCGCTGCAAGGAGGTTTGGCGGCCGCTGCGCTGCCCGGAGGGGCTGCACCAACAGCGGTGGGTGCAGCCGCTGGCTTCACACCCGGGATATTGGGCGGCGGCGGCGCCGCCGGGGGCAGGTTTTGCGGTGTGAGTAGACCACCCGTCGGGTCAACGGGACGCGGTGGACCGGGTGGCGCTGCCGCAGCGACTTGGGGCGGCACCGGAAATGGGCCGATTTGTGGTGGTAGTTGTGCGCCCGGCGCGGGATTGGGCGGGTCGCCCGATCCGGTCACCTCATCCACTAATCGGATGTGAGGTCCGTTCGGCTTGGGGCCGTCGATGATCTGGTCATCTATCGGCTTCCCGGGTGGTCCGTTCGGTGCGGTGCCCGGTGCGCGCGCCGCTCCTGAAAAGTTCATCGCACCACATCAGCGGCGGCGGTGGTGAGTTGGCCCGACGTCTCCGTCTCTACACCTAGTAGTTGTGCCGCGCGTCGGTTGATGTCCGCGGCGAAAGTTTGGGCCTGGGCTTGCCGGGCGGCTTGTTCTGCGACTGTCTTGCTGGTGCGTGTATCGATGACTGACAAGTCCTCGTTGACGTGGAAGCCGGCGTTCTCGGCGTCTTCGATTGCGTAGACGGCCTGCCGCTGCGCTACGCTGATATTGCTGGCCCCAGTGCGGGCGATGTGGGCGGCGTTGCGCAACTGATCGGCTTTGCTGACCACCGTTGTCAGGTCACCGCCGGTTCGGGTGCGCAGCGCGTCACCGCCCATGCCATCCCAGCCCATGGTGTGTGATTGGTTGCGCACCAGGGTGAAACTGTCTTCCCAGTGGTTGGCGGTAGCCGTCCAATAGTCGGCGGCGTTGATCAAATGATCGGTATCCCAAGCCTGCAGTTGCAACAGTGTCGGCACCACCGTCACACCATCACCATCGGCGGTGCGACCGCGGCGAGCTGACCCTGCCCTGTGATGTCCTGGTTCGCGTAACCAGTAGCGGCTGAGGTGACCCCAGCCGCTGTGTCCTGGATACGTGCCGCGCACGCGGACGCGCCCACGCCGATTGCCGCGTCGATAGCGCCGATCGCTGCCGTGGTTGGTTGATACTGCGGCCCCGGTGACGGTGCCGCGCTGGTCAGCCCCGAACTCAGCGCCTGCCACTGAACGGCTGCCTGTCGGAGCTGATCGGATGGCACAGTGATTTCGTTCGGCCCCATTCGGCGAATATATGGCGCCGGCAGGAGAGTCGGTAGTCACCCGTGAGAGCGAAGTCGGCTTCGAGATTCCAGTTGGCGCATTTAGTGACCTAAGTCGGGGGCGCCACGACACGACCGAGACGCTCGTCGATCAGTGGGATCTACTTTCTCGCGGTGCGTCGGGGCCCCGCATCGGCGGTCGTCGGCACCAGCATGTCGATGGTCCGAACGAAGGCTCGGTTCACCCGAGCCTGGTCACCCGTTACCATCAGATCGAGTTGCAGGCCGCGTATGTTGGCCAAGATAACCGTGGCTAGCGCCGAGGCCTCCTCGGATGCCCAGCCGTCACGAATCAGGCTGTCCGCCAACGGGGTGAGCCAATCGTTCACAATTGAGCGAGCCAGGGCCACTTCGAGCTGGGAGGCTCGCGTGCGACGCCCAACAACCTCGAACAGCAAAATAAATTGACGTTGTTCTCGAGGCTGGCACAACCAGTCCCATAATGCGGTCACCAGTTCTGTCGTCGGCCTGGCCGCCGCCAGCGTGCTGTCGCGGGCCAGCCGACCCAGTACTTCGGTACGGATAAGCCCGACGACCTCAAGTAACAGCTCCTCTTTTGAGGAGAAATGTCGCAACAGCGTGGCATGTGACACGCCAAGCGCCTTGGCAAGCGGTCGTAGCGACAGCTCGGCGAAACCATGGTTCAGGACATAATCCGCCGCCGCCGCCAATAGTTCCGGGCGCCGATGCTGATACCGGACGGTTCGCCCATCGACAAGCGGTCTGCTCACGACCCACATCATAGCTGCTCACGGCCGGTGGGAATAGACGTACCAATCGGTTGTGCAAACCGATCGGTACTGATATTTTTAACTCTACCGACCGCAACGAGAAATGCGATCTCAGCTGGCGTGGGTGTGCGAGGGAACCGCGCTGATAGCGGGTCCGACGGGGTGTCGGACGGACAAATAGCCGACAGATCCTCGACCGATTCTCAAGGGCACCAAGATGAATGAACAATTCTCGTCCATTGCCGAACTCGGGTTGCTCACTGGAAAGCCCCAGCACGACAACTTCTGCCGGATGGCAACACTGCTGCCCAGCCGCGCAATGGCACCGTCGTCGATGCCGATAGAACTCAATGAAGCACCTCGAATCGATCTGCCGGAAACCTATGAGTTTGGCGGCGTCCAGAAGTCGGTCGAGGACTTCTTCGCCGACACGGACACCGCCGCACTGCTGGTGCTCAACAACGGTGAGATTGTCTACGAGCGCTACGCGCTCACCGGTGGTGTCGATGTCGAATGGCTCTCGATGTCAGTCGCCAAGAGCTTGGTCTCCGCGCTAGTGGGTATCGCAGTCGATGAGGGGCAAATCGGCGACATCGACGAGCCGATCAGCGATTACATCGCTGTCGAGCCCGGCTCTGCGTATGACGGCGTCTCGATCAAAAACGTGCTCCAGATGTGCTCGGGGGCCCGATGGCACGAGGACTACAGCGATCCGGAATCCGACGTGTCCAGGTTGCTGTTGGCCACGGCAAATGCCGATACGTTGGAGCGCTTTATCGCCAGCATGGCGCCCGATGTCACGCCGGGCACTCTGTGCCGCTACAACTCCGCAGACACCGAGGCGCTCGGCTTTCTGTTGACGCAGGCGACGGGGCGCTCGGTCAGCGACTACATGCAGGAAAAGCTCATCGAACCGCTGGGCATGACGTCATCGAGCCATTGGCTGATCGACTACGCCGGCATGGAATGGATCTTCGGGTTCCTCACCATGACCGCCCGGGATTTCGCCAAGTTCGGCGAACTGTATCGCAATGGCGGCAACTGGCGCGGGCGCCAAATCGTGCCCCGGCAGTGGGTACGCGCCTCGCTGGTGCCCGAGGCGCCACGTCTTCAGCCTGGCCGGCCCATCCTGGCAGGCAAGCCCTTGAACCTCGGGTACGGCTACCAGTGGTGGATCCCCGCCGGCGACCGCGGGGAATTCAGCGCTATCGGCGTCTACAACCAGTTCATCTACGTCGATCCCGCCAGCAATGTCGTCATCGTCAAACTGTCGGCCAACCGCGCGTACGGCACATCGCCAGATGAGGCGGACAACCGAGACTTCGAAACCATCGCCTTCCTGCGCGCGATCGCATCCGACAGCGACCGCTCCGGGTAATCGGTGCCCGACTCACGACCATCGGAATCGGTGCCGCCCACCGACAAACCATCACCACGAAAGGGAACCCGTGACCAGTACGATACCTACTCGCTCAGCCACCGAGGTCGGCCCCGACCACCCGCTGACACCACTGACCGCCGCTGAAATCCGCGCTGTCAAAGTAATCCTCACCCACGCCGAGCTGATCGGTGACAGTGTGCGGTTCGCCTACATGGGCTTAGAAGAGCCGCACAAGTCAACCGTGCAACGTTTCACTGCTGGCGATGCGATGGAGCGGCGAGCCCGCGTCATGTTGCTCGATCGAGCTAGCGGTACGGGCTCCGACCACATCGTCTCGATCACCAGCCGCCGCGTCGTCAGGTCAATCGTCATTGATTCCAGCAGCGACGGGCACCCGCCAATCCTCGACGCGGAATTCGCGGATATCGAGTCATACCTACTCGACACTGCTGAATGGCTCGCCGCGATCGAGCGCCGCGGCATCGATGCGGCCAATGTCCGTGCCGTCCCACTGACCGCCGGAGTATTCGGCCATGCCGACGAAGTCGGCAACCGCATCGTTCGGGTTCTGGCCTTCTACCAGTACGACGGCGACGACATCCCCTGGGCACACCCGATCGACGGCCTCAATGCCTACGTCGATCTCACCAAACGTGCGGTCGTGAAAGTCATCGACGACATCGAGCTACCCGTCCCCGCCGAGCGTGGACAATGGGACGCCCCACCGCACGCCGCCCCAACACGTACCGACCTCAAACCACTTCAGATCACCCAACCCGAAGGGCCCAGTTTCGCCGTCGATGGACACGAGATCACGTGGGCCAACTGGAATTTCCGCTTCGGATTCGACATCCGCGAAGGCCTCACGCTGCACCAACTAACGTGGCGCGACGGCGACACCGCGAGCAATGATCAGAACCTGTGGATGAGCCTTGGCGAGGTGGTGTGAAAGTGGGCGCACCTTCCCGAGGATGATCTGAAGTCCAAGGTTCTCTGATCAAGACCGGCGTTGGCGCGCTGGTTGGGAAGGTACGCCCATGCTCACGGTAGTTCACGACGCGGAATGCTCCAACGAGAAGAACGACGGTGTCGGTCGGTCGTTGCTCGATGAGATCGTCCGCGACGGCGCCCGACAGATGCTTGCGGCGGCGTTGCAGGCCGAAGTGGCCGCCTACATCGACGCCCATGCCGGAGAGGTCGACGACAACGGACGGCGCCTGGTGGTCCGCAACGGCTACCACCGGGAGCGCGAGGTGTTGACCGCGTCGGGCGCGGTCACGGTGACCGCGCCGCGCGTCAACGACAAGCGCGTCGATGCCGATACCGCAGAGCGGCAAAGGTTTTCCTCCGCGATCCTGCCAGCGTGGGCGCGCAAGTCACCGCAGATGAGCGAGGTTCTGCCGCTGCTGTATCTGCATGGCCTGTCGACGAGTGACTTCGGTCCGGCGTTGGAGCAGTTCCTGGGCTCGGGTGCGGGTCTCTCGGCCACGACGATCACCCGGCTCACCAGCCAGTGGCAAGACGAAGCCAAGGCCTTCCAAGTCCGTGACCTCTCGGACACGGACTACGTCTACCTGTGGGTCGACGGCATTCACCTCAAGGTCCGTCTCGAGCAGGAGAAGCTCTGTTTGTTGGTGATGATCGGGGTGCGCGCCGATGGTTGCAAGGAGCTCGTCGCCTTGGCCGACGGCTACCGGGAATCGACCGAATCGTGGGCCGATCTGCTACGGAGCTGCCGCCGGCGCGGGATGGCAGCCCCGGTGCTGGCTGTCGGTGACGGTGCGTTGGGGTTCTGGAAGGCGGTCCGCGAGGTCTTCCCGAACACGCGTGAGCAGCGGTGTTGGTTTCACAAGCAGTCCAATGTGCTTGCTGCACTGCCGAAGTCAGCGCACCCAGCTGCGTTGGCGGCGATCAAGGAGATCTACAACGCCGAGGACATCGACAAGGCGCAGATCGCGATCAAGGCCTTCGAGGTCGATTACGGTGCCAAGTATCCCAAGGCGGTCGCCAAGATCGTCGACGACGCCGACGTGCTGCTGGAGTTCTACAAGTACCCGGCCGAGCACTGGATCCACCTGCGCACCACCAACCCCATCGAGTCGACCTTTGCGACCGTGCGGTTGCGAACCAAGGTCACCAAGGGGCCCGGCTCCCGCGCCGCGGGAATTGCGATGGCCTACAAGCTGATCGACGCCGCGCAGGCCCGGTGGCGGGCCGTCAACGCCCCGCACTTGGTCGCCCTGGTCCGTGCCGGCGCGGTGTTCCACAAAGGCAAACTGCTCGAACGCCCCGTCGATATCACACCCGCCGAAACCAGCGAATCAACCGAAACGGAGGTCGCCTGAAACAACCTCATCCACAGGTCTTGACAATATCTCGGTGGATTGGACTGCGCTGCTGGCGCGACTGGTGTACTTGTTCGTCGGCTTGGCGCTTTCGAACGGATGGAGCGCCGCTTTCAGCAGAGGTAACCCGATGTACTTCTGAAAGGCGGTTGAACTTCTAGTTCTCTAGTCGGGCTGACAGGATTTGAACCTGCGACCACTTGACCCCCAGATATGTCTCTCGTGTTTACGCGTGTTAGCGTATGGTCACTAATCACAGGTCAGAGACGATTTGCGCACCAATGCGCATCATTGCGCATCACCCAATGGGCGTACTAAAGGGCGTAAAACGCTGTTTGATGCGCGAGTGCCCACGAGATGATAGGAGATAAACGTGAACGCAGCTGTCGCAAACGCCGTCGCGCTGTGGCGGGCCAACCACCGCGACGCGGGGATTGTGTTGGCACTGCTTCCCGACGAGGCATCCCAGGAAGCGATGCGGCTAATCAAGGCGGACCAGGCGGCGTGGAAAGCCTTGCAGTGCTTCCAGGTCGACGACGGCAGTGTCGAGGCGGACCTGAAGAGTGTGCTCGGTCCGCTCGAGTAGCCCACAAAGTATGTGCAGCCGGGCACGAGCCTCATTCGGTACCCGCAGCAGCCAAGCCTCGAGAGGGATCAGCCACGGGGCGGAAACGCGACCGGCCGGCGCCCCTTCGGATACACGGCGACCACATCGCTGCCCGCCGGCAGCTCGAGCACCCACGGATCGCCTCCACCAGCGGGCAGCCGGGACGTGAGCGTGTACGTGCCCACGTAGCTCCCATCGTCTTGTGTCGTTACTTGGTGCCGGAAGCGCTCCACCTGGAACAGTTGAGCCCCCTGGCCGCGGTCGATCAGCAGTGTGCAGCCGGTATTCACATACTCGACGGGGATCAGCTCACGCTCGTATGGCTCAGTCATATCGCGAAACTACCGTGCTGGCTGTCGTCATGTCCCTGGACCCGCCGAGGTCAAGAAGCCCGGGTTCGTCAGGTAATAGCGGGAATGATCTGGTGCCACTTCACGGCAAGCAACGACTCGGGAATCGGGCGTTGCCTAAAAATCCTGTCGCCGGCGATACGGCCATGGATTCGGGCATATGGATCGTATTTGATGACGCAGCCCCATCGTTCGACGCCACTGTGGCCTAGTGAGCTCATATGGAGTGCTGGGATTAACCACACCGCAGGCTCCCAACCGGGCCGCTCTACACATGCTGTGTTGTATTTTCTCGACCTGACAAGTTGGACGCATACAACGTCGTCCGGCGGATGGCTTAATTCTTTGCGAACGTTGAACCATTCAATTCCATTTAATGTTTGGTCGGATTCTGTACCCCAAATTTTGCTCAACGGAACTAGAGGATGAGGATAACGCCCCTTGCTAAATTCAGCTACGTCGATACCCGACAAATCTGAGGTAGGTCCCGCGACGAAATCCGATGCATTACGGCATACGCCACGATTGAACGCGTCGACCTCGGATGCTGTCATCGTTTGAGCCCTCATCGGCGTCTTCCAATTTCCCCCGACACCTACGGCGATCGCCCGGGGCCCGGGATGCCGGCGCTCGACTTGCACCGCTACGTCAGGGGTAAGCGGAACCATGATCCCGTTGATCCGCGGAGACCCGTCCTTGCGCAATCCATGCGCTACGAGGCCGTAGCCCAGATCCGAGATAAGAAACGGCTTGCTGTTGGCCGCCCGTCTGATAATGGTCCACTGGGCGCCCATAAGCGGCGCCATTAGGCGAATGTGCTCTGGCATGCGGGCCGCGTTTTCGTTGTTGGGTGATATCGGCATCAGCACGCCGTTAACATCGAAATGACCGACGCGCTTCGCGGGAGTAAAGTCCACGCCGCGTACATATAGTCCAGCCACCAAAGGCACGAGAACTTTAAGCCAGATCCACGAATCAATAAGAGGAAATGGTCCGGCTTTCGTCACTTCGATCGTTGCGGCCGGTATCTGATCCTCATATGCGTTCCACGTTTCCCCAGCAGCTATGCCGCTTGGCAACGGAGGATGGTCATAAAAATTTGTTGCAAATCCTATTTTTTCGACCCGCCGCCGCTCAGTAATACGTTTGTTTTTGGTGCTGGCGTATATGCCTCTGTCGCGGGCCTTCTTTGTGAAATCCTCCGGGATCGCGAATTGCCCGATAAGGACGGCTGGGATGAGATGGTCACGCGCCACGGTGTGAGCCTATGTGGTCGAACGCATCTTGCTATAGCGGCGCGGCGGGCTAGGCCGCCCACGTCAGCGGCAGTTCCACGAACCGCCAGAACCGATCCCCCTGGCCCGATCCACCAGCCGGCAAAACCCCCGGCGGCACTGTGAATTCCGGGATCCGCTCCAGCCAGGTCTCCACCATCACACACAGCACAGCGCGAGCAAGATGGTTCCCAAGACAACGGTAACGACCGGCACCCCACGCCCAATGCTTACGCACCCGTGTATTCACCTGGTCGCCGCCCGCTGCCTCACGGTTGGCCGCACCGATGGCGAGCATGATGCGCTCGCCGGCTGACACGTCCACGTCGCCGATCCTGGTGCCTGACACCGCCACCCGGGCAGGACATGAGGTTGTCGGCTCCAGGCGGGCAATCTCCTCGACGAAAACCGGTATGGACGAAGGGGTTTCGCATAGCTTCCGCGCCAGCGCCGGATCTGTGGCCAATTCGAATAATGCGTAACCGAAAACCTGTCCCACACCCAACACGGGTGAGGCAACGAATTCGGCCAGGATGTAGATCTCCTCGTCGGTCAGCTGCGGAGCGAGATGCATCAGCTGGGACACCAGGTCGCCGCCCGGTGCTCGTCGCCGATCCTGGATCGCGCCCCACAGGTGCGTCGCCCCGTTCGGCCCCATATGTCCGCGCCCTGCGCCGAAGATAATCCAGTTCAGCACTGACACCGCGGGCCCGCAGATATCGTTCACCGCTTCGCAGCGTCCCCGGTCGGCCACGATGTCGACCAGGTAGGCCAGGGCAGGGCGGAACGCGGCGGCCCAGCGCCGGGCATTGGGAGGTCGCATCGCGACGTTCAGCAGGTCGCGGCCCGGGTCCGCCAGCTCGGCGCCCGCCAAGTCGTCGCTGCTGATCCGGGCAAGCGGAGTGGACCGCCGCAACGCCGGGTTCGCCAGGGCTGCGGCTACGTCGTCGGCGCGGGTGAACACCGGGCCGTCGGTATGCCCACCTTGGGTGCCCGCACGGAGTACCACGCGACCAGCGGAACGCACACACGCCCAAGCCGCCGCCCGGTCGGTGTCGATCAGCTCGTCGGCCTCAGCCGGCCACGCGGGCCTCGGGCAGCCCGTCACCGCTGACCCCGCATCGGGTACACGTGGATTGTTGGACGCTTGTGCTCAACCTCGGCGATCCGCCGCTCGAGATCGGCGACCCGTTCGTACAACCCGGGACCCAGCCGAAACCAGCGCCGAATCATGAGGCGGTCTCTTCAGTCCGCCGCCCACGCCGGCGCCGCCGGCGCCGCCTGGGTGGCCGATCCTCCGCGGTCTCGACGGCACCGGCCGCGGCAATCAGCTGCCACGCGAGCAGTTCGACGTCGGTGCTGGTCATAGTAGGTTTCCTTGGGGTTGCGGGTCGCCCGCCAGACGAGTTTGCTGGCAAGTCAGTCAAGTTTGCTGGCGGTGTTCGGGCGTAATGCCCGCTGAGAACATTCGTCCAATGCTGATCGAACAGCCATTCGAATATCCGGGGAAGCGTACGCGGATGCGTCCTTGCGCCCGGCCGGTGTTCGCAAAAATGCCTGGTCAGGGGGTCCCTGGCGGGCTTCTGTTCGAACGAACGTTCGATAGATTCGCGCGTGTGTTTGGTGCTTCGGGAGGACGGATAGTTGCTCGAATGTTTGCTGCGACGGGTAGATAGTTTGCTGGGGGTGCCCCGACGCCGGGCGAGAGGAGACAGAACCAGGCGTCGGGGACACCGGCCTTAGCTGCCGTCGCTGGCGACGGTGAACGTGCCGAGGCGGTCCGGGCGCACCACCTTCCAGCCGATGCGCCAGTTAGCCATCATCATCACGCTTCGGCTCGTGAACGCCGCATGCTCGGAGACTGCGACCTCCACTGGTCCTGCCGCCGACACCACCTCGGCGAGGTCAACGACCACACCGCTGTTCGCCGGGATGAAGCGGCTGCGCAGCACGGGCAGACTCAGCAGCATTGGTGCCGCATCGGTGACGCCAGCGCCCAGCAGACTCTCGTTGATGTGATCGCCGCCGACCTTCAGCTTGCGCAGTGCGGCCCACGACGCGGGGTCAACGATGATGTGCGACGGTGTAGCCCCGTTGGATTCCAACGTTGCGAGCAGGTCGATCAACACGTCGAGGCTGTCTGAAACCTCGCCGCCGTCGACCGTTCCCGCGACGTGCAGCAGACCTGTCGATGGCTGATCAGCGGCGTCACCTAGGAAAGCGTTGTCGGCCTTGCGCACCAGGTCGCGCGCTACCGAAGCAGAGAGCTGCGGCGCGGTTTGGGGCTGCCTGTACTGCTCGAGCGACAGCTGCACGAGCCGGCTGATTGACCGGGTGTGCACCACAACCTCGTCGAGGTCGGGGTTGTCGACGGTTCGTTCGGCGGCTTCAGCGACGTAGCCCGCCGATTCGGCGTCCTGCACGTATGCGACGCGGACGGCGGGTGTGTCACCTTCGACGTTGCCGGCCAGCGTTGAGCACTGCAGCAGCAACGCGGTGGGGACCACATCGCCGGGCACGAAGTAGGTGGTATCTGGCCGCCACGGATAGGCGGCGGTAGTGGTTGTGATTGCGGACATTTCGTTCCTTTACTGTTCGGTCACAGGCCAAAAGGCAGCCATGCCTGCGAAAACTGTTGGTTTTCACGGCTTGCCGCCTGGGCTGTGCCGGTGCCCGCCTGGGGCCACGTGGGACGATTCGGCCGGTCAGGCCGCACCCAGAGTCGGTTAGCTAACCAACCACTGGGGCGGACCCGAGGGAACTCACAAACCAATCCCAGCCCCCAGTCTAGCATTAACTACTTCGCCGGTCACGCGGCTTGAATGCGTCAGCAAACGTTGGTGCGGGCTTCCCCTCACCGACCCTCCCATTGCCGTTCACCGACGATGTTGGCTCGGTCATCGGCGAGCGCCGCTGCCAGTGCGGATGCTGCGCGAGAACACCTTTCGCAGCGTCAGCCACCTTCGTCACGTCAACGCGGCCGTCATCGCCGAGCAGAGTGTCCGGTTCAATGCTGCTGTCTCGCCACAGGTCTGCACCGTCTTGCAGGTGGTGGCCGGCGAGGCGTTCAATCTCGGCGCGCTGAATTCCGTCCATCCTTTCTGCCAGCGTGGTCAGCTGAGTTTCCGCGTCACGCAACTTGCGCCGCCATTTCGCGGCCTCGCTGTTGGCGCCGCGTTCTTCGTCCGGAATGCCGTTCTCCGCAACGTTTTCGGGTGGGGTGGGCTGGTTACCCTCGGGTTCTTGTTCTGCGGCCGCTGAGGCTGTCTCGGTGCTGGGCTCGGTCATCAGTTCTCCTCGTTGCTGTCGTCGGTGTTGAACACGAAACCTTCAACTCGGGTCCGCAGCCCGCTGATAATCGACTGCTTGTCTGCATCGATCGCGATCGCGAAATCGCTTGCCAGGATGTCCAGCAGGGTCGTCTGTGACGCTGAGATCGCTGTCGCCTCAGCTGCGTCTTTCGGCATGAGCGCCATGGTCGCGTCGCTCATGCCGGCGTGATAGTTCTCGAGCAGCGCGAGCGCGGTCAGCAGCGCGGCCTTCACCTCCGGTAGCGGTGGTGTGGGTGTTGGGGTTGTCATGGTTGCGGTCCTTCCTTTGGGGGGATTGGGTTTTCAGCGGTCGTGGTGCGTAGGCGGCGGTAGTCCCGCGAGCACTGTTTGCTGACCCCTCACGTTCATTGGTCAGTTCCCTTGCTGGATGTCGCGGAAAGGTGGCAGCGCGTGCAGCTACCGCGATCAATGGAGTCGGGGTGCAGGAGCGCTTCGCCGCAGTCACAGGTCGGGCGTTCCTGTGGCGTGGTCGCGGATGTCGCGGATTCCTGGGATGACGGGGAGGCGGGGGGTAGATAGCGCGACCAAGCGTCCGCGAAGTCCTCTAGGCGGTAGCCCTTCACCGTCTTTCCGTCGGTGCCTTTGATGTCCCGCGGCCGGATTCCGTACTTTGCTAGCCGCTGAGCCAGTCCTCGGGGCTTGAGGTCAATTTCCCCCCAAATACCCTCTTCTATCCCCCTTAACTCTGTTAGTAGTGAAGCGCTGGAAACGCGACTTTCTGAGCGGCCCGAAAAGTAGCTGCGGATGTCGGATAACAGCTGCACACCCTTTGAGAGGCCCTTGTCCTGTAAATCCGCGACATCCGCGACAACCGCGCCACGGCTGGTTAGAGGCCAGTGTCCACCCGCGACATCCGCGACCAAAAGCAGCGCTTCCGCGACATCCGCGGCGCGATCCGCGACCTCCGGCGGCATCGGCGGCCAGTAATCGCGGGCCTCCTCGCGCACAGAATCAGCCCACGAAGCCAACCGGCGCCCCAGGCGTTCACCTTCTGGCCCGTTGATCCGGTTACGCCACGGCTCCACTCTCTCGTTAGCTGAGCGACGCTGCATTCGCACCACCACGCTTCGGGTCATGACGGTGTCCGGCAGGTCGTCCAGGCCAGCCAACGCGACCGCGCAATAGGCGTCGAGTTCCTCGGTTTCGATGATCTTGCCGCGGACCACGCAGCGGCCAGCGACAGCCCCTTGCCGGTGCCCGGCGTTCAGCATCCCGCGGATGTCCTCATTCTCTTTAGCCCGCGGCCCGAACACTGTGTCGATCTCGTCGTACAGGATTGTCGGTTTCCCGGCTTCGTCGGCGACCTTGCGGAAGAGATAGGCAGACGTGGTGTTCACGGCGTGCACCGGCCGCGGCACAAGCGGTTCGGTGACCTCAAGGGCGCGGGATTTCCCGCTGCCCGGTTCGGGCGACAGGAACGCGATGCGTGGTGTGGAGTCGAAGCAGTCCAATAGGTGTGTGTGCGCGATCCACAGTGTGTGCAGGTGCCGGTAGTGGACGTTGGGATAGATGACGAACCGTGCGAGGAAAGCGTCGATTTCGTCGAGGAGTTCGGCGCCGTCGTCGACGTCGAGTGTGTAGTCCCTGTCGTCGAGTTCATCTGGGGCGCCGGATGCTGTGATGGGCACGGTGTGGATGCCAGCTTCGAAGATCCGCCGGCCGCGTTCGATCAGATCCAGGTCGGCGGTCATGCGGCCACCTCCCGCGGGATGTAGGCGTCGCCGCGGCCCCGACCGACTGTGGTCCAGTCCGTAGCAGCTGAAATCGCTTTGGACGCTTCGGCTCGCGCCTCCTGGGACATGTCGACACGCAACGCCCAGTGTCGGGCAGCGTCGAACACGGCCGCTATTTTCCGGCGGTCATCGTCGGGCAGTGCGCACCATTCGGGTGTCCCGACCATCGGCCACGACCCGATGCGTGCGAGCACGGGGGCGACAAATTCGTGAACCGGCCACCACGCAACCTGTTGGCTGAAATTGTTCTCCGCGCTCATTCGTCGCCGCCGGTGAGGCGGGCGCGGATGGCGTTGGCCTGCAACCGGACACCCAGTGGCATCATGTCGAAATAGCGCTCGTCGACGGCCGCGCGGATGCAGCGACGATGCCAGTCGTCGACCCACTTCTTTGTGCCGGGATAGTCGGCGAAATCGGTGTGCGCATCAGGATCTGGTGCGCTATACTCAGGGTATTCCTTTGGTTGTGGTGAGAGTGCCCCGGTCTGGTCGGCTGGGGCACTTTCTTTGGTTGTGGGCGCCTCCATGGCGCAGCTCCTTCGGGTGGTGATCCGCGACCCGTCATTTATCGGCCTTAGTGGCCCCGCGGAGCTGTTTGGTGAATTACGTTGCTGGTTAAAGGCTTTAGGCTTGCCCCTCCTTGTTGGCCGCGTTGCGCGACGGTGGGTATTAGGGCGTCCGCCCGGCGAGGACGTCGAACGGGTTCATAGACGCCGGCGGGGGCGGGTCGTTCAGCACGACTTGGTGGAGCCATTCGGATGCTCCGCTGCCGCTTGGTGATTCGGCGGGCTGCGGCGTCTCGGCGGCACCGGCCGCGGTGCAGCTGGTCAAGAGCGTGACCGCGGCGAACGCGAGGACAGCGAACCTCGCCCATCCCTGGCGCGTCACGCCGCACCTACCGATTGTTTGGCCGCGGTGAGCCTTTCGATGTAGGCGTCGATGCTTACGGCTGTGATGAATCCGCGCCTGCCGATGTTGACGTGAACCAGTTCGCCTCGTTTGGCCAGCTCGTAAACGGTGGTCCTGCTGACGCCGCCTAGGCGTGCGCACGTGCCTTCGTCGGGTTTCATCCCGATTGGCACCAGTTGTTGCAGTGTGGTCATGGTGGCCCTTCGTGCGGGGGGGTCAGCCACTGTTGCTTGGTGGCCGCTAATGACCACTAAAACACAGATCGTTTGATCGATAACGTCTAGCGTTTTTCGTTGCGGCGCAACACCGTAGGCCACCCGGACAGCCAGGCGAATCGCATACACGCGCATATGCGCGCACCTGGTAACAGGTGACCTGCGCTACGTTGCCTCTTGCTGCCGCTAACCGAGTCTCGGTCAAAGCCCGAGCGAGTCGGCCAGGCCGTCCACGGCCGCGCGCGCGGTCGCGTCCTCAGCGTGACCGTAGATGTCGCCGGTGATCGAGATGGAGCTGTGCCCTAGTAGATCAGCGACCGCCTTGATGTGCACACCGCCCTCGAGCCACGCAGACGCCGCACTGTGGCGAAGCGTGTGCACATCGACGTCTTGCAGCCCAGCCTTCGTCGCCGCGGCCTGGATCGTCCGCAGCAAGTTCCGCGGGTCGACCTGCGTACCGAACTCCGTCGCGAACACCAGGCCATTCTCACGCCACTGGTCGCCGGCCCGCAGTCGCTCCCGCTTCTGCCGGGCGCGGTGCGCGCGCAGCATTTCGACCACCGGCACCGACAACGGCACCGTACGCCGCGAGCGATCAGTTTTGGGGGGCGTGGCGATCAGCTTGCCGTCAACGCGAGCCACCGTCGCAGCGACCCGTAGTGTCCGGCCCGCAAGGTCGACGTGTTCCCAGCGCAGTGCAGCAGCCTCACCGCGACGCAGCCCCGTAGACGCGATCAACACCAGCGCCGGGTGGTATCGGGATTCCTTGGCGGCATCGAGCAGCTTGACGACCGCGTCGCGGTCAAGGTGTCGTGCCTCGGTGCGTTCCACGCCAGGGCGCTTCACCGCGGCGGCCGGGTTGCGTGCGAGCAATCCGTCGCGGACCGCGCCGTCGAGTCCGGCGCGGAGCACCGTGTAGGTGCTGCGGATAGTCGAGTCCGACAGGGCGCGCACCGGCTTCGGTTTGGGGTCGTCGTCGGTGCGCCGCCCGGGCTTCATTTGCGCCCGCATGTCGAGGACCAGCTTCTCAATGTCGGACGGTCGCAGCCTGTCGAGGCGCGCATGCCCGATCGCGGCCGCCTCGATGTGTTTGCGGCTGAGATTGGCGTACAGCTCACGAGTGGCCTGCTTGCGATCGGACGCGGCCAATGTGGTGGCGCGCCAGTGCGTCAGCCATGCGGCCACTGTGGTGGTGGCGTCCCGCGGTGGCTGGCCCTCGTCGATCCTGTCGCGGACCTTCTTCAACTCGGCTAGCGCAACCTTCTGGGTGGCCCCGTAGACGGACACGCGTTTCTGCTCGCCGGTGTCGGGGTCGCGGTAGCGCAGGCGGGCCTCCCAGCGCCCGTTCGGACGCTGGTAAACGTTGCCCTGCGAGTTGGCGCGTCGCTTCGCCATGGGCGTCAGTGTAGTCCTGGTGGGCGTACCAAAGGGCGTACGCCGAGAATCCTCGTGTCGCCGCTACCGGTAAAACCGCCTCTGACCTGTGTCGGGCTGACAGGATTTGAACCTGCGACCACTTGACCCCCAGTCAAGTGCGCTACCAAACTGCGCCACAGCCCGCGCGCCAGTGAGTCCACCGGCAGCAGCTCGACAGCTTACCGTAGCCGAACCCTCGGGCTAATCGCCTGCCTTCTCAAACCAGGCCTCGACCTTCTCGACCCAGGCCAGCAGCGCCTCGGCGAGCTCGGCCTCGCGGCGGTAGAACCGCTGTGCAGGAACGGGCACGCTGACCGCCACCGTCTCATCGCTGACGCCCTTCAATACCGCGCCCACCGCGCAGATGCCCTCGCTCTGCTCTTCACGGTCATACGCAATGCCCTCGACCCTGATGCGCTCGAGCTCCTTGCGCAACACCGCCGGTGTCGTGATGGTGTTCACGGTCAGGCGGTCGAGTCGACTCGGCACGGCCCGGACCTGCTCCTCGGGCGCCAGGTTGGCCAGCAGCGCTTTGCCGTTCGCACAGCAGTGCAGCGGAAACGACTCGCCGACCGCACTGATGGCCCGCAGCCGGTGCGGCGAGACCACCTGGTCGACGAAGGTTGCGCGATCACCGTCCAGAATCGACAGGTCGACGGTCTCCTCCAGTTCGCGGGACAGCTCCTCCATGAACGGGTGCACATCGATCACGACGCTGCGGCGCACGGTGCCGGCCATCCGGGCGATCTCGGGGCCCAACCGATACCGGCCCCGCGCCGCGCGAGAAACGACCAGGCCTTCGCCGTCCAATGCGTTGAGGATCCGGCTGACGGTCGAGCGCGCCATCCCCAGCCGATCGCCGATCTCGGCCTGGTTCAGCCCGCTGGGATGCGCCTGCAGCAGCCGCAGCATCTCGGCCGCGCGGGCGATGACCTGAATTCCGCTGCCGCGGGCCTCTTCTGAGTCGACGCTCACGTCAGGCCCCGGTCTCGAGGCGGTAGGTGCCGGTGGGGTCGATGATCGCCACCAACCGCACGATACAGCCGTCGCCGCCAACCCAGCGCCACGGGAAAGCCGCGAAGGTGACCCGCGTGCCGGTGACCTTGTCCAAGTCGCCGGCCACGTTCTCCAAGCCGTAAATACCCTTGGACAGGATCGCGCGGTGGCACGGCTCCCATTCCGGGAAATCGTCAAGCACCTTGCGGCCGGTCAGCTCCTCGTATTCCTTTACCGCCCAGGGCAACAGACCACCCGTGTGCTCGGCGGGACCGTGCGGGCCGATCGACGTGGCCAGCGGATGGTCCAGGGCCTGAGTATCCGTGCCAACGGCTTTGACGCCCTTGGCGGCAAACCACTCCCCTGCTTCCTTGTAGAAGCCCGGCGAATAGGCGTAGTACTCGGCACTGTCGGCGTAAGTGTGGTGCCAGCCGGTATTGACGATGACGATGTCACCGGGGCGGATCTGCGGCGTGGCGTTCTTCAGATCCTCGGCGGTGACGACCTCCCACTTCTTCTTCGGGATCGACACGACGACCCCGGTGCCGAAGAATGCGCTGAGCGGGATCTCATGCAGAAATGGCGTGCCTTCGACCACGTGTGCCGGCGCATCGATGTGTGTACCGGAATGCATTACGGTGGTGATCTTTTGAGTGAGGACGCGGCTTCTCGCCATGTTGTGCAATCGCTCGATCTTGACGTCCTCGAAGTAGGGCCATGCCGGCACGCCGTGACCCCACGGATGGGACAAGTCGAAGAACTCCAGCTTTGACTCGGCATCGCCGAGAGGCCAGGTGAAAGTCATGACGGTTCCTTTCCGTTCAGCATGCGGTGTAGCCGCCGTCCAGATACATCACCTGGCCGGTGTAGAAGCTCGACGCGCCGCTGAGCAGATAGATCAGTGCGCCGACGAAGTCTTCTGGTTCGGCGAAGCGGCGCAACGGGATTCGGGCGAACATCGCCTCGCGGGTTTCGCGTCCCTTCTTGTCGTCGGCGTACATCCATTCGGTCAGATCATTCCGGAAAACCGTTGGCGCTAAGGCATTTACCCGGATACCCGCTGAACCCCACTCGGCCGCTAACGACTTGGCCAGCAGGTCGGTTGCCGCCTTCGACGGGCAGTACGCGCTGTAGCCGGCGGGATGACCGAGGCTGCCCCGCACTGACGAGACCAGCACGATGCTGCCTCCCCCGCCCTGCTGCAGCAGCACCCGCCCGGCCGCCTGGCACACCAGCCACGCGCCTCGCGCGTTCGCCCGCATCACGTTGTCGAAGTCTTCGACGGCCATCTCGGTGATGGGCCGAACGTGATTCATGCCCGAAGCGACCAGGACGCCGTCAAGCCGGCCGTGATTGGCGACGGCCGCTTCGACCATGGCCTGGGCGTCGTCCGGAGTGTCGGGGCGCCGGGCAACCACTGCGGCGTTTTCACTGCCGGCCTCGGCGACCAGCTCGGTAAGGCGCTCGGAGTTACCGCCGGTCAGCGTCAGCCGGGCGCCCGCTGCGGCCAAGGCCCGGGTCGCCGCGCTACCTAAAGAACCGGTCGCGCCGGTGATCAGGATCGACTTGCCCCGCACGCTGAACCGCGCCGCGCTCACTAATCCTCCACTAATTCCCGCAATGCGGATATATAGGCCCGTTATACGAGAGGGTATGGCCGGTACGCGGAGAATGTCAATCTGGCGCGTGCACGCTGGGCGTTGGGAGTGCGTTCAGGGCGTTGAGCGTGCATGCAAGGCGGGAAACCGCGGGATCTGCGCCCAGGCCGCACACTCGAAGCCGTGGACGCACAGTCAAGGCCCTAGCTGCACACTCGACGTCGAGGTGATGCGAGGTGAAGTGGGGGCGAGCGCGCTTAGCGACGCTTGGCAGATCGCTTTTCGCGCATCCGCACGTTAATCCGGATCGGGCTGCCGTCGAACCCGAACGTCTCGCGCAGCCGCCGCTCCAAAAAGCGTCGGTAGCCTGCCTCCAGAAAACCGGTGGTGAACAGTACAAACGTCGGCGGTCGGGCGGTGGCCTGGGTGGCGAACAGAATGCGGGGCTGCTTGCCGCCGCGCACCGGCGGCGGCGTGGCCGCCACGATCTCTTTGACCCAGGTGTTCAGCGGGCCGGTCGGAATCCGGGCGTCCCACGACACCAGCGCGGTCTCCATCGCCGGCACCAACTTCTGCACCGCCCGCCCCGTCTTGGCGGAGATGTTGACCCGCTCCGCCCACTGCAGCTGCACCAGCTCGCGGTCGATCTCGCGGTCCAACAGGTCGCGGCGGTCCTCGTCGACCAAATCCCACTTGTTGAAGGCCAGCACCAGCGCCCGCCCGGCCTCGACGACCATGGACAGCACCCGCTGGTCCTGCTCGGTCAGCGGCTGCGACGCGTCGATCAGCACGATCACCACCTCGGCGGAATCGATCGCCGAGTGGGTGCGCACCGAGGCGTAGAACTCGTGACCGCTGGCCTGCCCGACCTTGCGGCGCAACCCCGCGGTGTCGACGAAACGCCAAATCCTGCCGCCCAAGTCGATGAGTGAGTCCACCGGATCCACCGTGGTTCCGGCCACGTCGTGCACGACCGAACGCTGATCTCTGGCCAGCTTGTTGAGCAGCGAGCTCTTGCCCACGTTGGGCTTGCCGACCAGGGCCACCCGACGGGGACCGCCGGCCACCGGTGCCGCTTCGGACACCTCGGGCAATGCGGCCAGCACCTCGTCGAGCAGATCGGCGACGCCGCGGCCATGGATCGCGCTGACCGCATGCGGCTCACCGAGGCCCAGCGACCACAGTGCCGCCGCATCTGACTCAACCTTGTCGCTGTCAACCTTGTTGGCGGCCAGGAAAACTGGCTTGCCGGCGCGCAGCAGAATCCGGGCGGCAGCCTCGTCGGCAGTGGTGGCACCGACGGTGGCGTCGACGACCAGGATGACGGCGTCGGCGGTACGCATTGCCACCGACGCCTGCTCGGCCACCAGCTGCTGCAGACCCTTGGCGTCGGGCTCCCACCCCCCGGTGTCCTGCACGACGAACCGGCGTCCGGTCCACAGCGCGTCGTAGAACACCCGGTCGCGCGTCACACCGGGAACGTCCTGCACCACCGCTTCGCGTCGGCCCAGGATCCGGTTGACCAGTGTCGACTTGCCGACATTGGGCCGCCCGACGATCGCCACCACCGGCGCCGGACCGGGCTCATCGACGTCCGCCGAGTCGGATTCGAGGTGTTCCCAATCGCTTTCGTCGGACCAGGTACCGTCCTGAGTCACCGCACTGCCTCGCTTCGCTGTTTGACCAACTCCAGCAGGTGATCGATCACCTGCGTCTCGGTCATGTCGCTGGTATCGACGGTCACCGCGTCGGATGCCGGCCGCAGCGGAGACAGCACCCGAGTGGAATCCAGGTGGTCGCGGCGGCGCACGTCGGCCAGTACCCCGTCGTAGTCGTCGGTCAGGCCCGCGGCGACGTTCTGGTCGTTGCGGCGCCGGGCGCGAGTTTCGGCCGATGCGGTCAAAAAGATCTTCACCGGCGCGTCGGGCAACACCACGGTCCCGATATCGCGGCCCTCGACTACGACATTGCCCGGCCCCTTCGCCATGTCACGCTGCAGTGCGACAAGCCGGGTGCGCACGGCGGCGATCGATGATACCGCCGACACCGCGGCGGTGACCTGGTTGCCGCGGATCTCGGTCGAAACATCCTCTCCGGCAAGGAAATAGCGATCACCGTCGGGGTTATAGTCCATTGACATCTGCACCGTCTCGGCAATGCGAGCGACCGCTTCCGCGTCGGTCGGATCGATACCGGCGCGCAAGACCGCCAGTGTCACCATCCGGTACATGCCCCCGGTATCCAGGTAGCGCGCTTGCAGCGCTTGCGCCAACCTCTTTGATACCGACGACTTCCCGGTTCCGGCGGGGCCGTCGATCGTCACAACAACGCCATTCATTACAGACCCACCGCTTTGTACAGTTTGCCGATCTCGTCTTGGCTCAACGCCCGAATGTTGCCCGGACGCTGCTTGCCCAGCGATACCGCACCGATCTCGGTGCGGACCAGCGCCTCCACCGGAAAACCCACCGCCTCTAGGAGCCGGCGCACAATCCGATTGCGGCCTTCATGTAACGTCAAGCGCACCAACGTCTTACCGGGTATGGCGTCCACCAACGCGAAGGCGTCAACGTGCACCGGGCCGTCTTCCAGCTCGATACCCGCCCGCAGTTTCTTGCCCAGCCCGCGCGGCACCGTCCCGGGGACGGTCGCCAGATATGTCTTGGGCACTTCATGGGAGGGGTGCATCAACCGGTGTGCAAGCTCGCCGTCGTTGGTCAGCAGGATCAAACCCTCGGTGTCGGCGTCCAGCCGCCCGACATGGAATAGGTTCTTGTTGCCGCGCACTTTGCGCTCGATCAGATCCCCGATGCAGGGCCGGCCCCGATCGTCGGACATCGTCGAATGCATCCCCCGCGGCTTGTTCAGCGCCAAATACACCAGCGATTCATCGACGACGATCCTGGCGCCGTCCACCCGGATTACCGAGGCACCGGTGTCGACCCGGGTGCCCAACTCGGTCACCACCTGCCCGTCCACCTCGACGCGGCCGTCGATGATCAACTTCTCGGCGGCCCGGCGCGACGCAATTCCGGCCTGGGACAACACTTTTTGCAAGCGCACGCCCGGGGTCTCCCCGGGCTCGTGGGTATCGACCATCAATCCTGGTCCACGTCGAAGGACAGCGACTGTTCGGCTCCCTGGCCACCAGACAGCTTGATGAAACGCGGTTCGCTGTCCAGGGATTCGCTGAGGTCCTCGATCGAGTCCACGTCGGGAAGCAGCGGTGCGATATCGGGAAGATCGGTCAGCGACGTCAATCCCAAGCGCTCCAAAAACAGCTCGGTGGTGGCAAAGGTGACGGCGCCGCTGTCCTCATCGACGCCGGCCTCGGTGATCAGCCCGCGCGCCAGCAGGGTGCGTATGACGGCATCCACGTTGACGCCACGCACCGCGCTTACCCGCGCGCGGGTTACCGGCTGGCGGTAGGCCACCACGGCCAGCGTCTCCAATGCGGCTCGGGTGAGTTTGGATCGGGCGCCGTCCAGCAGCAGCTTCTCCACATACGGCGCGAACCGCGCGCGGGTGTACATCCGCCAGCCCTCGCCGGTTTTCCGCAGGTCGATGCCGCTGTCGCGGTCCGTGAGCTCCTCGGACATCACCTGCAGCTTCGCGGCGATCCGGTAAACGGGCTGCTGCGTTGCCGTCGCCAGTGCCTCGTCGGTGACCGGGGTGTCGACCACCAGCAACAGCGCCTCCAGCACAGAGCCGAGCTCCTCGGCCTCCAGCGGCGCTACCTCGGCGATCTCGATGCCCAGATCGGTGTCCGGCGATTCGGTCATGGTTGGTCTCGCACTTCCCGCGCTAATCGAGCCTTCACTCGGCTTCCACCAGGGCTTCGGTGGTCGGACGCTCCCCGGTCCACGAAATCTGGAGCACGCCAAGCGGCTCTGACTGGTCGAATGCTACCGCCCGGGACCGATACAGTTCGAGCAGCGCCAGGAAGCGTCCCACGACCTCCATCGGGATCTCACAGTCGGCGACCAGCTCGGAAAACGTGGCCCATTGGCCGCTGCCCCGCGCTTCTAGCATTCCCAACAACTTCTGAGCTTGCTCCGGAACCGAGACGTTGAGCTCGTGCAGGTGACCAAGGGCCACCGTCGGCACCGGCCGCGGCGTAAAAGCGATCGCGGCGATCTGGGCGAAGCGCTCGGCGTCGACACCGATCATCACTTCGGGGAGCAGTTCGGTGAACGGGTCCTCCAACGCCACCGAGCGGGCATAGTTGCGCAGCGCGGTGGCTTCCAGCTCGGCGAACATCTCCGCGACGTGCTTGTACGCGCGGTACTGCAGGAGCCGGGCGAACAGCAGGTCACGCACCTCCAGCAGCGCCAGGTCTTCGTCGTCGTCGACCTGGCCGGCCGGCAACAGCCGGGCAGCCTTCAGATCGAGCAGGGTCGCGGCGACCACCAGAAACGCGGTGGTCTCTTCCAGATCCATCAGGGCGCCGATTTCGCGGGTGTAGGCGATGAAGTCGTCGGTGACCTGGTGCAGCGCGACCTCGGTCACGTCGAGACGATGCGCAAAGATCAGCTGCAGCAACAGGTCGAACGGCCCCTCGAAATTGGTTAGGCGGACTTGAAAACCACCCGAGGAGCCGTTCTGCTGTGGCGCCTCACCATTCGTTGTGTCGTTCACGCGCCGAATCGGTCGATGAACTCGCGGGCCAGGGCTCGATAGGCGATCGCGCCCGTCGACTTCGGCGCCCAGGTGGTGATGGGTTCGCCCGCCACACTGGTTTCCGGGAAACGCACGGTGCGGGTGATCACGGTGTCGAACACTAGGTCACCGAATCGCTCCACGACGCGGGCCATCACCTCGCGGGCATTGACGGTGCGCGGGTCGTAGCGCGTCAGCAGGATGCCGCTGATTTCCAGCTTCGGGTTGAGCCGGTCGCGCACCTTGTCGACGGTGTCGGTGAGTAGCGCCAGGCCACGCAAGGAGAAGTACTCGCATTCGGTGGGGATGACCACGCCGTCGGCGCAGGCCAGCCCGTTGACGGTGAGCAGGCCCAGCGACGGCTGGCAGTCGATCAACACGTAGTCGTAGCGGTCCAGCACCGGATGCAGCGCCCGGCCCAGGGTCTGTTCCCGGCCCACCTCGTTGACCAGCTGGATCTCGGCGGCCGACAGGTCGATATTGCTGGGCACCAGGTCGAGATACTTCTGCCGGGTGGACATCAGCACGTCCTCGATCGAGACCCGCGGCTCCACCAGCACGTTGTGAATGGTCTGTTCCAGCTCGTAGTGCGGGACGCCGAGGCCCGCGGACAGGGCGCCCTGCGGATCCATATCGACCAGCAACACCCGCCTGCCGTACTCGGCCAGCGCGGCGCCCAAGTTGATCGTCGACGTGGTTTTCCCGACGCCACCCTTCTGGTTGCACATCGCCACAACCTTGGCTGGGCCGTGTGAGGTGCGCGGCTCTGGCTCCGGGATCGCCCGGGGCGGGCGCCCAGTAAGGCCGATCTCGACGGCGCCGCCCGGGTGCTCGGTGGTCATGCCCGGGGTGTTCGGGAGGTGAACATCGATCGAAAGTCTAGCCGGTTCGCGCCCGTAAACCCGCCGACCCGCAGGCAAGATAACCAGGGAATACGTGCGGAGAGCACTGATAGCCCCCGCCGGAGCGCTAAGAGTTAACTTCAGTCACACCAGCAACATTCGACCCACGCCGACGGGGCTATCGTGGGTGCCTATGGACCTCAAGCGACGCATACCGCTGCTGCGGTGGTCGGTCTGGCGGCTGGCCGCCGGAGCTCGCAACATCACCAGGACGGGCCAGATCGGCGACGGACGCGAAGCGGCCGTAGTCGATTACGTCCTGCAGCACGCCCGGGCCGGCGACATCGACGACGTGCTGGCCACCATCGACAAGTTCGCCTACGAGAAGTCGATGCTGATCAATGTCGGCGACGAGAAAGGGTTGCTGCTCGACGCGGCGGTTCGGCGTGCCAACCCCGCGATCGTGCTGGAGCTGGGCACCTATTGCGGCTACGGCGCGCTGCGGATCGCCAGGGCCGCCCCGAACGCCAAGGTGTATTCCGTCGAACTCGCCGAGGCCAACGCCGCCAACGCCCGGCAGATCTGGGCGCACGCCGGTGTCGCCGACCGCGTGACGTGTGTCGTCGGCACCATCGGCGACGGCGGCCGCACGCTCGACGCGCTCGCCTCTGACCACGGATTCACTTCTGGCGCACTCGATTTCGTCTTCCTCGATCACGATAAGGACGCCTACCTGAACGACTTGTTGAGCATCCTCGACCGGGGCTGGCTGCATCCGGGCTCGATCGCGGTCGCCGACAACGTCCGAGTGCCGGGGGCGCCGAAGTACCGCGAGTACATGCGCCAGCAGCAGGGCAAGCAGTGGAACACCGTGGAACACAAGGCACACCTGGAATACCAGTCACTGGTGCCCGACCTGGTGCTGGAGTCCGACTACCTGGGCTGACCCGCCGCGCTACTGCGCACGGGGGTGGGCGCCGGCCCACACCTCGCGTAGCGCGTGCACGGTGACCAGCGTGTAGATCTGGGTGGTCGTCACCGAGGCATGGCCGAGCAATTCCTGCACGACGCGCACATCGGCCCCGCCCTCCAGCAGGTGGGTGGCAAACGAGTGCCGCAGCATGTGCGGCGACACCCCCGAGGTGATCCCGGCCCGCTCGGCGGCGTCCTGCAACACCTGCCATGCGCTTTGCCGCGACAGCCGTCCGCCGCGGGCGTTGAGGAAGATCGCCGCCGTTCCCCGGCCCCGCCGGGCCAGCTCCGGGCGCCCGCGCACCAAATAGACGTCCAGCGCCTGCACGGCGGGACGCCCGATCGGGACCAGCCGCTGCTTGCCGCCCTTGCCACGCAGCAGTACCGACCTGGCCTGGGTGTCGATGTCGTCGACATCGAGGCCGACGGCTTCGGAGATGCGTGATCCGGTGGAGTACAACAGTTCCAGCAGCGCCCGGTTGCGCAGCGTCAACGGACCATCGGACGGGCTCTCACC
This sequence comes from uncultured Actinomycetota bacterium, assembly GCA_963712615.1. Classification (GTDB taxonomy): domain Bacteria; phylum Actinomycetota; class Actinomycetes; order Mycobacteriales; family Mycobacteriaceae; genus Mycobacterium. The sequence continues at coordinate 837,226 of CAVQIO010000002.1, forward strand.
GCCCGCGCCTTCCAGCAGTGCCAGCACCTCGTCGATGGTCAGGCTTTTGGGCAGCCGCCGGCCCGGCGTCGGCGGTCGCACCGCGCGAGCCACGTCCAGTTCGGCCAGACCTTCGGCGGCGGCGAACCGGTGCAGTCCGCGCACCGCGATCAGCGCCCGCGCCGCCGAGACCGCCGACAAGCCCACGGCCCCCGAATCGGGATCGCCACGCCGCAGTGCCACCAGGAACTCGCTGACGTCGACTTCACCGACCTTGGCCAGATCGTGAATCCCGCGGTCCGACAAGTGCTTCGAATAGCGACGCAGATCGCGTCGATAGGAGCTCAGGGTGTTGGCCGCTACACCACGCTCGATCGTCAGGTGATCGAAATAGCCCTGCAGTTGTGTCTCGAGCGCAAGCGTCGTCATTGCGCGGCCTTGCGGGCGGCGAACGCCGAAGGCTTGTCCTGCCACGGGCTGTCCACCGGGCGCGGCTGCGCAATTCCCTTGGTCACCGCATGCGCGGCCAGAATGCCCGCAACGGCAATCGAATTGAGCACGTCGCCACTGAAGACAAGCCCAACCGCCTCGTCGATGGGCACCCAGCGCATCGTCATGTCGGCTTCTTCATCGTGGGCCTCGGGACGACCCACCTCGTTGAGCCCGGTGGCCAGGTAAACGCGCACCGACTCGTCGCTGTAGCCAGGCGCGGTATCGAGATCGACGAGCACCTCCCAGGTGCCGGCTTGCAGGCCGACCTCCTCTTCGAGCTCCCTGGCAGCGGTGTGGTGCGCCGCCTCACCGCCGATGTCGAGCAGCCCCGCCGGCAGCTCCCACAGCCGCCTGCCGAACGCGTGGCGGTATTGGTAGACCAGCGCGATCTTGGCGTCGTCATCCATTGCCACGACGGCCACCGCGCCGAAATGCTCGAGCACCTCCCGGGCGGCCAGGTTCCCGCCGGGCATGTGCACCTGATCGCGGCGCAGCGCGAAAATCTTTCCGGTGTACAGCGTTTCGGATGACGCCGTCTCGAAGTCGTGCTCAGCCACGGGTGGCGTGTTCAGGTATCGACCGCTCGGCGCTGTCTCGATGCTGGTTGCCGTTGGACGATTGCTCGGGCATCTCCACCGGAAGTAGTTCGCCCTCTTTGTAGTCGATGGCCGCGCCGACGAATGCCACGAACAGGGGGTGCGGACGGGTCGGTCTGCTCTTCAGTTCGGGGTGGGCCTGAGTACCGACGATGAACGGATGGATGTTGGGCGGGTATTCGACGAACTCCACCAGCTGGCCGTCGGGCGAGGTCCCGGAGAACCGCAGCCCGCTTTCGGCGATCCGATCGCGGTAAGCGTTGTTGACCTCGTAGCGGTGCCGGTGCCGTTCGGACACCTCGGTAGCCTCATATGCCTGGGCCACAATCGAATCCGGCTCGAGCACCGCAGGGTAGGCCCCCAACCGCATGGTGCCCCCGAGGTCGGCTTCGCCGGCGACGATTTGTTCCTGATCGGCCATCGTGGAGATGACCGGATCCGGTGTGCCCGGCTCGAATTCGGCCGAGTTGGCTTCGGTCAGACCGACCGAGCGCGCGGCTTCGATCACGATGCACTGCAGTCCGAGGCAGAGCCCCAGTACCGGCAACCCGCGGGCCCGGGCGTGCTGGATGGCGCCGATCTTGCCCTCAATGCCACGGATGCCGAAACCGCCGGGGATCAGCACACCGTGCACGTCGGCCAGGGCCGACGTGGCGCCCGCGGCACTCTCGCAGTCGTCGGAGGGTACCCACACCATCTCTACCTTGGCACGGTGTCGAAACCCGCCGGCGCGCAACGCCTCGGTCACCGAGAGGTAGGCGTCGGACAGATCAACATACTTGCCCACCAACGCAATTCGCACGGTTTCCTGCGGCTCGTGAACCCTGCGCAACAGGTCGTCCCATTCGGTCCAGTCGACGTCGCGGAACGGCAGGTTGAGCCGGCGCACCACGTACGCGTCGAGCTCCTCGCGATGCAGCACCTTGGGGATGTCATAGATCGACTTCGCGTCCGGGGTGGAGATGACGCCGTCGATGTCGACGTCACACATCAGCGCGATCTTGTTCTTCAGCGCTTCGGGGACGTCCCGGTCGCAGCGCAGGATCAGCGCGTCGGGGGTGATACCGATGCTGCGCAGCGCCGCGACCGAGTGCTGGGTCGGTTTGGTCTTGAGTTCGCCGGACGGAGCCAGGTAGGGCACCAGCGAGACGTGCAGGAAGAAGACGTTCTCTCGGCCCAGGTCGTGCCGGACCTGGCGGGCCGCCTCGAGGAAGGGCTGCGATTCGATGTCGCCGACCGTCCCGCCGATCTCGGTGATGACGACGTCTGGGCGATGCCCGCCGGCGTCTGGTTGGGCCATCGCCCGGATGCGGCTCTTGATCTCGTCGGTGATGTGCGGGATCACCTGGACGGTGTCGCCGAGGTATTCGCCACGTCGCTCTTTGGCGATGACGGTTGAATACACCTGCCCGGTAGTGACATTCGCCGAGCCGGACAAGTCCCGATCGAGGAACCGCTCGTAGTGACCGACGTCGAGGTCGGTTTCGGCGCCGTCCTCGGTGACGAAGACCTCGCCGTGCTGGAACGGGTTCATCGTGCCGGGATCGACGTTCAGATAGGGATCGAGCTTTTGCATCGTGACGTGCAGGCCGCGCGCGGTCAGAAGCTGCCCGAGGCTGCTGGCGGTCAGACCCTTGCCGAGCGAGGAAGCGACTCCACCGCTGACGAAGAGGTGCTTGGTGGTGGACTGCGGATGCCTACGCACTAAAGCGACCTCCGTGAAGACGGGCAGGGCGTCGTTATTGTTTAGCTTTGCTCAGCTGGGCCTGCCGACCCACGGAAATCAACCCTAACACCCGCGACCGCACGCCGCGGCTAACACGCCCGGCAACCAGACGCCGCCTGCGCCGTGCTACTGCGGCACGGTGATTGACGTGGCCCCGTGACCGGTGCCGTACTGCCCGACATGGCCGCCATTGAGCAGGTCATGCAGGCCAAGGATCGCGGTGATTCGCCCGGGCGCGGCGTCGACGTCGTCGACGGTGCTGATCGCGGAGTTCATGCCGCCATCGGCGCGGGCGACCGCGACCGCGGCACCGCCGGTCGCCGATCCGTCCCGCCCGGCCAGCAGCGTCCCCGAGCCGTGTGGTGCCAGCGCGGCCGAGAAGCGGGCCACGCTGACTCCCTGGTTGCCGGCATCTTGGGGTAGTGCGCCGCCGGTGACGATCAGGGCGGCGTTCGCCGCTCCCATGTGGTCGCTGGGATAGGTGACGAATCCCGTATCGCGCAGCGCCGCCAGCACGGTGTCCCGCTGGCCGTCGTCGACGGGTGGGATCGCCGGGTTGGCATTGATCAGCAGGGCGATACCCAACAGGTCGCCGGCCTGCGATCCCTGGTCGACGAGTTTGGTGCTCAGCTGCTGTCCGGCGGGCAGCACGGATGAGTTCACCACGGTCCGCAACTTTTCCGCGGAGTTGGCGTCGACGAACTCTTGCGTCAGCGACACCGTCCCGGTGAGGGTCCCGCCGGCCTGGCCGACCAGTTTGGAGACCGCCGCGACGTCGTCGTCCTTTGCGTCCGGGGTGCGGAAGACGACGACCGATTTGCCCCCCAACGCGTCGTGCACGATCCGGCCGACCAGCTGGTTGTCGAAATTGTTTGCCGCGCTGAGCTTTTCGTTCAGCACGTTCTTCTGGTCGTTGAGTCCGTTGATCTGCGTGTAGAGGTCGCGCTTCTCGTCACGCAGGCTGGACAGCAGGGTGTCGGACAAGAAGCCGGAACCCAGCACGACGCCGACGGCCAACGCGAGAAAGACCGCGGCCAGCGAGAAGGCATGTTGGCGTAACGAGATCATGAGTGCACGTCCTTAAGAACCGCGATAGTTACGAGACCAAGTGCTGGATCCAGAGGGTGAAGTGATTCCAGTAGTCGGTGGCCCAGTGCAGCACCACCCCGTCGGTGCGTGAGGCCCACAGCGCGACGATGACGGCGATCAGCATTGTCAGCGCCAGCAGCGCGATGGCGCCGCCCGAGATGTGGTTGCGGTACAGGGTGGCGACGGCCTTGGCGTCCACCACCTTCTCCCCTACCCGGAGCCTGGTCAGGAACGTCGACGGGTTGCTCTGGGTGCGCGTCCGGTCGAAGAAGGTCTCGATGTTGGCGGTGTGACCGGCCGTCACGAGCAGCGCCGCGCCGTGATGGTCGGCCAGCAGCAGAGCCAGATCGACCGCCGAACCCGCGGCCGGGAATGTCATCGCCCCGACCCCGAGGTCCTGAATTCGTTCCAGGCCGGGCGCGTGGCCGTCGGCGTCGGCCGGGAGCACCACGTGCGCACCACACTTGAGGGCGTCGGTGCTGATCTGCTCCGGGTCGCCGACGATGAGCTGCGGGCGATAGCCCGCCTTGCGGAGCACATCCGTGCCGCTGCCCACACCGATGAGCACGGGCTGGTACTCCTTGATGAAAGGCTTGAGCGAGCGTAGATCGTCGGCGGCACTGTCCTCGTCGGCAACGATCACCACATGCCGGCGGCGCATGTCGATGTCGACGTCGGGAATGCCGATGCCGTCGATCAACAGCGGGCTTTCACTTTTGATGAACTCAATTGTGTTGCCGGCGAACGCCTCCAGGTGGGCGGCCAGACCGCTCTTGGCCTCGCGCATCAGGTCGGCGATGTCATGGTCGGTGCGCTCGGTGCCGCGGATCAGCCGTCGTTCGCCTGCGTACACCCCGCCTTCATGCAGGCGAATCTTGGCGCCGTCCTTGATCTTCTTGAAGATGTCCGGCCCGGTCTCGTCGATCAGGGTCACGCCGTTGTTGACCAACACCTCGGGGCCCATGTTGGGATAGCGGCCGGAGACTGACGGCGATGCGTTGACGACTGCGGCGATGTCGGCTTCCACCAGCGCCTCGGCGGTGATGCGGTCCAGGTCCAGGACGTCGAGCACCACGATGTCACCGGGGCAGACCCTCCGCAGCAGGCGGTCGATGTTCCGGTCCACCCGAGCGGTGCCGGTTAAGCCCGGCCGGGAAGCATTACGTGTAAGCAGCCCTGACATCTTCATGGGGGGATTCTGTCCGCCATGCGCGGCTCGGGGGTGGAGGCGCGCCGTAACATTAGCCCCAGAAGTTATCTAGAGTCACATCTGTCACAGCCGGATCCCGATCTGGTCTCGACCGTGCCAGACGACTAGATCTGATCGTTCTGGGCTCCGTCGAGCAGCTCGCGGGCGTGAGCGCGGCCGCTGTCGGATTCACCCAGCCCGGCCAGCATCCGCGCGAGCTCGGCAACCCGCTCGTCGTCCAGCACCCGCCGTACCACACTGGTCCCTCGCGGCCCGGCGGCATGCACCACCAGGTGCACGTCGGCGTACGCCGCGACCTGCGGCAAGTGCGTGACCACGATGACCTGGTGAGTGCGCGCCAATCGCGCCAGCCGCCGCCCGATCTGGACCGCCGCCCGGCCGCCGACGCCGGCATCGACCTCGTCGAAGACCATCGTGGTACCCGCCGCCGACGCCGCCAGCACCACTTCCAGAGCCAGCATCACCCGAGACAGCTCGCCACCGGACGCGCTCTTGGCCAGCGGCAGCACCGTCATGCCGCGGTGCGCGGCGAAGCCGAACTCGACCTGGTCGACGCCATCGCTGCCCGCCCGGGCCAGCTCGCCGGAGGGCAGCACGAGGACAGCGGGGTCATCCTTGTCCGCGGCGACATCGGTGCCCACCTCGATCGTGAATGCGGCATCGGCCATCGCCAGCCCGGACAGCTCCGCGGTCACCTCTTTCGCTAGCCGCTTCGCCGCCTTGCGCCGACACTTGCTGAGATCGACTGCGGCTTCGGATAATTCACCTGCAAGCTGGTCAGCCTGGCGTTCCAGCGCCGCAAGCCCCTCCTCCGAGACATCGAGCGCAGCGAGCCGATCGCGCGATTCGGCCGCCCAGGCCAGCACCCCGTCGACATCCGCGGCGTACTTGCGGGTCAGCGTCCGCAGCTGGGCCTGCCGGGCCAGCTTGGACTCCAGCGCGCTGGCATCGACGGGCAACTCGTCCAAGTAGCCGCCGAGCTCCTGGCCCGCATCGACGACCACGGTCAGCGCCTGGCTGATCTGCCCGGCCAACGCCTGCAGCTTGGCATCATCGGTGGCATCCAATACCGCCCTTGCCCGCCCCAGGTTGTCAGCGGCGCTGCCGCCCGACACGTCGTCGGTCGACAGCGCTGCGCGGGCCGCGGCCGCGGCTTCGCGCAGCGTGTCCAGCTCGGAGAGCCGCACGATCTCGGCGACCAGAACGTTGTCCTCACCGGATTGCGGTTCCACGGCATCGATCTCGTCGAGTGCGAAGGTCAGCCGGTCGGCCTCCAACGCCAGTTCCCGCATCCGGTTCCGGCGGCCGAAGAGGTCGCGGCGCGCCGACAGCCAGGCGTCGCGCAGTTTGCGATAGCGCTCGACCGCGGGCCCGGCCTTCGCGAACCGGTCCAGCGCACCGCGCTGTTCCTCGGGCCGCATCAGCCGCAGCTGGTCGTTTTGGCCGTGCAGGGTAAGCAGCTCGGTTGTGAAGTCGCCCAACGATTTCGCCGGTACGCTGCGCCCGCCGAGGTAAGCCCGGGACGGTCCGCCGCGGCTGACCGAGCGCAGCGCAATCACGCTGCCATCCTCGTCGCGCTCGCCGCCCGACGCGTCGAGCATCTCGTCCAGCGCGGCGATAGCTGCATCGTCGAGATCGGTTGTGGTGAAACGACCTTCAACGACCGCACGCTCGGCGCCCGACCGCACCCGGTTGGCGTCGGCGCGGCCTCCGCCGAGCAGGTGCAGCCCCGTCACCACCATGGTCTTGCCGGTGCCGGTCTCGCCGGTCAGCACGGTCAGGCCGCGGTCGAACTCTCCGACCGCAGCGCTGATCGCACCCAATGACTCGATGCGGATTTCAGTCAGCATTGCGTCAGCACCGCTGCAGCGCCCCTACTTTCCGCGCCAACCGGTCACCGGCAACCGGAACTTCCGCACCAAGCGGTCGGTGAAAGGTGCGCTGTCCAGGCGTGCCCATTTCACTGCTGTGCCACAACGTTTCACCTCGAGCCGTCCGCCGGCCGGCAGCACCATTTCGCGGCGGCCGTCGCAGAACACCAGGGCGTCGTTGCCACTTGCCTCGATCTCGATCGCGATGACGGCGTCCGGGCTGGTGACCATCGGCCGGCCGAACAGTGCGTGAGCGTTGTTGGGCACCACCAGGATTGCCTCGAGATCCGGCCACAGCACCGGGCCGCCCGCAGAGAACGCGTAGGCGGTCGATCCGGTCGGCGTCGACACCAAGACCCCGTCACAGCCGAAGGTCGACACCGGTCGTCCTTCGATTTCGACGACCACACCCAGCACCCCCAGCCGCGGGCCCTTTTCCAGGCTGGCTTCGTTCAGCGCCCAGCCCTGATCGAGGACGCGTCCACGGTGGCGCACCGCGACATCGAGGGTGAGGCGCTCCTCCACGCGGTAGTCCTGCGCGACCACATGGTCCAGCACCCTGTCGATGGCATCCGTTTCGGCCTCGGCCAGAAAGCCGATGCGGCCCAGGTTGACGCCCAGCACCGGAATACCGGCGTTGCGGGCAAGTTCGGCCGCGCGCAAGAAGGTGCCATCGCCGCCGAGCACCAGTACCAGTTCGCAGCCTTCCGCGGCGTCGGAGTCGGCGTCCACGACCTCGATTTCAACGCCCATCTCCCGTACGTCGTCGGGAGACAGCTGCAACGATCCCCGGTCGACTGCCTCAGCGGACAGCACGCGAAGCGCAATACCTTTGTTGCCCAACACTTTCTGTACACGTCGCGCAGTCTCGGCCGCATCCTCGCGTCCGGTGTGTACGACCAGCAGGATCGTGCGCTCGGCCGTCATTGCGGACCCTCGCCTACCGCGCGCTGTACCGCGTCGACCAGCCCATCAGATGAGAGCCTCCGATCGGTCTCGGCGCGCAACCACAGGAAGTATTCGACATTGCCCGACGGTCCCGGGAGCGGACTGGCCGTGACATCGACGGTGTGCCAGCCCAACTCTCCGGCACGTCTCGCGACGGCCAGCACCGAGTCGGCGCGCAACCCGGGGTCGTGTACGACCCCGGCGGCACCAACTTGGCCCTTCCCCACTTCAAACTGCGGCTTCACCATGGGAACGATATCCGCGCCGGGGCACGCGCAACCAGCCAACGCGGGCAATACGGTTGACAACGAGATAAACGACAGGTCAGCCACCACGAGGTCGACGCGACCGCCGATCGCCTCGGGCGACAGATCGCGCACGTTGGTCCGCTCGACGACCATCACTCGCGGGTCGGAGCGCAGCGACCACGCCAGCTGGCCGTAGCCCACGTCGGCGGCCACGACTTCGGCGGCCCCCCGATCCAGCAGCACTTCGGTAAATCCGCCGGTCGAGGCACCGGCGTCCAGGCAACGCCGGCCCGCGGCCGGGATTCCGAACGCGTCCAGCGCACCGATGAGTTTGTGCGCTCCGCGCGACACCCACCGACGCTCGTCGTCGTCCGCGACGGTCAGGGCCGCGGTAACGGTGACGGCGGTGGCGGCCTTGACCGCGGGCATGCCGTCGATGCTGACTTTCCCGGCACCGATCAACTCGGCCGCCTGCTGACGAGATCGCGCGAGGCCGCGCCGCACCAGCTCGGCGTCAACGCGGGCGCGTCGTGCCATGCCCGCACTCAGCCCTTCTCCGCCGACTCCAGCGCAGCCAGCAGCACGTCATGTGCCTCGGAAAGCTTGCGCGCTATCTCTTCGAGCTCGGCAAGTGACGGCCCTTTTTCCCGGCTTTCCGGGTCGGCCGGGTCGGGTAGCTGCGCCAGCAGGGCGTCGATGTCGGCGCGTATCTGATCGGGATCGATATTCATTGCGGTTCTACGGTAGTCATCCGCTAGTCCCCGTGCACCAGAGACCAGCGCACGAGCGCGTCGCGAGCCCGGTCGTCGGTGGCCCGGATGCGCACCGGCTGCCGATCGAACTGGGCACCCCACACCGCGCTGGCCACGGCGCGCACGATTGACAGCCCGTCCCCGTCGTCGGTGCCGTTGCCGTTGCCGTTGCCGTTGCCGTTGCCGCCGACCGTGACGCCACCATCGCCCACGTCAACCGTCCAGCCGGGCTGCGGGCCGACCGCGAGCAGATTGCTGTCCTGATGCAACGCGCGGAGGTCGTGGCCGATATAGGTGGGCCGCTGCGCGGGCTCGGCGAACACCGCGTCTCGGGCGCTGCTCACCCCGGTCAGCACCATCAGGCTGGGGAACTTGGCGGCATTGGCGCCCTCGATGTCGGTGTCCAACCGGTCGCCGACCACCAACGGCGCGCGGTAGTCGCCGCGCGCGACCGCATCGTTGAGCAGCGTCGGGGCGGGTTTACCGGCCACCCTGGGTTCGGCGCCGGTCGCGGCCCGCAGCGCGGCCACCAGGGATCCGTTGCCGGGCAGCAGGCCCCGCTCGGTGGGCAGCGTGGGATCGACGTTGGCCGCCACCCACAACGCACCGGCCCGGATGGCCAGTGTGGCTTCGGCAAGTTCGGGCCAGCCGATGGTCATCGAGAGACCCTGGACGACGGCGACGGGATTGTCCTCGTAGCGGCGCACCGGACGCAGTCCGACGGCGGCGATTTCGTTGGCCAGCGAGTCGGTGCCCACGATCAGCACGGGCGAGTCCGGCGGCAGCTCATCGGAAAGCAGGTGGGCGGCACTTTGGGCGCTGGTCACGACGTCGTCGGCGCCGGCGGTGAAGCCCAGGTCGCGCAGGTGCGCCGCTACTTCGTCGGCGCTACGGGAGGCGTTGTTGGTGACGAACAGTTTGCGACTATGCACCTCGTCAAGCGTCTGCACCGCGCCGTCGGTGGCACGGTGGCCGCGAAACACCGTTCCGTCCAGGTCGATCAGCAGGCAATCATATTCCTGCGCAATGGATTTCACTTAATCCGATCCAGTCACTCAGCCCAGCTCGCCGACCCGGTCTTCGGCGTCGGTGACGCCGTCGACATCGGCGGCCGCGGAGCGCAAGAACCATTGCAGCGCTTCGGCATCACGGCCGAGCGCCAGCAGGGTGTCGGCGTAGGCGTAGTACAACCGGGCGGCCGTCGAACCGCTGCGGCTCGGCTCGAGTTGCGGCGTGGACAAGATGGTCAGCGCCTGCTCGAGCTGCCCGAGATCGGAACGGGCACCGGCGACCACGATGCGCAGCTCGTCGGCGTCGTCTCCGCTGAGTTGGGTCGCCTCCTCGCCGCGCGCCAGTTCGATCGCCCGCTCCGGGCGGCCAAGGCCGCGTTCGCAATCCGCGATCAGCGCAAGCAACGAGGACTTGCTGCCCATCCTGCGGGCGGCGCGTAATTCGGCCAGTGCCTGCGCCCAATCGCCGTAGCGGTAGGCGGCTATTCCGACGGCTTCGCGAATCGCCGCGATTCTGCTGGACCTGGCCCGCGCGGCACGGGCATGGTTCAGGGCGGCTTCCGGGTCTTCGTCCATCAGCTCACCCGCAGCGACCAGGTGGCGCGCCACCGCGTCGGCGGTAGCGCGGTCCAAGGTGCTCAGTTCGCCGCGAATTTCGGGTGCCAGTTGTTTGGCGTCCACCCCGGGCGGTATCGCGGGCCCGCTATCCGCCCCGCGGTCACCGTCGCCGCTGGTGCCCCGCGGCTGGGCTGGGCGTGCTCGGCCCGGTCCTGACCAGCCCGGCGACGGGCGCGGCCGTCGTTCGCCGTTGTGACGCTGCCTGTCGTCGGCCACTCGTGTTGTCCACCTCGATTGCTTCCGGTCCCCTGAAGAGGATACGGGCACGGAGCGAGGGTCTCGCTACGCCTTGAACCGGTCCGGTATCAACGGCGCGATCATCGAAGGACAGAACGTCCCGATCGCGATGATGGTGAATATGCCCGCATTTTTCTCGGTCATCCCGGTGCCCGTGGCCATGTCCGAGACCACCGAGTCGAACGACCCACCCGGCTGGACCAGCAACGGGCAGACCTGCTGGCCCTCCGCCAGCGTCGTTGCCGGCTGGGTGACGGCAATGCCGGCATTGGTCAGGGCCGACAGGAAGGCATTGCCTGCCATGTCGGCGCGGATGGGCGCCGCCATCGTCGCGGCACCGGCGACCAAAGCCGCGGTCACCGCCACAAACCCGAGCGCCTTTACCTGTCCGCCGATTTGCAAGGTCCGCTGGTACGCCATTGACTGCGCCGTCATCTCTCGCTTCTCGTCGATTGTCCGGTGTAACTGCGCAAAATCACTGTGACTACAGTGGCCAACCAGTGTCACGTTTAGGGCACGGCACGGTAAAGGTTTGCCCACCACCGCGTTTTGCGGGAACTCCTTGACATCCGCGGGTGGAATATGCGCCGGCCAAGCGCTTTAGCGCTGGTCGTGCCGACTCACCGGGCCGCGCTGTCCCCCGAACAGGGGACACGGGATATCCACCCCAATTCAACCGTTAGTGGGATAGCGGCGAGCCGCAAACTCGCGAAAAATGGTTGTCACGCGGGGATCTCGTCGCTCCTTCCAACGAGACTTACCCTTCTCGAAATTCGGCATCCCCTCCGAAAGACGAGATCCCCGCTTAGACCCCTATCCGCTCACCTTTTCGATGCCGGCGATGTTGCGCTTGCCGCGACGCAAAACCAGCCACCGGCCGTAGAGGAAATCCGCGGCCTGCGGCGCCCATTCGTCGCTGTCGACCCGAACGTTGTTGACCGAAACGCCGCCTTCGCCGATCGTGCGTCGCGCGGCACCCTTGCTGGCCGACAGGCCGCTGGCCACCAACAGGTCGATGATCCCGTCCGGACCACCCGGCTTGAGCTCGGCGACCGACGCCTCCCGCAGCGCGGAGGCCAACGTCGCCTCATCGAGGCGGTCCAGCTCGCCTTGACCGAAGAGCGCCCGGCTGGCGTGCTCGACGCCGGCGGTGGCCTCCTCGCCATGCACCAGGACCGTGAGTTCGGTCGCGAGACGGCGTTGGGCGGCACGTTGCTGCGGACGGTCGGCGGTGGCCTGCTCTAGCTCGGCCAGCTCGTCGGCGGACAAGAAGGTGAACCACCGCAGGTAGCGGATCACATCGGCGTCGGCGGTATTGACGAAGTACTGGTACCAGGCATAGGGGCTGGTCAACTGTGGATCCAGCCACAGGTTGCCGCCGCCGGTCGATTTGCCGAACTTGGTGCCGTCGGCGGCGGTCACCAACGGGAGCGTGAGTGCATGCGCCGTCGCGCCAAGCTTCTGGCGGACCAGGCGAACCCCGGCGATGATGTTGCCCCACTGATCCGAGCCACCGATCTGCAGCGCACAACCGTGGCGCTGGTGCAGTTCGACGTAGTCGTTGGCCTGCAACAGCATGTAGCTGAACTCCGTGTAGGAGATCCCGTCGCCGTCCAGCCGCCGCCGGATGGTGTCGCGGTCCAGCATCACGTTGACCGAGAAGTGCTTGCCGAGATCCCGCAGGAACTCGATCGCCGACATCTGGCTCGTCCAGTCGAGGTTGTTGGCGACGATCGCGCCGGTGGGCGAGTCGTCAAAGTCGACGAAGCGTTCCAGCTGACCGCGAATTCGCTCGGTCCATTCGGCGACCGTGTCGGCCTCGTTGAGGCTGCGCTCGCCGACCTCACGCGGATCCCCGATCATGCCGGTCGCGCCGCCAGCGAGCACGATCGGACGGTGGCCGGCCCGCTGAAAACGCCGCAGCGCCAGCAGCGGGACCAGATGCCCCGCATGCAAGCTCGGCGCGGTGGGGTCGAAGCCGGCATACACCGTCATCGGTCCGCGCCGCACTTCGGCGGCCAGGGCGTCGAGGTCGGTGGACTGCGCGATCAGCCCACGCCAGCCCAGCTCGTCGAGGATCATGGGGTAAAAGGCTAGTCGCTGGCGCCCGGGGCAGGTGCCCGCGGACTTCGCCGATACGCCGAGACTTCCGGCCGACCGGCAAGCCACAGTCGCCATGGCCGATCGGCGGCCTGACTGACCCCAACGCGTGGACCCGCGACCGCGCAATCCACCGCATTCAGCGTCAGCGTCACCGGGCCGTCGGGGTCGAAAAGGTCAATCTCGTTGTCGGACATCGTAATTCCCAACGCGCAGCATAGGTTCCCGGGACCACGCGCCAGCGCGACGCTGCGGACCGCCTCGCCGCGGCGGGCCTGGGCGACATCGGCGCCGTCCTCGATTGCGGCGGCGCGCAGCAGGACCGCGGCCGCCGTGCCGTCGGGTCCGCACGAGACATTGGCGCACACGTGGATCCCGTGGCTGCGGTAGGTATACATGCGCCCCGGCGGCCCGAACATCACGCCGTTGCGGCCGCTGCGCCCGCGGTAGGAGTGCGCCGCCGCATCCGGCCAGGGGCCGTCGGGAACCCCTCCGTAGGCCTCGACCTCGACGACGATCCCGCTCACGCCCCGCCCGGTGAGGGTGGCGCCCAGCAATCGATGCGCGGCCTCGACCGGATCGACTAAGAGCTGGCCTGCGGACACCCAGCGAACCTACCGGCAGCACAAACATGGCAATATCCCGGTTGCCGCGTGGCAAAGGAGCCCAAAAATGCATGCGATCGACCCCGCCGCCACCGCGTGGCTGCTGGCCAGCACCGCGCTGGTCCTATTGATGACCCCCGGCCTGGCAATCTTCTATGGCGGCATGGTCCGCACCACCGGGGTGCTCAACATGATCATGATGAGCTTCATCTCCATCCCGCTCGTCACGGTGGCGTGGCTGCTGGTCGGCTACACACTCGCGTTCACCGAAGGCGGGACGGGCGGGTTCATCGGCGGCCTCAGGCACGTCGGCATGCTCGGCATCAACCCCGACACCACGCACGGCACGGTGCCCGAACTGCTCTATGCGACCTTTCAATTGACGTTCGCGATCATCACCGCCGCCCTGGTCAGCGGCGCGATCGCCGACCGCGCCAAATTCGCCGCCTGGATGGTGTTCGTCCCGGTATGGACGATCGCCGTGTATTCGGTTGTCGCGCACTGGGTGTGGGGTCCCGATGGCTGGCTGGCCAAGATGGGCGTGCTGGACTACGCGGGCGGCCTCGTCGTCGAGATTGTCTCCGGCTCCTCGGCGCTGGCCTTGGCGCTGGTGCTCGGACCCCGCATCGGCTTCAAGAAAGACGCCATGCGCCCGCACAACCTGCCGTTGGTCTTGCTCGGAGTCGGCCTGCTGTGGTTCGGCTGGTTCGGGTTCAACGCCGGTTCCGCCCTGGCCGCCAACGGAACTGCTGCGGCCATCTTCCTCAACACGCTCGTCGCGGGCTGCCTCGGCATGCTCGGCTGGCTCGCGGTGGAACAGACCCGCGACGGCAGGCCCACGACGTTCGGCGCGGCATCCGGCGTGGTCGCGGGCCTCGTCGCGATCACCCCGTCCTGCGGCACCGTCAACACGCTCGGCGCGGCCGTCGTCGGTCTCGCGGCCGGCATCGTGTGCTCGTTCGCGGTGAGCGCGAAATTCCGCTTCAACTACGACGATTCGCTCGACGTGGTCGGTGTGCACTTCGTCGGGGGCGTTGTCGGTGTGTCCTTGATCGGGCTGCTGGCCACGGCAGTCATGACGTCGGGACCGCAGGGCCTCTTCTATGGGGGCGGCTTCGCCCAACTGGGCAAGCAGGCGTTCGCGATCGTGGTCGTCGCCCTCTACGCGTTCACGGTGTCATTCGTAATCGCGAAGGTGATCGACCGAGTGGTGGGCTTCCGGCTCAGCGCGGAGGACGAGACCACCGGTGTCGACTTCACCCAGCACGCCGAAACGGCCTACGCCGAAGGCGTGCAGGGGCATCTGCCGTTGCGCCGCCCCGGCCCCCAAAGCTGAATAACCGCGAGGCTGCGTCTACCGACGTATTTGACGAGTAAACGCGTCGCCAGTTGCAGTATCGCGACGCCCGAGACTTTCGCGACGCCTCGCCCCTTGACAGTTCCGCGCCCCAGGCGGATATTCATCACATGATGATTTCATCTCGCCATGAATTAATTCCGGACGGCGCCGAGCCGGCCGTCGACATCAAGCATCTGCGGGTCATCCGCGGTAAGCGCCCCGCGCTGCACGACTTCTCGGTGCAGATCGCGCGGGGCAGTATCACCGGCCTGCTCGGGCCGTCGGGGTGCGGCAAGACCACGCTGATTCGGTGCATCGTCGGCACACAGATCGTGACGTCGGGCACCGTCGCCGTGCTCGGCAAGCCGGCCGGCTGCGCCGAGCTGCGTCGCCACGTCGGTTACCTGCCGCAAGACCCGACCATCTACAACGACCTGCGGATCGTCGACAACGTTCGCTACTTCGCGGCCCTCTACGGCTCCGACGGCCAGGCCGCCGACGCCGCGATCGAGCGGGTCGGGCTGACCGATCACCGGACGGCGTTCTGCGCCAACCTCTCCGGCGGCCAGCGCACCAGGGTTTCACTGGCCTGCGCGCTGGTCTGCCAGCCCGATCTACTGGTCCTCGACGAGCCCACCGTCGGGTTGGATCCCGTGCTGCGGGCGGACCTTTGGGAGCAGTTCACCGACCTCGCCCGCGCCGGAACCACCTTGCTGGTCTCCAGTCACGTGATGGACGAAGCCGACCACTGCGGCGATCTGTTGCTGATGCGCGAAGGGAACCTGGTCGCCCACACCACGCCGACCCAACTACGAGAGGACACCGGATGCACGTCACTGGAGGACGCGTTTCTGTCCATGATCAAGCGCAACATGCAGCCCGCCGGTCCCAAAGCAGGATGAGCCTCAAGGGGTACATCGCAACCACCACGCGGATTCTGCGCCAGCTGGTCGCCGATCACCGCAGTGTCGCGATGATCCTCGCGGTACCTGTCCTCGTTATCACGTTGATGTACTTCATGTTTCACAATGCGCGGCACCTCCCGGGCACGCCGTCGCCGTTCAACAATGCCTGCCTGATCCTGCTCGGGCTTTTCCCGCTGTTCGTGATGTTCATCATCACGGCGATCACCATGCAGCGCGAACGCGCCTCGGGAACATTGGAGCGGATTCTGACCACTCCCCTGCGCCGGCTCGACCTGCTGATCGCCTACGGCACCGCCTTCTCGATCGCCGCGGCCGTGCAAGCGACGGTGGCCTGCACCGTGGCGTTCTGGTTCCTCGGCTTCGACACCGCGGGCAGCTGGGTGTGGGTGTTCGTGATCGCGATCGTCAACGCGGTGCTGGGGGTTGGCCTGGGCCTGCTGTGTAGCGCCTTCGCCCGCACCGAGTTCCAGGCCGTGCAGTTCATCCCGCTGGTGATGGTGCCGCAACTGCTGCTGGCCGGCATCATCGTCCCGCGAGTGCTGATGCCAGACTGGCTGCAATGGATCAGCAATGTCATGCCGGCCAGCTACGCGCTGGAGGCCCTGCAGCAGGTGAATTCCCATACCGAACTGACCGGTGTCGCGGTGCGCGACATCGTCGTCGTGGCGGGTTGCGCGTTCGCGGCGCTGTGCCTGGCCGCGGCGACACTGCGGCGCCGGACGTCATGACGTGACGGCCGCCAACACCGGGCGCCGGCGGCCCGGGCGGCCGGCCGGAAACTCCGACACCCGGGACCGCATCCTGTCCACTGCGCGAGAGCTGTTTGCGCGCAACGGGATTGACCGCACATCGATACGGGCCGTGGCCGCCGGCGCGGGGGTCGACGCCGCGCTGGTGCATCACTACTTCGGCACCAAGCAGCAGCTGTTCGCTGCCGCGATCCACATTCCCATCGATCCCATGACAGTGCTGGTACCGATGCGGGAGGTGCCAATCGAAGAGCTCGGTTTCAGGCTGCCGTCGGTGTTGCTGCCCATCTGGGACTCCGAGCTGGGCGCGGGTTTGATCGCGACACTGCGATCACTGCTCGCCGGCCCCGACGTGGGGTTGGCGCGTTCTTTCCTGCAAGAGATCGTCACCGCCGAAGTGGCCGCGCGCGTTGACAATCCACCGGGGACGGGGGTGATCCGCGCTCAGTTCTTCGCGTCACAGTTAATGGGCGTGGTGATGGCTCGCTACATCGTCCAGGTCGAGCCGTTCGCGTCGCTGCCGCGCGAGCAGATCGTGGCGACCATCGGGCCGAACCTGCAGCGCTATCTCACCGGGGATCTGCCGGACGGCCTTTCGCCGTGAGGCGGGCGTGCTCGTCCTCGTCGACGTCGCGCGCCTCGTCGATCAGCAGCACCGGGATGCCGTCCTCGATGCGGTAAGCGCGACGCAGTCGCGGGTTGTAGAGCAGCTCGTCATCCACGAGCAGCAGCGGACCCCGGTCATCGGGGCAGACCAGGATGCTCAGCAGTAAATCGTCAAGCATCGGTGCCTCGATGCTGGCCGCTCAGCGCGGACCGCACCCCCGGAGTCAGCCGACGGTACTGATTGCTGCCCGTGTCCAAATGCCATGACTGCCGTCCGGATTTGGGAATCCCGGCCGCCCGCAGCGCACTGACGGTGGGACGGTACGTCGCGCTCAACGTCAACTCGGGCACCACGTGGACCATGTCGGGCCCGAGCCCGATGGGCATGTTGGCGAAAGCCTCGGTCAAGTCGGCGGCCGTAATGGTCGCCCCGGGCAGCAGTGTCACCGCGGACACCGCCACCTCGTGATCGCCGACGGGCACGTTATAGGTCACCGCGAGGTCGACGCCGTTGATCAGGCCGAGTGCGTCGGTCACCGGCTCCGAATAGACCAGCCCACGCGCGGTGTGGACCACCGAGCCGCGCCGGCCCATCAACCAGAAGTCGCCGTCCTCGTCGCGGCGGAACAGGTACTCGGTGGAGATCCAGGTGTCGCCGGGTGCGAACACCCCACGTTTGACCGACGCAGTGGGATCGATCGGCCCGTTGGACTGAGCCAGCAGCACCCCGACCTGGTTCACGTCGGCGACCTGCACGAAGCCCCGGCCGTCTTCCAGGATCAGGTCCTGTTCGGTGTCGTAGGCGGCGAGCTCGACACGCCCGGCGCCGGGCAGCGGCCGGCCCTTGCTGCCGATCTTGACGCCGGCCACGTTGGCCAGCACCGCTTGTCCGTCGGTGGTGGCGAAGAACTCGACGACGTGAGCCGGCGCAAACGCATCGACGACGCGCCCCCACAACCCGGTCGGCATACCCGAGCCGATGAACAGCCGCACCGGATGATTGCCGTGCAGCACAAATGCCGGATCGTCGGCGACGTCACGCAGCATCGCCCAGGTGTAGGACACCACGGTGACGCCGTACTGCCGTATTTCCTGGGCGAACCGGTCCGGACGCAGGCCGCGCGACAGCGCGATGCGGGTGCCGCCGACAACCGCGCCACCGAGGGCGACCAGCAGGGCGGACTCGTGGTGCAGCGGCGTCAAGCAATAGACGGTGTCTCGGCGGTCGAGCGCGGCCGTCGAGGCGGTCCCGAACGCTGACACCGCCCACCGGTAGTTGGTGATCTGCTTGGCGACCAGCTCGCCGCCGACCGCGCTGAACGCGATGAACGCCAGGTCGCGGGCCAACCCCGGGTTGGGCCGGTACCACGCGGGCAGGTCGACGGCGTCCGGGTCGATCTGCTCCATGTCGGTGACGCTGCCGTCCTCGGGCAGCTGCAGATCGCGCGCCTCACCGCCGCCCAGCACCAGGACCTGTCCCGACCATTCGCGCGCCGCATCCAGGTTGGTGGGGTCGGTCAGAATCTCGGTGACGCGTCCGAGCCGCACCGATGCGGCCAGATCGGTCTCCGGGTGCATCACCACGGCGACCGCGCCGAGCCGGGACAACGCGGCGATCGCGACCAGGGCGCTGGGCCGCGTCTCCATCAGCACACCCACGCGGTCGCCCTGCCGCACCCCGACGGCGATCAGGCCGCGAACGACGTTATTGATGCGCCGGTCGACGGCCTCATAGGTGTGTACGCGCCCGTCGAACAGCAGGAATTCGCCCAGCGGGGCATTGTGCGCCTGTTCGCTGATGATGCGGCCCAGCGAGATTCGAGTGTGGTCGTTGATCTGTCCCAGTCGGGCCAGCCGGGGCAACGTACGCGCGGTCTCCACCGCCAGGGTCCGCATGGATTTGTTGGCCGCCACCACCGCGCCGGCGGCCCCGCGCGCCAGCTCCACTGCCGCCTCCGAGACCTCGCCGATGCCATGGGTGAGCCGTGAGCTCAGCGCAACGCCGCTGTCGGTGTGCGCGGCCGGCTGATCGGCCATCAGGTCGATCGCGGCCGGCTTGTCACCACCGGTGGCGAGCCACTCCACCCATGCGGCGACAGTGGGCCAACCCTGCTGTGCGGCCTTGGATCCCACGACCAGGCCGAAATGCCCTGTGCGGATGCGGGATTCGTAGACCTCGGCGTTGGGCGCCGCCCGCCGGATGCCGCGCACGGAGGCTGGCTGGCCGATGTCGTCGACCTCGCCGATAAACGCCAGCACCGGGCAGCTGATGTCGGTGAGCGTGACCATCTGCCCGTTGACGGCGAAACCGCCGGTCATCATCCGGTTGTGGGCAATGAATTGCTTGAGCAGCTCGGAGATCGCCGGGCCGGACCAGGCGATCCACCCCTCGCGTTCCAGGAACCTGCGCTGCTGTTCGCGCGGGAGCAGCGCCTCGCGGTCATGTAGCTGACGCACGAAGTCGACCCGGGCCTTGGCGGTCTTGAGCGGGTCCAGCATCTGAAAACCGGCGCGCGCCATCCAGCCCGGGATGGCCAGCCGGCTGAAGACGTGGTCGGCCATAAAGTTGGCGACGGGTGGGCCAAAGTTTGCCGGGATGCCCATCGGCAGGGCGGCTAGGGTGTCCACCGGCGAACCGAAGGTCACAATGCTGGCAAGGGACTTCGAACGCCGGTAGGCCGCGACCTGATAGCACCACATCCCGCCCTGCGAATACCCGACCAGGTGCACGTCGCTGCCGGTGGCGTCCTTCATGGTGTCGATGGCCTGGCTGAGTGCGACGATGTGGTCGGCCAGGTTGCGGCGCATGCCACCCTCGACCTTGTCGGGTGACCCGAAGTCGATGACCCAGCAATCCAGCCCGTGGGCGTGCAGGATCCCCACCGCGCCGTCCTCACGAGTGACGTCCCACATGTCTGCCGACATCATCATCGGGTGCACCAGCAGCACCGGCGGACCGACCGGCGTCTTCCCGCGACGGCTGTCGGGCGGAAAGTACCGCCGCAGCTTGTACATCGGGACGCTCTCGACAATCTGCGACGGCGACGCAACAGTGCCGGTCTCCAGGCCTCCCAGCCGCAAGACCTCCAGGCCGTTCTGCGCCGTCGCGACCAGCCGTTCCACCGGTCGCGTGATCATCGACAAGTTCAGATCCACCGCTGCTCCCCACTCTCTCGACAGCTTGGACATCATGGCATACCGGCGCGCTCAGCGGTTCTGGTCAGGGTGTTTGCCCGCGGGGTGGTGTAGCCGGCTCAGAAGGGTGGCGGTGCGAAAGCTACAACCTCCGAGAGAACCTCGTCTTGGTGGTGGTAACGATTGGCTCAAGACTCTCTGCAGCCGCGAGTCAGCCCAGGTCGACCCAGATAGTCAAGCCTGCGAGACCGGTGGCGAGCACGGCCAGCAGGCCTGCATCGATCGCGTGGAGGCGTGGGGAATCCGATGCGCCGATCCGCATCTCGCGAGCGATGAGGAACAGTGGAAACGTCACGCTTACGGCGATGAAGAACCCGCCGAGAATGTAGAGCCAGACGAATCGCACGCCGTGCTTCCTGGCTTCGATCACCATGAGGACAGCAGCGGATAGGGCGAACATCAGTATGTCTGCGGTGATATTTCGTGCCGAGGCGGTGACCTTGGCGTCGTGCCAGAAGTTGACGAAGAAGTCTGCAAGGCCGCTGTGTGTGTACGCGACCGTCTGGCTCCACGTGGCGACCAGTGCGGCCACCGCGATCAGCGCGTATACGGCGCACAGCACTTTGCCGGACGTGGGTATCGATCCCGGCTGAACCTGGTCCGTTGTTGTCATGAACACACGTTAGGGGCATACGAGGAGAATCAGCAGTGCCGAATCTAGAGGCACACAGACGCCAAAAAACCCAGGCGGTGATACCTGGGTTCCGGTGACCGGATCAGTCGCTGTTCCTCAAGCGCTTCTCGTGCTGTCGATTCCCAGGGCGGCCTAACTACGGTTGCGTGGGACGGGGCGCAACCGCCTTTCCCGCCATGCAATCTTGAAGGTCCTGAGTACCCGGGGCGAAGTCGAAGCCGCAGTTGCACTCATGAGCTTGTTGGGGTTTGGGAAGCGAATTGCAAAAGTCGGTGTCAGCGGAGGCCGATGGTGCGGTCCACATAACACCAGCGGTCAAGGCTGCCGCTGCAGCACCGACCGTGGCCATCAATACGCTTGATCCTGTTCGATCAGCCGGGCGCGAGAGACGGGAGACCAACGTCATGCCTACCTCGGACGATCCAATGGGCGTAGTCCTGCAATACATCGAGGCCTTCAACAACGGTGACCCGTCTTCAATTGCAGCGACATGCGCCGACCCCATGCAAATTCTTGACGGAATGTCGCCTCATGTCTGGCAGGGGCCGACAGCTGCCGAAGACTGGTGGAGAGACGTGCTTGCTGAGGGCGAGCAGCTTGGGGCTACGGGGTACCGCATCGCGCTCGGCGAGCCGCGGCATGTCGATATCAACGGTTACAACGCCTATGTCGTTGCCCCCGCGACCATGACGTGCGACCTGCGCGGCAAGCTAGTCACACAAACTGGCTCGGTGTATACCGTCGCGCTTCGCAAAGTCGGCGCGGACTGGCGTCTGACCGCTTGGGCGTGGGCAAAGGGCGCTTGACCAGTATCACATCGTCGAACCGTGGCGCGAATCTTTCCAGGAGATCGCCAAGTTCCTCACTGGCGAGCAGCCCGATGTGGCCGACGACCGTGTTCTGGCCACGGTGCTGTTCACCGACATCGTGGACTCGACGCGATGCGCCGCAGCGATGGGCGACCGTGACTGGCACGCGCTGCTCGATGCACACGACGCCATCGTGCGGTCACAGCTCGCCCGCTTTCGAGGCCGCCAGGTGAACACCTCGGGAGACAGTTTCCTGGCGATGTTCGATGGCCCACAGCGAGCGATTCGCTGCGCCATGGCGATCCGCGACGCGGTGCAGGCGCTCGGCATCGAAGTGCGCGCCGGATTGCACACCGGTGAGTGCGAGGTCCGCGGCGATGACATCGGCGGCATCGGTGTACACATCGGTGCGCGGGTGAGCGCATTGGCCGGGCCGAACGATGTGCTGGTGTCCAGCACGCTGCGCGACCTCGTGATCGGATCAGGACTGGAATTCGCTGAACGCGGGGCATACCAACTCAAGGGCGTTCCCGGCGAATGGCACCTCTTCGCCGTTCCCCCTCAGCGGTGAACTCGTTTCGCCGGCGTAACGACTTCTGCATGCGGTGGGTCCCGACAACCTTGCTAGCGTCGTTCCAGTGGCACACCTGATCGGAGCCGAGGCCGTTCACCTCGAATACCCGACGCAGGTGGTGTTCGATTCGATCTCGCTCGGGGTCAACGATGGCGCGCGCACCGGCATCGTCGGGCGCAACGGCGACGGCAAGTCCAGCCTGCTGCGTCTGCTGACCGGCCAGCTGCAGCCCCATTCCGGCCGAGTCACCCAGCGCAGCGGATTGCGGGTCAGCGCGCTGAGCCAGGCCGACACCCTGGACCCCGAGCGCACCGTCGGCTGGACACTGGTCGGTGACCAGGCCGATCATCAGTGGGCCGGCGACCCGCGTATCCGCGACGTGGTCGGCGGTCTCGTGTCCGATATCGATTGGGATGCAACGAATTCCATGCTCAGTGGTGGGCAACGCCGGCGTGTGCAGCTGGCCGAACTGCTGATCGGCGAGTGGGACGTGATTGCTCTCGACGAGCCCACCAACCACCTCGACATCGAAGGCATCACCTGGCTGGCCCGCCACCTGCAGCAGCGCTGGGCACGCAACACCGGCGGGCTGCTGGTGGTCACGCACGACCGGTGGTTTCTCGACGAAGTCGCCACCACGACGTGGGAGGTGCACGACGGAATCGTCGAACCGTTCGACGGCGGATACGCGGCGTACGTGCTGCAGCGCGTCGAGCGGGACCGCCAAGCCGCCGCGTCCGAGGCCAAGCGGCAGAACTTGATGCGCAAGGAGCTGGCCTGGCTGCGCCGCGGGCCGCCGGCGCGGACCTCCAAGCCGAAGTTCCGGATCGACGCCGCCAACCAGTTGATCGCCGACATGCCGCCGCTGCGCAACACCGTCGAGTTGGCCAAGCTGGCCACGGCCCGGCTCGGCAAGGACGTGATCGACCTGCTCGATGTGTCGGTTTCGTACGACGGTCGCCCGGTGCTGCGCGATGTCGAGTGGCGGATCGGCCCGGGTGAACGCACCGGCATCGTCGGGGCCAACGGCGCGGGCAAGTCGACACTGCTGGGGTTGATCGCCGGTACCGTCGCGCCGGACACCGGCCGCGTCAAGCGCGGCAAAACCGTCCAATTGGCGGTGCTCGATCAGCAGGGCGATCGGTTGGCCGAGATCGCCGGTGACCGGATCGCCGACGTGTTGGGCCGGCTGCCCGGCGGCTATCAAGTCGAGGGCCGCGAGGTCACCCCGGCCCAGCTGCTGGAGCGACTCGGCTTCACCGAACTCTCGGCGCGGGTCGGCGAACTCTCCGGCGGGCAACGCCGGCGTTTGCAGCTGATGCTCACCCTGCTGTCCGAGCCGAACGTGCTGCTGCTCGACGAGCCCACCAACGACGTCGACACCGACATGCTGACGGCCACCGAGGATTTGCTGGACTCCTGGCCGGGCACCTTGATCGTCGTCTCACACGACCGCTACCTGCTCGAGCGCGTCACCGACCAGCAGTACGCGATTCTCGACGGCCGGTTACGCCACCTGCCGGGCGGGGTGGATGAATACCTACGGCTGGCTGCCCATTCCGCGGGCGCCCCGGAACCGCCGCGGGCGGCCCCCAAGCCCGAGGTGATGTCCGGGGCGCAACGTCGCGCCGCCGAGAAGGAGCTGACCTCCGTCGACCGCCAGCTCGCCCGGCTGGCCGACCGCATTGCCGCCAAACACGTCGACCTCGCCGACCATGACCAGTCCGATCACGTCGGCATCACCCGGCTGACAGCAGGGCTGCGCGCCCTGGAAGACGAGGTCGCCACGCTGGAGAGCCGGTGGCTGGAACTCTCGGAAGTCATCGAATGAGTACCTATCGGCCGGTTCCCTATCTGCCCGGCGAGGCGTTGCTCGCCCTGTACCGGCGGCGGGGCGCGGTGATCAATTCCGGGATCGGGCGGCACGGCTACACCTATCTGCTGGGTCCCGAGGCGAACAAGTTCGTGTTTGCCAATGCCGACGCGTTCAGCTGGGCACAGACATTCGAGAGCCTGGCAATCGTCGACGGCCCCACCGCGCTGATCGTCAGCGACGGGGACGACCACCGCCGCCGCCGCAGTGTCGTCGCCCCGGGACTGCGCCACCGGCAGATCCAGGACTACGTGCAGACCATGGTGTCCAATATCGACGCGGTCATCGATGGCTGGCAGCCCGGGCAGCGGCTGGACATCTACCGGCGGTGCCGCGCCGCGGTCCGGCGTAGCACCGCCGAAAGTCTGTTCGGTCCGCGCTTGGCGGTGCACTCCGACTTCCTCGGGGAGCAACTCCAACCCTTGCTGGACCTGACCCACCAGCTACCCCAAATGGTGGCGTTGCACCAGCGCCTCAACTCCCCCAGGTGGCGACGGGCGATGGCCGCCCGAAAGCGCCTCAACGACTTCATCGACGCCCAGGTCGCCGATGCCCGCGCTGCACCCCCAGGCCCGACGACCACATGATGACCATGTTGATCAACGGTCGCGGCGACGAGGGATACGTGTTGAGCAACAACGAGATTCGCGACTCGATCATTTCGCTCATCACGGCGGGCTACGAGACCACGAGCGGCGCACTGGCCTGGGCGATCTACACGCTGCTGACTCTGCGGGGAGCATGGGACAACGCCGCCGACGAAGTTCGCCGCGTGCTCGGCGACCGGTCGCCGAACACTTGGTCTGGGGCCGACCTCGATGCGCTCACCTACCTCAACGGCGTCGTCCAGGAGACGCTTCGGCTGTACTCACCCGGCGTGATCTCGGCCCGCAGGGTGATGCGCGACCTCTCGTTCGACGGGCACCGGATTCGCGAGGGCCGATTGCTGATCTTCAGCGCGTACGTCACCCACCGGCTGCCCGAGCTGTGGCCGGACCCGACCGACTTCCGGCCCGCGCGCTGGGATCCAGGATCACCGGATTACCGCAAACCCGCGCCGCATGAGTTCATCCCGTTCAGCGGCGGGTTGCATCGGTGCATCGGCGCGGTCATGGCCACGACCGAGATGACCGTCATGCTTGCCCGGCTGCTCGCCAGAACGAGGCTGCGATTGCCCGCCCAGCGCATCCGCGCCGCCAACCTCGCGGCGCTGCGTCCCAAGCCGGGCCTGGTCGTCGAAATTGCCGACTCAGTGCCAGCGCAGTAGCACGAGTTCGGAGGAGAATCCGGGACCCATCGCGACGATCAGACCGGAGCTGCCGCTGTGCGGCGGCTTGGCGATGGTGTCGCGCAGGACGTGTAGCACCGAGGCAGACGAGAGGTTCGCGATCTCACCGAGCGAGCGCCAAGTCAGCTCGAGCGCCTCAGGGGGCAGGTCCAGGCTCTTGCCGATCGCATCGATGACCTTGGGGCCGCCCGGGTGGCTCACCCACGCTTGGATGTCGCCCCTGGTCAATTTGTGTCCGCTGAGGAACCGATCGACGTCGTCGGCCAGGTTCTGCTCGATCACCGTGGCGAGCTCTGGAGAGAATATGGGCTGAAGGCCGGCGGAACTGATATTCCACGCCATGATGTTCAGCGATTCCGGGTAGAGGCGGCTGCGCGAATCGACGATGTCGGGCCCGCTGGGGCGCAGCTGCCGGTCTTGTTCGGCGCGACGGTCACCGACGGCGACCATCGCAGCCGCCCCATCACCGAACATCGCGGTCCCGACCAGCCCCGACACGGTCGGTTTGACCGTGGGGAACGTCAGCGAGCAGAGCTCGACCGACACCGTTACCGCGACGCCGTCGGGCGCGCCCTGCAGATAGTTGTGCACCGTGGCCACCCCCGCCGCGCCCGCCGCACAGCCCAGGCCGAACAGCGGCATCCGCCGCACATCCGGGCGCAGGCCAACCCGTCCGGCGATGCGGGCATCCAGCGACGGCACCGCGATGCCGGTGACCGTCGTGGTGACGATCAGGTCGATGTCTTTGGGCTGCAGCCCGGCCTCGTCAAGAGCGCCCATCAGCGCTTCGCAGCCAAGGTCAACCGCATTTTCGACGAAGATCTCGTTCGTCTCGGTGAAGTCGGTCAGCGACGCGTACTGCTCGAGGGGCAGTACCAGGTGGCGGCTGTTGACCTTCGCGCCGGCGTGCAGACGCCGGACGATCTCCTCGTGCTCCTTCAATGCCGGGAACTCGACGAATTGATCGGTGATCTCGCTCTGGCTGTAACGGTGCGGTGGCAAAGCACCGAACACACCTGCGATGACGCTCATACCCGACCTCTGCTCAAAACGATTGCCCCCATTGTACGAAAGTTTATGCGGTCTGGTTCAGCCCCGCAAAGGTACGGCTATTCAACATGTGTCACATACAGCGAAGGGGAAAGAACGCGTAATCATGTCCGCCAGCGTGGATTTCGTCATTCAGCATCATCCGCTTTGTCGGACTCCAACGCCATAGCGATTAACGCGTCGGGGCTTAGCGCGTCGATGATGTCGTTACTGACGTCTGAATCGGCAACCGGAATTTCGGACGCGCCGGCCAGCAGCAATAGTTTGTCGAGCAATCCGGTTCGCCGAACTTCGCGCAACGGAATCTTTCTCAGCGACGCCCACATCTTCTCGTCGTCGGATTCTTGGCGATCGTCGTGAAGCAATTGCTGGCGCAGATGGTCGGCCAGCACCGAAGGGGAGGGAAAGTCGAAGATCAGAGTGCGCGACAAGGCCAACCCGGTGGCGGCTTTGAGACGATTGCGAAGTTCGACGCCGGTCAGTGATTCAAAGCCGATGTCTTGAAAAGGCCGCTCGACATCGATGTCACGACCGCTCGAGTGCCCCAGCACGGTCGCGGCGTGCGCGCACACCAATTCCACCAGCCGGCGGTACTGACCATCGGGGGCCAGTGCTCGTAGGTGCTCGGCCAGGTCCGCGGCCCGACTCACTGGAAGCCGGCGCCTCTCCGCCCGCCCCGAGCCAAAACCGCTGCCGGGCAAAGCCATACGTCGGGAGCTCAACTCTGCCAGCACCCAGGCCGGTAAGAGCCGACGGCCAATCGACGGCCACGCCGTGCACAAATAATTGCCCGGCCGCGGTCAGCAGCGCGTCGATTTCGGGTTGATCCTTGGCCAACGTCGCCACCGCGGCCGCATGGTCGGTGTTCAGCGACTGCTCCACCGCCGCGGTCAAGCCCGCGGCGGGACCCACCTCGACGAATACGCCGGCCCCCAGGGACTCCGCCAACCGCACACCGTCGACAAAACGCACCGGCCGGCGCACATGCTCAACCCAATACTGTGCCGATCCGTAATCAGCACCGGCGAGCTGTCCAGTCACATTGGACACCAAGCCAATCCGCGGCTCGCTGGCCTTGATGTCGGCGACCAGGCGGGCAAACTCCTCAGTCATCGGCTCTACCAACACCGAATGAAACGCGTGCGACACCGCCAGCCGATGCACCCGCATCCCCTGCTGGGCCAGTCGGTCCCCGAGGGCGCCCACCGCGGCCCCGGCGCCCGAAAGCACCACCGAATTTTGGGCATTGACCGCCGCAATCGCGACACCGTCGGTGAGCAACGGAGTCACCTCGTCCTCGCCGGCGGCCACCGCGATCATCACCCCACCGGCCGGCAGTTCAGCCATCAAGCGGCCCCGGGCTGCCACGAGGCGCGCGGCATGGTCAAGCGTCAGCACGCCTGCGACGTGGGCCGCGGTGATCTCGCCCACCGAATGGCCCATCACCAGATCCGGCTCAATTCTCCAGGTTCGCAACAACGCCGCCAATGCCACCTCGATGACGAACAGCGCCGGCTGCGCAAACTCGGTATTGGCCAGCAGCTCTGGATCACGACCCCAGATCACGTCGCGCAACCCCGAGCGCAGATGAGCATCCACCGCCTCGACGGCTTCATCGAAAGCCCTGGCGAACATCGGAAACCGGGCGTACAGCTGCTGCCCCATCCCCACCCATTGGGAGCCTTGGCCCGGAAACACAAACACCGTCTTGCCGGTTGGTCTGGCCCGGCCGGTCACCGCACCCGGATCGCCAGCGGCCAATCGCGCCAAACCCCTTGTGAGGACTTGGCGATCGCTTCCTACCAGAACCGCTCGATGCTCAAAGACCGAGCGCGTGGAGGCCAGCGACCACGCCACGTCCGGCACCGTCAGATCCTCATCGGCGGTCACGTGAGCCGCCAACCGTGCGGCCTGATTGGTCAAAGACTGCTCCGAACGCGCGGTCAGCACCCATGCCAGCACGCCGTCCTGTTGAGGTTCGGACACCGCACTTTCCGGCTGCGCGGGCGCCCCTCGAGGACCACATGCACGTTCGTCCCGCCCATTCCGAACGACGACACCCCGGCCCGCCGCGGCCGGTCGGGTGCCGGCCACGTCGTCAGGGTGGTGTTGACCTGCAGCCCATAACATTTCAGGTCATTGCCGGGGGCGGCGCTATCGTAGTTCAGGCTAGGCGGGATGGCGCCGTTCTCGATCGCCAGCACGGCCTTGAGTAGGCCCGCGATTCCCGCGGCACTTCCGGTGTGACCGATGTTGGTTTTGACCGATCCCACGCGTACCGGATGCTGTCCGCGCTCGGCGAATATCTCACCCAACGCTCTCGCCTCGACCGGGTCACCGACTTCGGTTCCTGTGCCGTGTGCCTCGATGTAGTCGATGTCGTCGCCGCCGAGACCGGCGCACAAGAGCGCACGGCGGATGACGTCGACTTGTCCCGAAACCGAAGGTACGGTCTGGCCGGCGGAACTGTGCCCGGCATTGCCGACCGCACTCCCCCGGATGACGGCGCGGATCCTGTTCCCGTCTTTGAGAGCGGCACTCAACGGCTTCAACAGCACCATGCCGGCACCCTCTGCCCGCACGTAACCATCCGCGCGTCCATCGAATGCGTAGGTATGGCCTGATGTCGACAGTGCGCCGAATTCCTGTTCGAGCATTGCGGTTTCGTCTGCCAGATTGAGGTGGATCCCGCCGGCTATCGCCAGCGGTGACTCGCCCGCGCGCAGGCTTTCACAGGCCAGGTGAACCGCGACTAGTGACGACGATTGACCAGAATCGACGATCATGCTGGAGCCGCGCAACCCGAGGGCATAAGAGATCCTGTTGGCGATCAGTGCGCGACTGACACCGCCGAACGAGTGGTGATCGAGGTTGTCCGCGCCATCGCGAAGTGTCAGGACGGCGTAGTCGTCGGTCATTGCGCCGAGATAAATCGACACCTGTTCACCGTGCAGGGTTTCCGGCACCAGGAAGGCGTCTTCGAAGAGTTCCCAGGCTAATTCGAGTGCCAACCGCTGACGCGGGTCCATCGCGCAAGCCTCGCGGGGCGATAGATTGAAAAAGTCTGCATCGAATTCCGCGATACTGCTGGGCAATTGGGTGACTTCACGCCCGTCACGAACGAGATGCCAGAAGTCACCGGGGGTGGCGGCGCCGGGCAACCTGCAGGCAAGGCCGATGATTGCTACGCCGGTCGGTGACATCAGGGGCCGAAATCGTCATCGAGGATGGCGAACAGTTCGCGTTCGGTGGCGGTGGTGATGTCGTCCTCGTCGAGAGCGTGTGTGTCATTGGACGTCAGCAGTGGCGGAGTTTCGAGCTCGGTCACGATGGCTTGGATGCGGGCAGCCAGGCGTGTTTTTTCGTCGGGCGTCCAGCCGGGCCGGTTGACCAGGGTTTGCAGTTCGCGGGCAATGTCGTAGAAGCGAGCCAACTGGTCGGGCTCGCCGGCGGGCGCACCGGCCGCCACGGAACTGAGCTGTTCGTTGACGTGTTCGGCCAGCGCTTCCGGGGTGGGAAAGTCGAAGATCAGGCTGGGCGAAAGGGTAAGCCCGGCAGCGGTTTTGAGGCGGTTGCGCAGCTCCACCGCGGTCAGCGAGTCGAACCCGAGATCTTGGAATGGCAGCTTCGCCTCGATGTCGGCGCTGGACCTGCCCAAGACCGTTGCGGCGTTGGTGCACACCAATTCCACCAACTGGTGATGGCGCTGCTCGGGACTCAGTCCCTGCAGCCGGGTGGCCAACCCCGACGCCGACACCGCTGCGCCGGCATCAGTGATGAGTCGCCGGCCGGGCCGCGCAACCAGGTCACGAAGCACTGGCGGCACGGCACCGCTTGCGCCCAGCCCCGATGCGTTGATGCGGGCGGCCACCAGCAGCGGGCGATCGGCAAGCATGGCCTCGTCGAAAAGCTGGAGAGCGTGCGGGGTGGACAGCGGCGCCAGCCCACCCCGGCTCATGCGGGCTTTGTCGCGCTCGTCGAGGTGTTGGGTCATGCCGCTGGCTTGCTCCCATAGCCCCCAGGCCACCGACAAGCCCGCCAAACCGTGCGCACGGCGATGGGTGGCCAACTCGTCAAGGAAGCTGTTCGCGGCCGCATAGTTTCCCTGACCGGGCGAACCGACGATGCCGGCCATCGACGAGAACAGCACGAACGCCGACACGTCCATGTCGCGGGTGAGCTCGTGCAGGTTCCAGGCGCCGTCGACCTTGGCCCGCAACACCGTATCCACCCGTTGCGGCGTCAACGACGCGATCAACCCGTCATCGAGCACCCCGGCGGCATGGAACACGCCCTTGAGCGGGTATTGGGTCGGCAACTGGGCAAGCAGCCCTGCCACCGCATCCCGATCGGCCACATCGCAGGCCACCACCGACACCTGGGCCCCGGCACCTTCGAGCCGCTCGACCAGATCGGCCACGCCCTCGCCGCCGGCGCCGCTGCGGCTGGCCAACATCACGTGGGCCACCCCATAGCGAGCTACCAGATGGGCGGCCACCGCCGACCCGGCCATCCCGGTGCCCCCCGTAATCACCACGCTGCCACCGGCCAGCCCACCACCCGAACTCGCCAGCACCGCATTGCCGGGGCCGTCGGGCAAAGTGAGCACCACCTTGCCGATCTGACGGGCCTGACTGACGAACCGATACGCCGCCGAGGCGCAACGCACATCAAACGTCTTGATCGGCAACGGCTTCAACACGCCGGTTCCGAACATCGCCATCAGGTCGGCGAGCATCGTCGCGGTGAGATCTGGGCCGGCCTCGATGAGGTCGAATGCCCGATAGGTCACGCCCGGGTGTTGTTGGGCCAGCGCCTCGGGGTCGCGAAGGTCGGTCTTGCCCATCTCGATGAAACGCCCGCCACCGACCAACAACCGCAATGACGCGTCGAGGAACTCCCCGGCCAGCGAGTTGAGCACCACATCCACTCCGGCTCCGCCGGTAGTCGCCAGAAACTTCTCCTCGAAATCCACCGCCCGGGTATCGCCGATGTGATCGTCGTCAAAGCCCATCGCCCGCAACGTGTCCCACTTACCGCGACTGGCGGTAGCGAACACTTCAGCACCCCAGTGCCTGGCCAACTGCACCGCCGCCATCCCGACCCCGCCAGTGGCCGCATGCACCAACACCGTCTCCCCGGCTTTGACCCCGGCCAACACCGACAACCCATACAGGGCGGTCAAAAACACCACCGGCACACCGGCGGCCTGTGCCATGGACCATCCCGGTGGCACCGCGGACACCAACCGCGCATCCACCACTGCCTCAGAACCGACCACTCCCACCAAACCCATCACCGGATCACCCACGGCCAATCCGGTCACGCCGGGGCCAACCTCGAGCACGACTCCCGCGCCCTCGACGCCCAGCTCGCCGCCGCCGGGATACATCCCCAACGCCACCAGCACATCCCGGAAGTTCACCCCGACCGCGGCCACCCCGACCCGCACCTGCCCGGCACCCAGCTCCGTGCCGGCAAGCGGGCGTACCAACAGATCCTCCAGGGTGCCGCCGCCACCAACGGACATCCGCCACTGCCCTGCGGGCAATGCCGACACCGCCCGCGCCGAGGTCAGGCGCGCGGCGTGCGCGACGCCGGAGCGCACCACCAATTGCGGCTCACCACAGCCGATAACCTCAGCAACATCCAAGGAGCCGTCGGAATCGACCAACACCACCCGGCCCGGCTGCTCAGCCTGCGCCGAACGCACCAACCCCCAAACCGCCGCACCCGCCAAACCCGCGACATCCTCACCGGCCAACCCCACCGCACCATGAGTCAGCACCACCAGCACCCGCGAATCCTCGCCCGCCAACCACGACTGCAACACACCCAACGCTTCATGAGCGGCCCCATACACCGACCCCACCGCTTCACCGGCTCCGAAACTCGGCTCCCACACCGTCAGGCCCTCGTCGGCAACAGCATTGGGCTCCAACGACACCGGCGACCACGCGACTTCATACAGTCCACCACCGCCGCCGGCAGCGGCCGCGGCGGTGAGTTGCGCGGCCGAGACGGGACGAACCACCAACTCGCGCACCGACAAAACCGGAAGGCCAGCGCCATCGGCCAAGTCCACCGAGACCGCGCTCACGCCGACCGGTGCTATCCGGACCCGGACGCGTGATGCCCCGGCAGCATGCAGGCAGACTCCCTGCCAGGAGAACGGCAGCATCGTCTCGGCCTGGTCGCCGACCACTCCCATCGCATGCAGCGCGGCATCCAGCACGACGGGATGAATCCCAAAGCCGCCCATCGTCACGCCGTCGCCTGCGCTTACTTCAGCAAAGACCTCTTGCCCCCGCCGCCACAGGGTTCGGAGGCCGCGAAATGCGGGCCCATACTCGTAGCCCCGTGCCGCCAGCACCTCGTATGCGTCACCGGCATCGAGCACGGAGGCCCCGACCGGCGGCCACACCGACAAGTCCGCGGGCGGATTGGCCGAACCGGTGCTGCTCAATACGCCCTCGGCATGCAGTGCCCAGACCGAATCCGGCGCCGCAGCACGCGAATACACCCACACAGCCCGAGAACCCGACTCACCCGCGGCGTCCACCACGACTTGCACACGGGCGGCGCCGCCCGGCGGTAACACCAACGGCGCCAACAACGTCAGCTCATCCACCACCGAACAGCCGACCTCGTCGCCCGCCCGCAAGGCCAACTCCACAAACCCCGCGCCGGGGAACAACACCACCCCGTCGACGACGTGGTCGGCCAGCCACGGCGATCCGCCCACCGACAATGAGCCCGTCAGCACCACGCCACCGGAGTCGGGCCGCTCCACCACCGCGCCCAGCAAGCCGTGCTCGGCCCGGGCCAACCCGACACCGCTCACGTTTCCCGACCCCACGGCTCCGAGGGGTAGCCAGAACCGCTGCCGGACGAAGCCATAGGTCGGTAAGTCGACCCGGCGCCCGTCTCCCACCGCCGCGGGCCAATCCACGGCGACACCGATGGTGAACAAATGCCCGAGCGTCGCCAGCGCCGACTCAGCCTCGGGCCGATCTTTGGCCAGCGTGACCACCGATGTCGCCTGTTCGGTGGTCAACGACTGCTCCACGGCAGCGGTCAGACCGCGACCCGGACCGACCTCGACGAAGACCCGGGCGCCCAGCGACTCCGCGGCCCGGACCCCGTCGGCGAAACGTACCGGCTGGCGCACGTGCTCGACCCAGTATTGCGGCGACCCGTACCCCGGACCGGCCAGTTGTCCAGTCAGGTTGGACACCAACCCGATTCGCGGGGACGAGGCCGAAACTCCGGCCAGCAGCTGCGTGAACTCCTCGAGCATCGGCTCCATGAGCGACGAATGAAACGCATGCGAAACCGCCAGCCGGTGCACCCGACGGCCCCGCTGTGCCAGCTCGTCGGCTACTGCCGTGACCGCGGCGTCAGCACCCGAAATCACCACGGCGTGCGGGGCATTGACCGCCGCGAGATTCACCTCTGCGGTCAACAACGGCGTGACTTCAGCTTCGTCGGCGGCGATGGCGATCATCGCGCCCCCGGGCGGCAGCGCCGCCATCAGCCGGCCCCGCCCCGCGACCACATTGGCCGCATCCGAGAGCGACAGCACGCCCGCGACATAAGCCGCGCTGATCTCGCCCACGGAATGACCCGTCACCACGTCGGGCAGCACACCCCAGTGCTGCAGTAGCGCGGCCAACGCCACCTCGACCGCGAACAGCGCCGGCTGCGCGAACTCAGTGCTTTGCAGCAGCTCGGCATCGGTGCCCCAGATCACCTGTCGCAGCGGCAACCGCAGCTGCGGATCCAACGCCGCTGCGGCCTCGTCGAATGTCCGCGCGAATTCCGGGAAGCGGCCGTAGAGCTGCTGGCCCATTCCCAGCCACTGGGAGCCCTGCCCCGGAAAGACGAACACCGTTCTTCCCGCCGAACGGACACGCCCGGCCACCCCACCCGCGCCCGGCTCACCGGCGGCTAACTCCATCAACCCCGCCATCAAACGGTCCCGGTCAGCGCCGACCACTACGGCTCGGTGGTCGAACACCGCCCGCGTCGTCACCAGGGACCACGCCACATCCACCGGACTCACATTCGCGTCGGCGGATATGTGTGCGAGCAGCCTCTTGGCCTGGTTGGCCAGCGCCTGTTCCGAGCGAGCCGACAACACCCACGCGGTCTCGCCCGTATTGGGCTCAGCTGCAACGCTTTCGGTGTCCGGCGCCGGCGGCTCTTCGATAATCACGTGGGCGTTGGTTCCGCTGATCCCGAACGACGACACCCCGGCGCGGCGGGGACCGTCGCCGCTCGGCCAGGCCCGCGATTCGGTCAGCACCGACACCGCGCCCTCAGACCAATCCACATGCGGGGAAGGCACATCCACGTGCAATGTCTGCGGCAACACCTCGTGCCGGATGGCCTGGATCATCTTGATCACTCCGGCCACGCCCGCGGCGGCCGAGGTGTGACCGATGTTGGATTTGATCGACCCCAGCCACAGCGGACGATCCGCCGGCCGATCCTGGCCGTAGGTCGCCAACAACGCCTGCGCCTCGATCGGATCCCCCAGCACGGTCCCGGTGCCGTGCCCCTCGACCACGTCGACGTCGGCGGCGGTCAGCCCCCCACTCGCCAGGGCGGTGCGGATAACCCGTTGCTGGGAAGGCCCGTTCGGGGCGGTCAGCCCGTTGGAGGCGCCGTCCTGATTGACGGCGGTAGCGCGCACGATCGCCAAGACCGGGTGTCCCGCTCGTCGCGCGTCGGCCAGTCGCTCCACCACCAGCACCCCGGCACCTTCCGACCAGGCGGTGCCGTCGGCGGCCCCGGCATAGACCTTGCACCGGCCGTCGGCGGCGAGCGCCCGCTGACGGCTGAATTCGACAAAGGCCGCGGGCGTGGCCATGACGGTGACGCCACCGACCAGGGCCAGGTCACATTCGCCGGATCGCAGTGACTGCGCAGCCAGATGCAACGCCACCAGAGACGACGAGCACGCCGTATCCACCGACACCGCGGGGCCTTCCAGGCCCAGCACGTAGGACACCCGGCCCGAGGCCACGCTCAGCGTCGACCCGGTGAGCCCGTAGCCCTCCAGCTCGCCTTCGACCTGGCCGCCGTAACCGGCATGAATGACTCCGGCGAACACGCCGGTCGCCGAACCCCGCAAACCGATCGGGTCAATTCCCGTGCGCTCCAAGGCTTCCCACGACAGCTCCAGCATCAGTCGCTGCTGTGGATCCATCGCCAGTGCCTCGCTAGGGCCGACGCCGAAGAACCCGGCATCGAAATCGCCGGCGTCGGCCAGAAATGATCCCTGACGTACGTACATCTTGCCGGGGGCATCGGGGTCGGCATCGAACAATCCGGCGACGTCCCAACCCCGATCCGCGGGAAAGTCCGACACGGCGTCGCGGCCCTCGACCACCATCTGCCACAACGCGTCCGGTGAATCCACACCGCCCGGATACCGGCACGCCATCCCCACCACCGCAACCGGCTCGGAGAGCTTGCCCTCCAGCTCCACGACGCGCCGCTTCGTGCGCCGCAGATCCGCGGTGAGCCGCTTCAGGTAATCAAGTTGTTTGGCGGTGTCCGACACTGGCGCTCCTTGGCGTCTTACGAGCCGAGTTCTTCGTCGAGGATGGCGAACAGTTCGCTTGCGCTGGCACTGTGGATGTCCTCGTCATCGGCTTCCTGCTGGTCGTAGGGATCCAGGTGGGCGCTGAGCGTGGTCAGCAGGGTCTGGATGCGAGTAGTGAGGTGCGGCTTGTCTTCGGACTGCCAGTTGGGCTGGATCAGCAACGTTTGCAGCTCCCGAGTGATGTCGTTGAAGCGGCCCATCAGGTTGGGCTGCTCGGCGACAGTGGTGGGGGCGACCAGCCGGGTATCGAGGTGCTCGGCCAGGACGATCGGCGTCGGGTAGTCGAAAATCAACGTCGGCGAAAGGGTCAGCCCGGTCGCGGTTTTGAGCCGGTTGCGCAGTTCGACGGCGGTCAGTGAGTCGAAGCCGAGGTCCTGGAAGACGCTGCCGGCGTTGATGTCTCCGGCGTTGGATCGACCCAGGACGGTAGCGGCGTTGCGGCAGACCAGTTCCACCAGTTCGCTGTGTCGCTGCTCGACGGACCGGCCCTGCAGGCGGGCGACGAGGCTTGTCATCGAGGCGGAGGTGGTGTCGGTTTCATCGATGACGCGTCGGGTGGCGCGACTGACCAGCTGACTCAGCAGCGGGGGCAGCGAGGCGCCATTGTCGGCCAGTGCACCGGCGTTGATGCGGGCGGCCACCAGCAGCGGGCGATCGGCAAGCATGGCCTCGTCGAAAAGCTGGAGAGCGTGCGGGGTGGACAGCGGCGCCAGCCCACCCCGGCTCATGCGGGCTTTGTCGCGCTCGTCGAGGTGTTGGGTCATGCCGCTGGCTTGCTCCCATAGCCCCCAGGCCACCGACAAGCCCGCCAAACCGTGCGCACGGCGATGGGTGGCCAACTCGTCAAGGAAGCTGTTCGCGGCCGCATAGTTTCCCTGACCGGGCGAACCGACGATGCCGGCCATCGACGAGAACAGCACGAACGCCGACACGTCCATGTCGCGGGTGAGCTCGTGCAGGTTCCAGGCGCCGTCGACCTTGGCCCGCAACACCGTATCCACCCGTTGCGGCGTCAACGACGCGATCAACCCGTCATCGAGCACCCCGGCGGCATGGAACACGCCCTTGAGCGGGTATTGGGTCGGCAACTGGGCAAGCAGCCCTGCCACCGCATCCCGATCGGCCACATCGCAGGCCACCACCGACACCTGGGCCCCGGCACCTTCGAGCCGCTCGACCAGATCGGCCACGCCCTCGCCGCCGGCGCCGCTGCGGCTGGCCAACATCACGTGGGCCACCCCATAGCGAGCTACCAGATGGGCGGCCACCGCCGACCCGGCCATCCCGGTGCCCCCCGTAATCACCACGCTGCCACCGGCCAGCCCACCACCCGAACTCGCCAGCACCGCATTGCCGGGGCCGTCGGGCAAAGTGAGCACCACCTTGCCGATCTGACGGGCCTGACTGACGAACCGATACGCCGCCGAGGCGCAACGCACATCA
Source organism: uncultured Actinomycetota bacterium (assembly GCA_963712615.1). Taxonomy (GTDB): domain Bacteria; phylum Actinomycetota; class Actinomycetes; order Mycobacteriales; family Mycobacteriaceae; genus Mycobacterium. The sequence continues at coordinate 874,806 of CAVQIO010000002.1, forward strand.
AACGTCTTGATCGGCAACGGCTTCAACACGCCGGTTCCGAACATCGCCATCAGGTCGGCGAGCATCGTCGCGGTGAGATCTGGGCCGGCCTCGATGAGGTCGAATGCCCGATAGGTCACGCCCGGGTGTTGTTGGGCCAGCGCCTCGGGGTCGCGAAGGTCGGTCTTGCCCATCTCGATGAAACGCCCGCCACCGACCAACAACCGCAATGACGCGTCGAGGAACTCCCCGGCCAGCGAGTTGAGCACCACATCCACTCCGGCTCCGCCGGTAGTCGCCAGAAACTTCTCCTCGAAATCCACCGCCCGGGTATCGCCGATGTGATCGTCGTCAAAGCCCATCGCCCGCAACGTGTCCCACTTACCGCGACTGGCGGTAGCGAACACTTCAGCACCCCAGTGCCTGGCCAACTGCACCGCCGCCATCCCGACCCCGCCAGTGGCCGCATGCACCAACACCGTCTCCCCGGCTTTGACCCCGGCCAACACCGACAACCCATACAGGGCGGTCAAAAACACCACCGGCACACCGGCGGCCTGTGCCATGGACCATCCCGGTGGCACCGCGGACACCAACCGCGCATCCACCACTGCCTCAGAACCGACCACTCCCACCAAACCCATCACCGGATCACCCACGGCCAATCCGGTCACGCCGGGGCCAACCTCGAGCACGACTCCCGCGCCCTCGACGCCCAGCTCGCCGCCGCCGGGATACATCCCCAACGCCACCAGCACATCCCGGAAGTTCACCCCGACCGCGGCCACCCCGACCCGCACCTGCCCGGCACCCAGCTCCGTGCCGGCAAGCGGGCGTACCAACAGATCCTCCAGGGTGCCGCCGCCACCAACGGACATCCGCCACTGCCCTGCGGGCAATGCCGACACCGCCCGCGCCGAGGTCAGGCGCGCGGCGTGCGCGACGCCGGAGCGCACCACCAATTGCGGCTCACCACAGCCGATAACCTCAGCAACATCCAAGGAGCCGTCGGAATCGACCAACACCACCCGGCCCGGCTGCTCAGCCTGCGCCGAACGCACCAACCCCCAAACCGCCGCACCCGCCAAACCCGCGACATCCTCACCGGCCAACCCCACCGCACCATGAGTCAGCACCACCAGCACCCGCGAATCCTCGCCCGCCAACCACGACTGCAACACACCCAACGCTTCATGAGCGGCCCCATACACCGACCCCACCGCTTCACCGGCTCCGAAACTCGGCTCCCACACCGTCAGGCCCTCGTCGGCAACAGCATTGGGCTCCAACGACACCGGCGACCACGCGACTTCATACAGTCCACCACCGCCGCCGGCAGCGGCCGCGGCGGTGAGTTGCGCGGCCGAGACGGGACGAACCACCAACTCGCGCACCGACAAAACCGGAAGGCCAGCGCCATCGGCCAAGTCCACCGAGACCGCGCTCACGCCGACCGGTGCTATCCGGACCCGGACGCGTGATGCCCCGGCAGCATGCAGGCAGACTCCCTGCCAGGAGAACGGCAGCATCGTCTCGGCCTGGTCGCCGACCACTCCCATCGCATGCAGCGCGGCATCCAGCACGACGGGATGAATCCCAAAGCCGCCCATCGTCACGCCGTCGCCTGCGCTTACTTCAGCAAAGACCTCTTGCCCCCGCCGCCACAGGGTTCGGAGGCCGCGAAATGCGGGCCCATACTCGTAGCCCCGTGCCGCCAGCACCTCGTATGCGTCACCGGCATCGAGCACGGAGGCCCCGACCGGCGGCCACACCGACAAGTCCGCGGGCGGATTGGCCGAACCGGTGCTGCTCAATACGCCCTCGGCATGCAGTGCCCAGACCGAATCCGGCGCCGCAGCACGCGAATACACCGATACGGAACGGTGGTCCGAACTACCGGCAGCGCCCACGACGACCTGCACCTGCACACCGTCGGCCGCCGGCAACAGCAGCGGCGCTGACAGCGTCAGTTCGTCGACCACGGCACAACCGACCTCGTCGCCCGCCCGCAGCGCCAACTCCACGAACCCCGCCCCCGGGAACAACACCACCCCGGCGACCGCGTGATCGGTCAGCCACGGTTGCGCCGTTAGCGACAGCCGGCCGGTCAGTACCACCGCACCGGAATCTGGCCGCTCCACCACCGCGCCCAGCAAGCCGTGCTCGGCTCCGGCTAAACCCAAGCCACCCAGGTCGGCGCCGCCAACGCCCAACGGCGGCAACCAGAATCGCCGCCCCGCAAACGCATACGTCGGCAGGTCGACGTGGCATCCGCCGGAGAACACCGAGCGCCAATCCACGGCCACACCTGCGACGTGGGCTTGGCCCGCGGACAACCAGAACCTGTCCAGCCCGCCATCGTCGCGGCCCAGCGATGGAATGACGATGGCATCGGTGAGGTTGCGCTCGGCGACAGTGTCTTCGATGCCGGCGATCAACACCGGATGCGGACCGGACTCGATGAACACCCGGTACCCGGCGTCGCTGGCGGTGCACACCGCCTGTTCGAATTGCACAGTCTGGCGGATGCTGCGGTACCAGTAGTCGGCGTTCAAAGTGGCGGTGTCGATGGGTTCGCCGGTGACGGTTGAGAAGAAGGTCACCGAGGAGGAACGTGGCTCGATGCCGGTCAGCGCCTCGGCAAGCGGCTCGCGAATCGCATCGACGTGCGCCGAATGCGAGGCGTAGTCGACATCGATCCTGCGGGCCCGCACGTCGGCGCCCTCACAGCGCCGCATCAGCTCGTCGAGGGCGTCGACCTCTCCGGAGACGACGATGGCCGAAACACCGTTGACCGCGGCGATATTCAGGCGGTCGCCCGACTGTGCCAACAGCTCGCGTGCCTGCGGCAGACTGCACGCCAGCGAGACCATTCCCCCGGCCCCCGACAACCGCACCAACAGCCGACTGCGCAGCGCCACCACCCGAGCGGCGTCCTCCAACGAGAGCGCACCGGCAACACAGGCCGCGGCGATCTCGCCCTGCGAGTGGCCGATGACGGCATCGGGATGCACGCCCACCGAGCGCCACAATTCGGCCAGCGACACCATCATCGCCCAGAGGACGGGTTGCACCACATCCACCCGATCGAGCCCCGGGGCGCCCGGCGCTCCTCGGATCACATCGATCAGAGACCACTCCACGTGCTCGCCAAGCGCCTTTTCGCAGCGGTTCAGCTGCTCGGCGAATACCTTCGAGCTGTCGAGTAATTCGGCTCCCATACCGATCCATTGCGAGCCTTGGCCGGGAAACACGAACACCGTCTTGCCGACGATCTGCGCACGCCCCGCCACCACGTTCGCCCCCGGCTCACCGGCCGCCAACCCGGCCAGCCCCGCCATCAGCTCGTCGCGAGCCCCGACGACCACGGCCCGATGCTCAAACACCGAGCGCGTCGCCACCAGCGACCATCCCACATCGGTCGCACCAAGGTGCTGATCAGCCTCGACGTGTGCCAACAACCGCTGGGCTTGACCCGCCAGCGCCTCGGCGGAACGGGCGGACAGTATCCACGGGACTACCGGCATATCGCTATCCGCAGTAGCCCCAACGCTTTCCGTCGGCGGAGCTTGCTCGAGGATCACGTGCGCATTTGTCCCGCTGATCCCGAACGACGACACGCCCGCCCGGCGCGGCCGATCCCGCAGCGGCCACGGCTGCGAGTCGGTCAGCAACGATACCGCTCCGACCGACCAATCCACGTGCGGCGTAGGCACATCCACGTGCAGCGTCTTGGGCATCACGCCGTGGCTCATCGCCTGCACCAGCTTGATCACACCGGCGACTCCCGCCGCGGCCGACGTGTGGCCCATGTTGGACTTGATTGACCCCAACCACAGCGGCTGATCGGCCGGCCGATCCTGCCCGTATGTCGCCAAGATCGCTTGGGCCTCAATGGGATCGCCCAACGTGGTGCCGGTGCCGTGGCCCTCCACCAGATCCACGTCCGCCGTACCCAGCCGCGCACTCTCCAGCGCCGCCCGGATCACCCGCTGCTGCGCCGGGCCGTTGGGGGTCGCCAACCCGTTGGAGGCGCCGTCCTGATTGACCGCGGAGCCCCGCACCACCGCCGACACCCGATGGCCCAACCGCCGCGCATCGGCCAACCGCTCCAGCACCAGCGCTCCGACGCCCTCGGAGAAACCGGTGCCGTCGGCGGCACCGGCGTAGGCCTTGCATCGACCGTCGGCGGACAGCGCCCGCTGCCGGCTGAACTCCACGAACATCGCCGCGGTGGCCATCACCGTCACGCCGCCGACCAGTGCGACATCGCACTCGCCCGACCGCAGCGACCGCGCGGCCAGATGCAACGCCACCAACGACGACGAGCACGCGGTATCCACCGACACCGCGGGGCCCTCCAGCCCCAGGGAATACGCGACCCGCCCCGACGCGACGCTGAGCGTCGAACCGCGCAGCCCGTATCTCTCCAGGTCCCCGGGCACCCGTCCCTGGCCCCCATACGAACCGTGGAACACCCCGACAAACACACCCGTCGCCGAACCCCGCAACGTGACCGGGTCAATCCCGGCCCGCTCCAACGCCTCCCACGACACCTCTAGCAACAAGCGCTGCTGAGGATCCATCGCGAGCGCCTCGCTCGGCGCGATCCCGAAGAATGCTGCGTCGAAATCGGCGACATCCGCGAGGAATCCGCCGCTGCGGGTGTACGACTTGCCGGTCGCATCGGGATCGGGATCGAACAGCCCGGCTACATCCCAGCCGCGGTCGGACGGGAAATCCGACACGACATCCCGTCCCTCAACCACCATCTCCCACAAGGCCTCCGGGGAGTCCACTCCACCCGGATAGCGGCACGCCATCCCCACCAAGGCCACCGGCTCGGTCGCTTCCTTGGTTAGCAAAGCCAGGTACTCGCGGTTCTCCCGCTTGAGCCGCTCGTTCTCCTTGAGCGACGCGCGGAGGGCCCTGACCAGCTCTTCAGGAGTGGTATTCATCGAACCCGACCTTCCGTGCTGCCCAACCCACCGGGCGAAGCCGCGCAATCGCGCCTAAATGCAAGATATCTGCACCCGAGAAACTCGAACTCAACAGTTCGATTGCCTACGAGAAGGAGAGTCCGCACGTCCGCATCAGTGCCAGCGCAGCAATACGAGTTCCGAACAGAAGCCAGGTCCCATCGCGATCATCAGACCGGGGCTTCCGCTGGGAGGCGGTTTGGCGAGGGTGTCGCGCAGCACGTGCAGCACCGACGCCGACGAGAGGTTGCCGATCTCGCCGAGCGAACGCCACGTCAGTTCCAGGGCCCCCGGTGGCAGGTCAAGCGCCGCGTTGATCGCCTCGATGACCTTGGGACCACCCGGGTGGCTCACAAAGGCGCCGACGTCCGTGGTGGTCAACCCATGCGCCCCCAGAAACTGGGTGACATCGGCTTCGATGTATTGCTCCACGATCGCCGCGACGTCCTTCGACAGCACGAGTTCGAACCCGGTGGCGCCGACGTCGTAGCCCATGGTGCGCAGCGAATCGGGGTAGAGATGGCTGCGCGAATCGAGGATTTCCGGGCCGCTCGCACCGATTTGTTCGGCGCGCCGCTCGCCGACTGCTACCACCGCACCGGCGCCGTCAGCAAACAGCGCGCTGCCGACCATACCCGCCAGCGAGGGCTTGTACCCGGGGTAGGTAAGGGAGCAAAGCTCGGTCGAGATCAGGGCCGCGACGCCGTCCGGAGTCCCGCGCAGATGGTCGTGCAGCCGGGCCACGCCTGCTGCACCGGCCACGCAGCCCAGGCCGAACAGCGGCACCCGCCGCACGTCGTCGCGCAGGCCGAGCCGCCCGGCGATCCGGGCGTCCACCGATGGGGTCGTCAAGCCGGTGACCGTCGTCGTGATCAGCACGTCGAGGTCGCGTGGTTGCAAACCCGCCTCGTCCAGGGCACCTAACAGCGCCTCGCAGCCCAGGTCAACAGCATTGTCGATGTAGACCTGGTTCGCGACGCCGAAGTCGGTCAGCGTGGGATAGCGCTCCAGGGGCATGACCAGGTGGCGGCTGTTGACTTTGGCGCTGGTGTGCAGCTGCCGAACGATGTCTTCGTAGCCCTCGAAGTCCGGGATGCTGACGAAAAAGTCAGTGAGTTCTCGCTGGGCATAGCGATACGGCGGCAACGCACCGGACACTCCTGCGATGACGCTCATTGGTCCCACCCCTTGGTGACGAACATGCAGGTCGAACGGTTCAACCTTTTGCCTCCGAGCTAGGAGTTTAATCCGCTTACACGGGCCGTGCGCAATATGCCGATGACCTCAGAGAATCTCCACAGCAAACCGCGAGTTGCGCGGCGCGAATCATCCTTCGAATTACCCGCTAAGCCGCGACCGTAACTCCGCAGAGCTGTCCAGGACGCCACGTAATTGGGCAGCGACTTGGCTGGGCGCGGTCCCCCCGCGGGCGTCGCGCGACGACACCGAACCCTCGATGGTCAGCACCTCACGGACCTGCGCCGTCAGGTCGGGGCTGATGGCGGCCAGCTCGTCGTCGGTCAGCTCCTCGAGACCGACACCGCGGCCCTCGGCGACCTGCACGGCCGCACCGGCGGCCTCGTGCGCCGATCGGAACGGGACACCTTGGCGGACGAGCCATTCCGCGATGTCGGTGGCCAGGGTGTAGCCGGCCGGAGCCAGCGCCGCCATCCGCTCGACGTGGAACGTCAGGCTGCCCACCAGTCCGGCCATCGCCGGCAACAGCAGCTCCAGCTGGGCCACCGAATCGAACACCGGTTCCTTGTCTTCCTGCAGGTCACGGTTGTAGGCCAGCGGCTGGGCCTTCAGCGTCGCGAGCAACCCGGCCAGGTTTCCGATCAGCCGGCCCGACTTGCCGCGGGCCAGCTCGGCGATGTCGGGGTTCTTCTTCTGCGGCATGATCGAGCTGCCGGTCGACCACGAATCATGCAGGGTGACGTAGCCGAACTCCGTCGAGCTCCACAGGATGATGTCCTCGGCCAGCCGGGACAGGTCGACACCGATCATGGCGAAGACGAACGCCGCCTCGGCAGCAAAGTCCCGGGCGGCGGTCGCGTCGATCGAATTGGTGGCGGCCGCCGCAAAACCGAGGTCCGCGGCGATCGCGTCGGGGTCCAGGCCCAACGACGAGCCGGCCAGCGCTCCCGATCCGTACGGCGACACCGCCGCACGTTTGTCGAAGTCCACGATGCGGTCCACGTCGCGCAGCAAGGGATGAGCGTGCGCGAGCAGATGGTGGGCCAGCAGGATCGGCTGGGCGGACTGCATATGAGTTTTGCCGGGCATGATCGCCGTCGGGTGGGCGCCGGCCTGGGCGGTCAGCGCGCCGACGAGGTCCAGCGCGCCGGCGGCGACCCGTCGCACGGCGTCGCGAAGCCACATCCGGAACAACGTGGCCACCTGGTCGTTGCGCGACCGGCCGGCCCGCAGCCGGCCACCCAAATCGGGCCCGACCCGGTCGATCAGTCCACGCTCCAGCGCGCCGTGCACGTCCTCGTCGGTCACCAGCGGTCCGAAGCTGCCGTCGGCGATGTCTTCGGCGAGGCTGTCCAGCCCGACGAGCAGCCCGTCGCGCTGTTCTTCGGTGAGCAACCCGGCCCGGAACAGCACGATGGTGTGCGCCCGCGACGCGATGACGTCGTAGGGAGCCAGCACCCAGTCGAAGTGAGTGGACTTGCTCAGTGCCGCCAGCGCGTCAGACGGCCCGTCGGCGAACCGACCGCCCCACAGCGATCCTTCGCGAGTGCTCACGTTTCGTCCGGGCCCTCTTCCGAGGCCAGGTCCCGGCGGGCGGCCAGCTTCGACGACAACCCGTGCACGTAGACGAAGCCCTTCGACATGGACTGGTCGAAGGTGTCGCCCTCGTCGTAGGTGGCCAGATTGAAGTCGTAGAGCGACTCGGCGCTGCGGCGGCCGTTCACCGCAATGTGGCCGCCGTGCAACACCATCCGGATCTCCCCGGACACGTGCTCCTGTGTCTTGGCGACGAAGGTCTCTAACGCGGCCTTCAGCGGCGAGTACCAGAGCCCGTCGTACACCAATTCACCCCAGCGCTGGTCGGTCTGCCGTTTGAACCGGGCCAGCTCGCGCTCCAGCGTGACGTGTTCAAGTTCGGTGTGGGCGGTGATGAGCACCATCGCGCCGGGAGCCTCGTAAATCTCGCGGCTCTTGATGCCCACCAGCCGGTCCTCGACGACGTCGAGGCGCCCGACGCCCTGGGCCCCGGCGCGACGGTTGAGTTCCTCGATGGCTTGCAGCATCGTCACCGGCTTGTCGTCGATCGACACCGGAACGCCGCGTTCGAACCCGACGATCACCTCGTCGGGTGTACTCCAGTTGAGGGTGGGGTCTTCGGTGTAGTCGTAGACGTCCTTGGTCGGCGCATTCCACAGGTGTTCCAGGAAGCCGGTTTCCACCGCGCGGCCCCACACGTTCTGGTCGATGGAGAACGGCGACCGTTTGGTGACGTTGATCGGGATCGCGTTCTCCTCGGCGAACGCGATCGCCTTCTCCCGCGTCCACGCATAGTCGCGGACCGGGGCCAGCACCTCCAAATCCGGTGCCAGCGAGGCGAATCCGACTTCGAACCGGACTTGGTCGTTGCCCTTGCCGGTACAGCCGTGCGCGACGATGCCGCCGCCGTGCTCGCGAGCGGCGGCGACCAGGTGCTTAACGATCAGCGGCCGGCTGATGGCCGATACCAGCGGGTAGCGGTCCATGTACAGCGCGTTGCTCAGGACGGTGGGCAGGCAGTATTCCTCGGCGAACTCGTCGCGGGCATCGACGACCACGGCCTCGACCGCACCGCAGTCCAGGGCCCGCTGGCGGATGACTTCCATGTCTTCGCCGCCCTGGCCGAGGTCGATCGCCACCGCCACGACCTCACGGCCGGTCTCCTTGCTTATCCAGCTGATGGCCACCGAGGTGTCCAGACCGCCGGAATACGCCAGGATGACGCGTTCTGACATGAATCAATCTCCAATCCGCAGCAAGCTATTTCAGGTTTTCCAGAGTTCTGGCCAGCTCGGCGCCGGTCATCGGCTCCCGAGCGGCCACGAAGAGGGTGTCGTCCCCGGCGATGGTGCCGACGACGTACGGTAACGCCGCACGATCGATTGCGCTGGCTAAATAGTCAGCTGCGCCCGGCGGAGTTCGCAGCACCGCGAGGTTCGCGCTGGCGTCGGAGGACACCAGCAGCTCGCTCAGCAGCCGCGACAGCCTTGCGGTGCCCCCGGAGACGCCCCGCACCGGGCTGCCGTCTTCGGGAACCATATAGACCCCCACGCCGCCGTCGGCGCCGCGCAGCTTCACCGCGCCGAGCTCTTCGAGATCGCGCGACAGCGTGGCCTGGGTGACGTCGATGCCCTCGTCGGCCAGCCTTAACGCCAATTCGCTTTGGCTGCTGATCGACGAAGACGACAGGATCGCCACGATGCGGGCCTGCCGGCCGACGCGGGTGGTTTCGGGTGCGGCCTTCGAGCGCGTCATCGGGACCGCTCCAGCAGCCACACCAGCAGCGCTTTCTGGGCGTGCAGCCGGTTTTCGGCCTCGTCCCAGACCGCGCTGGCCGGTCCGTCCATCACCTCGTCGGTGATCTCGTCGCCACGATGGGCCGGAAGGCAGTGCAGCACAATGGCTTCCGCGTCTGCCAGCCCGAGCAGCTGGGTGTTGATCTGAAACGGCCGAAACGGCTTGACCCGGTCCAGCCCGTCGGATTCTTGTCCCATCGACGTCCAGGTATCGGTCACCAAGACGTCAGCGCCCGCGGCCGCCGCGTCTGCGTCGGTGGTCACGGTGACCGAGGCGCCGGTTTCCGCGGCGCGCCGCTCGGCGGCGGCCAGCACGTCCGGGTCCGGCGTGAAGCCGGCCGGAGCGGCGATCGTGACATGGATGCCGGCGGTGACCGCGCCGAGCATCAGGGAATGCGCCATGTTGTTGGCGCCGTCGCCGAAGTAAGACAGTGCCAAGCCGCGCAGCGACCCCTTGCGTTCGGCGATGGTCTGCAGATCGGCCAGCACCTGGCAGGGATGGAACGTGTCAGACAGCGCATTGACCACCGGCACCGTCGCGGTCGAGGCCATGGCGTCGAGCCGATCTTGTCCGAAGGTCCGCCAGACGATGGCGTCGACATAGCGGGACAGCACCTGCGCGGTGTCCTGCAGCGTCTCGTCGCGGCCCAACTGGGTGCTGCCGCTGTCGACGACGACGGGATGCCCGCCCAGCTGGGCGATGCCCACCTCGAACGAGAACCGGGTGCGGGTGGAGTTCTTGTCGAAAAGGACCGCGACACCGCGCGGCCCGTCGAGGGGCCGACGGCTGAACGGGTTCTTCTTCAGCTCGGCGGCCAGCGCGAGGACCTCGGCCTGTTCGGCCGGGGACAGATCGTCGTCGCGCAGGAAGTGGTGCGTCATGCCGGGGTCCCGGCCGTGTCGAGGATGCCCGGCAGCGCGGTGATGAAGCTGTCGATCTGAGCGTCGGTGATCACCAGCGGCGGCGCCAGCCGGATGACGTCGGCTCCGGTGGCGTTGACCAGGAATCCGCCCTCGCGCGCGGCGGCTTCGACATCCTTGGCGCGCGGCGCGGTCAGCACCACCCCGCACAACAGTCCGCGGCCACGGGTGTGGTCGATCAGCGGGTGGCCAAGCGATTCGATGCGCTGACGTAGCGACTTGCCCAGCACCTCGGCGTGCCGGATCAGGTCGTCGTCGACCAGTACCCGCAGCACCGCGCGTGCGGCCGCGGTGCACACCGGATTACCGCCAAAGGTGCTGCCGTGCAGGCCGGGTGTCAACAGTTCGGCCGCGGGCCCGACGGCCAGCACCGCACCGATCGGCAGGCCGCCGCCGAGCCCCTTGGCCAGAGTCACCACGTCGGGGGTGATGCCGTCGTGCTGGTGTGCGAAAAAGGCTCCGGTACGCCCGATTCCGGTCTGCACCTCGTCAAGGACCAGCAGGGCGCCGTGCCGTGCCGTGATATCGCGAGCCGCCGCCAGATAGCCCGCGGGCGGGACCACGACACCGCTCTCCCCCATGATCGGTTCCAGGAATACCGCCGCGGTGTCGTCGTCGACGGCGGCGGCCAGCGCGTCGGCGTCGCCGTACGGCACGTGGGTGACGTCACCCGGCAACGGCTCGAACGGCGCCTGCTTAGCAGGCTGGCCGGTCAGTGCCAGCGAACCCATCGTGCGGCCGTGGAAACCCTCTTGCGCGGCAACCAGTTTCGTGCGGCCGGTGAGCCGGGACAGCTTGAACGCCATCTCGTTGGCTTCGGTGCCCGAGTTACAGAAAAAGACTCGGGTCGGGATGTCGGTGCCCAGCAGGGCAACCAATTCCTCGGCCAGCGCGACACCGGACTCGGTGGCGTACAGGTTGGAGGTGTGTCCCAGCGTCGACATCTGCTGCGTGACCGCCTCGATGACGGCCGGGTGGCGATGCCCGAGAACATTGACCGCGATGCCGCCAAGCAGGTCGAGGTAGCTCTTGCCGTCGACATCGGTGACCACGGCGCCGTCACCACTGGCCAGGGCCACCGCCGGGGTGCCGTAGTTGTTCATCATCACGGCTTCCCACCGCTGCCGCATCACGTCGGTGTTCGTCATGGCACCACCTTGGTGCCGGTACCCGCGTCGGTGAACAGCTCCACCAGCACGCAGTGTTTGACCCTGCCGTCGATGACGTGGGCGCTGGGCACACCCCCCGAGACTGCTCTGAGACAGGCCTCAATCTTGGGGATCATGCCCGCCTCCAAAGTGGGTAGCAGTTGCGCCAATGTGGCAATGTCGATTTCGCTGACCAGCGAATCGCGATCCGGCCAGCTGGTGTAGAGGCCCTCGACATCGGTGAGCATCAACAGCTTTTCGGCACCCAGCGCCTCGGCCAACGCGGCCGCGGCGGTGTCGGCGTTGATGTTGTGAACCACACCTTCGGCGTCCGGCGCGAGCGTCGACACCACCGGAATACGGCGCGCCGCAATCAGATCCAGCACCGCGGCCGTGTTGACCTCGTCGACATCGCCGACCAGGCCGATGTCAGTGGCCACGCCGTCGACGGTGACGCTGCGCCGCACCGCGGTGAAAAGCTGGGCGTCCTCGCCGGTGATGCCGACGGCGTAGGGCCCGTACGCGTTGATCAGGTTGACCAGTTCACGGCCCACCTGCCCGAACAGCACCATGCGCGCAACGTCGAGCACTTCCGGTGTGGTGACGCGAAATCCGCCCTTGAAGTCACCCTTGTCGATGCCGAGCCGACGTAGCATGGCGGTGATCTGCGGTCCGCCGCCGTGCACGACGACGGGGTGGATTCCGCAGTTGCGCAGAAACGCCATGTCGGCGGCGAAGGCCTGGCGCAGCGTCTCGTCGGTCATCGCGTTGCCGCCGTATTTGACCACGACGATCTTGCCGTGCAGCTGCTTGAGCCAGGGCAGCGCTTCGGCCAGCACCTGGGCCTTGACCTGGGTGGGTAATTCGTCGGTATTGATCGTCATGTGCTGTAGGCCGAATTCTCTTCGACGTAGGCGTGTGACAGATCGGTGGTCCGGATGCTGGCGTGGCCGTCGCCAAGGCCGAGGTCGACGATGACGTCGATGTCGGTCCCCGACAGATCCACCTCACGGGAGCCCGGGGCGCCGGTCCCGTTGACGCAGACGGTAAACCCGTTGAATGACACGGTGATCCGATCGGGGTCGATCACGACCCCCGGCGCCAGGCCGACCGCGGCCACCACCCGGCCCCAATTGGGATCCGAGCCGAACATCGCGGTCTTCACCAGGCTGTCGCGGGCGACTGCGCGTGCGGCCAGGAACGCGTCGGCCTCGGAGGCGGCCCCGGTCACAGTCACGATGACGCGCTTGGTCACTCCTTCGGCGTCGGCTTGCAGCTGCGCACACAGGTCATCACAGACCCGTTGCACGGCGTCGTCGAGGTCGGCCTGAGACGGGGCGATTCCACTGGCACCTGATGCCAGCAGCAGCACCGTGTCATTGGTGGAACAGCAACCGTCGATGTCGAGTCGATCGAAGGTGCGGCCGGATGCGTGGCGCAGTGCCTGGTCGAGCGCCGCCGAGTCGGCGACCGCGTCAGTGGTCAGCACACACAGCATGGTGGCCAGTGACGGCGCCATCATGCCCGCACCCTTGGCCATGCCGCCGACAGTCCAATTGTTTTTATGATGCAGCGCAGCCTGTTTGGGCACCGTATCGGTCGTCATGATGGCCTGGGCGGCCTCGTCGCCGCCGCTCAGCCCGCCATGCATTTCGTGCACGACGAGCGCGACACCAGCCAGCACCTTGTCCATGGGCAGCCGATCTCCGATCAGCCCGGTGGAGCAAACGGCGACCTCGATGGCCCCGGTCTCGGTTCCCCAGTCCGACAACGCGGCGGCGAGCGCCTCCGCGGTGGCATGGGCGTCCTGGAAGCCGCCCGGTCCGGTACAGGCATTGGCGCCGCCGGAGTTGAGGATCACCGCGCGCAACGCGCCGGTGGTGAGCACCTGCTGGGTCCACAGCACCGGCGCGGCCTTGACCTGGTTGCGGGTGAACACCGCCGCGGCACCGTAGTCGGGTCCTTCGTTGAGGACCAGAGCGAGGTCAAGAGCCCCGGATTTCTTGATGCCGGCGGCAATACCGGCGGCGCGAAAGCCGGCGGCCGCCGTGACACCCTGCGTGCGCACCAGCCGCGCCTTGTCGTCGTCGGGGTGGGTCATGGCGCCACGCCGACAACCGAAAGGCCTTCTGTCTCCGGCCAACCCAACGCCAGATTCATGGACTGCACCGCGGCACCCCCGGTGCCCTTGACCAAGTTGTCGATCGCGGCGATCGCGACGAACGTCTCGGCGGCCTCGTCCACCGCGACCGCGACCTGCGCGGCGTTGCTGCCGATGACCGAGCCGGTGCGGGGCAGCTGACCTTCGGGCATCAGGTAGATGAACGGTTCGGCGTCGTAAGCCTTTTCGTATGCCGCGCGTAGCTGCGACAGCGGTGCCTGGGTGCGCGCGGTGCAGGTGGCCAGGATGCCGCGGGAGGTGGGGATGAGCACCGGCGTGAAGGACACCGTGACGTCGCGATTGGTGACAGCCCGCAGCCCCTGGGCGATCTCGGGGGTGTGCCGGTGCGCGCCGGCGATGTTGTAGGCCCGCGCCGACCCGATGACCTCGGAGCCGAGCAAGTCGGTCTTGGCCGCGCGACCGGCTCCGGAGGTGCCGCTGACGGCGACCACGGTGACGGCGGGTTCGACGAGGTCTTCGGCCACCGCGGGCAGCAGTGCCAGCAGCGCCGCGGTCGGATAGCAGCCGGGCACCGCGATGCGCCGGGCGCCACGCAGCCGCTCCCGTGCGCCGGGCAATTCCGGCAGGCCGTAGGGCCAGCTGCCGGCATGCGGGGACCCGTAGTACCGCTCCCAATCGGCGGCGTCGGTGAGCCGGAAATCCGCACCGCAGTCGATGACCAGGGTTTGCGGGCCGAGCTGCTCGGCCAGTGCGGCCGAATGCCCGTGCGGCAAGGCCAGGAAGACGACGTCATGACCGCTCAGCACGTCAAGCTCGGTGGGCTCGACCACTCGCTGGGCCAGCGGGATCAGATGCGGATGATGCTCTGCGAGTGTGCTGCCGGCGCTGGCAGCCGCGGTCAGCGCCCCGATCGCGAGCCGGCCGTCGGTGTAGGCCGGATGCCCGAGCAGCAGCCGGAGGATCTCTCCGCCCGCGTAGCCGCTGGCACCGGCGATCGCCACCTTCATCACGTCGGCCATTCGCGCAATTCTGCATGGTTATGCAGCTGTTTGCAAATCCATGCTCCGTGCCGAACGGACGGATTTCAGGTGGTACACCCGTCCGTGGTTACAGCTCCGACCACCTCAGCGGCACCGAGTTTGGCACCCAACCGTCGAAAATCGCCCCCGAATACGGGCCGTAGGCTCTGGGATGCCACGCTTTGGGGACGGCGCCACCTTTCCAGTCGAACCAGAAAAACGGGACCTCAGCAAGCCACACCTCGAAGAAGGCGCTCAGCAGATCCCGGGCCAGGTGCGACGCCGGACACCGATGCGGGCCTCCCCCAAAACTCCAATGCCGATGCGAGCCGTCCAGTTTCATGTCCTGACCCGACATGATGTCGGACTCGTCGCGGTGAACCAAGCCGACACACAATTCGACGGGCGACCCGGCGGGGATCGTCGTTTCGCCGATCGCCACACTGCGAGTGGTGATTCGCGAAACGGTCTTCGCCCCACCATCCAACCGCAGCAGCTCCTCGATGAAATCACCTTGCCGGCGTGGGTTTTCGCGTAGCTCCTGCTGAAGCATCGGCTTCCGCGCCAGCAATGCAAGTCCGGCCTTGATAGGGAACGCCGCGAACATGAAACCGCGGAACACCGACCCCATCAGTCCGATGATCTCTGCGTCGGTGACCGGTTCGGCGGCGAGGCGGCTGATCACATCAAAGCCACCCAGCGGCGTTCGGCGAAGCTTCCCCACCAGCTCCGGGTTGACCGCTTCGAGACCAACGTTCGCCGGCAGCCCGCACGCCGACAGGGATGCTGCGCGACAAAGACAGTCAGCGACCCGCACACCATCGCAGCGGTCAAGTTTCGCCGCTATGTCGCCGATGCCTTCTTCGATGAGCCCACGTACGGGCTTCAACATTTCCCGCGAACTGCCCGGATTGAGCAGCTCGAGCAAGATTTCCCGGTACGGGCCGAACGGCGGATTGCCGGGCATCAGTTCACCCTGGCGGCTGGCGAAAACTTCGCCATCACGCATGGCGGTGAGCACATCGTCGCGGCGCCATAACACGTACGTGCCGTGCGGCTCCCGCAGCACTCGTTGACCGAGCCGCTCTGCGGCGGCCTGCCACTCCCGATAACCCTTGGTTGCATCCTCGTCGGACCGCATGACTTCCAGCGCGGCCCCGACACTGGGCTCGATCACCGCGCACCACCGACTTTCACGATCGGCGGCCTCCGCGAACCACGCACCAACGGCGCCACCTGCACCTCCAACGCCGCCACTTTATCCTCAAGATCGGCTACCCGCCGCCCGTGGCCGTTGGTCTGCGGCAGCCCGCCCCCATTACCCAAATGTGAAACTAGGCGCGCAGTACGGCGCCCACCACCTCGGCGGCGCGGCGCACGGCGGCATCGCGGGCCGCGCTGGCGTCGTCTTCGGTCAGCGTGCGATCCGGCGCGCGGAACCGCAGCGCAAAAGTCAGCGACTTACCATCCGCGCGGATCTGCGGCCCGGTGAACACGTCGTACAACTGCATGTCCTCCAATAGCTCGCCGGCCCCCTCGCGGACCGCGTCCGCCACGGCCTGGGCCGGAACGTCCGCGGCCACCACGAGGCTGACGTCCTGGAAGACGGCCGGGAACGGCGACACCTTGGGCGCTGGCAGCGTCAAGGGAATCGGAAGCGCATCGAGGTTGAGCTCGAGGGCGCAGGTCGCCTTCGGCAGGCCGGAACGCTCGATGACGGCTGGATGCAGCTGCCCGGCATGCCCGATGAGGGTGTCCCCGACGAGAACCTCGGCGCATCGGCCGGGATGCCACGGCAGGTACTGGGCCGCCCGGAGCGTGACCTCAATTCCACTGGCGCGAGAGATGATTCGCACCGCTTCAAGGGCGTCGGCGGCGTCGACTCGACGGCCCGGGCCCCACGGGCCGCGCGGTTCACGCAGGCCGACCAACACGGCCGCGACGTGCTGCGGCTGCCGGGGCAGCGACGCGTCGAGCGTGGCGATCTCGGCGTCGGTCGGCCGGCGCCCGACGGGGATGAGCTCGACGCGCTGGGTTTGCTCGGTCGGCTGCACCACCTGCGCGATGGCATACAGCGCCGCATCGACTAGTCCTCGGGATATGTTGCGCCCCAGCGCTTCCAGCAACCCAGGCAGCAGCGTGGTGGCCAGCTCAGGTCGATCCGCATCGAGCGGGTTGAGCACCCGCGTCGTCGAGCGTCGCGGGTCGTCGGCCGGCAGACCCCAGAGGTCGAATACGCCGGCGGGTAAGAACGGGGTCGGCAGAATCTCGACGTACCCGGACTCCGCGAGGGACTTGCCAATCGCGCGCCGGCGTTGCTGCACCGCGGTCAGTCCCCGGCCTGCCGGTGCCGACGGCAACACCGACGGGATGACCTCCAGCCCCTCCAGCCGCAGCACCTCCTCGACAAGGTCGGCGGGCTGCAACAAATCCGGCCGCCAGCTCGGCGGTGTCACCGTCAGCACGTCGCCGTCTTCGGCTACCGCAGCGCCGATTTGGGCGAGGCGATGGGCGGTCGTGCCCGGGGCGTAGCCCACCCCGGCGAAACGGTCCGGTAGGTCGGTGGCCATCGAGATCGGCGGTAGTGACCAGTCATCCCGCGGCGGATCTCCTCGCCAATCGGTCAGGGTCTCCGATACCGCTCCCCCGGCGATGTCGGCCAGCAGCGCGGCACACCGGTCCAGCGCGGCCACCGAAATGGCCGGGTCGACGCCGCGCTCGTACCGCCGGGCGGCCTCACTGGGCAGGTGCAGCCGCCGCTGGGTGCGCGACACGGCAGCCGTGTCCCACACTGCCGCCTCCAGCAGCACGTCGGTGGAATCGGCACGCACCTCGGTGCTTGCCGCACCCATCACGCCGCCGATCGCGGTCGTCGCGACGTCATCGACGATCAGCACATCCGCGGGATCGAGTTTGCGCTCAACATCATCGAGCGTGACGACCGTCTCGCCGGGCCGGGCGAACCGCACGGCGAAGTCACCGGTGATGCGGTTGCGGTCGTGGGCGTGCATCGGGTGGCCCAATTCCAGCATCACGTAGTTGGTCACGTCCACGGCCGGGGAGGTCGCGCGGATCCCGGACAGCAGCAGCCGCCGCTGCAGCCACCAGGGTGACACCGCGGCGGGGTCGATCCCGGTGACGGGGCGCAGCGCGAACCGGCGAACTCCGGTTTCCGGCTGCACCGTCAGCGGCCAGGCCTCCCCGTCGGCCGGCAATGGCTTGACGTCGGCTGGGTCGACGAAGTCCACGTCGTAGGCGCAGGCGATCTCGCGGGCCAGGCCGCGCACCGACATGCCGTAACCACGGTCGGGGGTGATGGCCACGTTGAAGACCACATCGTCTAGTCCGAGCACTTCGGCGCCGCTGGCGCCCGGTTCGGCCGTTCCCGGCGGCAGCACCAGAATTCCGGAATGCTCAGTGCCCAAGCTGAGTTCGGGCGCCGAGCAGATCATTCCGTCGGAGTTACGGCCATAGGTCTTGCGGGCGGTGATGGCAAATCCGCCGGGCAGCGTACTGCCGGGCAGCGCCACCACCACCAGATCGCCAACCACGAAATTAGTTGCACCGCAAACAATTCCGCGATCCTGCTGCTCGCCGACATCCACCAGGCAGGCGCGGATCGGCTTCTTGAAATCGGTGAGTTCCTCGATGGCGGTCACCCGGCCCACGGTCAGTGGGCCGTCGACCGGGCCAAGGGGCACGACTTCCTCGACTTCGTGGCCGATGCGCACCAGCGTCTGCTCGAGATCGCCCGCAGCGACATCCCAGCCCGGCGCTCCGGCGGCAACCACTTCGCGCAGCCAGCTGTAGGGAATACGCATCACAGACCCACCCCGAACGGCAACGAGAACCGGATGTCACCTTCGACCATGTCGCGCATGTCGGGGATGCCGTTGCGGAACTGCAGGGTGCGTTCCAGGCCCATCCCGAATGCGAAGCCCGAATAGATCTCGGGATCAATTCCCGCAGCCCGCAACACGTTTGGATGCACCATCCCGCAGCCGCCCCACTCCACCCAGCCGGCGCCGCCCTTCTTGCCGACAAACCACACGTCGACCTCGGCGGACGGCTCAGTGAACGGGAAGAAGTGCGGCCGGATCCGGGTGCGCGCTTCGGGACCGAACTCCGCGCGCGCGAACGCGTCCAGCGTTCCCCGCAGCTGCGCCATCGACAGACCGCAATCCACCGCCAAACCCTCGACCTGGTTGAAGACCGGGGTATGGGTGGCGTCGAGTTCGTCGGTGCGGAAGGTGCGGCCGATCGAGATGATGTAGACCGGCAGCTCGCGACCCAGCAGGGTCCGTACCTGCACCGGCGAGGTGTGGGTACGCAGCAGCTGCCGGGAATCCTCCGGCGCGACATAGAAAGTGTCCTGCTCGCTGCGCGCGGGATGGTCGGGCGGGAAGTTCAGGGCATCGAAGTTGAACTGTTCAGTTTCGACCTCCGGACCCTCCGCCAGCTCCCAACCCATCGCGATGAACGTGTCGGCGACGTGTTCGGCCAGGATTGTGATCGGGTGCCGGGCGCCGGGGGGCTGCCGGGTCGACGGCAGGGTGACGTCGATGCTTTCGGCGGCCAGCACGGCCACGTCGCGCTCGGCACGCAGCACTGCCAGTCGTTCGTCGTAGCTGCGTTGGACCTCGCCGCGTGCGGTGTTGACGCGCTTGCCGGCGTCGGAGCGCTCCTCCTTGGCCAGTGTCCCCAGCGCTTGCCGGGCCAGCGCCAGCGGTGAGCGGTCGCCGAGGTGCTCGGTTTTGATATGCGCCAGCCCGTCGAGGCTTTCGGCAAGTCCGATGGCCTGACGGGCGGCGTTGACTGCCTCGGCCAAAGCTTGCGGCGACAGGTCGACGGCTTGATCACCCACGCGGCGACACTCTCCTTGCTGACGAGGCGGTACGGGCTGCCCGCATCGTCGCCGAGGGGCGGGCTTGCGCGCGGCACGGGTCGAGTGCCGATCATATGTGACTGAGTTCAGTGAAGTGAACGCGCTTCGGTGGCGACCGAAGGGTTAGCCGATCAGGACCGGCTGCTGGCCCGTCGGGGCTTCCGCGTCGTTTGCGGCCGACTCCGGAAGCGTGGTGCGCGCGTCCCTGAGCTGGACGGTCTTGTAAGCCACAAACGCACCGAGGGCCCCGACGACGGGCGCGGTGGCCATCGTCGCCCAGCCGTGAGCCAGCACCAGGAACCCGAAGCCGGACGACGCCACCAGCATCGAAAGCAGCACCGGCGTCCAGCGGATCGGTTGACGGAACCGGGCGGACACCAGCACGCCCAGGATCACGGCGACAGTGTGCCCGGCATCGGTGAAGTCGCCGCCGATGATCGCCGAGGCCAGGCCCGCCGAGATCCACCAGCCGACCCACGCCGGACGCCAACGCTGGGGTATCGCCGCGGTCATCGCGCCGAGCACTGCGAGCGCGCCATAGCTCATCCCGACGTCGCTGGCCCGGGCAACGGAGATCGGCAGCCAGCCGACCTCAACCGCGGCGGCAAGAGCGGCGGCCACCACCAGCGTTGCGCCGATATGACCGACCAGGAATGCGACCACCAGCCGGATGGTCTGCAGATGCAGCTCCGCAAGAGCCAGCAGGCAGGTCAGGAAGGGCAACCAGAAGTAGAGCGGACCGGCGTCCACGACCAACGCGCTGCCCAGCAGCGTCCCCAGGTGTCCGTGCGCCAAGTTATCCAGGTTGGTGCTCGCGCGCTGCACGATGACGTCGTGCGCGTGCTGACCAAGCACCAGGATGGCGCAGCTCACGGCAAGTAGAACCGCTACATACCCCACGGTGAACCGGACCCGGGCAAGCCGGGAAAATATGCCCCCACACATTGAATCCATTATGACGGCTAGATTGTTTCGGTTTTGTGATGGGAGGCTGTCAACTCCCTAAGAGTATTCCAGGCGATATATCGCCAAGTCCGGCGGGATGCCAGGGGTCTTGGGCGCAAACACCGATTTACGTGCACGTTTAGCGACGACGCCCAATGCGTCCAGCTCGCTTTGCGGGATGAGATCCAGCGCCGAGCTCGACACCATGATTCCTCCCTTGGCGGCGCGGTCCATGACACGAGCGGCGATATTGACGTCGACCCCGAGCCAGTCGGCGGCCAGCCGCTGTGGGCGGCCGGTGTGGATCCCGACCCGCATCCGCGGCCGATAACCCGCCACTTCGACCGACTTCATCGCCTCGTCGGCGGCCAGCACGGCCCGCACCGCGACGTCCGGATGGCGGAACACCGCCATGATGCCGTCGCCCATCCGTTTGACGATGTGCCCGCCCGCATCGAGCAGCGGCGGCTCGACGGCCCGTGCGACCTGGCGCAGCAGGGTCAGCGCCGAATCGTCACCGGCCTGCAGCGACCACGTCGAAAAGCCAACCAGGTCGGTGAACACCAGCGTCACCTCGGGATTTGCCGGCCTTCGCGAGACCGCCTCGGTCAGCGCCTGCCACACCTGCAGCACGCTCAAACTGACCTCGCGGGACGCCGCGTCGCGGTCTCCCAGCAGCCGGTCGGCCGCTCGGGCCGCCGCGCGCGGGCCGCCTTCGCCCGCCGTCGAGAGCGGGTCACCGAATTCGGGGTCCCCGGGCAACAGCCGTCGCGCCCGTCGCAGGAACGCCACCACACCCGGGCTTCGATTCGTGGTGTGCCACCACTGTGTCGCGGTGTGTATCGGCCGTCGTCCTGAGACAGGGGGCGTATCGGGAGACGCCACCGTCGTCACCGATTCTGAGTCCGTTTGCGCGGGCTCGCCCGGATCCGGATCGCGCGGCGCGAGTTCCACCTGGCAAGGGTAAGTAGTTTCGGGGAAGCCGGGCAATGACGCACACCCGATTTGTGTCACACGTCGCATGGAACGTCCTGATCACGAGGTTGCCACAGCAGCGTGGAATCTCGGTAACACCTTCGCGTGGCGGACCCCGAAATCATGGACAACGCGCGTTGTCAAAGTTATCGTGAGCGCAGTCAGGGAGTAGGAGGTCGTGATGACTGCCGTAGCGACTACATCCGCTGATCCGCTGGGACCAGATTCCCTCACCTGGAAGTACTTTGGCGATCTGCGCACCGGAATGATGGGTGTCTGGATCGGAGCGATCCAGAACATGTATCCACAGCTCGGCGCGGGCGTCGAGGACCATTCGATCCTGCTGCGCGAGCCCCTGCAGCGGGTGGCCCGGTCGGTGTACCCGATCATGGGCGTGGTCTATGACGGTGATCGTGCGTCCCTGACCGGTCAGCAGATCAAGCACTACCACGACACCATCAAGGGCATTGACGCCGACGGGCGCCGCTATCACGCGCTGAACCCCGAAACCTTCTACTGGGCGCACGCCACGTTCTTCATGCTCGTCGTCAAGGTGGCCGAGTACTTCTGCGGGGGGTTGACCGAGGCCGAGAAACGCCAGCTGTACGACGAGCACGTGCAGTGGTACCGGATGTACGGGATGAGCATGCGGCCGGTGCCCGAATCGTGGGAGGAATTTCAGGAGTACTGGGACCGGGTCTGCCGCGACGAGCTGGAGATCAACCAGGCGACGCTGGAGATCTTCCGGCTGCGCATCCCCAAGCCGAAGTTCGTCCTGATGCCCACGCCGATCTGGGACCAGATCTTCAAGCCGCTGGTAGCCGGTCAGCGCTGGATCGCGGCCGGACTATTCGAGCCCGCGGTGCGCGAGAAGGCGGGCATGCGCTGGACGCCGGGCGACGAGATCTTGCTGCGCGTGTTCGGCAAGCTGATCGCTGTGGCGTTCCTGGCGGTTCCCGACGAAATCCGGCTGCACCCGCGGGCACTGGCCGCCTATCGCCGCGCGGAAGGCCGGACTCCGATCGACGCGCCGCTGGTCGAGGCACCGGAGTTCGTGGCCCCCCCGCCCGACCGCCGCGGGCTGCCGATGCATTACTTCCCGCCCCACAAGTCATTGATCGAGCGCGCCGGCTCGCTGGTGCACACCACTCTCTCGCTGGCCGGACTGCGCCCCGCCCGGGGCCCCAGAAAAGCGGCGTAAGGCCGCCTAAAAGCGCTCGAGCACACCCAGAGCCTGTGCGCTCTGGTAAAGACAGATCGCCGCTGCCGCGGCCACGTTCAGGCTCTCCGCGCCACCCGACATCGGAATGCGCACGCAACGGTCTGCTTGGTCGGTGATCTCTTCGGGCAAGCCCCGTGATTCGGGCCCGAACAGCCAGGCCGTCGGTTTGCCCAGCAAATCGCCGGCCTCGTCCAGGCGCGTCGGGCCGTCGACCGTGGTGGCCAGCACCTGCACTCCGGCGTCATGTATCGCCGTGAGGACCGCCTCGACGTCAGGGGCGGCGACGACCGGAAGCGAGAAGATGCTGCCGGCCGACGCGCGCAGGCACTTGCCGTTGTAGGGGTCGACGCTGTGCCCGGCGAGGATCACCGCCGCGGCACCCATGGCGTCGGCGAGGCGGATCAACGTGCCCGCATTGCCCGGCTCGCTGATCTCGACGGCAACCGCGATCAGCCGCGGTGAGCCGGCGAGCACCTCCTGCAGTCCGGTCGCCGGCATCTCGCACACGGCCACCAGTCCTGCCGGAGTTACGGTGTCGGACAAGGCTTTTGCCGCACGGTCGGTGACAACATGGACCGGAAACTGCTTGGTGGCAAGCAATGTTGCGTGCCGCTGCGCCGCCAGCTCGGTGACGAAGAGATCGCGAACCAGTCCGCGTACGGACGCGGCCTCGATCAGGTTAAGGCCTTCGGCCAGAAACTGATTCGCGCGCCGTCGCCCGACATGGCGATGCAATTTGACCGCCGCGGCCACCCGGGCCGAGCGCTCGGTGAGCACCGGGGTTAAGCAGCTTCTCCGGAGGGCGCGTTGACGTCCTTGGGCAATGCCGCCCGGGCGACGTCGACCAGCGCCGTGAACGCTGCCGGATCGGTGATCGCAATGTCGGCAAGGTTTTTGCGGTCGACTTCCACTCCCGCGGCCTTCAGCCCCTGGATCAGCCGGTTGTAGGTGATGTCATTGGCGCGCGCCGCCGCGTTGATTCGCGAGATCCACAATTTGCGGAACTCGCCCTTACGCGCCCTGCGGTCGCGGTAGGCGTAGCCCAGCGAATGCAGTTGCTGCTCTTTGGCTTTGCGGTAGAGCCGGGACCGCTGGCCGCGATAGCCTTTCGAGGCCGTCAGGACGCTGCGCCTCTTCTTGTGGGCGTTGACTGCCCGCTTTACGCGTGCCATGGATATTCCTACTCTCGTTCAGACGTAAATGGTCGGGGTGCCGGTGTCAGGTCGCTGTATCCCTTGGCCCGGCGCTGGGCCTAACGAAGGTCAGCCGTTCAGCAGTGACTTGACACGCTTGGTGTCGTTGGCTGACACCGTGATGCGGCCATCGAGCCGCCGGGTTCGTTTGGTCGACTTGTGCTCGAGCAGGTGGCGGCGATTGGCTTGCTGGCGGACGATCTTTCCGGTCCCGGTGCGCCGGAATCGCTTTGTCGCTCCGCTGTGGGACTTGGCCTTGGGCATGTTTCCTCTAGTTCTCGCTATTGTCGCTGTTTTCGTGTCAGGTCAGGTCGATGAAGCCGCGGTGTCGCCGGTTTCGTCGATGTCGTGCTCCGGCTCGTGCTCGCCGCCGGCTTCTTCGGGGTGCCGCGCTCTGGCGCGTGTCTTCGCGCCGCGGTGCGGTGCCAGCACCATCGTCATGTTGCGGCCGTCCTGCTTCGCGGACGTTTCGACGAATCCGTACTCGGCGACGTCCGCGCCCAGGCGCTGGAGCAATCGGTAGCCCAGCTCGGGCCGCGACTGCTCACGTCCGCGGAACATGATGGTGACCTTTACCTTCGATCCCGCCTCCAGGAAGCGGATTACGTGGCCCTTCTTGGTCGCGTAATCGTGATCGTCGATCTTGGGTCGCAGCTTTTGCTCTTTGACCACGGTCTGCTGCTGGTTCCGGCGGGATTCGCGCGCCTTTTGCGCCGCCTCGTACTTGAACTTGCCGTAATCCATGATCTTGCAGACCGGTGGCCTGGCGTTGGGGGCAACTTCGACGAGGTCGAGGTCGGCGTCCGCGGCGACGCGCAACGCGTCTTCGATGCGCACGATGCCTACCTGCTCCCCCCCTGGGCCAATCAATCGGACTTCAGGTACGCGGATGCGCTCGTTGACGCGGGTCTCAGTGCTGATGGGGCCTCCCTTGTTGGGCTTCTGTGGTGTCGTCACGACCGGTGACTGGGCCCGTGGGATTCAGAAGGTGGAAACACCACACCATCAGCAAAAAAGCCCTGCATCAGCAGGGCCCAGTGCCGACCGATCACGGCTCGAAACGCATTCAAGCCGCCCCGCGCGATGCGCGAAACAAGCACCTCACGATGCCTGTGACCGGACCACTGCGCCATGAAATAATTTCGCGGCGAGCGGTGGGAGTGGGACTCCACTTAACTGTCCCAGGCCGTAGCCGGGATGGTCGCGGAGGCAAGTCTAGCAGCCACCAGGCATCTTCCAGTATTTCAACCAGCGCAGGAGCCGTCTGGCCCGCCCGAGCGCGGGTAGCCCCCCGGGGAAAACTAGTCTCGACAACTATTGGCGCTTCGCCAGGCATTCCATGGGTTGAGGGCTTATCCTCGCGGTCTGTGACTCTCGCTTCCCCTGCTTCGAGGCCTCGTTTCGGCAGCCGGTCGGGCTCCCGGTATCGGTGGGTACCGGCGGCGGCCGGCTGGACCGTTGGCGTCATCGCCACCTTGTCTTTGGTGGGCAGCGTGTCGCCACTGCTTCGGTGGTTGATCAAGGCCCCGCGGGAATTCATCAACGACTACTTGTTCAACTTCCCCGACACCAGCATCGCGTGGTCGTTCGTGCTGGCGCTGCTGGCGGCGGCACTGACCGCCCGCAAGCGCATTGCCTGGTGGGTGCTGCTGGGCCAAATGGTCCTGGCCGCATTTTGGAACGCCGCTGATATCGCCGCCGGCGACAACACCGCGGCCGAGACGTTTGGGGAGAACCTCGGCTTCGCGATGCACGTCGTCGTGATCGTGCTGCTGGTGTTGAGCTATCGGGAGTTCTGGGCCAAGGTCCGCCGAGCCGCGCTGGTGAAGGCAGCCGCCGTGCTCGTCGTCGGAGACGTGATCGGAATCCTGTTGTCCTGGGGCCTGGTCGAGCTGTTCCCCGGATCGCTGGCCCGCCAGGACCGGCTCGGCTACGTGGCCAACCGGGTGGTCGGGTTCGCCCTCGCAGACCCTGACCTGTTCACCGGCAAGCCGCACGTTTTACTCAACGCGATCTTCGGGTTGTTCGGCGCGCTCGCGCTGATTGCGGCCGCGATCGTGCTGTTCCAGTCCCAGCGCGCCGACAATGCGCTCACCGGCGAGGACGAGTCGGCGATCCGCGGGCTGCTCGAGCTGTTCGGCAAGAACGACTCGCTGGGTTACTTCGCCACCCGTCGCGACAAGTCGGTGGTGTTCGCGAACAGCGGTCGCGCCGCGATCACCTACCGGGTCGAGGTCGGCGTCTGCCTGGCCAGCGGCGATCCGGTGGGCGATCCCCGCGCCTGGCCGCAAGCCGTCGAGGCGTGGTTGGCGTTGTGTAAAACCTATGGCTGGGCGCCCGGTGTGATGGGCGCCAGCTCGCAAGGAGCCCAGGCCTATCGTGAACGCGGCCTCAATGCCCTGGAGCTCGGCGATGAGGCCATCCTGCGGACTTCCGACTATCGGCTGTCCGGCCCGGACATGCGCGGGGTGCGCCAGGCCGTGACGCGAGCACGCCGCGCCGGGCTGACGGCACGCATTCGGCGGCACCGCGACATCTCAGCAGACGAAATGACCGAGACCGTTTCACGCGCCAACGCCTGGCGCGATACCCAGTCCGAGCGCGGGTTTTCCATGGCGCTGGGCCGGCTGGGTGATCCGTCCGACGGAGATTGCCTACTGGTCGAGGCATTAGACCGGGACGGCCAAGTGGTCGCGATGCTGTCGCTGGTCCCGTGGGGCAGCACCGGTGCCTCGCTGGATTTGATGCGCCGCTCTCCGCAATCTCCCAACGGCACCAACGAATTCATGGTCAGCGAGCTTGCCCTGAACGCCGAAGGGCTTGGCATCAACCGTGTTTCGCTGAACTTCGCGATGTTCCGGTCCGCGTTCGAGCAGGGCGCCCAGCTCGGCGCCGGCCCGATCGCGCGGTTGTGGCGGGGGTTGTTGCTGTTCTTCTCCCGGTGGTGGCAGCTGGAGACGCTGTACCGCTCGAACATGAAATACCAACCCGAGTGGGTGCCGCGCTACGCCTGCTACGAGGATGCCCGGTTGATCCCCCGGGTGGGCGTCGCGTCGGCGATGGCCGAAGGGTTCCTGGTGTTGCCGTTCAGCCGGCGCGACAAGGTGCACACCGGGCACCACTCCGCCGTGCCGGCCAGGTTGGCGGAATCCGGGTTGTTGCACGAAGACGGATCCACCCCGGACGTCAGCGGGTTGCAACGCGGCGACGAAGTCGACTCCGAAGAGTACCGGCGCCGCCTGCCCGAACAGGTGCGAGTACGCCTGACCAAGCTGAGAACGCTGCAGCGCAACGGAATTGATGCCTACCCGGTGGGGTCTCCGCCGAGTCACACCGTTGCACAGGCCCTCGACGCCGACGACCAAGGCACCGTCTCGGTTGCTGGCCGCATCTTGCGAATACGTGACTTCGGCGGTGTGCTGTTCGCCGAATTACGTGACTGGTCGGGAGAAATGCAAGTGCTGCTGGACAATTCGCGCCTAGAGTCCGGCCGGATCGCCGATTTCACCGCGGCCATTGATCTCGGTGACCTGGTCGAGATGACCGGGCGCATGGGTTTCAGCAAACGCGGAACCCGCTCGCTGATCGTGAGCGACTGGCGGATGGTTGGAAAGTGCTTGCGGCCCTTGCCTAACAAGTGGAACGGCCTGACCGACCCGGAAGCCCGGGTGCGCAGCCGCTATGTCGACCTGGCGGTCAATGCCGAGCCACGCAAGCTCGTCACCGCCCGCAGTAGTGTGCTGCGCTCGGTTCGGGAAACGCTGTTCGCCAAGGGGTTCATCGAAGTGGAAACCCCGATCCTGCAGCAGATCCACGGCGGAGCCGCCGCCCGGCCATTCGTCACCCACATCAATTCCTATGACATGGACCTCTTCTTGCGCATCGCGCCGGAGCTCTACCTGAAGCGGTTATGCGTCGGCGGCGTGGAGCGGGTGTTCGAACTGGGCCGGGCCTTCCGCAACGAAGGCGTCGACTTCAGCCACAACCCCGAGTTCACGCTGCTGGAGGCCTACCAGGCGCACGCCGATTACCGGGTCTGGATCGACGGTTGCCGCGAGCTCATTCAGAACGCCGCCGAAGCCGCCAACGGTACGCAGACCGTGCTACGGCCCCGCCCGGACGATGCGTCGAGCAGCGGCGACGCGCGTCTGGAACCGGTCGACATCTCCGGGGTGTGGCCGGTGAAGACCGTGCACGACGCGGTCTCCGAAGTGCTGGGCGAACACATCAACGCGAACACGTCGTTGTCCGCGCTGCGCAAGCTGTCCGATCGCGTCCACATCCCGTATCGCGACCACTGGGATGCCGGGGCGGTGGTGCTGGAGCTGTACGAGCACCTGGTTGAGGACGGGACCGAGGAGCCGACGTTCTACATCGACTTTCCGACGTCCGTCTCGCCGTTGACTCGGCCGCACCGCAGTCAACCCGGCGTCGCCGAGCGATGGGATCTGGTGGCGTGGGGTGTCGAGCTGGGCACCGCCTACAGCGAACTCACCGACCCGGTCGAACAGCGGCGCCGGCTGCTCGCACAGTCGCTGCTGGCCGCCGGCGGTGACCCCGAGGCGATGGAGCTCGACGAAGACTTCCTGCAAGCCATGGAATACGCGATGCCGCCCACCGGCGGGCTCGGGATGGGCATCGATCGGCTCGTGATGCTCATAACTGGCCGCAGCATTCGCGAGACGCTGCCGTTTCCGCTGGCTAAACCGCATTAGCCGCGGGTCACAGGACCCAGCGAACACACAGGGAACATTGCGCGTTTATGTTCCCGGATGGTTAACAATCGAGCACAATGGATCGCGTGACAGCGCCCGCGCCCGATGCCACCGGGCAGTTATTGGCAAGCAGTCATACCTCGCTGATGCACGGTTGGGTACCGATCACGGTCCAGGTCGTCACCGCGGTCGTGCTGGCGCTTGCCGTCGACTGGCGATCGCGGCGCTGGCGGACGGTGTGCCTGCCGCTGGCGGCGGTGATCGGCACTGCCGCGGCGTACGGGACGCACTGGTACATCGTCGACCAGGGGCTGTCCGACGAGCCCGCGCCGACAGCGCTGTGGCTCTGGATCGCACTGACCGGCCTGGCCGCGGCGGTGCTGTTTTTGGGCTGGCGCGGCGCACGCGGCTGGCAGCGCAGTGCCGCCCTGGCGTCAGTACCGCTATGCCTGCTGAGCGCCACCCTGATGCTCAACCTGTGGGTTGGCTACTTCCCCACCGTGCAGTCAGCGTGGAGCCAGGTCACCTCTGGCCCGGTGCCCGACCAGACCGATCAGGCCACCGTTACCGCGATGGCGGCCAAGGGAAACCGGCCGCCGCACGGCAGCGTCGTGCCGGTGGTAATCCCCTCGTCCGCCTCGCACTTCAAGCACCGCGGCGAGCTGGTGTACCTGCCGCCCGAATGGTTCGCCAGTCGCCCGCCGCCGCCGCCGCCGCCGACGGTGATGATGATCGGCGGGCAGTTCAATACACCCGCGGATTGGACGCGTGCGGGCAATGCGATCAAGACGATCGACGACTTCGCCGCGACCCACAACGGCCAGGCTCCGGTATTGGTGTTCGTGGATTCCGGCGGGGCGTTCAACAACGACACCGAATGCGTCAACGGAATTCGCGGGAACGCCGCCGACCATCTCACTAAAGATGTTGTCCCCTATATGATTTCGAATTTCGGCGTCAACCCGGACCGATCCGGCTGGGGCGTGGCGGGCTGGTCGATGGGCGGCACCTGCGCGGTCGACTTGACCGTCATGCACCCGGAGATGTTCAGCGCTTTCGTCGACGTCGCCGGTGACTTCTTCCCGAATGCCGGCAACAAGGCGCAAACGATCAGCCGGCTGTACGGCGGAAACGCCCACGCGTGGGCGTCATTCGACCCGAGCACGGTGATCAACCGGCACGGCCAATACCGCGACGTGTCCGGTTGGTTCGCGATTTCTTCAGACGGCCCGCCGGTAGCACGCCGGGACCCCGCGGCCCCGGACACCAGCGCGATGCGCCTCGCGGGGCGCGACGCCGCGGCAAACCCGAACAACCAGACCGCGGCCGCCTACTCGCTCTGTGCGCTTGGCCGTGCCAACGGCATCGACTGCGCGGTGGTCCCCCAGCCGGGTAAGCACGACTGGCCCTTCGCCGACAGAGCCTTCGCGGCCGCGCTGCCGTGGCTGGCCGGCCAGCTGGGCACTCCCGGGGTGTCGCGGACGTCGTTGCCCGGCGAGTCGCCGGCCGACGCGTCTTCCGGCGCGGCGGTGGTGGTGGTGCCGGCACAGCATTCCAACACCGCCAGCAGGTAGCCGCGGGTGCCCTCCATTGCGCGGGTCCGGCGTGCGCTATTCGCCCGGCACTGCAACCCGTGGAGTGCCTGGACGCGCTGGGCCAGCACGCCCTTGATCCTGGTGCCGGTGTGGACGCGGCGGCGCAGCCATGCGGTGTGGCTCGCGTTGTGGCTTGCAATCAATCCGTTCGCCTTCGGCAAGCCCGCCCAGCAACGCGCCTGGTCGACCCGGGCGATGCTGGGCGAGGAACTGTGGATCAGCCGTCGTCCCCGCGACGCGGCCACAGTGGTCAGCGGGCTGACGTCGGCGGCGGCGGTGGTCGCCGTTGTCGCCGCCCGCCGCCATCGACTGCTGCCAGCGGCGATCGCAACCGCGCTGCAGATGACGCTCACCCTGATCTATTGGGAGCAAATGGTGCGCTATCTCGAGCGCCACCGGCAGGACCGCGACCCACGGCAGTAGCGTGACGACCATGCCCGACGAACCAGCAACGCCCGGTACCACCCCAGCCGACGCCGGGTACGACAGCGCGGGTGTACCGACCTTCGATTCCGTGCGCGAGAAAATCGAAAGTCGCTACGCGACGTCACTGGGCGACGCGGAACTCGACGCCGAATCCCCCGAGGGTCGCTCCGTTGCCGAACAATACGAAGAGCGTGAGCGCGCCGCGGCCGAACGGTTGGCGCAGATCCGTGAGTCGATGCGCGCGGATGAGGGTTAGGGCAGCGGGCTTAGCGTCGGGGGGACGTCGATGAATGAAGCACGGCCCGGTTCGCGGGTCGGCAGCCTGTTTGGGCCCTACCAGCTGCGCCGGCTGCCGGGGCGCGGCGGGATGGGCGAGGTCTACGAGGCCTACGACACCGGCAAAGACCGTGTGGTGGCGCTGAAGCTGGTGTCCCAGCAAGTCAGCTCCGATGACGTCTTTCGCCGACGCCTGCAACGTGAAGCCCAGACCGCGGGCCGGCTGCAAGAACCGCACATCGTGCCTATTCACGATTACGGCGAGCTCGACGGCCAGCTGTTCATCGACATGCGCCTGATCGAAGGAAAAGACGTGGGCGCCGTGCTCAGTCACACTGGGCCGCTAACACCAGCCCGCGCGGTCGCAATCGTCGAGCAAGTCGCTTCCGCGCTCGATGCCGCCCACCGCGCCGGCGTCATCCATCGCGACATCAAACCCGAAAACATCCTGCTCACCGAGCGGGACTTCGCCTACCTTGTCGACTTCGGCATCGCTGCGGCGGCCACCGAGCAGGGTGTGACCAAAACTGGTGCCGCTGTGGGTAGTTGGAACTACATGGCACCCGAACGATTCGGCAAGGATGACACCACCTACCGCGTCGACATCTACGCTCTCGCTTGTCTGCTTTACGAATGCCTTACGGGGACACGACCTTTCCAGACGGACAGCCTCATGGCCGCACACTTGATGGAGCCAGTCCCGCGGCCCAGTCAACGAAATCCCGCCATCCCGGCGGCATTCGACGAGGTCATCGCGCGTGGTATGGCCAAAGATCCCATCGACCGCTACCTCACCGCGGGCGATCTCGCTGCGGCCGCCCTGCAGGCGCTGAGCACGCCCGATCAGCACCGGGCGACAGACCTGATCCAGCACAGCCAGCACTTCGCCCCACCACCGGCGCCCTGGACCCAGCCGGCCTGGGTCGCCAATCCACCCGTCGTGCCGTGGCCGCCGCCCGCGGCACCCACGCGCAGGCTAGGACTGATCATCGGCGCGCTGGTGGTCGTCGCGGCGGCCGTCGCGGGCACCGGGATCTTGTTAGCGGTGCGCAAATCCGACACGGCGCGGACCGAAAGCCCCGTCAGCAACACCACCGCTGCACCCACGACGAGCACGACCATCCTGAGCACTAGCACCGTCGCCCCGACAGTGCTTCCTGCGCAACTGGATTCGATCCTGATTCCGGTGGAGCAGGTCAACACCATCGTCAACACCACCGGCATCGTCGTCGACCACAGCAAAAGTGAGATGGTAGATCCCGGCCCGGGTAACACGTTGTCGGACGACAAATGCTTCGGCGCGCTGATCGGTTTCCAAACTTCGACATACAACGGCAGCGGCTACACCGGGGTTCTCGCCCAGCTCTTGAAGAAGCCGCAGAGTAACCCCGCTTACGTCGTGGCCCAGGGCGCGGTGGTTTTCGCGTCCGCCGCCCAGGCCCAGGGATTTGTGACAGCCCAGGCGCCGCAATGGCGGGACTGCGCCGGAAGAACCGTGACTCAGGTCGCCGACAAGACCACATTCGAATGGACCTTCGGGCAGATGAGCGGCAATCCGCCCAATATCGCCCTGCAGCACACGCTGGCCAACAGCCCGTTGGTGTGCCAGCACGTCCTGTCCGCGGTATCCAATGTGGTGTTTGACGTCAACGTCTGCGCGCCCGGAACCATCAACCAGGCCAGACAGCTCGCCAACATGATGGCGGCCCGACTGCCCCGCTAAGGGAATCACGATGAGCGAATTGCATCGGCGCACGAGAAGCGTTGGGGCAGTTGAGTAGGCCGCAACACGGTTGGCAATTCCCGGGCCACTGGCGCAGTATTGCGTGATGAGACGAGAAGTGGGCGCCGAGCTTGAAGTCGAAATCACCGCGCCCACGACGTTGGAGTTTCAGGTCGCTGTCGCGCCGCATCCGGCCGCGGAGGTCTACGAATCGCTGCGCTTCGTCTTGAACGGTCAGCAGATCCAGCCGATGGAGATCAGTGGTGTGCACGGCAACCGCATCCACAAGTTCGACGCCGGGGTGGGCACCCTGAAAGTCGACTACTCGGCGACAATAGTGGGTCAGACCGAACCCGCTCCGGTGACCGAATACGACCAGTCGATGTATCTGCGGCCCAGTCGCTACGCCGAGGCCGATAAGTTCTATGGTTTCGCCGCAACGGAATTCGGCAACGACCATGATTCGGCGACGCTGCTGGAGCACGTGAGCTCGTGGGTGGGTACCCGGCTGAACTACGTGCCGGGCTCCAGCGATCCGATTGACGGGGCCGTGGACACGCTGCTGTCCAGCGCAGGTGTGTGCCGCGACTACGCGCATCTGGTGGTGGCACTGCTTCGTGCAGTGAAGGTGCCGGCCCGCTTGGTGTCGGTGTACGCGCCCGGCTTGTATCCAATGGACTTTCACGCCGTGGCCGAGGCTTTTGTCGAGGGCCAATGGAGGGTAGTCGATGCGACGCTATTGGCGCCGCGACAAACCCTGGTCCGCGTCGCCACCGGTCGTGACGCCTCCGACACCGCGTTCCTGGATAATCACAAGGGCGCGATCACGCTCAACCAGCTGATGGTGACCGCGGTCGTCGACGGCGACTTGCCTGCGGATTCGATCGACCAACTGGTTTCCATCCGCTGAGAACGCGCCCCGTCGGCTGATCACGGCCGCCAAACTCGCCATCGTTCTTCGTGGTCTCCGCACGTAGGGTAGGTACGGTCGGTGATATCTCGTACCTGGTCAAAGCCATGTCGTCGCCGATCGAATAACTTGGCTGGTTTCGCGGTCAGGACGGGAGCGTCGCGATGACGCTGAAAAAAGACCACACCGATGTCGCGCGGCGGTATACCCCGCCGATACACACACCACGGCTGAAGCTGAAACCCAAGGCGCCTCACAACGGCTACGTCGATGGGGCGTGGTGGCCGCACTCTGCCGACCTGACTGCAGAGTTGCCAGATCTGCTGTCGGTGCTATCTTTTCGACTCGGGCCGATTGGCCGCACGATCTACAACGTGAGCGAATGGGCAACGGCGCCTGCAAAACTCGCGACCGGAGGGCGAACGGTACGACTCGACGCGTCCGACCTCCAGCCGATCAACACCGTCGAAGTCATTGGGCTTAATCGCAGCAAGATTGTCTTGCTCGTGGTTTCCCCGCATGCCGATCCAGATCAGGCACACGCCATCATGATGAGCGCCGCCGGCCCCGGAAATGTCTCGACCGCGGAAAGCCTACTGATGATCAGCACACAAGATTCGGAAAGCCGCGGCCCCAGCAGATAAGTTCAACCGGCAACCTCACCAACTTTGGCTACCGCTGAATCAGCTCGCCGTGAGCGATGTAGCTCAAACATTCGCTCGCCCTTGGCCGCGCGGATAATGCATTCGGCGGTCAGGAACGCCCGGGAATCACGATGCGCCGCAAGGACGGATAGGCCCGCGGCCCGGCGCAAAAGCATCACCGCAAGGGCTGTCCCGGTTCGGTATGGAACGATCAGAATCTTCGCGCGCGCAACGTGGCCGCCGATAGTCATTACGTGCGGGTGTATGCCTTGCCACCAGGCCCAATTCAGATCCGGCTGGCGTTGCAAAGATGACCAGTTGACGTTGATGTCGATGACCTGGCCTAAACGGACCTCCAAAATGGAGACCAATTCGGGGAGCTCCCTCGAGATCAGCCCCGTACGAGGCCACCACGCTCCATCAATCTCGCTCCCGAGCCCGGGTGCCAGAGTGAGTCGCACTGGGCTCGCAGGGTGCCGCGACCCCATCGCACCGACCATGTATGGAGCTGACTCCACCGAATTCACTATGCCGTCTGTTGTTGGATTCTGTTGAGACACAATGACACCGCCCACCGTATCTGCGCGATTCATGGAGCAGCCCTTCGAAGTTCGAAGCGATCGGACCGCGAGTCGGGCCCGACGGAGGAATCGCATTGCCTGTAATCTCGCTCGCGAAATACCGATCGAGGCCAGCGCCGACAACGAAACAGCTCTCTTACGACGTTACGCCTCTAATCTGTCCACGTGGTGGCCGGATGGCCTACGGGCTGCGCCCATCCGGGCACCGCAGGTCGGGTATGGATTCACATCATCGTCAGCTCGCCGGTCCCTCTGAATTACACTGCACCAGAGTATTTTCCATCTGTGGTGACAATTGTCGGCGCCGGTATCCAGGTCGCGTCAAAGACATTGAGCATCGGCTTTCGGCGATTCGCGCATCGTCTATCCCATCGTCGCAGCTATGCTGTTGACGTCGTGGGTTTGTCGAGTACCGCTTCCCTTCGGTAGGCGTCTGCGATGGCAAACAATCGCTAGACGGGAGCGTCGCCGTGGCGCGAGCAATGATCAGAACCTGTGGATGAGCCTTGGCGAGGTGGTGTGAAAGTGGGCGCACCTTCCCGAGGATGATCTGAAGTCCAAGGTTCTCTGATCAAGACCGGCGTTGGCGCGCTGGTTGGGAAGGTACGCCCATGCTCACGGTAGTTCACGACGCGGAATGCTCCAACGAGAAGAACGACGGTGTCGGTCGGTCGTTGCTCGATGAGATCGTCCGCGACGGCGCCCGACAGATGCTTGCGGCGGCGTTGCAGGCCGAAGTGGCCGCCTACATCGACGCCCATGCCGGAGAGGTCGACGACAACGGACGGCGCCTGGTGGTCCGCAACGGCTACCACCGGGAGCGTGAGGTGTTGACCGCGTCGGGCGCGGTCACGGTGACCGCGCCGCGCGTCAACGACAAGCGCGTCGATGCCGATACCGCAGAGCGGCAAAGGTTTTCCTCCGCGATCCTGCCAGCGTGGGCGCGCAAGTCACCGCAGATGAGCGAGGTTCTGCCGCTGCTGTATCTGCATGGCCTGTCGACGAGTGACTTCGGTCCGGCGTTGGAGCAGTTCCTGGGCTCGGGTGCGGGTCTCTCGGCCACGACGATCACCCGGCTCACCAGCCAGTGGCAAGACGAAGCCAAGGCCTTCCAAGTCCGTGACCTCTCGGACACGGACTACGTCTACCTGTGGGTCGACGGCATTCACCTCAAGGTCCGTCTCGAGCAGGAGAAGCTCTGTTTGTTGGTGATGATCGGGGTGCGCGCCGATGGTTGCAAGGAGCTCGTCGCCTTGGCCGACGGCTACCGGGAATCGACCGAATCGTGGGCCGATCTGCTACGGAGCTGCCGCCGGCGCGGGATGGCAGCCCCGGTGCTGGCTGTCGGTGACGGTGCGTTGGGGTTCTGGAAGGCGGTCCGCGAGGTCTTCCCGAACACGCGTGAGCAGCGGTGTTGGTTTCACCAGCAGTCCAATGTGCTTGCTGCACTGCCGAAGTCAGCGCACCCAGCTGCGTTGGCGGCGATCAAGGAGATCTACAACGCCGAGGACATCGACAAGGCGCAGATCGCGATCAAGGCCTTCGAGGTCGATTACGGTGCCAAGTATCCCAAGGCGGTCGCCAAGATCGTCGACGACGCCGACGTGCTGCTGGAGTTCTACAAGTACCCGGCCGAGCACTGGATCCACCTGCGCACCACCAACCCCATCGAGTCGACCTTTGCGACCGTGCGGTTGCGAACCAAGGTCACCAAGGGGCCCGGCTCCCGCGCCGCGGGAATTGCGATGGCCTACAAGCTGATCGACGCCGCGCAGGCCCGGTGGCGGGCCGTCAACGCCCCGCACTTGGTCGCCCTGGTCCGTGCCGGCGCGGTGTTCCACAAAGGCAAACTGCTCGAACGCCCCGTCGATATCACACCCGCCGAAACCAGCGAATCAACCGAAACGGAGGTCGCCTGAAACAACCTCATCCACAGGTCTTGACAATATCTCCCGTGGCGCACGTTTTGTCGTCTCCTTCAAGCGCAACCCGATTAACGCTGTGCGAACGCGACACCACCGAGGCCGCGGTGGATGGTGTTTGGTGGCCGAAAAGCTTGGACCTGAGCTTGGAGCTACCCGATCTGGTTACCGTGTTCAATTTATGGGTTGGCCGTGTGCGCCGAGTCGTTTACGACCCAACCGCATGGTTGCCCGCCCCGTCGCGAGTTATTCGCCGCAATGAAATGGTCTCACTTGATCCATATCGGCTGGTTTACAGCGACACCATTTACTTGAAGGGCACCAGGTCTCGCGACGCAGTGTTGTTCGTCCTACCGCCCGCGAGTCCCGGCGAGGACGCGCAGCGCCTTCTGCGTGAGGTCGGCACGTCAGCACAACCGATGAATGCCGGCTTGCTACGGGAACTGGTCCGCCGAGGCACCCCAGATTCTGGGCTTCCGTTGGAATCGGCCCCCGCCATCCAGTCCGGCCCGGATTGGCTGCTGGGGTGCTAGGGCAGCTCAGCGTACCGTCCGCCCCGGGCAATATTGCGTTCATGGTGCAAACCGTCCGATCGATACCACAGTCGCCGACGAGGCGTATACTTGAAAAACTGGGGCCACACAGGCCCCTATCGAAGGGCCGTGATGTCTGACAAATCTCCCCGGCAATCTATGGCGAAGAAATCCGGCAAATCTCTGAAACAGAAGCGAGCCGATCGCCGCACTGAAGGCGCCCAGGCCCCCACGGCCGACGCGTTATCGCGTACTAAGAAACATTGAATCGATAGTCCGCCGAAATCCAGCCAATCGTGTCGGCCAGGATGAATCACCCGCCCTTATATGCACCCCTGACGTGCAGCGTCGCCCCGTGGCGCGCGTCCGGGTGGGCCCGAGCGGGACAAAAATATTTGGGCACATACAGTAATCAAGTCTGCAGATCTACCATGTTATGGTTGGTTATAGATGCATCCAAAATTGCATCTAGGTGAAAAGAGAGAGAATATAGAATGGCACAGGGAATTGTTAAATGGTTTAATAGCGAGAAGGGCTTTGGCTTTATCGCCCCTGATGGCGGCGCAAAAGATGTATTCGTCCACCATTCCGAGATACAAGGCAGCGGCTTTCGTTCCCTCGAGGAAAATCAACGAGTGCAATTCGAGATCACCCAGGGACCTAAAGGCCCTCAGGCGGTGCAGGTAACCCCCGTCTAGCGGCTCAGCACGAAACCCCCTGGGGCGGAACGGGTATCGCCCCGGGGGTTTTGGCGGTGCGATACCCGTTCCGCCACTGGCGGACCGCTGAGATCGCTGTCTTGAGTCCGCGGCGGCGTCCTGACTCCAGGTCGGTTGTGGCGAAACCGGGCTCTAATCCAGCGAACATGTGCTCGCTGCGGGTTTCCGGTGCGTCATTAGCGGTGTCGCGCAGATACTTACTCGGCAGCGACAGCTTGGCGATCGTGCGCCATGTCGACGTGTAGGTCGCACCGGGTGACAACGAGGTCAGCGCCGGGAACGCAACGTAGTCCTTGGCCAGCTGCCGGCCGGCCTTGACCGAGAACTCGCGTGCCAGCTGGAGAGTCGTGTCGCGCTCCGGGCCGGCCTGCAGGAGTTTTTCGAAATCGATGGTCTGGGTGCCAATTCCCCATTCGAACCCGAGCGCGAGGATGGTGTTGAAGAACAGATTGCCGATGTTGAAGCGCTGCCAGGGCTGATCACGGGTGACCCGCAGGATGTGGTAGCCCACGTCGTCGTCCATGCCGAGGATGTTGGTGTACTTGTGGTGCTGAAAATTGTGCGAAGTGATCCAGTGCTTTGACGCCGCGCTCATGTCCCACTCCCACATCGTGGAATGGATCTCGGGATCGTTCATCCAGTTCCACTGGCCGTGCATGACGTTGTGGCCAATCTCCATGTTCTCGACGATCTTGGCCACGCCCAAGGTCACCGTTCCCGCCCACCACGCCCAGCGATTCGAGCTACCGGCCAACAGCAGCCGACCGGCCACATCCAGGACACGCTGCGCGCCGATGGTGCGGCGAATATAGCGGGCATCGCGCCCGCCCAGCGAATCCTCGACGTCCTGCCGGATCGCGTCCAGCTCAACGCCCAGATTCTCAATGTCGGCGTCAGTCAAATGGGCGAAGGCCGGAACATCGGTAATCGCCATGGTTTACTCCTTTCATTCGGCTTGTTTGTCCACTGCGGCCGCCAGTGCCGAGCCGCCGACGGGTGGCATACAGGTGTTCTAATCGATCTGCGCGCCAACACTATTCGTCGCAGGAGTCAAAAGCACTTGAGGTTGCCCGACGAAAGCGAGGTCTGTTGCAACCAGAGCTGCGGCCGGCCGAACCGGGCAGCCGCGCCGAGTAACTCTGACCCCTTAGTAGCAGCGGCGGCGGCCACCGACCGCATGTCCCGCCCGTCCCATCAACATCAGTGACAGGCCGACGACGAAAAGAATGGCCACGAGAACCAAGACAACATGGGCTTGGTCGAAAGTCTCACCAACCACGCTACACCCCGCGATCCGGCGCACCTGGTTGGACGCGCAAACACGCTGGGGTCCGCGCCCTTTGATGAATCGGTCTGCGCGTGGGCTTGATGGGGTGGATTCCGTAGCGCACGATGACCGGATGGCTACTCTCGATGAAAGTCTTCTGACCGCGCAGGTAGTGGATCACCCGGTAGTCCTGGGAGCGAACGCACGATGACCGATTCCGGCACCTCCCGCGTCGCCGTCTACCTCGACTTCGACAACATCGTGATCTCCCGCTACGACCAGGTGCACGGGCGCAACTCGTACCAGAAAGACAAGGCCAAGGGGCTCGAGACAGATCGGCTGCAGTTGGCGACCGTCGACGTAGGCGCCATCATCGACTTTGCGTCGTCGTTCGGCACCCTCGTGCTCACCCGCGCCTACGCGGACTGGTCCGCCGATGTGAACGCTGCCTACCACGGGCAGCTCGTGGGCCGCGCGGTCGACCTCGTTCAATTGTTTCCTGCTGCTGCTTACGGCAAGAACAGCGCCGACATCCGACTGGCCGTCGATGCGGTCGAGGACATGTTCCGGTTGCCTGATCTGACTCATGTGGTGATCGTCGGCGGCGATTCCGATTACATCGCGCTGGCTCAGCGGTGCAAGCGCCTCGGCCGCTACGTGGTGGGCATCGGGGTCGCCGGCGCCAGCAGCCGGTCCCTGGCTGCGGCCTGCGACGAATTTGTCACCTACGATGCGCTGCCCGGGATACCCACTGCCGTAATGCAATCCCCCGAACCCAAAAAACGTGGCCGCCGCCCCAGCACCGAAGAGTCCGGCGACGAGCCGGCGTCGGCCGATCCACAGGTCGCCGCCACCGGGTTGCTCGAACGCGCGCTGCGCATCGGCCAGGACAAGGACGACACCGAGTGGCTGCACAACTCAGCGGTCAAAGCCCAGATGAAACGGATGGACCCGTCGTTCAGCGAGAAGTCCTTGGGCTTCAAGTCGTTCAGCGATTTCCTGCGATCCCGCTGCGACCTGGTCGACCTCGACGAGACCAGCACCACGCGTTTGGTGCGGCTGCGCGGCGATACGGCCACGTAGTCCGACGATTATTGTGCACCCGCTCAGCTCGGCAGGCTTGGTAAATCCGTCATTGACCGGTGGCGCTGAGCGGAGGATCCTCAAGGCGATCAGGGGACGATCCCCGGATGGTCGACGCAGCCGACCGACCACGAGGCCCGGGAGAGCAATGAGTTCGGAACACGCAACGGAACAGGTGCCGCTGTCGGAGATCCGTGAAGGTGACATGCTCCGAAATCCCCAGTCTGGCAACTGGATCAAAATTACGAGCACGGATGCGGGCGAAGACAGCACAGTGGTCGAGTCCCACCGCGTCTACTACGGCGACGGCGGTGAAAAGATCGATTCCCGGTTCGTGACGGGTCTGGTCGATCGCCAGGTGAGGGAGTAATCCCGTCCACCAGTTAGATTGCGCTGCAGCGTAATTCTGTTCAGAACTAGCGTTGATTGTTGTGGGCGAATATTGCTGTCGCTACTCCGCGTCGCCCCATGTCGTTGCCGCCCACACCGCGAACGTGTGACCGCCGCGCGGTGTTCCGGAACTTGTGCTCGGACGCGGTCTCCGGCGCGTCGTCGGATGTGGCGGTCAGAAACCGGTCCGGCAGCGCGAGTTTGCAAATTGTGCGTGCGGTGAGCAGGTACTGACGATGCAACGGGCCGGTCGTGTACGGCAGGTCGTAGGTGACGCACAACGCGCGCACCCGTTCGGCGATCTCCGGGTACCGATTACTCGGCAAATCAGGGAACATGTGGTGCTCAATTTGATAGCAGAGGTTTCCGCTCATGAACGCCATCAGCGTCCCCGCCCGAAAGTTCGCGGTACCCAGCATCTGCCGGAGATACCATTCGGGCTTCGTCTCGCTCTCCAGTACGGACGCGCTGAATTTTTCCGCTCCGTCGGTGAAGTGACCGCAGACGATGACGATGTACGCCCACACGTTGCGCAGTCCGTTGGCAACTACGTTGGCCCCCAGTGTGCGCCACCACCGTCGGCGACTCACCGCGGGAAACAGCACATAATCCTTGCCGACCTGCCGAGCGATCTTGCGGACAAGCGCTGTCCGGTGCGCCGCTTTACCGGCGCTCGTCGTCGCACGCTCCTGCACCGAATACAAGCAGTGCAGTGCGACCCCCCACTCGAACAACAGCGCCAGCAGCCCGGCACGCAGCGGCTGCATCAGGGCGCCCGGTTGCCACTCCTCGTCTCGAGTCACCCGCAGGACTCCGAAGCCGAGGTCGTCGTCGACGCCGACGACATTTGAGAAGACGTGGTGCCGGTAGTTGTGCGAGTTCTGCCATTGCGACGTGAGACCCGCCATGTCCCACTCCCAGGTGGTGGAGTGGATTTCCGGGTCGTTCATCCAATCCCATTGACCGTGGCTGATGTTGTGGCCGAGTTCCATGTTCTCGATGGACTTGGCCGCGGCCAGGGCGGCTGTCCCCACAGCCCAGCCAAGCTTGCCTCTGCCGAAGCCAATCACCAGCCTCGCGGCGACCTCGAGGCCTCGCTGAAAAGCGATGGCACGCTTGATGTATGCCCGATCGGCGGATCCGCGCGAAGACTCGATATCGCAACGGATCGTTTCCAACGCAGCCGCGAACTCGTCGAGGTCCGCCTCACTCAGATGGGCATATTCGGGAACGTCGGTGATGGCCATCGATGCTTAACGCAATTCCCGCGCAGTGGCGCGGGGCATTCGCGCGGCAATGCACAGTCGGGGATGGTTTGCCAACCGCGGCATTGTGGGTGATGTCCGATCTTTTTCGGTGGTCATTTGCGCGCACAAGCCAACGATTGGCGGCGCGAGGTCAGTTAAGCGAGAACGTCTCAATCGGCACAGCAGAACCGCGGCAACGTGCCACCTGCGTCGGAGAGGACGGCGATGCGCGGCACAGCACCCTGGCCGGAACCTACTGGTCCGAGGGACGGCTGAGCCATCTGGTTGAGCACCTGCCTTACCCCCTGGGGCGTCGCGTGACCCCTGAGGCTACATCAGGGGCCTGATATGCGGTTATGCGCATGGCTCCCGGTGCCCCGACCGGCCTACGCTGGCCTCAGGAGCGAGCGTGAGGGGGACGAATGCGGCAACTGAGTTGGACTGACGACATGATGTTGCGCGCGGAGACGCCGGCGGCGCCGCTACAGATTCAGTTGTTGCTGATCTATGA
The DNA here is from genome assembly GCA_963712615.1 of uncultured Actinomycetota bacterium. Classification (GTDB taxonomy): domain Bacteria; phylum Actinomycetota; class Actinomycetes; order Mycobacteriales; family Mycobacteriaceae; genus Mycobacterium. The sequence goes on from CAVQIO010000002.1 coordinate 917,265, forward strand.
CCCGTCGACCGCCCCGGGTGGCAAGGTGACCTTCAAGGGGATTCTCGAGGAACTCGACGCCCGGCTGCATCTCGCGGATGTCTTCCGGCGGCGGTTGACCGACTTGCCCGGCGGATTCCATAGGCCCTACTGGGTGGACGACCCTAACTTCGACCTCGAGTATCACGTCCGTCATATCGGGCTGCCCCAGCCCGGTGACTGGCGACAACTCTGTATCCAGACTGCGCGGCTCTTTGCCCGGCAGATCGACCTGCGGCGCCCACCCTGGGAGATCACCGTCATCGAGGGACTGAATTCCGTGCCTGGGGTGCCGAAGGGCTCGTTCGCAATGGCGCTGAAACTGCACCACTGTGCGGTCGACGGGATGGCTAGCGTTCAGATGATCGCGGCATTGCACGATCTTGCCGCTGACAGCCCCCGCCCCGCCGGCCCCGACAACCCGTGGCAGCCCGGTCCCCTGCCGTCCACCGCGGAGTTACTCTCGCGCACCGCGATCAATGCAGCGCTGCAACCGTTACGGGCAAGTAGCGTTCTCGCCTCCAGCGCGCCTCAGGCGGTACGCGGCTTAGCCGGTCTGCCGGGCAAGCTGATCGGAGGAGTCGTCAGCAGGGTCGCCCGGGGCGGGGCGCCGTCATTCCCACCGAAAACCCGCTTCAACCAAACGGTCTCGCCGCACCGCGTCTTCGAGGCGCGGTTTCACGAACTTGCCGATTTCAAACGGATCAAAGCGAGTGTGCCCGGCTCGACGATCAACGATGTCGCGCTCGCCTATGTCGGCGGCGCCCTGCGCGGGTATCTGGATGGCCACGGTGAGCTGCCCGACGAATCGCTGGTGGCGGCCTGTCCGATGTCGATGCGCAAGGCGGGCGATACCAGCAACAACGGGAACGTCCTATTCGGCCGGCTGCAGTCGCTCGGTACCGACATCGCCGATCCGATCAAACGGCTCGAAGCAATCGCCGAATCGACGGCCGGAAGCCGTTCCGGGTCGGAATCGACCAGAACCCAGCTGCTCGAATTGATCGGCACAGTGCCCACCTCACTGCTCGGGATGACGGCAAAGGCCGCCAGTGCGCTTCCGTTCTCGGGCCCGACGATCGCCAACACGACCGTCACCAACGTGCCCGGCCCCGCCGAACCGCTGTTCTTCAGCGGTGCCCGACTGGTCCGTGTCGCTGGTCTCGGACCGCTGGTGGCCGGCTTGAACCTGATCCATGTCGTGGCCAGCTACCACGGGACGTTGTCGATCAGCGCCACCGCCGATCGCGACTCCTTGCCGGACCCGGCCAGATATGCCGAATGCATGCAGGAGGCTTTCCAAGAGTTGCTCGCAGGCGCACGCTCTGCACCGATCGGGTCTTAGGCGCTGACCTTGCGCCTGCGGTTCGCACGCGGCGACGCGGTGGCCGACGGGGTGCTGCGGCCGACGACCTCGGCGAGAAACTTCCCGGTGTAACTTTCGGGCACGGCGGCGATGGCTTCCGGAGTGCCCTCGGCGACAACGGTTCCGCCGCCGGCGCCACCCTCCGGACCCATGTCCACGATCCAGTCCGACGTCTTGATCACGTCCAGGTTGTGCTCGATCACGATGACCGTATTGCCTTTGTCGACAAGGCCGTTGATGACGGTGAGCAGCTTGCGGATGTCATCGAAATGCAACCCGGTGGTGGGCTCGTCGAGGATGTAGATGGTGCGGCCGGTCGAGCGTTTCTGTAATTCGGACGCCAGCTTGACCCGCTGCGCCTCACCGCCGGACAGGGTCGGCGCGGGCTGACCCAGCCGGACATAGCCCAGGCCGACGTCGACGAGCGTGCGCAGATAGCGGTGAATACCGCTGATCGGTTCGAAGAACTCCGCCGCTTCCTCGATCGACATGTCGAGCACTTCGGAGATGGTCTTGCCTTTGTAATGCACCTCGAGGGTTTCCCGGTTGTACCGGGCGCCCTGGCACACCTCACACGGCACATACACGTCGGGCAAGAAGTTCATCTCGATCTTGATCGTGCCGTCACCGGTACACGCCTCGCAGCGACCGCCCTTGACGTTGAACGAGAATCGACCCGGCTGGTAGCCACGGACTTTCGCCTCGGTGGTGGCGGCGAACAAGGTGCGGATCTTGTCGAACACCCCGGTGTAGGTGGCCGCGTTGGAGCGCGGCGTGCGGCCGATCGGCGACTGATCCACCCGCACCAGCTTGTCCAGATGGTCCAGCCCGGTCACCCGAGTGTGCCGGCCCGGGACTTGCCGAGCGCCGTTGAGCCGGTTGGCCAATACGGCCGCCAGGATGTCATTGACCAGAGTCGACTTGCCCGAGCCCGACACACCGGTCACCGAGGTCAGCACGCCCAACGGAAACGACACGTCGATGTCGCGCAGGTTGTGCTCGCGGGCCCCGACGACGGTGAGCTGACGCTTCTTGTCGACGGAACGCCGGCGCTTGGGCGTGGCGATGCTTTCCCGGCCCGACAGGTAGGCGCCGGTGATCGAGTTCTTGTTGCGCAGCAGCTCCTGATACGTCCCGCTGTGCACGATCTGGCCGCCGTGCTCACCGGCGCCCGGGCCGATGTCGACGATCCAGTCGGCGTGCGCGATGGTGTCCTCGTCATGTTCGACGACGATCAGCGTGTTTCCCAAACCCCTTAAGCGCGTGAGGGTTTCGATGAGGCGCCGGTTGTCGCGCTGATGTAGCCCGATCGACGGTTCGTCGAGGACGTACAGCACGCCGACCAGACCGGAGCCGATCTGGGTGGCCAGCCGAATCCGTTGGGCCTCACCACCGGACAGCGTGGCTGCGGCCCGGGACAGCGACAGGTATTCCAGCCCGACATCGAGCAAAAAGCCCAGCCGCGACTGGATTTCCTTGAGCACCTGCCCCGCGATAGCCTGCTCGCGCGACCCAAGGGTGAGCGCGTTCAAAAAATCTGAGCAATCGGCTATGGATAGCTCGCAGACCTCCGCGATGGACCTCGGGCCCCGCTCCCCCGCGGCCAGCGTCACCGCCAGGATCTCCGGCTTGAGACGCGTTCCCTCGCACACCGGGCAGGGGATGTCGCGCATGAAGCCTTCGTAGCGTTCCTTCATCTGCTCGGACTCGGTCTGCTCCATCTTGCGCTGCAGGAACGCCAGCACGCCTTCGAAATCGGCGTAGTACGAACGGGTTCGGCCATACCGGTTGCGGTAGCGCACATGCACCTGATGGTCGGAGCCCTCGAGAATCGCCTTGCGTGCCTTGGCCGGCAGTTTGCGCCACGGCGTGTCGATGTCGAATCCCAGCTCCTCGCCGAGCCCGGCCATCATCCGGGTGAAGTACTCCGCGGTGTGCCCCGCAGACCACGGCGCCACCGCGCCCTCGGCCAGGGTGCGCTCCGGGTCGGGCACCACCAGGTCCGGGTCGACCTCCTTGCGGATTCCCAAGCCCACACACTCGGGGCAGGCGCCATACGGCGAGTTGAAGGAGAACGAGCGCGGTTCCAGGTCGTCGACGGCCAGCGGGTGCCCGTTGGGGCAGGCCAGCTTCTCGGAGAAGCGCTGTTCGCGCGGATGGTCGTGCTCGTCGCGATCGTCGGGGAATTCCAGCACCACGATGCCGTCAGCCAGGTTCAGCGCGGTCTCCACCGAGTCGGTGAGCCGCTGCTTCGCGGTGGCCTTGACGGTGAGGCGGTCCACCACCACCTCGATGTCGTGCTTCTCCTGCTTCTTCAGCTTGGGCGGCTCGGTCAGCGGATGCACCACACCGTCGACCCGAACCCGGCTGTAGCCCTGGGCGTTGAGCTTGTCGAACAGGTCGGCGAACTCGCCCTTGCGGGTGCGCACCACCGGGGCGAGCACCAGGAACCGGATGCCGTCCTCCATCGCCAGCACCTGATCGACGATTTGCTGCGGGGTCTGACGAGCGATCCGCTCGCCACAGACCGGGCAGTGCGGCGTGCCCGCGCGTGCGTACAGCAACCGCAGGTAGTCGTACACCTCGGTAATCGTTCCGACGGTCGATCTCGGGTTGCGGTTCGTCGACTTCTGGTCGATGGACACCGCAGGCGACAGACCCTCGATGAAGTCGACGTCCGGCTTGTCCATCTGCCCGAGAAATTGGCGCGCATAGGCCGACAGGGACTCCACGTAGCGGCGCTGGCCCTCGGCGAAGATGGTGTCGAAAGCCAGCGACGACTTGCCCGATCCGGAAAGTCCGGTGAAGACGATCAACGAGTCGCGCGGCAGGTCAAGGTCGACGCCGCGCAGGTTGTGCTCACGGGCGCCCTTGATGATCAGGCGGTCAGCCAAGGCGGCACCTCTCCGAAACTATCGTGAAACGACTGGCCTAACGACGGTTGTTGCGCACGGCGCATTCCATGCTAGGTGCCCCCACCGACAAGCCGCTCATCCCAGCCCGGGGACCAGTAGCGTGATCGGTATGACTGCTTTGGACGAGCCTAGTGACACTTACACAGGACACGTCGACCCTGGTAACGCCGCCCGCCGCACCCTGCCCGGGGTCACGATCCTCAAGGCCTCGGTGGGCCCAATGGATAACAACGCCTACCTGGTGACATGTTCCGCGACCGGAGAAACACTTCTGATCGACGCCGCCAACGACGCCGACGTCCTGATCGACCTCATCCAACGGTATGCCCCAAAGATATCGCTGATCGTGACCAGCCATCAGCACTTCGACCACTGGCAAGCGCTGAAGGCCGTGGCCGCTGCCACGGGAGCGCCGACCGCGGCCCACGAGATCGACGCCGAACCGCTGCCCGTCAAACCGGATCGTTTGCTGGCCAACGGTGACACCGTGCAGATCGGCAAGCTGACCTTCGACGTCATCCATCTGCGCGGGCACACCCCCGGATCGATCGCGCTGGCCCTCGACGGGCCGGCGACCGGTGGTGTCACGCAGTTGTTCACCGGCGACTGCCTCTTCCCCGGCGGTGTGGGCAAGACGTGGCAGCCGGGTGACTTCACCCAGCTGCTTAACGACGTCACCAGCCGGGTGTTCGAGGTGTATCCGGATTCCACCGTCATCTATCCGGGCCACGGCGACGACACGCTATTGGGCACAGAACGCCCCCACGTGAGCGAATGGCGCGAGCGAGGCTTCTAGAGCACGTCGTCGCCGCGGTCTCGCGGCGGTCCATGTCGTCGCCCATCCGCGGCGACTGTGCGGTGCGGGTTTCGGGTGTGCGCCCACGGTGCAATTCGGCGTCGATTCTCGCCCTGTTCGCACGCTGAAAGCCGTCACTGCAGACCCGACGGTTGGCGGCGGCGCGACGGGCCCAAGGATCGATGAAGTAGCGAGAAAGCCGGTCGTCAGGTCGTGGTGTGCACGATCAATACGTCGACCTTGGCCCGACGTGACACGTTGGCCGGCACCGAGCCAAGCAAGCGGCCCGCGATCGTGCTCAGACCGACATTGCCGACGACCAGCAGGTCGGCTTTCACGTCTTCGGCGAGGCTGACCAGCGCGTCAACGGGCGCACCCTCGATGGGGCGCTCCTCGACGTTCGTCGCACCGGCCTTGTGCGCCCGCTCCTTCGCGTCTTGCAAGATCGCGTAAATCGGCGCGGTGCCCGACACCTTGTAGCTTTCGTCCTTCAGGACGTCGGCAGCTCGACCGTCCTGATGCTGAGGGAGGTACGCCGACGCGACAATCAGTTTGGCGTTGTCCCCGGCGATGGTGGCCGCCCGTTCGACAGCACGCAACGATGAGTCCGAGCCATCCGTGCCGACCACCACAGTCCGATAAGCGGACATTTACCCTCCCAGTGTCGTTTGCCAGGCCAACCAGAAGACAGTATCGGTTATCAGAGCTCGATGGGTCAGATTAACCACACCGTGGCGGCGTGGCGCAACCCTCCATTTACCTCGCCACGCTGCAGCAACAGGCGGCATTCCCGATAATGAGGCCATGGACTGCCTCGGCCCGGGCTCGAAGGCCGTGCGTGGCGGCGCATTCGGTGAACGACGGACGCGACGGGTGAGGGCATCCGGCCGAGTCCGGCCCGCGTCCAGCCGGCCCGGCGAACTGCTGGTGACCAGCTCTGTCGGTCGCGTCCTACAGTGACAAGCATCATGGCTACGTCCACCCTCGGGCAGCGCTCCCCGGATCTCATGGCCGAATCCCGGTCCGCAGGCTCGCGTGGCCGGCTACTCGACCCGTGGGCGATCGCCGCGCTGGCTACCGTCATCAGCGCCGCCTGGGCCAGTCGGCCTTCGCTGTGGTTCGACGAGGGAGCGACGATATCGGCTGCGGCGAGCCGGACGCTGCCCGAACTGTGGCGACTGTTGGGCCACATCGATGCCGTGCATGGCCTCTACTACCTGCTGATACACGGGTGGTTCGCGATCTTTCCACCGACCGAATTCTGGTCACGGGTTCCCAGCGCCCTCGCGATCGGGGCTGCCGCCGCCGGCGTCACGGTGTTTACCAGGCAATTCTCGCCGCGCACGGTCGCGGTTTGTGCGGGGGTCGTCTTCGCCATTCTCCCCCGCACCACCTGGGCAGGAATGGAAGCGCGCTCCTATGCCTTCGCGGTGGCCGCGGCGATCTGGCTGACGGTGTTGTTCGTCGCCGCGGTTCGGCGCAACCGGCCCCAGCGGTGGGTGGGTTACGCCGTGGCGCTGATGGTGTCGATTCTGCTGAGCCTCAACCTGATTTTGCTGGTCCTGGTGTACGCGGCGATGCTGCCGCTGCTGGCGCCCAAGGGATCCCGGAAGTTCCCGGTCATCTGGTGGGCGGCCACCACGGCCGTCGCGCTGGGCGTCATGACGCCGTTCATCCTGTTCGCCCACGGTCAGGCATTTCAGGTCAATTGGCTTTTCCCGGTCAGCTGGCACTACGCCTTCGACATCGTCCAGCGGCAGTATTTCGACCACAGCGTGCCGTTCGCGGTGCTCAGCGCGGTGATTATGGTGGCGGCGATCGTCGCCCGACTGGCCGGCGCGCCTGCCCCGGCGGGCGATATGCGCCGGCTGCTGACCATCTGCATCGCGTGGATCGTGCTGCCCACTGCCGCCGTCGTGCTCTATTCGGCGATCGGTGAGCCGATGTACTTTCCGCGCTATTTGATTCTGACCGCTCCGGCGATGGCAGTGCTGTTGGCGATCTGCATCATCACCGTGGCCCGCCGGCCGTGGCTGATCGCCGGTCTGGTGGTGCTCTTTGTGGGGGCTGCGATCCCCGATTACCTCTTCGTCCAGCGCTGGCCGTACGCCAAGGAAGGCTGGGACTACAGCCAGGTGGCCGACGTGATCAGCTCGCACGCCGCTGCAGGGGACTGCTTGCTCGCCGATAACACCGTGCCGTGGCGGCCGGGTCCGGTCCGCGCCGTGCTGGCCACCCGCCCGGGCGCGTTTCGATCGCTGATCGACGTCGAGCGCGGCGTGTACGGCCCGAAGGTGGGTTCGCTGTGGGACGGTCACGTCGCGGTGTGGCTGACGACGGCAAAAATCAACAAGTGCACGACGCTGTGGACCATTACCAACTACGACAAGTCGTTCCCCAATCACGAAGTCGGACAATCACTACCGCCGGGAGCCTTCGGCCGCACCCCGGTATATCGGTTCCCGAGCTACCTCGGCTTCCACATCGTGGAACGTTGGCAATTCCACTACTCGCAGGTCGTCAAGTCGACGCGCTGACTTGCTCAGCGCGGCTGGGCCGGCTGGGTTAGCTTGGCGATCATGCAGATCTTGTTGGGGGACCCGCTGTTCGGTGGCGACGTGCAGAACGGCCGGCATCTTCTCGAGCTGGTTGCCGCCTTCGGGTTGACGACACTGATCGGCCTGGAACGCACTATTCAGGGCAAGAGTGCGGGGTTACGAACCCAAACCATCGTCGGCACCTCGGCGGCGCTGATCATGTTGATCAGCAAGTACGGCTTCGCCGATGTGGTTGTCGCCGGCACGGTCGTGTTGGACCCCTCGCGTGTCGCGGCCCAAATCGTCTCGGGCATAGGCTTTTTGGGCGCCGGTCTCATCATCACTCGACGCGGTGCGGCGCATGGGCTGACCACGGCCGCGGCGGTTTGGGAATCTGCCGCGATCGGGATGGCGTCGGGTGCCGGCCTGCTGCTACTCGCCAGCGCGGTGGTGGCACTGCACTTCGTCAGCGCGCTCGCTTTGAGTCCGGTGGAGCGTCAGCTCGCTGCCAGGCTGCGCGGGACCACCCGGCTGCAAGTCATCTACGAAAACGGGTGAGGCGTACTGCGGGAGGTGCTGCGGATGTGTGGACAGCGCAAGTGGCAACTCACCGTCATCGATGCCGACGCCCATGACATCGATGACGGTGAAGTCCGGGTGACGATGACGCTGTCGGACGCGCAGATCGGAAAGGCGCCAGAAACTTTCGCCGGCATCGATGGGGTCGTCGCCGTCCTTCATGCCGAGGACGATGTGGACGACTAGGTCAGCGCTGGTCGCGGGCCGCGCGATACGACGCAAAGTCACCACTTGCCGCCAGCACCGCGAAAACCAGATACAACCAGCGAGCCGCCGTCGCATCGTCGGCCTCGGTCAGGTTGACCACCACACCCGCCAGACCGGCCCCGAAGGCCGCAGAGACCAGCTGCGCGGTGTTGATCGCCGCGGCGGCCACACTGCTCTGTTCTGGGTCGCCGGAATCCATCGCACGCACCGTCAGATGCGGCCAGGCGATCCCGATGCCGGCCCCGGTGATCAGCAGTGCCAGCGCCCAGAGGGCGACAATCCCGAGCGGGGCGTATGCGCGCTGGGTTAGGCCAGCGCCAAGCCCGCTGCCATATCAACGGACCGGCGACGACGACACGCCCGATCACGCGCCGATCGGTCAGCGAAGCGCTGACGATCTCGCTGCCGGTCCACCCGGTGGCCAGCGCCGCACCGAGAAACCCGGCCTCCGCCGGGCTCAAGTCAGCCAACTTCTGACCGAACAACGGCACATAGGTATTTGCCATCGCGGCGGCCATCTGCACCGACATGGTCAGGTAAATCCACTTCGCCGGTCCTGGGCCAAATACGCTGCGCGGCAACACCGCAACTGAGGTTCGCCGGTCGACGAGGATGAAGGCAACGACCAGCAGCCCGCCAGCCAGCAGCACCGCCAGGTTCTCCATCAGGCGGTGCGGAAGCGCGGCGACGCTGACGGTCAGTGCCGCCGAACTCATCAGCAGCAGCGACCCCAGCGGCACCTTGCGGCTGGGCGTCACCGCTCTCTCGCCCGCCGGGTCAATCCGGTCGGGCTTCAGCACCGTGACGACCAACAACGCCATCAGCCCGGCGGCGACACCTATGGCAACGTACGCCCACCGCCACAGCCCGAGTTGCGCGAAGATCCCCCCTGCCACGGGTCCGATCAGGGTCGGTACCCCCCACATCGCCGACACCAGCGCCGAGCCGCGGGTCCACAGCGATCGCGGGAGGGCGGTGTTGATCAGCGCATAGCCGAGGCCGGCCAAGAGCCCACCGGACACACCCCGCAACGCACGTCCGGCGACCAGAACGGCCATGCTGGGCGCCAGCACATTCACCACGCTGGCGAGCGCGAACACCGTGAGCCCGATCAGGTACGCGCGTCGGGCCCCGATGCGCTGCAGTATCGGGTAGACCAGGGCGGCGGAGACCACCGAACCGATGAGATACAGCGTTGTCGCCCAGGAAAACAGCCGAGCTCCGCCGATGTCGGCGATGATGGTCGGGAGCATGCTGACGGTCAGAAATTCATTGGTGGAGTAGAGCAGAACACCGCCGGCCAGAAGCGTGGACATGCCGAGGTGCTGGCCGAGCAGCTCACGCCAACTGCTGGTCTCACTCACCGTCTCGGTCACCGGTACACCGTATTGGGCAGTCGGGCGTTTTTGTGGCGCATCGTCACCGCGGTGTGCGACGGTCGTGCCGGCTGGCCTTGGTGGACGCGACGACGGCCGTCGCTGCCAGCACCGCGGTGATGGCGTACAACCAGCGAGCCGCCGCCAGATCGTCGGCCTCAGCCGCATTGACCACCACGCCCGCCAGCCCGGCCCCGAAGGCCGCGGAGATCACCTGCACGATGTTGATCGCCGCGGCCGCGGCACCGCTCTCGGCCGGATCGTCGACGCAGTCCATGGCCCGCATGGACAAATGCGGCCAGGTCATTCCGATGCCGATTCCGGCAATCAGCAATCCGATCGCCCAGATCACGATGATCCTGCCCGGTGCGTCCGCCTGCTGGGTGGCGGCAGCGAGTGCAAGACCGGACGCCATCACCAGAGGTGCGGCCAGGACGACATATCCGATCACCCGTGGGTTGTTCAACGATGCGCTGGCGATCTCGCTGACCGTCCAGCCGATCGCCAGCGCGGCGCCGAGGAATCCGGCCGCGACCGGGGTCAAATGTCCCAGTCGCTGACCGAAGAGCGGCACGTAGGTGTCGATCATCACCGCCGCCATCTGCACAGCCATCGTCAGGTAGATCCACTTGAGCGGGCCGACGCCGAATACGCTGGGCGGCAACACCGCTGCGCGACTACGGCGATCGACAACCACAAATGCTCCGAGCAGCAGCACCCCGACGACCAGCAGTCCGCTGATCGCCATGGCGTTGCGTGGGAGTTGCGCGACGCTGACCGCCAGCGCCGCAGCGCCGATCAGCAGCAACGACCACACCGGCACCCCGAGTTTCGGACTTGCCGCCGTTTGCTCCTGCCGAGGATTCCGGTCGGTGCCCAACACCACCGGAACCAATAGGCCCATCAGCGCTGTCAGGATTGCCATCGCGCCAAACGCCCACCGCCACAGGCCGAATTGCGCGAAGAGCCCACCCATCGCGGGTCCGACCACCGTCGCGACACCCCACATCGCTGACACCAGCGCGGAACCCCGCGTCCAGAGCGCGCGCGGCAACGTGGAGTTGATGAGTGCATAGCCCAAGCCGGCCAGCGCGCCGCCGGCGACACCCTGCAGAGTGCGGCCCGCGATCAGCATCCCCATGTTCGGCGCCGCCGCGCAAACCAGGCTGGCGACCCCAAAAATGGCCAGTGCCAACAGAAATGACGAGCGAGCCCCGAAGCGGCGCAGCATCGAGTTGACGGTGGTCGCCGCGACCACTGATCCAACCAGGTACAGGGTGACCACCCAGGCATACAGCCGGGCTCCGCCGATTTCGGCGATCGCGCTCGGTAACAGGCTGACGGTCAGAAACTCGTTGGTGGCGTACATCGCGACGCCACCCGCCAGCACGATCGACGTGCCCAGGTACCTGCCCAGCAGTTCGCGCCAACTGCCGGTCTCGCTCGCGGTGCCGGTCACCCCCCCTACCGTATGAGTACGGCGAGGGTGCGGCGGACTATTTCAGGCCCGCAGCGTCCATTCCGCGCAGTTCCTTTTTGAGGTCGGAGATCTCGTCGCGGAACCGTGCGGCCAGTTCGAACTGCAAGTCACGGGCCGCGGCCATCATCTGCGCGGTGAGGTCTTTGATCAGGTCGGCCAGCTCGGCGCGCGGCATACTGGCCGTGTCGCGACCTTCGAATACACCGGCGCTGACCGCGCGACCCGGCTCCCCCTGCGCCCGCCGGCCACGGGACGCGTTGCGTCCCGACCCGCCGATCGCGACGGTTTGACTGGCCTCGGTGTCGTCGGCCTCGCGATAGACCTGATCGAGGATGTCGGCGATCTTCTTGCGCAACGGCTGCGGGTCGATGCCGTGGGCCTCGTTGTAGGCGACCTGCTTGGCGCGGCGCCGATCGGTCTCGTCGATCGCCTCTTTCATCGAATCGGTCATCTTGTCGGCGTACATGTGGACCTCGCCGGAGACGTTGCGGGCGGCGCGGCCGATGGTCTGGATCAGGCTGCGCGACGACCGCAGAAAGCCTTCTTTGTCCGCGTCCAGGATCGACACCAGCGACACCTCGGGCAGGTCCAGGCCCTCACGCAGCAGGTTGATGCCGACCAGCACGTCGTAGTCGCCGAGCCGGAGCTGCCGCAGCAGCTCCACCCGGCGCAGTGTGTCGACCTCGGAGTGCAGGTAGCGCACCCGAATGCCCGTCTCCAGCAGGTAGTCGGTGAGGTCTTCGGCCATCTTCTTGGTCAGGGTCGTCACCAACACCCGCTCGTCGGCATCGGCGCGTTTGCGAATCTCACCGATCAGGTTGTCGATCTGGCCCTTGGTCGGCTTGACCACGACCTTCGGGTCGACCAGGCCGGTAGGGCGGATCACCTGCTCAACGAACTCGCCGGCTGCCTGACTCAACTCGTAGGGGCCGGGGGTGGCCGACAGATACACCGTCTGACCGATGCGATCGGCGAACTCCTCCCAGGTCAGCGGGCGGTTGTCGACTGCCGACGGCAGCCGGAACCCGAAGTCGACCAGGTTGCGCTTGCGCGACATGTCGCCCTCATACATGCCGCCGATCTGCGGCACCGTGACGTGTGACTCGTCGATGACCATCAGAAAGTCTTCGGGGAAGTAGTCGATCAGGGTGGCCGGGGCGGTGCCGGCGCCGCGGCCGTCGATGTGGCGCGAGTAGTTCTCGATGCCGGAGCAGAACCCGACCTGCCGCATCATCTCGACGTCGTAGTTGGTGCGCATCCGCAGCCGCTGCGCCTCGAGCAGCTTGCCCTGACCCTCGAGTTCGGCGAGGCGCTCGGCGAGCTCCTGCTCGATCGACGAGATCGCGTGCGCCATCCGCTCCGGGCCTGCGACATAGTGGGTGGCCGGGAAGACCCGCAACGAGTCGACCTTGCGCACCACGTCACCGGTCAGCGGATGCATGTAATAGAGCGCCTCGATCTCGTCGCCGAAGTACTCGATGCGCACGGCCAGTTCCTCGTACGACGGGATGATCTCCACCGTGTCGCCGCGCACCCGGAACGATCCCCTGGTGAACGACATGTCGTTGCGGTTGTACTGCACGTCGACCAGCAGCCGCAGCAAGCCGTCGCGTGGCACTTCGTCGCCGACCTTGAGCTCTACCGACCGGTCCAGGTAGGACTGCGGGGTACCGAGACCGTAGATGCACGACACCGAGGCGACCACGACCACGTCTCGCCGCGACAGCAGGCTCGAGGTCGCCGAGTGCCGTAACCGCTCGACATCGTCGTTGATCGAGCTGTCCTTCTCGATATAGGTGTCCGTCTGGGCGATGTACGCCTCGGGTTGGTAGTAGTCGTAATACGACACGAAGTATTCAACGGCGTTGTTGGGCAACATCTCCCGCAGCTCGTTGGCCAGCTGCGCGGCCAGCGTCTTGTTGGGCGCCATCACCAGGGTGGGCCGCTGCAGCCGCTCGATCAGCCACGCCGTGGTGGCCGACTTTCCGGTGCCGGTGGCGCCGAGTAGCACCACGTCGCGCTCCCCCGCCTGAATCCGCCGCTCCAGGTCGTCAATGGCGGCCGGCTGGTCGCCGGCCGGAGAATGCGGGCTGACCACCTCGAAGCGGCCGCCGGCGCGCACGACCTGGTCGACCGCGCGGTACTCCGAATGCGCGATCACGGGGTGTTCCGTGGCGAAAGCCATGTCACCAGGGTAGAGGCGATCACCGACAAGTGTGCCGATGCCGGCCTTCGGATGGGTGATATCGACTTTCAAAGTCGCCTATCGATGCGCGCGCACCGAACGATCAGTGCCGCGTCCACATCCGGGTGACCGGATCGCATTGCAGCAGATAGCCATCGTTCGAGGTGGACATCGCGAATACCGGGACGTCGGGCAGGGCGCACGAGCTCCCCGCGGCGTGCACCCCGGTCGCGATGGGGGCTTTGTCCCACGAGTTGCCTTCACACACGACCTGCTGATTGCTGGTCGGGTCGTAAGCGAGTTTGTCGACGTCGGAGCACGACCCGCCGAGGACAGCCGGTGCCGGGTGCACCGGTGTGGTCGAGGTGTTGATGACCTGGTTGGGATCGCCCAGCGTTACCCCCGCGGGCGCGTCACCGGCCCGGGTGGCCACGACGGGTACCCGCACTACTGCTCCCTGTGCGCCGCACTCGTTGCTCAGCACCGTTTCGGTCTCGGTGCCGCGCAGGGTGCCGTCCGGTTGAGGAGCCAACGACCAGGCGACGGTCTCCTGCTGAGTGGCCCGCAACTTGTCCGTTCGGCTGGCGGCAGCCGACCCGCTCTTGCTGAGGCGCGCCCTGCCAATATCCACCCACGAAACGCAGAGTGTCGGTTTCGCCGCCGTCGGCGGTGCTGGCCACCTGGTGGTTGGCGTCGTCCAGCTCGGCACCGGTCGCCGCGCATCCGTTGCTGGTGCACGCGGAACGGAACGCCCACCAGTTCGTGTCCGAGCCGTCGTGGCGGATCGGGACACCGTTGGTGGTCCGCTTGGTCCGGTCATAGGTCAATTGGTAGGTGCCGTTGAGAACCGGTCCGCCGGGCTTGGGCGCGACACTGGCGGCGGGCGCCGACGGTCGCGAGGCCAACGCGGGATTGGGTTCTGGGCTCGCCGGCTGGAAGGAGTACAGCGTCGACCAGGTTGCCGCCACGGCGATCAGTACCGCGCAGACCAGTGCGGCCGACCACCTGGTCCTCGACGAAAACCGTTGGTAAGCAACTGATGCCAAACCGCCGACGCCGCGCCGGCGGTGTGGCGTGATCGCCGCACCACCGGCCTGGGTGCCCCGGCCGGCCTCCGCGACACCGTCGACGTGCTCGCCGACGGCCGCAGCGAACGCGCGACACCGCTCGAACCGCTCAGTGGATTGCTTGCCAAGGGCCTTGAAGAACACCTCGTCGAGGTGCGCCAATTCCGGACGGTGGTCGCTGAGCCGGGGCGGTTCCTCATGCAGGTGCTGGCTGATCACCGCGATCGGGTTGGAATGCTGGAACGGCGGGGCTCCGGTCAGGAGATGAAACGCCGTGGCGGCCAACGCATATTGGTCCGCGCGGCCATCGATGTTGGATCCGGTCAACTGCTCCGGCGCGGCGTAGGCGACCGTGCCGACGGCAACATTGGTCTCGGTGATCCCGCTGATGTTTCCCAGGTGCCGCGCTACGCCGAAGTCCGCCAACAGGATTCGCCGTTCACCGTCCTCGGGATGGGTGAGCAGAATGTTCGCGGGTTTGACATCGCGATGCAGCAAGCCGCGATCATGCGCGTAATCAAGTGCGCCCGCCACGGCTTGGAGAATGGCATACACCTCATCGACCGGCATTCCGTCCTGATAACGCTCTTTCACCAGCCGGGACGCGTCGGTGCCCTCGACGTAGTCCATCGAGATCCAGAGCTGACCGTCGAATTCACCACGATCGTGGACGCCGACGACGTGCGGGTGCCACAGTGTGGCGGCGAGATCGGCCTCCCGGTTGAATCTTTCGCGGAACTCGCTGTCCGCGGTGACGGCCTCGGCGAGGACTTTGATCACATCGCGGCGCGGCAGCCGCGGATGCAAAGCCAGATAGACCTCCGCCATCCCGCCGGCGCCCAGCGGCCGCAGGATGGTGTAGCCCGCGAATGAAGCGCCGTTGGCCATCGCAAGGCGTGCCCCGCTGACCTCGCTGCGCTCGTAGACCGGCGCTTGCGAGGGATCGGCGTTCGGAATCGAATTAACCGCGGGGACGCGGCGAAACAGGTGAGCGACGGTCCCTGAATGTAACCCCGCGCGCAGCGCCTGACCGGCCAGTCGCGGATTACTCAGCGGCCGTCGGCCGCTGCCGAGGCGCCGCGTTGGGCGCTTCAGCTCGTCCATCTGTGATTGCCCCTTCGTGTCTCGACATTCCTCCGGGCACGCCAAAACCTCACTGTTTGGCAGTCCCGGAAGATCCCCCTCTGACCCTCTGGTCCGAATCATGCCGGATGCGTATAGGCGACAGGCTGCTGGACGCTATGAACTGGCTATGAAGCGGCCGGAGCGATACAAAGCCAAGTCACAGGCGAGTCCAATGGGGAGCACTGACTCGGCGGACCGATACTTGAGTAGTGAGTCGACCCGCCCCTCCTGTCCTGACAATCCGGCACGACGGGTCTCAACGAACCTTCGCCGCAGGTCACGAGGTGATGGTCGGGCGCGATCAGCAGGCGGACCTGCGCATCCCCGACCCGCGGATATCCCGCGCGCACCTGAACCTGCGGTTCGATCAAGGGCGCTGGCTGGCCATCGACAACGGCTCGCTGAACGGCACCTACGCCAACGGCTACCGGATGCCGGTCATCGACATCCACGACCGGCAGAGCATTCACGTCGGGAATCCCCAGGGGCCGCGGCTGACCTTCGCCATCGGACCGCAGCAGGGTCTGATCACCGGACCTCCCCAAACCAGGTCGACGCCGAATTCCGGTCCACCCACCGTCGCCTGGTCCGCGATGCCGGACCCACCGACAACTCCCGCGCAGCCGCTCCCAGCGCCGCCACGCCAGACCGGAAGCCCGCCAACCCCGGCGCCCCGGATGCCGCCCAAGCCACCACCGCGCCAGCCCCAAATGCCAGGCCCGCCACGGCATCCCGGTACCCAACCGCGCAAGGCGCCGCCACGGATGCCGCCACCGCCGCGCGGGACATCGCCCGAGGAACTGACCGTGGTCAACGCCGAGTCGCTGGCCACACCGCCGGTTCAGGCGGACGCAACGCCGCCCGCCGAGTCCACCGTGATCGACGCCAAGACGGCCGACGTCTCGAACCTCGCCACCCGTTTTGTGAAGTTGCTCTCGCCGCGCTCCTCGTCGGCCGCGGGCACGGTCGGCGCCATGACGATCGGCCGCGCGCCCGAGAACGACATCGTCGTCTCCGACGTCCTGGCCTCGCGTCAACACGCGACGTTGATTCCCACGCCGCTGGGCATGGAGATCCGGGACAACAGCATCAACGGCACGTTCGTCAACGGCACCCGGGTCGGGTCGGCGATCTTGAGCGACGACGACGTCGTCACCATCGGCAACGTCGACCTGGTGTTGCGCGACGGCAAACTGATCGAGCACGGCCTGGCCGCCACGCGCACCGGCGGCCTGGAAGTCCGGGACGTCAAGTATGTCGTCGACAACGGCAAACAACTGCTGGACAACATCTCCTTGACCGCGCGTCCGGGGACGTTGACCGCCGTGATCGGTGGATCCGGCGCCGGGAAGAGCACCCTGGCCCGGCTGATCGCCGGATACACCACACCCAGCTCCGGCTCGGTCACCTTCGAGGGCCACAACATTCACGCCGAGTACGCGTCGTTGCGCAGCCGGATCGGCATGGTGCCGCAAGACGACGTCGTGCACCGCCAGCTGACCGTCAGTCAGGCGCTGGGTTATGTCGCCGAACTGCGGCTGCCACCCGACACCAGCAAATCTGACCGCGCCAAGGTCGTCGCCCAGGTCCTCGAGGAACTCGACCTGACCAAGCACGCGGAAACCCGCGTTGACAAGCTTTCCGGCGGACAGCGCAAACGCGCCTCGGTCGCCCTGGAACTGCTCACCGGCCCGTCGCTGCTGATCCTGGACGAACCGACCTCCGGCCTGGATCCCGCGCTCGACCACCAGGTCATGATGATGCTGCGCCAGCTGGCCGATGCCGGCCGCGTGGTGATCGTGGTGACGCACATGCTGTCGCACCTCGATCTGTGCGACCAGTTGCTGTTGGTGGCACCGGGCGGCAAGACGGCCTACTGCGGCCCGCCGGACCAGATCGGTACGGCGATGGGCACCAGCAACTGGGCCAAGATCTTCACCAAGGTGGGCGCCGATCCCGAGGAAGCCAACCGGCGCTTCCTGGCCGAGAGGGAGGCCCAGCGGCGGCCCCAGAAACCGTTGATGGCCAAGGACGATGAGCCGGGCGAAATTGGTGAACCGGTCCATACCAGCGTGCGGCGCCAGATCTCGACGATCGCCCGCCGGCAGATCCGTCTGGTCATCGCCGACCGCGCCTATTTCATCTTTTTGGCGCTGTTGCCGTTCATCCTGGGGTCGCTGTCGCTGACGGTTCCCGGCTCGAACAGATTCCATCTCCCCGGCGCCAACGCCGGCACTCCCGACGAATCCGCCCAGATACTGGCCCTGCTGATGCCTGCCGCGGCGTTCATGGGCACCGCGCTGACCATCCGCGACCTGGTCGGTGAACGCGCCATCTTCCAGCGTGAGCAAGCGGTCGGGCTGTCCACCACGGCCTATCTGCTCGCCAAGACCGGGGTCTTTTGCGGGTTTGCGATCGTGCAGTCGGCGATCATCACCGCGATCGTGGTCATCGGCAAGAGCGCACCGAGCCGAGGGGGCGTGCTGCTGGGCCACGGCACGGTCGCGGCCACCGTCGAGCTGTTCGCGACCGTCGCGGCGACCTGTGTCGCGTCGGCCACCCTCGGCCTGGCCATTTCGGCGCTGGTCCGCTCCACCGCGCAGATCATGCCGCTGTTCGCGGTGGCGGTCATGGCCCAGCTGGTGCTGTGCGGCGGCATGGTCCCGGTGACCGGCCGACTCGGGCTCGACCAGCTGTCGTTCGTCATGCCCGCGCGCTGGGGTTATGCCGCGGCGGCGTCGACGGTCGACGCGCGGCACCTGGTGCCGGATTCGCTGCTTTCCCAGGACCGGTTCTGGCAGCACACATCGAAGATCTGGCTGCTCGACATGGGCATGCTGGCCGGCCTGTCATTGCTCTATCTCGGCTTTGTCCGGTGGAAGATCCGACTGCGCCGCTGACCGTCGCGATCCCGAGAAGGTGACGCCATCCATCCGCCGAAACACGAAACCTTCGACCTCCTCGCCCGCACCAACACCGATCCCAAAGGCATCGTGCGGGCGGTCGACGAGTACGCCGTGCACCCCTGGGGTCTCTACGTCGCGCGGCCCACTCCGGGCCGGGTCCAGTTCCACTCTCTCGAGTCCTGGCTGCTGCCGTCGCTGGGACTGCGCGCCACGGTGTTCCACTTCAACCCGGGCCATGAGCGTGACCACGACTACTACCTCGACGTCGGCGAATACACCCCCGGCGCGGACACCTGGAGTTCCGAGGACCACTACCTCGACCTAGAGGTCCGCACCGGCTCCGGCGTGCGAGTGGCCGACGTCGACGAGCTGTTGGAGGCGGTGGGGCACGGCCTGCTAACTCCCGAAGTTGCCGAGCAGGCGGTGCGACGCGCGATGCACGCCGTCGAAGGTCTGGCCCGAAACGGCTATGACCTGCAACGCTGGCTGGCCGGCACCGGTATCGAGCTCACCTGGCGCCCGTGAACGCGGGGCAGTTTTTCCGATCCTGCCCAGGGGTAACTCTCCGGTATGCCCTTGAGTGAATACCGGCGCAAACGGAGGTCCGGAAACAGCCCCGAGCCACGCGGACGACTGGCACGTAAACGCCGTACCAGTAAGAGCGGGCCCCGCTTCGTCATCCAGCACCACGCGGCCCGCAGCGACCACTACGACTTCCGTCTGGAAATCGACGGCGTACTCGTCTCGTGGGCGATCCCCAAAGGGCCGTCGACGAACCCGAAAGACCGGCGGATGGCCCGCCGCACCGAAGATCACCCCCTGGACTATGTGGGATTCGAGGGGGTCATCCCCGAAGGCGAGTACGGCGCCGGCCCGGTGATCGTCTGGGACCGCGGCAGCTACGCCAACGCGACCGAGCGCGACATGGCCGAATGCCTGGAACGCGGGCACCTTTCGTTCCGTTTGCAAGGTGAGAAGCTGCAGGGCGGCTTTGCGCTCACCAGGATTCGTGAGGGCAAAGCCGAGACCTGGCTGCTGGTCAAACGCAGAGACGAGGACGCCGACGCTCGGCGAAAACCGGTGAAGAGTCAACCCGAGTCGGTGCTGTCCGGCCGCACGCTGGACGATCTGGACGAATCGTCATGACAGATCACGCCGGCCTGCCCGACTCGGTGCGCGCAGCATTGCACGACGAACCGGTTCCGGATTGGCGCGCTCCCACGCTGGCCACCCTGACCGACAAGCGTTTCAGCGACCCGCAGTGGATCTTCGAGCGCAAGTTCGACGGCATGCGGTGCCTGGCGTTTCGCGACGGCGATCGAATACAGCTGCTGTCACGAAACCGCAAGCCGCTCAACGGAACCTACCCGGAAGTGGTCGACGCACTCGCCGCGCAGGGCGCTACCCGATTCGTCGTGGACGGTGAGGTCGTCGCGTTCGAGGGACGCCGCATCAGCTTCGCCCGGCTGCAGGGGCGCCTGGGCATCACCGACCCCGAGGTGGCCCGCGCGTCGCGAATCCGGGTCTACTACTACCTTTTCGACCTGCTGCACCTCGACGGCAAGTGCACCACCGAGGTGCCGCTGAGGTGGCGTAAACGACTGCTGCGCGACGCGATGAGCTTCGGCGATCCGCTGCGCAACACCGCGCATCGCGTCGCTGATGGCCTGGCCGCCTACCGGGCCGCGTGCAAGCGCGGTGACGAAGGAGTGATCGCCAAGCTGGCCGACTCCGGATACGACAGCGGCCGGTCGAGGAATTGGCTGAAGTTCAAATGCGTCCGCGACCAAGAATTCGTCGTCGGCGGCTACACCAGCCCGAAGGGCAGCCGAATTGCGTTGGGCGCGCTGCTGCTCGGCTACCACGACGGCGCAGACCTCGTCTACGTCGGCAAGGTCGGCACCGGCTTCGACGAGGCCACGCTGCAAAGCCTGCACGAGCGGCTGTCCCCCATCGAGCAGGACGGACCGCCGTTCACCCGGGGGCTGGTGCGCGAAAACGGCGCCCGCTGGGTACGTCCGGAGTTGGTGGCCCAGATCGGGTTCACCGAGTGGACGCGCGATGGCAAACTCCGGCATCCCCGATACCAAGGCCTGCGCACCGACAAGGATCCCGGCGACGTGGTTCGCGAGACATACTGATGGCACGCGTTGAGGTCGAGATCACCCATCCGGATCGTGTTTTGCTCCCGGACCGCGGAAAAGGCATCACCAAGCGGGAGCTGGCCGACCACTACGGCGAAGTGGCCGCCACGATGCTGCCGCACCTGAAAGGCCGCCCGCTGACCGTGCAACGGTTTCCGCGCGGGATCGGCGAAACTGGCTTCGTACAGCAGGATTCGCCGAGACGCTGCCGGATTGGATGAGCGGGGTCGAAGTCGCCAAGGAAGGCGGCACCCTGGTGCATCCGCTGGCCGAACGCCCGGAGGCGCTGCGCTGGCTGGCCAACCAGAACTGCATCACCCTGCATGTGTGGCAGTCGCGGCAAAACCGGCTGCACAACTCCGACCGGCTGGTTTTCGACCTCGATCCCTCCGACACCGATTTCGCGGTGATACGGGCGACCGCCCACACGATCGCCGACGTGCTGGACGACCTGGGGCTGGCGCGCTACGTGCAGACCACCGGATCACGCGGGCTGCACGTCGTGGTGCCGTTACGCGCCGACGCCGACTTCGACACCGTGCGGCAATTCGCCCGCGATGTCGCCGAAGTCGTGGTAGCCGACGACGATGCACACCGCACCGTGGAAGCCCGCAAGGACAACCGCGGTGGCAGGGTGTATCTGGACATCATGCGGAACGCCTACGCGCAGACCGCGGTTGCGCCGTACTCGGTCCGGGCCCGCGCCGGCGCGCCAGTGGCCACCCCACTGGACTGGGATGAACTGGACGCTCGCGGCCTGCAAGCGGATCGGTTCACGATCCGTGACCTGCCCAAACGACTGGCCGGGCAACGTGATCCGTGGGCAGACATGTCCCGTCATGCCCGCTCACTGGACGGGCCGCTCAAGCGGTTGGCGAAACTTCGTGCCTGAACCGCCAGCCCTGACGGCTCGGGGAACTCGTGTGGTTCGCGGAGCGAGCTGAGCGTAATCTCAGCAGCTATGAACCCTCGTAAGCGCAGGTGGATGCCGGTGGTCGCGGTGACCGCGATCGCGGCCGGCTCGCAGTTGATTCCGGCAACGGCGCACGCGGACCTGCACAACATCACCTACCGGGCCAGGATCGACGCGCTGACGACCGGCAGTCAGGCCACCTTCATCATCAACGGCGGCCAGACGAACACCACGAACCTTCCTTCGGTGCCGGGCAACGCGTTCGAGGCCAACACCGTGTTGCCCGATCCGGGGCAAGCCGGCTTGCGGATTGTGCTTCATTTCCCGTACGCGGCGAACGTGCACTGCGAGATCGACGTCGACGACAGTGTTTTCACTCAGGCCGACCAAATGGTCCGGCCGGCACCCGGTAGTTCAGATCCCGGTAACGGTGCGTTGCAATGCGGCGCACCGTTGCCCACTTAGGAAGCCGGCTAGGGCCGCCAGCCGGTGAAATCCGCCCACTCCCAGGCTCGGCGATAGGCGTCGGCAAACCACAGCTCCTTGGCTTCGACGTAGACCGTCGGGTCGCCGTCCGCACGCTCTTCGGCCGCGCGTTTGACACCCAGGTAGTCCACCCGTTCGGCCGGGTTGGCAGCCAGCCAGTCGACGACCAGCAACGCGAACTGCTGATTGGGCCAGCCAGCCACCCTGATATGCACGTTGGTTGGGCGGCCGGGATCGGCCGAGGCATGAATTCGCTTGTGCCACAAGGCCGGATCGTCGCTGTGGTCGTAATCGCTCACCGTGCTGCGGGCATCGGCCTTGATGTCGTCCTGCTTGATGTGTTCGATGCGCGGGTAGCCCGCTGACAGCAAGGCCTCGCCGAGTTCGTCTGCCACTGCCAGTGCTTCGACGGTGAGCTGGATGTCGATGACGTCCTTGGCGTCGAATTCCGGCACCGCGGTCGATCCGATGTGGTCGACGCGCAACGCTTTGTGGCCGCACGTCGTCGCCAGCCGGGCAACGATGCGCCGCGCCTGATCAGGCCACGTCGGATCGGCCGGCACGACCCGCGCCGCTGCGCGGACGATCTGTCGCTCGGCCACGTTGTGGGCGAACGGCATGATGCGGTCGTTCCACACCTCACGGGCCCGCGTGACCAACTCCTCTTGGCTGCCCGAGTTATCCAGCCAGATATCGGCAACAGCACGCCGCTGGTCGTCGTCGGCCTGCGCGGCGATCCTGGCGCGGGCATCTGCCTCGGGCATGCCGCGCTGCTCTATCAGCCGTTGCAGCCGCAGCTCGACCTCGGCGTGGACGATGACAACCAGCGGAAACAGCGGTGCCATACCGGATTCCACCAGCAGCGGGATGTCTTCGACCACAACCGCATCCTCCGGCACCGATGCGATGATCTCCGCGCGCCGCTGCCCCACCAGTGGGTGAACGATCCCGTTCAGCTTCTGGCGCGCCTCGTCGTCGACAAAAGCCTTGGCAGCCAATCCCGGCCGATCCAGCGATCCTTCCGGTTGCAGGATGTCTTCACCGAACGCCTCGACGAGCGACGCCAACCCTTCGGTGCCCGGCTGGACAACCTCCCGGGCAATGATGTCGCCGTCGACGATGATGCCACCGCATTCCGCGAACGTGGCAGACAGCGCCGATTTCCCGGCGCCGATGCCACCGGTCAACCCGATGCGCAGCATCCGCGAACGCGATTATGCGTTGCCGGCGAGCTTTTCCCGGAGAGCGGCCAGCTGGGCGTCGCTGGCCAGCGAACCGCCTGCGGCCTTCTCGGTGGGCGCGCCGCCGTTGCCTGGTGCCTGGTCGCTACCGCTGTGATGGTCGGCCGCCTCAGCAGCGGCGAACTTCTCCATCTGCGCGGTGTGCATCTTGTGCCGGCGCTCCGCCTCGGCGTAGCGGGCCTCCCACTCGTTGCGCTGGGTGTCGAATCCTTCGAGCCATTCGTTGGTCTCGGGGTCGAAGCCCTCGGGGAAGATGTAGTTGCCCTGCTCGTCGTAGCTGTCGGCCATGCCGTACTTCGCGGGGTCGAACTCCTCGGTGTAGTCCTCGTTGGCCTGCTTGAGCGACAACGAGATCCGACGGCGTTCCAGGTCGATGTCGATGACCTTGACCATCGCGTCGTCGCCGACGGCAACCACCTGGTCGGGGACCTCGACGTGGCGCTCGGCCAGCTCGGAGATGTGCACCAGGCCCTCGATGCCCTCCTCGACACGGACGAACGCGCCGAACGGAACCAGCTTGGTGACCTTGCCGGGAACGATCTGACCGATCGCGTGGGTGCGGGCGAAGTGGCGCCACGGGTCTTCTTGAGTCGCCTTGAGCGACAACGAAACCCGCTCGCGGTCCATGTCGACGTCGAGCACCTCGACGGTGACCTCGTCGCCCACCGTGACCACCTCGGACGGGTGATCGATGTGCTTCCAGGACAACTCGGAAACGTGCACCAGACCGTCGACACCGCCGAGATCGACGAAGGCGCCAAAGTTGACGATGGAGGAGACCACACCCTTGCGGATAGTGCCCTTCTGCAGCTGATTCAGGAACTCGCTGCGCACCTCGGACTGGGTCTGCTCCAGCCAGGCGCGGCGCGACAACACCACGTTGTTGCGGTTCTTGTCCAGCTCGATGATCTTCGCCTCGATCTCCTTGCCGATGTACGGCTGCAGATCGCGCACGCGACGCATCTCGACCAGCGAGGCGGGCAGGAAGCCGCGCAAGCCGATGTCGAGAATCAGGCCGCCCTTGACGACCTCGATGACGGTGCCCTTGACGGCCTCGTCCTTCTCCTTGAGCGCCTCGATGGTGCCCCAGGCGCGCTCGTACTGCGCACGCTTCTTGGACAGAATCAGACGGCCCTCTTTGTCCTCCTTCGTGAGAACAAGGGCCTCGACCTCATCACCGACGGAAACGACCTCGTTGGGGTCGACATCGTGCTTGATGGACAGTTCGCGGGCGGGGATGACCCCTTCGGTTTTGTAGCCGATATCGAGGAGCACCTCGTCCCGGTCCACTTTGACGATGGTGCCTTCGACGATGTCGCCATCGTTGAAGTACTTGATCGTTTTGTCTATTGCGGCGAGAAAGTCCTCGGCGGAGCCAATGTCGTTGACGGCTACTTGCGGCGAGGTGACGGTGGGACTCGGCATGTTGTTGGGTTGCTCCGGACAGGTTGGGTCGTAGGGACAAAACTGGGATTGCTTAACGAGGTTACTCGACAGGGCACACGCTGGACAAACCCACCCGGCGTGCCACGTCGGCCCCACCCATTATTCGACCCGCGGCGCAGATACCGCAACTCGGAATTCGGGGCCGGTTTCCGTCGTCTCATTCGCCGCGAAGGGATCCCAAAAGGGCTGGGCCTGCAGCTCGAGGGGGCACCGTCCGGGTCCGCCGCGCTAATGCGCGGCGGCGTCCCATGAGTGGCCGTAGCCGACGGAAACCTCGAGCGGAACGTCAAGCGGGTAGGCGGCGCCCATCTTGTCGCGGACCAACGCTTCGATCTGTTCGCGCTCGCCGGGGGCGATTTCGAACAGCAATTCGTCGTGTACCTGCAGCAACATGCGGGACGAGAGCCCGGCCTCGGTGATTGCCTTGTCGACCTCGATCATCGCCACCTTGATGATGTCGGCCGCGCTGCCCTGGATGGGTGCGTTGAGTGCGGCCCGCTCGGCGGCTTCGCGCACATTGCGGTTGCTGCTGTCCAGCTCGGGAAGATAGCGGCGGCGGCCGAAGACCGTCGAGGTGTACCCGTCCTTGCGGGCCTGGTCGACGACGTCCATCAGGTAATCGCGGACCCCGCCGAATCGCGCGAAGTATTGGTCCATCTGGACCTTGGCTTCTTCGGTGGAGATTTTCAGCTGGGCGGCCAGGCCGTAGGCGCTCAATCCGTAGGCCAGGCCGTACGACATCGCCTTGACCCGGCGGCGCAATTCCGCGGTGACCTCCTCGATCGGCACCCCGAAGGCGCGCGAGGCGACGAACGAGTGCAGGTCCTCGCCGGTGTTGAACGCCTCGATGAGACCGTCGTCCTTCGACAGGTGGGCCATGATCCGCATCTCGATCTGGCTGTAGTCGGCGGTCATCAGCTCGGCATAGGAAAAATCGGGGCCGTCACCGACCACGAACGCATCGCGGATCCGTCGGCCGGCCTCGGTGCGGATCGGGATGTTCTGCAGATTCGGCTCGGTCGACGACAATCTGCCCGTTGCGGCGATGGTCTGGTTGAACGTGGTGTGGATGCGCCCGTCGGAGGCCACCGAATTCAGCAGCCCGTCAACGGTGACCTTGAGTCGGGTGGCGTCGCGGTGCGCCAGCAGATGCTGCAAGAACGGGTGACCGGTCTTGTCGAACAACGACTGCAGGGCGTCGGCGTCGGTGGTGTAGCCGGTCTTGGTGCGCTTGGTCTTCGGCATCTTTAGCTCGTCGAACAGCACCGCCTGCAGCTGCTTGGGTGAGCCCAGGTTGATCTGCTTGCCGATCACCGCGTAGGCCGCCTCGGCCGCGTCGCGGATCTGGTGGCCGAAATCGCTTTGCAGCTCAGTCAATTTCGGCACATCCACCGCGATGCCGACATGTTCCAGCCCCGCCAGCACCCGCTGCACCGGCAGCTCCATGCCGCCCAGCAGCGACGTGGAGTGGATGCGGGCCAGCTCCTCGTCGAGCGCGTCGGCCAGATCCAGCACCGCCACGGCCCGCAGGATCAGCGTCTGCACCGCCTGGTCATCGGTGCCATCTGGATCGTCGAGCAACGAAAGCTGTTGCTGCTCAGGGTTATCAGCGCGCAGCTCGCGGCGCAGGTAGCGCAGCGATAGGTCGTCGAGGGAGAAGCTGCGCTGGCCCGGGCGCACCAGATAGGCCGCCAGTGCGGTATCGGAGGTCACGCCGGCCAGCGCCCAGCCGCGCCCGGCGAGGTCGTGCATCGCCAGCTTGGCTTCGTGCAGCGCCTTGGGCGGACCCGGATCGGCCAGCCAGGACGCCAGCGCCGCCTCGTCCTCGGGATCCAGCGTCGCGGTGTCGATGTAGCGGCCCTCGCCGTCGGCGGACACGATGGCCAGCGCGGTGGCGTCGGCGTCGTAGGCCAGATGCGTGCCGACAACGGCCAGGCCGAACCGTCTGCCCGAGCTGTGCTCGGCCAACCACACGGCCAGCTCACCGGCCTGCAGCGCGCCGCCGCGCACGTCGAAACCCTCGTCCACCTCGGGCTCGACGGCGGCCAGGGTGTCAAACAGCCGGTCCCGCAATACCCGGAACTCTAGGTCGTCGAAGAGCCGGTGGATGTGGTCGCGATCCCAAGGCTGCATCCGCAGGGTGTCCGGGGTTTGGGCCAGCGGCACGTCTTTGACCAGCTCGGTGAGGTCACGGTTGAGGATGACGCTGGCCACATGCGCTCGCAGCGCGTCGCCCACCTTGCCGCGCACGGAGTCGACGTTGTCGACCAACCCCTGCAGCGAGCCGTATTCGATGATCCATTTGGAGGCGGTCTTCTCCCCCACCCCCGGAATCCCGGGCAGGTTGTCGCTGGGGTCGCCGCGCAGCGCGGCGAAATCGGGATACTGCGTCGGGGTCAACCCGTATTTTTCGACGACGGCTTCCGGGGTGAAGCGGGTGAGTTCGCTAACGCCTTTGATCGGATAGAGCACGGTCACATCATCGCTGACCAGCTGCAGGGAGTCGCGGTCGCCGGTGACCACCAAGACGCGGTAACCCTGCTCCTCGGCCTGGGTCGCCAACGTCGCGATGAGGTCGTCGGCTTCGAATCCGGCCTCGGCGAGCACCGTGATACCGAGGGCGTTGAGCACTTCCTTGGTGATGTCGATCTGGCCGTGGAACTCGTCGGGGGTTGCCGACCGGTTGGCCTTGTACTCCGGATAGCGCTCCGAGCGGAAGGTTTGGCGTGACACGTCGAACGCCGCGGCGACGTGCGACGGAGTCTCGTCCCGGAGCAGGTTGATCAGCATGGCGGTGAAGCCGTACACCGCGTTGGTGGTGAGGCCGCCGCGAGTCTTGAAGTTCTCCGCCGGGAGCGCGTAGAACGCCCGGAATGCCAGCGAATTGCCGTCGAGCAACATCAGCGTCGGTTTGGTTTGTTCCTCGGTCGGGGCAGGCACGGCTATCACTCTAGGCACCGGGTGCGACGAGCCGTGCGGCCCAACCGGCCCCGCGGCATAACTGCAACACGTTTCAGTTTTGTGTTTGAGCTGGGTAGTCTGGCCGAGTGCCAGAGGTCACCAGTCAAGAACCCGCGATCGGTGGATGGTTTGCCGCCGATGACGCCGGAAATGCCCATCTGATCGGCAGCAAGTGCCCCGAGTGTGGCACCTACGTTTTCCCGCCCAGGGAGAACAACTGCCCCAACCCGGCCTGCGCCAGCGACTCACTAGAGTCCGTCGCGCTGTCGACCCGGGGGACGCTGTGGAGTTACACCGAAAACCGCTACCCCCCACCCGCGCCCTATCCCGCCGCGGACCCGTTTGAGCCGTTCGCGATCGCCGCGGTGCAACTGGCCGACGAGGGGATCATCGTGCTGGGCAAGGTGGTCGAGGGAACGCTGGCGGCGGACTTGAAGGTCGGGATGGAGATGGAGCTCACCACGATGCCGCTGTTCACCGGTGACGATGGCGTCGAGCGCATCGTGCACGCCTGGAAGGTGGCCTCATGAGTACTCCGGAACCGGTCTACATCCTCGGCGCCGGGATGCACCCCTGGGGCAAATGGGGCCACGACTTCACCGAATACGGCGTGGTCGCCGCCCGCGCCGCGTTGGCCGAGGCCGGCCTGGACTGGCAACAGATCCAATTAGTCGCCGGTGCTGACACCATCCGCAACGGCTATCCCGGCTTCATCGCGGGGTCGACGTTCGCGCAGAAACTCGGCTGGAACGGCGTGCCCGTCAGCTCCAGCTATGCGGCTTGCGCCAGCGGATCCCAGGCGCTGCAGAGCGCCCGGGCGCACATTCTGGCCGGCTTCTGCGACGTCGCACTCGTCATCGGCGCCGACACCACCCCGAAGGGCGCGTTCGCCCCGGTCGGCGGCGAACGCAAGAACGACCCCGACTGGCAGCGCTTCCACCTGATCGGCGCGATGAACCCGGTGTACTTCGCGCTGCTCGCGCGGCGCCGGATGGACCTCTACGGGGCGACGTCGGAGGACTTCGCTCAAGTCAAGGTGAAGAACTCTCAGCACGGCCTGCAGAACCCGAATGCGCGCTACCGCAAGGAGTCCTCGGTCGAGGACGTGCTGGCCAGCCCGGTGGTGAGCGACCCGTTGCGGCAGCTCGACATCTGCGCCACCTCCGACGGCGCCGCGGCGTTGATCGTCGCCAGCGCTGACTTCGCCCGCAAGCACCTCGGCTCGCTCGATGGGGTGCCCTCGGTGCGGGCGGTCAGCACAGTCACCCCGCGCTACCCGCAGCATCTGCCCGAATTGCCGGACATCGCAACGGATTCCACCGCTGTCGTGGCCGCACCCGAACGGGTGTTCAAGGATCAGATCCTCGACGCGGCCTACGCCGAGGCCGGCATCGGACCCGAGGACGTGAGCCTCGCGGAGGTCTACGACCTGTCCACCGCGCTGGAACTCGACTGGTACGAGCACCTGGGATTGTGCGCCAGGGGCGACGCCGAGGAGCTGCTGCGCAGCGGGGCGACGACGATCGGCGGCAAGGTTCCGGTCAACGCGTCGGGCGGGCTGGCGTGCTTCGGCGAGGCCATCCCCGCCCAGGCGATCGCTCAGGTCTGCGAGCTGACCTGGCAGCTGCGTGGCCAGGCCACCGGCCGGCAGGTGGAGAACGCCAAGGTCGGCGTCACCGCCAATCAGGGCCTGTTCGGCCATGGTTCATCGGTCATCGTGGCGCGCTAGGGCCAGATCAACCCGTCGACTGTGCACTCACGGCTTTGGGTGTGCGCTGAGGGCGCCCTGAACGCACACTCGAGGCCGCTGACGCATAGTCAACGCCGTCACAGCACACTCGATGCGCAAGCGGCTACTCCGCGTCTCCCTTGGAATCGTCGCCCTTAGAGTCGTCGCCGAGGGTTTCCAGCACGACTTCGGCCACCCGCTTCATCGTGGTCCGCCGATCCATCGCCGCACGCTGAATCCACTTGAACGCCTCGGGCTCGGTCATGCCCTGTTTGGCCTGCAGCAGGCCCTTGGCGCGTTCGACGACCTTGCGGGTCTCCAGCCGGTCGCCCAATGTCTCCACTTCGCGTTCCAGTTCCCTCATTTCGCCGAACCGGCTGACGGCCAATTCAATGGCCGGGATCAGGTCGCTGATCGTGAAGGGCTTGACCAGGTAAGCCATCGCCCCGGCATCGCGCGCCCGCTCGACGAGATCGCGCTGGCTGAATGCGGTCAACACCACAATCGGCGCGATGCGTTTACTCGCGATTTCGGAAGCTGCGTCGATGCCGTCGCGGCGCGGCATCTTCACATCCATGATCACGAGGTCGGGTTTATGGAGTTCGGCCAGCTCGACGGCCTCCTGGCCGTCGCCCGCCTCTCCGACGATGTCGTACCCCTCCTCTCGCAGCATCTCGGCCAAGTCCATACGGATCAGCGCTTCGTCTTCCGCGATCAGGACCCGGCGCGGCGCAGCGGCGTCGGTGTCGGTCGTGGGGCCTGTCATGACAGACATTCTCTCGTGGATCGCCGCGACCAGCCACGTCGGGGGCAGTGAGAGCACGCGACCACACCGATCCTCTATGGTGGGGGCCGCTTAAGGTAGTAGGCCGAGCAAGCCCTCGTATCCCAACTGGCAGAGGAAACGGATTCAAAACCCGTCCAGTGTGAGTTCGAATCTCACCGAGGGCACCACGCCTGACCCGGGGTAAAAACCGGAGCAGGATCGCGTTTTGACAACGCCGCAATCCAGAATGCAACACGGTTGATTCGCGACACGCTTATGACTTGTTCAACAGACGTACATTAAGCACGCTTTGCCCCGTTCACCAGAATGGAGTTCGTCGTGTCGCGTTTTAGCAAACTGTTCGTTGCCATTGTTATTGTCCTCACCCCGCTCACCACTTCGGGATGCGGAAGCTTCTGCCTTCCCGGCGGGTCCTGCGTCACTCTCTAAGTGGCTCCGTTGCTATCCACACAGCCAGCAGCCGAAGGCTCAGATCGCCTGTACACCAATGCATTCGGTGAATCTCTCAGTTGCGTCCCCCGACCTGAGGAGGCGTGAACGTGCGACGCGATCGGCGCGAACCGCTGGCCGACATCGTGATTGAATTGGACGATCCCGCCGACCTGTTCGCGGTCGACACGCGGGCGCTGCTGTCCGGGTCGCACCGAATCGACAGCGGCATAGACGAACTCGTCGAACTCCTGCTGGCCCAGAAGAGGCATTCCAGCGTTCAGCGCATCGTTTTGGACATCGCCGGCGAATGCTCGGAGGAACTGGCCGCTAACCTCGCCGCATCGGTTCGCAGCTACTGCGAGCTGTCCGTACGCCGAGCCAATCGGCAGCACAAACTGATCTGGCGCCAGGGCATGCGGTCGCTGATAAGCGGCTCACTGCTTTTCGTCGTCGGCATTGCGCTGTCATACCTCTTCAATCGCCCGCTGGTAGGCGAGTTCGCGAGCGAGCTATTCGGAAACGGCGTGTTCCTGGTGGTGGCATGGGTCGGCCTTTGGTACCCCCTCGATGTGCTGTTCATCGCTCGAGAACAGGCAAAGCGCGAGGCCCGGGTGCTGGGGACGATGCTGACCATGCCGGTCTGTGTCCGAACCCACGGTGGCACCATCCCAGTCGCCCAGCTGCCAGGGTTGCCGACCACCCCGCATGGCAACCACCGCTCTACTCGCCTTCGTGACAGGCACACCATTTGAGGGGTTCGCCGTCGAACGGGGCACCCGGCGCGATGTAGCCGTCGCTCCCCACTTGACCGCACGGCCCGCTGGAATGCCGGTCCGGACCCTCGTTCACCGCCACGCTGGGTATATACCGATCCAGCGGCTAGGCTTGATCGCGGTGGCTAAGAAATGCGGTGCCCCACCAAGTCGGCCGGATGGCTCGGCCCGCCCGGACTGTAAAGCGGCAGTGCGGTCCAAAACTCGCGCCCGTAACGAGCACTACGCCGACAGCAACGCCCGCCGAATCAGGGTTCTCAACATCAATGCGGTGATGGGCGTGGCGGTGTGCCTCGTTTTCGCCGTTCTCGGCTTCTGGTCCGGACCTGCTGCCTATCCCATCCAGGCGGTCAACCTCGTCACCGGGGTGATCTTCGCGTTGGTCCCGTGGCTCGACCGCTTCGGGGAATTGGTTGCGCCGCTTACCTTTATCTTCACGGCCTACACCGCGGTCGTCGTGACCTGCTGGGAGGTGGGCACCGGCGGCGGTGTGCAGTACTTCCTCGTGACGACCGCCAGCCTGGTCGTTTTGCAGCTCGGCATCGAGCGCATCGGCCTCGCAGCGCTGCTGGCCACCCTGGGTGTCGCGCTAGTGGTCGCCCTGCAGTTCCTGGTCCCCCGTTCCACCGGGCTGGAACCACCGTGGGCGCTCACGATGAGCTTTGTCATCACCACGCTCGCGGCGTGCGCGATGGTGGTCGTGACGGTGTGGTTCGCGTTGCGTGATACCGAACGCGCCGAGGCGGTCATGGAAGCCGAATACGAGCGCTCCGAAGCGCTGCTGGCCAACATGTTGCCGGCCAGCATCGCCGACCGGCTCAAAGAACCCGAGCGCGACGTCATCGCCGACCGATACGAAGAGGCCTCGGTCCTGTTCGCCGACATGGTCGGCTTCACCGAACGCGCCAGCACCACCGCGCCCTGTGACCTGGTCAAGTTCCTGGACCGGCTCTACAGCACTTTCGACGAACTAGTGGACAAACACGGGCTGGAGAAAATCAAAGTTAGCGGGGACTCCTACATGGTGGTCAGCGGAGTCCCGCGACCCCGGCCCGATCATGTGCAGGCGCTGGCAGACTATGCCCTCGACATGGTCGCTGCCACCGCCAAACTCGAGGACCCGCACGGACTCTCGGTGCCGCTGCGAGTCGGCTTTGCGACAGGCACCGTGGTCGCGGGGGTCGTGGGTTCGCGGCGATTCTTCTACGACGTGTGGGGCGATGCGGTCAATGTCGCGGCCCGGATTGAATCGACCGACTCGGTAGGACGCATTCAAGTGCCCGAGGACGTTTACGAGCGCCTCAAGGACGAGTTCGTGCTGCAGGAGCGCGGCCACATCGAGGTCAAAGGCAAAGGACTGATGCGCACCTGGTATGTCATCGGCCGCAAGCCGGTGGCGGCCGAACCGGGCGACATCATTGCGAACGAACCGCGCAGGGCGCACGTCTGACCGGCGCCACGGTCTAAAGGCCCTATCCGCGGTACTGCCGTTGTGTCACAGTGAGGCCATGCAACCCACTCCTGTTCCAGGCATGTTGCCGTATCTGTGGAAATCCACGCTGGTATCGGGAATTCTGACGCTGATCGTCGGCGTCCTTGTGCTGTCGTGGCCGGGAATATCGGTCCTGGCCGCCGCGATCGCCTTCGGTGTCTATCTGCTGACCACCGGTGTCGCACAAGTCGTGTTCGCCTTCAGCCTGCATGTTTCGGCGGGCAGCCGCATTCTGTTGTTCATCAGCGGTGCCGCGTCGTTGATCCTGGCCGTGCTGGCATTTCGTCATTTCGGTCAGGGATACGCCGTGCTGTTGCTGGCCATCTGGATTGGCATCGGATTCATCTTCCGTGGTGTGGCCACAACGGTTTCCGCGATCAGCGATCCCACGCTGCCGGGACGCGGATGGTCGATCTTCCTCGGCGCGATCACTCTGCTCGCCGGCATTGTCGTGTTGGCATCGCCGTTCGCCTCCATCGTTACCCTGGCGCTCGTCGTCGGCGTTTGGCTCGGCGTCATCGGCGTCTTCGAGATCATTGCGTCCTTCGGGATCCGCAAAGCCTCCAAAGAACTCGGGGATGGCGCCAGCCTCGTTTAGCTACTACACTGCGTCGTAGACGCTGCAATCACGGGAGATGACACATGAATGTCGTCGACATATCACGGTGGCAGTTCGGCATCACCACCGTCTACCACTTCATCTTTGTGCCGCTCACCATCGGCCTGGCTCCCCTGGTCGCGATCATGCAGACCATGTGGGTGGCCACCGGCAACACCGCCTGGTATCGCCTGACCAAGTTCTTCGGCAAGCTGTTCCTGATCAACTTCGCCATCGGGGTGGCAACCGGCATCGTGCAGGAATTCCAGTTCGGGATGAACTGGAGCGAGTACTCGCGGTTCGTCGGTGACATCTTCGGCGCCCCGCTCGCGATGGAAGGCCTGGCCGCCTTCTTCTTCGAATCCACCTTCCTCGGGTTGTGGATCTTCGGCTGGAGCAGGCTGCCGCGGCTGGTGCACCTGGCCTGCATGTGGGTCGTCGCGATCTCAGTCAATGTGTCCGCGTTCTTCATCATCTCGGCGAACTCGTTCATGCAGCATCCGGTCGGCGCGCATTACAACCCGGCGACGCGGCGCGCCGAGTTGGACAGCATCGCGGCGTTGCTCAGCAATCCCACTGCGCGCGCCGCCTTTTCACATGCGGTGACTGGTTCGCTGTTGACGGCGGGCACCTTCGTCGCCGCGGTCAGCGCCTGGTGGCTGGTCCGGTCGCACAAGAATTCCGATTCGGGCCTCGCCGCGGTGTTTCGCCCGGCGGCAATCCTGGGGTGTTGGGTGGCGCTGTTGGCTACCGCCGGGCTGTTCTTCACCGGCGACCAACAAGGCAAGCTGATGTTTCAGCAACAGCCGATGAAAATGGCGTCGGCGGAATCGCTGTGCGACACCCAGACGGATCCGGATTTCTCCATCCTGACGATCGGCACGCACAACAACTGTGACAGCGTCACCCGCGTCATCGAAGTGCCCTACGTCTTGCCGTTCCTCGCCGAGAGCCGATTCAGCGATGTGACACTGCAGGGCGTCCGCAACATCCAGCAGGACTACGAACACAAATTCGGGCCAAATGACTACCGGCCCAACCTGTTCGTCACCTACTGGTCGTTTCGCATGATGATCGGCCTGCTGGCGATTCCGGTGCTGTTCGCGCTTGCCACCTTGTGGCTGACCCGCCGCGGCCGCTCCCCCAACCACCCGAAGTTCTCCTGGATCGCGCTACTCACCATTCCCACTCCGTTTCTGGCTAACAGCGCCGGGTGGGTGTTCACCGAAATGGGACGGCAGCCGTGGCTTGTCGTGCCGAACCCGAGCGGCGATCAGCAGGTTCGGCTGACCGTCAGCCAGGGGGTGTCGGATCACGCGCCCGGCATGGTCATTACCTCGCTGGTGACGTTCACCCTGCTCTACGCGGTACTCGCGGTCATCTGGTTCTGGCTGCTCAAGCGCTATATCGCCGAGGGACCGTTGGAACACGACGCAGAACCCGCGCCGCCGAAAGCACCCGGCGACGACGAGGTGGCACCGCTGTCGTTCGCCTACTGACACGCAGACCGACCGGGAAGGAGCTGACCAATGGCATTGCAAGAGTTATGGTTCGGTGTCATCGCGACGTTGTTCCTTGGCTTCTTCATCCTGGAGGGCTTCGACTTCGGCGTGGGCATGCTGATGGAGCCGTTCGCTCACTTAAGCCGCTGCGGCGACGCCGATCCGGAAACCCAACGGCGCACCGCGCTGAACACCATCGGCCCGGTGTGGGACGGCAACGAAGTCTGGCTGATCACCGCCGGCGCGGGGATGTTCGCGGCATTTCCCGGCTGGTACGCGACGGTATTCTCCACGCTCTACCTACCGCTGTTGGCAATCCTTTTCGGCATGATCGTGCGTGCCGTGGCGATCGAATGGCGCGGCAAGATCGACGACACAAAGTGGCGTGCCCTAGCCGATTTCGGGATTGCGGCCGGGTCCTGGTTGCCCGCGGTGCTATGGGGGGTGGCGTTCGCCATCCTGGTGCGCGGTCTGCCGGTGGACGCCAATGGTCACATCCATCTCTCGATCGGCGATGTGCTCAACGCCTATACGCTGCTGGGCGGCTTGGCCACAGCCGGGCTGTTTTTGCTCTACGGCGCGGTGTTCGTCGCGCTGAAGACTGCCGGCACGATCCGAGACGATGCGCACCGATTCGCGGTGTGGCTGTCGCTGCCGGTCACGGGACTGGTTGCCGCCTTTGGGCTTTGGACGCAGCTGGCACACGGGAAGAACTGGACCTGGCTGGTGCTCGCGGTGGCGGTAGTCGCACAGCTCGCCGCGGTGGCGCTGGTGTGGCGCCGCGCCTCCGACGGCTGGGCATTCGCATGCACGGCGCTGGTCGTTGCGGCTGTGGTGATTCTGTTGTTCGGTGTGCTCTATCCGAATTTGGTGCCCTCGACATTGAACACGCAATGGAGTCTGACGATCTACAACGCGTCGTCGACGCCCTACACGCTCAAGATCATGACGTGGGTGACCGCATTCTTTGCCCCGTTGACGGTCGTGTATCAGGCGTGGACTTATTGGGTGTTCCGGCAACGGATCTCAACTGATCGGATACCACCGCCGATCGGCCTGCCGAGGCGTCCGTCCTGAGCACACGGAACTCCCGGGCGCCCCTGGACCCGCGTCTGTGGCGGTCATCGACGGCCTTGCGCCGCTACCTGGTCGCCACGGTGAGCTGCGGAGTGGTGATCTCCGGCTGCGCGATCGGCTCGGCAATCGTGCTGGCGGGCATCGTCGCACGGGTCATCACCGATCCCTCGGCCCGAGGCCTGCGAGGCTGGCTGGGGCCGCTGTCAATCCTGTTGGTGCTGTGGGTTGTCCGCACGGTGACGCATTGGCTGCAGGCACGCCTGGGCCAGCGCGGTGCCAGCGCGGTGATCGCCGATCTCAACGGCCAGGTACTGGCGGCGGTCACCGCCCGGCAACCCGATGAACTTGCCGCGCAACGGGATGCGGCAACGGTCGTGGTAACCCGCGGTCTCGACGGCTTGCGCCCCTATTTCACCGGCTATATACCCACGTTGCTGCTAGCCGCGATTCTGACTCCGGCGAGCGTGGCTGTCATCGCCCTCTATGACCTGAAATCGACGGTGATCGTGGTGATCACGCTGCCACTGATACCGATTTTCATGGTGCTGATCGGGCTGGCAACCGCCGACCGCTCGGCGGCCGCGCTGGCCGCCATGACGACGCTGCAGGGCCGGCTACTGGACCTGATCGCCGGTATCCCTACCTTGCGGGCCCTGGGGCGCGCCTCGGGTCCCGAACACAGGATCGCCGAACTCGCTGCCGCCCACCGACGCTCATCGATCGCGACGTTACGGATCGCGTTCCTGTCGGCACTGGTGCTGGAATTGCTGGCCACGTTGGGTGTCGCGCTGATCGCGGTTGGCATCGGTCTGCGCCTGGTGTTCGGTGAGATGGGCCTGGCCACCGGGTTGACGGTGCTGCTGCTGGCCCCGGACGTGTACTGGCCGCTGCGTCGCATCGGAGTGGAATTCCATGCCGCCCAAGACGGTAGAACCGCCGCCGACAAGGCATTCGCGTTGATCGGCGAGCCCACCGTCGCGGCGGTGCGCAACCGGACGGTGACCGCGCACGGCGCGGAGATCCGCCTGGAAAAGCTCAGCGTGGCCGGACGAGACGGCAATTCACCGAGCGAGTTGACCGCGGTGATCCCGCCAGGTCGCGTGACGGTACTGACCGGCCGAAATGGCGCGGGCAAGTCCACCGCGCTGCAGGCGATCGCCGGGCTCACCATGCCATCGTCGGGCCGGGTCACCGTCGACGGGGTTGACATCACCGAGCTCGACCAGACTGCGTGGTGGCCACAACTATCCTGGCTGCCGCAACGCCCGGTGCTCGTCCCAGGCACCGTCGGCGACAACCTGGGCCTGCTCGGCGAGCTGGACGATATTGACAGTGCTTGCGCTGCATCAGGATTCGATGCGGTGCTGGCTGAGCTGCCGGACGGACTGAACACCGCCCTCGGGCGCGGCGGCGTCGGGCTGTCACTGGGACAGCGACAACGACTGGGTCTGGCCCGCGCGTTCGGGTCGCGGGCTCCGGTGCTGCTGCTCGATGAACCCACCGCGCACCTGGACACCGACACCGAACAGCGAGTGCTGCGGGCCATCGTCGAGCGGGCACGCGCGGGGGCGACCGTCGTGGTCGTCGGCCACCGGCAGCCGGTCGTGGCAATCGGGGACCACGTCATCGAGGTGGTTTCGGACGCCGAGGTGCGATGTGCGCCCGTCTGAGCTCGCGGCGATCGCACGCCCGGTGACACCGGGTGCAGCGGGTCGCCGCCAATCAACGCTGCTGGTCGCGTCCAGCCTGTTGCGCCCGCAGTTGCCCCGCATCCTGGCGGCCATCGCGTTAGGAGTGCTGTCGCTGGGCAGCGCGCTGGCTCTGGCCGGAGTGTCGGCATGGCTGATCACGCGAGCCTGGCAGATGCCACCGATCCTCGACCTGTCGGTAGCAGTTGTCGCGGTACGCATGCTCGCGATCTCGCGGGGCGTGCTGCACTACTGCGAACGGCTGGCCACTCACGACACCGCGCTGCGTGCGGCCGGCGTTGCTCGGGCGGAGATCTACCGGCGGCTGGCGCACGGACCCGCCGCGGTGGCCGTCCGGCTGCACAGCGGTGAGCTGGTGGCACGCGTGGGTGCCGACGTCGACGAATTGGCCGACGTGCTGGTACGCGCCCTGATACCAATCGGCGTCGCGGCGGTGTTGGCGGTGGCGGCGACTATCGCCGTCGCGGCCATTTCGCCGGCGGCCGGCGCGGTACTGGCGATCTGTCTACTCATCACCGGCGTTGTGGCACCCCGGCTTGCCGGCAGGGCCGCGGCGACCCAGGAAGAGATTGCCCGTCAACATCATTCCGATCGTGACACCTCGGCGATGATAGCCCTGGAACACGCTCCCGAGCTTCGGGTGGCCGGCGCTCTGCCCGAGGTCATCGCCGAATCGCACCGCCGCCAACTCAATTGGAGCGATGCACTGGACGCGGCCGCCAGACCGGCCGCCCTGGCCGAGGCTATGCCGACCGCCGCCATCGGTGTCAGTGTGCTCGGCGCCGTCGTAGCCGGGATCGGCCTAGCCCCCGGGGTCGCCCCCACCACACTGGCGGTCCTGATGTTGTTGCCACTGTCGGCGTTCGAGGCGATGACCCCATTGCCGGCCGCCGCCATCCAGTTGACGCGCTCACGCATCGCCGCGGGCCGTCTGCTCGACCTGGCACCGGAGGTGCGGACGGCTGAATCCTCAACGTCGGCACCGATACCGATCGGTGCGGCCCGGTTGGCTGCGGACGTGCGTTCCGGTTACACGCAGGCGTACTCCCACCAGGTGACACTCGACCTCGCACCGGGCGCGCGGCTGGCCGTCACCGGCGCCAGCGGCTCCGGGAAGACAACGCTGCTGATGACACTTGCCGGACTGATGCCCCCATTAGGCGGCCGCGTGCTGCTGAACGGAACCGACCTGAGCCAGTTCAATGAAGATCAATTGCACAGCGCCGTCAGCTTCTTCGCCGAAGACGCACACGTCTTTGCCACCACCGTCCGGGACAATCTACTGGTCGCGCGCGGTGACTGCGGAGACGACGAACTGGTGGCCGCACTGGATGCGGTCGGGCTCGGCGATTGGCTCGCGAGTTTGCCCGAGGGCCTGTCGACGGTGCTGACCGGCGGGGCACACGCGATCTCGGCGGGTCAGCGCAGGCGATTGCTGCTGGCCCGGGTGGTGATTTCGCCGGGCAGGATCGTGCTGCTCGACGAGCCCACCGAACACCTCGACAGGTTCGACGCCGAACGCATTTTGACGGACCTGTTGACCCCGGCCTCCGGGCTGTTCACCGCCCAGCGGACGGTGGTGGTGGCTACTCACCACCTGCCGCCGGGCGTTCACTGCCCTGAACTGCGCATCGGGTAGCGACGCTCAGAGGTGGCGCCGCCGCGGCATGAATTCCAGTGTGAGCAACACGAATACCAGCGGAGCCAGCTGAGTCGGTGATATCAGCGCGTAACGCCGAGCATCCAACGCATGAAACTTGTGCACGTATCGATACAACGACTCGAGCGCAATCAACGGATCGAGCAAATGGATCAACCGGTAGAACACCCGCTCGAGCCGACCCGGATTCTTGTCGTCGAAGATCTCCGGGAATGCCGCGAATGAAAGCGATAACCGCTGCGCCCCAGCATCTTTCCCGGCCATGATCATGTCGACGCTGAGCCGCTCGTCGATCCCGTTGGGGGCACCGCTGCGACGCCACGGCACGTCGAGGCTGATATCGCTGCCACCCCCGGCCGTCGCGTATCGATGGAACCCCTGGACCCGTCCGTCGGCGTCCCTCGCGACGATCAGCTGTATCCCGGGGAATCGGCCCTCGAGTACGCCATCGAGGTTCATGTAGAACCCGCGATCGGTGTGGGCCGCTCTGGGTGACGCATGTACGACATCGGTCAGCTCGGCCAGCACCGAGTCGTCGAGTTCCTGCTCTGTCACGATTTCCGTTGTAATGCCTGCGTTGTGGGTGCGCTGCACCGCCTGACGCAAGTTGCGGAACTTGCGGCCCACCATGTCGAAGCCGGACACGTCGACGACGACGTCGCGGCCGATCGGCACCGCGCGCAGCGATTGTCTGAGCACCGCTGGGTCGGTCCATAACTCGAGCCGGTGCTCGCTGCAACCGACCACCGCGATGCGCCAGCCGTGGGCATGACACATCGCGGCGAAGTCGGCGACCAACCCGGGGAACTGCGCCTCATCACCGATCGGGTCCCCGCCGACCACCGCGAATCCCATCCGCGTCCGGTAGGCCAGCGCTGCGGTACCGGCGGCGGTGAAGTGGTAGCTCTTGCCCGTTTGCATCGCAAACGGCGCCAGCGGGTCATCGCTGGTGACGTTGATCAAAGCCCAGGCCCGGCGCAGATCTTCGGGTCTTGGATGCGACGACGTCGGCCACATCAAGACCAATCCCGCCCCGGCGATCAGCAGATCACCAAACAGGTCAAACCCCAGTACATGCGAGCCCATCCCCGCCAACACGGACAGGGCGGCCGCTCCCGCATGCATGAACGTCACCGGACGGCCCAGGAAAATGCCGCGAGCAATCAACGCCACAGCTGCCAGCACTGTCAAAGACCAGCCCAGCCGATCGGCGTAATGCCATTGCGGCGCATAGCGGTGATGGGCCAGTATGGCGACCAGCCAGCACGCCGCGCAGAACAGCGCCGTGGCACCGATACAGCGCGCCGCAAGCGAATCGACGTGCATCACAACACGTTCGCGCGCACGGAGCTTCGGTAGGAGGTCGGCCGACGGGCCTTTCATACTTCACCTCCCGATGGGCTGACTGTCAGCTGGGCGGCGTACGCGCCGCTTGTCCCATCGAATACCCGGTTCTTCGAATTTACGCCCGATTACCGCCCGGCACAGCCGAAATCGGACGGGCGTCTGGTAACTATTCGATAACCGCTATCGGCCTGACGGCGGGAAGTATTTCAGAACGCCTTCCTGCACCACGGTCGTGACGAGTTGCCCAGCGCCATCAAAGAAATGGCCGGTACCCAGTCCGCGGGAATCGGCGGCGACCGGTGATGACGTCGAATACAACATCCAGTCGTTGAAATTGGCCTGCCGGTGAAACCACACGGAATGATTGGCAGACGCCGCGAAAATGCGGTCGAAGCCCCACGACAGCCCGTGGGTGGTGATGACCGAATCCAGCACCGTGGTGTCTGAGGAGTACACCATCGTCGCGGTGTGCAGCACCGGGTCGTCGGGCACCACGCCCAAAGCCTTCATCCAGACCCGGTTGTGCGGAAGCCGTTCACCTTTGTCCCGCATGATCCAAGCCGGGTCGTTGGTGTAGCGCCATTCGATTGGCTGCAGGGCATTGACGAAGTGCGGGACCTTCTCCTCGTAGCCGCGCAGCAGCTCTCCGATCGTCGGTTGCGTGTGGGGCGGCGCCACCGGCGGCGGTTGCACAGCGTGCTCGAGCCCGCGGCCGCCGGACATGTACGAGATCATCGCGGTGGACAGCAGCACGCCGTCCTGTACCGCGTCGACGCGCCGGTTGGCGAAGCGCCGTTCGTCGCGTAACCGGGACACGTGAAATTCGATGTCTTTGGTGGTGTCGCCGCCGTTGATGAAGTGCACCGACAGGGCGCTGGGCGGCAGGTTGTCCCGGACCAGGGTGCGGCTGCTCGCGACGAACGATTGCGCCATGAGCTGCCCACCGAAGGTCCGCATCGGGTTCTTACTGGGATGGGATCCGAGGAACAGGTCGTCGTCGACGCGATTGAGGTCCAGCATCGCCAGCAGTTCTTCGAAGTCCGATCTGCAATCGGTATTCGGCTCTCGGTCAGACTCGAAGCCGGCCGGCACGGGCTCTCCTACAGGGCTGAATGTGCCCGCCTCCTCCGCGGGCCGCGCCGCGGCCCGCATCGTCACCGAGCGGAAGTTAGAGGTCGTCCTCCCCGATCCGGTGCACGTGGATCAGGTTGGTTGACCCTACTGTGCCAGGCGGGGCACCGGCGACGATCACCACCAGGTCCCCCCGCTTGTAACGGCCCAGGTCGAGCAACGATTTGTCGGCTTGACGGATCATCTCGTCGGTGGAGTCCATGATGGGGACGATGAACGTCTCGGTGCCCCAGGTCATCGCCAGCTGGCTGCGCACCTCGGGCCAGGCGGTGAACGCCAGCAGCGGCAGCGGAGTATGCAGGCGCGCCAGCCGCTTCACGGTGTCGCCGGACTGGGTGAAGGCGACCAGCGCCTTCGCGTCCAGCCGCTCGCCGATGTCGCGGGCGGCATAGGAGATAACCCCGCGCTTGGTACGCGGTACGTGAGTCAACGGCGGGGCGGCGGTGGAGTTGTCCTCGACTGCGGTCACGATGCGCGCCATGGTGCGAACCGCGGCCAGCGGGTACTTGCCCACCGACGTTTCACCGGACAGCATCAGCGCGTCGGCGCCATCGAGCACGGCGTTGGCGACGTCGGAGGCCTCGGCGCGGGTCGGCCGCGAGTTTTCGATCATCGAGTCGAGCATCTGGGTTGCCACGATGACGGGTTTGGCGTTCTCCCGGGCCATCTGAATGGCCCGTTTCTGCACCAGCGGAACCTCTTCCAGCGGCAGCTCGACGCCCAGGTCGCCACGCGCCACCATGATGCCGTCGAAGGCCAGCACGATCGCTTCGAGATTGTCGACGGCTTCCGGCTTTTCCAGCTTGGCGATCACCGGGACCCGGCGGCCGACCCGATCCATGATCTCGTGGACCAGCTCGACGTCCGAAGGCGAGCGCACGAAGGACAGCGCGACCAGGTCGACGCCCAGGTCCATCGCGAAAATGAGATCGTCAATGTCCTTGTCCGACAAGGGCGGTGCGGACACGTTCATCCCTGGTAGCGACATGCCTTTGTTGTTGCTGACCGGGCCACCCTCGGTGACAGTGCAGATCACATCGTCGCCGTCGATGCCCGCGACCACCAGCCCGATTATGCCGTCGTCCACCAGAACCCGATCGCCGACCACGGCGTCCTGGGACAACCTCTTGTAGGTGGTCGACACCCGGTCGTGGGTACCTTCGCAGTTATCGACGGTGATCCGGATCGTTTCCCCGTCGGCCCAGTAGGTCGATCCGGTGGCGAAACGCCCGAGCCTGATCTTGGGGCCCTGCAGGTCGGCGAGCACACCGACGGCGCGCCCGGTCGCATCCGAGGCGGCGCGCACCCGTTCATAGGCAGCTTTGTGATCGGCATAGTCGCCGTGACTGAAATTCAATCGGGCGACATCCATTCCGGCCTCGACCAGCGCCAGAATCAGCTCATCCGATTGGGTTGCAGGGCCAAGGGTGCAGACGATCTTCCCGCGTCTACTCACGTCTAACCACCTTAGTCGCGCTCTTGGCCATCGGGGTGACTTGGAGGTGGCCACACACTGAGCCGTCGGGAAATCACGAGAGAGGCGACCACGCGGCCCTGCCCGACTATCCGCTAAGAATCGTCGGAACCAGCGGAAAGCCAGGCAGATTGCGCAGCACCGTCCACGCGATCGCCGTGACAGTGAGCGTGATCACCACTGATATCGGCAGCGATCGCCGGCCCTGCTGGCGCCGTATCAAGAGCCAACCGGCCAAGACCGGGATACCGACCAACAGGAAAACGTTGTCGTTGATGCTGGACGCCAGGTGGCCGTGCAGCAGGTCGTGTGTCATCCGAAGCCCGCCACAGAACGGGCAGTTCCAGCCGGTGAGCCACTTGAACGGGCATTGCGGATAGGTCGACGTCGTGTTGTGCGGGTCGACGAGTCCGATGTAGCCGAGGGCTCCGGCCAGCAGCACGCCGGTACCGGCTGCGATGTAGCGGCGATGACGGTGCACGCCGTGCTGACACTGATCTCC
Source organism: uncultured Actinomycetota bacterium (assembly GCA_963712615.1). Classification (GTDB taxonomy): domain Bacteria; phylum Actinomycetota; class Actinomycetes; order Mycobacteriales; family Mycobacteriaceae; genus Mycobacterium. The sequence continues at coordinate 961,226 of CAVQIO010000002.1, forward strand.
CGACGTACGGGAGACCGGGTCAGGTTCCATAGCGCAGTGGGCGACCCTGGGGGTCGTTGACCTTGTCGGTCAGGATGAGGATGGCGTCGATGATGCTCCAGACAAGACCGACTCCGCAGGTGAGCCAGCCGACGATCAGTTGTGCGATGCCGAGCCCGACGTCGCCGACGTACAAGCGGCCGAGACCGCCGATACCGACCAAGCTGAGCAGCTGCAACAGACCCGCGACGGTCTTCGACTTGTCCGAATACGGCAGCCCCGTCACCGGGTGACGGCCATAGGGTGCGACCGACTCGTACGAAGCGCCGGGCCCCGGGTATGACGGTGGGTACGGCGGTGGGTACGGCGGTGGATATCCCGATGGCTGCGGTGATTGTGCGCCTGAGTCTGAGGCATCGCTCCACGACGGATCGGTCACGGTTTCAGCATGCCAGATCGGCTGGATGTACCCCAACCTCAAAAGGGCATGTCGGCTTGCTAGCGGCCTGCGCGCCGGCTCCTGAGCCCGAGCGGCCAGCGTCTGCGAGTTTCCTTCGCGTCATCGCCGGCCGGCGGCTCGTCTGCGGCCTTCTCAGCTGCGGGTTCGTCGGATTTGGTCTCGACAGCTGCCGCTGAGTCCGGCTCGCTCTGTTCGGCTTCGTCGGCGGCGTCTTCCGCCTCGCTGACCTCGGTCTCGGGTTCCGCAGACGCGGGCTCGGCCTCAGGCTCCTCGGCCGGCGGCTCCTCAGCTTCGGGCTCTGCGACCTCAGCCTCTGCCTCTTCGGCGGCGGGTTCCTCCGGCTCAGGCTCTTCCACTTCAGGCTCTTCGGGTTCAGCCTCGACTGCCTCCGCCTCAGCCTCTTCGGGTTCAGCCTCGACTGCCTCCGCCTCAGGCTCCTCCGTCTCAGCCTCAGGCTCTGCGACTTCAGGTTCTACGGCCTCAGGTTCTTCAGCCTGCGCCTCTTCAGGCTCTGCGGCTTCGGCTTCCGGTTCCTCGGCCGGCGCCTCGGAAGCCGCAGCGACACTCGCCGGTTTGTCGGCCGGCTCGACTTCTGGCTCAGATTCCGCCGATTCGTCGGCAGCGTGATCCTTGCCCCGCAGACTTTCGGGATCCTCGCGACCCTTCGGCGCCAAAACGATGTAGACCACGGCACCGATGAACACGAAAGTCGATGTGAACGAGTTGATCCGGACACCGGCGATGTGTGTGGCAGTGTCGTCACGCAGCAGCTCAACCCAGAAGCGCCCAACGCAGTAGAGCGCGACATACGCCGCAAAGAGCCGCCCGTGACCGATCGCCCACCGCCGGTCGATGTAGATCAGGATGACGAAAACCAGGACGTTCCAAATCAATTCATAGAGAAACGTCGGTTGGACGACGACCGCGAGTTGTCCTGTCGAGATTCCGTCGAGCGAATGCGGGTCGATGTATCCCGTGGGATCGCGGCGGTAGAAGATCTCCAGGCCCCACGGCACCGTGGTTTCCCGGCCGTAGAGCTCCTGATTGAAGTAGTTCCCGAGCCGACCGATGGCCTGCGCCAAGATGATTCCCGGGGCAACCGCGTCGATGAAGGCCGGTAACGGAATTCCGCGCCGCCGGCAACCGATCCACGCTCCGAGCACGCCCAGGGCCACCGCGCCCCAGATGCCCAACCCGCCGTCCCAGATTCGGAATGCCGCACCCAGCCCGGCACCGCCGGCGCCCCAATATGTCCGCCAATCGGTGGCCAGGTGATAGAGCCTGCCGCCAATCAAACCGAACGGCACCACCCACAGCGCGATGTCATAGATGACCCCGCGCTGCCCGCCGCGAGCTGCCCAGCGCCGGTCGCCGATCATCAGCGCGACCACGATCCCGGTGATGATGAACAGCGCGTACGCGCGAATCGGCAACGGCCCAAGGTGCCAGACACCTTGCGGTGGGCTAGGAAAATACGTGGGCAACATCGTCATGATGTCGACAATCGCACACCTTCGGCCAATTCCTGGGTCAGGGCACGCAAGCCGGCCAGACCGTCGCCAAGTGCCGACACCAACGCGGAACCGACAATGACACCGTCGGCGTAGCCCCCGATCTGCGCGGCCTGCTCGCGCGATCGGACGCCGAGGCCCACCCCAACAGGGATGTCGGATATCGCCTTGACCCTGCTCACCAATTCGGGTGCGGCGTGGGATACCGCATCACGTGCTCCCGTCACGCCCATCGTCGAGGCGGCGTAGACGAATCCGCGCGACGCCTCGACCGTGGTCACCAGTCGCTGCGGTGTCGACGATGGCGCCACCAGAAAAATGCGATCCAGCTGATGTTCCTCGGACGCGGCCATCCACTCTTCGGCTTCATCGGGAATGAGGTCCGGAGTGATCAATCCATGCCCGCCTGCTGATGCCAGATCCCGCGCGAACGCATCAATCCCGTAGCGCAGCACCGGGTTCCAATATGTCATGACCACCGCACGGCCACCGGCCAGACTGATCGCCTCGACCGCGGCCAACGTGTCGCGGACTCGCACTCCCCCGCGCAGCGCAGCCTCGGTGGCCTTGGCGATTGTCGGACCGTCCATGCCGGGATCGGAATACGGCACGCCGACTTCGATGAGGTCGCAACCCGATTCGACCAGCGCGGTCATCGCGTCCAGCGAAGTCCGCACATCGGGATAACCGGTGGGCAGATAACCGATGAGTGCCGCGCGGTGTTCAGCCCGGCACGAACCGAAAAGCGGTGCCAGCCTGCTTGCCTGGCTTTGCTCCACCGTCATTGCTTGTCCTGCTGGTCGATCAGGCCGAACCATTTCGCGGCCGTCGCGACGTCCTTGTCCCCGCGGCCTGACAGGTTCACCACAATGACCGCGCCGCTGCCCAATTCATTGCCCAGCTTGAGGGCGCCGGCGACCGCGTGGGCAGATTCGATGGCCGGGATGATGCCTTCGGTGCGGCACAGCAGCCGAAAGGCGTCCATCGCCTCGGCGTCGGTGATCGGCCGGTATTCGGCGCGACCGGTTTCCCGCAGCCACGCGTGTTCCGGACCCACTCCCGGGTAGTCCAAACCCGCTGAAATCGAATGGGACTCGATTGTCTGGCCGTCTTCGTCCTGCAGCAGATAGGAAAACGACCCCTGGAAAGCTCCGGGCGAGCCGCCGGTGAATGTCGCGGCATGCCTGCCGGTCTCGACGCCGTCACCCGCCGCCTCGTAGCCGATCAGCCGGACGTTCGGGTCGTCGATGAATGGGTGGAAGATTCCGATGGCGTTAGATCCGCCGCCGACGCAGGCCGTGACTGCGTCGGGCAGCCGCCCCGCCTGCGTCTGAATCTGAGCGCGCGTCTCCAGCCCGATGATGCGCTGGAAATCGCGCACCATGGTTGGGAAGGGATGCGGTCCTGCCGCGGTGCCGAAGCAGTAGTAGGTGTTGTCGGCGTTGGTGACCCAGTCCCGGAACGCCTCGTTGATGGCATCCTTGAGTGTTTGCGAACCCGTGTCTACCGAGACGACCTCGGCGCCCAGTAGCCGCATCCGCGCCACGTTGAGCGCTTGGCGCGCCGTGTCGACAGCGCCCATGTAGATCACGCACTCCAGGCCGAGCAATGCGCAGGCGGTGGCGGTGGCCACGCCGTGCTGCCCGGCACCGGTCTCGGCGATCACCCGCGTCTTGCCCATTCGCTTGGCCAGCAACGCCTGACCGAGCACGTTGTTGATCTTGTGAGAACCGGTGTGGTTCAGGTCTTCTCGCTTGAGAAAGAGGCGTGCCGAACCGGCGTACTCGCTCAGCCGAGTGGCCTCGTAGAGCGGCGACGGCCGGCCCGCGTAGTTGGCCTGCAAGTCGTCCAAGAGATCCAGGAATTCTGGATTGACGCGTTCCTTCTCGTAGGCGGCGGTGACTTCTTCGATCACCGCCATCAATGCTTCGGCGACGTAGCGGCCACCCCAACGACCGGGGCCACCGAAATGCCCGCCCGGGTCCGGGTCGTGTCGGGTGGGTTCGGAGATGGCCTCGCTCGTAAGCGGGAGTGCGGGGCGAGTTAGATCCACCATCACCAATGGTCAACGCGAGGATGGCTCATGGGATTCAACGTTTCAACGCAGGGGCTCTTGAGTAACTCTTCCAAGACTAACGAGCCGGTTTCGGACAGGACGGATGGGTGCCCGCGGTCACCAGATCGGCGACGGCTGCACGCGGGTCCCCGCTTTTGACCAAACCCTCACCGACGAGGACGGCGTCAGCGCCGGCACCGGCGTAGGCCAACAGGTCTCCGGTGCCACGAACCCCGGACTCGGCGATCCTGATCACGTTGCTGGGCAGTCCGGGAGCGATTCGGGCGAAGCAATCCCGATCCACGTGCAGCGTCGCGAGATCACGAGCATTGACCCCGATGACGTGGGCCCCGGCCTTCAGCGCCCGGTCGGCCTCTTGCTCGGTGTGCACCTCGACAAGCGCTGTCATGCCAAGTGATTCGGTGCGGTCGAGCATCGCGGCCAACGCCGACTGCTCCAAGGCCGCGACGATCAGCAGCAGCATGTCGGCGCCGTGCGCACGCGCCTCATGAATCTGATAGGGCTGCACCACAAAGTCCTTGCGCAAGACCGGAATCGAGACGGCAGCCCGAACAGCGTCCAGGTCGTCGAGGGAGCCTTGAAAGCGTCGTTCCTCGGTCAGCACACTGATGATCCGGGCGCCGCCATCTTCGTATGCCTGGGCCAGCTTGGCCGGATCGGTAATGGGCGCCAACGAACCCGCCGATGGACTGGCGCGTTTGACCTCGGCGATGACGCCGATCCCGGGCTCGCGCAGGGCGGCCATCACGTCCAGTGGTGGCGGCACCGCCGCGGCGGCCGCTTTGATCTCGGTCAGGCTGATACGAGCTTCGCGCGCGGCAACATCGGCCCGGACTCCCTCGAGGATGGAGTCAAGGACAGTCGCCGGACTCATACCTGTCGTTTCCCTTCGCAGTGTCACTCACGGTCACCTAACCGGTTCCGAGCCGATTTCGACGACGTCAATAAAGGGTAGCGACCGTCGGGTCGCGGCCCGTCACCGACCCTCGGTGTCAGACTCATGGGGCCGATCGGTCGGGTCGTGCCCCTCATCGAGTGCGTCCCAGATCATCCGCTCCGACATCTCTGGCGCTCCCGGCTCCTCCAGCATCGCCCCCTCGGCGCCTTTGCGTCTCGCGTTGGAGCGGCGGGTCGCCGGAGCGGAATACTTTCTTGCCCCGGCGCGAGCGGACGTCGCCGACCGCATCAAAAGGACGGCGGCGATCAACGTGCACACCGCAGCGACCACCGCGAACCCCGCTCCCCAATAGCGCCGGTCGCTTCCCACCAGCGTCTCCAGGGAAATATGGGCAAGATCTGCCCCGCGCGCCGCCACGTCCGGCACCACCCACAAGCTGACGCCCAGATAGGCGATCGCCAGGCTGACGACGGCCAGCAGCCCCGCCAGCGTCCGCAGCGCCCAGCCGCGCACCGCGAGCACGGCGACCGCCGTGGCCAGCATGAGCAGCGCCGACGGCAGCAAGGCGGTCGACCACGACCCGCCGGACAGGGTCACTTCCTTGGGCGGTCCCAGCCCGTCGAACGACCGGACGACGACCCACGGCAGCCGCGACGCCGTCCATAGCGCGACCGCCGCGATTACCAGCAGCAGCTGGGCAATGCCGATCGTCAGCCGGGCCCGCCGGTCCGGCCGGGCATCAGCCATTGCGGGTTGCGTCCGGGGCGGTGAGCGTCTGGGCGGCGGCTATCGCATTCAGCACCGCTCGGGCCTTGTTGGTCGCCTCGGTGTGCTCGTAGGGACCGTTGGAGTCGGCCACCACCCCGCCGCCTGCCTGGACGTATGCGGTGCCGTTACGCATCAGCGCGGTGCGAATCGCGATCGCGAAATCGGCGTTGCCGGCGAAGTCGAGGTATCCGAGCACGCCGCCGTACACGCCGCGCCGCGTCTTCTCCACCTCTTCGATCAGCTCCATGGCCCGCACCTTGGGCGCGCCGGATAGCGTGCCGGCCGGGAAACACGCCGTCACCGCATCCAATGCGGTACGGCCCTCGCCGAGCAGGCCGGTGACCGTGGACACCAGGTGCATGACGTGGCTATACCGCTCGATGTGGCTGTAATCCTCGACGCGAACGGTGCCCGGTGTGCAGACCCGGCCGAGGTCGTTGCGGCCGAGGTCGACCAGCATCAAATGCTCGGCACGTTCTTTGTCGTCGGACAGCAGCTCCTTTTCCAGCAGCTGATCTTCTTCCTCGTTCTGCCCGCGCCACCGTGTACCGGCGATCGGATGTGTCGTCGCCCGGCCGTCGACGACGGTGACGAGCGCCTCCGGGCTGGACCCGACGATCGAAAAGTCAGTCGCGCCAGCGCTATTCGGCACATGCAGGAGATACATGTAGGGGCTAGGGTTGGTGACCCGCAGAATCCGGTACACCTCGAACGGGTCGACGTCGGTGTCCATCTCGAAGCGCTGCGAGGGCACCACTTGGAAAGCTTCGCCGGCCGCGATCTGGTCGACGAGGTAGTCGACGATCTTGCCGTATTCCTCGACCGTGCGCTGCGCCCGATATTGGGGCTCGGGCCTGCTGAAGGTGGCAACCGTCGACGGCAGCGGCTGGCCCAGCGCCTCGGTCATCACGTTGAGGCGCGCGACGGCATCGTCGTAGGCCTCATCGACCCGCTCGTCGGTGCCATTCCAGTTCACGGCGTTGGCGACCAACGTGATGGTGCCCTCGTGATGGTCGACCGCCGCGACGTCGGTGGCCAGCAGCATCAGCATGTCCGGCAGGTGCAGGTCGTCGACGGCCATTTCGGGCAGACGCTCCAGGCGCCGCACCATGTCGTAGGCGAAGAAGCCGACCAGGCCGCCCGACAGCGGCGGAAGCCCCGGCACCGCCGCGGTGGCCAGCAGTGCGAGGGTGGCTTTCAGCGCCTCCAGGGGGTCGCCGCCGGTGGGCGCATCCTGCGGAACCGCGCCCAGCCACACCGCTTCGCCGTCGCGCACGGTCAACGCCGAGGGCGCCCCCGCGCCGATGAACGACCATCGCGACCACGACCGGCCGTTCTCCGCGGACTCCAGCAAGAAGGTGCCGGGTCGATTCGCGGCAAGCTTGCGGTATGCCGAGAGCGGCGTCTCGCTGTCGGCCAACACCTTCCGGGTCACCGGAACAACGCGGTGCCCGGCCGCAAGCAGGCGAAATTCCTCCCGTGAGGTCGTGTCGGCGAGGTGTGGGTGCACCAAACCATCCTCGCAGATGGGGTTGCTCCCCCCGGGCGTAGCCTGACGGCCATGAAAACTGGTGACACCGTGGCCGACTTCGAACTTCCCGATCAGACCGGAACGCCGCGCAAGCTCAGCGGCCTGCTCGCCGACGGCCCCGTGGTCCTGTTCTTCTACCCCGCCGCAATGACTCCTGGCTGCACCAAGGAAGCCTGCCACTTCCGGGACCTGGCCTCCGAATTCACCTCGCTCGGCGCCAACCGCGTCGGTATCAGCACCGATGCCGTGCAAAAGCAGGCCAAGTTCGCCGACAAGGAGAAGTTCGACTACCCGCTGCTGTCGGACAACGAGGGCACGGTCGCCACTGCGTTCGGCGTCAAGCGCGGTCTGCTGGGCAAATTGATGCCGGTGAAGCGCACCACGTTCGTCATCGACACCGATTGCACGGTGCTGGACGTGATTTCCAGCGAGTTCAGCATGGACACCCACGCCGACAAGGCGCTGCAGACGCTGCGAGCTCGTTCGTCGGCTTAGGCCGGGGTGGTCAGCGGCCGATAGCTCGGGGCGCCGCGAATCAGGTCGGCCGCCTTCTCGGCGATCATGATGGTCGGGGCATTGGTGTTGCCGCGCACGAGGACTGGCATTACCGAGGCGTCAACGACGCGCAGACCGTCGACACCGTGCACGCGCAACATGGGGTCGACCGCGGCGCGTTCACCGGTACCCATCGCGCAGGTGCCCACCGGGTGATACATCGTCTGGGTGTGGGCCCGGGTTGCCGCCGTGAACTCGGCGCTCTCCGGGTGGGCCGAGGTTGGGAAGAACATCGTGTGCAAGTGCGCGCCGAGAGGGCCGGCGGTGCTCATGTCGATGAATGCGCGCGCGCCGTCAAGCAACGAGGCGAAGTCGCTGGCCTGCCGGTAGAGGCCAAGGTCGATCAGCGGTGCGTGGGTGGGGTCGGCCGAATTCAGGCGCAGCATGCCTCGGCTGGCCGGGTCGAGCAGCGAGACGGCCCCGGTGAACGACGGTGTCGACGGCGGGGCCAGCCCGTCGGCGAATGCCGTAGGCCCAGCGTGGATTTCGATGTTCGGCACCGCGGGGTCAGCGGTGGTGGAGAAGAAGGCCCCGACGTCGCACAGCGCGGAGTTCAGCGGGCCGGGCCGGCCCGCGTCAAACTGATCACGCGCTCCGGGCGCCAACGCCAGGGCCACAACGTCGGTGGCGTCACGGGTGCTCCAAATGATGGGCAGCGCCGGGTGGTCCTGCAGATTAGCGCCCACACCGGGCAGATCCACCGCGACCTCGATGCCGTGGGCACCCAAATGCTGCGCGGGTCCGATACCCGAGAGCATCAACAGTTGCGGAGAGTTGATCGATCCGCCGCACAACAGCACCTCGTGCTCGGCACGCGCGCTGAGCTGTTGGCCGCCTTGCTGGTAAACCACGCCGACCGCGTGCCCGCCTTCCAGCAGCACCCGATGGACCAGCGCGCCGGTACGCACGGTGAGATTCGGCCGCGCCAACGCGGGATGTAAGTAGGCGTCGGCCGCCGAACAGCGCCTGCCTTGCTGCTGGGTGAGCTGGAAACGGCCGGCACCGATCTGAGGTAAACCGTTGAAGTCGTCGTTGATGGGCAGGCCCCAGGCCGCTGCGGATTCCACCCAGAGCTCGTTGAGCCTATGCACATACACGGGGTCCTGCACCTGCATAGGACCGTCGACACCATGCAGCGGCCAACCTAGCCGAGCATTGCACTCCGCGCGCACGAAATAGGGCAGCACCTCGTCATAACCCCAGCCGGTGGCACCGTGCTGAGCCTGCCAGCCGTCGTAATCACTCGGGTGCCCACGGTGGTAGACCATGGCATTCAACGACGAGCAGCCACCCAACATCCGACCCCGCGGCACGGCAACCCGACTACCGGTGCCGGCCTGCAACACAGTTCGACAGGCCCAGTCCATCTCGGTACCGAACAGCATGCCGAACAAGGCTGGAATGTGTACCTCCGGCGCCGAATCCTCACCGCCGGCCTCCAACAACAGCACCCGGGCAGACCCGTCCGCGCTCAGCCGGTTAGCGAGCACACACCCGGCACTGCCTGCACCGACCACGATGAAATCGAACACGGGCGTTTCGGACATGAGCTTAAACTCCTGTAGCACAAGGGAATCAGACGAAATAGTGGCCTTGGTCGCGGCGAGGACGGCGTCTAGGAAATCGACGTCGTTCGAGCTTTGCGCTCGATGCTGGCGGCGAACAGCGGAGTCTCACGTCGGTTGTGGTCAGTGACGGCTTCTTGCATACCCGCGGCGGTCTGTTCGAAGGTCTGGCCCGCCGCCGCGAGTGCGTCGAGGAAAGCCCGGGTGGGATAGCTGATCACCAAGTTGGTGAACTGGCCAGTTTCCGTGTCAAGGACGGTCACGCTGAGATCCCAGATCACCTGAATTTTGGTCCAGCCCACCGGTGTTTGCAGATCACTAAGCGACACCATGTGGCAGTGGTGGGCCTCGTGCACCTCGGCCACGTAGTGCTGCACCACCAGGCTGCCACCGAGCTCCTCGACATTGATCGACATCGGCCGACCGTCATCGGTCGTCGTCGATCCCGCTGCGATGTGATCCGGCGGCGCACAGCGCTGATATTCCGCGTCAGGCAAATTCAGCAACCAGTCAGCAACGTTGACCTTGTCGATCGGCGCCTGGATGATCGCGGACTGCGTGGTACGAACAAGGACCATATCCGTCCGTACATCGGCGTCTGTCATTGTGCTTTCCTTCCATCGGCTTAAGGCCAGATTAGGGAGCAGCTACCGCGGCCGATTGATCATCTGTGCAGACGCGATTGCCCAACTGCGCGAATCGATTACGCAGGTCTGCGGGTCCGGCTGGGTGCGAAACCGTACTGCTTGGTGAAGGCACGGCTGAAATGCGGAAGACTGGCAAACCCCCAACGGGTCGCAATTTCACCGACCGGATCGTCACTGGTGACGAGGTCGGCATAGCAGCGCGCCAGGCGGCCGCCCCGAATGTGTGCCGCCAACGAGATGTCCATCTGTTCCAACACGCTGTACAGCGTGCGAATCGACACGAAATGTGCGGCCGCTACCACGGCCGGGCTCAACGCAGGGTCGGCGAGATTGGCTTCAACGTATCCGAGGACCCGGTCGCACAGCTCCCGCGCACCGCGACGGCCCGGCGACGGCCGGACCGTGCCACCGAGGTCAGCGAGCATCTGCATCACCAGCGCCGCCGCCTTCTCGGCGGCCTGCGCACTCATGGTCGGCAACGTTGCACTCAGCACCGCCAGCACGTCGAAAAGGGGCCGCACCAAACCGGGTTCACGGCCCCGCACTACCCGCACGCTCGCCCGGGTGTGAAACCCGGGCAGCAGCGCGTCGGCCAGGGTGCGCGGCAAAACGAGTGTTCGTTTGCGCACTGTCTGGACGATCCCGTAGCCGCCGCTGACGTCGGTGTCCCACACCATCAGGTCGCCCGGACCCAGAGTGAGAACGTCGTCGTGCTGATAAATGAACTCCCGGCCGGCCAGCACATACTGCAGTCCGACCACATCGCGCGTGGCCGCGTTCAGGTGCCGCGGCCTTCGGATGCCGCCGTGCGGCGACGTTACCCCGTCGACCAGACGCAGCTGCCCCAGCGGTTGCTCTCGCACGGTCGCTGAAAAGATCTCGAGGTTGTCGTGGGTACCGGTCATGGCGAACGGCAGATAGCAGTTGCGCAGCATGTCCGTGAACACGTCGACGTCGTCGGTGACTTCCCACCGCGCCGGCGCCTCGACTGTCATAAGACAACCAGCTTAATAACCGCGACGACGCCGGGACGTGTGTTGTGCAGCACGTTTGTCCGCTACGGAACGATCGCCAGGAACACGTAGGCCGCGAGCAACACCAGATGCACCTCGCCCTGTAGCCGGGTCGCCCTGCCCGGCACCACGGTGAGCATGCTGATTACCACGGTCACCGCGAACAGCACCAGTTGGATCGAGCCCAGGCCGAGCACCAGCGGTCCCTTGAGCCAGATCGAGGCCAGCGCGATGCCGGGAATGGTCAGCCCGATGCTCGCCATCGCCGAGCCGTACGCGAGGTTGAGGCTCGTCTGGATGCGGCCCGCCCGCGCCGCCCGCACCGCCGCGAGCGTCTCCGGCAACAGCACCAGCGTCGCGATCACCACACCGACGAATGAGTGCGGGAACCCCGCGGCTAACACCAGATGCTCGACGGCCGGCGACTCTTGTTCGGCCAGCCCCACCACCGCCGCCAGCGCGGCGACCAGCAGCCCCGCACTCCTCAGCGCCGCCGCGCTGGTCGGCGGGTCCGCATGGCTTTCATCGTCGAAGATGCTCTGCTGACCTCTCTGCGCAATCGGCAGAAAGAAGTCGCGGTGCCGCACGGTTTGAGTGAAGACAAACATCAGGTAGAGCAGCAACGAGGCGACGGCGGCGAATTCGAGCTGCCCGGGCGAGAATTCCTGACCCCCGCGGGTGGTGGTGAAGGTGGGCAGCACCAGGCTCAGGGTTGCCAGCGTGGTGAGCGTCGCCAGCGCGGCGCCGCTGCCCTGCGGGTTGAACAGTGTCACGCCGTAGCGATGAGACCCCAGCAGCAGTGACAATCCGGCAATGCCGTTGGTCGTGATCATCAAGGCCGCGAATGCGGTGTCCCTGGCCAGCGTCGCCGCTTCGTTCCCGCCGGACGCCGTCAGTTCGATGATCAGGGCCAGCTCGATCACCGTCACCGCGGCGGCCAGCACCAGCGACCCGAATGGCTCTCCGGCCCGGTGCGCGACCACCTCCGCGTGGTGCACCGCGGCCAGCACGGCGCCGATCAGGAGTACCGCCTGCACCGCGGCGATCGCCGGTCCGGGTGCCGCGCCCCAGGTCAATGCCAGCGCGACGAGGGCGATCAATGGCACGACCACGTTCCACGACACCCGTTTCAACATCGCCTGCCATTGTCATCTAAATCGTCAGCCGGTGCGTGTTCGAGTGGTCGCGCGATTAGCGGGTTGCCGCGGTCACCGCCTCAGTAGCATGCTCACATGCCGCAAAGCCAGGGCCTACCGGTAGGCGCGGTGTTCGCTGGATACACCATCGTTCGGCGGCTGGGGGCCGGCGGGATGGGCGAGGTGTATCTGGCGCAGCACCCGCGGCTGCCCCGCCGCGACGCCGTGAAGATCCTGCCCGGCGAGCTCACCGAGAACCTCGAGTTTCGCCAACGCTTCAACCGGGAGGCCGACCTCGCCGCGAGCTTGTACAACGAGCACATCGTCGGCATCCACGACCGCGGCGAATACGAAGGGCAACTGTGGATCTCGATGGATTATGTGGAAGGGACCGACGCCGCGCAGCTGCTGCGCCGGTACCCGTCGGGAATGCCGAAAGCCGATGTCGTCGAGATCATTTCGGCCGTGGCCGACGCGCTGGATTACGCGCATTCGCGCGGCCTGCTGCACCGCGACGTCAAACCCGCCAACATCCTGCTCAGCGACGCCACACCCCGTCGCCGGATCCTGCTGGCCGATTTCGGCATTGCCCGCGAGTTGGGTGAAATCAGCCGCCCCCGCCGCGGATCAGTGCGCGCCGACCCGAATTGGCAGAACTCGACGGCGCTCTTGCCAAAGCGCTCGCCAAGAGCCCCGCTGACCGGTACCCGACGTGTACGGATTTCGCCGCCGCGCTCGGCAGCCAATTCGACACCGAGGCGGCCGAGGTGGCCGGTCCGACCCAAGCGGTCGCGACTCCCACCGAAGTGATCGCGGCGCCGCAAACCCCGGCGGCCGTGGCGCCGCGCGCAAGCAGCAACCGGCGCACGGTGATGGCGGTCGCGGCGATCGTCGGTGCCGCGCTGGTCGGCCTTGCCGTCCTCGTCAGCGTCCGGCTGCTCGGCGGCGAATCGAACCAACCGGACACCAGTAGCGCTGCCGCGCAATCGGTTGCGCCACCAAGCGCTCAGCCCCCGGCCTCGTCGAAGCCGGCCATCAAACTCTCCGGCCAGATCACCGACAATTCGGGTGTGCTCGGCCCGCTTGAGTACGACGCGGTGAACCGGGCGCTCACCAAGCTCTACAACACGCGCGGCACCCGGCTGTGGGTGGTGTACGTCAAGAACTTCGACGGCCTCAAGCCTTTCCGTTGGGCCGAAGACACCCTGCGCGCCAACAACTTCACGGATCACGACGCCATTCTGGCGGTGGCCACCGAAGAGTCGGCGTACTCGTTCCGGGTGCCGAACGCGCTCACTGCCGGCAAGGGCATCGATCTGGAAATCATTCGCCGGGACCGTATCTCGCCGGCCGTCTTCCGGCGTGAATGGCAGCGCGCTGCGATAGTCACGGCCAACGGGTTGGACGTCGGGCCGCGTTAATTCTCGGGTTGGAGCAGCTCGTCGGCGTCAAAGCAACTGTGGTCTCCGGTGTGGCAGGCGGCGCCCGCTTGATCGACGGTCAACAGCACCGCGTCACCGTCGCAGTCCAGGCGCACCGAGTGCACATGTTGAGTGTGGCCCGAAGTCGCACCCTTGATCCACTGCTCGCCGCGGGACCGCGAATAGTAGGTGGCTTCACGGGTTTCCAGGGTGCGGTCCAGCGCCTCGTCGTCCATCCAGGCAACCATCAGCACGTCGCCGCTGCCCTGCTCCTGCACGACGGCGGTGAATAGGCCGTCGGCATTGCGCTTGAGGCGCGCGGCGATGTTCGGGTCCAGCGTCATCGCACCGTGATCCCCTCTGCGGCCATCGCCGCCTTCACCTGCCCGATCGTCAGCTCACCGAAGTGAAAGACGCTGGCCGCCAATACCGCATCGGCGCCGGCGTCGACCGCGGGTGCGAAGTGGTCCACCGCCCCGGCACCGCCGCTGGCGATCACCGGAACCGTAACCGCGGCGCGGACCGCGCGCAGCATTCCCAGATCGAACCCGGCTTTGGTGCCGTCGGCGTCCATCGAGTTGAGCAGGATCTCCCCCACCCCCAGATCGGCACCACGGGCGGCCCACTCGACGGCGTCGATACCGGTACCGCGGCGGCCGCCGTGCGTGGTGACCTCCCAGCCCGAGGGCGTCGGCGCCGAACCGGGCGGCACCGTGCGGGCGTCGACGGACAACACGATGCACTGCGACCCGAATTGCCTTGACAGCTCTGCCAGTAAGTCGGGGCGGGCGATCGCTGCGGTGTTGACCGACACCTTGTCCGCGCCCGCCCGCAGCAATACGTCGACGTCGGCCACGGTGCGGACCCCGCCGCCGACCGTCAGCGGGATGAATACCTGCTCGGCGGTGTGGCGCACCACGTCCAGCATCGTCGCCCTCCCCGACGACGACGCGGTCACGTCGAGAAAGGTCAGCTCGTCGGCGCCTTCGGCGTCATAGGCCGCGGCGAGTTCCACGGGATCACCCGCGTCGCGCAGGTTGGCAAAATTGACTCCTTTGACGACCCGCCCGTCATCGACGTCCAGGCACGGAATCACCCGCACCGCAAGGTCGGTACCCGTAACCATCTCAGTAGTCCTCCGGTCGGCCGGCGCTGCGTACGATCTCGAAGATCTCCCCGTAGGCGCCCGGGGCGGCGGCCAGCACCGACCGCGACTCGGGCGTCCAGGGTTGGCCGGCCACATCGGTGACAGTGCCACCCGCGGCCCGAACCTGCGCGACGCCCGCGGCGTGATCCCACACAAATCCACCGAAACTGACGACGCCGGCAAGTATTCCGTCGGCGACGTAGACGAGGTCGATGCCGGTGGATCCGTGCATGCGCAGTCGCGAGGACACCGTGCTCAGCTTCTCCAGCACCGCGAGCCGATAACGTCCCGGGAAACGGCCCCGGGACTCCGCGTTGAACGTGGCGACGCCAATCAGGTTTTCGGCCAGCTTCGTGTGCGTCAGCGACGGCTGTGCAACACCGTTTTTCATCAGCGGGCCATCGGCGACAGCGGTGTAGCGGTCCTCGGTGAACGGCATCCAGGTCAGACCGGCGACCGGCTCGCCGTCGTGCAGCAGGCCCAGCAGAATCGCCGCCATCGGCGATCCCGCGGCGTAGTTGAAGGTGCCGTCGATCGGGTCGAGCACCCACACCCATGACGAATCGACGGGCGCGCCACCGAATTCCTCGCCGTGCACCCCGATTGCGGTGGCCGCCTCCAGCGCGGCGACGACCTGGCGCTCGATCGCAAGGTCAACTTGGGTGGCGAAGTCGTTGCCCTTCTTGCGAACCGCCGAGTCGGCGCGATGGCCGGCCACGAACGGCTCCACTGCCGCGTCGAGGATCACCGATGCCTCGGCCAGCAGTGCGTTGAGATCCACGGGTCTACACCCGTACCGCGTCCAGCGCCTGGGGCAAGGTGAACCGCCCGGCGTAGAGCGCCTTGCCGACAATGGCACCCTCGACGCCACGGTCGGTGAGGGTGGCGATGGCACGCAGGTCATCGAGGCTGGACACCCCGCCCGAAGCGATGACCGGGACGTCGGTGCGGTCGGCGACGCGAGCCAGCAGGTCGAGATTGGGACCGCCCAGCGTTCCGTCCTTGGTGACATCGGTTACGACGAACCGCGAACATCCCTCGCCGTCAAGACGTTCCAGCACGTCCCACAAGTCGCCGCCATCGGTTTCCCAGCCGCGGCCGCGCAGTCGGTGCTGGCCTTCTGGACCGGTGTTGTCGATCTGGACGTCCAGGCCGACTGCGACCTTGTCGCCGTGCTCGGCGATCGCCCGTGCACACCACTGCGGATTCTCCAGCGCCGCCGTGCCCAGGTTGACCCGGGCGCAGCCGGTGGCCAGCGCCGCGGCCAGGGAGTCGTCGTCGCGGATACCGCCGGACAACTCCACGTTCACGTCGAGCTTGCCCACCACCTCGGCGAGCAGTTCGCGGTTGGAGCCGCGGCCGAACGCGGCGTCCAAGTCCACCAAATGGATCCAGTCGGCACCGTCGCGCTGCCAGTTCAGCGCCGCGTCCAGCGCGGAGCCGTACTCGGTTTCGCTGCCGGCCTTGCCCTGCACCAGGCGCACGGCACGACCCTCGACGACATCGACGGCGGGTAACAAAATCAGCAAAGCTCCTCCTGTACGCCGAGACTGCAACTGGCGACGCGTCCTCTCGGCGTTCGCGTCGTGGAATACAGTTTCGCGGAAGTCATTTCAGTCCCTCAACCCAGTTGTTCAATACGGCCGCACCGGCATCCCCGCTTTTTTCCGGGTGGAATTGGGTGGCGGCCAGCGGCCCGTCCTCGACCGCGGCCAGAAACGGCACCTGATGGGTGGCCCACGTCTGCACGGCCTCCGACGATCCCTCCCAGCGCTGCGCGGCGTAGGAGTGCACGAAGTAAAACCGGGCGGACGCGTCCAGCCCCTTGAAAAGCCTGCTGCCCGAGCCGGATTGCACGACGTTCCAGCCCATGTGCGGAATCACCGGGGCGTCCAGCCGGGTCACCGCCCCCGGCCACTGTCCGCAGCCCGTCGTCTCGACCCCGAATTCGACGCCGCGGGTGAACAGGATTTGCATGCCGACGCAGACCCCGAGCACCGGGCGTCCGGCGGCCACCCGGTCAGCGATGATCCGCTCCCCCGCGATCTTGCGCAGGCCGGTCATACACGCCTCGAAGGCGCCGACGCCGGGTACCACCAACCCGTCGGCAGCTGCTGCCGCACGCGCGTCGGCGGTGACTTCCACCGTGGCGCCGACCCGCTGCAGCGCACGCTGAGCAGACCGTAGATTGCCTGAGCCGTAGTCCAAGACTATGACTGATCGTGTTGTCATAGAACACCTTTAGTCGACGGCACACCCGAGACTCGGGGGTCGAGCTCGACCGCCTGACGCAGCGCGCGGGCCACGGCCTTATACTGCGCTTCGGTGATGTGGTGCGGATCGCGCCCGTACAGCACCCGCACGTGCAGGGCGATGCGGGCGTTCATGGCCAGCGATTCGAACACGTGCCGGTTGATCACCGTGTGATAGGGCACCGAGCTTCCGGCGATGGTGGTGTGTTGCAGGTGATCCGGTTCGCCGCTGTGCACGCAGTACGGTCGGCCCGACACGTCGACGACGGCGTGGGCCAGCGTTTCGTCCATCGGGATGAAGGCGTCGCCGAACCGGCGGATGCCCTTCTTGTCACCGAGGGCCTGACCCAGTGCCTGACCCAACGCGATCGCGGTGTCCTCGATGGTGTGGTGCCCTTCGATCTCGACATCGCCCTTGGTGCGCACGGTCAGGTCGAAGCTGGCGTGGCTGCCCAACGCGGTCAGCATGTGGTCGTAGAACGGCACACCGGTGTCGACGTCGACCTGCCCGGTGCCATCGAGGTCGAGCTCGATGACGATGTCGGACTCCTTGGTACGACGCTCAATTCGTGCGCGACGGGTCGCTTTTCCTGTTTCGGAAGCGGTCACGGTGCTCCTAATACCTGGTCGCGAGCCGCTGCACGCGGCGTCGCCGCGCTTGCGATCGCTCCTGCGGGGCTGGGGTCGGCCGGGGCAAGCTGGGTGGCGGCGATCTGGGCGCTCGCTTTGAGGAACGCGTCGTTCTCGTCGACCAGCCCGATGGTGGTACGCAGGTAGCCGCGGATGCCGACGTCGCGGATCAACACGCCGTCGTCCAGGTAACGCTGCCAGGCCGCGGGCGCGTCGGCGAACTGGCCGAACAGCACGAAGTTCGCGTCACTCGGGACGACCCGAAAGCCCAAGCCGATCAGCGCCGTCACGACCCGTTCGCGCTCGGCGATCAGGGTGGCCACGCTGCCCAGGGTGTCGTCGGCGTGCCGCAGCGCGGCCCGGGCCGCTGCCTGAGTGACCGACGACAGGTGATAGGGCAACCGCACCAGCAGCATCGCGTCGATCAGCGCCGGCGTGGCGACCAGATAGCCAAGCCTGCCGCCGGCGAATGCAAACGCCTTGCTCATGGTGCGGCTGACCACGAGCCGGGTCGGATACTCCTCGACAAGTGCGACCGCGCTGGGCTGCGAAGAGAACTCGCCGTATGCCTCATCCACGATCAGGATGCCCGGCACCACGTCGAGTAGACGCCGCAGATCCGGCAGCGAAATACTTTGTCCCGAAGGGTTATTGGGACTGGTGACGAACACCACGTCGGGTTTGCGTTCGGCGACGGCGGCGACGGCCGCATCGATGTCGAGACTGAAGTCATCGGCCCGCGCGGCCTCGAGCCATTCGGTGCGGGTGCCGTCGGAGATGATCGGGTGCATCGAATAGGACGGGACAAACCCGATCGCGCTGCGTCCCGGCCCGCCGAAGGCCTGCAGCAGCTGTTGCAGGATCTCGTTGGAACCATTGGCGGCCCAGAGGTTTTCCACACCGAGCGCGGTACCGGTTTGCGCGGTGAGATAACTCGCCAGATCGGTGCGCAGCGCCACCGCGTCGCGGTCGGGGTAGCGGTGCAGGTTCGCGGCGGCCTCCTGCACGGACCGGACGACGTCGTCGACCAGCGCCTTGCTGGGCGGGTGGGGGTTCTCGTTGGTGTTGAGCCGCACCGGAACCGCCAATTGTGGTGCGCCGTAAGGCGATTTGCCGCGCAGGTCGTCACGCAGCGGCAGATCGTCCAACGTCGGCTGGGATGCGGTCATCGTTCGAACCTCCGCCGTACCGCCTCGCCGTGCGCCGGCAGGTCTTCGGCTTTCGCGAGTGTGACCACGTGTCCGGAGACGTCTTTGAGGGCCGCCTCGGTGTAATCCACGACATGGATGCCGCGCAAGAAGGTCTGCACCGACAGGCCGCTGGAATGCCGGGCGCTGCCCGCGGTGGGCAGGACGTGATTGGACCCGGCGCAGTAGTCGCCGAGGCTCACCGGCGACCATGGGCCGACAAAGATTGCTCCGGCCGAACGTATTTGGCTGGCAACTCGCGACGCGTCGGCGGTCTGGATCTCGAGGTGTTCGGCGGCGTAGGCGTTGACGACCTTGACGCCGGCAGCCAGGTCGTCGACCAGGATGATCGCCGATTGCGGTCCACTCAGCGCGGTCGTCACCCGTTCGCGGTGCACTGTCGTCTGCAGCTGGGCCGCCACTTCGGTGTCGGTGGCCGCGGCCAGGTCCTCGCTTGCCGTCACCAGCACACTGCCGGCCATCTCGTCGTGTTCGGCTTGGCTGATCAGGTCGGCGGCGACATGGCCAGGGTCGGCGGTGTGGTCGGCGAGGATGGCGATCTCGGTCGGCCCGGCCTCGGCGTCGATGCCCACCAGCGAGCGACACAGCCGCTTGGCGGCCGTGACGTATACATTGCCGGGCCCGGTGATCATGTCGACCGGTTCCAGTTGCGCGCCGTCGGTGTCGATGCCGCCGTAGGCCAGCAATGCCACCGCCTGCGCGCCACCCACGGCCCACACCTCGTCGACTCCCAGCAGCCGGGCCGCGGCCAGGATCGTCGGATGCGGCCAACCATCGAAGCTGGCCTGCGGTGGGCTTGCCACCACCAGCGACTCGACACCGGCGGCCTGCGCGGGCACCACATTCATCACCACGCTGGACGGATATACGGCATTGCCGCCGGGCACATACAGGCCCACCCGCTCGACGGGGACCCACCGCTCGGTGACCGTGGCACCCGGCGCGAGCACGGTGGTGACGTCGGTGCGGCGCTGATCCGCGTGCACGGCGCGAGTCCGCTCGATCATCACCTGCAGCGCGTCGCGGACGTCTGCGGCCAATCCGTCCAGCGCGGCCTGCAACGCGGTCTCAGGAACCCGGATCGCCGCGGGGCGCACGCCGTCAAACGATGCCCCGTACTCCAGGGCCGCCTCGGCCCCGCGCTCGGCGACGGCCTGCACAATCGGGCGCACCTGCGACAACACCGTCTCGACGTCGGCCCCACCGCGCGGCAGGGCGGCCCGCAGCCGGGCAGCCGTCAGCTCGGCACCCCGCAGATCGATGCGGGCCAGCACACGGGTGGCAGTCACAGCGTCCATTGTCCCAGAGGAATTCAAATCAATTACCGACCGGTACAGTGCCGGTATTCAGGCCCACAACCGCGTTTACTACGTTCCGTAAGGGAGCCGGCATGTCCGCAAAGGATCACCCGAACAACGCCCCGGGCATCCCGATGGTGTATCCGACGTGGTTTGAGAACTTCCAGGTCAAATACGTCAACCCGGCACTGAAACCAATCGCCCGCTTCCTGCCCGAAACGGCGACCATCGAGCATCGCGGCCGCACGTCGGGCAAGCCGTACAACACCATCGTCACCGCCTACCGCAACGGCAACGTGCTGGCCATCGCCCTGGGCCACGGCAAGACCGACTGGGTGAAGAACGTGCTGGCCGCGGGCCAGGCCGACCTGCATTTCGCCCGCCGCGACGTGCACGTCATCAATCCCCGGATCCTGCCGGCCGGGTCCGACGGGACGGGACTGCCCTGGCTGGTGCGCTTGCAGTTGCGCCGCATGGCCGTATTGGTCAGCGATATCGCCTGACCGGCCGCCGCGGCCGCTGTCGAGTGTGCGCTGGCGGCTTTGAATGTGCGCTCAGAGCGTAATTCGGGCGATTTCGCCGCCCAGGACGCACGCTCAACGCCGTGGACGCACATTCGACACTCGCCGAGACTCGACATCTCGGCCAGACCTACATATCCAGACCGATATCGAGCACGCGCACCGAGTGGGTCAGCGCGCCGACGGCCAGGTAGTCCACTCCGGTGCCGGCATAGTCCGCCGCGGTCTCCAGGCTGAGCCCGCCCGACGATTCCAGCAGCACGGCCGGCGCGCGGGCGTCGCGACGCTGCACGGCGATCTGGGTCTGCCAGGCCGGGAAGTTGTCCAGCAGGATCAGCTCCGGCTTCTCGGGCAGCACCTCGTCGAGCTGTTCGAGCGAGTCGACTTCGACCTCGCACGGCAGTTCGGGGGCGGCCTCGCGCACCGCCCGCAACGCTTCGACGACCGATCCCGCGGCCGCGACATGGTTGTCCTTGATCAAGGCGGCATCACCCAGGCCGAGGCGGTGGTTGACCCCGCCGCCGATCCGCACCGCGTACTTCTGCAGTGCGCGCAGGCCGGGCAGCGTCTTGCGGGTATCGCGGATCTGGGCCTTGGTACCGCTGACGGCCTCCACCCAGGCCGCCGTCGTGGTGGCGATGCCCGACAAGTGACAGATCAGGTTCAGCATGGTCCGCTCGGCGGTCAACAGGCCGCGGGTCCGCGCCCGCACGGTCAAGACCGGCTGTCCCGGCTGCACGTGTGCGCCGTCCTCGACACGGTCGAGCACCTGATAACCGCCGGCACCGAGCACCTCGTCGAGCACCAGCAATCCGATGTCCAATCCGGCGATGACGCCCGGCTCTCGCGGCACCATCGCCGCCACGGCGGCGCCGTCGGGCACCGTCGCGAGCGTGGTGATGTCGGGCCCGTAGCGCAGATCCTCGTCGAGTCCACGCCGAACGATGTCTTGAGCGACGGCGAATTCGCCGTCAGACAACGTCATGACACCGCCGCCAGCGCTTCCGCGCACGCCGTGTCGGCCGATCGGACCACGATGCTGCGGCCCTGTTCCTGCGCGGTGTCCGGGTATTCGGCACGGTGGTGGCAGCCCCGGCTTTCGTTGCGGGCCGACGCCGTCGCGGCCACCGCGCAGGCGGTCAGCGTCAATGCCACATCCTCGAAGTCGCGACGGCGCTCGACGGTGCGAACCCGCGCCCCGGACAGCGTCTCGGAGAGGCGCTGCAGCCCGGCGGCATCGCGCACCACCGACGCGTCCCGGGTCATCGCGGTTTGCAGTTCGCGACGCTTCGACGCGGTGTGGGCGATCGGCTCGGGCATGGTCGCGGGCACCCGCGCGGCCTCCAGCGCATGCGCGGCCGCGGCTTTCCCGGCGCGGCCACCGACGACCAGGCCTTCCAGCAAGCTGTTGGACGCCAAGCGATTCGCGCCGTGCATCCCGGTGCGGGCCACTTCGCCCGCGGCGAACAGCCCGGGCAGCTCGGTTTGACCGTGCACGTCGGTGACCACGCCACCGCAGCTGTAGTGCGCCCCCGGAACAACCGGGATGGGCTGCCGGACGGGGTCGACGCCTGCGGCCCGGCACGCGGCGGTGACGTTGGGGAATCGGGTCTCGAAGCCCTCGATACCGCGCGCGTCAAGGTAGACGCATTCATCGCCGGTGGCCCTCAGCCGCGCGTCGATGGCTCCCGCGACGACATCGCGTGGCGCCAGGTCGCCCATCGGGTGAACGCCCGCGGTGACCGAATTGCCTTGCCGGTCAACCAATACCGCACCCTCGCCGCGGATGGCCTCGGTGATCAGCGGCCGGCGACCACCGGCTTGGCCACCGAACAGCATGGTGGGGTGGAATTGGATGAACTCGAGGTCGCTGACCGGGACACCGGCCCACAATGCCAAAGCGATTCCGTCGCCGGTGGATCCGTCGGGATTGGTGGTCGCGCTGTAGAGATGCCCAAGCCCGCCGGAGGCCAGGATCACCGACGGTGCGTTGACGATCCCGATGCCGTCCGGATTGCTCACGGCCACCCCGGTCACCGCCGTGCCGTCGTGCAGCACTCGCAGCGCCAGGTGGCTGGTGCGGATGTCCAGCACCCGTCCGGCGTGGTCCAGCGCGCGCTGGACCTCGGCGCCGGTGGCGTCGCCCCCGGCGTGCACGATACGGCGGCGAGAGTGCCCGCCCTCGCGGGTCAGCGCCCACTGGCCCGCCACGGATTCGTCGAATCGTGCGCCAGCCCCGACCAATTCGAGGACCGCACGGTAGCCGTCGGCGACGATTGAGTGCACCGCGTAGGGATCGCACATTCCCGCGCCCGCAGCCAGGGTGTCGGCGACGTGGGCCTCGACGGAATCGTCGTTGTCCGGCAGCACGACCGCGATACCGCCCTGCGCGTAGTGCGTTGCGGTGACTCCATAGGTCTGGTCGGCCTTGCTGAGGACGATGACGTTGCGGCCGGCGCGATGGGCGGCCAGCGCGGCGGCCAATCCCCCGACCCCCGTGCCGATCACGACGACGTCGGCGCTATGCGTCCAAGCGGGACGGGTCATCATTCGCCGCCGCCCGGCTGGCCGATCTCGATCATCCGCTGCACGCTGCGCCGGCCCGCTGCCGCGATTTCCGGGTCGACGTGAACCTCGTCTGCGCCCTCCACCAGGCAGCGCAGTAGCGCACCGGGGGTGATCATCTTCATGTATTTGCATGAGGCGCGGTCGTTGACCGCGCGGAAGTCGACTTCCGGTGCGGCCCGGCGTAATTGGTGCAGCATGCCGACCTCGGTGGCGACCAGAACCTGACGGGCGTGTGTCTGGTGAGCGGCGTCGAGCATGCCGCCGGTGGACAAGATCTTGACGCGGCCCGCCGGGAAGGCGCCCTCGCCGGCGAGATACAACGCCGAAGTCGCACAACCACATTCGGGATGCACATACAGTTCGGCATCGGGATGGGCGCGGGCCTGCTCGGCCAGCTCGTCGCCGTTGATTCCGGCGTGCACATGGCATTCACCAGCCCACACATGCACGTTCTTGCGGCCCGTCACCCGGCGGACATGGGCGCCCAGGAATTGGTCCGGGCAGAACAGCACCTCGCGATCGGGGTCGATCGACTCGACCACGTCGACCGCATTGGACGAGGTGCAGCAGATGTCGGTGAGCGCCTTCACGGCCGCAGTGGTGTTGACGTAGGAGACGACGACGGCGCCGGGGTGCTCGTCTTTCCAGTCGCGCAAGTCGTCGGGTGTGATCGAATCGGCCAGCGAGCAGCCGGCGCGCTGATCCGGGATCAGCACGATCTTGGCCGGGCTCAAGATCTTGGCCGTCTCGGCCATGAAGTGCACGCCGCAGAACACGATGGTGTCCTCCGGCGCATCGGCGGCAATCCGCGACAGCGCCAGCGAATCACCGACATGGTCGGCGACGTCCTGAATGGCGGGTAGCTGGTAGTTGTGCGCAAGCAGGGTGGCGCCGCGCAGCTCCGCCAGACGGCGAATCTCGTTGGCCCACTGCGCATCACCATCCACACCTCCGTAGCCGGTGTCGGAATTGGTGATATTGGCGATCATGTTTTCGGCGAGCGTGTCCATGCGATTCAAGATCGTCACGGCGGCTCCTTTCGGCCGTGTTAGTGCCGGTGGGGTTTTCGACTTATAATCGAAAACATGGCCCATATTAGCACCGCACACGAAGTGCTTGCGGTCGTATTCCAGGTTCGCCAGGCCGCCGAGCCGGTTAAGGGCGCCTCCCGAACGGGAAAACCGCAGCTTAACGTGCTGTTATGGGAGCGTGCCCGCGATCCGCAACGAGGCACCTGGTCACTGCCGGGCGGACAGCTGCGCAACGACGAGGACATGACCACATCCGTACGCCGGCAGCTGGCCGAAAAGGTGGATCTGCAAGAGCTGGCCCACTTGGAACAGCTCGCCGTGTTCTCCGACCCGCACCGCGTGCCCGGCACGCGGGTGATCGCGTCGACCTTCCTGGGCCTGGTGCCCTTCCCCGCCACCCCGGAGCTGCCTCCCGACACCCGGTGGCACCCGGTGAGTTCGCTACCTCCAATGGCGTTCGATCACGGCCCGATGGTGACGCACGCCCGGGCCCGGCTGGTCGCCAAGATGTCGTATACGAACATTGGATTCGCCTTAGCGCCAAAAGAATTCGCGCTTTCCACGTTACGCGACATCTACGGCGCGGCGCTTGACTATCAGGTGGACGCGACCAATCTGCAGCGGGTACTGGTCCGCCGCGGCGTGATCACCCAAACCGGCACCATCGCGCAGTCGGGTCGCAGTGGCGGGCGACCGGCGGCTTTGTACCACTTCACCGATTCTCAGCTGCGGGTCACCGACGAATTCGCTGCGCTTCGGCCACCCGGCCAGCCTTGATCAGCGCCCCGCGCGGCACCCGGAGGAGAAATAACTCACAACCCGGCCATTACGTTTTGGTTACCGCTCGTTCATGCGAGAAAATGCCGGATGGCCAAGAAGGGATCCTGGATGGTTGAACTCGGCAATTTGGCAGGGACCGACGGTGCGGAATGGATCGGTCGACCGCCACACGAGGAACTACAGCACAAGGTGCGTCCGCTGCTACCCACGGACGACCCGTTCTACCGGCCGCCGTCGGGCTTTCAGCACGCCGAGGCGGGGACGGTGCTGCGCTCCCGCGACGTCGAGCTGGCCTTTCTCGGCCTGATTCCGCAACCCGTTTCGGCCATCCAGCTGCTTTACCGGACGATGGACATGAATGGGCAGCCCGAGGCCTGCGTGACCACCGTGATCGTCCCGGCCGAACGTGCGCCGGGGCAGACCTGCCCGTTGCTGTCGTATCAGTGCGCGATCGACGCCATGTCGTCGCGCTGTTTTCCGTCCTATGCGCTGCGCAGAAGGGCGAAAGCTCTCGGTTCGATAGCCCAGTTAGAGCTTTTCCTGATCGCCGCGGCCGTCGCCGAGGGCTGGGCGGTCTCGGTGCCCGACCATGAAGGCCTGCTGGGCATGTGGGGAGCGCCGTACGAACCCGGCTACCGCACCCTGGACGGTATCCGCGCCGCCAGGAACTCCGACCGGGTCGCGTTGGCGCCGTCGACACCGATCGGGCTGTGGGGATACTCCGGCGGCGGGCTGGCCAGCGCCTGGGCTGCCGAAATGTGTGCCGACTACGCACCCGAGCTGGACATCGTCGGGGCCGTGCTGGGATCGCCCGTCGGGGATCTGGGCCACACCTTCCGCCGGCTCAATGGCCATTTTTTCGCGGGTTTGCCCGCGATGGTGGTGGCCGCGCTCGCGCACGTCTACCCGGACCTGGACCGGGTCATCAAAGAGCACACCAATGACGAGGGACGCGCCCTGCTGGAGGGGCTCGAGACGATGACGACGCTCGGTGCCGTCCTGCGGATGGCCGGCAAGAATATGGGCGACTATCTCGACGAACCGCTCGAGGACATCCTGTCCTCACCCGAGGTGTCGCATGTCTTCGACAGCATCAAGTTGGGCGTCGCGACGCCGGCACCGCCGGTCCTGATCGTGCAGGCCGTGTACGACTATCTGATCGACGTGCACGACATCGACGCGCTCGCCGACGCCTATTCGGCCGGCGGCGCCGACGTCAGCTACCACCGCGACGCGTTCAACGAGCACATGCTCCTGCACCCGCTGTCGGCGCCGATGGCGCTGCGCTGGCTCACCGACCGCTTCGCCCGCCGGCCGTTGAAGGAGCATCTGATCAGGACCGTCTGGCCGACGGCGTTCAACCCGATCACCTACGCCGGCATGATTCGGCTGGGCATCGTCGCGGCCAAGGTCCTCACCGGCCGAAAGATCCGTCGCCGCCCGCTCTAAGACCGCTACGAGACGGAGGCTTCCGGCTCCCGCGGCAGCGGGTGCGACAGTGCAGCGGTAGGCCCTGAGCTGCCCAGGTCGTCACGCGCACTTCCGGCCGCCAGCACCGCATACACCAGCGCGGCGACGGCAGCGGGCCACAACAGCGTCGTGGCTATCTGCAGGGGCCCGAGTCCGAAGAAGACCGGCGGCGCCTGGATGACATAGCCTACCGATGGCTTTCCCAGCAGCGGAACCCTGTCGATGTCCAGCGCGCCATAGCGCGTCAGGACCAGCACCGCCCCGACCCCCGAGGCCACCGCGGCGGCGCCCACCATGCCGATCGTCAGCGCGACGGCCATGCCCGGGCCCCGCAGCCGGCGCCACTGCCACGCCAGCACCGGCGCCACGACTGCCAGCACCGTCAACAGACCCAGCATCAGGCATGGCACGTCGAAGAAATGCTGGGATTCGGCGCCCAGGTAGTCGTGCACCCGTTCGCCCGCGCGAGTCATCGCCACCACCAAATGAATCGGCGGGGCCATCCACGCCCACAGGGCACCGACCAACACCCCGGTCGCCGATAGCCCAAGCGCCGCGAGGACAGTCGCGCGCAACCGCGACGGGGCGGCGACGCTTGCGGACTCGTAAGTCGCGGGCGCCGCGGGTTCGGTCATCGCTGCGTCTCCAAGTCGGTCGAATCAACCTCGCCGTGCCGCGAGCATCGGGCCCGCCAGCCGTCGGGGCGAACCTGGACGATCATCCGGCGCCCGCATTCCGCACAGAAGCGAGGGGGTTCAAGGCCCAGTTGGGCCGCCGTGGGCACTGCCGTACCCCCCAATTCGCCGGTGTAGACGTTATAGACGCCGGCGCCGACCGGAGCGCCCAGATCTGCCACCACAAGTCCTCAACCTAGCCGCTACAAGCTGGCTTACAGACTTGCATTCAGCGCCTTGATGGGCATCTGCAGATCCTCGAGCAGTTCCAGATCGGCTTCGGCGGGGCGCCCGAGTGTGGTCAGGTAGTTGCCGACGATGACGGCGTTGATGCCGCCCAGAATGCCCTGCTTGGCGCCCAGGTCGCCCAGGGTGATCTCCCGGCCGCCGGCGAAGCGCAGCATGGCGCGCGGGAGCGCCAGCCGGAACGCGGCCACCGACTTCAAGGCTTCGCTGGCCGGCAGCACCTCGAGGTCACCGAACGGAGTGCCGGGCCGCGGGTTGAGGAAGTTCAGCGGGACCTCGTCGGGGTTGAGTTCGGCGAGGTCGGCCGCGAACTCCGCGCGCTGCTCCAAGGTCTCTCCCATGCCGAGGATGCCGCCGCAACAGACCTCCATGCCCGCGTCGCGCACCATCGTCAACGTCTGCCAGCGCTCTTCCCAGGTGTGGGTGGTGACGACGTTGGTGAAGAACGAGCGGGCGGTCTCCAGGTTGTGGTTGTAGCGATGCACGCCCATCGCGGCGAGCTCGTCGACCTGTTCGGCGGTCAGCATGCCCAGTGAGCAGGCGACGTTGATCTCGACCTCGTTGCGAATCGCCTCGATACCGGCCGCGACCTGGGACATCAGCCGCTTGTCCGGACCACGCACGGCGGCCACGATGCAGAACTCGGTGGCACCCGACTTCGCTGTTTGTTTGGCCGCCTCGACGAGGCTGGGAACGTCCAGCCAGGCGCTGCGCACCGGCGAGGCGAACAGGCCCGACTGGGAGCAGAAATGGCAGTCCTCGGGGCAGCCACCGGTCTTGAGGCTGATGATGCCCTCGACCTCGACCTCGGGGCCACACCAGCGCATCCGCACCTCGTGGGCCAGCCCCAGCAGTTCCTCGAGGCGCTCGTCGGGCAGCTGCAGCACCTCGAGGACCTGGTCCCGGCTCAATCCCTCGCCGCTCTCCAGAACCTGCTGGCGGGCTACCGCCAGGATGTCTGCGTCATGGCCGGCTTCGGCCGTGGGTCGAGTTGCCGCTTGAGTCACCAAGTACTCCCCTGCATCTTTGTCGCGTCCGCGCGCTGCGGTCACATCCGCCACAACGTCGTGGCAGCCTGAACGAAACGGTGTTCAAAGTTAGGGTAACGGCCCGCGCGTACGCGCCCGCGATGTGGGCGAGCCGGGACCGAGGATATGGCGTCGGCGGGGGTATACGACCACGATGGCGGCTCCACACGTCGAGTACCTGGCACACCACTGGATCGTGTTGGCGGTGCCGGCCTTCTTGCCCGCGGTGATCGTCGTTGCCGTGGTCCTGTACGTCGCGTTGCGGGACCGCCGCGCCGGTGCGGCCGATGATTCCGACGAGCCCGCCAAAGCTCCAGACGAAAAGGGTGATTGACAGGCCCCCATTCGGGGCATTACACACTGAATCTTGAACCTACCTGGCAGTAAGAAGTGTTCGCTGGAGCAAATCTTCCGGGATCGCCCGGCTTAGTTAGGGAGGACATGACAATGGTGTCAACGGGACTACCGCTTCTTGCCGAGCCGTCGGCCCGCGGTGCCGGACTCAATCAGGTGATCGGGCTCTCGATCGCCGCGATGGTGATCACCTTGATCATGTTGTGGGTGGGCCATGCCCACCGCACTCACCGCATCACGTGGTTGGCACGGATCGCCGACAAGCTGGGCGAGATATTCCACCGGCCTGGCTGGGTGGCCCTGCCGGTTTTGGTGTACACCACCTCGATCATCTGCGCCCTGTTCGGGTTCATCTGGGACGTCAGCTGGCACATCGGCAATGGACGCGACCCCGGCCCCCTGGCCAACCCCGCGCATTACTTCATCATCATCGGGTTGTTCGGAATTTTCCTGGGGGGAATGACGGCCATCGTCCTGCCCTTCGACAAGCCCGGCCCGGCCGCGGTGCGCATCACGCGTCACTGGCACGCACCGGTCGGCGGCATACTGATGGCGGCGTGCGGGCTGTACGCGATGACCGGGTTCCCGCTCGACGACGTCTGGCACCGCATCTTCGGCCAGGACGTCACCCTATGGGGGCCAACGCATTTGATGATGATCGGCGGCGCCTGCTTCTCGCTCTTCGCGGTGCTGATGCTCGAGCGCGAGGGCGAGGGCGAGGCCAACGAAGGCGACGACGTCCACCACGGCGTCTTCATCACGTTCCTGCGCTACCTGTCTTTCGGCGGAATGTTCATCGGCCTGTCGGTCTATCAGATCGAATACGACTTCGGCGTCGAACAATTCCGCCTGGTGCTGCAGCCGATGATGATCGCCTTTGCCGCCGCGGTGGCGGCCATCGCCGCCCGCATCACCATGCGGCGCGGCGCGGCGATCATTTCGGCGTTGTTCGCCATCGCCCTGCGCGGCGGGGTCGCTTTCTTGGTCGGCCCGATTCTGGGCGCCCCGATCAACTGGTTCCCGTTATATCTGGGCCCCGCGGCGGTGGTCGAACTGCTGGCGCTGACCCCGCTGCTCAAGCGCCCCTTGGTGTTTGGTGCCATCGCGGGCCTGGGCGTGGGGACCGCCGGGCTGTGGCTGGAGTCGCTGTGGATCGGGACGGTGTATCACTACCCCTGGCCGGTCAGCATGTGGGGCGAGGCCCTGGCGATGGCCGTACCGGTGGCGGTGCTGGCCGGGCTGTGCGGGGCGCTGTTCGGCATGGTGCTCACCGGCCAACGCCTGCCGCGCCGCGCGATCGGCATCTCGATCGTGACGGTGACGGTGCTGGCCGTCGGCGGTGCGCTGGCCAACGGATTGCATATCATTGTGCCGCAACAAGATAACGCCACCATTACGTTGACGGACCAGCCCAGCGCCCCCGGCCAGCGCATGGTGTCAGCCGATGTACAGCTGTCGCGGCCCGATATGGTTGACACGCAGCCGGATTGGGTGACGATTCTGTCCTGGCAGGGCCGGATGGAAAACCAGCGTGGCCTGGTGATCGACCGGCTGGAGCGAGTCGGCCCGGGCCATTACCGCTCGACCCAACCGGTTCCGGTCTGGGGCTCGTGGAAGACGCTGCTGCGGGTTCAAGACGGTTACACGATGACGGGCGTGCCGATCTACGAACCGGCCGACGACGCGATCCCGGCACCCGAGGTTCCCGCCCTGTCGTCGATCCACCGCCCGTTCGTTCAGGAAGTCACCATCCTGCAGCGCGAACGCGACCAGAACGCCCCGGCTTGGTTGTTCACCGCCGGGTCGATCCTGGTATTGATCTTCACGCTGATGGTGATCGCCGGCCTGACCTGGGGGGCGGGCCGGCTGGGCAACGCCGTCACCGAACCGGAGCCTGCGGAGGAAAAACAACCGCTCCCGAGAGCGGCGTGAGGCATTGATGCTCCGTAACGCTCTCGTTTCCGCGTGGGTGGTGGCGCTGGCGTGCGGCCTGGTCGGCTGCGGCGGTAAGTCATCGAACCCGCCCGCGGCGGCCGGCTTGGACGTCAATATCACCGTCGGCAACGGGCAAGTCACTCCGACCAATGCCACATTGCAGGCAAAGGTCAAGCAGCAGATCACTTTTCACGTCACCAGTGACGCGACCGATGAGCTGCATGTGCACTCGGTGCCCGACCATAAGTTCCAGGTCGCGGCGGCGCCCAACCAAACCTTCCAGTTCAGCGTCGACGTGCCCGGCAACGTCGAAGTGGAACTCCATCATCTGGACCGCACGATAGCGACAATTCAAGTCCAGCCGTGACGGCCGATCCTGTGCTGCTGGCGCATGGTCTGGGCGGGTCGAGCGATCTTCCGGTGCCCTACGCCTACGCGATGGTCGGTGCGGCATGGGCGTTGACGTTCACGTTCGCTTTGGTCGCCTACGCCTGGCGGCGACCGCGGTTCGATCCGGATGCGCCGGGTCACCCGCTGCCGGCATGGGTGACCACCGTGGTCGACGCCCGCACGACACGCTGGACAGTCGCTGGGGTGGCCCTGGCTTTCGCGGTGTGGGTGGTGGCGGCCGGGGTGTGGGGTCCGCAAAGCCAAGCCAACGGCCTGCTCGGGGCGTTCTACGTGCTGTTGTGGGTGGGACTGGTCGCGCTGTCGCTGGCTTTCGGACCGGTCTGGCGGGTGATGTCACCGATGCGCACGGTGTACCTCCTGCTGCGGCGCGCCCTGCCGGAACGGCTGAGCCGGCCGCGGCTGTCCTACCCGGAAAGCTGGGGATACCGTCCGGCCGCGGTGGGACTGTTCGCCTTCGTCTGGCTGGAATTGGCCAGCCCGAACTCGGCAACACTGCCGTGGGTGCGGGCCTGGTTACTGGCCTACGCGGCGGTGCTGCTGATCGGCGCGTGGCTGTGCGGGCAGCGCTGGCTGGCCAGGGCCGACCCGTTCGGCGTGTACAGCATGGCGGTTTCGCGGCTGTCCCCCTTCCGCCGCTCCAGCACGACCGGGCAGATCGTCGTCGGCAACCCGTTCGACCATCTGCCGTCGCTGCCGGTGCGACCGGGTGTGGTCGTGATGCTGGCGGTGCTGCTCGGGTCGACGGCGTTCGACAGCTACTCGTCGTCGCCGACCTGGCGCAACTTCGCCGACCGGCTGTCCGGCCTGACTCACGGCGTGCCGGTGACATTGGCGTCGTCGGTGCTGCGAACGGTCGGGCTGCTGTTCTTCGTTTCGGTTGTCGCACTGACCTTTTCGCTGGCCGCCCGGGCAACCGGCGGGCTCGACCGCGAACAGCGACGCGCCCTGCCCGGCCAGCTGGCGCACTCGCTGATCCCGATTGTGGTGGGCTACATCTTCGCGCACTACCTCTCCTACCTGGTGGAGCGCGGACAGCAGGCCGTCATCGCCCTCGCCGATCCGTTCGGCCAGGGCTGGAATCTGCTGGGGCTGGCGCATCTGCAGGTGGCCTACGTGTTGTCCCAGCACCCGCCGGTGCTGGCCAGTATCAAGGTGGCGTGCGTGGTGACCGGGCACATCGTCGCGGTGATCGCGGCCCACGACAAGGCGCTGCGGCTGTTGCCAGCCGGCCATCAGCTGACCGGGCAGCTCACCGTGATGTTGGTCATGGTGGGCTACACATTCACCGGCTTGTACCTGCTCTTCGGGGGCTAGCGTCCGCGCTGGAGATGTCTGTCGCTCGGTACGCTCGGGAGGCCACTACAGACCGCACTTCACGAAGCGCCAGGAGGCCATCCAAATGAATTCCGTCCCGTCGATCACGCTCAACGACGGCAACGCCATCCCCCAGTCGGGTTTCGGCGTCTTCCAGATCGACCCCGACGAGACCGCCGCCGCCGTCCGGTCCGCGCTGGACGTCGGCTACCGGCACATCGACACCGCGGAGATGTACCGCAACGAGCAGGGGGTCGGCCAGGGCATCCGCGACGCCGGGCTGGATCGCGCCGACGTGTTCATCACCAGCAAACTCAACAACGGATACCACCGGCCCGACGACGCCCGCCGCGCGTTCGACGCCACGCTGAGTGCGCTGGGGACTGATTACGTCGACCTGTTCCTGATCCACTGGCCGCTGCCCACCCTCTACGACGGCGACTTCGTGTCTACGTGGATCGTGTTGGAGGAGTTCGCCAAGGAGGGCAGGGCGCGCAGCATCGGCGTGTCGAACTTCCAGGTACCACACCTCAAGCGGCTCGCGGAAGGTTCGGAGACGGTGCCCGCCGTCAACCAGATCGAGGTGCACCCGTACTTCGCCAACGAAGAGGTGCGCGCCTACGGCAGCCAACACGGGATCGCGACCGAGGCGTGGTCGCCGATCGCGCAGGGCAAGGTGCTTGACGACGAGGTGATCACCCGCATCGCCGAGGCGCACGGCAAGACGGCGGCACAGGCGGTGCTGCGCTGGCACATCCAGCGTGGCGACATCGTGTTCCCCAAGTCGGTCCGACGCGAGCGGATGCAGGAGAACTTCGACATCTTCGGCTTCGAGTTGACCGCCGCCGAGATGGCCGACATCAGCGGCCTCGACCGCGGCGAGTCGGGCCGCACCGGCGCCCACCCGGACAAATTCGACTACATCCCCGACTGACGGCTCAACCGATCAGGTACTCGACCCGTTCGTTGCCGTCCCAGCGGCGCAGGCCGGCGAAGCTGCCCTCGATCTGCGACGGCCGGCCCGCGATGCGCAGCGCCCGACCCAGCTGGACGCCATCGACGCGGCGCGCCAGCGTGACGTGTGCGGTCCACCGGCCGGGCAGGCTGTTGGCCATCGGGACGGGTGCCAGATGCGGCAGGCTCAGCCGGTGCACCTCGGCGTGCAGCGCCAACAGCTCGCTGGTCGGCACCAGGACCCGGGCGAACACGGCACTGGAGCGGCCGAACAGCACGGGCGCCCCGATCAGCGCGCTCAGCGGCAGCCGCGTGCGCACCGGACGCAGCAGCTCGTCGACCTCTGCCGAGATGCTTTCGGCGACGGCCAGCGTGACGTGCGGGCGGCTGGCCGGGGCCTGGCTTCCGATCCCGGTGCCGGCCAGCTCCGCCCAGATTCGGCGGACCGCGGCCTCGGTGTCGCTGTCGAAAACGAGCTCGATCGAATGCACCATCAGCGCACCAGCGCGGGCACCCAGTCACGGTCGAACGCCGCGGCGCTCATCGGCGCAAAGTCGTCGGCGGTCATCGAGCCGGCCCCGGCGGGCAGCGCGGCCCGCACCGGGGCCAGCCGGTCCAGGGCCGACCGGTTCGAGGTCTCCACCAATCCGGGCTGCCGGGGCCAGCTGCCGATCACCAAACCGGCACACGCAATATGTTGTCCAGCAAGTGATTCCAGGGTAAGCGCGGTGTGATTCAGCGTGCCCAGCTCCGCGGTGACGATGACGAGTACGGCGGCACCCAGGTCGACGGCGAGATCACGCAGGGTGACGCCGGCTTCGGCGAGTTCGACCAGCAGCCCGCCGGCACCCTCGACCAACGTGAGCCTGCCCGGGCGGTCCAGGTCGCGGACCAGCCGCAGCATCTGCTCGCGGGTGGGCAGGGGCCTCCCGGCCTGCTCGGCCGCGGCCAGAGGCGCCAGTGGCTGCGGATATCGCGCCAGCCCGGCGACCTCGGTCACCCCGGACAGCCGAGTCACCTCGGCGAGGTCATCGTCACCGGAGTCGGTGCCGGTCTGAACGGGTTTGCACACCGCGACGTCGATGCCGGCCTGGCGCGCGTGACAGGCCAGGGCCGCGACGGCGACCGTCTTACCCACGCCCGTGCCGGTGCCCGTGACGACCAGGACGGTCAACGGCGCGCCACGGCAAGGACGTCGGTCAGCACGCGGCGCGCCACGTCTAGCTCGGCGGCATCCAGGGAAGCGCGCGCCGAGAGCCGCAGCCGCGATGTCCCGGCCGGCACGGTCGGTGGCCGGAAGCAGCCCACCCGCACGCCCGCGTCCAGGCAGGCGGTCGCGGCGGCCACCGCCACCTCCGGCTCGCCCAGAATCACCGACACCACCGCCGACTGCGGCAACTCGGGCACGTCGCAGATCCGGGCCAGTTCGCGAGCATGGCGCAGCACCGCCTCGGGCCGCCAGGCCTCGGTGCGCAGCACGTGCAACGCGGCCAGCGCGGCACCCACCGCGGCCGGGGCCAGGCCGGTGTCGAAGATGAACGGGCGGGCCGCGTCGATCAGATGCGCGCGCACCTCCGCCGGACCCAGCACCACGCCGCCCTGGCTGCCGAGCGCCTTGGACAGCGTCGTGGTCAGCACCACGTCGGGTGCACCGGCGAGCCCCAGTTCGTGCAGCAGTCCGCGGCCGGCACCGCGCACACCGAGCCCGTGCGCCTCGTCGACGATCAGCAGCGCCCGGTTTCGCCTGCACACGTCATGCAGTTCGCGGACGGGGGCCAGCGCGCCGTCGGCGCTGAACACCGAATCGGTGATGACGATGGCCCGCTCCTCGTCGCGGGCCGCCAGGGCCGCATCGACCGCGCCGACGTCGAGGTGCGGCGTCACCACGACCCGCGCCCGTGACAGCCGGCACGCGTCCACCAGCGAGGCGTGCGAATGCGCGTCGGAAACCAGCAGCGACCCCGGGCCCGAAAGGCCGACCACGGCACCGAGATTGGCCGTGTATCCGGAGGAGAACAGCAACCCCGCGGCGGCACCGACGAAGTCGGCGAGCTCGGCTTCGAACTGCTGGTGCAGTTCGGTGTCGCCGGTGACCAGGCGGGAGCCGGTGGCGCCGGCACCCCAGATCCGTAACGCGGCGACGCCGCCTTCGATCACGTCGGGATGCTGGGACAGACCGAGGTAGTCGTTGGACGCCAAGTCCAGCTCGGTGGCGACCGCCGGCCGCGGCCGCAGCGAGCGACGCAGCCCGGCCTGCCGGCGCTGCTGTTCCACCGCGTCCAGCCAGGCCAGCGGGGAAACCTCGATCGGTGCCTGCTGGGTGGCCTTCATAGCCCTAAAGACTACGAGAGCCGACTGCAGCGCCTTGACTGGCGGTGATCCGGGGTCATTCGGTCCATGCGTTGTTCCGAACAACTTCCACGAAATCCTTCCGCTGGAACCCCGGCGAATAGTGCGCGAGCACATCGGCCGTGATGGCACCGAACGTGGTGTCCGGACGGTCCTTGAAGCCCTCGGCGAATGTGGGTAGCGAGTTCTTCTTGAACTGCAACCTCGGATGTGCCGAAACAACCGCTCTGACATCCGTCGGATCGAGCACGTCGAGTCCAGCTCCGTCGACATCAGTCTCGACACCGGCTGCCAACAACGCGATCTCGGGCTCCATGAATCCGGCACGCCGTGGGTGGTGTGCAAGGCGATAGCGGACCAGACCCGACGGATCTCGTCTGTCGCAATGTCGTGGGCTTTCAAGAAATCGCGGGCAGCGTCGGCGCCGTCGACCTCGAATCGCTGGCTCAGGTTCCGATGCCCCTCGACGAGCCCGAGGTCGTGGAACATCGCCGCCACATACAGCAGTTCCGGGTCGGCGGATTGATTGCGGAGTTGTCCGTGCAGCATCCCGAAGAGGTAGGTCCTTCGCGAATGGTGGAACAGCAGCGGCGTTTCGACGTCGCAGATGAAGTCGGTTGCCTCACGCGCCATCCGCGAGTCCGGAACGGTGATCCCTGCGATGATCTCGGCCATGCTCTCTCCACAGTGACGATGCCCCGAAGGGCAAACATCGACGGTATCGCCACGGGGACGGACGCGCTACCGATCGATACTCTGAACTCGAGTTCAGCCTACGAGTCGCGCGACCTCGACCATCGCGGAGGTGATCTGGGCAATCTCGCCGGCCGGACAAATGTAGGGCGGCATCGCGTAGATCAGGTTGCGGAACGGGCGCAGCCAGATGCCGTGGTCCAGCGCCGCCGGGGTGGCCACGGCCAAGTCGACCGGCCCGAAGCATTCGATGACGCCGATGGCGCCGCACACCCGCACGTCGGCCACGCCGGGCAAGACCCGCGCCGGCTCGAGTCCCGCCGCGAGCCCGGCCGCGATCTCGGCGACCCGCGACCGCCAATCCTGGCCCAGCAGCACTTCGACGCTGGCCACCGACACCGCGCAGGCCAGTGGGTTGGCCATGAACGTGGGGCCGTGCATCAGCGCCCCGGCCTCCCCCGAGCTGATCGTGTGCGCGATGTCGGTGGTGCACAACGTCGCGGCCAGGCTGAGGTATCCACCGGTCAGTGCCTTGCCGACGCACATGATGTCCGGACTCACGCCGGCGTGGTCGGCGGCGAACAACTCGCCGGTGCGGCCGAACCCGGTGGCGATCTCGTCGAAGATCAGCAACACCTCGTGCCGTCGGCAGATCTCACGCAGGTCGCGCAGATAGCGCGGATCGTGGAAGCGCATGCCGCCGGCGCCCTGCACGACGGGCTCGACGACCACGGCGGCCAGCTCGGGCGCGTGGCGTGCGAGTTGCTCCTCGAATGCCGCGCTGTAGCCGGCGTCGTAGTCGCGGAGCACCTGCGGGGCGAACACCTGGGCGGCCAGGATGTCGGTCCACAGCGAATGCATGCCGCCGTCGGGGTCGCAGACACTCATCGGCGTGAAGGTGTCGCCGTGGTAGCCGCCCCGCCAGGTCATCAGCCGGTGCTTGCCGGGCCGGCCGCGGCTGCGCCAGTACTGCAGCGCCATCTTGACCGCGACCTCCACCGACACCGACCCGGAATCGCTGAAGAACACCGTCTCGAGACCGGCCGGGGTGATCTGGACCAGCAGCTGCGCCAGCCGGGCCGCGGGCTCGTGGGTCAGCCCGCCGAACATCACGTGGTTCATCGCCCCCAGCTGGGTGGTCAGCGCCGCGTCCAGGACCGGGTGCCCGTGACCATGGATCGCGGTCCACCAGGAACTCATCGCGTCCAGCACCTCGACCGGCTTGCCGTCTCTGACCAGCGTCAACCAGGCGCCGCGGGCACCGACCGCCACCACGGGCGCCACGGCTTCACTGCCGATCGTGCTGTAGGGATGCCACAGATGCGCGGCGTCGATCGCGCTGATGTCCTCGGGCGTCAACCCGGTTCTCGCCGCAGGCATAGAGACCGAGCGTAAAGCAGCCGGCTCGCACAAAACCCGGCCATCGGGGAGCATCTATCGGCATGGCGTTGCCGTACCCGTTCGAAGACCCGCACCGCGGCGACCGCGCCGACTCCCCGCAGCGGGCCCAGCAGTCCGGCGACCCGGCCGATTTCCGGCCAATGGCCTACGGCGACAACGACTCTGAGGAACAGAAGCCACGCGTCCTTCGCGTTCGGGTGGCACCCTGGGACCTGATCGCCACGATCACGCTGGTGGTCCTGCTCGTCGTCCTGGCCACGGCAACGACGTGGCCGACACGGCTCTACGGCTTCCTCGGCGAGGTGTGCACGGACGAGTCGTGTGGACTGGTCCCCTTCCAGGTCGACGTGTATATCTACCCGGTGGTGTGGGGCGGTATCGGCGCGGCGGTCGCCGCGGCGGGGATCGGCCCGTTCATTTCGCTGCTGAAGGGCTGGTATATGTCCTTCTGGCCGGTGCTGTCGCTGGCGATCATCATGGTGAGCTCCGTGGTCGGAGATTCGCTCACCGTTTTCAGCGCCCGTTACTGGCACTGATTTCCCGCGCTGGCGTTCGCTCGGCAAACGTTATGACCGCGCAGCCATGTGAGACCGAAATCACAACTGCCGATAAAGATTTGGGCTCGGCAGTCACCATCCGGTCACGGTCCGACACCAAATCCTTTCGTCGGCCTCACCAGCTATTTTCCGGATCCCGCCTCGGTGTAAAAGTGTCTGTAGTGACTGGTGTGACTCAACGGGTTGACCGACTGATTCACGTCCCCGCAAGGAGGCGGCGTTCGACCCCGGCGTTGGGGTCGGCGCGAGTCATGGCACGACGGCCGACGCGCCCACCGCGCTGAAGCCATAACCCGACAGGGTTCAGGAAGGTTGGAACTCCAATGAAGCGCATGTACTCGTTCGCCATCGGCCTCGCCATCTTGGCGGCCCCGGTGGCAGCCCCGGCCATCGCCGCCGCCGACCCAGGCGTCCGGACGATGGACTACCAGCAGGCGACCGACGTCGTCGTCATGCGCGGTCTTTCGCAGCGCGGTGTGCCGTTCTCCTGGGCCGGCGGCGGGATCAACGGCCCGACACGCGGCACCGGCACCGGCATCAACACCGTCGGCTACGACGCCTCGGGCCTGATGCAGTACGCCTACGCCGGCGCCGGGATCAAGCTGCCGCGTTCGTCCGGCGCGATCTACCGGGTCGGCCAGAAGGTCCTGCCGCAGCAAGCACAGAAGGGCGACCTGATCTTCTATGGTCCCGAAGGCACGCAAAGCGTCTCGATGTACCTCGGGAACAACCAGATGCTGGAGGTCGGCGACGTCGTCCAGGTCTCGCCGGTGCGCGGCAACGGTATGACGCCGTATCTGGTCCGGGTTATCGGCGCCCAGGCCCCCCTGCAGCAGGCGCCATTGCAGCAGGTCCCGGGGCAGACGCCCGCGCCGCAAGCCCCGTTGCAGCAGGCACCAGTGCAGCAAGCACCGGCTCCGCAAGCTCCGCTGCACCAACCGCCGACGCAACAGGCTCCGGCGCAGCTGCCCACCCAGCAAGCCCCGCTGCAGCAACTGCCTACCCAGCAAGCGCCATTGCAGCAGCTGATGCCGGCCCAGCCGGCTCCGGCGCCGCAGCTGCCGAACATTCAGACGTTTTTGCAGCCGGCTCCGACGGGCACCACGCGATAGTTCGCGGCGTTTCGAACACCGCCACTTGCTCCGCTGAGCAGCATCGCCGAGAGGCGAGTGTTCAGGAGCGGGTGGCGGTTTTCGGTAAATTAACGGTAATCATGCAGACCACGTCACCGTCTCCAGCGCCCGCCGCCTCGGCGAACCCGGGCAATACCGGGGCGCGTTCGACGGGGTCCG
Source organism: uncultured Actinomycetota bacterium (assembly GCA_963712615.1). Lineage (GTDB taxonomy): Bacteria > Actinomycetota > Actinomycetes > Mycobacteriales > Mycobacteriaceae > Mycobacterium. The sequence continues at coordinate 1,000,900 of CAVQIO010000002.1, forward strand.
CGGGGTTCTATCGCCACGATCTCGACGGCTTGCGCGGCATCGCGATCGCGCTGGTGGCCGTGTTCCACATCTGGTTCGGCCGGGTCTCCGGCGGGGTGGACGTCTTCCTGGCCCTGTCCGGGTTCTTCTTCGGCGGCAAGGTCCTGCGCGCCGCGCTCAACCCGGGAGTCTCGCTGTCGCCCATTGCGGAAGTCATCCGGCTGATCCGCCGGCTGGTTCCGGCTCTGGTCGTGGTCCTGGCCGGGTGCGCAGTGCTCACCATCCTGGTGCAACCACAAACCCGCTGGGAAACCTTCGCCGACCAGAGCCTGGCCAGCCTCGGCTACTACCAGAACTGGGAGCTGGCCAACACCGCGTCGGACTACCTGCGGGCGGGCGAAGCGGTCAGCCCGTTGCAGCACATTTGGTCCATGTCGGTGCAGGGACAGTTCTTCGTCGCGTTCCTGCTGCTCGTTGCCGGCTGCGCCGTCGTGTTCCGGGGCCCGCTCAAGGCCCATCTGCGCACGATGTTCGTGGCGCTGCTGAGCGCCTTGACGGTGGCCTCGTTCGTCTACGCGATCTTCGCTGAGCTGGATGACCAGTCGACCGCCTACTACAACAGCTTCGCCCGAGCATGGGAGTTGCTGCTGGGCGCGCTCGTCGGAGCGGTGGTCGCGCACATCCGGTGGCCGATGTGGCTGCGCACCGCCGTCGCCACCGCCGCGCTGGCGGCAGTCGTGTCGTGCGGGGCGCTCATCGACGGCGTCAACGAATTCCCCGGCCCGTGGGCCCTGGTACCGGTCGGGGCGACCATGCTGATGATCCTCGCCGGGGCCAACCTGGGCGGCGACCCCCACACCGGCGCCCGGATGCCGCTGCCGAACCGGCTGCTGGCCACCCGGCCCCTGGTGGAACTGGGCGCAGTCGCGTATTCGCTGTACCTGTGGCACTGGCCGCTGCTCATCTTCTGGCTGTCCTACACCGGCCACAAACACGCCAACTTCGTCGAGGGCACGGCGGTGCTGCTGGTCTCCGGGGTGCTCGCGTACCTGACCACCCAACTCGTCGAGGACCCGTTGCGCTACCGGGCACCGCAGGGGTCCGCGCCGGCGCCGGCCGCCCCGGCGAAGCCCTGGTGGTCGGGATTGCGCCGGCCGACGATGGCGTTGGGGTCGGCGGTGATGCTGCTGGGCGTCACGCTGACCGCAACCTCGTTCACCTGGCGCGAGCACGTGACGGTCTTGCGGTCCGCGGGCAACGAACTCAGCGTGCTCAACCCGCAGGACTACCCCGGGGCCCGCGCCCTGACCGAACACGTGCGGGTGCCGACGCTACCGATGCGGCCCAGCGTCCTGGAGGTCAAGAACGACGTGCCCGCCACCACCCGGGACGGCTGCATCAGTGACTTCGTCAACCCGGCGGTGGTCAACTGCGTCTACGGCGACCTCGCCGCCACTCGGACCATCGCACTGGCCGGCGGGTCGCACGCCGAACACTGGCTGCCGGCCTTGGACCTGCTCGGCCGCGCACACCACTTCAAAGTTGTGACATATCTCAAAATGGGCTGTCCGTTGTCCACCGAACAAGTCCCGCTGATCATGGGGAACAACGCGCCCTACCCGCAGTGCCGCGAGTGGGTGCAACGAACGATGGACAAGCTGGTTTCCGACCGCCCCGATTTCGTGTTCACCACCACGACCCGACCGTGGAACATCAAGACCGGTGACGTGATGCCCGCTACCTACATCGGCATCTGGCAGACGTTGTCCGACAACAACATTCCGATCCTCGGCATGCGCGACACCCCTTGGCTGGTCAAGAACGGCCAGCCGTTCGATCCCGCGGATTGCTTGGCCAAGAAGGGCGGCAACGCTGCGTCGTGCGCGATCAAACGCTCCGACCTGCTATCCGAGCGCAACCAGACCCTCGACTTCGTCGAGCAGTTCCCGCTGCTCAAGGTGCTCGATATGTCAGATGCGATCTGCCGCACCGACGTCTGTCGCCCGGCCGAAGGAAATGTGCTGATCTACCACGGCGCTCATCACTTGACTCCCACTTACATGCGGACCATGGCCCACGAGCTCGGCCGCCAGATCGCGGCCGCCACGGGCTGGTGGTAGCACGGACAGGACAGAAGGCCGCGGATAAGGTCGGAAGGTGCCGTTAACCAACCCGGCTTCCGATCCGGCCGCAGCTTCGGGGGCTGCAACACCGGATATCGTCGAGGCCACGCCGACATTGCCCACCGTTTGGCCAGGAGACGCTTATCCCCTCGGGGCCACCTATGACGGCGCGGGCACTAATTTTTCGCTGTTCTCCGAGATCGCCGAAAAGGTCGACTTATGCCTGATCGACGAACGCGGCAAGGAATCGCCGATCCCTCTCGACGAGGTCGACGGCTACGTCTGGCACGCCTACCTGCCGAACATCACGCCGGGTCAGCGTTACGGATATCGGGTGCACGGCCCCTTCGACCCTGCGGCCGGCCACCGGTGCGATCCCAGCAAGCTATTGCTTGACCCGTATGGGAAGGCGTTCGACGGCGATTTCTCCTGGGGCCAGGCGTTGTTCTCCTACGACTTGACCGCCATCGACCCGAACAGCGACACCACGATCACCGGCACTCCCCCGAGGATCGATTCGCTGGGTCACACGATGACCAGCGTGGTGATCAACCCGTTCTTCGACTGGGCCTTCGACCGTGCGCCAATGACGCCTTACCACGAGACGGTGATCTACGAGGCCCACGTCAAGGGCTTGACACAAACCCATCCCGGCATCCCCGAGGGGCAGCGGGGCACCTATGCCGCGCTGGCGCATCCGGTGATCATCGACCACCTCAAATCCCTCAACGTCACCGCGCTGGAACTCATGCCGGTACACCAGTTCATGCACGACGAACGGCTGCTCGACCTCGGATTGCGAAACTATTGGGGCTACAACACATTCGGGTTCTTCGCTCCGCATTATCAATACGCTTCCAACCGCCAGGCGGGCGGCGCGGCCGCTGAATTCAAGATGATGGTGCGCAGCCTGCACGAAGCCGGCATCGAGGTCATCCTCGACGTGGTCTACAACCACACCGCCGAGGGCAACCACCTGGGGCCGACCATCAACTTCCGCGGCATCGACAACAGTGCCTACTACCGGCTTGTCGACGAGGACCCGCGGTTGTACAAGGACTACACCGGCACCGGTAACAGCCTCAACCCCCGCCACCCGCACGTCCTGCAGCTGATCATGGACTCGCTGCGCTACTGGGTCACCGAAATGCACGTCGACGGATTCCGCTTCGACCTGGCCGCCACCCTGGCTCGCGAGCTGCACGACGTGGACCGATTGAGCGCGTTCTTCGATCTGGTGCAACAGGATCCGATCGTCAGCCAGGTCAAATTGATCGCCGAGCCGTGGGATGTGGGTGAGGGCGGTTACCAGGTCGGCAATTTCCCGGGTTTGTGGACCGAGTGGAACGGGAAGTATCGCGATACTGTGCGTGACTACTGGCGGGGCGAGCCCGCAACCCTGGGCGAGTTCGCTTCCCGGCTGACCGGGTCGTCGGACCTGTATGAGGCGACCAGCCGGCGGCCCAGCGCCAGCATCAATTTCGTCACCGCGCACGACGGGTTCACCCTCAACGACCTGGTCTCCTACAACGAGAAACACAACGAAGCCAACGGCGAGGACAACCGCGACGGGGAAAGCCATAACCGGTCCTGGAACTGTGGCGTCGAGGGTCCCACCGACGACCCCGAGATACTCGAGCTGCGCTGCCGGCAGATCCGCAACTTCTGGGCCACCCTGATGGTCAGCCAGGGCACGCCGATGATCGCGCATGGCGACGAGCTCGGGCGCACCCAGCGGGGCAACAACAACGTCTATTGCCAAGACTCCGAATTATCTTGGATCGACTGGTCGTTGGTGGAAAAGAATGCCGATCTGTTGACCTTCGCCCGCAAGGCGACCAAGCTGCGCAAAGAGCATCCGGTGTTTCGCCGGCGCAGATTCTTTGACGGCGAGCCGATCCGCAGCGGCGACGAAGTCCGCGACATCGCTTGGCTGGCGGCGACCGGCCAGGAGATGACGCACGACGACTGGAACATGGGCTTCGACAAGTGTGTCGCGGTCTTTCTCAACGGCGAGGCCATCACCGCACCCGACGCCCGGGGAGAACGTGTGGTCGATGATTCATTCCTGTTGTGCTTCAACGCTCATAGCCGCAACGTGGAGTTCGTCACACCGCACGATGATTACGCCCAAGAGTGGACCGTGGAGCTGGACACCAATCATCCCGCCGGCAATGCCGAGCTGGTTGTGCTGGCCGAAGAAAAGATCACGGTGCCGGGACGCTCGGTGCTGATCCTGCGGAAGACCGCCTGACATATGGCTTTTCCGGTGCTGTCCACCTATCGGTTGCAGCTGCGCGGTCCCGCCGGCGGAAGTGCCTTCACCTTCGCCGACGCCGAGAATCTGCTGGATTATCTCGACGCGCTCGGGGTGTCGCACGTCTACCTGTCCCCCATCCTGACCGCGGTGACCGGGTCGGCCCACGGATACGACGTCACCGATCCGACGACGGTGTCACCAGAGCTGGGTGGGGCTGAAGGGCTGGCGCGGCTGTCGGCGGCGGCCTCAGCACGCGGCATCGGGCTGATCGTCGACATCGTGCCCAACCACGTCGGAGTGGACCATCCCACGCAGAACCCGTGGTGGTGGGACGTGTTACGGAACGGCCGATCATCGTCCTACGCAACATTTTTCGATATCGACTGGGACCTCGACGAGCAGGGCCGGATCGTGCTGCCGGTGTTGGGTTCCGACGATGACGTCGCCGACCTGAAGGTCGACGAAGACCTGCTGCGGTTGGGCGACCTGGTGCTGCCCATTGCCCCCGGCACCGGCGACGGCACCGGGCCGCAGGTGCACGAACGTCAGCACTACCGGTTGGTGGGCTGGCGCAGCGGGATCGTCGGTTACCGGCGTTTCTTCTCGATCACCTCGCTGGCCGGGCTGCGCCAGGAAGATCGCGCGGTCTTCGACACCAACCACGCGGAAATCGCCCGCTGGTTCCGCGAGGGACTCGTCGACGGGGTGCGCATCGACCACCCCGACGGATTGTCCGACCCCAGCGGGTATTTGGCCTGGCTGCGCGAGCTGCTCGGCGCAGATGCCTGGATAGTCATCGAGAAGATCCTGGCGGTCGACGAGGCGCTGGAGCCCACGTTGCCGATCCAGGGCACCACCGGCTACGACGTATTACGGGAACTGGGCGGAGTTTTCGTCGACCCGGCCGGAGCGCCGGCCCTGACCGAACTCGTCGAGTCCGCGGGTGTGGACTATCACGCGATCCCGCAGGTGTTGGCAGCCCTCAAGGTTGCGGTGGCCACCGAGACCCTCTCCAGCGAGCTGGCCAGGCTGCGGCGAGCCATCGCGACGGCCGCCGGTACCGACCATGCACTGCTGCCCGAGGCGGTGGCCGCACTACTCAGCCATATCGACGTCTACCGTAGCGACTACCGCGGGCTTGCCGCGGTCCTGCCGAACGCGCTGGCCGAAACCCAGGCCGCACGACCGGAATTAGGACCGGCACTGCAGGTGCTCGCCGCGGCGCTGGCGCACGGTGGCGAGCCCGCCTCGCGCCTGCAGCAACTGTGCGGCGCGGTGACGGCCAAGGCCGTGGAGGACTGCTTGTTCTACCGCGACGCGCGGCTCGTCTCGCTCAACGAGGTGGGCGGCGAACCGCACCGGTTTGGCGTCGGAGCCGCGGAGTTTCATCACAGCGCCACCACCCGTGCCCGGCTGTGGCCGCAGGCGATGAGCACGCTGTCCACCCACGACACCAAGCGCGGCGAGGATGTGCGCGCCCGCATCGGCGTGCTCTCCCAGGTGCCGTCGCTGTGGACGGAATTCCTCGCCCGCTGGGAACTCGAGGCACCTTCCCCCGATGCCGCGACCGGACAGTTCTTGTGGCAGAACATCTTCGGCGTATGGCCGGTGAACGGCGAGGTGACCGACCAGTTGCGCGACCGGCTGCACGCGTACGCCGAGAAGGCAATCCGCGAGGCGGCGCTGCATACCTCGTGGAACGATCCGGACACCGCGTTCGAGGACGGGATCCATCGCTGGCTGGATACCGTGCTGGACAGCCCGGTGGCCGGCCAGCTGACCGAGCTTGTCGCCCAACTCAACCCGCACGCCGCCAGTGACGCGCTGGGCCAGAAGCTGCTCGCGCTGACCGTGCCCGGCATCCCCGACGTCTACCAGGGCACCGAGCTCTGGGACGACAGCCTGGTCGACCCAGACAACCGCCGGCCCGTCGACTACGCCGCTCGCCGAGCCGCACTCACCGAGTTGAATCACCCGAAGCTCCGCGTGGTCGCCACGGCACTGCGGTTGCGGCGTGCCCGTCCGGACAGCTTCCTGCGCGGCGACCACGTGCCGGTGCTGGCCAGCGGCCAGGCCAGTGATCATGTCGTGGCGTTCCGGCGCGGCGACGACGTCGTGGTCGCGGTCACCCGCTGGACGGTGCGCCTGGCCGAAACGGGTTGGGGCAACACCGTGCTGCCGCTACCCGAGGGCTCCTGGACCGACACGCTCACCGGTGCGATGGCGAACGGGCCGACGTCGACCGCCGAATTGTTCGCCGACCTTCCCGTCGTGCTACTGGAGCGCAACAATGGCTGAATTCCGGGTCTGGGCCCCCAAACCCACGCTGGTACGCCTCGACGTCGACGGCACGGTGCACGCGATGACGCGCGCGCAAGACGGCTGGTGGCAGGCGAACGTCGATGCACCGGCAGGCGCCCGCTACGGGTACCTGCTCGACGACGACCCCACCGTGCTGCCCGACCCGCGATCATCCCGTCAACCCGACGGAGTGCACGAATTCTCACAGTTGTGGGACCCGAGCCACGGTTGGACCGACGGCGATTGGGCCGGCCGGTCGGTCGAAGGCGCGGTGATCTACGAGCTGCACATCGGCACCTTCACCGGCGCGGGGACCTTCGACGCCGCGGTCGAAAGGCTGGACTATCTGGTCGATCTCGGGATCGACTTCGTCGAGCTGATGCCGGTCAACTCGTTCGCCGGAACCCACGGCTGGGGATACGACGGCGTGCTGTGGTACAGCGTGCACGAACCCTACGGCGGCCCGGACGGACTGGTCCGGTTCGTCGACGCCTGCCATGGCCGTGGTTTGGGCGTCTTGATCGACGCGGTGTTCAACCACTTCGGCCCATCGGGAAATTACCTGCCGCGATTCGGCCCCTACCTGTCGTCGGGCAGCAACCCGTGGGGTGAAGGCGTCAACATCGCCGACGCCGACTCCGACGAGGTGCGCCGATACATCATCGGGTGCGCGCTGCGCTGGATGCGCGACTTCCATGCCGACGGTCTGCGGCTGGACGCGGTGCATGCGCTGGTGGACACCACGGCCGTCCACATACTCGAAGAGATGGCGACCGAAACCGATTGGCTGTCACAAGAACTGGGCCGGCCGCTGTCACTAGTCGCCGAAAGCGACCTCAACGACCCGCGGCTGGTTACCCCACGCGGCCACTACGGCTACGGGATCACCGCGCAATGGGCCGACGATATCCACCACGCCATCCACACCGCGGTGTCCGGCGAACGCCAGGGCTATTACGCGGACTTCGGTTCGCTGGCCACACTGGCGGACACCCTGCGCGGCGGCTTCTTTCACGCCGGCACCTATTCGTCGTTTCGCCGACGCCGGCACGGGCGACCGCTGGACACCAAAGCCATCCCGGCCGGCCGGCTAGTTGCCTATACCTGCACGCACGACCAGGTCGGGAACCGCGCGCTCGGTGACCGGCCGTCGCAGAACCTGACCGGCGGGCAGCTGGCGATCAAGGCCGCCCTGGTTCTCGGGTCTCCCTACACCGCAATGCTTTTCATGGGTGAAGAGTGGGGGGCCTCGACGCCGTTCCAGTTCTTCAGTTCGCACCCCGAGCCCGAGTTGGCGCGGGCCACCGCGGAGGGCCGCAAAGCCGAGTTCGCCGAGCACGGCTGGGATGCCGACGACATCCCCGACCCGCAGGATCCGCAGACGTTCGCGCGCTCCAAGCTGAACTGGGGCGAGATCGACTCCGCAGAACATGACCGGCTGCTGCGTTTCTATCGGGACCTGATCGCCTTGCGGCGCACCGAACCCGACCTGGCCGACCCCTGGCTCGAGCACCTCGCGGTCGACTACGACGAGGAACTGCGCTGGATCATGCTGTCGCGCGGACAGTTACGCATCGTGTGCAACCTCGGCGCCGAACCGGTGACGGTACCGGTCGCGGGCGACGTCGTCCTCGCGTGGGGAGAGCCGACCGGCAGCGGTGACGGCACGGTACTGGAAGGCCATTCGGTCGCGATCCTGCGGCACGGGTGAACGCGGCCTGTCGTCCTCAGGTCCACGACGGGTCATAGGAAGCAGTGAAAATGGCGCGGACCGCTGCACGTACCCGGTCCGACACGGCGACAGGATCTGAGGCGTCGAATTTGCCGTCGAGATGCAGGAATGCGAGGCCATGCACGAGGCCCCAGACCGCGGTGGACATCGCTTCGACGTCGGCGTCGGGGAACGCCGCCCGAACACCGCCACTGACGAGTTCCCTGACCGCGCTCGTGGCAGCAAGTCGATCCTGGTTGTCCCGATCGCAGGGTGCGCCGAACATCATGTGAAATAACGCGGGACGGCGTAGAGCGAATTCGACGTACACTATTCCGATCGCCACGAGGTCGTCCGGAGTGGCGGGCGCGGCATGAGCGGCGGCCATGCAACCGGCCAGCTCGCGGTAGCTAACGGCGGCGACGGCGGAAATGAGAGCATCGCGATCCGCGTAGTTGTGGACCTACGACGCGCTGAGCTTTCTGCTCACGAATACTCGGCGCTGGCGCCCGGCACTACTGGCCCAACTCTCCCCCGCGCCCGGCGACGTGATCGCCGACATCGGCTGCGGAACCGGCACGCAACTACGGCTGCTCGCACGCGCGTGCCCGGCGGCGACCCTGATCGGCATCGACCCGGACGCGGCGATTCGCTCGCGAGCGCGAGCGAAACTTTCCGGGCTGACACCGCCGGTCGAACTCCTGGCCGGATACGCGCGCGATGCCGTGAAGTTGGGCGGACGCGGCGTCACGAAGGTGTTGTCGTCACTGGTTTTTCATCAGGTGCCGCTCGAGGAGAAGCGCGCGGGCCTGGCCGCGATCCGCGAAACACTACGAGCCGGCGGCAGCTTGCATGTCGCCGACTACGGACTGCAGCGCACCGCGAAGATGCGCAAGCGGTTTCGGCTCGTTCAGACGGGTGACGGGTTCGACAACACCGAACCCAACGCCCAGGGCGTACTGCCGGACCTGATGGCCGAGGTGGGTTTCGATCACGTCGAGGAAACCCAGGTGTTCGAGACGGTCAGCGGGTCGATGTCGATCTACCGCGCCGCACTCCGCTAGCGCTACCATCACCGCTACGCCCGGATAACCGCGACGCTGCAACGAAGCAGAACATGGCCCAAAAGGTCCAAATCCCGCCCGATCTGATCGGCGGCGACGTCGACGAGGGGTACGGCAAGGTCGCCGACGCCTTCCGGCGCAACCTGAGCAGCGGCCGGGAGGTCGGCGCCGCGTTCGCGGTCTATCGCGATGGTCGCAAGGTGGTCGATTTGTGGGGCGGCTACCGCAACGGGATCACCCGGGCGCCGTGGCAGCAGGACACCCTCGTCAACGTCTTCTCGACTACCAAAGGCATTGCCTCCCTTACGGTTGCGGTGGCCGCATCCAAGGGCTACCTGTCGTATGACGCCTACGTCACCGACTACTGGCCGGAGTTCGCCCAGGCCGGCAAAGAGACGGTCACCGTGCGCCAGCTGCTCGCGCATCAGGCCGGGCTGCCCGTCGTCGACCCCCCGCTGACGCTGCAGGAATTGGCCGACTCGCCGAGTATGTCGGCGAAGCTCGCGGCGCAGGTGCCGGCCTGGCCACCCGGGACCAGACACGGCTACCACGGCATCACGCTCGGCTGGTACGTAGGCGAACTGATCCGCCGAGCCGATCCCGCCGGCCGTTCGCTGGGCCGGTTCTTCGCCGAGGAGATCGCCGGCCCGCTCGAACTCGACTTGTATATCGGGCTGCCGCCCTCGGTCGACCGCGATCGCGTCGCGCACTTGCACGCCTGGTCTTTCCCGAAGTTGCTGTTGCACCTGAACACGATGCCGCCGCTCTTTGTGCTGGATTTGTTCAATCCCTTCGGACTGGCGGCACCCTCACTCGTGTTCGCCAAAGGGATCAAATCTCCCGAGGCCTTCAACCGCGACGAGCTGCGCGTGGTCGAGATGCCCGCCCTCAATGGCACCGGCACCGCGCGCTCGATCGCCCGGCTGTACGGCAGCGCCGCCACCGGCGGTCGCGAGCTCGGCTTGACCGCCGACACCCTCGACGCGCTGCACAAGCCCGCGCTGCCACCGACAAAGGGACTGCGCGACAAGGTGCTGCACATCGATACGACATTCTCGCTGGGCTTCAACAAGCCCATCCCCGTGTGTGTCTTCGGTTCGACCGACAATGCCTTCGGCACGCCGGGCGCGGGCGGCTCGTTCGGATTCGCCGATCCAGACACCGGCATCGGCTACGGCTACGTGATGAACAAGCTGGGTTTCCACTTGGTCAGCGATCCGCGGGAAGTCGCCCTGCGCAACGCGCTATTCCACGACACCCTGGGCACCGGGCCCCAAGTCCGACCTACACGCTGGAGCGGCCCGGGGTGTGCATCGCCTCGGCGATCGACTCGGCGAGCGGATCGATCTCGCCGTCGGCCAAATCGGCGATGGTGACGCGGATTCCCGCCGGCGTACCGATCCGGAAACGTGTGCCGGGCGCCGCGGCCCAACCCGAGTTGATCAGCCGGGTGATCGCGACGGTCTCGTCGGGCACCGGGATCCACACGTTGAGCCCGGAGCGGCCGTAAGCGCTGACATCGCGGTCGGCCAAGGCGGCGCGTAACCGGGTGCGGTTGCTTGTGTAGCGCCGCTCTGCCGTGCCGACAAGGTCCGTCGCCGTGTCGTCCGACCACAACCGCACCGCGAGATCCTGCAGCAGGTGACTCACCCACCCCGGCCCGAGCCGCAGCCGTCCGTGTACCCGCTCGACGGTGCGCTGGTCTCCGGCCAGCACGGCCACCCGCAGGTCGGGACCGTAGGCCTTCGACGCCGACCGCACGAATGCCCAGTGACTGCTCGATGCTGCCAACGAATGCAAGGGCACACCCGAAATGCCGGCGCAGTGGTCGTCTTCGACGAGCAACAGGTCGTCGTCGGAGCCCGCCAACAAACCCCGTAGCTCGCCGGCACGCTGCGCGGACAACGCCGCGCCGGTCGGGTTCTGCGCGCGGGTGGTGATGACCAGCGCGCGCACGCCTCGCCCCAGCGCGCGGGCGACGTCGGCAACCAGCGGCCCATCGTCGTCCACCCGCACCGGCTCGACCGAAAGTCCCAGTGCGGCAATGAGATCCAGTAGGTTAGCCCAGCCCGGATCCTCGACTGCCACGCGGTCGCCGGGGCGCAGATGCGCCGTGAGCGCCCGTTCGATGCCGTCGAGTGCCCCGCTGGTCACCGCGAGATGATCGGCCGGAACACCGTCGGCCCTCAGCGTTGCACGGGCGTGGTGGACCAACCCCGGCGACATGGCCGGCTCCCCGTACAGCACCGGACGCGGGATCGGATGATGTTGCGGTACAGCAGCAATGGGCAGCCGAGCCGGGTCCGGGTTGCCGGTCGACAGATCGCGCACGCCCGCGGGGATGTCGAGGCCGAGCACGGAGCGCGGGGTGGTCGCGGGACGGTGCCGCACCCGGGTGCCGCGGCGCCCCGAGGTTTCGACGGCCCCGCGATCGCGCAGCAAGCGATAGGCCGCGGCCGCGGTGTTGGCGTTCACACCGAGTCGCGCTGCCAGTTCCCTGACCGGGGGCAACGCATCGCCGGGCGCCAGGGCGCCGGTCGAGATTCCCTGCTCGATGTTCGCGGCTATCGACTCAGCGCCCGTCCCCGCTATGCTTTGTTGTACTGGCACGTTATTGATTATGTACTATTACAAAATGCGAAGGCAATCCGATGGAAACCGCGTACCACCCCACATCGCAAACGACGCCCACCCGCTACCGCGAACGCGCTCGCTACGACCGCGACACCGTCCATCGCATCCTGGATGAGGCCCTGATCTGTCATCTCGGCTACCTGCGCGAGGGTCGGCCGGTCGTGTTGCCGACGACGCATGCCCGCCTCGACGAGACCCTCTATTTGCACGGCTCCACCGGCAGCGGACCGATGCTGGGCGCCAAGGCTGCACCGTCGAGCCTGCCCGTCTGCGTCACCGCCACCCTCGTCGACGGGTTGGTGCTGGCCCGCTCGGCGCTGCATCATTCGCTGGTATATCGCTCGGTGGTCGTGGCCGGCGACGCACGCATGGTCGAGGACCCGGCGGAGAAGCTGCGGGCGCTGGGCGCCCTGCTCGACCACGTCGCCGCCGGACGTGCCGCCGACTGCAGGGCGCCGAATGCGCGGGAACTCGCCGCGACCGCGGTGCTCGCCCTTGACCTGGTCGAGGTTTCGGCCAAGGTGCGCGCCGGCGGGCCGGTCGACGAGCCGGAGGATTGCGCGCTGCCCCACTACGCCGGCGCCGGACTACCTGACGCACTACGCGCGCTGACGGACCGGCTACAGCAGCAGATAGCGGTAGGCCGGCGAGCCCGGGTGCAGCGTCTCGAAGTGGATCTGGGTCTCGCGCATCCGGGCCAACAGGTCGTCCAGGTCCGCCGACGACCCCAGCTGAACACCGACCAGCGCCTCACCGGTCTCCCGGTTGTTGCGCTTGACGTACTCGAACAAGGTGATGTCGTCGTTGGGCCCCAGCACGTCGTCGAGGAACCGGCGCAACGCACCGGGCTCCTGCGGGAAGTCCACCAGGAAGTAGTGCTTGAGGCCGAGGTGGACCAGTGAGCGTTCGAGCGCCTCGCCGTAGCGCGAGACGTCGTTGTTGCCGCCCGAGATGAGGCAGACGACGGTGGCCCCCGGATTGATGTCGGCCTCCAGCAGGCCCGCGACGGACAGCGCGCCCGCCGGCTCGGCGATGATGCCCTCGTTCTGGTAGAGGTCCAGCATCGCGGTGCAGACCGCGCCCTCGTCGACCGTCGTGATCGACACCATGTCGCCCGCGGCGGCCAGGGCGGCATGCGTCAGCGTCCCTGCCCGTTTCACCGCGGCGCCGTCGACGAACTGGTCGACATGGTCGAGTGTCACCGGTTCGCCGGCGACCAGCGCGGCCATCATCGCCGCGGCGCCGGCCGGCTCGACACCGAGAACCGCCGTGTTCGTCGTCCGTTTGGCCAGATAGGTGGTGATGCCCGCGATGCAGCCACCGCCGCCCACCGGGACCACCACCAGGTCAGGCTCCCCCACACCGAGCTTGTCGAGCTGGTCGAGCACCTCGACGGCGATGGTGCCCTGGCCGGCGATCGTGCGCGGGTCGTCGTACGGCGGCACCAGCGTGGCGCCGGTGCGTTGGACATCCGCGAGCGCCGCCTCGGCGGCCAGATCGTAGGTCGATCCGCCCACGATCAGCTCGATGAAGCTGCCCCCGTGGTAGCGGATCCGGTCGCGTTTTTGCTTGGGCGTTTTGGCCGGCACATAGACGCGGCCGTGCACGCCCAGGGTCCGGCATGCGTAGGCGAACCCCTGCGCGTGATTGCCCGCCGAAGAGCACACCACGCCGGCGCCGATCTCCTCGTCCGACAGCTGGACCAGCAGGTTGTAGGCGCCGCGCAGCTTGTAGGAACGCACAATCTGTAGGTCTTCGCGCTTGAGGTAGACCTGCGCGCCGGTCACCGCCGACAGCCGATCGCTGTACTGCAGCGGGGTGGGCGTAACGACCGCGGCGATCCGCTGCGCAGCGCTGTCAATGTCGGCCGCGGACAGCGGCGACATGCTCGGGCTCTGGCTCAGTTCAGCGGACACCGATTAATGGTGCCACGCACTACCGCCCAACGACCTAATCGGCTCAGCTCACCGGGGTCAGCACGAACACCGGAATCTGGCGGTCGGTCTTCGTCTGGTAGTCCGCATAGTCCGGCCAGGCCTCGACGGCGCGCTCCCACCAGACGGCCTTCTCGTCCCCGAAAACCTCGCGGGCGTCGTAGTCGCTGGTGCTCGCGCCGTCCTGCAGTTCGACCCGCGGGTTCTTGGCGATGTTGTAGTACCAGACCGGGTTTTTCGGGGCGCCACCGAGCGAGGCGACGACGGCGTACTCGCCGTTGTGCTCCACGCGCATCAGCGGAGTTTTGCGGATTTTGCCGGTCTTGGCTCCGACGGTGGTCAGCAGAATGATGGGCTTGCCCTTCATGTCCGCTGCCTCTGCTCCACCGGATTCGGCGTACTTGTCGGCTTGTTCGCGGGACCAATCCCTGGGTGACGGTTCGTATTCTCCGGTAAGCGGCATGTCCACCACTTAGGCGCGATTCGCCGCCGCCGGCAGGCGCGGCGACAGCCACGATGTCCGCCGATTCGGCTAGCTACTTCGACCTGAAAAAGTCGGGGCGTGGCGGTCCCTGACCTAGGTGTTTTTGGCGAGAAGATGGCCTCAACCCCTTGGCGAGAAGGGATTGAGGCCATCGTGCTCAGAACTGTAAACGACCAGCCGACGTTGTGGGATTCGATCCTGCCGCCTGAGTTGTTGGTGTTGCCCGTGGAGTTGGGCCGGGTGGATGCGCTGCTGGATGATCCGGTGTTCTTCGGTCCGTTCGCGGCGCATTTCGATGCCCGGATCGGTCGGCCGTCGATCCCAATGGAGACCTATCTGCGGTTGATGTTTCTGAAGTTCCGCTACCGGCTGGGCTATGAGTCGTTGTGCCGAGAGGTGTCCGATTCGATTTCCTGGCAGCGGTTTTGTCGGATCCCGTTCGGTACCCGGGTGCCGCATCCGACCACGTTGATGAAGATCACCACCCGCTGCGGCGACGACGCGGTCACCGGGCTCAACGAGGCGCTGCTGGCCAAGGCGGCCGCGGCCAAGCTGCTGCGTACTGACAAGGTTCGCGCTGACACCACCGTCATTGCCGCAGCGGTGGCCTATCCGACTGATTCGGGTCTGTTGGCCAAGGCGATCGGTTCGATGGCCCGCAGCGTGGCGCGGATCAAGGCCGCCGGAGGCGCGAGTGGCACTGCGTCACGGGATCGGCGGCGCTCGGCCGGGCGGCGGGCCCGCTCGATCGCCGCGAAGTTGAAGCTGCGCGGTGAGCAACAGCGCGATGCGGCCCAGGCCGCGGTACGGCGGATCACCGGTGAACTGGCCGGGATCACCGAAGCAGCCATGCGCGAGGCCACCGGGGTGATCCGCAACGCCCGGCGCGCACTCCGCGGTGCCAGCGGGCACCGCAAGGGCCGGCTGCATCGGGCGATCAACCGCCTACAGTCCGTCGTGGGAACCGCGGAACGCATTGTGGCTCAGACCCGTAGCCGCCTGGCCGGGGTGATGCCCGAGTCGGCGAGTCGGGTGGTGAGCCTGCACGACGTCGACGCCCGCCCAATCCGCAAGGGACGCCTAGGCAAGCCCGTCGAGTTCGGCTACAAGGCTCAGATCGTCGACAACGCCGACGGCGTGATCCTCGATCACAACGTCGAGGTCGGTAACCCGGCCGACGCGCCTCAGCTGGCCCCGGCGATCGCACGGATCACCACCCGCGCCGGGCGCACGCCGCGAGCGGTCACCGCCGACCGCGGTTACGGCCAGCCATCGGTGGAACGCGACCTACACGACCTTGGCGTACGCAGCGTGGCGATCCCCCGCATGAGCAAACCCAGTGCGGCACGCCGTGAGTTCGAACACCGACGAGCCTTCCGCGACAAGATCAAATGGCGAACCGGATCCGAAGGACGCATCAACCACATCAAACGAAGCTACGGCTGGAACCGCACCGAACTCACCGGCATCAACGGAGCCCGAACCTGGTGCGGACACGGCGTCTTCACCCACAACCTAGTCAAGATCGGCACCCTCGCCGCATGAAACCGACACCCGAGCAACCCGACCACGACACCCGACCCGCCATCACACGACCACTAACGGTTTTTCAGGTCGAAGTAGCTAGCGCGCGACCGCATCACTGTGATCTGGCGAGTTCGGCGATCACGTTGACGCGTCGCGTCGCCGTCGCGATCTCGTCGGCGAACTCCTGCCGGCGCTTGGCGATGTGCTCGGAGTCGGAGCCGTCGACCAGCTCCCGATGACGCGCCAGCCTCAGCGCGGTCTTGAAGAGCTCCATCGACCTCGACTCGACGCTGGCGATTCTGCGCTGCAGGTCCCACTGCTTGCCTAACTCGAGACATTCGGCGAGGAAGGCATTTTCGTCGAGCGACTCGTCCTCGAGTGCGGCCAGCCGGTCGGCGACGATGTGGTAGGCGTCGAGGAATGGCCGCAACACCAGGTGCGCCAACAGCAGATCGGCCGACTTCAGCAGCGCCCGCACGTCGGCGGCGGCAGCGGCCTTGCGGGTGTCCTCCACCGGCCCGATCAGGCGCACTTCGTCGGCCAGCTCCTTTTCGAACTGGGCGCGGCCGGAGAACAGGAATTCGAACTTCAGCAGCTCGCGCAGACTCAGCGCCTCATCGCGCACCGTGACCGGCGAAACCATGCCGTCCGGGGAATTCTCGGCGTCTTCCACGGCGGCCAGCAATGCCGTTTCGGCGATCGCACGATCGACCAGGATATGGATCGCGGTGTTGCGGTAGAACGCCGCGACCAGGTGCTGGTCCTCGCCGATCCCCCACACCGGTTCGGTGCCGGCTTCATAGACGCTGACCACCCCGGAGGCGACGAGCTGGTGCAAGGTCCACCGGATCGTGGAGCGATTCGTCAGGTCAGCGGCCCCGGCAACGGCCCAGTTTCGCGCCGTGATGTAGCTATCCAGCGGTTGCACGGTGGCCAGCACCTCGCTGATCGACAACGACCGGTCCGCACCAAGCAGCGCCAGGCTCACCACCGCGGTGGGAGTGACCGCTGTCGCGCGGTTGATCCGGTGCTCGACGTCCAGCGCGATGCGTTCGATTTCGGTCCCGGCCCCTGCTTCGCCGCCGCGCATCTCCTCGAGGCGTTTGCGCAGCGGCAGTGGTTCGCCGAAGTCCAGGTAAGCCCGACCGAGCCGCTTGCCCTGCTGGCGCGCCAGCCCGACCAGGAAACGCAGGTCTTCGGGCCGTTTCACCGCACCGTAGGCTTCGGTGGTCATCGCCTCGACCTCGTGCAGCTGGTCGTACACGATCGAGGTCGGCACCAAATACACTTCGGGGCCGTCGATTTCGTCGACGGCGTCGGTGAGGTAGCGCAGGATGCCGAATACCGGTGGCCGCAACTTGCCGGTCCGGGTGCGCCCACCTTCAATCGACCAGGTGAGGTTGGTGTGGTCTTGTACCAGCTGGGCGGTGTAGGCGCGCAGCACGAATCGGTATACCGGAATGTCTTTGGTCGCACGCCGGATGAAAATCGTCCCGGTCCGCTTGGCGAAACCGCCCATCAGGAAGAAGTTCAGGTTGGCCCCACCGAAGGTAAAGGCCGCCGAGAGCCGGTTGGCGACGATCATCTCCGGCAGCAGCATGCCGTCCAGGTACGACCGGTGCGAAAAGGCAAACGCCAACGTCGCTTTGCGATCCAGTTTGCGCAGCTGCGTGATCTGATCCTCGTCCACCAACACGTCATAGGCCCGCATCAACCAGCGGCTGAACCCGCGCCAGCCTTGCACCGCGCGCTCATCCAGCGAGGCCGCCATCTCGCGCAGGTACCCCGCCGCCTCGGCGCGCACGTCGCCGGGGTCGCGGCCCAGCTCGTCGGCCAGCTTGGCCAGCCGTTCGTCATACCACGGCGCGCCCAGCAATTGGGCCACGGCGGCCGGGTCGCTCGATAGCGGTGTCACCGATTCTTCGATAATTCCGCCGCGCTGCAACATCTTTCGCAGCCCAACACCGCCGAGTTCACGCGCTGTCGCGAGCCGCCCCCCGGTCACTCCGCTCGCACCGTTCTCGTCATTCCCGTTCTCCTTAAAGTGCTGCCGGGTAGCGGGACCGGCGCCTGACCAGCAGCGCTGTCCACATCCCCTCGGTGAGCGTACGTCCGTTGCCAGGGGGCACGGAACACAATTCGTGATTTCGGCGTCGCACCGTCCTGCTCGATCGGGGATGCCGAGTACGTTCGGATGATGCGGCACGAACCGGGTACCGACGCGAACGGCCTCACCCCGCTGGAACAGACCGCGCTGCTGACTCAATACGCCCGGGCGCTGGACAGCCAATGGCCCCGGCCCATTCTCGGAGACACGCTGGCCGCCGAGATCGTCGACAAGATCGACTACGACTTCGCGGGGCTCGGCATCCCGGCGAGTGTGGTGTGCCAGACGGCGCTGCGCGCCAAGATGCTCGACGAAAGGGTGCGGGCATTCACCGCCGACCATCCCGACGCCGTCGTCGTCGACCTCGGCGCCGGTTTTGACTCGGGCCCGTTTCGGGTGTGCCCGCCCGCCACCGTCGACTGGTACAGCGTCGACCTGCCGGGCGTCAGCGCTCTGCGCCGCCGGCTGATGCCGACCAGCGACCGGGCCCATGTGGTGACCGCATCGCTGGCCGATCAGAGCTGGCCCAACAGCATCCCCGCCGATCGGCCCGTCATGGTGATCGCCGATGGACTGTTCGCGTTTCTGTCCGAACCGGTGCTCCGCAGCATCTTTCGGCGCGTCACCGCATATTTCACCTCCGGGGAGGTGGCCTTCAACGACTACGGACGGATTGGCTGGATCAGCCGCCTTGCGGTGAAATTGGCCCCGCAGCGGATGTTCAGCAGTGTCGGCGCGCAATGGGGCTACCCGGGGTTCGAAGATGCCCGGGTGCCCGAAACATGGAACCCGCAGTTGAAGCTGGTCGAAGAGGCCAGCCTGGCCCACGCCCCCGAGGTCGAGCTGTTCCCGGGCTGGATTCGGTTCGCCACCAAGGTTTCCGGGAAGTTCGAGGCCTCCGCCCGCAAAGCCCGGATCTTGCGCTACCAGTTCTAGGCCGGGTGGATGCCGCACGTGCAGGCCTCGATCGACGGACAGGTACAGCTCATTCCCCACTCGATGACGGCCCGCGCCCGGGCCAGCGACGCCATCTGGTCGTCGATCTCGGCGAGCTTGGCCTCGGCGAGTGCACGGCTGGCGGGGCGTCCGGGCGCGTCGTCGGCTAACAGCAGCTGGATTTCTTCCAGCGCGAAGCCGGCCGATTTGCACAGCCGGATGACCTCGAGGCGGGCCAGGACCGAGTCGTCGTAGCGTCGCCGACCGGCCAGCCGCGCCGGCGGCGGCAACAGCCCGATCTGCTCGTAATAGCGCAGCGTGGTCGCGGCCACCCCGGCGTCGCGGGCGACCTCTCCGATCGTCAGCGTGGCCCGCGAGTGGGCGGTAGCCGCCACAGCCATCGGGTTTCCCAGCATCCAGCGCTTGACTTCGAGTCAACTCTGAGTCGTTGACTGTGATCATGCAGAGAACCGCACTCACCGAACTGAGCGACGCGCGCTACGCCCTGCTCCGATCGTTCCGGCGGGACGGCGCACCCCGGGACACCCCCATCTGGGTCGCGCTGGACGGCGACGCATTGGTATTCCGGACCAAGGTGGGCCCCAAGACCAAGCGGCTGGCGGCCCGCCCCGACATCGAACTCCGAGCCTGCGACCACCGGGGGCGGGTTCGCCGCGGTGCGGTGACCCTGACCGGGCGTGCCACGCTGCTGTCGGGCGCCGACGCCGAAGAGATATTGTCAAGACCTGTGGATGAGGTTGTTTCAGGCGACCTCCGTTTCGGTTGATTCGCTGGTTTCGGCGGGTGTGATATCGACGGGGCGTTCGAGCAGTTTGCCTTTGTGGAACACCGCGCCGGCACGGACCAGGGCGACCAAGTGCGGGGCGTTGACGGCCCGCCACCGGGCCTGCGCGGCGTCGATCAGCTTGTAGGCCATCGCAATTCCCGCGGCGCGGGAGCCGGGCCCCTTGGTGACCTTGGTTCGCAACCGCACGGTCGCAAAGGTCGACTCGATGGGGTTGGTGGTGCGCAGGTGGATCCAGTGCTCGGCCGGGTACTTGTAGAACTCCAGCAGCACGTCGGCGTCGTCGACGATCTTGGCGACCGCCTTGGGATACTTGGCACCGTAATCGACCTCGAAGGCCTTGATCGCGATCTGCGCCTTGTCGATGTCCTCGGCGTTGTAGATCTCCTTGATCGCCGCCAACGCAGCTGGGTGCGCTGACTTCGGCAGTGCAGCAAGCACATTGGACTGCTGGTGAAACCAACACCGCTGCTCACGCGTGTTCGGGAAGACCTCGCGGACCGCCTTCCCGAACCCCAACGCACCGTCACCGACAGCCAGCACCGGGGCTGCCATCCCGCGCCGGCGGCAGCTCCGTAGCAGATCGGCCCACGATTCGGTCGATTCCCGGTAGCCGTCGGCCAAGGCGACGAGCTCCTTGCAACCATCGGCGCGCACCCCGATCATCACCAACAAACAGAGCTTCTCCTGCTCGAGACGGACCTTGAGGTGAATGCCGTCGACCCACAGGTAGACGTAGTCCGTGTCCGAGAGGTCACGGACTTGGAAGGCCTTGGCTTCGTCTTGCCACTGGCTGGTGAGCCGGGTGATCGTCGTGGCCGAGAGACCCGCACCCGAGCCCAGGAACTGCTCCAACGCCGGACCGAAGTCACTCGTCGACAGGCCATGCAGATACAGCAGCGGCAGAACCTCGCTCATCTGCGGTGACTTGCGCGCCCACGCTGGCAGGATCGCGGAGGAAAACCTTTGCCGCTCTGCGGTATCGGCATCGACGCGCTTGTCGTTGACGCGCGGCGCGGTCACCGTGACCGCGCCCGACGCGGTCAACACCTCACGCTCCCGGTGGTAGCCGTTGCGGACCACCAGGCGCCGTCCGTTGTCGTCGACCTCTCCGGCATGGGCGTCGATGTAGGCGGCCACTTCGGCCTGCAACGCCGCCGCAAGCATCTGTCGGGCGCCGTCGCGGACGATCTCATCGAGCAACGACCGACCGACACCGTCGTTCTTCTCGTTGGAGCATTCCGCGTCGTGAACTACCGTGAGCATGGGCGTACCTTCCCAACCAGCGCGCCAACGCCGGTCTTGATCAGAGAACCTTGGACTTCAGATCATCCTCGGGAAGGTGCGCCCACTTTCACACCACCTCGCCAAGGCTCATCCACAGGTTCTGATCATTGCTCGACGCCGAACGGGCCAACCGGACATTGCACCAGCGGTACGGCTGGCAGTGGAACATCGTGCCGCTGATCAAAGTGCCGGGCGTGACCAACGTGCACCAGGATCTTGGTGTCCGGGAGAAGCTGCGCCGGGCGCGCGACCGCAACGTCTGGGCCGACAGCGTCATTGTCCGGGTGGAGCTCTAAGCCGGTCGTGCCGCTGGCCGCACACTCGGGCACGAGCGTGAAGCTGGCCGCACAGTCGCGAAGGCTGGGCGCCTAATTGCCCAGGCAGCCGGGGCCGAGTAGCGCCTTCAAATCACCCATCAATGCCGGCGACGGCGTCACGCACAACGACTGATCAAGCTCCAGGGTGGTGATCCGGTCTCCGCTGATCAGCCGCAGATGCACCTGCGAGGTGCCCGGATGACGCGCCAGCACCTGCTTGAGCGCACTGACCTTGTCGATCGTGCACTGCCTCGTCGGCAGGCTGACCGCCAGCGGACGATTCGGCTGAGCGTTGGAAAAGTCCGGCACCACAAGCTCATTGGCGATCAACGAGATCCGGTCGTCGCGGATCGCCACCTTGGCGTTCACCAGCACCACCGCGTCGTCGGCGATGTCCGCGCCGTAGGCGGAGTAGGCGTGCGGGAAGAACATCACCTCGATGCCGCCGGTGAGGTCTTCCAACTGGGCTGACGCCCAAGGCATTCCGTTCTTGTTCACCCGCCGGTTCACCGAGGCCAAGATGCCGCCCACCCGCACCTGGGTCTCGTTGGCGACATCGCCGTCCAGGATCGCCGGGATCTGAGTGTCGACCTGAGCGGACAGCAGGTGCGCCACCCCGTTGAGCGGATGCCCGGACACGTAGAGCCCCAGCATTTCCCGCTCCAGGGCGAGCTTGTGTTTGTCTTCCCACTCGTCGTCGGACACCCGGATGGTGAACACCGCGTCGGCGCCCGCATCGCCGCCGCCGAACAGGTCGTACTGGCCCATCGCCTCGGCCTTCTTGGTGCCCAGCACCGAGTCGACCGCGTCGGTGTGCACCAGGAAGAGACCCTTGCGGGCATGCCCCAGGGAATCGAACGCGCCGGCCTTGATCAGCGATTCGGTGACCTTCTTATTGCACGCCGAGATGTCGATCTTGTTCAGGTAGTCCGAGAAGTCGGTGAATTTGCTTTTCTCGCTGCGAGTTTTGATCAACGAGCCCACCACGTTGGCACCGACGTTGCGCACCGCGCCCAGGCCGAAGCGGATGTCCTTTCCGACCGACGCGAAGTTCACCAGTGACTCGTTGACATCGGGTGGCAGCACCGTGATGCCGAGCTTGCGGCAGTCGGCCAGATAGACCGCGGCCTTGTCCTTGTCGTCGCCCACCGACGTCAACAGGCCGGCCATGTACTCGCCCGGGTAGTTGGCCTTCAGATAGGCGGTCCAGTAGGAGACCAGGCCGTAGCCGGCCGCGTGTGATTTGTTGAACGCATACCCCGCGAACGGAAGAATGGTGTCCCACAAGGCTTTCACCGCGCGCTCGGAGAACCCGTTGGCAGTCATGCCTTCGTCGAAACCCTTGTACTCCGCCTCGAGCACCTCGAGCTTCTTCTTACCCATCGCTTTACGCAGCGCGTCGGCCTTGCCCATTGTGTAGGAGGCGACCTTTTGGGCGATGAGCATGATCTGCTCTTGGTAGACGATCAGACCGTGCGTCTCGGACAGGATCTCGCGCAGGGGTTCCTCGAGCTCCGGGTGGATCGGCTTGACCGCCTGGCGGCCGTTTTTGCGGTCGGCGTAGTCGTTGTGGGCGTTCATGCCCATCGGCCCCGGCCGGTACAGCGCCAGCACGGCGACGATGTCGTTGAACTCGGTGGGCTGCATCCGGCGCAGCAGATCGCGCATCGGCCCACCGTCGAGCTGAAACACGCCCAGGGTGTCACCGCGGCCCAGCAGCTCGTATGTGGCCTTGTCGTCGAGCGCCACTTTTTCCAGATCGAGGTCAATCCCCCTGTTGGCCTTGATGTTTTCCAGCGCGTCACCGATGATCGTCAGGTTGCGCAGACCCAGGAAGTCCATCTTCAGCAGGCCGATGGCCTCACACGACGGGTAATCCCAGCCGGTGATGATGGCCCCGTCCTGCGGTCGCTTCCACAACGGGATGGCCTCGGTCAGCGGCTCGCTACTCATGATCACCGCACACGCGTGCACGCCGGCGTTGCGGATCAGGCCCTCCAGACCGCGCGCCGTCTGGTAGATGGTGCGCACGTCCGGGTCGGTTTCGATCAGGCTGCGCACCTCGGCGGCTTCCTTGAACCGCTCGTGGTTGGGGTCGGTGATGCCCGACAACGGGATGTCCTTGGCCATGATCGCCGGCGGCAGCGCCTTGGTGATCCGGTCGGCGATCGCAAATCCGGGCTGCCCGTAGTGGATACGGGCCGAATCCTTCAGGGCCGCTTTGGTTTTAATCGTGCCGAAGGTGATGACCTGGGCGACGCGGTCGGAGCCCCACTTCTCGGCGGCGTAGCGCACCATCTCACCGCGGCGACGATCATCGAAGTCGATATCGATATCGGGTGCTGACGGACGCTCCGGGTTGAGGAACCGCTCGAACAGCAGACCATGCGGGATCGGGTCGATGTTGGTGATGCCCATCGCGTAAGCAACCAGCGACCCCGCCGCCGAACCACGCCCGGGCCCGACCCGGATGTCGACCGAGCGCGCGTGGTTGATCAGGTCGGCGACGATCAGGAAGTACGCCGGGAAGCCCTTGTCGCAGATGACCTTGATCTCGAACTCGGCCCGGTCGATGTAGTCCTGACCGACACCGGATCCGAAGCGGCGCTGCAGCCCCGCCATCACCTCGTGGTGCAGCCAGGTCGCCTGGTCGTGTCCCTCGGGCACCGGGAACACCGGCATCCGGTCGCGCGGCGCCCACACGTCGGCGTACGACTGCACCCGCTCGGCGATCAGCAGCGTGGAGTCGCAGGCGCCGGGCACCTCGTCGTCCCAGATCTTGCGCATTTCGGCGGCCGACTTCAGGTAGTAGCCGTCGCCGTCGAACTTGAACCTGTTCGGGTCCGACAGCGTCTTGCCGGTCTGCACACACAACAACGCTTCGTGGTTGTGCGCGGCATCGCGGGTGACGTAGTGGCAGTCGTTGGTGGCCAGCGGCGGGATGCCAAGCTTGCGGCCGATTTCGAGCAATCCTTCGCGGACCCGCTGTTCGATGGACAGCCCGTGGTCCATCAGCTCCAAGAAGTAGTTGTCGGCACCGAAGATCTCGCGCCACTTGGCGGCCGACTCCAGCGCCTCGCGCTCATGCCCCAGACGAAGACGCGTCTGTACCTCACCCGACGGGCAGCCCGTGGTGGCGATGATGCCGGCAGCGTTTTCGGCGATGATCTCGGCATCCATGCGCGACCATTTGCCCAGCTGGCCCTCAAAGGAAGCCAGCGAGGACAGCTTGAACAAATTGCGCAGGCCGGTGGCGTTCTCGGCCACCATCGTCATGTGCGTGTAGGACCCACTGCCCGACACGTCATCGGACTTCTGGCCCGGGTCACCCCACAGGACCCGCCGGGTTTCGAAGCGCGAGGCGGGGGCGATATAGGCCTCCACGCCGATGATCGGCTTGATGCCGACTTTGCTCGCCGCGTTGTAGAACTCGCTGGCGCCGAACATATTTCCGTGGTCGGTCATACCGACCGCGGGCATCTGCAGCCGCTCCACCTCGGCGAACATCGGCGTGATCTTGGCGGCCCCATCCAACATCGAGTACTCGGTGTGGTTATGCAGGTGCACGAAGGACCGCGAAGATGAACCGCTCATAGAGTCGCCAGTCTATGACTGCAAACCGACACGAGTTCGGCGTGTCGCCGCGTGTGTCTTGCGCCGTTTACCCGTACAGCTCGACGAAGTTCCTCAGCGACTTCTCCACGTCGCCTTTGACGGCGCGCGCCGCCGCCGATCCGACCGGTCCGAACAGCGCCCGCCCGCCCAGCTCAAGCCGCAAACCGAGGGTGGACCCCTCGCCGGTGGTCCGCACCGTCAGGGTGACGCCGTATTTGGCCCCGCCCTTCCCCGAACCCGACATCGCGACCTCGTGCGGCGGGTCCCACTTGGTCACGGTCCAGGTCACCCGGTTGCGCATGCCCTTGGCACGCGCCACGCCGATGATCTGGGTGCCTTCGCTGATCTCGTCGGGCAGCGCGCTGCGCCACCCCTCGTGCATGACCAGCCAGTCGCCCAGGTCCGACAGATCCGAAACGTGATCCCACATGTCCTGGGGGGTCATCGGGACGTCGGCGGACAACTCAACGGCGGCCATCAAGCAAACCTAGCCCGAGGCTCGCGCTTTGAGTGGGCGCTCAGGGCTTTGAGTGTGCGTTCAGGCCGCCGTGGACGCACACTCGTCGCCCAGGACGCACATTCGTCGCCGTCGTGCGGCGGCGATTACCGGCTGGGCCCGCCGCGGAATCGGTTACCGATCCGGATCGCGGGCAATAGCAGGCTGCGCGGTACGTATCGGCCACCGTTGCTGACGACCTTGGGTACGACGCCGGGCACCACGCTGCGCTTGCCGCCCAGCATGCCGCCGATCGCGGCTTCGGCCACGTCGTGCGGCGAGACCTGCGCCACCGGGATGCTGAATCGGTTGGCGTTGGCGATCTCGGCCCACTCGGTAGGCACCGGGCCCGGACACAGCGCCGTGACCGACACGCCCGTTCCGTGCAGCTCCTCGTGCACGGCTTCGGAGAATGTCTGCACAAAGGCCTTGGTGGCCGAGTACACCGCCATGTAGGGAAGCGGCTGGAATCCGGCGATCGACGCGATGTTCATCACCGCTCCGGCGCCGCGCTCGACCATGCCGGGCAACGCCGCGTGGGTTAGATCCATCAACGCGAGCGCATTGAGGATGACCTGTTCACGCTCGCGTTCGATCGGCAACTCGTGAAAGACCCCGCTGGTGCCGAAGCCCGCGCTGTTGCACAGGCCGGCAATCGGTTCGGTGCGGAGCCGGTCGGCCAGTTTCGCGCGGGCTTTGCCGTCGCTGAGGTCCAGCGGCAGCACCTCAACCGCGACCGCGTGTTCCTCACTCACTTGGTTGGCGATCTCGTCGAGGCGCTCACGCCGCCGGGCAACCAGCAGGAGCGGGAAGCCGCGCCGGGCCAGCCCGCTGGCCAGTTCGGCGCCGATTCCTGAGGACGCCCCGGTGATGACGACGGTTGTATAGGTGTCGGGTTTTGGAAGGCTCATCGTGTCACCAGTGAATTCCGCGCGTCGCTCGCACAAACGTCTCGCTTCGGCTGTCGAATTGCGATGTGTCGGTATCGGATTCGCCGCCCTTGGCGGCGGTGGAGTCCTGGAACATGCCAAACGCCCGGTTGCGCACCCGATCCATCACCGCCGGGTTGACGGCGTCGGCGACGGCGGCGAACTGCCCAAAGGGCGAGCTGGCCTGCCGGGGCCGGTGCACGATCGCGTCGGTGATGACGCCGGCCGCCTGATCCGGCGTCAGCGCGGGGAACTTGTCATACATCTTGGTCGGGCTGATCATCGGGGTCCGTACCAGCGCCATGTGCACGGTGGTGAATTTGACGTCGTCGTTCACGACCTCGGCCTGCAGCGCGTCGCACAGGCTGTCCAGGGCGGCCTTGCTGGCGATGTAGGCGCCGAAACGCGGTGCTCGGGTCTGCACGCCGACCGACGAAACATTGATGATCTGGCCGAACCCACGCTCGCGCATCCCCGGGATGAATTTGAGGATGAGCTGGACGGCGCCCAGGTAGTTCAGCTGCATGGTCCGCTGGTAGTCGTGAATCCGGTCGTAGGAAAGCGCCAGCGAACGTCGAATGGAACGCCCCGCATTGTTGATCAGGATGTCGACTCCACCCAGGTCGCTGAGCACCTGATCGGCCATCGCGGCAATGGCGTCCATGTCCGAGAGGTCGCACGGATAGACGTGCGCGGTCCCGCCGTCGGCGCGGATTTCATCGGCGACTTTCTCCAGGTTTTCCGGCGTGCGAGCGACCAGCACCACCTGTGAGCCCGCTTCCGCGATTTTCTTCGCCGCGGCCGCGCCGATGCCCGACGATCCGCCGGTGATGAGAACGGTCCGGCCTACGACGGCGTCGTCGAGGGTGCGGCCTTGCACCGCGTCCAGCAGGTTCCTCAGATAGAACGGTCGATATCGCCCCGTCGAGTTGGGGGTATTGATGATGTTGGAGACCACCGCGAATGGCTTTTCCACCAAGTTCGTTATGTCACCAAGATTCATCGGCTTTCACTCCTGACGGCGGGTGATGTGACGTGGGTCATATACCCAACTTAGGGCACCGACCGACGACGATTGCAGGTCACCGTCGGGTGAGCGGGGCGGTGTGTCTCACGCAGCCACCGAAGATGCGGGTAGACCTCGGCAATCGGCTTGTTACGTCGGGCAATCCGAGCGTGACCGCGGACTAACTGACGGGCAACGCTGGGGTGTTCCCCTGGTTACATGAAACTCACGGCAACCTTTCGCAAGCCGGAGCCGACAACCATCTACGACCGGATCGGCGGGCGCGAGGCGCTCGAAGTCGTCGTCGAGGACTTCTACGTGCGCGTGCTCGCCGATGATCAACTGTCGGGCTTCTTCACCGGAACGAACATGAACCGCCTCAAAGGCAAGCAGGTCGAGTTCTTCGCGGCCGCTCTCGGCGCGCACGAGATCTATACCGGCGCCCCGATGAAACAGATACATCAGGGCCGCGGCATCACCATGCAGCATTTCAGCCTGGTCGCCGGGCATTTGGCCGACGCACTGGCCGCGGCCGGAGTCCCGCCGACGACGGTGACCGACATACTCAGTGTCGTTGCACCGCTGGCCCCAGCCATCGCCTCCGGCGACGCCAGCATCGCCACGGTCTGAGCCGCGCCGCGCAGAAGAATTTCTCGGTGCGCGGGCGTGTCGCGCATGGTGATCGCGGCGCAGCCGGTAGTCAGCACGTATGAGGCCGATCGCAGTCATCGCCGCGGCACTGATGCTCACCGCGTGCAGCTCCACGACCAACCACCCAGCCCCGAGTTCGCCCTCGGCGCCGCCCAACAGCGCCAGTTCCGCCCCGGCGGCTGCGGCCCTGGACTGCACCAAACCGGCGAACGCCGCGCAGCAACTGGCCTGCACCGACTCGCACATATTCGACCTCGAGGGTCAGCTGCAGATCGCCTTTCGGCAGGCGCTGGCCCGCCCCGGCGCGGATCAGTCCGCACTGACGGCCGCGCAGAACACCTGGGCGACGGCCCGCGACGACTGTGCCCACAACGCCGACGTCCACACCTGCGTGCTGGAGGCCTATCAAACCCGGCTGGTGCAGTTGGCCGTAGCCGACCCGACCACCGTGGCTCCACCGGTCATCACCTATCACTGCCCCACCGACTCCGGCCCGTTGACCGCTCAGTTCTATAACCAGTTCGCCCCGCCGACAGCGGTGCTGAATTGGAAAGGCAACCAGAAGATCCTGTTCATCTTGCCGTCCGGAAGCGGCGCGAGGTACGGCCGGCAGGGCTCGGAATACTGGGAGCACCAGGGCGAGGTCAAACTTGATTTCAACGGCACCAAGTTCGTCTGCTCGACGTCATGACATCGACCCGCGCCCACCGGCCTAGTCTTGGCGACTATGCCTAGGACGGGCCGCACGTTCGAAGATCTGGTCGCAGAAGCCAATTCGGTATCCGTCGACGGCTGGGATTTCTCCTGGCTGGACGGGCGCGCGACCGAGGAACGGCCGTCGTGGGGCTACCAACGACTGATCGGCCGCCGTTTCGCCACGGTGTCGGCCGCGTTGGATCTGCAGACCGGGGGCGGCGAGGTGCTGGCCGGGGCGGGGCCCTTCCCGCCCACCATGGCGGCCGTCGAGTCGTGGCCGCCGAACGTGGCGTTGGCCACCAAACTTTTACACCCGTGCGGGGTGGTGGTCGTCGCCGCGCCGGACGAGTCGCTGCTGCCGTTCGCCGACGACGCCTTCGACCTGGTGACCGCTCGCCATCCCCACACGTTGTGGTGGACGGAGATCGCCCGGGTACTGCGCCCCGGCGGCACCTACCTGGCCCAACACGTCGGACCCGAGACGGTGGCGGAGTTGGTCGAACACTTCATCGGGCCGCAGCCCGACGCGTGGGCCCTGCGCCACCCGGACAACGAACGCGCCGCCGCGCAGGCCGCCGGGCTGGAAGTCGTCGAGATGCGCCTGGAGCGGCAACGGCAGGAGTACTTCGACATCGGTGCAGTGGTGTACTTCCTGCGCAAAGTCATTTGGACGGTGCCGGATTTCACGGTGGAGCGCTACCTCGATCGGCTGCGCGACCTTCACGATCGCATCGAATCCGACGGGCCCTTCGTCGCGCACGCCACCCGAGTCCTCGTCGAGGCACGCAAACCCAGTACCGGGTGAGCCTGGATGGGACGGTCGTTCGAGGAGTTGATGGCAGAGGCCGTCGCGGCGCCCACGGCGGGCTGGGACTTCTCCTGGCTCGACGGCCGGGCCACCGAGCAACGGCCCTCCTGGGGATACCAGCGGCTGATCAGCGCTCGGCTCGCCACCGTGTCGGCCGCCCTGGACATCCACACCGGCGGCGGAGAAGTGCTCGACGGCGTGGAGACATTTCCGCCGACGATGGCTGCCACCGAGTTGTGGCCGCCCAACGCGGCGCTGGCCACCCGGCGACTGCAGCCGCGGGGCGTGGTCGTCGTCCTGGCGCGCGACGAACCCCCACTGCCGTTCGCCGGCGAGGCATTCGACCTGGTGACCAGCCGGCATCCGATTGCCGTGTGGTGGAGCGAGATTGCCCGGCTATTGCGGCCCGGCGGCACCTACTTCGCCCAGCACCCCGGCCCGGCGACGGTGTCCGAGCTGGTCAGAATTCGTGATGGGGCCGCACCCCGAGCTGGGCGCCCACCTCGAGCCGGCCGTGCAGCGCGCCGACGCGCACGCCGTCGGGTTGCAGATCGTGGACATGCGCATGGAGAAGCTGCGCGCGGAGTTCTTCGATATCGGCGCGGTGGTGTACTTCCTGCGCAAGCTGGTCTGGACGGTGCCGGACTTCACCGTCGAGCCCTACTACGGGCGACTGCGCGCGCTGCACGAACACATCGAAGCCGAGGGCGGGTTCGTCACGCATCCGACGCGGGTTCTGGTCGAGGCCCATAAACCGCGAGCCGACTGAACCGCGATCAGCCCTCGTCGCGCAGCACACCCAACGCGTGTTGCAGGTCGGCCGGGTGCGGGCTGACGAATTCCACCAACCGCCCGTCAGCCGGATGGGCGAATGCCAGCGATCGCGCGTGCAGCCATTGGCGTTCCAGCCCAAGTCTTTTCGAGAGCTTCGGATCGGCCCCGTAGACGAGGTCCCCACAGCATGGATGGTGCAGCGCAGCGAAATGCACCCGAATCTGGTGGGTACGACCGGTTTCCAGGTGCACGTCGAGCAGGCTGGCGGCGGCGAAGGCTTCCACCGTGTCGTAATGGGTCAGGCTGTGCCGGCCGTTCTGGGTGACCGCGAACTTCCACTCACCACCGCGATGCCGTCCGATCGGCGCGTCGATGGTCCCGCTGGAGGGGTCCGGATGTCCTTGCACCAGAGCGTGATAACGCTTGTCGACGGTGCGCTGTTTGAACGCCCGCTTGAGCAGGGTGTAGGCGCGCTCGGAGATGGCGACCGCCATCACCCCGGAGGTGCCCACGTCGAGGCGATGCACGATGCCCTGCCGCTCGTGCACACCCGAGGTGGTGATCCGGTACCCCATCGCGGCCAGGCCGCCGAGCACCGTGGGCCCGCTCCAGCCCACGGAGGCGTGCGCGGCCACCGCCGCCGGCTTGTCGACCACGACGATGTCGTCATCGGAGTACAGAATCGTCATGCCCTCGATGTCGACCGGGGTGTTCTCCGGCGGCGCCGGCGCCTCGGGCAACCGCACTTCCAACCAGGCGCCGCGTGCCAGGCGGTCAGACTTGTCCGCCTGCACACCATCGAGCTCGACGCCGCCGTCTTCGGCGATGGCCGCCACGGCGCTGCGGGACAGGCCGAGCAAGCGAGACAGCCCGGCATCAACACGCATACCCGCCAATCCCTCCGGGACGGGCATCGAGCGGTTGGTCATTTGGTTTGGTCGGCTGTACCCCGGCCCTCGGTGCTCCCGTCGGCTTGCCGACCGTCGGCGTTACGCCGACCTACGTTGTCAAAGTCGAAGCCGAAAACCGACAGCACGACGAGCAGGATCGCGCCGCCGACCACCGACGGATCCGCGACGTTGAACACCGGCCACCAACCCACCGACAAAAAGTCCACGACATGCCCCCGAAGCGGCCCGGGCGCACGGAAGAAGCGATCGACCAAGTTACCCATGGCGCCGCCGAGGATCAGGCCGAGGCCCACCGCCCACCAGGGCGATACCAGCCGGCGGCCCATCCAGAAGATGCCGATTACCACACCGGTGGCGATCAACGTCAACATCCAGGTGTATCCGGTCGCCATCGAAAAGGCGGCCCCCGAATTACGTACTAACGTCCAGGTCACCGTGTCGCCGATGATCGACACCGGCTGCCCCGGGGGCAGCAGTTTGACGGCGATCACCTTGGTCACGACGTCGAGGGCCAGCACGACCGCCGCCACCGACAGCAGCAACCGCAGCCGCCGCGGCGCAGGGGCTTCGGGTTCTCTCACTTCCCCGGACGACCCAGCCTCCCCCGCTGACGTCACCGGCTCGGCCGATCCTGTTGGTTCTTCGGGCACCTCCCCATCATCCCCTAGCGCCCGGCTTGGTTGGGTGCGGCCTCGCCACCCCGGTTTGGAATGATTCGACTATGGCTCGCCTCACCGTCATCGCCACCGGCGGCACGATATCGACGAACACCGGCGCCGACGGCGTGCGCCGTCCCAGCCGCAGTGGAACCGACCTCACCTCCGGCCTCGACGTCGACGTCGTCGACCTGATGGCCGTGGACAGCTCGGAGCTGACGACGGCCGACTGGGATCGGATGAGCGACGCCGTGCGGGCCGCGACCGATTCCGGCGCCCAGGGCGTCGTCGTTGCCCATGGCACCGACACCATGGAGGAGAGCGCGCTGTGGCTCGACCTCACCTATGCGGGCAGCGTCCCGGTCGTCCTGACCGGGGCCATGCGCAGCGCCGATGCGCCCGACGCGGACGGCCCCGTCAATCTGCGCGACGCGGTGGCCGTGGCGGGCAGCCCGGCCGCGCGCGGCCTCGGCGTGCTGGTGTCTTTCGCCGGCCGGGTGTTGCAGCCGTTGGGCCTGCACAAGGCGGCGACCCAGGATCTGAGTGGCTTCGCCGGCGAGCTGATCGGCACCACCCCGGGCGGCGGCGTGGCGCTGACCGGGGCCAAGACCCGCCCCTACCTGGGCGAGCTGCGGGCCGGCGGCGCACCGCGGGTCGACATCGTCGCGGCATACCTGGGCAGTGACGCGGTGGCGATCGACGCGTGTGTGGCCGCCGGAGCGCGAGGCATCGTCCTCGAGGCGCTGGGCTCGGGCAATGCCGGAGCAGCGGTCGTCGACGGCGTCCGCCGGCACTGCCGCGACGGGGTTGTCGTCGCGGTGTCCACCCGAGTTCCCGGCGGCCGGGTCAGCGCGGGCTATGGCCCCGGCCACGACCTGGCGGAAGCCGGCGCCGTCATGGTGCCGCGGCTGCGACCGCCGCAGGCCCGGGTGCTGGTGATGGCCGCGCTGGCCGCGGGGCTACCCGTCGCCGACGTCATCGGCCGGTGGGGCTGACGTCACGGCCGACTCCTCGGTCCGCATCGCGCCCACGAAATCCGGCCAATCCAGCGAGTCGATCGGATTGGCGCTGACGACATCGGCGGTGTCGCCGGGAAACGTCCGGGCCTGACCCGGTCCGGTACTGCGGGTTTCGAACCGGACAGTGACCACACCGTGGCCGGCACCCTGCACCCAGCCGTGCCCGTAGTCGCGGTGGGTGATGTCATCTCCGACCCGCCACGGCGAGGCCCCGGGCACCGGCGCGAACATGGCCTCGGTCGCGGTTACTGTTGCCGTCTCGAAGGAGTGTTGTGCATCCGGTTCGGGCGCCGACAGCTCCAGATCCGGGAACAGCGACTCCTGACGCACGTCAGTCAACCCCGAAAACCCCACGCCCAGAAGGCGAATCGGCCCGATCTCGCGAGGATCGAGCAGCAGCCGGCGGGCCACCGCGATCAGCGCGCCGGCCTCGGTCGTCGCGTACGGCAACGTGGCCGAGCGGGTCAGCGTGCTCATGTCGGACTTCTTCAACTTCACGGTGACGGTGCGTGCGCCGCGGCCGTCGCGCAGCAGGCGTTGGTGGGCATGCTCGGCGATCGGGTCGATGGCTTCGTGCAGCTGCTCCAGGGTGGTCAGGTCGACGGCAAAGGTGGATTCGGCGCTGATCTGTTTGGCCTCGGCGCGCTCGGCCACCGGGCGGTCGTCGATACCGCGAGCCAGCCGATGCAACGCCAGCCCGACGGTGGCGCCCAGAATATTGGCCGCCTCGGCGTCGGTCAGCGCCGCCAACTGGCCGATGGTCTCGACGCCGAGCCGATTCAGCTTCTCCTCTGCGACCGGACCGATTCCCCACAGCCGCCGCACCGGCAACCCGCCGAGCAGCGCGGTTTCTTCGGCGCGCGAAACCACCCGAACGCCATCGGGTTTCGCCAGGCCGGAGGCGATCTTGGCGATCTGCTTGCCCGAGCCCGCACCGACCGAGGCGATCAGTCCCGTCTCGTCGAGCACCCGCCGTCGCAGCCCCTCGCAGAACTCCTCGACATCCCCGGCCGACGCTCCGGCAAGCTGCAGTGGTTCCCCGAACGCCTCGTCGAAGGACAGCTGTTCAACGACGGGCACCACGCCGCGTACGGCGTCGAACACCCGCCGGCTGGCGATCCCGTACACCACGCCACGCGGCGGCAACACCACCGCTGCCACCCCGATCATCCGGCGGGCCTGATGCATCGGCATGGCCGACCGCGCCCCGAACACCCGCGCCTCATAGCTCGCGCCGGCCACCACCCCCCGGCCGCCCAGCCCGCCGACCAGCACCGGCCGACCCCGCAGGGTCGGTCGGGTGAGCTGCTCGACGGAGGCGAAAAACGCGTCCATATCCAGGTGCAGCACCCAGCGGGACTCCACACGAACGATGTTATGGGGCTACTGGGCTAACGTTCCCGCATGGCCATGAACCTTGCGCACCGGCGGATCTGCAGCTCGGACCGCTGGGCCCAACAAGTCGAAGACGAGCTGCTGCCCTGGGCGCTGGCCGACGTAGACCTGGGTGACAACACGCTGGAAATCGGGCCCGGCTACGGCGCGATCCTGCGGGTGCTGGTCGACAAGACGCCGAAGCTCACTTCGGTCGAGATCGATACCCCGATGGCGCAGCGATTGCAGCGGCTCTACGGCGACCGGGCGCGGATCATCAACGGCGACGGCACCAACACCGGGTTGCCGGCCGACGAGTTCAGCTCGGTGGTGTCGTTCACGATGCTGCACCACGTCCCGACCGTCGAACTGCAGGACCGGTTGTTCGCCGAGGCTTTTCGCGTGCTTCGTCCCGGTGGTGTTTTCACCGGCAGCGACAGCGTGACGTCGCTGCGATTCCGGATTCTGCATTTCCGCGACACCTGCAACACCGTCTCGCCGGAAACCCTGCCGGATCGCTTGCGCACGGCGGGATTTGGCGATGTCGAGGTCGAGGTCCGCAGCGGCAGGTTACGGTGGCGCGCGGTCAAACCGGTGGGCTAGCCGGCGAGTTGTAGCGGCTGCTCTTTCGCCCACTCGATGTAGCGGTCGATCCCGGCCCAGATATCAACTTTCGGCTCAGCCGGTGATGGTGCACGGCGAGGACGCCGGGAAGGTTCCCGACACCGGGCGCGGGAGTCCCGCCGGTGGCCACGGCTTTAGGCCCATGTTGGCCAGATACCGCACCGGACTGGTGTGTTCGCCGTCGACCCGTACCTCGAAATGTAGGAACCTGTCCCGTGATTGGTCCTCGTGGCCAAGCGCGCCGATCCGTGCGCCCGCGGCCACCTGATCGTCGACCGCGATCCCGAGCCCGTCGCCGGGGCGGAACACGTAGACGGTATCCAGCGCGCCGCGCGAGACGGTCACCGACCGGAGCCCGCCGTCGTCGAGATCGCGTACACCCGAGACGGTTCCCGAGCCGACGGCGTGGATCGGGGTGCCCGGCTGCGCGGCGAAGTCGACGCCGGGGTGAAACGCGGCCGCCCGGCGGCCGTAGCCGGAACCGACCGCCAGCCGGTCCCGGTCGATCGGCAGCCGCGAGCCAGGCTCGGCCACGTCGAAATCGCCACGCACGCGCCGCAGGTAGTCGGCCTTCAGCACGTCGATCTCCTCGTACGCGTAGCCGAAGAGCAGGGCGCGGTCGTAGGGAACGCCGTAGTTCATCTCGGCGTCCGGGTCGATCTTGCGGTAGTGCTCGACCTTGCCGATCCGTTCGGCCAGGGTGGCCCATCCGGTGTGGTGCAAGCGAATCTCATTCACCAGGCCGATGCGGCCGTGGTCGGTGATGTTGGTGGGCCAGTGCGGATTGTGGATCACCCGGGTTCCGGCCCGCAGTCCGGGCCGCCAGCGCCAGAACGGCCCGCGCACCGATTCCGCTGTTCCCATCACGGGGATCATGTCCGGGTAGTCCGGGTCGCTCCAGGCCGGGATCATCGGGCACATCAGCGCCGAGACGTCGGCCGGCGTGCCCGCCAGCACGTCGCGGATGTTGACGTCGGCCTCGACCACTTGATCGGAGTCGATCATCACGATCCAGTCCGGCTGGCAGAAATCGGCCATCCGGTACAGCAATTCCAGTCCGGGCGGCTCGGGGATCAGCCACGGAGTGCGCGGCAGGTCGGAGCGGGCTCGCACCAGGTTGGTCACCGCGGGGTGTTGGCGCAGGATCTCCGCGCTGTTGTCGGTGCTGCGGTCGTCGATCGCGTAGATGTCGTCACACCATCCGGACAGCGCATCCAGGACCCGGGGCAACATGTCCGCGCCATTGTGCACCCGGAACACACCCAGAATCCGCAACAACGCCTCCGTCCGTTTACTGGCCTCCGCTACCGGACGCTACCGCTTTTCGTGATCTATACAACACAATTTGCCGCAGACGCTGCCAGATCGCTTGCGAACAGGGCGTTTCGTGACGGGATCCGCAACGGCAGGCACGGCTTGCACAGCGTCAAGGGGTAAAAGGGAAACATGCCCACTGTGTCGACTGAACCTTCGCCATCTTCCGACCGCCAGCCGCACCTGCTCCGTGAGGTCGCGGAGTCCTTCGGAGTGGACGCCGATCGCTACGACCGGGCCAGGCCCAGGTACCCCGACGCTTTGATACAGCGCGTCATCGCCACCAGCCCCGGCGCCGAATTCCTCGACGTCGGCTGCGGTACCGGCATCGGAGCGCGGCAATACACGGCGGCCGGCGTCACCGTACTCGGCGTCGACCCGGACGCCCGGATGGCCGAGGTCGCCCGTCGGAGCGGCATCGAGGTCGAAATCGGCAACTTCGAAACCTGGGACCCGGACGGCCGGACTTTCGACGCGGTCGTCGCCGGGCAAGCCTGGCACTGGGTGGACCCCGTGCAGGGCGCCGCCAAGGCCGCACAGGTGCTACGGCCACACGGGCTGTTGGCGCTTTACTGGCATGTCTTCGACCCACCCGGCGAGGTCGGCCGGGCCTTCGACGATGTCCTGCAGCGCGTGGCGCCCGACGCACCACTGCACACGCCCGGGGTCCAACTTCAAGAGGCGAACCTCCAGCGGGCGCTGCAGGGTATCCGGGCTGCCGGGGGCTTCGCCGAACCCGAGCAGTGGCGGTTCGAATGGCAGCGGCGCTACACGCGCGACGAATGGCTGGACCATCTGGCCACCACCGGCCAGCTCACCCTGCTCGGGCCGGACGAGGTCGCGGCTGTGCGGGCAGCCG
Organism: uncultured Actinomycetota bacterium; assembly: GCA_963712615.1. GTDB lineage: Bacteria > Actinomycetota > Actinomycetes > Mycobacteriales > Mycobacteriaceae > Mycobacterium. The sequence goes on from CAVQIO010000002.1 coordinate 1,038,101, forward strand.
TCGGAGCCGTCGTCGACTCGCTCGGCGGCGACTTCACGATGGACTATGTCACCCTGGCGGCCGCCGCAACTCTCGCTTAACTTCGCGCCGCGTGACTGCAACTGCCGACAGCTCTTATCGAGAAACGCGTCGCCAGTTGCAGTCTCGCGGTCACAAGGGGCAACCCGCGGCTAGGAGAGCACTCCGGGCTCGATCCACGATGACGTCCGGCCGGTGACGTAACAGATCCCCACTGACGCGGACCAGCCGCCATCCCCTTCGCTCCAGCTCAGCGGTGCGGTCGATGTCGTTGGCGCGGATGCGCGAATCCGTCCAGTGCTGGGCGCCGTCGTATTCGACACCGACGAGCCATTCCTCCCAACCCAAGTCGATGCGAGCCAACACTGCGCCCCACATGTTGCGCACCACGATCTGGGTCTGCGGAATAGGCAAGCCGCCGCGGACCAGCACGAGCCTGGTTTTAGTCTCCTGCGGCGATTCCGCACCTGCATCGATAAGAGGCAGCACGCGCCGCAGCTGCTTCATGCCGCGCGCGCCGCGGTGAGCGTCGATCACGGGATACACGTCGGCGGCGGCAATGCCCGTCGCCCGTGCCAGCGAGTCGATCCGGATGACCGCGGTTTGAAACCCGGCCCGGCGACCCAGGTCGAATGCGGTGCGGGCGGGCGACGTCACGGGCACCCGGTCGACAAACACTGTCTCGCCCGCCAGCAGCGTGTCATTGCGGGTGATGATCAACGGCGGAGGACGTGTGCGATCGCATACCAATTCGGCCGGCGTCAGGGGCTCGATCCACTCGGCGCCCAGTAGCGCCGCCGCGGAGACACCGGCCACCACCGCTTCTTTCCCCGACCAAAGCCACGCGGCAACTGCCCGATCCCGCGCAGTCAATTCGCTGCCACGCCTTTGGTACACATTGCGGTAGATCCGTTCGCACGAGCGCCGCAGTTCGCGTTCCGTCCACGCTCCCGCGCGAACCGCGGCAGTACCGACAAAAGGCCCTGTGGTCACCCGCGCAGATTGCCACGCCACCCCGACATGCCGCGAGACTGCAACTACCGACAGGTCTTCTCGAGAAACGGGTCGTGGAATACAGTTTCGCGGGTCAAGCTTTGGAGATGCTCACCCGTACGCCGTCGCCGATCTCCGCTGCGTCTGCGGGATCGCCGAATTCGAAGCTGGTGGCCAGGATTTCACCCGCAATGAGTTCGCGGTGGGCATGCGCCCAGTCGGCCCGTTCGGCGGGCACCGACATCACCACCCGGATGCGATCGGAGACGTCGAGCCCGGTCGACTTGCGCAACTCCTGCAGCTCGCGGATGCGGTCCTTGGCCCAACCCTCGGCCTCCAGCTCCGGGGTCACGGTGCCGTCCAGCACGACCAGGCCGGCTCCCGCGGGCAGCGCCGCGGTGAACTCCGGGTCGGCGGCCACCAGCCGCGAGCTGTACTCCTCGGGTTGCAGCACCGCGGGGCCCGCGGTCAGGGTGCCATCCGGGTTGACGACGCCCTGGCCGGCTTTGACCGCCTTGATGGCGGCTTGCACGTCCTTGCCCAGCCGCGGGCCGGCCACCCGGGCGTTGACGGTGAGCTCAAAGCGGCCGTAGGTGTCGATCGCGTCGGTCAGATCCACGCTCTTGACGTTCAGCTCGTCGGCGATCAAATCGGTGAACGGCACCAGCTGCTGTGGATCCTCCACGGCCACAGTAAGTTTCGGCAACGGCAGCCGCACCCGTAATTTCTTGGCCTTGCGCAGTGACGACGCGGCCGAGCACACTTCGCGAACCTGATCCATCGCGACGACCAAGTCGGCGTCCGCGGGGAGCGCGTCGGCCTGCGGCCAGTCGGTCAGGTGTACCGACCGCTCGCCGGTGAGACCGCGCCAGATGATTTCGGTGACCAGCGGAAGCAGCGGCGCGGCCAGCCGCGAGACGACCTCCAGCACGGTGTGCAGGGTGTCGATGGCGTCGCTGTCTTCCTCCCAGAAACGCGAACGCGATCGTCGCACGTACCAATTGGTCAGCGCCTCGGTGAACTGGCGCAGCTGTTCACAGGCTCCGGAGATATCGCAGACGTCCAGCGATTCGGTGAGCTGATCGCGCAGCACCGCCAGCTTGGCCAGGATGTAACGGTCCAGCACGTGCGCCGAATCGGTGCGCCAGGTACCGACTTTGGGCGCATAGAGCGCCAGGAAACTGTAGGCGTTCCACAACGGCAGCAGGACCTGCCGCACACCTTCGCGGATGCCCTGCTCGGTGACGATCAGGTTGCCGCCGCGCAGGATCGGCGAGGCCATCAGGAACCACCGCATCGCGTCGGAGCCGTCGCGGTCGAACACCTCGCTGACGTCTGGGTAGTTGCGCAGCGACTTGCTCATCTTCTGACCGTCGGAGCCGAGCACAATCCCATGTGCCACACAGCTTTTGAACGCCGGCCTGTCGAACAACGCGGTGGCCAGCACATGCAGGGTGTAGAACCAGCCTCGGGTCTGCCCGATGTATTCCACGATGAAATCACCCGGATAGTGAGTGTCGAACCAATCCGCGTTCTCGAACGGGAAGTGCACCTGCGCGTACGGCATCGACCCCGAGTCGAACCACACGTCGAGCACATCGGGGATGCGCCGCATCGTGCTGGCTCCGGTGGGGTCGTCTGGGTTGGGCCGGGTGAGCTCGTCGATGTAGGGCCGGTGCAAATTGGTGGGCCGCACCCCGAAGTCGCGCTCCAGCTCGTCGAGACTCCCGTAGACGTCGATGCGCGGGTAGGCCGGGTCGTCGGATTTCCATACCGGAATCGGGGTGCCCCAGTAGCGATTTCGCGAGATTGACCAGTCGCGGGCGCCCTGCAGCCACTTGCCGAACTGGCCGTCCTTCACGTGTTCTGGGTACCAGGTGATCTGCTGGTTCAATTCCACCATGCGATCCCGGAATGCCGTGACCGTGACGAACCACGACGAAACAGCCCGGTAGATCAGCGGATTGCGGCATCGCCAGCAGTGCGGGTAGGGGTGTTCGTAGGTTTCGTGCCGGACCAATACCGGCCGGGTCACCGCCGCAGGTCCACTCTGGTTCTTCAGGTCACGGATGATCTGCGCGTTGGCGTCAAAGACGTGCTGCCCGCGGTAATCCGGGACGGTGGCGTCGAAGCGGCCCTTGGAATCGACCGGGGTCACCGGCACGATGCCCACCTTGTCGGCCGTCGCCATGTCGTCCTCGCCGTAGGCCGGCGCCATGTGCACGATCCCGGTGCCGTCTTCGGTGGTCACAAAGTCGCCGGGCAGCACCTGAAACGCGTTGGCCCTCCCCTCTTCTGGGTCCATGAAATACGGGAACGGCGGCAGGTAGCGGGTACCCAGCAGGTCGGCACCCAGATAGCTGCCGAGTATTTCGGGCTCTTCCCCCAATTCGCGGGCATAGCCGGCCAGCCGGGCTTCGGCCAGCACGAACCGCCGATCACCCGCCTCGATCTGCACATAAATCATGTCCGGGTTGACAGCAACGGCCAGGTTCGACGGCAGGGTCCACGGCGTCGTCGTCCACACCAACAGGTAGGCACCGTCCAGCTCGCCACCGGCCACCTGGAAACCAACCGTGACGGCCGGGTCCTGGCGGCTCTGATAGACGTCGTCGTCCATCCGTAATTCGTGGTTGGACAACGGGGTTTCGTCACGCCAGCAGTACGGCAACACCCGGTAGCCCTCGTAGGCCAGGTCCTTGTCCCACAGCTGCTTGAATGCCCAGATCACCGACTCCATGTAGGGCAGGTCGAGCGTCTTGTAGTCGTTGTCGAAGTCGACCCAGCGTGCCTGCCGGGTGACATACGCCTGCCATTCGTCGGTGTAGCGCAACACCGATGCCCGGCAGGCTTCGTTGAACGCGGCGATGCCCATGTCGTCGATCTGGGACTTGTCGGTGATGCCCAGTTGGCGTTCGACTTCGAGTTCGGCGGGCAGCCCGTGGGTATCCCAGCCGAAGCGGCGGTCCACCTTGTAGCCGCGCATGGTGCGGTACCGCGGGACAATGTCTTTCACGTAGCCGGTGAGCAGGTGCCCATAGTGCGGGAGCCCGTTGGCGAATGGGGGCCCGTCGTAGAACACGTACTCTTCGGCGGCCTCGCGGTTGGCGATGCTGGCCCGGAAGGTGTCGTCGCGGGCCCAGTAGTCGAGAACCTCGAGCTCGAGCGCCGGGAAGTCGGGGGCCCCCGACTTCGGATAGGCCCTGGCGTCAGCGTTTTCGGTCACGGTGCGCGTCGTCTCCTGCGTGCCTACGTAAGGCCGGGACGACGACGCGCTACCTGCGCGAGCACCGCGGTACCACCCCGCTTGCCGCGCTCACGCGCGACCGCTCGATTGCGGCTGTGACGGGCCTACCCGTTCGGGTCTACTGGGCCCTTGCGGGCTGTTCTTCCGAAGGCTCCCCGGTGATGGCCGGATCGATGCCGTTGCGACGATTCTACGGACCGCCGCAAATCAACCATCGCCCGGATCACGCCCGGACTTCGAGCAGCCCAACACGCAACAGGGCCGCGTACGCGTGACGCACGGGAACGGTCAGCAGCAGCGCAATCCCGTCCACCACCGGGTCGTGGCCGATGAAGGGCAGGGCGTCAGCGCGCCGCGTGACCTTCTTGGGTGCGGAGGCCTGGGGGGAGGTCGTTTCGCGCACTACGTGCAGGTTGCGGGCGGGCGCTACGGCACCTGCTTCGTCGAACAGTGCTGCGTTCATGATCGTCTCCTGACGGAATTGCAGACGGGTACTGACTGGACCGAGGTGTCCGTCCCGTGGTATTTCCGATCCGAGAACGCTTGGGCGGTAAGTCGATTAGCGTTGCGGCGACTCAGCTGGGGGCGTCGGAAGGCCGGATCGGGACGGAACGGAGCCCGGATATCGCGCCGGACTGTCACTGGAACTCATGCGTCCCTCACCTCCTCTACGGCCACGACGCGTGCGGTTACCCGCGCCTACTGCGCGCACCAAAAGAAGTACAGAACCCGACGACCGCCGGAAATCCGCACCCCTCTCGTCAGAGCTTTGGCACCACACGACGTGTCCGGAACTCCGGAAGCCACTTTGGCTCAACCCTTAAGCCGGGAGGAGCTGTCCTGACCCGGGGCGTCTTTCGACGTTGGGGGTCAGTGGCCTGTATTCGTGTAGCCGCCTCACCTAACGAGGTGCTGCAGCAATACTCCACGAGCGGCCCATCCCGGTCAATGTGATCTGGGCCGTGTTGCGCATCCTTTATGCATTCATTACGTGTCTTCACAGCTTTCGGCCAGCTTCGATACCGCTGACCTGCGTAAATACGGCGCTGACGTGCGCTCTGGGCGTTGGGTGTGCAGCCACGACGGGGTTGCGGCGGTTTTGCTGCCCTCAGCGCACACGCAACTCCCGGAAGCTACCTCCGTTGGTGAATGGGCGCGGCGAGCGGGCCCGGCCCCTCAGTCGTCAGCCAAGTTCTCCAGCCGCGCCATGGTGTCGACGAACTCCTCGATCATGTCGAGCACGACGGTACGGGTCGGACGAACCCGGTCCAGCGAACCGACCACCTGACCGACGAAATAGGTTGCCAGCTCACGCGCCTTGGCGCCGGGATGAGCGGCCGCTTGGTTGATGCGCACCTGCGGTTCGGTGACCAGGGTCGTCTGCAACGGCATCCCGAGCGGGCTGGGATTTTCGGGCCGCTCCCATTCATCGGTCCAGGCGGTCCGGAGCATTCGGGCCGGCTTGCCCGTCATCGACCGCGACCGCACGGTGTCCGAGGAACTGGCGGCCAGGAACTTCTGCTTGACGACCGGATCCGTCTCGGCTTCCTCGGTGGTCAACCAGACCGAGCCACACCACACTCCTTCGGCGCCCAGCGCCAGGGCCGCCGCGATCTGACGGCCGCGGGCGATGCCGCCCGCCGCCAGCACCGGAACCGGCGCGACCGCATCGACAACTTCGGGCACCAGCACCATGGTCGCCACCTCGCCGGTATGGCCCCCTGCTTCGGTGCCCTGCGCGACGATCAGGTCGACACCGGCCGCGGCGTGCCGTCGCGCATGCTCGGTGGTGCCGGCCAGCGCGGCCACCAACACGTCGTGACCGTGCGCGCGTTCGACGAGGTCCGCCGGCGGCGGCCCGAGCGCGCTGGCGATCAACCGGATGTCATGGGCAAAAGCCACTTCCAGCAGCGGCTCGTAGCCCTTGGGCGAGATGTTGAGGCCACCGCCGGACCCCCGCGGCGGTTCGGCGGGCGCCGTGATGCCATAGCGGGCGAGGATGTCTTCGACGAACGCGCGGTGCTCCTCCGGGAGCAACTCCCTGACCTGCTTGGCGTCGATTCCGCCTGCCTCGGCGCCGACGTATTTGGGCGGTAGCAGCAGGTCGACCCCATACGGCTTGCCCCCGGTCTGCTCCTCGATCCAGGTCAGCTCGTTCTGCAGCCGTTGCGGGCTATGCGCGACGGCACCCAGGACTCCGAATCCGCCGGCGTTGGTGACCGCGGCGACGACATCGCGGCAGTGGCTGAAGGCGCATATCGGGAACTCCACACCGAGCATCTCGGCGACTCTGGTCCGCATTGCACGACGCTATGAGTTATTGATTGATATGGCAATCGACTAGTCACCCGTCGCGGGTGAACGCCCGTCGGGCGGCCAACCCGCCACGCCATCCTCCAACGGAACATCGAGACTCTGCACAATCGATGCGACCATTCGCCACGCGCTGATGGCGGTGACAAGCTCGACGAGAACCGTTCTATCGCCGTGCAATTCGCGTTCGCAGGCGGCCCAGCTCGCGGCGCTGACCGAACCGTCGCGCACCACGTCGTCGGTGGCCGCCAGCACCGCGCGCTCGGTGGGCCCGAAGCCGTCGTGCCGTTGCCAATCGCGTACGCCGAGAAGGTCAGGGGCCGTCAGACCCAATCGGGTGGCGACCCGCCAGTGCTGCGTCCATTCGTATTCGCATGAGGTGAGCCAGCCGATCCGCATGATCACCAGCTCCCGCAACCGTGCGTCGAGACAACCGTGCCACAGCATGGTGGCGAGCAGATCGTTGACCGCACGCGCCAGCGACGGATGGTTCAACAGCACCTGGAAGATGCTGAGTTCGGCCATGTAGTCAGGTACGGCCGCCTCGTCGGCGGCGGCCTTGGCCTCGGCGAGCGGTAATCCGGGCACGCGGGCTGATGTCATCGTGTGAGCACTCCGGTGTACTGGCGGAACGCCTGTGCGTTCACCGGTAATCGTAGTCAGCTAGAGCAGTCCCACCAGTTGCAGGTCGGTGACGTACTTGATGATGACCGCCGCCGAAATGTGCGGGATGTCGTTGTCCGGGCCAATTTTCGCTTCCTGCACCGCGGCATGGAATCGGTCGGTGGGCGCGAACGACCCGCGGGTCGGCTCCAGGGGCTGTATTTGGTCGGGATTGTGCAACATCAGCTGCAGCATCTGAAGCACCGAATGCTGGCGCTGCCGATCCGGCAGGGCACGCAGGCCGGCCTCGAACTGCCGCACCCACTCCCCGAAGTCATCGATGCGCTGGATCGGATAGCCGGCCTCGATCAGCCAGTCGACGTAGGTGTCGATTCCGATGGCGTCGTCGTGCGGGTTCATCACGTGATAAGTCTCAAACCCGTCGACCACTTGGGCGCCCAGGGTGGCGATCGCCTCGGCGACGAATTCGACGGGCAGCCCATCGAAATGCGCGCGTTGCCGGTTGCCGTTGGCGTCACGCTGGTAGAACGAACCGGGCGCGACGCCGGTGGCCACCAGGCTCAGAATCATCCGGGTCACCACATCCGTCACGTTGAACTGGCCCGCGTAGCTGGTGTCGGACAGAATCATGCCGCTACGGAACACCGAAACCGGAAGCCCGAACAGCTCATTGGCCTCCCGCAGCAGCACCTCACCGGCCCACTTGCTGTTGCCGTAGCCGTTGGCGTAGCTGCCGTCCAGGATGCGGGTAGGACTGATGACCCGGATGTCGGCGTCCTCGGTGAACAGCGACGGCTCGATCTGGCGACCGAGATCGGACGTCGACACGTATGCGTACGGCTTGACCCTCGCAGTCAGCGCGAACCGGATCATCTCGGCGGTGCCGACGACGTTGGGCCCGAACAGCTCACGGTAGGGCAGCACACTGTTGACCTCCGCGGCCGAATCGACGATCAGATCGATGCTATCGGCCAGCCGCTGCCAGGTCTGCTCGTCCAGGCCCAGGTTCGCTTCGCCCTTATCGCCGGCGACAACCTCGAGATGATTGGCGGCCAGTTGGTGGAAGTGCTCCAGCAATTCTGGGTCGCCGCTGTCGAAGGTCTTCTCCAGCCGGCGCCAAGCTTCCTGATCGGAGCTGGCTCGCACCAGGCAGATCAGTTTGCCGTCAACCCGTTTCAGCTGTTTGAGCCACTCCAGGGCCAGGTAACGCCCGAGGAAGCCGGTCGCACCGGTCAACAGCACCGTGCGGGCCTCGGCACTCGGGCCGGGAAGCGTGGGGACGATGTCCAGCGTCGTCTCGTCGATGAACTTGTCCAGGATGAGGTCGCTGGCACGAAGCCCGTCGGAATCGCGGCCGTGTACGGCGGCATAACCGGGTCCGTGGGAGTCGGCTTCCCCGTCCAAGTCAGCGTTGTCCAAACGGTGGCTCACGCCTCGCACCGACGGCGCCTCGAAAAGCGTTCGCACCGACAGGTTGGCATCGAAGGCCGTGTTGATCGCGGCGACCACACGCATTGCCGAGAGCGAATCGCCGCCCATGTCGAAGAAGGAGTTCTCGACGCCAACCCGCTCCACGCCCAGCACTTGGCCGTAGATTCCGGCCACGATCTCCTCGGTGGGTGTGGCGGGCGGGGTGTAGCGGAGAGCGTTCTGGTATTCGGGTGCGGGCAGGGCGCGTTTGTCGAGTTTGCCGTTGACGGTCCGCGGCAGCGTGTCCAGCACGACGATTGCCGAGGGGACCATGTAGGGCGGCAGCCCCTCGCCCAGCGCATGGCGCATCTGGGCCGTGTCGACGTCGTCGGTGACCGTCACATAACCGACCAGCCGCTTGTCGCCCGGACGATCCTCGCGGGCGATCACCGCCGCGGCCTGCACCCCATCCAGGGCGGCCAACGCCGCCTGAACCTCACCGAGTTCGATCCGATAGCCGCGAATCTTGACCTGCTCATCAGCACGCCCCAGGTACTGCAACTGCCGGTCAGCACCCCAGCGCACCAAGTCCCCGGTGCGATACATCCGCGCCCCGGGCCCGCCGTAGGGACACGCCACAAACCGCGACGCGGTCAAACCGGCCCGGTGCAGATAGCCGACCGCCACACCCCGACCGGCGATGTACAACTCACCGACCACGCCCTCGGGCGCCGGCCGTAGCCACTTGTCCAGCACAAACAGTGCCGCGCCCGGCACCGGCACACCGATCGGCGCACCTTCGCCAGCCTTCATCGGCGCACTGATCGCGGCATAGATCGTGGCCTCGGTCGGGCCGTAGGCGTTGATCATCACCCGTCCCGGCGCCCACCGGTCCACGATTTCATTCGGGGATGCCTCCCCCGCCATCACCAACGTGGCGGACTCCAGCCCTTCACCCGGCATCATCGCCAGCGCCGACGGAGTCTGACCCACCACGGTCACCTGCTCGGCGACCAGCAAGTCGCGCAGCTCGTGCGCCGACGCCGCTGCCGACTCGGGCACCACGACCAGCCGCGAACCGTGCAGCAGCGCGTTGAAGATCTCCCACACCGAGACGTCGAAGCTGTAGGAGTGCCATTGCGACCACACCTGCCCCGGCCCGGTGGGTGCGCCGGGATCGGGTGCTTCCAGTAGCGACGTCGCGTTGTGGTGGGTAATCGCCACACCCTTGGGCACCCCGGTCGTCCCCGAGGTGTAAATGACGTACGCCAGATCCTCCGGAGCCGCCACCGGCAAAGTGATGTCCGAAGGGATGGTCAGGTCGGGGTCGTCGACGTCGATGACCGCCAGATCGGCCCCGTCGAACCGGGACCGCATGATCGCGTTGGTGACCGCGGCGACCGGTCTGGCGTCGTCGAGCATGAACTCCAGCCGCGCATCGGGCATTGCCGGGTCGATCGGCAAGTAGGCCGCGCCGGTCTTGAGCACCGCCACCATCGCCACGATCGCCTCAGCCGATCGCGAAAACAGCAGGGCCACAGACTCACCCGGGCCTGCTCCGTGGCCGGCCAGCACGCGGGCCAACCGCTCGGCCGCGTCGTCGAGCTCGCGGTAGGTCCACGACCGCTCGCCGTCGACCAGCGCTACCCCGTCCGGGGTCCGCGCCACCTGCGCGGCGAACATCTCCGGGATCGTCACGCCCGCCGCCGGCTGGGTCAACACGGCACGGTTGCCCCAGTCATCCAGGCGGGCATGCTCACCGGCGTCCAGCACATCCATCGACGACAACCGCTGGGTCGGGTCGGCGATCATGGCCACCAGCACCCGCTGGAACCGCTCGACCAGCGTTTCGATGCTGGCCGGGTCGAAGACGTCGGTGTCGTACTCGACGCGGATGCCCAATTCGTGGCCCGGCAAGGCCATCACGGACAGCGGGTAGTGGTTGTATTCGCGGTTGGTGACGTCGGTGATGGCCAGCTCGTGGACGCCCACTGGCACGTTCGTGTCGATCGGGTAGTTCTCGTACAGGAATAGGGTGTCGAACAACTGGTCGTGGCCGGTGGCGCGGTGAATGTCGCTGAGCCCCAGATGCTCGTGCTCGAGCCTGTCGTTGTGCGCGGTCTGCAGCTGGTCGAGCAGGTCGGCTATGGTGGTGCCCACGGTGGTGTTAGCCCGCACCGCGACGGTGTTAATCAGTAGACCGACAATCGATTCCGAGCCCAACACTTCGGGTGGCCGTCCGGAGACCGCGGTGCCGAAAGCCACATCGCGCTGGCCGGTCAGCCACATCAGCAGCTGTGCCCAGGCGGCCTGCAGAACCGTGTTGACGGTGGTGTGGCAGGAGCGGGCCAGCGTGGTCAACTCCCGGGTGGTCTCGACGGACACCCGATAGGAATCAACGCGCCGGCGCCCGAGCTTCACCCGGTTCGCCGGGCCTACCAGAGTCGGGTTGTCGAAGCCGTCGAACATCTGACGCCACGCCGCCTGGGCCGCTGGGCGGTCTTGCTCGGCGAGCCAGGTGAGAATGCTGCGGTATTTCGCGGGTGCGGGCAGCCGCTCCCCGTAGTAGCCGGCGAAGATTTCTCGCAGCAGGATGGGCAGCGACCACCCATCCATCACGATGTGATGGTTGGTCAGCACAAAGCGGTGCTGATTGTCTGCGGCGCGGATCAAAGCCGCACGGAAGGCCGGACGGGCGGCCAGGTCGCTGACCGCGTCCCGTTCTTCGGCGCACAGCCGGTCGATCTGCTCGTCGTGGCTGAGTTCGTCGCTGTCCAGCTGGACATACCGCCAGGCCATGACGGGATCGGCCGGAATGACCTGCAGCGGCTCGTCGAACTGCGCGCAGAATCGGGCGGCCAGGTTGGGGTGCCGATTGACCACGGTCTGCACCGCTTCGCGCAGCCGTTGTGGGTCGATCGCACCGGTCACGGTGATACCCAGCTGCACCGCGTATACGTCGTCGCCGTTGTCGCCTCCCGCCGCGATGCTGGCGTGAAACAGCAGGCCTTGCTGCACGGGGGTGAGCGGCAATACGTCGGCGAGACCGTACTGCTGATCGAGTTGGTCGAGCTGCTGCTGGGTCAAATGTGCGGGCAAAAGGTCGGACGGCGTCAATCCGCCACCGCCACTGCGCACGTGCGCGCAGATGCCAGTCAGGGCCTCGAACCACAACTGGCTCAGCCGGCTGATCTGTTCGCCGTCCAGCGCCGACGGCGCCCACGTCCAGCTGGCGTGCAAATGCGGGCCCGCTTCGGTGTCCATGGTGCCGGCGTTGAGGTCCACGGTGTGCATGAGCGGCAGGGGTACCGCGGTGGCCGCGCCCGCGACCGACAAGCCTTCTTCTGAGATCCGCCACAAATCCCCCGACAGCTCGGCCGCCGTGCCAGCGCCCAGCCGACCCAGGTAGTTGAATCCGATCACCGGGTCAGACCCGTGCAGGTCCACCTCGTCGTTGGCGTATCGCAGCAGACCGTAGGTCAGCGGATCGGGCAGGGTGCGCAGCTGCTCCTTGGCGTCTTTGATCACCGGCCCCAATGCCGCGTCACCGGCCATCACCTGCGCCCAGCCCAGCTCACCGACGGCCAGCGACACCGGGTATTTGGTGGTGAACCAGCCGACCGTGCGCGACAAATCGACGTTGGGAGCCAATTCCTCGTGACGGCCGTGGCCCTCGACGCCGATGCCGATCGGCGAGCCGCCGGTCCCCAAGAATTCGGCCCAGGCCAACCCGAACGCGATCAACAGAATGTCTTGCACCCCAGCGTGAAACGCCGCCGGCACCTCACCCAGCAGCAGCCGGGTCGTCTCGACGTCGAGCTCCGCCGACAACTGCTCGGCGCTGACGTAGGTGTCGATCTCGGGGCGCACCGCGGGCAGTGCGGCCGGGACCGATGCCACCCGCCGCCACGCCTCGGCCTGCTCGGTGACCGCGGGTCGCTGCGCATACTCTTCGATCAGCGACGACCACCGGGCGAATGACGTCCCGCCCGGGAGCAACTCCACCGGCTGTCCGCTGTGGTGCTGAACCCACGCAATGTTGAGGTCTTCCAACAGGATTCGCCATGACACCCCGTCGACGGCCAGGTGATGAATGATCAACACCAACTGAGACGTGGAGCTGACCCACAACGCGCTCAGCATGATTCCGTTGGCCGGGTTCAATCGCGACCGCGCCTCGACGAGCGCGTCATCGGACAACACGTCGACCGATTGCAGCAGACCGGCCGCATCCACCGTCCCGACTTCGGGCACCTGAAGCGACCACTCGCCCGCGTCGTCGTCCTCGACACGCAGCCGCAAGGTGGCATGCCGATCCACCAGTGCCTGCAGTACCACCGCGATGTCGGCTTCGGTCACTGCGGCGGGGGCCTGCACCACCATCGTCTGGTTGAACTGCTCGACGGGGCCAACCACGCCTTGCAGCCAGCGCATGATCGGGGTGGCCACCACTTCCCCGATGCCCTCGTCGATCACGCCGTCGGCGCCGTCGGTCAGTGCTGCCACCCGGGCCAACCGGGCCACGGTCTGCTCGACGAAAATGTCACGGGGACGGCACAATACGCCGGCGGCCCGGGCCCGGGCCGCGACTTGCATCGACAGGATGCTGTCGCCGCCGAGGTCGAAGAATGAGTCGTCGACCCCGACCCGCTCGACCCCGAGTACCTGGGCGTAAATCCCGGCCAAAATCTCCTCGACCGCGTCGGACGGGGCGCGATATTCGCCGCCGCTGGCGTATTCAGGTGCGGGCAGGGCGCGCTTGTCGAGCTTGCCGTTGACGGTCAGCGGCAGCGTGTCCAGCACGACGACCGCTGTAGGGACCATGTAGGCCGGCAACCGCTCGGCCAGTGCACTACGCATCTGCACGGTGTCAACATCTGCGGTGACGGTGACGTAACCGACCAACCGCTTATCGCCCGGACGATCCTCGCGGGCGATCACCGCCGCGGCCTGCACCCCGTCGAGGCCGGCCAAAGCCGCTTGTACCTCGCCCAATTCGATGCGGTAGCCGCGGATCTTGACCTGCTCGTCAGCACGCCCCAGGTACTGCAACTGACCGTCAGTGCCCCAGCGGACCAGGTCCCCGGTGCGATACATCCGCGCCCCGGGCTCACCAAACGGACATGCCACAAACCGCGACGCGGTCAACGGAGCCCGGCGCAGGTAGCCGGCCGCGACACCCCGACCGGCGATGTACAGCTCACCGGTGACGCCCTCGAGGGCCGGCCGCAACCACTTGTCCAACACGAACAGTGCCGCGCCCGGCACGGGCACACCGATCGGCGCCGGCGCCCCCGGCGTCAACGGGGCACTCATCGCCGCATAGATGGTGCCCTCGGTCGGGCCGTAGGCGTCGATCAACACCCGCCCCGGCGCCCACCGATCCACCACCTCGGACGGGAGCGCCTCTCCGGCAACGAACACCGCCGTGGACTCCAAGCCCTCCGACGACAACATCGCTGCCGCAGAAGGGGTTTGGCAGAGGACGCTGACCTTTTCGGCGACCAGCAGAGAGTGCAGGTCCTCCGGTGAACTGGCCACTGTTTCGGCGACGATCACCAGCCGCCCGCCATGCAGCAGGGCGCCGAAGATCTCCCACACCGAGACATCGAAGCTGTAGGAATGCCATTGCGACCACACCTGTCCCGGGCCCGACGGCACGGCCGAGTGCAGTTTCTCCAGTAGCGACGTCGCGTTCTGGTGGGTGATCACCACGCCCTTGGGCACCCCGGTGGTCCCCGAGGTGTAGATCATGTACGCCAGATCCCCCGCCGCCGGCGCCGACAATTCGGTGCCGGGGTCGGCGCCCGGGTCGTCGAAGTCGACGACGACCAGATCGGTCCCGTCCAACCGCGACCGCAGCGCCGCGGTCGTTACCGCGGCGACCGGGGTGGCATCGCCGAGCATGAATTCCACTCGAGCGTCGGGCAGTGCCGGGTCGATCGGCAAGTAAGCCGCTCCGGCCTTGAGCACCGCCATCATCGACACGATCGCCTCGGCCGACCGCGAAAACAGCAGTGCCACAGTCTCACCCGGGCCCGCGCCGTGACCGGTCAGCACCCGCGCCAACCGCTCCGCGGTCTCATCGACCTCGCGGTAGGTCCAGGACCGCTCGCCGCATACCAGCGCCACCGCCTCCGGAGCGTGCGCGACCTGCGCGGCGAACAGCTCCGGAATCGTTGCGCCCGCCACCGGCCGGGTCAAGACCGCGCGGTTGCCCCACTCGTCCAACCGGGCGGTCTCACCCTCGTCCAGGAGGTCGATCGATAAGAGCCGCCGTTTTGGGTCGGCCATTACTCGTCCCCTGCGTCTTCGGTCATGGCCACCAACACCCGCCGCAACCGCTCGACCAGCGTTTCGATGCTGGCCTTGTCGAAGACATCGGTGTCGTACTCGACGCGAAGACCCAGCTCGTGGCCCGGCACGGCTTGCACGGAAAGCGGGTAGTGGTTGTATTCGCGGTTCGTGAACCCGGTGATCGTCAGATCTTGGACGCCCGACAACGCCGCGGTGTCGATCGGGTAGTTCTCGTAGACGAACATCGTGTCGAACAGCTGGTCGTGTCCGGTGACTCGATGAATTTCGTTCAACCCCAAGTACTGGTGTTCAAGCGTGTCGGTGTAGGAGTTTTGCAGCTGGCCGAGCAGGTCGCCGATGGTGGCGGCGGCGGTGATGTTGGCCCGGACCGGCACCGTGTTGATCATCAGGCCCACAATGGATTCCGCGCCGGCCAGGTCCGTCGGCCGTCCCGAAACGGCGGTGCCGAAAGCGACATCTGGCTGGCCGGTCATCCGCATCAGCACCTGCGCCCACGCCGCCTGCAGCACCGTGCTGACGGTGGTGTGGCAAGACCGGGCCAGCTCGCTCAGGGCCTGCGTGGTCTCGGCAGACACCTTGAACTCTTCGACATCTCGCGGTCCCAGCCCCATCCGTTGCGGCGGGCCGACCAGCGTCGGAGTGTCGAAGCCGTCGAATGCCTTGCGCCACGCCGCGTGGGCCGCGCCGCGATCCTGAGCTGCCAGCCAGGTGACAAACTTGCGGTACGAGGTGGCCGCGGGCAGCCGGTGCCCGTAGTAGCTGGCGAAAATCTCCTGCAGCAGAAGCGGTTTCGACCAGCCGTCCAGCACGATGTGATGGTTGGTCAGCACAAACCGGTACCGGTTTTCCGCGGTACGCAGCAATGCCGCCCGGAAGGCCGTTTGGTCGACGAGGTCGCAAACGGCGGCACGTTCGGCCGCGGACACCTGCTCGACCTGCCCGTCGACATCACCCTCATCGAATTCGAGGTACTGCCAAGTCAATTCGGGCTCGGCGGGCAGAATCTGTAGTGGCTCGTCGAAGTCGCCGCTGAAGCGGGCCACCAGGTGCGGGTGCCGCGTCACGACGGTGTGTACCGCATTGCGCAGCCGGTCCGGGTCGACGGCACCGGCGATGCTGATGTCCAGCTGCACCGCATACAGATCGTCGCCGGTGACGCCGAGGTCCTCGGCGGTACTGGCGTGGAAGAACAGGCCCTGCTGCAACGGCGTCAGCGGCAACACATCAGCGACCTGGTCGCGTTGCTGAATTTCGTCGATTTGCTGCTGGCTGATCCGAGCCGGCGCGAGGTCGGATGGCGTCAAACCGCCGCCGCCGGCGCGCACGTGTGCGCAGATGCCCGACAGAGCGTCGAACCACAGCTGGCTCAGCCGATCGATCTGAGCCTGGTCAAGTGCGGAGGCCGCCCATGTCCAGTTGGCGTGCAGCTGCGGGCCGCCCTCGCTGTCCATGGTGCCGGCGTTGAGTTCGACGGTGTGTGCCAGCGGCATGGCTACGGCTGTCGCTGCCGCGACGGCCGGCAAGTCGTCTTGGGAGATCTGCCACAAGTCATCGGAGAGGTCGGCCGCACCCGCGCCCAGACGACCCAAGTAGTTGAACCCGATCACCGGATCGGATTTGTCCAGCTCGACGTCGGGGTTCAAATACCGCAGCAGACCGTAGGTCAGCGGATCGGGCAGCGTGCGCAGCTGCTCCTTGGCGTCCTTGATCACCGGCCCCAGCGCCGCCTCACCGGCGACCACCTGTGCCCAGCCCAGCTCGCCGACGGCCAGTGATACGGGGTACTTGGTGGTGAACCAGCCGACCGTGCGCGACAGGTCCACATCGGCGGCCAATTCCTCGTGACGGCCGTGACCCTCGACGTCAATACCGATCGGCGAGCCGCCGGTCCCCAAAAATTCGGCCCAGGCCAAACCGAACGCGATCAACAGAATGTCTTGCACCCCAGCGTGAAACGCGGCCGGCACCTCACCCAACAGCAGCCGGGTCGTCTCGACATCGAGCCCGACCGACAGTTGTCCGGCCGTGGCGAAGGTGTCCAGCTCGGGTTGGGCTGCCGGCAGCGCGGGCGGTGTGGCCGCCACCTGCCGCCAGGCATCCGCCTGGGCTACGACCTCGGGGACGCGGGCGTGCTTGTCGAGCAGCGATGACCACCGGGCGAACGACGTCCCCGGCGCCGGCAACGCCACCTCTTGCCCACTGTGATGCTGGGCCCACGCAATGTTGAGATCTTCCAACAGGATTCGCCACGACACGCCATCGACAGCCAGGTGGTGAACGATCAACACCAGCTGAGACGTGGAGTTGGCCCACAACGCGCTGAGCATCGTCCCGGCAGCCGGGCTCAACCGCGATTGCGCCGCGACGAGCGCCTCGTCGGACAACACATCCACCGACTGCAGCAGACCGGCCGCATCCACCGAACCGACCTCGGGGACCCACAACGACCAACCACCGGCGCCGTCGTCGTCCACTCGCAGCCGCAACATGGCATGCCGATCCACCAAAGCCCGCAGCACCACCGCGGCGTCGGCCTCGGTCACCCCGGCCGGAGCCTGGACCACCATCGTCTGGTTGAACTGCTCGATCGGACCGTCGGTGTCCTGCAGCCACCGGATGATCGGGGTGGCGATCACCTCGCCCAGACCCTCGTCGACCGCGCCGTCCTCGGTAGCCAGGCGCGCCACCCGGGCCAGCCGGGCCACGGTCTGCTCGACGAAGACGTCACGCGGACGGCACGCCACACCGGCCGCCCGGGCCCGCGCCACCACCTGCATCGACAAGATGCTGTCGCCGCCGAGGTCGAAGAAGGAGTCGTCGACCCCGACCCGCTCGACCCCGAGCACCTGAGCGTAGATCCCGGCCAAAATCTCCTCGACCGCGTCGCCCGGCGCGCGATAACTCTCGCCGTCCTGGTATTCCGGCGCGGGCAGGGCGCGGGTGTCGAGTTTGCCGTTGACCGTCAACGGCAACGCGTCCAACACCACCACTGCGACCGGCACCATGTACGTCGGGAGCCGCTCGGCCAGCTGGCTGCGGATCTCGGTCGGGTCCGCCGTTCCGGTGACATAGCCGACCAGGCGCTTGTCGCCGGGACGGTCCTCGCGGGCGATCACCGCTGCCTGCGCCACGCCATCCAGGCCGGCAAGCGCTGCCTGGATCTCACCGAGTTCGATGCGATATCCGCGGATCTTGACCTGCTTGTCGGCGCGGCCCATGTAGCGCAGCTGCCCATCGGTACCCCAGGACACCAGATCCCCGGTGCGATACATCCGCGATCCGGGCCCGCCGAACGGGCAGGCGACGAACCTTGTCGTCGTCAAATCCGACCGGCCGATGTATCCGCTCGCCACGCCGGCGCCGGCTACGTAGAGCTCACCGACCACTCCGGGCGCGACCGGCCGAAGCCAGCCGTCCAGCACGAAGAAGGCCAGATGCGCCAACGGCACCCCGATGGGGCTGTTGTTGCTATCGACATCGGCGTCGACGATTTCCCGGAACGAGGCATGCACGGTCGTCTCGGTGATGCCGTACATGTTGATCATGCGCGGCAGTCCCGGGTGATTGTGCAACCACGTCTGAAGGCGTTGTGGCTCAAGTGCTTCCCCACCGAAGACCACAGTCTGAAGCTTCAGCTGTTGTCCCAGCTCGGGCTGGAGCGCGTCGGCGGCCTGCAACGCGTAGAACGCCGAAGGAGTCTGGCTCAACACGCTGACTTGTTCGCTGACCAGTAGCGCGTGCAGGTCTTCCGGTGAGCGGACCACGGAGTCGGGCACCACGACCACCCGGCCGCCATGCAGCAGCGCGCCCCAGATCTCCCACACCGAGTAGTCGAAGGCCAGCGAATGGCACTGTGTCCAAACCTGTCCCAGCTCCATCTCGGCGTCGAGCGACTCCAGCAACTGGGTCACGTTGCGATGAGTGACGGCCACGCCCTTGGGCTTACCGGTCGTGCCTGAGGTGTAGATGATGTAGGCGACGTCCTCGGCCGCGGGCGTCGGTAATGCGGTGTTGGGCCGAGCGGCAATGGCCGGGTCATCGATGTCGATGACCAACAGGTCGGCGCCGTCGAGCCGCGGGCGTAGATCCGAGGTGGTGACAGCGGCGATCGGCGCGGCATCGGCGAGCATGAACTCCATCCGTGCCGTCGGATGCGCCGGGTCCATCGGCAGGTACGCCGCCCCCGTCTTCAACACCGCCAGCAGGGACACGATCGCGCCGGCGGACCGGTTGAGCAACACCGCTACCCGCTCGCCCGGACCGGCCCCACTGTCGGATAGCAAGTGCGCCAACTGGTTTGCGGCCTCGTGGAGTTCGCGGTAAGTCCACGACCGCTCGCCGCAGTTGACCGCCACCGCCTCCGGGGCGCGCGCGACCTGTGCGGCGAACTGTTCAGGAATCGATACCGGCGCACTCGCGGGCTGCGTCAGCACCGCCCGGTTGCCCCACTCCTCGAGCCGGGAATGCTCCTCGCCGTCGAGCAGATCAATCGACGACAGCCGTCGGGTGGGATCGGTGGTCATGGTGACCAGCACCTGCCGCAACCGCTCGATCAGCGAGTCGACGGTCGCCACCTCGAAGACCTGGGTGTCGAACTCGACGCGCAGGCTCAGTTCGTGGCCCGGCGTCACCACCACTGAAAGCGGGTAGTGGTTGAATTCGCGACTGCTGAATTCGGTGATGGCCAACTCCTGCACGCCGAACAGCGCGCCGGTGTCGATCGGGTAGTTCTCGTAGAGGAAAAGAGTGTCGAACAGCTGGTCGTGACCGGTCACCCGGTGGATATCCCGCAACGCCAGGTAGTCGTACTCGAGGGTGTCGTTGTGGGCGCGTTGCAGCTGGGCCATCAGGTCGGCGATGGTGGTCGTCGCCGTGGCATTGGCCCGCACCGGCACCGTATTGATCAACAGACCCACCAGCGATTCCGCCCCGGCCAACTCGGTGGGCCGGCCGGAGACCGCGGTTCCGAAGGCGACGTCCTGATGGCCGGTCAGCCACATCAGGACCTGTGCCCACGCCGCCTGCAGCACATGGTTGACGGTGGTGTGCTGCGAGCGGGCGAGCTCGGTGAGGGCCTGGGTGGTGTCGGCAGCCACCCGATACGATTCGACGCCCCGCTCCGCGGGCTGGCCGGGCGGACTCACCAAGGTGGGCGTGTCAAAGCCGGCCAGCACTTCGCCCCACGCCGCTTGGGCGGCGTCACGATCCTGCTCGGCCAGCCAGCTGACAAAGCTTCGATACGACGGGGCCGCGGGCAACCGCTGCCCGTAATAGAGAGTGAAGATTTCCTGCAGCAGGATCGGCAGCGACCAGCCATCGATCACGATGTGGTGGATGGTCAGCACGAACCGGTGCCGGTTGTCTCCGGTGCGGACCAACGCCACCCGGAAGAGCGGCTGATCGGCGATCTCGCAGACGGCGGCGCGTTCGGCGGCACACAGCCGCTGGACCCGGTCGTCGACTTCGGCGTCGCCGCCGTCCAGCTCGGCGTACTCCCACGCGATGACGGGGTCGGCCGGGATGATCTGGATCGGCTCGTCGAACTCTTCGTAGAACCGCGCCGCCAGGTTGGGGTGGCGGTTGACCACCGTCTGCACCGCCTTGCGCAGCCGGTTCTGGTCGAGTGGGCCGGTCACGGTGATGCCCAATTGCACCGCATACAAGTCGTCGCCGGAGCCCTCCGCGAGGGCGGTGTGGAACAACAGTCCCTGCTGCACGGGCGTCAAGGGCAGCACGTCGGCAATCCGGGTCTGGCGGGCCAGCTCGTCGATTTGCTGCTGGCTCAGACGCGCCGGGGCGAGATCGGACGGCGTCAAGCCGCCGCCGCCACCGCGTACGTGCGCGCAAATGCCGGCCAGGGCGTCGAACCACAATTGGCTGAGCCTGTTGATCTGGGTGTCGTCGAGTGCTGACGGCGCCCAGGTCCAGTTGGCGTGCAGGTGCGGACCGGCTTCGCTGTCGATCGTGCCGGCGTTGAGTTCGACGGTGTGTGCCAGCGGCATCGCTATCGCCGAGGAGGCATCGGCCAGGGAGAGGCTTTCCTGGCTGACCCGCCACAGATCATCGGAGAGCTCGGCCGCCGAGGCGCCCATGCGGCCCAAGTAGTTGAAGCCGATCGCCGGGTCGGCCCCGGCCAGGTCCACCTCGGGGTTCAGGTACCGCAGCAGACCGTAGGTCAGGCCCTCGGGCAGGGCCCGAAGCTGTTCTTTGGTCTCTTTGATGATCGCCCCGAGCGCCGGGTCGCCGGCGGTGACGCGCGCCCAGTCCAGCCCCCTCACGGTCAACGACACGGGGTACTTGCTGGTGAACCATCCCACCGTGCGCGACAGGTCCACGTAAGGAGTCAGCTCTTCGTGGCGCCCGTGGCCCTCGACATCGATGCCGAGCGGCGTACCGGGGGTGCCCAAAAATTCGGCCAAGGCCAACCCGAACGCGATCAACAGAATGTCTTGCACCCCAGCGTGAAACGCCGCCGGCACCTCGCCCAGGAGCAGCCGGGTCGTCTCGACATCCAGGTCTACCGACAACCGCCCGGCACTGGCGTGGGTATCCACCGCCGGCTGTACCGCCGGCAACACGGCCGGGGTGGCCGCGACCTGCCGCCAGGCATCCGCCTGCTGGACAACGGCCGCGTCGCGCGCGTGCTCCTCGAGCAGTGCCGACCAGCGGGCGAACGACGTCCCGGGAGCCGGCAACTCCACCTCTTGCCCACTGTGATGCTGGGCCCACGCAATGTTGAGGTCTTCCAACAGGATTCGCCATGACACGCCATCGACGGCCAGGTGGTGAATGATCAACGCCAACTGGGACGTGGAGCTAACCCACAGCGCGCTGAGCATCGCCCCGGTGGCCGGGTTCAGCCGCGACCGCGCCTCGACGAGCGCCTCGTCAGTCAAGACGTCGACCGAGTGCACCAGGCCAGCGGCTTCCACCGAACCGACGTCGGGCACCCACAGCGACCAACCGCCGGAGCCGTCGTCGTCGGCACGCAACCGCAAGGTGGCATGCCGATCCACCAAAGCCTGCAGGACCACCGCCACGTCGGCCTCGGTCACGCCGGTCGGGGCCTGCACCACCATCGTCTGGTTGAACTGCTCGACCGGTCCGTCGATGTCCTGCAGCCATTTGATGATCGGGGTGGCAGACACATCGCCCAGACCCTCGTCGACCGCGCCGATCTCACCGGTTGCCACAGTGGCGACCTGCGCCAGCCGGGCCACGCTCTGCTCGACGAAAATGTCGCGCGGACGGAACAACACACCGGCCGCCCGGGCCCGGGCCACCACCTGCATCGACAAAATGCTGTCGCCGCCGAGGTCGAAGAACGAGTCATCGACCCCGACCCGCTCGAGTCCCAGGATCTCGGCGTAGATAGTGGCCAGGACCTCTTCGACCGCGGTCGTCGGAGCACGGTAGGTACCACCGACGTTGTGGTATTCCGGCGCCGGCAGGGCGCGGGTGTCGAGCTTGCCGTTGGGTGTCAGCGGCAGCGCCTCCAAGACGACCACCGCGGCCGGCACCATGTAAGCCGGCAGCCGCTCGGCCAGCCTCGCCCGCGCCACGTTGGGGTCGACAGTGCCGGTGACGTAGCCGACCAGACGCTTGTCGCCGGGGCGGTCCTCACGGGCGACGACTGCCGCCTGCTTGACGTCGTCCAGCACGGCCAGGGCGGCTTGAACCTCACCCAGCTCGATGCGATACCCGCGGATCTTGACCTGCTCGTCGGCACGTCCGAGGTAGAGGAGTTGTCCGTCGTCGCCCCAAGAGACCAGGTCTCCGGTGCGATACATCCGCTCCCCCGGCTGCCCGAACGGGCACGCCACAAAGCGCGACGACGTCAAACCGGCCCGTCGCACGTATCCGCACGCCACGCCGGCACCGGCCACATACAGCTCACCGACCACGCCCGGTGGCACCGGCTTCAGCCATCTGTCCAGCACGAATAACGCCGCGCCGGGGACCGGCGAGCCGATCGGCACCACACCCGATCCCGGCACCAGCGGCGCGCTGATCGCCACACACACCGTGGTCTCGGTGGGGCCGTAGCCATTGACCATTACTCGTCCGGGCGCCCACTGATCCATCACCTCGGGCGGGCAGGCCTCGCCCGCGACCACCAGCGCCGCCGTCTCCAAACCCTCGGGTGACAGCATCCCGACTGCCGAAGGCGTCTGGGTGAGCACGCTGACGTGTTCGCCGACCAACAAGGCGTGGAAGTCTTCCGGCGAACGAGCCACCGTCTCGGGCACCACTACCAGCCGCCGGCCTCCGAGCAGGGCGGCCCAAATCTCCCAGACCGAAAAGTCGAAGGACAGCGAGTGGCACTGCGACCACACCCCGGTCCGGGGTAGGCCGGCATCGAAGGAGGCAAACAGTTGCGTGACGTTGTGATGAGTGACGGCAACACCTTTGGGTGTGCCGGTGGTGCCCGACGTGTAGATGATGTGGGCGATGTTGTCCGGATCCAGCGACGGCGGCGCCGTGCTGGGCTGGGAGTCGATGCGGGGATCGTCGACGTCGATGACAACCAGATCGTGTCCGTCCAGCCGCGAGCGCACGTCTGCGGTGGTCACCGCGGCCGTCGGCGCGGCGTCGGCGAGCATGAACTCCGTCCGCGCCGTCGGCAGCGCCGGGTCAATCGGTAGATAGGCCGCACCGGCCTTCAAAACCGCCAGGATCGCGATGATCGCTTCAGCCGAACGGGAAAACTGAAGGGCCACACAGTCACCCGGGCCCACACCCTCGCTTGCAAGCAGGTGCGCCAACCGGTTGGCGGCCTCGTCGAGTTCCCGATATGTCGTGGAGCGGCCCTCGAAGGTCACCGCCACTGCCTCGGGAGTGTTCTGCACGTGTTCGGCGAACACCGCCGGAATCGATAGCTTCTGCGGTGCGGGCTCGGTCAGCACCGCCCGGTTGCCGATCTCGTCAAGGCGGGCCGCGTCACCGGCCTCGAGCGCCTCGATCGACGACAGCGGCGCCGTCGGGTCTTCGGTCATCGCCAACAGCACCCGCTGCAACCGCGCTGCCAGATCGGCGACGTCGAAATTCGCAAACGGCTGTCCGGGACCTGCCGTACTCAGGAACAGTTGATCGCCGGCGCCGAGGAAGAAGAACCCGAAGTGACCCACCGGGCCGTGGTTTGTGTACGTCGCGGTTGCCGGCGCACCAGCAAGGTTCAGACTCAGGCGCGACGGGATGAAGTTGACGCCCACCCGGTTTGCGTCCTGCCTGGGACCGCCCTCGCCCTCGAGGGCATGTACCGGGTACCGCTGATGTGTCAGCAGTTCCCGAATTCGCGTGTCGACATGGGCGCAAAATTCGGCAACCGTCGTCTCCGGGGACGTCCTCAACACGAGGGGAACAACCCCGGCCAGCATGGCGGGCAGCGTCTTGGACTCTGGGGTCACCCGGCGGCTAACCGGGAAGTCGAGCACCACCTCGTTAGCGTTGCCAGACCATCCGCGCACCAACAGCGCGCACGCGGCGGTAATGGCCGAATACCGGCGGACCCGTAACTGTTTCGTCAGCTGTTGCATTCGGCTCACAACCGAGGGGTCGAACTGAGCAGACGCGGAAGTCAAATACGGGTCACGCTGGGTGGTGGCCTGGGGCAACCGATATTGGAACCCGCTTTCGGAGGGAAGGTGTTCCTTCCAGTAGGCCTCGTCGTCCTGATAGTCGGCGGACGCCTCGTAGCCGGACTCGCAGTCGATCAAGTCCTGCAGGGAAGCGAAGTACGCGTCGGGCACGGGCTCACCGGCGACAAGAGCGGTGTAGACGGTGGCAACCCGGCGACTCACCAGCGCGATGCCCATGCCGTCCACCGCGATGTGGTGGCAGCACGCGAACAAATCGAATTCACTATCTTGTGTCTGGAATAACACAAATGTGAATAGCGGACCAGAGAATGGCATTAGCGTCCGCTGAATTGATGACGCCATTTCGCGCGTTTTTCGCACGGGGTCGTCCGCGCCTCTTACATCATGGAAGCCAAGCGCCGTGTCCGGATAATCGACGGCCCTTTGTAAAACGTGGCCATCGGCTTCGAAGAACGCGGCGCGGCCCGGCTCGGCCTCTGCGACTACTCGCCGGATCGCCTGTTGCAGCAAATCGCGATCGACGGTGCCTTCGATGCGCACCAAAAGGCCAAGCTGCCACTCGGTACCCGCGAAACCGGCCTCCTGCGAGAGCCAAATGTCGAGCTGTCCCCGAGTCAGCGGGTGTGCTTGCTCACCGCGTTCCATGTGAGTCCCCCAGAGCTCCACCCGAGTCCCCGTACCCAGGCGGTTTACTTATCAAAACTCCGACCCGCTGCCAGCCGATCGCGCAGACTCTTCGGCCGGATATCGGGCCAGTTCTGCTCGATGTAGTCAAGACACGATGCTCGGTCCGCTTCGCCGTGAACCACCTGCCATCCAGCGGGAACATCGGCGAAGGTCGGCCACAGGCTGTGTTGCTCCTCGTCATTGACCAAGACGAAAAAACTGCCATTATCGTCGTCGAACGGATTGGTGCTCACAGTTCTCCAGGCGTTCTCTCGATATAAGTGGGATCGTTCCAAACCATACTGGAGGCCAACAGGCTCGGTCGGGCGTTTCGACAAAGTTCCCGGTGTGATCTGTTAAGCACTCGTGACACCGCTTGGTAATTCGGTGTGCGGCGCAACGCGCGTGCGTCGACGCCTCGGAGTGCAGTGACCTGCAGCGACGGCTTTGGCTGTGTTCGACAGCCCAGAGTACGGTACCGACGGCGAGAAGACGACCAGGTAAAGCTCTCGTTGCTCGTTGGTTGCCGCCAGTAGACGCGGCCGCAACCGACCGCGGCGCGGGCCCCCAGATCAGACTGGAACCTGGCTACCGAAGGCCACGGCGGACGCCTCATCACACGGTGGCCATCGGGGCCGCGAATGCCGATGTCATCGCGCGATTGGGCGGCCCCGTTTTCCCCTTCAAAGCCGGATCCCCGGCCATCGATCTGACGCCGACAAATCGCACGCCCATCGGCGCCAGCGAACACCCGCAGTTCGTTAGCTGGCGCCCGCCAGTTGGCCCCTTCTGCGGGCGATCGCACGCGGAATGTAATATGTATCACCATTGCTCGGGACAATGACGCACACAACACCCGCTCGGGGGGCGGACGCAGCACTATTGATACCGTGCCGTTACGCACGTACTACGAGTTACGATCCCACATCGGGTCACCAAAGATCTGATGTCGGGGCCAGAGGCATGGTTTACTCATCAAGATCTGGTCGCACTCGCCGAACGCCGCTCTTTTGAGCTGACCGCCGCAGGTCTGGCGCAGCGCGATCGAGGTGTAGTTACAGTGCAAGTGGCTGACATAGCGAGTCTAGGAACGGGTTTGAAGGGGGTGCGGTGGTCGAACACCATGTTCGAGCCCGGTCTGACGTCGCCGCCGAGGGGGGCCAGGACGTCAGCCAGCCCACCGGCCGGTTTCGGCGGTTCGGTCGACGGCCTGCACCCGGCTCTCCAGCGCCCGAGGGACCCCGCAAGGGTCGTCGGAATCCGGGAGGTGGAGCGCTCAAGTTCCTGGGACGGATTTGGATCCCACTGCTCATCGTGGCGGTATTGACTGCCGGCGGATTCACGGTGTCGCGGCTGCACGGGGTATTCGGCTCTGAGAAGCGCCAGTCGTATGCCGACACCAGAGTCAAAGACAGCAAACCGTTCAACCCCAAGCATTTGAAGTATGAGGTATTCGGAGCGCCGGGGACCGTGGCCGACATCAGCTATTTCGACGTCAACGCGGACCCGCAGCACGTCAACGCAGTCACCCTGCCGTGGTCGATGGATCTGTCGACAACGCTGCCGTCCATCGTGGGAAACGTGGTGGCACAAGGTGATACCGAGACCATCGGCTGCCGCATCATCGTTGACGGCACCGTCAAGTCCGAGAAGGTTTCACATGAAGTGAACGCCTTCACGTACTGCGTCCTAACGGCTGCATGAGCGACGAAAACATGGGCACGGAGCGGCCCGCGCGACCGTTTGTGGCGCGGACGATCCACCGGTTTTCCATTCTCATCATCTTGGCGTGGCTGGGGCTCACCGTCTTCTTGACCGTCAGCGTCCCCCCGCTGGAGATCGTCGAGCAACAGCATTCGGTCTCGCTGAATCCGGTAGAGGCGCCGTCGTTCAAGGCGATGGGACGGCTCGGCCAGGACTTCAAGGAATCCAATTCCGGCGCGCTCGCGATGATCGTGTTGGAGGGGGACCAGCCCCTCGGCCAGGACGCGCATAAGTACTACGACGAGTTGGTGCGTCGGCTCGAAGCCGATACAAAGCACGTCCAGCATGTCCAGAATTTCTGGGGCGATCCGGTCACGGCGGCTGCCGCGCAAAGTATCGACGGCAAGGCCGCCTATGTGCAATTGAACCTTGGCGGTAGCCAAGGTGCGACCGCGGGAGACGAATCAGTACAGGCCATCCGGAATATCGTGGCGGGATTGCCTACCCCGCCCGGGCTCAAGGTCTACGTGACCGGGCCCGCCGCAACCGTCGCGGATATGAACAAAGCCGGTCAACAGACCGTCACGACGGTCACCCTCGCGAGCCTTTCGGTGATCTTCATTACGTTGATGCTCGTCTATCGATCGCTCTTTACCGTCATTCTTTTGTTGCTGATGGTCGGGCTACAATTGACGGTATCCCGCGGGATGGTCGCACTTCTCGCCTATCACGGCGTCATCGGCCTCACTACCTTCGCCGTTAACCTGCTGGTGGCCGCGGTTATCGCCACGGGAACCGACTATGGAATCTTCTTCGTCGGGCGATATCAGGAGGCCCGGCAGGACGGCGAAGATCGCGAAACCGCTTTCTATACGACGTTCAGCAGTGTTGCGAAGGTTGTCTTGGCTTCCGGCCTGACAATCGCCGGAGCGGTTCTTTGCCTGAGCTTTACCCGTCTGCCCTATTTCCAGCCGCTGGGCCTTCCCAACGCGGTGGGTATCGCCGTTGCGGTTCTGGTCGCGCTCACGCTCGGGCCGGCACTTCTGGTTGTCGGCGGCCGTTTCGGCCTCTTCGAGCCGAAACGGAGGCTCCAGGTTCGCGGGTGGCGACGAATTGGTTCGGCAATCGTTCGTTGGCCCGTACCCATTCTCATCGCGACAATAGCGATCGCCCTCGTTGGGCTGCTCACCCTGCCGGGATACAACCCCAGCTATGACGACCAGAAATTCATCCCCGACGATATTCCCGCTAGCGTGGGGAATGCGGCCGCCGGTCGACATTTTCCCGAGTCGCGGATGATGATGCCGGAAATTCTCTTGGTCGAAGCCGACCATGACCTACGCAATCCCACGGATATGCTGGTGTTGAATCAATTGGCCAAGGGCATCCAGGCGGTGTCGGGCGTTTCGACCGTGCAAAGCGTGACTAGGCCCGAGGGAACCCCGCTCGCACACACGAGTATTCCGTACATCATGAGCATGTCGCAGTCGTCTCAGATGATAAATATGGCGTTCCAAAAGGACCGCATGAATGACATGATGAAACAGGCCGAGGCGCTGACGAAAATGATTGGCCTGATGCAGCACATGTTAGGCCTGATGAAAGAGCTCACCGCCGTAACCCATCATATGGTCGGCCAAACGCATGAAATTCAGAAAACCACCGCGGAGTTGCGCGATCATATTTCGGACTTCGAGGATTTCTTCAGACCGTTCCGCAGTTATTTCTACTGGGAAAAGCATTGCTACGATGTTCCCGTCTGCTACGCGCTGAGATCCGTGTTTGACGCAATCGACGGCGTTGACGAAGTCAATGATAAGTTCACCGAATTAGTGGCAGATCTCGATCAATTAGATGCGCTCCTGCCGCAGCTCGTTATACAAATCCCGCAGCTGATCGACAGCATGCAGAGCATGCGGACCATGATGCTGACGATGCATAGCACCATGGAAGGGACCATCGGCCAGATGGAGGTGAATAGCGGCGCTAGTCCGAACGCCATGGGGCAGGCATTCGACTCCTCCAAAAACGACGATACTTTCTACCTGCCGCCGGGGATTCTCGAAACCTCGGACGCCTTCAAGCGCGTCATGAAGATCTTCCTGTCGCCGGACGGGAAGAACGCCCGCATGTTGATCGCGCAAAAGGGCGACCCGGCAACGCCCGAGGGCCTCTCCCGGGTCGAACCAATAAGGACAGCCGCCGAGGAGGCGCTGAAGGGTACTCCCCTTGAAGATTCCAAGATTTACCTCACCGGGACCGCAGCGGTGGTGAAGGACTTGGTCGACGGCGCCAAATACGACCTCTTGATCGCGGGAGTCGCCGCGCTCTGCCTTATTTTCATCATCATGCTGATCATGACGCGGAGTTTTCTCGCCGCGCTGGTTATCGTGGGTACGGTATTGCTTTCACTGGGCGCGTCCTTCGGGCTGTCCATATTGGTTTGGCAGTATTTGCTTGGACTGCAAATACACTGGACGGTCCTGTCGATGTCGGTGATCGTCCTCTTGGCCGTGGGTTCTGACTACAACTTGCTACTTGTCTCCCGAATGAAAGAGGAACTGGCCGCCGGCATAAACACCGGCATAATCCGCGCCATGGCGGGTACCGGCAAGGTGGTCACCAACGCGGGCCTGGTGTTCGCATTCACCATGGCGTCCATGGCGGTCAGCGACCTGCGCAGCATCGCCCAGCTGGGCACCACGATCGGTATGGGTCTGCTCTTCGACACGCTGGTGGTGCGCGCCTTCATGACACCAGCCGTCGCGGCGTTGCTGGGACGCTGGTTCTGGTGGCCCCAACAAGTGCGCACCCGCCCGGCAAGCCAAATGCTGCGGCCTTTGGGATCCCGCCCGTTGGTACGTTCGTTGCTGCTGAAAGAAACGCGGTGAGGCCCGCATGAGCACGGAACGCATGGGTACCGAACCCCCTCAGACCCCCGTCGTAGCGCGAACGCTCCGTAAGCTGTCGGTGCTCACCATCCTGGGCTGGGTGGCCCTGACGCTGCTCGTCACTTTCGGAGTTCCGTCACTGGAGCGTGTCGGCCGGGAGCACTCCGTACCGTTGGCCCCGCGGGACGCGCCGGCGGTGCAGGCCATGATGCGGATGGGCAAGGTCTTCAAGGAGTCCGATTCGGACAGCTTCATAATGGTCGTGATCGAGGGGCAACAGGACCTCGGGGACAACGCTCACAAGTACTACGACAAAGTGGTTCGCGAGTTAAAAGCCGATACGAAACATGTTGAGCATGTACAGGATCTGTGGGGAGATCGGCTCACCGCCGCAGGTGCACAGAGCGCCGATAGCAAGGCCGTATACGTCCAACTAAATCTCGCCGGAAACCAAGGCACGTCGGAGGGCCAGGACTCCATTGTCTCCGTCCGGGGTATTCTCGCGCGGACACCGCCGCCGCCCGGGTTGACGGCCTATGTCACCGGTCCGTCGGCGCTGTTTTCGGACATGCAACAGGCCGGCGATCAATCCATTCTGAAGATGACCGCGGTCGGCGCAGCGATCATTTTCGTGGTGCTGATGTTCGTCTACCGGTCGATCACCACCGTGATTTTGCTCTTGCTCACAGTCGGAATCGAAGTATTGGCGGCCCGGGGAATCGTCGCGTTCCTCGGCGATGACAGTATTGTCCAGCTGTCGACGTTCGCCGTTAACCTGCTGGTGGCGCTCGCGATGGCGGCCGGAACCGACTACGGGATCTTCTTCTTCGGTCGGTATCAAGAGGCTCGTCAGGCCGGCGAAGATCGGGAGACCGCCTTCTACACCACCTTGCGCGGGGTTGTTCCCGTGGTCTTGGGTTCCGGTCTGACGATTGCCGGAGCCATGTTGTGCCTGAGCTTTACCCGGATGCCCATCTTCCAGACCATGGGCGTGCCATGCGCCGTAGGCCTGGTCGTTTCCGTCGTGATCGCGCTGACGTTGGTTCCGGCGGTGCTGACCATCGGAAGCAGCTTTGGGCTGCTCGACCCCAGGCGGGCGATCCGTTTCGGTCGATGGCGCCGGATCGGCACGGCAATTGTCCGCTGGCCAGTGCCCATTCTCGTCGCGACGATTGCCGTCGCGCTGGTCGGATTGGTGACGCTCCCGGGCTACCAGACAAGTTATAACAACCGGTTTTATATGCCCGACGATATTCCAGCCAACGTCGGATATGCGGCCGCCGACCGCCATTTCTCCCAAGCGCGGATGATGCCCGAAATTCTGATGATCGAATCGGATCACGATATGCGCAATCCGGCCGATTTCATCGTCCTGCACAGGCTGGCAAGGGGAGTATTCAAAGTTCCAGGAATTGCTCGGGTCCAGGGCATAACCCGACCTGAGGGAACGCCGATTGAACACACCTCGATACCCTTCATGCTCAGCATGCAAAACGCCGCCCAGACACAAAATATCAAGTACATGAAAGCCCGCATGGACGACATGCTCCAGCAGATCGCCATGATGGACGTGCAGATGGCGTCGATGAAGCGCCTTTACGCATTACAGACAGAGCTGACCGCCCTTACGCACGACTCGATCACCAAAACCGACCAAATGACCGCGATCTTGTACGAGTTGCGAAATCATTTTGCGGATTTTGAAGATTTCCTCAGACCAATTAAAAGCTATTTTTATTGGGAAAAACACTGCTTCGATATCCCTGTATGTTGGTCCTTGAGGTCGATATTTGACACGCTCGACGGAATCGACGACGTGAGCGATAAACTCGGGGATCTCCTGATAGATCTCCACAAAATGGATGCGCTGCTGCCGCAGTTACTCGAGCAGTACCCCCAGTTGATCGCGACCATGCAGTTCTTCAAGGCGTCGACGCAGACAATGCATAGCACGATGTCCGGAATCATTGGCCAGGTAGACGTCGACAACAAGGACGCCACCACCATGGGCCAGGCGTTCGACAACTCCAAAAACGACGATTCGTTCTACTTGCCTCCGGAGGTTTTCAAGAATGCGGACTTCAAGAAGGCGATGGCTCAATTCTTGTCGCCCGACGGTAAGGCGGCCCGATTCATCATTTCCCACAAGGGTGACCCTGCATCGCCCGAAAGTGTGGATCGCGTCGACAGAATCAAGACGGCGGCCGAAGAAGCGCTCAAAACGACGCCTCTCGAAGATGCCAAGATCTATCTGGCCGGTACCGCGTCGACTTTCAAGGACTTCAAAGACGGCTCTAAATTCGATCTATTGATCGCGGGAATCGGCGCTCTCTGCCTGATTTTCACCATCATGCTGATCATCACCCGCAGCTTTGTGGCCGCGCTGGTAATCGTGGGTACGGTGGCTCTTTCGCTGGGCTCATCGTTCGGGCTTTCGGTGCTCATCTGGCAGTACATTTTGGGCATCAAGTTGTACTGGATGGTCCTTCCTATGTCGGTGATCGTGCTGCTGGCGGTGGGGTCTGACTACAACCTGCTGCTGGTATCCCGGATGAAAGAAGAAATAGGCGGCGGTATAAAAACCGGCATCATCCGTGCCATGGGCGGTACCGGCAAGGTCGTGACCAACGCCGGTCTGGTGTTCGCTTTCACCATGGCTTCGATGGCGTCCAGCGATTTGCTGATCATCGGCCAGGTCGGTACGACCATCGGCTTGGGCCTGTTGTTCGACACCCTGATCGTGCGCTCGTTCATGACTCCCACCATCGCCGCTCTGCTCGGACGTTGGTTCTGGTGGCCCCAGATAGTCCGTCCGCGCCCGTCCAGCCAAATGCTGCGGCCTGAAGGTACGCGCCCGGTGGTCCGCGCTTTGCTGGGGCAGGAGCGCTATGACGACGCACCCACCACCGAGCTGCCAAGGCAGTCCGTCTAGCTCGGCCCAAGGCTGGAAGTGCCTTGGCTGACAAGCTCATCCGCGTTGCGCAAGCACGCTCACGCGGCTGTGCTTTAGAACCACTGCTGTCCGGCGGATTCGGGGCCAAGCGGAAAGCGCAAGACATTGGGCAATTCGGTAGCGAGGGGCTCGCGCGTGAAGAGCAGATCGGCGCCGGTATAGACCTCATTGACCACCGCGACGTACCTGAAGCCATAGTGCTCGGCCGCAGGCAAGATACGTTGCACACCCTCGAGGTCGAGCCAGGTCACTTCGAGAAAGAGATACCGCACGCTTTCTAGCGCGGCTCCGGCACCTCTTAATACTGCGCCTTCGAATCCTTGCACGTCGACTTTGAGTACATCAGGGACAATTTCGTGTTCGGCCACGAAGGAATCAAGCGAAACGCAATGAATTGTCTCGGTCTCGATCTTGCTGGAACCAAGGAAGGGCTCTACTGCGGAGAGTTTTAAGCTGTTGGCCTGTTGCGAATCAGGATGAACATAGAGTGTTGCGGATTCGTTCCGCTCGCTTACCGCAAGCTCATGCACCGAAATATTGGCCGCCGAGCAGTTGAGCGCCAGGATCGATTGCAGCGCCTTGGCGGGCTCGAAGGCGTGTATCGTCGCCGTCGGAAACTTCCGAGCGCAGAGGGCCGAAAAAATGCCACAATTCGCGCCGACGTCTAAAATCGATCTAGCATCGTTGATTAGCGCGACCATACGCACGAGCTTCGACATCGAGTTCCGCGCATGATACAGCGCGGTTTGCTCTGGGTTCAAATAATAGATATTCCCGTCAACCTTAATACGCAAAGGTTTGCCCCGTCGATTCAGTGAGCGAAGCCTTCGAGCGTCAATCAAGGCAG
This sequence comes from uncultured Actinomycetota bacterium, assembly GCA_963712615.1. GTDB lineage: Bacteria > Actinomycetota > Actinomycetes > Mycobacteriales > Mycobacteriaceae > Mycobacterium. The sequence goes on from CAVQIO010000002.1 coordinate 1,071,684, forward strand.
CCGCATAATCGAGAAATTGCATCGTCCCTCCAACCGATTTCCGAATCACTTGAGGATAAAGCCCGAAGGCGCGACGGGACGATGATCCGTTCCATCGGCAGCACGGTGCGGTCGCGCGCTGGTGCGGTTCCGTCGTTGTCATCCCGTTCAAGACGGCTTTCTGCCGACCGCCGGGACGGCCTGGCATCACCAAAGTTGCTCTGAGCGTGCGTCTTCCCCGGCATGCTCGCGACGTTGATCGAGGTCACCGCGATTCCCCTGCGCCCGCAGCGCCCTCCGATGGTGCCATGTCCGGCTAATACGGCCAACTGCGGCCTCCCACCATGAAATACTCCGTAGTGTGAGCCCGCTTGCGATAGAGGTTGATGGCCTGACGAAGACGTTCGGAAAAGCCACGCCCGCGCTGCGTGGGGTGAGCTTCTCGGTTCCGGCCGGCACGGTCTGCGGCGTGCTCGGGCAGAATGGCGCAGGCAAAACGACCACCATCAACATTTTGTCCACGCTGATCCGCCCGGACTCAGGCCGTGCGCTCGTCAATGGGTACGACATCCTCCGCCAGCCCGCCCAGGTGCGTGCAAGCATCGGCATGGCCGGGCAGTTCAGCGCCATGGACCCCTTACTCAACGGCTGGGAGAACCTGGTGTTATTCGGCAGGCTCCGAGGGTTAAGTCGACGGGAGGCGAAGGCTCGCGCCGACGAGCTGATCGAACAGTTCGAACTCACCGCCGCCGCCCACCGCAGGGCATCGACGTATTCCGGGGGCATGAGGCGGCGTGTCGACCTCGCCATCGCCCTAGTGGTGGTGCCGGAGGTGCTCTTCCTCGACGAGCCGACCATCGGGCTGGACCCACGCAGCCGCCGCACCTTGTGGTCACTGGTGAGCTCGATGGCCCTGCAGGGCGTCACCGTGCTACTGACCACGCAGTATTTGGAAGAGGCCGACCTGCTGAGCGACTTGGTCGTCGTCATCGACCAAGGACAGGTGATCGCCACCGGCACCGCCGAGGAACTCAAGCGCCGGGCGGGTGCCGGCTACTGCCAGGTCACCCCGACTAATCCGGCCGACCTCAGTCAGGTCGCGACGGCGCTGACCGGGATGCAAGGCATCGATGTCGACGCCGACACGAACTCGGTGTCGGTGATGGCTCCCGATGGAGTGGCCACGCTCAGCGAGGTATTTCGCCGCGTCGATGCGCTCGGCATCGAACTCACCGACATCTCGCTGCGCAAACCTTCGCTGGACGAAGCGTTCCTACACCTCACCGAACCAACCGTCGCCCAATCATGAGTGCCCTGGGGGCCCTCACCGAACGCTCGCTGATGGGCGCGGCGCGCGACGGCGGGCTGATCTTCGAGGTGCTCTCCCCCGTCGCGTATTTGGCAGGCTTCAGTGTGGCGCTGCACGGCCTGATCGACACCGGTCACATCAGCTATTCGCAGTATCTGGCGCCCGCGGTGGTCGTCCAGTCCGTCGTCTTCGTCGGGCTGCTCACCGCGGACCGCGCGGCACGTGATCGCCTGACCGCGGTGGGCGAGCGCTTCGCCACCCTGCCAATCACGGCGGCCGCCCCCGTGACCGCCCGCATGGTGGCCACCCTGATGCGGGCCGCAATGGCCCTCACGGTGGCGATCATCGCCGGCTACGCGTTCGGATTCCGGATGACCGGTGGACTGGGCTATGGCCTGGCCTTTGTGCTGCTGGCCTTGCTGCTGTGTCTGGCCGTGGCGCTGGGCGCCGACGCACTGGGGTCGGGCGCGAGCAGTTTGCAGGCGGTTACCCCGTTACTGTTCGTCCCCCAAGTGCTGCTGTTCATGTTGTCCACTGGAATCGCCCCCGAGAAGACTTTTCCCGGCTGGTTGCGCCCGTACGTGCGTAACCAGCCCGTGTCCCAGGCCGCCGAAACACTGCGCGGCCTGGCGAGCGGCCACGTGGTTCTCGGCAATCTCGCCGCCAGTCTCGCGTGGTGTGCCGGGATGATGCTGGTCTTCGGCACGATCACGCTGCGGCTGCAGAGGCGGACCAAGTGACAGAACAGCCCCGGGCGCACGGCTCGCTGTTGACCCAGAGCTGGGTGCAAGCTTGTCAACTTCTTACCCGTTGGCGGCGTGATCAAGGGGTGCTGATGGGGTCGCTGCTGCTCCCCATCTTCCTTCTTGTCGTCTACCAGGTGGTCTTGGGCGCGCAGGTGCGCAGGGTCACCGGCATCGACAGTGTTTACGGTCTGGTGCCAATGTGCACCATCTTGTCCGCCGTGTTCGGGGCCCTGGGCGGTGCAGTCGGCATACAAATGGAACGCGATTGGCGGCTGCTCAGCCGGATGTGGGTGCTGCCGGTACACCGGGCGAGCGCGATCACCGGACGGCTGGCCGCAGAGGCCGTGCGCGCGCTCGTAGGGACGGTCCTGATCACCTCGATTGGTGTGGCGCTCGGGCTGCGCTTCACCCACGGCTGGCCAACGGCACTGTTGTACATTCTGATCCCGTCGATCGCGGCGGTCGGGTACACGGCGGTGGTCATGGCAGTGGCGATCCGCAGCAATGGCCGCACTATCATGACCTGGCTGGTGGCCGCGACCGTCTCGCTGGCGTTCCTCAATCCCGGTACTACTCCGATTAACCAGTTCCCGGACTGGCTTCGACCGCTGGTCCGCTTTCAGCCGATGTCGCCGCCTATCGAGGCGATGTGGGCGCTGGCCCATGGCGGACCGCTCGCCCGGCCCATGACGACGACCCTGCTGTGGGCGATCGTTTTGCTAGTGGTGTTCGTTCCGATGGCCGTGCGCGGCTATCGGCAAGCCGCCGAATCCAGCGCCTAAATCCGCAGATTCACTGCCGCGCCGCGTCGGCATTCGCGCGATACCACGCCACCGTGGCCTCGATGCCGTCCCGCAGCGTAGTTTCGGGCACCCATCCGGCTTCCCGTAACACCGAAACATCCAACAGTTTTCGTGGTGCGCCGTCCGGTTTGGTTGGGTCCCAGCGTGTTTCGCCGGTATAGCCCACCGCTGTGGCGACCATCTCGGCGATCTCGCTGATGGTGTGGTCGATGCCGGTGCCCACGTTGACGTGATTGGGACCGTCGAAGTGCTCCAAAAGGTGTAGGCACGCGCTCGCCAGATCATCGACATGCAGCAGCTCACGCCGTGGCGTACCGGTCCCCCAGTTCGTCACCTGCGGCGCGCCCCAGGCATTGGCCTCCTCGTAGCGGCGGATCAGCGCGGGCAGCAGATGGGAACCCGCCGGGGAAAAGTTGTCACCCGGTCCGTAGAGGTTGGTTGGCATCGCCGAAATCCACGCCAGGCCGTATTGACGCCGGACCGCCTGCACCTGAAGGATCCCCGCGATCTTCGCGATCGCGTATGCGTCATTCGTCGGCTCCAACAAGCCCGTAAGCAGCGCACTCTCCTGGATGGGCTGCGGGGCGAATTTCGGGTAGATGCACGAGGAGCCGAGGAACAGCAGCCGTGGCACCCGCGCGGCCACCGCGGCATCGAGCAGGTTGACCTGGATCTGCAAGTTTTCGGACAGGAAATCAGCGGGATACGTGTTATTCGCCATGATCCCACCGACGCGCGCCGCGGCATCGATGACCAGCTGCGGCCTCGACTCCACGATGAAGTCAAACGTCGCGGCCCGATCCGTCAGGTCGAGTTGATTATGCGACCGCACAACCAAATTGGTGAAGCCCTCGGCCTCAAACCTGCGCAACAAGGCGGACCCGACGAGCCCACCGTGCCCGGCGATATATACGGGCAGCGTGCGGTCAAGGGCTCCCACGGGCGTGTCCATGCTTGTGCTCAGCTCCAACCGGGGAGGGTCGGCTTGTCGATCCAAGGCCTGCCGTCGCACTCCAACGCGGCGATGTCCGCGTCCACCATGATCCGCGCCAGTTCGGCGGTATGTACGGAAGCCTTCCACCCGAGCGACTGTGCCGCTTTGGTCGCGTCGCCGATCAGCGAATCCACCTCGGTGGGCCGCAGATAGCGGTCGTCGAATTTCACATGCTTTTGCCAGTCGAGTCCGGCAGCGTCGAATGCGGTCTGGGCGAAGTCGCGCACGGAGTACCCGCGCCCCGTCGACAGAACGAAGTCCTCGGGGTCGGCCGACTGCAGCATCCGCCACATCCCTTCCACATACTCGGGCGCATATCCCCAGTCCCGGACGGCATCGAGGTTGCCCAGGTAGACATCCGACTGGAGGCCGGCTTTGATGCGCGCCACCGCTCGCGTGATCTTTCGGGTCACGAATGTCTCACCACGCCTTGGTGATTCGTGGTTAAACAAGATGCCGTTCACCGCGAACAATCCGTATGCTTCTCGATAGTTGCGCGTGGCCCAGTAGGCGTAGACCTTCGCCGCGCCATACGGTGAGCGTGGACAAAACGGCGTCTGCTCGTTCTGTGGTGGCGGCGATGCGCCGAACATCTCCGATGAGGACGCCTGATAAAAACGGCAGTCCACCCGGGATAGGCGGACGGCTTCAAGCAGCCGTATCGACCCCATGCCGGTGGTATCGCCGGTGTGCACCGGTTCGTCGAAACTGACCCGCACATGCGACTGCGCCGCGAGGTTGTACACCTCGTCCGGGTCGATAGTGCTCAGCAAGGTCACCAGGCGGGTTCCGTCGGTCAAGTCGCCGTAGTGCAGGAAAAGCCGCGCGTCCGGCTGGTGTGGATCGACGTAGAGGTGATCGATGCGCGACGTGTTGAACGTGGAGGCGCGACGGATAAGCCCGTGAACCTCGTATCCCTTGTGCAGCAGCAGTTCGGCAAGGTACGCGCCGTCCTGGCCGGTGATTCCGGTTATCAGTGCTCGCTTCACTGGATTCCCGTCTCTATCGGTTCATGCCCGTCGCCGCAGGTCCGGCATTCGATCATCGCGGCGGTCTCACTCCTAGTCGTGCTGGAACTGCGGGGCGTCGCCGCATGCTTCATCGTAGATGTCGAGGACAAGCAGGGCGCCGAGCGGGCTGTGCCAAGAGCACCTCCGATTTTCGCCGAAAACGGTAGAGTGCAGCCCGTACGATTTTCCGGGAGGCGATGGCTTAAGTGAAATCGATTCGGCAGGCTGCGTCGGGCGCTAAAACTCGCATTAACGAGTACTTCTATAAGCGCCGGCTGCCCATAGTCGTGACCCTGACGGATTTCGACACCGCAGGTGTGCGGTTCGAGATCAGCAATCTCGTGGAGACCTTTCGGGTGCTCGAGCACGGTGGAGAGACCGAATACACCGCCGCGATGCTCCAAGACCTTCGGGACGACGACGTATTGTTCGACGTCGGCGCGAATATCGGCATGGTTGCACTGCACGCCGCGAAGATCTGCCGCACAGTGGCGTTTGAGCCCGACCCCTCTATCCAGCGTCGACTCAAGGTTAATGGTGCGCTCAACCCCGATCGGACCTTCGCCCTCGAGCCAATTGCGATTAGCGACGCCGACGGCAGCGGTGTTCTCTACACCGATGGCGACGACGGAAACAGTCCAAGTCTCGTGCATCAGCGCGGCGAAAGCGGCAGCGTGTCAGTCACCGCACGAACGCTGGACAGTCTTGTGGCCGAAGGCCGGCTGCCGCGCCCGACGGTGATCAAGTTGGATGTTGAGGGCGCTGAGATTTTGGCCTTGAGAGGAGCGAAACAGCTCCTGAGCGGGCCGGAACGACCGCGGGCCCTCTTCATCGAAGTCCACGACACGTTCCTGCCAGGTTTCGGATCGTCAGCCGATGAAGTGAACGCGCTGCTCAAAGAATTCGGCTACACAAACGCCGTCTATCGCGCCGAGCGGTGGGATCAGACGCACCTGATCTTGCACGCTTCATGACTCGGCCCACTGGCGCAGGCGCATCCGCTTGACGGCGGATCGGCCAGCGCGGTCTATGGATTCGAGCAGGGATGGCTCGACCGCAATGAGGTTGCCCCAGCTGTCGGCGTCAAGTTCAGTCGGGTAGCGGGCAAATCGTCGCCACGTGTGCCGGACGCCGTACTGCGTGATCGGCTCCCACTCCGAAACCACGATTGAGTACCCCTGCTGCTCGATGAACCGAGCGATTTCGTGTACGTCGTGACCTAGACGGGTTGTCTTGTTGTCCTCGAACTCACACACCACGGCCTTGGGATGCAAAGTGTCCCAAGGGAATGTGCGTAACGCAAACAGGTCGTAACCTTCAGTATCTATCTTCAAGAAATCGACCTGCTTGATGCCTTGCTCGCGAATGTAGGTGTCGAGCCGCACGGTTCGGACTGTCGCAGTCGGCTCGTGCGTGGTATGGAAGGGCGACAAGGTGCTGATGCCCGATGAAACATCGCTGGTGAACAGCGAGACCTCGTCGCCGTCGTTCTCGGATACAGCGCGCGGATCGATAGTGATGTTGGGAAACCGGGACGTCAGGATCGCGCGATTCTTCGGGTCGGGCTCGAACGCGTGTACCGTCCACTTGCGCACCAAAAATGGTGCCGCAGAATAGCCTTGGTGCGCTCCAACATCGAGCATCGTCCCAGGTGTCCCGCCGATGGCGTGAAACACAATCCCGACCTCGTCGAGGTCCCACGGCGGCAACACGCGGCGCGCCAGTGCTTTCAGAACCATCTCTTCACCCGCCTGGGGATCGCCATCGTCAGCCCAAATCCTTCGCTCTCACCGGTCGAGCGCTTCCTCGAGCGTGAGTTTGGGAAATATCGTCAGCGCACCGTCGACGGTCGCATCGACGATCCGCCGGCCGTCGCCCTCAAATGCCTTGCGGGCCAGCCGGTATGCTACCTCAGAGTTCTCGAGGTCAGGCAGTTGCCACTTGAAGCCCTTTGGAAAATAGCTCGGGTCGAAATGGCTCGCGTCCGGTCCAGCGGACTCGACGAGCTGGTTCGGGGTTCCGCTGACGGCGAAGCGATGATCGACGCCGATGAGCACGACCTCGGAGAATCCCATGTAGTAGGCCAGCTGCATCGCCACATACGTGACCGTATAGCCCTCCCAGACTCCGCGGCTTGCATCGCGTGAGAAATACGGCCACAGCCCAACAACAGTGTGGAGGAATGCGGTACCGGGTGCACCGTCGATGAAGACGCGGTTCGGCGCCGTCGTAAAGAGGGGGGCATTGATCTTTCGGAAATCATCGGCGCATTGCTCGACCACATGCCGATTGATGACGACATGGAATGTGGTCTCGAATCCGAGTTCGTCGAACATCAGATAGATGCGATTGAGGCCGAAGGTGTATTCGTCGCGCAACAAGCTCAGATCAGTGTCACGAAGACTTGGGCCGTTGCCGATGATCACACAACGCTCGCCGGCATGGATGCCTTTGAACTGACGGATATAGGCGTGATTGGCGCGGCCCGCGGGGGTAGAAGTGTCGTCCATCAACGCTTGGGCACGTGCGATAGACCGAGTCAATATGCGGGCCGAGTTCTCACGAAACAGACTCATTAGTGGCCTCATTCCGACCCCAGGCGAGCCATCGCTCCACCGTCGACGACCAAGACCGACCCGGTGATGAAACGGGCGTCCTCACCGATCAAAAACGACACCGCTCCAGCGACATCACTCGGCTCCCCGATGCGGCGCAGCGCGGTGCGCTGACGCAGCATTTCCTTGCGTTCCTCGGCGGTCTCGCCCCAGCGCGCGAAACCCTCACGCAGCTTCGCGGTGTCGATCGCCCCCGGACAGACGGCATTGACGCGGATGTCTGGTCCGAGGTCCATTGCGGCGGAGCGCACCCAGCCCTCCAACGCCGCCTTCGTCGTGGCGTACGCGGTAATACCGCCTGTCGTCGCGCGGCCGTGAACACTGCTGATGACGACTACCGACCCGTCGTGAGCGGCCAGGTTTTCGTGTGTACCCGAGATCAGCGCATCGACAGCAAGGACGTTGACCCGCAAGGCATTTTCCCATTCGCCGAAGGGAGTCTCCCCCGCCCGGGCAATGGGCTGCACTGCGCCGTTGTGCACGACAGCTTTCAGCTCATAGTCTCTGGCCAGCTCCCGGCCGAGGTCCACGAGATGCTCGGACTCGCTCAAATCGACCTGAAGGTAGGTATCAGCAGCGGGCGCAACGTTTCTGTCGATCCCGATCGCGAGATAGCCGTCTTTGCGCACGCGTTCGCACAACGCCGTACCGATCCCACCGGCGGCCCCCGTGACGATCACGGCGCCGGTCACCGCGCCAGCTCCTCGATCAGGAAGTCAACCGCGGCGCTGCTCGCCCGCACCACGCCCTCGCGGGTGTTCGATCCGTTGTGCGCGCCCAGCACAACGTTTGGCAGCGTGCGCAATTCGCTATCAAGCGGCAGCGGCTCGACCTCGAACACATCGAGCGCGGCTCCGGCAATCTGACCACTTCTAAGGGCGTTGATGAGGTCCTTCTCCACTACGACGGGGCCCCGGGCAACGTTCACCAGGTAGGCGTCCGGGCGTACCAGGGCGAGTCGTTGCGCATTGATGAGCTGGAGCGTCTCCGGTGTCAGGGGGCACGCCAGGACGATGAAACGACTTGTCGCCAAGAGCTTATCGAGCTCGACGATCGGCACGTCCGCGTGCGCGGTGGCGACGAAGGGGTCGTAGGCAACGACATCCATGTCGAAACCCTTTGCGCGCTTGGCGATCTCACGCCCGATAGCGCCAAAACCCACGATTCCGAGCTGCGCACGGGCAAGTGTGATGCCCTCCATCTTGGGCCACTCGCCGCGGCGAACGGCGGCGTCCACCGCGATGTAGCCCCGGACCAGGTTCAAGATGTATCCGAATGCCGAGTCGGCGACTTCGTGGCCGAAGACTCCCGGGGTGTTGCGCACGGTTATCCCGTGGTCTCGAGCGGCCTCGTGATCGACGGAGTCCATGCCGATCCCCCAGCGGATCACCGTCTTGAGCTGGGTGGCGCCGTCGAAGAATGTGCGGTCAAGCTCATCGTCACCGGCAATGATTCCCACCAGACGATCGCGGTACTCGAGCAACTCTGCGGCTGTGAACTGTTGGCGGCCAGCGAGATCCGGCGCGACGACGTCGTAGCCGAGCGTCTCGATACGGTCGCGATGTCGCGGGAGTTCGACCTGCATCTGCCGGCAGGTCACGAGGACTAACGGTGCACTCATGTGCTGATCCCACTGTGCTCGGCGATGGCGGCCGCCAACGAGAAGTCCTCCTCGTTGTCGATGTCCACCGCCTCCAGGGGCGCCATGTCGACCATGAGCGGGCGAGCACCGATCCGATTACCTCGCTCCCGCAACAGTTCCGGAGTGAATATGAAGAAGCAGGAATTCTCGATAAAAAGCGGTGCAAGATCCTGAGTACGGAGTAGCACGGAGGGATCGTGATTGACCGGCCGTGCTTCGGCGTCCCAGAGGCGAGCCTGCAGGCGCGTAACGCTGAACACCGAGTCGAAGTCCCGATCGGGTGCGTTGAACCGTCTCAGCGCTGCAGACACCGTGTCGGCCTTGAGAAATGGATTCGTTGAGTGCGTCTGCAGCACGACCTCGGCGTCTATCTGGTCGAGCGTATTGAGCAGCACATCGTTCATGGCGATGCTGCCGTCGCGTAGGTGCTCCGGCCGGAGCAACACCTGCACTTGCGGGAAGTGCTCGGCGCAGTCGTCGATGATGAAGTCACTGTCGGTGTCCACCACAATGAGGTCGACTTCGGGTACCGCCGCCAATGTGCGGACGACGTGGTGGTACAGCGGGATTCCGGCCAGCAGCCGGTAGTTCTTCCCGGGAACGCGCTCACTGTTGTGGCGCATCGGGACGACGGCGACGGTGCGGGTCATTGCTCTCTAACGGTGGTGTTTTTAGGGGTCTTCGGAGTAGACGATCTTGCGACCGGGTGCGGGCGGCGGTTCATTGCTCTGTGATTCGGCCGGATAGTAGAAGCGTTCCAGCAACCGCGACGACACATGGTCTGGCTCGCGGAAGCCCTGCCATGCCCCGATGAACTGGGCAAATCGGAACTGCGGGATACTCAGCGCATTGTTGCGCAGCACGTTCGCCTGGACCGCGTCCCGGTAGTCGCTCGCAATGTTGGATAGGGCAAGCCCCAGCGCCCGGGGCAGGGACATCTCCGATCCCTTGACGATGCGGGAGTAGGCTATCGCCTCGCGCCTATACCGATTACGAATGGTGCTCCAGGTCTCCTCGTGCACGTGGACCACCGGCGCATCCGCGACGTAGGCGATCTTGTGCCCCCTATCGAGGGCCTTCTTGGCGAAGTCGAGATCCTCCAGGCCGGTGAGGGTCTCGTCGTAGGGTGTGTCTTGCCATGCCGACCTCAGTACGGCGGCATTGGCGTTGTTGCTGAACGGATGGCCTTGGTCCCAGATGTTCTGGTTGGGAAACCATTTCAGCATCACGCGCGACTCGGAGAACTTGGTTCGTTCATCTCCCACCTGGCGTCCGTACACGATGGCCACACCGTCACGGTCGAACGCGCTGACGATGTGCTCGAGGTAGGTGTTGTAGACCGGATACACATGTGCCGAAGCGATCAGCAGGATGTCACCACTGGCCGCGGCGCAGCCTCTATTGAGCGCACGCCCGAACGAGAATTCATGCTTGGCGATGGGCACGATGGTGCAGCCGGCGGCCTTGGCGATCGCGACGGTGTCGTCCGTGGAACCCGAATCGACCAGGATGATTTCATCGAGTTTGACGGTCTGCTGCTCAAGTCCCTTCAGCAACCGGCCAATGTGCTTGCCTTCGTTCAAGGCACGGATGACCGCCGATACCCGGCGTGGCGAATTGTTCTCACTCATCGCTCGCGCGCTTGCCCCCTTGTCCGTCGACTGTGCGTCTCTCGTCAGCTAGCGAAATCACTGTTCTCTGAGGTTCTGTCGGGTTCGGACCATACCGAAGATACAGGCGCGCCGCGCCCCTTGTACCCAGCCGAATTCCTCCTGGAACAGCACCGTGCCGTAACGATACCCGCAGGTTGCAGACTTCGAGGGCGTTGCGATGCAGAGCTTCCTCTCCCCCCGTCACCGTCACCCGGCAAACTCTGACTCAACTGCACCCCGCGAACCTGTATGCACCGCAAATATTGCGCCCGCAGAAGGCTCGTGATCGTCGGGCAGCCCCTGGCGCGAGGTAGTGATGAAGAGCACGTCGCGCCCATCACCGCCGAACGCGCACGCACTGACCTGGGTGATGCCTGGCACGCTGATTGTCTCGACGAAACGGCCCGTCGCGTCGTAGTGGTTGACAGCACCGCCGTCCCACAACGCAACCCAGAGCCCGTCGTCTTCGTCGATGGCCATCCCGTCGGGATATCCCGGTGTGTCGTCGACGTGGATATGAGCTCGGCGCCCTGACCACGCACCGGTTTGGGGATTGACATCGAATACATCCACCCGCCGCGTCGGGGTGTCGATGTAGTAGACGCGAGAACCGTCCTTCGACCACCGAACACCGTTCGAGATCGACACCGGTGACAGGAGTTCGACCACCCGATGGGCGGGTGTCACACGATAGACGGCTCCACCGCCCGGCCGTTCGTCGTAGGCCATGGTGCCGATGACGAAACCGCCGAACGGGTCGCAGCCCCCGTCGTTGGTCCGCACATTCGGATCATCGGTTACGTCCACGATCCGCTCAAATGCCGACAGTTGTTCATCCGCACCGACGAGTCCGTGGTCGGTGGCAATCACAAATCCACCCGATGCCCGGCGCCTGACTACCGTGGTGGCCCTACTCGGCACCTTGCAGCGGGACAGTCCACCAGAAGGATCGATCGCAACAATCTCCCCCGCGAGAACGTCCATCGACAAGAGTCGACCGGTGGGCGCATCCCAATAGGGGCCCTCCCCGTGGTAGGCGATCGGCTCCGTCACCCGTTCGGCGTTACGCGTCACCGGCGGCTGCCGTTTTAGAGCTCGTAGGCGAGGCGAATCGCATCCGCGACCGGACCGGTCGCCCCGCGACGCAGAAACACGCAATCGTTCTGCGAGTCGAAGGTCCCGTGCGGCGGAAACTCCTTGACCAGGCGGAATCCCAGGCCGTCGACCATCTCCTCGACCTCGGGCCGCAGCGCGATCCCCTTGTACAGCGGCAGTCGGAAGAGTTCCAGGTGCAGGGCCAGGCAGTCGCCGCCGGACAGGTAGTTGATCGCCCCTTGCAGGATCTGCCGCTCGGCGCCCTGGGCATCGATCTTTAGGACGTGGTAGAGCTCCGACCGGTCGGCCAACACCGCGTCAAGCGTGGTGCAGTGAATCTCCTCGACGTGGTCCAGACGCACTCGCTCGAACCAGGTTTCGGCCAGCTGAGCCGGACCGAGGGTACGCAACGTTTCGAAGTTCTCGCGCACGTAGTCCTGGTCTTCCCGAAAGAGCGACGATCCGTGGCCGGCCTGGCCGGCGTACACATAGAACGGCAATGCGGCCGGTTCGCTCCACAGGGCCGCATCGACGGTGACGACACGAGGTTTCTCCCCGCGGGGGTCGCGGGGCTCAAACTTGAGGACATGGCTCACCAGGTCGGATCGCTGATGCCAGGGGTTCGGCAGCGGACCCACCGAACCCACGTCGATCAGTCCGACGACACCTCGACCGCCGCGGTTGATAACCCCATATCCGTGCACCCGGTCGATCGCGCGCTGCGCGAGGCGGTAGACGGATTCGATCGTCCCCATTCGCTCTCCTCCACTACGCCTGTCGGCGTGTCACGGCCAAAGTTTGGCACGAACACCAACTTCCCCGCAGGCAATGCATGCCATGCCGCCCGTCCTACAGGCCCGGCACTGGCCGTCCAGGCTATTGCGGCAACCGCCTGCTCCCAGGACGGGCGCGTGATGTTACGATCGCCGCGTGAGCTGGGCATACACTGAAAGTTACTGCAGCCCTTGGCGAATCGTTTTCTGCCATAAACCATCGCGCTATGACTCAAAAACATAGCGAACGATGCAAAAATTTCAGAAATTCTGCTTCTCGCTCATAGATTTCGCGTTAGTTCCGATTACTGCTACCGCGTCTTTCGCGTTGCGGCTGATTCGCCAAACCGGATTCGGACGCATGCCGCTCACCTTGCGGGTATTCAGAAAAATAGGGATCTATCCGCTCCTCGATCATTACTACGAGCCCCTGTTCAACCCCGCCCATCTGCGAAAGCCATTATCCCAAGACCGCGAGCTGCTGGGCATCGATTGGAATGTTGCTGAGCAGCTGGATCTGCTGAAAAGGTTCCACTTCAACGACGAACTGGTCAGATTTCCGGTCGACCGGCAAGCCGACCACGAATTCTTTTACCGAAACGGCTTCTTCGAGTCCGGCGATGCCGAATACCTGTACAACATGATCCGGCTGTTCAAGCCGAAGCGCATTTTTGAGATCGGCAGCGGCCAGTCAACGCTGCTGGCCGCGAGTGCGGTGGAAGCCAACCGGGGTGAAGATCCCGGCTACCAATGCGAGCACGTCTGCATCGAGCCCTACGAGGTCGATTGGCTGGAGCAGCTCGGCGTGAACGTCGTCCGCAAACCGGTCGAGCTGATCGACACCTCGTTGTTCAGCCAATTAGACGAGAACGACATCCTTTTCATCGACTCGTCACACATGATCCGGCCGCAAGGCGACGTTCTCTTCGAGTACTTCGAGATTCTGCCCATCCTCAAATCAGGTGTGTTGATTCATATTCATGACATCTTCACCCCCAAGGACTACCTGGATGAGTGGATACAAGCGGTTTGCTTCTGGAATGAGCAGTACCTGCTCGAAGCCTTCCTGAGCTACAACTCAGAGTTCAAAATCATTGGCGCGCTGAACTTTTTGAAGCATCACTACCCAGACGAACTGACCGCCGCCTGTCCTGTGCTGCGGGAACAGTTGGAATTCCGCGAGCCCGGTTCGTTCTGGCTGAGACGGGCCTAGCCGCCCCGATTGCAGATGACGATTTTGCGGTCATCGTCGGAATATGAATGCCAAAACGGCGAAGTAGTATTCGCAGCCGCGTAGGTAGGCACGCGACACTCGCCGGCCGCCCAGCGGATACACGCCATGCATGTCCCACATGCGGCGCAGGTCATTGAAGACTTCGCTGGGAGCCCGATTCGTTCCGACACCGCTGGTGTCGAAATCACAGAGCACACGCCGGATGGTGATCGGCTCGCGCAGCAACGCGGCTCGGAGAATGAACTCCTGGTCGGCGGCGATCCCGAAATCGAGGTCATACCCGACCAATTTGCTGACCAGCGACGACCCGTAGAACGAGGCCTGATGCGGGATCACCTGCCAGCCGGCGAGGAATTTACGGATGTTGAAGGGCATAGGACTGCGCACGCGCCCCAGGCCCACCAGGTTGTCCATGCCATAGCCCCACACGTCGCTGGCAGGTCCCTGACTTGAGATCACCTCCACCGCCTGGGCCACGGCGTCAGGATCCGGAAAGCAATCGCTCGAATGCATGAACCACAACAGATCGCCCGACGCGTGCGAAATGCCCTGGTTCATCGCGTCGTATCGCCCGCCGTCGGGCTCGGACTGCCAATACGTCAAGCCTGGCTCGCACCCCGACAGATACTCCACCACCGCGTCGCCGGATCCACCGTCGATCACGATGTGCTCGATGCGGCCCGCGTAGCGCTGGGCTCGCACGTTGTCCACGGTGCGCTTCAGCCCGTCCAGGTCCTTGTAGGAAATCGTGATCACGGAGATGGTCGGACTGCGGAGCGCTTCGGCGGCGGCGCTACTCACGTCGTCGGGCACCATGATTCAAATCTCCTCAAATCCACAATCTCCCCTTGAGCACATCGCTCAACGGCTTGCGCCTTGTCGGGCCCCCCGGCGGGCGTGCCGTATCGCGGTCTCGATCACCTTAAACCCTGGTCGGCGCTCTCGAGTCGCTTAGCTGAAGGTAGCTGATTGACCACGGCTTCCAAACGCCGCGGACCGTGCTCCTCGGCCTGTAGGGTGATCGCGTGGGCCGGATTACCATGCTGCCAATCCAACAACGAGACGAGTTGTGCGCAGCCGGCTATCAAGCGATCAGGAGGTGTTGGAGTTCACAATGTTTGGTCTCTTTCGGAAAATTCTTCAAGATAAAGTCGACATCATAGATCAGGCATTTTCCTCTCTGAAGATCGAGTCCTTCGCCGATCTCGGCGGCGTTTGGAGGGTGGAAGGCGGTTATACGTTCCACGCACTCGACAAGCACAAAATCAAAGATGCCGCTTTGGTCGATACACATCCGACGCAGAAAGTCATCGATAAGGCGACGTCGTATCCCCAGCTTCGTCTGATCAAAGGCAATTTCGGCGACCAGGCGGTAGTTGACAAAGTAGCCAAAGTCGATGCCGTCCTGCTGTTCGACGTGTTGCTGCACCAAGTCGCTCCCGATTGGGACGCCATCCTGGAAATGTACGCGAAAAATGTTCGCGCCCTGGTCATCTACAACCAGCAATGGACAGGACCGGGAAGCAACGTCAGGCTGCTCGACTTGGGCGAAGAGGAGTATTTCCGCAACGTCCCCCACAACCCGCGCCAGGAAAACTACAAAAATCTCTACAGCAGGCTCGACGAGATTCACCCGGATCACAACAGGCCCTGGCGCGACGTGCACCACATCTGGCAGTGGGGTATCACCGATGCCGATCTGGAGGTAAAGGTCGGCGAACTGGGGTTCAAACTGCTCCACAAGAAGAATTGCGGCAGGTTCGGCCGGCTACCGAACTTCGAGAACCACGCCTTTATCTTCGCGCGCCAATAACCTGCGGCCGGGCGGTCTGAAGCCGGCTACGAATCGTCGTCGCGGTTATCTTTATCCTGGT
Source organism: uncultured Actinomycetota bacterium (assembly GCA_963712615.1). Classification (GTDB taxonomy): domain Bacteria; phylum Actinomycetota; class Actinomycetes; order Mycobacteriales; family Mycobacteriaceae; genus Mycobacterium. The sequence continues at coordinate 1,087,410 of CAVQIO010000002.1, forward strand.
CGCCGAGCGGTCGCACAGGACTTCCGGCCGCTTCGGTCTGCTGGCGTTTCAGGCTAAACGGCCAGACGTCCACCAGCCCCTTGCGATGGGGCGCAACGAGGGTGACCCTGCGCCACGACGCTTTGAGTCGCAGCGACCGTGGAGCCTCGCGGTGCTTCAAGGCCAACTCCGCCATCCGGGGGTATTGCGCGATGGTGTCGTCGAGCGCGGCGCGCCCCTCCGGCCCCGGAACGTTGGCGATCTGGCCGAGGATCCAGTTGGCCATGGCGGCGATGAGCTCCTCGCGCGCAGGGTCTCCAGGGAACAGGTCGAGCATCGCGTCGAACGTCGCGGCGTGCCCGGGGCCCATCGTCAGCCAGAACTTTGGTGGGTCCGCGACCTGGTTGTGCCACATGCCCTGAGCATGGCGGCGGTAAACGGACATGGTCTCAGGCAGCATCGCGATGTCGCCCTGAGCCGCGTGGCGGACGTGCAAATACCAGTCCAGAGGCATGACGTCGGCGGGAATGTCGTCGTAGCGCTCGAGGCGGCGGTAGACAACGGAGTTAGTCTGAATGAAGTTCATCAAAAGCAGGGCGTCGACGCTCAAGTTGCCGCGCAGGTGGGGCGGGGGGAACTTCGAGTCCTTCGCATAGCCGTCCTCCCACACCACACGCACGGGATGAAAGCACACCGTCGTCTCCGGATGCCGGTCGAGGTAGGCGACCTGCCTGCTGAGCTTCAGCGGATCGGTCCAGTAGTCATCTGCCTCGCACAGTGCGATGTATTCGCCGCGGGCGGCCGACAGGGCGCCGGTCATGTTCCCGTTGAGACCGAGGTTCTCGGGCCGGAAGATCGGCCGGAACATGTGCGGGTAGCGGCTGGTGTACTCCCGGATTATCGACGGTGTGGAATCGGTCGAGGCGTCGTCAGCGACGACGATCTCCACCGGGAAGTTGGTCCGCTGAGCGAGGAAGCTGTCGAAGGCCTGGCGGACGTATGCCTCCTGGTTGTGGGTGGTCGCCACGATGCTCACCTTGGGCGGGTTCGCTGCCGCGCCTTCGGTCACTGCGAGCCTCCTTCCTGTACAGCGGCAATCATCCGCGCGTCAAGGCCCATCTCGCCACGAAGTATGGCAGCCGGTTCTCCTCGGGCAGAAATATCGTCACTAACCTCGTCCACCGCACGACACCCGAAAACCGCTCTGACCAAGACGAATCGGAGCTAGGCTCCTGTGAGGGCGAGGAGCCAACGGGCGTAGGCCCCGGACCGGAAGCCGAACACGCCGCGCCGGGGGTAGCGGCCGATGGCCCGTCGCGGGCACTCTGACTGTGGAGCTGATCTTGGATGCCGGAAAGATGGCGCGTAGTGGGTTGCGTCCGGGCATGAGTTCCGACACCGGCGCTAGGGTGAATCCGTTCGAGGGTTCGCCAACATTCAGAGAGGTGCAATGGGGATCCGCAGAAGGATAATAGAGTTCAAGCCGGCCGTCGCCGTGTACAACGCCTGTATCTATCTTTTGTTGCAGGTGCGGCTCTCGCTAGAAGCACTTCGTGAACGCAGAGACAGCACGGGTGCGGCGCAAGAGGAACTCGCTCCTCCAGCCAAACTTCGATGGCGAGTCCATGGAACCCTGGACAGGGCCTCATACTTGGCGGTAGGGAAATTAATTTCGCAAAACATCCAAGACTTATGCGAGACAGCAGGCCGCGATTTTTCTTCGTTTGACGATGTTCTAGATTTCGGTTGCGGTTGTGGTCGAGTCGTACAAAACTTCCGAAGCCAGCCTGGATCGCGCACTTTGTATGCCACCGACATCGATCCAGATCTCGTTGGTTGGGCCGAGAGCAACCTCGACGGTATTCGCTGGAGCGTCAACGCGCACCAGCCACCGCTGCCTTTCGATGCCGACGCCTTTGATTTGATCTATGGCATATCTGTGTTTACTCACCTGGACGAGGATTTCCAACACGTATGGCTGCGCGAGCTTCAACGCGTCGCGCGGCCAGGGGCCACTCTTATTCTGACGGTCCATGGCGAACATGTGATAAGCGGGCTTCGAATGCTGGACAGTTCTTACATTGATGAGATTCATGAGCATGGGTTCATGTTCTTCAAATGGTCAAGTGGAAAACTTAAAGTTGACGGATTCCCTGACTTTTATCAGACCGCCTTCCACACGAAAGAGTATGTGTACAAGCAATGGTCGAAATATTTTGAGATAGTGGATTATGTCGAACGTGGAATTGGCAATTATCAAGATGCCGTGGTCCTGCGAAACCCATTGAATTAAAACACAGTCGCCTCGTCTGAATCTTGCCGATAGCACCGCAGTCCGTCGGGCTGATCGACCCCAACAGGCGAGACGATGAGCGAACGCCCAGCCGGCAATCGAACGAGCAGAGATAATGACCTCTGGCGTCGCCCACCGTGGGGCACCTGAAAGGCGGGATTCGTGAAATTTGCCCTGGCAAGCTATGGGACCCGCGGCGACATCGAGCCCAGCACCGCTGTCGGTCGCGAACTGCTGCGCCGAGGGCACGAAGTCCGCTTGGCCGTCCCGCCCAACCTGGTGGGCCTCGTCGAGTCGGCCCGGCTTGAAGCGGTCGCTTACGGGCCGGATCAACAGGAGGGGTTCTGGGACGTGGATTTCCTCCGCAAGTTCTGGAAGGTCCAGGAAGTGATCGATTCCTGGCGTGAAGTTCAGGATCTCCTGACGCAGTCCTGGGCACAGATGAGTACCACGCTGCTATCGCTCGCGGACGGGGCCGACCTCATATTTTCCGGGCCAGGGTTTCCGGGAGTCCCTGCCAATGTCGCGGAGTACTACGACATTCCGCTAGCCACCATGCATTACTTCCCGATGCTGCCCAACGGGCAGGTCGCTCCTGGCGTGCCGGCGCCGGTGGTCCGCACAGCGGTGAGGGTGCTGGATTGGCCGCAGCGATTCGTCACAAAAAAAGCCGAGGACGCCCAGCGCCGGGAACTCGGTCTGCCCAAGGCAACGGGACCGGCGCCTCGGCGGATCACCGCGCGCGGATCGCTGGAAATCCAGGCCTACGATCAGGCGTGTTTCCCCGGCCTGGCGACCGAATGGGCCAAATGGGGCGCCCAGCGGCCGTTTGTGGGCACGCTGACAATCGAGATGGCAACCGACGCCGATGAGGATGTCGCATCCTGGATCGCCGCCGGAACACCGCCGATTTTCTTCGGATTCGGCAGCACTGCGGTGAAGTCACCTGTCGAGACGGTCGAGATGATCAGCGCGGCCTGCGCGCAGTTAGGCGAGCGTGCGCTGGTGTGTTCCGGCTGGAGCGACTTCAGCGACGTGCCACATTTCGACCACGTCAAGGTGGTGGGCCCAGTGAACTACGCGAAGGTCTTTCCCGCCTGTCGCGCGGTCGCGCACCACAGCGGCGCCGGCACCACGGCCGCCGGCCTGCGCGCCGGGGTTCCCACGCTCAGCCTCTGGAGCCTGGGCGATCAGAGGGTCTGGGCCGGCCAGATCAAACGGCTGAAGGTGGGCACCGCCCGGCCCTTTTCGGCCACCACGCAAGAATCATTGGTCTCCGATCTGCGCGAGATCCTTGCCCCGGATTGCGTCGACCGCGCCCGCGAGATCTCCACCCGGATGACCAAACCCGGCGAAAGCGCCGCCAAGACAGCCGATCTGCTAGAAAATTTCGCTCGCGTGCCGGCTACGAAACATTAGACGACAGGAAGGCTCACTGCGGGATGAGATTTGCCCTGGCAAGCTACGGAACACGCGGCGACATCGAGCCCAGCACCGCCGTCGGCCGCGAACTGCAGCGCCGAGGGCACGAAGTCCGCCTGGCCGTCCCGCCCGGCCTGCTGGACTTCGCCGAGGCGGCGGGGTTGGCGTCCGTGTCCTACGGGCCCCCGATAGAGGAGTTCCTGGACGAGGATTTCCTACGCAATATGTGGGCGAATTTCTTTCGCAGCGCCTGGACGATCAGCGGTCCGATCAACTTGGTGCGCAAGATCTGGGAGCCCATCATTGTCCACTGGGGCCAAGTGAACAAGACGCTGGTGTCGCTGGCGGACGGCGCCGACCTGCTGGCCACCGGCATCAATTTCGAGCAAGCCGCTGCGAACGTCGCGGAGCACTACGACATTCCGTTGGCCACGCTGCACCACTTCCCCATGCGGGCCAACGGCCAGCTTGTCCCGACCATGCCGGCGCCGCTGGTCCGCTCGTCGATGACGGCGATCGAGTGGCTGTTTTGGCGCTCGACGAAGAAGGCCGAGAGCGAGCAGCGCCGTGAACTAGGCCTGCCAAACGCCACATCTCGCTCACAGCGACGAATCGCCGAACGGGGATCCCTGGAAATCCAGGGCTACGACGAGGTGTGTTTCCCGGGGCTGGCGGCCGAATGGGCAAAATGGGAGGGCCGCAGACCGTTTGTGGGTGCGCTGACAATGGAATTGGCTACCGACGCCGACGACGGGGTTACGTCGTGGATCGTCGCGGGAACACCCCCGATTTGCTTCGTCTCGGGCAGCATACCGGTCGAGTCTCCGACAGAGTTGGTCGAAATGATCAGCGCGACGTGCGCGCAGTTAGGTGAGCGAGCGTTAGTGTGCTTCGGCGGGACGGACTTCACCGATGTCCCGCATCCCGACCACGTCAAACTGGTGGGCCCGGTGAATTATGCGACGACTTTTCCCACCTGCCGCGCGGTCGTTCACCACGGTGGCTCGGGCACCACGGCCGCAAGCATGCGCGCGGGAATCCCCACTCTGATCCTGTGGAGCTCGGCCGATCAGCCGTATTGGGGGGCTCAGGTGAAACGATTGAAGGTGGGCACCGCGCGGCGCTTTTCGACCGCCACCCAGCAATCGCTGATCGAGGATTTGCGCCAGATTCTCGCCCCGCAATACGCCACCCGAGCCCGCGAACTCGCTACCCAGATGTCCAAACCCGCCGAGAGCGTTGCCTGCGCTGCCGATCTCTTAGAGGATGCCATCCGCCGGAAAGCGTCTGGATAGGCGAATCATTGTGCTGGCTTGATCAGCAGGCCCTGCCCGGTGGGCAGTGCGCAGACGGGCACCCCCAACTCAGCCGCCAAAGTATCCATCGCACTGCGCTGCTCGTCGCGCCCTCGATTCGCATAATCATCCAGCAGCACGAAGGCGCCTGGCGATAGCCGCGGCCAAAAATAGCGCAGCGCAGCGATTTCGGGGGGAGCACAGTTCATGTCGATATGCAGGTAAGCCACCGCGCGCGCCTCGACTTGGTCAAGCGTTTCCGGAACCGCGCCGACGATGATGCGCTGGTTGTGCCACTGCGCGAAATTGGCCCGGACCCCCTCGACTCCGCTGACGTACATCCCGTTGCGCAGCTTGATCTGGCTTCGCTCAACCTCCCCGCCTTGGCGTTCCGTGTCGGTGACGAAGCGGGGATCGATTCCCGCGAAGGTGTCGAGCAGATAGAAGGTTTTGCCCAGCTGATCCCAGTCGAGGTGCTCCATGATGGCACTGCTCAAGAATCCATAACTGACACCGCACTCGACGAAATCGCCGTCCAGCTTGCTCGCGTTTTCCGCCACCCATAGCCCGACGTGCACCCGCCACTGCCACTGATACCAGTCCGGATCCGGGAGGGAACGCGCGCCGCGTTTGTACGCGCGCTGAAACGCGGGGTCATCCAGGAACGCATCATTGTGGAAGCTGATCAACCCGTCGCTTGCGTAGACATCGGGTAGCAGCGTGCGCGCAAGCCAATACTCAGTGCGCACCCACCACATCAGGAGGCGAGTCTTAGCGTCTAGACCGGTTGCCACGGCGGCAACCATAGCATTGGCGCGCACCGCGTCTGCGAATCGGATGGGTTCGCTACCAACTTAATTGACGTATTGCGCAGCCACGCCGGAAAGCAAACACCTTCGCAGGCATCGGTTTCCATCGAACGGCCTTTGCCGTTCGTGCTTTTACGAACTCGATTCAGGTCTTACGGTTGTGTGATGGTCATGGCTTGCGCCAGAGCACACCGGTGCCGTCTATTTCCACGATCTCCGCAGATATACCGTGCTTCTCACGGTAGTCAGTCACCGCTTGCTCACATGGTTTCAGGGCGTAATAGTCGTCGATGATGCAAAAACCCCCGGATGACAACCGGGGATAAAGCGCATCCAACCCCTGAATCGTGGATTCATACAGATCACCATCGAGCCTTAACACCGAGATCTGCTCAATCGGAGCATCGGCCAACGTATCCTTGAACCACCCCGGCAGAAAACGAACCTGCCCATCCAGCAGCCCATAACGCTCAAAATTCGCCCGCACCTCGGCCTCAGAAACCCCCAACACATTCGCGTGCCGGTGCAACTTAATTCCCTTGTCCGCCTTGTAATTCACCGTATCCGGAGGAGGCACACCCGCAAACGAATCAGCCAACCAGACACGGCGCGTCTCATCTCCATAGGCCGCCAACACCGCGCGCATCAAAATCGAAGCCCCACCACGCCACACGCCACACTCGACCAGATCACCAGCAACACCCTCAGCCAGCACCGTCTCCACACACCGCTGCAAACTGGTAAGCCGCTGCATCCCAATCATCGTCAACGCATCCGCCGGCCAATCCAGACCCCGATCCCGCGCATGGGCATTGAACGGGCGCTTACGCACCAACAAGAAATTGCGGGTATTGAACATAGGCCGGCCCAGCCGATACCACCCCACCGGCACCAGCTCATCCTGACCATAACGAGTCAGGTCACGACGCAACAGATCAAGATACGCAGACCGCGAGTCGGTTTCGGCCACGGTCACGACTGTCCCTCTCTTCGCAAACCACCACTCCCAGCCCTGCAGCCTAGACGACCAACGACGTCACCAACGCGTTTCACAGTTTTTCCACCAATCCCCCGCTCGATCAGTCATTCCGATGCCGCACCACCAACCAAGCGCTCAAAACACATCTATGCCGACCCACAACATGTTAGCTGAGTACTTGACACACGACCTGTGAATCGCGGTGCTCAAGTGCTATTCGGCACCAGGGTCGGCCGAATAGGGTTCCGCCATCACCAGGCGGGCCGCACGTTTAGCCTGACGCCCGCCACTCTCGAAGCGACGCTTGCATAGCGCCGAAGCTCGCCGATCACGCAAAACGCCCCATGCGACCGAATCTTTCCAGGAGATCGGCGGCGCGGCCAACGCTCTCCTCGGCTGTACTCATCCGAGTAGCGAGTTCGCGGGCCCGGATGGCGTACTCCGGGGCGAGGATCTGGCGCAGATCCGCGACGAGCGTCTCCTTGGTGGTCGCGGAAAAACGGCGGCCGGCACCCACCTTTAGGCGTTTGAGGTGACCCCCCCAGAACGGTTGATCGCCCGCGGTCCAGAGGATCAGAGCCGGGATTCCGGCGCGTAGGCCGGCGGCGGTCGTGCCTGAGCCGCCATGGTGAACCACCGCTCGGCAGGCCGGGAAGGTAGCCGCATAGTTCACCGCGCGCACCACCTTGACGTGCCCGAAATGCGGCACGTCGCTGAAGTCACTCCAGCCTGCGCAAATCAACGCCCGCTCGCCTAGCTGCTCGCAGGCCGCGCCGATCATTTCGATCGTGTCGGCCGGAGATTCGCTGACTGGCATGCTGCCGAATCCGAAGCAGATCGGCGGTGTACCCGCGGCAATCCACGACGCGGCCTCTTCGTCGGCGTCGGTCGTCAGCCCCATCGTCAGCGTGCCGACAAAGGGCCGCCGATCGCCCCACTTCGCCCACTCGGCCGCCAAGCCCGGAAAACACTCCTTGTCGTAGGCCTGCAGCTCGAGCGACCCGAGTTCGGCGATCCGTCGCGGCGAGGAGGCGGTTGTCTTGGACAGGCCCAGTTTGCGGCGCTGCTCGTCCTCGGACTTCTTGTTCATGCGCCACACAAGCCAGTCGTAGAACGTCATTCCGGCGCGGACCAACGGCGACGGCAGGTTAGGAATGAGTTCGCCGTTGGGCCGCATCGGGATGTAATGCAACACCGCCATCGGAATGTCGTAGTACTCCGCGACGTTCACGGCGAGGTCCTGGTATAGCTGACCGGTGAAGAGCACGTCTGCCCCGGCGGTGAGTGCCGTAAGGGTGGTGCTCATATCCGTCCAGGCGCGCAGAACGGGCTCCCACGCCTCGCGCACCATCTTGATCGGCCCCCGGATCGTCCAAAGCTCCCGGCGGAGATCCGACCAAAAGTTACGAAGGAACTCGTCGTCCCAGAACGCTTGCATATCCGGCCCGTAAGAGACCGCAGAGAGCCCAGCGTCCTCCGCGAGGCCAATCAGATTGGGCGGGACGGCCATGCGCACTTCATGCCCTCTGCGCAGCAGTTCGCGACCCGCAGCGAGGGAAGGCTCGACATCCCCCCGAGTTCCGTAACACGCCAGAGCAAATTTCATCGCGAGGCTAGCTCTATCACTTCCCGCCGACCTAGGCAAGCCAGGCTAGCGTGTTTACCTGTCGTTCACACTGCTCTTTCATGGATCACGACGGGCTCGAAAATCTGCCGCTGCGACGGATGCGTCTGTGTACATGCGCAGAGATCTCAAGGCCGCCATCACGTGAGGTGATGGTTAGGCCAAGGCGTTCTGCGGATTTGATATTCAGGTGACGCACAGCGTCGGCAAGTTTGAGTGCGGCAAGAATCCCGGATGAACGCCGGCGTTACGCCGTGGCTGCGAGGCCGCGTCCTCGATTAAGCGAGGTGCTTCGCGCGGGCGAAATTTTCCACAAGATCGGCGGCGGTGCTAACGCTCTCGGCGGGTTTGGTCATCCGGGTTGCGAGCGCGCGGGCCCGGGTGGCGTATTCCGGGTCAAGGATCCGCCGCAGGTCTGCGACCAGCGTTTCGCGGGTGGTGTTCGAAAAGCGCCGGGCAGTCCCCACTTTCAGTCGTTTGAGCTGCGCTCCCCAAATCGTCTGGTTGGGGTCCATGGAGAGAATCAACGTGGGAACTCCCGCGCGCATGCTTGCGGCCGTGGTTCCCGAGCCGCCGTGGTGCACGACGGCACGGCAGGCGGGAAATACCTTCGCATAATTCACCGCGCCCACGACCTTGACATGGTCTACATGCGGTACCTCGCTGAAGTCACTCCAGCCGGCGCACACCAGTGCCCGCTCGCCTAACTCCGCACAGGCCGCACTGATCATGTCGATCGTGTCGGCCGGCGATTCCACCGGCATGCTGCCAAAACCAAAGCAGATCGGCGGTGTGCCCGCGGCAATCCACGATACGACTTCGTCGTCGACCTCCGTCGTCAACTCCATCGTCAGCGTGCCCACAAAAGGACGGTGGCCGTCCCATTTCGCCCATTCGGTCGCCAGCCCGGGAAAACAAGCGTCGTCGTAGCCCTGGATTTCCAGCGATTGGCGTTCAGCGATCCGTCCCGGGGAGGGGCCGGTGGCTTTCGGTAGGCCCAATTCCCGGCGCTGCGCATCCTCGACTTTCTTGTTCAGGCGCCAGCAGAACCAATCGAACGCCGTCATTGCGTAGCGGGCCAGTGTCGACGGCAGGATCGAGACGACCTGGCCGTTGGGCCGCATCGGGACGTGATGCAATGTGGCCAACGGGATGCCGTAGTACTCCGCCACATTGGCGGCGGGCTCCTGGTAACTCAGCCCAGCGAAGAGCAAGTCGGCCCCGTCTGCCAGCGACACCAGCGTCGTGTTCATCTGGGTCCAGCACTGGTCACTGAGGTCCCACATTTCGCGCCACAGCCGTCGCAGCTGCTGGACCCTCCAGAACCTGCTGAAGAAGGACGTCCAGAAGTTGCGGTACACGTCGAGCCAGGTCCGCGTATCCAACCCGTAGGAGACGGCCGGAAGCCCGGCCGCCTCGACGAATTCAATCAGGTCGGGCGCGACGGCCATCCGCACATCGTGGCCCCTGCGCTGCAGTTCGCGGCCGACAACGAGGGAAGGCTCGACGTCGCCGCGAGTTCCGTAGTTCGCCAGCACGAATTTCATTGCGGATTCCGGCATTACGGTCGTGTGGTGGTCATGGCTTGCGCCAGAGCACACCGGTGCCGTCTATTTCCACGATCTCCGCAGATATACCGTGCTTCTCACGGTAGTCGGCCACTGCCTGTTCACACGCACTGAAAACGTGGTAGTCGTCGATGATGCAAAAACCCCCGGATGACAACCGGGGATAAAGCGCATCCAACCCCTGAATCGTGGATTCATACAGATCACCATCGAGCCTTAACACCGAGATCTGCTCAATCGGAGCATCGGCCAACGTATCCTTGAACCACCCCGGCAGAAAACGAACCTGCCCATCCAGCAGCCCATAACGCTCAAAATTCGCCCGCACCTCGGCCTCAGAAACCCCCAACACATTCGCGTGCCGGTGCAACTTAATTCCCTTGTCCGCCTTGTAATTCACCGTATCCGGAGGAGGCACACCCGCAAACGAATCAGCCAACCAGACACGGCGCGTCTCATCTCCATAGGCCGCCAACACCGCGCGCATCAAAATCGAAGCCCCACCACGCCACACGCCACACTCGACCAGATCACCAGCAACACCCTCAGCCAGCACCGTCTCCACACACCGCTGCAAACTGGTAAGCCGCTGCATCCCAATCATCGTCAACGCATCCGCCGGCCAATCCAGACCCCGATCCCGCGCATGGGCATTGAACGGGCGCTTACGCACCAACAAGAAATTGCGACTATTGAAAATCGCTCGCCCCAGCCGATGCAACCCCACCGGCACCAGCTCATCCTGACCATAACGAGTCAGGTCACGACGCAACAGATCAAGATACGCAGACCGCGAGTCGGTTTCGGCCACGGTCACGACTGTCCCTCTCTTCGCAAACCACCACTCCCAGCCCTGCAGCCTAGACGACCAACGACGTCACCAACGCGTTTCACAGTTTTTCCACCAATCCCTTCCGCCGACCAGCCAGCGCCCGATCGCCCGCCGGCCACCAACCGCTCGCCAGCAATCATCAGACTCTCCAACGGCTCACCCTGCCTCTCACGTTTACCGGCGACGTTGACCGGAAGACCCGCGATCTCACTGGCGCGAACCGGAGTCTAGGACTGCCTCGGGTTTGTTCGCTCGGGAGCCAAACTAGCAATCGCCCCTGTGGCATCTCAAAGCGGTCAGACCGGATGCGAGTGCCGCCACCGGTGCTCAGTGCTAGCGAGCCCGCTCGAGCTTGCCCAGCCCGGTAATTTCAAGGCTGACCGATTTGCGCGACCCAACGGCACCGAGCAGAAAAAACACATCGCCCATCGGCGCACCCAGCCAAAACCGCCAAAACGGCTTGTGGAAACATACCGACGCGCAACGCCCCTCGCCCAAGATCCAAAAAATCGGAATCGCGACAGCGTAATACAGCATCCGCATCCAGCGCGATTTGATCATCTCGATATTCATTTCCATCATTTCAAGACCCCACGCGCGGTAATTCCATTCCAGTTCGTACCGGCTTTGGAACTCATAGAACGCCCGCATTTCGCCATTGGTGACGAGGTACTCATCAAAAACCAGAATAGATCCCGGGACAAAGCGGTCCTTGCACGTCTCTAACGCGTGCAGGCAACTTTCATACGTGTCCAAATCCATGTGAAAGAGCCTGATCGGCGCGCCTGGGTGCTCGGCCAGGAATGGCGACAACGTGTCGTAGGTGCTTCCCTTGATGAACTGCACCTTCCGGCCTAGCGCGGTTGGCAGGCCGTCCTGGAAGACCACGTCAGTGTCTCGGATAAACCGCTGCGCGAACGGATCCGATAATGAGAAGGTCCCCCGCTTGACGACCTGGTCTTCGAGTTTCCAGTCCTCAACGAGGCCCGAAAAACTATCGAAGCCGTATACCATGCGGTCGCTCGCATCGGATATGAGCCGTGTCGACCAGCCGATCCAGACACCGAGATCTAACAACAGTTCGTCGGAATCCCCAAGGGATGGCCCGGCCAGCTGCGACGCCTCCGACAACAATGTATGGCCGCGAATCCGGCGTCGGCGCAAATCCGACATCGTGCGGCTGATAAACCCGCGGTATTCTTCGTCATAGATCCTGGTATCGCGAGCATATAAATTGGGGATGTAGCGATCGCGCCCCTGATAAGCAGCGCGCGCAATTAAGAGCGACAGTAGGACTGCGCCAATCACCGCGGCGAGGGCCGGTAGGTACAAACATGCCGCAACCACGATGACCGCGCTGGCAATGAGGATCGCCTTCCACAGGCTATGAACAGTCGTTCGATCCACTGCTCGCCTGTCGACTGCCACACCACTCACCGGATCGCCTCCCTTGGTCTCGGGCAAGACTAAAACGAATCACCCCGATTTATGGAATGAATCACTCGATTGCCCGAATCTGCGGCATCGCCGACACGCCACGGGCAACGTTGCTACTTCACGGCTAGGACGGGCGCCGGCCCTCGTGCCCGACCATTTCGCCCACGCTGCCAGCACAGAAGCCGGTGCACGTTCCGTCCGTGGCTGTTGATCTCGACGCACGAGTCGTATACGTGTGCAGTAGCGTTGCGCCACTTGACCGGTGCGCCCGAATTGGGCTCGATTGCTCACCGAGGTGAGGGGGCGACTTCGGTGTCGACGCATGCTTGCAATCCTGCGACTCAAGCGAGGATTTTGTTAGGGCCGGCCCGCAGGCTGCGCGACTGCACGGTCTGGTTCATGCGCGGGACCAACTGCTGCTGAGGGCGATTCGAGCTGGTCGCCGATCCATTCGAGCAGTACACGCAAACCGTCGTCCAGCGACCACTTGGGGTACCATTGCAACTCGCTTTGCGCCGGCTCGATGTCGCAGCTCGCAGCACGCACATCACCGTCGCGAAATTTCGCCGTGACAACCGGCTCGGGAGCGTTGAAGTTGGCGGCTATCTTCTGAGCCAGCTCATGGATCGTCGTCGCGGCGCCCGAACCGATGTCGAGGCAACGTGACCCAGGCGCAGGATCTTGCAGAGCCGCGAAGAGCGCGTCGACGACGTCTTCGATGTAGACGAAGTCGCGAACGATGCGGCCGTCTTCGTAGACGTCCGATGGGCGTTGCTCGCGTGACACACGCGCAAAGAACGGGACTACCCCGGTGTACGGGTTGGTGAGCGACTGGCCCGGCCCGTAGACATTCTGCAGACGCAGCACGCTGAGGTTGGTGTCGTGCGCGGCGCTCCAGGCAGCCAGTATGTGCTCCTGGGCGAGCTTGGTCGCCGCGTAGATGTTGCTGGGCCGGGGCTCAGTCCGCGCTGCACAGCTGGGAAGCGGTTCCGCGCGTTCGCCCGTTGGCCCTTGGGCATCCCAAACGCCGGCCACCAGCTGCGCGTGGCTGCGAGGCCCCGGATAGAAGATGTGCGTGCCGCACTCCCAAGCGCCCTCGCCGTATACGGCCCTCGACGACGCTAGAACGAGCTGGTCGGGCACAAGCCCCGAGCGGCTCAAGGCGTCGAGAAGTGCCGTGGTGCCCACCACATTGACCGAGCCGTGGCGCGTCGCCTCGGAGAGCGATTGCGCCGTTCCCGTCTCGGCAGCCAGATGGACGACCTGGGTGGGGCGGAACAACCGGAGCACGGCGTCGCAGTCAGGCGCGTGCGTGACGTCGCCGGTGAATAACCGCACGGACGGCGGCAAGTCGAGCGCGCGTCCTTCGGCATGCACCTGGGGGTGCAGGACATCCATCACAGCGACGTCATAACCGGCTTTGACCAGGCGATGCGAGAGCGCTGACCCGATGAATCCCGCTCCACCAGTGATAAGCACGGATGCTGACAAGAGCCGACGTCTCCCGTTCGTCTGCAGAGGAAGTAGGTCACCGACATGCTGCCGGGATTGTGGTCCGGATCGATCATATCGGTGACCGTCGGGGCATTAGCCGGATTCCTGATAATGGCGATGCGGTGCGCGTGTTCCACCTTTCGAAGCCGCCAATTCGCTCAATCAGATTGGCGCCTGCGCATATCCACGTGCGCCGAGCGAAATGCACGGGCAGAGTAGGGTCCGTCATCGCCTGCAGGACGGGCACTTTCGCCGGTCAGCCGACGGCGGCGCCGGGTTCGCTGAACGGTGCCCCGAATTCGGTCACCGGCCGGACACCGTGTTTGCGGGCCTTCCCGACACCCACCCGGAGCAGATTGCCCAAGGTGGCCACCCCGGAATGATCCAGCACCAGGAACGGCGACAACAGCCGGTTGTGCACGAATGCGAACGCCAGCCCGGACGCGGGGTCAGCCCAGCCGAACGAACCGCCCATCCCGACGTGCCCAAAGCCCGGCATCACGTTGCCGAACGGCACGCTGTGATACCCGAGGTGGAATGACAAGGGCACCATGATGTTTCGGTCCCTTTTCAGGCTGCGCCGCCCGGTCAGCCCGGCCACGATCTCCCGCGACAGGAATCGGGTGCCGTCGATCTCGCCGCCGTTGGCGATCGCGCCATACATCCGCGCCAAGCCGCGAGCCGTCGCCACCCCGTTCGCTGCCGGCATCTCGGCGTCCAGCAGTGGGATATCGCCTTGCACGGCGGCCATGACGCCGCGGAAGTACATCGAGCGAAATCCGCCGGACAGCTGCGTGGCGACCTTGGTTGCCACCGAGCCGATGATCGGGCTACCGAGGACGTTCTGCGGCATGATGATCTCGGCGACCCGCGTCGGGCTGCCGGCCGGTGGCCGGCCCAGGTGCAGGCCGTCGGTGCCCAACGGCTCGGCCAGCTCCTCGCGAATCAGCTGACGCATGCCTTTGCCGGTCACAGCTCGGCCCAGGCCGGACATCAGCCAGCCGAAGGTCAGCGCGTGGTAGGCGGGCTTACCCAGCAAGCGTCCGGGAGGCGCCGCGGCCAGCCGCTCTTCCATCACGAGGTGATCCAGCAAATCTTCCTGGGTGGCGCCGCGCAGGCCCGACAGGCCGGCCCGGTGCCTCATCACCTCGCGAACGGTCAGGGTCTCTTTGCCATTGGCCGCGAACTCCGGCCAGTACTCGGCAACCGGGGCTTCGTAGTCGATCAGCCCCCGATCGGCGAGCCGGTGGACGACAGTCGAGGCCAAGCCCTTAGTGGCGGAAAAAACCATCGGCGCCCGGTCGGCCGTCCACGGCAGCTGGCCCGCCCGGTCCGACCAGCCCGTCCACACGTCAACCACAGGTTGTCCATCGAGGTAGACCGCCAGCGCTCCACCGCCGAAGCGGCGACCGGGGAACAAGCTCGAAAAGCCACGAACAACGCAGGAAAAGTTTGGGTCCGCCGCACCAAACACACGATGACCTGCGTCAGGGGCATCGTGGGAGGGATTCGCGCGGTGATCGGCCCCGTTGTCTACCGTCACAATTTTGAATTTACTTCCGATCGGCCTGTCAGAGAAAACAACCAGTAATTAATTTACCTTTCCGTTAGCGAGACGATGCGTCTAGTATTTGCTGGGCTGCCATCGCGGGCGTCAGCTCCCCGGCTTTGACTTGCCGCTCCACATCAGCCCGCATCTTGCGTACCGCGGGGTTGGACAGCACCCGGTCCAGGACCGTGTCGCGGACCATCTGCCAGGTCCAGTCGACCTGTTGTGCTCGCCGCCGGGTCTCGAACTCCCCGGCTTCGGTAAGCACCTCGCGATGGCGTTCGACGGTGTCCCACATCTCGGTCAGACCCGTCCCCTCCGCCGCGCTCATCGTGAGAACCGGTGGCCGCCATAAGGTTTCGCGGGGGTAGATCAACCTGATCGCCGATGAAAGCTCGCGTGCGGCCTTGCGCGCCTCGAGCAGGTGATCGCCGTCCGCCTTGTTGACCACCACGATGTCGGCCAGCTCCAACACGCCCTTTTTGATGCCCTGCAACTGGTCGCCGGCGCGGGCCAAGGTCAGCAGCACGAAGGTGTCGACCATGTTGGAAACGGCGACCTCGGACTGGCCGACGCCGACGGTCTCGATCAGGATCACGTCGAAACCGGCCGCCTCGAGCAGGACGACCGTCTCCCGGGTGGCCTTTGCTACGCCGCCCAGGGTCCCCGACGTCGGCGACGGCCGGATGTAGGCGTCCGGGTGCGCTGCCAACCGCGACATCCGGGTTTTGTCACCCAGGATCGAGCCGCCAGTCCGCGTCGAGGAGGGGTCGACCGCCAGCACGGCCACGCGGTGACCGCGGTCGATCAGCTGCATGCCCAGTGACTCGATCGTGGTGGACTTTCCCACCCCGGGAACCCCGGTGATGCCCACCCGATGGGCGTTTCCGGAGTCCGGCAGCAAATCCAGCAGCAACTGCTGGGCCCGCTCACGATGGTCGGCGCGGGTGGACTCGAGCATCGTGATGGCCCGTGGCAGCGCCGCACGATCGCCGCTGCGAATGGCTTTGGCCAGGTCTCGGGAGTTCATGACCCGCCCCGGCCCGCGAGACTGTAACTACCGACGCGTTTCGCGAGTAGTGGCGTCGGTAGTTGCAGTCTCGCGGCAGTTCTGGAGCCGGCCATCTAGCTGAGGTCGTAACCCGACCGCTCGGCGAGCTTGTTCAGCAAGCCGATCGCGGCGTCGGCGATCACCGTCCCGGGCGGGAAGATCGCGGCGGCTCCCGCCGCGTAGAGCTCGTCGAAGTCGCCGGGCGGAATGACACCACCGACCACGACCATGATGTCGGACCGGCCCACCTCGGCCAGCGCGTCGCGCAGCGCCGGCACCAGAGTCAGGTGTCCGGCGGCCAGCGAGGACACGCCGACCATGTGCACGTCGTTGTCGGCGGCCTGGCGGGCCACCTCCTCGGGTGTGGAGAACAGCGATCCGACGTCCACGTCGAACCCGATGTCGGCGAATGCCGTCGCGATCACCTTCTGGCCGCGGTCGTGGCCATCCTGGCCCATCTTGGCCACCAGAATCCTGGGCCGGCGGCCGTCGGCCTCGGCGAACTTCTCGACTAGTTCGGTCGCGGTTGCCATGTTCGGAGCCTTTCCGGCTTCGTCGCGATAGACGCCGGCGATCGTACGGATCTCCGCCTGGTGGCGGCCGTACACCTTCTCCAGCGCGTCCGAGATCTCCCCGACCGTGGCCTTGGCCCGCGCGGCGTTGATGGCCAGCGCCAGCAGATTATTGCCCAGCCCGTCCTCCCCGGCGCGGCCGTGCGCGGCGGCCGCCCGGGACAACTCGGCCAAGGCGGCCTCGACTGCCTCGGCGTCCCGGCTCGCCCGCAGGTCTTTCAGTTTGGCCAGCTGCTCGGTGCGCACCCGGCTGTTTGCAACCTTGAGGACCTCGACCTCCTGGTCCTCTTCGACCTGATATTTGTTGATCCCCACCACCGGCTGGATTCCGGCGTCGATGCGGGCCTGAGTGCGCGCGGCGGCCTCTTCGATGCGCAGCTTGGGAATGCCGTCGTCAATGGCCTGCGCCATGCCGCCGTGCTCGGCGACCTCGGCGATGTGGGCACGCGCCCGCTGCGCAAGCTGATGGGTCAGCCACTCCACGTAGTAGGAACCACCCCACGGGTCGATCGGTCGCGTGGTACCCGACTCCTGCTGCAGCACCAGCTGGGTGTTGCGGGCGATGCGGGCGGAGAAGTCGGTGGGCAACGCCAGCGCCTCGTCCAGCGCGTTGGTGTGCAGCGACTGGGTGTGGCCCTGAGTCGCCGCCATCGCCTCGATGCAGGTGCGGGCGACGTTGTTGAACGCGTCCTGCGCGGTCAATGACCAACCCGAGGTCTGCGAATGTGTGCGCAGTGACAGCGATTTCGCGCTCTTCGCGCCGAACTGGCTGACCAGTTCGCTCCACAGCAGGCGGCCCGCCCGTAGCTTGGCGACTTCCATGAAGAAGTTCATCCCGATGCCCCAGAAGAAGGACAGCCGGGGCGCGAACTTGTCGATGTCCAGGTCGGCGTCCAGACCCGCCTTGATGTAGTCGACCCCGTCGGCCAGGGTGTAGGCCAGCTCCAAATCCGCTGTGGCACCGGCCTCTTGGATGTGGTAACCGGAGATCGAGATGGAGTTGAACTTCGGCATCTTGGTGCTGGTGTAGCCGAAGATGTCGGAGATGATGCGCATCGACGGCTTAGGCGGGTAGATGTAGGTGTTGCGCACCATGAACTCTTTGAGGATGTCGTTCTGGATGGTGCCGGCCAGCTTCTCCGGCGGCACCCCCTGCTCCTCGGCGGCCACCACATACAACGCCAGGATCGGCAGCACCGCACCGTTCATCGTCATCGACACACTGACGGTGCTCAGGTCGATACCGTCGAACAGCTGCCGCATGTCCAGAATGGAATCGATTGCCACACCTGCCATTCCGACGTCACCCGC
This sequence comes from uncultured Actinomycetota bacterium, assembly GCA_963712615.1. GTDB lineage: Bacteria > Actinomycetota > Actinomycetes > Mycobacteriales > Mycobacteriaceae > Mycobacterium. Next base: position 1,105,625 of record CAVQIO010000002.1, read on the forward strand.
AACGCGCGGATGGTCGGAGTCGTACCCACGGTGGGTGGCCAAGTCGAAGGCCACCGACAGGCCCTTCTGACCGGCGGCCAGGTTGCGCCGGTAGAACGCGTTGGACTCCGCGGCAGTGGAAAAGCCGGCGTACTGGCGGATCGTCCACGGCTGGTTGACATACATCGTCGGGTACGGGCCGCGCACAAACGGCGGCTCACCGGGAAAACTGTTCAACGGGTAGCCGTCGGCTTGGACGGCGGCACGGTCCGCGGCGATGTAAACCGGCTTGACGTCAATGTCTTCCGGCGTATGCCAAACCAGCTGATCGGGCGTATACCAGTGCGCCGCGGCCGCCGCGGCAACATGCTTGTCCACGGCGGCGTCCGTGGGCGGCTGCCCCACCCGATCGCCGTGCAGCGGGATGTCGGCAAAGCTGCCGATCACAGGAGTAGACGTCGTCATTGTGTTACGCCCCCAACCGAGTGAGCAGATCCGAAAGGGCTTCGATCGCATTGATTTTGGCTGTCAGGAATTCGTCCGGCCGGTGCTCTGGATCGGCTTCGGCCACCGCCTTTTCCGGTCCGGCCAAGTAGACCCGCGATGCCCCCGCGCTGCGCGCCGCGTCGACGACCCCGACCGCCTCGGTGCCGTAGCGCTTGTCGGTGCCGCAGATCACCGCCACGGTGGGCGATTCGGTGTCCGACAGCGCCGCGGCGACGGAGTCGGCGTCGACCGTTCCCGGGTTGACCGCCTCGATGCCGCCCGAAGCCAGCAGGTTCGCCGCGAAGGTGGTGCGGATGTTGTGCTCGGCCAGCGGGCCCAGCGGAAGCAACACTGCCTTGGGGCGTGAACCGGTGCGGGCCAGGAAGGCGTCCGAACGATCGCGCAGCGCCTCGAATCCCGCGGCGTAGCGCTGCAAGTTCCCGACATCTGGCTGGCCAAATGAATCACTTTGCGGCAGTGCGGGTTCGGCTAGGTCCGGAAACTCGTTGACGCCGGTGATCGCCGTACGACGGTGTGCGATGTCGTCGGCACGCCGAGCCGCGATATCGGCGATTTGGTCGGCGATATAGTCGTGGGCGTCGACGAATCCGCCGCGGCCCTCGATGGCCTGGAAATGTTCCCAGGCGCCCTCGGCGAGCTGTTTGGTGAGGTCTTCGACGAACCACGACCCGCCGGCGGGATCGAGCACCCGGCCGACGTGTGACTCTTCCAACAGCAGCAGCTGAGTGTTGCGCGCGATGCGTCGCGCGAAACTTCGTGCCGTGCCGGGAAAGCCGCCCTTGATCGCGACGTCGAACGGGAAGACCAGCACGGTGTCGACGCCGCCGACACCGGCGCCGAACGCGGCAAGCGTGCAGCGCAGCATGTTCACCCACGGATCGCGCTGGGTCATCATCGGCAGCGACGTCTCCGCGTGCACGATCGCCCCGCCGGCCTCGGGTTCCCCGACGACCTCGGCGACCCGCGCCCACAGTTGGCGCACCGCGCGCATCTTGGCGATCGTCATGAACTGGTCGTCATCGGCGGCCAGCCGGAAACTGATCTGGCCCAGTGCGCGGCCGACCGGCATCCCCGACTCGGTGAGCACCCGCAGATAGGCCACCGCGGCCGCGATGCTGCCCGCGAGCTCCCATGTCGCGTTGGCACCAAGGTTGTGGAAGGCGGGTCCGTCGACGGTGATCGCCCGCACGCCGTGGTCGCCGGTCACCCGCGACGCAACCGCGACGACGTCGTCGATTGCCGGCGCGGGACGGTCGCTGAATGACGCCGTCAATGGGTCGGCGCCCAGGTCCACCGACAAGGTGGCGCGCTGGTCGGCGTCGACGTCGGCTACCAGGGCCAGCATCGCCTCACACGCCGCCGGGTAGTCGGCGCCGGCGTCGAGCACGATCGGCGCCATGCTCAGGTACACACCCGCGAGCAACGCCTCGAGGTCCTCCGGTGCCGCTCCGTCCTCGCCGATACGGATCAGCAGCGCGCTGACCCCGTCGCCGAGTGAGCCCAGCACCGCCGCGTTGGCCTCAGCGGCGGTGGCTCCGACGCTCGGGAACACCTCGGCGACCTTCCAGCCGGATTTGACGTCGCGAAAAGCGTCGCCGCCTCGCAGGTAGGGCCACTCGCCGGGCAGCGACGGCTCGGGCAGCTCGTCGAACGCGGTGTAGAGGGGGCGGACGGCGAACCCGTCGTATGTCGCGGTGTCCAGCAGATGCTCGGGGTGGTCCCCCAACTCGCCGGGTTCTTTGCGGGTGCTTTTGGCAAGCACACCGGCAACCGCGGTGCGCCAGCGCGCGCGAACCTGTTCTAGGTCGGCGAGCTCGGGTACATCAATGGACACCGACTGCTCCTGTTTTCGCAGCTATTGGCAATGTTGCTTGGGGTTGCGCAGGACATGCCACTTACTAATCAGGCTAATTGATCGCCCCCGCCGCCAAAAAACCGCGAGGTGAACCGATCGTGCCAGGTCCACGGCGAAACGCCAGCCATGGGATACAAGCTATTCATGTATGACCCGTAACGTTGAGCCACGTGACGGACCCCGCCACCGGTAAAACCACCAGCACGCTGCGCAGTCTCTCGCGCGCGCTGGCCTCGACCGCACGCCAGCTGTCCCGGCCGCGCGCCGTGGCGACAGTGGTCGGTATCACATTCTTGGTTGCGGTAGCGCTATGGGTTCCGCTGCCCAGCGCGGTGCAGCTGCGCGACTGGGCTGAATCTGTCGGTCCCTGGTTCCCGCTGGCATTTCTGATCGCGCACATCGTCGTTACGGTGGTGCCGTTCCCCCGCACGGCGTTCACCCTGGCTGCGGGGCTGCTGTTCGGCCCGGCCCTGGGCGTACTGATCGCGGTGGTCGCCAGCAGTGCCAGCGCGGTGCTGGCCCTGCTGTTGATCCGCGCGGCAGGGTGGCGGCTCGACCGGCTGGTCCGCTACCGAGCGATTCACCGGGCAGACCAGCGCCTGCGCGAGCGGGGCTGGGTGGCCGTGTTATCGCTGCGATTGATTCCGGTCCTGCCGTTTTCCGCGGTCAACTATGCGGCCGGCGCGTCCGGCGTGGGCGTCCGCCCCTACACGCTGGCCACGGTGGCCGGTCTGCTGCCCGGCACCGCCGCAATCGTCTTTCTCGGCGACGCGCTGGCCGGTCACCCCAGCCCGCTGCTCTTCCTGGTGTCGTTGGTCACCAGCGCGCTGGGGCTCACGGGACTGTTCCTCGAAATCCGGCATTACCGTCGGCGCGAGCACGCGTCGCACCCCGACGAGCCTGCCTCCGAACCCGCCATCATCAGCTAACCGAGCCGCACTGTTGAGTGCGCCGCCCATTGCCTGGAAGATCTACCCATGGAGCGGGTCTACGCGCAGCAGTTTGCGAGTTTGGGCTTGCAGCCGTCGCGGGCCGGCTTCCTGATGCTGCTCCTCGGGGCGCTTGCGTCGGTGGCCGTCGCGGTGTTGTCCTTCCTGCTCGATCGGATCAAGCTGCATCACGTGCCGAACGCGGGCGCGGTCGCCGTCCCCTACCCGCCGGCATCACGGGTACGAACACATATCTCGTGGCTGACGATCGGGGCAGCGTTCGCCGCTGTGGTGTGTATGGCGGCCATCTGGCTGGCACCCAAGGATGTCGTGCACGTGCAAGAGGCCGCACCGCTGCCCGACATAACGCCCATCGCGTTACCCGCGTCAAGTGCCGCGGGCCCCGGGACGGGCATCTACGTCGAATACGCCGACGGTTCCGGCGGAATGGGTTGCACGGCAGGGTTTTTGGTGCACACCAGCACCGGCCAGGCCGGTGTGCTTACCGCCGGTCACTGCAATCGGCCCGGCAAACCAAGCAAGGTGATGATGAACCTCGGCGGGATCCTGCCGTACGCAAAGTTGGGCACCTTCGTCCGGACGGTCAGCGAGGGCGTTCACGACGAACAACACGACATCGGCCTGATCGTGCTCGACGGCGACAATGTCCCGCAGAGTCCGGCCGTCGCCACCACGCTACCGATCACCGGGGTCACCACCGAGCTCTCGATCGGACAGGAGCTGTGCAAGTTCGGCATGAGCAGCGGTGAGGCCGAATGTGGACAGGTCCTCAACATCACCGCCAGCAAGGTCTCATTCTCCGCGGGCGGCCAGTGCGGGGATTCCGGCGGCCCGGTGTATCTCATCCAAACCGACGGCACCGCCACCGCGGTCGGCATTGACATCCGCGGCAGTAATCCCGCCATTCCCAACGCGGGCTGCCTGGCCCCGGCTAAATTTTCGGTTGCCGAGCTCGTGCAGCCATGGCTGGACAAATGGCATCTCACCGCCGTGACCGCGCAACCAGCCGGACCACACTGACGACCGGCGACACTACCGTCCTGGATACGACGAACAACGTGGAGACCCAATGACGTCCGAGAGCACTCACAGCGGGGCACCGAACCCGGTTCCCGCACCCGGACGGCGCTTTTCCGGCGCGGCGTTGATCGGTGCCGGGTTGGTTGGCCTGATACTCGGCGCGATCGCCGCCTTCGCGGTCACCGGTTTGGTCTTCACCGTCCGCGTTCAGCTGCCGCCGCCGCCCTATCCACCGCCGTTCTCGTCGGCACCATCGCCCGCGCCGCTTTCACCTCCGGCCAGCATCGCGCCGACGTCAAATCCCGGTGTCGCGCCCGCGCCGCCACTGCCGCCCGGCCCGCAGCGTGACAAGTGTCTGCGGTATCCCCTGACGGCACAACGACTTTCGAGGCCGGGCTGGGATTAGTTCTGGTCCGGTCCCTTGACCGTCATGGCGGCGAAAATAGCCAAAAACACCGCGGCCGGAAGACCATTGACGACCTTGTCGCACACCCGGACATGGGCGCCCACCGCCAAGACGAAGTACAGCGTCAACATCGCCGTCGTCAATCTCGCCAGCGCGGGGAACCGGGTGACCGACAACAAGCCGACCGCGGCGGCCGCCTTCACCACCGGCAGTACCGGACGAATGTTGGCCGGCAGTCCCACTGTGTCCAGAACTTTCGTGATCGGCGCAACCTGAACGCCGCACAGGACCGCGTCCACGGCATGTAACGCGCCGAGCGCCGCGTAGGTTTTGGGTGAACTCAAAACACTCATCCGGCAATCCTATTGAGTCAATTCCGGTGGCGCCTCCGGCCGGGCGTCCACGGGCTGGCGGGCTATCGCCTCGGCCTTGGCGACCGCCTGGGCGATCTTGGGATCGGTCTCGGTGGAGAACCAGTCGGCGACCTCAGCGTCATCGTCGACCGCGCGCTTGGGCGCGTCGTCGACCGGTGACGGCTGGAATCGGAACACGCCGTCCTCGCCCGGAGTGCCCAGCAACTTGGTGAAACCCTGCAACGCCGCGCTGAAGTCGCTGGGGACCACCCACACCTTGTTGGCGTCGCCGCGCGCCATCTCCGGCAGCGTCTGCAGGTACTGGTAGGCCAGCATCTCCGGGGTGGGCCGGCCGGCCTTGATGGCGGCGAACGTCTTCTCGATGGCCTTGGCCTGCCCCTGCGCCCGCAGGTATGCCGCGGCGCGTTCACCCTGAGCGCGCAGGATCCGGGACTGCCGGTCGGCCTCGGCGGCCAGGATCACGGCCTGTCTGGCACCTTCGGCGGCCAGGATCTGGGCCTGCTTGGCGCCTTCGGCCTGGGTGATCGAGGCCTGCCGGTTGCCTTCGGCGGTCAGGATCACCGCCCGCTTCTCCCGGTCGGCCTTCATCTGCTTTTCCATCGAGGCCTGAATCGACGGCGGCGGGTCGATGCTGCGCAACTCCACCCGCGCCACCCGCAGGCCCCACCGGCCGGTGGCCTCGTCGAGCACGCCGCGCAACTGGGCGTTGATCTTGTCGCGGGAAGTCAGCGTCTGCTCCAGCGTCATGCCGCCGACGACGTTGCGCAGCGTGGTCGTGGTGAGCTGCTCGACGCCGACGATGTAGTTGCTGATCTCGTAGACGGCCGCCTGCGGCACGGTGACTTGGAAGTAGACCACGGTGTCGATGTTGAGGGTCAGGTTGTCCTCGGTGATCACCGGCTGCGGCGGGAACGACACCACCCGCTCGCGCAGGTCTATCCGCGCCCGGATGCGGTCGATGAAGGGCACCAACAACGTCAGCTGCCCGCTGACCGTGCGGCTGTAGCGACCCAGCCGCTCGATCACCGCGGCCTCGGCCTGGGGAATCAACGCGACCGATTTGGCCACCACGATGATCGCAAAGACCACCAGGACGGCCAGCAACACCAAACCAGCAACCGCACCTTGCACGGGAGTTCCTTTCTGTCGCAGCGTCTTCGCAGCGGGCTAATGTTTGAAGACCACCGCCGTGGCGCCTTCAATGTGGACGACAGTGACCGACTCGCCCGGTTCGTAGACGTCACCGTCGTTGAACGGGCGCGCCGTCCACACCTGGCCGTCAAGCTTCACCTGGCCCGCGTCGTGGGCGACCCGGTCAAGCACCAAAGCGCTTTTGCCCTCCAGCGCCTCGATCCCGGTCGGCAACCCCCGGGGCGTCAACCGTTGCCGCAGCGCGGGCCGCACCAGCACCACCAACAGCACCGAGACGACCAGGAACACCACGCCGTCGACCAAGATCGGCCAATCCGTCAGCCAAGCAGTGACCGACGAGGCCAGGGCGCCCCCGCCCAGCATCAACAGGAACATATCGCCCGTCAGCGCCTCGGCACCCGCAAGAGCCAGCGCGAAGATTAGCCAGCTCAGCGGGATGTACATGCCGTCAGAATACGCGTGATCGGCCTTTGCCGGACCGAACAACTACACTGCGAGATCATGTGGTGTCCGAGTGTTTCGCTGTCCGTGTGGGCCAACGCCTGGCTCGCAGGCAAGGCTGCGCCCGACGACGTGTTGGACGCGTTATCCCTTTGGGCACCAAAGCAATCGGTGACCGCGTATGATGCCGTTGCGGCCGGCCACACCGGACTGCCGTGGCCCGACGTCCACGACGTCGGGACGGTCTCGTTGTTACAGACACTGCGCGCCGCGGTCGGCCGGCTCACGCTACCGCCTTCCGCCGGTGTCCCGTGCCCGTTGATGGGGACGATCAACGTGGTGTTGCCGGTTCCCGGCGACGTGCGTGGCCTGGCTCCCGGGACACAGTTCGAGCGCGATGCCCTGGCCACCGGCGAGGCGGTGATCATCACCAACCCCGACGAACCCGGTGCCGCTGTCGGCCTGGTCCCCGAGTTCTCCTACGGCGATCTCGATGAGGCCGAGGACGACGATTCGGTTTCACCGGAACTGTGTGCGCTGGCGTGGACGGTGTATTCACTGCCCGGTGCGCCCGTGTTCGAACACCACGAGCTGGGTGACGCCGAATACGCGCTGCGCTCGGCGGTGCGCTCGGCGGCCGATGCGCTCGGCGCCATCGGGCTGGGATCGGCAAGCGACATCGACGATCCGCGCGGGCTTGTCGAGCAGTTGCTGGAATCCGCACGGCAACATCGGGTTCCCGACCACGCGCCGTCGCGCGCATTGCGGGTGCTGGAGAACGCCGCGCACGTCGACGCGATCATCGCGGTAAGCGCCGGGCTCAGTCAGCCGTCTGATTCGTCCCCGCACAACGGTGCCGCCGCTGCGCCGGACCGCTTCGCGGCCCTCGTCGCGTCCGGGCTGGAGCCGCTCGGAACCCAATCGTCGTCGGAAGCGCGGATCGCCAGCGACGCGCTCCGACCGCTCACCGCCGTGGTGCGTTCGGCGCGGATGGCCGCGGTGAACGCGATCATGCACTCGGCCTGGGCCGACTAACCGCCTTCTCGCGCAACGCAATGCGGCGGACAGCACGCCACGCCGTCGATGCTGGCCAAGCAGCCCGCGACCGGATCGGGGCCACTGGCCCGGGCAGGAGTTCGACCGTAGCGGAGCTCGTCGAGCAAATCCGCGGCCAGCCTTGCGAATCGCCGGTCGGCGTTCGGCGTGGTGGCCCGGGCCAACGCCACTCCCTGCGCCTGCGCCTGGGCTCGCAATTCTTCGTCGAGATCCCACACCACCTCGATGTGGTCGGCGACGAATCCGATCGGGCAGACGATGACAGCCTTGGTGCCCGCGGCGGCAAGCGTCGTGAGATGGTCGGCGACATCGGGCTCCAGCCAGGGCACCTGCGGCGGACCCGACCGGGACTGCCAGGCCAGGTCGTAGTCGGAGTACCCGGCGGCAGCCGCGACCAGCCTTGTGGCATAAGCGACTTGGCGACTGTACAGGCGAGGGCCGCACCGCTGATCGGCCGCCACCGGAATCGAATGCGCGGTGAACACCAGTCGCGCATCCCTGCGCAATTCACCCGGCAAGGTGTCGGCAGCAGCCGCGATAGCATCGGCAAACATCTCCACCAAAAGCGGGTGGTCGAAGTAGGTTCGCAGCTTGATCAGCTCGGGCGCGTCGGGGCCTGCGGCCTGCCGGGCGCGGGCAATATCCTCGACATATTGTGTGCAGCTGGAATACCCGCTCCAGGCCGATGTGGTGAACACCGCTGCGCGACGAATACCGTTGTCGTGCATAGTCGTAACTGTTTCTTCGACGTACGGACCCCAGTTGCGGTTGCCGAAATACACCGGCAGGTCCAGGCCGCGGTCTCCCAACTCGGCTTCCAGCTGCGCGATCAGCGCGCGATTGATGCCATTGATCGGCGAGATGCCACCGAGATGCAGGTAGTGCTCAGCGACGTCGTCTAGCCGTTCTGGCGGCACATTACGGCCACGCGTGACGTTCTCCAGGAACGGCCGCACCTGCTCGGGGCCCTCTGGCCCTCCGAAGGACAGCAGCAGGACGGCATCGAACTCCATTGTGCGCTAAAGTAATTGGGTGCTAGCGCCGCCGTCGGCGTAGATGATGCTCCCAGTGGTAGCCGGCAGCCATTCCGAAAGCAGCGCGCACACCGTTTTGGCGACCGGGGTGGGGTCCTTCATGTTCCAGCCGATCGGGGCGCGTTGGTCCCAGCCCTCTTCGAGCAACTGCATCTGGGCGCCGGCCTCCTCGCCGAGCGCACCACCGACGATCGCACTCATCGCAAGCGTCCGGATTGGACCGGCGGCAACGAGATTCGAGCGCACCCCGACTTTGCCGGCCTCGCGCGCCACGAACCGGTTGACCGACTCCAGTGCGCTCTTGGCGACCGTCATCCAGTTGTAAGCCGGCATCGCCCGGGTCGGGTCGAAATCCATGCCGACGATGGACCCGCCGGAATTCATAATCGGCAGTACTGCTTTGGCCAGCGAGGCGTACGAGTACGCCGAGATGTGGATGCCCTTGGCCACATCTTCGTACGGCGCTTCGAAGAACGGGTGGATGCCCATTCCCGTCTGCGGCATGAAACCGATCGAGTGCACCACCCCGTCGAGCTTGTTGCCCTCGCCGATCTCAGCGCTGACCCGGTCTGCCAGCGAGCCCAGGTGCTCTTCGTTCTGCACATCGAGTTCGATCAGTGGGGCCTTCTCCGGCAGCCGATCGGCGATGCGCTGAATCAGCCGCAACCGGTCGAATCCGGTCAGCACCAACTGTGCCCCAGCTTCCTGGGCCACCTTGGCGATGTGAAACGCAATTGAGGAGTCGGTGATGATCCCGGTGACCAGGATCCGTTTGCCTTCGAGCAGTCCCATATCCGTCCTTAATTCCTCGTCCTCAAAAGTTCCTCAATGCCCCATACCCATACCGCCGTCGACCGGGATGACCGCACCGGCGATGTAGCTCGCATCCTCGGAGGCCAGGAAGCTGACCACGCCCGCGACCTCCGCGGCGGTGCCGACCCGCTTCGCGGGGATGAAGTCCAGCGCCCCCGCCTGAATACGCTCATCCAGCGCGCGGGTCATCTCGCTGTCGATGTAGCCCGGCGCCACCACGTTCGCGGTCACCCCGGCCTTGGACAGCTCCCGGGAGATCGAGCGGGCCATGCCGATCAGACCCGCCTTGGAGGCCGCGTAGTTGGCCTGGTTGCCGACGCCCCAGCTGCCGGAGACCGATCCCACGAAGATCATCCGGCCGAACCGCTTGCGCTGCATGCTGCGCGCCGCGCGCTGGGCGACCCGGAACGCCCCGGTGAGGTTGGCGTTGATGACCTTCTCAAACCGTTCCTCGGTCATCCGGATCAGAAACGCGTCCGCGGAGACGCCGGCGTTGGACACCAGCACCTCGACCGCACCCTGATGCTCCTCGACCTCTTTGAAGGCGCGATCGACAGCGTCGTTGTCGGTGACGTCGCACTCGACGCCGAACAGCCCCTCGGGCGCCCCGGAGCCGCGATGCGTGACGGCTACCTTGTGGCCGTCGGCGGCCAGCCGCTGTGCGATCGCCAGACCGATCCCCCGGTTTCCGCCCGTCACCAGGACTGAACGGGATACGAATTCGGGTTTGCCGCTGTTCGCGGCGAGCTCGGTGGCTACTTCAGTCACTTGGCCAACTTATCGCCTCGGCGCCGCGGCCCCGCAATCTGCCCCCTGGCATGTCGGTGGTGATCGGCACACTTCCGCCTATGGCAAACCCGTTTTTGGGTAGCGAGGCCCTGGCTGCGAGGTTGTTGACTCCCTACCAACTGCGCAGCCGACATGTCGCGCTACACAAAGATGTGTACGTGTCGCGCGATACAGAGCTGACCGCACAATTGCGCGCCACAGCGCTGTGGCTACGCTCGCGCCGCCGCGGCATCCTTGCCGGCTTTTCCGCATCCGCGTTGCATGGCGCAAAGTGGATCGACCCGGCATTACCAGCCGCGATCATCGACACAAACGCCCGCCGTGCGCCGCAAGTGCAAGTCTGGGAAGACCGCATCGAGTCCGACGAACGCTGTGTCGTCGACGGCATGCGCGTGACGACACCGGAGCGAACGGCACTCGATCTGGCCAGTCGTTTCCCGCTGGACTCCGCAGTCGCCGCGGTCGATGCACTTATCCAGGCAACCGAATTGAAACTGATCGACGTGGACCAATTGGTCGAGCGCTATCGGGGCCGCCGTGGCATGAAGGCCGCTCGAGCCGCGCTCGGCCTCGTCGACGGCGGTGCGCAATCACCGAAGGAAACTTGGCTGCGTCTGCTGTTGATCCGGGCAGGATTTCCCCGGCCACAGACGCAGATTCTTGTCCGCAATGAATGGGGTTGGCGTGAAGCGTATCTGGACATGGGCTGGGAAGACATCAAGGTGGCCGTCGAGTATGACGGTGATCAACATCGGTCCGACCGGCGGCAATACGTCAAGGACATTCGCCGCCTGGGGACGTTAGAGCGGATGGGGTGGATCGTCGTCCGCGTCATTGCCGAGGATCACCCTGACGACATCATCCGCCGCGTTGGCGAGGCACGCGCGTCGCGAGCCTAACCGCACTGCGAAAATCCGGGCCGAGAATCGCAGCCAGGTTAGGTTCGCGAGAAAGGCGCCGGGCTAGGTTGGCAGCCGTCGGTTGATCAGCAACGCCGCCAGCGCTGCCAGCGCCAATACCAGTGCACCCAGTCGCAGCCAGCCGACGCTGGCGTCGCCTTTGATCGTCTCGTAGCCGATCTGCTGCTGCAGCGACGAGTAGACGGCCTTGAGCTCCTGCAGGGTCGCGGCGCTGTAGGAATTTCCGCCCGAGAGCTGGGCGACTTTCCTGAGTGTCTCGTCGTCGACGGGCACCGGCTGGCGCTGGTCATTGATCTCGACGAAGCCGTACGGGGTGCCGAACGAGATCGTCGAGATGGGCACGCCCTGGTCTTTGGCGGTGCGCGCGGCGGTGAAGGCGCCCTTGGGGTTGTCCGGGTTGGTCGGCATCGTCTCCTTGCCGTCGGAGAACAACACGATGCGCGCCGGCGGCGGGGTGTCGCCACCGCCGATCACCGCGCCGACCGTGGCGATGGCCTGCAGCGCGGTGAAGATCCCCTCCCCAGTGGCAGTGCGGTCGGCGAATTGGAGCTTGTCCAGCGCGACCTTGGTCGCGTCGCGGTTGGTCGTCGGTGACACCAGCACCGTCGCGGTGCCCGCGTAGGCGATCAGCCCAAGGTTGATCCCGGGGGTGAGCTCGTCGGCGAACTGCTTCCCCGCTTCCTGCGCGGCAGCCATCCGGTTGGGTTCGACATCGGTGGCACGCATCGACTGCGACACGTCGATCACCAGCATCACCACCGCGCGGTTGCGGGGAATCCGGACGTCGTTGGTCGGGCCCGCCATCGCGATGGTGAACAGCACCAGCGACGCCACCAGCAGGATCGCCGGCACATGCCGCCATCTGGAGGGCCGTTTGGGGGCCACGCTTTCCAGCAGCTCCATGTTGGCGAACCGCAGCATGCGCTGCTGGCGGGCCAATTGCATCAGGACGTAGAGCGCGGCCAACCCGACGACGACGAGCAGGAAAAGGAAGAACCACGCGTGAGCGAAGCCGGACAGCGACATCGCGCCGAGCAACGGCAGCGTCATATCAGGCCCGTCATGGTGTAGATGCCGACCGGTGTCAAGTGCGCCCGTCCAGTGCGCCGCGGCGGCGAGAGGCGACAAAGCGGACGATGTCGCCGATCCAGTCCCGGTCGGTGCGCAGCGTCAATACCGGTGCCCCGCAACCGCGAATCGTGCGTGCCACATCGGCGCGGTGGGCCGCGGCCGCCTTGGCGAAATCGTCACGCAGCTGCGCGTCGATGGTGAACTCGCGGGTGGCCCCGGATTCGGCGTCCTGCAGGACGACATCACCGATATCGGGCAGCTCGACATCGCGCGGATCGAGCACTTCGATCGCCAGCACCTCGTGGCGGGCCGCAATGGCCCGCAGCGGACGCATCCAGTTGATCGGGCCGAGGAAATCGCTGATGATCACCGCCATCCCGCGGCGGCGTTCGGGCCGGCGCAACGCGTCGATGGCAACCGCCAGGTCTCCGCGCACCCCGACCGGCGCCTTCGGCATGGTCGCGATGGTGCGCAACAGCGTCTGTTGGTGCTGACGTCCGGAGCGCGCCGGCACTCGGGTCGTCGTGGCGCCGTTGGCAACCAGAGCACCGAGCCGGTTGCCGCCACCGCTGTTGAGGTAGGTGATGGCCGCCGCGGCGGCAACCGCCAGGTCCCGTTTCTCGCAGAAGGCGGTGCCGAAGTCCAGGCTGGCCGACACGTCGACCACCAGCCAGGTCTCCAGTTCGCGGTCGGCGATCATCTGCCGGACATGCGGGTGGGTAGTGCGCGCAGTGACCGCCCAGTCCATCCGGCGGACGTCGTCACCGGGTTGATAAAGGCGCGACTCCCCCGGCTCCGAGCCGGGCCCGGGGATCAAGCCGAGGTGGTCGCCGTGCAGAACACCGTCGAGCTTGCGTTTGACGGTGAGCTCGAGCGTGCGCAGCGCCGCCGTCAGCTTCGGGTCATCGATCTCGCCACGAAGCATCGACGGCGGATGCACGACCGCCGGCGTTTTAGAATCGGTCACCGACCGCTAGCCGCCGCGGCCTGCATCACCGGGGGCACCGAATGGCCTTGCTGGGGCACGGCATTCACCTGAGGCAGGGCAACCGTCTGCAGGACTCGGTTGATGACGATCTCCGGCGAGATCTCGTCGGCGAGCGCGTCGTAGGTGAGCACCAGCCGGTGCCGCAGCACGTCGGGAATGACTTCAACGACGTCCTGCGGGATCACGTAGTCGCGGCCCCGTACCAACGCCAGCGAACGCGCAGCGGCAATGATGCCGAGCGAGGCGCGCGGCGATGCGCCGAACGCGATCCAGCTCTTGACGTCGTTCATCCCGAGCTGCTCGGGTGTGCGGGTCGCGAAGACGACGCGCACCACATAGTCGACCAGCGCGTGGTGCACGAAGCTGTTGGCCGCGAGGCCCTGCAGCCGCACCAGGTCGCCCGGGGCCAGGATCTGCTTGGGCTGCGGTGGCGTGACGCCCATCCGGTAGATGATCTCGCGCTCTTCTTCGGGCGTCGGGTAACCGACGTTGATCTTGAACAGGAAGCGGTCCCGCTGTGCCTCCGGCAGCTGGTAGACGCCTTCGTGCTCGATCGGGTTCTGCGTCGCCATCACCAGGAACGGGTTGGGCAGCGGGTATCTCTTGCCACCGATCGACACCTGACGTTCGGCCATCACTTCCAGCAGTGCCGACTGCACCTTGGCCGGTGCCCGGTTGATCTCGTCGGCCAGCAGGAAGTTGGCCACCACCGGGCCGAGTTCGGTGTCGAACTCCTCCTTGCCCTGCCGATAGATGCGGGTACCGATGATGTCGGTGGGCACCAGGTCGGGAGTGAACTGGATACGCGAGAACGTCCCGCCGACCACCTTCGCGAAGGTCTCCACCGCCAGCGTCTTGGCCACACCGGGAACGCCTTCCAGCAGCACGTGTCCCTTGGACAGCAGGCCCACGAGCATCCGCTCCACGAGCTGGTCCTGGCCCACGATGATCCGCTTGACCTCGAAGATGGCCCGTTCCAGGGTGTGTACCTCGGCGGCCAATCCGTCGGCGCCACCCGAAGGCGCCGAATGGGCCCCGGGGCCAGACTGCCCACTGGGACCCGAGTAACCGCTGGCGCCCGGGGGCGGCCCACCTGCTGCTGTCATTAACAAACCCTCCACAGCTCAATCGGACACAACTGCCATCACGACGAATGTCGTGGGGCAGCGACGTGCCCTCGTCCAACTATTCCAGGCCGCTGGGATTCCGTCGACGCCGCCGTTCGCCGGACGGGCCGCGATACGACCAGCACACCTGGGTCAGTACTCGATGATCCTAGTCAGGAACGGTGTCATACCGGGCTTGCGCACCGGGCTCACCGTCACCTTGCTCGCGCTTCCGGACGCCTCCAGCATCTGACCGTTGCCCAGGTACATGGTGACGTGCTGCCCGCCGCCGGGGCCGTAGAAGATGAGGTCGCCACGCCTGGCCTCGTTGGGTGGAATGTGGCGGCCGGCGTTGTACTGGTCACCGGAGAACCGCGGGATCAGCACGCCGACACCGGCGAACCCGTACCGCATCAGGCCCGAGCAGTCGAAGCCGTTGATGTTGGCGCCGTCGTCGATACCCTTGCTCGGGCCCTGCAGCGAGCCGCCACCCCACGAATACGGCACACCCATCTGGGAGCCCATTCGGCGGATCACGTACTCGATGGCCTGACGGCCGTTGGCCCGCGGAATCTTGGCGCCCGGATTGCTGGGCGAGGCAGCGGCGGCGGGCGCATCGCCGCCGAGATTGATCCCGATCCCGCTCAGAAATTGCTTGCCCAGATCCATCGTGGTCTGGGTGGCTTGCGCGGTGGCCTGCAGCGAGGCGTTGGCCACGGCCAGCGGGTCACCGGGAGCGCCGGCACTGATCTGTGCGGGCAGCGTCGGATCCCAGCCGCCGGGGTCGGCGTTGGCCGGAGCGGCGACAGACAACATCAGCCCGGTCACCACAGTGGTGACACAGGCCAGGTTGATCAGGCGAAAACGCTTGTGCCGCATAGCTCCTCGTTTAGTAGTCGATGTAGCGGATCACGTAAGGGGTCATGCCGCTGGTGCGCACGGGCGCAACGCGAACCTTCAAACCGATGTCGGGGGCCTCGAGCATCTGGCCTTGACCGAGGTAGATCGTCACGTGCTGGCTGCCGCCCGGGCCGTAGAAGATGACGTCGCCGCGGCGCATCTGGGAGGTCGGGATCTTGCGGCCCAGGCCGTACTGCGAACCCGAGTAGTGCGGCAGTTTGATGCCCACCCCGGCGAACGAGTACAGGACCAGACCCGAGCAGTCGAAGCCGGTGATCCCGGCGCCCGAGTCGATGCCATGGCTCGGGCCGGCCGCGTTGCCACCGCCCCAGGAGTAGGGCACGCCGATCTGGGACAGGCCGCGACGGATCACGTATTCGGAGGCCTGCCGTCCATAGACCCGCGGTATACGCCCCCCGGGTGTGGCGTTGGTGATCCCGGTGTCGTCGGGCTTGAGAATGCCCAGTTGCTGCAGGAAGCCCTTCCCCATGCCGGCGGTCACCTGCGTCGAGGTGGCCGAGATGCCCAGCACCTGGTTGATCACCGCGACCGGGTCACCGGGGATGTTGGCACTCGGCACCATCGGCAGCGTGGGGTCCCAACCGTCCCAGTGGCGGCCGCCGGAGAGGGGTGCCCCGGCCGGTGCTCCCGGATCCCACCGGTCGCCCGACGTCGGGCCATTGGCCCCGCCGTTTCCGGTCGACCAATGAGCGGACGCAAGTTGGGCCTGCTGAAGTTTGGCCTGGGCCTCGTCGCGCTCGGCGGCCAGGCGAGTGATCTGCTCACGCTGGTCGGAGAACTTGTGCTTCGAGGTGGTGAGCGCGGCGACCGCGGCATCCTGGCTGGCTTTCGCGTCGGCGGCGGCCTTTTCGGCCTTCTGCTTGGCCAGCCGCGCCGCCGACGCCTTGTTCACCTGTTCGGTCCGGGCCCGCTGCAGGTTGTCCATCACGGTCTGGGAACTGGTCGCCAGGGTCCTCGAGGCGGACTCGGTGGCGATGATGTCCTCGGGACTGGTCGCCGTCAGGTAGCTGCCGGACGGACCATTCATATAGGTGGCCGCGGCGAAGGTGTTGAAACGCTGTTGGGCCGCAGCGATCGCCGTGTTGGCGTCCTTCACCGACTGCTGGCTGACCTCGAAGTCGTGCTCGGCCGCGGTCACGTTGTCCCGCGCGGTCTCCACATCGACCAGGGCCTTGTTGACGGCCTCTTGCTCCGTCTGAATTTCGGCACTCAGATCTTCCAAACGCTGGTTGGCGTTGGCGACATTGGCGATCAGCGCCCCGAGGCTGTCGGCGTTCGGATCACCGTGCGCCAGACCGGGGATGCATACCAGCAGGGCCGCGCTCAACACCGACGTAATGATCGGACGGACCAGCCTGGCAGCGGGTCGCGCAGATGAACCCCGGCGTGTGCGTGTCATTCGACTTAGCTCCCCTTGGGCTCAACGGCGACGGCGGCGCCAGCCACAATTTCCTCTACAAGCGCCAAAGACAACACGAGCATCATTTGCACCGTACGTCACACTGATCGCCTGGGAAATGCTCGTCACAAATCGCAACCCTCTACGTGCGTTTAATGTGACCGAACGGTGACCTGCGAGATTTGCCGCAGGCGGCCGCGGGTTCGCCCACGGCCGAACCGGCCGAGTGGGATGTGCGTGGTTAGAAGCCCTTAGCCGGCTCTTCTAGGTCGGCTTCTTGAGCATCGGGCGACGTTGCTGATTGCCTACTGCGCAACTGCAGGAACCGGGTGCCGACGGCCGCCGCAAGCACACCGATCAGCAGCAAAATGGTCAGCCCGGTCCAGGGAAATTCGGGGGTTTCCAGTTCGTGCAAAAAGCGCTGCGACGAGACCACCGGATTGCCCGTTTTGGCGATGTCTTCGCCGGCCTCGAGCGTGACACGGGCGAAATGCGTGCTGTAGCTGCCGACGAAGCTCGGGCTGAGCGTTAGCACGGTGGCATCCGGGTAGTCGGCGCCGACCACGGTGGAGATATCGCGCAGCGGTGTGTCGTTCGGCGGATTGTGGTCGAGCAACACGATTTTGAGATTGATACCCGCGGCATGAGCCTGGTTGACCACATCGAGCAGACCCGGCAAGGCCTCCGGCGGCGCGCTGACCCCGGAGGCGGCGACCTGGGCTTTGACCGCCGTCATATCGACGTCTTGCGGAATGTAGGCGGGCAGGACCGGGTGCAAGAAGAAGGTGGTGTCGGGTCGTTGAACGAACGAACCTTGCCCGGTCACTGGGTGCCTCCTGTCGCGGTGCTACAGGCACCGTACGCGAACAGTCGGACCAAGGGGTTTCAACCCGGGCCCGACCGGACAAGACTGAAAAGTGGCGTGCTGCTTTCTTACAGGACAAGCGTACTGTTAAAGTCGGTGTCGCACCGCCGACACGGCCCGTCGGCGGCAGAACTTAATCCCCGGGAGTTGATGTGACTAACAAAGATTCTGTGAACTCGTTCGGAGCCCGCGACACCCTGAAGGTCGGCGAGAAGAGTTACCAGATCTACCGCCTCGACGCCGTACCCAATACCGAGAAACTTCCCTACAGCCTCAAGGTCCTTGCCGAGAACCTGCTGCGCAACGAGGACGGCAGCAATATCACCAAGGACCACATCGAGGCCATCGCGAACTGGGATCCCAAGGCGGACCCCAGCATTGAGATTCAGTACACGCCCGCACGGGTCGTGATGCAGGACTTCACCGGCGTGCCGTGCATCGTCGACCTGGCCACCATGCGCGAGGCCATCGGCGACCTGGGCGGCGACGCGGAGAAGGTCAACCCGCTGGCCCCCGCCGACCTGGTGATCGACCATTCCGTCATCGCCGACCTGTTCGGCACCGCCGACGCCTTCGAGCGCAACGTCGAGATCGAGTACGAGCGCAATGGCGAGCGCTACCAATTCCTGCGTTGGGGGCAGGGCGCGTTTGACGACTTCAAGGTGGTGCCGCCGGGCACCGGCATCGTGCATCAGGTCAACATCGAATACCTGGCGCACGTGGTGATGGAACGCGATGGTGTGGCCTATCCGGACACCTGTGTGGGCACCGACTCGCACACCACCATGGTCAACGGCCTCGGTGTGCTGGGCTGGGGCGTGGGTGGCATCGAGGCCGAGGCCGCGATGCTGGGCCAGCCGGTGTCGATGCTGATCCCGCGCGTGGTCGGCTTCAAACTGACCGGTGAGATTCAGCCGGCCGTCACGGCCACCGACGTGGTGCTGACCGTCACCGAGATGCTGCGCAAGCACGGCGTGGTCGGCAAGTTCGTCGAGTTCTACGGTGACGGTGTTGCCGAGGTGCCGCTGGCCAACCGCGCCACATTGGGCAACATGAGCCCCGAATTCGGTTCCACCGCAGCGATTTTCCCGATCGACGACGAGACCATCTCGTATCTGAAGTTCACCGGCCGCAGCGACGAGCAGCTGGCACTGGTCGAGGCCTACGCCAAAGAGCAAGGCCTGTGGCATGACGCGAAACACGAGCCGAGGTTCTCCGAGTACCTCGAGCTCGACCTGTCCGACGTGGTGCCCTCGATCGCGGGCCCGAAGCGTCCGCAGGACCGAATCGCGTTGTCCGACGCCAAGTCCATGTTCCGCAAGACCATTCCCAACTACGTCGGCGACGATCCCGACGAGCAGGAGTACTCGAAGCTCGACGAGTCGGTCGCGGAGTCCTTCCCGGCCAGCGATCCCGGGTCGACGTCGAACGGACATGCCGATGATCACCCTCCAGCGCAGTCGGCCGCTGCGCACGCGAAGGGCCGGGTGAGCAACCCGGTGACCGTGAAGTCCGACGAGTACGGCGAATTCGAGCTCGACCACGGCGCGGTGGTGATCGCCGCGGTCACGTCGTGCACCAACACCTCCAACCCCGAGGTGATGCTGGGCGCGGCCCTGCTGGCGCGCAACGCCGTCGAGAAAGGCCTTGCATCCAAGCCGTGGGTGAAGACCACGATGGCGCCGGGCTCGCAGGTGGTCAACGACTACTACGACAAGTCCGGCCTGTGGCCCTACCTGGAGAAGCTTGGCTTCTACTTGGTCGGCTACGGCTGCACCACCTGCATCGGCAACTCCGGCCCGCTGCCCGACGAGATCTCAAAGGCGATCAACGACAACGACCTTTCGGTGGCGGCCGTGCTGTCCGGCAACCGGAACTTCGAGGGCCGGATCAACCCCGACGTCAAGATGAATTACCTGGCGTCGCCGCCGTTGGTGATTGCTTACGCGCTGGCCGGGACGATGGACTTCGACTTCGACGAGCAGCCGCTGGGTACGGATAAGGAAGGCAAAGACATCTTCCTCAAAGACATCTGGCCGTCGCAGAAGGATGTCTCGGACACCATCGCTGATTCGATCAGCCGGGAGATGTTCACCAAGAACTACGCCGACGTGTTCAAGGGCGACGAGCGCTGGCGTAACCTGCCCACACCGAGCGGCAATACGTTTGAGTGGGCCGAGGACTCGACGTATGTGCGCAAGGCACCGTACTTCGACGGGATGTCGGCCGATCCGGAGCCGGTCAAGGACATCCGCGGAGCGCGGGTGCTGGCACTGCTCGGCGATTCGGTGACCACCGACCACATCTCGCCGGCGAGCAGCATCAAGCCGGGCACCCCGGCCGCACAGTATCTCGACGAGCACGGCGTCGAGCGCAAGGACTACAACTCGTTCGGGTCGCGGCGCGGCAACCACGAGGTGATGATTCGCGGCACATTCGCCAACATCCGGTTGCGCAACCAGCTGCTCGACGACGTGTCCGGTGGGTACACCCGCGACTTCACCCAAGATGACGCCCCGCAGGCGTTCATCTACGACGCGGCGCAAAACTATGCGGCAGAAGACATTCCGCTGGTGGTGCTGGGCGGTAAAGAATACGGGTCCGGCTCCTCGCGTGACTGGGCGGCCAAGGGCACCGCGCTGTTGGGAGTCCGGGCAGTGATCACCGAGTCCTTCGAGCGCATCCACCGCTCCAACCTGATCGGCATGGGCGTGATCCCGCTGCAGTTCCCGGAGGGGGAATCGGCGGAATCGCTGGGCCTCGATGGCACCGAGACATTCGACATCACCGGTATCGAGGCGCTCAACGACGGCAAGACGCCGAAGACGGTGCATGTCAAGGCTGCCAAGGACGGGGCAGGTGTCACTGAGTTCGACGCGGTGGTGCGCATCGACACCCCCGGTGAAGCCGACTACTACCGCAACGGCGGCATCCTGCAATACGTGCTGCGCAACATGCTCAAGTCCGGCTAGCCCGGCCCGTGCCCAAAGTCAGCGAGGACCATCTGACGGCTCGCCGCCGCCAGATCCTTGACGGTGCTCGCGGCTGCTTCGCGAAATACGGCTATGACAGAGCCACGGTGCGGCGGCTGGAGCAGTCGATCGGGATGTCGCGCGGTGCGATCTTCCACCACTTCCGCGACAAGGACGCGCTGTTTTTCGCGCTGGCGCACGAGGACGCCGAGCGGATGGCCGAAGTCGCGTCGCGCGAGGGTCTCATCCAGGTGATGCGCGACATGCTCGCCGCGCCCGAGCAGTTCGACTGGCTGGCCACCAGGTTGGAGATTGCGCGCAAGCTGCGCAACGACCCCGAGTTCAGCCGCGGCTGGTCGGAACGTTCCGCGGAACTGGCAGCGGCGACACATGATCGGCTGCAACGGCAGAAGGAGGCACACCGGGTGCGCGAGGACGTACCCGGCGACGTGTTGCAGTGCTACCTGGAACTGGTCCTGGACGGGTTGGTGGCCCGGCTCGCCTCCGGCGAAGACCCGCAGCGGCTGGCTGCCGTCCTCGACCTGGTGGAGAACTCGGTGCGCCGCAACGATTCCGGGCCCCAAGCGGCCCGAGAGGTCTAGCGGGCGCGAGCCGTGTGGTTGGGGCCGCCCCGGCTGCGCATCGTGGTCCCCGACTCGCGCAGCAGACTGTGAATCGACCCGTACGATCTGCCGGTATCGGCGACGAGCGTCCGGATGCTGGCGCCGCCTTCGTAGGCATTGCGCAGCTCATGCAGCAAAACGTCGCGCATCTCTTTCGACTTTCGCACTGGCCCCTCCACGCTTGAAACACGAATCCAAGCACTTAGAGTAAGAACCCACTGCCGACCGCGTGGTCAATTTCGCCGAATTCGCCTGCGACAACTTATCTGGCTCAAGCGAGCTCGATCAGATCCCGGTACTCCTCGGACCAATAGTCTTCGGTGCCGTCGGGCAACAGCACCACGCGTTGCGGGTCCAGGGCCTCGGCCGCGCCGGGGTCGTGCGTCACCAGCACCACCGCGCCTTGATAGCTTCGCAGCGCGTCGAGCACCTGTTCCCGCGACGCGGGATCGAGGTTGTTGGTCGGCTCGTCGAGCAGCAGTACGTTCGCCGTGGATGCCACCAGACCGGCCAGCGCGAGCCGCGTCTTCTCGCCACCGGACAGGGTTCCGGCCAGTTGATCGAGTTGCGGGCCGCTGAACATGAACGCCCCGAGCAAGCCGCGCAACTCCTGTTCGCCGGATTCGGGTGCGGCGTGCCGGATGTTGGCCCAGACGGTCGCGTCATTGTCCAGGGTGTCGTGCTCCTGCGCGAAATAACCGATCCGCAAGCCGTGCCCGGGCTCCAGTCCTCCGGCATCGGGATCTTCTGTGCCGGCCAGCAATCGGAGCATCGTGGTCTTGCCGGAGCCGTTGAGGCCGAGCACCACCACCCGTGAGCCGCGGTCGATGGCCAGGTCGACTCCGCTGAACACTTCCAGTGACCCGTAGGACTTGCTCAGACCGCTGGCCACCAGTGGGGTACGCCCGCATGGGGCCGGGGTGGGGAACTTGATCCGGGCGACCTTGTCGGCGACCCGTTCGTCGTCGAGTGCGGCCATCATCCGATCTGCACGGCGCAACATATTCTGGGCCGCAACGGCTTTGGTGGCTTTAGCGCCCAGCTTGGCCGCCTGTGAGCGCAGCGCGGTGGCCTTGCGTTCGGCATTGGTGCGTTCCCGGCGACGGCGCTGTTCGTCGGTGGCCCGGGCGTCGAGATACTTCTGCCAGCCCATGTTGTAGACATCGACTTCGCCGCGCACGGCGTCCAGAAACCACACTCGGTTGACGACGTCGGCCAATAAGTCGACGTTGTGACTGATGACCACCAGGCCACCGTTGTGAGACCGCAAGAAATCCCGCAGCCAGCCAAGGGAATCCGCGTCAAGGTGGTTGGTCGGCTCGTCGAGCAGCAACGTGGTCGAAGATCCCGCGCCGGTATCGGAGGCGGCGAACAGAATTCGCGACAGCTCCACCCGGCGGCGCTGACCGCCGGACAGCGTGCGCAGTTGCTGCGTCATTACCCGATCCGGCAAGCCCAGACTCGCGCAGATCCGCCCGGCTTCGCTTTCGGCGCCGTAGCCGCCCAACGCGACAAACCGTTCCTCCAGTTGGCCGTAGCGACGGATCGCACGGTCGCGCGCATCGTCGTCGGCGACTTCGGCCATCAACG
Source organism: uncultured Actinomycetota bacterium (assembly GCA_963712615.1). Lineage (GTDB taxonomy): Bacteria > Actinomycetota > Actinomycetes > Mycobacteriales > Mycobacteriaceae > Mycobacterium. Next base: position 1,128,456 of record CAVQIO010000002.1, read on the forward strand.
CCTGCTGCTTCTCCAGATCAGTGAGCAGTGCGTCCAATCCGCGGGCCGACAACACCCGGTCGCGGGCCAGCACGTCGAGATCGCCTTCTTTGGGATCCTGTGGCAGGTAACCGATTTCGCCGGTACGGGTGACCGATCCGGCATAGGGTTCGCTCTCCCCTGCCAGGATGCGCAGGGTGGTGGTCTTGCCCGCGCCGTTGCGCCCGACCAGCCCGATCCGATCGCCGGGCTGTATCCGCAGATCGGGGCCGTCGGGTGAGAGCAAGATGCGCGCACCAGCGCGGACCTCAAGGTCCGTAGCCGTGATCACGATCGCTCTCCTCTATAGGGGGTTATTTGTCGTCGGTGAACGACGGCGGCCGCCGTTCTGCGCGCGCAGCAACCGCTTCTTCGAAGTTGGTGGTGAGCAGACGAACAAAAAGCTGTCCCAAGCCTTCGGCTTGCATGTGCCCTTCCAGGCTACCGGCGTCCAGTCCAGTCCAGAGTGTGCGTTTGGTCAACTCAACTCCGGGCCGGGAGAACGCAGCTATCCGCGCGGCGATCGCGTAGCAGGTGTCCAGCAGCTGACCCTCGGGCACCTGACATGACACCATCCCGATGCGCTCGGCTTCCTCGGCGGAGACATCGCGACCGGTCAGCATGATCTCGAACGCCCGCGACGCCCCGATTGCCCGGGGCAGTAGGTAACTGAGACCCAGCTCGCTGGCGGTCAGCCCATTGTTGATGCCTGCGGCCCGGAAATAGGCACTGGTGGACGCCACCCGAATGTCGGCGGCCAGCGCCAGGCACAATCCCCCGCCGATGGCCGCGCCGTTGACCGCGGCGATGACCGGTTGATGCAGGCGCCGCAGCATCAGGATGACGTCGTCGAGAACCTCCATCGAGCGCAACGCATAGGTCGGGCGGGTCAGCCCGTCCACGTTCGGCACCGCGCCCGCGGACTTGTGATCCGCGCCCGAGGAGAACCCTCGACCCGCCCCCGTCAGCACGACCACCCGCACGGAGTTGTCGTAACGGACCTTTTCCAGGGCCTCTTTCAGCGGCACCATGACGTCGAAAGCCATGGAGTTCATCCGCTCAGGCCGATTGAGGGTGATCAGCGCAACACCGGGCCGCGGATGTTCAACGAGTACCAAACTCACCCGTGAACGGTATCGCGGCCGAAGCTAGCGACCTATTCGGCGGCGTTCCTCAGGCTTGTTCCGTTTGACCTGTTTGCTCTGCTTGGGCCGTGTCGACGTCGAAGTCCCTGATTTGCTGCACCAGATCCTCGAGGGCCGCCGGCGGCAGCGCTCCGGGCTGGTTGAACAGCAGTTTGCCCTTCTTGAACGCCATCAGCGTCGGAATAGACCGAATCTGGGCGGCGGCCGCCAGCTGTTGTTCGGCTTCGGTGTCGACCTTGGCATGCACGATGTCGGGGTGCTTCTCCGACGAGGCCGCAAAAGTCGGCCCGAACTGGCGGCACGGGCCGCACCAGGAAGCCCAAAAGTCGACCAACACGATGTCGTTGTTCTCGATGGTCGTGTTGAACTGCTCGGTGGTGAGATCCTGTGTAGTCACATTTCGCCTAACGCCGCGTCCTGCTCCGATGTTCCCGCGCGCATGTCAACCGTTGGCGCACCCCCATACTGCTCCGGCCAGCAACCGATTGGTCAGTGCAGCGGTCTGCACCGCGACCACGGCGGGTGCTCCGAGGTTACGGTTGCGTACGTTTCCTCCCCTCGGAGACACTTAGGGCCGATCCGTCGCCGGACGCACCAGTCAAGGGAGATGTCTTGGGCCACTACATCGCTAACGTCCGTGATCTCGAGTTCAACATCTTCGAGGTGCTCGAGGTAGGCGCTGTTCTGGGCAATGGGCAGTACAGCGAGCTCGACGCTGACACGGTCCGGACCATATTGTCCGAAGCCGCGCGCCTGGCGGAAGGCCCGGTCGCCGAATCCTTCGCGTTCGCCGACCGCAACCCGCCGGTCTTCGATCCCGAGACGCACACCATCAGCGTGGCGCCCGAGCTGGCCAAGACGGTGCAAGCGATCAAAGACGCCGAGTGGTGGCGGCTTGGCCTGGCCGAAGACATCGGTGGGATGCCCGCGCCGCCCCCGCTGGCGTGGGCGGTCAACGAAATGCTCTTTTGCGCCAATCCGTCCGCCAGCTTCTTCTGCCTGGGTCCTTTTATGGCGCAAGCGCTTTACGCTGAGGGCGACGAGCAGCAGAAGCAGTGGGCGGCAGAGGGCGTCGAGCGCGGCTGGGCGGCCACCATGGTGCTCACCGAACCCGATGCGGGCTCCGACGTCGGCGCGGGCCGCAGCAAGGCCATCGAACAACCGGACGGCACCTGGCACATCGAAGGCGTCAAACGGTTCATCTCCGGAGGTGACGTAGGCGACACCGCCGACAACGTCTTCCATCTCGTGCTGGCCCGCCCGGAGGGCGCCGGTCCGGGCACCAAGGGGCTGAGCCTGTTCTACGTGCCCAATTACCTTTTCGATCCGGACACGTTCGAACTCGGCCCCCGCAACGGAGTTTTCGTCACGGGCCTGGAACACAAGATGGGTATCAAGTCCTCCCCGACATGCGAACTGACTTTCGGCGCCACCGATGTGCCCGCCGTGGGGTATCTGGTCGGCGGTGTGCACCGCGGGATCGCGCAGATGTTCACCGTGATCGAGCACGCTCGCATGACGATCGGCGTCAAGGCCGCCGGTACGCTTTCCACCGGCTACCTCAACGCACTGGCCTACGCCAAGGAGCGGGTGCAGGGTGCCGATCTGACCCAGATGACCGATAAGACCGCACCGCGGGTCACGATCATGCACCGCCCCGATGTCCGCCGCAGCCTGATGACTCAGAAGGCCTACGCCGAGGGGCTGCGGGCGCTCTATATGTATGCCGCGGCACATCAGGATGACGCTCTCGCACAACATATTTCGGGTGCCGATCACGACATGGCACACCGTGTCGACGATCTGCTGTTACCCATCGTCAAAGGGGTGAGCTCCGAACGGGCTTACGAAATCCTGACCGAGTCGTTGCAGACGCTGGGCGGCTCGGGCTTCCTGCAGGACTACCCGCTGGAGCAGTACATCCGCGATTCCAAGATCGATTCCCTGTACGAGGGCACCACGGCGATCCAGGCCCTGGACTTCTTCTTCCGCAAGATCGTGCGCGACCACGGCCAGGCCCTGCATTTCGTGACAACGCAGATCAGTCAGACCATCGATACCTGCGACGAGGCTCTGAAATCGCAAGCGCAGCACCTGCAAAACGCCCTCGACGAGGTCACGGCGATGACGGCCGCGTTGACCGGTTACCTGATGTCGGCCACCCAGCACCCAGGCGAGATTTACAAAGTGGGACTTGGATCGGTGCGATATCTGCTCGCGGTCGGCGACCTACTGATCGGCTGGCGATTGCTGGTGCACGCGGCAATTGCGCATGTGGCGCTGGCCGGCAATCCCTCCTCCAAGGCCGACGAGGCGTTCTATCAGGGCAAGGTCGCGACGTCGGCCTTCTTCGCCAAGAACATGCTGCCGGAACTGGCCGCGGTACGGCGCGTCATCGAGTCCATTGACGATGACATCATGCGCATCTCCGAAGACGCGTTCTGACTTACGGATTGGATGCACAGGTCAGCCACAGGTCCATCCGGTAGACCCGTGCGTTGGGACCATCCCACGATTGGAGAACCTTGATGTCTGCCGGCTCTCAAACGTCTCGGCCTACCCGATTCGCGATGCTTGCGCTCGCCGGAGTCACCGCGGTATCCGTCGCGGCCTGTGGTTCGTCGAACAACTCAGGCCCCACCACATCACCGAGCACCACGAGTTCTGCGGCGGCACCGGCGACGTCGTCCACATCGGCTACGTCTCCACCGGCCACCGGCCAGGCCCGGGTCAGTGGACTGATCGCATCGGTGTCGGGGAACACCGCCGCGGTCACGCAGGAAAAGGGCAACACCACCGTGGTTTTCACGCCGTCGACGAAGGTCACCGAGGTCACCGCGGCCGCGCTGACCGACGTCACCGCGGGCAATTGCGTCACCGTGCGGCCCGCGCACGAATCTGCGCCCGGCCAGCCGCTCACTGCGAGATCCGTGCGCGTCAGCCCGGCCGTCGACGGCAAGTGCCCGCAGGGCAGGGAAGCCGCACCGGGTGGCTCCACAACTCCCGCGCCGTCGGATGCACCGGCCAAGCGAGCGCCAGTGCGGGGTGCGGTCGCGTCCGTCGCGGGTAACACCATCAACGTCACCAGCACCGATGCCAGCGGAGCCACCTCGCAGATACCGGTAACGGTCACCGATGAGACCCGATACACCAAGCAGGCCGGCGCTGACACTCCAGCCATCGCGCAAGGCAAATGCCTGACGGCACAAGGCAGCCAGGACGGCAGCGGCACGCTGCAGGCGACGACGATCGACCTGCGACCCGCGCGCGACGGCAAATGCGTGGGCAAAAAGCCCGCCGGCCACGGCGGGTGACCGCAGGCCCGCAACCGGTTAGACGGTGAAGCCGAGGGCGCGCAGCTGTTCGCGCCCGTCCTCGGTGATCTTGTCCGGGCCCCACGGCGGGTTCCACACCCAGTTGATCCGAATGTCGTTGACCAGACCGCTGCCGACCAGCGCGCTGCGCGACTGGTCTTCGATCACATCGGTCAGCGGGCACGCCGCCGAGGTCAGCGTCATGTCGATCAGCGCGACCTTTCCGTCGTCGCCCTGTTCGATGTTCAGGCCGTAGACCAGTCCCAGATCCACGACGTTGATCCCCAGCTCGGGGTCGACGACGTCACGCATCGCCTCTTCGAGGTCGAACAGTGTCTCGTCATCGGGTGCGCTGGTTTCGCTCATCGTTGGTCCTCCTCGCAGGCATGGCTAGCTTGGGCCAGTGCGTCTTTGAAAGCCAACCAACCCAGCAGGGCACATTTCACCCGGGCCGGGTACTTGGCCACTCCGGCGAACGCTATTCCGTCCCCCAGAACATCCTCATCGCCCTCGACGGTTCCCCGCGACGACACCATTTCGGTAAACGCCGTGATGGTCTTCAGCGCCTCCCCCACGCTCTGACCGATCACCTGCTGGGTGAGCACCGAGGTGGCCGCCTGGCTGATCGAACAGCCCTGCCCGTCGTAGGAAACGTCGACGACGCTCTCGCCGTCGTCGGACAGCGTCACCCGCAGGGTGACCTCGTCGCCGCAGATTGGGTTGACGTGAAACACCTGCGCGCCGAACGGCTCCCGCAGCCCGCGGTGCTGCGGGTGCTTATAGTGATCGAGGATCACTTCCTGATACATCTGCTCTAGCCGCAATGTCATTCTCTTCCAAAGAATTCCAACGCCCGCCGCACGCCTGCCACCAGTCGGTCGACCTCGTCGGCGGTGTTGTACACCGCGAATGAAGCCCGCGCGGTAGCGGCCACACCGAATCGGCGGTGCAGCGGCAACGCGCAGTGGTGGCCGACCCGCACAGCGACGGCGTCGTCGTCGAGAACCTGGCCGACGTCATGCGCGTGCACGCCGTCAACGACGAATGCGACTGGCGAGCCGCGGTTTTCCATCGATGTCGGTCCGATAATGCGCACGGCATCGATACTGGACAGGCCCTCGATGGCCGCGGCAACCAGCTCGTGTTCGTGGGCTTCGACGGCGTCCATGCCGATGGCACCGAGATAGCGTGCGGCCGCGGCCAGGCCGACCACCTGGGAAGTCATCGGAGTTCCGGCCTCGAACCGCTGCGGGGGCGCGGCGTACGTGGTGGCTTCCATCGTGACCGTCTCGATCATCGAACCACCGGTGAGGAAGGGCGGCAACGCCTCGAGCAACTCACGGCGGCCGTAGAGCACCCCGATGCCGTTGGGGCCCAGCATCTTGTGTCCGGAGAAGGTGCCGAAGTCGACGTCGAGGGCGTGGAAGTCGACTGGCTCGTGCGGCACCGACTGGCAGGCGTCCAGCACGGTCAGTGCGCCGACGGCCTTGGCCCGCGCGACCAGCTCGGCCACCGGTGCGACCGCGCCGGTCACATTCGAGTGATGGCTGAACGCAACAACTTTGACGCGCTCGTCGAGTTGCAACGAGTCCAGGTCGATACGTCCATCGTCGGTCACGCCGTACCAGCGCAACGTCGCTCCTGTTCGCCGGGCCAGTTCTTGCCACGGGACCAGGTTGGCGTGGTGCTCGAGCTCGGTGGTGACGATGACGTCGCCTTCACCGACGGCCCGATCGAATCGCTTGTCGCCCAGCGCATATGACACCAGGTTCAGCGATTCGGTGGCATTCTTGGTGAAAACCAGTTCGTCGGTGTCTGCACCGACGAACGCCGCGATGTCGGCCCTGCCCTGCTCGTAGGCGTCGGTAGCTTCTTCCATCAGCTGGTGCGCGCCGCGGTGCACGGCGCCGTTGGACGTCAACAGGAATTCCCGTTCGGCGTCCAGCACCTGCAACGGCCGCTGTGACGTCGCACCGGAATCCAGGTACGCCAACTGATTTCCGCCTCGCATCACTCGCTTGAGGATGGGGAAATCAGCCCGGATAGCCGTGAGATCCAGAGCGGTAGCCGCGGTATCAGACAGAGTCATGTCAGGCCTCCGCAGCCGCCGCCCGGTGGGCGTCCGACCCGCTTGCGGGGGAAAAGCGCTCGTAGCCATGCTCTTCGAGCTGGTCGGCAAGTTCGGGGCCGCCGGCCTCAACAATGCGCCCGCCGACGAACACGTGCACGAACTGCGGCTGGATGTAGCGCAGGATTCGCGTGTAGTGCGTGATCAACAGGACGCCGCCGTGCTCGGTTTCGGCGTAGCGGTTCACTCCCTCGCTGACCACCCGCAGTGCGTCGACGTCCAGCCCGGAGTCGGTCTCGTCGAGGATCGCGATCTTGGGCTTGAGCAGCGACAGCTGCAGGATCTCGTGGCGCTTCTTCTCACCGCCGGAAAAGCCTTCGTTCACACTGCGTTCGGAGAACGCCGGATCGATGTCGAGATCGCCCATCGCACCCTTGACTTCCTTGATCCAGTGCCGCAGCTTAGGCGCCTCACCGCGCACGGCCGTGGCCGCGGTGCGCAGGAAGTTCGACATCGACACCCCGGGCACCTCGATCGGATATTGCATGGCGAGGAACAAGCCGGCGCGGGCGCGTTCGTCGACGCTCATCGCCAGCACGTCCTGGCCGTCCAGCGTGATCGAGCCGGACGTCACCTCGTACTTCGGATGCCCGGCGATCGCATACGACAGGGTTGACTTGCCGGACCCGTTCGGGCCCATCAGCGCGTGCGTCTCCCCCGACTTCACCGTGAGGTCGACACCCTTGAGGATCGCGACGGGTTCGGTCTCGTTGGTGCGCGCGATGCTGACGTGCAGGTCCTTGATTTCGAGCGTGGTCATCAGTTCTTGATTCCTTCGGTTAACTCAAGTTCGTGTTCGATGGCCTCGGTCAGCCGTTCGCGCACGGCGGGCACGGCGATCTTCTGGATGATCTCGCCGAAAAAGCCGCGCACAATCAGTCTGCGAGCCTGGACTTCCGGGATACCGCGAGCCTGTAGGTAGAACAGCTGCTCGTCGTCGAATCGTCCGGTGGCACTTGCGTGTCCGGCCCCGACGATCTCACCCGTCTCGATCTCGAGGTTGGGCACCGAGTCGGCGCGGGCACCGTCGGTGAGCACCAGGTTGCGGTTCGCCTCATACGTGTCGGTGCCGGTGGCCTCCGCGCGGATCAGCACGTCGCCCACCCAGACGGTGTGTGCATCGGGACGGTCGGAATCCGGATCGGCTTGCAGCGCACCCTTGTACAACACGTCCGAGCGACAGTTGGGGTACGCGTGGTCGACGAGTAACCGGGATTCGAAGTGCTGGCCGTCGTCGGCGAAATAGGTGCCGAGCAGTTGAGCGTCGCCGCCGGGCGCGGTGAACCGCACCGTCGTCGACGTACGAACCAGGTCGCCCCCGAGCGTCACGTTGACATGGCCGAGCACCGAATCCTTGCCCAGCCGTGCGTGATGCGCACTGACGTGGACGGTGTCGTTGGCCCAGTCGGCTATCCAGATCACCCCGAGGGCTGCCGAGTCGCCGACGATGATCTCGACGTTGTCGGCATACGTCCCGCTGCCGCGCAGGTCGACGACGACGATCGCCCGGACGAGCTCTTCGACGCGGATCTGCAGATGGCCGTAGGCGACTGCGCCGGCGCCGGGACCAGTGACGGTGATCTCGATCGGCTTGGCGACCTCGGTGTCGCGCGCCACGGTCACCACCGTCGCAGAGTTGAACGACGAGAACGCCTGGGCCGCAACACGGTCGGCAGGAATGCCGCCCTGTCCCAGCCGCTCGTCGCCGCGGCGCACAGTTTCGGTCTGCACGCCGGGCTGTTCGCTGACGGTGATCTTGGCCGTCCCAGTGGCCGGCGCCGACCCGTCGTGCAGGCCGCGCAACCGCCGCAGCGGGGTGAACCGCCAGATCTCGTCTCGGCCGCTGGGCACCTCGAAGGCATCCACGTCGAAGGAGCTGAACAGTTCGCCCTTGTTCTTGACGATCCCCTCGACGGCCCCTGTTAAGTCCTGAGTCACTTAACCGACCGCGCCTTCCATCTGCAGCTCGATCAGCCGGTTGAGCTCCAGCGCGTACTCCATCGGTAGTTCCTTGGCGATCGGCTCGACGAAGCCGCGCACGACCATCGCCATCGCCTCATCCTCGGTCATACCCCGGCTCATCAGATAGAAGAGCTGGTCCTCGCTAACCTTGGACACGGTGGCCTCGTGACCCATCGTGACGTCGTCCTCGCGGATGTCCACGTATGGGTAGGTGTCGCTGCGGCTGATCGAATCGACCAGCAGCGCATCGCATTTCACGCTCGACTTGGAGCCGTGCGCACCCTTGTTTATTTGCACCAGGCCGCGGTAGGAGGTCCGGCCACCGCCTCGGGCCACCGACTTGGAAACGATGTTGCTCGACGTGTTCGGAGCCAGGTGCAGCATCTTGGCGCCGGTGTCCTGGTGCTGGTCTACGCCGGCGAACGCCACCGACAGCACCTCGCCCTTAGCGTGCTCGCCGGTCATCCAGACGGCGGGGTACTTCATGGTCACCTTCGACCCGATGTTGCCGTCGACCCACTCCATAGTGGCGCCGGCCTCGGCACGAGCCCGCTTGGTGACCAAGTTGTAGACGTTGTTCGACCAGTTCTGGATGGTCGTATAGCGAACGCGCGCATTGGGTTTCACGATGATCTCCACCACCGCCGAGTGCAGCGAGTCCGACTTGTAGATCGGCGCAGTACAGCCCTCGACGTAGTGCACGTAAGAGCCCTCGTCGGCGATGATCAGTGTCCGCTCGAACTGGCCCATGTTCTCGGTGTTGATCCGGAAGTAGGCCTGCAGCGGGATGTCGACGTGCACGCCCTTCGGGATGTAGATGAAGCTGCCGCCCGACCACACGGCGGTGTTCAGCGCGGAGAACTTGTTGTCCCCGGCCGGGATCACGGTGCCGAAGTACTCCTTGAAGATGTCCGGGTGCTCACGCAGCGCGGTGTCAGTGTCCAGGAAGAGGACGCCCAGCTTCTCCAGATCTTCACGGATGGAGTGGTAGACGACCTCCGACTCGTACTGCGCGGCGACACCGGAGACCAGCCGCTGCTTCTCGGCCTCCGGGATGCCCAGCTTGTCGTAGGTGTTCTTGATGTCCGCAGGCAGATCGTCCCAGGTTGCGGCCTGCTTCTCGCTGGAGCGCACGAAGTACTTGATGTTGTCGAAGTGGATACCCTCGAGGTTGGAGCCCCAGTTCGGCATCGGCTTCTTGTCGAAGATGCGCAGCGCCTTCAGTCGGACGTTGAGCATCCACTCGGGCTCACTCTTCTTCGCGGAGATGTCGCGAACGACCGCCTCAGAGAGGCCGCGCTGGGCGCTGGCACCCGCGACGTCGGAGTCCACCCAGCCGTAGCCGTACTTGCCCAGGGATTCGATCGCCTGCTCCTGGGTCAACTGCGCAACGGGGACAGAACCCTTGGTTGCCTCTGGCGTGAGTGTCATACGGACGCTCCTTTGGTGCTCGTACGGTGCCGGCGCGGGCTGTGCGCCGCTTGGTGCTAAGTCTTGCTTGTTGCCTTGCTCGCTACCTGAGCGAGCGGCACGTGGGTGGTACAGGCGCAGTCGCCGTTGACGATTGTCGCCAACCGCTGAACGTGGGTGCCGAGTACCTCGGCCATGGCCTCCCGCTCGGCTTCGCACAGCTCGGGGAATTCCTCGGCGACATGCGATACCGGGCAGTGGTGCTGGCAGATCTGCACGCCGTGCAGCGGTAGGCCCACCCGGGTGGTGGTGGCGACGTAGCCGGCTTTGGTCAGCGCACCGGCCACCCGCTCGGCGGCCGCCTCGACGTCGACGTCGTCGGCGCTGTCCGCGGGACGGACACCGGCCAGGATCGTGTCGATGCGGCGCCGGGCGAACGTGTGTACTGCGCCCTGGCCGCCGATTTCACGCAGTTGGCGCATGGCCGCGGCCGCCAGGTCGTCGTAGGCGTGGTCGAGTTTGGCCCGGCCGGCGGACGTCAACCGGAAGCGTTTCGCGGGACGCCCGCGTCCGGCCTGCTGCCAGGCCGCAGCCGCCGCCGACTCCGCGTCGCCCGCTTCGATCAGGGCGTCGAGATGGCGGCGCACACCGGCGGCCGCCAGGCCCAGCCGGTCACAGATCTCACTGACGGTGATCGATCCGGATTCCAGCAGTAGCCGCACGATGGCGCGGCGCGTGTGACCATCCGACATGCCAGCAGGGGCCGACGCATCGAGTGCGGGCGCGGCCTCCTGAGTAGTTCCGATTTTCACAACACCAGTGTGACGCAATTCCGGAAATCGGTCTAGCAAGGGTGCCCTGAGTAACGGGTTGCGCCGAGCGCACGGCGAGCGCTGGCTCGCCGCTTCGCGCCATGCCGCTACGCTGCACTGATGCCAGTGCGCCACCATACGCTGAGCTCGTCGATCGCCAGCTTGCACGGCGACGAGCAGGCCGTGGGCTCACCGCTGAATGAGACGGAACTCACCGCACTTCAGCGCACCCGCCTGTTCGGCGCCACCGGCACCGTCCTGATGGGGATCGGCGCCCTGGGTGCCGGGGCCCGGCCCGTCGTCCAGGACCCCACGTTCGGGGTCCGACTGTTGAACCTGCCATCCCGGATCCAGACCGTGTCGTTGACCATGACCACCGTCGGGGCGGTCATGATGGCGCTCGCCTGGTTGATGCTGGGCCGATTCGCGATGGGCAAGCGGCAGATGTCGCGCGGCGACCTGGATCGCACCCTGCTGCTGTGGATGCTGCCGCTGCTGATCGCGCCGCCGATGTACAGCAAGGACGTCTACTCCTACCTGGCTCAGAGCCAGATCTCGCTCGAAGGCCTCGACCCCTACAAGGTCGGTCCGGCCTCCGGGCTCGGTCTCGGTCATGTCTTCACCCTCTCGGTGCCCAGCGTGTGGCGAGAGACACCGGCCCCCTACGGTCCGCTGTTCTTGTGGATCGGGCGCGGCATCTCGGCCCTGACCGGCGAGAACATCGTCGCCGCGGTGCTCTGCCACCGCTTGGTGGTGCTGGCCGGGGTGGCGATGATCGTGTGGGCCACCCCGCGGCTGGCCCGGCGCTGCGGCGTCGCCGAGGTCAGCGCGTTGTGGCTGGGCGCCGCCAATCCGCTGCTGATGATGCATCTGGTCGCGGGCATCCACAACGAGGCACTGATGCTCGGCCTGATGCTCATCGGAGCCGAATTCGCCCTGCGCGGAATCGATTCGCCGCATCTGTGGCCCACCTCGTGGCGCCGGATCGGCCCCGACTGGGAGCCGTTGGGGATGCTGCTGGCCGGCTCCGTCCTGATCACGCTGTCCTCGCAGGTGAAGCTGCCCTCGCTGTTGGCGCTCGGATTCGTCACGATGGCGCTGGCCTACCGCCTCGGCGGCAACCTGCGGGCGCTGCTGCTGGCCGGCGGGGGCATGGGGACATTGTCGCTGGCGGTGATGGGCCTGGTGGGCTGGGCGAGCGGGCTCGGGTTCGGCTGGATTTTCACCCTCGGTACCGCCAACGTCGTGCGCAGCTGGATGTCGCCACCGACGCTGCTGGCCCTCGCCACCGGGCAGGTGGGGATTCTGCTGGGCCTGGGCGATCACACCACCGCCATCCTGGCGCTGACCCGGTTTATCGGCGTGGTGATCATCATGGTGCTGGTCAGTTGGCTGCTGCTGGCGGTGTTCCGCGGGCGGCTGCACCCGATCGGGGGCCTCGGCGTCGCACTGGGCATCTGCGTGCTGCTGTTTCCCGTCGTGCAGCCCTGGTATCTGCTGTGGGCGATCATTCCGCTGGCCTGCTGGGCGACCCGCACCGGTTTTCGCGAGACCGTAATCGTGATCACTCTCGTCGTCGGCATCTTCGGCCCGACGGCCAACGGTGACCGGTTCGCGCTATTCCAGATTCTGGATGCCACCCTGGCCAGCGCCGCCGTGATAGCCGTGCTGCTCGCGTTGACGTACACCCGCCTGCCGTGGCGGCCGATGCAATCCGCGTCGGCCGGCGAAGCGAACGGTCAAGCCGGTGGGGTGCCCGGGGCCGACGCACCCTCGACCGCACAGACCCCGCGGCCGACGTCGGCACCCGACGCCTACGCTGACTCGACGTGAGTTCGGGCCCTCGAGTCCCCCATGCCCCCGAAACAGTGGTGCGGCTGCGCGGGGTGAGCAAGCAGTACGGGTCAACAACAGCTGTCGCCAATCTCGATCTGGAAGTCCACGCCGCCGAGGTGCTGGCCCTGTTGGGCCCCAACGGCGCCGGCAAGACGACGACGGTCGAGATGTGTGAGGGCTTCGTCCGCCCGGACGCCGGCTCGATCGAGGTGCTCGGGCTGGACCCGGTCACCGATAACGCCCGGCTGCGCGCCCGCATCGGGGTGATGTTGCAGGGCGGCGGCGGCTACCCGGCGGCACGCGCCGGGGAAATGCTCAATCTGGTTGCCGCCTACGCCGCCGACCCGCTGGACCCGCAATGGCTGCTGGCCACCTTGGGTCTGACCGACGCAGCCCGCACCACTTACCGGCGGCTGTCCGGCGGGCAGCAGCAACGGCTTGCGCTGGCCTGCGCACTGGTCGGACGTCCCGAGCTGGTGTTCCTCGACGAGCCCACCGCCGGGATGGACGCGCATGCCCGGCTGCTGGTGTGGGAACTGATCGACGCGCTGCGCCGCGACGGTGTAACGGTGGTGCTCACCACCCACCAGCTCAAGGAGGCCGAGGAGCTCGCCGATCGGCTGGTCATCATCGACCACGGCGTGACGGTGGCCGCGGGTACACCGGCAGAGCTGACGCGCTCCGGCGCGAAAGACCAGGTGCGGTTCACCGCGCCGCCGCGGCTCGACCTGTCGTTGCTGGCTTCGGCCCTGCCGGAGGACTACAAGGCCACCGAGATGACGCCGGGCGAGTACCTGGTCGAGGGCCCGGTCGACCCGCAGGTGTTGGCGACCGTCACGGCGTGGTGCGCGCAGATCGACGTGCTGGCCACCGATGTGCGCGTCGAGCAACGCAGCCTCGAAGACGTGTTCCTAGAGCTCACCGGCAGGAAGTTGCGACCGTGACCGACGCCAACGCCCCGCTGTTTCCCGCGGGCACCTTCACCCCCGATCCGCGTCCCAATGCGGTACCGAAAATGCTTGCCGCCCAGTTCGGCCTGGAGCTGAAGCTGCTGTTGCGCAACGGCGAACAACTGCTGCTGACCATGTTCATCCCGATCACGCTGCTGGTCGGACTCACGCTGCTGCCGTTCGGCTCATTCGGCCAGAACCGCGCCGCGACGTTCGTTCCGGTCATCATGGCGCTGGCGGTGATCTCGACGGCGTTCACCGGGCAGGCGATCGCGGTGGCGTTCGACCGCAGGTATGGGGCTTTGAAGCGGCTCGGGGCTACCCCGCTGCCGGTCTGGGGCATCATCGCCGGCAAGTCGCTGGCGGTGATCTTTACCGTGTTCTTGCAGTCAATCATCTTGGGCGCCATCGGTTTTACGCTCGGCTGGCGGCCGGCCGCAGCGGCCCTGGTGCTGGGCGCGGCGGTCATCGCGCTGGGCACCGCCGGCTTCGCGGCGCTCGGCCTGTTGCTCGGCGGCACGCTGCGGGCCGAGATCGTGCTCGCGGTCGCCAACCTGATGTGGTTCGTCTTCGCCGCGCTGGGCGCGCTGACCCTCGAGACGAACATGATCCCGACAGCGGCCAGGTGGGCGGCCCGGCTCACCCCGCCCGGCGCGCTCACCGAGGCGCTGTCACAGGCGATGACGCTGTCGGTCGACTGGTTCGGCGTCCTCGTGCTGGCGGTGTGGGGCGCGGTGGCCGCACTCGCCGCGCTGCGCTGGTTCCGCTTCACCTGAGGGCCCGTACTACAAGCCGTAGTTTTCGTTCGCCTACGATCGGGCGGTGCCCGTCGGACGAGTGCTACTGCGGTTGCTGGACCTGCTGCCCGACCCCAGCCTGCGCGTCCAGCGCATCATTGCCGCGGCCGTGATCGGATCCCAGGGCGGTATCGCCGTCACCGGATCGATCGTGCGCGTCACCGCGTCGGGTTTGGGGTGCCCCACCTGGCCGCAGTGTTTCCCGGGCAGTTTCGTCCCGGTCGCCGTCACCGAAGTGCCGCGGGTGCACCAGGCCGTCGAGTTCGGCAACCGGCTGTTCAGCATCGCGGTGGTGATCACCGCGGCGCTGGCCGTGCTGGCGGTGTACCGGGCCCGCCGGCGGGCCGAGGTGCGCGCATATGCGTGGCTGATGCCGGTGTCGACGGTGGTGCAAGCGGCGATCGGCGGCATCACGGTGCGCACCGGCCTGCTGTGGTGGACGGTGGCCATCCATCTGCTGGTGTCGATGACGATGGTGTGGTTGTCGGTGCTGCTCTACGTCAAGGTCGGCGAGCCGGATGACGGCGTGGTTCACCAGCGGGTGGCCCGGCCGCTGCGTCTGCTCACCGCGCTGACCGGGGTGAACCTGGCCCTGGTGCTGGTCGCCGGCACGCTGGTGACCGCTGCTGGCCCGCACGCGGGAGACCGCAGCCCCAGCAGGACGGTGCCACGGCTCAAGATCGAGATCACCACGCTGGTGCACATGCATTCATCGCTGCTCGTCGCCTATCTCGCGCTGCTGATCGGGCTGGGCTTCGGGCTGCTGGCCGTCGGTGCCGCGCGGGCGATCATGCTGCGGCTGGGCGTGCTGGCGGCCCTGGTGTGCGCGCAAGCCGCCGTCGGCACCACGCAGTACTTCACGGGCGTCCCCGCCGCCCTGGTCGCCGTCCACGTCGCCGGCGCCGCGGCGTGCACCGCAGCAACCGCGGCGCTATGGGCGTCGATGCGAGAACGGGCCGAGCCCGAGCCGCTCGCAGGCTGACTCCACGGCCAGCGCGAACTCGCGCTGGGCCAGGTCGCGAGCGCCGGCGTCGAGCCGCCGCCAGCCCAGCGACGGCGCGATGAGATCGAGCCCGGCGACCCGCTCCCCGCTCACGTCGACCCGCGCATACAGCAACTCGCCGACGTCGACGCGAGCGTGTTCGGCGGCCGTCGCGATGGCGGCGTATCCCAGGTCCCACACCTCGAATTCGGGCTCGATGGCGTGAACCCCGGACAACGCGTGCGAGGGCCGGCCGCCAATGAAGATCAGCGACGCCGGATCGGCGGATTGGCATGGCGGGCCATCGAGCAATGTTGGCACACCCGCACTCTCGAGGTCGCGCAGATAGCGACGATCGGCATTCCAGGTGACAACGCTCGCTGTATTCAGCAGATTTTTGACGCTTTTGGACCAGGCCAGAAACTCCGCCAGCCGCCCGGCGTAATCGTGTGTGGCGCGCAGGATCACCAGATCTGCGTGGCCGGTATCGGGGTTATCCCAGGACAGCCAGCGCGCATGCAGACCGCGCTGGCGCAGCGCCGTGACCAATCCCACGTCGTCGCCGTCACCGGCATGCTGCGGATTACCGGCCAGCACGATGCGGGGGTGGAAGACGTCGGGTCGGGCAAGCTTCATGCCCGGGCATGATATCCACATGCACGCAATCGAAGTCAGTGAAACCGGCGGACCCGAGGTCCTGCGCTACGTCGACACGTCACAACCCACGCCGGGTCAGGGTGAGCTGCTGATCAAGGCGGAGGCCATTGGCGTCAACTTCATTGATACCTATTTCCGATCCGGGCAATACCCGCGCGAGGTGCCGTTCGTCCTCGGCTCCGAGGTGTGTGGCACCGTGGCCGCCCTGGGCGAGGGGGCCGGCGACCGGTTCAGCGTCGGCGACCGCGTGGCGTCCGCGGCCGCATCCGGCGCCTATGCCGAGTTCGCCACCGCACCGGCACATTTGACTGCGAAGGTGCCGGACGGGGTCAGCTGTGAGGTGGCGGCCGCGGTACTGCTGAAAGGCCTGACCGCGCACTACCTGCTGAAGTCGGTGTATCCCGTACTAGCCGGTGACGCGGTTCTGGTGCACGCCGGCGCGGGCGGTGTCGGGTTGATCCTGACCCAGTGGGCGCACCTGCTCGGCGCCCGGGTCATCACCACCGTCTCGACACCCGAGAAGGCCAAGCTGTCCAAGAAAGCCGGCGCCGACGAGGTGCTCTCCTACCCCGACGACGCCGCGCAGTTCGGTCAGCAGATTCGTGAGCTCACCGGAGGTGTCGGCGTGGCGGCGGTCTACGACGGCGTCGGCGCCACCACGTTCGACGCCAGCCTGGCCAGCCTGACGGTCCGCGGGACCCTGGCGCTGTTCGGCGCCGCCAGCGGACCGGTGCCCCCGGTGGATCCGCAGCGGCTCAACGCCGCGGGCTCGGTGTTCCTGACCCGGCCCACGCTGGCCCACTTCATGCGCACCGGTCAGGAATTCAGCTGGCGTTCCGAGGAACTGTTCGAGGCGGTCGGCGGCGGGGCGATCAGCATCGAGGTCGGCGGACGTTACCCGCTGGCCGAGGCGGCCCGCGCCCACCAGGACCTGCAGGACCGCAAGACCGCCGGCTCGATTGTGCTACTGCCGTAAGTGAATTCAAGCCAGGTCATGCGTCACGGGCACTGGCCTCGGGCGGAGATGGACCCGGCTGTTTCAGAAAGCGATATCGCTAGAGCAGGGTCGGCAGGGCGATCACCGAGTCGACCGCCAACGCGCAGAACACCACCGCGAGATAGTTGTTCGATTGCAGGAACAGCCGTAGCGGCTTGACCGTTTGGCCGGCGCGGACCCCGGCGTACAACTGATGGGCCATTGCCAGGAACCAGACGCCCGCCACCAGGGCCACCGCCGCGTAGAGCCAGCCGGTGGCCAGCGCCAGCACCATGGTCGCCAGCACGGTCAGCCAGGTGTAGATCAGGATCTGCTTGGTGACCTGACGCTCGGTCGCCACGGCGGGCAGCATCGGGACACCGGCCGCTATGTAGTCGTCCTTGTACCGCATCGCCAACGCCCAGGTGTGTGGTGGCGTCCAGAAGAAAATGATCGCGAACATCGCCAATGCCGGCCAGGTGATGGTGCCGGTGACGGCCGACCAGCCGATCATCACCGGCATGCAGCCCGCCGCACCGCCCCACACGACGTTTTGCGAGGTGCGGCGTTTGAGCAGCAGCGTGTAGACGAACACGTAGAACGCGATGGTGGCGATGGCAAGCACCCCCGACAGCAGGTTCGTCGTCCACCAGAGCCAGAAGAACGAGCCCACGGTGAGCACCAGCCCAAGGACCAGCGCGTTTCGCGTCGGCACCGCGGCCCGGGCCAAGGGCCGGCGCGCGGTCCGCT
The DNA here is from genome assembly GCA_963712615.1 of uncultured Actinomycetota bacterium. Classification (GTDB taxonomy): domain Bacteria; phylum Actinomycetota; class Actinomycetes; order Mycobacteriales; family Mycobacteriaceae; genus Mycobacterium. The sequence goes on from CAVQIO010000002.1 coordinate 1,146,193, forward strand.
TCATCAGCTTGTCGATGTCGGCGTCGGCCACACAGTTAAGCGTGTTGGCCCCGCCGGCCGCCAGCATCCCGCCGATCAGCGTAGTGAGGATCAGCAGCGGGTTCACGTGTCCGCGGTCAGCCAGCAGCATCGCCGGTATCGCTGTGACCAGCAGCAGTTCGATGACCCGCGGCTTCGTCAGCGCCAGGTAAGCCAGCACCGTGCCGCGTATTCGGCTCGGCGCGACGCGCCCGCGAACGCTCACGCAATAACTCCTCGGGGTCGCAGCAGGGCGCAGCATCTACTACGCACGATGGTAGACCGCGTTGCGACCGCGGCCCGCCTCCAGGGTCTATTCACACAGAATTTCCCGGCAGCGGCCTTGATCGCAAGGTCCAAGAGCCCTGGGCCTCATATCCATGGGGTGCTCGGGACTACCCGAATCCCGCACTGCAAACGCCGGCCCTCCCGCACTAGTGTGACAATTGATCAGCGCATCAATTACGGCCACTCCAAGGACTGACGCCTGTGACCACACTCGAAGAGATCTCCACCCTCACCCAGCCCCGCCACCCCGACGACTGGACCGACATCGACTCGGCCGCCGTCGACACGGTGCGGGTGCTAGCCGCCGATGCGGTGCAAAAGGTCGGCAATGGCCACCCCGGGACGGCGATGAGCCTGGCCCCGTTGGCCTACACGCTGTTTCAGCGCGCCATGCTGCACGATCCCAGCGATCCGTACTGGTTGGGCCGGGACCGGTTCGTGCTGTCCTGCGGGCACAGCAGCCTGACCCTGTATCTGCAGCTCTACCTGGGCGGATTCGGCCTCGAACTATACGACATCGAGTCGCTGCGCACCTGGGGCTCCAAGACACCCGGGCATCCGGAGTTCCGGCACACCAAGGGTGTTGAGATCACCACCGGGCCGCTGGGCCAGGGCCTGGCGTCCGCCGTCGGGATGGCGATGGCGGCGCGCTACGAGCGTGGTCTGTTCGACCCGGACGCGGCGCCGGGAGAAAGCCCGTTCGATCACCACATCTATGTGATCGCCTCCGATGGAGACATGGAGGAGGGAGTGACCTCCGAGGCGTCGTCGCTGGCGGCAGTGCAGCAGCTCGGCAACCTGATCGTGTTCTACGACCACAACGAGATTTCGATCGAGGACGACACCGACATCGCGTTGTGCGAAGACACCGCCGCGCGCTACCGCGCCTACGGCTGGCACGTGCAAGAGGTGGAAGGCGGCGAGAACGTCGTCGGCATCGAGGAGGCCATCGCCAACGCGAAGGGCGTCACCGATCGCCCGTCGTTCATCTCGGTGCGCACCATCATCGGCTACCCGGCGCCGAAATTGATGAACACCGGCAAGGCGCACGGCTCGGCTCTTGGCGACGAAGAGGTGGCGGCCACCAAGGAGGTTCTCGGCTTCGACCCCGACAAGACCTTCGAGGTCCGCGACGAGGTCATCGCTCACACCCGCAAGCTGGTGGACCGGGGCAAGGAAGCGCACGAGAAGTGGCAGGCGGAGTTCGACGCCTGGGCCCAGCGCGAGCCCCAACGCAAGGAGCTGCTGGACCGGTTGACCGCGCAGGAACTACCCGAGGGCTGGGAGGCCGATATCCCGCACTGGGAACCCGGCTCCAAAGAGCTGGCCACCCGGGCGGCGTCGGGCAAGGTGCTGTCCGCGGTGGGACCGAAACTCCCCGAGTTGTGGGGCGGTTCGGCCGACCTGGCAGGCAGCAACAACACCACCATGGATGGTGTGAAATCGTTTGGCCCGCCGTCGATTACGACCAAGGATTACACCGCCGACTGGTATGGCCGCACCCTGCATTTCGGAATTCGCGAACACGCGATGGGTGCGATCCTGTCCGGCATCGTGCTGCACGGCCCGACCCGGGCTTACGGCGGAACGTTCCTGCAGTTCTCCGACTACATGCGCCCGGCGGTGCGGCTGGCCTCGCTGATGGACATCGATACCATCTACGTCTGGACGCACGACTCGATCGGGTTGGGCGAGGACGGCCCCACCCACCAGCCCATCGAGCACCTCGCGGCGCTGCGGGCCATCCCGAAGCTGTCGGTGGTGCGCCCGGCCGATGCCAACGAAACCGCGTACGCCTGGCGCACGATTTTGGCGCGGGGCAACGGCAGCGGACCGGTCGGATTGATCCTGACTCGCCAGGGTGTGCCGGTGCTGGAAGGCACCAATGTCGAGGGCGTCGCCCGCGGTGGCTATGTGCTGGGTGACGACGGCGGCGACGATCCCGACGTCGTCCTGATCGCCACCGGCTCCGAGGTCCAGCTTGCGGTGGAAGCCGCAAAGCTGTTGGCGGACAAGGACATCATCGCGCGGGTCGTATCGATGCCGTGCGTGGAATGGTTTGAGTCCCAACCGTCGGAGTACCGCGACAGCGTGTTGCCGCCATCGGTCTCGGCCCGGGTGGCCGTCGAAGCGGGTATCGCGCAACCGTGGCACAAACTGGTCGGTGACACCGGCAAGATCGTTTCGATCGAGCACTACGGAGAATCCGCCGACGCGAAGACATTGTTCCGCGAGTTCGGCTTCACCGCGGAGGCAGTGGCTGCCGCCGCGGAAGAAGTAGTCGACAACTGAGAAAGGCTGTTTCACCATGACCCAAAATCCCAACCTCGCCGCGCTGAGTGACGCGGGCGTGTCCGTGTGGCTTGACGACTTGTCGCGCCAGCGGCTGCAATCGGGCAACCTGCAGGAGCTGATCGACACCAAGAGCGTCGTCGGCGTGACCACCAATCCGTCGATATTCCAGAAGGCGCTCGCCGAAGGCGACGCCTACGACGGCCAGATCGCCGAGCTGGCCGAGCGCGGCGCCGACGTCGACGCCACCATTCGCACCGTCACCACCGACGATGTCCGCAATGGCTGCGACGTGCTCAAGCGCGAGTGGGAAGCCTCCGACGGTGTGGACGGACGGGTGTCGATCGAGGTCGATCCGCGGCTGGCCGCGGAGACCGACAAGACCGTGGCGCAGGCTGTCGAGCTGTGGAAGATCGTCGACCGGCCGAACCTGCTCGTCAAGATCCCGGCCACCAAGGCCGGCGTCCCGGCCATCACCGCCGTTCTGGCAGAGGGGATTTCGGTCAACGTCACGCTGATCTTCTCCGTCGAGCGGCATCGCGAGGTGATGGACGCCTACCTGGCCGGGCTGGAGAAGGCCCGCGAGGCTGGGCATGATCTGTCCAAGATCCATTCGGTGGCATCGTTCTTCGTGTCCCGGGTGGACACCGAGATCGACAAGCGGCTGGAGAAGATCGGTTCCGCCGATGCGCTGGCTTTGCGCGGCGAGGCCGGTGTGGCCAACGCGCGGCTGGCTTACGCCGCCTACCAGGAAGTGTTCGACGACGGCGATCGTTTCCAGGCGCTCAAGGCCGCCGGGGCCCGCGTCCAGCGCCCGCTGTGGGCGTCCACCGGCGTCAAGAACCCCGACTACTCGGACACCCTCTACGTCACCGAGCTAGTTGCGCCCTTCACCGTGAACACCATGCCGGAGAAGACGATGGACGCCGTCGCGGATCACGGCGTGGTCAGCGGCAACACGATCAACGGCACCGCGACGGTCGCCCAGGGGGTCTTCGACAAGCTGTCCGCGATCGGCGTCGACCTGACCGATGTTTTCATCGTTCTGGAGAACGAGGGCGTGGAGAAGTTCGTCGAATCCTGGACCGAGCTGCTGGGCGAGACACAGAAACAGCTTGACTCCACTGCCAAATGACGCAGGGCGCTGATGCTGCGCAGTGGCATAACCCATTGCGGGACAAGGACGATAAGCGGCTACCCAGAATCGCCGGGCCCTGCGCCATGGTGCTTTTCGGCGTCACCGGCGACCTGGCCCACAAGAAGGTCGTGCCGGCCATCTACGACCTGGCCAACCGCGGCTTGCTGCCGCCCACCTTCGCCCTGGTCGGTTTCGGCCGCCGGGACTGGGATCACGACGCCTTCGCCCAGGTAATACACGACGACGTCAAGCAGCACTGCCGCACTCCGTTCCGCCAAGCAATATGGGAGCGGCTGGCGGACGGATTGCGGTTCGTCCGAGGCGAATTCGACGACGACGCCGCATTCGCGCGGCTAGCCGAGACGCTCGACAAGCTCGACGCCGAACGCGGTATCGGTGGCAATCACGCCTTCTATCTGGCGATTCCGCCGAAGTCTTTCCCGGTGGTGTGCGAACAACTGCACAAATCCGGACTGGCCCGGCCACTCGAGGACAGGTGGAGCCGGGTCGTCATCGAGAAACCGTTCGGCCACGACCTGAAAAGCGCTTGCGATCTCAACCATGTGGTCAACTCGGTCTTTCCGGAGGAGTCGGTGTTCCGCATCGACCACTATCTCGGCAAGGAGACGGTCCAGAACATCTTGGCGCTGCGATTCGCCAATCAACTGTGGGATCCGATCTGGAACGCGCACTACGTCGACCACGTGCAGATCACGATGGCGGAAGACATCGGGTTGGGCGGACGGGCCGGTTATTACGACGGGATCGGCGCGGCCCGCGACGTCATCCAGAATCACCTGATGCAACTGTTGGCGCTCACCGCGATGGAAGAGCCGGTCAGCTTCAATCCGACTGCGTTGCAAGCTGAGAAGATCAAGGTGCTGTCGGCTACCCAGGTCGCGGAGCCGCTCGATGAGACCACCAGCCGCGGGCAGTACGCGGCCGGCTGGCAGGGCGGCGAGAAGGTGGTGGGTCTGCTCGAGGAGGACGGTTTCTCCAAGGACTCCACCACCGAGACCTTCGCCGCCATCACGCTCGAGGTGGACACTCGCCGCTGGGCCGGGGTGCCGTTCTACCTGCGAACCGGAAAACGGCTGGGCCGCAGGGTGACTGAGATCGCACTGGTCTTCAAACGCGCGCCACATCTGCCGTTTGACGCAACCATGACCGACGAGCTGGGCACCAACGCCCTGGTCATCCGGGTGCAGCCCGACGAGGGCATCACCCTGCGATTCGGTTCGAAGGTTCCGGGCAGCACGATGGAAGTCCGCGACGTCAACATGGACTTCTCCTACGGCTCGGCGTTCGCCGAAGCCTCGCCCGAGGCCTATGAACGGCTGATCCTGGATGTGCTGTTGGGTGAGCCATCACTGTTTCCGGTGAATGCGGAGGTCGAATTGGCTTGGCAGATACTCGATCCCGTGCTCGACCATTGGGTATCACACGGCAAGCCCGATCCGTACGAGTCGGGCACTTGGGGCCCGGCCTCGGCGGATGAGATGTTGCGCCGGACCGGCCGGGAATGGCGGCGACCGTGATCCGCGCGACGATGCAAAGCGACGCGATGCTGAGGAGTGGCGCCGATGATCGTTGATCTGCTCGACACCACTACCACCGCGGTCAACAAGAAGCTCGACGACCTCCGCGAAAAGGCCGGCGTGGTGATGATGGGCCGCGTCGGGACGCTGATCATCAAGTCGGACAACGACACTCTGCTCGAGGAGGCCATCGCGGCCGCCAACGCCGCCAGTCACGAACACCCCAGCCGGGTCCTGGTCGTGGCGGCCGGTGATACGGATGGCCGCGACGCGCGCCTCGATGCTCAGGTTCGGGTCGGTGGTGATGCCGGCGCCGGGGAGGTTGTAGTGCTACGGCTGTCCGGCCCCCTGTCCGGTCACGCCGAGAGCGTCGTCATTCCCTTCTTACTCCCCGATATCCCGGTCGTGGTGTGGTGGCCCGATGTCGCCCCTGCGGTGCCCGCCCAAGACCCGTTGGGCAAGTTGGCGATTCGCCGCATCACCGACGCGACCAACACCGACAACCCGCTGTCGGTGATCAAGAGCCGGTTGCCCGGATACACCGCCGGGGACACCGATCTGGCCTGGGCACGAATCACGTATTGGCGGGCGCTGCTCACCTCCGCGGTCGACCAGAAACCACACGAGGAGATCGAGTCGGCGCTGGTTTCCGGTCTGCGCACCGAACCCTCGCTCGACGTTCTGGCGGGCTGGCTGGCCAGCCGGATCGACGGACCGGTGCGCCGGGAGGTCGGCGAACTGAAAGTCGAACTGGTGCGCAGGACCGAAACCATCACCCTGAGCCGACCGCAGGAGGGCGCGACGGCCACCCTGAGCCGGACCGGCCGACCAGATGCCCTGGTTCCGTTGGCGCGCAGGGAAACCCGCGAGTGCCTGGCCGAAGACATGCGGCGATTAGACCCCGACGAGGTCTACTTCAGCGCGCTCGAAGGAATCGATAAGGTGCAATACGCATGAGCAGTGTCGTTGAGATCTTCCCGGACAGCGAAGCCCTGGTCGATGCGGCAGGCCGCCGACTGGTCGACACCATCCGCTCCGCCGCGACGGCACGGGGACGCGCCCTGATCGTGCTGACCGGCGGCGGCAACGGGATCGGGTTGCTGAAATATCTGCGCGCCCAAAGCGAACAGATCGACTGGTCGAAGGTTCACCTGTTCTGGGGCGACGAGCGCTATGTTCCCGAGGACGACGACGAGCGCAACGAGAAGCAGGCGCGGGAGGCATTGCTCGATCACATCGACATTCCGTCGATCAATGTGCACCCGATCGCTGCCAGCGATGGCGAATTCGGCACCGATCTCGCCGCCGCGGCGCTGGCCTACGAGCAACTGTTGGCGGCCAATGCCGAGCCCGGCGAGCAGGTACCGAGTTTCGATGTCCACCTGCTGGGTATGGGCCCCGAGGGCCACATCAACTCGCTGTTCCCCGACACCGCGGCGGTGCGTGAGACCACCCGCATGGTGGTGTCCGTCGACGACTCCCCCAAGCCGCCGCCGCAACGAATCACCCTGACGATCCCGGCCATCCGCAGTTCCCGCGAGGTGTGGCTGCTGGTCGCCGGGGCGGCCAAGGGCGATGCGGCCGCCGCTGCCATCGGCGGTGCCCAGCCGGTTGCGATACCGGCCGCTGGGGCTGTCGGGCTCGAGACGACGCTGTGGCTGCTCGACGAGGAGGCGGCCGCCAAGCTTCCCGGCAGGCCCGGACAGTCGGACTAGGACCCGGCCCGCTCGGCCTTGCGGTCGGCATAGCCGGCCGCGTAATCACCCAGCCGGCGCGTGACTTCACACGTGCAGCCACGGGTCAGGCGGCCCCGCCAGCCACCCGCACACTGTCGCCTCTCCACATCCAATTCGATGTTTCGAGGTTTTCCCCGGTTCCGTCCCGGTCATAATTACCGACATGGCAGACAGAACGGTGCGCAACGGTCCTGAGCGAAGCCGGATAAAAACCCTCACTCAGGCGGCTCTGAACGCCGACAAGACGGTCGGGCAGGTCGAGGACGTCCTCGACGGCCTCGGCAAGACCATGAACGAGCTGAGCAGCTCCCTGACCCGGTTGAACGGCACGGTCGAGCGCTTGGAGGGCGGCCTGGACCATCTGGAGGGAACCCTGGGACACCTCGACGAACTCGCTAAGCGACTGATCGCGGTGGTCGAGCCGGTGGAGGCGATCGTCAAGCGCATCGACTACATCGTCAGCGTGGGCGAGACGGTCATCTCGCCGCTGTCGATGACCGAGCACGCGCTACGCGGTGTGGTGGACCGGCTGCGGAATCGGACGCCGCAGTAGACGTGACCGGCGCCCACCCGGTGCCCGCACCGCCCTGCGCGGAGGGCACCGGTCTGCCATGGGATGTCCCCGTCAGCGATGCCGTCGCGGTGATCGCCGCGGCCCGCGCCCAACACGGCGACACCTTCGCCGTGAACAGCGGCGGTGACCGCTATCTGTTCACCTTCTCGCCCACCGGCGTCGGATCGTTCTACGCGCTGCCCGAGGAGGCCGCCAGTAAGGGCGTCGCGGACTACCTGATGCTGCGGCGCAAGCTGCCCGACGACATTTTTGCCGGGCGGCGCACCCTGCCGAACATGCTGTTCCGCCGCGACGACGTGGCCGGCTATCTGGCCAACCTGGACCGCGCCCTCGAGCAGACCACGGCAGAGCTGGGGCCGGCGGGGTCGGTGGACGTCTTCGATCTCATGCGACGGCTCGGCCACCGGATGGGACTGGCGTCATGGGCGGGACCCGGGTCAGCCGACGGTGCGGCCTTCGAGCGTCTGGTGCTCGCCTTCGACACCCTCGACGGCTCCGAGGCGTTTGTTCACCCCGATCGGATGGCCGCGGTGGCGGCCACGGACAAGCGTGCCGAGCGAGCCGCACTCGAGGAGATTGCCGATGCCATCGCCGCCGCCGTGCGCAGATTCGACGACGGGGACACCCGGGACCATGACCTCTTCGGCAGGATCGTGGACGCGTGGTCGTCGGAGTCCCAGCCCTCTCGACTGCACGGAATCGCGCTCGACGTCGCGCTGATCCATATCGCGTCGATGTCGAACTTGGCCGCCGCGCTGGGGTGGGCGTTGGTCGACCTGCTCGAGCACCCGGCTCAGCTAAAGCGACTTAGCTTGGCCGACAACGCCTTTGCCACGAGTTGCGCGTTGGAGTCCACCCGGATGGCCCAACGTTCGATCATGGCCCGCACCGTGTTGTCCCCGGTCACGTTCGACACCGGCGAGATCACCTACCAGGTGCCGCCGGGCTGGACCATCGCCACGTTACTGCCATTGCTCAACACGTCGGCGGCGCCGGGCTTGGCGCGGTGGGATCCCGATCGATGGACCCGTCACCATCTGACCGAAAAGGACGCTCTCCCTTCGCCCATGCTGGCGACGGCCTTCCGCCACGGCAGGCATTCCTGCCCGGCCCAACCGTTCTCGCTGGCGGCCATGACGGCGGCCATGACTCACCTGCTGCGCGAGTACCGGATGACGCCGCCCTGGACTTCACATCCACAACCCGTCGCTGCCCAGATCGGTGGCGTGGCGCGGGCGGCCGGCCCCTGCCGAGTCGACTATGTCAGCCGCTGTTCCTGAGCGCGCTGGAGAGCCCGTTCATCGTCAACAGGATCCCACGCTGCACCAATTCGTCGTCGTCACCCGAGCGGAAGCGTCGAAGCAGCTCCACCTGCAGGTGATTCAGGGGCTCCAGGTACGGGAAACGGTTGAACACCGAACGTGCCAGCGCCGCGTTGTCGGCAAGCAGGTCGTCTTGGCCGGTGATCAGCTTGTGCATCGCGATCGTCCGCTGGTGCTCGTCGGCGATCTTCTCGAACACCCTGCGCCGCAACGATTCATCGGCGACCAGTTCCGCGTAGCGCGCCGCCAGCCCCAGGTCGCTCTTGGCCAGCACCTGCGCCATGTTCGACAACACGCCGCGGAAGAACGGCCACCGCTGATAGAGGTCATGCAGGACTTCGACTCGCTCGCTTTCGCTTTCGGGGCCTGCCGCAATCCACTGCGCGAATGCCGATCCCGTGCCGTACCAACCGGGCAGCATGACCCGCGACTGACTCCACGCCAGCACCCACGGAATGGCCCGCAGGTCCGCGATCGACTCGGTGGGCTTGCGTGAGGTCGGGCGACTGCCGATATTCAACGACCCGATCTCGCTGACCGGTGTGGAAGCCTTGAAATACTCGACGAAACCCGGTGTCTCGTGGACCAATTCGGCGTAGGCGTGTCGCGCCAGCGCGGCGATCTCGTCGAGCACCGCGTAGGCGGGCTCCGCCTCGTCGCCCAGGCCTTCCACATCCAGCAGCGTCGACTCCAGCGTGGCGGCCACCAGGCTCTCCAGATTCCGTTGCGCCAACTCCGGTTCGGCGTACTTGGCCGCGATCACCTCACCTTGCTCGGTAAGGCGAAGTGAACCGCTCACCGCCCCGGGTGGCTGCGCAAGGATGGCCTGATAGCTCGGTCCACCGCCACGGCCGACCGTACCGCCGCGGCCATGGAAGAGCCGCAACCGGATTCCGGTTTTGCGGGCCACTTCGACCAGCGCCAGCTCGGCCCGGTAGACCGCCCAGTTTGCCGTCAGGTATCCGCCGTCCTTGTTGGAGTCGGAGTAGCCCAGCATCACCTCCTGGCGGTCACCCCGGGTCGCCACCAACCCCCGATAGAGCGGAAGCTCCAGCATCGAGTGCAGTATCGCCGCCCCGTTGTGCAGATCATCGATCGTCTCGAACAGCGGCGAAATCCCCACCGGGCAATAGGGGTGCGGCCCGGAGAAATCCAGCAGTCCGGCCTCTTTGAGCAGGACCGCGGCCTCTAAAACGTCCGACACGGACTGACACATCGAGATGACGTAGTTGGGCACCGCCGCCGGACCGTAACGCTTGACGGCATCCGCGGCCGCCTCGACCACGCTCAATTCCTTGTGGGCCAGCTCGGACAACTGCGCGCGATCGCTGAGCAGCGGGCGCCTCGTACCGAGCTCACCCACCAGCAGCTCCACCCGCTCATCCTCGGGCAGCGAGCGGTAGTCGGCGTGCACCCCGGCCCAGGCCAGCAGCTCGCCGACGACTTCCTCGTGCACGTCGGAGTTTTGCCGCATGTCCAGGCCGCTCAGGTGAAAACCGAAGACATGCACTCCTTCTCGCAACAAGCCCAGCCGATCCTCGGCCAGCAGCGCGCTGCCGTGGGCGCGCAACGAAGCATCGACGGTGTCGAGATCGGCCCGCAGTTCATCCGGCGTGACATAGGGCGGTAAGCCGAGGTCAAGCAGATGCTGCGGTTCGGAGTCCAGAATGTCGGCGGCCGTCGCGCTGAGCCGTCCCCGAATGACCCGCACCGCGCGCCGATACGGTTCGTCGGCCCTGGCCTGCTCGGGGCAGCTCTGCTGCAGCGCCGTCAATTCCGGTGTGACGGTGATCAGCCGCGCCGACATCGAGAGCTCCTGCTCGAGACCGGTGAGCTCGGTCAGATAATGCGCCAGGGCGGTGAACGCGGCGCTGCCGGTGGCCCGCCGTACGACTTCGGCGGTCACGTTCGGGTTTCCGTCGCGGTCACCGCCGATCCACGAGCCGGGCTGCAGGATGGGCCCGGTAAGCAGCTCGGCGTCGGGCCAACGGGCGCGCAGCGCGTCCCGAACCCCGGAGTTCACCTGCGGGATCACCTCGAACAACGCGGCCGGGTAATAGCGCAGGCCGACGTCGATTTCGTCGGTGATCTGCAGCCGCGAGAGGCGGATCAGTGCGGTCTGCCACAGCGTAAGCACCTGGCGCCGCAGCTCCCGCTCGATGCTGTGGCCGTCGCTGGTTTCTCGGTACCCCTCGGCGTGCAGTCGCATCAGCTCGGTGATCCGGTGCTGGGCCACGAAGACGGTGCGCCGACGGGTCTCGGTGGGATGCGCGGTGATTACCGGAGAAACCAGCGCCCCGCGCAGAGCCTCGGCCACGGTGGCCGAATCCAGCTCTGCGGAATCCAGTTTCGCGTAGGTGGCGGCCAGGCTGCTGTCTTGTGGTGGTTCGCCGGCGTCGACGTGAACATGGCGCCGGCGCTCACGGTGGATGTCTTCGGCGACGTTGGCCAGCAGCGCGAAGTGGCTGAACGCCCGGATGGTCGGGATCGCCAGATGGATGTCGATGCCGTCGAACATGTGGGAGATCTCGGCCCGATCGATCTCGGAACGACGCACCCGGAAGGATTCCACCCGGGCCCGTTCGACCAAGTCGAATACCTCGTCGCCGTTCTGCTCACGCACGGTGTCACCGAGGATGCTGCCGAGCAGCCTGATGTCGGCGCGCATCGGTTCGGTCGCCTCGCGACCCACCCGGGTCCGCTGCACGGCGCCGATCGGCGCCAGCGCGGCTTCGGAAGCAAGCTCGGAAACCTCAACCATAGGTCCCAGTATCGGTGCGGATCGGGTGCGGCGCCCGCCGAGAGGCCAGCGGGTCAGCGGTACTTGATCATCAGGGCCATGCCGACGATGCACACCAGCCAGATTGCGGTGATGAACACCGTCAACCGGTCGAGGTTCTTCTCCACCACCGTCGACCCGGACAGGCTGGACTGCACACCACCGCCGAACAGTGTCGACAGGCCGCCACCCTTGGCGCGGTGCAGCAGCACCAGCAGGACCACCAGGACGCTGGTGACCACGAGGGTGATCTGCAGGGCCAAATGCATGACCGACAGCTTAGCGGGGCCGCGCCGGTATCACGGAAGGGGCCCGCCGGCGGCGATGGCGGCCAGGATGGCGAATTGCTCTCCGTCGAGCGAGGCTCCCCCGACCAGCCCGCCGTCGACGTCGTCCTGCGCGACGATGTCGCCGACATTCTTGGCGCTCACCGAACCGCCATAGAGCACCCGCACGGTATCGGCGATCTCCGGTGACGCCAGCGCGTCCAGCTCCTTGCGGATCGCCGCGCACACCTCCTGCGCGTCACCCGAGCTGGCCACCCGCCCGGTCCCGATCGCCCAGACCGGCTCGTAGGCGATCACCACATTGGCGATCTGATCGGCCGACAGCCCGGCCAGCGAGCCGCGCAGCTGCGTCTCGCAGTGGCTGACATGCTCTCCGGCTTCCCGAACGTCGAGGTGCTCGCCGATGCACACGATCGGGCACAGGCCGTTCTTCAGCGCGGCCGCGGCCTTGGCGGCCACCAACGCGTCGTCCTCGTTGTGGTAGGTACGCCGCTCCGAGTGTCCGACGACGACGAAGGTACAGCCCAGCTTGGCCAGGAAGGTGCCACTGATCTCACCGGTGTAGGCGCCGGATTCGTACTGGGACAGGTCCTGGGCGCCGTAGGTCAACCGCAGCTTGTCGCCGTCGACCAGCGTTTGCACGCTGCGCAGATTGGTGAACGGCGGCAGCACCGTGACGTCAACCTTGTCGAAGTACTTGTCCGGCAACGCGAATGCGATCTTTTGCACCAGCGCGATGGCCTCGAAATGATTGAGGTTCATCTTCCAGTTGCCGGCGATCAGTGGCTTGCGACTCACGAGTCTCCTCCGCTTGGCTGAGGGCGACCCAAGACCTCGATGCCGGGTAGTGTCTTGCCCTCCAGGTATTCCAGCGATGCGCCACCGCCGGTGGATATGTGCGAGAAATCGTCCTCGGAGATCCCGAGCGCACGGACCGCGGCCGCGGAATCACCACCGCCCACCACGCTGAACGCGCCCTTGCGGGTAGCCGCGACGATCGCGTTGGCGACACCCTTGGTGCCCGCGGCGTAGGCCGGAAACTCGAACACTCCCATCGGGCCATTCCAGAAGACGGTCTCGGCGTTCGACAACAGTGCGGCGAACCGCTTGATTGATCCCGGCCCGATATCCAGACCCATCAGATCGTCCGGAATCGCGTTGGCGGCCACGAACTGTGGTGGCGAATCAGACGCGAAGTTCTCAGTCACCACGAGATCGCCGGGTAGTCGCAATACGTCGGCGTAGGTGTCCAGCAGGTTGCGACAGGTCTCGATCATGTTTTCTTCCAGCAATGATTTGCCCACCGAAAATCCCTGTGCGGCAAGGAAGGTGAAGCACATCCCGCCGCCGATGACGATGCTGTCGGCCTTGGTTGCCAGCGACTCGATGACGCCGAGCTTATCGGACACCTTCGACCCGCCGAGCACCACCGCGTAGGGCCGGGTGGTCGAGCTGGTCAACTGCTCCAGCACCCGGATCTCCTCGGCCACCAGCGTGCCGGCGTAGTGCGGCAGCAGCGCGGCGATGTCGTACACCGAGGCCTGCTTGCGGTGTACCACGCCAAAGCCGTCGGAGACGAAAGCCCCTCCCGGCCAGACTAATTCGGCCAGCTGCTTGGCCAGTGCCAGCCGCTCGCCGTCGTCCTTGCTGGTCTCGCGCGAGTCGAAGCGGATGTTCTCCAGCAGCAGGATGTCACCGTCGGTCAGCCCCTCGGCACGCGCCAGTGCGTCGGTACCGACGACATCGCGGGCCAGTTGCACGTGCCGGCCCAGCTGCTCGCCCAGCGCGGCGCCGACCGGCGCCAACGACAGCTTCGGATCGGGCCCGTCCTTGGGGCGACCCAGGTGCGCGGCCACCACCACCTTGGCTCCGGCATCGACAAGTGCCTGCAGCGTCGGTACCGACGCGGTGATCCGGCCCGGATCGGTGATCTCGCCGTCGTTGTCGAGCGGGACGTTGAGATCGGAGCGCACCAGCACCGCGCGACCCGAAACACCTTCGGCGAGAAGGTCCGCCAGGGTCGGGACCGAGGATTCCGTCACGGTTAGAGCGACTTGCCGACCAGCGCGACCAAGTCAACTAGGCGGTTGGAGTAACCCCACTCGTTGTCGTACCACGAGACCACCTTGGCCTGGTTGTCGATCACCTTGGTCAACCCGGAGTCGAAGATCGAACTGTGCGGGTCGGTGACAATGTCGCTGGAGACGATCGGTGCGTCGTAGTACTTCAGGATGCCCTTCATCGGGCCTTCCGCCGCGGCCTTCATCGCGGCGTTGATCTCGTCGGCAGTGCCGGACTTCTTCAGCTCGGCGGTCAGGTCGGTGACCGAACCGGTGGGAATCGGCACCCGCAGCGCGTACCCGTCGAGCTTGCCCTTCAGTTCGGGCAGCACCAGGCCGATGGCCTTGGCCGCGCCGGTCGAGGTGGGAACGATGTTGAGGCCGGCGGCGCGGGCGCGGCGCAGGTCCTGGTGCGGGCCGTCCTGCAGGTTCTGGTCCTGGGTGTAGGCGTGGATGGTGGTCATCAAGCCCTTGACGATGCCGAACTCGTCGTTGAGGACCTTGGCCAGCGGGCCCAGGCAGTTCGTCGTGCACGACGCGTTGGAGATGATGTTCTGGCTGCCGTCGTACTTGTCGTCGTTGACGCCCAGCACGATGGTGATGTCTTCGCCGCTGGCGGGCGCGGAGATGATGACCTTCTTGGCGCCGGCGTCCAGGTGGCCCTGCGCCTTGGCGCGGGCGGTGAAGATGCCAGTGGACTCGACGACGACGTCGACACCGAGGTCACCCCACGGCAGTGCCGCCGGGCCCTCGCGGACCGCGAGCGCCTTGATTTTCGCCGCGCCTACCACGATGGTGTCGTCGCCGTCGAGACTCACGTCGTGTGGCAGCCGGCCCAGAATGGAGTCGAATTTCAACAGGTGCGCCAGGGTGCTGTTGTCGGTGATGTCGTTGACCGCCACCACCTCGATGTCAGCGCCGCCCTGCTCCTGCTGGGCCAGCAACGCACGGTAGAAATTGCGTCCGATTCGACCGAAGCCATTGATGCCTACTCGGACAGTCACTTGTGTCTCCCTCGTTCCCTGAGTCTGGTGTTCGACCCCTGGCCGTCAGCCTAGATCAGTAGTAGCAACGGTTGCGGGGCCGGTAACAGTCCCGGACCTTCGAGGACGTTATGCCCGCACGATGGTGACCTTCAAGGTGCGGGTCATCGGGCGAAACGCCGAGTTAGACGCGGCCGGCCAATTCGGGCCGGGCGGTGGGCGGAGGTCTTTGCGGCCCTACCGGACCACAAGCCACTCCCCGCGCGGGTTCTGCGTTGCCTCGGCCGCGAGCGGAATGGGAAATCGGCGGTGCAGATTGTCGATCATGCTGTCGAGAATGTTGCGCTCCCGCTCCTCGATCCGCGCCGTGCGCCGGAAGGCAGAAACGGCTTCGGCATCACCTTTGGCCTCGGCGAGGGCAATCGCCTTGCGGTAGCCGTCGATGCGTTCGTCGATGAGGCGGCGGTTCTGAGTGAGCAGACGCAGAAAGTAGTCGGCCTGGCGCTGATCCGCCGTGTCAACCGCAACGGTGCCGCGATCAACGGCACCGGCAGGCCGGTTCGCGGTCAGCGACCCCGGTTGATGAAGATGCCCCGGGGCGGGACGGACGGCGGGGCCGTGGGGTGTACGCCCTCGTCGGTCACGGGCAGCACTCGGCCGGCGCGGTGCGACCGGGCGCGCACCCGGCTCGTCGGACAAACCAGCGAAATCCATCATTGCTCTCTCAACCCACATTTCATTGTCAGCTCGGTAACAATAACTCGCAGAATGTGGCCTGCGCCATATGTTTCGGCGCGAAGTCTAGGTCGCTTTTGCTAGCACAGAATAAGCAGCAGGTCAGCCGCTGAGAGGCGGAGCCTACTAGGAGCTCGGGTGTCCTGAACTATGTTGGCGGGCAACCGCATCGCGTCGGCCGTTGCAACCCAGGTGCGCTGTGTCGACGGTCACCGACATCAGGTCCGCAATAACTTCGGCCATTCCCGGCCACCCGCGAGACCGTTATCCGACTTGCATCAACTGTGCGCGCCCGGAAGCGAGAAAGTCGAAGTGTTTGCCTGTTAGCCGTCGCCTACAAGGCCCTAGCTACCATCTAGGGAACTCAACGCGCGAAGTCTCGAGCGAAGCCACGAGGGGGCATGTGAGCGAAGTGACGGATACCAACAGTGACGACCCCGAGATCGGCCAGTTCGACCCGGGCCTGACCCGGCGCCTGATGGGTGTGCTGCGCCCGGTGCTGAAGCGGTATTTCCGGTCCGAGGTGCATGGACTGGATTCCTTCCCGTCCGGCGGGGCCCTGGTGGTCGGCAACCACTCCGGCGGAATGTTCCCGATGGACGTCCCGATCTTCAGCGTCGACTTCTACGAGAAGTTCGGTTACGAGCGGCCGGTCTACACCCTGAGCCACGACATCTTGTTCATGGGCGTGACGGGCGGGCTGTTCCGGCGAACCGGCTACATCCGGGCGAACCGGGAGAACGCCGCCAAAGCGTTGCGGTCCGGCGGCGTGGTGGTGGTCTTTCCCGGCGGTGACTACGACGCCTACCGGCCGACCCTCTCGGAGAACGTCATCGACTTCGACGGCCGCAAGGGATATGTCAGCACGGCGATCGATGCCGGCGTGCCGATCGTTCCCGCGGTATCGATCGGTGGTCAGGAGACCCAGCTCTACCTGACCCGCGGCACCTGGCTGGCCGAGCGGCTGGGTATCAAGCGCCTGCTGCGCAGCGCCATCCTGCCGGTCTCGTTCGGCTTTCCGTTCGGGCTGTCCGCCGTCGTCCCGCCCAACGTGCCGCTGCCCACCAAGATCATCACCCAGGTGCTGGAACCGATCCACATCACCGAGCAGTTCGGCGAGGACCCCGACATCGATGAGGTCGACGAGCATGTGCGCTTGGTGATGCAGAAGGCCCTCAAGGATCTCGCCACCCAGCGTCGCTTCCCGATTCTGGGCTGACCCATGGCATCTCCCTTCGACCAGGCTCGCGGCGTGCTGGGCGTCTTGGCCACGCTGCAACGCGCCGGGATGATCGCGCCGATGCGACCCGACCGCTACCTGAAGATGGCCGCTGCGATGCGTCGCGAGGGCATGGGCATGACCGTGGGTTTCGCCGGTGCGGCACAGCGCTGCCCGGACCGGCCCGCGCTGATCGACGAACTCGGCACGCTGACCTGGCGGCAGCTCGACGAGCGAATCAACGCACTGGCGTCGGCACTGCAGGCGCTGCCTTCAGGACAGCCGAAGGTCATCGGGATCATGTGCCGCAATCACCGCGGCTTCGTCGAGGCGTTGGTCGCCGCTAACCGGATCGGCTCCGACGTCGTGCTGCTGAACACGTCGTTCGCCGGACCGGCGATGGCCGAGGTGGTCAACCGCGAAGGCGTCGACGCCGCGATCTACGACGAGGAGTTCACCGAGACGGTGGATCGCGCGCTGGCCGACAAACCGGATGCCACCCGCATCGTGGCCTGGGCCGACGGCCCGCACGATCTAACCGTAGAGCGACTGATCGCCGACCACGCCGGCCAGCAGCCGCAGCGTACCGGCGGCAACGGCAGGATGATCCTGCTCACCTCCGGAACCACTGGAAGTCCCAAGGGCGCCAAGCAGTCTGGCGGTGGAGCCGGGATCGGCACGCTCAAGGCGATCCTGGACCGCACGCCGTGGCGCGCGGAGGAGACAATCGTGATCGTGGCCCCGATGTTCCACGCGTGGGGCTTTTCACAGTTGATCTTCGCCGCGTCGATGGCGTGCACCATCGTCACCCGGCGCAAGTTCGACCCAGAGGCCACGCTTGACCTCGTCGACCGCCACCAGGCAACCGGCCTCGCGGTGGTCCCGGTGATGTTCGACCGGATCATGGAGCTGCCCGACAAGGTTCGCAACCGCTACAGCGGCCGTTCCCTTCGATTCGCCGCCGCATCGGGTTCGCGAATGCGACCCGATGTGGTCACCGCGTTCATGGATCAGTTCGGCGACGTGATCTACAACAACTACAACGCCACCGAGGCGGGCATGATCGCCACGGCCACGCCGACGGACCTGCGCGCCGCTCCCGACACCGCGGGCAGGCCGGCGGGCGGAACCGAAATCCGGATCCTGGACCCGGAATTCAACGAAATTCCCACCGGCGAGGTCGGCACCATCTACGTCCACAACGACACCCAATTCGACGGGTACACCTCCGGCAAGACCAAAGATTTCCACGCCGGGTTCATGTCGTCGGGCGACGTCGGCTATCTCGATGAGGACGGACGGCTGTTCGTCGTCGGCCGCGACGACGAGATGATCGTCTCCGGCGGCGAGAACGTCTACCCGATCGAGGTGGAGAAAACGCTTGCCGCGCACTCCCAAGTGGCCGAGGCCGCGGTGATCGGTGTGGACGACGAACAATACGGCCAGCGGCTGGCGGCGTTCGTGGTGCTGGGACCCGGCTGCACTGCCACGCCGGACACGCTCAGACAACACGTCCGGGAGAACCTGGCCAACTACAAAGTGCCGCGCGAGATTTCGGTTCTCGACGAGCTCCCCCGCGGCAGCACCGGCAAGATCCTGCGGGCCGAACTGCAATCACGGGTGGGCGGCTGATGCGCGTCTTCAGGAGAAGGCCGCTGCTGCGTGCCGCGGTGGAATTCATCAACGCCGCCAACGGATTACGTCCGCTCGCACGCAAGGGCTACAGCACCGTCCTGGTGTTCTGGTTCGGCTGGCCGACCTCGGAAGTGCCGGGCCTGTACTTCTCCGCCTCGCTGATCGACGCACTGCGCCGTGGCCGACGCGGCGATTTCGCCGGGCGCCGGGGCAAGGCAGCCATGGCCCTGACGGCGGCGTCGTGGGCGATCCTCGCGGTGATCCGCTATCGCGGTGTCACCACTCCTGGTCCGGTGCTGGAGGCGGGGCTGCGCGAACAGCTGGGACCCGACTACGCCGAGGCGCTGACCGACCTGCCCCAGAGCGAGCCCGAGCGGCGCGGACGCCGCATGCTGCCGCGGGGTACCCCGGTGGCCCGGCGGCGCTATGTCGAGAAGACGAACGTCGTGACGTACGGCCCGCACGGCCGCGCCAATCGCGCCGACATCTGGCGCCGGCGTGACCTGCCCCGCGACGGCAAAGCGCCGGTCCTGGTGCAGATCCCCGGCGGCGCCTGGGTCATCGGAATGCGCCGCCCGCAGGCCTACCCGCTGATGAGTCATCTGGCCGCCCGCGGCTGGATCTGCGTGTCGGTCGGCTATCGGGTCTCCCCGATGCACACCTGGCCCGACCACATCGTCGATGTGAAGCGGGCGCTGGCCTGGGTCAAGGAGAACATCGCGCAATACGGCGGAGACCCCGACTTCGTCGCGATCACCGGTGGGTCCGCGGGCGGGCACCTGTCCGCGCTGGCCGCGCTGACACCCAATGACCCGCAATACCAGCCGGGTTTCGAAGACGCCGACACCTCAGTGGTCGCCGCGGTTCCGGTGTACGGACGCTACGACTGGTTCTCCACCGAGGGCGAAGGTCGCCGTGAGTTCGTCGAGTTGCTCGAAAAGTTCGTGGTGAAGCGGAAATTGGAGACTGACCGCGATACCTACGTCGATGCTTCGCCGATCCGCCGGCTACGGGCCGAGGCGCCACCGTTTTTCGTCTTGCACGGCAACGACGATTCGCTGATCCCGGTCGGCGAAGCCCAAGAGTTCGTCGAGGAACTGCGCGCGGTGTCGAAGTCGCCCGTCGCCTACGCCGAATTACCCAGCGCCCAGCACGCTTTCGACATCTTCGGTTCCCCGCGGGCGCATCAATCGGCCGAGGCCGTGGCGCGGTTCTTGTCCTGGGTGTACGCGACGACCTACCTACGCCGCGACTGACCGCCTAGGCCAGCTCCATCGCTTTCTCGAGTTCGACGAGCGCAGCTTCGATGGCATCGGCCATGTCGTCGATGTCGTTGGCAATCTCCGGCGTGGTCACGAAACCGAAATCCAGCGAGTCCTGGTAGGAGAAGCAGGTGATGTTCAGGGCGACGTCCATCACCGGCGGGCCCAGCGGCACCAGCGATTCCAGCTTCGCACCGGCCATGTACAACGGCATCGGCGGACCGGGCACATTCGACACCACCAGGTTGATCGGAGCCAGATTTCGCGATAGTCCGCTGGCGGTGTAGGCGCGCGCGGCGAGCTGCAGCAGCCCGGGTGGCGTGGTCTCGGTCAGCCCCATGATCTGATGCGCCGAGAGCGCCTTGGCCATTTCCTTGGCGCTTTGCGTGCTTTCATGAATGGCCCGCAGCCGCTCGGCGGGGTCCTCGATATCGGTGGCCAGGGATGCGGTCATCGAACTGATCTTGTTGCCGACGTCGTCCTGGTTGTCGTCGGCCCGGGTGGAGACCGGGATCTGCGCGATCAGCGGTTTGACCGGCAGCTCGCCGCGTTTCTGCAGGTATTCACGGGCGGCGCCGGCCACCAGGGCCAGCACGACGTCGTTGAGCTTGACACCGTAGGCATCTTTGACGGCCTTGGCGCGAGCCAGCTCGACGCGGCATCCGGTGACCCGCCGGTGCGGCGACACCGACGCGTTGAACCGGGTCTTGGGTGCGTCGAAGTAGCGCGCCGGCTTGCTGCTGACGCCCAGCGCGGCGACCTGTTGACGCAGCGTTTGCTCCACCAGCCGGGCGATCCGGAAGGGCGTCTTGATGCCGAGATTGATCAGCGCGCCCACCGCGCGCCGCTCCAGGCCGGGAATTTGAAGTCCGACCAGCGATCCCACCGTCTCCGTTTGCGGCGGACGGGGTTCCGGCGTGACGTCCAACAGGATTTCGCCCAGACCGGCCCCGGAGACCCCGTCGACGATGGCGTGATGCATCTTGGTCAACGTTGCTACCCGGCCGCCCTCGACGCCCTCGATCACCCAGAGTTCCCACAGCGGCCGGGAGCGGTCCAGCTTGTAGGACATCAGCCGACCGACCAGCTCTTCCAGTTCGCGGCGGCCCCCGGGACCGGGAACGCCAATGCGACGGAGGTGGTAGTCGATGTCGAGGTCCTCGTCTTCGACGAACCACGGCCGGTCCAGTCCGAGCGGCGCTCCGGTGACCCGCCAGCGCAGCTGCGGCAGTTCGGGCAGCCGCTGGATGAGCAGTTCGCGAAGCCGCTGGAAGCTGTAGTCCGGCGCGTCGCGGGTATCGCAGAGAGCCAGCGCACCCACATGCATATGCCAGCCCGCAGTTTCTGCAGACCAAAACGCCGCGTCGACGCTCGAAAGCCGCTCCATGCGATGACCGTAGTCCTCGCCAGCAAATCCCGTCGAGCTATCCGCAACAATCCCACCACGTGCCCCCCATAACTTTGCCGCCGCCCCTACGCGGCTAGGCGTCCTCCAACAGATCTGGCGTCACTGCCGACTCGGTGTCGGGGATGCCTTCGACCTTCGCCTTGCGGTCGGCCATCGACAGTAAGCGCCGAATGCGGCCCGCCACCGCATCTTTCGTCATCGGCGGGTCAGCAAGCCGGCCCAGCTCCTCCAGCGAAGCCTGCCGGTGCTCCACGCGCAGCTTGCCGGCCGTGGCCAGATGGTCGGGGACGGTGTCGGCGAGTATCTCCAGCGCGCGCTCCACCCGGGCGGCCGCCGCGACCGCGGCCCGTGCCGAGCGGCGCAAATTGGCGTCGTCGAAATTGGCGAGCCGGTTGGCCGTCGCTCGCACCTCGCGACGCATCCGGCGTTCCTCCCAGATCAGCCGGGTGTCCTGGGCGCCCATCCGGGTCAGCAACGCGCCGATGGCCTCGCCGTCGCGCACCACTACGCGATCGGCGCCGCGCACCTCACGGGCCTTGGCACTGACCCCGAGCCGGCGGGCCGCACCCACCAGGGCCAGGGCCGCTTCCGGGCCGGGGCAGCTGACCTCCAGCGCCGACGAACGTCCGGGCTCAGTCAGCGACCCGTGCGCCAAAAAGGCCCCCCGCCACGCGGCTTCGGCATCGCCGATACTGCCCCCCACGACTTGAGCCGGCAGACCGCGCACCGGACGCCCCCGCATGTCGAGCAGCCCGGTCTGACGCGCCAGCGCCTCGCCGTCGTTGGCCACCCGCAGCACGTACCGGGTGCTCTTGCGAATCCCGCTGGCCGACAACACATGCACGACCGCGTTGTAGCCGTAGAGGTCGAAGATGTCCTTGCGCAGGCGGCGCGCGATGTTGCCCAGGTCCACCTCGGCTTCGACGACCACACGGCCACCCACGATGTGCAGCCCGCCGGCGAACCTCAGCAGGGAGGTGACTTCCGCTCGACGCGCGCTGACCGATTTCACTACCAAGCGGCTCAGCTCGTCCTTGACTTCGGTCGTCATCGCCACGCGTCGTCACCCCTTGGTCCACTGCCAGCCGGTCCGTTCACGCCCGTCGGCGGAGTTTCACCGTCGACCCGAATCTCTGCGGTGGCCTTCGCCGAAGGCGTAGCGGGACCCGTGCGGCCCGTTCGGACGCCGTCCAGGGCCGCCGCAAGCTTGCCTGGATCATGTAAAGGTGTACCAGGTCGGGCCACGTCGGCGAAGTGGACGTCGGCCTTTAGCAGCGTCGCGGTCCGCCGCAATTGCTCGCGTTCCCGCTCACTCGGCACTCGACCGGCGTCGATGACGATGTCGTGGACGGTGAATCCGGGCGCATGCTGCGCCAATACATGCAGATGGCGCTCGACCGAGAAACCGGCCGTCTCCCCCGGTTCGGCCACCAAGTTGAGCACCAGGGCACGGCGGGCCGAGGTGGCCTGCAGCGCCGCGGCCAGCTCCGGGACCAGCACATGCGGGATCACGCTGGTGAACCACGACCCCGGCCCCAGCACCACCAGGTCGGCGGCCATGATCGCGTCGACAGCCTGTCGGGTCGCCGGCGGGTCCGGCGGCATCAGCCGCACCCGTCGCACCTTGCCCGGTGTGCTCGCGATGGCGACCTGACCGCGGATCAGCCGGAACATCCGCGGGTCGGCCTCCAGGCCGGAGACGTCGGCCTCGATCTGCAGCGCGATCGGGCACATCGGCAGCACCCGGCCTTTGACGCCGAGGATGCGCCCCAGCTCGTCAAGGGCGGCGACCGGATCGGCCAGCACCTCGGACAGGCCGGCCAGCAACAGGTTGCCGATCGGATGTCCGGCCAGGGCCCCACTGCCGCCGAACCGGTGCTGCAGGATGGTCGCCCACAGTTGCCCATATGGACTGTCAGATGCCAACGCCGCCAACGCCATTCGCAGATCACCCGGCGGCACCACGTCCAATTCGCTGCGCAACCGGCCCGACGAGCCGCCGTCGTCGGCGACCGTGACCACGGCGGTGACATAGGGGGTCAGCCGGCGTGCCGCGGACAGCGTCGCGTACAGGCCGTGTCCGCCGCCCAGCGCGACGATGCCCTCGCTCTGTGGTGGGTTCATTCGCGGCCCAGATCCCGGTGCAGCACCCGCACCGTCAGTTGTTCATCGGCCTGCAGCATTTGCATCAATGCCTCGGCGATCGCGACGCTGCGGTGTTTGCCGCCGGTGCAGCCGATCGCGACCGTCATATAGCGCTTGCCCTCCCGGCGGTAGCCGTCGACAACCAGGGACAGCAATCGATGGTAAGTGTCGAGGAACTCCGCCGCGCCCGGCTGGCCGACCACGTAATCGCGCACCGCCGGATGTTGCCCGGTGAGTGGGCGCAACTCGTCGACCCAGTGCGGGTTCGGCAGAAATCGCACATCCATCACCATGTCGGCGTCCATCGGCAGGCCGTACTTGAAGCCGAATGACTCGACGGTGACGCTCGTCGACGTGGCCGCGTCACCACCGAACGCGCGCTCGATGCTTTCCCGCAGGCCCCGCACCGACAGCGTGGAGGTGTCGATGATCAGGTCCGCGGTGGCACGAACCGGTGCCAGCATCCTGCGCTCGGCCGCGATGCCCTCGGCCAGCGTCTGCTCGCCCTGCAGCGGGTGGCTGCGGCGATTCTGTTCGTAGCGGCGCACCAGCATGTCGTCGGATGCTTCCATGAACACCACCCGCGGGTTGATATCACGGGTGGCCAGTTCGTTGCGAACCTCGTCGAGGTCACCGGTGAATCCGCGGGACCGGACGTCCATCACCACGGCGAGCTGGGTGATCCGCGATCCCGCGGCCAGCCCGAAATCCACCATCCGGGTGATCAGCTGAGGTGGCAGGTTGTCGGCGACATACCAGCCGAGGTCCTCGAGCACCTTGGCCGCTGTCCCCCGCCCGGCCCCCGACAACCCGGTGACCAGAACGACGTCGATCCCGGCCGAGGCCTCACCCACTTGACTCGTCATGCCGAGGCTCCAGGTTGCTCGGGTCGCAATGCCTCGAGGACGGCGGTGGCCGTTGCCACGCCGATACCCGGAACGGCCGTGATCTGGTCGACGGTGGCCTCCTTGAGGCGGGCTATCGATCCGAAGTGGGTCACCAGCGCCTTGCGGCGATGTTCTCCTAATCCTGGCACCGAATCCAGCGCCGACGCGGTCATTCGCTTGGATCGCTTGCTGCGATGGTAGGTGATCGCGAACCGGTGTGCCTCGTCACGCACGCGCTGCAGCAAATACAGACCCTCGCTGTTGCGCGGCAGGATGATGGGATCGGGCTCCGACGGCACCCACACCTCTTCCAGCCGCTTAGCCAGACCAATCACCGCGACATCGGTGATGCCGAGCTCCTCGAGAACGGCGCTGGCCGCGTTGACTTGCGGCGCACCGCCGTCGACGACGTAGAGATTGGGCGGATAGGCGAACCGGCGCGATTTGCCTTCCGGGGAAAGCATATTCGTGTCGTTCTGGTCGCTGAGATGCCGCAGGAAGCGCCGGCGGGTCACCTCGGCGATGGAAGCGACGTCGTCGGAGCGTCCAAGACCTGCGGCTTCCCGGATTCCGAAGTGCCGGTAGTCCGACTTGCGGGGCAGGGCGTCCTCGAACACGACCAGCGAGCCGACCACATCGGTGCCCTGTACGTGGCTGACGTCGACGCACTCGATCCGCAACGGCGCATCGGCCAACCCCAGAGCTTCCTGAATGTTCTGCAGCGCTGCGGATCTGGCGTTGAAGTCACCGGCCCGCTTCAGCTTGTGTTGCTGCAGCGCTTCTTTCGCGTTGCGCTGCACCGTCTCGGCCAGCGCCCGCTTGTCCCCACGGCGCGGCACCCGTAGCGCGACCCGGGACCCGCGCAGCCCGGACAACCAGCTCGCCAACTCGTCGGCGTTGGACGGCAGGCACGGCACCAGCACCTCGCGGGGAACCGGATTGGTGGCCTCGTCGGCAGCACCACCCAGCTCCGCCTGCTCTCCATAGAACTGCGTCAGGAACTGCTCAACCAACTGCTCTTCGCCGGAATCGCCTGCCTCTGCTGACTTTTCGACGATCCACCCGCGCTGGCCGCGGACCCGGCCGCCGCGGACGTGAAACACCTGCACTGCGGCCTCGAGGTCGTCGTCGGCGAACGCCACCACATCGGCATCGGTGCCGTCGCCGAGCACCACGGCCTGTTTCTCCATCGCCCGCTTGAGCGCGCCGAGGTCGTCACGAAGCCGTGCTGCCCGTTCGAAATCGAGTTGGTCGGATGCGGCGTGCATCTGCTGTTCGAGCTCGCGGGCGAACCGGTCGGTACGGCCGGACAGGAAGTCGCAGAAGTCGTTGACGATTTGGCGATGTTGCTCGGTGCTGACCCTGCCGATGCAGGGCGCCGAGCATTTGTCGATGTAGCCGAGCAGACAAGGACGGTCAATCTGCTTGTGCCGCTTGAACACTCCAGCTGAACAGGTTCGCGCGGGAAACACCCGGGTGAGCAGATCCAGCGTCTCCCGGATCGCCCACGCGTGTGAATACGGGCCGAAATAGCGCACGCCCTTGCGCCGCGGGCCACGATAGACCATCAGCCTGGGAAATTCCTCGTTGAGGGTAACGGCCAGCACCGGATAGGACTTGTCGTCGCGGTAACGGACATTGAAACGTGGATCGAACTCCTTGATCCAGTTGTATTCCAGCTGCAACGCCTCGACTTCGGTGTTCACCACCGTCCACTCGACCTTGGCCGCAGTGGTCACCATCTGCCGCGTGCGCGGGTGCAGACTGGCGATGTCGGCGAAGTAGGACGTCAGTCGGCTGCGCAGGCTCTTGGCCTTGCCGACATAGATCACCCGCCCGTGTGGGTCCCGAAATCGGTAGACGCCCGGCTCGACCGGAATTGATCCGGGAGCGGGACGATACGTCGCGGGATCTGGCACGTATCCAGGCTAGTAGCCGCGAAACGGGCGGCGCCTGATCGGGATCGCGTGGCGGAAATTGCCTGCCTTTCGCTGCCGGCGAACGACCCCGACGGTTTGGGAGGCCGCCGTTCGGGCTAAGCACCGGGTTAGCTACTTCGACCTGAAAAAGTCGGGGCGTGGCGGTCCCTGACCTAGGTGTTTTTGGCGAGAAGATGGCCTCAACCCCTTGGCGAGAAGGGATTGAGGCCATCGTGCTCAGAACTGTAAACGACCAGCCGACGTTGTGGGATTCGATCCTGCCGCCTGAGTTGTTGGTGTTGCCCGTGGAGTTGGGCCGGGTGGATGCGCTGCTGGATGATCCGGTGTTCTTCGGTCCGTTCGCGGCGCATTTCGATGCCCGGATCGGTCGGCCGTCGATCCCAGTGGAGACCTATCTGCGGTTGATGTTTCTGAAGTTCCGCTACCGGCTGGGCTATGAGTCGTTGTGCCGAGAGGTGTCCGATTCGATTTCCTGGCAGCGGTTTTGTCGGATCCCGTTCGGTACCCGGGTGCCGCATCCGACCACGTTGATGAAGATCACCACCCGCTGCGGCGACGACGCGGTCACCGGGCTCAACGAGGCGCTGCTGGCCAAGGCGGCCGCGGCCAAGCTGCTGCGTACTGACAAGGTTCGCGCTGACACCACCGTCATTGCCGCAGCGGTGGCCTATCCGACTGATTCGGGTCTGTTGGCCAAGGCGATCGGTTCGATGGCCCGCAGCGTGGCGCGGATCAAGGCCGCCGGAGGCGCGAGTGGCACTGCGTCACGGGATCGGCGGCGCTCGGCCGGGCGGCGGGCCCGCTCGATCGCCGCGAAGTTGAAGCTGCGCGGTGAGCAACAGCGCGATGCGGCCCAGGCCGCGGTACGGCGGATCACCGGTGAACTGGCCGGGATCACCGAAGCAGCCATGCGCGAGGCCACCGGGGTGATCCGCAACGCCCGGCGCGCACTCCGCGGTGCCAGCGGGCACCGCAAGGGCCGGCTGCATCGGGCGATCAACCGCCTACAGTCCGTCGTGGGAACCGCGGAACGCATTGTGGCTCAGACCCGTAGCCGCCTGGCCGGGGTGATGCCCGAGTCGGCGAGTCGGGTGGTGAGCCTGCACGACGTCGACGCCCGCCCAATCCGCAAGGGACGCCTAGGCAAGCCCGTCGAGTTCGGCTACAAGGCTCAGATCGTCGACAACGCCGACGGCGTGATCCTCGATCACAACGTCGAGGTCGGTAACCCGGCCGACGCGCCTCAGCTGGCCCCGGCGATCGCACGGATCACCACCCGCGCCGGGCGCACGCCGCGAGCGGTCACCGCCGACCGCGGTTACGGCCAGCCATCGGTGGAACGCGACCTACACGACCTTGGCGTACGCAGCGTGGCGATCCCCCGCATGAGCAAACCCAGTGCGGCACGCCGTGAGTTCGAACACCGACGAGCCTTCCGCGACAAGATCAAATGGCGAACCGGATCCGAAGGACGCATCAACCACATCAAACGAAGCTACGGCTGGAACCGCACCGAACTCACCGGCATCAACGGAGCCCGAACCTGGTGCGGACACGGCGTCTTCACCCACAACCTAGTCAAGATCGGCACCCTCGCCGCATGAAACCGACACCCGAGCAACCCGACCACGACACCCGACCCGCCATCACACGACCACTAACGGTTTTTCAGGTCGAAGTAGCTAGGGGGCTAGAGTGAGTGCAACAGTTGGAGGGAGTCTTTACATGAGCAAACGAGCATTGACCGGACTGGCCGTGGGGGTGGGCTGTCTGGCGTTGTCGTTGACCGCCGGGGCGGGGGTCGCATCAGCTACTCCCGATATCGGCCCCATGGTCAACACGACCTGCACGTATGACCAGGCTATGCGAGCGGTGCACGCGGAAAACCCCATGGCCGCGCAGTACCTCGACCAATCGCCGCCCAACCTGCAATTCCTACAGACGTTCATGGCGTCGTCGCCGGATCAGCGGGTCAATCTGCTGAAGGCGATCCAGAACAACCCGGGAGCAGACCAGGCGTTCCCGATCTTCAAGCAGATGATGACCGACTGCAAGAACTACTGAGCAAACTGTCAGGCCGTTCGGCTGTCCAGTTGCGCTCTTCCTTTCGACGCCCAGTCCGCCATCGGGAATCCGGGTTTGAAGTCGCAGAGCGACAGCATCAGGGCTGTGCCCGCCAGCACGGCCAGCCCGTAGTCACACGTCCAATCCGGGGCGGTCATGGTCCACACCAAGACGCCGTCCGACGGTGTGCCGAAGTTACTGAGCCGCATCGGCCGAGAGTCCCCGAGCGGGGCATGACCGACGGCGTCTCCGTGGCACTTCGACACGGCGCCGAAGCCCTTCCACACGACGTCGTGGGTGTTCAAGCTTTTGTCGTAGACGTCGATCGATTCGGCATAGAGTGCCTGGCCGTCCACCCGGTATCCCGATTCGGCGTGGTCCGATGAACGGGGCGGCCGCAGCGGCGAAGCTTTGAACGACAGGGCGGCGGTGCATTCCGGTGGTTGCACGCTGGTGAAGTAGCCGTCCCCCACCGAAACCGCAGTCGCCCGACCCAGCGGGGTGGGATCACCGTCCTGCAGCAGCAAGTCGCGCGCCGCAATCCGCGCGGGCGTTGGTGAGCCGGACGTCGAACCTCCGGCGGGAGACTGTCCGGGAGCTCGCATCGCCCGGCCGTTGACCGAAGTGGTGCACGCACACAGCATCAACGCGACCAGGACCGATGCGACAGTCGCCCGCAATTGCCGTGCCATCGGGCGATCCTACGGCAATGTCGTCGCTCCCGGCGTTCAGCGCGTCCGCGGGTCAGGCCGATACCGGGCCAGCAGCGACCGCACGGTATCCATGGCATCCACGGCCCGGTCTTTGTCGACGGCCTGGATCGCCATCACCGGGATGTACTCGTCATCCGGTAGGTCGATACGCGCCCAGCGGCTGCCGACCGGAAACGACACGCCAACCATCTCCGCCCATGGAACCAGCCGGTCTCCCAACAGGTTTCGCACCGACATCCCGGCCGGCCCCACCCGCAGCCTGGGCCGGGCGAACAACAGGACGAGGCCGGCGAGGACGAGCCCCAGAACGGCCATCGCCACCTGGTCTGCGGTTTGGAAGATCACTCCGCTGGAGCTGATCTTGAGCAGCAACCCCATGGCGATGTGCGCCGTGGCGATCAGAAACCCTGCACCGTAAGCAAAAAGCGGCGTCCAGTGCGGACGCAGTACGACATCCCATTCCTCGCGGGACGACAGCCGCGTCACGACCGAGCGCGCAGGTCACGCAAGGTCAGTGCCGCGGTCAGTGCGGCCCCGGCGGCCTGGGCCCCCTTGTCCTCGGCGGACGTCGGGAGCCCGGCCCGCTCCAGGGCCTGTTCCTCGGTGTTGGTCGTCAGGATCCCATTGCCAACCGGCGTCGCAGCGTCCAAGGAGACCCGAGTCAGACCCTGGGTTACCGCGTCGCACACATACTCGAAATGTGGTGTCGCACCACGGATAACGACGCCAAGGGCAATGACTGCGTCGTGGTTGCGGGCAAGTTCCTGGGCCACCACCGGAATCTCGATCGCGCCGTGTACCCGGACCACCGTCGGACTGTCGACGCCCGACGCGGCGGCCGCTTTGCGGGCGCCGGCCAGCAGCGCGTCGCAGATGGTGCTGTGCCAGGTGCTGGCGACGATGCCGAGCCGCACACCCGACGCATCCAGCGCCGCGACCTGCGGCTCACCGGATCCACTCACAAAGCACCCCCGAATTCGCCTGGCAGATGGACGGATTCGTGGAAGTCGTCGAGCCCGGCCAAATCGTGTCCCATCTTGTCCCGTTTGGTCATCAGGTAGCGAATGTTCTCCGCGTTGGCGCGCACCGGAAGAGAGATGCGCTCGATGATGTGCAGTCCATAGCCGTCCAGGCCGACCCGTTTGGCCGGATTGTTGGTCAGCAGCCGCATTGAGCGTACTCCGAGGTCCCCGAGGATCTGCGCGCCGATTCCGTAATCCCTTGCATCGGCCGGTAATCCGAGCTTGAGGTTCGCGTCGACGGTGTCATGGCCAGCATCTTGCAGCTGATAGGCCTGCAGCTTGTGCATCAGGCCGATACCGCGGCCCTCGTGTCCGCGCATGTACAGCACCACGCCGCGACCCTCCCGCGCGACCAGGGCCATCGCGGCGTCGAGCTGGGGTCCGCAGTCGCATCGGCGCGAGCCGAACACATCGCCCGTCAAGCACTCCGAGTGCACCCGCACCAACACGTCGTCGCCCTCGCCGTTGGGCCCGGCGAGGTCGCCGCGGACCAGCGCAACATGTTCGACGTCCTCGTAGATGCTCGCGTACCCGATGGCGCGAAACTCCCCGTGCCGGGTCGGGATACGCGCTTCGGCGATCCGCTCGATGTGCTTCTCGTGCTTGCGCCGCCATTCGATGATGTCGGCGATGGTGATCAGCGCGAGATCGTGCTCGTCGGCGAAGACCCGCAACTCATCGGTCTGGGCCATCGCGCCCTCGTCCTTTTGGCTGACGATCTCGCAGATCGCACCCGCGGGCTGCAGGCCCGCCATCCGGGCCAAGTCGACGGCGGCCTCGGTGTGGCCCGGCCGGCGCAGGACGCCGCCGTCTTTGGCGCGCAACGGAACCACGTGACCGGGGCGGGTGAAGTCGTTGGCAATGCTGGCGGGATCGGACAAGAGCCGCATCGTGGTGGCCCGGTCGGAGGCCGAAATCCCGGTGCCGACACCAAGTCTTGCATCGACGGTGACCGTGTAGGCGGTCCCGTGCTTGTCCTGGTTGACCGCGTACATCGGCAGCAGGCCCAGCCGATCGCAGATCGCGCCGTCGAGCGGGACACACAGGTAACCCGAGGTGTAGCGCACCATGAAAGCGACCATCTCCGGCGTCGCCTTCTCGGCGGCGAAGATCAGATCGCCCTCGTTCTCCCGCTCCTCGTCGTCGATGACGACCACAGCCTTACCGGCGGCGATGTCGGCAACCGCTCTCTCGACGGAGTCCAACCTCGTCATCTGCGCTGCCTTGCTGTCGTACCGAGCAACACGCGAAGCCCGCGTATTGCTTCAAGTATGAACCACGCGGAGCGCAGGGATATTGCCCGGCTTTGCGCACCACTTCGGTGGTGACGTCGCAGATTCGCGGGACGTTCAGGGTAACGCGGGCGCCCCTGGGCGGCCAGCGCGGCCGCCGCCCTGTTATCGCAGCTCAGGGCCCGTGGTGACGCGTGGGAACCGGGGCGTCGTGTGATGATTCTTACGGAGGATTTTTAACGCATGACGATCGATATGCTTTGGCCGCGGGTGCCCCGCCGGCCGAGCCAGGGACTCGCTACACGCTTCGCCTGATCGGCATCTGGATTACCTGACCGCCACCACAACCAGCCGCGTAGTGGGCCAGCCATCTGCCGACCGAGCCACCGACCTCGATGTAGTGCGTCCACTTGCTGACCGCGGCAGTGGCGGCCGGGTAAGTAGAAAACCGTCCCAGCGAGACGTCGCGCCCATCGTCACCGATTAGCTCGTAACTCATGTAGTCGCGCACCCGGTGCTCGATGATGGTCAGGGTGGTGTCGTTGACTTCCTTGCTCCACACCGGTCGCGATTGCGCTTCGGGCTTGCGGCCGGCCAATGTGGCTACGGCTTCAAATGCGAGGTCTTCGTATACGGCCTCTGCCAACCTCTCGACGGACATAAGTGCTGCTCCTTCGCTTGGTTAGGGCGGCCAGCCTATGCGATCGAGTATGGACCCGCGAAGGGCTGCGTGGGGGTTTAGAACAGGCGTGTCGCCATGGTGTAGTGCGATTGTGACTTTTGTTATCAAAATGTAATCTTCGGAGACAAAGCGCATCGATAGGCTCATGGAGCACGCTGCTGTCGCCGTATGCGGGGCAGCGACGTGTGATCGACGATCGCAGTGCGGCCAGCGTGCCGAGGCCCAAGGTCGCACCACCCCCCGCCCAAGGTGCACGGTGGCACAGCGCAGCAGGCCACTGCGACCCGCGCCGCCAGCCGATCGCCGGAAGCTCGGTCAACGCTCACATCAAGCACGTTTTTACCTACCGAAACAACACGACCTCCAAACGCCGACCACCAGCGAGTGCCGTCAAAAGACTAGCGGTGATGTCACTACGCGCCCGAGTGGCGGAGGCTCGGAGCGCGCTCCATAATCGTGGTTAGCCAACAGATTCGATGAATTGGCGGTAGTAAACGCCGTACTGGGCAGGGATTGCCTCAGGACCGATCTGAAGCATCGCTCCAGCAATTAGGTGAAACCTGTTGCTCAGAAAGCTCGTAGCGCTCAGCAGAGGCTGATTTGATCCCTGCTGAAAGTATCTCGATGGGAGTCTCCGATGTGACGTGTGATCGTACGAGTAGCTATCGCGCAACGAAACTGGCTACACATTGAGGGAAAACGATCTACTACAACGGAGAGATTACGCGTGAAGTCGCAGACAACCGAGCTTGACCATCCCGCCCATCGATTGCTGGAAGTAATGAGCGGCGCGTGGGCAACGCAGGCGGTCGCCGTAGCGAGCG
The DNA here is from genome assembly GCA_963712615.1 of uncultured Actinomycetota bacterium. GTDB lineage: Bacteria > Actinomycetota > Actinomycetes > Mycobacteriales > Mycobacteriaceae > Mycobacterium. Next base: position 1,178,976 of record CAVQIO010000002.1, read on the forward strand.
AATTACGCCTAGCCGACCACATTGCTCAAGGGGTGGCGACGGAGGAACTGGCGGAGCGGGTCGCGGCCGACCACGCTACATTGCGCCGTTTGATGCGTTACCTCGCAAGTGTGGGTGTGCTTAGGACGATTGGTGACCGCTTCGAGCTAACTGAGGTGGGACAGTGGCTAAGAAGCGACATACCGAACTCAATGCGCCCACTGGCGTCGTTGTACGGCGGCACCTTCTATGAGTCGTTCAAACACCTGGGACGTGCCGTGCGGACAGGACGGGACTCTTTTGCATACGCGTTCGGCCAAGGTCATTTCGACTACTTCGCGCAAAGACCTGAACTCGAGTTCAATGCGGCGATGGCGGCCAGCGCCGCGGCATTGAAAGGAGCGGCCGAGCTAGTGGATCTTGCCCGTGCCCGTTTGGTCATCGACGTGGGTGGGGGCAACGGGGAGCTGCTCAAACAAATCCTGCACGCAGCGCCCCATGCGAGAGGGGTGTTGTACGAGCGCCCGAATGCGCTGGCCGCGGCAGAAGTCAACCTCGGCGAATATGTCGAGCGATGCGACCTCGTTGCAGGAGACTTCACCAGCAGTGTACCGCCCGGGGGCGACGTATATCTGCTCTCGCGCGTGCTGCATGACTGGGATGACCAGCAGTGCAAGGCAATTTTGAGACGGTGTTCAGACTCGATGACGCTTGGCGCGCAATTGCTAGTTATCGAACGCCTGCTGCCTGAGGATGATGCACCATCACTGGCTGCGGCGTGGGATATCCATATGCTTTGCAACGTCGGCGGCCAAGAGCGAACGGTCGCGCACTACCAACGTTTACTCAACGAAGCGGGCTTCACGTTGTGCGACCGGCACCATCTGCCGCTCGAATTTGCGGTGTTATGCGCAACGAAGACCGCATGACCAGGTGCGCGCGCCAGCCCCAGCAATAGTCGACTTGCTTGCAACCACTGCCCCGCACTACACCATGCCGCCGGATCGGCAATCGGTGACCCGCGATGCCGCACGGATCTCAACGCTAGCGACACAGTCGTCAGCGTCAACGACATCGACCGACGTAAGGGGGACCAATGAAAACCGCAACAGGAATGTCCGCAAACGCTTTTCGCGATAGCAGTGGCGAATCGCACAAGAGTAAGAACGCTTCGCCCATGGCATGGTCCTGGCAGTCAGCAATCAAGACATCGATGGCAACGGTCTGTCTCAGCGGGTCTCTCGAGGACAAGATGTTAGCGATCGCCGAAGCCGGATTTGATGGCTTCGAACTACTCGAATCCGACCTGATCAGTTGCCCACTCGCGCCGCGACGCCTCGCACGATGGGTCCAGGAACTCGAACTCGCCATCGATCTATACCAACCCTTTCGCGACCTCGACTCGGTCGACGCAGATCAATTCGCACGCAAACTTACTCGCGCGCAGCGCAAATTCGACATCATGGAAGAGCTCGGCGTCCAGACATTGCTGGTTTGCTCGTCGACCCTCCCGTCTGCAGTGTGTGAAGACACCATGCTCATCGAGCAACTCGCCGCGGCCGCGGAGCTGGCACACCAACACGGCATCAAACTTGCCTACGAGGCACTGGCTTGGGCTACCCATGTGAATCGCTATGGCCATGCATGGAACATCGTGCGGCAAGTCAACCATCCCGCGCTGGGCCTGTGCCTGGACAGCTTTCACATCCTCTCTCGCGGTGAGGACCCCTCCGGCATCGCCGGCATTCCCGGCGAGAAGATCTTCTACGTCCAGCTGGCCGATGCGCCGCTATTGCCAATGGGCACACTCGAGTGGAGTCGTCATCACCGATGCTTCCCCGGACAAGGCGACTTCGACCTGACAACATTCTGCACGCACCTTCTCGAATCCGGATACGACGGACCTTGGTCGTTAGAGATCTTCAACGACGTGTTCCGTCACAGCCCTGCGGCACCCACGGCACGGGATGGGCATCGCTCACTGTTATACCTGCAGGAACAAGTTGCCGACGCCTACTCTCACCCGGTACCGAAATTTTTCTTTTCACCACCCAACCCCCGCCCGGCAGCAGACGCGTTCTGTCTACAGCTATCCGCAGGGACTGCTCATGCGCCGGCCCTGGGGACGACGATGCGTCACCTCGGGTTCAACCTCGTCGCAGCGCAAGGCGAACACAGCCAACAGCTGCTTACCCATGGTCCGCTGAATGTCATCATCGACCCAGGAACCGCTCCCACCTGCCACCCCGCTTCGATGACGCCCTCACACCCACCTGCCTTGGCCTGCATAGGAATTCGTAGCGACACGCCAGCGGATTGGAAGAGCCGAGCAATCGCTTTCGGCCTGCCCACCACGAGCGTCAACATAACGACAGCTCAAGGCAGTGTCGACGTCGTTCGAGTTGGACTCACCGATGAGGCATCACTTGATCTGCACCCACGCGCGTGCACTGCGGCGTGGGCGCCAACATTCGAACTTGTTCCGCGGGCCGAAATAACAGAGCATGAAACGTTTCTCACCCACATAGACCACGTGGTCCTGCCGGTCCCTGAAGACAGGTGGGCAAGTGTGACGCTACTCCTGCGGTCGGTGTTCGGAATGCGTGCTCATAGAGTCGAAGACGTCGTCGACGCCATGGGCCTGACACGCAGCCGCGCGTTTACCGTGGACAGACAGCATGCAGGCATTCTACGCGTGGTACTTAACACGGTGCCAGGCACAATCTCAACCCCAGACACACAGCCGCCAAGGAGAGTCGGCGGTGTCGGACATATTGCCTTCGGCACCAGCGACATTTTCATCGCAGCAAAACACCTGAGCGAACGCGGCTTTGATCCCATGCCAATACCCGTGAACTATTACGACGACCTGGACACACGCATCGCCCTTAACCCATCACGGCTAAACATGATGCGCCGCTACAGTGTTCTGTACGAAACTGACGGCATGGGCGGCGAGTATTACCATTTCTTCACACCCGCGATCGCCAACGGCATCTTCTTCGAGGTTGTCCAGCGCACCGGCGGGTATAACGGGTACTGCGAAGGCAACTCAGCCGTAAGGCTAAGCGCCCAACGTACATTCGAATCGCTCAGCGATCCCGTCACCACATGAATGAAGCTGTGCGCGCTGCCAATCAACCCAACATTGTTGCGGTGGAGTTGGAGTGCTTTGCAGCTCGGTAGATGCTTGCGCGCTCCCCGACCACCCGCAGGAGTTGTCACGGCAGACACCACCATGTCCCATCTCATCCGGTCAAAACTATGTCGACGACGAAGTGCCGAGATGGTACTCAAAAGCGGCAACTCGGGTAGTCGCCACATCCAATACATCAGGGTAAATCCCATAACTGATAAGGAGTTTCGCGTTGGCTACTCCAGTTGAGCCGATCCATCAGATACTACGTCGCCGCGCGGAGCTTGACCCCGGTCGCACCGCATTTTCTGACCAACGGCGAGCGGTTACCTACGGCTCGTTCTATGAACGAACCGGAAATATCGCCGCGCACTTGGCAATCAATGGCTTGCAACCAGGAGGCCGGGTAGCGCTTTGCCTGGGCAATCGGGTGGAGATGTTGGAGGCTTTCTACGCGGTCTTGCGTGCGGCTGCCGTGGTTGTACCGTTGAATCCGTCGCTCACACAGACGGAGCTGCATCACCAATTGTCCGATAGCGGCGCTGAATGGATCGTCACCGAAGGCACCCGGCTTCCGGGGCTGGTCCCGACCTTAAAGGCCATTCCCTCGATTCGGGTGCTCGTGGTCGGTCCCATGGGCGACGTGGATACCCCCCTGGGCAAAATAGACTTCCCCGCCCTTGATCTCGAGACAATCGCTTGCAAAGCGGTCGGCAACGGTCCCCCCGATAATCTGCAGTTGGACGTTACGGCGTTTCTGTTGTACACATCGGGCACCACTGGCGCACCCAAGGGTGTGCGGTGGACGTTACGTAGTTCCTTGTGGAGCGCGGCCAACAGCTACATTTCGGTGTTCGGTCTCGACCGCAACGACCATATGCTGTGGCCATTACCCCTATTTCATAGTCTTGCAGTTATATTCGCCAACTTGGCCACGGTAATAGCCGGAGCCCACACGCACGTGCTCGACGGGGTCAACACCGACGCCGTGCTAACCGCATTGACGGAGCGCGACTACACGCTACTCGCGGGTGTTCCTACGATGTACCACTATTTAGCCGATGCAGTCGAAGCCCGTGGCGCAATCAATCTGCACGCGTTGCGGGCGTGCCTTTCTGCTGGGGCGCCGGTCACCACAGCAATGAAAGATCGGTTCACTCAAGTTCTAGCAGTCCCCATGATTGATTCATATGGAAGCACCGAGGCGGGCGGTCCCATCACTATCACCCGGCCCGGCGATGAGCCAGTGCCCGGCTCGTGCGGACACGTTGTGCCGGGCCTGGAAATCTGCATCGTCGACGCGGACACCCGAGAGCAGCTGCCATCAGGAGCCGACGGTGAAATATTGGTCCGCGGGCCCAGCGTCATGCTCGGCTACCACCACCGGGATCAGGCAACCCGCGAGGTACTCAATAGCGAGGGCTGGTACTCCACAGGTGATCTCGGAGTCCTCGACGAGCAGGGTAACCTCTATTTACGCGGGCGAGTACGGGAACTGATCATCCGGGGTGCGCAGAATATTTATCCCGGCGAGATCGAGAACATTCTTTCTGGTCACGACTGGATCAGCGAGGTCGCAGTGGTCGGCCAATCGCACCCGGCACTCGGCGAAGTCCCGGTCGCTGCGGTCATACCGCGCCAGCCGCTCTCCGTTGACGAGTTTAAGCAAAGAGTGCGGGAATCGATCGCGGCATGCCGGCAGGAGTTAACTGCCTACAAGGTGCCCGTAGATATCGTCTCGGTGGAAGCGATCCCGCGCACTGCGACAGGGAAAATCAAACGCTACGAATTGCGGAACGGGCTCGAAGCCTCCGAACCGAAGGATGAGCAAAGCACCACCCGCGGCGCCGACCCCGTCCTCGCCGCTGCATGGGTCGAACGGCTCGCGGCCGGCGTCGAAGGTATCAACGCACTCAAGGCAACGTTGGAAGACGTGATGACCGAAGTGCTGAATCTTCCTTTCGGCGCACCGGAACTGGCCCTGCATCAGCCCTTCGGGGCGTTGGGATTCAACTCATTGCTAGGTGTGGAGCTACACAACCGTTTGGTGGCCGTCACCGGCCTCGAACTTCCCGGGACGGTGATCTACGACCAGCCGACCCCAATGGCGTTGCTGGGTTACCTCGAATCATTGCTAACCTCAGCCGCGCGCCAGCCGAAACAGCCACAGCAGGTCCGCATTTCGCCGTCAGTTGCGGAACCCATAGCAATCATTGGGATGGCCTGTCGTTTCCCGGGTGGGGTTGCGTCACCGGAGCAACTTTGGAAGTTGATCGCGACTGAGACGGATGCGATTGGCCCGTTTCCCGCCGACCGAGGTTGGGATTTGGAGACCCTGCTGAATCCGTCAGGGGGGCAGGGCGCCAGCGCTACTGCATCTGGGGGATTTCTCGAAAACGTCGCCGGGTTCGACCCGCAATTTTTCGACATGTCGCCCCGTGAGGCGCTGGCAACTGACCCCCAACAGCGACTGCTGTTGGAGCTAGCATGGGAAGCTGCCGAACGCGCCGGCATTGCGCCGGATTCCCTGCGCGACACCGCGACCGGGGTGTTCGTCGGGCTCATGTACCACGACTACGGTGATGGGGTCGACATTCCGGACCTGACCGGGTACCGGGGTATTGGTGTTGCGGGAAGCGTGGCGTCGGGCCGAATCGCCTACAAAATGGGACTGCACGGACCAGCGATCACGATCGACACGGCCTGCTCTTCATCGCTCGTGGCGGTGCATCTCGCTACACGTTCACTTCGGTCGGGTGAGTGCGATATGGCCCTGGCCGGAGGAGTAGCCGTAATGGCCACCCCTGCTACCTTCGTCGAGTTCAGCATCCAAGGCGGTCTGTCCGGCGATGGACGCTGTAAGGCATTCGCGGCTGGCGCTAACGGCACTGGTTGGTCTGAAGGCGCTGGATTGCTGATGCTGCAAAGGCTTTCGGATGCTCGTCGCGAAGGGCGATCCGTGTTAGCGGTAATCGATGGCAGCGCGATCAATCAGGATGGCGCCTCCAACGGGCTGTCCGCGCCTAGTGGCCCGGCACAAGAAGAGGTGATCCGGTCCGCGCTAGCCGATGCCGGGATTAGAGCTGATGAGGTTGACGTGGTGGAGGCCCACGGAACCGGAACCATGCTCGGGGACCCGATCGAGGCCAACGCCGTGCTTAACACCTACGGTCAAGGCCGTGGTGACGGCTCGCCAGTTCTGCTAGGGTCGCTGAAATCCAATATCGGCCACGCCCAGTCTGCGGCTGGCGTCGGAGCAATCATCAAAATGGTGCAAGCGTTGCTGCATGAGCAGGCGCCCCGCACGCTACACGCCGAACAGCCGACACCTCATGTCAACTGGTCGAAAGGCGCTGTCCAACTGCTTAATTCATCTCACCCATGGAAAGCGATCCCCGGTCGGGTGCGCCGCGCCGGCGTTTCGTCATTCGGGGTGAGCGGCACCAACGCGCACATCATTCTGGCCGAAAACCCCTCACACACACCGGCCACAGATGCGAGCGCATCGCCCAGTACACAGCCGGGTAGCGGCGTGGTTTCAGCCCATACCGTGCCATGGGTGTTGTCGGCCAAGTCGGCGGCGGCATTACGGGGCCAAGCCGCCCGGCTGGCACGTCTTGTAGGGGGTGATCCTGCGATGGGGATCGCTGATGTGGCGTGGTCGTTGATTTCGACGCGGGCGATGTTCGCCCATCGCGCGGTCGTACTCGCAGCAGACCGCGGCGCATTCGACGGTGCTTTGCGGGCGTTGGCGCAAGGGAATTCAGCACCAGGGGCGGTTACCGGCACCGCTGCAACTACAGTCCGCGGTGCAGGTGAGGTGGTGTTTGTGTTCCCGGGGCAAGGGGGGCAGTGGGTAGGGATGGCCCAGGGACTGGTTGATGTAGCACCAGTGTTCGCTGAGTCGATGACGGCGTGTGCGCAGGCATTGGCTCCGTTTGTGACGTGGTCCTTGTCTGAGGTGTTGGGGGATGAAGATGCCTTGACGCGGGTGGAAGTGGTGCAGCCAGTGTTGTGGGCTGTGATGGTATCGCTGGCGGCGTTGTGGCGTGCGTGCGGAGTCAGTCCGGCTGCGGTGGTAGGACATTCGCAGGGTGAGATCGCCGCGGCGGTGGTCGCTGGAGCGTTGTCGTTGGCCGATGGCGCCAAAGTGGTGGCGTTGCGCAGCCAGGTGTTGGCGCGGCTGTCGGGACATGGTGCGATGGTTTCGGTGGCGCTCGCTGAAGCCGAGGTTCGAGAATTGTTGATTGCCTTGGAGATGGCTGGGGTGGCGGTGGCTGCAGTCAATGGCCCATTCTCGGTGGTGGTTTCGGGCGACCGTCAGGAATTGCAGGCACTGGTGGATCGGTGGGATGAGCAGGGCGTGTGGTGCCGATGGTTGCCGGTGAACTACGCCTCGCACTCACCGCAGACCGAATCGCTGCGTGAGTCCCTGGAATCAGGGTTAGCTTCGGTACGTTGGCAAGCAAGTGCTGTGCCGCTTTATTCGACGGTCACTGGCGAGCGGGTAGACACCGCACAGCTTCGCCCCGACTACTGGTTTACCAATTTGCGGCGCATGGTGCGTTTCCAGCCTGCCATCGAAGCATTGCTAGCTGGCGGCCACCGTAGGTTCATCGAGGTCAGTCCGCACCCGGTGCTCACCGCGGCTATCGAGGACTGCGCCGGCGACCAGCCGATAATGGCAGTGGGGTCGTTGCGTCGTGATGAATCTGATGTTGATCAGTTCTTGTCGTCGGTGGCTGCCGCGTTTACTTCTGGCACTGAGGTTGATTGGGCACGCGTCATCGGGCGGCAAGCGCGGGTGGAATTGCCGACGTATTCCTTTGATCGGCAACAGTATTGGATTCAGCCGTCAGCGAGTCCGCACAAGGTTCCCCAGACGCATCGATACCAACCCCAGACTGAGACTGTCAATAATGGACCAATGCTGGGAAACATGCTGCGGGGTGGGGCCGATACCGATCAACACACCGTACTCGAGGCCATACAAACCCAGGTAGCGCACGTGCTGGGTCATTCCTCCCCGGCGGCGGTAGATTGCCGTGCAGGGTTCAAGCAGTTGGGCTTCGATTCTGTCTCGGCGATGCAACTCCGCAATCGCCTCTACACCGTCACCGGACTGCGCCTACCCACAACGCTGATCTTTGATCACCCGACCGTAGCTGGACTCGCAGAACACATTCGCACTCATTTGCCCCAGACCGAGACCGAGACTGAGTCGAACTCATATCCAGGGCAACTCTTCCCTGAGGCATTCGTCAACACTGTCGGGAAGGTATTCCGACGGGGGGACGTCGAATTGGCTTTCGAATTATGCCTTTTCGCTGCGATCGTACGCCGCGAAGAGGAGTTGGGGACTGGGTCACCCGACAAACTCGCCGCGACCAAAATTGCCCAAGGCCCAGGCACCGTGGCACTTGTGTGCCTCCCTACCTTTATCGCCCCAGCTCATGTCTACCAGTATTCGGCGTTTGCAGAGCAATTCGACGGGAAGCGTGACGTGTGGTTTGTCCCACTGCCCGGGTATTCCGAGGGCGAGGTCTTGTCCAATGGCTTAAGCGATGTGGTTGACTCCCTGGCAGACTCGGTGGTCGAGGTTACCGCCGGGCAAAGGTTTTGTTTACTGGGCCACTCGGGCGGCGGTGTGCTAGCACACGCAGTGGCGGAGCGACTGCACGCACGAAACATCAAGCCATCCGCGGTCGTTCTGGTCGACACCTACTTCGCCGCAGACAAACTCACCACCGAGTTTAAAGCAAAGCTCACGGAAAGACTCTTCAACGGCGAAGTTAGAAGAGAACTCGTAGGCGCAACGCAGCTCACTGCAATGGCGCACTACCTCAACATGTTCGAATCGTGGACGCCCACTACGCTGCCCGCAGTTCCGTCGTTGTTCGTGCGCCCTGCCATACCGTTGTCTCCACTCGAGATGGGGATGACAAGGATCGCCCCACAGCTGTGCATCGACGATGTAGTCGTGCGGGGCGACCACTTCTCGATGTTCGGGAACCATGCAGACGTCGCTGCTAACGACGTAAACAAATGGCTTCAGCCACTGGACAACACCGGGTAACGGGCAGTCCCTACCCTTCGACACTGCTGTCACCGGTATCGGCTAGCACAACCAGCCCGCTGTCGCCGCGCCGCCGCAGCAACGCCATCGCCCACCCACATCTACACCTAGCCGAAAGGCCACCAACACAATGACCGTCCTGACTGCAGCCGACTTACGAGCCTTCATCAACGGCACCTGGATATTGGAGTCATATCAGAGTTATTCGATCGATGGGTCCGACGCCCGCCATCCAATGGGTTCCGATGTCAAAGGAACCATCTTGTACACTGCCGACGGTTACATGTCCGCACAAATCATGCGCCCGGACCGCCCTCGATTCCAGGCCGATGACCTGGGCACCGCCAACAAAGACGAGCTCGCCGCCGCCGGCAGCGGGTACGTGGCCTACTCGGGGCCCTACACCGTCTCGGACGGCGGCATGATTGCCCACCACGTCGCTATCAGTCTGATGCCAAACTGGATCGGCGGCACCCAACACCGCGCAGTTCAGATTGCAGACTCACGCCTACAGCTCACCCCAACCGAACCTGTACTGCTCAACGGGCAACGCCGCAACGTACGCTTGGTCTGGCGCAGACCATGATTCGCGAATCCTGCCGGCACAGTTGATATTTCGTGTGAATCGCATGTAAGTCTTTACACGGCTGGCCCGGTGCTGGCTGACAGGATCGGTGTCGCCGTCCTGGCTGAGTGTGACTCGTGAATCGCCTGGCCCCGGTGAAGGGTGCTCTTCCCAGGATCTGTCCACTTGGCCGAGGGCGGCGGCGCCGGCCCGGTCTTGCTTCGGTGGCTTGATTAGAAGCCTGCCCGACTCGTTGCCGCGAGTCGTGGCCCGTTACAGGCCTGCCTCGAACTGCTCTTTCCGGGCTGACGCCGCCAACGACGTCGTCTACGGGAAGGAAATCAACGTCGCCATGTCCATCGTCGCAGAGCAGTATGCGTTTGTCATCGGAGTCGATACCCACGCCGCCACTCACTCGTTCGCGCTGATCAACGCCACCAATGGCGGTGTCATCGATCAGGCCGTGTTCCCCACCTCGCCCGCGGGCCTCGACCGTGCCTGCACCTGGATCCTCCGCGGGATCAACGAGAAGCCAACGTTGGTCGTCATCGAAGGCGCGGGTTCCTTCGGCGCTGGCCTGGCCGGGCGGGTTACCCGCAGCGGACTGTCGATCGCCGAGCCGGCGGCGATGCCCGCCGCGCAGCGTCGCGGTGTCGGCAAGACCGATGCCTTGGACGCGGTCCGCATCGCACGCTCGGTCCTGGGCGTCGACGTCACCCGGTTGCGGCGGCCCCGCGCTACCGGGCAACGGGTGGCGTTGCGTGTCCTGACGGTCGCGCCCCGGGGCCAGGCGATTCACGAGTCACACTCAGCCAGGACGGCGACACCGATCCTGTCAGCCAGCACCGGGCCAGCCGTGTAAAGACTTACAGGCGTTTCAGTGTTTCTGCCAATTTTTGCTGTTCGGCGCATTTGCTTTCCAAAAAGGCGTTATCGCCAGCTGGCCGGTAAGTCGATTATGTGGTTGGGGCAGAAGTCCTGCGCCCCCTGAGACATGACGTTTCGCGCGTCCGTGGCCGACATTTTGCCGCGCAACACCATGAAGGCGTATTCGGCGGGCTGATAGCCCAAATCATGTCCCGCCGGATCGTCCATCAGCTGACACGCTTCTTTTTCTTGGCTCGGGTCGGCGTGGGCGGTCCCGCAGCCGAATAACGACGCCGACCCGAGCAACGCGCCCGCGGCGATTGTGCCGACGACCTTCATTGGCTTCTTGCGGTCATCAGGCGCTCAACATACTTCGCAATCACGTCGACTTCGAGGTTCACCTGGGTACCGACCGGAGCCCGACCCAGGGTGGTCAATTCCCGGGTCGTCGGGATCAGTGAGACCTCGAACCAGTCCCGCGGTTGCGCGCCGAGGCCGGAGACCGTCAGCGAAATCCCGTCGACGGTGATCGAGCCCTTCTCCACGACATAGCGAGCGACCGCCGCGGGAATCTCGATGCGCACCACCTCCCAGTGTTCGGAGGGCGTGCGGGCCACCACCTGGCCGGTGCCGTCGACGTGCCCCTGCACGATGTGCCCGCCGAGCCGGCTGTTGACGGCCGCGGCGCGCTCCAGATTGACCCGCTTACCGACCTCCAGCCCGCCCAGGTTGGACCGGTCCAGGGTCTCGGCCATCACGTCGGCGGTGAATTGGCCGTCGGCCAGCAACTCGACAACCGTCAGGCACACGCCATTGACGGCGATCGAATCGCCGTGGCCGGCGTCGGCGGTGACGACGGGTCCGCGGATGGTCAGGCGGGCCGCGTCGGCGAGGACGTCCCGGCCGATTACCTCGCCGAGTTCCTCGACAATTCCGGTGAACATCCCATCAGGCTAATTCGCCGGCGCTTTGCCTGGTGAGTGACCACGGCGGACACCCTAAACGCCCTCGTCGGGCGGCGAAGGAGACCCCACGTTCCGGAGCCCGCTCATCTCGACCCTCTACGATGCACGGTATGCAGACACGCCGCCGACTAACGGCCGTCCTCGTCTCCCTGACCCTCGCCACCGCTGCGATCGCCGGCTGCTCGTCGGGTCCGAAGAACAGTGGCGGCCCCTTGCCCGACGCCACGACTCTGGTCAAACAATCCGCCGACGCCACCAAGAGCGTCAAGAGTGTGCACCTGGTGCTGTCGACTCAGGGCAAGATTCCCGGGCTGCCGATCAAGCAGCTGACCGGCGACCTGACCACCGTCCCGAGCACCGCGGCGTCGGGCAATGCGCAGTTGTCGATGGCGGGCTCCGACATCGATGCCAACTTCGTGGTCTACGACTCGGTGCTGTACGCCACGCTCACCCCGAACAAGTGGAGCGATTTCGGTAAGGCCTCCGACGTCTACGACGTCTCGGTGCTGCTGAGCCCGGACGCCGGCCTGGGCAATGTGCTGGCGAACTTCACCAACGCCAAGGCCGAGAGTCGCGAAACGATCAACGGCCAGACCACGATCAAGGTCAGCGGAAACGTCACGGCCGACGCGGTGAACAAGATCATCCCGAGCCTCGCCGCGACGCAGCCTGTACCGGCCACCGTGTGGATTCAGGAGAGTGGCGATCACCAGCTGGTCCAGGCCAACCTGCAGAAGAGCGAAGGCAATTCTGTCCAGATCACGTTGTCGGACTGGGGCAAGCCGGTCACCGTCACCAAGCCCCCGGTGAGCTGATGAGCATGCGAGCAGGACGCGGAATCGCGATCAGCGCCGGCAGCCTCGCCGTACTGCTGGGCGCCCTGGACGCCTATGTCGTCGTCACGATCATGCGCGACATCATGGGCGACGTTCATATCCCGATCAACCAGTTGCAGCGCATCACCTGGATCATCACGATGTACCTGCTGGGCTATATCGCCGCCATGCCGCTGCTGGGCCGGGCTTCCGACCGGTTCGGCCGCAAGCTGGTCCTGCAGGTCAGCCTGGCGCTGTTCATCGTCGGCTCGGTGGTCACCGCGTTGGCGGGCCACTGGGGCGATTTCCACCTGCTGATCGCCGGCCGCACCATCCAGGGCATTGCTAGTGGCGCGCTGTTGCCGGTCACGCTGGCCCTGGGCGCCGATTTGTGGGCGGAGCGCAACCGCGCCAGCGTGCTGGGCGGAATCGGTGCCGCGCAGGAGCTCGGCAGCGTGCTCGGCCCGCTGTACGGGATCTTCATCGTCTGGATGTTCCATGAATGGCAGTACGTGTTCTGGATCAATGTCCCGCTGACCTTGATCGCCATGGTGATGATCCAGTTCAGCCTGCCCTCGCACCAGCGCGTGGAGGAGCCCGAAAAGGTCGACGTCGTCGGAGGTGTGCTGCTGGCCGTCGCGCTGGGCCTGGCGGTCATCGGGCTGTACAACCCGGCGCCCGACGGTAAGACGATCTTGCCTAGCTACGGATTGCCGCTGGTGATCGGGGCGGTTGTGGTCGCGGTGCTGTTCGTGCTCTGGGAGCGTTTCTCCCGCACCCGGCTCATCGAACCGGCCGGGGTGCACTTCCGGCCGTTCCTGGCCGCGCTGGGCGCCTCGGTGGCCGCGGGCGCGGCGCTGATGGTTACCCTGGTCAACGTCGAGCTGTTCGGCCAGGGCGTGCTGCAGATGAGCCAGACGCAGGCCGCGGGCTTGCTGCTCTGGTTCCTGATCGCGCTGCCGGTCGGCGCGGTGCTGGGCGGTTTCATCGCGACCCGGATCGGCGACCGTGCGATGACCTTCATCGGGCTGCTGATCGCGGCATACGGTTACTGGCTGATCCATTTCTGGCGGATGGATGTGATGACCCAGCACCACGATCTCTTCGGGGTCAGCCTGCCGCTAGTCCACACGGACCTGCTGGTGGCCGGTCTGGGACTCGGCCTGGTGATCGGACCGCTGACCTCTGCCGCCCTGCGGGTTGTCCCGTCGGCCCAACACGGCATCGCCTCGGCGGCGGTGGTGGTGGCCCGGATGACGGGCATGCTGATCGGCGTCGCGGCGCTGAGCGCCTGGGGCCTGTACCGGTTCAACCAGATCATCGCCGGGCTGTCGGCGAAGATCTCGCCCGATGCCTCGCTGCTGGAGCGGGTGACCGCCCAGGCCACCCTGTACTTGAAGGCCTTCGCCATGATGTACGGCGACATATTCGCGGCCACCGTCGTCATCTGCGTGGTGGGAGCGCTGCTGGGGCTGCTTCTCGGCGGCCGAAAAGAACACGCCGAGGAACCCGAAGTCGCCGAGCAGGAGACCGTCGCAGCGGGCGAGCGCTAGCCGCTCTGCGGCACCAGGCTGAGCAGCAGATCCGGACCGACCCGGTCGACGCCGTCGAAGCGCCACCGCAACGCCCGCGCGATCGTGGGCACGCCCACGTCGTCGACCGCGGTGACGGGTCCACCCAGCAGGATCGGCGCGACGTAAGTCAGGATCCGGTCGATCACCCCTTCCCGCAGGAAGGCACCGGCGAGGGTCGGGCCGCCCTCCAGTAGTACATCGGTGCGATCCGAAAGCGCCTTGAGGACCTCCAGGGGATCACGGGTCCGAATCACCATGGTGCGCGAATCGTCGTTGAGGACCTTTGCCTCGGAAGGTATTTCGCGCATACCGACCACGACTCGCAGCGGTTGTTTGGCCGCCGGCGAACCGTCGGGCAGCCGTGCGGCCAACGCCGGATCGTCGGCCAGCACGGTGCCGGTCCCGACGACGATCGCGTCCGTGGCGGCGCGGCGCCGATGCAGGTCCAAGCGGGCCGCCTCGCTGGAAATCCACTGGCTGGTGCCGTCGGCGGCGGCGCTGCGGCCATCGAGGCTGCTGGCGTATTTCCATGTCACGTGCGGCAGCCCGGTCCGTTGCTTGTGTAGCCATTCGCGCAACGGGCCGCGGCTGACTTCCTCGGCCAGTACGCCGAATTTGACGTCTACGCCCGCCGCCGACAGCCGCGCCGCGCCGCCCGCCGCGACCTCGTTGGGATCGCTGACGGCATAGACGACCGTCCGCACGCCGGCGTCGATCAGCGCGTTCACACACGGCGGCGTCTTGCCGTAGTGGTTACACGGCTCCAGCGTGACCACCGCGGTGCCACCGGCCGCCAGGCTGCCCGCGCGGCGCAGCGCCAGCACCTCGGCGTGGTCGCTGCCGGCCGGCTCGGTGCCGCCAACGCCGACCACTTGGCCGTCGGCGTCCAGAATCACCGCTCCGACCGGCGGGTTCGGATAGGTGCTGCCCTTGACCAGATACGACTGTTCGATGGCCAGACGCATCGCGGCATCGAGGTTCTCGACAGGCTGACCGCTCACCGGCGTAGATGCGGCGTTACGGCGCCGGCCTGCCGCCGTAACGCCGCCACCGCGGCCTCGGGGTCCTGGGCGCCGTAGACCGCGGAACCGGCGACGAAGCAGTCGACCCCGGCCTCTGCGGCCTGCTCGATCGTGTCCGCGCTGATGCCGCCGTCGATTTCGATCAGGATCGTCAGCTCCCCCGCGTCGACCAGCTTCCGCACGATCCGGACCTTGCTCAGCACCTCGGGGATGAAGCTCTGGCCGCCGAAGCCGGGCTCGACCGACATGATCAGCAGGGTGTCGAACTGCGGCAGGATTTCCAGGTAGGGCTCCAGCGGAGTCCCCGGCTTGACACTGATCCCGGCCTTGGCGCCCGCGGCTCGGATATCGCGGGCCACGCCGACCGGATTCTCGGTGGCCTCGGCGTGGAAGGTGACGTTGTAGGCGCCTGCCTCGGCGTACGGCGGCGCCCACCGGTCCGGGTTGTCGATCATCAAATGGCAATCCATCGGAATGCGCGTGGCGGCCAGCAGGCTCTCCACCACCGGCAAACCGATCGTCAGGTTCGGCACGAAGTGGCCGTCCATCACGTCGACGTGCAGCCAATCTGCGCCGGTCACCGCGGCCGCCTCGTCGGCGAGCCGGGCGAAATCGGCGGCCAGGATCGACGGAGCTATCAGGGGGCCACCGGTGCTACCAGCCATGTGCGCCACATTACTGAACCCGGCCGCCGACCTCACGCCAGGCGCACCAGCGCGGCAGCGGCCGGGTTGTTCGTGTCGCTGCCCCACTACTCCGCTACGCGCACCAGCGCGGCAGCGAACATCGCATCAGTGCCGTGCCGGTGCGGCCACAGCTGCACGTACGGCCCTTGTGCAGATGGGCCCAACTCCGCGGGCTCGAACAGCGGCCGGGTATCCAACGCGCGCACCGGATGACGGCGCAGCGCATCGGCCACCACCCCCAGCGTTTCGACGAGATGCGGCGAACAGGTCGAATAGAGCACCACGCCGCCGGGACGGGTCAGCGCGATCGCGGCGGCCAACAGTTCGCGTTGCAGCTTGGCCAGCGCCGGCACATCGGACGGCTGACGGCGCCAACGGGCCTCCGGCCGACGGCGCAAGGCACCCAACCCGGTGCAGGGCACATCGACGAGCACCCGGTCGAAGCCCGGCTCGAGACCGGTCTGCCGCCCGTCGACCCGCACCACGTCGATGTCCAGCCCGCGGGTGTTCTCGGCGACCAGGTCCGCGCGACCCGGCGACGGCTCGACCGCGGTAACCCGGGCACCGCGGTCGGCGCCCAGGGCGGCCAGCAGCGCGGTCTTACCGCCCGGTCCGGCACACAGGTCGAGCCAGCGTCCGGTGTCGCCGTCGACCGGTGCCAGTGTCATCGCGCGAGCCACCAGTTGGCTGCCCTCGTCTTGGACCAGGGCCTGGCTGTCGCGCACCGCCGCCAGCCGTCCGGGGTTGCCGCCCGGCAGGTACACCGCGTACGGCGAGTAGCGGCCGACGGTGCCACCGACCGTGTCGGCGAGCTCCCCGGCGCTCAGCACTCCCGGACGGGCCGCCAGGTGCACCAGGGGCCGTTCGTCGTCGCTGGCCAGCGCCGCGTCGAGCTCACCGGCGTGCGCGCCCAGCGCGTCGGCGAAGGCCTGGGCGATCCAGCGTGGATGGGAGTGCACGAACGCGGCATGCCCGATCGGATCCCGCGCTGGGTCAGGGGCCAGTTCGTCGACCCAGGATTTCTCGTCGCGCCCGGCAATGGTCCGCAGCACGCCATTGACGAAACCTGCTCGCGCCGAATCGAACTCGATCCCGGCCTGTTCGACGGTGGTCGACACCGCGGCGTGCGCGCCGACTCGGGTGCGCAGCAGTTGGTAGGTGCCCATCCGCAGCAGATCGAGCAACGCGGGGTCGATCGCCTCGGGCGGGCGGCCGGCGGCCGCGGCGATGACCGCGTCGAGCAGGCCGCGGGTGCGGCAGCTGCCGTAAGTCAGCTCGGTGGCGAACGCCGCGTCACGTCCGCTGATGCCACGATCGCGCAGCAGCGCGGGCAGGGCCAGGTTCGCGTATGCGTCGCGCTCGCTGACGGCGCGCAGCACCTGGAGGGTGGCCGCCCG
The DNA here is from genome assembly GCA_963712615.1 of uncultured Actinomycetota bacterium. Classification (GTDB taxonomy): domain Bacteria; phylum Actinomycetota; class Actinomycetes; order Mycobacteriales; family Mycobacteriaceae; genus Mycobacterium. Next base: position 1,196,058 of record CAVQIO010000002.1, read on the forward strand.
GGCCGGATCCAGCGGCTGGCGCCGTTGCGGTCGGGCCGAACGGCGTTGCTTCGGGGCCGGGCTCATGATGCCCGCGCGGCGGCGTCGAGCCGGGCACCCCGGGCCCAGTCGACGGCGTTCATCAGCTTCTTGCCGGGGGGTTGAATCTGGCCCAGCCGCACCGGTTCCGAGCCGGTGCCGATCCGCACACTCTTACGGTCCGCCTGAATTACGCCGGGCAGCAACGACTCTGGAGCATCCGCGTCGATCTGCACCGGCCCCAGTTTGATCCGCAGGTCGTCGATCATCGTCCACGCCCCCGGGTTGGGCGTGACGGCGCGGATACGGCGCTCCACCACCGGTGCCGGCAGCTCCCAGCGCACTCGGGCCTCCTCGACGGTGATCTTGGGCGCGATACTGACCCCTTCGGCGGGTTGCGGTCGCGACGTCAGCGTCCCGTCTCCGATGCCGTCCAGCGTGGCCGCCAGCAGTGCTGCACCCGAAATAGCCAGTCGCTCAAGCAGATCGCCGGAGGTATCGGTCGGCTTGATGCTCTCGGTCACGACGCCGTAGACCGGTCCGGAGTCCAGGCTGGGTTCGATCTGAAACGTCGTCGCTCCGGTGATGGTGTCCCCCGCCGCGACGGCGGCCTGTACGGGTGCCGCGCCACGCCACGCCGGCAACAGCGAGAAATGCAGATTGACCCAGCCACACGGGGGCACTGCGAGCAGGCCGTCGCGCAGCAGCGCGCCGTAGGCCACCACCGGGCAACACTGCGGCGCGAACTCCGAAAGTTCGGCGACGAACTCCGCCGAGTTCGGCCGCGCCGGCCGCAGCAACGGAAGGCCGCGGTCGAGTGCCTCGCGGGCCACCGGAGACGGCACCGGCTTGCCGTGCCGACCGGCGGCGGCATCCGGCCGGGTCAGCACGGCGACCACCTCGTGCCGAGGCGAGTCGAGGAGGCGACGCAACGCGGGCAGCGCTGGTTCCGGGGTGCCGGCGAAGACAAGACGCACCCGGACAGTCTAAGAAGCGCTAGCGTCCGCGTTCCCAGCCGGCTTTCAACCGGCGCACAGCTAACACCAATATTGCAGACATATATTATTGCTACTAGATACTATTGATACAGAACATGGTTGTATCGCAGCTGCAACGCCGCTATCGACGACGAGGTCGAGTCCCAGTCCTTTTCGCACTCCCCAGGAGGTTTGATGACTCTCGACACCGCCATCGACAGTGACCACACGCAGGCCGCCACCCATCGGGCGCTATGGGCGCTGGGCGACTACGCACTGATGGCCGAGGAAGTGATGGCCCCCTTGGGGCCAATCCTGGTCTCTGCCACCGGAATTGGATCCGGCACTCGAGTACTCGATGTTGCCGACGGCTCGGGCAATATCTCGCTTCCCGCCGCCAGGACGGGAGCCGCGGTGGTGTCCACCGACCTCACCCCGGAGCTGCTGCAACGGTCCCGGGCGCGGGCCGCAGCGCAGGGGTTGACGCTGGACTACCGCGAGGCCAACGCGCAGGCACTGCCATTCGGTGACGGTGAGTTCGACATCGTGATGTCGGCGATCGGTGTGCAGTTCGCGCCAAACCACCGGCTCGCGGCCCGTGAGCTGGTGCGGGTCTGCCGGCCCGGCGGGACGATAGGCGTCATCAGCTGGACCCCGGAAGGATTCTTCGGCCGGATGCTGGCTGCCATCAGGCCCTACCGACCGAGCCTGTCGCCGGCCATACCGCCGGCGGCGTTGTGGGGCCGCGAAGGCTACGTCGCCGGGCTGCTGGGAGATCAAATCGGTCGTGTCACCACGGCGCGAGGGATGCTCGAAGTCGACCGATTCGACTGTGCCACCGCCGTTCACGACTACTTCAAGAATCACTACGGCCCGACGATCGAGGCCTACGCGAACATCGGCCACAATCGGGTGCTGGCCGCCGAGCTCGACGCGCAACTGGTCGAACTCGCCAGGGAATACCTGACCGACGGCGCCATACGATGGGAATATCTGCTGCTCACCGCGGAAAAACGCGGAGGCCGAGCTCTTTAAAGATCGATGTCGAGCGTGGCGTCGGGCTCTCCGCCGGCGGCGGTGAACGCCGTCAGGGCCCGCACCAGCCCGTGGCGCTCCGCCGCCGGCATCTTTTCCACGATGGAGGCGATTTCCGCGCGCCGGTAGGCGGTGACCCGCCGCACCACCTCGCGTCCGCGCTTAGTCAGCGCGGCGATCAGCTCACGCCGGGACGTCGGGTGTGGCAGCCGGTCGATCAGTCCGGCGGCGACGAGCCGGTCGACCATCCGTCCGGTGGCCGACGGTTGCACACCCAGTAGATTGGCGAGCGTGGCCAGGTTGACCGGACCCCGGTTGGACAGGATCACCAGAGTCCGGAACTGCGCCATGGTGATGGTCTCGTCGACCTGTGCGATTGACCGGGCCGAGATGCCGACCAGCAGCCGAGAAGCGGTGAGCAGCGCATCGGTGATGACGTCCAGCGACTCGCCGGCTTCCGTCGCGTTCTCCATAGCCATCCTGGCCCCCCTTACTCGGTCCCCAGCCACGAATATCATGGGAAGGGACTATTTCTCATGAACACTATCGCTGCAGGCGGCGATCCGCGCGGCGGAACGGCAATTTGCTGTCCGGCCGGCGCAACGCGGCGGCTAGCCGATGTGCGGCGAGTCGATCTGCACCCGCCCCGGCTCGGTCGCAGGTCAGGAGCGGCTCTCCGGCCAGGACCTCTGATCGCGTCCGATGAACCTGCGATCCGGTCTTTACAACGAAGGTCCGAGACCCCGGCCTCGATACCCGGTTTGCCGTAACGTGACGTTGATCAACTTTCGGTGAAAAATGCAGCCGCGCAACAGAATTGATTCAGATCAGCCGTGTCCATGACGCTTCGCCACAGCGGATCTAGCCGATGTGCAGCGGGTCGATCTGCACCCGTTAGCCGCATCGCGGGAGGTGCGGCCATAACATCCGCTTTCGACAGGCTGGCGAAATCCCGAGTCGGTTGCTGAGACGTATTGGCCCACACGGTTATAAGGTCTTCGGCAAACGGCGCGAGAAGAGACACGTCGCAACCGAAAGGCCCTTCACCACGAGATTTGCGACCACGGCACCGCGGCGATTCGGCCCAGGCAAGACCGCCGCCTCAGCCGCAGCGGTCGGGTTGGGCCTCGCCGCGACGGTCGCCGCGCTTCCATCGGTGGCCTCGGCCGACAGCAGGACGCAAACCTACGACATCTGGAATTTGACCAGCACCGCTCTCAATATCACCGGCTACGAGAACGCCAAGGACTACAACAAGGTGCCGGCGGACAAGCTCCCGCAGGCCAAGGTCATTCCGCTGGGCAAGAACTTCCAAATAACGATCGCGATCGGCCAAGGGGTGATCACCAGCTTCGCGGGCAGCCAGCCGGCCCAGCAGGGGGTACGCAGACGTGGCAGGTCTCGACGCTCCTCGAAGATATGGATTCCATTCCCGCCCCGCTAGTCCATCTGGTCTGCATTCCCGGAGACACCCGGATTGCCGCATGCGGTGTCACCAGCGGCAACAACGTCCGAGCGCTAGCCGATGCGCCGGGTACGACCATCAATGTCCCCGCCTCCGATACGAACAAGCAGGCCGAGCTGAGGTCGGCGTTCTGCGACCATCCGTATCGCCAGACTCTGCAGATCCAGTGCAAAGACTTCGCCGGCTCCAAGCTCGTCATCGCGGGGAACACGACCTGGACCTGGCCGGCCGGTAGATGAAAAAAGCGGCTGTGCAACAGAACTGGAGCGCGCAACGGCGAATCTACCCGATGTGCAGCGGGTCGATCTGCACCCGCACCGGTTCGTGAGTCTGCCGAGCGCTGAGCACGCCGACGCCGCGTCGCAGGCTCGCCGCCAGCTCCAGGCCCTGCTCGCGGCGGACTCGCACCAGCATCCTGATCACCGGCACGCCGGCCGGGGTGCCGGGCGGCCGGCGCACGCCCGGCGGCAGGTCGACCGGGCCGAGCAGTTCGGCGCCGTCGGGCAACTGGGCCTCGTCGAGCAGTGCCGCCACCGCGTCGGCGCCGCCGTCGATGGCTGCCATCTGCACACTGGGCGGCAGACCGACCTCGCTTCGCGCCGCCAACTCAGCCTCCGCGTGACCCACCGGATCCCACCGGATCAGCGATTGCACCGTCGGAATGACCGACTCGGCGATCACCGTGACCACACCGCCGTCGCCGTGGGCCCGCACCAGCGCCGCGGCGCTCATCCAGCGCCACAGGGCATCCTCGGCGGCGCGCAGATCCTGGCGGCCCAGCAGCGCCCAGGTGTCCAGCAGCAGCGCCGCCCCATACCCGCCTTCCGCGCGGGGTTCGGCGCCCGGGGTGGCGACCACCAGGGCGGGGTGTGCGGCGACCTCGGCGACGATCGCGTCGCCCGACGAGGTGATGACCGGCGTACCGGCGAAGGTGCGGCCCAGCTCCTCGGCGGTGCGCCCGGCCCCGACGACCACCGCACGCACCGCGTCAGACCCGCACCGCCCGCAGCGCAACGCCGGCTCGGCACGTCCGCACCACCGGCACACCGCGCCCGGTCCGCGCTCCTGCAGCGACATCGGACCGGTGCAGTGCCGGCAGCGGGCGATGGTGCGGCAGCGCCCGCAGGCCAGCGACGGCACGTAGCCGCGGCGCGGGACCTGCACCAGTACCGGCGCCCCGGCCTCCAGCGACGACCGGGCGGCGCGCAGCGCAATCGACGGAATCCGCGCGGAATGTGCCGCCGGGTCGCGTTCATCGGCGTAACCGGTGTCGTCGAGGGCGACCACCCGCGGCGTGCGGGACCGCACCACGGGCCGCGTCGCGACGATGTCGTGGGCCCATCCACTGTGCACCAAGGCTTGTGCCTCGGCGGTACGGGCGTAGCCACCGATCAGCGCCGCACAGCGGGACTGATGCGCACGCAGCATCGCCACCTCACGGGCATGCGGGTAGGGCGCCCGCGGCTCGGCCAGGCTATCGTCGGCATCGGACCAGACCATGACCAGACCCAAGTCTTGCAGTGGCGCGAAAACCGCACTCCGGGTGCCGATCACCAGCCGCGCCTTGCCCCGCAGCGCCGCCAGCCAACGCCGGTAGCGGGCGGCCGGCCCGAGCCCCGCCGACAGCGCCACCACGCTGTCCTCGTCGACCCGCGCGGTCACTGCCAGCAACAACGTGTCCAGATCCCGCTGATCGGGCACGATCGCCAGCACGGCGCGGCCGGCGCGGATCGTTTGCGCGGCGGCCTCGGCGAACCGGTCGGCCCACTGCTCGCCCGGCAGCGCCTGCCACACCGCACGCGCGGCTCGCGACTCCGCCAGGGCGGCCAGGAACTGGTCGCCGCGACCGTAGACCTCCCAGCAGGACGGGTCGACGGGTGCAACGGTCGGCGGTGGCGGGATCGCCGTGGGTTCTCGCTCCACTCTGGCGTGCCGTGCCGGGACCGCCAGCCGCAGCACGTCCGGACGGGTGCCGGCGTAACGCGCCGCCACGGCGTCGACCAGCCGGCGGATCTCCGGGGTAAGCACCGGTTCGGCGGACACCACGCGATCGAGCCAGCCCAGCTTGCCGGCGTGATCGGTGTCGTTGCGGCGCTCCAGCACAAACCCGTCGACCAGCCGGCCGTGGAACCGGACCCGCACCCGCACCCCCGGCTGGGCATCGTCGGATTGCTCGGCCGACACCAGGTAATCGAACTCGCGATCCAGGTGCGGCACCGACAGCATCGGTAGCACTCGGGCGATCGGTTCCACCTCGACCGGCGTGCGCGCGGTCCCGCTCACAGCACACTCGAGTCACGAAATACGTTGCCAGTCAACATTGTTACCGTCCGCGGCCACACCATAGCGGCGACCACCGACAGTCAGCCTTCGGCAGGTTCGGGGCCATTGTCAGAGGCGTCGCCGGCAACGTCACGACCGAAGAAGAATCCCGCCGTGATCAGGATCTGGGCCGCGGCGTACAGCCACCAGATCGGCACCGCCAACGCCTCGTGGCCCAGGATGAACCGGCTGATCGCGATCATCGCGTCCGATGCCATGAAGCACAGCGCCCCCGCCGGCACCCAGATCGTCGGCAGCTGCGCCGCCAGCGCCGTGCACACCATCGCGGTCAGCACGACGACGTAAAACGTCACCGGGATCGTCAAATTGTCGTGACCCAGGTGGGGCCAGATCCACACCAGCAACGCGATCGCGGCCAGGCACAGCACCACGATGGCAGCGATGCGGGCCCGCGACAGCGCCTCTTTGACCACCAACGGGAACAGCGCGCCCATGAAACACAGGTGTGCCGACAGAAATGCCGCCAGTCCCAAGACAAATGACATGGTCCACCACGGGATCGCCAGGAGCCAGTCGCCGGTGGCCGACAGCAATAGTGCGGGCATCAACCAGCGCCGCTCGCTGACGATGGGATGCGCGAAGGCCGCAACGGTCAGCAGCAACGCCATCAACGCCTTGAACGGCGGCTGCAGAATCCAATGTCCGGTGAGCTCCATCCCCGGTGGAGAACGCACGGCAATCACGGTCAGGTAGACGCCGTAAGCGATGCCCGCCCAACCGGCCGCCACCCAGGCGCCCGATATCACGCGGGGTGCGTACGGTACCTCCATGCCCAGCTTTGACAAAGCCGACGAGAAACCACCTATCGACCCCATTCTGCTGAAGGTACTCGACGCGGTTCCGTTCCGGCTATCCACCGACGACGGCATCGACGCTGCGCGCCAGCGGTTCCGCGATCTGCCGCGCCGGCTCCTGCACCCCGAACTGCGCGTCGAGGACCGGACCATCGAGGGGCCGGCTGGTTCCATTGCCGTCCGGATCTATTGGCCGCCAACCAGTTCCGGTGATAGCGCGCCGCCCGTCGTGGTGTACTTCCACGGCGGCGGGTTCGTCATCGGCGATCTCGACACCCACGACGGCACCGCCCGCCAGCATGCGGTGGGCGCCGACGCGATTGTGGTGTCCGTCGATTACCGGCTGGCACCCGAGCACCCGTATCCCGCTGCCGTCGAAGACGCTTGGGCCGCAACGCGGTGGGTCGCCGAGCACGGCGCCGAGCTCGGTGCGGACACCGCGCGGATGGCCGTCGCCGGGGATTCGGCGGGCGGCAACATCGCCGCGGCGGTCGCCCAGCAGGCCCGCGACCAGGGCGGACCGCCGATCGTCTTCCAGCTGTTGTGGTACCCCTCTGTGTTGTGGGACCCGTCGCTGCCGTCCTTCGCCGAAAACGCGACCGCGCCGATTCTCGATACCAGGGCGATCGCGCAATTATCCCGATGGTACGCAGGCGATGTCGACTTGTCCGACCCGCCTGCGGGCATGGCGCCGGGGCGCGCCAAGAACTTGGCCGGCCTGCCGCCGGCCTATATCGGCGTCGCCGGTTACGACCCGCTGCGCGACGACGGCATCGGCTACGGCAAACTGCTGGCCGACGCCGGCGTGCCCGCGCAGGTGCACAACGCCGAGACAATGGTGCACGGCTACCTGGGCTATGCGGGTGTGGTGCCCGCCGCCACGGACGGATCGGACCGGGGGCTCGCGGCGTTGCGCAATGCCCTGCACAGGTGAACGCCGGGCGTACGGTGGTCAAATGATTGAGCCGACCACTCGACCTGGCATCGATCCGACGTTCAAGGCGTTGCTGGACGCGTTCCCGATGACTTTCAACGCGGACGACGGTGTCGAGCTCGCACGCGAGCGCCTCAAGCTGCTCAAGGTGCCGCCGGAAATGCTGCCGAACCTGCGGATCGAAGACCGGACGATCGGGCATGGCGAGCTCACCGACATTCCGGTTCGGATCTACTGGCCGCCCGCCCCGGCCGAGGTCTCGCCCGTTGTCGTTTACTTTCACGGCGGCGGTTTCTGTCTGGGCGACCTGGACACCCACGACCACGTCGCGCGCGCCCACGCCGTCGGCGCCGAAGCCATCGTGGTGTCCGTCGATTACCGGCTTGCGCCGGAGCACCCGTACCCCGCCGGGGTCAACGACAGCTGGGCCGCCGTGCAGTGGGTCGGCGAGCATGCCGCCGAACTCGGCGGTGACCCGAACCGGATCGCCGTCGCCGGGGATTCGGCGGGCGCCAACCTCGCCGCGGTCATGGCGGTGCTGGCCCGCGACAACAACGGGCCGGAGCTGACCTTCCAACTGCTGTGGTATCCGGTCGTGACCGCGGATCTTTCGCTGCCGTCGCACACCGAGAACGCCTTCGCCCCGATTCTGGACCGCGAGGTGATCGACGCCTTTCTGACCTGGTACCTACCGGACGACGTCGACATCACCGACCCCGCGGTACTGCCCATCACGCTCGCCCCGGCCAACGCCGCCGACCTCTCGGGTTTGGCACCGGCCTTTGTCGGGATCGCCGAGCACGATCCGCTGCGCGATGACGGGGCGCGCTACGCCGAGATGCTCAACGCCGCGGGCGTTCCCGCCGAGCTGAGCAGCGAGCCGACCCTGGTGCACGGCTACGCCAGCTTCGCCCCGGTGATACCGGCGGCCGCCGCGGCCACCGAGCGCGGGCTGACAGCTTTACGGAAAGCATTGCACCCCTAAGGAAGACAGAACCCTAGAGCAGGCGTCGATGAGTCTCAACCCCCAATATCAGACCCTGATCGTCGGCGCCGGATTCTCCGGCATCGGCTCCGCCATCAAGCTCGACAAGGCGGGACTTTCCGATTACCTCGTGATCGAAGCCGGCGACGGAGTGGGTGGCACCTGGCACTGGAACACCTATCCCGGTATCGCCGTGGACATTCCGTCGTTCTCCTATCAATTCTCCTTCGAGCAGAGCCGGCAATGGTCACGCACCTACGCGCCGGGCAGGGAGCTGAAGGCCTACGCCGAACACTGCGTCGACAAATACGGCATCCGATCGCGGATCCGGTTCAACACCAAGGTCCTTTCCGCCGAGTTCGACGACGAGCACGCGCTGTGGCGAGTGCAGACGGACCCGGGCGGCGTGGTCACGGCCAGATTCCTGATCAGCGCCAGCGGCGTGCTCACCGTGCCCAACCTGCCCGACATCGACGGCGTGGACTCTTTCGACGGCATCACCATGCACACCGCCCGCTGGGATCATGGCCAGGACCTGACCGGCAAGCGCGTCGCCGTCATCGGCACCGGCGCCTCGGCCGTGCAGGTCATCCCGGAGATCGCATCAATTGCCGCCCAGCTCACCGTATTTCAGCGCACCCCAATCTGGTGCTTCCCCAAATTCGACGTCCCGCTGGCGGCGCCGCTGCGCTGGGCACTGCGGATTCCCGGCATCGCGGCCGTCCAGCGGCTGCTCAGTCAGGCGTTCGTCGAGTTGAGCTTCACCATCGCTGCGCAGTACTTCACGGTGATCCCGCTGGCCAAGCGGATGGGGGCCGCAGGTCGCAGTTATCTGCGTCAGCAGGTCAACGACCCGGACGTGCGCGAGCAACTCACTCCGCAGTACGCCGTGGGATGCAAGAGACCCGGGTTCCACAACGAGTACCTGGCCACGTTCAACCGCGACAACGTGCGGCTGGTCACCGAGCCGATCGACAAGATCACCCCCGATGCGGTGGCCACCACCGACGGCGAGAACCACGAAATCGATGTGCTGGTGCTGGCGACGGGTTTCAAGGTGATGGACGCCGACAGCATGCCGACCTTTGCGATCACCGGAAGCGGCGGGACCACGCTGACCGAGTTCTGGGACACCCACCGACTGCAAGCCTATGAGGGCGTCAGCGTTCCACAGTTTCCGAACATGTTCAGCATCATGGGTCCCTACGGCTACGTCGGCTCTTCGTATTTCGCGCTGATCGAAACCCAGACCCACCACATCGTGCGGTGCCTGAAGCGGGCCCGGCGCACTGGCGCGGCGCGTGTCGAAGTGACTGAAACGGCCAACAGCCGCTACTTCGACGAGATGATGCGCAAGCGGCACCGTCAGATCTTCTGGCAGGACAGTTGCCGACTGGCCAACAGCTACTACTTCGACAAGAACGGTGACGTGCCGTTACGTCCCGCCACCACGCTGGAGGCCTACTGGCGCAGTCGTCGCTTCGACCTCGACGACTATCGATTCACCGGTTAGCTGCCGGACGCTAGGGTCGAGGCATGTCGAAGGAGTTTTCGTCTATCGACGCGTCGCTGCGAGAGTTCATCGGCCAGCAGGCCATGTTCTTCGTAGCTACCGCGCCGTCCGAGGGCGGGCGAATCAACCTCTCCCCCAAGGACTATCAGGACACCTTCGCCGTGCTCGACGATCACACCGTCGCCTATCTCGATCTGTTCGGCAGTGGTGTGGAAACGATTGCGCACCTGCGTGACAACGGCCGGATCACGTTGATGTTCTGCTCGTTCACCCGAAACTAGCGGATCCTGCGATTGTTCGGCACCGGGCGTGCGGTGCGCCCCGACGACGCCGAATTCCCCAGTCTGCTAGCGCATTTCGGGGCCCAGCATGCCGGCATCCGGGCCGCCATCGTCATCGATGTCGAGCGGATCGCCGACGCCTGCGGATACGCGGCGCCGTACTACGACCTCGTCGACGAACGGCCGGTGCTCGACACCTACCACGCCAAGGCAACCGACGAGATATACGAGCGTTCCGTCGGTCGCAATCAGCACAGCATCGACGGATTGCCGGCGCTGGACGCCGATAACCCACTGCCGTCCAACGTCGGCCGTTCAGGCGCGCCGAACGGCTAGATGGCGCGCTTGAGGTCGTCGACCTTGTCCAACTGCTCCCACGGCAGCTCGATGTCGGTGCGGCCGAAGTGCCCGTACGCGGCGGTCTGGGCGTAGATCGGGCGCAGCAGGTCCAGGTCACGAATGATCGCACCGGGCCGCAGGTCGAATACCTCGGGGACGATCTTCTCGATCTTGACCGGGTCGACCGTCGCGGTGCCGAAGGTCTCGATGAACAGACCCACCGGTGCTGCCTTGCCGATCGCGTAGGCGACCTGCACCTCGACCCGCTCCGCCAGCCCGGCGGCGACGATGTTCTTGGCCACCCAGCGCATCGCGTACGCGGCCGACCGGTCCACCTTGGACGGATCCTTGCCGGAGAAGGCACCGCCACCGTGGCGGGCCCAGCCGCCGTACGTGTCGACGATGATCTTGCGGCCGGTCAAGCCGGCGTCACCCATCGGGCCACCGAGGACGAACTTTCCGGTCGGGTTGACCAGCACGCGCGTCGACGACGAGTCCAGGGTGTCGTGCGCCAGTTCCTCGAGCACAGTCTTGAGCACGTGCTCCCGAATGTCGGGGTCCAGCGTCTTCACCAGGTCGATACCGTCGGCGTGCTGGGTGGAGACGACCACGGTGTCCAGGCGGACCGGAACATCGTCCTCGTAGGCGATGGTGACCTGCGTCTTGCCGTCGGGCCGCAGGTAGGGCAACATGCCGTTCTTGCGGACCTCGGTCAGCTTGCGCGACAGCCGGTGGGCCAGCGCGATGGGCAGCGGCATCCGCTCCGGGGTGTCGTTGATCGCGTAACCGAACATCAGGCCCTGGTCGCCGGCGCCCTGGGAGTCCAGCGGGTCCGCGGCGCCCTCGACGCGGGTCTCGTGGGCGGTGTCCACGCCCTGGGCGATGTCGGGCGACTGCGCGCCGATGCCGATGTTCACACCGCACGTCAGCCCGTCGAAGCCCTTGTCCGACGAGTCGTAGCCGATGTCGAGGATGCGCTCGCGCACCGTGTTGGTGATGTCGGCGAACGCAGCTTTGGCGGTGGTCGTGACCTCGCCGACCACGTGCACCTGCCCGGTGGTGACCAGCGTTTCGACCGCGACACGTGAGCGGGGATCCTCCGCCAGAAGCGCGTCGAGGACCGAGTCGCTGATCGCGTCGCAGATCTTGTCGGGATGCCCCTCGGTCACCGACTCACTGGTAAACAGCCGACCCTTTTCGCTCACTGCGTCATCCTTTCGTGCTGACTAATGTTAGTTAGGCAAATTATTTTAAACGCCTTCGACTCAACCCGCTCAACCGGGCGATTGCAACCTGGCGCTATCCGTTGTCACCGTGCAGGAACGTGACGATCGCGTCGACGATGCGACTGGCCATCAGCGTCTTCGAACCGTGCTGCAGCGCCGATTCGGTGCCGTCGGCCGCGAGCAGCCAGCCGTCGTTGTTGTCCACCTCGAACGCCCTGCCATCGCCAACAGCGTTGACGACCAACAGGTCACATCCCTTGCGGCGCAACTTTGCCCGGGCGTGGAACAGCACATCGCCGTTGGCGTCGCCGGTCTCGGCGGCGAAACCGACAATCGCCCGCATGTTGGGCAGCTCGCCGTGGGCTCGCCCGCGTACCGCGCCGGCCAGCACGTCGTCGTTGCGCACCAATTTGATCAGCGGCGGCTCGTCTTGATCGCCGGGGCCCTTTTTGATCTTCGCGGCGGCAACCTGCGCGGGGCGGAAGTCGGCGACCGCGGCCGCCATCACCAGGACGTCGGAATCGGGAGCGTGCTTGGATACCGCGTCGGCGAGTTGCTGGGCGGAACTTATCTGCACCACTTCGACGCCGGCCGGGTCGATGAGCCCGGCCGTATGGCCGGCGATCAGCATGACCTCGGCGCCACGCTGGGCGGCGACCCGCGCGACGGCATAGCCCTGCTTGCCGGAGCTGCGGTTGCCGATGAAGCGAACCGGATCGATCGGCTCGCGGGTACCCCCCGCGGTCACCAGCACCTTGCGCCCGGCCAGGTCGTAGGGGAGCGCGTCGGAGCGCTCCAGCAGCAGGTGGGCAAGGGTGGTGATCTCTTCGGCCTCGGGCAGCCTGCCTTTGCCGCTGTCCGAGCCGGTGAGCCGTCCGAATGCGGGTTCCAGCACGACGGCACCCCGGCGGCGCAATGTGGCCACATTGTCGACGGTGGCCGGGTGTAACCACATCTCGGTGTGCATCGCCGGCGCGAACAGCACCGGACATCGCGCCGTGAGCAGCGTCGCGGTCAGCAGATCGTCGGCGCGGCCGTGTACCGCGCGGGCCAACAGATCGGCGGTGGCCGGCGCCACCACGACCAGGTCGGCGTGCTGGCCCAGCCGGACGTGCGGCACCTCGGGAACGTCGGAGAAGACGCCGGTGTGCACCGGCTGCCCGGAGAGCGCCTCGAATGTGGCGGCCCCGACAAAGCGCAACGCGGATTCGGTGGGGATGACGCGGACGTCATGGCCCGCCTCGGCGAGCTGCCGGACTACGGTGCATGCCTTGTACGCGGCGATGCCCCCGGAGACGCCGACGACGATCCGCTTGCGATCCATCTACGCCGGCCCTTCTTCGTTGAAGAGGCTCTCCATGACGATCACAGCCGCCCGGCTCCGTCCTGCTACTCGCCCTCGGTGTGTTCGAGCAGGTCGGCGTGGATCTCACGCATCGAGATCGAGAGCGGCTTTTCCTGCAGCCCGGGCTCGACCAGCGGGCCGACGTACTCGAGGATGCCCTCGCCGAGCTGGTTGTAGTAATCGTTGATTTGCCGAGCTCGTTTGGCCGCATAGATGACCAGTGCGTACTTGCTCGAGACACGGTCGAGCAACTCGTCGATGGGCGGGTTGGTGATGCCCAGCGGGGTGTCGTACGTGCGCGGCCCGCCTGCCGAAGGATCGAATTGATCGACGGCGGCCAGCGACGTGTCAGACTGCGGAATACTCACTTAAGACTTTCTCCTGGCGCGTAGAGCGGTTGAATAGCTAGAAACCCTGATTCTTGATCGCAGCTGGTGAGTCGGCTCATGCCGAGCCAGGTGCGTTTCCCACCAGCAAGGATACCAATTCGGCGCACGCAGACTCCAATTGACTGTTGACCACGACCTGGTCGAAGTCGGCTTGGGCCTCCAGTTCCACCCGGGCGGTCTCCAGGCGGCGCGCCATCGCCTCCGGCGTTTCGGTGCCGCGCCCGACCAGCCTGGCCTGCAAATCGGCCCAACTGGGCGGTGCCAGAAACACGGTGATGGCCTCCGGCATTGCCTTCTTGATCGCCCCGGCTCCGGCCAGGTCCACCTCGATGAGCACCGGAAATCCCGACGCGGTGGCGGCCCGCACCGGCGCCGCCAGGGTGCCCGATCGCTGCAGCCCACCGTGGATCTCGGCCCACTCCAGCAGGGCGCCCTCGTCGATGAGTTGCTGGAACCGAGCGGGACTGACGAAGTGATAGTCGACACCGTCGACCTCGCCCGGCCGCGGCGCCCGCGTCGTGGCCGAGACACTGAAATGCAGGTCCGGGATCTGCTCTCGCAGACACCGAACCACTGTTGACTTGCCGACCGCTGAGGGGCCGGACAGCACGACCACACGCCCGTTGCCTTCCGGCTCAGGACGTGCGGCGTGCTCGATGTCCGGTCCCCCGTCGGCACTCACTGGCGCCCCTGGGTCGCTGCGCCCACAGGCCATTCGGCCTGCATCGTCGCAGGTCGGGCTAGGGAGTGCCGAACTTTTCCAGCAGGGCCTTGCGCTGGCGATCGCCAAGACCACGCAGGCGGCGCGTCGGCGCGATTTCCAGTTCGGTCATGATTTCCTGCGCCTTGACCTTGCCTACCTTCGGCAACGCCTCGAGCAGCGCAGACACCTTCATCTTGCCAAGGACTTCGTTCGTCTCGGCGTCCTTGAGCACCTGGGTCAGGTTGGTGCCACCGCGCTTGAGCCGGTCTTTGAGCTCTGCTCGTGCTCGGCGTGCGGCGGCAGCCTTCTCCAACGCGGCCGCGCGCTGCTCGTCGGTCAACTGGGGAAGGGCCACGATTCCTCCGTATCTGATCAATAATCGTGTCTCTGCCGGGCACTTCAGCCCAGCGGAGACGACCGTACTCACGCTTCCTGACGAAATCTAACCCGCCCCCCTGGTTAGGGCGATAAATGCCCAGCTTGCACCCCGCCTACAGGTGCCGCCAGCGGCATTCTTCGGCATCGCTGGCGGCGGCGGATCCGGCACCTGGGCATTAGTTGGACATTCGCCGCGGCCACCCAGATCAAGCCGTCTACCTGCGGTTTTTGTTCCGCCCGGCGCGGTGCTCGATGCCGGGCGACGGACCGTCGCGTGGGCCGCCGGCGGGTAGCCCGGGGGGCTCCGTGCGGGGAATCACGATTTGCCATGGCGTTTCCGGCGTGTCGCGCCGCTGATAAACACCAGGTCGCCGCAGGGAAGTCGGCGGGAAAAGATTCTGATGTTGTTAACCGGGCCCCGATCCGCCGGCTACTGCACGGCGAGATAGGCAACGGCGTCCAGCATTTGTTCGCCCGCCGCCCGCAGATCCGACACATTCGGTCCGGCCCGCAGCACCTCACGCGCCACCACGGGCAGCAGCTGGCCTGGCACGGCCCCACCCAGGCCACCAAGCGCCTCGGGACGCCCGCCCTGGGCGCCGACCCCGGGTACCAGCACCGGTCCCCCCAGCGCGCTGACATCCGGCACCTGGAAGACCGTCGCGCCCAGCACCACACCGACGTAGCCCGGCCCGGACCCGGTGGCCGCCCGGTTGACCACCGCGGCCTGGTCGACGACCAGCTGGGCCACGGTGCGGCCGTCGAAGGTGGCACGCTGCACGGTCCCGCCCTCCGGGTTGGACGTTGCCGCCAGCACGAACACCCCGCGGTCGTGCGCCGCGGCGGTTTCCAGCAGCGGACGCAGCGAGCCGAAGCCCAGGTACGGCGAAGCGGTCACGGCGTCGGCGGCCAGCGGCGAATCCCCGGCCCAGGCGGCGGCGTAGGCCGCCATCGTCGTCCCGATGTCCCCGCGCTTGGCGTCGGCCAGCACCAGCACCCCGACCGAGCGCAGCGCGGCAATCGTGCGTTCCAGCACCGCGTAGCCGGCCGCGCCGTAGGCCTCGAAGAACGCGACCTGCGGTTTGACGACAGCGAAACCTGAAAAGGCGTCCACACAGATGTCGCAGAACTTGGCCAGGCCGTCGGCGGTGGCCGGCAGGTCCCATGCCCGCAGCAGCTCGGGGTGTGGGTCAATGCCCAGACACAGCGGCCCGCGGCTCGCCTTCGCTTCGGCCAGTCGGACCCCGAACCGGGTCATCGGGCGCCTTTTTCGGCCGGCCCGGCCGTGCCGATCGCGCTGTGCAGCTCCTGCAGCGACCGCACCCCGATATCGCCACGGATGCCCGCCTCGATGCCCTGGACGGCCGCCGACGCCCCCTGCACGGTAGTCACGCAGGGGATGTTGGCCGACACCGCGACCGAACGGATTTCGTAGCCGTCGATGCGCGGGCCGGAGTTCCCATAGGGCGTGTTGATCACCATGTCGACCTCACCCGCTTTGATCGCGTCGACCGCGGACAGCGCGGGCCGGCACGACTGCGGCGCCTCGAAATGCTTGCGCACCTCGTCGCAGGGAATCCCGTTGCGGCGCAACATCTCCGCGGTGCCCTCGGTGGCAAGGATGTGGAACCCGAGATCCGCCAGCCGTTTGACCGGAAACACCAGGGACCGCTTGTCGCGATTGGCAACCGAGACGAACACGGTGCCCGAGGCCGGCAGCGACCCGTATGCGGCGGTCTGGCTCTTGGCGAAGGCGGTGCCGAAATCGCGGTCGATGCCCATCACCTCGCCGGTCGACTTCATCTCCGGACCCAGCAGCGAGTCGATGGCCTCCCCGTCGGCGCGACGGAACCGATGGAACGGCAACACCGCTTCCTTGACCGCGATCGGGGCGTGCGGCGCCACCCGGGCACCGTCCCCGGACGCCACCAGCATTCCTTCTTCGCGAAGCTGGGAAATGTTGGTGCCCAACATGATCCGCGCACACGCCTTAGCGAGGGGGATCGCGGTGGCTTTCGAAACGAACGGCACGGTACGGCTCGCGCGTGGATTGGCCTCCAGCACGTAGAGCACGTCGTCTTTGAGGGCGTACTGCACGTTGAGCAGGCCCACCACGCCGATGCCGTGCGCGATGGCCTCGGTGGCCTGGCGCACCTTCTCGATGTCGCTGCGGCCCAGTGTCACCGGGGGCAGCGCGCAGGCCGAGTCGCCGGAGTGAATACCGGCCTCCTCGATGTGTTCCATGATGCCGCCGATGTACACCTCGGCGCCGTCGCACAGTGCGTCGACGTCGATTTCGACGGCGTCCTCGAGGAAACGGTCGACCAGCACCGGATGTTCGGCAGACAGCTCGGTGGCGCGATTGATGTAGTCCTTCAGCGTCTCCTCGTCGTACACGATCTCCATACCGCGACCGCCGAGCACATACGACGGACGCACCAGCACCGGATACCCGATCTCATCGGCGATCCGGCGGGCCTGCGCGAAGGTCGTTGCCATGCCGTATTTGGGAGCCGGCAGTCCCGCAGTGCCCAGCAGGTCACCGAACGCCCCGCGGTCCTCGGCCAGGTCGATGGCCTCCGGCGGCGTGCCGACGATCGGCACTCCGGCGTCGGCGAGTCGTTGCGCCAGCCCGAGCGGGGTCTGCCCGCCGAGCTGCACGATGACACCGACGACTCCCGGACCGCCGCTTGCCGACTCCGCTTCGGCGCGGTAGACCTCCAGGACGTCCTCGAAGGTCAACGGCTCGAAGTACAACCGGTCGGCGGTGTCGTAGTCGGTGGACACGGTCTCGGGGTTGCAGTTCACCATCACGGTCTCAAAGCCCGCCTGGCTCAGCGTGGTTGCCGCATGCACGCAGCTGTAATCGAATTCGATGCCCTGCCCGATCCGGTTCGGCCCCGAGCCCAGGATCAGCACCTTGGGCCGTTCGGTCTGTGCTGCTACCTCCGTCTCGGCGGCGGGGTCGAGCTCATAGCTGCTGTAGTGGTAGGGCGTCTTGGCCTCGAACTCCGCCGCACAGGTGTCCACCGTCTTGTACACCGGATGGATGCCCAGGCGTTCGCGCAGCGACCGCACCCCGTCTTCACCGGCCAATTCCGGTCGTAACGCCGCGATCTGGCGATCGGACAGTCCGCTGTGTTTGGCATGGCGCAGCAGGTCGCCGTCGAGCACCGGCGCGTCGACCAGCTCGGTGCGCAGGTTCTCCAGCTCGCTGATCTGTGCGACGAACCAGGGGTCGACACCGCTGGCGTGGGCGACGCGTTCCACCGAAGCGCCGAGCCGCAGCGCCAGTTCGATGTCGTAGAGCCGGCCTTCGGTCGGGGTTTGCAGGCGGGTCAGCACTTCCTCGACGTCACCGGCCGCGTCCGGTTTGGTCCAGAAGCCGGCACGTGTTGTCTCCAGCGACCGCATCACCTTGCCGAGCGCCTCAATAAAGTTGCGGCCCAATGACATCGCTTCCCCGACGGACTTCATCGTGGTGGTCAGGGTGGGGTCGGCCCCGGGGAATTTCTCGAAGGCGAACCGGGGCGCCTTGACCACGACATAGTCCAGGGTGGGCTCGAAGCAGGCCGGGGTCTCCTTGGTGATGTCGTTGACGATCTCGTCGAGGGTGTAGCCGATGGCCAGCTTGGCGGCAATCTTGGCGATCGGGAAGCCGGTGGCCTTGGACGCCAGTGCGCTGGAACGGGATACCCGCGGGTTCATCTCGATCACCACCAGCCGGCCGTCGGCCGGGTCGATCGCGAACTGAATGTTGCAGCCACCGGTGTCGACGCCGACCTCGCGCAGGATCGCGATGCCCAAATCGCGCATCCGCTGGTATTCCCGGTCGGTCAGCGTCATGGCCGGCGCGACGGTCACCGAGTCACCGGTGTGCACACCCATCGGGTCGAGGTTCTCGATCGAGCACACCACCACGACGTTGTCGTTGCCGTCGCGCATCAGCTCGAGCTCGAATTCCTTCCAGCCGTAGATCGATTCCTCGATGAGCACGTTGGCGCTGGGCGATTCCGCCAGTCCGGCCCCGGCCATCCGGTCGACCTCTTCGGCGGACTTCGCCATACCCGAGCCCAGCCCACCCATCGTGAAGCTGGGCCGCACCACGACGGGCAGGCCGAGGTCCTCGACCGTTTCGCGGACCTCGTCCATCGTGAAACAGACTCGGCTGCGCGCGGATTCACCGCCCACCTTGGCGACGATGTCCTTGAACATCTGCCGGTCCTCGCCGCGCTGGATGGCGTCGAAGTCGGCGCCGATGAGCTCGACGTCGTAGCGCTCCAGCGCTCCGTTCTCATACAGCGCGACGGCGGTGTTGAGCGCGGTCTGCCCGCCCAGGGTCGCCAGCAGGGCATCGATCTTGTTGCCGCGCTCGGCTTGCTGGGCGATCACTTTTTCGACGAAGGCCGGGGTAATCGGCTCGACGTAGGTGTGGTCGGCGTATTCGGGGTCGGTCATGATGGTGGCCGGGTTGGAGTTGACCAGGCTGACTTGCAGACCCTCGGCGCGCAGTACCCGGCAGGCCTGCGTGCCGGAGTAGTCGAATTCGCAGGCTTGACCGATGACGATCGGCCCGGAGCCGATCACCAGGACGTGACGCAGGTCGGTGCGGCGCGGCACTAGCGTGACCCTTCCCTGTTGTGAGATGCCATCAGGTCGGCGAATTGATCGAACAGGTACTCCGCATCGTGCGGCCCGGCGGCGGCCTCCGGATGGTATTGCACCGAAAATGCCCGCCCATCAAGCAGTTTGACGCCCTCCACTACCCCGTCGTTGGCGCAGGTATGGCTGACGATCGCCTGGCCGAACGGCGTATCGAACCGCTGGCCGGCCTCACCCTCCAGCGCAAAGCCGTGGTTCTGCGCGGTCACCGCGACCCGCCCGGTGGCGTGATCGATGACCGGGATGTTGATTCCGCGGTGGCCGAAGACCATCTTGTAGGTGGACAGACCGAGCGCCCGGCCCAGGATCTGATTGCCGAAACAGATGCCGAACAGCGGGATTCGCGCGTCCAGCACCTCACGAGTGAGCGCGACGATATGGTCCGCGGTAGCCGGGTCGCCGGGCCCATTGGACAAGAAGACCCCATCCGGCTTGATCTCGGCGATCTGCTCGAAAGTGGCCGACGCCGGCAGCACGTGGCTGCGGACCCCGCGCCGGGCGAAGTTGCGCGGCGTGTTGGTCTTGATCCCCAGGTCCAGGGCGGCGACGGTAAACCGCGGTAGCCCTTCGGATTCCACGACGTATGCGCCCGAGGTGCTGACCTCGCCGGCGAGGTCGGCCCCGAGCATCGACTCCTGGTCGCGTACCCGGTCCACCAACGCCGCTATGTTCAAGGGCTCGGCCACCACCTCACCGGAGAACACCCCGGCCTTCATCGAGCCGCGGCTGCGCAGGTGCCGCACCAGCGCACGGGTGTCGATACCGGCGATCCCGACGATGTGCTGGCGGACCAGCTCGTCCTCCAGCGTCCCGGTGGCCCGCCAGTTGGAGGCGCGCGGCGACGGGTCGCGCACGGCGTAACCGGCGACCCAGATCTTGTCGCCGCGGCTCTCGGCGTCCTCGCCGTTCCAGCCGGTGTTGCCGATCTGCGGCGCGGTGGCCACCACGATCTGGCGGTGATAGCTGGGATCGGTCAGCGTCTCCTGATAGCCCGACATGCCGGTGGAGAAGACGGCTTCCCCGAGTGTTTGGCCCACCTTGCCGAACGGCTTCCCGGTGAAGACGCGGCCGTCTTCAAGTACCAGCACCGCTTTACTCATTGGCACCGCTCCTCTCCCCCGCAAGCGGGAGGTGCCGCCACATTGCTCTTTTGCGCTGCATGGTCGTCGGCGCGCCTCACGCAACCTCCTCCAGCCAGCCGTCGTACTCGTCTCGATTGCCTGCCCGGAAGCCGGTGTCGATCTCGACGCCGGACGGTAGCCGCCACCGGATCGCCAGTATCCCGTTGCGGGCCGCGACCTTTCCGCCCATCACCCGCTCGGTGCGTACCTCGGTAATCGCACCCTGCGGAATCCAAATCGGTTTGGCGCGGCTGCGTTCCAGCAGGATTCCCTCGGGGTATCGGCTCAGCACCGCCTTGCTCCGATACCCGAGATCGCCGGCGGTGACCCGTTCGTTCCATTCCGGGGCCAGCGTGGAACCGACGTAGACGCCGCGCAGCGTGGTGATCGCCGTGCCCACCTGGTCGGGCACCTCAGGCAAGTTGCCGATCAGCTCCTCCTGACGGCGCGCGCGCCGGCGCCAGCCGAGCATCATCAGCTGGATGATCACCGCGATCAGAACTACCAGCACGGCCGCGAAGATCAGCGAGCCCAGCAGCGTTGAAGAATTCATGCTGGGCTCTTCCCATCCCGAGCGGTGATCTTTCCGCGCAGCAGCGTGGCAGTCACGGTGGCGGGCAAGGTCATCGACTCATAGGGCGTGTTGGCCGACCGGCTGGCCAGGTCTGGCCCGGTGACCGTCCAGGTCGCATCCGGGTCAACCACGGTCAGGTTGGCCGGCTCCCCCACCTCCAGCGGCCGGCCGTGATCGGGCAATCCGACTATGCGTGCCGGGTTTTCGCTCATCACCCGGGCGACGTCGCGCCAGCTGAACACCCCAGGCGCCACCATCGTCTGCACCACCACCGACAGCGCTGTCTGCAGCCCCAGCATCCCCGGCCGGGCCGCGCAGAATTCAACACATTTCTCGTGCTCGGCGTGCGGGGCATGGTCGGTGGCCACACAGTCGATTACCCCGTCGGCCAACGCTTGACGCAACGCGATCGCGTCCGCGGCTTCGCGCAGCGGCGGAGTCACCCGATTCACCCCGTCATAGTTGACCAGCCTGCTGTCATCGAGCAGAAGGTGATGTGGGGTTACCTCCGCGGTGATCGAAATACCTTGATCCTTGGCCCATTTCAAAATCTCGACGGTTCCCGCTGTGGAGGCGTGGCAGACGTGCACGCGAGCGCCGGCGTCGCGGGCCAGTATTGCGTCGCGGGCGACGATCGATTCCTCGGCGGCCCTGGGCCATCCCGCGAGTCCCAGCCGGGCAGCCGTCGGTCCCTCGTGGGCCACCGCGCCGACGGTCAGTCTGGGCTCCTCGGCGTGCTGGGCGACCAGCACGCCCAACCCGGTGGCGTACTCGAGGGCGCGACGCATGATCAGCGGGTCGTGCACGCAGACGCCGTCGTCGGAGAACATCCGCACCTGAGCCGCACCGGCGGCCATCATTCCCATCTCGGTGAGCTCGGTTCCGGCCAGCCCGACGGTGACCGCGCCGACGGGGTGCACGTCCACCAGGCCGACTTGCTGGCCGCGGTGCCAGACATGATCGGTGACGACCGGGCTGTCCGCCACGGGGTTGGTGTTCGCCATCGCGAATACCGCCGTGTACCCACCCAAAGCTGCTGCCGCCGAGCCGGTTTCGATGTCCTCGGCGTATTCGCGGCCGGGCTCGCGCAGGTGGGTATGCAGGTCGACCAGCCCGGGGAGCAACACGTGACCCGTGGCGTCGATGAC
The DNA here is from genome assembly GCA_963712615.1 of uncultured Actinomycetota bacterium. GTDB lineage: Bacteria > Actinomycetota > Actinomycetes > Mycobacteriales > Mycobacteriaceae > Mycobacterium. The sequence goes on from CAVQIO010000002.1 coordinate 1,218,288, forward strand.
GTCGGCGGTTTCTGGAATATCCAGTCCGATTCCGATCTCGGCGATCTGGCCATCGTCGACCCGAACGTCAACCCGCCCGCCCTCGCCGTACAACCGGACTCCGCGAAGCAGCACAGTCACGCAGCCCCCTCACTTCCAACCGATTCGGTGCCGACCAGCACGTGGAACAGCACGGCCATCCGCACGTGCACGCCATTGGAAACCTGTTGCAGCACCGCGGATTGCGATGAGTCGGCCACCGAAGACGCGATCTCCATGCCGCGCACCATCGGGCCGGGGTGCAGCACCACGGCGTGGTCGGGCAGCAGCGCCTGGCGCCGGCCGGAAAGCCCGTAGCGCACCGAGTATTCACGCACCGACGGGAAAAACCCACCGTTCATCCGCTCGGCCTGCACCCGCAGCATCAGCACGGCGTCCGCGGCGGGGAGTTCGGCGTCGAGGTCATAGGAGACGGTGGCCGGCCAGCCATCGACCCCGACCGGCAAGAGCGTAGGCGGAGCCACCAGCACCACCTCGGCGCCCAGCGTGGCCAGCAGCATCACGTTGGACCGAGCCACCCGGCTGTGCAGGATGTCGCCCACGATCACGACCCGCCGGCCTTCGATGCCGCCGAGTCGCTGGCGGATGGTCAGCGCGTCCAGCAGCGCTTGGGTCGGGTGTTCATGGGTGCCGTCGCCGGCATTGATCACCGATGGGCCGTCGTCTTGCACGCCGGTCCAGTCGGCAAGCAGATGCGCGGCGCCCGAGGCCGGATGGCGAATGATCAGCGCGTCGGCGCCGGCCGCGCGCAGCGTCAGCGCGGTGTCGCGGAGCGACTCGCCCTTGCTCACCGACGATCCGGACGCGCTGACGTTGATCACGTCGGCGCTCATCCACTTGCCGGCCACCTCGAACGAGACCCGGGTGCGGGTCGAGTTCTCGTAGAACATCGTGACCACGGTGCGGCCGCGCAGCGTCGGCAGCTTCTTGATCTCGCGACCCACCAGCGCCTGCGCGAAGCGGTCGGCGTCGTCGAGGATGGCGGTGGCGTCGTCACGGCTCAGGTCGCCAGCGGCCAGCAGGTGTCGGGTCATTCGGCCCTCATGATTCAGAGTCCCTCGCAATGATCACGCCGTCACGTCCGTCGTGTTCGCGCAGCTGCACATGCACGCTCTCGCTGCGCGAGGTCGGCACGTTCTTGCCCACGTAGTCGGCGCGCACCGGTAGCTCACGGTGGCCGCGGTCGACCAACACCGCCAGTTGTACTGAGCTGGGCCGGCCCACATCGCGCAGCGCGTCGAGGGCCGAGCGCACCGAGCGTCCCGAAAACAGCACGTCGTCGACGAGAATCACCAGCGCATCATCGATTCCGCCGGCCGGGATCGAGGTGGCCTCCAGCGGGCGCGGCGGCTTTTGCATCAGGTCGTCCCGGTACAGGGTGATGTCCAAGGCGCCGTGGCCGACGTCGACACCGCTGAATTCGCCGATGTGGGCAGCCAGTCGGTTGGCCAGGATCACCCCGCGAGTCGGGATGCCCAACAACACCACCCGTGGCGCGTCGGCGCCGTCCAGGGCGGTCTTTTCGATGATCTGATGCGCAATACGGGAAATAGTGCGGCCGACGTCGGCCGTAGACATCAATTCTCTACCGGTGGCGGCATCCTCTGCGGCACCCATGCGAGACATTGACCTCCTTCTCCGCCTCTCCGGACGGATCGTTAAAGGATGTCGACTACCGGGCAGCGTAACATTCCGCGGCGCGCACGACGATACCGGCCACGCCGGGTCCACACCGGCTGCCGAGTACGGCCTGCGCAGTCGCCGCTAGCTGCAAAAATATTGCCCGTTGACCACACAGTTCGACGGTGGCGAGTAGGCACCGCTCAACACGCCCCGCATGCCGCCGGTGGCTGAACCACCAGGAGCAATGCTGCGATTCCAATTGGCGGGGGTGATCACGAAGTGAGTACCAGATTGCGCAAAGGTGCTATTCCACGTGTGCGAGATACCTTCTCCCGCCGGCAAGTCGAATTCGAGTCGCCAATCGGAGAGCTCCGTCATGCTCGGGTTGGTGATGGTGAAGTGGGCGATGAAACCGGTCTGCCAGGTATGTTCCACTGCCAACGTCGCCGTGGCTGCGGCCGCATGAGCTACCGGGGTGATGGCGAGTCCGAGGATGGCAACTATCGATACCGACACGGTTGCGTGAAGCGCTGTGCGCCAGCGCTTCACGCAATTCCTCAGTCCACCCATAGCAGCCAACACTAAAGCCAAGCAGGCGATATCGGCCGTCGTATCGCGGGTAAGCTGCAGTACCTTTGCTCAACCGAAACCGTGATGAAATTTTTGGCCTCAATCCCAGCCGGGCGAACCCGGACTTGCGGACGGGGATAGTCAGTACCTTTTCCGGGCGTCGGTGAAATCGATTGCTCGTGGCGTGGTCAACCGCCGTTCGCTGGTACGACGCTGGAAATTTGCTTACGGACGCACAAAACCAGACGCGATGCGCACAGTTCCTGCGTGAATGAACGATACGAGCAGTTCGTCTGTTGTGGTGTCTAGATGGCACTTCGTATTCACGCAGTTACAGCTTTGAGCAGGGGGTTGGCGTGCACGTTGAAGTGATCTCCACCGAGGATCTCGGGGACCGCAGCTACCTGGTCCACGACGGGACCTCCGCGGTGGTCGTCGACCCACAACGCGATATCGACCGGGTCGAGAAGCTTCTTGCCGACCTTGGGGTGCGCTGCGCGATGGTCGTCGAGACCCACATCCACAACGACTACGTGACCGGCGGGTACGACCTGTCGATACGCAACGGGTGCCCCTACGTGTTGAACGCTGCGGATGACGTGTCGTTCGCCCGCCTCGCGGTCAGCGACGGCGACGAACTGACCGTCGGTGCCATGACCATCCGGGTAGTCGCCACCACGGGCCACACAGACACACATCTGTCCTACGTGATCTCCGAGGCAGATCAGACTCCTGCGGTCTTCACCGGCGGCTCGTTGCTCTACGGCAGCGTCGGGCGGACCGACCTCGTCGACGTCGACCGCACCGAAGAACTCGCACGCGCGCAATATCATTCGGCGCGGCGGCTTGCTGCAGAACTTCCCGACGCGACCCCTGTCTACCCCACCCACGGGTTCGGCAGCTTCTGCTCCGCGGGGTCGGCCACGGGCGGTGACGGCGGCACCATTGCTGAGGAGAAGCGCCGCAATGATGCGCTGATCAGCCAGGACGAGGACGCTTTCGTCGACAACCTGATCTCGAACCTGACCGCTTACCCGGCGTACTACGCCCACATGGGCGGCCTCAACCGGGGTGGGCCCGCCGCGCCAGACTTGTCCCCCCCGACACGGCTGCAGGCCGAGCAACTCCGCCGTCGCATCGACGCTGGCGAGTGGATCGTTGACCTGCGCGACCGCACCGCCTACGCCTCCTCTCACGTCCACGGCAGCGTGGGAATTGCTCTCGGACACCAATTCTCGACCTACCTGGGGTGGCTGATGCCCTGGGGGACTCCACTGACGTTGATCGGCGAGTCCGACGAGCAGGTCGCCGACGCCCAACGGATGCTGATCCGGATCGGCATCGACGAACTCGAGGGCAGCGCCACCGGATCCAGCCAGGAGCTGAGCGCAGGCGCACCCACGTCGTCCTACCCACGGCACAGTTTCGCCGAGCTACCGGACGTCCTGGTGGCCGCCGACGCCGCCACCGACGAGGATGCCGTGCTGCTCGACGTTCGCCGCGACGACGAGTACGCCGCAAACTTCATCCCCGGCGCAGCACACATTCCCATGCATCAGCTACTCGACAAGCTCGACACGCTGCCCCCCGGGCAGCTGTGGGTGCACTGCGCCAGCGGCTACCGCGCCTCGATCGCCGCAAGCCTGCTCGACCGAGCCGGACGTGACGTCGTGTTCATCGACGATTCCTTCGACAACGCCGTCAAGGCGGGCCTAACCAGTCAGTCGTGATCGTCCCCACAACAGTTTTCGGCTTGAGGAGGTCTCTTCAATGGCCAATACCATCAGCCACCAGGTCGCCGTGATCGGCGGCGGCAACGGCGGCATCTCAGTGGCCGCGCGGCTGCGGCGGGCCGGCCTGACCGACGTCGGGATCATCGAGCCCAGCGAGACCCACTACTACCAACCTCTCTGGACACTCGTCGGCGGTGGATGCGCACCCGCCACGGAGAGCAGGCGGACCGAGGCATCGGTCATGCCGCAAGGAGTCGCCTGGATCAAGGACCGCGCCGAGCAGATCGATCCCGAGGCCCAAACTGTCACGACCGAATCCGGCACCCATGTGCGTTACGACCACTTGGTGGTTTGTCCCGGCATTCAACTCGACTGGTCGGCGATCCCAGGGATGGCCGAATCCCTTGACACCGCCGCGGCGTCTAGTAATTACCGTTACGACCTCGCACCCAAGACGTGGGAACTGATCAAGAAGATGCGGTCGGGCACGGCGATCTTCACGATGCCCGCGGGGCCTATCAAGTGTGCTGGGGCACCGCAGAAGATCGCCTACCTGGCCGCCAACTACTGGCGCCAGCAGGGTGTCCTCGACGCCATCCACATCATCCTGGTCCTGCCCACTCCAGGAATGTTCGCGGTGAAGCCGTTCGCCGACGAACTCGAACGTGTGGTCGCCCACTACGGCATCGAGGTCCGCAAGAACAGCGAGGTTACGGCCGTCAACCCCGACTCACGCACCGTGACCATCACCCACAACTCCAAAGACACCACCCAGGAAGTCGGCTACGACCTGCTGCATGTGGTGCCACGCCAGTCCGCACCGGACTGGATCAAGACCAGCCCGATCGCCGACCCCGATAGCCCCGGTGGCTACGTCCAGATCGACAAGAACACCATGCAGCACAACCGATTCGACAACATCTTCGCCATCGGCGACGCCGGCTCCTCCCCCAACTCCAAGACCGGCGCCGCCATCCGTAAGCAAGCCCCCGTGGTCGCAGCGAACCTGCAGGCCAGCCTCGCGGGAAAACCACTACCGGCCAGCTACGGCGGCTACGCATCCTGCCCACTGACCACAGCCCGCAATAAGGTGCTGCTCGCCGAATTCGACTACACCTTGAAACCCGCGCCGTCGATACCGTTCATCGACACCACCCGCGAACGACGCGACATGTGGTACCTCAAGCGTCGCGGCCTGCCTGCGATGTACTGGAACCTCATCCTCACCGGCCGGGCATAGCGGCAGTCGGGTAAACACCGCAGGCTTTGAACCCGAGGAGATGGACGCAGAAGGTGGCACCGGACTCATTCCGGGTTCTTGGCCCAACTCGCGTCGCGCAGTGCCGCCGACGGGCCGAAGTCTGTGTGCAACCGCTTTCCCGGCTAATCTGGCTCGCGTGAGTGACAAATCCGACGGGCCGGCCCGCCCGCTGATCGGGTTCATCACCGGCGATAACGCGCCGCAGATTGCCCCGGCGTCCGTGACCCGAGAGTGGATGACAAAACAGTCAGAGGCGGACCAAGGTTGGCCCAGTCGGTGTTTGCCGATGCTCATCGCCAACCAGAGCGGCTGGGAGTTGCACAATCCGAGCGCGTTCACCGCTACCTGGATCGCGCAAAAGGATGGGATAGATGTGCTGATCGAAGCCGATCAGTACGTGGCCAATCAGTTGCTCCCCGCCAGCCATTTCGGTAACGGCATCCTGACCTGGCGGCTGCCGATGCTGTTTCGCACCCCGCCGGGCTACAACTTGCTGGTGCGCGGTCCGGCAAACAATCCCAAGGATGCTGTGTGCCCGTTGGAGGGAATCGTTGAAACTGACTGGGCAAGTGCGAGTTTCAGTATGAGTTGGAAACTCACCCGCAAACAGATGCCGGTGCGATTCGAAGTCGGCGAGCCGATCTGCTTGATCGTCCCGCAGCGCCGAGCCGAGCTGGAAGAATTCGCCCCCGAACTCAGGCCGATCGAGTCTGACGAGGATCTGGACCGCAAGCACAAGTTGTTCCTTCGTGAGCGTGGCGCGGCAAAGCACGCGGAGCAGATAACGAGAGTCGCCGCGGGAGACCGGGTCGAGTGGCAAGGCGATTACACGCGCGGCATCCACCGAGACGGCGAAGCCGGGGCACCGGATCACCAGACGCGCCGTCGTCTTCGTCACTTTGCCCAGCCGCAAGACGAGAAGCGGCAGTAAGACCTGACACGCCGGGTTGTCACGCGGGGTGAGCACGTAGAACCTCCAAATCCCCGTCCAATTCAGCGAATTCGCAGACTTCCTGCCTAAGCTGGCTCGCGTGAGTGACACGCCCAACGGGCCGGACTACCCGCTGATCGGCTTCATCACCCGTGACAATGCGCCACAGATCACACCGGCATCGTCGAGCCGGACATGGATGCGCGAGATGGCACAGACGCGTGCGGGTTGGCCCAATCGCTGCTTGCCGATGATCATCGCCAACCAAAGCGGTTGGGAGCTGCGCAATCCCTGCGCATTCACCGCTACCTGGTTCGGCGACGACCGCACTGACGTGATGATCCAACCCGCGAGGCGCGATCCCGGCCAGCTCCTCCCCACCAGCCATTTCGGCAATGGCATCCTGACCTGGCATCTGCCGATGCTGTTCCGCACTCCACCGGGCTACAACCTGTTGGTCCGCGGACCCGCGAACTATCCCAAGGACGCCGTGTGCCCATTAGAGGGCATAGTCGAAACCGACTGGGCTAGCGCCAGTTTCAGTATTAACTGGAAATTCACCCGCAAGCTGATGCCTGTACGATTCGAAGTCAACGAGCCGATCTGCATGATCGTCCCGCAGCGGCGAGCCGAGCTCGAACAGTTCACCCCCGAGCTCAGGCGCATCGAATCCGACGAACAGCTACGGCGTAAGTATGAGTTCTTTATTTGCTCGCGAAGTGATGCCAAGCAAATCGAGCAGATCGCCAGGTTCAACGCCGGAGAGCACGTGCAATGGAAGGGCGACTACACGCGGGGTAGACACCCCGACGGCGAGGCCGGGACACCGGATCACCAGACTCGCCATCAGCTGCGTTCCTTTGTTGAGCAGCAAGATGAGATGCGGCAGTACGGGTGACGGGGGTGCCTTAGAAGAGGCTTGCCGATCCGGCCGCTAACCTGACCTGGTGAATCTCGATGGCAATCAGGCCTCCATCCGCGAGGTCTGCGACGCGGGCCTGCTCGCCGGCGCGGTGACGGTGGTATGGCAGCACGGAGAACTACTGCAGGTCAACGAGATCGGCCATCGGGATGTCGACGCCGGCCTGCCGATGCAACGAGACACGCTGTTTCGCATCGCGTCGATGACCAAGCCGGTCACGGTGGCGGCGATCATGAGCCTGGTCGACGAGGGCAAGCTGACGCTCAAAGACCCGATCACCCGCTGGGTGCCGGAATTGGCCGCCGTACAGGTACTCGACGACCGGCACGGCCCGCTGGACCGCACCCACCCGGTGAACCGGGCCATCCTGATCGAGGATCTGCTGACCCATACCAGCGGCCTGGCCTACGGTTTTTCGGTGTCCGGCCCGATCTCGCGGGCCTATATGCGGATGCCGTTCAACCAGGGCCCGGATGTCTGGCTGACCGAGCTGGCCAAGCTACCTTTGGTGCATCAACCCGGCGAGCGGGTCACCTACAGCCACTCGATAGATCTGTTGGGCGTCATCGCTTCTCGTGTCGATGACAAGCCGTTCCACCAGGTGCTCGACGAGCGGGTCCTGGGGCCGGCGGGCATGCCCGACACCGGATTCTTCGTCTCCGCCGAAGCCCGCCGGCGCGCCGCGACCATGTATTCGCTCGACGACAACCACCAACTGCGGCATGACGTGATGGGGCCGCCGCACATCACACCGCCCGCCTTCTGCAACGCCGGCGGCGGGTTGTGGTCGACCGCCGAGGACTACCTGCGGTTCATCCGGATGCTGCTCGGTGACGGGACGGTCGACGGCGTTCGGGTGTTGTCTCCCGAATCGGTGCGCCTGATGCGGACGGATCGTCTCACTGACGAACAGAAGCGACATGATTTCCTGGGGGCGCCGTATTGGATGGGCCGCGGGTTCGGGTTGAACCTGTCGGTGGTGACCGATCCGGCGAAGTCCACGCCGCTATTCGGGCCGGGCGGAGTGGGAACGTTCAGCTGGCCCGGCGCCTATGGGACCTGGTGGCAGGCGGACCCGACTGCGGAGCTGATCCTGCTGTATCTGATTCAGAACCTGCCGGACCTGACCGTGGACGCGGCAACCGCCGTCGCGGGTAATACGTCGCTGGCGAAACTGCGTACGGCGCAACCGAAGTTCGTCCGCCGCACGTATCAGGCACTCGACCTGTAAGCGCCATGGCGGATTACCCACCTGACCGTATCGCCGGGGCGCGGCTGCTGCTGCGCCTGCCGATCCTCGACGACGCCGGCGCGCTGTTCCAACGAGTCGCCCGCGACCCCGAAGTCACCAGGTATCTGCTGTGGTCACCGCATCCCGACGTGAAGGCGACGCGGCGGGTGATCACCGAAAAACTCAACGCCCGCGCCGACGATCGAACCTGGGCGATCACGCTGCAACGCACCGGCGAAATCATCGGGTTGGCCAGTTGCCGGCGCGCGGCGCCGCATTCGGTCGAAATCGGTTACTGCCTGGGCCGGCGGTGGTGGGGTAAAGGTTTGATGGCCGAGGCACTCGACATGCTGCTGGGCGCACTGGAAGGCGACCGAGACGTCTACCGCGTCTGGGCCACCTGCAATGTCGACAACGAGCGATCGGCGCGGCTGCTGGAACGAGCCGGGTTCACGCTCGAGGGCCGGCTGGCCCGCCACGCCGTGTACCCCACGATGGGACCCGAACCACAAGACAGCTTGCTCTACGCCAAGGGCCGCCCCTAGCCGCGGCGGCCGTTGAGTGTGCGTCGGCGGCGTTGACTGTGCATCCACGGTGAGCAATCGCCGAAGTTTGCGCCCGGTACGCACACTCAACGCCGTGAGCGCACGCCCGACGCCGTCGACCTGCCCGACTATGCGTCTTGGACTTCCAACGCCCGGCGCGCATAGGCCCGCACGTCGGCGTCGCTGTCCTTCAACGCGATGCCGAGTGCATCGCGGGCCGCGGCCTCACCTCCCCAGCGGGTCAGGCTGAGCACGGCCGCCCTGCGCACGTCGAGGTGCGCATCGGCCAGCGCATCGGCCAGCCGGGGCACCGCAAGCTCGGTGGCAGCACCGGCCAGCGCACGGGCCGCACCCACCCGTACCTGCCACGCCGGCGCACTGCAACGCATGCGCTGCCGCGACGAAATCGTCTTGGCTGCAGCCTAATTCACCCAGTGCCGCCAGCGCGGCCGCGCGGACCAACGGATCGGGGTCGGCGATCAGCGCGCTGACGGCCTCGGCGCCGGCGCGCAACGTGGCCAGGCCGCCGGCCGCCACGATGCGAACTTCGCGGTTCTCGTCGCGGGTGGCCGCCTCTACCCGGCCACGTCGTCCACCGACACCAGCGCCCGCACGGCCTCGATACGCACCCGGTGGTCGGGATCGTCGAGGGCGCAGCGGTATTGGGCGGCCGCACCGGCCCGGCGTGCGGCCAGCAGATAGACCGTGGCCGCGCGTACGACGATGTCAGGAGACAGTAGATACGGCTCGGCGCCGGCCGGATCGGGCAACACTTCGACCAGTTCGCGGATTCCCTCGGCGCTGGCGCGGCGCACCCCGGCATCGGCGTCGTCCAGCGCGGCGAACAGGGCGGGCGCATAACCGTCGGGAATGTGTTCGGTGAGCGTCGCCACGGCGGTCCGGCGCACCCCGGGATCCGCGTCCGCCAGATACGGTCGCAGATCGGCGATCGTCGTCTCCTCGAGGGCGAGCACCTCGGCGATCCGCGGCGACGGCGGCTCGAACGCGGTTGCCGACGCGGCGATTCGCGATCCGGCGGTGGCCGGGGCTTTACCGCCGACCAGCGGCGGCTGCTCCACCTGGTGCACCGTCCGGTCCGTCGGCGGCAGGCCGTCCAGCTCCGGCACCGACACAAAATAGGGAGCCACGGGGCGCTTGAGGAATACCATCTCGCCGGCGGATCCCTTGAGCAGGTTCAGGTGATAGCCCCATTGGCTGTCGTCACGGACCGGCATGTCGGCGCGCTCGTGGTACAGACCCCAACGGGATTCGGTCCGGGTGAGCGACGAGCGCGCGGCCATCTCGGCGCAATCCCGGATGAACGACACCTCGACGACCCGCATCAGCTCATGCGGATTATGGGCCCCCATCTCGGCGATCTCGGCTTGCATCCGATCGAAGGTCCGCACCGCAATGGACAGTTTGGCCGCCGTCTTCGGCGGCGCCACATAGTCGTTGACGAACCGTCGCAGCTTGTATTCGACCTGCGGCTGCGGCGGACCGTCCGGGTGCTGTAGCGGACGGTAGATCAGCTCGTGCGCGGCACGCAGTTGATCGTCCGGGAGTTGTGATGGCGCAGTCACTTCCGAACGCACCGAGGCGGCGTGGGTGCCGGCGAGGTCGCCGAATACGAATGCCCCGATCATGTAGTTGTGCGGGACACACGCCAGGTCACCGGCGGCATACAGTCCGGGCACCGTCGTTCGGGCATGCTCGTCGACCCAAACGCCGGAAGCGGAATGTCCACTGCACAACCCGATTTCGGAAATGTGCATCTCAATGTCGTGGGTCCGGTAGTCGTGGCCGCGGTTGGCGTGGAACGTGCCGCGGGTGGGCCGTTCGGTGGTGTGCAGGATGTTTTCCAGTGCGGTCAGCGTCTCATCGGGCAGGTGGGAGACCTTGAGATAGATCGGTCCTCGCGCGGAGTCGATCTCGCTTTTGACTTCGGACATCATCTGCCCCGACCAGTAGTCGGAGTCGACGAAACGCTCACCGTCCGAATTGACCTGGTAACCACCGAACGGGTTCGCCACACACGCACAGGCCGGTCCGTTGTAATCCTTGATCAGCGGATTGACCTGAAAGCATTCGATGCCGGACAACTCGGCGCCGGCGTGGTAGGCCATCGCGTACCCATCGCCGGCGTTGGTCGGGTTCTCGTAGGTGCCGTACAGATAACCCGATGCGGGTAGCCCGAGCCGACCGCACGCCCCCGTCGCCAGAATCACCGCCTTGGCGCCGATGGCGACGAATTCGCCGGTGCGCGTGTTCAATGCCGCGGCACCGACGGCCCGACCGTCATCCACCAACACCCGCACCGGCATCAGGCGGTTCTCGATCTGGATCTTCTCCCGCATCGACCGTTGCCGCAGCACCCGGTACAGCGCCTTTTTGACGTCCTTGCCCTCCGGCATGGGCAACACGTAGGAACCCGAGCGGTGTACCCGGCGTACCGCGTACTCGCCGTGCTCGTCCTTCTCGAACTTCACCCCGTAGCGCTCCAGCCGCTGCACCATCGCGAATCCGCGACTGGCCGTCTGGTAAATGGTGCGCTGGTTGACGATTCCGTCGTTAGCGCGGGTGATCTCCGCGACGTAGTCCTCCGGTTCGGCCTTGCCCGGGATGACGGCGTTGTTCACGCCGTCCATGCCCATCGCCAGCGCGCCGGAGTGCCGCACGTGGGCCTTCTCCAACAACAGCACCTGAGCGCCGTGCTCGGCCGCGGATAGCGCCGCCATGGTTCCCGCGGTGCCACCGCCGATGACCAGCACATCGCAGTCCAGCCGCACCGGCGTCACCTCTGGAATTTGCATCGTGCCGGCACCGCCGAATGATCCAGTGCCGCGATAACTTCAGCGCGAAGCGCGCTGCGCTGCTGACCGACCCGCGGCTCCGGCACATCGACAAGGGCACGCAGCGGCTGGCCGGCCTTGCCCAGTACGGCGATGCGGTCGCCCAGCAACAGCGCCTCGTCGACGTCGTGAGTGACGAAGACGACCGTCGTCGGATGCGCGCTCCAGGTGTCGATCAGCAACCGCTGCATGGCCGTACGGGTCTGGGTGTCCAGGGCACCGAACGGCTCGTCCATCAACACCGCGCGCGGTGCCCCGGACAGGCCGCGGGCCAACTGCACACGCTGACGCATACCGCCGGACAAGCTCTTGGGCAGGTAGTCGCCGAAGCCGGTGAGGCCGAGCTCGGCGATCCAGCGGTCGGCCTCGGTGCGCCGGCCGGCACGCGGGACGCCACGCAACCGCAGCGCCAACTCGATGTTGGACCGCACGGTGCGCCAGGGCAGCAGCGCATTGTCCTGGAACACCATGCCCCGGTCGCCCGAGGTGGTGCTCACGTCGGCGCCGTCGGCCAGGATCCGGCCGTCGTCGGGCAGCAGCAGTCCCGCCAGGGCGCGCAGCACGGTCGACTTGCCGCAGCCCGAGGGTCCGGTGAGCACCAGGATCTCCCCGGGGCGCACGGCCAGGCTCAGCCCGTCGATCACCGGCTCTCCGGTGTAGGACAACCGGATTCGATCCAGTTCGAGACTCATACCCAGGGTCATCGTTGTTCCTCCTGTGCGCGCGGCAGCCAGCCGGTCACCCGCCGGCCCACGAGTTCGACGGCCGCGGCAGTCGCGAAGCCGAGGACGCCGATGGTGATGATGCCGACGAACACCTGCGGGTAGGCCAGCACGGTGTAGTCCTGCCAGGTGCGCTAGCCGACGCCGAGGCGCCCGGAGATCATCTCCGCGGAGATCACGCAGATCCACGCCACCCCCATGCCGACCGACAGGCCCCCGAACACTCCCGGCAGGATGCCCGGCAATACCACCTGGCTCAGCACGTCCCACCGATTTACCGCCGAGGGTGCGCACCGAGTCTTCCCACAGAGTGGGCAGCGCCCGAACCGCATGCCGGGTACTGACCATGATCGGAAAGTAAGCCGCGAGGAACGTGATGAACACGATGCCGGACTCGTCGGTCGGGAATAGCAGGATCGCCACCGGAACTATCGCGATCGCCGGGATGGGCCTGGCCAGCTCGGTCAGCGGACCGAAGGTGTTGGCGAACAACCGGGAGCGGCCCAGCAGCACACCCGTCGCGACGCCGATCACGGCGGCCAGCCCAAAGCCGGTGAGAATGCGGAGCAACGACTGCGCCAGGTCAAGCCAGTACTCGTAGATTCCGAGCCGGCGCTGCAACGCGTGCACGATCTCGGTGACGGTTGGCAGCGTGTCGAAGCGCAGCAATAGCCGCACCTTGCCGGCAGTGAGCACCTGCCACAGGCCGATCGCCGCGGCAACAGACGCGAGCCGCAGCAGTCGCCACTGCCACGGCGAGGTGGTACGTCGCGGGGTACCGGTCGCCGGGACCACGTCGATGACATGGCCGGCGACCGGGGCTGCCGGGTCGCCGGTCAGAAAAGCAACCATACCGAACCTCCAAGTGCCTGTTGGTAGTTCACGATGGCGCCGCCAGGGTGGGCGGTGAGATATCGATGCGCGCCGGCCGGGGTTCCGAACGGCAGGTAGTTCTGTCCGTCTTGCACCCAGACCGCCTTGTCGGCGAACCAGCGGGTGCCCATCTCGGCATCGGGCACATAGGCGGCACGGACTTTGGCGCCGCGCGCGGTCGCGTCCCGGACCGCCCGCAGCAGACTGGTCGGATTGGCGACCGTTTGGGTGACATCGGATCCGTCCAGCCACAGTTCGCTTGCCAGTGCCGGGTCCCCGCTGAGCACGGACGGGTTGGCGGTGACGGCCCTGGCCGCGTCGTAGTTGCGGCCTCGGGCGCCGAACACGGCGCGCAACGGCGCGTCCTGGACGAAACCGCCGACGTCGAGGTCGGCGAAGTCGCCAATCGACTTCAGGTACGGCACATCGTTTTTCAACGCCTCGACCAATGACGGTTTGAGCGTGGTGTCGAATGACGTTCCGCCTGGACCGTTGTAGAGATACACCACTTCCTGCGGCAGCCCGCTTGCTTGGGCGACGATACGGGCCGCCTCCAGCGGCTTTTGGTTCAGGAAATCTCCTGCGTCCAGTTGCGCCTGTAGGAAGGCCGCCAGCACCTCCGGATGAGACGACGCATACGAGCGCCGCACCACCACACCGTGCAGGGTGGGCAGGTTCAGCTCAGCACCGTCGTACAGCAGTTTGGCCTTGCCTTGAAATACAAGCAGCCCCGGCCAGGCGACGAACTGCGAAAGAGCCTGCACCTGACCGGATTCCAAAGCAGAAGCACCCACCTGCGGCTGCTGGTTGAGCACTTCCACCCCTTTGATCCCGGCCCTGTCCAGCGCACGCATCAATGTCCCGTGGCCTGCCGAGCCCACGCTCGCCGAAACCTTTGAGCCGTCCAGGTCGTTCAGCGTGGTCGCCGACGAGCCGGGCGCCACCACAACCATGTTCAGTGCGCCCTTGGGGTTGTAGCCGGTGATCGAGACGATTTCGGTTTTCGCCAGCGGGTTGGCCTGGGTCTTGGAGCCGTTGATCAGCATCGGGTAATCGCCCATCGAGCCGATGTCGATCTTCTCGGCAAGCATCTGCGCGGTGATCGGGGCACCCGTGTCGTAATCCTGCCACCGGACCACGTATTTGGTGCCGGTGCGGGTGGTGATGTCGGCGAGCCGGTGCTCGAGGTAGCTCTGGGCGCGCAGCAGCGTCCCGGCGGTCACGGTGTTGATGGTCTTGGACTGGTAGCCGATGACCACATTGACCACACCGGAGGACGCCGATAATGATTCCAGCGAGCAACCGGAAACGACCGCGATCAACGCGACCGCGACCGACATCAGCCGAAAGGCGTGTCGTTTCATGAAAGATCCAGGGCTGTAAGTTATTTCAGCGAAGTAGATACGGCATATTGACCGTGACGGCACCGGTCGGGCAGCGGGCTGCGCAGGGTCCGCAGTACCAGCATTCGTCGACGTGCATGAAGGCCTTGCCGGTGTCGGGGTTGATGGCCAGCGCGTCCAGCGGACAGATCTCGACGCAGAGCGTACAGCCGTCGATACACAGCGACTCGTCGATCGCGACCGGCACGTCGACCCGGTTGTTGTTGACCAGCGTCATGGCTTACTCCTTATTAGGTTGCCGCGCATGGCAATTCGATCGCCCCGCATCCGGATGTACTCCAGGTCTACGGGTCTGCCGTCGTCGAGGCCGGTGAGGCGCTCGAGCATGAGCAGCGCCGCCCCGTCGGGTACCTGCAGGGTGGCTGCGGAATGTGCATCGGCGGGGATGGCCTCCAGCGCCAGCGACGCCGAGCCCAGCCGCTGTCCGGTGACCTGCTCGATCAGCGCGAACACATCGTGAGTTTCCAGCGGGTGATCCAAGACCCGGGTTCCGATATCCGGGGTGAGATAGGTCAGGTCGAGGGACAGCGGCAGGTCACCGAGGTAGCGCAACCGGTCGATGAACACCGCCTGCTCCCCCGGTGCCAGCTGCAGCCGACTGGCGACCGCCGGTGGCGCGACCACGAGCATGGCGGCGCGCACCTCGTTGCGGACTTCGCCAACGTGTTTGAAGGTCTCTTTGAGTCCCAACAGGGAGTCGATCCGGTGGTCGTACTTGCGCTGCGCGACATGGGTGCCGACCTTGGGTCCGCGGTCGATCAATCCCTCGTGCTTGAGAATGCCCAGCGCTTCGCGAACGGTATTGCGGGACACCGCGAATTCCGCGGCCAGGTCGCTCTCGGCCGGCAGCCCGTCCGGATACGTCGCCGCGTGAATCTGCTGGCGCAGCACATCGGCGACCCGGCGGGCACGGTCGGCCCGGGGTCCGCGAATGGGTATCGCCTCAGCCACGTCGCCACGCTAACGCAGCTCAGCGCCGCTTTTTGGGTGGGCGACCGGGGCCGGCGGCGGTGGGTCTAGGTATTGCGCCGGGCAGACTTCGGCGACGACCAGCAGAAACCCGGTCCTCGGCGGCCATTGCGCCACCTGGGGAAACGCGCTGCCTTTGCGATCCGGGTGAGCGGAAAGGACGGCCCACCAGGACACCACGTTTTGCCCGCCTCTGAGCGACAACGGTCTCAGTGTCGGGGCGCAGTGGGACAGTCGCGGGATGACGACCAATTCATTGCGACTGCGAGGAACCGAACTGCGTTATGTTCTCACGTGGCATTTGGCGCTGCACGGCGCTGCGGCAGTCCCCGACCTGATCGAAGCGTTGGCGCACCACAACTTTGACGCCGGTGCGCGTGCCTCGAAGTCGATCTCCGACGCGTTGCGTTGGGAGCGGCGCTACGGGCGAGTGGTGCGATTGGCGCGCGGCCGGTATGGACCGGGCTGGATCCCGCGCGGCACCGAGTATCGGATCCACCAGCGGGTGCTGGCGCTACGTACCCAAGCCGCAAAGTCGCTCGGAGGCGGGCAAAAGGACAAGTCCTGCAGCGCGTGAAACAGCTCAGGCGTCAGGCGCCCTCGGTGACAGCCGGCTGGACGCGGTCACCGTTGCGTCCCCCGTTCAATACGGACGTGTCCGCGGGCAACTCGAACGCCGGGAACGCGGTACCCACCGCGGCCGTGGCCGCACTTCGTTGGGCTTCCAGCCGGGCCAGCGCGTCGGCGGTGAACACCGACAAGCCCAGTTCCGGGTTGTATCCGTGGATTTCCTTGACGTCGAGTTGGGCCAGGAAATACAGGATCTCCTTGGACACCACCTGACCCGGGACCAGAATGGGGAAACCCGGCGGGTAGGGCACCACAAATGTGGTGGACACCAACTTCCTGCCCTCCGCGATCCGCCGACCGGCGCTGCCGATCTGCACGTACTCGCGGTCGGACTCCTCATACCCCGCGTAGAACGCCGAACGCATGTCGCCGAAGGCGCAGGCGTCCACCGGACGGAACGCGATATCGAATTCACTGAAGTCGGGCAGGTGTGGCAGATCCTGGGTGATCTCCTCGACGCGCCGCTCGTGCAGCGTCAAGTCGGCCACGCTGGCCAATTCCCGCTCCCGATCGAGGTCGGTGGCCACCCGGCGCAGCACGTCGAGCAAGTGATGCACGCTCGACCAGGTGACGCCGATGGTGAAGATCAGCAGCACGCTGTTGATCGAGGTCTTGTTGATCTGAATGCCGAAGCGCTCCATCAGGATCTTCTCGCGGAAGTCATAGCCGTTCATGCCGGTGTTGCCGAGGAACAGCGTGACCCGCGTCGGATCCAGCACGAACTGATCGGATCGCCAGGCCTCGTTCCACTCCGCCAGAGCGCCCTGCCTGACCTCGCGGTACGAGCTGACCGCGGATGCCCGGAACTCCTCGGGCACCAGGTCGGCTTCGTCGAGGATGCGAAACCACTTGCTGATCAGCCGGTCCTTGCGGACGCGGTGCCGGAAGACCAGCGCCATGTCGTAGACCTGCCGAACGAGTTGGAATCCCTCGATGTCGACCTGCCGGCGCGCCAGGTCCAGCGAGGCGAGCAGTTGCTGGTTCGGCGAGGTCGAGGTGTGGGTCAAGAACGCCTCGCCGAACGCGTCGCGAGCGCGCGAATTGAAATCGCGGTCCCGGACGTGAATCATCGACGACTGCCGAAACGCCGAGAGCGACTTGTGCGTCGAGTGGGTGGCGTAGACCCGCACCCGAGCCTTGGCGGGATCGGGCAGCAGCCGGTGGTTCACCCACTCCGAGCGTGGGATCCCCTGCATCGATTCTTCCCACTTACGGTATTCCGCAGCGTATTCCGGGGACGCCAGCATCTGCTCGAGGCGGTCCGCCGCCACCATCGCGGTCCGCTGCCGGGCCCACGGCACCGCGGTGGCAAACGCGTACCACGCCTCGTCCCACAGGAAGCAGATGTCCGGCTTGATCGCCAGCACTTCCTCCATCACCCGCTGCGGGTTGTAGACGACACCGTCGAAGATGCAGTTGGTGAGCAACAGCATGCGCACCTTGTCCAGCTGCCCGGCCGCCTCGAGGTCCAGCAGTGCCTTCTTGACCGTCTCCAGCGGCACCGCGCCGTAGATCGCGAACTGCGGTAGCGGATAGGCGTCCAGGTACAGCGGGTAGGCGCCGGCCAGCACCAGACCGTAGTGGTGCGACTTGTGGCAATTGCGGTCGATCAGCACGATGTCGCCCGGCCTGGTCAAGGATTGCATCACGATTTTGTTGGCGGTCGAGGTTCCGTTGGTGACGAAGTACGTCTGGTTCGCGTGCCAGGTGCGCGCGGCCTTGTCCATCGCTTTCTTGATGTTGCCGTGCGGGTCCAGTAGCGAGTCCAGGCCGCCCGAGGTAGTCGAGGTCTCGGCCATGAAGATGTTGCGGCCGTAGAACTCGCCCATGTCCTGCAATGACTTTGAGTTGAAAATGCTGGCGCCACGCGCGATGGGCAATGCGTGGAATTGGCCGACCGGCGCTTCCGCGTAAGCACGTAGGGCGTCGAAAAATGGTGTGGCGAAACGATTTCGCAGACCGGCCAGCACCGTGCTGTACAGATCGGTGACGTCGTTGAGCCGATAGAATGTCCGCTCATAAACGTCGTGTTCCTCATTGTTGCCCGCCGCGATCGACTCGTCGGTGAGCAGGTACAGGTCGATATGCGGCCGCAACTCACGGATCCACTCGCCGCATTCGATGCAGTCCGTGCCGCAGTCACGGCTGATTTGGTCGTCGCTGACGCCCAGCAGGGAGTTCATCAACGGCACCCGGTCGCGGGAACGCAACGGAACATCGTGGCGGATGATCGCGGCTTGAATCTCGCCGTTCAGGGCTACGGCGGTGATGGCGTCCTCGACACTGGGCACCACCAAGAGCTCGAACTGCACGTCATCGGATGCGCTGCGCAACGCCCGCAAGCTTTCGGCCAGGCAGTCGGGTCCCATCGGCGAGTCGTCGGCGAGCAGCACGGTGTAGAACTGCTGCTGTTTGGCTTGGGCCACCAACTCCTGGTCCGCCAACGGGGCAGATGTGTCGAAAAGTGCTGTGCGGTCCCCATATTCGGAGAGCAGGCGCACCGCCAGCGACACCTCGTCCGCGAGCCGCACCGTAGACAGCCTTTCGAGGTGAGCGCGGTAGGTCGCCAGGTTCTCCGCCCCCGGGAACAGCCAGTACCGCTCGTAAGCGCCGAGGCGGTCCATCAGCCGCCGGACCTTGGCCACCTCGTGCGATTTGTCCAGCCCGGCGAGGTCGACCTCGGCCAGGTGACGGCACGCGTCGTCCAGCAGGTTCCATGTGTCGATGCGCGTGTACGACGGGTTGGCCACCGCCGCCAACGCCGAGACCCGCAGCCGTCGCGTGTAGGCACTGTAGGGATTCATGTCGTCACCTGTTCTTCTGGTGCGGGTTTCAGCCGTCAGTGCATTTCACAGGCGGTGTCGTGGTGTCCGATACTGCGCTACCGCCGTAAATATCCACCGACGCCGACCTGAACGGCTCGTACGAATCAGCGCCCGCTGGACCCATTGTTATCTGGTCTGGGCTGCGCACGCGATCTTTTCGCTCAGGATCAACAGGATCGGTCAGCGCTCGGGTTCATCGCCGTCGACGACCCACCGACCCGAGCGGGGGTTGTCCATCCAGCGCAGCATCGGCAGCTCCCGCCGGCGCGCCGGCAGGTCGGTGACATCGCCAAGGGACCGCACGACGGCCTGCGTAAGCCCCATGGTGGCGGCCATCACCGGCAGCAGCGGCTGCAGCGGCTTGGCCGCCGAGCGCACGGTGCTGATGCGGCGGGCCACGATCAGACGCTCGATCGAGTGGTACAGCCAGGCGCCCACACCCAGGGCATAGATCGAGAGCGCCGACGCGACAATGGTCAGCCCGTAAGCAGCGCAGATCACCGCGCCCAGCACCACCGTCGCAGCCAGGACGGCAGCGAGGAAGGCGCGAAGCTCCAGTCGGCTCATGACGGCGGTTCGGGAGTCTCCGGTGTTCCAGCCGCGGCTGAACGCGTGGCTCCTCGGACGGCCTGGGCGGCCGCCCGGATCTGCGGCGTCACCAGCATGACCTGCCCAAGGACGCCGTTGACGAAGCCCGGTGATTCGTCGGTGGACAACTCCTTGGCCAGCTGTACGGCCTCGTCGACAGCCACCGGCTCCGGCACGTCGTCGGCATACAGCAGCTCCCACACCGCAACTCGCAGGATGGCGCGGTCGACCGCGGGCAGCCGGTCCAGCGTCCAGCCCTGCAGATGGGTGCTGATCAGGTCGTCGATATGGGCGATCTGGTCGCCGACGCCGCGTGCCACCGCGACCGTGTAGGAGTGCAGCGCCGCGACGTCGGCGTTGGTTTGCGCCAACGCGGTGCGCCCGTCGGCGGTCTCGCTCGGGCTCAGCCCGCGGGCGTCGGCTTCGAAAAGCAAGTCCACGGCGCGCTTGCGGGCCTGATGGCGTCCCTTAACCGCCTTCGCGGCCTTCGGCGGTTTACCGTCCGGCATGGTCAGGAGTTGACCCGACCTAGGTAGCTGCCGTCGCGCGAGTCCACTTTCAGCTTGTCCCCGGTGTTG
This sequence comes from uncultured Actinomycetota bacterium, assembly GCA_963712615.1. GTDB lineage: Bacteria > Actinomycetota > Actinomycetes > Mycobacteriales > Mycobacteriaceae > Mycobacterium. The sequence continues at coordinate 1,238,583 of CAVQIO010000002.1, forward strand.
ATGAACAGCGGCACCTGGAGCTCCGCGCCGGTCTCCACGGTCGCCGGCTTGGTGCCGGCGCTGGACCGGTCGCCCTGCAGGCCCGGCTCGGTGTGGGTGACCACGAGTTCGATCGACACCGGAAGTTCGAGGTACAGGGGCGCTCCGTCGTGGAAGGCCACCTGCACCGGCAGGCCCTCCAGCAGGAACCGGGCGGCGTCGCCCACCAGCGATTCCGGCAGCGGATGCTGTTCGTAGTCCTGGCTGTCCATGAACACGAAGTCCGAACCGTCGCGGTACAGATAGGTGGCGTCGCGCCGGTCGACGGTGGCGGTATCCACCTTCACGCCGGCGTTGTAAGTCTTGTCGACGACCTTGCCCGAGAGCACATTCTTCAGCTTGGTGCGCACGAAAGCCGGGCCTTTTCCGGGTTTGACGTGCTGGAACTCGGTGATCGTCCACAGCTGTCCGTCGATTGCCAGGACGAGCCCGTTCTTGAAGTCGGCAGTGCTTGCCACGGTCGGTCTATCTCCTACAGGATGGCCAGTTTTTCCAGGACCGGGCTTTTGCCCGATAGCGGGTTCCCAGAACGGGCACCGGATGCAGCTTACTCGCGCTCAGCTAGGCCAGAATGGCCAGCTCTTTGGGGAAACGAGTCAGCAGCTCGGCGGTCTGCTTGGTGGTTTCCGCCGCACCGTCGGCGACGACCAGGGTGTCCTCGATGCGGACACCGCCGCGGCCGGGCAAGTAGACGCCGGGCTCCACCGTCACCACGGAGCCGGCCAGCAGTGTCCCGGCCGAGGTGGCGCCGATTCCCGGCGCTTCGTGGATCTGCAGACCCACCCCGTGTCCCAAACCGTGGCTGAATGACTCCCCGTAGCCCGCGTCGACGATCAACTGGCGCGCCGCGCCGTCCACGTCGCGAAGATCGGCGCCTGGCCGCAGCGCCTCGCGGCCGGCTCGCTGCGCGTCGGAGACCAGCTGGTAGATCTCCCGCTGCCAGTCCGCGGCCTTGCCCAGCACGAACGTGCGGGTCATGTCCGAGTGATAGCCGGCGACCAGCGCGCCGAAGTCGATCTTGACGAAGTCGCCGTCGGCGAGCACCGCGTCGGTCGGCCGGTGGTGTGGGATCGCCGAATTGGGCCCGGCGGCCACGATCGTCTCGAACGAAATCGCGTCGGCGCCGTGATCGAGCATCAGGGCCTCGAGCTCACGGCTCACCTCGCGTTCGGTGCGGCCGGGCCGCAGACCGCCGCCCGCCACCAGGTCCTTCAGGGCGGCGTCGGCGGCCTCGCAGGCCAGCCGTAGCAGCGCCACCTCGCCGGCGTCCTTGATTTCGCGCAGCGCCTCGACCGTTCCGGCGGCCCGCACCAGCTCGGTCTTTCCGCTGTGCTCGCTCACCTCTTTCGTCAGTGCGTCTAAGCCGTCCACCGTGACCACATTGCTTTCAAAGCCCAGCTGGGACACGCCCGCGTCGGCCGCATGACCCACCAGGTGGCGCCCGACGGCCCGCTCGATGGCGACCTCGAGATCAGGTGCCTGCTCCGCGGCCTGGGTGCGGTAACGGCCGTCGGTGGCCAAAACGGCGCCGCGATCGTCCGCGAAGACCAGCAACGCGCCGTTGGATCCGGAAAAACCAGATAGGTAACGCAGGTTATTCAGGTCCGTGACCAGCATCGCGTCCAGCCCGCTCGCACCGATCCGACTTTTTAAATTTTCTCGTCGCTGGGAATGTGTCACGACTGACGACGGTACTCGCTACGCTGATTGGCCATGAGTAACTGGATGGTGCGCGGGTTGGCGTTCGCTGCGGTGATGGTCGTCGTCCGGTTGTTTCAGGGGGCGATCATCAATGCGTGGCAGACACAGGCCGGCCTGGTAAGCGTGACACTGCTGCTTCTCTTCATCATCGGCGTAGTCGTGTGGGGGGTGCTGGACGGCCGCGCCGACGCTAGAGCCAACGCGGATCCGGATCGCCGCCAGGACCTGGCGATGACCTGGCTGCTCGCCGGCCTGTTCGCCGGGATTCTGAGCGGAGCCGTCGCTTGGCTCATCTCGCTGTTCTACAAGGGCGTCTACACGGGGGGCCTGCTCAACGAGGTGACGACGTTCGCGGCGTTCACTGCGCTCTGCGTTTTCCTGCCCGGCATCATCGGGGTGGCCGTCGGCCGCTGGCGGGTGGACCGGCAGTTCGAGAAGGAGCCAGAGAAGCACCACGGCCTCGGGGCTAACGACGAGCGGGGTGACACCGACGTGTTCGACGCCGCCCGCGGCGATGATGCGCCGACCGGCGAGGTGCCCGTGCAGCATTCCGGGGCACAGCCGGAGGCGCAGACGTCGGCGGTGGCCACTGCCGAACGCGAGACGCCCACCGAAACGATCCCGACGGTCGAGCGGGACTCACCCACCGAAACGATCCCGACGGGCCGATGGGGAGCGTCCACCGAAACGATCGCCACCGGTTCCGATGACGCCAAAACCGAGGTGATTCGCACCGACCCGAAGCACTCCAGCCCGGAGTCGGACAAGTAAGGACTAGCCGCTAGTCCTGCGGCGTCTCGGCCAGATAGCGCAGCGCAAGCAGGTAGCCCTGCACGCCCAGCCCGACGATCACTCCGGTCGCCACCGGGCTGAGATATGAGTGACGCCGAAACTCTTCGCGGGCATGCACATTGGAGATGTGCACCTCGATCAGCGGTGCGCGCAGCTCGGCGCACGCATCGCGCAGCGCCACCGATGTGTGGGTCAGACCACCGGCGTTGAGAATCACCGACTCCCCCGCGTCGGCGGCCGAATGAATCCAGTCCAGCAACTCGGCTTCGTTATCACTTTGGCGCACAACAGCTTTGAGTCCGAGCCTGGCTGCCTCACCCTCGATGACGGCGGCCAGCTGATCGTGCGTGGTGTCCCCGTAGACCTCAGGCTCGCGACGGCCCAGCCGGCCCAGGTTGGGGCCGTTGATGACGTTGACTGTGATGCTCATGGCGCACAGACTCCCGCGTAGGCCGTCACCAGCAGACCAGGGTCCGGCCCCACCAACCGGCCGGGTTTCCCCAGCCCGTCGAGAACCACGAACCGCAGCACACCGGCGCGGGTTTTCTTGTCTCCAGCCATGTATTCCAGCAGCTGCGGCAATGCCCCGGGGTCGTAGCTGACCGGCAGGCCCAGCGAAGTCAGGATGGCGCGATGGCGCGCGGCGGTGCCGTCGTCGAGCCGGCCGGTGAGCCGGGCAAGCTCGGCCGCGAACACCAGGCCCACCGATACCGCGGCGCCGTGCCGCCACTGGTAGCGCTCCCGGCGCTCGATGGCGTGGGCCAAAGTGTGTCCGTAGTTGAGGATTTCGCGCAGCTCGGACTCTTTTTCGTCGGCGGCGACCACCTCGGCCTTCACCGCGATCGCGCGCCGGATCAACTCCGGCAGCACGTCACCTTTCGGCTCCAACGCCGCTTCCGGGTCGGCTTCGATGAGGTCAAGGATCACCGGATCGGCGATGAACCCGGCCTTGACCACTTCGGCCATCCCGGCGACGATTTCGTTGCGCGGCAACGTTTCCAGCGTGGTCAGGTCGACCAGGACCGCTAGCGGCTGATGAAAGGCGCCGACAAGGTTCTTGCCGGCGTCGGTGTTGATGCCGGTCTTGCCGCCCACCGCCGCGTCGACCATGCCGAGCAATGTGGTCGGCACATGCACGATCGAGACGCCGCGCAGCCAGGTGGCCGCCGCGAAACCCGCGACGTCGGTGGCAGCCCCGCCGCCGAGGCTGACCAGCGCATCCTTGCGGCCAATTCCTATGCGGCCCAACACTTCCCAGATAAAACCGACGACCGCCAGGTCTTTCCCTGCTTCGGCGTCGGGGATCTCGATGCGGTGCGCGTCGACGCCTTGGTCGGCCAGGTGGCTGCGGATCGCCTCGGCGGTCTGCGCCAGTACCGGTTGATGCAGGATCGCTACCCGGTGCCGGCCAGCGAGCAGCTCGCCCAACTCGTTGAGCAATCCGGTGCCGATCACCACCGGGTACGGCGGGTCGACGGCCACCTGCACGGTGACCGGTTCGGTGGATTCAGTCATGTGGTGGCCCCAGTGTTTTGCGGCAGCCGGGACGTGATGTAGCGCACCACTGCGCCGGGGTTGCGGCGGTTGGTGTCGACTCGCAGCGTCGCGACGCGCCGGTACAGCGGAATTCGTTTCGCCATCAGCTCACGGTATTTCTCGGTGCGGTTGCCGCCGGCCAGCAGGGGTCGTACGGCGGTGCCGCCGGTGCGCCGCACACCTTCTCGGGCACCGATCTCCAAGTAAATGACGGTATGGCCGGCGAGCGACTCGCACACCCCGGGGCTGGTGACCGCGCCGCCGCCGAGTGACACCACACCGTCCTGGTCGGCCAGCGCCGCGCGCACCACGTCTTCTTCGATGCGGCGGAATTCCTGCTCGCCGTCAGTGGCGAAGATGTCGGGGATGGTGTGGCCGGTCTGCTGCTCGATCAGCATGTCGGTGTCGACGTAGCCGACGCCCAGTGCCTTGGCCAGCCGACGCCCGATGGTCGATTTGCCCGAGCCCGGCAATCCGACGAGTACCGCCCTGGGTGTCACGGCGCGCCTACCCGGACGCCTTGGCCCGAGCTGTCGGCATCTCGTGCTCGGCGACCGCTCGCTGGTAGGCCCCGATGTTGCGGCGGGTTTCGGTCAGCGAATCGCCGCCGAACTTGTCCAGCGCGGCACGGGCCAGCACCAGCGCCACCATGGTCTCGACGACCACCCCGGCGGCCGGTACCGCGCACACATCGGAGCGCTGGTGGATCGCGACGGCCTCGTCGCCGGTGGCCATGTCGACGGTGGCCAGCGCCCGCGGCACGGTCGAGATCGGCTTCATCGCCGCCCGCACCCGCAGCACCTGGCCGTTGGTCATGCCGCCTTCCAGGCCGCCGGCCCGGTTGGTCGAGCGGATCACCCCGTCCGGGCCCGGGTACATCTCGTCGTGCGCCTGGCTGCCGCGGCGGCGCGCGGTCTGGAAGCCGTCGCCGATCTCCACACCCTTGATTGCCTGGATGCCCATCACGGCGGCGGCCAGCTGGCCGTCCAGCCGGTTGTCGCCGCTGGTGAACGAACCCAGCCCGACCGGCAGGCCCAGCGCCACAACTTCCACCACGCCACCGAGGGTGTCGCCGTCCTTCTTGGCGGCCTCGATCTCGGCGATCATCGCCTGCTCGGCGTCCTTGTCGAAGGCGCGCACCGGGCTGGCATCGATCGCGGCCAGGTCCGCGGCCCCGGGCGGCGGTCCGTTGTAGGGCGCCGACGGGCCGATCGCGATGACGTGTGAGAGCACCTCGACGCCGAGCGCCTGGCGCAGAAACGACCGGGCGACCGTGCCCGCCGCGACGCGGGCGGCGGTCTCCCGCGCGCTGGCACGCTCCAGCACCGGCCGGGCGTCGTCGAATCCGTACTTGAGCATGCCCGCGTAGTCGGCGTGGCCGGGGCGGGGCCGGGTGAGCGGAGCATTGCGGGCGATATCTGCCAGCTCGGCGGGGTCGACCGGGTCGCTGGCCATCACGGTTTCCCATTTCGGCCACTCGGTGTTGCCGATCTCGATGGCGATGGGGCCGCCCAGGGTGATGCCGTGGCGCACGCCGCCCAGCACGGTCACCGCGTCGCGCTCGAATGCCATCCGGGCGCCGCGGCCGTAACCGAGCCGGCGACGGGCCAACTGGTCGGCGATTTCGGTGGAGGTGACCTCCACACCGGCGACCATGCCTTCGACCACGGCTACCAGCGCGCGGCCATGAGACTCCCCAGCGGTGATCCAACGCAACACGGGTCCCATTCTCCCATGGTGCGCGGTCCTGGCTTCGCCACGGTGGGGAATGGCGACGTGACCGGATCGATCGCAGGGATCACCGCTCTTTCAAAGCGATATCGCATGCGCTATCGCTTTCGCGATGGGGTCATGGCCTCTCTTGGTGGGACAGATGTGGACTGCTGTGCCTCAGAAGAAATTGGTGCCCAGCAGGGCCACGCCGACCGCACCGGCGGTGGCCACACACATCGACGGACCATGGGGCACGGTGGCGGCGCCACGCAACGCCCCGACGACACCCACCAGCACGGTCAGCAGCGGCGCGGCCAGAGCCGCCAGAAACCACACCTCGACACCGAAACCGCCGGCCAGCCCGCCGAGCCCGATCGCCAGCTTCACATCGCCGGCCCCCATCCCGGTCGGCGCCACCAGGTGCACCAGCAGATACAGCCCGGCCAGCGCCGCCGCGCCGGCCAGCGCCGGTCCGCCACGATCGACGACCGGGGCGGCGACCAGGATCACGCCGGCCCCGGGCAGCGTCAGCAGGTTGGGCAGTCGCCGATGCCGGATGTCATAACAGCTCAACGCCGCCAACCAGGCCAGCACCAGCGCGGTCACCGCGATCGGCATGCGCGGCAGGTTAATCCAGCGCCTCCAACGCGCAAGTCATCGCCTCGCGCGGCGCGGGCAGCCCGGTGAGCTGCTCCACCTGAGCGAAGGCCTGGTGCAGCAGCATCTGCAGACCGTTGATCACTCGGCCGCCCGCCGCGGCCACCGCCGCGGCCAGCGGTGTGGGCCAGGGGTCGTAGACGGCGTCCAGCAGCACCGGAATCCTCGCCAACGCGCCGGTATAGCGCGCGGCCACGTCGGCCGGGATGGTGCTGACCAGGACCTCCGCGGCCGCCACCTCGTCGGCTAACTCGCCGCCGTCCAGCCCGCAGAACCGGGTCGCGACGCCGATCCGCGTTCCCAGCTCCACCAACCGGGCCGCCTTGTCCGGGTTGCGCGCCACGACGGTGATGCCGCTGACGCCGAGTTGGGCCAAACCCACCACGGCCGCAGGCGCGGTGCCGCCCGATCCACAGACCAGCGCTTGTCCCGAGGTTGACCCGATAGCGCCGGCGACCCCCTCGACGTCGGTGTTGTCGGCCCGCCAGCCGCGGGGGGTGCGCACCAGGGTGTTGGCCGACCCCAGCTGACCCGCGCGTTCGGTGTGCTCGTCGGCGAACCGCAGGGCGGCGAACTTGCCCGGCGCCGTCACCGACACGCCGATCCACTCCGGCCCGAACCCGCCGACGACCCCCGGCAGTTCCTCGGCGCCGCACTCGATGCGGTCATAGGTCCAATTGTCCAGGCCCAGCGCACGATAGGCGGCCAGATGCAGTTGCGGGGATTTTGAATGGGCGATCGGCGATCCGAGGACCGCCGCTTTCCGGGGTGGTGCCGCGTTAGCGGGGCGTGCTGTCGAGGACACCGTTGTGCTTCGCCAGCTCGATATTGGCCAAATGCTGCTTGTAGTCCCGGGTGAACAGCGTGGTCCCCTGGGCGTCGATCGTGACGAAGTACAGCCAGTCACCCGGCTCGGGATGCTCGGCGGCATGCAACGCGTCGATGCCGGGCGAACAGATCGCCGTGGCGGGCAGCCCCGGCGAGAGGTAGGTATTCCACGGCGTCTTCTGGCCCCGGTCGGCGTCGCTGGTGGCCACCTCGCGGCGGTCCAACGGATAGTTCACGGTCGAGTCGAACTCCAGTGTGTGGTGTGCGTTCAGCCGGTTGTAGATGACCTGCGCCACCTTCGCGAAGTCCTGCGAGTTGGATTCCTGCTGCACCAGCGAGGCCACCACCAGGATGTCGTAGGGCGACAGCTTCATGGCCTGGGCGGTGTCCTCCAGCCCGGACTGCGTGTACATCGAGGCTCCGGCGCTGATCAGGTTCGCCAGGATGTCCTGGGGTGCTGCCGCGGGGTCGACGTTGAAGGTCCCGGGTGCGATCAGGCCCTCGATCCGGCGATGATCAGTGCCCAGCTCGGTGACGGGCTGAACGGCCCAGGCCCGCACGGACAACACATTGGGCGGGGTATTGCCCGCCACCGCGCGCAGATCGTCCAGCGACATGCAGTGCTTGTTGCCGTCGAGATCCACACAGGTTGCCCGCGAAATCAGCGTCAGGATTCCGGGCGTCACCACGTTGGTCTTCATGTCGGTGGTGTCGTCGAGCTGCCGGCCTTCCGGGATGACCAGCTTGCCCACCCGGTTGCTGGGGTCGGTCAGCCGCTCGACAGCGGAAGCCGCGGGTATTTCGGTGCGCATCCGGTAGAAGCCGGGCTGGATCGAGCCGATCGCGCCGTTGCCGTGTGCGGCGCTGACGAATGCCCCGACGGTGGCGATCACACCCTGGTTATGCAGTGTCTCGCCGACCATCGTGGTCGAATCGCCGGCTTGTATCTGAATCACGATGTCGCGCTTGCCGGTTCCGCTGTAGTCGTCGTCGGATCCGAACACCGTGTGCCACAGCTTGGAGCCGACGAAGACCGTCGCCACCACTATCACGATGAGCACACCCACCGCGATGCGGCCGGTGAAACGACGCCGCCGGCGCCCGCGCTCGGCCCGATTCCGGGCCATCCGGCTCATCCTGTGCCGGGGTGGCCCGACCGCAGCAGGCTCGGCGCGTTGGCGCCGCACGCTATCGACCATCGGTGACATCCCCTGCCGCAGACTGGGCCCCGGACTCGGCCACAGTGGCCCGGCGCTGATCGAGCCAGCTCTGCAGGATCGCCACGGCCGCCGCCTGGTCGATCACCGCCCGCTGCTCCCTGGCGCGCACTCCCGCCTGGCGCAGTGAACGCTGCGCGCTGACGGTGGTCAGTCGTTCGTCGGCGAGCCGCACCGGTGTGGGCGCCACCCGCTGGGCCAGCGCTTCGGCCACCTCGATCGCGTCGAGCGCCGACGGGCCGGTGCGATCGGCCAGCGTCCGCGGCAATCCGACGATCACCTCGACCGCTTCGAGTTCGGTGGCGAGTTCGGCCAGCCGCCGCAGGTGCTTGCCGGAGCGGTCCCGGCGCACCGTTTCGACCGGGGTGGCCAGGATGCCGTCAGGGTCGCTGGCGGCCACGCCGATGCGCACACTGCCCACATCGACACCGAGCCGCCGCCCCCGTCCAGGGTCCTGGTTAGGGTCGCCGGGCCGGTCGGGCAAGCGATGCTGTGCCGATTCCACTCAGAGGCCCTGCGCTTTGAGAACTTCGTCGCGGACCGCATCGAGAGCCGCGACGATGCCGCTCCGGTTTTTTCCCGAGCCCTGCGCAAGGTCGGCCTTGCCTCCGCCGCGCCCATCGACCTCGATGGCAAGTCGTTTGACCAGGTCGTTGGCCCGGACTCCGAGGTCTTGGGCGGCCTGGTTGGCCGCGACGGCATAGGGCACAGTATCGCCATCGCTTTCAGAGATGAGCGCAACCACTGTGGGGTCGCTGGTGTGTTGGCGGATCTTGCCCGCGACCAGAGAGCGCACCTCGGCTGCAGTCTGCCCAGACGTTTGATGCGGGAACACATTGACTTTGCCTCTGCGCTCAGGCTCGACCTTTTCCACGGTTGCGGACAGTCTGCTTTTGCGTGCGCGTTCGAGTTCCTTCTCGGCGGCTTTGAGCCGCTCGACCAGATTGGCCACCCGGGCAGGCACCTCTTCCGACGGCACCTTCAGCGACGAGGCCAGCCCCGCCATCAGCGCCCGCTCCTTGGCCAGGTGACGGAATGACTCCAGCCCGACGTAGGCCTCGACCCGGCGCACCCCGGAACCGATCGACGATTCACCCAGGATCGTCACCGGACCGATCTGCGCCGAGTTGTGCACGTGGGTTCCACCGCACAGCTCCAGCGAGAACGGCCCGCCGATTTCCACCACCCGCACTTCGTCGGGATAGGCCTCACCGAAAAGCGCCATCGCGCCCATCGCCTTGGCCTTCTCCAGCTGCTCGTTGAAGGTGTGCACCTCGAAGTCTGCTTGCACGGCCTCGTTGGTCACCTCTTCGACCTGGCCGCGCTGGTCATCGGTCAGTGACCCCTGCCAGTTGAAGTCGAAGCGCAAGTAGCCCGGGCGGTTCAGCGAGCCTGCCTGAACGGCGTTGGGGCCCAACACTTGCCGTAGCGCGGCATGCACCATGTGGGTACCGGAGTGCCCCTGGGTGGCGCCCTTGCGCCAGGCCGCGTCCACCGCCGCAATCACGGCATCGCCCTCGACGAATTCGCCGGACTCGACGTTAACCCGATGCACCCAAAGGGTTTTGCCGATCTTCTGCACGTCGGTGACCGCCGCGCGCGCACTCTGGCCCGCACCGGTTCCGCTGATGGTGCCCTCATCGGCGATCTGCCCGCCGGACTCGGCGTAAAGTGGTGTGCGGTCCAGGACGAGTTCGACGCGCTGCCCTTCGCCGCCTTCGCCGGCCGTGCCGTGTGCGACCACCGGAACCCGCTTGCCGTCCACGAAGATGCCCAAAATTCGCGCTTCGGAGCTCAACTCGTCGAAGCCGGTGAACTCGGTGGGGCCGGCGTCAACCAGCTCGCGGTAAGCGGTTAAATCGGCGTGCGCGTGCTTGCGTGCGGCGGCGTCGGCCTTGGCGCGCCTGCGCTGCTCACCCATGAGTTCCCGGAAGCCGACTTCGTCCACCTGCAGTCCGGCCTCGGCGGCCATCTCAAGAGTGAGCTCGATGGGAAAGCCGTAGGTGTCGTGCAAGGTGAAGGCATCCGAGCCGGAAACCACTGTCGCCCCAGCGGCTTTGGTGGTGCCGGCCACGTCGTCGAACAACTTCGAACCCGACGCCAGCGTGCGGTTGAATGCGGTCTCCTCGGCCACGGCGATGCGCCTGATCCGGTCGAAATCGGCCACAAGTTCGGGATAGGACGGGCCCATCGCATCGCGCACGGTGGTCATCAGGTCGTCGACGATCGGGTCCTCGATGCCCAGCAGCTTGGCCGAGCGGATCACCCGGCGCAGCAGCCGGCGCAGCACGTAACCGCGGCCGTCGTTACCCGGGCTCACCCCGTCGCCGATCAGGATCGCCGCGGTTCGGGTGTGGTCGGCGATGATGCGGTAGCGCACGTCGTCAGCGTGATTCCCGACGTCGTAGCCGCGTGGGGCGCGTGCGGCCACCATGTCGATGACGGGCCGCAGCAGGTCGGTCTCGTAAACGTTATGCACGCCCTGCAAGATGAACGCGACGCGCTCAACGCCCATGCCGGTGTCAATGTTCTTGCGGGGCAACGGTCCAAGGATCTCGAAGTCGGCCTTACCGGTGCCTTCGCCGCGTTCGTTCTGCATAAATACGAGATTCCAGATCTCGATGTAGCGGTCTTCGTTGGCGATCGGGCCGCCGTCCACACCGAACTCCGGGCCGCGGTCGTAGTAGATCTCCGACGACGGGCCGCAGGGACCGGGAATGCCCATCGACCAGTAGTTGTCTTCCATGCCGCGGCGCTGGATCCGCTCGACCGGCAACCCGGCGATCTCCTGCCACAGCTGCACGGCCTCGTCGTCGTCGAAAAAGACCGTCGTCCATATTTTTTCGGGGTTCAGCCCATAGCCGCCGTCGGCGACGGGATTGGTCAGCAGGGACCAGGCCAGCTCGATGGCCTCGCGCTTGAAGTAGTCGCCGAACGAGAAGTTGCCGGCCATCTGGAAGAAGGTGTTGTGCCGGGTGGTGATGCCGACCTCGTCGATATCCGGGGTGCGGATGCACTTCTGGATGCTGGTAGCGGTCGAGTACGGCGGGGTGCGCGCGCCCAGGAAGAACGGCACGAACTGGACCATGCCGGCATTGACGAACAGCAGGTTGGGGTCGTCGAGGAGCACCGACGCGCTCGGCACCTCGGTGTGACCCGCCTTCACGAAGTGATCAAGAAATCTCTTCCTGATCTCGTGTGTCTGCACTGTTTTCCGCTTCTTCCTATAAGGCTGTCTAACGAGGCGTTTCGACCGCTCACAGTACCGGTCCCCACGCCGTCCCCTACCTGGCAGCTAGCCCTCCAAAAAGCTCAATCGCACCGACCGCCGCGGGTTGTCCCGGTTGAGGTCGACCAAAACGACGCTTTGCCAGGTGCCCAGCTGCGGCTCGCCGGCGGCGACCGGAACCGTCACGGACGGCGCGACGAGCGCCGGCAACACATGGTCGGCGCCGTGGCCGGCCGAGCCGTGCGCGTGCCGGTAACGGTCATCGCGCGGCAACAACCGTTCCAGCGTGTCGATGAGGTCATCGTCGGAGCCGGCCCCGGTCTCGATGATCGCGACCCCTGCCGTCGCGTGCGGGACGAACACGTTGCACAGGCCATCCCCATAGGAGAAGCAAAACCTGCGCAGCGCATCGGTGAGATCCACAATGCGACGACTGGTGGTGTCCACCTCGAGCACGTCCGTATGCATCCGATCAAGACTACGGCGCGACCGCGCTGACCAGCCAATCGTTTGTGAGCCCGGCCACATGCCACTGCCACGCTGCCACCCGTTGTGCAGCCATTGCCACCGGTCACCGGCAGGAGGAAGGTGTTTGGTGGGACCGGTGGCGCCACCGGGGCGCTGCCCCGAAGTAGTTAGGGATCCGCCGTGTACGCACGCTCTTTCACCATCGAGGGGCAACCCTTGTCGGTCGACATCGGAATCGCGCATGTTCGCGATGTCGCCATGCCAGAACTGCAGGAGCTCGACGGGTATGTCGGGCTGTCGCTGTTGGTCGACCGGCAATCCGGCCGCTGCATCGCCACCAGCTCCTGGGAATCCATCACGGCGATGCGTGCCAGCTCCGAGCGGGTGGCAATCATCCGTGACCACGTCGCGTTGATGTTCGACGGCAGCGCCAGCGTCGAAGAGTGGAACATCGTGTCGCTGCACCGCCGCCACCGGTCACCCGAGGGTGCCTTTGTGCGAGCCACCTGGCTCAAGGTGGTGCCCGATCAGCTCGAGCGATCCATGGATTTCTATCGGATGGCGGTGCTTCCGGAAATGGAGAGCCTCGAAGGGTTCGCCAGTGCCAGCCTGATGATCGACCACCCGGCCGGCCGGCGAGCGGTGTCGTGCTCGACGTTCGACAGCCAAGAGGCGATGGCCCGAAACAGCGACGAGGCCAGCGAGCTGCGCAGCAGGCGGGCGCGCGACTTGGGCGCCGAGATCGTCGACGTCGCCGAGTTCGAGCTGGCGATCGCGCGCCTGCGGGTGCCCGAGTTGGTCTGAGCCCTAACGTTTGCGGCGGATGATCGCGCGCAGCCGGTCCAGCCGTCCGGCGATCTCGCGTTCAACGCCGCGGCCGGTGGGCCGGTAGTAATCGACGTCCACCAGTTCTTCCGGCGGATATTGTTGCGCGACAACGCCATCCGGGTGGTCGTGTGAGTATTTGTAGCCCTGCGCGTGGCCCAGTGCCGCCGCGCCCGAGTAGTGGCCGTCGCGCAGATGGGCTGGCACCAGCCCCGCCTTGCCCGCCTTGATGTCGTTCATCGCCGCGGCCAGTGCGGTCGTCACCGCGTTCGACTTCGGCGCGGTGGCCAGGTGAATGGTGGCGTGCGCCAGCGTCAGTTGCGCCTCGGGCATGCCGATCAGCGCCACCGTTTGCGCGGCGGCGACCGCGATCTGCAGCGCCGTCGGGTCGGCCATGCCGATGTCCTCGCTGGCCAGGATCACCAACCGGCGCGCGAGGAACCTCGGATCCTCGCCGGCGACGAGCATACGGGCCAGATAGTGCAGCGCGGCGTCGACGTCGGAGCCGCGCACCGACTTGATGAACGCGCTAATGACGTCGTAATGCTGATCGCCGTCGCGGTCGTAGCGCACCGCGGCTTTGTCGAGGGATTGCTCGATGGCGGTGACGGTCAGCTCCTCGCCGGGCTGGACCGCCTCGGCAGCGACCTCCAGTGCGGTCAGAGCGCGCCGGGCGTCACCCGCGGCCAACTGCACCAGCAGGTCGACGGCCTCGGGCTGCGCGACGATCCGGCCGCCCAGGCCCCGGGGATCGTCGAGCGCACGCTGCACCACCGCGCGGATGTCGTCGGCCGTCAGAGGGCGCAGCTGCAGGATCAGCGAGCGCGACAGCAGCGGCGCCACGACCGAAAACGAGGGATTCTCGGTGGTCGCCGCCACCAGCAACACCACCCGGTTCTCCACCGCGGAGAGCAACGCGTCCTGCTGGGTTTTGGAAAACCGGTGCACCTCATCGATGAACAGCACCGTCTGCTCGCCGGCAAGCAGCGCCCTGCGGGCCCCATCGATGACCGCGCGGACGTCCTTGACGCCCGCGGACAACGCCGAGAGGGCTTCGAACCGGCGGCCGGTCGCTTGCGAGACCAGCGCCGCCAACGTCGTCTTACCACTGCCCGGCGGGCCGTACAGGATGGCCGAGGCCACCCCCGATCCCTCGACCAGGCGGCGCAGCGGCGATCCGGGCGCCAGCAAGTGGTCCTGCCCGACGACTTCTTCGAGCGACGCGGGCCGCATCCGCACCGCCAGCGGGGCGCCGGCCGACACGCCCAGGGCATCGTTGGCCGTCCGTGATTCGCCGGGCAGGTCAAACAGACCGTCGGACACGTTTTCAGGCATACCACGCAGAGCGGACAGGTACGCGCATTGGACGCACAGACCCCCCGCAGGCCCCGAAACAGGCAAAGCTGAATCCTCGCCCCTCGCCCGCATGTTTGCTAAGTTCCGGGTGGCCAAGTTCCGCGCGTGTGCCCTGCAAGCTATTCCGACAGCTAACTAGGACGGCAAATGAGCCAGCCCCCAGAACTCCCAGGCGACCCGGCGGACCCCAACGGCGGCAACCAGAACTCTGACTACCCGGCACCGCCGCGCCACGCCGCGCCGGGTTATGGCGCACCGCCTCCGCCGCCCCCCGGCTACGGCCCCCCGGCGGGCGGCTACAACCCTCCCGGACCTCCCCCCGGCAGCGCGCCGCCGCCCGGCTACGGAGCGCCCCCGCCCCCCGGCTACGGCGCACCCCCGGCCGGCTACCCGCCACAGCCCGGCTACGGCGGCCCCGCCGGAGACCCGGCCACCCGGCCGTTCGATGTCGGCGAGGCCGTGAAGTGGGCGTGGAACAAATTCACGCAGAACGCCGCGGCACTGATCGTGCCGGTCTTGGCCTATGGCGCGGTGATTACCGTCTTCGCCCTTGTTGCCGCGCTTTTGCCGATGGCCTTCGGCCAGAGCACGAGCACCAGTTTCACCAACAACTACGGCGAGACCACCAGTGGCGTCGAGATCAGCTACGGCCCGGCCTCGATCGCGGTCATGGTCGTCGGCTACGTGCTGGTCTTCATCGCGGTGGTCATCATGCACGCTGGGTTGCTGTCCGGTTGCCTGGACATCGCCGACGGTAAGCCGGTGACCATCGGATCGTTCTTCAAGCCGCGCAATCTCGGCCCCGCGTTCGTCGCCGCGGTGCTGATCGCTCTCGGCACCCTGGTCGGCTCGATGCTGTGCATCATCCCGGGCCTCATCTTCGCGTTCCTCACCTTGTTCGCCCTCCCGTTCGTCATCGACCGATCGCTTTCACCGGTGGAGGCCATCAAGGCGAGCATCGCGACCGCCAGGGCCAACACCGCCCCCGCGCTGCTGTCCTGGCTCGTGCAGTACGCGGTGATGGTGGTCGGTCAACTGTTGTGCGGGGTGGGCGTGATCGTCGCCTTCCCGGTTTCGGTGCTGATCCAGGTCTACACCTACCGCAAGCTTTCCGGCGGCCAGGTCTTTGCGCTGGAGCAGCCCGGTTACCAGCCGGGACCTCCCGCTGGGCCCCCACCCGGGTCGCTGCCCGCCTAGATGGGCGCCCCATGAGCCAGCCCCCGGAATATCCCGCCGGCTACTCGCCGCCGCCCCCCGGGAGCGGCCCGCCGACACCGCAATTCAGCGTGGCTGAGGCGCTGCGCTGGGCCTGCAACACCTTCACCAAGAACGCCGTCAGGTTGGTCATTCCCACCCTTGTCTACGGTCTGCTGTTCGCCGCGGCATCGGCTCTGAACTTCCTGGGCCAAAACATGACCACGAACCTGACGCCATTCGACGCCGCCGACTACGACTTCTCGACGAATTTCAGTCCCACCGGAATCGCCATCGTCGGGCTCGGCTACGTCGTCTCCTTGATTGTGACGGCCTACGCCCAAGCCGGGTTCCTGTCGGGATGCTTGGATCTCGCGGATGGCCGCCCGGTGACCATTGGTTCCTTCTTCAACCCACGCAACCTGGGCATGGCCTTTCTCGCCGCGTTCCTGGTCAGCGTCGTGACCGCGATCGGCTATTCCGTGTGCTTCGTTCCCGGCGTCATCGTGGGGATCTTCACCCAGTTCGTCATCCTGTTCGTGGTCGATCGCTCGCAGTCGGCCATCAGGGGATTCTCGTCGAGCTTCTCGCTGGTCAGGTCGAATTTCGCCGCTGCCCTGTTGGTGTGGCTGGTATCGATGGCGACAGTTTTCGTCGGTGCGCTGGCGTGCGGCGCCGGCCTGTTGGTGGCGGCCCCCGTCGTGGCGCTCGTCCTGACCTACGCCTACCGCGAGCTTTCGGGTGGTCAGGTCGTGGGGCCGCAACAGCCCGGTTACCAGCCGGGACCGCCGGCCGACCCGCCATCGGGGCCGCTGCCCGCCTAACCACCGGGCTCCGCTGACCGGGCGGCGCGCTGCGGCACTGCTGCCCGTGTGATGAGATCAGCGGTTATGAGCATCAAAGTGGCGCTGGAGCACCGCACCAGCTACACCTTTGACCGGCTGGTCGGAGTATTCCCGCACGTCGTGCGGCTGCGCCCGGCCCCTCATTCGCGCACGCCCATCGAGGCCTACTCGCTGCACATCGACCCCGCCGAACACTTCATCAACTGGCAACAAGACGCACTGGGCAATTTCCTTGCCCGGCTGGTGTTTCCAAACCCTATGCGCCAGTTGACCATCACCGTCGGACTCATTGCCGACCTCAAGGTCATCAACCCGTTCGACTTTTTCATCGAGGACTGGGCCGAAACATGGCCTGGCGCATCGGGGTTGATCTACCCCAAAGCGCTCGCCGACGACCTCAAGCCGTATCTGCGGCCGGTCGACGAGGAGGCCGAAGGCTCGGGCCCCGGCGACCTCGCCCAGGCATGGGTGCGCAACTTCTCTGTGCCCGACGGCACCCGCACCATCGACTTCCTGGTTGCGCTCAACCGCGCGGTCAACGCCGACGTGGCCTACAGCCTGCGCATGGAAGCCGGCGTCCAGGCACCGGATTTCACGCTGCGCACCGGCGTCGGCTCGTGCCGGGATTCGGCATGGCTGCTGGTATCGATCCTGCGCCAGTTCGGGCTGGCCGTCCGGTTCGTGTCCGGCTACCTGGTGCAGCTGGCCTCCGACGTCCAGGCGCTCGACGGGCCGTCAGGGCCCGCCGCCGATTTCACCGACCTGCACGCCTGGACCGAGGTGTATATCCCGGGCGCGGGCTGGATCGGCCTGGATCCGACGTCGGGGCTGTTTGCCGGCGAAGGCCACATCCCGCTGGTGGCCACACCGCACCCCTCGAGCGCGGCACCCATCAGCGGCAGCACCGATCCGTGCACGACCACCCTGGAGTTCTCCAACACCGTCACCCGCATCCACGAGGATCCGCGGGTCACGCTGCCCTACACCGACGTGGCATGGGAGACGATCTGCGCGGTCGGTCGCCGGGTCGACGAACAGCTCACGACCGGCGATGTCCGGTTGACGGTCGGCGGCGAGCCGACCTTCGTGTCGGTGGATAACCAAGTCGACGAGGAGTGGACGACCGCCGCCGACGGCCCGCACAAGCGTCAGCTCGCATCCGATCTGGCGGCCCGGCTGAAGCCGGTGTGGGCTCCGCAGGGGCTGATCCATCGCGGGCAAGGACGGTGGTATCCGGGAGAGCCGTTGCCGCGCTGGCAGATTGGGCTCTATTGGCGCACCGACGGGCTACCGCTGTGGACCGACGACACCCTGCTGGCCGACCCCTGCGCCACCGAGCCGACGAGTTCGACGGCCGATGGTGAGACAGCCCATCAGGTGCTCGCCGGGATCGCCGCGGGTCTGGGATTGCCGCTGTCGCAGGTGCGACCGGCCTACGAGGACCCGTTGGCCCGGCTGGCGGCCAAAGTCCGCCTCCCCGAGGGCGACGCGGTGGAGTCCACCGACGACCTGGCCGCCGACGAGGCCGGCGCCCGCGCCGCGCTCCTGGCGCGGCTCGACGAAACCACAACGGCACCAAAGGCATTCGTGCTGCCGCTGCATCGCCGCGATGACGACCTCGGTTGGGTCAGCGCGGACTGGCAGCTGCGCCGCGGCCGCCTGGTACTGCTCGCGGGAGATTCGCCCGCGGGTCTACGGCTGCCGCTGAATTCGATCAGCTGGAAGCCCCCACGGCCGTCATTCGACGTCGACCCCCAGACCGTCGGCGACGCGCTGTCAACGGAGTCGACCAGCGCGGAGGCTGTCGACGACGACACCGCGCCACCGACCGCGATGGTCGCCGAGACCCGCGACGGACTGCTGTACATCTTCGTCCCGCCCACCGAGGCGCTGGAACACTTCGTCGACCTCATCGCCCGAGTCGAGGCCGCGGCAGCCGAGACCCGCAGCCCGGTCGTCATCGAGGGCTACGGCCCACCGCCGGACCCGCGGCTGCAGTCGACGACCATCACGCCCGACCCCGGCGTCATCGAAGTCAACATCGCACCCACCGCCAGCTTCGACGAGCACCGCCAGCAGCTCGAAACCCTGTACGAGCAAGCGCGATTGGCGCGCCTTTCCACGGAGTCGTTCGATGTCGACGGCAGCCACGGCGGCACCGGCGGCGGTAACCACATCACGCTCGGCGGCGTGACGCCCGCCGACTCTCCACTGCTGCGCCGCCCGGATCTGCTGGTCTCGCTGCTGACCTACTGGCAGCGGCACCCGTCGCTGTCCTACCTGTTCGCCGGCCGCTTCGTCGGCACCACCTCGCAAGCACCACGGGTCGACGAGGGCCGCGCCGATGCGCTCTATGAACTCGAGATCGCGTTCGCCGAGATCGCCCGGCTCGCCTCCGCCGCCAAGGGTGGCCGGCCAAAACCGTGGGTGACCGATCGCGCGCTACGGCACCTGCTGACCGACATTACCGGAAACACCCATCGCGCCGAGTTCTGCATCGACAAGCTCTACAGCCCCGACAGCCCCCGCGGCAGACTCGGCCTGCTGGAGCTGCGCGGATTCGAGATGCCACCGCATCTGCGCATGGCGATGGTGCAGTCGCTGCTGGTGCGCTCGCTGGTGGCATGGTTCTGGGACGAGCCACTGCGCGCCCCGCTGATCCGGCACGGCGTTAACTTGCACGGACGATACCTGTTGCCGCACTTCCTGATTCACGACATTGCCGACGTGGCCGCCGATCTGCGCGCGAACGGCATCGCGTTCGAGACCAGCTGGCTGGACCCGTTCACCGAATTCCGGTTCCCGCGCATCGGCACCGCCGTCTTCGACGGTGTGGAGATCGAGCTGCGCGGGGCGATCGAGCCGTGGAACACCCTCGGCGAGGAGGCCACCGCGACGGGGACCGCCCGCTACGTCGATTCCTCGGTCGAGCGTCTCCAGATCCGCATCATCGGCGCCGACCGGCACCGCTACGTCGTGACCTGCAACGGCTACCCGGTGCCGTTGCTGGCCACCGACAACCCCGACATCCACGTGGGCGGCGTGCGGTACAAGGCGTGGCAGCCGCCCAGCGCGCTGCATCCGACGATCACCACCGATGTGCCACTGCAGTTCGAGCTCATCGATCTCACCTCCGGAACCTCGCGCGGCGGCTGCACCTATCACGTCGCGCATCCTGGCGGCATGGCCTACGACGAGCCACCCGTCAACGCCGTTGCGGCCGAATCGCGCCGCGCTCGCCGGTTCGAGGCCACCGGCTTCACCGCGGGCAAGCTCGACCTATCCGGCATCCGGGAGAAACAGGCACGGATATTCACCGATATCGGCGCGCCGGGCATTCTCGACCTCCGCCGCGTGCGTACCGTGCAGCAGTAGTGGCGACCTCCAGAACTGGCATCGCGATGGCACTCGACCCCTCGGTGGTTCCCGGTACTTCCGGCGACCGCTACGACGCCGACCGGCTACTGGCGGGGTACCGCAGCGCGCGCGGCCACGAAGCACTGTTCGACCTGCGCCCCACCGGCTCACCCGGAGTCGGCTACGACGAATTCCTCGACGAAAACGGCAAGGTGCGACCCGCCTGGACCGAGCTGGCCGACACGGTCGCCGAACGCGGCCGGGCGGGGCTGAATCAGCTGCGGTCGGTGGTGCACAGCCTCATCGACAACGACGGGATCACCTACACCGAGGTCGATCCCGCCAGTGGCCACGCCCTCGAGCCCCGACCGTGGAACCTGGACACGCTGCCGGTGGTGGTGTCCGCGGCCGATTGGGAGACGCTGGAGGCCGGGCTGGTGCAGCGCTCACGCCTGCTCGATGCCGTGCTCGCCGACCTCTACGGGCCGCGCAGCCTGCTCACCGACGGCATGCTGCCACCGGAACTGGTGTTCGCCCATCCCGGTTACGTGCGCGCGGCCAACGGAATCGAAGTACCCGGCCACCACCAGCTTTTCATGCACGCCTGCGATCTCAGCCGGCTGCCGAACGGCGCCTTCGAGGTCAACGCGGACTGGACGCAGGCGCCCTCGGGTGCGGGCTATGCGCTGGCCGACCGACGCGTTGTCGCGCACGCGATTCCCGATCTCTACGAGCGGATCGCGCCGCGACCCACGACACCGTTCGCGCAGGCACTGCGGCTGGCACTGATCGACGCCGCTCAGGATGTCGCCCAAGACCCGGTTGTGGTGGTGCTCAGCCCGGGCATCTACTCGGAGACCGCGTTCGATCAGGCGTATCTCGCGACGCTGCTGGGTTTTCCGCTGGTGGAAAGCGCCGACTTGGTGGTCCTCGACGGCAAAGTGTGGATGCGCTCGCTGGGAACGCTGAAACGCGTCGACGTTGTTCTTCGCCGCGTCGACGCGCGCTACGCCGACCCGCTGGATTTGCGCACCGATTCCCGGCTCGGGGTGGTCGGTTTAGTGGAAGCGCAACGCCGCGGGACGGTGACCGTCGTCAACACGCTGGGCAGCGGGATCCTGGAAAGCCCTGGGCTGCTGCGTTTTCTGCCCGAGCTGGCCGAGCGGTTACTCGGCGAAGCTCCGCTGCTGAATACCGCAGCGGTGTACTGGGGCGGTATCGCCAAGGAACGTTCGCATCTGCTGACCAATCTCTCGTCACTGTTGATCAAGTCCACCGTCGGCGGGGAAACCTTTGTCGGACCGACGCTTTCGTCGACTCAGCTGACCGAACTGGCCGCACGGATCGACACCATGCCGTGGCAGTGGGCCGGTCAGGAGCTGCCACAGTTCTCCTCGGCACCGACGGACTATTCCGGTGCGTTGTCGTCGGCCGGCATCGGCATGCGATTGTTCACGGTTGCGCAGCGTGGTGGCTACGCTCCGATGATCGGCGGCGTCGGCTACGTCCTGGCGCCAGGCCCGGCGGCATACACGCTGACAACCGTTGCGGCAAAAGATATTTGGGTGCGCCCGACGGAGCGTGTGCAGGCCGAGACGATTACGCTGCCGACCGAGGTGCAGCCGGTGAAGACCGCCGCGGGCACCTGGGGGGTCAGTTCGCCGCGTGTGCTGTCCGACCTGTTCTGGATCGGACGTTACGGCGAGCGCGCGGAAAGCACGGCCAGGCTGCTGATGGCCGCCCGCGACCGCTTCCACGTTTACCGGCACCAGCAAGACACCGAGGAAAGCGCGTGCGTGCCGGTGCTGATGGCCGCGCTGGGCCGCATCACCGGGACCGATACCGGAGCCGACAACGACCCGGCCGAGATGATCGCGATCGTTCCGTCGACGCTGTGGTCACTGACCGTCGACCCGGGCCGGGCGGGATCGCTCATTCAGGCGGTGGAAGGGCTTGCCCTGGCCGCCAGATCGGTGCGCGACCAGATGTCCAACGACACCTGGGTGGTGCTGGCCAACGTGGAGCGCGCGCTTGCACACCGGCCCGAACCGCCGCAGTCGCTGGCCGAGGCGGACACTCTGCTGGCGTCGGCTCATGCGCGCACCTTGGCCGGGATGCTGACCCTTTCGGGGGTCGCCAGCGAGTCGATGGTGCGCGACGTGGGCTGGTCGATGATGGACATCGGCAAACGCATCGAACGCGGCCTGTGGCTGACCGCCCTGCTGGGAAGCACACTCACGACGGTCCGCGGCACGGCCGCTGAGCAGACCATCATCGAGTCGACACTGGTGGCCTGTGAATCGTCGGTCATCTACCGGCGTCGCACCGTCGGCCAAGTCAGCATCGCGGCGGTGACCGAGCTGATGCTGTTCGACGCGAACAACCCACGGTCGCTGCTGTACCAGCTGGAGCGGTTACGGGCCAACCTCAGGGACCTGCCCAGCGCGTCGGGGTCATCGCGTCCGGAACGGACGGTGCAAGAGATCAGCATGATGCTGCGCCGATCGGATCCCGCCCAGCTGGAGGGGGTGGCCGCCGACGGGCACCGCGCCAAGCTGGCCGACCTGCTCGCCGTGATCCATACCGAGCTGCGGGATCTGGCTAAGGTCATCACCGACACGCAACTGACCCTGCCGGGCGGAATGCAGCCGCTGTGGGGGCCCGACGAACGGCGGGTGATGCCCGCCTAGCCGGCGACGGCAGCGGGCCCCTGGGTTGCCGACACTACCTCGTCGATAACGGTGTGGATGAATTGCATCTTCTCCAGCACCGCGACCGGGAGCACGAACGGATACAGATCGTCGTGGCCCATCGATCGGTTCACCATGTTCAGTGACCATGACAATGGCAGCCACATCTCGATGATGTTGGGAAAAGCGCTGGGGCCCAAGGCCGGCCGGTCGAAGGTCGCCGAGGCCGCGGCGAAACCGCACCAGGCCGAGGTGTCCAGGGTGTCGCGGATGTGCAGGTAATGGGCGAACGTCTCGGCCCAATCCTCGGCCGGATGCATAGTCGCATACGACGACACGAAGCGTTTCTGCCAGCCCTCCGGCGCGCCCTCGTTGTAGTGCCGATCCAGCGCCTCCTGATAGTCGGCGTCGGGATCGCCGAACAGTTCGTTGAAGCGCTTGACGTTGTCCTGCGACGGGGAGATCAGGCGGTAGAAGTAGTAGTGCCCGATCTCGTGCCGGAAATGCCCGAGCAACGTCCGGTACGGCTCGTCCATCTCCACTCGCAGCTGCTCGCGATGGACGTCATCACCCTCGGCCAAATCCAGTGTGATGACCCCGTTCTCGTGCCCGGTCACCACGTGCTCGTGCGCACTGGACAGCAGCCGGAAAGCCAGCCCGTAATCAGGATCCTCATCGCGGCCCACGATCGGCAGCTTCAGCTCGTTGAGCTCGACGATCAGCCGTCGCTTGGCGGCCTCGGCCCGGGCGAACTCGGCCAGGCCGACCTTGTCGGCATCGTTGGGCCGTTCGGTAGTCAGCGCGCACGACGTGCAGCGCAGGCGGGGGTTATTGACCGGGACCAGCCAATTACATTCGGCGACAAGCAGATTGGCGCACAGCTGATATTCAGCGGCATCCACGAAGCCGGCGTGCTCGTTGGCGTCGTCCTTGGAGATCACCAGCAAGGCCATCTGCTCAAGGGAAAAACCCAGCGCACTGCGGCAATTCAGGCAGGTGGAGTTCTCGAACGCCAGCCGCTGGCCGCAGTTGGGACAGTGAAAGTCACGCATACAACTCATCGCCTTCGAAAGGCACAACATCGACGGCGACGTCAATCACGCTGCGCTCAGAGTCGGTGTAGATGATGCCGCGCAGCGGCGGCACGTCCGCGTAGTCGCGGCCGCGTCCCACAATGATGTACCGCTGGTCGATCATCTGGTCATTGGTGGGGTCCAGCCCCAGCCACTCGAATCGGCCGGGCTGCTGTGGCGTCCACACCGCGGCCCAGGCATGAGTGGCATCGATGCCGATCATCCGTTCCTTTCCGGGGGGCGGGTCGGTGGCCAGATAACCGGACACATAGCTGGCCGCCAAACCGTTGGCTCGCAGGCAGGCGATCGCCAGCCTTGCAAAGTCTTGACATACCCCTTCCCTGGCTGCCAGAACCTCATTGACTCCGGTGGAAATCGTCGTCGACCCGGAGCGGTAGGTGAAGTCGGTGAAGATCCGCGACGCGAGATCGCGCAACACCTCCACCAGCGGGCGTTCGGGCACAAAGCTGGGCGCCGCGTAGTGGCGGACTTCATCGGTGATCTCCGGCGGATTCAAGTCCAGGGTGAACTCGGACGCGAGCGCGCCCCTACGCCCGGCCGGCCGGGCCGCCTCCCACTGCTGCACCGCCGGCCCGCTGGTGTACAGCCCGGGAGCCGGCGAAAACACGTCGACGATCGAGTCGCTGGTGACCGTCAGGGTGCGGTGCGGATCGGTGACGTGAAAATAGGAGCTGACATTCCCATAGTTGTCGGTGCTGGTAGAGCTGTCGGCGGCGGCCGGGTCGATCGTCAGCTGATGGGCGACGCAACGCTGCCGTTGCATGTCCCGCGGGGTGAGAAAACCACGCCCGTAGGAGCTGGTCACGATATCCGAATAGCGGTACTCGGTGCGGTGTGTGACGCGATGACGGCGGGCGCCCGGGACCGGCACTGCAGAGGACAACGAGTGTTACCTCCTGACATCTCCGGGAGCTGGTTGGCGACCGATGGGCAATACGGCACCAAGCGCACCATAGCCGGAGCACAATCAATCTGTGGCCACCTGGGACGACGTCGCCCGGATCGTCGGTGAGCTCCCACTCACCTCCGAGCAGTCACCGCACGATTGGCGGGTCGGCAAGAAGCTACTGGCATGGGAGAGACCGCTGCGCTCATCGGACCGTGAAGCGCTGTCGGCCAGTGGGTCCGAGCCGCCCGAGGGCGACCTTCTCGGTGTCCGGGTGGCCGATGAGGGCGTCAAGTTCGCGTTGGTTGCCGACGAGCCGCGGGTGTACTTCACCACGCCGCATTTCGACGGCTATGCCGCGGTGCTGGTCAAGCTGGCCGAGATCGACGTGCGCGACCTCGAGGAGCTGATCACCGAGGGCTGGCTGACCCAGGCGCCCAAGAAGCTGGTCCAGGAGTTCCTGACCGGCTCGTTCTGAGCTCCTACGGCTGGTGCAGCTCGATCACCCGCTGCAGATCGTCGACACATGCCTGGACGACGTCGGCAAGCACCACCTCGGTTCTTTCGTGGGCGTTGGACAGCAGTTCCGACGCATGCCGTTGAGCGGCGTCGACATAGGCGGCCGCGGCCGCCGGATCCGAATCCGCAAGTGCTGTCGCCCTGGCAATGTCGGTCAACACCGCCTCCGCGGATTGTGGGAGGCGGTCACAGTAGCCGTCCGGGGCGGAGAGGGCGGCGGGCACGACGGCGCGGGCCAGCTGCAGCACCGAGCCGGCGAGCAGGGCCAGATGCAGGCCCTGGTGGTCCGCGCCCTGGACGGCGTCGCGAAGTCCCCAGCGCCGCGGCGCGAGTCGCACGACCTGACGCGCGGTGGTCCGCGCCTGGATGAGTCCACCCAGCTGTGCGTGCACCCTGTCGACGGCCGCCAACGGCCAGTCGGGTGCGGGCTCGAGACGGCCGCAGGCGAGATCGCCGGTGCGGGTCAGCACCGAGTGCAGGGTTCTCAGCACTTCGATGCGCGCGTTGCGCAGCACAACGAGCGGGTTGGCCGGGAATAGCAGGACGGCGACGACGATGGCCAGTCCGCCACCGATCAGCGCGTCGTCGATGCGCTCCCAACCGACACCGCTGCGATAGAGGGCGATCACCAGGATCGACGACACCACGGTCTGGTTGGCGAACATCATCCCCTGGCCGATGTAGCCCTGACCGATGAACACCGCGGCCAGCAGCGCGATCAGCGCGGCGAGCGCGATGGACACGGCCCCGGGGCCGAGCAACTCTTGCGCCAAGCTGCCCGTCCCGATGCCCAGCGTCACCCCGATCATCATCTGGATGGCGCGTTGCGCGCGCAGCACGTTGCTGGTCGACAACGACACCGCCGCGGCGATCGGCGCGAAGAACGGTTGCGGGTGCGCGAGTACGTCATGTGCGATGTACCAGGCCAGACCCGCAGTCACCGAGGTTTGCAGCAGGTTGAACCACCCGCCACGTACTCGTTTCAAACCCCCGATGACCGCGGCTCTGCCCGCGAAGGGCCGCGCCAGCAGCGAAGTGCTCATGCCGCTTGCTTACCCCAGCGCCAGCCCGCGCGGCAACGCAAGGACGGCCTAGCCGCGTTGCAACTCGAACAGCGGAATGATCCGGCTGGTTTTGGACTGATATTCGGCAAAGCCCGGCGACGCGGCGCTGACTCTTTCGAAGAGCTCGTCGCGCTCGGCGGGCGCCAGTTCGTGCGCCGTCACGTCGTACGCGTCGGTGCCGACCTCGATGTGCGCCTGCGGGTTGGCCCGCAGATTGTGCACCCAGGCCGGATCCCTCGGCGCACCGGCGAACGAGCCGATGATGATCAGCTTGCCGTCGATGCGGAAGTAGGCCAGCGGCGACAGCCGGGACTGGCCGGATTTGGCCCCCGTCGTGGTGAGCAGCAACAGGTCGCCGTCTTTGAATGGGCCGCCGACCTTGCCGCCGTTGGCGCGGAACTCGTCGACGATGCTGGTGTTGAACGCGTTGATCGTTTCAGTGTCTGGGAACTCTTGAGTCATGCCTGCTCAACCTCTTTGGGTTTGGCGTCTATTCCGGATTCCTTGCGCTGCTGCGCGGTGATCGGTGCGGGCGCATCGGTCAGCGGGTCGACCCCGCCGCCGGTCTTGGGGAAGGCGATTACCTCGCGGATGGAGTCCACCCTGGACAGCAGCACGTTGATCCGATCCCAGCCGAACGCGATTCCGCCGTGCGGAGGTGCGCCAAACGTGAAGGCCTCCAACAGGAATCCGAACTTCTCCTGCGCCTCGGCCTTGTCCAGGCCCATCACCGCGAACACCTGTTCCTGGATGTCGCGGCGGTGGATACGGATCGACCCGCCGCCGATCTCGTTGCCGTTGCAGACAATGTCGTAGGCATCGGCCAGCACGCGACCGGGATCGGTGTCGACGACGCCCTGATACTCGGGCTTGGGCGAGGTGAACGCGTGATGCACCGCGGTCCACGCGCCGGAACCCACCGCCACATCACCGGCGGCGGTTGCGTCTTCGGCGGGCTCGAATAGCGGCGGGTCGACCACCCAGACGAACGCCCAGGCGTCGGCGTCAATCAGGTTGAGGCGGTTGGCGATCTCACCGCGGGCGGCGCCCAACAGTGCCCGCGACGGCTTCGCCGGTCCGGCCGAGAAGAAGATGCAGTCGCCGGGACTGGCGCCGACGTGGGCGGCCAGGCCGTCGCGTTCGGTGTCGCTCAAGTTCTTGGCCACCGGACCGCTCAGCTCACCGTCGTCGCCCACCAGCACATAGGCCAGCCCCCGGTGCCCGCGCTGTTTGGCCCACTCCTGCCACCCGTCCAGCGTGCGGCGCGGCTGCGAAGCCCCGCCGGACATCACCACCGCGCCGACATACGGCGCCTGGAAGACGCGAAATGTGGTGTCGGAGAAGAACTCTGTGCACTCGACCAGCTCCAGCCCGAAGCGCATGTCGGGCTTGTCGGTGCCGAACCGTTGCATGGCGTCGGCGTAACTGATCCGCGGAATCGGCGTCGGAACCTGATAGCCGATCAGCGCCCACAGCGCGGTCAGGATCTCCTCGGAGATCGCGATGATGTCCTCGACGTCGATGAAGCTCATCTCCATGTCGAGCTGAGTGAATTCCGGCTGCCGGTCGGCGCGGAAATCCTCGTCCCGGTAGCAGCGGGCGATCTGGTAGTAGCGCTCCATGCCGGCCACCATCAGCAGCTGCTTGAAGAGCTGCGGGCTCTGCGGCAGGGCGTAGAACGATCCGGGGTGCAGCCGGGCCGGCACCAGGAAGTCGCGCGCGCCCTCCGGGGTCGAGCGGGTGATCGTCGGCGTCTCGATCTCGACGAAGTCATGCCGCGCGAGCACCGATCGGGCGGCGGCATTCACCTTGGAGCGCAACCGAATTGCCGCGGCCGGACCGTCGCGGCGCAGGTCGAGGTAGCGGTACTTCAGCCGCAACTCCTCCCCCGCGGGCTCGTCCAGCTGGAAGGGCAGCGGCGCGCTTTCCCCCAGCACGGTCAGTGACGTGACATTCAGCTCGACATCGCCGGTGGGTATCTCGGCGTTGGCGTTGCCTTCCGGGCGGATCTCGACGAGGCCTTGGACCGCGACGCAGAATTCGGCGCGCAACCGGTGCGCTTGTTCCAGCACGTCTGCCGCGCGGAAGACCACCTGCGCGATCCCGGACGCGTCGCGTAGGTCGATGAAGATGACGCCACCGTGGTCGCGGCGGCGAGCCACCCACCCGACCAGCGTCACCTGCTGGCCGGCGTCGCGATCCCGTAGCGAACCAGCGGCGTGGCTGCGCAGCACAAATACTCCTCTTGACGTTGGACGACTGACCAGTCTAAGGGGCGGTGTAACTTCGCTTTTATCGCCACAAACATCGCACTCGTCGGTCCGGGCGCTGTCGGCACGACGGTCGCCGCGCTGCTGTACCAAGCCGGGCATTCGGTGCTGGTTTGCGGTCGCACCGCCCGGGACAATATCGAACTGCGGCCCGACGGCCAGGACCCGATCGTGGTGCCCGGGCCGGTGCACACCGATCCTGCGGACGTCTCCGGCCCCGTCGACCTGGTGATCCTGGCGGTCAAGGCCACCCAGAACGACGACGCCGCCGGCTGGCTATCGCGGCTGTGCGCCGAGCACACCAGCGTCCTGGTGCTGCAAAACGGCGTCGAACAGGTCGACCAGGTGCAACCGCTGTGCCCGTCGTCGGCCGTGGTTCCCGGGATCGTCTGGTATTCCGCCGAGACCCAACCGGAAGGGTGGGTGCGACTGCGCACCGAGGCAGCGCTGGTGCTGCCCAGTGGGCCCGCGGCGGAGGCGGCCGCCGAGCTGCTGCGCGGCGCGGGCTGCCGGGTGGATTGCGAACCCGACCTGATCACGGCGGGCTGGCGCAAGCTGCTCACCAATGCGCTGGCCGGGTTGATGGCGCTGTCGGGGCGGCGGTCCGGGATGTTTCGCCGCGACGACGTCGCCGCGCTGTCCCGTCGGTATGTGGCGGAATGCCTGGCGGTCGCGCGCGCCGAGGGCGCCCGGCTGCCGGACAGCGTGGTCGACGAACTGACCGACCTGTTCCGTCAGGCTCCGGAAGACATGGGCACCTCGATACTGGCCGATCGAGAGCAGCACCGGCCGATGGAATGGGCCATCCGCAACGGGGTGATCATCCGCAAGGCTCGCGTGCACAACCTGGCGACGCCGATCAGCGATGTGCTGGTGCCGCTGCTGGCCGCGGCCAGCGACGGCCCGGGGTAAGTCAGGGCGTGGACCCAATGCGTCCAGTCGGCGTCCCGGCGGGCGGCACGCACGACGTGCTCGAGGGCGACGGGGGCGCTATCACGGCATCTGGGGAATGGCCTGGGCCACGGCATCGGTGATCGCCCCAATTGTGTTCTCGTATGCCCTGGCGCAAGGCGGGCGAGCGCTGGCCGTCGCCGCGATCCTTGCGGCCGGTCTGATCGGCGCCGCTCTGTGCGTGCCGCTGGCGCGGGTCCTTCACGACGCCGACCAGCGACGCGGCTAGATTCAAGCCATGCATTCCTGCGAGCGCGTCGACCTGGACTTCATCGACAATGCGCCATCGGTATTGCGCAACAGCGTCGACCTGGCCATCACTCCCGAGCAGTTGTTCGAGGTCCTCGCCGACGCCGAGTCCTGGCCCCGCTGGGCCCCGGTGATCACCAAGGTGACCTGGACCAGTCCCGAGCCGCGAGGCGTGGGTACCACCCGCACCGTCAAGATGCGCGGCATCGCCGGCGACGAAGAGTTCATCGCCTGGGAACCGTTCACCCACATGGCATTCCGGTTCAACGAGTGCTCGACTCGATATACGGCGGCCTTCGCCGAAGACTACAGGGTGCAGGCCATTCCGGGCGTCTGCCGGCTGACCTGGACCATGGCAATGAAACCGGCGGGCTCGGCACGACTGGCAATGGTCGTCTTCGGTCCGTTGCTCAATCTCGGCCTGCGCCGGTTCCTGAGCGACCTGCGCCGCTACACCGACAGTCGATTCGCTGCTACGCAACAGCGTTAGGTGTGTGTAAAGCTGAACCATGACCTTCAACGAGGGTATGCAGATCGACACCAGCACCGCGGCGTCCTCCGGCGGTATGGGCGGCGGCCGGATGGCCCTCGGTGGCGGCATCGGCGGACTGTTGATCGTGGTGGTGGCACTGTTCCTGGGTGTCGATCCCGGGAGCGTCATCAGCCAGCAGCCGGCGAACACCCGCGAGGACGTGGCACCCGGCTTCGACCTGAACGTGTGCAGAACCGGTGCGGACGCCAACAAATACGTTCAGTGCCGGGTGGTTGCCACCGGCAACTCCGTCGACGCGGTGTGGCATCAATTGATGCGCAACTACACCCGCCCGCATCTGCGGCTGTTCAGCGGTTCGGTGAATACCGGCTGTGGGCCCGCGACCACCGCGGTCGGGCCGTTCTACTGCCCGGTGGATCAGACCGCGTACTTCGACACCGACTTCTTCCAGGAGTTGGTCGATAAATTCGGTTCCAGCGGTGGACCTTTCGCGCAGGAGTATGTGGTCGCACACGAATACGGCCACCACGTCCAGCAGTTGCAGGGGATCCTGGGCCGCTCCCAGCAAGGTGCACAGGGCGCCGGCGGCAACGGCGTGCGCACGGAGTTGCAGGCCGACTGCTACGCCGGCATCTGGGCGCACTATGCGTCGACGGTGAAACAGGAAAGCACCGGCGTTCCGTACCTACAGCCGTTGAGCGACAAGGATATTGCCGACGCGCTCTCGGCCGCCGCCTCGGTCGGCGATGACCGGATTCAGAAGGAAACGACCGGTCGCGTCAACCCCGAGTCGTGGACCCATGGATCGGCCGCGCAACGCCAAAAGTGGTTCACCGCCGGCTATCAGACCGGCAACCCGCACCAGTGCGACACCTTCGCCGCCACGAACCTCGATTAATCGTCAGACAGTAGAACCAGCAGCTCGCCCCGGCTCTGCTCGTCGAGCGGCAGCAGCGGTGCCCGTGGGTCCCCGATCGGGAAACCAAGCAGGTCCAGCCCGGCCTTCACGGTGCTGGCCAGCCCGCCCGCGACGATGAACTCCAACAGCGGCTTGAGGTTGTCGTAAAGAATCTGCGCATTCTCCAGGTCGTCTGATCGCACCGCTTTGTACAGGTCGATGCACGGCTGGGGCCGCAAGTTCGGCGCGGCCGTGCACCATCCGGAGGCGCCCGCCTTCAGGGCGTCGAGTACCAGCGGATTGCTGCCGTTGTAGAAGGGCAAGGTGCCGCCGGACAGTTCGCTGATGCGCTGCATTCGAGTCAGGTCGCCGGTGGATTCCTTGACCATGGTGACGTTTTCGATGGTCTCGAACATGGCGACCAGCAATTCGGGGCGCATGTCCACGCCGCTGGTGGCTGGGTTGTTGTAGGCCATGATCGGGATGGAAATGGCGTCGCTGATGCTGCGGTAGTGCTGGACGATCTCACGCTCGGTGAGCGTCCAGTAGGACACCGGCAGGATCATCACCGCGGCGGCACCGGCTTGTTGCGCATACCCGGCGCGCCGAATCGTCTTGGCAGTAGTCACATCTGACACACCGACGATGACGGGCACCCGCTCGGCGACGGTGTCCATGGTGGTGTCGACGACGGCGTCGAACTCGGACTCTTCGAGATAGGCCAACTCGCCGGTGCTGCCCAACGGCGCGATTGCGTGCACGCGTCCGGTAATCAGCCGCTCGACCAGCTCAGCCAGCCGGGCGGTGTCGATGCCGCCGGTCTCGGAGTACGGAGTCACCGGGTAGGCGATGATGCCGTCGATCGTTGGCGCAGACGTTTCGGCCACGGAAAGAACTCCTCGGATTGGTGACGGACGGGGGTGCTAGCCAGATAGGACGTCGGGGTGGCGCGCCAGCGCGCGGCGCGCGTAGTAGGCGAAGTTGGCCTGGCTGCGCTTGGGGGTCAGCGTCCAGTCGTGGGCCTCGCGGGCCAACTGCTCGGGCAGTTGCTTGATCCGGCCGGCGGCCATGGCCGCCAGTTGCAGCTTCGCCGCGCGCTCGATCAGGATCCCCAGCGAGCAGGCTTCCTCGATGCTCGCGCCGGCTATCACCTGGCCATGATGGGCCAGCAGGACCGCCTTCTTGTCCCCGAGCGCGGCGCTGATGATCTCGCCCTCCTCGTTGCCGACCGGCACGCCCGGCCACTCGGCCAGAAACGCGCAGTCGCCGTAGAACGGCGTGGTGTCCATGTGGGAGATGACCAGCGGGACCTCCAGCATCGACAGCGCCGCCACGTGGAAGGCGTGGGTGTGCACGATGCATTGCACGTCGGGTCGCGCGCGATAGATCCAGCTATGGAAACGATTGGCGGGGTTGGCCATTCCGTCACCGTCGAGCACGTTGAGGTCCTCGTCGACCAGCAGCAGATTGCTTTCGGTGATCTCGTCGAACCCGAGGCCCAGCCGTTGGGTGTAGTTAGGTCCCATCCGCTTCGGCCCGCGCGGTGATCTGTCCGGCCAGCCCGGAATCATGCCCGCCGTCGAACAGGGCCCGGCACGTCAGTGCCAGCTTCTGCCGCGTGGTCAACTCGGACTCGGCAATATTGGCGGCCAACTGTTCCTCGGCGCGATGCATCAGATTGGACTTCGAATCGCTGAACGTGGTTGGCATCAGGGTTTCTCCCGGGGCCGCGAGCTGGATGACACTAAAGTAGCATGTTAGGAAACCTTGTGTCATTGGGCTGCGAATGGAGGCATCGTCGGTGACTACCCTGCTGCGCGCCGTCCGCAAACAACGCGGCCTGACGCTGGAACAGCTCGCCGAGCAGACCGGACTGACCAAGAGCTACCTGTCCAAGATCGAGCGCCGGCACAGCACACCGTCGATCGCGGTGGCCCTGAAAGTCGCGCGTGCGCTCGACGTCGATGTCGGGCGGCTGTTCTCCGACGAGGCGGCCCAGGAGAAGATCACCGTCGACCGCGCCGCCGGGGACGACGGCCAGCGCTACCAAGTGCTGGCGTCCGCGCTGCTCGGAAAGTCCATGTCGCCGTTCGTCGTGCGGCCGACCGCCCACCTGGCCGACGATCCCCATCCCGAGCACGCGGGTCAGGAGTTCGTCTTCGTCCACGCGGGGCGGGTCGAACTCGATTACGGAGACCAGACCATCAAGCTCGGTGCCGGCGACAGCGCCTACTTCGACGCGTCGATCAGCCACAAGATCCGCGCCGTCGGCGCCGAGCCAGCACAGGTCGTCGTCGTCGCGCAGACCGAACCGCGATGACCGAGCTGTTGTTCTCCTACGGCACGCTGCAGCTGCCGGAGGTCCAGCGGGCGACCTTCGGGCGTGAGGTCCCCGGCCGTCGCAATGCGATTCTCGGATACGACCTGAACCAGGTCACCATCACCGACCCGCATGTGATCGCGACCAGCGGCAGCGATCGCCACCCGATCCTGCGACGCAGCGACCGTGCCGATGCGCATGCCGACGGAATGGTGTTCGAGATCAGCGAGACCGAGTTGGCCGCCGCCGACTCCTACGAGGTGCACGACTACCGCCGCATCGCAGTGCCACTGCGCTCGGGCGACACCGCCTGGGTGTACGTCTACTCGGGCTGACGGGCTGGTTAGCCGGGCCGGGCCGCGCAGGTGACGGTGGTGGTGGCGTCCTGGTGCACGACCACCTGGCCGTCCACGGCGATCTCGCAGTGGAACGAGGCGGGACCGTTGCCGGAATCCGGCCAGTGCAGCATGCCGCTGGCGGTGACGCTCGCCCACTGATTCGGGTTCGCCAACGTGGCCGTGTAAACGACCGGTGCTCCGGCGCTGAGCGGGGCCTGCAGACTGGTCATGAACTTCGAGGAGTCCGCGCTATAGGCCGCCTGGCTGGGCGGATCCGAACTCACGTACGAGACGCTGGCGGTCAGATTGTTGGCGCTCGAGACGGTGTAAGTCACCTGGTGGCCGGCCGGATCCGCGTGCGCCGTCGCCGGTCCGAGAATTGCTCCCGCCGCCCCCGCGACCAGTGCAAACGTTGCCGACGCGACCGCGCTGGCCCTTTTTCGCCCGTTCGTCATCACGCTCGTCATATCGAAAACGCTACCGGATTCGTTACCAACGCTTCCGGCGTTCACCGCTCGATATGCCAACCGTCGTCCGGCTCGGGTATGAAACATGCATGCCCATCACCCGTCGCAGGTTGTTGGCGACGAGCGCCACCTCGGCGGTTGTCGGGATGGGCGTCGGCGCCGGCGTGGGGCTGGGCGGGGCCGCGCTGTTGTGGTCCAATCCGCACGGTCCGGGCCTCTTGCGCCAGCCGGATCGGCACGGCGCACCGCCGGTTTTCGGTCTGCACCTGCAGTTCGGCGAGAACGCCGGCACCGAGGTGGTGGTGTCCTGGCACAGCACCGAGGCCGTCCGAAATCCGCGCGTCATGCTGGGCACGCCGGGGGCCGGGTTCGGACGCACCATCGTGGCCGAAACCCGCACCTACCGAGATGCGAAGTCCAACAACGAAGTTCGTGTGAACCATGCTCGCCTGACGAATCTGACCCCGGATACCGACTACGTGTATGCCGCGGTGCACGACGGCGCCGAGCCGGAGCAGGGCACGGTGCGGACCGCGCCGACGGGCCGAAAGCCATTGCGCTTCACCAGCTTCGGCGATCAGTCCGCGCCCACCCTTCTGGACAAGATGCCCGACGGCACGTACAGCACCGACAACATCGGATCGTCGGCGGCCGGCGACATCACCCTGGCCATCGAGCGCATCGGTCCGTTGTTCAACCTGGTCAACGGCGACCTGTGCTACGCCAATCTCGCACAAGACCGCATCCGCACCTGGTCGAACTGGTTTGAGAACAACACGCGCTCGGCCCGCTACCGGCCATGGATGCCGGCGGCGGGCAATCACGAGAACGAATTGGGCAACGGGCCGATCGGCTACGGCGCGTACCAGACCTACTTCGGGTTGCCCGATTCCGGGTCGAGTCCCGAACTGCGCGGCCTGTGGTATTCGTTCACCGCCGGCTCGTTGCGGGTGATCAGCCTCAGCAACGACGACGTGGCGTTGCAGGACGGCGGCAACTTTTACGTGCACGCCTACTCCGGTGGCGAGCAAAAGCGCTGGTTTGCAGCCGAACTCGCGGCCGCGCGGCGCGATCCCGATATCGACTGGGTGGTCATCTGCATGCATCAGACCGCCATTTCCACCGCCGAGCGCGCCAACGGCGCCGACCTCGGGATCCGCGAGGAATGGCTACCCCTGTTCGACCCGTACCAGGTCGATCTGGTGGTGTGCGGCCACGAACACCACTACGAACGGTCCCATCCGTTGCGCGGAACCGAAAACGCCGACACCCGAACACCGATACCCGTCGACACTCACCATGACGTCATCGACACCACGCGCGGGACGGTCCACGTCGTCATCGGTGGCGGAGGCACCCCTGCGCCGACGAACGGGATGCTCTTCGGTGAGCCTCGGTGCCGGGTGATCACCGGGGTCGGCGCGTTCGACCCCGCGATCGGGCGCAAGGCGCCGATCTATGTCCTCGAGGATGCGCCCTGGTCGGCGTTTCGCGACCGCGACAACCCGTACGGGTTCGTGGCTTTCGACGTCGATCCGGGTCAACCGGGTGGCCACACCGCGATCAACGCCACGCATTACGCGCTGCGCGGGCCGTTCGGCGCGGTTGCCGTCGTGGAGCAGTTCACCCTGACCAAGCCCCGTAGCGATAAACCGGCCTAGCTCAAAACAGGGTCGGCTGGACGGGTTCCGGCTCGACGGCCTCGGGCAGTTGTGAGAACGGCCGGTGGTCGCCGGTCAGCCGGTGTTTGGCGATCAGTGGAGCGGCGCGCGCCCGCAGCATCTCGCGATAGGCCGGCGGCAAATACGCCCCACGCCGATACAACTCGCGGTAGTCGCCGACGAGCTCGGGATGCGAACCCGCCAGCCAGGACATGAACCAGCCGCGGGTCGAACGACGCAGATGCAGACCGAAAACGGTCACGCCGGTGGCTCCGGCGGCCGCGATCTGGCCGAGCAGTCCGTCGAGGTGTTCGACGGAGTCGGTGAGGTGTGGCAGCACCGGCGCGACCATCACATGGCAGTCCAGGCCGGCGTCGCGAATCGCGGCGATCAGGCCCAGCCGCGCCTGCGGCGTCGGTGTCCCCGGTTCGACGTCCCGGTGCAGTTCCGGATCGCCGACCGCCAGCGACACCGCGACCGACACCGGAACCTGTTGGGCCGCCGCGGCGATCAGCGGCAGGTCCCGGCGCAGCAGGGTGCCCTTGGTCAGGATGGACAGCGGTGTGCCGGACGCCGCCAGGGCACCGATGATGCCGGGCATCAGGGCATAGCGCCCCTCGGCACGCTGGTAGGGATCGGTGTTGGTGCCCAGCGCGACGGTTTCGCGCCGCCACGACGGCCGGCGCAGCTCGTGGCGCAGTATCTCGACGACATTGGTCTTGACCACCACCTGGGTGTCAAAGTCGTCGCCGCCGTCGAAGTCCAGGTATTCGTGGCTGGGACGCGCGAAACAATAACGGCAGGCGTGTGAGCAGCCGCGGTAGCCGTTGACGGTGTAGCGAAACGGCAGCGCGGAGGCTTCGGGGATTTTGTTGAGCGCCGATTTGCACAGCACCTCGTGAAAGGTGATCCCCTCGAACTGCGGCGCGCGGACGCTTCGGACCAAGCCGATCCGCTGCAACCCTGGTAGTGCCCCGTCGTCGACGGGATTACCGTTGACGGCGACGGCTTGGTTAGCCCACCGCATCACACTATTCGAACAATCGTTCGATACGGTGTCAAGCGACACGACCAGAAAAGTGGAGGGAGCGTCCCCGCTCCTTCCATTTTCAATCTATGGCGGACCCGGGGAGGGCGCTTGTCGGCACGAGAGTACGAAGACGAACTGCGGTCCGAGCAGGGTTACGTGGCCGGCCTCTACGCGCGCCTCGATGCCGAGCGCGCGCGAGCAAAGGACAGATTCCGCGCGGCGTTACGCGGCGACGCCGAGTCACTCGCGGACCGGGACTCGGAGGTGCGCGCGACGGCCAGAGCGTTGAAGCGGCTGGACGTGGTGGACAACGGTTTGTGTTTCGGCCGGCTGGACGCCGTCTCCGGCGAACGGTCCTACATCGGCCGGATCGGCTTTTTGGACCAGAAGAACGACTACCAACCGGTGTTGGTCGATTGGCGGGCGCCGGCGGCGCGCGCGTTCTACATCGCCACCGCCGCGACCCCGGAGAACATGCGCCGGCGCCGCCAGTTCCACACCCGCGGGCGCCAGGTGGTCGATTTCACCGACGAGGTACTCGGCCGCCCGGGTGACGGCGCGACGGGTGATGCGGCGCTGCTCGCGGCGATCAGTGCGCCTCGCGGTGCGGGGATGCGCGACATCGTGGCGACGATCCAGGCCGAGCAGGACGAGATCATCCGACTCGATCACAACGGGGTGCTGGTGATTGAGGGCGGCCCCGGCACCGGGAAGACGGTGGTGGCGTTGCACCGTGTCGCCTACCTGCTCTACACCCAGCGGGAGCAGATGGAACGGCACGGCGTTCTCGTCGTCGGCCCCAACCCGGCGTTCCTGAGTCATATCGGCCGTGTGCTGCCGTCGCTGGGCGAGACCGATGTGGTGTTCAGTACCACCGGCGACCTCGTGCCCGGCCTGCGTACGACTGCTGAGGACACCCCAGCGGTCGTGCGACTCAAGGGCTCGCTGAAGATGCTGGATGTGCTGGCGGCAGCGGTTGCCGATCGGCAGCGCCTGCCAGAACAGCCGGTGGAGATTGAACTGGCGGACGTCACGGTGCGGATCGACGCCGGAGTCGCGGAGTGGGCCAGGGATGAGGCCCGCAAGAGCGGGCAGCCGCACAACGACGCTCGCTCGGTGTTCATCGACGTCGTCACTTGGGCGGTGACTGAACGGGGGATCGCTCGGATCGGACGAGGCTGGCTGAACCGAGAGGACCGGACCGTCTGGGAGCGGCTCCGGGCGGATCTGATCGATGAGCTCGGCGAGAACGCAACGTTCACCGCGGCGCTCGACGAGCTCTGGCCGACTCTGACGCCGCAATCCCTGTTGGCCTCGCTGTATACCTCCCCCGAACGGTTGCGAGCGGCCGGGGCGGATGAGTCGCTGTGGCGGGCCGACGGTGATGCCTGGACGGTGTCGGATGTGCCACTGCTCGATGAGCTGGTCAACCTGCTGGGCCGCGACAACACGACCGACCAGGCCGCCGAGCAGGAGCGCAAGGCCGAAGCCGAATTCGCCTCTGGCGTGCTGGACATGATGGTCGGCCGCGAGGATCTGATGGATGACGAGGACCGCCTGCTCGCCCAGGACATGCTGTACGGGGAGGACCTTGCCGACCGTTTTCAAGAGCGTGACACTCGTGATCTCGCTGAACGGGCTGCCGCGGACCGGGATTGGACCTACCGGCACATCGTCGTCGACGAGGCCCAAGAGCTGTCCGAAATGGATTGGCGGGTGCTGATGCGGCGCTGCCCGGGCCGATCCTTCACGGTGGTCGGCGATCTCGCCCAACGCCGGTCCGCCGCCGGGGCCACCTCGTGGGACGCGATGCTGCAGCCGTACGTGCCCGGCCGGTGGGCCTACCGGTCGTTGTCGGTCAACTACCGGACTCCGGAGGAGATCATGACGGTCGCCGCCGCGCTGCTCCACGAGTTCGCACCCGCAGTCCAGCCTCCGGAGTCGGTTCGCACGTGCGGCGTCCGGCCATGGTCCAGGCAGGTCACCGACGACGAATTAGCGGGTGCCATCGAGGAATGCGTCCAGGACGAGGCCGGTCGCGAAGGCACCAGCGTCGTGATCGGTCCGGCCGGTGTGCCGGGTACGGTGCCGGCGTCGCAGACAAAGGGTTTGGAGTTCGATGCCGTGCTCGTCGTGGAACCGCAACGGATCCTCGCGGACGGCCCACGGGGCGCGGCCGAGCTCTACGTCGCCCTCACCCGTGCCACGCAACGCCTGGGCGTCCTGCACCGAGATCCGTTGCCACAGGCTCTGACCGGCTTGGTCGAGTACGGGACACCCGCCCGCACCTAGAACGGCGGCGGATCTGGGTCGCACGCGACATCGCAGAAACGGAAATCCGGTGTCTGTTGCGGCTTTCGGCGGGCTTCGCGTGCGGTCCGGTTGCGCCGGCGCTCGGCGGCAATGAACGCGGCGCGGTTTTGCGCGCGAGTGCGGCGTCGTTTGGGCATCATCGCGGTCCGGTCACCGCAGTAGTCCTGCGGCAGGTCGGCAACGGGGGCCGGGGCCCCGCCCGTTGCCATGCACAGGCTCGGGAAAAGCAGCGCGCTGCCCGGCGTGGTGACGTAGGCCTGCCCAGCCGGCGACGTCAAAATCACCGTCCCGTCGGGCAACTGCTTGTCGCGCCACCCCCAGAAGGTTTTGACCAAATGATGGGTACGGCAGTAGCACTTGAGGTTTGACGCGCGCGTCGGGCCGCCGTCGGAGTACGGGATCGTATGGTCCAGGTCGCAGTCAATCGCCGGCCGGTCGCAGCCGGGCCAGCGGCAGGTCAAGTCTCGGCAGCGCACAAAGTCCTGCAGCGCCCTGGACGGCGTATATCCGGGCTCAGGCGCGGCATCGGCGGAATGGACCAGGGGCACCAGTTTGGCGGACTTGGCCAGCTCCTTGACGAGTTCAGGTGCGATGAGGCCATCCGCTTTTAGCTGGGATGCGGGCACCGTGCCGGTACCCTGGACGGTGGCCTGCTCGGCGATCACGTGAATCACGACAGGCGTTGCGGCAGGGCGCTTTCCCGCTGCGCAGTCGCGCCGGCCACACCGGCAGCCGAGCCGATCGGCCCCCGCCGCAAGCGCCCCCAACGCATCGGCACGGCGCTGCTCACGGGCGCGAGGGTCGTGCTCACACACCGTGGCCGACAACGCATCCAATCGCTGTTCGAGGGCCCGCGCTTCGGGGGTCAGCAGGGAACCGTGGATCTCAGAAACGCCGTCTCCCAGATCGGCGATCCATACCTCGCGGTCAAGCTGGCGTTCCTTACGCCGCCGTACGGCATCCGCATCGGCCCGAATGACGATCTTGTCCACCTGCCCGGCCAGCCGAGCGTGGGTCATCGATGGCCAACGCGGCACGTTGACGGCCAGCTCGGCGTCGACTCGGGCCAGCACCTCGTGGTCGGTGAGCAGATCGGTGCGATAGACGATGGCCTGAAACGTCCGATAGTCGATATCGCCGGCTTTGAACACTTCTGCGAACTTCGGCAGCCGCTCACGCATCGCGCGGGCGTGCCGAAGCCGATTAGCCGCCAGTCCCTGGCTGATTCGCAGTGCCGCGGCGACCTCGGCGGTCACCGCCGCCATGGTGTCGACCGCCCACGCTTCGGTTTCCGAGCAGCGCGCCAGCCGGTAGGCGAACAATTCCCCGATTGCCGCCAGATGGGCGGCCGCTGCCTGGTTCTCGACCCGCGACGGTGCGCAGATCCGGTCCATCAAGGCCACAGAATCCGGTGTGGTGGACGGATAGCGTCGCTCAAAGATCTCATCCAAGGCAATCGCTTCGAACATACTTTCGATTATGCCATGACGGTCCGACAGCATGCCACCCGCGAAGGCGCCGGCCGGCAGGCTGCAGCGGCTACCCGGCGAAACGCGAAAGCACGTCGGCGACAACCGAATCGATCGGAACCGAAACCTGCTCCCCCGTGCCGAGATCCTTCACCCCGATGGTGCCGGATTCGATATCGCGGTCGCCGGCCACCAGCGCGATACGGGCACCGGAACGGTCGGCCGCGCGCATCGCGCCCTTGAGCGCCCGGTCGCCGTAGGCCAAATCCACCCGGACCCCGGCAGCGCGCAATTGGCCGGCCAGCACCGCCAGCCGCAGTTTGGCCGGTTCGCTCAACGGCACACCGAAGACCTCGCAGCGCGTGGTCTCCCCCACGCTGCGGCCTTCGGCCCGCGACGCCAGCAGCGTCCGGTCCACGCCGAGCCCAAATCCGATGCCGGACAGGTCTTGTCCGCCGAGCCGGTGCATCAGCCCGTCGTAGCGGCCCCCGCCCCCGATGCCCGATTGAGCGCCCAGGCCGTCGTG
The DNA here is from genome assembly GCA_963712615.1 of uncultured Actinomycetota bacterium. Classification (GTDB taxonomy): domain Bacteria; phylum Actinomycetota; class Actinomycetes; order Mycobacteriales; family Mycobacteriaceae; genus Mycobacterium. The sequence continues at coordinate 1,279,578 of CAVQIO010000002.1, forward strand.
CACGAACTCGAAGGTGGTCTTGGTGTAGTAGTCCAGCCCACGCACCATCCGTGGGTTGATGACGTAGGGAACCCCCAGTGCATCCAGATGCGTCAGCACCGTGTCGAAGTGCTGCTTGGCCCCGTCGGAAAGGTGGTCGAGCAGCACCGGGGCACCGGCGGTCATCGCCTTGACCTCGGGCCGTTTGTCGTCGAGCACCCGCAGCGGGTTGATCTCGGCACGCCTGCGTGTTTCGTCGTCGAGGTCGAGCCCAAACAGGAACTCCTGCAACAGTTCCCGGTACTGTGGCCGGCAGCTGTCATCGCCCAGCGAGGTGATTTCCAGCCGGAACCCGTCAAGCCCCAGCGACCGGAACCCGGCGTCGGCGATGGCGATCACTTCGGCATCCAGCGCGGGGTCGTCGACACCGATCGCCTCGACGCCGACCTGCTGCAGCTGGCGATAGCGGCCGGCCTGAGGACGCTCGTAGCGGAAAAACGGCCCGGCATAACAGAGTTTGACCGGCAGTGCGCCGCGGTCCAGGCCGTGTTCGATCACCGCGCGCACCACTCCGGCGGTGCCCTCCGGCCGCAGCGTCACCGAGCGGTCACCGCGGTCGGCGAAGGTGTACATCTCCTTGGACACCACGTCGGTGGATTCACCGACGCCGCGGGCGAACAGCCCGGTGTCCTCGAAGATGGGGATCTCGATATCGCCGTAACCGGCCCGCCGGGCAGCGCCGAGCAGACCATCGCGCACCGCGACGAACTGTGCCGAGTCCGGCGGGATGTAGTCCGGCACGCCCTTGGGCCCAGAAAACGCAGTGAATGACTCCGTCATCCGCTCAGACCTTCGAGGAACGGATTGAATCGCCGCTCGGCGCCGATCGTGGTGGAGTTGCCGTGGCCGGGAAACACGACGGTGTCGTCGTCGAGCACCAGGAGCTTGCCGACGATCGATGTCAGCAAGTCGCGGCCGCTGCCGCCGAACAGGTCGGTGCGACCGACCGCACGCTCGAACAGCGTGTCGCCGGTGAACACCACGTCGGCGTCGGCCTTGGCGGCCTGGGCGACCCGGAAGATCACCGATCCGCGGGTGTGTCCGGGCGTGTGATCGACGTTGACGCTGATGTTGCCCAGATCGATCTTGTCGCCGTCGCGATCCAGCTCAACCACCTGTTTGGGCTCGCGGAAGAACGCCCCCGCCATCATCTGCGCCAGTCGCGGCCCCAGGCCGTGGATCGGGTCTTTCAGCATGAACCGGTCTTCGGGATGGATATAGGTCGGGCACCCGTAGGTGTCGGAAACCTTCTGAGCAGACCACATGTGGTCGATGTGCCCGTGGGTGAGCAGCACCGCGGCGGGGGTCAGCCGATTCTGGTCGAGGATGCGCCGCAGCGCGCCCATCACCCGCTGCCCGGGATCCACGATGACGGCGTCCGTTCCGGGTCGCTCGGCCAGGACGTAGCAGTTGCACTGCAACACCCCGGCGGGAAATCCGGTGATCAACACGCTTCCCAGTTTCCCATCCGAGCCGGGGGCCGCTTGACGCGGCTCACCGCGGCGGCATTAGCCTGAGCTGGCTACCTCGGCCCCCACTGACAACGATGGAGGCGTACCGGCCGTGCCGACCAACGAACAGCGACGTGAAAACGCCAAGCGCAAACTCGAGCGGCAGCTGGAACGCCGCGCCAAGCAAGCCCGCACACGCCGGCTCCTGCTCATCGTTGGTAGCACCATTACGGCGGTCGCCGCGATCGTAGCCGTGGTGATCGCCGTGATGAACACGAACAACAGGCACAAGACGGACTCGGCGGCAGCGACCCCCGGCAACCCACCTGCGGCGAGCACGACGACTCCGCAGCCCGGGCAGAACCCGCCGGCTCCGCCGCTGCCGGCGTTCAAGCCCTCGAACACCGTCGGCGCCAACTGCCAGTACCCCGCGACCCCGCAGGAACCGGCCGCCAAGCCGGTCAAGCCGCCGCGCAGCGGCAAGGTGCCGACCGACCCGGGCCAAGTGAGCGCCAGCATGTCAACCAGCCAGGGCAACCTCGGCCTGATGCTGGCAAACAACGAATCACCTTGCACGGTCAACAGTTTCGCGAGCCTGATCGGCCAGAAGTACTTCGATAACACCAAGTGTCACCGGCTGACCACCTCGGAGTCGCTGGGCGTCCTGCAGTGCGGTGACCCCAAGGGCGACGGCACCGGCGGCCCGGGCTACCAATTCGCCAACGAGTACCCGACCGACCAGTACCAGCAGAACGACCCCAAGCTGCGGGAACCGGTTCTGTATCCGCGCGGCACCCTGGCCATGGCCAACGCGGGACCGGGCACCAACGGCAGCCAGTTCTTCCTGGTCTACAAGGACTCTGAGCTGCCGCCCCAATACACCGTCTTCGGCACGATTCAGGCTGACGGGCTGGCCGTTCTGGACAAGATCGCCAAGGCCGGTGTCACTGGCGGTGGTGAAGACGGAGCGCCGGCCAGCGAAGTCACCGTCAAGTCGATACTTCTCGACTAAACCCCGGGCCCGGGGTGGTCGACACCTTAAAGTCATTGCGTGGTCACGGAGTCATTCGGACATTACGAACTGCGCGAGCTGCTGGGCCGCGGTGGAATGGGACAAGTCTTTCGTGCCTATGACACCAGAACGGACCGGATCGTCGCGCTCAAGGTCCTGCCCGAGCATCTAGCGGAGGACACCGAGTTTCAGCAACGCTTCCGCCGCGAGGCACGCATAGCCGCAAGCCTGACCGACCCACACATGGTGCCCATCCACAGTTACGGCGAGATCGACGGCCGGCTGTACGTCGACATGCGGCTGATCGAGGGCCGCGACTTGTTGCACTACATCGCCGAACACGGCGGACGCCTCAGCCCCGAGCGTGCGGTGTCGGTGGTCGAACAGGTTGCGGCGGCACTGGATACGGCTCACGAGGCGGGATTGATCCACCGCGACATCAAGCCGTCCAACATCCTGGTGTCCAACCGCGATTTCGTCTACCTGATCGACTTCGGGCTCGCCCGCACTGCCGCCGACACCGCGCTCACCCACACCGGACACACGATGGGGACCATGGCCTACATGGCGCCCGAGCGCTTCCGCGGCATGACCGATCACCGCGCCGACGTCTACGCCCTGGCCTGCGCGCTCTACGAGTGCCTGACCGGAAAGCTGCCCTACGCCGGCGACAGCCTCGAAGAACAGCTCAACGGGCACCTCAACACCCCGCCGCCGCGACCGTCCGCAGCCGGTACCGATGTGTCGCCAGCCCTCGACGACGTGGTCGCCCACGGCATGGCCAAGGACGTCGAACAGCGCTACCAGACGGCCGTCGAACTGGCACAGGCCGCCAGAGCGGCGCTCACCGGTCCCAGCGACACCGCGGCGTGGAGCATGCCATCAGCAGCAGCACCGGCAATCTCGCAGCCGGCACCCCAGCCCGAACCGGCCTCGTCCCCAGCGCAACCCCCGCCGGCGAATTCCCGGCGATTGATCGTGGGCATCGTCGGCGGATCTGTCCTGGTGCTGGCCGCGGTGATAGCGCTGGTGATCAGCCTCGTCACCCACAGCGGCGGCAGCGGATCGTCAACGACCGCGACCAGCACGGCGATGAGGTTCCCGGTCCACACCAAGGTGCCCAGACCGGGCGCGGCGCCGGGCGCACCCGTTCCGGCCCTGCCGGCCTTTGACCCGCCACCCGACTTGGGCGCGAACTGCCAATACCTGGCGTCGAAGGATCCGTCGGTCAAGCCCGTCAACCCGCCTGCAGACGGCAAGGTGTCCACCGATCCGCCCGTGATCAGGGCGACCATCTCCACCAACTTCGGCGACATCGGCATCGAGCTCGACAACGCCAAGGCCCCCTGCACGGTGAACAGTTTCGTCAGCCTGCTCCGACAACGATTCTTCGACGCGACCCAATGCGGCCAGCTGTTCATCCAGGGCGATTTCGGCATGCTGCAGTGCGGCGGCCCGGATAGCGAGGGAACCGGCGGCCCGGGTTACGAGTTCGCCGACGAATACCCCGTCAACGAATATGGCCCGAACGATCCCGCACTCAAACAGCCCGCGCTCTATCCGCGCGGAACCCTGAGCATGGCACCGTCTTCCGGACCAAACCCGAATGGCAGCCAATTCAACATGTATTACAAGGACAGCGTGAACGACCCGTCGCAGACGATATTCGGCACGGTCGACCAGGCAGGTCTGGCGACGATCGACAAAATCGTCAAGGGGGGCATCATCGGCAAGGGTGACATCGGCCTTCCGTCCAGCCCGGTGACGATCAGCTCGGTGCAGCTCAGCTAAGACTCGTCGGCCGGCTTAGGCGGCGGACGTGACGCGGTAGACGTCGTAGACGCCTTCGACATTGCGCACGACGTTGAGGAGGTGCCCGAGATGCTTGGGGTCACCCATCTCAAAGGTGAAGCGGCTGATCGCCACCCGGTCACCCGAGGTGGTCACCGACGCCGAAAGGATGTTCACCTTCTCGTCGGCCAGCACCCGGGTGACATCCGACAGCAGCCGGTGCCGGTCGAGCGCCTCGACCTGGATCGCCACCAGGAACACCGACGACGGCCCCGGAGCCCACAGCACTTCGATGATGCGTTCGGCCTGCTGCTCCAGTGACGCGGCGTTGGTGCAGTCGGTGCGGTGCACGCTGACGCCGCCGCCGCGGGTGACGAAGCCCATGATCTGGTCACCCGGCACCGGTGTGCAGCATTTGGCGAGCTTGGTCAGCACGCCGGAGGCGCCGGGGACCGAGACTCCGACGTCATCGGTGCTGCGCGGCCTGCGCAGCATCGTCGTCGACGGCGTGGACCGCTCGGCGAGGTCCTCTTCGGCCTGATCGATCCCGCCGAGCTCGGCCAGCAGCCGCTGCACGACGTGGCGCGCCGACACGTGGCCCTCACCGATCGCGGTGTACATCGCCGACACGTCGGTGTAGTGCAGTTCGCGGGCCACCGCCGCCATGGACTCACCATTGACCAAGCGCTGCAACGGAAGTCCACCGCGGCGCACCTCGCGGGCCATCGCCTCCTTGCCGGTGTCCAGCGCCTCCTCCCGGCGCTCCTTGGCGAACCACTGCCGGATCTTGGCCTTGGCCCGCGGCGACACCACGAACTGCTGCCAGTCCCGTGACGGTCCGGCATTGGGCGCCTTGGATGTGAAAACCTCGACGACTTCCCCGTTTTCGAGTTTGCGCTCCAGTGCGACCAGTCGCCCATTGACCCGGGCGCCGATGCATCGGTGACCGACCTCGGTGTGCACCGCATAGGCGAAGTCCACCGGCGTCGACCCGGTGGCCAGAGTGATGACGTCGCCCTTCGGGGTGAACACGAAAATCTCTTGTACCGCAAGGTCGTAACGCAACGACTCCAGGAACTCACCGGGGTCGGCGGCCTCCCGCTGCCAGTCCAGCAGCTGACGCATCCAGGCCATATCGTCGATCTCGGCGGCGCCATGGAGATGCGGAACACCGTTGCGGCCCTTGGCTTCCTTGTACCGCCAGTGCGCAGCGATGCCGTATTCGGCGGTACGGTGCATGTCGCGGCTGCGGATCTGCACTTCCAGGGGCTTGCCCTCCGGCCCGACGACCGTGGTGTGCAGGGATTGGTAGACACCGTATCTGGGCTGGGCGATGTAATCCTTGAATCGTCCCGCCATCGGCTGCCACAGCGAGTGCACTACCCCGACAGCGGCGTAGCAGTCCCGGATCTCGTCGCACAGGATGCGGACGCCGACCAGGTCGTGGATGTCGTCGAAGTCGCGCCCTTTGACGATCATCTTCTGGTAGATCGACCAGTAATGCTTGGGGCGGCCCTCCACGGTCGCTTTGATTTTCGACGCGTTCAGGGTGGCGGTGATCTCGGCGCGGACCTTGGCCAGGTAGGTGTCCCGCGACGGTGCGCGCCCGGCGACCAGGCGAACAATCTCCTCGTACTTCTTGGGATGCAGGATCGCGAACGACAGGTCTTCCAGCTCCCACTTGACGCTGGCCATACCCAGCCGATGTGCAAGGGGCGCAATGACTTCCAACGTCTCACGGGCTTTGCGCGCCTGCTTCTCCGGCGGCAGGAAGCGCATGGTGCGCATGTTGTGCAGCCGGTCGGCGACCTTGATGACCAGCACCCGGGGGTCCCGTGCCATCGCGGTGATCATCTTGCGGATGGTCTCGCCTTCGGCGGCGTTGCCGAGCTCGACGCGGTCCAGTTTGGTCACCCCGTCGACGAGATGGCCCACCTCCTCACCGAATTCCTCGCTCAAAGCCTCCAGCGTGTAGCCGGTGTCCTCGACGGTGTCGTGCAGCAGCGCGGCCACCAAAGTCGTGGTGTCCATGCCCAATTCAGCGAGGATGCTGGCGACGGCCAGCGGGTGGGTGATGTAGGGATCACCGGAATGCCGCAATTGGCTGGCGTGGCGCTGGTCGGCGACCTCGAACGCTCGGCTGAGCATCGACAGGTTCGCCTTGGGATAGATCTCCCGATGCACCGCCACCAGCGGCTCGAGCACGGGATTGAGGGTGCTGCGCTGGGCGGTCATCCGCCGGGCCAGCCGGGCGCGGACTCGTCGGGATGCGCTGCTGGACGTCTTCAGGGTTTCGGCCGGCGGCTCCGGCGTATCGACGGTCGGTAGCGATTCCGGCAACTCTATGGGCGGCGCATCAACTTGCGCCGTGCTTTGCTCATCCGCCACGTCAGTCACCTCCGACCTCGAGGATATCCCCTTATACCCGGCTCAAGCTGGCTACCGACCACGGGGCGAGCGCCGCGCGACCACCCAACTCGGTGAGTTCCATGACCACCGCCACGCCGAGCACGTCGGCTTCGGCGCGCTTGAGCAGCCGGGCCGCCGCGCCCAGGGTTCCGCCGGTGGCCAGCACGTCGTCGATGATCATGATCTTGCGGCCCCGCAGGTCGAGACCGTCGGCGGGGATTTCCAGGGTGGCACTGCCGTACTCGAGGTCGTAGCTCTCGGCATATACCGGCGGCGGCAACTTGCCGCCCTTGCGGATGGCCAGCACGCCGGTGCCCAGCCGGGCCGCCACGGCCGCCGCCACCAAGAACCCGCGGGAATCGACGCCGGCCACCAAGTCGGCGCCGGATGCCAGCGCGGCGATGGCGTCGGTGACCGCGGTCATCGCCTCGGGGTCGGCGAACACCGGGGTGAGGTCCTTGAACTGCACTCCTGGCTTGGGAAAGTCGGCCACGTACCGGGTCAACGACGCGATGCGGTCGGCCAGCGCCGCGTCCTCGCGAATATGCGTCACTGCACCAACGCCCATCGGTCCATGTTCCAACCTGCGCCCCAACGGGTTGGATTGCTGCTCACCGCGTACATCTTTTTCGACATCAGCAACGTGCACTGCTGGCGGTAGAGGGGCAACGTCGGCATGTCGCCCCAGAGTACCGGCGCGCTCTCGGCGAGCAGCCGAACGCGCTCGGCCGGATCGGCAGATACCGCGAGCGCGCCGATTATGCCGTCGATCTGCGGGTTCGCATACCCCGACAGGTTGTTGCCGTTGCCGCTGTGCAGGTCGTAGGCGTCCATCGCCGACGACCCGGTGGATCCGCTGCCGGTGGCTCCGCCGGTGCCGGCCAGCAGGACATCGATCTTCCCGTCCTTGAGCGCCCGGGGCCCGGAGGTGTCCAGCGTGACATTGGAGACGCTGATACCCGCCGCGGCACAGGATTTGGTGATGGTCCCGACGGTGACCGCCAGCCGCGCATTGGGTCCCTGGTAGCCGATCCGCACCGCCAGCGGCGCACCGCCCAGTGCATCGCGGGCGGCGGCGGGGTCCGCCTTGTTGAACGGACCGGCCTCGGCGGCACCGTCGGCCTGCGCGACGGCATCCGCGGCGACCGCAGACAGCCGCGAATTGGCGATCGGCACCCCTGCGTCGCGGGCGATCACGTCGCGGGGCGTACACAGCGCGAACGCGCGCCGGGCCTTGGCCTGCGCCAGCGGTCCCTGGGCGGCGAAGATCAGCTGTTCGATACCTGACGACGGCGAATCGGTGCGCTCATAGTTGTCCGGGGTGGTCAGGGTTCCCGACGACCCGGCCGCGACGTCCACCACGTCGACGCTGCGGTTGTTGACCCGGTCCTGGATGTCCGGCGCCTGCGGCGACACGGTGATTCGTTTGGTGATCGCCTTGGGGCCCCACCACCGGTCGTTGGCCACGAGCACCACGGCGCCGTCGTCCAGGACGGATTCGACCTTGTACGGTCCCGACGACGGGAAGCGTTTGTGGATTTCGTCGGGTTTGAGACCGCGCTTGAGGTCCCACGTGGTGTTCCACAGTTGCGCGATCTGTGCGACCGACTGCGCGTTGTTGCTGAGCAGCGTCGCGGTCACGTCGATGTTCAGCTGGTCGGCGATGACATGCGACGGCATCATCGTGGTCGCGGCGAACAGCTGCGTGTAGTCGACGACGCCGCGGTCCGGGACGAACGACACCCGCGCCTTCTTCTGCCCCGGTATGCATTCGACGTTGGCGATGTCGACGTAGCCGGCCTGGGTGGCGGCGTCGAAACCGGGGAATCGGCCCGACTGAGCCGCCCAAGCGAGCACCAGGTCATCGCAGGTCACCGGCTTGCCGTCGGAGTAGACGGCGTTGTCGGCGATCTGGTAGTCGAGCACCAACGGCGAACCGGCCACCACCGAGACGGTGCCGAAGTCGCGATCGGCGACGACCTGTCCGTCGGGGCCGTGATAGCCGAATCCGATAAGCGTGCGGGCGAAGGCCTGCGCCCCGGCCGACGCGAAACCAACGGTGGTGTTGGCGTTGTAGGTGGTTAGCGGGCCGTCGACGACGTAGTCGATCTCCGAGGCAGCGCTACCGGAGCACCCGGTCAGCGTGCACGCCACGGCAAGCGACACGGCCACGCCGACGGTCGCCCATCCGCGCCAGCTGGCCATCGCGGCTACCGCCGGCCGGCGTTTCGCTTGCCGGTCGGGTGCCGGGTACCGGTGGGTCGCACAGGCCGGGCACCCGGTGCCGGCTTGTTCGGTGCCGGCTTGCCGGCCTCGGTGGCGTGCGTGCTGCTTTTCTCCGGCGATTCCTCGTCGGAGGACTTCGCCTGCTCGTCGCTGTCGGCGTCGTCGCCCACAGGGCGCGAGTCCGGCTTGCGTCGTTTGGCGACCCGGCGGGTGTGGGTGCGCACGATCTCGGTGCGCTCGCGCAGCGAGACCAGCAGCGGCGTGGCGAAGAAGATCGACGAGTAGGTGCCGACGATGATGCCGACCAGCTGCACCAGCGCCAGGTCCTTCAGTGTGCCGACGCCCAGCAGCCACACCGCCACCACCATCAGCGCCAGCACCGGCAGCACCGAGATCAGGCTGGTGTTGATAGAGCGCATGAACGTCTGGTTGATCGCCAGGTTGGCCCGCTCGGCGAAGGTCCGCCGGGCGGTGTGCTGGAAGTCTTTCGTGTTCTCTTCGACCTTGTCGAAAACGATGACGGTGTCATAGAGGGAGAACCCGAGGATCGTCAGCAGGCCGATCACGGTCGCCGGACTCACCTCGAACCCGACCAGGGAATACACGCCTGCGGTCACCGCCAGGTCAAAGACCATGGTCGTCAGCGCCGAGATGGCCATGTAGCGCTCGTAGCGCACCATGATGTAGATGCTGACCAGCACCAGGAAGATGGCCAGCGCGATCAGCGCCTTGTTGGTGATCTGATCGCCCCAGGTCTCCGATACCGCCGAGTCGCTGATCGCCGCCTTGCTCGGCTTACCGTCGTTGCCCTTGGGCTGGAAGGTATCGAACAGGGCGTTGCGCAGCTGCGTCGTCTGATCGTTGGACAGCGCTTCCGAACTGATCTGCACCGTCGCCGAAGCGCCGCTGCCGACGGTGACCACCGACGCGGGCTCGTGGCCCAGCGTCTTTCTGAAGACGTCGGACACCTGCGACGTCTGTACCGTGCCCGACCCTCCCGCGGCGGGCATCGAGACCGTGGTGCCGCCCTTGAAGTCGATCCCGAATGTGAAGCCCCGCACCAGGATTGACAGGATCGCCACCGCAACGATCGCTCCACTGATGCCGTACCAGAGCCGGCGGCGTCCGACTACCTCGAACGCACCGGTGCCGGTGTAGAGCCGAGACAGGAAGCTGTGGTGCGGCAGCCCGGCGGTGCTGTCGGAGGTCAGCTCCGCGGCCTCTTCGCTGGCTTCGGTGATCTCTTTGGCGGCCATCGCGCTATCCCCGTCCCGTCTTCACATCTGACGAAGCCCGGCGCTCGCGGGCGACCTGTTGCACTGCTCCCAGGCCGTTGTATTTCGGTTTCGCCAACGTCGGTGACTTGGAAGCCAGGTACACCAGCGGCCAAGTCACCAGCAACACCACCACGATGTCGAGGACCGTGGTGAGGCCCAACGTAAAGGCGAAACCCCTCACCTGGCCGATCGCCAGGGCGTACAACACGGCGGCGGCCAGGAACGTGACAGCGTTGCCCGAGACGATCGTCTTGCGGGCCCGCACCCAGCCTCGTGGCACCGCCGAGCGGAACGAACGCCCCTCGCGGATCTCATCTTTGATGCGTTCGAAGAACACCACGAACGAGTCAGCGGTGGTACCGATACCGATGATCAGACCCGCGATGCCCGCCAGGTCCAAGGTGTAGTTGATTTGGCGTCCCAGGAGCACCAGGATCGCGAAAATCATTGCACCAGAGGCCGTTAGCGACAATGCCGTGAGCACTCCCAAAGCCCGGTAGTACAGCAACGAGTAGACCAGCACCAGCAACAAACCGATCGCGCCCGCAATCAGGCCCGCCCACAGCGAGGTCAATCCCAGTGTCGCCGAGACTGTTTGGGCCTCCGAGGATTCGAAGGACAGCGGCAGCGAGCCGTACTTCAAGACGTTGGCCAGCTGGCGCGCGGTGGAGGCGGTGAACGGCGGGTCGCCGCCGCTGATCTGGGTACGACCACCGGGGATCGCTTCCTGGATCATCGGGGCGCTGACGACCTGCGAGTCCAGGGTGAACGCGGTCTGGGTACCGATGTGGGCGGCGGTGAAGTCGGCCCAGGTATTGGCCGCCGCGGTCCTGAACTGCACGTCGACGACGTAGCCGATGCCGCGCTGGTTCATGCTCGAGCTGGCGTCCTGGATCTGATCGCCACTGATAATCGACGGTGCCAGCAGATAAGCGGTTTTATGGTCGGTCGAGCAGGTCACCAGCGGCAGCGCCGGGTCGTCGTTGCCGGCCAGCACGTCGTTGTCGGTGCAGCGTTTGGCCTGGATTTGCAGCGCGATCATCTGAACGTACTGACTGCTGTTCTGCCGCAACTTCTTCTCCGCGGAGATGCGGTCGGCGAGATCCTTGCGCGGATCGGGCGGCGCGGGCGCCTCGGGCGGCGGCGCGTCGGCGGCCGGTCCGCCGGGCGCCGGCGCCGGTGCGGGACTGCCGGGCGCCGGACTTGGTGCGGGGCTCGGAGTCGGCGGCGGGTCCTGCGGGTAGGGACGCGGTTGCGGCGCCGGCCGTCCGGGCGGCGCGGGCTGACCGGCAGGCGGCGGGGCCGGTTGGCCGGGCGCCGGTTGGATCCCCGGTGGCGCCCCTCCCGGGGCATCGGGACCGCCGAGCGGCGCGCCGGCAGGCGGCTGGGCCGGCGGCTTGGGTTCGGCACCTTGGGCCGGCATCGAGTTGAGCACCGGGCGGATGTAGAGCCGAGCGGTTTGTCCCAGGTTGCGGGCCTGGTTGCCGTCGTTTCCGGGCACGGTGATGACCAGGTTGTCGCCGTCGACCACGACCTCCGAGCCGGAGACGCCGAGGCCGTTGACGCGCGCGCCGATGATCTGCTGCGCCTGCGACAGCGCCTCCCGGCTGGGGCGCGAGCCGTCCGGGGTGCGTGCCGTCAACGTGACACGGGTGCCGCCCTGAAGATCGATGCCAAGCTTCGTGTGGGGCTTCTTGTCCCCGGTGAGAAACACCAGCAAATAGACGCCGATTAGCAAGAACAAGAAAACCGACAGGTAGCGGGCGGGGTGCACCGGCGCCGAAGACGATGCCACTTTCCTTATATCTCCTTGATAATCGGTTCTTATCCCCGACAGAGCCTACGTGTCCGCTTCGCGCAAACCGCTCATCGGATCGGGGTGGTCACTGATCTTTGGTCACCCGGCTGCCGTCGGCAGGGCCTTGGGAATCCTCGGATTCTTCCAGGTCTTCGTCTTCGTCCAGGTCTTCTTCCAGGTCTTCGTCGAAGTCGTCGGCATCCTCCGGCTCGATCTTGTCGCGGATGGCCAGCTTCATCCAGGTGGTCACCACGCCGGTCGCGATCTCGAGGTCGACGGTGTCGTCGGTCAGCGCGACGACGGTGGCCTGCAGACCGGACGTGGTGTGCACGCGATCGCCGGGCTCCAACGACTCGTGCAGGTTGATGGTGGCTTGCATCGCGCGTTTCTGGCGACGTGACGCCAGGTACATGAACCCACCCATGATGAGCAGGAACGGCAGGAACAAAACCAAACTCTCCATCGAAAGCGCCTGTCTTTCGTATCGGTACTGCTGGGGGTCCAGTGTGCCCGTTCAGTCTGGCAGGCCACAGGTCGCAACCGATCGGCACCTGCGCAGGGACGCTTGGGCCGAGTCCTCGGCGGGCACCAAGACTGCTCGTGCAGATAGGCTTTCAGCGCGACGTGAGACGCGCGCCGCCGGGAGGAGGACGATGTGGCCAGCCTCGAGCAGACCCGCCAGCTGGTTACCGAAATCCCTGGTCCGCTGTCTCTGGAACTGAACAAACGCCGGAGCTCGGCGGTGTCCCACGGCGTCGGCGTCACCCTGCCCGTGTTCGTCGCGCGCGCCGGCGGCGGCATCGTCGAGGACGTCGACGGTAACCGCCTCATCGACCTGGGCTCCGGCATCGCCGTCACCACGATCGGCAACTCCTCGCCACGGGTCATCGACGCGGTGCGAGAGCAGGTGGCCGAGTTCACCCACACCTGCTTCATGGTGACGCCGTACGAGTCCTACATCGCGGTCGCCGAACAGCTGAACCGGATCACTCCGGGTTCCGGTGAGAAGCGCTCGGTGCTGTTCAACTCCGGCGCCGAGGCGGTCGAGAACGCCATCAAGATCGCGCGCTCCCACACCCGCAAGCCCGCCGTGGTGGCGTTCGACCACGCCTACCACGGCCGCACCAACATGACGATGGCGCTCACCGCGAAGTCGATGCCCTACAAGAGCGGCTTCGGCCCGTTCGCTCCCGAGATCTATCGGGCGCCGATGTCCTACCCCTACCGGGACGGGCTGCTGGACAAGGAGCTGGCCACCGACGGCGAGCTGGCCGCCGCGCGAGCCATCAGCGTCTTCGACAAGCAGGTCGGCGCCGACAATCTGGCCGCCGTCATCATCGAGCCGATCCAGGGCGAGGGCGGGTTCATCGTGCCGGCCGAGGGCTTCCTGCCCGCCCTGCTGGACTGGTGCCGCAAGAACGATGTGGTGTTCATCGCCGACGAGGTGCAGTCTGGCTTTGCGCGCACCGGAGCGATGTTCGCCTGCGAGCACGACGGGATCGAGCCGGACCTGATCTGCACCGCCAAAGGCATCGCCGGCGGCTTGCCGCTGTCGGCGGTGACCGGCCGGGCCGAGATCATGGACGCCCCGCATGTCAGCGGCCTGGGCGGCACCTTCGGCGGCAACCCGGTTGCCTGCGCGGCGGCGCTGGCCAGCATCGAGACCATTGAGGAAGACGGCCTGATCGAGCGTGCCCAGCAGATCGGCCGGCTGATCACCGACATCCTGCTGCGGATGCAGGCCGGCGACGACCGGATCGGCGATGTGCGTGGTCGTGGCGCCATGATCGCCATCGAGCTGGTGAAGTCCGGCACCAGCGATCCCGACGCCGAGTTGACCAACAAGCTGGCCACCGCGACGGGCGCCGCCGGCGTCATCGTCCTGACCTGCGGCATGTTCGGCAACATCATCCGGCTGCTGCCTCCGCTGACCATCAGCGACGAGTTGCTCACCGAGGGCCTCGACGTCCTACGCCTCCTGCTGGCCGACCTCTAGATCCGACAATCCCGGTTTTCGCAACCGCAGGTGGGCGATCTCACGGTGCCGTCGTCGGTAAACTCATTGAGGAATACCATTAGCTTCGCTAACGTTCTATATGTCAGCGCATTGTGGCGCGAACAACCAAAATCTCTCATGGCAAGGAACGGTTATGCCCACAACTACTCGCGAAGAGCGACTCGAACGCCGTATCGAGGAACTGACCGCTAACGATCCACAGTTCGCCGCAGCCAAGCCGGACCCGGCCGTCGCCGAGGCCCTTGAGCAGCCTGGACTGCGACTTCCGCAGATCGTCCAGACCGTGCTCGAGGGTTACGCCGACCGCCCGGCTCTCGGGCAGCGCGCCGTCGGGTTCGTCAAGGACGCCGAGACCGGACGCACCTCGTTGGAGGTGCTCTCCCATTTCGACACCATCACCTATCGCGAGCTGGACCAGCGTGTTGGCGCGCTCGGACGCGCCTTGACCAGCGACTCAGTGCAGGCCGGCGACCGTGTTGCGGTGCTCGGCTTCACCAGCGTCGACTTCACCACCATCGACGTGGCGCTTTACCGGATCGGCGCGGTGGCGGTTCCGCTGCAGATCAGCGCGGCTATCACCCAGCTGCAGCCGATCGTGACCGAGACCAAGCCCAGCGTCATCGCGGCGAGCGTGAACCAGCTGCCCGATGCCGTCGAGCTGATCCTGAGCACCGACCACCAGCCCGCCAAGCTCGTGGTCTTCGACTACCATCCCGAGGTCGACGACGAGCGCGAGGCTGTGGAAAGCGCCCGGGCACGACTGGCCGCGGTGACCGTCGAGCCGCTGGCTCACCTGCTCGAGCGTGGCAAGGGACTGCCCGCGACACCGGTGGTGAACGACGGCGCCGAAGACGCGCTGGCGTTGCTGATCTACACCTCCGGAAGCACCGGCGCGCCCAAGGGTGCGATGTACCCCCAAAGCACCGTCGGCAAGATGTGGTCCAGGTCGGCCAAAAACTGGTTCGGGGAGAGCGCGGCGTCGATCACCCTCAACTTCATGCCGATGAGCCACGTCATGGGACGCGGGACCCTCTACGGCACGCTCGGTAATGGTGGCACCGCCTACTTCGCCGCCAAGAGCGACCTGTCGACGTTCCTGGAGGACCTCGAGCTGGTCCGGCCCACCGAGCTGAATTTCGTGCCGCGCATCTGGGAGACCCTCTACGGCGAATACCAGCGCCAGGTCGATCGGCGGCTCTCGGACTCCGCCGACCGCAAGGCCGTGGAAGCCCAGGTCTTGAACGAGCAGCGCCAATACTCGCTCGGTGGACGGTTCATCTTCGCGATAACGGGCTCGGCGCCCACTTCCCCGGAGCTGAAGGCCTGGATCGAATCGCTCCTCGACATGCATCTCACGGACTGCTACGGGTCCACCGAGGCCGGCATGGTCTTGCTCGACGGCGAAGTGCAGCGTCCGCCGGTCGTCGACTACAAACTGGCCGACGTTCCGGATCTGGGCTACTTCGCCACCGACCGGCCGCATCCCCGCGGCGAACTACTGCTCAAGACGGCGAATATGTTCCCCGGCTACTACAAGCGGCCCGAAGTCACCGCCGAGGTCTTCGACGCCGACGGTTACTACCGGACCGGAGACGTCGTCGCCGAGGTCGGACCCGACAAGCTGGTGTACGTCGATCGCCGTAATAACGTGCTGAAGCTCGCGCAGGGCGAATTCGTCACCGTCGCGAAGCTGGAAGCGGAATTCGGCAACAGCCCGCTGATCCAGCAGATCTACGTCTACGGCAACAGCGCACAGCCCTACCTGTTGGCTGTCGTGGTGCCCACCGCGGAAGCACTGCAGCGCTTCGAAGCGGCCCAGCTCAAGCCGGCGATCGCCGATTCGTTGCAGAAAGTCGCGAAAGAGGCCCGCCTGCAGTCCTATGAGGTGCCACGCGACTTCCTGATCGAGACCACGCCGTTCAGCCTGGAGAACGGTCTGCTGACCGGCATTCGCAAGCTGGCGTGGCCGAAGCTGAAGCAGCACTACGGCGAGCGGCTCGAACAGCTCTACGCCGACTTGGCCGCGGGCCAGGCCAACGAGCTGAGTGAACTGCGCCGCAGCGGCGCCGATGCACCCGTGCTGGCGACGGTGATCCGGGCCGCGGCGGCCCTGCTCGGAGCGGCCACCACCGAGCTGACACCCGATGCCCACTTCACCGACCTAGGTGGAGACTCGTTGTCGGCGTTGACATTCGGGAATCTGCTGCGCGAGATCTTCGATATCGACGTGCAGGTGGGCGTGATCGTCAGCCCGGCCAACGACCTACAGGCCATCGCCAGCTACATCGAGAGCGAGCGCCAGGGCAGCAAGCGGCCCAGCTTCGCCGGCGTGCACGGTCGCGACACGGTGGAGGTGCACGCCAGTGATCTGACGCTGGACAAGTTCCTCGACGCCGAAACGTTGGCTACCGCACCGAACCTGCCGGCCGCCGGCGACGAGGTGCGCACCGTCCTGCTGACCGGTGCGACCGGCTTCCTGGGTCGCTACGTGGCCCTGGAGTGGCTGCAGCGGATGGACCTGGTCGACGGCAAGGTGATCGCCCTGGTTCGCGCCAAGGACGACGCCACCGCGCGGGCCCGCCTGGACAAGACCTTCGATAGCGGCGACCCCAAGCTGCTGGCGCACTACCAGCGGCTGGCCGCCGATCACCTCGAGGTCATCGCGGGCGACAAGGGCGAGGCCAACCTGGGTCTGGATCAACAGGTGTGGCAGCGGCTGGCCGACACGGTCGATCTGATCGTGGACCCGGCCGCCCTGGTCAACCACGTGCTGCCGTACAGCGAGCTGTTCGGCCCCAACGCCCTGGGCACCGCCGAGCTGATCCGCATCGCGCTGACCGGCAAGAAGAAGCCCTACACCTACGTGTCCACGATCGGGGTAGGCGACCAGATCAAGCCCGGCGCGTTCACCGAGGACGCCGACATCCGCCAGATCAGCGGCACCCGCCAGATCAACGACAGCTACGCCAACGGCTACGGCAACAGCAAGTGGGCCGGTGAGGTACTGCTACGGGAGGCCGACGACCTGTGTGGGCTGCCGGTGGCGGTGCTCCGCTGCGACATGATCCTGGCCGACACCACCTATGCCGGTCAGCTCAACGTGCCGGACATGTTCACCCGGATGATGCTGAGCCTGGTGGCCACCGGCATCGCGCCCGCCTCGTTCTACGAGCCCGACGCCGACGGCAATCGGCAGCGCGCCCACTACGACGGGCTGCCGGTGGAGTTCATCGCCGAAGCGGTCTCGACCCTGGGCGCCCAAAGCGCCGACGGGTTCCGCACCTACCACGTGATGAACCCCTACGACGACGGCATCGGCATGGACGAGTTCGTCGACTGGCTCATCGACGACGGCTGCGCTGTCCAGCGCGTCGATAACTACGGCGAATGGCTGCAGCGGTTCGAGACCAGCCTGCGTGGGCTGCCCGCAAAGCAGCGCAACGCCTCGCTGCTGCCGCTGCTGCACAACTACCAGAAGCCCGACCACCCGATCCGCGGATCGATGGCACCGACAGATCGGTTCCGTGCGGCAGTCCAGGACGCCAAAGTCGGCCCGGACAAAGACATTCCGCACATCAGCGCGCCGATCATCAACAAGTACATCAGCGACTTGCAACTACTCGGCCTACTCTAAGTTCAAAAAAGTGATTCCTTAGCCCTGCGGATGCGGCCAGCGCTGGTAGTTGGCGCCCTGTCCCGGCGCAGCGTCTGCCCGCTGCCGGCGCCAACCGCCGGTCTTCGGTCCTTCGGACGGCCCCCCCGGGGTGGTCATGGCATCCGGGGACACCTCACGCTGAGGCTCTTGCAGACCCGACATGTATTCCGGCGCGCTCGCGACCGGTGCTGCCGACCGCACCCGCGATAGGGCCTCGATATCGCTGGCCAGTCGCACCGCCAGGCGCGCCAGCGCGATGCCGCCCACGAACACGATCAGGGCGCCCAGACCGGAGAAGTAAGAGATCTCGAGTGCGGCCCGCTTGCGTTCGGTTGCGGCAATCGGATCGCCGACGGAACCGATCCCCAACACCGGAGCGATCTCACCACCGATCACGAACCAGGCGCCGGCCAGGACCGCCAGCCAGCCGCCAACGATCGCGGTGATCCGATTTCCGGAAAAGATCAGCAGCAGACCGCCCAGCGCGGTGCCGCCGCCGGGCAGCACCTCGAGCCAGCCGCGAGCCGTGCTCCATGCCCAGTCCCTGTCGGGCGTGTAGGCGAAATTGAAATGCGGACCGACGAACGGTATCAACGCACCCCAAACACCCAGGATGACCAGGATCAACCCGCAAACCGCACCGCGGGAGCGTGGCATCCACAACCTGCCTGGGTGGCCGTCTTGCGCGTGGTTCATTACATCTCCTCATAGACGCCGGGCTACTTCAGCACCGCGTGGATACCCTGCGGTGTTCGCTTGTAACCTCTGGCGGCTCTGAGGCCGTGACCAGTGTGGCTGGTGTGTTTGTTGTTAGCCGACGAAGCCGAGCACCAGCAGCACGACGGCGATCAACGGGAAGGCCCCCTGCGTCACCGCGGCCCGGGCCTTGTCCCGCGCCGCCAGCAGTAACACGATCGCGGCGGCGGCCATGGATCCGACGCCGGCGAAAACCAGCGCGGCTCCCATCTCCCGGTGCCCCGTGGTGACCGCGACGATGCCAATACCGGCGACGATCGCCAAGAAAAGGTTGTAAAAGCCCTGGTTGAATGCGAGCAGCTTAGTGGTCTCGGCTTCCTCGGCCGTCGTGCCGAAGGTGGCGCGGGTACGCGGTGAGGTCCAGGTCAGCGACTCCATCGTGAAGATGTAGACGTGCAATAGCGCCGCCAGTGCGGCGAATACCAATCCAGCGATGATCATGGCGCTCCTCTACCTGATGGTGACGACCTGATGGTGACGACCCGTTTCACCCGGCTCTGCCGCGCTCGCGATCGCCATTACTCGAACAATCCCGGTTGAGCCAGACCGGTGACTCCGGCCGGCGGTGTCAGGCCCAGGTGAGTCCAGGCCTGCGCGGTAGCCACCCGGCCGCGCGGCGTTCGCGCGAGCATGCCCGCGCGAACCAGGAACGGCTCGCACACCTCCTCGACGGTGGCCGGTTCCTCCCCGACCGCCACCGCGAGCGTCGAAACCCCGACCGGGCCGCCACCGAAGCTGCGGGTCAGTGCCGACAGCACCGCCCGGTCCAGCCGGTCGAGCCCGAGCTCGTCGACGTCGTAGACCTCCAGCGCGGACTTGGCAACGTCGCGGGTGATCACCCCGTCGGCGCGGACCTCGGCGAAGTCCCGGACCCGGCGCAGTAGGCGGTTGGCGATCCGTGGGGTTCCGCGCGAGCGCCGGGCGATCTCCGCGCCGGCGTCGGCGCCCAGCTCGACGCCCAGGATCCCGGCGGACCGAGTCAGCACCCGCTCCAGATCGGCCGGCTCGTAGAAGTCCATGTGAGCGGTGAAACCGAATCGGTCCCGCAACGGTCCGGTCAGCGCGCCGGACCGGGTGGTCGCGCCGACCAGGGTGAACGATGCCACGTCCAACGGGATCGATGTTGCCCCAGGGCCTTTGCCCACGATGACGTCGACCCGGAAATCCTCCATCGCGAGGTAGAGCATCTCCTCGGCCGGCCGGGCGATGCGGTGGATCTCATCGATGAACAACACATCGTGCTCGACCAGGTTCGACAGCATCGCGGCCAGGTCGCCCGCGCGCTCCAGCGCCGGCCCCGAGGTCACCCGCAGCGAGGACCCGAGTTCGGCGGCGATGATCATGGCCAGCGACGTCTTGCCCAGCCCCGGCGGGCCGGACAGCAGGATGTGATCCGGTGTGCTGCCGCGGTTTTTGGCCCCCTCGATCACCAGCTGCAGCTGTTCGCGGACCCGCGACTGGCCGATGAACTCTCCCAGCGAGCGGGGCCGCAGGCTGACATCGACGTCGCCCTCCCCCACGGTGAGCGTCGGCGAGAGATCGCGATCCGAATAGTCTTCGGAGTATTCGTCTTCGGAGTATTCGTCGCTCATTTAGCCTTGCCCAGCAACGACAGTGCGGCCCGTAACGCACCGGAAGTTGTTGCCTGCTCGCCTTTTTCGCGGCCGGCGGCGAGCACGCTGTCGGTGGCCTCCTCGGCCTGCCTGGCCGCAAAGCCCAGGCCGACCAACGCCTCGACCACCGGACCCCGCACCGCGTGCCCATTAAGAGCAGCGCCCGCCGGTGCCGCCGCGGGCGCGCCGGGCGGATAGATCTTGTCGCGCAACTCCAGAACCATGCGCTCGGCGCCGCGTTTGCCGATGCCGGGCACTCGCGTCAGCGCTGCGACGTCACCGTCGGCCAGCGCCTGGCGCAGCGCCGCGGCGTCGTGCACGGCCAGCGTCGCCATCGCCAGTCGCGGCCCGACCCCCGACACCGACAGCAGCGTCAGGAACAGGTCGCGATTTTCGCCGTCGGGAAAGCCGTACAGCGTCTGCGAGTCCTCGCGAACGATCATCGCGGTGATCAGCCGGGCCTCGCTGCCGTGGCGCAGCGTCGCCAGCGTCGACGGCGTCGCATTCACCCGGTAGCCGACTCCGGCGGCTTCGATCACCACATGATCGAGTGCCACGTCGAGCACCTCACCGCGCACCGAGGCGATCATCGGCCCGCTCCGGCCTTGGCGGCCTTGGCCTGGGCGGCCAACTTGGTCCGGTACGCGTTGCGCGCCTCGGCGGCCATCGCCTCGGCCGCCGCCATCCTCGCCAGCATCGGCGCCTGCCAGCAATGGCAGATGGCCAGTGCCAGCGCGTCCGCCGCGTCGGCCGGGGTCGGTTTGGATTGCAGCGCAAGGATTCTGGTGACCATCGCGGTGACCTGCGCCTTGTCGGCTGCACCGTTGCCAGTGACCGCGGCCTTGACCTCGCTGGGGGTATGGAAATGCACGTCGATATCGCGTTTGGCCGCCGCCAGCGCGATCACACCACCGGCCTGTGCCGTGCCCATCACGGTCGACACATTGTGCTGAGAGAACACCCGCTCAATGGCGACGACATCGGGATGGTGCGTGTCCAGCCAGTGCTCGACGGCGTCGCTGATGGCCAGCAGCCGCTTGGGCAGCGCGGCATCCGACGGGGTACGGACCACGTCTACGTCTAGCGCGACGACATGTCGGCCGCGCCCGCTTTCGACGACGGATAACCCACATCGGGTCAGTCCGGGGTCGACGCCCATCACGCGCATAGCATGCTCCAACTTCCACTTCTTGAAAATCCTGTGGCCCGAACAGCTGTTCGATAGCCTAGCGGCCGGGTCCGACTGCTAGGCACAGGACACGCGGCCCGGGACCCCGCGAATGCTGCTAACTTAAGCCCACGTTCGCTCCAGCGCGGCGGCGACGGGAGGGTTTGCGTGGGAACACTGCTGGTCGTGCTCGCCGCGATACTTTTCATCGCGTCCCTCGTGGTGCTTGTCTTAGCTTCGCGGCGCTCCAAGCCAGCAGCTCAGCCGCGCGGGCGCCGCGATCCCCTGTCCTTCAACGCCATGCCGGAGTTCGGGCCCCGGCATCTGGGCCCGGGCGCCATCGTCAGCTACGGCGGCATCGACTACGTGGTCCGCGGATCGGTGACGTTTCGCGAGGGACCGTTCGTGTGGTGGGAACACCTGCTGGAGGGCGGCGACCAGCCGACCTGGTTCGCGGTCGAATCCGACGACGGGCGCCTCGAGCTGGTCATGTGGATCACCCGCAAGGACCTCACCCTGCAGCCCGGCGACCAGTATGTGGTCGATGGGGTGACGTTTCGGGAGTCGGAGCGCGGCCAGGCCTCGTACACGACCGAAGGCACGACGGGTCTGCCGGCCGGCGGTGAGATGGAGTTCGTCGACTGCGCAAACGCCGACGAGACCGTGCTGCTCTCCTTCGAACGCTGGGCACCCGGGACGCCCTGGGAGATATCGACGGGCAAGCCGGTGGTGCCGGGCGAGCTCACGGTCTACCCAGCACCCTCGCCGTAGGATCCCGCGGTGCCGCTCTATCAGCTCGCCGTAGCTCCGGCCGACGTGTCCGGGAGCACGCTACGGCTCGCGCTCAATGCGCCCGCACCGCCGCTGCTGGCCGGTCATGTGCTGCGCCATCCCGAGGGCGGCGTGCTGCGGCTCGGGGTGCTCGGCGCCTCACATCTCGTCACGATCGAGCATGCCACCAGCACCTTCTCCGAGCAGGTGTCCTGCACCACCGGCAGCGACGTCGGCACACTGCCCGAGCACGCCGAAGCCTGCGGCTACTCGCTGGAATCGGCCACCGGCACACACGACGAGGTGACGTTTCGTCAACTGGCGCGCGAACTGCGCGATCGTTGCCGAGCCGAAACCGGTTGGCTCGGCGGCACATTCCCCGGCGATGACGCCGCACTGACCGTGCTGGCCGCCGAACCGGACGGCACCGGCTGGCGCTGGCAGACGTGGCACCTCTACCCGCGCACTCCTTTTGGGTCGGGTGGCGAAGTGGTCCACACCGCGAGCCGGTGGCATCCGTGAGCCGCAAACACCTGTTGTGGCTTGCCGGTGGGTTGGCCGCGGCCGCAGTGGTGTCCTTGATCTGCGGAATCATATTGCTGCAGAAGGACATTTCGTCGTACATCGCGAGCAACTATCGCGAGTACTCCCGCGATGCCAACGGAACGCGATACCTCTGCACCGGCTCCCCCGACCAGGTGGCCGACACGCTCGCCGAGTACCAGGAACCCGAGGCGCGGGCCGACAACGACAAAAACGAGTACCTGCGCTACAGCAACAACATCGTGATCGTCGGCCCAGATGGCGGCCACTCGTGCAGCATCCGCGTCGAAAGCCTCAGCGCCGGATACAACCACGGCGCGTTCATCTTCCTCGGCCCCGGCTTCGGCCCCGGATCCCCGTCGGGCGGTGCCGGAGGTAGTCCCGGCGGCCCGGGCGGAACCAAGTAACCAGGGAGACAACCGGTGTCATGACAGCCACACAGGAAGCGATCCGGTCCGCGGAGCCGTCGATACGCTGGCGGGCCGTGCTGCTCGCTGCCGTCGCGGCCTGCGCGGCCTGCGGCATCATCTACGAACTGGCGCTGCTGACGCTGTCGGCAAGCCTGAACGGCGGCGGCATCGTCGCCACCTCGTTGATCGTCGCGGGCTATATCGCGGCGCTGGGCGTGGGCGCGCTGCTGGTCAAGCCGCTGCTAAGGCACGCGGGCATCATCTTCGTGGCCGTAGAGGCGTTGCTGGGCATCATCGGTGGGTTGTCCGCGGCGACGCTGCATGCGGTGTTCGCATTCCTGGACGGCGAAGTCGGGTCGACGTGGGTGCTGGCGGTGGGCACCGCGCTGATCGGTGGCCTGGTCGGCGCCGAAGTGCCGCTGCTGATGACCCTGCTGCAGCAGGGGCGGGTGGTGCCCGCCAAGGACTCAGCCACCGACACCGGCCGCACGCTGGCCAACCTCAACGCGGCCGACTACCTGGGCGCGTTGGTCGGCGGATTGGTCTGGCCGTTCGCGCTGCTGCCGCATCTCGGCATGATCCGCGGCGCGGCGACCACCGGTGTCATCAACTTGGTGGCGGCGGGCATTGTGGCGATGTTCCTGCTGCGGCGCGCCATCTCCATCCCGCAGCTGGTGACGGCGCTGTGCGCGCTCGCCGCGGCCCTCGGGCTTCTGGTGGTGCTGCTGGTGCACGCTCACGACATCGAAACAACCAGCAGGCAACGGCTTTACGCCGACCCGATCATCACCTACCGGCACACCGTCTACCAGGAGATCGTCGTCACTCGTCGCGACAACGACACCCGGCTGTACCTCGACGGCGGTTTGCAGTTCTCCACCCGCGACGAATACCGCTGCACCGAAAGCGTCGTCTATCCGGCGCTCGGCCAAGGTGCGCGCTCGGTCTTGGTGCTGGGCGGCGGCGACGGCCTGGCAGCACGAGAACTGCTGCGCCAGAGGGGCATCGATAAAATCGTCCAGGTAGAGCTCGATCCTGCGATGATCGAAATCGCCCGCACCACCCTGCGGGACGCCAATGCCGGCGCGCTGGACAACCCGCGGGTCTCCGTCGTGATCGACGACGCGATGCGCTGGCTTCGAGCACCGCATCCGGAGCTGCGCCCGCCCGGAGGCTTCGACGCGGTCATCGTCGACCTACCCGACCCGGACACACCCGTGCTGGGCCGGTTGTATTCAACCGAGTTCTATACCCTTGTCGCGCACGCGCTTAGGCCCAATGGTCTCGTCGTAGTCCAGGCGGGCAGCCCGTTCTCCACGCCGACCGGCGTTCTGGCGCACGGTGTCGACGATGCGTTCCGCGGGGTATGCGGTCACGCCCTACCACGTGCATGTGCCGACGTTCGGCGACTGGGGTTTCGCGCTGGCCCGCCCCGGTGATGCCGCACCGATCCCCACCATGCCCGCCGACGCTCCGCAGCTGCGCTACCTCAGCCCGCAGGTGCTGCAAGCCGCGACGGTGTTCTCCGACGACATCGCGCCGCGCCCGCTGGACCCGTCAACGCTGGACAACCCGCGCATCGTCGACGACATGCGCCACGGCTACGACTAGCCGGCCTCTTCGTCGAGAGCGGCCAACACCTCATCAGAGAGGTCGACGTTGGTGTAGACGTTCTGCACGTCGTCGCTGTCCTCCAGCGCGTCGACGAGTTTGAACACCTTCCGGGCGGCCTCGACGTCGACCGGCACGCTGACCGAAGGCTGGAAACTTGCCTCGGCCGACTCATAGTCAATGCCGGCGTCCTGCAACGCGCTCCGCACAGCGACCAGATCGCCTGGCTCGGAAACGACTTCGAAGCTCTCACCGAGATCGCTGATGTCCTCGGCGCCGGCCTCGAGCACCGCGCCCAGCACGTCGTCCTCGCTCAAGCCGTTCTTCTCGAGCGTGACCACACCCTTACGGGTGAACAGGTAGGCCACCGATCCCGGATCGGCCATGTTTCCGCCATTGCGCGTCATCGCGATCCGCACCTCGCTGGCGGCACGATTGCGGTTGTCCGTCAGGCATTCGATGAGCACCGCCACCCCATTGGGTCCGTAGCCCTCGTAGGTGATGTTCTGCCAGTCGGCGCCGCCGGCCTCCTCGCCCGCGCCCCGCTTTCGGGCGCGTTCGATGTTGTCGTTGGGCACCGAGGTCTTCTTGGCCTTCTGGATGGCGTCGTAGAGCGTCGGATTGCCGCCCGGGTCACCACCACCGGTACGAGCGGCGACCTCGATGTTCTTGATAAGCCGGGCGAACTCCTTGCCGCGGCGCGCGTCTTTGACGGCCTTTTGGTGCTTCGTGGTGGCCCACTTGGAATGGCCGCTCATCGTCTTGCTACCTCGTTCCTCTTGTTGCCCTCTTCGTTTACAAGCCAGACGAGTCTACGTGGACGGTCGGTGCTGACTGCCCGGCCCTTGCAGGTCGTGTGTGCATTGACGGCTTCCGACGTGCGGTGACGGCGGAGATTCCGGGTAATCGCCGCCCTGGACGCACACTGAAAACCTTCGACGCACACCCGCATGCCGCAAGGCCGCGTTTCGCCGCGCGCAATTTGGGAGAACCTTCAGGACGTGAATCAACCGAAAGAGCCCAAGGACGCTACCGAGTCGACGGAGGAGCAGCGCCGGGAGCAGAAGCAACTCGAGCATCAGGACGAGGACCCGGAAGGGCCGGGCTTGCAGCAGTCCCACCGCAATGTCGCCGATGAGACGACGCGCTAGCTGCGGCCCCTGACGATGTCGACGAACAGCTGGTGGATGCGGCGGTCTCCGGTCATCTCCGGGTGAAATGCGGTCGCCAGCATCGGCCCCTGCCGGACTGCGACGGCGTGTCCCGCGGCGCTGGCCAGCACCTGCACGCCCTCTCCGACTCGCTCGACCCACGGCGCCCGAATGAACACCGCCCGCACCGCGCCCTGCAGGCCCGCGAACTCGACATCGCCTTCGAACGAATCGACCTGACGCCCAAACGCGTTGCGCCGCACGGTCATATCGATTGCGCGTAGCGGCAGCGCCTGTCGGCCGTTGGCGCCCGCATCGAGAATCTCGCTGGCCAGCATGATCATGCCGGCGCACGCGCCGTAGGCCGGCAGCCCGTCGGCCAACCGCGCCCGCAACGGTTCGAGCAGGTCCAGGTCGAGCAGCAGGTGGCTCATCGTGGTGGATTCCCCGCCCGGAATGATCAGTCCGTCGATCGCCTCGATCTCGCTGCGGCGGCGCACCGGCAACGACTCGACTCCGGCATCACGCAGCGCGGCCAGGTGCTCGCGGGTATCGCCCTGCAGCGCCAGCACTCCGATCCGGGGGCGGCTCACGGCTGGTAACCGCGCTTATAGCGGGTCAGCCCCTCCTGCATTACCGCCGCAACCATCTCGCCGGTCTGAGTGAAGATCTTGCCCTGGCACAGCGCGCGACCGCCGCTGGCCGACGGCGAGGACTGGTCGTAGAGCAGCCACTCGTCGGCGCGGAACGCCCGCATGAACCACATCGCGTGGTCCAGCGATGCCACCTGCAGATGTTCGCGCACGTCGAGGTGGGTGACCTGTCCCGAGCCCAGCAGCGTCAGGTCGCTCATGTAGGCCAGCGCGCAGATGTGCAGCACCGGATCGTCGGGCAACGGATCACGGTGACGGAACCACACCTGCTGCTGTGCGGCCTTGCCGGGCGAGAGCTGCAGGAGCTCGCGCGGCACGATGCAGACGTCCCACTCGGCGAACTGCTTGAATCCGGCGTCGTCGAAAACCTTGATCGACTCCAGCCCGGGCAGGCCGTCGGGTGGCGCCGCGGGCGGCATCGGGTCCTGGTGGTGGATGCCGTCTTGGTCGGTCTGGAAGGACGCCCCCATGCTGAAGATGATTTCGCCGTGCTGGATGGCGTTGACCCGCCTGGTGGCGAAAGAGCCGCCGTCGCGGGTGCGCTCGACGATGAAAACCGTGCGCTCGTTGGCGTCCCCGGGTCGCAGGAAGTAGCCGT
Source organism: uncultured Actinomycetota bacterium (assembly GCA_963712615.1). Taxonomy (GTDB): domain Bacteria; phylum Actinomycetota; class Actinomycetes; order Mycobacteriales; family Mycobacteriaceae; genus Mycobacterium. Next base: position 1,306,527 of record CAVQIO010000002.1, read on the forward strand.
GCAGCGAATGCACTTGGTAGCGCGGGTCGACGGTGCGCACGGCCGAGACCAGCGACTGGCCGGCGACATGGCCCCCGAAGGTGCGGTGCAGGAATCCGGACTCCGGGCTGAAGATGCTGCCCCGGTAGATGTTGACCTCGAGTTGCTCGAGATCAAGGATCTTTTCGATCGACACGGACTGTTTTTACCAGCCGCGCTCGGCCAGCCGTTGGGGCTGCGCGATCTGCTCGACGTTGATGCCCACCATCGCCTCGCCCAGGCCACGAGAAACCTTGGCCAGCACGTCCGGGTCGTCGTAGAACGTGGTGGCCTTGACGATCGCGGCGGCACGCTGCGCGGGGTCGCCCGATTTGAAGATCCCCGAGCCCACGAAGACTCCCTCGGCGCCGAGTTGCATCATCATCGCCGCGTCGGCCGGTGTCGCGATACCGCCCGCGGTGAACAGGGTGACCGGAAGCTTGCCCGCACGGGCCACCTCGACGACGAGCTCGTAGGGCGCTTGCAATTCTTTTGCCGCAACGAATAATTCGTCCTCGGACAATGACGTCAGACGGCGCATCTCGCCACCGATGGCGCGCATGTGTGTGGTCGCGTTGGACACGTCACCGGTGCCGGCTTCGCCCTTGGACCGGATCATGGCCGCGCCCTCGTTGATGCGCCGCAGCGCCTCACCGAGATTGGTCGCCCCGCACACGAACGGCACGGTGAACTTCCACTTGTCGATGTGGTGGGTGTAGTCGGCGGGGGTCAATACCTCCGACTCGTCGACGTAATCCACACCGAGGCTCTGCAGAATCTGCGCCTCGACGAAATGCCCGATGCGGGCCTTGGCCATCACCGGGATCGTGACCGCGGCGATGATGCCCTCGATCATGTCGGGGTCGCTCATCCGCGACACCCCGCCCTGGGCGCGGATGTCGGCGGGTACCCGCTCCAGCGCCATCACCGCGACGGCGCCGGCGGCCTCCGCGATCCGGGCCTGCTCCGGGGTGACGACGTCCATGATCACGCCGCCCTTGAGCATCTCGGCCATGCCGCGCTTGACCCGCGCCGTTCCCGTCACTGCCTGGCTCGACTGTGCGCCGCTGTCCACTAGCTCCTTCTCTCCTTGAACCATCGCGCTTCCACTCTAGTGGTGCGAAACAAATCGATTTTCCAGCTGTTTACGAGGACCGCCACATTGTGCTAGATATTGCGTCAGCTGTTTGCGCAGACCGTTGCTGCTGGTGCGAATCGTGGGGTGGCACCCCAGGTCACACCGGCCTTCGCGGTTGGCCGAGAAGAGGTTCGGATGTTGCCGGATTTCGTGCTACTGCCGCCGGAGATCAATTCAGCGCGCATGTACGCGGGACCGCGATCGGGATCGATGTGGGCCGCGGCGGCGGCCTGGGACGGGTTGGCCGCCCAGCTGGGGTCATCGGCAAGTTCCTTCCAGTCGACGGTGTCGTCGCTGACCGGCGGGGCGTGGCAGGGTCCGGCGTCCATGACGATGGCGAGTGCGGCCGCCCCGTATGTGCAGTGGTTGAGCGCGACGTCGGCCAAGGCAGAGCTGGTGGCCAACCAGGCCCGGTTATCGGCGGGCGCGTTCGAGGCGGCGTTTACCGCCACGGTGCCCCCGGAGACGGTTGCGGCCAATCGTGCCCTACTGATGACGCTGATCGCGACCAACCTCTTGGGTCAAAACACCGCGGCGATCGCGGCGACCGAAGCCCTGTACACCGAGATGTGGGCCCAGGATGTGACGGCGATGACCGGCTACGACGCCAGCACCACGGCCGCCGAAGCCGGGTGGACGCCGTTCAGCGACCCGCCGCTGACCCTGACCAGCCTGCCCACCCCCACCTTCACCTCGTTTCTTCAGGAGCTGTTTCAGGAGCTGTTCAATTCGCTGACCCAGCAGCTGATGAACCCGATGACGCAGCTGCAGATGCTCTCGACGCCCGCGCAGTTCGCGATGCAACCGATGCAAATGGCGATGGGTCAGCTGATGTCCGGCGCCAACCCGTTGCTGAGCGGTGCCGCCAGCGTCCCGGCGCTAGATCCGTTCCTGGCGTCCGCGGTCGGTCCGGGTGTGGGCGGCCCGAGCACGGCACAGCTCACCGGCAGCGTGGTCTCCGCGGGTATGGGCCGGGCCAGTTCCATCGGGAAGTTGTCTGTGCCCGCAAATTGGGCCAATGCCACGCCGGCGCCCGCCCCGACCCCCGCGATGGCCGAGGTGCCCAGTCCCGCGGTGAGCCCGGTTGCGAGCGGCCTCCCCACTACGCCGTACTCGCCCTCGCTGAACGTGCCCGGGCGATTGATAGGTGCGGTCACTCCAGCGGTCGCGGCGCACCGCGCGGGTGGGGCACCACGCCCGGTGCTCGGATAGTCAGGCGGACGTCCGATGTCGTTCGTGATCACCGACCCCGACATGTTGGCGACGGCCGCCGACGAGTTGCAAGAGGTCGGTGCGTCGCTCGAAGCGACGAACGCGGCCGCGGCGGCCCCGACGATGGGAGTGCTACCGCCGGCTACGGATTCGGTATCGGCGCGAACGGCGGCACTGCTGGACGCGGCCGCCCAGCAATATCAGGCGCTCAGCGCGCAGGCGGAACTGTTCCACAACCAGTTCGTGCAAACCCTGATCACCGCGAAGAACGCGTATGCCGAAACCGAGGCCGCCAACGCGGTTGGGATGCAGTCGTCGACGTCCAACAACATCGCGCTGATCATGGGTGGCACCGGGAACCCGACGCCGGACCTCAACTACATGACGTCCATCGAACAGGCGTACCTCGCCCAGAACTATTCCGGCTACACCCTGGTGAGTCTGCATACGCCGGAACAGTTCTGGCCGGTTACCGGCATCTTCGACGAAACCTTCGGCAGGTCGGTCTACCAAGGGCTGGGATCGCTGAACAACGCGATCCTGACCCAAACCGCCGCCGGCAATCATGTTGTCGTCGTGGGCTATTCGCAGAGCGCCACCATCGCCAGCCTGGAAATGCGCTATCTGCAAGCCCTGCCGGCCGCCCTACGACCGAATTCGGACCTACTGAACTTCGTCTTGCTCGCCGATCCCAACAACCCGATGGGCGGCATTCTGACGCACTTCATCCCGGGCTTCGGTTCGTTTCACTTCCCGACTCCCTTGATGACGCAATACGCGACCTCCATTTTCACGATGCAATACGACGCCATCGCCGACTTCCCCATGCACCCGTTGTGGCTGCCTTCGGACCTCAACGCCCTTTTAGGGTTCCTTGATCTGCACTCCCAGTACCCCTACCTCGCCGCATCGCAAGTCGCCTCCGCGATCCAACAGCAGGTAGGAAACCTGAGCTACTACTTCATGCAGACCGCGCAATTGCCGCTGCTGGATCCACTGCGGATGGTCCCCATCCTGGGCAACCCATTGGCCGATTTGCTCCAGCCGTTCCTCAAGCCGATCGTCGACCTCGGCTATGCACCCGGGCTGCTCCCGGGCCTCAACCCGCTCAGCATTGCCGGCTACGTGGGCCAGGGCGCCACGGCCGGAATCGCCAACCCGCTGGTGGCGGGATTGCCACCGCTGGTCTCCAACAGTTTGGCGAGCGGGTTCTAGCTCAGCGAATGGATTGCAGTTGGGGTAGCCGGCCCGGTGCATCGTTGTCGGCCACCGCGTTCGCATCGGCGAGCAGTTCGGACAACTGACGCGGATAGACGGTCTGGCCCGCTGTCACCAGTTCGCCGATGTCGTTGGCGTCGCACCAGCGGTGACAGTGGATGTAGCGGCGTTCCAACTCGGTCCGGTCCGTGCAGGACGGCTCGAAGCGGTGAGTGCGGCGCACGAAGAAGAACTCCTCGCTGTCGATCAGCGCGCCGTTGAACTCGAATACCTCGTCGCGCCGCCAGATCGGTCCGAGCATGTCCGCCGATGCGACCTGTAAACCGGTTTCCTCGGCCAACTCTCGCGCTGCGGCCGCGGCCAGCCGCTCGCCCGGGCGCACCTCACCGCCCACGGTGAACCACCACCGGGGCGCATCGGCGATCGCCGGATCCGAACCGCACAGCAACAGGACGGCGCCGGTCTCATCGAGCAACACCACCCGCGCCGAGGTGCGGTGTTTGGGCACCCCGTGACCGGAGTATGCCAGCGCATGCGGGCGCTCGACGATCTCGAAATAGCTTGGTGGCGTGGCTGTTCCGCCAAGCCGAAGGACGCGCACCGGGCGCCGCTCGGCCAGCGCGAGGGTGTCGCGGACCGCGTCGTTGTGGAATCGGCGGCCCAGCAGCACCCTTGCTTCGGCGTCGGCCAACTCGGCGATCAGCCCGGCCGGCAGCGCCGCCGGGTCGACCATCGCCAGCGCCGCCGAGAGCTCGTTTTCGGCGTTCTCCCGCGCGTGACGGGGCGCCCGCTCGGCGGCATCGGCCAGCACGGCCAGCCGGCGGCCCTCCGCGGAACCGCCGTAAGCGTCGATCGCGACCGCACGGGCCACCACCGCGCGCCGCGCCAGCGCACCGTCGAGGGCCTGCCAGGACAGGTCGTAGCGGACGTTCAACCGGTCCAGCCGGTTGGCTGTGCGGATGGCCCAGACGCCGATCAGCGCCAGTACGACCAGCAGCACCACGATGGCGGCAATCAGCCACGTCATCAGCTGGCCACCTGAACCTTGACGCCGGACCCGGCGACCGTCTCGTACACCCGCATGATCTGGCTGGCCACCACCGACCAGTCGTAGCGGGCGACCACTTCGCGACCGGCGGCCACATAGCGTTCGCGCACCGCGTCGTTCTCCAGCGTCTCGATCAGCCCGTCGGCAAGCCCGGCGGCATCGCCGGGTGGCACCAGGCGCCCGACCTCGCCGTCGCACAGCACCCGCCGGAACGCATCCAGGTCACTGGCCACCACCGGCGCGCCCGCGGCCATCGCCTCCACCAAGACGATGCCGAAACTCTCGCCGCCGATGTTGGGCGCACAGTAGACGTCGGCACTGCGCATCGCCGACGCCTTCGCGGCGTCGTCGACCAGGCCAAGAAAACGCATGTGCTCCGCCAATGGGCCTGCCTGCGCACGCAATTCGTCTTCATCGCCATGGCCGACAACCAGCACCTGCAGATCTCCGAAGCGTTCCACGACCCGGGGCAGCGCCTCGATCAGCACGTCCATGCCCTTGCGCGACTCGTCGTAGCGGCCCAAGAACAGCACGGTCTTGCCCGCTCGCGGGTACCCGTCCAGCCGCGGCGCGCAGGACAGTGCGGCGACGTCGACCCCGTTGGGGATCTCCACCGCGTCGGTCCCGAGCGCCTCCATCTGCCAGCGCCGGGCGAGGTCGGACACCGCGATACGGCCGACGATCTTCTCGTGCCAGGGCCGCAGCAGGCTTCCGAAGACCGACAGCGTCAGCGATTTGGTGGTCGAGGTGTGAAAGGTGGCCACGATCGGGCCCTCGGCAATCCGCAGGGCCCACATGGACAGGCTGGGGGCATTCGGTTCATGCAAGTGCAGGACGTCGAAGTCGCCGTCCGCCAGCCACCGTCGAACCCGGCCGTGGACGGCGGGACTGAACTGCAGTCGCGCCACCGAACCGTTGTAGGGAATCGGAATGGCCTTGCCGGCCGAGACGACATACTCGGGCAGGACTACGTGCGGCGACGCCGGGGCCAGCACACTGACCTCGTGCCCGCGCTCGCGCAGCACCTCGGCCAGCTGCAAGACATGAGACTGCACCCCGCCCGGTACGTCGAACGAGTACGGGCAGACCATCCCGATCCGCATTCAAGCCTCCCGTAACCGGGCGCGCTGGGTCTCGGACAGATCGGCCAGCCACTGCGGTTGCAGCATGTGCCAGTCTTCGGGGTGGGCGGCGATGTTGGTGGCGAATTGGTCGGCCAGCGCCTGGGTGATGGTTTTGACGTCCCCGCTGGAACAGTCCAGCGGCGGATGTATCGAGACGGGCCAGGCGTTTTCCTCGTTCCAGCAATGCGCCGGGCACAGCGCCGCCCCGGTTTCGATCGCGAGCTTCGCCGGGCCGGCCGGCATTCGGGTGGGTTCACCGAAGAAATCGACTTCGACACCGGTGCGGGTGAGATCGCGCTCGGCCATCAGGCACACCACCCGGTTGGCCCGCAGCCGCTCGCACAACACCTCGAACGGTGGTCGAGCACCACCGGAGAGCGGCAGCACTTCAAAGCCGAGGCTTTCGCGGTATTCGATGAAACGCCGGTACAGCGACTCGGGTTTGAGTCGTTCCGCGACCGTGGTGAAGGTGCCGCGGGTCTGCGCCAGCCAGACTCCGGCCATGTCCCAGTTGCCGCTGTGCGGCAGTGCGAGCACAACTCCGCGGCCTTGGGCCAATGCCGCGTCGATATTGTCGGCACCCCGGAACGTCTCGTCGATCTGACGGGTCAGCACGCGATGGTCCATCGTCGGCAGTCGGAACGCCTCTCGCCAGTAGCGGCCATAGGACGCCAGCGAGGCCCGCATCAGGGCGTCCGCTACCTCCGCCGGCGGTACCCCGATGACCCGGGCCAGGTTCTTGCGCAGCTGGTCGGGGCCGCCATGGCGGGCGGCGTAGCGCGCTCCGGTGTCGAATACGTTGCGCGCAGCGAACTCCGGAACCGCGCGCACCGCCATCCAGCCGGCCGCATACGCCCAGTCGGTCGCCGTCCGGGTCACCAGATCGCGCGGGGCCGCGAGCGCTTTCAGGCCCGCCGGAGTGGAGATCATGGTGCGCTCGTTTCCCGTGTTTCCGGACCCGGCGGCAACGGCTCGGTGGCCCCGGGCGAGGTCCGCACCCGGTGCAGCCGCTGCGCACAGGTGACCAGGCTTGCCGCCGCCAGCACCCACATCGCCAGCGGCAGCGCCGGCGGCCATGCCACGAACGGAAAGTCCGAGATACCAGCGCCGCCCAGCACGATGATCAGCCGTTCCGGCCGTTCGATAAGGCCGCCGTCGCCGCGCAGCCCGCTGGCTTCGGCCCGGGCCTTGATGTAGGAGATCACCTGGGAGGTAACCAGGCAGATCAGCGTCGCCACCGCGAGCGGTTTGTCGTGCAGGCCGAAGACGATCCACCAGAGCAGCCCGCAGAACACCGCGCCGTCGCTGATGCGGTCGCAGGATGCGTCCAGCGTTGCGCCGAAGCGGGTGCCGCCGCCCCGTTCCCGAGCCATTGCCCCGTCGAGCATGTCGAACACCGCGAAGAACCAGACCACACACCCGCCGGCAAACAACTTGCCCATCGGGAAGAGTGTCAGCGCCCCCGCCACCGAGGCAATAGTGCCCAGCACGGTGACGACATCCGGGGTGAGACCGATTCGCAGCGCCGCCCTGGCCGTCGGAGCGGTGAGCCGGGCGAACGCGGCCCGGGACAGGAAGGGCGCCTTACTCATTACTGTTTGGCCCATTCGGTGGCCAGCAACTGGCGGGTGTCCCGCAGCAGCTGCGGGATCACCTTGGACCCGCCGACGATGGTGATGAAGTTCGCGTCGCCGCCCCATCGCGGCACCACGTGCACATGCAGGTGCTCGGCCAGCGACCCGCCCGCCGACGTCCCCAAATTGAGGCCGACGTTGAAGCCGTGTGGGCGCGAGACGTTTTTGATGACGCGAATCGCCTTCTGGATGAAGGCCATCAGCTCCGCGCTTTCCGCGTCGGTCAGGTCCTCGATTTCCGACAGCCGCCGATAGGGCACCACCATCAAGTGCCCGGGGTTGTACGGGTAGAGGTTGAGCACGGCGTAGACGAGTTCGCCGCGGGCGACCACCAGGCCGTCCTCGTCGGGCAGTTGCGGAATGTCGGTGAACGGCTGCTCGGTTTTGCCGTTGTCACGCTTCATCGGCGCTTCAGCCAGATAGGTCATCCGGTACGGCGTCCACAGCCGCTGCAGGTGGTCGCGCTCGCCGACACCGGTGTCGAAAATGGCATCGTCGCGGCGATCGTCTCTGTCCTGCTCACTCACCGCCGGCTACTTTCACCAGTTCTGCTGTGGGAGCGGCATTTTCGCGGTCAGCGATCCACTTGACGATGGCATCGACCGCACCGTCGACGGCCACGCCGTTGATCTGAGTGCGGTCGCCGAAGCGGAAGCTGACCGCACCGGCCTCCACGTCGCGGTCGCCGGCCAGCAACATGAACGGCACCTTCTGGGCGGTCTGGTGCACGATCTTCTTAGCCATCCGATCGTCGCTGGCGTCCACCTCGACTCGCACTCCGCGCGATTTCAGTTGAGCCGCAACCTGTTCCAGGTAGGCGACGTGCTCATCGGCGACCGGGATACCGACCACCTGTACGGGCGACAGCCACGCCGGGAACGCCCCCGCGTAGTGCTCGGTGAGAATGCCGAAGAACCGCTCGATCGACCCGAACAGCGCGCGGTGGATCATCACCGGCCGCTGCCGGGTGCCGTCGGCGGCGGTGTACTCGAGCTCGAAACGTTCCGGGAAGTTGAAATCCACCTGGATGGTCGACATCTGCCAGCTGCGGCCCAGCGCGTCGCGGGCCTGCACCGAGATCTTCGGGCCGTAAAACGCCGCGCCGCCGGGATCGGGAACCAACTCCAGGCCGGATTCCGCCGCCACTTCGGCCAGCGCGTTGGTGGCTTGCTCCCACATCTCGTCGGAGCCGACGAACTTCTCCGGGTCTTTGGTGGACAACTCCAGGTAGAAGTCCTCCAGCCCGTAATCGGCAAGCAGGTTGAGCACGAAGCGCAGCAGCGAGGCCAGCTCACCGTGCAGCTGTTCGCGGGTGCAGAAGATGTGCGAGTCGTCCATCGTGAACCCGCGTGCCCGGGTCAGCCCGTGCACCACGCCGGACTTCTCGTAGCGGTACACCGTGCCAAACTCGAAGAGCCGCAACGGAAGCTCCCGATAGGACCGCCCGCGCGATCGGAAGATCAGCGTGTGCATCGGGCAGTTCATCGGCTTGAGGTAGTAGTCCTGGCCGGGTTTGCGCACCGTGCCGTCGTCGTTGTATTCGGCGTCGAGCTGCATCGGCGGGAACATGCCGTCGGCGTACCAGTCCAGGTGCCCCGAGGTGTGGAACAGCTGCGCCTTGGTGATGTGTGGAGTGTTGACGAACTCGTACCCGGCCTCGATGTGCTTGCGCCGCGAGTACTCCTCCAGCTCCCGGCGCACGACACCGCCCTTGGGGTGGAAAACCGCTAGGCCGGAACCGATTTCGTCGGGGAAGCTGAACAGGTCCAGCTCGGAGCCCAGCTTGCGGTGATCGCGGCGCTGAGCCTCCTCGATCAGCTCCAGGTGGTGATCGAGCGCCTCCTGCGACTCCCACGCGGTGCCGTAGATGCGTTGCAGGCTGGCGTTTTTCTGGTCGCCCCGCCAATACGCGGCCGAGCTTCTGGTCAGCTTGAACGCCGGGATGTGCTTGGTGGTCGGGATGTGCGGGCCGCGGCACAGGTCGCCCCAGACCCTTTCGCGGGTACGGGGATTGAGGTTGTCGTACGCGGTGAGCTCGTCGCCGCCGATTTCCATGATTTCGGCCATGTTCTCGGTCCCAACGGATTTGTCGTCGACGAGTTCAAGCTTGTAGGGCTCGTTGGCCAATTCCTTGCGCGCCGCGTCTTTGGACTCATAGACCCGCCGGTCGAACAGCTGCCCGTCCTTGACGATCTGGCGCATCCGCTTTTCCAGCTTCGTCAGGTCCTCGGGCGTGAACGCCTCGGCGACGTCGAAGTCGTAGTAGAAGCCGTCGGTAATCGGCGGCCCGACGCCGAGTTTGGCGTGCGGGAACAGCTCTTGGACGGCCTGGGCCAACACGTGTGCGGTCGAGTGCCGGATGACGCTGCGCCCCTCGTCGGTGTTGGCGGCGACCGGAACGACCTCGGCGTCGGTCTCGGGCACCCAACTGAGATCGCGCAGTGTGCCGTCGGCGTCGCGCACCACCACGATCGCGTCGGGCGCACCCCGCCTTGGCAGCCCCGCCTCGCCGACCGCGGCGGCCGCGGTAGTCCCGGCAGGAACCCGGATCGGGACTGCTGGGGTGATCTGGGCGGGGGCGCTCATCGGGTTGATCTCCAAGGGTAAAGGTGAGGTGGCAGTCGGCGATTGATCCCGACTGATCGATGCCATGCTATCGGGGCGGACCTCAAAGAGCCCAAGGCATTACTGGTTGACGCAACGGGGTGCGCCACCCCGCCGCCTACCGCGACACTGAAGCCACGCACACGACACGCCGGGGATTGTCAATCGGTCGGTGCAACATCGGGTCAGGTGGCTTGTTCGAGGAGTTCGGCGAGTTGTTGGGCGGGGGTATTGAGGTTGAGGGTTGGTCGGGGCCGGCGGTTGAGGGTGTCTTGGATGCGTTTGAGGTCGGCTTTGGTGTGGACGGATAGGTCGCTGCCTTTTTCGAACCAGAACCCTAAGAGCCGGTTGGTGTTTTCGTGCTGCCGCGCTGGCAGGGCGAGTGTGGGTTGCAGAAGTAGACGGGGCCCCTAGCTGCAGCTGGATATCGCGCCAGTGGGCCATTTCGCTACCGCGATCCCACGTGATGGAACGCCGTAGGTGTTCGGGCAGCTCGCTCATTGCCTCGATCATCGCGGTGGCTACGGCTTGGGCGCTGTGGTTTGTGGGCAGGTGCAGCAGGATCGTCAAGCGGGTGCTGCGTTCTACCAGGGTGCCGATCGCGCTGGTGCCGCCGGGGCCCAGGATCAGATCACCTTCCCAGTGACCGGGAACGGCACGGTCAGCAGCTTCGGCGGGACGATCGCTAATGCTGAATTCGTCGCCGTTATAGACACCGCGGCTGACGTAGCGGCCCCGGGGTTTGCGCGCCGCCCGCCTCGTGGACAGGCATTTGTGCAGGTCAGCGCGAAGACTGCCGCGGGTCTGGATATACAAACTTTGGTAGATGGTTTCGTGGCTCACCCGGACCTGCCTGTCATCGGGGTAATCGCGGGCCAACATATCGGCGATCAGCTTGGGACTCCACCCATCATCCATCCATCCTTCGATGAGCGCGCACAGCGGGTTGTCCTTGAGCTTGAAGTCCTGAGGCCGACAAGCCTTCTGGGCCGCACGGGCATGGGCCATCCGGGCGTGATAGTCCCCGCCGGGATTGCGGTGACGCTGATGCTCGCGCCAAATCACTGACCGGTCACGCCCGATGAGCCGGCCGATCTCGGCATAACTGAGCTTGCCGTCCAAGCCCCGCATGATCGAGATGCGCTCATCCAGGCTCAGTCGATGCCCCTTGCCGCCTGACGTCGACACCTTTCCCGGGTTTGCTAAACCCCCGCACCCCCAAGCATTGACTCTTAGCTTCATTGCCCCAGATTCACGCCACCAGCATGACCCGGTGTTCAGCGACACGCCCACCACACGCTCGGCCTGGATCACCGGGATGCCCTGACACACCAGGTCCAAAAACTCCCGCCGCACTGCCCTCGAAAACAGATATCCACCCGGCATGGCAACCTCCAAAATCACGGATGCTGCACCGACCGTATGAATCCGCCCCGTGCGACGTCGCAATGGTTTCAGTTTCGGCAGTCGATCAGGGTTGGCCGGGTTTGAGTTTCACGAACAACGCGTCGGCTTCGGCCAGCAGCGTGTCGCCGTCGGTCAGCCTGCCCGACACGAAGATTTTGCGGCCCTCCGCCCGGTCGATGTCGGCGTCGAACTGCAGCTCTTTTTCGATCGGCACGATATTGCGGTAGTTGATCGTCAGGTACGCGGTGCGCTGGCGGGGGCTGCCGGTGAGCACCGACGCGGTCAGGCCGAGCACGGTGTCGAACAGCATCCCCAGCGACCCGCCGTGCACGGCGCCGTTGCGCCCGAGGTGAAACCGCGCGAAGCGCGCCCAGCCCTCGATGCGGCCGTCGTCGGTCTTCCGGGATCCGATCGGGACCGTGAGGATGTTGCCGCGCACCGGCAGGTCCATCCGGCGGCCCGATGGCGATGCCCATTCGTCGGCGTCGTACGGGCTCAACAGCGCGGACAGCTCATCCAGCGTGTCCGCGGCCTCGGTGATCACCTCGTCGGGGGCGTCGACGGCGCGCGCATGGTCTTGCAGCTTGCGCACCGCGTCGATGAACCGGCCGTAGTCGGGCCCGCCCTTGGTCGTCGGTTCGGGTGGATTGAATCCCCCGCCAGGATGTTTCTGAGGGTCGCCGGCCACCAGAACACCGTATTGGGTGCCCGGTTACTGCGCTCCGGCAGCCGCCAGGGTTTCGAACTCGTCGTCGGACAGCGTGATCTCGGCGGCGGCCACGTTCTCCTCCAGGTGTGCCACCTTCGACGTGCCCGGAATCGGCAGCATCACCGGCGAGCGCTTCAGCAGCCAGGCCAGCGCCAGCTGCGACGGCGACGCGTGATGGTTGTCGGCGATGCGTTGCAGCGGGCCGCCGGGAGCGGCCAGCGGGCCGGCCGCCAACGGGAAGTACGGGATGAAGCCGACACCTTGCTCGGTCGCGGCATCGAGCAGCGATTCGGATTTACGCACCGTCAGGTTGTACCTGTTCTGCACCGACACGATCTGGGTGATCTGCTGGGCCTCGTTCAGCTGGTCGACGGTGATCTCGGACAGCCCGATGTGGCGGATCTTGCCCTCGTTCTTCAGCTTGAGTAGCTCGCCGACCTGGTCGGCCAGCGGCCACTTGGGGTCCACGCGGTGCAGCTGGAACAGGTCGATGGTGTCGACGCCCAGGCGGCGCAGGCTCATCTCGCATTCCTGGCGCAGGTAAGCCGGGTAACCCAGCTCGATCCAGACGTCCGGACCGGTCCGCAAGAACCCGGCCTTGGTCGCGATCACCAGGCCGTCGTAGGGGTAGAGCGCCTCGCGGATGATCTCCTCGGAGATGTAGGGGCCGTAGGAGTTCGCGGTGTCGAAGAAGTTGACGCCGAGTTCGACGCCGCGTCGCAACACCCGGACGCATTCGTCGCGATCGGCGGGTGGGCCCCAGACGCCCTTACCGACGATGCGCATTGCCCCGAAGCCGAGGCGGTTGACAGTCAGATCGCTCCCGAATGTGAAGGTTCCGGAAGCTTCGGCAATAGTTTTCGAGTTTTGTGCGGTCACGCACATGACCGTACGCCGGAACCGTATCCGCGCATCCCGGCCGGCGTGGCAAGCTGGGCGGGGTGGACCTAGCAGCACTCGAGGAGCTACCCCTGAGTTACTCCGACGTGGGCGCAACCGCTGCGGGCGAGCTGCCCACCGGATACGGCCATCTTTACGTCGAGAAGCAGATCGGTACGGGCCAGCAGCGTTTCGACCGGGCCGCCGAGGCCGTCATGCGCTGGGGTATGCAACGCGGAGCCGGGCTGCGGGTGAAAGCCAGCTCGGAGGTCGCGGCGGTCGACACGGTGGTGTTGGTGCGAATGGGATTTCTGCCCGCACCGTGCCGGGTCGTGTACGTCATCGACGAGCCCGACATCCGCGGTTTCGCCTACGGCACGCTGGAAGGCCATCCCGAGTCCGGCGAGGAACGCTTCGTCGTGCGCCGGGACCCCGACACCTCCGCGGTGTTCGCGGAGGTGTCGGCCTTCTCCCGGCCCGCGACCTGGTGGAGCAAGCTCGGTCACCCGGTGGTGTCGGTGGCTCAGCGTGTCATCGCCAAGCGCTACCTGCGCGGGGTGTGAGGATTAGCGGAACGCGATGGTGCCGTTGTGCGCGTCCTGCGCCAGCCGGGCCAGCGCGACGGCGCCAACCAGCAAACCGAAGTCGCGCAACGCAACGTCGTAGAAACCCGGTCCGGTGACCAGGTCCACGATAATCCCGACCAGCCAGGCCGCCACTACCCAGGCGCCGATCCGCGGTGCGACCGCGACCAACAGGCCGGCCACGATCTCGATCACTCCGATGAGGTACATGCATTGATCGGCATTGCCCGGAACCACGGCGTTGATCCAGCCGGCCAGATACATGCTCCAGTGGTGTGGGTGGGTCAGCACATTGAAGAACTTGTCCAGGCCGAACACGATGGGCGCGATCGTGAAGACGGTGCGAAGCGCGAAGTACGCCGAGTACGCCGGGTCCTTCAATTGGTCGACGAGAGCGGGCGCCGCATCAGCTTGTCTGGTACTCATGATTTCCTCCATTTTCTAACGGATAATATTGTGAACGTTAGAAGCTGTAGACTGTATCGTCAAGTGTTTTGTCCGTTAGAAATGGACGTCGGACGTGGATAGCAGGCACCCGCTCGAGCGCGACGCGGCAGGCATCGGCGCACTGGCCGACCCGATGCGCCGCCAGCTCTACCAATTCGTCTGCGCTCAGCCGGCTCCGGTGAGCCGGGACCAGGCTGCCGACGCGATCGGAATCCCCCATCACCAGGCCAAATTTCACCTGGACCGGCTGACTGCCGAGGGGCTGCTGGAGACCGACTACGCACGCCTGGCAGGCCGATCCGGCCCCGGTGCCGGACGCACCTCCAAGCTGTACCGCAGGGCTGGGCGTGACATCGCGGTCAGCCTGCCGCGCCGGGAATACGAGCTGGCCGGTCGGCTGATGGCCCAGGCCATCGCGGAATCGGCCGCTAGCGGTGAGCCGGTTGTCGAGGTGCTCCATCGGATAGCCCACGACTACGGCTCCACGATCGGCGCCGCCGACTGGCCGCCTGCCGACGCCGGCGCCGCACTGGACCAGACGGTCAAGGTGCTGAGCACCTACGGCTATGAGCCCCGCCGCTGCGACGGCGAGGTCGAGCTCGCCAATTGCCCGTTCCATACGTTGGCCCAGGAGCAGACGGAGCTGGCCTGCGGCATGAACCAGGCGCTGATCGCGGGAGTGGCCGAAGCATTCGCTCCGCACGGTCCCGACGTCCGGCTGTGCCCCGGCCCGGATCGATGCTGCGTTGTGCTTACGGCCGCTGACCCCAGCCGGTGAGCAAACTATCCGCGCCGGCGCACATCCCGTCGATGACCTCGGCCACCGACGCGTCGTCCCGGATCATGCCGACACCCTGACCGGCATCGACCGGGGCAACCGTGCGGTCGTCGGCGGCGATCGCGGCGGCCAGCTCGTCGCAGGCCGGCGCATCCAGCGCGTCCTCATTGCCCGTCCAGCGCGCGACGAAGTCGTTGGTCAACACCCGCGCCGGGAACCGCGCGGGCCAGGGCAGCCCCTTGGCGACATCGAAGACCCGGGTGACCGCGGTGTCGGTCGATCTGGCCGCGATCAGGGCCTGGCGGCTGGCGTCGCCGGTCAGCGCCTCCGGACACGCCGCAAGGCGGGTGCCCACCCATGCTCCGCTGGCCCCGGCGGCCAGCACGGCGGCCAGGCTGCGGGCCGAGGCGATACCGCCGCCCGCAAGTACCGGCACCGACACCGCATCCAAGACGGTGTCGAGCAGCGGCAGCGTCCCGAGCTTCGTATCACCGTGCCCGCCGCCCTCGGAACCGCGCGCGACCAAGAGGTCGACGCCCGCGTCGACCGCCTGGCGGGCTCCCAGAGCGTCGTATACCTGTGTGACAGTGGCGATTCCGGCGTTGTGCGCCTTGTCGATCCAGGACCAGTCGGTACCGAAGCTGACCGACAACAGGACGGGCTGTGCGGCCAGGGCGTCGTCGAGCAGCCCAGCCTCGTTGCGCATCACCCAGTCCACCAGGCCGATGCCGAACATGCCGTCCACGTGTTGCAGCTGGGCCTGCAGCAACTGGCGGGTCGCGACGCTGCCCATGCCGACCATGCCCAGACCGCCGGCGGCGCTGACGGCAGCGGCCAGCCGGCCGCCCGCGACGCCGCCCATCGGTGCGCTGACGATGGGCACCCGCAAACCGAACTCCCTTGACCAGAGCGTGGAGAGCATCGGCGCTAGTGGGACTGCGAGGGGATGCTCTTCAGCACGGTCAGGATGATCACCGAATCTTCGACCGCGTGCAGGGCATGCCGTTGCGGCGGAATCGCGACATAGTCGCCGGTTTTGCCGTCCCAGGCGTCGCCCTCGGTCGTCAGGCGGACGTGCCCCTGCAGCACCTGCAGCGTCGCCTCGCCGGGGCTGTCGTGTTCGGACAGGTCGTGGTCGGTGAGCAGCGCCAGCACGGTCTGCCGGAGTTCGTGGTTGTGGCCCCCGTGGATGGTGTGTGCGGCCCGTCCGCTGTGCGTTTGGCGGGCTTCGGCCAGCTTTTCAGTGGCCAGGCTGGTCAGCGAGATCGATTCCATGGGTGAGTCCCCTCGGTGTGAAGGCGGGCTGTCGGCGGTCTCAGGCGGTCAATAGGAGTATCCCCGCAACGATCAACGCGGCCACCTTGACCACCTCCAAACCGATGTAGGCGTAGTGGCCGCGGGAGCGGGGCGCATCCGATCCGGCGAGCACCAGGTCTGAACGGCGAGTCAACCGGGGGCGCACGGCGATCAGCTGGACGGCCAGCGCGGCGAAAGCGATGCAGAAGGCGACGATGATCCGCGTCGGCATCGGGCCGGCCACCACGAGCGCGACGATGACGAGGGCGAAGCCGACTTCGACGGTGTTGAGTGCCCGAAACACCAGGCGCCCGATACTGAGCCCGATCTGACGTCACGTTGGGTGCCCGGAATTTCAGCGGCGCTTCCAGGAACGAGAGGGCCAGCACCATACCGAGCCAGACGAAGGTGACCGCGACGGCGATCGCGGGTCCGGCGCTCATCGTCAGGCCTCCTGCAACTCGAGGTGAGCCAGACACAGGTCCGGTTCGACGAAAGCATCGAGACGCTCGACGGCAACCGGGGCTCCCCAGGTTTCCAGGGCTCCTTGCATGAGCCCGAGGTGGATCGGACAGACGACGGCGGTTCGGCTTTCGGCGAGCTCCAGGAACGGGCAGTGCCGCAGGCCGACCTGTTGCTCGCCGTCGACTCGCCGGCGCTCAGGGGCAAAGCCAAGCCGGTCGAGCACGTCGACCAGGTGGGTGATCGCCCGCTCCGGATTCTTGGCATCTCGCGGTGACGGCTCCACGCCCGGATCCAGCTGCCGTCCCCAGGCCTGCCCAGCGGCCAGCGCCTTGGCCGAGGGATCCTTGTCGCCGGCGAATGCCATCGTCAGTATCTCGGCGAGCAGCCGGTAGTGCCGCGTACCGCCGCGATCCATCTGCCGGACCGCACGGAACATCAGCGGCGGACGCCCCGGCCCCTTGCGACTCGGCTCGACCTGTTCCACTTGGCCGTCGCCGACCAGGCCGTCGAGGCGGAAGCGAACGGTGTTGGGATGCACGCCGAGCAGATCGGCGATCGCGACGATGCTCATCGGATCCCGAGACGTCCGCAATACCCGCAACACCTCGCGGCGCCGACTTGCGGAATCTCCGGTTGGCGGGGCCTGGACTGGCAAGGGTCCCTCACGCTCCTTCGGAAACGTCGGCCTTCGGCTGGGCGGCCACCAGGGGTGCGTCGGCGCCGAGCGCACCGAGCTTGGCCGCTCCGCCCGGTGATCCCAGTGGGGCGTCGCGCCCCGGCAGGGTTTCGGAGAAAAACGCCTCATTGTCGGCCAGGTATGGCTGCAGTTCCTCGGGCAGGTCGTCCTCGTAGTAGATCGCCTCCACCGGGCAGACCGGTTCGCATGCGCCGCAATCCACGCATTCGTCGGGATGGATGTAGAGCGCCCGACCGCCCTCGTAGATGCAGTCCACCGGACATTCGTCCACACAGGCTCGATCCAGGACGTCGATGCAGGGCTTCCCGATAACGTATGTCATGCGATAGAGTTTACACAATCACGGTTGTGAAAACTAGAAAGGACGGGAAAGACTATGGCTCCCATGTCAAGTCGCGCCGACGACAGCCTTGCGGGGCACTGGCTGCTGGCGCGGCTGGGGAAGCGAGTCCTTCGACCGGGCGGCGTCGGTCTGACCCGCACACTGCTGGCCAACGCCGACGTGACCGACGCCGATGTGCTCGAGCTGGCGCCGGGCCTCGGCCGCACGGCCGCCGAGATCCTCACCCGGGGGCCGCGGTCGTACGTGGGCGCCGAACAGGACCCCGATGCAGCCGAGGCGGTTCGCCACGTCATCGCCAAGGCCGGGTCCGGGAGCGTGCGGGTCGCCGACGCGGCGGACACCGGATTGCCCGACGCCAGTCGTGACGTCGTGATCGGCGAGGCGATGCTGACGATGCAGGGCGACGCCACCAAGCACGCCATCGTCGCCGAGGCCGCGCGCGTGCTGAGGCCGGGCGGTCGCTACGCGATCCACGAACTCGCGCTGACGCCCGACACCGTCTCGGAGGAGATCAGCACGGACATCCGGCAGTCGCTTGCCCGCGCGATCAAGGTGAACGCCCGCCTACTGACCATTGCGGAATGGTCGCGACTGTTGTCGGAGCACGGACTGGTCGTCGACCGGGTCGTGACCGCGCCGATGGCGCTGCTGCAGCCTCGACGAGTGATCGCCGACGAAGGACTTCCCGGGGCGCTGCGCTTTGCCAGGAACCTGCTCGTCAATCGCGACGCACGCCAGCGGGTGCTGACGATGCGCAACACGTTCCGCAAGCATCGCGAGCGGCTGACGGCCGTCGCGATCGTCGCCCGCAAACCGGGCGACGAGTAAGGTCGGTTACTACCCACCCGAGGGGTAGGCAGCGTTGAACTTAATCGACATTATCGTTGCTTTTCATCAGCAATTTCCCCGGCATATATCGAGGTACCCCTAGGGTATGTGCCGTGGCCGACCCCTCGACGCACGCCGGTTACGCGCATGCGTCACGCGGGCGTCGTCCGTCGCATCACGCGGGTGACGACCGCGAGCGGGCGATCTTGGCCACCGCCGAGCGGCTCTTGGAGCAGCGCCCGCTGGCCGACTTCTCCGTAGACGATCTGGCAAAGGGCGCCGGCATCTCACGTCCCACCTTCTATTTCTACTTCCAGTCCAAAAACGCGGTGCTGTTGTCGTTGCTGGACCAGATGAACACCAAGGCACACGTCGCCCTCAAGACGCTTCGTGCCAAGCTGTCCGGCGACCCGGCGACGCTGTGGCGCGACCGCATCGAGGCGTTCTTCGAGGTATCGGGATCCCACCGTGCGGTCGCGGTGGCCGGTGCGGCGGCCAAGGCCACCAACCCCGAGGTCCGCCAGCTCTGGTCGACGCTGATGCAGAAGTGGATCGCGTTGACCACGCTCGCGATCAAGTTCGAGCGTGAGCGGGGCGCCGCCCCACACACTGTCTCGGCCGAGGATCTGTCCATCGCGCTGAACATGTTGAGCGAGCGGGTGATGGCGGCGACGTTCACCACCGAGGAGCCGGCGATCCGCGAAGACCGGGTGATCGACACGCTGGTGCACATCTGGCTGGCCAGCATCTACGAGGACGGCCACGCCGCTCGCCTGTCACGCCCGCTTGCCGAGTATCCGCTCGGCGCGACCTAGACTCTCGTCGATCAACCGGTCGACGGCGCCGAAATAGGTTGCCGACGGCGGCTTTCCGGCCAGCTCGGCGATTACCCGCTGTTCACCGAGAACGTCAGCCGCAGCGAGGTCCTCGGCCATCCGCGCTGCATGGACCTGGAGCCCGGCCAGCAGCTCGCCGCACTGGGAACCCGCGATCACGGTCCGCCGGGCCAGGGTCCGCAGCGTTTCCCATTCGGCATGCCACGCGCCATCCGGGCGTTCGTCGTTGGCCAGGGCCGCCGCGGTGTGCAGGGTCGCCGCCAGTTGCGGAGCTGACATCGCAGTCCGCCGTATCAAGATGGACAACACCGGGTTGCGCTTGTGCGGCATCGAAGACGAGCCGCCACGCTGGGCGGCGACCGGCTCGCTCAGCTCGCCGATTTCCGGACGAGCCAGAATCACCATGTCCGAGGCGATCCGGCCCCAGCTGTGGCTACACCCGACGAAGGCGTCCGCGGCCGCGGTCACCGGCGTCCGGGTGGTATGCCATGGGGGCCGCACGCCAAGACCCAAAGTGGCGGCGGCAGTTTGCATTACCCGATCCGAAACCTCCGCCGGGTCGGCCGCGTCCGTGAGCAGCGTCGCGAGTTCCGTCGTGGCAGAACATGTTCCGACGGCACCGCCGACCTGAATCGGGGTGGCCAGCTCACAAAGCCGCTCGTAGGAGTCGAGGACACCATTGCACCAGCCGGCCGCCTTGGCGCCGAACGTGGTCGGCGCGGCCTGCTGGGTGAGCGTACGGGCCACCATCGGGGTGGCCCGATGGTGGCCCGATGAACGTCGGCAAGTGCGGCCAGCGTTGAAACCTGCTCGAAGAGCTGCGTTCTCAGCTCGTCGATGACGGCGCGCACGCCGAGCATCAGCGCGGTGTCCACCACGTCCTGGCTGGTGAGTCCGCGGTGGATCCACGGGGCGACGCCACGCGTGGCGCGCTGGCGCAGCAGTTCGACCAGTCCGACGATCGGGTTGCCGCTGTTCTCGGCGGCGACCGCGAGCGCCTCCAGGTCGTCGTGATCGACCAGTTGTGACAGCTCGGCATTTGCGGCGCCGACGGGCGCCAGGCCGGCGGCGGCCAGCGCGCTCAACCATGCGGATTCCACCGCCACCATCGACCGCAGCAGTGCCTGGTCGGTCATGTGCTGGGCGGCCCGGTGGTCGCCCGGCCACAACAGATTGGTCATCGCCCGGCGTCCCGGTACACCAGAAAAACGGTCTCGTGTGGGCCCTGCAGGTAAATGTCGAAGCGGTAATTGGTTCGGCCCGACGACCTTTCGGCGGCGCACAGCAACGTGGCCCGCCGCTGCGCGTCGAGGGTGGCCAGCAGCGGGTCGGCGTCGAGGTCCGCGCCGGGCAGATAGGCGCGGGTGAACAACCGGTTCAGCAGTCCGCCAGCGAAGACGGTGAGGGCGAAAAACGGCGGCCGCCCGTCGCTTCCCGAACCGGGTGTCACGGTCGTGAAGCCGTAGCGCCCGGCATCATCCGTTGCGGCCCTGCCCCATCCGGTGAATCCGTCTCGTCGCAGCGAGCCGGCCCGGCGGGGAATGCGGCCGGCCGGGTCGGCCTGCCAGAGTTCGATCAGGGCGTCCGGGACCGGTTCGCCGGCCCCGTCATGCACCGTGCCGCGCAGCCGGATAGCTCCGGCGTCCGAATCGCCGACCAACTCGCTGTCGCCGGGATATGGCAACCCCAAATCGAGGTAGGGGCCGACGGTTTGCCCTGCGGTGCAAGCTAACTCAGTCATGCTCGGTCTCGATCCAGGTGCCGCCCAGCGCGATGTCCCATCGATACCCGGTCGCATACTCCGCCTCGGTGAGGTCGTGGTCGTAGCCGGCGATCAGCCGTTGGCGCGCCGCGGGATCCAGAATCGATTGGAATATCGGATCCAGCTCGAACAGCGGGTCGCCCGGGAAGTGCATCTGGGTGACCAGGCGTTGGGTGAACGCGGTACCGAACACCGAGAAGTGGATGTGCGCCGGGCGCCACGCGTTGTGATGATTGCGCCACGGGTACGGGCCGGGCTTGACGGTCAGAAATCGGTATGTCCCGTCGGGCCCGGTTAGGCACCGGCCGGCCCCGGCGAAGTTCGGGTCGAGCGGAGCCGGGTGCTGGTCGCGCTGGTGGCGGTAGCGACCGCCGGCGTTGGCCTGCCAGACCTCGATCAGCTGGCCTGCCAGCGGTCGACCGGATTGATCGAGCAACCGCCCGGTCACGATAATGCGCTCCCCGATCGGCTCGCCCGGAAATCCGGCCGTCAGGTCGGCGTCGAGCGGGTCGACGTCGCGTTCGCCGAAGCACGGCGCGCAGCGCTCCAGCTCCTCGGGATCGGTAAGCAGCAGTGGTTGTTTCGGGTGGCGCAGCCTGCTGCTGCGGTACGGCGGATAGTCCAGCCGCGGGCTGGTTTCTGAGTCCGGGCCGCCTTTCGAGCGCCGATAGTCGGCCGCGATTCCGGCGATCTCCGCCGTGATGTCACCCTGCGACGCGACGCGCTCCGGTGCGGCCCTCACGAAGCGTGAGGCTACTCGTCAATCGGCCCGCAGCTATAGAGCGCGTACCAATGCGGCGCGCCCCTTGGTGCGAAGCTTGTGCACAGCGGAGCCGCGGTATTGCTCGATCTTGGCGGCCATCTTGTTGCCCAGTTCCTCGACCTCGGCGTCGGTGATCTTCACCTCGGGAGGAGCGGGAATCATGTCGCGTTCCTCTTCGTCGGCATGTGCCTCGAGCACCGTCTTGAACGAATTCCATTCGTCTTCATAGCCGGGTGCGGTCTGCGGGGTCTTGAGTAGCACGGAAAGCTGGTCGATCACCTGGCGATGCTCGGCATGTGCCACCGCGATCAGCTTGCTGGCGGCCCCCAAAGCCGGGTAGTACAGGTCGTCTTCGATACGGAAGTGGATGTCGAGTTCGATCAGCATCTCGTCGAAAAGCGCATGACGCTCTTCGCTGTTCACTGGCGCCGCACTGATCTTGCGGCCGAGGCCCTTAATCACGACGTGGTGGTCTTTCAGCACTTCGTACGCGTTCACTTTCGTCATCCCTTCAATCCCCAGGTCCCGCCGAGACTGGGCTGTTCCTCGCCGCGGACTTCGACCATTCCGTTGACCAACCTGGCCTCGTAGCACGGCAGCGGGGCTGCCGAAGGGCCACGCAAAACCTCTCCCGACTCGGCCGCAAACCACGAGCCATGCCACGGGCACACGATCCGGCCGCGGTCCACCCAGCCGTCGGCCATCGGAGCGGCCAGATGCGGGCAGAATTCGCCGAACGCCGACACCTCCCCGGGCTCGGTCTGGCACACCACCAGCCCCACCCCGTCGACCTCGACGCGCACCGGCTTCCCGTTCAATGAGCTCGCTTCCAGTACGGGCGTCCATTCGTTGGTGCGCAGTCGGCGGCCCGATTGGTCGATGCCGATACCGGATTCGAACACCAGGGCTCCGCCGAGGTAGCTGCCGCCGACCGTGATGGCGTACCCGAGCGCGGTGAGCGCGATGCCGCGCCGGTGCCGGCCTTGGCGGCGGTCCCACCAGGACACGGCGTACAGGGCGGTCGCGAACAGGTTCACCACGCCGTGCACCAGGCCCACCCGGCGGTCGGATTCGTGGGTGTGTTGCCAATCGGTGGCGCCGGTGATGGCGGAACCGATGCTGGCCAGGATCCCGACCCCGAGGGCGCGGGAAGCAAACCGCGACGCGTCGACCACTTCGCCGGCGGGCCGGCCGGGCAGCACGCTGAGCGCATCGAGAGCCACCGTGGTCCCGAGGGCTCCGCTGGTCAGCGAGGCCAGCGGCGGGTGCACGGGGTGCCCGAGCCAGACTCCGTTCAGCGCGTTCATGACGGTGTTGCGTGCGCGGCCGAGTCCGTTGAAGGCGAAGCTGAGCAGGTGTTCGAGCCGGTAGCTCGGCCGGTCCAGCCACTCTTGCCGCCCGACCGCGGCCACCACCCCGGGGCCGAATTTTCGCAATCGACCAGCGGATCGATCAGCCATGGCACGAAGTCCCTTCCTCAACTGCGGAGCTGTAAGGCAGATGTCTACGCAAATTCGGACGCTGAACAGCCTGATCGTTCGCACACGCACCGCGGCCAAGACATGATGCCTACGGTAACTATAGCCGCTGGCAACTTTCTTGGAGGTTAGCTGTGAATTCCTGCACAGGGTGCCGCGAGCCCCGCTGGTGCGTCGCAATTGACCCGCCCGGCTGGAATGCGGGATTCTACTTAGCGGAAGGTATTTCTGTAGAGCAGAACTTGAGTGGGGGTCCCCGTGCCAGACGACGCCGCCGGCATGGAGAACGGCCTGTTCGAGAATGTGCGCCGGGGCATGATCCCCGCGCACATCTACAACGACCAGCAGCTGTTCGCGCTGGAAAAGGAGCGGCTGTTCAGCCGGGCGTGGACGTTCGTCGGCCACGAATCAGAGATCCCGCAGGACGGCGACTACGTCGTGCGCCGGGTTCTCGACGATTCATTCATCATCACCCGCGATGCCAATGGCGATGTGCGTGCCTTGTTCAATATGTGTCTGCACCGCGGGATGCAGGTGTGCCGTGCGGAGATGGGGAACGCCTCCAACTTCCGTTGCCCGTACCACGGCTGGACGTACCGCAACGACGGCCGGCTCACCGGTCTGCCGTTCCACCGCGAGGCCTACGGCGGCGACGAGGGTTTCGCGAGGAGCGCCCACGCCTTGCTGCCGGCGCCGAACTTCGCCAGCTACAACGGCCTGCTGTTCATCAGCATGGACCCGGGCGCCGAGCCGCTGCCGGACTTCCTCGGCGACTTCCGGTTCTACCTGGACTTCTACACCAAGCAGAGCACCGCCGGCCTGGAAGTACGGGGGCCGCAGCGCTGGCGGATCAAGGCGAACTGGAAGATCGGCGCCGAGAATTTCTCCGGCGACATGTACCACACGCCGCACACGCATGCCTCGATCGTCGAGATCGGCCTGTTCCGGGAGCCCAAGGCGCAGAAGCGCAAGGATGGCGCCACCTACTGGACGCGGCGCGGCGGCGGGACGACCTACAAGCTTCCGCCGGGCAGCTTCGAGGAACGGATGCGCTATGTCGGCTACCCCGACGAGATGATCGAGCGGATCAAAGGCGTCTGGACACCGCAGCAGCAGCGGGTAGTCGGTGAGGACGGATTCATGTTCTCGGCGGCCACCTGCTTTCCGAACCTGAGTTTCGTGCACAACTGGCCCCGGGTACGCGACGGGGTCCGTGACCGCAACGACGAGGTGCTGCCCTTCATTTCGATCCGCTTGTGGCAGCCCATCAGTGCGAACGAAACCGAAGTGTGCTCGTGGTTCGCGGTGGACGCCGCCGCTCCCCCGCAGTACAAAAAGGATTCGTACAAGGCATATTTGATGTGCTTTGGTTCCAGCGGGATGTTCGAACAGGACGACGTGGAGAACTGGGTGTCGCTGACCACCACCGCAGGCGGCTCGATGGCGCGGCGGCTGCTGCTGAACAGCCGAATGGGCCTGCTGTCCGACGATCGCCCGGTGGTCGAGACGTTGCCCGCGGAGTCATTTCACGGCCCGGGCCGCGCGCAGGTCGGCTACAACGAGTACAACCAGCGTGAGTTGCTCAAGTTGTGGGCCGACTATCTGCAGGGGGCCGGCGCGTGAGCTTGGAACCATCAAGAAAAGCCTTGCCATTCAACGACACCCGGCACCTGCAGGCACATCAGTTCCTGGTGGACGAGGCCTACCTGCTGGACGCGCAGGAGTACGAAGGGTGGCTTGCGACCCTGACCGACGACATCCGCTACGTGATGCCGGTGCGCGTCACAACGGCACGCGGCGCCGGGTTCGACACCTCACCGGGCATGGCCCACTTCGACGAGGACAAGTACTCGCTGACCCAGCGGGTCGCGCGGATGGGCACCGAGCACGTCTGGGCCGAGGATCCACCGTCACGGTTGCGGCACTTCATCACCAACGTGCGCACGTTCGAATCCGACGATCCCGCGCACCTGGTGGTCGAATCCGCCGAACTGCTGTTCCGTAGCCGCGGCGACGTCAACGAGAGCGCGTGCATGTCCTGCGGTCGCGAAGACTTGCTGCGCTGGTGCGATGATCGATGGAAACTCGCCGGGCGCAGGATCATTGCCGACGAGTCGGTATTGCGGATGCAGAACCTGGCGGTGTTCCTGTGAAAGACGAACTCGAGCAGTTGATGGCGGGGGCGGTCGGCGAACCACTCACGTTCGCAAACGAATTCACCGAAGTCGTGGTGCGCCGGGTCGACACCCGCAACGGTTCCAGACTGCTGATCAACGCACCCAGAACGGGGCGCTGGATCAGCCTGGACGCACTGGAGGTGGAGGCGCTGACGTGGCAGAATCCCCGAACGCTGGCGACAATGGTGGGGAACTCCGGCGCGCCGTTGCTTCCCGACCCGGAAGGTCCCCGGCCATGACCGCATGGTTGCCGGGCAAGCGTGCACTGGTGGTGGGCGGTGGGTCCGGAATCGGGCGGGCCGTCGTCGAGGCCTTCCTCGCCGAGGGAGCCAATGTTGCTGTGCTGGAACATGATCCACAGAAGTGCGCCACGCTGCATCAGCAGTTGCCCGATATTCAGGTGGTCGAAGGGGACGCGATCACCAGCGAGGACAACCATCGCGCGGTCACCGTGGCGGTCGGTTCTTTCGGTGGGCTCGACATCCTGGTCAACTGCGTGGGGGTCTTCGACTTCTACCAGGGTGTCGCGGATCTCGAGGCCGACGACCTTGCGGTCGCGTTCGACGAAATGTTTCGTACCAACGTGCTGAGCCATCTGCAGTCGGTCAAGGCGGCGGTTCCGGCGTTGCGAAACGGGACCGAGCCGTCGATCGTTCTGACCGAGTCCGCGTCGTCGTACTACCCCGGTCGCGGCGGCGTGCTGTACGTGTCGTCGAAGTTCGCCGTGCGCGGGCTGGTGGCGTCGTTGGCCCACGAACTGGCGCCGCAGATCCGGGTCAACGGGGTGGCGCCCGGCGGCACGGTCAACACCGACCTGCGCGGCCTGACCAGCTTGGGACTCAACGACACTCGCCTCGACGACGCCCCCAACCGGGCGCGTGACATCGCCGCACGCACGCCGTTGAACGTCGCGCTCAGCGGCGCGGACCACGCGTGGTCGTTCGTGTTCTTGGCCTCCGAGAAGTCCCGCGGCATCACCGGTGAGACCATCCACCCCGACGGCGGATTCGGCATCGGCACACCGAAAGTCGACCGACCGTGACCGACGAGCTGGACGGCCAACGCGCCCTGGTCGCCATGGGCTGCCGGATCACCGCGGCCCGCGGCCTGGTCGACGGGATGCTCGGCCACCTGAGCCTGCGCGTCGATGACGATCACCTTCTCCTCCGCTGCCGCAGCGACTCCGATACCGGCGTGGCCAACACCGCGCCCAGCGATATCCGCCTGATCCGATTCGACGGCAGCGCAGGCGGAAGGGGCGAACTCGACGGGTACCGCGTGCCCAACGAACTGCCCATCCACGTCGAAACCATGCTCGCCGATTCGGAGCACCGGGCCGTCGCGCATCTGCACCCGCCGGCGGTCGTCGCCGCCGATCTCGCCGGCGTCGCAATCCGGCCGATCTACGGGGCCTACGACATTCCCGGCGCCTGGCTCGCACGCGGCGGCGTGCCCGTGTACGAACGCGCCGTGCTGATTCGAAGCAGCGCGCTGGGCAAGGAGATGGTGGCCGCGATGCGCGGCCGGCCGGTGGTGATCTGTCGCGGACACGGAATCACCAGCACCGCAGCCACTGTGCCGCAGGCGGTGCTGCAGGCGATCAGCCTCGACGCACTGGCCCGGATGTCATTACAAGTGCTATCGGCCGGAGGCACGCTGCGCGACATCGACGACTCCGACTGGGCGGACCTGCCCGATTTGGGACCCGCCTTCACCGCCGACGCGGCCTGGCGCCACGAAATCGCCCGGCTGCGAGCCGATTGACCAGCAAGGTCACAAGTTCGTATCCACCGGCGACACTGGACATATGTGCAAAGAATCGCGGTGGCCGTGGGCATAGCGTGCACACGTGAGCGAACTGGACCGCCGGCGGTTCCTGGTCGCGGTGGCAGCAACGGTCGCGGTCACTGGGATCTCGTGGTCCTCCGCTAGCGGACCCAAGGAGACGGTGGCGCGCGCCGATGTTCTGGGATCCGCACCCAACCCGGTCACTCCCGTGCCGCCAAAGTTGTTGCCGCCACCGGGCCCGGCGTCACGTGTCTCACTGCCCGGCGGTGCAGTACTCAAACAGCTCCCCGGCAACGGCGATCTTCTGGCATGGACGGTCGATGACGGGGTCGATAGCGACGTGGTGCGGGCCTACACACAATTCGCCAAGGACAGCGGCGTGCGGCTCACCTATTTCGTGACTGGCGTCTTTCGCTCCTGGACCGAGAATGCCGCGTTGCTTCGACCGCTCGTCGAATCCGGGCAGATTCAGCTGGCCAACCACACCTGGACGCATCCGGACTTGACGAAACTGTCGCCGCGCCAAATCGCCGACGAACTGAAAAGCACCGACGTGTTTCTGCGGAACACCTACGGCGTGGACGCCGCACCGTATTTCCGGCCGCCATACGGCCGTCACAATGCCACGGTCAACGCGGTGGCCGCCGATCTGGGCTACCAGGTTCCCACGCTTTGGAGCGGCGACCTGCGGGATTCTGCAGTGCTTACCGAAGACCAGATCGTCAGGATGGCCTATCAGTTCTTCACCCCGCAGAACATCGTGATCGGTCATCTCAACCACGCACCGGTCACCCACGTGTACGGGCAGCTGGTCGACATCATCCGCGCCCGCCGGTTGCGCACCGTCACGCTCAACGATGTTTTCCTGCGACCGGAGATCTCTCACCGGACATCGGAATCCGTCGGCTGAGGCCACGGATCAACCCAGCTGATCGCCAATTTCCTTGGCCGCCTTGACAAGTACGGCCGCCACCGCTGAGTGCTGCGTGCTGTCGAGCCGGTGGGTCGGCGCGGCGGCGTTGAGCGCGAGCCGCAGGCCGGGCGCTCGAGTCGGTATGGGCACCGCGACCGACGCGACGCCTTCCTCGCTCTCCTCCCGGTTGATGGCATAGCCCCGCTCGCGGATGCGCGAGAGCTCGGCCTCCAATTCGGCGCGGCTGCCGATCGAGGCGGCGGTGATGCGCTCCAACTGCTCGTCCGGCAGCAGCGCACGCAGTTCCGGCAGCGACAACTGGGCCAACATGACTTTGCCGGTCGAGGTGCAGTGCGCGGGCATCGTGCGCCCCAACCGGGAGGCGACCCGGACCGCGGCCGGGCCCTCGACGGCGGCGACAAAGCGGACATTGGCGCCGTCGAGCATCCCGACGTGAATCGATTCCCGCAGCTGGTCGGACAGACCCCGCATGACCGGTGTGGCGGAGCCCTGAATGTCGATGCGGCCGAAGATCGCAAACGCCACACCGGTTAATGACGGGCCGGGCAGGTAGGCCTTCGACACCGGGTCTTGCCGGACGAATCCGCGGTAGGTCAGCATCGCCAGCAACCGGTGTGCGGTAGACGACGCCACTCCCAAATAGCGGGTCGCTTCGCTCAGCCGGATTTGCGGCTGCTCGCCCAGCAGGAGCAGCAGCTTGAGCGCGTTGTCGACCGATTCGATCGGATACTGCGGCGCAAGCGAATCGGCGGCCGGCTCGTTCGCGGCCCGCGGCCTCTTCTTCTGCATGCGTTCACGGTAGTCAGTGGCTTGGCTCTGACGCTTGGACTTTCGCCCACCGATAGTCGGCCTTGCCGGACGGTGACCGTTGCAGACGATCGCGGAAGACCACCGCCTTCGGCAGTTTGTAGCGCGCGAGATGGCGGGCGGCCTCGGCGATGATGCTGGCGGGGTCGGCGTGGCGACCGTTGGCCAGCGCAACGATCGCGACGACTTCGTTTCCCCACCGGGCGCTGGGCCGGCTCGTCACCACGACGTCGTAGACGGCGGGATGCTCGGCGATCGCGGCCTCTACCTCTTCGGCGAAGATCTTCTCGCCGCCGGAATTGATCGTGACCGAATCGCGGCCCAGCAGCTCGATCTGGCCATCGGCGAACCAGCGGGCGCGATCGCCCGGCACGGAATGCCGGATCCCGTCGATGACCGGGAACGTCCGCGCAGTCTTCTCGGGGTCTCCGAGGTAGCCCAGCGGTATCAGGCCCTGCTGGGCCAGCCAACCGATTTCGTCGTCGCCCGGCGACAGAATCCGGGTCATGTCCGCACTGACCACGACCGCGCCCGGGTTCGGCGCGAACCGGCCACTGGCGCCCTGCTGACGACTGGAAAACTGCCCCATCTGCGAGCCGGATTCCGACGATCCACCCGCATCGAGGATCGTCAGCTGCGGCAGCAGGTCAACGAACCGCTGCTTGAGCCCAGCGCTCAGCGCCGCTCCGCCGGTGACCAGCCCCAGCAGCCCGGACAGGTCGTAGTCCCCGGCCTCCAGGGCATCGACCAACGGGCGCCCGAAGGCGTCGCCGACGATCGACAGCGACATCACACGTTCCCGGCTGGCCAGCGCCCACGCTTCGGCCGGATCGAAGTGCGTGGTTGTCGGCGCCATCACAAACGGCCGGCCGCCACACAGATTGATGAACGCGGCCCACTGCGCCGCACCGTGCATCAGCGGCGCGCAGGTCATCGACCCGGGTTCCTCGGCCCGCGATCGCTCGACGATCTCCTCCAGGCTGGTCACCATCTCCCCGGTGCCGAAATTCCTTCCGCCCATGGCGTTCAGATAGATGTCGTGCTGGCGCCACAGCACCGCCTTCGGCATCCCGGTGGTGCCGCCGGTGTACAGGACGTAGAGATCGTCGGGTGACAACGCGAGGTCGAGCGGCTCGTCGGACACCGAAGCCAGCAGTTCCTCGTAACGCACCGCCCCGGGCAACGGATCGTTTCCGGACTCGTCGTCGACGTGGATCAGCCGCATCGACGGCAGCTGAGATTTCTCCAGTGCCTCGGCCAGGGTCGGGGCGAACCGCGCCTGGTACATGACCGCTTCCGCACCGGCATTGCCGAGCAGATAGATCAATTCATCGGAAACGTAGCGATAGTTCACGTTGAACGGAGCCACCCGCGCCAGGTAGCCGCCGAGCATGCCTTCGAGGTACTCGTTGCCGTTGGCCATGTACAACCCGAGGTGGCTTTGGCCGGATTCGTGTGCCGCCAGCTCGCGGCGTTCCCGACGCGCGCCGAGTCCCCACGAGTGCAGCGCCCGGGCGAGCCGGCGGGCACGTGCATCAGTTTGCGAGAAGGTGAACCGTCGGTGTCCAAATACGATGCAGTCGCGATCGGGGTTGGCGGCCGCCACTGCCGAGAACACTTGGGCGAGATTGAATTCCATTGAGTCTCCTCACGCCGACTCGGCCGGCGAGAGCCACGCTACACAAGCGTTTCGGCCCCGATGTCACGCATCAGAATTCGGATCGGCATTAGTCTCGGCATCGTGTACGGAGCTACTCGGCCCGAATACTCCAGGTACGTCGCCATCGGTGACAGCCAAACGGAAGGCCTTTGGGACGGCGACGAAACCATCGGCCTCTTGGGATTTGCCGACCGGCTCGCCGTGATGCTCGACACGCTCTACCCCGGCTTGCAATACGCCAACCTCGCGGTCCGCGGCAAGAAGCTGGGCGACGTGCTCACGGAGCAAGTTGCACCGGCATTGGCGATGAAGCCGGATCTGATCACCGTGTGCGCCGGGATGAACGACGTCATCCAGCCCGGACGACAGTTCCCCCGCGCGCTGGCCGAGCTCGACTATGTCTACGCCGCGCTGGCCCGATCGGGCGCGACGGTGGTGACGACGACCTTCCCGAACGTCGCGCAATTCCTGCCGTTCGGGCGAATCGTGTCCAAACGGCTTGCCCGCATCAACAACGCAATCACCGTTGCCTCCGGCCGTTACGGTTTCAAGCTGATCGACCTGTACGACGCGGCGTCGATGCGCGACTGGGACACCTGGAGCTTCGATCGCGTACACGCGTCCCCCAAGGGCCATATCCTGTTCGCCGCCGCGGCCGCAGAAGCTCTCAATTTGCCTGACAGCAGCCATGATTGGGCTGCGGCGCATCCCAATCCAACACAACTGTCAATTGCCGACGGTGCCTACGGACGGCTGCGCTGGACGCAGGACAATTTCTTTCCCTGGGTCTGGCGCCGGATGCGCGGCCTATCCGCGGCCGACGGGCGATTTCCCAAGCGCCCCGAGTTGGAGCCCGTCCGCGCGGCGCACGACGCCGCGCCCACCGACGACATTGTGCCGCGGAGCCGGTATCGGTCAGGCATTCTTGACCCATGAATGTGGAGGCTTTGCTGCAGTCCATCCCGCCGCTGGCGGTTTACCTCGTGGTCGGGGGCGTGGTGGGGGTGGAAAGCCTGGGCGTGCCGCTTCCCGGCGAGATCATTCTGGTGAGCGCGGCGCTGATGTCGTCTCATCACGACCTTGCCGTCAACCCGGTCGGTGTCGGTGTTGCCGCCGTGATCGGCGCGGTGATCGGCGATTCCATCGGCTATTCGATCGGACGCCGCTTCGGCATGGGGCTCTTCGACAAGCTGGGCCAGCGCTTCCCGAAGCACTTCGGTCCCGGGCACGTCATGCTGGCCGAGCGCTTGTTCGATCGCTGGGGAATTCGGGCCGTGTTCTTCGGGCGCTTCATCGCACTGCTGCGGATATTCGCCGGGCCGCTGGCCGGCGCGCTGAAAATGCACTACCAGCGCTTCCTGGCCGCCAATGTGTCCGGTGCCATCTGCTGGGCGGGTGGCACGACCGCGCTGGTCTACTTCGCGGGGATGGCCGCCGAACGATGGTTGGAGCGGTTCTCCTGGATCGCACTCGTCATCGCCATCGTGGTCGGTCTGATCGCCGCAATCTTGCTGCGCGAGCGCACATCGCGTGCGATCGCCGAACTCGAAGCCGAACACGAACGGAAAACCGGAACCACCCCTGCCGACGCTGCTTGACGGCTCGGGTGGGCGAGCTAACCGGTCGCCTCGCCCATCTCCACGTCGGTATCCGGCCGGTGTTGCTCGATCAGAGTCAGGGCCATCTTCTGGGCGCGCTGCGCGGCGTTCAGGTCACCCACGGCCGCCAGGATGATGGCGCCTTTCATCAGGATGTGCCAAGACGAGGCGAAGTCCTCGACATCGGTGAGTCCCGCTGCGAGGGCGCGGCGGCGCACGATGCCGCGGACGTGATCGATGTGCGTGATGCTGGCCTGTCCGGCGGGGTGGTCCGCGCCCAACTCGAGCAAGACGTTGATGAACGAGCAGCCTTCGTAGCCGTCGCGGAGCTGAAACCAGTCGTGCATCACGTCGAAGATCGCCAGCAGCTGTTCCTCGGGCGTGGTGCCGCGTTGCTCGGACTGCGCCTCGATCAAGCCGTGGGTCCAGATCTCTTCGCGGCGCTCCAAGACGGCGATCACGAGGTCGTTTTTGGTAGCGAAATGCCGGTACAGAGTTGCCTTGGCGACGCCGGCCTGGTCGATCACCTGGTCGGTGCCGACCGCATGAATGCCACGCCGGCTGAACAGCTCATATGCCGCATTCAGGATCCGCTCACGAGCAGACGGCGCGGCCGGCGCGATGTCGGAGGTTGCCATATTTCGCCTTACGATACTCTTAGGCCCCCCAGGTAGACAGACCGCTCTGTCTCGTTATACAAAAGAGTTTCGTAGTTCGCGAAAAGTCTGTCTTCAGATACCAGGACGGACATCCATCGCGGCGCCCGTGGCGCCGGTCGATTAGGAGTCCACCATGAAGTCGATTGCCGAACCCGCTCCCCCCATGTCGAGCCCGCACCTGATGCTCAGCACCCGCTTGGTCTATGAGCTCGGCGACCCGCACAGCACGCTGCGGGCGACCACCGATCGCCGCGGCTCGGCGGTGTTGATCTATGCGGGCGGCGAGATCGACGCCTGCAACGAGCAGACCTGGCGCCACCTGGTCAGCGAGGCCGCCGGCGTCGTCACCTCCCCCGGCCCGCTGATCGTTGACGTCACCGGACTGGATTTCATGGCCTGCTGCGCATTCGCGGTGCTGGCCGAGGAAGCCGAAAATCTCCGCCGTCGCGGAGTCGAACTGCGGCTGGTCACCCGGCAGCCAGCCGTTGCCCGGATTGTCGACGCGTGCGGGCTCAGCGGCATGCTGCCCATTTACCCGACCGCGGACTCCGCCCTGGCCCGGTAGCGACCTACCGTGAGCCACGGTCGCCTGCTCGGGTCGAAAGGTTGATTGGGCTGGATGCATCACCTGCCCAGCTTCGGTGTGGAGGAGGAGTTTCTCCTCGTCGACCCCGGCACCGGCGAACCGGCCCCCTGCAATAGCGAGGTGGCCGCGGAGGCCCAGCGCCGCGGGACCACACTGCAGCTGGAACTGAGCAGCTGCCAAGTCGAAACCACCTCCAGTGTTGCCGCGAGCAGTGCCGAACTCCGTGCGGAACTCGCACTGCTGCGACGGACCGCGGTGCAGGCCGCCGAGGCCAGCGGGGTCCACCTGCTGGCACTGGGGCTCCCGCCGGTCACACCGCACGAGTTCCCGGTCACCGATACCGAGCGTTATCGCCGGATCGGTGCGCAGTTCGGGATGGTCGCGCACGAGCAAGGCATCTGCGGCTGCCATGTGCACGTCGAGGTACCCGGCCGGGCAGCGGCGATCAAGGTCAGCAACTGGCTGCGACCGTGGCTGCCGGCTTTGCTTGCGTTGTCAGCGAATTCGGCGCTGTATCGCAACACCGACACCGGTTATGCGAGCTGGCGCAGCATCCTGTGGAGGCGCTGGCCGGCGGCCGGTGCGCCCCCGTTCTTCGCCTCGCCGGAGCAGTACGACCGCACCGTGCGCATGCTGATCGAAAGTGGGGTGATTCTGGATCACAAGATGATCTATTGGGACGTGCGCCCGTCGGCGGATTTCCCGACGGTCGAGGTGCGGGTGGCCGACGTACCGGCGACCGTCGACGAAACGGTGCTGCTTGCCACCCTGATCAGGGCGGCGGTGATGACGGCGCTCGCCGCGCAGGGGCGCGGCGACGACGGCGGGCGGCTACCGCCGGCAGCACTGCGCGCGGCGTACTGGAAGGCCGCTCACGACGGAGTGTCGGGGCACTTGCTCGACTCGCTGCACGACCGCGGCGCGGTGCCGGCGCGTCAGCATTTGGATGCACTGGTGCAACGGGTGCGCCCGGCCCTGGACGCGCTCGGCGAATACGACCGCGTCACCGAAGAACTCGATCGCATCACGGCGCAGGGCAACGGGGCGATGCGGCAGCGGAAGGTGTGGCGAGAGCGCGGCGACATGATGGACGTCATCGCCGACGCCGCGGCCGCCACCCGGAGCTGACTCCGCGCTACACGGCAACCAGGCGATACAGCCCAATCAGGCCGACCACGATGGTCGTGGCGCGCAACGTATTCGGCGACAGCCGGCGTCCATAGCGCGCGCCCAACCATCCGCCGATCAGCGAGCCCGCCCCGATCAGTCCGGCAACCAGCCAACTGATCCGGTCGAATGCCACCAACGTATAGCTAACCGCAGCAACAATATTCACTAATAGCGCCAGCAAATTTTTCGCGGCGTTCATGCGCTGCATTGACTCCGGCAGCATCGCGCCCATGACACCGACCAGCAGGATGCCCTGCGCGGCGGTGAAGTAGCCGCCGTAGACGCCGATGCCGAACGTGGCGATCACCAGTACCGCCATCCGTGCGGGTGTGACGTGTTCTGCGGATCGCCCGGCCTTTTCGGCCCGTCGGCGCGCCCAGGACTGAATCCGGGGACCGACCAGCACCAGCAGCAGGGCCAGCACCAGCAATGCCGGCACAACGTCGACGAACACCGTTTCGGGCAAATGCAACAGCAGGAACGCGCCCAGCGCGGCGCCCACCAGAGATGCCGGGATCTGCCAGCGCAATCGATCCCACTGACCACTCAGCTCGGCGCGATAGCCCCAGCTACCCGACACACTGCCCGCCACCAAACCGACGGCGTTGGACATGGTGGACGTGACCGGTGGATAGCCCAGGGCTACCAGCGTTGGGAACGTGATCAGTGTTCCAGATCCAACGAGTGCATTGATTACGCCCGCGGCGAACCCGGCCAGGGCGATCCAAACCATATGGGAAGGCGACACTTACAAAGACTTTAGTACGTGCAGCTGACCGGCTTTGCGTCAGGCGGGAGGCGCCTGCGAGCCGCGGTCCACGCCGGTGCGTAGCTTGACCGAGGCCGAATACGCGAGGCTGCGGAAATGCAGCACCGGGTCGTCGGAGGGTTCGATGCCGCCGGTCACCCGCATCGGGTCGAACACGACGATGTCGTCGCCGCACTCGCGCTCGGTGTCGAGGCCGGTGATTTCCACGGTCCCGACGGTGATCGTCTCCGCGCTCCGCCACGGCGCCGACGGATCAATGGTCGAATCCTGTGGTCCGGCGATCTGCACGCGGTAGTCGAACCGGACCGGCCCCTGTGCCAGACGCGTATTCAACTCGTCGATGAGGAAGTCGCGGCCCACGCCGAGGGCATTCGGTCCCGAGAGGTAGCTCTCACCCGCGGCCGGGATCAGGTGGTAGCGAACGAATCTGGCGTTGCCGTCAGCGCTGATCCAGCGGAAAGCGTGCAGGCCATGGTATTCGATGGTGGCGTAGCTGGCCGGCACCTTGTTCGCGTCGCGCAGCACCGGCAACGCGCCGAGCAGCCGAGGATGCGTGAGGAAGTATTTGGCCATGCGCAGCGGGGTCGTCGGCCCGGGCCGCATCGCTTTGAGCAGATCGACGAAACCTTCCGGCCTGCTGGAGACGAACAGCCGGGCGGTCTGGGTCGACACGTCGGTGGTGGACCCGTCGGGCAGGGTGAACTTGACCGCCATCCCGCGCACTCCCGGCGAGCCGTCGGGCTGGGCGGGGTTCCCGGATCCGTTGGAGAAGCGGATCAGCGCCGGGACTTCCGCGCCGTCGAGATGTTTGGCCCGGGAGAGTTCCGCCCCATCGCGGGTGGCGGTAAACGTGCCGCGATACAGCGTGCCTTTCGCGTGCAACGCCCGAGCTCCCGGTTGCGCTCCCCCGGTACCTCGAATCGCATCGATCGCGTCGTCAGGAGAAACCGGGCCGCCCATTTGCGAATCCTAAAGGCATCAAACAGGAAAACCGAAGAGTTTGACGACACCATGATCGCGACCCGCCGTGTAGCCGCCGTCGACGGCAATGGCCTGCCCGCTGACGAACGAGGCATCGGACGACAACAGGAAGGCCGCCATCGCCGCGACCTCCTCCGGCCGGCCAAGCCGTTGCAGGGCGTGCGCCTCGGTGATGGACGCCAGCGGAGCTTCCATCCCCGGCAGGTCGAAGACGTTTCGCGCCATCGGGGTATCGATGAAGCCCGGGCAGATCGCGTTCGCCCGGATGCCGCTCGGGCCGTAATCGAGCGCAATGTTCTTGGTGAGCAGCACAACACCGCCCTTGGCGGCGTTGTAGGAACTGCCTCCCGCAGTGCCTTCCAGGCCCTCGATGCTGGCGACCGTCACGATCGACCCGCGCTCGCCGTCGACCCGTTCCTGCTCGATCATCGTGGCCAGGGCGGCCTTGGCCACCAGGAACGTACCGGTGAGGTTGATCCCGATCACCCGATCCCACTCCGCGCGGTCGAGCAGGTGGACCGGGCCGCCGCCAGCGACCCCGGCGGCGTGGAAGACACCGTCGAGGCGACCGGATACGGCGGCGACGGCGTCTTCGCCGCTGACGTCGGCCGTCACGAAATGGAAATTGGGACCCAGGTCGGGTGGGGAGGCCAGGTCGGCCCCGACGACGCTTCCGCCTTCGGCCAGTAGGCGCCGCGCGGTAGCCAGGCCGATGCCCGAGGCCGCGCCGGTCACGACGAACGTGCGAGAACGGGCACGATCAACGTGGACCATATGCGGTTCCTTAATCAGAGAGTTTGCCCAGCAATGGTTACACACGTTGTCAAAACGATTCTGCTAGGCCATGACTCCCAGTGGCGCACTACCATTTTTCTCGTGGAGCTACGTCACCTTCGCTACTTTGTAGCAGTCGCCGAAGAGCTGAATTTCGGTCGCGCCGCCAAGCGGTTATGCATTGCCGGACCATCACTTTCGCAGCAGATCAAGGTCCTCGAGCGGGATCTGCGGGTGCGATTGTTCGATCGCGACCGTCGGTCTGTCACCCTTACAGCAACGGGTGCCGCGTTGCTTCCATCGGCACGCACGCTACTGGATCAAGCGGATCAGTTGCGCCGGTCAGCAATCGGGTTGTCGCTCGCCGAACCCGTGCGGGTGGGCTATGCGCAATGGCTTCCCCCCGACTTGTCCGATCGGACCGCGGCCGTGGCAAAAGTACACATCGACACCTGGGTGCTGCCGTCCCACGCCCAGGTCACCCGGGTCGCAGAGGGTGGCATCGACTTGGCGATCTGCGGGGCGCGGTCCTCCGAGCTGGACAAGCATGGGCTGAACTCGCACCTCATCGGTGCCGAACAGCTCTATGCGGTCAGCGTCGGCTCGGACACGTCCCCGGTCGACGCGGCCGACACGATCGTGTTGCTCGACGCCGACTCCGGCAGCTGGTTTTCGTGGAACCGATATGGGGAGCAATTCGCCAGGGAGACCGGCGCTCGCACGGTGCGGATCAGCGACGGCGGTCTGGCCGCCCCCATGTTTTTCGAGCACGTCCGCAGGCTGGGCCGGCCGGTTCTCGCCTCGCCCAGGGCCCAAACCGCTGCGGTTCCAGCCGACCTCGTGCAGCGCCCCGTTGCCGCACCCGCACCGTTCTGGACGTGGTCGCTGGTGTGGCGGCGCAACGAAAACCGCGAAACCGTGCGCGGGGTAATCGATGCGCTGACGCTCGGCGCCGAACTGCCCGATCTTGACGAGGCTTGGCTGCCGTTCACCGACCCCTACCGAACGCGAATCACGCTGGCAAGTGCCTGATTACCCGGTTCACACCGTGGTGCTCATGCGCTCGGGGATCCCGAGCATCGACTTTCCGTAGACCTCGTAGCCGACCGTTGCCTGCATGCCGGCATGCCGCGCGGCGGTGTTAGCGTCGCGCCAATATTGTTGCAGCTGGCTGGATTCCGCAAAGCTTCCCGCTCCGTGCGCATCCACCAGGATCGACAGCGCGTCGATGACCTGTTGGGCCGCATAACCAAGCCGGGCGCGGAATTCGGCACGGGCTGCGTAGTCGACGGTCCGCTCTTCGGCGATAGCGGCATCGAGGGTGGCCGCCATGTCGTAGGCATGCAGCCGCGCGGTGCTGATTCGGGTGGCCGCCTCGGCGATGCGTATCTGCAGACCGACTGATTCGCGCTGTCGCGAAATCGTGGTACCTGCCAGCGGTTTGGTCTGCGCGTTGTCCACCACGTAGCGCAGCGCCGCGCGGCCAACGCCCAGTAGCGGACCCAGCAATGGCACCATCATCGCCGGCGCCGACGGCAGCCGGTATAACGGCTCGTCAACCATCTGAGGCCAGTTTCCCTCGGCGATCGCACCGAGGGAAACCGTCCTCTCGTCGGGAACGAAGACATCGTCCCCCACCCAGGTGTCACTGCCGGTTCCCCGCATACCGACAGTGCGCCAAGTGTTTTCCAGGGCCAACTCGTTTGCCGGCAATGCGCACAACATCGCCTCCTCCGGCTCGCCCGGTAAGGACGCCCCGACCAGCGCCCAATCGGCGTGATAGGCGCCCGATGCGTAGGGCCAGCGCCCGGAGACGCTCAGCCCGCCTGGTACCCGCCGAGCCGTCCCGGGGTGGGTCGCCCCGGCGAACCGCGCGTCGGGGTTCGCGCCGAACATCTCCTCTTGGGTCCGCGGTGGGTACCGGGCGCCCAGCCAACTTCCCGTCGTCCCGATCACGATCAGCCACGAAGCGGATGCGTCGGCTTCTGCCAGCACCTCGCTCACCTCCAGCACGGTGCTGGTCCGGACGGCGTAGCCGCCGAACCGCTTGGGCGTCTGCAGCCGAAAAAGGCCCGCCTCGGTGAGCGCCGCATTGACCGGGTCGGTTAGCCGGCGGAGCGATTCGCCTATTGCGGCGTGCTGACGTAAGAGCGGTTGCAAGGCGTGGGCTCGGGCGACAACTTGATCGTGTGTCGAGAGGTCGCATGCCAGGACACTGTGACTCATCACTCCTGATCATTCGCCGTGCACCGGAGCTTTCGCTATGACCGGGTTGCTTCCACGATGGAGGCATCAGCTCTCTGCGACACGTGGTGGACATGGTGGCTAGCCTTGGCCTGAGTGAACCCGGGAACTTCCCCGGAGTTCGAGGAGCGGAGGAGTAATGCCACCAGCCGACGTTAGCACCGGCACGACGGAGACGCTCGTCGGAATGGTCGAACAGCACGCCCAGCAGCGGCCCGACGACATAGCGATCCACTTCGGTGAGCGGCACTGGTCGTGGGCGCAGTGGGCGTCGCGGATTCGTCAAGCGGCCGGAGCGCTGCGGGCTACCGGCCTGCAGCGTGGCCAGGTTGTGGCATTCCTCGACAAAAACCACCCCGGCTGTCTGGAAATCCTGCTGGCGGCCACCTCGATTGGGGCGGTGGCCACGATCGTCAACTGGCGGGTGATCGGAGACGAGCTCGTCCACGTGCTCAATGACAGCGGCGCGCGCGTGCTTTTCGTCGGCGCCGAGCTGGCGCCCGCGGTCGAGGCGATCCGTACGGAAGTTCCGGACGTGGAGCGCGTCATCGTCGTGGGTGGTGCCGACGACGAATATGAACCGTTGCTCGCCGCCGCGTCACCCGTGGCCGTCGACCCCGACGTCGCCGACACCGATACTGCTCTGACGATCTATAGCTCGGGCACCACCGGGCGTCCGAAAGGTGTTCTGCTGACCCAGCGTGCGCTGGTCAACCACATCATCAATCTGTCTCCGCCGTTTCCGTTCTCTTCCGGGGACGCGAATTTAGTGGCGATGCCGCTCTTCCACGTCGGCGGTATCGCTTACGCGTTCTTCGGCATCCGGGCGGGTGTTCCCACGTTTTTGACTCGTGAGCCCGAGGCCGCGACGCTGATCGGGGCCGTGAAAGCCGGTGCGACGCATGCCTTTTTGGTGCCTCCGGTGATCGCCCGGTTTCTGGATGCCGGAGAGCCGGCGACCGGCGCGCTCTCGGGTCTGCGCTACCTGGCGTACGGGGCCGCTCCCATGCCGGTGCCGTTGCTAGAGCGCGCGCTTGCGGCCTGGCCCGAGATGAACTTCGTGCAGATGTATGGGCAGACGGAGCTGTGTGGCGCGATCTCGGCGCTCGACGCCGAGGACCATCGCGATTCCAGCCGGCCCGAACTGCTCATGTCGGCCGGAAAAGCCGCGCAGGGCAGTGAAATCCGGATTGTCGATCCCGAGTCGGGTGACCAGCAGCCCAATGGCGAGTCCGGCGAGGTCTGGGTGCGCAGCAATCAGCGAATGATCGGCTATCTGAATCGCCCCGAGGCCACCGCCGATACCATCACCGGCGACCATTGGCTGCGCACCGGTGACATCGGGCGCGTCGACGATGACGGCTACCTTTTCATCGAGGACCGGCTGAAGGACATGATCA
Source organism: uncultured Actinomycetota bacterium (assembly GCA_963712615.1). Lineage (GTDB taxonomy): Bacteria > Actinomycetota > Actinomycetes > Mycobacteriales > Mycobacteriaceae > Mycobacterium. The sequence goes on from CAVQIO010000002.1 coordinate 1,347,342, forward strand.
TCACCGGCGGTGAAAACGTGTACGGCCCCGAGGTGGAAAGCGTGCTCCTCGACCATCCCGGAATCGCCGATGCCGCGATCATCGGTGTGCCCGACGAGAAGTGGGGCGAATCGGTCAAGGCGATCGTGGTTGCCGTCATCGAGCTGGAACCAGCCGAGGTCATCGAGTTCTGCCGTCGGCATCTGGCCGGTTACAAATGCCCGCGAACGGTCGATTTCGTTATCTCGCTGCCCCGTAATGCGAGCGGCAAGATCCTGAAAAACCAACTCCGCGAACCGTATTGGAAGGATCGCGCCCGCCGCGTGTGAGGCCGGCGTAACGAAGCACGACGAAAGAGCGATGTGAGCTGGCCATTCGAATCCCTCAGCACCGGCGTCGCCGCCCATATCGGCAAGTATGCGGGCGGGGACGGTGTTGGCCGACATCGTCAGCGTGCGGCAGTGGCTGACCGACGCGGCCGACCTTCCCACCTATGCGGCGGTTCGGTCGTCGGTGATCAAACACCAACCCGTGTTCATGCTCGCGGTGGTCCCGGCACTGGTCTGGCCGGATATCCGGGTGGAAATCGAAGTCACCGCGATCCGCAGGCCCGCGATGCTATAGCCTGCAGTCGACCCGATATCGATTCTCCGCGAAGCTAATCAGGGGCGACATGGGCGAGGTAGTCGACGCGAAGCGACGGGACGGTGCGATCGCTGTGCTGGGTGGCCCCACCACAGTCATCGACATCGCAGGTCGCCGGATCGTGATGGACCCGACCTTCGATCCGCCCGGCCCCCACGACTACTTGACGAAGCTCACCGGTCCGGCGGTCAGCGCCGACGACCTGGGGCAGGTCGATGTGGTGTTGATCAGCCACGATCAGCATCCCGACAACCTGGACGACGCCGGCCGTCGGCTGGCGCGGGCCGCGCCGCTGATTGTCACCCACCCCGGCGCCGCGGGCCGCTTCGGCCCCCCAGCGGTGGGGCTGCAGCCGTGGCAGTCGTACTACCTGCCGGGCGGGCCCGGACGCATTGCGGCCCAAGCGGTTCCGGCCGTGCACGGTCCGGCCGACGGGATGCGTGACATGGAGGGCAACGTCAACTGCGAGGTAACCGGTTTCGTGCTCTACGGGCCCGGTCTGCCCACCGTCTACCTCAGCGGGGACAACGCCTCGATGAGTGCGGTCGGCGAGGTGGCCGATCGTATCGGCGATATCGACGTCGCGGTGCTGTTTGCCGGGGCCGCGAGTGTGCCGACCAAAGAGCGCGGGCGTCCGCTGACACTGACCTCGGCACGCGCGGCCGCGGCCGCCGAAGTGCTCGGCGCCAAGGTGGTGATACCGGCCCACGTCGACGGTTGGGCCCACTTCAGCGAGGGTCCCGCGGACTTCGCCGCGGCATTCGACCAAGCGGGCATCAAACGGGTGCTGCGCACCGCCGCACACGGCGAGTGGATCGACCTGAGCTAGGTCGGCAACCGCATCACAGGCGTCCCTGCGTCCGCAACTCCGGATGCACCCAGTCCGGCGAGCGTCGCTCCTTGAACGCGCGGACGCCTTCGCGCGCCTCGGCGTCCATCAGGCTGCTGGTCATGCCGATGCGGTCGTAGAGGCCGAGGTAGTTGTCGATGCTGGATTTGATGACGTTGCGGGCACGTGGCGCGGTTCGACAGCTCTGCGCAAGCAGGTCGCGGGCCACCTCGAGCAGACTTTCGTGGGGCACGAGCCTGGTCACCAGGCCCCAGTCGAGAGCTTCCTGCGCGGACAGCACCCGGCCGGTGAACATGAGGTCGCGGGTGCGTACCGGTCCGATGAGACGGACGAGCATCTGGCTGTAGTAGGTATCGGCATAGCCGCGGAACAGCTCGGGAACGCGGAAGGTCGCGTGCTCGCTCACCACGGACAGGTCGCTGCAGAGCGCGATCTGCATGCCGCCGCCCTGGCATAGCCCGTTGACGGCGGAGACGATGGGCTTGGCCGAGGTCCGCACGGCGTCGAACGGTGTGACGTCCATCCCCAGCGCAGCGCCGAAGGTGATCCAGTCGTCGACGCCTCCCCCGCCGGTCATGTCACCGCCGGGCGCGAAGACGTCTCCGGTTCCGGTGATCAACAGTCCGGCCAGGCCGGGATCCCCGTTGACCAGGCCCACCGCATAGCGGATTCCGAAGTACATCGCGGGTGTCATGGCGTTGCGCGCCTCGGGGCGATCGATCGTGCACACCGCGATCGGACCCTGACGCTGGAAGGATAGGTAGGGCGTGCCCAGCCAATCCCCCTCCGGGGGACGGGGGCTGTTGTCCGATGTCGGCGGGGTCTGCGTCACGGGACTCCTCTCGCGTCGGGTCACTACTGAAACTCTTACAGTATGCCCGGGGCCCGTTTCGGCTTCCGCCGCGTCTAGACGAACGCCATTGTGACGATCTCGGTGGTCTCGGACATGCTGAAGACCAAGTTGCGATGTTTTTCCTGCAGCGCCGAGGTAGCCTCGCGCACCGGTTTGTCGCACTGACTGCAGCGCGTGGTGAACTGGGGCTGATCCTCTTCATCCGGCCAGAATCGGCGCGGGCCGACCTGGGCGCCAGGGTCGAAGACGACCTGCTGATGCGGGGCTTCCTTGAGGATTCTGCCGACAGGATGGCTTTGCGGGCATTCGAGTTTCAGCGTGCCGATCCCTTCTTGGTTAATGCTCATCGTTCACTCCTTAAGGGTCTGGTCTCGCTCTGGTGCTCCCCCATTGTTGTCCTCACGCGTTGGGCGTGAACGTGTAGGTCTCGCCGTGGGAGAGGTAGACGAATTGCGTGATCGCCGACGAGGCCTCGGCGGCCTTCTTGAAGTCATCCAGGCCCGACAGGAACACCGAGAAGTCGTTGTAGTGGATCGGGATCGCGGTGCGCGGTTTGGTGATCTCGACAGCCCTGCCTCCCTGCTCGCCGGTCATCGTGACCACCGTGACCAGGAAGGTCGTGCCGCCGGTGTGGATCAGACCGAGGTCGATGCCGGGGTAGCGGCGCGGGATGTCCTCGAGGCTGTCGACGAGCATCGTGTCCCCGGTGATGTAGAGCCGGTAGAGCTGATCGCCGTTGCGGCTGAAGTCGAGCAAGTGACCATTGACCGGCATGAGCAGCTCGTTGACCGCCTCCTCGGCGGAGTGCTTGCCCGGCATCGCGGTGATCGTCAGCGTCGCGTCACCCTTGTGCACCTGTAGCGATTCCCAGGTGTCCAGCGGATAGCCCCGCTCGAAGCAGAGGGCGCCGAGCTTTCCTACCGCGTCGGCCGTCGAGACGATGGGCGGGTTCTTGTCGAGCTCCCGCGCGGCGACGTCGTCGAAATGGTCGCCGTGATAGTGCGACAACACGATCAGATCGATTGGGGGCAGGTCGGCGATCTGGCAAGCCGGCTCCACCTCGCGACGGGCCCAGATGCCATGCCCCAGAAAGACGTGCTCGCCTTTGTGCAAGAAGGCAGGATCGGTCAGCACCGTCAACCCGCCGAAACGGATCAGGGTGGTGGCGTTGCCGATGAAGTAAACCTCTCCCGCACTGAAATCTGCTGTCCCCGTGCTTGTTAGCTCTAAGGAGGTCATCCTGTCCTCTCCATCCGCCGGCATGGCTTGGGATGTCGCAGCTTCAGTCTGGGACAGATCGCGCGGAGTTGCTAGGGCTGAACTACTACCGGGCCGCCGTCTTCCACGCGATCAGGCGTCAACTGAGTAATTGTTGACGGTAGGCCGTCGGCGTCGTGGCAAGGCGCCGACGCGTCACGGCGGCCAGGTGCTGAGAACTGGCGAACCCGCATCGATGCGCGATGTCGGTAACGCTGAGTGACGGGTTGGCCAGCAATTCGCACGCGCGCGCCAGGCGACGGTTCATCAGCCAGCGATGCGGCGGCTCGCCCGTGCCGTGACGAAAGAGATCCGCGAGGTGCGTCGTGGACAAGCCCACCACCGCGGCCACATCGTCGAGACCGATATCGTCGGCCAGATGAGCTTCTAGGTAGTCGATCGCATTCCGCAGACGCCAATCGCGGTAGCCGGCGCCGCTTTTGTCGGCGAAGGCTTTTGACCCGGATACGCTGGAATGCCGCCGGATGAGGTGGATGACCAGTTGTTGGCCCAGGACGTCGATCATCATGCGCGAACTGTCGTGGCCGAGGCTCATCTCGCGAATCATCTGACGGCAGATGGATTCCGCGCATGGGTCCGGTGATCCCATCGGATCAATGAGAGTTACCGTGTGAGACGCCTTGACCGCGCCGCTCTCCACGGCGAACCGTTCAACCATGACGTGCGGCACATACACGTGTAGATAGCTGAACGGCTGCTCTGAACGGAATATCCCCCGGGGCTGCTCGTGGGCAACAACGAGATTCATATGAAATGCGGGCAGGGCTCGGCTCCATTTCAGGCGCCCGTCACCGAAGTAGGTGTGTTGGTGGCGTCCAGTGATAGCCATTCCGACGATGTTGGTGTCCTGATTCGCACAGTTCGTCAGTTCATACAGCGACTTGTTCTGAAACCGCCAGATGGCTGCCGAGAGGCTTCCCCCTGATGCGGTGATGCGCCGCTCTGGTGCGAAACCCAGTGGAGCAGCGCCGTCGTCAGCCGTCAGGATTCCCCGTGAGCTCATCACCGGCATCCCGAGAATGCCTCGGTCGACGCGAAAACGCGTCGACCGAGCATGCGTTGGGGATGGCGTGCTCACCCCTGACATTGAGACGTCGTTCCCACAATTAGCGCCATCCGTGTTGCCTCACGTGGCAGACATCACCCCTTCACTGTCGTGCTGTGCCCCCCACCGACCGGCAGCAATACGACTCTGTTGCCCTCGATCCGCGTTTCACGCACACCGCCGGCTTTTCAGACACGTCGCGGGGTCCTGACTGCCATACACAGGACAACGAGCACCCGCGTGTCAACGAGGTTTCTCTATCGAAGGGATCAGGAATATGGCCGAATCTGGCCACACGGCAGTCGTTCTCGGAGCGAGCATTGCCGGGCTGCTGGCGCCCGCGTCCTGGCTGACTTCTACGACACCGTCAAGGTGGTCGAACGTGACGTATTGCCCGAGCAGCCGGTGACCCGGCGCGGAGTGCCGCATGGAGCCCTGCCCCACATGGCGGCAGTGCGTGGAATGCGGATCATGAGCGAGCTGTTTCCTGGCCTGCCCGAGGAACTGCTCGTCGCCGGCGCGCGCGTCTGGAACGACGGTGATCTGTCTCGAGTCTCAATGTCGCTCAGCGGCCACGCATTCCAGAACTTCGGCTCAATTCACGATCCCGAGGCCGTAGTTGTGTACTACGCGCACCGGCCGTTTCTCGAATGGAGTCTGCGCCGCAGGGTGCTTGCCATTCCCAACGTCGAGTTGCTGCAGGGCCACGATGCGGTGCGATTGACGTCAACCCCGCGGCGGGACCGGGTGACCGGTATTGTGGTGGCGCACCGCGAGTCCGGTGCTCAGAGCATTGTCGCGGCCGATCTTGTTGTCGATGCCACCGGGCGTGGCTCACGGACACCGCTCTTTCTCGACCAGCTCGGCTACGGCCGACCGCGAGAAGATGATCTGAAGGTGCACGTCAGCTACGCCGGTCTGCCCGTCCGTATCCCGGCGGGCGCCGTGCGCGAAGTCGTCACCCTGGTCGGCCCAGCACCCGCTCAGCCTCGCGCATTCGCGCTATTCGCCGGCGAGGACGACACCTACATGGTCGCGATACAAACAGTGGCGGGACGCAAAGCGCCCACTGATCAAGCCGCACTGCTGGATTGCATTGCCGAAATGGCGTCCCCAGACGTGCTGGCTGCGTTACGCCGTGCCGAGCCGCTCGCCGATGTCGCCCAATATCGGTTTCCGTCAAACCGGTGGCGGCGCTACGACCAAATGAAGCGTATGCCCGGCAGCCTGCTCGTCATGGGGGATGCACTCTGCAATCTCAATCCCCTTTACGGACATGGGATGTCAATGGCTGCCATCGAAGCACTCATTCTTCGGGACTGCCTGCGGCAAGGAGACCGCAACCTGGCGCGGCGGTTCTTCCGTCGCTGCACCAAGGAGATTCGCGCGCCTTGGCGGGCTGCGGTGAGTTCGGACTTGGCGCTGCCGCAGATCGCCGGAAAGCGAACGGTGTCCGTACGAATCGGCAACGCATATCTGGAGCGGGTGCTGAGCGCCGCCGAAAATGATCCAGTCCTGATCCAGCAATTCCTGCGAGTGATGCACCTGATCGACCCGGTCTCGAGCTTGTTCAGGCCGTCGACAGTGTTGCGGGTATTCAGACGATCAATGCCCGTGCACCTCCAAATGAAGCTTCCAGTAAAGGATTTCACGCAGATACCGTTGGCGCACGCGACAGGACAATCTGATGAAACGCAGCGAGAATGACACCTGGGATGTCGCCACCAGTGTGGGTGTGACAGCCACTATGATCGCTTCCGCCAGGGCCGCCGCGAGCAGACAGACGGATCCGATCATCAATGATCCGTTCGCCGAACCGTTGGTGCGCGCTGCCGGTGTCGAGATGTTCACCCGGCTGGCGAGCGGGGACCTTGAATTCTCCGATCTCGGGAGTGGTTGGTTCGCAGACTTTTTCGCTTTCCGTGCCCGGTTCTTCGACGACTTCTTTCCTGAGGCGTCATTTGCCGGCATCCGGCAGGCGGTGATCGTGGCATCCGGGCTGGACACGCGGGCCTACCGACTGAAATGGCCGACCGGCAATGTCGTTTACGAGATCGATCAACCGGCGGTGATCGCGTTCAAGGGCTCGACACTGTCCCGTCTTGGCGCACTACCCGCGACGGAACTGTGCACAGTGGACACCGATTTGCGCCATGACTGGCCAACAGCGCTGCGACAAGCGGGTTTTGATTCTGCTGAGCCCACGGCGTGGATGCTTGAGGGACTGATGATCGGCTATCTTCCCGCCGATGCGCAGAATCGCATGCTGGACCAGATCACCGCACTCAGTGCACCCGGCAGCCGGCTCATCGCCGACCACTTGACCGGCCCGAATGGAGCAGGAGCGATCAAATATCTGATCGCCACTCGAAGTGATCATGATGGCTAGCGTCAACGCAACTAAGCTGCTCAGCCGCCTCTGGCTGCCCACACTTGTGCTCATCGTGGTCGTCGTGGCCGGTGTCACGATCAATGCCGCTCGCGGGATCTTCGGCTCGCAGGACCTCACTCAAAGCCCCGGCAACAAGTTTGCCATCGCCCAATTCAGTCCGAAGCGGATAGATTACGAGATCTTCGGCGATTTCGACGGATGGGGACGAGTCAGCTATTGGGACGTCAATTCCAAGCCGATCGACGTCGACCTGACTGCGTTGCCGTGGACGCACACCGAAACGACCGTCCTGACCACCGCCACAGCCGATATCACCGCACAAGTGGCGGGCGGAAACGTTGGCTGCCGGATCACTGTTGACGGCCAGGTGCGGTCGGAACACACCGCAACCGGCGAGCACGCCGGCGTGTGGTGCCAGGTGCTCTCCGCATGAACGTCACCATCGGCACCCAAAAGACGCAACGACCGCTCTTTGCCAGGACCATCCGCAAGTTTTCGCCGTTGGTCCTGCTCGGGTGGCTCGCACTCGTGGTCGTGATCAACGTGATCGTCCCGCAACTCGAGCCGGTGACCAAAGCGAACCAACGCCCCCTGGTCCCGCTAGACACCCCGTCGGCAAAAGCCCTGATACACGTCGGAGAAGTCTTCAAGGAATCCGACAGCAACAGCTTGGTGATGGTCGTCCTCGAGGGCGCCCACAAACTCGACGAAACCGACCACGCATATTACGACCAGTTGGTCGCAAAACTGCAGCACGACAAGCACGTTCAATACGTCATGAACCTATGGGGCGAAGGAACGACTGCGGCGGGGGTGCAGAGCAATGACGGCAAAGCGTCTTACACACTGGTGCGCGTCGCCGGCAATCAAGGCTCGATGAATCGCCTGTAAGTCTTTACACGGCTGGCCCGGTGCTGGCTGACAGGATCGGTGTCGCCGTCCTGGCTGAGTGTGACTCGTGAATCGCCTGGCCCCGGTGAAGGGTGCTCTTCCCAGGATCTGTCCACTTGGCCGAGGGCGGCGGCGCCGGCCCGGTCTTGCTTCGGTGGCTTGATTAGAAGCCTGCCCGACTCGTTGCCGCGAGTCGTGGCCCGTTACAGGCCTGCCTCGAACTGCTCTTTCCGGGCTGACGCCGCCAACGACGTCGTCTACGGGAAGGAAATCAACGTCGCCATGTCCATCGTCGCAGAGCAGTATGCGTTTGTCATCGGAGTCGATACCCACGCCGCCACTCACTCGTTCGCGCTGATCAACGCCACCAATGGCGGTGTCATCGATCAGGCCGTGTTCCCCACCTCGCCCGCGGGCCTCGACCGTGCCTGCACCTGGATCCTCCGCGGGATCAACGAGAAGCCAACGTTGGTCGTCATCGAAGGCGCGGGTTCCTTCGGCGCTGGCCTGGCCGGGCGGGTTACCCGCAGCGGACTGTCGATCGCCGAGCCGGCGGCGATGCCCGCCGCGCAGCGTCGTGGTGTCGGCAAGACCGATGCCTTGGACGCGGTCCGCATCGCACGCTCGGTCCTGGGCGTCGACGTCACCCGGTTGCGGCGGCCCCGCGCTACCGGGCAACGGGTGGCGTTGCGTGTCCTGACGGTCGCGCGTGAGGAGATGGTCGCCGAACGCACCCGAGCGATCAACGCCCTCACTGCACTGTTGCGGACAGTAGATCTCGGGCTTGATGTTCGTAAAGCGCTGCCACACAGTCAATTCAAGTCGATCGCAGCCTGGCGTGACCGCAAAGAAGATCCAGTTGTCGCCACCTGCAGGCAGGAAGCGATCCGATTGGCCAAGCGCATCGCCGCCCTCGACGGCGAACTGGTCGCCAACCGCAAGAATCTCGATTCCCTCGTCGAGGATCTCGCCCCGGAGCTGTGCCAACTGCCCGGCGTGGGCTCGGTCGTGGCCGCGTGCGTCCTGACAGCGTGGTCACATCCAGGCCGTGTCCGGTCCGAGGCAGCCTTCGCCGCTCTCGCCGGCACCTGCCCGATACCAGCATCGTCAGGAAAAACCCTGCGGCACAGACTCAACCGTGGTGGAGACCGCAGGCTCAACCGCGCGTTGACCACCGTTGTCATCGTTCGGATGCGCACCCACGCCCCAACCCGCGCCTATGTTGCCCGACGACGCGCAGAAGGCCGAACCACCAAAGAGATCATGCGTTCGCTCAAGCGCTACATCACCCGACAGCTCTACCGAACCCTGGCTGCAGCACATCCGCTGCCCATAACCCCTTGACACGATATAGAAGCATCCCGGGTTTCCCGGAGGCTCGGGCTATTGGATTCCTACCAGGGGTTGGTCGGTCCGTTGTGCATCGTAGAACGCGGCTTCGAACTCAGTTGGAGGTACGTCAGCGAGATAGCTGTGCAGGCGGCCGGTGTTGTGCCAGTACACCCATCCCAGGGTCGCCAGTTCGACGTCCTCGACGGTTTTCCACGGCCCGGTGCGGGCCGGCCCGTAGATCAGCTCAGCTTTGTAGTAGCCGTTCACCGTCTCGGCCAGGGCATTATCGTAGCTGTCTCCGATCGTGCCGATCGAGGGGACCGCTCCGATCTCGGCGAGCCGCTCGCCATAGCGGATGGACGTGAATTGCGATCCGGCATCGGAGTGACATGTCAAGCCGGGCAATGGATCTCCGCGCGACCAGCGAGACATCTCCAACGCATCGAGCACCATGGTGGTACGCATGTGCGAAGCCACCCGCCACCCGACAATCATGCGGGAGTAGGCGTCGACGATGAAGCAGACATAGGCGACTCCGGCCCAGGTGGGCACGAATGTCAGATCCGTGACCCACAACTGGTTCGGCGCGCCCGCGGTGAATTTCCGCTTGACCAGATCCGGGTGGCGCGCCGCCGTCAGGTCCGGTTTGGTGGTGCGCACCCGTTTGCCGCGACGGACGCCCTCGATGCCAGCCGCCCGCATCAGCCGGGCCACCTGGTCTCGGCCGACGTCGTGGCCGACCCGACGTGCCGTTTTCCACAGCTTGCGAACCCCGTAGACGCGGTAGTTGTCTTCCCAGAGCTGGCGCAACGCCGGACCCAGCTCGGCGTCGCGTTGGGCCCGTGCAGACGGTGGCCGAGTCTTGGTGTCGTAGTAGGTGCTCGGGGCCACCGTCACCCCTGCGGTGCGCAGGACGGTGATGATGGGCTCGACCCCGAATTCCTCGCGGTGGGTGTCGATGAAGTCAACTATTTCTTGTGTTGGCGGTCGAGCTCCGCGCCGAAGAAACTTGCCGCTCGTTTCAGAATCTCGTTGGCACGCTTGAGTTCTCGTACCTCTTGCTCGAGCTCTTTGACCCGCTGGGACTCCGCAGTGGATACCCCCGAGGCATACCCATCGTCGATGTCGGCCTGGCGCACCCAGGAACGAACCGACTCGACCCCGTAGCCGAGCTGACGGGCCACCCGCGACACCGTGCCCTGCTCGGTCCCCAGCTCGGCCCGCAGTGCGCGGACCATCCGCACCGCGGCGGCCTTCTCCTCCGGGCTGTATCGACGCGCCGTGGGCTTCCCCGGCGACTGTTCCTTCGGCATACCTGCATCCTCGTTTCCAAGATCAGGAGGCTCCGGGATTTCCAGGATGCTTCTATATCGTGTCAAGGGGTTATGGGCAGCGGATGTGCTGCAGCCAGGGTTCGGTAGAGCTGTCGGGTGATGTAGCGCTTGAGCGAACGCATGATCTCTTTGGTGGTTCGGCCTTCTGCGCGTCGTCGGGCAACATAGGCGCGGGTTGGGGCGTGGGTGCGCATCCGAACGATGACAACGGTGGTCAACGCGCGGTTGAGCCTGCGGTCTCCACCACGGTTGAGTCTGTGCCGCAGGGTTTTTCCTGACGATGCTGGTATCGGGCAGGTGCCGGCGAGAGCGGCGAAGGCTGCCTCGGACCGGACACGGCCTGGATGTGACCACGCTGTCAGGACGCACGCGGCCACGACCGAGCCCACGCCGGGCAGTTGGCACAGCTCCGGGGCGAGATCCTCGACGAGGGAATCGAGATTCTTGCGGTTGTCGACCAGTTCGCCGTCGAGGGCGGCGATGCGCTTGGCCAATCGGATCGCTTCCTGCCTGCAGGTGGCGACAACTGGATCTTCTTTGCGGTCACGCCAGGCTGCGATCGACTTGAATTGACTGTGTGGCAGCGCTTTACGAACATCAAGCCCGAGATCTACTGTCCGCAACAGTGCAGTGAGGGCGTTGATCGCTCGGGTGCGTTCGGCGACCATCTCCTCACGCGCGACCGTCAGGACACGCAACGCCACCCGTTGCCCGGTAGCGCGGGGCCGCCGCAACCGGGTGACGTCGACGCCCAGGACCGAGCGTGCGATGCGGACCGCGTCCAAGGCATCGGTCTTGCCGACACCACGACGCTGCGCGGCGGGCATCGCCGCCGGCTCGGCGATCGACAGTCCGCTGCGGGTAACCCGCCCGGCCAGGCCAGCGCCGAAGGAACCCGCGCCTTCGATGACGACCAACGTTGGCTTCTCGTTGATCCCGCGGAGGATCCAGGTGCAGGCACGGTCGAGGCCCGCGGGCGAGGTGGGGAACACGGCCTGATCGATGACACCGCCATTGGTGGCGTTGATCAGCGCGAACGAGTGAGTGGCGGCGTGGGTATCGACTCCGATGACAAACGCATACTGCTCTGCGACGATGGACATGGCGACGTTGATTTCCTTCCCGTAGACGACGTCGTTGGCGGCGTCAGCCCGGAAAGAGCAGTTCGAGGCAGGCCTGTAACGGGCCACGACTCGCGGCAACGAGTCGGGCAGGCTTCTAATCAAGCCACCGAAGCAAGACCGGGCCGGCGCCGCCGCCCTCGGCCAAGTGGACAGATCCTGGGAAGAGCACCCTTCACCGGGGCCAGGCGATTCACGAGTCACACTCAGCCAGGACGGCGACACCGATCTGAACCGTCCCGCGTTTGATGCACACCTCCATTCTTGGGAAGGTGCATCGCATGCCGAGCAAGTACGACCCCGAGACCAGGTCGAAGGCTGTCCGTCTGGTGCTGGAGCACCGCGAGGACTATCCGAGTGAATGGGTGGCGATCACCGCGGTGTCCAAGCGGCTGGGGATGAACGCCGAGACGCTGCGCAACTGGATCCGCCAACAGCAGGTCGACGACGGTGCGCGCGACGGGGTCTCCAGCGAGGCCGCCGCGGAGATCCGGGCACTGCGACGGCGCAATGCTGAGCTTGAGCAGACCATCGAAATCCTCAAGGCAGCAACGTCTTTCTTCGTGCGGGAGAGCGACCCGCGCAACCGCCGCTGACCAATTCGGTCTGCGAGTTCATCGCTAACCACAGGGACCGTTTCGGGGTCGCTCCGATCTGCCGCGTGCTGACCGAGCACGGTGTGCCGATCGCCCCACGAACGTTCTACGCCTGGGTCCAGCGCGCGCCCTCGAAGCGGGCCCTGTGGGATGCCACCATCACCGAGATCCTGGTCGGCCACTACGAGCCCGACGAGCAGGGTCGGCGCAAACCGGAGTCACTGTACGGGTCGGTAAAGATGTGGGCGCACCTGCAGCGTGAGGGCATCCCGGTGGCCAAGTCCACGGTGGAACGCCTGATGCGCCGTCACGGCTGGCAGGGCGTGCGCCGCCAGAAAACCGTGCGCACCACCATCGCCGACCCCTCAGCGGCGCGGCCGCCGGATCTGGTGGACCGCCAGTTCGGTGTAGGCGTACCGAATCGGCTGCTGGTGGCGGACTTCACCTACGTCAAACTGGTGACCGGGGTGTTCGTCTATGTCGCGTTCGTCATCGACGCGTACGCCGGAGCGATCGTCGGCTGGGAAGCATCGGGGTCCAAGCACACCCGGTTCGTCGAATCGGCGATCCGCCAGGCCGCCGCACTGCGTTCCCGGCAAGGCCATCCGATCGACGGTGCCATCCACCACAGCGATGCCGGGTCGCAGTATACGAGCGTGAGATTCGGTGAAACACTGAGCCTTTCAGATCTGCGGCCATCGTTCGGCAGTGTTGGCGACGCCTACGATGACGCGTTGGCCGAGACCGCAATCGGGCTCTACAAGAACGAATGCATCCGCGCGGATTCCCCGTTCCGACGTGGCCCGCTGCGCACCCTCGCCGACGTCGAGCTCATCACCGCCGACTACGTCTCCTGGTACAACCAGCAGCGCCTAATGCACCGCCTCGGTCGTGTCCCACCCGCCGAAGCCGAAGCCCACTACTATTCCCAACACGTGACCGACCGACCGGCCGGCTCACAGAACCCCGAGGGTGCATGAAACCCGGGATGGTTCAGTCCGCCGAAGGTGCTGCGGATGGACAACGGGCCTGAGTTCATTTCTCAAGCGTTGCAACAGTTTTGCGACCGCAAGGTCGGCATGTCCTATATCCCGCCCGGAACGCCGTGGAACAACGGACACATCGAATCCTTCAACAACCGACTACGCAAGGAGTGCCTCAACCGCAATCACTGGAACACCCTGTTCGAAGCCCGCGTGGTCATCGGTGACTTCAAGACCGAACACAATCATCGACACCGCCACTCATCGCTGGGCTACCGAACACCGGCCGAGTACGCTGCGGCATGCAGGTGCACCCACACCCCGGTGGCCTGCGAGATCAACTGAATCCGGAACCAAAAACACCCCGACTCTAAACGCGGGTGGACTCAGTAACGGGGACTCGCCACTGCCACCACGTCTTCGGCACTGGCGGAGTCGGTCATGTGCGTCTGAATTTCGCTACTTCGCAGGTCATTCTCACCGATGCCATATCGCGCATGGGCCGTGCGCTCGTCAACGCTCAGTAGTGAGAGCTACGTCGAGGTCCTCTCGGCGGCACGGCCCAGACTGCGAAAGCCCTTAGCGGGCTTCTTGATGCCCAGTAGGAAAGGCACCGAATCTAACTCGAACTTCATCTTGGCACCTAGCCGTCCCGACAAGCTGCGTTCCGGCACCACCGATTGCACCTCGGACGTGGCGAAGTCGATGTAGTGTGTCGACGTTTCTCCGAGACCCTCGAAGTCATGAGTCAGCGGCAGGCACAGTTGGCGTACCGAGTCGTCGAGGCACTGTGCCACCACGTCGGTCATCAGCACGTATTCCAGCACGGGCACCGTGTTCTTCAGCATTCGGTGGATGAGGATGACGTCGACACCTGCGAGCTCGACGTGCCGCTTGACCTTTTGCTCTGCCACCTCACCCTCGTGGGCGACGAACTTGAGCGTCAGGTTGTCCAGCTGCTCGCAGCTTGCGCACTGGCACTCGTAGTCCTTCTTGATCCGCTCCCGCCGCGCAAAGAACGATTGGCGCATCCGCGACAGCCGCTCGCACACCAACACGTTGGCCGTGCCCTCAGGTGCCCAGAATAAAGCAGCGTCGCCCTCCAATTTCGCCAGTTTAAGGCCTTTGCCAGCATCGATGACCGACTCCAGCAGCTGCCCCACCGCGAGTTGCGCGTGGGCCAGGTGCATCCGGTTCCAGTTCATGTAGGCCGTGTAGCCACCAATATCGGCTATGAGCAGGACGGCGCGACGAATGGCCATGATTTCGCTATTTTAGTGGCCTGCCTGGTTCTTCCCCAATGAAATCTCTACTAGACGAAGTCGCGTCGCGGAGAGAGGCTTGCAGGGGTGCCCGTTCACCGGAGGAGCTGAATATGGATGTGCTGCGAACCCCGGACTCCCGATTCGAAAACTTGGAAGGCTATCCGTTCGTAGCGAACTACATTGACGTGGCGGCAAGCGACTCCCCGCCGGTGCGCATGCACTTCCTCGACGAGGGACCCGACGATGGGCCACCGATTGTGCTGCTGCACGGCGAACCCACCTGGAGTTACCTGTACCGCACGATGATCCCGCCGCTGGCTGAGGCTGGAAACCGCGTGCTCGCGCCCGACCTGATCGGCTTTGGCCGCTCCGACAAGCCCAGCCGGGTCGAGGATTACACCTACCTGCGGCATGTCGAGTGGGTGACGGCGTGGTTCGAGCGCCTCAGGCTGAAGGAAGTCACGCTGTTCGTCCAGGACTGGGGATCGCTGATCGGTCTGCGCATCGCCGCCGAGCAGGGCGATCGGATCGCGCGCGTGGTGGTGGCGAATGGTTTTCTGCCCACTGCCCAGAACCGCACCCCTCCCGCGTTTCACGCGTGGCGAACTTTTGCGCGCTACTCCCCCGTGCTGCCCGCCGGTCGCATCGTCTCGGCCGCAACGGTCCGCAGGGTTCCTGCCAAAGTGCGGGCCGGCTATAACGCGCCATTCCCGGACAAGACGTATCAAGCCGGGGCCCGTGCATTTCCACAGTTGGTACCGACCTCACCCGACGATCCGGCCGTTCCGGCCAATCGGGCTGCTTGGGACGCCTTGGGCCGGTGGGAGAAGCCTTTTCTGGCCATCTTCGGGGCTCACGACCCGATCCTGGGGCAAGCCGACCGTGCGCTGATCAAGCATGTCCCCGGGGCGGCCGGCCAACCGCACGCCCGTATCAAGGCCAGTCACTTCATCCAGGAGGACAGCGGACCGGAACTGGCCGAGCGTGTGCTGTCCTGGCAGAAGGCCCTACTTTGACCGTCACCGAGTGTTGACCAGTCGAACCGATCGGGTTGATTTTTCCCGAGATCGGCAAGGTAGTCGTTGATATCACGCGCGAGCGCAGCGGCGTCCGAACCGATATTGAGTTCGCCCATTGTCGCTAGCGACGTCTCCGCACTCCATTGCGGAAAGAGGCGCCCGCCGGATTCACCAATCAGCTTGTCAACCATCAATTTTCGGTAGAAGGAGGGGATGGCGTGGTGGTGAGTGTCGATGCGCAGCATCTCGGCCCCTGAGTTCGCGTCAGCGGGTGGACCAGCTGCTAACGCCCAGGTCGACTGAATGGGGCATTCCCTGGCCATCGCTTGCCCCTGGGTGGAACGATCAGCGCATGGACATGATGACGATGGGTCTGATGGCCACGGTCGTGGGCGCGGGGGCCGTGGGCGTGGGCGTGGCGGGCGTTGCCAAGTCGGCCGCCAACAACCTACTCCCCGGGATGGCGGAAAAGACTAACCATCGGCATCAGATGAGGATCCACCTGCATACACAGCGCTGCGACGCACTCCAACAGTGGCGATCCGGCTTGGCAGGGGCTCGAGACGCCTACCGGCAGTGGGCCTGCGGACCTCGTGCTGGTGATCCGCCGAATGTCGTCGGCGACGAGTGGTACGAGAGCTTGCGACCGCACCTGCCCGCCACCGGCGACGCGTCAAAGTTCCGCAATGCTCACGAAGTCCACTGCGATAATCCGACTCTGATGCTCCTCTCGCTGGAGATCGGAAGGGTCGAAAAGGAGTGGACAGAGGAGGCGAAGGGCCGCCGGCGGCGGCGCAGCCGGAACGGATGACCGGAATCTGTTGCTCGCCTGCCGATCTCGATCGATACGCCTTCGACGGCCAGCCGGTCGGAGTTAGCGTGTGACGGCGAGTACAGCTTCCGCAAGCTCGGGACGGCACACCACCAGATCCGGCAACTTCGGATCGGCCTGGTTGTAAAGCAGCGCCGAGCCGTCGATCCGCGAGGTGTGCAAACCGGCGGCGCGGGCTACCGCCACGGGAGCCGCCGAGTCCCACTCGAACTGCCCGCCCGCGTGCACGTAGACATCGGACAAGCCTTGAACGATTGACGCGACCTTGGCTCCGGCCGAACCCATTTCGACCAGCGTGCCGTCCAACGCGTCGCGAACCGCCAACGCGATCGCCGGTGGCCGGGTGCGCGATACGACGATGCGTGGTTTGGCCGGCGCGGCGGGAGGCGCATCAACCTGGGGGGTCGACAACGTGACGCCCTGCGCCGGCAACGCTACGGCACCGGCCACGAGTTCACCGGCCTGCCAGAGCGCGACGTGCACTGCCCAATCGTCGCGCCCGAGCTCGGAGAATTCGCGGGTGCCGTCAAGCGGGTCGACGATCCACACTCGCTCGGTGCGCAGTCGCACCGGGTCGTCGGCGCCCTCCTCGGATAGCACCGCGTCCTGGGGCCGTTCGCTGGCGAATGCTTGCATCAGAAAGTCGTGGGATCGCTTGTCCCCCGCTGCTTTCCGCTCGCTCGCTTCGGCGTCGGCAAATTCCTCTCGCACGCCGAGCAACAGCTGCCCCGCCTCGGTGGCCAAGCGCGCGGCCAGTGCGTGGTCATTCATCGGTTACTCCTAACACGTCGCGAGGTCTCGATACTTGCCTATGTTGGTAGCGTTGACCAAATTTACCGTGCCGCGATACTCAGCGCGGACGGCGCCCCGACATCCGACTTCTGGCATAACCTGGAGGGCGTGAGCGGCAACGTCTCGTTATCGAGCGGGCTGCGGCGGGGGCGCCTAACAGTGATCGTCATCGTCGTGGCCCTTGTGGTGGTCGGTGCGCTGATTTTCGTCGGTTTGAAACTGACCGGCGGTCAGCACAGCACGGCGGCCCAGTCCACCAGCCAACCACCGGCCCCACCCGACAGCTACGCCATTCCGGGCTGTTACAACCCGGCGGTCCAACCGAGTCCGCGTCCAAAAAAGCTCAATGTCCTGGGCTGCGCGAGCGTTGCCGTTGCGCTGCAAGATATGTCATGGAGTTCGTGGGGCCCGCAGGGCGCCGATGGAAGCGGCACGGCGGTTTTCAAGTTGTGCGATCCGAATTGCGCGACTGGCTCCCAACTCACGGAACCGGTTGTGGTTCATGCGTGGAACGCGCAGAAACCGCGCACCGATGCCATCTGCCAGATCGGCCTCAAGATCTTCAGCGACATGATCTTGGCATTTCCCAAAGACGTCCCGCCGCCCAGTGCACAACCGATCGACACCCAGTTCAACGGGATGCCGGCGGTGCACTACGTGAACTACTCGCCCAGCAATACCCGCGAAACCGAATTCATCGGTTACACATTCTGCAACTGAGCGCTCAGACCTCGATGATGACGGCGCCGCCCTGGCCACCGCCGGCGCACATGGCCGCAACGCCGATGCCACCGCCGCGGCGGGCCAGCTCGTAGACCAGTGTGGTGATCATGCGGGCGCCCGACGCCGCGATCGGGTGGCCAAGGCTGCAGCCGCTACCGGAGAAGTTCACCTTGTCCTCGTCGAGGCCGTACTCCCGGCAGGCCGCGATCGGCACCGACGCAAACGCCTCGTTGATCTCCCACAGCGCCACGCCCGCCGGCGACAAACCGGCCCTTTGCAGTACCTTGCCGATGACCTTCACCGCGCCCAGACCGCAGTCCCTGGGCGGCACGCCCGCGGCGGCCCAGGCCCTGACGGTCGCCAGCACATTCAGTTTGTTAGCGGCGGCGTAATCCTTGTCCACCAGCGCCACGCCCGCGGCCGCGTCGTTGGTGCCGCTGCTGTTCCCGGCGGTGATCGAGAAGCCCTCGATCTCGGGGTGCAGCACCTTGAGTCCGGCGAGCCTCTCGACGGTGGTGTCGCGACGAGGGTGCTCATCGACGGAGAAGTCGACCACCGAACCGTCGACCTGGGTGATCTTCAACGGGAGAATCTCGTCGACGAACTTGCCCGCGTCGATGGCCGCGATGGCGCGTTCATGTGAGCGGGCCGCCCAGGCGTCCATTTCCTCGCGAGTGATGCCGACCGCCTGCGCGGTGTTCCAGCCCACCGTGATCGACATGTCCTTGGCGGGCGCGTCCGGGGTCTCGACGTGGGTCGGCGGCATCCAGCGCTCTTCGAACTTCAGCTCCGGGCCGGGGATGCGCCAGTTGGTCAGCGGCGTCATCGACTGCGACTGCACGCCGCCGGCGATGAGTACCCGCTCCATGCCGGAGCCGATCTGTGCCGACGCGTTGCCGATGGCCGTGAGGCTACCTGCACAGTGCCGGTTGACCGACTGACCCGGGACATGGTCCAGTCCGGTCGCGGTGGCCGCATAGCGGGCCAAATCGCCGCCGCCGTAATGTGATTCAGCGAAGATGATGTCGTCGATGTGCGACGGGTCGACACCCGACCTGCGCACGATCTCGGGAAGCACCGCGGTGATCAGCGTCTCGGGCGGGGTGTTGACCAGCGTCCCCTTGAACGAGCGGCCGATCGCCGTCCGGGCGGCTCCGACAATTACGGGTGTAGCCATGTTCTCAACCTCGCTGCGGTGGGCGGTCAGACGACGCGAATCGTATCAAATACTGTATTGGCAATAGTAATGGTCTAAGTTCGGTACGCCGGGCTCTGTGACGGCGCTAACAATTAAGCGGTTCGGGTAAAGACGGAGGCCAAACCGTTGAGGACAAAAGGTGCGCTGGTCTGGGAATTGAACGAGCCGTGGTCGATCGACGAGATCGAGATCGGCGATCCCCGCCGCGGTGAGGTGACCGTCCAGCTGGAGACGGCCGGCTTGTGCCACTCCGACCACCATCTGATGACCGGTGACTTCCCCATCCCGAGCTGTCCGGTGCTGGGTGGTCACGAGGGCGCCGGAATCGTCACCGAGGTCCGCGCAGGCGTCGAGAATCTGACCGCCGGCGATCACGTGGTGATGTCATTCATCCCGTCCTGCGGGACATGCCGGCCGTGCCAGACCGGACTGCGCAACCTCTGCGACCTGGGCATGGGCCTGCTGTCGGGCCAGTCGGTGTCCGACGGGTCGTTTCGGGTCACCGCGCGGGGCCGCAACGTCATCCCGATGTCGCTGCTGGGCACGTTTGCGCCGTACGTGGTCGTGCACCAAACCTCGGTAGTCAAGGTCGACCCCACAATCCCCTTCGACGTCGCCTGCCTGGTGGGCTGCGGGGTGACGACCGGCTATGGCTCGGCGGTGCGCAGTGCCGCGGTGACGCCGGGTGACGATGTGGCGGTCATTGGGATCGGCGGCGTCGGAGTCGCCGCGCTGCAGGGCGCCCGCATCGCCGGGCCACGACGCATATTCGCCATCGACCCCTACGAATGGAAACGCGAGCAGGCCTTCAAGTTCGGCGCGACGGAGGTCTTTGCCGACGTCGCCGGCGCCGCCGCCGGTATTGCCGAGGCGACGCGAGGTCTCATGTGCCAGAAGGTGATCGTCACCGTCGGCCACGTGGAGGGCAAGGACGTCGAGTCGTGGATGGGACTGACGGCCAAGGGCGGCACCTGCGTCCTGACGGGCATGGCCAGCGTGATGGCCAACGAATGCACTCTCAACCTCGCGGGGCTGTCACTGCTGCAGAAGAGCCTGCAGGGCAGCATATTCGGCGGCGGTAACCCGCGACACGACATCCCCGCGATACTTGCGCTCTACCAGATGGGTCACCTCAACCTCGACGACATGGCGACCCGCGAATACAGCCTCGAGCAGATCAACGACGGCTACCGCGACATGCTCGAGGGACGCAACATCCGCGGCGTCATCCGCTTCACCGACGCCGACCGCGGGTAAGTTTCCCGGCGGCCCGTACCTGTCCGCGCGAGCGTCCAACCCCATCCGCACCGCGCGAGTCGCTGTGTAACATATGGAATATGTTGGGGCACAACGTACTTACTATTAGCTTGGGGCTCCCACAGCCAACGGAAACGCTCGCACTGGCAGGTGGTGGCTAAATGATGCAACGTGCCGCGGGTCGACCCGCAAAATTTACCGACCGGCAAATCGCGCAGCTGGATTCTCAGCTGGCGGGTGACGTCATTTCCCCAGCATCTCAGGAATACGAACACACACGCCGTATCTGGAACCACATGATCGACCGGTACCCGGCCGCGGTGGTGCGCTGCGCAAACCAAAGCGATGTCTCCATCGCCATAACTTTCGCCCGTGAACTTGGTGTCGACCTTGCGGTGCGGGGCGGTGGGCACAGCCTCGCTGGACACTCGGTGATCGATGATGGACTGGTCATCGACCTCAGCGCGATGCGGCAGGTCGTGGTCGCACCCGACATCGGGCGGGTACGAGCGCAGGGCGGGTGCCTGCTGGCCGATGTAGACCGCGCCTCGCAGGCCTTTGGGCTGGCGACGCCCGCGGGTGTCATGTCCCAGACCGGCGTTGGCGGCCTGACACTCGGTGGCGGGATGGGATGGCTGACCCGCAAGTTCGGTCTCACCTGCGACAACCTGCTCGCCGCTCAGCTGGTACTGGCTGACGGCAGTGTCGTCACCGCTGATGCCCAGGAAACTCCCGACCTGTTCTGGGCGTTGCGCGGCGCCGGAGCCAATTTCGGGGCGGTGACCGAATTTGAGTTCGCCGCACACCCAGTCGGTACCGCCATGCCTGTCGGCGTCGCCATGTACAGCCTCGAGGAGGCCGCACCCGCGATCGCCCATTACGGGCGGACCATGAGCCGCGCTACCGACGATCTCAAGGCGACGGTTTTCTTGCAACGGGCGGTCGGGCCGCAGGGTCAGGTCGAGGAGCCGGTGTGCGTGATTGTCAGCGTCTGGACCGGCGACCCCAGCGATGCCCGCGCCGTCAACGAAGAGTTGTGGAGGGGTGCACCGAACTTGTGCGGCGACCTCCAGACGATGCCATACCTGGAGTTGCAGTCGATGAACGACACCACACTGGCAGCAGGTGCATGCAACTACACCAAAGGGGGCTACCTCGGGCTCGTCGGTGATGCCTGTATCGAATCGTTGATCGAGTCCGCGAAGATCATGCCCGCCACGCCCTCGGTAATCGAGATCACTTATCAGCACGGTGCTCAGGATCGGCTCGAGGAGCGCGACACCGCCTTCCCCGACCGGCATGCCGATCACACGATCAACGTGCTGACCCGCTGGAGCGACGGCGAGGATGGGCAGCCCTATATCGACTGGGTGCGTGGGACTTTCGCGGCAACGAAGTCATGGCAGACCAGCGGGCTCTACTCGAACTTCATGGCCGTCGACGATGACCATCGGGTGCGGGACGCGTACGGAGAGCACAAGTACCAAAAACTGAAGGCGATCAAGGGCAGATACGACCCGGAGAACATCTTCGCCAAAAACCCCAACATCCCACCCTCGACGGCAAGGTAGTACCCCGACCAACGTTTAGCATGAGCACAATGGGTGCATGACCACCACATCCATAGCTCAGCGCGAAGTCCAGACCACCGCATACCGAGTCGCAGCGATGCTGATGGGCATCGGTGCCGTCCACTTCCTGGCGCCCAAGCCGTTCGACGACATCGTCCCCGCCGAGTTGCCGGGAGACGCGCGGTTCTACACCTATGCCTCTGGGGTCGTCGAGATCGCCACAGGTGCGCTGCTCGTGCCCCGGCGCTCCCGTCGGCTGGCGGCGACACTGGCCGCCCTGCTGTTCGTCGGGGTCTTCCCGGCAAACGTCAACATGTGCCGGTTGTGGTGGAGCAAGCCATGGCCGATGCGCATCGTCTCCCTGGCGCGCCTGCCGCTGCAGGTCCCGATGATCGTCACGGTGCTGAAGATCCGCCGCAACAGCTAGCCGGATGCCGTCACCGAGGCAGCGGCGAGCCGACGCGATGTGCGGTGCCGTCGGGATCGATATAGACGAATTCCCTTAAGCCGTAAGCGGTATCGAACGGTTCGACGAAGCGGCCGTCGAGGTGTTTCAGCGCCGCCCATTCCGCATACAGAGCGTCGGCGTCGCTGACGTAGAGGTACACGCTGGCCGCCGTGCGCAGCGGATCGTGATCGGCCCACTCGTAGCTTGCGGACCGCAAATGCCCCACGACCTGCGCTGCTGTCGTATGCTCCACCCGACTCCATCAGAAGGGCACTCAATCATGCGTCAGCTACCAGCCGTCGTCGCCGTCGCCGCCGCCGGGATTTTGGTCACCGCTTGCGGCGGTGGCAATGGAGGCGGCGCCGCTTCGTCGTCGTCGTCGACCACCACCACAACTTCGTCGAAGCCTCCCGTCGCGCAGGCCGCGCTACCGAGTCTCTTGCTGACTCTGCCCGAGGTCGACACCGCACTGGGGGTCCCGGGTTCCAAGAGCGACAAAACGCTTGAGACGCTGCAAGAAGACAAAACCACCGACGTGTTCCCCAAGGGATACAAGTTTCCGGCCGAATGCCTGTACATCACCGGCGAGGCCTTGACGCCGGTGTATGCCGGCAGCGGCAATACCGCGGTGCACGGCGAACGTGACACTGTCGCTGCTCCCGCGGGGTCGAGTGACCCGGACCCGGAGATAACCCAATTCGTGGTGTTGTTTCCCACCGCCCAGCAGGCAAATGCCTTCTTCACCACTTCGTCACAGCGCTGGCCGGCCTGCGCTAACCGCCAGGAAACCGTGCCCCCCGACGCAGACGGTCCGGAAATCAAGTGGAAGGTGGGACCGGTAACCAACGCCAACGGCGTATTGAGCACGACCGTAAGCGTGTCGCTCAGCAAGGGCACTGACAGCATGTCCCAGAGCTGTCAACGGGCGCTCACCGTGCGCAACAACGTCGTGATCGATACCGAGGCATGCCGCAAGGATCCAGGGGACGCGGGCGTCAACGTCGCCAACCAGATCGCCGGCAAAGTCGACAAGCAGTAGCCGTTTCCGTCGCCTGGCTCACGATTTAGCCACTCGCACAACAGATTTGACTCGCGGGTGGCTAAAACCTGTCGTATCCCCGGTGGCCATCTGTCGTTTACCTGTTGGTTCTAGCCGAAGCCTGGCTTTAGGCCGAACGCACAAATAGCCTCGCACTACATGGAGTGTGGGCTCGCAGGCGCGCAGTGCACGGCATTGAGGAGGACACGTGAGCACATCAGAGACGGCCACTGTGCATGACGGCCGGCCAGTAATCCATCTCTCGCAGCTGCTGCACGCTCCGGTGCTGGCCCGCTCCGGCGAGACGGTGGGCCGGGTTGACGACGTCATCGTCAGGCTACGCGGCGCCGACGAGTATCCACTGGTGACCGGGATCGTGGCCGAGGTCGGCACCCGGCAGGTCTTCATCGGCAGCGTATCCATTGACGAGTATGCTGCCGACCGGATTGTGTTGGCCAAGAACAAGATTGACCTTCGTGGCTTCGAGCGCCGCGACGGCGAGGTGCTGCTGCGCGCCGATGTGCTGGGCCACCGGTTGATTGATGTGGCGGCGGTCGAGCTGGTACGCGCCTATGACGTCGAACTGGAAGATACCGGCGGCGGGTGGGTTCTTGCGCGCCTGGATACGCGTCGCCCGCCGAGGTTGTTCGGACTGATCAAGGGTTCCGCCGGGCATGCGGCCCGCGATTGGAAGGCATTCGAGCCGCTGATCGGTCACGCACACACCGATGCCGTGCGCCGCCTGTCCGACCGGTTCGGTGGGTTCAAGCCCGCCGAGATCGCCGATCTTCTCGAGGAAGCCGACAAAGCCGAGGGGGGCGAGATCCTTGACCGGGTCCGCAGCGACCCGGAGTTGGAAGCCGATGTCTTCGAAGAACTCGACCCGGAGAAGGCCAGCCGGCTACTCAACGGAATGCCCGACGACGAGGTCGCCGGGTTGCTGGGCCGGATGCGCGCCGACGACGCCGCCGACGCGATCGCAGACCTGCGCCAGTCGCGTCGCCGTCGCGTGCTGGATCTGATGCCCGCTCCGCAGCGCACCAAGGTGACCACCTTGATGGGGTTCAATCCGGAAAGTGCCGGCGGGCTGATGAACGTCGACTTCGTCTCTTGCACCGCCACCGCGACCGCGGCCCAGGCGCTGGCGCTGATCGTTGCCGCCCGCGCGATACAGCCAGAGGCGCTGATCAAGGTGCATGTTCTCGACGACGACAAACACCTCGCCGGTGTGGTGTCGATAATCGTACTTCTGCACTCTGAGCCGGGTGAAAGCGTTGGGGCGCTGATGGATTCCGACCCGGTGCGGGTCAGCGCCGATGCCGACCTGACCGACATCGCATTGTTGATGGCCGACTTCAACCTGTACTCGATCCCCGTGGTGGACGACCAGGACCGCGTGCTCGGGGTGGTCACCGTCGACGACGTGCTCGAGGCCACCATCCCCGAGGACTGGCGCCGCCGCGAACCCGCCCCGCGCCCGGTCCGCGAAATAGCCCAACCCGGTGATGACCGCAACACCCGTGTGCCGGGAGGTGACGCGCGGTGACCTCCGGCGACGGCAACGCCGGCGGCGCCGAGGCGCCGGTTGAACAGGAGGCGGCACAGCGCACCGCGGTGCTCGACTCGGCGCACCTGGGTGATATCGAAGGCGCGTTCGGTCGCATCAAACTCAGCGACATTGAGCACCCTCGAACGCTGAAGACCCGGCTGCTGACCCTGCTGGCCATCGTCGGGCCCGGGATCATCGTGATGGTCGGCGATAACGACGCCGGTGGGGTGGCCACCTACGCCCAGGCCGGCCAGAACTACGGCTATTCGCTGTTGTGGGTGCTGTTGTTGCTGATCCCGGTGCTCATCGTCAACCAGGAAATGGTGGTGCGGCTCGGTGCGGTCACCGGGGTGGGCCACGCCCGGTTGATCAACGAACGCTTCGGCCGCGGGTGGGGCTGGTTTTCCGTCGGCGATCTGTTCCTGCTGAACTTCTTGACCATCGTTACCGAGTTCATCGGTATCAGCCTGGCCGCCGACTACATCGGTGTCTCCAAATACCTTGTGGTGCCGATATCGGCGGTGGCACTGGTCGCGATCATGGCAAGCGGCAGCTTGCGACGCTGGGAACGCGCCATGTTCATCTTCATCGCGATCACCCTGGCGCAGATCCCGATGCTGCTGATGTCCCACCCGCAGTGGGTGCATGCGGCGAAGTCATTTGTGGTGCCCAGCATTTCGGGTGGCGTGAGCTCAGATGCCGTGCTGTTGATCATCGCCATCGTCGGCACCACGGTGGCACCGTGGCAGCTGTTTTTCCAGCAGTCGAACGTCGTCGATAAACGCATCACACCCCGGTTCATGGCCTATGAGCGTGCCGACACCGTCTTGGGCGCGTTCGTCGTGGTGGTCGGCGCCGCGGCGCTCGTGATGACCGGCGACTGGGCGGCGCGCTCCACCAACACCGTTGGTGGCTTCACCGACGCCGGCGCCATCGCCCACCTGCTCGGCGTGCACAGCGGCGTGCTCGGCTCGCTGTTCGCCATCATGCTGTTGGACGCCTCGATCATCGGTGCCGCTGCGGTGACCCTGGCTACCAGCTACGCGTTCGGCGACGTGTTCGGTCTCAAGCATTCGCTGCACCGCGGGTTTGCCGACGCCAAACAGTTCTACGTTTCCTACGCGGCGATGGTGGCATTGGCCGCAGCGGTTGTGTTAATCCCCGGCGCCCCGCTCGGGCTGATCACCACCGGGGCGCAGGCCCTGGCCGGTCTGCTGTTGCCCAGCGCCAGCGTGTTTCTGCTATTGCTATGCAATGACCCGGAAGTGTTGGGGCCCTGGGTTAATCGGCGCTGGCTCAACTGGGTCGCCGGGCTGATCGTCGGGATCCTGCTGCTGCTGTCCGGGATCCTGATGGCCACCACTTTGTTTCCCGGCATCGACGTCGTCGCGGTAGCCACCTACCTGGCCGTGACCCTACTGGCCGCTGCCGCGGTACCAATGCTGCGCTGGATGGCCCGCCGCCAACCCGCACCGCCGGCGGCAAGACGCCCGGCCCGCCACGTCGACCGCAACACCTGGCGGATGCCCCCCCTGGCCCTGCTAGAGCCCGTCACCTGGTCCCCCGGCACTCGACTCGGCATGATCGCACTGCGAAGCTATCTGGTCGTCGGCGCGCTGTTGCTGGTGGTCAAAGCCATCCAACTCAGCCGCTGAGTCCACTGAGCGACCGCGACGGCGGTGACTTTGGTAAGAATGTGGTGCTATGCCGCGCTCATTCGACGTCGTGACCGAATCGCCCGCCAGCGTTGAACAAATTCACGCGGCGTTCAGCCGCGAGGATTACTGGCTGGCCCGAATCGCCCTGGGGAACGCGTCCGCCACCACACTGGATTCGCTGATCGTCGACGCCGACGGCAGGGTGACAGTGCGCGTCACTCAGCACTTGGGTCGCCAGCTGCTGCCCGGCCCAGTCGCAAAATTCGCACCAGACAACCTCAAACTCGTGCATAGCGAGACGTGGAAAGCGTCCGCTGACGGTCAGGTCCTCGGACAGGTCAATGTCACGACTTCCCCCGGTCTGGGATCAGGCCGCGCGGATGCGTCACTGGAGCCTGCGGGCAACGGCACGCAGCTGCGCTTCGCCGTGCGAGTGGAAGTCAGAATCCCGTTGGTGGGCCGCAAACTCGAGAAGACGCTCGGAGCCGGATTGGCCCAGAGCATCCCCGCGGTCCAACGCTTTACCACCAGCTGGATCGCCGAAAACACCTAGGCTGCCTGTCTTCCCGGCTACCGCCCGTGGATGTATTGACGTTCCCCCGACGGTTATGACGGCCAGCTGCCCCTTGCCATCCGAACGCATTGAGGTGTTAGCTCGGTAGTCGTCAGCAACCAACGCGGCTTCACCGATAGGAGACTTGATCCGATGATTCGTCGTGTGTTCGCGGTGGGAGCAATTGCATTGGGGATTGCCGGAGCGCCTACGGCCCATGCCGCCCCGTCGACAACCACGCCGTCGCCCGCACCGACGACTGGCGCGAGTGTCTACTACCCGAACTGCAAAACGGCGTGCGATGACGGTGCCGCGCCGATTTACCGCGGGCAGCCGGGTTATCGCGCCGCGCTGGACCGCAACAACGACGGCGTCGCCTGCGAGGTGTGCCCTTGAGAGGACTTTCATGTTCCGACTGATCACCATCGCCGCGCTGGCCTGCGTGGGTGTTGCCGCGTGCGGCTCGCAACATCCGTCGCCATCAAGCACATCCGGTTCGAGCTCCACGGCACCATCGACCACCACCAGCACGACCGTTTCTGCCAGCCCACCTGCCAGCACGGCCGCTTCGCCGGCGGCGACGAGCAGCACGCCGGCATGCATCGGATTATCGATCTGCCCACCTCCTCCGCCGGACGCCGAGGGCAATCCGGCGTGTTACTACTCCGATGGCTGGCAAGCCAGTTCAGCTGGAGCCGGAATCGAAATATGGTATTTCGATGAGCCGCAGAACCTTTCGAAGCCCGACAAGGTCACGGCGGTAGTGCGTAAGAAGGACGGCACCAACGAGTCCCAGGACGCCAACATCGAAGCCGGCCAACAAACGCACCGCTTCGAATTCCCTGCGATCGATAAGTCGTCGGTGCAAGAGGTACTGCTGACCACAAATACTGGTCGCTGTTTCGTGATCGGGCCGGGCAGCTAAACACTCGTGTTGCACGCACCCGCTTGGTTAGGCGCCGGCTCTTTGGTACGAGCGAGAGACTCTCAGTCAGAGGGTATTTGAGTCGTCAGCGGGTGGGTAGGCTACGTCGTTAGCGACCGCGACAAATAAGGAACACCAGATGGCCCGCATACGCACCATGACACAGGCAGACAGCAAGGAATGCGCGTGTATCTGCTACGAAGCCTTTAACGCGATTGCCGCCCGGCATAACTTCCCGTCGGATTTCTCCTCTGTAGAACACGCTCGCGAGCTCGTCGAGGCGTTGCAGTCGCACCCCCAATACTTCAGTGTCGTGGCCGAATCCGATGATCGCGTCGTCGGCAGCAACTTTCTCGACGAACGTTCGGCCATTTTCAGCGTGGGCCCGGTCAGCGTAGCTTCCGACGTACAGGACAGCCGCGTCGGTCGCGCCTTGATGCAGGCCGTGTTGGACCGAAGCACCGAGCGCCAGGCATTAGGGGTTCGCCTCGTGCAGGTCGCGTATCACAACCGCTCGATGAGTTTGTACACCAAACTCGGCTTTCAGACCCGGGAACCACTCGCGGCAATCCAGGGCAAGCCACTATTGATGCGCCTCAAAGGGTTTGATGTACGCGATGCGCAAAGCTCGGATTTAGCCGACTGCGACAAACTCTGTTTACAGGTCCACGGCCACGACCGAAGTGGCGAATTGCGCGATGCGATCGCTCACGGATCGGCCAAGGTTGTCGAGCGTGACGGCCAAATCACCGGATACACAACCGGGGTCGGCTTCAGCGGCCATTCCGTTGCCGTGAGCAACGAAGATTTGACGGCGTTGATCGCAAGCGCCGACGAGTTCTCCTGGAATGGATTCCTCGTCCCGCTGCGCAACGCCGACCTCTTGCGATGGTGTTTCGACCATGGCTTGCGGGTCGTCTACATGCTCAACCTGATGACACTCGGGTACTACCAAGAGCCACGCGGGTCGTTCTTGGCATCGATCGGTTATTGACCGCTACCGCGACGGGCTGACGGTAACACCGGCTGCGACCGAATCGAATACCTGCGTCACGAGGTCGACCACCTCTTGACGCGAGACATCCAATTCACCATCGAGCCAAACCAGTAGATACGCGTCGGCCGCGGCTACCACACCGAGGCCGAGCAACAGCCGGTCACGGTCATCGACGCCGTCCGCCTTTGGCAGCAGGTCGGCGACGAGCTGGGCCAACTTGCGAAGCCCTTCTTGGCGTTGGACTCGAACCGTCGGGCCGCCGGAAAACACCTCCCGAAGCTTGATGCGCGCGTGGCCGGGATTGCCCTCCAGCAAGCCACCGATCGCATCGATCATCGCCCGCGCCCCTTCCGAGGCACCGGTGGTGGCGCCGATCGCGACGCGGCAAGCATTGACTTCCTCGTCGATGAGTTGGTCGTAGGCAGCCGCCAGCAGCGCGTCCAGGTCGGCGAAGCTCTCGCCGAAATACCGATCGCGCAGCCCCGCATGACGCAGCACCGCGCGGATGGATGTGCCGGCGTAGCCGTGTTCGCCGAACAACTCGATGCCCGCGCCGACCAACCGCGTCCGGCGCTCGGCGACCCGCTCGGCCGCGGTCTTTCCGTCGTAATCCCTCATTGAACGCTTTCTGATTGCACGTGTCCCATCATGCCGAATAGTAGGCCAACCTGCGTACTTGAGTCCTCACAATGTGAGGGCAATCACCATCTGATTGCATATGCGCTCAGATGGTACGGTTCGGCGCATGACATCTTCATCGAAACTCTCACCACCCAATTCGTTCGACTACGTCGTCGTCGGGGGCGGTAGCGCGG
This sequence comes from uncultured Actinomycetota bacterium, assembly GCA_963712615.1. Lineage (GTDB taxonomy): Bacteria > Actinomycetota > Actinomycetes > Mycobacteriales > Mycobacteriaceae > Mycobacterium. The sequence continues at coordinate 1,377,282 of CAVQIO010000002.1, forward strand.
GATGCGTGCTGGCCAATCGGCTGTCCGAGGACCCATCGGTTCAGGTGCCTCTACTTGAGGCGGGCCCCGAGGACACACTGGACGCCATTCGGGTGCCGGCGATCTTCGGCTCCCTGTTCGGCTCGGAAGTCGACTGGGACTATCGCCTTGAACAGCAGTCGCACTATCAGGGATCGATGATCTACCCCCGCGGCAAGACGCTGGGTGACTCTTCGTCGATCAACCTGATGGTCTACATCCGCGGACACCGCGCTGACTTCGATGGGTGGAGTGAACGTGGCTGCGCTGGCTGGGATTACGGCAGTGTGCTGTCCTACTTCATCAAGGCCGAGAACAACAGCCGACTAGGTGAGCCGTTGCACGGTCAGCATGGTCCCCTGCACGTTGAGGACAGGGTGTTCACGCATGAGCTCTCGCGCAGCTGGATCAGCGCGGCGAGTGAATGGGGCCTGGCCAGCACCGAGGACTTCAACTGCGGATCCCAGATCGGCTCGGGGGCTTACCAAGTCACCTGCCATCAAGGATGGCGGTGGTCGAGTGCCGATGCCTATCTGCGGCCAGCGCTCACGCGACCCAATCTCACCGTGCAGATCAATGCCCACGCGACCAGGATTCTCGTGGACGGTAGCCTCGCGACCGGCGTGGCCTACCTGCACGACGGCGCGGAGGCGACCGCTTATGCCAGGGCCGAGGTGATTCTCTGCGGTGGGGCCATCAACTCCCCACAACTGCTGCTGTTGTCGGGCATCGGTCCGGCCGATCAGTTGCGCGCGCTTGGCATCGATGTCAACGCCGACCTGCCGGGTGTTGGGGAGAACCTGCACGATCACACGATAACCCCGATTGTCTGGGCGACTCAGGACTCTACAGATCTGTTGGAGATGGCCAACCCGGAAAACCTCTCGCTCTGGCAGAACCGGCGCGGCGGCCCCTTCACATCCAACGACGGCGAAGTGGGCGGGTTCCTATCCAGCAGCGGTGACGGCATCCCGAATATCCAATTCAGCGGCGGACCAACATCATTCGTAGACCATGGCCGCTTCAGCCCACCGCTGCCCAATTTCACGATGAATGCTGCTGCGACTCACCCGCGCAGTCGCGGTCGGCTGTGGCTGGACTCACCCGATCCGCAAAAGCCTCCCCGTATCGATCCGTCCTACTTCGCCGACCCGGCGGACCTCGACGACGTCGTTGCGGGCCTGCGCGCGGCCATCGAGATCGCACAGCAGTCGTCGTTCAGAAAGTTCGTCAAGGGCGTGAACCTGCCCACCGAGTCGAACCCGGACCGGGCCGCCCTCGCCGATCATGCGAGGAACTGGTCGCAGACCGAGTACCACGCGGTTGGCACCTGTGGCGTGTTCCCGCTGAAGGAGTCCAACCAGTTTTAGAGTCCTGTGGTCCGATGTCGGGCCGAGAAGGGACGATGAAACGTATGGCTGGTCGGAAGCGGCATTCCGCGGAGGACATCGTGCGCAAGCTGCGCCGGGCAGATGAGTTGGCTGCCGAAGGCAAGACGGGTGAGGAGATCGCCGCCGAGCTGGAGGTGTCTGCGGCGACGTTGTACAACTGGCGGCGCGCCTACGGCGGGATGGACACCGACGCCGCCAAAGAACTCAAAGAGCTGCGCGAGCAGAACGCCCGACTCAAGCGGCTGCTGGCCGAAGCTGAGCTGGTCAAAGACGCACTGCGGGAGGTAGGGAAGGGAAAATTCTGAGCCCAGCTGCCAAGCGCCGCGCCGTCGACATGCTCACCACCACGTTGGGCATGTCGCAACGGTTGGCGTGCAAAGCAGTTGGGCTGGCCCGCTCCACGCACCGCCGCCTCCCGCAAGCGCAGACTCCGGCTGATCCCGATGCCGATATGCGGGCCTGGTTGCGTTCCTACGCCACGAAAAACCCGTGCCATGGGTTCCGGCGCGCCTGGGCCGCGCTGCGCTACGACGAGCGCCGCGAGGTCAACAAGAAGAAGATCCATCGCCTGTGGCGCGAAGAGGGATTGCAGGTGAAGGTGATCTCGCCGCGCAAGCGGGCCGGGGTGTCGTCGATCCCGCCGGTTGAGGCCGATGCCCCGAACGTGGTGTGGGCGATCGACTTCCAGTTCGACTCCACCACCGACGGCAAGGCGATCAAGATTGCCTCGATGGTCGACGAACACACCCGTGAATCGCTGCTGCATCTGGTGGAACGCTCGATCACCGCCCACCGGCTCGTTGACGAGCTCAAGACGGTGTTCGCCGTGGCCGGCGGTCCGCCGAAGGTGCTGCGGATGGACAACGGGCCTGAGTTCATTTCTCAAGCGTTGCAACAGTTTTGCGACCGCAAGGTCGGCACGTCCTATATCCCGCCCGGAACGCCGTGGAACAACGGACACATCGAATCCTTCAACAACCGACTACGCAAGGAGTGCCTCAACCGCAATCACTGGAACACCCTGTTCGAAGCCCGCGTGGTCATCGGTGACTTCAAGACCGAACACAATCATCGACACCGCCACTCATCGCTGGGCTACCGAACACCGGCCGAGTACGCTGCGGCATGCAGGTGCACCCACACCCCGGTGGCCTGCGAGATCAACTGAATCCGGAACCAAAAACACCCCGACTCTAAACGCGGGTGGACTCAGTAACCGGGACTCGCCACCTGCGCGATGGGTGTCGACGAAAGGGCAGTTGCGATCCCGATCTCAAAGTTCGTGGCGTCGAGGGACTTCGGGCCGTCGACGCCTCGGTGATGCCCGCGATCATCAGTGGAAACACCAACGCCGCAACGATCATGATCGCCGAAAAAGGCGCCGATCACATCAAGAACTCCCGGCGCCCGAACCGCGACGTCCGCTGCTGACGGCTCGGCGGGGCTACTCCGCCGGATCAGGACACACCGCACACCGACGCTACTGCCACAACAAGTACCGCCAGCAGGGCAAGTGTGCAGACCAACGACCGAACCGTGGTGCCCACATAGCTATCCAATTCGCTGGTGTGACCGGCCATTGTTATGGGTGGTCGGCCTTGAAGAACATCTCGAACTGAATGCCGTCGGGGTCCTTGAACGTCAGGACCGCACCGTATTCGCGCTCGGCGATCGGGGTGTGAATGACGCCGAGCTGCTCGAAATGTGCCAGCCACTCATCGAGTTCGCCACGCGTGTCGACTTTGAATGCCACGTGATCCAAGCCGGTACGCCGCGGATCGATGTCTCGCCCTGATTTACGTCGTGCTGCTGGAACTCGATGATGGTGCCCGTCTCCGAATGCAGCAGCAAGATCCCCCGCCACCCGTCGCCGGCGGACCGGTCGATTTCGGTGAGGTCTAGCAGCGCAGCCCACCATCGGACGCCGGCCTCGGCGTCAGGTACGGAGAACGAAATGCGCGGCACCCTGCTGAAAGTTGGCATAGAAACCTCCGGACTTGCATCTGGACAGCAATAGCTCGGCGCCGAGTTCATGCGGTCAATGGGGCCGACGGGTGTTCCGTCTTGAGTATGTAGGACGCCCGGCTCATCATCTGCCCGATGATCTCGGCGGCGGGCGCGATACTTTGAACGGCGCTCACCCCTTGGCCGGCCGGGTAGATCATCGACTCCCAATCACCACTGGTCTCGGGTGTCGGGGGCAACGCCGACCTGCTCGGCAAGTCAGTTGGGTGTGCCCGATGGTGTCGCCCTTGCGCTGGTCAGTACCGCTTGCCTCAGCGCTGTTCACCACAGGCGTCGCTAGCAGGCGGTAGGGCTGGTCGGGCCACTCGGGCCCGAAGGCATTGGTGCGCAACGTCTTGCGGGGCGAATCGACGATTCGACGCTTGTACTCGGGATGGGCATTGGCTTCCACGGCCGCGACCAAGGCGGTGCCTACCCATACTCCGTCCGCGCCCGCACGCAAGGCCGCGACTACGGCTACCCCATCGGATATGCCACCTGCCGCCAGCAGCAGCGTGTCGGGCCAATTGTGGCGGATCGTCCGCAGCAACGCATGCAAGGGTATGCGTCCGCGGGCATGGCCACCGGCTTCACTGCCCTGGGCGACTATTCCGCCGACTCCGAATCCGATTGCGGTCGCTGCGATTTCCGGCGACGAGGCCTATATCCACACCCGTATGCCCGCCGCGCGCAGTGCGCTGACCCAGTGGGCCGGCGGTGGATCGTGGTGAAACACGACCAGCGGTACGCCCAGCCGGATGCATTCGTCGATGTGTGCGTCGGTGCTGGCCGGGCCGAGCCCGGTGTCGGCACAAATGAGGTCGACGCCAAACGGCCCAGACGTCAAGGCACGCAATCGTTCTACCATTACCGCCAGGCTTTCGGCCGATCCGGGGATGCTCCGAGCACCCCCAGTCCGCCGGCATTGGTGACCGCCGCGGCGAGTTGCTCGTGTGCGATGAATCCCATACCAGCTCCGACGAGCGGATAGCGGAGGCCATATTCGCGGGTCAACCGCGTCTGAAGGGCGGGCGCATCTGGCGGCACGACCACCGCGCCCAAGTGATCGTCGTCAATCTCCGGATCTCCAGTCGAGTCAGGCATGTCCCCCCTTATATATCCTCCATATCGGAGCATCCGTCACTTTAGTCCGATACGGAGTATTGTCAACCGATGTCCCGCAAGCAGCTGAGCCCGACATCCTTCGCGATACTCGGGCTGCTCTCTATCAAGCCGTTCACGACTTATGAACTCGCTCAACAGATGGAGCGGACATTGAGCTGGTTCTGGCCCCGGGCTGCCAGCATGATCTATGAGGAGCCGAAGAAGCTGGTGGCCGCCGGTCTGGCGGCCTCGCAGGTCACCTTTACCGGCAAACGGCGCAGCACCGTTTACGAGATCACCGACGCCGGACACGCCGCGCTTCGGGACTGGCTGGATGCGCCTGCCGCCGGGATGCGCATGGAGTCCGAGGCCATGATCAAGGTGGCGTTCGCGGATTCCGGCGACGTGAGCCAGCTACGCGCGGCGGTGCGGGAAATCCGGGCCGACGCCGAAGCGCGGCTCGCTGAAATACTGGACAGGTCAGCGGAGTACGCAACCACGGGTGGGCCCTTCCCGGACCGCCTGCCGGTCGCTGCGATCACCGGCAAGCTGCTTATGAGCCAACACGAGGCCGTTGTCCGCTGGGCCCGCTGGGCGGAGGACGCACTCGCTGACTGGACCGGCGTCACGCCGGCAACCGGCGCCACGGTGCCACCCAACGCGCTGACGTCCGGTTGGCCCGCCCAGTATGCCGACGACTCCGCTACGGGGGCAGCACCTCGCCGTGCGTCTCGGGCGCCAGCGGAATGATGAAAATACCGATCACGAAAACGACCGCCGTGAGCGCAACGGGCCAGCCCAGGGTATGAGTGTGCAACACCGCCGCGCCGAGTAAGAAGTTCACGCCGGCACCGACAAAACGGCCGAACGACGTGCAGAACGCGAACGCCGTTGCCCGCACCCGCGTTTCGAATTGCTCGGGTAACCAGAGGCTGAACAGCGCGAAGTTGCCGCCGAAGAAGCCGAGCACGAACAACCACGCGATAAACGGCGCAAGGCCATGGGGCAGATAGAACGCCCAGCCAAAGCTGCCGGTAATCGCTATCGCCATCCCCGCGAAATAGAAGGCGGCCGTCTTCCTGCGTCCGACCCGCTCCGCGATCACGGGTAAGACAAGACAACCCAGGATGGTCCCGATCGACAACAAGCCCGTGGCAAACGACGCGGTTTTCGTCGCGTCGCTCTTGCCCAGACCCGCTTTCTGCGCCAGTTGAATGACCGCCGTCGGTTCGTACACCGTGCCCGCCCACAAGCCCACGATCGCAATCGTCACCAGCGCGCACGCCACCCACGTGCGACGCCGGTAGCGCGCACCGAGGATTTCGCGCAGCGGGTTTACCCGTGGCGTGCGGTCCTCGGCCCGCTGCCACTTCTCGGTCTCCTTCACTCGCAGCAGGATCAGAATCGCCACGACGACCGGCACCGCGCCGGTCAGAAACATTGCACGCCACCCGAAATGGACGCCGATCGTGTAGTTGAGCGCCGCGGCCAAGAAGAAGCCGGCGTAGTAGCCGGTTTGCAGATAGCCGGCGCCCATCTTGCGCCGGTCCTCCGGCCACGCCTCAGCCACGTAAGTTCCCGCGAGCGCCCATTCGCCACCGATCCCAATACCCGCGATGAAACGGAAGATGGCAAGCTGCCAGACGTTCTCTGCCATGGCCGAAAGCCCGGTGAAGATCGCGAAGATGAAGATCGTCGCCGCGAGCACCTTGGTTCGCCCGAAGCGGTCGGCGATCGGACCCCAGATGAACGAAAGACCCCAGCCCACCAGGAACAGGGCGAACAGAATCGATCCCGCGAGCCCGACATTGGACGGAGTTGCGGCGATGCCAGAGTGCGGCAACAGTTCGGTCAGCGCGGGCGTGAGCACCAGCGCGTAGATGAACGAATCCATCCCGTCAAGGGTCCAACCCGTCCAAGCCCCCCAGAATCCGACGATCTGAGATCGATTGAGCGGCGTCCGACGGCGCACTTGCACCGCCTGCTCTGTGGTTGAACTCATCTCGCGCCTCCGACCGGCCGACGGTTGCTCATAAATTCCGGCGGCGCCGAGCCAGATTATCTTTGCGATTGACCCGATGCCGTGCGTCACATTATATATAATATAGTGATGGGCAACGCAACGGACCATCCTCCCCTGCAGAATCCGACGGCCGGGCTACCGGCGTCGGTGGCGTTGGCAGAACGGGGTAGCACGTCGAAGATGATCGCGAACGCGCTACGCACGGCGATCGTCGACGGCACCCTCGCACCCGGGACGCCGCTGCGCCAGGATGCGATCGCGCGGCACTTTTCCGTCAGTGCGATCCCGGTCCGCGAGGCCTTGCGCCAGCTCGAAAGCGAAGGTTGGGCAAAGGCCGAGATCAACAAGGGCGCCACCGTTGCGCCGCTGTCTGCCGGTGAAGCGCGAGAAATCTATGAGATCCGCGCCGCGCTCGAGCGCCTCGCCATCGGACTGGCCATACCCGCTCACACGCCCGCCTCGCTGCGGCACGCCGCAGCGCTCTGTAAGGCGGCCTCAGAGGAAACAGATCCGTCGCTCTACGTTGCCCGCAACGAGGTCTTTCACCTGAGCCTCTATGTTCCCGCCGCGCGGCCGCAACTGCTCGAAATGATCGGAGTGCTGCACGGACGCGGCGAACGCTATCTCCGGCTCAAGTTCGGGCTGCCGTCGTACAAGCGAGGATCCGACCTCGAACACGCCGCGCTGCTGAAAGCCGTGCGCCAGCGCGACATTGAGGCAGCGCAGTCGCTGGTCACCACACATTTGCTCGACACCGGGGAACTGCTCTACCGTTTCCTTTCCGAGGCGAACTGATCCACCAATGAATCCTGCTATCTGGCTCGACGGTGCCGAGGGTGAGCGACAAGCAATTCGTGTCAACAGCCGGACCACCGGTGGTGCGTACGCGATCATCGAGTCGGTGGCGGCCCCGGGGTGCGCCGTCCCCACCCACCTGCATCGCAACGAGGACGAACACTTCTTGATTATTTCCGGCCGATATCGAATCGCGGTCGACGACCAACTCTTTGATGCGACTCCGGGCACCCGCATCACCGTGCCCCGTAATTCGCCGCACAGCTGGAGGAACGTCGACCGGGCGGAAAGCAGACTGCTGGCCATCCTCACACCGTGAGGGTTTGAACAGATTGCTTACCGAGTAAAGGACACGCCCGCCGCGCAGATCCCAGAGCTCGCTGCGCAATTCGGTTGCCTGATACTCGGCCCGCCCGTCGCCTAGCGCGGAGCATCAACGAGGTTGGGTTGCCTTGAGGGCGTACATCACCGGAAATCGGGGTTCGTTCTCGCGCATTGCCCACCACCCGTCGCCGGTTTGCACCATCAGCGGCCAGCGGCGCCACGGCAGCAGTTCCGTTTCGGTCAGGCTTTCGACGACCAGGCCGGCTTGCGCGATCGCGGTGATGACTTCGCCCAAGCCATGTGCCCACTCGTAGTGCACGGTGTCACCAGCTAGCGCCGGACCGTCGGTGTAGCTGTGGGTGCTGTCGCGCTCGACGACCCCACGTCCGGCGAGATAGTCGTGACTGATGATCAAATAGTCTGGGACACCAGGCTTTCGAGTGGGTCCAAGCGCGTTGAACAGCGGATGGAACTCCACCAGGTACAGGAAGCCGCCGGGTTTCAGCAGACCCGATATCGTCTGCGCCCAGACCGTCAGATCGGGCAGGTAGCACAGGGCACCCTGGCCCGTGTAGACAACGTCGAACCGTTTCGATCCCAGCGCCGCAACGGCGTCGTACACATCGGCGTGAATGTACTCGATCGGCAGGCCGGCCTGGCATGCGATGCGATGCGCCTCCCGCACGGAGGCAGCTGAGAAATCCAACCCGGTGGTGCGAGCACCTTTGAGCGCAAATGCGATTGTCTCCGTGCCCAAATGGCATTGCAGGTGGACGACTTCGCGCCCCTGTAGCTCTCCGAGATCACGCCACTCGAAAGGAACAAACCAGCTCATCGGGTTGCGATCGCCGATTCCGTAGAACTCGCTATCCACGTGGATCGGCGCACGAGCGTCCCAATTACGCATGTTCGCAGCCATTTTCGCCTGGGTATCGTCGTCGAACACACCGTACGATTCTGCCGCATGCCGATCCTCGACACGACGCCGCTGCGCGCTTCGTACAGATCGCTACGCGAAGTGGCTGGGTGGATTCGCGACGTCGGCGCAACGCAATGTTGGCCGTCGACGTGCTGCGATACATTGATACCTCGCCTACTGGTTCAACGCGGAACGAGGCCATCATGGGATTCATCACGCCGGACCTTCCAGACGTCGACCATGAGACCTGGCCCACGCTGCCCCGGTCCACGAGGATGCAAGTGGTGACCCGGCATTGGGTGGAGCACGGTTTCGGCACCCCGCAGGCGATCTATCTGCTGTACGTGTTCAAGATGGCCGCATATGCCGCTGGGGCCGCGGCGGTCATCTCGCTAACCCCTGGTCTGGGCGGATTGGATCGCATCGGAACGTGGTGGACGCAACCGATCGTGTACCAGAAGGTCGTTGTGTTCACCCTCTTGTTCGAGGTGCTGGGCCTGGGCTGCGGATCGGGTCCGCTCACGGCGAGGTTCTGGCCTCCGATTGGCGGCTTCCTATTCTGGCTGCGGCCCAACACGATTCGCTTGCCGCCCTGGCCGCGTGTGGTTCCCTTCACGCGGGGCGATTCTCGCACGATTCTCGACGTGGCCCTCTACGTCATCGTGCTGGCTTCCGGCACCTGGGCGTTGCTGTCCGCAGGACGTGGCGGCCCCGTCACCCCGGCCGGTGATGTCGGTTTGCTCGATCCGGTTTTGCTGGTGCCCGCGATCATTGCCCTGGCGCTGTTGGGCCTGCGCGACAAAACGGTGTTTCTTGCGGCCCGCGGCGAACACTATTGGCTGACCCTGTTCGTGTTCTTCTTCGGTTTCACCGATCAGATCGCCAGCTTTAAGATCATCATGCTCGCACTGTGGTGGGGGGCCGCGACCTCCAAGCTCAACCATCATTTCCCGTACGTCGTGGCGGTGATGACGAGCAACCACCCGCTATTGCGGAGCAAATTGTTCAACCGGGTGAAACACCGGCTCTACCTCGACCCGGTCGACGACCTCCGTCCCTCGTGGGTGCCGAAAGCGATGGCGCATGTCGGGGGCACCACGGCCGAATTCCTGGTGCCCTTGGTTCTGGTCTTCTTCGCGGACGGTCACCACTGGGCGTGGTTCCTGATCGCCTTCATGGTGATCTTCCACCTCAACATCATTTCCAACCTCCCGATGGGAGTTCCGTTGGAGTGGAACGTGTTCTTGATCTTCTCGCTGTTCTATTTGTTCGGGCATTACAGTGCGATTCACGTGACCGATCTGCAGTCACCGCTACTGCTTGCCATCCTTCTGCTCGGGCTCGCCGTGGTGCCAATCTTGGGAAACTTTTTCCCCCAGCAGTTTTCGTTTCTGCCCGCGATGCGCTACTATGCCGGAAACTGGGCGACCAGCGTGTGGTGTTTCCGCGCGGGCGCCGAAGAAAAGATCGAAGCCAACGTCGTGAAAAGCTCTGCGCTGACCGCCAAACAACTGGCCAAGCTCTACGACCCGGCGACCGCCGAGATCACCATCGACAAGGCCGGCGCCTTTCGATCGATGCACACTCACGGTCGCGCGCTCAATGGGCTGCTGCCTCGCGCCGTCGACGACGAAGCCGACTACCGGATGCGCGAGGGCGAAATCGTGGCCGGCCCCCTGGTCGGCTGGAACTTCGGCGAAGGCCATCTGCACAACGAGCAACTGTTGGAGGCCTTGCAGCGGCGCTGCCACTTCGACGAGGGCGACGTTCGCGTGGTCATCTTGGAAGGACAACCGATTCACATCCAACGGCAGTGGTATCGCATCGCGGACGCCAAGACCGGCGTGATCGAGGAAGGCTACGTCAACGTCGAGGACATGTTGACGCGGCAGCCGTGGCCCGAGCCCGGCGACCAGTTCCCCGTCCACCTGACCCACGGCGGCGACGCCGCGAAGTAGTGACTAGCTGGGAGGACGGCTCGCCGGGGCGGTGAAACCTCCGGTGTCATCGAAGAACGCCCATGCGCCATTGTCGTCGACTTCCATGCGCCAACCCAGCTCAGAAGTATCCGTGATGGTGTCGATAAACCAAGCGTGTGCAGCCTCTGCGCTGTCGAATTCTTGCGCTGCGACTATCTCGCCATGTGGGTCGATAGCTCGAAACGTGGCCATGCGAAGTAATTATCCCTTTTAGTGGGCATTTAATCACGGCTAGCGCTCTCCGCGAGTTTTACGACGTTCGCTAGCCGACCGTTGTTACCGAAGTCCGGCGGTCCCGATGGTCGATAACATTTGACGCCGAGAACTGCAGGGTCCACAAGTTGCCGTGATGCGGATACTTGGCGGTCATCGCTGACACCAGATCGTCGGCAGTCTCAGCAGCCTCGGCTTCCGCAGCGAAATCCCGGATATATGACCGCGTTTGGGCAATCATGGAATTGACCGCGTGGTCATCGCCATCGGGCCGGCGGTGACCGGCGACAATCATCCGCGGGTGCAGATTCTCGACGATGTCGACGGTATCGAGCCAGTCGTGCCACTGCTCCGGTGTGGAAAGACCTAGCATCGCGTGAATCTCGTTGTAGATCGCGTCGCCGGCGACGACCACCCCGATGGCTGGGATATGGACGATGCTGGTCGGATTGATGTCTGCCTGTTTGACCTCAATGATGTGAAGAGGTGAACCGTCGACGTAGAGCGTGTCGTCCTCGACGGGTTCGGGCAACGGCCCTCCCTTGACGGTGGCGTCACCGAACAACAACTCCCACTGCATCTGCTGAGACTCCATCGTTTGCTGCATCGCTTCGACCACGTTGGGCAGCGCAACACATCGGGCATCTGGGAATCGCTCCAGTAGGGGCCCTAAGCCCAGGTAGTGGTCGGCGTGAGCATGGGTGATATAGATCGTCGTCAGCCTTTTGCCGGTGCGTTCAATCAGATCCCCGAGATCGCGGACGTCGTCCTTGAGGTATTGCGCGTCAACCAGTACCGCCTCGGTCGCACCACTGATGATCGTGGAGGTCGTCGGCGAAAACTTCCCCGTCGGCCAACCCGGAACTTCGATGGCCGGGATAGTGGGCCAGCGGCCCACATAAACAGTCGCGCGAATCGGCGGAGACGCCGTCGGATCGGCCTGATCGGTGTCGGTCGAGTGGGTTTCGGTACTCATAGGTTCCTTCCAAGTTGTTTGTCGGTCAGTCCTTGGGCCGCATCACGTCGACGAAACATCTGCAATACAGAGCGGGCGACGGCGCCCGCGGCGGCGCTGATGGTTAGACGCGCTCGTACGGGACCGGCTGGTTTCCTTGAACCCACAGCTTCTCCCCCTCCGACTCAGCCAGGGGCGGCACCAACCCCTGCACCTGCCATAAGTCGAACGGCGTTTCGTTGACGTGCATCTCCCAGTCGTACCCGCGATCCTTCACAAAGGGCGCAATCTTCGCTTCGAAGAGCGCCATTGCGTTCCTGCGAAGTTCGGTGGTCGCTAGGTGTCGGGCGATGTGTTCGGCGACTAGGCGCACGAAGTTGCGCCGCGGCTCGCCGCCAATGTAGAAGTTGTCCTCGGCGACCTCGTGGAAGAGCACATTGACATAGAACTTCGGCAGGCCTGCATCGACGTAGACACTCATCAGAGCAGATGACAGGGCTTTTTTATCCTCGGCGGAGTATGCGCCAACCGGAGTGTAGATGCGCCACAGCGGCATGTGGTTTCCTTACCTTTCTTGGGGGGTGTTTGGGGCCGTCGGTCGTAGGCTTCGAATTGCCCAGGGACGTCGGGTATGGCTTTCATGGTTTTGCTGCTGTTCATGGCCGAAGGAGATTGGCCGCCCGATGTCCCGCGACGACTTGACCGCTAATTGAGAGATGCGATTCGATCGCTGTGTAAGGACACGTCGGCGTGGTCGTCTGCTGGGCTTTGGGATATGACGACAATCGTGGAGGTGGTTGTGGGACAACAACTGTGGGCCGGCGTGGATGCCGGAAAATCCGAACATCACTGCGTGGTCATCGACGGCGACGGGCAGCGAGTACGGTCCCAGCGCGTCGCCAACGACGAGACGGTCCTGCTCGAATTGATCGACGCGGTCACCACGCTGGCCGACGGCGAGGAGGTCACCTGGGCGATCGACCTCAACCACGGCGGAGCCGCACTGCTGATCACCTGCTCATCGCCGCAGAGCAAAGGCTGCTCTACATCCCAGGCCGCACCGTGTATCACGCCTCGGGAAGCTACCGCGGTGACGGCAAGACCGACGCCAAGGATGCCGCCATCATCGCCGATCAGGCCCGCATGCGCCGCGACCTGCAACCCCTGCGCCCCGGCGACGAGATCGCAGTAGACCTGCGGATCCTGACCGCCCGACGCACCGATCTGGTCGCCGATCGCACCCGGGCGATCAACCGGCTGCGCGCCCAGCTGCTCGAATACTTCCCGGCCCTGGAGCGGGCCTTCGACTACAGCCACAGCAAGGCCGCCCTGATCCTTCTGTCGGGCTATCAAACTCCCGACGGGCTGCGCCGCGCCGGTGTCGCCCGACTGGAAGGCTGGCTGCGTAAACGCAAGGCCTACAACGCCGCTGCTGTGGCTGCCAGAGCGATCGAGGCCGCCGACGCCCAGCACACCACCGTCCGCGGACAACAGATCGCCGCCGCGATGGTCGCGCGGCTGGCCAAGGAGGTGATGGGCCTCGACACCGAAATCGGCGACACCGAAACGATGATCGAGGACCGATTTCGCCGCCACCGCCACGCCGAGATCATCCTGAGCATGCCCGGATTCGGTGTCGCGCTCGGCGCTGAATTCCTCGCCGCCACCGGCGGCGACATGACCGCCTTTGACAGCGTCGATCGCCTGGCCGGCGTGTCCGGGCTGGCCCCGGTACCGCGAGACTCCGGGCGCATCAGCGGCAACCTCAAACGACCCCGCCGCTACGACCGACGACTCCTGCGGGCCTGCTACCTGTCCGCACAAATCGCCATCCGCACCGACCCCGCCTCCCGGACCTACTACAACCGCAAGAGAACCGAAGGCAAAACCCACACCCAAGCCGTCATCGCCCTGGCCCGCCGACGCCTCAACGTCCTGTGGGCCATGCTCCGCGACCACGCCGCCTACCAACCCACGACTACAGCCGCGGCGGCTTGACAACGTCATTGAGAATCTCCTTATTCGTGGTCCCGATCATCCCGGGACGGCTTTCAATTGTGTCGAGCATTCGACTGTTGCAGCGTAACCCAACTGATTGTGGTTCACAACTGGTTGTAGAGTGCTGATAGCTGTCGTTGTCATCCACTCTCGCGAGCATTGGCCCTGGAAGGAAATGACTCATGAAACGAGACGTCGAGTTCACCACCGAGGACGGAATCGTCCTGCGCGGCGTACTGCACGCCCCTGAACCGGAAGGCAGTGCTCCGGGAATCGTTATGGCGCACGGCTTTAGCGGCGTGAAGGAGCAGCTGGATCACTACGCGGCCTTGTTCTCCGAGTCTGGATTCAGCGTCCTGCTCTACGACCACCGCTCCTTCGGCGCCTCCGATGGGCTGCCTCGCTACGAGGTTGACTCCTATCGGCAAATCTGCGACTGGCAGGACGCGATTACGTTCGGTCTGACGCAACCGGAATTCGACGACACGGTGACCGTGGGGGTGTTCGGATCCAGCTATGCCGGCGGACTGGCGATGGTGGTGGCGGCCTGCGATGCGCGTGTGGGTACCGTCGTCGCTCAAATCCCCAACGTCAGTGGACATCGCAATGCGTCGCTGCTGCTTGGCGAGGACGGTATCGCCGAAGTCCGCCGTCGTAGCGCCAAGGATCGCGCCGTGCGACTGGCCGGCGGGGACCCCGAGATGGTTCCCGTGTTCACCACCGAGTTGGGCGGCTTTTGCGCTCTTCCCCCTGCGGTCGATGCCGGCTACCTGCAGAAGCTCGAGGATTCGGGGACCTGGCGTAACACCGTCACACTGCGCTCGTTGGAGCATCTGGTGGACTTCGAACCTGCGGGGTGGGTGCCGTTCGTGGCTCCCAAGCCGCTCCTCATGGTGGTCGGCGAGCAGGACACCTGCACATTTGTCGAGGTCCAGCGTGAGGTCTTCGCCACCGCAGGGCAGCCTAAAAGACTCGTCGCGCACCAGGGAGGCCACTTCGACACCTACTCAACATATTTCGGAATCGCCGGATATGCGGCCCGCGACTGGTTCGTTGAGCACAAGCCGGTGAGAGCGAAACGCTGACGGCTTCGGAGACTACGCCGCAGATACCGGTTGTATCATGCAATCAGTGTCGAAACGTTCAACGATGATGGGAATGAAGGTATCCGGTGGCTATCACTGGTCGGTCAGACTGCCCGATTAATCTGACCACTGAGCTCCTCGGTGATCGATGGAGCCTTATTGTGTTGCGCGACATCATGATCGCCGATCGGCGCTATTTTCGCGTGCTTCTGCAGAAATCAGAGGAGAAAATAGCCTCGAACATTCTCGCCGCACGGCTCCGGAACCTTGTCGAGGGAGGTCTGCTGACGGCGACCGAAGATCCCACCCATAAACAGAAGATTCGCTACAGCCTCACTGAGCCGGCGATCGAACTGCTGCCCACCTTGATCATGATCGGCACCTGGGGAAATAAGAATCTGCCAGCCAGCCCGATCACCGGACCTTTCTTCCCCTACGTACACGGTCAAGGACCCAAGGTATGGCAAGACCTCGCCGATGACCTTCGTCATCGCCACCTCGGCGGGCCGGCGCCCAAATCGTCTGCAGCGACGATGAAGTCAATGCTGGCCGCCTATCGCTGATATGGCGCCTACAACGTTCGAGTCAATTGATTCGCGAGGAGTTCAGCAAATCGCGCCGGATCGTCCAGCGCGCCACCTTCCGCCAGTAGCGCGGTTCCGTATAGCAATTCCGCGGTCTCGGCGACGGTGGGATCGTCGGGCCGATCTTGATGCGCTTGGCGCAGCCCGGTGATGAGCGGATGATCCGGATTCAGTTCGAGTATCCGCTTTCCGATGGGAACGGTTTGTCCGGAGGCCTGGTAGATGCGCGCGAGCGCCGGACTCATCCCGAAGGCGTCGGTGATCAGGCAGGCCGGCGAATCGGTCAAGCGCGTCGATAGCCGGACCTCCTTGACGTGGTCGATCAAGGTCTCCGTCAACCAGGTCAGCAGGTCGGCGAATTCTTTCTCTCGCTCCTCGCGTTCGGCGTCGCTCTTGTCTTCACCGGAGTCGAGATCCACCTCGCCCTTGGCCACGGACTGCAGTCCTTTGCCGTCGAACTCGGTCACTGTGCCCACCCAGACCTCGTCGACCGGGTCGGTGAGCAGCAGAACCTCGTAACCCTTGGCCTTGAAGGCCTCGAGGTGCGGCGACTTCAGAATCTGCTGCCGCGTCTCGCCGGTGGCATAGAAGATCTGCTCCTGCCCCTCCTTCATGCGCTCGACGTACTCGGCGAGGTTGGTGGCCTCCTCCTCACTGTGCGTCGACGCGAACGAGGAGATTTGCAGCAGGGTGTCCTGGTTGTCGACGTCCGACAGCAGGCCCTCCTTGAGAACCCTGCCGAACTGGGTCCAGAAGGTGCGATAGTCCTCCGGGCGCTCGGAATGCAGATCCTTGATCGTCGACAGAACCTTCTTGGTCAGCCGCCGACGAATTGCGTTGATCTGCCGATCCTTCTGCAGGATCTCCCGAGAAACGTTGAGCGACAGGTCTTGTGCGTCGACCACACCTTTGACGAAGCGCAGGTACTCCGGCATGAGCTGGTCACAATCGCCCATGATGAACACGCGCTTGACGTACAGCTGGACCCCAATCTTGGCATCCCGGTTGAACAGGTCGAACGGGGCGTGCGACGGGATGAAAAGCAAGGCCTGGTACTCGAAGGTGCCCTCGGCCTTCATCGCAATAACTTCGAGCGGGTCGTCCCAGGCATGCGCGACGTGCTTGTAGAATTCCGTGTACTCCTCGTCGGACACTTCGTCTTTAGGCCTGGCCCACAGCGCCTTCATCGAGTTCAGGGTCTCGGTCTCGATGGTGACGACCTCTTCGCCACCTTCCTCCCCTTCTTCTTGGGAAGCTGGGGTGCGTCGCTCGACTTCCATCCGGATGGGCCACGCAATGAAGTCCGAGTACTGCTTGACGAGGCTCTTGATCTTCCAGTCCGAGGTGTAGTCGTGCAGCTCGTCTTCGGCGTCCTCGGGTTTGAGGTGCAAGGTGACGGCGGTTCCCGGCGGGCCGTCTTCGACGGATTCGATGGTGTAAGTGCCTTCGCCGCTCGATTCCCACCTGGTGGCTTCACTCTCGCCGGCCTTGTGGGTCAGTAACTCGACCTTGTCGGCGACCATGAACGACGAGTAGAAGCCGATCCCGAACTGACCGATCAGTTCGTCCGAGGCGACCTCGTTCTTGGCTTCCCTTAGCTGCTGGCGCAGCTCGGCGGTACCCGATTTGGCGAGGGTTCCGATTAGACCGATGACCTCGTCGCGCGTCATGCCGATGCCGTTGTCGCGGATCGTTAATGTGCGGGCGCCTTTGTCCACGTCGATCTCGATGTGCAGGTCGGAGGTGTCGACGTCGAGGTCCTTGTTGCGGAAGGCTTCAAGCCGGAGCTTGTCCAGTGCGTCGGAGGCGTTCGAGATCAACTCCCGCAGAAACGAGTCCTTGTTGGAGTAGACCGAGTGGACCATCAAATCCAGAAGTTGTCGTGCCTCGGCCTGAAATTCCAACTGCTCAACACCTGCGCTCATGGGATGCAAATCTACCGCGGTGCTGACTCACCGGTGCCCCGAGGGTTCTGGCTGGGTTCTACCCTGTAGAGGTCAGGGCCGCCGGTGAAGGGAATTGGTGAAGGGAATTCAGGTGTCTGTTGCTCAACGCGAACGTGCCGCCCTCGTCGACACCATGCGCAGCGTCGGGCCGGATGCGCCCACCTTGTGCGACGGTTGGACCACCCGAGATTTGGCCGCCCACCTCGTGATTCGTGAGTATCGCCTCGACGCCTCCCCCGGCATCCTGATCCCGCGCTTCGCCGGCCACACCGCCAAGGTGCAAAACGAGGTGGCCGAGCGGACCGATTGGGATGCGCTGCTGGACAAAGTCGCGACCGGCCCGCCGGTCTACTCGCCGTTGAAACTGCTCGACCCGGTCGCCAACATCGGCGAGATGTTCATCCACCACGAGGACGTCCGCCGCGCTCAGTCCAGCTGGACGCCGCGCGTTCTGGAACCGGCCCTGGCGAAAAGCCTGCGCCGCACGCTGCCGCTGATGGCGCGAATGACACTGGCGAAGGTCCCCGGCCGGGTCGCGCTGCGAAGCTTGGAGGGCAAGACGGTGCTGATCGCAGGCCAGGGCCCGGCCGTCACGGTGACCGGTGCGCCTGAGGAACTGCTGCTGTTCTCTGTCGGGCGCCAGGCCCAAGTCGAGTTCGACGGCGACGCGTCTGCGGTGCAGGCGGTGCGCGATGCGCCCAAGGGATTGTAGGCACACTTTGGCGACGTTCGTCCGCCAAATTCCAATCGACTTCACAGATGACCGCGACATCGGCGACGGCGGGATGGGTGGCGAGCACATTTTCGATCTCGAGGGCCGAGACGTTCTCGGCGTTGCGGATGATCGCATCCTTGATTCGGCCTGTGACGCGGACGTTGCCGTCGGCGTCGATCACTCCGAGGTCGCCGGTGCGCAGCCAGCCATCCTCGTCGAACGCGTCGGCGTCGAGCGTGGGATCCGCGTAGCCGAGGAAGCATTGCGGTCCCTTGAGCCGCAGCTCACCATCGACCACGCGCACGCTAACCCCCGCTACCGGTGCGCTGACGGTGTAGTCGAGCACCTCCGCCGCGGCGTCAAGAGGTGGTGAGTCGCCACCGGAAATTCGGTCATCCCCCACGCATTGGCGATGCCGGCCATTCCGAAGGTTTCGCGGACTTGACGCCCTAGTTCGGCGGTGATGGGTGCGCCTCCGGCGATGCAACCCCGCAGGGCACCGAAGAGCGGCTGATCACCATGGGCTCGTTGCGCCTCCAGGAAGGCCACGAAAAACGGTGTAGCCGTGCCCAGGAATGTCGGATTGTGTGCCGCGATGGCAAAGGGAGTCGCGGCCGGGTCGAATACCTCGAACAGCGCCAGACGCATACCAGTCATCAGCGCGGCGGCCACCATCGCGGCCCCGCCGATATGGGCGATCGGAAAGGCAATCGGATCCACATCGCCGGCGGTGATACCCATCGCGTCCACCAGCCCTCGCGAGCCGGCGATCACCGTGGCGTCGGTGTGCCGAATCCCCTTGGGCGCCGTGGTCGTTCCCGACGAGTAGTAGATCCATTGGGTGTCGCCGTCGGAAACCGGCGCCGCCGTGAGCGCATCGGCGCCGGCACGGGGCAGCCGAAGCTCACCGGCGAGTGGCGGTGTCGCCAAGTCGACGGTGACAACCTCGAATCCCTTGACCGAGGCCAACTCCCGAGCAAGCCCGCCGTGATCGATCCCCGCCAAAGTTCGGGCACCACAAGGAATTCGGTGGCCAGCTGCTCGGTGATGAATCCGACCTCGCGCTCCCGCAGTATCGGGATGATCGAATTTTGCACCGCGCCGAGTCGAGTCAGCGCCGCCATGACGACCACGGTCTCGAGGGTGGTCGGCAGCTGCCAGGACACCATCGTTCCGGCGCCGATCCCGCGTTCGGCGAACGCGGCGGCGGTCGTAGACGCGGCATCGAAGAGCTGCAGTGCGCTCAGGGTCCGGCCATAGTCGTCGGCGAGGAGCAGCCGATTCGGTTGGCGCTGTGCCGCATTGGCGATCAGCGTCCAGTAGCTGACGTCTTGCCGGTCGTCATCCGGCCGGCGGCAAGTCCGAGGGTGGTCGAAATCCGGAGTGCGCGATCGAGACGGCCACGGCGCTGCCGACTGGCCCCAGCTGGTCTAGGACAACGGCTGAGCCGTTGGCCACCCCGTCATCGCTGTAGTGAGTCAGTGCGGCCAGCCCGATATGCGGCCCTTCGGGAAGTCGGCTCAGAGTGAGCGTGTAATCGACGTTGATGAACTGCAACGCCTTCGTGCCCCAGTTGGCGATTGCCGCCGTGACGTCGGCGCACAGCGCCACGCGGGTGAATGCGGTGAGAGGTTCGTCGTCGACCAATGGACGTGTTTCATGCAGCCACGTGTATTTGGGTCCGGACGTGTCCCAGTCGGGATCGGGATTCTGTAGCTCACCGCCCCAGCCATAGGTCCGCAGGAACAGTGTCGGGTTTGCGCCGTCATGCTCGGTGGGCAGTTGTGGCATCTGCATTGGCTGTGACCAGACGTTGCCGTCGGGCTGCGGTCCACGCCGCAAAAACAGCGCGCTGGCCCGGGCGACCGGTTCGCCACGCTGGATGAGAAGCGCCTCAACCAGCCGCAATCGCCGGCGTTCGTGTTGCACCTGGATGCGCACCTCGAACGGCTCCAGCGCGGCGGGCGCGGGCAGGTCCACAGTCAGCCGCGCAGGCTGTAACTGCGGATCGTCGATCGCGCCTTCGAGCGCCCAGGCCAATATGCCGCCGACGACGTGTCCGCTCATTGACGGACCCCACCCACCTCGCGCGACTGCCGTTGGCACGTAACGGCTTTCGTCGCGCAGAAAGTACGGCCCCGACGCCGTAAAATCCACGTCATCCGGCTGGATATTGGGCTCGGTCACCACATGACTCTCTACGCGAACAGGGCTTTCATGGAACTTCTCCTCTGAGGTCAGCAACAGTAGATGTTACAGTTCGTCTTCCAGGCCGCGCGATGTGCGGTTGCGATTTATGTCAAAAATCCACCCACGCAAAAGTATTGGCTTCGCCACAATCCCTTTCTGCCCTTTGGGGCGACGGAAATGTACTCCCGTGGGCCTCGAGTGCGATTGATGGCCCCAAAGCATTCGCAAGGGGGTGTCACAGCCAACTCATAGGTAGCCTATCTAGCGTTTAACGAGTTGGGGGCAAACGATGGATAAATCCACTCGTAGACAAGTGGGGGGAAATATGAACTCAAGCAATTGGTTGCGGCGGGAACGCTCGCCGGCGCCTTGAGCGCGGCAGCGCTGGGCATGGGCGCCGGGATGGCAAATGCCGCTCCAGGATCACCGCCTCTGGCTCCGGCCGGCGGCCACGGCGCGCCAGCGAACGGCGGCATCCATGCTCCGACCGGGCCAAATGATCCGGGTGGGCCCGGCGGCCCAGGTGGCCCCGGCCCGGGTGGTCCCGGCCCGGGTGGTCCCGGCGGCCCCGGTGGCCCCGGCGGTCCTGGGGAACACGGTCCGGGTGGTCCCGGTGGGCCTCCTGGTGGACCCGGTGGGCCCGGCGGTCCTGGCAGTCCCGGCGAACACGGTCCGGGTGGACCCGGTGGACCTCCTGGTGGGCCCGGCGGCCCGGGCGGACCTGGACACCCAGGGGGTCCCGGTTTCAACGGACCTGGTGGTCCCGGCGGACCAGGCGGTCCCGGTGGTCCCGGTGGCCCAGGTGGTCCCGGCCCTTGGCATGGGGATGCTCAGCGTGGCTACTTCAACCGAGCCCCGTGGGGAGAAGGACCCGCTCCTTGGGGTTACGGCGAGCCACCCCGGCCGGACTGGGGACGGCCGCTCCCGCCTCCCGGCGGACGGTGGGACGGTGGCCCGATCAACTACTGGGGCTACCAAGAGACGCCCATGTGGAATCCCGGATTCAACCAGTGGGGCTTCGACTTCTTCGGAGTCTGGATCCCGCTGTAAATAGCTGACCACAACCGATCACGACGCCCGTTTCGCCACTTGGCGAGGCGGGCGTCGTGTTATCTGCTGCGGTAACCCGGCGGGCTCGTGCGGCGCCGTTGTTCGGAACGCTCTACACTTCTCGCGTGAAACTGCAAATGACTGTCGGCGTCTGCGCGCGCTGGTGAAATCGCGGTGACCATACGACGTTTCGTGGCGATCGCCATCGTCGCGATACTGGCCGCGGGCTGTGCGCCGGCACGGGCCGCCGGGCAGCACAACATCACCTTGACGCTGGTGCGACATGCGCAGTCGGCGGCCAACGCATCGGGACTGATCGACACCACGGTCCCCGGTCCGGAACTCTCTCCCCGGGGGTTTTGCCAGGCGACGCTGGTGGCCCCGCAGTTGGCCCCAAACCACTACGACGGCGTCTACGCCTCGAGCATGATCCGCACCCAGGAGACAGCCACACCGACGGCGCAGGCGCTGGCCGAACCCATCACCGTGCTGCCCGGGCTGCGCGAAATCGAGGCCGGCCAGTACGAGGGCGCTCCCGAAGCCACCATCCCGCAGACCTACTTCGCTGCCCCGACGCGCTGGCTGCAGGGAGACCGCAGCGCCCGAATCCCGGGCTCCGTGAACGGTAACGAGTTCAACGCGCGCTTCGAGGAAGCCGTGCAACGCATTTACGACAGCGGCGAACAGAATCCGGTCGCGTTCTCCCACAGCGCGGCGATCATGTTCTGGGTCCTGATGAACGCGCGCAATGCCGATCCGTCGTTGCTGAAAACCAAGTCGCTGCCGAACGTCGGCCACGTCGTGCTCACCGGAAATCCTTCCGATGGCTGGACATTGACCGAGTGGGACGCCGACCCTCCGCCGTGCTGATTTCCTGACCCGGTTCTCAGCTCTTGATGCCGATGGTGATCACGTCGGACAGGAGCCTGATCCAGACCGGTCTCGGGATACGGTGCTGGTCGGTCACGGTGAACCCGGCGCTTTCGAAGATCGCTCGGACCTCGGCCGGGGACGCGTTGTGTTGCGGTTTCCACCTATTCGCCGCCGGTGACAGCAGCGTCTGTCGGGTGCTCAGCGCGGAGACCGCCGCCAGTCCGCCGGGCGCCAGTACCCGATGGAATTCCCGGAGCGCGGCCGGCTGGTCGAAGAAGTGAAACGCCGAGGTCGTCACGACCGCGTCAAGGGCGCCGTCGTCAAAGGGCAGCTGCTCGGCTGGGCCGCGCAACCACTGCACCCGATCGGATCTGGCGCGGGCCTGCGCGAGCATCCCGTCCGACATGTCTACCCCGAAGATGGCCTCGGGATGTAGCTCACGCTCGATGCGATCGCTGAGAATACCTGTCCCACAAGCGATATCAGCAATCTTGCGAGACTTGTGGTCACGCAGCCGCGCAATCACTTCGTCGTGCGGCGGACGGTAAACCCACTGCTGCAAAAACGGCTGGTCGTAGAGCGGGGCCAAGACGCTCCACATCCGGATGACGGCACTGTTGAGCCTCCGGCGTTGCGGTGCGGTCATAGGAGATGTCTAGTGCCGGCCTGGCGCGCCCGGCCCACCGGGGCCGCCCGGTCCCCCAGGCCCACCGGGGCCGCCCGGTCCCCCAGGCCCACCGGGCCCATTGGCGGCCGGAAGCACGAACACACATTGATTCAACTCGACGCTCCAGGCCCACCCCGGCGCGCATTCTCCGTCGGCGCGGCTGACCGCCGGTGCGGCAAGCCAGGTCGTCGGCAAACCCGCCAACACAAGAGCGAATACGCCAACCGCGATTCTCTTGGTCATGTCGGTTCTCCTCCCCGAAACACCCAGCCAGCAGCCGGTGCACATCATTGTGCTCCGGCCTCCCCAGCAGGGCATCGAAACACTAAGTTCCGACACAGGAAAGCCGTTTACCGTGGCGGTGTGACTGATCGTCAAGAGCGTGCAATGTCCTTCGGATCGATCGCGGAAGACTACGACGGGCTGCGGCCCCAGGCCCCGCAGGAAGCAGTGGGATGGCTGGTGCCGCCCGGTTGCGAGGTGGCCGTCGACGTAGGGGCGGGAACCGGACTGTTCACCCGCACCCTGGTGGACAGAGCCGCACAAGTTATCGCGGTGGAGCCCGATGCGCGAATGCGCAGGGTACTCATGGAGCGATCCCCGGAAGTCCGTGCGCTCGAGGGGCGCGGCGAGTCGATCCCGCTTCCTGATGCTGCCGCCGACGCGGTGTTCGTCTCGTCGGCGTGGCACTGGATGGATCACGACCGAACCATTCCCGAGATCGGCCGGGTGCTGCGCGACGGCGGTCGTCTCGGCCTGATCTGGACGAGCCGAGACCGCGAGGTGGACTGGGTGCGTGACCTCGGCCGGCTGCCTAGCCAAGACCTCGAAGAGGTGCAGTCGGCCGCCCGATTCCAGCAGCGACTGCACTTCGACCTTCCGGAGCCGCAGATCTTCCACAACATCGCGCGCGAAGTCTTCCGGTTTGTGCGGACAATGACAGTCGAGGACGCCGTCGCGATGTTGGGGACCTACAGCCGGGCGATCATCGCCTCGCCGGACGACCGCGCGCAGACCTTCGCCGACGCGCGCGCCGCGCTGGATGCACGCTTTCCCGGTGCCGACACGGTCGATATCCCGATGCGCGCGTGGTGTTGGCGCGCCGATCGCATCGCCCGCGGCGCGACGCTTTAAGGCGGATACATCATCGCGATTCTCACGCGTCACAAAAAAGCTGGGCCGTGGCTGCTCGCCGGAGCGATATCGCATGCACTATCGCTTCTGAAAGTCACGTCTGCCCACGCTCGTGGTGCACGCTAGGCTGTGCCAGCACCACCCGACCGATGCCCCCTGAGATCGGCTAGACACCCCACAACACAACTGAAGATCCGGGATCCGCAATGAAATTTGTGCTGGCAAGTTATGGAAGTCGGGGGGATATCGAGCCGACAGTCGCTGTCGGCCGCGAACTGCTACGCAGAGGGCACGACGTGCACATGGCCGTCTCGCCTGACCTGGTTGGCTTCGCCGAAACGGCTGGCCTTCGCGCGGTCGCCTATGGGCTCAACACGCAGGAATGGCTGGACACCTACCGCAACTTCTGGGCGTCGGCCTTCCACAGCTATTGGAAAGTCCCCGATCTGATCAGGATGTGGCGCGAACTTCGCGACTCCGTCATCCGGAGCTGGGTGCAGATGAGCGCGACGCTGACGCCGCTGGCGGACGGGGCCGACGTGCTGTTCACCGGCGAGAGTTTCATGGAGACCGCGGCCAACGTCGCGGAGTACTACGACATGCCGTTGGCCACCCTGCACTACGTCCCGATACGCGCCAACGGTCGGCTCGTCCCGCTCGTGCCGTCGCCGTTGGTCCGCTCCGCGATGAACGTGTCCAACTGGCTGACGTGGCGGATGACGAAACATCTCGAGGACGCGCAGCGCAGTGAATTAGGCCTTCCGAAGACAAATCGTCCCGCCTCGCGACGGATCGCCGATCGCGGGTCGCTGGAAATCCAGGCGTATGACACGGCCTGCTTCCCCGGGCTTGAAGCCGAATGGGCGAAATGGCATGAGCAACGGCCCTTCGTCGGTGCGCTGACGATGGAACTGACGACGGATGCCGACGAGGAAGTCGCGTCGTGGATAGCCGCGGGAACCCCGCCGATCTGCTTCGGCTTTGGCAGCATGCGAGTCGAATCTCCCGCCGACACGGTCGAAATGATCGGAGCGGCATGCGCGCAACTGGGTGAGCGGGCGTTGGTGTGCTCCGGTTGGAGCGACTTCAGCGATGTGCCACAGTTCGACCACGTCAAAGTGGTCGGCGAGATGAACTACGCCGCAATCTTTCCCGCCTGCTGCGCGGTCGTGCACCACGGCGGCACGGGCACCACGGCCGCAGGCCTCCGCGCCGGAGTTCCCACCTTGATTCTCTCGATGGACCTGGTTCAGACGATCTGGGGAGCTCGGGTCAGCCGGCTGAAGGTGGGTGCCACCCGGCGATTTGCGAACACCACCCGCGAATCGCTGGTCGCCGACCTGCGCCAGATCCTCACCCCGGAATGCGTCACCCGGACCCGCGAGTTCGCCACTCGGATGAGCAAACCCGACGCAAGCGTTGGCGACGCGGCCGATCTCCTGGAAAACCTTGCCGGCCGCAAGCGTTCGGCCTGAGGCGCCTCAGCCCAACTCTGCGCTCAGGTAGCTGATTGTGCGCCGAAACTCGGCCAGCAGTTCATGATCGGGCAGCGCAAACCCGTTTTCGGCGTACAACTCTTCGGTGGGGAACTGCGTGACCCGCCAGCCGGTAGCCGTCAGGTGCTCGCTGGCTTGGCGGCGCTCACCGACCCACACCAGGTCGGCGACGTCGAAATCCAATCCGTGCTTGCACCAGCCGCTGCGGAAGGCCCGCGCGCGTTCGTCGGTGAACACCCGCATGTCGGTGATGTTTTCGGTGGCCAGACGGCTGCCGGGCGCGCTGAGTGCGGTGATGTTGTCGAGCAGCCGGTCCTGGGCATCCGGCGGCAGGTACGGCAGCAGGCCTTCGGCGATCCACGCGGTCGGGGCCGCGGCGTCAAAGAAGTTGTCACGCAGGGCGGTAGGCCAATCGTCGCGCAGGTCGATGCCGACCGCGCGGCGTTCGGCGGTCGGTTCGGCACCGATCTGGGCGAACGTGGTGCCCTTGAAAACGATCACCTCGGGCTGGTCCACCTCGAACACCACGGTGCCTGCCGGCCAAGGCAACCGGTAGGCCCGCGCGTCGAGCCCAGCGGCCAGGATGACGGCCTGGCGGATCCCGCTCGAGGTCGCAGTGAGGAAGAAGTCGTCGAAAAACCTTGTGCGCACAGCCATCTGCTCGCAACGCTGCCGCTCCGTCAAGGGCACGTCTTCGTCGTCAAGAGGAATATCGCCGTCGAGCATGCGAGTGAAGAATGGGTGCCCCACCGCCCGGACCAACGGCTCGGCGAACCGATCGTCGAGTAACGGGTCGGGACCGCGTGAAGCCAGCGCCCGAGACGCCGCCACCATTGTCGCGGTCGCTCCCACGCTGGAGGCCAGGTCCCAGCGGTCCCCTTCGGTACGCGCCGCGCCATCAGATGACACCGTTACCCCCATCTTGAAACCGGCCCACACGGGCAGAAATTCGATATCAGTCACCATAACTTGGATCGCACCAGCATGACCCGCAGGTAGCAGAGCAACAAGAAACCACAAAGATCGCCACACGCGTCGCACGCGACACTAGAGTGCTGTTCGTGAGCAGGAATGTGTTAGCCATCGGCCGGAGCCGTTGGTTGGCAATCGCGGCCTCGCTCGTCGTTTCTGCCGCAATGATTTACGCCCAAGGAACGAAGTCCTCGTGCTGCGTTGAGACACCTACGGCGACTCCGACAATGACCGCGGCACCGCCCCCGAAAGATCCAGGACCCCGGCAGGGCGCGCACCTCGCCACTCCTGCCGAGGCGGAATCGCTAGCGGCATTGGCCGGGAGCGCGCCCACCGGGGCGCAGAACTTCCAGTTTCCGTTATCCCCAGGCGTCGCGTCGGAGGACAGGTTGCAGGTCAAGACCATCTGGGCAGCCCGTGTCATCAGTGTGCTGTTTCCGCAGATCACGACCATCTACGGGTACCGACAAGATGCGCTGCCGTGGCATCCCAACGGGCTGGCGATCGACGTGATGATCCCAAGCCATGAAAGCCCGCAAGGCATCGAACTGGGCAACCAGATCGCCGGGTTTGCGCTGGCGAATGCGAAGCGCTGGGGCATCAACCATGTGATCTGGCGGCAGAAGATCTACCCGGGCCCTAACTCAGGAGCCTGGACGGCCGACCTCGGCTCGGAAACCGCCAACCACTACGACCACGTCCATATCGCCACCGGCGGCGGCGGATATCCCAAGGGGAACGAAATCTATTACATCGGTTCCATGACGCCTGCGCCGCCGGAGTAGAGACGTCCGGATCAGGACACTCGTGAATTTGCTACGCGGGGCCTTTACTCGATCTTGACCAGGTATTGAATTACTTCACAGACGATGGCAGACGTGAGTACGCTTCCATCGGTGGAACTGGGGATTTTGGGACAACTCCAGGTCCGGCAGGACGGCAGGCCCGTTACTATCCCGGGCGCGAAACCGCGCGCCATCCTTACGATGCTCGGGCTGCACACCGGGTCGGTCGTGCCGGCCGACGTGCTGATCAATTTGCTGTGGGGCGACGATCCGCCACGCACCGCCGCGAAGGCCCTGCAGACCCATATCTCTTCGTTGCGCCGCACGCTTGGCGACGGCGTTGTGGTGACCGAGGGAGCGGGTTGGACGTTAAAAGGCCCCGAGGTGGATGCGTCGCGCTACAAACGGGCGGCCAAGAGGGGGCGTGATGCCGCGGCCGCCGGCGACACCAGCCAAGCGGTGACACGCTTCGAGGAAGCGCTGGTCCTCTGGCGCGGCATCCCCGAACTGCCCGACGGCCAGCGCGGGTTATCCGAGAAGACGCGCTGGATCGAAAGCCACGCCGCGCTCGTGGAGGATCGGGCGGACGCGCTGCTGGCCACGGGTCGCGCCGCGGAAGTCATCGGCGATCTCGAGGCGGCCGTGGCCGAGGCGCCGCTGCGTGAAAGGCGATGGGGCCAGCTGATGCTCGCCCTCTACCGGGCCGGCCGGCAGGGCGAGGCACTTGGCGCCTATCAACGGGCCCGGTCGCTGCTCGCCGACGAGCTGGGGGTCGATCCCGGACCGGAGCTTCGGCGGCTCGAAGCCGCGATCGTCGCACAGGATACGTCGTTGGATATCGCTGTTGGACAACAGCTTCCATCGGTGATGCGCGCCGTGACATTTCTGCTCACCGATATCGAGGGCTCGACGGCGGCATGGGAGGCCGACGCCGACTCGATGGCGGTGGCGCTGGCACGCCACGACGAGCTCGTCGAACAGGTCGTCACCTCGCGTGGCGGACGGCTCATCAAAACACGCGGTGAGGGCGACGCGACGTTTTCGGTCTTCGAACGGCCCTCGGCGGCCGCCTCCGCGGCAATTGAGTTGCAAGAAGCCATCACTCGCGAACCGTGGACGTTGCGGGCGCCCATCCGGATTCGCATCGCGCTGCATACCGGCGAGGTCGAGCTGCGCGACGGCGACTACTTCGGCCGCGCGGTCAACCGGGTTGCGCGGCCGCGCTCGCTGGCCGACGGTGGCCAGATCCTGTGCTCCGGCGCAACCGCCGAACTCGTCATCGATTCGTTGGCTGACGACGTGATGCTCACCGACCTGGGGATGCGTCAGCTGAAAAATCTCGCTCGCCCCGAGCATGTCTTCGAGCTGCGATTGGAAACCACCGACGACGGCCCGCCGCCACAGACAACCGAACCGCCGATGGAACGTCCCGGGCTGCCCGCGGTACTGGTCGGCCCCGGCCCGTTCGTCGGGCGTGGCCACGAACTCGAACGGCTGCTGTCGGCGTGGCAGACCGCGCTCGCAGGCGGGGTCCGCACCATGCTGATCGCCGGCGAACCCGGCGTCGGGAAGACGCGCCTGGCCGGTGAATGGTCGCAGCGGGCCTACGAACAAGGAGCGATCGTGCTCTACGGCCGTTGCGACGAGGACCTCGGCGCGCCGTATCAGCCGTTCGCAGAAGCGCTACGTGCGCTCGTGCCGTGCATGGGCGCTGACCGGCTGCGCGGACTGCGCGGGGTCGAAGCACTGCTGCCCCTGGTGCCCGGATTGACCGATGTGGTGCCTGATCTCGCTCCCCCGACTCGCGCGGACCCCGACACCGAACGCTACGCACTTTTCGATGGCCTCGTCGCACTGCTTGAAATCGCGTCCTCGAGCACGCCGATCGTTCTGATACTCGACGACCTGCATTGGGCGGCGAAGCCAACGCTGCTTCTGTTGCGGCACCTGCTGCGTTTCGGCGACCACGCCCGCGTGCAGATCGTCGGCACCTATCGCAGCACCGACCTTGACCGCTCGCACCCCTTGGCGGCGATGCTGGCCGACCTGCACCGCGACGGGACGGCTAACCGGCTGAATCTCAGTGGGCTCGACGAAGACGACGTGACCGCGTACGTCGCCGAGGCCGGCTACGACGACGAGGAACTCGCCCATGCTTTGGCGTCGTTACGGGTGGAAACCCGTTCTTCCTCATCGAGGCCTTGCGCCACGTCGATGAGAGCGGCGGCGTCTGGGATCAGAGCACCCTGCCGCAGGGCGTGCGAGAAGCCGTGAGCCGCAGGCTCTCCCGGGTTCCGGTCGAGACCAATAAGGCTCTCGCCGCCGCCGCGGTTGTCGGTAGCCGGTTCGCCGTGGAGCTGGTCGAGCAGGTCGTCGGGAACGACCTCATCGATGCATTCGAGGAAGCATGCCAAGCCGGCATCGTCATCGAAGAGCCCGGCGGCAACTACCGGTTCAACCACGCCATCGTCCGACAATCACTACTGGCCGAGTTGGCATCCGTGCGGCGCATGCGATTGCACCAGCGCATCGCCACGACGCTGGAAGCTCAGCCCGGCGCCGACGACGAGCTGCTGGCGGAACTGGCCCATCACTACTTCGAATGTGCCTGGGCGGGAAACGCAGTGAAGGCCGTTGAGTACTGTCGGCGCGCCGCCGACCAGGCGATGGCACGACTTGCCTACGAAGGCGCCGCCGACCTCTACGACCGGGCCCTGCACGCGCTGGAGGAGATTGACGACGAGCTGCCCGACCGCGACGACCAGACCGCCGAGCTACTGGTCGCGCGCTGCGAGGCTCCGCTCGCCGCGGGTGACGTGGCCTCGGCAGCTGGTGCGGTCTCCCAATTGCAAGAAGCGACAGTCGATTCGGCCCGGCTAGCGGCGTGGGCAACATGCTTCGACGGCCAACTCTCGATGTTGATTCACCCCGAGCGCTTGGACGACGTCGAAGCCGCGCTGGGCGCTGCTGCCGCCAAACTGGCCGAACTAGGCGACGCCGCCGGAGAAGCCAAGGCGCACACCGTCCGGGCAGGGTGTTTGTTCCGCCTCGGACGAATCGCCGACTGCGAAATCGCCCTGGACGACGCTCTGACCGCGGCGCGACGCGCGCGTGAACACCGCTGGGTGAACGCGGTTTTGGCGGGCGCACCGCTCGCGGCGCTGTGGGGACCCAACCCTGTTCCGCGCGCGGGCGGGCGGTGCCTTGACGTGGTGCGGCTGCTGCGCATCACGACCGACTCCCCCGCGGTCGAAGCGACCTCTACGCGGTGTCAGGCCGTACTCGAGGCCGTTCGTGGGCGGGCCGCCGCGGCCCGGCGGATGATCGACTCGGCCCGGCGAACTCTCACCGAACTCGGCTTGCGCCACGCGGTGCTCGAGGTTGAGCAGTTCGCCGGCATTGTCGAACTCATCGCCAACGATCCCGCCGCGGCCGAGACCCACCTGCGAAAGGCCTACAGAGGTTTTCGCCGCATGGGCCTGGACGCCGACACCGCAGAGACTGCCGCATTGCTGGGCCGCACCTGCCTTGCGCTCGGACAAGACGCCGAGGCGGACGAATTATGCGTGGAAAGTGAGCGTCTCGCCGGCCACGCGCTGAAGGCGTCGATCGCTTGGCGCACGCTTCGGGCGCACCTGCTTTCGCGAGGCAAATGACCACGACGGGGCTCGGCAGATCGCCGAGGCTGCCGTCACTTTGGCCGAACGCACCGACGCCCTGGTCGATCACGGCGACGCGTGCTTCACCCTGGCAACAGTTTTAGGTGCCGCCGGAGACGCCGCGGGGGCGCGCACGGCCGCGGAGCGAGCGGTCGACCTGTACGAACGGAAAGGGGCTGTCGCACTCGCGGATATGGCACGCGGCATCCTCAGCGAGCGCGCCGTTCCGCCTGCCTCCTCCGCTCCAGCCGAAACGCCGAAACGCCGAGCGCGAGGTCGAGCGTCGAGCGTCGAGCGTCGAGCGTCGAGCCAGACAATGCCTGCGTGCGGGCGATCCGGCTCGGGGAGGCTGCTATCCATCGGGGGACCTTGGACGAGTTCGAGGGGTATTTCGCGGACGACGTCTTCTTCGAGAGCCGCCGCAAGATACTCGGTGTCGGCAGGGCAGAGCTTCGATCTGGCGAATGGCCCCGCGAGGCACGAATTTCTCTCGAAATGGGAGAGACGGTTGTGCACCGTCATGTGGTTGTCGCTGTGCTAGGCGAGCGGTTGGCACTGTGCCGAGCGAAATTGGGCACCTCAGACGTGAGTCCTGGGGCTCCTCGCGACGAACTCCTCCACCTAATGGGCATCGACGCGGACAGCCGCTTCGCGCTGGAGATGTGGTTCGACGGCGACGACATCGACGCCGCGCTCGCCGAACTGGACGCGGCGCACACACGGTTTGAGAAGGAGACCCCGGACAACGCGTAAGTACGAGCGGTCTACCAGGTCATCGCCGCTGTCGAACGCGAGGCGTGGGACGAGTTGAGGACGCTGTTCGCGTCCGAAGTCAGCGTCGAGAGTCGCCGGAAGATCGTCGGATTCGCCCGGATCGAGCTCCCGTCGCGCCAGTGGCCACTCGAAGTAGGGCGCTATCGCGAGCTGGGTATGGTGCGAAACCGTCCCACCATCGTCGCCGCGCGGGGCGAGCGCCTGGTTCTCTGCCGACTTGAGTCGGCCACCGCAGATGTAAGTCCCGGGGCTCCGCAGGACGAGATGCTCCAGCTAGTCGGCCTCGACGAGGAAGGCCGAATCTCGTTGCAGGTGTGGTTCGACGTCGATGACATCGACGCCGCCATCACCGAACTCGACGCCGTCCACGCCCGATTCGAGGGGGCCCACCCTCAAGCGCGACGGCTCGAAAACACGGCAGCGCTCGTATTCGAGCGGGTCTGGTCGCACTTCGCTGTTCGCGACTGGGACGCCCTGGCCGACACCGTAGCCGACAACTATTCCGGCACCGATCACCGACGGGTGGTGAATGCCGGAATTCAACACGGTCGAGATGCCGTGGTCCAAGATTTACAGGCGGCCGTCGACATCGGCTTCACGATATCGATGTTGAGCGCCATAGCGATCCGCGGTGAGCGTCTCGTCCTCGCACGTGTTCGCGCCTCCGGCAGCGACCCCGAGGCGATTCAAAACGATGCCC
This sequence comes from uncultured Actinomycetota bacterium, assembly GCA_963712615.1. GTDB lineage: Bacteria > Actinomycetota > Actinomycetes > Mycobacteriales > Mycobacteriaceae > Mycobacterium. The sequence continues at coordinate 1,409,635 of CAVQIO010000002.1, forward strand.
TCAACATCGTCGAGATCGACACCGATGAGCGGATCGCCGTGGTTGATGTGTTCGATCTCGAAGACATCGACACCGCCATCGCAGAGCTCGATTCCCGTTTCCTCGCAGGCGAAGGCGCCGCCCACGCGCAGACATGGTCTGTCGTTACGCAGGGATACGCCTCGATCAACCGGGGAGAACTTCCTCCGACGACGCCAGATTGGGCCAACGTCGACCACCGGCGTGGGACGTCTTTTACGCCTGGTGATTTGCCCGCATTACTCACCTCGTGGAACCTCGCACCCGGTGTGAGCAGCTTTTCATTCATCGATGTTGTGCATCGGCTGAACAACCATGGAGCTGTGATCACCTCGATGTCGCAGGAGACCTCACCCGATGGCGTCAACGCCGAGTGGCGGGTGATCAGCGTTTTCACGCTTGAAGGCGACCTGATCAATCGTTTAGAAGTCTTCGACGAGACCGACCTCGAAGCCGCACTTGTCCGCTTCGACGCATTACACCCGCAGACAAGGCGATTGGAAAACGCGGCCAGCCAAGCGGTCGAACGCTTCTGGAAGTACGTAGCGGCCAGCGAGTGGACGGCGATGGCCGAGACAATGGCCGATGACTTTTGCTCGCGCGATCGGCGTCGGGGTGTAAACGCCGGTTTCTTAAGCGGTCGTGCTGTCCATGTCACGAACATGCGAGCAGTGGCCGAGGTCGGGTTCGAGGGCTTTACGTCAACCGTAGTCGCGACCCGCGGGCAGCGCCTCGCGCTCATTCGCGTTCGTTCCTCGGTGCGTGGCTCGGCACCCGGTGAGGTCGCCGCTGAGATGCTCAGCATCGTCGAAATCGACGCTGACAACCGGCTCACCGCTGCCGACCTGTTCGATCTCGAAGACATCGACGCCGCCTTCGCGGAGCTCGATTCCCGTTACCTCGCAGGCGAAGCCGCCGCCCACGCGCACACGTGGTCGATCGTTGCGGCTAGCTACGCGGCACTGAACCGGCACGAGCTGCCAGCGACCACGCCAGACTGTTTGAACATCGACCACCGACGCGAGACGGCGTTCGGCCCTGGCGACGTGACCCCATACATCAGCGCCGGGTGGGACCTCAACCAGGACATCAACATCCATGCCGAGAATGTGCATCGGCTAAGCAGCCTCGCAGCACTGAGATCCCAGCCGGCGCGGAGATAGCGGCAGCTGGAAAACACGGCAAGCCGAGTGACAGAACGCTTTGCAGCGCACCTGAGGGCCCGCGACTGGGACGCCATGGCGGAGCTGCTGGCCGATGACTTCTGCAGTGACGATCGCCGGGGAGTGGTCGGTGCGGGAACCTGAGGGAGCAGTTCATCGAAGCGGGCCATCGCGGCGTCGATGTCCTCGTCGTCGAACAGCTCGAGGTGGTTGATCAGGTCGCCGTCGACCGTCGTGATAACGATCTCCCGCCACTCGGCGGCGAAGCCCTCTGGCGAGATTCCTTTCACCACCTGGATGAAGACCGCTCCGAGGTCACTCAGCCGATGCACTGCCTCGAAATAGGTCCTTGAGTGCGGCGCGACGTCCCACGTGGCACGGATGTACGGGGCGATGTCGCAGCCTTCGAGGAACTCGACGCCCGATACCTCGCCGGCGAGGCCGCAGCACACGCGCACACTTGGTCGATCGTCACGGAAGGATACGCCGCGCTAAATCGAGGTGAATTGCCGAAGACGACAACGGACTTCGAAGACATCGACCGCCGCAGCGTGGCAACGATGGAGCCCGGTGATCTGATGGCATACCTCCGCACCGCGTTGAGCGATTCGGCGCGCAACAGCCTCCGCATTCTGGCCGTTCATCGGCTAACCGACGCCGGTGCGGTCGTCACCCACGTCGCTCAGGGGACGTCACGAGAGGGCTTCGACGCCGAATGGCGCATTACTAGCGTCTATATCGTCGAAGGAAATCTGATCAACCGCTGCGAGATGTTCGACGAGATGGATCTCGACACGGCGCTCGCGAGATTCGAGGAATTGCACCCACAAGCGCGACGACTGGAAAACGCGGCAAGCCAAGTGTACGAGCGCTTCCAAGCACGTTTCGCCGCCCGTAACTGGTCCGCCATCGCTGAGATGCTCGTCGCCGATCTTTACAGCGACGATCGCCGCTCGGTAGTGGGTGGCGGGAACCGGCATGGTCGGGATGCATTAATCGAAGACCTGCGGGCAGTCGCCGACGTCGAGATGTCGCCGACGTCGAGATGACGAATGCGACCTCAGACATCATCGCCGTCCGTGGGGAATGTCTCGCTGTCGTGCGTGCCCGATTCTCGCATGGCCCAGAAGAACCCGAAGCGTTTCACGTCGACTACCTACAGCTAATCGAGATTAACGACGACCAGCGGCTCACGGCGCTCATCGCATTCGATCCCGACGACATAGGCGCCGCCTTCAGGAACTCGACGCCCGGCACCTCGCCGGCGAAGCGGCCGCCCACGCGCATACATGGTCGGTTATCGCGCGGGGGTACGGCGCTCTCAACCGAGCTGAAATACCCGCGCTGACAACCGATTCGGTCGACATCGACAATCGCCGTGGGGCAAAACTGGCGCCCGGTGACCTGGTCAAGTACCTCGGCTCCACGTTCGGCGACTCAACGGACAACATCCGCTTCGACATCCTCTACGCTGAGGCTGTCCATCGGCTGACCGGCTTCGGCGCGGTCGTCACCCATGTGGCGAAGGGGACGTCACAACAGGCCTTCGACGCCGAGTGGCGAATGCTCATCTTGACCGCGGTCGAAGGCGACCTGGTCAACCGCTCCGAGCTCTTCGATGAGGCAGACATCGACACCGCGCTCGCGAGGTTCGACGAGCTCGAAAGTTAGTTGACCGCGCCATCAATCGCGGTGAGGTGGTGGCTCCTCAGGAGTCCAGACCAGCGGCTGACCGGGCTGCCCGGGAAAGAGGTAGTCGAGAAACGCGGCGGCCGTGGGTTGTGGTTCGTGGTTGGCCAGCCCCGGTCGTTCGTTGGCTTCGATGAATGCATAGTCATCGCCGGTGACGTCGGGGACAAGCAGGTCGATACCCGTCACCGGGATACCGATCGCCGCAGCCGCCGCCACCCCCACCCGACACAGTTCCTCATGGACCTGGGCGGTGACATCGTGGATCGTGGCACCCTGATGGAGGTTGGCAGTGCGGCGAACCCGCAGCCGGGTTCCTTTGGGCAGCACGTCGTCCAGCTTCCAACCGGCATCGCGGACAGTCGACTCGGTGAGGTCGTCTTGCGGGATGCGGGACTCGCCGCCGGTGGCCGCGGAGCGCCGCCGGCTCTCCGCCACAATCAAATCCCGCACGCTGTGCTCGCCGGTGCCGATCACCTCGGGGGGCACCCGCAGTGCTGCGGCAACCACTCGGCCGTCGATCACCACTAACCGAAGGTCATCGCCTTGCACCCGCTGCTCGATCAGCACCTCCGGATATTGCTGTCGCGCCCGTGCCAGGGCGACGGCAAGTTCGTCGGGACCGTTATCGGCGGTGACGCCCACGGTGATGCCTTTGCCCTGTTCTCCGCGAGTCGGTTTGACGACGACCTCGCCGACCTCTTGCAGGAAGGCGTAGTCGTCGTCGTCGAAAGTGGCCAGGCGGGCAGGCGGCACGGTGATGCCCGCCTCGGAGACCAGGCGCCGGGTCAGGCGCTTGTCGTCGCACCGGCACATGGCGATCGCCGAGGTGAACTCGGACAGCGATTCACGGGTGATCAAGCTGCGGCCACCGTGAGTGAGTCGCATCTCGCCGGTCTCGGCATCGAGCACCTCGACCCAGATTCCGCGGCGCAGCGCCTCGTCGGCGATGATGCGCGCGTAGGGGTTGAGGTCTTCGACCGTCTCGGGCGGCTGGGTGAACAGTGGCTCGTTGACCGCGTTCTTCCGTTTGATCGCCAGCACCGGAACGCGGCGGAAACCCAGCTTTTCGTAGAGGGCGATGGCGGCGGCGTTGTCGTGTCCGACCGACAGGTCCATGTAGGCACGGCCCGCACTACGGAAGTGCTCAGCCATCGCCCGGGTCAGGGCATCGCCGACCCCCGGGAGCGCGGCGGCCGGATCGACCGCCAGAGTCCACAGGCTCGACCCGTGCTCCGGGTCGGAGAACAACACCTCATGGTCGACGCCGGTCACGGTGCCCACTACCGCGCCGTCCTCGTCACGCACGGCAACCAGGTAGGTCACCGCATCCGCGTGTAGATGGTTGTCCCAGATCGTGTCGACCGGCGCCGGGACCATGCCGCATCGCACAAATACACGGTTCATCGCGTCGGCATCGGCCGGATCGTTCAGCGTGCGCACCGTCACACCGAGCGGTGACGGTGCCAAATCTTCGTCGTGCTCGGGAGTGAAACGCAGTCGATAGGTGTGACTGGGGTCGATGAAGAGCTCGGTCGGTGCCCTGGCGATCACCACGTGAGATTCGCGCGCGTAGATGCAGATGTCGCGGCGCCCGGGTGCTTCCCGCCGCAATGCCTCGGACAGCGTATCGGGATCGGCGAAGGTCTGACCGAATATCAGTCGGCCCCAACCCAATTCGAGCTCGACGTCCTTGGCCATCGCGTCCACCATGTGCGGCGGCGACGCGTCATGCAGGCCGAGCGTGATCGCCTCGGGATGGTCGTCGGCAGGATCGATGACCGTCATGCCGCGGGTCCTGTCACGCCGTGTCGCTGCAGCCACAGCTCGAGCAGGCCGATCTGCCAGAGTTCGTTGCCGCGCAGCGGGGTCAGCTTGCCGTTCGGGTCGGCCAGCAGCGCGTCGACGGCCTCGGCGTCAAACAGCCCGCGCTCCTTGGCAACTGGCGCATAAAGGGCATCGCGGACCAGATCGAGATAGGGCCCTTCGAGGTGGGTCAGCGCGGGAACCGGGAAGTAGCCCTTGGGCCGATCGATGACCTCCGACGGGATCACCCGCCGCGCAGCCTCTTTGAGCACGCCCTTGCCCTCGTGGGCGGTCTTCAACTCCGGCGGGCAGGTGGCGGCCAGCTCGACCAACTCGTGGTCGAGGAAAGGAACCCGACCCTCCAATCCCCACGCCATGGTCATGTTGTCTACCCGTTTCACCGGGTCGTCCACCAACATCACCATGGTGTCGAGCCGCAGCGCACGGTCGATACCGGTTTCGGCGCCGGCGCGAGCGAAATGCTGACTGACGAAGCGCTCACTGGGATCGCCCGGCGCTACGCTGCCCGGCCCCAGCATAGCTGCAACGCCCGCCGCGTCGCGATCGAAGAAGGCGCCGCGGTATTGGGCGACCGCACCCTCCAGGGTGGCGGCGGCCGGTAAACCCATCGGCGGGTACCAGTGGTAGCCGGCGAACACCTCGTCGGCACCCTGGCCCGACTGCACAACCTTCACGTGGCGGGCCACTTCCTGGCTGAGCAGGTAGAAGGCGACGCAGTCGTGGCTCACCATCGGTTCGCTCATCGCGCCGATCGCCCCATCGAGCGCGGGCAGCATCCGGTCGGTTCCGATGCGGATCTGGTGGTGATCGGTGCCGAAGCGTTCGGCGATGATGTCCGACCAGCGGAATTCGTCGCCCTGGACGCCGCCGACCGACTCGAAGCCGATCGAGAAGGTCGACAACCCGTGCTGTCCTGCCTCGGCGAGTAGGCCGACGATCAGGCTGGAGTCGACGCCGCCGGACAGCAAGCAGCCGACCGGCACGTCGGCGACCAGTCGGCGCTCGACCGCGAGTCGCAGTGAGGCGAGCACGGCGTCTTCCCAGTCCCGCTCGGACCAGTCGGATCGGTCGTCGTGCCTGCTGAAATCGAGCGTCCAGTAGGTCGTGGTGGTGCGCCGGCCGTCGGGCTCGATGGCGACGAGCGAGGCGGGCGGGACCTTGCGCACCCCGCACAGGATGGTCAGCGGCGCGGGGACCACGGAATGGAACGTCATGTAATGGTGCAGGGCGAGGGGGTCGATCCGGGTGTCCACACCGCCGCCGGCCAACAACGCCGGCAGCGTCGAGGCGAATCGGATGCGTTTGCTGTCCTCCGACAGGTAGAGGGGTTTGATGCCGAGCCGGTCCCGGCCGAGCAAAACCCGGCCGCTGTCGCGCTCAACGATGGCGAACGCGAACATGCCCTTGAGGTGGCCGACGAAGTCATCGCCCCAGCGGTGGTAGGCCTTGAGCAGGACCTCGCTGTCGCTGGTCGAGAAGAACCGGTAGCCGTGGCCCTGGAGCTCACTGCGCAGTTGCTTGTAGTTGTAGATGCAGCCGTTCCAGGCGATCGTCAGGCCCAGGTCGGCGTCGACCATGGGTTGGGCCCCCGCCTCGGTCAGGTCGATGATCTTGAGGCGACGATGCCCCAGGGCAACGCGTCCCTGTGACCAGACTCCCGCACCGTCCGGCCCCCTTGGCGCCATGACGGCGGCCATCGCCGATACCGCAGCTACATCGGGCACCCGACCGTCGAGTCGCACCTCACCGGTGGCTCCGCACACCGTTTCGACCCTACCTGCGGCCGTAAGAAAAGGAGATGTCAGGGACCGCAGCTGCGCGACTCGATGCCCGCTACCTCGCCGGATAGACGCTCGAACGCGTGGTCAGTCATCGGAGGCCCGACATCATCAATCCCACTGACAATTGCCCCTTTCACTCACCCGTGACTGTGGATTTGGCCCAGATCCAAGCCTACTGTCCAGGTCGGAGGAGCCGGCGATCCGGTCCATGTCTCACGAGGGCGCCAATGACCGCAGGCACGACGATGGACACCGCTGCACTGGAAAAGGCACTCGACGACCTACATGTTGGCGCTCCCAGCTGGGCGGCTTTGTCGTTAACCAAAAAAGTGGCGATGCTCGAAGCGTTGCCCCGCAAAGTTTTTGAACTTGCTCCGCAGATGGTTGCCGCCGCGATCGACGCCAAAGGTGTTGCGCCGACCTCCGTCTGGGCCGCGGAGGAATGGATAACCGGCATTTGGCTGCCCCTCCAAGGCATCAACACGCAGCTGCTCGTCCTCAAGCGGATTCTTGCCGGCAAGGACCCGGTCGACGCCGCCGCCGTGCACACCCGGCCCGATGGCCAAGTCGTCGTCGACGTCTTCCCTCTCATGCCATACGATCGCCTCCTCTTCCACGGCTACCACGCCACCGTGTGGATCGAACCGGGCAGGAGCGCCGAGCAAACGCGCGAGGATGCCGCCAGCATGTACCGCGGCCACGCCCGGAACCGGCCCGAAGTCTGCCTGGTACTGGGCGCGGGCAACCTGGGTTCCATCACGACACTCGACGTGATCGACCAGCTGTACGTGCGGGGCAACGTCTGTGCCGTGAAGCTGAACCCGGTGAATGACTACCTCGGACCGTTCTACGAACAGATCTTCAGTGACTTCATCTCGCGGGGCTGGCTTCGCATCGTGTACGGCGGCGCCGACGTTGGTGGCCACCTAGCCCAGCACCCGAAGATCGACGCGATCCACATGACCGGTTCAGCGGCCACCTACGACGCCATCGCTTGGGGCACCGATGACCGGACCGCTGCCCGAAAAGCCGACAACACGCCGCTCCTCGACAAGCCGATAACCGCCGAACTTGGCGGCATCACCCCATTCATCGTCGTCCCCGGGGACTGGTCCGATGCCGACGTGAAGTTCCAGACCGAGCACATCGCAACGACCAAACTCACCAACTGCGGCCACCACTGCAATGCCACCCAAGTCCTCGTCTTATCGCAGGACTGGCCACTGGCCGACAAACTTATTGCCGAAGTCCGAGCGGCCATGCGCAATGCCGAACCGCGACCACCGTATTACCCGGGCTCGGAGGAAAAGACCGCCAAAGCGTCTGACGGTATGACCGGCGCCGAGTTTCTTTGCAGCGACAAGAGCCGCGTCCTGATCCCCGACGTCGACCCCGCCGGCGCAGCCAGCATCCTGACAGATGAGGTTTTCGCAGGCGTTCTTGGCATCGTGCGCATTCCCGGCCGGACAGCAAAGCAATTCCTACACAACGCCGTCGAATTCGCCAACGACGTACTCCCCGGGTCTCTCGGCGCGGTCATCGCCATTGATCCCAAAACCCGCAAGCACAACGCTGAAGCCTTCGACGACGCGATCTCACGCTTGCACTACGGCGGTATCGGCATCAATGTATGGACCGGAATGGTTTTCGCCGTGGCGACCTGGGGGGCCTATCCCGGCAATACCCCGCAGAACATCGGCAGCGGTATCGGCTTGGTCCACAACGCCTTCATCCTGACGAGGCCGCAGAAGTCCGTGGTCGAGATCCCGTTCCGCCCGGCGCCACGCTCTTTCTTCGGCGGCGAGCTGACACTCTCACCAAAGCCGGTGTTCTTCATCACCAACAAAACGGCCGCGACCACAATGCGGCGATTGGTCGAATTCGTGGTCCACCGCAACCCCATTGCGCTGCCTGGAATCCTTGCCTCCGCAATGCGCGGGTAAGTCAGGTTGGGCTGCCGTGCACCGCTAAGACGGGCCACCGGTCCGGCACGCCTCGCAGGAGGTGGCTGCCACGGTCGTCGAACGTGAGCCCAGATCCCAGCACCAGCGGTGGGACTGCCGACCGCATCTCGAATTGCGCACGCGCAGTTGATCGCTCGGGCCGGTCCGTCGAATGTCGCGAGTGCGCCATCGCCGGTGAACTTGACGACCTTGCCGCGCGCATCGCTCGCCTCTCGCTCGACGGCTTGGTTATGCGCGGAGAGGATCGAGTTCCACGCGTGGTCACCCAAAGCCGTTGCGCGCTCGGTTGATCCGACGATATCGGTGAACAGCACCGTGGACAGCACACGATTGCTCGGTCTCGACCGTCGGGCGCCGGTCAGGAAAGAACCTATCTCGTCGAGCACCAGGTCGGAGTCCCCCGCGAACCATTCGTGGTCGTCGCCGTCGAACTCAACCCGTCGCGAATGGGGTATCCGTTCCGCTACGTACTTGGCGTGGCCCGGGACGACAAAACGGTCGCCTCGCCGGTGCACTACCAATGTCGGCGCCTGAATGCTCTCCAACACCGGCCGCATGTCAGTGTGCTGGAACAGATCGCTGACTGCCTTGAAATACCCGCGGCCCCCGGCGAGTCGCTCACCGCGGCCATACCAGCGCCGCTTTGCCACGTCCCGGCTCCAGCTCGGCGCAAGCAGTTCAAGCGCCGCACCGGTCCCCGCGGTCTGGCCGAAAATGTCGGACAGGTTGTTCAAGGCCCGCTCCGGAATGGCGAATGGCTGATCGGGCGTGCGCAGGAAGTACGCGTACGGGCTCCACAGGACAAGCGAACGCACCCGCTCGGGATGGCTTGCCGCCAACAGCATGGCCGGAAGCGCCGATCCCGCCATCCCAAACACCGAAGCGCGCTCGCTGCCTGCCGCGTCGAGCACCGCGATCAGTCCGTCCGTCCATGCCTGCATCGCCGGACGCTCGTGGATCGCCACCGCATCGGAGCTGCCACCCCCAGCAGGTCCGTCAGGATCAATCGGCCGAAGGAGGCGAGCCGGCGAAGATGGTCGGCGACCGTGTGGTCGTCCCAAATCAGGTCGATGGGAAACCTGGGTGTGGGCACGAACAGCAGATCAGGCCCTGAGCTACCGGCACCTGGTACGCGAGGTTGACATCGTGATCTCGCGCGTAGACGGTTTGGGGGATGACCGCCATGCCCATGAGCATGACAGCAAACCACGAAAACCGCCTGTTAATCGGCCGTGTCGGGCTCGCGGCCTGGTGAACTGTCGGGCGCGAGCACGGGCCCGAAGAGACCTGAGCAACGACGATCAGCGGGTAGCGCCAACGACAAGGCACGCCGGCTCACTCGTTGGCACGAATGCTTATCGGGCACAGGGTTCACCCCGTTTGTTAAACGGAATTACCGCTAACGTTCACCTACCCATCCGGACCGGTCTGAGCTGTGAATCATATTGCGGCCGGGCCGGATTCGACGATAGGGTATGGGCCATGATCAAGAACAGTATTGGGACAATGTCCATCCGTGGTGGCGGCGCTGGTGGTGGCCGCGGTGGCGGCGCCGGCGGCGGTCGTGGTGGCGGCGCTGGTGGTGGCCGCGGTGGCGGCGCCGGCGGCGGTCGTGGTGGTGGCCGCGGTGGCGGCGCCGGCGGCGCCCGGTAAAACCAAAAGCGCCTTTTCTTCTGTGCCCCTTGCATTTTCATCGCATGATCGCGGGGCGCCAAGATTTGCGCGACGCTCGGCCCGTTGAGGGATTCGCGTCTTAGCGGGCTTCGTCGGCGTATGCGGGCCTCCCGACCAACGTCGAAGAGGCCGTCGGGTGGAGTGACGTTTTCGGGTAGCCGTGTGCCCCAACCCTCTGGCATCCGTTCCCATCTGGCCCGTTTTTCGGTGAAGTGTGCCTGGATCGGATTTGCGTGATTCCAAGTCTTCCGCAGGCGACGGCGCCGCGATAACTGCACCCACGATTCGCTCCTGAACCGACCGGCTGGAAGACTGCTGGCATGCAAGCGATCAGCTGCACCGTGCGTTCGGCAGCCCCACAAGACGCCGCCGCGTGCGTTGCGATTTACCGCCCCTATGTCGAGAACACGGTGATCAGTTGGGAACTGGAGGCCCCGAGCCCCGACGAGATGGCTTCGAGAATCGCGTCTGCCCAAAAAGCTCACGAATGGCTCGTTCTCGAGCATGACGATCGGGTCATCGGCTTCGGCTACGGTCACGCATTGATCAGCCTGCCGTCCTTCAAGTGGTCCTGTGAGACGGGCATCTACATCAGTCGCGATCATCACCGCGCCGGCTGGGGCCGCAGACTCTACACAGAAGTCCTGCACCGACTCGCCGAGCGCGGCTACCGGCGAGTCTTCGCCGGCATTACCCAGCCCAACGAGGCCAGCAACGCATTTCACCGATCCTTCGGGTTCGAGGATGTCGGCGCGTGGCCGCGGGTTTATTTCAAGAATGACAGCTGGCACGACGTCGCGTGGATGCAACTCGATCTGGGCCCCGGCGACCGAGAAGGACCGCCGAGGCCAACTCCCCAATAGCGGATCACGTTGCGCCGCAGCCGCACAACGAGACCTTTATCGGCGCGTACGCAATGCGACGTAGTACTCGTGCCGTCGGTTTTGGTCGACGGTGTAGCTGATCGCCTTGGTGACGCCGTCATGATCGACATCCACCCAGCGCTCGGTGCGCTGACGCTCGAATTCACTCCAGGACGTCACGGTGAACCGCTCGAGGAACGAGTTGGGTTCCTCGACACTGTGATAAAGCCGCCAGCTGTGGCCGCCCGTTCGCAGCCGTGACTGCCGGACCTCCCGCATCGCTTCGACGAATTCGTCGAGGTTCTCGGGCGGCACTTGGTAGCGGACGGCTACCAGCACCGGTCCGTCTTGAGGGCACGGTTCAAATACCAGTGTCGGTGTCGGCCAGGCACTGGACACCTCGACACTTTCGGTCCCGGTACACGGCCGCAATGGAAGCACAGCGACGCTGAGGGCCACCGCGCCCAGCACCCCCGCCGACCACAGCATCGCGTCGTCGAGTCCCCACCGCGTGGCAAGGGAACCCCAAAGATAGGCGCCGACTGCCTGAGATCCGGTGGAGACCAGCAGATACACCGACAATCCGCGGGCCCGAACCCATCGCGGCAGCGACAGCTGCGCGGCCGCGTTCAAACTCGTCAAGGTGATCAGCCACGCCATCCCCGACAGCACCAGGAACGGAATCGCCGCGCCGAACGGCAGGTAGACCACGGCCAGCGGCGCAAGACCGTACGCAACGGCCGACGCTGCCAGCAGCACGTTGTCCGACATCCTGTCATGCAACGGTTCGGCAGCGACGACGCCGAGTATGGCGCCAAAACCGATGGCCCCCAACGCCACACCATAGCCGCCGGCCCCCAAGTGCCAGATGTGCGCGGCGGCCACCGGCAACAAAGCCAATATGGCCGAGGCGGGAAACAGGAAAAGGGCCGTGCGCAACAGGATCCTGCGAAAAATTGGACTGTTCCCGATGTATTGCAGCCCGGTGATGATGGCGGGGCCGATGCGTTCCCGCTCGAGTGGCACGATTTGCTTCGGTCGATTCCACGCCCGCAGCGCAATGATGATCGCCGAGAACGACACCGCATTGATCGCGAAGACTGCCGAGGGACCGAGCCATGCCACCACGATGCCGCCGATTGCCGGCCCAATCGCTCGGGTGGCGTTGGCCGAGACGCTGCCCAAAACCGACACTGCCGGTATCTGCTCACGCGGGACGAGCTCGGGCTGAATTGCCTGCCAGGCCGGCCCGGTGAGCGCGGAAGCGAGCCCGATGGCCAAAGTGAACAGCAAAAGCGCTGTCGGGGTCAGGCGACCCAGGTTGGTCAGCAACGCCAGCGCAAGCGCGACCAGCACGGCATACGACTGCAGGACTATCAGTAGCCGGCGCCGGTCGAACAGATCGGCCAGCACGCCGGCGAACAATCCGAACAACAGCGTCGGCCCCAGACTCGCCGTCTGAACCAGCGCCACGATGACGTCACTGCTGTGGTTTTCCACCAGGAACCATTGCGCCGCCACAGCCTGCATCCACGTCCCCATGTTGGAGACGAACTGGGCGATAAACAGGCCCCGGTACACGCGATTGCGCAACGGCGCCCACGTCGACGGTTTCCCACCGTCGGCACGCTCCTGGTCCAGAATCACCACAGAGTCGATGGTCGACAGCCCCTCTGCTCGGCCAGTACGCATTACCGGAAGCTGACTGGCGTTCTCTACACGTGCGCGCAGCGCGTTGTTTCAAGGAAAAGTTTAGGACACACACACGCAACGCTCGCACCACGGATCCACACTCCGCAAAGGAGCTTCGAATTCGAGCAAGTGGGCGCCCGAGCCCGTTACCAAGGGTTCTGTGAGACAACGAGTCTGGCTGTCTGCCAGTTCAGCCGCGGCACGGCGGCGCCGACAAGTCGCCCCGGCCGATAGGGTGACTCCTATGTCCGACGCCGATCGGGAATCGGGGCTGCAACCGCTCTATCTGCTGGCGGACAGTCAGCTGCTGTTCTGGAGGCACCGGGACCGACCCCTTCTCGAGGCGGCACTCGACGGATTGGCTCGGGACACGCGACTTAGCGCGGCCTACATCGGTGCCTCCAACGGAGATCGTCCTGAGTTCTACGAGATCTTCGAGTCGGCGATGGATGCGATCGGGATCACCAACCGTCGCATGATCGATTCATCGTTCGGCTCCGACGACCGCACCTTCTTGGAGGACGCCCAATTGATCGTCCTCGCGGGCGGCGATGTACAGCTCGGCTGGACGACGTTCGAGACAACCGGGATGAAAGATGTGATCCTGGGCCGGTATACGCACGGAGCGGTCCTGGTGGGCATTTCAGCCGGCGCAGTCCAGCTCGGACACTATGGAATCGTCGAGACACCGGAGCCCGCTGCGCCCGAGTTGTTCGACGTATTCAAGCTCGTCCCCGCGGTCGTCATCGACACGCACGACGAGCGAGCCAACTGGGCGCGACTGTCGCGCACGATTCAGTCGCTGGCTGGAGCGGCCACCGGGCTCGGAATCCCGTCGGGAAGCGGGGTCATCGTGCACACCGATCGCACCATTGAGCCTCTGCGGCGTCCCGCGCACCAATTCCGTTTCGAGGGCACGCACGTCACCCACTCATTGCTGCGCGCCGAAGAGGGCAGCTAACACCACCAAAAGGTCTGTGCGACAACGTAATGGAGAGCGAGGCCCGGCTAACCGCCGCCGCCTGCCGGTGGCGGTGCAGCTTCGAGGGTCGCAACCTTGTCGAGACCGCAGATGGTGAGGACCCGGATCAGCAAGCGGTGGACGATGATGTGCGCACGGTCGACTTTGTCGGCGTGGTTAAACAGCGCATTGATTCCGGCGCTGTCCAGGTACCTGACCGTGCTGAGATCGATCGTGATTGGCTTGCGACTTCCCTCGCTCGCCGTGTTCAGCACCTGGATGAGCTGGGCGACGTTACTGAGATCGATCTCGCCCGTCGCGGTCACCCGGGGCATCCCGTCAGGGCCGCGGTCGATAGTAAGGCTGAGCTCTGCGGCCATTAGGTGATCCTCGCGTACTAGTGAACGGTGGTGCCGGCCTCAGTGGCGTGAATCGTGAGGTCCTCCATCAGGCCTCGCATGAGCGTGATACCGCGGCCGCGATTGACGCCGGGGACCACGCGCGGTGCCTTCCAGGTGCTGCTGTCGGTGACGGTCACCTGCAGCGAATCGACGACTGCTGTCGCACACAACGAGACGGTGCCCTCGCCGTGATCGCGGCAGCCGTGTTCGATCGCGTTGGCGACCGCTTCACCCGCGGCGGTGAGGACGTCTTGAATTTGCTCGGGCTCGACCCCCGCCTGAGTTAGCCAGCTGCGCAACGCCGCACGGCTCGGGGCGAGGTGATCGACGTCGGCGGTGAATTTCATCGCCAGCGGGGCGGGCTGCCGGTACAGCAGCAAAGCTACGTCATCTGAATAGCCACCCCCCGGCTCAAGCCGCAGCATCAGATGGTCTGCGACCTCGTCGAGCGACTGCGAACGACCGTACTGAACGAGATCGGTCGCACTGGCGATGCCATCGTCGATCGAATGGCCGCGGCGTTCGACCAGGCCATCGGTGTAGAGCAACAGCGTCGCGCGCGCCGGCATCGTCACGTGGGCTTCGGGCCGAGACCACTCCACTCGGAGGGCCAGCGGAAGCCCATGTCCGCCATCGAGCTGCATCGCGGTTCCGTCGACCAGCACCATGATCGGCGGTGGGTGGCCCGCGCTGGTGTACACCAATTCACCCGTGTCGGGGGTGAGCACCGCGCAGAATGCGGTGGTGCAGCGGGCGCCGGCCAGACGCGCGGCGAAGCGGTCCAGACCAGCCAGAACGGCACTGGGACTGGGCTGGTCGAGCACCAGCGCACGGCACGCGCTTCGGAGCTGACCCATCACGCTCGCGGCGACCAAGCCGTGGCCGACACAGTCGCCGACGATCAACGCGACGCGCCCGTCGTCAAGATCGACGACGTCGTACCAGTCGCCGCCAACCTGCAGCGGGGGTAACCCGACCGCTCGATGATCAGCAGTAAGGCCTCGTCCCAGGTCGCCTCGCCGGTCGCCAACACGCTCTCGATCCGCGGACCGATGTCATCCCAGATCTCCGCCCACACCTCGCTGGCGGGACGACCGAGCGCCCATGGGTATTTGCGGCCGAGGGTGTCGCGGCGATAGGCGGCATTGCAGAAGAACGTGAGCTCCGGGCCCCACGCCATCCACATCGAAAACCGCGATGACAACAGGATGTTCACGGCCGTGCGGAGCCTTTGCGGCCATCCGTCCACGGGCCCGAGCGGGGTGGATGTCCAGTCGACGGCGGCCAGATCGCGGCCGATCTCCTGATCTGCCCGGAAAACCACTGCCTTCCCTTCGACATGTCACCAGGCCCAGGGGCCGTCGCCTACCGCTGCCCGTTGCGGTTCCGTCAAGACAATCATTCACCGCGCTCGTGTCGCCAGCTTTTCGCTGGAAGAGGCGTAAATGGGACGTTCTGGCGGGCGGGCGGCTTCGGTAAGTCGTTTATCCGGTTTGCGGCCGCCGCCAACGACGGCACGGCGTTTGGTGACGTGTCGTCGACCGGCATGCGCTTTTGCGATGTCCGCTGGGCCGCCGAAAACCCACTGGACACCCCTAGGTTAAGCGCGTAACCTCACTCAGGTTAGGCGTATCACCACGCCTACCGCGACCGTGTTCACTGAGCGAATGACTAGCCGGGATGTCCTGCCGCACGACACAATCCGCTGTCGGAGCGGCTCGGCGAAAGGATGAACGACATTGAGTAACGCCATCGACATCGACCCCGAGGTCGAAAGCCGTAGCTCGGGGATCATCCCGGTCTTCAACCCGTCCACCGAGGAGCAGATCTTCGAGGTCGTCGATGCCGACCAGGCGGCCGTCGACGCCGCGGTGGCCCGGGCCCGCGAGACATTCGAGTCGGGTGTGTGGCGCACGCTGCCCGCCGCCCGCCGTGCGGAGGTGCTCTTCCGTGCCGCGGCCATCGTCAAGGAGCGCAGCGACGAGCTCGCCGGGCTCGAGTCCAAGGACAACGGGATGAACCCGGTGGCCGCGCAGCAGATCATCAAGGTATCGATGGACATGCTGCTGTACTACGCCGGCTGGGTCGGCAAGATCCACGGCGAGTCAAGCAATGTCGTGTCCGACGGCCTGCTCGGCCACTACGAGAACTACCACAACTTCACTCAGCTGGAGCCGGTCGGCGTCGCCGGCCTGATCATCCCCTGGAACGGGCCGTTCTTCGTCGCAATGCTCAAGGCCGCGCCCGCGCTCGCGGCGGGCTGCAGCTGCGTGCTCAAGCCCGCCGAGGAGACGCCGCTCACCGCGCTGAAGCTGGAGGAGATCTTCCGTGAGGCGGGGGTGCCCGACGGCGTCTTCAACGTCATCACCGGCTACGGCGAGACCGCGGGCGCGGCGCTCGCGGCACATCCGGACGTCGACAAGATCGCGTTCACCGGGTCGACGGAGGTCGGACGGCTGATCGTCAAGGCGGCCGCCGGCAACCTCAAGCGCCTGACCCTAGAGCTCGGCGGCAAGTCACCGCTGATCATGTTCGACGACGCCAACCTGGACAAGGCGATCATGAATGCGGGCCTGGGCCTGCTGGCGGGCTCGGGGCAGAACTGTTCCTGCACCTCGCGCATCTACGTCCAGCGGAGCATCTACGACCAGGTCGTGGACGGCCTCGTCGCATTCGCCAAAATGCTGCCGATGGGCGGCAGCGACGATGCTGACTCGGTGCTCGGACCGCTGATCAGCGAGAAGCAGCGCCAGCGCGTGGCAGGGATCGTGGACCAGGGCGTGGCGGCCGGCGCGCAGGTCGTGACCGGCGGCAAGCCGATGGACCGCCGCGGCTACTTCTACGAGGCGACGATCGTCACCAACACCACGCCCGACATGCGGCTTATCCGCGAGGAAATCTTCGGGCCGGTCGGCTGTGTGATCCCGTTCGACGAGGAGGAAGAGGCTCTGGCGGCCGCGAACGACACGGAGTACGGACTGGCCGGCGCGATCTGGACCGAGAACCTCGGCCGTGCCCATCGCGTCGCGAACGAGCTTCGCGCCGGCCAGGTCTGGGTGAACTGCGCGCTCGGGGCCGATCCCTCAATGCCGATCTGCGGTCACAAGCAGTCGGGTTGGGGCGGCGAGCGTGGCCGCAAGGGCATCGAGGCTTACTTCAACACCAAGGCGGTCTACATCAGCCACTAACCGAGGCTCTTGGCGAACCCGCTGAGATCGCGCACGCTGGCCGCGAAAACGTCGGGCATCACGCCCGCGAATATCAGATCGCCCCCATGACAGGTGCCCGCGACCAACCTGCCCACCGCGGGAACACCCGCGCGCACCAGGCGGCGGTAGTAGTCCAACCCTTCGTCGCGCAACGGATCGACTTCGTTCACCGAGATCGCATGCGGCGGTAGGCCTTTCAGATCTTCATCGGTCACGACGCCGGCAAAACAGGTGGGATCGTTCGAGTTCTGCTTTTTCGGGTCGTAGATCGAACCCAGGAGCTCCAACTGTTGAAGGCTGATGAAGTAGCCGTCGCATTCCCGCAGTGACGGCAACTCGTCGGGAGCGTCGTGCCACCGGTTGGAGATGAACGGGCACTGGGCGTAGAAGCCCGCGATTTCGTCCAGCCAACCTTCGCGCTTTGCTTTGTGCGCCACGGTCAAAGTGAGATTGCCGCCGCCAGACTCGCCGGCAACGATCAGATGGCTGACGCCAAGTTCTGCGCGATTCGCCGCAACCCAGCGAGCGCCGGCCGCGCAGTCGTTCAATCCGGCGGGAAGCAGTCGCTCACGCACTGAATACCAGGCCCCGAAAGACACTCGGGTGGAAGACACCCGCCGAAGTATTCAACGAGCAACTACTCTCACTCCAACAAGCCGGTGTTGCATCCACCGGTTGAACCCGGTCAGTTCACATCCATCCGGTACGGCGAACGGCTCGCCGAGATCGGCGCGGTGCCCTCCATTGGCACGGTCGGGGACAGCTATGACGGTGAGAATGGTTCTGGCCGCCTGATGGCCTGACTCTTGTCTATGACTGACCCCGAGGTTTGGGTGTCCTGGCTGTTGATCTGTCGTCTGTCAGGTGGCCGCACCACATGGTGCTGGCCGGGCGGGCAGTGACCTCATAGGAGCCTGACCCTCACCAGGTCCCATCACAGTCCCGTCCACCCGACCGGCCAGCGTCACAACCCCGTTGGAAGGTCGCAATGACAAGCATGAACCCTGACCGGCGCCGCGGTCGAGTCGTGAACCATCCCGGGTTTCATGCACCCTCGGGGTTCTGTGAGCCGGCCGGTCGGTCGGTCACGTGTTGGGAATAGTAGTGGGCTTCGGCTTCGGCGGGTGGGACACGACCGAGGCGGTGCATTAGGCGCTGCTGGTTGTACCAGGAGACGTAGTCGGCGGTGATGAGCTCGACGTCGGCGAGGGTGCGCAGCGGGCCACGTCGGAACGGGGAATCCGCGCGGATGCATTCGTTCTTGTAGAGCCCGATTGCGGTCTCGGCCAACGCGTTATCGTAGGCGTCGCCAACACTGCCGACCGATGGCCGCAGATCTGAAAGGCTCAGTGTTTCACCGAATCTCACGCTCGTATACTGCGACCCGGCATCGCTGTGGTGGATGGCACCGTCGATCGGATGGCCTTGCCGGGAACGCAGTGCGGCGGCCTGGCGGATCGCCGATTCGACGAACCGGGTGTGCTTGGACCCCGATGCTTCCCAGCCGACGATCGCTCCGGCGTACGCGTCGATGACGAACGCGACATAGACGAACACCCCGGTCACCAGTTTGACGTAGGTGAAGTCCGCCACCAGCAGCCGATTCGGTACGCCTACACCGAACTGGCGGTCCACCAGATCCGGCGGCCGCGCCGCTGAGGGGTCGGCGATGGTGGTGCGCACGGTTTTCTGGCGGCGCACGCCCTGCCAGCCGTGACGGCGCATCAGGCGTTCCACCGTGGACTTGGCCACCGGGATGCCCTCACGCTGCAGGTGCGCCCACATCTTTACCGACCCGTACAGTGACTCCGGTTTGCGCCGACCCTGCTCGTCGGGCTCGTAGTGGCCGACCAGGATCTCGGTGATGGTGGCATCCCACAGGGCCCGCTTCGAGGGCGCGCGCTGGACCCAGGCGTAGAACGTTCGTGGGGCGATCGGCACACCGTGCTCGGTCAGCACGCGGCAGATCGGAGCGACCCCGAAACGGTCCCTGTGGTTAGCGATGAACTCGCAGACCGAATTGGTCAGCGGCGGTTGCGCGGGTCGCTCTCCCGCACGAAGAAAGACGTTGCTGCCTTGAGGATTTCGATGGTCTGCTCAAGCTCAGCATTGCGCCGTCGCAGTGCCCGGATCTCCGCGGCGGCCTCGCTGGAGACCCCGTCGCGCGCACCGTCGTCGACCTGCTGTTGGCGGATCCAGTTGCGCAGCGTCTCGGCGTTCATCCCCAGCCGCTTGGACACCGCGGTGATCGCCGCCCATTCACTCGGATAGTCCTCGCGGTGCTCCAGCACCAGACGGACAGCCTTCGACCTGGTCTCGGGGTCGTACTTGCTCGGCATGCGATGCACCTTCCCAAGAATGGAGGTGTGCATCAAACGCGGGACGGTTCACTGCTTGCCGGGGATCTCCGCGTTCACCTGCCATGGCAAGTGCACAATCGCCGGACGAGACTGCTCCCCTTGATCGTTTAACGCGGCTAACGGTTCTGCGGTTCCTCTTGGGCGGCGAACTTACGTAATCCACATGTCCGCAGGTGCAGCCAGTTTGTTTGCCAGTCAACAATGTTCGTTGATTTGACGGCTATAGCCTCGCGGGATGCGGCAGCTTGGCAGGAGATAAGCACGGATATGACGGCCCGAGGACGTCGATTACGTGCTACTGGCCGGCGTTACGAGCCAGCTCGATGGCGTAGGAATTCACGAAGTTGCCCGCCGGCGGATCACCCTTGCCGCATGATCCGTCGGATTCGCCGGGACGTTTGATCCACAAGTAGGCGTCGGCGTGCGCGCCCCCGGCGGCCGCGGTCGGCGGAGTGCCCAGCGCTCGGCCGCTGGGGTTGCACCAGTTGAGCTCGGAGTCGGGCGCTGGTCCGGCGCCATTTCGTGACGTGTCGATCACGTAGTGCGAACCGTTGGTGAGACCCGAAATTCCCTCGCCATAACCGATTTCGTCCCCGGTGGTGAAGAAGTTCGCAGTGTTGACGCTGAAACCCCGCGCGTGGCCGACGCCGGCCTGGTTAAGCCTGGCGGCCATGTCCTCGGCGCTATGCCAACGCAAGTGACCGGCATCGACGTATACGGCTGCGTTCGGATCGCGGGTGAGGGTGTCGACCGCATAGCGAATCAAGTCGTAGCGTTCTTGGCGCTGATCACCCGACAGGCAGTCGGCCATGGCGAGTGCATCGGGTTCGACGACGATCACCACCCGCGAAGCGCCCACGCCGGCTGCGATGCCGTCGATCCAGCCGCGGTAGTCGTCGGCCGACCCCATGCCACCGGCAGCGAAGCTGCCACAGTCGCGGTGCGGGATTCCATAAATCGTCAAAACCGGGATGGCGCCCGCAGCCGCCGCGTCGCCGGTGTACTTCCCGACCGTGGCCGCCGAACCGCCCGGGACGATCCAGTACGCCTGCGGCGTGTTGGCGATGGCGGTCAATTGGGGATTCGGTGGATCGGCGCTCTGCGCCGCGCGCATGGCCGCCGAATTGGGGTTGACGTAGAACGGCGCTCCAGCCAACGGGTCGCCTTCACTGACCAAGCGCACAGTCGGAGCGGGACCGACCTGCACCGGGTCGGAAAGAAGATTGATACCGGCAACCACCGCAACCGTGAGGAAGGGGGCGGTCCACCGCGCGACTGCACCAGCAGCTGAGAACATCACCTCAGGAAATTAGCTGCTCCAGAACCTCGAGCGCCAATCGCGTGCCTCACCGTCGTGGCGTGCAGTGCGCTGCGAGCACGTCGGCATTTGCGAGCGTTTGCGCCCGAGCGGCCAGCGTCGATGCCCCGTTGGCATGGGCAAGTGCTTCGGCGGCGTTGCTTGCTTCCTTGTCATGCGCCGCTGCCAAATGCCGTTTCGCCTCATCGAGTCGGGTCTTGGCCTCGGCGCCGATGCTCTGGCGATGCCTGGTGGCGTAGTCGGAGATTTGGCGCACTCTGGCCCCCGCGCTGGACAACGCCTGCCCCAAGGGATCACCGCGCCCGCCGATGTTCGCCTGCCCATTACTGGGGTCGACCGGCCGAGTGGCGCGCCGGCGGCGGCGCGCGCGACAGAGCAGCAGAGCCACCACGGCGATGGCCACCAGGGCGATGACGGCGATCGCGATCAGCAGCCCGGTGTGCTTTGACGGGCTTGCCGAGGTGTTCAGCCCGTCAGCCTTGTTCAGCCCGTTGGCCGCAGCGGTCGCGGCACCGCTCCAATTTTTTGCGTTCACCGCCAATGCGATTTGGTAGCTCCGCAGGCTGTTTATTTCGGCTGCGGTGAGGTCCTGCAGTTGTGGCGGCACCGTGAACGCGTACAACTTGGTGTTCGTGGCGACGGCCAGCAGCACGTCGTGGTCGCCCATCGCGCTGACTTCGCGGGTTTTGTCGGCCCAGTTGTCGGGTTTGAACCTGTTGAAGTTGTCGACGTAGACCACCCACAGTTGAATGTGCCGATCGTGGTACAGCCGGTCGATTGCCGAGCTGACCGCCGCGCGATCGGAAGCCGTCAACACCCTGCTGTTGTCGGTGACGTGATCGAAAAGCTTGGATGGCGGTTGCGCGCCGGCGGGGGTTGCCAGCAGCAATCCCGCTGTGAGGATCGTCAGGACTACACCGAATAGGCGAACAATCCGCATACGGGTAAATCTAGTCCGCGATCTGGTGCGAGCTAGGTGTGGACTTTCCAGCCCGCTAGCGGGGTGGGTGCCGCCGGAGCGTTGGGGTCGTTGAACTCGATGTAAACGTCGCCCTGGTTCACGTTGCTGCCATAGCCGATGAATCCGTGGGCGGTCTGGCCATTGGTGACGCTGCCCGAGCGCAGGGGCGGCGTCTTGTTGATCTTCTGGTAATCGACCATCGATGAGCCGCCCTGGATATCCCGGTATGGGTCTTGCCGCCACGGGGAAGAGGCGGCGGTCACGGAGGTCACGCTGTAGGTGAATGGTGCGTCGGATTTGCCGACGATGGTGAGCTCGATGACGTTGCACCCCCCGCTGCCGGAGCAGCCGGACGAGACCCAGGTCGCGTTGTTGAGCGTGACGTCGGCGGTCGCGGTGCTGTACTCCGTGACATGGATGGTGGTACCGGTTTTTCCGGTCGGGAACGGCGACTCTTGGGTTGTCGGGTCGGCGGTGCCGTGGGGCGCTGTTATGCACGCGGCTATCGCCATCATCGCCGCGAGCGCTGCGCTCAATGGAGTAGGTATGGCCACCTGCAGACGATAACGCGATTTCGAGGAGGCCACGCTTTCGCTGTGGATCGGGCCGGGCTCAAATGCGTGATCAGCAGATACGGTTAGTCAAATGAGCGACCGAGGATTGATGACCATGGACTTGACGTGTCCGGAGGGACACATGGCGGGCCAGCTGATTCAGGATGCTGGGCAACAGGCCATCGGGATCAAGTTGCCCGACGGTGCACCCGAAGAATGGCCGCGAGGCGGCGACAGAATGTACACATACCTGACTTGCCCCGGTTGTAATCGCCGGATTTACGCGTCGACGGAGGCGATTCAGGAGAGGATCCTCTGGCTGTCTGAGAGTGAGTCCGAGTCGCAGGGTAAACACTCGCTGCGCTACCTGGAGGACGGCCTCGCGTAGGAGGCGTAGACCGCCTTTGTGTCACACCCAGGACTGAGGCCCCCAGCCGCCTAGCCCGTGGTGCGCTTTTTGACTCACGTCACGCGCGCGATGGCTCGTGCGGGCAGTGCACACACTCCTAGCCTCAATGGATGTGCGAAGACGGCGCTGTACTTGTGCACCATCGGGTGCGGCGCGGCGCAAAGCCGGCTGCAGTCCGGTTCAGCTGCGGTACAACGCACTTGGTGGGCCTACCTGCCATTCCCCAAAAGGAGGAACAATGACCGGCTCAGTTGGCCAGCCGTGGGTGACTAGCGGCGGCTCGACCATTCATGACGCGTTGGCGATCATGGACAACTACCGCACCTGTGAGTTCACCACCGTGTTCCGAGATGGCACACCGCAGACGTGGCCAGTCAGCGCGCTGGTTCTCCGAGATGGACGGCTTCTGATCTGTACCAGCATCGGGTTTCCGCAGAAGGCTTTCAACATCCGACGCACTCCCAGGGTGAGTCTGCTCTTCTCGGAGCCAACTGGTAGCGGATTACCCCGCTCGGGGGCCGTCTTGATCTGCGGCACCGCAGTGGCGGGGGGCCGGGTGATCGCCGACCTGACAACCTCACCGGATTTGGCTGCCCTCACCCGAACGGTGATCGAGCGACAGCCGGCCAGCAAGTTCATGAGCTCATTCCTCGGACGCCGCCTATTTCCTTCTTACTACTGGAGGATCGCGATATATGTGACGCCGGTACTCGGATTCTACTGGCGTACCAGAGAATTCGGCGAGGAACCAGAATCGCTTGACCTCAAGGAGTTGCGCCATGTGGCAGCTGGCAAGTGAGTCACTCAGCCGTTTCCCCGAGGTGGTTGTCACCGCGTTTGGCATCCAGGGACACCCGGTCAGCGTGCGGCAGCAGTCGCCGCGCTACGACGCGCGAACCGGCGAAATGCCGGTTCTGCTACCAACATCCGTCGCCCCGGTGGCCGGGCCGGCGAATGTGCTGGCGCACTACCACGATGAGGACCTCTGGAACCTGCAAATCGTGCGGGTCAAAGGGCGTCTGGAAAGACGCGAGGAGTAGCAGAGTTCACCGGAATGTGCGCGTACCTCGGCGTCGGCCGGGTCCGGAGAGCTACCGCGCCCGAATCGTGGTGCATCCGAACTAATCTGGGCCCGCCACTGTTGTCCAGTATCGGTTGCGGTCAATGCCAAGGTCGCGGGTTGCTGGCTGCGCAGCGTCTTGGTGTACCGGCGGGCGAATCCGCAGATCATCTCGTCGATGCCGTCGGTGGCAATGGTTGCTTCCAAGTCCTCACCACCGTAAATCGCTGGGGCACCGGCATTCTGGACATCGATGCGATGAATCAGCGTCTCGTGCAGCATCCGACGCGCCCAGAATGTACGGGCCGAGGGGGCAGGCCAGATCGTCCAGCTGGCGAGTTCGGGTGGAGCCTGTCTCAGCAGCCGAACCAACTCGGTGTGCGCCGACCGTAGCCGACGTAGCGTGCCGGTGTAGTCGGCCGGGTCGGGGTCGGCCAGGTCGGTGACCTCCTGGCGCCCGGGGGGTTCCAGGCGGCCCTGGCCGACGATCACGCCGACCCAGCGGTAGATGTAGCCGAGATGGGTGATCAGCTCACTCAGAGCCCATCCAGGGCAGAATGCGATCTCGGCGTCGAAGCTGCGGGACTCGGCGACGTCGAGTAACAGAAGGCCCTCGGCATCGAGGGCATCGACGTAGTCGCCGTCGCCGAGGGTGGGCCGAAACACCTGTGCCGTGGCGTTGGTCTGGTCGGAATGTGGGGTCATATCCGTCGAACGCCATGGTCGATTGCGCGGTCCATCGCCTCATAGATTGGTGTCACCGCAGAGTTGGACACCTTCGCCAGCAGGATCATGCCTTGCATGGTGGCGATGATCACATGGGCGAGGTCGTCGGGATCGGTTCCGGGCGCAAGCAAGCCGACTTCCTCAGCATCGCGGCCGTGTCCGGCGATGCGTGCTTCCCACTCCGCGAGGACATTGGCGGCGTGCTCGCCGGCTTCGTCTGCGGTGGTCGCCAGTTCCAGCGCGAGATTACCCAGCGGGCAGCCAACGACTCGTCCGAATGCTTTGACCAAACCCTCGTGGACGGTCCGGGTGACCTGCGCGGTAGCGCGCATCTTGTTGACCGGGCCCCGTGCGGCCCGTTCATGCTCGTCGAGCATCCTCCACAGCGCTCGAGCGTGATGATCGATCACCGCGATGGCCAAGTCGCTCTTGGACTCAAAAAAGTGGTAGAAGCTGCCCTTCTTGACGTTCGCGGTTTCGCAGATCTCGTTGACCCCGACGCTGTGGTAGCTGCGGGCCAGAAACAGCTTGGCCGCTGCGCGCACGATGCGATCTCTGGTCGCATCCGTCTTTGGTTCGGTGGGCGGGTGCAGGACCGCCGGGTTGTTCGTCACCTCTGACATCTCCTGTGTGATCGCCATTTCCTCTTCGGTGGGTCGGGGTGGTGCAGTGTTCGGCATGGGCGGCTAGTGCTTGAGGCGCCGGCTGCCTTGGTGCCAGTCCTCCTGCTTTCCCGCCGCATTGGTCGAATTGCCGAAAACCTCCAGCTGAGGTTGCTCGCGCAGGCTGCGTTTGAGTTCAGAGAAGCCACCGAAGCGAGCCAGTCCAACGACGTGGTCCCACAACTCCACGGCCTGATCTGATGTGGGTAGACGGCTGATCACCGGCCCGAAGAACGCGATGCCACCGGGCGGGTCCACGTGCAGGATCGGTGTCCCCACGTCCTTCCCGGTCATCGCACGCGCCTGCATTGTCTCAGCGGCTATCTCGGTATCCCAAGGACGGATCATCAAGGGAGTCAACGAATTCCGCGGGCAGTCCAGCGTGGGCCAAGATCGCCGCGACCTGTGTGGGCCGGCCTAAAGTGTCAGTCCGCTCCTGCATGTCACGCCAAGGCGGCCGGTCGAAGATGTGGGCGCCGAAGGAAGCCTGCAATACGTCCAAAGCCTGCGGCCCGAGCTCGGCTCGAGTGCGGGCCGCCCCGCGAAGCATCCGCAGCCCCGCATTGTGGTAGGCCTCGTAATCGGGCGGAAAGTGCGCGTCGTAGTCGATGTGCTCGTTGACCATGCGCAGCGATATCAACCGCCACTCCACCCGGTAGTCCCGGGCCGCCATGACCATTCGCACCCACTTGCTGGTCATCCACGCGAACTCACACACCGGGTCGAAGTAGAAGTGCAAATCAGCATCAGGCATCGTTCCACTCCACATCTGACGGTTTTTTTGCCCGTCACCTCGACATTCAGGGATGCAGGGAAGCGGCCTTGGTGCCGGTGGCTACCTAGGCGCCGCACCCCGACTATGCTAACAGACCGGTCAAATTTATTGTACCGATCGGTCCACTTTTCTCTCGGAGCCGGCGGACCCGCCCGGAGGCCGAGTATCGGGATTCGTAATACCGCGTTGCAGTCGCGTCGACGCGTCCAGCACTGCGATCAAGAGCGACCACGAAGGGCTTTCTTGGCCCTACGCTGGGCAGACTGGCAGAACTGAAACATGTTGTACTTCAGTCTATTCAGGAGACAGAGAAGGGATTGCCCGGTTCCTCGCGTTCATCGGTCCCAGACCGCTAACGCCGTCAAACCCAACAGCGCCAAGTTCAGTATGATCATTCCCGGTTCACGCCGACGCGCGTGTACTACTGCTGCACCTAGCATTACAACTATCAAGCCCGCTGTGCCAAGCGTTACCGCCGACAGCGGCGAAATCTCGAGTAGCGCGGGTGAGAGCATTGCCAGGCCACCAGCAATCTCTGTCAATCCCACGAATACCACTGTGCCCGAACTGAAGTCGTCGACCCAATTCGAACCCCGCAGTGCCAGGCGTTTTTTGGGGACGACCAACTTTGTGCTGCCGGAAGTGGCGAAGAACAGGCCTATCCCGGCGCTGACAACCCATAAAGCCACATCACCTCTACGTTCGCGGCGGCCATGCCGTTCATTCCCGGCGAGAGCTACGACCTCTCAGCGTCGTTTTCACGCATGTCGCCGAACAACTCTCCGTCTCGAGCGCGACTGATTTCGCACGTTAAATGGCATGCTGCCAACAGCTTTAGGCGATCAACAAGGTGACACCACTATCGGAGACTTTGACACTCACGCAGGATAGATCGGTGACGACGACGTCGGCGTCCGCCAGTTCGGCCGCGTGGTGAGTGGTCGTGACGGCTAGTACTTGCGCCCCTGCGGCTCGGCCAGCACCGACGCCCGCGGGCGCATCCTCCACCACCAGACACTCCCGTGCCTCGAAGCCCAGCAGGGCCGCCGCCTTGAGGTAGCTCTCGGGGTTTGGCTTGCCGGTTGATACATCTTCTGCGCCGATCAGCAGCTGCGGAGCCGGGAGCCGCGCTGCCGCTAGTCGAGCAGCCATCAACGAGCGCGGCCCGGAGGTCACCGCGGCCCAGTAACTACGTGGTAGGGCATCCAGCAGTCGGCGTGCTCCCGGTAGCGCCAGGACACCATCGAGATCAGCCAGCTCTTGCAGAGCGAGTTGCCGAGCTGTCGCCGCGACTCGCTGCTGTGGTGCGACAAATTGCGCGACAACGTCCTCGGTCCGCCTGCCATGACAGACCTTGAGTACCTCTTCGTAATCGACGCCGTACTCCTTGGCCCAGGTACCCCAGGACCCTTCGACTGTGGCGGTGGAGTCGATCAAGGTGCCATCGATGTCGAACAAAATTCTCTTGCCGTGCAACTCCGCCATAGATGGCAACCCTAATCGGCTGGGGCCCATGGATCGGCAGGCCTGTCGCCGACGAACATGCGCTCAACCGGTTGGCGCACGCTCACCCGACCCTCTGTATCGACCAGTGGTCGCCGACAGTGAAATCGGCATGGGGTGGGGGTCTCCCACACACGAACAGCACCTGCAGGCACAGCACAACGCCCTGGGCACCTCACATGCGGCGACCAGCGGTTCGCCTGACGGATGCCGTCGGCCTCGGTGAGCGCTCGACGATGGCGGTCGGCGGTGGTCAGGCCGGCATGAACGGACCGCTTGAGCCGTTAAGCTCGGTCATCGTTGCCTTTACGCGCATTACGCACATTTGTAAAGGTGAATGCAAAAAATTCAACTGTTTTGGGTCCAACATCTTCGATTTGCATTGGACTGATACCATGAGTTCAATCAAACTACTTGGGGCCCACTGCCTGCCGCTACCCAACGACGCTGCGTCAGGCATTTGAAGCATGGGCGGTGAAAGGATCCTTGGTGTTAACAGCCACCAAACGAGCTCAATACGACTTCATTTATGAGACTTTGCAGCATGGAACGGCGGCACTGAACTTCGCAATGTCAGTGCTGGAGAAGAGTTACAAATCCCACTTTCCCAACCATGCTCGCGATACGAGCGTGCTCTTAGAGGACGCATGGAAGTATTTGCTGGGAGCTAGTAATGGGGTTGAACTGTATCAAGTGTCTGAAGAGGTGCACGGACAATTCTTCACGTCCGAAGGAATCGGATCATGGTTCAACAAGGGCTATTCAGCGTATAAGTCAAAGCGTAAGCCGACACAGGATTTCAATAATCTCGCGGATGCCATTAAAGGTAGCACGGTACTCGACTTCGGCTGCGGAGGCGGTCATTTAGCTGCGCTGATCGCCCGCGCCGGCTTTGACTGCTACACCACAGACGTCATGGACTACCGTTGCGCGGACGCTGGTCATCTACCGTTTCGGCAGATGGCTTCACCTGTTGATGTCCCCTATGCGGACGACATGTTCGACAGTGCGATCGTCAAAACCGTCCTCCACCACGTTGATGCGACCGATCTGATTCCGCTGTTGATCAATTTGCGGCGTGTTGCAAAACGTTTGATTATCGAGGAGGACACTTACGCTGTCCCAGCAGCGTTACTCGGGGCTGTGGCGGGACAGAGCGAAATAACCGAATTCAATAAATTGGATGATAGTGATCAATTCCGGGTGCTGGTGTTGATTGATTTTTTTGGTAACGCCGTCGCCCAAGGAATTGTTGACATGAACTTCGGGTGTCAGTTCAAGCCGATTAGCGAGTGGCATTCATTATTTGATAGCCTTGGCTTCCGTGTTGTAGAGACAGAGGCTGTGGGTTTCCGCCCAGGTAATATTCACAAAAGCTGTCAGGTACGTTTCGTCGTTGATCGCGAGGGATTGCAATAGCCCTAAACATCGCAGTCCAATTCATGCCACACAGCGCGCCTCCACGATGTTGTACCAACCCTTAGGTTCCCGAGTTCCCGGGTGAGATAAATCACGTACCACGTTCGACGGAAGCTTGCGAGATCAAATACGACAACAGCTGTTTTCAGTATTAGTATTAGTAGTAGTCGCGTCCGATCCGGTGCCGAGACGACGTGGAGTGTCGGGGCGCCTCGGTAACCGAGAAGGGACGAGGCCTCCGGGCGGGGACGAGCGCGGCGGGCTTGGCTCGAATCGATGCCGCAGCTACCCGCGCTAACGCGTCGCCCTGGCGATCGTCTCCCAGACATCGGCGTCCTCGACGATCTCGTGCGCGCCGACCTGGACCTGCGGGCCGTAGCGGAAGATTAGGCCGGTCGCGCCCGAGTCGATCCACGGCTGCAGACGCTTGGCGATCCGCTTGTGTGATCCGATCAGGAACGCCGTGTCGACGTAGTCGTCGGGGACGGCGGCGAGCGCCTCCTCGCGGCGGCCCGCGGCGACGAGCTCGGCGAGCCGGTCGCAGAGGCCGGTGAACCCGAGCGCCTCGGTCTGCAGGCGCATGTTCTCCGACCACTCCACGACGTAGGGGCGGAAGAGGTCCATGCCGGCCGCGACGTCGTCCGAGACGACGAAGTCGACGATCGCCCAAACGTCGAAGTCCTTGCGCTTCTTGCCATCCGTGCGGCGCGCAAAGCCGACGTCGAGCCGCGGCTGGAAGGTCGGCATCATCCCCGGCGCGAACCCCCACGGGAACCAACCATCGGCGATCTCCGCGGTCAGCTCGAGCATCTGCGGGCCAACCGCGGCAAGGTGGACCTCCGGCTCGAAGCCCGAGTCGACCGACATCGACCACGGCTCGACGCCGAGCGCGCCCGCGCCGCGGTACGGGATACTGGTCTCCGGGCTCTGGCAGCGCACGGGGTTGGCAAGACGAGCGCGGGACTGCTCCCAGTAGAGCTCGGTGCTCTCGATGGGGTCGCCGGCGGTGTCGCGCGCACCCTGGCCCGCGAATGTCTGACGCAGGACGCCGACGTAATCACGCAGCCGGCGCACCGGTTTGCCCCACGGCCGCCCGTGCCAGCCCTCGGCGATGCTGGGAAACCCACTGCCTACGCCGGCGATCACACGGCCGCCGCCCGCCATCGCGTCGATGGTCGTCAGGCCCTGCGCGAGCACAGTTGCCGGGCGCGCGGTCAGTGTCGCGATGTGGGTGCCGAGCCCGATCTTCGACGTGTGGGCGGCGATGTAGGCAAGCGGAGTCAGCGCGTCCGAACCCGCGCCCTCAGCGGTGAAGACCGCGTCGAATCCGAGTTGTTCGCAACGCTTGATGCGCTCCAGCGGGACGGAGAAGCGCCGGTTCTGCCAGGGCACCTCGCACGCGATCTTCGTCATAACTCTCGCCTAGTCTACTACCACTTCTACGCTCTTCCGTGACTCCGGCCCAACGCATTTGGTTTGACCCTGAACGTTGCAGCACAACTCATTTCACATTCCACCAGGCGCGCGCGTTTGACCAGAGGAGTAGGCAAACGACACCGCATGTTGCCAGCCGCTGCTCAAGACTGAACAGATCTCAATGATTCTCGTGTGCGTCAACCCATCGTTACCGGCTCTGTTGAACTCGAAACCACGGACTGTGATGCAAGATGAGCAGATGCAGCAGGCTTCCCCATGAACTCCCGCACCCTTGTCCGGCGTCGGCTCGACTACCTCCTGCTCCCAGCCTTCGTGCTCGGCATCATCAACGCGCTCGTGTTGAGTCTGCCGGAAGGCCTCGGAGTTCCCGTCGCCACTGACAGCCCGTGGCCACCTTTGCGTGCCTTGCACACCTAGGGTGTCGAGCAAGAACCGCAGCATCTCGTCATGCCGCCCGCCTTGCGGACCTCGCTTTTATACGACGGTTTCGTGCAGCTTCCGCTGCTCGTCTTGCTCACCATCGGCGTCTGGAAGCTCAAATCGTGGCCGTGGCTACCTGCCTTGGCCATGGCCTACGCCGTCAGCGCGGTGGTGAACATGTACTTCTACTTCATGCAGACATTCCTCGGACCTGACAGTCCCTCACACCTGGCGACCTACCTGCCGCTCAACCTCCCCTGGGTGATCGTGCCGGTGCTGGTGGCGTACCGATTCTGGCCGCGCACCGCCTGAGAAGGAGGCGTTCTCATCAGCTTCCGCACATTTCGACGGTGAATTCGTGGCCGCAGCTGCAAATGCGGTCGCCATCGATCAGTGTCTAGCTGACACGAATCTTCTGGTCCGCGGCGTCGACTCCGTTGGCCGATCGGAATCGGTGATCACGAAGCTGTCCCCAAAACTTCGCGCTCATGAACGAGGCGTCCGCCACCAGCGGAAGGCAAAACGTCAGCCACGCCGGCGCCGCCGCAAACGCTCATTCCTGCCGGAAATCGGCGGTTATGATTTCGCCACCGCGACACCACAGGAGCCGCCCATGTCCGGAGATCATCAGCGTGTGATCGACCTGCGATCGCAACAGGTTGTGCCGGACGTCCGGCGGGCGTTGTGGCTAGGCACTGTGCTGCAGTTTGGATTGCGCGCCGTCCTGATCGTCTTGGTCGTTGCGACGTTGTTATGGGAGCCGCCGGACCATTACGAGTGGGTCTGCGTGACAATCCCGCTGGTGTACGTGGTCGTCACCGGATGCTGGATCGCATGGGCACTCCGACGTGGGGGCGCCCACGACGACATCCACCAGGACGCTAGTGCCACTGCTCGTGCTGACCGCCGACGTCACGATGGTTTCTGTCCTGTCGATACTCACCGGCGTGACGTCCCCGCAGGACTGGACATCAGACGTGATGCGAAATGGCTTCTTCCTGATTCCGTTGATCGCGGCTGATCGCGGCCGCGCAGCTTGATCCCAAGATCAGTGGAGCGGTGGCGATTCCGACCGTATGAACCATCCCGGGTTTCATGCACCCTCGGGGTTCTGTGAGCCGGCCGGTCGGTCGGTCACGTGTTGGGAATAGTAGTGGGCTTCGGCTTCGGCGGGTGGGACACGACCGAGGCGGTGCATTAGGCGCTGCTGGTTGTACCAGGAGACGTAGTCGGCGGTGATGAGCTCGACGTCGGCGAGGGTGCGCAGCGGGCCACGTCGGAACGGGGAATCCGCGCGGATGCATTCGTTCTTGTAGAGCCCGATTGTGGTCTCGGCCAACGCGTCATCGTAGGCGTCGCCAACACTGCCGACCGATGGCCGCAGATCTGAAAGGCTCAGTGTTTCACCGAATCTCACGCTCGTATACTGCGACCCGGCATCGCTGTGGTGGATGGCACCGTCGATCGGATGGCCTTGCCGGGAACGCAGTGCGGCGGCCTGGCGGATCGCCGATTCGACGAACCGGGTGTGCTTGGACCCCGATGCTTCCCAGCCGACGATCGCTCCGGCGTACGCGTCGATGACGAACGCGACATAGACGAACACCCCGGTCACCAGTTTGACGTAGGTGAAGTCCGCCACCAGCAGCCGATTCGGTACGCCTACACCGAACTGGCGGTCCACCAGATCCGGCGGCCGCGCCGCTGAGGGGTCGGCGATGGTGGTGCGCACGGTTTTCTGGCGGCGCACGCCCTGCCAGCCGTGACGGCGCATCAGGCGTTCCACCGTGGACTTGGCCACCGGGATGCCCTCACGCTGCAGGTGCGCCCACATCTTTACCGACCCGTACAGTGACTCCGGTTTGCGCCGACCCTGCTCGTCGGGCTCGTAGTGGCCGACCAGGATCTCGGTGATAGTGGCATCCCACAGGGCCCGCTTCGAGGGCGCGCGCTGGACCCAGGCGTAGAACGTTCGTGGGGCGATCGGCACACCGTGCTCGGTCAGCACGCGGCAGATCGGAGCGACCCCGAAACGGTCCCTGTGGTTCGCGATGAACTCGCAGACCGAATTGGTCAGCGGCGGTTGCGCGGGTCGCTCTCCCGCACGAAGAAAGACGTTGCTGCCTTGAAGATTTCGATGGTCTGCTCAAGCTCAGCATTGCGCCGTCGCAGTGCCCGGATCTCCGCGGCGGCCTCGCTGGAGACCCCGTCGCGCGCACCGTCGTCGACCTGCTGTTGGCGGATCCAGTTGCGCAGCGTCTCGGCGTTCATCCCCAGCCGCTTGGACACCGCGGTGATCGCCACCCATTCACTCGGATAGTCCTCGCGGTGCTCCAGCACCAGACGGACAGCCTTCGACCTGGTCTCGGGGTCGTACTTGCTCGGCATGCGATGCACCTTCCCAAGAATGGAGGTGTGCATCAAACGCGGGACGGTTCAGTATCCGTATTCGTTCTCACATGCTGGATCACTAGGTCGGCCAACCAGGAGCTGTGGGCGTCGATCCTGTTGAGCTCGTCCGCCTTGGCCGCGCTGGCCGGCGGGTCGGTTGTCCTGTCATTCATCCAGCGGTCCAGAGTAGACATGATCGCGGACTTGGCGCGGCAACGGAGCCAGCTGTTGGAAGAATTACTGGAAGTGGAAAGGCATGAGCGGCAGTCTATTTCGGGACGTCTGCATGATGGAGCTCTTCAGTATGTGCTGGTTGCACGCCAAGACATCGAGGATGTACGAGAGGGCTCAGCCGACGCCGCAGACCGTGTGGCTTCCGCGCTCGCCGAGTGTTCGGGGCTGCTGCGCGATGTAGTCCGTGAACTGCATCCAGACGTGCTGGTGCGACTGGGATTGAAATCAGCGGTCGCAGCCCTCACTGAAAGTCTTGGTTCCCGCGCGGGGCTCACCGTCGGTTTTGACGCGGATAGTTGGCCCGATGGCCTGCGCACCGAGGCCGATGACGTGTTATACAGCGCGTGCGTGAAGCGTCGACGAATGTCATCAAACATGCTGGGGCCCAAAATATTTGGATCGAGCTATAACACTGCGAAGAGTTGGCCTCGCTGCGTGTTGCCGACGACGGAGTGGGCATCTCAGCGGTAGCTGTCGCGCAAAAGGCTGACGAAGGCCATATCGGGATGACGTCGATGCGCGCGAAGGTACTCGCGTCCGGCGGCCAGTTCGACGTGCGCTCGACATCCCCCGGAACTGAACTCGCGATCTGCATACCGCTAGGCACAGCACGCCATCTCACCGCGGCCTAATCTTTGCGACCGTTGGTGATCTGTCCGCCAACCGATTACGTTGCTCCGTTACGCCCTCGGATGGCGTGGGAGCGCCCTGATCTTTAGCGCTTTTTGACCAGTCCGCCCGGTGGGCTTTCGTCAACGTCGTTGAAGATCAGCGCGCGCACGGCGGTACGCGGTCCGTACGGTCGCAGCATGGTGCTGGCCGGCCGTGGACGCACGTGCTGCGGCCACCAGAACCAGCGCCCGAGCAAGGTGGCGAGCGAAGGGGTCATGAACGACCGCACGATCAAGGTGTCGAACAACAGACCCAGCGCGATCGTCGTACCCACCTGGGCCATCACCCGCAGCGGGCTGAACATGAACGTGGCCATGGTGGCGGCGAACACCAGACCGGCGGCGGTCACCACCGAGCCCGAACCGGCCATCGCGCGGATCGTCCCCGTCTTGAGCCCGGCGTGGATTTCCTCCTTGAACCGCGATATCAGCAGCAGGTTGTAGTCCGAGCCGACCGCCAGCAGCAGGATGATCGCCATCGCCAGCACCATCCAGTGCAACTTGATCCCCAGGATGTACTGCCATAGGAGCACGGAGAGTCCGAACGAGGCGCCTAGCGACAGCAACACCGTACCGACGATCACGAGGGCCGCAACGACGCTTCGGGTGATGATCAGCATGATGACGAAAATCAGTGTGGCCGCGGAAATTCCGGCGATCAACAGGTCGATGTTGGAGCCGTCGTGCATATCCTTGTACGTCGCGGCGGTACCGCCGAGGTAGACGTTGGCGCCCTCCCAGGGCGTGCCCTTGATCGCCTCGTGCACGGCCTGCTTGATCGGCTCGATGTGGCTGACGCCTTCAGGAGTCGCCGGGTCACCTTCATGCGAGATGATCAACCGAACAGCGTGCCCGTCCGGCGAGATGAACTGTTTGAGACCCCGCGCGAAATCCGGGCTCTTGAACGCCTCTGGCGGAAGATAGAACGTGTCGTCGTTCTTCGCTTTGTCGAAGGCATCGCCCTGCGCGGTGGCGTTGTCGGCCTGCGCTTTCGCCTGGTCGTTGAGACCCTTTGTGATCGCGTAGTTCGACATAATGGTGTCGAGGTTGTGCTGCTGGCTCTCGATCTGCGGGGGTATCAGTGCCACCAGCTTCGGCTGGATCTGATCCAGCTTGTCGAGATTCGCGCTGAGGTTCTCGATGTTCTCGGCCACCTGGTCGATGCCGTCGAGCGCGTTGAAGACCGACCGGATTGCCCAGCAGGCCGGGATGTCGAAACAGTGCTTCTCCCAGTAGAAGTAGCTACGGATCGGCCGGAGGAAGTCGTCGAAGTTGGCGATGTCGTCGCGCAACGCCTCGGTGATCTTCACCGTTTCCTTGGTGAGCTTGGTGGTTTCGTGTGTCGTGTTGCTCAGATCCTGGGTGACCTGCATCTGCTCATGCAGCGTTGCCATCGTTTTCTTGAGCTCGTCCGCCTGGTTCAGTAGGTTTCTCGCCTGCTCTTCTTGATAGTGCTGGGTCTGGAGCCGCCCTGCGGCCTGTGCACCCATCTGAAAACCGAGGGTGCTGTGGTCGAGCGGCGTGCCCAACGGCCGGGTGATGGTCTGCACCAGGCCGATACCTGGGATGTGGAAGATCGCCTTGGCGACCTTGTCCAGGATGATGAAGTCGGCCGGGTTACGCAGGTCATGATCCGTCTCGATCATCAACAGCTCGGGATTCAGCCGAGCCTGGTTGAAGTGCCGGTCGGCAGCCGCATAACCGATATTGGCCGGGGTGTCTTGCGGCAGGAAGTGGCGGGTGTCGTAGTCCGTCTTGTAGCCGGGCAGAGCGAGCAGGCCGACTAATGCGGCGGCGATGGTCACCGCCAGAACCGGTGCGGGCCAGCGGACGATGGCGGTGCCGATGCGTCGCCAGCCCCGGGTCTGCAGCTTTCGCTTCGGGTCGAGCAGCTTGAAGAACGATGCCACGGTCAGGATCGCCGGTGCCAGAGTCAAGGCCGCGAGGACCGCGACCAGCATGCCGACGGCGCAGGGCACACCGAGTGACTCAAAGTAGGGCAACCGGCAGAAACTCAGGCAGTACATCGCGCCGGCGATGGTCAGCCCCGACCCCAGCACGACATGGGCCGTGCTGTGGAACATCGTGTAGAACGCTTCTTCACGCGTCTCGCCCAGACCGCGGGCCTCGTGATATCGGCCGACCACAAAGATCGCGTAGTCCGTTCCAGCGGCGATCGCCATCAGCACGAGCATGTTATTGGCGAACGTGGAGAGCCCCATGATGTTGTAGTTTCCGAGCGTCGCGACGACACCGCGGGCCGCGGCCAACTCGATGAAGACCATCGCCAGCATGATCAGAACGGTGCTTATCGAGCGGTAGACGAACAGCAGCATCACCACAATCACGAGGAGGGTGACCAGAGTGACTGTCGCGACGCCTTTCTGACCCGCATGGGACTGGTCGGCAAACAACGGAGCCGCCCCGGTGACGTAGGCCTTGATCCCCGGCGGCGCCGGCACCGATTCCACGATCTTGCGGACGGCGTCGCTGGACTCGCTGGACAACCCACCGCCCATGTCGCCGGCGAGGTAGACCTGCACGTACGCGGCCTTTTGGTCGTGGCTCTGGGAGCCCGCGGCGGTCAGGGGATCGCTCCAGAAGTCCTGGATGTGCTGAACGTGTTTCTTGTCTTGCTCGAGTCGCTTGACGATCTCGTCGTAATAGCGATGGGCCTCCGCCCCCAGCGGTTTGTCGCCCTCCAGCAGGATCATTGCCGAGCTGTCGGAACTGAACTCTTTGAACGTCGACCCGACGCGCATCGTCGACTGGAACGACACCGCGTCCTTGGGACTCTGCGACACCGAGTGGCTCTTGGAGACGACCTCCAACTGCGGTGCGATGGTGTTGGTGACGAAGACGATGCCCAGCCAGATCAGGACGATCGGCAGCGCAAGGCGATGGATCATCCGCGGCAGGAACGGCGGGATCAGTGGCTGATCAACGCGCGGCGCAGCCTCGGTGGTCTCGCTCATGCGGACTTGTCCAGGCAGTAGACGAAGGCATTGACGTTTTCGTTGGCGGGCGATTGATTAGCACCCTTGATCACCTCACCGCGCCCGTCGTGGTTGTCCACGACGAAGTGGCAGGCGATCCAACTCCCGTCTCCTTGCGCTATCAGGTTTGCCGGGATGCCGGGCTTCGTTGACTTCAATACTGTGCTCCAGGGCAAGGGGACGTTGAGGGCCTGCTGCGGGTGGGAGTTCTCGTCGAGGTAGTTAATGGTTGCCGTGCTGCCCGGTGAGCCCCAGACCTCGAGCGTGATGGTCTTGGCGTTGAACTGGTCGAGGACCTCGCCCGACGTGCCACCACCGAACGAACCGCTGTGGACGCCGAAGATATCGTGCAGCCGGTGCACGACGAACCCGGACAGCGCGACGACAGCCACGATCGTGAGCACCAGCCAGAAACGGCTCAGCAGCCCCCTCTTCTGGGCGCGCTGCGGGCCGAGTTTTTCCTCGGTGCTTGAGGGCACCGTAGGAGCCCGCGACTCTCTCCGTGGCTGGGTGGTCGTCATGGGCGCTTTCCTAACCAGGGGCGAAGGCTACTCAACTAATTAGCTCAAAGCGTAAGCTTAGGCACTCTAACCTACAACGAGATAGTCCGCGCCTCACATTCCGAGCTGAGCCATCCGCGAACTCAGACACTCCCCTGAACCGTCGCTGCTTCGCCAAGGGCAATTTGTGGAACACATTGCGGCGGAACGACAGCATCCACTGCTCGTTGATAATTCGCGCTCGTAGCCATAGTTCTTGGTTCGGCTACGCTCACGCGCGGCCGCCTGCCGTCTGGCGGTGGCGAATCGTTAATACGCAGCGTGACGCGCTCGAGTTTGGGCACGTTCGCGGCGCCATGCGCGTGCGCGCTGGGTGCGTTGTCGCTCGTTACGGTCTGCTAAGGCCGCCACGATGTCTGGCAGCATCCGCGGGTCGGTGTCTGCGGCGACGGTGTGCGTGGTGTGGGCGCGGTCGTCATTGGCAAGGATCGTTCGGAAGTGTTGGATGGCAGTGTGTTTGGTGCCACGGCGCGATCCGAACAACTTCGGCAAGCAGTGGCGCAAGGTGCGCGACCGGCTCGGGGTGCCAGGAGTGGACGCTGATTGACGACGAGGGCTGGTCGGCGCGGATCGGCGCCGACCACCTCGGCCACTCCAAAGTATCGATGTCCCAGGACCGCTACATGTCCCGCCGGCGGGTGCATAGCGCGGTTGCCAGCTCTGAAGTGGGGCGGGCGGGGCTCGAACCCGCGACCAACGGATTATGAGTCCGCGGCTCTAACCAACTGAGCTACCGCCCCCGGCGCGGCGCGCGGCAACCATGGTGCCATGCCGCTCGGCCGAAGAGAATTTCACCTGGCACCTTCACTGAGTCTGTGTGACGCCCTCTGCTTCGTGAGCCAGCGCCTCCGCGAGGCGCGCATAGGAGGCTTCGAGCCTCGACTTCACTGCCTTCGCCGGGAGGATGGGAGATGTGCACGTCACTGTCCAGATGATGCGGGACCCGCTGGGGCTGTCTTCGATCCAGACATCGCCCCGGTAATCCTTGAGCATCATGTACCACGGGAGCGACGCCGCATAAGCGTGGTGATGTGGTCGCGTGCTATCGATGATCAGGTCGCGGACCAGGCTGCGCCCGATGCGCATCCGCCTCACGCCATCCTTCGCGGTGTCAGGCTCTCCGGGCCGCTCCCATGACGCGGCAGACACCGTTGGCATAAATTCCGGCCAACGCTCGATATCCATCAACACGTCATATATTTCCACCGGCTTCGCACTCGACAGTTGATCGACTCGGCACGACACAGACCCAGTCATGCTGCGAAACTTACTACGGTTGAGAGGTCCCAGACCAGGCCCGACTATCAACGATGCGAGGAAATCCAATGTCCGAAACCAAGCTCACCGTCATCTACGACAACCCCACCGACCCCGCGGCCTTCGAAAGTGCCTATGAATCAGAGCAATTGGAGGCCGCTCGACGGATACCGGGATACCTCCGTCTCGAGGCGTCGAAGGTCTGGCCGAAAGAAGACGGCAGCCCGACGCCCGCCTACCGCATGATCGACCTGTACTACCCGACCTACGACGACGTCAGTGTGGCGGTGACGACTCCGCAGGCAGGCGCGTTCTTCGAAGCCTTGGGGCGAGTCGCCACTGGCGGCGTACGCGTCCTGGTCTCTGACATCGAGGTGCCGCAGCACTGACCTTCCGCGACGGCTCAGTCGTCGATATGCGTCGGCGGATCGGAGTAGGCGAGCCCCAAGGGGAACTGGCCAGGGCCCATCAATTTGCAGTCTGGGTACCACTGGTGACTGGGGCCGCTATGCGAGGTGGTGATGACCACGCAACGCTGCCAGGTGCCGTCGGGCTGGACGGGTCCATCCCATTTACTGGCAACGAGTCCCCCGCACTGGCACCCCGCGCTGGCACCCCGCGCTGGCCGGCGGCGCCGAGGCGATCAGCCCTGCGGTCATCAGCACGGCAGCCAATCCTGCGACCGCCCGTCCTGTCGCAGTCAGCTGAACACCGTCTGTCCGTCGACATCGAGCAAGTAGCGTTCGGTTCCACTCTCGACCCGGGGAGCATCCCACCCAGCGACACCGCGATCTTATTGCTGGCGTTACGCATGACATCAAAGGTGAGCTCGA
Source organism: uncultured Actinomycetota bacterium (assembly GCA_963712615.1). GTDB lineage: Bacteria > Actinomycetota > Actinomycetes > Mycobacteriales > Mycobacteriaceae > Mycobacterium. The sequence continues at coordinate 1,449,423 of CAVQIO010000002.1, forward strand.
CGGCTTCGGCCTCGGAAAAACGAGCGCGCACCTCGGCGACAGCGTCGGCGTCGAGGTGCGCCGGCGTCCAAATTAGCGCATCTACATACCGCAGCGCTGCTTTTGCGCGATCATCGAGCATCTTCGACGCTTCGAACCGCTCGATGTCGTCGTACAACGTCTCCGAACCCCCGGCATCGAGTGCCCTGCTCTCCCGCACCGATTTGCACAACCGGCAGTTGTGCTGAGCGGCACCGCGCAGCCGCACCACCTCGGACGTCACCGGGTCAAGAGCGCGCATCGCGCCTACCGCGGGCAGAAATTCGTTGAACACCACATCGGACGGATCCGTGGCGTGATCCCACTCGATCGGTCCGCGCGTCCAACCCAGATATTGGTCACCGACACCCAGCGCTTCCAGCCCGGCCCGCATCCGCGGCACGAAGTCGGCCAGGTACATCGCCACCACGACACCAAAGGTGCTGTCCCCCAACGACTTGAACAGTCGCGACCGCTGCTCGGCGGTGATCGCGGAAACATCGGTGCTGAACTGCTCGGCGAATTCGGCAACGACGGCCTCGGCCTCCGATTCGGCGTCGTCCGCCGCGACCTCAACGGGCAGCGGCGGCAGCGACAGCGTCTGCGCGCACACCCGGCGCACCAGGCCCACCACACGACCGTCGCCGGGAGACCCGGGAGACAGGGCCACCAACTGCGTCAGCAGATTTTCTCGAACCGAAACCGGAGCCGCCATGCCCGCTACGTTACGACTACTGCGCCTGGCTCACCGACGACATGTGGAAATCCGGAATCCGCAGCGACGGCATCGCCGCCCGGGTGACCCAATCCCCCCACTCCCGCGGCAGGGTCTTCTCGCTGACACCGGCCTCGGTCGCACGCCGCAGCAGATCCAGCGGGCTCTCGTTGAAGCGGAAGTTGTTCACCGCCGCGGTGACCTCGCCGTCCTCGATCAGGTACACCCCGTCGCGGGTCAGCCCGGTGAGCAACAGCGTGGTCGGGTCGACCTCGCGGATGTACCACAGCGTGGTCAGCAGCAGGCCCCGCTCGGTGCCCGCAATCATGTCGGCGAGGTCTTTCGGTCCGCCGGTCATCACCAGGTTGTCCGCAGCGACGGCGACCTTGGCGTCGAATTTGGCGGCGGTGGCCCGCGGGTAAGCCAGCGCGTTGATCACCCCGTCGCGGATCCAATCGACCTGGTGGATCTCCATTCCGTTGTCGAACACCGACACGGTCTCCGAGGAACTGCTCGCCGCCACGAACGGCGTGCACTTCAGCCCGGGCGCCATCGGATCGGAGAACAACGTCAACGGCAAATCGGTGAGCCGCTCCCCCACCCGGGTCCCGCCGCCCGGCGCCGAGAATGCGGTGCGCCCCTCCTGCGCGGCGCGGCCGGCCATCGTCCAGCCCAGGTAGATCATCATGTCGGCCACCGTCGACGGCGGCATGATCGTCTCGTAGCGCCCGGCCGGCAGCTCCACGCTGCGCTCGGCCCAGCCCAGCCGCATCGACAGGTCCTCGAGCAGCGAATCGGTAGGCACATCAACGAAATCGGGCGTCCCGATACCGGCCCACGCGCTGGCGTCGCCGCGCTTGCCGTTGATCTCCACCGCCCCGGCGGGCTGGGTGAAACGCCGGCGCAGCCCCGTCGACGACGCCAGGAACGTCGTCGAAACACTATGGTGGGCAAAGCCATACAGCCGGTCGGTGCCCCCGAACCCGCGACTCAACGAGCCGGCGACATCGGCGAACACCTCCGCGCCGGTACCCGAGACCGGCGCATCCCAATCCGCGGGCACACCGGTGTCGGCAAGCAGCGGCGCGGCATCACCGGCCTCCGGGGCGGAACGGGCCGCTTCTTGCGAGGCCGCCACCAGACCCGGGATCACCCGCGGGTCCACTTCGGCGGACACCACCGTACCGATGAACGCGCTGGTGGCCTTGCGCACAATCGAAATGACCGTGATATTGCGGCTGATCGAAACCCCGTTGGTGGTCATCGAATTGCCCGCCCACCGCAACGTCGCCTCGACCTTGTCGGTAACCAGCACCATGGTCTCATCGACGCGGCCCTGTTTCGCCGCCTCCTCCAAAACGATGTTGACGACGTGCTGCGCTGTGATCATCGGCGCCGCTCCTCAGCATCGCTTCGTTCTGCATTGTCGCCGGCGCGGATCATCGACCGCCCTCGGCAAGGGTGTTGAGCACATTGACGCGCCGGAACAACGCCGACGGGCAGCCGTGGCTGACGGCGGCCACCTGACCGGGTTGCGCCTTGCCGCAGTTGAACGCTCCGCCCAGTCGCCACGTCGACGGCCCGCCCACGGCTTCCATCGAATTCCAGAAGTCGGTGGTGGTGGCCTGATAGGCCACGTCGCGCAACTGGCCGTCCAGGCGGCCGTCGCGAATCCGGAAGAAACGCTGACCGGTGAACTGAAAGTTGTAGCGCTGCATGTCGATCGACCAGGATTTGTCGCCGACGATGTAGACGCCATCCTCGACCCGCCCGATCAGGTCGGCGGTGCTCAGGTCGTCGGTGCCGGGCTGCAGCGACACGTTGGCCATCCGCTGAATCGGGACGTGATGCGGCGAGTCGGCGTACGAGCAGCCGTTGGAGCGCGGTTGCCCGAGCCGCGGAGCGAAGACCCGGTCGAGTTGGTAGCCGACGAAGATTCCGTCGCGCACCAGGTCCCAGCTTTGCGCCGCCACCCCGTCATCGTCGTAACCGACAGTGGCCAAACCGAATTCGACGGTGCGGTCGGCGGTCACGTTCATCACCGGCGAGCCGTAGCGCATGGTGCCCAGTTTGTCCGGGGTGGCGAACGAGGTTCCGGCGTAGGCGGCCTCGTAGCCGATCGCACGGTCGTATTCGGTGGCGTGACCAATGGATTCGTGAATGGTCAGCCACAGGTTGGTCGGGTCGATCACCAGATCCCTCAGCCCCGCAGTCACGCTGGGCGACTTGACCTTCTCGGCCAGCAGCACCGGCACCTGTGCCAGCTCGTCGGTCCAGTTCCACACCTCGTCGTCGGCCAGCGCTTCCCAGCCCCGGCCCATCGGCGGTGCCAGCGTGCGCATCGAATCGAAGCTGCCCGCGGCCGGGTCGACGGTGACCGCCTCCAGCGCCGGCATGATCCGCACCCGCTGCTGGGCAATCGCGGATCCGAAGGTGTCGGCGTAGAACGTCTGCTCTTTGACCGCGGTCATCATGGCCGACACGTGGTCGACGCCATCGGCGCTCAGCAGCCGCCCGGAGTACTCCTCGAGCACGGCGATCTTGTCGGCCGCGGGAACGTCGAACGGGTCGATGCAGTAGTTCGACACCCAGGTGGCATCGGTATACACCGGCTCGGGCGCCAGCTCCACGCGCTCGTTGTTCAGCACGGCCAGCGTGGTGGCGACACGTACCGCGCGGCGTGCGGTTTCGGCCGCGACCGACGGCGCCAGCTCGGCGTGCGAAGCGAATCCCCAGGTGCCGTCAACGATGACCCGCACCGCCAGGCCGACCTCACGGCTGACAACCGCGGTCTCGAGCTCACCGTCGCGCAGCTGGATGATCTCGGTGTTGATGCGGTGAATTCGCAGGTCGGCATAGCTGGCCCCGGCCGTGGTGGCCGCCGACAATGCGGCTTCGGCAAGCTGGTGTCGCGGCAGGTCTAGGAAGTCGGCATCAATCCCCCGATTCGGTGTCACGGCTCCACCGTATCGACTGTGACTCCAAACCCCTGCGGAGCCCGCTTTAATAAGCTGCATGGCCAGCGCCGCACCCAGGAGTCAGCCGCGATCCAGCGTGCTGGCCTACGGGCTGCTGGCGCCCAGCCTGTTCGGTGTCGTCACCTTCTTGCTGCTGCCCATCCTCGTGGTGGTCTGGCTGAGCCTGTACCGGTGGGATCTGCTGGGCCCGCTGCACTATGTGGGCCTGGCCAACTGGCGCTCGGTGCTGGCCGACTCCGACTTCGGCAACTCTTTGATCGTCACGGCGATCTTCGTGGCGATCGTGGTCCCCACGCAGACCGGGCTGGGACTGCTGGCCGCTTCCATGCTGGCCCGGCTGCTGCCGGGGACAAGCTTCTTTCGCACGGTTTTCGTGCTGCCGTGGATCTGCGCGCCGCTGGCGATCGCGGTGTTGTGGCGCTGGATCCTGGCTCCGACCGACGGCGCGATCGCGACCCTGCTGGGACATAACATCGAGTGGCTCTCCGATCCCAGCTTCGCGCTACCCCTGGTTTCGGCAGTCGTCGTCTGGATGAACGTGGGCTACAACTCGCTGTCCTTCCTGGCCGGTCTGCTCGCGATCCCGAATGACATCCACGCCGCCGCCCGCACCGACGGCGCTAACGCCTGGCAACGGTTCTGGCGCATCACCCTGCCCATGCTGCGCCCGACGATGTTCTTTGTGCTGGTGACCGGAATCGTCAGCACGGCACAGGTTTTCGACACCGTGTACGCATTGACCGACGGCGGGCCGGGCGGCAGCACCGACCTGGTCGCTCACCGCATCTACGCCGAGGCGTTCGGTTCGGCGGCCATCGGCCGGGCGTCGGTGATGGCGGTGGTGCTGTTCGTCATCCTGGTCGGTGTCACCGTCATGCAGCATCTGTACTTCCGGCGGCGGATCACTTATGACCTTGTCTAGTCGGGTGGGGAACGCGGTGATCTACGCCGGGCTGGCGGTCGGCGCGCTGATCACGTTGCTGCCCTTCGCGCTGAGCTTGCTGACCTCGTTCACCTCGGCACACCAGTTCGCGACGGGTTCGCCACTGCAGTTGCCGCACCCTCCCACGCTGGCCAACTACGGTGATTTGGCCGGTGCCGGGTTCGGCCGCGCCGCCGCGGTGACCGCTTTGATGACGGCGGTCGTCCTGCTGGGCCAGATGACGTTCTCGGTGCTGGCCGGCTACGCGTTTGCGCGGCTGGACTTCGCCGGCCGCGATGTCTTGTTTTGGGTCTATATCGCGACACTGATGGTGCCCGGGACGGTCACCGTGGTCCCGCTGTATCTGATGATGGCCCAAGCGGGGCTGCGCAACACGTTCTGGGCCCTGGTGCTGCCGTTCATGTTCGGCTCGCCGTACGCGATTTTCTTGCTGCGCGAGCACTTTCGCCTCGTGCCCAACGATTTGATCAACGCCGCCCGCCTCGACGGTGCCAACACCCTGGACGTGATCATGCATGTGATCATTCCGTCCAGCCGGCCGGTGTTGGCGGCCCTGACGCTGATCACGGTGGTCTCGCAATGGAATAACTTCATGTGGCCGTTGGTGATCACCAGCGGCCACAAGTGGCGGGTGCTCACCGTGGCCACGGCCGACCTGCAGTCGCGCTTCAACTCGCAGTGGACGCTGGTGATGGCCGCGACCACGATCGCGATCGTGCCGCTGGTCGCGCTGTTCGTCGCTGCCCAGCGACACATCGTCGCCTCGATCGTCCTCTCGGGGATCAAGTGACACGGCTCCGCTTTTCCACGCTGACCGCCGGTGCGCTGGGGCTGGTCGCGGTGCTGTTGGCCGCGATCGCCGTGCTGTTGAATTACTCCGGCGAGCCCCATGGCGACAAGATCGTGGTGCGGGTGCGGCTTTGGGACGTCCCGATCGCCGAGGCCTACCGGGAGTCGTTCGAGGCGTTCAACCGCACGCATCCCAACATCGAAGTTCGTATCAATCTGGTGGCCTACTCGACGTACTTCAACACGCTGCGCACCGACCTCGTCGGCGGCAGCGCCGACGATATCTTCTGGCTCTCCAACTCCTACCTCGCGGCCTACGCCGACAATGGCCGGCTACTGGACATCCGGAAAACCTTGAGCGATAACGAGATCGGAGACTGGGAGCCCGCGGTGGTCGACCAGTTCACCCGCGGCGGAGCGCTGTGGGGTGTGCCGCAGCTGACCGACGGCGGCATCGCGGTGTACTACAACGCGGACCTGCTTGCCGCCGCCGGCATCGATCACTCACAGGTGAACAACCTGCGCTGGGATCCCAACGGCGACGACACGTTGCGCCCGCTCGCGGCCCGGCTCACTGTCGACGCCAACGGAAATCACGCAGGCACAGCGGGTTTCGACCCCGGCCGGGTTCGGCAGTGGGGCTACAACGCGGCCAACGATCCGCAGGCGATCTACCTCAACTACATCGGCTCGGCGGGCGGCGTTTTCCAGCGTGGCGACGAGTTCGCGTTCGACAACCCCGGCGCCGTCGGGGTCTTCCGCTACCTGGTTGGTCTGATCAACGACGACCACGTCGCCCCGCCGGCCTCGGACACCAACACCAACGGCGACTTCTCCCGCAACCAATTTCTGGCCGGCAGGATGGCGCTGTTTCAGTCCGGCACCTACAACCTCGCGTCGATAGCGCGTGACGCGCGCTTCCGCTGGGGCATCGCGATGCTGCCAATCGGACCCGCGGGCCGGATCAGTGTCACCAACGGCATTGCCGCGGCGGGTAACGCGGCCACCGAGCATCCCGACGCGGTGCGTCAAGTGCTGGCCTGGATGGGCAGCAACGAAGGCAACGCCTATCTGGGCGATCGGGGTGCGGCGGTCCCCGCGGTGCGCTCAGCCCAGCAGGTCTACTTCAATTACTGGGCGGAGCGAGGCGTCGACGTCACACCCTTCTTCTCCGTCTTGGACAGCCCGCGCATCCCGGCCCCGGGCGGCGCCGGCTTTGCGGCCGGAAACCTTGCGCTGCAAGGCTATTTCGACGAGATGTTCCTGGGCCGCGGCGACGTCGCGACAACCCTGAGACAGGCTGAGGCCGCGGCCAACGCCGCCGCTCGTCGTTGACGACGCTAGCCCGGCAGCACCAACACCGGCACCGAACTTTCCCGGATGATCTTCGCGCTGCGGGATCCGAGAAACACCCTGCGGATGTCGCCGCGCGGTGACGTACCCAGTGCGAGAATCTCGCCGTCATGCCAGTCCGCGTTATCGATCGACTCTTTCCAGGTGCCGCCGGTCGACACCTGCAGCGCGACGTCGTCGCTGACTACTCCCTCAGTCTTGAGTTCTTGCAGGATTTCTCGCGCTTGCGACGCCCAGGCCGCCAAGATCGAATCCTCGACCTCGGACCCCACCTCCGGTGGATACATCGTCTTGCCGCGGACCGCGAAGGTCAGCACCCGGACCGGCACTGCGAACCGCTGCGCGGTCTCGAAGCACCCCCGCACCACGTCGATCGAGTCCGGCGTGGCGGAGTAGGCACAGGTGATTCTGGTCACTTTGCCTGCGTGGGAACGGTATTCGGCAGTGCTGAGCGCCACCGGGACGGGCGACGCGTGCAGCAGCCATTCGGCGGTCGAGCTGATCACGACTTGACCTCGTTCACCACTGGGCAATGATCCCAGCACCAGGATCTCGGCGCCGCATTCCTCGGCCACCTCGATCAACCCACCCGACACCGACCGGTGAGCGCGGTGGACGTAGCTGACTGCGATCCCGTCGGCCAAGTCGTGGAGGTAACCCGCGGCCTCCTCGGCGGATTCGGCAGCCAGCTGGTCCGCCCAGTTTTCGTACTCAGCATCGATGCGGGCGAGCGAGGGTGTCGGCCATGGCGCCGGCACGATCGTCGCCACCGTCAGTGAAGTGCCGAGCGTCCGCGCGATGCGCACGGCCAGGTGCAGCCCCGACAGACCGAGCTTGCTGGCCCAGTAGCCGACGACGACGGTCACGACGGCTCCTCAGCGGCATTGTTGAGCGCGCTGTGGTGACGACCCCAGAGGAAGTAGAAGATCAACGCAAGGAAGATCCACCCGCTGAACGCGATCCAGGTGTACCAGTGCAAGCTGACGAGGATGTATCCACAGGCCAGCACCGAAAGCACCGGCGTGACAGGGTAACCGGGCACCTTGAACGCGCGCGGCAGGTCCGGCTCGCGCACCCGCAGGATGATCACCCCGACCGCCACAACGATGAACGCCGTCAACGTGCCGATGGACACCATGTCCGCCAGCTTGTCCAGCGGGACGAGGCCGGCCAACGCGCCCGCGGCGATAGCCACGATCACCGTGTTTGTCACCGGCGTCATCGTGCGCATGTTCACCGACGCAAATCGCGTCGGCAGCAGCCCGTCGCGACCCATCGCGAACAAGATGCGAGTCTGGCCGTACATCGTGATCAGCGTGACGGTGAAGATCGAGATCACCGCGCCCGCGCACAGAATCGTGCTGGCCCAGCCTTGGTGCGTGACGTTGTCGAGGATGGTGGCCAGGCCGGCGTCCTGCTGCCCGGCGAAGTTCTGCCAGGGCTGGGTGCCCACCGCGGCGAGCGCGACGAGAACGTAGACGGTGGTAACCGTCGCCAGCGCCGCCATCAGTGCGCGCGGCATGGTCTTCTGTGGGTCCTTCACCTCGTCGCCCGCCGTCGATACCGCGTCTAGGCCGATGAACGAGAAGAAGATCGTGCCCGCCGCCGAGCCGATGCCGGCAACGCCAAAGGGGGCAAAGTCCTTGAGCTGGTTGGTGTCAAACGCGGTGAACGCGATGATCACGAACATCGCCAGTACACCCAGCTTGATCAGCACCATGATCGCGTTGACCCGCGCCGATTCGCTGGCGCCGCGGATCAGCAATAGCGCACACAGTGCGATCAGGACGATCGCCGGCAGATTCAGGTAACCGGGGTCGGAATCCCACGGGGCGGCCGACAACGCATGCGGGATCTGGAATCCGAATATGTTGTGCAGCAGCTTGTTGACGTAGCCGCTCCAGCCGACCGAGACCGCGGCCGTGGCCACCCCGTATTCCAGCAGCAGGCAGGCCGCCACCGCCATCGCGACGACCTCACCCAGCGTGGTGTACGCATACGAATACGACGAACCCGAAACCGGCACCGCCGAAGCCAATTCCGCATAGCAGATGGCCGCGAGCCCGGCCGCAATCCCCGCGATGATGAAGGAGACGATCACCCCGGGTCCGGCTTCCGGCACCGCCTGGGACAGCACGAAGAAAATGCCGGTGCCGACCGTCGAGCCGACCCCGAACATGGTCAGCTCGAAGGTGCCGATGCCGCGTTTGAGGTGGTCTGCGGCCCCGTGCGCGACGGGTGCGCCGGTCACCGGGCGGCGCCGCAGCATCTGTGCTGTCAGGCTGATCGAGCTGGCTGGCAAATCGCGCCCCCTAGTGCTGGATCAGCTGATTATGCTGCCTCCCGCAATACGGCGGCAAACTGGTCGACGGCCCAGTTAATTTCCTGCTCGGTAATCACCAGCGGCGGTGCGAACCGCAGCGTCGAACCATGGGTGTCTTTCACCAGCACACCACGCTCGGCCAGACGCCGGCTGATCTCCTTGCCGGTGGCCAGCGTGGGTTCGATGTCGACGCCGGCCCACAGGCCAAAGCCACGCACCGCCACCACGCCATCGCCGATCAGGTCCCGCAAACGCCGATGCAGATGCGCGCCCAATTCGGCTGAGCGGGCCTGGAATTCACCCCGCGTCAGCATCGATACCACCGTGGTGCCGATCGCCGCGGCCAACGGGTTGCCCCCGAAAGTCGAGCCGTGCTCCCCCGGATGCAGCACGCCGAGAACGTCGCGGTCCGCGACCACCGCTGACAGCGGAACCACGCCGCCGCCCAGTGCCTTGCCGAGCAGATAGACGTCCGGCACGACCCCCCAGCGGTCGCAGGCGAAGGTGTAGCCGGTGCGCGCGAGTCCCGACTGGATTTCGTCGGCGATCATCAGCACGTTGGATTCGCTGCACAGCGCGCGGACGGCCGGTAAGTAGTCATCGGGCGGGACGACGATGCCCGCCTCGCCCTGGATCGGTTCGAGCAGCACCGCGACGGTGTTCTCGTCGATCGCGTCGGCCAACGCCGCGACGTCACCGAACGGCACCGCACGAAACCCGGGGGTGAACGGACCGAATCCGCCCCGCGCCGTCGGGTCCGACGAGAAGCTGACGATGCTGATCGTGCGGCCGTGGAAATTGTTCTCGGCCACCACGATGTTCGCGCGACCCTCGGGCACACCCTTGACGTCAGCGCCCCACTTGCGCGCGACCTTGAGGCCGCTCTCCACGGCTTCGGCGCCCGAGTTCATCGGCAACACCATGTCTTTGCCGCACAACCGGGCCAGCCCGGCGCAGAACGGTCCCAGGTTGGCGGCATGGAATGCGCGACTGACCAGCGTGACGGCGTCAAGTTGGGCATGGGCTGTCGCAGTGATCTCGGGGTTGCGGTGGCCGAAGTTGACCGCCGAGTACGCGGCCAGACAATCCAGGTAGCGCCGGCCGTCGACGTCGGTGATCCATACGCCCTCGGCGCTCGCCGCCACCACCGGCAACGGCGAATAATTATGCGCTGCATACTTTTCGACGAGCGCGATCGCGTCCTCGGCTCCGTTGGCGGCCACCGAAGTCGGGTCGTCGAGAATAGTCATGGAAACACCTCCAATGTGCAGCACTTGACCGAACCGCCCCCCTTGAGCAGCTCAGAAAGATCGACGCCGACGGGCTCGAAGCCCGCTTCCCGCAACTGGGCGATGAAACCCGTTGCGGCAGAAGGAAGCACGACATGCAGGCCGTCGGAAACCACATTGAGACCCAGCACGTAGGCGTCCGCGCTCCCCACCACCATAGCGTCGGGAAACAGTGCGTGCAGCTGCTCCTGTGCCGCTGCGCTGAATGCCGGAGGGTAGAACGCAATCGTGCGATCGTCCAGAACGGCCAGTGCCGTATCGAGGTGGTAGAACCGCGGGTCCACCAGCTCGAGTGAAACCACCGGCATGCGCAGCGCCGCCGAGATCTCGGTATGTGCGCGGCGGTCGGTGCGAAAGCCATAACCCGCGAACACCATTTCGCCGACCATCAGCAGGTCGCCCTGTCCCTCGTTGATGTAACACGTCGTCACCGGCTGATAACCCATCGACGCCATCCAGTCGCCGTAGGCCGTCGCCTCGGCGGCACGCTGCTCATAGCGGAATCGGGCCACGATGGCGACGTCACCGGCGACGAACCCGCCGTTGGCGGCGTAGACCATGTCCGGCAGGCCGGCTACCGGCTCGACCACGTCCACCTGGTGGCCGAGTCGTAGGTAGGTTTGCCGCAGGCCCTCCCACTGCGCTTGCGCGACCTCGGCGTCGACCGGTGCGCTGACGTCCATCCACGGGTTGATCGCGTATTCGACCGCGAAGTAGGCCGGCGGCGTCATCGCATAGCGACGTGTCTGAGCTGTTCTGGACCGCTTGGGCTTGGCGTCTTGCCATGCCGCGGGCGCGGCGTGAGGCGCCGGGTCGCCAACATAGAAATCCGTCATAGATCCATGATATTTGCCCGCCGCTACACAATCAAACGCCGATTCTTGCGTGTCTATGAACGTTTTATTGCGCTACAGTGCTGGACACGACGATTTGTTGCGTAGGACGGGAAGGGAGCGTGATGGACCGGCTGGACGACACCGACGGGCGCATTCTCGCCGAGCTGACCGAGCATGCGCGGGCCACCTTCGCCGAGATCGGCGAGAAGGTGAATTTGTCGGCACCGGCGGTGAAGCGTCGCGTTGACCGGATGCTCGACAACGGCGTGATCAGGGGCTTCACCACGATCATCGACCGCAACGCGCTCGGCTGGAACACCGAAGCCTATGTGCAGGTGTATTGCCACGGCACGATTGCGCCCGATCAGCTGCGGGCGGCCTGGGTGGACATGCCCGAGGTGGTCAGCGCGGCGACGGTGACCGGTACGTCCGATGCCATCCTGCATGTGCTGGCCCGCGACATGCGCCACCTCGAGTCGGCGCTCGAACGCATCCGAGAGAGTGCCGACATCGAACGCAGCGAAAGCATCGTCGTGCTGTCAAACCTCATCGACCGGATGCGGACCTAGCTCAGCGAGCGCTGCCTCGCGAGCCTAACGCCACTGCGAAATTCGGGCCGATTTTTCGCACTGTGGTTAGGCTCGCGGGCATGAGCGGTCAGCGAGCGCTGAACCAGCGCGCCAACCTTGACGAGGACGCCGGCTGACGAGTTGCGTAGGGCCACGGCTGGTTTCGCTCCGGGACAGAACTTGCCCGCGCCTGCTTCAGCTGCATCCGCAAGTGCTGCCGAAGGTCATGCAGGTCGGGATCCGGCCAACGGTTGTCGGCTTCGATCGGGTCGGCGGTCAGATCGTAGAGCTCCCACTGATCATCGAGTGGCGAGGTCCGATAGTCCTCTCCCCAATGCCATTGGCCGCCAGATGGCGCACGCCCGGCTCGGTCCAGGTCCCCGGATCGTCGAAGGTGCGGACCAGCTTCCAGAGGTGTCCGACACCCCCGGCATCGTCGACCTGGACAACCAGGCCCTCGAAATTCGACGCGGTGTGGGCCGGAATCCGGATACGCAGCGGCGCGGGCGGATTGACCGTCTGCTTGAGTTGGCGCGCCAGACCCGATGCGCCGCTGTCTCCTTCGAGCATGTTGTCGCGGGTCATCAGGTACACGGCTCGGGTCTCATCGGCCGGTGCCCCGTCGACGATCGGCATGAGATCGCGGCCCGGCAGCTCGTGGACCTCCGAGAACGACTGAGAAAGCGCGGCCGCGACTTCCGCGACATCGACGCCCGCGGCTCCCAGCAGCGTCGGCACCAAGTCGACATGTGATGTCGGGGCCGTGACAACGCGCGGCGGCGTCGAGTGCTCGCCGACGCGGGCAATGACGAAGGGCACGCGGGTGGCCTCGTCGTAGAGGTTGAACCATTTCTGGTGCAGTCCGCCGTGGGCGCCCAGCAGATCGCCGTGATCGGCGGTACGCACCAAAACGGCGTCGTCTGAACCACCTTCGGTGACGGCTCGTCTAACGCGGTCAATCGGTCCGTCCACCTCGGCATGCAAGCGGTAGTACAGGTCGCGGTATTGCTGCGCCTTGCGCTCGTAAGTCCGGTTGACCATTGGCGCTGGACCGTAGCCGGAGTAGTAGGCCTCGCGGAACGCGATCTGCGCGGCCGGCTTGGTCGACAGGTCTTCGTCGGCGGTGGGCGCCGGGGCGACCGGCGGCGGGTCCAGTCGTGACGGCTTGATCGGGCCGCGACGTGACCAAGTCGGGAACAACACGATGTCGTGCGGATTGACGAAGCTGGCGACAAGCAGGAATGGACGCAGGGCGGCGGGGTCACCGGCGCGACGGCGGGCATAACGGTCGGTGAGCCAGGCGACGACCCGATCGGCGATCAGCGGGTCGCGGCGAATGCCGGCATTGCCCAGCAGCGCCCCGTGCGGTTCCGGGCCCACCCATCCGGAAAAGCCATACGGCTCCAACGGATCCGCGTCGAGGTAGCGCCGCACCGCGACCGGGTCAACGACGCCATCGTCGTCGTTGGTCGCCAGCGAACCGCCGGTGCCGGTGTCGATGAGATCCGCGTGCGAGATGTGCCACTTGCCGTCGTAATGGGTGTCGTATCCGGCCGCGCGGAACCAGTTGCCCAGGGTGGGCACCTCGCCCGGGCGCAGCCAGCGCATACGGGAGTCCTCTGCCGTCTTGCCGATGCCGTCGGTCTGGGTGACCCCGTGCAAGTCGGGGTAATGCCCGGTGAAGATGGTCGGGCGGCTGGGCACGCAGGCAAGCGAACCGGTGTGGTGCCGGCCGAAGCTGACGCCGTGATCATCGAACCATTTGCGGCCCAACAGCATTCGATCACGCCACGCAAGTACCTCGGGGGTCTCGTACGGCGGCACCGCACGTTCCTCGTCGGTCATCAGGATGACGATGTCGGGGCGATCAGACACGCGCATTCTCCAATCGGTTGGCGAGCCCGGCGAGCATCGAGTCGGACTGTCGCGCCATGACGCGACACACCACGCGTTCGGCAAGCTTTTGGGGTGGACGAGTCCCGATTTCGACCGTGCTGGTCAGGGTCACGACGGACGAATCACCCGCACTGGCCGCCAGTGTCCAGCGGTTGGTCACCCGGCGCAGCAGGCGGGGCAGGCCCTCGATGTCGTAAGCGAGCACGTGTGGCGGGTCGAACTCGACGATGCGCTCGACGAGGGTGTCGCGTTTGACTTGAACCCGCCTGGTCGTACCGACCGGTGCTCCGTCGACGCCAGACGACAGGATGCACGAGTGATCGACATTGCCGGCCCACGAACCGATTGCGCCGAAGTCCGCCAGGACATCCCAGACCTCTTGCCCGCGAGCCGCAATGATACGAGTGCGCTGGATGTCGGCCACGCGCTTACGCTACGCGAATAGCGACAACCGGCTTATTGAATCGGGCTGATATGCATGAGTGTCTCGAGCACCACCGAGGCGGCACCCGCCGCGGCAAAGAGGGCAAGCGTCACCCAGTCCGCCGCTTTCGGCCGGGCCGGAGATGCCGACAGCTGACCTGCCCCGCCACGAGCGGTGATCGCATCGCCCATCTCGTCGGCGCGCCGCAACGTCACGACCATGGTCGTCGCGAGCAGGTCGATCACCTCACGGCCCTGTTGCCGGCGTCGAGCCTTGCGGCTGCGCAGCACGTCTTTGGGCCGTAGCCGACGTGCGGCGTAGAGCACCTGGAATTCCTCGATCAACATCGGGAAGGCACGCAGCGCGAGTGCCAACACCGCCGCCCATTCGTCGACCGGGATCCTGAATATCTTGAGCGGACGGCCCAAAGTTGCTAGTGCGGGCCCGATTTCGGCGACATTGGTGGTCCAGGACACGAGCGCCCCGAGAGCGATCAGCAGGATCGTCAGCGCAGTCATCCGCAGGAAGTGCAACGATCCGCCGAGTCCGACGTGCAGCCCGCCCACCGAGAGCACCGGATTACCGCCGGCGATCGCAGCGGTCACAAAACCCACCGCGATGATGACCCACATCCAGCGCGGTACCGTCGGCAACGCACCGCGGGGGATGTGCGCGAGCCACACCGCCGCCACCACCAAGCTGCCGAGCAATCCAATGCTCACCCAACCCGGATAGAACGTCAGCAGCACCGCAACGCCGGCGACCACCAGTAGTTTCGTGCCGGCCCACAACTGGTGGATGACGGAGTTTCCGGGCACGGGAACCAACAACACAACCGGACGAGGAGGGGGCTTGGTCCGGCCCTTGGCGGCGGCTGGTGACGCAGTGTCGGTCATGCCGCGCCCCCTGTCGATGTCGACACCGTGTCCAGCACACCGTCGCGCAGATGCAAGGTGCGCGGGCAGATACCTTCCAGGCCGACACTGTCGTGCGAAATAACCACCAGCGTCAGACCCTGCTCGCGGCGCAGGCGCTCCAGCAGTTGCAGCAAGCCGCGTTGGCTGCCGATGTCCAAGCCCGCCAGCGGCTCGTCGAGAATCAACGCTCGCGGCGAGCGAGCCAACAGTCCGGCCAACACCACACGGCGCATTTGGCCACCGCTCAGCTCGTCGATACGCCGGGTTCCCAACGACGGTTGCAGCCCGACCAAGCCCAACGCCGCGGTCACCCGCTCTTCGTCGTGATGCGAAAAGCCAGCTGCCGACGCCACTTCCAGGTTGACGTGACTGCGCATCAATTGCAGCCGAGCCGCCTGGAACGCCAGCGCCACGTCGCCGACATGCTCTTGGGTTGGCTCGCCATCGATGAGACAGGAGCCGGTGGTGGGGACGGTCAACCCGGCCATGATCCATCCCAGCGTCGACTTTCCCGAGCCGTTTTGGCCCTGGATCAAGACCCCGTCCCCTGGCTCCGCGACAAAGTTGATGTCGCGCAGCGCGAGCTTGGCCCACGGTGTGCCACTGGCATATTCGTGCCCGACGCCGACGAGTTCGATCGTCCCGGCATTGCGCGGCTGACCCGGCACCAGGGTCGGCACCGGCGCGTCGGCTACCTCGACCGCACTGGTGTTATCCGATGAATCGCTGAGATTGATCGCGCTGTCGGCGAATGCGGCCTCGTTGTCGAAATGAGTGATGTGCACCAAAGCGGCCCGGTGCCGCTTGGTGAGACCTGACAACACGTCAAGCAAGGCATCCCGGCCCTGCTGATCGATCATGGAGGTGACCTCGTCGGCGATGAGCAGCGACGGCTCCCGGGCCAGCGCCGCGGCGAGTGCCAGGCGCTGCAGTTCCCCACCCGACAGGCTCGAGGTGTCCCGGTCGGCGAGTTCTTCGAGGCCGACCTCGCTCAGCAACCGGCCTACATCGACGTGGGCGTCCGGGGGCAAGCCCCACACCACATCGTCGGCCACCCTCGTGCCCAGCACTTGGCTCTTCGGGTGCTGCAAGACCAGGGCCGTGCCACCCAGCTCGCCCAAACCCACGGCGCCGGGGCGATGCACGCTACCCGAGGTCGGTTGCCGACCAGCCAGGATCAGCATCAACGTCGTCTTCCCCGAACCGTTGGCACCGGTGATCGCGAGATGCTCCCCGGGCCGAATCTCGAGGCTGATTTCGTGCAGTGCGTCTTTAACGGCGTTGGGGTAGCGGAACCGAACGTCGTCCAACCGCACCGGCACCGGACCGATCCGGTCGTCCTGAGCCCGGGCGGTTTCGAGAGGATCCAATTTGTGGACGTCGGGAATGTCGCCCATCCGCTCCAGCAGGCGCGACAGCGCCGACCAACCGATCAGCGTCACGATCACGACGACGAAGACCAGATAGGGCAACAACAGCCACGGCCAGTAATGCAGCCCATTGGCGACGTATCGCTTGAGCGCGTCGGCCACCCCCGGTAGGTGGATCCAGCTAAGGAATGCGGAGATGCCGTTGACGTTCGCGGTCAGTACCCCAAAGATCAACTGCCGCAAGCGAGTCAGCACCGCGAAGACGAGGACCCATGCCGTGCCCCAAATCAATCCGGCGATCAGCGACGAGACAAGCACCGTGGGTACGCCGCGGCCCTTGCGTTTGACGATCCCGCATATGCCACCGACCCAGGCGGCATCGACGACCATCGCCGAACTACCCAGCCCGGAGATCAGAAAGGCGATCACGGTGGCGGCAACGGCCGCAGCAATCAGTACCCGAGGGCGATAGCGGTAGGCGAGCAAACCCATGGGTACGGTGCCGAGTATCCCTAAGCCCTGAGCAAAGGGGATGACCGCGGCGATGATTGCGGTCACCGAACAGAGCGCCCCCATCACCGCGGCCTGGGCTAACTCGTTCGGCTGCAACGGTCCCCCCGTGCGGTGCCGACTGCTGCGCGCGGTCACTTTCCCAATTGTGCCAGGTCCAAATCCCCTGCGCCGCCAACCAACGCTGCCGTGCCCGGTCTTGGCTAGTTGGCGGGCAAAGTGTGTGCGGTTGGCCTCGCATAGCAAAGCTATGCAACCATTGGTACATGGACAACGTCGTCGACACCGCAAACATCGCACTTCAGCAGGGATTAGGGGCGGACCTGCTCGCTGTGGTCGCGCGGCTGAACCGGCTGGCTACGCAGCGCATCCAGATGCCGTTGCCGGCGGCGCAGGCCAGATTGCTCGCGACCATCGAGGTTCACGGCGAAGCGCGCATCGGCGACCTGGCCGCCGTCGATCACTGTTCTCAGCCGACGATGACGACTCAGGTGCGACGGCTCGAAGACGCCGGCCTGGTTAGCCGAAGCGTCGACCCCGGCGACGCCCGGGCGGTCCGGATCCGGATCACGGCGTTGGGCAGACGCACCCTGAACGCGGTGCGGGCTGACCGCGCCGCCGCGATCGAACCGCAATTAGCCATGCTCGAGCCGGGCGACCGCCAGCTGCTGACGGACGCCGTCCAGGTGTTACGCCGGCTTCTCGACAATGCTGCGGTCACACCACGGCGCAACACGCTGTGACCGGCCCGCACCCCTTGCGGGTGGACCACCGCCACCGGGTAGACACTTAGTCGGTGGCTTCCGCGTTTCCGGCCTCCCCGCTGACAGTTTTCGTCGGCTCGATGAGGTATGTCTTTGCCCCGGGCCGCGACGTGATCGTGGGGTATGGCAGCGGGTGCGACATCCCGCTGGACCGCCTGGGCTTCCCCGCCCCGCCCCCGCCGGTTCCGCCCCTCGATCTGTTGCTGCGCTTCGCTGGAACCCGCTGGGTCGGTATCGACCGAAGCCGGACCGGCATCTTCGTCGACGGCGCTCGGGTTCCGACGGTCGACATCCGCGACGGCCAGGCGATCGCGCTGGGTGATCCCCAGCTAGGGCCGCGGCTGGTTTTCCGGCTTGGCTCGCCAGCCGGCCCACCCGGACCGCCGCCCGGTCCGCCGCAATACGCGCCTCCACCACCGCCGCCCGTCGCGCCCCCACCGCCGCAGGTTCCGACCCAGCAACCCACCCAGCGAATGCGGATAACGCCGACGCGAGAGCCGACCGTCGAGCGGCCGGTGCCGCCACCCCCGGCGGGGCCGATCGCGCCACCAGTGCCACCGGTTCCGCCCGCCGCGCCATTCGCCTCGCCGCCGTCATATCCACCGCCACAAGCACCGCCGCTGGAGCGACCGCTGGAGCCACCGCCACCCGCGGAGCAGCCCATCCCGACCGAGGAGCACCCGAAAGGCCGCGGCCTGATGGAGCGGATGGGCGACGCGACACGCAAGCTGCGCACAAGCCGCCCCGCATTCCGCACCGAAGAGCCGAACACGACCCATCGGTTGCCACTGAAAGCCGGCGCGCGCACATTCGGCGTCAACGCGCACCGGTTGGCACTTACCACCGACGGGCACGAAGTCTTCACGGATGTCTCGTTCACGGCACGTCCGGGCACATTGACCGCGGTCGCCGGGCAATCGGCCGCACGCAATTCGGCGCTGCTCGCGGTGCTCGCCGGCACCAGGGCGCCCAGCGCCGGGCTGGTCACCGTCGACAGCCACGACGTGTACGCCGAACCCGAGTCCATGGGCACCCGCATCGGAGTGGTGCCGCGCGACGAACGAATTCACCGACGGCTGACCGTCGAACGGGCCCTGAGTTTCACCGCCGAACTGCGGCTGCCGCCCGACACCCCGCGGGAGCAACGCCAACGGGTGGTCGACCAGGTTCTCGACGAGCTCGAGCTGACGCCACACCGCACGACCCGAATTGGCAAACTGTCGCCGGAGCTGCGCCGGTGCGCATCGGTGGCGGTCGAACTGATCACCAGACCGACACTGCTCGTGGTCGACGAGCCGAGCGCGGGACTGGATGCGGCGCAGGAAGCTCACCTGATGGCAGTGCTGCGACGCCAGGCCGACCTCGGCTGTGTCGTCGTGCTGGCAACCACCTCGCTGACCCACCTCAACCTGTGCGACCAGGTGCTGCTGCTCACGCCCGCCGGGAGCATGGCCTTCGCCGGAGCTCCCCTGCAGATCGAGTCCGCAATGGGCACATCCGACTGGGCCGAAGTCCTCACCCAGATACGTGCCGATCCCGACGGTGCCCACCGCGCGTTCAGCGCGCGGCAACAGGCACAAGACCCGCCGACACCGCCGGAGGTGGCCGCTCCCTGGCCGCCGCAGCCAGCGCTCACCAGGACGCGGCAAGCCTGGTTGGTCGCCCGTCGCCAAGCCCGGCTGCTGATCGCCGACCCGATCTACTTGCTGTTTTTGGTGGCGCTGCCGTTCGCATTGGCAGCGCTGACCCTGCTGATTCCCGGCGACTCGGGCCTGGACCGACCCGCCGCGCACAGCCGCAACCTGCATGAAGCCGTCGAGATCCTGGCCGCGCTCAACATCGCCGCGGTGATCCTGGGCACCGCGCTGACCATTCGCGACCTGGTCGCCGAACGGCGCGTCTTCCGCCGCGAACAAGCTGTCGGGCTTTCGACGTCCGCTTACCTGGCAACCAAGATCGTCTTCTTCAGCGTGGCCGCCGCCCTCCTGACGGCCATCCTGTTTAGCATCGTGATCGCCGACAAAGGCCGGCCCGTGCACAGCGCCGCCTTGCTGCCGAACGCCACCGTCGAGCTGTATGTGAGCGTGGCATTGACGGCTATCGTCTCGGCGATCGTCGGCCTGGCGTTGTCCACGGTGGGCAAGTCGCTGCGAGAGGTGCTGCCACTGGCCGTGCCGGTGATCCTGGCTTCGCTGCTGTTCGCCGGCGGCCTGATCACCCTGGTGGGCACCTGGGGCTATGACCAAATCTCCTGGTTCATCCCGGCCCAGTGGGGTTTCGCGGCGTCGGCCTCAACCGTCGATCTGCACCGGGTCGACGCCCAAGCCGGCGACGTCGTGATGTGGACGCATTATGCGGGCTGGTGGATGTTCGACGTGATCATGCTCGCCATTTTCGGCGCGGTGTGGGCCGGGTTTGTTCGGTACCGGCTTCGGCCACCGACACGCGAAGTCCGCCAACGGCCTTTACCTCGCGAACAGCAGGAACTCTCAGGGTAACGCCGTTCATCGTCGGCGGCCTGGTCAATACATCTGTGGCAGAACCGATTTCGGTACGATAAGCAAGCCGCCCGGCGCCGACATCACATCAGTGACGCCACCAGCAGACCCAGCAGGTAAGTGGCGGCGACGGCGAACCCGCCGAACAACAGCTGCCGGCCCGCCGCCCACCACACCGGTTTGCGCGTATACCGAGCGGTCACGCCACCTGCGATCAGCAGCCCGAGCGCGCCGCAGGCCAGACCGATCGCCAAGGACCCGTATCCGAGAAGGTAAGGGATCAGTGGAATTACCGCACCGATCGCGAACATCGCAAAGGACGCGGTTGCGGCCAGCCGAGCCGAGGGCTTGTGGGCGGGATTCAGGCCGATCTCCTGGACGAGATGGAAGCCGACTGCGCGCTTCTCGTCCCGGTGGATCTCGTCGGTAGCCGCCTGCGCGGTTTTCTCCGTCATGCCCATGTCGACGAGCATGCCGACCAGTTCGGCGCGCTCGGCTTGCGGGCGGGTGCGTAGGGCGCGGCGTTCGACATAAACCTCGGAATCGATCTGCTCGTTGGCAGTGGTCACCGACGAGTACTCGCCCAGGGCCATCGAGAATGCGCCGGCCAGCAGGCCGGCAATGCCGCTGATCAACGTGACGTGGGCGCTTTCGCCGGCGGCCACACCGGCGATCAGCGCGCTGTTGCTGACGAGGCCATCCATGGCGCCGAAGGTGGCCGCGCGCAGCCAGCCGCCGCTGACATCGGGGTGGGTGTGCCCGACGTCGTACGCCGGGTTCGGGGACGGGGTGTCGGGCTGGAACATGACCTTACTAATACCTCGGGTTATTCCCGCGGCGCCAGCGGCAGGTTACCGTCGGGTTATGGCGCCAGACACGACAACAACGGCCGGATTCCTGCGCAACGCATTGGACGGGCGTTTCCGCGACGTGAAGAACCATACGCGGGAATGGCTCTCGCGTGAACAGTTCCGCCCGCACTACACGCCGAACACGGTGCTGGCCCGCGCCAAGGTGGCGGAGCAGATGGCGCTCATCGCCGGTGCGGGCATCTCCGACGAGGGATTCCGCAAGGAGCACGGTGGCACCGGCGACGTCGGCGCGGCGGTCACGATGATCGAGATGCTGGCGATGTCCGACTTGTCCTTGATGGTCAAGGCTGGAGTGCAGTGGGGCCTGTTCGGCGGCGCCGTCGAGAACCTGGGCACCGAACGCCACCACGAGGCGTATGTGAAGAAGATCATCAACCTCGAGATGCTCGGATGCTTCGCGATGACCGAGACGGGTCACGGCAGCGACGTGCAGGCGCTGGAGACGACCGCGACCTACGACGCCGAGACCGAGGAATTCGTCATCCACTCCGAGACCCCGTCCGCGCGGAAGGACTACATCGGCGGGGCAGCCGAAACCGCGCGCTTCGCATCGGTTTTCGCGCAGCTGATCACCTTTGAGGACGGTGAGCCGGTCAATCACGGCGTGCACTGCCTCTTGGTGCCGATCCGTGACGAAGATGGCAACGATCTGCCCGGCGTCACGACGTCGGACTGCCAATACAAGGGCGGCCTGCCCGGCGTCGACAACGGCCGCATCATGTTCGACCACGTCCGGGTGCCGCGGGTGAACCTGCTGAACAAGTACGGCGACGTCGCGCCGGACGGCACCTACACCTCACCAGTCGAGAACCCCAACCGCCGGTTCTTCACGATGATCGGCACGCTGATCCGTGGCCGGATCACGGTCGGTGGTGCCGCCGGCAATGCGGCCCGCGTCGCGCTGGATATCGCCACCCGATATGCGTTGGAGCGCAGGCAATTCAGCGCACCCGACGACGACGGTGAAGTGCTGATCATGGATTACCTGGTGCACCAGCGGCGACTATTTCCGTTGATCGCCAAGTCATATGCACTGCAGTTCGCGCAGAACGAACTGGTGTCCAAGTGTCACGACCTGCAGACCTCAGACGTCGCGGATGCCGAGGAGCAGCGTGAGCTGGAATCGCGTGCCGCCGGCCTGAAGGCGGCCAACACCTGGCACGCGAGCCGGGTCATTCAGGAGGCCCGGGAGGCATGCGGCGGCGCGGGCTACATGGCCGAGAACCGGCTGATCGCGTTGCGGGGCGACACCGACGTGTTCACCACCTTCGAGGGCGACAACCACGTACTGACCCAGCTGGTGGCCAAGGAGTTGCTGACCGCCTACGCCGACGACATCAAGGGCATGAGCCCGGTCGATTGGGTGCGGTTTGCCGCCGGCACCGTCGGTGACCGGGTGATGAAACGCACTGCGGCCGAGGCGATTATGCAGCGAATCGTGGACGCACGCCAGGACAGCGAAGAAGAGGGCAGCCTGTTCAACCGCGGCACTCAGGTGAACATGTTCGAGGAGCGGGAGAATTACCTGCTGTCGTCGGTCGCGCGGCGGCTGCAGGGCAAATCCAAAGACATGTCGGCGTTCGACGCATTCAATGCCGTGCAGGATCACGTCCTGCACGCCGCGGGCGCACACATCGACCGAATAGTGTTGGAAGCCTTCGTCGCCGGGATCGACGCCTGCGACAACGAGGAGGCTCGCGATCTGCTGGGGTTCCTCTGCGACCTGTACGCATTGTCGGTGATCGAGGATGACAAGGCCTGGTACGTCGAGCATGGGTACCTGTCCACCGCGCGGGCCAAGGCGGTCACCCGCGGCATCAATGACCGATGCCGGGCCCTTCGCCCGCATGCCAAGACACTGGTCGACGGTTTCGGCATCCCGGACCCGCTGCGCTACGCCGAGATGCTGCACCCGGAGAACCTGGCCGACTGAGCTGCGGTCGTCGTTGGCTCAACCGGCTCCGACCGCGTCGGGCGCGTTGTCTTCCGATGGTGTCGCGAGCGGTCGGCGAACCGTACCTGATCCAGGTCAGCACGGCGGCGAAGAAGTAGAAAGCCATGAAGAGCCAGAACGCCGACGTCATCGTGCCGGTGCTGACGTAAGACTGTCGCAGCGCCAGGTTGATGCCGACCCCGCCGAGGGTGCCCAGACCGGCGACAACACCGATGACGAGCCCAGAAATCAGCCGGGCCCACTCACGGCGTTCGGTCTCGCTCAGGTCCAGGGTCCGGCTGGCCGCGCCGAAGACCGTCGGGATCATCTTGTACACCGATCCGTTGCCCAACCCGGCCAAGATGAACAAGGCAGTGAAGCACGCCACGTAACCGGCCATCGCTGACGCGCTGACCGGGCCCGCGTGTGGATCCTCGAACGTGCCGACCCCAATCAACATCGCGGCGGCGAGACCATCGCCACAAACACCATCAGGGTGACGCGGCCGCCGATCCGGTCGGCCAGCCGGGCCGCCGTAAATGCGGGCCAGCGCGGCAAGCAGCGGCCCGATGAAGGCCAGCTGGGCGGCGTGCAGCGAGGCGTCGAAGGTGCTTTGGCCGCCGGCCACAAAGCTGGTCTGCAGTACCTGAGCGAACGCGAACGAGAACCCGATGAACGAGCCGAAACTGCCCAGATAGAGCAGCGAGAGCAGCCAGGTATCGCGAGTGGAGACCACCGCGGACATGATCGAGCGCAGACGTGCGGGCTCGACACGGTGTTGGGCGACGTTGTTCATGAACAACATCTCGCCGATGCCCGGGGTGGTCAGCAGCACCAGATATAAGGCACACACCCAGTACGGCCGGCGATCGCCTGCCGTGGCGATGACCAGGAGCCCGACGATTTGCATCATCGGCACCCCGAGATTGCCGATCCCGCCGGCGATTCCCAGTGCCGCGCCCTTGAGTCGGTGCGGGTAGAACGCGTTGGCGTTGCTGGCCGAGGCCGCGAAATTACCACCGCCCATGCCACTGGCCGCCGCGCAAACCAGGTACGGCCACAACGGCAGCCCCGGGTGAGCCAGCAGCACCATCGCGCCGGCAACGGGAACCAGCAGCACGAAAGCCGAGAACATCGCCAAGTTGCGACCGCCGAAGACTGCCGTCGCCACGGCATAGGCCGGCCGCAGACATGCCCCAACCAGCGTCGCGGTCACACCGAGCAGGAGCTTGTCGCCGGCCGAAAACCCGTAGACCTCCCTGGGCATGAACAACGCCATCACCGGCCAGAGTGCCCATGTCGAGTAGCCGAGATGCACGATCACGACCGACCAGAAGAGATTGCGCCGCGCGATCCTCTTGCCACCCGCTTCCCAGGCCACCAGATCCTCTGCGTCCCAATGCGAGATGTGACGTGATCTACCCACTCACTTGCCCATTCGAATGATATTGGCCTCCGGATCGACTTGCGGGAGAGTCGCTGCCTGAACATGGTAAAGACGAAACACTGCTGGATATCATTGTGCGGTAACCCTATTGGTGCGGGATCTTCCCGAGCGCTTGCAACTTGCCGTCCGGTCCGATCTGGAACTTAACGGTGCCGATTCCCTTGGGACAACAGGGTTCTTCTTTACCGACCTGCCACTGATACTGAATCGTGACCGCATCGTCGCCGGCGGGCAGCATGGTGATGTACGGCTTGGGATTTGGCGTCGGTGTGCCCAGCGGTCTGTTGTGGTCAAAGAACATCAGCTGCTGAGGAGTCGATTCGCTGGCGATGGTCGGGATGACCTGCACCCAATACAACCGGCAATTCTTGGTGTGTCCGCGGCCGATCTCAACCCAGCTCGAGCCCGCAACCTCGACGGGAACCGACGCGATCGCGTGGCGCACGGTGTCGGCGCTGGGTCCGTCGGACTCCTTGCAGGTATCCGCCCGCGACGACGCCGGCGGTGTCGTCGGTTTTCCGCCGCAGGCCGAGGTCAACAAAATCAGAAGAATCACAAACTGAAGACGCACATTGTGAGCTTAACGAAGACTGTGAATGTCCCCTTTGTTTCGTCCGAAACCCTGTTCTGAGGGGTAATCCGGCAAGCTTCGCGGGTAATCTGGGCGAGGTAGCAGATCGACGCTGACCTGCCGTTACCCGCGAGGCTGCGGGTTTTCCAGAAAACCTCACAAATGCGTTTGGATCCGGTGAGATCAAGCCGTAAAACGGCGGAAACATCGCACACCCGGCGCCGAAACATTCCTGTCGCACCATTTAGCGGTATAGACCCTTGCGCTCTCGGAAGGAGGACGTAGGCGTGGCTGCGGAACACGGTCCAGACACCGTGAATAGCATGTGCGCCTACTGCGGCGTGGGCTGTGGCATGGTGTTGCAGATCACAACGGATCCGGAGAGCAACCGCCGTCACGTTGCGAAATCTGTTGGAAACAAAAGCCACCCGGCCAACTTCGGCCGACTGTGCACCAAGGGCGCAACCACCGCGGACATGCTGGCCGCACCGGGCCGGATGGATTCGGCCTTTTGGCGGACCGAGCGCGGCGAGTCCCTCAAGCCGATCGACGTCGACGCTGCGATCACTCAGTCCGCCAAGCAGTTGCGGGCAATCATCGACGAACACGGCCCCGACGCCTTCGCCCTGTATGTGTCCGGACAGATGTCGCTGGAAGCGCAGTACCTGGCGAACAAGCTGACCAAAGGATTCATCGACACTAACCAGATCGAGTCGAACTCGCGACTGTGCATGGCCAGCGCCGGGTCTGGCTACAAGCTGTCGCTGGGCGCCGACGGCCCACCCGGTTCCTATCAGGACTTCGAACACGCCGACGTCTTCTTCGTCATCGGCGCCAATATGGCTGACTGCCATCCGATTCTGTTCCTGCGGATGATGGAGCGCGTCAAGGCCGGTGCCAAGCTGATCGTCGTCGACCCGCGCCGCACCGCAACCGCGGAAAAGGCCGACCTCTTCGTGCAGATCTCATCCGGCGCAGACCTCGCGCTGCTCAACGGGTTGCTGCACCTGATCGTCGAAAACGGCCACACCGACCCCGAATTCATCGCCGAATTCACCGAGGGCTGGGACGAGATGCCGAGCTTCCTCGAGCAGTTCACCCCGGACAAGGTCAGCGAAATCACCGGTATCCCTGCGGAAGACATCCGTACCGCGGCCCGCTGGATTGGCGAAGCCGAAAACTTCATGACCTGCTGGACGATGGGACTCAACCAGAGCACCCACGGCACCTGGAACACCAACGCGATCTGCAACCTGCACCTGGCCACCGGCGCGATCTGCAAGCCGGGCAGCGGCCCCTTCTCGCTCACCGGGCAGCCCAACGCGATGGGCGGGCGCGAAATGGGTTACATGGGGCCGGGTCTGCCGGGCCAGCGCGCGGTGACATCAGCGGCCGACCGCGATTTCGTCGAGGACCAATGGGGTATCCCCCGGGGTTCATTGCGCGACGAGGTCGGCACCGGCACCGTCGACATGTTCTCCCGCATGGCCAACGGAGAGATCAAGGCTTGCTGGATCATCTGCACCAATCCCGTTGCCAGCGTTTCCAATCGGAAGACGGTGTTGGCGGGACTGGAGAGCGCCGAGCTGGTGATCGCCCAGGACGCCTTCTTCGAGACCGAGACCAACGGCTACGCCGACGTGTTGCTGCCCGCCGCCCTGTGGACAGAGTCCGAAGGCGTGATGATCAACTCCGAGCGCAACATGACGCTGTTCCAGCCGGCCGTGGAGGCGCCCGGCCAGGCGATGCCGGACTGGCAGATCATTGCCCGGATCGCTTGCGAGATGGGCTTTTCAGATTCTTTCAGCTACGACTCCGCCGAAGACGTGTTCGAGGAGATCAAGCGGTTCTGGAATCCCAAGACGGGCTACGACCTGCGCGGCGCCAGCTACGGCCGGCTGCGACAGACCCCGCTGCAATGGCCGTGCCCACCCGAAAGCACCGATGATCGCAACCCGATCCGCTACTGCAACGACGGTGTCAGCCAGACCCGGCTGGTCCGTGCGGACGGCAGCGTGCCACGGCTGGCCTTCGCCACCGCGACTGGTCGCGCGACGTTCTCCGCCCGGCCGCACCTGGCGCCCGAAGAGATGCCGGACGGCGACTATCCGTTCCTCCTCAACACCGGGCGCTTGGCGTACCAATGGCACACGATGACCAAGACCGGCAAGGTCGCCAAACTCAACAAGCTCAACCCCGGACCCTTCGTCGAAATCCACCCTGACGACGCTGCCCGGCTCGAGATCGTCGATGACGACCAGGTCGAAATCGCCTCGCGCCGTGGCCGAGCCGTGCTGCCAGCTGTGGTCACCGACCGGGTCCGGCCCGGCAACTGCTTTGCGCCCTTCCACTGGAACGACGCCTTCGGCGAATACCTGTCGATCAACGCGGTCACCAATGACGCGGTGGATCCGGTTTCCTACCAACCGGAATTCAAGGCGTGTGCGGTCACCGTCACGAAGATCGCTGTCAACACAGCGGATTTCGGCACCGAGCCCGAGCCATCGGTGGCCACCGACACCGCAGACCCCGCTGCTACGGAGGTTACGGAAATCAGCGTGTCACAGGTTGACGCTCGCGCCGAAATCCTCGGCGTGGCAGCAGAACCGGTGCCCGCGCTTGGTCCGCTGGGCCGCACCTACCTTGCCGGGGTGCTGGCCGGATTACGTACGGAAGTCGGCCGCCGCACTTCCGGAGTGCCCACCCTGCCGCTCAACGCCCCGCTCGACACCAACACCCGGCTATGGGTGGACGGTCTGCTCGCCGGGATGTTCGCCCGCACCGAGCCGCCTGCCTGGATGCCGGCGATCGCACCGGTCGCCCCAACGCCTCAGGCACCGGCGGATCCACCGAAGGCCCCCGCGGCCAAAGCTGCCCCCAAGCAGGCTCCGATCGTGGTGTTGTGGGCCTCGCAGACAGGCAATGCCGAAGACCTCGCCGCCGATGTCGTCGCCCGGCTCGGCGAGGCCGCGCTGCCGGCCACGTTGCACAGCATGGACGACTTTCCGGTGTCCGCCTTGGCGACAACGCGGGAGCTGTTGGTGATCACCAGCACCACAGGTGACGGCGAGGCACCGGACAACGGCGCCGGCCTTTGGCGGGCGTTAACCGGATACAGCACACCGCAATTGGCTGACACCCAATATGCCATCCTCGCTCTGGGCGACTCCAACTACGACGACTTCTGCGGTCATGGACGCAAGCTCGACGAGCGCCTCGCGGCGCTGGGCGCCACCCGCATTGTCAACCGCGTCGACTGCGAGCCCGACTACGAAGAGGCCGCCGCCGGGTGGCTGGGCGGGGTCATCGAGACGCTGACGCCCGCACCCACCCGGGTCGGCCAGGGCGGTGGCGCATCGGCGCCGGCCCCAGCCACGTCAACGCCGCGCCCCGCAAGTCGGCCCGGGGCCCCCACGTACAGCAAGAAGTGCCCGCTGGTCACTGGCATGGTCCGCAACACCACACTCAGCGGACCGAGCTCAGCAAAAGACGTGCGACAGATCGTATTTGGTCTTCCCGACGAGGCCGTGAGCTATGAGGCAGGCGACGCGCTCGGAGTGTTGCCGCGCAACAACGACCGCCTGGTGGACGAATGGCTGGCAGTGACCGGACTGGACGCGCAGACCCCGGTCGAGGTCGGCGAGCATGGTCTGATGTCGTTGCGGTCGGCGCTCACCGAGCGAATCGAGATCGCCCACATCAGCCGGGACCTGGTGCGGTTCGTCCAGGAGCGCACCGGCGACCAGAAACTCGCACAGCTGCTCAGGCCGGAAAACAAAGCCGCCCTGAACAATTGGACATGGGGGCGCCAGTCCATCGACCTGCTGGCGCAGCTGCCGGTCGCCGCTTCCGCCCACGAGTGGCTGAGGGTCCTCAAACGCCTTCAGCCGCGGCTGTACTCGATCTCGTCGAGCCCCAAAGAGTGCCCGGGGGAAGTTCACCTGACGGTCTCGCCGGTGCGCTACAACTTCCAGGGCATCCCACGCCGCGGGGTGTGTTCGACCTACCTTGCCGACCGCTCCCCCGGCGATCGAGTCGCTGTCTATCTGCAGCCCTCGAGCAATTTCCGGCCCCCGAGTGAATCAGACACGCCGATGATCATGATCGGCCCCGGGACCGGTATCGCGCCCTTCCGCGGGTTCCTGCAGGAACGCCGTGCGCTCGGCCACACCGGGCCCAATTGGCTGTTCTTCGGCGAGCAGCACGCCGCGACGGACTTCTATTACCGCGAAGAGATCGAGAAGATGCACGCCGACGGGCTCCTCACCGAGCTGGACCTGGCGTTCTCCCGGGACCAACGGGAGAAGGTCTACGTCCAGCACCTGATGCGCAAGCGCGGGGCCCAGCTGTGGAGCTGGCTGCAGGACGGCGCACAGCTGTATGTGTGTGGCAGTGCCGACCCGATGGCCAAAGACGTCGACCAGGCGCTGTGCGACATCGCCGCCGAGCACGGCAACCTCGACCCTGACACGGCGAAGGCTTACGTCCGGTCGCTGAGCGCCGACAAGCGCTACCACCGCGACGTCTACTAGGCATCCTCGGCCGGCGGACAACACGTAATACGGCCGAAACGTCCGCCATCCGCCGCCGAAACATCTCTGTCGCACCATGTTCTCAACAACTGGTGCGTACTCGATGGAGGTGTGCACACGTGGCAGCCGAAGATCACCTGGGTGACCAGGACTTGGTAGAACAGGTCGCTTGGGCGGGATTGCCTATCAACCTGGACTGGGCGTTCTCCCGGGCTCAACGCGACAAGGTTTATGCGCAGCATCTGATGCGCAACCGCTGGCGATCATTACGGAGCGGCGCCCAAGCACACGACGGCGGCGTCGCGGCCGAATACCGGCCCCTTGATGCTGCCGATGCGGGCCAAGCCCAGGGTCGGTCACTGAGCGCCGGTCAGCAGTAGCGCCTGGCCGGCGGGCGTCGCTAGGCAGATTCCGCGGTTTGTCAAATGGCACCTGCCGCCGGCGGACGCCGCCGCCGCCCATCCCGATCGCGGACAAGTAGCTTCAAGGGACCTCCGCGATTGGGGCACAAACATGTTGGATGTATCGGTTATCGAGACCTCCGGGTTAGGTGATCGCAGCTACCTGGTGAGCGATGGTGAAGTGGCTGTTGCCATCGACCCGCAGCGCGACATCGATCGAGTGCTGGAGCTGGCCGGTGACGTGCGGATCACTCACGTGTTAGAGACCCATATCCACAACGATTACGTGACCGGAGGGCTGGCACTTTCCACCGCGGTCGTGCTCTTCGGCAGCACCGGAAGAACCGACTTGGTCGACGACGAGAACACCGAGGAATTGACTCGGCTGCAATACCATTCGGTGCGGCGCCTGGCCGACGAGCTGCCCGCGTCGACTCCGGTCTATCCCACCCACGGCTTCGGCAGCTTCTGCTCGGCCGCACCCACCGACGGCGACGCCTCCACCATCGGAGACCAGCGCAGCAATAATCCCGCGCTGACTCAGGATGAGCAGGACTACGTCGACGAGCTCCTTGCCGGGCTGTCGGCGTTCCCCGCCTACTACGCGCATATGGGCGTGCTCAACCGGAGCGGTCCCGCGGCTGCGGATTTATCACCGCCCGCGCCTGTGGATCCCCGCGAGGTTCGCCGACGCATCGATGCCGGCGAATGGGTCGTCGACCTTCGCAACCGAACCGCGTTTGCGGCCGGGCACCTTTCCGGCACATACGGATTCGAGCTGTCCGGCTCCTTCGTCAATTACCTCGGCTGGCTGTACACCTGGGACGCGCCGTTGACCTTGATCGCCGACGACACCAAGCAGATCGCCGACGCGCAGCGTGAACTTTCCCGTATCGGCGTAGAACGCCTCACCGGCAGCGCCAGCGGCGACATCCGCGACCTGGCCGATGGCACCGAGCTGCGTAGCTACCGGGTCGCCGACTTCGGCGAACTCGCGGCTGTGCTCGATGGCGACGGTGTCCTGGTGCTCGATGTCCGCCAGCCCGACGAGTTCGATAGCAGCCATGTGCGTGATGCCGTCAACGTCGCAGTGCACCAATTGGCCGAGCGCATCGCCGAGATCCCCGCCGACCGCGAACTGTGGATCCACTGCGCGAGTGGCTATCGCGCGTCGATCGCCGCCGCACTACTCGACCGGCACGGTCGCCGCGTCGTGCTGATCAACGACGCCTACGACAACGCCGAAAAACTAAAGATCACAACATCAACGTGACCGCCGGCCCCGCCGGGCTGCCGAAGACCGCGCCGAAAACTTCACTGTGAACAAAAATCTATAGTTTTCCGCCGGCCCGGGTACTGACAACTCACCGCCACCGAACAGGGAGCCGAGAATGAGCGCACCGACCACCGACGTCATCACCTCGCCAGAGCTGCACACCTTGCTCGAGTCGCCCACGGCTCCGCGCGTCGTCGATGTTCGCACTCCCGCCGAATTCGAAACCTCGTATATCGCTGGGTCTTACAACGTTCCGCTCGATGTCGTCGATCAGCTCGGTCCCGAGGTCGCTCGGCGGCTCGACGGACACAGCGATGTGGTGTTGGTGTGCCGTTCGGGTCAACGCTCGACCAAGGCCCAAGCCCTGCTGCGAAACGCGGGACTGTCCTGCGGGCGTGTGCTGGAGAACGGAATCACCGATTGGGAGGGGCGAGGCTTCGCTGTTGACCGGGGCGCGCAGCGATGGGACCTCGAGCGTCAGGTACGTCTGGTCGCGGGATCAGTCGTGCTGTCGTCGGTTCTCGGCAGCATCGCCGTCCCCCCGGCTCAAATGGTCAGCCGCCGCGATCGGCGCGGGGTTGACCTATGCCGCGATACCAACACCTGCGCGATGGGAACGGCGCTCGCCAAATTGCCGTACAACCGCGGCGCAACGTCGGATGCCGAGACGATCCTGTCTCAACTCGACGCATCGCCGGACGGCTGAAAGCGGGCGAGACTGCCCTTCAAGTGCTCTTCAGGCTGCATTCACCTGATCAGCGCTACCGTGACGTCATGCGCCCAGTCATCGGACGGGGAGTGTGATGAGCGACGCCCACACACCCCGGATCCCCCTCGCCATGTCCACGCCGAGCCTCAATCGCGGAGTCGGCTTCACGCACGAGCAGCGCCGGCGGCTGGGGCTGACCGGCCGGCTGCCGTCGGCCGTTCTCACCCTCAAGCAACAATCCGACCGGGTGTGGCGTCAATTACAAAGCTTGGCAACCGATCTGGGCCGAAATCTACTGCTCGAGCAGCTGCACTACCGGAACGAACCAAAGTGCTGGAAGACCATCTGCCCGAGCTGATGCCGGTGGTCTATACGCCCCGCGTCGGGGAGGCCATCCAACGCTTCTCCCATGCATACCGCAGGCAGCGCGGGCTATTCCTGAGTGTCGACGAACCCGACGAGATCGACGACGCCTTCGAAACGTTCGGGCTGGGAGCCGGCGACGTCGACCTGATCGTGTGCACCGACGCCGAAGCCATCCTGGGTATCGGTGACTGGGTGTGGGCGGCATCCAGATCGCGGTCGGCAAGCTGGCGCTCTACACCGCCGGCGGCGGCATCGATCCCCGTCGTTGCATCGCGGTATCACTGGATGTCGGCACCGATAACGAACAGCTCCTGCAGGACCCGTTCTACCTGGGTAACCGCCATGCCCGGCGCCGCGGCGACGACTACGACGCCTTCATCGGCCGCTACATCGAAACCGCCCACCGGCTGTTTCCGCATGCCATCCTGCACTTCGAGGACTTCGGGCCGGTCAACGCGCGCGCGATCCTGCAGACCTACGGCGACGACTACTGCATCTTCAACGACGACATCCAGGGCACCGGCGCCGTGGTGGTGGCCGCCGTCTACGGCGGATGTCATGTCACCGGAGTCGCGCTGCGCGACCAGAAAACGATCGTCTTCGGAGCCGGAACAGCCGGGATCGGCGTCGCCGACCAAATCCGTGACGCGATGATCGCCGACGGCGCCACCGTCGAGCAGGCCACATCCCAGATCTGGCCGATCGACAGACAAGGCTTGTTGTTCGACGACATGGACGACCTGCGCGGCTTCCAGGTGCCGTATGCAAAAAATCGCGACCACCTCGGTGTGCCGGCCGGAGAGCGAGTGGAATTGGTAGACGCGATCAAGCTTGCGTCGCCCACGATTCTGTTGGGCTCCTCCGCCGTATTCGGCGCGTTCGACCAGGAGGTCATCGAGGCGATGGCCGCATCCTGTGAACGGCCGATGATCTTCCCGTTGTCCAACCCGACCTCACGCATGGAAGCCATGCCGGCCGACGTGCCGGCGTGGTCGCACGGCAAAGCGCTGATCACCCGGCACCCCGGTCGCCCCCCCTCGCCTACGACGGGACCACCTACACCATCGGCCAGGCCAACAACGTGCTGGTGTTCCCGGGCATCGGACTGGGCACCATCGTCGCCCGATCCATGGTCGTCACCCCGGGCATGTTGCAGGCGGCGGCGAAAGCTATTGTGCGGCGGGCAAGCCCGAAAAAAATGGGCGACTCACTGTTGCCGGATGTGCAGAACCTGCGAGACATCTCGATGGCGGTCGCTGAGGCCGTCTATCACGCCGCCACCCACGACGGGGTAGCCACCACGAGCCATGACGACGTCGCGCAAGCCGTAGCCGCCGCGCTGTGGACGCCGGTCTAAGACTAAAGCGGTCTAGCGCCGCGCGGACGCGGGCTGTCCGTATACGGCGACCACAACGGTGCGATCCATGCTGTTGTCCGACCACACCCCGATGTTGGTGTTGGCGCAGTCGCGGATGATCGCCATGTCGTCGGGGTTGGCGTACCACTGATTGCGACCGCCGGGTTGATCGCCACGGTCTCGGCGGCCTTGCCGTGGAAGCCGGCAGCGTTGGCACGGTCCTGCGGGCTCGTACCGTCGGATCCAATGTCGTCGTTGATGTTTCGGTTGTTGATCATGTCGTCTGCGTGCCACTGGGCAGCCAGCGTTAGCGCGTTGTCCCTGATGACATCGTTCGTGCAGCCCGCCTGGTGCTGGAAGGTGTAGACGGCGGAGACGACGGCGCTGTTGAGCCGCTTATTGTCGGCAT
The DNA here is from genome assembly GCA_963712615.1 of uncultured Actinomycetota bacterium. Classification (GTDB taxonomy): domain Bacteria; phylum Actinomycetota; class Actinomycetes; order Mycobacteriales; family Mycobacteriaceae; genus Mycobacterium. The sequence goes on from CAVQIO010000002.1 coordinate 1,483,488, forward strand.
GTGCGTGCGGGGCCGCCAACGCGCTTGTCGTCGAGAGAATTACCGCCACCGGCAGCGCGCGGGCGCTAAGCCGTAGCCAACTGCGTATCCGCGTGATCATGTCGCCCTCCTCCGATCACACCGGGTCGAAATGCGAAACCAGCCATCGGCCATTGACCTTGTCCAGAGCCACCCGAACAACGGGTTGGGTATCGGTGGGAGCGCCGTCACCGATGGTCACGGTCTGGTCGACATACAACAGGACCACGGCGTGGTTGGCGCTTGCCGAAACCGATGCTGCCGCGTTTATTTTGGCTACGGCCGAGATGTGCTTCTCTTTTGCGCCCGGGATAACCACTTGGCGGATCAAATTGATGTAGGCATCCTTGAAATCGCCGGTCAGCCGATCACGCGCCGCATTATTGAGGTCCTTGTCTGCCGAATCTGCCTTGTAGGACAACAGAGCAGCGGCGTCTTCGCTGGCCACCCGTACCGATTCGGTGCGAGCTAGGGCAAGCTCATCGGCCGACGCAACCACCCACCTGAAGTAGCCCGCCACCAACGCCAGCACCAACGCGAGCGCCGGCAACACGCCATAGGTGAGTACTCGCGACCATGCGATCGGGCGCCTGCGAGTTTCGGGGTCGTCGTCGGAGGCCTCGTCGATCGCGGCGGTTTCCGATTCTTCTTGCATCGCCGTGTCTTTGGCCTCGGATTCCGGTGGTGGCGTCTCGGCCGCATCTGCTGCGTCTGCGTTCACGGTGCTCTCGGTTTCTTCGCTGAGTGTGGTCATGGCACGAACACCACGTTGGACACCTTGGCGTCGTCGCCGACCGATTGAACCTCAATTCGCATCCGCCATTCCCGCGGTGCTTCCTCACCGCCCGCGGTCCGTGACTTCACTGCGATCGCCACCAGAACTTGAGCCGAATCGCCGCGCTGAGATTCTAGCCCGGCATCGGTGACGGTGCCTTCGGATTTCGACTGCGCCGCCTTGACGACCTCGATAAACGGTTTAGACCGTTGCAGAAAGTCATCACGGAAAGCACCGGTGGATCGATGATCCGCTGCACGTCGCCAAAAACCTGGGTGTAATTGATCGTGGTGAGGTTCACCGCACCCTGCCGGGCAATCTGGACGAACAGATCGCGTTGGACCTGGGCCTCGTGCTTTTGGTAGGCGCGAAAGCCGAGCCAGCCCGCCAATCCCGCCACAGTGGCGACGATTACGGCGCTGGCAACCAGGGCCGTTCCGACGCGCGAAAGCCGTCGACTGCCGGCCAGCTGCCGCCAGCGGGCGAGCCGACCTTCGGATCGGTCTGCGTCCTCGTCGGTTTCGTCGACGTCAGCGACCTGCCCGACGTCAGCTACCTGCTTGACGTCGTGCTCAGTGGCCTTTTCATCGGTCTCAGAGGTATCGGGCTCATCGGCCATGTTTTCCTTACCTTTCTTGGGGGGTGTTTGGGGCCGTCGGTCGTAGGCTTCGAATTGCCCAGGGACGTCGGGTATGGCTTTCATGGTTTTGCTGCTGTTCATGGCCGAAGGAGATTGGCCGCCCGATGTCCCGCGACGACTTGACCGCTAATTGAGAGATGCGATTCGATCGCTGTGTAAGGACACGTCGGCGTGGTCGTCTGCTGGGCTTTGGGATATGACGACAATCGTGGAGGTGGTTGTGGGACAACAACTGTGGGCCGGTGTGGATGCCGGAAAATCCGAACATCACTGCGTGGTCATCGACGGCGACGGGCAGCGAGTACGGTCCCAGCGCGTCGCCAACGACGAGACGGTCCTGCTCGAATTGATCGACGCGGTCACCACGCTGGCCGACGGCGAGGAGGCCACCTGGGCGATCGACCTCAACCACGGCGGAGCCGCACTGCTGATCACCCTGCTCATCGCCGCAGAGCAAAGGCTGCTCTACATCCCAGGCCGCACCGTGTATCACGCCTCGGGAAGCTACCGCGGTGACGGCAAGACCGACGCCAAGGATGCCGCCATCATCGCCGATCAGGCCCGCATGCGCCGCGACCTGCAACCCCTGCGCCCCGGCGACGAGATCGCAGTAGACCTGCGGATCCTGACCGCCCGACGCACCGATCTGGTCGCCGATCGCACCCGGGCGATCAACCGGCTGCGCGCCCAGCTGCTCGAATACTTCCCGGCCCTGGAGCGGGCCTTCGACTACAGCCACAGCAAGGCCGCCGACTGGAAGGCTGGCTGCGTAAACGCAAGGCCTACAACGCCGCTGCTGTGGCTGCCAGAGCGATCGAGGCCGCCGACGCCCAGCACACCACCGTCCGCGGACAACAGATCGCCGCCGCGATGGTCGCGCGGCTGGCCAAGGAGGTGATGGGCCTCGACACCGAAATCGGCGACACCGAAACGATGATCGAGGACCGATTTCGCCGCCACCGCCACGCCGAGATCATCCTGAGCATGCCCGGATTCGGTGTCGCGCTCGGCGCTGAATTCCTCGCCGCCACCGGCGGCGACATGACCGCCTTTGACAGCGTCGATCGCCTGGCCGGCGTGTCCGGGCTGGCCCCGGTACCGCGAGACTCCGGGCGCATCAGCGGCAACCTCAAACGACCCCGCCGCTACGACCGACGACTCCTGCGGGCCTGCTACCTGTCCGCACAAATCGCCATCCGCACCGACCCCGCCTCCCGGACCTACTACAACCGCAAGAGAACCGAAGGCAAAACCCACACCCAAGCCGTCATCGCCCTGGCCCGTCGACGCCTCAACGTCCTGTGGGCCATGCTCCGCGACCACGCCGCCTACCAACCCACGACTACAGCCGCGGCGGCTTGACAACGTCATTGAGAATCTCCTTCACATTCCTACGGCGTCGGCACCAGAAGCGACTGCCAGTTTTTGGCACGCGGGTGGGCCAGGTCGGACTCGGTGTAGTGGCGCCCGTCAGGGCCGACGTAGTCACCATTGGCCGGGTCATAGGTGGCGACGGCGAGCGGTGCCTGCGGCGGGGGCGGCGCGGTACCCCGTGGCGGAGGTAGTCGCGGATCCTGCCCCGGCGGATACTGCGGTACGCCCTGACCGCTGGTGGTGGCGTTAGGGTCGCCCTTCCAGTTGTAGCCCTCGTTGAGCGGCACGTACTCCTCGTCGCTTTCGCACATCTCGACGCTAGGGGCCCGCTTCCACGGCTTGGCCTCACACGGAATGTTGCGCACGCCACGGACATTGAACTCCGAATCTTGCGGGACTCGGCAATACAGCTCTGCCGCCGGGCGGTCTGGCGCGTCGACGCTGGCAGGTGAGCGGCGCTGAGTCGGCGGCAGATACCCGGTCGTGCAGGGCGGCGGCAGGTTGATGTTCAGGTTGAAGTCCAACTGGGCGCCCCGGTACTCCTGTTTGGTATTAGAGCTCGGCACGATGATCGCCGCCATGGCCGCGATGCCCTGCGGGAGCAGCACCAGGAGTTGTTCGATGTCGTGACGGTAGACCACGGCGATGTCGCCGAGACTCACCAGATTGGCGAACAGCACCGGCAGCGCAGGCGAAACGCGATCGAGCAGCGCGCGACCTTCTTCGACACCGGAAGTGCCTTGCGTCAGCAGGTCTCGCACCGCAGCATCCTGCGCCTTGAATTGCGCCATGATGGCCGCCGTTCGGCTGGCCCAGGTGGCAATCGAATCCGACGTCTGCACTTGCGAGTTCAGCACCGCAGGCGACTGATCGATCAGGGCGGCAAGCGGGTCGACGGTCTGGCCTCCCGCAATGGCCAACGCAGTCGACCCATCGACGATACGAGACAGTTCGGGGCCAAGGCCACCGACTGCGCGGTTAGTCTCGTCGATTACCGTATGCAAGTTGTCACGCGGAATTGCCTGCAGCGCACGGTTGGTCATGTCGAGCAGGCGCCCGATGTCGACGGGTACATCGACATGGCCGGCGGGAATGATGTCGCCGGCTCGCAGCGGCCGCGACTGTTCTCCGTCTCTTCCAGCCAGCGGAGTCAGTTCGATATATTGCTCGCCGATCGCCGAGCGGCTGTGCACCGACGCCTGGACGCCCGAGGGCACCTTGACTCCGGATCTCAGCGCGAGCAACGCACGCACGCCGGTGGCGGTGACGTCGACCGACTTGACCTGTCCCACGTCGGTGCCGCGATAGGTAACGACCGAGGTCTTGTAGAGCCCACCTGACTGCGGCAGATCGACAGTGACGTTGTACTCGCCAACCCCGAACAAGGTTTGGGGAAGCTTCATAAAGTTGAGCGCCATTGCGCCACAGGAAACTACGGTCACCAGGGTCACAACTGCCAACTGGATCCATGTCCTGCGGTTCAGTCGCAGCATTCAGTATCCCCCGTCGTGGTAGGGATACATCAGGGGGTTGCCCGCTGTGGCCGGACTCGGCTGCATGCCGATTGTGCGTCCCCACAGCCGTTCGAGCTGAGTCAGGTTACCTTCCCACCGTGAGCCGGTGAAGAGCCCTTGGTCGATGCGGCTCAACGTCAAATCGACGACCAGGGTGAGGTTCGCGTAGTCGCCGCGAAACCAGTTCCGCACGGTGGACGTCGGCCACGGGTAAGTCGCCAAGCCGTCCAGACCCTTGGTGAGCGACGGCCCGGCGTCGGCGAGTGACCGCAGCACCGGCGCGATGTTGCGCAGGTTGTTCACCAGAGATTCCCTGCTCTGGTGAATCGTGTCGGCCGCGATCGCGCTGAACTTGCCGAGTTGATCAATCGCATCGGCGATCTTGGTGCGCTCTTCCGCCAATACCGACAACGCTTTCGGCACGGTCATCAACGCCCTGTCGACCACCGCATCCTTGTCGGCCACCTGGCCGGCCAGGCCATTGAGATTCTCAGCGGCGGCAATGATGTCGTCGGTCTGCTCGTTCGTGCCGCGGATGAACTCGTCCAGTTGGCTCAGCAGACTGCGCATGTCGTTTTCCCGGCCGCCGAATGCCTTGGCGAGCGCCTGGTTGATTTCCTGCAACTGCCCAATCCCCCCGCCGTTGAGCAGGATTGACACCGAGGCCAGCGTCTGCTCAGTGGTGGGATACAGGCTCGCGCGCGGCAACGGGATGACCGACCCGTTTTTGAGTTGGCCAACCGGCGGCTCGTCCTTGGGCGGCGCGAGTTCGATGTGCATCGATCCCAGCAGGCTGGTCTGTCCGAGCTTCGCGGTCGAGTTGGCGGGCAGGCGGACATCGCCATCGATGCGCATGGTCACCAGCGCGTGCCAGTTCTGAAGCTCGATCTTGGTGACGTTGCCGACGTTGACGTCATCAACCCGAACACGGGTGTTCTGCTGAATGGTCACGACGTCGGGCATCTGCGCTTGGATCGTGTAGGCACCCTTCCCTCCACCCGCCGTGCCGGGCAGGGTGAACGAGTTCAAGCCGCGCCATCCGCACGCCGGAACCACGCCGATGCACGCCACGCAGAGCGTCCAAGCCAGCGCGCGCCTCACGATGGGCCCGTCGGAAGCATCAGATTCTGCAGTACCTCGATGGAGTTGATCGTCCCGGGCCGCGGCGGCGGCCGCTGTCCCTCGGCCGGCGACGGCTGATCGGCAAGCCCGGCCTGCCCGGGAAGGGCCGGCGGTGCGACATCCACGGGTGGCGGCGCCTGCGGCGGGGGCCCCGGCAGCGGGGGCGAGTTCGCGTCAGGCGGGGGCGTGGAGCCGGGCCGAAGGGAGTCTTCGCTGTAGGTGATCTCGCCGGGTCGCGCCTGCGTCCCGGCGAACGGATTGAGTCCCGCCGGAATGTAGTTGTAGATGCGATTTTTGATGATCGGATTGAGGTACTGCAGGCACAGTTTCGACACTCGGGCTAAGCGCGCCCGAGACGCTGATTCGATTGCGCTGCAGATGAACTGTGGGATATCGGCGAAGTTGTTCAACGCGATGATACCGGTCATCGCACTCTGTGCCGGCTGGTAGATGTTCAGGAAATTCTGGAACACCGTCGGGGCGATGTGCAGCACCTGTTTGATATCTGCACGGCTGTCGTTGAGCGCGGTCGTGACCGAACTCGCCGGTCGACTGTGACACCCATTGCCTCCCGGTTGTCGGCGAGGAACTGGCGTACGTCTGTCAGTGCCCCATCCAATGCCTTTACCGCATTGGCGACTTCGTTAGGTGTGTTCGACAGCACGGTCGTCACGCTGGCCAGGTTTTGGTTGAACGCGGCCAGCAGATCGCTGCTGGAGTACAACGCCGACACCAGCAGCTGCAGATTGCGCACCGTGCTGAAGATGTCGTCGGCGTGATCACCGAGTGCTGAAATCGCTCGGGACAACTTGATTATGGTATCGGGAGCGGTGTCGCCCCGACCACGCAGGTTTTCCGCGGCCGAGTCGATGAATTCGCCGACCGAGTTCACCCCGCCTGGAGTTGTGGGTTGCAGCGCGTCGGTCAGCTTTTCCAGCTGCTTGCGGAAGTCGTCCCACTCGACGGGCACCGCGGTGCGGTTCAGCGGAATCGAGGCACCGGGACTCAATTTGGGGCCACTGGAGTAGGCCGGGACGAGTTGGATTGCCCGAGAAGTCACCAGCGACGGCGACAGGATTGCAGCGCGGGCGTCGGCCGGGATTGGATACTGCTTGTCGACGGAGAAGGTCACCGTGGAGCCCGCGGGCTGCGGCTCGACCTTGTCCACCACACCGACGGCGACGCCGAGGATCCTGATTTCGTCGCCCGCGAACAGACCGTTGGCCTCCACGAAATACGCCGAGTAGGTGTTCTTTTCAACATCTTTCCAGAGTTTTGTGACGACCAGAAACGAAGCCACGGCCAGCGTCGCGACCAGGCTGATCGCGGTCACTCTGCGAAGAGTGTTACGACTCATGTTCACGGCCCGTCGAACTCGTGGGGCGACGGCGGCGGAATGGTCCGCACGGGTGGCGTCGAGGGCGGAGGTGAGGGTGGCTGCGACCACAACGGGACCGGTGCGTTCTCCGGCGGGACCGGTGGAGACCCGGTTGGTGGGTCCACCGACTCCGACGGCAACTTTTGGTTGGGGTCCAAGAACCGGTCATTCATATCCGCGTCGAGAACCGGGCCACCGATCTGGCCGGGAATCAAGTTCGGCACGTAGGCCTTGAAAAATGGCCCAGAACCCAGGCATTCGCCAAACGACATGGCATATCGTCTGAACTTGTTGAAAGTGCTCTGCAGATCTTGTTTGTGATTGTCGAGGACCTCGAGCACCCCGTTCAGCTTGTCCAGGGCCGGCTTGAGTTGGGTCCGGTTGTCATCGACCAGTCCCGAAATCTGGTGCGAAACAGCGGTGAGATTGTTCATCAGCGCGTCGAGTGAAGCGCGTTCCTCCAGCAGCGCTGCCAGCAGCGCGTTGGAGTTCGCCACCAATCCGGCGATCTGTTGGCTGCGCCGGCCCAGTACCGCCGAGACCTTGTTCGCGTTCCCCAGTAGGCTGCGCAGCTGCGCATCGCGGTTGTTGAGGGTCTCCGAGAAGCGGGCCACTCCTTGCAGCGCGGGTTTGAGATCCGGTGGTGTTTCCTTGAAGGTGTTAGCCAATGTCGTTATCGCCGAGGAGAGTTGAGCGGTATCCAGGCCACTGATGGTGGTGGTCAGATCGCCAAGTGCGTCGGGAAGGTCATACGGCGAGGTGGTGCGTTCCAGCGGAATGGTGCCCGTGAGCTTCCCCTCGCCACGCGAGGTCAGCTCAAGCATCTTGCTGCCCAGAATTGTCTCGGTCTTGATCGCCGCTTCGGTGCGGTCACCCGGGTCGATGTTGTCTCGAACGGTGAATCCCACCCGGACCTTGGTGCCCTCCAGGCGGATGTCTGAGACCCTACCGACACCCATACCCGAAACCCGAACCGTACTACCGGTTTTGATGCCACCAGCCTCGGAAAAATACGCGGCGTAGTCCTTCGTGTTCTTGATGAATGGCAGCTTGTTGTACTGGAATGCGACGATGGTCACGCAGACCAGGATGGCGGTGCCCATCACTCCCAACATGACGGGGCTCCGCCGGCCAAACTTTTTGATCTTCGGTAGCTTCAGCTTCACTGCGGGGTGCACCGCCCGCTGGGCTGGCCCAGCAGTTTGACGAAGATCGGGTTGCCCCCCTTGCCATTGAGTTTGAGCAACACTTCGCAGAAATAGAAGCCGAAGTAGTCGCCGTTGAGGCCTTGGCGGGCGAGGACCTGATAGATGTCGGGAAGGTCCTTGAGCAGCGCGTCGATATAGTCTCGGTCGGAAAGCACCTGCCCGGACACGCGGTCGGGTCTCGTGTACCACGTCCTTGATCGGCTGACGGGCCTGGACAAGCAGGCTGGCGACCGACCCGGCCGCCGCGTTGATGTAGGCCAGCCCGGTGGAGATGTCGTCCTTGCGCTGCGCCAAGCCCTCGACGAACTGCGATAGCTTGTCCAAGCCCTCCGACAACTCGCGGTCGCGCGTGCCGAAGGTGTGCAGCACGGTGTTCAGGTTGGTGATCAGCTCGCCGATCAGCTGGCTGCGGCCCGCCAGGGTCGAGGTCAGCCTCGATGTCTGCGAAAGCACGGACGCCAGCGTGCCGCTCTGCCCCTGGAAGATTCGCAGCAATTCACCGGACAGCGCATTGACCTGATCGGGGTCCAGCGCACGGAACAACGGGCGGAAACCACCGATCAGCGCATCGATATCCAGGGCGGGCGACGTCCGTGCCAGGGGAATCGTCATGCCCGCCGGCAGCCGGCGTGGGGGCCCGGGGCCCTCTTCGAGACCGAGATAGCGGTCACCGATCAAGTTTTCATAGCGCACAACGGCTTTGGTGCCCTCGGTCAGTCGCACCCCTTTGTCTACCGCGAAGCCGACCGTGACCGTGCCGTCGTGATGCAGCGTGAGGTCGCCGACCTTGCCGACCTCCACCCCGGCGATGCGGACAAAGTTGCCGGACTTCAGACCGGAGATGTTCGTGAACACGGCGTTGTAGCCGGTTCGGTCCTCGAAGCGCAATTGCCCGAACACCGCGATAAGCGTGAACGTGAACAGTAAGCAGACCGCGGTGAATATCCCCACCCGGAAGATGATGCTGCTGAGTTTCCTTCTCATGACGGCGGCGGCACCCCCCCGCGGTAGTTGAACCGGGGTGCTTCCGGAGGATTCTTGGTGGTTGGGAAGTAGTTGGCCCACCATGGATTGCCCACCCACGGCGTGGTGCGGATCTCATCGGGAGCGGCGCCCCAACCGGTGTCGGTCACCAGCGCACGCACGGGGAAGTTCGCACTCGGGTCCGGCAGCGAACCGCAGCTGGGCCTCCCCCCGGGGCCACCTGTCGCATTGACCTTCGGAAGGTGTCGCGGGAACCGGTACGGGTCGTCTCCGAAAAGCAGTGCAGCGTCAAGGACTACCGAGTAGCCGTTGCCGCCCAATGCGTCTCGGCCGCCGTGGTCTACGTACCACTGCGCACCCTGGAACAGGCACGTGTAGGTCGGCGAGTATTTGTTCAGCAGCGCCGTGGTCGGATCGAGCAGGTTGAAGGACCGCACGATGTTGGATTCGTTTCGGCCGATGACATTGATGCCGGTCTGGCTCAAGCCCACCGCGGACAACAGCAACGAGTCGAGCGACCGCTGGTTGTCGGTGAGGGTGGTGCTGGTCGTCGCTGCCGAGTCAAGGATCGACAGGATATCCTGCGCCGCATCGGAATAGGTGGCTGTGGTCTTACCAAACAGCCTCCAGTCCCGATGGATCGTGTCCATGCGGGGGTTGACGGTAAGCAGCAGGTCGTTCGCGCCGGTGATCGCCTGTCCAAGTCGATCACCCTTACCGCGCACTGATTGGGCGAATGCCGACAAGATCGCGTTCAACTTCGCCGGGTCGAGGGCTCCGACCACCGATTGCAGGTTCTCGAAAACCGTGTTGACTTCGACTGTGACATTGCGGGATTGGAGCACCGCGCCCGGCTTCAGGGGTGTTTGGCTGGGATGTTCGGGCACGATCAGGTCGACGTACTTCGACCCGAACGCAGTAGTCGATTTGATCTCCGCCTCGACGTTGCTCGGCAGGTATTTGAATGGGCCCGGTTGCATCTTCAGCTGTAGCTGAGCCGCCTTCACGTCGGTGCCGATCGACGCGACTTGGCCGACCTCTACACCGCGTAACTTGACCTTGGCGCCCTCTTCCATCACCAGTCCGGCCCTGTTCGAGACCAGCGTGAGCGGGATGAAAGTTTGGAATTTGCCGGAGAACGACCCCGCGGTCAGTGCGATCAGAGCCGCGATGAGGATGAACAACGTCGGTGCCCACCAGATGGGGTCGATCCTGCTGTTGCGGACTCTATTTTGCCTCGCGGGCCCGCTCTGTATGTGGGTGCTCATACGGCTACCCGGACAGGTTGAAGTTGCCGGACTGCCCGTAGACGGACAGCGAAATCATCAGGCACACAAACGCCGTGATGATCATCGATGACCGCACCGAACGACCGACAGCCTCCCCCACACCGGCGGGACCGCCCGTCGCAGTGAAACCGTAGTCGGTGTGCACCACCATCACACCCGTCGCCATCGTCAGCGCCGACAAAAACGACCACAACAAGTCGCTGGAACGCAGGAAGGTGGAGAAGTAATGCTCGTAGACGCCACGAGACTGGCCGTACACATAAATCGTGAGGAACTTGGCGGCGATGAACGACATCAGGACGGCGACCGCGTAGAGCGGGATGACGACCAGGACGCCGGCGATAATCCGCGTGGATGCCAGATAGGTGACCGAACGGATACCCATCACTTCCAGCGCGTCGATCTCCTCGTTGATGCGCATCGCGCCCAGCTGCGCCGTGGCCCCGGCTCCGATGGTGGCGGCCAATGCCAAGCCGGCGGTGCACGGCGCGATCATCCGGACGTTCAAGAAGGCCGACAGAAAACCGGTCATCGCTTCCACACCGATATTGGACAGCGTGTCGTAACCCTGTACCGCGACAAGGGCGCCGGTGGTCAACGTGAGGAAGCCGATGATGCCGACGGTGCCGCCGATCACCGCGAGCGCACCCGTGCCCATACCCATCTCGGCGATCAACCGCAGCAGTTCTCCCGGGTAGCGCCGTACCGCATCACCGGTGGAGGCCAACGACTTCCCATAGAACTGGGTCTGTTCGCCAAGCTTGCGGGTGGAAGCCACCAGCCTGGGGCCGAAAGTGACGAACCACGGCGGCTCACCCGCGAGACCGGTCATTTGGCAGTCACCTTCACGCCGAGCGCGGTGGTCAGGATGTTGATGAAGAACAAGGCCATGAAGGAGATTCTCAATGACGTTGTCAAGCCGCCGCGGCTGTAGTCGTGGGTTGGTAGGCGGCGTGGTCGCGGAGCATGGCCCACAGGACGTTGAGGCGTCGGCGGGCCAGGGCGATGACGGCTTGGGTGTGGGTTTTGCCGGCTCTTCGCAGATGAGGGTGTAGGGGTGGTCGGCGCGTCGGTGCCGGTGTAGGGGTCGAGGTCTTCTGATGATGGAGGTTCCTACGCCGTCCATCAGGAAGACCTCGACGTGCCTGACGCTACCGGTCGGGCGGGCTTTGCCTGCGCTGACGTGACGACTTTCTGCCGCCTTGATGAACTCAGGCTGGAGGTGACCGGTCAGCGCCTCGATGCTGATCGTGCTGTGCTGGCGTGCCGGATCGCCGAGGAGGATCGATGGTGCCGGCGCTGCGGTGAAGAAGGCGTTCCGCGCGACAGCGTGACCCGTACGTTGGCCCATGAGCCGTTGGGGTGGCGGCCCACGACCTTGCTGGTCACCATCCGCCGCTACCGATGCGCAGGATGCTCTCATGTGTGGCGTCAAGACGCCAGCAAGGCCGCCGAACCACGAGCCAAGCTCTCGCGACGCGCTCTGCAGTGGGCGCTGGAAGCCATTGTGTGCCAACACCTGAGCGTGGCCCGAGTCGCCGAAGGACTGGCAGTGTCGTGGAACACCGCCAACAATGCGGTGCTCGCCGAAGGCAAGCGGCTGCTCATCGCCGACCCGGCACGATTCGACGGCGTGGCGGTCATCGGCGTGGACGAACACGTCTGGCGCCACACTCGCCGCGGCGACAAATACGTCACCGTCATCATCGACTTGACCCCGGTGCGCGACAAGTCCGGACCGGCGCGGTTGCTCGACATGATCGAAGGACGTTCCAAACACGCCTTCCAACAGTGGTTGGCCAACCGGCCCAAAGACTGGCGTGACGGTGTGGAAGTCGTTGCCATGGACGGTTTCTCCGGATTCAAGACTGCGGCCACCGAGGAACTGCCCGACGCCGCCACGGTGATGGACCCCTTCCACGTGGTCCGGCTGGCCGGCAACGCCCTCGACGAATGCCGACGCCGCGTGCAGCTGGCCACCTGCGGGCACCGCGGCCGCAGCACCGACCCGCTCTACCGTGCCCGGCGCACCCTGCATACCGGTGCCGACCTGCTCACCGACAAACAGAAAGCCCGGCTTGCCGCCCTGTTCGCCGTCGATGCCCATGTCGAGGTCGAGGCCACCTGGATGATCTATCAACGCACCGTGGCCGCCTACCGCCAACCCGACCGCGCCAAGGGCGCCACGATGATGACCGCCCTGATCACCACCCTCAGCGCCGGCATCCCCAAACCGCTGCAGGAACTGATCACCCTCGGGCGGACGCTGAAGAAACGCGCCGCCGACGTCCTGGCCTACTTCGACCGCCCCGGCACCTCCAACGGCCCAACCGAAGCGATCAACGGACGCCTCGAACACCTCCGCGGCTCCGCCCTGGGCTTTCGAAACCTCACCAACTACATCGCCAGATCCCTCCTGGAAACCGGCGGATTCAGACCCCGACTACACCCCCGATCATGAAGAGCCGTTTTGCCTTCGGTTCTCTTGCGGTTGTAGTAGGTCCGGGAGGCGGGGTCGGTGCGGATGGCGATTTGTGCGGACAGGTAGCAGGCCCGCAGGAGTCGTCGGTCGTAGCGGCGGGGTCGTTTGAGGTTGCCGCTGATGCGCCCGGAGTCTCGCGGTACCGGGGCCAGCCCGGACACGCCGGCCAGGCGATCGACGCTGTCAAAGGCGGTCATGTCGCCGCCGGTGGCGGCGAGGAATTCAGCGCCGAGCGCGACACCGAATCCGGGCATGCTCAGGATGATCTCGGCGTGGCGGTGGCGGCGAAATCGGTCCTCGATCATCGTTTCGGTGTCGCCGATTTCGGTGTCGAGGCCCATCACCTCCTTGGCCAGCCGCGCGACCATCGCGGCGGCGATCTGTTGTCCGCGGACGGTGGTGTGCTGGGCGTCGGCGGCCTCGATCGCTCTGGCAGCCACAGCAGCGGCGTTGTAGGCCTTGCGTTTACGCAGCCAGCCTTCCAGTCGGGCGACACCGGCGCGGCGCAGCCCGTCGGGAGTTTGATAGCCCGACAGAAGGATCAGGGCGGCCTTGCTGTGGCTGTAGTCGAAGGCCCGCTCCAGGGCCGGGAAGTATTCGAGCAGCTGGGCGCGCAGCCGGTTGATCGCCCGGGTGCGATCGGCGACCAGATCGGTGCGTCGGGCGGTCAGGATCCGCAGGTCTACTGCGATCTCGTCGCCGGGGCGCAGGGGTTGCAGGTCGCGGCGCATGCGGGCCTGATCGGCGATGATGGCGGCATCCTTGGCGTCGGTCTTGCCGTCACCGCGGTAGCTTCCCGAGGCGTGATACACGGTGCGGCCTGGGATGTAGAGCAGCCTTTGCTCTGCGGCGATGAGCAGGTGATCAGCAGTGCGGCTCCGCCGTGGTTGAGGTCGATCGCCCAGGTGACCTCCTCGCCGTCGGCCAGCGTGGTGACCGCGTCGATCAATTCGAGCAGGACCGTCTCGTCGTTGGCGACGCGCTGGGACCGTACTCGCTGCCCGTCGCCGTCGATGACCACACAGTGATGTTCGGATTTTCCGGCATCCACACCGGCCCACAGTTGTTGTCCCACAACCACCTCCACGATTGTCGTCATATCCCAAAGCCCAGCAGACGACCACGCCGACGTGTCCTTACACAGCGATCGAATCGCATCTCTCAATTAGCGGTCAAGTCGTCGCGGGACATCGGGCGGCCAATCTCCTTCGGCCATGAACAGCAGCAAAACCATGAAAGCCATACCCGACGTCCCTGGGCAATTCGAAGCCTACGACCGACGGCCCCAAACACCCCCCAAGAAAGGTAAGGAACACCACGGTCTCGTTCACCGCGTTGCCGACGCCGGTTGGGCCCCCGCCCACCGACAAGCCCTTGTAGCAGGCGATCAATCCCGCGGACAGGCCGAACAGCATTGCCTTGATCAGCGAAATCACCACCTGCGGCAGACCGGTGACCAGGGTCATCCCCGCAATAAAGGCACCGGGCGTGACGTGCTGAACGAAGACCACGAAGACGTAGCTACCGACCAACCCGGTGACCGCGACCACCGAGTACAGCAGGACCGCAACGAAGGTGGCGGCGATGATGCGCGGAACTACCAGAGCCTGAATGGGATTGACGCCGATAACCTTCATCGCGTCGATCTCCTCACGGATGGTGCGCGCGCCCAAGTCGGCGCACATCGCGGTCGACCCGGCGCCCGAGACGACCATCGCCGTGACAACCGGCCCGACCTGGGTCACCGACGCCAGACCGGCACCGGCACCAGAGAGATCCCCGGCACAAATCTCGACGAGCAAAATGTTGAGCACGAACACGATGAGCACCGTGTACGGAATCGAGAGCATGATGGTCGGGAAAATCGACACCCGGGCGACGAACCAGATCTGCTCGAGAATCTCGCGCCAGGCCCACGGCCGTCGCAGCACAGTCACCAATGCTTCGGCCTGAGCATAAAGAATTCGCCCAGCGCATTCATGGGCTTTGCGAGGGCCGCGCCGTTCATCGAACCCGCCCAGAATGCCGACGGTCCATTCGGCTCATGCGGTCCCCCGTTTTCGTAATGATTTTTACTCGCTTGTAACTAGCCGGCCCGATAAGAGTCGGCATTGTATACGTGTGGACCGCGCCGTCTGTTTGCACGCATAGAACATTGGGGCAATTTACGCGCAAGCCAATGCCCGACGTCAGGGTTGCAATCAACCAGAAGAAATATGGCCGATGGGTCAATGTCCGGATGTTAAGCCGCCGCGCTCGAGCACCGGCCCGCCGAATGGCGCAGTTCGGGTTACTGACCGGCCCCGGCGAGGTACGCGCTAAACGGTGTCAACGATGCGTTCGGCGACGATTCGGACCGGCATGTTGTTGTCTTGGGAGAATTTGGTGATCAGGTTGAAAGCGTGCACCGCGTCGACCCTGAAGCGTTCCATCAAGATGCCCTTGGCTTGGCCTATTTGGTCTCGGCTGGCCAATGCGGACTCGAATTGTGTCTGGCGGTCCGCAGCGATCAGCGCGCTCGCGGCATGAGTGGCCAGCATCGCGCCGATGACTCGTTCTTCGACACTGAATTCATACCGCTTGCGGCTGAACAGGTTTAGCGCGCCCCGACCACCGCCGCCACCATGCGTTCTGGTCGGATGGGTGTACAGGTGAAATGACATCATGCTCTGAATCCCGGCCTGCATGGCGGCCGGGGCGAACCGGGGCCAGCGCGCCTCCGAGGTGAGATCGGAATACACGACCGTCACGTCCTCGGCACTGGCGGTCAGGCACGGACCTTCTTGCAAATCGACCTGGAGCGTGTCGAGTTCGACGGCCAGCGCCTCGGTCGGGGCGATCGACTGGTACTGGTGCCCGTCGATGAGCAGGACATCGGCAAAGTCCACCTGGCCAATGAGTCCGACCGCGTGAGCGGTGACGGACTCCAGGATGGCGGTGATCTCGGTGGGCGCGGCGAAGTTGGCGGCCAGCTCAGCCATGGCACCACGCACGACGTCTCCTGCGACATCCTTCTCAACCACGCCGTACCTCCCTCCCCCGCACCAGGATCGTTGGTTCCAAGACCATGCCCCCTCGGGGGAACGTCACCGGCGACCGGCGGTGACTCAATTGTCGATGCGCGGTGGCGCAGGCAGCGCGCCGGGCGCCGCCAGCAGCGCGGCGATACTCGCTGGATCGCTGTTGTAAGCTGCGACAATTCGGCCGGCATGTGTCGTCACCGTGGCTTGATGCGCGCGAGCCAGTCGGTGCAGCTGCAGCCGCGCCTCGGCAGGATCGCTTCCAGACACCTCGGCGATGATGCCCGTGGCGGTGGCGATCACGATGGTGTCCTGGAGCAGCGTCTCGATCGTCTCGCCGGTGTCGGCGCGTCGCTGGTTTGAGTGCGGGGCGATCGAAATCGCGACGGCCGCCAGATTGGCCAATGTCTGGCCGAACTCGTTTGATCGTTCCACTCCCCAGGGCACATCGGTGTGCACCACCAGCGCCCCCACCGACGAACCCATCACGGTCAGCGGAAAGCCCCGCATGCCACGCACCCCGGCCCGCAAGGCGTCGCGACGATAACCGGGCCAACGGGTTTCGCCGGCGGCGGCGAGGTCAACCATCATCGTCACCGCCCCATCGCGAGCGGTGACCAACGCGGGTCCCGCCGTCACAAAACTCAGGTCGGCGTCTGTCGGTGCGTACAACGCTTCGGCGACGACCTGGATGCCGATGTCGCCCGCGTGATGTCGATCATCGCGCAGCACCACGACAGCCGACCAGGCCTGCAATCCCGCAAGCGCATCGTGAGCGACATCGTCCAGCACCGTGGGCAAGTCGAAGTCACCGGCCAGCGCGGCCGTCAGTTCTGCGATCACCAACCGGTCGCGGGCCGCGGTCATCGCGGGACTTTCAGCTTCAACGACGCAACGCTCACGAGTCGACGCTCGATTCGTCATCGAGGTCACGGAAGGACAGCCGTCGGGCCACGACATCGGCGGCGAGCGCGACGATAGATCGCTTGTGCGCGTAGGCGTACGCCCGCAACCGGTCCAGCGCATCGTGCGTGGGTATCGCCAACTGCACCGCGACCATCCCCGCCGCCACGTACACCTGCGAACGAGTGAACGGATCCGGTCCGGCTATCTCCGCAGCTCGTAGGGCAGCCGCCTCGATGGCCGCCTCCTCACTACCGGTGCGAGTCAGCTCCTGACGCCAATTGATTTCCAAGGTCGTTCGCAGCGCCGAGGCGCACACCTGCGCGGACTGTCGTTCGATCTCGCCCAGCTCCCCGGCCGTTCGGCGATACAGCTCCAGCACACCCATGGGTCGTTGTGGGCCGGGGACGGGATAGGCAAACAGCGCCGCGACGCCCACATCGGCCACCTCAGCGGTGAAGGCCGGCCACCGCAGTTCGAACTCCTCGTCGTCGATGTGTGCACACAGCAGTGGCTCATCGTCGCGGACGGCGTCTAGGCACGGCCCCTCACCCAAGGTGAATTGCAACTCGTCGATCTGCTGGGCCAGCGCATCGGTGGCATAGACCAGCTCCCGGGCTCCCTGCGCAATGGCCAGCACAGCGACCGCGGCACCGTCGACTCCCGTCAACCGCGCCGCGGTATGACAGATCGCGCCGACACCGACGAACAACGGATCGTGCTCGTCATGTGCCGGACGTGGCGTGCCGCTGTCGTTCGCACCCTGATTTGGGTCCGAGCGCGGTGTCTGATCGGATGCGTCGTCGCGCGGTGTATCGCTCAAAACCGTTCCTTGCCGTCCAGCTGGTGCACCACCCAGGGTATGCCTACCCGGGCACGCCCACTACGGGCAAGGGCCTGGTGACCGGGAACAGGCGCGTCGAGTGTGCGTCCTTGGCGACGAGTGTGCGGTGAGGGCGGCGACACGCCGACCGAAGCCACCGTGGGCGCACACTCAAATCCCTGAGCGCACAGTCAAAGCCGTGGCCGCCGCGTCAGCCGACGTTCGAACCACCCTCAGCGATCCGGCGCACCGCCTTGAGGAACACGTCGATCTCTTCGAACGTGTTGTAGAAGGCGAACGACGGCCGAACCGTGGCTTCCAGTCCGTATCGGCGCAAAATTGGCTGCGCGCAATGGTGTCCGGCCCGCACCGCAATCCCTTCGGCGTTGAGCGCCTTGCCCACCTCGAGCGGCTCGTGCCCAGCCAGGACAAAGGACAACACGCTGGCCTTCTCGTCCGCGGTGCCGACCAGGCGAACACCGGGGATGTCGGCCAACCGCGGGGTCGCATAGTCCAGCAACGCGTGCTCATAGGCCGCGATGCGCTCGATGCCTACCCGCTCGACATAGCGCAGCGCCTCGCCCAGTCCCACGGCATCGGCGATGTTGCCGGTGCCGGCCTCGAATTTATTCGGAAGCCCTTGGTACAGCGAGCGTTCCAGCGTGACGTCGGCGATCATGTTGCCGCCGCCCTGCCACGGCGGCGTCTCGGCCAGCGCCTCCTCGGACCCGTACAGCACACCAATCCCGGTGGGGCCGTAGATCTTATGGCCGGAGAACACGAAGAAGTCGACACCGAGTTCGGCGACGTCGATTGGCAGATGCGGAATCGACTGAGCGCCATCGATCAGCACTCGCGCACCGTAGCGGTGACCGAGCTCGACGATCTTTTCCACCGGCGTCACCGTTCCCAGCGCGTTCGACACCTGCGTCGCCGCGACCAGCCCGGTCTTCGGGCCCAGTAGGTTCTCGAACTCCGAGAGCAGCAGGTTACCGGCCTCGTCAACGGGCGCAACCCGCAAAATGGCACCGGTCTGCTGCGAAAGTAGTTGCCACGGAACGATATTGGCGTGGTGCTCGAGGTGGGTGATGACGATCTCATCGCCCGGCCCCAGGTGCTTGCCACCCCACGCGTAAGCCACCAGGTTGATGGCTTCGGTGGTGCCACGCACGAAGATGTTCTGCTCGGCCTTGGGTGCACCGATGAACCGCCGGACGGTCTCGCGGGCCTCTTCGTAGGCATCGGTGGACCGGGCCGCCAACTCGTGCGCCGCCCGGTGGATGTTGGAGTTCTCGTGAGCGTAGAAGTACGACAGCCGGTCGATGACCACCTGCGGCTTCTGGGTCGTCGCCGCGTTGTCGAACCAGATCAGCGGCTTGCCGTTGATCGTCTCCTTCAGGATCGGGAAGTCCGCCCGGATTGCGTTGACGTCGAACACCTCGTGGTCGTCGGGCAACTGCGGCACCGGGTCGGATGCGGTGAGGAAGTGGTAGTCGTACCCGTCACCGTCCGGTTCGGCCAGCGCAGCCGGCGCGGCAGGTACCGCGTCAGACCAGCCGACGTCGACGACCGACGGCGCCTCGGGTAACCATCCGGTGCCCGAATAAGGCCCCGAATAAGGCAATGAGCCGCGCGGGGCCACCGGAGCGCTCGGCCCCGAGCCGGCCAGCACGCCCGGCTGCGTCGAGACGAGGCCCTCGGTGGGGACAGCGAAGGTGCTGAGGTCGGCGACGCCCGGCGGCAGGTAGGGATCCGCGACCCCGGCGGTCGTCCAGCCGGCCGACGGGCCCGCCGTCGTATCCGGGACGCTGCCGCGTGGTGCGACGGGCACCGCTTGCGGCGGACCTTCCGGTGCGGGAGACGTCGGAGCGGGCAGGTAGATGTCGGTGAAGCCGATCGGCGGAAGCGGTGCCGGGAACGGATCCGACGTCCCGGCAGCCGTTCGGGCCGCCGATGCCGCCGCCGTGGTGTCCGGCACACTGCCGCGCGGGGCGACCGGCGCTGTCTGCGGCGGGCTGTCCGGCCCCGGCCGCACACTGGCCGCGTACAGCTGCGTTGCCAGTGCCGCAAGCTCAGCAGCGCTGACCGGCAGGTCGCTTTCGGCGTCTACCGACCGGTACTCACTTGTACTCATGGAACTGGTCCACAGCGACACCGTCGAGGACGGCGAGCGCGTCGTCCGTGAGCACAGCTAGGGACGTGTACAGAGTGACCAAGTAGCGGGCGATCGCCGACTGGTTGATGCCGGTGAAGCGAACCGAGAGGCCCGGCGCCTGCTCACCGACCAGCCCCGGCTGGAACAGGCCGACCACTCCTTGGCGCTCCTCGCCGGTGCGCACCAGGATGATCTTGGTCTTGCCGTCTTCGACCGGCACCTTGTCCGACGGGATCAACGGAATGCCGCGCCAGGTGATGAACTGCGCCCCGAACAGGCTGACGACGACGGGTGGCACACCGCGGTAGGTGGCCTCCCGACCGAACGCAGCGATGCCCTGTGGGTGGGTCAAAAAGAAGCTGGGGGTCTTCCACACCCGGGTGATCAGCGCGTCGAGGTCGTCCGGCGTCGGCGCTCCGCCGAGCGTCTGGATCGTCTGCTCCGGGGTCGCCTGCGCCAGCAACCCGTACTCCGGGCTGTTGACCAGCTCGAACTCCTGGCGCTCCTTGATGGTCTCGATGGTCAGCCGCAGCTGCTGGGTGATCTGGTCGTGCGGGCTGGAGTACAGGTCGGAGACCCGGGTGCTCACGTCGAGCAGGGTCGAGATCGTCCGCAACGTGTACTCGCGCGGGCTGGTCTCATAGTCGACGAAGGTCTCTTCCAGCGGAGTGTCGAGGGAGTCGCCCTCTTGCGTGGTCACGGCGACCCGCTCGGGGTTGACCACCCGGTTGACCCGGTAGATACCCGCTTCCACCGGCACCCAGCTCAGCAGGTGCAGCAGCCACCGAGGGGTGATCGTGGAGAGCTGCGGAACAGTCTTGGTCGCGTTGGCGAGCTGCCTGGCACCGAGATCCCCGAGTGCCTGAGACTCATTTTGAGCCGACGTCATGTTGGTCCTTCCGTCGTTGTCGAATACCTAGCACGGATGTAGAGCCACAGGCCACCAACCGAGAGCGCCGCATTGAGCCGAGGCAAGTGTAAAACTCATCGAGATTTTTTCAACCGCAGGATAAGCACTAATCGTCGAACGAAGCTGGTCGCGATGATGCCTTATAGTGGTCGCATGCACCACGCTGCACAGCTGCGCCTCAACCGCTCGCGCTGCCTTGCCGTGGACTGTTGTTGCTGTTGTTGATTTCCTGACCCCCCAATTCTGACGTTCTAATCGTCGCGCTTTTTTCCCGCTGGCGGGCGTCCAAGCCCGCGCGTACGAAAGCGCAACAGTCGAAATCTTCCGGGAAGAACAACCAGCCATGACCGTGTTATCCATGCCTAGCCGCGCGCTGGCGCCGGTGGCGACCCGCCAGCGCATCCTGGTCCGGCCGGCCACCGAACTCCCGCACATGACGCGTTACCGGGGCGGCACCTACTCCCACACGGTCGACACGATCGTGTTCAGCGACGGCAGCACCGCGCGGACCGACCTGATCCGGCTCAACCCCAACCTGCGCGCTTATTCGCTGGACTTCGCCGGCATCGCACCGCAGCTGCCGTCTCGCTACCGCGTGGGAACCTGGTCGGCGCTCCCGCATCTGCGCAGACGCGACCATGAAGCCGAGGTGGATTGGATTCTGCGCCACTCGTATCCGATGCGCACGACCGCGGATCTGAGTCAGCGGTTGCGGCAGGCCGGTTACCCGCTGGGACACGCCAATCTCGATGAACACGAAGCCATCGCCGCTACGCAGGCCGCGATCTGGTATCTGACCAACGGCTTGGCTCTGGACACCAAGCCGCTGAACATTCCGGTCGCGGTGCACCGGGCGCCGGGACCGGTGATCACCTTCGAATTCGACGGCCAACCCCAACTCGGCAGCTACTCGGTGTGGACCGCGTCGGAGGGCGCCGTCGCAATCCGACTGCAAAAGTCCGCCAATGGCGTTGACTGGCAAGATGTTTCCGGCTCGCGGCTGACGACCGGTCCAGCCAAGGGACGCTACCAACGCGCGCTGGGAATCGGCAGCACGTTGTCGAGCAGCAGCCACGGCCACCGTGGACGCGGCTACCGCTACTACCGCCTCATCGCCGAGACAGAGGCCGGCACAACGCCTAGGATCGGCTACGTGAGCTTCTGGCTGACCGGTACTCGCCATTACCGCAACGCCGACCGCGTCGTACACCTCTACAACTACCTACTGTCCGGGGCGCTGAAGGCACCGCAGGAAGCCGACGAGCCCGCTCTCGTCGACACCGACGCCACCGCCGGACCCGAGCTCGTGGGCCCATTTCGGGTGCGAATCCCCTTGACGCTCAACGCTGCCGACGGCCACTCGCTGGTTGACGCTGACGGTTTCGCGGTCGATGGGATCGTCGAACCGGGTACCGATTTCTATGTGCGTCCGGCACCGGGCACGTCGGCGGCAACGTTGACCGCGACAACTTCGTACCAAATCGCCGGCAAAGTTTTGGCCGGAGTGGCGCCCGACGCGCCGGAACAATTCACTCCAGTGGCCCTCGCTGTGCCCGCCGACGTTGCAATCCACTTCGACATTCGCTGGAATTGCGACTGTGAGCATCGCTGAGAACATCACACAACTAATCGGAAATACGCCCCTGGTGCGGCTGAACCGGGTGACCGACGGAGCAGGCGCGGACGTCGTCGCCAAGCTGGAGTCCTTCAACCCGGCCGCCAGTGTGAAGGACCGCCTTGGGCTGGCCCTGATCGACGCCGCCGAGGCAGCGGGTCTGATCAAGCCGGACACGATCATCCTCGAGCCGACGAGCGGAAACACCGGTATTGCGCTCGCGCTGGTGGCCGCCGCCCGGGGCTACAAGATCGTGCTGACCATGCCCGAGACGATGAGCGTCGAGCGGCGCAAGCTGCTGCTCGCCCTGGGTGCCGAGATCATCCTGACTCCCGGCAAGGAGGGCATGCCAGGCGCCATCGCGAAGGCCGAGGAGCTGGCCAAGACCGACCAGCGGTATTTCGTGCCCCAGCAGTTCGAAAACCCGGCCAACGCGGCCATTCACCGGAAAACCACCGCCGAAGAGCTCTGGCGCGACACCGACGGGAAGATCGACATCTTCGTGTCGGGCGTGGGCACCGGCGGAACCATCACCGGCGTCGCCCAGGTGATCAAGGAGCGCAAGCCCTCGGTGCAGTTCATCGCCGTAGAACCGGCCGCTTCGCCGGTGCTGTCCGGCGGCCAGAAAGGACCGCACCCGATCCAGGGCCTCGGCGCCGGATTCATCCCGCCGGTGCTCGACCTGGACTTGGTCGACGAGATCATCACCGTCGGCAACGACGACTCGATCACCTTGGCTCGGCGGTTGGCCCGCGAAGAAGGACTGCTGGTCGGCATCTCTTCGGGCGCGGCCGTGGTGGCGGCCCTGCAGGTGGCGCGCCGGCCGGAAAACGCCGGGAAACTCATCGTGGTTATCCTCCCCGACTTCGGCGAGCGGTATTTGAGCACACCGCTATTCGCCGACGTGGCCGAGTAGCCGTGCTGGCGTCGATACGGCAGGACATCCGGGCCGCTACCGAGCGGGATCCGGCCCGCCCGACGGCGCTGCAAGTCATCTTCGCCTACCCCGGCGTGCATGCCATCTGGGGCCACCGGATCAGCCATTGGCTGTGGACCCGTGGCGCCCGGGTCGCCGCACGGGTCTTCGGGGAACTGACCCGCATCTTCACCGGGGTCGAAATCCACCCCGGCGCGGTGCTCGGCAACAGGTTGTTCATCGACCACGCCACCGGCGTCGTGATCGGCGAAACCGCCGAAGTGGGTGACGACGTCACGATCTACCACGGCGTGACTCTCGGTGGCATCAGCACGGATCCCGGGAAACGCCACCCCACCATCGGCGACCGCGTGATCATCGGTGCCGGAGCCAAGATCCTCGGCCCGATCAAAATCGGCGATGACAGCCGAATCGGCGCCAATGCCGTTGTGGTGAAAGAAGTTCCGTCAAGCAGTGTGGTCGTTGGGGTGCCCGGGCAGATCGTGAGCCGCTCCGGCCCGGCCGGCGAGGACGATTCCCTGCCGGATCTGGTGGGGGTCAGCCTGCAGTCCTTGCTCACTCGGGTGGCGAAGCTGGAAGCTCAGAGCGACAGTCCACAGAGTGGCCGCGTCATCCGGCCGCCGGAAGCCGGAGTGTGGCACGGCGAGGACTTCTCCATCTAAATCGCCCGTGCGGCAACTGGATCCAACGATGCGCCGGGTCACTGATGCGGCGGTCGGGCCAGTTCGATGATTGCCGCGAGCCGGCCCTGGACACGTTCGAGATCGGCCGCGCAGGGAAGTTCGACAGCGATCCGGGTGATCGCCGCGCGGATTTCGGCGGCGTCGATGTTCAAGTCACCGCTGGCCGTGACGTGGGTGGCCACCGCAGCCACGGCGTTGTCGGGCAATCGCCGGCGTAGCAGCGCCAATATCGGAACGTAGTCGGCCCGCGGCACACCGTGGGGGTATCCGGCACGGACGACAGCGTCGAAGGTGGTCACCAAACCGGTCAACGTCACCCGGCGGCACCTCCTCCTGCCGTCATGTGCGGACGGCCCGGTGATCTGGAGATGCGCCGTTGCCTGCTCCCCCGGGTGGACTCGAACCACCAACCCTTCGGTTAACAGCCGAATGCTCTGCCAATTGAGCTACAGGGGAATAACCGGTGTCCACGCGAACTCTGGCGCGGATCGCTGGACGACTTTAGCGTACCGGGATACCCGCGCCCAAGTTTGGGCCAGCCCGGTCGTCGGCCGGTTTGAAACGTCGGGTTGCCCGGTGGCGCCGTCCGGCTGTTATTGGGATCGGTAGCCGCAGCGAAAGCAAAGAATTTCGCAATGGCCGACGATAACGTCGGGCACGACAGCAACGGAAAAGGCACACCATGGACACCACTCACGCCCGAACACGGCTCCTTGCCGTGGCGCTGCTATCGGCGGGTCTGGGTCTGGCCGGATTCGGGCTGGCCGCAGGTACCGCTCAGGCCGCTCCCTGTTCCATCTACCCTGGCCAACCGGCGAGCTGTGCCCCGCCTGAGGGGCCCCCGGGCTGCTATAACTCAGGGATCTGCAGCCAAGAATGGTGTCCAACCATGGGCGCAATGCGCAGGATGCCCAACTGGGACATGAGTGTCTGCCACACCTATTACTTTGCGCCTAATTCTGGTCTCCCCGCGGAGATAATCCAGGGAGAGCCCCCGGGGGTGCTGGTTCCTCGACAGGTCGTGCCGCACTGGCTATGCCCTGGGCAAGGCGCGGGTGGGTGTTGACCGTCGCGCCCAGCTAGATCGATCGAGGCGCACGCACCCAGGCGAGTGAGGCAGGATGGACGCATCCGCACGTTCGTGGGAGGGACGCTTTGATCCGATATGTCGTCGTGCTCGGGCTGGGGTACGTGCTGGGCTCGAAAGCCGGACGCCGGCGATACGAGCAGCTAGCCGCTACGTATCGCGCGCTGACCAGTAGTCCCATGGCCCAGTCGGTGATCGAAGGCGGGCGCCGCAAGATCGCGAATCGGATCTCACCCGACGCGGGGTTTGTCACCGTGGCCGAGATCGACAACGAGACGGCCGTGGTGCAGCGCGAAGTCGAGCGGCCGGCCGATCAGGCCCTTACACCGTCAGATCGTCGCCGCTAGCCTGCTCCAGCAGGCTGCGCCGGTAGGCCTCCATGGCGACCAGGTCGCCGAACAGCGCGTGATACTCGTCGCCTTGCTCAACGGGTGACATGCGCTGCAGCTTGGACTTGACCTCGGCGATCTGCCGGCCCATCCAGACCTCCTGCAGACGAGCCAGCACCCCGGCGATGTAGCGGGGCAGTCTCTCGTCGTCCACGGCGACAACCTCCACCCCGAGCTCGTTGATCAGGCCGGCGGTCAGAGTCGATGCGGTCTGTTGGCGCACCGCATCGATCCACTGTCCGCCGGTGATACCGGTCGACGTGCCGCCGGCCGCGTCGATGGCCGCGCGCACGGCCGCATACCCGGGGTGGGTGAAGCTCTCGACGGTCAGCGTGTCGAACACCGGGCCGGCGAACGCCGGGTACTGCAACGCCGACTTGAGCGCCTCGCGCTGCGGCCACAGGGTCGGGTCGCGCGGGTCGGGACGCGCCGCGGGTTCGGCCGAGGCGTTTTCGGTCGGCTGCTCGGCGCCACGGCGGCGCGGATTGGGTGCGAAACTGCCCCGGGTGGCCGGGTCCTTGGACTTTTTCGCATCGGTCCGCACCCGGTCAATGATCTGCGCGACGTCGGCCCAGCCAACCCAGCCGGCGAGCTGGCGGGCGTACTCGTCGCGCAGCGTGGGGTCTTTGATCTGGGCCACCATCGGTACGCAGCGGCGCAGCGTGGCAACCCTGCCTTCGGCGTTCTCCAGGTCGAACTCGGCCATCGCGGTGCGAATCGCGAACTCGAACAACGGGGTTCGTCGTGCCACCAGGTCGCGCAGCGCCCCGTCGCCTGACTTGAGCCGTAGGTCGCAGGGATCCATGCCGTCCGGAGCGACCGCGACAAAGGACTGCCCCGCCAGATTCTGCTCACCGCCGAAGGCCTTGATCGCAGCCGCGCGGCCCGCCGCGTCTCCGTCGAACACGTAGATCAGTTCACCGCGAAAGAAGCTGTCGTCCATCATCAGCCGGCGCAGCATCGCCAGATGCTCGTCGCCGAATGCGGTGCCGCACGACGCGACCGCGGTGGTGACCCCGGCCAGATGCATCGCCATCACGTCGGTGTAGCCCTCGACGACGACCGCCTGGTGTCCCCTGGCGATGTCGCGTTTGGCCAAGTCGAGGCCGAACATCACCGCCGACTTCTTGTAGAGCAGCGTCTCGGGCGTATTGACGTACTTGGCTTCCATCGGGTCGTCGTCGAACAGCCGCCGGGCCCCGAACCCGATCACCTCACCGGCCGAGGTGCGGATGGGCCACAGCAGCCTGCGGTGAAAGCGGTCCATCGGTCCGCGGCGTCCCTCCCGGGACAGGCCGGCGGCTTCGAGCTCTTTGAACTCGAAACCCTTGCGCTGCAGATGTTTTGTCAGCGTCTCCCATCCCGACGACGCGAATCCGCAGCCGAACTGCCGGGCGGCCTGGGCGTCGAAATTTCGTTCCGTCAGATACTGGCGGGCCGGTGCCGCCTCATCGGACTCCAGCGCCGCCGCATAGAACTCGGCCGCCGCGGCGTTCGCCGCGATCAGCCGGCTGCGGCTGCCGCGATCGCGTTGCACGCTGGTAGCCGGGCCGCTGTAAGTGATCGTGTGGCCGATCCGGTCGGCGAGCAGTTCGACGGCTTCGACAAAGCTGACGTGTTCGATCTTCTGGATGAATGCGTACACGTCACCGCCTTCGCCGCAGCCGAAGCAGTGGAAGTGACCATGGTTGGGGCGGACGTGAAACGACGGGGACTTCTCGTTGTGGAAGGGGCACAAGCCCTTCAGCGAGTCCGCGCCCGCGCGGCGCAGCTGGACGTAGTCGCCGACAACTTCCTCGATGTGGGCACGTTCGCGAATGGCGGCGATATCACGATCGGAGATCCGGCCAGCCATCGGCTCAGTCTAGGACGCGGGATCCGGCGGTGTGTCCGACCAGGTCAGCTGGCCGGACCGATCACGCCGCAGGCAACACGGTCCATCGCCACGTCGGTGTCCTGGGGGCCGTGCAGCATCAGGGCCGTCTTGGTGCCGGCCAGCAGATCATCTCTGGTGAACGCGTCGGTGGTGGTCACCAGGTACGCGGAGCCGTCCTTGCGCACGTCCAGCGACGACAGATCGCCGCTTTCGGGTTTTCCGGTGTGCCCCGGCACTTGCAGGTGGCCACCCGCCGACAGGAAGTTCCCGGGCGGGCCACCCGTCGGCGCAACCGAGTTCGGCTCACACTTGCCGATCTCGTGGACGTGCATGCCGTGCAGACCCGGCGCCAGGATGCCGGGGGTGTCCGTCTTCACGGTGACGGTGAGGTAGCCGTTGGTGACATCGAACGTGGCGGTGGCCACCTGCCGACCGTCGGGTGCTTTGAGCGAAGCGGAGAGGGCTTGACCGCTGGGCGCCGTACTCGATGTCGCCGACGATTGCAACGGCTCGTTGTGGACCGGAGGCGTGGTGCCCGGCTGGGTGCTCGCGTGCTGGGGGGAACTGCAGGCGGTGATGGCCAGGATCGGAATCGACAGCAGGGCGGCAACGGCGGTGTTTCTGCTCATGACCGCAGCCTAACTTGTGCCATCCAGCCGAAGAAGGTCTTTACGGGCTCGACGGGCGAGCATCGATTCGCTCCAGCCGACCTTCGGTGTACGAGGCGATTTGGTCGATGATGACCCGCAACCGGGCGCCGTCGTCGGCGGCGGTGGTGAAGGTCGAGGCAAACATCGGATCAAGCGTTCGCGGCGCCCCGGCATACAGCCGCTGCGCCACCTGGTGAATGCGCTCGCGCTGCCGCGCCTGAGTTTCCAGATGCCGCGGGTCGGACATGATGAACTGCAGCGCCAGAATTTTCAGCAAGGCGACCTCGGCGCGCACCAGATCCGGCACCTGCAGATCGGCGTGGAAACGCACCAGCGGTCCGGGACCGGCCGCCGCACGCGTGGTCGCGATCGCGGCGGAGGCGAACCTACCGACCAATTCACTGGTCAACTGTTTGAGTGCGACCGACGCCACCAGGGTGGCGTCGTACTTGCCGACCGCGGCGACCACGGGAAGCCCCGACAGCCGGCGCGCGGCGGCCATGAAATCGTCTGCGCTGACCCGGGAGAATTCACTCTCCCCCAGCTTGGCCAGTGCCGCCGCCTCGTCGTCGTCGGCCAGCACCCGCAGATCGATGCGCTGTGAGACCACGCCGTCCTCGACGTCGTGCACCGAGTAGGCGACGTCGTCGGCCCAGTCCATCACCTGTGCTTCCAGGCACATTCGGTCTTGCAGGGCCCCCGCGCGCATCCAGTCCGCCGCCTCGCGGTCCTCTTCGTAGAACCCGAACTTGCGTCTCCCGTTTCCAGGCCCGTCACGACGCGTCCACGGATATTTCGTGACCGCGTCCAGCGATGCGCGAGTCAGGTTCAGTCCCGCGCTATTACCTTGCTCATCAAGCACTTTGGGCTCGAGGCTGGTCAGGATCCGGAAATTCTGGGCATTGCCCTCGAAGCCGCCGTACTTGTCAGCGACCTCGTTGAGCGCGCGCTCGCCGTTGTGTCCGTAGGGCGGATGCCCGATGTCATGGGCCAACCCGGCGAGCTCGACGAGATCGAGATCGCAGCCCAGCCCGATCGCCATGCCGCGCCCGATCTGCGCGACCTCCAGGGAGTGCGTCAGTCGGGTGCGCGGGGTGTCCCCTTCACGAGGCCCGACAACTTGCGTCTTGTCCGCCAACCGGCGCAACGCGGCACTGTGCAACACCCGCGCCCGATCCCGGGCGAAGTCGGTCCGGTGCTGACTTTCCGTACCCGGCAAGCCCGCGCTCTTCGGCGCTTCAGCTACCCGTCGTTGACGGTCGAAGTCGTCGTATGGGTCTTGCGGGTTCGTGATCACCGACGCACAGTCTGCCAGGGAATGCCGGGAAGTGGCCGCCCTGCGCCTCGCACCGCAGCCCGGCTCCGGAGACCCCGCCTCGCCGTGCGGGCCGGCGCTGTCGCGAGGCTAAATTGACGTATGCGCACTGGCCGCTTATTCGGCGTGATCCTGACAATGCTCATCACCGGGCTGCTGCTGGCGCCGACGGCCGGCGCGCAGCCCCCGTTCCGGCTGCCGGGGTATGTCACCGACAACGCGGGCGCATTGTCGGTCTCCGGTCGCGCCAACGTGGCCGCGGCCGTCGACAAGCTCTACGCCGACCGCCACATCCGGCTGTGGGTCGTCTACGTCGACGACTTCTCCGGCCTGAGCGCAACGAGCTGGGCGCAGCGCACGATCCACGAAAGCGATTTGGGGACGTACGACGCGCTGCTCGCCGTCAGCACCACCGGACGCGCGTACGCCTTCCTGGTGCCGTCCGGGGTGAAGGGCGTGACCCAAACTCAGGTGGACGACCTGCGCCATAACCAGATCGAACCGGCTCTGCGCGACGGTGACTGGAGGGGTGCCGCGGTTTCGGCGGCAAACTGCCTCGATGCGAAGCCGAATTCGTCGAGCCGAGTCTGGCTGCTGGCCACCCTCGGCGGGATCGTGATCGCGGTGGCGGCCCTGGGGCTCGTCATGCGTTATCGCCGCCGGCGCCGCCGTGCCGCCGAATTGTCCGCCGCCCGGCGGGTCGACCCCACCGACCCGACCGCGCTGGCCGCTGTGCCGCTGGGAGCACTCGACGACCTGTCGCGCTTGATGGTGGTGGAGGTCGACAATGCGGTACGCACCAGCTCCAACGAACTCGCCCTGGCTATCGACGAGTTCGGCGCCCAGCGCACCGAGCCGTTCACCGCGGCCGTCAACAATGCCAAAGCAACCATGTCCCAAGCCTTTACGGTGCGCCAACAACTCGACGATGCTGCACCCGAGACGCCGGAGCAGCGACGCCAGCTGCTCACCCAGGTGATCGTGTCGGCGGCCGGCGCCGACCACGAACTGGAAGCACAGGCCGAGGCGTTCGAGAAGCTACGGGATCTGGTGGTCAACGCCGCGTCGCGGCTTGACGCCTTGACCCAGCAGGTCGTCGAACTCACCGCCCGCATCGAACCGGCCAAACAGCGGCTGGCGGAGCTGAACAAGGAATTCGGCCCTGCGGCACTGACTTCGGTGTGGGGCAATATCACCACCACCAAGGAGCGGCTGGCCTTCGCCGACCGCAATATCGGCGCGGCCCGGGCGCTGGCCGACAACGCCGTCAGCGGACAGCAGGGCGGTTTGGTCGATGCTGTGCGTGCCACCGAGTCGGCGCTCGGACAGGCTCGCGCACTGCTCGACGCGGTGGACAACGCCGCCAGCGACATCAAGCATGCCGTCGATACATTGCCCTCGGTGCTTCCCGACCTCAAGGCGGGCATCCAACACGCCACCCAGCAATTACAAAGGGAGAACACCAAATCCGCGCATACCAACGAGCTCGTCGCGGCCCGCGACGCCGCCACCAGAGCCGTTGACGCGGCCGGCGGTGGATCCGCCGATCCGCTGGGCACGTTCGCACAAGTGGCCAAGGCCGACGCCGACCTCAACCGGCTGTTGGCCACTCTGGCCAGGGAACAGGCGGACGCCGAACGACTCAATCGTTCGCTCGAACAAGCATTGTTCACCGCCCAGGCACGGGTGCGCGGTGTCTCCGAATACATCGACACCCGCCGTGGCGGCATCGGGCCGGAGGCTCGAACTCGGCTCGCTGAAGCCAAACGACATCTCGAAGCCGCACACGACAAGCAGTCAACCAACCCCGCCGAGGCGATTTCCCACGCCAATGCGGCATCGACGCTGGCGGCCAAGGCGCAGTCGCTCGCCAACGCCGACGTGGTGTCGGCTCAGCGCGCTTACACCCGCCGCGGGGGCAGCGACAGCGGCGCGATGCTCGGCGGGATCATCATCGGCGATCTCCTCAGCGCAGGGATGCGAGGCGGATTGGGCGGCTGGAGCCCCACCTCTTTCGGCGGCTCTTCGAACTCGTCGCCGGGCGTCTCCGATGGCGGCTTCATGGGCGGCGGCGGGCGTTTCTGAGCCTCGACACCAATAGAGGCGCACCGATGATTCGGCGCGCCTCTGGGATCGAAATCGCTTAGGCCACTGCGGTTTAGCTTGGCCGACCGTCTTTGGATCTCAGCCAGCCGCGGGAGAATGCGGAACAAATTTGTTGGATCGCGCCACTTTGAAGCGAGGTTCGGCTTCGCCTTCAAAGTCGCCCCACGTGTGTTCTTTCTTTTCGCTCATGCCGTCGGTAGCCGCCTCTGAATCCGGCCCGGAGGTCGCCTCGCCATCGGCATCGGCGCGCTCTTCGCGCACCGGCGCCCAATGGTCGTAGTCATCCGGCGGAACAGCCACGCCCCAACTGAGCGGAACTGTTAAGCGACCGAGCATGCCCGATTCCCCCCGAAGCGCCGACACCGAATCGTCCGGCAGGGGTGAACCAAGAGGCAATAGCACAATGGCCCCCTTTCACACCCGAAACTCTGCTCACACAAACCCCAGCGGCGTGCCAATCACCGCCGAGTTTTTTCATCGTAATTCAAATCCCGGGAAAATTGTTGGATTTCCGATTTCGTCGCCGCAATCCTGAAAATCCAGTCAGGTGTTGCGCCCTTGCGACCGGTCGATCGGGGCGCCGGCCGGTCATCGCGGCGGTGACACCGACCGCCGGGTGCGACGCGCCGCGCAGAACCGGGCACGCAGGGTCAACGCGAAAAGTGTTGCCCGGCGGGGATTCTGCGGCTAGCCGGCGGCCCGGCCGGGAAGGCCACATTTGATCGCGCCGCCTCAGCACGATGGCAACTCGCCGGACCGCGCCGGATCCTGCCCGGAGCGGTACGTGGGACGCCCCGCGATTGCTGCGGACGCAATGATTCACGGGAGTAAACCGGCTCTTCGCAGATGAGGGTGTAGGGGTGGTCGGCGCGTCGGTGCCGGTGTAGGGGTCGAGGTCTTCTGATGATGGAGGTTCCTACGCCGTCCATCAGGAAGACCTCGACGTGCCTGACGCTACCGGTCGGGCGGGCTTTGCCTGCGCTGACGTGACGACTTTCTGCCGCCTTGATGAACTCAGGCTGGAGGTGACCGGTCAGCGCCTCGATGCTGATCGTGCTGTGCTGGCGTGCCGGATCGCCGAGGAGGATCGATGGTGCCGGCGCTGCGGTGAAGAAGGCGTTCCGCGCGACAGCGTGACCCGTACGTTGGCCCATGAGCCGTTGGGGTGGCGGCCCACGACCTTGCTGGTCACCATCCGCCGCTACCGATGCGCAGGATGCTCTCATGTGTGGCGTCAAGACGCCAGCAAGGCCGCCGAACCACGAGCCAAGCTCTCGCGACGCGCTCTGCAGTGGGCGCTGGAAGCCATTGTGTGCCAACACCTGAGCGTGGCCCGAGTCGCCGAAGGACTGGCAGTGTCGTGGAACACCGCCAACAATGCGGTGCTCGCCGAAGGCAAGCGGCTGCTCATCGCCGACCCGGCACGATTCGACGGCGTGGCGGTCATCGGCGTGGACGAACACGTCTGGCGCCACACTCGCCGCGGCGACAAATACGTCACCGTCATCATCGACTTGACCCCGGTGCGCGACAAGTCCGGACCGGCGCGGTTGCTCGACATGATCGAAGGACGTTCCAAACACGCCTTCCAACAGTGGTTGGCCAACCGGCCCAAAGACTGGCGTGACGGTGTGGAAGTCGTTGCCATGGACGGTTTCTCCGGATTCAAGACTGCGGCCACCGAGGAACTGCCCGACGCCGCCACGGTGATGGACCCCTTCCACGTGGTCCGGCTGGCCGGCAACGCCCTCGACGAATGCCGACGCCGCGTGCAGCTGGCCACCTGCGGGCACCGCGGCCGCAGCACCGACCCGCTCTACCGTGCCCGGCGCACCCTGCATACCGGTGCCGACCTGCTCACCGACAAACAGAAAGCCCGGCTTGCCGCCCTGTTCGCCGTCGATGCCCATGTCGAGGTCGAGGCCACCTGGATGATCTATCAACGCACCGTGGCCGCCTACCGCCAACCCGACCGCGCCAAGGGCGCCACGATGATGACCGCCCTGATCACCACCCTCAGCGCCGGCATCCCCAAACCGCTGCAGGAACTGATCACCCTCGGGCGGACGCTGAAGAAACGCGCCGCCGACGTCCTGGCCTACTTCGACCGCCCCGGCACCTCCAACGGCCCAACCGAAGCGATCAACGGACGCCTCGAACACCTCCGCGGCTCCGCCCTGGGCTTTCGAAACCTCACCAACTACATCGCCAGATCCCTCCTGGAAACCGGCGGATTCAGACCCCGACTACACCCCCGATCATGAAGAGCCAGTAAACCGTACCTAATAGTTTGATTAAGCGTTTAACCAATTAACACGAGTCGGTGGCATCGGAGATATCTGCCAGGCCGCCCGATTCATTCGGTTGGCCGCGCCGGCAATTGCCTCCGGGCTCTTAAGCCCCCTTGCGGGGCACCACCTTGGGCCTGCCCTGTACGACGTGGGGCGGACTTTCTCCGGCACGACCCAGCATTTCGGCCGGTTTGTCATTCCCGGTGCCGGTGCCCGCCCGCGCCGGCACCGGCATGCTGCCGCCGGCTGGGACCGGTTCGGCCACGGCCCCGGGCACTGCGGCCCCCGCGATCGCCGGGCTGACGATCGGGGCCGGAGTCGCCGCCTGCCACACCGAGGGCACCGATATCGCCCCCACCAACCGCGCCCTGCCCAGACTGGCCGAGATCGAAGAACCCCAACCCCCGCCGTTGCCCAGCACGTTCGTCGCCGGAGCGGTCGAGCTGACGTACTGCGACGCATTGGCGGCGGCCACGTTCGTCGTACCGGCCAGCGCCGTCACCGGTGCGGCGCCTTGCCCCAGCGCCATCATCGGGGACATCAGCGCGCTCGCCGGATACATCCCGATCTGGGCCACCGACATCAATGACGACACCGGCGCGGACGAGACTATCGACCCCACCTGGGTCAGTGCGGACTGAATGGCGCCCACCGCCGACGAGAAGCCCGGGCCGAATATCTGACCACCCACCGACGACAACGCCCCGGTGAACTGCGACGCCAAACTGCTCAGGGGCGTCGTGAACAATCCCGCCAAACTCGACGGCGCCGAACTGATCGACGGCAACGCCGACATAACCGATTGCGCCCCCGCGTGGTAGCCGAACATGGCCATCACATCCTGCAGCCACATCTCGATGTACTCGAATTCGGTGGCCGCAATCGCCGCCGTGTTCTGGCCCAGAATGTTCGTCGCGATCAATATCATCAGCTGGACGCGATTGGCTGCGATTGCCGCGGGCGGCACCGTCGCCGCGAATGCCCCCTCGTATGACATCGCCGCCACCCGAGCCTGCATGGCCGACATGGAGGCGTGCGCCGCCGCACCGTGCAACCACTGCAAGTACGGTCCCGCCGCGTGCGTCATCGACTCCGATGCCGGGCCCGTCCACTGCCCGTTCGACGCCAGGCCTGAGACCACCGAGTCGAACGACGACGCCGACGCCCACATGTCGGACGCCAAGCCATCCCACGCCGCGGCAGCCGCCAGCAGCGGCCCAGAACCGGCGCCGGCATACATCAGGGCCGAGTTGATCTCCGGCGGAAAGAACGCAAAATCCAGAACCATCTAGTACCTCGACACGCCCAACCGTTTCCACGGCTTCATCACTGCACCCCGACAGTCACTTCAGTAACTGGACACTCGTATAAGACTAAGGCTGGATCGTAGGGCAGCACTACTTAAAAATCTCCGGGTTTGGCTAAACGGCTAAAACCCCAGGTCGCTAGCAGCCTTTGAGCCGAACCGCCAGGTAGTCGGCGACGGCGTCCATCGACACCCGCTCCTGCGTCATGGCGTCGCGGTCACGCACGGTGGCGGCGTTGTCCTCCAGCGAGTCGAAATCCACCGTCACACAGAATGGCGTCCCGATCTCGTCCTGGCGCCGATAGCGGCGCCCGATCGCGCCGGCGTCGTCGAAATCGATGTTCCAGGATTTCCGCAACTCGGCGGCCAAGTCCCGAGCTTTCGGGCTCAAGTCGGCATGCCGGGACAACGGCAGCACCGCGGCCTTGACCGGAGACAGCCGCGGATCCAGGCGGAGCACCGTGCGCTTGTCCGTGCCGCCCTTGGCGTTCGGGGCTTCGTCCTCGGCGTAGGCATCGATCAAAAACGCCATGAACGACCGCGTCAGGCCGGCTGCCGGTTCGATCACATACGGCGTGTACCGAGTGTCACTGACCTGGTCGAAGAAGGACAGGTCGGCACCGGAATGCTTTGCGTGCGTTGACAAGTCGTAGTCGGTTCGGTTGGCGACGCCTTCCAGCTCGCCCCACGGATTGCCGGCGAACCCGAACTTGTACTCGATGTCGACGGTGCGGTCTGAATAGTGCGACAACTTGTCGGCTGCGTGCTCATAGAGCCGCAGGTTCTCGGGGTTGATACCGAGGTCGAGGTACCACTGCTGCCGGGTGTCGATCCAGTACTGGTGCCATTCCTTGGCGGTCGACGGCTCGACGAAGAACTCCATCTCCATCTGCTCGAACTCGCGGGTCCGGAAGATGAAGTTGCCCGGGGTGATCTCGTTGCGGAAGCTCTTGCCGATCTGCCCGATCCCGAACGGCGGCTTGCGCCGCGCCGTCGTCACCACGTTGGCGAAATTGACGAAGATGCCCTGCGCGGTCTCGGGCCGCAGATAGTGCAGCCCCTCCTCGGTCTCGATGGGTCCGAGGTAGGTCTTGAGCATCATGTTGAATTCGCGCGGCTCGGTCCATTGACCGGGCTCGCCGGTCTCCGGGTCGCGGATATCGGCCAGGCCGTTGGGCGGCGGGTGCCCGTGTTTGGCCTCGTAGGCCTCGATCAGATGGTCGGCGCGGTAGCGCTTGTGGGTGATCAACGACTCCACCAGCGGGTCGTGGAACACCTCGACATGGCCCGAAGCCACCCATACCTGCCGGGGCAGGATGATCGACGAGTCGAGTCCCACGACGTCGTCGCGACCGGTGACCACCGCGCGCCACCACTGCCGTTTGATGTTCTCCTTGAGTTCCACGCCCAGCGGGCCGTAGTCCCACGCGGACTTGGTGCCGCCGTAAATCTCACCCGAGGGGTAGACGAATCCGCGCCGTTTGGCCAGGTTCACGACGGTGTCGATGACGGACGCCACGGGGTGGTCCACTCCCTTTCTTCGATAACTCAGACGCGCGGCCCGGCGAATCGTCGGCCGCGAAACCTCCGCAATGGTATCGACCGCGCCGTGGTTCTTTGACATGCGTCATCATGCATGTGACAGTGGGAGTCGTTCCCTACAGTAAGTACTCCACCGATCAGCACATCTCGAGGTGATGACTTTCCCATGGTGATGTCCTCCTCAACGCCGACTGCTGCCCCTGGCTCGCCGTCGGAGCTGGGCGCCCACCGGCACGTTGCGGCAGCCACCGGGGAGCATTCGTTCGCCGAATATCCGCAGCCGCCGTCGCGAGAAATCCTCGACGCCACCGGCGAGCTGTTGCGCGCCCTGGCCGCACCCGTGCGGATCGCCATCGTGCTGCAACTGCGCGAATCCCAGCGCTGCGTGCACGAACTGGTCGACGCGCTGGGTGTGCCCCAGCCGCTGGTCAGCCAGCATCTAAAGATTCTCAAGGCGGCCGGTGTGGTCGCCGGGGAGCGATCCGGCCGCGAGGTGCTGTACCGGCTGGCCGACCACCACCTCGCGCACATCGTCGTCGACGCCGTCGCCCACGCCAGCGAGGACACCCCCATGACACGCGCCGGTGACGGTGCAGTGCGAAGCGATGAGGAGGAACGACGCCAATGACAGGACCCAGCGTCCGGTCCACCCGTCAGCGAGCGGCGATATCCACAATGCTGGAGACACTCGACGAATTCCGGTCGGCCCAGGAACTGCACGACGAGCTGCGCCGCCGCGGCGACAACATCGGACTGACCACCGTCTACCGGACGCTGCAATCCATGGCGTCGGCGGGAATGGTCGACACGCTGCGCACCGACACCGGCGAGTCGGTGTACCGCAGGTGCTCAGAGCACCATCACCACCATCTGGTGTGCCGCCACTGCGGGTCCACCATCGAGGTCGGCGACCACGAAGTCGAGGAGTGGGCGGCGCAGGTGGCCGCCAAGCATGGCTACTCCGATGTCAGCCACACCATCGAGATCTTCGGCACCTGCTCGGACTGCGGGCGCTGAGCGGGCTCAAGCCGCCGAAAGTGAAACTGGCTTCACGTTCGCGGCCCAATGTGAAACTAACTTCACGCTCGTGGCCAACCGCTCGCCGAGAGGCTCAAGCCGTCAGCGCGCGCCGTATCTGGGCACCCGTGTCGAGCACCAGCAGGATCAGGGTGCGCAGCGCATCGTCGGTTAAGCCGGCACCGGGAAAGTTGTATCGCAGCATCACGTCCGCGGTCTTGGACGCGCCTTTGCCGGAGTTGCGCTGCGCGGCCTTGTCGCTGACCTTCTCGACCATGGTCACATTGCCGAAGTTGCTGTCGTGCGCCTGCTTGGCCACCTGATCGCTGAGCTTCTTGGTCAGCGGCAGATCCCACGCCAGGATCTGGGTCAGCGACACCAGGTCGAGTCCCTCGGCGATGTTCACCACCCGCAACGACGCGAAGGTGGTGTCATGGTGCACCGTCAGCCCGCCGTCGGGTTCGTCCTCGACGGACAGCACGTCACGCAGAATCGGCCCCAGGCGCTCCTGCAGGGTTGGCATTAGGCGCTCCCGAATCGTCGGTTGCGGTCCGCATATTCAACGCAGGCCGCCCACAGGTCACGGCGGTCGTAGTCGGGCCACAGCTTGTCCTGAAAAATGTATTCGGCATACGCCGCCTGCCACAGCATGAAATTGCTGGAGCGCTGCTCCCCCGAGGTCCGCAGAAATAGATCCACATCGGGGATGTCGGGCCGCTGCAGGTGATGCGCCACCGTCGACTCGGTGATGCGTTCCGGGTTCAGCCGGCCGGCGGCGGCCAAACGTGCGATTTCCCTTGTGGATTCCGCGATTTCGGCGCGGCCACCGTAGTTGACGCAGTAGTTGACGGTGATGACGTCGTTGCCCTTGGTCATGTCTTCGGCGATCGCCAATTCATTGATCACGCTGTGCCACAGGCGTGGCCGCGACCCCACCCACCGGATCTTGACGCCCATCGCCATCAGGTTCACCCGGCGCATCCGCACCACGTCACGGTTGAAGCCCATCAGGAAGCGGACCTCCTCGGGGGAACGCTTCCAGTTCTCGGTGGAAAAGGCGTAGAGACTGAGCCACTTGACCCCGATTTCGATTGCACCACAGACGATGTCAATCACTACCGCCTCGCCCGCCTTATGGCCGTCGGTACGGCTCAGCCCCTGTTGGGTGGCCCAGCGGCCATTGCCGTCCATCACGATGGCCACATGATTCGGCAACCGGTCGGCCGGGATCGGCGGCGCAGCGGCTTTCGAGATGTGCTGCGGTGGCCGGCTCGGGCCGCCGTCGGGAGACGGCGGCAGTTCGGGGAACACCACCGGCCATGTCGACCTGTCGGGAAAAGTCGGGTAGCCGTCGGGCGCGGCGGGCAGTTGCGGGTAGTCGGTGGACTTCAGCTTGCGCTCGTGGTTCCTAGCCACAGGCCTCATCCTGCCCGATCAGCGCTGCGCGCCGGTCGGCGATGGTGCGGTCGACCCGATAATTGCGTTCCACCAGCGGCAACGTCTTGAGCTGCCGTTCCAGGTGCCATTGCAGGTGGGCGGCCACCAATCCGCTGACATGGCTGCGGTGGGATGGTGGCGTCGCCTCGGCGGCCGCCCAGTCGCCGTCGTGCAGCGCGGACATCAATTCCAGCACGCCCAGCGGTGGCGTGGTCGAACCCGCGGGACGGCAGTGCGGGCAGACGCTGCCCCCGGCGGCGACGTGAAATGCCCGATGCGGACCGGGTGCGGCGCAGCGGGCACACTCGGTCAGCGCCGGCGCCCAGCCGGCGATGCCCATGGCACGCAGCAGGTAGGCGTCCAGTAGCAGCTCACGAGGGCGCTGACCGTCGGCCACCGCCCGCAGCGCACTGACCGTGAGCCGGTGCAGCACCGGGGCAGGTGCCCGCTCCTCACCGGCGAGGCGTTCGGCGGTTTCCAGCATCGCGCACGCGCAGGTGTACCGGCCGTAGTCGCTGACGATGTCGGTGGCGAACGCATCGATCGAAACGACCTGAGTGACGATGTCGAGATTGCGGCCCGGGTGCAGCTGGACATCGATGTGCGCAAACGGCTCCAGCCGCGCACCGAATTTGCTGCGGGTGCGGCGCACCCCTTTGGCCACCGCGCGAACCAGTCCGTGATCGCGAGTCAGCAGGGTGACGATCCGGTCGGCTTCGCCGAGCTTGTGCTGGCGCAGCACTACCGCTCGGTCTCGATACAGCCGCATCTCAATAGTTTTGCACCCCGCTGCGACATCGCGGGTATCCGCGCCGATAGTCTCGTACCCCATGATTGGCGCTTTCGAGTCCGCTTCTGGGTCCGCTTCCGGATCCCGCAGCAAGCGCCTGCCCACGCTCACTGACCTGCTTTATCAGCTGGCCAGCCGCTCGGTGACGTCCGACACACTTGTGCGCCGCTCGCTGCACGCCATTGATGCCAGTCAGTCCACGCTGAACGCATTCCGGGTGGTCCTCACCGAGTCGGCGCTGGCTGACGCGGCCGAGGCCGACCGGCGACGCGCCGCCGGCGACACCGCGCCGTTGCTGGGCGTCCCGATCGCCGTCAAGGACGACGTCGATGTTGCTGGGGTGCCCACGGCCTTCGGCACCGACGGCTACGTCCGCCCCGCCAGCCAGGACGCCGAGGTGGTTCGCCGCCTCAAGGCCGCCGGGGCGGTGATCGTCGGCAAGACCAACTCCTGCGAACTGGGTCAGTGGCCGTTCACCAGCGGACCGGGATTCGGGCACACCCGCAACCCGTGGTCGCGGCGGCACACCCCGGGCGGATCGTCGGGCGGCAGCGCGGCCGCGGTGGCCGCCGGTCTGGTCACCGCCGCGATCGGCTCCGACGGCGCCGGCAGCGTCCGCATCCCGGCGGCCTGGACGCACCTGGTCGGCATCAAGCCGCAGCGCGGCCGCATCTCCACCTGGCCGCTGCCGGAGTCGTTCAACGGGATCACCGTCAACGGCGTGCTGGCCCGCACGGTGGCCGACGCGGCGCTGGTGCTCGACGCCGCGTCCGGCAACGTCGAGGGCGACCGGCACAAGCCGCGCCCGATCAGGGCGTCCGACTACGTCAGCATCGCGCCCGGGCAGCTGAACATCGCGTTGTCAATCCGGTTCCCGTACACCGTCTTTCGGGCCAAACTGCATCCCGAGATCCTGGCCGCGACCCGCGCCATGGGCAAGCAACTTCAATTGCTCGGCCACACCGTGCAGAACGGCAACCCGGACTACGGCGTGCGGCTGGGGTGGGACTTTCTGGCGAGATCGACCGCGGGACTGCGGGAATGGGAGGAGCGGCTGGGCGACGGTGTCGTCCTGGACCCCCGCACCTTGTCCAACCTGCGGATGGGTCATGTACTGGGACAAGCGATCCTGCGCAATGCGCGCGTGCATGAAAGCGCGCTGCAGCGCCGGGTGGGTTCGATCTTCGACATCGTCGACGTGGTGGTGGCGCCGACTACTGCGCAGCCAGCCCCGCTGGCACGATCGTTCGACCGGTTGG
Organism: uncultured Actinomycetota bacterium; assembly: GCA_963712615.1. Taxonomy (GTDB): domain Bacteria; phylum Actinomycetota; class Actinomycetes; order Mycobacteriales; family Mycobacteriaceae; genus Mycobacterium. Next base: position 1,524,383 of record CAVQIO010000002.1, read on the forward strand.
GCGGCTTTGGCACCGACCGCGTGATGGTCAAGGCGTGCCCGGTGACGTGGCCGTGGAATGTGCTGGGCTGGCCGTCGATCAACGTGCCGGCGGGATTCACCTCCGACGGCTTGCCGATCGGTGTGCAGCTGATGGGACCGGCCAACAGCGAACCCATGCTGATCTCGCTGGCCGCCGAGCTGGAGGCTGTCTGCGGCTGGGCGGCCAAGCAGCCGAAGGTGTGGTGGGAACATGAGCACACCCTGCCGTCAGATTGAGATACGCTAAAAGCCCAGCCGCCCAAGCTGTTTGGGGTCACTCTGCCAGTTCTTGGCGACCTTGACGCGCAGGTCGAGATAGACCTTGGTGCCCAGCAACTTTTCGATCTGACCGCGCGCCGCCGTCCCCACTTCCCGCAACCGGGCCCCACCCTTGCCGATGATGATGCCCTTCTGGCTGTCCCGCTCGACGTAGAGCAGCGCATACACATCGATCAGGTCGTCGCGGCCCTCCCGCGGATTGACTTCGTCGATCACCACCGCCAGCGAATGCGGAAGCTCGTCGCGCACTCCCTCCAGGGCGGCCTCGCGGATGAGTTCGGCCATCAGGATTTCTTCGGGCTCATCGGTCAGCTCACCGTCGGGGTAGTAGGCCGGGCCGACGGGGAGCGCCGCGACCAGCACGTCGATCAGCACATCGACTTGCGTGCCGGCAACCGCTGACACCGGGACGATTTCGGCCGAACCATCGACGAGTTCATTGACCGCGACCAGCTGCGCGGCCACCCGGTCTTTGGGCACCTTGTCGATCTTGGTGACGATGACGAAGAGTTTGGTCTTGGGCGCGACCGAACGAATCTGCTCGACGATCCAGCGGTCTCCGGGGCCGATCACCTCATCAGCCGGGATGCACAGCCCGATGATGTCGACTTCGCCGTAGGTGTCACGGACCAAATCGTTGAGCCGCTTGCCCAACAGGGTGCGCGGGCGGTGCAGCCCCGGGGTGTCGACCAGAATGATCTGGAAATTCTCCCGGTGCACAATGCCGCGGATGGTGTGGCGGGTGGTCTGCGGCCGCTTCGAGGTGATCGCCACCTTGGTGCCGACCAGAGCGTTCGTCAGCGTCGACTTGCCGGTATTCGGCCGGCCAACCAAACACACGAAACCTGAACGGAATTCACTCATAGCGGGGTACCGGTGCGGTCGGTGAGAATGATCGCGGCGGTCGGACTGAGCTCGCGCACCGCGGCGATACCCGGGTCGTCGGCCGACCCCGCCACCAGCACGGCGGCCTCAAGCCCGTCGCCCCACTGGATGCGGCCGCGGCCACCGCCGCCTGCAGGCCGGTGAGCTGCAGCACCGACAAGGTCACTGGCGCAGCCGCATACGTGCGGCCGTCGGCGTCTCGCACCGAGGCGCCGCTGCCGGCCTCCGCGCGCGCCATCGCGGCACGGGCCAGCACCACCAGCTTCGCGTCCTCTTGGTCCAGCTGCTCAGCCATGCTGCGCGTCCTCAAACTCGTGATCCTCCGATTCGGCCGGGCTCAGCAGGACGGTGCCGATCCGCACCCGTCCCCGATGGTCGGGGCCCCCCTCGGCGCACAGCCGCAGGCCATGCGAAACCACCTCGGCGCCGGGCAGCGGAACCCGGCCCAATTCCAGTGCCAGCAGGCCGCCCACCGTATCGACGTCGAGATCATCATCGAACTCCACGCCATAAAGTTCGCCGACGTCTTCGATCGGCAGCCGCGCCGACACGCGGAAACGCTTGCCACCCAAGTCTTCTATCGGCGCCGTCTCTTCCTGGTCGTACTCGTCAGCGATCTCGCCGACGATCTCCTCCAGCACGTCCTCGATGCTGACCAGGCCGGCTATCGCGCCGTACTCGTCGACGAGCAGCGCCATGTGATTGCGGTCGCGCTGCATCTCACGCAGCAGCGCATCCAGCGGCTTGGAGTCCGGCACGAACACGGCCGGGCGCATCACCTGTGACACCTTGATGTCCCGGCCACCGGCAGCGGACAAGAACGTCTGCTGGACAAGGTCTTTCAGATATACCACCCCGACGACGTCGTCGACGTTCTCGCCGATCACCGGAATGCGGGAATGTCCGCTGCGCACAGCCAAGTTGGTGGCTTGGCTGGCGAATTTGTCACTCTCGATCCAAACCATCTCGGTCCGCGGCACCATCACCTCGCGCGCCGGGGTGTCACCGAGTTCGAACACCGACTCGATCATCCGGCGCTCGTCAGCGGCCACCACGCCGCGCTGCTGGGCTAGGTCGACGACTTCGCGCAGCTCGATCTCGGACGCGAACGGGCCGTTCCGCAGGCCCCGGCCGGGAGTGATCGCGTTACCCAAAACCACCAGCAGCCGGCTGAGCGGCATCAACAGCGACGAGATCACCTGCAGCGGAATGGCTGTCACCAGCGAAATGGAATACGCATGTTGGCGTCCGAGGGTCCGCGGGCCAACACCGACAACGACGAAGCTGGTCAGCACCATGATGGTCGCGGCACCGAACACCGCCCAGTTCAGGCCGAAGTTGTCGTACAGAAACACCACCAGCAGCACGGTCGCCGTGACCTCACAGGCGATGCGTAACAGCACCACGAGGTTGATGTAGCGCGGCCGGTCGGCCATCACCTTCGACAGGGACCCCGCGCCGGGCCGCTCGTCGCGCACCAGCTCCGCGACCCGTGCCACCGACAGCGTGCTAATCGCCGCGTCGATCGCCGCGAAAAACCCGCCCAAGGCGATCAGCGCGATCGCACCGAGCAGCTGAAATATGCCGGTCAATGGTGAGAATGCCTTGACTCGGTCGCGGATTCGTTGGTGGCATCGTCATCTTGTTTGCGACGACTGACCAACGAGGCCACAACGACAACGACGATCCCCAAAATTCCGAAGCCCAGCGCGGACGGCCACCAGGGTTGGGTAATTGCGGGTGGCGCGGCTTGGCCGGGCCCCTCGTGGCCGGCCAGCGCCACCAGAAAGCTGCCATTGTCGGTCGGCCCGAAGCCCGGCAGCGACTGAGTCCTGGTCACCTTGATCTGCACACCGCTGCTGGGATCGTTGACCTGACCCCAGGCCAAGGTGGAGTCGTCGAGCAGGAAGGTGTCTTGGCTGCCCGCGGATTGGCTGTCGTCGTGGCCGACCACCGTCACCTCGCCGATTTGCAGGGTCTGGTTATCGGCGGGAACTTCGGCCAACACGTTCTGGTACCCGGTCGGGGGCGCCGGCGCGGCGTACTCCGGCGGCGGCGGGCCCTGCCAGTTTTCCGGCGGCACAAAGGCCCCGCCGTAGAAACTGCCCGATGCCAGATAGCTTTCGCTGACCGCGATGAACGGGACCAGGCCGACGGTGCCGGTATCGAGAGCGATCCGGCCACCGGCCGGCAGGTACGCCTCACGGGAGGCGCCGGCGTAGGCGTAGCGGAAGGTCACTGCCTGATCGAGCGGGTTGTACAGCGTCGGGCGGTGATATTCGTCGTAGTCGAGGAAGTCCCAGTGGCGGGGACGGACCAGTGCCTTGTTGTCAGCCTTGATCAGCTCAATGTTGTCGCTGTGGGCGCTGATGACATTTTGCACCTGCTGGTTGAAGTCCGTCTGGGTCGGCGGCTTCGGCGGGGCGGCAGGATCAAGGCGCGCCACCGGTGCGGCCTTGGCAGCCGCGATCGCCTGCGGTGGCGCATCCAACTTCCTCGGCGGTGCCACCACCGCGATGTTTCGTGGCGCCCCGGGCCCCGGCGGACTGATCTTCGGGGTCTGCATCGGCACCTGGATCGGGCGCGTGGGACTCGGCTGCACGGGTAGCGGCGGAGGCTCCGGAACGTAAGCCGGCACGGTGCTCGACGGTGCCGGGGCCGGCCGCGGCGCGGGGGCGTTGCACACGTTCGCGGTGTGGTAGGCCTGCACGTAAAACAGGCAGTGCTGGCAGGAGGTGGGGTTTGAGCCCTCGCCGGCACACGGAGACGCCTGGGCTACACCGGGCGTGCTCGTCAGCACCACCAACGGCGCCAAAGCCATGGCGGCTGAAACCGCGATCCCGAGTGCTTTCATTAAAAGTCTCAATTGTCGAAATACCTTGACTTGTCCAGCAACCGGCGGTCTTTCTCGTCCTGCCGGTTGTAGTGGTATGCCTCGACCTGTTCGGCGACCCACTCTTCGAGAAGTCGCGCCTGCAGGGCGAACATCTCCTTCTCCTCGTCGTGCTCGGCGTGGTCGTAGCCGAGCAAGTGAAGCACGCCGTGAATTGTCAACAGCGCCAACTCATGTCCAAGGTTGTGGCCCGCCGCGCTGGCCTGTTCGGCCGCGAATTCCGGGCACAGCACGATGTCGCCCAGCATCGACGGCCCCGGCTCGGGCGCATCCGGACGGCCGCCCGGCTCGAGCTCGTCCATCGGGAAGCTCATCACGTCGGTCGGGCCGGGCAGGTCCATCCAGCGCATGTGTAGGTCGGCCATCGCCGCGGTGTCCAACAGCAGCATCGACAGCTCAGCGCCCGGATTGACGTCCATTTTGGCGATGACGAACCGCGCGACGCTCACCAATTCCGATTCGGAGACATCGATGCCCGATTCGTTGGAAACCTCAATGGTCATGGGCTGCTCACCGCACCATCACCGGCGATTCCGGGGCCCGGATGCCCGCCGGGCCGCCCGATTCATCCCCGAGTTGGGTTCATCGGAGCGGGCATAGGCATCGACGATCTCCGAGACCAAGCGGTGGCGGACCACATCCACGCTGGTCAGCTCGGAAATGTGGATGTCGTCGACATCGTCGAGGATGTCGATCGCCGACCGCAGGCCCGACCTGGCTCCGCCCGGTAGGTCGACCTGGGTCACATCCCCGGTGACCACGATCTTCGACCCGAAACCCAGCCGGGTGAGGAACATCTTCATCTGCTCGGCGGTGGTGTTCTGCGCCTCGTCGAGGACGATGAACGCGTCATTCAGGGTTCGGCCCCGCATGTATGCCAGCGGCGCCACCTCGATCACCCCGGACGACATCAGCTTCGGGATCAACTCGGGGTCCATCATCTCGTACAGCGCGTCATACAACGGGCGCAGATACGGGTCGATTTTCTCGCTCAGCGTGCCCGGCAAAAACCCAAGGCGCTCACCGGCTTCCACGGCCGGACGGGTCAAGATGATGCGGGTCACCTGCTTGGTCTGCAGCGCGTTGACCGCCTTGGCCATCGCCAGATACGTCTTGCCGGTACCGGCCGGGCCGACCCCGAAAACGACGGTGTTGGCGTCGATGGCATCGACGTAGCGCTTCTGGTTGAGCGTCCTGGGCCGGATTGTCTTACCGCGGCGCGACAAGATGTCCAGGGTGAGCACCTCGGCCGGTGACTCGTTGCCGGTGCCGACCAGCATGGCGACGCTGTGGCGTACCACTTCCGGCGACAACAGCTGGCGGCCGGCCACGATGGCGACCAACTCGGAGATCACCCGCTCGGCGAGCGCGACGTCGGCCGGTTCACCCGAGATGGTGACGGCATTGCCACGAACATGCAGGTCGGCGCTCAGTATCCGTTCGAGTGCGCGCAGATTCTCGTCTGCCGAACCGAGCAAGCCGACGACAAGATCAGGAGGAATGTCGATGCTGCTGCGAACCTGAGCGTCGGCCTGCAGGGCCCTAGCTGCGTCAGCAGCGTTGGTCTCGCGTGGCGTCACGTGGTTTCCGGTGCCTGCCTTCTCGGCTCGTCAGGGGTAGTTCGAATGTCTTAGTCTACGCCGACGGGTCTGTCTGGTCAGCTGCGAGCGGCGTAGTCGACCCGACCTCGCTGCTCTGCTCCCATCGCCGGGTGAGGACGCCCAGCGCACCCAGGGCCACCGCGGCGGCGGTCGAGGTCCGCAGCACCTGCGGGCCCAGCCGTACCGCGACCGCGCCCGCCTCGCTCAGCGCGGCGAGCTCATCCGGCGCGATGCCTCCTTCGGGACCGACAACGAGTAGCAGCGAGCTTGCTGGCGCGACCGCGACGTCCGCGATCCGGTCGGTCGCCGACTCGTGCAGGACCAATACCGCGGCGCCGGCGGCCACTTCGTCGCGGATCCGCTGGATCAGCGCCGCCGTGGACAGCACGCCGTCAACGGGCGGGATGTGCGCCCGCCGCGATTGCCGGGCCGCCGACCGGACCACGGCACGCCACCGGCGCAGACCCTTGTCCACGCGGGCACCTTCCCAGCTGGCCACGCATCGGGCCGCCTGCCAGGCCAAAAATGCGTCGGCGCCGGCCTCGGTGGCCAATTCGATCGCCAATTCCGAGCGCTCGGACTTGGGCAGCGCTTGCACCACCGTCACCGGCGGCCGCCCGGGGTCGACGGTCCAGCGATCCAGCACCCGGGCCCGTAGCCCGTCACTTCCGGATTGCTCGACCACGCAGCGGGCCAGGGCGCCGGCACCGTCGCCGAGCACCAATTCCTCACCGGAACGGATCCGGCGCACGGTTGCGGCGTGAAATCCTTCGTCGCCCTCGACGACGGCCAGTTCACCGGTCTCGGGCAGTGCTTCGACGTAGAACAGCGTCGCCACCATGTGCAGAGGTCCCAGAAACCGGGGCTAGCGGCCGGTGAAGGTCTCGCGCAGCCGGCTGAACAAGCCCCCACCGGTGTGCGTCGAGCGGACCTCGGGCACGTCGCGGCTGCGGCGGGTTTTCAGCTCGCGCAACAGTTCGCTGTCTTGGTGGTCCAGCCGGGTGGGGACCACCACTTCGACGTGGACGTTGAGATTGCCTCGGGTGGCCGCCCGCAGCTGCGGCATCCCGTGACCGCGCAGCGTGATGATCGAACCCGGTTGCGTGCCAGGCGGAATGGTGATCTCGCTGGTGCCGTCGAGGATGGCATCGATGCTGATGGTGGCGCCGAGCGCGGCGTCGATCATCGGCACCGAAACGGTGCAGTGCAGGTCGTCGCCGTCGCGGACGAAGATGTCATGGGCCTGCTCGTGGACCTCGACGTACAGGTCGCCGGCCGGCCCTCCCCCGGGCCCGACCTCACCCTGAGCGGCAAGGCGCACCCGCATGCCGTCGCCGACACCGGCGGGAATCTTGACGCTGATCTCGCGGCGGGCCCGCACCCGGCCGTCGCCCATGCACTGATGGCACGGGTCGGGGATGACCACGCCGACACCCCGGCAGGTGGGGCACGGCCGCGAGGTCACCATCTGGCCCAGCAGCGAGCGCTGGACCGTCTGCACCTCACCGCGACCGCCGCAGGTGTCGCAGGGGATCGGCGCGGAATCACCGTTGGTGCCCTTGCCCTGGCACCGGTCGCACAACACCGCGGTGTCGACGGTGACCTGTTTGGTCACCCCGGTCGCGCACTCCTCGAGATCCAGCCGCATCCGCAGCAGCGAGTCCGAGCCCGGCCGAACCCGGCCGATCGGACCGCGAGACGTCGCGCCGCCGCTGAAGCCGCCGCCGAAGAAGGCCTCGAACACGTCACCAAGACCACCGAAACCGCCGAATCCGCCGGCTGCTGCCGCGTTTTCCAGCGGGTCCCCGCCCAGGTCGACGATCCGGCGTTTCTCGGGATCGCTCAGCACCTCATAGGCGGCGCTGATTTCCTTGAACTTCGCCTGCGCGGCCTCGTCGGGATTGATGTCGGGGTGCAGCTCGCGCGCCAGCTTGCGATAGGCGCGTTTGATCTCCGCATCGCTGGCGTTTTTGTTCACGCCCAGCAGCCCGTAATAGTCGCGTGCCACGCCTGACCTCTCTCGGCCCGTTTAAGGCCGCGTTACCACGTCTGTCCACAAACTTTGCGGGTGCGCGTTCATCGAGCGCCCAGGACCTCGCCAATATAAACAGCAACCGCGGCGACGCTGGCGATGGTTCCCGGATAGTCCATCCTGGTGGGCCCCAACACACCCATACCGCCGTACACCGTGTCCATGGTGCCGTACACGGTGGACACCATCGACGTGCCCGCCATTTGCTCGGCCTCCGTCTCATGACCGATGCGCACCGTCACCTTGCCGGCTTGCTGCTGGGCCGCCAACAATCGCAGCACCACCACCTGCTCCTCGAGGGCTTCCAGGATGGAACGCAGCGAACCACCGAAATCCGCGGCGTTGCGGGTCAGGTTGGCGGTGCCGCCCATCACCAGGCGCTCTTCGGTGTGCTCCACCAACGACTCCAGCAATACCGTCGCCGAGCGACCGACCGCATCACCCAAGCCGCCGGCGCCGCCCAGCTGCTGGGCCAACTCGGCTACCGCGACCGAGGCCGCCGAGAGCTTCTTGCCTTCCAGGGCCTGGCCGAGCGTCTCGCGCAGCTGGGAGAGCTGATGATCGTCGATCACGTCGCCGAGTTCGACGATGCGCTGATCCACCCGCCCGGAGGAGGTGATGACCACCATCAACAGCCGCGCCGGCGTCACCGCGATCACTTCCAGGTGCCGAACCGTCGACGTCGACAACGTCGGGTACTGCACCACCGCCACCTGACGGGTCAGCTGAGCCAGCAGCCGCACCGCACGGCGCAACACGTCGTCGAGGTCGACACCGGATTCCAGGAAGCTTTGGATCGCGCGCCGCTCGGCCGAGGACAACGGCTTGACGTCGTCGATGCGGTCGACGAACTCGCGGTAGCCCTTCTCCGTGGGGACCCGCCCGGAGCTGGTGTGCGGCTGGGTGATGTAGCCCTCAGCCTCCAGCACCGCCATGTCGTTGCGGATGGTGGCGCTGGACACGCCGAGGTTGTGACGGTCGACGAGGGACTTCGAACCGATGGGTTCCTTGGTGGAAACGAAGTCGGCAACGATGGCGCGCAGCACCTCGAAGCGACGGTCGTCAGCACTACCCATCGACTCCCACCTCCTTGATCACGTTCATTTTAGGGTCTCACGGCGCGCTGACCTCCATCAGCAACCGTCCGCCGCGCACTTCCGATACCTTTGCGGCTAGCCTGTCCAGCATGTATCCGTCGGGCCTCGACGACGCATCGGAGAAGATCCGCCAATGATTTTCAAGGGCGTGCGAGACGGTAAGCCCTACCCGGAACATGGGCTGTCCTACCGGGCCTGGTCCCAGATACCGCCGCAGCAGATTCGGCTCGACGAATTGGTCACCACGACCACCGTGCTGGCCCTGGACCGGTTGCTCTCGGAGGACTCCACCTTCTACGGCGATCTTTTTCCGCACGCGGTCCGGTGGCGAGGCATCATCTACCTCGAAGACGGCCTGCACCGCGCGGTGCAGGCCGCGCTGCGGAATCGCACCGTGTTCCATGCTCGGGTGTACGACATGGATGTGCCGCTGAGCCAGCAGACCCAGGGATCGGGTTCGACTTTCGGGCAGTAACCGGTCACGTTTGCGCGTCGCCGGGTGTCGACGTAGTGCGGGCCATCAAGGTCCGCACCGCGACTATCGGGAGGTTCGCCATGTCCCGGCTTCAGGGAGTCTCCGACCGCGACGCCGGCCTGGGCGCCAAGATCGCCTTCTTCTTCACCAAACGCAAGCTCGCGCAGATGGCCGGTCTCGAAACGGCCGGCATGCTCGAACCGCTGCGGATGTATGCCCACATCCCCAAGCTGCTCAGCGCCTACGGCAAGCTCGAACAGGCGGAATCGAAGCTGGACATCCTCAGCCCGCGCCACCGCGCGCTGGCCGAGCTCAAGGCGGCGACGACGGTGCGCTGCGAGTACTGCATCGACCTCGGCTCGCAGATCGCCCGCCAATGGGGAATCACCGACGAAGAACTGCTGGCGATGTCCATGTCCAAGGCGGACTACCGCAACGCGGCGTGCTTCTCCGAGGTGGACAAGCTGATCCTCGAGTACGCCACCGCGATGAGTCGGACCCCGGTCGAGGTGACCGACCGGCTGTTCGACGCGCTGCGCGCCCATTTCGACACGCCGCAACTCGTCGGCCTCACCCACGTCATCAACCTGGGCAACCTGCGTGCCCGGTTCAACCTCGCGCTCGGCATCGGGTCGTCCGGCTTCTCCGGCAACCGGGTGTGCGCCCTTCCCGAAACCGGTCGCACATGACCGCAGACGCGTCTGAGACCTCGCTGACGGCACGTTTCGAGGCGGCGCGGCCGCAGCTGGGCGCCATCGCCTACCGCATGCTGGGCTCGATCGACGACGCCCAGGACGCCGTACAGGAGGCCTGGCTGCGGCTGAACCGCAGTTCGGCCGGGGATATCGCCAACCTCGACGCCTGGCTGACCACCGTGGTGGCCCGCATCTGCCTGAACACGTTGCGCGACCGCCAGGCCCGTCATCGCGAGGAACCGGTCGACCAGCTGCCGGATCCGATCGTGGACGCCCACGGCGAATTCGACCCCGAACACCGCGCGATGCTGGCCGACGCGGTGGGGCTGGCGTTGTTCGTCGTGCTGGACACACTGCCGCCGGCGGAGCGGCTGGCGTTCGTCCTGCACGACGTTTTCACCGTCCCGTTCGACCAGATCGCGCCGATCGTCGACCGGACACCGGAAGCGACCCGCAAGCTGGCCAGCCGCGCGCGCCGGCGAATCCAGCAGGCGGACCCGGTTCCCGACGCCAACATCGGCGCGCAGCGCGAGGCCGTCGACGCGTTCTTCGCCGCCGGGCGCTCCGGGGACTTCGACCGGCTGGTCTCGGTGCTCCATCCCGACGTCGTGTTGCGCGGGGACTTCGGCTCCGGCGGGCTCTTCCGCGCCGAGGGTGCATCGTCGGTGGCCAAGCTGGCCCGCGGCTACGGGTCGCCGGAGCGTGAAGTCCGGCCGGCCACCGTCAACGGCGCGGCCGGCGCGGTCGTCTACGTCGCCGGCCAGCCCGCCACGATCATGGCGTTCGTGGTGCGCGACGGCGTGGTCGCGGCGATCGACGTCTTGGCGGACCCGGCGCGCATCGCCAGGCTCGACCTGAGCGCCGTCTCCGGCTAGTTCACCGCGCTAGCGGCCTGCAGCAACGCCAGCGCGGCGTCATGTTGCAGCACCCAGTTGCCACCCTGTTGGACGAACACCAGTTGCTTGTTGACCGGCCCGGCGAACTTCGGACCCCCGATAGCCACCTGGGCGGCGGCCGTATTCGGCCCGGCCGGCACGATGTTCGTCACAGTGAACGTCTCCGGGAAGTTGCCGTTCCGGTAGGCCTTCCGCAGGTCGTGGTCGGCAACGTGGCCCTCGTCGGGGTTGATGCCGTTTTCGACCAGGCCGACCTTGGTGGAGTAGCCCACGCCTGGGTCGGTGGCCTGGATGCACAGGTTGGTCAACTGCTCCGCCGTCGGAAGGCCCGGCCCCACCGGCGCAGGCGCGGGCGGCGGCGGCGGCGGCTCCTGAGGCAACGGGGCGCCGACCGCAGCCAGTTGCACCTGCCTCACTGGCGCTGCGACGGACGCGATGCCGACGGCAGCGCCGCCGACGACGGCCAGTGCGGCCACGCTCATAGCTACGGATTTCACGGTTCCCCCTTCGGAGCCCTTCGTTGGGCCAACCTGCCAGATGTTAGTCAGTGTCCGGCCGCTTGCAGTAGCTCCATCGCCGAAGAGCGCGACAAAATCCAGCCGCCCTGGTCGTTGACGAAGGTGACGTTTTGCGTGACCGGGTTCGGCAGCTTCGGGCCCGACACCGCGACGTCCGCGGTTACCGAACCCCCGGCGGCCGGCGCAATGTTGGTGATGTTGAAGCTCAACGGCAGGTCGCCGTTCTTGGCCGCCTTCTGCAACTTGTGGTCCGCAATGTGTGCCTCGGTCCCACCGATGCCGCCTTCGACCAAATTGCCCTTGCTGGTGAACGACACGCTGGGATCGGCGAGGGTATTGAGCACCCCGGTCAGCTGGTCGGCGGTCGGAACGCCGGCAACGGGTGCGGGCGGCGGCGGGTCCTGCGGCAATGGCGCGCCGACCGCGGCGAGCTGCACCTGACCCGCGCTACCAGCCGGAACAGCCGCGATTGCGGTGACGCCGATGGCCGCGGCGCCGATGGCGCCCAAAGCTGCTACACCCGTGGCCATGGCTTTCACGGATTTCATGATTCCCCCTTCGAAGTGCAGCGACGTGACGGAATGTCACCCCGCATCATCAACTGATGTAGATGGTGCGGTTGTGCACCTTGTGACAGATGCTACTCGGGATCACCTAGATAAATCTGTGCGCAACCTGTGTAGCAGCCCAGAATTACGGCTGTGCTGGCTCAGCCCGTCGGCCGGTTTCCGGCGAGGGAATTGCGCAGGCTCTTCGGCCGGATGTCGGGCCAGTTTTGTTCGACATAGTCCACGCACGAGGCACGGTTTGCTTCGCCGAACGCCACCCGCCAGCCCGGCGGAATGTCGGTGAAGGCAGGCCACAGACTGTGCTGCTCCTCGTCGTTGACCAGCACGAAGAACGTGCCGTTGTCGTCGTCGAAAGGGTTCGTGCTCATCGCTTCTCCACCATCGTTTGATATTTCGACAAACCTGCCGGACCGACCCAGGACCCCAGCACCCGGTCCGACAGCAATCCCAGACAGCTCAGGTTAGGAAATCCGGGCCCCTGGGTGAGTCCGGACAGATTGGGCAAGAACAACCTCGGGGTGACCTCGGACAGGGACAGGTCGTAGCCGATCCCCTCCTGCAGGCGGTCGGCGGCCAGCGGTCCGCCCAGACCCAGCTCGAGCACGTCGAGCGCGTCTTGGCTGAACAGTGAGGTGAACCAGAGCGCATCGGCGCCGGAGCCGTCGATGACGAGGTCGAAACCATGCACCGTCTCCAGGTTCTCGCTGACCCGATTGGTGGACAGTGTCAGCCGGACCTGCCCGTCGCGACCCACCGCGTGGGCGACCCGGCCGCGCAGGTGGCGGATGCGGTCATCGGCCAGCAGCGCCTCTTGCACATTTGCCGAGAACACGCCGCGGTCGGTGCGGGCCAGCGCGTCGCGACGCTCGTCCAGCGTCAGGGCGGTCCAGTCGGTGGGGTCGGAGAACAGCGAGTTCTCGAAGAAGCTCTCGCCACGAGTGAACAACGTCACCTGCGGCGAGATGACCGTGATCGTCGAAACCCGGTGCCGGAAAAGCTCATTGAGCATCGAGGCGGCCGTCTCGCCGCCGCCGATGACGGCAACCCGCTCGGCATTGATGCGGTCATGGCCGGCCGCGCGATCCCAGAACTGGGCGATCGACATCATCCGCGGGTTGCCGGGCAGCAGCGATTTCTCCGCCTGGCCCGGTCCGGTGATCATCAACGCGTCCGCGTGCACGGTGGTCTCGTGGGTGTGCAGTGCCCAGCGGTCACCGGCGACGCCCAGCCCGTCGACCTCGCCGTGCACCACTTTCATGCCGACCTGGTCGGCGACCCAACCCAGGTACTGGCTCCACTTGCGGTGGGGCGGCGCGGGTCTGCCCCGGTCGATCCACTCGGCGAACGATGCCGTCGCGATCAGATAGGACTGCCAGCTGTACCGGGTCATCCGCTCGTCGACCTCGCGGTTGCGGCGCGGCACCAGCGCCGACCGATAGGGAAACCCGACATCTTTTTCCGGGCTGGTACCCAGTCGGTGCGCCCCGTCGGTCCAGCCGCCGCTCGCCTGCCAGTTCGCCCCCACCCCGGTGCGTTCGACGGCGATCACGTCGGGGACCTCGACGCCCATGTCGCGCAGCGCCGAAGCCTTGGCAGCTACGGCCACCGCCTTGGCGCCGGCGCCGAGGATCGCTAGCGTGCTCATGTCACCACCTCCCGCAAGGATTCAATCCAGAGTTGTTGCAACGCAGCAATATCCGCGTCGTCGAGAATGTCGGGCAACGTCCGCCACTGCGTGGCCAGGACACGTTGTCCGTCGAATGTCAGGACCATGGCCACGATGGTGAGCTCATGGCGGACGGCCAGATCCGGTTCCGGCTGCGGCGATACCTTGGCCAGCAGCTCACGCTCCAGCGTCAGCCCGGTGCCGCCGCCCGCGTGGGCCGCGCCGAGATAGTTCAGCAGCAGCTGTGGACCGGGCAACGAAGCAAGCAGTTGGGCGGTGTCGGCACGCAGATAACGCAGCAACCCGTAATCGAGTCCGTCGCCGGGAATCGCGGCCAGCTGCCCGCCGACGTCTCGTGGATCGGCCGAGGCCACCCGCACCGGGTAAATGGAACTGAGCAGTCCGACCGTGTCACCGGTGTCGACGGTGAGCACGCCCGGCTCGTCGACCAGACTGTCGGCCCGGCCGTGGGTTTCCAGCGCCAGCAGCGGCGGCGGCGTGGCCTGATCGCGGGACTGCCGCCAGCGCGTCACCATCGCCGCGGTGGCGGCGATCAGCAGGTGCGGCAACGGCAGGCCGGAGTCCAGTAACCGTCGGGTGGTGTCCGCGTCCGTGGCGAACATGCGGACGTCCAGATCGCGGGCCCGGTCGTGGTCCGGATCGAGCCGCCGGTTGCCGAGATCGGGATCCTCGCCGCCGGATTGGCCGGCCCAGAACTGCGCCGTGTCCAATCGGTGAGCGCGCTCGGTGAGAGCGCCGGCCCAGCGCCGGTAACTGGTGTGCTCCCGGATCGGTGCGGGCGAATGGCCGGTCGCCAAGGCCCGCAACGCGGCGTCGAGTTCGCCGAGGACCACGCGCCGGGACGCCGGGTCCATCGCCAGCACGTGGGCGGCCAGCAGCAGGACGCTCTGTCCGGTCGGTGGGCGAAGCCACACCGCGGCCAGCAGCACTCCCCGCTCGGGGTCGAGGCGGTCGACGGCCTGTGCGACGTGTGCGGGGACACCGGCTTGCAGGTCGCCGGACACCGCTACCTCGTCGATAAGCCCGCCGCGGGTCTCGGTGGAAGGCAACGGGATCAGGGTCATGGTGGCGCGGTCCAGTCGCGCGCGCAGTACTTCGTGCCCGTCGACGATGCTTGCCAGTGCGGCATCCAGGTGCTCGCGGCTGACGTCGCCGGGCAGCCGGATGGCTTCGGTCTGCGCCAGCCGGCGGGGCTCGCCGTATTCGTAGAGCCAGCGCCCGTTGGGGAGTACCGGCATGGGACCGGTGCCGTCCTCGACAGCACTTGCGGCAGCCACGGTTTCGGAATCGATTGCCTCCGCGAGCTCGCGGACGCTGGCGCACTCCAGGATGAGCCTGGCCCGCAGCGCGATACCCCGGGCCCGGGCCGCCTGCACCACCGACAGCGCCATGATGCTGTCCAGGCCCAGCTGCAAGAAGTCCGCGGCGACGTCGATGCGGGGCTGGTGCAGCAGCTCCGAAAGCAGTTCGGCCAGTGCGGCTTCCGTCGGCGTTTCGGGTTCGGACCCGGCGGAGGCCGCGGACTCGGCGGCATCGAACGCGCTCAGTGCGGCTTCGTCCAGCTTGCCGTTGGCCGTCAGCGGGATTTCGTCGACCGTGACGATGCGATGCGGAATCATGTAGCGCGGCAACCGGGAGCCGAGCATGCCGCGTAGCTCGGCCGCCGACGGTGCCTTCGCCGCCGCATCGGATATCACCACGTAGGCGGTCAACCGCGCCGCCGTCTGCCGCTGCCGCACCAGAACGCCCGCGTGTGCAACGGCGGGATGCGATTCGAGCGCGGCGGCGATCTCGCCCGGCTCGACCCGGTAGCCGCGAATCTTCACCTGCACGTCGGCGCGCCCCACGTACTGCAGCGAGTTGTCGGGCCCCCGACGCACCAAATCGCCGGTGCGGTACATCCGTTCACCGACGGCGAACGGATCGGCGACGAATCGGTGGCTGGTCTCCCCCGCGCGGCCCAGATAGCCGCGGGCCAGCTGGGCGCCGGCCAGATAGAGCTCGCCGGTCACTCCGATGGGTACCGGATGCAGCCCGGTGTCCAGCACGTAGCCACGGGTGTGCCGGGTCGGCCGCCCGATCGACGGTTCGTCGTAGTCCGTGATGGCGGCTACCACCGCCTCGACGGTGGTTTCGGTAGGTCCGTAGCAGTTGAACGCGCGCAACCCGGTGCGCGCGCATTCGCTGCGGATCAGGGCCCACGCGGAGCTGCCCAGCGCTTCCCCACCCAGTGCCAGCACGGCCAGCGGAACGGTCGCCAGCAAACCACATGCGGCCAGTTGGGCAAACATCGACGGAGTGGTGTCGATCATGTCGACGCCATGCTCGGCGATCGCCCCGACGAGTGCCTCGGCGTCGGTCTGGATTCGCTCGTCGACAACGTGCACGCCGTGGCCGTCGAGCAGCGCGACCAAGGGCTGCCAGGCGGCGTCGAATGCGAACGACCACGCGTGCGCGATGCGCAGCGGCCGACCCAGCCGGACGGCCGCGGGCCGCAACACGCTGTCCAGATGATCGTCGGCATAGGCACCGACTGCCACGTGAGTTCCTATGACGCCCTTGGGTTCTCCCGTGGTTCCCGACGTGAAGACGACATACGCGGCCTGCTCGGGGGGCACCTCGACCGGGCAGAGGTCGGTGCCGTCATGCCCGCCGACCCCCAGCAGCTCCTCGGCCAGCCCTTCGTCCAACACGACTGTCGCCCCGGTTTGGCGCAGGATCGACTCCACCCGTTCCGGCGGCAGCCCCGGCTCCATCGGCACACATGTGCCGCCGGCCTTGAGCACCGCGAGCATCGCGACGATGTACTCCGGCCCCCGGAAAAGCCGTATGGCCACCGGAGTTTCGGACTGCACCCCGCGCGCGGCGAGGCTGGCGGCCAGCCCGTTGGCGCGAGCGTCCAGCTCGCGGTAGCTCAGCGTGCCGCCGGCCCAGCTGACCGCGACGTTGTCGGGCGTTCTAGCCACAGCTTCGGCGAACCGAGTGTGGATGCCGACCGCCGGCGGGGTCGCTTCGCCCGCGACGCCCGGCGCGACGACCTCGTCCTCGAACAGAACACTGACCTCACGCAACGGCCGCTCCCAGTCCTGCAGCAGCTGCTCGACGGTAGCCACCACCCGCCGGCCCAACCGCTCGGCGGTGGTGGCGCCCAGTGCGCCGTCCAGCGCTTCGATCAGCACCACCAGTTCGCGGCCTTCCATGTGGGCAGCGATCGCGATCGGGAAGTGGGACAGGCTCTCCAGGGCCGATGGTCGGAATGTCGCACCGCCAGCGGTTAATTCGCCGTCGGCGGCCAGTCCGTCCATCGGGAAGTTCTCGTAGACCAGCAGGGTGTCGAACATCTCCCCGACCCCACCAAGCGCCCGCAACTGTGCATGCCCGAGATAACCGTGCTCGCGTAGCAACGCGGCGTTACGCTGCACCCCGCGGCACTGCTCGCCAACTCCGGCGGCCGGGTCGAGCTGCACCCGCATCGGTACGGTATTGATGAACAGACCGATCATCGTCTCGATGCCGGCAAGTTCAGGCGGCCGGCCGGAGACGGTCACGCCGAAAACCACGTCGTGGGTGTCAGTTAGCCGCGACAACACCAGCGCCCACGCCATTTGCATCAACGTGTTGACGGTGATGCCCCGCGACCGGGTGCCTTCGACCAGCCGTTCGGCGGCCTCGGGCGGCATCCGCAGTTCGGTGGTGCGCGGCAGCTTGGTCTGCTGCCCTTCGGCTGCCTCGACCGCGCCGAGCGAATCTGACAGCAACGTCGGGCCCGGCAGGCCGGCCAGGTGCTGGCGCCAAACCTGTTTGCTGGCTTCCGGATCGCGATTAGCCAGCCATCCGATGTAATCCCGGTATGGACGCGGGGCAACGGGCAGCGCCGCAAGGTCTCCCCCGGCACCGTACAAGATCATCATCTCGTTGACGAACACCGGTAACGACCAGCCGTCAATCACAATGTGATGAGCGGTGATCACCAAGCGCCATTGGGCGCTTGGCAATTCGATCAGCAGGAAACGGATAGCCGGCCCACGCTCCAAATCGAACGGTCGCCGGCGCTCGCCGACCTCCAACGCCTGGATATCCTCGGGCGTGGCAGTGACGACTTGCCACGGCAGCTCGACCCGGGACGGCACGATCTGCACCGGACGTGCAATCCCCCGACTGAAGAAGCTGGCCCGCAGGTTCGCGTGCCGCGCCAACATCTTTGTCGCGCAGTCATGCAACAGCGCGACGTCGAGCGCGCCGGAGATGTCTGCAGCCATCCCGATCAGGTACGGATCATCGGCCGCTTCGCCCTGGACGAATTCGGCAAGCGCGGTCAGCGAATACAAGCCCTCTTGCAACGGGCTTAACGCCATCACGTCCTCGATGTCGGGTGCGACATCGGTTTTGGCGGCGGTCATGACGTGCCGTCTCGCGACGATGACCAAAGCTGCGTCACGGCAGCGAGATCCTCGGCTGACAGCCCGGAGGCGCTCATCGGCTCGAAGCGGGTGTCGGCCGGCTGGTCGGCCTGCTCGGTGTCGGTCTGGGTCTCACCCAGGGCATCTACGGCCGCGGCCAACTGCACCACCGTCGGATGCTCGAAGACCATGCGCGGGCTTACTGCCAGCCCGGCCGCACGAGACCGGGCGGCCAGCTGCACAGAAAGGATGCTGTCGCCGCCGAGGGCGAAGAAGTCATCGAACCGCCCGACCTCGGGGGTCGATAGCAGTTCGGCGAACACCTGGGCCAGCGCCCGTTCGGTTTCGGTGCGCGACGGTTCGATCCGTCCGCCGGTGCTGACCGCCGGCTTCGGCAGGCCGGGCCGGTTCAGCTTGCCCGAGTCTGTCTTGGGCAGCGCGTCGAGCACGGTCAGCGACGAGGGCATCATGTATCCCGGCAGGGTCGTCGCGATCGCGGCACGCACCGCCGCTACGAATGTCGCCTTCTCCGCTTCATCGCCGATCGGCCGTTGCGGCACAACATATCCGGCCAGCGAGATACCGCCGTGCACCTCCCAGGTGCGAGCCGCCGCGGCGGCAACCCTATCGGCCCCCGCCAGCGCGGCTTCGACTTCGGCCAACTCGACACGGAAACCGCGTACCTGTACCTGATGGTCGGTGCGACCGGCGAACTCCAGCTGGCCGTCGTCGGTCCAACGGGCCAAATCGCCACTGCGGTACAACCGCGACCCCGGGTCCAGGGCATAGGGATTGGCCACGAACCGCGATGCGGTCAGAGCCGGCCGCTTCCAGTAACCCCGGGCCAGCTGGTCGCCGGCGTAATACAGTTCGCCGACCACACCGACCGGCACAGGGCGCAGTCCGTCATCAAGCAAGTAGGCAGCCGCACCCGGTACCGGCTTGCCCACCAGAGGATTCGGTAGACCAAGGCGCCCCCGGGACACCGCACCGGAAGTCTCGGTGGAACCGATGTTGTTCAGCAGCTCGATGCCCGCGCTGTCCGCGCACGCGGCGACAAGCCGCTCCAACAGCGAAGAGCTCACCGGCTCCCCGCCGCATACCAGCCGCGACAGCGATCGCACCACATCGGGTCGGGTGTCCACCAGCGCGGAGACCAAGCTGGGTACCGCCGTCACTTGCGCAACCGAATGCCGGTTCATCAGCGCCCCGAGGGCTTCGGCGTCGCGGTGCTCGGCATCGTCGGCGAGGATCATGGTGGCGCCCGCAGCCAGACCGGCCAACATCTCCATACCGCCCTCGAGGAAGGTGATCGAGGCCTGGGCCAATCGAATGTCGTTGGCGCAGGGCGGGTAATGGCGCAACTGCCAATCCAGCCGGGCCGACATGGACCGATGGGTGCCTACCGCGCCCTTCGGCTTGCCGGTGGAACCGGACGTGAATACCAGATACATCGGGTCATCGGGGTGCGGCGCAGGCAGCCCCTTCGCCCGATCCGCTGCATCGCTGTTCTCCACCACGGCGCGCACCTGCGGGTCGTCCAGCGAAATCACCGTGACCCCAGGCACTTCCGGCGTGCTGTCGGCGGCTTCGGTCGTCGCCAGCAGCACCGGTGGCGCGACGTCGTCGAGCATGAACTGCTTGCGCGCCAGCGGATAGCCGGGATCTATCGGGAAGTACCCACCGCCGGCTTTCATGATGGCCACCAGCGCTACCACCATATCGATGCCGCGCCGCGTCGAGAGCCCGACCAACGATCCTGGTTTCACCCCGTGTTCGGCAAGTAACGCGGCCAGGTTGTCCGAACGACGGTGCAGCGCAGGGTAATCGATCTGCTCGAGACCGCAGCGCACCGCGATCCGGTCGGCAGCCCAATTCCGGCTGGGGGCCAGCAATTCCGGAATGGTCCGCGGCCGGTCGTGTGGCGCCCGAGCGCCGCGGCTCCACTCCGCAAGGATTCGGTGCCGCTCGTCGTCGTCGATCACCTGGACATCGCGCAAAGTTTGATCCACGTTACTGGCAAACTCGTTGATGATCCGGGCCAGCCATCCGGTCAACCGCTCGATGGTGGACCTGCTGTAGAGCTCGGTACGGAAGATGACGTTGCAGTTGTAGCCCGCGCCCGCAGAGCCGTCGGTGCCGAAGAAGTTGATGCTGAGGTCGGCATGGGCCATGTCGAAGATGGGGTCCAGCGAGGTGCACACCGTGTCCTCGCCGCCGGGCCCCGAATCGATCACCCGAGTAGCAGGCAGGTGGTCCCGGACGTGCACCACGACCTGGAACAGCGGGTTGCGCGACAGCGAACGCACCGGGCTGACGCTGTCGACGACCCGGTCGAACGGCAGATCCTGGTGGGCGTAGGCGGCCAGCGCCGTCTCCCGGGCTCGCGTCAGCGCTTCGCGCAGCGTCGGGTTGCCGTCCAGGTCGTTGCGCAGCACCACGATGTTGACGAAAAAGCCGATCAATTGGTCTAATTCGGCTTCGGTGCGTCCAGCGACCGGGGTGCCCAACGGAATGTCCACGCCGCTACCGGCCTTGTGCAACACCACGGCGACAGCCGTTTGCAGCAGCATGAATTCGGTGATGCCCAGCTCGCGGCACAGCTCGGCGAGCTTGCCGCGGGTGGCCGAGTCGATGCTGAAGTCGACCGATTCACCCTCACCGCTGGGCACCGGCTGGCGCGGAAAGTCAGGCCGCAGCCCGGTGTCCTCCGGCATCCCGCCCAACTGCCGGGTCCAGAACTCCCGCTGCTCGCTGGCAATAGCGGACTCCTGACCACTGGAGTCACCCAGGAACGCGCTCTGCCAGGCCGCGAAATCGGCGTACTGGACGCGGAGCGGTGCCCAGGACGGAACCTCCCCGGCCCGCCTGGCCCGGTACGCGGTGAGCACATCGGCGAACAGCACCCCCGCCGACCAGTGGTCGGACGCGATGTGGTGGACCACGAACGACAACACATGGTCGCCACCGCCGGTGCGCAGCACCGCGATCCGGATCGGCCGCTCACCATCCAGCTCGAAGCAGTGCCGACGCTCGGCGTCAAGCTGTTCGGTCAGCCACGCCGCACTGTCCTCGCCGGCGCCGTCAAAGGCCGTGCGGCGGATCGGGAGATCACCGGCCGGATTCACTACTTGGTAGGGGACGCCGTCGATTTCGACGTAGCTGGTGCGCAGGATTTCGTGGCGGGCGACGACGTCGCCGACCGCGGCGATCAGTGCCTCGATGTCCCATGGTCCGCTCAGCTTCGCGGCGAAGGGAATGTTGTTGACCCAGCTGGGGCCGTCGATGCGATACGCGAACCAGCTGCGTAGCTGCGACGCCGACAGCGGCAGCGGCTCGTCGTGAGCGGTGGCGATCAGTTTTCGCCTCGACTGTGCGAGCTCGCCGGAACGTAGCTGGTCGACCCGCTCGGCCAGCAGACCCACCGTCCCCAGCTCGAAGATGTCGCGGATGCCAAGCTCCACACCACAATCCGAGCGGATCGCGGTCACCAATTTGGTGGCCACCAGTGAGTGGCCGCCCAAATCGAAGAACGAGTCGTCGACACCCACCCGGTCGTGGCCGAGCAGTGTGGAAAACAGCGCGGCGATGCGGCGTTCGGTGGGCGTCGTTGGGTCACGGTATTCGGTGCCGGCCGCGATCTCCGGTTGCGGCAGCGCGGTGCGGTCGATCTTGCCGTGTGCGGTGATCGGGATCTCGTCAAGCACCACGTAGCCGGCCGGCGTCATGTAGTCCGGCAGGGCCGCTGCCACCCGGGCGCGGATACGCTCGACGTCAACGGATTCGGCGCCGCAGTCCAGGGCCGGGGTCACGTAGCCAACCAGGCTCTTGCCCAGCCGGGGCAGGTCCACAGCCAGCACGACCGCCTGCCCGACGCTGGGGTCGACCGAGATGGCGGCCGCGATTTCGCCGAGTTCGATGCGGAAACCACGGATCTTCACCTGCTCGTCGGCGCGGCCGACGAACTCGACATCTCCGTCGACGTTGCGGCGGGCCAAGTCACCCGAGCGATACATCCGCCCGCCCGGGGTAAACGGGTCGGCGACGAAACGTTCGGCCGTCAGGCCCGGCCGACGGTGATATCCCTGCGCGACATGTGTCCCGGCGATGTAGATTTCGCCGATCACCCCGACCGGGACGGGCCGCAGCGCATCGTCGAGCAGATACACCTGGGTATTGATCTTGGGCTTACCGATCGGCACGATCCGGGTGCCCTGCGTGCCTTGCACCGGGTAGCTGGTGCAGTTGACGACGG
The DNA here is from genome assembly GCA_963712615.1 of uncultured Actinomycetota bacterium. Classification (GTDB taxonomy): domain Bacteria; phylum Actinomycetota; class Actinomycetes; order Mycobacteriales; family Mycobacteriaceae; genus Mycobacterium. The sequence goes on from CAVQIO010000002.1 coordinate 1,546,685, forward strand.
TCTCGGTCGGTCCGTAGAAGTTGTACAACAGCGCGTCGAAGGTGGCGTGGAACTTGTCGGCGATCTCGCCGGGCAGGGCCTCACCGCCGATAGGAACCCGCCGCAGCGTGCGCCATTGGTTGACGCCGGGCAGCGATAGGAAGAGCCCGAGCAGCGACGGCACGAAGTGCATCGAGGTGATGCCTTCGCGGCTGAGCAGGTCGGTCAGATAGCCGATGTCGCGCAGTCCGTCGGGCCGCGGAATCACCAGTCGGGCGCCCATGATCAACGTGCCGAAGATCTCGCCCATCGACACGTCGAAGCTGGGCGAGGCAACCTGGAGCAGCGATTCGGTTGCGTCGACCTGGTATTCGTCGCCGAACCAGACGAAGTACTCGGCGATCGGCGCATGCGGCACCGGGACGCCCTTGGGTAGCCCGGTCGAACCCGAGGTGTAGATCAGGTAGGCCGTGTTCTGCGGGCTCAGTGGGCGAATCAGGTCTTCGGGCGCGGTGCCCGGATAGTCCGACAATCCGGTAACCGGTTGGTGGAGCACTAGTTTGGCGTCCGCGTCACTCAGGATGAACGAAATTCGATCCTGCGGGTAGGTGGGGTCAACCGGCATATACACCGCGCCCGCTTTGAGGATGCCCAGCGACGTGATCACGAGTTCGGGTGACTTGTCCAGCAATAGCGCGACCCGGTCCTCGGTGCCGATGCCTTGCTCGATGAGCCAGTGCGCCACCCGGTTCGACTCTTCGTCGATCTCGCGGTAGGTGTAGTTGCGGCCCTCGTAACCGACCGCAACAGCATCAGGGGTGAGAGCCGCGCGCCGGCTGACCAATTCGGGCAGCGTGGAAGCCGGTGTGGTGAACTCTTCACCCGTCGACACCCCCCGCAGCCACTCGGCGTCTTCGTCGCTCATCAGCGCGCACGCGGACAGCGCCGTGTCGGGGTTGCGCAGCGCGTTGGCGAGCAATACGACGTAGTGCCGCAGCAGCTGTTCCACCAGGGGGCGATCCAGTACCTCAACCAGATACTCGGCCTCGATCAGGCCGCCGCTTTTCGCCGAACGGTCCAGCTCGACCATGAAACTCAGTGGCAGCTGGTTGAAATGACCGCGCAACTCGCCGCGCTCGCATTGCACGCCCGGCGGGCAGAAACCGTCCCCGTCGGAGTCTCGCTGTCCGAAGCTCACCCGGGTCATCCGGTCCGCACCGTGCCGGCGGTCGGGATTGGATTCACGGACCAGCCAGTCCAGGTCAGCGCGCGAATGCGCGAAGGCGCCTACTGCGCTGTCGCGAGTCTGGGCCAGTAGTTCGCGGAAGGTCTGGCGGGAGTGCGGTTGCAGCCGAATCACCACGGTGTTGCCGTAATAGCCGATGGCGTCCTCGGTCCCGACGCCGCGATTCAGCACCGGGACGGCGACCAGGAAGTCGGTCGACTGCGTGTAGCGCTGCATCAGTGCGCCGAAGGCGGCCATCAACACCATGTAGGGGGTGGCGCCGCTTTCCCGGGCCAGCGCCGCGGCCCGATCGACAACGTCCGCCGGCAACCGCTCCGTGGCACGCTGCGCACGCCAGGAACTCGGCACTACCGAACCGTTGGGGCCTGGAAGCTCAAGCGGTTCTGGGAGGTTCGCGATCAACGGCCGCCAGTAGTCCGCGTCCTCGACATGATGCGGGGCGTCCGCGAAAGCCGGGTCGATGGCGGCGGCCGGGGCCCCCGGCGCGGCAGCGAAACCGTCCGGGTCGGTATAGGCGCGCGTCAGGTCGGCGAAGAACGGCGCCCATGACCCGTCGTCCCAGGCGATGTGGTGGGCGGTGATCAGCAGCATCAGTTCGTCGGCCGACAGGCGCGCCACGGTGACCCGCAGGGGCGAATCCTCCGCCAGATCGAAGGGCCGGCAGAAGTCGCGCTGTGCCAACACATCCAGCCGCAACCGCCGGGACTGATCGGTCAAGCCGGACAAGTCGTGTTCGGCCCAGCCCGGCCGCAGATCCTGGTGGATCACCGGATACGGGGCGCCATCGCTGTCGGTGTCATACGTCGTGTGCAGTACCGGGTGGCGCGCAGCCACGGCCCCGACCGCGCCGCGCAGGCGCCCGACATCGATGGCGCCGGTAATGCGATACGAGACACAGATGTTGAGCAGCGCGCCGTCGGGGTCGACCGTCTGCACGAACCACATCCGGCGCTGACCGCCAGAGATCCGCGGCCCGTCGTACGTCGCCACCGACCCCTCGGCCGCGGGCCTGGTCAGCCCGCGTTCAGCGATCTTGCGGCGCAACAATTCCAAGCGCTGTTCGTCGAGCCGGGCACTGGCACCGGAGGTTTCAGTCACGCGAGGAGTCCAACCTTTCTAGCATCGCGAGCGTCGAGTTTGCGCTCCGATCGGAGCGGCCGCGGCGTCAAGCCTGGGCGGCGCCGTCGGCCCGCCGGTTGAGCCGGCGCCCAACGCATCGATCAATTCGTGCACAGTGATGCCGCCGAGCATGCGCGCCACCGGAACCGAGTTCCCCACCGTCCGGCGCAGCCGCTTACGCAAGTCAAGTGCGAGCAACGAGTCCACACCGAGATCGATGAGTGACGCACTCGAGTCAATCGATGACGCATCACTCACATGCAATGTCGCGGCCAGCTCCGCGCGTACCACGTCGGCGAGCGGTTTCGCGGCGGCGTCGTTGTCATCCTCGGGACTGTCGCCGCTGTGTAGGCCGCTGAACGGCATTGGCATTCCCTGGCTTTCGAAGAAGACGCTGAGCCGGTCCAAGTCCGCGTCGAAAATCAGCGGATCACCGTCGTAGCGGTACAGGCTGGCATCGATCGCCAGCTCCGGGTCCATCGCAATCAGGCCGGAACGCTCGGTGCGGGCGATCTCATTGGCTGCCACCACCCCGGCGGCCTGCCACAGTCCCCATCGAATCGCCGTGCAGTCCCGACCGCCGGCACGCAGCTGGGCGGCCAGCACGTCGAGCATCCGGTTCGACGCCGCGTATGCCGCGTGGTTGTAGCCGCCCCATACGCCGAACACCGACGAGCAGGCCAGAATCCGGCAGTCGGGCCGCACCGGCCACACCTCGGTCAGCGACGCCAGTCCGCGAACCTTCGCTGCGCACATCTCTGCCACGTCCGTACCGGTGAGGTCGGTGCGCGCAACGGCTTTGGCGATACCGGCGGTGTGGATCAGCAATGACGCACCGGAGCCGGCATATTCGGCGGCGACGGCGGACAACGCGGCACGGTCGGTGATGTCGCATAGCGGGGCCTGGATCACCGCGTCATGGTTTTCGGCGAGACGCGCCAGCGCGTCCGGTTCAACCCCGTTGCGGCTCAACAGGGTAACCGTTCGCGCCCCGTGCTCGATGCAGTACCGCGCATACTGCAGCCCGATGGCTCCGCTGCCGCCGGTGATCACCACGTGGTCAAGCGCAGCGGCATCCAGTGGTCGGCTGATTGCCGATTCGCCGCACTCGCGGAACGTCCGGACATAGCGTCGCGGCGATTCGGTGCCGCGCAACGCGACCTCGGCCCCGTCGCCGAGCAGCACGTCGACGACCGCGAGCGCGGTCTGGGCGTCGACGTCGCGTGCGGAAAGGTCCAGATGCCCGAAGGCCTGGTCCGGGAACTCGAAGCCGACGCTGCGATGCATCGCGGCCAGCGCCGCCTGTGCCGGAGAAACGTCCGGCCCATCGGAATCGACCTGTTCGGCACCGACGGTGAGCAACCAAACGGCCCGGCATCGCGGGCCGATGACCGCGGTGTAGTCGGGTAGGCCCGCGTCGGACCGGCCGGCGATCTGCTTGATTGCCGCGCCGGCATCCAGCTGGTCGAGCTCCGGGGCGATCACCACCACGATTTCCGCCTCGTTGAGCGGCACCGCACGGCAACCGTCGTGCGCGGCGACGCTGTCGATTAGCCGCTGCGTCAACGCGCCCGCTGCGGCCTCGCCGAAAAATCCGATGGCACAACCTGTCGCGCTGACCGTCGTCGATGACGTCGCTTCCTGCCAGTCCTCGACGGCTGCGATCAGCGCCGGAACAGCCACCGTGTCGGTCAGCGGTTCCGGTGTCGCCCACAGGTGCACGGCGCGCATCGGCGCGTTCGGGAATCGCCGCAGCGGCGGCTGGATACCCCTCGGGAGGGCGTCGGCCCACGGGGTGCCGGGGTCGGCGGTCGCGACGGCGGCGATGCTCGCCGACAGTGAGTCGGTGATGGGTTTGTCGCGATGCCCCGATCCGACGATCACGGCCGAATCCTCGTCGACGATGTCGGCGAGCGGATAGAGCAGCGACGGGTGTGCGGACAGCTCCACGAACGTATCGATGCCACACTTCCGGGCGTAGCGCACGGCTCGATCGAAACGCACCGTGCCGCAGAGGTTTTCATACCAATACCCGGAAAAGTCGATGTCGCTTCCCACCTCGGTACCGAACGTGGAACCGACGAACCGCGTGTCTCCAGTCCGGAAGGTCGAGTCGGGGATTCGCTCTATCAACGCAGAACGCAACGGCCGTAGCGCGCTGGTGTGGCCCGGATAGTCGACGGACAGCTGATGAGTGAAGATGCCCCGCCGCACCGCCAGTTGCACCGCGGCGGCGACGGCGTCGTGGTCACCGGACACCACGGTCGACGACGGACCGTTGACCGCCGAAACTTCCAGCCAGCCTGGCGCATCAGCCAGCACGGACTCCACCTCTTCGGCACCGGCGCCCAGCACCGCCATCGCGTACCGGCCGGTCAGCCGGTCGACAACGGCCGCCCGCGCGCCCACCACCGCGACCGCGTCCGGCAGCGTTATCGCCCCGGCCACATAGGCCGCCGCCACCTCGCCCAGGCTGTGGCCGATGGCAATCTCAGGGACCACCCCGCAGCATCGCCATGCCGCGGCCAGGCTGACCGCATGGCTGAACTGTGCTCCCTGAATCTCCGTGCGCGACCAGTTCTGCTCCAGCTCACCCACCAGGTAAGGCAGCGGCGACGGCGACCCCGCGGCGACGAACGCCTGCCCGCACTCATCCGCGGCCTCCCGGTAGGCCGGCAGGCGCCGATAGGCGTCGGCCCCCATCGCCTGCCATTGATTGCCTTGGCCCGGGAACACGAACGCGACACGGGGTGCAGCCGTCTTCGCGGAACAGGTGATCAAGGGGTGCTCTTCGTCGCGGGCGGACGCTGACAAGCCGTCGACGAGTTCGGTCCGGTCGGCTGCCCGCAGCACCGCGCGATGACGTCGCACCCGCCGCAGCCGCAGCAGGGTCGACGCGACCGCACCCGCCACATCCGCCGCACCGCTCGCGGTTCGGTCGAGATAATCCAGGATGGCCGCCGCGTCCTGCCGGATGAGCTCTTTGTTGTGCGCGGTGAGCAACACCGGGACACGACCATCAGGCAACAAGTGATCGAGCACTAGGCCACCTCTGGCACGGAGACAATCAGGTGCGCGTTGGTGCCCGCGATCCCGAATGCCGATGCCACGGCCGTCCGCTGCCCCGCGATCGCCGGCCACGGCGTCAACGTCTGCACCAACCGCAAACCTTGGCTGTCCCAGTCGATTTCGGGGCTGGCTTCGGCAGCGTGCAGGGTGGCCGGGATGGCGCCGTGCTCGGCCGAGACCAGAACTTTGGCCAGCCCGAGTGCGCCGGCAGCGGCCAACGAGTGACCCACGTTCGATTTCACCGAACCCAACAGGGCTCCGGCGCCGGGCTCGGTGTCACCGTATGTCTTTGCCAGCGAACGCAGTTCGGTGCGGTCGCCGAGCCGGGTACCGGTGCCATGCCCCTCGACCATCCCTACTTCCTCGGGCTTGATGCCGGCTTGGGTGATCGCCCGGCGGAACAGCCGGACCTGTGCGTCACCGCTGGGGGCGGACAGGCCGGCGCTGCGGCCGTCCTGGTTGACGGCACTGGCGCGGACTTCGGCCACCACTTGCCGGCCGGCCCGCAGCGCGGCGGATTTGCGCTGCAGCACAAACATTGCCGCTCCCTCGGCCCACACCGTTCCGCTGGCCTGCGCGCTGTACGGACGGCAGTAACCATCGTCGGAAAGGGCATGTTGCTTCGAGAACTCGACAAAGAAGCCCGGCGAGCCCAACACATTGACCCCGCCGGCCAGCGCCAGGTCACAGTCCCCGTCCTTCAGGGCGCGCACGGCAACGTGAAACGCGACCAGCGCGGACGCGCACGAGGAGTCGAGGGTCAGCGCCGGGCCGATCAGCCCCAGCGTGTAGGCGACCCGGCCCGAGATCACGCTCAGCGCCGTACCGGCGAGCAGATGACCGCTGTGCCGGGAGAATTCGGCCATCTCGGGCCCATACCCGGTAGCGGACGCGCCGACATAGCAACCCACATCGTGGCCGGCAAGGTCGTCGGGATTGATGCCGCTGTTTTCCAGCGCGCGCCAGGACACTCGCAGCGTCACCCGCTGCTGTGGGTCCATCGCGACAGCCTCGCGCGGCGAGATGCCGAAGAATTCGGGATCGAATGTTGCTGCGCCACTGAGGAATCCACCGCGATTATGGATCTGCTTGAATCCACTACGACGTGATCCGGCAAGCAGGTCCTGGACCGACCAGCCGCGGTCGGTGGGGAACGGGCCCAGCGCCTCACGGCCGTTTGCCAATAGCTCCCAGTAGCTGTCGGCGGTGTCGATGCCGCCGGGTGCTTCGACGGCCATTCCGACGATCACGACCGGGTCGGCGTCGTCCCCTGCAAAGCCTCTTTCAAAACCCCGGTCAAGGCCGGCATCGAACCCGTTGTCAGACATTGGCATTCACCTGTGCGGCGATCGCCTCGACATGGTCGTAAACATAGAAGTGCCCGCCGTCGTAGAGCGACAGCTCAAAGGCCCCGGCGGTGTGCCTTTCCCACAGCCGCAGCACATCGGTCTCGATGCGGTGATCATCGCGGCCGCCGAGGACATGGATGTCGGCACCAATGCGGATGTCGGGACTGGGGTCGTAACGGTTGAACGCCTGGTAGTCGGCGCGCATCGCGGTGGTGAGAAGTTCGGAGAACTCTTCGTCGGCAAGCAGTTCGGGATCGGTGCCGCCCAGGTCGGCGATGTCGGCGAGCACGCCGTCAGCACTGGTCGGCAGCTCGGGCATGTCGGCGATGATGCACGGCGGCGGACCCGCGGATGCCCACAGCTCTTGCACGGCAACGTCGTGCTCTTCGGCGACCCGGGCGAATTCGAAGGCCACCACGGCACCCATGCTGTGCCCGAACAACCGCAACGGCGCGACGCTACGCCACGGCCCGGCCGCAAAGAGTCCCAGGGCAAGGTCGTGCACGGTCTCGTGGGCGGGTTCGGTGAGCCGGTCGGCGCGCTGCGGATACTGCACGATGTAGGTGTCGCCGCCGGCGGCCAGGGCGGCGGCCAGCACCCGGTAGCTCGCCGCGGCCGCCCCGGCATGCGGGAACACCACCGTGGCGCCCGCCGATGGCTTTTCGTTGCGTCCCGGCAAGAGTTTGATCCAGGACGGAAATGTGGATGGCATGCTGATCAGGTCACGGAATGTCATTGCGCTGTTTCATATTTCGCGGTCCGGGCAGAGGCGTCCAGAACCGAGTCAGCGTCCATGCCGATAACCTCCAGATACAACTCGGCGACCTGGTCGAGGCGGCCCGGGTCGCGCTCACGGCGACCGAGCAACGCGGCGAGTGCCGAAACGGTTCGGTTGGCGAAGATGTCGGCAACCATGATGTCCGGGCTGTCCAGCCAGGAGCGGATTCGCGCCACCGCCTGGGTGGCCAGCACCGAATCGCCGCCGAGGGCGAAGAAGTCGTCGTCAACACCCACCCGATCCGGGCCGAGCAAGTCCGCGATGATGCTGGCAAGGCCGGATTCCAGCGGTGTCGACGGGGCCCGGTAGCCGGGTTTGTCTGTGTCCGAACCGGAGACCCCGGCAGCCAGTTGGCCGGCGACGGCACGACGGTCGATCTTGCCGGCGTCGGTGAACGCGATGTCGTCGACCAGCAATACGTGTTGCGGAATCATATGCGCGGGAAGTACATCGGCGAGAGCCTCGCGAATCCGTTCAGGACTGGGGCCGGCGTCGCCGGAAGCCTCGGCACAGACAGCAGCGGCCAGCACCTCGGATCCACCCGAACCGGAAAGCAAGGCCGCGACGGCGATCCGCACTCCCGGCAACCGCCGGATGGCTGTCTCGACCTCACCGAGTTCGACGCGATACCCGCTGATCTTGATCCGGTGATCGGCACGGCCGACGAACTCCACCGTGCCGTCGGGCCAATACCTGGCCAGATCGCCGGTGCGATACCACCGTCGGCCGTCATGCTCGACGAAGCGCTCCGCGGTGAGATCGGGACGACCGCGATAACCGCGCGCGATGCCGCGCCCGGACACCCAGTACTCACCCGGGACCCAGTCGGGGCAGTCGTCGCCGGTATCGCTGACCACGCGGCAGGCGTTGTTGGCCAGCGGCGTGCCGAAGGGCAAAGCGGTCAAGTCGGCCGGCAGCACGGCGGGGTCGAGTACCTCGAAAATCGTGTTGTGAACCGGGGTTTCGGTTGCACCGCCCAGCCCTGCGAACCGCAGGTTGGGCGCCTCGGCCTGGAAGCGGCGAGCCACCTCGGGCCGCACCCAGTCGCCGCCGGTGGGAATCACCCGCACCGACGACAGCCGCCCGCGCCCGACTTCGATCAGCATCTCCAGCCAACCCGGCATGAAATGCAGCACGGTGATGTGGTGAGTCTCAATGAGCCGGGCCCACGCGTCGGGATCGCGGCGCTGCGCCTCGTCGACCACGACGATCGACCCGCCAGTCCGCAAGGTGACGAAGAGGTCCATCACCGAAATGTCGCCTTCCAGCGTCGACAGGGCCAGGCATCGATCTCCTACGCCGATCTCGAAGTGCCGGCCGATGAATTCCACCGTGTTCATCACGGCGTCGTGGGTCACCTCGACGCCCTTGGGGTCACCGGTCGAGCCCGACGTAAACAACACATAGGCGAGGTCGGCGGGATCAACTCTCGCGGATTGAATCTCGGCGCCGGCCGCCACGTCTGTGAGTACGTCGGCAAGCGTCAGCGCGGGCACCGGCAACGACAGCTGCTGTCCGCCGGACACCAGGGCCAGCCGCACGCCGCCCGTTTCGAGGATGCGGTGCGCGCGCTCGCGTGGCTGATCGACTCCGATCGGCAGATACGCCGCGCCGGCGGCCAGAATGCCCAACACGGCGGGCACCTGCTCGGCGGTCTTCGGGCCCACCACCGCAACCGTTTCGCCGGCCTCGATCCCGGCGGCACGCAACGCCGCGACGACTGCCAGCACCTGATCGCGCAGCTGCGCGTACGTGAGGTCGCCGGAACTGGAGAACACCGCGGGAGCGTCGGGCTGTTGCGCGGCTTGCCGGAAGAACCCGTCGTGCAACGCCTCTCCGCTGGGCTCGGCGGTGCGGCTGTTGACCGCGTCACGCACCGCACGTTGTTCGGCGGGCAGCGCCGACGGCCCCGCGAGCTCCCAGGCTTCGTCGCCGGAAGCCAGTCGGAGCAGTTCGTCGACCTGGTGGGCGAACATGGCGTCGATGACACCCGGCGCGAAGACGCCGTCGCGCACGTCCCAGTTCACCAGGACTCCGCCGTCGAACTCGGTGACCTGGGCGTCGAGCAGCACCTGGGGGCCCTGGGAGATGACCCATCCGGGCGTGCCGAATTGTTCGGTGACGTCGGCGCCGAACAGTTCTCCGAGCCCCAGCGCGCTGGTGAAGACCACCGGCGCCAGCACCTGGGTGCCGCGATGGCGGCTCAGATCGCGCAGCACGGACAGCCCGGAGTAGGCGGAATGTGCGGCTGCGGCCTGCATGGCGTCCTGGACCACGTGCGCCCGCTGCGCCGGGGTGAGCGCACCTGTCAGATCGACGTCGAGCAGCAGCGACGAGGTGAAGTCGCCCACCAGCAGATCGACGTCGGGGTGCAGGGCCTGGCGCCCGAACAGCGGAACGTTGAGCAGAAACCGTGACGTGGCCGACCAGCAGGCCAGGGCGTTGGCGAACGCTCCGGCCAGCGCCATCGCCGGGGTGATGCCCCGCGTCCGGGCGCGGGAGAACAGGGCGTCGCGGGTCGTCGCGTCGAACCAGTGCCAACGCCGCGTGCACCGGTGCGAGTCTCGGCCTCCGAGCGCCGGCGGCATCGGCGGGTCGGGCAGCTGCGGGATGCGCTGCGCCCACCAATCGCGGTCGGCATCGCGAGCCGGCTGCGGGCGCTCCTCGTCGCGCACCGTGGCCTGGCGGTATTCCCGGTAGCTGTAGGCCAACTCAGGCAGTTCACGGCCCAGGTATAGGGCGGCAAGGTCGGACATCAGCGTGCGGTAGCTCATCGCGTCGGCGGCTTGCATGTCCAAATCGACGTGCAGCCGTGAGCGCTCGCCGGGCAGCAGCGTCAACGCGAGTTCCAACACCGCGCCGTCGAGCTGCTGGTGCGACTTGGTCTCCCGGATCGCGTCCAGCCTTGCAGCGACGGGATCTGCGTCCAGCTGCCGCAGATCCTCGACGGCCACCGGAAAGTCTCCGCCTTCGTCGGCCGGGGCGATGCGCTGCGTGCCGTCGGGCAGGAACCGCACGCGCAGCATCGGGTGGCGAAGCGACAGCCGGGTGGCCGCCGCGCGCAGCCGGTCCGGATCGGTCGGCCCACCGTCGAACTCGACGTACAGGTGCCCGGCCACACCGCCGAACTGCTGGTTGTCGTGGCGGCCCACCCACATCGCGTGCTGCATCGGGGCGAGCGGAAACGGCTCACCGGATACGTCGGCGCTGTCGGCATCGGGGGCCGGCTCGCCGGGCGACTCGTGGGCGACAGCAGCGTGGGAGCCTGCGGCTACCAACTCCGACCAGGCCTCGATGGTCGGGGTGGCAGATAGGGTGGCGAAATCGACGTCGAAGCCCTGGCGGCGCCAACGACCGGCCAGCGACATCATCCGGATCGAATCCAGACCCTGACTGATCAGGTTGTCAGCGGGCTGAACAGCGTCAATACCGACGCCGAGCAGTTCGGCTACCTCCGCACGGATGTCCTCCGAGCACGCGGGGGCACGCACCACGAAATCCTCCCTGAATTAGCACAGGCTGCCCTAATTTTGTGTGGTTACCCTATCCTCTAACCCTGCGCGGTTGCTACCAAGCCCCCTCTAAGGAGCCCAGCTGATGCCCACCACAGCGCAGCCCGTGGAAGGCTTCGTGCCGTTCCCCGCAGACCGGGCCGCCGCCTACCGCGCGGCCGGCTACTGGGCGGGCCGGCCGCTGGACTCCATCCTGGCCGGCGCCGCGCGCCGCTGGCCAGACAAAACCGCGGTGCTCGACGCCCCCGCCGACCGGGGCCTGACATTCGCCGAACTCGACGAGCGGGCCCACCGTGCCGCCGCGGGGCTGCGCGGTCTGGGCATCGCGCCCGGGGACCGGATACTGCTGCAGCTGCTCAACAGCGTCCAGTTTGCGGTGGCGCTGTTCGGCCTGTTGCGGGCGGGGGCGACGCCGGTGATGTGTTTGCCGGGCCACCGTGCCGCGGAGTTGGGTCACTTCGCCGCGGTCAGCCAGGCCAGCGGATTGCTGATCACCGATCAGCCAAACGGTTTCGACTACCGGGCGATGGCGCGAGAGCTTGTCCGGGAGCACCCCGACCTGCGGCACGTCATCGTCGACGGTGATCCCGAGTCATTCCTTTCGTGGGCGCAGCTGTGCGAGTCGGACGCGGGGGACGCCCGGTCGGCCGCACCGCCGGCCGACCCGGGATCGCCCGCATTGCTGCTGGTTTCCGGCGGCACCACCGGCCTGCCCAAGCTCATCCCCCGCACGCACGACGATTACGTGTTCAACGCGACCGCGAGTGCGCAGATCTGCGGGCTGGGCTCCGACGACGTCTATCTGGTGGTGCTGTCGGCGGGCCACAACTTCCCGCTGGCCTGTCCGGGTCTGCTCGGCGCATTGGCGGTGGGCGCCACCACGGTGTTCGGCACCGATCCCAGCCCCGAGGCCGCCTTCGACGCCATCGCGCGGCACGGCGTCACGGTTACCGCCCTGGTACCCGCGCTGGCCAAACTGTGGGCGCAAGCCTGCGACTGGGAGCCGGTGACACCAAAAACGTTGCGGCTCTTGCAGGTCGGCGGGGCGCGATTGGAGCCCGACGACGCCCGCCGGACCCGCGAGACGTTGACTCCGGGGCTGCAGCAGGTGTTCGGGATGGCCGAAGGGCTGCTGAACTACACCCGCCTCGACGATCCGGCAGACGTGATTGAACACACCCAGGGCCGGCCACTGTGCACGGCCGACGAATTGCGCATCGTCGACAGTGCGGGTGAGCCGGTGGCGCCGGGCGAAGAGGGCGAGCTGCTGGTGCGCGGTCCCTACACGCTCAATGGCTACTTCCGGGCCGAGCGCGACAACCAACGCAGCTTTGACCCCAACGGGTTCTACCGCAGTGGCGACCTCGTCCGTCAACGAGACGACGGCAACCTGGTGGTCACCGGTCGGGTCAAAGACGTCATCTGCCGCGCCGGTGAAACGATCTCCGCCCAAGACCTCGAAGAGCAGATGCTGAGTCACCCGGCGATCTTCTCGGCGGCCGCGGTGCCTCTGCCGGATCCCTATCTGGGTGAAAAGATCTGCGCCGCGGTTGTTTTCACCGGGGAACCGATCGGCCTTCCCGAGTTGAACGCACACCTCGACCGGCGCGGTGTTGCCGCGCACTCCCGCCCCGACATGTTGGTTGCGATGCCGACGCTGCCCGCCACACCGATCGGAAAGATCGACAAAAAGGCCATCGTCCGTCAGGTGGGGCGGGCGTAACTAGCGGGGCACCGTCACCGCACACTCGATGACGGTGGGCCAGATAAGCCATATTGCATGGTTATTCCGTTGAGTAGCAGAGTGATTCGCTCATCGAACGACGCTTCGCCGAACGGGTCGTAATGTGAGGCGACGATCGCCCGCATGGTCGGATGGTCCTCCGGTGCACTGCGGGCGGTCATTGCGAAGATGCGGGCCAGCCAGGGTTGGCCACGCTCGGCTTGAATGCGTTCCCGGTGGCTTTCGGTGACCGTGCCCATTGCCAGGGCGGTGACCGCGGCCCACACCGACATGGCCTGGTCGGGCTCGAGGCCCTGAGCGCGCAGCGCCTCGAGTGCATGGGCGATGTACTCCATCTGCCCGTCGTCCTTGACTCCCCCACCGAGAAATTTCTCCAGCAGGGCCGGTTCCGCGGACAACGCGGTGCGGATGTATGCGGCGTAGGCGCGCAGCCACTGCGCCCAGTGCTGACCTTCGTAGCGGGGCGGCGGACTGCCGACCAACGCGTGTTGCGCTGCAAGGCGCAGCAATTCGTCCTTATTCTTGACGTGGTGGTAGAGACCGGGCAGGCTCACGCCGAGCCGCTCGGCGACGCGACGCATGGTGGCGTTTGCGGTGCCGAGCTCTATTACGGCCTCGGCGATGGCCTGACGGTCAATACTCGGCGGACGGCCACGCCGAGGTGCGGGCTGGGCGTGCCTCATATCGATGCCGCGGGCACGCGGGGACGTTCGTCGCTGTCGTCGGCACTGTGTTCGACGGCGCGGACCTGGCACGGCACACCGTTGACGGCGTGGGTGTTGCTCGGGACGTCGATCAGGTCGATCGGGTTGAGCAGATTGTTGTTCACCCCGGGGTGAACATTGGCCGTGGCGAGCTGGGTGCCGTGCAGACCGTGTCCCCAACCGTGCGGCAGGGACACCACCCCGGGCATCATTTCGTCGCTGACTTCGGACGTGACGGTCACCTCGCCTTCCGAAGTGCTGACCGGCGCCGGCTGCCCGTCGACCAGGCCGATCCGCGCCGCGTCGCCGGGATGGATCAGCAATGTGCACCGCTCGCGGCCACGCATCAGCGTGGGCACATTGTGCAGCCACGAGTTATTCGACCGCAGGTGGCGCCGGCTGACCAGAACCATCGCCGGACTGGGGCGTGCCAGCCGCGCGGCCAGCCGGGGAACGTCATCGGCCAGCCGCGGATGGAACAGCTCGACCTTGCCCGACGGGGTGGACACCGACTCGTCGAGGCGACCGCCCTCCAATTCGGCCAACCGGATGCCGTCCGGGTGCCGGCGCACCTTGGCCAGGGTCAGCCCTTCGGGACGCTCGCCGACCCGGTCGCCCCAGGGGCCCACACGAATTCTCAAGTCCGCCAATCGCTCCGGTCCACGACCGGGCAGCGCCCGCAGTACCGCGTCGGCGTCGCAGCCGGTCAGCGGGTTGTCGGGTAACCCCGACATCGTCGCGATCAAACCGCCGACGTAAAGATCGTCCAGCGCGGCCACATCGACCTCACCGACCGGCGTGCCGAACATCGCGCCGCCCAGGCGTACCAGCAGCTCCCACTCGCCGGGTCGCCCGGGTTCAGGCTCGAAGACGGCGTCCGACCACTTCACACAGGACGCGATGGAATACATCCAACACAAGTCGTCGATGTGCGAACGCTCCAGCGGCGACAGGCCCGGCAGGATCACGTGCGCATGCCGGGTCGTCTCGTTGAGCCAGTTGTCGATCGCGATCATCGCGTCGAGCCGAGTCAGCGCCGACGCCAGGCGCCCCGCGCCGGGTGCCGAAACCGCGGGGTTACCGGCGACGGTGATGAGTGCCCGTACCCGACCCGGTCCGGGAGTGTCGATCTCCTCGGCCAGACAACCAATGGGATACTGCCCCAGCACTTCCGGCGCGCTGCGCACGCGGCTGCGAAAACGGTCGAATTGCCATCCCACGCCGTCCTGGTCGGGTGGCTTGGCGAACATCGGTGACCACACCGGGGCCTTGGGAAATACCGCGCCGCCCGCCCGGTCCAATGCCCCCAACGCGGTGTTGATGACGAACACGAGCCACGTCGCCAGGGTGCCGAACTCCTGCGTGCAGGCACCGATTCGGCTGTACAGCACCGGATTATCGGCCCGCGCGAGCTCCTCGGTCAGGCGGCGGATCGTCGCCGGGGCGATGCCGGTGGCCGGCCCGACGCGCTCGGGGGTAAACGGCTCGGCCAGCGCGATGACTTCGTCGAGACCCACGACGCGATCGCGGAGATGTTCCGGACGGCGGACCCAGCCGCTTTCGTGCAGCGTGCGCAGGATCGCGAACAGCAGTAGCGCGTCGGTGCCGGGCTGAATCGGCACCCATTCGCTGGCACGGCGCGCGGTTTGGGCGCGGCGCGGGTCCACGACCACGACCCGTCCGCGTGCCGCGATACCGGCCAGCAGGCCCATGATGTCGGGCGCGGACAGCATCGACCCCTGTGACGCCGACGGGTTCGCGCCCAGGATCATCAGGTGGTCGGTTCGTGGCAGGTCGGGAATCGGCGCGTTCCACATCGTCCCGAAGACCAGCGTTCCCACCACGTTGAGCGGCCACTGGACGACGGTGCCCGGCGAGTAGTAGGCCTGCATGCCGGCCGCCTGGGCAAAGCCGATCAACGCCCCGATGTGGGTGTTGAGGGCGTGATTGTGGGCGACCGGGTTTCCGACGTAGACCGTGAGGGCGCCGGCACCGTCGGTGTCGAGGACGGGACGCAGCACACGTTCGGCCTCGGCAAAGGCGTCGTCCCAGGAAACCTCCACGTGGCTGCCGTCGGGCCGGCGCACCAGCGGCCGGCGCAAACGGTCGGGATCGGTGTGAATGTGGCTGAGCGAGGTGCCTTTTGGACACAGATGCCCTCGCGACCACACGTCGTCGGTGTTGCCGAGGATGCCCTCGACCCGGCCCTCGCTGACCTGAATGCGCAGCCCGCACATCGCCTCGCACAGCGGACACGTGACCTTGTGCTCGACCATCGCCGCTCCCGCCAGCCATTTTCATACCACTTTTGATAATTGTTATGAAAATTATCCGGAGGTGTCAATACGACGGCTGCGAAAAGGCCGCGTAACTAGCGCAGCTCCGCGCATATCGAGAGTGAACTCACGGCTTTCGGTGTGCAGTGTCGGCGCCCTGAGCGCACACTCGGCGCCGTCACCGCACACTCAACGCCGCAGCCGCACATCGAGGCGGTTAGTAATTCAGCCCGGAGAACATGACCCGGCCGGGGTCAAACTTCTGGCGTACGGCGGACAGCCGGGAGAGATTCGGGCCGAAGTAGCGCGACGCCGGCTGGTTTGCCTCGATGTAGTTCACATAGCCGCCAACCGAATACGGTTGCACCGCTTGGTGTGCCGTGTTGAGCCAGCTGGTCGCCGCCGCCGGGTCGGCTGTTTCGACGTACCACTGCACCAGGGCGGACTGCCGTCGCCACGGGTAGGCGGTGGCGTTCGGTGCCACCGTGGCCAGCGCGCCGTCGAGGGCGTGCATGATGGCCAACATGCGGCCCGCACCGCGAGGAAAAGCGTTGACCGCGGCGGCGATCCCCTGAGCGGCCGCCGGGGTGATGGTCGGAAAAACGTCCGAGCCGCCGACATAACCGAGCGGCGCCGGGTTGAGGTTGTTGACGGCCAGATACCTCACCATGTCCATGCGGTTGAAGGTGTGGTTCTCGGTCCCGCTCGGTTGCATCCCGACGGCCGCGACGATGGCTTGCGCCACGCTGGGGCCCGATCCGGCCGGGCAGGTCGCGAGAATGCGGCACTGCGCACCGAACCCGTCGGTGGTGCTGTCCGCCAGTGCCCAGCTGTTTCGGTCGGCGGTGCGCAGCCAGTTCTGCCAACCGACGAGAACCTGAGCGAACGCCTGCGCCGGGTAGTTGAGGTTCACCGCGTCGAGGTCGCGGGTCGGGAACGTCGAAAAAGTCAGCGAGGTGGTCACCCCGAAGTTCCCGCCACCGCCGCCGCGCAGCCCCCAGAACAGGTCGGGGTTGCTGTTGGCGGACGCGATGACGGCCTGCCCGCCGGGCAGCA
This sequence comes from uncultured Actinomycetota bacterium, assembly GCA_963712615.1. Classification (GTDB taxonomy): domain Bacteria; phylum Actinomycetota; class Actinomycetes; order Mycobacteriales; family Mycobacteriaceae; genus Mycobacterium. Next base: position 1,563,517 of record CAVQIO010000002.1, read on the forward strand.
CCACCGATGCTGATGTCAGTTGGTCGCAGAGCAGGCCCGCGTGCCGGGAATCGGCACCCATCCCGCCGCCCAGGGCGTGCCCGGCCGCGCCGACCGACGGGCAGGTACCCGTCGGGACGCCCCGGCCGGCCCCGGCCAGCGTCTCGTGCATCGAATACAGACTGGTCGCCGGTGTCACCGTGACCTGCCCGGTGCCGGCGTTGAAATTGATGCCCCCGGGCAGCTGACGCAGGTCGAACACCATGGCGCCGTTCGCCGTGGACGCGCCGATGTAGGAGTGCCCGCCACTGCGCGGGGCGACTTTGAGGTTATTGGCGGCCGCGAATGCCATCGCCTTTTGCACGTCCGCCATTGATGTCGGGGTAACGATCGCTGCCGGCGTGAAGCCGTTGTAGTTGGTGTTGAAAACCTGCTTGGCCGCTCCGAAATTCGGGCTGTCCGGTAGCAACACCTTCCCGCCCAGCGCGGTGGAAAGACCGTCCCAGCCAGTGACATTCGGCGCAGCGGTAGCCCGGACCGCACCGAAGCGGCCCGATCCCAGGACGGCGCCGGCGGCTAACGCTCCGGCGGCACCCCGCAGAAACGTCTGCCGCGAGATCTCACGCGCCATCGTCGGACTCCCGCGATTGCGTCATGTCTCGCATTGTCAAACCAACCGAACCGCGACGCCGCGCGACGTGTCGCGGCATGACCGAAACGAGCCCGAACCGTTATCCGCACCTGACCGAACGCCGGGACGGAAATGGTTTCCCGGCACACCCTGCTCGGGCCTAAACTAGTGATCGATCACGTCCACAACGGTTACGGCGCAGCGAAGGAGCGAGGTCATGGCGCAGGGTTTGTATGGGTTGCTGACCGTACTCACCCTCGTGCTGGCGCTGGTGCTGGTCGCCGTTGCTACGGTGTACGTCGCACGGATGGAGCGCCGCGTCCCTGCTCCGATCGGCGAAGAAATCGGCAGCGCCAAAACCGTTCTTTCCAAAGTCCGCAAACGCGAGCCCATGTCGCCCGACGAGGTGAGCTTCGCGAAGCAAATCGTTGCCGATCGCAGCTCTTTGGCCGCATTGTGCATCCCCGCAGCGTTATTCATGTTGGGGCGCTTTTTCGTGTTCGGCAGTCTTTACCACTTGCACGGGGCGACACCCTCCGAGCGGACATTCCTGGGACTGATTCCGATGCTCACCTCCACGAACCTGGGCCTGCGGATGCTGAGCAGCGCACGGCTCAAGGGGCGCTTGCGCAAAATGGCGTAACGCAACGCCAGGTGGCCTCGTCCACACCCTTTCTGACGCGCCATTTCCTGCTGGCTGCGCTACTTTGCAGCAAACCCCCGGACATAGCGATGCGCGGTGCCGCCGCTTTCGTCGATTCCCGGCAAGTTCACGACGGGGCCCGGCCCTATTGCCGAGAGAACCGGCGGATGGCAACCTCCGTAGTCATCGTGTTCGTTTTTTCGCGTAGAGCCGCTAGTCTTGACGATCAGTCCATCTCATTGGGCACACGACCGTCTACTATCTGAACCGGCGTGAGGGCGGGGTGAGTTGAGAACACGAGGTCAGGGGCCGGAGCGCGAAAAGGTGATCGAGCGAGGACCGCCCTGGCGCGATTCTGGATGCCGTTGGTCGCCGTCGTTGCGGTCGGCCTGGGCTTGCTGTGCATGTACAAGGTGCACCAGTTCTCCGAACCGGAGCCGGTCATCACCGTCAACGGTCCGCAGGCACCGGAGGAGTTCAACATCAAGCGGATCACCTATGAGGTGTTCGGCTCCGCCGGCCAAGGCGGGAAGCTCGTCTACATCGACATCGACGGCCACCCACATCAGGTCGATGTCACGACCCTGCCGTGGAGCCACACGGAGACCACCACGCTAACGGTGGCGTCCGGCAGCGTCTCGGTGCACGTTCACGGCGGTCAGGTGGGCTGCCGGATGCTGGTGGATGGCGTCATCCGCGATGAACAGTCGAGTGACCATGAGGACGCCGATGTCGAGTGCAGAGTGAAATCGGCATGAGCGAGCACCGCCCCGATGGGCCCCGGGTCAAGCGCCCCTTCATCCCCCGGATGGTCCGCACTTTCGCGATACCGATCATCTTCTTCTGGGGCCTTCTAGCGGTCACGACGAATACCTTTATGCCCCAAGTGGAAAGGGTCGCCGAAGAACTCGCCGGACCGATGGTCCCGCACTACGCGCCCTCGCAGCGGGCGCTGCTGCACATCGGCGAAAAGTTCCACGAATCCAACTCGACCAACTTGACGATGGTGGTGTTCGAGGCGAACCGGCCATTGGAGGACCAGGATCACCGGTACTACGACGATCTGATGCGCCGCCTCGAGCGCGACACCATGCACGTGCAGTACGTGATGGATCTGTGGGGCAAGCCGTTCACCGCGGCCGGAGCGCAAAGCGTCGACGGCAAGTCCACCTATGTGCTGTTGCGTCTCGCCGGCGACATCGGCCAGATTCAAGCCAACCAGTCGGTGGACGCCGTCCGCGACATCATCAAGAAGGACACCCCGCCGCCCGGCCTCAAGGTCTACGTCAGTGGCGCGGCCCCGCTGGCCTCCGACACTTTGGCTATCGCGAATGCGAGCCTGAACAACGTCACGATCGTCACGATCATCCTCATCCTCGTGATGCTGCTGCTGGTGTACCGCACCCCGTCCACCCTGTTAGTGCCCTTGCTGGGCGTCCTGATCGAGATGCTCGTCGCGAAGGGCATTATCTCGACCCTCGGGCATTACGGATATATCGAACTCTCGTCGTTCGCGGTGAACATCGTCATCGCGCTAACCCTGGGCGCGGGAACGGATTACGGCATCTTCCTGATGGGTCGCTATCACGAGGCGCGACAGGCCGGTGAAAGCCGGGAAGACAGCTTCTACATCGCGTACAAGGGTGTCACGCCCATCATCATCGGCTCGGGTCTGACGATCGCCGGTGCGTGTTACTGCTTGACGTTCGCGCGACTCAACTACTTCCACACGATGGGGCCCGCAGTCGCCATCAGCATGCTCTTCACCATCGCGGCAGCGATGACCCTGGGCCCGGCGGCCTTGACCGTCGGCAGCCTTTTCGGGATGTTCGACCCGAGAACCAACGCCAAAGGACACCTGTACCGACGGATCGGGGCGAGCGTGGTGCGCTGGCCGGTGCCGATCCTGGTGGCCAGCTCCGCCGTCGTGATGCTCGGGGCGATCTTCGTGCCGACCTATCGACAGAACTACGACGATCGCCAGTACCAGCCGGCCAATGCGCCGGCCAACCTGGGTTTCCAAGCGGCCGATCGGCACTTCCCCAAAAGCAAGCTGTTCTCCGAGATGCAGATGGTCGAGACCGATCACGACATGCGCAACTCGGCCGACTTCATCTCGCTGGACCGGGTCGCCAAAGCTCTGATTCGGTTGCACGGTGTGGCCATGGTGCAGGGCATGACCAGGCCCTTGGGCCGGGCGCTCGAGCACGCCAGCATTCCGTACCTGTTCACCACGCAAGGCAGCGGCAACGGTCAACAACTCCCGTTCAACCGGGAGCAGAACTCCAACACCGATGCGCAGGCCGACATCCAGGCGCACTCTGTCTCGGTGTTGCGCAAAGAGATCGGTTTTTTCCAGAAGGTATCGGATGAGCTGCACCAGACGGTTCTGACCGTTCAGGATCTTGAAAAGATCACCCAGGAGATGAACGAGGAAGTCTCGAATCTCGACGACTTCTTCCGTCCGATCAAGAGCTATTTCTATTGGGAGAAGCACTGTTTCGACATCCCCATCTGCTGGGCATTTAGATCGGTATTCGACACGATCGACCACATCGACCATTTGGCCGAAGACATCACCAAAACCAAAATGTCCCTCGAGGAGGTGGACAAGGCCTTCCCGCAGATCATCGCTCAACTGAAAGCCACCGCCGACGACACCGAGGCACTGCAGTTGAAGTTGGTCAACAGTTACGGTTCGGCAGATCTGCAGTCCGTCCAGACCGACCAGACCTTCGACGACTTGATCAACGTCGGCAATGACTTCGACAAGTCGCGCAGCGACGACTACTTCTACATCCCGCACGAGGGCTTCGACAACGAAGACGTCAAGACGGGCATCAAATTGATGATGTCGCCGGACGGCAAGGCTGCCCGATTCATCGTCACCCACGAGGGTGACGCCATGGGCCCCGAGGGCGTCGAGCACGTCGAACAGTTCCCCGACGCGATAAAAACGATCCTGAAAGAGACGTCCCTGGCCGGCGCCCGGGTCTACATCGGCGGTTCGGGGGCCAACGACAAGGACATCAAGGAATACGCGATGTCGGATCTGCTGATCGCGGCGATCGCCGCCTTCGTACTGATCTTCCTGATCATGATGTTCATCACGCGAAGTCTGGTGGCGGCCTTGGTCATTCCCGGTACCGTGGCCTTCTCCTACGCCGGGGCGTTCGGGTTGTCCATACTCGTCTGGCAGCACCTGATCGGCCTGCACCTGCACTGGCTCGTCCTACCGCTGACGTTCATCATCCTGGTGGCGGTCGGGTCGGACTACAACCTGCTATTGATCAACAGGGTCAAAGAGGAGCTGCACGGCGGAATTCACACCGGTCTGATCCGCGCACTCGGGAGTACGGGTGGTGTGGTGACGTCCGCGGGTCTGGTGTTCGCATTCACGATGCTGGCCATGCTGACAAGCGATCTGCGAACGATCGGGCAAGTGGGCTCGACCGTGTGCATCGGCCTGCTGCTCGACACCCTGATCGTGCGCTCGTTCGTAGTGCCGGCGATCTTGCGAATTCTCGGGCCGTGGTTCTGGTGGCCAACACTGGTGCGTAACCGTCCGATGCCCCAGCCATGAAGCGCAATGCCCGGCCGCGCGTCATTCGGCGGAGTTGTCGGCGGTAGCTGACAACAATCGTTTTCTTGGCGGTGGCTGACTCCCTCTGCGGTGCGAAGCGCTCTACCCGCGCCAGCGTGCAGGAATTTGACGAAGAACTATTCCGCACCGACTCGGTGGCGCTGAATACCTTCAACGAGCAGGTCATTCAAGAGTTTCGGGAAAACGGCGGCAAAGTCGGTGGCGTCTTCGAAAACAGCGCCATGTTGTTACTGACGTCGACCGGCGCCAAGTCGGGTCCATCGCGCCTAACGGCTCTCGCCTACTTCGATATCGACGGGTCCATGGTGGTCATAGGTTCTCGCGGGGGCGCACCGAAGGATCCGGCATGGGTACACAACCTGCGCGCCACTCCGCACGTGCGCCTGGAGGTGGGCACCGACACATTCGAGGCCACCGCCCAGGAAGCCCTCGGCGAGGAGCGCGACGCGCTGTTCGACACCGTGGTGTCCTACGCACCGAGTTTCGCTGTGTACCAGACGAAGACGACACGCACCATCCCGGTGTTCAAGCTCCAGCGCCGCTAAGATCTCATGTCAGTCGACAACGCGTCACACTCGACACCCAGCAGAAGTGCCGACGGCGACGCTCTTGTGCTTTCGGCAGACCAACTCGGGCATATTCGGCATTTCGACAACCTGTCACGCCAACTACCCAACGACTGGTCCTTGATGTCGGGTAAGGGCCTTGGTCAAGACGATTTCGGTGGCCTTCGATTCCAGTTGGCCTACATGGCGTACGCGCTGGCGTTGACCCACGTCCACCGATTGCCCAACGCGCCGGGGGTGTTCAAACCGATTTTCGAACGCCTCATTGAGAAGATCATTCTGCCCGAAGTGTGGCTGTACTGGCGCGATATCAGCAGAGGCGGCGCCTGGTTCAATGCCCACTTGTCCGAGAACTACCACGAAGAGTGGAACCCGGTCGGCCGCGACAACATCATGTACAGCGCCTACGTCCAATCCATGACGTTGATGTACAACTACCTCTTCGGCGATGGCCGTTATGCGGAGCCCGATGCCATCGCGTTCGAGTACTGGTCCTACTTCTGGGGTGGAGAGCCCAAACGCTTTACCTACGACCAGAATTCACTCAACGAACATATCTATTGGCAGATGGTGGAGAGCGGCTACCTCGGTGTCGCCTGTGAACCGAATTGCGCATTTCAGATATGTAACCAGCCGGCGATTCTCGGCTTTCGGTTGCACGATCTGGTGACCGGCGAGAATGTGGCGGCAGAGGTCATCCGCAGCTATGAACGGGCCTGGTCGGCGTTCGGGCGACTCGACGCAACGGGGCACTACAACATGTTCCTGGCCCAGGATTCACAGACCCTGATCCCCAACAGGTCGACGTCGGCGTGGGTCGACGCGTGGTGCGGGACGCTGATGAACATGTGGAACCGAGACTTCGTGCGTGCCCACTACCCCCGACAAGTGCAGGATTTGTTGATCGACGGACCCGACGGCACAAAGTCCGTGCGCCCCGAAGCAAAAGTCGAAATGATGGGGCGCCAACTGATCGCCGATTCGTGCGATTTCGGCTGGGCTGCGACGTGGGCATCCGAGATGGGTGACACCGCGACGTTGGACGGGCTGCTTTCTCACGCCGACCGCTACATGTGCCCGACAAGGCGCGACGGCGGTCTGTACTACCCCAGAAACGACGCCGATTCCGACGAGCACGGCAACCGTACGATGATGGAACCACTCACCGGTAACGTCTTACTCGGATACGCGCGATTGAATGTGCCAGACGGTATGTGGAAGCTGTACAACCAGTTATGGGGTGCAGCGCATTTCACCGAACCTGCGCTCACCGACGTCGCCGGCGACATCTCGGTCAGCCAGGCATGGTTCGCGCCGGCTCGCGGGACACTGACTTTCCGTATCCAACGCCACAGCCACCGAACCGGCGACGGCTCCGTCGTCCTCGGAAACGTCGCCGACCAATCCACGTGGTCGCTACGCGAACACGGCGTCGCCATCGCCTCCGCAAGCGCGAACGGATCGACCACGCCCCGTAGCGCCGCCGACATCGAAATCAGTAGAACCGCAGCGGGAATCCGCGTCGGTATACCCCCAGGCCCGCCAAGGAATCTCGAGCTTCAGGTACCTCCAGTGAGTAGATCCGGCAAATGACTAAACCCTCTTATCAGACTGTCTCTGGCCACATCCGCGGAACATTCGATTTAATCGACCACAACGGGCGCGAAGTCGACGGGCGGACCTACCGGGGTAAGTACGTCGTCATTTTTTTCGGTTTCACGCACTGTCAAGCGGTCTGCCCCCGTGCGCTGTCTCGGCTGTCGACGGTGCTTGATCGTCTCGGTCGGCGTGCCGAGCTCATACAGCCGCTCTACGTGACGGTCGATCCGCAACGCGACACCCCTGCAGTGATGAAAGCGTTTCTGGCTTCGGCGTATCCGCGCTTCACCGGACTCACCGGCTCGGCGCAGCAAATCGAGTGGGCGAAGAGATCGTTTCGAGTGTTTTCCACCGAGGTTTCCGACCATGGGGAGCCCGACGGATACCGGAAGCCGCATTCGGCGTTCACCTACGTCCTTGGACCCGACGGTGTCTACCTGGCGCACTTCACCGATGCTATCGAGCTAGACGAGCTGACCGCGGCCTTGTCGTCAATCGTCGAGTAAACACCTGCGTCCGGACCGCTCCGATGAACGGTGCTGCGCGCTAATCACTCCCACAGCCGATGCGCCCCTCCGTCTCCGTTCTCCCTAAAGCTGCCATTGACGAATGTCACCATTTGCGGTTGACTCCGTTGCATGGCGGACATCGTTGCGGCCCGCGGGTCATTGCGGTCCCGCGGCGCGGCGGCGGTAAGCACGTACACATTGCGGCCGTTCAGCGGGCTGGTGCCGCCCGAGCGGGCGTGGGGAATTTGGCTGTCGCGCCGGATGGTCGCGCAGGTCATGACCGCATTCGGGCCCTCGCTTGCGGGTACTCGCGTCGAGCAGGTCGACACCAGGTTGCCCGATGGCCGCCGGGTCAAGGGCGAATGGGTGTACGGGCCACGAACGCCAACGAGCGAGGCACCGCGTTCGTCGCCCAACGGGGGCGCGATCTATTACGTGCACGGCAGCGGTTACGCGGTGTGTTCGCCGAAGACCCACCGCCGCTTGACATCCTGGATGTCGTCGCTGACCGGCTTGCCGGTGTTCAGCGTCGATTACCGGCTGGCGCCGCGCTATCGCTTCCCCACCGCCGCCGACGACGTCCGGGCGGGCTGGGATTGGTTGGTGCACACGTGCGGTGTGCCGGCGAAGCAGATTGTGATAGCCGGTGATTCGGCGGGCGGTCACCTGACGGTCGACATGCTGTTGCAGCCCGAGGTCGCCGCGCAGGCTCCTGCCGCACTAGTGCTGTTCTCACCGCTGGTCGACATGACTTTCGCGCTATCGCTCGCCCGCGAACGGATACGCCGTGATCCCGCCATCCGGGTGGCCGACGCGGCCCGCCTGGTTGCGCTCTATCACCCGGGCATCGATCTCACCCATCCCCGTTTGACGCTGGACGTAGCCGGCGGTCCGGCGCTGCCCCCGACGCTGATCCAGGCGGGCGGGGCCGAAATGCTGCAGGACGACGCGCGACAGCTTGCCGCCGACATCAAGGGCGCCGGCGGCCGATGTGAGCTGCAAGTGTGGCCGCACCAAGTCCATGTATTCCAGGCACTTCCGCGAATGACACCCGATGCCGCCAAGGCCATGGCATACGTCGCCCGGTTCATCGCGCACGCATTGCAGGATGCGCGCGCCCAGGCCGACGAGGTGGGCTGATGTTCGGGCCGCTGGACAAGCGCCAACCACCAGCCGCGGCGCGCTGGCGGTGGTGACCGGCGCCGGCAGCGGCATCGGCGCCGCGTTCGCCGCCGAGCTCGGAAGCCGCGGAGGCACGGTGGTGTGCAGCGACATCGACGAAGCCGCTGCACAAAAGACCGCCGACGCCATTGTCGAGCGCGGCACAAAGGCGATGGCGATCCGCTGCGACGTCTCGCAGTTCGACGACGTGAGCGCGCTAGCCGAAAAGGCACAGTCCTTCTTCGGGGCCGCGCCGACACTGGTCGTCAACAACGCCGGTGTCGGTGCCGGCGGCGCGGCCATCGGCGATGTGCCGCTGGATGATTGGGCGTGGACCCTGGGTGTCAACTTGTGGGGCCCGATACACGGCTGCCACGTGTTCACCCCGATCCTGCGCGAGGCCGGGCCTCGGGGACCCGGGCATGCCCCACGCGGCATCATCAATGTCGCCTCTGCGGCGGCGTTCGCAGCGGCTCCAGGCATGGCGGCCTATAACGTCAGCAAGGCCGGCGTGCTGTCGCTTTCCGAAACACTGGCAGCCGAGCTATCCGGCACCGCGGTCCGGGTTACCGTGCTGTGTCCGACATTCGTCAAGACCAATATCCTCGAATCCGGCCGCATCACCGAGGAATCCGGCGACCTGGCCGACAAGTTGATGCGCTGGACCGGACTCTCGCCCGACAAAGTAGCGCGGACATGCCTGGATGCTCACGATCGCGGCGAGCTGTACTGCATGCCGCAACTTGACGCCAAGCTCGGCTGGAATATCAAACGGCTTGCCCCACAGTCCTATACGCGGGTTGCCGGTCTGGTATCCCGGGCCAACATGCACTGATAACACCAAGTGAAAGGGGGCCGCTGGTGGCCATCGACATGGAAGCCATGCTCGCTAAGATCAAGGATCGCCAGTGGGCACTGGCCGATATCGATTGGGACGCACCGGGTGCCGACACCATCAAGCCCGAGTTCCGGCCCAAGCTCAAGGCGTTCATGGCCGACCTGTGCTGGATCGAGAATATCGGCGCCCGGGGCTTTTCCGCACTTGCGAAAAAGGCGCCCGACGCGACCATCGCCGAAATATATCGGTATTTCCACGCCGAGGAGCAGCGTCACGCTAACGCGGAACTTGCGCTGATGAAGCGCTGGGGCATGCTCGAGGACGGCGAGATCCCGAAGCCCAACGTCAACATCCGGTTGGCCATTGAGTGGCTGGACACGTTCGCCGACGACATGCCGCTGTCGGTACTGGGCACCGTTATCCCGATGCTCGAGGTGGCCCTCGACGGTGCGTTGCTGAAGTTCTTGCTGGAATCCGTGCAGGACCCGGTCTGCCACCAGGTGTTCGAGAAGATCAACAATGACGAATCACGGCATATCGCCGTCGATTTCGAGGTGCTGGAGATGATCGGCAACGCAAAGGCTCGCCGCCTGGCAATTGAACTCGTCGGCCGCTTTGCGTCACCGGGTCTGGTTCTCGGGATGTTGATGTACGTGCCGCTGCTCAGCCGGGTCCGCAACGAGATGGCCGGGATGGGAATGGAACCCGAACGACTGTTCAACGCGGTCAACCGTTTCAAGCAACTCGGCGATCGGGGCGAACGTACCCGGCGGGTGCCCACCTACAAGTTGCTCAAAAGGCACGGCATGTGGGTGGTCAACCCGCGACACCCCTATCAACTGCTGGCCAATTCCATGGTGTGGCTGTCGGATTTCTATCCCAAGCCGCTGCTGAGGCCGATGCCGAGCTGGTCCAGGGAACTCACCCACGAGCCGGCGGCGTGATCATGAGTGCCGACGACACCCACGCAGCACTGATCATCGGAGCCGGCTTCACCGGACTCGGTACCGCAATTCGATTGGCCGAGGCCGGGATCACCGACATCGTCATCCTAAAACGCGCCGACCGGGTGGGCGGAACCTGGCGCGACACCACCTATCCGGGTGCGAGTTGCGACGTCCCGTCGCTGTTGTACTCGTACTCGTTCGTGAAGAACCCGACGTGGTCGCGGACGTACTCACCGGCCCCGGAAATCTGCCGTCACCTCGAAGAGATGGCAACCAGATTCGACATCCGTCGTCACATCCGGTTCAGGCATGAGGTCAACGACTTGACCTTCGACGAGGACAGCGGTGTGTGGACAGCCAAGACCAAGAATCGCAAGCGTTTTCGGGCCCGCGCCGTGGTCTTGGCTTCCGGTCCGCTGTCGGACGTCAGTTTCCCGAACATCCGCGGCTTGGGCAGCTACCAAGGACACAAGATCCACAGCGCCCGCTGGGATCACGACTACGACTTCACTGGTAAGCGTGTCGCCGTCATCGGTACCGGCGCCAGCGCCATCCAGATCGTTCCCGAACTGGTCAAGCAGGCCGGGTTCGTCAAGGTATTCCAGCGCACCCCCGGCTGGGTGCTGCCGCGCCTGGACATGGCAACCCCGCATACGGTGCAGACGTTGTTCACCAAAGTTCCTGCCGTCCAACAACTTGCCCGCCAGGCACTGTTCTGGGGCCACGAAGCCAGCGCCACCGCTCTGGTGTGGAACACCCCGCTCACGTCTGTGGTAGCCCGATTGGGCCAGGCCCATTTGCACGCCCAGGTCAAAGACCCGTGGTTACGCCGGCAGCTGACCCCCGATATCGCCCCCGGCTGTAAGCGCATGCTGGTCTCCAGCGACTACTACCCCGCGCTGCAGCGCGACAACTGCAAACCAGTCAACTGGCCCATCGCGACGCTGAGCCCCGTCGGCATCCGCACCAGCGACGGCATCGAGCACCACCTCGACTGCATCGTGTTCGCCACCGGCTACGACGTCCATCTCACCGGCCCGCCGTTCGACGTGACCGGTCTCGGCGGTCGGTCACTGGCCGCCGAATGGGCCGACGGCGCACAGGCTTACAAGAGCATCAACGCGCACGGCTATCCGAATCTGTTCTTCATGACCGGTCCCAACTCCGGCCCGGGTCACAACTCGCTGCTGGTCTACATCGAAGGCCAGCTCGACTACGCGGTGCGCGGTATCCGCACCATCATCGAGGATGACCTGCGTTATCTCGATGTGCGCGAAGACGTCCAGCTGCGCCACAACGAGCACATCCAGCGCCGGCTCACCAAGACGACCTGGATGTCGGGTTGCCGCAGTTGGTATCTCACCAAGGATGGCTTCAACGGGTCGATGTATCCGGGCTTCGCGACACAGTATCTTCGCCAGATGAGCGATTTCCGCTATGCCGACTACCAGGCGGTGGCGCGCCGGGCCGGGGCGCGTGCCGCCTCCTCGGCCTGAGGCGACACACCGAGATGGCACAGAATCGACCGCCTCGACCGGAACCCGGCACGATCGCCAGTGTCCTCTACAACGTGCGACGGGCTCCCAAACGCGTTCGCCGCCAATCGCGGGACTTCATCGAGACCGCGGTCTCTCAGCTTTTCGACGCGGCCGCACGCCACCCGCACGGCATCGCGGTGTCCGGGGAGTACCGGATCGACGACCTGGCCCGGCTGACCGGTACTACCACCCGCAACATCCGGGTGTACCGCGATCGCGGGCTACTGCCGCCGCCACTGCGGGTCGGCCGCATCGCCTTGTTCAACGACACGCATCTGACCCGACTGCGGCTGATCACCTCGATGCTCGACCGCGGCTACAACATCGCACACGTGCGGGAAATGCTCGGCGCGTGGGAGGAAGGCAAGAATCTCGGCGACGTCCTGGGCCTGGAGACGGCCATCGTGGGTACCTGGACCACCGAGAAGCCGGCGACCATGCCGTTGGCCGATGCCCAGCGGCTCGTCGATGACGCACGCGCTTTCGAGCGTCTGGTCGGGCTGCAGGTGATCCGGGTCGACGGCGAGCGGGCCACCGTGGCCCGTCCCAAGCTGATCGAAGCATTCAACGAGATCCGGGGCTACGGCGTCGAATTGGGCAAGCTCGTCGACCTGCACGAGCAGATCGTGCCTGAGATCGACAAGATCAGCGACTTGCTGGTGCGTGCCGGCGCCGAACATGTCGTCGACAAGATCGAGCCGGGCCAGGCGCTGCCCGCGGACGCCGAGATCGCCGAGCTGATCACCATGCTGGTCCGGTTCCGCACTCAGGCGGTGGCGACCGTCACGGCAACGCTTGCGGCGTCGATCGAATCGAACATCGAGTCGTTGGCCAGCCGCATACTCGCCGACTACCTGGAGCGGTCACCCGAAGCGGTTCCCGACGAGTTGTCGGCCCGCCGGCGACAAGCCAACTGAGAAGCTAGTGGCGCGCAATCAGATACGGCGCCAACGTGGACAGCTTTTCGCAGGTTTCCTCGAACTCACGCTCGGCTTGCGACTCTTCGATGATGCCGGCGCCGGCCCGCAGCCACGTCTTGCCGTCGGATTCGTAGGCCGCCCGCAGCGTCAGTGCGGCATCCAGCGCGCCGTCAGCCGAGACCATCACCACCGCACCGGAATACAGCCCGCGCGGTCGTTCGTCGAGACGCAAGATTGCCTCGACACCGGCGCCTTTCGGGATGCCCGACGCGGTGACGGCCGGGAAGAGCGCTTCCAGCGCGTCCATTCGGTCGCTGGACGCATCCAAACGCCCGGTGATCGTGGAGCCCAAGTGCTGCACACTCCCCCGCTCCCGCACGGTCATGAAATCGGTCACCACCGCGGTTCCGGGTTCGGCGATCTCATTCATCTCCTGCAGCGAGCTGCGCACCGAAATGGCGTGCTCGACGATCTCTTTAGAATTCGTTTCCAGCTCGTCGCGAGCTCGACGGTCGTTGGCCGGACCTCGACCGAGCGCGCGGGTGCCGGCCAACGGCTCGGTGATCACTTCGCCGTCCTGACGGACGGCGGTGACGAGTTCGGGGCTGTAGCCCAGGGCACGAATTCCGCCCAGCTGCAGCAAGAATGACCTCACCGGTGTGTTGTACCGGCGACCCAGCCGATAGCTGGACAGGAAGTCGAGCACAAAAGGTACTTCCACAGAACGCGAAAGAATCACCTTGTTGTACTTGCCGGCGGCGATCTCACTCACGGCCTCAGTCACCCGCTCGCGGTACCTCGACCCGTCGGCGGTGATATCGATCTCGCGGGCCTCGCCCGGGTGGGGCACACCCTCGCGCAGTACTCGGAGTACAGCCTCGCGGTGGGCACTCGCCGCACCGCACAGCGACACCGAGTCCGAGGTCACCACGATGCGGGAACTGGGCCAAAACAGTCGCGCCAGCGGGGTACCCGGCGTCAACCGTTGCTGCAGGCCGTACCGGTAGACGCCGAACTCGAAGGCGATCCACCCGAATAGCTGATCGGTCTCCAGCAACAGACCGTCAATGGCCTCGCCCAGGACCGCTCCCGGTCGCCCGGACCATTGTTGCCGCTGAATCACGCCGTCGCGGATGATCCGCAACTCGTCGCTGTCCAGCTCGATTATCGCGTGCACACCGCTGGCAAGCACCCATTGACCCGCCTGCTCGTAGAGCAAATACTCTTCGCCGAGTCGCTCGGGCAGCACCGCGGCCAGCTGAGCCGCCAGGTCGGCCGGGTCGATATGCGCGGGAAGGGGAATCGGCGGCGACGTCATGCCGATGGAACTTGTCTCGACGCTGGCCTCGGTCACAGCTAGTAAATGTAGCCTAACCTATGAAAGTCCCCAAGCAGCGGTGGTGTGTACTGGGTCTCCTTAGCTGCGCACTCCGTAAGCATCGCGTGGAGTTAAAGCATCAGCCGTTGTCACCGTACCCCGGGCGCGACGTCGCGACGCTGGCCGACGACCATCCCGCCTGTCGCCTTTTCCGCAGCTAGAAGACGTAAAAGCGCAGCTTGTGCGGTGGAAATGAGCGCCGTCTGAACGGCACCGAATCGGCCAAACGTTTCCAAATCGTTTACCTACCGGTCCCTGCGCGACGGGCTACCATAACCTGACCTCGCCCGACAAAGCTGGTTTGCGCAGCGACGCGCCAGAGCTCAGCGGCGCGGGGCGGGGGCTCGGCGACCTTCCGTCAACGTACCCGGCGCATTGGGGCGCGGGGACCTCGCCAGAAGCCGCATAGGACGAATGACAGAAAGGCGCAACCAAACTTTCATCCGACCGGGTTTACGGACCGCCCAGCTAACGCCCGATCGCTATCTATCCCCATCGATCGAGAGGAACGTTATGTTCGTGATCAGGCTCGCGAACGGTGAAGAAGTCCAGGCATCCGACGGCGACGAACTCGAAATCAACCAGGAAACCGGCGTCCTCACGGTTTCCCGGGTCGATGGGTTCGAAGAAATAACAACGCATTATTCGCCTTCAGCATGGCTGTCGGTGACGCATCGCAAACGGGGCGCTGGTGTCCGGCCCTCGTTAATTTCGGGTGGGACAACGACACGCTAATCCCCACAGCAAGCGCACAGCACATTCACAATGAACTCACGCTAATCCCGGCTTACCGGGTCCCACCAGCATCGCTGTGACCACGGGTTTTGCCGTGCCCCACCATTACCGCACGGCTTGGAACGACGTGGACTTTTCCCGCCTCACTCGAGTGGCGGATTGACAGCGGCAGAGCTAAATTTTCCACGGTCGTCGGGACGTTCGTGATTGCCCCGCTTGCGGACGGTGCTTCCCCCGGGCCACCGAACGGATAAGAGAGGCACCAATGCTGCAAGAGTTCTGGCAAAACTTCACGCATAACCTGTTCAAACCACTTCTGCTTTTCTTCTACTTCGGATTCCTGATTCCAATCTTGAAGGTGCGCTTTGAGTTCCCCTATGTGATCTATCAAGGCCTCACCATGTATCTTCTGCTGGCTATCGGCTGGCACGGTGGTGAGGAACTCGCCCAGGTCAATGCCTCCAGCGTTGGAGCGATCGTGGGATTCATGCTGTTGGGCTTCGTGCTCAACTTCGCGATCGGCGTTGCCGCCTACTTCCTGCTGAATTGGATGACCAGATTGCGGCGAGTCGACCGGGCAACCGTCGCCGGCTATTACGGGTCGGATTCGGCCGGGACGTTTGCCACCTGCGTGGCAGTGCTGGCCGCCACCAACATCGCCTTCAACGCGTACATGCCGGTGATGCTGGCCGTCATGGAGATTCCCGGCTGCCTGGTGGCGCTGTACCTGGTGGCCCGACTGCGGCACCGGGGAATGGACGCGGCAGGCAACATGGCCGACGAACCGGACTACACGCCGGTGAAGGTCGGGGTCGGGCCCGGCACGGCGGCGCGGCCGCCGCACGGCCAGAGCCTCGAGACCGAGCGCGCACTGGCGATCGAGGAGGAACTCGAACTGTCCCTGGAAAAGGGCGAGCGCACAGAGGAACTCGACGTGGGCCCGGGCACGCAGCGAACCAAGAAGCCGTCCCTGTTCTCCCGTGAGCTATTCCAGGAGGTCTTCCTCAACCCCGGGTTGGTGTTGCTGATCGGCGGCATCGTGATCGGCCTCATCAGTGGCCTGCAAGGCCAAAAGGTCGTGCAAGACGATGACAAGTTCTTCGTCTTGGCATTTCAGGGCGTGCTCTGTCTGTTCCTGCTCGAGATGGGCATGACGGCCTCACGCAAGTTGAAAGACCTCAGAACGGCGGGGCCCGGTTTCATCTTCTTCGCATTGCTGGCCCCGAATCTCTTTGCCACGCTGGGGATCTTCGTCGCATGCAGCTACGCGAGCCTGACCCATACCGACTTCAAGACGGGCACCTACGTGCTGTTCGCGGTCTTGTGCGGTGCGGCGTCCTATATCGCGGTTCCGGCAGTCCAGCGATTGGCAATCCCGGAAGCGAGCCCGACACTGCCGTTGGCCGCATCATTGGGTCTGACGTTCTCCTACAACGTCACCATCGGGATCCCGCTCTACATCGAGATTGCCCGCCTCATCGAACGGTGGTTCGGCGTTTGACGCCGTCACCCTAGAAGCGTCCGCACGACCGCGTCGGCCAGCAGCCGGCCGCGCGGCGTGAGGACCAGTCTGTCGCCGTCGGCCACCAATAAGCCGTCGGCGACAACGACTTTGGCGCGTTCGCGTTCGGCAGCGCCCAGTCCCGCCAGCGGAAGCCCTTGGCCCAGGCGGGTCTTCAACAGCACATCCTCGGTGTGCAATGCCTCGGCGTCGAGTTGTTCGAAATCCGCCACCGGCAACGTGGAAGCGGCCAGCATTTCCGCGTAAGCATTGGGATGCTTGACATTCCACCACCGCGTTGCGCCCACATATCCGTGCGCACCCGGTCCTGCACCCCACCACTGACCACCATCCCAGTAGCCGAGGTTGTGCCGGCACTCACCGCCCGGCTGCGACCAGTTGGACACCTCGTACCAGGTCATTCCGGCCGCGGACAGCCTCGCATCGACCAGCTCGTAGCGGTGCGCCAGCACATCGTCGTCCGGGGCGGCCAGCTCACCGCTGCGGACCCGCCGGGACAGCGCGGTGCCTGGCTCGACGAGCAGGGCGTACGCGGACACGTGATCGACCCCGGCCTCGACGGCCGCATCGACGGAACGCGCCAAGTCGTCATCGGATTCGCCCGGGGTTCCATAGATCAAGTCCAGGTTGACGTGTTCGAAACCCGCGGTCATGGCCTCGCGGGCGGCGGCGGCCGCCCGGCCGGGCGAGTGCACGCGGTCGAGGGTGGCCAGCACACGCGGCGCCGTCGACTGCATGCCGAGCGATACCCGGGTATATCCGGCCGCCCGGATGGCGTCGAAGAATTCTGGCCAGGTCGACTCGGGGTTTGCTTCGGTGGTGACCTCGGCGTCCGGCGCCAGCGCGAAGTGCTCGCGCACCATGACCAGCAGCGTGGCCAGGCGCTCACCACCCAGCAACGACGGCGTGCCGCCGCCGACGAACACGGTGTTCACGGTGGGTGCGTCCAGCCGGGCGGCGGCCAGTGCCAACTCGGAGCGCAGCGCCAGCAGCCAGGCGTCCGGGTTGACGCCGCCCAACTCGGCCGGAGTGTAGGTGTTGAAATCGCAATACCCGCAACGAGTTATGCAGAACGGGACATGCACGTACACCCCAAACGGATGTCCAGAACTCCGCTGTATCCGGGGTAGCTCAACCGGTGCCGCGCGAAGGGCCATGCCAAATGATTGCACGACAAGCCGGGTGCACCGGCTGCTCAACTGGGCGGTCATCGCACCGAGGTGGCCCTCTCAGCGGATTCTTGGTTTTGTCTATCCGATTACCCAGGATTTGCTGGTAGTTTCGATCACCGTGAGAGCAAATTCGACCTGGTGGCACGGCACGCCACCAATCCATGGCACAATGACCGGGTGATCCTCGCCCAGCCCAAACAGCGCATTGCGCTCGTGGCGCGGCGGCACATCGATCTCAAACGAGTCTGCAGCTGTAGCTGTCCGGCTTGATCTCGTAGACCCGCCCACCTATACATCCAGCTGGCGCCGGTTCTGCGTCCGCCGGAGGTATAAGCCGGTGAGTTGCGCGTCCAAGCCCGCACAGTTTGCGAAGGAGACCTTCGAATGACCACAGCCCGCGCCGCCAAGGCTCGAAGTGAGGGACAGTGGGCGCTGGGAGACCGCGAGCCACTCAACCCCAACGAGCAATTCAAACAGGCCGACCCCCCGCTCGAGGTGCGGGATCGCATTTTGAACGTGTACGCCAAGGACGGCTTCGACAGCATCGAGAAAGACGACCTGCGCGGCCGCATGCGCTGGTGGGGCCTTTACACCCAGCGCGAGCAGGGCTACGACGGCAGCTGGACCGGTGACGAGAATATGGACAAGCTCGAGGCCCGGTACTTCATGATGCGGGTGCGGTGCGACGGCGGCGCGCTGTCCACGGCCGCGCTACGCGTCCTGGGCCAGATCTCCACCGAGTTCGCCCGCGACACCGCCGACATCTCCGACCGGGAGAACGTGCAATACCACTGGATAGAGGTGGAGAACGTCCCCGAAATCTGGCGGCGGCTGGCCGAGGTCGGACTGCAGACCGCCGAGGCATGCGGGGACTGCCCGCGCGTCATCCTGGGCTCGCCGCTGGCCGGTGAGTCGCTCGACGAGGTGATCGACCCGACCTGGGCGATCGATGAGATCGTGCGCCGCTACATCGGCCAGCCCGAGTTCGCCGACCTGCCGCGCAAGTACAAGACCGCGATCTCGGGACTGCAGGATGTCGTGCACGAGGTCAACGACATCGCCTTCATCGGCGTCAACCACCCCGAGCATGGACCCGGGCTGGACCTCTGGGTCGGTGGCGGCCTCTCCACCAACCCGATGCTGGGCCAGCGGGTCGGCGCCTGGGTTCCGCTGGCCGAGGTACCCGAGGTATGGGCCGCGGTGACCTCGATCTTCCGCGACTACGGCTACCGACGGCTGCGGGCCAAGGCGCGGCTGAAGTTCCTGATCAAGGACTGGGGCATCGAGAAGTTCCGGGAAGTTCTGGAGACCGAGTACCTCAACCGTCCGCTGATCGACGGCCCGGCCCCCGAGCCGGTCAAGCGTCCGATCGACCACGTCGGCGTGCAACGGCTCAAGAACGGGCTCAACGCCGTCGGCGTCGCCTCGATAGCGGGACGGGTGTCGGGCACCATCCTGTCCGCGGTGGCCGACCTCGCCGAGCAGGCCGGCTCGGACCGGATCCGGTTCACCCCCTACCAGAAGCTGGTCATCCTCGACATAGCCGACGACAAGCTCGACGACCTGATCGCCGGCCTGGACGCGCTCGGCCTACATTCGCAGCCGTCGCATTGGCGCCGGAATCTGATGGCGTGCACAGGGATTGAGTTCTGCAAGCTATCCTTCGCCGAAACCCGGGTCAAAGCACAGACTTTGGTGCCCGAGCTGGAGCGCCGGCTCGAAGACATCAACTCCCGACTCGATGTGCCGGTGACCGTCAACATCAACGGCTGCCCCAACTCATGTGCGCGAATTCAAGTCGCCGACATCGGCTTCAAGGGTCAGATGGTCGACGACGGCAATGGCAACTCGGTCGAAGGCTTCCAGGTGCATCTCGGCGGCAGCCTCGGACTGGACAGTGGATTCGGCCGAAAACTGCGCCAGCACAAAGTCACCACCGACGAGCTGGGCGACTACATCGATCGGGTGGTGCGCAACTTCCTCAAACACCGCGACAACGGGGAGCGATTCGCGCAGTGGGCGCTTCGCGCCGATGAGGGCGATCTCCGATGAGCAGCGAAGCAACCAAGCCGACCGAAGACGAACTGCGTGAGATCGCCGCCCGGGGAGCAGCCGAACTCGAGGGTGCCAGCGCCGACGAGCTGTTGCGCTGGACCGACGAGAACTTCGGCGGCATCAACGGGCCACGCGGCTGGGCGACATGCAATTACATCGTCGCCTCCAATATGCAGGACGCCGTGCTGGTGGACCTGGCGTCCAAGGTGCGCCCCGGCGTGCCGGTGCTCTTTCTGGACACCGGCTATCACTTCGTCGAGACCATCGGCACCCGCGATGCCGTCGAATCCGTCTACGACATACGGGTTCTCAATGTCGCGCCGGAGCACACGGTGGCCGAGCAGGACGAACTGCTGGGCAAAGACTTGTTCGCGCGAGACCCCGGCGAATGCTGCCGGTTGCGCAAGGTTCTCCCGCTCGGCAAAACCCTCAGCGGTTACTCTGCCTGGGTGACCGGGCTACGCCGGGTCGAGGCACCGACCCGCGCCAACGCGCAGCTGGTCAGTTTCGACGAAGCGTTCAAGCTGGTGAAGATCAACCCGCTGGCGGCCTGGACCAACGAGGACATGCAGAACTACATCGACGACCACGACGCACTGGTCAATCCGCTTGTGTACGAGGGCTATCCGTCGATCGGCTGCGCCCCCTGCACGGCCAAGCCTGCCGAGGGGGCCGACCCGCGCAGCGGCCGCTGGCAAGGGCTGTCCAAGACCGAATGTGGGTTGCACGCGTCGTGACTACCCTCGTGCTGACCGCACACGGAAGTAAGGATCCACGGTCGGCCGCCAATGCGCGGGCCGTCGCGGACCAACTGGCGCGCATACGACCGAATCTCGATGTACGACTGGCTTTCCTGGAGCACAGTTCGCCGAGTTTGGTCGATGCGCTCACGTCGGTTGACGGCCCGGCGGTCGTTACCCCGTTGCTGTTGGCCGACGCGTACCACGCCCGAGTCGACATCCCCCGCCAGATCACCGGTTGCGTTACGGCCCAACATGTGTGGCAGGCGCCCGTGCTCGGCGAGGACGACCGGCTGGTGTCGCTGCTGCGCCGGCGGGTGACGGAGTTGGGCGTCTCACGCCTCGATGAAAGCCTTGGCGTGCTTGTCGTGGCGATCGGCACATCCGACCTGGCGGTAAATGCGCGCACGGGCACGGTCGCGCCAAAGCTGTTGGCCGGCACGTCTTGGGCGGGGGCCACCACCGCGTTCGCCACCCATGCGGAACGTTCGCTGGCCGAGGCGCTGGGCAGGTTGCGCCGTCAGGGCGCGCACCGGGTGGTCGTCGCGCCGTGGTTCCTGGCGCCGGGACGAGTACCGGACCGGGTGCAAAGATTCGCCGATAAGGCCGGCATTGAGATGGCAGCCCCGCTGGGTGCCCATCGTTTGGTGGCCGAGACGGTGCTCGATCGCTTCGCCGTGGCGGCCGCCGGGCAGATCGCGGCCTGACAGTACGATAGATCGCCATTAGCATGGCGCAATGGGCGATCACGACGCGCACCGGCTCGGCGAGAAATTGGCCGCCCTGCCCCACTACCATGTGGTCGTCCAAAACCGGAACAACGAGGTCATCTACAGCGATGGCTTCACCTGGCCCGGGGCGGAAGGATTTGCCGCAGAACTGATTTCACCGCCGGCGGGCGCCCCGATACCGGAAGTGGAACTTGAAGCGGTGTGGATTTTTGAAGGCGACCCGCATCGGTGCCCATTCGCCCATGGCGACGACACCGCTGCCGTCGACGAGGAGATGGTCGTCGACTACCTCGAGCGGCTCACGCAGCAGGCGCCCTACTGGTCGGCGCTGCGATAAGCAGGATTACGCCGACGTCAGCGTGCTCTGATCTTCGTCAGCGCTGCCGGACGGCGACGCGGTGATGGGCGGCACACGGGTGGCGCGCACGTAGACGGTGTCCCCCTCCTTCAAGGCCAGCGCCTCGGCGTCGCCCCGGGTGATTTGGGCGATGAAATTGCCGCCGGTGGCGGCATTAGTCAGCTCGATGCGCACCTCGAAACCCAGTGCCACCACCCGATCCACGACGGCACGCACCACCCCGATCGCCTCGGCGGTGCCGTCACCGCCGGCGATCGCCATCTCGGGATTGCGGCCGACCCGGATGTCATGGGGACGAACCAAATTGCCGTTCAGCGTCGAGACCGCGCCCAGGAAGGACATCACGAACGCGTTGGCGGGAGCGTCGTAGACCTCGGTCGGGGTCCCGACCTGTTCGATGCGACCCTTGTTGAGGACGGCGATCCGATCGGCGACATCCAGCGCCTCGGACTGATCGTGGGTGACCAGCACGGTGGTGACATGTACCTCGTCGTGTAGGCGCCGTAACCAGGCCCGCAGATCCTCGCGGACCTTGGCGTCCAGCGCGCCGAACGGCTCGTCGAGCAATAGCACTTGGGGGTCGACGGCCAGTGCCCGCGCCAGTGCCATCCGCTGTCGTTGACCGCCGGAGAGCTGATTGGGGTAGCGACCCTGAAACCCGCTGAGGCCCACGACCTCCAGTAGGTTGTCGACCTTCTCCTTGACCTCCGCCTTGGGGCGCTTGCGGATCTTCAATCCGTACGCCACATTGTCGCGCACAGTCATGTGCTTGAACGCGGCGTAATGCTGGAACACGAATCCGATGCCACGCCGTTGCGGAGGCACCCGAGTGACATCACGACCATTGATCGTGACCGTGCCGGTGTCGGGCTGGTCGAGACCGGCGATGGTGCGCAGCAGGGTCGACTTGCCCGAACCGCTGGGGCCAAGCAATGCCGTCAGCGAGCCGGTGGGAACCACGAAGTCGACATGATCCAATGCGACGAAACCGCCATAGCGCTTGTTGGCGTCGCGCACGGTGATCGCGTGGTCGCCGGTTTTGACGTCGGTCATCTCCGATTCTCCTTGTCAGGCCTTGCTCGCGGCTCGTGCCCGGCGGGCATCGAGAATCACCTGGACGATGAGCACGGCCACGGCAACGCCCATCAGCAACGTCGACAACGCGTAGGCGCCGTATTCGGCCCCTCGGTTGTAGCGGTCGGAAACCAGCAGCGTCAGTGTTTGCGACTTCCCCGGAAGATTGGACGACACGATGATCACCGCGCCGTATTCGCCGAGCGTGCGGGCGATGGTCAGCACGATGCCGTAGGTCAGGCCCCACCGGATGGACGGCAGCGTGATCCGCCAAAAGGTCTGCCCCCACCCGGAACCCAGCGTCGCCGCCGCTTCTTCCTGGTCGGTTCCCAACTCGTGCAGCACCGGTTCGACCTCGCGCACCACGAACGGCAACGTGACAAAGATGCTGGCGAGCACAATCCCGGGCAGGCCGAAGATGATCTTGAAACCCAGGTCCCGTTCCACAAAGCCCAGTGCGCCGGCCGACCCCCACAGCACGATCAGCGCAACGCCCACAATGACGGGCGAGACGGCGAACGGCAGATCAATGACCGCCTGCAGCACACCCTTACCGCGGAATCTGTTGCGCGCCAAAACAAGTGCCGTAGGAATACCGAAGACGACGTTCAGTGGCACCACAATGGCCACCACCAGCAGTGACAAGTCGAGCGCCGCTATCGCCGCGGGGGTACTGATCCAGTCGACGAACTGACCGAAACCGGGGGTAAAGGTCCGCCCCAGGATCAACGCCACCGGGATGATCAGCAACACCAGGATGTAGGCCAACGCCACATACCGACTGACGTAACGAATCCAGGGCGACGATGTCATAGCGCCCGCTCCTGACGCCGGGCAGCGCGCGCGCCAACCAGGCGCAAGGCGAACAACACGAAAAACGAGATCAACAGCAACATAATGGATATCGCAGCAGCACCGGTGCGGTCGTCGTTCTCGATCAACGTGCGTATCCACTGCGACGAGACTTCGGTCTTGCCTGGCACCGCGCCGCCGATCAGCACCACCGAACCGAACTCGCCGATAGCCCGCGAAAACGCCAGGCCGGCACCGGACAACAACGACGGCAGCAGCGACGGCAGCACCACCGAGGTGAAGACCTTCGATCCGCGGGCACCCAGCGACGCCGCGGCCTCCTCGGTCTCCCGATCGATTTCCAGCAGCACCGGTTGCACGGCACGCACCACGAACGGCAACGTGACGAACGCCAGCGCCACCGCCACACCCCACGCGGTGTGCTGCAGATGAAGGCCCACCGGGCTGTTGTTGCCGTACAGCGCCAGCATCACCAGGCTGGCCACGATGGTCGGTAATGCGAACGGCAAGTCGATGATCGTGTCGACGAGGCGTTTACCGGGGAAATTGTCACGCACCAGCACCCAGGCAATCAGCAGCCCGAATACCAGGTTGATCACCGTGACCCCGGCGGAAATGGTGAGCGTCACCCGAAACGAGTCCACGGCGGCGTGCGACGTCACGGACAGCCAGAAGGCCTGCCAGCCGCCACCGGCGGCCTGCCACACGATGGCAGCCAACGGCAGCAGCACGATCACCGAAAGCCACAGTGTCGCCACCCCGACGCGCAGCGACGTGTTGCCGCGGGGTCGGTACGACCGCCCGGTGTCGCCACCGGGCTCGTCGAACGCGGGCCGAATCGCCTCGGGGTCCGGGGTTGTCGTCACGGTCATCCGGTGGCCTTCGTATAGATCTTGGTGATGCTGCCGTTGCTCTTGTCGAAGAGCTGCGGATCCACCGTGGCCCAGCCACCCAGGTCGGCGATCGTCCAGAGTTTCGGCGGCACCGGGAACTGGTCCCGGAATTCGGCAGCGACGGCGGGGTCAGCCGGCCGAAAACCGGCCTGCGCCCACACCTTCTGCGCGGCGGCGGTGTACTGAAAGTTTTTGAACGCGGTCGCGGCGTCCAGGTGCGGGCTGGTTGTCACCAACGCCACCGGGTTTTCTATCTTGAAAGTCTGGGGCGGGATGACGTGTTCCACCGGCTTGCCCGCCCGCTCCGTGCCGATGGCCTCGTTTTCGTAACTGATCAACACGTCGCCGCTGCCTTGGACGAAAACGTCGGTGGCTTCCCGTCCGGACCCGGGGCGCAGCTTGACGTGTTCGCGTACCAACTTGCCGATAAAGTCAATTCCCGCTTGGCTATTCTTGCCGCCGTCACTTTTCGCGGCATACGGGGCCAGCAGATTCCACTTCGCCGAACCCGAACTCAACGGACTGGGCGTAATGACCTCCACGCCCCGCCGAAGCAGGTCATCCCAATCCTTGATGTTCTTCGGATTCCCCTTGCGCACCACCAACGACACCACCGACCCGAACGGGATGCCCTTGGTGGCGTCGGTGTTCCAGTCCTTGGAAACCTTGCCCGCCTTGACCAGTCGGGTGATATCGGGTTCGACCGAGAAGTTCACCACATCGGCCGGCTTCCCGTCGGCAACCCCGCGTGACTGGTCGCCCGAGGCTCCGTACGAGGTGATCACCTGCACGCTCTTGCCCTCATCAGAGGCGTTGAAGGCGGGAATCACCTTGCTCCAGCCGGGTTCTGGGACCGAGTAGGCGACCAGGGTGATGGTGGTATGCGCATTGGCCAACCCGCCGCCGCCAACAACGTCACTGGGGCCGCCGCCACAGGCCCCGACCACACCGACGATCAGTGCGAGCGCGACGAGAGGCCGCCAGCGCCACGCGCTGTCGTTGTCGATATGCATTGACGGCCTTCCAGTGCGAGCTTACGGATATCGGTCCCGTTGCTGCGGAAAGGCACTGAAGACATTCGGGGAATTCGCGAACTCCCTACCAGACCGCGCGCGGGTGGTAGTCAGCGACAACAGTGCACGAAGACATCACATTCCGGGGCATCGGATGTCACGTGCATGGCGCGAAGCCTAACAGGAATTCGCTGGCCCGCCACCGGGCCGGGTCTGAACACAAGTCAGCGCTGGCTACCTCAGTGCGTCACGAGCCACGCGACGATCACCAACGCCACGAGCGTGACGAGAATCAACGTCACGTGCGACCGAGGCATGCGGGTTACCTGGGCGTCCCGTCGATCTGGCGGGCACGACGCATCAACTCGATGCTCTTACTGAGCACGGCGTCCAGCAACACCGCCGTGAGGTAGGCCACCGCCAGCACGACGGGCATCACCACCATGGCCTGCAGCACGAAGGGCAGGCCGGAAATCCACAGCTCGTTGCCGTCCCACCAGTTGAGGAACCCGTTCACCGGGCCCACCCTATTCGTCCCAGCACTGGAAACACCAATGTGTCAAGATCGGCGGATGCCTTCCGCATCCGAGGAAACCACCTGTGTCATCGCCGGCGGCGGACCGGCCGGCATGGTGCTTGGCCTGCTCCTGGCGCGTGGCGGCATCAGGGTCACGGTGATGGAAAAACACGCCGATTTCCTGCGCGACTTCCGGGGTGACACCGTGCACGCAAGCACCTTGCGCCTGCTTGACGAACTCGGTTTGGGATCACAATTCGCCCAGCTACCGCATCGTCGTCTCATCGACACCATGCAGATGCAGCTGCAGGGCCAGCCCGTGGATGTCGATTTGTCCCGCCTGCCGGGCGCTCATCAGCACATCGCCCTGGTTCCGCAGTGGGACTTCCTCGAGCTTTTGGCGACGGCCGCCGAAGCGGAACCCAGTTTCCAGTTGCTGCGCAGCACCGAGGTGACTGGCGTGGTGCGCGAGGGCGACCGCGTCGTCGGGGTCACCTACCGCGACCCGAGCGGCGAAACCAAGCAAATGCGCGCCGACCTGACGGTGGCCTGTGACGGTCGCGGGTCGACGGCGCGCTCGGCTGTTGGCCTCAAGACGCGCACGTTCGGCACCCCGATGGATATCTGGTGGTTCCGGTTGCCGCGCCACACTGACGATCCGAGCGGACTTGCCGGCACCTTCGAGTCCGGCCACGGAATCATCCTGATCGACCGCGGCGACTACTACCAGATCGCCTCGGTCATCCCCAAGGGATCCGACGCGAAAATGCGTACCGAGGGCATCGAATCGTTGCACCGCGTCATCGTGAGCCTGGTGCCCTGGCTCGCCGACCGGGTCGACACGTTGACCTCGTTCGACGACGTGAAACTGCTTGACGTGCAACTCAATCGGCTCCGCCGGTGGTACTCGGACGGCGTGCTGTGCATCGGTGATGCGGCACATGCGATGTCGCCGGTCGGCGGCGTCGGCATCAACCTGGCGGTCGCCGATGCGGTGGCCACCGCGCGCATACTGGCGGGTCCGCTGCTGGCCGGACGGGTATCCACGCGGCAGCTGGCCCGAGTCCAGGTGCGCCGGTGGATACCCACGGCGATTGTGCAGGGCCTGCAGCGGGTGATCCACAAGCAGGTGATTTCCAGCGTGGTGGCGGGACCCGACACCGGCCTGCCCCGCGGCGTGCAAGTGCTGACCGGGTTGCAGGCTTTCCGGCGACTCGTCGCCTACATAGTGGCGATCGGTCCGCTGTCCGAGCACGCGCCGAAATTCGCCCAGCGCCGCCAGTAAGCGCCAACTCGACGCGTCTACCTCGGCAAAATCTGGACGCCGGGCTCCCCGAGAGTCGATGATGTCGGCATGGTCTTGCACGCCCAACCCGCCGACCAACCCGCCAACGGCGCTGCCGGGGAGGCGTCCGCGTCGGCCCTGGCCTCGCCGCTCGATTTCAGCGCTCCCGCACCGTTTACCTCCAGCGGGGCGCTGCGCAACCCGTTTCCGCCGATCGCCGACTACGCCTTTCTGTCCGACTGGGAAACCACGTGCCTGATCTCCCCCGCCGGTTCGGTCGAGTGGATGTGTGTGCCCAGGCCGGACTCGCCGAGCGTGTTCGGCGCGATCCTGGACCGCAGCGCCGGTCACTTCCGGCTCGGCCCCTACGGCGTCTCGGTGCCCTCGGCCCGCCGCTACCTGCCTGGCAGCCTGATCATGGAAACCACGTGGCAGACCCACACCGGGTGGCTGATCGTGCGCGATGCGCTGGTGATGGGTCCCTGGCATGACATCGAGCGCCGGTCCAGAACCCACCGCCGCACGCCGATGGACTGGGATGCCGAGCACATCCTGCTGCGCACGGTGCGCTGCGTCAGCGGCACCGTCGAGCTGATGATGAGCTGCGAACCCGCGTTCGATTACCACCGCATCGGGGCCAGCTGGGAGTACTCGGCCAACGCGTACAGCGAGGCGATCGCTCAGGCAAGCAAGCAACCAGAGGACCATCCGCAACTGCGCCTGACCAGCAACCTGAATATCGGGCTGGAGGGTCGCGAAGCGAGGGCGCGCACCCGGATGAAGGAGGGCGACGTCGTCTTCGTCGCGCTCAGCTGGACCAAGCACCCGGCACCGCAGACCTTTGAAGAGGCCGCCGACAAGATGTGGCAAACCACCGAGTGCTGGCGGCAGTGGATCAACATCGGCAACTTCCCGGACCATCCCTGGCGGGCCTATCTGCAGCGCAGTGCGCTCACCCTGAAGGGGCTGACTTATTCGCCCACCGGCGCGCTGCTGGCGGCCAGCACCACCTCGCTTCCGGAAACGCCGCGGGGCGAACGCAACTGGGACTACCGCTATGCCTGGATTCGGGACTCGACGTTCGCGTTGTGGGGGCTGTACACGCTGGGCCTGGATCGAGAGGCCGACGACTTCTTCGCGTTCATCGCCGACGTGTCCGGCGCCAACAACAACGAGCGTCATCCCCTGCAGGTGATGTACGGCGTCGGTGGCGAGCGCAGCTTGGTCGAAGAGGAACTGAACCATCTTTCCGGCTATGACCACGCGCGCCCGGTGCGGATCGGCAACGGCGCCTACGACCAGATCCAGCACGACATTTGGGGCTCGATCCTGGATTCCTTCTACCTGCATGCCAAGTCACGCGAACAGGTTCCGGAGACGTTGTGGCCGGTGCTCAAGAAGCAGGTGGAAGAGGCGATCGCGCACTGGCGCGAGCCCGATCGCGGCATCTGGGAGGTGCGCGGGGAGCCGCAGCACTTCACCTCGTCGAAGGTGATGTGCTGGGTGGCGCTGGACCGCGGGTCCAAACTGGCCGAGCGCCAGGGCGAGAAGAGCTATGCCCAGCAGTGGCGGGCCATCGCCGAGGAGATCAAAGCCGACATCCTCAAAAACGGCGTGGACTCCCGCGGTGTCTTCACCCAGCGCTACGGCAGCGATGCGCTGGACGCCTCACTGCTGCTAGTGGTGCTGACGCGATTCCTGCCGCCCGACGATCCACGGGTGCGCAACACGGTGCTGGCGATCGCCAACGAACTCACCGAGGAAGGCCTGGTGCTGCGTTATCGGGTCGAGCAGACCGACGACGGGCTGTCCGGCGAGGAAGGCACGTTCACCATTTGCTCGTTCTGGCTGGTGTCAGCACTGGTCGAAATCGGTGAGGTGGCGCGCGCCAAGCGGCTGTGTGAGCGGCTGCTGTCCTACGCCAGCCCGCTGCACCTCTACGCCGAGGAGATCGAGCCGCGCACCGGCCGCCACCTGGGCAACTTCCCGCAGGCGTTCACCCATCTGGCGCTGATCAATGCGGTGGTACACGTGATCCGCGCCGAGGAGGAATCCGACGGCTCCGGGATGTTCCAGCCCGCCAACGCACCCATGTGAGATTTGCTCACGCGCCGCCAAACGCCCTGGTCGGCTCGCCGCCGTTGTGTTCTTCACGACAGTGAGGCTTGGCGTTGGCGATACGGACCATTGTGGAGGGGCTCAGCAGGCGCGCAGGTGCGTCGACCATTCCGATGACCCTCAAGAATCGTTCCGCGACGACTGGGTCCGTTTCGGCGGCGGTCAGCACGTGCTCTAGGTAAACGTTGGTGATTCGCATCGATTTCGGGCGCGGTCCCGGTACCTCAGGCAACGCCAGATCCGAGCCGACCGCGGTCTGCCAGGCCACGCCGATCTTCTTGGCGGCGGCGCGGAAGAATTGTCGCGGCTGGTCGGCCTCTGTTCGGCCCAGCCACTGTTGCAGCACCGTAGCCTCGAGTGCGGCGACTGTCATCCCCTGCCCATAGAGGGGGTTGAAACTGCACATCGCATCGCCCACGACGAGAAGACCCCTCGGGGTCCGCCGCATCCGGTCATATCGGCGCCACCGGTTGGATGGGACCTGATAGCGCGTCACCTCTCCAATCGGTTCAGCAGCCCGCACCGCTGCAAGTGCGCGAGGAGGCGCGAACTCGGCTGCGAATCGCAGCATTCCGGCAAGCTGAGCCGGCGGTGCGTGACCCATCATCGAACCGAGGGTGAGGATCCACGTGTCGTTCTCGCACTTCGACAAGGCGAACGACGTGGGCCTGCCAGCCTGCGTGGAGACGGCGAAGAAGATCTCCTCAAGACGGCCCGGTGGGATTCGCATGCATTGACTGGCATACGCCAGGCGTATGACCAGTTCGTCCTCGGTTGGACGTTCGTAGCCGAGAGCTTCCAGAAAAGCAGGTGTCCGCGAGCCGCGGCCTGTCGCGTCAACGACCAGGTCCGCCGTCAACATCGTTGCGCAGCCTCCGTCGCGGTTGACGACACACACTCCCGTGACACGTTTGCGGTCGGTCGTCGTCACCAGCTGGACCACATCGTGGCCGTCAAGGATGGTGACGGTCGCCATAGCGCGGAGCCGCTGGCGCACTTGGTGTTCCAGCAACGCCCGGCTGGGATAGTACTGCTCGCTTGGAGTCGGGTCACGCAACCTACCTGTGCGCACCAGACGGTGCCCGCCGAATGTCAAGTCCAGCTTGGACAGGTCGCCATCTGCCCAGACGGGAATGCCTTCGGCAACAAGCTCTTCGAGTAATCCAGGAAACAACTCGCCAACGATCTGCGTTCCCCGTGCCAGCAGGGCGTGTGCGTGCGTGCCTTGAGGCACACCCCGTCGATTGGTCGGACGTTGGGGCAGGACGTCTCGATCCACCACGGTGACGGTGTCGTAGAAGTCGGCCAATACGCGGGCAGCGAATAGTCCACTTATGCTTGCCCCCAGGACGACCACGTGCTCGCCACGTGAGACTGGAGCGGGCAGCACGAGCCAATCGAGACGTCCAGGCTGCGATCTCATCAATCTCCCCATTGCGCCGAGGGTACGCTGCAGGGGTAGTCGAGCATCACACCGAGTTCACCCACGTCGACTGAATTACATTGCGTGCCATACATGAACGCCCCGGCGCCGCATCTGCGGGCTGGCTAATTGTGCCAACACGCGATGTGCTCCCGGGGCCGGCGATGCTTTGCACCCGCGCTGTTAGTTTCACGGGTCGCTTTCGGCGTACCGTCGAGTCATCGCCGGGCGCCACGAATCAGGTCAACGGCTTTCTCGGCGATCATGAGGGTCGCGGCGTTGGTGTTGCCCCGTACGATAACCGGCATTACCGAGGCGTCAACGACCCGCAGGCCGTCGACACCGTGCACGCGCAACGTGGGGTCGACCACCGCGCATTCACCGGCGCCCATCGCGCAAGTGCCCACCGGGTGATACATCGTCTGGATATGGGCCCGGGCGGCCGCCGCGAACTCGGCGCACTCCGGGTGGTCTGATGTCGGGTAGAACATCGCGTCCAGGTGCGCGCCCACTGGGCCGACGGTGCTCATCTCGATCAATGCCCGGGGAGCGAGACAAGCCCGGTCAACGACGGTGTTGGGGGCGGGGCCACACCGTCGGCGAATGCCGATGGGGAGGTATGGATTTGGATGTTCGGTATTGCGGGGTCCGCGGTCGTGGAGAAGAAGGCTCCGACGTTCGGAGCGTAGTTCAGCGGCCCAGGCTGCCCGGCGTCAAACTGATCACGCGCTCCGGGCGCCAACGCCAGGGCCACAACGTCGGTGGCGTCACGGGTGCTCCAAATGGTGGGCAGCGTCGGGTGGTCCTGCAGATTGGTCCCTACACCGGGCAGATCCACCGCGACCTCAATGTCGTGGGCACCCAAATGCTGCGCGGGTCCGATACCGGAGAGCATCAACAGCTGCGGAGAGTTGATCGTTCCGCCGCACAACAGCACCTCGTGCTCGGCACGCGCGCTGAGCTGTTGGCCGCCTTGCTGGTAAACCACGCCGACCGCGCGCCCGCCTTCCAGCAGCACCCGATGGACCAGCGCGCCGGTGCGCACGCTGAGGTTTGGGCGCTGCAGCGCAGGGCGGAGGTAGGCGTCAGCCGCCGAGCAGCGCCTGCCTTGGTGGTGGGTGAGTTGGAAGTGGCCGGCACCGATCTGGTGTGAACCGTTGAAGTCGTCGTTGATGGGCAGGCCCCAGGCCGCCGCGGATTCCACCCAGAGCTCGTTGAGCCTATGCACATACACGGGATCCTGGACGTGCTGGGGACCGTCGACACCGTGCAGCGGACAACCCAGCCGAGCATTACTCTCCGCGCGCACGAAATAGGGCAGCACCTCGTCGTAACCCCAGCCGGTGGCGCCGTGGTGGGTCTGCCAGCAGTCGTAGTCCGCCGGGTTACCACGGATATAAACCATTGCGTTCATTGACGAGGTGCCGCCCAGCATCCGGCCCCGCGGCACGGCGACCTGGCTGCCCGTGCCGGCCTGCAGCACGCTTCGATAGGACCAGTCCATGTCGGTGCCCATCAGTGCGCCGAACAGTATCGGGATGCGTACTTCCGGCGCCGAATCCTCGCCGCCGGCCTCGAGCAGCAGCACCCGGGCGGACCCGTCGGCGGTGAGCCGGTTGGCGAGCACACAGCCAGCACTGCCCGCACCGACCACAATGAAATCGAACACGAGTGTTTCAGACATGAGGTTAAACTCCTTTAGCACAAGGGAATCAAAAGCAGAACAACGGAATCAGACGAGTTGGCGCACTAATGCACGCCAATCCCGGTCCAACAACATCGCGCCACGAAAGGGTGCCGACATGACAGGCAGGCGACATCGCCTGCGATGGTGATGATTTCGGGGCGGAGCGAGTCGGCGGTGGGCGAGTTGGCGATCATCGCGTAGCCGTGTTTGCGGTATGTCTCGACTAAACCGGCACCAATGCCGCGTGATGCCCCGGTGATGACAGCGACTTTCTCACCGCTGTTTTCCATTGTCTCCCAACCTCGTATGGAGCAGGTCATTGTGTTCGCCGTCCTGGCCTCGCCTCGTCGCCACACCAGTTGGGTTGGTGAAGACGACGCTCTGTCTTTCCGGCATTCGGACGAGTCGATGCGGCCCGCTCCATAGCGTCAGTTGCGAATTCCACTAAGCATGCGCACGAACTCTGCGGCCGTCGATAGGTCAGTTGCGGCTGGCACAGGCCGGTTGGCGGCTCCGGAGAGTGCGGCTGGCACAGGCCGGTTGGCGGCACGGAAGAGGTCAGGGACATCGAGGTTATGCGCTGTCCATCCGTGTTCGGCCAGATACAACGCTGCATCAGGGCGCGGCCCTGGGAACGTCAGATTGCGGAGATTCAGGTCAGGGTCATGCTTGCGCCAAATGTCGTTCACGCTGTTCATGGTCTCGCCAACTACGTCGGCCCCCTGGACGTCAAGATGATCGGCTGCGATCCGGCTGCCCGGGGCGCTCAATGCGCTGATCGCGTCGAGTATGTCGTCGTGTGCGTCTGGGGGTAGATAGCCAAGGAAGAGTCCCTCGACGATCCATGCCGTCGGCTTAGCATCATCGAAACCCTTCTGCCGCAGCGCCGTTGGCCAGTCTTGGCGAAGATCGATGCCCACACAGTGGTGCTGAGCTGTCGATGTGTGGCCCAGGTTCGTCAAGAAGCTCTGTTTCCAATCGATGACTTCGGGCTGATCAACTTCGTAGAGTGACATCTCCGCAGGCTAGCCCAAACGGTATGCGCGGCAATCCAATCCCGAAGCCAATATCGCCGCCTGTCGAATGCCTGCTCGGCATGCGTCGGCGGTGAAGTCATCGATACTTCTGGTGCGAATGCCAAATAGTGTGGGCATCCATCCGGCTCCAACCTCTGAGAATCAGAGCACACCGTCGACTATCTGGGTGAAGAGCTTCATTCCGAGTGCGCGAACTAAGATCTCGGCAAACGGATCGTTGATCAGCGGGTCGGGGTCCCTGCTGGCGACCGCTCGCGCTGCGGCCACCATCGTGGCGGTGGCACCCACGCCCGTCCCTGGGTCCCAACTATCGTCACGGGTTCGCGTCATACTCGCTCCCTGTAATCATCAAGTCTCTCAATGTGTCCTGGTGTCGAGACGATTGGCGTCGGATGTCAACTGCATGACGTGCGGCTTGTGGCAGCTAGCCGGTTATGGTCGGGCGTCCACCCGGAAGATCGGATCTGAAGGTCTGATAGGCGGCTAGCCCTCGGGCCCCAACTCGCGCCCGATTCCGCTTGTCTTGACGCCGCCGAAGGGGCTGGTATTGGTTGATGCCGATGGTGCCGGTGTGCACGGCGCGACCAAATACCTGCATGGAAGATCTCTTCTGATCGCTCCTGCTCATGTCATCGAGTCAATGCAGCATTGCGTTGGGTGTCCAAGGCCTGTTCCACATTGCGCGATGCAAATCAGGCATCGTGCCTGTTCTCCCTGCCGACACTTGACCAACGTGCCAGTGTCCACGTTTCGTCGAGCGGGTCGCCGACTACCAGGGAGTCCGCCATGTCTGTGAGCGCGTCGATGACCTCGTCGTAGCGCGAACGCGGAGCATGATGGCGGCGGACTTTCCACCTAGTTCCAGCGTGACGGGCCGCATCAGCCATCCGTACGTTGGGCCGATGCGACGGCCCACCCCTGTCGACCCGGTGAATGCCACCTTGTCGATGCCGGGGTGGCACGCTAGGTAGGACCCGGCGTCGTCGCCGCCACGGATGGCGTTGAGTACCCCCGGGGGGCAGTCCCGCTTCTGCGGCCGCTTCCCCGAACACCCTCGCATCCAGGGCAGTCTCGGGTGCGGCTTGAGAACCACTGTGCACCCCGCCGCCAACGCAGCACCGCTGCAACCGAACGTTTTACACTGCAGGGTAATTCACTCAACACGATGAGCGGGGCGATGAGAACAGCGACTAGAACTGTGGCGTTGGCGTGCGTGGCCGTCGTGTGGCTGGCCGGGTGCGGTCGAAGCGTCGACACGACCGCGATATCGACCACGCCGCATGTCACCTGGACCCGCCCGGCCGCACCGCCCGACCCGCAGACGTTGTTGCACGCCGGATCCGTTGCGGTGGCGGCGGTGCCGAACGGCA
Source organism: uncultured Actinomycetota bacterium (assembly GCA_963712615.1). Taxonomy (GTDB): domain Bacteria; phylum Actinomycetota; class Actinomycetes; order Mycobacteriales; family Mycobacteriaceae; genus Mycobacterium. The sequence continues at coordinate 1,598,373 of CAVQIO010000002.1, forward strand.
AGCTGACCTTGATCAGATCCCAAGACACCGGATCATGGCGCGTGCTGGTGGCCACTGCGGACGGGACGAACCAGTCCATGGCGGTGTCCTCCGACGGTGTCACCCTGATGGTCGGGCCGACCCCCGCGAACGAAAGTGACGCCGACAAAGCCCAAATCCGCACCCGAGTACAGGCCGCGCGAGTGGACTATCGGGCGGCAGCGGAAAAGATTCTGGCCACCATCGCCGGCGCCTCGATCAGCGAGCTGAGCCTCGGCGACAGCAATGGCACCACCGTGTGGCAGGCCGTTGCCTGGGACACCTACATCGTGGAACACAAGGTCACGATCGACGCGCTGTCCGGAGACGTGATCGCCAACAAGCAGATATAGCCGCGTCAGCTCAGCGCACTGACCTTGTCCATGATGGCGTGCGCGATATCGATCGCGTCGGTCTTGGCAGACGGCTGGTCGGCCAGGTCGGCGCGCCCGGTTGTCAGCAGGACAGCCACCAGCGGGGTCATCCGGCACCACCGGCCGCTCATTTCTTGCCCTTGTCCCCCGCGGCGTCGCTGGACAGCGCGGCGACGAACGCCTCCTGTGGAACCTCTACCCGCCCAATGGTTTTCATCCGCTTTTTGCCTTCCTTCTGCTTTTCCAGAAGTTTGCGTTTGCGGGTGATGTCGCCGCCGTAACACTTCGACAGCACGTCCTTGCGAATCGCGCGGATGTTCTCGCGCGCAATGATTTTCGATCCGATGGCGGCCTGTATCGGCACCTCGAACTGCTGACGCGGGATCAGCTCCTTGAGCTTGGTGGTCATCTTGTTGCCGTAGGCCGAAGCCCCATCTTTGTGGACGATCGCAGAGAACGCGTCGACAGCCTCACCCTGCAGCAAGATGTCGACCTTCACCAGGTCGCCCTCCTGCTCGCCGGCCTCTTCGTAGTCGAGGCTTGCATAGCCACGGGTACGCGACTTCAGGGCGTCGAAGAAGTCGAAGATAATCTCGCCCAACGGCATCGTGTAGCGCAGCTCGACCCGCTCCGGCGACAGGTAATCCATGCCGCCCAGCTCGCCACGACGCGACTGGCACAGCTCCATGATGGTTCCGATGAACTCGCTCGGTGCGATGATGGTGGTCTTCACGACGGGCTCGTAGACCGTGCGGATTTTGCCCTCGGGCCAGTCCGACGGATTGGTGACCACCATTTCGGTGTTGTCCTCTTTTTCCACCCGGTACACCACGTTGGGCGAGGTGGAGATCAGGTCCAAATCGAATTCGCGCTCCAGGCGCTCGCGGGTGATCTCCATGTGCAGCAGGCCCAGGAAGCCACACCGGAACCCGAAGCCCAGCGCCACCGAGGTCTCGGGTTCCCAGATCAGTGCCGCGTCGTTGAGCTGTAGCCGTTCCAACGCGTCGCGCAGGTTGGGATAGTCGGACCCGTCGACCGGATAGAGACCCGAATAGACCATCGGCTTGGGCTCGCGGTAGCCGGTCAGGGCCTCCGTCGCTCCGTTGCGTGCAGAGGTCACGGTGTCGCCGACCTTCGATTGCCGGACGTCCTTGACCCCGGTGATCAAATAGCCGACCTCGCCGACGCCGAGGCCCTGGGTGGCCTTGGGCTCGGGCGAGACAATGCCGACCTCGAGCAGTTCGTGCATGGTGCCGGTCGACATCATCTTGATTTTTTCGCGGGGGCTGAGCTTGCCGTCCATCACCCGGACATACGTCACCACGCCGCGGTAGATGTCGTAGACCGAGTCGAAGATCATCGCCCTGGCCGGCGCGTCGGCATCACCTTGCGGCGCCGGCACCGTGCGGACCACCTCGTCGAGCAGTTCCACCACACCCTCGCCGGTCTTGCCGGATACCCGCAGGACCTCGCCGGGTTCGCAGCCGATGATGTGCGCGATCTCGCCCGCGTAGCGGTCCGGATCGGCGGCCGGCAGGTCGATCTTGTTGAGCACCGGAATTATGGTCAGGTCACGGTCCAGCGCCAGGTAGAGATTGGCCAGGGTTTGGGCCTCGATCCCCTGGGCGGCGTCGACCAGCAGCACCGCGCCTTCACATGCCTCCAGCGCGCGGGACACCTCGTAGGTGAAGTCGACGTGGCCCGGAGTGTCGATCAGGTGCAAGACGTGTTCTTGATCGCCGACTTTCCAGGGCAGGCGGACATTCTGTGCCTTGATGGTGATTCCGCGTTCCCGTTCGATGTCCATCCGGTCCAGGTATTGCGCCCGCATGTCCCGGTCTGCGACGACGCCGGTGAGCTGGAGCATCCGGTCGGCCAGCGTGGACTTGCCGTGATCGATGTGGGCGATGATGCAGAAGTTCCGAATCTGCGCCGGCGCGGTGAACGTCTTGTCGGCGAAACTGCTGATGGGAATCTCCTGGTCTGGGCGATGTCTGGGGTGCTGGAGCGGCGGTTCGCTGGCGTATCCAGCGTATCCATCCGGGGTGGCCGGGACTAATTGGACGCGTTGGCGCCGTACCGGTCGCGTCTAAACTGCGAATATGGCGTCTCCCCGGAAATCGCAGTGGAAGACGTTCCAGCGGTTTGCCCAGAACGTCGTCGTTTACGGGGTTCCTCGGTTCGTCCAGCACGTGCAGACCGCGCAGGCCGTGATGCGCGAAATCGAACAAGTCGTGAAGGTCACCGCGAACGCGATGGCTTCCGGCGGGGAGTCGCAGCCGGGCGCGATCACCGAGGGCCGGCCGGTGACCAGCACCAGCTTTCCCACCGCGCAGCGGGCCCGCAGACTGGTCTACGCCCCAGACCTCGACGGCCGGGCTGATCCCGGCGAGATCGTCTGGACGTGGGTGGTCTACGAGGACGATCCCACTCGCGGCAAAGACCGCCCGGTCCTCGTTGTGGGCCGTGACCGCACCGTCCTGCTCGGGCTCATGGTGTCCAGCCAGGAGCGTCACGCCTCCGACCCGGACTGGGTCGGGATCGGCGCGGGCGACTGGGATTACGAGCGCAGGGAAAGCTGGGTGCGGCTGGACCGGGTGCTCGACGTGCCCGAGGAGAGTATTCGCCGCGAGGGCGCGATCCTGGAACGTGACATCTTCGATGCGGTGGCCGACCGGCTACGCACCGACTACTCCTGGCGCTGAGGAGATGAGCCGGACAATCAACCCTGCGTGATGTAGGAGTGCAGCTGCTCCTGCTCGGCCTCGAGTTCTTCCATGCGGGTCTTCACCACGTCACCGATGCTGACGATGCCGATCAGCTTTTTCCCGTCCAGCACCGGCACATGGCGGACGCGGTTCTTGGTCATCAACACGCTGATCGCGTCGACGGTGTCGGACTTCGTGCAGGTAGCAATCGTCGCAGTCATGATCGTGGAGATCGGGCGGGTGAGCGCGCTGGCGCCATGCGTGTGCAGTTGGCGCACCACGTCGCGTTCGGACACGATGCCGACCACGCCCTCGTCGCCGACCACCACCATGGCGCCGATGTTTTGCTCGGCAAGGCCGGCGAGCAGTTCGCGCACCGTCGCCTCGGGGTTGATCGTCACGACCGCCGCACCCTTGTTACGCAAAACGTCCGCGATCCGCATCAAGCCTCCAGCTGGTTGTGATCTGCTTCACTCCAGGCTACGGCTAACTCGCGCGGCGGGAAAGGCAACGCGCAAACCGGCAACCAATCACCCACCAATAGCCGCCGGTCCGCGGGTGAGACGCGTCGGCTGACTTCCGCCGATGTCTTGGATCAGCCGATTGGGCTCCGACGCGCCGGCGCGTCTTGAAGGATGGGGGTCATGATCGAGATCACCTTGCTGGGCACCGGCAGCCCCATCCCCGACCCGAACCGTGCGGGACCGGCGACGCTGGTGCGGGCCGGCGGGCAGGTGTTCCTGGTGGATTGCGGGCGTGGAGTTCTTCAGCGCGCGGCGGCTGTCGGCGTGGGCGCCGCCGGGTTGTCGGCACTGCTGCTCACCCATTTGCACAGCGACCACATCGGCGATCTCGGCGACCTGATCATCACTCGGTGGATCACCACGTTTGCGCCCGATCCCGCGCCGTTCCCGATCATCGGGCCGCCGGGCACCGCGGAGACGGTCGAGGCCATGCTGAAGGCGTTCGGCCACGACATCAGTTACCGGATCGCCCACCATGCCGATATCACTGGGCCGCCACCGATCGAGGTACACGAATACACCGAGGGTCCGGTGTGGGACCGCGATGGCGTTTCGATTCGGGTGGCGCCGACCGACCACCGGCCGGTGGCACCGACCATCGGGTTCCGGATCGACTCCGATGGCGCGTCGGCGGTGCTGGCCGGGGACACGGTGCCGTGTGCGGGCCTGGACGAGCTGGCGGCCGGGGCCGACGCCTTGGTGCACACCGTGATCCGCAAGGGCATCGTCATGCAGATCCCGCAACAGCGGCTGCAAGACATCTGCGACTACCACTCGTCGGTCGAAGAAGCCGCGGCGACCGCGGCCCGCGCGGGGGTCGGCACTTTGGTCATGACGCACTATGTTCCGGCGCTGGTGCCCGGACAAGAGGAACAGTGGCGAACACTGGCCGCCTCGCAATTCGGCGGGCGCATCGAGCTCGGCGACGACTTGCACCGGGTCGAAATCCAGCCGCGGCCTTAGCCTTTCACTTGACCTGGCGTGCCGCTAGGCCAGCCGGGTGACCTCCACGACCACGTCGAGGTCGGTTGCGCCCTGCCCCGAGTAGATACCTTTCAGTGGCGATACGTCGGCGTAGTCGCGGCCGACGCCCACGCTGACATATTGCTCGGTGATCTCGGCGTCGTTGGTGGGGTCGTAGTTCCACCACCCGCCGGTCCAGGCCTGAATCCAGGCCTGGCTTCGGCCGTCCACGGTATCCCCGACCACGGCGTCGCGTTCGGGGTGCAGATATCCCGACACGTAACGCGCGGGAATTCCCATGCCACGCAATAACATCAGCGATACGTGTACGAAGTCCTGGCAGACTCCTTTGCCCTCCTTGAGGACATCCAGCCCGGAGGTGTGCACGCTGGTAGTACCCGGGAGATAGTCCAGCTCGTTATGCACCCACTTGGCCGCGGCGATGACGGCTTCTTGCGGCTCATAGCCTTTGGCGATCTTTTTCGCCAACGACTTAACGCGCTTGGTGACCGGGGCGTGCTCGGTTGGGTAGAGCAATTCGTCGAACCGATCGATCACCGTCTCGGAGTGCAGGTCGCTCCAGCTGACGTCCTTGGCGGGCGGCTCGGGCTCCTCGGTCTCGACGACCGAAGACGACGTGACCGTCAGATCGCTATGCGGCGCGTGCAGATCGAAAGCCGTTACGGCGGTACCCCAATAGTCGATGTACCGGTAGGACCGGGTCGCCGGGATCGTCTCGACACGATTGAGGATGACGTTCTGCCTGGTGTCAGACCGTGGGGTCAACCGGGCTTCGTTATAGGAGGCGGTTACCGGCGACTGGTAGGCATATCCCGTTGTGTGCACGACGCGCAGTCGCCACATCAGGTTTTTCCGTTCCGGGCGACGAGGCGCGCGACATGACCGGCATCCGACCACGCCACCCACGGTGTGACGTGGAAGTACTGCAGCGACAACGCATCTCCGACATCTCGGCACGTTTCCTGCAAGCCCGCCAAACGCGTCTCCAGGGTGTCGAGCAATACCCCTGGCGGCATGAATTCCAGTTCACTGCGGGCCTGCCCGAGCAATCGCTGCGCTTCCACGGTCGCGCCCACCCGGCTCTGTGGATTACGCACCAATTCTTCGATGCTGTGTTCGGCGAGCTTCAGTGAATAGAAGATCGATCGAGGGAACAAGCGGTCGAGCATCATGAATTCGACTACCCGCCCGGCGTCCAGCACCCCGCGGTACGTCCGCAGATACGTGTCGTGGGCGCCTGCCGACCGCAGCAGCGTCACCCAGGCCGGCGACGAAGCGCTGTCACCGACCCGGGACAGCAACAGCCGCACCGTCATGTCGACGCGCTCAATCGCCCGGCCCAACACCATGAAGCGGTATCCGTCGTCACGCGAGAGCGTCGAGTCGGCCAGGCCGGCGAACATCGCCGCCCGTCCTTCGATGAAAGCTAGAAACTCGTGTGGGCCAAGGCGTTTGGCTGCACGTTCGCGCTCCGCCAAGGCATGGTATGTGGTGTTGAGACACTCCCAGATCTCGATAGATGTCACTTCGCGCGCCGACTTGGCGTTTTCGCGCGCCGCCGTGATCGCATCGACGATCGAGCAGCCGCCCTTGTCGTCGGTGTTATAGGCGACCAGGTCGGTCAACGACCAGACATCCAAGTCGTGATCGGGGGGGTCGATACCGAGCACCCGCAGCAACAGCCGGGAGGCCTGGTCGGGATCCACGCTGGAATCCTCGAGTAATTGGTGCAGTGCGACATCGAGAATGCGCGCGGTATCGTCGGCCCGCTCCACGTAGCGGCCGATCCAGTAGAGCGCCTCAGCGTTTCGAGCCAACATCAGCGGACCGTCCTCTGCGTTTGCTGCTGTTGTTGCTTTTGCTTTTTCGGTTGCTTGCGTTGTGTTCGCTCGTCCCGCGGCGGTTCAGCCTCGGGCTGCTGCTCGGTCGACCGCGACGCGCCGTCCAGCTCCGGGTCTGACATGGATTCCGGCAACGAACGCACGGTTTCGGCGGCACCCAGCTCACGTTCGGCGGCCGACGCTCGCGACGACGCGAGCACCCAGGTGTCCTTGGACCCACCGCCCTGGCTGGAGTTGACCACCCGGGAGCCCTCGACCAGGGCCACCCGGCTCAACCCGCCTGGCAGCACCCACACCTCGTCGCCGTCGTTGACCGCGAACGGGCGCAGGTCGACATAGCGCGGCGCCAATGTGTTGTCGATCCGCGTCGGCACGGTCGACAGCTCCATCATCGGCTGGGCAATCCAGCTCCGGGGATCGTCGCGGATCTTCCTGCTGATGGTCGCCAGTTCTTTCTCGGAAGCCTCGGGACCGAACACGATGCCGTAGCCGCCGGATCCCTCGACCGGCTTGACGACCAACTCGTCGATCCGGTCGAGCACCTCCTCGCGTTCGTCATCCAGCCAGCACCGGAAGGTGTCCACATTGGCCAGCAGCGGCTTTTCGCCCAGGTAGTACTCGATAATCGTCGGCACGTAGGTGTAGACCAGCTTGTCGTCACCGACCCCGTTGCCGATCGCGCTGGAGATCACGACGTTGCCGGCGCGGGCGGCGTTGACCAAGCCGGCCACCCCCAGCACCGAGTCGGCGCGGAACTGCAGCGGGTCGAGGAAGATGTCGTCGATGCGTCGATAGATGACGTCGACCTGGCGCTCCCCCTCGGTGGTGCGCATGTACACCTGGTTGTCGCGGCAGAACAGGTCCCGGCCCTCGACCAGCTCGACGCCCATCTGCCGCGCGAGCAGCGAATGCTCGAAGTACGCAGAGTTGTAGACGCCGGGCGTCAGCACCACCACCGTCGGGTCAGCCTCGTTGGTGGCCGCGGAATTGCGCAGCGCCCGCAGCAGGTGCGCGGAATAGTCGTCGACGGCGCGCACGCGGTGGGTGGCGAACAGGTTCGGGAAGACCCGCGCCATGGTGCGCCGGTTCTCCATGACATACGACACGCCCGAGGGCGAGCGCAGGTTGTCCTCGAGAACCCGCCAGGTGCCTTTCTCGTCGCGGATCAAGTCGATGCCGGCGACGTGGATGCGCACGCCGTTGGGCGGGACGATGCCCACGGCCTGCCGGTGAAAGTGTTCGCAGGACGTGATCAGGCGACGCGGGATGACGCCGTCGTTCAGGATTTCCTGATCGCCGTAGATGTCGTCGAGATACATCTCGAGCGCTTTGACGCGCTGGACGATGCCGCGCTCAAGCCGGTTCCATTCGGCGGCCGAGATCACCCGCGGCACCAGGTCCAGCGGAAACGGCCGCTCCTGGCCCGATAGTGAAAACGTGATGCCCTGGTCGATGAAGGCACGGGCCAACGCGTCGGCCCGGGCCCGCAGGTCCGAGGCGTCCGACGGCGCGAGCTCGGCGTAAATGCCCTTGTATGGGCCACGGACGTTGCCCTGGGCATCGAACATTTCATCGAAGGCCAGCGCGTAGACGTCCGACGTGTTGTATCCGCCGAAGATGCGCTCGGAACGGGCGAGCGCGCGCGCGGAGCCGCGCGGGCCCCGCCTGGCTGTCTCGACCTGGTTCGGAAGGCTCACTTTTAGGATGGTGCCTCAAATCGTCGTTGTGGCAGGCCACGTGTTCCCGTTTTGGGAGAAAACGTAACCGACTGATAACCTGGGCAATCGCAATCGGGTGGGGCGCCCGAAGCAATTACCGAATCGACGAAGGACTATTCCGCGTGGCCAACATCAAGTCGCAGCAGAAGCGCATCAAGACAAACGAGCGCGCGCGACTGCGCAACAAGTCGGTGAAATCCTCGCTGCGTACCGCCGTGCGCGCGTTCCGCGAGGCCGCCGAGGCCGGCGATAAGGAAAAGGCCACCGAGTTGCTGGTGTCGACCAACCGCAAGTTGGACAAGGCAGCCACCAGGGGCGTCATCCACAAGAACCAGGCTGCCAACAAGAAGTCGGCGCTGGCGCGGTCCCTCAACAAGATCTGAGTCCGGCGTCCCGCATTATCGGCCCCGGTCGGCCACCAGTTCAGCAACCTTTCTGACCGCTGATTCCAGCGCGTAGTCGGCGTCCGCGGCGGCTCCCTTCACATTGGCGTTGAGCTCCGCCACCACTTGCATCGCGGTTGCCACCGTGTCGCGCGACCAGCGCCGGGCTTGCTTCTGCGCTTTCTGCACCCGCCAGGGCGGCATCCCCAGCTGCCCGGCCAGCCGATAGGGGTCGCCGGAGAGCGGGCCCACCCGGCCGATGGTGTGTATCGCTTCGGCCAGTGCGTCGGCCAACACCACCAGCGGCTCGCCGCGCATCATGGCCCACCGCAGCGCCTCGGCCGCTCCCGCGACATCGCCGACCACGGCCTTGTCCGCGATGTCAAAGCCCTTCACCTCGGCCTTGCCGCTGTGATAGCGGCGCACCGAGGCCTCGTCGACTTCACCGCCGGTGTCTGCGACCAACTGCGAACACGTCGCGGCGAGCTCGCGCACGTCGGAGCCGACGGCGTCCAACAGGGCGGTCACCGTCTCCTCGTCGACCTTGACCCGCAGCGCGCGAAACTCCTTGCGGATGAAGTCGACGCGTTCGCTCACCTTGGTGATCCGCGCACACGGATGGACCTCGGCGCCGAGCGCCTTCAACTGCTCGGCGAGCGCCTTGGCGCGTCCGCCGCCGGAGTGCACCACCACCAGCACCGTGGCCGGCGGCAGGTCGGCGGCGGCCGACGCGATCATCGCGACGGTGTCCTTGCCCGCTTCGGCGGCGGCCTCCAGCACGACGACACGTTCGTCGGCGAACAGCGACGGGCTCAGCAGTTCGGCGAGCTCATAGGTGCCGACGTCGCCGGCACGCATTCGATTTACCGGGATGTCGTCGGTGCCGGCGCGTTTGCGCGACGCCCGCAGCACCTCCGCCACAGCCCGTTCGACCAGCAGATCCTCGTCCCCCAGGATCAAGTGCAACGGCGCAGCCTCGCTCACCCCACGATGGTGTCACGAAGGGCCGACCATTCGGCTCGGGGATCCAGCAGCTCCGACAGCGACCAGGCCAGCACGCACACTCCCGCTACCAGTCCGCCCGTCCGGGCCGACGCGCGAAACCAGGGCCGCCGCCACAGCAACATGGCCAGCACAAGCAGCAGCGCGGTGGCACAACCGACCAGTAGCACGCCGGCCAGGCCGTCGGGTACGGGCACGGTCGCCGCGGGCATACCGGCCGCCAGGTGCGCCACCTTCGACACCCACCACAGTTCCGGGCCGATGAAGCGCATCAGCAGCTGCGCGCCGGGTGGCCACAGCACGCACAGCACGGCCGCCGCACTGCCCAGGACGGTGATCGGTGCGATGACGGGCGCCGCGGCCAGATTGGCGGCCACGGCTACCAGGCTGACCCGACCCGAGATGCCGGCAACGAGTGGGGCGGTCACCAGTTGGGCGGCCAACGCAACCGCGAGGGCGTCCGCCAGCGGCTTGGGGCAACCTCTGCCGGCCAGGCGCCGCGACCACAGTGGCGCGATGACGACCAGCGCACCCGTCGCCAGCACGGACAACGCGAAGCCGGCGTCGACCGCCAGCTGGGGAGCCACGGCGAGCAATATCAGCACCGCTGTCGACAGCGCCGGAATCGCTTGCCGCCGGCGTGAAGACAGCATCCCCGCCAGCGCGATGGCGCCCATCACGGCCGCCCGCAACACGCTTGCCGTCGGCTGCACGACGATCACGAACGTCAGCAGTGCCACGGCGGCGAGCAGGACGGCCGCCCGCGGGCCGATCAGCCGGGCGGAGAACAGCACCGCCGCGCACACGATCGTGACGTTGGCTCCCGACACCGCCATCAGGTGCGTCAGTCCGGCCGCACGGAATTCGCGACCGGTGTCGGCGCTGACCGCGGTGGTGTCGCCGAGAACCAGGGCCGGCAACATCGCGGCCTGCTCGGCGGGCAACACCTCGCGCGTGGTGGCGGCGAACCGGCCGCGCACCACCTGCGCGGCACGCTGCACCACACCCGCCCGGCCCATCGTGGGCCGGCCCGCCGCGTTGAGCACCGCGATCGTCAGGTCATGGCGATCGGGACGGTTGATCCGCGCGGAGAACCGCACCGGCTGACCCACCATGACGTCGAAGTCCGATCGCGCGAAAACGACTACCCGGCCGGACATCTCGTCGTCGCGCAGGAGCTGCAGGGTGGCACGAAACATCAACCGGCCTGAGCCCAACGACAGCGCGCTCTCGCTGGGAGTCACCGTGACCGGGGCAACCGTCCCAAACACCGCGGTGATCGGATGGCGAACCACGGCGTCGGCGCGCAGCGCGATCGCGAATCCAAATCCGGCACCCACCACGCCGATCGCCAGCAGGCCGGCACCGACGGCCCGCAGCCGCGAGTTTCGGCGAGGCGTGCGCGCCGAGAAGCACGCCAACGCCCCGGCGGCGACGACCAGCGCGACGCAGCACGCGGCCAACGCGCGGCCGACCGGCCATACGATGCCTGCCGCGGTGACGATCCAGCTCGTGAGCGCGGCGGGAACGAGACGCACGTCGATGTCGGCGAGCGCCAGGAGACCTCGGGGTGGCGCAGCGGTGTCAGACACGGACCAGCGCGCGCAGCTTGTCTAGCCGCGCCGGCCCGATGCCGTCGACATCGGCGAGCTGGTCGACGCTGGTGAATTTGCCGTTGGCCTGACGCCACGCCACGATCGCGGCGGCAGTGACCGGTCCGACCCCGGGCAGGGCGTCCAACTGCTCCACGGTCGCGGTATTGAGGTCGATGACCCCACCCGCCTTGGGCCGAACGGATCCCGGTGCCGGCGGCGCCGGCGTCTTGGATCCGGAAGCCGGACCGGCGGTCACGGAACTGCCCAGCGCGGCGGGCTGCCCCGACACCGGCGCCAGCCCAACCACGATCTGCTCGCCGTCGCCGAGCGGGCGGGCCATGTTCAATCCGGTGGTGTCCGCGCCGTCCATTGCGCCCCCGGCGGCCTGCAAGGCATCGGCAACCCGCGCGCCAGGCGTCAGCGTGACCAGGCCGGGCTTGTGCACCAGACCCACCACGCTGACCACCACCGGCCGGTCTGGACCGGCCGGCTGGGCGGCGGCTGAACTTGCCGACGATCTGGGACTCGCCGTGGACATCTTCTCCACCGGCGGCAGCTTGGCCGACATCACCGGTGCCGGCCGGTCCCGCAGCAGCGTGAAAATCGTGACCAGCACGGCCAGCGCGGCGACCACCGCCAAGGCGATCGCACCGGCGCGACCCGGGTCGGCACGCAGCCTGGCCGCCCAGCCCCCGCGCTCGGAAGCGTCCGGAAGCCACCGCGGCAGCAGCGAGTTTTGATCCTCATCCGGTGCGACGGCGCCCGTGTCGGAGTCCGCCTTAAAGTCCGGTTTCGCGTCCGGTTTCGAGTCAGGGTTGTCGCCGTGCGAATCGCTATCCGGGTCGGCCCCGAGCCGCCGGTGAAGTCGCTCGACGGGAAGTTCTGTCCGCATGCGCCGACGGTAGGTGGGCGGACCGCCACGACGGTCCCGGCCAACGGCTTCGCCACGGCCCGCTGTGGACTAACCGGAGGCTGTGCACAGGCACAGCACGGGATGGGTCAAGATGGACTCGGAGTGCACGACCGGACACCGACGCCCAGCGTCGGAAAGCGGTCGCCACGCTCAACCCCAGGCAAAGGAGGCTGCTGCCATGCAACTGGCGCTCACACCGGAGGAAGCCGCGTTCCGCGACGAACTCCGCAGCATCTACACGACCAAAATTCCGCAGGAGATGCGCGACCGGGTGCGCCAGGGCGCGGCAGAAGCGAACCACGACGACATCGTCGCCAGCCACAAGATCCTGCACGAGCACGGTCTGGCGGTACCGAACTGGCCGGTCGAGTGGGGCGGCAAGGACTGGACACCCACCCAGCACCAGATTTGGGCCGACGAGATGCAACTGGCCTGCGTCCCGGAGCCGCTGAACTTCAACACCAAGATGGTCGGCCCGGTGATCGCCGAATTCGGTTCGCAGGAGATCAAGGAGCGCTTCCTGCCGCCGACGGCCAACATCGACATCTGGTGGTGCCAGGGGTTCTCCGAGCCCGAGGCCGGTTCGGACCTGGCGTCGCTGCGCACCACCGCAGTCCGCGACGGCGACAGCTACGTCGTCAACGGCCAGAAGACCTGGACCACGCTCGGCCAGTACGCGGACTGGATCTTCTGCCTGGTCCGCACCGACCCGCAGGCGCCCAAGCGGCAGGCCGGCATCTCGTTTCTGCTCTTCGACATGAAGACGCCGGGCATCACCCTGCGGCCCATCAAGACGATCGACGGCAGCCACGAGGTCAACGAGATCTTTTTCGAAGACGTCCGGGTACCCACCAATCAGCTTGTCGGAGAAGAGAATCAAGGCTGGACGTACGCGAAATTCCTGCTCGGCAACGAACGCACCGGCATCGCCGGCGTGGGCCGCACCAAGGTGCGTCTCGCCGAGGTGAAGAAACACGCCGCGGCAACCGGGGTGCTCGAAGACCCCCTGTTCGCGGCGCGGCTGGCCGAGGCCGAAAACGAGCTGCTGGCACTGGAACTCACGCAGTCGCGGGTGGTCACAGACTCCGCGGACGGTCAGCCCAACCCCGCGTCGTCGGTGCTCAAACTGCGGGGCAGCGAGTTGCAGCAGCTGGCCACCGAACTGCTCGTCGAGGTAGCCGGCGCGGACGCGCTGCCCACCGACGGGGAAGACATTTCGTCGCCGGGCTGGGCGCAACACAGCGCCCCGCACTACCTGAACTACCGCAAGACGTCGATCTACGGCGGCAGCAGCGAAGTGCAACGCAACATCATCTCGTCCACCATCCTGGGATTGTGAGGCAGCCATGGACTTTCAGTTGAGCGACGAGCAATCCCTGCTCCGCGACACCACCCGCGACCTGCTGTCACGCAGCTACGATCCGGAGAGCCGCAACAAGGTGATCGGCTCCGATCTGGGCTGGAGCCGCGAGGTCTGGAGCCAGCTCGCCGACACCGGCATCCTCGGCCTCGGGTTCGACCCGGACGAATCGGGCCAGATCGAGATCAGCGTGGTGCTCACCGAGGTCGGACGCCGGCTGGCCCCCGAACCCATCCTGCACGCCGCGCTGGCGCCGGGTGTGCTGATCGCCCAGCTGGGCACCGATGCCCAGAAAGAACAGCTCGACGACGTCGCGGCCGGCCAACGGCTGCTGGCGTTCGCCCACCTGGAGCCGGGCCACCGCAGGCCGACCGCGACGGTCACGACTCAGGCTGCGCGGCAAGGTGATTCATGGACGCTGAGCGGACGCAAGAACCCGGTGCTGGCCGGTGACTGCGCCGACGCGCTGGTGGTCAGCGCCGCATTGCCGGACGGCGGCACTGGCCTGTTCCTGGTCGACGCGGGCTCGGAAAACGCCTCCGTCACCCGGCATCCGTACCGGACCTTCGACGGACAGCGCGGTGCGCAAGTCGACTTGGATGGTGCACCCGCCGAACCCATCGGCGAAGCGGTCGACGCGTCGCGGGCGATCGTCGACACCATCATCCGCATCCAGTCGGCGCTGTGCTCGGAAGCTCTCGGGGCGATGGAGGAAGCGCTTCGGCTGACCACTGATTACCTCAAGACCCGCAAGCAATTCGGCGTCACGCTCAACAAGTTCCAGGCGCTCACCCAGCGAGCCGCCGACATGTACGTGTCACTGGAACTGGCACGCAGCATGAGCCTGTACGCCGCGATGTCGATCGCCGACGGCAACCTCGACCCCCAGATCGCGTCACGCGCAAAGGTGCAGATCGGTCGCTCGGGCCGGCACATTGCGCAAGAGTCGATCCAGCTGCACGGCGGAATCGGCGTGACCGCCGAATATCCGGTCAGCCACTACGCCGCCCGGCTCACCGCGATCGAGCACACCCTGGGCAGCTCGGGCGACCACCTGCACAACCTGATCGACCACCTGGGCGACTACGACTTGGCCCGGCTCTAGCCGATGGCCGAGCTGTCCGACAGGGTCGTGGAATTCCTGTCAGCAGGAACACGAACCGGGATGCTGGGGTACGTCGCGGCCGACGGCAGGCCGCTGGTCGCCCCGGTATGGTTCGTCGTCGAGAACTCAGAGCTGGCGTTCAACACCGGCCGCGACACGTCGAAAGGCCGTGCGCTGGCCCGTGATCCGCGAGTCGTGATCTGTGTGGACGACCCCCACCCGCCTTATTCGTTCGTGCAGGTTCAGGGCGTGGCCGAGGTCAGCGAGGATCCGCAGGACGTGCTGAACATCGCGACTCGCACCGGGGGCCGGTACATGGGCGCCGAGCGCGCCGAGGAGTTCGGCCGCCGCAACTCCGCCCCCGGCGAACTGGTGGTTCGGGTGCGCCCGACGAAGGTCATCACCGGATTCGATATCAGCGGCTGACGCGCTTCGTCACCCAGCGTGACGCGACAGTCACGTTGGGCGACGAGCGCGACGCCACAGTCACATTCGCCGTTAGGCGGGCTCAGGTGAGTCCGACACCGACACCTGACTGGCCAGATACTCCGCGAGCCCGCCGATCGTTGGATAGTCGAACACCGCCGTCGCATTGAGCGTGAACGCGCCACCGAACTGGCTGTGCAGCCGGTTGCGGAGTTCGACTGCCATCAGTGAATCCGTACCCAGGTCCAGGAACCGGCTGGTTGCGGCGGGCGGCTGCGCCAGCCGCAGGAATTGCTGAACCTCGCGCTGCAGGTGTTCGGTCAGGAAAGCGCCGCGCTGCACCTCAGGCACCTCGTTCAGTTTCTTGAGCAACTCCGCGTCACCGGCTGTGTCGGTCATTGCACTCGGCAACACGACGTCCAAAATCGGTGGGCGAGAAGCGCCCAGCAGCTTCGCGGCGCGCTGCCAGTTGGCTTTGATGACGGTGCCCTGCCCCGTTCCGTTGGCGACGACCTCAGCGAGCGCACTGAGCGCGGCCGAAGGCTCCAGCGGGATCAGGCCTTGCACACCGAGATTGGTGCGCGCGGCCTCCGAGGAGGCCATGCCACCCTGCGCCCAGGGACCGAAGTTGACGCCCGTTGCCGGCAAGCCGTGCGCCTTGCGATCCGCAATGAGCCCGTCGAGCAGCGCATTGGCGGTCGCATAGTTGGCCTGCCCGGGAGGGCCGAGCACACTCGACACCGACGAGTAAACGATGAAGAAGTCCAGATTGTCGTCCTTCGTCAACCGATCCAAGTGGTAGGCGCCGAATGCCTTGGGCGCCAGAGCCGTCCGGAAACGCTCCACACTCTGTTGTGCTAGCAGTGCGTCGTCGAGCACGCCGGCCAGGTGTGCCACTCCCGCGAGCGGTGGCAACTCCGCACGGATCCGACCCACCAACTCAGCGACCTGGGACTCGTCGCCGATGTCAGCCACGAAGGTGTGGATCCGGCACCGGTAGCGCTCGGTGATGTCGTCGATGACCTGTTGTGCATCCACATCGGGCGTACGACGGCTGGTCAACACGATGTCGCCGGCCCCGAGTTGCGCTAGATAGGCCGCAGTGTGCAGCCCGAGCGCACCGAGGCCCCCGGTGATCAGATAGCTCCGATCTTCCTGCGGCTGTAGCGGTTTCGGTATCTGCAGCACAATCTTGCCGATATGCCGCGCCTGCTGCATCCGGCGGAATGCGGACTTGGCCTCCGTCAACGGGTAGATCTCGGCGGGCAGCGCCGACCACTCGCCCCGACCCAACCCGTCCGACACCTCGGTCAGCAACCGCTTGATGTGGTCGGGGTTTTGCAGGGTCGTCACGTCAAGCGCGACGATCTCGTAGGCGATATCGGGACGGGCCGCCGCCATCTGCTCCGGAGTCCAGATATCGCGCTTGGCGATCTCGGCGAAACGGCCGTTCTGGGCGGTGGCCCGCACGGTCGCTTCGACAAAGCCCTCGTTGGTCAGGCTGTTGAGCACCACGTCGACGCCGGCACCCTCGGTGTCCGCCAGGATCTGATCGGCAAAATCCGTGCTGCGCGAGTCGTAGACATACTTCACGCCCAGCTTGCGCAACGCGTCGCGCTTGTACTTGCTGGCAGTGGCGAAGACGGTCGCACCGTGCTGCTGTGCCATCTGGATCGCGGCCAGTCCGACGCCACCGCTGGCGGCGTGAACGAGCACCCGGTCACCGGGCTTCAACTGCGCCCAGTCGAACGCGAGTCGGGCCGTCAGCGCCGCAGCGGGAATGGTGGCCGCATCGACCGCGCCCAGCCAGTCGGGCAGCGGTGCCAGCAACTGCAGCGGCACGTTGAACCGGCTGGAGAACGCGCCCTGCATGAAGCCGTAGACGCGCTGACCGACTTCCACTCCGGTGACGCCGTCACCCAATTGCGTGACGACACCGGCGAAGTCACCACCGATCGGACCAGGATCGCCCGGGTAGAGGCCCAACACATTGAGCACGTCGCGGAAGTTCAGTCCCGCGGCTTCCACCCGGACCTGGACATAGCCCTCGTCCGGCGGCGGCACCTCTTTCTCGGTGATACGCAGGTTGTCGATCGCGCCGCGCTCGGTGGGCGCCAAGACGTAGTCGACTCCCCTCGGCACTGCGAGGTTGCCGCTGCGCGCCCATGGCAGTAGCCGGGATGCCAGGAACTTTCCTTGCCGCAGTGCGAGTTCGGGTTCGCCGGCCGGTGCGCCGAACAGACCGGCCAGCGAACGTACGGCCCCCTCGGATCCGTCGTAGTCGACCAGCTTGCACCGCAGGGCCGGTTCCTCGTTGATGATGGTGCGCCCGAGTCCCCACAACGCGGCCTGCACGGGGTCGACCGGTTCACCGGACTCGGTCGCCACGGCACGTTCGGTGACGATCCACAGTCCGTTGGGCAGCCTGAGCGACTGATCGGCCTGCAGGGTGTGCACCGCGCCGAGTAGGTGAGCGATCTCGTTTTCCAGCCGCTCGGCGGTGTCAGCGCTCGACTCGTCGGCACCCCGACCGGTGCTGCGCCAGACGATGCCGGAGAACGGCATACCGCGCTCCTGCGCCTGCGCCACCAGCTGCCCCACGGGCTCCGGGTCGGTGATCCGGTCGAATGAGATAGAGCCGGGTAGTTCGGCCGCCAGTTCATCGAATCCGGCAATCAGCCAGGTACCGAGCGCATTTCCGGCGTCCTCGCTCGGTGCCGGTGGCGGCACCTCTTGCCAACCGAGCGTGTACAGCAACCGGGTGGCGTCGCCGCCGAGCCCGCGCAACAGCGCCTCCCGGGGCGCGCGCTTGACCGTGAACTCGCGAATCCCACCCAACTGGCGGCCATCCCGATCCACGAAGTCGAGATCGAAGACTTGGGTCTCGCTGTCCAGCGCGCTGGTGTGCCACTTCGCGCGGCAGTAGAACCGCCGAGGCATCTTCTCCTTCAACATCACCTGCCCGTACCGCAGCGGCAAGAACAGATCGTTAATCCCCTGTTCGGCCGCGAGCAGTGCCGGGAAAGCCGGGAACGCGACCCCGGTGCACAGGTCCATCAGCACCGGGTGCATCGGCTCGGATCCAAGATGTTCGGCGAGTTCTTCGCCGACGGTGATATCGCCGATCGCCTCACCCTCACCGAGCCACAGCGACTTGAGCGAACCGGACCAGTTGGGCCCCCACGCCAGCTCCATGTCGGCGAAGGTCTCGAACAGCTGTTGCGGACGCATGCGCTCCATCCGCTCGATCGCCGCATCGACAGGATCCGCCTGCTCGAGTGCCGGCTCGTCATCGACACCGGAGACGACGGTGCCATCGGCGTTCAACGACCACTCAGCATCACGAACACCGTAGGGGCGGCTGTGCACCTTGAAGGTCCAGGCTCCCCCGTCCTGCACGCCGTCCTCCAGCGGATGCAACGTCAGCTGCACCTCGCGAGAAGCCTTCTCGGGCAGAATGATCGGCTCGTAGAAAAAGACATCCTTCACCCGCCCCGGCGGGCCAACGGCAGCCAGCGCCATTGCCGCATACGTCGCCCCGGGAACGACAACGGTGCCATAGATGACGTGATCCGACAGCCACGGTTGCGATTTGACCGACAGGCGGCTGGTGTAGACCGAGTCGCCAGAGGCGAGATCCTTTGCGCTACCCAATATTCCGGACACTGCGCCCTGACCATCGATGCCGGCGATGCCGGAAGTCTTGGGCCAGAAGCGACGGCGCTGGAACGGATAGGTAGGCAACTCGAGCCTGCGGCGAGGCTGACGATGCAGCGCCGCGAACGTGGGCCGATGGCCGCTGACGTAGGCCGCGGCCAGCGCTTCGGCGATCTGGCGCCGGTCGCCGACGCCCTTGCGCAGGGAAACGATCGCACGCGGCGCGGCCAGATGTTCCGGCCAGATCTGCACCGCAGCCCCGGTCAGAACCGGTTGCGGACCGATCTCCATCAACACCGAGCAGCCCAGCGCCGCCACGGTGTGCACGCTTTCGGCGAACTGCACCGGCTGGCGGGAATGCCGCCGCCAATATTGCGCGTCTAGCGGAGTGTCCGCCGTGAGCACGGCGCCGGTGCGGTTGCAGATCAGCGGCAACGTCGGCACAGCGAACTGCAACTGTGCTGCGTAGGACTCGAATTCACCGAGCACCGGGTCCAGCAGTTCCGAATGGAAGGCGTGGCTGGTTTCCAGCCGGCTGCAACGGACCCCATCGTTGCCACAGGTGGCGAAGATCTGTTCGATGTCGGTGTCCGGACCCGACAGCACCGTGTTGGGGCCGTTGTAGGCGGCGACCGAAACCCGGGGGTACTCGTTGGCGATCTCCTCGACGTACTTAGGGTCGGCGAACACCGCCACCATTCGCCCACCGTCGGGCAGACTGCCGAACAGCCGGCCGCGCTCGGCCATCAGCCGCGCCCCATCCTCGAGGCTGAAAACCCCGGCCACGCAGGCCGCCGCGTACTGGCCCACGCTGTGCCCCAGCACCACATCGGGCTGGACGCCCCACGACTGCCACAGCCGGGCCAGACCCATCTCGACAGCGAAAAGCGCCGGTTGAGCAAACGACGTGTGCCGCAGTGTTTCTCCGGTTTCGCGGTCGGTGGCGAACAGCACCTCCAACAACGCGCGCGGCAGGATGTCGTTGATCGCGTCCGCGCAGCGTGTCACGGTGTCCGCGAAAACCGGCTCGGCGTCGAGCAACTCACGCGCCATCCCCGGATACTGGCTGCCCTGCCCGGTGAACAACCACGCCGTCGTCGGCCGGTCGGTGCACTCGCCACGTACCACTCCAGGTCGCACCCGGTTCTCGGCCAACTCGGCCAGCAGTTCGCGAGCGTCTTCGACCGAATCCACGACCAACGCGGCCCGGTGTTCGAAATGCGAACGTCCTATCCCGGCCGTGGAGCACACATCGGCGATGTCGACCTTGGGGTGGGTGTCCAACCAATCCCCGTAACGCTGCGCCAATGCCACCAGCGCCTGCGGTGACCGCGCGGACAGCGGTAGCACCTCGACCGGCTCGTCCGCAGTGTCCGACTCAGAGCCCACCGCGACGTCGCCGGTCGAGTATTCGTCATCGGTCGGCGATTGTGCAGGCGCCTCCTCGATCAGCACGTGTGCATTCGTGCCGGTAAACCCGAAGGAACTTATCCCGGCACGTCGCGGCCTACCGTTGGCCTGCCACGGAATCGCCTTGTCCACGACCCGCACCGGCAGCGAGTCCCACGGGATATGCGGGGACGGTGACTCGAAGTGCAGGCTCTGCGGCAGCATTTCGTGCTGCAGCGACAACACGACCTTGATCAAACCGGCCGCGCCTGATGCCGACTCGAGGTGGCCGATATTGGTCTTCACCGATCCGATCAGCAACGGCCGGTCCGCGTCACGGCCGGCGCCATAGATGGCCCCGGCCGCCTGCACCTCGATCGGATCACCCAGCGGGGTACCGGTCCCGTGTGCCTCGAGGTAGTCGACATCCCCACCGGCCAGACCGGCGCGAGCCAGGGCCGTAGCGATAAGCCGTTGCTGCGCACCCCCATTGGGCACCGTCAAACCACTGGAAGCGCCGTCTTGGTTGACCGCGCTGCTCGGGATGACGGCGCAAATCCGATCGCCGTCACGCACCGCGTCGCTCATCCTCTTGAGCACCAGCACCCCGCAGCCCTCACTGCGCACATAGCCGTCGGCGGCCGCGTCGAACGTCGCGCATCGCCCGTTGGGCGAAAGCATCCTGGCGCGTGAGGCAGCGATGATGGTTACCGGACTCAGCAAGACGTTCACACCGCCGGCCAACGCCAAATCGCAGTCACCGGAGTGCAATGCCTGGCGGGCCTGATGGACGGCCACCAACGACGAGCTGCACGCGGTATCGACCGCCACCGCCGGTCCTTCTAGTCCGAGTGCGAAGGCAACCCGACCGGAAATGGCATTGAGCGCGTTGCCGGTGATGAAGTGGGGTTCGATTTTGTCGACCGACTCGGCGGACAGCAGAATGCGCGTACTCGTTGGCAGCCACCCCAACGAAGACGCCGGTTCGGCTGCCGCGCAACGCCGCCGGAGAATATCCGGCGCGTTCCAAGCCTTCCCAGGAGGTTTCGAGCATCAGCCGCTGCTGCGGCTCGATCCACACGGCCTCGCGCGGGGAGATGCCGAAGAATTCCGGGTCGAATCCGTCGATTCCGTCGAGGAATCCACCCAGGCGGCTGTAGATCTTTCCCGGCGCCTCGGGGTCCGGGTCGTAGAACTCGTCGATGTCGAATCGGTCTTCCGGGACTTCCCGGATCGCATCGACACCGCCGGACAACACCTCCCAGAATGCTTCGGGGTCGGGGGCGCCGGGGAAACGGCACGCCACCGCGACGATCGCGATCGGCTCATCCGTGCGCGTCGTCACTGCCGAAGCCAGCGCAGGCCCTGACGCCGCGGACGCCTGCTCGCTGAGCCCGAGCACGTCGGCAAGTAGATAATCCACCACGTCGGATAGCCGCGGGTAGTCCATCGCCAGGGTCGCCGGTATCGGCTTGCCCACGCCTTCCTCGATGCGGCGCCGTAATTCGACGGCCATCAGGGAATCCATTCCGAGATCGAAGAATCCGGAGCCCTCGCGGATTTCCGCGGCATCGACGTGCGTCACCTCCGCTACCGCGTCGCGCAGGTAGTCCGTCAGAAGTTTCTTGCGCTGTTGCACCGGGGCGTTGGTGAGCCGCTCGACCAGCTGGGTCTTTCCCGACGGCGTAACGACCGGCGCCACGTCGGGCACCTCACGCTCGAGCTCCGCCAGGAATGCCCGCCGCCCCGCTTGCTGGTAGAGCGGCAGGAAGCGGGCCCAGTCGATACGGGCCACCACGCCTTGCGCCGTCCCTTGCGCCGACGAGGCCGCCAGGACGTCGGCCAGCCCGGCCAGCGCCTCGGCAGGTGACAACGTCCGGACCCCGCGCTGAGCCAGTCGCCCACGGGACTCCTCGTCGGCCATGCCCGCCGACCACGGACCGAAATTAACGCTGATCCCGGACACGCCCCGCTCGCGCAGCCGCCAGGCCAGGCCGTCGAGGAAGGCGTTGGCGGCGCCATAGGCGGTCTGACCGAACCCGCCCCATATTGCGGCGATCGAGGAGGTGCTGACAAAGAAGTCCAGCTGTAGGTCAGCGGCTGCTTCGCTCAAATGCCAAGCACCCCAAACCTTCCCGGCGAATACCCGATCGACTTCGGCGTCGTCCAGGGCGCTCAGCGGGGTGGTACCCATCTCGCCTGCGGCATGGACGATGCCGGCCAGCGGCGGTAGTTCGGCCTGCACGGTGGCGAGCAGCCGTGCCACGTCGTCCGCCTCGGCGACATCGGCCGCGACGACCAGGAATTCGCAGCCGTGCTGTTCGCGTAGCGCATCGATACGCCGTTGCGCGGCATCGCTGGGCGAGCGACGGCCGGTCAGCACCAGATGCCGGGCGCCGTGCGCGGCCAGGTATCCCGCGATTTCCAGTCCGATCGAACCCAGTCCTCCGGTCACCAAATACGTTGCGTCAGCACGCAGGGCCAGCAGTGTTGCGCTCGGCGGCGCGAGCCGTCGAACCAGGCGGGGAACATAGACCGCTTGATCACGCAGCGCGACTTGGTCTTCCCTGATGGCCGAGTCACGCGGCGCCGCCGTCACCTGGGTGATTAACCACGACCATTCGTCTGCGGTCCCGTCAGCCAGATCCGCCAGTCCACCCCATACCTGCGGATGCTCCAGCGAGGCGGCACGACCGAATCCCCAGAGGCAACTCTGATCCGGTGACACGATGTCGGTGTCAGAGATTCGTTGCGCGCCGCGGGTTACCACCCAGATGGGTCTGCGCAATTCGGCGGCAACCGCGGCGCGGAACAGTCGCCGTGTTCCGCCCAGCACTCGGTGTTGCATCCGCGACAGCGACCGCGTCGATGGTGCGGTGTCGGAGTTCAGCGCCGCGACATGCAGGATGCGTAGCGCCGGTTCGTCTGCCACCGCAGCGCGCAACGCGACCTCGAGTTGTTCCTCGTCGCCGTCGGTCACCGGCAACCCGAGAATCCGATGCTGGTGCCCATGCTCAGTTAGCGCGTCGATCAACGGCTGAACTGCATCGGCATCATCGCCGATGAGGAGCCAGGCAGATCCCTCGCCCGCCGCAGCTGAGGCGCCCGTGGATTTCTGCCAACGAACCTCGTAGCGATCATCCGCGATGGATTGGGTTTGATTTTGTTGGTTGTGTTGTGCAGCAAGCCTTGTCAGCACATCCACGGTCTGCTGATCGCCGCTCGCACCGTCGAGCAAGGCCGCGAGCTCTTCGATCTGGCCGCCCTCGAGAAGCCGGACGGCTTCGGTCGGTGCGGCCTGGGTTTGTTGGGTGGGCAGGACCCGCTTGTCACGGAACCAATACTGGCGTCGCTGGAACGGATAGGTCGGCAGGTCGAGCTTTCGCGCCGGTTCCCGCCCGACAGCGCCGAAGTCGGGGAGGTGGCCTAGGACGTATGCGTCGGCAAGGGCCTCGGTGATCTGGCGGTGGTCGGCGGTGTTTCGGCGCAACGACGCGATCGCCCGTGGCGCGGTGGCCGGGTCGGGCCATGCCCGCAGGGCCGCGGCGGTGAGCACCGGTTGCGGGCCGACCTCCAGCAACACTTTGCAACCCAGATCGGCCAGGGTGCGCACACTCTTGGCGAATTCGACCGGCTGGCGGGCGTGGCGACGCCAGTAGTTGCCATCCAGTTTCACGTTCCTGCCGAGCGCGGCACCGCTGCGGTTGCACACCAAAATCCGTTGTGGCGAACCAAAGTTGAACCGGTCCGCATAGGACTCGAACTCATCGAGGATCGGATCCAGCAGTGCCGAATGGAACGCGTGGCTGGTATCTAGCCAGTCACACCGGACACCGTCGGATGTCAACCCGGCCACCGCCTGGTCCAGATCCTGCGCGGGTCCCGACAGTACGGTGTTCGCACCGTTGTAAGCGGCTACCGACAGATTGGGGAACTCGTCGGTGATGCTCTCGACGCGCTCGGCGGCGGCGAACACCGCGACCATCCGCCCGCCCGCAGGCAGACTGCCGAAAAGGCGCCCGCGCTCGGCGATCAGCAGCGCTCCGTCTTCGAGGCTGAACACGCCCGCCACGCAGGCTGCCGAATACTGGCCGACGCTGTGGCCCAGCACGACGTCGGGTTCGAAACCCCACGACTGCCAGAGGCGGGCCAGGCCCATCTCCACCGCGAACAAGGCGGGCTGGGCGTAGGAGGTCTGCCGCAACGTCTCTTCGCTATCTTGGCCATCCACATCGAAAATGACGTCAAGCAATGGCTTTTCGAGAACGTCAGCGAGCACCGCGGCGCACCGGGTCAGCGTCTCGGCGAAAACCGGCTCGGTGTCGAACAGCTCCCGGGCCATACCGACGTACTGGCTGCCTTGACCGGTGAACAGCCACGCCGTCTTCGGCGTGTTATCGGATACTCCGCGCACCAAACCAGGTGCCGGGCGGTCGTCGGCGAGCGCACCGAGCAGCTCACCGGCGGATTCCGTGGAATTGATCACCAACGCGGCTCGGTGCTCGAAGTGTGCTCGACTCACCCCCGCGCTAAAGCACACGTCCGCCGAGCTGGCTTCCGGATGCGCTCTCAACCAGCTGCGGTATTGATCAGCCATCTGTACCAGTGCGGCGGGCGTGCGCGCCGATAGCGGAAGTACGCGCAAGTGTCTGTCTGCGGGTTCGTCGACCGGACCCGGTGCCGCGGCGATCCGGCCTACTTCAAACGGCGCTTCCTCGAGGATGACGTGCGCGTTGGTCCCGGCGAACCCGAACGAACTGACTCCCGCAACGCGCGGCCGACCATTGCGCTCCCAGGCGGTGGCCTCCTTCACCACCTGCACCGCAAGCCGGTCCCAGGGAATGTGCGGCGACGGATTGCGAAAGTGCAAGTGCTGCGGCAATAACTCGTGCTCGAGCGACAGGATGACTTTAATCACACCCGCGATACCGGCGGCTGCTTCCAGATGCCCGATATTCGTCTTCACCGAGCCCATCAACAGCGGCCGGCTCGCCTCGCGCCCCGCGCCGAACACCGCGCCCGCGGCCTGGACTTCGATCGGATCGCCCAGCGATGTCCCGGTGCCGTGCGCCTCCAGATATTCAACGTCGCCGGCCGCGACACCGGCGCGCTTTAGCGCTTCAGTGATAACCCGTTGCTGGGCAACGCCGTTCGGCACCGTCAAACCACCCGATGCGCCATCTTGGTTGATCGCGCTGCCCCGGATCACGGCGCGAATACGGTCACCGTCGCGGATCGCGTCTTCAAGACGCTTGACGACAATGACGCCGCAACCCTCGCCGCGGACGTAGCCGTCCGCGCTCGCATCGAATGTCTTGCACCGGCCGTCCGGCGCGAGCATTTGCGCGTGCGAAAAGGTGATCATGGTCGCCGGGCTAATCAGGACGTTCGCGCCGCCAGCCAGCGCGAGGTCACACTCCCCCAAGCGCAGCGCTTGGCATGCCTGATGGATTGCCACCAGCGACGAGCTGCACGCGGTGTCCACGGCGACGGCCGGGCCCTGCAGCCCCAACCGATAGCTGATCCGGCCCGCGGCTGCCGACGCCGACGTCCCGATTGCCATATAGGCCTCGATCTCGCCGTAAGTCAGCTCGGCGGATGCCATTCCCAGGTAGTCATGGGTGGCCAAACCGATGAACACACCCGTGTTGGTGTTCGCCAAAGCCGTTGGCGCGGTGCCCGAATGCTCCACCGCCCGCCACGCCGTCTCCAGCAATAGCCGATGCTGTGGGTCCAAAAACCTGACCTCGCGCGTCGACATACCGAAAAACGGTGCGTCGAATCCCGTTACGTCGTCGACGAAACCTGCCCGACGGGTGACAACCTTGCCGGGCGCACCGGGATCCGGGTCGAAGAATTCCTCGACATCCCAACGGTCCTCGGGAACCTCCGATACCGCATCCCGGCCGTGCTGCAGCACATCCCAAAACTCGTCCGTATCCGCGGCGCCCGGGAAGCGCGCCGCGTAACCCACAATCGCAAACCCCGATGCTTCCGGCCTCAGACGTTCGGCGGATGCCATGGCGTTGTCCTCCCCCTGGCTAGGTCTTGAAGATTCGATCCCCCGCGGGCGGCCCGGTTGCGTAGCAGAACCGTCTCCCGACAGCCGATACCCCAACGGCAGCGCCGGCGCCGGGCACTAGCACCGGCATCGGGCCACTATAACCAGTGCCGCTGTCAACCGGCTTTGGATACGCGCCGTCCGGCCTTCCGAACCCGTGAGCCGTTGCCGCAAGGGTTATCTTGGTCTCGCCGCCAGCGCGGCCGGACCGGAGCCGTTCAAACCGAGGGGGACGAAGTTTTGCGCATCGGGAAGATTACGATCGGCGCTCTCGCTGATTGGACGCTGACCCCAGGCCCGGTCACCTCGTGGCATCCGACGACCTCGGCCACCGAAAAGGTTCGGCAAGCGCCGGCCAGTTCTGTGCCGGTCAGCTATATGCAGGGCCAACACCTTCGTAACTACTGTGAGCGGACAGCGGCGGGGCTGGGGTTTTCGCGCCAGATCATCGCAACCTGTGAAGTAGCTGGGACGTGTGATGTTGCTGCGATGGATCACGCGGTCAACGCATACCTGCGTCGACATGACACGTTCCGCAGCTGGTTCGAGCACGCCGGTGATGGAGAGTTCATCAGGCATACGATCAGCGATCCTGCTGATATTGAATTCGAGCCGATCGATCACGGCACCATGACGATTGACGAAATACACGCACATGTCGT
Source organism: uncultured Actinomycetota bacterium (assembly GCA_963712615.1). GTDB lineage: Bacteria > Actinomycetota > Actinomycetes > Mycobacteriales > Mycobacteriaceae > Mycobacterium. The sequence continues at coordinate 1,625,093 of CAVQIO010000002.1, forward strand.
GGCCATACCGAATCCGCTGGAGTGGGGCTGCTTCACCTTTGGGATTATCCAAAGCGCGAACCACTTCACTTTCTTTGCCGCCATGGATCATGTCCACGGGGACGCGTCGTTGATCGGCACAACCATGCTGGAGGCCAACGGTTTGTATGCGGCGTTCAGCGGAGGCGATGAAACCCTCGAGCTTCCCGATGCCGGCAGCTATGACGATTTCTGTACCCGCGAACGCGAATACACGTCGACGTTCGACGTAGATTCGCCCGAGGTACGCGCATGGATCGACTTCGCCGAGAACAACAACGGTGGTTTCCCCGAATTTCCACTCCCTCTCGGTAACCCGTTGCAGCCGGATGGCAGTGACATGGTCTCCGAACTCCTGATGGACGCAGAACAGACGGAGCGATTCGAATCAGCCTGTACGGCGGCCGGCGCGCGCTTCGTCGGCGGCTTGTTCGCCTGCTTCGCCCTGGTAGAGCACGAATTTACCGGCGCCCTCACCTATTACGGTCTTACGCCCAGGGATTCACGCACAGCCGCGGACAATTTCATGACGCAGGGCTGGTTTACCGGCTTGATTCCGATCACCGTGCCCATAGCTGCGGCCTCTTTCGGGGACGCCGCATGGGCCGCGCAGGCTTCTTTCGATTCAGGTCTGGATATGGCGAAGGTGCCGTATTACCGCGTCATGGAATTGGCGCCATCGTTGAGCTGGCCACGACCAAACTTTCCGGTGTCGAATTTCCTGCACGGCGGCGCTGCCCCGCTCAACGCTGTTCTTGCGGCGGCCGACATGGGTCTTGCGAACAACATCGGAATCTACCCCGACGGCCGGTACTCATATCAGCTGACCATCTATGTATTTCGGTATGGTGAGGGCACGAAAATGGCGATCCTGTTTCCCGACAACCCGATCGCCCGGAAATCAGTTGGCCGCTATATGGCGGCGATGAGGTCGGTGTGCGTGCGGGTCGCTGACAGCGGCCACTGGGGACGCGTCGCATAGCGTGGGGCATATCGATGGTTAGGGCTTTTCTGAAATGCGTATTTGCTGGGCGGGCAACGTACGAAAATGCGCGGCTTGAGAGAGCGTCGACGAGTGTTGCCGGGGCGCGCACTCGACTGCGCCGACCGGGGGTGAGGGCGATATGCGACGGCTAGCCGATTTCGTGGTGCGGTGGCCCTGGGCGGTCGTCGGGGCCTGGATCGCGATTGCGATCGCGCTCACGCTGGCCTGCCCATCGCTGAACGAGATGGCACAGAAGCATCCGCTCGCCATCTTGCCCAGTGATGCGCCGTCGAGCGTCACAGCTCGAAAGATGACCGAGGCATTTCACGAATCCGGCTCAGAGGACCTGTTGTTGGTGGTCCTGACCGACGATAAGGGCCTTAATCCCGGCGACGAAGCCATCTACCGCAAAATCGTGGATGCGCTGCACCACGACTCGGGAGATGTCGTGATGCTGCAGGATTTCCTCAGCACCCCACCCTTGCGCTCGGTTTTGACCAGCAAGGATCACAAGTCCTGGGTGCTACCGGTCGGCGTGGCGGGCGAGCTTGGCACTCCACGGTCCTACGACGCTTTCAACCGCATCGGTGACATCGTCAAACACGCGACAGCCGGAACAGCCCTGACGGCAAACCTCACCGGCCCCGCGGCAACCGTCGCCGACCTCACGGTCGCGGGCGACCATGATCGACTTCCGATTGAGCTGGCGATCGCCGTGCTGGTGCTCATCGTCCTGCTGGTGGTTTACCGCAGCGTGGTCACCATGCTGCTGCCGTTGACAATGATCGGGCTTTCCCTGCTGATCGCACAGGCGTTGGTGGCCGGCTTCTCTCAACTGACCGGCTCGGGCGTCTCGAACCAGTCCATCGTATTTCTCAGCGCAATAATAGCCGGCGCCGGAACGGATTACGCGGTCTTTCTGATAAGCCGCTATCACGATTATCTGAGGTTGGGTGCGGATTTCGATCAGGCCGTCAAGGGCGCAATGATCTCGATCGGCAAAGTGATCGCCGCATCCGCAGCGACGATGGGAGTCACTTTTCTCGTCGTCAGCTTCGCCCGAATGGGCGTGTTCAAAACGGTCGGGGTGTCATCGGCGATCGGGATCGGCGTGGCATTCCTCGCCGCGGTGACCTTGCTGCCGGCAATTCTGGTGCTGACCGGGCCGCGCGGCTGGGTCAAGCCACGGCGCGAGCTGACCGCTCGATTGTGGCGGCGTTCGGGCATACGCATCGTGCGTCGGCCGAAGGCCCACCTGGTTGCCAGTGTGCTCGTGTTGATCATCCTGGCCAGCTGTGCGGGCTTGGTGCGCTTTAACTATGACGACCGCAAGGCACTGCCGTCTTCTGCTCCGAGCTCCATCGGGTATGCGGCGCTGGATCGCCATTTCCCGGTGAATCAGTCCATCCCGGAGTACATCCTGGTCCAATCCCCGCATGACCTGCGCACGCCGAAGGCCCTTGCAGACCTGGAACAGATGGCGGACCGAGTCAGCCAACTGCCGAACGTGGCCGCGATCAGCGGTATCACCCGGCCCACCGGAAATGTGCCGGAACAATTCAGAGCGACCTATCAAGCGGGCGCCATCGGCACCCTGCTGGCCGGCGGGTCCACCGTGATCAAGGACCACACCAACGACCTCAACCGGCTGGCCGCAGGGGCCGGCACGCTCGCCGACAACCTCGGCGATGTGCGCGGCAAAGTCAGCGTGCTCGCCGCCAGCGTGCAAGAACTGGAGAACGCCTTCTCGTCGGCGAAGGGCCAGTACACCGGCGACGCGCTGGTCAAAGAGGTCGATATCGCAGCCCAGCTCATCGACCATGTCAACGCGCTCAGCAATGCCATGGGCTGGAACTTCTCAGCGGCGAAGAACATGTTCGCCTGGATAGGCCCAGTGTTGACAGCGCTGCAGGGTAACCCGATATGCGATGCCGATGCGTCGTGCAGCGCCACCCGCGGGACATTTGAGCAACTGGTGGGTTCGCGCGATCAAGCAGACCTCGACGCGATCAATGAGTTGGCTCACCAACTGCAGGACTACCCGGACAAACGGGCGCTGAAAGCCTCGACAGACCGAATGCGCGCCGCATTGGGGAAGCTCACCAACGCGCTGCACTCGATGGGGATGGACAAACCCGGTGGCCTGCAGGCGAACATGAACAGCCTGCAAGATGGGGCAAACCGATTCGCCGGTGGGAGCCGGCAAGTGGCCGACGCGGTGGCTCAACTCGTCGACCAAGTCAAACAGATGGGTATTGGCCTCAGTGAGTCGGCGACATTCTTGTTGTCGCTGAAACAGGACGCGGCGCAACCGGCAATGGCCGGGTTCAATATCCCGCCCCAACTGCTGCACTTAGAAGAGTTCCAGCAGGCCGCCAAGGCGTTCATCTCGCCGGACGGCCACTCGGTGCGGTATTTGGTTCAAACCAAGCTCAATCCGTTCACTACCGACGCCATGGATCAGGTCAACGCGATCAGTGCCGCCGCCCGGGGAGCCCAACCGAATACCGCGTTGGCGGACGCCACGGTATCGATGGCGGGCTACACCGTTGGCCTGAAGGACACGCGTGACTACTACCAACACGACATCGGGTTCATCATCGCCGCAACCCTCTTCGTCGTGCTACTGACCTTGATCGCGCTGCTGCGTGCGATTGTCGCGCCGCTGTATCTGGTTGCTTCCGTGGTCATTTCGTATTTGTCGGCGGTAGGTATTGGCGTGCTGGTGTTTCAGTACATGCTCGGCCAGCAATTACATTGGAGTGTGCCCCCGCTGGCATTCGTGGTACTGGTCGCGGTGGGAGCCGACTACAACATGCTGTTGGTCTCGCGCATGCGTGACGAGTCTGGACACAGCATGCGTTACGGCATCATTCGCACCCTGAGTTCGACGGGCGGTGTGATCACTGCGGCAGGTGTGATCTTCGCCGCTTCGATGTGCGGTCTGTTGTTCTCCAGCATCAGTACCGTGGTCCAGGGCGGTTTCGTGATCGGCGTCGGAATCTTGCTGGACACCTTCTTGGTACGCACCATCACGGTTCCCGCCATCGCCGCGCTGGTCGGGCGGGCGAACTGGTGGCCCTCACGAGTGGACGAGCGGGCCCACCGACCGGACGCGCCGAGGCAGCAACCTAATTAGCGCGCACACACGACGTATGTGAGACTACGAGGCGAATCCGAGCGGTCAGGATTAGGAATGAAGAAACTACTCGCAACAGCCACCGCGTTGGTAACTGTCGGCGCTACAGGATGTTTCGGCATCGGGGCGGCGTCGGCCGACGACACGCCTATCGGCGGACCGCCGACGCCTGGGGCGCCGGGCGACCAAACCGCCTACGCCCTCGGCGGGGCCCACGTCCTGGGGATCCCCTACGACCAATACATCCGCATGGAGGGCGCCGACTGGTTCCCCGGCCAGCAGCGACAAATTGTTCGCTACCCAGCGGGGCAGGTTCAGGGCCACGTGCTCGAGCGGCTCTTTCCGGGAATCGGCCGGTTCGATGAACTTTTCCCGGGCCTGGGTCTGGACGGCCCCAGCGTCGGCGAGTCGGTCGACGAGGGCATAAACAATCTCGATGCGGCGATTCGCACCACCGGTCGCCCGGGTACGGCGATCGGCTTGTCCGAGGGCGGGTTCGTGGTCGATGGCGAGCAGGCCCGGCTGGCCAGTGACCCGACTGCTCCCCCGCCGGGCACACTGAACTTCGCCACATTCGGCGACCCCATTGGGCGTCACGCCTTCGGTCAGAGCTTCCTGACCGCCATGTTCCCGGTCGGCAGCGTGGTTCCCGCACTCGACTACACGATGCCGCCGCCATATGAGAGCCAGTACGACACAAACAGGTTCGTGGCTGCGTACGACTCGATCGCAGACTTCCCCGACCGGCCGGACAATATGTTCGCTCTCGCCAACACGCTCTTAGGCCTCGCTACCGGTCACACCGCGGTGGCCTTCACGAACCCGAGCATGGTGCCGCCGCAGAACATCAGGACGACCATCAACTCCAGGGGCGCGAAAGACACCACGATCATGGTTCCGGAAAAGCACCTTCCGCTGGTGATGCCGTTGGCTTACATCGGGATTCAAGAGGACACGCTGAACAAGCTTGACGCGATATTGCTGCCGCGGGTGAACGCGGGTTACTCGCGAAACGACGACCCGTCGACCGCTCCGGTTCAGGTGGACCCGGTGCACGGCTTCGACCCAGCGGAGGTCACCGCGCCGGCCAACCAGGCAACATTCGGCGGCGGCGCTGACCCGCTCTCGCAGATCCTCAGCGGTGCCACGTCCGTGTTGTCCCACAGCACCGGCTGACCACGCCGCCTATGTCTCAGTCCATTCTCTCCATGCTGCACGGACGTGCCAGCATGCGCCCCCATGACGTGGCGTACACCTTTACCAACTACGAGGACGACTGGGCGGGTGTCCCGGAGAGTCTCACGTGGTCGCAAGTATCGCGCCGAACACTCAACGTGGCACGCGATCTCGGCCCGCACGGGTCGGTCGGAGACAGGGCAGTAATCCTGGCACCCCAGGGCATTCATTACATTTCGGCGTTCCTGGGATCCATGCAGGCTGGGCTCATCGCAGTTCCGCTCCCACTGCCACATCGTGGCTCGACTGACGAGCGGGTCAGTGCGGTCCTTGCCGACACGTCGCCTTCAGTCGTTCTCACAACGTCCGCGGTCGCAGAAGATATCGCCGAATATGTCGATCGAGCACGCATGAACGATGTTCCAAAGATCGTCGAAATCGATTCGATGAATCTGGACGTCGATGGCGAAACAAGCGTTCGCACAGCTGATTTGCCCAATCTCGCGTATTTGCAGTACAGCTCAGGTTCCACCCGCGCGCCGACGGGGGTGATGATCTCGCACCACAACCTCCAGGTGAATTTCGAGCAGCTGATGCGCAGCTTCTTCGCGGACTCCCACGTCAAAGCCCCATCGAATGCCACGATGGTGTCGTGGTTGCCGTTCTACCACGACATGGGTTTGGTGCTGGGGGTCTGCGCACCGATCCTGGGCGGCTATCGCGGCGAGCTGACGAGTCCGGTCTCGTTCTTAGAGAGGCCGGCCAGGTGGGTGCGAGCGATGGCCGAAAATCCCCACGCATTTTCGGCGGCGCCCAACTTCGCCTTTGACTTGGCCGCCCGCAAGACAATCGACAGTGACCTCGCCGGGCTCGACCTCGGCGGGGTGCTGGGCATCATCAGCGGTGCCGAACGTGTCGAGCCGGCGACGTTGCAACGCTTCGTTGATCGGTTTTCTCACTTCAATTTTCGGGACCATATGATGCGTCCCTCATATGGCTTGGCGGAGGCCACCGTCTTCGTGGCGGCCGGCACCTGGGATGACGCAGCAACGGTTCGTTTCGATGTCGGGGAGCTGTCCGCGGGCCGCGCTGAGCGGTGTGCGGACAGGACCGGCACCGCGCTGGTCAAATACAAAGTGCCGCAATCACCCACGCTGCGCATCGTCGACGGCGATACAAACCGCGAGTGCCCACAGGGCGTGGTCGGCGAGATCTGGATACATGGCGCCAACGTGGCCGAGGGCTACTGGCACAAACCGCCGGAGGAGCAGCGCTGCTTTGGCGCAACGCTCGTCGACCCGTCGCCAGGCACGCCTGACGGACCCTGGTTACGAAGCGGTGACCAGGGTTTCATCTCCGACGGTGAGCTGTTCATTGTCGGCCGCATCAAGGATCTGCTGATCATCCGTGGGCGTAATCACTATCCCGAGGACATTGAGGCGACGATCCAAGGGATCACACGCGGTCGGGTCGCGGCGATATCGGTCCCGCTGAACAGCACCGAGCAGCTGGTCACCATCATCGAACTCAAGAAGCGAGGCGATTCCACCGAGGAGGCAATGCGCTTCCTCGACGGGGTCAAGTGCGATGTCACCTCCGCGATATCGAATGCGCACGGCGTGAGTGTCGGCGACCTCGTTCTGGTCCTGCCCGGGTCCATTCCCACCACGACGAGCGGCAAGATCCGGCGCGCTGCCTGTGTCGAGCAGTATTGCCAGGACCAATTCGTTCGGTTGGACGCCTAAGCCTGGACGCCTAAGTCGACGCTCGTGCGCGGCGTGGGAACGGCCTTCGCATAATGGGTGCACCCCGCATCGGCAAAGGAGCCAGGATGAGCACAGCCAGCACTGACCGTCCCTTACGCGTCATCCAGTGGACGACGGGGAACATCGGCCGGCGGTCGCTGCACGCCATCATCGGCAGATCCGACATGGAGCTGGTCGGGGTGTACGCACACGGGGCGGACAGGTCGGTGTCGATGCCGCCGACCTGTCCGGCTGGCCGGAGCCGACCGGGGTGCAAGCCACCAACGACATCGACGCGCTGATCGCCCTGGGCGCCGACGCGTGTTGCTATAACCCGTTGTGGGCAGGCGTCGACGAATTGGTGCGGCTGCTGGAATCGGGGGTCAACGTGTGCTCCAGCGCGGCCTGGATCACCGGCGGCAAGCAGACGCCGCGGGACCGGAAACGCATCGAAGATGCGTGCCAGAAAGGCAATTCGACGATTTTCGGCAGCGGCGCGCATCCCGGGATGACGAACATGGTCGGCATGGTGCTGTCCGCCTCCTGTGAGCGCGTCGACGAGATCCGGATCACCGAGTCGGTGGACTGCTCGACCTACGAGTCCGCGGAAACCCAGACGGCGATGGGCTTCTCACAAGACCCCGACACACCGGGTTTGGCGGAGCACGTGCGGCGGGAAAGCGAGGTCTTCGCCGAGTCGGCGGCGATGATGGCCGACGCGATCGGCGCCAAGCTGGACAAGATGACCTTCGACGTCACCTTCACCGCGGCCACCGGCGACTCCGATCTGGGCTTCATGAAGATTCCCGCGGGCACGGTCGGCGGCGTGTACGGCTTCCACCGCGGCTGGGAAGGCGAGCGCAACGTCGTCAGCGTCGGATTCAACTGGACGATGGGCAGTCACGTGGTGCCGCCCAAGCCGCTTGAGCATGGCCACGTCATTCAGGTCTTCGGGCTGCCCAACATGCGTACCGTGCTGCATTGCCTGCCGCCCAAGGATTGGACGGAGCCCGGGTTCATGGGCCTCGGGATGATCTATACCGCGATGCCGGTTACCAATGCGGTACCTGCGGTGGTGGCTGCCAGGCCGGGGATCGTCACCCTTGCCGGGCTGCCACCGGTTACTGGGCGGGTGGCCCGCTAGACGTATGGCGTTGGCCATATGCGGGACACCCCGGAGGAACGGTTCCGTCCTCTAAGGTTTACAGTACTTAGCCGAGCAAAGGTTCCGCCGACAATGAGGGTTGTCGACGACGGTGGCGAGCTTTCCGAGGCAGGACGGCAGGCCCTGCAGCGGTGAGCGGAAGGCGGTCAAGGTGAGGACTTCGCCGAGTTCGGATGCCATAACCCAGGCGCTCAGACGCGGGTGGATTCCCCTGCTGTTGATTGTGGTACTGGCCGTCTCGGTATTGGTTGTGTCGCGGCTGCACAAGATCTTCGGCTCGGAGGACCTCAACGCGAACGCCGGCAAGGGGATCGAAATCGTGCAGTTCAACCCGAAGGTCGTCCTTTACGAAATCACCGGCCCGCCAGGCGCCACCGCGAACATCAACTACTGGGACGCGGACGCCAACACCCATCAGGTCAACGACGCCCCGCTGCCGTGGTCGACCACGATTTCGACCACGCTGCCATCGGTGAGCGCCAACATCATGGCGCAAAGCGACGGCAGCCGAATCGACTGCAAGATCACCGTGGACGGTGTGGTCCGCGATCAGCAAAACTCCGATGGCCACAACGCCCAGACCTTCTGCCTGGTGAAGTCCGCATGAGCGATGTGAGCAGCAAGAGCCACCCGGGTGTCGACGACGGCGCAGACACCGGGCCGAACAGCACCCAGAATCCCGGTAAGCCGGAGCGCGGCCACCGGCCTTACCTCCCCCACGCCATCCGCATCTTCGCGGTGCCGATCATCCTGGTCTGGGTATTCGTGACGATCCTGGTGAACGTCATCGTCCCCACCCTGGAAGTTGTCGGTGAGGCGCACTCGGCGCCGATGACTCCGCTGGACGCGCCCTCGATGAAGGCGATGATGCGTCTGGGTCAGAACTTCCACGAGTTCGATTCCAACAGCACCATCATGATCGTGCTGGAGGGCCAACAGCCGCTCGGCGCCGATGCGCACCAGTACTACGACAGGCTGATTCGGCAACTGCGCCAGGACCCCAAGCACATCCAGCACATCCAAGACTTCTGGGGAGACCGGCTGACGGCGGCGGGCGCACAGAGTGCCGACGCCAAGGGCGCCTATGTACAGGTGAACCTCGCCGGTAACCAAGGCACCACGCTGGCCAACGAGTCCGTGGACGCCGTTCGTAAGGTCATCGACGAGAACAAGCCACCACCGGGCGTGAAGGCCTACGTCACCGGTCCTGCGGCGCTGTCCGACGACATGCACCTCATCGGCAACGCCAGCCTGGCCACGATCACGCTGTTCACCCTGGGCGCCATTGCGATCATGTTGCTGCTGGTCTACCGGTCCATCGTCACCACGCTGGTTCAGCTGTTCATGACCTTTGTGGCGCTGGCCTGCTCACGTGGAGTCGTCGCGGTTCTGGCCTATCACAATGCATTCGGGCTCACCACGTTCGCCGCCAATATCCTCACCATGCTGGCGATCGCGGCCGGAACCGACTACGGGATCTTCCTCATCGGCCGCTACCAAGAGGCACTACGAGAAGGCGAAGATCGAGAAACCGCGTACTACACCACATTCAAAAGCGTGGCTCCCGTTGTGCTGGGGTCGGGTCTGACGATTGCCGGTGCGACGTACTGTCTGAGTTTTTCCCGGTTGCCCTGGTTCAACACCATGGGCGCACCGGTGGCGATCGGCATGCTCGTTGTGGTGGCGGCCGGGCTTACCTTGGGCCCCGCGGTTGTCTTCGTGGGCAGTCGCTTTCACCTATTCCAGACCAAGCGGGCCGCCAAGCAAGGGCGGCTATGGCGCCGGGTCGGCACCGCGGTAGTGCGTTGGCCCGCACCGATTCTGGCGGTCAGCGCCGCGGTCGTGTTGGTCGGCATGGTCGCCCTGCCGAGCTACACGACGAGCTACAACGACCGCTACTACCTGCCCGCATCGGCCCCGTCCAATCTCGGGCAAGCGGCGGCGAACCGGCATTTCTCCGAGGCCCGGATGAACCCCGACATGTTGATGATCGAGTCCGACCATGACATGCGAAACACGGCCGACATGCTGGTCTTGGACCGGGTGGCGAAAAACGAGATGCGCACGCTCGGCATCGCGATGGTCCAGGACATCACCAGGCCACTAGGCATTCCGATCCAGCACAGCTCGATTCCGTTCCAAAACAGCATTCAAAGCCAGACGACCATGCAGAACATGGGCTTCCTCAAGGAGCGCATCGCCGACATCCTCAGGATGTCCGACGACCTGCAGACGCAGATCGACACCACGCAGCGCCAGTACGAGGTGTCGCTGGATCTGGCCCATGCCGCCGACGACAGCGCCAATACCACGGCGGTGACGTCGCAGATCACCGATAGCCTGCGCGACCACATCGCGGATTTCGACGACACCTTCCGGCCGGTTCGCACCTACTTCTACTGGGAGAAGCACTGCTACGACATTCCGTTGTGCTTCGGGCTGCGATCGCTGTTCGACACGCTGGACGGCTTCGACCAGCTGGCCGAGCAGTTCCACTTCCTCACGGCCGACATCAAGCACACCGCCCAAGCCACACACGACCTGAATGCACTGTTTCCCACGCTGATCACAACGCTGAAGACCACCCGGGGCATCACGCTGACGCTATACCAAACGTTCAAGGCGATGATCAACCAGATGGAGGCGATGAGTAACACCGCCATCGTGATGGGGCAAAGCTTCGACCAGTCCAAGAACGACGACTTCTTCTATCTACCGCCGGAGGCCTTCCAGAACCCCGACTTCCAGACAGGTCTTCGGATGTTCTTGTCGCCGGACGGTAAGTCGGCGCGGTACTTCATCACTCACCAGGGCGATCCCATGACGCCGGAGGGCATTTCGCGGGTCGATGCGGAGCGCACCGCCGCGCAGGAGGGCCTGAAGCAATCGTCCTTGTCCGACGCCAGGGTCTATCTCGGCGGTACGGCCGCGACCTTTAAGGATATGCACGATGGCGCCAAATTCGACCTGATGATCGCGGTGGTGTCGGCGCTCACGCTGATCTTCATGATCATGCTGCTGCTCACCAGGAGCGTGGTGGCCGCGCTGGTCATCGTCGGCACCGCGGCCAGCTCGATTGCCGCGTCGTTCGGTCTATCCGTGCTCATCTGGCAGGACTTGTTCGGAATCAAGATCCACTGGATCGTGATGGCACTGTCCGTGATCATCCTGTTGGCCGTCGGTTCTGACTACAACCTGCTGCTGGTCTCCCGGTTCAAAGAAGAGATTCATCGAGGGCTGAAAACAGGAATCATCCGGTCGATGGCCGGCACCGGTGGGGTGGTGACGGCCGCGGGACTGGTGTTCGCCTTCACGATGGCGTCGATGCTGGGCAGTGATTTGCGGGTATTGGGCCAGTTCGGGTCCACCGTCTGCATTGGTCTGCTGCTCGACACGCTGATCGTGCGCACGCTGTTGATGCCCTCGATCGCCACGCTGCTCGGGCGTTGGTTCTGGTGGCCGCAGGTTGTCCACCCGCGCGGCGACTACGGTCTGCCGCCGGTCCGCAGGGCGCCTAGCGCCCACGCGGCGCCCAGCGCGTCACCCGCCAGGAGCTGAATCCAGGCAGACCGCGACGGCTCCGGGGCCGACATGCACGCCGAGCACCGGCCCCAACGGGGTGATGATCGCCGGCTCGCACGCCGGTAGCCGCTGGGCCAGTGCGGCGGCCACCTCGTTCGCACCGTCCGGGTTGACGACGTGGTGCACCGCCACGGCTGCCGAGCCGTCGCCAACCACCTCGCAGACCCGGTCGAGCATTGCCGCAGTCGCCTTGCTGGCGGTCCGCACCCGTTGGGCCAGAACGAGTTTGCCGTCCTCGATGCGCAGCAGCGGCTTAAGTGACAGCGCGGTGCCCAGCCACGCTTTGGCCCCACCGATCCGGCCACTGCGCCGCAGGTTTTCCAAACCATGCACGACGATGAACGCGTGACTGCGGCTTACCGCCGAGTTCGCGGCGGCCACGACGGCGTCCAGGTCGCCATCCGCGACCGCGGCCCGCGCGGCGGCCAGCGCGACAAAGCCGGTGCCCATCGCCGCCGATCGCGAGTCGATGACCCGCACCGCCGGCCCGATCTCGGCCGCGGTCCGTTCACCGACGCCATAGGTGCCCGACAGCGCCGACGAAATATGCACTGCCACCACGCCGTCCCCCCCGGAGTCGGCCAACGCCTGACGGTAGGCGGCGCCGAGTTCGGCCGGGGTGGCCGCGGCGGTCGTGGCGTGGTGCTGGTAGACATCGTCGGGGATTTCGTCCACACCATCGCGCAGATCGCCACCCTCGAGCAGGATATGCAGCGGGACAACGCGTATCGCCCACTTGTCGAGCAGATCGGCTGGGAGGCGCGACGACGCATCGGTCACCACTACGACGGTCACGAGCGCCGCTCTCCCCCGCAAGCGGGAGGTGCCCCCACCCCATCGCTTCGCTCTGCATCGTCGTCGGCGCCGGTCACGATTCAACCGCGCGATTTCTCGTTGGATACCCCGGCTTCAGCCAGCGCCTTGAGCATCAGCTCCGCGACCGCCTGGTGGGCTTCGAAATTCCAGTGGATGCCGTCGGGGTTGCCACGTCCACTCATAATCTGTTCGGCCACAGCAGCTTTGAGGTCAACCAAGGGCACGTCGTGCTCCTGTGCCCATTCCGTAATCGCCGCAACGGCCCCGGCGCGGCCGTGATGCGCCTTGCCGTACGTCTCGGCGATATGCACCGACGGCAACGACGCCACGATCGGGATACCCGGACGGTTGAAATCGATTGCGCCACGAGTCTGCTCGAGATATTCAGCACTCAAATGCGGCGGCAGGGCGGCCCTGGCGATCGGCGAGAGCCTGGGCTGCAGCCAGCCGTAGCCGTCGCGAACCCAGCGCCGCAGCAATGGCGGCCGGACATATCGGATCAGCTCACGCAGCGCGGTTGGCAACACCGACGGCAGTGAGTCCATCCCGCTGGTCGCAAAGATCACCGCCCCCGCCCGCGGCAGCGCCGCCCAGGACCGCGGATCCTGTGTTGCCGCCCACCACACGTCGCGACACGTCCAGCCGATGCGGCCGATCAGCTCCACATCCCAACCTAGTTGCGAGGCAACGATGTTGGGCCAGATGCGAGGATCGTCGGCGGGCAGCCCGCCGGTGGGACCGTAATAGGCCAGCGAATCGGCGAAGATCAGCAGTGTGGGTGGTACGTCAGAGGACATCGTTGGAGACCTGCGCCGAAGCGTTCCACACATCGAGGCGCCAGCGGATGCCGTCGAAGTCGGGGCCCGAGTCGTGGGAGTGGCCGGAGAGCTGCACCCAGCTAGCATTGCCCATGCCGCCCAAGATCGGCCAGTTGGCGACCGGAAGTTTCAGCAGCGCAGCCGACAACGCGGCGATCAGACCTCCGTGGGCCACCAGCACCACCGGCCGATCGGGCTCGTTCGCGTCACCCCACTCCGGCTCGCCGGCCACCAGCTCGGCAACCAGCGGCACGCTGCGAGCGGCCACGTCGACCCTGCTTTCGCCACCGTGCGGTGCCCAGGTGGCGTCGTCGCGCCAGGTGCCCCGGGCGCCCGGCGCCTTTACGTCGACCTCGCTGTGGGTCAGTCCCTGCCAGTCGCCCAGGTGCGTCTCCCGTAGCCGCTGGTCCACCTGCACCTGCAGCCCGGTCCGTTCCCCGAACGTGATCGCGGTGTCGTAGGCGCGGTGCAGATCCGACGACACGATCAGCAACGGCTGCAACTTGCCCAGCACCTCGGCGGCGGCGACCGCTTGGGCGCGGCCCAATTCGGTGAGCGCGGAGTCCAGCTGGCCCTGCATCCGGCTACCGGCGTTGAAGTCAGTTTGCCCGTGCCGCAACATCACCAAGCGACGGATACTCATTGCGCGCTCGCCGAGTCATCGGAACCGGCGGCCAAATCCACCGGCACGACCGGGCAGTCACCCCATAACCGGTCCAGGGCGTAGAAGTTGCGATCGTCCTGATGCTGGATGTGCACGACGATGTCGCGGTAATCCAGCAGCGTCCAGCGTCCTTCCCGAGCGCCTTCGCGGCGCGCGGGCTTGTAGCCGGACTTGAGCATCTTCTCCTCGACCTCGTCGACGATCGCGTTGACCTGTCGCTCGTTGGATGCCGAGGCGATGACGAAGCAGTCGGTGATGACCAATTGCCCGGAGACGTCGATGACGACGACGTCGCTGGCGAGCTTCGAGGCGGCCGCGTTCGCCGCAATCGTCGCCATGTCGACGGCTTCCTGGGTGGCGCTCATGTGTTGTTCCCCGCGGCCAGGCTGGACTGCGTTGGGCCGAGCGTCGCGTTCGCCTCTCCCGCAACGGGTTTGCGGTAGAGCCTGCGCTTGGAGACGTATTGCACGACGCCGTCGGGCATCAGGTACCACAGCGGCCGGCGCGCCGCGGCACGCTGACGGCAGTCGGTCGACGAGATCGCCAGCGCCGGAATCTCGACCAGGGTCAACGCATTCTCGGCCAGCTCGCCGAGCACCTCGGTGATGTGTTCATGGCGCAGCTCGTAGCCGGGCCGGCTGACCCCGACGAACCGCGCCAACTGGAACAACACCTCCCAGCCCTGCCACGACAGAATGGAAGACAGCGCGTCGGCGCCGGTGATGAAGAACAGCTCAGAATCCGGGTTAAGGGCGTGCAGGTCCTGCAAGGTGTCCTTGGTGTAGGTGGGGCCGGCCCGGTCGATGTCGACTCGGCTTACCGAGAACCGGGGATTTGAAGCAGTGGCGATCACGGTCATCAGATACCGGTCCTCGGCGGCGGAGACGGGCCGGGCCTTCTGCCACGGCTGTCCGCTGGGCACGAACACCACTTCGTCGAGTTCGAACAGGTCGGCCACCTCACTGGCGGCAACCAGGTGCCCGTAATGGATGGGGTCGAATGTTCCACCCATTACTCCGAGCCTGCGACGGGGATTTTGCACGATGTGCCAGCTTACCGGGCCACTCGGGCGGCCCGTCGCCGCGCCGGATGTGGCGTCACACCGGCAGCAGTTGGTCGATCACCGTGGCGAGCTGCTTGGCCGATCGGCATTCGTGCATGGTGATCACGTCTTCGTAGCGCGGCACCGCCGAGTCGCCACTGCCCCACAGGTGTCTGGGCTCGGGATTGAGCCAGTGCGCGTGCCGGGCGGCGGTGACCATATCGGACAGCACGTCGATGGCCGGGTCGCGATAGTTGGTGCGCCCGTCCCCGAGCACCAGCAGCGAACTGCGCGGTGAGAGCACATTCGGGTTGGCCTGGATGAACGAGACGAACGCGTTGCCGTAGTCGGAGTGACCGTCGCGGCTGTACACACCGGCTTCGCGGGTGATCCGCTGGATCGCCACCGCCAGATCGGCTTCCGGCCCGAACATGTGGGTCACCTCATCAGTGGTGTCGATGAAGGCGAACACCCGCACGCGGGAGAACTGTTGGCGCAGGGCGTGCACCAGCAGCAGGGTGAAGTGGCTGAACCCGGCCACCGAGCCCGAGACGTCACACAGCACGACCAATTCCGGGCGCGCCGGACGGGGTTTGGCCAGCACCACGTCGATCGGCACGCCGCCGGTGGACATGGACTTGCGCAGCGTCTTACGCAGATCGATTGTCCCGGCACGACTGCGACGCCGGCGGGCCGCCAGCCGAGTGGCCAGGCTGCGCGCCAGTGGCGCCACGGCTCGCTGCATCTGACGTAGCTGGCCACCGGAGGCCCGCAGAAACTCGACGTTCTCGGAAAGTTGTGGGATGCCGTACATCTGGACGTGATCGCGGCCGAGCTGCTCGGCGGTGCGCCGTTTGGTCTCCGAGTCGACCAGCTTGCGTAGCTGGGTAATTCGCTGTGCGGCAAGCGCTTTAGCTATCTGCTCTTGGGTGGGTGTCGGCTCGTCGCCGTAGGGGGCGAGCAGCCCCGCGAGCAGTTTGCCTTCCAACTCGTCCAGCGCCATCGCCTTGAGCGCCTGATACGACGAGAACGACGGCCCACGGCTGGAACTGTATTTGCCGTAAGCCTCCACGATCCGCGCGATCATCGCGACCAGTCGTTCGTCCACGTCAGCCAGGTCTTCGTTCTGGTTGAGCAGATCCAGCAGCATCTGCCGCATCGCCTCGACGTCGTCGGCAGGCCAGGCGTCGCTGTCCGGCCCAGCTTCCCCGGTCTCGTCGACGACGACCGCGCGCGCACCCATCGCCGCGGGGAACCACAAGTCGAACATCGCGTCGTAGGTCTCGCGGTGCTCGGGCCGGCGCAGCACCGCACACGCGATGCCTTCGCGCAGCACCTCACGATCAATCAGGCCGAGGGTGGCCATCACCCGGCCGGCGTCCACCGTCTCCGACGGGCCTACCGAAATCCCGCTGCCGCGAAGCGCTTCCACGAATCCCACCAAGTGGCCCGGCAACCCGTGCGGGGCGAGTGGCCGAGTGGGGCGGATACGGCGGGGGGCCATTAATTCAGCCTTAGTTCCCCGGCCGCGCGTTGCTGATCGGATTGGTGTTTGAGGATCACGCCGAGCGTCTGGGCAACGACCGCATCGTCAATGGTGTCCAGGCCCAGCGCCAGCAGCGTTCGGCCCCAGTCGATCGTCTCGGCGATGGACGGTACCTTCTTCAGCTGCATGCCCCGCAGAACGCCGATGATGCGCACCAGCTCCTCGGCGAGATGGGCGGGCAGCTCGGGGACCCGGGACAACAGAATGCGCCGCTCCAGGTCGGGGCTCGGGAAATCGATGTGCAGGAACAGGCAGCGACGCTTGAGCGCCTCGGAGAGCTCGCGGGTGGCGTTGGAGGTCAGCACCACCAGCGGAGTCCGCTCGGCGGTGATCGTGCCCAGTTCGGGGACGGTCACCGCGAAGTCGGACAGCACCTCGAGCAGCAGGCCCTCGATTTCGATGTCGGCCTTGTCGGTCTCGTCAATCAACAGGACCGTCGGCTCGGTGCGCCGGATCGCGGTCAACAGCGGACGGGACAGCAGGAACTCCTCGCTGAACACGTCATCTTTGGTCTGGTCCCAATCTCCGGAACCGGCCTGGATGCGCAGGATCTGCTTGGCGTGGTTCCACTCGTAGAGCGCGCGGGCCTCGTCGACCCCCTCGTAGCACTGCAGCCGGACCAGACCCGCGCCGGTGGCTTGGGCGACGGCGCGCGCCAACTCGGTCTTACCCACGCCGGCGGGCCCCTCTACCAACAGCGGCTTGCCCAGCCGGTCGGCCAGGAACACCGCCGTCGCGGTGGCCGTGTCGGGCAGATAACCGGTCTCGGCCAACCGTCGTGATACATCGCTGATGTCGGCGAAGAGCGGAGTGGACCGGGCGGGCACGCTCACAATCAGGTTCTCCTAAAGCACTTTTGGTGGACCTGGGTCAGGCTGGACGAACCTGGCCGTCTCCCCACGCGATCCATTTGGTGGAGGTCAGTTCCGGCAAGCCCATCGGACCGCGGGCATGCAGCTTCTGGGTCGAGATGCCGATCTCGGCGCCGAAACCGAATTGCTCGCCGTCGGTAAACCCGGTCGATGCGTTGACCATCACCGCGGCCGCATCGACACCGTCGGCAAACCGTTGTGCCGCAGCCATATTGCTGGTCACGATGGCCACGGTGTGTCCGGTGCCGTATTCGTTGATGTGGGCGATGGCGCCTTCCACACCGTCGACCACCGCCACCGCAATGTCCATCGACAGGTATTCGCGGCGCAGGTTGTCGTCGTCGGGGTCTTCGAAAAGGCCCCCGTGCACCGTTACACCGGCGTCTTGCAGGGCCGCCACCAGCCTGGGCACCGCGTTTCCGGCAATCGCGGAATCCACCAACAGCGTCTCGGCGGCGTTGCACACACTGGGTCGCCGCGTCTTGGAGTTCAGCAGAATCCGTTCTGCCACATCCAGGTCGGCTCCGATGTCCACGTAGACGTGACAGTTGCCGACGCCGGTCTCAATGGTGGGCACCTGCGCGTCGCGGACCACCGCGTCGATCAGGCTCACTCCGCCGCGTGGGATCACCACATCGACCAGACCGCGAGCCTGGATCAGATGCGTGACCGTGGACCGGTCATCGGCCGACAGCAGCTGGACCGCGTCGGCGGGCAGGTCTTCGCTGACCAGCGAAGCGCGCAACACCTCGACCAGCGCCTGGTTGGAGCGCGCCGCCGAGGAACTGCCGCGCAGCAGCACGGCATTGCCTGACTTGAGCGCCAACCCGAAAGCATCGACGGTGACATTGGGCCGGCCCTCGTAAATGATCCCGACCACGCCGAGCGGAACCCGCTGCTGACGCAATTGCAGCCCATTGGGCAGGGTGTAACCGCGCAGCACCTCGCCGACCGAGTCGGGCAGCCCCGCAACCTGGCGCAGACCAGCGGCGATTCCGTCCACCCGCTCGGGGTCCAACGCCAACCGGTCGAGCATCGCGTTCGGCGTCTCGGCGGCCCGGGCGGCCTTCAGATCTTCGGCGTTGGCCGCCAGGATCAGCCGGGTGCTGGCCGTGATCGCTTGGGCCGCGGATTGCAGCGCCTGGTCCTTAGCCACCGTCGGCAACAACGCCAGCGCACGGGACGCGGCGCGGGCGCGACGGGCGGCATTGTGGACCTCCTGACGCAAGTCAGGACGCGATGGCGCTTGCAGACTCATTGATCCAGGGTAACGGGCTTGAGCTGGCCAGGTAAGGCGCCCCGGTTAGCGGTCTGCCTCACCCGACCCGCTCACCACGCTCTGCCTGCCGCACTTTGCTTTGCCGTTCTTCAAGGATGTTGCCAAAGTCCTGCAGCAGCAACGGTTCACGCATCACCAGATTCTCGAGGTGTTCGCGATCGATCTCCAACGCGGTAACCTCTTCCAGCGCATATGCGCTGGCAAGGTTGGGTTGACGGGTTAGCGCGGTCAGCCCCAGGAATGAGCCCGCCTCCAACGTGCTGATCGGCACGACCGACCCGTCCTCGGCCGTGGCCAGCATCCGCACCCTGCCGGCAATGACAAACGTCATCCCCGCCGGCACTTGACCGGCGTATTCCACGACTTCGTCAGCGCCATACCGGACGATCCGCGCACTCGAACACAGCGACTGCTGATCGGCGACGCCGAGCCGCATTACCGGCGCCACCACGGTGCGCAACGCGTGCTGCACACGCTCTCGCGTCGAGTAGTCGTCGTCGGCGACGTCGAGGTGCAGTTCGTCGCGCCGCGAGGCGTACCAGATCCAACGCAAAAACGTTGATCGTGCCGCGCCGTCGTCGGCCGGTGACTGCAACCCAATGCTCGTCGAGTACTCGCCGCCCCCGGTGGGGACCGAGCGCGGCACGCTGCCGTATTTGAGCTGCGGCAGCCCGCTCGCGACACGCGAGAGCATCGCGCACACCTGGTCGGGCGCATCGGCGGTCGAAAACGTGGTCTTCATCGTCAATTTGTGCGTGCCCGGTGGACGGCTCAGATTCGTGAACGCGTTGCTGGCCAACACCGAGTTCGGGGTGATCCGCGTTCCGGTGCCGGTCTGGATGTGCACGGCACGCCAGTTCACCTCGACGACCCGTCCGCGCTCATTGGTCGTGTCGAGCCAATCGTTGATGCGGAAAGGCTGCTCGAACAACATGAACAGGCCCGACACGACCTGACCGACGGAGTTCTGCAGCATCAAACCGATGACGACCGAGCCCACGCCCAACGCGGTGAACAGGCCGCCGACCCGGACACCCCAGATGAAAGACAGGATCAACGTCACGCCGACACCGATCAGGGCGAAGCGGGCAACATCAACGAAGATCGTCGGCAATCGTTTGCGCCAGCTGTCTTCGGGAGCGCCTTCGAACACGGTGGCGTTGAGGCCGGAGAGCAACAGCACCAACACCAACACCCCAAGAACCGTGCTGAGGATTCGCACCAAGCCGTCGCCGGCCGAGATCTGGACTGCCTTGACAAGCAAAAGCAAAAGCGCGCCCAGTGGCAGCAGGAAATTGCGCAGCAGCCCAACTTGGCGGGCCAGTCGGCTATTTCTGCGAACGAGCGTGTGGTGCAACTCGGTGAGCAGGATTACCGCGACCGGAAATCCCAGCGCAACACCAACGGCCCAGTAGAACCAGGATGAGTGGAGAATGTTCATTATCGCTCCGACAGCCGATAGATCGCCTGATCAATTCCGCCGACCGAAATCGTGCCGGCCGGCGTGAATTGCCGCACGTCCTGCAACGCCTCGTATACCTGCGAGGTGACGTAGACACCGGGCTGCGGTGCGCCACTGTGCATTTGGTAGGCAAGACTTACCGCAGCGCCCCACATGTCGTAGACGAGGCTCGATCGGCCCACCAGCCCGCTGACCACGTTGCCGGTGTTGATGCCGACGCGAAGCCGAAGCTCGTGGCTGGTTTGGCCGTTGAACCGATCGATGATCTGGCGCATCTCGAGGGCGAACTCAACGCTTCGGTGAATGCTGTCCAATCGCGGAGTCACTACCCCGCAGCTGGCGAGATAACCGTTGTGGAAGGTACGAATCCGCTCTACGCCAAGGGCTTCGGCCGCGGCATCAAATTGCCGGAATAGATCGTCGACGATCTCGATGAGTTCGTCGCCGGACAGTTCGGTGGAGATCTCATCGAGCCCAACGATGTCGGCGAAGATAATGGTGACATCCTGATGCTTTTGCGAGATGGTCTCCTGACCCTCCCGATATCGTTGCGCAACCGACTCGGGCATCAGCGCCAGCAGGAGGCGGTTGTTTTCCTTGCGCTGCTCGGCGAGCAACTCATCCTTGATCGCCAGATTTCGGCTCATTTCGTTGAAAGCCGTAGTGAGATCACCGATTTCGTCGCGCGACGTCACCGGGATGCTGACTTCGTAGTCGCCGGAACTGATCTTCTGCGTTCCGGACTGCAACCGCCGGACCGGCCGCAGCATCACCTGGGCGAGCAGCATCGCCGCGACGCACACGGCGAAGATCATCGCCGAGACGCCAACGACCAGAGTTTTGCTGAACCGGCCGAGCCGCGCAAAGGCGGCTGAGTCGTCACGTGTGACGAGCAGCGACCAATGCAGATCGGAATTCGGCACGTTCAACGGGGTGAAGGCCTGCATCTCCTTGTTACCCGTGTAGTCGGTGTCGGTGACGGTTCCGGTCTGTCCGCGTTGAGCGGCGCGCAGCCCCGCGCCGGGTACCGGCTGCACCAGGATCGTGGTGCCCAACTGGATCGCCCTGTTCACGTCGTCGGGCGGGGTTCCCGCGGCGATGGCCTCGCGCCGATACTCCTGCGGGTCTTCTAGGAACAAGCGTGAATCCGAACGCATCAAATTGTCGGGGCCCGCCAAATACGACTCGGTCGATGAACCCATGCCGGCGGCCTGCCACTGTTTGTCGGCGGTCATGATCCTGTTGATCTTCGGGGCGGGCAGTGGCCACGCCATCACACCGTCAATTTTTCCGTTCAGACCGATCGGCGATACCACCCATCCGGTGGGGGCGGCCAATGCCGGCTGATACGACTGGAAGTCGGTGATCCAGACGTAGTCTACATCGTTGGAGCGCAAGGCTTTTTGGTATGCATCGCGTAGCTTGGATTCGCGATACGGACCAGTGAGAATGTTTGTGCCGAGGTCAGGGCCCTTGTCCACGGAATAGACGACATTGCCCTGCGTATCCAGCAACAGCACATCCCGATAGTCGAAGCGGGTGACGATTCCGCGCATGTAGAAGTCGAAGCGGGCATTCGCCGCCGACCAGGCGCTCCCGTCGCCGGCATCCGCAACGGGAAACGCGTCCGCATTCGCCCTCGGCGGTGCGGTGTAGTACGCCTGAACGTACTTCTGCGCGTTGGAACTCGGCATCACCGCGTTGACATCGACGGTCTCGCCGGTGATCCGTTTGAGCGGTTGGATCATGTCGTTGTCGTAGTAGTTCACCAACGACTGCTGCTGGGCGGGAGTGATCGTCGAGTTGGCCAACTGGTTGAACCCCGCGGTGAGGGACTCCAATGCCTGAACAGTGCTGAACCCGCCGCTGTAGATGATCAGCGAATTCGTCATCTGCCTGAAAAGCGCCTCCAGCTCCCGCTTCTGCGACTCGCGCAATTCGGTCAGGCGTCAGCCTCGACTTGCCGCAGCGCGTTGCGCCCGGTTACGGCCCCGATGATGCCAACCACCGACACCGACAAGATGCTGCAGATCAACAGCGTCATCAACAGCTTGGACTGGATCCCCACCCGAATAAAACGCCGACGCCGCGTCGTCGGGGTCTTGTGAATCTCGCTGTGTTGAGCCGACGCGTCCTGAGCCAAGGCGGATTCTGGGTCGGTTTTGAAGGCCGGTTCGGCGTCTGTTCGCTCGCTCGATGTCAACGCAGCCCACTTTCCCCGATCCAGCATCGCTAACGCTGCAGACTAGCGCGCGGACATCAAGATATTGGCGTTTGCGCCGTTCGACTAAGGCCAAAATGCAGGGCGGACGCGACTAACGTCGGCGAGATGGCACAGGTATGTGTGGTGGGCAGCGTGAACATGGACATCACCTGCGACGTCGCGGCCCTGCCACGCCCGGGCGAGACGGTGCTCGCATCGTCATTGAGTTACGCGCCGGGCGGCAAGGGCGGCAACCAGGCCGTGGCCGCGGCGCGCGCCGGGGCGCGGGTGCAATTCGTCGGCGCGGTCGGCGACGACGCCGCGGCCGAACCCTTGCGGGCGCATCTGTTGGCCAATGGGGTCGGGCTGGACGCGACCGTTGCGGTGCCCGGGCCCAGTGGCACCGCGATCATCGTCGTCGATGCCGGCGCGGAGAACACCATAGTGGTGGCGCAGGGCGCCAACGGTCAGCTGGACCTGACCACGGCGGCCACCCGCAGGGTCGTCGCCGACTGCGATGTGTTGTTGACCCAGTTGGAGATTCCCCTCGCCACCGCCGTTGCCGCGGCGCGCGAGGCCAAAACGGCCGGAGCGGTCGTCATGGTCAACGCCTCACCGGCCGGCCAGGACGCAAGGGCGCTGGCCGAACTGGCGGAGCTCGCCGACGTGGTGATCGCCAACGAAGCCGAAGCCGAAAAATGGCCCTGGCGACCAACGCACCTGGTGACCACGCTGGGCTCCCGCGGCGCCCGCTGTGTCAGCCCCGACGACGAGTTCTCGGTGCCCGCCCCGGCGGTCAAAGCGGTCGATACCACCGGCGCCGGCGACGTCTTCGCCGGAGTACTCGCTGCTAACTGGCCACCCCATTCGGGTTCGCGCGCCGAGCGACTCGCCGCGCTGCAGCGAGCCTGCACCGCGGGTGCGCTGTCGACACTGGTATCTGGCGCCGGCGACTGCGCACCGGACGCCGAAGCCATCGCCGCGGGACTACCCGGGCGCACCGCATGAACGCCGCCGGCATTGCCCTGGTGCTCTTCGCGGTTTTCGGCGTGCTCGGATTCGGTTGGCGCAGTTGGCTACAGTATCGGCGCACCGGGTCCTCCGGATTTCGCGGGATCAGTGGTGGGGTAACGGAATGGATCGCCGGCGCGGGCTTTGCTGTCGCGTTGTCGGTGGCGGTGAGCGCGCCGATCCTGCAGCTGTCCAACGTCGTTGCGCCGTTGAGCGCACTGGGCGCCGTCTGGATCCACATCGCCGGCATCGCGATCGCGGTTGCCGGCATTGCGGGGACGGTGTACGCCCAACTCCAGATGGGTGATTCCTGGCGTATCGGGGTTGACGAACGGGAGACCACCGCGCTGGTGCACACCGGCATTTTCGGGCGGGTGCGCAACCCGATCTACACTGCCATGTTCACGTTTGGCCTCGGGATCGCCCTGGTGACGCCGAATCTTGTTGCCTGCGCAGGCTTTGTCCTGCTTGTCATCACGATAGAGCTGCAGGTGCGCCGTGTCGAGGAGCCGTACCTGTCGCGAACTCATGGCGATGAATATCGGGCCTACGCGGCCACCGTGGGCCGTTTCCTCCCCGGGGTCGGCCTGATTCGCTAGTGCAAATATCGACGCACGTCGTGGGCGATCGCCAAGCGGTCACCGGTCTCCAACTCGGACGCCGACTGACTCATCAGCACGCGACTACGGCTCGGCGACAACAGAATCGCCAGGCAGTGATGCGGCTGGTCCGCCACGAACGCGAGGCGGTTGACGCGTAACAGCGCGGCGCCGATCTCCGTGTCGAGCAGGCGGGCGTGGCGTGGTCCCGCGATCTCGGCGGTGATCTCGTGTCGCATCCGTCCCACAACGATCCCGACATTCGACAGCAGCTGGTAAAGGGGTTTGCGCCGCAACGGCGACTCGTTCAACCGATCCGCCAATTCGGGTGGCAGCCAGGCTTCGGTGACCATCAACGGCTCACCGGTCCTTCGCTGGCGCCGCACTCGCACGATGTGCAGCAGCTCGCCGGACGTCTCCAGAGCGTCGGCGATGGCCCGTGGAGGTCGGCGGTGCGCGTCGAGTTCGAGTACGTCGACCTCGGTCTCGAACTGGGCCTGCCGCAGCCCATCCATGTAGGAGCCGCCTGCCACGGATGGGTTGGCCGGGGCGTGCTCACGCACAAACGAACCGACGCCCTGCTTGCGTTCGATGTATCCCTGTTCGGCCAGGTCTGCCAGCGCGCGGCGGACCGTGATGCGCGAAACCCCGAATTGATCGCACAGCGTCTGCTCGGTAGGCAGTGCGTCACCGGGAGCCAGCACACCGCGGTCGATTTCGTCGCGCAGCACCAAGAAGAGTTGCCGATGCAGCGGCACTCCGGACGCGGTGGACACCGGCCCGGCCTTCCCGCTGGTCTCGCCCACGATGGTCATTTTTCCACATCGCTTCTCTTGCGCTCCGACTGGAGTTGTTATGTGTATATAACAACTAAATTTTCTTTTATCCAGGGGAGATCCGATGACCGCGGTACAGCAACAGGCCGCCACCGATCCGACAGGGCCGACCGGGCAATTGGCCACCTGGGTCGCCGATCTCACGCTCGACGACGTTCCACCCGCCGTGGTCGAACGCGCGAAATACCTGCTCCTCGATGGTTTGGGTTGCGCCCTGGTCGGCGCCCAATTGCCGTGGTCGCGGGTCGCCACCGACGCGGTCCTTGGGCTGGAGGGATCCGGCAGCACCGTGGTCATCGGCCCCGGGCAGACCACCGGCGCGGCCGTGGCCGCATCGGGGTTCGGCCTACCCGACATCGGGCTGGTCACCGCGACCGAAATGGCCGACCGGGTCCGGATGATCACCGGCGCGTTGGGCGATATCCCACTGATCGCCGACGCCGACACCGGTTACGGCGCACCGATGAACGTGGTACGCACCGTCCGCGCTTACGAGGCAGCCGGGGTCGCCGCAATCCAGTTGGAAGACCAGGTGTTTCCCAAACGCTGCGGCCATCTGCCGGACAAGCAAGTGGTCGACGCCGCGGTATTCGAACAGATACTCCGGACTGCGCTGGACGCCAGGTCCGACGACGATCTGCTCGTCGTGGCCCGCACCGACGCGCGCGCCCCGCTGGGGCTGGACGCCGCGATCGAGCGAGCCAATCGTTACGCGGACGCGGGCGCGGACATCATCTTCGTCGAGGCACCGCAAGATGAGCAGGAGATCGAGCGCATCGGACGCGAAGTCGACGCTCCCCTGCTGATCAATCTGGTGCTGGGCGGGCTGACACCGCTGGCATCGGCGTCCCGGCTGCAGGAGTTGGGTTACGCGATCGCGATCCATCCGAGCAACCTGCTGATGCAGGCGACTTTCGGGATGTTGCAAAGCCTTTGCCAGCTCAACGGCAGCTCAGAAGAGGTCAGCACGCATCTGCCCACCAGCCCCGCGGATTTCTTCAACCTGGTCGGCATGGCCGAGTGGCTGGAGCTGGGCACCAAGTACGCAGGTAAGGACCCCTTATGGGCATGACCATCATCGAAAAGATCTTCGCGCGCAAAGCCGGTCTGGACTCGGTGTCGCCGGGCGACACCGTGGTCGTCGACGTCGATATGACCGTGATGACCGTGCTGATCGATCTGCAGTTCGCCACGATGTGGATCCAGCCCAACCGGATCCACGACCCAGACAAGCTAGTTCCGAAGGGGGTGCAGGTGCACCGCGTGGTCCATGACGACGGCCAGTCAAGACTTGTGGATCGGGTGTTTCAGGCGAACTCCGTTCCGATGGCCGTGGCGCGTTACCGGGAGCGGTCTTCGGTGGCCCGTGCGACGTCCGACCACGCCGATGCGATGACGCGGGCGAACATTCTTCGCGTCGATGAACGTCCGGCTCAAGAAGTTAATCGCCAATCAGGCTCTTGACATGGACATGCTCAGGGGTGCGGCGGATACAATACACACCGGTTGAGGGCGCGGTCGGCGGCGCTAGTATCGGCGGCGAGACCCGCGGATCGCGGGATCGAATACCCTTCATAGCAATGAGGTTGGGAGTCCGCGTGGAAAACGAAGGATCGAGCGTGGGGGCACTGAACGAGCCGTCGGCCGTGCGGTCCCTGCGCTGTGGCGACGTGGTGGCAACGTATGTCACTGACGGCGTGATGGCGTTGCGGCCTGCCGTTTTCTTTCCGCAAATACCCGACGACTACTGGTCGAGCGATCCACAGCTGCTGGACGGCGGCGCACGGGTGGTGATGTCGGCCGGTGGCCTGTTGATCGAACGGGATAGCCGACTGCTGCTGATTGATGCCGGCGTCGGGCCGATGACTCAAGACACCCCGCTCGGCACGTTCGACTTCGGGTCGTTGCTCGACGTACTCACGCTGCTTCGGCGCCGCCCAGAGGACATTGACACAGTCGCCTTCACCCATCTGCATTTCGACCATGCTGGGTGGGCATTTACGCCAGATGGTCGGTTTAACAAGGTTTTCCCCAACGCTCGCTATGTGCTGTCCGCGCAGGAATGGGCGCCACACGCAGACGGAGGGGATGCCGACAGCTTCACGACACCACGCCGGATCATTGACCCGTTGCGGGCGTCGGCCCACACCTTGATCGAGGATGGCGACGAGGTGTTCCCCGGGGTGCGCGCGGTGGTGACGCCGGGACACAGCCCCGGGCACACGTCGTATGTGATCACCTCGACGTGTGGAGCGCGACTGGTCGCCTTCGGCGACGCCTTCCACATCCCGGCCCAGTTGGCGCACCCGGACTGGCCTGCTGCGCCCGACATCGATTCCGCAGGCGTGCTGGCGGCTCGGCAACGACTGCTAGCAGAGCTCACCAAACCCGACACGGTCGGCTTCGCATTTCACTTCGGTGATCAGCCGTTCGGTCGGGTGACCACTGATGCCGCGGGGCTGCCGCACTGGGAGCCGGTCCCGACGACGGTGCACGCTCCTGCCTCGGGCACAGTGGGTTGAATCCGGGGACCTCATCATCGGCCTCGTGTGTGAGGCGGTCGAGAACTGCTGGGAAACCGAAAATCCCGCGTACCTGCGTGCGATGACCTTAAGCCGTGCCAGGAGACTACTGAATCAGTGCCTTTGCGGCGGACGGCCCTCAAGTTCTCAACATGGACCGACTCCTCGGGCCATGGCCGCCCACCAGTCCGCTAGCCTCCAGCAGAGATGCGTGGGCCGGCTGCACGAAAGTAGTTGTCTGCAACGGTAGTTGTCTGTGGCGCAGGAGTGCTGCTCACGCGGAGGAATAGTCAAGCACTTGCGGATCGGGTGTTTCATGCGTCTATGTCCAAGCCATGGGCACCGGCGCCTCCGGCCGGCACGGTCTTCCACAAGGCAAACTGCTCGAACGACCCACCGATCCCCCCCGAACCAGCTGACGCCGCAGCCCCCACGACCGGAACGGAGGTCGACCGAACCGGCCGACAGCCTGCGGTCGTGTGACGAAACACGTTGCTTCGGCACCTCTCTCCTCTCGACGGCTACTACCGTCAGCCCTTCAATGGCCGCCGTAGACCTCGACGCCGTCGACCACCCGAGAAACCCGTTGGTGCCACCAGCGTCGCGGTTGGTCTCACAGGTGCCCTTACCGGTTACCGCTCAGCTTTCCACGACTTGGAGCAGCTGATGGAGATATTGTCAAGACCTGTGGATGAGGTTGTTTCAGGCGACCTCCGTTTCGGTTGATTCGCTGGTTTCGGCGGGTGTGATATCGACGGGGCGTTCGAGCAGTTTGCCTTTGTGGAACACCGCGCCGGCACGGACCAGGGCGACCAAGTGCGGGGCGTTGACGGCCCGCCACCGGGCCTGCGCGGCGTCGATCAGCTTGTAGGCCATCGCAATTCCCGCGGCGCGGGAGCCGGGCCCCTTGGTGACCTTGGTTCGCAACCGCACGGTCGCAAAGGTCGACTCGATGGGGTTGGTGGTGCGCAGGTGGATCCAGTGCTCGGCCGGGTACTTGTAGAACTCCAGCAGCACGTCGGCGTCGTCGACGATCTTGGCGACCGCCTTGGGATACTTGGCACCGTAATCGACCTCGAAGGCCTTGATCGCGATCTGCGCCTTGTCGATGTCCTCGGCGTTGTAGATCTCCTTGATCGCCGCCAACGCAGCTGGGTGCGCTGACTTCGGCAGTGCAGCAAGCACATTGGACTGCTGGTGAAACCAACACCGCTGCTCACGCGTGTTCGGGAAGACCTCGCGGACCGCCTTCCAGAACCCCAACGCACCGTCACCGACAGCCAGCACCGGGGCTGCCATCCCGCGCCGGCGGCAGCTCCGTAGCAGATCGGCCCACGATTCGGTCGATTCCCGGTAGCCGTCGGCCAAGGCGACGAGCTCCTTGCAACCATCGGCGCGCACCCCGATCATCACCAACAAACAGAGCTTCTCCTGCTCGAGACGGACCTTGAGGTGAATGCCGTCGACCCACAGGTAGACGTAGTCCGTGTCCGAGAGGTCACGGACTTGGAAGGCCTTGGCTTCGTCTTGCCACTGGCTGGTGAGCCGGGTGATCGTCGTGGCCGAGAGACCCGCACCCGAGCCCAGGAACTGCTCCAACGCCGGACCGAAGTCACTCGTCGACAGGCCATGCAGATACAGCAGCGGCAGAACCTCGCTCATCTGCGGTGACTTGCGCGCCCACGCTGGCAGGATCGCGGAGGAAAACCTTTGCCGCTCTGCGGTATCGGCATCGACGCGCTTGTCGTTGACGCGCGGCGCGGTCACCGTGACCGCGCCCGACGCGGTCAACACCTCACGCTCCCGGTGGTAGCCGTTGCGGACCACCAGGCGCCGTCCGTTGTCGTCGACCTCTCCGGCATGGGCGTCGATGTAGGCGGCCACTTCGGCCTGCAACGCCGCCGCAAGCATCTGTCGGGCGCCGTCGCGGACGATCTCATCGAGCAACGACCGACCGACACCGTCGTTCTTCTCGTTGGAGCATTCCGCGTCGTGAACTACCGTGAGCATGGGCGTACCTTCCCAACCAGCGCGCCAACGCCGGTCTTGATCAGAGAACCTTGGACTTCAGATCATCCTCGGGAAGGTGCGCCCACTTTCACACCACCTCGCCAAGGCTCATCCACAGGTTCTGATCATTGCTCCAGCTGATGTCAGATCAGACCGAAGACCATTCCACGCTGTCAGCCCAACATGGCAGTCCCCGTGGCGATTTCGGCGGGTCAACCAATATACAAGTGCGCGCTGTATCGGCACCGCGGGGTTGCGTCCACCAAGGTGGTGTATGAGTTGGGCCGTGAGTTGAGGTCCGGCGTGTCGTAGCCGGATAGATGAGGGTCATCGCGTGATTCTTCGAGAGACCGTCCAAAGTCACTCGAGCAAAGGAATCGACGCGATGACCACTGCCCACGATATCGATTGGCCGCAGGTGCTCGCTGAACGACTCACCACCACCCATCCCGACGTGCTGCAAGATTTGCTCTCGACGTTCATTCACACCCTGCTGGGCGCGGAAGCCGATGCCCTGCGCGGTGCAGGGTATGGCCAACGTAGTAGCGAGCGCACCAACCTGCGCAATGGCTATCGGCATCACCAATTCGACACCCGGACAGGCACATGGATCTGGCGATCCCCAAGCTGCGGCAGGGCTCGTATTTCCCGGACTGGCTGCTGGAACGCCGCAAACGCGCCGAACGGGCGCTGACCACCGTGGTCGCTACCTGCTATCTGCTGGGGGTGTCCACGCGGCGCATGGACAAGCTGGTCGAGACGCTGGGTATTACGAGCTTGTCGAAGTCGCAGGTGTCGGTCATGGCCAAGGAACTCGACACCGCCGTGGAAGCCTTCCGGACCTGACCACTCGATGCCGGCCCGTACACGTTCCTGGCCGCTGACGCCCTGGTTCTCAAGGTGCGCGAGGCCGGAAGGGTGGTCAACGTGCACGCGCTGATCGCCGTCGCGGTCAACGCCGAGGGCTACCGCGAAATCCTGGGCATCGACGTCACCACCGCCGAAGACGGCGCCGGCTGGTTGACGTTTCTGCGGTCACTGACCGCCCGCGGCCTCTCAGGCGTGGGACTGGTCACCAGCGATGCCCACGCCGGGCTGCTGGCCGCCATCGGGGCCACCCTGCCCGGGGCCTCCTGGCAGCGCTGCCGCACCCACTACGCGACCAACCTCATGGCGGTAACCCCCAAGTCCTCGTGGCCGTGGGTCAAGACCCTGCCGCACTCGGTATTCGACCAACCCGTGAAAGCTGTTGGTGTAGCTCACTTGCCTCTGGCTCGTCGTGAAGCTGGGCTTGTAGGTCGGCCAGGAGGCCATCGACGACTTCGACTTTGGCGCCGGTCAATCTTGTGCGGTCGGTATTGGATTGAGTGGCAACAAGTCCCGAGTCGTCCTCATCTTGAAGGATCAGTTTCAGAACCGAAATCTCCTTCGTGCCCGTCACATAGCTTCCGGTAAGGGCGGGCGAGACTTCGGATTGCATCTGGGTTTCGTCCACGACGCATAGATGAGCGACGTTGCGGAAACTGAGAGAGTCAGTGGCATTCTGGGCGTTTCGTCGGACGCGTTTGCCGTCGAGCCCTATCTGTTCGAGGAGGTAGCGGGAGAGGTTAGTGTCGCTGCGCGGGTAGTGTTTAGCGGCTAACGTCAGATCGGCGACGGGCAGCGGGCCGGATCGAAGGTCCTGCAGGTGTAGACCGAGGTTTCCGCCGTTGACGGACCGCGACAGGGTGATGTGATCACCGGTCGGCAATGTCAGCCCCAGCATTGCGGTGGAGTACGCCTGTCGCTCCGGTATCTCCTTGAGAGCGTTGGCTCCAAGCATGAAGTCGATGGCATCGACGATGAACGACTTACCCGTGTCCGATGGGCCGCGAATCAAGGTTACGCGGGAACTGAATTCGACGCTGGCGGGTTCGAAGCCAGTCCCAATGAAGGTGAGGTGGGTGAGGATTAAGCCAGACATATCAACGGCCGTCCGCGCCAGTGCTGTCGATCGGTTCGAATTCTTCGGACCACTGGTCGAAAATGCTGCGCATCTCAGACCGCAACGAGGTTTCGCTCAGGTCGCCGAAGTGACCGATCACCCATGTCGCGCGGGAATGCAGTGTTGCGGCGTATTCGGAGGCGAGGAGATTAACGAACCCGTAGGCACGTTCACTGGCCACGAAGCGGATGCCCGCCTGCCCCGCCGACATCTCGGCCAACCCCGCTCGAATCATGACTTCGAGGCCTTGCTCGATGGTTCTGCGCTTCATCCCGAACTCGCCTGCCCGGATCGGTAGGGGAGGATGCAAACTCTCGGGGCCGCCAAGGTCCGCGCTGGAGATATTGTCAAGACCTGTGGATGAGGTTGTTTCAGGCGACCTCCGTTTCGGTTGATTCGCTGGTTTCGGCGGGTGTGATATCGACGGGGCGTTCGAGCAGTTTGCCTTTGTGGAACACCGCGCCGGCACGGACCAGGGCGACCAAGTGCGGGGCGTTGACGGCCCGCCACCGGGCCTGCGCGGCGTCGATCAGCTTGTAGGCCATCGCAATTCCCGCGGCGCGGGAGCCGGGCCCCTTGGTGACCTTGGTTCGCAACCGCACGGTCGCAAAGGTCGACTCGATGGGGTTGGTGGTGCGCAGGTGGATCCAGTGCTCGGCCGGGTACTTGTAGAACTCCAGCAGCACGTCGGCGTCGTCGACGATCTTGGCGACCGCCTTGGGATACTTGGCACCGTAATCGACCTCGAAGGCCTTGATCGCGATCTGCGCCTTGTCGATGTCCTCGGCGTTGTAGATCTCCTTGATCGCCGCCAACGCAGCTGGGTGCGCTGACTTCGGCAGTGCAGCAAGCACATTGGACTGCTTGTGAAACCAACACCGCTGCTCACGCGTGTTCGGGAAGACCTCGCGGACCGCCTTCCAGAACCCCAACGCACCGTCACCGACAGCCAGCACCGGGGCTGCCATCCCGCGCCGGCGGCAGCTCCGTAGCAGATCGGCCCACGATTCGGTCGATTCCCGGTAGCCGTCGGCCAAGGCGACGAGCTCCTTGCAACCATCGGCGCGCACCCCGATCATCACCAACAAACAGAGCTTCTCCTGCTCGAGACGGACCTTGAGGTGAATGCCGTCGACCCACAGGTAGACGTAGTCCGTGTCCGAGAGGTCACGGACTTGGAAGGCCTTGGCTTCGTCTTGCCACTGGCTGGTGAGCCGGGTGATCGTCGTGGCCGAGAGACCCGCACCCGAGCCCAGGAACTGCTCCAACGCCGGACCGAAGTCACTCGTCGACAGGCCATGCAGATACAGCAGCGGCAGAACCTCGCTCATCTGCGGTGACTTGCGCGCCCACGCTGGCAGGATCGCGGAGGAAAACCTTTGCCGCTCTGCGGTATCGGCATCGACGCGCTTGTCGTTGACGCGCGGCGCGGTCACCGTGACCGCGCCCGACGCGGTCAACACCTCACGCTCCCGGTGGTAGCCGTTGCGGACCACCAGGCGCCGTCCGTTGTCGTCGACCTCTCCGGCATGGGCGTCGATGTAGGCGGCCACTTCGGCCTGCAACGCCGCCGCAAGCATCTGTCGGGCGCCGTCGCGGACGATCTCATCGAGCAACGACCGACCGACACCGTCGTTCTTCTCGTTGGAGCATTCCGCGTCGTGAACTACCGTGAGCATGGGCGTACCTTCCCAACCAGCGCGCCAACGCCGGTCTTGATCAGAGAACCTTGGACTTCAGATCATCCTCGGGAAGGTGCGCCCACTTTCACACCACCTCGCCAAGGCTCATCCACAGGTTCTGATCATTGCTCCGTTCGAGCCGCAGATCGTCAAAAAACGCCAGCGGCGGCTATCTGGCGTCGATGAGGTCGTGTTGTCGGCGACGGACAGAGAATGACCCCTTAGCGGCGGATTGGAATTGACCCCCCGGCCGATGCTGGGAGGGTGATTTCGTTGGAGGATTGGGCGGAGATCCGCGGGTTGCGTCGCGCTGAGGGCGTGCCGATTAAGGATTCAGGGTGTAATTAAGGCCTGCCATAGGCTTCTATAACGGTCTACACTTGGGCTATGCAGATCCTGTCGATCTCTAAGCTCAAAGACAAGCTCAACGAGTTCGTCGACGCTGTATCGCTGACCAGAGACCAGGTGCTGATCACCAAAAATGGCTCGCCAGCAGCGATGCTCGTGGGTTTCGACGAATGGGAATCCCTGCAGGAAACCCTGTACTGGCTGTCACTACCCGGCATCCGCGACACTGTCGCCGAGGCCGATGCAGATATCGCCGCCGGACGAACTCATGGCGAAGACGATATCCGCGCAGAGTTCGGTGTACCGCGACGCCGGCCGTGACGACGTCTCCTGAACCAGCAGACCCCACCTTTGAAGTGCGGTTTACCGCCGCCGGGCGACGCAGTCTCAACGCCTTACCGCCCAGCGTGTTGTCCGCCGTTATCGAGTTCGCCTTCGGCGAACTCGCCCGCCAACCGTGGCGGGTCGGCAAGCCGCTGCGTGGTGAGTTGGCTGGGAGTTTCAGCGCCCGCCGCGGGCCCTACCGACTGCTGTATCGGATCGAACAGGACGTTGTGTTCATTGTGCGCGTCGACCATCGCGGGGATGTCTACCGCCACCCTCTCCCGTCGTGATCCACAGCTCAACTCTGCCACCGAACCGTCACCGTGACGAAAAGCTGTTGGGTCACAAATATCTTCCGCGCAGCACCCGGTCGGCGGCGTTTAGTCTGGGCTGTGTGAGGATGCATGTGTGATGGCGACCGGCGCCGGGGGTGAGGGTTGACGTCCGCAGCCTCAGGTGCATCGATTGGTGCCTCCCCCGTTTTGTCGGCTCTGGAGGCGCCAGCTATCTCGGCAGCAACTTCGCTATCAGGGTCTCCAGTTCCGCCGCAGCAACGGGTGTATTTCTACTCCAGCGAGGAGTGGGAAGTGTTCATCCGGGAATGGGCCACTGGGCTGGACGCTCGGTACGAACAGATCAAGCTCTTGGGCGGGCCCAGCGATCGCGGTGTCGACGTGGCGGGATTCAAAACGATCCACGGGTTCGAGGGCGCGTGGGACTGCTACCAGGGTAAGCATTACGCGACTCCCCTGGCCCTATCGGACGTCATCCCGGAAATCCTCAAGATCTTCACCCACACCGCTCTGGGCCACTACGTACTCCCCGACCGCTATGCCTTCCTCGCGCCACAGGGATGCGGAGCAACACTGAATCGCCTCCTCAGTACCCCGTCCGAGCTGCGCGGGCAGTTCTTGAAGAAGATCGAACCTGGCTGCGATTTGGTCAAGGGGGATGACGTCTGAAGTCTTGGCCGAGGTCCGCGCGCTAGCGGAGGGCAGCGACTTCGCGATCTTCGCGTCCATCGAGATCCTCGACGCACTTGAAGCGCACCGTCTGACGCCGTATTTCCCCGCTCGATTCGGCGGTCCGCTGCTCCCACGCCCGGGACGCCCCGCGCCTCCCGAAGACGTGGCGAGCCATGAGTCCCGCTATGTCACCCAACTTGCCGAGGTGTACGGCGAGAAGCATCCTGGCGAGACCTTCGAACATGACACATTGTCGTCACACCCCCAGGTGGGGAGGCACTTTCAGCGGCAGCGGGTGTCGTTCTACAGTGCTGAGGCGCTTCGACTCTGGTCAAGTCCAGGGACGTGGTGTACGAGCTAGTCGTGTGATTCTCCGAGGTTTGGTTCAGGCGGTCAGTGCCGCGGGGGTGTCCTCCTGTTCAGTCGGTGAGTTCTGATCTGCTCGGGATTTGCTGAGGACGTCGAGGCCGAGGTAGCGCCGGGATTCGGCCCATTCGTCGTGTTGTTCGGCCAGCACGGCACCGACGAGGCGGATCAGCGCGTTGCGGTCGGGGAAGATGCCGACGACGTCGGTGCGGCGGCGGATCTCCTTGTTGAGGCGTTCCTGGGGGTTGTTCGACCAGATCTGGCGCCAGATCTGCTTGGGGAAGTTGGTGAACGCCAGCAGATCCGGTCGGGCCGCCTCTCGGTGATCGGCGACCTTGGGGAGCTGGTCCGATAGTGCGTCGGTGATCCGATCATGTTGAGCAGCACCCGATTCCGCATCGGGTTGGTCGAACACCGAATGCAACAGGGTACACACCCACGGCCACGAACTCTTGGGAGTCTTCGCCATCAGGTTGGTCGTGTAGTGGGTTCTGCACCGCTGCCAGGTAGCTCCGGGCAGAGTCGCGCCTAGCGCAGCCACCAGCCCGGCGTGCGCGTCGGAGGTGACCAGCCGTACCCCGGACAGGCCCCGGGCCGTCAGCGACCGCCAGAGCGCCAACCACCCGGCGCCGTCCTCAGCGGTGCTGACGTCGATGCCCAGGATTTCGCGGTATCCCTCGGCGTTGACCCCGACCGCGATCAGGGCGTGCACGTTGACCACCCGCCCGGCTTCGCGGACCTTGAGCACCAGGGCGTCGGCGGCGACGAACGTGTACGGGCCGGCGTCCAGCGGCCGGCTCCGGAACGCCTCGACCGCGACGTCGAGCTCCTTGGCCATCACGCTGACTTCAGACTTCGACAAGCTGGTGATGCCCAACGTCTCGACGAGCTTGTCCATCCGCCGGGTAGACACCCCGAGTAGGTAGCAGGTAGCGACCACGGTGGTCAGGGCCCGCTCGGCCCGTTTGCGGCGTTCCAGCAGCCAGTCCGGGAAGTAGCAACCCTGCCGTAGCTTGGGAATCGCCAGATCCAATGATCCTGTGCGGGTACGAATTGGCGATGACGGTAGCCGTTTCGCTGATTGATGCGCTCGCTACTGCGTTCACCGTATCCGGCGCCGCACAGGGCGTCGGCCTCCGCACCCATCAGGGTGTGGATGAACGTCGACAACAGTTCGCGCAGCACGTCGGGGTGGGTGGTGGTGAGTCGTTCGGCCAGCACGGCAGGCAGGTCGATATTGTGGGCAGTGGTCATCGCGTTGATTCCTCTGCTCGAGTGACTTTGGTCGGTCTGTCGAAGAATCACGCGATGACCTTCAATCATTCGGCTACGACACGCCGGTACCGCTAATCAGGTCCGACTCGTACACCACCTAGATGGACGCAACCCACCATGGTCAAGTCCAGGGACGTGGTGTACGAGGTCGTCGAGTGATTCTTCGACTTGATGGTTTAGGCGGTCAGTGCCGCCGGGGTGGCCTCCTGTTCTGTCGGGGTGTCGTTGGTGGCGCGTGATTTGCTGAGGACGTCCAGACCGAGGTAGCGCCGCGATTCGGCCCATTCGTCGTGCTGCTCGGCCAATACCGCGCCGACGAGGCGGATCAGCGCGTTGCGGTCGGGGAAGATGCCGACGACGTCGGTGCGGCGACGGATCTCCTTATTGAGCCGTTCCTGGGGATTGTTCGACCAGATTTGCCGCCAGATCTGCTTGGGGAAAGCGGTGAACGCCAGCAGATCGGCGCGGGCGGCTTCGAGGTGCTCGGCGACCTTGGGCAGCTTGTCGGCCAGCGCGTCGACGATCCGATCGTATTGAGCCCCAACGGATTGCGCGTCGGGTTGGTCGAACACCGAGTGCAGCAGGGTGCGCACCCACGGCCACGACGCCTTGGGGGTGATGGCCATCAGATTCGTCGTGTAGTGCGTGCGGCAGCGCTGCCAGGTCGTCCCGGGCAGGGTAGCTCCTACTGCGCAGCCACCAGCCCGGCGTGGGCGTCGCTGGTGACCAGCTTGACCCCGGACAGCCCGCGGGCGGTCATCGACCGCCAGAACGTCAGCCAGCCCGCGCCGTCCTCGGCCGTGGTGACGTCGATGCCCAGGATTTCGCGGTATCCCTCGGCGTTGACCCCGACCGCGATCAGGGCGTGCACGTTGACCACCCGCCCGGCTTCGCGGACCTTGAGCACCAGGGCGTCGGCGGCGACGAACGTGTACGGGCCGGCATCTAGCGGCCGGGTTCGAAAGGCCTCCACGGCGGTGTCGAGTTCCTTGGCCATCACCGACACCTGAGACTTCGACAACGACGTGATGCCCAGCGTCTCGACGAGCTTGTCCATCCGCCGGGTAGACACGCCCAGTAGGTAGCAGGTGGCCACCACGGTGGTCAGGGCCCGCTCGGCGCGTTTGCGGCGTTCCAGCAGCCAGTCCGGGAAGTACGAGCCGTGCCGTAGCTTGGGGATCGCCAGATCCAATGATCCTGTGCGGGTACGAATTGGCGATGACGGTAGCCGTTGCGCTGGTTCGTTCGCTCACTGCTGCGCTCACCATAGCCAGCACCGCACAGCGCGTCGGCTTCCGCGCCCAACAGAGTGTGGATGAACGTGGCCAGCAACTCGCGCAGCACGTCGGGGTGAGTGGTGGTGAGTCGTTCGGCCAGCACGGTCGGCAGATCGATATCGTGGGCAGTGGTCATCGCGTGTATTCCTTTGCTCGAGTGACTTTGACGGGTCTCTCGAAGAATCACGCGATGACCTTCAATCACTCGGCTACGACACGCCGGTACCACTGATCAGGCCCGACTCGTACACCACCTTGGTGGACGCAACCTCGACTCTACGCTCGCGACTCGGTGCCCGAGGGCACCTTCCAGGCGCTGCAGGACGACGTGCACGCGGGTGTCGTCGAGGTCGCAGAGTCGGAGCACCCCACCGGAATGGATCGTCTAACGCACGTTCTCACCACTTCAGCGCAACTTGACTTGAGCAGCCACACCCTGGTTTCGGTGGCCAACCTCGAAGACCGCAAGGGGATTTGCCACCAGCTGGCCAACGAGGACCGGCTCACCTGGACAAGGTCAGGGACATGAAGACACCGCTGAACAGTCCGCTGGAAGTCGGCATTCGGGTGCTCATGCTCCTGGCCGAAGCATTTCCCGCCGGCCTCGACCTCAACGACCTCGTGCTGCTCGACCACGGTCTGCTACACAGCGCGGAGAGCAATGATCAGAACCTGTGGATGAGCCTTGGCGAGGTGGTGTGAAAGTGGGCGCACCTTCCCGAGGATGATCTGAAGTCCAAGGTTCTCTGATCAAGACCGGCGTTGGCGCGCTGGTTGGGAAGGTACGCCCATGCTCACGGTAGTTCACGACGCGGAATGCTCCAACGAGAAGAACGACGGTGTCGGTCGGTCGTTGCTCGATGAGATCGTCCGCGACGGCGCCCGACAGATGCTTGCGGCGGCGTTGCAGGCCGAAGTGGCCGCCTACATCGACGCCCATGCCGGAGAGGTCGACGACAACGGACGGCGCCTGGTGGTCCGCAACGGCTACCACCGGGAGCGTGAGGTGTTGACCGCGTCGGGCGCGGTCACGGTGACCGCGCCGCGCGTCAACGACAAGCGCGTCGATGCCGATACCGCAGAGCGGCAAAGGTTTTCCTCCGCGATCCTGCCAGCGTGGGCGCGCAAGTCACCGCAGATGAGCGAGGTTCTGCCGCTGCTGTATCTGCATGGCCTGTCGACGAGTGACTTCGGTCCGGCGTTGGAGCAGTTCCTGGGCTCGGGTGCGGGTCTCTCGGCCACGACGATCACCCGGCTCACCAGCCAGTGGCAAGACGAAGCCAAGGCCTTCCAAGTCCGTGACCTCTCGGACACGGACTACGTCTACCTGTGGGTCGACGGCATTCACCTCAAGGTCCGTCTCGAGCAGGAGAAGCTCTGTTTGTTGGTGATGATCGGGGTGCGCGCCGATGGTTGCAAGGAGCTCGTCGCCTTGGCCGACGGCTACCGGGAATCGACCGAATCGTGGGCCGATCTGCTACGGAGCTGCCGCCGGCGCGGGATGGCAGCCCCGGTGCTGGCTGTCGGTGACGGTGCGTTGGGGTTCTGGAAGGCGGTCCGCGAGGTCTTCCCGAACACGCGTGAGCAGCGGTGTTGGTTTCACCAGCAGTCCAATGTGCTTGCTGCACTGCCGAAGTCAGCGCACCCAGCTGCGTTGGCGGCGATCAAGGAGATCTACAACGCCGAGGACATCGACAAGGCGCAGATCGCGATCAAGGCCTTCGAGGTCGATTACGGTGCCAAGTATCCCAAGGCGGTCGCCAAGATCGTCGACGACGCCGACGTGCTGCTGGAGTTCTACAAGTACCCGGCCGAGCACTGGATCCACCTGCGCACCACCAACCCCATCGAGTCGACCTTTGCGACCGTGCGGTTGCGAACCAAGGTCACCAAGGGGCCCGGCTCCCGCGCCGCGGGAATTGCGATGGCCTACAAGCTGATCGACGCCGCGCAGGCCCGGTGGCGGGCCGTCAACGCCCCGCACTTGGTCGCCCTGGTCCGTGCCGGCGCGGTGTTCCACAAAGGCAAACTGCTCGAACGCCCCGTCGATATCACACCCGCCGAAACCAGCGAATCAACCGAAACGGAGGTCGCCTGAAACAACCTCATCCACAGGTCTTGACAATATCTCGCTCGAACGTCGCCGCCCGATCTCGTGGCACGTCAATCTCGACGGCGCCGGTGGTGTCGGTCAACACCGTCTTGACCCTGGCGCCGTTGCAGATATTGCCCGTCCCCACCCCGGGCGGGTCGTGTTTCTCATACCCGAGGTGCTCGGTCATCTCCTTGCTGAGCGCGGTCTCGAGCACCGTTTTGGTCAGCTGTTTGAGCAGCCCATCCGGTCCGGTCAGCAATAGACCCTGTTCCCGGCCAGGCCGCACCAGCTCGACCGCCGCCTGCTGCTCAGCGGACTGCTCAGACGCCCACCATCAGGGGTCAACCCCTAGCGTGTCAGGCCGGAAACACCGTTAAATCCACAGTCCCGGTTTTACCGCCGTTTGGCGGCGGTTGTCACCTGTGTACCTAGGTGGGTTGTGAGTCGGGCAGCGACATTGTCGAGCCAGCGGCGGATTTGTTCGTCGGTTGGCGTCGGTTTGCGAGTCATTGACCAGGTGCGTTTCCCGCGCATGTAGCGACCCGAGTTGTAGTTGATTTCCCAGGTCTTGGTCGCGTGGTTCCAGATGATTTCGCCACTGATCCTTGCTCGGGGTTGGCGATTGCCGTTCGCGATCTGGCCGTGAGCGCCGAACTCCACAGCAATTGTGGGG
Organism: uncultured Actinomycetota bacterium; assembly: GCA_963712615.1. Taxonomy (GTDB): domain Bacteria; phylum Actinomycetota; class Actinomycetes; order Mycobacteriales; family Mycobacteriaceae; genus Mycobacterium. The sequence goes on from CAVQIO010000002.1 coordinate 1,665,572, forward strand.
TGACCCAGGCCATTGAGCCCTTGCCGGAACTCTTCAAGCTGTTCGGCGGTAGGTTGTTGTCCTCTGTGGTGGTAGCCGTACTGTTGGGTGAGTTCCTCGGTGGACAGCATCGTGCCCAGTTCTGCACTTCCGATGCGGATATGCCCGTCAGCGTCCACGGTGTAGTGCCACTTGGCGTCGGTATGCAACGACATCACTTCGGGCGGCATATCCGATAGCCGATACCACACCGGATTGATCCGCATTTCTTTTTTCTCGTCCTTTTCTTCGGGCTTGATCCACGACGGCCCAACCAAAGGCCCGTACTGGTGATCAAGATCGACATCCCCCGGTAACCGGTCATGTACTCGCGCCACCGCGGGGTGGGGCGGATTCCGATCCGCGACGTCGGCCAGGCCCGCGCTCGGGGCCCTCGCGTCGGTAGCGTGTGGTTGGGCTGGGGCGGACTTTCCCTCGTGGGGCAACGCAGGCAGCACATTCCGCAGCGGTTGGGGGCGTGTTGACTTCTGCGCGCTGGCGCCGGCGTCGGACTTGTTAGGACGCTCACCTGATCCCGATGGCGCGGGGCCAATCGTACCGTCACCGCGACCGTGCATTCCGCCACGGTGGACGTCCAGCCCGTGTAGAGGGGCGAAATCGTGGATGAGCTTGATGTGTTCGGGCAGGGGGACTTTGTCTTGTGCGTATTGTTTCTGCAGGTGGCCGCGGTAGTCCTGCAATCGTGTGAGATCGGGGTGTGTTTGTCGCACCTCTTGCTGGATGTTCTTGTGGGTGTCATGGTTATCGTTTTTGGCTTGATAGCTGGCCGGGGTATGGAACTGGACAGCGAAAGTGAATCCCTCCTCGGTGGCCAGCACGGCGCTCACGCCGCGGAAGGTGGGTTGTTTATCTAGGAAATAGTTTTTGACGCGCATTTTGATGAAGAAGCGCTGCAACTTTCCCAGAGCTTGTCGGCTGTTTTCAGTGAAGGTTTCCTCGGGGAAGACCATGACGTAGCGCAGTGCATTGTGCACCTGTTTTTCTGGGGTTTTGCCGGGCTTTGTGTTTGGCGCGGCCAATTCATCGCGCATCGACGTGATGCTGCGCAGTTGTTTGTTCTCGTCAAAAAGTTGGGTGTGTTGTTGCTGGGCGACGGATTGCACGAAAGGAGTGATGTTGGGCTCGTTTTCGCGGGCTTGGGTGTGCAATGCTTGCGCCCTAGCGTTGGCGTCTGCATGGCGCTCTAAGGCGAGGTCGGGTTGGTTGTCCGGCGAGGTTGACTTGGCCAGGAGATGGTGCTCCTCGGCCAGGTCGAGTGCGGCTTCCATGAGGCCGGCGGCCAGGGTGGGATTGTTTTTCAGTATCTGGCGCTCGGTGTCCGGGTTGAATTTTCCGGCGTGCAGACTGCGGGCCGCGGCTTTGGCGTAGGGAACGCGGTGCAGGTCGGGTGCAGAAGCGAACAGGGAACTCAGCCGGTCGGCTTTGCGTTTGAAGGCATAAGTGCCGGTATCGGATTTATAGGCGTCGGTGCCGGCTTTGATGCCCAGGCTCAAAAAGTTCTGCAGGCTTTGTGTCAGGTCTTGGGGGTTATAGCCGTTGGGGTCGATGTCCATCCGGCTGGGAAAGCCATTGAGGATCGCCTCGATGCGCTCGGCCGTGGTGCGCGCCTGGTTCACCTCCTCAAGTTTGGGGAACAGTTCTAATAAGCCGTCGTCCTCGATCTGTTGCCGCACCGGTGCTGTGTTGGCTTGCTGCGCTGCCTCTTCCACAGTCGCGAGTTTGCGAGCCAACAGGGCCGGGGCAGGAAACGGTGGCGGGAAGCCACCGGCAGTATCGTGCGGAGTGGGCGCCGGGTCTGCGCGCCATGCCCGCAGCTGATCCCGCAGCATCGCGATCATCTTCTTGGTGTGCAGATTTTGGGTGCGATTGAATTCCTCGTCCAGAGCGCTCATCAGAGATTCCCAGGACGTGATCGTTCCTTCTTGTTCCAGCGCTTGGCGAAGCTGTTTTTTGACGGTGGCGTCTAGACCCTCATAGGTGCCAAACACGGCCCGTTCGGCAATCCAGCGACGGGTCTCCGAAGATTGCGCGAGATAGGTTTGCTGCAGGCCGCTGTAACTCTGTAAAATGCCCAGCTTGATGGACAGAATTTGGCGGCCGCGTCCGAACTCATAACGGCCGCTGTGGGGATTGATCGCGGGGGTATGGGATTTGGGTGGCTTGAGGACAAGCGGCTTGTATTCCTGCTCAAATTTTTGCACGTGGTCAAACAGTGCGGGCCGGTTGGCCAGGACAATCACGGCGTCGCCGTCGAAATCGCCATCGAGCTTGTTGTGTTCGTCGACAGGAACCGCGGCCAACGATCCCGGGCCGAACACCTCAGTGGCCTGCAGAATGCCGGTCGCGACCAGCCGGGTATCGCGGGTGTGCCGGTCCTTTTTCGTGACCCAGTCGGAATGGGTTTTAATATCTTCTGCCGAGAACACCACGCTGCGATCGGCGTAATCGGGCGGCCATTTCGCATCGGGTACCACCACGAGAAGGCCCTTGGCGAAAAACAGCGGCGCCTCGGAGGTCTGCCCGGCGGCGGCCGACTCAGCGCCGACAAAGCTGTATTGAATCGCGGTACTTTCGGTCAGGAACTTGGCCGTAGCATCCTCTGGCTCACCCACCCGGCTGGGTTCAATCGGCCGCAGATTGGGCTTGTCATAGGGAGCTCGCCCGAGCAGAACCCCGGCAGCGTCTGCCCCCCTGTCCGGGGTCTTTTGTGCGGGCAGGTGCAGCTTGGCGTCCGATGAGGGGACGGCCACCGCATAGGCCCCTTCGATATTGCCGGCGGTCACCGTGCGGAACAACTCCTCTCCCTGCAGCGAAGTCTTGCCCGCCGCGATGGTGGGCCGCAGCTTTTCCACGGCTTCGGCCACAACCTCACCCGAGCGCGGGTAATACTGCAGCGCCTGAGCGGGCAGTTTGGCCGGCCGCTCCGCAAAGATCGGTAACTTCCCTGGGGTTTTGCCGAACAGCCCCATCGTGTGGGCTACCGATTCCTTGATGAACCCGGTCCCATCGTGCGGGCGCAGCGCGATGCCGTCCCGCAGCGCAAAGGGGTGGGACTCCTCGGGGCGCCGGTCGGGCAGAATCGCGATCGGAAACGAGCCTTCCAGCACATAATCGCGGGGCTCCAGTCCGGCGATGCCCGGCGGCGAAGCGATCATCATGCGCTGAAAATAGTAGTAACTCTCCTGGTTGGGCAGCAATTTAGCCATCAGCCCGGCGAACGAACTGTCGTGGCGGGTGTCTGCCAGCGGGAACGCCAGCAAACGCCCTTCATTGATGACGCGCTTCTGGCCCGGCTCTCGGGCAAAGATCGCTTGAAGGGTATCCCCCACTGTTTTCATCGCGCTGCCCCCGAAAAGGTCCATCCGGTGGGGAACCCCATTCACCTCAAGCATGCGCCCCAACATGAAAGCGCTGAGCTTGCCCGGCAATTGCACCCCCACCGGCGCCAACTTGCTTTCGGTCAGGCGGCTCAAAATGGAATACCGCGACACATCCAGGTCCTGATGGGTAGCCGGAATCGGTTTGCCGCGCAGGTCGACTCGCGCCATCCTCATCCGGCCGGCGTCGGCCGGGGGCGCGCCCGGCTCATGCCGCATCTGCTCGAATACCTCGGCCAAAGCAAACGACGCGGGCACCCCCAACGGCTGGCTCTGCCCGGCGTGCTGGTGATCTGCCTGCAGCCACCCATCCAGCGCATCGAGCGGGTTTTCGGCTTCCAGCTGGGCAATCAGGTTCCAGCTGTGACTCGATAAATCATCCTCGATCAGCTTGCGGTGCGTGTACAGCGTCACGTCCAGCCACGCTCTAAGGTCGTTGTCCGGCCCCGCGTCAAAACCCGTGCTGGTGCGCGTCCGCCGCGCCACCATGGTCGCGACCACATCATAGGTCTTGAGAATCTGAAACATCGTCAACGCCGGCCAGCGGGTGCTGAACTGCTGACCCGGCGAGGCCGGGACCTGCCCACGATACAAGTCCATCTTCTGCGCGATCACCGGTTGCAGCTTGACCAGAAACTCCAGCGTCTGTGCCCGATGTCGACGCAACAGCAAGCTGCGTACCAACGGCAACAACGCCACACTGAGGTTGCCCAACGTCTCCAGATTCACCCCGGCGAGGTCATCGTTTCCGCGCAACTGTGCCAGCCGATCCACCCCAGGCCCGCCCAGTACCCGGAGATCATCGTAGAGACGCACTTTGACCAGGGCCTTGAATAAAATGGCGATATCCAACACCGCGGCCTGCTGCAGCCGACCGGGATCCTCTCCCCAATGATCAGCCAACCGGTGCAGCCGCCCAGCAAACAGGGCTTGGGCCTGCACATCCCCCTCCACCGCCATCCACCCCCGCGACAGCGCGTTGGCCAGCTGGCCCAGCTCGCCAACATCAAAAGCCCCAAACCAATGCACCCCCCACCCCACCTTGCTGGCGATCGTCTCCAACCCCCGCCGCCCATCCCGGCTCTCGCCGATGTTCAGCCTGCTCAACCCGTTAGCCAGATTCGCCAAATGTTGCGGTAGGTAGCCTGCCAGGTCAGCACCGGCCACCCGGGCGGCAATCGTCTCCAGCGCGCTAACCCCGACCGGACTGGCGCCGATGTTCAGCTTGCTGAACCCGTTAGCGAGATTCGCCAACTCTTGCGGTAGGTAGCCTGCCAGGTCAGCACCGGCCACCCGGGCGGCAATCGCCTCCAGCGCGCTAACCCCGACCGGACTGGCGCCGATGTTCAGCTTGCTCAACCCGTTGGCCACATTCGCCAAATCTTGCGGTAGGTAGCCTGCCAGGTCAGCACCGGCCACGTGGGCGGCGATCGCCTCCAACCCGCGCCGCCCATCCCGGCTCTGGTCGATGTTCAGCTTGCTCAACCCGTTAGCCAGATTCGCCAAATGTTGCGGTAGGTAGCCTGCCAGGTCAGCACCGGCCACCCGGGCGGCAATCGCCTCCAAGCCGCTAACCCCGACCGGACTGGCGCCGATGTTCAGCTTGCTCAACCCGTTGGCCACATTCGCCAAATGTTGCGGTAGGTAGCCTGCCAGGTCGGGGGCATCGGCCACGTGGGCGGCAATCGCCTCCAACCCCCGCCGCCCATCCCGGCTCTCGCCGATGTTCAGCTTGCTCAACCCGTTGGCCAGATTCGCCAATCCTTGTGGTAGGTAGTCTCTCAGGTCGGGGGCATCGGCCACGTGGGCGGCAATCTCCCCCAGCGCGCGCCGCCCATCCCGGCTCTCGTCGATGTTCAGCTTGCTCAACCCGTTAGCCACAATCGCCAACTCTTGCGGTAGGTAGCCTGCCAGGTCAGCACCGGCCACCCGGGCGGCAATCGCCTCCAACCCGCTAACCCCGACCGGACTCTCGCCGATGTTCAGCTTGCTCAACCCGTTAGCCACAATCGCCAAATGTTGCGGTAGGTAGCCTGCCAGGTCAGCAGTGGCCACCCGGGCGGCGATCGCCTCCAACCCGCGCCGCCCATCCGCGCTCTCGCCGATGTTCAGCTTGCTCAACCCGTTGGCCACATTCGCCAACTCTTGCGGTAGGTAGCCTGCCAGGTCGGCACCGGCTACGTGGGCGGCAATCGCCTCCAACCCGCTAACCCCGACCGGACTGGCGCCGATGTTCAGCTTGCTCAACCCGTTGGCCAGATTCGCCAAATGTTGCGGTAGGTAGCCTGCCAGGTCGGCACCGGCTATGTGGGCGGCGATCGCCTCCAACCCGCGCCGCCCATCCCGGCTCTCGTCTAGATCCAGTTTGCTGAACCCGTTAGCCAGATTCGCCAAATGTTGCGGTAGGTAGCCTGCCAGGTCGGGGGCATCGGCTACGTGGGCGGCGATCGTCTCCAACCCGCTAACCCCGACCGGACTGGCGCCGATGTTCAGCTTGCTGAACCCGTTAGCCAGATTCGCCAAATCTTGCGGTAGGTAGCCTTCCAGGTCAGCACCGGCCACCCGGGCGGCGATCGCCTCCAGCGCGCTAACCCCGACCGGACTGGCGCCGATGTTCAGCTTGCTGAACCCGTTAGCCAGATTCGCCAACTGTTGCGGTAGGTAGCCTGCCAGGTCGGCACCGGCTATGTGGGCGGCAATCGTCTCCAACCCGCGCCGCCCATCCCGGCTCTGGTCGATGTTCAGCTTGCTCAACCCGTTAGCCAGATTCGCCAAATGTTGCGGTAGGTAGCCTGCCAGGTCAGCAGTGGCTACGTGGGCGGCGATCGTCTCCAACCCGCTAACCCCGACCGGACTGGCGCCGATGTTCAGCTTGCTGAACCCGTTAGCCAGATTCGCCAACTGTTGCGGTAGGTAGCCTGCCAGGTCGGCACCGGCTACGTGGGCGGCGATCGCCTCCAACCCGCGCCGCCCATCCCGGCTCTCGTCTAGATCCAGTTTGCTGAACCCGTTAGCGAGATTCGCCAAATGTTGCGGTAGGTAGTCTCTCAGGTCGGGGGCATCGGCCACGTGGGCGGCGATCGTCTCCAACCCGCTAACCCCGACCGGACTGGCGCCGATGTTCAGCTTGCTGAACCCGTTGGCGAGATTCGCCAATCCTTGCGGTAGGTAGTCTTTCAGGTCAGCACCGGCCACCCGGGCGGCGATCGCCTCCAACCCGCTAACCCCGACCGGACTGGCGCCGATGTTCAGCTTGCTGAACCCGTTAGCCAGATTCGCCAGATCGTGCGCTAGGTAGGCTCTCAGGTCAGCAGTGGCTACGTGGGCGGCAATCGTCTCCAACCCGCGCCGCCCATCCCGGCTCTGGTCGATGTTCAGCTTGCTGAACCCGTTAGCCAGATTCGCCAAATATCGCGGTAGGTAGATTCTCAGGTCGGGGGCATCGGCCACGTGGGCGGCAATCTGCCCCAGCGCGCGCCGCGCATCCGGGTACTCGTCGAGATCCAGTTTGCTGAACGCGTTGGCGAGCAACGCCAGATCGCGAGCCCGATCCCGCTGAGCGCTTTCCGTCCGCGCGGGAGGAAGTCCGCCAAATTTCGCCGCGACTTTGTGCAAAGCTTCCCGAGAGTACTGATCTTCCAAATTTTTGCTCCACTCGTTAGCCAGTCCGGCATAGCCAGGAAGCTGGTCCCCCATCGGCCCGGCGTCGCCTGAGTTCAAAAAGTGTTGCGCGGAGCGAGTAATCGCCTGCCGTTGCTGCGGCGAATAACCCCCCTTTCCTGCTCTTCCGCCCAGATCCCTGAGATTGTCTTTTAACTGGCGGGACAATATTCGAGCCTCATATCTTTGCGCACCTGCGGTGGAGGCCGACCACAGCTTTCCTGCCCCTCGCGGCGGCCGGTAACTTCTCGAATCACCGGGTGAGGAACCCTCTTCGACTCTTCTGCGCTTCCCCGAAACCCCGCCCTGCCCGTCCTGCCGAGCCCACTTTCTGCTGCTGCTGTCTTCCCCCCGCCCGAAACGCTCGCCACCCCGATCCCACCAGGACGAACCCCCCCCAGCTGAAGCCCCCGACCTATCCCCTGCTGGCATCGCCGGCCTCGCATCTCGACCCCCGCCCTGACTGCTCTGCCTAGCCCCGACGCTAGCCCCGCTGCCCCACACTCTGCGCTGATCCCCCCCACCACCCCCATCGGATCGTGCCGCCCACGACCCTCCTTGCGACCGCACCGCACCACCACGCAACGGCGGCCGGTAACTTCTCGAATCACCGGGTGAGGAACCCTCTTCGACTCTTCTGCGCTTCCCCGAAACCCCGCCCTGCCCGTCCTGCCGAGCCCACTTTCTGCTGCTGCTGTCTTCCCCCCGCCCGAAACGTTCGCCACCCCGATCCCACCAGGACGAACCCCCCCCAGCTGAAGCCCCCGACCTATCCCCTGCTGGCATCGCCGGCCTCGCATCTCGACCCCCGCCCTGACTGCTCTGCCTAGCCCCGACGCTAGCCCCGCTGCCCCACACTCTGCGCTGATCCCCCCCACCACCCCCATGGGATCGTGCCGCCCACGACCCTCCTTGCGACCGCACCGCACCACCACGCAACGGCGGCCGGTAACTTCTCGAATCACCGGGTGAGGAACCCTCTTCGACTCTTCTGCGCTTCCCCGAAACCCCGCCCTGCCCGTCCTGCCGAGCCCACTTTCTGCTGCTGCTGTCTTCCCCCCGCCCGAAACGTTCGCCACCCCGATCCCACCAGGACGAACCCCCCCCAGCTGAAGCCCCCGACCTATCCCCTGCTGGCATCGCCGGCCTCGCATCTCGACCCCCGCCCTGACTGCTCTGCCTAGCCCCGACGCTAGCCCCGCTGCCCCACACTCTGCGCTGATCCCCCCCACCACCCCCATCGGATCGTGCCGCCCACGACCCTCCTTGCGACCGCACCGCACCACCACGCAACGGCGGCCGGTAACTTCTCGAATCACCGGGTGAGGAACCCTCTTCGACTCTTCTGCGCTTCCCCGAAACCCCGCCCTGCCCGTCCTGCCGAGCCCACTTTCTGCTGCTGCTGTCTTCCCCCCGCCCGAAACGTTCGCCACCCCGATCCCACCAGGACGAACCCCCCCCAGCTGAAGCCCCCGACCTATCCCCTGCTGGCATCGCCGGCCTCGCATCTCGACCCCCGCCCTGACTGCTCTGCCTAGCCCCGACGCTGCCGAGGTGGTGGCCGTCGCCGCTGGGGATGGCGCCACCGGTGGAGGGTCCAGGCCGATCCGGTGAGACCACACCGCGCTCGGATGCCCACCGCCCAGCGGCGCCGGTCCGTGCGGCATACTCGCCGAGCAGCACGGTCAGCTCGATGCGTTCAGCATCCTCGAGGGGCTCCAGCGGCCCCAGATTCGTGGTGATCAACTCGGCAATCAAGTCCGCGTCCTGGACGCGGACGTCCCCCGATGCCGATTCCTGGCCCTGCCTCACCCGGTTGACCGCAGCCAGATAGTGCTGCCGATCCGGCAGCGCGGCAGCGCTGTCAGCGTCGTCGACATCCATGTCGATGTCCGAACGCGCCCTGCCCTTGCCCTTGTCCCGATTCGACCCGATCAGTGGCCGGTCCGGGTCGCCCGCCGCCGTGCCCTGCGACGCGTAACGCCCCGCCGTGAACTGATGGTCCAGGGGTGGGCGGCCCGGACCCGCCAGCTGCGACCGACCGGCCGGGGCCAATCGATCAGCGGTCCCATCGGCATCCGGGGGCAGCGCGTCAGCCAACGGCAACAGGCCGGGCCCCCCGCCACCCTGCCGGGTGGAGGGCCCGGCGCCCGGGCTGGACGCGGGCCCCGCCGGCCCGCGCCCCAAAGGGCGGCTGCCGCCGCGGGTGGACACTATCGGGTGACCCGTGGAAACCTGGTTGAACAGCGCGTCGGCGATCTGCCTGGAATTGCCGCGACGTGCACTATCGGGTAAGTCCCGATACGCCCGTTCGACGTAGGTACGCAGCTCATCGTCGGACACCCCGAGACCGGCCATCAGACCTGGGGTCTGGCACACCCTGCCCAGCACACTGCTCACCGCGCCCTGCCCGACACCGTCGAGCGCCCCAGCACCGAAGCGCCCGGCGGCCGTGGACGTTCCCGGCGCTGGCGTGCTCGACAGCGCCCCGATGGGGGATGCGGTGGACTCCAGTGACACAAACGGGGGCGAAGCACTGCTCTGGCCGTGTCCCGGCTGGGCACCGACGGAGCCACCCTGGGCACCGTCCGACGCGGCGGGTTGGGGCTGAGGCGGAGTCGATGTCTTGCCGAGCCGCCCGAACACGCCCCCCGTGGTGGTGGGCGTGCCCACGATCGTCGTGGTGGGTGTGCCCACGATGGTCGTGGTGTGGTGTCGATAATGCGCAACGACGTCGTGGGGTCCGCTGCGTTGCACGTCGTTTCGGAATTCCACGACCAGCGGCGCCGGTTCGCCGGTGGGGGTGGCCTGTGTGTCGGCGACGTCCTGGGCCACGGCCACGCCGAATGCTTCGCGTTGATCGATGACCTGCCCGGGTTGATTTCCCAGCATCATGTTCAGGTAGTCCTGAATGGTGCCGGTTGACCCGAGACCCGACAACCCCTCCGCCGACCCAACCCGGGTCGGGGCTGGAGTCGCGCGGATCGACGCCGACGGTGGTGATCCGGCGACCGCGTCATCGGGCAGGCGCGGTTGTCGGCTTTGGCCGCCGGCATTGGGAAGCGGAGCCAACGACCCTTCAGCACGCTGTCGTTGTCGAATGGTATCACCGACACCGACACCGACACCGAGAGCGTGGGCGGTACGTTCGATCATCCAAAGATGGCGTGGACGCAATGCGCTGTCGTCATCATGAGAATCCGAGCCCGGACTGGGCTCATCGGCGACGCCGAGATGGCGCAGCATGTCAGCGGCGAGTTCACCGTCGCTGACTTTGGTGTTCCGATGCTGTTGGGCGGGGTGGCCCTCCCCGACGTCGACGACGAGAGGCGCCCGCTCGGGGTGGTCGGTGACCTCGACCGTCACATGGAACTCGTCTCCGCTGGGCAGCCGGTAGCCGAGGTTGAACACCCGGCTCGCCACGTCCTGAATGCGAACTCGCATAAGAATTGCATCGATCTCGTGGTAACCGGGACCGGTCCTCAGATGGACGTTGAGGGTGAAATCTTGAACGAATCGCCCCGAGGGTGCGGCGATCCTGCGCCAGTCATACTCAATGGCACGTGCGTTGACAGACCCGGTCGTGTTCACCCGCGTGGGCGTCTGAAAGCTCCGCAAACCCTCCAATACGAAGGGCCGTACCGGGCGCCGATCCGGATCGAACCAGTCAGCCGACCGGGCGGGGCTATGACGCCACGACTCATCGGCGAGGACATCACGCTGAGCCGCGGCAACTCGCCGAATTGGACTGTGCGCCGCGGATGGCGCGACGGCGCGGGCAACGTCCTCGCTGGAGGTGGCGAGTTGATCGGCGATCAGCGACGCTTGTCGGCCCACCGACAGGTACTGGGCCCACGGACCCATCGTGTCGACCAACGCCTCGTAGCGGGCTCTGACCTGAGGGTCGGTCAAATCCGCGCCCCCACGGTACTGGCGAACCCGGTCAGCCAACCCAGCTAACCGGCCGTCGGTCATCTTGGGCGCGCGCAACGGCTGGGGCTGCGTAGACGGCCTGGCTCCACCCAACACGCTATAGGTCGTGTCGAGAACCTCCTTCAAGCCCGGATTGTCATGCCGGCGGCCAAACGCCCGGCCGAGCCCGTACTCGGCGACGAACTCGAAGGGGTGGTGCGTCGCATACCGGCTCACCCCAGCCGTCAACGCAGCCAGCACATAGGGCCGACGCAGCGCGGTCCACCCGAGATCGGTGTATAAGCGCGGATTGCCCACATAGTGCAGCCAATGCATCATTTCATGCACCACGATTGCTAAACCGACATCTCGCATCGCGAGACAGGTGATTTCGGGAATACCGGTACCAGAGATGACGTCCCTAATCAGGGCCTGCGGTGCGATGTAGATGGTCCCCGGGGGAATGAACCACCCATGCATCTCGGCGCGCCGTTGCAGTACTTCGTCGGTTAGCTCTTCGTCTTCGGCGGAAAACGTGCGCCCGCTTCTAGTGATCGAAACACGAAGCTTTTTGGTGTAGCGCGGCAAGACCACTTCCAGTGGTTGGGACCCCAGCAGGTAGCCGCCGCGATCCAGCACCTCCAACGCATCGCGCACCAGCCGCACCCGCGGCTGTATCGTCGGATCCGGGTGTTCTGCATCTGCAGTCACGACCCGCACCCACAAACCCTGCGTATTATGCGGGTCATTCTTCGGTGTGAACTGAAAACTCCAGGCCCTGTTCGTAATTAACGGCCCGTGATCGGCGACCGCCCCCCGGGCACGCTGCGTCGGCGGTTGGCCGCGGTGGTCAACATAGGTGCGCAGTTCCGGATACCGCGAATACAACTTAGGTGCCACATCTCTGAGGTCATTGAACGAGCGCTTGCCTTCGGCCTCGATGGTGATCCAGTCCCCAGTGTGGCTGTACCGCCGTTTCAGGTCCTCACTGAATTCTTGCGCGAGTTTTGCGGCCGCCAAAACCTCATCAGCGCCGAGCATCCCCACACCTGCCTGAGTCAATCCGCCTACAGGACCGTCACCGAGATGGGGCGCGACCACCGACCCCGCCAGATGAAGGCGGCGCGCATATTCGTGGTCTTGCGGGGCGGACTCCGGCTCATCGCCCGAATCAGTGTCATTGGCCACATCTTCGGCAGGATCATCGCTATGAACACCATGCGCGGGCTCAACGCGGGGCGGCGCGGATCTCAGCAGCTGGTGGTAATCATCCGTCGTCGGCTGTTGGCGGCCAGGGTCAGCACCACCGGGCAAGCCCGCGGGGTTCGCGTCGCGAAGCGCACCACCGCCTGAGGTACCGGTGTGCGCGGCTGGTGGTGGTGTGCTGAGCCGCGTACTCAATGAATCCCGACTCGATGTATCGGCATCGACCGAAACATCGGGATGCGACCCTGAATCGGATATGCGTATCACCACCGAACGGATGTCGCCCCGTTTGGTGTAGGCATCGGCTGCAGCTGAGAAACCTTCGGGGTAAGCCGACCCGCGCGACTTCGCGGTGAACACGACGTTGCGCACCGGTCCTGCGAACTTCTTACGCTGAGCATTGAATTCAGCGCGCAGTTCTTCGAGGGTGTTCTCTGCGCGCTCCCATCCCGTCTTGAAGGCACGCTTCTCATTGAGCTTTCGACCGTTGCCGCCACCCTCGACCACGACGACAAGATCGGAATCCCCGAACGGCCAGGGTCGGCGCGTGGCCCGCTCGATGAGGTACGCCGCATGATTCTTGATCTGTGTCTTCAGGCTCTCATCGAGGGTCTTGACACCCTCGTTGAAGAACAGTTGAAGAGGCTGCAGTGCCACGGTCTCCGCAGCGGCTGCGCCACCCGTCGGCCACGCGTAGGGGCTACCCACCACCTCGGTGGTGAGGGCGATCGGCGTCGAGGCGTCCCGGTGAGCTGCGAGGCTGATTGGGTGGGGTTGGATGATGATGGCTTGGTAATGATTGTCTCCGTTGTGATGGACTTGCACCACGGGTCCGTCAGGGACGCCGTAATCGTTCACACCGCCCAAGCTGCCGTACTGCAAGTGCACCCCCAGGGTGTGCGCGACCAAGCTGGGAAACATCTCGCCGTAGCTGGTGGCCCATGAGGTATCCCACGACCCAAGGCTGCCCAGCAGCCCCGCGTACTCCTCATCGGTCAAAGGCAGCTGCGCATAGGCCCCGTCGATCATCAGGGCCAGATCAACCCCACCCAGATCTGCCAGCCGCGGCAACCCACCGTGCGTCTGCAGGTAGTTAAACCGCAATTCCGGTACGGTCAAACCCATTTCGGACGACTCTGCCCCATCCCCGCCGTGACCGGCCCTGATCAGCGGCTCATCCTCCCCTGCGGCCCGACGCTCTGCATACACCTCGTCGTAGCGCGCGGCCAACGTGGCCGCCGACACCCACGCCGCGCCACCGGGGGCCTCAATCCCAGCCGTGCTCAACCACTCCCGGCGCGACTGGTCATCGGCCACATCATGCAGCAGCCGGTGCACAACGGCGGCCTGCTCCTCACTGCGGCGAAACGCCCGAATCGCTTCCACCGGCAAATCGGCTGCAGCCCTGGACGCGACCCACTTCTCGACCATGGTCCACAACGCCTCAGCAGGACCCTTCAACGCCGCTGCCGGCCTCCCCCGGCCACCCATCTGCTGCAGAATCGCCGCATGAGTCGCCACAGCATTCGAGGACCACTGCGCAGGCCAATCCAACGGTGGCGTACTCACCACCACCGCGTACAACAAACACCACCCATCACCAGGCACCTCCACACGCAGCGGCTCCCCCACCGGCGCAGCACCCTCGACATCACGGGAAGGCGATACCCGACGATTCTGGACGTCGGGGGTCGACCGACCATCTGAATCTTCGTGTCCATCACTCGTATCGGTTGCGACGTTTTCGTCTCGGTCGTCACCCGTCGACTCCGAACCGCCACGGAGCCGGAAGCCCCGCTGTCGATCCGCGAACCCTCGCGCCGCACGCACACCAGAGACATGCCACATGTACAGGACACGCAACGCGGCCTGCGCCATCGGCGCGCGCCGGTACTCATCCAACCGATAATCGTCGGCAGCCAGTTCGCCTCCGTTCGGCGACAACCACCCATACACCGCTTCCAAGCGGGACCCGAACTCTGGATGCCCCCTGACCGCGTCCCACTGCGAACCGATCCACCTCAAACCCACTGCGCCGAAGTCGGACTCGCCAGCTCCCCGACCGAAATCCGGCAAATCTGTTCTGGGCGCTGCCGGAGTCAGATCATCGCTCCGACCGTGTAGCGGCGGTGAAGCATTCTGGGCGCCCCGTGGGCCGACCTCTGGGCTGCCGCCCCGGTCGTGGTGCTCGACGGGTTCGGTGTTCTGCGATGTCGGGGTCCGATCCCGGTCATGGTTGCCGCGCGGGCCAGCACGTGGTGGCCGGGCTGCGGATGTCGTGACGGCGTCGAGGCCCCCGGCCAGGGGCGATACCCCTTCGCCGCTATTCAGCGTGAAGGGGACGTCCACCTCTGACCGAGATGAGGGCTGCGGTGAGACCGTCACCTCGGTGGCGGGATCGACGTCACCATCGCCGTCATGCCTGTCACCAAGGTTCGTTTCAGACTGCGTCAAAGAGCCAAGGCGCACCACGTCCTCGACACCAGCGACCTCGCCACCCGCGCTGCGGTCCTCGACACGATCATCGGCGTGCTTAGCCTCATACTCAGCCCGGCCGAGGTAAACGTCGTCGGTTTCGACCTCGACATCGGGCGTGCGCGCTCCGCTCGCACCCGTAATGCCCTCAGCTAGTTGACCTTCCCGAGCGGGCGGCGCCGAACTACCCGCTACCGGCGGCCGCGGCGAACGAGGCGGCTGCGACGGCGGGTCACCAATGACCGACACCGCGCCCGGATCCAAGACTGGCCCCCCGGCGTTGGACGCGTCCGCACTGACCACACCAAGTCCTCGCCGGCTCGTCTGCCGTCCCGCCGCGTCCTCATCACCAACTGAGCCCGCAGTCGCCGTCCCGTTGGGTGTCCCATCACCTTGCGTGATGTTCGGCGCCTCCACCGCCGGACTCACGACAGGGGGAGCGCCACTCCCTTGCAACGGACTCGGATTCCTCGACCCGGCAACCTGCTCGGTGGTGATGCCGCTGGGCGACCCGCCGTGCCCGGCCGAGGTAGCGACGGCGGCGCCATCAACTGGCGTCGTGGCGACCCCTGACTCCAACACCGTCGACGACGACGCCTCGAGGTCCTCCACACCAGGCCCACCCACCTTCGACCCGCCGGCTGCTGGCTCATCTGAGTCGGCGCCCACCCCGTAGAGTCCGTCCAGATCAGTCAGCTGATGATGTGCGTCAGCCGGGCCGGAATCGATACCGCCCGTGCCAATTTCGGTGGCGAATGGTCTATTCGCACTGCCCTCGAGAGTATTTGGGTCTTGGTTGGTCGGTGGTGGCGGCCGGTCGGGTGCTCGGTGATCGCCAGGGTGGTGGGAGTCGGTGGGCGCGGTGTGGGTGGGTGGGGCGCGTGAGGGTGGGCCTTGGCGGATTCCCATCCGCAGTGCGGCGTCGTTTTGGGAGAGCGGTACCGCATCGCGCAGTCCTTGTTGGGCGGGGGTGGTGTCGGTACCGGTGTGCAGCGCGGTGCGGTATTGGATCACGGCCAGTTGGACTTGGGGATTGTCCGAGAGCCGGAACAGGTCATCGTCGGGGGAAATGTAGTACTTCACACTGCCGCGGTCCCCGCTGCGCGCGGCCCGGTTCTCGGCTTGAATGTCGATGTCTTTAGACACCCCGGAATGCCCGGTGACCACCACGTGCAGACCGCCCAGCGCCTTAGCATGATCATCGAGGGGGATGTCGACCCCGCGTGCGCCCTGCATGTTGATCACCAACACCGCACCCGGCTTACCGGCCTGGGCCACCACCTCCTTAAACGCCTCATCGCGATCCACGCCCTGGCGCAAAAACCACTTCGCGTCGATAGCGACGTGGGCGACATTGCGCTGCCCCAGCTGCGCGGAGATCTGTGCCACCAGATCGTTGCGGTGCGCCAAAATCAACTGCGGGCGCGCAGTGTCCCCCAGCTCCTGCATCTGTGCGACATCGCCGGCGATCGTGGCCAGCTTGTCTTTCAGGTTCGCGCTGACCTCAATGTCGTGGGTGCTCAACCCCGAGCGGTAATACCGCGAAATATCGGCGATCTGCGACGACAACCCCTGCTTAGCGAACAACTCGTTTTTCCCGTTCGCCGTCCCCGAGGCACCCACAACCTGCGCATACTTCTCATACAAGCCGTGTGAGGTCACCTTCTTATCGCCGTCGGAGTCATGACGCACCGCCAGCCCGTGTTTGGCCTCCAGCGCCTGAGCCAATCCCCCGTTCCACCGACTCTCCGAGGACGTGCGCGGGTCATACAAAACCTGGTGGGTGGTCTGATCGATGATGTAGAGCTTGCCGGTCTTGTCATCGATCACGTAATGCACGTTTTCGACATACTCCCAATGCGCCGCGCCGGCCATGTTCAGCTTGCCCAGCTGCCCCTCCACCTGCGCAGGCGCCAGCTCGCCGTGCGGGTTCAGCAGTGCGGTGGCTTTGGCGACCCCGACCTGGGTCAACTGCGCGGGCCCACCGACCGTGTCGGGTTCGCGCCCAAAATCAGCCTCGGTCAGCTCCCCGCTGGCCAACTTGTCAGACAAAAACTCGCGCATCCCCTTGATCGGGTCAGCCACCGCCGCCGCCGCGTCCGCACCGGTGCCCTCCGACAAAATGTAGTGGCCGTGGGAATACACCAGCGCTTCATCGATCTCATCGATCTCGGCGTGAAATCCTGGCCCCGACCCCCCACCCGCACCGTCGTCGCCGCGCCCGCCGACCGACCCGTGCTTGAGCAAGGTAAACGCCGCGTCTTGACTCGTCCCCAAATACACGGTGGGTTGACCCTCTTTGGGCGGCGGCGGTGGATGATCGGAATTGAGCCGGTGCACCGCATACCCGAGCGGCTCCATCACCGCCCGAAAATCGGGTTCCAACTGCTCAGCCAACACATCACGGGTGGTGTGCATATGCACCGCCCCGCCCTGGCCGGCCTTAGCCAACTTAGCCGCCTCCAGCGCGTTACTCATCAAAAACAGATACGACTTACCCTCCCCGGCAGCCATATTCACCACATCACCGCGCTCGAAGGCACCCCCGGCGGCCAGCTGCGTCCACCGCAAGCTCACACCCTTAGTGCGCCGCACCGCCTCATACAGCGCGGCCCTCATATCATCGGGCGTACCGCCCAGCAACTCTTTCAATTCCTCGGTACCCAGGTGGGTCAACCGCTCGGGTTCGGGAATGCTCACATCAGATCGCCCGGCAATATCGAACATCGTGCGCGCAGTGTCATGAGCCTGATTGGCCCCCGCCAACCACGCCTCATAACTGACCACATCCACCGGCGCTGAGGTTTGTTTCCAGCCCCCCACCCCATCCGGGAGCAACACCGTGGGCTGCGACAGGCGGCGACCATGGTCATCCTTGACCTGGCGGTAAGCGATCGTGTCCCCGGTCTTGGTGTCGATCACCTTCTCGTTATCAGGACCAACAACATCACCATGGCCCGTCTTAACCACCTGCACCTCACCCGGATTCTCCCGCGGCCGCGACCAGGTCCCATCGAGCCCGCGGTCAAAACTGGTGCCCTCACCCAAGACAACATGCTGCAACACCCCTTGGGCGTCAAACACCCCCCGCGCCCCCACCGGCAGCTCCACAAACCCATCACCAGAACCAGACCCCACCTCGATCCGCCCACCCCGCCCAGCAATAAACCAACCCCCAACATCTCGACGCCAACCCGCGCCCTCAGCAAACCAATCACCCACCCCCCCGCCACCAGGGCCATCACCACCGCCATCCACCCAAAGCCCTCCCCCACCCGCGCCGAGCTCCTCACGCTCGAGGTCCTCACGCCCCAGATCGCGCACATCAGACGCCGAAGGCACCTGCCCTGGATCGGCCCGGGGCCCACGGTGATCAGCGCCAACAATGTGCTCACCAGCAGCCCCCCCAGCACCCCCAACCCGGGCCTGGGCACCACCCCCACCAAGCTTGCCCCTACCCGCCGACAACCCCCCACCCTCGGCATGGAGCTCCACCACCGAGGACCCCACCCCACCCACACCAGCAACAGCACCACCCACCACCCCAGCGGCCCCACCCCCACCCCGACCCTGCGACACCACCGACCCACCCGAAAGCACCCGCCCCACCGACGCCCCAACGTTATGCCCGCCCTGAGCGGAGTCACCCGTCTTGGCCACAGCCCCCTCAACGATCCCCGCACCCGCCACCACCCCGGACTCACCGACCTGCCCGACCGACGAGGCCGCCAGCGACACCGACACCGACAGCGGCGACGACGACGACGACGACGGCGACGACAGCGGCGACGACGACAGCGGCGACGGCGACGGCGACGACGGCGACGGCGACGGCGACGACGACGACGACGACGACGACGACGACGACGACGACAGCGGCGACGGCGACGACGGCGACGGCGACGGCGACGACGGCGACGACGACGACGACGGCGACGACGACGACGACGACGACGACGACGACGACGACGACGACAGCGGCGACGGCGACGACGGCGCAGGCGCAGGCGCAGGCGCAGGCGCAGGCGCAGGCGCAGGCGAGGCTACCGCGGCGTCAGAGGACTCGGCGGGGGTAAAACTCGCAGGCCGAGCCACGTTGTCCGCAGAGTCCATCAACGACGGGCTCCCCGCATCGGGCACACCCCCCTCAACGGGCGCACTCCAACCCCCGCCGGCTGCAGACACCTCCGAGACAGCCACCCGCTGCGGCGCCGGCAGGCCCTCGCTGACCGCCGACGAGTCGACCATCGCAGACACCGAACCCATTTCAGACGGCGAACCCACCGATCCAGGGGCCGGGGCGCCGCTGACACGATCCCCGCCGTGAACACTGACCGCCGACGCCGATGTCGACGCCGATGTCGGGGAGGACTGCCCGGGGCCCGCCGCTACCGGCCCATTCACCCCCCTCAACGGCCGATGGGCACTATCACTGCCAGCATCCACCCCAGCCCCATGCGCCCCCCCACCACCAACCCCAGCACCACTGCCCGAACCCACAGCTACAGGCCGCGGGCCCGACACCCCCACCGCACCCGAGGCCACCGCACCGCGAGAGGCCCCCCCAGCACCATGAGACCCTGACGCACCGCCCACAACACCACCACCAGCCCCACCCCCCACCGCGCCCGGCCCGACACCGTTGACACCGCCCACACCATGGACGGTGTCAACGGTGTGAGCGCCCGCCCAGGCTGAATCACCGCGGATGTCACTAACCCCCGACGAGCCCCCCATGCTGCCGTGAGCAACCGCAGACAGCCCCTGCAGGTGTGAGGTCACCACAGCCACACCGGCCTGAGCATCGCCGGATACGCGGTAGGCCGTGGAGTCCCCACTGGGCACACCACTCAACGTTTGGGTATCACTACCCCAATCCTGCAGGGCGCCGCCCTCGCCATCGGCGGCGGCGACCACCTCGGGACCGGCACTACTAGACCCCAAACCGGGTATGGACTTGTCCTTATCTTTAACCGTGTCCTCAACAGTGTCCTGGTCATCAAAGTCACCATTGAGGGTGGCCTCATCAGCATCCCACCCAATCTCACCGGAAGCCGGGCCGCCCGCAGATGATCCCGACACCCCGGACTGACCCACCCCATGGATGGCCCCACGCACCCCGCCAGCGGCCGGACCACCAAACAACGACACCGAATCAAACTCACCCCCCGCCGCCCCCGAACCCGCAACATTGCCCACAAAACCCACCCCATAATGGGCAACCACCCCCTTGATCGCCTTGCCCGCCAGCGTCTCCGAATCCCCCAACACATGCGTAAGCGGACCATGAACCGTGCCCCCCACATGCCCACCCACCGCAGCCCCACCCACCACCTTGCCGAACTGGTGAACATCAAAACCATCACGATGGCCCGCCCCAGTCTGATACTTCTGAATCCCCACCTCCTGACCCACCGAGATCACCGTCTCCTCGATAGCCTCGTGCAACCCCGCCTTGCCCAACTGAACCAACCCCCGCCTGGTCAACACCTTCACCGCCACCGTCTTGGCCAACGACGCAACCATCTCCAAGAAAATCCGGCCCGACAACACCCGCCCCAACACCTCAGCCGCCATTCGCGCCCAACCCAACAAAGACGGAATCACCAACTTCGAGGCACCGAAGGTCTCCCACGCCATAGCCAGCGCCCACAAAATGTCCAAACCGGTAAACACCAACGTGGAAATCACCTGAATCTTGGTGTACTGCACCTGAGTACCGGTATGGCGCGCCAACTCCCCCAACCCCGCAACCGCCTCCACCAACGTGCCCACCGAATACTCACCCGCCAACAACATGTCCAACTGCGCAACCAACGCATCCCCCATCTCCCCCGACACCACCCCCAACGCCCTCGACCGCACCCCCTGCACCTCAGCAATCAACGAATCCAACTGCCCCCCAGCCTCTTTCCACACCTCCCCCACCGAAAACAGAGCCGTCTCATCACTCTCAGGCCACTCCGAACCCGCCAAATACGACACCCACCGCCACTGCGGCGGAATCTCAATCCCCACCCACACCCCCCACAACCACCACTTCCTCAAACCCCCAAACCCAACAACACCGGACCCGGCCAACCACACACCACCGCACTACGGCCACCACACCCCAACCCTTACCCGCCAACAACGGCGAACTGACACCTAACTGGCCAAACATCGCCGCCGCACTATTCACCTGACCCGAATAGCCATCTAGCCTCACCTTGGCGTTGATCGCGCCCAACACCGCCTCGCGCTGAGCACGATAACCATTCCAACCCTCAGCGAACATGCGACCAGTCTCACCCTCTCCCCACCGCTCCCCATAATCAGCAAGCTGGGTCAGCAACGAGCCGACCTCAACCGACCCGCCAACCGCCGCCGCCTTCCCAGTACGTTCTGAGCCTGCGTTAACGATAACTTCTTGCCTAGCTTCCTCGTTCATGAATCCACGCCGCCAACCCAACGCCTGCGCATGTATGTGCGCCAACCCATCACCGCGCCACGCTGGCGCACGGCGAAGATCGCTCACCAGTGGGACCAACACCATCGAGGGTTGCGTCCATCAAGGTGGTGTACGAGTCGGACCTGATTAGCGGTACCGGCGTGTCGTAGCCGAATGATTGAAGGTCATCGCGTGATTCTTCGACAGACCGACCAAAGTCACTCGAGCAGAGGAATCAACGCGATGACCACTGCCCACAATATCGACCTGCCTGCCGTGCTGGCCGAACGACTCACCACCACCCACCCCGACGTGCTGCGCGAACTGTTGTCGACGTTCATCCACACCCTGATGGGTGCGGAGGCCGACGCCCTGTGCGGCGCCGGATACGGTGAACGCAGTAGCGAGCGCATCAATCAGCGAAACGGCTACCGTCATCGCCAATTCGTACCCGCACAGGATCATTGGATCTGGCGATTCCCAAGCTACGGCAGGGTTGCTACTTCCCGGACTGGCTGCTGGAACGCCGCAAACGGGCCGAGCGGGCCCTGACCACCGTGGTCGCTACCTGCTACCTACTCGGGGTGTCTACCCGGCGGATGGACAAGCTCGTCGAGACGTTGGGCATCACCAGCTTGTCGAAGTCTGAAGTCAGCGTGATGGCCAAGGAGCTCGACGTCGCGGTCGAGGCGTTCCGGAGCCGGCCGCTGGACGCCGGCCCGTACACGTTCGTCGCCGCCGACGCCCTGGTGCTCAAGGTCCGCGAAGCCGGGCGGGTGGTCAACGTGCACGCCCTGATCGCGGTCGGGGTCAACGCCGAGGGATACCGCGAAATCCTGGGCATCGACGTCAGCACCGCTGAGGACGGCGCCGGGTGGTTGGCGCTCTGGCGGTCGCTGACGGCCCGGGGCCTGTCCGGGGTACGGCTGGTCACCTCCGACGCGCACGCCGGGCTGGTGGCTGCGCTAGGCGCGACTCTGCCCGGAGCTACCTGGCAGCGGTGCAGAACCCACTACACGACCAACCTGATGGCGAAGACTCCCAAGAGTTCGTGGCCGTGGGTGTGTACCCTGTTGCATTCGGTGTTCGACCAACCCGATGCGGAATCGGGTGCTGCTCAACATGATCGGATCACCGACGCACTATCGGACCAGCTCCCCAAGGTCGCCGATCACCGAGAGGCGGCCCGACCGGATCTGCTGGCGTTCACCAACTTCCCCAAGCAGATCTGGCGCCAGATCTGGTCGAACAACCCCCAGGAACGCCTCAACAAGGAGATCCGCCGCCGCACCGACGTCGTCGGCATCTTCCCCGACCGCAACGCGCTGATCCGCCTCGTCGGTGCCGTGCTGGCCGAACAACACGACGAATGGGCCGAATCCCGGCGCTACCTCGGCCTCGACGTCCTCAGCAAATCCCGAGCAGATCAGAACTCACCGACTGAACAGGAGGACACCCCCGCGGCACTGACCGCCTGAACCAAACCTCGGAGAATCACACGACTAGCTCGTACACCACGTCCCTGGACTTGACCCCATCGAGTTAGATAACACCGCATCACTTCCCAACGAAACAACATTCGGATCACCACGACCCGTGAGTGTTTGCCGATCAGCTACCTCACACATCGCTGCCCAACCACACCCACCCACAACCGGCATCACCTCTGCTGCAACATTACCGGCGGCGACCACACCCGACCGATTAACCGAAAAGACCACCTCATGAACCCACCCACCCCCCCCCGAACCATGGATCGCCCCAACAATCCTTCACCCCCGCCCCGCCATGAACCATCCCGGATTTCATGCACCCTCGGGGTTCTGTGAGCCGGCCGGTCGGTCGGTCACGTGTTGGGAATAGTAGTGGGCTTCGGCTTCGGCGGGTGGGACACGACCGAGGCGGTGCATTAGGCGCTGCTGGTTGTACCAGGAGACGTAGTCGGCGGTGATGAGCTCGACGTCGGCGAGGGTGCGCAGCGGGCCACGTCGGAACGGGGAATCCGCGCGGATGCATTCGTTCTTGTAGAGCCCGATTGTGGTCTCGGCCAACGCGTTATCGTAGGCGTCGCCAACACTGCCGAACGATGGACGCAGATCTGAAAGGCTCAGTGTTTCACCGAATCTCACGCTCGTATACTGCGACCCGGCATCGCTGTGGTGGATGGCACCGTCGATCGGATGGCCTTGCCGGGAACGCAGTGCGGCGGCCTGGCGGATCGCCGATTCGACGAACCGGGTGTGCTTGGACCCCGATGCTTCCCAGCCCACGATCGCTCCGGCGTACGCGTCGATGACGAACGCGACATAGACGAACACCCCGGTCACCAGTTTGACGTAGGTGAAGTCCGCCACCAGCAGCCGATTCGGTACGCCTACACCGAACTGGCGGTCCACCAGATCCGGCGGCCACGCCGCTGAGGGGTCGGCGATGGTGGTGCGCACGGTTTTCTGGCGGCGCACGCCCTGCCAGCCGTGACGGCGCATCAGGCGTTCCACCGTGGACTTGGCCACCGGGATGCCCTCACGCTGCAGGTGCGCCCACATCTTTACCGACCCGTACAGTGACTCCGGTTTGCGCCGACCCTGCTCGTCGGGCTCGTAGTGGCCGACCAGGATCTCGGTGATGGTGGCATCCCACAGGGCCCGCTTCGAGGGCGCGCGCTGGACCCAGGCGTAGAACGTTCGTGGGGCGATCGGCACACCGTGCTCGGTCAGCACGCGGCAGATCGGAGCGACCCCGAAACGGTCCCTGTGGTTAGCGATGAACTCGCAGACCGAATTGGTCAGCGGCGGTTGCGCGGGTCGCTCTCCCGCACGAAGAAAGACGTTGCTGCCTTGAGGATTTCGATGGTCTGCTCAAGCTCAGCATTGCGCCGTCGCAGTGCCCGGATCTCCGCGGCGGCCTCGCTGGAGACCCCGTCGCGCGCACCGTCGTCGACCTGCTGTTGGCGGATCCAGTTGCGCAGCGTCTCGGCGTTCATCCCCAGCCGCTTGGACACCGCGGTGATCGCCGCCCATTCACTCGGATAGTCCTCGCGGTGCTCCAGCACCAGACGGACAGCCTTCGACCTGGTCTCGGGGTCGTACTTGCTCGGCATGCGATGCACCTTCCCAAGAATGGAGGTGTGCATCAAACGCGGGACGGTTCAGTCCCGTCCACCCGACCGGCCAGCGTCACAACCCCGTTGGAAGGTCGCAATGACAAGCATGAACCCTGACCGGCGCCGCGGTCGAGTCGTGATCGGCGTCGATACGCACAAGTACGTCCACGCCGCGGTGGCACTCGATGACTTCGGCGGCATTCTGGGCACTGAGAAGTTCACCGCAGACGGCGCTGGCTATGGCCAGCTGATTGACTGGTCCATGACTCACGGTCATTTGCTGACCTTCGCGATTGAGGGCACCGGGTCCTACGGTGCCGGCTTGGCTGCCGCGGTGCGCCGCCGTGACATCGGCGTCATCGAGGTGATGCGCACCGATCGCCGCGACCGACGCCTGCGGGGTAAATCTGACTTCCTCGACGCCGAGAACGCCGCTCGCGCAGTGTTGGCCGGTCACGCTGATGCGGTCCCGAAGTCAGCTGATGGTGTGGTGGAGATGATCCGCACCGTCAAAGTCGCCAAAGATGTTGCGGTCAAGGCACGTACGTCAGCGATGATCTCGTTGAAGGCGATTCTGGTCAATGCTCCCACCGCTTTGCGCGAGCAATTGCAGCCGTTATCGAAGATGGCGCTGATCCACCGCTGCGCAGGGTTGCGTCCCGGTCCCATCACCACGGTGGAGGCTGCCGCTAAACACACGCTGCGCTCGATCGCACGGCGCTGGGAACAACTCAACGTTGAGATCACCACCCACGAAAAGCTGCTCGCCGAGCTGACCAACCTCGTCGCACCACAACTGGGTACTGCGTTCGGGATCGGCGCCGACACCGCCGCCCAGATGCTCATCGTCGCCGGCGACAATCCCCAGCGAGTGCGCTCCGAGCCTGCGTGGGCCCGGCTGTGCGGCGTGGCGCCCATCCCTGCATCCTCGGGCAAGACCACCCGACACCGGCTCAACCGCGGCGGGCACCGCCAAGCCAACGCCGCGCTCTACCGCACCGTCATCGTGCGCATGCAACACCACGAACCCACCAAAATCTACGTGGCTCGTCGAACCGCCGAGGGCAAGACCAAACCCGAGATCATCCGCTGCCTCAAACGCCTACTCGCCCGCGAAATATGGTCTCTCATGCGCCCTTTGCGAATGACTCCGCAGACCACCGCATGCGCCGCTTGACCGATATAGGAGCATCAACGCGCTCGCGGAGACGGTCAACGGCTACTACAAGGCCGAGCTGATCTACGGACCCGCCCGCTCCGAGCCGTGGAAAACCGTCGAGGACGTCGAGCTAGCCACCCTGGAGTGGGTGCACTGGCACAACACCGGCCGCCTCCACAGCTACCTCGGCGACCTACCGCCCGCAGAGTTCGAAGCCGCGTTCTACGATGCACAACGGACCGACCAACCCCTGGTAGGAATCCAATAGCCCGAGCCTCCGGGAAACCCAGGATGCTTCTATATCGTGTCAAGGGGTTATGGGCAGCGGATGTGCTGCAGCCAGGGTTCGGTAGAGCTGTCGGGTGATGTAGCGCTTGAGCGAACGCATGATCTCTTTGGTGGTTCGGCCTTCTGCGCGTCGTCGGGCAACATAGGCGCGGGTTGGGGCGTGGGTGCGCATCCGAACGATGACAACGGTGGTCAACGCGCGGTTGAGCCTGCGGTCTCCACCACGGTTGAGTCTGTGCCGCAGGGTTTTTCCTGACGATGCTGGTATCGGGCAGGTGCCGGCGAGAGCGGCGAAGGCTGCCTCGGACCGGACACGGCCTGGATGTGACCACGCTGTCAGGACGCACGCGGCCACGACCGAGCCCACGCCGGGCAGTTGGCACAGCTCCGGGGCGAGATCCTCGACGAGGGAATCGAGATTCTTGCGGTTGTCGACCAGTTCGCCGTCGAGGGCGACGATGCGCTTGGCCAATCGGATCGCTTCCTGCCTGCAGGTGGCGACAACTGGATCTTCTTTGCGGTCACGCCAGGCTGCGATCGACTTGAATTGACTGTGTGGCAGCGCTTTACGAACATCAAGCCCGAGATCCACTGTCCGCAACAGTGCAGTGAGGGCGTTGATCGCTCGGGTGCGTTCGGCGACCATCTCCTCACGCGCGACCGTCAGGACACGCAACGCCACCCGTTGCCCGGTAGCGCGGGGCCGCCGCAACCGGGTGACGTCGACGCCCAGGACCGAGCGTGCGATGCGGACCGCGTCCAAGGCATCGGTCTTGCCGACACCACGACGCTGCGCGGCGGGCATCGCCGCCGGCTCGGCGATCGACAGTCCGCTGCGGGTAACCCGCCCGGCCAGGCCAGCGCCGAAGGAACCCGCGCCTTCGATGACGACCAACGTTGGCTTCTCGTTGATCCCGCGGAGGATCCAGGTGCAGGCACGGTCGAGGCCCGCGGGCGAGGTGGGGAACACGGCCTGATCGATGACACCGCCATTGGTGGCGTTGATCAGCGCGAACGAGTGAGTGGCGGCGTGGGTATCGACTCCGATGACAAACGCATACTGCTCTGCGACGATGGACATGGCGACGTTGATTTCCTTCCCGTAGACGACGTCGTTGGCGGCGTCAGCCCGGAAAGAGCAGTTCGAGGCAGGCCTGTAACGGGCCACGACTCGCGGCAACGAGTCGGGCAGGCTTCTAATCAAGCCACCGAAGCAAGACCGGGCCGGCGCCGCCGCCCTCGGCCAAGTGGACAGATCCTGGGAAGAGCACCCTTCACCGGGGCCAGGCGATTCACGAGTCACACTCAGCCAGGACGGCGACACCGATCCTGTCAGCCAGCACCGGGCCAGCCGTGTAAAGACTTACAAGCGATTCAGTGGGATGCGGCCGAGGAGGTATCCGCCGGGGTTGCGTCCACCAAGGTGGTGTATGAGTCGGGCCGTGAGTTGAGGTCCGGCGTGTCGTAGCCGGATAGATGAGGGTCATCGCGTGATTCTTCGAGAGACCGTCCAAAGTCACTCGAGCAAAGGAATCGACGCGATGACCACTGCCCACGATATCGATTGGCCGCAGGTGCTCGCTGAACGACTCACCACCACCCATCCCGACGTGCTGCAAGATTTGCTCTCGATGTTCATTCACACGCTGATGGGTGCTGCTGAGGGGGACCCGTTTTGTGGTCCAGGCGCTATGCGGCTTGGGGTTGGTGGGTCGTGGTCCACTGTAGAGCGAACTCGGTTGGGCTGAGGTGGCCGTGGGCGGAGTGGGGTCTGTTGGCGTTGTAGTCGGCTCGCCAGTCTTCGATGATTACGCGGGCTTCCAGTAGCGAGTCGAAGCGCCACGAGTTGAGCAGTTCATCGCGCAGCCGGCCGTTGAACGACTCGATCCAAGCGTTCTGCCACGGCGAGCCGGATCGATGAAAAGTGAACCGGCGCTGTTGAATCGGCACCAATCACTCACGGCATGTGCCACGAACTCGGGACCGTTGTCGAAACGCACGTAATGCGGCGCTCCTCGTTGGTGGGCCAGGCGATCCAAGACCTCGACGACGCCGTCGGCGTTGATGGCGCGATCGACGTCGATCGCGAGGGCTTCACGGGTGAACTCGTCGATCACGTTCAACATCTTCACGGTGCGGCCATCGGCGGTGGTGTCGAACTGAAAGTCCATCGCCCAGATCACGTCCGGAGGAATCGGCGACATCGCCCCCACCGCGACACCGATACCGGTCAAACGCTTCTTCCTGCGGCGCTGCGGGACCCGCAGGCCCTCGTCGCGCCACAGACGGCAGATGCGCTTGTTGTTGACCTCCCATCCGGCCCGGCGAGCCATCTTGGCTGCCCGTCGCCATCCCCAGCGAGGACGGTCAGTAGAGAACCGGCGCAACCATGCACGCAACTCGGCCTCGGCCGTGGTGATCGGTCGCGGCCTCAGCCGCATCGTGGAACGGTGGATGCCCACGACGAGGCAGGCGCGGCGTTGCGACACCCCGAACCGCTCGCGCAGCACCGCGGCTGCGCGGCGTTTGCGGTTCGGGGTCAGAAGTTTCCCGCCGAGATCTCCTTGAGCATGTCGATATCGAGAGCCTGGTTGGCCACCAGCTTCTTCAACCGGGCGTTCTCGGCCTCGAAGTCCTTGAGCCGTTTGGCCTCGTTGGCCTTCATGCCGCCGTACTGGGCCAGCCAGCGATGCCACGTCGACTCAGCAATCTCCAGATGCCGGCACACCTCGTTGAGTTCCTGCCCGGCCCCGAGAAGCTTGTTCCCCTCGGCCAGCTTGCGAATAATCTGATCCGGCGTGTGCCGCCGGCGATTGTGCGATGCCATGTCGTTGCTCATTCTTCCTGCCCGAACACCGGGCAACGAAGTCGCATAACGACTGGACCACTACGACGGACTCACCTCACTGAGGCCGACGCCCTGTGCGGCGCCGGATACGGTGAACGCAGTAGCGAGCGCACCAACCTGCGCAATGGCTATCGGCATCACCAATTCGACACCCGGACAGGCACATGGATCTGGCGATCCCCAAGCTGCGGCAGGGCTCGTATTTCCCGGACTGGCTGCTGGAACGCCGCAAACGCGCCGAACGGGCGCTGACCACCGTGGTCGCTACCTGCTATCTGCTGGGGGTGTCCACGCGGCGGATGGACAAGCTGGTCGAGACGCTGGGTATTACGAGCTTGTCGAAGTCGCAGGTGTCGGTCATGGCCAAGGAACTCGACACCGCCGTGGAAGCCTTCCGGACCTGACCACTCGATGCCGGCCCGTACACGTTCCTGGCCGCTGACGCCCTGGTTCTCAAGGTGCGCGAGGCCGGAAGGGTGGTCAACGTGCACGCGCTGATCGCCGTCGCGGTCAACGCCGAGGGCTACCGCGAAATCCTGGGCATCGACGTCACCACCGCCGAAGACGGCGCCGGCTGGTTGACGTTTCTGCGGTCACTGACCGCCCGCGGCCTCTCAGGCGTGGGACTGGTCACCAGCGATGCCCACGCCGGGCTGCTGGCCGCCATCGGGGCCACCCTGCCCGGGGCCTCCTGGCAGCGCTGCCGCACCCACTACGCGACCAACCTCATGGCGGTAACCCCCAAGTCTCCTCGCCGTGGGTGCCTACTCTTTTGCACTCGGTCTACGACCAGCCTGACGCCGGTTCCGTTGCTGCACAATACGATCGGATCATCGACGCCCTGGGAGACAAACTACCCAGAGTCGCCGATCACCGCGAAGCGGCCCGCGCGGACCTGCTGGCGTTCACCGCATTCCCCAAAACAGATCTGGCGCCAAATATGGTCCAACAACCCCCAGGAACGGCTCAACAAGGAGATCCGTCGCCGCACCGACGTCGTCGGCATCTTCCCCGACCGCGACGCCCTGATCCGCCTCGTCGGCGCTGTGCTGGCTGAACAACACGACGAATGGGCCGAATCACGCCGGAGCAATGATCAGAACCTGTGGATGAGCCTTGGCGAGGTGGTGTGAAAGTGGGCGCACCTTCCCGAGGATGATCTGAAGTCCAAGGTTCTCTGATCAAGACCGGCGTTGGCGCGCTGGTTGGGAAGGTACGCCCATGCTCACGGTAGTTCACGACGCGGAATGCTCCAACGAGAAGAACGACGGTGTCGGTCGGTCGTTGCTCGATGAGATCGTCCGCGACGGCGCCCGACAGATGCTTGCGGCGGCGTTGCAGGCCGAAGTGGCCGCCTACATCGACGCCCATGCCGGAGAGGTCGACGACAACGGACGGCGCCTGGTGGTCCGCAACGGCTACCACCGGGAGCGCGAGGTGTTGACCGCGTCGGGCGCGGTCACGGTGACCGCGCCGCGCGTCAACGACAAGCGCGTCGATGCCGATACCGCAGAGCGGCAAAGGTTTTCCTCCGCGATCCTGCCAGCGTGGGCGCGCAAGTCACCGCAGATGAGCGAGGTTCTGCCGCTGCTGTATCTGCATGGCCTGTCGACGAGTGACTTCGGTCCGGCGTTGGAGCAGTTCCTGGGCTCGGGTGCGGGTCTCTCGGCCACGACGATCACCCGGCTCACCAGCCAGTGGCAAGACGAAGCCAAGGCCTTCCAAGTCCGTGACCTCTCGGACACGGACTACGTCTACCTGTGGGTCGACGGCATTCACCTCAAGGTCCGTCTCGAGCAGGAGAAGCTCTGTTTGTTGGTGATGATCGGGGTGCGCGCCGATGGTTGCAAGGAGCTCGTCGCCTTGGCCGACGGCTACCGGGAATCGACCGAATCGTGGGCCGATCTGCTACGGAGCTGCCGCCGGCGCGGGATGGCAGCCCCGGTGCTGGCTGTCGGTGACGGTGCGTTGGGGTTCTGGAAGGCGGTCCGCGAGGTCTTCCCGAACACGCGTGAGCAGCGGTGTTGGTTTCACAAGCAGTCCAATGTGCTTGCTGCACTGCCGAAGTCAGCGCACCCAGCTGCGTTGGCGGCGATCAAGGAGATCTACAACGCCGAGGACATCGACAAGGCGCAGATCGCGATCAAGGCCTTCGAGGTCGATTACGGTGCCAAGTATCCCAAGGCGGTCGCCAAGATCGTCGACGACGCCGACGTGCTGCTGGAGTTCTACAAGTACCCGGCCGAGCACTGGATCCACCTGCGCACCACCAACCCCATCGAGTCGACCTTTGCGACCGTGCGGTTGCGAACCAAGGTCACCAAGGGGCCCGGCTCCCGCGCCGCGGGAATTGCGATGGCCTACAAGCTGATCGACGCCGCGCAGGCCCGGTGGCGGGCCGTCAACGCCCCGCACTTGGTCGCCCTGGTCCGTGCCGGCGCGGTGTTCCACAAAGGCAAACTGCTCGAACGCCCCGTCGATATCACACCCGCCGAAACCAGCGAATCAACCGAAACGGAGGTCGCCTGAAACAACCTCATCCACAGGTCTTGACAATATCTCATCACGCCGCTACCTCGGCCTCGATGTCCTCAGCAAATCGCGGCTGACCGACAACACCACGACAGAACAGGAGACAACCCCGGCGGCACTGACCGCCTAAACCACAAAGTCAAAGAATCACACCACGACCCGTAACCACGTCCCTGGACTTACCGATACGCGTCGTACAGCCAGTGCACCTGGCCTGGAATCGCAATGACCACTCTCGGGCAACGTAACCCAGTGCTCATCGTCGGGGCTATCTCGCTAACGGTGTTTCAGGCGGTTTCCATCAGTAGGTTTCGGCTGCTGGGAATAGTGCGCCAACGCTTTACACGCTAGCACCGGAACGAACACTGCACGTCGCAAGCCTGTCGAAAAATCTCGCTACCGGCCTGCGCTTCGGGTTCGTCGTGACGCCGGACGAATACATCGCACGCGCCAAGCAGGCGGCGCGGACCTCGAGTTGGGGTACCCCGAGCCTGCTGTCGGCACTGGTCACCGGTTGGCTTACCGACAGTACCGTGACCCGACTTGAAAAGCCCCGCCGCAGTGACGCCCGGGAACGCCAGCAGATCGCCCATCGCACGTTGACGGGCTTTGCCTATCACGGGCATCCCTCGTGCTATTACGGCTGGCTGAGCCTTCCGGAGCACGCGCGGAGCGATCGTGTCGCACACGAGCTGGCAAACCAGGACATTCTCGTATCGACGGCCGAAGGTTTCTGCGTCACACCGCATCCACCGAACCCACTTCGGCTCGCACTCGGCACGCCGACGCTCACCGAACTCGCCGACGCCCTGGATCGCGGAGCAATGATCAGAACCTGTGGATGAGCCTTGGCGAGGTGGTGTGAAAGTGGGCGCACCTTCCCGAGGATGATCTGAAGTCCAAGGTTCTCTGATCAAGACCGGCGTTGGCGCGCTGGTTGGGAAGGTACGCCCATGCTCACGGTAGTTCACGACGCGGAATGCTCCAACGAGAAGAACGACGGTGTCGGTCGGTCGTTGCTCGATGAGATCGTCCGCGACGGCGCCCGACAGATGCTTGCGGCGGCGTTGCAGGCCGAAGTGGCCGCCTACATCGACGCCCATGCCGGAGAGGTCGACGACAACGGACGGCGCCTGGTGGTCCGCAACGGCTACCACCGGGAGCGTGAGGTGTTGACCGCGTCGGGCGCGGTCACGGTGACCGCGCCGCGCGTCAACGACAAGCGCGTCGATGCCGATACCGCAGAGCGGCAAAGGTTTTCCTCCGCGATCCTGCCAGCGTGGGCGCGCAAGTCACCGCAGATGAGCGAGGTTCTGCCGCTGCTGTATCTGCATGGCCTGTCGACGAGTGACTTCGGTCCGGCGTTGGAGCAGTTCCTGGGCTCGGGTGCGGGTCTCTCGGCCACGACGATCACCCGGCTCACCAGCCAGTGGCAAGACGAAGCCAAGGCCTTCCAAGTCCGTGACCTCTCGGACACGGACTACGTCTACCTGTGGGTCGACGGCATTCACCTCAAGGTCCGTCTCGAGCAGGAGAAGCTCTGTTTGTTGGTGATGATCGGGGTGCGCGCCGATGGTTGCAAGGAGCTCGTCGCCTTGGCCGACGGCTACCGGGAATCGACCGAATCGTGGGCCGATCTGCTACGGAGCTGCCGCCGGCGCGGGATGGCAGCCCCGGTGCTGGCTGTCGGTGACGGTGCGTTGGGGTTCTGGAAGGCGGTCCGCGAGGTCTTCCCGAACACGCGTGAGCAGCGGTGTTGGTTTCACCAGCAGTCCAATGTGCTTGCTGCACTGCCGAAGTCAGCGCACCCAGCTGCGTTGGCGGCGATCAAGGAGATCTACAACGCCGAGGACATCGACAAGGCGCAGATCGCGATCAAGGCCTTCGAGGTCGATTACGGTGCCAAGTATCCCAAGGCGGTCGCCAAGATCGTCGACGACGCCGACGTGCTGCTGGAGTTCTACAAGTACCCGGCCGAGCACTGGATCCACCTGCGCACCACCAACCCCATCGAGTCGACCTTTGCGACCGTGCGGTTGCGAACCAAGGTCACCAAGGGGCCCGGCTCCCGCGCCGCGGGAATTGCGATGGCCTACAAGCTGATCGACGCCGCGCAGGCCCGGTGGCGGGCCGTCAACGCCCCGCACTTGGTCGCCCTGGTCCGTGCCGGCGCGGTGTTCCACAAAGGCAAACTGCTCGAACGCCCCGTCGATATCACACCCGCCGAAACCAGCGAATCAACCGAAACGGAGGTCGCCTGAAACAACCTCATCCACAGGTCTTGACAATATCTCTGGATCGCGTACGCGAGGTCGTGTTGTCGACAGGATGGTAGCGGGCGGTCTGAGCTGCGGTTGGCAGTAATTGGCAGCGTCCGGCCTCGATCTGGCAGTGGTTTCCGAGCAACGTCAGTGGTGTGACCATAACCGACCGTCGAGCCGCGTCGGGCGTCGGTGCCATCCACGGAGAAAGGAAACTCATGTCTGCCACCACTCTTGACCGCAAAGGTACTCGCGACGGTTTGCTTCGCATCGCGATGCGCGCCGACGCGGCTATCAGCGGCGTGGCCGGGCTGGCCGGCGTGCCGCTGGCCGGCTATCTGGCCACGGCCTCGGGTACCACGAAGGCTTTCGAGTACGGCATGGCCGCGTTCTTGATCAGTTACGGCGCGCTCGTACTCTGGCTGGCCACCCTGCCGTCGGTGCGCCGCGCCGGGATGGCCGTCGTCCTTGGCAACCTGCTCTACACGGTGGCCGCCGTCGTCCTTGG
Organism: uncultured Actinomycetota bacterium; assembly: GCA_963712615.1. Classification (GTDB taxonomy): domain Bacteria; phylum Actinomycetota; class Actinomycetes; order Mycobacteriales; family Mycobacteriaceae; genus Mycobacterium. The sequence goes on from CAVQIO010000002.1 coordinate 1,699,370, forward strand.
CAACCTGCTCTACACGGTGGCCGCCGTCGTCCTGGTGCTCGCAGATGGCTTCCCGTTGACCGCCACCGGTGTGGTTGTCACCTTGGGATCTGGCATCTACACGCTGTTTTTCGCCGAGCTGCAATACCAGGGCTGGCGCCGCGCAAAGGCATAACCCGGTTGCTGCTCAAGTCCGCTCGGCAATGCCGGGCGGGCTCCGAACGGCGTTAGTCCTCGGGCACCTCGCGGTCGATCTCGTCGAGCCAGATGCGCGCGGACATGTCCGACGGCGCACGCCAGTCTCCGCGCGGCGACAATGCGCCGCCGTGGGACACCTTGGGGCCGTTGGGCAATGCCGAGCGTTTGAACTGACTGAACGAGTAGAACCGTTGCACGAAGATCTGCAGCCAGTGCCGGATCTCCTTGAGCGGATAGGCGGGCCGCTTGTCCTCGGGGAACCCGGCCGGCCAGTTGCCCTGCTCAGAATCGCTCCATGCGTGCCAGGCCAGAAACGCGATCTTCGACGGCCGGAATCCGTAGCGCAGCACATGGAATAGCGAAAAGTCTTGCAGGGCAAACGGTCCGACCTTGGCCTCGCTGCTCTGCAGCTCTTCTTCCTCACCAGTCGGAATGAGTTCGGGAGTGATCTCGGTGTCGAGCACCGACTGCAGTACCTCGTCGACGTCCGACTCGAATTGCCCTGACGCGATGACCCAGCGGATCAGGTGCTGAATCAGCGTCTTGGGTACCCCGCCGTTGACGTTGTAGTGCGACATCTGGTCGCCGACGCCGTATGTCGACCAGCCCAGGCCCAGCTCGGAGAGATCGCCGGTGCCCAGCACGATCCCGCCGCGTTGATTGGCCAGCCGGAACAGGTAGTCGGTGCGCAGGCCGGCCTGCACGTTCTCGAACGTGATGTCGTAGACCTTCTCGCCCCGGGCGAACGGATGATCCATCTCTTTGAGCATCAGCGCTGCGGTGTCGCGGATGTCGACCTCGGCGAAGGTAACCCCGAGGGCGCGGCTCAGCTCGATCGCGTTGCGCTTGGTGCGATCTCCCGTCGCGAAGCCCGGCAACGTGAACGCCAGAATGTCGCTGCGCGGCCGGTTCTCGCGGTCCATCGCGCGGGCGGCGACGATCAGCGCATGCGTGGAGTCCAGCCCACCGGACACCCCGATCACGACTTTAGGAAAATTCAGCGCACGCAACCGCTGCTCGAGGCCCGACACCTGGATGTTGTAGGCCTCATAGCAATCGTGTTCCAGCCGTTGCGGATCGGCAGGCACGAACGGAAAGCGCTCGACCGTTCGCCGCAGGCCGATGTCGCCGGCGGGCGGATCGAGCCGGAACTCTATGCGCCGGAACGACTCCGCCAACGGCCGGTGATGGCGCCGATTGTCGTCGAAGGTGCCCATCCGTAGCCGCTCCGAGCGCAGCAGCCCGGTGTCGACGTCGGCGACCGAACGACGTTCCCCCTTGGGGAAGCGCTCGGATTCGGCTAGCAGCACACCGTTTTCGAAGATCATGGTCTGCCCGTCCCAGGCCAGGTCGGTCGTCGATTCGCCCTCCCCCGCGGCGGCATAGACGTAGGCGGCCAGGCATCGCGACGATGCCGAGCGCGCGAGCAGGCAGCGGTCCTCGGCACGCCCGATCGTGATCGGGCTGCCGGACAGGTTCGCCAGCACCGTCGCACCGGCCAGCGCCGCTTCGGCGCTGGGAGGGATCGGCACGAACATGTCCTCGCAGATTTCGACGTGCAGCACGAAATCGGGAAGGTCGGTTGCCGCGAACAGCAGATCCGGCCCAAAGGGCGCCTGAATGTCGCAGATGCGGATGATGCCGCGCTCGTCGTCGCCGGGCGCGACTTGGCGGTGTTCGTAGAACTCCCGATAGGTGGGCAGATACGACTTGGGTACCACTCCAAGCACCGCACCGCGGTGGATGACGACCGCGGTGTTGTAGATGCGCTGCCGGTAGCGCAGCGGGGCGCCGATCACCAGGACGGGCAGCAGATCGGTGGATGCGGAGACGACGTCGGCAAGCGCGGCTTCGACGTCATCGAGCAACAGGTCCTGCAGCACGATGTCCTCGATGGAGTACCCGGACAGCGTCAATTCCGGGAAGACGGCCACTGCGACGCCTTCGTCGTGGCACTCGCCGGCTAACCCCAACACTGACGCAGCATTGGCCGCCGGGTCGCCCAGCGTGGTGTGGTGCGTACACGCGGCGACCCGGACGAAGCCCTGCCTGTAGCTGTTGTAGAAGTCCATCGCCCTTCCATTGTCGCCTGAGCAGTGTCAACGAGTATTCGCCGGGTATCACCCCAGCATGAGTAATACCGCAGTCTTGGTGGTCGACATGATGAACAGTTACGCGCATCCCGACGCCGAAGTACTAGTACCCAACGTTGAGAAAATCGTGGATCCGCTGGTCGATCTGATCCGTCGAGCGCATGAATCCGACCACGTTGACCTGATTTACGTCAACGACAACTACGGCGACTTCACCGCCGAGTTCGGCGACCTCGTCGAATCAGCATGCAACGGTGAACGTCCCGATCTGGTGCAGCCGATCGTGCCGAAGGAGGGCAGCCGGGTGCTGACCAAGGTGCGCCACAGTGCGTTCTATGCGACGCCGCTGGCGTACCTACTCAATCGTCTCGACACCGAGCGGCTGATCCTGACCGGCCAGGTCACCGAACAGTGCATCCTCTACAGCGCGCTCGACGCCTATGTGCGCCATCTGCAGGTCGTGGTTCCGACGGATGCCGTCGCCCACATCGACAAAGAGCTGGGCGCGGCAGCATGCAAGATGATGGAGCGGAACATGTCGGCCGAGCTGACGACAGCGGCAGACTGCCTCGGTTGAGGATCTTCACGCGGATCCGCAGACGGCCCCTGACTTCGAATAGGACCGCCGCTAAACGTACTCGTTGAGCGAAATCACCAGCGTCCCAGCGGGTGTGGACATATCGACGTAATAGTGGCCCTTACCAGGGTGCTGACTCATATCGGTCAACAACTCGATAATTTCTTGCGCCTTGGCGCCGCCGAGACGCCACACCACCGTGTCGTCGTCATCGTGGAACTCAATGTCTGACGCGCTGCCCTCGATGAGGAATTCGTGAATCGTTCCGTCGAGGTCTAGCCGCCATGCCCCCTCTTGCTCTGCTTGAGTGAGCGCTGCAAGGAAGGTGCTCACCCCGTCGGTATCCAAGGCCAACAACACCGCATCCTCGCCAAAGTAGAAGCCCTCAGCGAGGCCTGCACGGACCAGGGTCATGCCTTCATGGTTCCTCACCGTCGGCAAATCTGGTCCTACTTCTACTGCGATCACCGCCGCGATCACCTAGTTGTGCGCAGACGTTGCCAGCGCTGAGTAATCCCGTCCAGCTAAAACCCGACGTTGTGAAACGAAACCAGGTCGCGCGGCGATAACAGGAAGGTAACGGGTTGGTCAGCGAGGGGAAGCGAATGAAGGCAAACGGCATTGTCGCCGCCTTCGCCGTGGGCAGCGCGCTCTCGCTGGGACCATCGATGGCCACCGCACCGGCCAACGGGGATCCAGCAGCGGATCTGACGGTGGGCCGCACGATCGACCACAACCCACTCAGCGATTACGAGGGCTACTGCACCTGGGGTGCCCAAGAACAGATACACGCCCATACCGGCTACTACATCAAAGCGCTCACCGGAAATGCCGAAACCTGGGTGAACCAAGCCGAAGCGGCAGGCTGGACGGTAGTGGGTGACGCACAGCCCCATTCGGTCGCCGTCTTCAGCAGCTCGCTCGTCGGGGGCGTCGGACACGTTGCCTGGGTCGACGCGGTCAGCGGCAGGGCCATCACCATCACCGAAATGAACAGCGGCTACGGTGCCACCGCCGCCAACGGATACCACACCTCAGGCTTCCACGAATTCGACTCGCGAACCGTCGAAGCTGTCCCGGGGATCAGCTACATCCTGATCCCCTGAGATATCGCGGTGGGACGGTTTCAGCCGTCGGTCTGACTTGTCAGACCCGTATTCTCGAATACGTGACAGCGCGCCCCGAATCTCCGGAACTTGTCGCGCTGTTGGCCGGACGCCGGGTCGCGGTGCTGACGGGTGCGGGGATTTCCACCGACTCGGGCATTCCCGACTACCGGGGTCCTGACTCACCACCGAGTAACCCGATGACCATCCGCCAGTTCACCTCGGACGTCGCGTTCCGGCAGCGGTATTGGGCACGCAACCATGTCGGCTGGCGACACATGGACGACACGCAGCCCAACGCGGGGCACCGGGCGCTGGCCACGCTGGAGCACGTCGGGGTGGTGACCGGTGTGATCACCCAGAACGTCGACCTGCTGCACACCAAGGCCGGCAGCGCGAACGTGATCAATCTGCACGGCACCTACGCGCAAGTGATCTGCCTGAGCTGCGGGCACACCATGAGCCGCACCGCACTGGCCGAAAAACTCGAGGCACTCAACCCCGATTTCATCGAGCGCGCCGAGGCGATCGGCGGGCTGGCGGTGGCTCCCGACGCCGACGCCGTCGTCGCCGATACCACATCGTTCCACTATCTCGACTGTCCCCGCTGCGCCGGCATGCTCAAACCCGATATCGTTTACTTCGGCGAGAGCGTGCCCAAAGACACTGTGGCGCAGTCCTACTCGCTAATCGATCAGGCCGACGCGCTGCTGGTCGCGGGCTCGTCGTTGACCGTATGTTCCGGCTACCGGTTCGTGCGGCACGCCGCCGCGCTCGGCATCCCGGTCGCCATCGTCAACCGCGGCCCCACCCGCGGTGACGATCTGGCTACCGTCAAAGTCGACGGCGGTTGCTCCGAATTGTTGGTGCTGCTTTCCGACGAGCTGGCGCCGCTGGCCGTGCACTAGAACGTGCAGGGCAGGCTGCGAACGGCGTGCACGAAGTTACCCGCCACGTACGTGGGATCGCCCGCCTCAATGTCCGGGAGCTGGCGCAGCAGTTCACCGAAGATCGCGCGCAGCTGCGCGCGTGCCACGTGGGCGCCGAGGCAGAAATGCACTCCGCCACCACCGAATCCGAGATGGGGATTGGGGCTACGGCTCAGGTCGAATCGGTCCGGATGATCGAATGCCTCGCCGTCCCAGTTCCCGGACGCATAGAACATCACCACTTTCTCCCCTGCGGTGATGGTCTGGCCTCCGAGCTCGAAATCGGTTGCCGCCGTGCGGCGGAAGGTCATGACCGGCGTCGCCCAACGAACGAACTCCTCGACCGCCGTACTGATCCGGTTGTCGTAATCTGCCAGCAGCCAGGCTTTTTGGCCCGGGAAGTCGGTGAGCGCTTTCATGGCATGGCTCATAGTCTGGCGGGTGGTGTCGTTGCCCGCCACGGAAAGCAACACAAAGAAGGCGGCCACCTCCGCGTCAGTCAGCCGGTCACCATCCACCTCGGCATGCACCAGGCTGCTGATCAGGTCGTCACCCGGTTTCTCGCGGCGCTCCGCGGCGAGCGTCCCGACGACTTGGTGCAGATACGTCTGGTTTTCGACGATGACTTCCAACGCGGGACGCCCATTGAGGAAGTCGGGATCGCCCCACGACACCAGCGCGTCGCTGGCATGTGCCATGCGCTCACGCTCGGAATCCGGTATCCCCACCATGTCCGACAGCGTGCGGATGGGAAACTCCTTGGCACAGTGATCGACGAAATCCGCACCGCTACCGGCAGCGTGCAACTCTTCGACGATGGCCTTCGCATTCGCCTGGATCGATTCCTCGATGCGGCGCACCTGCCGTGGCGTGAACGCAGCGTGGGCGAGCTTGCGCAACTTGGTATGCCTCGGCGGGTCCATCGACAGGAACGACTGCGACGCCTCCAGGAACTCCACCGGAACGCTCTCGAACATCACGCCCTTGCCGGACAGGAACACCTCGTTGTTGCGGCTGACCGTGACGATGTCCGCGCGCCGGGTGACTGCCCAATAACCGGGATCGTCGGGATCGGGCATCAAGGAATCCTCGACCGGCGGATGCCAGCTCACCGGGCGCTCGGCGCGCAGCTCAGCAAACGAGCGCTCGCGGTCGGCGGCCGTGGTCGACCAAAACGCGCGCGACGACAGATCAACCGTGTCGTAGGTGCTGGGACGGCCAGACCGCCCGGTCAGCACTGCCATCGTTGGTCCTTCCGTCACGCGGCCATCAGCCTTAAAACTGCGTCGAACACTATGCCTAGACACTATGTCTAGTCAATATGTTGACCGGTCGGTTATCCTCGGCAAATGCCGTCGGTGACCAGGCCGCAGCCCAAGCGCGAACACACGCGCCAGCAGCGGCGTGAGGAGATGGAGCGCCGGCTGCTCGACGCCACCGAGCGGCTGATGCGCGACGGTGCCAGTTTCACCGAGCTCAGCGTGGACCGGCTGGCGACCGAGGCCGGCATCTCGCGAGCCAGCTTCTACATCTATTTCGAGGACAAAGGCCACCTACTGCGCCGGCTCGCCGGACAGGTATTCACCGATCTGGCTGACAGTGCGGATCGCTGGTGGAGCGTGGCGGGGCGGCACGATCCCACCGATGTCCGCATGGCGACCGCGGGCACCGTGGCCACCTACCGACAACACCAACCAGTCCTCGTGGCGCTCAACGAGATGGCCGCCTATGACCCGCTGGTCGGAGCGACCTACGGCAATCTGCTGACCGCCATCACCGGCCGATTGACCCGCGTCATCGAAGACGGCCAGGCCGACGGCTCGATCCGCCCCGAATTGCCCGCGGCGACCACCGCCAGCGCTCTGACCTGGATGGTCGAGCGATCATGCCAGCAGAACCTTCCGGGCGCGCCGAACTCCTACGATGCCGAACTTGCCGCGACGCTGGCTGAAATCATCTGGGCCACTTTATATCTCAAGCCACAGCCGACGCGCTGATACGTTATACCGCGACCAGGTCGTCGGCATGCACCGCGGGCCGGCGCAGCTCGCCGGGTAGCTCCGAGGTCGACCGGCCCATCATGGTCGTTAGTTCGCCAGCGTCGTAGGCGACCACGCCACGGGCCACCATGGTCGCATCCGGTCCGCGTAATTCGACGACATCCCCGCCGTAGAACCGGCCCGATATCGCGGTGATGCCCGCGGCCAGCAGCGAGCGGCGTTGCTCCACCACCGCGCGCACCGCACCCGCATCGAGGGACAGCGTGCCACTGGACTCGGCGGCATAGCGCACCCAGAACCGGCGGGCCGACATCCGCACGGGCCGGGCCGCAAAGACGGTCCCCGACGACGCGTCGGAGAGCGCCGCCGCGGCATCCGACGCCGCGGCCAGCAGCACCGGCACCCCGGCGTCGGCGGCCAGTAGCGCCGAGGACATCTTCGACGCCATCCCCCCGGTGCCCAGCGCGCTGCCCGGGCCGGCGACCACACCGTCGAGATCCGACGACGCGGCGACCTCGGGAATGAAGCGCGCCCCCTTGGTCTTTCGGGGATCGGTGTCGTAGAGCCCGTCGATGTCGGAGAGCAGCACCAGTGCCTCGGCGCCGACTAGGTGGGCCACCAGCGCCGAAAGGCGATCGTTGTCGCCGAACCGGATCTCGTTGGTGGCCACCGTGTCGTTTTCGTTGACGATCGCCACCGCGTGCAGCGCGCGCAGCCGGTCCAGGGTGCGCTGGGCGTTGGTGTGCTGGGCCCGCATCGAAATGTCATGCGCGCTCAGCAATACCTGGCCGACCGTGCGCCCGTAGGGGGCGAACGCAGCGCTCCACGAGTTCACCAGCGCGACCTGACCCACACTGGCCGCGGCCTGCTTGGTCGCCAGATCCTTTGGGCGACGGGATAATCCGAGCGGCTCAATACCGGCGGCGATGGCGCCCGAAGATACGATGACGATATCGGTGCCCGCCTTCATTCGCGCCTCGATCGCGTCGGCCAGCCCGGCCAGCCCGCCGGCGTCGAATACCCCGGACGGCGTCGTCAGCGCATTGGTCCCGATCTTGACGACCAGACTGCGTGCGGTGCGGATGGCTTCGCGATGGGTGCTCACGACTCGTCACCGTGTTCGCGGCGCCTACGTCGGGCGGCCTTGCGCTCGTCGGCGCCGATGCGGTCGTTGCGTTCCAGCCGCACATCGGTGCCGCGGCCGGTCATCGTGACGTCGACCCCCGCGGGCGTCTGCGGCTCCCAGTCAAACGTCATGTCACCGATGGTCACCGCGCACCCGGGTTTGGCGCCCAGCCGTAGCAGCTCCTCTTCGACGCCAAGGCGGGCAAGGCGATCCGCGAGGTAGCCAACGGCCTCGTCGTTGGTGAAATCGGTCTGGCCGATCCAGCGCTGAGGGCGTGCACCGGTGACGACGAAACCGCCCTCCCCGTCGGACTTGACGCTGAAACCGCTGTCGTCGACGGGCACCGGCCGAATCACCGGCCGCCGAGGTGCGGCTTTCGGCCGTGCGGCATTGTAAGCCTCGATCATCTGCCACAACCCAAAGATCAATGGCTGCAACCCCTCCCGGGTTGCCGTCGATACCAGGAACACCGGCCAACCACGCTCGGCGACCTCGTCGCGGACGAACTCGGCGAGTTCACGCGCCTCCGGCACGTCAATCTTGTTGAGCACCACCGCTCGCGGCCGCTCGGCCAGGTCGACCAGCGCCACATCCCCTTGCAGGGTGGGCGTATACGCGGCGAGTTCGGCTTCCAAGGCGTCGATGTCGGAGATCGGGTCACGGCCCGGGTCAGCGGTGGCGCAGTCGACGACATGCACCAGCACCGCGCACCGCTCGATGTGCCGCAGGAAATCCAGACCCAGGCCGCGGCCCTCGGATGCGCCCGGAATCAAGCCGGGCACGTCGGCGACGGTAAACGATTGACCGCCAGCCGAAACCACGCCCAGATTGGGCACCAGCGTGGTGAACGGATAGTCGGCGATCTTTGGTTTGGCCGCCGAGATCACCGATACCAGCGAAGACTTTCCCACAGAAGGAAACCCGACCAGCCCGGCATCGGCGACGGACTTCAGCTCGAGGGTGAGATCGCGGGCCTGGCCTGGCTCGCCCAGTAAGGCGAAGCCGGGCGCCTTGCGGGCGCGAGACGCGAGCGCCGCGTTGCCCAGCCCGCCGCGGCCACCGGCGGCGGCGTCGAAGCGGGTGCCGGCACCGACCAAATCGGCCAGCAGCCGGCCGTTTTCATCCAGAACGACGGTGCCGTCTGGGACTTTGACTTCCAGGTCGACACCGGCGGCGCCGTCACGGTTGTTGCCCATCCCCTGCTTGCCGGCCGATGCGTCGACATGTGGACGGAAGTGGAAGTCCAGCAGGGTGTGCACCGCGGGGTCGACGACGAAGACGATGCTGCCGCCGCGGCCGCCGTTGCCACCGTCGGGGCCGCCGAGCGGCTTGAACTTCTCCCGGTGGACTGACGCGCAGCCGTTACCGCCGGAACCCGCCCGTGCGTGAATGACGACGCGATCGACAAACCGAGGCATCGGGGGTCCTCTCACCCATCGAGCGTGCCGCTACCGGGACATAATTCGCCCAGTTCGCGCGCTCGCGACGCTCAGTCGGCGGTTTGCCCGGCTGCGACGATGTTGACGGTCTTGCGTCCGCGCTTGACCCCGAACTCGACCGCGCCCGATTCCTTGGCGAACAGCGTGTCATCGCCGCCGCGCCCTACGTTGGCGCCGGGATGGAATTTGGTGCCGCGCTGGCGGACGATGATTTCGCCGGCCTTGACGACCTGGCCGCCGAATCGCTTGACGCCAAGCCGCTGAGCGTTGGAGTCGCGACCGTTGCGCGAGCTGGAAGCGCCCTTCTTGTGTGCCATGTCTGTCGCCTCCCTACTTGATTCCGGTGACCTTCAGGACCGTTAGCCGCTGACGGTGTCCCTGACGCTTGTGGTAGCCGGTCTTGTTCTTGAACTTGTGGATACGGATCTTCGGGCCCTTGGTGTGCTCGAGTACCTCGCCGGTCACCGCAACCTTGGCCAGCGCCGCGGCGTCGGAGGTGACCTTGGCACCGTCGACGACCAGCGCGACCGGCAGCGATACCTTGGCGCCGGGCTCGGACTCGAGCTTCTCGACCTTGACCACGTCTCCGACGGCGACCTTGTACTGCTTGCCACCGGTCTTGACGATTGCGTAGGTCGCCATCGTTGCTCCTGCTCTTTCTTCTAGCCTGTGCTAAGCCGCTGCTCGGCGCTCGCGCGCGGGCCACCGGCGGTGCGCGTGGGTGGGTCTGGGCTGCGGGCCTGCGCCGATTTCCCGGGAGTCCCGCTGTCGCCGGCCAAAGTCTAGTTGCCCGGCTTGACGACAACTGTCCAAGGGTACGTGACCAGCGGCTACAGGGTCAAACCAGCAGTCCGGCGTGCCATATCCGCGCCGTGACGAAGCAACGATGCAGCTCAAGGCTTCGGCCCAGCCATTTGCCATCGTCTAGCTGATATTCGCCGATTTAGTCCGCGTGGATGGGCGGGCCGGCCGGCCGGCCTGCCGCGCGTCGCCGCCGCGGCCGTCCAAAAGCCGACCCGTCGGCGCCGTCCTCGTCGTCGGAATCCTCGTCGTCGTCATCGAGATCCTCGTCGTCCTCATCGTCATCGTCGTCGTCGTCGTCGTCGAGATCCTCGTCGTCATCGAGATCCTCGTCGTCGAGCTCGTCGTCTACCGAATCTTCCTCGTCGACGTCGTCAGTGTCCTGATCGGTGTCGTCATCGTCTTCGGAGTCCTCGAAGTCATCGGAGTCGGTGTCGTCCAGGTCAGCGGGCCCCGCGGCCTTGGTCTGTTCGTCGATCTCGGCCGTGGTTGCCTCGTCGACCTCGTCGGCCTCGCCGGATTCGCCGTTCTCGTGGGGAACCAACGAGCCGGCGGCCATGGCCTTGAACATCGGATGCTCGCCCGGCGCGTGCACGGGGACCTTGGCCACCGTCGGCTGGTCGGCGGGCTCTTCGGAGCGGCCTTTCTTCGATCGCTTGACTCGCCGGCCACCTGTCTCCGACTTACGCGCCGGCGCCGCGCCCGAGTCGACCGGGTCACCGTGCAGAAGGAGGCCGCGACCGCCGCAGTTCGGGCACGAACTCGAAAACGCCTCGAGCAGACCGGTTCCCAGCCGTTTGCGGGTCAATTGCACCAGCCCCAGCGACGTCACCTCGGACACCTGGTGACGGGTGCGGTCGCGGGCCAGCGACTCGGTGAGCCGGCGCAGCACCAGGTCGCGGTTGGATTCGAGCACCATGTCGATGAAGTCGACGACCACGATGCCGCCGATGTCACGCAGCCGCAGCTGGCGCACGACCTCCTCGGCCGCCTCGAGGTTGTTCTTGGTGACCGTCTGCTCGAGGTTGCCCCCGGACCCGGTGAACTTGCCGGTGTTGACGTCGACCACCGTCATCGCCTCGGTCCGGTCGATGACCAGCGTGCCGCCCGACGGCAGCCACACCTTGCGGTCCAGCGCCTTGGCCAGTTGCTCGTCGATGCGATGCACGGCAAAGACGTCCGGCCCGGCCTGCCCTTCCGCTCCGGCGGGGGGCTCGTACTTCGTCAGCTTCGAAACTAGATCGGGCGCAACGGAATTCACATATTCATTGATGGTGTCCCACGCCTCGCCGCCAGACACGATGAGCCCGGCGAAGTCCTCGTTGAACAAATCACGGATGACCTTGACCAACACGTCCGGCTCTTCGTAGAGCGCCGCAGCCGCGCCGGCGGCCTTCTTCTTCGTCTCGGCCGCCTTGGCATCGATCTGTTCCCAGCGCTCTTGCAGGCGGGTGACGTCGCCGCGGATCTCGTCTTCTTTGACGCCCTCGGACGCGGTCCGAATGATCACCCCGGCGTCCGACGGCACCACCTCGCGCAGGATCTCCTTGAGACGCTGGCGTTCGGTGTCGGGCAGCTTGCGGCTGATCCCGGTCGAGGACGCACCCGGAACGTAAACCAGGTAGCGGCCGGCCAATGACACCTGGGTCGTCAGCCGCGCGCCCTTGTGTCCGACCGGGTCCTTGCTGACCTGGACCACCACGTAGTCGCCGGGTTTGAGGGCCTTTTCGATCTTGCGCTCGGCGCCGCCGAGTCCCGCCGCTTCCCAGTTGACCTCGCCGGCATAGAGCACGCCGTTGCGCCCGCGACCGATATCGACGAAGGCCGCCTCCATCGAGGGCAGCACGTTCTGCACGATGCCGAGGTAGATGTTGCCCACCAATGACGCCGACGCCGCCGACGTCACGAAATGCTCGACGACAATGCCGTCTTCGAGCACGGCGATCTGTGTGTAGCGCGCGCCGGGGTGCGGCGGCTCGGTGCGGACCCGGTCGCGCACCACCATGACCCGTTCGACGGCCTCGCGGCGCGCCAGGAACTCGGCCTCGGTGAGCACCGGCGGGCGGCGCCGTCCAGCGTCGCGCCCGTCTCGGCGGCGCTGCCGCTTGGCCTCCAGCCGCGTCGAGCCGCTGATGCCCTTGATCTCGGTATTACTCGAGCCGTTGCTGCCGCCGCCACCGCCGGAAGAGCCGGACTTGCCGCGCGGCGCCCGCTCGTGCACGACGGTGTTCGGCGGATCGTCGGGCGAGGAGCTCTCGTCGTTGTCGTCATTCGAACCACCCGATTTGCGCCGTCGGCGCCTGCGGCGACGCCGAGTGGCGCCGTCCGAGCCGTCGTCGGCGTCGTCGTCATCGGAGTCATCCGAGTCCTCGGCGTCGTCCGAGTCGGCGGATTTCGAGCCGCGCTGCTCGGCCTCGCCGTCGTCGTCTTGGCCGTCGGGTCCGCCTTGTTCACCGCGGCCACGGCCCCGTCCCCGCCGGCCCCGGCGCCGCCGCCGGTTGGCCGGGCGATCGGCCTGTTCGTCGTCGTCATCGTCGTCGTCGTCGGAATCGTCGGCATCGTCGGTATCGGCGTCGTCGTCGAGGCTGGCGTTCTCCTCGGCCTGGCGCGGGTGCGGTGCGACGAACAGCGGCATGTAGTGCGGCCGCTCTATCGCGGTCTCCAGCATCAGACGCGACTCGGGTTCCGCGGGCGTGGCTACTTCGGCATTGCTGAAGGCCACCAGGTTCTCCGGCGGCCGGGGCGACAGCAGATCACGTACCCGGACCGCATCCTCATAGTCCACGCCGGACTGTGCGCTGCGGATTCGTCCATCCAGTGCGGTCAGTGCGTCCACCACGCGCTTGCTGGTGGTCCCGAGTGCTCGGGCCAGCGAATGGACTCTCAGTCGGTCCGGCAGGTCCTCTTGGGTGGGCGGTGTTGAACGATCTGAAGTCTGGTCACCGTCTATCACGAATTCTCCTCAAGCCCCCGGGCGCGTCATTTCGACGCGGCCACGCGAGGGCTCCGCTATGTGCCCGGGTTACTTCTCCCGGGCTTGTGATGGCCTTGCACCGAGCGACTCGGCTCGAACCAACTCGGCGCCTTGCTGAATGTCGGCCTGACATGCGGCGCTACATCGCGAGCTGGCAATGGTCGCGCTTGTCTAAGTCTTCATTCGGGTGTCTGACGCCGGTCTGGCGACGTTCACCCGCAGTCAGTATCCCACATCACGCTGCTGGCCCATACGACCCTGACCTGGAACCCTGGCGACTCGGTCGGAAGCTAGGAGCCTAAGCGCCGGGAAACCACAGCGCGATCTCGCGCTTTGCTGAATCGGTCGAATCTGATCCGTGCACCAGATTCAGCTGCGTTTCCAGCCCGAAATCGCCGCGGATGGTGCCCGGTGTGGCCTTCTCCACCGGGTCGGTACCCCCCGCGATCTGACGGAATGCCGCAATCGCCCGCGGTCCCTGCACGATTGCCGCCACCACCGGTCCCGACGTGATGAAGTCGAGCAATGATTCGAAAAACGGCTTGCCGTCATGCTCGGCGTAATGCTGCGTGGCTAGCTCTTTACCGACGCTGCGCAGCTCGAGAGCCTCGATGACGAGGCCCTTTCGCTCGATGCGGCCGATGATCTCGCCGATCAGCCGACGCTCGACGCCGTCGGGCTTGATCAGTACCAGGGTCCGTTCCGTCACGGCGCACAGCGTACAGAAACAATCGGCGCTCAGCCCGACGGTGTTTGCCCGTGCTCCTGGCGCCGGCGGACCTCGGCGCGGAAGTACGCGGTCAGCAGCCACAGTCCGCTGAACAGCACACCGATGAACCCCACACCCGGGTAGACGACGAACCCGGCCAGAACAACCACCTGGACGCCCAAGTTCACCCAAATCGCCCAGGGCCTGCCCTGCACCCCGCACAGCAGGATCAGCAGCGCGGCGAGCCCGACCAGATAGCCCAGCGACGCCCCGGTCAGGCCGCCGCCGACCGCGCCCACCACCGGTATCGCCAGCAGCACCACGATCGCCTCCAAAATCAGCGTCGCGGCCATCACCCCCCGGAAACTCTTCCAGGGGTCAGCCGGCGGCGGGTTCTGGTCGTTATCGGTCATTCCGGATCACGGCCAAACAAGCTCCGCGCGGCCCCGGCGGTGACGACCGAGCCGGTGATGACGATTCCGGTACCGGAAAACGCCTCCGCGTCGCCCTCCACCGCGGCGTCGTCGACCAGCGCGGTCGCGACGTCGATGGCGTCGCGCAGGTTTTCGGCGGTCAGTACCCGGTCGGGCCCGAACCGCTGCTGAGCGACCAGCGCCAATGACTCGACATCCAGCGCCCGCGGCGACCCATTGTGGGTCACGACCACCGAATCGAAGGCCGGCTCCAGCGCGGCGAGCATGCCGTCCACGTCTTTGTCGGCCATCACGCTGACCACCCCGACCAGGTATCGGAAGTCGAATTCACCGTCGAGCGTCTGCGCCAGTGCGGCCGCGCCGGCCGGATTATGCGCGGCGTCGATGAACACCGTGGGTGCACTGCGCATGCGCTCGAGCCGGCCGGGGCTGGTGACGGCGGCGAAACCGGCCTTGACCGCCTCGACGTCGAGCTGACGTTGTGCACCGGCCCCGAAGAAGGCCTCGACCGCCGCAAGAGCTACCACCGCGTTGTGCGCCTGGTGTTCGCCGTGCAGCGGCAGATACACGTCGGAGTACACCCCGCCGAGGCCCTGTAGCTGCAGCACCTGCCCGCCGATCGCGACCTGACGGCCCAGCACCGCGAACTCGGAATCCTCGCGCGCCACCGCGGCGTCGGCCTGCACGGATTGCGTCAACAGCACTTCCATCGCCTCCGGCACTTGCCGTGCAATGACCGCGACGGTGTCGGGCGAGCCGTCTGCGGCCTTGGTGATGATGCCTGCCTTTTCGCCGGCGATCCCGGCGATGTCCTCACCGAGATATTCGACGTGGTCGATGCCGATCGGAGTGATGACCGCGATCGGAGCGTTGATCACATTGGTGGCATCCCAGCGACCGCCCAAACCCACCTCGATGACCGCGACCTCCACGGGCGCATCGGCGAAGGCCGCGAACGCCATTGCGACGAGGACCTCGAACTTGCTCATCGCCGGGCCGCCCGCGTCCTGCGACTGGGCGTCGATCATCTGCACGAACGGTTCGATCTCGCGGTAGGTCTCCACGTATTGCGCTGGGCTGATTGGCTTTCCGTCGATAGCGATGCGTTCGACCGCCGACTGCAGGTGCGGGCTGGTGGTTCGCCCGGTGCGCCGGTGCAGCGCGGCCAGCAGCGCGTCGATCATCCGCACCACCGAGGTTTTGCCGTTAGTGCCCGCGACGTGGATCGACGGATAGCCGAGCTGGGGCGAGCCGAGCAGGTCCATCAGGGCGCTGATGCGGGTCAGGCTCGGTTCGATTTTGGTCTCGGGCCAGCGCTGGTCCAGCAGATGCTCGACCTGCAACAGGGACGCGATCTCGTCCGGTGTCGGGGCCACGCCGGGGGCCTCGGGATGGTCGAGCCAGTCGGGCTCCTCGGTCATTGCAGCCCGGCCAACCTGGTGTGGATGCGCTCGGATTCCTCTTGGGCCAGTTGCTGACGATCGCGGATCTTGGTGACGACCTGTTCGGGTGCTTTGGCCAGGAAGTCCTCGTTAGCCAATTTCGCTGCGGTGGAAGCTAATTCCTTTTGCGCGGCGGCCAGATCCTTTTCCAATCGGCGGCGCTCGGCGGCGACGTCAATGGTGCCCGAGGTGTCGAGTTCGACGGCGACGGTGCCGCTGCTGAGTCGCACCTCCAGGGACGCCGACGCGTGGAAATCCGGACCGGGCGCGGTGAGCCACGCCAGCGACGTCACCGCGGCCACCTGGGTCTCCAAACCGGAGTCTTCGACACCGACCAGCCGGGCCGGCACCTTCTGCCGGTCGGCCAGACCTTGATCGCTGCGGAACCTGCGCACCTCGGTCACCAGCCGCTGCATATCGGTAACACGCTGCTCTGCAACGGGATCCAGGATGATACCGGACGGCTTCGGCCACTCGGCGATGACCACCGACTCCTCCCCCGTCACCGCCTGCCACAACTCCTCGGTGATGAACGGGATCACCGGATGCAGCAACCGCAGCAGGGTGTCCAGTGCCGCGGCGAGCACCGCGGTGGTATGAGTGAGCCCGTCGGCAAGCTGCGTCTTGGCCAGTTCCACATACCAGTCGCAGAATTCGTCCCACGCAAAGTGATAGAGCGCCTCGCAGGCCCGGCTGAACTCGTAGCTGTCGAAAGACGAATCAACCTCGGCGCGAACCTCTTCCAACCGCCCCAGGATCCACCGATCGGCATCGGTCAGCTCCGCGAGCACCGGCAGCGGCGCCAGCTGCGCGCCGTTGAGCAACGCGAACCGGGTGGCATTGAACAGCTTGGTGCCGAAATTACGCGAGGCCCGGACGTGATCCTCGCCCACGGACAGGTCACCGCCGGGACTGGCGCCGCGGGCGAGGGTGAACCGCAGCGCGTCGGCGCCGAATATCTCCACCCAGTCCAGCGGATCGATCACGTTGCCCTTGGACTTACTCATCTTGCGGCCGGATTCGTCGCGGATCAGCCCGTGCAGGAAGACATCTGTGAACGGCACCTGCGGGCCGCGTGTGCCATCGAGCGTGATCGCTTCGTCGTCGCCGACGAAGGTGCCGAACATCATCATCCGCGCCACCCAGAAGAACAGGATGTCGTAGCCGGTCACCAAAACGCTTGTCGGATAGAACTTTTCCAGCTCCGCAGTCCGCGTCGGCCAGCCCAGGGTGGAAAACGGCCACAGCGCCGACGAAAACCAGGTGTCCAGCACGTCGGGATCCTGCTCCCAGCCCTGCGGCGGTGCCTCGTCCGGGCCCACGCACACCTGCTCGCCGTTGGGGCCATACCAGATCGGGATGCGGTGGCCCCACCACAGCTGTCGCGAAATGCACCAGTCGTGCATGTCGTCCACCCAGGCGAACCAGCGCGGCTCCAGGCTGGCTGGATGAATCACGGTGTCCCCGTTGCGAACCGCATCGCCGGCAGCTTTGGCCAGCGATTCCACCCTGACCCACCACTGCAGCGACAGCCGGGGTTCGATAGGTTCGCCGCTGCGTTCCGAATGTCCGACGCTGTGCAGGTAGGGCCGTTTCTCCTCGACCACGCGGCCTTGCGCCGCAAGCGCTTCACGGACCGCGACGCGGGCCTCGAAGCGGTCCATGCCGTCGAATTGTGTTCCGGTGTCCACGATCCGGCCCTTAGTATCGAGGATCGAGATCATCGGCAACTCGTGACGCAGCCCGATCTCGAAGTCGTTCGGGTCGTGAGCGGGCGTGACTTTGACTGCGCCGGTACCGAATTCGGGATCCACATGCTCGTCGGCGACGATGATGAGCTGCCGGTCGATGAAGGGGTGCGGCAGCGTGGTGCCGACCAGGTGGCGGTAACGCTCGTCGTCGGGGTGCACCGCGACAGCGGTGTCACCCAGCATCGTCTCGACCCGGGTGGTGGCGACCACGATGTGGGGTTGCGAGTCGTCCAGCGAGCCGTATCGGAACGACACCAGTTCGCCTTCGACATCAAGGTAGTTGACTTCCAGATCGGAGATGGCCGTCTCCAGAACCGGTGACCAGTTGACCAAACGCTCGGCCTGATAGATCAGCCCGGCGTCGTAGAGCCGCTTGAAGATGGTCCGCACCGCGCGGGACAGGCCCTCATCCATGGTGAACCGGTCGCGGTCCCAGTCGACGCCGTCACCGAGGCGCCGCATCTGACCACCGATCGCGCCGCCGGACTCGCGCTTCCAATCCCAGACCTTTTCGACGAACAGCTCTCGGCCGAAGTCCTCCTTGGTCTTGCCGTCGACCGCGAGCTGCTTTTCCACCACGCTCTGAGTCGCAATGCCGGCGTGATCCATGCCTGGCTGCCACAGCACCTCATAGCCCTGCATCCGCTTACGGCGGGTCAGGGCATCCATCATGGTGTGTTCCAGCGCGTGGCCCATGTGCAGGCTGCCCGTGACATTCGGCGGCGGCAGCACGATCGAGTATCCGGGTTTGGAGCTCGTCGGGTCCGCCCTGAAGTAGCCGGCATCCAGCCATTTCTGGTAGATCGCACTCTCCATCGCACCCGGATCCCACGACTTGGGCAGGTCGGCGGCAGAGCTGGGGCTGGCGGTCACCGGTCAATTCTAGGAACCGCGACTCACCCGCGTGTAAGCGCCCGAACACGCAGGTGATCGGGCGGCCCCGGTTCGGCCGCCTCGATCAGGGAATGGTCAGCACCTGACCGGGATGGATCAGGTCGGGATTGTCGACGCCGCTGGCATCGGCGATCACCTGATACTTGCTGCCATCACCGTAGAAGCGCTCCGCGATCGCCCACATCGAGTCGCCGGAGACGACCGTGTACGTGCGCGGGCTCGGCTCCGGGGCGGCCTCGCCGACGGGCTCCGGGGCGGGCTCGGCGGTGGCGGTCGTCACATCCGGGGCGCCGGGCTCGGCGGCCGGCGGTGGCGGCGGCGGACCGTCGGTCTTGGTATGGCTGGACCACGCCGGCCCGTCAGCGGCGTAGAGCACCAGGTTGCAGTCATCCTGCAGCACGAGTCTGACGTCCTTTTTGCCTTTGGTGTCGGTCTGCCAGACCGGTTTGTCCGACGTGTACAGGACAAAGTTGCCGTCGCGCTGCACTTCGGCGCGCACCACATCCTGGCCATTTGTGGCGGTGGCCCACAGTGCCTCGCCCCGCGCGGCCAGCACGAGGTTGCCGTCGTCTTGCAGGGTGAGGCTGTATGCCCCGTTATTTGAGGCGAGCGATTGTCCTCGCTCGAGCTGCTGTCCTTCAGTAAGCGTGTCTGACATGGCATTTCCTCTCGTCATCTGGTTCGGCGGGACGTGCTTGGCATACCGCACTCGACGCAATCGAAACCGCATTGGCAGTGCAGGCCGACACTCCATATGGACTGCGGCGCTGGCTACTACTTTCTGCCCCCGAGCAGGCCACCAAGGATGTCGCCGAGTCCGCCACCCTTGCCGCTCAACACTCCGCCAAGGATGTCGCCCACGGATTTGTCGCCGGCGCTGCCTCGCAGGATGCTGCCCAGCACCTCCCCTAGGCCGCCCGACGCTGACCCCGTGGACTGCGGTGCGTTGCCTTGCGACGCCGCGCCACCGGAGAGCTGTTTTCCGATGTATGCCAGCACAATCGGGAGCACGACCGGCAACAACTGCTTGAGCAGCTCGCTATTCCCCGCGCCCCCTTTGGCCAGCGCCGACGCCACCTGGTCGGCATCACTGCCCCCGAAGAGCGTTGCCATTGCCTGGTGGCCGTCACCCTCGGGCGCATTTGCAGCGGATTCAATCGTGTTGGCGCGCTCGGGATCTTGCGCGTTCTGGTGCAGTCCGTGCAGCAGCGTGTGCACCGCCCGGTCGACTTCGCCTTCGTCGGCACCGAGCTTCGTCGCGATGTCAGATGTAGGAATCTGGGCGTAGAGATCGTCGAGTCCAGCCATCGTTATTCCACCTCGATTGCAGGGATCCGGAGGCGAGTCGGCCACCACACTAGTCCTATCCGATGCCGACCGAAAGCCGTTGCGGCAGCGGGTTTAATCCAGCCGCCCGGTTTCTAGCGACACGCCGGCGCCACGCAGTCGAGTCATCAAAACGTCGCCCATTGCGGCCGCGGGGGTGAGCACGCCGCGCAAGTCCGAGAGCTTGTCACGATCCAGGGCGAGCGCAAGGCCGCACTCCCCCAGCAACACCGAGGTCGCCTTGTAGCCAGGGTCTCCCCGCTGCTCCATTCTCGCCACATACCGCGCACCGCTGGTTGTGGTGGTGTAGGTCTCCAGCCGGTAATAGCCGCGGTCTCGCGCCTTCGGGCTGGGACCGGTGCCGGGTTTGGGTGTGATGCGCTCCAGCAGCGGGCGCGGGAGCAGGCGAGAGTAACGGCTGCCTAGCCCAAACGACGCGTTGCCGAAGCCGGCCATGAGGGCCGATGCCGCTGGCGCCAGCGGCGAGGAGCCCAGGCTCATGTGTTCGCTGTAGCGGAACCGCCGGCCGTATGCCCAGTCCTGTAATGCGTTGCTGCGCCGCACAATTCGGGTGTTGATCGACGACATCAAGAATCCGGCCGTCCAGACACCGGTCAGCTCCGGCGCGATGTAGCGACCGCGCCGCCAGGGCAGATCGGGCTGCCGGCCGAGTTCGGGCTCGGCGCCGCGATCGGTGCTCAGCGTGTACGGGTCGACAAGCTGACGGCGGATGTCGGGGTCGCTGGAGGCGGCTCGCAACACGCCCATGATCGACGCGACGGTCCCGCCGGAGAGCCCGCCGAACAAACTGCGCATTACGAAGTTCGTGTCGGCCAGTTCGCCGGCGCCGTCGTCGCGCGCGGCCCGGTACAGCGCGTACACACTCATGTCCGAGGGGATCGAATCGAATCCGCAGCAGTGCACGATGCGGGCGCCGGTGTCGTTGGCCTGCTTGTGATGCAGATCGATGGCCTCGCGGATGAACATCGCCTCACCGGTCAAGTCCGCGTAATCGGTGCCTGCCGCGGCACATGCGGCCACCAATGGCATCCCGTAGCGGGCGTAGGGACCGACCGTGGTGACGACGACCTGGGTGCGGGCGGCCATTTCATTCAGCGTCGACGGCGAAGCCGCGTCCGCGGTCAGAACCGGCCAGGACTGTGCAGCTTCGCCCAGAGTGTCGCGGACGGCGCGCAGTCGTTCTGTTGACCTGCCGGCCAGGGCGATCCTGGCACCGGCTCCGGCCCGTGCCAGGTATTCGGCGGTGAGCTTGCCCACGAAGCCGGTCGCCCCGTACAGCACGATGTCGAATTCACGCCCCGTTGCGGTCATCGTCGCGACGGTACCCGGTCGAGATCGGCCCTTCGGTTACCGGTCCGCCGCTGGGTCAGGACGCGTGCGGCGGACCGAGATAGGGGAATTCGGTCAGGGTGTCCGTATGCGGTGAAAGGCCCGACGGCGGACATTCGCCCTTGGTCAGGAACGCCAGCCGGTAGTCGATGACGTCGTCGGTGAACACCCGGCCGTTCGGGTATTGGGCCGGTTTGGCCGGATCGAAGGTCAACATGTCGGGCAGCGTGCCCTCTTTCTCGATCGCGGCGACGGCCTCGTCCCGGGTGTAGCCGCCGGTGTGACCGATGAGGTGGACGAACTGGTCAAGCCATCGGTTCCAGTCGTTCAGGGGCTCGCTGGCGTTGTACTCCAGCTTGGTGTCGTCGGTATTGAAGAAACTGCTTACCGACGGGTGGCCGGCCCGATCCACGTGATTCAGTGAGCCGTTCTCCCGCAGGCTGCACCGGCCCCAGATCCGGATCGGCCCGGTCGCACCGAGCGCGCTGGTGGGCAGCTCGATCGCCATCGAGCAGATGTTGGCCTCGGTATTGGAATCCTGGCCCGTCCAGGGCGATTTGCCGCCGAGTTCGGCGAGATGAGGAGCGGTGAAATTGCGTTTGCCGCTGATGTCGAACAGGTCCTTGATGCCGTCGAAGTCGAAGAAGAACGCATCGCTGCGGGCGCCGGCGGCGAAGGTGATGTCGCCGGCGGTCGCCACAATCGGCTTGGCTCCGAACGACACCTCGACGTCGGTGAAGATCTGCTCGCCAACCGGCTCGGGCGAACGGGACTGTTCACCGCGGGCCATGAACACGTTGACCGTCTGCTGGCCGTCCACCGGGGTGGAGAATACAAAGCTGACAGCGATGTCGTTGATCAGGTCACCGTCGGTATCGATGGCCAATCGATAGACGGCGTCCGGGTGCAGCGCGTCGGCGTTCGGATTGGCGTTGAGGATCAGCACGGTCCGCGAATCGTCGGTGGGCGATTGGAACGCGTACAAATCGCATAGGTCGAGGCGCTGATCGCCGAGTGGCGGTCCGAGACTGAGGCCGGTGAAGTGGTTCGACATGTGAGAGCACCTTTCCGCGCCGTGCTTGGTTGGTCGTCAACCTAACGCGTCAGCCCATCGCATGGTGATCAACTGCGTCCCTGGATCACGCACACAAGGAATGCCGGGCACGAGGCCCGGCATTCCTTGTTGCGTGCGACGGCAAGGCCGCCATTGAGCGCTGTGGGTCAGCCGCGACGGCCGCAGACCGGCCAGGCGCCGATGCCCTGCGAGTGCAGCACATTCTCCGCCACCCGGATCTGCTCCTCACGGCTGGCGCCGTTCGGGGAACCCGACCCGCCGTTGGAACGCCAGGTGCTCGCGGTGAACTGCAGGCCGCCGGCAAACCCGTTACCGGTGCTGATCCCCCAGTTGCCACCCGACTCGCACTGCGCGATGGCATCCCAGTTCACGCTGTACGCCCTGACGGGCGGAGGCGGGGCGTCCGGGCCCGGAGGCGGCGGGACGTTCGGGTCGAAGCCAACCGGGGCGGGCGGCGGCGGAGGTGGCGGGGGAACGTTCGGGTCGAAGCCCGCGGGCATGTCGACAGGAGCCACTGCATCCGGGGCCGGAGGTGGCGGGAGATTCGGGTCAAAGCCCGCAGGCGCTGCGGCCGGAGGCGCGTCGGGCGCCGGAGCACCCGGAGCCGGAGGCGGCGGCGGCGGAGGCACATCCGCGTACGCAGAGGCGGACGGCACCGTCACCAGCGAACCGGTGATCGCAGCGAGGATGAGCGTCTTACGGACGTTATTCAATGTGTTCCTTTCGCGGTGCGCGCGCGCCAAAGCAACCCGCAGCTGCGGGTTTAGGTATTTCGTGATGTGGAAATGGGTGCTCTGGAACGTGCCGTCTCGTTTCGGCACGGCAGCGAGGGCATGATCTGCCCAGCGGGTCAAAAGCCGCTGGCTGCCGAACGGCCATCGCCGTCCGCAGCCCCGCTCACGCACGGGTCCGTGGATTAAATTGTTATTAACCCCATTCTCGGGCTAAAAGGCACCGTACGAGAACGGATCGCATTCGTCATCTCGGACACGCCGATATCTCGGAACAATAACGAGCAGATTACGGCGCGTACAAAGAAATGTTTATGCAGGTCAAACGCGCCTTTAGTTGCAAAACTCGCAGGTCAAGATCCGGACATAATCGTGACTCTAATCACGCCTATTTTGTGAGCTGGACCACGCATTTGCCATGGAGCGGAGCAGGCGTCCGGCTCGCTTTCGTCGAGGCCCGGCCCGGGGCGGCCGAGTTGGTCCAAACTCGGTCTCTTGATCGGTTCAGTCGACTGTCCGCTACGATCCCCACCAGCCCAAACCTGCTTTTGGGCAACGTCATTCGTCGACGAGAACGGAATCTGCCCGAGCCCCCTTGAGCGAGGGGCGTTAGCAGTGTGTAAACACGTTTTGACAACCGCTGTAGTCGAGTTACACAGTGCTCCAAGGGCTTTAGCGACACCTGCGCGTCGAGGACCGGCACAGCGCGCGATGTGACGCCGTCCGGCGTCAAGGACGCGACCGCGCTGGCGGGACCAGCCGCATTTGCGCAAAACAATTTGCTGAGAAAATTCTTGTGGCCTTCCCCTTGGGCCGAATCAGCGGGCCAGCCACTACCGAACCCAAAGTGACGCCCTCACGTGGTCGAAATCTCTTCCACCCCAAGGTAATCCGGTCCAGAACTCGCGCGTCTCTCCGAAAATATTCATCACCGCGCACATAATGGTCGGCCAATCCGCGGGACACCAATAACGAACGTGAATGACTTGTTAGTTAACTGGCCACGCATTTAAGCGAAGCGTTTATGTGGAAAATGGATGGACCAAACAAATAATTGCAAGGGCGGCGAAACTCGCCGGTGGGCCGTCAAGCTCCGGGCTACACCAGGGCGCGGAACTCGGAGTCGGTGTTGACGTTGGTCAGCGGACGCGAATCCGGCAACACGATCTGCTGGGCGTCGGAAGCATCGATCAGGGCGCTCATTTTGCGCTCGCCGGCGGCCACCAGCGCGTCAATCCGCTCGGCCAGATCGGTCCGGTACACCGCAGCCAGGTAGTGGCTGCGACCGTCCCACGGCATCACCACTTCGGCGTCGGTCTTGGTCGCGAGCTGCACGAGCTCGTCGATCAATTCGGCTGTCAGCAGCGGCATGTCGACCGCGCACACGAAGGCGTAGCGGGCGCCTGCCTCCGCGGCCGCGCGCAGGCCCAGTCCAGTGGCCGGCAGCGGCCCCAGTCCTTGCATCTCGTCACGGATGACACGCACCTGCAGCTGGGGCAACGGTTGGCCCGGGGCAGCCACGACGATAACCGGGTCGCAGCGTTGAGCGACGACGTTGGTCACGTACTCGGCCAGCGTGCCGGTTCCTCCAGGCGCCGGCAGGGTGGCCTTGTCGCGGCCCATCCGCCGCGATTCGCCTCCGGCGAGCACAACTGCGGCCAATGACACTGCATCGGGCACGAACCCAGCCCCCTAGTCGACGGTCCAGGTGTCGCGCCCACGCAAGAGTGATTGCAGTGCGGCGGCGTCGAACGGCGTTGCGGCCCGGGCCGCGGAGACCTGAGAGCGGGCGGCGTCATCGTAGGTGGGCCGGCTGACGTTTCTAAAGATGCCCAGCACCGTGTGATCGAGGTTTTGGTCCGAGAGCCGCGACAGCGCAAACGCGTAGCCGGATTCGTCGCCGTGCGCGTCGTGCACCACGATCTCTTCGACTGCCACGTCGGCGGTCTTGGCCACCTCTAGGCCGAAGCCGGACTTCACCACGCAGTATTCGCCGTTGGCGCCGAACACAATCGGCTCGCCTTGATGGACATTGATCACCCGGTCCTCGGCGCCCTCTTTACGCAGCGCGTCGAAGGAGCCGTCGTTGAAAATCGGGCAGTCCTGCAGGATTTCGACCACCGCGGCGCCACGATGCTCGGCGGCACCGCGCAATACCTCGGTCAACCCAGCGCGATCGGAGTCCAGGGCGCGGCCGACGAACGTCGCTTCGGCGCCCAGCGCCAACGAGGTCGGGTTGAACGGGTGGTCCAGCGAGCCCATCGGCGTCGACTTGGTGACCTTGCCGACCTCAGACGTCGGCGAGTACTGACCCTTGGTCAGCCCGTAGATCCGGTTGTTGAACAGCAGCATCGTGATGTTGACGTTGCGGCGCAGCGCGTGGATCAGGTGGTTACCACCGATCGACAAGGCGTCGCCGTCGCCGGTGACCACCCATACCGACAGATCCTCGCGGGCCAGCGCCAATCCGGTCGCGATGGCCGGTGCACGGCCATGGATCGAGTGGAAGCCGTAGGTCTCCAGGTAGTACGGGAACCGGCTGGAACAGCCGATGCCGCTGATGAACACGATGTTCTCGCGGCGCAGCCCGAGGTCGGGCAGGAAGTTGCGGATGGTGTTGAGGATGACGTAGTCGCCGCAACCCGGGCACCAGCGCACCTCTTGGTCGCTGGTGAAGTCCTTGCCCTTCTGCGGCTGATCCGTGGTGGGCACGCCGTCGTTCTTCTTCAACCTCGGACTCAAGCCGAGGTCTGTACCCGCCAGGTCGCCAGCGATCCCGCTTGTCATGCGTTAGCTCCCGCTCCCACCGTTGCTGCCGCCATTCTGGCGACCATCGCTTTGTCTTGCTCGATTTCGGCCAACGTTCCGGCCAACGCGGCACGGATAACCCGCCCGATTTCGTCGGCCAGGAACGCCAGGCCCTGAACCTTGGTGACCGACTGCACGTCGATCAAGTAGTTGGCCCGCAGCAACAGCGCCAACTGGCCTAAGTTCATCTCCGGTGCCACCACCTTCGGGTAACGGCGTAGTACGTCACCCAGGTTGGCGGGGAAGGGGTTGAGATAGCGCAGGTGGGCATGCGCGACCTTGACGCCCTTACGCCGCGCGCGCCGGCAAGCCTCGCCGATCGGGCCGTACGAACTGCCCCAACCAATCAGCAGCAACTCGGCGTCGCCGGTCGGGTCGTCGACTTCGAGATCCGGCACGCTGATGCCGTCGATCTTGGCCTGGCGGATCCGAACCATGAGGTCGTGGTTGACCGGCTCGTAAGAGATAGCGCCCGAACCGTTCGCTGCTTCCAGACCACCGATGCGGTGTTCCAGGCCAGGAGTGCCCGGGATGGCGAATTGGCGAGCCAGCGTTTCGGGGTCGCGCGCATATGGCTGGAATGGCTCGCCGGACTTGGCGAAGGTGTGCTTGATCGACGGCAGTGAGCCGACGTCCGGGATCTTCCACGGCTCCGAACCGTTGGCGATGGCGCCGTCGGACAACAGGATCACCGGCGTGTGATACGACACCGCGATGCGCACCGCCTCGAGGGCGGTTTCAAAGCAGTCGGACGGCGACCGGGCGCCAGCACTGCCACCGGCGACTCCCCATTACGGCCGTAAAGCGCCTGCATCAGGTCGGCCTGTTCGGTCTTGGTGGGCAGACCGGTCGACGGCCCGCCTCGCTGCACGTCGACGATCAGCAACGGCAATTCGGTCATCACGCCGAGCCCGATCGCTTCGGACTTCAGTGAAATACCCGGTCCCGACGTGGTGGTGACTCCGAGTGCACCGCCGTAGGAAGCACCCAACGCTGCACAGATGCCGCCGATCTCATCTTCGGCCTGGAAGGTGATCACATTGAAGTTCTTGTGCTTGGACAGCTCGTGCAGGATGTCCGACGCCGGAGTGATCGGGTAACTGCCGAGCACGACCTGAAGGTCGGCGAGCTGACCGGCCGCGACAATGCCGTAGGCCAGGGCGGTGTTGCCGGAGATCTGGCGGTATTCGCCGGTCGGCAAGGTGGCCCGGGACACCTCGTAGGTGGTGCCGAAAGCCTCGGTGGTTTCGCCGTAGTTCCAGCCCGCCTTGAGCGCGAGAACGTTGGCCTCCGCGACGTCGGGCTTGCGGATGAACTTCTCCCTGATGAAGGTCGCGCTGGTCTCGATCGGCCGCCCGTACATCCACGACAGAAGGCCCAGCGCGAACATGTTCTTGGCGCGCTGCCCGTCTTTCTTGGTTGCGCCGATCGACTCGACGGCCCCCATGGTCAACGTGGTCATCGCGACGGAGTGCACGACATAGTCGGACAGCTCGTCGGTCTCCAGCGGGTTCGCTACGTAGCCCACCTTCGTCAGATTGCGCTTGGTGAATTCATCGGAATTAGCGATTACCATTCCGCCGCGCGGCAGATCGCCGATGTTGGCCTTCAACGCGGCCGGATTCATGGCGACGAGCACATCCGGCCGGTCGCCGGCGGTCAGGATGTCGTAGTCGGCAATTTGAATCTGGAAGGACGAGACTCCGGGCAGTGTGCCTGCGGGGGCTCGAATCTCGGCGGGGTAGTTCGGCTGGGTCGCCAGGTCGTTACCGAAAAGCGCTGCCTCCGAGGTGAACCGGTCGCCGGTGAGCTGCATACCGTCACCGGAGTCACCGGCGAATCGGATGACGACTTGCTCCAGGCGCTGACGTTCCGAAGAGCCATTACGGTGAGAATCTGACCCGGCTGCGCTGCCGTTCGGATCCACGTCTTCGCCTCCATTTGTTAACCGGACAGGCACTCCACCGAATCTTCAGGGTACGCGCCGTCAAAAAGGGTTCCGGTCTCCCACGATTGTATGAGACTGGTAGTACCAATTATGGCACTGCTTTTCGGGTTCGACCGACCTCTTTGGTTACGCGCCCTTACCGATATCTTAGGCAAAACAGGTAGTCAGCGAATGCTACCGGTGAGTACGACCGAAAACTGTGGTATTGGTCACGTCGTGGCGTCGACCAGCCGTCGCATGACGAGTGGACCGTTCAGGGGTGCACCCCGACCATTCAGGTGTTGGCTAGGCGCTCTTGTCGCGGCGCTCGGAGCGTGACGGCTTGCGCGGCACGATCGTCGGCAACACGTTGTCCTGCACCGTCTCCTTGGTGACGACCACCTTGGCGACGTCGTCGCGGCTGGGGATGTCGTACATCACCGGCAGCAGGACTTCTTCCATGATGGCGCGCAAGCCACGCGCGCCGGTGCCGCGGTGGATCGCCTGGTCGGCGATCGCTTCCAGCGCGTCATCGGTGAACTCCAGCTCGACGCCGTCCATCTCGAAGAGCCGGTTGTACTGCTTGACCAGAGCATTCTTCGGTTCGGACAGGATCTTCACCAACGAGTCCATATCGAGGTTCGTGACCGAGGCGACCACCGGGAGACGGCCGATGAATTCTGGGATCAGACCGAACTTGATCAGGTCCTCGGGCATCACGTCGGCGAAGTGGTCGGTGGTGTCGATCTCGGCCTTGGAGCGAACCTCGGCACCGAAGCCCAGCCCGCGCTTGCCGACGCGCTCGTAGATGATCTTCTCCAGACCGGCGAACGCACCCGCAACGATGAACAACACGTTGGTGGTGTCGATCTGGATGAATTCCTGATGCGGGTGCTTGCGGCCGCCCTGCGGAGGCACCGACGCCTGGGTGCCCTCCAGGATTTTCAGCAGCGCCTGCTGCACGCCCTCGCCGGACACGTCACGGGTGATCGACGGGTTCTCGCTCTTGCGGGCGATCTTGTCGACCTCGTCGATGTAGATGATGCCGGTCTCGGCGCGCTTGACGTCGTAGTCGGCGGCTTGGATCAGCTTGAGCAGAATGTTCTCGACGTCTTCACCCACATAGCCGGCCTCGGTGAGTGCGGTGGCGTCGGCGATGGCGAACGGGACGTTGAGCATCTTGGCCAGGGTCTGGGCCAGGTAGGTCTTGCCGCAACCGGTGGGGCCGAGCATCAAGATGTTGGACTTGGTCAGCTCGACCGGCTCGCACCGGGAGTCTCGACCTTTTTCGCCGGCCTGGATCCGCTTGTAATGGTTGTAGACCGCGACTGCCAGCGTTCGCTTCGCCTGGTCCTGCCCGATGACGTATCCCTCGAGAAAGTCTCGAATCTCTGCGGGCTTGGGCAGTTCATCGAGCTTGACGTCGTCGGCGTCAGCAAGCTCCTCTTCGATGATCTCGTTACAAAGATCGATGCACTCATCGCAGATGTACACACCCGGGCCCGCAATGAGTTTCTTGACCTGCTTCTGGCTCTTCCCGCAGAACGAGCACTTCAGCAGATCACCGCCATCTCCAATGCGCGCCATGGTGCCTCAGTGCCTACTTCCTGTTCGCCGTACGCCTAACGTGCCGTGCCGCATGTATTCCCCCGACGCTACCCGCTAGCTCCTGCCCGCCGCGACCATTAGCGATGAATCGCGTCGGTGGTATTCATGCCTGTCCGAAAACATATAGCCCGACGGCCCCCATCGCTGGCCGAGACGCGCAATACGTGTCTTTGGCGTGTCGCGGTCGTTACCCGATCGAGGCTGGTCACCCCCAAACGGGCTGGCTGGGGGCAAGCCACCACCCTACAGTGGCCCTGTGGGGTTGGCTGCGGGAATTTCCGGGCCCAGCGAATCCGTGCTGATAGCGATGGCGGTCTGGCGACCGAACTGGAAGCGCGCGGCCATGACCTGTCCGACCCGCTGTGGCCGGCGAGGCTGCTGTCGGACGACCCGCGCGAAATTGTCGCGGTGCACGCCGCGTACTTTCGGGCCGGCGCCAAGATTGCGACCTCCGCCAAGCTGGCCCACCAATGGATCGCGGCCGGGGCGCGCATCGTCGGCGGCTGCTGCCGGGTTGGGCCCGCCGATATAGCGGCCATCGCGGACCTGCAGCGCGTGGTCGACCGTTAAGCCGTCTGCGCGGACAGCTTCCGGTACTCGAGAACGGTGTCGATGATCCCGTAGTCCTTGGCCTCAGCGGCGGTCAGGATCTTGTCCCGGTCGGTGTCCTTGCGGATCACCGCGGCGTCCTTGTTGGTGTGGTGAGCCAGCGTGGTCTCCATCAGCGTGCGCATCCGCTCGATCTCGGCGGCCTGGATCTCCAGGTCGGAGAACTGCCCCTGGATCACCCCCGACAGCGACGGCTGGTGGATCAGCACGCGCGCGTTGGGCAGCGCCATCCGCTTACCGGGCGTGCCGGCGGCCAGCAGCACCGCCGCGGCCGAGGCGGCCTGACCCAGGCACACCGTCTGGATGTCGGCCCGCACGTACTGCATGGTGTCGTAGATCGCCATCAGCGAGGTGAAGCCGCCACCCGGGGAGTTGATGTACATGGTGATGTCGCGATCGGGATCCAGCGACTCGAGCACCAGCAGCTGAGCCATGATGTCGTTCGCCGATGCATCGTCGACCTGCACGCCGAGGAAGATGATGCGCTCCTCGAACAGCTTGTTGTACGGGTTGGACTCCTTGACACCGAAGCTCGAGTGCTCGATGAACGACGGCAGGATGTACCGCGCCTGGGGTTGGGTTTCGGGGTTCACAGGGGTTCTCCGTTGGTGATGTGGGCGGCGCGGGTGATGATGTGGTCGACGAAGCCGTATTCCAGGGCTTCTGGGGCGGTGAACCAGCGGTCGCGGTCGGAATCCGCCTCGATGCGCTCGAGCGTTTGGCCGGTGAATTCGGCGTTGAGCCGGAACATCTCCTTCTTGATGACCGCGAACTGCTCGGCCTGGATGGCGATGTCGGCAGCACTTCCGGTGACGCCGCCCAGCGGCTGGTGCATCAGGATGCGGGCGTGCGGCAGCGCGTAACGCTTGCCCTTGGTGCCCGCCGCCAACAGAAACTCACCCATCGAGGCGGCCATGCCCATCGCGTAGGTGGCGACATCGCAGGGCGCCAGCACCATGGTGTCGTAGATCGCCATGCCGGCGCTGATCGACCCGCCCGGCGAGTTGATGTAGAGGTTGATGTCCTTCTCGCCGTCCTCGGCGGCGAGCAGCAGGATCTGCGCACACAACCGGTTGGCGACCTCGTCGTTCACCTCCGACCCCAGGAAGATGATGCGCTCGGAGAGTAAGCGCTCATAGACGGAGTCCGTAAGGTTGAGACCCACCGAATTCGAACGCATGTCAGTCACGACTGGGTTACCTGCTTTCTCGATATCTGTACTCACCGACACTAACCAACCGTGCGCGCCGTTTCGCGGCCACGCACCCCCGAAACGGGCGCGTTCGCTCACAGCGTCACGGCTGGGTCATTCCTCGCTGGGCTCATCGGCCGAGTCGACGGCTTCATCGTCCGCGTCGTCGGAGTCCTCGGCAACCGCGTCGCCCTTCCCGCGGTCCGGGAAAAACTCGCTCGTGTCGATGGTGTTTCCGTCGGTGTCGGTGACCGTCGCCGCCGAGACCACCGCGGCGATCGCCAGACCGCGCCGCACGTCGGCGAACATGGCGGGCAGCTGGTTTTGCTCCTGAAGGTAGGAGAACAGCTGCTGCGGCTCGATGCCGTATTGCCGCGATGTCGCCACCAGTCGCTCGGTCAGGTCGTCCTGTCCGACCTGAACGTCCAGGTCATCGGCGAGCGCGTCGAACAACAGCTGCCGCTGGACGTCCTTCTCTACCGCGCTGCGCGTCTCAGTCTCGAACTCCTCGCGCGTCTTGCCTTGTTGGGCCAGCACTTCCGCGAACTTGGCTTCATCGTGGTTGACGCTGTCGATCGCGCCGTGGATGGCGCTGTCGAACTGAGCCTGGACGATCGCCTCCGGCAGCGGCACCTCGACCTGCTCGAGCAGGGCGTCCATCGCGGCTTCCTGAATCTTCTCCGCTTGCTGGGCGCGCTTGAGATTGCCCACCTGATCGCGCAGGCTGTTCCGCAGTTCGTCGATGGTGTCGAATTCGCTTGCCAATTGCGCGAATTCGTCATCGGGCTCCGGCAGTTCGCGTGTCTTGATCGTCTTGACGGTGACGGTGACCTGCGCATCCTGGCCGGCGTGATCACCGGTCGCCAGCTTGGCGGTGAATTCCTTGGACTCATCGGCGGACAGGCCGATGAGCGCGTCGTCGAGACCTTCGATGAGCCGACCGGAGCCGACCTCATGCGACAGGCCCTGCGCGGCGGCGTTCGGTATCTCCTCGCCGTCGATGGTGGCCGACAAGTCGATCGAAACGAAGTCACCGTCGGCGACCGGACGGTCCACGCCGGTCAGGGTGCCGAACCGGGCCCGCAGGGACTGCAGTTCGGCGTCGACGTCGTCGTCGCTGACCTCGATCGGATCCACCGAAACCTTCAGTGCGCTGAGGTCCGGAAGGGTGATCTTGGGGCGGACGTCGACCTCGGCGGTGAACGCCAATTCGCCGCCGTACTCCTTCTTGGTCACCTCGATCTCGGGCCGGCCGATCGGGTGGACTTCGGTCTCGGCGACCGCCTGTCCATACCGGGTGGGCAGCGCCTCATTGACGACCTGGTCGAGCATCTCCTCGCGGCCGAAGCGGGCCTCCAGCAACTTCAACGGCACCTTGCCGGGCCGGAACCCCGGCAGCCGGACCTGTTTCGCCAGCTCTTGGTAGGCGCGCTGAAAGTCGGGCTCGAGTTCGGTGAATGGCACCTCCACGTTGATGCGCACCCGGGTGGGGCTCAACTGCTCGACGCTGCTCTTCACGGGTGCGCTCCTCGATGGTCGTTCTTTGTGTTCGGTGGCCTTGCCTACAGGCCGGGTTGCGGCGCGGTGCTTGTCGGGGTGACAGGATTTGAACCTGCGGCCTTCCGCTCCCAAAGCGGATGCGCTACCAAGCTGCGCTACACCCCGCGCTGACCACGCGATCCTACGGCCCTTGAACACCAGGCAGGCTAGCGGCTTCGAAGCGACCTCAAGACCTCACGAAGCGGTCACAGATCCGCTTCGATTAGATTTGATGTTCGCCGCCAGATAAAGTCTCGCTCGACTAATGCATGCGGGCGTAGCTCAATGGTAGAGCCCTAGTCTTCCAAACTAGCTACGCGGGTTCGATTCCCGTCGCCCGCTCGGGGTTAGTACTGCTCCACAGAAAGGCGCCATGAGCGACCTTGCAACGGACGTCGACATAAGAGGCTCATGCACGTCGGATTTCCTCGGGGTGCGCGACGCCTTCGAGCGCAATTTCACGCTGTGCGGCGAAGTCGGCGCGGCCGTCGCGGTGTGGGTTGACGGCGACCTCGTCGTCAACCTGTGGGGCGGCTGGGCCAACGCGGCCCTCACCCGGCCCTGGCGGGAAACCACCATCACCACGGTACTGTCCGGCACCAAGGGCCTGACATCCACCTGCCTGCACCAACTGGCCGATCGCGGCGAGGTAGAGCTGCAGGCGCCGGTGGCCCGCTACTGGCCCGAGTTCGGGCAGGCGGGTAAACAAGACATCACCCTGGCGATGGTGCTGAGCCACCGGTCCGGCGCCATCGGGCCGCGTCAGCCGATGAGCTGGCAACAGGTGACCGACTGGGACTTTGCCTGCGAGCAGATTGCCGCGGCCGAACCGTGGTGGGAGCCGGGCACCGCTCAGGGCTACCACATGACCACGTTCGGCTTCATCATCGGCGAGGTGTTCCGCCGGGTGACGGGTCGCACGGTCGGTCAGTACCTGCGCACCGAGATCGCCGAACCGTTGGGCGCCGACGTCCATATCGGCCTGTCCCCCGCCGATCAACGTCGCTGCGCCGAACGGGTGAACAAGCCACACATGCGCGACCTGCTGACCGCCATGAACGCGCCCACTCACCCGACTTCGCTGGCCGACCACCCCAAGGCGGGCATGGCGGTCGCGATGGGGTTCTCACCCGATGACGAGGTGAGCTCCTACGACCTCGACTTGTGGCGCCGGCTCGAGTTCCCCGGCACCAACGGCCAGGTGTCGGCCCTGGGGTTGGCCACGTTCTACAACGCGCTCGCGCAGGAGAAGCTGCTCAGCCGCGAGCACATGGATCTCATTCGGGTGTCGCAAGGCGGCTTCGAGCCCGATCTGGTGCTCGGCCCCCGGGTGGCCGACCACGGCTGGGGATTGGGCTACATGCTCAACCAGCGTTGCGTCAACGGGCCCAACCCGCGGATCTTCGGCCACGGCGGTCTGGGCGGCTCGTTCGGGTTCGTCGACCTGGAGCACCGCATCGGCTATGCGTATGTGGCGAACCGCTTCGATGCCACCAAGGCCAACGCCGACCCACGCAGCCTGGCACTCAGCAACGAGGTCTACGCCGCGCTGGGCGTCGACTTTTCCTGACTCACTCGACACAATCGCGCCCTGCCGAACGATGTCAGCAGGGCGCGATTGATGGCAGGACGTGTATTAGGGGTGCCAACCGGGAGGCGGCGGCGGTCCGCCCGGGCCTCCTGGACCCCAACCGGGCCCGCCGGGTCCACCCGGGCCCCAGCCGGGACGGTCCGGGCCCCAGCCGGGACCCCCGGCCGGTCCAGGCGGGTTATAGCCTCCGGGCCCATACCCGGGAGGCCCGCCACGCCAGTCATGGCAGCCGTTCCAGTCCCAGTTGTTGCCCCAGCCCGGATCCCAGAACTCCCCGGGGCACCACTGGGGGAAGGGGCCGGGCTGCGCCGCAGCGTCGGCGGCGACGCCGACACCGGCCAAGCCCACCGCGACGCCCGCGAAAATCGTTGCAGCAAAACGAGGAATTGTTTTCACCAGCCGGTCGTACCCGGCGCAGGGCCGCCCTAAACTGTAGACGCCAGCGTTTCTTCCTGTTAGTTTCCTGTCAATTCAACCGGCTCACTCAGTGTTGACAGGTCGGGCACCAGAACACATTTCGGCCCTCCAGCACCGCCGTGCGGATAGGTCCGCCGCTCACCCGGCAAAGCTCTCCGGCGCGTCGGTAGACGTACGTGCGAGGCCGCCCGGGGGCGTACGACGGCGGACCGTGGTCGTGCTCGGGGCGCACCACGATGATCTTGCCGCCGCGCAACCCGACCTTCATCAGCGCCACCAGATCAGTCCATGCCCCGGCGAACTCCGCCTCGCTGACGTTGCGGCCGGGCCGGAAGGGATCGATGCGGTGGCGGAACAACAATTCGCTGCGATAGACGTTGCCCACCCCGGCGATAATGGTCTGATCCATCAATAGCGCGCCAATAGGCCTGCGGGACTTCGTGATTCGGAACCAGGCACTCGCAGGGTCGGCGTCGCTGCGCAGGGGGTCGGGACCGAGCTTCGCCACGACTTCGCTGACCTGAGCTTCGTCGATCACCTCGCACACCGTCGGACCGCGCAAGTCGGTTCCGTACTGGGTGCCGGCCATCCGCATCCGTACCTGTCCGACCGGTTCCGGAGGAGGCGCATCCTCGGAGTGTTCCCATTCGGTGAACGTGCCGTAGAGACCGAGATGTACGTGCACGATCGGGCCGTCGGCGTAGTGATGGAAAAGATGCTTGCCCCAGGCGCTGGCCTTACGCAGCACACGGCCGTCCACGGCTGCCGCCGCACCGGCGAACCGGCCCTGCGGGCTGGATACGGCGACCGGCGCACCGCGGAATCGGCGTTGGTGCAACCGGGCCAACCGGTGCAAAGTATGGCCCTCAGGCACCGGAGCCTCTCAGCGTCCTTAAGCCTGCGCGCCGGGTACCGGCGGAGCCTGGTGAGTGCGCTCGTACTCGTCGAGAGTGTCGATACGCCGTTGGTGTCGTTCAGCTTTCGACCATGGTGTGGTGAGGAAGGCGTCCACGAATGTCAGCGCCTCGGCGGCGGTGTGCATCCGGCCACCGATGCCGATCAGCCGTGCGTTGTTGTGCTGACGCGCCAACGACGCGGTCTCGACACTCCACGCCAGGGCGCAGCGGGCGCCGGGGACCTTGTTGGCCGCGATCTGCTCGCCGTTGCCCGATCCACCGAGCACGATGCCCAGGCTTTCGGGGTCGGCCACCGTGCGTGTTGCGGCCTCGATGCAAAAAGCGGGGTAGTCGTCCTCGGCGTCGTAGCTGAAGGCCCCGCAGTCGATCGGCTCGTGTCCGGTTTTCTTCAGGTGCTCGATGATCTGTTGCTTGAGTTCGAATCCAGCGTGATCAGAACCCAGGTAGACGCGCATGACCGCAATCCTTACCCGCATGCCCGGGCGACGCAACGCCCGGGGGTCACGCCGCCCGGCGCAACAATGTCAGTCGAACTCGGGCTTCTCGTGGCGCGAGCGCTTGAGCTCGAAAAAGTGCGGATAGCCGGCGAAGGTCACCGAGGCATCCCACAGCTTGCCGGCTTCCTCACCGCGCGGAACCCGCGAAAGCACCGGCCCGAAGAACGCCACACCGTTGACGTGGATGGTCGGCGTACCGACATCGTCACCGACCGCGTCCATGCCGGCGTGGTGACTCTTACGCAGCGCCTCGTCGCAGGCGTCACTGGTGGCGGCCTCGGCCAGTTCGGCGGGCAGACCGGCCTCGTCCAGCGCGATCTTGATGACCTCTTCGAGTTCCTTGTTGCCCTTGTTGTGAATCTGGGTGCCCATCGCGGTGTACAGCGGGGCCAAAACGCCGGCGCCATGGGCCTGCTCGGCAGCGATCGCCACCCGCACCGGTCCCCAGGCCCGCTTCATGTTCTCGCGGTATTGCTCGGGCAGGTCTTCGCGGTTTTCGTTGAGCATCGCCAGGCTCATGACGTGGAAGTTCACGTCGATGTCGCGAACCTTCTCGACTTCCAGGATCCAGCGCGACGAGATCCATGCCCAGGGGCACAGCGGGTCGAACCAGAAACCGGCTTCGCTTTTCGCGGGGGCCTTCTCGGACATTGCGCAGTCCTCTCCGAAAGAGATTCAGGGACGGTTAGAACACCTTCCAACACAACCGTAGTCGCCACGCACCTGTTCCCGTTCCGGACTGGCGGCCCGCGACGCTACTAGGTTGGACGGGTGGCCCTTCCTAACCTCACCCGAGACCAAGCCGTCGAACGCGCCGTCCTGATCACCGTCGACAGCTACCAGATCAGCCTCGACGTCACCGACGGTAACGGCGGGCCCGGCGAACAAACCCCGGGGATTTTCCGGTCCACCACGACCGTGGTGTTCGACGCACTCGCCGGCGCCGACACCGTCATCGACCTGGCCGCCGAAACCGTTCGCAGCGCCACCCTCAACGGCCGCGAGGTGGACGTCTCGGGATACGACGAATCGACTGGCATCCCGTTGCGGGGATTGGCCGACCGCAATGTCGTCGTCGTCGACGCCGACTGCCGCTACTCCAACACCGGCGAGGGATTGCATCACTTCGTCGACCCAGTCGACAACGAGACGTACCTGTACTCCCAATTCGAAACCGCCGATGCCAAGCGCGTGTTCGCCTGCTTCGACCAACCCGACCTCAAGGCGACCTTCGACCTGCGGGTGGCCGCGCCCGAGCACTGGAAGGTGATCTCCAACGGCGCGACCACGTCAATCGAGAACGGCGTGCACAGCTTTGCGATCACGCCCCGGATGAGCACCTATCTGGTGGCCTTGATCGCGGGCCCGTATTCCGAGTGGAAGGACTCCTACACCGACGAGCACGGCGAGATCCCGCTGGGCATCTACTGCCGGTCCTCGCTGGCCGATCACATGGACGCCGATCGCTTGTTCACCCAGACCAAACAGGGATTCGGCTTCTACCACCGCAACTTTGGCCTGCCCTATGCATTCGGGAAGTACGACCAGCTGTTCGTCCCCGAATTCAACGCCGGCGCAATGGAAAACGCCGGGGCGGTGACCTTCCTCGAGGACTACGTCTTCCGCAGCAAGGTCACCCGCGCTTCCTACGAGCGACGCGCCGAGACGGTGCTGCACGAGATGGCGCACATGTGGTTCGGCGACCTGGTCACCATGACCTGGTGGGACGACCTGTGGCTGAACGAGTCGTTCGCAACGTTCGCGTCGGTGCTGTGCCAAAGCGAGGCAACCGAATTCACCGAGGCCTGGACGACGTTCGCGACCGTCGAAAAATCGTGGGCGTACCGCCAGGACCAATTGCCGTCGACGCACCCGATCGCCGCCGACATCCCAGACCTGGCCGCCGTCGAGGTGAATTTCGACGGCATCACCTACGCCAAGGGCGCTTCGGTACTCAAACAGCTTGTCGCCTACGTCGGGCTGGAGCACTTTCTGGCCGGGCTGCGCGATTACTTCCGCACCCATGCATTCGGCAACGCCACCTTCACCGATCTGCTGTCCGCGCTGGAGCAGGCCTCGGGGCGTGACCTGTCGAACTGGGGTCAGCAGTGGCTGAAAACCACCGGCCTGAACACGCTGCGCCCGGAATTCGACGTGGACGCCGACGGCAAGTTCGCCCGCTTCGTGGTCACCCAAAGCGGCGCGGCTCCGGGGGCGGGTGAAACCCGGGTGCATCGGCTGGCGGTAGGAATCTACGACGAGGACGACGCGGGCAAGCTGGTGCGGGTGCACCGGGAGGAACTCGACGTCGACGGGCCGGAGACGGAAGTCGCTGCACTGGTTGGTGTTTCGTCCGGCAAGCTGATTCTCGTCAACGACGACGACCTGACCTATTGCTCGCTGCGCCTGGACGCTCAGTCCCTGCAAACCGCGCTGGAGCGCATCGCCGACATCGCCGAGCCGCTGCCCCGCTCGCTGGTGTGGTCGGCGGCCTGGGAGATGACCCGCGAGGCCGAACTGCGGGCCCGCGACTTCGTGGCACTGGTCTCGGGAGGCGTGCAGGCCGAAACGGAAGTCGGGGTGGCACAACGGCTGCTGCTGCAGGCTCAAACAGCGCTTGGCTCTTACGCCGATCCGGGCTGGGCCCGCGAGCAAGGCTGGCCGCAGTTCGCCGACCGGGTGCTGGCGCTGGCCCGCGCGGCGCAACCGGGATCGGATCACCAGCTGGCCTTCGTCAACACGCTGTGCTCGTCGGTGCTGTCCACCCGGCAGGCCACGACGCTGGCCGACCTGCTCGACCACGATCCGTCCGAGTTGGGTCTGGCGGGCCTCGAGATCGACACCGACCTGCGCTGGCGCATCGTGACCGTCCTGGCCGCCGCCGGTGATATCGACGCCGACGGGCAGGAGACTCCGTTCATCGATGCCGAGGTGCAACGCGACGCGACGGCCACCGGCAAACGCAATGGCGCCCATGCGGCCGCGGCGCGCCCACAGCATGAGGTCAAGGAAGAGGCGTTCACCAGGGTGGTGGAGGACGACACCGTGGCCAACACGTCAGCCCGCGCGATCATCGCGGGCTTCGGGCGCCCGGCCAAGGCGAGTTGCTCAAGCCGTTCACCGGCCGCTACTTCCAGGCGATCCCCGGAGTTTGGGCGCGTCGCTCCAGCGAGGTGGCGCAGACGGCGGTGATCGGGCTGTACCCCTCATGGGACATCAGCGAGGACGGCATTGCCGCCGCCGAGGAGTTTCTGTCCGCCCCGGAGTCGGACGTACCGCCGGCCTTGCGGCGGCTGGTGCTGGAGGGCCAGGCCGGGGTCAAGCGGGCGTTGCGGGCGCGTCGATTCGACGCTGACATCAAGAGCTAACCGGGCGCGATCATTGCACGGTTTGGTCGGTGACCGTCATCTCGAAATCGCCTGCGCCCCAGGCCGACATGAAGGTGGCGATGGGCACCTGCTCGTCACGGCCCTCGTCGCTGCCACTGTCGTTGATGTGCGCGACGCCGTTGGTGGCGTCCACACCAATCACGACGACTTCATGGTCACCTTCACTGGGCTTGTGGCCTTCCCAGATGGTGCCGCTGCTGACTGGGACCATCACCGCGTGCCTCGATTCGAGGGCCGCCTCCAGGGCGCTCAACGCGGCCTGCCCCTTGGCGTCTTCAGACGTGGTGCCATGAATGCCGTAGTGCGTCAACAACACCCCGATATCTCGGGTATCGACGCCGTCGCCCTTGGCGTCGGTGTACACCGTCGCTCCGGCTCCGGCGGCGCTCGGGATGGTCCGGGCCACGTCGATAATCTGCTGCTCGCTCGGCATCTGGCCGGTGACCTGGCCAACCACATCGGCCACCGACATCAGCACGCAGTTGTTGCCGAATGACTGAGGGGCCCAGTACTGGGCAGCCTTGGGCGGGTCACCGTACATCCCTGTCGCGTCGGCCATCGCCGGCGCCACGAACATCGGGCTAGAGCTGCCGACGCCGATGAGCGCGGCAAGGACCACGAAGGCCACCGCCGCGACGTCACGTCCTTTGGCCGCGACGCGCGACGGGAAACCGTTCATGCCGGCCGAACTACGCCGGGGAGATACCGGCGCTGAGCACGCGGATCGCGCTGACCAGACCGTCGACCAGGTGGCCCTGCTCGAATGCCGACGAGGCGGCAGCGACTCCCAGCGGCGCGGCCGACTCGGCACCGCGTCCGCGGACCTGCGAGCCGTAGACCACCTCGATGGCGGCCTGGTCGGGTGAGACGGCCAGCAGCACCGCGTTGTTCGGCGTGGGCACCTCGGCCAGGATCTCGCGCGCCCGCGCGGCGGTGTCGCTACCGAGGTCGCCGAGGTAGATGGCGAAGCGCGTCATGGACTGGCGCGAGCCGTATTTCAGGGCGTCGTCGATGGCGACGAGGTCCTTGGTCGGAAACGGGTAGTGCACCGACAGTTCGCCGGGCTCGGTGACCCCGGAGACCCGTCCGCTGGTGGTGATCACCCAGCCCGCGGGTAGCCCGGCGGGCTCTCTCGTCGCTACCTCACCATGTGCCACTGGCGCCACCTCCGACCGAGAACTCCGAATTGTGATGCCCGTGCGAGCTGCCGACGGCTTCGTCGGTGGCAGCCCACAGAACCGGCGGATGGGCCCACGGTTCGGACATCTTGTAGGTCGCGGGGTGCGGTCCCTTATGCGACCAGATCAGCGCCGCCAAAACGATCACCAGCAACGCCGGGATTCCAACCAAATACAGGTGAAGCTCCATAGTGCTCACGACGCAAACCGTATCCCACCGAGCGATTCAGTCGCGCGCTTGGACACAAGATTGGTGATCAGGCCGCGCCCTCATCGAGGTATCTGGCCCAGGACGGATCCATTTCCTTGACCGTCGACAGCAGTCGCCAGTGCTGTCCGGTCGGCGGGACCGGCGTCCGGCGCAGTGCCCAACCGAGCTCGGTGAGCAGCTTGTCGCCCTTGCGGTGGTTGCACGTCGAGCAACACGCGACGCAGTTCTCCCAGGAGTGGTCACCGCCGCGGCTGCGTGGAATGACGTGATCGACGGTGTCGGCCTTTGCCCCGCAGTAGGCACAGCAGAAACGATCGCGGTGCATCAGCGCGGCGCGGGTCATGGGCACCCGGGCGCGGTAGGGAACGCGGACGTAGGTGCGCAGCTGGATCACCGATGGCACCACGATCGACCTGCTCGCCGAGTGGATGATCGGCCCGCTGGGATCGTGGTGAACCACGTCGGCCTTGCCGCAGATCACCATCACGATCGCCCGCCGCATGGGCAGGGCGGTCAGCGGCTCGTAGGTGGAGTTCAGTAGCAGCACCCGGCGGCGACTCCAGATCGAGGCGCTTTCGTGCCGGGTGGGCGGATGGGTTTCAGCGCCCAGGGTGGGGCGGTGGGAAACACTATGCAAGGACGACACGGGTGCGGGTCCGGTCAGCCCTGCCGCGGCACCTGAATTGCGGTGGCTGCGGCGTTTCTTGCCCTGCGCCATAAATCCTCCGCGGATAGTCCACCATGATTCGCCGCCAATCGCACGCCTAATTGCTGGTGCACGCCGTGCCGAAGCGGTGAACAGCAAGTAGTGAGTCGCCCGGCTTGACGATGCCAACCCGCCGATGCACCACAATGGAAGCAATGGATCAAGTTCAGCAGTCCTTCTATGACGCCGTCGGCGGTGCCGAAACCTTTCGAACGATCGTGGCGCGGTTCTACGCGCAGGTCCCCGAGGACGAGATCCTGCGCGAGCTGTACCCCTTGGACGACTTGGAGGGCGCCGAGGA
Source organism: uncultured Actinomycetota bacterium (assembly GCA_963712615.1). Classification (GTDB taxonomy): domain Bacteria; phylum Actinomycetota; class Actinomycetes; order Mycobacteriales; family Mycobacteriaceae; genus Mycobacterium. Next base: position 1,741,194 of record CAVQIO010000002.1, read on the forward strand.
GCGGCTGCGGATGTTCCTCGAGCAGTACTGGGGCGGCCCGCGCACCTACTCTGACGAGCGCGGACACCCCCGGCTGCGGATGCGTCACGTTCCGTTCCGAATCACCCCGATCGAGCGTGACGCGTGGCTGCGCTGCATGCACACCGCTGTGGCGTCCATCGATTCGGTGACCCTCGACGACGACCATCGTCGGCAGTTGCTCAACTATTTGGAAATGGCTGCCCACTCCCTCGTCAATTCATCGTTTTGATCTAGCCTTTAACCTCCAGCGAACTGAAACGGAGCAGTATGAGCCCCGCAGCATGGTGGTCGAGCGCGGTTTTTTACCAGGTTTATCCACGATCGTTCGCCGACAGCAACGGCGATGGGGTCGGTGACATCGATGGGGTGGTGGCCCATCTGGATCACCTCGAGCGGCTCGGAGTCGACGCGATTTGGCTCAGCCCGGTCACCGTCTCGCCGATGGCCGACCACGGCTACGACGTCGCCGATCCCCGCGACATCGACCCGCTGTTCGGTGGGATGCCCGCGATCGAACGGCTGATCGCCGCGGCGCACGAGCGGGGCATCAAGATCACCATGGACGTGGTGCCCAACCACACCAGTTCGGCCCATGTGTGGTTTCAGGCCGCGCTGGCCGCCGGGCCGGGCACCGACGCTCGGGAGCGGTACTACTTCCGCGACGGTCGTGGGCCCGATGGGGCACTGCCGCCGAACAATTGGACGTCGGTGTTCGGCGGGTCAGCCTGGACCCGGGTAGTGGAGCCGGACGGCAACCCCGGCCAGTACTACTTGCACCTGTTCGACACCGAGCAGCCGGACCTGAACTGGGAGAACCCAGAAATCTTCGACGATTTCGAGAAGACGCTGCGCTTCTGGCTGGACCGCGGCGTGGACGGCTTCCGCATCGATGTGGCGCACGGAATGGCCAAGCCCCCCGGCCTGCCGGACGCCAAGGGCGACGTCAAGGTGTTGTCCCACACCGATGACGATCCGCGCTTCAACAACCCGAGCGTGCACGAGATTCACCGCGGGATCCGCAAGATCGTCGACGACTACCCCGATGCGGTGACCATCGGCGAGGTCTGGGTCATGGACAACCTCCTTTGGGCGGAGTATCTACGGCCCGACGAGTTGCATCTCGGCTTCAATTTCCGGCTTACCAAGATCGACTTCGACGCCGACGAAATTCGCGGCGCCATCGAAAACTCGCTCGCGGCCATTGGCCTCCAGGACGCCGTCCCAACGTGGACACTGTCGAATCACGATGTGGACCGCGAGGTTACCCGTTACGGCGACGGCGAGATCGGGCTGCGCCGGGCGCGCGCCATGACGATGGCGATGCTCGCGCTGCCCGGCACGGTATTCATCTACAACGGCGAGGAGCTCGGGCTGCCCGACGTGTTGGACCTGCCCGAGGAAGTGCTGCAGGACCCGACATGGGAACGGTCCGGGCACACCGAACGCGGCCGCGACAAGTGCCGTGTTCCGCTTCCGTGGTCGGGCGAGGCTCCCCCATTTGGGTTCTCGACGTCCGCCAACACTTGGTTGCCGATGCCCGCCGACTGGGCGGCGCTGACGGTGGAAAAGCAACAAGGAGATCCCGATTCGACGTTGTCGTTCTTCCAGAAGGCACTCGAATTGCGCGGCAAACGTGCGGAATTCGACGGCGACAAGTTCGAGTGGCTGACCGCACCAAGCGGAGCGTTGGCATTCTGTGGCCGCGGCGGCGTGGTGTGCGCGCTCAACTCCAGCCAGAGTCCGGTAGCGCTGCCGGCGGGCGAGCTTATCTTGACCAGCACCGCGCTAGTCGATGGTCAGTTGCCGCCGGATAGCGCGGCCTGGCTGGTGTAGCCGACGGCCACCGCCCAGCATTTTGCGGTCCGTTCCTCTATATCTAGTACATGCCGATCTACGCGTGGACAGTGATCGGAGCCGGGCCCGCCGGAATTGCCGCGGTGGGGCGGCTCCTCGATCAGGGGATCGCACCGGAAAAGATCGCCTGGATTGATCCTGCCTTCGCCGTAGGCGACCTCGGCCAAAAATGGCGGCCGGTGTCGAGCAACACCATTGTCGGGACGTTCCTGAGCTTCCTGAACGGCTCCACCGCATTCCGATTCTCGCAAGCGCCGCCAATGCCGCTGCTGGAAGTCGACCCCGAGGAGACATGTGCCCTCGCCCTGGTCGCCGAGCCGCTGGTTTGGGTCACCCAGCAGCTGCGTCAGCAAGTACACGTATTCGAGACGACGGCAACCTCTCTCGCGCTGCAGAACCGGCAATGGAGAGTCGAGACTCAGCAGCAAGAAGTCGTCTCCGACAACGTCATTCTCGCCGTCGGAGCTGTTCCCAAGAGTCTTTCGCATCCCGGTCTTCAAGAGATTCCCGTCGAAGTCGCCCTCGACCCCGAAAAGCTGGCTGAACAGCCGCTGGAGGGCGCCACGGTCGCCGTCTTCGGCTCATCGCACTCGTCGATGATCGCCTTGCCACACCTGCTGCGCCATCCCGTCGAAAGAGTGATCAATTTCTACCAGAGCCCACTGAAATACGCTATTTACCTTGATGATTGGATCTTGTTCGATGACACCGGGCTCAAAGGGCGAGCAGCCCAGTGGGCCCGCGAAAATATTGACGGCGTATATCCGGAACGACTGGAGCGGTGCTGGGTGTCGAGCCCGGAATTCAATGACAAGCTCAAGGCCTGCGACCGCGTCGTCTATACGGTCGGCTTCGAACGGAGAAAGCTGCCCGAGACGCCCCAGTGGGGCCCGCTACCGTACAACCAACAAAACGGGATCATTGCACCTGGACTATTCGGGCTGGGCATTGCGTTTCCCGAATATGCGGAAGATCCCTATGGATTCGGCCAACACCGCGTGGGGCTCAAGAAGTTCATGGATTACCTGGACTCCGTTTTGCCGTTGTGGTTGCGCTACCGGACCTGAGCACAAAAGCGGGTCAGCGCAAGACCACCGCCGGATGCCCGCGCCGGCGGTACACCGAGCCGAATCTGGCATCCAGACGCAACCACGACGGCATTATCCTCACCCTGATCATTTCGTCGCTGTCGATCGCGTCGGGTGATTGCGGGAGAAAGCCCATTGCGGTCAACGCGAACACGCAGCGCATCGGGAGCCCCACGCTTTCGTCGGCGGAGCTGACCCGAATGACCTCCTGGTCGAGCAGTGACACCGGCGGTCCGTGGGAACTGCTGTGTTCCTTGGCAAGTCGCGCGCCGCGTTGCGCCAGGTCCAGCATCACCTGGGCCGGGACGTCATCGAGGTAAGTGAAACCGGATTCGGGGGGCAACGCGCTTCGCCATGCCGAATCCATCGCGAAGCCCGGATCGACGTAGCCCGAGTCGTCCATCGCGGACAGGCCTTGCGCCAACCCATCCGCGGCGACCGTCATGTCAGCCGGACGCGCCTTGCCCACGACCACCCGGCTGGCCAGCACGTCGAATCCGGTTGCCATCCATGCCGTGAGCAATTTGGAAGACCGCGCATGGAGCCGGATGACCGCGGCGTCATCGAGCCGAATCGCGTGATCGACGAACGCGGCCAGATCTGCGCGGTGAGCCTCCATCGATGCCGGGCCCAGCCACAATCCGCGATCAGCTAGCGCAGCCACCGTTGTAGGTACTCCCGATGATCCGGAGACAGTCGCACCAACCGCTGCTCCTCGATGTGAACCGCGGCCAGTTGGGACTCGGCGATGACGGCCGGCTTGGACTCCGGATCGGCGTGGACCGAGCGTACTTCGTAGCCCAGCGTGAAGTCGACCGCCCGCAGTCGCTTGGTCCAAATGGTCACCTGCAGAGGCGAATCGGCCAGGCGCAGCTGATCCTTGTAGGTAACCCGCACGTCGGCGATCAGCAGCCCGATCGTGGTGATGTCGGCGCCGAACGGGTCCTTGAGGAAGGGGACCCGGGCCTCTTCGAGAATCGTGACCATCGTGGCGTGGTTGACGTGCTGGTACATGTCGATATCCGACCAGCGCACCGGCACCGGCGCGACATACCCGACGCTCACCCTGAAGTCCCCCGCCCGCTGGTGCGGGTCATGCGCCGGATCTGTCGCGCGGCCACCGACAGCGTCGCCAGATCTTTAGCGCCGCTCTCATAGATTTCGATGAGCGTGCGGCGCGCTCGCTCCACTCGGGAGGCGCTGATGTGTTCCCACTCGGCGATCTTCTCTTCGCCATTTTCCTCTGGCTCCCCCACGGCCAGCACATCTAGACACAGGGACCGCAGTGAGGAGTAAATGTCGTCGCGAATCGCCAAGCGCGCCAACGAATGCCAGCGGTCATATCGGGGCAGCGCGGAGATCGCGGTGAGCAGGCCGTCAGTGCCCAGCCGGTCCATCAGGGCGAAGTACGTATCGGCGACGTCGGCGGTGTCGGTCTCGGTGATATCGGCGATGTCGATGATGTCGAGCAGGCTGAAGCGGTACAGGCCGGCGGCGACCAGGTAGGCCAGGTCTTGGGGCGCGCCCTGCGCGGCGAAGGCCGCGGCTTCCTGCTCGACGATGGCCTTGTCGTCACCGCGCAGCCACTCCGACATCCGCGGCGTCAGCGCCTTGACCTTGGCCGCAAACCGGTTGATCTCGGCGCCGACGGCCAACGGTTGCGGCCGGTAGTTGAGCAGCCAGCGTCCGGCACGATCGATCAGCCGTCGGGTATCCAGTGTCATCCGGTCCGACAGCGCGACCGGGATATCGGCTGCCCGGATGCCGCGCCAGATCTGCTCCACCCCAAAGATGGCGTCGGTGGCGACCCAGGTGCGCACCGCGTCGATCGGGCCGACGCCGACGTCCTGGGCGATCCGGTAGGCGTAGCTGATGCCGGCGGTGTCCACCAGATCGTTGATCAACATCGTCGTGACGATTTCGCGGCGCAGTTGATGGGTGCGGATCTCCGGCGTGAACCGTTCCCGTAGCGGCGTCGGGAAATAACGGGGCAACCGGGACGCGAACACATCTTGTTCGGTCAGTTCGGTGGTCAGCATCTCCTCTTTGAGGAGCAGCTTGACGTGGGCCATCAACGTGCAGAGCTCAGGCGAGGTGAGTCCGATACCGGCGTCGGTGCGCCGCGCGATTTCCTTCTCCGACGGCAGCGCTTCCAGGTCGCGGTCAATGCCGTGTTCTTCGAGGTACTTGATCTGCATCGCGTGCACCGGGAGCAGGCTGGGGGCGTTGGTGCGGCTGGTGCCGATCAGGTCGTTCTGGTCCTCGTTGTCGGTGAGCACCAGTTGCGCGACCTCGTCGGTCATCGATTCCAGCAGCTGTTTGCGCTCGCTGGCGTCGACCTTGCCGGCGGTGACCAGCGAGTCGATCAGGATCTTGATGTTGACCTCATGGTCGGAGCAGTCCACGCCGGCGGAGTTGTCCATCGCGTCGGTATTGATCCGCCCGCCCGCCAGGTCGAACTCGACGCGGCCCAGTGCGGTCACGCCGAGGTTGCCGCCCTCTCCGATCACCTTGGCGCGCAACTGGTTTCCGTTGACCCGAACCGGATCGTTGGCGCGGTCGCCCACATCGGCGTCGGACTCGGATTCGGCCTTGATGTAGGTGCCGATGCCGCCGTTGAACAGCAGGTCCACCGGGGCGAGCAGGATCGCCTTGATCAAGTTGGGCGGGGCCATCTCGGTGACCTCGTCGTCGATGCCGAGGGCCAGGCGCACCTGCGCGCTGACCGGGATGGCCTTCTGATCGCGGCTGTACACCCCACCGCCCTCGCTGATCAACGACTTGTCGTAGTCCTCCCAGCAGGACCGCGGCAGGTCGAACATCCGCTGGCGTTCGGGCCACGACGTCGCGGGGTCGGGATCGGGGTCCAGGAAGACGTGCCGGTGATCGAAGGCGGCGATCAACCTGATGTGCTTGCTCAGCAGCATGCCGTTCCCGAACACGTCGCCGCTCATGTCGCCGACGCCAACGACCGTGAAGTCCTCGGTCTGGGTATCGACGCCCATCTCGCGGAAGTGTCGTTTGACGGCCTCCCATGCGCCCTTGGCGGTGATGGCCATGGCCTTGTGGTCGTAGCCGACCGATCCGCCGGAGGCGAAGGCATCGCCCAACCAGAATCCGTACGACTTGGCGACGTCGTTGGCGATGTCGGAGAAGGTGGCGGTGCCCTTGTCGGCGGCCACCACCAGGTAGGCGTCGTCGCCATCGCGGCGGATCACCTGCGGTGGCGGGCTGACCTTTCCGGTTGCATGGTCGACATTGTCAGTGATGTCAAGCAATCCGGAGATGAACAGCTGATAGCAGGCCACGCCTTCGGTGCGGGTGGCGTCGCGGCCGGTGGCGGGGTCGCCGGTGGGCAACGGCGGCCGCTTGAGGACGAACCCACCCTTGGCCCCGACCGGCACGATGACGGCGTTCTTCACCGCCTGCGCCTTGACCAGACCCAGGATTTCGGTACGGAAATCGTCGCGCCGGTCCGACCAGCGCAGCCCGCCACGAGCCACCGGGCCGAACCGCAGGTGCACGCCCTCGACGCGCGGTGAATAGACGAAGATCTCGTACTTGGGGCGCGGCAGCGGAAGCTCATCGACGAGTTGGGCGTCCAGCTTGATCGCCAACACATTCCGGGCCCTGGCCGAATCCTCGCGTGTCACAAAGTAATTGGTCCGCAGTGTGGCCTGTACCAGCGACGCGAAGGCACGCAGGATGCGGTCGGTGTCCAGACTGACCAGCGCGTCGATGTCCGCGGCGACCTCGGCGGCAGCCGATTGCGCGTCGCGCCCGGTCGGTGATCCCGAGGTCCGGGGATCGAATAGCGCTTCAAACAACACCACCAACGATCGCGCGGTCGAGGCATGCTCGTTGAGCACCGATTCGATGTAGGACTGGCTGTAGGGGAAGTTGGCCTGCCGCAAGTACTTTGCGTAGGCACGTAGCAGCACGACCTGCTGCCAGGTCAGCCCCGCGCGCATCACCAGCTCGTTGAACCGGTCGATTTCGACCCGGCCGTGCCAAATCGCGGTGACCGCGTCGGCGAAACGTTCTGCCATCTTGTCGCGCTCGGCCGCCGTCGCCGCGAGCTGGATGGTCGGGTGCGGTGAGATCCGGAACTGGTAGATCCACACCGGCAATTCGTCCGGCCGGATGACCGTGAACGGGCGCTCCTCGAGCACGACGACACCCATGCTCTGCAGCATCGGGAGCAGCTGACTCAGCGAGGCGCCGTGTCCGCCCAAGAACCAGGTCAGCTGGGCCAGTCCCTCGCCGTGATCGTCGAACACCAGCTTGACCGAATCATCGGCCAGCTCTTTGATAATGGCGATGTGGTCGATGGCATCGTCGGGAGTGATGGCCGATTTGTAGGCATCGGAGAATGCGGCGGCATAGTGCTCGGCGTCGGCGTGGGAGACCGTGCCGGTGGGCGTGGCGGCGATGAGCCGGTCGGACCAGGTGCGCGCGGCCTCGCTGACCAGCGCCTGAATTCGCATCCGGTTGGATTCCGAGACGTCGACCGGGCCCGCATCTTCCGGTAGGCGGACCATGAAATGCATGAGCGCCCAAGGCGATTCGCTGACTCGCGCGGTGAATTCCAATCGCGTCCCGGCGAATTCGCGAACCAGGATGTCCTCGATCTGCAGCCGCACGGCCGTGGTGTAGCGATCGCGGGGCACATAGACCAGGCAGGAGACGAAGTAGCGCAGCCGGTCGGCGCGCACGAACAACAGCGCTCGCTGTTGGGATCCCAAATCCACCACGGCTTTGGCCATCGCGAAAAGCTGCTCGCCGCTGAGCGTGAACAGCTCCGAACGCGGGACGGTCTGGATCACGTCGAGTAGCAGTTGAGCCGGATGGACGGGGTCACTGTCGGCCATCGCCAGCGCCTCGCGGACCCGGCGCGAGATCGACGGGATCTCCAGCACGTCGGCGTTCATCGCGGCGACCGTGAACAGCCCGACGAAGCGATGCTCGATCACACCGCCGTCGACGTATTCGCGAACCCCGATGGCATAGGGATATGCCCCGTACCGCAGATAGCTCCCGACGGTGGCCTGGGCCAGCACCAGCAATTTGTCGTCGTCGGTCAGCCGCGGGCGAGAACCCGGGCGGCTGCGCATCACGCCGAGATCGCTCAACCCGTCGCCGGAGACCAGACCGTTGTGTACCCGGCAATGTTGGTAGCCCAGTAACAGGAAGTTGCCGTTGCCCAGCCAGCGCAGCAGTGCCGCGACGTCCTCGCGGTCGGGCGCCGAGAAATGGCCGTCGGTGTTGGCTTCGACATTCGCGGCCAGGTCGCTCAGGGCGGCGATGATCGCTGCCGCGTCGGCGGCCACCTGTTGGACGTCGGAGAGAACCTTGGGCAGCACCCGTTCGACCTCGGCAAGTGCCTTGCGGTCCACGGAAGGCAACAGCTGGATGTGGATCCAGGCCTCGCCGACGTATTGCGAGCTGCCGGGCGCTTTCGGGTCGATGCTGAGCAACTCCCCCGTCGAGCCGCGATGCACCTCGAACACCGGAGTCATCAGGGCCGTGTAGGAGACGCCCAGCCGGTGCAGCAACACGGTGACGGAGTCCATCAGCATGCCGCCGTGGTCGGTGACGACTTGCAGCGCGGGGCCGAAGCCCGCGGGATCGTCGGGCGGGTAGACGGCGACGCAGCTTTCGCCGTGCGGGCGGTGCTGGCCCAGCCGGTAGTGTGCGCCCAGCAACGCCGGGGTGACGATGGCGGCGGCAACGCTCAGGTCGACGGAAGCGGTTTCGGTGGCTCCGGGCTCTTTATCGTGGGGTCCGCGATAAGTGTCGGTGTAGGCCTTCGAGATCCACTCGGGAACGTCCGACATTTTGGTGAATGTGGTCCACGGCGTCGTTTTCTGCTTCGCTCCGGAACCCATCGTCATGCCGCTAGCTCCCATTCACGACTCACGCCTTCGTTGGCAGAGCTGACATTAGCCCCGCGTCAGCTTGCGGTGAGTGACCCGGTGCGGCCTGGCGGCGTCGGCGCCAAGTCGTTCCACTTTGTTTTCCTCGTAGGCACCGAAGTTGCCTTCGAACCAGAACCACTTGGCCTCGTTGTCCTCGTCACCCTCCCAGGACAGGATGTGCGTGCAGGTGCGGTCGAGGAACCATCGGTCGTGCGAAATCACCACCGCGCAGCCGGGGAATTGCTCGAGCGCGTTCTCCAGCGAACCCAGGGTTTCGACGTCGAGGTCATTGGTCGGCTCGTCGAGCAGGATCAGGTTGCCGCCCTGCTTGAGCGTCAGCGCGAGGTTCAGCCGGTTGCGCTCGCCGCCGGAGAGCACTCCGGCCGGCTTCTGCTGATCAGGGCCCTTGAAGCCGAAGGCCGACACGTAGGCGCGCGACGGCACCTCGGTCTGGCCGACGTGAATGTAGTCCAGCCCATCCGAGACGACTTGCCAGACGTTCTTCTTCGGATCGATGCCCTCGCGGGCCTGGTCGACGTAGCTCAGCTTGACGGTCTCACCGACCTTGACCGTGCCACTGTCCGGCTCCTCAAGCCCGACGATGGTCTTGAACAGTGTGGTCTTGCCGACCCCGTTGGGACCGATGACACCGACGATGCCGTTGCGCGGCAGCGTGAAGGACAGGTCTTTGATCAGGGTGCGACCGTCGTAGCCCTTGTCGAGGTGTTCGACCTCGACCACCACGCTGCCCAGCCGTGGCCCGACCGGGATCTGTATTTCCTCGAAATCGAGCTTGCGCGTCTTCTCCGCCTCGGTGGCCATCTCTTCGTACCGCTGCAGCCGGGCCTTGCTTTTGGCCTGCCGCGCCTTGGCCCCAGAGCGCACCCACGCCAGCTCCTCTTGCAGCCGCTTTTGCAGCTTGACGTCCTTGCGCCCCTGCACCGAAAGCCGCTCGGCCTTTTTCTCCAGGTAGGTCGAGTAGTTGCCTTCGTAGGGATAGGCGCGGCCTCGGTCGAGTTCCAGGATCCATTCGGCGACGTTGTCCAGGAAGTACCGGTCGTGGGTGACGGCCAGGATTGCACCCGCGTAGGCGGCGAGGTGCGCTTCGAGCCACTGCACGCTTTCGGCGTCCAGGTGGTTGGTCGGTTCGTCGAGCAGCAGCAGGTCGGGCTTGGACAGCAGCAGCTTGCACAGCGCCACGCGGCGGCGCTCACCACCGGACAAATTGGTCACCGGCTCGTCGGGCGGCGGGCAGCGCAGCGCGTCCATCGCCTGCTCCAGCTGCGAGTCGAGGTCCCACGCGTCGGCGTGGTCCAGGTCCTCTTGCAGCCGGCCCATTTCGTCCATCAGCTCGTCGGAGTAATCGGTCGCCATCAGCTCGGCGACCTCGTTGAAGCGGTCGAGCTTGACCTTGATCTCGCCCAAGCCCTCTTCCACGTTGCCGCGAACGGTTTTCTCCTCGTTCAGCGACGGCTCCTGTTGCAGGATGCCGACCGTGGCGTCGTTGGCCAGGAACGCGTCGCCGTTGTTGGGCTTGTCCAGACCGGCCATGATGCGCAAGACGCTCGACTTACCGGCGCCGTTGGGGCCGACGACACCGATCTTGGCGCCCGGGAAGAAACTCAACGTGACGTCGTCCAAGATCACCTTGTCGCCGTGCGCCTTGCGGACCTTTTTCATCGTGTAGATGAACTCAGCCATGCTGGGGTTTTGCCTCTCTGGTTCTTCGAGAATGATCTCGCGGACCATCCTAGGCATCGCCCGACGGCTCGGACGCACGCCCGACCCGTCAGCTAAGCCGACAGAGATAGCGGGCTGGGGTCATCACCGTCGCCGGATTCGACCGAGTCGTCCTCGGCGGCCGGCTCTTCTCCGGTGTCGGCGGCGGCCGGCGCCGGCTCCGTGTCCGGACCGGTGTAAGCCGGCTTTTCGATGCGCACGATCGCGCGCGACAGGTCAGGGCCGACCGACGTCGCTCGCATCTCCAGCGACGAACGGCGATTGCCATCACGATCCTCGTATTCGCTGGTGTACACATGGCCCACCGCGATCACCGGTGCGCCCTTGCCCAGTGCGGCACCGACCCCGGTGACCAGCTTTCCCCAGCAGTTGACGGTGATGAACAGCGAGTTTCCAGGCTCCCAACTGCCGTCACCGGTACGGCGGCGTGAATTGCTGGCCACCCGGAACTTGATCAGTTCCTGGTTGCCGACCTTGCGGCGCTGCGGGTCGTTCACGATGTGACCGACGACGGTCAGCGAGGTTTCGAACATGGGCTCAATTTCCTTTCGCACTTGTCTCAGGTAGCGCTGTTACTTGCTGCTCATTGAGCGCCGGGACACCGACGAGCCGACGGCAATCCGGTCCGTTCTCGGCCGTTGCGTGGCGAGCCTGTGCAGAAAGTCGCGACTGGGGATTACTCCCCGGCCGTGGGTCCCTGAGACGCCGGGCTCGGCCCTGCCCCGCGTGCCAGTTCGGCAAGCATGGCGTTGTAGGCGGTCAGGTCGGCGTCGTCGTTGCGGTCGGCCGCCCGGTCAAGGCGCCGCGCGGTGCGCGCGTCGCTGCGTGCCCACTGCACGAGTAACGCGAGCATCACGATCACGAGTGGCACTTCCCCTGCCGCCCAAGCGATTCCGCCACCCAAGCGTTGATCACCCAGCAGGTCGGTATGCCAACTCAAGCCCAGTGACCGGTAATAGGCCGCCCCGAGCACGGTTGGGGTGCCCATCAGCTCCACCCCGAAGAATGCGTGCATGGGCAGGGAGGCGAACACCACGCCCACCTTGGCCAGCGGAGGAATCGGCCGCGGGGTGGGGTCCACGCCGATCACCACCCAATAGAACAGGTAACCGCTGACCAGGAAATGCACGTTCATCGCCAGATGCCCGGCATGACTGCCCACCGCGTCGTCGAAGATGCTCCCGAAGTACAGGCCGTAGAAGCCCGCGATGAACAGCACCGTGGCCACGATCGGATTGGTGAGGATGCGGGACAACCGGCTGTGCAGCGCGGCCAACAGCCATTCGCGCATGGCCGGCGGGTCGTCGCGGCCGGCAGCGGGCAGTGCCCGTAGCGCCAGGCTGACCGGCCCGCCCAGCACCAGCAGGATCGGCACCAGCATCGACAGCCCCATATGAGCGGCCATGTGCATGCTGAACATCGCCGGCATGTAGCGGCCGACCCCCGACGACGTCACGAACAGCAAGGTCAGGCAGCCCAACAACCAGGCCAGGATCCGGCCCGGCGGCCAGTGATCCCCGCGGCGGCGCAGCCGCAGCACTGCCGTCACATACAACGCTGCCAAAACGATTGCCGCCGTGCCGAAGACCAGATCGAAGCGCCAATCGAACAGGATGCGCGCCAACGTCGGCGGGCCGTCGAAGTCATAGCCGATCTCCGCTTCGGGAATCGACGGCAGCCGGATCGGGGGCGGCGGCGGTGGGGTGCGGCCCAGCCCGACGGCGATGCCGAACGTCACGCCGAAGATGGCCGCCTCGACGAGCGCCAACCGAATCAGGGCATTGCGCGCCGTGGGATCGGCTTGCAGCGCAGCAACTCCGGCGCGCCGCTGACGCCAGCCCAGCAAGCCCAGCGCGCACAGCGCGACCACCTTGGCCAGCACCAGCCGCCCATACGTTGTGGTCAGCAGGTCGGACGGCAGCACCCGCACCAGGGTGTTCATCACGCCGCTGAGCGCCATCGCGACCCAGCACCACAAGGCGATCGCCGAGAAGCGCCTAGCCGCAAGGGCGAGGTGGTCGCCGCCGCGCAGCGCGTGGGCCAGCACAGCCAGCAGACCACCGGCCCACAGGCTGGCGGCGACAAGGTGGATCAAAAGACTGTTGGTAGCCAGGTCATGGGAGCCGCCGGCCGACGAGTGACCGGTCAGCCCCAGCGGAATGAGGGTGAGCAGCGAGCCGGCGAGCAGAAACGGCGTCCACGACCAGCGCAGCGCGGCCAAACTGGCCAGGGTCACCAGGGCGGCCAGGACCGCGGTCCAGCGCCACGCGGAGGCGGTGTTGACCACACTGACCAACGACCAGAGCTGAACCGGGTTGAGGTGCTCGGCCAACCGGTGTCCGGACACATCCGAAATGGTCAACGGGATCAGCAGGACAGCACACACCGTCCACACGCCCGACGCGACGGTGCCCAGTCGAAGGGCCCGGTATCCGCCGGCATCGAGCACGCCGGACTTTTGTGGCGGCACCAGGAAGGCCGCAACGAGGAACGACCCCACCGCCAGGACCGCGGCGATCTCACCCGCCGCCCGGACGAACGGCAGACCCAGCGTGGTCGCCGGACCCGGGTTGGGCAATCCGGTGGCGGTCAGCGCATCGGCCAGCGACAACGCACCGATGCCGGCCGCTGTGCAGCCGGCCAGCACCGCGACTCCGATGAGTAGCGGCCACACCAGCTCACGCGCCTTGGCTGCGGACCGGCCAACCGTCATACGTCCAGGGTATGGGCGGGTGGCCGCAAGGCCCGCGCTACCCGCTGTGACGCGCGGTGCGCACCTGGCACGCTTGAAATTCGCGGGCGGCGAACTGATTGCGCGCGATTTGCTCGACGTAGCCGAAATCCCGCAGAATCGCCCGCAATTCCCGCCGGAAGGCGTTGCGGCGGTCGGCCAGATCCTCAGCCGCCTCAATCAGGTCTTGGTCGGCAACCACCTGACGCGCGGTGGCAAAGAGCAGCGTGGACACCGATTCGCTGCTACGAACCCGGGTCTGTGCCACGTACTGCCGGCCCACCCCGAGCGCCAACTCCGTCAATTCCTTCTGCCCGATATCGGCGGGCGCATCGCGCAGCACGTCGGCGACGATCTCGTAGGCCTCGAAGAACACCCGCAACATCGCGTCGGACATCAACGGCCGCTTGGCAAACAGCATCGCGTCGATCTCCTCGCCGCCGGCAGCGACGTGGGCTTCCCAGTCGTCGTGCCATGCCATCTCTTCGGCGATGTTATCGCGGAATGCCGCCGAATCGGCGAAGTAGAAATCGAATTTCAGCAGATCGCGCAGCCGCATCGCCTGGGCCCAGAACGCCTCCATGCGGTCGCCCTCGGCATGCCTGGCATGAGCCAGGGCGAGTTCGACGATCGAGGTCTCCAGGAAGGCGTGGATGACCGAGTTTCGGTAAAACGCCGCGGCGTGCTCCTTGTCGGGCGCGATCAGCCACACCGGCTCGCGCCCGCTGTCGATGCGGGTGATCGGGTGGCCGTGGGACAGTGTGTCCACCGCCGCGCGAACACCTTCGCGCGTGCGCAGCCGCAGCGCGCTCGTCGATACCGGGGTGTGCTTGCGGTCGAGGTAGTCCAGTGAGTCCTGCAGGGTGTGGTGCAGTTGCTCGAGCGTCAGCGCTGCCCCGCGCGTGGTGAGCAACAGGGCACACACCAAGCCCGTCGCGTTCACTGGTGTCGACTGCAGAATCCGCCACGCGACTTCGAACGACATCTTTTGCAGCGCAAGCCGTTTAGCGTCGTTGTCCTGGGCTAGCGTTCCGTGCGACGGCCCCAGGTACTGTCGCATCGAGACCGCTTCGGGGAAGCGGACATAGATCTTGCCGTAGTTACGTTCGCCTTGGGCCTTGATGAAGTTGTATAGCCACAGCACGCCCTCGGGTGTCTTCTCTCCGCCGCGGGCGTAGGAGGCGTACTCGGCGGTCTCGTGCAGCTGATCGAAGCTGATCGACACCGGCTGCAGCAGAATGTCTTCGGCGCGCCCGTCCAGGTACGCGTCGGCCACATAGGACATCAGACCGAGCTTGGGCGGCAGCATCTTGCCGGTACGCGAGCGGGTGCCCTCGATAGACCAGCTCAGATTGAACCGCTTCTCGACGATGTAGCCGACGTACTCGCGCAGGACGTACTTGTAGAGCGGGTTACCCGCGATATCTCGACGGATGAAGATGACACCGGAACGGCGTAACAGGGGGCCCATCAACCCGAACGACAAGTTGATACCGGCGAACACGTGCACTGGCGGCAACCGGTTTTCCTGCATCGCTACCGGCACCACCGCGCCGTCGATGTAGGACCGGTGCGAGAACAACAGCACCGCCGGATGAACTTCCAGCCCGGTGCGCATCGCCGCGACCTGAAACTCGTCGTAGTCGATCTCCGGGTCGAATCCGCGACTGATCAACCTGCCCAAGACGGACACGAGGTCGACCGACGCCCTGCTCCAGCCAGTGGCGAGTTCGTCGAGCATCTCTCCGGCTTCGTCCACGGTTGCGTTCGGGATCTTTCCCACACCGGCGCGAAACCGCTTGGACGCCAAGATTTCTGGCTTCAGCAGTCGCGGAGATTTGTACTGCGGCCCCAAGATTCGATACTCGGCACGTTCTAGCGCCAAAAGGGCACGCCGCGTGACGAACTGGGCGAAATCACGCTCGTTCTCCCCGACGGTGGTGTCGCGCCACTGCTGACGGAGTTCGGACACCTTCGCCGACTCGCCGGCCACCACCCGGGCCCGGTGGGGATCGTTGCCCACAATGTGGCGCTGCCGACGCGGGTTGGGGTGATAGGGATCCCACCCGGCGAACAGCCCGGCCAGCTTGGCTACCCTGCCACGATCCGGGGACGGCAGCCAGAACACTCGCACCGGCACAATCGAACGGTCTTCTGCCGACTCGAGCTGATCGACAAGCAGATTCAGCGCCGCCGGCGACGAATCGCCCGAAGGCAATTTCAGAACGTCGAACTTCGCACCCGGATTGCCGGACCGCTGCCGACCCAGCCAATCCAGCACCAGCTCTGTTTCCACGCTGGAGTCCATGGTCGCCAACACCAGCGAGTCTTGCGCGGTCAGGACTGCGCTGGTGTCTGCGGCCGGTTGGGTCACGCGCGCCCTCCGGGCCGAGGCGTCGAGTCGGTGTTGCCGGCCTGGTCCGGCCCGGGCTGCGGCACCTTACCGTTGTTGAGAGCGACCCCGGATGCATTCGGATTCGGCTGGGCTGGCTGCTTTTTGACCGCAGATTTTGACGCAGCCTTTTTGGGCGCAGCCTTTTTGGGCGCGGTCTTCTTCGCCGCGGCTTTCTTAGGTTTCGCCGCGACCTTGGTCCCCGGGGTCTTAGAAGCCGGGTTGGCCCGGGCTTTTTTGGCCGCTTTCTTCTCGGCATACAGATCGACCTGGGGCAGTTCGTCGACGGGCCAGTTGGCCAAGGTGTCCAGATACAGCTGGCGCACCTCGTCGATCCGCTCGGGCAGCGTCTCGACTGTCCAGTCCGTCACCGCAATCGGCGGGAACACCGCGACGTCAACGGTGCCCGGGTTGATGGTGGCGGAATTTCGGGCGGCGACGATCTCCGCATTACGAATGATGATGGGGACGATCGGGATCCCGGCCGCCATCGCGAGACGGAACGGACCCTTTTTGAACGGCCCGACCTCGGTGGTGTCTAGCCGGGTGCCTTCCGGAGCCATCAGAATCGAGAGTCCGTTCTTGGCTCTCTCTTCGACCGTACGCATCGTCTCCAGCGCGGCCTCCGGATCATCCCGGTCGATGAACACGCCGTCCAACGCCTTGCCGAGCAGAGCCATGATGGGATTTTTTTGCAGCTCCTTCTTGGCCACCGCAACCCAGTTGTCGCTCACCAGCGAACCGGCGATGACCGGGTCAACCTGGTTGCGGTGGTTGTAGATAAAGACGGCCGGACGCTGCAGGGTCAGATTCTCTTTCCCGACGACGTTGAGGTGGACTCCAGTGGTCGCGAGCACCGTCTGGGAAAAAGTGGAGGTGAAGAAATTGGCGCCACGCCGCCGGCTACCGGTCAGCACACCCATCGCCACAGCGCCGGCCCCGACGGGGACAATCGACCCCAGTCCAGCAAGCGTGCGCACCTGCCGTCGCAGCCCCACCGGGCCGCGGCTGGTGAATCTCAAAATCGGCCAGCCGCGACGCTTGGCGACGGCGGCCATCTTGCCCTCGGGATTGGTCGGCCGTGGATTGCCAACCAAATACATCAGCGCGACATCCTCGTCACCGTCGGCATAGAAGTAGCTGTCCTTGAGGTCGATGGTGTTGTCGGCCGCAAACCGTTGTACCGCAGCGGCTTTGCCCGGCCCCCACAAAATCGGCTTCACGACGCCGCCGGTGAGTAACCCGTCTTCGTTGGTTTCGAATTTGTTGGTGAGCGTATTGGCGATTCCGAGGAAACGGGCCACCGGATTGACCTGGATGGTCAGCGCCGACGAGCTGAGCACCACGGTGTGGCCGCGAGCCACGTGCGCCCGCACTAGCTCGCGCATCTCCGGGTAGATGCGCGACTCGATCCGTTGCGCAAAGAGCCGCTCGCCGACCTCGTCGAGGTCGGTCAGCGGCCGTCCGGCCAGCGCCGAGGAGGCCTTGCCGATCAGGTCCTCGAACTCGATGCGCCCGAGCGTATGGTTCAGACCGGCCTGAACCATACTGAGCAGC
This sequence comes from uncultured Actinomycetota bacterium, assembly GCA_963712615.1. Classification (GTDB taxonomy): domain Bacteria; phylum Actinomycetota; class Actinomycetes; order Mycobacteriales; family Mycobacteriaceae; genus Mycobacterium. Next base: position 1,758,495 of record CAVQIO010000002.1, read on the forward strand.
TCCCCCACCCCCATATCGCGGCGCCGCAACCGCTCCTGGGTGAGGATGACCGCGGTGAAGCCCGCGACCAAGGTCCCGTCCAGATCGAAGAAGGCGCCGATTTTTGGTCCGGCAGGACTCGAGAGGATCTCAGCAACCGATCCGGGCAACCGCAAATCCTTTGCCGGCGTTGGCTTCTGGCGCTCTTCGCCGGGGCTCATGAGCCTGACACCGATCGAGACACCGCATCGGCGTGCTCAGTGAACGAAGCCGGCACCGCACGCGGAGGCGGATCATCGGCCAGCGCGAGAATTTCGTCGAAACCCTCCAGCAGGCATTGGGCGAACAATGCCTCCTTCTGCACGGCAGCCCGGTCGTAGCGCACGGTGATGGTGCACCACCCACCGCGGGAAATCAGCACCACCATCATCGCCACGCCGGGCAGTGGGCCGATCCCGTACTGCCGCAACACCTTTGCACCGGCGATGTAGGTGTCGCCCGGGTAGACGGGAACATTGCTGGCCTGCACGTCGGAGCCGACCACCGAGCCGGTGATCCCTTCCAGTACCGCGGACGGCAACATACTGAGTACCGGTGCCATCGAACCGATGATGTTCATCGCGGCCTCGTCACGGCGCTGTGTCATCTGGGCGCGGATCTTCTTCATCCGCGCCACCGGATCCGCGGTACCCAGCGGTGCCGCCAAGTTGACGCCGGTGAAGCGGTTGCCGCCGGCCGTGTCGGCGTCGGCCCGCAAGCTGACCGGCACCGCCATCGGCAGCGTGCTAATCGGTACACCGAGGGCCTGGTGATAGCGCCGCAAGGCGCCGCACAGACCCGCCAGGTACGCGTCGTTGATCGATCCACCGCCGGCTTTTGCGGCCTTGTGCAGATCCGAAAGCGGGATGTCGATTGCTTCGGTCCGCGACGCCAGGCTGCGCCGGCGCAGCAGCGGCGAGGGCTCGGCGGCCCGGTTGATCACCCGCACGCCCGAGACGGCCCCGGCGACCGCGCCCGCGACACTGCCGACAATGGCAAGCGGCAGGCGGTTGAAGCCCTGGCGCATCAGATCGTTGGGTGACAGATCCTGCGGGACGGGCAGCGGGGGTGTCGGCTTGGACGGTGGGTCACGCTCGAGGTCATAGATCTCGGCGAACATCTCGACGCCGCCGACACCGTCGGTGACGGCATGGCTGACATGCAGCAGCGTTGCGGCCTGGCCGCCGGCCAGGCCCTCGACCAGTGTGGCCGTCCACAATGGCCGCGATATGTCCAGCGGTGACTGCAGGCTCAGCTCGGCGAGATCGAATACCTCACGCAGGGTGCCGGGTTCGGCCACACGGACCCGGCGGACATGGAAGTCCAGGTTGAAATCGGGGTCCACCACCCAGCGCGGTGCGGCCGTCGGCAGCGTCGGTACGACAACCTTCTGCCGTAGCCGCAGCACTTTTCGCGAAGCATTTTCGAATCGGGTCCGGAACCGGTTCCAGTCCGGCGTGGTGTCGAGGAGTTCCAACGCCATGATTCCCGACCGGGTCCGAGGATTCGCTTCACCCCGGTGCAGCAGATAGTCGACTGGTCCAAGCTCGTCGGACAATCCATTGGATCCACCCGACTCAGTCATGATCATCCACTCGACGCATCAACCTCGTCACCGCCGATCAAGCCTCCTGCCTCAGCTCCGCCAACCGGATAGCCACACCAACGCTAGTCGCGTTGACGCGCTGGTGAAAGGCACGATTCAGTCGCTACGACAGCGGCGGCGGCCCGGCGGGTGAAACGTTGTGACAGGCAGTTGATCTGCGCGACTCAGCTGGCCGACGTCGCCGAGAGCGGCCACGAATTCATCAGCGAGCTCGCCCGCTGCCCATAGACGATGCCCAAGAAGTCGGCGACCGCGTTGGCGGCCAGCCGCGATCGGGCCGTGGACAGGATGTCGAAAGCGTGGTGGGCGTTGGCCAGCTCGGCGTACGCCACGGTCGGGGCTCCGGCGGCACGCATCGCCGCGCAGAAGTTCCGGGCCTGGGTGCAGGGCACCAGTTCGTCTTTCTGACCGTGCAGCACGAAGAACGGGGGCGCTTCGTCATGCACGTAGGAAATCGGCGACGCCGCCTCGAACCGCTCGGGTGTGTCGGCGTATCGAGCGCGCATGACGAACTGCTCGAGGAACGGCAGCATCAGTTCGTGCATGGCGTCGGCGTTGGTGAAGTCGTAGACGCCGTAGTAGGGCACCGCCGCCTGGACCGTGGTGTCGGCATCTTCGAATCCGGGCTGAAACCTTGGGTCGTTGGGGGTGAGCGCGGCCAACGAGGCCAGGTGTCCGCCCGCCGAGCCGCCGGTGATCGCGATGAAGCTGGGATCGCCGCCGTAGTCGGCGATGTTCTCGCGGACCCAGGCGATCGCCCGCTTCACGTCGATCAGGTGCGCCGGAAATGTGGAGCGCGGACTCTTGCTGTAGTCGATCGAGACGCAGATCCAGCCGAGTTCCACCATCCGGCTCATCAGCGTGTAGGCCTGACCGCGTTTGCCGTTGACGGCCCACGCCCCGCCCGGGACCTGGATCAGCACCGGCGCCCGCCGGCCCGGCGCCAGGTCATGACGCCGCCAGATGTCGAGCAGGTTGTCGCGACCACCAGGACCATAGGGAATGTCGGATGTCTCCGCCGCGTAGCGGCGGTGGGGCCCCGGCCGGTGCAACAGCCCGCCGCGGGGCGCGCACTCGGATTGTTCGCAGGTCGGATGGCTGACCTGGTCTGCGTAGTCGGTCCCGAACGACTCTTCGAGAGCCGCGGTGAGCGTCTGCTCGGCGCGCTGGCCAGCCCAGGTGGCGCCCACGCGACCGATGGACGGTGCCGGCACCCGGGACAACGCGTGCCCGGTCACCACCTGCGGTGGAAATTCGGTGGACAGCCAGCCGGCAAACCAGCCCAGGGCAAATGGCGATCCGCGTAACAGCAGGCCAGCCGCCCGGAAGGCACCTCTGGCATCGGCTACCAGGCGGAACGCTTGGGAACCCGCCCTCGCGTACCGCGCAGTCATACTCGTCGCCACGCCCATTGAATCGGCACTCCCCGACGTTATGCACACGCCTCGTTGCGGTTAACAGCTGTTTACTAGCTGATGTTGTACGTGTGTCGAGGTTCAATACGATAACTGATATCAATAGCGGTGCAATGCTTTTCGCGCGTGTCGTGTCGGCGAGTCGGGTCGGCGCCCATAGTTGGATAGACTGACCTGCGCATTGCCTCCGTAGCTCAGGTGGATAGAGCAAGGGCCTTCTAATCCCTAGGTCGCACGTTCGAGTCGTGCCGGGGGCACTGACTTTGGCCTGGTCGGAGCGCTAAGGGCCGAGCGGCCGCCTTGGGCGGGGGCGTTCGCCCCGGCGTCACCCCGGCGTGAGGGCGAAAACCCCGGCGTGCACGCTCGTTCTGACCCCAACAGTCCCATGCGGCACAGGGAGCCAATATTCAAGCAGACACCGGCCGGAAATTGAGGGTGCCGGATCGACGTGTTGCGTCCCTATCGCGTCGGCCTGCAGCAATACCATGGTGACAACGATCGAACATACGGACGGCGGCCTCGGCCCGAGGACATCGCCGAGAAAGACAGCACTATGACGACGACTGGTGAGACCGAAGACGACTGGCTGCACTTCGGGCTGAATGAGGATGAGATCACCGAATACACCGCGCTCCGGGAGGACATACCGGCGTGGCTCCACACTTCACTCTGGAACTGGATCAGAGACGCGTTCGCCCGTCGCGATGGGAACGCCGCTGAATACATGCGGCGGGGCGTCGCGGCGCCCACCAACATAGACATCGAGCTGGTCCGTAAGTGCGAAAGAGTACTACGGGTACCGCTCAGTTGGCCCGGCCAGAACAACGTCGACTTCCGCACGAGGATGCAATGGGACTACAACAAGCGACCCGTTCGCGATGTGTGGCGGCTCGTCAACTACCTGCTGGCGCACGGACACGCGCACGGAGGAACACTCAAGGATATTCTGCTTGACGCGGGCTCGGTCTGGACCGCAACGGATGCCGGCAACGGGCGTTGCCTCCTCGTAAGGCGAGTACCCGATGGCGTAGCCGAAGCCGCCGACGCCGCATTCCAGCAGCCCAACGGCGGAAAGAAGCTAGCCATAGCCTGGGAATCCGCCTTCGGCGTGAATCCCGATCCAACGAAGGCGTACTCGATGGCGGTGAAAGCTGTTGAGGACGCTGCGATCCCGGTGGTGTGCCCTCAGGACGGCGCCGCCACCCTGGGCAGGGTGATTGGTCAAGTGAACGCCGGAACCTGGAAGCTGCCTCATCTCCGCGAGGATTCCAACGCACCCACGCACGACGTGCTCGTCGGGATGATGCGGACGCTCTGGACGGGTCAGCATGATCGTCACGGGGGCCCATCGGCAGTGGGTGTGCCCGCCGTGAGCCAAGCCGAGGCTGAGTCGGCGGTCATGCTCGCGGTGACACTGGTCGGCTGGTTCGAGACCGGCAAGGTACAACAGTAAATCGTGTCCATACCTCGGTCAGCGTCGTTGCAGCCTCTGCCCGTTGAGCTCATCAACCACACGAGCTGGCTAGCGCTGTGGCTCCCGTTCGTCGTTGCAATGCTTGGCTCAGCGGTTGCGCTGTTTGGCGTTTTCTGGAGCAACCGAACAAATCGCAGGGCGATTGACGCAGCCGACCAACGGGCTCGTGAGGACCGGCAGGATGCCCGCGACCTGGAGTTCAGGAAGTGGCAGCGTGACACGCTGTTGAAACTCGCCGACCAGGTGGTTGAGGCGGGGATCGAAGCACACGATGAATACGCCAAGTTGGCCAGCGCGGGCACCCTGCTAAGAAACGAGGACTTCAACAAAGGCGCCGACATCATCGACGCGCAGGGGCGCAAGATCGCGGCGAACATCGCGAGGATGCGTCTGATCGGTGCACACGAAACCGCCGACCGCGCTGCCGATCTCCGACGAGCGATCAACGACCGGGAACTCTTGGGCACGGTCGTCGAGGTGTACGCGGCGCCGAAGAACCGTGATGCAGCGAAGGAAGAGGGCCGGGTCGATCGATTCGATGCGGAAATGACTGCGCGGCGGCATCGTCGGGACGAGCTGATCGCCGCTATCGCTGCGGCTCGGGCCGAGTTCGGGCAAGCGGTCGAGCGTGAGCTTGCGCGTACCAACGCGGGGGCTACCCAACCAGGCTGACCACGTTGGTCACCGGGGCTGTCGGGTCGGGTCGCGGCGGCGGCGTAACCAGCTCGCGACACACACTTCGTGATACGCCGTTTCTTGTCGGCCCTCGCCCATAGACTGACCCTGGCTCGCTCGAACTAATGAGCGAACAATCGGGCAAAGAAAGCAAGGTCATGAACGAACAACAACCAGAGCAAGATGTGTACGTCGCCGCCGGGATCGTTGGGGACGGCCCAGAAACCGGGGCCGTGGTGTCAAACACACGTATCCCCGCGAAGGATTTGACGGCGGATCACATCGGCAAGTTTGTGGGCTGCCTCGACCCGAAGTTGCAAGCCAACTACGGCGCGAAGATTCTGAAGATCAAGCACGTCAATGAAGGCACGGCCCCCGGCGTATCCATTTGGCTGCGGCATTCCGCGATGCCTGATGGTCGGCCAGCGCGTGACGAACGTGCCCACGTGCCGTTCGAGCAGGAGATTGAGCTCACCGACATGATTTCGTGGTAGGCCGACTACTAACCAACCAGGCTAACCACATTCGTCGCCAGGGCGGTTGGTCGCGGCGGTTCCGGCAACGTGTTCGCGGCGGGTTCCTCGGGTATGTAGTCGGCGTACACCGCCATCGTCACTGCGAGGTCCGCGTGGCCCAGCCACTGGCTCACCTGCCACGGGCTCTCGCCGTGCGTAATTTGTTGCGCCGCAAAAGTATGGCGCAGGTCATGTAGCCGCACTCCCCTAGTCGCCGGGCTGGCGGGTGCATCTTCTGCTGCGGGGGTGGCTGGTTCGCTCGCGGGTAGCCCCGCCGCGAGTAACGCGGGCCGGAACACCCGCCGGTAGAACGTCGGCATGTCCACCGGCTCATCCCAGTTGTGGGCGGTCTGGCGCCGCTTGCCGACGTGGGCGACGACCGCGCTACTCCGCCCCGGCCATAGCGGTGCTGTGTCGTCCTTGGCGCAGGGGTGCGTCTCGGCAAGGTAATCGACCATCTTCTCCGCGAGCCAAACCGGCAGCGGCACGGTGCGCCCGGACTTCTTGCTCTTGGGCGTGCCGGTAACCCACTGCCCGCCTTTGCGGTCCTTCGTGCGGGCGACCTTCACGACCATGCGGGCCGGGGTCCCGGCCGGGGCCGGTTGCCGCACGAGGTCCGCGACCTCCAACCCGGCAACCTCACTAGCCCGTAAACCCGTGGCCGCCATGAACTCCACCATGAGCGCGTACACCGGGTACACCGGTAGTGCGGGCTGAGCGGAGCCAGGTTCGCCGTTGGCCGGCAACTGCCCCGCGAGCGCCGCGCACAACGCACCCAACTGCGCCCGCGTGAGCGGGTGGTGTTCGAACTTGGCCCGGTCGCCTGACGCGCGTGTGCGGCGGTACTCGCCAGAGTCGGCGGGGTTCGTTGGGATCGCACCATCTTTCAGCGCCTGCGCGAGCACAGCCCGGTACACCGCCCACACATGCTTTACCGTCCCAGGGCTCAACCGCTGCCCGTCGCCGATCCGGCTGCCCCGGCTCACCAACGCTGCGCGGAACTTGCGGCACCGGGCCGCGTTGATCGCCGCAACTGGCGTGCCGCCGAGATCAGGCAACACATAGAACTCCAAGAGCCGCTTGTACTTCGCGGCGGTCGCTGCCTTCAGGTCGCCGTTACCGACCGCTGCGGCTTGCGCATCTAGCCAGCTCTCAGCGTAGTGCCCGAACGGCTGCGCGCCAGCCTTTTTCGCGTCGGCCAAGGCGGTCGTGCCGCCGACTTCATGCTTCGCCGCGTTGAGGGCATCCCGGCGAGTTTCGGCTGCTTCGCGGGTGGTGAAACTCTCCTGGCGCGCCCTAGTCTTGCCCGACTGGGTTGGGTGGGGTTCACGCCAACACACCTCGTACCGCTTTACTGGCTTACCTCTGCGCTTGGCGGTGGTCTCGTGAGCGCGTATGTATGCCATCTCATGACTCCTGTTGCTTCGGTTGGGTTTTAATGCCGCTGGCTAGGCCACTCACAACACGGTGGATCGTGTTTTGGGTGACGCCGTGGATGTAGGCGAGGTCGCCCTGGGACCAGCGGCCCTCCGCGTAGTCAGCGCGGATCTCCCGCACGTCGTCCTCGGTCAGCTTCGGTCGCCGGTCGGATTTCGGTGTGGGTTCCGACGCGCTGTCTATGTCGCTCGGCGCTTGCGGGGCAGGGTCCTGCGCCGGTCGCCTGGGCGTGGTCGGCACGGCGTAACGGCCTCCATCCGGTGTGCGGCAGATGAGTGGCCTCATGCGGCCGCCTCCGCGCGCCGTAGAACGCTGCGCACCGTGCTGTAGTGCCACCTACTGCCGCCGGGTGCGGACACGCCTTCGCGGGTGAGCCGGGTGGCGATAGCCTTGGCTCCCAGCCCGTCGTCGCGGTGCAGCCGCACGATCTGGTCGGCCACGACCTCGGTGATAGGGCTCTCGTTGCCCAGTGGCGGCTTGCCCTCCTCCTTGCGCTTGCGAGATGCCCTGGCCAAACCAGCCTTCGTGCGTTCACTGATGCGCTGCCGCTCCTCTTGCGCGAACGCAAGTTTGATGGTCAGCTCCAGCGCACTCATGACGTCGCTGTCCTCGCCTTTGACTGTGACTATGCGCCACCCCTCGTCCTTGGCGTTGAGCAGCAATCCCAAGCCGTCCAACGTGTCTCGTGTCGCCCTGTCCACGGCGCTAATCAAGAGCACATCCCCCACGTGGTTGCGTATGGCTGCGATTGCTGCTGCCCGCCCGTAGAGGCGGTCTGTCTTCTTGCCGCTCATGACGTCGGGGATGAACCCCACGAGGTCGAACTTGTTTGCGGCGCAGTAGCTCTCTATGGCATCACGCTGGGCATCTAGCGAATAGCCATGCGCCCCTTGTGCTTTTGTGCTGACTCGGCAGTAGCCGATCGCCTTGGTCACATCTCCTCCTGTCGGGGTTACGGCGTTCGTACTGACCGTCACGAACGTCCTAGCCCCGGACGGTACGCCATCTGGTACAACGACCACTACAAACCGGGCTAACGCACACGTCGACTGCGCACGACCTTGGCGCGCCGGTTAGTTGCGTTCACTTCGGCGTTGGCCTCCTCCAAGGTGACCAGCTCCTTGCTCGGCGATGGGCCTAGCGGCTCGCTCGTGTCTGCGAACGGTGGAGGCACGTTCGGGGGTGCGCCGGGTGCGTCGGCACGCTCCCCGTGTGGGTCGGGCTGTGATTCGGGGACATCGTCGACAAACTCCGCGTCGACTACTTCGGCTGGCGGCGATGGCAGTAGCTCGCCGCGCTTAAGGGCCTCGTGCTGGGCCTTGGTCACGTGAGCCACGTCGCCCATCAGCTGCTCCCATGGCGCTGGTTCTGCATCTCTAGCCGACAGCTCTACCGCGTGTTTGGCGCCAAGGCCCGCGCGATCGAGTGCGTCGCGGATTGCTGCTAGCGCAACGTGATCCGGTGCGTCACCGTCGAGCGCCATCCCCAACAAGCGCTGCACAAGTGCATCGGCAGCTTGTTGTAATCGCCTTTGCGCCTTTGCTTTTACTTGCGGGGCATTGCCACCATGGTGATAACATACGTTCCCACCAAGCATGCTCGGCCTTTTACACGGCTCGCCAGTGCGGGTGCTTCTGGCGCACCGTGGTGCGGATCAACGCGGCCGACACCGAGGAGTACGCCCGCGATCTTGAGGCCCTCGCCGGCACCACGTATACGACGGTGATGCTGTCCAAGACCGAATCGGCGGCGCAGGTGACGGCGCTGGCGCCGCGCGACGTGATCGCGCTGTTGGAGACGCCACGCGGCGCGGTGTTCGCGACGGAGATCGCCGCGGCGCAGGGCACGGTCGCGCTGATGTGGGGTGCCGAGGACCTGATCGCCACCCTCGACGGCAGCTCCAGCCGCAAAGCCGACGGCACGTACCGGGACGTCGCCCATCACGTGCGGTCGACGGCCCTGCTGACGGCATCCGCATTCGGCCGGGTCGCGCTCGACGCGGTGCATCTAGACATCCGTGACCTCGAGGGCTTACAGGCCGAGGCGGAAGACGCCGTGGCGCTGGGTTTCGTGGGAACGGTCTGTATCCACCCCACCCAGATCCCGGTGGTGCGCAAAGCCTTTCGTCCCACCGAGGAGAAGCTGGACTGGGCGCGACGGGTATTGGCGGCGGCGCAGAACGAGCGCGGAGTGTTCGCTTTCGAAGGGCAGATGGTCGACTCGCCGGTGCTTAAGCACGCGGCAGCACTGGTGCGGCGAGCCGAAGGCTCCGCCTCGGGGTAAGGCCGCCTTAAACGTCGCGCGACGTCGTTGAATTCGGCGACTCTGCTGCATTGAGAAAACATCAATTGTCTTTCCCAGGCCTCGTTGTAAGCGGATACTTGGGTCCATCCCGGCCACGATCCGTCGGGCGGTCGGAGGAACTATGGCAATGCAATTTGACGGCAAGGTCGCTTTTATCACTGGCGCCGCACGCGGGCAGGGCCGATCGCACGCGGTCCGATTCGCCGAAGAGGGCGCGGACATCATCGCGTTCGATCTGTGCGATCAGATCGACAGTGTTGCGTACCCGATGGCCACCCGGGAGGACCTCGACGAAACCGTCAAGTTGGTCGAAAAGACGGGTCGCCGTATCGTCGCGGAACAGGGCGACGTCCGAGACTTCGACGGGCTCAAGGCCGCCGTCGAGACCGGCGTTGCCGAGTTGGGAAGACTCGACTACGTCCTCGCTAATGCCGGCATATTCCCGGCTTTCGGTGAACAAAGTAATGAGATGGGAGCATTCGCCGACGCCGTCGACACCCTGCTGAATGGGGTCTACTACACCGTCGAGGCGGCATTGCCTGCTCTGCTGGAACACGGCGAGGGCGGGGCGGTCGTAATCACGAGCTCGGCCGCCGGCTTGCGCAGTCTGTCCCTGGAATTCAGTGTGCGAAATCATGGGTTCGCCGGCTATCACGCTGCCAAACACGGCGTCGTCGGCCTGATGCGGTACTTCGCGACCACGCTGGCGGAGAAGAACATTCGTGTCAACGCCGTGCATCCGTGCGTCGTGGCCACGCCGATGGTCGTCAATGATGCCCTGGCGCAATTCATGGCCGAACATCCGGAAGGCATCAGCGCAATGCAGAACCTCTTGCCGGTCTCGATGATCGAAGCTGTCGATGTGACCGAAGCAATGGTTTATCTATGCGGGCAGTCCGGCCGTTACATCACCGGCGTCTCGCTTCCCGTCGACGCGGGCTGCGCCGTCAAATAGCGCCTTGCAGGTTTGGACCTGCGTATCGCGCATTTTCGGGTTTTAACGAGATCGCAAAAGAGCAGAAACATTTGCGACCGCTCGGGGCGCAAAACTGTCGTAATCTTTGGTGCACGACATAACAGTTGCTTGCTGCACTGACTGGCTCCACCGGAAGGAACGAGATCATGACCATCGCGCGGGGCTTCGCCGCAATCGCTATCTGCGCCGGTTTGGCTGTGGGGTCAGCCGGCACAGCGTGGGCTACGCCGACGATGAGCGGCAGTTACACCGAGACCGTGACAACACCAAGCGGCAAGTCCATTGACAACAGCTGGGCCGTCAACTCCTGCGGTGACGGATGCCTCTGGATCAAAGCTGGATTGGGCGCCAGCCAAGCTCGGTTGGTCGATGGTCAATGGACCATGGACACGATGGGCAACGTCAGTTGCGCGGACGGTAGCTACAACATCTACGGCACGAGCACCCACACTGCGTGGGATCCCAATTCCCTCACCGGCACGTCTGCACACACCTACATCACGGGAGCCTGCGGTAACCCGCCCGGATTCACGCAGGTCGATCAAATCAGCATCAAATCGGCATCCTGACCCATTCTGACTCGCAAAACCCGTGAAGTCTTTGGGCTTCAGGGGTTTTGAGTCGTTTTTGCCCAGGAACGCCGCAGCCGCGCGGTTACTTGATCTCCGCCAGGCGGTTGCGCGGCGGGCAGATAGCTGCTGAATAAGGCAAGCTAACTATTCGCGCCGATCAAACCGAGGGCGGTCGCGCAACGACACCGTGGAGCGTTATGGGCAACCAGTACTTCCCGTTCGTGGCTGCCGTCATCATGCTCGCGCTCGGGCTGACACTTACCGTGGCCGACTTCAAGCGGGCCGCCACACTGCGGCGGCCGCTGGCCGTAGCGCTGGTCTGCCAGTCGTTGGTCCTGCCGACCCTGTGCCTGCTGATCGCCGAAGCCTTCCATCTTGAGCCGCATCTGGCGGTCGGGCTGATGCTGATGGCCGCTACCCCGGGCGGGACGATGGCGAACATCCCCTGCCATCTGTTCAACGGGGACCTGGCGCTGAATCTCACCCTTTCTGCGATCAACGCCGCGCTGTCGGTCTTTGCCTTGCCGGCGATCTTGGCGGCATCGATGACCTGGTTCCTTGGCGACGGATGTTTCATCCCGTTACAGCTGGACAAGTTCGCCATGGTGTTCGCCCTGGTGCTGATCCCTACCGCGACCGGTATCGCGATACGTCACCGCTTTTCCGGGCTTGCCCGGCGGCTGCAGAGACCGGTCAGGATATTCGCGGCGGCGCTGCTGATCGTCACCGTCGTCGCCGCAATCGCCGGGGGGCGAACGACGCTATGGCACAACTTCGGGGTGCTGAGCGGGGCGGTGGTGTCCTTCTGCGTGGTCAGCCTGACCGTCGGTTACCTGGTGCCGCGCTTGATGCGTCTGGCTCCCGCGCAGGCGACTGCCGTCAGCCTCGAAGTCGGACTGCACAACACTGTGGTGGCGCTGGGCGTGGCGCTCAGCCCGCAACTGCTCAATAGCGCCGAAATGGCAACTCCGGCACTGATCTACGGCGCACTCGCACCCTTCATTGCCATGACGTTCATCGTCGCCATCCGCCGCGTGGACCCGGCGTTTCGTGTCACGGCCGAGCCTGACACCGTCGTGAGCGAATCAGGGGTATAGCGGCGCTACTTGCGTCGCGCCGCGGCCAGCCGGTCGGCGAACTCCGGTGACTGGATCGAGGACACCTGCGGCCCCAGCTCGGTGTGCACGGCGAGTTGGTGGTGCTCGTTGTCCAGCGACCCTGGGCTGGCGGTGGCGCGCATCGTGGCCTTGGTGGCCAGCACCACCTCGCGCGGAGCGGCCGCGGGTCCGGCGGCGAGTTCCAATGCCGCGGCGACGGGATCGTCGGCAACGCTGAGCGCCAACCCGTGTCGCACCGCGGATTCGGCGTCGAAACGCATGCCGAACAGCAGGGCCGCGCGGGCGACTTGCGGGCCGACCGCCCGCTGCAGCATCCAGGTCGCGCCCCCGCCGGGGTGTAGCCCCAGCTTCTGGAAGCGGGGGTCGAACAGTGCGCCGGGCCCAGCGATGCGCACGTCGGCGGCCAGAGCCAAGTTCAGGCCCGCGCCGACCGCAGCGCCGTTGACGGCGGCGATGGTGGGCAGCGTGCAGCTCCCCACGGCCATAAAGCCGTCGTAGAGCTGCTGCAGACCCGACTCCGCGGCTCCGTCCCCCGCGGCGCCCAGTGCGCTCAAGTCGGCGCCGGCGCAGAATGCCTTACCCGCCCCGGTGACGACGACGGCGTGCACACCGGGATCGGCTTCGGCCTGCTCGACGGCCGCGCGCAGCTGTGCCGATATCTCGCCGGTCAGCGCGTTGCGCCGATCGGGATCGTTGACGGTGATCAGTGCGACGCGATTGTCCACGCTGAACAGGACGGAATCGGACTGGGCCATCGGGCACCTCCGCGGTCGGCGACGTCAGTGGGCGAGCTAAAGGGTACTTCGACGTGGGTGGACGCCCGCCACGGTGGCCGTGCGGCGTCGCGACCGCGGCTCCAAGAATTCATCGAGGATCCCTCAAGCCCTACTGCTGATGCTGATGACACCGGCGAGCGGCATCACGACGAGGGGGCAACCAATGAGCGCGACCACGATCAGCATCAAAACTCAGGCCATCCGGTGGGTATTCGTCTCGTCGATCGCGGCGGGCTTGACTGCACTAGGCCTCGGTATCGCGAGTGCCAACCCGCCGGTCCAGGACCACCCCTGCTCGCTGCGCCATGCGACCATGCGCGACGCCGACGGGCACATGATGACGTGCGACCGGATGATGAACGGAAACCACGGCCTGGTGTGGCAGTACACCCTGGGGTCCTAGTCGGTGGCTAATCTAGGCCGTGTGAGCGCTAACGGAGTGCCCGGTGGGGTGGTGCACAAGCTGCCTGCGGACCTGCGTGAGGCGCTGAGCGCGAACTCCACCGCCCTGGCGGCTTGGAGGGACATCACGCCCCTGGCGCGTAACGAGTTCATCTGCTGGGTCGAGGACGCCAAGCAACAGGCGACCCGCCAGCGCCGCATTCGCCGGACCCAGGAGGAGCTGGAAGAGGGCCAGCGCCGGCCCTGCTGCTGGCCGGGCTGCAAGCACCGCGAACGCACCGGCCGTCCCTGAGTTTGAAAGAGGCTGTCCGACAACAGTTTAGCAAATAGCCGTCGGCTGTGGTGGTGTCAGGGGCTTTTTCGAGTTGCGCTTAGTCGTGGCCTATTTCAGGCTTGGGGATTACCTCCCGGCAGAGCGGAACAGACTCGATGGCCGACCCGATCGCCAGACGACCCAAAATCGCCGGGCGGCCCGCCGCCATATCCCCCCGACCCGCCGCCGGATCCCGGCGCGCCACCGGGTCCGCCGCCTCCGTAGCCCTCGTCATCTGGACGTGCGGCAGCCAGCCGGATGGGCTAGAGATGGCTCGTGACAAAAGTCGCTGCCTGACTGGGCATTCCGGACCCGCTGTAGGACAGGTGCACCGGCGAAAACAGCTCGTCATGCGAAGGCAGCGCCAGCGCCCCGCCCGGCGTGCACACCGGATCGCCGGGCGCACAGAGATCGATGGCCTTGGCGCCGTACCACGGGCTGACCTCGCTCATCGGCGCCCCCAGATATCTGTCCGACGGATTCCCGAAGGTGGCGACGGCGGCAACGTGATTGGCTTCGTCCGCCGTGAGTATGTCGGGGATCAAGCCCGCGATCGGCATTCGGGCGATGGTCGCCTGATCTATTGCCATGGCGCCCAAGGAATATCCACCGAGCACCAGCTTGGTGTTGGGGCAGCTGGCAACCATCGACGTCACGTGGGCGTGTATATCGCTGCCGCCGGCGGATGCCGACGGGGCGAAATCTTCACCGGCGGGGTAGTTGACCGGATACACCCCGAGGGATCGACCCCCAAGCTGCGAGCGCAGTGAATCGATGAATTCCTGTCCGACCGCACCGACACCGGGTGCCTCGTTGGTGCCGCGGGCGAAGGTCACCTCGACGTCGGGGCAAGGGGCAGCGGATGCGGGGGCAATGAGGATCGGTGCGCTGATCAGCGCTGTCCAGATTGTCACAATGGCGGTACCCAGCAAGGGTGCGAATTGGCGTGCGTTCACGCCCCAATGCTGACACACCGGGCCCCGGGACTAAGGGTCGCCTTACCGATACGGTCGCGGTTCCCAGGTGTCGGTCGGGTAAGCACAGAACAGAGCGACACCATCGGGTGACTGGGCAGTAAATAGCCCAGTGTTGTCGGCGGCAAGAGTATGGATCTCGGCCACGCACTCCGAGCCGATCTGCCGAACTCCGATCAGCGTCCCAGGATCTACCCAGACACCGGGACGTCCGGACCCGCCACAAGCGAGAACCTTGCCGCTAGCGTCGTAGCCGAAGATGAATCGGCCGGTGACGGCATTGCAGGGCTGCCCAAGTACGGCATTGCTGGCCATGCTGGGAACTGGCTGGCTCGCAGGGTCTGCCATCGCGAGCGGCGCCGTGCCGATGGCGACCGCCACGGCTGCTGCCAGCAAAAGAGCCCGATTCATGGTCCCCACCTCTCGGGCGTTGGGATGAACAGGTAATTCGCGACCGTAGTCCTCCGCAACACTCCCGCGGGAGCAATGATCAGAACCTGTGGATGAGCCTTGGCGAGGTGGTGTGAAAGTGGGCGCACCTTCCCGAGGATGATCTGAAGTCCAAGGTTCTCTGATCAAGACCGGCGTTGGCGCGCTGGTTGGGAAGGTACGCCCATGCTCACGGTAGTTCACGACGCGGAATGCTCCAACGAGAAGAACGACGGTGTCGGTCGGTCGTTGCTCGATGAGATCGTCCGCGACGGCGCCCGACAGATGCTTGCGGCGGCGTTGCAGGCCGAAGTGGCCGCCTACATCGACGCCCATGCCGGAGAGGTCGACGACAACGGACGGCGCCTGGTGGTCCGCAACGGCTACCACCGGGAGCGTGAGGTGTTGACCGCGTCGGGCGCGGTCACGGTGACCGCGCCGCGCGTCAACGACAAGCGCGTCGATGCCGATACCGCAGAGCGGCAAAGGTTTTCCTCCGCGATCCTGCCAGCGTGGGCGCGCAAGTCACCGCAGATGAGCGAGGTTCTGCCGCTGCTGTATCTGCATGGCCTGTCGACGAGTGACTTCGGTCCGGCGTTGGAGCAGTTCCTGGGCTCGGGTGCGGGTCTCTCGGCCACGACGATCACCCGGCTCACCAGCCAGTGGCAAGACGAAGCCAAGGCCTTCCAAGTCCGTGACCTCTCGGACACGGACTACGTCTACCTGTGGGTCGACGGCATTCACCTCAAGGTCCGTCTCGAGCAGGAGAAGCTCTGTTTGTTGGTGATGATCGGGGTGCGCGCCGATGGTTGCAAGGAGCTCGTCGCCTTGGCCGACGGCTACCGGGAATCGACCGAATCGTGGGCCGATCTGCTACGGAGCTGCCGCCGGCGCGGGATGGCAGCCCCGGTGCTGGCTGTCGGTGACGGTGCGTTGGGGTTCTGGAAGGCGGTCCGCGAGGTCTTCCCGAACACGCGTGAGCAGCGGTGTTGGTTTCACCAGCAGTCCAATGTGCTTGCTGCACTGCCGAAGTCAGCGCACCCAGCTGCGTTGGCGGCGATCAAGGAGATCTACAACGCCGAGGACATCGACAAGGCGCAGATCGCGATCAAGGCCTTCGAGGTCGATTACGGTGCCAAGTATCCCAAGGCGGTCGCCAAGATCGTCGACGACGCCGACGTGCTGCTGGAGTTCTACAAGTACCCGGCCGAGCACTGGATCCACCTGCGCACCACCAACCCCATCGAGTCGACCTTTGCGACCGTGCGGTTGCGAACCAAGGTCACCAAGGGGCCCGGCTCCCGCGCCGCGGGAATTGCGATGGCCTACAAGCTGATCGACGCCGCGCAGGCCCGGTGGCGGGCCGTCAACGCCCCGCACTTGGTCGCCCTGGTCCGTGCCGGCGCGGTGTTCCACAAAGGCAAACTGCTCGAACGCCCCGTCGATATCACACCCGCCGAAACCAGCGAATCAACCGAAACGGAGGTCGCCTGAAACAACCTCATCCACAGGTCTTGACAATATCTCCTCCCGCGGACCCCTTTTGGACAAACACCTAGAGAGTTCTGGCGGACCGCATCACACCATTAGAACGCGTACGGGCCAAACCTGCCCCATGCGACAACCGCCGCCATGACGAAAAGCACTGCCGGCGCAAGGATTGCAGCGTGTTCGGCGCGACGAATGTGAACAACGATCGCGCCGACCATCACGATCGCAAGGCAGGTAGCCGCCACTGGGACCAGGATGGGCGCAATGTGCACAATCGCCGGTAGAACCACGCCAATGGCGCCGAGGAGCTCGGCGGCCCCCACCCCTTGACGAACCCCGCGGAAACCTCGTCAACGAAGTCCATTCCCTTTTCGGCGAGGACCGTCTTGTCGAGGGCCAGTTTCATCAGTCCGGCCCCGGCGAAAGCCACGCCGAGCACACCTTGCAGGACCCACAACGTGACATTCATGCTTCCGCCTCTCATACAACTCACTTGACGCTTCAAGTCAACCTATCGCCAATGACTTGAAGCGTCAACTCAGCTAGGGTCGTTGCATGGCTGAGGAAACTCGGTGGTTCAGCGAAGCGGAGCGCACAGCCTGGCTCGAACTCGTGCGGGTCCTGGTCACGCTGCCTGCCGCGCTTGATGCGCAACTTCGCCGCGATTCGAATCTGAATCAATACGAGTACCGGGTGCTCGGGGTCCTTGCCGAACAGCCCACTCGCACATTGGGTATGAAATCGTTGGCGGTCGTGACCAATGGGTCGCTGTCCCGGCTGTCGCACGTCGTCAAGCGCCTAGAGGCAGCCGGGTATGTGCGTCGACAGCCCAAGCCCGGCGATGGACGTCTCACCGATGCGATATTGACTGACAAGGGTTTTGAGAAGGTGAGTGCCGCGGCGCACGGCCACGTGGTGGCGGTGCGTTCACACGTCTTCGATCGGCTGACGTCTGGTCAGGTTGCGCAGCTGACCGATCTACTACTACGCATCGCCCCTGACGCCACTTTGCCCGGAGTTTCCGATCGCCGCTGAGGAAATAGCGACATCGGCGACGGACGTATTTGGTTTTAACCGCACTAGGTGGCCGCAGTCGCGCAAACCGAGATGGCGTTGCCGGGGTTTACGAGACAGCTGTCCTACCTCTGGCGCAGACTAATCGAGGGGGCGAATAGGAGAGACGACCGATGGCCGCCGACGCGATTGCTGAGGGTCAGCCGGCTACGACAGCCGGTGCTGCAGACGACGTAACCATTGTTGTGCCACCGCCGACGGAGGCCGCGAGCCCTCATGCCTGGTCGGACGAGGAACCCGCCACGGTGGTGTTGCCGCGGCCGTGGCGCTCAGTGTGGGTGATGGCGGGCATCGGGCTGTTGTGTGGCGTTGTTGTCGCTTTCGCCATCTTTGGTGTCGTTGCCCTGGTGAGCGACGGCAATGGTGGCAAGCGGGAGACGAACGCAACCACGCCGGTCCTGCCGAACGTGGCGCCCAGCAGCTTGCCGACGGCGTCGCCTGCCGGTGTCGCCCAACCCCCACCGACGGTGATCGTCCAACCCCCGCCGACGGTAACCGTAACGCCACCGCCGACCACGGTTACCGCGCAAGCCGCACCCCCGCCAGCCGCTGCGGTACCGATGTCTTCACCATCTGCCCAGGCGGCCATGAAGGCGTGGTGGGCGGCCGCACCACGTGCGCATTCGCCGCCAACGTGCGCCAAATCTTCTATGCCACAGGAATGTCCAACCACTTCACCGCGTTCTCGCCGGTTACTGGCGACGGTTACGAGATGACCTGCGTCGGTAGGTATCCCGCCTACTTCAGCGACGGCTCAACGAAAATGTCAACGCGATGCTTCGGTGGCGACAACGCCCAAGTCGTCATCTGGTAACACCGCCTGGAGGTCGACGGCAGACCAAGTGACCCCCATACTTTCGCTACCCGCCACGAGGGCAGCTCGGCTTGGCGCACAGCGCTTGTCGACTACTTGACCAGGGTGAACTGGCAGACGCTCGTGTAACGGTCGCGGAACAGGTCCGAGCATCCGGTCAGGTAATGCATGCAGATGTCGTACATCTGCTGCCCCTGCAGCTCGATAGCTTTGTCCTTGTGGGCTTCCAGCGCAGCGGCCCACGCGTTCAGAGTCGGCACATAGTTCTCTCCGATCACGTGGTGGCGTTCCACCTTGAAGCCGGCGTCGGCCGAGTAGCGGTCGACCTGGGAGACGTTCGGTAACCGGCCGCCGGGGAAGATCTCGGTCAGGATGAACTTGATGTAGCGCAGCAGGGTGATTGTGATCTTCAGGCCGAGCTCCTGGGTTTCCGCCGGGTCGGGGATGGTGATCGTGTGCAACAGCATCCGGCCGTCGTCGGGCATCAGGTTGTAGAACTTTTTGAAGAACACGCCGTAGCGTTCGTACCCGGCGTCACCGGCGCCGTCAGCGAAGTGCTCGAAAGCGTCGAGTGAGACGATGCGGTCGATCGGCTCGTCGAACTGCTCCCAGCCCTGTAGCCGAACCTGTTTGCGACGGCTGCTCTCCATCTCGGCGAACTTGGGGGTGTCGTGGGCGAGCTGGTTCTCGCTGAGCGTCAGCCCGATCACGTTCACGTCGTATTCGGCGACTGCATGCCGCATCGTCGAGCCCCAACCGCAACCGATGTCGAGCGGGGGTCATGCCCGGCTCGAGATTGAGTTTGTCCAGCGCGAGTCTGCGCTTGGCGTATTGGGCCTCTTCCAGAGTCATGCCGTCACGCTCGAAGTATGCGCAGCTGTAGGTCATCGACGGATCGAGGAACAGCTGGAAAAACTCATTCGAACGGTCGTAATGCGACTGCACCGCTTCGATAGGCGGTGAAAGATTCTCAGACACGCGGTCGCCACCGGACGTCTTCATACGAAACCCCCTCAACAGGTTCGGAAATGCGGTTGCCGATCTCGGGTCGGGGAGCTAACCGCCCCGCATGCGACCCCGAGTCCCACAAAACAGCGCCACCCGAACCGGCGCTTCCAAGCGATTCGTAGCCACGTGGCTGTCGGATGGGTGCGAATGAGGGCCAGGCGCTCGTTTTGAGTCTTGGCAGCCGTTTTTCGTGGTAGTCAGGCCGAAAAGTGTGCCGCTCGAGGCGGTAAAAGCGCCCCCGGCACGACTCGAACGTGCGACCTAGGGATTAGAAGTTACTCACCGGGGCTTGCGCTAGCTGGGCATTCAAGGTGTATAGGCCTAGTTCAGCAGCAGTTTTAGTCGGTCTAGGACTGGCGCCGGGTTGGGGTGCGGTTGGTGCCCGATAGACCCCTGGACGCCGGGGCGACGCCGGATACGAACGCTACGGCGTGTTCTTCAAGAAGTTCTACAACCTGATGCCCGACGACGGCCGGATGCTGTTGCACACGATCACCATCCCCGACCCGGCGGAAACCCAGGAGCTCGGCCTGAAGATCACAATCACCCTGCTGCGCTACATCAAGTTCATCCTGACCGAGATCTTCCCCGGCGGCCGGTTGCCGAACGTCTCCCAGGTCGACCGCTACTCGGCCGACGCCGGCTTCAAGGTGGAACGCCACCACGTGATCGGAGAGAACTATGTGCCGACTCTGAACGCGTGGGCCGCTGCGCTGGAAGCCCACAAGGACAAAGCCATCGAGCTGCAGGGGCAGCAGATGTACGACATCTGCATGCATTACCTGACCGGATGCTCGGACCTGTTCCGCGACCGTTACACCAGCGTCTGCCAGTTCACCCTGGTCAAGTAGTCGACAAGGACCTACCTCTGTTGGTCGAGGCCGAAGACCTGCACGGAGGCCGACTTACCTTTTAGGGCATGCGATCCCCGGTCGACAAGGCCGGGCGGTCGAGAAGTCAGGGCGTCGACGGTGTGATGGGTGAGAAGGATCGCGTCACCGGTGGTCCTGGTGAGCCGCTCGACGCGGGCGGCAACGTTCACGGTGTCTCCGATCAAGGTGAACTCGAGCTTGCCTGCGCCGCCGATGGTTCCGGCGATCACCACACCGGTGTTGATCCCGATGCCGATTCGCAGGGTGCCATCGAAACGCTCGGCGACGAGGCGGTCAATCCCAACAGCGGCGTTCACCGCGGCGTCGGCATGGTCGGCGAGATCGTTGGGCGCGCCGAAGACCACCAGCGCGCCCTCGCCGAGGAACTTGTTGACGTGCCCGCCGGCTTCGACGACGGTAGGCACGACGATCTCGAACAAAGCATTGAGCCGGGCGACGGTGTCCTCGGCCGAGTTGGCCTCGGCGAACGGGGTGAAGTCGTGGACATCGACGAACATCAGCGTCACCTCGCGGCGCTCGCCGGTGCAGATGTCATCGCCCTGCTCAAGCAGCCGCACCGCGAGGGCCGGGTCGACATAGGTGCCGAACGCCGCCTGAAGTCGTTGTCGCTCAGCCAATCCGGCCTGCATGCGGTTGAACGACGCCGCGAGCGCGCCGAGGTCATCGTCTTGAACCACCGGCAGCCGCTGGCTGTAGTCGCCGGCCGCAACACGTTCGGTTCCTTCGGCAAGGTCGCGAATGGGCTGCAAGGACGGCGAGAACGCGGCGGCGACAGTAATCGGCACCCCGAATACAAGCGTCAACGCACCCCCGATCGCGACGATGAGAACAGGTTCCTCGCGGACCCGATCGAACACGGCCGCCAGCATCGCTGCCGCAAGGGCGAACACGAACGCAACCGCGACCACGGACACGGACACGGAAACACGGACACGGACACGTTCGACCACGCGGCAAAAGTCGGCCTGGAACGAGGCAATAAGTCACCGATGTCGGTGTCGCAGGTGATGGAGACCCGGACTGACCGTAGCGCTCCTTCCACGAGACTGTGCACAGCGATCCCCTGGACGCCAGTGTCGTAAACAGCGCCCAGGATCCCGTATCGGACGAGCCGCGACCCGCTCGCGCCAGCGATTGCACCGACAACGACCAATATCCCGGCTACCCCAACGGCGTTGCTCACAACCGATCGAAAAACCGTCCTCCGAGCCCAGATGTACGTGGCCATCCGGGCGTGAGATATTGTCAAGACCTGTGGATGAGGTTGTTTCAGGCGACCTCCGTTTCGGTTGATTCGCTGGTTTCGGCGGGTGTGATATCGACGGGGCGTTCGAGCAGTTTGCCTTTGTGGAACACCGCGCCGGCACGGACCAGGGCGACCAAGTGCGGGGCGTTGACGGCCCGCCACCGGGCCTGCGCGGCGTCGATCAGCTTGTAGGCCATCGCAATTCCCGCGGCGCGGGAGCCGGGCCCCTTGGTGACCTTGGTTCGCAACCGCACGGTCGCAAAGGTCGACTCGATGGGGTTGGTGGTGCGCAGGTGGATCCAGTGCTCGGCCGGGTACTTGTAGAACTCCAGCAGCACGTCGGCGTCGTCGACGATCTTGGCGACCGCCTTGGGATACTTGGCACCGTAATCGACCTCGAAGGCCTTGATCGCGATCTGCGCCTTGTCGATGTCCTCGGCGTTGTAGATCTCCTTGATCGCCGCCAACGCAGCTGGGTGCGCTGACTTCGGCAGTGCAGCAAGCACATTGGACTGCTTGTGAAACCAACACCGCTGCTCACGCGTGTTCGGGAAGACCTCGCGGACCGCCTTCCAGAACCCCAACGCACCGTCACCGACAGCCAGCACCGGGGCTGCCATCCCGCGCGAGATATTGTCAAGACCTGTGGATGAGGTTGTTTCAGGCGACCTCCGTTTCGGTTGATTCGCTAGTTTCGGCGGGTGTGATATCGACGGGGCGTTCGAGCAGTTTGCCTTTGTGGAACACCGCGCCGGCACGGACCAGGGCGACCAAGTGCGGGGCGTTGACGGCCCGCCACCGGGCCTGCGCGGCGTCGATCAGCTTGTAGGCCATCGCAATTCCCGCGGCGCGGGAGCCGGGCCCCTTGGTGACCTTGGTTCGCAACCGCACGGTCGCAAAGGTCGACTCGATGGGGTTGGTGGTGCGCAGGTGGATCCAGTGCTCGGCCGGGTACTTGTAGAACTCCAGCAGCACGTCGGCGTCGTCGACGATCTTGGCGACCGCCTTGGGATACTTGGCACCGTAATCGACCTCGAAGGCCTTGATCGCGATCTGCGCCTTGTCGATGTCCTCGGCGTTGTAGATCTCCTTGATCGCCGCCAACGCAGCTGGGTGCGCTGACTTCGGCAGTGCAGCAAGCACATTGGACTGCTGGTGAAACCAACACCGCTGCTCACGCGTGTTCGGGAAGACCTCGCGGACCGCCTTCCAGAACCCCAACGCACCGTCACCGACAGCCAGCACCGGGGCTGCCATCCCGCGCCGGCGGCAGCTCCGTAGCAGATCGGCCCACGATTCGGTCGATTCCCGGTAGCCGTCGGCCAAGGCGACGAGCTCCTTGCAACCATCGGCGCGCACCCCGATCATCACCAACAAACAGAGCTTCTCCTGCTCGAGACGGACCTTGAGGTGAATGCCGTCGACCCACAGGTAGACGTAGTCCGTGTCCGAGAGGTCACGGACTTGGAAGGCCTTGGCTTCGTCTTGCCACTGGCTGGTGAGCCGGGTGATCGTCGTGGCCGAGAGACCCGCACCCGAGCCCAGGAACTGCTCCAACGCCGGACCGAAGTCACTCGTCGACAGGCCATGCAGATACAGCAGCGGCAGAACCTCGCTCATCTGCGGTGACTTGCGCGCCCACGCTGGCAGGATCGCGGAGGAAAACCTTTGCCGCTCTGCGGTATCGGCATCGACGCGCTTGTCGTTGACGCGCGGCGCGGTCACCGTGACCGCGCCCGACGCGGTCAACACCTCACGCTCCCGGTGGTAGCCGTTGCGGACCACCAGGCGCCGTCCGTTGTCGTCGACCTCTCCGGCATGGGCGTCGATGTAGGCGGCCACTTCGGCCTGCAACGCCGCCGCAAGCATCTGTCGGGCGCCGTCGCGGACGATCTCATCGAGCAACGACCGACCGACACCGTCGTTCTTCTCGTTGGAGCATTCCGCGTCGTGAACTACCGTGAGCATGGGCGTACCTTCCCAACCAGCGCGCCAACGCCGGTCTTGATCAGAGAACCTTGGACTTCAGATCATCCTCGGGAAGGTGCGCCCACTTTCACACCACCTCGCCAAGGCTCATCCACAGGTTCTGATCATTGCTCATCCCGCGCCGGCGGCAGCTCCGTAGCAGATCGGCCCACGATTCGGTCGATTCCCGGTAGCCGTCGGCCAAGGCGACGAGCTCCTTGCAACCATCGGCGCGCACCCCGATCATCACCAACAAACAGAGCTTCTCCTGCTCGAGACGGACCTTGAGGTGAATGCCGTCGACCCACAGGTAGACGTAGTCCGTGTCCGAGAGGTCACGGACTTGGAAGGCCTTGGCTTCGTCTTGCCACTGGCTGGTGAGCCGGGTGATCGTCGTGGCCGAGAGACCCGCACCCGAGCCCAGGAACTGCTCCAACGCCGGACCGAAGTCACTCGTCGACAGGCCATGCAGATACAGCAGCGGCAGAACCTCGCTCATCTGCGGTGACTTGCGCGCCCACGCTGGCAGGATCGCGGAGGAAAACCTTTGCCGCTCTGCGGTATCGGCATCGACGCGCTTGTCGTTGACGCGCGGCGCGGTCACCGTGACCGCGCCCGACGCGGTCAACACCTCACGCTCCCGGTGGTAGCCGTTGCGGACCACCAGGCGCCGTCCGTTGTCGTCGACCTCTCCGGCATGGGCGTCGATGTAGGCGGCCACTTCGGCCTGCAACGCCGCCGCAAGCATCTGTCGGGCGCCGTCGCGGACGATCTCATCGAGCAACGACCGACCGACACCGTCGTTCTTCTCGTTGGAGCATTCCGCGTCGTGAACTACCGTGAGCATGGGCGTACCTTCCCAACCAGCGCGCCAACGCCGGTCTTGATCAGAGAACCTTGGACTTCAGATCATCCTCGGGAAGGTGCGCCCACTTTCACACCACCTCGCCAAGGCTCATCCACAGGTTCTGATCATTGCTCATCCCGCGCCGGCGGCAGCTCCGTAGCAGATCGGCCCACGATTCGGTCGATTCCCGGTAGCCGTCGGCCAAGGCGACGAGCTCCTTGCAACCATCGGCGCGCACCCCGATCATCACCAACAAACAGAGCTTCTCCTGCTCGAGACGGACCTTGAGGTGAATGCCGTCGACCCACAGGTAGACGTAGTCCGTGTCCGAGAGGTCACGGACTTGGAAGGCCTTGGCTTCGTCTTGCCACTGGCTGGTGAGCCGGGTGATCGTCGTGGCCGAGAGACCCGCACCCGAGCCCAGGAACTGCTCCAACGCCGGACCGAAGTCACTCGTCGACAGGCCATGCAGATACAGCAGCGGCAGAACCTCGCTCATCTGCGGTGACTTGCGCGCCCACGCTGGCAGGATCGCGGAGGAAAACCTTTGCCGCTCTGCGGTATCGGCATCGACGCGCTTGTCGTTGACGCGCGGCGCGGTCACCGTGACCGCGCCCGACGCGGTCAACACCTCACGCTCCCGGTGGTAGCCGTTGCGGACCACCAGGCGCCGTCCGTTGTCGTCGACCTCTCCGGCATGGGCGTCGATGTAGGCGGCCACTTCGGCCTGCAACGCCGCCGCAAGCATCTGTCGGGCGCCGTCGCGGACGATCTCATCGAGCAACGACCGACCGACACCGTCGTTCTTCTCGTTGGAGCATTCCGCGTCGTGAACTACCGTGAGCATGGGCGTACCTTCCCAACCAGCGCGCCAACGCCGGTCTTGATCAGAGAACCTTGGACTTCAGATCATCCTCGGGAAGGTGCGCCCACTTTCACACCACCTCGCCAAGGCTCATCCACAGGTTCTGATCATTGCTCATCCCGCGCCGGCGGCAGCTCCGTAGCAGATCGGCCCACGATTCGGTCGATTCCCGGTAGCCGTCGGCCAAGGCGACGAGCTCCTTGCAACCATCGGCGCGCACCCCGATCATCACCAACAAACAGAGCTTCTCCTGCTCGAGACGGACCTTGAGGTGAATGCCGTCGACCCACAGGTAGACGTAGTCCGTGTCCGAGAGGTCACGGACTTGGAAGGCCTTGGCTTCGTCTTGCCACTGGCTGGTGAGCCGGGTGATCGTCGTGGCCGAGAGACCCGCACCCGAGCCCAGGAACTGCTCCAACGCCGGACCGAAGTCACTCGTCGACAGGCCATGCAGATACAGCAGCGGCAGAACCTCGCTCATCTGCGGTGACTTGCGCGCCCACGCTGGCAGGATCGCGGAGGAAAACCTTTGCCGCTCTGCGGTATCGGCATCGACGCGCTTGTCGTTGACGCGCGGCGCGGTCACCGTGACCGCGCCCGACGCGGTCAACACCTCACGCTCCCGGTGGTAGCCGTTGCGGACCACCAGGCGCCGTCCGTTGTCGTCGACCTCTCCGGCATGGGCGTCGATGTAGGCGGCCACTTCGGCCTGCAACGCCGCCGCAAGCATCTGTCGGGCGCCGTCGCGGACGATCTCATCGAGCAACGACCGACCGACACCGTCGTTCTTCTCGTTGGAGCATTCCGCGTCGTGAACTACCGTGAGCATGGGCGTACCTTCCCAACCAGCGCGCCAACGCCGGTCTTGATCAGAGAACCTTGGACTTCAGATCATCCTCGGGAAGGTGCGCCCACTTTCACACCACCTCGCCAAGGCTCATCCACAGGTTCTGATCATTGCTCATCCCGCGCCGGCGGCAGCTCCGTAGCAGATCGGCCCACGATTCGGTCGATTCCCGGTAGCCGTCGGCCAAGGCGACGAGCTCCTTGCAACCATCGGCGCGCACCCCGATCATCACCAACAAACAGAGCTTCTCCTGCTCGAGACGGACCTTGAGGTGAATGCCGTCGACCCACAGGTAGACGTAGTCCGTGTCCGAGAGGTCACGGACTTGGAAGGCCTTGGCTTCGTCTTGCCACTGGCTGGTGAGCCGGGTGATCGTCGTGGCCGAGAGACCCGCACCCGAGCCCAGGAACTGCTCCAACGCCGGACCGAAGTCACTCGTCGACAGGCCATGCAGATACAGCAGCGGCAGAACCTCGCTCATCTGCGGTGACTTGCGCGCCCACGCTGGCAGGATCGCGGAGGAAAACCTTTGCCGCTCTGCGGTATCGGCATCGACGCGCTTGTCGTTGACGCGCGGCGCGGTCACCGTGACCGCGCCCGACGCGGTCAACACCTCACGCTCCCGGTGGTAGCCGTTGCGGACCACCAGGCGCCGTCCGTTGTCGTCGACCTCTCCGGCATGGGCGTCGATGTAGGCGGCCACTTCGGCCTGCAACGCCGCCGCAAGCATCTGTCGGGCGCCGTCGCGGACGATCTCATCGAGCAACGACCGACCGACACCGTCGTTCTTCTCGTTGGAGCATTCCGCGTCGTGAACTACCGTGAGCATGGGCGTACCTTCCCAACCAGCGCGCCAACGCCGGTCTTGATCAGAGAACCTTGGACTTCAGATCATCCTCGGGAAGGTGCGCCCACTTTCACACCACCTCGCCAAGGCTCATCCACAGGTTCTGATCATTGCTCAGTGCCTTCGCTCGATCGATCTCATGGCGGGCCGCCCACCGCTCCACAAGACGGATCCAGCCCAGTCCGGGAAGAACCTTCACGTACACCAGCACCAGCACGCCGAGAACGGTGACCGCGGCCGCCTCGACGTAGTGACCGGAACCCTCAAGAGCGACGACGACGAACGACGGAACAAGGTAGGTCAGCAGCAAAATCTGAAGCGCGACAGCAAATATCGACCACGAGTACCTCGCTGCGTACCGATCCCACGCCCACTGCCAGATGCGATCCATTCTCTGACACTAAGTGGCTAGCCATCGCGTCATCTGCGTTTGAACGCGCATCGATGTACCGCCGCCGATTCGGAGATCCATACGGCCAATTTCGTCCTGTCGGCGATTGAGGAAGGGGCCCTCAGCGGCGATCGGAAACTCCGGGCAAAGTGGCGTCAGGGGCGATGCGTAGTAGTAGATCGGTCAGCTGCGCAACCTGACCAGACGTCAGCCGATCGAAGACGTGTGAACGCACCGCCACCACGTGGCCGTGCGCCGCGGCACTCACCTTCTCAAAACCCTTGTCAGTCAATATCGCATCGGTGAGACGTCCATCGCCGGGCTTGGGCTGTCGACGCACATACCCGGCTGCCTCTAGGCGCTTGACGACGTGCGACAGCCGGGACAGCGACCCATTGGTCACGACCGCCAACGATTTCATACCCAATGTGCGAGTGGGCTGTTCGGCAAGGACCCCGAGCACCCGGTACTCGTATTGATTCAGATTCGAATCGCGGCGAAGTTGCGCATCAAGCGCGGCAGGCAGCGTGACCAGGACCCGCACGAGTTCGAGCCAGGCTGTGCGCTCCGCTTCGCTGAACCACCGAGTTTCCTCAGCCATGCAACGACCCTAGCTGAGTTGACGCTTCAAGTCATTGGCGATAGGTTGACTTGAAGCGTCAAGTGAGTTGTATGAGAGGCGGAAGCATGAATGTCACGTTGTGGGTCCTGCAAGGTGTGCTCGGCGTGGCTTTCGCCGGGGCCGGACTGATGAAACTGGCCCTCGACAAGACGGTCCTCGCCGAAAAGGGAATGGACTTCGTTGACGAGGTTTCCGCGGGGTTCGTCAAGGGGTGGGGGCCGCCGAGCTCCTCGGCGCCATTGGCGTGGTTCTACCGGCGATTGTGCACATTGCGCCCATCCTGGTCCCAGTGGCGGCTACCTGCCTTGCGATCGTGATGGTCGGCGCGATCGTTGTTCACATTCGTCGCGCCGAACACGCTGCAATCCTTGCGCCGGCAGTGCTTTTCGTCATGGCGGCGGTTGTCGCATGGGGCAGGTTTGGCCCGTACGCGTTCTAATGGTGTGATGCGGTCCGCCAGAACTCTCTAGGTGTTTGTCCAAAAGGGGTCCGCGGGAGTGTTGCGGAGGACTACGGTCGCGAATTACCTGTTCATCCCAACGCCCGAGAGGTGGGGACCATGAATCGGGCTCTTTTGCTGGCAGCAGCCGTGGCGGTCGCCATCGGCACGGCGCCGCTCGCGATGGCAGACCCTGCGAGCCAGCCAGTTCCCAGCATGGCCAGCAATGCCGTACTTGGGCAGCCCTGCAATGCCGTCACCGGCCGATTCATCTTCGGCTACGACGCTAGCGGCAAGGTTCTCGCTTGTGGCGGGTCCGGACGTCCCGGTGTCTGGGTAGATCCTGGGACGCTGATCGGAGTTCGGCAGATCGGCTCGGAGTGCGTGGCCGAGATCCATACTCTTGCCGCCGACAACACTGGGCTATTTACTGCCCAGTCACCCGATGGTGTCGCTCTGTTCTGTGCTTACCCGACCGACACCTGGGAACCGCGACCGTATCGGTAAGGCGACCCTTAGTCCCGGGGCCCGGTGTGTCAGCATTGGGGCGTGAACGCACGCCAATTCGCACCCTTGCTGGGTACCGCCATCGTGACAATCTGGACAGCGCTGATCAGCGCACCGATCCTCATTGCCCCCGCATCCGCTGCCCCTTGCCCCGACGTCGAGGTGACCTTCGCCCGCGGCACCAACGAGGCACCCGGTGTCGGTGCGGTCGGACAGGAATTCATCGATTCACTGCGCTCGCAGCTTGGGGGTCGATCCCTCGGGGTGTATCCGGTCAACTACCCCGCCGGTGAAGATTTCGCCCCGTCGGCATCCGCCGGCGGCAGCGATATACACGCCCACGTGACGTCGATGGTTGCCAGCTGCCCCAACACCAAGCTGGTGCTCGGTGGATATTCCTTGGGCGCCATGGCAATAGATCAGGCCACCATCGCCCGAATGCCGATCGCGGGCTTGATCCCCGACATACTCACGGCGGACGAAGCCAATCACGTTGCCGCCGTCGCCACCTTCGGGAATCCGTCGGACAGATATCTGGGGGCGCCGATGAGCGAGGTCAGCCCGTGGTACGGCGCCAAGGCCATCGATCTCTGTGCGCCCGGCGATCCGGTGTGCACGCCGGGCGGGGCGCTGGCGCTGCCTTCGCATGACGAGCTGTTTTCGCCGGTGCACCTGTCCTACAGCGGGTCCGGAATGCCCAGTCAGGCAGCGACTTTTGTCACGAGCCATCTCTAGCCCATCCGGCTGGCTGCCGCACGTCCAGATGACGAGGGCTACGGAGGCGGCGGACCCGGTGGCGCGCCGGGATCCGGCGGCGGGTCGGGGGGATATGGCGGCGGGCCGCCCGGCGATTTTGGGTCGTCTGGCGATCGGGTCGGCCATCGAGTCTGTTCCGCTCTGCCGGGAGGTAATCCCCAAGCCTGAAATAGGCCACGACTAAGCGCAACTCGAAAAAGCCCCTGACACCACCACAGCCGACGGCTATTTGCTAAACTGTTGTCGGACAGCCTCTTTCAAACTCAGGGACGGCCGGTGCGTTCGCGGTGCTTGCAGCCCGGCCAGCAGCAGGGCCGGCGCTGGCCCTCTTCCAGCTCCTCCTGGGTCCGGCGAATGCGGCGCTGGCGGGTCGCCTGTTGCTTGGCGTCCTCGACCCAGCAGATGAACTCGTTACGCGCCAGGGGCGTGATGTCCCTCCAAGCCGCCAGGGCGGTGGAGTTCGCGCTCAGCGCCTCACGCAGGTCCGCAGGCAGCTTGTGCACCACCCCACCGGGCACTCCGTTAGCGCTCACACGGCCTAGATTAGCCACCGACTAGGACCCCAGGGTGTACTGCCACACCAGGCCGTGGTTTCCGTTCATCATCCGGTCGCACGTCATCATGTGCCCGTCGGCGTCGCGCATGGTCGCATGGCGCAGCGAGCAGGGGTGGTCCTGGACCGGCGGGTTGGCACTCGCGATACCGAGGCCTAGTGCAGTCAAGCCCGCCGCGATCGACGAGACGAATACCCACCGGATGGCCTGAGTTTTGATGCTGATCGTGGTCGCGCTCATTGGTTGCCCCCTCGTCGTGATGCCGCTCGCCGGTGTCATCAGCATCAGCAGTAGGGCTTGAGGGATCCTCGATGAATTCTTGGAGCCGCGGTCGCGACGCCGCACGGCCACCGTGGCGGGCGTCCACCCACGTCGAAGTACCCTTTAGCTCGCCCACTGACGTCGCCGACCGCGGAGGTGCCCGATGGCCCAGTCCGATTCCGTCCTGTTCAGCGTGGACAATCGCGTCGCACTGATCACCGTCAACGATCCCGATCGGCGCAACGCGCTGACCGGCGAGATATCGGCACAGCTGCGCGCGGCCGTCGAGCAGGCCGAAGCCGATCCCGGTGTGCACGCCGTCGTCGTCACCGGGGCGGGTAAGGCATTCTGCGCCGGCGCCGACTTGAGCGCACTGGGCGCCGCGGGGGACGGAGCCGCGGAGTCGGGTCTGCAGCAGCTCTACGACGGCTTTATGGCCGTGGGGAGCTGCACGCTGCCCACCATCGCCGCCGTCAACGGCGCTGCGGTCGGCGCGGGCCTGAACTTGGCTCTGGCCGCCGACGTGCGCATCGCTGGGCCCGGCGCACTGTTCGACCCCCGCTTCCAGAAGCTGGGGCTACACCCCGGCGGGGGCGCGACCTGGATGCTGCAGCGGGCGGTCGGCCCGCAAGTCGCCCGCGCGGCCCTGCTGTTCGGCATGCGTTTCGACGCCGAATCCGCGGTGCGACACGGGTTGGCGCTCAGCGTTGCCGACGATCCCGTCGCCGCGGCATTGGAACTCGCCGCCGGACCCGCGGCCGCTCCGCGCGAGGTGGTGCTGGCCACCAAGGCCACGATGCGCGCCACCGCCAGCCCAGGGTCGCTGGACAACGAGCACCACCAACTCGCCGTGCACACCGAGCTGGGGCCGCAGGTGTCCTCGATCCAGTCACCGGAGTTCGCCGACCGGCTGGCCGCGGCGCGACGCAAGTAGCGCCGCTATACCCCTGATTCGCTCACGACGGTGTCAGGCTCGGCCGTGACACGAAACGCCGGGTCCACGCGGCGGATGGCGACGATGAACGTCATGGCAATGAAGGGTGCGAGTGCGCCGTAGATCAGTGCCGGAGTTGCCATTTCGGCGCTATTGAGCAGTTGCGGGCTGAGCGCCACGCCCAGCGCCACCACAGTGTTGTGCAGTCCGACTTCGAGGCTGACGGCAGTCGCCTGCGCGGGAGCCAGACGCATCAAGCGCGGCACCAGGTAACCGACGGTCAGGCTGACCACGCAGAAGGACACCACCGCCCCGCTCAGCACCCCGAAGTTGTGCCATAGCGTCGTTCGCCCCCCGGCGATTGCGGCGACGACGGTGACGATCAGCAGCGCCGCCGCGAATATCCTGACCGGTCTCTGCAGCCGCCGGGCAAGCCCGGAAAAGCGGTGACGTATCGCGATACCGGTCGCGGTAGGGATCAGCACCAGGGCGAACACCATGGCGAACTTGTCCAGCTGTAACGGGATGAAACATCCGTCGCCAAGGAACCAGGTCATCGATGCCGCCAAGATCGCCGGCAAGGCAAAGACCGACAGCGCGGCGTTGATCGCAGAAAGGGTGAGATTCAGCGCCAGGTCCCCGTTGAACAGATGGCAGGGGATGTTCGCCATCGTCCCGCCCGGGGTAGCGGCCATCAGCATCAGCCCGACCGCCAGATGCGGCTCAAGATGGAAGGCTTCGGCGATCAGCAGGCACAGGGTCGGCAGGACCAACGACTGGCAGACCAGCGCTACGGCCAGCGGCCGCCGCAGTGTGGCGGCCCGCTTGAAGTCGGCCACGGTAAGTGTCAGCCCGAGCGCGAGCATGATGACGGCAGCCACGAACGGGAAGTACTGGTTGCCCATAACGCTCCACGGTGTCGTTGCGCGACCGCCCTCGGTTTGATCGGCGCGAATAGTTAGCTTGCCTTATTCAGCAGCTATCTGCCCGCCGCGCAACCGCCTGGCGGAGATCAAGTAACCGCGCGGCTGCGGCGTTCCTGGGCAAAAACGACTCAAAACCCCTGAAGCCCAAAGACTTCACGGGTTTTGCGAGTCAGAATGGGTCAGGATGCCGATTTGATGCTGATTTGATCGACCTGCGTGAATCCGGGCGGGTTACCGCAGGCTCCCGTGATGTAGGTGTGTGCAGACGTGCCGGTGAGGGAATTGGGATCCCACGCAGTGTGGGTGCTCGTGCCGTAGATGTTGTAGCTACCGTCCGCGCAACTGACGTTGCCCATCGTGTCCATGGTCCATTGACCATCGACCAACCGAGCTTGGCTGGCGCCCAATCCAGCTTTGATCCAGAGGCATCCGTCACCGCAGGAGTTGACGGCCCAGCTGTTGTCAATGGACTTGCCGCTTGGTGTTGTCACGGTCTCGGTGTAACTGCCGCTCATCGTCGGCGTAGCCCACGCTGTGCCGGCTGACCCCACAGCCAAACCGGCGCAGATAGCGATTGCGGCGAAGCCCCGCGCGATGGTCATGATCTCGTTCCTTCCGGTGGAGCCAGTCAGTGCAGCAAGCAACTGTTATGTCGTGCACCAAAGATTACGACAGTTTTGCGCCCCGAGCGGTCGCAAATGTTTCTGCTCTTTTGCGATCTCGTTAAAACCCGAAAATGCGCGATACGCAGGTCCAAACCTGCAAGGCGCTATTTGACGGCGCAGCCCGCGTCGACGGGAAGCGAGACGCCGGGTCGAAGTCCAAATTGTCAAGTACGCCGATATTCTCGAGCACGCCGACCGCGCACTCTCCAACGAAGACGCTGAACCGACGCCGCGGCCCGTCCAGGCCAACACCCGGGTGGGGGCTCGACCCTATTCGACGTATCTCGACTGGGCGGACTATATAGTCCGCTTAGGCGATGGGAGTGCGATAAGCTCCAATTCGCCAACGTCTCACCAAATCTACTGCTGCAAAGCAATATTCGAGACAAGTAGCCAACATTTGCGACGCGTTCGGAAGACGCACGGACCGCTCCCGCGTCGCCGCGGACGGGCTACAGTCGGGCACCGATGCACTCGCCTGTTCAGGAGAGGTTACGAATGGGTCTTTCAGTCATTCCGGTCGGGCTAGAAAGTTTCAGCACCGCCAATGTGTCTGCCGTGGAATCCATCTCAGCTGCAGGTTCGGCCGATTCGCCGGCGATGCTCGGTGCTGTTGCCGCGACCCTCGGACCGATCGGCGTCAGCTATGTGGGTGTCTGTTGATGAACGGCCTTGGATCGTGCGGTGCGGGCCGCGTGGGGTGGGGTGTTCAGACCGACAGTGGGACGGGTTGGTGGGTCCCGGCGGCGCCCTCTCAGCTACGCGTGCTCGACCTCAATCATTCGGCTACGACCCGCCGGTCTTCACGATCTGGCCTGGCTCGTACACCACTCTGCTGGACACAATCCGTGGAGGCGATGGGATCAGCCGTACGAGACGTCCACAAAAACTATGGATAACTTTCCATTTGAATCGCATGTAAGTCTTTACACGGCTGGCCCGGTGCTGGCTGACAGGATCGGTGTCGCCGTCCTGGCTGAGTGTGACTCGTGAATCGCCTGGCCCCGGTGAAGGGTGCTCTTCCCAGGATCTGTCCACTTGGCCGAGGGCGGCGGCGCCGGCCCGGTCTTGCTTCGGTGGCTTGATTAGAAGCCTGCCCGACTCGTTGCCGCGAGTCGTGGCCCGTTACAGGCCTGCCTCGAACTGCTCTTTCCGGGCTGACGCCGCCAACGACGTCGTCTACGGGAAGGAAATCAACGTCGCCATGTCCATCGTCGCAGAGCAGTATGCGTTTGTCATCGGAGTCGATACCCACGCCGCCACTCACTCGTTCGCGCTGATCAACGCCACCAATGGCGGTGTCATCGATCAGGCCGTGTTCCCCACCTCGCCCGCGGGCCTCGACCGTGCCTGCACCTGGATCCTCCGCGGGATCAACGAGAAGCCAACGTTGGTCGTCATCGAAGGCGCGGGTTCCTTCGGCGCTGGCCTGGCCGGGCGGGTTACCCGCAGCGGACTGTCGATCGCCGAGCCGGCGGCGATGCCCGCCGCGCAGCGTCGTGGTGTCGGCAAGACCGATGCCTTGGACGCGGTCCGCATCGCACGCTCGGTCCTGGGCGTCGACGTCACCCGGTTGCGGCGGCCCCGCGCTACCGGGCAACGGGTGGCGTTGCGTGTCCTGACGGTCGCGCGTGAGGAGATGGTCGCCGAACGCACCCGAGCGATCAACGCCCTCACTGCACTGTTGCGGACAGTGGATCTCGGGCTTGATGTTCGTAAAGCGCTGCCACACAGTCAATTCAAGTCGATCGCAGCCTGGCGTGACCGCAAAGAAGATCCAGTTGTCGCCACCTGCAGGCAGGAAGCGATCCGATTGGCCAAGCGCATCGTCGCCCTCGACGGCGAACTGGTCGCCAACCGCAAGAATCTCGATTCCCTCGTCGAGGATCTCGCCCCGGAGCTGTGCCAACTGCCCGGCGTGGGCTCGGTCGTGGCCGCGTGCGTCCTGACAGCGTGGTCACATCCAGGCCGTGTCCGGTCCGAGGCAGCCTTCGCCGCTCTCGCCGGCACCTGCCCGATACCAGCATCGTCAGGAAAAACCCTGCGGCACAGACTCAACCGTGGTGGAGACCGCAGGCTCAACCGCGCGTTGACCACCGTTGTCATCGTTCGGATGCGCACCCACGCCCCAACCCGCGCCTATGTTGCCCGACGACGCGCAGAAGGCCGAACCACCAAAGAGATCATGCGTTCGCTCAAGCGCTACATCACCCGACAGCTCTACCGAACCCTGGCTGCAGCACATCCGCTGCCCATAACCCCTTGACACGATATAGAAGCATCCTGGGTCTTGGAGAGCAACGAGGACTCGACGTCGGTGGCGAATCGGACCTGGCGGCCTTCGCGGAACAGCGTGCCCGCTGTCAACGGCAAGCGAAAACTGATCCGCTGGCGGCAATCGAAAATTGACCAGCTTGGCTTCATTGGTTGTCGGCCGTGACGGTGGGGACGGTTGCGTCCATCAAGGTGGTGTACGAGTCGGACCTGATTAGCGGTACCGGCGTGTCGTAGCCGAATGATTGAAGGTCATCGCGTGATTCTTCGACAGACCGACCAAAGTCACTCGAGCAAAGGAATCAACGCGATGACCACTGCCCACAATATCGACCTGCCTGCCGTGCTGGCCGAACGACTCACCACCACCCACCCCGACGTGCTGCGCGAACTGTTGTCGACGTTCATCCACACCCTGATGGGTGCGGAGGCCGACGCCCTGTGCGGCGCCGGATACGGTGAACGCAGTAGCGAGCGCATCAATCAGCGAAACGGCTACCGTCATCGCCAATTCGTACCCGCACAGGATCATTGGATCTGGCGATTCCCAAGCTACGGCAGGGTTGCTACTTCCCGGACTGGCTGCTGGAACGCCGCAAACGGGCCGAGCGGGCCCTGACCACCGTGGTCGCTACCTGCTACCTACTCGGGGTGTCTACCCGGCGGATGGACAAGCTCGTCGAGACGTTGGGCATCACCAGCTTGTCGAAGTCTGAAGTCAGCGTGATGGCCAAGGAGCTCGACGTCGCGGTCGAGGCGTTCCGGAGCCGGCCGCTGGACGCCGGCCCGTACACGTTCGTCGCCGCCGACGCCCTGGTGCTCAAGGTCCGCGAAGCCGGGCGGGTGGTCAACGTGCACGCCCTGATCGCGGTCGGGGTCAACGCCGAGGGATACCGCGAAATCCTGGGCATCGACGTCAGCACCGCTGAGGACGGCGCCGGGTGGTTGGCGCTCTGGCGGTCGCTGACGGCCCGGGGCCTGTCCGGGGTACGGCTGGTCACCTCCGACGCGCACGCCGGGCTGGTGGCTGCGCTAGGCGCGACTCTGCCCGGAGCTACCTGGCAGCGGTGCAGAACCCACTACACGACCAACCTGATGGCGAAGACTCCCAAGAGTTCGTGGCCGTGGGTGTGTACCCTGTTGCATTCGGTGTTCGACCAACCCGATGCGGAATCGGTTGCTGCTCAGTATGATCGGATCACCGACGCACTATCGGACCAGCTCCCCAAGGTCGCCGATCACCGAGAGGCGGCCCGACCGGATCTGCTGGCGTTCACCAACTTCCCCAAGCAGATCTGGCGCCAGATCTGGTCGAACAACCCCCAGGAACGCCTCAACAAGGAGATCCGCCGCCGCACCGACGTCGTCGGCATCTTCCCCGACCGCAACGCGCTGATCCGCCTCGTCGGTGCCGTGCTGGCCGAACAACACGACGAATGGGCCGAATCCGGCGCTACCTCGGCCTCGACGTCCTCAGCAAATCCCGAGCAGATCAGAACTCACCGACTGAACAGGAGGACACCCCCGCGGCACTGACCGCCTGAACCAAACCTCGGAGAATCACACGACTAGCTCGTACACCACGTCCCTGGACTTGACGGTGGGGACGCGCCGAGGTCTCGGTCTTTGATGCGGTAGCTGTCTCCTTTGAGGGCGATGACTTCGGCGTGATGCACGAGGCGGTCGATCATGGCGGCGGCAACGACGTCGTCGCCGAACACTTCACCCCAGCGGCCGAATGGTTTGTTCGAGGTGACGATGAGACTGGCGCGTTCGTAGCGACTCGAGACGAGCTGGAAGAACAGGTTCGCGGCTTCGGGCTCGAACGGGATATAGCCCACTTCGTCGACCACGAGCAGCGGGTAGCGGGCCAGGCGGATGAGTTCGGCTTGCAGCGTGCCACTGTGGTGAGTGGTGGCTAGCCGGTCGACCCATTGGCTGGCGGTGGCGAACAGGACGCGGTGGCCGGCCTGGCAGGCGCGGATCGCGATCCCGATCGCCAAGTGCGTCTTGCCGGTTGCAGGCGGGCCGAGGAATACCACGTTGTCTTTGGCGGTGACGAAGTCCAGGGTGTCCAGGTGGGCGATGAGGTCGCGTTTGAGACCGCGGGCGTGATCGAAGTCGAACTCCTCCAAAGATTTCCGTGACGGGAATCGGGCGGCCCTGATGCGTCCTTCGCCGCCGTGGGATTCACGGGCAGACACTTCGCGCTGTAAACAAGCTGCCAGGAATTCCTCGTAGGTCCAGGTCTCGGTGCGGGCGCGTTCGGCGAGCCGCTCGACCGCCTCGCGCAGGGTCGGCGCTTTGAGCGCCCGGGTCAGATACGCCAGTTCCGCGGTCACATCCCGACTGCCGGTCGTGGTTTTGGCCGCCATCACGCCACCGGCCCGTCGAGTCCGAGCACGGCGTCGTAGTCGGCCAGGCAACATTGTTCGACCTCGACATGGGCGGGCGGGAGCACCACATCGAAGTGCTTGCGGCGCAGCAGCTTCGCGGACTCCACATGGTCAGGATCGGAGACCGTCTGATGTTTGGCCCAGATGCGGGCATGGTCGGCTACCAGGTGACCGCCAGACCAGACCCGGACTCGCCCCAGGTCCGCGGTGACCTCGATGCGCCACCCGACTGCAACCGGGTGCACCGAATAGTCGTTGCCGTCGCAGCGCACGTAGTGATCACGCGGCAGCCGGGTCGAGGCCCGCCAGCCCACGCTTGGCCCGACCGGTGGCAGTGCCAGCATCGCCGCCTTATCGGCCTCAATCCGGTCGGCCGGCCGACACCCCAGCACACGGTGCTGGCGGTGATTGGCCCGCACCAACCAGTCGGCCAGCTAGGTGTTGAAATCCGCCGGTGAGCTCAACACCCGACCCGGCAGGAAGGCCCGTTCCAGATAGTCGTGGAAGCGTTCGACCCAGACCCTTGGCCTCGGGATCGCCGGGCTTGCAAATCAGCACCTTGGCCGCCAAGGTGCCGCGAAACGCCTGGCACGCCGCGGTGAGTTCAGATCGGCGCGCCCGCCACCGCCCGACCGCGCCTTCACCGTCCCACACCAGCACCCGTGGCGTGGCGCCCAACGCTGAAAGGTGTTGCCACCAGCCGGCATAGAGATCCTCGACGCTGCGGGTCGCAATCAGCACCGCTGAGGCCCACCGCGAATACCCACACACCATCGTCAACACCGGCAGCGCGGTGGCGGTGCGGACCGTACCCGACCGGCACCACCACATCAGGAAACCAGAAGTCGCACTGAGCGATCTCGCCCGCTACATACGTCGTCCGCGACGCCGGATCCGGCGGCAGATATACCGGCCGCAGCTCGCGCACCCGCTCACTGAGCGTTCGGATCGAGTACGACCATTCGATCCGTTCGGCGATCACCGTTGCCGGCATCCGTGGGTAGGCCGCCAACAACTCCCGAATCCTGGGCTCGGCCGCATCGGCCACCGAACCAACAGGAGCACGCTGATACTTCGGCGGACCATCCGAAGCCAACGCCGCCTTCACCGTGTTCCGCGAAATCCCCAACACCCGCGCGATCTCCGAAATCGGCAACCGCTCCGCCCGACGCAACCGCCGGAACTCCGCCCAGTCCTCCACGTTCAGCACTCGCTTCCTCCCTGGCCCATAGCCAAGGTTCTCCAGGAAGCTGGCCAATTTTCAGTTGCCGCGCAGTGATCAGTATTCAGTTGCCACCGACACCCGCTTCCTCCGGATTGCCGCTGGCTTGGATGCTGGCCAATGGCAGTCGCAATCACGGTGCGTTGGCTGGTCGGTCCACGAAGTAATTCGGCATGTACGGGATGGCGTGAAGATCCACGTAGCGACCCTTGCGGACCGCCCGCAACCCTTTGGTGACCTGGAATCGTTTCACCACACTTCCTCACCTGCCGAATGGCTCGCCGTCTCCGAGAGCGAGCCGCCGCATCAGACCGTGGCCGAACTCACCGAGTTGGTAGCGGAAGAAACGCGGTTGCTTGGGGTTACGGCCGAACAGGCGCCAAAGGCGACCCGTCGGAGCATCCTGCGACGAAACGTGCACTGGTCGGTCTGGTCGATCCACATCCTCTGGGACGCATGGACGCACGAGCGGGATCTGTCCTCGGCGCTGGCGTTGGCGCCGGATTACGGACCCGGCGAATTACGCATGGCCACCATGTACAGCCTGCTGGCCGCGGCCACGCCCGCAGCACGGTCGCAGGACTACGTGCGGACCATTGTCTTGCTGAAGGGGAGCCCCGACGGCCGCTACGAGATCGCCGAGGAAGGGGGCAGCGTGCGGATCACGTCCGCCGCCTGCTCCACAGAGAGGCTCATCGGGCCGGCGGACCAAGTGCTCACAGCTTGTCTGGGCGGGGCCCGCACCTGCGGGAACTGCTGTCGGGCCCGTCCGCTGAGATCGAGAAATTGGCCCTGTTGCTCCCGCCGGCCACCTGACCTGGCGGAAGAGGGGCGAAGAGGCAGACAGTGTCAATCACTGCACCGCAAGCATGCATTCGTTGCGACGTCGCGCGGTTGTGGGGCGCGGCTGTGATAACGGCCATGCGGGGTGGGGAGCCAAGCCGCCAGGCGCGATCTCAAAGAGGGCGCCAGAGGAGCCTTCGGGAGTTCTTACTGTCCGAGGACCTTGTGCCGGGATCTCACCGAAATTCAATCGGTGGCTTCGCTGGTCGTCCCCCTGGTCGGATCAGTCACTGACCCGTTCGGCGTTCGGCCCTATTCGACGAATCTCTAGGCGGACTATATAGTCCGTAAGTGCCGAGGTTCGACATCCGCGTCCACAGCGACATCGTGCGGCGTTGATCATCGAGCGCGGCATGAGGAACATCATCGACGGTAAATACGACGGCACGAGGGCCGGACATGCCATCAACGGGGCTCGGCTTGGGCCGAAGACAGCAATTTAAGGAGAATCGGTGGCGGAGTTGGCACCTGCGGGGGCACAGGACTATTCACGCATGACGGCCATGGTGACCGGATTCTGGGTGACCCAGATTGTCCGTGCGGCAACTGTCTTCAATCTGGCAGACCACCTCGCGGAAGGTATCGACACTCCGCACGCGATCGCCGCCGCGGAATCTACTAATTTGGATGCTACCCGACGCCTGATCCGCTGCTGCGCTTCGTTGGGTCTCGTGACGTCCGCAGATGGGGTGCACTTCACCGGGACGTCACTGCTGAGCACGCTGCGCAAGGACGACCCGAACTCAATGCGGGGCATGGCGCTTGCGCAAGCCGCACCTGGGCACTGGTTGAGTTGGGGACGATTCCCAGATGCTGTCCGCAGTGGTGAACGACAGATTAGGGCCGCACACGGGAAGTACGACACAATCTTTGAATACTTCGCCAATCATCTCGACGAGGCCAGTGATTTCACCGAGGCGATGTCGAATCTTAGCGCTGCCGCGGCGATCGAAGTCGCGAAAATGGTTGATACGCAGAATGTGAACTTCGTCCTGGATATCGGAGGAGCGAACGGCGAAGTTGTTCGGGCGATGATGCGGGCGAACCCCGTCCTGCGCGCGGGCGTTTTCGACCTGCCGCGCGTTGTGCCAGACGCCGAGGCGGCCGCCCGGAAAGACTCTCTGCTTGAACGCTTCACCACGGTGGGCGGCAACTTCTTCGAGTCGGTCCCGCCCGCGGATCTGTACGTTCTCAAGTACATCCTGCACGACTGGGATGACGACGATTGTGTCCGCATCTTGAAGAATTGCCGCGCTTCCCTCCAAGATGGTGGGCGCCTCGTCGCTATCGACTACCTTGTCGATAAATTGGGTACGCCGGGGTTGCCAGCGCTGATGGACATGAACATGTTGGTGATGGCCGGCGGCAAAGAACGAAGCATCGATGAGTTCGACCGATTGTTCGAGCTCGCCGGACTTCGTCGCACGTCAGTCGGCCAGGCTCTGCAGTTCGCCGTCATAGAGACGGTGGCGATCTGAAACGCATAGCGGAGCAGCGGTGCGGCGACTCGGCTTGAGTTTACATTGGCCGGTGCCACCGGCTATCGCAGCGGCACCGCTACGAATCGGCGATTTCGCGAGACCGCGTTTTTGTCGATCCAGGCACCATCCGAAGGTCAGTTGCGTCGCGAATTACAACAGTTCGACCAGTAGGCGCGGATTCGCGAACATGAGTCTGCTCATTGGTGCGGCGTAACCCGCCAGGCAGATCAGCATGCCGCTGCGGTGATCTTCGGCGAGCGTCATGATGGTGTCGAACGTGTCGCGGCCGAAGTCGCGGTTTAGGGCGGTTGGGACCTTCGTCAACGAATAGGACATGGTCTCTTGCACTTCGGGAAGTGCACCGGTCTTTGCGTCGGTTCACCGAGACGAGTCCCGAGGATCTCAAATCTCTCTTTCGGTGATCGTCAAACCACTTTCCGACCGTCTGTCTTGCCATTGTCTCATCAACGTGGCGAACGAGTCCGTCTCATCTCCGTGGCGAATTCTTGAGCCGCCCTGGTGCAGTGACCTTTGACAGATGAGGCGATACCGTAATCCCCCATCTTGGGGATAGATCGTCGCCCACGACATCCCCAAGGCCATCGCGGTCTGCAGCTTGTTGTTGGCGTTGTCCTCCAAGCTGCGGACAATGGCGTCTTGCTCAAGTGCCTCCATCTGGGTGAGCTTGCGCTTCGCAAGCGATCGACACTCGGGCCGCAGCTCGTCGGCACCGATAACGCCTGAACGTTGTCGCGCAACGGTTTCCGCAACGACTCGCTCCAACTGCGCCATGTTACCCGGCCACGGCAGCTTACTGAGTTGACGCGTCGCGTCGGCGGCAAGGCGCAAACCAGCGGCGCAGGTCAGCTCGCGCAGCAGGAACGGCACCAGTACCTCGATGTCTTCAAACCGGTACCGCAGCGCGGGCACTGTCACGGTGTGGGTGAACAACGGCAGCAGCAGCTCAATCATCGGTGAAGGCGTCGATGGACTCATCGTCGCGGCGATCCATCCGCGACTCTCGTGCGATCGCAACACGGGAACTACGGCTGCGAGCATCCCTTCATCGATGCAGTCCACGTCGGAAATCATCACGGCAAAGTCATCGCCGTCGGTTGGGTCACGATCTCGGCAACGAAAAGCACTGGCGTCTGGAATGTTTCGTCCCGCACTATACGCACCGTCTTTATCGAGTAGACGTACTGTGCGACAGCCTGCGCCAGCTTGGCTCGTCCGGATCCCTTCTCGCCTTCGAGCAGAACCCAATCTCGGTCTCGGCAACATCGCGAGGCCGGGAATGTGCGACGCGACCAATTGGCGAGTCCCGACACGGTGCGCTGTTGCCACGGTCGACAGATGCACCTTGGAAACCGACGTTCGTTCTGCCGCCGTGGAACTCCGCATGGTCGATGACATAGATGTTGGCCGTCGTTCCCCTCGGCAGCACCGCCAGCGGAAGTCGCATGGCCGCGGTGTGAAGCCGACACCGAAAACATGGGCCGGGGCGGTGATACATCGCGGAACGCGGCAGTCCACGTCGACGCCCGGCACTGGATCCCCGAGGACGCGGCAAGCGCGTTCGCCGTGCGACACCGCCCACTTCCGGCGCTGGTAGATGGCTGACGCGGATCCGTTAGCGCTTCGACTGCCCGATCTGTGTGTGCTGCACACGTTAACCCTGACGGACTACATGGTTCGTTTAGGTCCGGTGAGGTTCCCCCCGAAAAGTGGACAAGGGGTTATGCGGCCTGTGTGGCCGCGTCCAGCGATTGTTCGTAGGCGATGGGGCTGAGCATTCCGCGTCACCGAGTGACGCCTCCGATTGTTGTAGAAGGACATCCACTTGTCAACTGCTGCAACGCGTTCGGCCTTAGTGGCGAACGTGTGGCGATAGTAGTACTCGTGTTTGAACGTCGACCACAGCGATTCGGCGCCGCTGTTGTCCCAACACATCCCGGTGGCACCCATCGAGCGGCGCAGCCCGGCATCAGCGCAGGCCAGTGCCATCGTCCGTGCGGTGTATCGACCGGGTTCAGCCGGTGGATGCAACACCGGCTTGTTGGAGTGAGAGTAGTTGCTCGTTGAATACTTCGGCGGGTGTCTTCCACCCGAGTGTCTTTCGGGGCCTGGTATTCAGTGCGTGAGCGACTGCTTCAATCTCCTCTGCCGACCACCGCGAGAGATCGGTGCCTTTCGGAAAGTACTGGTGTAGCAGGTGATTGGTGTTCTCATTCGTGCCGCGTTGCCAAGGAGACTGAGGGTCAGCGAAAAAGACGGGGATGCCGGTCTCAATCTTGAACTGGGCGTGCGCTGACATTTCCTTGCCACAGTCCCAGGTCAGTGACCGGGCGAGTTGATCGGGCAGGGTCGACATGGTTTGAGCGAGGGCGTTTTTCATCGTGAGCGCGCCGTAGCCGGCCAGGGCCGGGCCGTTCTTCAGGGTTTCCTTGTGCCGGTAGCCCTCTTCGCGGGGAAGATGAATCAGCATCGCGAAGCGCGTCTTTCGTTCGACCAGTGTGCCAATCGCCGAGCGCTCCAAACCGATCAGGAGATCGCCCTCCCAATGGCCCGGAACCGCGCGGTCTTCGGCCTCGGCGGGTCGCTGGCTGATCAGCGTCTCAGAGGTGACATGGGCCCAGGTCTTTCGCCGTGATCGTTCCCGCGGCGCTCGCAGTGCACGTCCGGTGCGCAGACACCAGACCAGTTCCCGCTTGAGCGCACCACGTCCCTGGATGTAAAGCGACTGGTAGATCGCCTCGTGGCTGATACGCATGGAATTGTCCTCAGGGAAATCGACTTTGAGCCGGTTGGCGATCTGCTCTGGGCTCCACGCTAACGACCACGGCCGGTCCTTGCGGTGGGGCTTATTGCGCCCGGTGAACTTCGGCGCCCGCGGCCCTGCGATCAGGGTGCCATCGGG
The DNA here is from genome assembly GCA_963712615.1 of uncultured Actinomycetota bacterium. Taxonomy (GTDB): domain Bacteria; phylum Actinomycetota; class Actinomycetes; order Mycobacteriales; family Mycobacteriaceae; genus Mycobacterium. Next base: position 1,802,590 of record CAVQIO010000002.1, read on the forward strand.
TCGGCTAATCTGCCCGGACAACCGTTGCTGGACATAGGTGTGCAGTCGCGGATTCGTGACCAATTTCGCGGCCTCGGGGCGCTTAGCCGCCATGTCAGCCTTGCACTGCGCAACCGAGGCTCGATAACCGCGACTCCCATAGCGAACAGCGGCGTTACGACGCAGCTCGCGCGACACCGTTCCCGGGTCACGCCCGATCAGTCTTGCGATCTCGCGCACACCCCTGCCCTGCGCCCTGAGTAGCGCGATCTCCTCTCGCTCAGTGAACGACAGGTAGCGGCCAATGGGCTTGAACTTCAGGTCAAATGGCGCCATGCCGCCAGCGTTGTGGAACCAGCGTGCTCCAACCGGCTGCGACACCCCGACAGCCAGTGCGGCCTCCTCGGGCAGCAGCCCTTTAGCGATCTGCTCCCAGAAGGCCACCTCGACATGGCGCTGGAACTTCGGATGACCCGGCGACCGGCGCTTCGGCCTGATCGCCCGATCTGCTGCATGCTGACGACGAACCATTCAACACCTCCACGATCACGAAGTGTTGCGACAACCGATTGAATCCGCCCAGAGACCCCGCATCAGAGTGACATCGCAAGCCCGACAACGTGTTCCCGCGTGACCAGCGCGCCATCTCCAACGCATCGAGAACCATCGAGGTCCGCATATGCGACGCGACCCGCCACCCCACGATCATCCGACTGTAGGCATCGGTGATGAAGCAGACATAGGCCACCCCGACCCACGTGGGCACGAACGTCAGATCGGTGACCCACAACTGATTCGGTGCGATCGCAGTGAACTCACGCTTGACCAAGTCTGGATGCCGGGGGGCGGTCAGGTCCGCCTTGGTGGTCCGGACCCGTTTGCCGCGACGCACCCCTTCCAGGCCCGCGGCACGCATCAGCCGCCCGACCTGATCACGGCCGACGTCATGGCCGGCGCGGCCGGCGGCCTTCCACAGCTTGCGCACGCCCTAGACCCGGTAGTTGTCCTCCCAGAGCGTCCGCAACACCGGGCACAGGAAGGCGTCACGCTGGGCCCGCGCCGACGGGGTGCGCGCCTTGACCTCGTAGTAGGTGCCGGGGGCCGCCTGCACGCCTGCCGATCGCAGGACCGTGCAGACGGGCTCGACCCCGAACTCCTCGCGGCTATCGTCGATGACGTCGACTATTTCTTGTGTTGACGGTCGAGCTCCGCCCCAAAGAAACTCGCCGCTCGCTTCAGTATCTCGTTGGCGCGCTTCAGTTCTCGGTTCTCCTGCTCGAGCTCCTTGACCCGCGCGGACTCCGCAGTCGACAGCCCGGGCGCGTACCCGTCGTCGATGTCGGCCTGGCGGACCCACGAGCGCACCGACTCCACGCCGTAGCCGAGTTGGCGGGCTACCCGCGACACAGTGCCCTGCTCGGTACCCAACTCCGCCCGCAAGGTGCGCACCATCCGGACCGCGGCGGCCTTCTCCTCAGGGCTATACCCACGGCTGGTTGACGTCTTTCCCGGCGACGGTTCCTTCGGCATACCTGCATCCTCGTTTCCAAGATCAGGAGTCTCCGGGATATCCAGTGCGATTCACAGCGCGATTTCGATTGCTTTAGGGATGGCGGCACCAGCGCGATCCCCCTTGCCGCGTACGTCGATGACGGTCACCGCGCCATCGGCGAGCAACGTTTCGGACTCGCGGGGGGAGGTGCGCTGGGTGCTTTGCACCAGATCGGCCAGCTTGGCTGGGAACGCGGCGCCGGCGCGCAGCGCGCAGACGCCGGCCACGTCGTTGAATCCCGACTCGGACAGGCGGGCTGCGGCAGCGGCTTCCTCGCCCGGGTAGACGATCACGACGACGGTCTCGTCGTGATCACAGACCGAGGCGGCGTCGACCGCCATCGAGCTTGTGGAGCTGACGTTCAACGCGTCGCGCAGATGTGCCGAGGCGAAGTCGTCGGTGCTGCGCGCATCCAGGATGACCGCGCCGGCGTCGATCGCGTTCCGCAGTTTCGCGGCGGTCAGGGGTGGTGCGGCTACCCGCACTGCTTTGATCGGGGTTGGGGTGCTGGTCAGGCTTTCGATGTGGGCCAGCGCCATGTCGAGTGCGGTGGCCATCGGGGCGACATCATGATCGGCCTGCGCCAGCAGGTAACCGCCCTGCAGGGCGGCCATCAGCCCGGTGGCCAACGCGTCGGGGTCAGCCGTGGCGGGAAGGATTCCGTCGTCTTGCATGCGCCGAAATCCTGCAGCCAGCAGTCCTTCCCAGGCCGCGAAGTGTGCCGACAGCGCGGTTCGTGCCTGTTCGTCTTGATCGGAAAGCTCCACGACCATGCTGCCCAGCGCGCAGCCGTAGGCGCCGCCCCGCAGGGCGGCGCCCTGAACCAGGGCGTCGCGCCAGCGTCGCAGACCGCTCATGGACTTCAGCCGCACCACCCGCTGTTCTTCGCGCGCCAGGATGTGTTCGGCGCGCAACGCTAGCACCGCGCGGACCAGTTCGGGTTTGCCGGCCGGGAAATGTTTGTAGAGCTGGTGGCAGGTCCCCGATAGTCGGACCACGTCGTTTTAGAGTTGTATGTGGTTGATATCAGTGGATCTCGGAGCCTGCACTGGTTGGTGGGTGTGGGTGCATCGGGCAGCGTACTCGGCCGGGGTCAGGTAGCTCAGTGATGAGTGCCGGTGCCGATGGTTGTGGTCGTCTTTGAAGTCCTCGATCACCACCCGCGCTTCGAGGAGACTCGTCCAGTGGTTGCGGTCGAGGCACTCCTTGCGTAGTCGGTGTTGAAGGATTCGATGTGCCCGTTGTTCCACGGTGTGCCCGGTGGGATGTAGCAGATGCCGATCCGGTCACCGCAGAACTGTTGCAGCACATGGGAGATGAACTCCGGACCGTTGTCCATTCGCAACACCAACGGCGGGCCGTCCCATAACGTGAACGCCTTGTCCAACTCCTCGGTCAACCTCTGCGCGGTGATCGAGCGCTCCACGATGTTCATCAACGACAGTCGGGTGTGCTCGTCGATCATCGAGGCGATCTTGATGGCCTTACCGTCGACGGTGGAGTCGAACTGCAAGTCAAGCGCCCATACGACTTTAGGTGCATCGGCTTGCACCTGTGGGGTTGAGCTGATGCCGGCGCGTCGGCGGGGGTGGTAGATCCGGACCTGCACACCCCTCTTCCTTCCACAACCGGGGCACCTTCTTCTTGTTCACCCCTACGCCCAGGTCGTGCCTCAGGTGCGCCCACGCGCGACGGAACCCATGCACCGGGTGTTCGCGTGCCTAGGTGCCTAGCGTGGCCCTCAGGCCCGCATCTGGATCGGTGGGTGTCTGCGTGATCGGGATGCGGGCGTAGGTCGAACGAGGCAGCCCAACTGCTTTGCACGCCAACCGGTTCGACAGGTTCATCGTTGTGACGAGCATGTCCACGGCGCGGCGCTTGACAGCCGGGTCTAAAATTTTCCCCGCGCCACCTCCCTCAATGCGTCCTTCTCCAGCTCGGTGTCGGCGAGCAGGCGTTTGAGCCTGCCGTTCTGCTCGCGCAGCTCCTTGAGTTCCTTCGCTGCGTCGGTATCCATCCCGCCGTACCGGCGTCGCCAGTTGTACAACGTCGCCGCCGACACCCCAAGCACGGCGGCGATCTCCTCTTGGGTCTTGCCCGCCGCGGTGAGCTCATCAGCACACCGCAGCTTGCAAACGATGTCCTCAGCAGAGTTCCGCTTCCATCCAGCCATTTCTTCACCGTCCTATCCGCCCAGGTCACGGGCAACAGAACTCTAAAACAAGACGGCCCCGCCTACTGGGAACATGCCACTGGGACTTGCTGGTGCCGGTCGCGGCCCGCACGTCGTCCAGCGTGACGACGTTGACGCCGCGGACATACATCAGATCGGGGCCGACGAGATCATCCGTGCGCGGGTCGCTTCCCCGCGCACGGTTGTTCGCCGCCGCGTCGGAGTCTCACCGCGGGTCACCGGCGCCACGCTACCGGCTGAGCCAGGCGTGCGACCGCTGCGGGGTAAACGTTTGATGCTCGTTGCGGTTGTCACAGCTTCCTGCCCTAGCCCACCTGAGGCGCGCCAACGACCGGATGGCCGATTTCGCCACGAAAATACGTTCGGACGCATGGAAAGGCCACCCAGGCAGGCCGATCCGCAACATCATCAACATCGCCATCGGCGGATCCGACCACCGACCGGTGATGGCCTACGAGCGTAGCGCCGCTACACCGAGCGCAACCTGACGTTCCGGTTTGTCTGCAACGTGGACTCGACGGACTTCGCCGAAACCAAGACATCAGTCCGACCAGCACCGTCCATGTCCCCGCCATCGGCATGGTCGTCGCCGGTGACGCGATCTACAACGAGATTCACGCCATGTTGGGGCTGTCCACACCCGAGCAGTGGCAAGACTGGCTCAGCACCGTCGACATCGTCGAGAATCTGCACCCGCGAATGATCGTAGCCGGTCACCGCCGATCCCGACGGTGACGATTACGCCGTCGACTCCCTGATCGCCCAAACCCGGTCATATATCGGCGATTTACGACGACGCCACCCAACGTGAGGCCGGGCGGCCTTACGCCGAGGCGGAGCCTTCGGCTCGCCGCACCAGCGCGGCCGCGTGCTTGAGCACCGGCGAGTCCACCATCTGCCCTTCGAACTTGAACACTCCGCGCTCGTTCTTCGCCGCCGCCAACGCTCGTCGCGCCCAGTCCAGCTTCTCGTCGGTGGGCCGAAAGGCTTTGCGTACCACCGGTACCTGGGTCGGATGGATGCAGACGGTGCCGATGAAGCCCAGGGCCACGGCGTCTTCGGCCTCGGCGCGTAGACCGTCGAGGTCCGGGATGTCCAGATGCACCGCGTCAAGCGCGACCCGGCCGAAGGCGGATGCCGTGAGTAGAGCCGTCGACCGCACGTGATGGGCGACGTCCCGGTACGTGCCGTCGGCCTTACGGCTGGAGCTGCCGCCGAGGGAGGCGACTAGGTCCTCGGCACCCCACATCAGCGCGACCGTGCCCTGCGCCGCGGCGATCTCGTTCGCGAACACCGCGCCGCAGGGCGTCTCCAACAGCGCGATCACGTCGCGCGGCGCCAGTGCCGTCACCTGTGCCGCCGACTCGGTCTTGGACAGCATCACCGTCGTGTACGCGGTGTCGGCGAGGGCCTCCAGATCGTGGGCGTATTCCTCGGTGTCGGCCGCGTTAATCCGCACCACGGTGCGCTCTGGGTCCAGCGGGGTTTCCCGCAACGCCTTGCGTGCGGCGGGCTTGTCCGCCTCCGCGACGCCGTCCTCGAGGTCGAGAATCACGACGTCGGCAGCGGCGGCGGCCTTCGCGAAACGCTCGGGGCGGTCGGCCGGGCAAAACAACCACCCGGGGCCCGCGGCACCTAGGTTCATCGGGGCTCCTCCTCGCTCGTTTCGGAGGCTGGTCGTTTTTGCACCAAGGTGGTGCGGACAGCGCGAGCAACGATATCGCCATGCTGATTGCGCCCGGTGTGCGCGAGCGTGACGATGCCTTCCCCGGGCCGGCTCTTCGACTCGCGCTTGGCGGTGCAGACAGTCTCCGCGTACAGGGTGTCCCCGTGGAAGACCGGCTTGGGGAAGGACACCTCGGAGAAGCCGAGATTGGCCACGATGGTGCCCAGGGTCAGCTGGGTGACCGACAGCCCGACCAGCGTCGAGAGGGTGAACATCGAGTTCACCAGCCGCTCGCCACGGAAGCCCGGCTGTTCGGCGGCCCACGCCGCATCAAGGTGCAGCGATTGGGTATTCATGGTCAGCGTGGTGAACAACACGTTATCGGCTTCGGTGGCGGTGCGGCCGGGCCGGTGCAGGTAGGTGGTGCCGATCTCGAACTCCTCGAACCACAAGCCTCGCTGGACAACCGACTTGCCGTCCGTCGCTCCCCCGGTCATCCAAGCCCCAGCGATCGCGCGATGAGCATGAGCTGAACCTCCGTGGTGCCCTCACCGATCTCGAGGATCTTGCTGTCGCGGTAGTGACGCGCCACCGGGTACTCGTTCATGAAGCCGTATCCGCCGTGAATCTGAGTAGCGTCGCGGGCGTTATCCATCGCCGCTTCCGATGCGATCATCTTCGCGATCGCCGCCTCCTTCTTGAAAGGCTTGCCCGCCAACATCTTTGCGGCCGCATCGTAATAGGCCGTGCGAGCGACGTGTGCACGCGCCTCCATCCGGGCAATTTTGAAGCTGATCGCTTGATAGGAGCCGATCGGCTGTCCGAACGACTGGCGCTCGTTGGCGTACTTGACGCTCTCGTCGACACAGCCTTGGGCCGCGCCGGTCGACAGTGCGGCGATAGCGATACGGCCTTCGTCCAGGATCGACAAGAAGTTCGCGTAACCGCGTCCACGCGCGCCGAGCAGGTTCTCCTCCGGGGCCCGAGCGTCGGCGAAGGACAGCGGGTGGGTGTCCGATGCGTTCCAGCCGACCTTGTTGTAGACCGGTTCGACGGTGAATCCCGGTGTGCCGTTGGGCACGACGATCGTCGAGATCTCCTTCTTGGCATCGCTGATGGCCCCCGTCACCGCGGTGACGGTGACCAGCGAGGTGATGTCGGTGCCCGAGTTGGTGATGAACTGCTTGGACCCGTTGATCACCCATTCGCCATTGTCGAGTTTGGCCGTGGTGCGAGTGCCGCCGGCGTCCGAACCCGCGCCCGGCTCCGTCAGCCCGAAGCCGGCCAGCGCGCGGCCGGCCACGAGATCCGGCAGCCACTCCTGCTTCTGCTCTTCGGTACCGAACCGGTAGATGGGCATAGCGCCCAGGCCAACCCCAGCCTCCAGTGTGATCGCCACCGACTGGTCGACCTTGCCGAGTTCCTCGAGCGCCAATGACAGCGCGAAGTAGTCGCCGCCCATGCCACCGTACTCCTCGGGGAACGGCAGGCCGAACAACCCCATTTCGCCCATCTTGGCGACGACCTCGTACGGGAAGCTGTGCTCCTCATCGTGTTTGGCCGACACGGGTGCGACCACGGTGCGCGCGAACTCCGCGACGGTGTCGCGAAGGTCTTCGTATTCCTTGGGTAATGTCCCCGCGGTAATCGTTGTCGTCATGATCCTCTAATCCTTGCTCTCTTCGGAATCTGGGACCAGGCGGGCCAGCACCTGGTCAACCGTCACCTGATCGCCGACCGTCACCAGCAGCTCCACGCGTCCGGAAACCGGTGCGGCCAAAGAGTGTTCCATCTTCATCGCCTCGACGACCACGACCACATCGCCCTCGGAAACCTCGGCACCGGAGTCGACCTGCACGGCGATCACGCTGCCGGGCATGGGACTGAGGACCTCGGCCTGCCGGTCGCCGGTCGCGCGGTGGATCTTGGTCTCCTCGGCCTCGCGTAGATGCCAGGCTCCCCGCTCGTCCGCGATCCACAGATGGCGATCCGCCTCCGCCCACCGGTACTCGCGGCGCAGTCCGTCCAGCGTCGCACTCATACTTCTGCGCTCGACTTCCACGCTCGCCGAAAGGGTCTGGCCATCGCCGACCTGCACGGTGGCGGCAGTCGGCAAGCCGCAGACCGAGACCGTCTCGGTGCGCAGCGCAGTTCGCATCGCGGTGCGCACCGGCGCCGCCTCACCGCCGACACGCCAGCCCGAGGGCTGCGCCCACACGTTGCCCCCCGCGCGACGGGTCAACGCCCACTGGCGGTACAGACCGCCCGCCGCGAGCACATCGTCGGGTGCCGGCAGCGGCTCGAAGTCGGGCAGCCGCTCCTCGAGCAGAGCGGTGTCCAGGTCGCCGGCCTGCACTCGTTCGTCGGCAAGCAGAAAGCGCAGGAACTCGATGTTGGTCTGCACACCCAGAACTGTCGTCTGCGCCAGCGCCCGCTCGAGTTCCGCGAGCGCCTCGTCGCGATCGGCGCCGTGGGCGATCACCTTGCTCAGCATCGGGTCGTAGTCGCTACCCACCACCGTGCCCGCCTGCAGCGAAGAGTCCACTCGCACACCGGGACCCGACGGTTCGAAGACGTCGAGCACCCGTCCGCCGGTGGGCAGAAACCCGCGCCCCGGATCCTCCGCGTACACCCGGGCTTCGATCGCGTGCCCGCGCAGCTCGATGTCGTCTTGGGCGAACGCGAGCTTCTCACCGGCGCCCACGCGTAGCTGCCACTCGACGAGGTCTAGCCCGGTGATCGCCTCGGTGACCGGGTGTTCCACCTGCAGGCGGGTGTTCATCTCCATGAAGAAAAACTCGTCGGGCTGCTCGGCCGAGACGATGAACTCCACTGTGCCGGCCCCGACGTAGTCGACGCTGCGGGCGGTGTTGCAGGCCGCGGTTCCGATCCGCGCGCGGGTCTGCGGATCCAGCAACGGTGAGGGCGCCTCCTCGATGACCTTCTGGTGGCGCCGCTGCAGGCTGCACTCACGCTCGCCGAGATGCACGACATTGCCGTGGGCGTCGGCAAGCACTTGCACCTCGATGTGTCTGGGCCGCAACACGAATCGCTCCAGGAACAGCGTGTCGTCGCCGAACGCGGAGGCGGCCTCCCGTCGGGCGCTGACCAGCGCGTCGGCCAATCGGGCCGGGTCTTCCACGAGCCGCATACCCTTACCGCCGCCGCCGGCCGAGGGCTTGATCAACACCGGATAGCCGATCTCTGCGGCCGCGGCCACGAGTTCGTCATCGGTCAGTCCCGATTTCGCCACGCCGGGTACCACCGGCACATCGAAGGCGGCGACCGCGTTCTTGGCGGTGATCTTGTCGCCCATCACCTCGATCGCTCGGGGAGGCGGGCCCAGGAACACCACCCCGGCACGTTCGCACGCGGCAGCGAAATGGGCGTTCTCCGAGAGAAACCCGTAGCCGGGGTGGATCGCCTGCGCTCCGGTTCGTGCCGCGGCGTCGAGCACCTTCTCGATGTCGAGGTAGCTCTCGCGCGCGGGCGCGGGTCCCAGCCGCACCGCGGTGTCGGCTTCCTGCACGTGCCGCGCGTCGGCGTCGGGATCGCTGTAGACCGCGACCGACCGGATCCCCAACCGGCGCAGGGTCCGGATCACCCGTACGGCGATCTCGCCGCGGTTGGCCACCAATACCGTCTCAAACACTGCACTCACATCCGGAAGACGCCGTAGGAGACCGGTTCCAGGGGAGCCTGGGCGCACACCGAAAGGACAAGTCCAACATATGTTCTCGTGTCGACCGGGTCGATAATGCCATCGTCCCAGAGCCGGGCCGTCGAATAGTACGGGTTGCCTTGATCCTCGTATTGCGCGCGGATCGGCGCCTTGAACGCCTCTTCTTCGTCGGTCGACCAGGGTGTGCCCGCCGCGCTGAGCTGCTCGCCGCGCACCGTGGCCAACACGGAGGCCGCCTGCTCGCCGCCCATCACCGAGATCCGGGCATTGGGCCACATCCACAGAAAGCGTGGCGAGTAGGCCCGGCCGCACATCGAATAGTTGCCCGCGCCATAGGATCCGCCGATCACGACAGTCAGCTTGGGCACCCGGGCGCAGGCCACGGCGGTGACCATCTTGGCGCCGTGCTTGGCGATGCCGCCGGCCTCGTAGTCGCGGCCGACCATGAAGCCTGCGATGTTCTGCAGGAACAACAGCGGGATCTTGCGCTTGTCGCACAACTCGATGAAATGCGCTCCCTTGAGCGCGGATTCGCTGAACAGCACGCCATTGTTCGCGATGATCCCGACGGGGTGGCCATGGATGCGCGCGAATCCGGTCACCAGCGTCTTGCCGTATTTGGCCTTGAATTCGCTGAATTCGCTGCCGTCGACCAGTCGCACGATGACCTCGTGCACGTCGTAGGGCACCCGCGGATCCGGCGGGACGACGTCGTAAAGCTCGGTCTGGGAATGCTTGGGCTCGATCGGGGGCCGCACTTCCCACGGGCTGGGCTCGCGGGGACCGAACGTGGCCGCGATCGCCCGCACGATGCGCAGTGCATGCTCGTCGTCGTCAGCGAGATGGTCGGTGACCCCGGAGACCCGCGAGTGCAAATCGCCGCCGCCGAGGTCTTCGGCCGAAACAATCTCTCCGGTAGCGGCTTTGACCAGTGGCGGGCCACCGAGGAAGATCGTGCCCTGCTCGCGCACGATGACGGCCTCGTCGCTCATCGCCGGCACGTAGGCGCCACCCGCGGTGCACGAGCCGAGCACCGCGGCCACCTGCGGAATTTCCTTGGCGCTCATGGTCGCCTGGTTGAAGAAGATCCGTCCGAAGTGCTCGCGGTCGGGAAACACTTCGTCTTGGCGCGGCAAAAAGGCGCCGCCCGAGTCGACCAGATAAATGCACGGCAGCCGATTCTGCGAAGCGACTTCCTGGGCGCGCAGGTGCTTCTTGACCGTGATCGGGTAGTAGGTACCGCCCTTGACCGTCGCGTCGTTGGCGACGATCACACACTCGCGGTCCGACACCCGCCCGATCCCCGTGATGATCCCGGCGCCGGGCGATTCGTCGTCGTACATCCCATTCGCGGCCAGCGGGGTCAGCTCCAAAAACGGGCTACCTGGATCGAGTAGCCGGTCCACCCGTTCGCGTGGCAATAGCTTGCCGCGGCTGACGTGACGTTCCCGTGCGCGCTCGTTGCCGCCCAGCGCCGCGGTCGCCAGCTTGGCGTTCAACTCGTCGACCAGCCGACGGTGCTCATCGGCGAACGACGGTGCGGCCTTCGCGGACACAGTCACGTCGGGCCTCCTCGCCGTCACGCGACGTTCAGTTAATGGTCATTAACTCGGCGCCGACAATACCATCGGCGTGCTACCGCGTCCAGGGAAGGCCAGTGTCCCCTGTTTGGGGGACACCTATTTCAACTCCTTTGTGGACCGATCGGGGGACGAAGGGGCGGGCAGATTTTCCCTAGTTTGAGCATGTACCGAGCCTGACGGGGGTCATCTCCACCCGTCGACGCGGTTGAGCGATGGGATTGCGATGGTGTCGGATTTTGCGTGGTTAGCGCCCCAGGTCCAGCCTTGCCGCTGCGGCCAGATACGCCGCCGCCAACCGCAGGAAAGACAGACGGTTCCGTGTAAATGCCGAACCCGTACCTATCCACCAAAAAGCGTCCGGTTAGCACAAGGCTGATCGACGAAAGGTAAGGGAACAGACATGAAGTCATTGAAAGCTCTTGTCGCACTGGCAGTTGTCTTGACAATCAGCGCGTTCACCTTGACGGGTTGTTTCAGTAGCTACATTATCGCCGGTTCTGCAATTTTCCTCTGAAGTCGGGCCGGCGTGCTGAGGAGACAGTCAGTATCGTCCTCGACCAGGCTGCCCGCAGCGCCGACGCGGCCGACGCGCTCAATAGCCTGATCGATTTTCACCCGAGCCATCGCCGGCGTTGGCAAAGACAACATTCGTTTGCTTTCCCTGGGCACCTCTCATTCCTTACGTTTTTGTCGATCATCGCCACCGAGATCGCGCAATTGCCCCCTCAGGGGTAGTCATGCTCGACACGCCAGTCCAAGCGAACGGCGGTGTTCAAGCCCCGATACCGTTGCGCTGCAAGCGAAACGCTCGCGCGCTTCCGTTGCGCACTACCGCGTCCAACCTCGCGGCCGCCCGTACCGAATTACGGGTGTCCCAGCACGGCAGGAAGGAAAACACATGAATCGCGATCAGATGGTCGAGTCATGGGAACGGCACATGGCCTGTGAATTCGCGCTGAAGGACGCCGACCTAGCGGTCTCCACGATGGTTGACGACGCGACCGTCATGCACTTGCCGACGATGAGTGGCGGCGCCGGGAAGGAGAACCTGCGCCGCTACTACGCCGAGGTATTCATTCCCGGTATTCCAGCCGACACCACCACCGAGCCGATCGCCCGCTCGGTTGGTGACGGTCTCGTCGTCGACGAGTTCATCATGCGGATAACCCATGACCGGGACGTGCCGTTCCTCTTGCCCGGACTGGCGCCGACCGGCAAAACAGTCGAAATACCTGCCGTCGTCATCGTGAAGTTCCGCGGCGACCTGATGGAAAGCGAACGGCTCTACTGGGACCAGGCCGCACTACTTCGCCAACTGGGCCTGATCGACGCAAGTCTGCCGGTCGCCGACGTTGCCGCCGTGTCTGGATATCTGCGAACGCTGAGTTAATCGCGAATAACCCGTGCTAAGTTAGCGGTGATTAACCGAAACTTCCGGACGTAGGCGGAGGTCCATCATGACAGCGCCCACCCCGTACAACCTGCCGGGTCAATCCGAACCGCCAAATCGCCGCAGCCAGTTGAAATCCGACCGGCGATTGCAACTCCTGGCGGCCGCCGAACGGCTATTCGCTGAGCGCGGCTTTCTGGCCGTGCGACTCGAAGACATCGGTGCCGCCACCGGGGTCAGCGGTCCGGCCATCTACCGGCACTTCCCCAACAAGGAGTCGATGCTGGTCGAGTTGCTGGTCGGAATCAGCGCCCGGCTGCTCGCCGGGGCTCGCCATGTCACCGCCGGCAGCACTGACGCGGCCGGTGCGCTGGACGGCCTGATCGATTTTCACCTCGACTTCGCGTTCGGCGAACCCGACCTGATCCGCATCCAGGACCGCGACCTGGCACACCTGCCCGTTTCAGCCGAGCGGCAGGTACGCAAAGCGCAACGCCAGTATGTAGAGGTCTGGGTCGCCGTGCTGCGCAAGCTGGACCCGGCACTGGCCGAAGCCGACGCCCGGCTGGCGGCGCATGCGGTGTTCGGGTTACTGAACTCGACGGCGCACAGCCTGAAGGCGGCGGAAAAGCCGGCCCGCGGGGCGCGATCGCGCGCCGTCATGCGGGCCATGACCGTCGCCGCGCTGGGAGCTGGGGGCCAGATCCGCTAAATCGGGTCTCATCGAGCGAATCCACGCGTAGGCGCTCGGCGCAGGTACCCTGCAATCTGTGAGGTGGACATGAACGATCCACGTCGACCCGAGCGGTTTAGTCCCCGTCAAACGGGGTCCGAACCGACCGGGCCGATTGGCCCGCGGAATGCGCCGCTCGCTGATCCGGCTTACGCCGACCAAGCGCCCTATGCGCCTGCCTACGGCGGGTACGCGCCCCCATGGGCGTCGGGCCTGAACGAAACCAATCCCACCAGACGGCTGCCGGCGTACTGGGGACGAGACCAGCCGCCGCCAGGTGGACTGCCGCCCGACGGCATGGCTCCCCCGCCGCCGCAAGGTCCGAGATCGCCGCGCTTGTTGTTGATCGGCGCCGGCGTGGCAGTGCTGTTGGTTGTCGCGCTGTTGATCGCGTTAATCCTCACCAACGGCACGAACAGGACCCAAACTGCCGTGCCGCCGTTACCCGCCATGCCGGGATCGAGTGCGCAAAGCCCGACAGCTACCCCCTCGACACGGACATCGCCGCCGTCACGGACCCTGGTGCCCGCGCCACCGCCCAGCGGCTCGAGCGGCCCCTCGGCCACCCCCGGCGCGATGCAAAGCGTCGTCTACAAAGTCGCCGGCGACGGTCGCGCGATCAGCATCACCTACTGGGATACCGGCGACGTCATCCAGACCGAGTTCAACGTTTCGCTGCCCTGGAGCAAACAGGTCAGCCTATTCCAGTCCGCCGCTCATCCGGCCAGCGTCACCATCATCAACATCGGCCACAACGTCACCTGCACGGTCACCGTTGATGGGGTTCAGATGCGCCAACGCGCCGGGGCCGGCATCACCGTCTGCGACGCCGCCGGGCGCTAAGACGCTTCGACCGCGGCGGCGTGCCGCGGCGGGACACGGACCACCAGCATTGCGAGCAGCCCGGCGATCAGCACCAGCGATATCCCGCCCAGCCCGGCGCGAACGGCGCCGAAGACATCGACGAACACCGAGAACAGCCACGGCGCCACGAACGCGACGGCCCGACCCGTCATCGTGTAGAGGCCGAAAGCTACCCCTTCTCTGCCGCTATTGGCCATCTGCAACAACAGGGCACGCGCCGAGGACTGTGACGGCCCGATGAACAGGCACAACGACAGCCCGCACGCCCAGAAGGCCACCGGACCGGAGAGCACCATCATGGTGAGCGCCATGGCGACGATCACCACCAGCGACCCGACGATGACCGGTTTGGATCCGATCCGGTGATCGACGAAACCACCCACCACCGCTCCCACGGCGGCGACCACGCTGGCCGCCACGCCGAATATCAGTACGTCGGCCTGCGAGATGCCGTAGACGTTGACGCCCAACACGGCGCCGAAGGCGAATAACGCCGAAAGGCCGTCGCGAAAGAGCGCACTGGCGCCGAGGAAGTAGACCAGGTTGCGGTCGCGCCGCCACTCCGCGGAGATTTCGTTCCATAGCTTGCGATAGCCGCCCAGCATGGTCGTCGGCTGGTACACCTCACCGGTGTCGGGCAGCCGGTGCGCAACGAAAAGCAACGGCAGCGCCAACACCGCGAGCCACGCCGCAGCGGCCAGCATGGCCTCCCGGACGTAGAGCCCGTCGGCCACGGGGACTCGCAGCAGTCCACGCACCGCATTAGGCCCAGAGCCGGAGCCGGCAATGAAGCCCGTGTAGATCAGCAACAGCAGCAGGACGCTGCCGAGGTAGCCCGCCGCCCAGCCCAGACCGGAAATCCGGCCGGCCGTCCGTGGCGTCGAGAGCTGACGCAGCATGGCGTTGTACGGGACGCTGGCCAGGTCACCGCACGCCGCCGTCGCGCCCAGCAGTACCAGCCCGGCCCACAAGTACGCGGGTTGATCGTGGATCAGGAACATCGCGCAGGTCAGCGTCACCGCCAGGCCGGTCAAGACGCTCAGGGCCAGGCGTCGGCGACGCGGTGACCCCACCCACACCCCGACCAGGGGCGCCAGCAGCGCGACCGTCAATCCGGCGAGCGCCCCGGCGCGGCCCAACCAACTCTCCGGCGTGGTGCTGCCGGCCATGCCCACTCCCACGCTGCTGGTCAGGTAGACGGAGAACACGAATGTCGCCACGATCGCGTTCAGACCCGTTGACCCGCAGTCCCACAGCGCCCATGCCACCACCCGAGATCGCGCGACCCCGCTCGTCCCCGGTTCCGGCTGACCCATGCTCGGCACTCTATTTGTTGTGCCGACAACCCGCCGCGCGCGGTTGCGGCCACCGCCGGACGGGTTCGGCGGCTGTCTACGATTGGCGCATGCCGGTACCCGCTCCCAGCCCCGAGGCACGCGCCGTTGTCACCGGAGCTTCGCAGAACATCGGCGAAGCGCTGGCCACCGAACTGGCCGCGCGCGGGCACAACCTGATCGTCACCGCACGACGCGAAGACGTGCTCAAGGACCTGGCCGCGCGGCTAGCCGAGAAGTACGGCGTCACCGTCGAGGTACGACCGGCCGATCTGGCCGACCCATCCGAACGGGCGAAACTGTGCGACGAGTTGGCCGCCCGCCCCATCTCGATCCTGTGCGCCAACGCGGGTACTGGGACGTTCGGCCCGATCTCCGGCCTCGACCCGGCCGGTGAAAAGGCCCAGGTTCAGCTGAATGCCGTGGCGGTGCACGACCTTACGTTGGCGGTGCTGCCGGGGATGGTCGCGCGCAAGGCCGGCGGGATATTGATTTCCGGTTCGGCGGCGGGCAATTCGCCAATCCCCTACAACGCGACCTATGCCGCCTCGAAAGCGTTCGTCAACACCTTCAGCGAGTCGTTGCGCGGTGAACTGCGCCGCTCGGGTGTGCACGTCACGCTGCTGGCCCCGGGACCGGTGCGCACCGACCTCCCCGATGACGCCGAAAAGTCACTGGTGGAACGGCTGGTGCCGGACTTTCTGTGGATCTCGACGGAGCACACCGCGCAAAACTCGCTGGATGCGTTGGGGCGCAACAAGATGCGCGTCGTGCCGGGTTTGACGGCGAAGGCGATGTCGGTGGGCAGTGGGTACGCGCCGCGCGCGATCGTGGCCCCGATCGTGGGCAGCTTCTACAAGAAACTCGGCGGCGTGTAACGCCCGTCTAAGGCGGCCATTGGTCGCGAGCCTAACCTGGCTGCGAAAATCCGACCTAAATTTCGCAGTGAGGTTAGGTTCGCGAGTGCTACTTCCGACGGCCCCGGCCGGTGCGGAAGATGCTTTTCACCGCTTCGCGTATCGCTGTGTTGATACCGCTTTTCACGGTTGGATTCTTCAGCACTTCCTCCCACATGGCCGGACCCTTCGGTTCGAAGGGCTCCGGCATCGGCGGGACGTCGAAGTCCGTTGGCAGCAGCGGATTGTCGGTCCCGGCGCCCTGTTGCTCGGGTAGTGCCGAGGGCACTTCGGGTCCCGATGGCTGTTGGATCGTCTGGCCGTATTTCGCCCGCAGTGGGCTGGACTTGGCCGCGGCGACAATCGCGTGGGTGCCGACGGCGCCCATCAGTGACCGCGGCACTCGCATCCGCGTCCAGGCAACCGGGGTCGGCGCGCCCTTCTCGGACAGCACGGTGACGACGGCCTCACCGATTCCCAGCGACGTCAACGCCGACTCCAGGTCGTAGACATCGGTTTTGGGATAGGTGCGGACGGTCTTGGACAGCGCCTTTTGGTCATCGGGGGTGAACGCCCGCAAGGCGTGCTGGACGCGGGCACCCAGCTGGGAGAGCACATCATTGGGTAGATCCGTGGGCAGCTGGGTGCAGAAGAACACCCCGACTCCCTTGGAGCGGATCAGCTTGACGGTCTGCTCAACCTGTTCGAGGAACGCTTTGGACGCGTCGGTGAATAACAGGTGGGCCTCGTCGAAGAAGAACACCAGCTTGGGTTTGTCGACGTCGCCGACCTCGGGCAGGACGGTGAACAGATCGGCCAAAACCCACATCAGGAAGGTGGAGAAGATGACCGGACGCAACGACTGACCGCTGAACTCGAGCAGTGAGATGACGCCGAGGCCCTGGTCATCGACGCGCAGCAGATCGTTCGGATCGAGCTTCGGCTCACCGAAGAACGTGTCACCGCCTTCGGATTCGAGATTCAAAAGTGCCCGCAGGATCACGCCCGCCGTCGTCGACGACACCCCGCCAAGAGATTTCAGGTCGGCCTTGCCCTCGTCGCTGGCCAGGTGGCTGATGGCGGCGCGCAACTGATCCAGCGTGATCAGCGGGCGGTTGCCTTCCTTTGCCCAATGGAAGATCAGGCCCAGCGTCGACTCTTGAGTGGCATTGAGTCCCAACACTTTTGATAACAGAACCGGACCGAAACTGGCAACGGTCGCCCGTATCGGAATCCCAAGCCCGTCGGTGCCCAGCGACAGGAACTCCACCGGGAATCCGGTCGCCGCCCAGTTGTCGCCGGTGTCTTTGGCGCGCGCCGCGGTCTTGTCGTTGGCCTCTCCTGGCTGGGACAGGCCCGACAGGTCACCCTTGACGTCGGCCATCAACACCGAGACGCCTGCGGCGCTGAGCTGCTCGGCGATCAGCTGCAGCGTCTTGGTCTTGCCGGTTCCGGTCGCTCCGGCCACCAGACCATGTCTGTTGACGGTGGCCAGCGGGATGCGAATCTGCGCGCTGGGGTCGACTTCGCCGTCGATGACGACGGTGCCCAGTTCCAGTGCCTGCCCGTCGACGGCATAGCCGCTCGCGATCCGGCGCGCGGGCCCGTCGGCCGCCGCTTCGGTGGTCATCCTGCGCCGCCCCTCTCCCCCCGAAAGTTGCCCAGTTGAGCAACGCTCAACACTACTTGCCAGGGGGCGGCATCGGCAGGGCTCATGTGGGCTTACGCTGAGCGCTGTGCGTGACGAATTGGTGTGGATCGACTGTGAGATGACCGGGTTGGATCTGGGGTCGGACAAGTTGATCGAGATCGCGGCCCTGGTCACCGACGCCGATCTGAACATTCTCGGCGACGGTGTCGACGTGGTGATCCACGCTGACGATGCGGTCTTGTCGTCGATGATCGACGTGGTCACCGAGATGCACACCCGCTCGGGGCTCATCGACGAGGTGCGGGCATCCACCGTGGACCTGGCCACCGCCGAGGCAATGGTGCTGGAGTACATCGGCAAGCACGTGAACCAACCCAAGACAGCGCCGCTGGCGGGCAATTCGATCGCCACCGATCGTTCGTTCATTGCCCGCGACATGCTCGCTTTGGACTCGTTTCTGCACTACCGGATGATCGATGTGAGCTCGATCAAGGAGCTCTGCCGTCGCTGGTACCCGCGCATCTACTACGGGCAGCCGACCAAGGGGGTCACCCACCGGGCGCTGGCCGACATCCGCGAATCCATCCGTGAGCTGCAGTTCTATCGGCGTACCGCGTTCGTGTCCCCGCCAGGGCCTTCTACCAGCGAAATCGCGGCGGTGGTCACCGAGCTAGAAGGCGAAGAGGGCCCACCGGCAGCAATCGATTCGGCCGCCGAGCCACCGAACCGCTAGTATCGACAGTCGCCGCGTGTTCGGCTCGCGGCCATGGTGGGTGTAGTTCAGTTGGTAGAGCGTCAGGTTGTGATCCTGAATGTCGCGGGTTCGAGTCCCGTCACTCACCCCACAGGTCAGAGGGGTGTCTCGCCCCTCTGACCTTTTGCTTTGATAGCGCCATTGCCAGCTCGAGGGGCCACCGGAATCGGTGCGTGTCGATCGTCTAATCCGCTTCCGGATTGCCGCCTATTGCGTTGTGATGCAACGACCTAGCGATGTCGATATCGACCCCGGCCGGTCGTGCCGCTTAGGGACGTCGAAGCCGGATATCGCACCGAAGCCGATATTTGCCAACGACCGCGTTTTCTGGCGGGCGCATGGCGTAGTGTCAGCCCATCACATAGGTACGGAGTGGTCATGTCTGGTCTCAAGTACAAAGTCGTCCTCGCCCTGATCCTCGCGTTCACGGCTGCCGCAACCGCGGGGTGCACGTTCACCGTCGTCTGCGATCCCCTCTTTACCTGCGAATAACCGCCGACAAAGAGCACTGCGCCGCAGGTGAATTCGCGCCCGGCCAAGTAATTGCTGCGCGCCCTGCCGGCGTCAGGTGTCGGCGTTGCCCGCTTTCCACTGCGGCCAAGGAATGTTCCAGTCGCCCAGTCCCTCAGTGCCGGGAAGCGTGGACCCGACCGTGTTGACGACCTCGACGAGGTCCCCGCTCTTGCTGTGGTCGTAGAACCACTCGGCGTTGCTCGGGCTCACGTTCAGGCAGCCGTGGCTGGTGTTGGTATGGCCTTGCGCGCCGACCGACCACGGCGCTGAGTGCACGAAGACGCCGCTATAGGACATCTGGGTGGCCCAATCGACTTCGGTGCGATATCCGTTGGGCGAGTTGACCGGAACCCCGTAGGTCGACGAGTCCATGATGATGTGCCGGTACCGGCCACCGATGATGTAGAAGCCGTTGGCCGTCGGGGTGCTGTCCTTGCCCATCGACGTCGGCATCGTCCTCACGACTTCACCGTTGACCCGGACGGTCACGATCTTGGTGGTGTCGTCGGCGGTCGAGATGACCTCGTCGCCGATGGTGAAGTGGGTCTTGACGTTGTCTTCGCCGAACATCCCGTCGCCCAGGTCGACGCCGTAGGTGTTGACCGCCACGTCAACGGCCGTTCCCGACTTCCAGAAATGCTCTGGGCGCCAACGTACTTCGCGGTTGTTCAGCCAGTAGAACGCACCTTCGACAGGTGGGTTGGTAGTGATTTTGATCGCCTTTTGGGCCGCGGCGCGGTCCCCGATGTTCTCGTCGAAGCGGATGGCAACCGGCTCGGCGATGCCGACGACCTCGCCGTCGCCCGGAGCGACGTAGGGCATCGTCAGGTGAGCCGGCGAACTGGTCGAGAAGCTCATCTGGCGGCTCGCCGCGCCGCCGAGCCCGAGCGCCTTCACGTTCAGCGTGTAATGCCGGTTGTAGCCCAGCTGGTCGGTGGTCGACCAGCGCAGCCCATCGGGGCTGAGTTGACCGCTGATCGTCTTGCCGTTGTCGTTGACCATCGTGACCGACGCCAGCACGCCATCGGCAACGTTGACCGTCACCGGCGCATCGACGGTGACGCCGACGGCACCGTCCGACACCGAGGACGTGAGCTTGGGAACCAGCAGGTCGGCAAACGGTGTGCCCTTGTCGAAGATGACCTTCGCCGGCGCGGCGCTGTGGCTGCTGCTGCAGGCGACACCGAACACAGCAAACATGACCATGGCTATGACTAGCCACGATCGACGTCTGCGCAAAGGCGCCATCAAGTGACCTTCCAAATTATTCTGCTGATGTTCGGTCACCGCTGACCTCGAATGGTTGCCAGCATTCTAATGGGTTCGCGGGCATACCGATGGCATCTCGGCCGCTTTAGCCGGCCCGTGACCTTAAGTCAGGATCGGCCGCGTCCGCAAAACCGGGGAAGATGGTCCGCCGCGCAGGCTCTACACTGGGTGGTCCAGCGATTTCGCTCTGCGACAGGATGCCTGTTATTGTCGCAACGCGGTCTCGGCCGGCAAGGCGCCGTTAGCTCAGTTGGTAGAGCAGCTGACTCTTAATCAGCGGGTCCGGGGTTCGAAACCCTGACGGCGCACCAAGTAGTAAGCCCCCTTCGAAGCGCAGCGGCTCAGCTGGGCGGGCACCCCGTTAGCACCACCACCCCCGGATTAGTGGGGCTACTGCTACTGCGCGAGTAGGCGGGCGGAGATGGCGGGTAGCTCGGCGTAGGTGGCGATTCCTGGCCTCGCCGCACAGACCGCGGGTATCGCGTTGACGAGCGGAGCGGCCGTAATGCGTAGTCCGATGCCGCGCATCCGTTCAGGAGTCAGGTCAGCGAGATCTTCTGCGGTTGGCATCATGTCGATCTTCACGTACACACTGGGATCTCCGATGATCTCAATGCGGTAGCCGTGTTCGACGGTCCACGCCGGGTCCAGCGAGTGGGTGGCGATCCAACACTGATTGACGCAAAGGACCTCGGCCCCGTTGACGGTCCCGTACCACTTCACGTTCATCCCGCCCACGTGTCCGGCCGGTATCGATACCCCGTCGGTCACGACGTCGTCGGTGGCGTACGCGAATTCGACGTCGCAGCGGATCTCGTCGAGGTCGATTCGCATCATGCGGGCGAAGACGTCGACGGCTTCGGCGAACACGACGGTGCCGCGGCGAACATCGTCGGCGTGGCCTGGATCGCCCCGAGGCCGGCCCCAGCCGACGGCCTGGAAGTTGGCGTCACCGATGAACTGCGATACGTCTACGGATTCCGTCATCGACGCCTTGCGGACATTGGTCGATATGCCGCTGGAGATGGCGGCAACCATCTGGGCGAATCCCGGGTTCATTCCGCTGCCGAATATCGTGGCATCGCCGTCGCGGGCTGCGGCTTCGATAGCGGCCCGATCGCGGCCAGCCAGGTTGATGCCCGTCAGGAACTCCGCGCTGGTAACGATGTTGACCCCGGCCCGCAGGATCCGTTGCACCTCGACAACATCGAAAGACAGCGGCGTGTAGACGATGCAGTCCGGTTCAAGCCCCAAGAGCCCCTCGACGTCATCGGTGGCGTGAACACCGAGGTCCCTGCCGAGGTTGCAGAGTCTTCCAACGTCGATCCCAACCTTGTGCGGCGAATGGGCGTATGCGCCAACGAGCTCGAGATCGGGGCGCGCCAACACCGCTTTCACTGTTTCGGCGGCGACATTGCCCGTCGTCCATTGCGCAACGCGCAGCACATCATCGGCGCTGCTAGTCATGTGCGGGAGCCGTCCGGCCAGTCCAGCCGTGGTGCGACCAGTGACGCGCAATCTCCAATGGGCTCATTCGCACAGCGTAGTTCCAGCAACCTGTCACCATCCACATTGCGTCCAGAGCGTATGGTCGAGCGGAACAAGGCGGGCAGCGCCACGACGCGGCTGCCGATCCAGACGGCGAGGACGGGTATGTCATACGACACGATCATCCGCAACGGACGGTGGTTTGACGGGACCGGAGCGTGCAGTACCTCGATGACGTGGCGACCCGCTACAACATCGCCGCCAATGTGCGGTTCAATACCGAGGTAGCCAGATGCGCTACATCATGGGATGTATCGACATGGTGCTGGCAGGCGGTTTCGGCTCGGCCACAGTGCGGGCCGACGTGTGCGAGGACTACAACCGCCGCAGCCAGGAGCGGCTGAAGAAAGATGGTGTACACGCACCCGGCGGTCTCGAGTAGCTACTACAAGAACGCCGCGGGCCACGTACCCACGTTGTACGGGTTCCGTATCTTCGACTATTGGAGATGGACAAACCGTCCCAACCCCGACGACTACGAGTTACGGTGCGCGAGCGCTTCTTTCGAGCGGGATTTACATCACCGCGCACCGTCCTGAGCGTTTTCATTCGCGCGGCTTCGCCGCACCGGTAGGCGTGAGCGCGACAACTGGGATGGTCCGCGACGTCTTGCGTTCGTACTCAGCGAATCCCGGATACCGCTCGGCCTGCAGTGCGTACTTGTCGTCCCGTTCGGCGCCCTGCAAGTCGGTGGCATGCACGTCGACGATGTCGTCGCCGACTTCCATGCGGGCATCGGGATTGGCGTTCAGGTTCCAGTACCAGGCAGGGTTATCGTCCTCACCGTTGTTCGAGGCGAACACAAGATATCGTTCACCGTCGGCGAGGTACATCATGATGTTGGTCCGAGGCTTCCCGCTGCGTGCACCGACGGTGTGTAGGACGACGAGTGGCGCACCTTCGAACTGGCCGCTGACGCGACCGTGGTTGGCGCGGAACTCGGCGATGTTGCGCTCGTTGAAGTCATTGCCATCACTCATCGTGGACTCCTCATTTGTCTGGTACCAGTCCTATTACCCGTTACTCGATCGCCAAATCCCCGGCCACCGCTCGCAAGGCGCAACGACCACCGTCACAGCAAACACTGCCAAGACACGTGGTCTTCCGGGTAGTTTCTTCCTGACACCGTGCCAGGTCTGGCACTCCGGGTGAACGAGTTGGGTCGAAGGAGCTGCCATGGGGTTCATCAAGCCCAACCTGCCCGTCGTCGATCTGCCCGAGTGGAGCAAAGGCACCCGCGCCGAGCGGATTATCCCGATGACGTGCCACATCGCCGAAAACGGATTCGGCACTCCGCTCGTGATGCACGTGATGTACGGAGTCAAGATCGCGCTCTACATCCTCGGCGGCTGGCTCTTCGCGTGGTCCACCAACGGCATCGGCGGCTTCACCGAAGTCAACGCCTGGTGGTCAGAGCCGATCGTGTTCCAGAAGGCCGTGCTGTTCACGATGCTGTTCGAAGTCGTCGGTCTCGGTTGTTGTTTCGGGCCGCTGGCCGGCCGCTACTTCCCGCCGATGGGTTCGATCCTGTACTGGCTGCGGCCCGGCACCATCCGGTTGCCACCCTGGCCCGGCCGGGTACCGCTGACCAAGGGCGTCGACCGGACTCCGTTCGACGCGTTGCTCTACGGTGCCCTGCTCGTGTTGCTCGCGATGGCGCTGGTGTCCGACGGCAGTGGCCCAATTCCGGTCCTGGACACGGTGATCGGGGTGCTACCGCGGTGGCAGACCGTCGCGATCCTCGCGGTCTTGGCCGCGATCAGCCTGCGCGACAAGGTGATCTTCCTGGCCGCTCGCGCCAAGGTGTACGGGCCGCTGGCGCTGGTATTCCTGTTCCCCGGGGCCGACATCGTCATCGGCGCGAAGCTGGCCTTCATGGTGATCTGGCTGGGCGCGGCCACCTCAAAGCTCAACAAGCACTTCCCATTCGTGATTTCGACGATGCTGGCCAACAACCCGTTCATCCCATCCGGAGTGCTCAAGCGGTCGCTGTTCAAGCGCTATCCCGACGACCTGAGGCCCAGCGCGCTGTGGGGCGTCATCGCGCACTTCTCCACCGCGATCGAGGGTCTGGTGCTGCTGGCATTGCTCTTCTCCCACGGCGGCTGGCCGACCACGATCGCCGCGTTCGTGATGATCGTGTTCCACCTGAACATCCTGCTGGCCTTCCCGATGGGAGTTCCGCTGGAGTGGAACGTGTTCATGATCTTCGGCGTGCTCTGGCTATTCGTGGCCCACGCGCCCATCGGCTTGTCAGATCTGACTAGCCCCTGGCCCATCGTGCTCTTCGCGGTTATTGCGACGGTCGTGGTGGTCGGAAACCTGTACCCGCGCAAGATCTCCTTCCTGCCCGGCATGCGCTACTACGCCGGAAACTGGAACACCACGGTGTGGTGTGTGAAGCCGTCGGTGGACGAGAAGTTCCGCACCGGCTCCCGCGCACTCGGCCCGATGCAGCACCTGCAGCTCGAGCGGTTGTACAAGACCAAAGAGGAGATCCTGGTCCCCATCCATCTCGCCTTCGCGTTCCGCGGGATGAACACCCACGGCCGCGCGCTCTACACTCTGGTGCACCGCGCGCTGGCGGGATACGACGAGGACGACTACAACCTGTGCGAGGGCGAGAATCTCTGCGCGATGGTTCCTTGGCTGGAACTTCGGCGACGGGCACATGCACAACGAATGCCTCATCGAGGCGCTACAGGAGCGCTGCGGGTTCGAGCCCGGCGGACGTGCGGGTGGTGATTCTCGACGCGCAGCCCATCCATAAACAGACCCAGGAGTATCGGCTCGTGGATGCGGCGACGGGCGAATTCGAGCGCGGCCACGTCGACGTCGCCGACATGGCCAACGCTCAGCCGTGGGCTGACGACCTCCCGCTACACGTCGAGAGCAGTCGCGTCAGCGGTTCCTGACCCGGCGCACGACCACCACGACGACGAGGGCTCCGACTCCCGCCAGCGAGGCGGCCACCGCGGGAGTCGTCACGAATCCGATCACCTTGGCCCTGAGGTCATCGGCGAGGCGGCGCGGGTTAGCGCGCTCGGCTAGCGAGTCGACGGTGGCCGCGAGCTGGTCGCGGGCGGCGTCGATCTCCTGCTTGATGGCGTCGGGGTCGCGGTCCACCACGTGTCTGTCCTCCAACTGAGCCTCGTGCACCTGAGGCACTACCCTAGTGCCGACGCTCCGGTGAACCGAAAGGGGAAGCACCTTGACCGAGACGACGCGGCTAGCACCCGGGGACAAAGCGCCCGCCTTCAGCCTTCCCGACGCAGACGCCAACTTGGTGTCGCTGGCCGACTACAAGGGCCGCCAGGTCGTTGTGTACTTCTACCCGGCGGCCTCGACGCCGGGGTGCACCAAACAAGCCTGCGACTTCCGCGACAACCTGGCCGAACTCAACGGTGCGGGCATCGACGTCATCGGCATCTCCCCCGATAAGCCCGAGAAGCTGGCGAAGTTCCGCGACGCGGAAAAGCTGACGTTCCCGCTGCTGTCGGACCCCGGCCACAAAGTCCTGACGGCCTATGGCGCCTACGGCGAGAAGCAGCTGTACGGAAAGACGGTCACCGGCGTGATCCGCTCCACCTTCCTGGTCGACGAGAAAGGCAAGATCGCCGTCGCCCAGTACAACGTCAAGGCCACCGGTCACGTCGCCAAGCTTCGGCGCGACTTAGACGTCTAGGCGATGACGGCGGCCTCCTTAGTACTCGGTGATCGGCCGCGCGATCCCCTGTTCGTCGCAGACCCGCTGCAGCTTCTCCAGCGTCTCGTCGATTCCCGGTCCAAGCCGCTTGCCAGCCGTGAAGGTGGCCGGAAGGTGCTGCATGCCCTGGATCACCCCGATGGTCTGATAATGCACGGTGCCGTCGGGATCGCAGCGGTAGTCAGGCATCCGGTCGAGCACCGCCGTGAGCATCGACTTGAACACGACCCGCGCCACATTGGAGCCGATGCAGCGGTGGATGCCGAGCCCAAAGCTGAAGTGCCGGTTCTTTTTACGACCTAGCTCCAGCCGGTTCGGATCTGGAAACACCGCGGGGTCGCGGTTGGCCATCGCCCAGGACAGCCAGAGGCGCTGTCCCTCCTTGAACTTCGTGCCCGCATTTCGAGATCGGCAGCGATCCTGCGACCGTCCCCTGGGGCAGGCGTGAAGTAACGCAGGAATTCCTCGGTTGCGGAGTCGAGCAGCGTGTCCGATTCCCGCCTGAGCAGTTCGCGCTCCCCCGGATTTTCGCCCAGCCATTCGAGTGCGTGCGCGGTCAGTGCCGTCGTCGTGTCGAAGCCGCCGCCGATGATCAAGCCGAGCATTCCGACCAGTTCGAGGTCGGGAGCAGGTTCGCCGTCGATCCGTAGTTTGGCCATCGCGTCGACCAGGCCCGGACGCGGGTTTTCGCGGATTTCGAGGAGGTGGTTGAACAGGTCCATGCCCATCGCCACCGACTGCTCCATTACCGCTGGGAATTCGGGGGAATCGGCGGGGGTGTACACCCCGGCGTGGGCGGGCTCGCAATAGAGCTGCCACTTCTTCAGCGGAACGCCCATCATCGCCAGAGTCAGAACGGCGGGTACGACGTTCGCGAGATCGTCAACGAAGTCGATCCGCCCGACTTCGATCTTCTCGTCGATGCTCGCCCGCACGATCTCGTCGACAAACGGCACCCAGCGCTTGACGGCGGCCGGCGACAGGTACGGATTCAGGACTCTGCGGTAGGCGCTGTGCTCGGGTTCATCCATCTCAAGCATGCCGCCACGGATGCCGGTGCCCTGCGGCGTCGTGGGAATGGTGATGCCCTTGTCGGCGGGGCGTTCGCCGGTGACGTCGTGGTCGTTGGACACGTGCGGGCATCGAGCGAGTTCGAAGACTTCTCGGCTGCCCGCGGCCACCCAATGCCCGTCGTAGGTGTCGGTCCACGCCACCGGGCACCTCGCGTGCATCTCCTCGGTGATCGCGGTGAACCGCTCGCGGTACTCCGGGGTGTGGCGATCAAAGTGGTAGCGGTCGGTCTTACCGGCTTTGTCGGCACTGCCGGTCAGGGTGTCTTCCGTAGTCACCGCGGCGTCTCCTGCGGACGAGTGGCTGCTTGTAGAAGCAGCATGCGACGAGACGGTCGATCTTTAAATGCATTCCGGAGATAGAGAACGATCCATTCGAGGAATTCGCCAGGTTGCGCCGCGTCTTACGACGGGTTACCCATCGTTGAGCACTGGACCATGTTGTCTTCACCTGCTCCGGTCTTGGACTGGGTGTCCTTGACCGTTCCGTTGACGCTCACCGTGCACGTCGTTTTCTGCCCGGTGGGATTCGCGGTCACGACCAGCATCGACGTCGGGCTAGCGTCCTTGTGCGGTCGTGCAGCGGGCGGGCAAATGCGCCACGTCTTTTTCGAATCCGCGGTCGTCCGCCTAGGCCAGGTTGGCCAGCAGCAGTGCTTCGGCGATTGCGGCGTGCTCCAGCACGCCCAGATGCAGGCTCTCGTTGATGCTGTGAGCTTGCGTTGCGGGGTCTTCCACGCCGGTGACGAGGATCTTCGCCTGCGGGAACGCGTTGGCGAATTCGGCGATGAACGGGATCGAGCCGCCCATGCCCATGTCGATCGCGTCGGTGCCCCACGCCTGCCGAAACGCCGCCCGCGCAGCGTCGTACACGCTGCCGCTGGCGTCGATCGCGTAAGGCTCACCGATGTCGCCCCGGGTGACGTTGACCTGCGCGCCCCACGGCGCATGCCGCTGCAGATGAGCGGTCAACGCGTCCAGGTGTGCCGCGGCGTCACCGCCGGGCGCGACGCGCATGCTGATCTTGGCGCGGGCCCGCGGGATCAGCGTGTTCGACGCCTTCTCGATGGGTGTGGTGTCGATACCAATCACGGTGATCGCGGGTTTGGCCCACAGCCGCTGCGGCGCCGAGTCCGTGCCGATCTCGGACACCCCGTCCAGCAGCCCGGAATCGGCACGCACCCGTTCGGGCGGGTAATCCACAGTGGCGGCCTTACTTTCGTGCAGACCGGCGACGGCCACGTTCCCGTCGTCGTCGTGCAGGCTGGCCAGCAGTCGCACCAGCACGGTGAGCGCATCGGGCACCACGCCGCCCCAAATGCCGGAGTGCAGCCCATGGTCGAGTGTGGCGACCTCGACGACGCAGTCGACCAGGCCGCGCAGCGTTACGGTCAGCGCCGGGATATCAGTGCTCCAGTTGTCCGAGTCGGCGATCACGATCACGTCGGCGGCCAGCGCATCGCGATGGGCGGCCAGCAGCCGGCCCAGGGACGGCGACCCGGATTCTTCTTCCCCTTCGACGAAGACCGTCACACCCACCGGTGGTTGGCCGCCGTGTGCGCGAAACGCGGCTAAATGCGTTGCGATGCCGGCCTTGTCGTCGGCGCTGCCGCGCCCGTAAAGCCGTCCGTTGCGCTCGGTCGGCTCGAAGGGCGGCGATGCCCACTGATCGCGGTCGCCTTCGGGCTGAACATCGTGGTGGGCGTACAGCAGCACGGTGGGCGCGCCGGCGGGCGCCGGATGGTGGGCGATGACCGCCGGGGCGCCGCCCTCGCTGACAATGCGCACATCACCAAAACCTGCCTGCGACAACAGATCCGCTACCGCCTGCGCACTGCGATGCACCTCGTCGCGGCGTCCGGGGTCGGCCCACACCGATTCGATCCGCACCAGGTCCTCGAGATCGCGGCGCACCGACGGCAAGAGGTCGCGGACGCGCTCAACCAGATCGCTCATGGTGTTCCAGGCTAGGCCCTCACGGTGTTTCGAGGATGGCCACCGCGGCCGCGGTATCCCCCTCATGAGTCAGCGACACATGGATCGTCACGTCGGCCAGATGCTTGGCGATGTCCCCGGTCAGCCGTACCCGAGGCCGTCCCCACATGTCGGTGACCACTTCGATGTCGCGGTGGATGTCCTCCGGCAGCACGGGGCGCTGGGCGAACCGCGATCCCGACCAGGCCTTGATCACGGCCTCCTTCGCGGCCCAGCGCGCCGCCAGGTGACGCGCCGCCGACGAACTCTTGTCCGAGGCGTCGCGACGCTCGCCGGGCGTAAACGTCTCGGAGAAGACCGTTCCCGGCTGGTCGACCTGCTCGGCGAAATCAGGGATGAAGACGAGGTCTATCCCCACACCGACGATGCCCATGGCTGGCCAGGTTAACGGATAGGCCGAGTCATCCGACGTAGGCCTCGTCGTCGCCCAGCCGAGCGTCCGGATTCAGCAGCATCGAAGCCTCCTGACGCTTCTCCGGCGCATCGTGGTCGAAGCGACGGTCCGACGGCCGCTCGTACATCGGCGCACCGCCGGCGATAGCCGACGCCAGACGGCGCTGACCGGCCAGCAGGCGGGCTCCCGCGCGCCGCTGGTAGTCCTCGCGCTGATCGAGCTCCAGCGAGGCGATGAACGCCTGCGGGTGCACCAGCGCGACCAGCCCGGAAACGTGACCGAACCCGAGGCTGGTCACCATCCCGGCCTTGAGCGGGAACTTCCCGCCGAGCCGCAAGGTGTCGCGCACCCAGACGAAGTGTGCCGCTCCGGACAGTTCGTCATCGACGCAATCCAGGCTGCGGTTGGGCGGGATCACCCCGTCGCGCAGCATCTGGCACAGCCCCATCATCTGGAAGACCGCCGCGCCGCCCTTGGCGTGGCCGGTGAGGCTCTTCTGCGACACCACGAATAGCGGAGCGCCCTCGGAACGGCCCAGCGAGTCAGCCAGCCGTTCATGCAGCTCGGTCTCGTTGGGATCGTTAGCCAACGTCGAGGTGTCGTGTTTGGAAATCACCGCGATGTCGTCGGCGCCCACGCCCAGCTTGCCCAGTGCGCGCGCCAGCGCTGAGTCCTTGCCGCCCCTCCCGGCACCCAGCGCACCCAGGCCCGGGGCCGGGATTGAGGTGTGCACGCCGTCGCCGTACGACTGCGCGAAGGCCACCACCGCGAGCACCGGCAGCCCCATCTTGAGCGCCAGGTCACCGCGCGCCAGCAGGATGGTGCCGCCCCCCTGTGCCTCGACGAAGCCGAGGCGGCGTCGGTCGTTGGGCCGGGAGAACTTCGAGTCGTGGATGCCCCGGCCGCGCATCATAGATGTGTCAGCGGTGGCCGCCATGTCACCGAAACCGATGATGGCCTCCAGCGTCAGGTCGTCCAGACCACCGGTCACCACCATTTCGGCCTTGCCCAGCCGGATCTTGTCGACGCCCTCCTCCACCGAAACCGCCGCCGTCGCGCACGCCGCGACCGGGTGGATCATCGAGCCGTAACTACCGACATAGGACTGAACCACATGCGCGGCAACAACATTCGGCAGGACTTCCTGCAGGATGTCGTTCGGCTTGCTCCGGCCCAACAGGTTGCCGTGGTACATGGTCTGCATCGACGTCATGCCGCCCATGCCGGTGCCCTGGGTGCTCGCGACCAGGCTCGGGTGCACCCACCGCATCAGCTCGACCGGGGTGAAGCCGGCGGACAAGAAAGCGTCGACGGTCGCGACGATGTTCCACAGGGCAACCCGATCGATCGAGGTGGCCATGTCGGGGCTGATGCCCCACACCTTCGGGTCGAACCCGGTCGGAATCTGCGCCCCGACCGATCGCGACAGCTTGGTCTTGCGTGGCACCCGAATCTCGGTGCCCGCCTTGCGGGTCACCTGCCAGTCGGTGGAGTCGGGCACCGGCCGGATGGCGGTGTGCTCGGGGTCGAACTCAGCGAACCCGCGGGCGTCAGTCTCCGAGGACACCACGAAGCTGAAGTCCTTGTCCAGGAACACCGACACCAGCAGCGGCGACGCGTGATCAGGATCGATCGCGCCGTCATCGACGAACTCGCGGATGCCGCAGCGCTCGACCACGGTGTCGTGATAGCGCTCGACCAATTCGGACTCGTCGATCAGGTCGCCGGATTGGCTGTCGTACCAACCCGGTTGCGGGTCGTCCTCCCAGCGAATCAGCCCGGTGGTCCACGCCAGCTCAAGCACACCGGCGGCCGAGAGCTCGTTGTCGACCTCCATCTCGAACCGGGTGCGCGACGAACCGTAGGGACCCAGTTCTGCGCCGCCGACGATCACCACCAGATCCGCCGGATCGACGTCGAGGTCATCCCAGTGCGGCGGGGGCGCCGGGGTGTAGCCGCGGGGCGGCGACGGCAGCGCCCCGATGGTGCCGGAGGCCGGCTCGTCTTGATCGGCAACCGCCTCGGCCGACATCTCCTCGCGCGCTTTGGCGGCCAGTTCGGCCATGTCCAGCTCGATCTCGCCGAGGCCGCCGGTGAGGTCCGCCTTGATGGGCGAACTGGCCGCGGCCACTTTGGACTCCACATCACACAGGGCGAGTAGCATCCCTGCCATCTCGTCGGTGGAGTAGGTGGTGACACCGGCCTCCTCGACGGCGCTGACGATCGCGTCGTTTTGGCCCATCAGCCCGGTGCCGCGGGTCCAGCCGATCAGCGCGTGCGCCAAGCTGACCCGGGCCGCCCACGAAGATTCGGCATGCCAGCGACTCACCAGGGCATCCAGCGCCGACTTGGCCTCGCCGTAAGCGCCGTCACCGCCGAACATTCCACGGTTGGGTGACCCGGGCAGCACCACGTGGATCCTCGACGCGATGTCGCGATCGGCGCCGATCTTCGACAGGCCGCCGATCAGCCGCTGCACGGCCCACAGCAGAACCTTCATCTCCATCTCGGCGCGCGAACCGGCCTCCGACAGATCGCCGACGACACGCGGTGCTGCGAACGGGAACAACAGCGTCGGGGTCTGCGCGTCCTTGATGTGAATCGACTGTGGCCCAAGACTTTCGCTCTGCTCGGTACCAACCCACTCAACCAGGGCGTCGATGTCAGAGTAGGACGCCATGTTGGCCGCGACCACCCATAGCGTCGCACCGAACCGAGCGTGGTCGCGGTACAGCGTGCGGTAGAACGCCAGCCGCTCCTCGTCGAGCTTGGACGTCGTCGCGATGACGGTGCCGCCACCGTCGAGCAGTCGCGCCACCACCGACGCCGCGATGGAACCCTTGGAAGCCCCGGTCACCACCGCGACTTCGCTGTTGTAGGGACCGGGGTCCGGGTTCTCGGCGCCCGCGGCGATCCGGCCGAAGAGCGACGCGTGGATCTGACGGCCTGCGGCCAACGCCCTGCCCTGCCACCAGGTCGCCTGAGTGGCCACGACATGGCCGGCGCCCTCGAACCTCTCCGAGAGGCTTATCCACTGGGCATCGATGTCGCCTTCGTCGGTCAGCCAGAGCTTGACCAGGTCCTCGCGGGCGCTGGCCCAGCGGTCGTCGAACACGACGGCCTTCTTGGCCTCGAATACCGGCGCCACCAAACGTGGCCAATCCGCACCCAACTCGGCGGTGACCAGGTCGATGAGCTCGGCGTCGTTGGCCACCGGCAGGGCGCTGACCTGATCGTCCAGCCCCAGCTGGCCCAGCACCAGGCGGGCCGCCGAAGCGAGCACGCCGTCACGGCCGGTGATCTGGTCGGTGAATTCGCTCAGCGCGGCTGCGTCGATCGTCGCTCCGCCGCCACCCCCCGCCGACGGCAGTGCCACCGAAACGCCCTGGCGTGCGGCCACCGAAGCGACCGCGGCGTCGATGGCCTGGTCGACGGAGCCGGCGTCGGCCAACGCACCCTCGTGCAGGTGCCCCATGGCACCGCCGCGGACGCTGGTGCCCTCGCGGGTTCCCAGCGCGACCTCGACGGTGACGTGCTTGGCCCAGCCCTCGCCGAGCTCCCAGGTCTTCGTGACCCGCTCGGCGATGGCGGCCGGCCGCTTGCCGGACGGGCCGAGAACCGTGCGCAGCTGGTCGTTGATGGCGTCGGAAAGCACTGGGCCATAAGGCTTATAAGTGCGGGCCAGCTTGGTCACCTGCGCCCGCAATCCGGCCAGGTCGGCCTCGGCGGCACCGTCGATGGCACCCAGGTTCAACTCCGAGCCCAGGTCCACCAGCAGCTGGTTACGCCGCGACGACGCGCCGTCGGTGATGGACTCGATGGAGTCCAGCTCCTCGATCTGGTCGATACGCATTTTCGCCGACAGCGCGATCAGCGCCAGGGTGGCGTCGGCCGCGCCGAATCCGATGTCATCGGGACGTGGAGCACCAGACGGAGCTGTGGCGGGAGCCGGAGCGACGGCTGGGGCGACATCGGAGCTGGGCGCACCGTCCGCCGCCGCCGCCGCAACGGCTGCGGCGGAATCCTCTTCGGCCTCCGGCTCGGGGTCGGTGTCATTGGCGAACAGCACCGCGGCGTCCCGCTCGGCATTGAGCACTTCGACTGTGCTGTGGGCATATTCGGGCAGGTTGAGGGTATTGGTGGCCAGTCCGGCGACGGTCGGCGCCGACTTCACGCCGATCTCGACGAACCGCTCCGAGCCCAGGCCGCCGGCCGCCTCCTCGGTGAACAACAGATCCTGGGTCTCGATCCAGCGCACCGGGCTGGCGAACTGCCAGGCCAGCAACTCGATCAACACTGTGCGCGCCAGGTCGCGCGGCCTCTCGCTGCGCCAGGTGTCGTAGTCGGCGAGGATCTCGTCGAGCGGCTCGGCGGGCACCAGATCGCGGATCTCCTGGATGAAGTCACGGTCCAGCGTGAACGGACGCGGCACCAGGTTCGGGATGTAGCGTCCGATGATCACCTCGGGATCTTTATCGCGCGGCATGACCCGCTCCAGCGAGCGCCGGAAATCGGCGACGCCGATCCGCAACACCCGCGAATGGAACGGCACGTCGATGCCCGGCACCAAGATGAACGAGCGCTTGCCGCCGGTGAGCTGGCGCCGCCGCTCCACTTCTTCCTCGAGGGCCTCGAGACCGCGCACCGTGCCGGCGATCGCATACTGCGCGCCGCGCAGGTTGAAGTTCACGATCTCAAGAAACTCGCCCGTGCGCTCGGCGATCCCGGCGACGAACTCGGGAACCTCCTCGTCGGCCAAGTCAATTTGCGATGGACGGATCGCGGCCAACCGGTAGTTCGAGCGGCCCAGCTCGTCGCGCGGCACGATGTCGTGCATCTTGGAGCCGCGGTGAAACACCATTTCCAGCAGGGCTTCCAGCTCGTAGATATTGGTAACGCAGGCCAGCGCGGTGTACTCGCCGACCGAGTGACCGCACGCGATGGCACCTTCGACGAAGGCGCCCTGCTCGCGCATCTCGGCGACCTGCGCGGCGGCCACCGTCGCCATCGCGACCTGGGTGAACTGCGTCAGGTAGAGAACGCCCTCGGGGTGGTGGTAATGCACACCGCTGGCGATGATGCTGGTCGGGTTGTCGCGCACCACGTGCAGCACCGAGAAGCCCAGCGTCTCGCGAGTGAACTCGTCGGCCTTGTCCCATACCTTGCGGGCCGCCTTGGACCGGGCCCTCACCTCCATGCCCATGCCCTTGTGCTGGATGCCCTGACCCGGGAACGCGTAGACGGTCTTGGGTGCGGCCAGGCGTGCGGTAGCCGACATCACCAGATTCGATCCGATCCGCGCGGATACATCCAAAACCTCTGCGCCCTGGTCGATTCCGACGCGGTCGACACGGAAGTCGACCTCGTCACCCGGACGTACCATGCCCAGGAACCGCGCGGTCCAGCCGATCAAACGAGCCGGCGGACGGGTTTGACCATCGGTGGCCGTCACCGCGTGCTGTGCGGCAGCCGACAACCACATGCCGTGCACGATGGGCGATTCCAGCCCGGCCAGCAGCGCGGCCGCCCGGTCCGTGTGGATTGGGTTGTGGTCACCGGACACCACCGCGAAGGGACGCATGTCGACCGGCGCGGCGAGGGTGACATCGCGGCGGCGTCGCCGCGGAGTGTCGGTCGCGTTCTCGGACACCGCGCCGCCGGCCCGGGTCGGGTCGGTGAGTTCGGCAGCACCGGTACGCCCGAGGATCGCGAATCGCTCCTCGAGGCTGGCGATCACGGCGCCGTCGGGACCGGACACCGTCACCGAGACCGGGACGACGCGGCCCATGTCAGTGTCGTTCGCCGCGGAAGCCGTTGCGGTAACCGTCAATTGGGCCTGCACTGTCGGCAACTGGCCAACCACGTGAGCGGCGTGGTCCAAGTGCACCAGGCTCAGCAGGCCCTCGACGACCGGCACGCCGGCCTCGGTGACCGCGGAGCCGATCGTCGCGAAAACCGCGGGCCAGCACAGACCGACCAGCGCGTCGGGCACGGTGGTGAGGCTGGGCGCCAGCCGTTCACCGAAGGTGGCCGTGACCCCGGTGTGGTCGGCGACCCGCTCCGGGTCCCAGTCCACCGTCACAGTGGCCGTCCTGCCGGTCACCTGGGGCAAGAACTCCGGCCCGTCGACGCCGGCGGCGATCGCCAGGACCGCACGCATCGCGGTGGCGGCGTCGTCGGTGGAGACCACCGGAACACCGCCGTCGACGGTGTTGGCGTGCAACGTGAATGTGATGTCGATCCAGACCCCGGACACCGGAATACTGAGAACGACCTGTTCGTTGCGGGCCCCACCGTCGGACTTGACCTGCAGCCGAGCTCCGGTGGATGAGTGCGTGGCACGCAGACCTTCCGATCCATCGTGGACCAGCCAGTCACCCGGATCGGCGATGCGATGAACCGGGTTGGTGGTGGTGCGCCCGGCCCACAGCACATCGGGGGCGTCGAGCACGACGGCCAGTGGCCCCGTCACGTCCGGACGGCCCAGCCTGCGCGACCTGGCGGCTGTCGCCTCGGCGCCGGTGCCCAGCACCTCGTCGATCGCGGCCTGCTCGAAGCGGTCGAGCAACTCGCCGACGGGCTCGTCCACCCGGGTGATGCCGGCGACGGCGGCGGTGCCGGGGATGATGCACACCTGGTCGGCGTCGTAGCGGGCGTCGTGCGCCTGCCACAGCGAGTCACTGCGCCACCACCGGCGCACGTCTTTGTCGATCACCGGCACGAAGTTGACCGGCTTGCCCAGCGTCTTGCACAGGGTGATGAAGAACGGCACATCGGCCGGATGCAGCAGCACGGTTTCGGCATCGGGGTAGCTGGCCAGCAGCCCCTCGATCGCCGTGTCCGGGTTCTCCAGCAGCGCCGAGCCGGTGGAACCGGAAAATAAGCTGTCGATCGGGCCGTGCTCCTGGGCGTGCAGTCGCGCCTCCGCGCGCTGCAGCATCTGCTGGAAGCGGTCGCGCCAGGTATCGGCCAGCCACGGGCTGCCGGGCGAGGCGGTGTCCGCGGTCGAGTCGCCCGCACCGATGGCCAGCTCGACGTAGCGCCGCAGCCACTGCAGGTAGGTCATGTTCGTGACATCGCCGAAGTACGGCTTGGCCGTGCCGGCCATCGCGGCGATGATCTCGTCGCGACGCTCGGCGACGGCATCCGCGTCACCGGCGACCTCGTCGAGCAGCCGGCCGCAGCGTGAGGCGGTGTTGTCGATCTCGTGGATGTCGGCACCGAGCTGGCTACGGCTGGAAGCCATGCCGCCCTGGGCTTTTCCGGCGCCGATCCACTGGTCAGTGCCGCTGATCTCGACCAGCATTTGCTTGACCGACGGCGACGTGGTCGACTCCTTGGTCGCCATCGCCGCGGTGCCGACCAGGATGCCGTCGATCGGCATCGACGGGAAGCCGTAGGACTCCGACCAGCGCCCGGACAGGTACTCCGCGGCCCGCTCGGGCCTGCCGATACCGCCGCCGACACAGACGGTGATGTTGGGGCGGGACCGCAGCTCCGAGTAGGTCGCCAGCAGCAGGTCGTCGAGGTCTTCCCATGAGTGGTGGCCGCCGGCGCGCCCGCCCTCGATGTGCACGATCACTGCTTTGGTGGCTGCCTCGGTCGCGATGCGGATGACCGAGCGGATCTGCTCGATGGTGCCGGGCTTGAACACGACGTGGCTGATGCCGATGTCGTTGAGCTCGTCGATCAGCTCGACGGCTTCCTCGAGGTCCGGGATGCCGGCGCTGACGACGAGGCCGTCGATCGCGGCGCCGGACTGGCGGGCCTTCTGCACCAGGCGCTTGCCGCCGACCTGAAGCTTCCACAGGTAGGGGTCGAGAAACAGGGTGTTGAACTGGTAGGTGCGGCCCGGCTCGAGCAATCCGGACAGCTCCTCGATGCGGGCGGCGAAGATTTCTTCGGTCACCTGCCCGCCGCCGGCCAGCTCGGCCCAGTGTCCGGCGTTGGCCGCTGCGGCGACGATCTTGGCGTCGACGGTGGTCGGGGTCATGCCGGCCAGCAGGATCGGCGAGCGCCCGGTCAGCCGGGTGAACTTCGTCGAGAGCTTGACCCGGCCATCGGGCAGGGTCACGACGGTCGGCGCGTAGCTCGACCAGGGCCGTGCCACCTCGGGGGTGGCCCCGACGGTAAAGAGGTTGCGCTGACCGCCGCGGGTTGCGGCGGGCACGATGCCCACGCCGAGGCCGCGGATCACCGGTGCGGTGAGCCGGGTCAGGATGTCGCCGGGACCCAGGTCGAGGATCCAGCGCGCACCGGCGTCGCGCACCCGGGTGATCTCCTCCACCCAGTCAACCCGGCTGACCAGGATGGCTTCGGTCAGTTGGCGGGACAGCGCGACGTCCAGGCCGATCTTCTCGGCCCAGGCGCCGACGATGTCGATGCCGTCGGCCAGCCGCGGCGTGTGGAAGCCCACCTCGACCCGGACCGGGTCAAAGACCGGCGCGAAGACGTCGCCGCCGCGCAGCTTGCTCTTGCGGTCGGCCTCTTCTTTCTCGGAGATCTGCTGGCAGTACAGCTCGAAGCGGGAGAGTTGCTCCGGCGTGCCGGTGATGACGACCGAACGCCGACCGTTGCGGATAGACAGCACCGGGGGCAGCACGGTCCGCACGTCCTGGGAAAACTCGTCGAGCAGCGCCTCGATGCGCTGGGGGTCGGCGTTGGTGACCGAGACCATCGGCGGGCGGTCGCCGAGAACGGAGATGCCGCGGCGACGGGCCACCAGTGTCCCGGCCGCACCAATCAGCTGGGCCAGGGCCAGCAGCTCGACGTCACGCGCGCCGGCGGCCTTGAAGGCCTCGACGGCGAGCACACCTTGCGAGTGCCCGGCGACGGCGACCGGCGGGGTCGCGGTCCAGTCCATGCCCTGTCGGGCCAGGGCACGCCCGGCCGCGATCTGGGTGAGCAGCACACCGGGTATCGACACCGCGGCTGAGGTCAGGTGCTTGTCCGCGGGGACGGGGTCCTCGGCCGCCAGCGCGCGGACCCATTGCAGCGGCTCGAAGCCGATCGGACGCACCACGACCAGCTCTTTTTCCACCGGCTCGAGCAGCAGCTCCGCTTCGCCGACCAGCGTTGCGATGTCGGTCTCGATCCCCGCCGAGGACACGAGTTCCTCGAGGGTTTCCAGCCAGGCGCTGCCCTGACCGCCGAACGCGACAGCGTAAGGCTCGCCGGCCGTGAGGCGGTCGACCAGAGCATGGGTGCTGTGCGGGCTATTCCCGTCGCGGTCTGCGGACACCCGGTCATGCTCGTGAATCGTCACCTTGTGTATCTCCCTGTATGCGTCTTCACGTCGGT
This sequence comes from uncultured Actinomycetota bacterium, assembly GCA_963712615.1. GTDB lineage: Bacteria > Actinomycetota > Actinomycetes > Mycobacteriales > Mycobacteriaceae > Mycobacterium. The sequence continues at coordinate 1,840,663 of CAVQIO010000002.1, forward strand.
TCGTTCGGCCGGCTGAGAGCCCCGGCGGGCGGGGCCCCTACTGGCTCGGGGTCGATTCCGCTTTGAATCGCAGCCCAAAAAGCGCGTGACCGGTGTGTTGTCGGCGGGCCACTCACGCGGACCTAGCGGCGCGGCGGACTGCATCGGCTGTACTAAGAGTGTCATAAGGATTCGGGTCGTCTTTCTGCGCAGATTGGTTACTGGTGAGTTCTACGCACGGGTAACCGTGTTGTGGGTAACACCCGGATTAACCGGCCTCGCGGCTATCCAGAACAAACGTCCTGCATGCAGGTGGTTACGGTCGAGTAGCTATAACTGCGCTGTTCAAGGCCGCATTGTTATCAAATCGTGATGTTAAGAATTCGTATTGCGCGCCGCCCGCGCCGCCGCGGTGGTTGAGCGGTCTGGCGCCCGCCGCAGTCGGCGTGGACCGACAATGAGCGAACGAGTGTTTGCTGGAACAGCGTTACGCAACCCCGGGCCGGATCGGTGTGAGGGTCAGAAGTCTTTGCGATGGCGCGCCGGCGCTAGGCCCACTGCCCGAATTGCGGCTTGAGGATCTCGTTGATGTCCACCCCAACACCGCCCACGCTGCGCTTATCGATCTCGACTTGGTGCAGGTTCGCCGCCGGATGGGCGTAGCCCTTGGGCGAGCCCCAGTTGTGCTGCCAGAAGTACGAGCCCAGGCCGTCGTGCAGTGCCCAGTCGATCGTCTTCGAATTGGCGTAAACGCCCGTCCGCTGGTGTCCGACCACCGATTCCCAGGACCGCAGGTACGGAGCTACCTGGCTCTTGTACTGCTCGTAGGAAGGATCGTCGTCGATCGACGCGTAAATGGGGACGCCGGCGGGACCACCGGCGGCCGTGTGTAGGTCCATCCCGCGCTTGGCGTGCTGCAGGCCGGCGTTGGCGCCGCCCAACCAGTCGGAGGTGCTGCCCTTGCCGTACTGGTAACAGGAGACGATCTTGAGCCCGTTGCTGTGCAGGTCGCGCGCCTCGGCGACCTGGATCGGCTTGCCCAGCATCCAGTTCCCGCCTGGTCGCCGGTCGGAGACGTACCGAATCGACCCCACGGCCCCGGCGGCGCGGATCTGACTGGCGGGGATCACGCCCGCGGCGTAATCCAACAAAGTGCCCAGCGATGCTGATGCGGGCGCGGCGCGCAACGACGACGCCGCGACGCCCAAGCCGACCAAGGCCGGGGTTGCGGCCGCGAATTTGAGCATGTCACGGCGCGAAATCGACACATCGCAAAGGGTACGACACAAACACCAATAGACACACCAGTCACACCGGTCACATGTCCATTACATCTGGTGCATTCCAGGTTTAGCCGTCGGCAGCACGATGACGCTCATGGCTTCTAGGCCGCGCTGAGCCGTTTGTGCGGCAATCTCTTCGAGGAAGAGCGCAGCCGCCGGGTTGATCGATCGCGCCCAGGCCCGGAATCCCTGCACGATCACCAGATCATGTTGCAACAGCGGCTGCACGCCCTGCAGCACAGCGACCACGTCGTCAGGCAGCGGATCGGCCAGCTGTTGTGCAATCCAGGTGCGCGCAAGTTCTGTTGCACCCGAGAGATTCTCGCCTAGCGCAATCACATCGCCCGCCAGGCTGCGCAACCGGTCGAACAGCACCCGTCGTCCCGGCGTCTCGGCGAGCTGCTCCAGCAATGTGCTGGCCGCCGGCGGCAGCACCATCTGGCCGAACAACGACGGAACCGGCAACTCCCACTCGTTGAACAAGTCGGCATACATCGCGGCAACGGGCGCGGACAACGGGGCGCTGAGCCTCCCGAAGACTCCGATGCTGTCGCGGTGCGTGGTCGCCAGCGTGCGCAGAATCTGTTCGTTGACACCCGCGGCACCGCAGTCGGTGGCGGCATCGATGGCCGCGATCAATTGGTCCAGCCGGTCGCGCTGATGCATCAGCAACGTGCGGTGCTCGTCCAGAAGGTCAGCCAAAGTGGTCTGACCGCCGTCGACCAGCCGTTGGATGTCGTTGATGCTGACGCCGAGGCTTCGCATCAGGTCGATGCGTAACAGGTCGAGGACCTGCTCGACGTCGAAGACCCGGTAGCCGTTGCTCAGATGCTGCGCGCGCAGCAGCCCGATTTTCTCGTAATGGCGGATCCGGCCCGAAGCGATGCCGGTCAAGGCCGTGACGTCGCCGATCAGCAACTGCTCAGCCACTGCTTGACCTTACAACTGTCGCAAGGTCTGTACTGGACAGATGGAACACGACCAGCTCATCGACCTGACCCGGCGGGCTTCGAAGTTGGCACGCGACACGACGACCGACCTCGCTCCCCGGCAGCACACGGTCGACGCACGCGATTACACCTCGCTGGAGCGACACCACAGTGACAGGGCGTTGCTGCTGGCCAGCCCACAACTGGTCGGCTACGTCTCGGAGCTGCCCGATCCCGGCGCTTACTGCACCAAGACAGTGCTGGGGCGATCGATCCTGCTGACCAGAACATCTGACGGGTCGGTGCGGGCATTCGAGAATGTCTGCCTGCACCGGCAGTCGCAGGTGGTGACGGGGTGCGGCACCGCGAAGCGGTTCAGCTGTCCGTACCACGCCTGGACCTACGACAACACCGGCAAGCTGGTCGGCCTGCCGGGCCGCGAGGGCTTCCCGGACATGACCGTCAAGTCCGACTCGTTGACCGAACTCCCGGCCGCCGAATTCGCCGGGTTCCTCTGGGTGGCGCTGGATCCAAGCGCCACCCTGGACGTCGCCGCTCACCTGGGACCGCTGGCCGACGAGCTCGACTCGTGGGGCATCGGGCGGTGGTCTCCGCTCGGCGAAAAGGTGCTCGACGTCCCGATCAATTGGAAGCTGGCTGTCGACACCTTCGCCGAGAATTACCATTTCGCCACCGTGCACCGGCAGACCTTCGCCACCATCGCCCGCAGCAACTGCACGGTGTTCGATTCGTACGGGCCTCACCACCGGTTGATCTTCCCGCTCAACGGGATCCTCGAGCTGGAGAAGGTTCCCGAGGAGCAGTGGGACCCGTTCCACAACATGGTGGTGATCTACGCGCTGTTCCCCAACATCGTGCTGTCGGTGACGATCGCCAACGGCGAGCTGTTCCGGATCTACCCCGGCGACGAACCCGGCAGGTCGATCACCGTGCACCAGAACTCGACACCGCTGGACGTGTCCGAGGAATCCGTGGCGGCCGGCGCACAAGCCGTCTTCGAGTACGCGCATGCCACCGTGCGCGACGAAGACTACCGCCTGGTCGAAGGGCTACAGGCCAACCTCGAGTCGGGCGCTCGCGACCACCTGGTGTTCGGCCGCAATGAGCCGGGGCTGCAGCATCGCCACATCACCTGGGCCCAGGCTATCGAATCAGCCACTGTGAGCTGACTGTTCGGAGAGTACGGCGATCAGATCGTCGAGAAGGGTTGCGAGCGCGGCGTTTTGCACGGGAAGCGCTCGGCTCAGCAGCTCAACCGCTGCGCCGCGGCGGCCGGCGGCCAGCAACGGCACCAGCTGATCGACCACCGACTGCAAGTCGGGTTCGACGTCGGCAACAGTGGTGGCCAGCACCTCGACCAGTTCCCAGTCCCGATATAGCGCCAGCGAGCGTTCGTTGAATGCGAAGCCGCTCACCGGTTTGCCCCACAGTGTTCCTTCGTAGCGGTACGGGCCTTCCATGTATTCGATCGGCAGGCCGTGCGCCGGGGCCGGTACCAACGGCTCCCCAACGAGGTCCATTCCCAGTGTGGCGCAAGTGATCCGGTGGCGGTCGGCCAGATACCGGGCGGGGGCGGGCGGGCGCACCAGGGGGCGCACCGTATTCGGCCATTTCACGTAGCTGCTGATGGTGACCTCTATGTCTTCGGCGCATTCCGGCGGGATGGCGGCGTCGGGATGGCTCGTCGTCACACCGGTAAACGGTTGCAGTGCATTACCGTTGGTGCGGTCGAACTGCCGCCAGATGCTCAGGTCGACACCATTGTCGAAATTGATCGTGCGCCATTCGTGCGACCTGGCTCGCGGGTCTCCCCCGCTTCCGCCGCCGCCGGCGTATTTCGGGAACCACTGCCGGTCCACATGCCCAGCGTCACCGCTGACCTGCTCGACCAGATCACCCCACCGCAGGGTTCCTCTCATCGCCATGCCGGTCTGGAAATAGGAGTAGGTGTCGCGTTGGCCGAAGCACTCGATCTTGCCGTTGTAGGTCGAGGCCCCCACCGGTGTCGGTGCGCGCGTTGGGGTTACGACCAAGTCCAACCGCATGGACCGCCCCTGATGGTCCTGACCCACCAGGCTGACTCGATAGGTATACGGCAGTAACTGGTCGTCGCCATCCCGGCACGCAGTCCACGACGCGGTGCCCGCGCTGCTCTGATAGCTGATGTCGAGATGGCCTGCGGTCATGGCCAACTTGCGCTGGGCGCCGGGCTCCATGTTGGCGGGCGGCATGTCGTAGTCGGTGTAGGTCCCGTAATCACCGGTGTCGAGGTCGAACAGCGCCATCGTGTAGAAGTCGGCGACGACGGTGCCCCCGGGTTGGTTCTTGTTGAAGATCGTCAGGAACGCAAACGACCGGTCGCTCTCGACCGCCCGCAGTTGGCCGGCGATGAACCACGTGTCGGACTCCTGGTCCGGGTGTTGGCCCTCGGCGGCGGGAAAATCCAGCTGGCTGTCGCCGGGTACCAACTGATACGGGTAACTGCGCCAATCGTTATTCATGTCGGCTTCCTTGCCACGGCGCCATCGCGCTTTTTTGCTATGTTAGCGTCAATAGCGAAGTTACGTCACGGCCTCACCCCCGCCGCAAGGAAGTGCCCCGATGACAGAAAAATCCGACCATCGGAACTATGCCGAACTGTTCATCGGGGGGCAGTGGCGCAAGCCCGCCAACCCGAGCCAGCTCGCCGTGATCTCTCCGCATACCGAAGAGCCGATCGGCCACGTCCAAGTCGCCGGGCCCGAGGATGTCGATGTCGCGGTCGCCGCCGCGCGGCAGGCTTTCGACCATGGCCCGTGGCCACGATTGACCCATGCCGAGCGGATGGCCAAGGTTGAAGAGCTCGCCGCGATCTACGGCAACCACGTCAACGAAATGGCCGACCTGATTACCGACGAGATGGGGTCCCCGCGCACTTTCAGCCGGATGGGCCAGGGAGCGGCCGCGGCGGGGCTGATCCACCTCACGCTGGCTGCGGCCCGCGACTTCCCCTGGGCGGAACGCCGCCAAGGTGTGCTCGGCGAAGTGCACCTGCGCCGGGCGCCGGTCGGGGTGGTCGCGGCGATTGTGCCGTGGAACGTGCCGCAATTCCTGATCATGCCCAAGCTCATTCCGGCCCTGATCGCCGGCTGCACGGTCATCATCAAGCCCGCTCCCGAAACACCTTTGGACGCTTTGTGGTTGGCCGAAATGATCGAGCAGATCGGGTTGCCAGAGGGCGTGGTGTCCGTGCTGCCCGGCGGTACCGACGTCGGCGAGGCGCTGGTGCGCCATCCCGGGGTGGACAAGATCTCTTTCACCGGTTCCAGTGCCGTCGGGCGCCGCATCGCGACGCTCTGCGGAGAGCAGCTCAAACGGGTGAGCCTGGAGCTGGGTGGCAAGTCGGCGGCGATCATCCTGGACGACGCCGATATCGCGAAGACGGTGGCCGGGCTGAAGTCGGCCAGCCTGATGAACAACGGGCAGGCCTGCGTCGCGCAGACCCGCCTTTTGGTCAGCAAACGACGGCACGATGAGTTCGTTGACGCGCTGGCCGGGATGATGTCGGGTCTCAACGTCGGGGATCCGACCGACGAGGCCACCGACATCGGACCTCTTTTCGCTCAACGGCATCAACGCCAAGTGCAGGAGTACATCCAGTCCGGACAAAGCGAGGGCGCCCGCGTCGTGCTCGGTGGCCTCAATACCGCACAAGACAGTCCTGCCGAGCGCGGCTGGTATGTGCGGCCAACGCTTTTCGTCGACGCGACCAACGACATGCGCATCGCCCGCGAGGAGATATTCGGCCCGGTGTTGACCGTGCTGCGCTACCGCGACGAATCCGACGCGGTCCGGATCGCCAACGAGAGCGACTATGGTCTGGCCGGTTCGGTGTGGACCGCGGACATCGCCCACGGCCTGGACGTCGCCGCCAGTGTGCGCGCGGGCACGTATGGCATCAACATGTACACGCTCGACATCGGCAGTCCGTTCGGCGGTTTCAAGCATTCGGGCATCGGCCGCGAGTTCGGGCCGGAAGGCCTCGACGAATATGTCGAGCTGCAGACGGTGATCGCCAAGGGGCAGATGCCGCCGCTATGAGCTAGTGCGCTCCGCCCGCCACGCGGGATTGCGCCCAACGCGCGCAAGAAGTCTGGCTTGCGCATCGCTTCCGCTACTCACCGAGACCGGAGCATTGAACATTCCCGACCCGGCCAACGCGTTCGGATCCACTGGCAGGTCGGCATAGCAGAGCTCGCACCACCGGGGATCTAGGCGATCGTCGGCCCCGACCCCGCGAGCTAGATCCCAGCAGTGAACCAAGACGTCGCGGGTCAGGTTCGGCATCAGCCGGTACGCATCCAGTTGTGTCGCTGCGCCGGACTCCAGAGCCGTTGCCAGGGACTCATAGGTCAGTTGCCAGCGCACCCGTGGATCTGCGGGTCGGGTGGGCTTTAATCCCAAGGGCCGCAAGAGGAGTACGTCATGAAAACCGATCACGTGCTCGAGCACTCCCCGGGCGTCCCAGGCGTCGCACGGGGTGCGCCGATCCCATTTGCCATCGGCCGACCCAACCGCCTCGCCGAACCGTCGACACACCGCCAGATGCAGTTCGGCTATGCCGTCACCCACAGCGCAACTGCAGGGTGAGCTCGACCGGGCAGCACAAGGCACCATGCTGGTTGGTCACTTCGATCGTGATGTCGACCAGGTGGCGTGGTGGGTCCACCGAAGTGTCGCACCGCTTGGCTACCGCCCGGCCCCGGCCGATCATCGTGTCGCCGGCATAGATCGAACCGGCTAGCCGCAGCGAGCGGCGCACCACCCGGCTGCTGGGGCCGGCCCAATCGGTTGCGACGCGGTCGGCGAACCCGGCGAGATGCATGGTGTTCAGGTAAATCGTTGGGTTTCCCTGACTTTGGGCGTATTCGGGATCGAAGTGGCCGGGAAAATAATCCCACGTCGCCCCGGCGTTCTCGACCACCCGCTGGTAGCGGATCTCGTCGACCACTTCCGGTAGCTCGACGGGTACGGTGATCGCGTTCCAGTCCAGATCCGCGCCGGTCACGCGGACGCCCCTGGGGTGAAGCGGAATAAGGTATTGCGCGATCGGGCGACGACGGCGCCGCCCTGACGGCGATAGGTCTCCAGCGTCTCGACGAAGTGGCCGACCCCCAGCCGGGTCTGCTTCTCCGGTGACACCGACACCAGTTCCTCGACAGCGGTCAGCACGTCACCCTCGACAATGGGCTCCAAGAACTCAACGTCGTTGGCGGCATTGATGAATGTGGTGCCCGGCAACGGGACTCGCAGTACAAGCGACGCGGCGGGCCGCCGGCCCCCGGGTTCCCACGGCGGAGGTATCAACCACCCCATCAACAGAGCCGGCGGAGCCAGCAAGCCTCCCCATCGCTGCCCCGCGAATTCCGCGTCCCAGTACGAACGATTGCCGTCCTGAATCATGGCGGCAAACAGCTGAATGCGAGCACCGCTGATCGGCGTCGTCGCGGTCCGTGGTTCGCTGGCCGCGCCAACCATCCGCAGCGCGTCTTCGTAAGTGCCGAAGGCTAATTGATAGCTGAGTCCGGAATCCACGTATCGGTGCCGCTTACATGACAAGCGGGTGCCGGCTGGGCACCACATCCCAGGAGAGATTGCGGGAGGTGAAATACCAGCCGCCGCGCTCGTAGATCAGCTCATCCCGGTAGGTCCCGGTGGCCCGGAGGGTGGTGTCGCCGAAGGCGGCGGAGAAAAGCACGGCGACACAACGCTGGACCGCGTTGACGCCCTCGATCGCGATCTCGTGATCGAGGGTCACCAACCGTTGGCTATCGCCGCCGTCGAAGGCCAAACGCAGATCGGTAAACAGTCCACCGGCGCGGACGAAGGTGGCACCGGAATGACGAAAGGTGGCGATCCAGCGGTCGCGGTCGCCGTCGGAGTAGGCGCGATTGTGCCGAGCGTTCAGATTCAAGATCGCATCGTGGGCGGTTGCCGCTTGGAGGAACTGTTCTTGCTGGTAGGTCATCGTCATCTCTACTATCCAGCCTCTCCCCGAAGGAAAAAAGAAACGATCTACGTAACATCAACTTTACTTACCGGCTCACAATATATCCGTATCTTTCTCGATCCCAGACCCCCGGCGTTAAACCTCTGGCGCGCAATAAATCTTTACGCACCCGTCCGATAACGTTCTTCGGGAGTTCACTGACTTTCTCGACGTATCGGGGGACGCAGAAGTACGGCATGCGGGCGGCGCAGAAGTCCAGCAACTCGGCGCAATCCAGCGCAGCGTCCGGGCGCAACGTCACGACCAGCAGGATGTCGTCCTCGCCCAATTCGCTGGGCACCGCGATCGCTGCGGCTTCGGCGACCGCGGGATGTTGCGTGACGGTACGTTCCACTTCGACCGAGGAGATGTTCTCGCCGCGCCTGCGCAGCGAATCCTTGATCCGATCGAGATACGTCAGGTTCTGCTCGGCGTCGAGTCGGCCGAGATCGCCGGTGCGGAACCAGTCCGGGTGCGGGTCCAGTTGCGCGTCCTGACCCACATAGCCCTCGCTCATCACGTGCGGATGCCTGGGCCGGCAAGCGATCTCTCCGACCGTCCCGGCGGGCAACGGATTGCCGTCGTCGTCGAGGATGCGCACGTCGAAATTCGGATTCGGCCGGCCCGACGTTCCGGGAGCCCCGTCGTCGGCCACACCCTTGACCGCGATCGGGAAAGCCTCGGTCATCCCGTACATCGTCACAATGCGGCAGCCGTAACGCTTTTCGATGGCGTGGTAGGAACTCGCGTCGATCGGCGCGGCCGAAATGAATCGCAGCGGCAGCGTAGCGTCGAGCGCATCTGCGGGCAGGTTTTGCAGCATCGAAACCATCGCGCCCGCTCCGGCAAAGCCGACGGCGCCATGGTCGCGGATGTCATCCCACACCTGGCCGGGATGGAAAGCCGCCGCCAGCACGGTCGTTGCGCCGACCAGCATCGGAGCCAGCACGCTGGGCGCCGCGCTCAGATGGAACAACGGCATCGCCGTCCACAACGACTCGCCCGACTGAAGCTCCCAGGCCGACGCGACGGTCGCGGCAACTGAGAAGAGGTAATTCCAGCTTGTGGCAACAGCTTTCGACGGCCCGGTGGTCCCCGACGTGTAGAACAGCGCCCCCACCTCGTCAGCGTCCGCGGGGTCGTCGGCACCGGTGCGGGCAGTTCCGTGGATGAGCGCAGCGCTGAGCGAATCATCTTGCACCACAACATCGGTCACCGTGCCCAGCCGATCGACAACCTCGTCGACACGGGTACGGCGCTCGGCGTCGGTGATGATCACCTTGGCCCGCGCCAGTCGCAGGGTGTGCAGCAGGAAGTCCCCTTTATTGGCGGCGTTGATCGCGGCGCTCACCGCGCCGATCCGGGCCGCGCCGAGCCAGAAGTAAACCCATTCCGGGCAGGTGGCGGTGAACAACGCCACGCCGTCACCGCGCCCCACACCCAACTCGGCCAGCATGTCGGCCGCCGCGCAGGAGCGCCGCCGCATCTGCTCGAACGTCACGTCGGTACCGGCGATCGACATCATCACCCGGTCGGGGTGCTCTTGGGCCCGGCGATCCAGCACCGCCGGGACGGTGAACCGATCCACGCCGAAATCGGAGGGCCCCAGGGGCTCACTCCGAACCGAATACATCAGGTGCACTTAGGCTTTCGCGGCTGCCGGGTCGGGATCGCCGTCGGCGGTGTACCCGAAGTCGATAGGTGTGGGCTCCGTGCCCGGGTAGAAGCGGTGCGCCCAGCGGCGCAAGGCCGCGTAGTCGTGTGCCTCTTCGGGAGCCAGGTTCGGCTTCTCCAGGTACTTCATGTTCTCCCAGGTGAAGAAGTCCTGTTTGATGACCTGTTGCTGCAGCTCCAAAAACTTGGCCGCACGCCCGGTGGGGACGTCGCCGGTGTCGCCCGGCTCGCGGATCGACGCCTGGGTATAGAAGTAGTCGGTGTAGTCCTCGTCGACCGGCGTTTGGCCGGTGACCTCGATGGTGGCCACCAGGTCACTCGGGAACCGGACGAGCCCCAATCCGAGCGAGTAGTTGTCGTAGATGATCTTGGCGTCGACCGGTCCGTTGGGGGTCAGCCACGTCTTCGCCCGGCCCCCACCGAAGTGCGCGTTGACGGTGGCGTGCAGGTGATACCCCGCGACCTCGAACGAGGCGGTATTGGCCGGGTTGGCGGCCTTATGCACGTATTGGACGTGGTAGGGGTCGGCCGCGTTCTCGATGATCATCTGCGCGTGAACCTTGACGCGGTTGCGCATCCGGCTATGCGGGTGTAGCGGGTAGTACTCGCCGGTTTCCAGTTCGGGCAGCGCCGGCGGCTGCCAGTACGGCGCGCGTCCGTGGCGTTCGTGCCAGACCAAGATGAAGCCGTACCACTCCATGGTCGGATAGGTGCGGATGCGGACGTTTTGCTTGCAACCGATCTTGCTGTACGGAATCAACGCGTTGCTGCCATCACCACGCCACTGCCAACCGTGCCAGGGACAGACGATGTTCTCGTCTTCGACCGTGCCGCCGACGCCCATGTTGGCGCCAAGGTGCTGGCAGTACGCGTCCAGCACGTTGACCTTGCCGGACGCGGTGCGGAACAGCACCATCTCCTCACCGAAGTAGTGCAGCCGCTTGACTTGCCCGGGCGCCACGTCGCTGCCGAAGGCAACGATGCACCACCCCGTCGGGAATCGATAGGTGGACAGCGCGATGCCGGACTGTCCGAACTCACGTTCCGAGGGGTCGGACTCTGAAATCGTATTCGTCACGAGAACTCCGTTTCCCACGCGGCTGGGCCGCTCACTTACCTCACCGCGTTTCGACGACTAGAGTCTATTTTTACTATTTTAAGCATAGAACGTCAACGCGGTGCCGGCCGGTGCTCGCGTTTCAGGAGAGCAAGCGGGGTTGCAGATGACTGCTGCTGGCGTGGATCTATCCGATTTCGCCGTGTGGCGTAACGGTTTTCCCGACGAGTTGTTCGCCGAGTTGCGGCGCACCAGGCCGCTTTTCCGGCATGACCTGACACCGGGTGTCGCCGACACGGTCCAACGCCGATTCTGGGTCGCCACCAAGCACCGGCACGCGGTCCGCCTGCACCGCGACACCGACTCGTTCACCGCGGTCGACGCCCGCTCATCCAGCCGGTCGCCATGTTCTCGTCGTCACCGACCATCATCACGCTGGACCCGCCGGAGCTGAACAAGCGCCGCAAACTGATCTCTCACGCGTTCAATCCGCGAGCGATCGCCAAGCTGGAGGACGGCATCCGGGCGCGGGCGGCCGGGATGATCGACCGCCTGCTCGCCGAGGGCGGCGGGGACTGGATCGACGACGTCGCCGACGCGTTGCCGATGACGGTGATCGGCGACATCATCGGCATCCCGGACGAGGACCGGCCGCGGATATTCGACATCTTCGACCGCATCCTCAAGGCGCTTGCGCCCGAGGCGCGCCCGAGCGGGCAGGTAGAACTCGAGCGCTGGCGTCCGCCGTGATCACCGGTAACGACGGCGAGCAGTTCAGCCTGCCCGAAAACGAGCTCGACTTCTTCTTCTTCGTGCTGGCCTTCGCCGGCAGCGACACCACCAAGAACACGTTGGCCATCGGGCTGCAGGCGTTCGTCGCCAATCCCGGGCAGATCGAGCGCTATCGCGCGGACGAGGCGCTGCGGCCCAGCGCCGTCGAGGAGGTGCTGCGCTGGGCATCGCCGGTGGCGTACTGGACGCGCACCGCGAAGGTCGACGTGGAGATGGAAGGCCAGCAGATCCCCGCTGGCGACCGAGTGGTGTCGATGCTGCGGTCGGCCAACCGCGACGAGGAGGTCTTCTCCTCCCCGTTCACCTTTGACATCGGCCGGCAGCCCAACCCGCATGTCGCATTCGGCGGCGGCGGGGCACACCACTGCCTGGGCGCGATGCTGGCGCGCGCGGAACTGCGGGCGGTGCTCGACGAGCTGCTGCTGCGCTGCGATCGCATCGAGATCGGGCCTACCAAGGTGTCGTATCCGAATCTGACCACCAACATGTCGATCTATGACGAGATGGCGATCTCGCTGACCGAGCGGCGCTGAGTCAGTACGGGGCGGGGCCGTCGCCGAACGCGGCGGACACCGCCAGCGGGTCCAGGTAATCGCGCCAGTGCACGATCTTTCGGCCCTCGATCGTGATGACCGAGACGAATCGGTTGACGTAGCGCGCGCCCGTGCTCACCACCGTGCCGTGCATCGTGTACTCGAGAATCACCGCCGACCTCTCGGGGTCGTAGTAGCGGTGCACGTCGCTGCTGTGACTCTGGACGATCGAATCCCCGTAATCGGCATACAGTTCGGCCAGCGCCTCGCGCCCGGCGATTCGCCGCGGGTAGGTCGGGACGGTGATGACGAACTCGACCACCGCATCCTCGGCGTGGATATCGAAAAAGTCGGTCCCGTCCACCAAACCGTCGAGGGCATCGGCGACCAGCTCGAAGTAGGGCCGCATCGCGGCGTACTTCGCCATATCCCGCGTGGACACGGGTCTTATTCCTGCAGTCGCAGCGCCGCCTTCGGGCATTGGTCCACCGCGGCGCGTACATCGATCTCCCGGTCTGGCGGCACCGGGCCGTCGGCGATCTGCACCACGTCCTCGTCGCCCAACTCGAACACGTCCGACGCGAGCGATTCACAGAAGCCGTTGGCCTCACACATGTTCTCGTCTACGGTCACGCGCATCAGTTGCCTCCTTATAGGCCCTTGGGACGGGTTCCGATCACCCCGCTGGCGGCGAGGTTCGCTAGTTCTTCGTCGGTCAGTCCGCACCGATCGCGCAGTACTTCCCCATTGTGCTCGCCCAGGGTCGGCGGCGGGCGCAGCAGCCACCGGTCCTGGCCGCGCAGCGACGCGAACGGCGGGCACGGATACTCCGCTGACCCGATGCTCGGGTGCTGCAGCGTCTCGAAGAACCCTCGATCGCGCAGTTGCGGGTTCTCAGTCACCAGCGACGGCGAGACCACAGGTGCGGCGGGAACGCCCGCGCCGGCCAATCGCTCCACCGTCGACTCCAGTGGCTGCTCGGCGAACCACTCCTGAAGGCGGCGATCGACGTCGTCGGCTCGCTCCTGCCGGCCCTCGACCGTGGCCAGACCCTCGTCGCACCAGACCGGTCGACCCATCAGGTCGACCAGCGCGGACCACTGCTGATCGTCCCGTACCGTGACCGCGATCCAGTCGTCCTCCTCTGGTGCGCCGGCACACCGGTAGAGGTTCTGGATCAACCCGCCGAAACCGCGATTGCCGCGACGGCTCAACGTCTTTCCGAAGACCTCGGATTCGATCGCCTGTATCGCGGTGGCGTTCATAACCGTTTCCAGCATCGGCAGTTCGAGCAGCTGACCCGTTCCGGTCCGTTCAGAAAAGTTCAGCGCGGCCAGCACCGCGAAGGCGGCGTGCACCCCGGCCAGCGGATCGCAGGCTCCGCGCGGCGTCACCGGCGGGGCATCCGGCAGTCCGGTCACCCAGGCCAGTCCGGCGAGCTGCTCCATGGTGGGGGCGAATCCCACGCGTTCGCGCCACGGGCCGTCCAGCCCGAACGCGGGCATGCGGGTGACGACGAGTTTGGGGTTGACCTCGAGCAGCGCGTCGGCGGTCAGCCCGAACTGGTCCATCACTCGCGGTGAGAAATTCTCGATCACGACGTCGGCGCCGGTGGCCAACTCAAGGAGCAGCCCACGTCCTTCAGCGGAGCCCAAATCCATTGTGACCGAACGCTTGTTGGTGTTCATCGCGTGGAATACCCAGCCGTACTCCCACCAGTCGTCAACGTCTTTGCGCATTCCGCCCGAGTAACGAATGCCGTCGGGTCGCTGTATCGACTCCACCTTGATCACCTCGGCGCCGAACGCAGCCAATAGGTGGGTTGCCGCCGGCCCGGCCCAGAACGCGGTCAAGTCGACGATCCGGACGCCTTCCAGCGGCCGCGCCCGGGGCGCCGTCTCGCGTTGGGGTTCGCTTTTGCGCCAGGGCGACTCGTCGTTGTCAGCGCCTGGGGCCGCGGTGTCGCGCACCGGCGCGGGCGCACACGCGGACATCAGCCATGGCGGGCGGGGCTGGCGAAAGCCGGCGGGGTTGCGCACGAATACCCCGCGCTCGGTGGCGTATTCCACCTCGCGGATGGTGGCGCCGTTGCCCAGCGCCGCGATCGGCAACCGGAACAGCTGCCCGAGCTCGACGATTTCCGCGACGGTCCGTTCGGCGAGCCACGGTCCGATCTGCTCGCGGATCAGGTCGCGGTAGCCCCAGCGGCCGATCTGAAAACGCAGCTGCTCAATCTCTTCCAGCTGCGGGCACTCGACCATCGCCAGGAAGTCGAGCCATTGCTGACCGGTGACCATCGTGATCCCGACGTAGCCGTCCTTGGCCGGCTCGATCGAGGGAACTTCGGTGGTGCGGCTGACCGGCGGCACCCGCAACAACTGCGAATGCAGCCATTCGCTGCTCTGCATCAAGGTGATCGCCTCGAGCATGGACAGGTCGAGATACTCGCCGGGACCGCCAAGGTCGACCCGGCGGCGTACGGCCAGCGCACCGAACGCGGCGAACACACCGCCCATGTACTCCCCCAGGTCGCCGCCGATCGCGATCGGGGGTCCGGCCGGATCGCCGCGGAAGCCAGGCGAGCCCGCCCAGGCCTGCAAGGTGAACTCGCTGGCAGCGCGGTCGGCATACGGTCCGGTCCAGCCGAAGTCGGAGATCGTGACCACGACCGCCTGCGGCGAGTCGGCCAACAGCTGCCGCGGATCGATGCCCAGCGCGGCGGCGCGCGACGGGCCGGCGGTGACGATAATCACGTCGGCGGTGGCCAATTCGGCCCGCCATCGCTCGGAAGCGGGCGCAAAGGTCATGCTTTGTTTGCCGGCGTTGAGGTAGCTGTAAAACGGGGACGCCTGGTCATCGGGCACCGGCGAACAGGTAGCGGTGTACCGCCGTAGCCAATCCCCTTGCGGTGGTTCGATTTTGCGCACCTGCGCCCCGGCGTCGACCAGCAACTTCCCGCAGTAGCTGCCAGCTATCCGGTCGCTGATCTCGACGACGCGCAACTCGTGCAGCGGTGTCGGACGGCCATCAGACCCCTGGCTCAATTGCATCCGCCCTTCCGATCGACACGCGATCAGAGATGCTATTTATATCATTACTGCTAAAATAGCTAAGCCAGCCGAGTGGGCGCACCCCGCTCTTCCCGCTGCTCCTGCGAGGATTGGATGACCGCCCTGGGAATTGGCCCCGATGCCCGTCGCCGGTTGTCGGCGCCGAGGATCGCCGAAATCGTAGCCGACGAATTGCGCCGCCAGATCATCGACGGCGACCTTGCCGACGGCGATCTCCTGCCGCGCCAGGAAGTACTGGTCGAACAGTTCAACGTCAGCCTGGTCTCGCTGCGGGAAGCGCTGCGCATCCTGGAAACCGAGGGTCTGGTCTCGGTGCGGCGGGGCAACCGTGGCGGCGCCGTGGTGCATGCGCCGGCCAAGACCAGCGCGGCCTACATGCTGGGCCTGTTGTTGCAGAGCGAATCCGTTGAGGTCGCCGACCTGGGCATGGCGCTGCAGGAACTCGAGCCCGCGTGCGCCGCTCTGGCGGCTCAGCGGCCGGACCGGGCCAACACCCTGGTGCCAGAACTCAAGCAGGTCAACGATTCGATGGCCGAGCATCTCGACGACGGTCGGCTGTTCACCGAAATCGGCCGCGAATTCCACGATCTCATTGTCCAGGGCTGTGGCAATCACACCATCATCGCGGTTGTCGGCAGCCTCGAGACGCTGTGGAGCAGCCACGAACGCCAATGGGCCGACGAGAGCGCGGCGCGTGGCACCTATCCGTCGCTGACCCAGCGACGCGCGGTGCTCAATACACATATCAAGCTGAGCGAGATGATCGCCGAGGGCGACGTCGACCGGGCTCGGCGCATCGCCGGCCGTCACCTCGCCGACACCCAGACCTATGTGCTGTCCGGCCGGCCGCACCAACGTATCTACGCGCTTTCGCCGCAGGCATTGTCACGCCCGCGCGATCTCCGGCACTCCTGAGGAGCCTCACACGCCCATGCGAACCGCGTTGGTCACCGGCGGCAGCGGTGGGATCGGCAAAGGATGCGCCCGCAAGCTGGCCGAGCTGGGTTATGACGTGGTGCTGGCCGCACGTCGCGAGGGCCCATTACGCGCGGCCGCCGAGGAAATGGGTGCCCGTTACCTCGCCGCCGACACCTCCGATCCGAACGGGTTCGACTCTGCGATAAGCACATTGGAGACGATCGACCTCGTCGTTCATGCCGCGGGCGCGCTGGGTGGAACCTACGCGCGCAAGCAGACATTCGAGCAGTGGCGCACCATCATTTCGGCCAACCTGGATTCGTGCTTCGTGGTGACCGCCGCCGCGCTGCCCCGCATGCGCGCCGGCTCGCGGCTGGTGTTCATCTCGTCGTCGGCGGCTCACGAGCCGATGCCGGCCCGTACCGCGTACTCCGCGTCGAAGGCCGGGATGAACGCGTTCGCCCGGGCGCTGACGCTCGAAGTCGACCGGGACGGCATCGCCGTGCACATCGTGACGCCGGGCCCGGTGGAAACCGAGATGCTGCAGGACGTTCCCTTCGAGATGTACGCGATCCAGGTGTCCGACGTCGCCGCGGCGGTTGCGTGGCTGGACACCGTCGACCCGTCGGTCGCCCTGCCGGAGATCCGGCTGTCCGCGGTGCAGCGGGGGCCGTTCGCCCGGCCGCCGATTGTGCCGACGGAAGCTCGCCGGCGCCGGGCCGCGCCGCAAGGTTGAGGGCTACGACGCGGGGAACGTCTTGATCACCGTTTCGCCGAACTCGTACAGGGAATCCGGGTTCGCGAAATCGGCGAACCAGACGTAGAAGCGCTCGACGCGCTGGGCGGCCAGACCCGCAAAGTGCTGGGTCAGCTGGTCGGCGTCACCGCAGACCAGCCCGGACCCCAGGTTGCCGAATCGGCGAGTGCTCACCTCGCGCACGGTATCGGGGTCGGCGCCGGACCGGGCGAAGCCGATCATCTGCTGAACCGAAATCCTGGCGCTTCCCGCTGCCGGGGCCAGCTTGGGCAGCCGATCGATGTGGTTGGCCTGCAGGTTCCACCAATCCGCGTAATTGCGAACGAGTTCCATCAGGCGGGGTCCGCTGCCACCCAGAACCAGCGGTATCGGATGGTTGCGCCGCGGCAACTGAACCGCGTCGTGCTGGTCGGAGGCCTCTTTGGTTTCATCGCCCCAGTACTGCCTGATCAGGGCCAGGTGGCGTCCGAGCTGCTGAACGCGGGCCACCGGATCCTGCTGACCGACATCGAATCTGGTGAACTCGGCGGGCCAGGATCCCGATCCGAGGCCCAGATCGAACCTGCCGTCCGAGGCGTCCGACAACGTGACGGCTTGCTTGGCGAGCACGGCGGGATGCCGAAAGGCGTCGCACAGCACCAGGTGGCCGATCCGCAGCCGCTCGGTCTTGGCCGCCACCCAAGTGGCGACAGCCATTGCCTCCCAAATGCTTTCGCCGGCCAACCCCGGGGCCTCGAGATGATCGATGAATGCCATTCCGTCGAAGCCGCTGGCCTCGGCATGGCGGGCCCGTTCCGTGATGTCGCCGACCGACAACCGCACCTGCGGCAGGAACAGATACCACTCGACCATGCGCCCACCTAGGCTCGTCCCGATTGCAACAGCGTCGCTAGTTTACTATCTTTATTATGTTAGGGGTCTTATGGATGTCGGACTGACTTCGGATCAGCTGTCGGTGCGCGACACCGTGCGCGACATTCTGCGCACCGAATGTCCTCCCGATGCCGCCCGGCAGGCCCTGACCGATCCGGATCGCTGGCGCTCTCTGTGGAAGACGGTAGTCGACCTCGGCTGGACCGAGCTGGCCGCACCCGGCGACAGCGACTACGGCCCCGTCGAGCTGGCAGTGGTCCTCGAGGAGTGCGGCGCAGCGCTGGCGCCAATTCCGTTGCTCAGCAGCGTCGGGCTGGCCGCGGGCGTCTTGCGCGCGTGCGGGCTGGACGCGGAGCTCACCGAGATCGCGGGCGGGGTCGTTGCCACGCTGGCGGTGCACGCCAAAGGATCTCGGCTGGGCGGGGCGCCGATGACACTGCGCCACGGTCGGGTGCGCGGGCGCGCGGTCGCGGTCCCCAACGCCTCTCGGGCAGAGCTGATCGTCACGCTGGCCAAGTCCCTCGACGGGTACGTGGCCGTCGCAGTGCGCGGCGGCGACGGCGTGACGATCCTGTCGGGCGAGTCGACCGATCCCGCCCAACCGGTGGCCGACGTCGAGATCAACACCGAACCCGTGGCCTCCGCGCCCGTCGACCTCGAATCCGCGCTGACGGCACCGCTGGTGGCCGCCGCCGCCGATCTGGTCGGCGTGGCCAGGGGCGCCATGCAACGCTCCGTCGAGTACGCGAAGTCGCGCCGCCAGTTCGGCACGCCGATCGGGGCATTTCAGGGAATCAAGCACGCACTGGCCGACAACTACGTCGGCGTGGAGCGCGCCCGCAGCCTCACCTATGCGGCCGCGGCTCGCCTCGCCGATCCGAACACCGCACCCGCGGATGCCTGGACCGGCGCGGCGCTGGCCAAGGCGGCGGCCGGCGACGCCGCGGCCAGCTGTGCGCGTACCGCGGTCCAGGTGCACGGCGCGCTCGCGCAGACCTGGGAGCACGACATGCACCTCTACATCCGGCACGCCTGGCAGGGCGCGGCGCTGTTGGGAGACAGTCGCGCGCTTTACCACGAGGTGGGCTGCCGTTTCGTCGGAGGCGCCGCATGACAAGCGCAACGATTCCATCCGAGGTCGTCGCCGAGTTCGCCGATTGGCTGGCCGCGTTCCTGCCGAACGACTACTACGAGAACTACCGCCGGTATCGATGGGATATCCCGCTGCGCCGCGACTATCAGCGAGCCGCCTTCGAGGGCGGTTGGCTACAGCCGACCTGGCCCCGCGAGCACGGCGGTCGATCGCTGGGGTTGCGCGACGCGATGGAGATCCGCATCGAAGGCGCGCTACGGTCGGCGCCCAAGCTACCCAACATTGCCGGACCCGGCGTTGCCGCACCCGGCATCCGCCAGTTCGGCACACCCGCCCAGATCGAGCGTCTGCTGGTGCCCCTGCTTCGTGGCGACGAATGGTGGGCCCTAGGCATGTCCGAGCCGGAAGCCGGATCGGATTTCGCCGGTCTGCGCACCCGCGCCGAGCGCGACGGTGACGTATTCCGGGTCAACGGTCACAAGATCTGGACCACGCAGGCTCACGAATCGCGGTGGTGCACCTTATATGCACGCACCGATCCCGACGCGCCGAAACACCGCGGCATCTCGTGCCTGATCCTCGACCTGCACTCCCCGGGCGTGCGGATCGAACCCATCCGGATGTCGTCGATCTCCGACGAGACGTTCTGTGAGGTGTTCCTCGACGACGTTGAGGTCCCCGCGGAAAACCTGCTGGGCCCGGAGAACGGCGGCTGGAACGTCGCACTGTCATCACTGCACCACGAACGCCAGATGATCTGGATCATGAACTGGGTCGAGATCAAGCGCGGACTCGACGCCGTGCGCCGGGCACGTCACGGCGCGGCCGAGGACGGCCAGGATCTATGCGCGGAGCTCGGATCGCTACTCGCCGACGCCGAAGCGCTACGTGCCACCGGATACCGCGCGCTGGGCAACGAACTGGCCGGGCGGTCCAGTCCGGAAGCCGACATCATGAAGCTGCTCGGATCGGTTACTTTGCAACGAGTTTGGGAACTCGCGGCCGCCGCCGAGGGAGCGCGCTCGGCCAGCGATCCGGATCTGCTGTTCGAACGCCAGGACGCGCTCGCCGCCACTATCTACGGCGGAACGTCGGAGGTGCAGCGCAACATCATCGCCGAGCGACTGCTCGGGCTGCCGAAGGGATAACGATGGACTACGACCTCGGTGACGACGCCGTCGAACTGCGACACCGGCTGCGGGAGTTGATCGCCAATCACGTCCCAGCCGATTTTCTCGGCGCCTGCACCGAGGATCCGGAAGACCTGGCCACCACCGAGACGTTCTGCAAACTGCTGGCCGCCGAGGGACTGCTGGCCCTGGCCTGGCCGAAAGAGCATGGCGGTGGCGGTGGTTCGGTATGGCAGCAGACAGTGCTGCGCGAGGAGATGTGGGCTCAGCACGAGCCCAGGGGTCCCCAGTACATGGGGGTCAACTGGGTCGGTCCGGCCCTGATGCGTTACGGCACCGAGGAGCAGAAGGCCAAACACCTGGCGGCCATCGCTTCCGGCGATGTCATTTGGTGCCAAGGCTTTTCCGAGCCGGAAGCCGGATCCGACCTGGTGTCGTTGCGTACGCGAGCGGTGCCGGACGGGGAAGGTTGGCGCATCACCGGGCAGAAGGTGTGGACGTCGTATGCCCAGATGGCGTCGTGGTGCGTGCTTGCGACGTGCACCGACCCTGATGCCCCAAAACACAAGCGGCTCACGCTCTTTCTGATCCCGATGGACCGCGAGGGTTTCACGGTACGGGGCATCCCGTCGATGCTGGGCCCTCATCACCTCAACGAGATGTTCTTAGACGATGTGCCGGCGTTCCCCGGCGACGTCCTCGGCGAACCGGGTGACGGTTGGCGCGTGATGCGCGAAGCGCTCGCGTTCGAGCGTGTGGGCATAGCGCGCTACGCGCGCTGCGAGTCGCTGCTGCATCGAATGCAGTGCGAGCTCGGCAACCAGTGGGACCAGCTGCCCGAAGCGCTTCGGGCTCGGTGGGTCCGGGCGCTTGTCGACTTGCGGGTGGCCAGGCTGCTGGCCTACCGGGCCGTTTCGCTGCAGGACGATCCGTCGGCCGGGGCGGCGGCCAGCGCCGCGCGCATCGCCACCACCACTTGCGACCAGCAGGTCGCCGAGCTGCTGTTCGACGTGCTGGGTCCCATCGCGCTGGACAGCGGCGCGTCAGCGGCACTGCACGGGGCGATCGAAGACCATTGGCGCTACGCACAAGCGGCCACTGTGGCATCCGGCACCATCGAGGTGCAGCGCATGCTGGTAGCACGAGACGCTCTGGGAGAACGCCGGTGAAAACCACACTGCCACGAGATATTAGCGACTTTGCCGCGGTCGCTGCCAAGCGGTTCGGTCGACTGGGCGGGCCGCAGGCCGCGCTGCGGGCCGAGACCGACGACAGCGTTCGGGACGCGGCGCGGGGTGCCCTGAGCGAGCTCGGCGCGTTCGAACTCGATGTCCGTTCCGGCGCCGACGACCTGCTGGCCGCGGCAGTGCTCTGCCAAACCGCCGGCGCGCACGCGCTGCCCTATCCCCTCGTCGAGGAGCTGCTGGCCATCGGCGGGGCCCGGCTCGCCCTGGTCAACCCCGAAGCGCCGCGCATCGACCACGGCGACCTGCCCGGCGATTGGATCGCCGCCGACCTCGATGGCAACCGGTACCGGCTAGAGCTGGCGTCGCGGACCAACGCCAAACTGGGGCCCTTCCTGGTGCCGGCCTCATTAAGCGCACCCGACGGGACAGTTCCGGACCGCGACGTTAATCTTCATCTCGTGCTGGGATCATGGCAGATTCTGGGAGCAATGCAGCGCTCGCTGCAGATCGTCACTGAGCATGTCCAGGCCCGCATCCAGTTCGGCAAGCCGCTGGCGGATTTCCAGACCGTCCGGTTCGCCGTCGCGGATGCCTCGGTCGCGGTCCGTGGACTGCACGAGCTCGCGAAGTACACCATTTGCCGACCGGAATCGCTGCCGGTGCAGGTGCATTCCGCCGATGCGCTGGTGCTCCGGTTCAAGGCCACCGACATCGCACGGCAGGTGCTGCGTACCTCGCATCAGCTGCTTGGCGCACTGGGTTTCTGCGACGAGTCCGACGTCAGCGTGCTCGACCGGCACACCCAGCCGCTGATCCGGTTGCCGCTGGGCGCCGAGGCGCTCGGGCTGCGCCTGATCTCCGACATCCGCGACGGTTCCCTGGAGACCCTGTTCAGCGCGCCGGTGAAATCGGCGTGAGCCGTGCCGGCGACGATGCAGAGCGCAGCGATGAGAAGGAGCGGCGCCCATGAGTCAGGTCGAGCCCCTCGAGTCGCCGGCGCCCAACCCATTCGAAGACGGCATCCCGTTCGGCACCAAACTGGCCGAGCTCGCTTCGGAGCGGCGCGACGACGCCGCCGTGACCAATATCGCGCTCGACGGCACCGCGCAGGCGTTAACCTTCGGTGAGCTCGATGCCCGCGCCAACCAGTGGGGACGGGCCCTGGCTGCCGCCGGCGCGCAGACGGGTTCCCTTGTTGCACTGGCAATTCCAAATTCACAGCATCTGGTATTGGCCACCCTGGGCTGCTGGAAGATCGGCGCGGTTCCGATTCCCATGCATTGGGATCTGCCCGAATGGGAGCGGGATCGGGTCCGTGAGGTGATCGACCCCGCCGTCGTCGTCGACGAAGACACCCGCTGGGACCTCGAGACGCGTGCGGCCGGCGAATCCCGCGAGGCGCTGCCCACCGCCGTGTCTCCCACCGCCAACGGAATCTGCAGCAGCGGTTCGACCGGCGTGCCCAAGGTGATCCTCAACCTGGCGCCGTCGCTGTGGATTCCCACGCAGGGCGAACCGTTCATGGCGAACTGGACACCGGTGGCGCAACCGCAGACCATCATGGTGCCCGCGCCGATGTATCACACCAACGGCTTCGCCACCTTCCTCATGATGCTGGCCGGCGACCACCTCGTCATACTCGAAAAGTTCGATGCGGCATTGGTTTTGGATGTGATCGAACGCTATCGGATCACCAACTTCACCGCCACGCCGACCATGCTGGCACGCATTGCGGCCCTGCCCGAGATCCGCCAGCGTGACCTGTCCAGCGTCGTGTTCATCTTGCAAGGCGCGGCGGTGATGCCGCCGTCGCTGCTGCACACCTGGTTCGAACTGCTCAGCCCCGAACAGATCGTCACGGCGTACGGCATGACGGAGAATCTCGGGCTCACCGCGTTGCGCGGCGACGAGTGGCTGGCTCATCCCGGTAGCGTCGGTCGCGGCTTCCGGGACACCGAGATCCGAATTCTGGACGCCGCCAAAAACCCAGTGCCCACCGGTGAAGACGGCGACATCTACCTGCGCGCGCCGATGAGCGCGGGCTATCGCTATCTCGGCGGAGCTCCGCCGCTGCCTTCGACTGACGACGGCTTTCGCTCGGCCGGCGACATCGGCCACGTGGACGACGACGGCTTCCTCTACCTCGTGGACCGCCGGGTCGACATGATCGTGAGCGGCGGCGCCAATGTCTTTCCGGCAGAAGTGGAGTCCGCGCTCGCCGGTCACCCCGGTATCGCCGACGTGGTGGTGATCGGGCTCGCTGACGAGCGGTGGGGACGCCGGGTGCATGCGGTGGTGCAAGCCGCCGAGGGAGCGTCTCTCACCGAGCAGCAGGTGATCGAGCACGCCAAGAACCGGCTCGCGCCCTATAAGGCGCCCAAAACGGTCGAGTTCGTCGATGCGATCCCCCGCACGGCGGCGACCAAGGTCAATCGGTCGGCGTTGATCGCCGCCCGCGGCGGGTGAGGGTCCTACCTAGCGGGTTGTCGGACCCACCGGCTCAGCCTTATCCGCCACCGGTGTGCGCAGTCCGCGGCGCATCGCGTCGCTGGCGGCATCCAGCGGCACCCTCGACGGGTCGCGTAGTACCAGCGTCGCCACACCCGCGAGCAGAAAACAGATTCCGGCCAGCAGGGTCGTCGCGCGCAGCCCGAATCCGCTGAGCACCAACGGGATCACCAGAGCGCCGATGAAACCACCCACTTTGCCCAGGCAAGACGACAGGCCGTGGGCGGTGCTGCGCACCGTGGTCGGATAGCACTCCGCGCCAAGCAGGATCAGCGCGTAGTTCGGTCCGAACGCGGTGCCGAACAGCGACAGCCCGTATACGGCTGCGAACAGGGTGACGTCATGCGTGAGACCGGGAATGGTGGTGATGAGCAGCATCGACACCGCGCACAACACCAGCCCCGAGATCTGCAGGGTGGTGCGGCGCACCCGGTCCACCACGGCCAACCCCGCCAGCGCGCCGACCAGAGCAAAGCAGATCACCAGCACGGCGTTGATCGCCACATTGGTGACGTTGTTGGTGGACGGCGAGATGCCCTTGATCAGCAGCGGCTGGCTCACCGCGTTGCCGTAGGTGGCGATGTTGAAGAAGAACCAGCTGCCTCCAGTGCCGATGAGCGTGATCAAAAAGGCGCGGTTGGTCAGCACCTCTACGAGTCGCACCCTGACCCGGGCTTTGCCTGCGGCGCCGGCAAGCGGGGATTTCGCCGAGAACGACGACAGATCGCTTTGGGCACGTTCGTGGTCCTGGGCGACCCGAAGCGTCCATCGCGGCGACTCCGGCATATGCCTGCGGTTCCACAGCACCAGCAGCGCCGGCAGCGCGCCGAGGCCCAGGATGAGTCGCCAGGCCAGATCCGGCGGCGTTCCCACGGCCAGGATCAGCAGTGACGCAAGATAGCCGGCGACCTGCCCCAGCGAGAAGAACAGGAATGCGAAACTGACCAACCGGCCTCGATTGAACCGATTGGCGTACTCGGTGGTGATGACGCTGGATGCCGGGTAATCGCCGATACCGATACCGATGCCGAGGATGAACCGCGCGACCAGCAGCCAGGTGAAATTCGGCGCGAACGCGGACAGCAGCGCACCGACCACCATGATGGCGGCTTCGAGGCCGTACACCGTGCGCCGGCCGAGCAGATCGCCAAGCCTGCCGAACACGAACGCGCCGATCGCCACGGCCAGCAGTGCCGAGCTGGTCAGCAATCCCACCTGCCCGGAGCTCAGTCCGAACTCCGGCTTGACCAGCAGGATGACGGTGCCGATGACGTTGAGGTCGTAAGCGTCCGTGAAAAAGCCGGCGCCCGCGGTTGCCGCCGCCTTGAGGTGGAACAAGCTCAGCGGGGCGTTGTCGAGGCTTTCTTCGATCGGGTCGGCGGGTGTCAGGGCAGCGGGCTCATCTGCATCCAGGGTCTGCGTCATACCTCCTCAGTTACGAGATCGATGCGACCGCGAAACCGAACATCGTTTACACGCGAATTAATAACGGGATAACGTGCCTGCCCGTCAGCTGGATGAGTGTCCTGGGTATTAGACGCAGGTCACACCCTGATTATTCGGTGAATGTGTAGTCAGATAAACCACTGTGCTTAACCGCGGCGTTCTGTGCTGGTCACTCGTGGTGCGTAGACCGATTGGCCATAGCGAAATGTCGGCCCGGATTCGCCGGGCCGCCGGAGGGGGAGCGGTCGGTGCAACGCGTACTTTTTCTCGGGGATGTTGTCGGTCCGGCTGCGGTCGACTACGTCTGTGAGCGGATGCCCGGACTGCGTGAGCAGTACCGGGTCGACCTGGTGGTGGTCAACGCGGAGAACGCACAGCGCAGCGGGCCACAGATCCGCACGGGCTTCGGGCTGACGACCGAGGTGGCCGAACGCCTGCTGGAGTCGGGTGTCGACGTCATCACCGGGGGCAACCACTCCTGGGACGGGGAAATGGCCGAGGTGGAAAAGGTACTCGCGCACCCGAAGGTATTGCGTCCGTTCAACATGCCCGACGGCGTGCCGGGGTCCGGAGTGCTCCAATTGAGCGTCTCGGGCTCCGATTTCACCGTGGTCAACTTGATGAGTAAATCGGCCGTTGCCGAGCCGACTCCCTTGTTCTTCCGGTGGCTGACCGAACCGCAGCACGTCGCGCCGGTGTGGCCGGCGTGGCAGTCGATCGACCGCGGCGGGGCAGTGATCGTGGATTTCCATGGGTTGAGCATCTTCGAGAAGCAGTCGTTCGCCCACGCCGTTGACGGAACGGCGGCGGCGGTGCTGGGCACCCACACCCACGAGCCCACGCTGCCGCTGCACCTGCTGCCCGGGGGCACCGCGCTGGTCACCGATGTCGGGATGACCGGTGCCACTGGCGGTGTCATCGGAATCGATCCAGCGCACTGGGTGGCCGAGATCCGCGGCGAGGACTACAGCGCATTGCCGCCTTATCAGCTGGCATCGGGGCCGATGGCCATGGGTGCGGTGCTGCTCACCATCGACGGAACCCGCTGCAGCGCGATCGAGCGGGTGCTCAGCTGAAGTCGCTGCGCCATCGACATTGATCGGCCCGGAACGCGCCGGCCCCGCCGGTCCCGCACGGCGCGACGGTCCGCGCGGTAACCTCATTCTCGAAGCGCACGGATGCGCTACGGAAGGGGACACAGCGCTCATGACCGCCCCCAATGAGGAAGCCGAAGTTACCCGAGGCGACCGCTTCATCAAGACGGCCGTGGAGATCCTGGGCGAGACCGGACGGACCGACTTCACCGTGCAAGAGGTTGTCGCCCGCTCCAAAACTTCGCTGCGGGCCTTCTACCAGCATTTCAGCAGCAAGGACGAACTGCTGCTCGCGCTGTTCGACAGGACGATTTCGCAATCGGTGCTGACCTGGCGTGCCGAGACTGCCGGCCTGGACAGCACGTCCGCCCTGAAGCTGTTGATCGACCGCATCAGCCAGCAACCGGAATCAAGCACCCAGGACAGCCTGAATCGGGCATTGGGCCTTTACAACCAGCATCTGGCCGAGACGCGTCCCCGCGAATACGCCCGCGTGCTGTCCCCGCTGCATCAGCTAGTGCGCGACGTCGTGGGGCAAGGCATCACCGAGGGGGTCTTCAACCCGGGGCTCGATGTCGCGGCCTCGGCAGCGATCGCCATGCAGACGATCATGGGAGCGCAGCGGTTGCATTGGCTGGGCACCGAATTGAACGGAAAACCGGTCGACACCGGCCAGCTGTACGACTTCCTCAGCCGCGCGTTGGGCATTAGAGATACCGACGACGAAACGAGCACACCTTCGCTGGCCGAGCTGTTCGCGCAAATAGGCATGCGCGCGAGCACCCGCAATGGCGAATTCGCCATGACGATGCCGGTAAGTCCGCATGTCGTCAACACTTCCGGGGCGCTGCAGGGCGGCTTGATTGCCACGCTCGTCGACGTGGCGGGCGGACAGTTCGGGCTGGATTATCTGCAGCCGGGCACCACGATGACGACCGCCGATCTGTTCGTCCGCTACCTGCGGCCAATTCGGCAGGGCGCCGCACTGGCGGTGCCCAGGATGCTGCGAGCCGGCCGGCGTGCGATGGTCATGCAAATCGATATTTACGGCGACGGCGACGACGAAGTCGCCGCAACGGCGACAGTGAATTTCGCCGTCATCAACGGCGCGACACCAACCGGTTTCCGGGCGGACATTTAGCCCCGGTACATCTTGTTGGGCCGAAGTGGTAACGTCATTACCACCCTCGGATAATCCAGCCTTCAAGGAGATCGCCATGCCGTCTCGCGAGCTTCCATTCCCCGTGTTTGACGCCGACAACCACATGTACGAGCCGCAGGAGGCGCTGACGAAGTTCCTCCCGGAGAACCGCAAGCGCGTCATCGATTACGTGGAGGTTCGCGGTCGCACCAAAATCGTGGTGCGCGGCCACATCAGCGAATACATCCCGAACCCGACCTTCTCGGTCGTCGCCAAGCCGGGTGCCCAAGAGGATTACTTCCGCAACGGCGCGCAGGGCAAGACCTACCGCGAGATTCTCGGCGAGCCGATGAAGTCGATCCCGGCGTTCCGTGAGCCGGCCGCGCGGCTTGAGGTGATGGATGAACTCGGCATCGATTACGCGCTGATGTTCCCCACCCTGGCCAGCCTGGTCGAAGAACGTATGAAGGACGACCCGGAAATGACCCACGACGTCATCCACGCGCTCAACGAGTGGATGCATGAGCAGTGGACGTTCAACCATAAGGACCGCATCTTCGCCACCCCGGTGATCACCCTGCCGATCGTCGACCGCGCGCTCGAAGAGCTCGAATGGTGTCTGGAGCGCGGCGCCCGCACCGTGCTGGTCCGCCCGGCGCCGGTCCCCGGTTTCAAGGGCAGCCGGTCGTTCGGCCTCGAGGAGTTTGACCCGTTCTGGCAGGCCTGCATCAAGGCCGGCATCCCGGTCTCGATGCACGCCTCGGACAGTGGCTACTCCGAATTCGCGAACGTATGGGAGCCCGGCGACGAGTTCCTGCCGTTCAAGCCGACCGCCTTCCGGAGCTTTGCGATGGGCCATCGCCCGATCCTGGACGCGATGGGTGCCCTGGTGTGCCACGGTGCCTTGTCTCGCAATCCCGAGTTGCGGATCCTGTCCATCGAAAACGGCGCCGACTGGGTGCCCGACTTATTCAAAGGCCTCAAGGGCGTCTACAAGAAGATGCCGCAGTCGTTCAGCGAGGACCCGGTCGAGGCCTTCAAGCGCTGCGTCTACATCACGCCGTTCTGGGAAGACCGGTTCACCGAGATCGTCAACATGGTCGGCACCGACCGGGTGATGTTCGGATCCGACTGGCCGCACCCCGAGGGCCTGAAGGACCCGATCACCTTCGTCGACGAGCTGGCCGACTTCAGCGACGAAGACAAGGCCAAGATCATGGGCGGCAACCTGATGGAGCTGATGAAGGTGTCCAAGCCGGCCAAGAAGCCGGTCTCTGCCTGATCCGGTATTGAGCATCGCCCGCCTCTGAGCGACATACGTTACGTTGTCGCTCGGAGGCGGGCACTTTTGTCTGCCCTGGTCAGGGCCGCGGCTATAGACGCAGCCTTCTGCCTTGCTATAGAAAAGAAGCTTCCCTCCGAAGAAGGATGTCGTCAGGGGTTGACCGGTATCAAACGGTCTCGCCGACGCGACCGGTTAGGAGCGCACGATGAACCTGGCTCCGGTCGAGTCATCAGTGACCATGGTGACGCTAAGCCCGCGGCTGGTTTCCGAACTCGGTGATCCGCACAGCACGTTGAGGGCGGCGACCCAGCGCAGCGGCCCCGTGGTGATCATCCGCGCGGGCGGTGAGGTCGACGCCGCCAACGAGCACACCTGGCGTGGGCTGGTCGAAGAGGCGGCCGCGGTCGCTACCCCGCCGGGCCCTTTCATCGTCGACATCAATGGCCTTGATTTCATCGGTTGCTGTGCGTTTGCCATCCTGGCGGACGAATCAGAACGCTGCCGCCGCCGCGGCGTCGCACTGCGGCTGGTGAGCTGCGACCCCGGCGTCGCCCGGGTGATCCAAGCGTGCAATCTCGGCGGCGTATTACCGCTGCATCCGACCATAGACACCGCGCTGGCGACGACGGTGGCATGAGATTTGCCCCTTGCCTGTCGACAACCGTTAACAAACTGATGCATCGGGCACCCTCGAGCGATTGCTAATCTAATTACTTGCGTGTGTCGAATAGACCCCCGCATTTTTATATTTCTCGGTCCATAGAAAGGGTCCGCACGGAGGCTCTACAGGAGGGACGGCCATATGGTGGCCGAAAAGGACTGGGACAAGATTGTTGGGGCGGCTGACGACGTACGCCGCATCTTCGAGAAGGTCCCCGCCATGTTGATCGGCCTGGAAGGACCGCAGCATCGGTTTATTGCGGCTAACGCGGCCTACCGGGCCTTGAATCCAGGCTTCAGCCCGGTGGGAAAGCTGGTGCGTGAGGTCTATCCCGAGCTCGAGAGCCAGCAGATCTTTCAGATGCTCGACCGCGTGTATCAGACCGGTGATCGGCAATCCGGAGCGGAGTGGCGCCTGCAGGCCGCCTTCCACGGGTCCGAGGTCGAAGAAAGGTACTTCGACTTTCTCGTCACGCCCCGCCGCCGACAGGACGGGTCGATCGAGGGCGTGCAAATCATCTTCGACGACGTCACAAGCCGCGTACAGGCGCGATTGGAAGCCGAGGCGCGCATAGAGGAGCTGTCGGAGCGCTACCGCAACGTCCGCGATTCGGCCATCGTCATGCAGACAGCACTGCTGGCCGCGTCTGTGCCCGTCGTTCCCGGCGCCGACATCACCGCGCAATACCTCGTGGCCACCGAGGACACCGCGGCCGGCGGCGACTGGTTTGACGCCATACCCCTCGGGGATCGGTTGGTGCTCGTCGTCGGCGACGTCGTCGGCCACGGCGTCGAAGCCGCCGCGGTGATGTCGCAATTGCGCACCGCGCTGCGGATGCAGATCTCGCAGGGCCACAGCATCGCCGAGGCGCTCGATGCAGTCGACCGCTTCCATGAACACGTGCCGGGATCGAACTCGGCCACGTTGTGCGTCGGCTCACTCGATTACGCGACCGGCGAATTCCAGTACTGCACTGCCGGTCATCCGCCGCCGCTGTTGGTGACCGCCGAAGCGACCGCACGCTATGTGGAACCTTCCGGCGCAGGTCCGCTCGGCAGCCGCGTCGGGTTTCCGGTACGCACCGAGGTTCTCGAGGCCGGCGACTCGATCTTGTTCTATTCCGACGGCCTGATCGAACGCCCCGGCCGGCCGCTGGGCGCCAGTACCGCAGAATTCGCCGAACTGGCCGCCAACATCGCCGGCGGCATCGGCGGGTTTGTCATCGATGCACCGGTGCGAACCATCGACCGGATCTGTTCGGAGACGCTCGAATTGCTGCTCCGCTCAACAGGTTACAGCGATGACGTCACATTGCTTGCGGCGCAACGACGCACTCCCCCAGCACCGCTGCACATGACGCTGGATGCCACGATCCACGCCGCACGCACCGTCCGCTCCCGGCTTCGCGGATGGCTCTCCGAGGTCGGCACGGACGCCGATGACATCTCCGATGTGGTGCACGCCATCTCGGAGTTCGTCGAGAACGCCGTCGAACATGGTTACGGCACTGAAGTTCCCGATGGCGTTGTCGTCGAGGCATCGCTGTCCGGCGATGGCAACCTGCATGCCGCGGTGACGGACCGCGGCCAGTGGAAGGATCACCGTGAAGGCGAACAGGGTCGTGGGCGCGGACTTGCGATGGCCGAAGCTTTGGTTTCCGAAGCGCTCATCACCCGTGGCGACAATGGAACCACCGCCAGCGTGACGCACCGTCTGTCACGACCGGCCAACTTCGTCACCGACACGATTGTGAGCCGGGCGACCTACCAGCGCGCCATCGACAACGAATTTGTCTCACGAGTCCCCGAGTCCGGTCACATCGTAGTGAGCGGTGACGTCGACTCCACCACCGCGTCCATGCTGGACCGCCAGATCGCGGTCGAAAGCCGCTCGGGCATAGCACCTTTGACGATCGACCTCAGCGGGGTCACCCACCTTGGATCCGCGGGTGTCAGCGCGCTGGCCGCCGCCCGCGACCGGGCCCGTCGACAGGGTGGAAACTTTGAGTTGATCGCCCCGCCCGGAAGCCCCGCGCATCACATCTTGTCGATGGTTCAGATACCCGTCGTCAGCGGTGATAGCGCGAATGTCTTCGCCGAAGACTAGCGCGGTAGACCGCGTTCACCGTGCCGCACCTGATTGAACGGCACTCCGCGGTCAGCGGCATATTCGCGTGGAAAACCCAGCACCCGCTCGCCGATCACATTGCGGGCCATTTCCGTTGTGCCACCACCGATGGCGACATTCTGCCGAGACAGATAGCGCAGCCCGGTCTCCAGGCCTTCACCGATCTCCCCCACCACTGACGCGGCTCCCGAGATGGCCAGCGCGGTGTCCATGTCCAGAGTCACGGTCTCGGAGTGGAAGAGCCTGATGAGCGTGCCGGCGGCCGGCGGCAACACACCGTCGCGGACATTGCGGAACACGTGATCGATCAGCTGCTCGGCCACCGCCCGGTGCACGAGCACGCGGCCCGCCATCTCGCGCACGCGTTCGTTGTCGGCCTGACCAGTTTTTTCGGCAAGGCCCACGTAGTCAACGGGATTGGAATGGCCGCCCTCGCTGCCACTGCCGCTGGCGAACTCCGAACCCTGCCCGACCGCCCTGCGCTCGTGATACAGCTGCCGCGACGCCACCGCCCAACCACCGTTGACCTCGCCGACAACGGCGTCGTCGCCGACGTCCACCCCGTCGAGGAACTCCTCACAGAATTCCTTGGAGCCGCTGAGCATCGTGATGTGGCGCAACGTGATTCCAGGGTGGTGGATGGGAACCAGGAACATGGTGAGCCCCTCGTGTTTGGGGGCATCCCAGTTGGTACGAGCCAGACACAGTCCGTAGTCCGCGGCGAACGCACTGGTGCTCCAGGTCTTGGCGCCGTCGATCACCCAGCGGTCATCCCGCCGCTCGGCGCGGGTGATGACGCCGGCCAGATCCGATCCGCCGCTGGGTTCACTCAACAACTGCACCAACACTTCATCGCCACGCAGCGCCGCGCCGATGTGCTGCTTCTTCTGCTCTTCGGTGCCGGTATCGAGCAGCGTCGCGCAGCAGATGGTGAACGTCGGGGTGTTGAGGATCAACGGCATTTCGTAGCGGAGCGACTCGGCGTCGAACGCCTTCTGGTATGCGTAATCCAGACCCAGGCCGCCGTACTCGCGCGGAAAGCAGATACCGGCGAATCCGCCTTCGTGGAGCCGCTTTTGCAGTTCTCGGGCCCTCT
The DNA here is from genome assembly GCA_963712615.1 of uncultured Actinomycetota bacterium. GTDB lineage: Bacteria > Actinomycetota > Actinomycetes > Mycobacteriales > Mycobacteriaceae > Mycobacterium. Next base: position 1,873,346 of record CAVQIO010000002.1, read on the forward strand.
TCCAGGCGTCCTCATCGTCGCGCGGCGCGGGCGGCGGCGACTCGGGGTCGATGGCCTGCAGGTTATCCGCCAACCACGCCCTGGCGCGAGCGGCAAACTCTGCAACGGATTCCGTCGGCGTCATCTGGTCTGGCGTCCGGCCGCGGAACGGCCGGCTTTCTCTGACTCATACACTCGCAAGTTGTGCTCCTCCGGCGTGCCGAACAGGGAGCGGTACAACGTAACTCGCCTCAGGTAGAGGTGCAGGTCGTGTTCCCACGTGACGCCGATGCCGCCGTGCATCTGTACGCAACCCTGCACCAGCCGCCCCGCCATCTCTCCGACGTAGGACTTGGCGATGCTGGTCGACAAGCCCGCCGCCGGCGAGCGGTCGGCAAGGTCGGCAACCGCAGCGCCCGTGGTGGCACGGCACGCCTCCAGCCACAACTTCATGTCCGCGAAGCCGTGTTTGAGCGCTTGGTACGACGCCAGCGGGCGGCCGAAGGTGTGCCGGTCCAGCGCCCACTGGACGGTGAAGTCGAACACCGTTTGCAGGACGCCGACCACCTCGGCGCACTGCAGCACCTGAGCGATCTGGCTCTGCCGGTCGATCAGCGCGGCGGTCTCGGCGGCGCTGCCGACGGCCGCGGCCGAGTCCACGTCGACCCCGTCGAAGTGCACTCGCGCATATTGCTTGACCAGGTCGCCTGACTGTTGGGGCTCGATCCGGACGCCCGGCGCGTCCGTCGGGACCAGGAACTGACGAATCTGATCACCGCAGCGCGCCACCACGAGCAGCAGGGCACTTTGGGCACCGGCCTCGACGCGGTCCTTGGTGCCCTCGATGCGGTAGCCGGCGCCGGTCTGGGTGGCCGTCACCGACGGGTCCAGCGGCGCCCACCCGCGGCCGGGTTCCGAGACCGCCCAGGACGCCACGGTTTCGCCGGAGATCAGCGACTCGATGACGGCGGCGTGGCCTTGCGCGTCGGCGCATTCGGCGAGTGCGGTGAGCACGACGCTGACCGGATTCAGCGGTCCGGGCGCCACCGTCTTGCCGAGTTGTTCGGCGACCATGGCCAGATCCGCGACACCGCTCTCCGAGACGCTGCCGCCGCCCAGCTCTTCCGGAACGAGCAAGCCCGTCCACCCGAGTTCGGCGGCACGCTTCCACCAGGCCGGATCAAAGGAAAGGCCCGCCGCGTGCAGCTCCCGGACCCGGCTTAGCGGCGCTTCCTTCTGCAGAAAGGATTGGGTGGTCGAGACGAAGAGTGTCTTTTCGGGAGAGTCGGCGGCGGTCATGTTGCCGGCAGACCCTTCCGCAACATTCGGTCGCCGCAGCCAAGAATCACGTTCTCGATATTAGCAAACGTCAATACCGTAAGGGATACCGGAGTTCAGTCAATAATCCGATCGAGCTGCTACATGGTGAACACACGGCGCACGGACTGCGCATGCAAAGCCCGGTTCTCTTGTGAGACAAGCCAATCCGGTACCATCGAATCGAAGCCATTGAATGTCGCTGCAATGACGTGCAATTCGGTATGGACAAAGGCATGCAGGAGCCGGTTGGCATAGTCGATTGCTTCGTCGCGACACGGGTCGATCTCGGAGCAGCTGATGAAGGTCGGCGGCAAGCCCTCCAGGTTCGCGCGGTGTGCCGGGACGTGCTGACCGCTGGCGCTGTCAGAGCCGAGGTAGTGGCCCCACGCGCGACTCACCGCGGGACCGTTGAGTCCGGGCGTGCGCTGAAACTCGCGCCGCGACGGCGTGGCGTCGCTGTCGAGCATCGGCTGGTGCAGGATCTGCATGAGGATCTGTGGGCCCTCGTTGTCGAACATGCGCTGGGCCAGGCCCGCGACGAGCGCGGCACCCGCATCCCGGCCCATCACGGCGATGCGGCTCGGATCCACATCCAGCTCGGCGCAGTTCCGAATGGCGTAGTAGAAGCCCGCCTCGACATCGTCGAGTGCCGCCGGACACTGATTTTCCGGTGCCAGCCGATAGTCGACCGAGACCACCAGACAGCCGCCCTCGCGTGCCAGCTCCACGCACTGCGCGTGGTCGGTGTCGAGGTTGCCGGTCACAAAGCCACCGCCGTGCGCGTACAAAAGCAAAGGCGCCCCTGCGACGCCTTCGATACGGCCGCGGTAGAAGCGAAGGTTCAGCTGCTGGCCACCCGGACCGGAGATGGAGCGCGAGTCGATGGCCACGCCATCGGTGTCGACTGCCGCAGCACGCGCGGCGGCCAGCCGGGTGGCACGCTCTCGCTCGGCGGCCAGTGTCTCGGCACGGAATTCGACGATGCCTAGCTCGCTCGCAGCATCGCGCAGCACCGGGTCGATGCGGTTAATACCTTGCGGGCGGGTCAGATCCGTTTGTGTCATACCCTCTCAACTTCCGGGCTCATGGGGCGGGCTCGTCGTCCGGGTCTGGCGGGCGGCCATGTCGGAAACCATCTTCAAACGTAGACCTGCGATTCCGGGTGGTGAAAGACGCGGTCTAGCGCCGACGATTTCTCATCGTATTGGCTGATCAGGTCCCTCAGCCCGGGCTTGGGCGATTCAGTCTTCTCAGGTGACGGCGCCGGCTCGCTCGCCGGGGAGTGCCTTGACGGTCGCCGGCAGCCCGTACAAAGCCGTCGCGTTGCCGCGCATGATCCGCTCCCGCTGGTCGGCGGGGAACCGGTTGATCGCGTACGTCGGCGAGTCATAACTCCAGTGCGGGTAGTCCGTCGAGAACATGAGATTGTCTCCCAGGTCCATCGTTTCCAGGTACTCGCGGAACTCTACGGTGTCGGCGTCTTCAAGGGGCTGGGTAGTGAAGCGGACGTGTTCGCGCACGTAGTCCGACGGACGGCGACGCACGTGCGGCAAGTCGCCGCGGCGGGCTTCCCAGAGCCGGTCCATCCGCGACATCACCGGCATCGCCCAGGTGAAGCCGCCTTCGATGAAGACCACCCGCAGGTTAGGATGCCGATCGAAGGCACCGTCGAAGACCAGGCTCATCAGGTGCGACACGTACAGCAGCGGCCAGGAGGCGAAGAAGTCGTGCCAATGCGCGGGGTTGCCCACCGGATACAGCGGGATCAATTCGAAGGGGGTCTGCCCCATCAAGTGCGTGGAAACTGGGAACCCGTTGCGCGAGGCGGCCTCGTACAGGGGATCGAAATGTGGATTGCCAAAAGGGATTCCACGAGTTTGCGGTGTCATCAGCACCTGAGCCATATAGGGGTGGCCTGCCCAGCGCTCGACTTCACGCGCGGCCTGCTGCGGGGTCTGCGCGCTGACGCTGATCGAGCCGCGCCAACGGCCGTGTCCGTTGTGCTTGTCCAGCCAGACGTCGGCGAGCCAATCGTTGTACGTCGACTTCAGCACATGCTCGGCCTGCGGTAGCTGCGCGTCGCACATCGGCTCCAGCGACGCGATGCTCACGCCGGCATCGACCAGCAGTTGCTTGGCGGCGTAGTCGGGGTCGCTGCCGGCCACCCCGCCGTGGGGCGGCCACGAGTCCATGCGCAGCGACGACGTCTTGAACGCGTCCGGCGTGTCGTAGAAATACGAATTCGGGCTGACGGCGTTCCCGGTCAGCCAGATCTTGTCCACCCACTCGGCGGGCGCGTAGGACTTGAGCACGTCGGTCGAGACAGGCAAGGGGTGCACGTCGGTGTCGACGATGGTGACAGCGACTTCGTCGGCCTGACCGGTCGGCGATTCGACCCGTTCGGTCGTGGTCATTGCACACTCTCCTTTGCTGCAAGCCCGTAAAGGTCACTGGCATTTCGCCACAACACCTTGTCGCGTTGGCCGGCATCAAGGCCGTCGGCCATCGCCGAGGGAGGCGACGCGGACCAGTGCGGATAGTTCGATCCGTACATCAACAGGTCGGATTTGCCGGTGAAATCCATCCAACGCTGCACCTGGCCGGACTCGGGTGGCCCGTCGAATGCCGATGAGCAGAACCGGACATGGTCGGGCAGGTATTCGCTGGGATAGCGGTCGACCCACGGCGTTTGGTCGCGCATCGACAGCCAGAAAGTGTCCAGCCGCCACATCATCGGGGTGAGGATGTCGTAGCCCCCGTCGGCGAAGACGAATTTCAGGTCCGGTAGCCGGCCGAACACGCCCTCGACGATGAGTGTGGCCAGATGCACGAAGTAGTTCAGCGGCATGAAGGCCGCATACCCGGGGTAGGTGTGCGCGTGCCCGGCGAACGTGGGCGCATGGTCGACACCGTTGCCGCCGTTGATGTGCACCGCGACCGGCAGCCCGTGGGCGGCGGCGGCCTCCCAGATGGGTTCGAACATCGGCTTGCCGTACGGCTCGCGCGACTGCATGGGAACACCGACCTGCACCAGCTTTGGGTGATCGGCGAGGCGTTCGATCTCCGCGATGGCGCCTCTCGGGTCTTCGGGGTTGACGCGGATGGTGCCCCGGAATCGGCCGGTGGTGTCGGGCTCGAGCCACCGGTCCAGCAACCAGTCGTTGACCGCGGCACAGATCCTGCTGTTCAACAGGTAATCGGCGATGTTGCCGCGGGTCATCGGGTTCAGCACCGCGTAATCCACGCCGCCGTCGTCGAACAGATGACGGCTGACGGTCTCGGGATCCGATCCGGGGTAGTGCTCACCGTAGAGGTCCTGGCGGTAGTCGCCACCGGGCGCCTGATACCACTGCTGCTCGACGTCGGGGATCGCGCGCAATTGGTGCGCGTCGGGCAGATAACGCCGGATCTCGGCGTTGTAGCGAAAATGCGGTTGCACGCTGGTGTCGATAATCATGCGGTCAGATACACCTCCCCGTCGGTGACATCGACGCGGTAGGTGCGGATACGGCGCCGTGGATCGGCGACATTTTGACCCGTAGCGACATCGAATTCCCAGTTGTGCCAAGGGCATCGGACGATCTGACCGTCACGCACCCGGCGCACCTGGCCGGGTTCGTCCGGAGCCGATTCGGTGGTGCCCCCGAGCAAGCCCAGGCATAGCGGAGCGCCTTCATGTGAGCAGTAATTCACGATCGCGTACAGCGCGCCGTGCACGTTGTACACACCCACGCCGAACTTGCCGACGTCGACCAATTTCATCCCGCCGGGCGGCAGCTCCTCGAGGGAGCACACGAATCGCCGCTGGGACAATTGCGAATCACCGCCTCCGTGACCTACCCAGATCAATACTGTGCCCATTACGGTAACCATCACAAGCCGTTGGGCTTCGTTGCTATTTATACTATGATAGCGACATTCCGCTCGGACATGCTCGCCGAAGTCGCCGGGGCCTTCCAGGGACCCGCGTCAACGGCCTTACCGGTTGCTCAGGAGGAGCGCTGATGCCGCTCAGCACCGACCCCGTCGGCCAGCCCGTCACTCTCGATTTCACCGGCGAAACCAGCCCCTATCCGTTCTTCGAATACATGCGCCGTACCGATCCGGTCTGGCATGGCGCCCTCGGGGACCACTCCCAGATGCCGGAGGAGCTGCGGCCGGACGACGAGTGGGTGTTGTTCGGCTATGACGGTGTGTTTCAAGCCTTCCGCGACGACCGGATCTTCACGTCGGCCGCCTACGAAAAGACGATCGGCTTGGTCATGGGCCACACCATCCTGGCGATGGGCGGCAAGGAACATCACGACCACCGCAGTCTGGTCGCGAAGGCCTTTCGGGCCACCGCGATGGAACGCTGGGAGCCCTCTGTCATCGGGCCGGTGTGCGATCAGCTGATCGACGAAATCAAACACGACTGTCACGCCGATCTGGTCAAGGCGCTGACGTTCGAGTTCCCGACCCGGATCATCTCGGTGCTGCTCGGACTTCCCCCGGAAGATCTCGACATGTTCCGGCGGCTGTCGCTTGACCTCATCTCGATTCCGACCGACATCATGGCGGGGCTCAACGCCGCCACCGAGCTGCACGGTTACTTCCTCGAGCAGGTTGAGCAGCGGCGCCGCAAACGTACCGACGACATCATCGGTGACCTGGTCGCCGCCGAGATCGACGGCGAGAAACTCACCGACGACGCCATCATCGCGTTCTTGCGCTTGCTGCTGCCCGCCGGACTGGAGACGACCTATCGGTCGTCGGGCAACCTGTTGTACCTGCTGCTGACCCACCCTGAGCAACTGGCGATGGTGCGACAGGACCGGTCACTAATCCCCGCCGCCATCGAAGAGGGCCTCCGGGTCGAGACGCCGTTGACCATGGTCATGCGGACCACCACCGAAGAAGTCGAAATCGGCGGCAAGACAATCCCCGCGGGTGCGCAGATCGATATGTGTATGGGCTCGGCGAACCGCGACGAAAGTCGTTGGCCCGACGCGGATCGTTTCGATATCCAACGGCCGCGCCAGTCCCACATCGCGTTCGCCGGCGGCATCCATATGTGCCTCGGAATGCATTTGGCCCGGCTGGAAACCCGGGTCATGTTGAACAGCCTGCTCGACCGCGTCTCGAACCTGGCCTTCGTCCCCGACGACAGCACCGGCGAGGAGTCCAGGATCATCGGCCTGACCTTCCGGTCGCCGAACAAGCTGCCCGTCACATTCACCCCGGCACCATGAAAAGCCGGGCGGCAATCCTGCACGATGTCGGCGGACCCTGGTCTGTCGAGGATTTCGAACTGGACGCGCCGCGGGCCGGCGAGGTGTTGGTCGAGATGGCCGCCGCCGGGATGTGCCACTCCGACGATCACATTCTCAAGGGCGACATGTCGGCGCCCAACGAGGTGCTGCGCTCGCTCGAGCTGCCCACCATGTTTCCGATGATCGGCGGTCACGAGGGTTCGGGTGTCGTGCGTGAAGTCGGCGACGGCGTAACGGAATTCGCGCCAGGCGACCACGTCGTGATGTCTTTCGTAGCCGTCTGCGGGCAGTGCCGCTGGTGTGCGAGCGGCATGGAGTACATCTGTGACATGGGCGCCGGCGTGCTGACGCCGGGCATGCCGACCGACGGCACCTACCGTCATCACACCGCTGAAGGCAAGCCACTGGGCCATCTGGCCAAGGTCGGCGCATTCTCCAGACACACTGTGGTGTCGACGAATTCACTGGTGAAGATCGAGCCGCACCTGCCGCTGGCACCCAGTGCGCTGCTATCCTGCGCGATTCCGACCGGGTTCGGTTCGGTGTCCAACCGCTCCAATATGCGACCGGGCGATACCGTCGTCGTGATCGGTGCCGGCGGAATAGGCACGGGCGCGATTCAGGGCGCCAGAATCGGCGGTGCCGCGTACATCGTCGCGGTCGATCCGGTGGAATTCAAACAGAAGTCGGCGTTGCAGTTCGGTGCCACTCACACCGCCACCACCGCGGTCGAGGCGCTGGATCTGGTGCGTGACCTGACCTATGGAGTCATGGCGGACGCCGTCGTGGTCTCGCCGTCTTTGATCCTCGCCGAGGATGCCCGGGACGCGGTGCGGCTCACCCGCAAGGGCGGGACCTGTGTGCTCACGGGCATGACCTCCCAATTGACCAGCTCAGTCAAGATCGATCTGCAGGACTTCATCCTGTCGAACAAGTCGCTGGCCGGCACCGTATTCGGTTCGTGTAACCCGAAAGCCGACATCTTCCGGCTGGCCAGGCTCTACCAGACCGGGCAGCTCCAACTCGACGAGATGATCACCAGGCGTTACCGTCTCGAGGACATCAACGAGGCTTACGACGACCTCCTGAACGGCAAAATCATCCGGGGCATCATCGATTTCGGGATCGAGTAAGTTCCGTCTGTCCTCGCTGGCGAGCACGATCTGACCTGTCACCCAGGGCAATTCGAGCACACTTACGATCGCCCCGGCCACGTCGGCGGCTTGTCCCAGGCCGCCGAGCGCTGTTCGCTCCGACATGCCTTCCATCCAGCCGGGCAACCCTTCCGGGTTGCGCAGCATCGGTGTACGGGTCCACACCGGCCTTCGACACGCACTAGGCGCCCATGTCCCGGTCGGCGATCGAGCCGCTGATGCTGGGGACCGCAACGATCGAACCACCCTCCCCGGCGTCGATCATGGCTAGCGCTGCCGTCCGAATCGTCAACCAGGTGCCGGTGAGGTTGACCGCCAGCGCCCGTTCCACTCCGCGGGGACTGTTTGAGCAACACGCCCTAGGCTGCGATTCCGGCGCAGGTCATCACCCCCATGAAGGTGGCCCTGCGCGCGAACACAACGGGAAACATTGATTGTCACCAGCGAGCTGCGGGCTCCAGGTGCCTGCCGGTGGCAAAACGCGTACAGTGGTACCGTAACGGGTCGCGCGGATCATAGCTTCTTGAATTTGTGAAGCTTGGTGTTTCAGTATCGATTGGAATCCCATCGTGAAGTTGACTGCCTTCGTGTGTTGCGCTTTGCTGGCCGCCCTGCTAGTGCCCACAGGACTTGCGCGTGCCGACAGCAACGATGATGCTTTTGTGAAAGCTCTTGCTGACCAAGGGATTACTGGCGATCCGGATCAGCTCGTCGCGGAGGGTCATACCGCCTGCGACAACATCTCAAATGCCCACCTGGCCACCAGCCTGCCCCGATGGACCAGAACGCCGGCCTTTGGCCCCGTCATGGGTGACCTGCATCTCTCGGTTTTCCAGGCGGGCTTCTTCATCAGCGCTGCGGAGAGTGCGTACTGCCCGCAATTCCTCGGTCTCAGTCATTGAGAGCCACGCGCCTCAGACCAGCGAGTACCCGACCGGCAGGTGCTTGAGACCGCCGACGAACGTCGTAGCAACCAACTCCGGATCGCCGGTCAGCTCAATCGATTTGAGCCTGGGCAGCAGCTCGGAGAAGAAGCTGTTGACTTCCATGCGGGCCAGGGCCGCGCCCATACAGAAGTGCACGCCGTAGCCGAAGGCCAGATGCTTGTTGGGGTCACGCCCGACGTCGAAGCGGAACGGGTCGTCGAAAGCATCCTCGTCGCGGTTGCCCGACACATAGGACAGCAGCAGAGAATCCCCTGCGGCGATGGGTACTCCCCAGACGGTGGTGTCCCGGGCGGCGGTCCGCATGAACTCTTTGACCGGAGTGACCCAACGGATCATCTCCTCGGTGGCCAACGGCATCAGGTCGAGATTGTCACGCAGGCGCCTCTGCTGGTCCGGATTCTCGATCAGTGCCTGCAGGCCACCGCAGATGGTCGCGCTGGTGGTGTCATGACCCGCGGTGGCCACGATCAGGTAGTACGACACGGTGTCGATGTCCGACAACGGTTCGCCGTCGACGCGGGCGTTGGCGATCGCCGAGGCGAGGTCCTCGGTCGGATGCTCCCGGCGCGCGGCGGTCACGCCGTTGAAGTATTGGAACATGTCGAGCAACACGGGTATCTGATCCTCATTGGAGGAGCCGCGTTTGAATTCGGAGTCATCGCTGCCGAACAGCTCCTGGGTGAGCTTGAGCATGCGAGCGAAGTCGGCCTCCGGGATGCCCAGTAGGGACATGATCACGTAGAGCGGATAGTTCACCGCGACCTGCTGGACGAAGTCGCATTCGGGCCCGACGGCCATCATCTTGTCGACGTAGTTTTTGGCGAGTTCGTCGACACGAACCTTCAATGCGCGCATCGCCTTTGGACGAAACCAGTCCGACCCGATCGCACGCACCACCCGATGTTGCGAGTCGTCCATATGGATCAACGTGCGGACACCGGCGGCTGCTTGCAGCTCGTCGCCCTCTGCGGTGGTCAGGACCGGGCGCGGCCAGTTGATGAACTGCATGTTCTCGCGCTCGATGTCCATGATGTCGGCGTGTTTGGTGATCGCCCAGAACGGCCGGTAGCCGGGCACATCGACCCACGACACCGGTGCGCTGGCGCGCAAGTGCGCCAGCGCCGCGTGCAGCCGCTTCTCATCGGTGTACGCCAACGGATCTGCCAACAACTTTCCGGCGTCATCCATCGTCGTTGTGCTCACTGGCGAAACTCCTTCATTGCGGCGGTAATACAGTCCGGGGAAGCATTGAAAAATATCGGCAGCACGCGGTCGACCCCGCCCTCGCAGCGGTTTTTCAGGGCGGCACCGACTTGGTCGACGGGGCCCACCACCGCGAAAGCCGCGAGCATCTCGTCGTCGATCAGCGATCCCATCGCGTCCCATTCCCCCTGCTTGGACAGCCGGTTCAGCTCGGCGTGCAAGTCGCCCCAGCCGTGCACCTCAAGCACTTTGCGGTAAGCCGGCGTGGATCCGTAGAAGGCGATCTGCTTGCGGGTGGCCGTCGCCGCCGCGGCCACCTCGTCGTCGTTCTCGCCGGTCGCGACCATCACTTCGCACGACACCTCGAAGTCGGTGCGGTCCCGGCCGCTGGTTCCCATGCCCCGCAGCAGCGCCGGCATCGTCACCTCGTCGAGGTAGCGCTTCGAGACCATCGGGTGGCCGAGGTGGCCGTCGGCGACCTCGCCACACATCTCGGTCATCACTTCACCGACGGCGGCGATGTACACCTTTGGCACCGAGTACGGGTGCGGCTCCGGGGTGAACATCGGCGTCATGATCTTGTGCGTGTAGAAATCGCCCTCGAAGCTCAGCTTGGTGCCGTCGGTCCAGGTGGACCAGATGGCGTGCAACGCGGAGACGAATTCGCGCATCCGTCGCGCCGGATGACTCCACGGCATGCTGAACCGCTTCTCGATGTGGGGCTGGATCTGGGTGCCCAGGCCGAGAATGAAGCGGCCCTTCGAGTACGCCTGCAAATCCCAGGCGACGTTGGCAACGATCATCGGATTGCGCGCGAACGCCACCGCGATGTTGGTGCCGAGCGCGAGTCGCGACGTGTGCTCGGCAGTCAGCAGCAGCGGCAGAAACGGGTCATGGCTCGTTTCAGCCGTCCAGCCCCCGTCATAGCCCTGTTGTTCCAGGTTGCCGGCCGCTTCAACCACGCGTTCGAGTCGACTGGGGATGCCGCCGTCGATCTTCAGGCGGGGCCTGTTACCCATGCGGGCGACTTTACAGTAAGCAATCCAGTATGTGACCCTGCTCATCTAGGCGCGCGCGATCGCATCCGCACGAGGTAGGACTGACGCATGACGAAAGCCCAGGATTGGGACGGCACGCTCGAGGATCTCGACCGGCGCCGTCAGCACGCGTGGGGCATGGGCGGGCCCGAGCGGCTCGACAAACATCGGGGTAAGGGCAAGCTCGATGCTCGCGCACGCATCGAGCGGCTCCTCGACCCTGGCACCTTCCGCGAAATCGGCACGTTGGTCGGTGGTGACATCGCGGCCGACGCGCTGGTCGTCGGCTCCGGCTCGATCAACGGCTCGCCGGTGATGTTGGGCGCGGAGGACTTCACCACCATGGCCGGCAGCATCGGGCCCGGCGGCAACTCCAAGCGATTCCGCATCGCCGAGCTGGCGCTGCGCGACAAGGTTCCGCTGGTGATGCTGCTCGAAGGTGCCGGCTTTCGTCCCACCGGCGGGCATTACGGGCGCACACCCACCGACCTGCTGGCCCAGGCGCAGTGCTCGGGGCGCGTGCCGACGGTGGCCGCGGTGCTCGGCCCGTCGGCGGGGCACGGCGCATTGGTGGCGCCGGTGTGCGATTTCCGGATCATGAGCTCGCAAGGCGCGATCTTCACGGCCGGTCCCCCGGTCGTCAAAGAATCTACCGGAGAAGACATTTCGAAGGAGGACCTCGGCGGACCCGGCACCGCGGTGCCGAGCGGTGTCATCCACAATGTTGCCGAGGACGACGAAGCGGTGATCGCCGACATCCGCCGCTACCTGTCCTACTTCCCGCCCAGTGCATGGTCGTACCCATCGCCGTTGCCCGCCTCTGAAGCGGGGGAAGACAGCGAGCCACGGCCAACGCCGGAACTGCTCGACATCGTCTCGCGCGACAACCGCCGCGTCTATGACATGCGCGCGGTGCTCGACGTGGTCTTCGACCGACCCGACTGGTTCGAGGTCCAGCCGCAGTACGGCAGAGCGATCATCTGCGCGCTGGCCCATCTCGGCGGCCACCCGGTCGCGGTCGTCGCGAATCAGCCCAACGTGATCGCTGGCTCTATCGACGCCGACGCCGCGGACAAGGCGGCGCATTTCATCATGGTCGCCGACTCATTCCACCTGCCACTGATCTTCTTCGCGGACAACCCCGGCATGCTGCCGGGCAGTCGGTCCGAGCGCAGCGGGGTGCTGCGCGCCGGCGCGCGAATGTTCGCTGCCCAGACGGCGGCCACCACGGTGAAGCTGCATGTGACGCTGCGCAAGGCGTATGGATTCGGTTCCATGGTGATGTCGCTGCTGGGTTTCGATCATCAGACCGCCACCTTCGCCTACCCCGGAGCCACGATGGGCGCCATGAGCGCGGCCGCGCTGGGCCGGGCCACGCATGCCGGCGAGGACCTGGCCGAGAAGCTGCGCAACGCCGAGTTGGAAGCGTCGTATCGGTCGGCCGAGCACATGGGATTCGACGAACTCATCGATCCGCGCGAGACCCGCGACGCCTTGCTGGCGTCCCTGCTTCGAGGTCTGTCGGCCCGCCAGGCCGCCGCCGAGCCGGTGAGCCGGACCGTCATCCTGCCCTGAGCAGCTCCGCTGGCCACATCGAGTGTGCGGTGAGAGCATCGAGTGTGCGTCCAGGGTGGGGGAAATGCCGATAGGGCGCCCCCAGCGCACACTCGAAACCGAGAACGCACACTCGAAACCGAGGGCCGATGTGCACGGGCCCTAGCCGCGATAGGCGGCGACCACCGGCTCCAGCTCGTCGGGTGTCGCGCCGTGCATGATCAGCGCGTCGGCTCCGTAGTCGAATTCCGCGCGGATGCGATCCGCACACTGCTGGGCGGACCCGGTGGCCGACGGCTCCAGCCACTCGTCGGGAATCAGTGTCGCGATGTGCTCGATCTGCTCCGGCGTGGCCTTGTGATCGATCCCGCCGGCGATCGAGGTCACTACCGAGTCTGCCCGGAACCGTTCCAGCACAGCGGGATCCCAACTATTTGTATCCACCAACAGGTCGCCATACCCCTGCAGATAGGTAGCCAGACGGGCGACGGTCTTCTTCAGCCGCAGCTGCTCGGGCAGGTGGTCGCCAACCGTCGCGAAGCACGACCACACCCGCACGCTGTCGGGGTCGCGCCCCGCTTTTTCCGCCGCGGACTTGACGGTTTTGACGCAGCGCTGCAACGTCTCCGGCGTGAAGTAGGTGTGCAGTATGACGTCATCGAAGGCACGACCACCCAGCGCCAGCGTGTTGGGCCCAAATGCCACCAGCGCCAGGCGAATGTCTTCGTTGAAGTCCGGGTCGAGAAACAGGATCGGGTATTTGCCCATCGGACCATCGTGGTTGAAGATCAGCTCGCCGTGGAACAGCCGCCGCATGACCTGGGCCCAATCCTCCATCTGCGCGGTCGTCACCGCGGGTATGCCGAACGCCCCGTAGATCGCGGCGATGCCCCGGCCGATGCCCAGCGTGAACCGCCCGCGGGACAGCCGGTGCATCGTGGTCGCCCACGATCCGGTGATCAGCGGATGCCGCGTGTTGTGATTGGTTGCGGCGGTGGCGATCTGCATCCGGCGGGTCACCGCACACGCCGCCCCGGCCAGAGACGATGCTTCCTTGACGTTCCAGCGCTCGGAGATGAATGCGGTGCCGAAGCCCAGCTCCTCGCCGCGGCGCGCTTCGTCCATCAAGGTCGCCGGTCCCTCACCCCCGGCCCCGGCCCCGGCCCCGGCCCCGGCCAGCAGGTAGTAGCCCAATTCGTCGAAAGCACGCGATCAGTCAATTCCAAACTCCTTGGTGGTAGCCGCAGTTCCAGACTTCGGTGATCCGGCCGGCAACGACGCGGAACACTTCGATGCTGGCGATGTGGGTTTGCGTGCCATCGCTGGTGGCAATCGTCGAGTCGTAGACGATGGCGACGTGCTCACCGTCGTCATCGGCGATCACTAGATTCAGGTCGAAGTGCAGTGACTCGACGTGTTGCCACATGTCCGAGACACGGGCAACGGCCTGGGCGTGAGTCAGCGTTCGCGCCTCACCGACCTCGTGCCGAATAACGCTGTCCCCCAACAACTCCTCGGCACGTTCGATGTTGCATTCGTTCCAGACCACGAGGTTGTAAAGTTCGACCACTTCGCGCGCCGTCCGGGTGTCCGCCATCAGGCCCGCACCTGGTCCGGTCCTTCTTGCGAGGCCACCCCGCGCAGGAATCGCTCCGACACTCGTTGTACGCGGCGGGAGAAGATGTGGCCCACGTGGCTGCCGTCGTACCAGTACAGCTGGCCGCCCCAGCGTTCCTGCAACGCCTCGGTGGGTTCGCGCATCGCCATTCGATCGTGCCATGCCCCGACGATGAGCCGGCGGTGCGGCGGCGGTGCCGGATCGACCGCCAGCGGGTCGATCACCGACGTCAGTTGCGCGACGACCGGGGATCCCAGCAGATCCCGAAAGGCGTCGCGAGCAGACCCCCACCGCGACAGGTGTCGCGCGATCATCGCGTTGAGCCCCAGAATCGGGGTGTACAGCGCGACCCCGTCGATTTGTCGCTCCAGGTGCGAAACCAGCGCAGCCACCGGGGTGCCCATCGAAATCCCGGCTACCACAACCGCACTGGCTTGGGTTGCACCCAGCGCACCACGGCACGCACCTCCGACACCGCGCGCATCATGCCCGCGACGTTGCCGAGTGGATCCATGTCCGGATAGGCCGGCCATTCGCGGCGCCGGCACCCGTGGCCCGGGTGCACCGGCATCGCGACGTTGAACCCCAGCGTGTGGTGAATGCGGCCGATGTGAGACAGCACCAAGTCCTCGGTGCCGCCCTGACCCGCCCCGTGCACCCAAATCAGCCACGGCCTCGGGCCGCCGCGGTGTCGGCACAGGTGCACCACCGCCCTCGCCGGGCCACTGAGACCTTCGGCCGCTAGCGTCTCCGGTAACCCGGGGTCATGCTCGAACGTCATCCGCTCGTATGCCAGCTTGCCGATACGTCTGCGCCGTATCGACGTCACCTGCAACGGTTTTGGCGCGGCATGCGCGCCGTCGATGCCCAGTGCCGACAACTGCTCGGCCGCCGGTGCGCACGCGCTCAGCGGTCGCACATCTTTGGTCAGATTTCCGCCCAGCAACGAAAAGCCACTCAGGAAGAGTTCGTCCAACATGACCTCGCCGAACTGGCGCATCCCCCGCCGCGACGCCGGGACCCAACCCGTTGATTCGTTGAGGCCGGCCACCGTGTGCGGCAGCACCATACCCAGTTCGCGGCCTAGCTCCTTGGAGAGGCCAAAGGATCGTTTCGCCAGTGAAAATCCAGCCATCCTGCTCACCTTAAACCGCCTACGTCAGCTTGAAGCCGGAGTATCCACCGGCGGTGATTTCATCGCAGCGGCGCCGATATTCGGGGATTCCACCGGTATAGCCCATGTACATCCGCTTCTTGCCGGGCACGTTCCCGCCGTTGTACCAAGAATTGCAGGACGGGTGGACTAACACCGTGGACGCGACGAGTGACGTGGCATGGTCGATCCATTCCTGCTGCACGCTACCCAGCGCCTCGATGCTACGAATTCCGTTGTCACGCAGGTACGCGATGCAATCGCTGATCCACTCCACATGTTGTTCGAGCGCTGCGACGAAATTCGTGGCAGCGCTCGGGCTGCCCGGGCCCTGGATGGTGAACAGGTTCGGGAAGCCGGCGACCGCCAACCCGAGGTAGGACAGCGGCCCCTCGGTGACCCAGAAGTCGCCGAGCGACATGCCGTCCCGGCCGCGGATGTCGATGCGGGACAGCGCACCGGTCATCGCGTCGAACCCGGTGGCGTACACGATCACGTCGAGCTCGTACTCGTCGCTTTCGGTGCGGATGCCGTCCGGCGTGACTTCGCGAATCGGCGCCTTGCGCAGATCGACCAGTGTGACGTTGTCCCGGTTGAACGTCTCGTAGTAGCCCTGGTCGATGATCGGTCGCTTGCACGCGAACGGATGCACGGGCACCAGCGATGCCGCCGTCCGCGGGTCCTTGACGATCCGGGCCACCGCCTCGCCGTACAGCTTGGCGGCCATCTGATTGGCTTCGATGTCGAAGAAGATGTCGCTCCAGTTGAGCGCGCCCATCACGCCGTTCTCCTCGACGGCGCGCATTTGCTCTTCGCGCGATGCCGACGTCAGCGGCGGGCTGCTCAGCATCTCCAGCAGTACGGAGAAGGCGCTCAGTCGCGCCGCCCCGATCGGGTGGGCCCGTGGGCTTCCCTGATCTCGCCGTATCGGGTTTTCATCTCGTCCAGCTCGCCAGGCTCGAAGCGGTGCACGCGCCACGGCAAGGTGTATGCCGGTGAACGCTGAAACAAGCAGAGCTGCAAGGCTTGCTGGGCGACCACCGGGATGAGCTGAACCCCGGTGGAGCCGGTGCCGACGACGCCGACCCGCTTTCCGGCGAGGTCGAAGCCCTCCTTCGGCCAGCGGCTGGTGAACAGTGCCGTTCCGGCGAACGCCGCCATTCCCGGGATGTCGGGCTCCAGCGGCACCGAGAGGATGCCGGAAGCCGCGACGACGAACGGGGTGACGAAGACCTCGCCGGATTCGGTTCGCACCACCCACTCCGCGGCGTCCTCGTCGAATTCCATCGCGACGACCTTGGTGTGGAACGCAATATCGCGACGCAGGTCCAACCGGTCGGCGACGAAATTCAGGTACGCCTCGATTTCGGGTTGGGCGGGCATCGACTCCGTCCAGACCCATTCCTGCTGAATCTCTTCGGAGAAGCTGTAGGAGTATTCGATACTTTCGATGTCACAGCGCGCGCCGGCGTAACGGTTGAACAGCCAAGTGCCGCCGACGTTTTCGGCCATCTCCAGCACCCGCGTGCGTATTCCGAGCTGTCGCAGCCGATGCAGCATGTAGAGGCCGGAGAACCCGGCACCGATCACCAGTACGTCGAAATATGTGGCATCGCCAGCGTCAGTCGCCATTGCTACTGCTCATCCTCAGGATTGTTCGAGTCAGGTGCAGGCTCTTGATCCGCCAGGAGCCGTCTGTCTTCTCGTAGGTCTCGCGGTAATGGCCCGCACCCCGCATCTCGCGACCGTCGCCGAAGACCAGGAGGTCCTCCATCGCCCAGATGCCGGTGGCGGTCGCGGCCGAGGTGAGGGTGAGCTCCGGGTGTGGCAGTGGTGCATGGTGGCCACGCCCTCCAGACCACCCAGCACCGTCGGGACGAAGTTGTCGACCCCCTCGATCGGCGGTGCCGTCATCGGATCGGCGCCCCCGACGGAGACCGCCGTGTCCAGGGTGACCACCACATCGGTGGTGAACACGCTGCGCCAGGATTCGACGTCCTTGGTGTCCAGAAAACGGCAGTACCGCGCTTTGAGCTTCCGAAGCTCTTCCAGCTCATCGGCCACCGGGACAACCCCTTGAGTCATAACGCTCCTTGCCGCGCCCTGGACGAACTCCTGAGGACCTGCTGAAATCTATACTGTAATGGACTTAGTATGAGCGAAACTACTACAGGAGGGCAGGCGTGAGGGTCCCGTTCACCTGGAAAGTCACCGGATGGTTCATGGTCGGGTGGTCCCCGGAATTTCCCGTTGGCGAGGTCCGGCCGCTGCAGAACTTCGGCGAGGATCTCGTCGCCTACCGCGACGAGTCCGGCGAGCTCCACGTGCTCGAAGCGCACTGCAAACACCTCGGCGCCCACATCGGCCACGGTGGCAAGGTGGTCGGCGACTGCGTCGAGTGCCCCTTCCACGGGTGGCGCTGGGGTCCGGACGGCACCAACCGATACATCCCTTATCAACCGGACCGCCCCAACCGGGTCCTGCGGCTGCGGGTGTTTCCGGTGCGCGAGCAGTACGACTGCGTGTTCGTCTGGCATCACCCGGACGGCAAGAAGCCGCACTGGGACATGCCGGACATCTTCGGTAAGTTCCCGCAGTTCGATTCCGACCCGGCGGGTTACTACCGGGCGTACCCGGAGTTCTCCCGGCGTGCCGAGCGCGAACCGGTGCATCCGCAGATCGTGGCGGAGAACGCCCCCGACAGCGCCCATTTCGAGTACGTCCACCACGCCACGGTGACGCCAAAGGTGCTGGACTGGAAGATCGTCGACCACGAATGGCAATTCACCGCGGGATGGCCGGATGCGCGCAGCGACAATCCAGAGGATCTCGCATTACGGTTCCACAGCCACTTGTTCGGTCTTGGCGGGGCGATCAGCGTATTCGAGGGCGCCCAGAATCATCGCCTGATCTTCACGTGCACGCCGGTCGACGACGAGTGCTCGGACCTGTTCTACTCGATCTGGTGGCCCGAATCCCCGGCGATGACTCCGAGGTGCCCGAAGGCAAGCTACGCGATCTCATCGAAAAGCAGTTTCTGTCCACCGTCTTCGACGACCTGCGAATCTGGCGCTACCAGAAGTACGTAGAACATCCGGCGCTTTCCAAGGTCGACGCGAAAGGATATATGGCACTGCGGAAATGGGCGACGCAGTTCTACGACGTGCCGGCCGTGAGCACGTCCGCATGACGGCCCGACTCGCGGGGCTTGCCGCCCCCGAGCACACCGCGATCGTCACTCAGGAGTGTCAGGGCGCGGTGATGGGTCCGGACGCCGGCCTGGCAATGCTCGCCGACGAAGCACGCCGAGAGGCGCTGCCCAACATCGTGCGGCTGTTGCCCGCGGCCCGAGCCGCCGGGGTGCATGTCGTGCACTGCTTGGTGCAGCGGCGCCCAGATGGGCTCGGCTCCAACCACAACGCCAAGATTTTCGCGATGGGCCGTGCCTCCGGCCAAAACCAAGTCGACATCGTTCCGGGCACGGCTGGAGCCGCCTTGCTTCCCGAGTTGGGGCCACACCCAACCGATCTGGTGCTCAGCAGATGGCACGGCGTGGGGCCGATGGGTGGCACCGACTTGGACGCGGTGCTGCGTAACCTCGGAGTGTCCACCATTGTCGTGGTCGGTGTCTCGCTGAACATCGCGATCCCCAACGTCGTGATGGATGCGGTCAACGCCGCCTATCGGGTCATCGTGCCCTCCGACGCGGTGGCGGGCATACCGACCGAGTACGGTGCTGCGATGATCGCCAACACGCTTTCGCTGCTGGCGACCATCACCACCACCGACGAACTGCTGCAGGCGTGGCAGCCCGCCGAAGGGACGCGATGACCGAAACAGCGCCGGAAGTTCGAGGCGGATTTCCCGATGTCAAGCCGGTCGAAGACGCTCCCACCGAGCTGGGCCCGTTTGTTGCGGCGATGCGCCGCCTACAGGACCTGACCGTGTCCACCAACCCGGACCCCGCACTATGGGCCGCCGCGACCGCACACCTCGACAACGCCTGCGCGTTACTGGACGGCCATCAGGTCCCGGAAACCGAGGCCGTGGCCGGCCGGGTGCTGAGCCTGCCCGGGTTGGCCCATCCGCTGCTGCCGCCGTGGCTGGTCACGGAATATGGACCGGACGGCGTCGTCATGGAAGGGCACTTCACGGCGTCGCACGTGGGCGGCAACAACGCCGTGCGCGGCGGCATGATTCCACTGTTGTACGACTGGCTGTTCGGGATGGTGGTGTCCACCGCGGGCATTCGCCCGACCCGCACGGCATACCTGCACGTCGACTACCGCAAGATCACCCCGATCGACGAACCACTGATCGCCCGGGGCCACATCAGCGATGCCGAGGGCAGGAAAGTCTTCATCTCCTCGACGATGACCTCGGCCGATGGCTCGGTGCTCAGCGAGGCCAATGGCCTGATGGTCCGTCTACTCCCCCACCAGCCGTGAGAGGCGCAATGTCAGACACCGCAACACAATTCACGGTCCCCACCGTCGCCAAGGCCGTGGCGGCCGCGATCGGCGACCGGGAGCTGCTGATCCAGGGCGATCAGCGATACAGCTACGCACAAATCGTCGAGCGGTCCAACCGTCGCGCCGCGTATCTGCAATCCCGCGGGCTTGGCTGCCACACCGAGCGCTCCGGCCTTGCCGGCCATGAGGTGGGCCAGGACCTACTCGGCCTATACGCCTACAACGGAAACGAATTCGTCGAGTCGTTGCTGGGCGCCTTCCAGGCGCGCGTGGCGCCCTTCAACGTCAACTTCCGTTACGTCAAAAGCGAGTTGCAGTATCTGCTGGCGGATTCGGGCGCGACCGCCCTGGTCTACCACGCCGCGTTCGCGCAGCGGGTGGCCGAAGTCCTGCCCGAGCTTCCGCGGCTACGCGTGCTGATTCAGATCGCCGACGGGTCGGGCAACGACTTGGTCCACGGCGCAGTCGATTACGACCGCATCATCGGTTCCAGCTCGTCGCAGCCGCCGCCGGTGCAGCACTCGCCCGACGACTTGTACGTCCTGTACACCGGTGGCACCACGGGGATGCCGAAGGGTGTGCTGTGGCGTCAGCACGACATCTTCATGACGTCCTTCGGCGGCCGCAATCTCATGACCGGCGAACCCGCCGCCTCGGTCGACGAAATCGTGGCACGAGTGGCCGGCAGCGCCAGTACCAAGCTGATGATCTTGCCGCCGCTGATCCACGGTGCGGCGCAGTGGAGCGTGATGACAGCACTGACCACCGGGCAATCCGTCGTTTTCCCTTCTGTCGTCGACCATTTGGATGCCGAGGACGTGGTCCGGACCATCGAGCGTGAGCGGGTATCGGTGGTGACGGTGGTCGGCGACGCGATGGCGCGACCGTTGCTCGCCGCCATCGAGAAGGGCATCGCTGACGTGTCGTCGCTAGGCGTGATCGCCAACGGCGGCGCCCTACTGACCCCGTTCGTCAAGCAACGCTTGATCGAAGCCCTGCCGAATGCCGTCGTCGTCGACGGCGTCGGATCCTCGGAGACGGGCGCGCAGATGCATCACATGTCGGCGTCCGGAGCGGTGTCCACCGGCACCTTCAATGCCGGCCCGGATACCTTCGTGGCGGCCGAGGATCTGGCGTCGATCCTGTCGCCGGGTCACGACGGGATCGGCTGGCTGGCCCAGCGCGGTTATGTACCGCTCGGGTACAAGGGAGACGCGGTCAAGACGGCCGCAACGTTCCCGGTCATCGACGGGGTGCGGTATGCGGTTCCCGGAGATCGGGCGCGCCATGGCGAGGACGGCAGCATCGAGTTGCTGGGCCGCGATTCGGTGACGATCAATTCCGGCGGGGAGAAGATCTTCGCTGAGGAGGTCGAGACCGCGCTCGCGTCGCATCCCGCGGTGGCCGACGTGGTGGTCTCCGGACGGCCGAGCGAACGCTGGGGTCAGGAGGTCGTCGCCGTCGTTGCATTGGCCGAAGGGGCTCGCGCCGATGCCGATGATCTGATCGCCCATGCCGCGCAATCGCTGGCTCGCTACAAGCTCCCCAAGGCGATCGTGTTCCGTCCCGTCATCGAGCGCAGTCCATCGGGCAAAGCCGACTACCGCTGGGCACGTGAGCAGGCAGAAGAAGGGGCCTCGTGAGGTACCAGGGTCGTGTCGCCGTCGTCACCGGCGCCGAGTCCGGAATCGGCCGCGCCTTGACCTACGCCCTGACTCAGGACGGGGCGCATGTCGCGGCATCCGACATCGACAACGCGAATCTGGCTGAAACTCAAGCATTGTGCCGGTCCGGCCAGGACCACATATCAGGTCGATGTCGCCGACCGCGACGCGGTGTGCGGGTACGCCGAAGACGTGCGCCGTGACCTCGGGCCCGCCTCGATGGTGTTCAACAACGCCGGGGTTGACCTGTTCGCGAGCGTGGCAGACATGTCCTGGAAAGATTTCGACTGGCTTATCGGCATTAACATCGGCGGTGTGGTCAACGGGACCAAAGCCTTCCTGCCGCAGCTGATCGAATCCGGCGCTGCCCAGCGGCCCGCACGGTTGATCAACCTGTCCAGCGCCTTCGGGCTGATTGCGGTCCCCTACCAAAGCGCCTACAGCACTTCGAAGTTCGCGGTGCGCGGCTTCACCGAGGCACTGCGGCAGGAAATGATCATCGAGCGCCACCCCGTGACCGTGCATTGCGTACACCCGGGTGTCGTGCGCACCAACTTCGGGACGAACATGCGCCCCGCAGCCACCGAGGATCCCGAACTCGCAGCGAAGCACTTTCAACGTGCTGTACTCACCTCTGCTCCGAAGGCCGCCCGGCTCATTCTCCGGGGAGCAGACAGAAACCGCGCCAGAATCCTCATGGGCCAGACGGGCGCGCCATGGCGGCGATGCCTCGTGTCCTCGGTGCGGGATACGCCGGCCTTTTGGTCCGCGCCGCGAGGCTGGCGAACTTCGGTTCGGCCCGCTAGGCGGGTGGAGTCCCCTTGAGCCGGCGACGCGTACGGGCTCGCGTCACGCGCATCATGGCGTCGGCATACATCCGCATCGGCTTCCCGAACGGCGGTGCAGCGCTCCCGGTGACGCTGAACGGCAGATCGCTCCCCACCACCGACCGGTGATGGCTGAAGGCGTCGAAGCCGGCTTTGCCGTGGTAGGCGCCCATTCCGCTGCGGCCAACACCGCCAAATGGCGCGGCTGACGGAATCATCTGTGCGGCAAAATCGTTGCGGGCGACGCCACCGCTGCGGGTGTTGCCGACAAATTTGCGGAAGTCGTCATCGTCGGGTCCATACCAGTAGGCCACCAGCGGCGCCGGCCGTTGGTTGATGTGGTCGATGGCCTCGGTCAGCTGCGAATATCCCTTGACCATCAGGACCGGGCCGAAAATTTCCTCGCTGGCGATCTTCATCCGGTCGTCGGTGTCGCGCACGATGGTGGGTGCGATCTTG
Source organism: uncultured Actinomycetota bacterium (assembly GCA_963712615.1). Lineage (GTDB taxonomy): Bacteria > Actinomycetota > Actinomycetes > Mycobacteriales > Mycobacteriaceae > Mycobacterium. The sequence continues at coordinate 1,895,985 of CAVQIO010000002.1, forward strand.
CGGGTGCCGCGGTCGGGCAACAGCTCTCCTTCCGGCGCAACGGTTTCCACGGTGGCGCCGTTGACCCGCGCGTCCTCGATCAGGCCGACCACCCGGTCGAAATTGGCCTGATTGACACTCGAGCAGTAGTCGTCGTTGGCAATGATGCTGGGAAACATGTCACGCAGTGTCTCCCGTGCGACCCCGACGAACGTGTCGATCTGGTCGTCGGGCACGAAAACGTAGTCGGGGCAGACGCACACCTGTCCCCCGTTGACCATGCGGCCCTGCGCGATCCGGGCGGCGGATCGACGGATGTTGGCGCCGGGCGCGACGACGACGGGGTTCTTGCCACCGAGCTCCAGCGTCACCGGAACCAGGTTCTGGGCGGCGGCCCGTTGCACCAAGGCGCCGACCGACGGCGAACCGGTGAAGAACAGATGGTCGAACGGCAGCGTCGCGAAGACCGCGGCGACTTGCGCGCCGCCGGTGACCACGTCGAGTTCGTTCTGGTCGAAGTAGTTCGGTGCGGTCGCCTTCATCAACTCGGCTGTGTGAGAGGTGATCTCCGACATCTTGATCATCACCCGGTTGCCCGCGGCGAACGCGGTCGCGGCAGGCAAGACGACAAGATTGAGCGGAAAGTTCCACGGACCGATGATTCCCACCACTCCGAGCGGTGAAGGTTGTACCTCGGCGCGCAGCCCGAACAGCCCTGCCGCGCGCATCAGCTTGGTCGCCCGCATCCATTGAGCAACATGGGATCTCGTGTGCTCGATGACCGAGGTCATGCCGATGACCTCGGTGAACAACGTTGCCGCCTTGGACCGCGTACCGAAATCGGTGGCCATCGCCTCGACAAACTCGTCGGTGTTGTCGAGAACGAGCGCCATCAGCCGGTCGATGCGGTTGCGCCGCAGCGCCAGGCTGGGCGGCCCGTCGGCGATGAAGGCTTGGCGCTGTCCGGCCAGAATCGCGCCCAAGGCCGCCCGCTGCTGTTCGACCGGTTTGTCTGTGCGTTGCTCAAGTGTGCTCAATGTGACCTCGTTACGACCGTGGCGCTGGTCGGCTACCAACTACCCGTGGCCGTGCTGATCTTAAGCCCATATTGTCTACTGTAGTAATTACAGTACGATCTTACGCAAAGGCCGCCCGTTCGTGCTGCGATGGAAGAAGATGCTGGAAGATTTAGGTGACGACCAACGTTCACTCCGCCGGCACCGGCGACCAAACCGTCAGCCTTCGTGACCCCTACCCGTTCTTCGCACACAAGCGCCACGAGGCCGGCGTCTTCCGCGGGACGGTCATGGACTACAGCAAGACCCCTGAGGTCCTGCTGCCCAAAAACGAGTACTCCGCAGTGTCATTCGACGCGGTCAACACGGTATTCCGCGATGGCCGGGTGTTCAGCTCCAAGCCGTACGACAAGACGATCGGTCTGTTCATGGGTCCGACCATTTTGGCAATGGAGGGCAAAAAAGCATCGCGAGCACCGCAACCTGGTGTCGGCGGCATTCAAGTCCAGGGCGCTGGCCCGCTGGGAGCCCGAGATTGTGCGCCCGATCTGCAACGCGTTGATCGACGAATTCATCGAGACCGGCACGGCCGACCTGGTCCGGAACTACACCTTCGAATTCCCCACCCGCGTGATCGCCCAGCTGCTGGGTCTGCCGGACGAAGACCTGTCGATGTTCCGCAAGCGCGCGGTGCAGTTGATCAGCTACCACGTCGACTACGAACGGGCCTTTGAGGCCTCGGCGGCGCTGAAGGATTACTTCGTCGAGCAGATCGAGCAGCGCAAGTCCAAGCCCACCGAGGACATCATCGGCGATCTCGTGACCGCCGAGATCGACGGCGAAAAGCTCAGCGATGAAGCCATCTACTCGTTCCTGCGGCTCCTGCTGCCCGCCGGGCTGGAAACCACCTACCGGTCCTCGGGGAACCTGCTGTATCTGCTGCTCACTCATCCCGACCAGTTCGCCGCGGTACAGGCCGATCACGAGCTGATCGGCCCGGCGATCGAGGAAGGCCTGCGCTTCGAGACGCCACTGACCACCGTGCAGCGTTTCACCACCGAGGACACCGAGCTGGAAGGAGTGCCGCTGCCGGCCCGCTCCGTGGTCGGCGTGTGCATCGGTTCTGCCAATCGCGACGAAACCCGCTGGGAGCGATCGGAGGAATTCGACGTCTTTCGCAAGCACGTGCCGCACATTTCCTTTGCCGCCGGCGAGCACACCTGCTTGGGGCTGCACCTGGCGCGGCTGGAGACGCGCGTCGCGATCGAATGTCTGCTGAACCGGTCGACCGACATCACGCTGCTCACCGATGACGACCCGCACATCCACGGTCAGCCGTTCCGTTCGCCGACGGCGCTTCCCGTCACGTTCGACGCCAAGTAGCGTCCGCGGTAGTCCGAAAAACGTCCGGCCGGAAGAAGACGGAGTTGGTAGGAGAAATGGTCAAGGTAATGCAGGGCTTTCGAGTCCTCGAGCTTGCGCAGTTCACGTTCGTCCCCGCGGCGGGCGCCATCCTCGCCGACTGGGGCGCCGACGTCATCAAGGTCGAACACCCGGCGCGCGGCGACACCCAGCGCGGCTTCCTCAATATGGGTGGCATCCAGGTCAATCCGGACCGACACCCGCTGATGGAGCATCCCAACCGGGGCAAGCGCAGCGTGGGGATCGACGTATCGACGCCCGGCGGCCAGGAAGTGATCTACGAACTCGCCAAGACTTCGGATGTGTTTCTGACCAACTACAAGCCCGCCCAGCGACAAAAGCACAAGTTCGACGTGGAGCACATTCGTGCGGTGAACCCGAACATCGTCTACGCCCGCGGCTCGGCCTACGGCGACAAGGGAGCCGAGCGCGACGTCGGCGGCTACGACGGGACGGCGTTCTGGACCCGCAGTGGCATCGGGTACGCACTTACCCCGGAAGAGCTGGGTGGCGCACTGGGACAAGGCATTCCCGCGTTCGGCGATTCCATCGGCGGCATGTTCATCGCGGGCGGCATTTCGGCGGCGTTATTGCATCGCGAGCGCACCGGGGAGGCAGTCGAACTCGACGTGTCGCTGTTGAGCACCGCCTGGTGGGCCGCGGGCGCCAGCATGACGCAGGGCATGGAGACCGGCGAGGTCATGCGCAGCCCCATGCCGGGCTCCGCCACCGCGATGTCGGTGAATCCGTTCATGGGCAACTACGAAACCTCGGATGGCGGCACGATCAACCTGTGCATCATCAGCCCGACGGGCCTGATCCGAGACACCTTCGAACACCTCGGTATCCCCGAGGCCGCCGACGATTCCCGCTTCTCCGAGGTGCTCCCGCTGATCCAAAATGCCAATGCGGCCGCCGAGTTGATCGCGAAAGCCTTCGCCGCCAAGCCCTTTGAGTACTGGCGTCAGCACCTGAAGTCGATGAAGGGTCAGTGGGCGCCGTTCCAGAGTCTGCTCGACTTGGCCAACGATGAACAGGCCATCGCCAACGACATGATCGCCGAAGTCGAAGTCGCCAGCGGCGGAGCGCCGTTCAAGGTCGTCCGCGGTCCGGTGCAGTTCAACCACGAGCCGCTGGTGACCACCCGCGCCCCGCAGGCGTCGGAGCACACCGAGATCGTGTTGATGGAGATCGGCATGGATTGGGACCGCATCGAGGAGCTCAAGAACGCGGGAGCCATTGCATGAACCGCGCCGGCGACGATGCAGAGCGAAGCGATGAGGTGGGGGCACCTCCCGCTTGCGGGGGAGAGCGGCGCGCATGAATGACGTCGCCATCATCGGAGTGGGTTTGCACCCGTTCGGGCGATTCGAGGGCAAGTCGGCGATGCAGATGGGAGTCGACGCCATTCTGGCGGCGGTCACCGATGCCGGTTATCACCTGGCAAGACGTCCAGTTCGCCACCGGCGGTAGCTGGACGGTGGCCAACCCGGACGCGATTGTCGGCATGGTGGGCCTGACCGGCATCCCGTTCACCAATGTGTTCAACGCCTGCGACACGGCGGCCAGCGCCGTCAAGGCCTGTGCCGACGGAATCCGGTTGGGCGATTACGACATCGGCATCGCTATCGGCTTGGATAAGCACCCGCGCGGAGCGTTCACCGAAGACCCGGCACTGGTGGGCATGCCGAGCTGGTATGCGGAGAACGGTCAATATCTGACCACACAGTTCTTCGGTATGAAGGCCAACCGGTACCTGCACGACCACAACATCTCTCCGGAGACGCTGGCCAAGGTGGCCGCCAAGAATTTCCGCAATGGGGCTTTGAACCCCAATGCATTTCGCCGCAAGCCGATGTCGGAAGAGGCCATCCTGAACTCGGCGATGCTCAACTATCCGCTGACTCAGTACATGTTCTGCGCACCCGACGAAGGCGCCGCGGCGGCGGTGATGTGTCGGGCAGATCTCGCGAAGCGCTGCACCTCGAAGCCCGTATACCTCAAGGCGGTGGAGGTCCGGACCCGGCGCTACGGCGCCTACGAGGTCAACACCACCTTCGCGCCGGTCGAAGAAGACGTGGCGCCAACGGTTTACGCCGCCCGGACCGCGTTCGAGAAGGCCGGCGTCGCCCCAGACGACGTCGACGTGATCCAGTTGCAGGACACCGATGCCGGTGCCGAGATCATCCATATGGCCGAATGCGGGTTCTGCGAGCACGGCGACCAGGAGAAGCTACTGGCAGAGGGCGCCACCGAGATCAATGGCCCGATGCCCGTCAACACCGACGGAGGCCTGATCGCCAACGGCGAGCCCATCGGCGCCTCCGGGCTACGGCAGATCCACGAAATCGTTCGCCAACTCCGCGGTGAGGCGGGCGATCGCCAGGTGCCCGGGAACCCGAAGGTGGGGTTCACCCAGTTGTACGGCGCCCCCGGCACCGCCGCCGCGACCGTCCTGACGATTTGAACGCGGCGCGGCTCAGGTCGCGCATGAAGAATGCGGAGCGCGCACGCTACGTCGCCGACCCGTGCTCGCTGCCGAGCTGGACCCTCTCACGACATCCTCGCCGGCGCAGCCCGGCACGCCCCCAATTCTCGTATTAATAAGTGCCGCAACAGCTCTCATAACAGATATCCAGCCCGCCTGATCCGGCCTGCCGAGACGCTGACCATGGCGATATGAGCCGCGCTGCCGGAGTCGGACCGCCACCCCGCGTGGCGGACCTCAGTATCCACCCTGCCAAGCCAGGTCCGTGCGCATCAAGGGTTCTAATTACCGCGGGAAAAGATAAGCAATTAGGCTAAGAAAGAGTGCCGCGATCCCCGAAATTCCAGCAACAACGGTCCAGGTATCCCTGCGTGAGCGGCGGGCGAGGACGACTAATTTAGAGAATCCGCGGGTGGCTTGTGTGGATCGCACAAACAGATACGTGCATAATGCAATTAGCAAGAATCCAACACGAAGCGCCCACGGCGCCATGGAATGCCGAGTCCCGTGAAAAAAGAAGCCGGCCACAAAAAATGTAGATGCCCCGCCGAGCAGTGCAATCGGCAGGGAACGAAGTGAGTTGGCCGCGAGATAGCTCAGGGAGCTGCGGTCGGGCAGGTTGGCCCAGTACTGGGCGATAAACGATTGGCGTTGAAGCGATATCTTTCCGGCCGCCTCGAGGAGGTGACGGTAGTAGCGGCTTAGCCGAATGGTTAATGTCGAACCGTCAGTGTAGTGAAATTTTGCGATTACAACTCTAACGTCTTCGGCGTCTTCAATCGGCTCAATCTCACTGAGATCGGTCGTTGATGACTGACTATTGTCAGTCCAAACTAGCGTTATCAATACGCAGATTGCTTCATCTGCTCCTATCGTCAGCAGGTGTTTCAGTTCGGACGGAAGGATCGGACCGCGTTTTAACTCGACTTGCAATGGTTTATCTTGCTTGATCAATCTTTTGTCCTCCCAAAGAGCGTCGCTGATAATCGTTCCCGTCGGTCGTCCGATCGCTGCGCGACCCCCAAACCCATAAGTGCGAATGCGCCCACTTTGCTGCAAGCGGTTCTCGGCCACCCGTCCGTGCCACCTGGCGGCGCTCTCAACGGGTTACAGCTGATGCTTATTGTGGTTGCTGAGGTGGAAGTGTGACCACGACGTGTCATCTATCAGCTAGAAGGCTGCAGCTCCTGGAAGAAATTGGCGGGCGCAGCTCGAACGGCGTCCGCAGATCGACCGGGCGATCGGCGACCGCCAGCCCGCCACCAGGCTTTTCATGCGCGACGAGAAGTGCCTCGGTTCAATTTTGCCGGCCGCTAGACGAGCACCCGCACCCGCGGTAGCCAGTTAGATTTGGCGTCTAACGCGCGGTGAGCGTTCGCCCGGTAGCGGTCAGTCGGTCACCCACTCCTGAGCTCGACCGTCAGGAGACCTTCTTGACCGGCGGTGAGTAGTTGGGCTTGCCCAGCCCAAGGGTGTACTGGCCGATCATGTTGCGGAACACCTCGAGGGTGCCACCGTAAATTCCGACCAGCGGGGCGAACCGGTAGACGTATTCGGCGCTGCCGTCATCGGCGGCCCCGTCGGTTCCGAGCGGCAGGGTCGAGGCCGCGCCGTGTAAGTCCATCAAATCCGGGGAGATGTCTCGCATCGTTTGGGCGATCGCCACCCGACCGTAGATGTTCGGCGAGGACAGTGCCGCCTCCAACCGCGCGACGCTGCGGCCCAGTCGATACGCCACGGACTCATCGTCGACAAGCTTGCACCCGTTGGGATCCGGGCGTGTCACGGCCGCCACCGCGTTGTCCACCGCCGTCGCCATGGAACCGGCCTGGTGCATCATGATCGAGGTGTCCTGCAAGCCGTCAGGTTCGGCCGCGACCGCACCGTGCTCGGTGTTGAGCGGCTCGCGCAGCACCGTCCAGCCCGCATTCACATCGCCTAGCCGGTACTTGTCGTCGACGCGGACATCGCTATAGTAGACGATGTTGGTCCGGTCGCCGTCCACGGTGCGGATGCCCTGGATCTCAACGCCCGGCGAGTTCAGCGGAACCAGGAACATGGTGAGGCTCTTGTGCTTTGGCTCTTCCGGTGCGGTGTTGGTGATCAGGAAAACGTACTGGCAGTTGTGGGCACCGGTGGTGAACATCTTCGACCCGTTGATCACCCAGCCGTCGCCGTCGCGTACCGCGCGGGTTTTGCAGGTGGCGATGTCGGAACCACCTTCGGGCTCGGTGTAGCCGAGGCAGAGCCGGACCTCGCCGCTGAAGACTCGGGGCATCACCTCGTCCTGCAACTCGGCCGAACCGAACTTTACGACCGACCGCGCCACCATCGCGGTCGTCCCCCACGTCACCCACGGCACGTGGGTCCGCCGCTTCTCCAGCTCCCAGATGCGCCGGTGCAAGCGAGTGAATCCGCCGTCGGATTCCGGCTTCCATTCCAGCGCCAGATACCCTGCGGCGCCGATCGCCAGATGCACGCCCTCGTCGAAATTGTCACCGGTCTCACGGTCACGGCGCCGGACCTCTTCGGTCACTTGGGTTTTCAGGAAGCCACGCACTTCCTCGCGGAACGCGTTGTCCTCATCGGATAGCTCCACCCGGGAGAAGTCCATCTCTTTGCTCCTGTCTAGACGGCCGCGGCCGCGCTCTCCCGGACGGCGACGATCTCGGCGACCCGCTTGGCGGTGGCACCAGGATCACCGGCTGCAAGCGGCCATCCCCGGGCACGCACGAGGTACGCCGTCGCCGCGGCCTCGGCCGAAACACCCAGTCCGCCTTGAATATGGACGGCCATTGTGGCCGCCTTGGCGGCCTCCTCGGCCATGAACACGAACGCCGACGGCGCCAACTCGGCTCGTTCGTCGGGTTCGTTGTCCAGGAACCAGGCCGCGCGACGGGCGAGGTTACGCCCACCCTGAACCGTGATCGCCATGTTGGCCAGCGGGTGCGAAATGGCCTGCAGCGTCGAGATGGGGACACCCAATGTGTAACGGCTCTTGGCGAATTCGGCCGCGATGGTCATCGTCTCCTCGACCAGGCCCACCAGCGCCGCCGCGGTCAGCAATCGCCACTCATCCAGCGCACGTTCGTAGCTCGCCAGCGCTTCGGGCCCTTGCGCGGCGACCGTGCGGGTGTCGGCGGCGGTCGGGTCAACCCAGGCCATCGGCAGCCGGCCGAGGTTATCGACCTTGGCCGGCCGGTTCCCGAACGCCAGGCGCACCACCTCGTCGCCGTCCCGGATGATGATGTGGTCGGCGATCGATCCCGTCGGTATCAGACGCACGCCCGGTGCGCCGCCCATTCGCGCATCGAGTCCCGCGAGCTGTTCACCGTCAGCTACGCCGGCAGTGTCCGCGCCCAGCGCTCCCAGGCGACCCAGCAGCCGAGCCGCGCACACATGGTCAATCCACGGAACCGGCGCGAGCGACCGGCCGATCTCTTCGGCCACCAGGGTGAGATCGACCAGCGTCGCGCCGTCGCCGCCGCAGGACTCCGGGAGCGCCATCGTGGTCGCACCCATCGCGCACAGTCGCTCCCAGAGGTTCTTGTCGAATCCGGAAGGCTCTGCGGCACGGACCGTTTCGATGGAGCAGTGCGCCTTGAAGAATTGCTTGTACGCGTTCTGTAGATCCACATGGTGATCGGACAGGCTGTAGTCCAGTCTGCGCAGCTCGAAGCGGTCCATCGTCAGTGCTCCTGTCGTATCTCAGGCTCGGTCGCCGAAGAATAACTCTTGTGCGTTGTTGTACAGGTAGTTGTCCATTACCTCGGCGGGCAGGTCCAGCGCTCGGGCTTCGGGAACCACGCGGCGCATCCGCAATACCGGCCAGTCCGATGCGTAGATGACCTTGTTCGGACCGCGCGTGCGCATATAGTGCAGCAGGCTTTCCGGCAGCCGCTTGGGCGACCAAGCCGAAGTCATCAGGCGAAGGTTCGCGTACTTGAGCAGCAGCCGGATCGCGACGTCCCACCACGGATCGGCGCCGTGGATCATGCACAGCTTCAGTTCCGGAAACCGCACGCACACCCGGTCGAGATGAATGGGGTTTTGCACTTCGCCGGGGATCGGCGGCCCGGGAATACCGGTGTTGACGCACAGCGGCAGGTTGAGCTCCGCGCACTTGGCGTAGAGCGGATAGTAGACGGCATCGCTGGGGGGATATTGCCCGTCGCCCCAAAAGCTCGGTCCCACTACGGCATACGCGACCGGAAGGTCGGCGACGATGGCGGTCAACTCGCGCAACGGCCGCACCGGACGCAACAGGTTGACCCCACCCATGGCCAGCGCGAATCGGCCCGGCTTGGCTTCGACGAACTTGCGTGCGGTGGTCGACGGGCTGGCGAGGTTGTCCATCAGGACCGCCTTTTGCACTCCCTGCTCGTCCATCTCGTCGAGCAGCTCAGAGAGGTCCACCGGCGCGAACATCGACTCCGGGCCCTTGAAGTAGTCGTCGCGGACCTTGAGCATCCAGTTGGGTTGCTGATCGGTCTCACCGAAGTGGACGTTGATCAGACAATCGATGGCACGGCCTGCTGTCATTTGGACACCGGATCCTTTTCGCGCGCCATACGTTTCGCCCAGCGGTAGTCGGCCTTTCCGTCGCCCAGTCGCTGGACGTGGTCGACGAAAATGAATTGCTTGGGCGCCTTGAACCGCGCCAGTTGCGTTGTGCAATACGTGTGCAGCGGCTTGTGACCAGGGTCGGCTCCATCACACACTTCGACGAGTGCGACCAGTTCTTCGCCCCAGCGTTCGCTCGGGCGGCCCACGACCAAAGCGTCGGCGATCGCCGGGTGGGCGCGCAGTACCTCTTCGACTTCTTCGACGAACACTTTTTCGCCGCCGGTGTTGACCACCAGCGAGTCGCGCCCGAACAACCGCAATGTGCCGTCTGATTCCAAACCGGCACGGTCGCCCGAAATCACTACCCGCTTACCGGCGACCTCGGGAAAGGTCTTACGGGTGGCCTCGGGATCATTGAAGTATCCGAGTGGGATCCGGCCTTCCCTGGCGACCCAACCCACCTCCTGCTCGCCGGGGGCAAGAAAGTGTCCGTAGTCCTCGGAGAGAACGAGTGCACCCTCGCGCAGCGTGAAAGTGTCGGTTCGCGTGTCGCCACTGGATCGCCCGAAGCCCATGTTTCCGGTTTCCGACGAGCCGTATCCGTTGATCAGCGTGATCTGCGGGAGCAGTTCCAACAGCGCTCGCTGATATTCCGGATTCGTTGCGGCTCCGCCGGTACCGATCCCATACAGCGACGACAAATCGTATTGGCCGTGCCGCAACTCGGCGACCAACGGCGCGGCGTAGGCGTCCCCGACCATTGTCATCATGCCGACCTTCTCGCGCTCGGCCGTCTCCCACACCGATCGCGGGTCAAGCTTTTTGCTCGTGTCGTACAGCACCACGGGCGTGCCGCCCATGACCGCGGAGAACGCCGTCCACATCCCGGCGGCGTGCATCAGGGGCGAGACCGCGAACCACGGCGGCCCGCCGGCTCGCACCTTGTCGTGAATCTCGGTGACAGATTCGTGATCTTCGCCCACCATCGACGACACGTAGATGTCGGACTGCCGCCACAACACACCCTTGGGCCGGCCGGTGGTGCCGCCGGTGCAGATCATCAGCAGATCATCAGGCGATCCGGTCACGCCCTGGTCGGTATCACCCTGTGCCAGTGCATCATCCAACGCCACCGCACCGGGCAATTGTGGGGTCGTGCTGCCGTCATCGACGGATACCAATAGGTCGGCGCTGTCGGGCGGCAGTACATCGGCGAACTTGGCGCCTAGCGAGCGGTGGTAGATCACGACCCTGGGTTGCACGTAATCGAGCAACTCACCAATCTCGCGCGGCGCGTAGTAGTAGTTGATGTTGACTGGCACGGTGCGCGCCTTAAGGCAGCCGATCACCATGTCGCTGTAGAGATCGTTGTGCATGATCAGCGCAACGCGGTCCTGCCCGCATTCCCAGCGCTCCAGTGTGTCACGCTCGCGGTGGGCACCGAATCCCTTGCCGGCCAAAAAGTTCGCCAACCGGCGGGTACGGTCCGCCGACTCGGCAAAGGTGCTGCGCCGGCTCCCGCACACCGTCATCGTCCGGTCGCCGATAACATCGGCGATCGCGTCGAGAACCGCGCCGATGGTCCATTCGCTCATGGCGACTAAACAGCGACTTTGACGCCGAGGAGATCTAAAGCGTTGTCACGCATAATCTTCCGAGTGTCGGATTCGCTGAATTCGGTGAGTTCCTCGGTGAACGATATCGGGGACTCGAGACCCTCTCCGTGCGGCCAGTCTGACCCGAACAAGATCTTGTCGACGCCGATAACCTCGGCCAGCTCCGGCAGATCGTCCTCGTAGTAGGGAGCGATCCACACGTTGTTGCGTAGCTGCTCCACCGGATCCTCGGGGAAGTCGCGGGGCGCGGTGTTGGCCGCCTTCTTCAGGCGCTTGACCAACCGGTGGACGAAGTAGGAGCCGTTTTCGATGCTGACCGCCTTGAGTTTCGGATGACGGGTGAAGACGCCGTGCACGATCATCGAGGCCATCGTGTCGTGGATGGCTCGGTCGTCGAGAAGTACGTTGTCCAACGGATCCTTGGCGCCGAAGCCCTCGAACGTCGCCTTCCCGCCCCATGCCGCCGCGATGTGCAGATAACCGCTGTCGCTGAGGTGGAATCCCACCGGCACCCCCGCCTCGGCCAGGCGGGCCCAGACCGGGTCGTGGCTACGGTCGCCCAGCGACCGCGGCTTGACCAACCCGGGCACCGGCGCCGGTCGCACCAACACCAGCTTGGCGCCGCGCGACAACACGAACTCCACCTCGTCGAGCGCCTTGACCGGATCGGCCAGCGAGATGATCGGCGCGCCGATGATCCGGTGGTCGGGCCGGTCGAAGCCCCAGTCTTCGTCGAGCCACAGGTTGAAAGCGTGCACCGACGCCATCGTCGCCTCGATGTCGTGCTTGAGCGCCTCCTCGACCCCGCACCCGAATGTCGGCAACATGAACACGGTTTCGATGTCCTGGGTGTCCATCACCGCGATGCGCGCATCGCGGTGATGGTACTCGGGATGATCGGCCAGCCGCTCGACCTTCATTAGCGACGCCGGGTCGACGCCTTCGGGAATCTCACCGCGGAACAGCAGGTCCAAACAGCCGGGCACGATGATCGGGTCGAAGGTGGGGTTGGGAACGAAGTTGTTGACGCGGCCTCCGATCACCGCCGACGTGCGTTTGCCCTGGGTGAGCATCTGCACGCCGCGGCTCCGAAACGCCCTGTCCAGGTGCCGGGTAAAGGAATCCACCGGCTCGTAGTAGTGATTGTCGACGTCGATGGGCTGGTAGCTCAAAGTTCCCATGATCATCCTTTCCGGTCACACAGGCGAAGCGTCGGACGACGTTAGCGATGGAAATTGCGGCGGCCGCTTCTCGAGGAAACTGGTGATCCCCTCGATGACATCCGGCCTCGGCAGCGACTCTTGGAGCAGGGCGCCGGCAAGTGAATTAGCTTCCACGACATCGCGTGTGGCGTCACCGTAGACCTGACGTTTGATCACCGCCATCGATGCCGGCGAACAGTTTGCGGCCACGTCCTCGGCGTATTCCAGGGCACGCTTCATCAGGTCGTCGCCGGCTACGACTTCTTTGACCAGGCCCAGCTCGGCGGCCTCCTCCGCGAGAAACGTCCGACCGCTCAGCAACAGATCGAGGGCAACGCCCATGTTGGTCAGGCGGGGAAGGATCCAGGAGATGCCGAACTCGGCGATCAGCCCGCGGCGGGCGAACACCGCGCCGAACTTGGCGCCGGCGGCGGCTAACCGGACATCGCACATCAGCGCCTGGGTGAGACCGACGCCGACACACGCGCCGTTGATGGCGGCGATGACGGGCTTGCGTAGCGTGGTCACAAAATGTGGCGATCGTTCGCCGACCAGGTCCGCGAGATTCGTCTTTTCCGCCTTCTTCATGGTTTCGCCGTACGTGGGCGCCGAACTCGGTGCGCCCAGATAGGCACCGGCGCAGAACCCTCTGCCCCGGCCGGTCAATACGATCGCCCGGATTGCGGGATCCTGTTCGGCGCGGTCGATGGCGGCATAGAACCCGGCCGCAATGTCTGGGCCCCAGGCGTTGAGGCGCTCGGGGCGATTGAAGGTGACGATTGCGACACCGGTGTCTGTGGCCTCGTAGAGCACCGCGTTGTCGACGTCGGAACCGCCGTCGCTGCCGGACATCGTCCGCGGCACCTCCTCATGCTTTGACTACGGGATTCAGTGGGCTTTGTACCCATACTGTATACCTATCGGTAGCGCGTTCCACAACTGTCCTCGCGGCCTCGCGAACCCCCGCCAAACAGCGAATTTCACCGATGCTGAACGCCGTCTGAGAAGCCGTGAAGGGCCGAGCCCGCGGTGGCGATGAACGCCCCGAAATTCGCAGCAATGAATACGCACCGCACGGTTTGGGATGGCGATTCGCCGGGTTACCGACAGCGGGACTTGAATATTCGGCGCTTAAGGGAGATCAGTAGTGAAGTCGACAGCAAAAGCCGTGGTGTACCGCCTGAGACAGGCGCGGTCAGCGATACTGCGGATCGAGGCGGCATGGGCGGGTGCGCAGTTTCTGCTCGCGTTGGGAACGCTAGGTGTTCTCGTCGGCCTCGTTTTGTGGGCACGACGTCGTCGAACCCGCGGTGGACCTCCGCGGCTCGATACAGCTGCGGACGCCGAACCGACCGTGCCGGTAACCGCTACCTCGGCGAAAGCGACCGCCAATGGGCTGGTCAACTGATCCTGTGGCGAGCGCCACTTTCAATGATGTTTTCCCCCGTCGGGTGATCGGGAAGAGGTACCGAAAGGCACCCACTAGGCAGGAGGAGGGAAACGCCAATGGTTGACATCATCAAGGGCGTCGTGGAGGACGTCGTGGGCAAGGCCAAGGAGGTCGTCGGCACGGTCGCGGGTCGCAACGACTGGATCAATGAAGGTCAGGCGCAGCAGGAAAAGGCCGAAGCACTGCGCAACGCCACGAAGAAAGAAGCTCAGGCCGACAAAGCGCGTGCCGAAGCGAAAATTCACGAAGCACGCGAGCGCGCCGAGCAACAGTAGTCAAGTGCGTGCGTGCAAGGCCCGGTCAACACTCGGTGGCCGGGCCTTCGCTATCGACTTGCGGCACAATTGATTTGGTCAATCGATGAACCCACAGCGGCGATAAGCCGCACCGGAACAAGCGATTTGACGTCAGGTGAAGTCAGAACCACCGTCGACATTGACGTTGGCGCCGGTCATGTAGGAGTTGCGCCGTGACGCGAGGAACGCGACGACGGGCCCAATTTCTTCCGGCTGGCCGGCACGCGGCATGTGCGCCGGATGCCCAAAGTGCTTGCCGATGGCCTCCATCAGGCGATAGGGGTCGTTGCCGTCAACGCCGACCGAGTCAGCCCAGCCGACCAGCGACTCGGATGCGATACTGCCCGGTGATACCACATTGACCAGGATCTCGTCTTTGGCGAGCGACAACGACAGGTTTTTCGAGACGCTCGTCAGCATCGACTTGGCCGCGGTGTAGGCGGGCAGCATGACGCTTTGCCGTTGGGTCGAATGCGCCGAAAAGTTGACGATCCGCGCCCATTGCGCCTTGCGCAGCAGCGGAAGCGCCGAACGCACGCAGCGCACCATCCCCATCACTCCGTCTTCGACGGACTCACGCCACTGTTCGTCGGTCAGATCTTCGAAGCTGCCCGGCGCTCCCGGCCCGGCCGTATTGATCAGCACGTTGAGTCCACCGTTCCAGCGGGCCGCGATCTCGGCGAATACCTTGTCGACCTGCGCGGCGTCACCGATGTCGGCAGCCAATCCGACGGCATCCGGACTGCCGCGGTCTGTCAAATCGGCTACCGCGCTATCGAGGGAGGCGCGGGTGCGGCCCACGAGTGCCACCCGGGCGCCGTCCTCGGCAAGACAACGGGCCGCCGCCAAACCCATGCCTCGGCTACCGCCGACTACTACTGTGGTGGCATTCGCCAGCCCTAAATCCACGGCAGTGTCCGAGGCTCATCCGGCGGGTTATCCAATGGCATGTGTCCGGTCATCTTCGCCCGTCCAGCCTCATATACCAAAAAGCCTACGATAGATATTACAGTAGCAGGTGGAAAAGCGTACGAGAGCCCGGTTGGCGGCCATAGCCGAATGGCGACACGCCTACATATACGCAGGTGAGAGCACATCTGCCGGTAGATTTGCTTCAATCGGTGGCACGGTTGCAGACCGTACGCACAGGATACATTTTGATGGAGGTGCCCGTAGTGGCAAAGCAGGCAACCGCTGACAAGCGTCAACGACGCGAACGCGGGTCCATCAACCCCGATGACATCATCAGCGGCGCATTCGAACTCGCGGAACAGGTATCGATCGACAACCTGAGTATGCCGCTGCTCGGCAAACACCTCGGCGTCGGCGTTACCAGCATTTACTGGTATTTCCGCAAGAAGGACGATTTGCTCAACGCGATGACCGACCGAGCCCTGAGCAAGTACGTGTTCGCCACCCCCTACGTCGAAGCCAGCGACTGGCGCGAAACCCTGCGGAACCACGCGCGGTTGATGCGGAAGACGTTCATGGGTAACCCAATTCTGTGCGACCTGATTTTGATTCGCGCGGCCCTCAGTCCCAAGGCGGCACGACTGGGCGCCTTGGAGATGGAGAAGGCGATCGCGAATCTGGTCGAGGCCGGCCTGTCGCCCGAAGACGCCTTTGACACCTACTCAGCGGTTTCGGTCCACGTCCGCGGCTCGGTGGTGCTGCAGCGGCTCTACGAGAAGAACCAGTCCTCCGACGTCGGTCAGCGCGCCATCGAGGATGCCGTCGCCATCGACCCCGAAAAGACGCCGCTGCTTGCCCAAGTAAGCCGGATAGGTCACCGAATCGGGGCGCCCGACGAAACCAATTTCGAGTACGGGCTCGCTTGCATCATCGACCACGCCGACCGGTTGATCGACGAGGGCCCCAAAGGGGCCAAGTCGGCGCCGTCCCGTGCAGGCAAGGCGACGAAGTCACCCGGTCAGCGCGGTCGGGCAAAGGCGACAGCGGACGGCTAGGCCCGCGATCTGGTTGTTAGGCTTCGGGTTCCGGCACATGGAAATGTTCGTCACGTAGCCGGAACGCTTCCTTGGTGCCGTGCTGTGCACGGGTTTTGACGAAGTTGAATTCCTCCGGCCCGAATTGCAGGTTGGTGCCATAGGCGTGGAAGAGATAGCTCGCGACTTCCTCGCCTTGGTAGGCCTGCGCCTGTTCGACGAGGCGGAATGCTTCCTTGGCGATGACAACCCCGTCGGCAGGCATCTTCGCCGCCTTCTCGGCCCAGTACCAGGCCCGCGCGGTAACAGCACCGGGATCGCATGTGTCGGTGAAGATTCCAAGATGCTCGATCTCACCGGCTTCGATCACATCACCGGTCAGCAGCAGGCGCCGGGCCAAAACCGGGCCCAGCCGATGGAAGAACATGTGCAGGCTGCCGAGCGCGGGCCCCAGGAAGCGCGTCGCCGGCATGCCGATCTTCGTGTCCCGTGCGATCACCGAGATGTCGGTCATCAACGCCATCTCGAAGCCACCGCCCAAGGCGTAGCCGGAGATCTCCCCCACCGTCACCTTCGGGAAGCCCATGAAGTTGTGGTAGAAGCCAAATGACTTGCGGTCCACGGTGAGTAGTCTGCGCTGACTGGGCCGCCGCGCGGCCGCGGCATCATCGGCCGACTTGGTTTTGTCGCCGTACCAGCCGTATGCGTTGTTCATGTCGGCCCCGGTGGAAAAGACGCCCTCGGCCCCGCGCAGCAGCACCACCGTCAGATCGTCGTCGTCGGCCACAGAATCCAGGCAGCGCCCGAGTGCCTCGCGCATGGCGGCGTCATAGGAGTTGCGTTGCTTGGGATTGTTCAGTGTGATCGTCGCGATTCGCCGGAGGGGATCGACCTCGAAAAGCACCCGATCGTCGTTGGAGGCAGTCATGTCGCGGACTCCTTTCGCCGCCTCCCGAATGTGTATCCGGTCAGCTTGTCGGGCTGCGACGCCAGGGTGTTGACCTCGCCGGCGCACAGTACTTCGTCGGCGAGCAGCAGCCGCGCCGTCGAAGCGATGCCCCGCTCGACCTGGCGCCGGGCAATGTCGAAGCGCAGCTCGGTCAGCACCGGCGTGGGTCGCCGGAAGGACACGGCGAGCGACCGCGTCTTGCCGGACAGCCCCATGACGCAACTGTGGTGCTGGATGACGCAGTCGAAAAAGACGGCGAGAAAAGCCGCCGTGTACCAGCCCCGGCGGCCCTTCGTAGACCAGCGGGAAGACCACCCGGCCCTCGGCCGCCTCCGCGTCGAGGTCATCGAAGGAATATTCGGGGAAGGCCGGGTTGTAGGCACCGATATCGGTGGCGTGGTTGAGATAAACCCGGCGCGGATCGTTGTCGATCTGGCCGATCCGGGGCGCGTAGTCCCGCGGAGCCGCGGACGCCAGCTCGCTTTCCCATTCGCCGAACTTCGCCACCATCGCGTCTACCGTCGGGTGCGGGTGTTCGAGCGACAGCAGCAATGAGCTCAGCCGCCTCATGGCAGCGGCCGCCGCCACGGTCTGGGCCAGGGGCGTCTCGCCGAATTTCGCGTCATCGGTGCGCGTCGGTGCGGCGTGCCCCTCTTCCAAGGCCATGCGACCCTCTTCCACCGGGTTTCACCCGGTTGTTCCGTCGGCAGCGTTTCCTTGATAACTTATACAGCGTATCAATCGTATTGCCTACTGTATGGATTCCCGTATCGCTGAGAAAGTCCGGATTCGACGGTGAGTCACGACACCGATGCGGCCGACGCCGAGGGTTCGGTAACAGCACGCCGGGATGGCGCGATTTTGCGACTCACGCTGGATCGCCGGCAGCGGCGTAATTCGTTGACCCACTTAATGATCGAGACTTTGATCCGTGCGCTGACCGAGGCCACCGCCGACGACTCGTTGCGCGTGATTCACCTCCGCGGCGCCGGCGAAGACTTCTGCGCCGGGGCCGACTGGGTCGCCACCAACAGCGGCGGCGGACAACGCCCGCGCACCGGTGACCTGGTGCGCCGGATTCCGCACGCCGCCCACCGGTTGATCGAACTCGTACACAGCATCCAACTCCCGGTGGTCTGCACCGTGCGGGGCTGGGCAGTGGGAATGGGTTGCAATCTTGCCCTGGCCGCCGACTTCGCCGTGGCTGCAAACGATGCCGTGTTCTGGGAGCCGTTCATCGACCGCGGCTTCAGCCCGGATTCGGGTGCTACCTGGCTGCTGCCCCGGTTGGTTGGCGTGGCGCGGGCCCGGCGGATGCTGCTGCTCGGTGAGAAGGTGAGCGGGAACGACGCCGCCGACTGGGGACTTATCCACCAGACCGTCGGGCCGGCCGAACTCGACGACACGGCCGAGCAACTGCTGGCACGACTGGCCGCCGGACCGACGGTCGCGATCGGGATGGCGAAGCAAGCCCTGAACTACGGCCAGCACGCGTCACTGAACCAGTCCCTGACACAGGAACTGTTCAACCTGGAACTATCTTGTCGGACAAGCGATTTCAAAGAGGGCTTGGAAGCCTTTCGGCAACGGCGCACGCCGAAATTCGATGGCCGCTGACCGGATAGGCTTTCGGTCGCACCGGGCGCTATACGAAGGGAACACGGATGCCTGCTGACTCGTTCGACACCATCGACTACGAGGTCGAAGGGCATACCGCCACCATCACGCTCAACCGTCCTGATGCCCTCAATGCGCTGAGCCCGCACATGGTGACCGAGCTTCGGCCCGCCTACGACGAGGCCGAAAACGACGACAAGGTGTGGCTGCTCATCGTCACCGGCACCGGCCGCGCGTTCTGCACGGGGGCAGATGTCAAAGCCATTCCCGAGGACGGCAAGGTGATCTACGAGCGGCCCTACCTGTCGACCTACGACCAGTGGGAGGCCCCGCAAGAGGGCACCCCGCCGTTTCGCACCATGGCCAAACCGGTGTTGACCGCCGTCGGGATGCGATGACGATGTCTGTCGTGGTGACCCAATCCATGCCCGCGCCACAGCACAATCCGTAACCGCCGAACTCGCGGCGCAGCAAGGCTCCGACGGCAAGAGCGCCAGGGGCGAACCAAAGATCCGCTGATGACCGATCATCCGCTGAGTCAACGCATCGCCGACGTGCTTAATTTGCAGCCGAGCGCACCCGCGATCGAGTACGACGGTCGATGGCATTCGTGGGGCCAAGTCGGCGCGGCGGCACGGCGCATGGCTGTGTTGACGGCCGAACATGGCGACGATCCGGCGATCGGCATGCTGCTGCGCAACCGGCCGGGTCAAGTGGCGGCCTTCCTGGGGGTGCTGCTGGCCGGGGGGACCGTGGTCACCATCAACCCGTCGCGCGGCGACGAGCGCGCCCGGGCCGATATCGCCGCACTGGGGCTGACTCTGGTGGTCGGCGAGCCCGACGATCTGGCGACGCTGGTGGCCCCCGGAACGCCGACCTTGTCGATCTCGGGTGGTCTGGACGAGCCCGGCGAGCCGGTGCGACACGGCGGCGGACACGTCGTCGCACCCGAAGTCGCGGTGCGCATGCTGACCAGCGGGACGACCGGTCCGCCCAAGCGAATTGACCTCAGCTACGACATGCTGGCGCGCAGCGTGATGGGCGCGGATCCAGAAAACGCGCCGCCACCTCGAGAGCTGCGACACGGTGTCGCGATCATGAACTCACCGCTGGTACACATCGGCGGCGTCTTCCGGGTGCTGCAGTGCGTCGCCGAGGCGAGACCCTTTGTGCTGCTGGAACGCTTCGAGCTCCACGCGTGGGCTCACGCAGTGCGTAAGCACCGGCCCCGCGCGGTGTCGCTGGTGCCGGCCGCATTGCGGACGGTGCTGCACTCCGACCTGTCGCGAACCGATCTGGACAGCATCCGCGCCGTCACCTGCGGCACGGCCCCGCTGTCGGCCGAAGACGCCGACGCCTTCACCGAAAAATACGGCATTCCTGTTTTAACCTCTTACGCCGCCACCGAATTCGGTGGCGGTGCGGCCGGGTGGACGCTGACCGACTACCAGCGGTATTGGACCGCCAAACGCGGCAGCGTCGGGCGGGCCAACGCCGGTGCGCAGTTGCGGGTGTTCGACGACGCCGGCACGCCGCTCGGGCCGGACCAGGTCGGGCTGCTCGAGGTCAAGCCGGGACAGCTGGGGCGATCAGCGCCGTGGATGCGGACCACGGATCTGGCACGCATCGACGCGGACGGCTTTCTGTGGATCGTCGGGCGGGCCGATCAGGCGATCATTCGCGGTGGGTTCAAGGTCATGCCCGACGATGTCCGTGTCGCGCTGGAGGGACACCCCGCGGTGGCGGGCGCGGCTGTGATCGGGCGACCCGACGCTCGCCTCGGTGAGACGCCGGTCGCCTTGGTGGAACTGCGTGAGTCCGCCACCACCGATACCGACGCGTTGGTGGAGTACCTGCGAACACGGTTGGCCCGCTACGAGATTCCCAACCAGATCGCGATCGTCGGCACGATTCCGCGCACACCGTCGGGCAAAGCCGACCTGAGCCAGATCCGGGGCTTCTTCGAAGAATCCGGCGTCGACAGCGACCATGCCCGGTGAATCCACGGTCGCCGAGATCTTGCGACATCAAGCCCGCTCGCGTGACAGCCACCCTCTTCTGGTCTGCGACGCAGACCGCATCAGCTACGCGGAGGCGAACTTTCGGTCGGCGAACCTTGCGCGTGGCCTGATCGCCCTGGGCGCCGGCAAGAGCACCCATGTGGGGCTGCTCTACCCCAACGGCACTGAATTCGTCGTCGCGATGCTGGCGACCGCACGAATCGGCGCCGTGGTGATCCCATTTTCCACGTTCGTCACTGCCCGGGAGATGCGCGAGCAGCTGCTCGACAGCGACGTCGAAATCCTGTTGACTGCCGCGTCTTTCCGCTCTCACAACTACGTACAGCGATTGGCAGAGGTCCTTTCGGAGGCTGAATTCGATTCCCGGTTGTTTTGTCCCGCTGTCCCACAACTGCGCCATGTCGCGGTCACCCACGAGACGGTGTATCGACGAGCCGGCGCCGTCGACCCCGCCGTCGCGCCGGCGATGGAAGACAATGTGAACGGCTGCGATCCGCTGGCGATCGTCTATACGTCGGGATCCACCAGCACCCCCAACGGGGTGGTGCACACACATGCCGCCCTGCTCGGACATCAGCGGAACCTCAACAAGATCCGCAGTTTGACCGCGGCGGACAAGCTGTTCTGTGATTCGCCGTTCTTTTGGATCGGCGGGTTCGCATTCGGCCTGCTCGCCACGTTGGTGGCCGGTTCGACCTTGGTGTGTTCCAACGCCACCTCGGATACTGACGGAGCCGGGGCCACCCTGGACTTGCTGGAAGCCGAAAAGCCGACCATCACCAATGGGTTCGCCGCCGGGATCGCTCACCTGGCCGACCACCCGAGCTACGCGGAGCGCGATTTGTCGTCGATGCGGCGCGGCAACCTCTACCCGATCATGGCCCCCGATTCCCGGCCGGCCGACCCAGAGCTGCGGCACAACATGCTCGGGATGACCGAGGCCGGCAGCGTCGTACTGATCGGCGAGGACGAGTCCGACCAGCCCGAAGCGCGGCGCGGATCATTCGGCAGGCCGGCACCGGGATTTGAGACGAGGATCATCGACCCCGACACGATGAAAAGCGTTGCCGTCGGGGAGGTCGGCGAACTGTGCATCCGCGGGCCATACCTGATGCAGTGCTATTACAAACGCGGTCGCGAAGAGTGCTTCGATGCGGACGGCTGGTTTCACACCGCTGATTTGGTCCGCACCGATGCCGATGGATTCATATATTTCGTCGGCCGGCTCAGCGCGATGATCAAGACGGCAGGCGCCAACGTCTCGGCGGCGGAGGTGCAGAAGGCCATCAGCAAGGTGACCGGCGGAGCACCTGCTTACGTCGTCGGCCTGCCGGACACAAGGCGTGGGCAACTCGTTGCCGCGGTTGTTGTCCGGCCAGAGGGCGCTGCGTCGCTCGACGAAGCGGCGCTGCGCGAACGGCTCAAAGCCGAACTCTCCGCCTATAAGATCCCCAAGCGGTTCATCATCCTGCCGCGCGCCAACGTGCCACTGTTGTCCAGCGGCAAGGTCGACACGCGCCGGCTGCGGGAGCTCTTCGATGACTGACCCGAGCGTGCGTACCATCGACCAACTGGTGCGGTTTAGAGCCCACCACGACGCGGACACACCGATGGTGATCGATCCCACCTCCCGGCTCGGCTACCGCGAACTCGACTTGACCACAAGCGAATTGGACGCGACATTCGTCGAAGCCGGCGTGGGCAAGGGCACCCGGGTGGGATTGATCATGCCGAACAGCACCCGCTGGGTGCAGGTCGCCATCGCACTGACCCGCATTGGCGCGGTCCTGGTACCGCTGAGCACGGTGCTGCAAACCGGCGAGCTGGTCGCGCAGCTGCGAGTCGCAGCCGTGCAGTTCCTGGTGAGTGTCGAGGAGTTCCGAGGTCATCGCTATCTCGACGACGTCCAGGCGGTGCGTCAATCCGAACTTTCTGCTTTACAACAGGTTTGGTCGATCAGACAGCTCGACAGCGCCGCCGCGACCGACCGGGCCCGGCGGATCATCGACACCATGACCGAAACTGTCATGCCCGCCGACCCGCTGGTGATCATGTTTACCTCGGGCAGCAGCGGAGCGCCTAAGGGAGTCGTGCACTCCCACGGCAGCGCGTTGGGCGCCGTGCAATCGGGGCTCGCGGCGCGTTGCATCACCGCCGAAACCCGCCTGTACCTGCCGATGCCGTTCTTCTGGGTGGGCGGTTTCGGCAGCGGAATACTGTCGGCCCTGCTGGCCGGCGCCACCCTGGTGACCGAAGAACTCCCCCGGCCCGAAACCACGCTGCGACTGCTGGAGCGCGAACGGGTCACCCTGTTTCGCGGCTGGCCCGATCAGGCCGAGGCACTGGGACGGCACGCCAGCTCGGTCGGCGCTAGTCTCGCGGCACTGCGCCCGGGCAGCCTGGAAGCCCTGCTGCCGCCCGAGCAGCGGGCCGCACCCGGGGCGCGGGCCACGCTGTTCGGCATGACCGAGGCATTCGGTCCGTACTGCGGCTACCCCGCCGACACCGACATGCCGGCGACGGCATGGGGCAGCTGCGGAAAGCCGCTCGCAGGAACGGAAGTCCGCATCGTCGACTCTGACAGCGGCGAGCCCGTGCCAGCGGGAACCGCCGGCATGATTCACATCCGCGGGCCGCACACGCTGCGCGGCATTTGCGGTCGCAGCCGCGAAGAGCTGTTCACCGCCGACGGCTTTTATCCGACCGGCGACCTCGGCCACCTCGACGAGGATGGATTCCTGTTCTACCACGGACGATCCGACGACATGTTCAAGGTCAGCGGCGCGACCGTCTACCCCAGCGAGGTCGAGCGGGCGCTCCGCACGATCGACGGCATCGACAATGCCTTCGTCACCAAGGTGTCCGGCGCCGCAGGCGAGCGAGTGGGCGCGGCGGTGGTGTGCGGCAACGCGGCGCTGACCGTCGAGCAGCTGCGCGGCTATGCGCGAAATCTGCTGAGTGCCTTCACGGTTCCGACGGTGTGGCTATTGATGGATTCCGACGATGACGTTCCGCGCGGCGGCACCGGAGATATTGTCAAGACCTGTGGATGAGGTTGTTTCAGGCGACCTCCGTTTCGGTTGATTCGCTGGTTTCGGCGGGTGTGATATCGACGGGGCGTTCGAGCAGTTTGCCTTTGTGGAACACCGCGCCGGCACGGACCAGGGCGACCAAGTGCGGGGCGTTGACGGCCCGCCACCGGGCCTGCGCGGCGTCGATCAGCTTGTAGGCCATCGCAATTCCCGCGGCGCGGGAGCCGGGCCCCTTGGTGACCTTGGTTCGCAACCGCACGGTCGCAAAGGTCGACTCGATGGGGTTGGTGGTGCGCAGGTGGATCCAGTGCTCGGCCGGGTACTTGTAGAACTCCAGCAGCACGTCGGCGTCGTCGACGATCTTGGCGACCGCCTTGGGATACTTGGCACCGTAATCGACCTCGAAGGCCTTGATCGCGATCTGCGCCTTGTCGATGTCCTCGGCGTTGTAGATCTCCTTGATCGCCGCCAACGCAGCTGGGTGCGCTGACTTCGGCAGTGCAGCAAGCACATTGGACTGCTTGTGAAACCAACACCGCTGCTCACGCGTGTTCGGGAAGACCTCGCGGACCGCCTTCCAGAACCCCAACGCACCGTCACCGACAGCCAGCACCGGGGCTGCCATCCCGCGCCGGCGGCAGCTCCGTAGCAGATCGGCCCACGATTCGGTCGATTCCCGGTAGCCGTCGGCCAAGGCGACGAGCTCCTTGCAACCATCGGCGCGCACCCCGATCATCACCAACAAACAGAGCTTCTCCTGCTCGAGACGGACCTTGAGGTGAATGCCGTCGACCCACAGGTAGACGTAGTCCGTGTCCGAGAGGTCACGGACTTGGAAGGCCTTGGCTTCGTCTTGCCACTGGCTGGTGAGCCGGGTGATCGTCGTGGCCGAGAGACCCGCACCCGAGCCCAGGAACTGCTCCAACGCCGGACCGAAGTCACTCGTCGACAGGCCATGCAGATACAGCAGCGGCAGAACCTCGCTCATCTGCGGTGACTTGCGCGCCCACGCTGGCAGGATCGCGGAGGAAAACCTTTGCCGCTCTGCGGTATCGGCATCGACGCGCTTGTCGTTGACGCGCGGCGCGGTCACCGTGACCGCGCCCGACGCGGTCAACACCTCACGCTCCCGGTGGTAGCCGTTGCGGACCACCAGGCGCCGTCCGTTGTCGTCGACCTCTCCGGCATGGGCGTCGATGTAGGCGGCCACTTCGGCCTGCAACGCCGCCGCAAGCATCTGTCGGGCGCCGTCGCGGACGATCTCATCGAGCAACGACCGACCGACACCGTCGTTCTTCTCGTTGGAGCATTCCGCGTCGTGAACTACCGTGAGCATGGGCGTACCTTCCCAACCAGCGCGCCAACGCCGGTCTTGATCAGAGAACCTTGGACTTCAGATCATCCTCGGGAAGGTGCGCCCACTTTCACACCACCTCGCAAAGGCTCATCCACAGGTTCTGATCATTGCTCGCGGCACCGGCAAGGTCGACATCCATCGACTGCGCGAGATCCTGGTCGTCGAAGCGTCCTGAGACCCGCGGCGAGAGATCAGTACTCTCGGCGCAGAAGATTCTGTTCGTCGGCCAACGATTGCAGATAATCCCCGAACCGTACGTGACCCCCAACGTCCGGCGCACCACCATCGCCCACATCTACCTGCGGCCGCAACCAATAATTTCGCAGCGGTCGACCGGGCCGCCGAGCTAACCCACCCTTGGCTATGACGACGGCGGCGACAGTTGCGCCGTAACGGGAGAATGACCTCAACGCACCCACAAACCGGGGCCGAGTGGGAATCTCCGCAATCGCTTCACCCGGTGTGGGCATGGACGCACTCCGATCGTTGCTCTCCCACCCTGGGTATCGATGAGAATTCGTCTGCAGATATGCCGTGCTTGCCTCTAAACGACACGAAACCTACTCCCAATCCTCTGACCAGCCACCCGGTTCTAAACGGCGTGGACCGGCCCTGCATCATCGCAATGCCGGGTCCGAACGCAACGTGATGCCGGGTTCCCCCCAGAAAGTCCATCGCGACACATGACTCAATGCGCCCGCGCCTCGATGACCCGGTAGGGCCGGTGTAGCGGCGTGGTAGCCACCACATCCAACTCGGCTTCGCGCAAAAGTGTTTCGAATTCCAACATGTCGCGTTCTTTGCCAGTGAAAGCGCCAAGCATCGTGATGTCCATGAGAACGGCGCTCAACGAGATCGCAGGGTCGCCGGGATCTGCAATCACCATCTCGACGATGAAGAGCCGAGCTCCAGGCTTCATGGATTGACGAATGGCCGACAGAATCTTGATGCAAGATTTGTCGTTCCAGTCATGCAGGATGAACTTCAACAAGTAGAGGTCGGCGCCGGGCACCGAATCAAGGAAATCACCGGCAATGCCGATCATTCGGTCACTCAGTCCCAAGAGGTTGGCCGTGTCGGCCACGCCCGCCATCGCCTGCGACAGGTCCAAGACGGCGCCATTCAGTCGCGAATTGCGCTGTAAGAGTTGGCCAACGAATGCGCCGTTGGCGCCACCGACGTCGATGACGAATTCTGCGTCAACGTCGCCGATCACAGCAACCGCTTCGCGGATCACAGGGGTGGACAGATCGGTCATCGCCGATCGGAATATGCGCGCCTCGTCATCGTGCTCAGCGAAGAAATTCCAAACATCGCCGTCCAACGTCTTCTCGACATAATTGCTGCCCCGCCTGACGGTTTCGGTCAAGCGCATCAACGGAGGCCAGAACGCAGGGCCGGGCGCCGTCTGGGCGAAGTGCTTGAGAGTGAAGGGGCTGTCCGCGTGCAAGATCTCGAGCCTGGGCGTACCGGTAAAGGTTGTGGTGGCACCGTCGTACTGGAGGAATTCCAGGCCGACGCCAGCGCGTAGTACGCGATAAGTCATGTCGGGATCGCTCGAGGTTCGTTCAGCTATCTGATGTGCGGTCAGCGAGTGCTTGTCGAGATGCTCGGCAACGGAGAGCGCCGCCAGGGTACGAATCACCTGTGCTCCCCATCCCGCCATGACGAGGCGATAGACCTGATCGTGGTCGTCGCGGTCTGCGGGCTTCTTCGATCGCATAGCTTCCCCCTCGTCGTCACGCGAACACCCATGATGCGCACGTGATTGCACATTTTCAGGTGCGTCGCGTGCACACTCCTACAACAAGCCGCGAGCCAGGGCGATGGGCAGACCCAGCAATAACACACTCGGACCGACCTCCCCGTGCTGACGGTACTTGGCGCATAGACCATTTCAGCTTGGCGGCCCCTGCCGCGGCGCACATCGGTACAAACACCCACCCTGTACCTGTTGGCATACCTGCCTTTGCTGGCCGAGGATGTCGCGGAGTAGGGCTGCGCACGGGACACGAGCCGACAAAAACAACTGAATCGGACTGTTGAGGTGAAAGCAGTTCTACCCAACTGGGATTCGACCCTCGGCCTTCGTCCGATTCAGCGAAGGGTTGCCCTCCGAATGGCCTCGACCGCGACACAAACCAAAGCCGAGATCGCGAATCTGGTTGCGCGACCTCGTGAAGTTGAAGTCCCCGTTGGCGTCAAAGCTTCTTGAGCCCACGTATTATCTTGCTGAAAGCCGCTGTCGCAGCTAGGCCTTTGCGAAGACTGGGTTGAAGCGCGCTGAAATCTCCTGCCACGATATACCGCGCGTCATGATCACGCCATTGCGCTGCCTGCTCGACGACTTCGGCAGGTGTCCCGCAGAGAGAGGCTGCTCGCACCACCGACACGGGAACGCGCGACACATAGGACAGTGCCGATTGCTCGTCCATGGCGTACGGCTGGATATCCTGCGCACCGGAAAACTGTGATCCCAGAGGATGCTCGGCGCCGAGGTCGGTAAATAGTTGCCCTGGGGCGTTGAGAGTCAAGGCTTTGGCCAGCTCCGAGTGCACCGCTTCGTCCACATCATCGCGGCTGCGACCGGTGATGACGGTCACCCATAGAGCCGGAGTAATGGACATGGGGTCTCGCCCATGATCAGAGGCCGCAGATCGAACGATGTCGAGGCGCTGAGCGTACTCGTGTGGTCTTTGCATCAAGGCCAACGGATACCACGCATCGGCGTAACGCCCGGTAAGACGCAACATGCGCGGACCATGAGCCGCGACCCAGATCTCGGGCCACATTCCACGATAGGGCGGTAGGTCGAACACCGCATTTCGCAAGGGAAAGTACGGCGAATCGCGATTAACCAGCCCCCCCCGCTGAGTCCCACAGTGCGCGGATGGTGGCCAGCGCCTCTTCAAACCTGGCGACTGGCTTCGACCACTCCACTCCATATGGTTCATTGCCTTCCCGTTCACCCGCGCCAATGCCAAGAATCGCTCGTCCTCTGGTCAGCAGGTTCAGCGAAGTCACCGCTTGCGCAGTCACCGCCGGGTTGCGCCGACTGGCGTCAGTGACAGCAACGCCGAGGCGAAGTCGACCCAGTCGGTTACGAGCAGCAACGCAGCCAAGTGTGGTCCATGGCTCTAGCTGTGCGTCGATGCGGGAATAGCTTCGCCCCACCGCAGCGGTCAGCCGTCCACAGTGCCCGCGGCAACAGCCCGTTGAGATGATCGGGAACCCAAAACGAGTCGACTCGACCAACCGCGGCACTGACATAATTGGCGAGAGTTATCGCATCGACCGCGGGGCGCCCAACAAGCGCCGTATCCATCACACCTACGCGAAATCGTTTCATGCGATGGTTCTTCCCCCATTTTTTGACACAGGTTCACAGCCGGGAAGCGCCGATGAGTGCATCCCCGGTACCGGAAAGGCGCCTCGACTCATTTGCCATTCGCCTTCGACCGGCTCCGTCCCCAAGACCTCATATCACCAGCGTCCGAGGCGGTCATGGCTACACTGCTGAATCAGTTGTGGTACAGCGTTTTCGTCGTCCACTGCCGTGCCGTGGAACGGCACGATGGCCGACGAAGTGACTGCTGCCAGTACTCAGGGTCGATGAAGGACAGCGCAATTGGCCGTAGGGAATCGGGCGCGTCCGTGCGAAGTGTGGCCAGCCGTTCGGTCCCGTGGAAGCGTCCATCGGCGCCGACCGTCATCAGCCCCAGTCCAACTCCTGCCCGCAGCAGCCCGACGGTGGTTTCTACCGCGGCGCCTTCCCGTCTGGCTATCTCGCCAGCGGTCAGGGCGCCGGTAGCCAGGTGATCGGCGAGCGACCAATCCGCGATGGTTCTGATCATTTGGCTCACCCAGAAACCTAGGATCATTTCCATCATTTCGTGGTAGGCGCCTCTCCCGCTAAGGGCCCTCATCGAACGCTTATGACTACTGGATAGTTTCGAATCACTTTGCGTTCCTGTAGGTTCTGTCTTCACTCCGCGCTTGGACCGGCCCCGACTGCTGTCCGGGTGATCCGTCAACGTCTACGGTAGCCATTCCAGAAAGCATGCCGGGTTGCGCGGCTTCGAACACCGGTCCAAAGACCCCATGCATACCTGTTCGCATACCTGCTTTTGAACATCTACGGATGCGATCTGCCAGCGCTGGAGCGCGAAAACATAGGCGCATAGATACATTGGTGCCGATACGTCTGAGGCCGGCGTATGGTGGGCGTCATGCGAACCGAAGAACCGGTCCCCGAAATTCCTCGACCAGGCGTCGACCTGGCGGTGTTACCTGACGAGGGTTGGATCTACGGCCAGAATCAAGCGCTAAAGCAACTGGACGAATCTGGGACGACGGAAAGCCTCACCCTCGACCTCAACGGAGAAGAAAAGCGAGTCATCGTCCTGACTGTTCGCGGTGCAAGGACCGGTCAACCACGGCGTATCCCGCTGATGCGGGTCGAGCACAACGGAAGCTATGCGGCCGTCGCATCCAAGGGCGGATCGGCCCACACACCGTCGTGGTACTACAACCTGAGAGCGAATCCCGCTGTGCGGCTGCAGGATCAGAGTACGGTCGGCGACTTTTCAGCGCGCGAACTCGTCGGTGCTGAGCGAGCAATCTGGTGGAATCGTGCCGTGGACGCCTTCGAGCCATTCGCCGGTTACGCGAAGAGAGCAGGCCGGCTGATTCCCGTCTTCGCACTCGAACCCATCAATTAGGCGGTAGCCGAAGTAGCCGCTCCAGACGAGTCCTCACCACGTCTGGGATCCACGGCCGGAAGACAAGTTCGCGCAAGTTGATGACGGCCGCTTGCTCGGCCAAGCCCAGGACATCACCGCGGTACGGTGCCAACTGCACCGGTGGGCCGCCGGCAGGTATGGAGTGGGGTCGTTGGACCGGTGTGCGAATCGACGATGACCGGCATGCTGAATCGCACTGGATATCCCGGAGACTGCTGATCTTGGAAACGAGGATGCAGGTATGCCGAAGGAACCGTCGCCGGGAAAGACGTCAACCAGCCGTGGGTATAGCCCTGAGGAGAAGGGCGCCGCGGTCCGGATGGTGCGCACCTTGCGGGCGGAGTTGGGTACCGAGCAGGGCACGGTGTCGCGGGTCGCTCACCAGCTCGGTTGCGGGGTGGAGTCGGTGCGCTCGTGGGTCCGCCAGGCCGACATCGACGACGGGTACGCGCCCGGGCTGCCGACTGCGGAGTCCGCGCGGGTCAAGGAGCTCGAGTAGGAGAACCGAGAACTGAAGCGCGCCAACGAGATACTGAAGCGAGCGGCGAGTTTCTTTGGGGCGGAGCTCGACCGTCAACACAAGAAATAGTCGACGTCATCGACGATAGCCGCGAGGAGTTCGGGGTCGAGCCCGTCTGCACGGTCCTGCGATCGGCAGGCGTGCAGGCGGCCCCCGGCACCTACTACGAGGTCAAGGCGCGCACCCCGTCGGCGCGGGCCCAGCGTGACGCCGCCCTGGGGCCGGCGTTGCATCAGCTCTGGGAGGACAACTACCGGGTCTAGGGCGTGCGCAAGCTGTGGAAGGCCGCCCGCCGCGCCGGCCATGACGTCGGCCGTGATCAGGTCGGGCGGCTGATGCGTGCCGCGGGCCTGGAAGGGGTGCGTCGCGGCAAACGGGTCCGGACCACCAAGGCGGACCTGACCGCCCCCGGCATCCAGACTTGGTCAAGCGTGAGTTCACTGCGATCGCACCGAATCAGTTGTGGTCACCGATCTGACGTTCGTGCCCACGTGGGTCGGGGTGGCCTATGTCTGCTTCATCACCGATGCCTACAGTCGGATGATCGTGGGGTGGCGGGTCGCGTCGCACATGCGCACCACCATGGTTCTCGATGCGTTGGAGATGGCGCGCTGGTCACGCGGGAACACGTTGTCGGGCTTGCGATGTCACTCTGATGCGGGGTCGCTGGGCGGATTCAATCGGTTGTCGCAACACTTCGTGATCGTGGAGGTGTTGAATGGTTCGTCGTCAGCATGCAGCAGATCGGGCGATCAGGCCGAAGCGCCGGTCGCCTTCACGGCTACCTCGGCGACCTACCGCCCGCAGAGTTCGAAGCCGCATTCTACGATGCACAACGGACCGACCAACCCCTGGTAGGAATCCAATAGTTCAAGCCTCCGGCAGAACCAGTGCGATTCAACGATGTCATCGATTTCGTATTGGGCACTGGCCGTCGCGGCGCTGGCCGAACAGATAGCACACCGCTTACCAAACGAGAACTCGAAGTCGCGGCGCTAATCGAGACCGGGCTTTCGAACCGCGAAATTGCGGGGCGACTAGTCATTGCCAAGCGCACCGCTGACGGCCACGTCGAACGCATCCTCGCCAAACTGGGGTTCAG
Organism: uncultured Actinomycetota bacterium; assembly: GCA_963712615.1. GTDB lineage: Bacteria > Actinomycetota > Actinomycetes > Mycobacteriales > Mycobacteriaceae > Mycobacterium. The sequence goes on from CAVQIO010000002.1 coordinate 1,927,306, forward strand.
CTCGCGCACGCCTACAAGCGTAATCAATTGGCGCAGTGAGTTAATCGTCCTAGGGGACCCGGGTCCAGGGTTGACAGTTTTGCGACTCGAAGGCCTTAACGCTTGTGTTGATATTCGCGAACATCGGTCCGACAGAGATGTTCGCCTGGAGTACATGCTCCTTGTTTGCATCAGGCGTGCTGTAGGTGAACCATGCGCACATCGAGCTCTGGGTCGGCACATTGTTGATCCACACCCCAAAGGTCGAAGCGGACCCACCCGTGCGGTACAGGCCCGGCGCCACGTCAGGCCCGACGACAAAGACACCGTTCCCCGGAATCGGGTCCAACAGGTCGGCACTGGCTGGAGACGCGAACGCGATCGCCGTCATGCCAGCAACCGATACGACCAACGCGGGAAGTGCTCGGCGCATGTTCTTCTCCAAACTTCTGCCACCCTGACAGCAGCGTATGCCCAGGTCGGTCCCGGAACAACCCGCATCGAGGTCAGTGCGGCGGCGGGCGATCCGTAGCTGCCACCACGCCACGGGCGACGAGGTGATCGATCAACGGAACGGCGCCCGCCGCAAGATGGTCGGACATCGCAGCGCGGGCCAGTACATCGTCGTGTATCTCGAGCGTGGCCAAGATCCGCCGATGATCCTCGATCGACCGGCCCGGCCAGCCTTCGATCGTCGGGAACACCGATTCGGGAGCGTAGCGAGTGATCTGCAACATCAGCTGGGCCAGCTTTGGCGAGTCCGCCGCGACATTGATGGCGCGGTGGAACTCGTGGTTCAGCCGAACGGTCCGCTCGTGGTCATCGCCGGCGTAGGCCTCCTCCAACTGGGCCTGAATCTCCTTAAGCCCGTGCAGCTGATCGTGGGTGATGTTGACCGCGGCCCGCGCGGCCAGCTCCCCACCGACGTGAGCCTGCACATTCGCGACATCGGTGACATCTCGCCCGGTGACCGGCAGTACCACGAAACCCCGCCGGGGCTGCTGGGCAATCAGGCCTTCGGCGCGCAGCGCGAACAGCGCCTCTCGCACCGGCGTGACACTGATCCCCAATTCCGCGGCCAATTGGTCCAGACGAACGTAGGACCCCGCGGCGTAGGTGCCATCGAATATCCGCCCGCGGATGAACCGCGCGACGTCCTCAAAAAGTTGAGGCCGCGCAGCGAAATCCGGAACGCTCATCTCACACCTGATACTCGGCGAGTAGGCGCTTGCTGATGATGTTCTTCTGGATTTCGCTGGTTCCCTCACCGATCAGCAGGAACGGTGCGTCGCGCATCAGCCGCTCGATCTCATATTCCTTGGAATAGCCGTAGCCGCCGTGGATCCGGAAGCTCTGCTGGGTGACCTCGGTGCAGTACTCGCTGCATAGGTATTTGGCCATACCGGCGGCGACGTCGTTGCGCTCCCCCGAGTCCTTCAGGCGCGCCGCGTTGACCATCATCAGATGTGCCGCTTCGACTTTGGTCGCCATCTCGGCCAGCTGGAACGCGATGGCCTGGTGCTCGGCGATCGGCTTGCCGAACGTTTCGCGTTGTTGCGCGTAGCGCACCGCGAGCTCGAAGGCACGAAGCCCAACCCCACACGCGCGCGCCGACACGTTGACCCGACCGACCTCGATGCCGTCCATCATCTGAAAGAAGCCCTGCCCGGTGGTGCCGCCGAGAACGTCATCGGCACTGGCCTGGTAGCCGTCGAAAATGAGCTCGGTGGTTTCAATGCCCTTGTAGCCCAGCTTGTCGATCTTGCCCGGAATTCGCAGGCCGGGAACGACTTCGCCGAAACCGACCGGCTTCTCGACAAGGAACGCGGTCAGGTTGCGGTGCGGCTTGTCCGAGCCTTCGTCCGTGCGCACCAGCACCGCCACCAGCGTCGAGGTGGCGCCGTTGGTCAGCCACATCTTCTGGCCATCGATGGTGTAGGTGCCGTCGGAATTGCGGCGGGCCCGCGTGCGAATCGCGGCCACATCGGACCCCAGCTCCGGCTCCGACATCGAAAAGGCGCCGCGAGTCTCACCGGCCGCCATCCGGGGCAGGAACCGCTGCTTCTGCTCGTCGGTGCCGTGCTGACGCAGCATGTACGCCACGATGAAATGGGTATTGAGCACCCCGGATACGCTCATCCAGCCCCGCGCCAGTTCCTCGACGCACAGCGCGTAGGTCAACAGCGACTCGCCCAGCCCGCCGTACTCCTGCGGAATCATCAGCCCGAACAGGCCCATCTCCCGCATCTGATCGACGATCTCCTGCGGGTAGGTGTCGCCGCGTTCGAGCTCGGCCGCATGGGGAATGACTTCCTTCTCGACGAATTGCCTTACCGTAGCGATGATCTCGGTCTGGAATTCGGTCAGCCCGAGGGTCTGGGCGAGTTTTGTCATGTGTGGTCCCTTCAGGCGATCGTCTTGGTGTCGGTCAAACGCGCGATGTCCGCGGCGGTCAACCCTAGGTTTTCGGTGAGGACGGCGGCGGTGTCCTGGCCGAGCACGGGTGCGGCCGCGCTGGCGGGGTGGACCCCGTCGAATGCGGCCGGCAGGCCGGCGGCCAGATAGTCGCCGACACCCGGTTGGCTCAGCCGGGAAAACAGTGCATTGTCAGTCACTTTCGGGTCTTGGACTACCTCCGCGAAAGTGCGGTATCGCTCGAACAGCACCGTGGTGCGCGACAGCGCCGCGGTGACCTGTTCGGCCGTGTGATCGGCGAACCAGGCGGCGAACAAGCCCGAGAGCACGTCGCGGTATCGGTACCGGTCGCCTTCGACATTGAAGTCCACGCCCAGCGCCTCGGCCAGCGCGGCCACCGCGGACCCGGTGCCGGTCACGTCGACCATGTCGCGAAAGTGCCTGGGAGTCAATATGACCACCATGAAGGCCACCCCGTCGGAACTGGTGAAATCCTGGCCGTACTGGCCGTAGATGGTGTTGCCCAGACGCTCTCGCTGGGTCCCGTTCACCTGGGGTTCGGTCAGCAATCCCAGATTGCCGGCTGTGGCCAGTGCGACGTCCTCCAGCGCCAGGGTGACCCGAGCGCCCGCCCCGGACCGCTCACGCCGGTGCACCGCAGAGACAACGGCCAGCGCCGCATACAGACCGCAGCACACATCCCAGGCGGGCAGCACATGGTTGATCGGGCCGGCGTGGTTGGCCGGACCGGTCACCAGTGGATATCCGATGCCCGCGTTTACGGTGTAGTCGACCCCGGTCGACCCGTCGCCGCGCCCGAGCAGCTGCACATGTATGACATCGGACCGCTTGGCGGCCAACACCTCATGACTCAGCCAGGGCAGCGCGGCATTGGTCACGACAATGCCGTCGCCCTCGGTGGCCAGCCGCTGGACCAGTTCTTGCCCCTCGGCCGAGCGGACGTCGATCGTGGCCGAGCGCTTCCCCTTGTTCAGCCCGGTCCAGTAGATCGACGTGCCGTCGGCGGCCAGCGGCCACCGCTTGACGTCCGAGGCGCCGCCAATCGGATCGATACGGATAACCTGTGCGCCAAGCTGATTCAGCGTCACACCACACAGCGGAGCGGCGACGAAGCTGGATACCTCGACAACGGTGAGACCGGTCAGCGGCAACTCGGGGCTGCTCATGCCTGGGCGACCCGTTCGAAAATCGCGGCCAGCCCTTGGCCCCCGCCGATGCACATGGTCTCCAGCCCGTAGCGCGCCTGGCGGCGATTGAGCTCACGCGCCAAGGTGGCCAGCATCCGACCGCCGGTCGCACCAACGGGATGTCCCAGCGAGATTCCCGAGCCGTGCACGTTGGTTCGATCGAAGTCGGCGGCCCCGAAATTCCACTCGCGCATCACCGCAAGAGCTTGAGCGGCAAAGGCTTCGTTGAGTTCGATCAGGTCGATGTCGGACAGTTGTAAGCCGGCTTTGGCCAGCGCGGCTTGGGTTGCGGGCACCGGGCCGATACCCATGATGTTGGGCGCGACCCCCGCCATTCCCCACGACACCATGCGGACGAGCGGTGTCAGGCCGTATTCGGCCGCCTTCTCCGCGGTGGTCACCACACACATGGATGCGGCGTCGTTTTGTCCGCTGGCGTTGCCTGCCGTGACCGTGGCCTCCGGATCATCAGCCAGCAGAACCGGTTTGAGCTTGCTCAGCGACTCCACCGACGTGTCGGCGCGAGGATGCTCATCGGTGTCGATGATTTCCTCGCCGTTGCGGGTGGAGACCGCGACTGGAATGATCTCCTCCGCCAGAACGCCATCCTTCTGCGCGGCAACGGCGCGCTGATGCGATCGCACCGCGAGCTCGTCTTGCTCCTGGCGTGAAATGCCGTACTGGCGGCGCAAGTTCTCGGCGGTCTCCAGCATCCCGCCCGGAACCGAGTAGTGGCGGCCGCCGGCCGTCGCACGTCCCCGCGCCAGCCCGTCGTGCACCCGAACACCGTGGCGGGCTCCGCCCCAACGCATGTCGGTGGAGTAGAAGGCGACGTTGCTCATGCTTTCGCAACCACCGGCCACGACGAGGTCATGGTCCCCACTGCCCACCTGCAGGCACGCTTGGATGACTGCCTGCAGGCCCGATCCGCAGCGGCGGTCGACCTGCATGCCGGGAACCGTCACCGGCAAACCGGCATCCAACGCCACCACGCGCCCGATCGCCGGGGCATCGCCGTTGGGATAGCAGTGGCCGAGAATCACGTCGTGCACGGCATCGGGCGCCAGCCCGGTCCGCTCGAGTAATCCTTTGAGCGCGGTGACACCGAGGTCGACGGCGCTCTGCGCCTTGAACATTCCGCCGTAGCGACCGATCGGCGTCCGAACGGGTTCACAGATCACGGCTGCGCGCATTGCGTCACCCATCTCAGAGATGCCGGCCACCGGTGATTTCCATGACGGTGCCGGTCATATACGACGACAGGTCGGAGGCCAGGAACAGCGCCACGCTGGCGACCTCACTGGGCTCGCCGGCCCGGCCCATCGGCACCTCGGCGACTTTCGAATCCCAAATGCGTTGCGGCATGGCTTCCGTCATGGCAGAGCGGATCAATCCGGGAGCGATCGCGTTCACCCGGACACCCAGGTACGCCAACTCCTTGGCGGCCGCCTTGGTCATGCCGACGATGCCGGCCTTGGCCGCCGAGTAGTTGGTCTGGCCGATCATGCCGACCTTCCCCGATACCGAGGACATGTTGATGATCGCGCCCCGCTTGTTTTCCCGCATGATCGCCGCGGCCAGCCGGATTCCGTTCCAGGTGCCCTTCAGATGCACGGAAATGACCTGATCGAACTGCTCCTCGGTCATTTTGCGCATCGTCGCGTCACGGGTGATCCCGGCATTGTTGACCATGATGTCCAGGCCCCCGAAACGCTCGACCGCGGTCTGGATCAGGGTTTCGACGTCGGATGCCTGCGTGACGTCGCACCGGACCGCGACAGCGACGTCGTCACCGCCTAGCTGCTTGGCCACGATTTGGGTTTCCTCGAGGTTCACGTCGCCGAGCACAACTCGCCCTCCCTCGGCGACAAACCGCTCCGCGATGGCCAGACCCAGTCCCTGCGCTCCGCCTGTGATTACTGCGGTCTGACCTGCCAACAACGACACCTGGATCACACATCCTTCACTGTTATCGCTACCCCGGACACCCCTCCAGGCAAATATCATATTTGATATAGGATCCTGCTCTGGACCGGGGTGTCCCCGTCGGGAGATGAGTGTGGGACCAATGACCAGCGCCGAATCCGCGGCAGTCTCGGACGAGGACTTCCGCGAAATCCTGGCTCAGACAAGGCAATTCGTCCGCACCGCGGTCGTCCCCCGTGAGCAGGAGATTCTCGACGAGGATCGGGTCCCCGACGACCTCCGCGACGAAGCCAAGAAGATGGGGCTGTTCGGCTACGCGATTCCCCAGGAGTGGGGCGGTCTCGGGCTCAACCTCAAGCAAGACGTCGAGCTGGCGATGGAGTTGGGCTACACATCACTGGCGCTGCGTTCGATGTTCGGCACCAACAACGGCATCGCCGGACAGGTTCTGGTCGGGTTCGGCACCGACGAACAGAAGTCCCGCTGGCTGGAGGCGATCGCCTCCGGCGACGTCGTCGCCTCCTTCGCACTCACCGAACCCGGCGCCGGATCCAACCCGGCCGGCCTGCGGACCAAAGCCGTACGGGACAACGGCGATTGGGTGATCTCCGGCCAGAAGCGCTTCATCACCAACGCACCCGTCGCCGACCTGTTCGTGGTGTTCGCGCGCACCCGGCCCGCCGACGACCAGGGCCCGGGGATCGCCGTCTTCCTGGTTCCCGCGGACTCCGCGGGGGTCGAGGTGGGCGCCAAGGACGCCAAGGACGCCAAGGACGCCAAGATGGGCCAGGAGGGCGCGTGGACGGCCGACGTCAACTTCACCGACGTCCGCGTCGGTGACGATGCGCTCGTCGGCGGCAGCGAAGACGTCGGCTACCGGGCCGCGATGACCTCGTTGGCGCGCGGACGAGTCCACATCGCCGCGTTGGCAGTGGGCGTCGCGGCGCGTGCACTTGACGAATCCGTCGCCTATGCCGCGACCGCAACCCAGGGTGGGACGGTGATCGGAAACTTCCAGTTGGTCCAGGCGATGCTCGCCGACCAGCAGACCGGGGTCATGGCCGGCCGCGCGCTGGTGCGCGATGCCGCACGGTTGTGGGTTGCAGGCGAGGATCGCAGGATCGCGCCGTCGGCCGCGAAGGTCTTCTGTACCGAAATGGCCGGTAAGGTCGCAGATCTCGCGGTCCAGATCCACGGCGGCAGCGGTTATATGCGAGGCGTCCCCGTTGAACGCATCTACCGCGACGTGCGCCTACTGCGGTTGTACGAGGGCACCAGCGAGATCCAGCGTCTGATCATCGGTTCGAACCTGGTCAAGGCGGCACAACGAGCTACCACCACGAAGGAGCGCTAATGGCCGGCAGGCTCGAGGGACGCGTCGCCCTCATCACCGGGGCCGCACGCGGCCAGGGGCGCGCGCATGCGGTTCGCATGGCCCAGGAGGGCGCCGACATCGTCGCCGTCGATATTGCCGGCAAGCTCCCGGCGTGCGTTCCCTACGATCCGGCGCCCGAAGAGGATCTCGCCGAAACCGTTCGCCTGGTTGAGGAAACAAACCGCCGGATCCTCGCCTCCGTCGTCGACACGCGCGACCTGGATGCACTCCGCAAGGCCGTCGACGACGGCGTCGCCAAACTGGGGCGCCTCGACATCATCGTTGCCAACGCCGGCGTCGCCGCTCCCCAGGCCTGGAACGAAATCACGCCCGAATCCTTTCGCGACGTGATGGACATCAACGTGACGGGCACCTGGAACACCGTGATGGCCGGCGCCGACAAGATCATCGAAGGCGGTCGCGGCGGCTCGATCATTCTGATCAACGGCGGCCGGGGCGAAAATGCAGCCGTTCATGGTGCACTACACCGCCAGTAAGCACGCCGTCACCGGGCTGACCCGGGCCTTCGCCGTCGAATTGGGCAAACACTCGATCCGGGTCAACAGCGTCCACCCCGGCCCGGTGAATACCGCGATGGGCTCCGGCGACATGGTCGAGGCGGTGGCCAGAGCCACGAAAACCAACCCCCAGCTATCGCACGTTCTCACGCCGTTCCTGCCCGACTGGGTGGCCGAGCCGGAAGAGATCGCCGACGCCGTGTGCTGGCTGGCCAGCGACGAGTCGCGTAAGGTCACCGCGGCCCAGATCCGGGTAGACCAGGGTTCCAGCCAATACTGAGGCGTGGCCGACGAGGCTACGCGGGTCGTAGCCCGGCCGAAAAATACGCGCAGCGCCGATGTTTGCGGCGTGCGGTCGCCGCATGCTGGCTAACATGAGCGAAATCGATCCACGGGTGTACGTCCCGCCGTTGGACTGGAGCGATGAGGCCATGAGCGATCCGGTGCCCCGTGGGACCGTGACGCTGTTGTTGGCCGACGTCGAGGGTTCGACGCAATTGTGGGACTCCGAGCCCGACGAGATGACCACGGCCATCGCGAACCTGGATCGAACGCTTGCCGAACTGGTGAGCCTGCACCATGGTGTGCGTCCGGTCGAGCAAGTTGAAGGCGACAGCTTCGTCATCGCGTTCAGCCGAGCGTCTAACGCGGTGGCATGCGCGCTCGCGCTGCAGCGGGCGCCCTTGGCGCCGTTGCGGCTACGGATCGGCGTGCACACCGGCGAGGTGCAGCTGCGAGACGAGTGCAACTATGTCGGGCCGGCCATCAATCGGACTGCGCGGCTACGTGAACTCGCGCATGGCGGCCAGACGGTGCTGTCGGGCACCACCAGCGATCTGGTCGCCGACACGCTCGCCGACGACGTATGGCTGAGCGATCTGGGCACGCATCCACTGCGGGATCTCCCCCGTCCCGAGCGGGTTGTGCAACTGTGCCACCCCGACCTCTGCAACGAATTTCCGCCACTTCGGATGCGCGAACCCGTTGTCGCCCAACATCTTCCCGTGCAGCTCACCAGCTTTGTGGGCCGCGACGCGGAGATCGTCGAAGTGCGCGGCATTCTCACGCAGAACCGGTTGGTGACGTTGACAGCTGCTGGCGTAGGCAAGACCCGGCTGGCGGTGGAGGTCGCGGGGGCAGTCGCGGAAAACTACGGCGACGGAGCGTGGGCTGTGGACCTGGCGCCGATCACCGACCCCGACCTGGTGCCGATCACCGCGGCCCGGGCGCTGGGCCTACCGGATCAGCCGGGAAGTTCCCAGGAGAACCGCCTGCTGCAGTTCATCGGCGGGCGGCAGATATTGATGATGCTGGATAACTGCGAGCATCTGCTGGATGCCAGCGCGTCGCTGATCGCGGCGATGTTAAGCGCCTCTCCTCAGCTGACGGTGTTGGCGACCAGTCGCGAGCCGATCGGAGTGGCGGGCGAGGCGACCTGGCGCGTGCCGTCCTTGTCACTGACGAGCGACGCCATCCGATTGTTCAGCGACCGGGCGGGCCACGCGCGGCCCGGCGTCAGCGTCACTGATCACAATGCGGCCGCGGTAGCCGAGATCTGCCGTCGCGTAGACGGCATGCCGCTGGCGATCGAGCTGGCGGCGGCGCGGGTACGCGCGTTGTCGCCACAGGAGATTCTCGCCGGCCTGCAAGACCGGTTCCGGTTGCTGACCGGAGGATCGCGAACCGCGGTGCGCCGCCAACAGACGTTGCAGGCGTCAGTGGACTGGTCACACGCACTGTTGACCGAGCCCGAGCGGATTCTGTTCCGCCGGCTGGCCGCGTTCTCGGGCGGGTTCGACCTCGAAGCCTGCCAAAGGGTCGTTTGCGACAAGGATCTAGCGCCCCACCAGGTGCTCGATGTACTAGCCCTGCTCGTTGACAAATCGCTGGTGGTCGCCGAAACAGCCGGGGGCCCAACCCGATACCGACTGCTGGAAACAATTCGCCAATATTCGCAGGAGAAGCTCGGCGAATCCGCTGAGGCCGCCGCTGTCCGGAACCGGCACCGGCACCGTGATCACTACACCGCAATGGCCACGGCACTGGACGGTCCGGCTACCACCAGCTTGGAGCTGCTGCTCGACCATGCAGAGGCCGAAATAGACAATCTGCGTGCTGCGTTCGCGTGGAGCCGGGAGAACTCCAACATCGATAGCCCATTGCAGCTCGCTACGTCCCTGCAGCCGCTGTGGCTGACACGGGGCTGCCTCAAGGAGGGGTCGGACTGGCTCGACATCGGTCTCGCCGACGCTGAGACCGCGGACGCCGAAGTGACACCTGGGGCGCTGGCGCGCGCGCTGGCCGATAAAGCATTCCTCAACAACATGCGCGACGCGAAAAGCCTGGCGCGAGCTCAACGTTCGCTGGCGATCGCGCGCGAGCTCGACGATCCCGCGCTGCTGGCGCGGACTCTCACCGCTTGCGGCCGCGTCGCCGGTTGGGACGCCGAAGTAGCCGGGCCGTACTTGTCGGAGGCAGCCGACTTGGCCCGAGCGATTGGCGATCGGTGGCGGCTGAGCCAGATCCTCTACAGCCAGGCGTTCGCCGCGGCGATGGGCGCGGGTGATGTCGACACCTGCATCGCAGCCGAGATATTGTCAAGACCTGTGGATGAGGTTGTTTCAGGCGACCTCCGTTTCGGTTGATTCGCTGGTTTCGGCGGGTGTGATATCGACGGGGCGTTCGAGCAGTTTGCCTTTGTGGAACACCGCGCCGGCACGGACCAGGGCGACCAAGTGCGGGGCGTTGACGGCCCGCCACCGGGCCTGCGCGGCGTCGATCAGCTTGTAGGCCATCGCAATTCCCGCGGCGCGGGAGCCGGGCCCCTTGGTGACCTTGGTTCGCAACCGCACGGTCGCAAAGGTCGACTCGATGGGGTTGGTGGTGCGCAGGTGGATCCAGTGCTCGGCCGGGTACTTGTAGAACTCCAGCAGCACGTCGGCGTCGTCGACGATCTTGGCGACCGCCTTGGGATACTTGGCACCGTAATCGACCTCGAAGGCCTTGATCGCGATCTGCGCCTTGTCGATGTCCTCGGCGTTGTAGATCTCCTTGATCGCCGCCAACGCAGCTGGGTGCGCTGACTTCGGCAGTGCAGCAAGCACATTGGACTGCTGGTGAAACCAACACCGCTGCTCACGCGTGTTCGGGAAGACCTCGCGGACCGCCTTCCAGAACCCCAACGCACCGTCACCGACAGCCAGCACCGGGGCTGCCATCCCGCGCCGGCGGCAGCTCCGTAGCAGATCGGCCCACGATTCGGTCGATTCCCGGTAGCCGTCGGCCAAGGCGACGAGCTCCTTGCAACCATCGGCGCGCACCCCGATCATCACCAACAAACAGAGCTTCTCCTGCTCGAGACGGACCTTGAGGTGAATGCCGTCGACCCACAGGTAGACGTAGTCCGTGTCCGAGAGGTCACGGACTTGGAAGGCCTTGGCTTCGTCTTGCCACTGGCTGGTGAGCCGGGTGATCGTCGTGGCCGAGAGACCCGCACCCGAGCCCAGGAACTGCTCCAACGCCGGACCGAAGTCACTCGTCGACAGGCCATGCAGATACAGCAGCGGCAGAACCTCGCTCATCTGCGGTGACTTGCGCGCCCACGCTGGCAGGATCGCGGAGGAAAACCTTTGCCGCTCTGCGGTATCGGCATCGACGCGCTGGTAGCCGTTGCGGACCACCAGGCGCCGTCCGTTGTCGTCGACCTCTCCGGCATGGGCGTCGATGTAGGCGGCCACTTCGGCCTGCAACGCCGCCGCAAGCATCTGTCGGGCGCCGTCGCGGACGATCTCATCGAGCAACGACCGACCGACACCGTCGTTCTTCTCGTTGGAGCATTCCGCGTCGTGAACTACCGTGAGCATGGGCGTACCTTCCCAACCAGCGCGCCAACGCCGGTCTTGATCAGAGAACCTTGGACTTCAGATCATCCTCGGGAAGGTGCGCCCACTTTCACACCACCTCGCCAAGGCTCATCCACAGGTTCTGATCATTGCTCATCGCAGCCGCGAAGGAGGGCTGTGAGCTCGCCGACGAGATCGGCGACCGGGGCTACTCGCGGGGGTGCCGATGGTGTCTGGGCACAGCACACTGGGTGCTCGGAGATATCGCCGTGGCCGAGGCGCAGTTCCGCGAGTTGACGACGGAAGCCGACGGGGCGCACGCACTGATCTGGCAGGTCAATGCGCGGTCGCTGCTCTGCCACGTGCTGGCACACAGCGGACGAGCAGACGAGGGTCGCGCACTTGCCCTCGAGGCGCTCGACGGCGCCGCCGAAATAGGCCTTTACCAGGAAGGTGTCGTGTACGCGGCGCTCGCCGTCGCGGAGCTGGCCGGTGGCGGTGTCGACGCTGCCCGCGACGCCAGCGAGGCGGCGCGCGACCGATTGGTGGGGATGCTGCCCCGGCTTGCGACCACTACCGTCAAATCCTGGGCGCAGGTCGCGCTAGCTCGTGGCGATCTGACGGCGGCACGCAGGTTCGCCGATGAGGACGTCTCCGCCGCGGCGGGCTGGTTCATGGTGCAGGCGCTGGCCACCCGGGCGCGCGTCGCGTTGGCAGAAAACGAGACCGGGCAAGCCGAACGCGATGCCCACGACGCGCTGACACGTGCCGCCGAGATGCGGGCGCATCTATTTGTCCCAGACCTGCTGGAGTGTCTCGGCGGCCTGGCTCACGGCGCTGGCAACCATCTCGAAGCGGTGAGGCTATTTGCTGCCGCGCACATGATCCGTCAACGAACGGGAATCGTCCGGTTTTCAGATATACGAGGCACAACACGCGGCATCGGTGGAAACAACCCACAAAGCGCTGAGCGACGAACAATTCGACCTGGCGTGGAACGCCGGCATGGCGCTGTCCACCGACGAAGCCATCGCCTACGCCCAGGCGGCCGCGGCGAACGCAAACGACCGTCGACAGGTTGGGCCTCGATGACCCCGACCGAGCACGATGTGGTCCGCCTCGTCAGCGAGGGACTCGGCAACAAGGACATCGGCAGCCGGCTTTTCATCTCCCCGCGCACGGTTCAGACCCATCTCACGCACGTCTACGCCAAGCTCGGGCTCACGTCGCGCATGCAGCTGGTTCAAGAAGCAGCCCGTCGCGGCTGAAATCCGGTACCGCACTCGCGGCCCCGGGGAAAGCGAACGCCGGGCCGACGTACACGGCCGCAACGCCGTCCCGAGGCGCGCGTCGCGCCAAGATATTTCCCGCTCAGCGAGCCGGCTCGGTGCCGCCTTTTCGTTAAATCCGCTAACCATTGTCACGGTCCAATGCGATCTACATCACATCGATATTTAACGTGCTGGGCGACACACCCACCCGGTAGTGCAAAACATTTAGTACCGCTCCTATTCTCACTTGTATGGGTCGGCCCCATTTGTCGATTGACGCTGTTCAGCCCCTAGTGGCTGACATTAATGATTACGTTCGCGACGACGGCACCATTGTCTTGCCCGACGGTTTGACTCTCACGTCGTTCTTCGATCAAAACCGGGCAGCGTTCGGCGACCGTCCGTCGTACCGGTTCATCGACTACGCGAAAGAGCAGGACGGGCGCGTCGTCGAACTGAGCTGGAACGACCTGTGGACGCAGGTCCGCGCTATCGGCGCCCGCCTCCAGCAAGTCGCCAAGCCCGGAGACCGGGTGGCGATCTTGGCGCCACATGGCCTGGACTACGTGGCCTCTTTCTTCGCCGCGGTCCATGCAGGCAACATCGCGGTCCCGCTGTTTGCACCGACCCTGGCCGGGCACACCGAACGGTTGACGGCGGTATTGGCCGACGCCCGGCCCGCGGTGGTGCTCACGACCGCCGCTGCGGCCGAGTCCGTGCGGGAATCGCTGCGGGCGCATCCGGTGACCGGGCGGCCGCGATTGATCGCGGTCGACGCGATCCCGGGATCGCTGGCCTCGATGTTTTCCGAGCCCGCGATCGGCACGGACGATACTGCGTATCTGCAGTACACGTCGGGGTCCACGCGCAGCCCGGCCGGCGTCGAGGTCACCCATCGCGCTGTAGTAACCAATGTGCTGCAGATGATCCTGGGCGCCAACCTGCACCGAAACACCCACAGCGTCAGCTGGTTGCCGCTGTACCACGACATGGGATTGATCATGATCATGTTCCCGGCGTTGTGCGGCGGCGAATACCTCACGCTGCTGGATCCGATGGCATTCGTTCGTCGGCCCTTCCGATGGATCAAGGAACTGAGTGCGGAGGCCAGCAACGGCCCGACATTTGCGGCTGCACCCAATTTCGCGTACGACTTAACCGCCGAGCGGGGGCTGCCCCCGGAAGGCGCCACGATTGACCTACACAACGTGGTTGGCCTGCTCAACGGTTCGGAGCCGGTGACCATGTCGGCCATCGAGAAATTCACTGAGGCGTTCGCTCCCCACGGCCTGCCCGCGACGGCTGTCAAACCGGCCTACGGGATGGCCGAGGCGACACTGGGAGTGGCCATGACCGCCCCGGAAGCGGCCGCCCACGCGGTGTTCCTCGACCGCGTTCAACTCGCCGCCGGACACGCGGTGATCGTCGAGCCGGACGCCGATGGTGCAGTCGCGTATGTCTCCTGCGGCCGGCCTTTCCGGGATGTCTGGGCGGTGATCGCCAGCTCGGACGGTGCCGAGGTGCCGGACGGCGCCGTCGGGGAAATCTGGCTGCACGGCAACAACATCGCCCGCGGCTACTTCGGCCGCGAGGAAGAATCACAACGCACGTTCGGCAACAAGCTGCAGTCTCGGAGCGAGCGGGGCAGCCATGCCGAGGGCGCCCCGGACAACTGCTACTGGTTGGCCACCGGCGATCTCGGCGTCTACATCGACGACGAGCTGTACCTGACGGGACGGATCAAAGACCTCGTCATCATCGATGGTCGTAACCACTATCCCCACGACATCGAGACAACCGTCAGTCTGGCCTCACCCGCCATCCGGAACGGCTACGTCGCCGCGTTTTCGGTTCCGGACAGCGAATCCCGCGAGCAGCTTGTGGTCGTCGCCGAACGCGCCGCAGGTGTCGGGCGCGCGGACCCGGACGCAATCGCCGCGGCCGTGCGGGCAGCAGTCGCCCGGCATCATCAGGTCCGGGTCGCCGAGATCCGGCTCGTCGCCGCCGGCGCCATTCCCCGCACCACCAGTGGCAAACTCGCCCGCAATGCGTGCCGGGCCGAGTACCTGGCCGGACGGTTCACCCGGTAACCACGCTCAACCGAGCAGTTCCAGGGTTCCCAGCTCGCGGACGGCCTGACAGCCGCGGCTGAGCATGGCGAGCACCATGTCGTCACCGCGTTCGGTGGCGGTGGCGAAAGCGAATCCCAGCGCCGAGATCAGCAGCGCCTGCGGCATCCCGAGTCGGTAATCGCGCCAACACGTTTCACGGTCGTAGCCGGTAACGCCATAACCCAACAACGCTCGATGATATTCGTCGACAAGGTCTTTCTCGATTGTCAACCGTAGCTCCGAATTGAGGCTCGTTGCCGTGAAATACGCGAGATCCCGCGCCGGCAAACCCACGCCGAGCGTCTGCCAATCGACTACGCTCACCCAGCTATCCGCGGGGTCGAACAGCAGGTTGTCGAGTCGATAATCACCATGCAGCAGCGCGAACCGGTCCCGCTCGGCGAACAGCCACGGCGTCACCAAACCCATTGTGGTGGTGAAGGTCTCGCGGTCTTCGGCGCTCATCCGGTCACCCAGTTTCTCCAGGGTGATGTCGGCGCTCATCTTCGCCACGTCGCCAAGGCCCTTGGCCCCGGCCTCATCCGGACGGGGAAACGCCAGACCCGGCAGATCCAGCCAGACCGGGTCACACCAGCTGGGCCCGTGCAGACCGGCCAGCGCCACCACCGAGAGCCGCGCCTCCTGTTCGCCGCAGCCCGCGATCTGGTCACCTTGCACCGCGGGCGCTTGGTCGGCCAGCAGCAGCGCGTATTCCATGGCATCGTCGGTGATTTCGCAGTAGAAGCAGCTCGGAGTCGGCACCCGCACCCGGTCGGCGACCGAGGTGTAGAACGCGCATTCGCTGCGATAGCCGATCACGACGCGGTCGCGCACGGCGTCGTCCTGGGCGGGCAGCTTGATCACAAAAGTCTGTGGCAGGTCGCCGGGCTCGGCGGCGTATCGGGCCGTCACGCGGTAGGTCGCCCCGGTCTGGCCGGTGCCGATGGCCACCACGTCGACCTCGGACACTTCGACCGGTGTGTGGCGTTCGCTAAGCGCTGCGGATAACCATTCGGGTGTCACCTCGCCGGGGTACCGCGGAATCGACACCACAGCACTCATAAGCAACCACGCCTCCAGGACTCAACCAGCCGACTGACCGATCAACTGTAAGGCATACGGCAAGAGCCACCCGCCGTGGCCTATTCAGCGACTATGTGCCAGTCGGCGGCCTCGTGCTGCTGGCGCCAGAACTCGCTGAAACGGCCGCCCGCCGTCAGTAATTCGTCGATCGAACCGTCCTCGACCACTCGCCCATTGTCGACGAAGAGAACGCGATCGGCGTGGCGGATACTGGCCAACCGATGGGCCACGATCACTCGGGTCCGTGCTTGGGGGTCGGCAGTGAGCGCGTCGACCACCGCGACCTCATTCTCGGTGTCCAGGGCGCTGGTCGCCTCGTCGACCAGCAGCACGGGAGCGGCCTTCAGCAGCGCACGCGCGATGCTGACCCGTTGCCGCTCGCCGCCGGACAACGCTGAGCCGGCTTCGCCGACGATCGTGTCGGCGCCGTCGGGCAGCCTGCCGATCAACTCGTCGACCCGCGCCAGTGCGACCGCCCGGCCGAACTGGTCGTCGCCGGCGGTGGGGTTTCCGGCGAATACGTTGTCGCGGATCGTCCCGTGGAACAGGTACGGGTGCTGGAATACGACGCTGCTGACCGCGCGGCGCGCCTCCGCGCTCAGCGTGGCGGCGTCGGCGCCGTCGATGACCACGCGACCGCGGGACGGTTGGTGCAGCCCGGCGATCAACGCCAGGATCGTGCTTTTTCCGGAACCCGACGGCCCTACGATCGCGGTCGTGGTTCCCGGTTGCAAGGCGAAGCTGACCCCGTCCAGCACCGGTGTGCTGGCGCCGTCGTAACCGAAAGCGACGTCATCGAATTCGATGTGCGAGGCAACGGTCACGTCCCGCAAGCCGTCGGCCCCGGCCACGATGGCCGGTGCGGTCAGCACGCCCTGGATGCGGTCGAGCGTGGCGCGGGTGCTCTCCAGCGCCGGCGCCAACTCGCTGACGGTGGTGAACGGCTCCAGGTAGCGGGCGATCACGACGATCAGGGCGACCGCCTCGGCCACCGTGAGCGTGCCGTCCATGGTCAACACCGTGGTGGCGCCGGCCAGCGCGATCAGCGCCAGCTGGCTGGCAACGCTGAACAACAGCTGGCCCGGGATCTGCATGCCGAGCAGCCGCATCGTCGCGGTGTGCTGTGCGGCCAGGGCGGAGCCCACCAGGCTGCGGGCCGGCTCGACCCGTCGCGCGGCGCGCAGCGCCTGCTGAGTCCGCGCGAACTCGATGATCCGCTCGGTCAGTGCGGTATTGGCGTCGCCGGCCGCCGCGTCAGCGCGACGCGTCAAACGCAATGAGGCCCATAGCGCCCCGAGTAGCAAGGGCACACCGGCCAGCGCCGCCACCCCGAGTTGCCAGGAGATGGGCAACAGGGCCAAGGCGATGACCGCGGGCAGCAGAACTGCCGTGCCCAGCGGCGTCAGCAGGTTGACCACCAGGCCGACGAGTTCCGGGCCGGTTGCCGCGATCGCCTGGCGGGACATCGCGGTCTTGTCGGCGGTGAACCAGTCCAGCCGCACCCCGGGAAGCCGGTCGGCCACATAGTGCTGCGAGTGGTCGAGCACGGCGAAACCCAAATCGAAGCCGAACCGCGCGATCACGGAATCGACGATCCATCCGGTCACGGTCGCAGCGGTTAGCCAGCCCAGCCACGCCAACGCGCTTTGCGGTGCGTCGCTGAACAACGCGCCCACCAGCGGGACGAGCAGTACCGCGCCCACCGCGCGCACCACGACCGAAACGAACGCGAGCACGGCATAGACGTTCACCCTGGCGCGGCGGTCCGCCGGAACCAGGCTTATCCAAGTGCGGATCATCGCCCGCCCTCCTGCACCGCCCCGGTCACGGCCACCGGATTGCCCTGCCCGGTATCCCACAACCGCCGATACCGTCCGTCGGCGACGAGCAACTCCTCGTGCGTACCGCGTTCGGCAATCCGTCCATGATCGAGCACGACGATCTGGTCGGCCCGGGTGATGGTATGTAGCCGATGGGCGATCACCAACACGGTCCGATCGTGGGTAAGCCGGTTAAGTGCTTGCTGCACAAGATATTCCGACTCCGGATCGGCGAATGCGGTGGCCTCGTCGAGGATCAGGACTCCGGTGTCGGCAAGGATCGCGCGGGCGATGGTCAGGCGCTGGCGCTCACCACCGGATAGCGCGGCGCTCGCGCCCAGCATGGTGTCGTAACCGTCCGGCAGCCGCAGCACCCGGTCGTGGATTTGCGCTTCGCGGGCCGCGGCCTGGATCTGTTCGAGGGTGGCATCGGGGACGGCCAGCGCGATGTTCTCCGCGACAGTGCCGTGCACGAGCTGGGTTTCCTGCAGTACGAAGCCGACTTGGGTATAGAGCTCGTCGGCGGTCAGCGACCGGATATCTTGTCCCCCAACGCGTATCGCGCCTTGCTCGACGTCGTGGAACCGGGCCAGCAGCGCCGCGAGCGTCGACTTCCCGGATCCGGACGGGCCGACCAGCGCGGTAACCGTGCCCGGGCGCAGTTCCAGTGACACGTCCTGGATCACCGGGACCCCGGGGCGGTAGCTGAAGCCGACGCCGTCGAACACCACCGTGGCTCCCGTGTCGCCACCGGGCGTCGCGCCGGGCTGTTCTTGCACGGAGAGATCTCGTTCGTCGAGTGCGATTTGGACACGCCGGGCGGCGAGCATTCCGGTGCGGATGCCGCCTATCCCGTAGGCGATGCCGAGCAGTCGGACACCGAATGTGGTGCCCAACAGCAAAAACGGCAGCAGGTTGACCGGATCCATCCGGTGCGAGACGACCAGCAGGGTGCCGGCGACCGCGATCAGCCAGAGGAAGGTCGACGGGCGGGTGGTCAAATCCATCGCGGTCTTCTTGCCGGCCAACGGGCGCTGCCAGGCCACCAGGAATCCGACGTACTCGTCCAGCCGGCGCCGGAAGCTGGAGGCCGCCGCGCCGCCGAACACGCGAATCACCGGCTGACCCTCGAGATAAGCGCCGGCTTCCCCGTTCATCCTTTCGGCCCAGCGCTGTGCTTGAACGATCCGCGGCCCGGATTGGATCGTCAACGACGATGTCATCACCAGATAGACCAGCACCGGACCGAACAAGACCAGCGCCACTCGCCAGTCGACGGCGAACAGATAGACCAGCACCGCTACCGGCGCGACGACCGCATTGACCGCGTCCGGGATGGCGTGGGTGACCAGATAGTGCAACGAGAGGGTGTCGTCGGTCACCAATTGCTTGATCGAGCCCGATCCGCGGGCGGTGAACCAGCCCAGCGGCAGCCGAGACATCTTGCTCAACAGCCGCGACCGCAGATCGCTCGCTAACCGCGCGTCGATGACGTGCAGCCAGAGGGTGAGGGCGGCACCGAGCACGGTGCCCAAACCCAGCAGCGAAACGGCGGCGATACCGACGCCCCACAGGCGGGACGCATCGGCGCCCGACACCAGTAGCCGGGACAGTTCCACCAGCAGCACGAACGGCGCGAGCTGCACGAGTGTGATCACCGCTTGTAGCACGCCGGAGACGATCAGCGCCGATCGCAGCGGCGCGAGCAGCCGGCCGGCGGCCTGAGCACGCCAACTACCGCGGTTAGCCGGAGCAAACACATCCTCGGGGCCAGTCGGCGGTGTCTCGGGCTGGGCTGCAACGCTTTCCGGCGCAAGGTCGTCACCGGGAACCGGGATGACGCTGTCTGCAGTCTCCTCCGGCTCGCCGCCGCGGGTGGTGCCCATCTCGCGGCCGGCGCTCCAATACGCCTGCGCGTGGACCTCCGACTTGGGGAACCCGAACGCATCACGCAGCCGCTTGCGAACGTTTTTCAGGGTGGTGGCCTCGGGGGTCGCCCAGGCATACCAATTCGACCAATCCCGCGTCTCGATCGCGTCGGCCAGCGACTTCTCGTCGCGGCGGCTGACCCAGTGCAGCCGGAGCCGGGGATGCTGCGCGATCGGGATCGATGTGTCGTTTTCGTCGTGCTGCTCGAGGTACATCTCGATCGGGACGTCGTCGGGAACCGTGCCGATGATTCCGTTCATCCCCGGGATCGATGCCGAGTCACCAATCAGCAGATAGCCCGCCGGTTGCTCCTCGGGTGCGTCGAACCGCAAGGACCCCATCAGCGACATCAGCGCGATCGTGGTGCCGGGTTCGACGGTGCGTGCCCACTTCGACGCTGGACCGGCAGGCTCGTGCAGCACGACGTCGACGGCGAAGCGGCCGGCGGGCACATCCGCCTCGGAGATCGTGTAGGCACGCTGGAACTCGGTACTCGACCCGTCCGGGTCGGGGAACCAAAACCGCAGCCACGCGGCGGGTTCGGCCTCCGCGTCTTCGAACAGGGTCGCTGACTCCATCCGTATCCGCACGAAATGCGGTGCGATCTGCACGGTTTCGAGCACCGTTGCGGTGTGATCCCGCGCGCCGAAGCCGCGCAGTATCGCGCCCTGGAACCCGCGTGCCATCAGCGGTCCTCTCTCACACCTGGACATAGCAAGTTACCCGAAACTAAGGGTTGCCTTACCATAGCCGAAGCTCACGGGAGGGTCGAGGAGCGGTGCTGACGCACGTTGACAGCGGTAGCGCGCAAGCCGACCAGGGTTACGATTGTGTGCCGCAGTTTCTGCACGCGATCCGATGGCTGCGCTACGAGATCGGTTGAAACAGGGCCACTTCCATGAGTAAGTCACCGACCTACCTGGTCACCGGCGCTGGCGGCGGGGTCGCCGGTATCAGCCCACAGGTTGTGGCCCGGCTCCGCGACCGTGGCGAGACGGTTCGCGTCATGGTGCACCATGACGACGCCCGGGCCGACGCGCTTCGTGCACAGGGTGCCGATGTGGTCGTCGGCGACCTCACCAACCCGGCCGACGTCTTCGCGGCGATGTCCGGTGTCACGCGGATGTTCTTCAACATGAGCGTCTCACCGGATTACTTGCAAGCCACCGCCCTGGCGTGCGCGATGGCAAACGAGCTGGACAACCTCGAAGTCCTGGTCAACATGTCGCAAATGACGGTCTCTCAGATGACCGTGACCAGCACCGAAGAATCCAAACAGCAACGCCTGCACTGGCTCGCCGAGCACGTCATCAACTGGTCGGGCATCCCAGCCGTGCACATCCGGCCGACCGTCATGCTCGAGAATCCTCTCTTCGCGACCTTGGCGGCCCGCTCCATCCGGGAGACCGGCCAACTATCCCTCCCGTTCGGAGCAGGCCGCACTTCACCCATCGCGTCCCGCGACGTCGCCGAAGTCGTGACGACGGTGCTTTGCGCACCGCGTGAGCATCTGGGTGCGGTCTACGAATTGACCGGTCCCACGACCCTGGACAGCGACGAGCTCGCCGCACAGTACGCACAAGCCCTGGGCCGACCCGTATCCGCGGCCCGGCCGCCCCACGAAGAGTGGCAGGAAGTTTTGGGCCAGGTCGGACCTGCCGCCTCACGTGCAACAACACATCGCCACCATGGCCCGGCTGCACCGCGAAGACCGTTACAACCGCTCAACCCACGACTTCGAAGACATCACCGGCCACCCCCCGCAATCGGTGCGGGAATTCCTCGAACAACACCGCGACCTCTTCGGCTGAAACGCCGGAGTGCGCAAGGGTCCGCGGCTTGTCAACTACCGCAACCAAGCCGATGCCTCGTCGATGAAATTCTGCGGTTTCACGACGACGTGGAGGGTGCGGGCGGAGGGACTCGAACCCTCAAGCTCTCTCGAGCACCGGCACCTAAAGCCGGCATGTTTGCCAATTTCATCACGCCCGCAGGGTGCCGATCGTACCGCCCGGCTCTCCGACAAAATTTGTCGGCGGTCCCACCTATCTTGTTCATCACGGTGGCGAGAAGGGACGCACGGGTGCGATCCGCGAAGGAGTTCGAAGCCGTACAACGCCTTATCGCAAGCGGCTTGAACGACTGTGCGATCGCGCGCCAGATGGGCATACCGCGAAGGACGGTGTGGGACTGGCCGGCAACGCCCAGCGCCGCGACCAACTCGATCTCCGTCGGGAAAATGTTGCGCCCCGCGATCGAGATGATTTCCTTGGCCCGCCCGCACACAACGAGACCTGCATCGCCGACAAAGCCCAAATCGCCAGTGGGAAACCAGTCGTCGCGGTCGATGGCCGGGTGTCCAAGGTAGCCATTCATCATCGGCGTACCGCGGATCTCGATCTCGCCGACCTCGGGGCCGGTCGTGTTGTCGTACCGATCGCTCGAGGCGATCCGTACCTGCATACCGGGGATCGGATCACCCAGGGCGGCGTGTTTGTGTGAGCCGGTGTCGTCTGAGAAACTGGCCAACCGCAACCCGGTGCCCGGCACCGGCATCGTCACCGCACAGGTGGACTCGGCGAGGCCGTACGACGGCGCAGCCGCGCCGGCGTCAAACCCGAACGGCGCCATGGCATCTGCGAACCGCGCGAACCCCTCGCAGTCCACCGGCTCCCCACCGTTGATCGCCACCCGCAGTCCGCCGAGATCGACGTCGGATACTCGCCGCGCATATTTGCCGAGCAGGTTGTAGGCGAAGTTTGGCGCTGCGGTGATCGTCGCATGGCTGTCCGAGAGCCAAGTCAACCAATTGAACGGCGACGCAGCGAACGCCGTTGTCGGGGCCAGCCACAGCGGCAACCGGCCCAGCGCCGAGGCAAACACAAAGGTGAGACCCATGTCGTGATAAAGCGGCAGCCATGAACAACAGGCGTCGATCGACGAGTCGAGAGCACATCGTTGGTCGAGCCCCCGCAAGTTGCTGAGTACGGCAGCCGGCGCAAGCGCGGCGGTCTTGGGGGCGCCAGTGGAACCCGCTGTTCCTTGCAGGATGGCCGGGCCGGTGCCGTCTCCGCAGGGCGTCCCGGCTGCTGATCGACTGGTGCGCGCCGCTGTCGCGACATCTTCGACAACGACATCTGCTGGCGCGGCCTCCCGCAGGCCGTCGAGATAGGAGCCGTGGCTCAAGACGGTGTGCACCCCGATCTCCGCGAACCGGGCCAGCGTCGACTCCGCCCAATGCCGTAAGTCGGCGCCGCGCACCGGCCCCGGCAGTATCGAGATGGCTGCCCCGTGAGCCAGACGCCTTGGATCGCGGCGACGAACTCGACGGTCGGTTCGCCGACGAGACCGACAGCAGCAGGTCGATCATGGGCTAGTAGCCAGGCCGCGACTCCTTCGGCCACGGGCGCCGTTGCCACACCGAAGTCTCCCGGTCGAAAACGGCCAAATCCGATGTCGCGGTCTGCATTGACCCGATGTCGCGGTCTGCATTGACCGCGTGATCGCCGCCACGAGTTCGCTAATTTGCCGGATTTTGCCGCGATCGCCGCGTCGAGATCGCCGACCGTGTTGCAGGTCAAGAGCTCTTCCTCGGACAGCGCGACGCCGAGCCGCTCTTCGATGGCGACCATGCCGACGGCAAAGCCCACCGAGTCCACCCGACGTCGTCGATCAACCTGGCTTCGGGAGTGGCCCGGGCCATGTCGACGTTGAGGTCTTCACGCAGAATGCTTTGCAGCGCAGTGGTCACCGTGGAGGAAGAGGAGGCCATGGCCAGCGACCTTACACGGTTAGCTAAGGCTAGGCTAGCCTTCTTTCAGTGGCAAGGGTAACAGCATTAGACCGACCGAGGGCGCTCGAGTGACGCCGCGCTGGACCCAGCCCGCAGTTTGCGCAGGGCGGTACGCAGGCCTCGCCGCTTACCAGTCGCGGGGTCGACGAAGCTCTCGCGCAGTCCCTCCCGGACGCGAAACTTCAACTCGGAGTTAGTCTCCGGGGCGTCCTCGGACGTCGCCTTGAGCAGTTTGTCAGGGAGAGCGAGCTTGAGGATCGTCCAGAACGACTGCCAATATTGCCGGCCGAGGGATCCGGTGGTGTACGGCAGGTCGTACTTGTCACACAGCTCGCGCACCCGCACCGAGATCTCCGCGTACCGGTTGCTGGGCAAATCCGGAAAGAGGTGGTGCTCAATCTGGTAACACAGATTGCCGCTCATGAACGCCAGTACGGGCCCAGCGTTGAAGTTCGCCGATCCGAGCATCTGGCGCAGATACCACTCCCCTTGCGACTCGTTGTCGAACTCTTCTTTGGTGAACTTTTCGGCACCGTCGGGAAAGTGGCCGCAGAAGATCACCGCGTAGGACCAGTAGTTGCGGATCAGGTTGGCGACTGCATTGGCCCGCAGGGTGTGCTTCCAGTTGCGTCCGGCCAACGCCGGAAAAACGAAGTAGTCCTTGCCGACCTGCTTGGCGACTTTCTTGCCGATGATCCGCAGGTCTTTGCGCACCTCAGCCCATGTCTTGTCGTGTCTGCGGACTGCCGAAAGCTCCAATCCGTGTGCGGCGACACCCCATTCGAAGAGTGCGCCCAGCAGCAGGTTGTAGATCGGGTTGCCGATCATCCACCGCTTCCAGGGCTCGTCACGGGTGACCCGCATGATGCCGTAACCGACGTCGTCATCCATGCCGACGATGTTGGTGTACTTGTGGTGGATGAAGTTGTGCGACTTCTTCCAGTGCACGGTCGGCGAGGTGGTATCCCATTCCCATTCGGTGGAGTGGATCTCCGGGTCGTTCATCCAGTCCCATTGACCGTGGGTGATGTTGTGACCGAGTTCCATGTTCTCGATGATCTTGCCGGTGCCAAGCATCGCCGTCCCAGCGGTCCAGGCGTACTTATTGCCGCTAGCCATCAATACGATCCGAGAGCCGACTACCAAGCCGCGCTGCAGCTGGACGGATCGGCGGATGTAGCGGGCGTCGCGCTCGCCGCGGGACTCCTCGATGTCGGTGCGGATCGCGTCGAGTTCGCGCCCTAGCGCCTCGACGTCCTCGTCGCTGAGGTGCGCGTATTCCTTTACGTCGGTGATTGCCATCAGTTCCTCCTTAGATCTTGAGGGTGCAGTTGCCGGATGCCGTGGAGATGCAGGTTTGGACGCGATCGCCTTCGCTGTGTTCGGTCCCGGATCTGAAGTCGCGTACGTGCCCAGACTCCAGTGGAAGCACGCAGGTTTGGCAGATGCCCATCCGGCATCCGAAAGGCATCTGGATCCCTACGCTTTCTCCGGCTTCCATCAGCGAAGTGGCACCATCTATTTCGACGGTTTTATCGGAAATCGCGAAGGTGACGGTGCCCCCTTCGCCGCCCTTGTCGGTAGCGGCGATGCTGAACCGTTCGGTATGCAGCAGATCGTCCAGATCCGCGCCCTTCCAGACTTCTTCGACCGTGTCCAGCAGGGCCGTCGGGCCACACACCCACGCGTGGCGCTCCCGCCAGTCCGCCACGACATCGTCGATCTCGTCGAAGTCGACGTGGCCCTGAGATTCGGTGAACTGCAAACGAAGTCGATACCCCTCCTGGGACTCTTCGAGCTCGCGCAACTCATCGTGGAAGATCACGTCGTCCGCACTGGGCGCCGAGTGGATGTGCACGATGTCGGCACTCTGTTTACGCGAGTTCAGCGTCCGCAACATGGCCATCACCGGCGTGATGCCGCTGCCCGCGGTGACGAACAGGATCTTTTCCGGGGGCGGGTCGGGCAGCGCGAACTCCCCTTTCGGCGAGGCCAGGCGCACGATGGTCCCCGGCTGCACGCCGTTCACCAGGTGTGTCGACAGGAAGCCCTCGGGGGTGGCCTTGACGGTGATCGTGATGTTCTTGTTGTCGCGCCGTGGAATCGATGTCAATGAGTACGAGCGCCAGTGCCACCGGCCGTCAATCCGCAATCCGATACCGACGTACTGTCCGGGTTGGTATCTACCGGAAAAGCCCCAGCCCGGTTTTATCGTCACGGTGGCCGAATCCGGAGTCTCGGGATGCACATCCACGATGAGGCCGCGCAGTTCACGCGCCGACCACAGCGGGTTGAGCATTTTGAGGTAGTCGTCGGGCAGCAACGGCGTGGTCGCGCGGGCGGCCAGCCCGCGAGGCACGTTGACCCAGGACTTGACGGTCTCGACGCCTTTCGCGGGCGCCGTGCTCCAACGACTGAGGCTGCGCAGGGTAGAACCCATTGTTTGTTCCGTGTCTATCGAGGTTCCGTGAATCTATTGAGAACACGGTTCTCCGTCGACTTCCCCGCAAAGGCGTTCACTAAACAGTTGTTCGCTGAAGTGGATGATGGGCGACGCTCCGCAGGCCGCCGCACGGTACCGTCGAGGAGTGTCCAACCAGGCCCAACGGCGGCGCCATCACCGGCCCGCACTGATCATCCTGGTGATCGTCGCGGCCTGTGGCTGCCTGGCACTGGGCTGGTGGCAGTGGACACGGTTTCAGTCGCCGTCGGGCACCTTCCAGAACCTCGGCTACGCGCTGCAGTGGCCGCTGTTCGCGTGGTTCTGCATCTACGCGTATCGCAACTTCGTCCGCTACGAAGAGGCCCCGCCGGCACCGCGCAACCAGGGCGCGCTCACTGAGATACCCGCCGGGCTGCTACCCGAGCGGCCGGACCCCGTGCCGCAACAGCCCGACGATCCGGCGTTGCGGGAGTACAACGCCTACCTGGCCGAGCTCGCCGCCAAAGACGCCGAAAAGCAGAACAGGACCACTGCATGACCACACCAGAGACACCCGGAGCCGTCTCCGCTGACCGGATCCGCCCTGCCCTGCTCGGCTACCGGATCATGGCGTGGACAACAGGTCTGTGGCTGATCGCACTGTGCTACGAGATCGTCTCCCACCTCGCATTCCACCGTGAGATCCGGTGGATCGAAGTGGTGCACGGCTGGGTGTATTTCGCTTACGTACTGACGGCTTTCAATCTGGCGATCAAGGTCCGCTGGCCGATCGGCAAGACCATCGGCGTGCTGCTGGCCGGCACGATCCCGTTGCTGGGCATCATCGTCGAGCACTTCCAGACCAAGGACATCAAGGCCCGCTTCGGGCTCTAGGCCAGGGCGCGCAACGCGGGCAGCAGCAGGGCCAACGCGCGACCACGATGCGAGGCCGCATCCTTCTCCTCCGCACTGAGCTGCGCTGCGGTGCTCGACCCGCCAACGGGAACGAAAACAGGGTCGTAGCCGAAACCCCCATCGCCGCGTGGCTCGCGAGTGATCGCGCCCGGCCACTCGCCCCGGACGACGACTTCGCCGCCCGCCGACACCAGCGCGCAGGCGGATACGGACGCCGCCGAGCGCCGCTCGTCGGGCACGTCACGCAACTGAGCAAGCAGCAGCGCGGTGTTGCCGGCATCGTCGCCGTGGTTGCCCGACCAGCGCGCCGACAGCACGCCGGGCATGCCGTTCAGCGCGGCCACTTCCAAACCGGAGTCATCGGCCACGGTGGCTAAACCCGTTGCGGCGAACGCGCCCCGCGCCTTGGCCAGTGCGTTGTCCTCGAAGGTCGCACCGGTTTCGGGCGCCTCGTCGAACGGGGCCACATCGTTGAGCGACACCAGCGTGAGCGCCGACAGTCCGGCGCCGTCCAGCACCCGGCGCAGTTCGGCCAGCTTCTTGGCGTTTCGGCTGGCGACCAGCAGGTGTGTCACCATCTACTCCCAAAGTTCTTGTCGGTACATCTGCGTCCACCACGCTAGGTGACCGGGTCAGGGGACCGTGGAGGTGCCGATCCGTTTTGCCCCGTGAGGTTTGTCGCATCTTGAAGGATTTGGCGCTCTTGGCGCTCTTGGCGTTCTTAGCGAAATGGAGTCGATATGAAGTTCACACTTCTTCGCCTTTGTGTGGTGGTGCTGGGTGGGGTGGCGATCGTGTTGTCTGCTGCGGTTGCCAGCGCTGATCCTCCAGACCCCCACAAGCCGGACATCACGAAGAGCTACTGCCCGGGTGGACAATGGGGTTTTGGCAGCTTGGGAGTCTGCGACGGGGAGAAGTACCCCGACGGGTCCTACTGGCACCAGTGGATGAAAACCGACAACATCGGCGGGCCGAAGTGGTATTACGACTGCGTCGGCGACAGCGGGAACAATACTTTCCCGGCACCGCCACCGCCTGGTGGCTGCGAAGGGGCGATTCCGCCCGCACCGCCTGCACCCTAACCGCCGCTAGGTCAGCTTCCGAACGCCTTCGACGGATTCGGCCCTTCCGGCAGCACACCCGGGTAGGGCAACTCCAGCGCCTCGCGCTGCGCGGCGAACAGCGTGTCACACGCGCCGAGCGCCATGTCGAGCAGCTTGTCCAGCGTCGAACGCGGGAACGTCGCGCCCTCACCGGTGCCCTGGACCTCCACCAGTGTTCCGGTGTCGGTGGCGACGACGTTCATGTCGACCTCGGCACGCGAGTCCTCCTCGTAAGGCAGATCGACCCGGACCCTGCCGTCGACCACGCCGACGCTGACCGCCGCGATCGCACACGACAGCGGCCGCGGATCGGACAGTCTGCCCGCCGCCGACAGATAGCTCACCGCGTCGGCCAGCGCCACATAGGCACCGGTGATCGCGGCGGTACGGGTGCCGCCGTCGGCCTGCAACACGTCGCAATCGACGGCGATGGTGTTCTCCCCCAATGCCGCCAGGTCGATGCACGCGCGCAGCGACCGGCCGACGAGCCGGCTGATTTCCTGGGTACGCCCAGACAGGCGGCCCTTCACCGATTCGCGGTCGGAGCGAGTGTGGGTGGCAGACGGCAGCATCGCGTACTCCGCGGTCAGCCACCCCAGACCCGACCCCTTGCGCCAGCGCGGCACCCCATCGGTGACGCTGGCGGTGCACAGCACTTTGGTTTGGCCGAATCCGATCAGGACCGAGCCCGCGGGGTTTTCGGTGAAGCCCCGAGTGATGACCAACGGGCGAAGCTCGTCGTCATTGCGACCGTCTTCTCGTTTTGACACGACGCCACCCTAGCTCTCCGGTGCGTCACGGAGCGGGTTGGATCAGACTCGTTCGGAGTGCCGAACGTCGAACGTCTCACCGCACACCACCGCGTGCACGGGACCATCGAACTCGGCCTTGGCCTCGCTGATCACGTCCTCGCGCGAGGTCCACGGTGGGATGTGTGTCAGCAGCAGTTCACGAACCCCGGCCCGCGCCGCAACCTGACCGGCCTCGGTGCCCGACAAGTGCAGGGCGGGCGGACGATCCGCCGCATGTGTCCAGGACGCCTCGCAGAGGAAAACATCGGCGTCGCGAGCCAGCTCGATGAGCTGATCACAGACTCCGGTGTCGCCGCTGTAGACGAACGACGCACCGCTGGGATCGGTGATCCGCAGTCCGTAGGACTCGGTGGGGTGAGCCACCACTCGCGGCATCACGGTGAGCGCACCGATGTCGACCTTTTCGCCGTCGATCCAGTGGCGGACGTCGAAGATGTCCGAGCAGTCGTCGATTTCACCGCCGTAGGGTGACGACGCGGCACCCAATCGCGACCAGGTGTCGCTCGGGCCGTACAGCATCGCTTTGCCGAGGGGACGCGCCGAGGGATGGTAGCGACGCCACACGAACAGGCCCGGCATATCCAGACAGTGGTCGGCATGCAGATGCGACAAGAGCACGTGAACTGAAGCCGGATCGGCGTAGCGCTGTAGCGCGCCTAGCACACCCCCGCCGAAGTCGAGGGCCAGCGGCGGAGTGTCTGGCGCCCGAAGCAAATATCCCGACGCGGGCGAGTCCGGACCCACCACGCTGCCCGAGCAGCCGAGCACGGTTATTCGCACGGACACTACTGTGCCATGCCCGGAACAACCATGAGAAAAACATCGCCGCATTGGTGTGATGAGAATCTCTGTCGGGCTAGCCGATGGGCGAGTGATGCACCGGCCGGACACCGCTGACGGCGGGCCCCAGGAATCGCGCCGCCAATTTCGTGAACGCCTCGGGGTCGCCAGTAGCTTCGAAAACGCGGGTAGCCGGGGCCTCGTCATGGGGGCGCAGCAAATCCCGTTCGGTGAGCACCCGCAGCACTTCCTTCGCGGTTTCCTCGGCGCTGGAAACGAGCGTTACATTTTCGCCCATCGCCAGCTGGATCAACCCGGACAGCAACGGATAGTGCGTACATCCGAGCACCAGCGTGTCGACCTGGGCGCGTTGCAGCGGCTCCAGATACCCCTCGGCCAGTCCCAGCACCTGACGCCCGCTGGTCACGCCGCGCTCCACGAAGTCAACGAAGCGCGGGCAGGCCACCGTGGTGATCTCGGTGTCGCGGGCGGCGGCGAACGCGTCCTGGTAGGCGTGCGAGGTGATGGTCGCCTGGGTGCCGATAACGCCGATGCGGCCGGTGCGGGTCGTGGCGACCGCGCGGCGCACCGCCGGCAGGATCACCTCGACGACGGGCACGTCGTAGCGCTCGCGGGCATCGCGCAGGCATGCCGCCGACGCCGTATTGCAGGCGATCACCAACGCCTTCACGCCGCGGCCGACCAGATCGTCACCGATGGTCAGCGCGTGGGCGCGCACCTCGGGAATCGTGAGCGGACCGTAGGGCCCGTTGCCGGTGTCGCCGACGTAGACGATGTCTTCGTCCGGCAGCTGGTCGATGATCGCGCGGGCTACCGTCAGTCCCCCGACGCCGGAGTCGAAGACCCCGACGGGCGCCAGTGCAGAGTTCATGTCGTCAGGCGCGGCGCGTTGCCGGCTTTTCGCTGCGCCCGGGCCTTGCGCTCGGGAGCGGACAACAGATACGCCGCGACGACGCCGGCGATGGCACCACACAAATGGCCCTGCCATGACACCCCACCGCATCGACCGAGCACCGGCATCGCGCCGATCAGGACGCCGCCGTAGACGAACAGCACCACCAGACCGATGATGATATCGGTGAATCGCCGGACGAATATCCCGAATACCAGCAGAAAAGCCAGCCAGCCGAAGATCAGGCCGGAGGCTCCGATGTGGTCCGTCGGCCCGCAGTTGCTGCCCCAGTTGCCGATCACCCAGGTGCCGAAGCCACCCAGGATCCACACGATCACGGTGGCCCACACGAACCGGGACAATCCGGCCAGCGTCATCAGAAATCCGAGCACCAGCAGCGGAATCGTGTTGGCCATCAGGTGCGGCCAATTGGCGTGTAGCACCGGTGCGAACAGGATCCCCCACAGCCCGTCGGTTTCCAGCGGCCTGATGCCGTTGGCGTCCAGGGAGTGCTGGGACAGTTCGTCGATCAGCTCGATCAGGTAGAGCAGCGCCGTGAAGGTGAGGATGGTGGCCCCGCCCACCATCCACCGCGGACGCTTTGTCGTCTGCGTCGCGCGAGTGGGTTGTGGTGCGCTACTCATGCCCATAGCTGCCCTTCTAGAGCTTCCTCGGCATCGTCCAGGCTACCGACATAGGCGCCCGGTCGACAGGTCTTCCAGCCGGCGTCGGCGACCACGAACGCGATGTCGGCGTCGATCAGACGCCGCGAGCGCCTTGCCCGCGATCCCCTTGACGCTCATGCGGGCCTCTCCGGGATGTGTCAGTACTGCTCGACGATATCGACGGTTTCTTCGGTGACTTCGCCGTCGACGATGCGAAAGCTGCGCAGCTCGTGGTGCTCGGGGTCGCGCGTGGACACCAGCACATAGTGGGTGTCCGGTCCGGCGGCCAGCTTCACGTCGGTCCGGCTCGGGTAGGCCTCGGTCGCGGTGTGGGAGTGGTAGATGACGACCGGCACCTCATCCGCGTCGTCCATCGCTCGCCACGCGGTGAGCTGCTCGTGGGAGTCGAAGCGGTAGAACGTCGGCGAGCGCTCCGCGTTGGCCATCGGGATGTGACGTTCGGGGCGGTCAGATCCGTCGGGGCCGGCCAATATCCCGCACGCTTCGTCGGGGTGGTCGCGTCGAGCGTGGGCAACCATCGCCTCCACGAGGTCGGCCCGAATCACCAGCACCTCAACTGCTCCCGTTGCCGAATGCACCGGGCAACGTGTCGCGGTAAGTCGGTATTCCGGCAACCGACTCGGCCGAAAGCACACCGACCAGCACCGCACGGGCCAGGCAGTCTGCGGCGGCGGCGCCCACCTCGGTGACCAACCGCGTCTCCGGCGACATCGCGGCGGGCGCATCAGCCGGCGGGGGCACCTCGACCGCCCCGGTAGCTAATGCGAATACGGTGTCACCGTCCAGCGGGGTGTGCGCCGGCCGAATGGTGCGGGCCAGCCCGTCCTGCGCGGCGATCGCGATGCGCCGGCAGGCCGCCGAGCTCAGTGCCGCATCGGTCGCCACCACGGCGATCGTGGTGTTGAGCGGCTCCAGCGGAGAACGCAGCTGCGCGAGCGCGTCGAGCTGATCGGCCGGCGGCCTCGTCAGCGCGAACTCCTCGATCAAGTCCGCCATCCACGGCAGGCCGGTGGTCCGGTCAACGACATCGCCGGCGGAGTTCACCGCGACGACCGCGCCGACGGTGACGCCGGAGGGCAGCGTCGTCGACGCCGTGCCGATACCGCCCTTGAGTACACCGGCCCGCGCCCCCACACCGGCCCCGATCGTGCCGACGGCCGTCAGGGCGCCGGCGGCCTCGCAGGCGGCGTAGCCGAACTCGGCGGTCGGCCGGCAGTCCCAGCCGCCGACGGGCAAGTCGAAGATGACCGCGCCCGGCACGATGGGCACCACGCCGCCCTCCATCGCCACGCCCCGATCGTGTTCCTCCAGCCAGCGCATGACACCGTCGGCGGCCGCCAACCCGTAGGCGCTACCGCCGGCGAGCAGAATCGCGTCGACGAACCGCACCGTGTTGGCCGGGTCCAGCAGATCGGTCTCCCGGGTGCCGGGCGCGCCGCCCCGGCAATCGAGGGCGCCGACCGTCCCCGGCGGTGTCAGTACGACGGTGACGCCGCTGGCCCATCCGGCGCCCAAGGACGCGTCAGGATCCAGCCGCTGGTAGTGGCCGACGCGGATGCCGCTGACGTCGGTAAGCGAGTTCGTCCGGCCCGCCATCAAGATGACCGCGGCCCCATCAGCACCAGGACCAGGTACTCCTGCAGGACGGTGAGCCACTGGTAGACGTCGAAATGCGTGGCCATCGGATGGTCGGTAGGCAGCCGTTCCGGCCCATCCGGCCCGATCTCGAGCATGACCCCGAGCGCCAGCCGAATGTCGTTGACGGCCGAAACCCAGGCGTTCGCCTGGTCCTCGGTCAGCTCGAACCGTCCCGCGCTGTTCGGAACCGTGTCCAGCAATTGCTGTGCCGCACCACGTTTGGCATCGATGATGTCCGGCTCGTGCAAATTGCGCAGCGCGGCGTTGAGACCGTCGGGCGTCTCGGTGCCGGAGCCCGTGGCGTCCTCGTCACTGGGCCGGTAGAAATCGGGCAGCAGCCGACGCAGCGTCGGATCCCCGGGCGGTTCCGAATTACCTGTCTTGATCCCGGTGATCTCCTCGAGTTCGTCTGGCGGCGAAGAGGATTCGCGTTCCTCGAGCAAGTCGATCATCGCATTGACCAGGTTCTTGAGCAGATCCGCCTCATGCGAAGCCAACGATGACCGGAAACGGGGACCCTCAGCGGTCTCGACCCGCTTCCATTTGCGCACAGGAAATCCCGGATACCTTCGGATCTCAGCGGTCCTGCTGCAAGGTCGCCCACAAACCGGCGGCGTGCAGCTTGGACACGTCAACTTCCATCGATTCCCGGCTACCGGCCGACACCACCGCCTTGCCCTCGTTGTGCACCTGCAACATCAGCTTGGTGGCATGCGGCTCGCTGTAGCCGAACAACTTCTGGAACACATACGTCACATACGTCATCAAATTGACGGGATCGTCCCACACGACGGTGACCCAGGGACTGGCCGTGACGTGCACCGGAGCGGCCTCGCGTTGCCCGGTGGTGCCGGGCTTGGTGGGCGCTGACGCAACAACCATGGCCTCCAGGATACCGGGAGACCGGCTGCCCGCCGCCGGCCGTTACCGTTGCGGGATGAGCGCGCCGGCCTTAGCTGGGCTGTTAACCGACAAGTACGAGTTGACCATGCTGGCAGCGGCGCTGCGCGACGGCGCCGCCGAGCGCCGGACCACGTTCGAACTGTTCGCCCGCCGCCTTCCGGAAGGCCGGCGTTACGGCGTGGTCGCCGGGACCGGCCGTTTGCTGGAATTGTTGCCCCAGTTCAGGTTCGACGACGACGCGTGCCTGTTACTGGCGCAGTTCCTCGACCCGGACACATTGCGTTATCTCCGCGATTTCCGATTCGGCGGCGATATCGACGGCTACGCCGAAGGCGAGCTGTATTTCCCCGGGTCGCCAGTGCTGTCGGTGCGCGGCAGCTTCGCCGAATGCGTGGTGCTCGAAACACTGGCGCTGTCGATCTACAACCACGACACGGCGATCGCGTCCGCGGCGGCCCGGATGGTCAGCGCGGCCGGCGACCGCCCGCTCATCGAGATGGGATCACGGCGAACCCACGAACACGCGGCCGTCGCCGCGGCCCGGGCGGCCTATATCGCCGGCTTCGCCGCGTCATCCAACCTGGAGGCGCAGCGGCGATACGGAGTGCCTACCGAAGGCACCGCCGCGCACGCGTTCACCATGCTGCACACCGGTGCGGGCGGCCCCGACGAGTTGGCGGCGTTTCGCGCCCAGGTCGACGCGTTGGGCGTGGGCACCACGCTGCTGGTGGATACCTACGACGTGACGACCGGCGTGGCCAATGCCGTCGCCGCGGCCGGGGCGACGCTCGGTGCGGTGCGGCTGGACTCCGGCGAGCTCGGAGTACTGGCCCGCCAGGTGCGCCAACAGCTCGACCGGTTGGGCGCTACCCGCACCCGCATCGTGGTATCCGGCGATCTCGACGAGTTCTCCATCGCCGCACTGCGTGCCGAGCCGGTGGATAGTTACGGCGTCGGCACGTCGGTGGTCACCGGTTCCGGCGCCCCGACAGCGAACATGGTTTACAAACTGGTCGAAGTGGACGGCATACCGGTGCAGAAACGCAGCAACCACAAGGAATCCCAGGGCGGCCACAAAGAGGCGTTGCGACTGTCCCGCCCGACCGGGACGATCACCGAAGAGGTGGTGTATCCGGCGGGCCGTCCACCCTCGACCGCCGAACCGTTCCGGGTGCTGACCACCGCGCTGGTCCGCGGTGGCCAGGTGGTGGTCGGCACGGATCAGGCGGCTCTGGCCGCCGCCCGCGAACTGGTGGCGTCCGGGCTGCACAGCCTGCCGTGGGAAGGCTTGAAGCTGGCGCACGGCGACCCGGCCATTCCGACGGTGCAAATCCCGGTCTGATCACCCGATTCCGATAACGTCGACGACGTGTCGGAGTCCGTTTGCAGGTCAGTGCCCGAGCTGCTGGCCATTGCCGTAGCCGCGCTCGGCGGCAGCGAACGCAGCGGCCAGCTGGAGATGGCCGCAGCGGCCGCGCGGGCATTCGAAACCGGTGAGCACCTTGCCGTGCAGGCGGGCACCGGAACCGGCAAGTCACTTGCGTACCTGATTCCCGCGATCGTCCACGCGATCACCGACGAGACGCCGGTCGTGGTCTCGACGGCAACGATCGCCCTGCAGCGTCAACTTGTCGATCGCGACCTGCCGCGGCTAGCCGATGCACTGACCGACGCATTACCGCATCGGCCGCAGTTCGCACTGCTCAAGGGACGACGAAACTACCTATGCTTGAACAAGATTCACAACGGCGCCACCGATGATCCAGACGCCGATGCAGAACGGCCACAGGAAGAACTCTTCAATCCGATGGCGGCCAGTGCGTTGGGCCGCGATGTGCAACGCCTCGCCGCGTGGGCGTCGACGACCGACTCGGGCGACCGCGACGATCTCAAACCCGGTGTACCAGAACGATCCTGGTCGCAGGTCAGCGTTTCCGCGCGGGAATGCCTCGGCGTGGCCCGTTGCCCGTTTGGCTCGGAGTGCTTTTCCGAACGCGCACGAGGCAAGGCCGGTGTTGCGGATGTCGTCGTCACCAATCACGCCCTGCTGGCCATCGACGCTGTCTCCGAATCCACAGTGCTGCCCGAACATTCGCTGCTGGTGGTCGACGAAGCGCACGAGTTGGTCGACCGGGTGACGTCAGTGGCCACCGGGGAGTTGACGTCGGCCACCCTCGGCGTCGCCGCGCGGCGGATCACCCGATTGGTCAACCCCGAGCTC
The DNA here is from genome assembly GCA_963712615.1 of uncultured Actinomycetota bacterium. GTDB lineage: Bacteria > Actinomycetota > Actinomycetes > Mycobacteriales > Mycobacteriaceae > Mycobacterium. Next base: position 1,962,969 of record CAVQIO010000002.1, read on the forward strand.
ATCGGGCGACTGGAAGCCACGACCGCCACCTTCGCCGCGGCGATCCATGACGCCACACCGGGCCGTATCGATCACCTCGACGACGAGATGGCGACCTACCTGACCGCGCTGCGCGATGTGGCCAGTGCGGCACGATCGGGGATCGACTCCACCAGCGATGCCAAGGCGGCCGCGGCCCGCGCCGAAGCCGTTGCGGCACTGAGCGAGATAACCGATACCACGTCGCGGATCCTGACGTCGTTCGCGCCCGCGATCCCCGATCGCACCGAGGTGGTCTGGCTGGATCACGAGGACAACCGAGGTGCACCGCGACCCGTACTGCGGGTGGCGCCGCTGACGGTGGCCGCCTTGCTGCGCAACCAGGTGTTCTCCCGGTCGACGACCGTGCTGACCTCAGCCACGCTGACGGTCGGCGGGTCCTTCGACGCGATGGCCGCGGCGTGGGGTCTGACCGGACCCGACGACACCACCAAGTACCCACCCTGGCGCGGCCTCGACGTCGGATCGCCGTTCCAGCACGCCAAGGCCGGAATCCTCTACGTGGCCGCGCATCTGCCACCCCCGGGGCGCGACGGCACCGGCTCGGCCGAGCAGCTGACCGAGATCGCCGAACTGATCACCGCCGCGGGCGGGCGCACCCTGGGGCTGTTCTCGTCGATGCGCGCCGCCCGGGCCGCCGCCGAGGCCATGCGCGAACGGCTGTCCACGCCGGTGTTGTGCCAGGGCGACGACAGCACCTCGGCGTTGGTCGAGCAGTTCAGCGCCGACGCGGAAACCTCGCTGTTCGGGACGCTGTCGTTGTGGCAGGGCGTCGACGTCCCGGGGCCGTCGCTGTCGTTGGTGCTGATCGACCGCATCCCGTTCCCGCGGCCGGACGATCCGCTGCTGGGGGCCCGGCAGCGGGCGGTGGCCGCCCGCGGCGGCAACGGCTTCATGGCGGTCGCGGCCAGCCATGCGGCGCTGCTGCTGGCGCAGGGGTCGGGCCGGCTGCTGCGCCGCGTCACCGACCGCGGCGTGGTGGCGGTACTCGACTCGCGGATGGCCACCGCCGGCTACGGCGGTTACCTGCGCGCATCGCTGCCGCCGTTTTGGCAGACCACCAACGCCGCGCAGGTCCGGGCGGCGCTGGAACGGCTGCGCGCCACGCCGGAAGGCCTGTCCGCCTGACGCGGGCTATCAGGCGAGGGTGACCAGGCCGAGCTCGTTGCTGGCAGCAAGCATCGGATGCTGAGGCAGCACCCGAACCGTGTATCCGACCGCTCCCGCCACCGGCAGCGAAGTGGTCGTGGAAAACACCTGCCTGCCCCCTTCGGCGGTGCCGGTGTACGACATTTCGACGGTGACCGGGTCCAGCAGTGCATCCCCGGTGTCGACCCGGCCCACCACCGCCTGCACGGTGACCTCGTCGGGCGCGAGCCCGGCCAGCTGCACGGTCGCGGTCAGGGTGAGCTTCGAGCCGAGCACCGGAGTATCCGGCAAACCGGTGGAATCGACGTCGGTGATCTGGATCTTCGGCCACGCTTGTTCGGCACGCCTGCGGTAGTCGGCAAGCTCGCGCGCGGCGCCGAATTCGCCGTCACCGGTGTCGGCGATTGTCTTGCGCCGCGACTCGGCCGCCGGCGTGTAGTACTGCTCGACGTAGTCGCGCACCATCCGCGACGCCAGCACCTTGGGGCCGAGCGTTTGCACGGTGTGCCGCACCATTTCGATCCAGCGCGGCGGCACCCCGTGTTCATTGCGCTCGTAGAACTTCGGCGCCACCGCTCGCTCAAGCAGGCTGTAGAGGGCGCTGGACTCCAGCTCGTCGCGACGCGCCTCGTCGCTCACTCCGTCGGCCGACGGTATCTCCCAACCGTTTTCGCCGTCGTACCACTCGTCCCACCAGCCGTCGCGGATGGACACGTTCAAGCCGCCGTTGAGCGCACTCTTCATTCCCGAAGTGCCGCAGGCCTCCAGGGGCCGCAGCGGGTTGTTGAGCCAGACGTCGCAGCCCCGATACAACAGCCGGGCCATGGACATGTCGTAGTCGGGCAGGAAGGCGATGCGGTGGCGCACCTCGGGCCGGTCGGCGAAGCGCACCACTTGCTGGATCAGGGCTTTGCCCCCGTCGTCCGCGGGGTGCGACTTCCCGGCGACGATCAACTGGATCGGCCGTTCTTCGCTCAGCAGCAGTTGTTCCAGGCGGTCGGGATCGCTCAGCATCAACGTCAGCCGCTTGTAGGTCGGCACCCGGCGGGCGAACCCGATGGTCAGCACATCTGGATCGAAAGCCGTTGCAATCCAACCTAATTCGGCATCCGACGCTCCGCGCTCCAGCCACGAGCGGCGCAGCCGCCGCCGAACATCGTCAACCAGCAGCGATCGCAGTTGTGAGCGGATCCACCACAGGTGGCCCGCGTCGACTTCCCGCAGGCGCAGCCACACCCCCGGGTCACTGAACGAATCCGAACCGGCCAGCTCGTGGCCCAGCTGCAACCATTGCGGCGCCGCCCAGGTACGGGCGTGCACCCCGTTGGTGATCGACCCGATCGGCACCTCGGCGCGATCGAATCCCGGCCAGAGCTCGTTGAACATGGCCCGGCTCACCCGGCCGTGCAGCAGCGAGACGCCGTTGGCCCGTTGCGCGAGCCGCAAACCCATGTGCGCCATGTTGAACTTGGTCGCATCGTCTTCGGCGCCGAGCGCGACCACCCGATCGATCGGCACACCCGGCAGCAATGCGGGCGCTCGACCGTCGGGGTCCTCGTCCAGGTGGTCATCGAAGTAGAGCCGCACCATCTCGACCGGGAAGCGGTCGATACCGGCAGGCACCGGCGTGTGGGTGGTGAACACGGTGCTGGACCGCACCACCGTCAGGGCGGTGTCGAAATCCAATCCCGAATTGGTGATCAGCTCGCGAATGCGTTCCATGCCGAGGAACCCCGCGTGCCCCTCGTTCATGTGGAATACCTCGGGGTCCGGCAGACCTTCGATGGCGGTGAACGCGCGGATCGCCCGCACCCCACCTATGCCGGCCAGGATCTCCTGTCGCATCCGGTGTTCCTGGTCGCCGCCGTAAAGACGGTCGGTGACGCTGCGCAGATCGTGCTCGTTCTCGGGGACGTCGGAATCGAGCAGGAGCAGCGGAACCCGACCCACCTGCGCCACCCATATCCGCGCACTGAGCCGCGCGGAGTCGGGCAGCGTCAGTTCCACCAGTGCGGGATCACCGGCGGCATCGGTGAGCAACCGCAGCGGGAGTCCCTGCGGATCCAGCGACGGATAGGTCTCGTTTTGCCAGCCTTCCGCGGTCAGCGACTGCCGGAAGTACCCGGAGCGGTAGTACAGCCCCACGGCAATCAGCGGTACACCGAGATCGGACGCGGACTTGAGGTGATCACCCGCGAGGATCCCCAGGCCGCCCGAGTAATTGGGCAGCACCTCGGCAACGCCGAACTCCATCGAGAAGTACGCGATACCGGTCGGCGTCGCAACACCGGCCTCCTGCTGTTGCTGGTACCACAGCGGACGACTCAGGTAGTCGTTCAAGTTGGCGGAGAGTTCGTCGAGCCAGCGCAGGAACCCTTCGTCGAGCGCTAACTCATCGAGACGAGCGGGGTTGACCGCGCCCAGCAGGGCCACGGGATCGTTGCCGCAATTCGTCCACAGCGTCGGATCAATGCTCGCGAATAAGTCTTGCGTCGCCTTGTCCCAGGACCACCGCAGATTGATGGACAGCTGTTCCAGCGCGGCGAGCCGCTCGGGCAGATGGGCACGGACGGTAAAGCGACGGAGGGCTTTCACACATGACCACCTTACTGAGGATCGTCAGGTTTGCAGGTCCGGTGTCGACCGTTCGCCATTAGGCGTGTGTGACCGGACACTAGGGTGGGTACGGGTAGTTATCGGGGCCGCAAAGACGCTCCCCCGGTATAGGAAATTCCCCACGAGGCGAAGTTTCTTCAGATGACAGGCGTTCCGCGGCGCGGCACAATCCGCGGTTTGCCGGCAGACAATCGGACGGAACGGAGTGGTGGTGCCCGGTCGTGTCGAGATCGATAACGTGCAGCCCGTCGTTTCCTGCGGCGCATACCCCGCCAAAGCGGTGGTCGGAGAGACGGTCCCCGTCAGCGCCGCAGTGTGGCGAGAGGGCCACGAGGGTGTTGCGGCGACCCTGGTAGTGCGCTATCTGGGACCGCGCTACCCCCAGGTCACCGAGACGCGCCGAGTCACGGCGGTCCAGGCCCCCGAACGGCCCGCGGCCACGCTCGATGGCAAGCCCGCCGAGCGGGTCAAGCCGCTACAGCTGCCGATGACGACGGGCCTGGAGCCTTACGTCTTCCACGGCGAGTTCACGCCCGACCGGGTTGGGCTGTGGACCTACCGTATCGACGGTTGGGGTGACCCGATTCACACCTGGCGGCACGGGCTGCTTGCCAAGCTGGACGCCGGCCAGGGCGAAAAAGAGCTGTCCAACGATCTACTGGTCGGGGCTGCTTTGTTCGAGCGCGCCGCGACCAGGGTACCGCGCGCAGGTCGCGATCCGCTGCTGACTGCCGCCGCGGCGTTGCGCGCGCCCGGCGATCCGGTGACACGCACCGCGCTGGCGTTGGCTCCCGAGATCGAGGAGATCCTGGACGCATATCCATTGCGGGATATCGTCACCCGCGGCGAGCAGTACGGGGTCTGGGTGGATCGGCCAGCGGCCCGGTTCGGCTCGTGGTACGAGATGTTTCCGCGTTCGACCGGCGGCTGGGACGCCGACGGGAACCCCGTGCACGGCACCTTCGCCACGGCAGCCGCTGACCTTCCGCGAATCGCCGACATGGGATTCGACGTCGTGTACCTGCCGCCGATCCATCCGATCGGCAAGGTGCACCGCAAGGGGCGCAACAACTCTCCCACCGCTGCTCCCGGGGATGTGGGCTCTCCCTGGGCAATTGGGAGCGACGAGGGTGGCCACGACGCGATTCACCCGAACCTGGGCACCATCGACGATTTCGACAAGTTCGTCGCCGCGGCACGCGATCTGGGGATGGAAGTCTCCTTGGACCTGGCACTGCAGTGCGCCCCGGATCACCCGTGGGCGCGCGACCACCGGCAGTGGTTCACCGAATTGCCGGACGGCACCATCGCCTACGCGGAGAATCCGCCGAAGAAATACCAGGACATCTATCCGCTCAACTTCGACAACGACCCCGCGGGCCTCTACGACGAGGTGTTGCGCGTGGTCCGGCATTGGATCGACCACGGCATCAAGTTCTTTCGGGTCGACAACCCGCACACCAAGCCGCCCGACTTCTGGGCGTGGCTGATCGCTGCGGTCAAAGACATCGATCCCGACGTGCTGTTCCTGTCCGAAGCGTTCACCCCGCCGGCCCGCCAGTACGGGCTGGCCAAACTCGGCTTCACCCAGTCGTACAGCTACTTCACCTGGCGCACGGCCAAGTGGGAACTCACCGAATTCGGCAATGACATCGCCGCACTCGCCGACTTCCGCCGCCCGAACCTGTTCGTGAACACCCCCGATATCCTGCACGCCATCCTGCAGCACAACGGCCCAGGCATGTTCGCCGTCCGCGCGGCGCTGGCGGCGACGCTGAGTCCGGCCTGGGGTGTCTACTCGGGCTACGAGCTCTTCGAGCACCGCGCGGTACGCGAGGGTAGCGAGGAATACCTCGACTCGGAGAAGTACGAATTACGTCCCCGCGACTATGCCTCGGCACTCGCCGAAGGAAGATCGCTCGAACCGTTGCTCAAACAGCTCAACGCAATTCGCCGGGTGCATCCCGCTCTCCAGCAACTGCGCACCATCCACTTCCACGGCATCGACAACGATGCGTTACTGGCCTTCAGCAAGTTCGATCCGGCCACTGGGGACTGCGTGTTGGTGGTGGTGACGCTCAATGCATTCGGGCCAGAGGAGGCCACCCTGTGGTTAGACATGGCGGCATTGGGTATGGAGTCCTACGAGCGGTTCTGGGTGCGCGATGAGATAACCGGCCAGGAATTCCAGTGGGGGCAGTCAAATTACGTTCGCATCGATCCCGGGCAGGCAGTCGCCCACATCATCAATATGCCACTCATCCCGCAGGAGTCTCGAAACGCGTTGCTGCGCAGGAGGTAACAGGTCCCGGAAGGGGATACCAGCATGAGTCGAACCGAGAGCCGAACTGATCAGACGCACCTGGCGCCTGATCCGGCCGACTTGGCCCGCCTAGTGGCCGGCACACACCACAATCCGCACAGCATCCTGGGCGCGCACGAGTACGGCGACCACACTGTCATCCGGGCCTTCCGCCCGCATGCACAGGAAGTCATCGCTCTCGTCGGCGACGACGAGTTCGGTTTGCAGCACCTCGAATCCGGTTTGTTCGCCGTCGCATTGCCGTTCACGGACCTCATCGACTACCGGCTCAGCGTGAACTACGGCTCCGGCGCGCACGTCACCGCCGATGCCTACCGCTTCCTGCCCACCCTGGGCGAGATCGACCTTCACCTGTTCTCCGAGGGCCGCCACGAGCGACTCTGGGAGGTCCTTGGGGCCCATCCCCGCTCATTCACCACCGCCGACGGTGACGTCACCGGCGTGTCGTTCGCCGTGTGGGCGCCTAACGCCAAGGGCATCAGCTTGATCGGCGAGTTCAACGGCTGGACCGGCACCGAGGCTCCGATGCGGGCGCTGGGCTCCACCGGGGTATGGGAGCTGTTCTGGCCCGGATTCCCGGGCGATGGCCTGTACAAGTTTCGGGTGCATGGGGCCGACGGCGTGGTCACCGAGCGGGCCGACCCGTTCGCGTTTGCCACCGAAGTACCTCCCCACACCGCGTCACGGGTGACGACGAGCACGTACACCTGGGCCGACGCGGATTGGCTGACCCAGCGCGCGCAGCGCAATCCGGTGTTCGAGCCGATGAGCACCTACGAGGTGCATCTCGGCTCATGGCGCCCCGGGCTCACGTATCGCCAGCTTGCCGAGGACCTGACGAATTACGTTGTCGAGCACGGGTTTACCCATGTGGAGCTGCTGCCGGTCGCCGAGCATCCGTTCGCCGGATCCTGGGGATATCAGGTCACCTCTTACTACGCGCCGACGTCGCGGTTCGGCACACCCGATGATTTTCGCGCGCTCGTCGACGCACTGCATCAGGCCGGTATCGGCGTCATCGTGGACTGGGTTCCCGCGCACTTCCCCAAGGACGCCTGGGCGCTGGGTCGCTTTGACGGCACGCCGCTCTACGAACATTCCGACCCCAAGCGGGGCGAGCAACTCGACTGGGGTACTTACGTTTTCGACTTCGGCCGCCGCGAGGTACGCAACTTTTTGGTCGCCAACGCGTTGTACTGGCTCGAGGAGTATCACATCGACGGGCTGCGGGTGGATGCGGTGGCGTCGATGCTCTACCTCGACTACTCGCGCCCGGCGGACGGTTGGACACCCAACATCTACGGCGGACGAGAAAACCTCGAAGCCGTCCAGTTCCTGCAGGAGTTGAACGCCACGGCGCACAAAGCCGCGCCGGGCATCGTCACGATCGCCGAGGAATCGACGTCGTGGCCCGGCGTGACGCGGCCGACTAACCTTGGCGGCCTGGGCTTTTCGATGAAGTGGAACATGGGCTGGATGCACGACACGCTCGACTACATCGGCCGCGACCCGATCTACCGCAACTACCACCACCACGAGATGACCTTTTCATTGCTGTATGCGTTCAGCGAGAACTTCGTGCTCCCACTCAGCCACGACGAGGTGGTGCACGGCAAGGGCACGCTGTGGGGCAGGATGCCGGGCAACAATCACATCAAAGCCGCCGGGCTGCGCAGCCTGCTCGCCTATCAATGGGCCCACCCCGGCAAGCAACTGTTGTTCATGGGCCAGGAATTCGGGCAGCGCGCCGAGTGGTCCGAGCAGAACGGTTTGGATTGGTGGCAGCTCGACGAGCAAGGCTTCTCCAACGGGGTGCTGCGGTTTGTGCGCGACATCAACGCCATTTACCAAAGCCGTCCAGCGCTGTGGAGCCAGGACAACACCCCCGACGGCTATTCATGGATCGATGCCAACGATTCCGCCAACAACGTGTTGAGCTTCCTGCGTTATGGCAAGGACGGCTCGGTGATGGCCTGCGTGTTCAATTTCGCGGGGTCGGAGCACAGCGGCTATCGGCTCGGTCTGCCTGCCGCGGGCCGCTGGCGTGAGGTGCTCAACACCGACGCGACGGATTACCACGGCTCCGGAATCGGAAACCTCGGCGGTGTCGACGCTACCGAGGACCCGTGGCATGGCCGGCCGGCATCGACGCTGCTGGTGTTGCCACCCACGTCGGCTTTGTGGCTGGAACCGGAGTAGTCAGTAGAGCGCGTTGGCGAGGTTTCGCCGACCGAGCACGACCTCGGGGTCGGCGGGATCGAAGAGTTCGAACAAGTCGATCAATCGGGTTCGCACTTGGGTGCGGTCATCTCCAGATGTGCTGCGCACCAACGTGGTCAAGCGCTCGAACGCCGCGGTCACATCCTGGTTGAGGATTTGCACGTCGGCTGCCGCGAACGCCGCTTCGATGTCCCCCGGAGCGGCATCGGCGACGGCCACGGCATCGGGACGTTGTTCGGTTGCGCGCGTCAGGAAGTCGATCTGGCGGATTGCGGCCTTCGCCTCGACGTTGTCCGGGCTGGCATCCAGCAACGCCTGATAGGACTGTTTGGCCGCGTCGAAATCACCGGCCTCCAGCTGCTCGCGGGCTTGTGCCAACTCCGGATCGACTTCCGCGGCATCCTCGGAACCGGTTGAGCCCTTTAACTTTCCGGCCGTCGTCGACAGCAGTTGGTCCACCCAACGGCGCAATTGATCGACAGGCTGTATGCCTTGGAAGCTGGACAGCGGCTGGCCGGCGGCCAAGGCGACGACGGTGGGGACGGCCTCGACGCCGAAAATCTGGGCCACCCGGGGTGCCACGTCGACGTTGACCGTCGCCAGCGACCATGTTCCGGCGTCCTCGACGGCTAGGCCGGCCAGCGTGTCGACCAGCTCGACGCAGGCATCGCTACGCGGCGACCACAACACGACCACGACGGGCACTTCGTCGGAGCGGACGAGCACTTCGGCTTCGAAATTGGCCTCGGTGACCTCTGCGGCACCCGGTCCCGCAGGCGTCGACCGGCCCGGGGCGCCAGCGGCCGGCGCGTTCGGCTGAGCACGCTGCTTAAGAGCGGACAGGTCGACCGCACCCGCCAGCGCGGGCCCGATCGAAGGTCTCGGACGCGTCACGCCGTCAAGTCTGTCATGCGCGTCGACTAGCGATCTACTCGGTGGCGCGGGCGTTCCGGTACGGGCAAAACCAGCCGGAAATCGGCGCTACGAGGGGCCTTGGCCGGTTCATATGAGCAAAATCACAACGATCCCCGAACGTCGCGTTCCAGCAACGTCGCTCTGCGGGGTGTGGGGATCGCCTCGGGGTTAACCGGCCCGCAGGATCAGCGCGTCGCCCTGGCCGCCGGCACCGCAGAGCGCCGCGACGCCGTAGCCGGAGCCGCGGCGTGCCAGTTCCAGGGCCACGTGCAGCGCGATGCGGGCGCCGGACATGCCAATGGGATGTCCCACCGCGATCGCGCCGCCGTTGACGTTGACGATCTCGGGGTCCAAGCCGAGTTCGCGTGTGGAGGCCAGCGCCACCGCCGCGAACGCCTCGTTGATTTCCACCACATCGAGCTGGTCAACCGAGATGCCCTCGCGGCCGAGTGCCTTCTTGATTGCATTGGCCGGCTGCGACTGCAGCGTCGAATCGGGTCCCGCCACGACGCCATGAGCACCGATTTCCACCAGCCAGGACAGGCCCAGCTGCTGCGCCTTGTCCTTGTTCATCACCACGACCGCCGCGGCCCCATCGGAGATCTGCGAGGCCGAGCCCGCGGTGATGGTGCCGTCGCTGCGGAATGCCGGTTTCAGACCGGCCAACGACTCGGCGGTGGTGTTTGCCCGAATCCCCTCGTCCTCGGTGAACTGCAGCGGATCACCTTTGCGCTGTGGGATGTTCACCGGCACCACTTCGTCGGTGAAGACGCCGTCCTTCCACGCCGCGGCCGCCTTTCGGTGGGACTGTGCAGCGAACTCGTCCTGCTCGGCGCGGGTGAACTTGTCGACGTCGTTGCGCTGCTCGGTGAGGGCGCCCATCGGCTGGTCGGTGAACACGTCGTGCAGGCCGTCGTAGGCCATGTGGTCGAGCACCCTCACGTCCCCGTACTTGTAGCCGGCACGGCTGTCCATCAGCAAATGCGGCGCCTTCGTCATGGACTCCTGACCACCGGCCACCACGACGTCGAACTCGCCGGCCCGAATCAGCTGGTCAGCGAGCGCAATGGCGTCGATACCGGACAGGCACATCTTGTTGATCGTCAGCGCCGGGACGTCCCAGCCGATGCCGGCCGCTACCGCTGCCTGGCGGGCGGGCATCTGGCCGGCCCCGGCGGTCAGCACCTGGCCCATGATCACGTATTCGACCAGCTCGGCCCCCACGTTGGCCTTCTCCAGCGCCCCGGCGATCGCGATGGCGCCCAGATCGCTGGCCGAAAAATCCTTCAGCGAACCCATCAGCTTGCCGATCGGGGTCCGTGCCCCAGCAACGATCACCGACGTCGTCATGACAACCTCCTAGCCATTCGCGGATGGCCGATTTGGCCTCCCCGAGAAGCGCAATCTTTGCCGTCAGGTTACCTTTATGTGGTGACGACCGATCAAGTTGACGCCCGTCAGATCCTGGTCACCTCGCTGGTGACTGCGATCGATCACGTCGGCATCGCAGTCGCCGACCTCGACGCAGCCATCGCCTGGTACCACGACACCCTCGGCATGATCCTGGTGCATGAGGAAGTCAACGAGGACCAGGGAATCCGCGAAGCGATGATCGCCGTGCCCGGTGGTCTGGCCGGCACCGCACAGATCCAGTTGATGGCGCCGATCGACGACTCATCGACGATCGCCAAGTTCCTGGACAAGCGCGGACCGGGCATCCAGCAGATGGCGGTGCGCGTCAGTGACCTCGACGCCCTCTGCGAGCGACTGCTTGAGCAGGGCGTGCGGCTGGTCTACGAGGCGCCGCGTCGCGGCACAGCGAACTCGCGGATCAACTTCATCCACCCCAAGGATGCCGGCGGCGTACTGATCGAGTTGGTCGAGCAGGCTTCCTAGCCGCCGGCGAGTTTCACGACCACTTTCGGGTCGGGCTGCGGTTCGCCCGATTGGTCCAGCACGGGGCGTGCCAATGCCGACGGTCCTCTTCTCTTGTTTGCGGTTCGCCTCCGGCTGAGTCCGCTGGCCAAACCACCAGATGTGCGGTGCCAGACCGGATTTCGTGATCGCAGCCAGGGCACCGGTAGGTCTTGGTGGCGCGCGCTGCCGCGACCGGGCGCACTTCGTACTCGTGACCGTCAGGCCCCGTCTCTATCCGATTGAAGACCGGCGGCAGCGAGGGCAGCTGTTGCCGGCGTGGCGGTGTGCGGCGCCGAGCCATGCCGGCAAGTCTAATCGGGCAAGTCAGAACAGCCGGTACTCGTCGCTGTCCATTCCCCGCATCTTGTCGTAATCCAGTGTGAGACAACGAATGCCACGGTCAGTGGCTAAAGTGCGTGCCTGAGGTTTAATCTGCTGCGCCGCGAACACTCCCTTGACCGGGGCGAGCACGCTGTCGCGATTCAGCAATTCCAGGTAGCGGGTGAGTTGCTCCACGCCGTCGATCTCGCCCCGCCGCTTGATTTCCACCGCGACCGAGCCGCCGAGTTCGTCGCGGCACAGCAGATCAACCGGGCCGATCGCGGTCATGTACTCCCGGCGGACCAACGTGAAACCCTGGCCCAGCAACTGGACATGTTCAGCGAGCAATGCCTGAAGGTGAGCCTCGACTCCGTCCTTGACCAACCCGGGGTCGATGCCCAGATCGTGACTGGAGTCGTGTTCGATCTCCTCGACGTTGATGCGCAGCTGTTCGCCCGTTTTGTTCTCGACCACCCACACCGGCGTCTCGCCGCTGAACTCTTCGGTCAACCAGCATGGCGGACTCATCCAGTTCAACGGCTTGTAGGCGCGGTCGTCGGCGTGCACACTGACCGATCCATCGGCTTTGAAGAGCAACAATCTACGTGCCGACGGCAGATGCGCGGTGAGCCGGCCGACGTAATCCACGGTGCACTGGGCGATCACTAGACGCACCCGACTCACCTTAGAGCGTGACCGACAAATTAGGCTGACGCCACCATGTCGGCCAAAAAGAGGACGTCGGCCAACAAGACCTTGGCGCAACGGTTGGGCCGGGTGCTCGAGGCGGTGACTCGTCAGAGCGGCCGGCTGGACGAGACGCCGGCCTATGGATCCCTGCTGCTCGGCCGGGTGTCCGAGAGCCAGGCCCGACGCCGGGTACGCATCCAGACCATCCTGACGGTCTTCATCCTCGGGACGAATCTGATCGGGATCGGCGTGGCCGTGCTGCTGCTGGCCGTCGCGTTACCGTCGCCCAGCATTTTCACCGACGCGCCGCTGTGGATCACCTTGGGCGTCGCGCCCGGGTACATCGCGGTCGCGCTGGCTCTGGGGACCTACTGGATCACCCACCGGACAATGACCGCCCTGCGGTGGGCGATCGAAGAGCGTAAGCCCACCCTCGACGACGAACGCAACACCTTCCTGGTCCCGTTCTGGCTGGCGATCGGGGTGCTCATCCTGTGGGGAATCGGGACGGCGTTGTTGACCACGCTCTACGGGCTGATCAACAAGCTGTTCATCCCGATCGTGGGTTTCTCGGTGAGCATCTGCGGCGTTCTGGTGGCCACCGCGTGCTATCTGTTCACCGAGTTCGGATTGCGACCGGTGGCCGCCCAGGCCCTCGAGGCCGGACGGGCCCCACAGCGGCTGGCGCCGGGCATCATGGGCCGAACCCTGACAGTCTGGTTCCTTGGCTCCGGTGTCCCGGTACTCGGCATTGCACTGATCGCATTCTTCGCCCTGGCGCTGGGAAATCTGAGCGAGACCCAACTCAGTGTGGCGGTGCTGATCGTGTCGAGCGCGGCGCTGATCTTCGGCTTCGTTTTGATGTGGATCCTGTCCTGGCTGACGGCGACACCCGTTCGGGTGGTCCGTGCGGCACTCAAGCGCGTCGAGCAGGGCGATCTGCAGGGCAATCTGGTGGTCTTCGACGGCACCGAGCTCGGTGAGCTGCAGCGTGGTTTCAATGCCATGGTCGACGGCCTGCGTGAGCGCGAGCGGGTGCGCGATCTGTTCGGCCGGCACGTCGGGCGTGAAGTCGCCCTGGCCGCCGAACGGGAACGACCGAAACTGGGCGGGGAGGAACGGCATGTCGCGGTGGTGTTCATCGACATCGTCGGCTCCACGCAATTGGTGACCAGCCGACCTCCGGCCGAAGTCGTTGCGTTCCTCAACCGTTTTTTCACGATCGTGGTCGAAGAGGTAGACCGGCACTGCGGGCTGGTCAACAAGTTCGAAGGCGACGCGTCGCTGGCCATCTTCGGCGCCCCCAATCGCCTCGACTGCCCCGAAGACGAGGCGCTGGGTGCTGCACGCGCCATCTGCGACCGACTGGCCGACGAGATGCCCGAACTCGAGGCCGGCATCGGTGTGGCGGCGGGCCAGGTCGTCGCCGGCAACGTGGGCGCAAAGGAACGGTTCGAATACACCGTGATCGGTGAACCGGTCAACGAGGCGGCCCGGCTGTGCGAGCTGGCCAAGTCGTACCGAGGCCGAATGTTAACGACCGCGGACACCGTGCAGGGCGCGAGCGAAAATGAGCGTGCTCGTTGGACTTTGGGCGAGACCGTGACACTGCGCGGGCACGAGCACCCCACCCGGCTGGCCTCACCCTCATACGCCGATCAGCCCGGCGAGTAGTCGATGGCCACACTCGTCGCCTTTCACGCTCACCCGGATGACGAGGTGATCCTGACCGGCGGCACGCTTGCCGGGGCGGTGGCAGCGGGGCATCGAGTAGTCCTCGTCACCGCGACCGACGGACGCATGGCCGACGAGGACGAGACTCGTATGGACGAATTGCTCTCGAGTGCAAGCACTCTCGGTGAGCACCGGGCGGAGTGCCTGGGCTACGCCGACAGTGGCTACGGGCCCGTCTTCTACCCAGATCCACCCGGCCGGGTCAGATTCGCGCGGGCCGAGGTCGAAACGGCCGCGCAGCGGCTGGCCGACATACTTCGCGACGAAAACGCGCAGCTACTACTGAGCTATCAGGGCAACGGCGGGTACGGCCACCGGGATCATGTGCAGGTCCATCATGTCGGCAACCGCGCCGCCGAGTTGGCCGCGACCCCGCGGGTGCTCGAAGTGACGATGCCACGCGAATTGTTGTGCCGTGTCAGCGATCTCTGTCGTCTGCTGCGACTTCCGGCCCCCTACGATTCCGACACGGTGCGCACCGCATACGCTCCACGGGCAACCATCACCCACCGGATCGACGTCCGGCGGTTCGCCCGGAAAAAGCGAGACGCGTTCGCCGCCCATCGCTCGCAGATCGGTGGCGGGCTCAACGCGCGCCTGTTCGGACTGTTGATGTTATTGCCGCCGCAGGTGTCCGGTCTGCTGTTCAGCCATGAATGGTTCGTCGACCCGGCGGCCCCGCAGGGCACCGTGCGCCGCGCCATCTTCGACGACTAGGACACACTGCGAACTCGCACGGGCACAGTCGCTCTCACCAGCGATGCCACGAGCAGTAGGCCGACGAGCAACAGCGTTCCCACGAACCCCACCGTGGCCGACCAGCCGCCCACGCTGTAGACGAGCCCGCCGAACACGCCGGCCACTGATCCGCCAATGTAGTAGCTGAACAGGTAAAGCGCAGACGCTTCGGCGCGGTCCCGGCGCGCCACCGCGCCCACCCATCCGCTGGCCACGGTGTGCGCGGCGAAGAATCCGCCGGTGAAAACCCCTGTCCCGAAGACGATCACGGGCCATGCATCCGGCAGTGTCATCAGCAGCCCTGCGACCGTAATCGGCAAGGCCGCGCCCAGCACCAGCGCGCGTCCCCTGCGATCGGCGAGCCGTCCCGCCACGACGGACGTCCACGTGCCCACCAGGTACAGCAAGAACAACAGGCCCACCACCGACGGCTCCAACCCGAACGGCGCGGCGGCCAGTCGGTAGCCGAGGTAGTTGTACACTGTGACGAATCCGCCCATCAGCGTGAACGCCAGGGCAAAAAGCTTCAGCAACACCGGGTTTCGCAGATGTGTGAGGAGGCTATGCGTAGTGACCCGCATGGTCACCGGCTTCGGGGCGAAGAACTGGGACCGGGGCACGAGAAGGGCGAATACCAAGGTGGCGGCCAACGTCATCAGCGAGCACACCAACAGCGCGACCCGCCAGTTGCTGACCCCGAGGACCAGCGACGGGATGATCCGCCCGGCGCAGCCCCCTATCGTCGTCCCGGCGATATAGCGTCCCATCGCCGATCCCAGTGCAGAGGTGTGCACCTCCTCGGCCAGAAACGCCATCGCGACCGCGGGTATCCCGGCCAGGGCGACGCCCTGCAGCGCCCGTCCGATGAGCAGAACGGCGAGTGTGGGGCTGAACGGCAGGAGCAACCCGATCACACTGGACGCGATCCCCGAGATCAGCATCACGGTGATGCGCCCGTAGCGCTCGGAGAGGACGCTTGCCGGGACGATGGACAGCGCCAGCATCCCCGTGGTGAGCGAGACGGTCAGCGCCGAGGTGGCCGGCGCGATCCGGTAATAGGCCGAGAAGGCGGGAAGAAGCGCCTGGGTGCAGTACATCGCGGCGAAACTGGCCATCCCAGCACCGCACAGCGCCGCGGTCACCCGGCGGTATCCGCTGCTCCCGGCTTGATGCGCGGTGGGAGCGGCGGTGACCAGGGGCATAGCAACGATGCTCCGCGCCACTGCACAGAATCGGAAATGAATTATTGACCGAATTATGATGCCTTTACGACATAAGCAAAGGTGGTGGCCATGGCCGATGGCGATTACGAGTGGTTCCTCACACTCGCAGAACTTCAGCACGTGACGGCGGCAGCCCAACAACTGCACATCGCGCAGCCCACTCTGACCCGAATGCTGGCACGCCTGGAACGCCGGCTCGGGGTGGCATTGTTCGATCGCCACGGCCGCCGGCTCTCGCTCAGCACCTACGGCCGGATCTTCTACGAGCACGCGCGCCGGGCACAGTCGGAGCTCGATTCGGCCCGACGTGAAATCGATGACCTGAGCAATCCCGCCGCCGGTGAGATCCGGCTGGGTTTTCTGGGTTCGTTTGGCTCCATCGTGGTGCCCCGGTTGATCGCGGGGTTCACCGCGGTGTCTCCGCGAGTGACGTTCATGCTCGAGGAGGGTGCTGCTGAACTGATCGGCGACCGCGTACTGGCCGGCTTCGTCGACATCGGGGTGGTTTCACCGCGGCCGCAAGAGCCGACCCTGGCCTGGCGCAGTCTGTTTCGTCAGCGCCTCAGTGTCGCCGTCCCCCGCGGCCATCGGCTGACGGGTGTGGCCGCGGTGTCCATGACGGACCTCGCCGACGAGCCCTTCGTTGCCATGCATCCGGGATTCGGCATGCGGCGACTGCTCGATGAGCTTTGTGCCGCAGCGCAATTCCAGCCGCGCATCGTCCTGGAATCGGCGAACCTGATCACCGCCGCCGGGCTAGTCGCCGCCGGGTTGGGCATCAGCCTGACTCCGATTGACGGCAGCGAGCATGTGCCCGGTGTCAGCGTGCTGCGCCTGGCCGACGCCGACGCCTACCGCGACGTCGGGATGATCTGGGATTCGGCTCGACCGTTGTCCCGTGCTGCCCGGGACTTCATCGCTGCCGCCGCGACGGCTTAGCCGGCTGGCCGCCAAAGTTCCACAGTGGTACGCGCGCCTCCCGGAAGCTCGAGAATTTCGATGGGCGTGTCATCGGGGTCGTAGACGAAGAACATTCGCACGCCACCAATGTCGACGGCTGGGTCGGTCCGCACCTCAGGATGCTGACGCCGAAGGGCTTCGTAGCTGTCGTCCAGATCAGCGACGCGAAAGGAAATATTGGTATAGCCACGGCGCGGTCCGGCGGGGCTGGCCGGAACATCACCGAGAAAGAGCAGTTCGATCTGCGCTCCCCCGATCAGTCCGCCGACCATGCGGCCTTTTTGGGCGACGCCGCCGGTCACGGCATCGAGTCCGCCACCGTCGAGTTCGACATCGAAGACGACGTCGATGCCCAGCACCGCGGTATAGAAGGCCAACGACGCCTCCAAGTCGGAGACACCGATACAGACGTGGGAGAAGTTCTCAACGGCGATGGATTGCGATACGGTCATGCGGACTCCTTCGGTGACTAGCTGGACTTCACGGTTTTCATCGCAATCTGAGATCGGATCCGCGATATGCCGGGCAGGGACGACAATTTGTCCGCATACAACTTCTCGTAATCCACCAGATCCGCGGCCGCCACGAGCAGGACATAGTCGGGGGTGCCCATCATGCGGCGGCATTCGATGATCTCCGGAAGTGCTACAACCGCGTTTTCGAGTGCTTGAATCGTTGCCGACTCGATCGGCCCCAAGTCCACATATGCCGTCACTTTGAACCCGCGCCCGAGCGCGTCATCGTTGATGATCGCGCGATAGCCCCGAATCACACCGTGCTGCTGGCGTGTTCCCGCTGAAGGAGTCCAACCAGTTTTAGAGTCCTGTGGTCCGATGTCGGGCCGAGAAGGGACGATGAAACGTATGGCTGGTCGGAAGCGGCATTCCGCGGAGGACATCGTGCGCAAGCTGCGCCGGGCAGATGAGTTGGCTGCCGAAGGCAAGACGGGTGAGGAGATCGCCGCCGAGCTGGAGGTGTCTGCGGCGACGTTGTACAACTGGCGGCGCGCCTACGGCGGGATGGACACCGACGCCGCCAGAGAACTCAAAGAGCTGCGCGAGCAGAACGCCCGACTCAAGCGGCTGCTGGCCGAAGCTGAGCTGGTCAAAGACGCACTGCGGGAGGTAGGGAAGGGAAAATTCTGAGCCCAGCTGCCAAGCGCCGCGCCGTCGACATGCTCACCACCACGTTGGGCATGTCGCAACGGTTGGCGTGCAAAGCAGTTGGGCTGGCCCGCTCCACGCACGGCCGCCTCCCGCAAGCGCAGACTCCGGCTGATCCCGATGCCGATATGCGGGCCTGGTTGCGTTCCTACGCCACGAAAAACCCGTGCCATGGGTTCCGGCGCGCCTGGGCCGCGCTGCGCTACGACGAGCGCGGCGAGGTCAACAAGAAGAAGATCCATCGCCTGTGGCGCGAAGAGGGATTGCAGGTGAAGGTGATCTCGCCGCGCAAGCGGGCCGGGGTGTCGTCGATCCCGCCGGTTGAGGCCGATGCCCCGAACGTGGTGTGGGCGATCGACTTCCAGTTCGACTCCACCACCGACGGCAAGGCGATCAAGATTGCCTCGATGGTCGACGAACACACCCGTGAATCGCTGCTGCATCTGGTGGAACGCTCGATCACCGCCCACCGGCTCGTTGACGAGCTCAAGACGGTGTTCGCCGTGGCCGGCGGTCCGCCGAAGGTGCTGCGGATGGACAACGGGCCTGAGTTCATTTCTCAAGCGTTGCAACAGTTTTGCGACCGCAAGGTCGGCACGTCCTATATCCCGCCCGGAACGCCGTGGAACAACGGACACATCGAATCCTTCAACAACCGACTACGCAAGGAGTGCCTCAACCGCAATCACTGGAACACCCTGTTCGAAGCCCGCGTGGTCATCGGTGACTTCAAGACCGAACACAATCATCGACACCGCCACTCATCGCTGGGCTACCGAACACCGGCCGAGTACGCTGCGGCATGCAGGTGCACCCACACCCCGGTGGCCTGCGAGATCAACTGAATCCGGAACCAAAAACACCCCGACTCTAAACGCGGGTCGACTCAGTAACGGGGACTCGCCACTGCTCCAAGTTTCGGACTCGCCGAAGACAGGAGGACGGGCTGAGTCCAATGCGCGTGGCCAGCTCGAGGTTTGACAATCGCCCGTCTTCAACCAGATAGCTGATTATTTCGCAGTCAAGGACATCCATAGAATATTATTCTGATATCTCCGGTTGTCACCGGTCAAAGTCAGCGACCAATTCGACATGTACTCGAATATGCTGGAGCTTGTCACGCCGAGCCCGGCAATGATGCCACAGCGCACGTTCAGAAGTGAGTTCGAAGCAAAAGGTCGGTCATCTGTGAGCGAGTTTGTGGACTGCCATGGCGGCATGAATGGGGCGGAGAGTCTGGTCCGCACACTCATCAATTGCGGTATCGAAACCTGCTTCGCCAATCCCGGCACCTCGGAGATGCACTTCGTCGGAGCCCTGGACAGGATCGACGGGATACGTCCGGTGCTCGGGCTGTTCGAAGGAGTGGTGACCGGAGTCGCGGACGGATATGCGCGTATGGCCGAAAAACCAGCAGCTACCTTGCTGCATTTGGGTCCCGGACTTGCCAACGGCTTGGCCAATCTGCACAACGCGCGCAAGGCACAGTCGCCGGTCGTCAATATCGTGGGAAACCACGCGACTTCGCATCAACGATTCGAAGCGCCGTTGACATCGGACGTCGAGGCCTTTGCCCGGACGGTCTCGCATTGGGTTCATACGTCCAGGAATTCGCGGCTGGTTGCCACCGACGCGGCTCACGCGGTTCAGGCCGCCCGGCAAGCGCCCGGTCAGATCGCGACCCTCATCCTGCCCGCTGACACCGCGTGGACCGCCGCCGATCGACCAGCCGGGGTGCCGCAGATTATCGGGCCGTCGCAGGTTTGTGACGATGCGGTCCATCAGGTGGCAAAGCTGCTCGCGGGCCCAGGAAAATCCGCATTACTGCTGCGGGGCAACGCTTTGCGGGGACGCGGACTCTCCGCCGCCGGCCGCATCGCAGCCACAGCAGATGCCCGGCTTATCTGCGACACGTTCACCCCGCGGATCGAAAAGGGCGCCGGCCGGGTCATGGTGGAAAGATTGCCGTACCGGCCGGCGGACGCCCTCAAGTTCCTCAATGGCATCGAGCATCTCGTTCTCGTGGGGTCGCAAGCGCCGATTGCCTTTTTCGCATATCCGGATCAGGCCATCGAACTCACGCCAAACAGCTGCAAACCGACCATCCTCGCGCACCCGCACGAGGATGCGATATCGGCTCTGGAGCGAGTGGCGGATCTGCTTGGCGGCCAAGCTCACCCGTTGACGCTCGCACTCGGCGACCGGCCCGAGCTGCCCACCACGGCGACTCTGAATGCCGACTCGATCATGCGGACGGTCGCCCACTATCTTCCGGACGGTGCGATCATCAGCGACGAGAGCCTGACGTCCGGATTCGGGCGTCCGTACTCCTACCTCGAATCTGCTGCGGCCCATGACCATCTGCACCTGGCTGGTGGCGCGATCGGCCAAGGCATCCCGCTGGCGACGGGCGCCGCAATCGCATGCCCCGATCGTAAGGTGGTGAACCTCGAAGGTGACGGCAGTGCGCTGTATACCCTTCAGGCGCTGTGGACCCAGGCACACGAGCGATGTGATGTCACCACCATCATCTACGCCAACCGTTCCTACCAGGTTCTCAATGAGGAACACGCGATCGTCGGAGCGAAACGACCAGGCCCCAAGGCGACGGCAATGTTCGAGTTGGACAACCCGCACATCGATTGGGTCGGCGTGGCCGAGGGTTTGGGAGTCGAGGCAGTACGGGTCACCAACGCCATGAGTTTGGCGGTGGCCATCAAGTCCGCCTTCGCTGACCGCGGTCCAAGACTCATCGAGGCCGTCATCTGAGCGCGACGTAAACCGACCCACCATCATGTCGCTTTTCCGCCGGTTTTGTCGGCCGGCAGGTGTAACTGTGGGTAGGTGCACGACGATTTCGAACGCTGCTACCGAGCGGTCCAGTCCAAGGACGCCCGCTTCGACGGCTGGTTCGTCACCGCCGTGCGCACGACCGGGATCTACTGCCGGCCGAGCTGCCCCGTGCACCCGCCGTTCGCCCGCAACGTGCTGTTCTTGCCGACGGCGGCGGCCGCGCAACGCGCGGGTTTCCGGGCGTGCAAGCGATGCCGTCCCGACGCTTCTCCGGGTTCGCCCGAGTGGAACATGCGCGGTGACGTCGTTGCACGGGCCATGCGGCTTATTGCCGACGGCACGGTGGACCGCGACGGCGTCGGCGGCCTGGCCGCCCACCTCGGTTACACCACCCGGCAGCTGGAGCGAGTCTTGCAAGCCGAGGTCGGTGCCGGCCCGCTCGCGCTGGCTCGCGCACAACGAGGCCAGACCGCCCGGCTGTTGATCGAGACGACGGACCTACCGTTCGGCGACGTCGCGTTTGCCGCCGGCTTTTCCAGCATCCGCCAGTTCAACGACACCGTGCGCCTGGTGTTCGAAAGCACACCGACCGATTTGCGCAAGCGCGCCGCGGCCCGATCCGGGTCCTTGAAGGCCCGAGCGACTTCGCCTGGGACAGTGTGCCTTCGGCTGCCGGTGCGCACCCCGTTCGCCTATGCGGGTGTCTTCGGCCATCTGGCCGCCGGCGCCGTTCCCGGTTGCGAGGAAGTGCGCGACGGTGCGTATCGACGCAGTCTGCGGCTTCCGACTGGCAATGCCGTCGTCACGCTGACACCCGCTGTCGATCACGTTCGCTGCCTGCTCGTCCTCGACGACTTCCGTGACCTCACGACCGCGATCGCCCGCTGCCGACGGCTCCTCGACCTCGACGCCGAACCGGAAGCGGTTGTGGATGCGCTCAGCCACGATCCGCAGTTTGCCCCGGTCGTGGCCAAGGCGCCGGGGCAACGCATTCCCCGTACGGTCGACGAGGCCGAACTCGCGGTGCGCGCGGTGCTGGGTCAACAGGTATCGACCAAGGCCGCACGAACCCACGCGGGCCGACTGGTCACTGCATACGGGCAGCCGGTCCACGACCCCGAAGGCGCACTGACGCATACCTTCCCGTCAGTCGAACAGCTCGCCGCGATCGATCCCCGCCATCTCGCGGTGCCCAAGGCCCGGCAACGGACGCTGTATGCCCTCATCGCCGGCCTCACCGATGCAACAGTGGTCCTGGACGCCGGAAGCGACTGGGACAACGCGCGAACACAATTGCTTGCCCTGCCGGGAGTCGGCCCCTGGACCGCAGAGGTGATCGCGATGCGCGGCCTTGGCGATCCGGACGCCTTCCCCGCCAGCGACCTTGGGCTGCAACTCGCCGCCAAGCAGCTCGGCTTGCCGACGAATCAACGAAAGCTCATCGAGCACAGCGCGCATTGGCGGCCCTGGCGCTCGTATGCCACCCAACATCTGTGGACCACTCTCGAGCACCCGGTAAACCATTGGCCGCCTCAGGAGGTTGCATGATCCAGTACCGCACCGTCGACAGCCCGATCGGGCTGCTGACCCTGGCCGGCCGGGGCTCGGTTTTGACCAACCTGCGGATGGTCGACCAGACCTACGAACCGAGCCGCGCCGACTGGTCACCCGATCCGGGCGCATTCAGTGCGGCCGTAGACCAACTCGAGGCGTATTTCGCAGGCGAGCTCACGGATTTCGATATCGAACTCGAAATGCGGGGCACCGAATTCCAGCGGCGAGTGTGGAAGGCGTTGCTGACGATTCCGTTTGGTGAAACCAGGTCGTACGGAGAGATCGCCGAACAGATCGGGGCGCCCGGCGCTCCACGCGCGGTCGGATTGGCCAACGGCCACAACCCGATTGCCATCGTTGTTCCCTGCCATCGCGTCATCGGCGCCAATGGCAGCCTTGCCGGCTTCGGCGGCGGACTCGACCGAAAGCGAACGCTGCTCGAATTGGAGAACCAACGCGCGAATTTGACGTTATTCGATTAAATGCGAATGCAAAAATGCCCCCTTTGCAGGGGGCATTTTTGTGTATGTTCGGCGGTGTCCTACTTTTCCACCCGATTGGGCAGTATCATTGGCGCTGACAGGCTTAGCTTCCGGGTTCGGAATGGGACCGGGCGTTTCCCTGTCGCTGTGGCCGCCGTAACTCTATTTATTTTTCATTCAAGTGTATTGATGGGGGGTGTGGTATTCGGCGCGACAAATATGCCGCGAATGAATAGTGGTTGCGAGTTGTGTTGGTAAGTTTTCGGCCGGTTAGTGCCAGTTCCCTGCACTCATTGCTGAGCTTCTAGGTCTGACCTATCGATCCCGTAGTCTGCGGGGGGCCTTATCCCTCTAAAAGGGTGAGAAACCTGATCTTGGAGAAGGTTTCCCGCTTAGATGCTTTCAGCGGTTATCCTGTCCGAACGTAGCTATCCAGCGATGCCCCTGGTGGAACAACTGGTGCACTAGAGGTTCGTCCGTCCCGGTCCTCTCGTACTAGGGACAGGTTTCCTCAAGTTTCTGACGCGCGCGGCGGATAGAGACCGAACTGTCTCACGACGTTCTAAACCCAGCTCGCGTGCCGCTTTAATGGGCGAACAGCCCAACCCTTGGGACCTGCTCCAGCCCCAGGATGCGACGAGCCGACATCGAGGTGCCAAACCATCCCGTCGATATGGACTCTTGGGGAAGATCAGCCTGTTATCCCCGGGGTACCTTTTATCCGTTGAGCGACACCCCTTCCACTCAGAGGTGCCGGATCACTAGTCCCGACTTTCGTCCCTGCTTGACTTGTAGGTCTCGCAGTCAAGCTCCCTTGTGCACTTACACTCAACACCTGATTGCCGTCCAGGTTGAGGGAACCTTTGGGCGCCTCCGTTACATTTTAGGAGGCAACCGCCCCAGTTAAACTACCCGCCAGGCACTGTCCCTGAACCCGATAAGGGTTCGAAGTTAGGTATCCAATACGGTCAGAGTGGTATTTCAACAACGACTCCACACTCACTGGCGTGAGCGCTTCAAAGTCTCCCACCTATCCTACACAAACAGTACCGAACACCAATACCAAGTTGTAGTGAAGGTCCCGGGGTCTTTTCGTCCTGCCGCGCGTAACGAGCATCTTTACTCGTAGTGCAATTTCGCCGAGTCTATGGTTGAGACAGTTGGGAAGTCGTTACGCCATTCGTGCAGGTCGGAACTTACCCGACAAGGAATTTCGCTACCTTAGGATGGTTATAGTTACCACCGCCGTTTACTGGGGCTTAAATTCTCCGCTTCACCCTTACGAGTTAACGGGTCCTCTTAACCTTCCAGCACCGGGCAGGCGTCAGTCCGTATACATCGTCTTGCGACTTCGCACGGACCTGTGTTTTTAGTAAACAGTCGCTTCCCACTGGTTTCTGCGGCCGGTTCCCGCTCCCAGCGCAAGGCTGTTCACGGTATGCCGGCCCCCCTTCTCCCGAAGTTACGGGGGCATTTTGCCGAGTTCCTTAACCATAGTTATCTCGTACGCCTTGGTATTCTCTACCTGACCACCTGTGTTGGTTTGGGGTACGGGCCATGTATGCGCTCGCTAGAGGCTTTTCTTGGCAGCTGAGGATCACCGAATTCGCCTCAATCGGCTATGCATCACCTCTCAGGAATATGAACGACGGATTTGCCTATCGCTCTCCCTACAGGCTTGCCCCAGTATTACCACTGACTGGTACGGCTACCTTCCTGCGTCACCCCATCGCTTGACTACTACCCATCCGGGTCCCACGCAGCCGGTAGTCCTCGCACCCCGAAGGGTTTGATAGACCACCTTTTGGGTGGTTAGCAGAATGGATTCGTCAGGGACGCTCATACACGGGTACGGGAATATCAACCCGTTGTCCATCGACTACGCCTGTCGGCCTCGCCTTAGGTCCCGACTCACCCTGGGCGGACTGGCCTGGCCCAGGAACCCTTGGTCTTTCGGCGGGCAAGGTTCTCACTTGCCTAATCGCTACTCATGCCTGCATTCTCACTTCCCCATCCTCCACCACCGGTCACCCAATGGCTTCGCTGAATGAGGAACGCTCCCCTACCCAACCTTACGGTTGCCGCGGCTTCGGCGGTGTGCTTGAGCCCCGCTACATTATCGGCGCACAATCACTTGACCAGTGAGCTATTACGCACTCTTTCAAGGGTGGCTGCTTCTAAGCCAACCTCCTGGTTGTCTTTGCGACTGCACATCCTTTTCCACTTAGCACACGCTTAGGGGCCTTAGCCGGCGATCTGGGCTGTTTCCCTCTCGACGTACGGAGCTTATCCCCCGCCGTCTCACTGCCACGCTATACACCACGGCATTCGGAGTTTGGCTGACGTCAGTAACCTTTTAGGGCCCATTGGCCATCCAGTAGCTCTACCTCCGTGGTGAAACACGTAACGCTGCACCTAAATGCATTTCGGGGAGAACCAGCTATCACGGAGTTTGATTGGCCTTTCACCCCTACCCACAACTCATCCCCTCAGTCTTCAACCTAAGTGGGTTCGGGCCTCCACGCGGTCTTACCCGCGCTTCACCCTGGCCATGGGTAGATCACTCCGCTTCGGGTCCAGAACATGCCACTCAAGCGCCCTATTCAGACTCGCTTTCGCTGCGGCTACCCCACACGGGTTAACCTTGCGACATGTCCCTGACTCGCAGGCTCATTCTTCAAAAGGCACGCCATCACCCCACAAGGAGGCTCTGACGGATTGTAGGCACACGGTTTCAGGTACTATTTCACTCCCCTCCCGGGGTACTTTTCACCATTCCCTCACGGTACTAATCCGCTATCGGTCATCGAGAAGTATTTAGGCTTACCGGGTGGTCCCGGCAGATTCACAGCAGATTCCACGAGCCCGCTGCTACTCGGGAGTTGATACAAGACAGGTGTCAGATTTTCGCGTACCGGGCTCTCACCGTCTACGGCAGACCATCCCAGGCCACTTCCGCTAATCACGACACTTTTTGACTGCCCCTCAGCTAGGTAGAGCCAAGACATATCATTCCCACAACCCCGCACACACAACCCCTACCCGGTATCACATGCATGCGGTTTAGCCATGTTCCACGTTCGCTCGCCACTACTTGCGGAATCACTTTTGTTTTCTCTTCCTACGGGTACTGAGATGTTTCACTTCCCCGCGTTCCCTCCCGCACCCTATATATTCAGGTACGGGTAACACGACATAACTCGTGCTGGGTTTCCCCATTCGGAAATCCTCGGATCGACGCTTGGTTGACAGCTCCCCGAGGCATATCGCAGCCTCCCACGTCCTTCATCGGCTCTCGATGCCAAGGCATCCACCATGTGCCCTTAAACACTTACTAACACAAAAACCAAAGAAAAAAATTACACAAAACGAACACGCGCCGTTGCCGGCAACGCGTTCATTTAGATGCTCGCAACCACTATTCAATGCTCAAACACCACACCCCACCACCAAGATGGAGGGACAGCACTCGGTACAAACCCGACTGTTGCCTCAGGCCCAATAGTGTGTCTGGCGATTCATCTGCTGTTGTGCACCCGGCCCTCGTCCACTACAGACGAGAACCCCTCACGGCTCACACTCCACTGATTGGAGTGTTTCTCGTGGTGCTCCTTAGAAAGGAGGTGATCCAGCCGCACCTTCCGGTACGGCTACCTTGTTACGACTTCGTCCCAATCGCCGATCCCACCTTCGACAGCTCCCTCCCAAAGGGTTAGGCCACTGGCTTCGGGTGTTACCGACTTTCATGACGTGACGGGCGGTGTGTACAAGGCCCGGGAACGTATTCACCGCAGCGTTGCTGATCTGCGATTACTAGCGACTCCGACTTCACGGGGTCGAGTTGCAGACCCCGATCCGAACTGAGACCGGCTTTAAAAGGATTCGCTTAACCTTGCGGCATCGCAGCCCTTTGTACCGGCCATTGTAGCATGTGTGAAGCCCTGGACATAAGGGGCATGATGACTTGACGTCATCCCCACCTTCCTCCGAGTTGACCCCGGCAGTCTCTCACGAGTCCCCGGCATTACCCGCTGGCAACATAAGATAAGGGTTGCGCTCGTTGCGGGACTTAACCCAACATCTCACGACACGAGCTGACGACAGCCATGCACCACCTGCACACAGGCCACAAGGGAACGCCTATCTCTAGACGCGTCCTGTGCATGTCAAACCCAGGTAAGGTTCTTCGCGTTGCATCGAATTAATCCACATGCTCCGCCGCTTGTGCGGGCCCCCGTCAATTCCTTTGAGTTTTAGCCTTGCGGCCGTACTCCCCAGGCGGGGTACTTAATGCGTTAGCTACGGCACGGATTCCAAGGAAGGAAACCCACACCTAGTACCCACCGTTTACGGCGTGGACTACCAGGGTATCTAATCCTGTTCGCTCCCCACGCTTTCGCTCCTCAGCGTCAGTTACTGCCCAGAGACCCGCCTTCGCCACCGGTGTTCCTCCTGATATCTGCGCATTCCACCGCTACACCAGGAATTCCAGTCTCCCCTGCAGTACTCCAGTCTGCCCGTATCGCCCGCACGCCGAGGGTTAAGCCCCCGGTTTTCACGAACAACGCGACAAACCACCTACGAGCTCTTTACGCCCAGTAATTCCGGACAACGCTCGCACCCTACGTATTACCGCGGCTGCTGGCACGTAGTTGGCCGGTGCTTCTTCTGCAGGTACCGTCACTTGCGCTTCGTCCCTGCTGAAAGAGGTTTACAACCCGAAGGCCGTCATCCCCCACGCGGCGTCGCTGCATCAGGCTTGCGCCCATTGTGCAATATTCCCCACTGCTGCCTCCCGTAGGAGTCTGGGCCGTATCTCAGTCCCAGTGTGGCCGGACACCCTCTCAGGCCGGCTACCCGTCGTCGCCTTGGTAGGCCATCACCCCACCAACAAGCTGATAGGCCGCGGGCCCATCCCACACCGCAAAAGCTTTCCACCACAAGACATGCGTCTCGTGGTCATATTCGGTATTAGACCCAGTTTCCCAGGCTTATCCCGAAGTGCAGGGCAGATTACCCACGTGTTACTCACCCGTTCGCCACTCGAGTACCTCCGAAGAGGCCTTTCCGTTCGACTTGCATGTGTTAAGCACGCCGCCAGCGTTCGTCCTGAGCCAGGATCAAACTCTCCAAACAAAAACTCCCCGATAAACGAGGTGAATTCACAATCAGAGAAAATCTGACCTAACAAAAAGACACCAAAAACTGGCATCAAAATAAATTGCGACCACACCCTCACACGGGGGTGCTTAGATGTGGTCAAAAAAACAACAACAAACAAAAACACCAAACACACTATTGAGTTCTCAAACAACACTCTTACTTGTTTCGCCCGCTTCCGGGCAACCCTGCCAGCTTAATACGAACCCGACTGAGGCGTCAACCCCCAATTTCTTGCGATCGTGGTGATCGCCGCAGGGGCAGCCGTGCCAGGTTAGTACCGTTCCGGCGAGGGAGTCAAGGCCCCGGTCTCGGTCTCCTTTGAGTGGTGACCGCGCTTGTGAGGCACTGACTTTGGTTACTGTACCCGCTCGATCTCCGCACCCAAAATCGCCAGGTTTTCCACGAACAACGGGTAGCCGCGATCGATGTGAAAGACGTCGTGGACCTCGGTGTCACCGTCGGCGACCAGACCGGCCAACACCAGGCCGGCGCCGGCCCGGATGTCTGAACACCAGACCGGAGCGCTGGAAAGTTGTGGCAGACCGCGCACCACGGCGTGATGGCCGTCGGTACGGGCGTCGGCGCCGAGCCGGATCATCTCTTCGACGAACCGGAAGCGCGCCTCGAACACGTTCTCCGTGATCATCGAGGTGCCGTCGGAGATCGACGCCAGCGCGATCGCCATCGGCTGCAGGTCTGTCGGAAAGCCCGGAAACGGCAACGTCGCCACGTTCATGGCCTTCGGGCGGTCGTATTGGGTCACCCGAAAGCTGTTATCCGTCTGCGTGACGGTGGCACCCGCGTCGTGCAGTTTGTGCAGCACGACCTGAAGATGCGCCGGGTCGACATTGGTCACCGAGATGTCGCCGCGGGTAATGGCAGCGGCAATCCCCCAGGTTGCAGCCACGATGCGGTCCCCGATCACCCGGTGCTCAGTGGGGTAGAGCCGCGGAACGCCGGTGATGGTCATGGTCGGCGAACCGGCACCTTCGACCCGGGCACCCATCTGGTTCAGCATCGTGCAGAGGTCGACCACGTCGGGTTCGCGCGCGGCATTGTGAATCGTGGTGACACCCTCGGCCACGACGGCGGCCATCAGGATGTTCTCGGTAGCCCCCACGGACGGAAACTCCAATTGAATCTCCGCACCGCGCAACGTGTCTGCCGTCGCCACCACGCAGCCGTGCTCGATATTGCACGTTGCGCCGAGCTGGCGCAGGCCGGCCTGATGCATGTCGAGCGGACGCGATCCAATGGCATCACCGCCCGGGAGCGCAACCTTGGCGCGCTTGCATCGCCCGACCAGCGGCCCCAGCACACAGACCGAGGCCCGGAACTGGCGCACTGCCGCGAAGTCGGCGTCGTACTTGGGCTCATCGGGTGAGGTGATGCGGGCGACGTCGCCGTCGAGTTCGACGGTGGCACCCAAGCCGCGCAGGACCTCGGCCATCAACGGCACATCGAGGATGTCGGGACAGTTGGTGATGATGCTGGTGCCTTCGGCCAACAAGGTCGCGGCCATCAGCTTGAGCACGCTGTTCTTGGCGCCGCCCACTGCGACTTCGCCGGACAACCGGTTACCCCCGGTTACCACGAATCGCTCAGACACCCGCGTCAGTCTAGTGAAGCGGTATCGGCTTGTCAGTCAGCCGAGTCAGTTAGCCGAGTACGGTTTGTTCATGGCAGTACACCTGACCCGCATCTATACGCGGACCGGCGACGACGGAACCACGGGATTGAGCGACTTCTCGCGGGTCTCGAAGAGAGATGCTCGCCTGGTCGCGTATGCGGACTGTGACGAGGCCAACTCCGCGATCGGCGTCGCTATCGCCGTGGGTCAGCCTGATGCCGAACTCGCCGACGTGCTGCGACAGATCCAAAACGACCTCTTCGACGCCGGCGCGGATCTGTCGACGCCGGTGGTGGAAAACCCGAAATACCCGGCGCTACGCGTAGCCCAGGCCTACATCGATCGGCTCGAAGGGTGGTGCGACAAATACAACGAACCCTTACCGGCGCTGAATTCCTTTGTGCTACCGGGTGGTTCGCCCCTTTCGGCACTGTTGCACGTCGCTCGCACGGTGGTGCGTCGAGCCGAGCGATCGGCTTGGGGCGCGGTCGAATCCGCGCCGGACGGAGTCAGCGTGCTGCCGGCGAAGTATCTGAATCGCTTGTCGGATCTACTCTTCATCCTGTCGCGGGCGGCCAACCCCGGCGGGGATGTGCTGTGGAAGCCGGGTGGCGGCGCAGCTGACGCGGACGAGTGACAGGTACCGAAACTCCCGCTGCCACTTAGTTTTTGAATGCTACACGCTGCGGCGACGCGAGCGCGGCGACGGACGCGACTCCAGCCAGGATAAGAACGCGGTCAATGCGCCCTGATCGAGCGCGAGCTCGTGACCTTGCCTGCGCTCCTGTGTCGTATCGCGCAGTTCCAGTACCACGATCTCGTCGGTCATGATGTCGAACTCGTCTCCGCGCGGTGCCCGCCGGGCCACGATCTCCACGCCGCGGCGGCTGAGCCGACGATCCGGCCACAACCGCAGGCTGGACAGCCGGTAGAAGGCCGCTTCGCCGCCGCGGTACCGGATCACGCCGTGCCGCCAGCCGTGGCCACCAACCGCGGGGATATCCCGCATGATCCCCGCCGTACCGCCCTGCCTCAGCTTCAACAGCCGATAGCTCAGGGCGAGAACCGCCAGCCCCAAGACGACCACGAGCACGGCCATGCCAACCATGGGCGCGCTCATCGGCGGTTAATCAATCGCGCCGACGGCGTGCAATCTCGCTCGTCCCCTGGCGGCGATGCGCGGATCGTCGGACTCCGAATCCTCTTTGGCGGCGCTCTCGTCGATCTCCGACTCGAACTCAGCGGATTCGGCGAGAACGGTGACCGTCTCCTCGGTCACCGACAAGAAACCGCCATCGACCGCGATCCGCAGATCGTCTTCGCCTTCCCGCTCGACGCGCACCATGGCGTCATCGACCAGCTGGGCCACCAGCGGGATGTGACGGGGCAGAATGCCGATCTCGCCCGCGGTGGTGCGGGTAAACAAGAAGGTTGCCTCACCCGACCAGATCTTCCGGTCGACGGCAACGATCTCGACGTTCAATTCAGCCATGTCACACCACCTTTCGACTCGGCCAGCAGTTAGAGCTTGGCACCAAGAGTCTCGGCCTTCTTGGCCAAATCGTCGAGGCCACCGATAAGGAAGAAGGCCTGCTCGGGTACGTGGTCGAAATCGCCCTTGCTCAGGCGGTCAAACGCCTCGATGGTCTCCTTCACCGGGACCGTCGAACCCGGCTGGCCGGTGAACTGTTCGGCAGCCATCATGTTCTGCGAGAGGAACCGCTCGATGCGGCGGGCCCGGTTGACCAATTGCTTGTCCTCTTCGGACAACTCGTCAATACCGAGGATCGCGATGATGTCCTGAAGGTCCTTGTACCGCTGCAGGATTCGAATGACTTCCTGTGCGACGCGGTAGTGCTCATCACCGACGATGCTGGGGTCCAGAATCGTGGAGCTAGACGCCAGCGGGTCCACGGCGGGGAAGATGCCCTTGGAGAACACCCCACGGGACAGCTCAGTGGTGGCATCCAGGTGGGCGAACGTGGTCGCGGGTGCCGGGTCGGTGTAGTCGTCGGCCGGCACGTAGACCGCCTGCATGGACGTAATCGACTTGCCACGTGTCGAGGTGATGCGCTCCTGCAACTCGCCCATTTCGTCGGCCAGCGTGGGCTGATAACCGACCGCCGAAGGCATCCGGCCGAGCAGTGTCGACACCTCGGAGCCGGCCTGGGTGAACCGGAAGATGTTGTCGATGAACAGCAGCACGTCCTTGCCCGCCTCGTCGCGGAACCATTCCGCCATCGTCAGCGCGGACAGTGCGACTCGCATACGAGTACCGGGCGGCTCGTCCATCTGACCGAACACCAGCGCGGTGTCCTTGAGCACGTCGGCTTCCTTGAGCTCGACCCACAGGTCGTTGCCCTCGCGCGTACGTTCGCCCACGCCCGCGAACACCGAAGTACCGGAGAAGTTACGAGCGATGCGGTTGATCATCTCCTGGATCAGCACCGTTTTGCCGACGCCGGCACCGCCGAACAGTGCGATCTTGCCGCCACGCACATACGGCGTAAGCAGGTCGACGACCTTCAGGCCGGTCTCGAGCATCTCGGTGCGGGGTTCGAGATCCTCGAAGGCGGGCGGCTTGCGGTGAATCGACCAGCGCTCGAAGTCATCTCCGTATCCCGGCTTGTCCAGGCAGTATCCCAGCGCATTGAAAACGTGGCCCTTGACGTCCTCACCGACCGGCACCGTGATCGAGTTGCCGGTGTCGGTCACCTCGACGCCGCGCACCAGGCCGTCGGTGGGCTGCATCGAGATCGTGCGCACCAAGTTGTCGCCGAGGTGGTTCGCCACCTCCAGCGTGAGGGTCTTCTTGAGCTCCTCGAAGGTGACCTCGGCGTGCAATGCGTTGAACAGCTCGGGGACCGAACCCCGCGGGAACTCGACGTCAACGACCGGTCCGGTCACCCGTACCACGCGGCCGCTGGTATCCGACCTAGTCGGCTTGTCGGTCTTCTCGGCAGTGGCGCTCATATCTTTTTCGCTTCCTTGTGGGGCTACTTAGCGGCGTCGGCGAGCGCGTTTGCGCCACCGACGATTTCGCTGATTTCTTGGGTGATCTGGGCCTGCCGCTCGCGGTTAGCCTCTAGCGTCAGAGCCTTGATGAGGTCATCCGCGTTGTCGGTGGCCGACTTCATCGCCCGCTGACGCGATGCCAGCTCCGATGCGGCGGACTCGAGCATGGACGTGTAAACCCGCGTGGTGAGATACCGCGGGAGCAATGCCTCGAACAGCGTCGTCGCGTCCGGCTCGAACGAGTACAGGGTGCGCGGACCGGTGTCTTCCTCGACATACTCCACCACCAGCGGGGCCATCCGGTGGGCCACCGCCGTCTGCGACATCATCGACTTGAACTCCGAGTACACGATGTGCAATTCGTCGACGCCCCGCACGTCGGCCTGCTGATCGTCGTCGTCGCCGGCGCCCTGCATGAACGCCTCCACCAATGTCGAACCGATCTCCGCGGCGTTCTCGTATTGGGGTTGCTCAGAGAAACCCGACCACGACGCGACGATGTCCCAGTTCCGGAAGGTGTAGTAGTTCTGCGCCTTTCGGCCCACCGTGTAGAGGACCGGTTCTTTGCCCTCATCCCGGAGCTGGGCGAAAAGCTGCTCGGAGCGACGGAAGATGCCGGAGTTGTATGCGCCGCACAGACCGCGGTCCGACGACACCACCAGGACACCGGCCCGTCTCGGTTCGGGCCGCTCGACGAGCAACGGATGATCCAGAGCGGCTTCGCCGGCCAGGGTGGTGAGCATCCGGGTGATCTCGAAGGTATAGGGCCGCGCGGATTGGAGTCGATTCTGCGCCTTGGGAAGGCGCGAGGTCGCGATCAGCTCCTGGGCTTTGGTGATCTTCTTGATCGAGCCCGCGGAGCGGATCCGCCCGCGTAGTTCGCGAAGTGTGGCAGCCATTGTTAGCTACTTCTTGTCCTTCTTGTCCTTCTTGTCCTTCTTGTCCTTCTTGGACTCGCCTTTGGTGTCCTTGTCCTTGGGTTCGGCCTTTTTGACCTTCACCGATTCTTTTTGATCGGCGTCCTTGGCCTCGGCGTGCTCGTCGGGTACCACCGACCCACCGCCCGTTGCCGCGAAGCCCTTCTTGAAGTGGTTGATGACCTCGGTGAGCGCGTTCCCGTTTTCTTCGCTGAGCTTCTGGCTTTTCCGGATCTCTTCGAGGATCTTTTCTTCGGAGCCCCGAATATGGTCCAGCAGTTCGGTTTCGAACCGTTTGACATCCTCGACCGGCACCGAGTCAAGGTGCCCACCGGTGCCCAGGAACATGGAAACCACTTGTTCCTCGACGGGCATCGGCTGGTTTTGCGGCTGCTTGAGCAGCTCGACCAACCGCGCGCCACGCTCCAACTGCGCCTTCGATGTGGCGTCCAGATCAGAAGCAAATGCCGCGAAGGATTCCAGTTCGCGGTACTGCGACAGGTCCAAACGAAGACTTCCCGCCACCTCTTTCATCGCCTTGATCTGCGCGGCGCCGCCGACGCGGGACACCGAGACGCCGACGTTGATGGCCGGCCGGACACCCTGGTTGAACAAGTCGGTCTCCAGGAAGCACTGCCCGTCGGTGATCGAGATGACGTTGGTCGGGATGTAGGCCGAGATGTCGTTGGCCTTGGTCTCGATGATCGGCAAACCGGTCAGCGAACCGGCGCCGAGCTCGTCGGAGAGTTTCCCGCAGCGCTCCAACAGCCGCGAGTGCAGATAGAAGACGTCACCGGGATAGGCCTCGCGGCCGGGCGGCCGGCGCAGCAGCAGCGAGATCGCGCGGTACGCCTCGGCCTGCTTGGTCAAGTCGTCGAAGACGATCAGCACATGCTTGCCCTGGTACATCCAGTGCTGCGCGATCGCCGAACCCGTATACGGCGCAAGCCATTTGAAGCCTGCGGCATCCGAGGCCGGCGCAGCGACGATGGTGGTGTAGTCCATCGCGCCGCCCTCTTCCAGAACGCGGCGGACGGAGGCGATCGTGGTGCCCTTTTGCCCGATGGCCACGTAGACGCAGCGCACTTGCTTTTTCTCGTCACCCGTCTCCCAGTTCTGGCGCTGGTTGAGGATGGTGTCGACGCAGACAGTGGTCTTGCCCGTCTTGCGGTCGCCGATGATCAGCTGACGCTGGCCACGGCCGATCGGTGTCATCGCGTCGATGGCCTTGATCCCGGTCTGCAGCGGCTCCTTGACGCTCTGCCGCTCCACCACCGACGGCGCCTGCAGCTCCAGCGCGCGACGCTTCTCGGCGTCGATGTCGCCGCCCCCGTCGATCGGCTGGCCGAGGGGGTTGACCACCCGTCCCAGAAACGCGTCGCCGACGGGGACCGACAGGACTTCACCGGTGCGCTTGACCTGCTGGCCTTGTTCGATCTTCTCGAAGTCACCGAGGATCACCGTGCCGACGCTGTGCTCGTCGAGGTTAAGGGCCACACCGAGGACACCGCCCGGGAACTCGAGCAGCTCCTGGGTCATCACCGACGGCAAACCTTCGACGTGCGCGATGCCATCCCCGGCGTCGAGTACCGTGCCGACCTCCTCGCGGGAGGTGTCGGAGGTGAAAGAATCTACATACTCTTCGATCGCGCTCTGGATGTCATCAGCGGAGATTGTCAACTCGGCCATAGCTTTTCGTCTTCCTACTTCGGTTATTGCTGACTAGTTCGTGTTCAGTCGGGCAGATGAGCCTCGGCCGCGGTGAGACGAGACGAGAGCGTACCGTCGATCACTTCGTCGCCCACGGAGATCAAAAGCCCACCCAGCAGTGCGGCGTCGGTCTGCAGCTGCACGGCCACCGGGTGACCATAGATGCGGCTGAGTACCTCGGTGAGGCGAGTGCGCTGAGCATCGCTGGGCTCGGCCGCTGCAGTCACCTGCGCGACGACTTCGTTGCGCCGTGCCACCGCCGCCTCGGCCAAGAACATCACGGCGTCGTCGGCCGACTGACCTCTCAATAGCTCGATAGTCTGGGCCAGCAAGGAGTTCGTAATTCTGTTGCTCCTGCCGGTCGCGCTTTGGAGCACACTGCGCAGCAACCCGACTCGGCCTTCCGCCGGAGCCCCGTACTCGCCCAGCAGGACGGCAAGACGCGGCTGTGCCTCCAGGATCCGGGCAAACCGGAACAACTGGTCTTCGACCTCGTCGACCCGATCCTCGCGTGCGGCGACTTCCAACAACGCTTGCCGCGCCACGTGTTCGACGGCGTCGACGAGATCGGAGTTGGCAGACCATCGCTCCGAGACGGCTGCCCTGAGCAGCTCCAGAGTGGGATCGCCGACCTTGCCGGACAGCAGGCGCTCGAGCAACCTGACCCTGGGCGCGGCGTCTTCGGAAGGCAGGGTGAGATACCGGGTGACGACGAGTTCGCCGTCCAGCATTTTGGCTACCGAAACCAGTTCACCGGCAAGCTTTTCCAGTCCTTGATTGTCGAGATCTTTGGCTATGGCGTCGAAGCGGTCCGTGACACTCTTCAGCGCCCGCCGACTGGCCGAACGAAGCCTCGCCATCAAGGGGTACTTGACGTCGGCCGGCGCAGGCGCCATGGCATCGAGCTCGTCCAGGAAGCGATCGACCGTGGCCGACTGCTGCTCCGCGTCGGCGACATAGTTGCGCACCAAACCCTCTGCCTGGCGCACAGATTCGTGCCCGAGCTCCAGACGAAGCTGGCGGCTCAGCTGCGCCCGCAGCAGTTCAGCTTGACGTGCACCCTGTGCTTTGATGCGCTCCGCGTCGATCTCGGCCTGAGCCTGCAGCTGTTCGGAAATCCGTTCCGCGTCTACCTTGGCTTCTTCGACGACACGCTCTGCATCCGACTTGGCGGCCTCCACAGCCTTGCTATGGGCGGTCGTCGACTCAGTCAGCCGCTCGGCGGCCGCCGCTGAATCATCCAACTGCTGACGAACAGCGTTCTGTCGAGTCGCCATCAACTTGCGTACTGGCGGCGCGACATAGCGCACCACCAACCACACGATGGCCGCGAATCCAACCAGCTGACCGATAAACGTCGACATTCGTAATTACCTCGTCGCGGCTGAGGTAGTGACGTCGACCCCGAGGATTCGGCTGGCCAGCGTCGCGGACATCGTCGCCACGTTGGCACGCAAATCCAATTCCACGGCGTCCCTTTCGCGCTTCAATTGCTCGCCAGCCTGCTGCAATGTCACCAGCACCTGCTGCTCGGCATGGGCACGCGCGTCGTCGACGACCTTACGGCCTTCCGCCCGGGCGTTGTCCCGGAAGGACGACGCCTGAAGTCGGGCATCCTTCATCGCTTTCTCGTAATCGGCCTGCGCGGCATCGAATTGCTCCGTCGCCTTCTTGCTGTCGGCAACGGTCTTGGTGACCATCGCGTCACGTTCACGCAAGACCTTCGTGATCGGCGGCACCACAAAAGTGCCGATGACGCCGAGCACCACAAGGAAAATGGCCAGCACGAAGAAGAAGGTGCCGTTCGGAACGAGGAAGTTGTTACCTCCCGCTGCCTGGCTGGATGCCAGAACACTCAATGTCGCGTCGCCCATCACTACGAACTAGGTGCCGACGGGGGTGGCGAAGACGAACAGCGCCATGAATGCCAGGTTGATGAAGTAGGCCGCCTCAACCAGACCGACGGTGATGAAGAACGGTGTGAACAACCGTCCTTGCGCCTCGGGCTGCCGTGCGATACCCGCAACCAATGCGTTACCGGCAATGCCGTCACCGATGCCGGCGCCAATCGCGCCGCCACCCATGATCAGTCCACCGCCGATGAGAGCAGCGGCAGCGACTTGGGGGTCCAGGGCCATTCTATCCTCCTTTGTTCTGGTAGTGGTCTACCAGGCTCCTGTAATGGTTTGTGGTTCAAAACAATTCATGCGGCCTCAGTCATGGTGATCCTCGAGCTCCATGGCTTGGCTGAAATACAAGATGGTCAGAATCGAGAAGATGAACGCCTGGATTGCACCGACGAACAAGTCGAACGCCTTCCAGATCGCGTTCGGCGCCCACATGATGTAGGGCGGAAACAGTGCGATCAGCGCGACCAGGATGCCGCCGGCGAAGATGTTGCCGAAAAGTCGCAGTGACAACGAGATTGGCTTCGCGAGTTCTTCGACCAGGTTGATCGGGGCCAGGAAGGCCACGTGGCCCTTGAGCACCGCGAGCGGGTGCCCGACGATGCCGCGACGCCAGATGCCGGCCACGTGGTAGCTGACAAACACGAAAAGGGCCAGTGCGAGCACGTAATTGATGTCCGCCGCCGCCGAGCTGAGCAACTCGGTGGTGTGCCCGGATTTGTCGGTGTACTGCAGCGGCAGCACCGATAGCCAGTTCGAGATCAAAATGAATACGAAGATCGTGACCGCCAGCGGCAATACGAATGGCGCGATCCGCATCCCGATGGCGCCCTCGATCTGATCGCGCATCTGGACCGTGATGGCCTCCCAGAACAACTGGACTCCGCTGGGCACGCCGGTCGAGGTGATCTTGGCGCGCAGGAAGAAGGCCAGCGCGAGGACGATGACCGCGGCGATGGCCGTCGACATGATCGTGTCGGTGTTGACGGTCAGCCCGAGCCAGGTGGCGTGCTTGTGCTCGCCGACCTCGATTGCGGATTCGGCCAGGAACGTCATGTCAGTCATCGCTGGTCGTGCTTCCTTCCGATCCTTCGGCTTCCGTCCAATCGCCGGTGCGCAGTTTCTTCCACACCGGCAATGCGGTCGATAGCACCAACAGCACCTGGAACAGTGCCAGGCCAAACACCACGCCCAGCCCGGCGGGCCGGAAAACATAGGCGATGATCAACCCGATGACGGTGATGATCGCCAGCCGGGTTGCCGAGTTGATCGCCATGGAACTTTTCAGCGGTTGATCTTTGGCGGTGATCGACGACACCGAGCGACGCACCAACAGGGCGTTGAGCAAACCCAGCAGCAATCCCACGCCGAAGAACACTCCGACCATCAGGTGACCGGAAAAACCGGCGGCAGCTATCGCCACCGCCGTGATCGCACCGCAGATCACCAGGAGCCGGGCCGGACGGAAAGCAACAGAGGGAAACACCAACGGCGCGTCCTGCGCTGGTGTCGTCACTGCAGCACCTCAATCCGGATTGATGGAGCGGAAACCTTCCGACCGACTGATCGGTGGCCCGCCGAGCGTATCGCACGTCACACAGGAATCACTCAAGGGGTAGCTCCCTCTGTCGGTCGTGAATCGGCGCTGTCGGAAAGCCATCCGACGGACCGATTGGCCGGCAACCCTTAAGATTCTTTTTGGGGTTCTACCAGCACCGTACCATAAGGTAAGCCCTACTACTACTCCTCGTAGTAGTCGTCGCGGCGGCGCAAGAGCGGTATCGCCGTCGCCACGCCGGCCACCACAATGGCGCCCAACATGACCGCGCCGGTGTCACGCGGGTTGAAAAAGATCGTGCTGGCCGCACCGAACGCGACGATGCCGACCCATAAATAGATGAGTAGTACTACTCGGCGATGCGAATGACCGATCTGCAGCAATCGGTGGTGCAGGTGCATCTTGTCGGGGCTGAACGCACTGCGGCCCGCGCGCGTGCGTCGCACGATGGCCAACAGCAGGTCGAGCATCGGCACGAACATCACCGCAACCACCAGAAGGAACGGCGACAGCAGAGCAAATACATCGCGGGCGCCGTAGGCGTTTTGCGAGATCGGTCCGGCCGCGGTCGTGGAGGCAGCAGCGAGCATCAACCCGATCAGCATCGAGCCGGAGTCGCCCATGAAGATTTTGGCGCGATGGAAGTTGTGCGGCAGAAAGCCGAGACAGGCCCCCGCCAACACGACCGAAATGACGGCGGGCGGATAGAACAGCACGTCGCCGCCGTGGTCACGCAGCAGACCGACCGAGAACACGCAGATCGCCATCGCGGTGATCAGTCCCAGCCCGGCAGCCAATCCGTCAAGTCCGTCGACGAAGTTCATCGCGTTCACGATCGACACCGTCAGCGCCAAGGTGAGCAGGATGGACGAGGCCTGGTCCAGCACGATGGTGCCGACGCCCCCGAACGGGATGTACAGCACGCTCCACGCAACCCCCATGGTGACCAGCACGCTGGCCGCGGTGATCTGGCCGGCGAACTTCGTCAGGGCATCCAGGCCCCAACGGTCGTCGATGAGTCCGATACCCATGATCACGGCGCCGGCCACCAGAACCGCAGGCATACCAGTGGAATAGACGAACCCGCGAGTGAGCGCGGGAAGCTCCGAAGCCAAAAACACAGCGGAGATGACACCGACGAACATCGCCAGCCCGCCCATGCGTGGGGTCGGCGTCACGTGCACATCACGTTCCCGCGGATAGGCGACCGCTCCCAACCGGGTGGCCAGCACCCGCACCGGTCCGGTCACGAAGTAGGTGATGATCGCCGCGGTCAGTCCAACCAACGCGAGCTCGCGCAGCGGTACCCCGGCGCCGCGATCCGACAGTGCGTGCAGGCCGGCCGCAAGGCTGGCCAGACCGCCGGCTGGGTCGCTAGACACCACGAGACCGTACGCCACCTTCCTTCAGACCTAAACCCTCGCTTGGTTTCCGGTTCGCCGCTAGGCGATCAACCGTCCTGGCTCGATTCCGAGTACTTCCGCGATCTGCTCGACGCTCACCGGTCCGGCTCGCAGCAGGCGCGGGCTGTCCCCGGTGAGATCGACGATGGTGGAAGCGGCCTGCTGTTCGGAAGGTCCCGCGTCGAGATAGACGTCAACGAGATCGCCGAGTTGGCCGCGCGCCTCGGCGGCGTTCACCGCAGGCGGATGACCGGAGATGTTGGCGCTGGACACCGCCATCGGCCCCACCTCGCGCAATAGCTCGATGGCGACCGAGTGCAGCGGCATCCGCAACATCACGGTGCCGCGGGCATCGCCGAGATCCCATTGCAACGACGGCGCTTGTGCCACTACCAGGCTCAGTGCGCCGGGCCAGAATGCGCGGATCAGTTCGCGGGCCCCGTCCGGCACGGTATAGACCAGGCCTTCGATGGTGTGCCAGGAGCCCACCAGCACGCCGACCGGCATGTCGCGCCCGCGTCCCTTCGCCGACAACAGCGCGGCAACGGCGGTGTTGTCGAATGCGTCGGCGCCGATGCCGTACACCGTGTCCGTCGGCATCACCACCAGTCGGCCGCCCTTGAGCGCACCTACCGCCGAGGCGATTCCAGCTGAACGCTGTTCGGGTTCAGCGCAATTGAATTCCTCAGTCACGGGCGCCCCTCCGACGGGCAGTCACGAATCTCGGCCTCCCGGTCAGATCTCGCCGGGGCTGGATGTCGTCGAAAAGTCCGGTGCCCTCGATCAATTCGACAGTCCGCAACGACGTGGTGTCATCGTGCTCGACGGCGAACAGGCCGCCCGGGCGCAGCCAGCGTCCGGCGAGGCCGACCACTGCGGCGATCACCGCCATCCCGTCCTGGCCACCGAACACCGCGTGCGGTGGGTCATGCTGGGCGACTTCGGGTTCCAGCGGAACGCTATCGGGCACGTAGGGCGGATTGGCCACTACGAGGTCAACTCGTCGGTCGAGGTCGGGAAGCAGGCCTGGTGTGCTGACATCGGCGCGTATGAGTTCGACTGCGGTGCCGTCGATGTTGCGACGCGCGTAGTCCATGGCCGTATCGGAGTCATCGATGCCGATGACCCGCGCCGCCCGCCAGTGCAGGGCCAACGTCACCGCCAGGGCGCCGGATCCGGTGCACAAATCGACGATCACAGGCGCCGCTGCTAGGCGCTGCGCGGTGGCCCACTCCAGGATGGCCTCGGTCTCCGGGCGCGGGATGAAAACGCCGGGGCCGACGTGCAACACCACCGGCCCGAATGCTGCCGTCCCGGTGAGATGCTGCAACGGCACGCGCCGCGAGCGCGCGGCGACGACGTCGTGGTATCGCACGAAGAACTCGTCGTCGATTGACTCGATCAGGGTCAGCCGGCCCCGCTCGGTACCTGCCACATGAGCGGCCAACTGCTCGGCATCCCAACGCGCAGAATCGATTCCGGCTTCGGCGAGCAACGCCGCAGCAGAATCGATTGCGCGCCGCAGGACGGTCATGCCTGTTGCAACCGGGATTGTCTGTCCGCGGCGCTCAGCGCGTCGAAAAGCGCATCCAGGTCTCCATCGAGAAC
Organism: uncultured Actinomycetota bacterium; assembly: GCA_963712615.1. GTDB lineage: Bacteria > Actinomycetota > Actinomycetes > Mycobacteriales > Mycobacteriaceae > Mycobacterium. The sequence goes on from CAVQIO010000002.1 coordinate 2,004,717, forward strand.
TTGATCGAGATTGTGTGACTTGTAACCGATTCGGTGATCGGTGATCCGATTCTCGGGGAAGTTGTAGGTGCGAATGCGTTCGCTGCGGTCAACCGTGCGGATCTGGCTGGCCCGGTCGGCCGAGGCGTCGGCGGTAGCCTGCTCCTCGGCCAATGCCTGCAGTCGAGCGGCCAGCACCAGCATCGCGCGGGCCTTGTTCTGCAGCTGCGAACGCTCGTTTTGGCAAGTGACCACTATCCCGGTGGGCAGATGGGTGATTCGTACCGCCGAGTCGGTTGTGTTGACACCCTGCCCGCCTTTGCCGGATGACCGGTAGACGTCGATGCGCAAATCCGATTCGTCGATCTGCACCTCAGTGACTTCCTCAGGCTCCGGGTAGACCAGCACGCCGGCCGCCGAAGTGTGAACGCGGCCTTGGGATTCCGTCACCGGGACCCGCTGTACCCGGTGCACCCCGCCCTCGAACTTCAAGCGCGACCAGACTCCGTCGACCGAGTCGCCCTTGCTGGCGATTGTGAGTGTCGCATCCTTGTAACCGCCGAGATCCGAGGTGGTTTCGTCCAACACCGTCACCGACCAGCCATGCCGCTCGGCGTAGCGGATGTACATCCTGGCCAGGTCGGCAGCGAACAGTGCTGATTCCTCGCCGCCCTCACCGGACTTGACTTCCAGCACGATGTCGTCGGCGTCATGAGGGTCGCGCGGCGACAGCATGTCGGTGAGCTGGGTGTCCAGCTCGGCCACCCGTGCTTCGAGTTCGACGACCTCGTCGGCGAACGAGTCATCGTCAGCGGCCAGTTCGCGGGCGGCCCCCAGGTCGCCCCGGGCCGATTCCAGCTTGCGATGCGTGGCGACGATCGGGGCCAGGCGGGCAAAGCGGCGGCCGGCCTTGCGCGCCTCGTCGGGATTGCTGTGCAACTCGGGGTCCGACAGTCGCTGCTCGAGTTCGGCATGTTCGGCGAGCAGCACGTCAATCGTCTGCACCGGCTGCGCCATCACACACCTCCTGCCCCGTTCTTGCCCTGCTGATCAGACTCCGCGAGCTTATGTGCCGCCAACGCGAACCGACGCCCGGCCTGCGCAACGTCGTGCACAGTTCGGGCGTCGGTAAGGCAGCTATTTGTCGGTCGACTCAGCCTGGTCGGCTCCGGCCTTGCGCTTGCCGTAGCGCTTTTCAAAGCGCGCCACGCGGCCACCGCTGTCAAGGATCTTCTGCTTGCCGGTGTAGAACGGGTGGCACTGCGAGCAAACCTCGACGACGATGCGACCGCCATCTTTGGTGCTACGCGTCTCGAACGTGTTGCCACACCCGCAGAGCACCGTGGTCTCCGCGTAGCCGGGATGAATGTCAGATTTCATGATGTCCTCTTCGATCGTTTGTCGCGCTAGTCCCCCGCGGGGATCCGGCCATTGGCCGCGAACTCAGAACCTAAGCCGGTTCTGGGCAGTCGACGCTCGATTATGCCAGGTCAACCACCTTCTCCCCAAACACCGAGATGCGCCCGCACATTCCCGGCCGCGGAGTGGCACCAACGGCGCGGGTCAGGCCGGTGTGTAGGCCCTGCTTTGCCCGTTGCGTGTCCACAGCAGGCCGCCCTCTGGCGCCGTGCCGCGTGCCGTCAGCTCTCGCTTGAGGATCTTGTTGGTCGCCGTGGTTGGCATCCGATCGGTGAGCCAGACATACCGTGGCCACCCCTTGGGTAACAGGTCGGCCTGACCAGCCAAAAACTGGCCGAACTCCTCAGGCGACAGGTCGGCGCCGTCCTGCAGGACAATCGCCGCCATCACCTGGTCGCCGACGTGTTCGTCGGGGACCGCGTACACCGCCACCTGGCTGATCGGCCTCAGCCGTTGCAGGATCCGTTCGACGGGCGCGGTGGTCATGTTCTCGCCGTCGACGCGCAGCCAGTCGCCGCTGCGTCCGGCGAAGTAGAGCCATCCCTCGGCATCCCGGTACACCAGATCGCCCGACCAGAACATCCCATGCCGCAGGCGCGCACCGGTGGCCTCGGGGTCGTTGTAGTACCCGGCGAACAAACCCGCACCCGTGGTGTTAACCAGCTCCCCGATGGCCTGGTCAGGGTTGGTCAACGCGCCGCCGTCACCGAACGTGGCGACCGGACACTCCGCCACGGTGTCCGGGTTATAGATGGCGACACCCGGAAAGCCCTTGCCGAGCGATCCCGGCGGGGTACCCGCTTCGCGGGTGATGAAGATCGCGCCCTCGCTGGCGCCGAAGCCGTCCCATACGGTGCAGTCGAAACGACGACTGAACTCGGCGATATCGCGATCGCTCGCCTCATTGCCGAAGGCGACCCGCAGCGGGTTGTCTCTGTCGTCGGGTTGCTCGGGCGTGGCCAGCACATAGGCGAGCGGCTTGCCGACATAGCTCATGAACGTGGCGCCGTACCTGCGCAGATCGGGCAGCAGCCGGCACGCCGAGAAAGCCGCCAGGACCATGGCGGCACCGGAACACACCGCCACGCTCCAGCCGGCCAGCAGCGCGTTGGAGTGAAACAGCGGCATCGAGAGATAGCAGACGTCGCGGGTTCGCACGTCGAACCGCTCGATCAGCGTCGTACCGGCAAACAGCACGGTCGGATGGGTTATCTGCACGGCCTTGGGTTCGCCACTGGTACCCGAGGTGAAGATCATCATGAAGGTGTCGGTCGGCGCGACCTCGCGGTGGGGAATCAGCGCTGGGGCATCGTCGCGCCGCTGCGACCAGGACGCGCCGGACACGTCGAACACCTGCACACCCGGCAGATCCAGCCCGTCCAGCAAACCTTTGTGGGCCGGATCGGTAAGCAGGATCTGGCAGTCGGCCCGCAAGATATCCCTGGCCAGTGCGGCGCCGCGGCGGGTGTCGTTGATTCCGCACACCACGTACCCGCCGAGCGCGGCCGCGGCCATGGCGGTCAGCATCTCGGGGGTGTTGCCGAGCAGCGTGCCCACATGCAGCGGGCGGGCGGGATCGGCGACGCCAACCAAGGCTGCCGCGCCGGCGGAGGCATCGGCCAGGTGTTGTCGCCAGGTCCAGACTCGGTCGCCGTACCTCAGCGCCGGCGCGTCCTGCGCCAAACGTTCACGAAGCAATTGCTGAAGCGTTTCCGCCACAGCTTCCGACGCTAGTCGTCGGCTAGTCGTTGTCCATGGAACCCGGCGTTGTCTTAGACACCTGCACCAGGAACTCGTAATTGGTCTTCGTCTTACGCAGCTGCGACATCAGCAGGTCGATGGCCTGGTGGGAATCCAGACCCGACAGCACGCGGCGCAGCTTGTGCACGATGCCGAATTCGTCGGGCGACAGCAACAACTCGTCCTTGCGGGTGCCGGACGGGTTCACATCGACCGCGGGGAAAACCCGGCGTTCGGAGATCTTGCGGTCGAGCTTGAGCTCAGCGTTACCGGTGCCCTTGAACTCTTCGAAGATGACCGTGTCACCGGTGGACCCGGTCTCGACCATCGCGGTCGCGATGATCGTCAGCGAGCCGCCTTCTTCGATATTGCGTGCAGCACCGAGGAATCGCTTGGGCGGGTAGAGCGCAGTGGAGTCGACACCACCGGACAGGATGCGGCCCGACGCAGGCGACGCGTTGTTGTAGGCGCGGCCCAGGCGGGTGATCGAGTCAAGCAGCACCACCACATCTTTGCCTTGCTCGACAAGCCGCTTGGCGCGCTCGATGGCCAGCTCGGCGACAGCCGTGTGGTCTGTCGGCGGCCGGTCGAAGGTCGAGGCGATGACCTCGCCCTTGACCGAGCGCGTCATGTCGGTGACCTCTTCAGGGCGCTCGTCGACGAGCACAACCATGAGGTGGCATTCCGGGTTGTTCTTGGTGATCGCGTTGGCGATGTCCTGCAGGATCGTGGTCTTACCGGCCTTGGGCGGCGACACGATCAGGGCGCGCTGCCCCTTACCGATCGGCATGATCAGGTCGATGACCCGGGTGGTCAGCCGGTCCGGGGTGGTCTCCAAGCGAAGACGCTGATTGGGGTAGAGCGGCGTCATCTTGGTGAAATCAGGACGCTTCCTGGCGTCTTCGACCGGTCCGCCGTTGACGCTGTCCAGACGGACCAGCGGGTTGAACTTCTGCCGCTGGCTCTGCTGCTCGCCGTCTTTGGGCACCCGAACCGCACCGGTCACCGCATCTCCGCGGCGCAGGCCGTTCTTGCGCACCATATTCATGGACACGTAAACATCGTGCGGACCGGCGAGGTAACCGGATGTACGCACGAACGCGTAATTGTCGAGGACGTCAAGGATGCCGGCTACCGGCTGGACGACATCGTCCTCGCGCAGTTCGGCTTCGCCGCCACCGCCACCGCCGCCTTCGCCGGACCGTTCGCCACGGCGCCTGCGGTCGCGGAACCGGCGTCCCCGCCGGCCTCCACGGCCGTCACCGTCATCGTCTTGCTGATTCGAGCCGCCGCGGTTCTGCTGGCCACCCGAACTCTGTTGGTCACGGTCACGGTCACGGTCACGGTCACCGTTCTGGTCGCCCGCATCCGATGCGCGCTCGTCGGTCCTGGATTCCTTTTGGCCCGCGTCGCGGTTGTCGGACTCTTTGGCCCTGCCATTGCGACTCTTCGGGCCCTCGCGGTCCGCCTCGTCGGCGGTACGGGTGGCCGATCCCGCTTCGCGGGAGGCGCTACGCCGTTCCCGGGGCGAGCTGCCCTCGGTCGGTGAATCCTTCTGTTCCCCTTGGGCGGCCGGTGTTTGGGCACTGACTTTTTCTTGGTTTTTGTCTTGGTCGGAATTGCCACTGTCCTCGGATGGGGCGGCGGCGGCGGAAGTGCCGTTGGCCTGTCCCCTGATTTCCTTGATCGCGGCAATGAGTTCGTTCTTACGCATGCCCGACGTGCCCTTGACGCCGGCCTGATTAGCCAGCGCACGCAACTCGGGCAGCACCATGGTGGACAGGGAGCCGCTCGAGACGTTGGTTTTGACGTCTGGAGTGTCTGCGGTCACGGCGTTCGACGGCTGATTGCCGTCGGTGCTTTCGTCAGCCGTGAACAGGTCCGTATCAGTCACGGATTTCCTTTCTTCCCCCGCTGATCAAGTCATAGGAGGGTTCGTTGCATTCAGCCAAATTGCCGAGTGCGCCCAATCATCGACTCTGCAACGGTGATCGCCTGGGATGGGCGGAGAAAAAGGCGAACCTCGTCCACAAGAAGAATTGGTGTTGTCCCAGCGGCAAGGCAGTATGTTTGCAGATGCAGATGCTGCGATTGCTGGACGGGTCCGAGGATAGCCCGCATCTGTGCTGGAAGCAAGCAAACTCTCCGGTGCGCCTGTGGATTAACCGGCTACTCTGACGCCCGGACTCCAGCGAACTCGTTCGCCGGGTGCCAGCTCAGTGATGGTAAATCCGTTGGCAGCCCCATAGTCCAACGCCTCCGCGGGCAACTCCGACCGTGTCGTCATTGCGATAACCGACGGACCAGCCCCCGAAAGCGCCGCTGACATGTTAAGACGCCGCAGCAGTCGCAAATATTCCGCCGACGCCGGCATTGCGGGTGCGCGTTGCGGTTGATGAAGCACGTCGTCGGTGGCCGCCATCAGCAGATCCGGGCGCTGGGTCAGCGCGACCACCAGCAATGCCGCGCGGCTGACGTTGAACCTTGCGTCCTCGTGACTGACTTGGGCGGGCAGCAGAACCCGAGTCTCCGCGGTCGATGAGCGATCCTCGGGAATCGCGCAGAACAGCCGGATATCGGGATGCAGTGCCAGCGACACCGCCGAGTAATCGGGTGCATCGCTGGTCCGGTCGATCCACGAAACCACTGCGCCGCCCAGTACTGCGGCAGCGGCGTTGTCGGGATGACCCTCGAACTCCGACGACAGCTGGATCAGCTGCACGTCACTGAGCGGGGTTGAATCCGTTTGTGCGACAAGGCCATTGACTGCGGCAAGACCACTGACCACCGCGGCCGCTGACGAGCCGAGGCCGCGGGAGTGCGGGATGGCATTGCGACAACGCACCACCATGCCGGCAGCACTGACGCCGGCGGCCTGCAACCCGCGCTCGATGGCGCGCACCACCAGGTGCCCGGGTCCCAGCGGTACTTGGTCGGCGCCCTCTCCCTCGACCTCCACAACCAACCCGGAATCGATTGTCTCCACGATGATCTCGTCGTACAGACTCAACGCCAGACCGATGCTGTCAAAACCCGGACCAAGATTGGCGCTGGATGCCGACACCACGGCGCTGGCCACTAGCCCGGCGGGCAGCATCTGATTCACTACGCGAGGCCCAACTTTTCCACGACGAGCACAGGATCCACCGGCAGCGGGGACACGGTCGGCATGTCCTTCAGTGCCGTGTCGGGGTCCTTGAGGCCGTTGCCCGTCACTGTGCACACCACGGTCGATCCGCGGGCTACCCACCCGTCGTCGACAGCCTTGAGCAGACCCGCGATGCTGGCCGCGGACGCGGGCTCCACGAAGACGCCTTCGGACTGGGCCACCAGATGGTATGCCGCCAGGATCTCCTCGTCGGTTGCGGCCAGGAAGCGGCCATGGGATTGCTGTTGTGCCGCAACCGCAGCCGTCCACGAAGCCGGTGAACCGATGCGGATCGCGGTGGCGATGGTCTCGGGGTTGCTCACCGGCTTGCCGTGTACCAATGGCGCCGCGCCCGCGGCCTGGGTGCCCAGCATGCGGGGCAGCTTCTCGAACACGCCCTCGTGGTGGTACTCGGTATAGCCCTTCCAGTACGCGGTGATGTTCCCCGCGTTGCCGACGGGAAGCGAATGAACGTCCGGCGCGGTGCCCAATGCGTCCACGATCTCGAACGCCGCTGTCTTCTGGCCCTCGATCCGCACCGGGTTAACCGAGTTGACCAACGAGATCGTCGGGAAGTCGGCGGCCATCTTGCGGGCCAGCTCCAGGCAGTCGTCGAAGTTGCCGTCGATCTGAATGATCTTGGCGCCGTGCATAACCGCCTGCGCGAGCTTGCCCATCGCGATCTTGCCCTGCGGTATCAACACCGCGCAGGTGATGCCGGCGCGCGCAGCGTATGCCGCCGCCGACGCCGAGGTGTTTCCGGTCGAGGCACACAACACGGCCTGCTGACCGCGGGCCACCGCATCGGTGACCGCCATCGTCATGCCCCGGTCTTTGAAGGAGCCGGTGGGGTTGAGGCCCTCGACCTTGAGGTGCACCGTGCAACCGGTCTTCTCCGAGAGTCGGGTCGCGAGGATCAGCGGAGTATTACCCTCAAGCAGCGTGATCGGCGTCCAGTCGTCGCCGACCGGCAATCGGTCACGGTAGGCCGCAATCAGCCCCGGCCAGGGTTTGTGGATGGCAATTCGCGGCGTGCTCATAGGGTGGTTCCTTCTAATCTCAGCACGCTTGCCACACTCTGCACGACGTCCAAATCGGCCAGCGCATCAACAGTTTCGGAGAGTGCCGCGTCGGTGGCGCTGTGCGTGACCACGACGATCCGGGCCCCGACCCGACGCCCCCCTTCGTCCACCACGCCTTCCTGACGGACCTCGGCGATGCTGACTTCGCGCTTGGCGAATTCCGCTGCCACCGAGGACAGTACGCCCGGCCGGTCGGCGACGTTCATGCTGACGTAGTAGCGGGTGGATATGAAACCCATTGGTGCGATGGGTAGTTGGGCATACTTGGATTCCTTGGGACCGCGGCTGCCCAGCACCCGGTTGCGGGCAGCCATCACCAAGTCACCGGTCACAGCCGATGCGGTGGGCGCACCGCCGGCCCCCTGACCGTAGAACATCAGCCGGCCGGCCGCCTCGGCCTCCACCACCACCGCGTTGAACGCACCGCTGACCGTGGCCAGCGGATGCGCCAGCGGCACCAGCGCGGGGTAGACGCGCGCCGAGACCCGTTGCTGACCGTCGTCGGTGGTGATGCGCTCGCAGATGGACAGCAGCTTGATGGTGCAGCCCAACGCATGTGCGGACGCGAAGTCGGCCGGGGTGATCTTGGTGATGCCCTCGCGGTAGACGTCATCGGCGGTCACCCGGGTGTGGAAGGCGATGGATGCCAGAATCGCCGCCTTGGCCGCGGCGTCGTAACCCTCGACATCGGCGGTGGGGTCGGCCTCGGCGTAACCCAGCGCACTCGCATCGGCCAGGGCGCTCTCGTAGTCGGTGCCGGTGGTGTCCATCGCGGAAAGGATGTAGTTGGTGGTGCCGTTGACAATGCCGGCCACCCGCACCACCGTGTCACCGGCGAGCGACTGGGTGAGCGGACGAATGACCGGAATCGCGCCGGCGACGGCCGCCTCGAAATACAAATCGACGTGCGCATTTTCGGCTGCTTGCGCCAATTCCTCGGTAGAGGTCGCCAACAACGCCTTGTTCGCCGTGACGACGGACTTGCCGTGCTCGAGTGCGGTCAGGATTGCCTTGCGGGACGGCTCGACCGGCCCCATCAATTCGACGACGATGTCGACGTCTTCCCGCGACGCGAGCTCTTCGATGTTGTCGGTGAGCAGGTCTATAGGGACGCCACGGTCGGAGGCGACGCGACGGACCCCGATGCCGCGCAGCGCAAGAGGCGCGCCGATTCGGGCCGCGAGATCGTCCGCACTCTCCTCGATGATGCGGACAACCTCGCTGCCGACGTTTCCGAACCCGAGTAGCGCTACGCCGACTGGCTTTTCATTGTCTGACACGGTTCACCTCACTTCCAGACTCAGCAGATCGTCGACCGTCTCCCGGCGCAGGATCAGGCGGGCCCGCCCATCGCGAACCGCTACCACGGCCGGCCGACAGATCATGTTGTAGCGGCTCGACAGCGAATAGCAGTAGGCACCGGTCGCGGCCACTCCCAGCAGGTCGCCCGGTCCCAGGTCGCCGGGTACCCAGGTGTCGCGCACAACGATATCGCCGCTTTCGCAGTGCTTTCCGACGATGCGGGCCAGCGTCGCCGGCGCGTCGCTGATCCGCGACACCAGCCGGGCGTCGTACTGCGCGTCATAGAGCGCGGTGCGGATGTTGTCGCTCATGCCGCCGTCGACGCTGACGTAACGCCGCAGCGCCGTCGTGCTGACCTCGACGTCCTTGACGGTGCCGACTTCGTAGAGCGTGATGGTCCCCGGTCCGGCGATCGCCCGTCCGGGCTCCACCACCAGTCGGGGCGTGGGCAGACCGACGGCCGCCGCCTCGTTGCTGATGATCGTGGTCAGCTTGGCCGCGAGTTCGGCCATCGGGGGCGGATCGTCGGATGCCAAGTACGAAATGCCCAGGCCGCCACCGAGATCGACGGTGGAGATCTGGGCGGTCTTGTCCACCCCGAACTGAGCAACGACCTCCTGAAGCAGGCCCAGGACGCGGCGCGCGGCCAGCTCGAAGCCGGCGACGTCGAAGATCTGCGAGCCGATATGGCTGTGCAACCCGACCAGCCGCAGGTGATCGGTGGCGAATACCCGCTGCACCGCTGCCATTGCCGCGCCGCCGGCCACCGAAAGGCCGAACTTCTGGTCCTCATGTGCGGTGGAGATGAACTCGTGGGTGTGCGCCTCGACGCCGACGGTGAGACGAACGAAGACGTCTTGGACGACGCCCGCCTTACCCGCGATGGTTTCGAGACGCTCGATTTCGGTCATCGAGTCCACGACCACATGGCCCACACCGGCTTTGACTGCGGTCGTCAATTCCGCGACGGATTTGTTGTTGCCGTGGAAGGTGATCCGGTCCGGCGGGAAGTTGGCGTGCAGCGCGACGGCCAATTCTCCGCCGGTGGACACGTCGAGCGAGAGACCTTCCTCGTCGACCCACCGGGCGATTTCAGAGGATAAAAATGCCTTCGCGGCATAGTAGACATTGGCGCCGCCGCCGAATGCCGTCGCGATCTCTCGGCCGCGAGAGCGGAAATCGTCCTCGTCGATGACGAAGAGCGGGGTTCCGTACTCCTGAGCCAGAGCGGTCACCGGAATGCCGGCGATGACGGCTACCCCGGAGTTGTCGCGAACCGTGTTGCGCGGCCACACATTCGGCGCCAACAGCAGTAGCTCCTCGGGCGACTGCGGCCGGGGCGGGCTGTCCGCGTGGCGGATTTCTTCGGCGTGCCGGGGACCGGCGGGATGGATGTTCACATTCTCTCCGGGGCGCTGACGCCGAGTATTGCCAGACCGTTGGCGATGACCTGGCGGGTGGCCTGGCACAGCCCGAGGCGGGCGATGTGCAGATCGGTGGGTTGTTCGTCGCCCTGGGGCAATACCCGGCACGAGTCGTAGAACCGGTGGTAGTCACCGGCGAGATCTTCCAGGTAACGACAGATCCGGTGTGGTTCGCGCAGGGACGCAGCGGTGTCGAGCACCCGCGGGAACTCTCCGATAGTGCGCAGCAGCGCGCCCTCTTTGCCGTGGCTGAGCAATTCGAGATGCCCGGTGTCGGGGATCAGGCCGAGCTCGGCCGCGCTGCGGGCCAGCGCCGAGAGCCGGGCATGGGCGTATTGCACATAATAGACCGGGTTTTCATTCGACGCCGAGGACCACAAAGCCAGGTCGATGTCGATCGGGGTGTCCACCGACGAGCGAATCATGCTGTAGCGCGCGGCGTCCACGCCCAGCGCTTCGACGAGATCGTCGAGCGTGATCACGGTCCCGGCCCGCTTACTCATCCGGACCGGCTGCCCCTCGCGGACGAGGTTCACCAGTTGACCGATGAGCACCTCGACCGTGGCCGGGTCGTCTCCGAAGGCGGCGGCCACCGCCTTGAGCCGCGCGATATAGCCGTGGTGGTCGGCACCGAGCATGTAGATGCACAAGTCGAAACCGCGCTGCCGCTTGTCCAGGTAATAGGCGATATCACCGGCGATATAGGCCGGCTTGCCGTCGCTCTTGATCACGACGCGATCTTTGTCGTCGCCAAAAGCACTGGTACGCAACCAGGTTGCGCCGTCCTTCTCGTAGATGTTGCCGGTGTCGCGAAGTTTCGCGATGGCCTGGTCGACCAGGCCGCCGATGTGCATGGAGTCTTCATGGGTGAAGACGTCGAAGTCGGTACCGAATTCGTGCAACGACTCTTTGATGTGGGTGAACATCAAGTCGACACCGATTTCGCGGAACGTCTCGTGCATCTCGGTTTCCGGCAGACTCAGCGCGTCGGGCGCCTTGTCCAGCACCTGCGCGGCGATGTCGGTGATGTAGGTCCCGGCGTAGCCGTCTTCCGGGGTGGGCTCCCCCTTGGCCGCGGCGATCAGCGAGCTTGCGAATCGGTCGATCTGGACACCGTGGTCGTTGAAGTAATACTCGCGCACCACGGCCGCGCCTTGGGTGGCGAGCAACCGGCCCAGCGCGTCGCCGACGGCGGCCCAGCGGGTACCACCGATGTGGATCGGCCCGGTCGGGTTGGCCGAGACGAATTCCAGGTTGATCTGGGTGCCCGCCAGCTCCTCGGAGTGACCGAAGCGGTCGCCGGCGTCGATGACGTTGTCGACCACCTTCGCCTGCGCCGACGCCTCGAGACGCAGGTTGATAAAGCCCGGCCCCGCCACTTCCGCCGAAGCGATACCGTCGGCCTGGGCCAGCGCCTCAGCGAGCCATCCGGCCAGTTCACGCGGGTTGGCGCCGACCTTCTTGCCCAGTTGCAACGCCAGATTGCTGGCGTAATCGCCGTGCTCGGGAATACGGGGCCGTTCCACGGTCACCGTCGCTGGCACTGCAGACACGTCGAGACCATGCTCGGCCAGCACCGCGGATGCGGTGGTTTTGAGCAGCTCAGCCAGGTCAGCGGGGGTCACGAGCGTCCATCCTATTGGTTAGCGTGCCTACGCCCCGAATCCATTGGGGTGACGAAGCGGCCACCGGGATGCGTTAGTCTGTCCCAGACAGTTTCAAGCCCAATGGCGCAGTATTGATATGCGTGCGCCCCCGTAGCTCAGGGGATAGAGCGTCTGCCTCCGGAGCAGAAGGCCGCAGGTTCGAATCCTGCCGGGGGCACCCTCTGACCAGCACAGATATGTGTTCCGTGCAAGATTCGTTCAACTAAGGCATTCGGCGTGGCTCTAAATGTGCCCCCGACTCTCCTTGGGGGGCAGCCCGATGCTCCCTCCCCTTGAATTTGTCGATAACGGTCCACCCTGTAGGGGCCTCGACGCAAAATACGTGCAACACGAGCAAAGCCCACCGCCCCCAAAAAAGGATCCCGAACATGCGCAATCTATTGGTCGCCGCGTGCGCCACCGCCGCGGCCGTGTTCGCTGCCGCTCCGGCCTACGCCGACCCTGCTCCCGACCCGCACATGCCCAACATGCAAGCCGGCTACTGCCCCGGAGGCGGCCAGGGCTCGCAAATCTCTCTCGCGTTCTGCGACGGGGCGCCTTATGCCGACGGCTCGTACTGGCATGCGATTCAGTACGGGGCCCCGATGATCGGCCACCCGTACGGGCTTATCTCGCCTGGCCTTCAGTGTGTTGTGCCGGGTGGAGCGGTCCCCGCGCCGGCGCCGGTAGGCGGGTGTGGTGGGGCCGGACCGCCGCCACCACCGCAGTGATCCCGCTCTCGGAAGGTGATTGAGCGATGACGGTTCTCGTGCTGCTGGTTGTGTTCGTATTCAAATTCGCTTGGCTGCTGGCGGCGCTCGCCGCCGCGGCTGTTGTCGGCCGGTCGGGCGGGAAGTGGTTGGCGTGGCGTGATGACCGGGCTGAGGTCAAGTGGCAGCGCGACGCTGCCCTGTGCGCGCGGGCCGACCGGCAGAACCGGCTAGCGGTAGCCGGCGACCCCCGCCGTGTGTACGGCGACTACATGCCAGCAGGGCTGGCGTAGTGGATGAGGACGAGTTCGCATCGTCACCGGTGGTAAGCGCCGTTCCGGCACGCAAAACACCAGACCCGACCGAAGCCACGCAGTGGACGCCGCGGCAAAAACTAGGCTTCCGACTGCTTTTCACCATCGGCGGCGGCATGCTGATCGTCGTCGGCGGTGCGATCCTGCTCGTCACGGTGGACGCCAGTGTCGTGAACGCCAATACGGGCCGCTACCCACTCGAACCACTGATCTGGACGCTCGCACAAATCGGCAGCTACCTGACTCGAGGCCACGGTGTCGAGATCACCAACTCCGCCGGCTCAGACACGTTGTGGTTCTGGTGTTTCCATCTCGGTTGGATTGTGGTGGCCCTGCCGATCACCGCGGTGTGGACACTGCTTGATCGGCGGCGCTCTGATTACCGGCGCCTGGCCGCCTCGCTGATCGTGTTCTCCCGCTTCGGACTGACGTTGGTGATGATCTACTACGGGATGGGCAAAGTGATCCCCGTCCAAATGGGATTCATGGTGCTGCCCGATCACCAGCTGCAATTGACGGGCGACATCCGCCTCTTCCAAACCCTGTGGGGCTTCATGGCCGCCTCCGAGCCCTACTCGGTCGCCACCGGGCTCATCGAAGTGACCTCAGAACTGCTGCTGCTGTGGGATCGCACGTGGCTACTCGGGGCGCTCGGTTCAGTGATCGCCAATGCGCAGATCTTCTTACTGAACATGAACTACGACGTGCCGGTCAAGCTGGTCGCCGGCGAATTATTCGTGGTAGCCATCGGTATCACCGCGCCCTACTGGCCGAACCTGGCGCGCGTGGTATTCAACCGCGGCGATACGCGTCCGATTGCGCACTGGTTGCCACTTGGGGCCGATAGACGCTGGCTGCGGCGATCCGGCGTGGCCGCCAAGTTCGGCGTCGCCGCCGCCTTGCTGGCGGTCAGCGCGGTGGGGGGCGCCATGATTTACATCGCCTATCACACCCCCACCTCAACACTCGACGGAGTTTGGCGCGCAACGTCATTCACCGTCGACGGGCGCCAAGCAACGCTCAACCAAAACCATCCGCAGCCGTGGACCAACGTCGCGATCACCGACCGCAATAAGGCGCCACTCGGCGTGGTCCGGCTTACCAGCCAGGTCCCAGCCGGCTACACCACCACCTGGCTTCTCAAGGTCGACGGCGATCGCCTCGAGTTACGCAGACCTGAGTCGGATTCAGCCCAGATCGTGCTGCGCGCGATCCAGCCGGACACCGACCACCTGGTGCTCACCGGCGAGCTGGACGGCAAGCAAATTCAGGGCAGATTCGAGCGTCGGTTCATGGAACGCAGCACGTCAGGATTCCGGCTCATCAGCCCACCCATACCATTGGATTCGGTGCGCTAGTCGTCAGCGTGGGTAATCCCAAATCCGTTGTAGAGCAAGGAATACGAACCACTTAGGCCCGGTCACATTGATGTGCGTCTACGTAGCGGCCGCGTCGACCTCAGCGGACGAGCCGTAACCCGTCACGAACGGAGAAGTAGTCATCTGAGCGGATGACCCGAGGACCATTCCGTTGGCGCGCTACTTCGCCTGGTTCATGCATCCGACGAAGAAGCGGCCGCTGGCTGCAGTGGCGATCGGGGAGTATGCGAAGGGTGCCAGTACTCCTCGCCGTCGCGCTCGTCCAAAGGATGCCAGAGCTGGTCGTCGTCGCGGTCTTTGCTGTGGCTGCTTTTGCGGTATGCCGAGATTGGAATCGGCTCGTGTGACTTGCGTCTGTGCCGCCGTCCCTGTGATGAACCATGCCTGCCATCGCAGAAGATGACAACAACCTCTTGTTTCATTATTTCCCTTGTCCTGCTGCGAGTTTCGATAGTCGCTCGGCAATCTCGGCGTCACGGCCTTCGGCGACATGCTGGTACCGCAGCGCCATCTGCGGCGTGGTGTGACCGAGGCGGTGCATGAGTTCTGCTGTGGTGGCCCCGCTGGCACGTCCGTGGCTATCAAGTGCGGCAGCCCATGCTGCCCGACTCACTGAAGATTTGCGGACTGGCGGGCTTGCCGACATATGTCGCTCATCTCACCCCTGCCCACCTCTGTGCTCGAGCAATGATCAGAACCTGTGGATGAGCCTTTGCGAGGTGGTGTGAAAGTGGGCGCACCTTCCCGAGGATGATCTGAAGTCCAAGGTTCTCTGATCAAGACCGGCGTTGGCGCGCTGGTTGGGAAGGTACGCCCATGCTCACGGTAGTTCACGACGCGGAATGCTCCAACGAGAAGAACGACGGTGTCGGTCGGTCGTTGCTCGATGAGATCGTCCGCGACGGCGCCCGACAGATGCTTGCGGCGGCGTTGCAGGCCGAAGTGGCCGCCTACATCGACGCCCATGCCGGAGAGGTCGACGACAACGGACGGCGCCTGGTGGTCCGCAACGGCTACCACCGGGAGCGCGAGGTGTTGACCGCGTCGGGCGCGGTCACGGTGACCGCGCCGCGCGTCAACGACAAGCGCGTCGATGCCGATACCGCAGAGCGGCAAAGGTTTTCCTCCGCGATCCTGCCAGCGTGGGCGCGCAAGTCACCGCAGATGAGCGAGGTTCTGCCGCTGCTGTATCTGCATGGCCTGTCGACGAGTGACTTCGGTCCGGCGTTGGAGCAGTTCCTGGGCTCGGGTGCGGGTCTCTCGGCCACGACGATCACCCGGCTCACCAGCCAGTGGCAAGACGAAGCCAAGGCCTTCCAAGTCCGTGACCTCTCGGACACGGACTACGTCTACCTGTGGGTCGACGGCATTCACCTCAAGGTCCGTCTCGAGCAGGAGAAGCTCTGTTTGTTGGTGATGATCGGGGTGCGCGCCGATGGTTGCAAGGAGCTCGTCGCCTTGGCCGACGGCTACCGGGAATCGACCGAATCGTGGGCCGATCTGCTACGGAGCTGCCGCCGGCGCGGGATGGCAGCCCCGGTGCTGGCTGTCGGTGACGGTGCGTTGGGGTTCTGGAAGGCGGTCCGCGAGGTCTTCCCGAACACGCGTGAGCAGCGGTGTTGGTTTCACAAGCAGTCCAATGTGCTTGCTGCACTGCCGAAGTCAGCGCACCCAGCTGCGTTGGCGGCGATCAAGGAGATCTACAACGCCGAGGACATCGACAAGGCGCAGATCGCGATCAAGGCCTTCGAGGTCGATTACGGTGCCAAGTATCCCAAGGCGGTCGCCAAGATCGTCGACGACGCCGACGTGCTGCTGGAGTTCTACAAGTACCCGGCCGAGCACTGGATCCACCTGCGCACCACCAACCCCATCGAGTCGACCTTTGCGACCGTGCGGTTGCGAACCAAGGTCACCAAGGGGCCCGGCTCCCGCGCCGCGGGAATTGCGATGGCCTACAAGCTGATCGACGCCGCGCAGGCCCGGTGGCGGGCCGTCAACGCCCCGCACTTGGTCGCCCTGGTCCGTGCCGGCGCGGTGTTCCACAAAGGCAAACTGCTCGAACGCCCCGTCGATATCACACCCGCCGAAACCAGCGAATCAACCGAAACGGAGGTCGCCTGAAACAACCTCATCCACAGGTCTTGACAATATCTCTCTGTGCTCACGCCCGGCCTCGTCGCGGCGACAGTGACCGTAGTGGTCTATGTATGGCTACAGCGCCGACGCGCCAACCTGCAGATGATCAAAATCAACCCGACGGTCGACGTCGCGAAATGGTTAGCTCAGAACGTCCAACTGCGTTGGGGATTGAGGACGAAGCCGTGCCGTTGGGCAGTGTCGTCGCCGTGGTTTTGGCTGAATCCTTCAATCACTATGCACGCGACGAGAGCATTTTGAACACCGCAGGTGATCTGATCGCCGCCCATCAGGGTCCCCCCGGCACCCAGTATCACCTTCTCGCCCGATGCCAGGGGCTTCCCATTGAGCTTGTCGGAATCGGGGGGCGCGCCCTGGTCGAAAGCTGACCGGTCAAGTCCAGGGACGTGGTGTACGAGCTAGTCGTGTGATTCTCCGAGGTTTGGTTCAGGCGGTCAGTGCCGCGGGGGTGTCCTCCTGTTCAGTCGGTGAGTTCTGATCTGCTCGGGATTTGCTGAGGACGTCGAGGCCGAGGTAGCGCCGGGATTCGGCCCATTCGTCGTGTTGTTCGGCCAGCACGGCACCGACGAGGCGGATCAGCGCGTTGCGGTCGGGGAAGATGCCGACGACGTCGGTGCGGCGGCGGATCTCCTTGTTGAGGCGTTCCTGGGGGTTGTTCGACCAGATCTGGCGCCAGATCTGCTTGGGGAAGTTGGTGAACGCCAGCAGATCCGGTCGGGCCGCCTCTCGGTGATCGGCGACCTTGGGGAGCTTGTCCGATAGTGCGTCGGTGATCCGATCATATTGAGCAGCAACCGATTCCGCATCGGGTTGGTCGAAAACCGAATGCAACAGGGTACACACCCACGGCCACGAACTCTTGGGAGTCTTCGCCATCAGGTTGGTCGTGTAGTGGGTTCTGCACCGCTGCCAGGTAGCTCCGGGCAGAGTCGCGCCTAGCGCAGCCACCAGCCCGGCGTGCGCGTCGGAGGTGACCAGCCGTACCCCGGACAGGCCCCGGGCCGTCAGCGACCGCCAGAGCGCCAACCACCCGGCGCCGTCCTCAGCGGTGCTGACGTCGATGCCCAGGATTTCGCGGTATCCCTCGGCGTTGACCCCGACCGCGATCAGGGCGTGCACGTTGACCACCCGCCCGGCTTCGCGGACCTTGAGCACCAGGGCGTCGGCGGCGACGAACGTGTACGGGCCGGCGTCCAGCGGCCGGCTCCGGAACGCCTCGACCGCGACGTCGAGCTCCTTGGCCATCACGCTGACTTCAGACTTCGACAAGCTGGTGATGCCCAACGTCTCGACGAGCTTGTCCATCCGCCGGGTAGACACCCCCAGTAGGTAGCAGGTAGCGACCACGGTGGTCAGGGCCCACTCGGCCCGTTTGCGGCGTTCCAGCAGCCAGTCCGGGAAGTAGCAACCCTGCCGTAGCTTGGGAATCGCCAGATCCAATGATCCTGTGCGGGTACGAATTGGCGATGACGGTAGCCGTTTCGCTGATTGATGCGCTCGCTACTGCGTTCACCGTATCCGGCGCCGCACAGGGCGTCGGCCTCCGCACCCATCAGGGTGTGGATGAACGTCGACAACAGTTCGCGCAGCACGTCGGGGTGGGTGGTGGTGAGTCGTTCGGCCAGCGCGGCAGGCAGGTCGATATTGTGGGCAGTGGTCATCGCGTTGATTCCTTTGCTCGAGTGACTTTGGTCGGTCTGTCGAAGAATCACGCGATGACCTTCAATCATTCGGCTACGACACGCCGGTACCGCTAATCAGGTCCGACTCGTACACCACCTAGATGGACGCAACCAGCTGACCTGTGGTCCCCTGCATAGACCTGGTTTGCTGGATGATCAAGTCCAGGAATCGCTCCGAAACAGAACGCCGCTGCATCTCCCAGGCTGCTCCACATCGCGCACTGCAATCCCGTCGGGCTGGTAAATGTTGCCAAGACGTAGGAGCGGGATAATTCCTGACTGTGCGACACGTCGGTGAACCCAGTTAAGTCCGGAAATCCGGGCGGCGGCGGAGACAGAGGCCCCGGCTCAGATGTATCTACCGCAACCACTGCGGGTGCTCGCCCCACAGCGGGACTCATCAAAACCCGCCCGGCGACCACGGCGGCGGTAGTCACGATCGTTGCGGCGGCCAATGCGATGATGGCCCGCCCCCACGGCGCCCCGCTCATCCTCACCACGCACCTCTCTTTACCGCCGCCGACCCCAGGGCGTAACTCTGCTGAATGTTCGTAATTCGCTTGGCGCAGTGGCACTTATCCCGAGGGCTTCCCGGTGAGGCACCCGTATGCGATCAGTAGCAAGTTAGCTACCTTCTTGTCTGGGTCTTTTTTCCATTTGTCAATGATCTGGTTGACCATTGGTTCGTAGCTTTTCTGCTCCGTGTAAGTCTTTGGGTCGTAACCCCAGTACCGCAACGTGATTCCGCCGACCTGCTGTGCAGCCAAGTTCTGCATGACATAGATGACTTTGGGATCGTTCTGGAAGTCTCCGGTACCGATGGGGCCGGTGTTAATTATCACGTTGGGCTTGATATTTTTAGCCAACGTAAAGCCGGCGACGAACGTGTTGAACAGGTCGTCGAGCGTCTTTATGTCGGATTGCTGCGCCCACGACTTCTCGACTGGCGAGTCCCGGTTACTGAGTCCACCCGCGTTTAGAGTCGGGGTGTTTTTGGTTCCGGATTCAGTTGATCTCGCAGGCCACCGGGGTGTGGGTGCACCTGCATGCCGCAGCGTACTCGGCCGGTGTTCGGTAACCCAGCGATGAGTGGCGGTGTCGATGATTGTGTTCGGTCTTGAAGTCACCGATGACCACGCGGGCTTCGAACAGGGTGTTCCAGTGATTGCGGTTGAGGCACTCCTTGCGTAGTCGGTTGTTGAAGGATTCGATGTGTCCGTTGTTCCACGGCGTTCCGGGCGGGATATAGGACGTGCCGACCTTGCGGTCGCAAAACTGTTGCAACGCTTGAGAAATGAACTCAGGCCCGTTGTCCATCCGCAGCACCTTCGGCGGACCGCCGGCCACGGCGAACACCGTCTTGAGCTCGTCAACGAGCCGGTGGGCGGTGATCGAGCGTTCCACCAGATGCAGCAGCGATTCACGGGTGCGTTCGTCGACCATCGAGGCAATCTTGATCGCCTTGCCGTCGGTGGTGGAGTCGAACTGGAAGTCGATCGCCCACACCACGTTCGGGGCATCGGCCTCAACCGGCGGGATCGACGACACCCCGGCCCGCTTGCGCGGCGAGATCACCTTCACCTGCAATCCCTCTTCGCGCCACAGGCGATGGATCTTCTTCTTGTTGACCTCGCGGCGCTCGTCGTAGCGCAGCGCGGCCCAGGCGCGCCGGAACCCATGGCACGGGTTTTTCGTGGCGTAGGAACGCAACCAGGCCCGCATATCGGCATCGGGATCAGCCGGAGTCTGCGCTTGCGGGAGGCGGCCGTGCGTGGAGCGGGCCAGCCCAACTGCTTTGCACGCCAACCGTTGCGACATGCCCAACGTGGTGGTGAGCATGTCGACGGCGCGGCGCTTGGCAGCTGGGCTCAGAATTTTCCCTTCCCTACCTCCCGCAGTGCGTCTTTGACCAGCTCAGCTTCGGCCAGCAGCCGCTTGAGTCGGGCGTTCTGCTCGCGCAGCTCTTTGAGTTCTCTGGCGGCGTCGGTGTCCATCCCGCCGTAGGCGCGCCGCCAGTTGTACAACGTCGCCGCAGACACCTCCAGCTCGGCGGCGATCTCCTCACCCGTCTTGCCTTCGGCAGCCAACTCATCTGCCCGGCGCAGCTTGCGCACGATGTCCTCCGCGGAATGCCGCTTCCGACCAGCCATACGTTTCATCGTCCCTTCTCGGCCCGACATCGGACCACAGGACTCTAAAACTGGTTGGACTCCTTCAGCGGGAACACGCCACGACCTTTTCCACCGCAACCGCCAGGACGTTTAAATGCTGGTTAGGTTTTTGGGGCGTGGTGTTGGCGACTTCCTGGATCTTGTCCAGCGTCATCGTCAACCACCCGTCCTTATAAAGCCCGGCACCGAGCTTGATCGAGCGCTGGACATTCGTCAGCACTAGCGGTTCTGGATTGCTCCCCAAGACGCCCGGGTGGCCTTGGGAGCGGGTGTGATAGCCGAGGGCGGCCGCCTCCGCGAGTTGGGGCATGGTCAGGGCCATCGTCTCTTCTTGCACCATCCCATTGCCAAAGACACCGACGCCGAGATCATGGTTGGCGAAATCGACCCAAACCTCGTCGCCAGCGTAGTTATAGTGGTCCCCAGCCTCAGGCGTTAGGGTAACGACGTTGTTCTTGAACGGACTGGCGAAATATTTCGGGTAAAACGCTGGGTCACCGAACGTTTTCGAGAAGTCGAACCGATAGTCTCCTAGATTTTTCAGGCCGTACAGCGATGCATTGCTCGTGAAAGGCTGCGGCAATAAATCAGCCAAGGAAGTCTTAAGGATCCAGGCCTTCTTGGCGGCTCTCTGCTCCTTCGATGTGTCCGTCAGCGCCTCTTTCTCGAGGTGGTCGATCTTCCCCTGAAGGTTGGCCGGAAACGGGATGGCAAACGCTGTTGTGCTCTGGTCCGGGCCCGGGTCTGCCAGCGAGCAAGCAGGCGGTCCGAAGCATGTCGTCGCGGCAAACACCGCAACGGCGGATCCAAAGGCCAAGGCTGGTACAAGAAAACGTCGTTGAGCCACTACATATTTCCCGAGACCGACCGTGCCGCAGCTCGCCAGCAGATCCGTGCCGCCGCCGGTCTTTCCGGCCGCGTGTGATCGCCGGCGCGCAGATGGCAGTCGGCAGTCATCCCTGGAGTTCGTCAGTACTTCACAATTGCGCCGCTTTCGCACCGCACACTGACTCATGCTCTCGCCTCGCTGGCTAGTCAGAATGGCTGAAACGCCTGTAAGTCTTTACACGGCTGGCCCGGTGCTGGCTGACAGGATCGGTGTCGCCGTCCTGGCTGAGTGTGACTCGTGAATCGCCTGGCCCCGGTGAAGGGTGCTCTTCCCAGGATCTGTCCACTTGGCCGAGGGCGGCGGCGCCGGCCCGGTCTTGCTTCGGTGGCTTGATTAGAAGCCTGCCCGACTCGTTGCCGCGAGTCGTGGCCCGTTACAGGCCTGCCTCGAACTGCTCTTTCCGGGCTGACGCCGCCAACGACGTCGTCTACGGGAAGGAAATCAACGTCGCCATGTCCATCGTCGCAGAGCAGTATGCGTTTGTCATCGGAGTCGATACCCACGCCGCCACTCACTCGTTCGCGCTGATCAACGCCACCAATGGCGGTGTCATCGATCAGGCCGTGTTCCCCACCTCGCCCGCGGGCCTCGACCGTGCCTGCACCTGGATCCTCCGCGGGATCAACGAGAAGCCAACGTTGGTCGTCATCGAAGGCGCGGGTTCCTTCGGCGCTGGCCTGGCCGGGCGGGTTACCCGCAGCGGACTGTCGATCGCCGAGCCGGCGGCGATGCCCGCCGCGCAGCGTCGTGGTGTCGGCAAGACCGATGCCTTGGACGCGGTCCGCATCGCACGCTCGGTCCTGGGCGTCGACGTCACCCGGTTGCGGCGGCCCCGCGCTACCGGGCAACGGGTGGCGTTGCGTGTCCTGACGGTCGCGCGTGAGGAGATGGTCGCCGAACGCACCCGAGCGATCAACGCCCTCACTGCACTGTTGCGGACAGTAGATCTCGGGCTTGATGTTCGTAAAGCGCTGCCACACAGTCAATTCAAGTCGATCGCAGCCTGGCGTGACCGCAAAGAAGATCCAGTTGTCGCCACCTGCAGGCAGGAAGCGATCCGATTGGCCAAGCGCATCGCCGCCCTCGACGGCGAACTGGTCGACAACCGCAAGAATCTCGATTCCCTCGTCGAGGATCTCGCCCCGGAGCTGTGCCAACTGCCCGGCGTGGGCTCGGTCGTGGCCGCGTGCGTCCTGACAGCGTGGTCACATCCAGGCCGTGTCCGGTCCGAGGCAGCCTTCGCCGCCCTCGCCGGCACCTGCCCGATACCAGCATCGTCAGGAAAAACCCTGCGGCACAGACTCAACCGTGGTGGAGACCGCAGGCTCAACCGCGCGTTGACCACCGTTGTCATCGTTCGGATGCGCACCCACGCCCCAACCCGCGCCTATGTTGCCCGACGACGCGCAGAAGGCCGAACCACCAAAGAGATCATGCGTTCGCTCAAGCGCTACATCACCCGACAGCTCTACCGAACCCTGGCTGCAGCACATCCGCTGCCCATAACCCCTTGACACGATATAGAAGCATCCTGGAAATCCCGGGGCTCCTGACCTTGGAAACGAGGATGCAGGTATGCCGAAGGAACAGTCGCCGGGGAAGCCCACGGCGCGTCGATACAGCCCGGAGGAGAAGGCCGCCGCGGTGCGGATGGTCCGCGCACTGCGGGCCGAGCTGGGGACCGAGCAGGGCACGGTGTCGCGGGTGGCCCGTCAGCTCGGCTACGGGGTCGAGTCGGTTCGTTCCTGGGTGCGCCAGGCCGACATCGACGATGGGTATGCCTCGGGGGTATCCACTGCGGAGTCCCAGCGGGTCAAAGAGCTCGAGCAAGAGGTACGAGAACTCAAGCGTGCCAACGAGATTCTGAAACGAGCGGCAAGTTTCTTCGGCGCGGAGCTCGACCGCCAACACAAGAAATAGTTGACTTCATCGACACCCACCGCGAGGAATTCGGGGTCGAGCCCATCATCACCGTCCTGCGCACCGCAGGGGTGACGGTGGCCCCGAGCACCTACTACGACACCAAGACTCGGCCACCGTCTGCACGGGCCCAACGCGACGCCGAGCTGGGTCCGGCGTTGCGCCAGCTCTGGGAAGACAACTACCGCGTCTACGGGGTTCGCAAGCTGTGGAAAACGGCACGTCGGGTCGGCCACGACGTCGGCCGAGACCAGGTGGCCCGGCTGATGCGGGCGGCTGGCATCGAGGGCGTCCGTCGCGGCAAACGGGTGCGCACCACCAAACCGGACCTGACGGCGGCGCGCCACCCGGATCTGGTCAAGCGGAAATTCACCGCGGGCGCGCCGAACCAGTTGTGGGTCACGGATCTGACATTCGTGCCCACCTGGGCCGGAGTCGCCTATGTCTGCTTCATCGTCGACGCCTACTCCCGCATGATTGTCGGGTGGCGGGTGGCTTCGCACATGCGTACCACCATGGTGCTCGATGCGTTGGAGATGTCTCGCTGGTCGCGCGGAGATCCATTGCCCGGCTTGACATGTCACTCCGATGCCGGATCGCAATTCACGTCCATCCGCTATGGCGAGCGGCTCGCCGAGATCGGAGCGGTCCCCTCGATCGGCACGATCGGAGACAGCTACGATAATGCCCTGGCCGAGACGGTGAACGGCTACTACAAAGCTGAGCTGATCTACGGGCCGGCCCGCACCGGGCCGTGGAAAACCGTCGAGGACGTCGAACTGGCGACCCTGGGATGGGTGTACTGGCACAACACCGGCCGCCTGCACAGCTATCTCGCTGACGTACCTCCAACTGAGTTCGAAGCCGCGTTCTACGATGCACAAAGGACCGACCAACCCCTGGTCGACGTCCAATAAAACGAGCCTCCGGGATATCCAGGATGCTTCTATATCGTGTCAAGGGGTTATGGGCAGCGGATGTGCTGCAGCCAGGGTTCGGTAGAGCTGTCGGGTGATGTAGCGCTTGAGCGAACGCATGATCTCTTTGGTGGTTCGGCCTTCTGCGCGTCGTCGGGCAACATAGGCGCGGGTTGGGGCGTGGGTGCGCATCCGAACGATGACAACGGTGGTCAACGCGCGGTTGAGCCTGCGGTCTCCACCACGGTTGAGTCTGTGCCGCAGGGTTTTTCCTGACGATGCTGGTATCGGGCAGGTGCCGGCGAGGGCGGCGAAGGCTGCCTCGGACCGGACACGGCCTGGATGTGACCACGCTGTCAGGACGCACGCGGCCACGACCGAGCCCACGCCGGGCAGTTGGCACAGCTCCGGGGCGAGATCCTCGACGAGGGAATCGAGATTCTTGCGGTTGTCGACCAGTTCGCCGTCGAGGGCGGCGATGCGCTTGGCCAATCGGATCGCTTCCTGCCTGCAGGTGGCGACAACTGGATCTTCTTTGCGGTCACGCCAGGCTGCGATCGACTTGAATTGACTGTGTGGCAGCGCTTTACGAACATCAAGCCCGAGATCTACTGTCCGCAACAGTGCAGTGAGGGCGTTGATCGCTCGGGTGCGTTCGGCGACCATCTCCTCACGCGCGACCGTCAGGACACGCAACGCCACCCGTTGCCCGGTAGCGCGGGGCCGCCGCAACCGGGTGACGTCGACGCCCAGGACCGAGCGTGCGATGCGGACCGCGTCCAAGGCATCGGTCTTGCCGACACCACGACGCTGCGCGGCGGGCATCGCCGCCGGCTCGGCGATCGACAGTCCGCTGCGGGTAACCCGCCCGGCCAGGCCAGCGCCGAAGGAACCCGCGCCTTCGATGACGACCAACGTTGGCTTCTCGTTGATCCCGCGGAGGATCCAGGTGCAGGCACGGTCGAGGCCCGCGGGCGAGGTGGGGAACACGGCCTGATCGATGACACCGCCATTGGTGGCGTTGATCAGCGCGAACGCGTGAGTGGCGGCGTGGGTATCGACTCCGATGACAAACGCATACTGCTCTGCGACGATGGACATGGCGACGTTGATTTCCTTCCCGTAGACGACGTCGTTGGCGGCGTCAGCCCGGAAAGAGCAGTTCGAGGCAGGCCTGTAACGGGCCACGACTCGCGGCAACGAGTCGGGCAGGCTTCTAATCAAGCCACCGAAGCAAGACCGGGCCGGCGCCGCCGCCCTCGGCCAAGTGGACAGATCCTGGGAAGAGCACCCTTCACCGGGGCCAGGCGATTCACGAGTCACACTCAGCCAGGACGGCGACACCGATCCTGTCAGCCAGCACCGGGCCAGCCGTGTAAAGACTTACAAGCGATTCAGGCCGTCCCCGCAATGGTTGGTGCCGCTGTCTTTAGTAGCGCACCGATTGCGACCGCCGATCCAAACGACGCATACCGTGCTCAACTGCGCGCCGCCGGCCTCACCTGGCCGCCCGGACACGACGCCGCCATGATCGGGATGGCGCACCTCATTTGCGACGACCTCGGCTGGGGCTGGCCGCCGAACCAGATTGCCCAGGACGTCCACGCCAACTTGGACCCCAGGGGCATTGCGGTCGGCGACGTCGTCTCCATGGTCGGCATCGCACACGCGACCTACTGCCCCAACCAGAGGTGCTGGGCCCCGCACTGCTGAACGCTCTTTACGCGAGCTGGCTTTCCCACCGATGCACATCGTCGAGGATCAGCGACGCCACCTTGTCCAAGGGACGTTTGAGCGATTCCACCGCCCGGTGATCGGGCAGCGCCAACCCAAGTACCGCGATGTTGCCTGAGGGCAGCGAGAACGGGGTGGCGATACAGCAGCACTCCGGATGCACCACGCGGTGCTCGGCGGAAAGTCGCCCGGATGCAATCGCTTGCCACATCGCCGACGCCGGGTGCTCGGGTGCGATGGATTGCTCGAAAGCGGTCATCACCTATGTGGTGAGACGTCCATGCGTGGTGGTCAGGGGCCGCAGCTTCTCCGCCGACTGCAGATAGAGGCACAACGTCGCGCCCGTTGCATGCGTCATGGCGTACGGCCGCTGCCGAGCGATGGCGCCCAATTCGCTGGGCCGGCGGTCGAGATCGTGAAAGCCCGATGCGAGCACCCATTTGCGGTCACGCCGCTCGACGATCTTCTCGCGGGCCAATTGCTCCAGCAGTCGATGCGCCGTCGCCTTCGGGATACCAACCGCGGCCGCAAGTCTGCTGACCCCGACCGGACCTTGCAGTCGGCCCAAGACACGCAGCATCGCGAACGTGCTCCGCACCAACCTGCCCTGCCCGGACGGCTCATCGTCGGGGTGCCTTCGTCTGCGACGTGGCTCTCCACGGGTAGACAACGCGTGGAGACCCTGTTTCGATTCCAGGTCGGAGACGGTGTGATCAGGCGCGGCGGCCGATTCCCGCCATCACGATCGGCGTGAAGATTCGCATGCTTTTGTCGGCGAAACGGTCAGCGGCCGCATCGGCGTCAGCGGCAGCCAACGCCCCCGACGCGACGACCGCGCCCCGAATGCTCTCGAACGAAAGCTTGAAGAAGTCGAACCCCGGAGAATGAGCGTCGATTATTCGCGTGCGGCCTTCGCCCCGAACTTCGGTCAACCCCGCTTCAACGAGGTCGTCCACAACCCTGCGCCCGTACGTTCGGTCGTAACCGGCCTTCTCCATGACTTCGATGATCGCGCGCACGGTCGCGTCGAGGTACAACTAATCACCCAATCTGTAGCAGCTGTACTCGTAGTCCTCGATGACAATCCAGCCGCCCGGGCGCAGCGTCTGCACGAGTTTATGGAGGATGTCCCTGCGATCCGAGAGGTGCACCAGCACGAGGCGCGCGTGAACGAGGTCAAACTCGCCTGGCGGGAGATCGTGACTTCGGATGTCCAGGCACCGAACGTCGACGGTGTCCGATGCGAGGTGATCGATGAAACGCGTGTCGATGTCCACCGCGGTGACCGTCGCGCCACGCTCGTTCATCCACTCGAGTAACGAGCCGCCGCCGGCACCGACTTCGAGACATCGCCACCCGACACCGAGTCCGAGCTCGTCCAGCAGTGACTGGCCACCCGGGTCCCACAGCGCTTCGATGCCGGCGAGTCGGGCTCGCTCCTCCGCGAAGTCGCCACCGTAGAGGTAATCCCGCGGTTGTTGCGTCATATCAAATCACCACCGCGATATGGGTTTCCGCGGATGCCGCCTGTGAGCGCACCACTGATGATGAATCGTTCGAGTTTCGTCCTGACGT
The DNA here is from genome assembly GCA_963712615.1 of uncultured Actinomycetota bacterium. Taxonomy (GTDB): domain Bacteria; phylum Actinomycetota; class Actinomycetes; order Mycobacteriales; family Mycobacteriaceae; genus Mycobacterium. The sequence goes on from CAVQIO010000002.1 coordinate 2,031,908, forward strand.
AGATATCCCTCCTAGCCGCGCTGATGCATCCAGGAATAGGCGACGAACCTCTGGTGTCCCAACCGGCTGTTTCGCCTGACGGAACAGCTCGTGGATGCGCTACAGGTCGCGAGCAGCAAGGTCAGCGACGTTCTCAACGGACTCTAAGCGGGCCGCTCGTACGCTGGCGCTCCCATGCCTAGGACGAACCGATGAACGTTGAGCAGCTGCGTCGCGCGCTCGCCGATCTTCCGGGTGATATGCCCGTGGTCGTTGAGGACTGCACGACCGGCTGGATGGAGAATGTGGCGATGTATGTGGCTCCCGCCCACATTGATCGCCGCGTCTCCGGCAACTATCTGCACCCTCGCCATCAAGATGATGCCGACAACTGCCACGCGCTCTTGATGAGCGTTTTTGGTCAAACCGAGGATAATCTCGTCGACATCACTCCGCACTCAGCCTGGATAAAGGTGATCGACGCCGAGCTCGAAGTACAACAGTCAGACGTCTCGAACCAGCCCCGTACGATCGATACCGTTCCCGGACAACAACGAGGCCCATCAGCCGAAGCGCACTCGTACGACACACTGGGTTAACCACTCGCTCAACGCGTTCGAATTTTTCGGACTTTGATTCGACTCGAACACGTTGGTGTGCAACATATTTGAATGTCCATAGGCGATCAACAACGTTGATATACTGCAAAATCCCTAATTACCAACATGAATCGGGATCTTTGACGCCAAGGTCCACACGTCAGTTTCAGATCCAGAATAGTCAACTCGTAAACCCCAGGGGATTAATAGTTTTGGCTCAGCACACTCTTATCACACGATGAAATAATCTGTCTTACAACGGAAGTAGAGGTTATCGAATAGAAACTTTCGCCACCTGCACGAGGGGGAACAATGAACCGTACTCACTGGCATGGAGGCGGCACGCCACCTAGGCGCCTGGATCTGGCGGACGGCCACACCGCCACTGGCGTGTTCCCGCTGAAGGAGTCCAACCAGTTTTAGAGTCCTGTGGTCCGATGTCGGGCCGAGAAGGGACGATGAAACGTATGGCTGGTCGGAAGCGGCATTCCGCGGAGGACATCGTGCGCAAGCTGCGCCGGGCAGATGAGTTGGCTGCCGAAGGCAAGACGGGTGAGGAGATCGCCGCCGAGCTGGAGGTGTCTGCGGCGACGTTGTACAACTGGCGGCGCGCCTACGGCGGGATGGACACCGACGCCGCCAAAGAACTCAAAGAGCTGCGCGAGCAGAACGCCCGACTCAAGCGGCTGCTGGCCGAAGCTGAGCTGGTCAAAGACGCACTGCGGGAGGTAGGGAAGGGAAAATTCTGAGCCCAGCTGCCAAGCGCCGCGCCGTCGACATGCTCACCACCACGTTGGGCATGTCGCAACGGTTGGCGTGCAAAGCAGTTGGGCTGGCCCGCTCCACGCACCGCCGCCTCCCGCAAGCGCAGACTCCGGCTGATCCCGATGCCGATATGCGGGCCTGGTTGCGTTCCTACGCCACGAAAAACCCGTGCCATGGGTTCCGGCGCGCCTGGGCCGCGCTGCGCTACGACGAGCGCCGCGAGGTCAACAAGAAGAAGATCCATCGCCTGTGGCGCGAAGAGGGATTGCAGGTGAAGGTGATCTCGCCGCGCAAGCGGGCCGGGGTGTCGTCGATCCCGCCGGTTGAGGCCGATGCCCCGAACGTGGTGTGGGCGATCGACTTCCAGTTCGACTCCACCACCGACGGCAAGGCGATCAAGATTGCCTCGATGGTCGACGAACGCACCCGTGAATCGCTGCTGCATCTGGTGGAACGCTCGATCACCGCCCACCGGCTCGTTGACGAGCTCAAGACGGTGTTCGCCGTGGCCGGCGGTCCGCCGAAGGTGCTGCGGATGGACAACGGGCCTGAGTTCATTTCTCAAGCGTTGCAACAGTTTTGCGACCGCAACGTCGGCACGTCCTATATCCCGCCCGGAACGCCGTGGAACAACGGACACATCGAATCCTTCAACAACCGACTACGCAAGGAGTGCCTCAACCGCAATCACTGGAACACCCTGTTCGAAGCCCGCGTGGTCATCGGTGACTTCAAGACCGAACACAATCATCGACACCGCCACTCATCGCTGGGCTACCGAACACCGGCCGAGTACGCTGCGGCATGCAGGTGCACCCACACCCCGGTGGCCTGCGAGATCAACTGAATCCGGAACCAAAAACACCCCGACTCTAAACGCGGGTGGACTCAGTAACCGGGACTCGCCAGTCGCCCCCGATCCAATATTGGCCGATCCCAACACGACTGGCCAATTGAGCTCCGGCGCCCGCTGGTCGATCATAGCCATCGCCCTATTTGCCACTGCGGGTTCTTTCCTTTTCGTCAACGGCATCGCCTTCCTCATTCCCGCCCTACAAGCCCGGCAAGGAGTTTCGCTGGAGGAAGCCTGTCTGCTGTCATCGATGCCCAGCTGGGGCATGGTGCTGACGCTGGTCGCCTGGGGCTATGTTCTTGACCATCTAGGCGGGTTAGAGGCAAACGCGATCACCGAGTTCGCCGGGCGGTTCTGGAGTGGGCGCGCCCTAGGGATTCAGAACACCACACAACGAGTGATGGCGGCCGCATGTCCTCCGCTATTCGGTGTCCTGATCGGTGCGGCTGAATACCCGGCTGCATGGGCTTTGTGTGGACTATTCCCCCTGGCGGCGTTGCCGTTGATTCCTGGCTGCTCGTCGGACGCCGGGCCAGCCGAACGTCGAGCGCAAGTTTCGGCAGCGTGCGGCTAGCCGCCAAATAAGTTTGCTATGCATCCGCCACTCTGGACGCGATCTTATGGTTTTTCGTATGCACTTTCTCACTACATAGGAGTCGTCTATGAATGCGCCACAATACCGGCCTTCACCTGGCCTTTCATTGATATCCTCCGATGACGTCGCCAAACGGACGCAACGGCACGAAAAAGGGCGGATGGCATGAGGGCCAACAGATTCATCGCGGCTATCGCAGTATTTGCTGGCGGGGCGGTCTGGGCGCCAGCGCCACTAGCCTCGGCCGCGCCACCGGCTGCGGCCGATGACGCGAAGATGAACGGCGTCTATCACTACGCGGACGAGGACGGCGGCCACGGGACATGGATCGTCCACACCACGTGCGCGCCGGGCTGCGTCGCGCACGTGTCAACCTCTATGGACACCGGGTTTGATGCCGCGCTGGTCGATGGCCGGTACACCGTCAACCGGGCGATCCCCGAAGGCGCGATATGCCCGGATAACAGCCCGCACCCAATCGAGGTGACCCAATCGTGGGACCCGGTCACGCTTAGCGGCGAAGTGGACTTCTTGACGACATCGGCGCCCTGTGGTCTCGAAGACAACCGTGACATATTTACGCTGACCAAAGTCGGCTAGCGACAAACGGCACCCGGGGTCACGTCACTTTGAAATGCGATAGCCGATGCGATATCGCCTTTGAGATACGTTCTAGCCCCGCCCTTTTGGTGCTGATGTGTTTGGTGTGATCGACGACCGGGTGCCGAGAACAATCGTCGGCCAGGCGCCCGGCGTCGATCACACCTTGGAGCTCAGCCCCGCGATCAAGTTGATCGTGACCGCGAGGACAACCGCGCCCAGGAGGTAGGACACCAACGCATGTCGCAACACCGTCGCCCTGATGGACGTCAAATTGATCTCCGTGTCTGACACCTGGTAGGTCATGCCGACGGTAAACGCGACATAGGAGAAGTCCCGAAACCGCGGCGGTTCCGGGTCATGGAAATCGATCCCGCCCGGATCGCCGGAATAGTAGAGCCTCGCATAATGCACCGTGTACAACGTGTGCACGGCGAACCAGGACGCCGCGACGGTCAGGATCCCGACGATGGCGGCTTGGATGGCCTCAGCCCCGGAGCGCGAACCGGCGGCCACCAGATATCCGACCCCGCCCAGGCTTGCGACGCTTGCCGACAGGATGACTGCGTCGGCGACCCAGCGGGTCGGGTCCTCCCGCGTCGCCCATGTACAGGTCTGATCAGCATCCATCCCGCGCAGGATGATCTGCGTCCACACCACATACACGCCGGCAGCGGTGATCCAACCGGCCACCGCGAACCGCCACCCGTAGGCATCGCCGACCATGATGGCGACGACAATTCCGAGCACCACGGCAACCGATATCCGAACCGCGACGGTGTCGCGGAACAACTTCACCAGGGACGTCACCATCGGAACCTAACCATCAGCACACGTCGTTCCATAGCGACACTCGCGAGAAACTCCGAAAATGACATGATTGCAGTCGGTCACTATTTCATGAGTATTGCAATAGCGCGCATTTTTGCGTCGTAGCCTGGCCATTTGCTTTCTGTGTTACCGCTTTTGGAGAATTCATCGCGACAACTTTGCCGGCTTCTGCCATTCGCCGCGCACACCGGTGTAGCGGGCAGCATAATGATGCCGTTGCAACATCTCTCCCAGGCGAGGAGCCGATCGTGATTTCTGCTCGCAAACTCTACTTATTGAGCGTCCCCGCTATTGCTGCCATCTCATTGACCGCGGGTACCGGGGTTGCTGTCGCTGACGACGATTCCTACCTCGCCCAGATTCACAAGATCGGCCTCACCGGGGACAAGGACACGCTGATCCAGCTCGGGCACCTGATCTGCGCGGACCGCAGCGCCGGCGAGACCCCAGACCAGCTGGCCCAGGTGGTGCAGAGCAAAACCCGGGGATCAGCCTCAGTGACGCGACCGGCGTGGTCGGCGCCGCGGAATCCAATTACTGCCCCTAATAGTTCGACCGGGCCGCCGTTATTGCGAGCCCATTGAAGGCGAAGAAAAAGCCGCCACCGGCATTTCCACGGTTCCACCGCACGGGCCGCTGGTGATGTCGGTGTGCCAGATACCGCGCAGCGACCCGTCCGGCTGCGGCGTGTAGAACGGCTCTTCATGATCGGGGGTGTAGTCGGGGTCTGAATCCGCCGGTTTCCAGGAGGGATCTGGCGATGTAGTTGGTGAGGTTTCGAAAGCCCAGGGCGGAGCCGCGGAGGTGTTCGAGGCGTCCGTTGATCGCTTCGGTTGGGCCGTTGGAGGTGCCGGGGCGGTCGAAGTAGGCCAGGACGTCGGCGGCGCGTTTCTTCAGCGTCCGCCCGAGGGTGATCAGTTCCTGCAGCGGTTTGGGGATGCCGGCGCTGAGGGTGGTGATCAGGGCGGTCATCATCGTGGCGCCCTTGGCGCGGTCGGGTTGGCGGTAGGCGGCCACGGTGCGTTGATAGATCATCCAGGTGGCCTCGACCTCGACATGGGCATCGACGGCGAACAGGGCGGCAAGCCGGGCTTTCTGTTTGTCGGTGAGCAGGTCGGCACCGGTATGCAGGGTGCGCCGGGCACGGTAGAGCGGGTCGGTGCTGCGGCCGCGGTGCCCGCAGGTGGCCAGCTGCACGCGGCGTCGGCATTCGTCGAGGGCGTTGCCGGCCAGCCGGACCACGTGGAAGGGGTCCATCACCGTGGCGGCGTCGGGCAGTTCCTCGGTGGCCGCAGTCTTGAATCCGGAGAAACCGTCCATGGCAACGACTTCCACACCGTCACGCCAGTCTTTGGGCCGGTTGGCCAACCACTGTTGGAAGGCGTGTTTGGAACGTCCTTCGATCATGTCGAGCAACCGCGCCGGTCCGGACTTGTCGCGCACCGGGGTCAAGTCGATGATGACGGTGACGTATTTGTCGCCGCGGCGAGTGTGGCGCCAGACGTGTTCGTCCACGCCGATGACCGCCACGCCGTCGAATCGTGCCGGGTCGGCGATGAGCAGCCGCTTGCCTTCGGCGAGCACCGCATTGTTGGCGGTGTTCCACGACACTGCCAGTCCTTCGGCGACTCGGGCCACGCTCAGGTGTTGGCACACAATGGCTTCCAGCGCCCACTGCAGAGCGCGTCGCGAGAGCTTGGCTCGTGGTTCGGCGGCCTTGCTGGCGTCTTGACGCCACACATGAGAGCATCCTGCGCATCGGTAGCGGCGGATGGTGACCAGCAAGGTCGTGGGCCGCCACCCCAACGGCTCATGGGCCAACGTACGGGTCACGCTGTCGCGCGGAACGCCTTCTTCACCGCAGCGCCGGCACCATCGATCCTCCTCGGCGATCCGGCACGCCAGCACAGCACGATCAGCATCGAGGCGCTGACCGGTCACCTCCAGCCTGAGTTCATCAAGGCGGCAGAAAGTCGTCACGTCAGCGCAGGCAAAGCCCGCCCGACCGGTAGCGTCAGGCACGTCGAGGTCTTCCTGATGGACGGCGTAGGAACCTCCATCATCAGAAGACCTCGACCCCTACACCGGCACCGACGCGCCGACCACCCCTACACCCTCATCTGCGAAGAGCCTGTAGAACGCCCACGACTTTGCTGGTGCCCAGACTTTCGGAACTCCTTCGCCCATATAGCAATCCCACTGAAAGTCGAAGTGCTCCACCCACCTGGTCCCGTCCTAGGTGTAGTGAGACGGCTGGGGCAGCGTCGGGTTCTTGGGGACCGGTCCGTTGGTGGCCGTCGCGACGCACTTGCCCGACGAGCACGAAGTGGCGAAGACGTAGTCAGCGCTGAAGGTGCGTTCGGCTTGTCCGGCCGCGACACTGCTGCCGGTCTTGTTCACGGCGTATCTCACCAGCGAGTACTTGCCATTCCACACCGGCGTCGCGGCGTGCACCGAAACCGCAGCAGCGCCAAAATTCGCGATGACGCCAAGCACCACCGCCAGGTACCGGCCAAACCTCCAACGCGAACACATCATCTCAATGGTGCGGATTCGATGACGCAATGCGATATCGGGCCGGACACGATCACGCCGTAATGAGCCGCCTCAGTCCACCTGAAACTTCGTGGCGCCAAACGGTTCCGATGTGCCCATCGCGAACACGGTCGACGGGCTGACACGGTACACATACCAGGGCGGCGGGCCTGCCGATGGAGCGCTGTAATCGGCCGTGACCGCGTCGCCAGCGACCTTCGCGGGCCATCCGGAGAGCCCGAAAGCCGCTGCAACGGAGGTTAATTCGCCAGCATCGCTGATACGCTCGGCGACGCCTTCGAGGGCCATGTCGAACTGATCGGTGGCGACGCTGACCACGCATCTTCGGTCGCGAGCCAAGTTACGCGACTTCCGGGTCGCGGGTCCGGAGGTGAAATACCAGCTGCCGCGGTGCGCAACCACCCCCACGGGCCGCACATGCGGGCTGTCATCGGAATTGATCGTCGTAAGCCACGCCGTATGTCGTTGCGGACCACCACTGTCCGGCGCCTGCGTCAGCTGGCCGCCCAGCACCGTTTCGACACGGGCCCACTCAATCGTCGGCGCTCCGTACCCGGCCAGATTGCGTGCTCTGATCGTCATAGCAGTGTTGACCAATGCCGGCCCCGAAACTCATCGCCCGTGCAGCAGGAACAGACCGTAGGCCGCAACGGACTGCGAGTCGACGATCACCCCGGAACGGATCATCTCCTCGACGTCTTCGCGGGAGAACCACTCGCTGCGCATGTCCTGCTCCTCGTGCTCGCGGTCCGCCTCTCCCTCGGAGATTCCGGTGGCCAAGAACACCCAGCCGCGCTGACTGGTCATTCCGGGAGCGACATCGAACAGGCCGAGTTTCTCGAACGAGGTCGCGCTCAACCCGGTCTCCTCGCGCAGCTCACGCGCGGCCAGCTCGGCGGGTGCGGCGTCCGCCAAATCGGGTGCCGTGCCCTGCGGAAACTCCCAGCGGCGCGCGCCGATCGGATAACGGAACTGTTCCACCAGCCGAAAACGAGCCCCGTCGTACGGCATCACCAGCGCGTAGGTCGGCTTGTCCACCACGGCGTAGATGCCTGGGCTGCCGTCCGGGCGGCGGATGTCGTCCTCCCGCAAGATCAGCCACGGGTTCCGATAGATCTCACGGGACGCAAGGCGTTCGATGAAAGGCACGGCGCCCAGTATGAATGCGACCAACCCGAAGCGACCGCCATGGCAAGGAGGTAGCGTCCGAACCCATGCCGTCCCAAGAAGCCATCGCGCAGACCGTCAACAGCTATCTTTCGCTCGTCGCCAATGGCGCCACCGACGAGATAGTCGCCCTGTACGGCCACCATCGAGGACCCGGCCGGATCGGACGTGCGGCGCGGCCGGGATGCGATCCGCGAGGTCTACGCGGCGTTCCAAGATGCCAAGAAAGAGACGGAACTAGCGGAGATACAAGTCGGCGGCAGCGAGGCGGCGTTCTTCTGGCATCTCACACTCGACGCCGGCGACACCCGCACCCGGATCTCGCCCATCTCGCTGATGACGTTCGACGAGGACGCGAAGATCACGTCGATGCGCGCGTTTTGGTCGCCTTCCGACGTTCGCGTCCTATAGCGCAAAGACGGCACGGTAGCCGATAGTGGGTCTATGCAGACGGGCCAGGACCATGGCCGAGCGGCCGAGACCTCTTCTTCGACAACACGAAACGCGCTGAGCATGCAACGTCACATCATCGTCAGCGGTGACGACGCGCTGGCGATGACCATCGTCGACGAGTTGAAGAATGCGGATGCGCGCGTCGTCATGCTGGCCGGCGACAGCGGACTCGCCGACGCCGGGATCACCCGCGCACTCGCCGTGATCTGCGCCGGGAATGACGATGCGCGGAATCTCGAAATCGCTTTGCTGGCAAGGAAAGCCAACCCGAATGTGCGCGTGGTGGCCCGGCTGGCCAATGATGTGCTGCGCGAAGCGGTCGCCGACGACAACGGCCCCGGCGCGATCCTCGATGTCGCCGACCTGGCGGCACCCTCGGTCGTCGAGGCGTGTCTGGCGCACACCGCGCACCCCTTCGAAGCGGCTGGCATCAAATTCCTCGTCTCGGGCGCAGAGGCACCCTATGACGCGACACTGCGCGAGATTTACGCCGACCTTGCCCCGGTCGCAGTGGTCCACGGCAAGAACTCGCCCGCACCCGGGTTGTTGGAGACCTGTCCGGGGCGCGATCTGTTGGTCCACGCCGGTGACTGGACGTCGATGATCGGCACCGTCGAAGAGCTGGCCGCCCGAGGCATCAAGCCCCCACGGCCGAACACGACGCGCACCCGCCAACGCCGGCTGCGGCGTGCAGTTGACGTCGCGCGCGGCCTGCGCAACGACGTCAACCCGATGTTTTTGCGTGCGCTCATCGCGGTGTTGTCCGTGCTGATCGGTTCAACGGTGTTGTTGCGCTATTGCTACCAGCCCCACGCGAAAATGACCTGGGTCGACGCGTTGTACTTCAGCACCGAGACGATCGCGACGGTGGGCTACGGCGACTTCAGCTTCCTCTCGCAACCCACCTGGCTGCGACTGTTCAGCATCATGTTGATGTTCGGCGGGCTGACCACCACCGCCGTCCTTGTCGCGTTCATCGCCGATCTTTTGATCTCGCGCCGGTTCGCGCACACGGCCGGTCGCCGGCGCGCGCGCCACTTCCGCAATCACATCGTCGTCGTCGGACTGGGTTCGTTCGGTAGCCGCGTTACCGCCGATCTGATCGCCGCCGGATACGACGTCGCGGTCATCGAGCTCGACGAGAACAACCGCTTCTTGTCGACCGCCGCCGAACTCGGTGTGCCGGTGATCTTCGGTGATGCGACGCTGCGCCAGACGCTGGCGGCCGCCCGCATCGACCACGCACGCGCGGTCGCGGTGCTGACCCACGACGACATGACCAACATCGAGACTGGGATCGTGCTGCGCGAGACGCTGGGTCCGCGGGTGATGCCGAAGGTCATCCGGCCCGATGTTCCGATCGTGCTGCGCATCTACGACCGTGCGCTGGGCGGCGCGGTGGCGGAGCGGTTCGGGTTCCACACCGTGCGTTCGACCGTCGAATTGGCCGCACCGTGGTTCATCGGTGCGGCGATGGGCCTACAGGTGCTGGGAACGTTTTCGGTCGGGCAGCGCTACATTCATGGTCGGCGGCATGCACGTGGCACCGGGCAGCGAGCTCGACGGGCTGCGGATGTTCGAACTGTCCACGCAGACCCGCGTCATCGCGATCACCCGCGACGACGCCCCGGTCCAGCTGCACCCGCGGCGTGACGCCCGGCTACGCGGCGGCGACACCGTCTACGTCGTCGGCCCCTACCGCGAGCTGGTGGCCACGCTGCAAAAGGGGCAACCTCCGCAGCAACCCGACATCGGCCGCGAGCGCCTCCCGGCCTAAAACTGCGCGGCCACGTCCGCGGCGCGCCGAAGCTGGTCGACGTCCGCACTGGTCGGAATGAGTTGAACCTCGTCGGCGCCGATCTCTTCGAACTTGCGCAGCACCGCCGTCAGCTCGTCTTCACCGCCGGCCCAGCCGGTCATCGGAGCCATCGCGTCGACGTACTCCCCCGGGATCCAATTCATATAGCGCCGCAGATGACGATGCACTTGGGCGCGGGACTGCTCGGGCGTGCCGAAGGCGAACCAGAACGACGTCACCAGATGGGGTTTGGGCTTGCCGGCTTGCGCCCACGCCGCGCGCGCCACGTCAAACAGTTCATTCTGCTTATCGACATCGAGGTCCAGGGTCGTGCCGGCCAGCCCGTCGGCCCAGGCCGCCGCGCTGCGGATGGTCTTCGGCCCGATGCTGCCGACCAACAGCGGAGGACCACCGGGCTGGACCGGGGCAGGCCCGACCGGCAGCACCGACTCAGTGATCTTCTCGCCGGCCCATACCCGCTTCATCACCGCGACCCGCTCGGCCATGTCGCGCATCGTCTGTGTCGCCGGATCGGCGCCGACGGCGTGGTAATCCTCGTGCCTGCCGCCCACGCCGAGCCCCACGGTCAACCGGCCGCCCGACAGCATGTCGGCCGTTGCCAGCGCTTTGGCCAACATGACCGGATCGTGCAGCTGCGGCACGATCACCGTCGTCACCAGTCGAGCCCGTTTGGTCCAGGCTGCCAGCGCACCCAGCAGGGTCAGGCTGTCCGGGTTGGCGAACGCGATGCGCTCGCCCCAGCACAACGAGGAAAACGGTCCCTCGTCGATCGTGCGTGCCCAGGTCTGCAGAATCGCCGCATCCAGGTCGGGCTCCATCACCGGCATCGTCATTGCTATCCGCACGACGGCGATTGTGACATGCCCTCAACATGTGGTTCTTGGAGTGGCAGCATGGGACCGGTGGCCTTAACCAGTGCCTCCATCGCACACGTCCGCCTCACCGTCACCGATATCGAGCGGTCTCGGCAGTTCTACGAGAGCGTGTTCGATTGGCCGGTGTTGCTGGAAGTTCCCGAGAATGCCGACGAGGCGACCCGCAACCAGTTCTCCTTCTTGTACGGCGGCGTCATCTACGACCTCGGCGGCACGCTTCTCGGGCTGCGGCCGGTCGCCTGAGACCGCTTTCACGAAGACCGCTGCGGTCTTGACCACATCGCGTTCCGGCTTGGCAGCAAGGATGAATTGGACACCGCGGCGGCGCATCTCGATGAAGTCGGCGTCGAGCACGGGCCGGTCAAGGACATTGGGCCATCATTCATTCTGGAGTTCCACGATCCCGACAACATCGCCCTGGAGCTGACCGCGCCCGAGTAGCGCATCGCGCGTTGTCGCCTCGCGGCGACAGTGGTTCACTGGAAAGAACTATGTCCATCAATTTCAACCACACCATCGTCGCCGCACGCGACAAGCAGAAGTCCGCGGAGTTTCTCGCCGAGCTCTTCGACCTGCCCAGCCCGAAGCCGTTTGGCAACTTCATGGTTGTCGCACTCGAACACGGCGTGAACCTCGATTTCGCGAACGCCCCCGAGGGCGAGGAAATCCGGCGGCAGCACTACGCCTTCCTCGTCTCAGAGCCGGAGTTCGACACGATCTACGGCAAGATCCAATCGCGCGGCCTGCAGCATTGGGCTGATCCTCGCCAAAGTCGGCCCGGCGAGGTCAACCACAACCACGGCGGGCGCGGCGTCTACTTTCTGGATCCCTCCGGGCACGCGCTGGAAATTCTGACGCGGCCCTACGGCTCAGCCGGCTGAGCGTGCCGGCCTAATCGACGCGCGGGGCGCCATGCCGGGTGCTCTCCTGACCCCGATAGTCGTCGGCGAGCTTTGCGACGTGCTCGGGCAAGGCGCCGGACGCCACATCCGCCAAGGTCGTCTCCTCCAAGACCGACCGCATGCTGGCGCGCAGCGCACGCCAGACGTCGGTCAGTGACGCCGTGGGCCCCGAGTACGGCAGGTCCCCGAGACCGATGTCACGGACGCTGGCCAGCGGCCCGTCAATGCAGCGCAGCACGTCGGCAATGCTGATCTCGCTGCCCGGACGGGCCAGCTGGTAGCCCCCATCGCGGCCGCGGTGACTGCGCACCAAGCGGTCGGTGCGCAGGTTGGTAAGAATGTCGACGAGAAACTGCGGCGGTATGCCCTGTGCCTGGGCCAAGTCGTCGGTCTTGACCAGCGTGCCGCTGTCGACAGTGGCCAGCTGGATCATCGCCCGCACCGCGTACTCGGCCTTGGCTGACATCCGCACCCTGAGGATTGTGCCACCCGTCCCCGGACGCTCGGGCGCCAGCGCCTAGGCCCGCAACTCCAGCAGGTCGAGAACACTCTGCGCCATTTCATCGAGCGAACGGTCCGGAATCAGTCGCAAATCCGGATTCTTGGGCCGCTGGTACGGACTGTCGATACCGGTGAAATGCGTGATTTCGCCCGCGCGGGCTTTGGCATACAGGCCCTTGGGATCACGCTTCTCACACTCCGCGAGGGGGGTATCGCAGAACACTTCGAGGAACTCAAATCCGGCGTCGGCGTGCACTTTACGAGCCATCTCACGGTGTTCGTCCAGCGGGCTGATCGCGGGTACCAGCACGGTCTGGCCGGAATCGGCGAGCAGCGTCGCGACATGGGCCAACCGGCGCAGGTTCTCCGCACGGTCGGCCATGGAAAAGCCCAGGTCGGCATTCAGGCCGTGCCGCAGGTTGTCGCCATCCAGAACATAAGCGGGGATTCCCTTTTCGAGCAGCTTCTGTTCGACCAGCATGGCCACCGACGATTTGCCCGCACCCGACAGGCCGGTGAGCCACACCGTCCGGCCCCGAGCAGCCCGGTCTTCAGCCGTGACCAGCGACTCGTGCCGCACGGTGTTCGGGCTAGCCTTCTGCGCCGCGACGTCGCGTAATATCATGCCTGCCGCCACCGTGCCGTTGGTGTTCGGGTCGATGAGGATGAACGAACCGGTGCTGGCGTTACGGGTGTACTCGTCGAGCAGCAGGGGCACCTGCGTGCGCAGCGAAATACGGCCAAGTTCGTTGAGCTTCAACGCCGTTGCGGTCTTGTCGCGATGCAGGGTGTTGACATCGAGCCGGTAGTCCAGCGCGGTGACCCGCGTCCGTGTGGTTCGGGTGGTGTGCTTGATGACGTAGTCACGGCCGGGCTCGAGCGCCGCACCATCGGCCATCCAGCACACGGTCGCGTCGAATTCCTGTGCGACCCTCGGCTGGTTGTTGGTGCGGGCGATCATGTCACCGCGCGAAATATCGATATCGTCGGCCAGGCTGATCGAGACGGCCATCGGCGGAAACGCTTCTTCCACAGGACCATTCGTGCCTTCGATCGAGGCAATCCGGCTGGTCTTGCCGACCGGCAGCACCACCACCTCGTCGCCGGGGCGCATCACCCCGCTGGCCACCGTTCCGGCGTAGCTGCGGTGGTCTCGATGCTCGTGGCTCTGCGGCCGGATCACGTACTGCACCGGGAACCGCACGTCAACCAGGTTGCGGTCACCGGCGATGTACACCTCCTCGAGGTGCGAGAGCAACGCCGGACCCTCATACCAGGGCGCCAGGTCCGATTTGGTCACCACGTTGTCGCCGTGCAGCGCGGAAATCGGGATGGTGGCCACGTCCTGCACGTCCAAACGTGCTGCGAAAGCGTGGAATTCATCCCGAATCGCTTCGAACTTCTCTCTGCCCCAGTCGATCAGGTCCATTTTGTTGACCGCTAGCACGATGTGCTGGATGCCCAACAACGACGCCAGGAAGGCGTGCCGGCGGGATTGCTCGAGCAGGCCCAGTCGGGCGTCGACGAGCACGATCACCAGCTGGGCGGTCGACGCGCCGGTCACCATATTGCGGGTGTACTGAATGTGGCCCGGGGTGTCGGCGATGATGAATTTCCGCTTGGGAGTGGCGAAATAGCGGTAGGCGACATCGATCGTGATGCCTTGTTCACGTTCGGCCCGCAAGCCATCGGTGACCAGCGACAGGTCGGTGTACTCGTGGCCGCGCTCCTCCGACGCCCGTTCCACCGAGGCCCACTGGTCTTCCATCACGGCCTTGGAGTCATAGAGCAGCCGCCCGATCAGGGTGGACTTGCCGTCGTCGACGGAGCCTGCGGTAGCCAGCCTCAATAACGTTGCCATCAGAAGTAACCCTGCCGTTTCCGGTCTTCCATTCCAGCCTCTGAGATGCGGTCGTCAGCCCTGGTTGCGCCGCGCTCGGTCAGTCGGGACACCGCCGTCTCGGCAATGACCTCCGATACGGTCGCGGCCTCGGACTTCACACATCCGGTGCAGGTGACGTCCCCGACGGTGCGGAAACGCACCGTGGCTTCGGACACCGGCTCGTCGGCGCGGGGCTGCAGGTGCCGGTCCACCGCGAGCAACATCCCGTCGCGGCTGAAAACCTTGCGCCGGTGCGCGAAGTAGATCGAAGGCAGCTTGATCTTCTCCGCCCCGATGTAGGACCAGATGTCGAACTCGGTCCAGTTGGACAGCGGGAAGACCCGGATGTGCTCGCCCTTGTGATGGCGCCCGTTATACAGGTTCCACAACTCGGGGCGCTGTACCTTCGGATCCCATTGGCCGAACTCATCGCGGAAGCTGAACACCCGCTCCTTGGCGCGCGCCTTTTCTTCGTCGCGCCGCGCCCCGCCGAACGCGGCATCAAACTTGTTCTCCCGGATGGCGCGCAACAGGGTCACGGTCTGTATCGGGTTGCGCGACGGGATGGTCTCCACAACCCGGCCGGCATCGATGTCTTCCTGCACCGACGCCACCACCAAGCGCACCCCGAATTCCTCGACAAGTTCGTCGCGGGTCGCGATCACCTCGTCGAAGTTATGGCCGGTGTCCACGTGCATCACCGGGAACGGCAGCCGCCCGGGGCGGAACGCCTTAAGTGCCAGGTGGAGCATCACGATGGAGTCCTTGCCGCCGGAGAACAGCAGCACCGGGCGCTCGAACTCCGCAGCGACCTCCCGGATGATGTGGATGGCCTCCGCCTCCAACGAGCGCAGATGGCTCAACTCATACTGGCCGGCCGAGGGCCCCGCCGTTACACCACTGGTCATGGCTTCCTTATCGCAAAACCGCATATCCGGATAAAGCTGGTAGAACTGACCATGTTTACGGTCATAGCCATATATGGAACCAGCCTGTCCCGGCGGTGTCAATGGGGAGGAATACGGACGAATGACACAACCTCCCGGTCCTGCCGGACCCCCGAGCGGCCGCGACGTGATCGCGCAGTTTCTCCCCCAGTCGCCGTTCGTCGCGAAGCTGGGAATCGTCGTCGATCAGCTCAGCGATCAGGAAGTCCGGCTGCGACTGCCGTGGGATCCCTCCAACGTCACCGTCGGCGACATGGTCCACGGCGGTGCCATCGCCACACTGGCCGATCTCACCGTCATGGCGGCGGCCTGGTGCGGTGTGGAAGCACCCCCGGAACTGCGGGGCGTAACGGTGTCGATCACCCTGGACTTCATGGCGCCCGCGAGGGCTACCGACGTGATCGGGGTGGGCCGGGTGCTGCGGCGGGGCCGGTCGCTGACCAACTGCGAGGCCGAGATCGTCGACCCGGAGGGCAGGCTGATCGCCAAAGCCCTCGCTACGTACAAAGTGGGGTGACGGCTCCCTAGAGGGTTATCTCTTCGAGCTTGCCGGTGGCGACATGGAAGATGAAGCCGCGCAGCGACACGTGCTTGGTGACGAACGGGCTGTTTTCGATGCGGCGCAGCGACTGCCGGACGTCGTCCGCTAGATCCGGGAAGGCCTCGGCCGACCACGGCGGTTTGACACCCGTCTCCTCTTGGATGCTGCGCTTGAAGTCGTCATCGGTGAAGGTGAGCATGCCGCAGTCGGTGTGGTGAATCAGGATGACCTCCTGAGTCCCCAGCAGCCGCTGGCTGATGGCCAGTGAACGAACGACGTCATCGGTGATGACACCGCCGGCGTTACGGATGACGTGGGCCTCGCCCTCGTTGAGGCCGAGTATGCGGTAGACGTCGAGCCGGGCATCCATACACGCGACGACCGCGACGTGTTTGCTCGGCGGCATCGGCAGTGGTCCTTTGAAGGCACTCGCGTATCCGGCGTTGTGGGCCAGGTAGTCATCGGTAACCGTCAGCCAGTCTCCTCGGGGATTTGCTGCGCGGATCGCTGCCGCGACGGATCTTAACAATCGGCTACCTGAATTTCACGGGTGCAAATCAGCTGGAACACAAGCTCGGCCTGCTCTCGGGCGAACTGATTGCGCCTGGTTCAGGCCCGGTCCTAGAGAACTACTTCGGCGAGCTTGTCGACTTCGTCCAGGTCTGGTTGCGCCGGGTTGAAGATCAGCTCATCCGCTCCGATCGCAGCAAATGCCTCGACCGCGGCCCTGACCCCCTCGCGCCCGACCGGAATGGCTTCCGAAATCGGATCCGCATACTCGGCCCCTATGGCCAGGTAATAATCCCTGACGTTGCTGCGGCCCTGGCCGACGTCCCCGAAGACGTAATAGGCAATCGCGACGAGCTTCGGAGAGCCGTCACGGCCCTGGTCCTTCCAAGCCTGCCTAGCGGAATCGAAGAATGGCTTGACCTCCTCGGCGGGCAGCGACCCGGCGATGTAGCCCTCTCCCCACTTGGCCATCCGCTCGAAGGCCGCCGGAGCCATTCCGCCGAACATAATCGGAATCGCGCGCGTGCCTGCGGGTACGGCCGGGTTGACGCCGCCCCCGACCGGTTGACCCCGCCACACGCTGTGGTAGACGTCCAGGTCGCTGTCGAAGCGCTTGCCGAGTCCCCGCGGCGGCAGCCCCTCGACCACGAAGTCGTCCGCGCGGTTGCCGCCGATGCCCAGGCCGAGCGTCAGGCGGCCGCCCGACATCGCATCGATGCTCGCCAGCTCCTTCGCAAGAAGCACCGGCGGCCACACGGTGGCCAGCATGACAGTGCTGGTCAACCCGATCGTGCTGGTGACCGCGGCCGCCCCGGCGAGAGCCACGGTGTCCATCACCCCCGGGTAAGCGGTCCGTCCGACAGTGGCCAAGGTGCTGAAACCGGCGTGCTCTGCACGCGCGGCCCACTGTGGGATGAGCGCCGCACTGACGTCACGAATTTGGTTCGGAAGCCCGATTCCAATCTTCATCGGTGCCCCATCCGGATCTCGCTGCTGCGTAACGGAGTCGCGGTGCCGTGAACGCGCGTCGCGTGTTCGGCAAAGGACTGCGCCGCCGTCTGCCGAATGACGGGACGCAGTTCCTCGGGCATGTTGGACACGGCGACGTCGACGATCTCCGGATCCCCCTCGTACATGATCATGCCGAATTCAAGTGGCATGTCTGCGGGTACGAGATCGACTGCTACGGCCTGAATCAACTGATTCCACTCTCCTAGGGTTATGTACTTCTCCATGACCGGCACTACGTGCTGCTCCTCGAAGTCCATGTGCTTCAGTAGAATTGGAAGCAGCTTGTCCAGGGCAGTCGCCAACCTCTCGCGGGAACCTGCAGCAGCTTCCAAGCGCCAGGCCGCCAAAGACTCAGCCACCTCCGAGATGGCCGCATCGATCGCCGCATGCTGGTCCCTTGTGCGACAAACGTTGATCGATTCGTCGGGACAACGATCCAGCAGCACTGGCCAGATCTGGTGGTCTTCGAAGTTGTGGTGGGTATGGAGGATGTTCGCCATGAACTCGAGGTGGTTGGCTACGGTCTCCGCGCGCTCATTGTCGCCCTCGGCGACCCGCCGAACGAGTCCGGCTGCGAGAACGAATTCCCGCCGGAACATCTTGTGCACCATCTGCATTTCACGGGCGTCGAAATACTGATCAGATTTGATCACCGGCATGTTCCTGTCTTTGGCTGGGGGCTGTCCTCGAACAGTTGCTTTCCTAGCCTCTACGGCCGGTAGACCCGAGGAGTTCATTTGACGGGTGTCACTTCTGCAGCGGACCACGGGCCCTTTAGTTGCTGGTTGATGCGGTTTCACCGATAGCGTCTTTCGGGTTGCATCGATATACCGGTGACATGCCGTCAACCGTCACAGCAACCCCGACGCGACGCGAGCCAGCCGGTCCATCCTGGGATCGTTAACCTGTCCCCATGCGACACGGGCGGGGAGGCGGGGCATGACCCGGTACCTTGCCCGGCGGTTCCTCAATTACGTCGTCCTGCTGGCGCTGGCGTCTTTCCTGACTTTCCTGCTGACCTCTCAGACGTTTCATCCGCTCGATAGTTTCGTGCAGCGCCACCCGACGCCTCCACCGGAGGCCATTCACGCCAAAGCTGTTCAGCTGGGCCTGGATAAACCGGTTGCCATCCGGTACGCGCAATGGGTGTCCGGGGCGGTCCGCGGTGACTTCGGGATGACGGTGAGCGGCCACCCGGTCTCCCAGGAGCTTTGGCGCCGCGTCGGGGTGAGCCTGCGACTGGTGGTAACCGGGTCGGTGCTGGGCACGCTGATCGGCGTCATCGTGGGCGCCTGGGGCGCGGTCCGGCAGTACCGCCTCAGCGATCGAGTGGTCACTGTGCTGTCTCTGATCGTCTTGAGCATCCCGTCTTTCGTGCTGGCCAGCTTGCTCATTCTGGGCGCGCTGCGGGTCAACATGTTCGCTGGAGTGGGAATCTTCCAATACACGGGTGAGACCTCGCCGCTGCCGCCCGATGGAACCGTCGGTGCACTCATCGAGCGCCTGCAACACATCGTGCTGCCCACTCTCACCCTGGCCCTCGGTGCAATCGCGGGTTTCAGCCGCTACCAACGCAATGCGATGCTGGACGTGCTCGGCGAGGACTTCATCCGGACCGCGCGCGCCAAGGGCCTGACCCGACGCCGTGCGCTGTTCAAACACGGTTTGCGCACCGCGCTCATTCCGATGGCCACCTTGTTCGCCTATGGCGTGAGCGGTCTGGTTGTCGGCGCGGTGTTCGTCGAGAAGATCTTCGGCTGGCACGGCATGGGCGAATGGGTTGTGTCGGGAATCGCGACCCAGGACGCTAACGTCGTTGCGGCGATCACGCTTTTCTCCGGAGCCGCCGTTCTGCTGGCGGGACTGTTGTCCGACGTCATCTACGCGGCGCTGGACCCGAGGGTGCGGGTTTCATGACTGCCGCTGAGAGCATACCGGTACGGTCTGGCGTCCACCCGGTCGCCACGTTCACGTCGCGACGAAACCTATTGATTCGCCGCTTCGTTCGCAATAAGCCCGCCGCGGGCGCGCTGATTCTGCTGGCGCTGACATTCATTGGCTGCTACGCATTACCGCCGCTGCTGCCCTACAGCTACACCGATCTAGACCTGCACGCGCTGCTGCAGCCGCCGTCGCACAAGCACTGGTTCGGCACCAACGCGCTGGGTCAGGACCTGCTGGCCCGGACCCTGTGCGGCATGCAAAAGTCGCTACTGATCGGTCTCTGCGTGGCACTGATCTCGACCACCATCGCTGCCACCGTCGGATCGATTGCAGGCTATTTCGGTGGCTGGCGCGACCGAACGCTGATGTGGCTGGTGGATCTGCTGCTGGTCGTGCCCAGCTTCCTGCTCATTGCCATCGTCACTCCGCGCACCAAACAATCCAACAGCGTTCTGTGGCTGGTCGTGCTCCTCTCGGCGTTCGGCTGGATGGTCAGCTCACGCATGGTGCGCGGCTTGACGATGAGCCTGCGAGAACGTGAATTCGTCCGCGCCGCAAGATATATGGGTGTCTCGAGTCGACGGGTTATCACACATCACATCGTGCCGAACGTTGCCTCGATCCTCATCATCGACGCGACGCTGAACGTAGGTTTCGCGATCCTGGCCGAAACCGGGTTGAGCTTCTTGGGATTCGGTGTTCAGCCACCAGACGTTTCGCTGGGCACGCTGATTGCCGAAGGCACTCCTTCGGTGACCACCTTCCCCTGGGTCTTCCTGTTCCCGGGCGGGGCGTTAATTTTGATTGTGTTGTGTGCGAATCTCGCCGGTGACGGACTGCGCGACGCCGTCGATCCGAGCGTAAAGGCATCACGCCGCAAAAAGCAGAAGCCAGTGGGACGGCCAGGGTGACGGCGCTGTTGGAGGTGGCCGACCTCAGCGTTACCTTCGACACCGGTGATGCGCGGGTGCCCGCGGTGCGCGGAACGACCTACCACATCGATCCGGGCGAAGTGCTCGCCATCGTCGGGGAATCGGGCTCGGGCAAAAGCACCGCCGCCATGGCCGTGGTCGGGCTGCTACCCGAATACGCCGAGGTGTCAGGTTCGGTGCGGCTACAGGGGCAGGAGTTGCTCGGGCTGCCCGACCAGGCGATGTCACGGATCCGCGGAAAGACGATCGGCACCGTGTTCCAGGACCCGATGTCGGCCCTGACACCCGTCTACAACGTCGGGGCCCAGATAGCCGAAGCCATCAGGGTGCACCACCGCGACATCGGCCGGGCAGCTGCCCGCAACCGAGCCACGGAGCTGCTCGAGCTGGTCGGGATCGCGCAGCCACACCGCCGGGCAAAAGCGTTCCCCCACGAGCTGTCCGGCGGCGAGCGCCAGCGGGTGGTGATCGCGATCGCGATCGCCAACGATCCGGACCTGCTCATCTGCGACGAGCCCACCACCGCGCTGGACGTCACCGTGCAAGCCCAGATTCTCGACGTGCTGCGGACCGCGCGCGACGTCACCGGCGCCGGCGTGTTGATCATCACCCATGACCTGGGGGTGGTTTCGGAGTTCGCCGACCGGGCAATGGTCATGTACGCCGGACGTGAAGTCGAGATCGCGACCGTCGCAGATCTGTACCGGGACCGCCGCATGCCCTACACGGTGGGGTTGCTTGGTTCGGTGCCGCGACTGGACGCCCCGCAGGGCACTCGACTTATTCCGATTCCAGGCGCGCCGCCCAACCTGTCGACGCTGGCACCCGACGCCTGTCCGTTCGCTCCCCGCTGTCCGCTGGCGATAGACGAATGTCTTTCGGCTGAACCAGATCTGATCACAGTTCAGCCAGGCCACCAGGCCGCCTGCATCCGTACCGACGACGTCGCGGGCCGCACTGCCGCTGAAATCTTCGACGTGACCACTGCGCCACCGGCCATCGAGATTGCGGCGCAAGAAAACGCGACCGTGCTACGCGTCGTGGACCTCAGCAAGACCTATCCCCTTACCAAGGGTGTGGTGCTGCGCAGGCGGGTGGGTGAGGTGCGGGCGGTCGACGGCATCAGCTTCACCTTGGAACGGGGTCGCACGTTGGCGATCGTCGGGGAATCCGGTTCGGGCAAATCGACTACCCTGCAACAGATATTGGAATTGGCTGCACCGCAAGCGGGCTCCATCGAGGTTCTTGGCGAAGACGTCGCTGCGTTGAATCGGGAGAGACGGCGTGCGCTGCGACGCGACATTCAAGTCGTATTCCAAGACCCGGTAGCGTCCCTAGACCCCCGGCTCCCGGTTTCCGAGGTCGTAGCTGAACCTTTGCAGGCGAACGGATTTCACAAGGGCGACGCCGATGCGCGAGTCGCGGAGCTGCTCGACATCGTTGGTTTGCGCCGTGCAGATGCGACTCGCTATCCGGCCGAATTCTCCGGTGGGCAAAAGCAGCGCATCGGCATCGCGCGGGCGCTGGCGTTGCAGCCCAAGATATTGGCGCTCGACGAACCGGTATCGGCGCTGGATGTCTCGATCCAGGCCGGGATCATCAACCTGTTGCTCGACCTGCAAGATCGGTTCAGCCTGTCGTATCTGTTTGTCTCGCATGACCTTTCCGTCGTGAAGCACCTGGCGCATCAGGTGGTGGTGCTGTACCGCGGCGTCATCGTCGAGCAGGGCGACGGCGATGAGGTCTTCACCAACCCACAGCACGAATACACCCGGCGACTGCTTGACGCCGTTCCACAGGCGCATCCCGATGCCGCAGCCGGTTAGCATCGTCGGGGTGACGCCCCGGCCGAGGCCCCGCAAGCTCGCGCTGCTGGCGCTGGCGCTCGTGTTGGTGATCGCCGGATGTTCGGGCGGTTACCAGGACCTGCCGGAGACCCGCGCCGCTCGGGTCGGGGCTACCAGCGACATGAACCCGCAGGACCCCGCCACGCTGCGTGACGGCGGCAACCTGCGGCTCCCGCTGACGGCCTTCCCGGACAACTTCAATCAGTTGAACATCGACGGCAATACCTCTGACAGCGCTGCGATTCTGGGGCCGACGCTGCCGGGAGCATTCATGACTCAGGCCGACGGGACGCTGAATCTCAACACCGACTACTTCACCGGTGCCGAGCTGACCGGGACCAACCCCCAGACCGTCACGTACACAATCAATCCGAAGGCAACGTGGAGCGACGGTAAACCGATCACTTGGGAAGACCTCAAGTCTGAGGTTGACGCGTGCAGCGGGCGCGACAAGAAGTACCTGATAGCCAGCCGGGCCGGGTTCGAACGCGTGAAATCGGTGACCAGAGGCGTTGACGACCGGCAAGCCGTAGTCACCTTCTCGGATCCGTACGCCGAATGGCGGGGCATGTTCGCCGGCGGGATACAACCTCGGAGCATGACGGCCAACCCGGAGGTCTTCAACAAGGGCCAGCTGGAAGAGCCGGGCCCATCGGCCGGACCGTTCATCGTGTCCACGATTGACCGGACCGCACAGCGCATCGTGCTGACCCGCAATCCGCGTTGGTGGGGTCGCAAGCCGCGGCTGGATTCGATCACCTTCCTGGTGCTCGACGTATCTGCCATCATCCCGGCGTTGCAGAACAAGGCAATCGATGCCGCCGGCATCACCACCCTCGACGATATGGTCACCGCACAGCGCACGCCCGGCATCGTGATCCGGCGCGCCCCGGCGCCGACCTGGTTCCACTTCACCGTCAACGGCGCCGAGGGGTCGATCATGGCCGACGAGCGACTCCGGCTGGCGGTGTGCCAGGGTATCGATCGCCAAGCCATCGTCGACGTCGTCCAGCACGGCCTGACCACTCATCCCACCCCGCTGAATAACCACGTGTACGTGGCCGGGCAGGTTGGCTACCAAAACAACAGCGCACCGGCCGATTACAACCCGGATCGGGCCCGCAGAGACTTGGATGCCATGGGGTGGAAGCTCAACGGGTCAGTACGGGAGAAGGACGGCAAGCAGCTCGTCGTTCGCGACGTACTTTTCGACGCGCCGTCCAACCGGCAGATCGCCATGGTCGCGCAGAACAGCCTGGCGCAGATCGGTGTGAAGCTGGTGCTCGACGTTAAAGCCGGCAATGGCTTCTTCAGCCAATACATCGGAGTCGGCGACTTCGACATCGCTCAATTCGGCTGGGAGGGCAATGCTTTCCCGTTGTCTGCGCTTCCCCAGATTTACACGTCGGATGGTGACAGCAATTTCGGCAGGATCGGCAACGCTGCGATCGACGCGAAGATCGCCGAGACGCTGTCGGAGCTGAATCAGGACAAGGCGCGTGTTCTCGCCAACCAGGTTGACTCGATGATCTGGCAGGAAGGCTTCAACCTGCCGCTGTACCAGTCGCCCGGCAACAAGGCGGTACGACATGATTTGGCCAATTTCGGCTCTCCGGGTCTCGCCGACCTGGACTACACCGCAATCGGGTTCATGCGGACCTGAGCCGCCGCCACAACGGTGTCACGGCCGGCAGCGCGCGCTCCGCGGCGGCAGCCACCTCCACCGCCTTCCATAGCAAACGCATGACCGGGCGGGCCGGGAGCGCGTCCAGCGCCAGTCCTTGACCGAGCAGCTTGTCGATCTCGCCGCGGCACACCGCCTCGGCGATACTCAGCGCGGCGGGCTCACGAAAGTCCACCGCACTGTGCGCCATCGTCGGCAAAGCCAACAGCACCGCGTTCGGCACCAGCGATGCGACGCGCTCCGCCACCGCGGGCGGAGTGATGAGATCCCGCCCACCGGAGACCACCACGACTGGCCAGGAGTAATTCGGCATCTCCGCCACCAGATCATAGGGCTCATCTTCGAAGGTCGCTGTCTGAGTGCGTGTTTCGCGTTCGGCGACGGCGGGGTCGAGCGGCAGGCCATCGGGTGGCGGAGCGTAGTTGAGTTCACGCAACGCGATCCGGCTGACCAGATCTTCCTCGTAGCGGTACGGCAGGTTGCTCAGGATGTTGAACTGAGATAGGGCCCACCACAGCACTTTACGATCATCGAGCAGTAGGTCCAGTTGCCGCTCGAGCACGCCAGCGCCACCATACCCGTATACCGTCGTAACCAGCTGCGTAGCGGCGGCGGTCATTACTCCGGTATCGACGAGCTTGCGCATTTTGGGTGCCAGCGACGCGGTTTCGGGACTATCGCCGTCGAACAGCAAGCCACGAATGGCATCGCGAACGATCGCGATGTCGTGCCGGGACAGCAGCGGGGAATCGAGGATCATCGCCTGCACCCGGCCGGGGTGGCGCACACCGAGGCCGGCCGCGATATAGGTGCCGTACGACGTGCCATAGATGACGGCGGAGTCCACATGGGCGTCGTCGAGCACCGCGGCGACGTCGTCCACCACCTGATCGACGGTGATCGCGTCGGGCGGCAGGTCGGCACCGGAGTCGTCGTAACGCGACATTCCCACCCCGCGATGCTCGATCATGATGACGTCGAGACCGGCGAGGGCGGCGCGGCGCCGCAGCCCCTTGTAGACCTGCACCGACGCCACGCCCGGACCTCCCGGGATGATGACCAGCGGGTGGGCGGATTTGAGACCGGTTCGCACGTAGTAGAGATCGAACTCGTCAGCGCTGCCCGGCGATATCGGCCTGCGCACCGGCCGGACGCCGGGCATCGCCGCAAGCCTTTCGCGCACCCGGCGCCGTTTCGCGTTCATGGTCATCGCTGCCCATTCTGCCTAGGTCGCTCGTGATCAGCAGCGCGGCACTGCGCGAGGCTGCATGCCGGGTCAACCGTTGATCAGGTCGGCGGCCTTTTCTCCGATCAGCACCGACGGCGCGTGGGTGTGTCCCCGGACCGTGCTGGGCATCACCGAGGCGTCGGCCACCCGAAGCCCGTCGACCCCGCGTACCCGCAGTTGCGGATCCACCACACTGGAGTCGTCGCTGCCCATCCGGCAGGTGCCCAACGGGTGATACAAGGTGTGGGCGCTGTCGTTGAGCACGCTTTCGAGAGCGGCCTCATCCAGCTCGGTGCAATCACGCGGTTGCGCGATCGGGCCGAGCAGGCCCTTCAACGCTGGGGCCACCGCGATCCGCGCACATATCCGCAGCCCCGCCGGCGTCGGCGCGCGGTCGACGCCGTCGGGATCGGACAGGTAGCGCGGGTCGATGACCGCCTTGGCATGCGGGTCGGCGGACCGCAGCATGACCTGGCCACGGCTCTCCGGTGCGACCAGGATGGGCCCGAACACCACCCCATGCCCGTCTGGCTCATCAAATCCCTCGCCGTAGAAGGGCGCTGGACAAAACATCAGCTCGAGGTCGGGGAGGTCCAATTCCGGTCGGCTGCGGACGAACCCGTACGCCTCGGCGATGCTGGAAGTCAGCATGCCGCGCCGCCTCAGCAGGTAATTGATCAACTCCTTCGCCTTTTCGGCGGCGAATAGGCTGCCGGCGTCGACGTGAAAACCCAGCCGGGTGTTGAGGTGGTCGATCAGGTCCTGCCCCACCTGCGGTGCGTGGTAGACGATGTCGATGCCGTGCTCGGCGAGATGATCTCGATCGCCGATGCCGGACAGCATCAGCAGCTGCGGGCTGTTGACGGCGCCGCCGCAGAGCACCACCTCGCGGCGCGCGTGGGCGACGCATGGCTGGCCGTCGCGCTCGAATTCCACACCGACTGCTCGGGTTCCATCGAACAGCACCCGGGTGGCCGTCGCCGCGGTAAGCACGGTGAGGTTTTTGCGGCGCATCGCCGGTTTCAGATAGGCATCGGCACTACTGCACCGGGCGTCCCGGAGCTGCGTGACAACGCTCTCGCAAAAGCCCTCCGGCCGTAGGGAATTCGGCTGCGCGGCAGGATATCCGCACTCGCGCACCGCGGCTAGCCACGCCGCAGTCGAGGGCCGCGGGCTACGCTGCCGGGAAATATGCACCGGGCCGGTCGCTCCGCTGTCATCACCGTTGACGAAATGCCACGCGTCGGTGACGTTCTCGACGCGACGGAAATAGTCAAGCACCTCTGCGAAGGACCATTACGGTCCGGCTCGCACCGCCCACTCGTCGTAGTCGGCGTCGAATCCACCCACCCACATCCCCGCGTTGACCGATGACGATCCGCCCAGCACCTTGCCTCTGGGCCAATAGATTTCGCGCCCGCCCAATTCGCTCTGCGGTTCGGTCAGGTAGTCCCAGTCCAGCTCGCTGCGGAGCAGCTTGACGTAGCCGGCCGGGACCTTGATGAACCTATTCTTGTCGGGCGGACCCGCCTCGAGCGCGACTACCGAAGTCGCTGAATCGGCACTGAGCCGACTCACCACGACAGCGCCGGCCGAGCCGGTACCTATCACTAGGTAATCGCACTGAATGTCCACGTCGCACCCCGTCTCGGGGTGAGTGCAAGGCGGGACGACCCCCGGGCCCTACACATTGAGATCGATACGGTGCGCACCTTTCACGCCCTCGTAGCGGTCGGGACTGCAGGTCAACACGATCACCTGTCCATGCGCACCCACGGTGTCGAACACCTCGCCCATCTTGGCCAGCCGGTCGGGGTCGGTGAACCCCAGCGCGTCGTCGACCACGACCGGAACCGCGTCCTCCTTGGCGACCAGCGCGGCACCGGCCAACCGCGCCAGGATCCCGAGCTGCTCCTTGGCCCCGCCGGACAGGGAGTCGTAGGGCACCGTGACGCCATCCACGGTCCGGCTGCGGATGCACAAGTCGGTGTCGATGTCGACCTCGAACGTGGGCCCGAACACCGGACGACCGAGCCGCTGCAATTCCGTGCGGTAGGGCTCGACATAGCCCAGTCGGGTGGTGTCGCGATGGCGGGCCATCACCGACCGCAACAGCTGTGCCGCGCGGGCCCGGCTGCCGATCCGGGCGTGCTGACTGGCGGCGTGCTCACGCTCGATCTCCGCGGCGTCGAGCTTGCCCTGGCGACCCTCGCTGCCAAAGACCGAGAGTTCGATGGTGAGCTCGCGCAAGGCACGAGCGGCATCTTCGTAGCGGCCGCCCAACGACTCGGCTGCCTGAGTGGCTGCGGCCAATTCGGCGGTTATTGCGTCCGGCGCCGCGGCGGCCAGTTCTTCGTCCAGTTCGGCGGCCCGTCGATCCGCGGCTGCTGAGGCCCGCTGCCCGGCGTCCGCCGCCGAAGCCAGGTCCTCGTCATTCACCGATGCGCGCTCCTGGACCAGCTGGTCGGTGGCTCTACCGAGTTCGGCTCGTTGGGCCGTCACTTCGTTGAGTAAAAGCGTTGTGCGGGTGGAGGTCTCGGTGAGCCGGGAGTCGGCTGCGGCCGCGGTGACGCGACGGGTCTCGCATTCGGCTTCGGCGGCCATGTGAGCGGCCTGTGCGGCGGTGAGTTCGGCACGAGCGGCCACGATATCCGTCGCGAAGAGGTCGGGCTCGGTCACTTGACCGGCTTGCAACCGTGCCAGCCGTCCCTGGAGTTGGTCGATGTCTTCGTCACCGCATAAGCCGGACAGCGTCGCGCTCAATTGGTCGCGGCTGCTGTGCAATTCGCGGCGGTACCGGTCGGCCGAGCGTGCCGCGGTAAGGTCAGGGATCTCGCCGGCCGCTAGGGCTGCGGTCAGATCATCTTGTGCCGCAGCGTATTTTGCCTGAACGTCGAGCGCGGTCGCGCCGGGGGTGACCCGCGCGGTGAGAACGCCGGCAACCTCGACCTCGGTGGGGCCGGTGGCCGTCGTCGACCAGCTTTGCCCCGCCGACAACGACACCCGGTGCTGCCCAACCGTGAGTTCGATGTCGGCCACGGCGGTGAACTCGACCGCCGCCGAGATCATCGCCAGCTGGTCGCCGGCGCGATCGACTGCGGCTGCGGCACTTTCGATTCGCCGTAGCAGCTCCTCGGTGATGACGACCTCGATAAGCGCCGCACTGATTCGATCGCGGTCACGCGCGATCTCGTCGATCTTGGCCAGGCGGGCGCTCAACCGGTCGATCTCCTCGCGGTCGGCGAGCTGGTCGACGGTGCGGCGGGCGGATTCGGCACGGCGTTGCAGGTCCGCCAGAACCTGCGCGGCCTCCTGCATCGCGGTGCCCGCCCCGTCGGCGTCGGCACGCGCCGCCGTCTGCGCGTCGGCGGCTTGCTGCGCGGCAGCCTCAGCGGCTGCGACAGCTGCTGTGCGGGTTTCGATCTCGGCGACCAATCGCAACCGCCCGTTGTGCGCGGCGGATGCGGCCGCACTGGTCGCCGCGGCGGCGGCCGCAACCAGCTTGGCTTCACGTGCTTGGCGAGTGAGTTCCGCGGTCTTGTCGGCAGCGGCCTGCGCGACGGCCAACCGCGGACCCGCCGCGAGCCGCAGTTGCGAGAGCTCGGCCACTTGCTCGGTCAGCACGGCATGGCGACGGACCCGGTCGTCGACCTCCGCGACCGCCGCCGTGCACTCCGCGACTGCGGTGTCGGCATCGGACAGCCGAGAGACGGCCGCGGCCCACTCCGCGGTGGGACGTCCGGTGGGGGTGAAGTAGCGCGCGTACTCTCCGTCGATCCGGTCGATGAGCAACGGCTCGTTGCCGGACAGCGCCGCCTCGTCGCCGGCCGCGACATCGAGTGCACGCGAGAGCGCATCACAGCCGGACAGATCCACCGCCGCCGTCGATGCGGACTGCAGCACCCGCTGGGCGTGCCATAGGTCGTTGTCCACCGTCTCGGCGAGCATCGCCCGAACCCGTTCGTGGGCTTCATCGCCGGTCAGCTGCTCGCGGCGCGGCGCGAGCACGGTCAACTCCGTCTCGCACTTCTTGTGGAACCGCTTGCGGTAGATGAAACGGTAAGTGCCACTACTGATTTCAGCGGTTACCTCGGAGCCGACATCGCTGTGGGTGGGCTTGACCTGCTTGACTTCCTTCTTCGTCGAACGGTCCCTGGACTCCAACAGCAGGTCCAGCGCCTCGATCATCGACGACTTGCCGATCTCGTTGGCGCCGCACACCACAACCACGCCGTGGTCGGGAAAATCAATCTCGCGGTGCCGGATTCCTCGGTAGTTCGTCAGGACCAACCGATGTAGCTTCATGCCGCACCCCGATCGGTGAGCCGCAGTAAGAGCGCCAGCGCGGCCTGGGCGTCGCTGGCCGAGTCGGTATCGTCCCCGCGCGCCGCGGCCACCAGCTCTTCGACAGCCGCAGCCGCGAATCCCCCGATGCCGAGATCGGTGAACTCGCCGTCGGCGGGTATCACCGCCAGGTCCGTGTGGCTGTCCCACGTGCGCAGGTGGGCGAACAGCCTCCCATACCGGTCCAGGCAGGCGTCCAGCGCGGCCCGGTCGGTGACCGTCAACGAGCCCGTGAGCGCCAGCCGCACCACGGTGCGGTCCTTCTCGGTCATCAGATCGAGATTCACATCGAGGTCGGCGATGTCGCGGCTGGTGTCGACCTCGCGGTGCAAGGTGACAAACCGCCAGTGCCCCACGTGCCGGGCGGTCACCGATACCGCGTTGGTCTCGTCGATGTCGACGACCAGGACATGACCCGGGTCGGATTCGACGTCGTCGAAGTTCGTGACTTCCGGCGATCCGGAGTACCAAATCCGGCCGCTGTCGCCGACCTGGGTGAGCGAATGCTTATCCCCCAGAGCCGCATAGTGGACCGCGCCACGGGCCAGCGCCTCTTCGAGCCGGTTCAGCCGAATCAACGACGGCTTCTCTCGGTCGGGATCGAGCACGTCGACGCCGCCGTGGGCGACGAGCACGCGGGTGACCGAGCCCGCGTCGAGGCCGTCGAGGCCGTCGAGCACGTCGGCGACCAGGTCGGTGGTCGGGGCCTTCGACCGCCATGGCGCCGCGACGATCTCGAGACCCGGCCGTACCTGATGGATGCCGGCGCGGTCGAGCACCACGACGTTGTCCGGGCATTCGGCGGTGAACAGCGCACTGGTGAACACCGATGATGCGTCGAGCGGATCGTGGTTGCCGGGCAGCAGATAGACCGGGATACCGATGGCGCGCATGGCTTCCAGGGACTGCCCGATCACCTGCGGTGCGAGCTGATTGTGCTCGAAGACGTCGCCGGCGACCACGACAAACTCGGCGCCTACCTCGGCCGCCAAGGCGCCCAGACCGGCCACCGCGTCGCGCCGGGCGGCCGAATACCGCGGCTGGGCGTCGCCGGCCAGGAAGTGTCGGGTCATGCCGAGCTGCCAGTCGGCGGTATGCAGGAATCGCATCCCGGCACCCCCTTCGGAAATGGCGTGGCTATCAAGGCACCGCGAGTCTAGGGCGGTTCACCGACAACTCCGGGGACGCGCACCGGCATGCCTCGGGGTGGTGTTTGGATCTACCCGAACTGGGTGACTTTTTGCCCGCCTCTGAGCGACAATCGCCGTCAGTGCACACTGGTCAAATCTCTTGCGTCACTGTGGTTTCTGCAGTCACAGGCTGACGTCTTTTGTCGGTGGGTGGGTTTAGTTTCGCAGTATGAGTTCAGGTGTCATCGCAGACCAGGAAGCCGCCACCGCGAAGTTCGACGCGTTGGACACCGCACTCGAAGACGTCATCGGCCTGGAGAGCGGGATGCTGTGCACCCGGCAGCACCTGGCGCAGCTGCAACGCTACGAGCAGGTGCGGCGGCGGCTGTCGGCTGGTGAACATCGGCTGATCAACCAACTCCAGCAGGAGGCCACCCCGGAGGAGTTGGGCGGCAAACTCTCCCACGCGATCGCCGACTGGACGCTGATCAGCCGCGCCGAAGCCGCCCGGCGGGTCCGCGAGGCTGCCGATCTGGGCGAGCGCCACGGCCTGACCGGCCAACCCGTGGCGCCGGTCCTGGCGGCCACCGCCGCCGCGCAGCGAGCCGGGCGGCTGGGCCGCGAGCATGTCGCGGTCATCCGCGGCTTCTACCACCAGCTACCCGGGTGGATCGATGCCCAGACCCGCGCCCAAGCCGAAGCCGACCTGGCCCGCCTGGCTTCCCAATACCGCCCCGACCAACTCGCCGCCCTGGCCGACAAACTCGCCGACTGCCTCAACCCCGACGGCAGCTACACCGACGCGGACCGGGCCCACTGCCGCGGCCTGACCCTGGGCAAGCAGCAAGTCGATGGCATGTCGGCGCTCAGCGGCTGGCTGACACCGGAGGCCCGGGCCACCCTGGAAGCGGTGCTGGCCAAACTCGCCGCCCCCGGCATGTGCAACCCCCACGACGACACCCCCTGCGTCGACGGCGCACCCAGCCAACACGCCATCGACCACGATGTTCGCTCGCCGGCCCAACGCCAACACGACGGGCTGAACGCCGCCCTGCG
This sequence comes from uncultured Actinomycetota bacterium, assembly GCA_963712615.1. Lineage (GTDB taxonomy): Bacteria > Actinomycetota > Actinomycetes > Mycobacteriales > Mycobacteriaceae > Mycobacterium. The sequence goes on from CAVQIO010000002.1 coordinate 2,063,459, forward strand.
CGCCCTACTGGCCTCCGGAAAACTCGGTCAACACAATGGGCTGCCGGCCTCGATCATCGTGTCCACCACCCTGGCCGACCTCCACGCAGCCGCCGGACACGCAACCACCGGCGCCGGCACCCGCCTCCCCATGTCCGATGTCATCCGCCTGGCCCGCCACGCCCACCACTACCTCGCCATCTTCGACAACGCCAAACCCGTCGCGCTGTATCACACCAAACGACTCGCCTCACCCGGCCAACGAATCATGCTCTACGCCAAAGACATCGGCTGCAGCGCACCCGGATGCGACGTCGGCGGCTACTACTGCGAAGTCCACCACATCACCGACTACGCACAATGCCACACCACCAACATCGACAACCTCACCCTGGCCTGCGGCACCCACCACCGACTCCTGCAACCCCGCGGCTGGACCACCCAACAACACACCAACGGCACCACCCAATGGATCCCACCACCACACCTCGACCACGACCAACCCCGCACCAACAATTTCCACCACCCCGACAAGCTCCTCCACGACCAGCAAGACGACGACGAGGTGGCCTAACAGCTACAGCAGGGTGATCTGTTCGGGCTCCGGCTCAGCAGGCTCGAGCAGTTGGGGCCCGTTGTTGCGCACGCTATTCACCAACCTGGAGACTTCGCGCAACTCGATGCCGCGCACGTCCGGCGCCCGCGCCAGCAACTGGGCGTCCGGCGGGATATCCGGATTCAACCAGGCGTCCCAGTCCCGCTCGGCCAGCATCAACGGCATCCGGTCGTGGACCGCGGCCAGCTCGCCGACGGCGTCGGTGGTGATGATGGTGCAACTCAGCAGCGGGTCTGCCTCCTTGGCGGGTTTCCAGACCGACCACAGGCCGGCCATGAACACCGTGTCGCCGTCGTCGCGGTGCATGAAGAACGGCGTCTTGGCGGGTTTCTTGCCCGCGGCGTTGTCCGGATTGGGCCGCCATTCGTACCAGCCGTCCATCGGCACCAGGCAGCGCTTGCTTTTGGCGGAACCACGGAATGCGGGCGAGCCGGCCACCTTGTCGGCCCGGGCGTTGATCAGCAGCGGACCCTTGTTATCCGGGCCGCCGTCGGGACCGGCCTTGACCCACGGCGGAATCAGCCCCCAGCGCATCAGCCGCACCCGGCGAGTCGGCTCGTCATCCGGCTCGCTGTGGCGGGACACCACCGTCGCGACCGTGGCAGTCGGAGCCACGTTGTAGTTGGGCTCCGCCGCACGCTCTGAGGTATCGGTGGCTTCGTCGATCGCTTTGATCTTCTCGGCCAGCAGGGCCGGATCCGTCGTGACCGCAAACCGTCCACACATAACCTCCATGGTGCCCGGTACCCACGACACCCGCCGACACGGCAGGATGAAGCGGTGACCACCGAGCCCTGGACGGCCCCTCTCGCGCCGGTACCGGTCCACGCAACCGTGACCATTCCGGGCTCGAAATCCCAGACCAACCGGGCGCTCATCCTCGCGGGACTCTCGAACGCCCAGGGCCAGGGCCCCTCGACACTGCGCGGAGCCCTGCGCAGCCGCGACACCGACCTGATGATCGGCGCGCTGAGAGCCCTGGGCTTGCAGGTGGACGGCACCGGCCCCGAACTGGAGGTCAGCGGCCGGATCGAACCGGCCGCGGGCGCACAGGTGGACTGCGGCCTGGCCGGCACGGTGTTGCGCTTCGTTCCGCCGCTGGCGGCGCTGGCGGACGCGGCGGTGGAATTCGACGGCGACGAGCAGGCGCGAATCCGGCCCATCGCGCCACTGCTGGATGCCCTGCGCGGTCTCGGCGTTCGGATCGACGGCACCGGTCTGCCGTTCCGGGTGCTGGGCAGCGGATCGGTCCCCGGCGGAACGGTCGCCATCGACGCGTCGGCGTCGTCACAGTTCGTGTCGGGACTGTTGCTCTCCGGTGCGTCGTTCGCCGACGGCCTGACCGTGCAACACACCGGGTCGGCGGTTCCGTCGGCGCCGCACATTGCGATGACGACCGTGATGCTGCGGCAGGCCGGCATCGATATCGACGACTCGGTGCCCAACCGGTGGCAGGTTCGGCCCGGCGTGGTCGCCGCCCGGCACTGGGATGTCGAGCCCGATCTGACGAACGCCGTTCCGTTCCTGGCGGCGGCCCTGGTCACCGGCGGAGCGGTGCGCATTACCGACTGGCCGGCTCACAGCGTGCAACCCGCCGACGACATCCTCAGCGTCCTGGGCAAGCTGAATGCCGTTGTCATCCAAAGAGATTCAGTGCTGGAAGTGCAGGGCTCAGCGGGCTACGACGGCTTCGATGTCGACCTGCGCGCGGTCGGCGAGCTCACCCCGTCGGTGGCGGCGTTGGCGGCGCTGGCCACCCTGGGATCGGTGTCACGGTTGAGCGGTGTCGCCCACTTGCGGGGTCACGAGACGGATCGGCTCGCCGCGTTGAGCAACGAAATCAACCGGCTGGGGGGCAACTGCCAGGAGGCGGACGACGGTCTGGTGATCACCTCGACACCGCTGCATTCGGGCACCTGGCGTGCGTACGCCGATCATCGGATGGCGATGGCCGGCGCGATCGTCGGGCTGCGCGTGGCCGGAGTCCAGATCGACGACATCGACGCCACCACAAAGACATTGCCGGAGTTCGCAGCGCTGTGGGCCGAGATGGTACGAGGATCCAGCGGTTGAGAACCGGCGACTATGACGAATCCGACGTCAAGGTCCGCTCCGGCAAGGGGACGCGGCCCCGCACCAAGATCCGCCCGGAACACGCCGACGCCGAATCCGCCATGGTGGTCAGTGTCGACCGCGGCCGCTGGGGGTGCGCCCTGGGCGGCCGCCCCGATCGGCGGGTCACCGCGATGCGGGCCCGCGAACTCGGCCGCACGCCGATCGTCGTGGGCGACGATGTCGACATCGTCGGCGATCTGTCCGGACGCCATGACACCCTGGCCCGCATCGTGCGCCGGGGCCCGCGACGAACGGTGTTGCGGCGCACCGCCGATGACACCGATCCCACCGAGCGGGTGGTGGTCGCCAACGCGGACCAACTGCTGATCGTGGTCGCGCTGGCGGATCCGCCGCCCCGCACCGGCCTGGTCGACCGGACGCTGATCGCCGCCTACGCCGGCGGGCTGACACCGATTCTGTGCCTGACCAAGACCGACCTCGCCCCGCCCGAACCGTTCGCCGACCAGTTCGTCGATCTGGACCTGACGGTGGTCGCCGCCGGTGTCGACGATCCCCTGCTCGCGGTGGCAGAGTTGCTCCCCGGCAAGATCACCGTGCTGCTCGGGCATTCCGGAGTGGGCAAGTCGACTTTGGTGAATCGTCTGGTGCCCGAGGCGGATCGGGCGGTCGGCGTGGTCACCGATATCGGCAGGGGACGACACACCTCGACGCAATCGGTCGCGCTGCCGTTGGGCGACTCGCTGCCGGGTTCCGGCTGGGTGGTCGACACCCCGGGGATTCGCTCGTTTGGGCTGGCCCACATCCAGCCCGACGACGTGCTCGCGGCCTTCGCCGATCTGGCCGAGAAAGTGCAGGATTGCCCGCGGGGTTGCGGCCACATGGGACCGCCCGCGGACCCGGAGTGCGTGCTCGACACGCTCTCCGGACCCGCCGTTCGCCGCGTCGAGGCGGCCCGGCGGCTGCTTGCGGCGCTCAGGGAGACTTAGCCAGCCGCATGCCGAGCTCGTCGGGTGGCACCAGATGGCCATCGGTGCATCGAATTTCGACGCTCGCCTCGGCCCCGCAGCCCAGATGAGTCAGCCGCAGCCGGTTACGGCCCGGCAGATGGTGTCGTCCCCACTCGAACAAAGCCCAGACCACCGGCATGAAGTCGATGCCGGCCTCGGTCAGCACGTATTCCTCGCGGCTGCGCTGGCCGGGCTCCCGGTAGGGCTGTCGCGCCAGTAGTCCGAGGTCAACCAGCTCGGCCAGGCGCGCCGACGTGGCCGCCTTGGTGATGCCGACCCGACGGGCGAAGTCGTCGAAACGGGTGGTGCCGTAGTAGGCCTCGCGCATGATCAGCATCGCGGATTTGGTGCCGACCACCGACATCGTTTTCTCGATCGCGCAGTGCCCGATCGGCGACCATTTCTCCCGGTCGGCCAGGGTGCCCTGCAGAAATGTCATTCAAATCACCTCCTGTCTAGGTTGATTTTAGTATACCTAGGCGTTTAGCTAAATATATCAGACTGTACTCAGGACTCAAGGAGGAGTCATGACCGGTTACCCGGCTAGTTTGCAAGGCCGCGACGCCGTCATCGTCGGAGCCGTCCGCACCCCCATCGGTAAAGGCAAGGCCAGCGGCGCACTGCACGATGTCCTGCCCGTCGACCTGTTGGCACACAGCCTGCGCGAACTGGTGGCTCGCACCGGCGTGGACCCGGCGCAGATCGACGACGTCATCGCCGGTGCCGTGACCCAGGTCGGCGATCAAGCCGTCAACATCGCCCGCAATGCGTTGCTGGGCGCTGGCTTCCCGGAGTCGGTTCCCGGCGTCACGATCGATCGCCAGTGCGGCAGCAGCCAGCAGGCCATCAGCTTCGCGGCCCACGGCGTTATCGCCGGTGCCTACGACCTGGTAGTCGCCGCCGGCGCGGAGTCGATGAGCCGCGTCCCGATGGGCACCCAGGTATTGCCGGGTAGCGATCCGTTCGGCGAGGGCATGAACGCACGCTACCCCGAAGGCCTTGTGCCGCAGGGCATCAGTGCCGAACTGATCGCGGCGAAGTGGGGCTTCTCGCGAACCCAGCTCGACGAGTTCTCGGCCGGCAGCCACGACAAGGCCGCCCGCGCCACCAAGGACGGACTTTTCGAGAACGAGCTGATCCCGATCGCCGGGCTGTACACCGACGAGATCATCCGCCCTGCCACCACGGTGGAGACGCTGGCCGCGCTAAAGCCGGCGTTCTATAGCGAAAAGATGAAAGAGCGTTTCCCACAGATCAATTGGGAGATCACACCGGGCAACTCATCGCCGCTTTCGGATGGCAGCGCCGCGGTGCTGATCACCACCAGTGAGATCGCCAAAAAGCTGGGCCTGCGCCCGCTGGCCCGGATTCGCACCACCACCGTGGTGGGCGACGACCCGCTTTACATGCTGACCGGCGTCATCCCGGCGACCGAGAAGGTGCTGCGGCGGGCCGGTCTGACGCTGGCCGACATCGACCTGTTCGAGGTCAACGAGGCCTTCGCGCCGGTCGTACTCGCCTGGGCACACGACACCGGAGCCGATCTTGCCAAGACCAATGTGAACGGCGGCGCCATCGCGATCGGTCACCCGCTGGGCGCCAGTGGCGCCCGTATCATGACCACGATGGTCAACGCGCTCGAGCAGCGCGGCGGCCGGTATGGACTGCAGACGATGTGCGAGGGCGGCGGAATGGCCAATGCCACCATCATCGAGCGGCTCGGCTAGCCGGCCCCGGCAGGATGAAGGAGCACAATAATGAACGTAATCCGAGCCGCCGCAGTGCAACTCAGTCCGGTGCTGTACAGCCGGGAAGGCACTGTGCAGCGAGTAGTCGACAAGATTGAACAGCTGGGCCGCCAGGATGTGGAGTTCGCGGTCTTTCCAGAAACCGTGGTGCCCTACTATCCGTATTTCTCCTTCATCCAGCGTCCGTTCGAGATGCGGCCGACCGAACACCTCAAGCTGCTGGATCAGGCTGTGACGATACCGTCGCCGGCAACCGAGGCGATCGGTGCCGCGGCCCGAGCCGCGCACATGGTGGTGTCCATCGGGGTCACCGAACGCGACGGTAGTTCGCTCTACAACACGCAGCTGTTGTTCGATGCCGATGGCACGCTGCTGCAGCGCCGGCGCAAGATCATGCCGACCTACCACGAACGGATGATCTGGGGACAGGGCGACGGCAGTGGACTACGGGCCGTCGACAGCGCGGTCGGGCGCATCGGGCAGTTGGCGTGCTACGAGCACTTCAACGCACTGGCCCGCTATGCCCTGATCGCCGATGGCGAGCAGATCCACGCCAGCATGTTTCCGGGATCGTTCGGCGGCGACCTGTTCGCGCGGCAGATGGAGGTCAGCGTGCGCAATCACGCCCTCGAATCCGGCGCCTTCGTCGTGAACGCCACCGCGTGGCTCGACGCCGACCAGCAAGCACAGATCATGGCCGACACCGGGGGTCCGATCGGCCCGATCTCCGGTGGCCACTTCACCGCGATCATCACGCCCCAGGGTGAGTACTTGGGCGAGTCGCTGCGTTCCGGCGAGGGCGAGGTGATCGCCGATCTCGACCTGTCGCTGATCAACGGCCGAAAGGTACTGATGGATGCCGTCGGCCACTACGGTCGACCTGACCTGCTCAGCCTGGTGGTCGATCGCACGCCCCGCCAGTACGTGCATGAACACATCGAGCAATTCGCCGGCATCGCTACCGAGGAGGCCGAGCATGTCCACGCCTGATGCCCACGAAATCCGCTTTGACGGCGTGCGGGTGCGCTACGACAGCGCCAAGAGCTACGACGAGTTGGTAGCCGCGCTGCTGGCCGATATCGGCGAACAGCCGGTCCCGATCGACGAGATCCCGAAGGCGTTCAAGACCTGGGATTCCTATCAGCAGAAGGTTCAATCCTATGTCGGGCCAAGCGGATTCATGCTGTTCGCCCTGTTCAACCATGGCGGCTGGATCACCAAGGCCGGCATCGACCGCAAAGTGCTGCGGGTTATCCTCGGTAACCCGCTGATCGCGATCACGATGATGCGTCACGACGTGACCACAGGTCTGTTCGCCCCGGTTGAGATACTGATCGCCGACGAGGGGGACGGCCGCAGCAGCTTGACCTACGTCAAGCCGTCCTCACTGATGGTGGTCGAGTCCAATCCTGAACTACTCAGTGCGGCAACCGACCTCGATACGAAGCTGGCAGCATTGGCCGCGAAGGTCACCAGCAGCTAATCCCCCTCACCACTCGCCCCCTTGAACCAAGTATCTGTTCCGGCTACAGTGCCCAAGGAAGTCAATTCGCTGGTCACTAGGGGGCACCAATGGGAGACAAGAGACTCAAGCCCCGTCCTCTGACGGTGACCAACGCGGCTCTGCGTATCGCCTGAGTTGGGCCACTTTGGTCATTTTCCGAGGGCGGCAGTGCGTTGAGCAGGGATGATGTTTCGGCTTAGTGCACTTGCTAGGCACTAATTTGGGTCGGTAGGCTGCCCTGGCATGGTCTGGATTCGGCGGGTGCGTACCGCCTCGGGTTCGACTGCGGTCCAGATCGCCGAATCCGTCGAGGGTCGCCGTCGGATCGTCCGTCATGTGGGGTCTGCGCATGATGCCGCTGAGCTGGGTCTGCTCATCGAGGCGGCTCAGCGGCTGTTGGCTGATGACACCCAGGGCGAGTTGGATCTGGGCATCACCCCGAAAGCCTTTCGGGCCCAATTTGGTTCCATCGCCAGCCGGGGCGCTGTTCACCGACGGTGCCGGTGTACCCGCCGTGCAGGAGTTGGTGGCGCGACCGCGGGTGCTCAAGAGCTGCAACGGGTTGCTCTACGACGCCCTGGCTGGGATCTACGCCAGCCTGGGCTTCGATGCGGTCAGCGACGAGGTCTTCCGTGACCTGGTGATTGCCCGCATCGTGGAACCGACCAGCCTGCTCGACGTCGATCGGGTCCTGGCCGAGCTGGGCCGCACCGCCGCATCGTTGTCGACCCGCAAACGCACCCTGCGGCGGGCTCGCGGCGGTGGCTACCGCGACCAGATCGCCGCGGCGTGTTTCGTCCATGCCCGCACCGCCGGCGATGTCAGCCTGGTGCTCTACGACGTCACCACGCTCTATTTCGAGGCCGACAAGGAAGACGACCTGCGCCGGGTCGGGTTCTCAAAGGAACGACGTGTCGATCCGCAGATCGTGGTGGGCCTGCTGGTCGACCGGTGCGGATTCCCTTTGGAGATTGGCTGTTTCGAAGGCAACAAGGCCGAAACTCTGACGATCGTGCCGATCGTGAAATCATTCCAGGCACGCCACGGGATTACCGACATGGTCGTCGTCGCTGACGCCGGCATGCTCGCCAGCGGCAATCTGCGCGCGCTCGACGACGCCGGGCTGCGGTTCATCCTCGGATCGAGGGTCACCAAGGCACCCAACGATCTGGCGTCCCATTTCCATTGGCACGGTGAGCTTTTCACCGACGGTCAGATCATCGACACCATCACCCCACGCGATCAACGCGGCACCGCCGCCAAGAGCAGCGATCCGAAACTCAGAGCCGAACCCGTCTGGGATCGAACAACCCATACCAAGTCGTGGCGGGCGGTGTGGGCGTACTCGACCAAACGCGCGGTGCGCGACACCAAGACATTGAACCTGCAGGAGAACAAGGCCCGCGCGGTCGTCGCCGGGGACAAGACCGCCCGCACACCACGATTCGTGACAGTCCGCGACGGCGCCCGAGAACTCGACGAGGCATCGTTGCAGCGGGCCCGCCGCCTGGTCGGGCTCAAGGGCTACGTCACCAACATCGACGCCACACTCATGCCCGCGACCGAAATCATCGCCAGCTACCACGACCTCTGGCAGGTCGAGGCGTCCTTCCGGATGTCCAAATCCGACCTCGCCGCCAGGCCCATGTTCGCGCGCACCCGCGACGCCATCGAAGCCCACCTGACCATCGTGTTCACCGCCCTGGCCGTCAGCCGCGAAGTCCAGAGCCGAACCGGTCTGTCCCTGCGGCGGTTCCTGCGCACCCTCAAACCACTACGTTCGGCCACCATCGACCTCAACGACATCATCGCCACCTTCCCGCCGGCCATAAACACCGAGGTCAAGACCATTCTGGATGCACTGGAAGCCTAAAGCTCGAGGCACTAAGGGAAATGACCCAACTCGGGACGCCAGCATGTTTCCGGGATCGTTCGGCGGCGACCTGTTCGCGCGGCAGATGGAGGTCAGCGTGCGCAATCACGCCCTCGAATCCGGCGCCTTCGTCGTGAACGCCACCGCGTGGCTCGACGCCGACCAGCAAGCACAGATCATGGCCGACACCGGGGGTCCGATCGGCCCGATCTCCGGTGGCCACTTCACCGCGATCATCACGCCCCAGGGTGAGTACTTGGGCGAGCCGCTGCGTTCCGGCGAGGGCGAGGTGATCGCCGATCTCGACCTGTCGCTGATCAACGGCCGAAAGGTACTGATGGATGCCGTCGGCCACTACGGTCGACCTGACCTGCTCAGCCTGGTGGTCGATCGCACGCCCCGCCAGTACGTGCATGAACACATCGAGCAATTCGCCGGCATCGCTACCGAGGAGGCCGAGCATGTCCACGCCTGATGCCCACGAAATCCGCTTTGACGGCGTGCGGGTGCGCTACGACAGCGCCAAGAGCTACGACGAGTTGGTAGCCGCGCTGCTGGCCGATATCGGCGAACAGCCGGTCCCGATCGACGAGATCCCGAAGGCGTTCAAGACCTGGGATTCCTATCAGCAGAAGGTTCAATCCTATGTCGGGCCAAGCGGATTCATGCTGTTCGCCCTGTTCAACCATGGCGGCTGGATCACCAAGGCCGGCATCGACCGCAAAGTGCTGCGGGTTATCCTCGGTAACCCGCTGATCGCGATCACGATGATGCGTCACGACGTGACCACAGGTCTGTTCGCCCCGGTTGAGATACTGATCGCCGACGAGGGGGACGGCCGCAGCAGCTTGACCTACGTCAAGCCGTCCTCACTGATGGTGGTCGAGTCCAATCCTGAACTACTCAGTGCGGCAACCGACCTCGATACGAAGCTGGCAGCATTGGCCGCGAAGGTCACCAGCAGCTAATCCCCCTCACCACTCGCCCCCTTGAACCAAGTATCTGTTCCGGCTACAGTGCCCAAGGAAGTCAATTCGCTGGTCACTAGGGGGCACCAATGGGAGACAAGAGACTCAAGCCCCGTCCTCTGACGGTGACCAACGCGGCTCTGCGTATCGGTGTCAAGGTAATGCCATGGATTCCACCATGGCTGAAACTGCTCCTGGCCGGCGGCCGAAAAGTCACCATCGACGGCAACAGCCTTGATGCGACGCTTCAGCTGATGTTGGCCGGCCAACGACATAGCGGCACTGGCGGTTTGGGTGCTGCTGAGGATGTGGAAGTTGCCCGCGCCCTGATGCGCAACTCGCATGTAGCAATGGCCACCCACATCGATGTGCGGACCACCGACTTCACGATCCCCGGTCCTGATGGCCCCCTGCGCACACGGCACTACTAGCCGGCCGTCGCGAAGGATGCCCCGCTACTCGTCTTCTTCCACGGCGGTGGCTTTGTCGTAGGCGACCTCGAATCACACGACGGCCTGTGCCGAATGATCTGCAGGGACGCGGCAATTCATGTGTTGTCGGTCGACTACAGGTTGGCGCCCGAACATAAGGCCCCGGCGGCGGAGGACGACTGCGTCGCCGCCTACCGATGGGCGCTAGGGCACGCCGCCAGACTGGGCGCCGACCCGTCCCGAATCGCCGTCGGTGGCGACAGCGCGGGAGGAACCCTGGCAGCAATCGTCACGCTGCGCAGCCGTGAGCAGGATCTGCCACAGCCGACGCTGCAAGTCCTCCTCTATCCAGCCCTCGACCTGTCCGCCAGAACCAGATCGCGCAGCCTGTTCTCGGACGGCTTCTTCGTGAGCAAGCGGGAAATAGCGTGGTTTACCGACCTCCACCTGGGCGGCACAGACCTCGCCAGCGATGATGCGCAAGTGTCGCCACTACAGACAGTCGACCTGTCCGGTCTGGCGCCAGCATTGGTGGTCACCGCGGGATTCGACCCGCTGCGCGACGAAGGCAACGAATACGCCGCGGCGCTGGGCTCGGCGGGTGTCACCGTCGACCACCGGCAGTTCGATACACTCGCCCACGGCTTTGCCAGTGTCGCCCCGTTCGGCGGCGGGAGCGCCGATGCGATGACTGCGACCGTTTCCGCCATCCGGGCCCACCTCAGCCGCGGCTGAGTGCGCGCGTGCAGAGGCCCTCGAAATCAGAGCCAACCGGTACGGGCGGCGGCGACCGGTTCGGCGGGAGCGGGGGCCAATTCCCCGTCCCGCACGCCGTCGAGCATCCGTTTCACGGCGGCGACAATCTCCGGCGCTGCCGCGGCGAGTCCGGTCACATCCGCCGTGGTGACCTCATCGGTATCAATGCCGGCCCGGGCCAGCACCGCGGCCGGATCCGCCAGCTGATCGGCGAGCCAGGCCACCGGATCGGCTGACAGCTCGGGGACGAAGTTCCGGCGTCCGGGTTCCCACCCGTCGAAACGGGGGTGGTGATGGGCCCGGTCCAGCGTCCCGGGCGGGCTCTCCGCGGACCCGAAAAGGTCCACCCGCCACACCGGGCGGTTGAAGGCGATCGGGATGCCGGCGTAGATCGAACCCTGTGGCTCGGCCTTGTCCACGACGCGGAGTTCCAGCCTGACTCCCCGTTCCGGGGTTTCCTGACCTTCGTTCGGGGTCGGGTCGACGAAAAACATGTCCCCGACGACTACGCCTAGGGTTTCAAATCCAAACGCTGCGAGCATATTTCCAGAGTAGACCTAAGCGCTGAACGTGGCGTCGCTTGCGACACGCAGTGCGCCCGGCGCGCTCGCGGGGCACGGCGGGTTTGAGCGGCGTTATGGGCGAGATCCGCAGGTAGGACGAACCCAGCGGCGGGCGCGGATCCGCCTGGCCTTTGTTGGGCCACAGCGAGGCGGCGCGCTCGGCAAGGGCGGTGATCGTCAGCGACGGATTCACGCCCAGATTCGCGGTAATCGTCGAGCCGTCGATCACATGCAACCCCGGGTAACCGTGCATTCGATGGTAAGGGTCCACGACACCGTCGGCCGCGGTCTCGCCGATCACGCAGCCACCGATGAAGTGTCCCGTCATCGGAATGTCCGCCAGGTCTGCCCAAGCACCGCCGGCGATACCATCCAGGTGCTCGGCCGCGCGCCGGGCGACGTCGTGGCCGACCGGGATCCAGGTCGGGTTCGGCTCCCCAACACCCTGACGAGTCACCATGCGCCGCCCGAACCACCGGGGTCGGGTGAGGGTGGTCAGCGAGTTGTCGTGAGTTTGCATCACCAGCAACGGAATCGTCTGTTCCGACCAGTGCTTCGGGTTGAGCAAGCGACGGAGGTCCTGGCGTTGGCGCACAAGCTCTTTCAAGCCGGTCCGCCAACGTCTACCCCCATCCAGGCCGTCGACCAAGATGGTGCCGAGCAGCCCCATCAGGTTGGAGTCGTGGCCGTAGCGGCAGGGCTCCACATGAGTGTGGTCGTCCGGGTGCATGGACGACGTGATCGCGACACCCTCCGAATAGTCGGCGTCGTCGCGACGTGCCCGCACCGCAAGGATCGCCTCGGAGTTGGTCCGCGACAGTTCACCGAGCTTGGGCGAGACGTTCGGCAGGCTGCCGCGGTCGCGCAGCCGGTGCAGCAGCCGCTGAGTGCCGAGGGCGGCAGCCGAGAACACCACGTGCTCGGCGGTGTAGGTGCGACGGCGCCGGCGAATCTTGCTTCCGGTGCGACGCGTGATCACGTCATAGCCACCATTCGGACGTGGCCCGACATCGATGACCGTGGTCAGCGGGTGGATGGCCGCCCCGAGTTTCTCGGCGAGGTACAGGTAGTTCTTGACGTGTTCTTGGCATTGTGCCGACATCCCGTCATGCATTCGCCGCAGTGTCGGCATGCGATCCGGGCCGGCCCCGCCGAAGTACGGGTCGCCGACCGGGGCGCCCGAGGCGGCCGGGGCGCCGTCGAAGCACACCCCCACCCGGGTGGCGTGGAAGGAGTCCGCGACGCCGAGATCGGTGGCAATTTGCAGCATCACCTTGTCCGACAGCGTCATCCGCGGGTAGGTCACGACGCCGAGCATTCGCTTGGCCTGGTCGTAGGAGGCGGCGAGTTCGTCTTTCCAGTCGGTGATCCCGCTCCAGCGCGGGTCGGCATAGACGGGGTCGCCGGGCTGATACAGCGTGTTGGCGTACACCAGCGAGCCGCCACCCACCCCTGCGCCGCTGAGTACGACCGCGTCGGAGAGCAGGTCGATGCGCTGGATACCGTAGCCTCCGATGGAGGGCTTGAAGAGATAATCCCTAACGTGCCAACTATTTTCAGCGAAGTCCTGGTCCCCGAACCGTCGGCCCGCCTCGAGAACGCCGACCCGGTAATCCTTCTCGCTCAAACGCAGCGCGGTTACGCTGCCGCCAAAACCGGATCCGAAGACCAGTACGTCGTAGTCGAATCGAGTCACGCGCCAATCCCCTCGGCTTGTTTTTCAGGAAGGGCTTTGGGAAGGATTTTCATGTAGTCCGCGAGGACCACATTCGTTGTGCGGCGCCGATATTCGTGAACCAGCCCCGGCCAATTGGTGGTCACCCTGCCGGATGCGGTCCGGTACCACGAGTCGCAAGCGGTCCATACCCGGCTGTCCAGGCGGGACTGGACGTCCGCGTCATAGGCCTGCTCCGCCGCGGGCCGAACCTCGAACGCGCAGGCCACTCCCCCGCGGGCGAGCTCCTCGGTGAGCTGGCGGATATAACGGGCCTGCTGCTCCATCATCAAGATGATCGAGCTGCTGCCCAGATTGGTGTTCGGCCCGTAGATCAGGAACATGTTCGGAAAACCCGGCACCGTCATGCCGAGATGGGCGCGCGCGCCCTCGGCCCACTCGACATGCAGATCCCGCCCGTCGCGCCCGGTAATCGTCATCGGCGCGAGGAATTCGGTCGCCTTGAACCCGGTGCCGTAGATGATGACGTCCACCTCATGTAAGACCTCGTGACCCTGGCCGTCGGCGGTACGCACACCCGTCGTCGTCACCTCGGTGATCGCGCCGGTCTCGACTGAGACGTCGTCGTGGGCCAGCGCCTGATACCACTCGCTGCTGAACAGCACGCGCTTGCAGCCGATCGGATAGTCGGGAGTGAGCTTCGCCCGCAGGACCGGATCCTTGATGTGGCGCTTGAGGTTTGCCGCCGCGACGATGCCTATCAGCCCGGCGAGTGGGGCGACCCTGGTCAGCGCGAGGCCGAAAAACTCGGTGATCTCCCAGATCAGCTGTCGCATGGCGGCGGCGAACCCGGGCACCTTCCGGAATGCGGCGTGGTGCGCGTCGGTGTAGGCCCGATCCAACTTCGGCACGACGTAGGGGGCGGAGCGCTGGAAGACGGTGACTTGCTTGGCGGCCTGGCGAATACGCGGGACGAACTGAATTGCCGACGCCCCGGTGCCAAGCACGGCGACGCGCTTGCCGGTCAGGTCGACGTCGTGACGCCACTGCGCCGAATGGAATGACGGGCCGGCGAAGGTATCGAGTCCCGCGATCGCCGGGAGCGCCGGCCGCGACAGTTGGCCCACCGCAGGTACTAGAACGTCGGCCTCGTAGACGTAGCCGGTCGAGGTCGCGACCCGCCACGTGGCGGTGCCGTCGTCGTAGGAGGCCGACTTGACCTCAACCCCAGTCCGCACCAATTCGCGGAGGCCGAATCGGTCGGCGGTGTGTTGGATGTAGCCGAGGATGTCGGGCTGCTCGGCGTACCGCCGTCCCCAGTCGGTCTTGCGCGCAAAGGAGTAGGAGTACAGGTTCGACGGGACGTCGCAGGCGGCGCCGGGGTAATGGTTTTCCCGCCACACGCCGCCGATGTCGGCGGCCTTCTCCAGCACGGTCACCTCGGCCAGACCGTCCTTGGACAGCTCGTAGGCGGCGGCGAGGCCACCGAAGCCGGCCCCGATCACCAACACGCGAGGACGAGGAAAGATCGAGGGCATGACCTCCACGGTAGGAGCGACCGACCTACCGTCGACAGCCGATCGCGGACGCCGAATCCATAATTCCGGCCACCGTCGGCCAGGATGGCGCCACAGTGCCGTCAGACGGCCACCAGCCGCGCGCGTGGTGCCACCGAACGTTGATAGCGGGCGGGTGTCGTGCCCGTCCACCGTTTGAAGGCGGCGATGAAACTCGTTGCCTCGGCGTAGCCCAGCCGCAACGCGACATCGTCGACCGAGAGTGCGCCCGTGGCCAACAGCTCCTCGGCGAGGACCCGGTGGACCTCCTCGGCGAGTTCCCGAAAGGTCGTGTTCTCGTCGGCTAGTCGCCGCCGCAATGTCCGCTCGCTCATCGCCAACTGCCGGGCGACGGCGGCGATCGTGCGCGGTTCACCGTCGATCGACGCGAGTCGCTCACGGACCCGGCGGGCGACACCGGTGCGCTGTCGTCGGTGCTCCAACAGGTCGCGGCACTGCTGCTCACACATGACCACGCTCATCTCGCTGGCTTGCGGCAGCCGGTTGTCCAGCAGTGCGGCCGGCAAGCGCGCCACGTTGAACTCCGAGTGATAGCCAGGTGCCACGCCGAAGGCCTCGCTTGCCGCGGTGTCACCCGACGATGGCGCCGAGCCCATGAATTCGATCGAGGTGAACGGGACGGGACGCCCCAACAGCTCCGCCATGACCCGGGCCATGGCCGCCAGGTCGCGCCGCACCAGAAACTCGGCGACCGGCCCGGTCAGGTCGGGCAGGTCGAGCCGCAACTCCGCCACCGATCCCTCGACCGTGACCGTCGGCAAGCAGAATCCATAGCTGAGCTCGTAGAACCGGGCGGCGAACCGGACGGCGTCACCCAGGGTCGAACTGGTCAGGCACGCGAAACCGAAGATGCCGAGCGACCCGACGTGATAGCTGCTGCCGACCCGCACCCCCAGGTCGGCCGCATCTCCCAGCAGGTTCACCAGATTCGTCGCGACCGCCAGCTCTTGACGGCCCACGATCGTCCTGTCGTGATCGCGCAGATCGTCCTCAGACAGGCCGGATCCCTCGAGCAGATCGGATGCGGCAAGGCCGTTCTCGCAACCGAATTCGGTCATCAACGCAGCGCTGGCGGTGTTTCGCGGAAAATCCCAGTGAGACACCTGCGATCCGACGAATACGCTCACATATCCAGTATGGGCAACGACGGTGAGTCATGGCCCAGTTCTAGCTGGCGTCTAGGCCGCTAGACCGTCCTGCGCGCCGCGGACTGCCGCTGTCGACTTCTTGTTGCGACGCCAACCCCGAACGGTGGCAATAGCGGTTTTGAGTCCGCGCCGCCGACCGGTCACCGGATCGGCACCCGCGAAACCGGGCCCCAGTTCGGCGAACATCCGCTCGCTCCGGGTTTCCGGCGCGTTGTCGGCGTTGTCGAGCAAGTACTTGTCGGGCAACGACAGCTTGGCGATCGTGCGCCATGTCTTGCCGTACTGCATCAGGAATGAGCCTGTGGTGTACGGCAAGTCGTACTTGTCGCACACCGCGCGCACTCGCACCGAGATCTCGTGCAGCCGGTTGCTGGGCAGATCCGGGTAGAGGTGGTGCTCGATCTGGTGGCACAGGTTGCCGCTCATGAATCGCAGCAGCCATCCGCCCTCGAAGTTGGCACTGCCCAGCATCTGGCGCAGGTACCACTGGCCCTTTGTTTCGCCGATCATATCGGTCTTGGTGAATTTCTCTGCGCCATCAGGGAAGTGGCCGCAGAAGATCACGGCATTGGCCCACACGTTGCGGATCACGTTGGCAACCGCATTGGCCTTCAGCGTGGACGTGTAGGTCGCGCCGGGTGACAGCGAGGTCAGCGCCGGGAACGCGACATAGTCCTTGAGCACCTGGCGACCGGCCTTGGCGAAGAACTCTTCTGTCCGCTGCCGGAGGTCATCTTGGTCCATCCGCTTCTTCACGATCTTGCCGATCTCCACGTGCTGCAGGCCGACGCCCCATTCGAAGCCAAGCGCGAGCATCGCGTTGAACAACAAGTTGAAGATGTTGAAGCGCTTCCAGCGCTGGTCACGGGTGACGCGCAACAGGCCGTAGCCCACGTCGTCGTCCATCCCGAGGATGTTCGTGTACTTGTGGTGCACGAAGTTGTGCGTGTACCGCCAGTGCTTGGACGACCCGCTCATGTCCCACTCCCATGTCGAGGAGTGAATTTCCGGGTCGTTCATCCAGTCCCACTGGCCGTGCATGACGTTGTGGCCGATCTCCATGTTCTCGACGATCTTGGCCACGCCCAAAGTCACGGTGCCCGCCCACCACGCCGAGCGTCGTGAGCTGGCGGCCAGCAGCAGTCGGCCGGTTACCTCCAGCGCGCGCTGGGCTGCGATCGTGCGACGGATGTAGCGGGCGTCCTGCGCGCCGCGTGAGTCTTCAATGTCCTGGCGGATGGCATCCAGCTCAACGGCCAGGCCTTCGATGTCCGCGTCCGTCAGATGCGCGAACACGTCGACGTCTGCAATCGCCATCGTCCTCATCTCCTCTGCGGTCGTTATTCGGTGATGTACCTACGCTATCGTAACCTACGAGTCCGTAGGTTACCTGTGAGTAGCATTTAGATGTCGAGCACACAATCGCCTGACGCGGCAGAAATGCAGGTCTGCACGCGGCTTCCGGGTTCGTGTTCCTGGCCGGTTCGCAGGTCGCGGACGTGGCCCTCAACTAGCGGGACCACGCACGACTGGCAGATCCCCATCCGGCAGCCGAACGGCATCTGCACTCCGGCACCCTCCCCCGCGTCCATCAGCGATGTCGCGGCATCGGCGGCTACCCTGCGCCCGCTTCGGGCGAACGACACCGTTCCGCCGGCCCCAGCGGGTGCGGCCTTGGACACCGCGAATCGCTCCAGGTGCAACCGGTCACTGATGCCCGCGGACGTCCAGATCTTCTCGGCATGGGTGAGCATGCCTTCCGGCCCGCAGGCCCAAGTTTGGCGTTCGCGCCAGTCGGGCACCTCGTCGTCGAGCCGCCCCAGGTCAAGCCGGCCCTGCACGCGGGTCTCCCGCACCTGGAGCCGGTAGCCGGGGTGAACCGACGCCAGCGCCGATAACTCAGTACCGAACATCACATCCGATTCGGTGGGCGCCGAGTGCACATGCTGGATATCGCCGATTTGCTTGCGGCGCACCAATGTTCGCAACATCGACATCACCGGCGTGATTCCGGATCCGGCGGTGAGGAACAGAATCGATGGCGGGGCCGGGTCGGGCAGCACGAAATTGCCCTGGGGCGCGGCGAGCCGCACGATCGTCCCCGGGTCGACACCGGCCACCAAATGGGTGGACAGGAAGCCCTCCGGCATCGCTTTGACGCTGATGGTCACCGTGCGCTCGGGGCCGGATCCGGATCGCGCGACCGGGCTCGAGGTCAGCGAATACGACCGCCAGCGCCAGCGCCCTTCCACCAGCAATCCGATCCCGATGTACTGGCCCGGCTCGTAGTCGAAGCTGAAGCCCCAGCCCGGTTTGATCACCAGCGTCGCGGAGTCTTCGGTCTCCCGCCGGACCTGCACGATGCGGCCCCGTAATTCCCGCGCCGACCACAGCGGGTTGGCCAGGTGCAGATAGTCGTCGGGCAGCAGCGGCGTCGTGATGCGCGCAGCGATTTTGCGCAGCGCATGCCAACCGGGGTGCCGTTCGGCGCCGGCGACGGTGGGGCGCCTGGTTTCGCCGACATTGGCGGTAATCGATTGATATTTCTTGCCCATAGGAAGCTCCTGCTCACGATGCGGCGTGTAGCTTCCGCTCACGTTTGGGGACGAGGCCCGGAAGGTTTTCGGGCTCCACCACTGCCGACGAGTTTACCGTAACTTACGGTACCGTAGCTACGCGCGACGGCTTGGAATGCATCACAGCGCCGGGTGTGTCGTGGCGGTCACAACAGCTCGAGCAGGAACGCCAGCTCCTGGTTCGCGTACCAGGCCAGATCGAAGTCCTGCGCATCGCCGACAACCAGATCGGCGTCCTCATCTCCCAGGTCAGCGGCATCGATGGCCTCAATCGCGTTCACGACGGCCGGCTCGGCGTCGGCGTTGTCGACATAGGCGGCGACCACCCGGTCGATCGCTACCGGCCCGGCGAGTCTGACCACGGCGTCGTCGAGATCGGGACGGAAGGTGATGTCGTCGACTTCGGCGGCCAGCACCGCGCGCCGCGGCCGCGCCGCCCCGTCGGCTCCCTCGGCCTGATGAATCGCGAGCAGGCGCAGCGAGGCCAACGCGGCCTCACGCAACGCCACGTCGGCAAGCTCATCGTCATCGCCCTGCGCATAGGCCTCGCGCAATGTCGGCGTCACCGCGAAGGCGGTGCCGTTGACCGGCCTCAGCGAGCCATCGGCGACAAGACGCTGCAACATCGGCAGCGTTGCCGGGATGTAGACCTGCATGCGGCTAGCTCTCGATCAAGGTAGCCGCGTAGTCGTCGACGTACCTCGACAGCTCGCGCGGCGGACGCTGGTAGTTGCCGGTCACAATCGGGTTTTCCGGCAAATCAACCTTCGGCTCTTCGACGTCGTGGTACTCGATGCTGGATAGCAGATGGTGCATCATGTTCAGCCGTGCGTGTTTCTTGATATCGGATTCCACGACATACCAAGGACTTACCGGAGTATCGGTGTGCACCATCATCTCGTCCTTGGCGCGCGAATAGTCCTCCCAGCGATACACCGACTCCAGGTCCATCGTGGACAGTTTCCAACGCCGGACGGGGTCGTTGCGGCGCGCCCGGAAACGGCGCAGCTGTTCGGCCTCGGAAACCGAAAACCAATACTTGCGTAGCAGAATCCCGTCGTCGATCAGCATCTGCTCGAAGATCGGCGTCTGCCGCAGAAACCGCGCCAGTTCCTGCGGTGTGCAGAAACCCATGACTTTCTCGATACCGGCGCGGTTGTACCACGACCGATCGAACAGCACGATTTCGCCTTTGGTGGGCAGATGGGCGATATACCGCTGGTAGTACCACTGGCCGCGCTCCCGATCGGTTGGCACCGGCAACGCGGCGATGTGGGCGGTGCGGGGGCTGAGGTATTCGGTGATCCGTTTGATGGCACCACCCTTGCCCGCGGCGTCCCGGCCTTCGAACAGGACCACGATTCGCGCGCCGGAATGCCGTACCCACTCCTGCAACTTCACGAATTCTGTTTGTAGCCGGAATAATTCGGCCTCATAGACGGCATCGGAGATCTTGGGTGCATCTTGGGCAGCCGATTTCTTTTTCTTCGCTTTCGCGGGCCCGCCGTCATTCGAGGTACTCACAACAACGAATGGTAGCTGCACACACCAATTTTCACCGCCGAACAGCTAGCGAGAAGCTTCGAGGAGCTCCTCGAGTGATTGCTTCAACAAGGCCGGCAGCAGCTCGACGTCGCTCATCGCATCGCGGTCGGCGTTGATTCCGAAATAAATCGTGCCCTTGTAGGACGTCACACCGATGGCAAGTGCCTGATTATGCAGCAGCGGTGGCACGGCATAGGTCTCCAGCAGCTTGGTGCCGGCGATGTACATCTGCGCCTGAGCGCCGGGAGCGTTGGTGATCAGCAAGTTGAACAACCGCGCCGAGAAGTTGGTGGCGACCCGGATACCCATGGCGTGCAGGGTGGGTGGCGCAAAACCAGACAACGTGACGATGGTCCTGGCGTCGACCAGCCGGGCGGCGGATGGATTCGATTCGGTGGCGTGCGCGATCTGCGACAGCCGCACCACCGCGTTGCCCTCGCCCACCGGCAGATCAACCAGGAACGGAGTGACCTGACTGATCATCTGGCCGGGACCGGTCGAGTCGTGTTGGTCCTCGGCATAAACCGAAAGCGGTGCCATCGCCCGGATCGTCGCGCTCGACGACACTCCTTCCCCGCGCGACATCAACCAGTTGCTCAATGCGCCGGTCACGACCGCCAGCACCACGTCGTTGATGGCGCAGTCGTAGCGGGCTCGCACCGCGCGAAAGTCCTCGAGGTTTCCGCGGGCGACAGTGAAGCGCCGATGACGCGACACGGTGGCGTTGAGCGGGCTGCTCGGCGCGGTGCCACGCGCGACAGTGCGCGCGATGTCGAAGACCCGGCGGCCCACGTTGAGCAGTTCGCCATAGTTGGTGGCTGCCCCGGCCATCGCGGAGCTGACCGCCTGCAGCTGGGTGCCCGGCCCCATCAGCCAATCGCCCAGCGCGCCCGCCAACAGCCGGGTCGAGCCGGGTTCCCGTTCCGGAATCCAGATGTCCTCGGGGAACGGCGGCGGATGCCGCGTCCGATCGGCGATCACGTGGTTGATCTCCAGCGCGGTCATCCCGTTGATCAAGGCCTGGTGCGACTTGGTGTAGAGGGCGATTCGATTTTTGGCCAGCCCCTCGACCAAGTACATCTCCCACAACGGCCGCGACTTGTCCAGCGGCCGCGCGGCCAGCCGGGCTACCAGCTCGTGCAGCTGCTCATCGCTGCCCGGCGACGGCAGCGCCGAGCGCCGCACGTGATAGGTGATGTCGAAGTCGGCGTCGTCGATCCACACCGGCCTGGCCAAGCCGACCCCTATTTCGCGGACCTTCTGGCGGTAGCGCGGAATCTGCGGGAGCCGGCATTCGACGGC
Organism: uncultured Actinomycetota bacterium; assembly: GCA_963712615.1. Lineage (GTDB taxonomy): Bacteria > Actinomycetota > Actinomycetes > Mycobacteriales > Mycobacteriaceae > Mycobacterium. The sequence goes on from CAVQIO010000002.1 coordinate 2,084,803, forward strand.
GGCAAGCAGAGTCTCGTAGCTCAGTCCGGCGCGCGGACGCTGCAGGATGGACAGCGATCCGACGTACATCGGGGTGGCGCTGTTCTCCAGTCGATAGAAGGACGCGTCCGATGTGGACAACCGGGTCACCATCGCGGGCCTGGCCTCCTTGGTCAATCCTTCGCGGTCCCCGATATTCTCGCTCACGGTAATGGTCCGCGACGGCCTAACACGGCGCGGGTACGCACGATGTCGAATTGTGCGATGATGACCCGCAATTGAAAGACCAATTGTCTGCCACTCTCCTGCAGTCTGCTCGTTCACCGCCGATTTGGAGAGTGTGCGTTGACCATCAGCCCCGTAAGTCCGACTCACCGTGACGCTTTCGCCGTCATGCCCGTCGTCGAGTACGAACCACCGCCCCGAGACGTTTCGCGCAACGACGCCCCGTGCCGCCAGTCGTCCTTGCAGCACCGGACCGGCAACGGTGCCCGCCGGCCGCACAGCGGGCGAGGCGTCAGGCAACCGGAGCCGACGGCGGCAGCCTGGCCCGTGGCCATGCGCCAGGCGGCGATCTTCGCCGACGGCGCGCTGCGCCGGGTGCTGGAAGTCATCGACCACCGCCGGCCGGCGACCCAGCTCCGGGGGCTGCTGGTGCCCGGCCTGGTCGACTCGGTGTTGTCGGTGAGCCAGTCGGCCGCCGGACGCGGGGGCGCCGCGGTCTTGCGCCGGATGCGACTGCAACCGGCCGGGTACCGGGATCTGGAAGCCGCCGCCGAGGTGTTCGGGTCCTACAGTCGCGGGGACCGGATTCATGCCATCGCCGCTCGGGTGGAGAAGCTGCCCACCAGCGGTGCAGCCCGGTGGCAGGTGGTGGCCCTGCACATCGGTTGAGTGCGCGGGATCAGGCCGGCGTTGCGGCACCCTCGCTGGCGGGACACCGGCAGCAACACCTCGTTGACATCCATATCGGCAACATGCCGAGAATCCGCAACGAAATTCCGTACAGATTTCCGCGATACAGAGCGATCTCATTCCCCGTAAGCGGGTGGAATTACCCAGCGCAACGGCACTAGGGTTAGGAGAATGGACGGAAACACAGTCAGCGTTGAGCGGGTCATCAAGGCACCGCCGAACACGATCTTCGCGCTGCTGGCCGACGCCGGCAAACACGCCAGCTTCGACGGGTCGGAGTCGGTGGATCACGCTACGCAGAATTCGGTTCCCCTGACGATGGGTTCGAAATTCGGGATGGCGATGCGCGGCCGCAAGGAGACGCTGTTCATCCCCTACCGCACCACCAACACCGTCATCGAGTACGAGCCGGACCAGCGCATCGCATGGCAGACCACCGCGATCGGCGGTCTGGTCGGTGGCCGCATCTGGCGCTACGAGCTGAGTCCGGCCGACGGCGGAACGCGGGTGCGCGAAACCTGGGACGTGTCGCAGGAGAAGAACAAGCGGATGGTCGTCAGCGGCTCGATGCCCCAACGAACCGAGCAAGGCATGGCCGCCACCCTGGACCGGATCGCGACGCTTCTCGAGGGTTAGGCGCGTCCGCGACCTCACCGCCGAAACCCGGATCGCGACGCTTCTCGAGGGTTAGGCGCTGGCGCGCCGTGGCGTGCGGATGCCGGCGTGGCCACGGCAGCAGCGACGGTACCTCGCGGCGGTACGCGCAGTACTGGTCGCCCAGCGACGCGACCAGGTCGTGCTCCTCCAGCTGCACAGCGACCAGGATGTAACCCGTTGTGGCGACAGTGAACAGCAGGTGCCCGGCCGTCATCGTCGGTGTCGACCAGAACGCGACGAGGAAACCCAGCATCAGTGGGTGACGCACCAGCCGGTAGAGGAATCGAACACGAAAGTCCAAGTCGCGGTACGGTTTTCCACGCCAGGCCAGATACACCTGACGCAGGCCGAACAAGTCGAAGTGGTTGACCATGAAGGACGAGAAGAATACCGTCGCCCAACCCAGCCAGAACAACGCCCACAGCGCCACGCGTGCCGCCGGCAGATTCACGTCCCACACGACGCCCGGCAGTGTCCGCCACTGCCAGTAGAGCAGCAACAGCGCCCCGCTCGCCAGGACCACGTAGGTGCTGCGCTCAATCGGCACGGGCACAAATCGCGTCCACCATCTCTTGAACGCGGGCCGTGCCATCACGCTGTGCTGGACCGCGAAAACACCGAGCAGCGCTACGTCGATCAGCACCGCCAGGCCCACGGGGGCCGACAGCGCGTGGTCGACACTGCGTGGCACCCAGATGTTGCCCACGAATCCGATCGCGTACACGAACGACACCAGGAACAGCAAGTAAGCCACCGCGCCGTAACAGATTGCGAAATATCGACTCATGAATCGATTGTCCGCGCAATCCCGCCTCAAGGGATGGGGCGATTGCCTCAATTTCTCGGTTCACGGGACTGACAACCCCTGTTGCAACGCATACATGCTGGCGCCGATCCGATTTGAGACGCCGATCTTCGCGTATGTTCGCTCGACGTGGTTGCGGGCCGTCTTCTCGCTGATCACCAGCGCCGCCGCGATTTCCTTGTTCGAGGCACCGCGGGCGACGAGGCAGAGCACTTCGATCTCGCGCGGAGTGAGCCCGCCCGGACGCGAATTGGGGCGCTGGGCGGACTGTCCCGCCGCATGCAGCACCGCTTCGACGGCGACGGGGTCGAGCTCGCCGCTACGCACCCGTTCCTGCAACCGCCGAGCCGCCGCGCCTGGTGACAACTCGTTGCGATATGGCCTTGGTTCGCAAGCCGATTGGTAACTGACCGCGGCCGCCAGGATACGGTCGGGCAGGCCCAGCGCGGTCCCGGCAAGCCCGCGTGGGTACCCCGATCCGTCCAGGCATTCGTGATGGTTGCCGGCGACCTCCGCCAGCCGCCCGAGGCCGCGGACCTGGTTGAGAATCCGCACGGTCAGATAAGGATGCAGCCGAACCCGCTCGAATTCGCCCGCGGTCAACGACCCTGGCTTGGACCATATTTGATTCGACACCCCGATGCGGCCCAGGTCGTGCACGTGACCCGCACGTCGTGTCAGGGCTGCCGCGGCGGCGTCGACACCGGCCACCGCTGCCGCGTCGCCAGCGAGCTCGGCCACCGCGCGCGAATGCCCAAAGGTGAACGGGCACTTGAGATCGACGAAGTCGCCGAACGCGACAAGAAGTGCGTCGAGCGCTTTGTCGTCAAGCCGTTGGTGGCGATCGGGCGCCTCGCGCAGTGCCGCGGGCCACACATCGCCGGGGGTCGGGCCGGCCAAAATGGCATCGGCGTGCTGGGTGAACACGTCGACGACCTTGGGGTCGAACTGGCCACCGCGGCGGCTGCGAGCCATGGCTACAGCGCCCTCGACACCGTACGCGCGGTGGTGCACCTCGGCCATCTCGGCGAGCTGAGCGACCCGCATCTGTATCGGAATCTCCTCGCCGTGCGCGCCGGCGGGCAGGCCGCCGCCGTCGTAACGCTCGAAAGCGAACGCGAGCGACGCCTGCACGTCGGGGCCCAGGCCGATTCGATCGGCCAGCAGCGCCGCGGAGGTGCAATGCGAATGGATCAGCTGGGACAACTGACCGCGCGCATTGGCGAACAGGGTCGCCATGATGGCCACCCGGTGCGTCAACGACTGACCGCGACCGACATTGCCCATCAGGAACCGCAAGTACGGCAGTCCCGACCAGTCGACCAGGTACGAATCATGCCGTACGGCAATGTCGTCGCCGAACCATCGCGCGTATTCATGGGAGTCGGCATGACACCCGATCCACATGATCAGCGTCGTGTAGTAGACGCAATCCCGTTGTGCGTCGGTGAGCCCCAGTCGATCCGCGAGCCGGGTCGCGATCAGCGCCGCCCGCAGCATGTGCTCGGCGGGTTGTCCCAAGCCGAGGTCGATCGCCACCGACAGCGCGGCCAGCAGCTCCGCCCGGCTGGGTGCCTCGCCCGCCGGGGCCGGCTCGGCTGTGTGCGGCGCCATCGGCTCATTGTCCTCTTCACTCGACGGCGCGGTGCCGGCTCGGGTCGAACGTTTCGAAATGTCCCGAGCCCACTACGAACAAACCCCGCTGCGGTGGCCGAAAGCCCTCCAGACGAGCTTGTTCACGCAGCGGTCCGACCGGCCCGAGGTCCGTGCCGTGCAACGCCGCACGTGAGGTGGCCACCGCCCACACCCGCTTGGGGGCGATCATGAATCGCTGGCCGTTAGGCGCGGTCCCGGACAAGCGGACCTGTCCCGCGCCCAACGCCGGCCCGGCCGCCCGGCCAATCGCGTCCAGCACCAGCCGGTTGGTCCACGCCCCGCGCGGTAGCCGCCGGCCGATCGCGCTCATCAGCCGCGTCGACCAGGTTGCGCGCAGGTCGATCTCCCATTCCAGCAGTCCCGTGATGCCGACGAATAGCGACCAGGGGGTGACCCACGCGACGTCGATATCGCACTGCACCGGGTCCTGCGCAGTCGCCGAACTGAAGTAACGGGCGCAGCTCTGCGGACCCGGCGTCGTCGCGTAGAACGTCCAGCTGCCGTCGGGATCGCGGTGCCAGACCGATCGGTACCCGGGCGAGAAGGTCGTTGCCGGAAAGTGGCGCAAAGCCAGGTAATGCCCGCCGGCGAAGGGCAGGCCCATCACACCGAACCCGACGAATCGTTCGTCATCTCCGTCCGGCAGGACGGGATTTTGCAGGACGGCCGTGGCGGCGTCGGCAGGAGTCGTGGTCATGCACCGATGCTGCGCGGCGCCGATGGATCGGCGCATGAGGCTTATGCCTCAAATCATCGTCGGCGCCCGGCCGAACGCCCGGCTGGCCGGGCACGCTGCGCCGAACGCCCGGCTGGCCGGGCTCCGCACCGGACCTCCGAGGACAGTCAAGCCGTCAGGCGTGCGGCGAGTTCGGCACCGACGCCCAGGATCACAACGACCATCGCGAGCGTCGCGGCCGGTATCATCGCGCGAGACAGTGGGCTCTGGCCGGATTGCATGGCGCGCAACGTCCCGCGATAGCGATTCGATCCAAAGAACACAACAGTGGCGCCACCCGCCACAGTGAGCACGATCCCGGGCCAGGACGGCAGGTGGTCGGTGAAGTCCCAGCGCAGGAGCAACGCGCCGGCGGTCATCGCACCAACCCCGGTGCGCTGCCAGGCCAGTGCGGTGCGCTCGGCCTGCGCGCCGACGTCTAACAGCTGCCGATCCGTCATCTGGCGATCTCGGCGACGATTATCAGAAGCGCGGCGGCGGCGGCGATGATCGACACGCCCACCACCACGAGCCGTGGCAACGGATCCGTCGGCAGCGAACGGTTCTCGCGCAGCGCACGCTCAGCACGATCCCACCGTCCGTACGCGCCGACCGTGATGATCAGGGAGAGGATCAACAGCAACACCGTGATCGCGATACGCAATGACGCCGGACCAAAGTCGTGCACGAGGCTGGCCAGTGCTACCGCTCCCGCCAGCAGTGCCAGCCCGGTGCGAACCCACGCCAGAAACGTTCGCTCGTTGGCGAAGGTGAACCGATAATCCGGATCGGTTCCTATCGATCTCAAGGGTGGCTTGCGCGGGAACATCGGAAACTCCTGCTATTGGCTGGCTACCAGTGGAACGAAGCGGTGCCGCCGACGAGATCGGCTGGGGCGGCACCGCTTCGCGCGTGCCTAGACGTAGTCTTTGTACTTGTCAAGTAACCGGACAGGCTTGGACAGCGCGTCGCGACGGAATGGGTCACCCAGCTCTCGGGTGCACATGATCTCGACGACCGTCGTCTTGCCCTCCTGCATCTGAGCAGCCACCGCGCGCTCCAGCGCCGGCCCTACCTCATCGAGCTTCTCGACGACAATTCCTTCGGCACCCATGGCCTCGGCAATGCCGGCGAATGACTCGCTTTCCAGCTCGGCAGCGACGAACCGTCGGTTGTAGAAGTCCACCTGGTTCTTCTTCTCGGCGCCCCACTGCCGGTTGTGGAACACGACGCCGGTGACGGGGATGTCGTGGCGAACCGCGGTCATGATCTCCCCCATGCTCATGGCCCACGCGCCATCGCCGGCGTAGGCGATGGCCGGCCGTTCGGGAGCGGCGGCCTTCGCGCCGATGATGGTCGGCAGGGCGTAGCCGCAGTTGCCAAAGCTCATCGGGGCCAGGAAGCTGCGTGGCTTCTCGAACCGCAGGTAACTGTTGGCAACCGAGTTGATGTTGCCGATGTCGGTGGACACCATGACGTCCTCAGGCATCGCCTTCTCGAGTTCGCGCAGCACCTGGCGTGGGTGCAGCCAGTTGCCTTCCTCTTGGTCTTGCTCGGCAATCATGTCGAGGCTGAACGCGTCGCGCTCGTGGATCCATTCGCTCAGTTCGGTTTCCCACGCGTCCTTTTCGGCCTGGATGGTGGCGCCGCGCTGCTCCCGGGTGGCGTCGCTGGCCAGTGTCCGGTTCTGGATCCGCTCCACCAGCGCGACGGCGGCGGCCTTGGCGTCGCCACAGATGCCCACGCTGATCTTCTTGACCAGACCCAGCATCTTCTGGTCGGCATCGATCTGGATGATCTTGGCGTTCTTCGGCCAGTAGTCCATCCCGTGCTGCGGCAGGGTGCCGAACGGACCGAGCCGGGTACCCAGCGCGATCACCACATCGGCGCGGGAAATCAGCTTCATCGCCGCCTTGGAGCCTTGGTAGCCGAGCGGACCGGCCCACAGCGGGTGGCTGGCAGGGAAGGAGTCGTTGTGCAAGTAGCTGTTCACCACCGGGGCGCCAAGGCGTTCGGCGAGTCTCTTGCACTCCTCGACACCGTCGCCCATGACCACGCCGCCGCCCGAAATGATCACGGGGAACTCGGCTTCCGCGATCAACGTGGCGGCCTCGTCGAGGCTCTGCATTCCGCCCGGCCCGCGGTCGAGCCTGCACGGTTGCGGGATCTCGGCTTCGATTTCGCCGTAGAAATAGTCGCGGGGGATGTTCAGTTGCGTCGGGCCCATCTCGGTGGTGGCGCGGTCGAAACAGCGTCCAGTGAGCTCGGCCATACGACGCGGATTATTCACGTGCCCTTGATATTTGGTGAACTCCTGGAACATCGGCAGCTGGTGCGCCTCCTGGAAACCGCCGAGACCAATCCCCATCGTGCCAGTCTCTGGGGTGACTATGACGACGGGGCTGTGCGCCCAGAAGGCGGCGGCGATCGCGGTCACGCAGTTGCTGATTCCCGGGCCGTTCTGGCCGATGACGACACCATGTCGGCCGCTGACGCGAGCATACCCATCGGCCATATGCGCTGCGCCCTGCTCGTGCACCACCGGGATGAGCCGGATTCCGGCCGGCGCGAAGATGTCCATGGCATCCATGAATGCCGACCCCATGATGCCGAAGATCTCGGTGACGCCATTGGCCACCATCGTTTCGACGAAGGCCTCGGACGGGGTCATGCGCCGCACCCCCGACACGGCGGCGCGAGTGGTTGTCTGGGTCATCCGATCGTCCTCCTCAGTCCACGTTATCCGAAAAAGCGGAACATTTTGTTCCTAATTTTGGATCTTAGATGCACAATAGAGGGGATCAGCGGATCGAGTCAATCAGGATCTGAAGATCCGGAACGCCCCGTATTGTTTTTTCGTACAGTTCGCGGTTTCATGGAACCGTACTCACGACGAGGAGGGGTTTATGGGCGAGATCCGTCGGCTCGACGACGCCGCACCGTTCGCCGGAACGGAACTGTCCGGCGATACCCCGACGCTGAGGTTGTTCTCGCTGCTCGAGCTCATCGCATCGAAGGACCAGTTGTTCACTCTGCAAGGTTTAGTGGAGACGACCGGCATGGCCAAGCCGACTCTGCATCGCATGCTGCAGCAGCTCGAGAGTGCCGGGCTGCTGATTCGCGAGAACAACGGCCGTCACTACGGGGTCGGGGCCCGGATGCGTCGCATGGCGGAAAGCCTGTTGCTCAACGACACTCACCACGGGGCGCGTCACTCCGTATTGCGCAGCCTGGTGGAGGAACTCGGAGAGAGCTGCAACCTGACCACGCTGTCGGGCAACGAGATCGTCTATCTCGATCGTGTGGAAACGCTTGAGCCGCTACGCTTTACATTGCACCCGGGATCGCGCGTGCCGGCGCACTGTTCGGCGAGCGGAAAGATCATCATGTCTCAGCTGGCCCCCGCTCAGCGGCGCCGGCTACTGGAGGCGGCGCCGCTGAAGAAGTACACCCCCAACACCATCACCGATGTGGACCAGATTGAGGAGGAGCTCAAGCAGGTTCGCCGGGATGGCTACGCAATCGACGACCAGGAGTTCCTACCCGGCCTCGTCTGCGCGGCGGTTCTGGTCCCGTCGAGTTCGGGAATTTCCAACCTGGGCATTGCCGTTCAGGCACCGGTCATGCGGCTGACGCCCGATAAGGCGTTGCGGGTGTTGCCCGCGTTGCGCCGAGCCGCGGATGCCATCGGCGAGGTCGAGGCCGAGGTCCCCGCCGGCGAGTCGTCGCGCGAGAGCTCATGACTCACCTGGTGTCGGCGCGAGACCTCTTCGGCATCGATTCGGACCTGCAGGTGCCGGCTCTCTGCGAGACGAACGAGCATGTGCCGGAGGTCGACCCGGCCTACCGGTTCGACGAATCCGTCACACTGGCACTGCTCGCCGGCTTCGCGCGCAATCGGCGCGTCCTAGTACAAGGCCTGCACGGCACGGGCAAATCCACGCACGTCGAGCAGGTCGCCGCGCGGCTCAACTGGCCGTGCGTGCGGGTTAATCTCGACGGCCAGCTCAGCCGGATGGATTTAATCGGGCGCGATGCAGTGACGTTGCGAGATGGCCAACAGGTCACCGAGTTTCAAGAAGGCATGCTGCCTTGGGCGATCCAGCGACCGGTCGCGTTGGTCCTCGACGAATACGATGCGGGCCGGCCGGACGTCATGTTTGTGATCCAGCGCATCCTCGAGCACGACGGGAAGCTGACGCTGCTGGACCAGAACCGGGTGATTACCCCGCATGCGTGCTTCCGGCTCTTCGCGACGGCGAACACCGTCGGGCTCGGCAACCTCAACGGGCTCTACCACGGCGCGCAGCGGCTCAACCACGCGCAGATCGATCGATGGAACATCGTCGCATCGCTCAATCACCCTCCGCCGCAGGCGGAGATCGACATCGTCGTAGCGAGGGTGCCCGATGTCGACACTGGTCTTATCGCCTCTATGGTCGCAGTGGCGAATCTGACCCGCTCCGGCTTTCGCGTCGGCGACCTTTCGACCTTGATGTCCCCGCGCACCGTGATCACGTGGGCGGAGAACGTCACGATCTTCGACGATGTTGATCTGGCCTTCCGGTTGTCGTTCGTCAACAAATGCGACGACGCCGAACGGCCAATCGTCGCCGAGTACTTCCAGCGCTGCTTCGATCGCGAGCTCGATGAGCCCGCGGCGCGCGTCGCATGAACAACTTCCCCCGCAAGCAGCACGTCCGCGAACTTCGCGCCGCATCAATACGTGCGTTGAGCGACCAGCGCGACTTCCACTTCCGTGGAACTGCCCTGTACCGGAGTCGGCGGCGGGTGCCGATGCCGGCGCCGCACCTGCATCCGCCCGCCGATCGCGGCGCCGCTGACGGGATCGCACTTCGGTTGCGGCACCACAATTCTCACGTGCATGCCGCGTTTCTACCCGAGCCCACGGCGAGTCGGCTGGTCTTCGAGATGCTCGAACAGTTCCGGGTGGAGTCGCTGATTCCGGAATCGTGGCCGGGTGTGCGACGCAATGTCGGCGAGCGGTTTCGCAGTTGGTCGCAGGAGTTCGAGGCATCGCGTTCGGTCGAGACATCGTCCGGCTTGCTGCTTTACACGGTCGCGCAGGTCTGCCGCTCCTGGATTATGGCGGAGGCGATCGCCGAACGGACTGAGGATCTGATCGAACAGACCAGGCTCGGACTGGCCCCTACGATAGGCCATGAACTTGCGTCTCTTCGCCGAGAGCGGCACTCCCAGAGTGCATTCGGGCAACATGCTCGGGTCATCGCCGACCTAGTCGCGGAGCTGCCGCAGTTACAGACCCAGCCGGGGGAACAGGATAGTCAACTCGATGCGTTCGAGTGGCTGTTCGACGCCGAGTCCGACGACCACGCCACGCCACCCGGGCGGGGCGGTCCCGGTCGTGCGCTCGATGGCGAAAGCGCCGATTACCGGGTATTCACCCGGACCTACGACGAAACACGCGGTGTCAGATCGCTCGCGCGGCCGGCTCAGCTGAGTGAGTACCGTGAGCGCCTCGATCGGGCGATCGAGGCCACCGGAGTGAGCGCACGACCGCTCAGCCGTCGGCTTACCGATCTACTGGCCGAACCGTACACCGACGGCTGGGAAGGAGGCCGCGATTTTGGTTACGTTGACGGGCGCCGGCTCGCCCAACTGGTGGCAAAGCCGAACGAGCGCAATATCTTCCGAGTCGAAGCTGTTGCGCCCCGAACCGAGGCAATCGTGTGCTTTCTCGTCGACTGCTCGGGGTCGATGAAAGCCTTCAGCGAACCGGTGGCGGTGTTGGTCGACATGTTCGCGCGGGCGCTGGAACTCGCCGGAGTCGGCTGCGAGGTACTCGGCTTCACGACCGCCTCGTGGAACGGCGGGCGGGTCCGGCGCGACTGGATCCGCTCCGGGCGTCCCCGTAATCCCGGGCGTCTGAACGAAGTACGCCACCTGGTGTTCAAAGACGCGGACACCTCCTACCGATCTGCCCGCACCGCGATTGCCGGGCTGCTCAAGGTCGACCTCTACCGCGAAGGTGTGGACGGTGAGGCGGTCGAATGGGCCCGTCGTCGGCTGGAAGCGCGTGACGAACAGCGACGCATAGTCGTCGTGATCTCCGATGGCAGCCCGATGGATGGCGCCACCTGCCTCGCAAACAATCTGAACTACCTAGACCAACATCTGGGCGATGTCCTCGCCACAAGATCGGATGTCGGGGTCTGTGCGATAGGCATGGGGTTGGACCTGAGCATCTACTACGACCGCTGCACGGCTCTGGACCTCACCGGAGGGGTAACCCACCGGGTGCTGTCCGACGTACTGCAGACGATTGCATTGGCATCTAGAGGAGGGCAGCACCGTTGACCGAAGAACGAATCGCGCTGGTTGCGTTGGACATCGCCGGCACCAGCATCGACGAGGGCGGGGCCGTTTACGTGGCGCTCCGTCGAGCGGTTGAGTCCCACACCGGCAAGCCGATTCCCGACGACGTGTTCGACCGGTGGAAGGGTACCGGTAAGCGCGAGGCGATCAAGGGACTGCTTGAGCGGGCGACGATGGACGAGATCGATGCCGTCGAGGCCGATTTCACCGAGTGGCTGCTCGACGCATACCGCTCGGTGCCGCCAGTGCCGCTGCCGGGCGTCGTGGACGCTTTCGCCATTTTGCACGCTAACGACGTCAAGATCGTTCTGCAGACCGGTTATTCGCGTGCGATCGCTGGCCCGCTGCTTGATCAGGTCGGTTGGCGCATCGGCCGCGACATTGACGCGGTAATCACCAGTGACCAGGTGCCGGCAAGCCGGCCCGCGCCGTACCTGATCTTCCGCGCGATGGAGGCGGTTGGTGTACAGAGTGTGTCGGAGGTACTCGTCGCCGGTGACACGCCAAATGACCTGCGCGCAGGGGTAAATGCCGGCGCCAGGTATGTGGCCGGAGTCCTCACTGGTGCCCACGACGCGGCCAGTCTGCGGGCCGAGCAGCACACCCACATCCTTGCCAGCGCTGCCACCATTCCCGAGGTCCTCAGGCTGCGCGAGGTGGTGACCTCGTTCTGAGTTATCCGGGTCAGCCGCCGGCAAACGGCGGTAGTACGTCGATCGTGTCGCCGGACTGCAGCGCTTTGGATTTGTCACGGACGGCGATTCCGTCGCATAAGTACGAGGAACGATTCAGCACCGTTGCCAGGCGGGTACCCGAATGGGCAAGTCGTTCAACCAATTCGGCGACGGTGGTTCCCGGCCTTAGGATCACGATCTCGGACTCGGTTCCCGCGGCGGCTCGCGCGGCCGCGAAATAGCGCACCGTCACGTGCAGGCCGTCTTGGTCGATGGTGGCCTGTCTCATCGGGTCAGCCACCGATCGCGCTCATCGGGCGGGCGGGCTGGATGAAGTCGGGGTTATTGATGCCGTGCCCGGCGGGTTTGTTCCACATGGCGGTGCGCCACGCGAGCTCGATCGTGTCGTCGTCGGCACCGCTGCGCAGCAGGCCGCGAAGGTCGGTTTCTTCGGCGGCGAACAGGCAGCTGCGGAATTGGCCGTCGGCGGTCAGGCGGGTGCGGTCACACGTTGAGCAGAAGGCGTGCGATACCGAGGCGATGACGCCGAATTTCCCGCCTAATGTTGTGGGGCCCGCGTCGACCAGCCAGAGCTCGGCCGGAGCCGAACCGCGCGGTGCCGGGTCGGGCCGCAACCCGAAGTGTGGCCGTAGCGCTGTCAGCACGTCGTCCGCGGTCAGCGCGGCCTCGCGGCGCCATTGGTGGCCGGCGTCCAGTGGCGTCTGCTCGATGACCCGCAGCTGGTAGCCGTGCTGCAGGCAGAACCGCAACAGCTCGACGACATCGGTGCGTCCGGTGGTGGAGTCGAGCACGGCGTTCACCTTGACCGGCGTCAGCCCGGCGTCCGCGGCGGCGGCCAAGCCCGCCAGCACGTCATCGAGGCGGTCGCGACGGGTGATCGCCGCAAAGCGGGCCCGGTCGACGCTGTCCAACGAGACGTTGACCCGGTTCAGGCCCGCGTGGGCGAGCGCGGTGGCCCGGCGTGCCAGCCCCACGCCGTTGGTGGTCAACGAGATCTCCGGGCGGGGCCGCAGGGCAGCCGCCGCGGCCACGACCTCCTCGAGGTGCCGGGACAACAGCGGTTCCCCGCCGGTGAAGCGCACGCTGGTGACGCCCAGCCGAGTGACGGCGATACCTATGAGTCTGGCCAACTCGTCAGGCCGTAAGAGTTGGTCGCCGGGCAGCCAGTCCAGGCCCTGCGCCGGCATGCAATAACTGCACCGCAGGTTGCAACGGTCGGTCAGCGACACCCGTAAATCCGTGGCGACCCTGCCATAGCTATCCGTCAACGAACTGGGTGTGTCCGCAGGCGGCGCGTCGCCGGAGCGGCGCACCGTCGGTACCCCCAGCGTGGTCAGCGTCACCCGCTGGGTCTGCGAAAGCTCGGGGTTGTCAACGATTTCCTCGCGGATGTCGCGACGGCGAATGGCCATGGTTGACACGGCGCTGATGAGGCCGACCGCGAAGACATACGCCACGATCATCGAAGTCGTACCGCCGGCCGCTCGCAGGAGGTACGTCAGTAGCAGGGGTGTCAGACCCGAAGCGACAATGCCGGAAAGTTGATAGACCACCGAGATCCCGGTGTAGCGCACCCTGGTGGGGAACATCTCGGCGTACAGCGACGGTTGGGGTGCGTACATCATGGGGTAGAGCACCCCGAGCATGACGACGATGGTGATAGCCACCACGCTCGTTCGCAGAGTGCCGAGCAGAAGGAGAGCGGGATATGTTGCCGCAGTGCTGATCACGATGCCCAGAGCGAACAGCTTCCTGCGGTCGTAGCGGTCGGACAGCTTTCCGTACCACGGGATGAACAAGACCATCGTCGCCGCCGCCGCCATCACTGACATCAGGATGGTCTGGCGGCCCAGGCGCAGGACGTTAGTGCCGTAGGTGATGACGAATACCGCCCAGGTGTTGAACGCGACGCCCTCTGCCCAGCGACTTCCCATACCCAGCAATAGGTTTCGCCGCGATTCTGGATTTCTGATCATTTCCAGGGCGGGCAGAGACGATCTCGCTTCGACCTTGCCAAGCCCGCGGAATGCCGGGGTTTCCATCACCTTGAGCCGGACGAACGTACCCACCGCAACCAGGATGAGGCTCAACATGAAGCCGATTCGCCAGCCGAATGCCAAGAATTCGTCGCTCGACATCACCGAGTTGAGCCCAGCGAAAACGCCAGTGCCCAACAATAATCCAAGCGCAAGACCCAGTTGAGGAAGACTTCCGTAGTAACCGCGCTTACCCTGTGGGGCGTACTCGACGGCCATCAGCACAGCCCCACCCCATTCGCCGCCGATCGCGGCGCCCTGGGCCAATCGCAGGAGCACAAGCAGGATCGGCGCGCCGATGCCGATCGTGTCGTAGCTCGGGACCAGACCGATCATAAACGTCGCCAGCCCCATGATGATCATCGTGGCGACCAGCGTCTTCTTCCGGCCGACGCGATCGCCGATATGACCGAAGATCAGGCCGCCGATCGGGCGAGCGACAAATCCGATCGCGAAAGTCGCGAAAGCGAGCAGGGTCCCGACGATTGGATCAGCGCTCGGAAAGAACAGCTTCTGGAATACCAACCCGGCTGCGATTCCATAGAGGAAGAAGTCGTACCACTCCACCGTCGTTCCGAGAATGCTGGATGCAACGACGGTGCGAATTTCTGCCCGTGTCGGACGTGGGAGCGCCGGGCTGGTCAAAACGATTCCCGGAAGATGTCGGTGAGCGCGTCACGCGTCACCGGTCGCGGCACGACAGCCAGCTGCCGGGTCTGCTTCATGGTGCCCTCGACGAGGGTGGGTAGATGGTGTTCGCTGTAGCCGAAGGCGCGCAGCCCCGCCGGCATACCGATGTCCACCATCAGCTCGCTGAGCACATGGGCGAGGGCCTCGGCTCCGTCGGTTGCGGTGAACCGCTGCCCGGACAGCAGCTCCGCTGCGCGCAGATGGCGCTCTGGCCCGCTGGGGTAGGTCCAGCGGAAAACTGCTGCGGCGGTCGCGGATACAGCCTGCCCGTGGGGGACCATCGGCATCGGTGGGTATCCCTCCGCCTGATAGTTCTCCACTGCCCCGGCAATGGGATAGGCGTTGGCGTGTGGCAGATGGGTGCCGGCGTTGCCGAAGCCGGTGCCGGCCGAGGTGGAGGCCAGCGCCATCTGGTACCGGGCCTCGAGGTCACGGCCGTTCATTACGGCCCGCCGCAGATACTTGCCCACCAGCGTCAGCGCCAGTTCGCACCACGTGTCGCTGATCGGGTTCGACCCGCAGAACGCAGGCCGCATCATCGGATCGGCGGGCGCGGGCTTTGCGTCGAATCGGATGCAGGTGTAGCTCTCCAGCGCGTGTGACAAGACGTCCATACCACTGGAGGCAGTCGCCTGGGGCGGCAGCGAGACGGTGGCAAGCGGGTCGACCACGGCCAGTGTCGGGCGCAGTTTCGGATGGCTGATTCCGGCCTTCAGATGTAGTCCCAGCAAGTCGACCACGCAAATGCTGGTCGATTCGGATCCGGTTCCTGCGGTGGTTGGCACCGCGATCAGCGGTTTCAACGGTAGCCACGGTGCCCGGCCGCCCCCGATGGGCGCCGTGACAAAGTCCAACAGTTCGCCGGGATGGGTTGTCAGGAGGTTTACCGCTTTCGCGGTGTCGATTGCCGAGCCACCACCGACCGCCAGAAAACCTTGCCACTCTTGTTGTTTGGCGTAGGTCACGGCTTCTTCGATGCTGTCGTCGGTGGGCTCGACGGCGACCTTGTCGAACACTTCCGATTTGATTCCCGCCCCGATCAATTGCTCATAGATCCGGTCCGGCATGCCCGCGGCACGCACCCCCGGGTCGGTGATCACTAAGCAGGATTCGATGCCCAGTGCCGACAGTTCGGCACCTATCTCATCGAGGGCTCCCAGGCCGAATTTCAATGGTGGTGCGGCCCAAGTAAATACGGTCTCGTTCTGACGGAATTCGAGCATCCCCATCGCCCTTTGACGGTCACAATGTAGGGCAGGTCCCCACATCGTGGGACAGTACGCCTCCGAGCGGCCATTGAGAAGTGGATCACACCCCGGCGCCGGCTCCAGCTAACGACTGGGCGTCCCGCACGGTGGGCACTGCCGGCCCAGCCATCAACGCGGTTTACGGTGCGGGGCCAGCAGGGCGAAAGAGCTTTGGCAAAAGTAAATTCACCGGGATTCCAGAAAGACCCAGGACTCAGAATGACATGGTCCGGTCGACGGGCACGAACTGTGAAACGTCTCTCGCGGCCCGGATGACCTGTTTGCCCAACGTACGAATCCGGCTTTTCGGCATCCGGACCGTAGGGGCCTGGATGACCAGCGCCGCGTGCGCGTGTCCCTGCGGGTCCAGCACCGGGGCGCCGACACAGCGCAAGCCCTCGATGTTTTCCTGTTCGTCGATGCTGTAGCCGCATCGCCGGATGCCGGCGAGCTGATCGGCCAGGGCTGCCGGGGTGTTCAGACTGTGCGGAGTGACCTTGACGAGTTTGGACGGCAACGAATCGAGGTATCGATCGGCATCGGGTGAGAACGCCAGAATGGCCTTCCCGGAAGCCGTGCTGTAGAGGGGGAACCGCGTTCCGGTGTGCTGTTCGTACCTCAGTGGGAGCGTGCACCGCACCCGCATCATCACCACCGACTCCGCGCCTTGGCGGATCGACAGGTTGATCGCCTCTTCGGTCTCGGTGTTGAGGCGCTCGAGGATGGGCAGCGCCTTTTCGATGCCCAACCCACGCTGCGCGGCCTGACCGAGCAGCACCGCGCCGCTGCCGAGGTAGTAGCAGTCGGAAAGTGGATTGCGCACGACAAGACCCTCGGCTATCAACGCCCGGATCAACCGATTGGCGGTGCCCGACGAGAGGCCGAGCGCGTTTGCGATCGCGTTGCCACTGAGTTCATCCGGTGATCCGGCAAGCAACTTCAATACGGCGAGTGCCCGCCCCACCGATTGGGTCCCCGCAGGCAAATTCTCAGTCACCGCGCCCAGCCTGGTCGCGCCGCCATTGGAGGGTTCACCGGTCCTCTTCAGATCTGGTAGCCACCCGGCAACAGCGCGGCGACCTCCCTGGCCGTGCTGACGACGAGGCGGCCGAGATCGTCGAGCCGATCGTCGCGAACGCGCATTTCGGGCCCCTGCACAGCGACTGCAGCCATCACGGTGCCCTGCGCGTCGAAAGCCGGAGCGGCGACTCCGCGGACTCCGTCGAGGCGCTCGCCAAGGTTGATGGCATACCCACGGGCGCGGGTCTCCTCGAGATCGCGCAACAAATCTTTGCCCGAGGTGATGGTGATCGGCGTCAGCGGGCGAAGCTCGCCGAGCCCGGCCACCTCAGCCGTGATATCGGCGGCGAACGCCAGAAATACCTTGCCGCTGCTGGTGCAGTGCAGCGGAATCCTCGTCCCCACGGGCTGGATGAAGCGCAGCGGATGTTTCGACTCCACGCGGAGCACGACGAGGCCGTGGTCACCGTCACGAACGACAAGATTGGACGACTCGCCCGACTCGTCGCTCAGTCGCTCCAGCACCGGGGCCACGCTGTCGAACCCCAAACTGCGCTCGGCGGCACGACCGAGCAAGTAAGCCTCTCGGCCGAGTCGATACCGCTCGGTTTGGTCGCTTTGCACGACGTAGCCGGCCGCGACAAGTGCGCGCACAATCCGGTGGGTAGTGCTCGTGTTCAGCGAGAGAGTGCGGGCTAATTCGGTCACACCCACATCGCTCGGCGACTGCCGAAGAATGCCCAGCACCTTCAGGGCGCGGCTGATCGTCTGGGTGCCCAGAAGCGGCTCATCCGCCACCGCCGTCACGCCGCCGACCACGTCCGATTCCCCTGCCATGGCAACAAGGATAACGACATCATCCTGACAGTTGACTGGTATCGGACCTAGCGATCACTCGGGTCGCGGTGACGACATCGCGCAACACCGGCGGTAGCTGCTCACCGGACCGCAGCACCAGCCGGAGGCTGCGCCGCAAATCCATACCCACGGTCGGGATGAGGATCAGCCGGTGCTGAGCGACTTCATCGGCAAGCGCCAGTGAGCTCAGCACGGCCGGGCCGATCCCCGCTTCCACCGCGGCCTTGATCGCGGTGGTCGATGACAGCTCCATCATCGGATCAACCGTGACCGGGTAGCCGAGACGGTCGAGTTCGTGCTCGAGCACATACCGCGTGCCGGATCCGGGTTCCCGGCTGATCATGGCGGTGCGGCTGAGCTGCTCCGCGTCTACCGAGACCCGTCGACGGCCCCAGGGGTGCGAGCGGCCTACCACCAGGACCAGCTCGTCGTGAGCCACCACGACGGAATCCAGACCGTCGCTGACTTCCGCACCCTCGACGAACCCGACGTCGACGGCACCGGCCAGCACCAGTTCGGCGACCTTGACGGAGTTGATCACCTGCAGACCGATAGTCACGGTGGGCAGCCGCCTGCGCAGTTCGGCCAACCAGCCGGGCAGTAGATACTCGGCGATCGTCATGCTGCAGGCGACTTGAATCCGGCTCGCCTGATGGTCGCGCAGCGCCGTGATGCCTGCGTCCAGTTCGCCTGCGGCGTCGACCACCCGCCGGGCCCAGTTCGCGATCATCGCGCCGTGATCGGTCAGCCGTGATCCGGTCGTGGACCGCACGATGAGGGCCACGCCGACCAGCCGTTCCATGTTTCGAATGCGCGACGCCGCGGCAGGCTGCGAAACGCCGTGTTCGCGGGCGGCTTTCGCGAGGCTGCCCAGCCTGGCCACGCTAAGTAGCAGGTCGAGCGAACCGATCTCCGGCACCCGTGGTGACAGCGGCACGAGTCAACGGTACTGGGTGGGATCAAAGGCCGCCTTTGGGCCTTCCAAGTCCAAGAGCGCTACCGGCATGCATGCCCGGTCATTAACGTCGCTGGCACAACGGAATCGGAGATGCGATGCAATACGGATTCGCGATCGACCAGCGCACTTGCATCGGCTGTCACGCGTGCACCGTGGCCTGCAAGACCGAGCATGAAGTCCCCCTCGGACAATTCAGAACCTGGGTGAAATACGTTGAGTCCGGGGAATTCCCGGCCACGACGCGCGACTTTGGCGTCATGCGCTGCAACCACTGCACGGACGCGCCCTGCGTCAAGATCTGTCCGACGAAAGCCCTGTACAAGCGCGACGACGGCATCGTCGACTTTGACAACGAGCGCTGCATCGGGTGCAAGGCATGTATGCAGGGCTGCCCCTACGACGCGATCTACATCGACGACGACACGCACACCGCCGCCAAGTGCAACTTCTGCGCCCATCGGGTCGACGAGGGGCTGGAGCCGGCGTGCGTGGTTGTCTGTCCGACGCATTCGATCTGGGTCGGCGACCTGGAGGATCCGACCAGCGGTATCGCCCGCCTGGTCAATTCCAACCCGGTGCAGGTCCGCGCGCCGGAGCAGAACACCGGTCCCAACGTCTTCTACCTGGGCGCCGACCGGGCGGTGCTCGACCCGTTGGGCGCTCCGACCGGCAAGTCCTACCTGTGGGCACGGCCCGACAAGCACCGCAGGGAAGCCTCCACCGACCTTCCCATCGACCCGGTCAGCAAGGCGCGGACCACACTGAACACCGCCCATCCGCGGCCGTGGGGCTGGCGGGTGACGACCTATTTGTGGACGAAGGCGGTCGGTGCCGGGGCCATGCTGATCGCTACGCTCGCCCACTTGATCGGAGTCGATCTCGGTCTGCTGGGCTCGGTTGTCGCGCCGGCGATCGGGCTAGCGGGGGTCGGCCTCACCGGGGTCCTGCTCGTCTGGGACCTCAAACAACCCAAGCGGTTCCTCTATATATTGCTCAAACCCAATCCGAGCTCGTGGCTGTTCTGGGGCTCGGTGGTCCTCGGCGTGGCCGGCGCGCTGTTCTCGGCATGGCTCGGGATTGGCATCCTCGACTACGCGGGCCTAGTGGACGCGAAGACAAGCGGTTTGATGCTGTCCGCAATCGCGGTACCGACGCTGCTCGCCGCAGCGATGACGACTGGCTACACCGGGTTCCTCTTCGGGCAGGCAGAAGGCCGGGATCTGTGGCAGTCGCCGCTGCTGTTCTGGCACCTCATCGTGCAGGCATTCATGGTCGGCGGTGGTGCGCTGACGGTCGCAGCCGTGGCCACCCATCCGGGCCGCAACGCCTGGGAGCTGCTGCTGTCCACCCTGACCGTCGCCACGGTCGGACATGTCCTGATGATGCTGCTCGAATTCCTCGGCCGACACCCGACCAGCCACGCGGCTGCTGCCGCGCACATGGTCGTCAAGGGTCGCTACGCACGCGAATTCTGGGTGGGTGGTGTGGCCCTGGCGGTGCTGGCCGCTGTGCTCGCCGGGGCCAGCTGGGCCGAAGCGCCCCTGGTGCTCGCGGTCGTCGGCGGTCTCGTCGTCCAAGCGGCACTGCTCGCCTACGAGAGCGTGTTCGTCCGCGCCGGCCAAGATGTCCCCCTGTCCTAAGTAAGGAGCACCCATGTCGGTCGAACCGGTTCTCCCGGGCGCACGCCGCCACGAGCACCTGCGCAATTTCCCGCCAGTTTCCACGTGGGACAACCACATTGAGTACGACGCCAAGGCCCATCCCCGCAAGGTGCCGCACTCTTACATGCTGATCCCGACCACGTGCTTCAACTGTGAAAGCGCCTGCGGGCTGCTGGCTTATGTGGACAAAGAGGACTTGTCGGTCAAAAAGCTGGAAGGCAACCCCGCCCATCCCGGCTCGCGGGGCCGCAACTGCGCGAAGGGTCCCGCCACCGTCAACCAGCTCAACGACCCCGAACGGATCCTGTACCCGTTGCGCCGCACCGGGGAGCGGGGCGGCGGCAGCTGGGAGCGGGTCAGCTGGGACCAAGCGCTCGACGACATCGCCGAGCGGATCCGCACGGCCCTGACCGAGGGCCGGCACGACGAGATCATGTACCACGTCGGCAGGCCGGGTGAGGACGGCTTTACCGAGCGGATGCTGAACACCTGGGGAGTCGACGGGCACAACACCCACACCAACATCTGCTCGGCCGGTGCCCGGCTGGGCATGTCGTTGTGGGCGGGCTTCGACCGTCCCTCGGCCGACTATGCGAACGCCAAAGTCATGTTGCTGCTCTCGAGTCACCTGGAGACCGGGCACTACTTCAACCCGCACGCGCAGCGGATCATGGAAGCCAAGCAGTCCGGCGCCAAACTGATCGTGCTCGACCCGCGGATGTCGAACACCGCCTCGCACGCGGACATCTGGCTGGCACCATGGCCGGGTAGCGAGGCCGCGATCCTGCTTGCGGTGGCGTCTTATCTGCTTCGCACCCGGCGCATCGACGAGCCATTCCTGCGTCGCTGGCTCAACTGGCGCACCTATCTGCAGCAACTGCATCCCGATGCGCCGCAGGATTTCGAAACGTTCCTGGACCGAATCACCGACGACTATGCCGAGTACACCTTCGAATTCGCCGCGCAGGAAGCACAGGTGCCCGCCGAGAAGATCGAGGAGATTGCGGAACTCGTCGCCGACTGCGACAACCGGTTGTCGTCACACATCTGGCGCGCGGCTGCCGCCGGCAACTTGGGCGGCTGGCAGGTCGCCCGTTCACTGTGGTTCGTGATCGCCCTGACCGGCAGCATCGGAACCCGCGGTGGGACCAGCCCGAACGGCTGGCACAAGTTCATCCCGCAGCCCCCGAACATGCCGAACCACCATGAGCGGTGGAACGAGCTGACCTTCCCGCGTGACTTCCCGCTGTGCACCAACGAGATGTCGATCCTGTTGCCGCACTTCCTCGCCGAGGGACGTGGCAGGTTGGAGGTGTACTTCTCCCGGGTCTACAACCCGGTCTGGACCAACCCGGACGGGTTCACCTGGATCGAGCAACTGTCCAATCAGGACAAAGTGGGCCTGCACGTCGCGTTGACGCCCACCTGGTCGGAGACAGCGGAATTCGCCGACTACGTGCTGCCGATGGGTCACTCCAGCGAACGGCACGACACGCACTCCTACGAAACGCACGCCGGCCGGTGGCTCGGCTTCCGGCAACCGGTACGCCGCGTTGCGATGGAGAAGCTCGGGCAGAACTGCACCGACACCCGCGACGCCAACCCCGGTGAGGTGTGGGAGGAAAACGAGTTCTGGTTCGAGCTTTCCTGGCGGGTTGACCCGGACGGCGCCTTGGGCATCCGAAAGTACTTCGAGTCTCCCTACCAGTCCGGCGAGAAGATCACCGTCGACGACTACTACCGGTGGATGTTCGAACACAGCGTTCCCGGACTCCCGGAAAAAGCCGCCGAGCAAGGCATGACACCAATGGAATACATGCGCCGTTACGGTGTCGTCGAGGTGGAACAGCAGGTGTACCGCCGCGACGAGCGCGTTATCGAGGACGCGGACCTCGTCGACACCAAAGTCGATGAGCTGGGAGTGGTGCGCAAGCCGGTGACCCTGGACTCCGTCGCACCGATCGTCGGTGAAGCCGGTGCGGTCGGTTTGCGACATGACGATGGAACCGTCACCTTCGGATGGCCGACCCCGTCACGCAAGCTCGAGGTGTTCTCCACCGCAATGCGGGACTGGGGCTGGCCCGAGCACACGACACCCGGATACATCCGCTCGCACGTCGCGGCCAGCGAGATCGATCTCGACGCCGGCGAGATGGTCCTCGTCCCCACCTTCCGGTTGCCCACCTTGATTCACACCCGTTCCGGAAACGCCAAGTACCTCAACGAAATATCCAACACGCACCCGCTGTGGCTGAACTCGCGCGATGCCGCCCGACACGGGGTGGGCACCGACGACTTGGTGCGGATCAGCACCGAAATCGGCTACTTCGTTGCCCGGGCGTGGGTCACCGAGGGGATCCGCCCGGGCGTGTGCGCACTCTCCCACCACATGGGTCGCTGGCGCCTTCATCCGGGCGAAGGCAGTCGCTGGGTGTCGGGGATGGTCGAGTTGTCCCATCCCGGTGGCGAGCACACCTGGCTACTGCGCCACAAGAGCGGGGTCGCGGCATTCTCGTCCAGCGACGCCGACTCCTCCCGCATCACGTGGGACGACCCCGGCGTACACCAGAATCTCGCGTTCGGCGTCCATCCGGACCCCCACTCGGGCATGCACTGCTGGCTGCAGAAGATCCGGTTGGAGCCTGCCCACGCCGAAGACAGGTATGGCGATGTCTACGTCGACACCCGACGTTCGTCCGAGGTGTACCGAGCATGGCTGTCTGCGACCAGGACCACGCTGGGACCAGGCGGGCAGCGCCGCCCCGAGTTCATGATGCGGCCGCTCGCGCCGACGCGGCGCGGCTACCGGGTCGAGACATGACAGCGATAGCGCGATGATGACGCGGCACCGGCGCCGGACGCTTGTCGACGATAACGAGTTGCGGTTAGCAGCGGAGGCGGTCGAGGATCCCGAGATCCACCGTCCGCTAGGGGATCTGGGGATGATCAGGCACGCCGCCGCGGGACGCGACGGCGTAGCTTGCGTCGAAGTCGCGCTCACTACGCTTGCCTGCCCGATGCGCGAGCGCATGCGTGCCGACATGGCCACCGCGGTTGGTGCAGTGGACGGCGTCACCATGGTCGAGGTGACCTTCAGCGTTCTGTCGGAGCGGGAGCGTCTCGCCCTCGCCGGGCAGCTGCGCGGTACCGACGGACCGCGACTCGCCGACGGGACGCAGGTATACGCGGTCGCCAGTGGCAAGGGCGGAGTCGGCAAGTCCACGGTGGCGGCCAATCTGGCCGCGGCGCTGTCCATGTCGGGCCAGCGCGTTGCCTTGCTGGATGCCGATGTGTGGGGCTATTCGGTGCCCCAGCTGTTCGGGGTCCGCCGTAGCCCGGTCGCGCTCAACGGTCTTATGCTGCCAGTAGAAGCTCACGGTGTGCGGCTGATGTCCGTCGGATTCTTCGTCGACGAGGAAGAGCCAGTTGTGTGGCGCGGTCCGATGCTGCACAAGGCGATCGAGCAGTTCCTGTTCGACGTCCATTGGGGTGACATCGATGTCATGCTGATCGACCTTCCCCCGGGCACCGGCGACGTGACACTGTCGCTCCTGGAGCTCGTCCCGCAGGCCGGACTGCTCGCCGTTACCACGCCACAACCCGCGGCGCAGCGGGTTGCTTCTCGAGTCGGACGCATGGCAACCAATATGCGGATGCCGATCGTCGGGGTGGTGGAGAACATGAGCGCCGTGGTGTGCGGTCGCTGTGGTGAGCACACTGAAATGTTCGGCTCGGGCGGTGGGTCGCGGTTGGCTGACGAACTCGGCACCGAATTGCTTGGTCAGATCCCCCTTGATGTGGAGCTGCGTTCGGCCGGTGATGAGGGCACACCCGTGGTTATCCAGCGGCCGCAGGCGCCGTCCGCCGCGGCCCTGACGCGCCTCGCGGCGCGCCTGCCCGCGGTGCGTCGGCCACTGGCCGGAATGTCGCTTCCCCTGACCGTAACTGCTTGAGGGGCAGACGAATACGGACCGCCGGCAATAGCCGACCCTCAAGGCCCAGTTTTCAGCGGTCATTAACAGTTGCTGCCAAGCCCCTCCCCCGCGCGTCATCGGAAGACGACCGTCACCCCGGCCAAAGCGATCGTTACGATCCACACGGTGGAAATGATCGCCAGGACGAACGGGCGGGGACCAACCTTTTTGAATATGGAGGCATGCACGCCCGTACCCAGTGCGAACATCGCTGCGGTGAGCAGGGCGACCTGGATCACTTTGGCGTACTGGAGTAGGTGCGGGGAAACAATGCCACTTGACCGCAGCGCGACACAGACCATGAAGGCAAGAACGAATAACGGGATGAGGGGGGGACGCTTGATGTCGGTCGCGCCGGCAACCCTGCGCTGCCGAATGCTGAGCACCGCCATCACGGGCGCGAGCATCAGCACCCGCGCCAGCTTCACCACGACAGCAATCCCCAACGCGCTGCCGCCCATCGTGGCGGCAGCCGCAACCACCTGCGCGACTTCGTGAATCGACCCGCCTGCCCACACGCCAGCAGCGAGATCGGACAGTCCCAGCGCCCCCGCGCACGCGGGAATTACCGGGATGAGCAGCGTTCCAAAGATCACCACCAACGCAACCGCGGTGGGGACGTCTTCTTCATCCTCCGCCTCGATCACACCGTCGATGGCGGCTACAGCTGCGGCGCCGCAGATCGAGAAACCACACGCGATCAACAGTCGCTGTGTCCAGGTCAGACCCAGCAACTTGCCGATGAATAGTGTGCCCGTGATGCCCAGCCCGACGACGGCGACGACAATGACGATGACGCCATAGCCTAGATGGAAGATGTCGGCGAGTACCAGCTGCAGGCCCAGCATTGCAACCCCAACGCGCAGCAGTCGTTTGGCAGAAAACTGCAGTCCGGGCCGCAGCCGCTGCGGCAATGGGGCGATATTGGCTGCCACCGCGCCGAATACGATCGCGATCAGTAGCGGACTCACCGTCGGCAACCAGTGATTTACTCCTAGCGCGGCCGCGGTCGCAAGAGCGCACAAGGCAATACCGGGAGCAGCGGCGACCGCGTTCATCTGCCGCCAGGACGACTTGGCCGGCTGCTTGACGTGGTGTTGGCCTTGCTGGCCCAGTGAGCTGATCATCCCTCAACGGTCGGCCACAACCGGGTGCAACGGTAGCCATCAATCGGGTATGTGGTCATTTCGAAAGTACATTACCGAAGCGATCTGGGGTAATACAATTCTGGTATGCCGTTGCGGCTCCCGCCCTTTGAATCACTGAAACTTCTCGTTGGTGTCGACGATTACGGAAGTCTCAGCGCCGCTGCACGTTTCGCGCAAATGTCGCAGCCGAATGCCAGCCGCGCGATCAGCGAGCTGGAGCGGCGGTTCGCATTAACACTCATCGAGCGCAGTCCCAACGGTTCGACCTTGACCGCGCAAGGCACGGTGCTCGTCCATTGGGCACGTGAGATTCTCGTCGACGTCGACAAGCTGCTGACCGTGGCGGAGGGGCTTCGGGCCGAGCGCGGCGCACAGTTGACCGTTACGGCCAGCATCACGGTCGCCGAGCACTTGATGCCGCTGTGGCTGGCTAGATTTCGCATGCAATACCCCGACGTGACAATCTACCTGCAGGCTCACAACTCGACTCAGGTCATCGACGAGGTCCGAGCTGGTGTTGTCAGCTCTCAACGGGGTAGGTCCGGCAATCCTGAGCACGCTCGCCATCACGGAGCAGGTGCGCGCCGGTGATCTCTGCATCGTTGCGGTCAAAGACCTGCACATGCAGTGATCACTGCGGGCGGCCTGGCAAGGTTCCCGCCGACTCGAAGGCACCGCAGCAACATTATTGAGACTGGTCATTCTCGGAGTTGGCAGGTCCCCGATGGTCGGACCACGTCGTTTTAGAGTCGTATGTGGTTGATATCAGTGGATCTCGCAGCCTGCACTGGTTGGTGGGTGTGGGTGCATCGGGCAGCGTACTCGGCCGGGGTCAGGTAGCTCAGTGATGAGTGCCGGTGCCGATGGTTGTGGTCGTCTTTGAAGTCCTCGATCACCACCCGCGCTTCGAGGAGATTCGTCCAGTGGTTGCGGTTGAGGCACTCCTTGCGTAGTCGGTTGTTGGTTGAAGGATTCGATGTGCCCGTTGTTCCACGGCGTGCCCGGTGGGATGTAGTAGATGCCGATCCGGTCACCGCAGAACTGTTGCAGCACATGGGAGATGAACTCCGGACCGTTGTCCATTCGCAACACCAACGGCGGGCCGTCCCATAACGTGAACGCCTTGTCCAACTCCTCGGTCAACCTCTGCGCGGTGATCGAGCGCTCCACGATGTTCATCAACGACAGTCGGGTGTGCTCGTCGATCATCGAGGCGATCTTGATGGCCTTACCGTCGACGGTGGAGTCGAACTGCAAGTCAAGCGCCCATACGACTTTAGGTGCATCGGCTTGCACCTGTGGGGTTGAGCTGATGCCGGCGCGTCTGCGGGGGTGGTAGATCCGGACCTGCACACCCTTCTTCCTTCCGCAGCCGGTGCACCTTCTTCTTGTTCACCCCTACGCCCAGGTCGTGCCTCAGGTGCGCCCACGCGCGACGGAACCCATGCACCGGGTGTTCGCGTGCCTAGGTGCCTAGCGTGGCCCTCAGGCCCGCATCTGGATCGGTGGGTGTCTGCGTGATCGGGATGCGGGCGTAGGTCGAACGAGGCAGCCCAACTGCTTTGCACGCCAACCGGTTCGACAGGTTCATCGTTGTGACGAGCATGTCCACGGCGCGGCGCTTGGCAGCCGGGTCTAAAATTTTCCCCGCGCCACCTCCCTCAATGCGTCGTTCTCCAGCTCGGCGTCGGCGAGCAGGCGTTTGAGCCTGCCGTTCTGCTCGCGCAGCTCCTTGAGTTCCTTCGCTGCGTCGGTATCCATCCCGCCGTACCGGCGTCGCCAGTTGTACAACGTCGCCGCCGACACCCCGAGCTCGGCGGCGATCTCCTCTTGGGTCTTGCCCGCCGCGGTGAGCTCATCAGCACACCGCAGCTTGCAAACGATGTCCTCAGCAGAGTTCCGCTTCCATCCAGCCATTTCTTCACCGTCCTATCCGCCCAGGTCACGGGCAACAGAACTCTAAAACAAGACGGCCCCGTCTACTGGGAACATGCCAGAACCGTCCTAGCAACTTTCGCCAGAGAACACCCCGCTTGAGGGAATTAGCTTGCGGTGTATACCTTTTCGGCTGCGCCTTCGGGCTATCCGGATCAGCTGCGGGCAGGCTCCGCCGGTGACACCGCGGCCTGGACACCCAACGAACGAAGAGTCTCGCCGATCGCACTGGGCACGTCGACAACCACCGCGCCCGCTTCGGTGAGCGCGTGCACCTTCGACTCACCGCTGCCACGGTCACCGGTCACGATGGCGCCGGCATGGCCCATCCGCTGCCCCGGCGGCGCAGTGCGACCGGCGATGAAGGCGACCACGGGCTTGTTCATCCCGGCGATGTACGCGGCGGCTTCCTCCTCCATCGCTCCGCCGATTTCACCAACGACCACGACGGCTGACGTGCGCTCGTCGGCGTCGAGGGCCCGCACCGCGTCCAGTGTTGTGGTGCCCAGGATCGGGTCACCGCCGATCCCGATGAAGGCGCTCTGCCCGAAACCCGCGGTGATCAATTCCATCGACACCAGCGTGCCCAGGCTGCCACTACGCGAGATGACGCCGATCGGACCCGGCTGGAAGATGTTGTGCGCGAATCCGGGCATGATGCCGACCGATGTTTCGCCCGGAACGACGAGTCCTGCGGTGTTGGGTCCGAGCACCGTGGTTCCGGCCGCTGCGGCGCGGGCGAGGACTTCCATGACGTCCTGCGCCGGCACGTGCTCGGTGAGCAGAACGAGCTTGCCGACGCCCGCTTCGATCGCGTCGAGCGCCGCGGCCCTGGCGTGCATCGGTGGGACGAAAAGCACGGAGGCGTCCAGCCGGTGATTCTTCGCCGACTCGACCACGCTGTCGTAAACGGGTATGCCGTTGACCGTGCGTCCGCCGCGGCCGGGGCTCGCACCGGCGACGACTTCGGTACCGCACTCGACCATGCGCTCGGTCCAATACGAGCCTTGCCTACCGGTTATCCCTTGGACAACGACCGTCTCACCGCGTCGAATCAACATCACTGCACCTCCACTGTGGTCGCCGCGGCGGCAACTGCCGCCTTGACGGCATCGTCCATGAGTTCGTAAGGCTCCACCCCAAGCCGCTCGCGGACGAGACGTATCGCCTCTTCCTCGCCGGTGCCGTGGATGGTGAAGAAATAGGGAATTTCCGGTCGCAGCTCTTCGATGGCGGTGACAACGCCTTCGGCCATGACATCGGTGCGGGCGAAGGCGCCACAGAAATTGATCAGCAGGCTGCGCACCCGGGGATTGTCCAAGACCAGCTTCAGGGCCCGGGTGGCCTTGGTGTAGGCGTCGCCGCCGATCTCCAAGAAGTTGGCCGGCCTGCCGCCGTAGTGGTTGACCACGTCCAGGCTCGTCATGGTCAGTCCCGCACCGTTGGCCAGAATCCCGATGTCGCCATCCAGCTCGATGAACTGCAGACCCAGTTGGCGACCGCTGCGCTCAAGCTCGGTGCCTGCATCCAGCTGATCCGCGCGGAGATCCGCGACCAGGGCCGGGTGCCGGGACAGCGCGCCCGGGTCGAGCGAAACCTTGCTGTCCAGAGCTACGAGGTCACCCGAGGTCGTGACGGCCAGCGGGTTGACCTCGACCAAGTCGGCGTCGGCGGACCGATAGGCCTGATAGAGCGCGGCGAGCGTCTGCGCTACCGCGGGATGCAATTTCTGGGGAAGGCCAGTACCGGCAAGCATGTCGGCGGCGGCGTCCTCGGCCAGACCCCAAAGGATGTCGATGGGCAGCTTGTGCACCCGCTCCGGAGACTCGGCGTTGATCTCTTCGATGTCCATACCGCCCGCGGTGGAGAACAACAGCAGCGGGCCTTTGGTCTGGGCGTCGTTGAGTATCGCGGCATACAGTTCCTGCTCGATGTCGACGCATTGCTCGAGGATGACTTCCGCTACGCGGTACCCGCCCATTTCGGCGCCGAGCAGGCGGCGCGCCGCATCCGCGGCGTCCTCGGGCGACTCGGCGAACAGGACACCGCCGGACTTGCCGCGTTTGCCGGCCGGCACCTGGGCCTTGAGCACCACGCGGCCACCGATGGTCGCCGCCGCTTCCATCGCCGCCTCGGGCGAGTCGACGACTTCCCCTTTCGGAATGCGAATGCCCGCTTCGGCAAGCAGTCGTTTGCCCTGATATTCGAGGAGTTTCATGCTCACCGTCCGCAGGTTGCGAAGTAGGAGCCCCAGAGGTCCTCTTCGGTTGGTTCACAAGCCGGGATGACCCGCGCGAGTCGGGTGATGTTGAGGAAGTCCCGGTAAGACAGGTTGTGGGAGATGCTGTTGCCGGCCCAGGTACCCGCACCCATCGTCAGGGTGAAGCCAAGCCCGTTGTCGAATCCGCCACCGGTGCCGAAGCAATGCGCCTGGTTCACCAGCACCCGGGCCACCTGCAGTCGTTCGGCGACGTGTCGCGCCCGGTCGTCGTCTTTGGTGTGGATGCCACACGAGTGACCGGCGCCCTCGAAGTCCAGGATTCCCTGGATCCGGTCGATCGCCTCGTCCAGATCGGCGAATCGGTAGACGGTGAGCACCACGGAAAGCTTCTCGCCGCTGAATGGGTGGTCACGGCCGTAGCTGTCCTCCTCCACCAGGAAGAACTCGGCGTCATGTGCTCCCTGCCCATCGAGGCCGGCCAGCGCCGCGATCTTGCCCGGCGGCTGCGCGGTGACCGCGGCGCTGAGCTTGCCGTCGGGCCACATCACCTGCTGCAAGCGCCGCTTCTCGTCTGCGCTCACCAGATAGGCGCCCTGACTACGCAGTGCTTCGATCGCGGCGTCGTAGACGTCGGCGTGGATGTGCAGCGAGTTCTCGGAGGAACAGCTGGTGGCGTAATCGAACGTCTTGCTGGCGCGGATCTTCGCTGCCGCGTCGGCGAGATCCGCGTCGGCATCGATGATGACCGGCACGTTGCCCACACCGACACCGATCGCGGGCGTCCCACTGCTGTAGGCGGCGCGCACATTCTTCTGTGATCCGGTCACGACGATGAAGTCGGCTTGTCGCATCAACTCGAACGTCAGCGCTTTGGACGGGGCCGCCGTGTACTGCACAAGATCGCGCGGCACGCCCAGCCGGTCAAACTGCTCATGAATGTACTGGACCAAGAGCGCGCAGGTGGACGCTCCCTTGGGCGACGGGGACAGGATGACGGCGTTGCCGCCCTTGAGCACCATCATCGTCTTGTTCGCCGGGGTCGCGGCGGGATTCGTGGAAGGGCAGACGGCCGCAACGACGCCCATCGGCTTCGCATATTCGGTGATGCCGATTCCGCGGTCTTCACTGATGACGCCCACCGACTTCGCGCCGGTGAGGTCGCGTAGCGTGCCCATCGTCTTTCGCTGGTTCTTCACCGTCTTGTCTTCGACATTGCCGAGTCCGGTGTCACGAACCGCGAGCTCGGCGAGCTCACGCGCTCTTGCGGGCTCCGCGATTGCCCACGCGACGGCCGCGACGATGTGGTCCAGGCGTTCCTGGGAATATCCCGCGACCTGGGCCTGGGCCGCGCGCGCACGCCGCACCATTTCGGCTACTACCGGTTCGGCGCTTTCGACTTCTACCGGGCCTGGGGTCGTCATGCTGGCTCTCCTATTCTGGGCAACGATGCCGCTCCGCTGGCGGCCTGAACGGCGCTTGCCAGCGCCACGAACTCGATGTCGTCGACACTGCATCCGCGTGACAGGTCGTTGATGGGCTGGGCGAAGCCTTGAAGGATCGGCCCGAGCGCGGCCGCCCCACCGATTCGCTCGGTGATTTTGTACGCGATGTTCCCCGCGTCGAGGTTGGGAAAGATCAGCACGTTCGCCCGTCCCGCGACGACTGAGCCTGGTGCTTTGCTGGCACCGATCTCGGCGACGAAGGCGGCATCGAACTGCAGCTCGCCCTCGATCAATAGATCCGGGCGAAGCTGGCGGGCGATCTCGGTAGCCCGGCGCACCTTGTCGACCTCGGCATGTACGGCGCTGCCTTTGGTGCTGAACGACAGCATCGCAACGACAGGCTCGATCCCGGTGAGCGAACGATAGGTCGTCGCCGCGGCTACCGCGACTTCGGCGAGCTGTTGGTCGTCGGGCATGGGAATGACCGCACAGTCTCCGTATCCGATTACCTGCCCGGAGGGAAGCCCCATCAAGAAACAGCTCGACACCGTGTGTATGCCATGGGCCAACCCGACCACCCGCAGCCCCGCACGCAGCACATCTGCGGTCGGGCGCGACGCTCCCCCGACGCAGGCATCGACCGTGCCCATGCGCAGCAGGGCGGTCGCCAGGTAAAGCGGGTCCTGCAGGAGTTCCTGGATCTTCGACTCCGAGAAGCGGGATGGCGGCAGCAGCGCGCGCAGCGCGTGGGCAGGATGCTCCGCGCCGTCCACCGAGGCAGTGTCCACGATCGACAATTCCTCCGGGGCCCTGATCCCGCTCCGCACCATGACGTCCTGAATCACGTTCCGGCGACCCACGAGAAACGGCACCGCAGTGCGGGATTCGCTGAGCCGCACTGCTGCCGCGATCACACGCGGGTCTTCGCCGTCGGCTAGCGCCACGCGGATGTTGCGGCCCGCGAGAATGCTTCCCCAGAAAGTTTGCAGGCGCTCGAGAGCCCCGGGCTCGGTGCGCGTGTCTGCGGTGGCCATCAGGGCACCAGTGACGTCACCGACCTTCATGGGTCCTCGCAGCCGCTGGTAGGGGTTATTCCATTTAGTGGAATCTTATCCCAAAATTTCATGAACCCCGATTGATGTCAAGCGCCACAGGCTCCGTCGGGAAGGTCGGACCGGACCAAACCAGCGAGTTCGCCATCTTCAATAGTGATGGTTTACCTGCGCCTATGCCAGAAATTACCCGGGGGGTTCGCGAAATCAGTTCGCCGTCGGCCATTGACACGCCAGTTCCTTGTGGCTAGCGTCACACCACACTAGATCTGGAACTCAATTTCACATATCGGGACACAATCGCCATCGGTCGTCAGCTGCCGAGGCATACGTAGGGGTGACCACATGCTCAAACCCGCACCGCATCTCGACGCGAGTGAATCGCAACTGAGGGGCCGACCATCGTTGCGCACCGTGTTCGTCGGACGCGTGCGCGGCAAGGTGCTGTTTCTGTTGTGCTTGCTGTACTTCATCACCTACGTGGACCGGGTGAACATCTCGACGGCCGCGCCGTTCATCAAGCACGACCTCGGGTTGTCCAATACCCAACTCGGTTTGGCCCTGTCGGCTTTCGCCGTTCCGTATGCGTTCTTTCAGATCTTCGGCGGGATGATCGGCGACCGTTTCGGACCCCGCATCGTGCTCGGTGTCGTTGGAGTGGTGTGGGCGGTGGCGACCGCGGCCACTGGATTCGCCGTCGGTTTGGTATCACTGGTCGGCGCCCGACTTGCGCTCGGCTTTGGTGAAGGAGCAGCCTTCCCAACCGCGACCAATGCGATGGCGAGGTGGATGCCTGCGGATCAGCGGGGATTGGCTCAGGGCGTGACCCATTCCGCCGCGCGACTCGGCAATGCCATCACTCCACTGGTGGCCGCGGCGCTGATCGCGCTTTACGGCTGGCGACTTTCGTTCTGGGTCTTCGCCGCAATCAGCCTGCTGTGGGTCATTGCATGGGTCCGGTTGTTCTGCGACTCGCCGGCCGACCACCCGAAGATGACGCAAGCAGAGCTGAAGGAACTGCCCGAACAGCAGCCGAAGGCGAACCGTACGCCGATCCCATGGCGTCCGCTGCTGCGCCGCATTCTTCCGGTGACCTTCGTGGACTTCTGCTACGGATGGACACTGTGGGTGTTCCTTACCTGGCTGCCCTCGTTCTTCAAGGAGAGCTACGGTTTAAATCTCCAGCATTTCGCCATGTTCAGCACCTTGGTGCTGTGCGCCGGGGTCGTCGGCGACACCGCCGGTGGGGTGGTCTCCGACGCGCTGCTGCGGCGAACGGGCAACCCGAAGATCGCCCGTCGCGCGACGCTCGTCGTGGGCCTGCTCGGTTCGTTCATCTTCGTGGTGCCCACGCTGTTGACCCACCACCTTGTGTTCGTCGCGACTTTCCTGGCCTTGTCGTTCTTCTTCCTCGAGTTGACGAACGCGGTCCTGTGGGCCATCCCCATGGACATCGCCCCGGAACATGCCGGCACCGCCGGTGGGCTGATGAACACCGGCTTCGGGGTAGCGGGCGTTCTTTCCCCGCTGGTGTTCGGCATGCTGCTGGACGCAACCGGTAGCTGGACGGTCCCCTTCGCCGTCTCCGCCGCGCTGCTGTTCATTGGGGCGGTCGCCGCTCTGCGCGTCAATCCACAGCCGATCTCGGTGGAGACCGTTGCCGTATGACAGCGTCACCGCCGTTGGACTTCGGGGCGTTACCGCCGGAGAGCAATTCGGGCCGGATGTATGCCGGTCCAGGTTCGGGCCCGATGATGGCTGTGGCCGCGGCCTGGGACCTCCTGACCGCAGAGTTGAATTCGACCGCGACCCGCTACATGTCGGTGATCACCAAGCTGACCGGCTCATCGTGGCTGAACCTGGCGTCGCAGGCGATGGCTTCCGCGGTCACGCCCTATATTTCCTGGCTCAGCTCCGCGGCCGCAGTGGCCGCGGAGACCGCACACCGGGCCAGGGCCGCCGCCGCGGCCTTTGAGGCCGCGTTCGCACTGACGGTCCCGCCGCCGGTGATCGCGGCGAACCGCTTGTTGCTGATGACGCTGATCACGACGAATTTCATCGGCCAGAACACTCCGGCGATCGCGGCTACCGAAGACCAATACGCCGAGATGTGGGCTCAAGACGCTGCCGCGATGTATGGCTACGCCGGTGCCTGGTACCCGAAGCCACCAATTTTCGGCCTGGGTGGCGGGCGCAGGGCGGTGTCGGCGAACTTGGCCTCGGCCAGCAAGGTCGGCGGATTGTCGGTGCCCTCGAAGTGGGCCTACGCCCGGATCGCCCACCCACGCCACCGTCGTCGTCAAATATGTTGCGGGCCAAGAAGGCCCAGCGAGCGGCCTACTACGCGGCACACCCGCGGGTAATTCGCGTTAGCGCTTCTTGACCGACTTCGGCGGCTTGGCGCCCCGGCCTTGTTGACGCGCGGCAGCGCGCCGCTCGCGCCTGCTGGCACCCCCGGCCACCCCGGCCGGAGTCCGCTGCGCCCCACCGCCGTTGCGCTGGACCTCCGCCGAACCGTCCTCCGCCGGACCGGAATACGTCAGGGCGGGCGCTTCATCGTCAATGCCCTTGGTGCGCAACGTACTTGGGGCCTGTTCCCGCGTCGCAGTGAGCGCACCACCGGCGGTGCCGTCCTGCTGTTCGGCAGCCGGTTCGTTGGTCGTCCCCAATTCCGCCAGCCCCTCCGGGGTTTCCAGCGGAGCAACCTGGGGAGCGGGAGCCGCCTCCACGGTGACGTTGAACAAGAAGCCGACCGACTCCTCCTTCATGCCGTCGAGCATGGCCATGAACATGTCGTAACCCTCGCGCTGGTACTCGACCAGCGGGTCGCGCTGCGCCATCGCGCGCAGCCCGATGCCCTCCTTGAGATAGTCCATCTCGTAGAGGTGTTCACGCCACTTGCGGTCGATCACGTTGAGCAGCACGTTGCGTTCCAGCTGCCGCATCGCACCTTCTCCGGCGATTTCCTCCAGCTCGGCTTCCCTGGTGGCATAAGCCCGTTCGGCGTCTTTGACGAGCGCCTCGAAAAGCTCCTCGCGGGTCAGTTCGTCGCGCTCGGAGTCGGCGTCTTGACGGGTGAGCGTCTCGTGTTGGATCCCGACCGGGTACAGCGTCTTGAGCGCCGTCCACAATGCGTCAAGATCCCAATCCTCGGCGTAGCCTTCGCCGGTCGCGCCGTCCACGTAGGCGGTGATGACGTCGCGGACCATGTCGAACGCCTGCTCCTGCAGGTTCTCGCCCTCGAGGATGCGTTTGCGCTCCGCGTAGATCACCTTGCGCTGCTGGTTCATCACCTCGTCGTACTTGAGGACGTTCTTGCGGACCTCGAAGTTCTGCTGCTCGACCTGGGTTTGGGCGCTCTTGATCGCCCGGGTGACCATCTTGGCTTCGATCGGGACGTCGTCCGGCAGGTTCAGCCGGGTCAACAGGCTCTCCAGTGCGGCCCCGTTGAACCGACGCATGAGCTCGTCGCCCAGCGACAGGTAGAAGCGCGATTCGCCGGGGTCACCCTGGCGGCCGGAGCGACCGCGCAGCTGGTTGTCGATGCGCCGCGACTCGTGCCGTTCGGTACCCAGCACGTACAGGCCGCCCGCCTCGATGACCTCCTTGGCTTCTTTGGTGGCCTCCTCCTTGACCTTGGGGAGCTCTTCGTGCCAGGCCTCGTCGTACTCCTCGGGGGTCTCGACCGGATCCAGACCCCGGGCACGCAGCCGCAAGTCAGTGAGGAAGTCGACGTTGCCGCCCAGCACGATATCGGTACCGCGGCCGGCCATGTTGGTGGCGACGGTGATGCCACCCCGCCGGCCGGCCTCGGCGATGATCGCGGCCTCTTGCTCGTGGTACTTGGCGTTCAGCACGTTGTGCGGGACGCGCCGCTTGGCAAACTGACGCGACAGGTACTCCGAGCGCTCCACGCTGGTGGTGCCGATCAGGACCGGCTGACCCGCCTCGTAGCGTTCGACGACATCATCGACCACCGCGATGTATTTGGCTTCCTCGGTCTTGTAGATCAGGTCGGACTGGTCTTCGCGGATCATGTCCTTGTTGGTCGGAATGGGGACCACGCCCAGCTTGTAGATCTCGTGCAGCTCGGCCGCCTCGGTCTGGGCGGTACCGGTCATGCCGGCCAGCTTCTCGTAGAGCCGGAAGTAATTCTGCAGCGTGATCGTGGCCAGTGTCTGGTTCTCGGCCTTGATCTCGACGTGCTCCTTGGCCTCGATGGCCTGGTGCATGCCCTCGTTGTAGCGACGACCGATCAGCACGCGACCGGTGAACTCGTCGACGATCAGGACCTCGCCGTCGCGAACGATGTAGTCCTTGTCGCGGTTGAACAGCTCCTTGGCCTTCAGTGCGTTGTTCAGGTAGCTGACCAGCGGTGAGTTGGCGGCCTCGTACAAGTTGTCGATGCCGAGCTGGTCTTCGACGAACTCCACCCCGAGTTCGTGCACACCGATGGTGCGTTTGCGCAGGTCAACCTCGTAATGGGTGTCTTTTTCCATCAGCGGGGCCAGCCGGGCGAACTCGGTGTACCAGTTGGAGGCACCGTCGGCGGGACCGGAGATGATCAGCGGCGTGCGGGCCTCGTCGATCAGGATGGAGTCGACCTCGTCGACGATGGCGAAATTGTGCCCGCGCTGCACCAGGTCGTCCAGCGAATGCGCCATGTTGTCGCGCAGGTAGTCGAACCCGAACTCGTTATTGGTGCCGTAGGTGATGTCGGCGTTGTAGGCCACCCGACGTTCGTCGGGGTTCATGTTGGCCAGGATCACCCCGACCTGCAGGCCGAGGAAGCGGTGCACCCGGCCCATCCACTCGCTGTCACGTTTGGCCAGGTAATCGTTGACGGTGACGATATGCACACCCGTGCCGGCCAGCGCGTTGAGATAGGCGGGCAACACGCAGGTCAGGGTCTTACCTTCACCGGTCTTCATCTCGGCGACGTTGCCCAGGTGCAGGGCCGCGGCACCCATCACCTGCACGTCGAACGGACGCTGATCCAGCACCCGCCAGGCGGCTTCGCGGGCCACCGCAAAAGCCTCGGGCAGCAGGTCATCGAGTTCCTCGCCGTCCTCCAAGCGCTTCTTGAACTCGTCGGTCTTCGCCCTCAGTTCGGCGTCGCTGAGTTTCTCGACGTCGTCGGACAGCGTGTTGACATAGTCGGCGACCTTTCTAAGCCGCTTGACTATGCGACCTTCACCAAGGCGCAACAACTTCGACAGCACAGCTATGTCCCCTGTTGGTAGGAGTCTTCTTCGGGAAAGCGACTCCCATGGTAGGTGACAACCCCGTGAGGACCGTCGACGCGGCGATCGCAAGCGCGGCACTGCCGGGCGCGGCGGGTCGCCGCCCGAAGACCTGTTAGGAGAGCCTGATCAGTCCGTAGTCATACGCATGCCGGCGGTAGACCACGGACGGCCTCTCGCTCTGCTTGTCGTAGAACAAGAAGAAGTCGTGTCCGACGAGTTCCATCTCGTAGAGCGCGTCGTCGACCGACATCGGCGTGGCCTCGTGTTCTTTGGTGCGCACCACCCGCCCGGGCTGATGGTCTCGATCGTCGTCGCCGGGGTCGTGTTGGTGTGCCCCCGCGGGTGCGTTGTTGAAGGCCTTGCGCGGCGGGGCCACCGCGGTGGCTTCTGCCAGCGAAACGGGGGTCTTTTCGCCGTAATGCACTTTGCGGCGATCCTTGCCGCGGCGCAGCCGGCTCTCCAGCCGGACCACGGCGGATTCGAGCGCGGCATAGAAGCTGTCGGCGCAAGCCTCACCGCGGACTACCGGTCCGCGGCCCCGCGCGGTGATCTCCACACGCTGACAGGACTTACGTTGGCGACGGTTGCGTTCATGCTTGAGTTCGACATCGAAGAGGTAGATGGTTTTGTCGAATCGTTCCAAGCGGGCGAGTTTCTGCGAGACGTAAATGCGGAAGTGTTCGGGAATCTCGACGTTGCGGCCCTTGTAGACGACCTCGGCGGTGGTTGTCGGGTCTTGGGCGTCGATTACTGCCGGTGGTTGGTCCAGAAGCTGAGTGGAATCCGCGGTTGGCCTTGACATACGTGACAACTCGTTTCTCTTTTCCCGTCGCACGCACCCTGCGTGCCGGCTTTATTGAATGAGCGCCGACGGGGTGGGAGCGGTTTTGAAAAGATGACCGCCGCAGGCAGCCCGCCGGTGCAAGGTGTCGAATACTCACCCCCTCCGCAATTGGCGTCTCAACCTGGGAAATCGCGACCCGTGAATCGGGGCCAGTGTGCCCCGAAGAGTTGTTGAAGGTTGTCCCCGACGTTAGCTCGTGTTCGCCTCGCCGTGCCACCGATTTGACGAACCCGTAGCGAGTTCTTCACCTCTTCTTGGCAATTTCACTGGTTTGCGCCGAGATTCGCCCGTTCAGGCGACCGCGATCGCCAGCACCGCGGTCACCCGCACTCCTGCCGCGGACAAGATCCGCACCGACTCGCGCGCCGTCGCACCGGTGGTGACGATGTCGTCGACGAGCAGGACTTCGGTGTACGGCGGTCGGCCTCGCAGCAGCACCCGGCCCGCGACGTTGCGCTCACGCTCGGCGGTGCCAAGGCCCACCGAGTCGCGGGTCAGCGCCTTCATCCGCAACACCGAAACGACGGTGACGCCCGGATGCCGGGCCACCGCGGCGGTTGCCAAACGGGTGACGGGATCACCGCCGCGCCGGCGCGCCACCCAGCGCCGAGTCGGCGCGGGCACGATCGTCAACGGGGTCTCGACGATGCCCCAGGCCAGCAGTCGGTGCACGCCGACGGCCAGCGCTTGGGCCAGCGGGGCCACCAGGTCGGCGCGCCCGTGCTCCTTCATCGCGAGGATCGCCTGGCGACGGGCCCCGACGTAGCGGCCGAGCGCGAAGACCGGTGCGTGCGGGTCGACGCGCGGACTGATCAGGTGCGGTTCGTCAGGCTTAATGACCAACTCCATGGCGCACGCTGCACACCAGCGGGTCGACGGCGTCCCGCAGCCGCCGCATTCCAGCGGCAGGATCAAATCGAGCACGGCGCCAGTGTCGCCGGCAGGGGTGACATTTATTGCTGCTGGTTGGCCTTCACGATGATGGACTGCAGCATTTTGCGTGCGGTTCGGGCGCGATTCGAGGACAAGTCGAACGTCTCGCTGATGGCCCGATAGACGCTCTTGGCACGAGCACGCAGGCCCCTCCCCTCGTCGGTCAGCCCGACGATGACGCTGCGCTCGTCGTCCGGGCTACGGGTTCGCTTAACCAGCCCACGCTTCTCGAGTCGCTTCAGTAGCGGCGTCATCGTCCCGTAGTCGAGTTGCAGGAGTTCGACCAGTTCGCCGACGGGCCGGTCGTCGCGCTCCCACAACGCCGACAACACAAGGTATTGCGGGTAGGTCAGGCCGAGGGGTTCGAGCAGCGGACGGTAGGTGGCGGTCACCGCCCGTGACGCCGCGTGCAACGCCAAGCACACCATGTCGTCGAGCCGGACCTCGTCGGTCTCGGTCGATGTTATGGCGTTCATAGACAAAGACTATAGCCAAATTACTAGCGATTCGAGCGCCTCGTGCACGAGGCTTCTTGCGGGGTGGTCCGCACCACATTGATTGGTGTGCGTTTACCTGGTACGCCGGTACCTAGTGCACCAGTTATTATTGCGCAGGGGCCGCCCCTCTGCCGCCGAGTGTCCGGACGATTCATGGAGGACGGGGTATGTCATCGAAAGTGTGGTTCATCACCGGGGTTTCGCGTGGCTTCGGCCGGTTGTGGGCGCTGGCCGCGCTGGAAAGGGGTGACAAGGTCGCAGCGACCGCGCGCGATACGTCGACCCTCGCCGACCTCCAGCAGTGCTTCGGCGACGCGGTGCTGCCGCTGGAGCTGGATGTGAATGATCGTGAGGCGGGCGTCGCACGTGTCGCGCAGGCGCACGCGCACTTCGGCCGCATCGACGTGGTGGTGAACAACGCCGGGTACGGACAGTTCGGCTTCGTCGAGGAGCTTTCCGAGAGTGACGTCCGCGATCAGATGGATACGAACTTCTTTGGCGCCGTGTGGATAACGCAGGCAGCGTTGCCGTTTCTGCGCGAGCAGGGTGGGGGGCATATCGTTCAGGTCGCCTCGACGGGCGGCCTCTTCAGCGGTCCCAATTTGAGCCTGTACTGCGCCTCCAAATTCGCATTGGAAGCTTTCAGTGAGGCCCTGGCATTTGAGGTCGAGCCCTTTGGCATCAAGGTCACACTGGTCGAGCCCGGGCTTTTCGCGACGGACTGGGCCGGGTCGTCGTCCAGGCACGCCAGCCCGTTGCCGGTGTACGCCAAGCGCCACGAGGACGCCGCCGCGTTCGCGGAAAGCATGCTCGGGGAACCCAGCAACCCGACGGCGACCGCAGAGGCGCTGCTGGCCGTCGTCGACGCCGAAAAGCCGCCGCTGCGAATCATTTTCGGTGCTTCGATGCTGCCGATCGTCAAGAACATCTACCGGGACCGGATCACCGGCTGGGAGGAATGGGAGCACATCGGCCGGGAAGCTTCGCGTAGCGCGTGACTGGACGCCAGAGGGAAACATCACAACGCATTAGAGCGTGAGACGTTTTGCGGCGCGGCCGGCGGGCTATCCAAGCGGCTTCGATGGGCTGAATATCACCGGCATTGTCTCAGGGCCGGAGATGAAATTCGTTGGCCGCAGGGGTAACTCGTTCGGGCCGGCCAAGCGCAGGTCGGGCAAACGCTGCAACACGCGGTCGAGCATCAGAGAGAGTTCTAGGCGCGCTAGCTGATTACCCAAACAGAAGTGCGTGCCGAAGCCGAACGCCAAGTGATTGTTGGGCTTACGGTCTATCCGAAAGTTCTCCGGATCTCCGAAGACGTGCTCGTCGAAGTTGGCCGACTCGAACAACAGCATCATCTTTTCGCCGGCATACAGCGCAGTGCCATGAAACTCGGTATCCACCACCAACGTGCGGCACATGTTTTTTATCGGCGTGGTCCAGCGCAACATCTCCTCGACCGCGCCTGGTAACAGGTGCGGGCGCTGGCGCAGCCGCTCCCACTGGTCGCGATGCCGCAACAGCTGCTCGGTTCCGCCGGACAAGGTGTGCCGGGTGGTCTCGTCGCCCCCGATGAGAATCAGTAGTGACTCGTAGACGATCTCGTCATCGGACAGCTTGTGCCCATTGACTTCTGCGTTAACGAGAGCACTGAGCAAGTCATCCGTCGGTTGCGTCCTGCGCTTGGCAACCGTGTCCAACGTGTAGGCCGCATATCCGGCGAACGCCTCCGCCACCGCTTGCCGCGCCTCTTCGCTGTCGTCCGTACTCGGCCGACCTACCAGATCCTCGGACCATTTCAGCAGCGTCTCGCGGTCCTCGGGTAACACGCCGAGCATGTCGCCGATTACCGCCATCGGTAGTGGCGCGGCGATATCACGTACGAAGTCGCACTCCCCCGACTCGCATATCGCATCGATCAACGCGTCACATAGCCTGACGACGGACGATCCCTTCTCCTGCAGCCGTTTACGGGTGAATCCCGCATTGACGAGCTTGCGGCGCAACAGATGTTCGGGGTCATCCATGTCGATCATGTAGGGCATTCCGGCGTGGCCGGGCCGGATTCCTCCGCTATTGGAGAACAGCGCCGGATCGCGCTCGGCATCGATGACGGCCTGATACGTCACCGCCGCCGCCAAGCCATTACGGTCGCGGAAGACCGGCTGGTGCTCGCGCATCCAGCGATATGCGTCGCGCGCCCCCACCGGCGTAGAAGCAACCATCTGCCAGGTCAACGTCTAAGACTCGGGTCATGCTCCTCCCTGGACCCCTGCGCCGGCCGCCAGCCGGTGCTCGGCCTTGATTTCTTCGGCGGCGCGCTCGCCGATGACCACACAGGGTGCCACAGTGTTAGCCGCGGGGATTCTGGGCATGATGGATCCGTCAGCGACACGCAGGTTTTCGATGCCATAGCCTCTCAGGCTGCCATCGACGACGGCGAACGCATCGCGTCCCATCTTGGCGGTGCCGACATAGTGCCAGTAGGACAGTCCGGCGTCGCGCACGTACGTCAACAGATCGTCGTCCTTCAGATCGCCGGGCATTACCTCGCGCTTCGTGAAGGGCCGCAGCAGCGGCGAATTGCCCAGCTGACGCAGCACCTCGACGAATTTCACGGTGAGTCGCAGGTCGTCGGGATCGGACAGACCGTTGTGCACCACCCTCACGGGTCGATCGGGATCCGAGCTGTGCAGTTGCACCCTGCCGCGGCTTTTCGGGTGGGTAAGCCCACCGAAAAGCCCCCAGCCTGCTTCGGGAAGCCCGAAGCGAGCGATGTTCTCGGGGCTGCCGATCAAGAGTGCACCCTGGCACGCAAAGAAATCAGGCTGGTCGCCGCCGGCTTCAGCCGGCCAGAACAGCACCGTATCGGCCGTGCACTGGAGGGGTTCGCCAACGGAACCTTC
The DNA here is from genome assembly GCA_963712615.1 of uncultured Actinomycetota bacterium. Taxonomy (GTDB): domain Bacteria; phylum Actinomycetota; class Actinomycetes; order Mycobacteriales; family Mycobacteriaceae; genus Mycobacterium. The sequence continues at coordinate 2,127,250 of CAVQIO010000002.1, forward strand.
CCACAGGCAGCTGACGGCGACATGGTCCTGAAGGTTGCGGCCCACCCCGGGAAGGTGCTGATTGACCGGGATCCCCAAGAGCCGCAATTGATGTTGATCTCCACCCCGGACAGCATCAGAATCTTCGGCGTGTGGATTGCGCCCATCGATAGCACTACCTCCGTGCCGGCCAAGAATTGGCGCACTTCGTTGCGATAGCGGACCTCGACTCCGGTGGCCCGGTGGCCCGGTGGCCCGGTGGCCCTCGATGATCACCCGCCGTACCAACGCATTCGCCAACACCGTCAGATTGGGCCGGTCCATGTACGGATAGGTGTAGGACCCCGGAAGACCGATTCGCGCTTGTCCCCGCGAGCGCGCATATCCACGATGGCCACCCCACCCTTGCCTTCCATCATCTTTCCGTTCGATTCGCAAAAGGAACCACGCCCAGAATTCTGGCGGCTTCAGCCACCGCCAGACCGGCAGGATGAGGATTGTGTTTGGGTTGCACATAGATGGGGCCCCCTGCCCCGGCGATCATCGGGGGCGCCCTGCCAATCTTCGATACGCCGGTAGATGTCCAGAACCGACTGGTAGTCCCAGGCGTCATTTCCCGACTCGGCGGCGAAGAAGTTCCAATCCGCCTTGTGACCGCGTGCCCATGCCATCAAGTTGATGCTCGAGCCACCGCCCAGCACCTTGCCCATCGACAGCGTGAGCGAGCGCCCGTTGAGATGCTGGTTCGGTTCTGCCGAAAGCGCCCAATCTGTTTGGCTGCCAAGGTTTGTCTGCCACAGGCTAACGTCGGTGACGCTGGGTAAGTCGTCGCTACCGCCCGCCTCCACCAACAACACACTGACTGCCGGATCCTCGGCCAGCCGCGCAACGACCGAGCCGGAGGATCCCGCACCGCAAACCACGAAGTCGTAGTGCGCCTTGAGGTCGGCGGTCAGGCGGTCCTGGTTCTCCCGGACGCGCCGATGCAGGTCGCTGTCCAGCTCCGTGTGCGAATCAGTCGACACTCGTCGCCCCTCAGCCTAATTCGTGCATACCGACCTGGCTGCTGGTGGCAGCGTGTTCGCCCGCACGTATGCCTGAGAACACGCAGTCCGCCAGCGACAGTCCGCTGACATAGGAGTTCGCACAGATGCCTACCGCGGTGCGGCCGGCGGCGTAGAGCCCGCGAATCGGAGATCCCGCCTCGTTCAATACCCGACCGCTGGCCCCGTCAACCCGCAAACCACCCAAAGTCATGCCGGGAACGAAGTAAGCCAACGAGGGCCGAACCGAGATGTCGAGGCCGTAGTACGGACCACGTCTCAGCGGGCGACACATCGACGGTGACTTGCCCGCGGGGTCCTCGCGGCCGGCATCAGCGGCGTGGTTGTACGCCGCCACCGTGGCCGCCAGCCCCGACATCGAAATCCCCAGCGCCATAGCCAGTTCGGGCAGTGAAGCGGCCCGGCGAAATTCGGCGGCGAAGACCGCGGCCAGCTGAAGTTTTTGCAGCGGCGAGGCCTGGGTCACCAATTGAGCGCGTGCCCGCTTCCACATGACCGAATCGACGACGAGAAATCCGCGCCCACCGAACTTGCGCACCATGACGTCGGCGTGGGTGGCACCGTAGAGGTCTTCGTTGGCAATGCGTTCGCCGTTGAGACCGACGGCTATGCCCTCCAGCATCGCCGCGGGCGGGCTCAGGAACCGCCACGCGGCCACGCTGTGCAGATACCCGGTCGCTCCGCCGACCCCCGTCCCCAGCATGATGCCGCTACCGTCGTCGGCAGGTGTCCCCAGCGGCGAGATGCCGGAGAACGATGGCGCATAGCGGAGCAACATGTCGCGGTTGAATGCAAATCCACCGGCAGCCAATATCACGTTCGGCGCCAGGACCATCAGCTCGCTCGTGCGCCGCCACAAGCGGGCCGCGCCGGTGGGAAACCTACGGGCGATGGCAGGGGCCCAATTGGCAAGCTTGTCCCGCAAACGCGTGGTGCGCCAATAATGCTGTAGCACCAGCGGATTGCAATCAGTGACGGTGCGACCGCGCAGCCCAGTCACCCGGCCGTTTGCCATCACCAATTCCTCGGCACGAGTCAAGGGCAGAAACTCCACGCCCGCTGCGTCGGCCGAATGGCGCAGCGCCCGATACAGGGCGCGACCAGAGCCCATGCCCTTGGCAACCTGCCGGTGCCCGCGCGGAGCCGGTGCGGCCTTGCGGCAGTACGGGTAGGCCCGTTCGTTGCCGGAGAAGTACAGATCGTGCCGGTCGGTCGGACAGGACATTTTGTGGTCACACAGCGAGGCGGCAAACCGAGCGCCGTGGCGCTCGAGCCACGAAAGCCGCTGCACGCTTTCATCGCAGAACCTGCGCAATGTCTCGTCGTCGACCGCGCCGCCGACCTCTTGCCGCAGGTAATTGAACATATTGTCCGGGGTGTCGTCGAAGCCGGCGGCCCGCTGGTAGCGGGTGCCCCCGCCCGAATACACCACGCCGCCAGACAGAGCCGTGGCTCCTCCGCCCACCGACCGATCCACCACCAGTACCCGGGCACCATTCTCGGCAGCCGCGATTGCCGCGCATGCGCCGGCTGCACCGAATCCCACGACCACGACGTCGAATTCGTTGTCGGCAGGAACAATCACGTCAGCTCCGATCTTTCAGTGGCCGGCGCTCACGCCGCCGTCGACATGCAGGATCTCTCCGGTGACAAAGGAGACCGTCTCGAGATACAGCGCGCCGTGCCCGATGTCGCTGACGCTGCCTATCCGATTCTTGGGATGCATCCCGGCGTCAGCGGTAGCGGCGTCGGTGCCGGTGTGCAGCGGCGTATCGAAGACGCCGGGAGATAGCGCATTGAAGCCGATTCCGTTGCCGATACCGCGTGATGCGCCGGTGATGATCGCGACCCTCTCGTCACCCAATTCCATGGTCAGTGCCTTCCCGCGGGGTCAGCCCGCCAGCTCACGCACGATGTCGGCGGCCGAACCCGTTCGCACGTTGCGGAACGCCGCACCCGTCCACATGCCGGCCCCGTGTGGGTCACCCAACTTCACCGCAGCTGCCTGGAGGGGCGCGGTGATCATGGCGGCGTGGGGAAACCCGAATATCGCGTGGCCATCATGCTTGTCGACGAATCGATTCCGCAATGCGCGCGCATACCGTCCGGTGAACGCCCGCGTCACCACGGTTTCGGTGAACTGGGGATCGCGCAATGCCGCGCGATGCACCGGGTTGGTACCGGCTTCGTCGGCGAGCAAGCACGCCGTACCGAGCTGCACCGCAGCCGCACCGGCATCGCGCACCCGCCGCACCGCAGCAGCAGTCCCCAATCCCCCGGCCGCGACGACCGGGCACTCAAAACAGGCGGCCAGAGCCGACACCAGATCATCCAGAGGATCGCAGGCAGGCGCGGCGAGCGGGTCAAATGTCGCCGGGTGCCCACCCGCGTCGGGGCCCTGTGCCACCACCGCGTCCGCGCCAAAACTGACCGCGATCACCGCTTCTCGCACGGTGGTCACCGTGGCGAGGATCAGGATGCCGGCATCACTGAGTCGACGGCACTCCGCTTGGTTCGGCGAACCGAAAGTGAATGAAACCGCCTCCGGTCGCAGATCGCACACCACGTCGAGCTTCGCCGCCCACTCGTCGTCGTCACCATGTGGTTCACCCAGTGCCACACCGTACTGTTCGGCCTCGTCCTCGAGTGCTGCCGCGAACGCGCCGAGCTGTTCGATGGTTGCCACCGGCGCGTGGGGCACAAACAGATTCACCCCGATCGGGCCTGAGGTCAGCCTCCTCGCCGCAAGGATCGAGTCGGCGAGCTCTTCGGCGGATAGCATGCTTGCCGCGAGAAAGCCCAGGCCACCTCCGTTGGATACGGCGGCCGCCAAGGCCGGCGTCGACGGCCCGCCCGCCATGGGCGCACCGAGCACCCGAACACTCAAATCCCCCAACGTAAATCGGTCAAACACCACAAACCTCCCCCAGACTTATTTGCCGTACCTGACTCAGGGCGTGGCCGTCGACGATGACAATGCTTTTGCCCTCCAGACGGATCCAGCCGTTGGCTTCGAATCCACGTAATGTCGAGCCGGTCGTCTCGGGATCGACCCCGGCGAGATGCGAGAAGTCATCCGTCGTGAGATCATGAACCACCCGCACGACCTCGCCTTCCTGTTGGCCAAATCGCTTCTTCAGCAACAACAGCCGGCTCGCGATACGACCCTGCGCGTCGGCCAACGCGAAGTCGACCAGAGAGTTCGTCATCGCCTTCACCCACCGCGCGAACAGGCGCAGCACCTGATCGCAGACCTCCGGGCGTTCGACCATCCAGGTCAGGAGCTGATCGCGGGCGATCGGTACCGCCGAAACATCGGTGAGGGTGGTCATCCTCATGGCTTGCGATCCAGGGTCGAAAGGGTGATGGCACCGAAGATCTCTGATGGACCGAGAATCTTCAGCATGATCTCACCACCATCGGGACGCTGGTAGGAAACCTTGACTTTTCCGGACATGATCACGTAAACCCGTCCCTCGGCGTCACTTTGAGCGCCGACGACCCGTCCGCGCGAGAAGTGCGTGGGATTCAGCTCCTTGGTTAGGGCGGTGACGACCTCGGGACTTGTCCTGCCGAATATTCCGGACGCGATCAGCGCATGTTGCACACCGCCATGCTCCAAGGCGCCGCCGCGGTTACGCCTTCGGTCGCGGCCAACGCCCCTGCACCCAAATCGTTTTCGGGGTGTCGCTTCTTGTCTAACGTCAGCCCGACGGGACTTGTCGTCTCCCACCACAACAACGCCACCACCATCCAAGGGCGTAAGGGCGAGCGCCGCGGGACTTGTCACATAGTTAACGCTATGCAGGCCAGGACAAAACGGGTAGCCATCGCGCGCGTCCCGCTGGACAGATTGCGTAACGAACTCGCTACACCCGCGACCAGGCACAAACCGGGGACGGCGTAACGGCCAGGGCCTGGGCGCCGGTGGCTTCGTCCGGCAAACGTCGGGTCACCGTATCCAGATCGGCCAGCTCGTCCGGGATCAATCTCAGCCGCTCCGCAGCAGGTCATCAGGTGGCCAACGTTAGCGAGCTTAGCGGGCGGCACCGAGCCACTGTGCGCACGGCTACGGCCACACCGCGCATACCACGAAGTATTGGGCGTGACCACGGCCAACAGCAAGTGTAACCTCGACATCGCACGACCAATCGACAGACAGCTGCCGCGTCGGATAGCACTGCGTGGAGGACTGCGAAATCGGTCGACGAGTTCGCCATCTTGTGCTGCCAAGAAGAACCCCATCTCACGCTGTTGAGCGATCCGGATTCGTTTTCCCTCGGCCAGCGGGCGAGTGGCGTCGGTCCGGTCACCCTCTCCCAACTTGTGGTCGGGTCCGACGTGTCGCTGGATTGCGGTGAGCGATGCTGCGGCTATCTGGTGAATGTGCTGTACTCAGGGCGTTTTGAGTCGACGCAAAAGGGTTCGTTCCAGCACGCGGGTCGCGGCACTGTCGCCGTGTACCAGCCTGAAGGCCACACCGCGGCGCGGTGGGAGGCAGGCAGCCGGATGTTGGGGGTGAAGCTCGACCGCTGCGCTGTCGACGATGCGCTGAGCGACGCGCTGGACCGGCAGGTGACAGCGCAAATCAAGTGCGCACCGTTCATGTCGACCACGACCGCGGCCGGTCGCAGCTGGATCAGCATGCTGTTGTTCCTGCACCAGCAGATCTCGCGTCCCGACAGTCTGTTGAATCAACCACTGGCCGGTTTGCCGTTCGCCGACAGCCTGATCCGTGGATTCCTGCTCGCCGTCGATCATCCCGATCGCGATGCCGCCGCGGCAAATGCCCTCCGACCCGCACCCCGCACCATTCGCGCCGCGCTCGACATCATCGAGGCCGAAGCGCATCTGCCGTTGACGGTGTCGGTCCTGGCGGCGCGCACCCACGTCAGCGTCCGCTCGCTGCAGCAGGGTTTTCGCGCCCATCTGGATGCTTCACCGATGGAGTATCTGCGTGAGGTGCGGCTGCGCCGAGCACACCAGATGCTGCTCGACTCGGACCCCTCGTCGCTCACGGTGTCCTCGGTAGCCTACCGCTGGGGCTTCACCAATCCTGGGCGATTCGCAGCTACGCACACGCAGCGGTACGGGGAGTCTCCTTCAGAGACACTGCGCCGCAACGAGTTCCGCGCACTCAGGAGCCGTCAGTAATCTTATGCACTGCGGCGCAATGTCTCCGACGGCGACTCCTGATACCGAGCGGTGTGGGCGGCCGCGAACCTGCCGAGATTGGTGAACCCCCACCGGCCCGCAACCGCGGCCACCGTCATCCGCGACGGATCGGACTCCAGTAACGTCTGGTGCGCTCGGCGCAGCCGCACCTCGCGCAGGTAGGCCAACGGCGTGATGCCGAGGTGATGGCGGAAACCAAGCTGTAACCACCGGACGCTCACGTAGCTGCGCTCGGCCAGCGCCGACACCGTCAAAGGCTGGTCGGCTTCGGCCTCGATGACGTCGATCGCGGTTCGGACGGCGCGCGGCTCCGGGTCGCGCGCCTCGCCTTCCAGGGCCGCCCGGTAGGGGTGGTCGGCCGCCAGCAGGAGGCCGTGGACCAGGCTGTCGGCAAACGGCATCCCCACCATCGGCTGGTGCAGGGTGCTGCCGGGCGCGAACAGCTGCTCGGCGAACAGCGTCACCATGGTGATCCAGCTGTGGACGGCTTGAGCCGTGGCGGCCATGACGGGTTGGCAGTCAATTTGGGAAGTTATGGAGTGCCCCAGCACGCCCGCAAGCGCGTCTTCGACGGCGTGCCGATCGATCATCACGGCCAGCAGGCGGCCGACGTAACCGGAGAAGCTGGCGTTGCCTTCCGGTCGATACACCGAAACCGGACCCGGTTTCGCGACGAGGGAAAGGCTGTCATCCGTCGCGGCCGAAGGAGTCCCGACGGGCACGGTGACGTGATAGTGGGGACGATTCTCACCGCCGTTCACCCATACGTCGTCGTGAAAGTCGATGTCCAGAACGGTAATTGGGCCGAGGCTACGCATCCGGTGGGTGAATGAAAGCGAGCCGGTGTCCCCGACCGGCCCAATGTCAGGCCACCAATGGTGCGAGGACTCCGATCCGCTGTTGCGAACCTCGGCGAAGTCGTCGAGTGACCGCACGGAAACCCAGCCCCGGTAATCTAGCGTCACGGTGCACCTCCCATCCACTCCACGATAGCGCTCCTGCCTCCCGGGATGGCCAGGCCGAAATCCCGGCCGGCATGCCCGGGATGCGTCAACGCCGAACGGTTCTGACGTGGTGCCGTTCTTCGGTGGTGAACCGTTGAAACGACCTGCGGCGCAACGTCTCTGTAGGTGTCTCGCGGTAGCGCGCGGAGTGGGCGGCGGCGAACCGGCCGAGATTGGTGAAGCCCCACCGGTACGCAACCGAAGCAACGGTCACCGTCGACGGATCCGACCTCAGCAGCGCCTGGTGTGCCCGCCTCAGCCGTACCTCACGCAGGTATGCCATCGGCGAGGTATCCAGATGGCGCTGAAACCCCTGCTGGAGCGTTCGGACGCTGATGTGAGTGCGGGTGGCGATCGAGGTCAGCGTCAAGGGCAAATGCGCTTCCTCTTCGATGATTTCGATCGCGGAACGAATCGCGCGAGGCGCAATCAGCCGTACGTCTCGTACTAGGGCGTCGCGGTGGGGATGATCGGCGGCAAGCAAAAACGCGCGCACCAGGCTGTCGACGAATGGCAATCCGACCAGCGGCTGATTCAGCACGCTGTCGGGGCGGAAGACCTCGTCCCTGAACAGTGCCGCCATGTTGATAAAGGTTCGGGTCGTCGCCGCATTGGGTGGCATGACCGGGGTGAAATCGGGCTGCGACATCACCTGCCAACCCAGCGCATCGCTGAGTGCATCGTCGACAGCGTTGCGGTCGATCTTGACGGAGATCATTCTGCTGCCGGCGCTCCATCGGGCCGTGCACCGACCCTGCGGCGGCAAGACCGTGGCCATACCGGGACCGCCAGAAAAAGAAAGACCCCCGTGCACCCCGTCGGTATAGCCCGATCGCAGCAGAACGACGCGATAGGTGCCACAGACCTCACCGGCATCCACGGACAGTTCGGACCCGACGGCCATTTCGGACAAGGTCACCGCACCGATTCGACCCACCCGATGCGACATCGAAAACGAGTCGGGGTTACTCAACAGTCTCAGGTGGCGCCGGCCGCAGCACACCAGGGCGAAATCGTCGAACGTCTTCGCCGGTGCGCAGACGTGCGCATCCGAAGCGTCCATTGTCGGTGATTCCGTCACTCGGTTGTCTTCCTCCCCAGCCACGGATGCGCTTCCGTGCCCGCGCTTCCCACAAGCTAACGTTGCGGACTTTGCTGTGCCACGCGCCGAGGTCTGGTTTGCGCGATCTGTCCGAACCGCTGCGCAATTCGGCTAGACCACCCGTCGCGGCCCCCCTAACGTCTAGCGTTGGATCGTGCCTAATATATTGCTTGCCAACATGATTGAACAAACATCCCTGACATGCACCTAGGTATGATTCCGGATGACCCGGCCGAATGGAAGGCACTGGCGTCACGACAACTGCCGTTGCCATTGTTTCAAACCCATTTTGCCCTGGGCCTTGCGCGCGCGATCATGGCGGCAACCAAACTCGGTGTGTTCGAGTCCTTGAGCCACAGCGCTGCGACCCCCGCCGAAATCGCCGACCGGTGCGGAACAGATGTGGTGGCAACGCAGAAGCTGCTGGTTGCCCTGGCCGGGTCTGACTACCTGCTATTTCGCGACGGCCGCTACGCGTTGACCCCCACCGCGCGCACCTGGCTGCTGACGGCGAGCCCCACCTCGATAGTCGACGCGGTGCTGTTCGGATTCGACGAATGGGAGCTGATGACCCACCTCGAAGACTATCTGCGCACCGGCATCCCCCTCGAGCTGCACCAGCGCATGACCGGTCCGCAGTGGGCACATTACCTGCGGTCCATGCGGGCGCTGGCCGGCCTGACGGCGCACGAAGTCGCGCAGGCCATTCCGGTGCCGCCCGGCGCCACCGACATGATCGATGTCGGCGGCTCGCACGGACGGTACTCGGCTGCGCTGTGCCGGCACCATTCCGGTTTGCGTTCGGTGGTTCTGGATTTGCCCAAGGCCGTCAAGGTCGCGGCGCCGCTGTTGGCCACCGAGAAGATGGGTGATCGCATCGTCCACCTCGAAACCGACGCGCTGATCCATGATTTCGGTGCCGAGTCCTACGACGTGGTGCTGCTGTGCAATCTCGCACACCACCTCAGTGCGGCGGAGAACGCCCTGTTGTTCCGGCGGTTGGGACGGGCCCTGCGGCCGCGCGGCGTACTCGCGGTGGTCGAACCCATGCGGCCCGAAACCGGGGACAGTTCAAGCCAATTCGCCGCACTGAGCGAGCTGTACTTCGGGGTGATCAGCCACTCCGGGACCTGGACCGCGAGCGACACCGTGGGATGGCAGCGTGATGCGGGATTAGAGCCCGCGGCGCGACCGATCCCGCTGAGCGGTGGCGAGGTCGGCGTACAGATCGCGACGAAGACCTAGCAGTTATCCCGGTAGCACCGGAGCCGCACCACCCAGCATAAAGCCCGGCACCTCCGACCAGGTCTGCTGGCTTTCTGGCGCAGACGCCGAATACTGCAGCACGCCTTGCGGAGCCGCGACGTAGACCGTCGACGGATTTGCCGCGATTGCGGTCAGCGGAATCTGCAAACCGTGCGCCGGTGCGTCGGAGTTAACCCCGTCGAGGTTCACGTACGAGACCGGATGCGCGAGGTCATTGCGAGTCACCACCATGTCGTCGCCGGTTCGCCAGTACAAGGACACCACCGTGTTGCCCAGCCCGAAGCCCAACCGCCGGGGATAGGTCAGCGCATATTGCCCCGCCTGCGTCTGCTCGACACCCGCGAGAATGACCTCGCCGCCGATCACCATCGCGGCGCGCGTGCCGTCCCGGGACAGTTGCAGGTCGGTGATCGGCCCCGGGAACTTGCTCGCCACCGCCGCGGAATCCACCGGGATGCGCGCCGGTTGCCCGGATGCCGGTTCCTGGATGGCCCGCAGCACATTGTTGCCGTCCACCACCAGCCAGACCGCGTCGTCCAGCGACCAGCTCGGACGCGACAGGCTGTGTCCGTCGGCGGATTGAACCGCCTCGCCACCGAGATCACCGATCCACAGTGACTCGGCCATGTCCGGGGCGCCGCGGTGCAGCGTCACGATGGATGCCACCTGCCGCCCGCTGCGCGACAGCGCGGCGAGAGTCTGGTCGCCCATCCGGCCGAAGGCGCCGGGCACCGGAGTCGCCCGCTGCCCGTCCAGGCCGACCAGTGCCCCATTGACGAGGGCATGCAGCCCGGCGCCGGCGCCGTCCGCCACACCCGGATCGGTGGCCGCGACGTCGGAGGTGGTCCACCCGTCAGCGAACCGGTCATCCAGCGGCGCCCCGTCGGCGGTGATCCCATACGGGCCCCTGATGTCGGCTCTGGCCAGAGTCCAAATGATCTGTGCGGCAAGCAATTGCCTACTGTGCGGATCGGTAGTGGAGAGCTTCTGCAAATCGATGCGCGCGCCGCCGTAACCGCGGCCGATCCCGTTCTTGCCGCCGTCGGCCCGGGTTACCGGCCCGCGCAGCCGCAGCGGTGGGGCCAAGAGATTGCGGACCGTGTGAGCCATCTCGGGCCGCGGGCCGGCCAGCAGCTTGGACATCAGTTCGGTGGCCAACTGATCGTGATCGGCGACCGCGACATAGCGTGGGTCGGGGACCACGGTCTTACCGGTCGGGTCGGCGAAGTACAGCGTATTGCGCTTGTAAGTTGCCTGAAACTGTTGCCAGTCCAGGAATACCCCGTTGGGCAGCTTATCGATTCGCCAGCCGCCGGGGGTCTTGACCAACTCGAGCTGACCCGGGTCCGGCAGCACACCCTCGGCCGTCTCGAATACCCCGACGTCGGACAGCGAGCCCAGGATGTCGGCTCGCATGGTCGCTGAAACCCGTTCGGCGCCACGGGTTTCGACGAACACCACATGGTCGATCAGCAATGCGCTACCGGCATCGTCCCAGGCGTTCGACGCCGACTGGGTGAGAAACTGCCGGGCCGCCAGGTGCCGATTGGCCGGATCGGCTGTGGCCTTGAGGAATTCACGCAGCAGCACGTCGGGGTCCATGCCCGGGGTCGGCTTGGGCAGATTCGACGGTGCGGGTCGCTCGACAGTGCCGATAGCTTGCGGCGCCGACGAACTGGGCACCCCCGCGCAGCCGGCGAGCAGCACCGCCAACAGCGCGACGATTAACCGCCGCATCACCCGCTCCGCTCGGCGTGCTCGCGCTGGCGCTGACCTTCGTTGCCGGGTTGTTGGTCCGCCGCGCCCGGAGGCGCCGGCTGCGGGATTGGTTTCATCGGCAACGGGCTGGTGGTGACCTTGTGGCCGCGTGTCATGGGCAGCGTGAGCCGGAAGCACGCGCCCTGACCGGGCTCGCCCCATGCCTCCAGCCGGCCCTGGTGCAGTCGTGCATCCTCGACGCTGATAGCCAGGCCCAGCCCGGTACCGCCGGAGCGCCGCACCCGCGACGGGTCCGACCGCCAGAACCGGCTGAACACCAGCTTCTCCTCGCCGGGCCGCAGCCCCACCCCGTAGTCGCGGACCGTGACGGCGACCGTGTCCTCGTCGACACCCATCCGGATCCGCACGGGTTTGCGCTCGGCGTGGTCGATGGCGTTGGCGATCAGGTTGCGCAGAATGCGTTCCACCCGCCGGGGGTCGACCTCGGCGATGACCTCTTCGGCCGGCGTATCCACCAGCAGTTCGACGCCGGCGTCTTCGGCCAGGTGGCCCACGTCGACCAGTGCGCTCTGCACGGTGGTGCGCAGGTCGGTCGCCTCGACGGACAACTCGGCCACACCGGCGTCGTGCCGGGAGATCTCCAGCAGGTCGCTGAGCAGCGACTCGAAGCGGTCGAGCTCGTTGACCATCAGCTCGGTGGATCGACGCAGCGTGGGGTCGAGGTCTTCACTGTGGTCGTAGATCAGGTCTGCGGCCATCCGCACGGTGGTCAGCGGCGTGCGCAGTTCGTGGCTGACATCGGAGGTGAACCGGCGCTGCAGGTTGCCGAACTCTTCGAGCTGGGTGATCTGTCGCGACAAGCTCTCGGCCATGTCATTGAACGAGACCGCCAGCCGGGCCATGTCGTCTTCACCGCGCACCGGCATGCGTTCGGACAGATGCCCTTCGGCGAAGCGTTCCGCGATCCGCGACGCCGAGCGCACCGGCACCACCACTTGGCGGGAGACCAGTAGCGCGATCCCGGCGAGCAACACCAGCAGTACGGCGCCACCGGTGATCATCGTGCCGCGCACCAGCGTGATCGTGGCTTGCTCGCTCGTCAGCGGGAAGATCAGGTACAGCTCCAGGTTGGCGACCTGCGAGGACGCCGGGGTACCAACGATCAGCGCCGGCCCCGAAAAGCCTTCGGTGTGCACGGTGCCGTATTGATAGGCCGCCTGCCCGGCCTTGACGAAGCCCCGCAACGAAGCGGGCACCTGATCGACCGGTCCGGCCGCGGTCGCGGCGCGCGGACCGTCGCCCGGCACCATCAGCACCGCGTCAAACGCACCGGCGAGACCCGGACCCGAAGACGGATCGGTTTTCGAAGTCAACGTGTTGCGGGCCAGCTGCAGGCTGCTGTCCAGTGAGCGCGTCTCCTCACCGTTGACGATCCCGCCGACGGTGGTGCGCGCCCGTTCGATCTGCTCGATGCCCGCCTTGACCTTGACGTCGAGCACCCGATTGGTGACCTGGCTGGTCAGCACGAAGCCGAGCGCCAGAATCACTGCCAACGACAATCCGAGAGTGAGCGCCACGACTCGCAGCTGCAACGAACGGCGCCAGGCAATGCCTACGGCTCGACTCAACGCACTCATGCCCCGCGTCATGGGGCCAGTGCGACCCCAACGGTGACCGTGAATACGTCGCCGCGAGCCCCAGATCACGGAGGTCCGGCCTTGTATCCCACTCCTCGAACGGTCAACACGACGGTCGGGTTCTCAGGGTCTTTCTCGACCTTGGCCCGCAGACGCTGGACGTGCACATTCACCAAGCGGGTGTCCGCCGGGTGCCGGTATCCCCACACCTGTTCGAGCAGCACATCCCGAGTAAACACCTGACGGGGTTTGCGTGCCAGCGCGACCAGCAGGTCGAACTCCAGCGGTGTCAGGGAGATCTGCTCGCCGTTGCGGGTGACCTTATGCGCCGGCACATCGATCTCCACGTCGGCGATGGACAGCATCTCGGCCGGCTCGTCGTCGTTGCGCCGCAGCCGCGCCCGCACCCGGGCTACCAGCTCCTTGGGCTTGAACGGCTTCATGATGTAGTCGTCGGCGCCCGACTCCAGGCCGAGCACCACATCCACGGTGTCCGTCTTGGCGGTCAGCATCACTATCGGAACACCAGAATCGGAGCGCAGCACCCGGCACACGTCGATGCCGTTCATGCCGGGCAACATCAGGTCCAGCAACACCAGGTCGGGCCGCAGCTCGCGCACCGCGGTCAGAGCCTGGGTACCGTCACCGATGACCGCGGTGTCGAAGCCCTCCCCACGAAGAACGATGGTCAGCATCTCCGCGAGCGACGCATCGTCGTCCACGACCAAAATTCTTTGCCTCATGAACACCATGGTGTCACCAGATCGGGACAAAACCGGCGCACCACACGGGCGTTTCTTACTCGATAAGGCCAAATCGTGACAAATCTGTGCTATTCCCGGCCTATTCGGGGCTTATTTCAAGGTCAAATCGGCGACCAGACGCCCCGGATCGACGTCCGCATCGACGACCAGCCAGCGCCCGCCCCAGCCCGCGTCCGACAGCCCTGCGTACACCGCACCGGTGCGCTGCTGAAGTCCGCTGTCGCGTTCGTAGCTGTCGCGTGGACGGCTCGGATCGGACTCGGCCCGGCTTCGGGCCCGCTCCGCGGCCAGCTCGGTGGGCACCCCGAGCAGCACCTGCCAATCCGGCGCGGGCAGCCCAAGCCGCCCGTATTCCAGCGCGTGCACCCAGGCGGCGGCGTCTCCGGACGCGTCCTGGTGCAGGCGGGCGGCGCTGTAGGCCGCGTTGGAGGCGACGTAGCGATCGAGAATCAGCACGTCATGGTCGCGGCGCAGGGCTGCGATGTCCTCAATCGCGCCAGCGCGGTCGAGTGCGAAGAGCATCGCCATCGCATACACCGACGACGCGAGGTCGCCGTGCTCGCCATGCAGCGCCTCAGCCGCGATGTCGGCGGTCACCGACTGCCCGTAACGCGGAAAGGCCAGGGTGGCCACCGTCTTCCCGGCGGCCAAGAACACCGCCCGCAGGCCCTCCGACAGGGTGCGCTTGCCGGCGCCGTCGACGCCTTCGATCGCGATCAGCACGGCGCGAGCCTATCGAGCCCGCGCCGCGAAGGTGTCGATCAGTAGCGGTAGTGGTCCGGCTTGTAGGGGCCCTCGACGTCAATGCCGAGGTATTCGGCCTGCTCCTTGGTCAGCTTGGTGAGCGTGCCGCCCAGCGCCTCGACGTGGATTTTGGCCACCTTCTCGTCCAGGTGCTTGGGCAGCCGGTACACCTCGTTGTCGTACTCGTCGTTCTTGGTCCACAGCTCGATCTGGGCGATCGTCTGGTTCGCGAAGCTGTTGCTCATCACGAACGACGGGTGCCCGGTGGCGTTACCCAGGTTCAGCAGCCGGCCTTCGGACAGCACGATGATCGACTTGCCGCTGTCGCCGAAGGTCCACAGGTCGACCTGCGGCTTGATGTTCAGCCGCGTCGCGCCGGAGCGCTCCAGCGCCGCGATGTCGATCTCGTTGTCGAAGTGGCCGATGTTGCCGAGGATCGCGTGATCCTTCATCGCCTTCATGTGGTCCAGCGAGATGATGTCCTTGTTGCCGGTCGAGGTCACGACGATGTCCGCGTCGCTGATGGCCTGCTCGACCGTCACCACGTCGAAGCCCTCCATCAGCGCCTGCAGCGCGTTGATCGGGTCGATCTCGGTGACGACGACCCGAGCCCCCTGACCCTTCACCGCCTCCGCGCAGCCCTTACCGACGTCGCCGTAGCCGCAGATGAGGACCTTCTTGCCGCCGATCAACGCGTCGGTTCCGCGGTTGATGCCGTCGATCAGTGAGTGCCGCGTGCCGTACTTGTTGTCGAACTTGGACTTGGTGACCGAGTCGTTGACGTTGATCGCGGGGAAGGCCAGGTCGCCGGCCGCGGCGAACTGGTAGAGCCGCAGCACGCCGGTGGTGGTCTCCTCGGTCACGCCCTTGACCGACTCGGCGATCTTGGTCCACTTCTCTTTGTCGGTCTCGAAGCGCTTGCGCAGCACGCCCAGGAAGACTTTCCACTCCGCGGAGTCGTCGTCCTCGGCGGGCGGCACCACGCCGGCCTTCTCGTACTGCATGCCGCGCAGCACCATCATGGTGGCGTCGCCGCCGTCGTCGAGAATCATGTTGGCCGGCTTGTCGGCGTCCGGCCAGGTGAGCATCTGCTCGGCGGCCCACCAGTACTCCTCCAGCGACTCACCCTTCCAGGCGAACACCGGGACGCCCTCGGGCTTCTCCGGCGTGCCGTGCGGGCCGACGACGACCGCGGCCGCGGCGTGGTCCTGGGTAGAGAAGATGTTGCACGACGCCCAGCGCACTTCGGCGCCCAGGGAGGTCAGGGTCTCGATCAGCACCGCCGTCTGCACGGTCATGTGCAGCGAGCCCGAAATGCGAGCCCCCTTCAGCGGCTGTACGTCGGCGTACTCGCGGCGCAGCGACATCAAGCCGGGCATTTCGTACTCGGCGAGGTCGAGTTCCTTGCGGCCGAATTCCGCCAGCGACAGGTCGGCGATCTTGAAGTCGATGCCATTAACAACGTCGGGGGTCAGCGTCTTTTCGGTCGTGGTCATGGCGTGTGTCATCCTTCTGCGGCTCAGGGGGTTCAAAGTGTTTGAGCGGGCCACTTAGCTTTCGTTAGCTTGGGTACGCTCTTCCGCCACTGTAGTCGGCGCCGCACAGTCCACCGGGCTAGGGGACGTTGATGACGCCGTGACGCTCGGCGAACGGCGTCATCAACCGCGCAAGATCGCGGGCGACATCGTGATCGGCCTCCGGCGGCATCGATACATAACTCAACGCCAGTCGCACGATGGCACGCGCCAGCACGCCGGCGTCTTCGTCGCTGGTGGCCACCCAGGTCTGGGTCAACGCCAAGCTCAGCCGGGCCGAAGCGCGGGTGATGATGGGCGCGCTGTCGGTGGTGATGAGCTGCAGCAGATCGGGCTTGGCGACGCCGCTGAGCAGCGAGATCACCAGCGGGTCCGCCGCCGACTCGGCGAAAAACGACCGGAAGCCCGCCAGGAAGGCTTCGTAGAAGTTGCCGACATTGGCGTCCAATGCGGCGTGGATGGCGTCCACCAGGCGATCGGCCAGGCGCAGGGCGTACCCCTGCGCCAGACCTTGCCGTGAGCCGAACTCGTTGTAAATGGTCTGCCGGCTGATGCCCGCCGAGCGGGCCACGTCGGACAACGTGATGGCGGACCAATCCCTGGTCAGCAGCAAGTCGCGCATCGCGTCCAGCACCGAGTCGCGCAGCAGAACCCGCGACGCCTCAGCGTAGGGAATCCGCTCCACAGGCGCGACAATAGCGCTTGGAGCGCTCACGAACGCGCTACCTCAACCATCTCGAAGTCGGATTTTGCCGCGCCGCAGTCCGGGCAGCTCCAGTCGTCGGGGATGTCGTCCCAGCGGGTGCCCGGGGCGAAGCCGTCTTCCGGCCAGCCCTTGGCCTCGTCGTACTCGAACCCGCACTGCACGCAGACAAAAAGCTTGAACTGGGCTTGACGCTCTTCGCCCGAGGGCTCATCGCAGCTCACTGCTTCACTCCTGTCCAATTGTCCGGCTCCTTCTCACCCGCTGGCGCGGCTGCATCGTCGCCGGACGTCCTTTCGAAATCGACCTTTTCGCGCACCGCACAATCGGGGCAGCACCAGTCGTCGGGGATGTCACTGAAGGGCGTGCCCGCGGGAAAGCCTTCCCGCGGAGCGCCTTTCGTCTCATTGTAGGTGTAGTCGCAGCCGGGGCAGCGGTAGGCGGTCACGCCGCCACCCCATACTTGGCCAGCAGCTTCTCGCGCAGCCGCGGCTGGAGGTTGACCTTGGTGATATCGCCGTCGTAATGCGCCAGCACCCGGTGGTCCATCACCTTGCGCCATACCGGCGGCAAGTACGTCAGCGCGATCATCGACGCGTACCCGCTGGGCAGGCTGGGCGAGTCCGCCATGCTGCGCAGCGTCTGGTAGCGCCGGGTGGGGTTGGCGTGGTGATCGCTGTGCCGCTGCAAGTGATACAGGAACAGGTTGGTGACGATGTGGTCGGAATTCCAGCTGTGCACCGGGGCGCAACGCTCGTAGCGACCGTTGGCGTTGCGCTGCCGCAGCAGGCCGTAGTGCTCGAGGTAGTTGACGGTTTCCAGCAGCGAGAAACCGAAGACCGCCTGGATGACGAGGAACGGAATCGCGCCGGCACCGAAGACCGCGATCAGCGCGCCGAACAGCACCACCGACATGGCCCAGGCGTTGAGCACGTCGTTGGACGCATACGTCCTGGGATCCCACGGGCTCTTGCCGAGCCGGCGGATCCGCTGCGCCTCGAGATGAACCGATGAGCGCAGGCTGCCGAACACGCTGCGCGGCAGGAACTCCCAGAATGTCTCGCCGAAGCGGGCCGACGCCGGGTCCTCGGGGGTGGAGACGCGCACGTGATGGCCGCGGTTGTGCTCGATGTAGAAGTGACCGTAGGCGGTCTGCGCCAGGGTGATCTTGGACAGCCAGCGCTCCAGCGTGTCCTTCTTGTGCCCCATCTCGTGCGCGGTATTGATGCCGACACCGCCGAGTACACCGACCGAGAGCGCGACGCCGATCTTGCCGACCCAGCCCAGTCCGCCGTCAAAGCCCAGCCAATGCAGGTCCGACGCGGTGAACAGGTAGGCGCCCAGCACGACGCTGAGGTACTGGAACGGGATGTAGATGTAGGTGCAGTAGCGGTAGTACTTGTCGTTCTCCAGCCGCTCCATCACCTCGTCGGGCGGGTTCTGCCCGTCGGGCCCGAAACCCAGGTCCAGGATCGGCAGCAGGATGTAGAGGAGGATCGGGCCGATCCACAGCGGCACCTGGGCGACGCCCTGCCAGCCGAGTTGGTTCAGTCCCCAGATGATCGGCAGCATCACGAACAACGCCGTCGGCGGGATCAAGCCCATCAGCCACAGGTGGCGCTTCTTGTCGCGCCACTCGGTGCCCTCGAGCTCTTGGGCCACCTGAATCTGTGTGGTCATATGCCAAACCTCCTTGTGAGTCACACCACTTGAGATTGGACAATACAGCCGTCTGCGTCTTGTGTCTAGACACAGCCCCCCATTTTGTAAAGCAGATGGCTACGTCTTCTGCTCGGCCTGTCGTCGCCCCTGCACCGAGTGCCGATAGCCGTAACCGAAGTAAATCGCGGTACCCAGAACCAGCCACACGCCGAACCGGACCCAGGTCAGCGCGGTGAGGTTCACCATCAGCCAGACACAGGCGCATATCGACGCGATCGGCAGGGCCGGCACCCACGGGGCCCGGAAGCCGCGTTCCAGGTCCGGCCGGGTCCGGCGCAGCACGATGACTCCGGCGGACACCAGGACGAACGCGAACAGCGTTCCGACGTTGACCATCTCCTCGAGCTTGCTGATCGGGAACACCGACGCCGTGGCCGCGATCACCAGCGCGATCAGCACGGTGATCCGGACCGGCGTCCCGCGCGAACTGGTCTTGGCCAACGCTCGCGGCAACAATCCGTCGCGCGCCATCGCGAACAGCACCCGGCACCCCCCGAGCACCAGCACCATCACCACGGTGGTCAGCCCGGCCAGCGCCCCGATGGCGATGATCTCGCTGGCCCACTGGATCCCGTTCGCGGTGAACGCGGTGGCCAGGTTCGCCGGCTTGCCGCCGGGCATGGTTTTGAGCTGGGTGTAGGACACCATGCCGGACAGCACGACGGAGACGGCGATGTAGAGGACGGTGACGACCGCCAGCGACGTCAGGATCCCGCGCGGAACGTCGCGCTGGGGTCGTTTGGTCTCCTCGGCCATCGTGGCGACGATGTCGAACCCGATGAACGCGAAGAACACGATCGATGCGCCGGCCAGCACGCCGTACCAGCCGTAGTGGCTACTGTGCGCCCCGGTCAGCAACGACAGCACCGACTGGTTGATGCCGTCGGCCTCGTGCCCGGCTTCCGGCTTGGGGATGAACGGCGAGTAGTTGGAGCCTTTGATGTAGAAGGCGCCGACCACCACGACGAAGATCACCACCGACACCTTGATGGCGGTGATCACCGCGGAAATCCTCGACGACACTTTGGTGCCCACGGCGACCAGCGTCGCCACCAGAAAGACGATCAGCAGCGCGCCCCAGTCGAGGTTGACCGAGCCCAAGTCGACGGTGCCACCGGCGAATCCGAACACCGTTCCCAGGTAACTCGACCAACCTTTGGACACCACAGCGGCACCGATTGCCAATTCCAGCAAGAGATTCCAGCCGATGATCCAGGCCAGGAACTCACCGAAGGTGGCGTAGGAGAAGGTGTACGCGCTGCCCGCGACGGGCAGCGTGGAGGCAAATTCGGCGTAGCACAACGCCGCCAGCGCACAGGTGACCGCCGCGATCACGAACGATATCCAGATCGCCGGCCCGGTGATATCGCCGGCGGTCGATGCGGTGACCGTGAAGATGCCGGCGCCGATCACCACGGCGACACCGAACACCGTCAGGTCCCACCAGGTGAGGTCCTTACGCAACCGGGTCTCTGGCTCGTCGGTGTCCTCGAGCGACTGTTCGACCGACTTGGTGCGCCATCGGTTGGCCATCTGCCGCCCCTTCACGAATCGTCGGAAAGTCGTTGGACCGCACAGTACTGGGTACCCCCCCGAGATGCCGGACGGCGGAGACAACATGCAGGGTCACGCGGTAGTGATCGGAGCCAGCATCGCGGGCTTGTGCGCAGCGCGGGTGCTCTCGGATTGGTATTCCCAGGTCAGCGTGTATGAGCGCGACGAACTGCCGAGCACCCCGGCAAACCGCGCGACGATCCCCCAGGACCGGCATTTGCATTTGCTGATGGCCCGCGGGGCCGCGGAATTCGACACCCTGTTCCCTGGCCTGCTCAACGACATGGTGGCCGCCGGCGTGCCCATGCTGGAGAACCGGCCGGACTGCATCCACTTGGGCGCCGCGGGCCATGTGCTCGGTACCGGACACACCCTGCGGGACGAATTCACCGCGTACGTGCCCAGCCGTCCACATCTGGAGTGGCAGCTGCGCAAGCGCGTCCAAGACATCGACAACGTCGCGATCCTGCGGCGCCGTGTCGCGGAGCCGCGGTTCGACCCGGCGCAGCAGCGGGTGACCGGTGTGCTGCTGGATCCCGTCGATCGCGGGAGCGGAGACCCGGAGTTCGTGCGCGCCGACCTCGTCGTCGACGCGGCCGGTCGTGGCACCCGGTTGCCGGTGTGGCTGACGCAGTGGGGATATCAGCGTCCCACCGAGCAAACCATGGACATCGGCATCAACTACGCCAGTCACCAGTTCCGCATGCCGGAGGGATTGATTGCGGAGAAGGTGGTCGTGGCCGGCGCCTCCCATGACCAGTCGCTGGGGATGGGCATGCTGTGCTACGAGGACGGCACCTGGGTGCTGACCACCTTCGGCGTGGCCGGCGCCAAGCCGCCGACGACCTTCCCCGAGATGGTTGCGCTGGCGGACACACTGCTCCCGGCGCATTTCACCGATGCTCTGGCGCAGGCCAAACCCGTTGGTGCGCCGGCATTTCACGCATTCCCGACCAGCAAATGGCGCCGCTACGACAAGCTGGACCGCTTCCCGGCCGGCATCGTCCCCTTCGGCGATGCGGTGGCCAGCTTCAACCCCACCTTCGGACAGGGCATGACGATGACGTCGCTACAGGCCGGCCATCTGCAGCGGGCATTGCGATCCGCGGACGGGGACCTGGCCGGTGAACTCAGTCGGGCGACCGCCAAGACCACCTTTCCGGTGTGGCTGATGAACGCCATCGGCGACCTCACTTTTCACCACGCCGGCACCCCTGGGCCCATCCCCTGGTGGTGGCGCCCGTCGGGCGCGCTGTTCGACCAGTTCCTTGGGGCCGCGGAAACCGAACCCGTTCTCGCCGAATGGTTTTTGCGCCGGTTCTCGCTGCTCGACAGCCTCTATATGGTCCCGCCGCCGCGGATCATCGGCCGGACCATGGCCCACAACCTGCGGCTGTGGCTGCGCGAGCGCCGCGAGTTGCGGCGGGCCGCCAAAGAACGGGCCGTCACAAACCTACGGTCGCCCTGAACAACTTGGCGGGCTCATGCGCCACCAGCCCCACCGGGCCGTCGTCGGCCGCCACCCAGGCCGCCATCCCGCGCTCCAGCGCGAGCGAACCGGATTTCCCGTGCACCATCGTCGAACCCTCGGCGCACAACAGGATTTGCGGGCCTTGAACGTCACCGTGGCCCGGTGACGCGTCGACCTCGTGGCCCAGATGCTCGCCCTCGAGGGTCAGCAGCGCGACCGCGAACTCGTCAGCCGGGGTGTCGTAGACAAGCCCGACGCCCCCGCGGTGGACCTGCGGACGCAGCTGCGCCTCGGCGGAGGGCGCGAAGTCAAGCACCCGCAGCAACTCGGGCACATCGACGTGCTTGGGCGTGAGGCCACCACGTAACACGTTGTCCGAGTTAGCCATAACCTCCACCGCAAAGCCGCGTAGATAGGTGTGCAGGTTGCCCGCCGGCAGGAAGAGCGCCTCGCCCGCGGCCAGGCTGATCCGGTTGAGCAACAACGACGCCAGCACACCGGCGTCTCCGGGATAGCGTTCCCCCAGTTCCAGCACCGTCTTGGCTTCGGCCGCGAATTCCGTTGCGCCCGAGCTCACGTACTGGATAGCACCGTCGATCACCGCGGACACCAGCACATCGATGTCGGGCTGAGGAGCGGTGATCCAGGTAGTGAACAGCGCACGCAGACCATCGGCGTCGGACTGGTCGTTCAGCAAGTCGATGTAGGGATCGAGGTCGGTGACAGCCAACGCTCGCAGCAACTCGATGGTGCGGGACGCCTGACGAAATCCGGCGAGCGCCTCGAACGAATGCAGGGCCACCAACAACTCGGGCTTGTGCGACGTGTCGCGGTAGTTGCGGACCGGCGAGGCCACCGGGATGCCCAATCGTTCCTCACGCAGGTAACCCTCGATTGCCTGTTCGGCGCTGGGGTGCGCCTGCAGCGACAGCGGTTCGTCGGCAGCGAGCACCTTGACCAGGAACGGGAGCACGTCGCCGAACCGGTCGCGCGACGTGGAGCCGAGCTGTCCCTCCGGATCGGCGGCCACCGCCTCCAGCAAGGAGAGTTCGCCTTTCTCGGTTTCCAGGAAGGCCGGGTCCCCCGGATGTGCGCCGAACCAGAGTTCGGCCTCGGGGTGAGCGGCGGGCACCGGACGCCCGGTGAATTCGGCGATATCGGTGCGCGACCCCCACGCGTACGTCCGTACGGCACCGCGAAGCAGTTCCACTTGTCTATCTATCCCCGAACCAGTCGCAAGTAAACGGCGGCCATCTCCAGCCGAACGGCCAATACTGCCAGTTGCTGCTCGGGCCGCCCGGCACCGGCCGGTTCGCGCGAACCGGCAGATCCCCCAGTTCCGGCCACATCGTCGCCTGTGTCGGACGCCTCGGGCACATCCTGGGCCGCGACCAGGTAGACGTCGTCGAGGCCGGCCGCACGCGCGGCGGCCACCGTTCGATCGTCGGACAGCGTCAGCGCCAGCACCCGCAGCCGCTGCGGCAACGGCCCGTCGATCTCTTCGTCGTGGAACAGCGCATCCACCGACGAAGCGGCTTGCCCCAACTCGGAGCCGAACTCGGCGGGTTCGCGCAGTGCCACCACCGCATCCGCCAGCCCGGTGGCGGCGACGATGTGGTGCCCGATCCGCAGCAGTACCGAACTTCCGTGCCGGGCCAGTGCCAGCGTCGCGGCACAGTCGCCGGCCAGCGCGACCCGGTGCCCGGCCATGCGCGCGGCAGTCGTCTTGGCCGGGTTGGTGAACAGTTCGCGGCCGGCGCTATTGCGCAGCACTTCGGCGTCCAGCTCGTCGGCGAGTGCGGGCACGTCGATGTCCAGTCGGGGGTCGACCGCCTGCAACGTGGCCAGCCCGGCGGCCAGGTACCGGCACAATCCGAACTCGTCGGGCATCCACAGCCGGGGCGACAGCACCGCGACGCGGCCGGCCGTGGAGTCGCGCAGCGGACCCTCATACGGCGCGATGACGACAACGCGGGCACCGCGGCGCACCCCGGTCGCGGCGGCGCCGACCAGGGCCGGATCGCCGGGGTCGTCGCCCGCGACGATCAGCACGTCGAGCGGACCCACCCATACCGGGGCCTCGCTGACGATCACGATCGGCGCCGATGCCGTACTGCCCAGCGTCGCGGACAGCATCGTCCCCGCCGTCTCGGCGGTCCCCCGCCCGGCGACCCAGATCACGCTGCGCGGCCGATCGCCGGTGCGCAGTGAGTTCAGGTCACCTTCGTCGGCCGCGGCGGCAATGGCACGCACCTGCGCACCTGCCGACGAGGCGGACCGCAACAGGCCCTGCCGGTCGGCGGCGAGCAGGCCGTCGATGTCTTCGAGATCGATCGCCCGGGTGGCGTTCACGGCACGCCTTCGCTGCGCTGCACCTGGCCGGTGACCTCGGCGCTGATCTGGCCGATCATCGCGTCGACGTCCTCGGCGGTACGACCCTCCGCGTTGAGCCGCAGCAGCGGCTCGGTGTTGGAGGTGCGCAAGTTGAACCAGCTGCCGTCGCCCAAATCGACCGTCACTCCGTCCAGGTGATCGATGGAGTGGATCCGGCTGCCGAACGACTTCAACACGGCGTCCACGCACTCCGCGGCGTCGGCCACCTTGAAATTGATCTCGCCGGAGGACTCGTAGCGCTGGTAGTCCGCGGTGAGCTCGGACAGCGGACGGTCTTGCTCCCCGAGAGCGGCCAGCACATGCAGCGCGGCCAACATGCCCGAGTCGGCGCCCCAGAAGTCACGGAAGTAATAGTGCGCCGAATGTTCACCACCGAAGATCGCGCCGGTTTCGGCCATCAGCGCCTTGATATAAGAGTGTCCGACGCGCGAGCGCAGCGGTGTGCCGCCACGCTCGGAGACCAATTCGGGCACCGCGCGCGACGTGATCAGATTGTGGATGACGGTGGCGCCGATTTCCCGGCCGAGTTCGCGGGCGGCCACCAGGCTCGTCACCGTCGACGGAGAGACCGGCACGCCGCGCTCGTCGACCACGAAGCACCGGTCGGCGTCCCCGTCGAAGGCCAGACCGATGTCGGCGCCGGTTTCGCGCACATAGAACTGCAGATCGAGCAGGTTGGCCGGGTCGAGCGGGTTGGCCTCGTGATTGGGAAACGAACCGTCGAGCTCGAAGTACAACGGCAACAACGTGATCGAGTCGATCGCGCCGAGCACCGCCGGAGTCGTGTGACCGGCCATGCCATTGCCGGCGTCCACCGCTACCCGCAACAGTCGCAATCCCGAGATCTCGACCAGCGAACGCAGGAAGTCGCCGTAGTCCGAAAGCACATCGCGATCGGTGCTGGTCCCCGGCCGCCCGTCATACGTCGCGACCCCGGCGACCAGATCCTCGGTGATCACCTTCAGGCCGGTATCCGCGCCGACCGGTTTGGCCCCGGCGCGGCAGAGCTTGATGCCGTTATAGGCGGCGGGGTTGTGGCTGGCGGTGAACATCGCGCCGGGGGATTCCAACAATCCCGAGGCGAAATACAGCTGATCGGTCGACGCCAACCCGATGCGCACCACGTCCAGGCCCTGGTCGGTCACCCCGGTCGCGAAAGCGGCGGCGAGCGACGGTGAACTGTCGCGCATGTCGTAGCCGATCGCCACCCGTTGCGCACCCTCGCCACGCATCAACGCGGCGAACGCGGCCCCGACTTCGGCGACCAGCGACTCGTCGATCTCTTCGCCAACCAGGCCACGGATGTCATAAGCCTTGATGACACGGTGAATGGTCGCGGCGGGCCGAGACATGCGGGCCTCCTGACGCCGTCGATCGATTTGCCTCTTGGCGTCAGCCTATCGGCCCGCAGAAGTTACGGTTCCAAACGGTTTGGAACAGAACCTCGCGCCCTAGTCCGAAGGATCGGGCAACACCCGCAGATGTCCGCGCCGGCGTCCGGAGCGTTTTTCGGATGGCGCGAGCAGATGGCTGCTGGGGGCCGTGGCCTGGGCTGCCCCGCCGTGGTGGACAAGCGGATCGGCGGACACACCTCCCGCTCGCGCGGAAAAGCCGTTCAACGGCATGCCGGTGCTGCCCGCGTACGGCAAGCCGCCGTCACCCGAACCGCCTTCGCGCACCGCGTCGGCCAGGGCGACCAGGTCGTCCTCGTCGGGATTGGTGGGCTCCGAATTGAGAGGTCCGGCGTGGCGCACGAGATCCCATCCGCGGGGCGCGGTGATCCGGCCGGCGTGGCCGACGCACAAATCCCACGAATGCGGTTCGCGCACGGTGGCCAGTGGGCCTACGACTGCCGTCGAGTCCGAGTAGACGAACGTCAAGGTCGCCACGGCGTAATGCGGGCACCCGGGCCGGCAGCAGCGACGGGGAACGTTCACGTCGCAAAGGCTATCGTGCGAAAACGCCGCCGAAGCGCCGGACACGCGCAACCGTCCAGCCCACGATGTTCAACCGTTACCATCGGCGCGTGGGCGATTCACACAGTTTCCCGCGGAACGGAGGGCCGTTGGGCCGGTCGGCTCCGCACCGGGCAACTCGGCGCGGCCGCGATATGCGCGGTCCTTTGCTGCCGCCGACGGTGCCGGGATGGCGCAGCCGGGCCGAGCGGTTCGACATGGCGGTGCTGGAAGCCTACGAGCCGATCGAGCGTCGCTGGCATTCACGAGTGCCGGACCTCGATGTGGCAGTCGATGAAATCCCCCGCATCGCCGCCAAGGATCCCGACAGCGTGCAGTGGCCGCCCGAGGTCGTCGCCGACGGGCCGATCGCCCTGGCCCGCTTGATCCCCGCCGGGGTGGACGTCCGCGGCAATGCCACGCGGGCGCGAATTGTGTTGTTCCGCAAGCCTATCGAACGACGCGCTCAAGACACCGTCGAACTTGGCGAGTTATTGCACGAGATCCTGGTGGCTCAGGTGGCCATCTATCTCGACGTCGAACCCACAGTCATCGATCCGACGATCGACGACGAATAACCTTCGAAGAGTTGATCGGTCAGATGACGCCGCGTTTGAGGCGGCGGCGCTCGCGCTCGGACAGACCGCCCCAGATGCCGAAGCGCTCGTCATGCGCCAGGGCGTAATCGAGGCACTCATGGCGCACCTCGCAACCGAGGCAGATCTTCTTGGCCTCGCGGGTGGAGCCGCCCTTCTCCGGGAAGAAGGCCTCGGGATCGGTCTGCGCGCACAGGGCGCGGTCCTGCCATTCGTCGGGATTGGCCGGCGCCAATGGCTCGGGCTCGAATGCGATTGGCGCATCAGGAACCACGGTCAGGTGCGGCCGGATAAGTGGCTCTGGAGTCAGGCTAATTGCGGCGTGCTCAGTGCCTGCCATGACGCCCCGTAGGTGCTCGTAAGACATGAGTCGTACGCCTCCTCAGCTTGGTTTTTGGGAGATTGGTTGACTTCCACTGTTCTGATGTAACCGACAATTCGAACAAGTGATCGAATCTCGGTCTGCGACACCGGAACCGGCCGGCTAACCGGGAAATGACACTGATGTGATTAGACACGGGTTAATCTGCCGGGTCAAGCGTTATGGCGCATTTCCATATCATCTTGTGACCATTTTTCGGCGTTTCTGTTGTAGAGGGCTTTCGGCGTGTCCATCACAACCGCTCCCAACTCCTTCCGTTTCCCGGCCGGTACTGTCGTGCGATGTGAAGGTCACCGTTCTGGTCGGCGGGGTCGGCGGCGCCCGTTTCCTGCTGGGCGTCCAGCAGTTACTCGGCCTGGGCCAGTTCAGCGCCGAGGGACAACGCGACCCAACAGGCGCGGGCCACGAGCTGACTGCCGTCGTCAACATTGGCGACGATGCCTGGATCCATGGGGTTCGGGTTTGTCCGGATTTGGACACCTGTATGTATACCTTAGGTGGAGGCGTCGACCCCGAGCGCGGTTGGGGCCACCGTGACGAAACCTGGCATGCCAAAGAGGAATTGGCGCGATACGGCATGCAGCCGGATTGGTTCCAACTCGGCGATCGCGATCTGGGCACGCATCTGGTGCGCACCCAGATGCTGGGTGCCGGCTACCCGCTGTCACAGATCACCACGGCGTTGTGCGACCGGTGGCAACCGGGTGCGCAGTTGCTGCCCGCGAGCGACGACCGTTGCGAAACGCACGTGGTAATCACCGATCCGGCCGACGACAGCAGGCGCGCGATCCACTTCCAGGAGTGGTGGGTGCGCTATCGGGCCAAGGTGCCCACCCACAGCTTTGCGTTCGTCGGCGCTGAAACGGCCAGCGCCACAACTGAAGCGCTGCAGGCCATCGGCGATGCCGACATCATCTTGCTGGCACCGTCCAATCCGGTGGTGAGCGTCGGCGCGATCCTGGCCGTCCCCGGTATTCGGGGCGCGCTGCGGGCGGCGTCCGCCCCGATCGTCGGCTACTCCCCGATCATCGGTGGAAAGCCGTTGCGTGGCATGGCTGATGCCTGTCTCGAGGTGATCGGGGTCGAATCCACCGCGGAGGCGGTCGGTAGGCATTATGGGGCGCGCGAGACCACTGGGATACTGGATTGCTGGCTGGTGCACGATGGCGACCACGCCGACATCGAAGGCGTCGCGGTGCGCTCGGTGCCGCTGCTCATGACCGATCCGACAGCGACGGCGCAGATGGTCCGCGCCGGACTGGATGTTGCGGGCGTGGCGGCGTGACCCCCTCTCCAGCAGAGCATGGCAGCGCCTCGACGATCGAGATCCTGCCCGTCGCCGGGCTTCCCGAGTTCCGTCCCGGCGACGATCTCGGTGCCGCGGTCGCCGCCGCCGCGCCATGGCTGCGTGACAGCGACGTCGTGGTGGTCACCAGCAAGGTGGTGTCCAAATGCGAGGGCCGGCTGGTGGCGGCGCCGGAGGATCCCGAACAGCGCGATGAGCTCCGGCGCAAGCTGGTCGACGACGAGGCGGTGCGGGTGCTGGCCCGCAAGGACCGGACGCTGATCACCGAGAACCGGCTCGGTCTGATCCAGGCCGCGGCCGGCGTCGACGGATCCAACGTCGGCCGAACCGAACTCGCGCTGCTACCGGTCGACCCCGACGGCAGTGCCGCCGCCCTGCGGGCCGCGCTGCGCGAGAAGCTCGGCGTCGACGTCGCGGTGGTGATCACCGACACCATGGGCCGGGCCTGGCGCAACGGACAGATCGACGCCGCCATCGGTGCGTCGGGTCTTGCTGTGCTGCACGGCTATTCGGGCACTTTCGACGAGCACGGCAACGAATTGGTGGTCACCGAGATCGCGGTGGCCGACGAGGTCGCGGCGGCGGCCGATCTGGTCAAGGGCAAGCTGACCGCCATGCCGGTGGCCATCGTGCGCGGGCTCACGGTCGTCGACGACGGCACGACGGCCCGGCAACTCCTACGGCCCGGTCCCGAAGATCTGTTCTGGCTCGGCACCGCCGAAGCCATCGATATGGGTCGCCGGCAAGCCCAGCTGTTGCGCCGATCGGTGCGCCAGTTCAGCGACGAGCCGGTGCCGCCGGATCTTCTCGAGGCGGCTGTCGCCGAGGCCCTGACCGCACCGGCCCCACACCACACCCGCCCGGTGCGGTTCGTGTGGCTGCGGACCGCGGCCACCCGAACCCGGCTGCTCGATCGCATGAAGGACAAGTGGCGTAGCGACCTTGCCGGTGACGGCAGGTCCGCCGATTCGGTCGATCGGCGGGTGGGCCGCGGCCAGATCCTCTACGACGCACCCGAGGTCGTCATCCCGATCTTGGTTCCCGACGGCGCACACCCCTACCCCGACGCCGAGCGCACCGACGCCGAGCACACCATGTTCACCGTCGCCGTCGGAGCCGCCGTGCAGGCCCTGTTGGTCGCGCTGGCCGTGCGAGGCGTGGGCAGCTGCTGGATCGGCTCGACGATCTTTGCCGCCGACCTGGTCCGCGCCGATCTGGAACTACCACCCGATTGGGAGCCGTTGGGCGCCATCGCGATCGGTTACGCCGCGCAGCCGGCCGAGTCGCGCGAGCCCGTGAATCCCGGAGATCTGCTGATCCGCAAGTGATACTGATCCGGTGAAGACGTTCGCGGGCAAGGCCGTCGCATCGGCCGACAAGGTCCGCGGCGGCTACTACACGCCGGCACCGGTAGCCCGATTTTTGGCGCGCTGGGTCCGCCAGGCCGGTCCGCGAATTGTCGAGCCGTCGTGCGGCGACGGCCGAATCCTGCGTGAGCTGGCCGGGCTGAGTAAGCAGGTGCACGGCGTGGAACTCGTCGCCGGCGAGGCCGCGAAGTCGCGCGCGTTCGCTCCGGTCGACGCCGCGAATCTGTTCGCCTGGCTGGCCGAAAACGAGGCCGCCGACTGGGACGGGGTCGCGGGCAACCCGCCTTATATCCGGTTCGGCAACTGGGCATCCGAGCAACGGGAGCCGGCGCTGGACCTGATGCGGCTTCAGGGTTTACGCCCCAGCAGGTTGACCAATGCCTGGGTCCCTTTCGTCGTAGCAAGCACCGTATTGGTGCGCGACGGTGGACGGGTGGGTCTGGTATTGCCCGCCGAATTGCTCCAGGTCGGTTATGCCGCACCATTGCGCGAATTTCTGTTCAGCCGCTATCGCGAAATCACTCTGGTCACATTTCAGCGTCTGGTGTTCGACGGCATTCTGCAAGAAGTCGTGTTGTTCTGCGGTGTCGTCGGTCCGGGCCCCGCGCGGATTCGCACGGTGGCGCTTCCCGACGCTGAGGCGCTCGACAGCGCGAACCTCGATGTCGAATCGGCGCCCGCGCTGCTGCACGAAAAGGAGAAGTGGACTAAGTACTTCTTGGACCCCGCCGCGATCCAGCTGCTGCGCACGCTCAAGCAGTCCGACACCATGACCCGACTCGGGTCCATCGCCGATGTCGACGTCGGCATCGTGACGGGCCGCAATAGCTTCTTCACCTTCACCGATGCCCAAGCCGACGAGCTGGGGCTGCGGCCACACTGCGTCCCGCTCCTCTCACGCAGCAGCCAGCTGTCCGGCTTGGTCTACGACACCGATTGCCGGGCCGGCGATATCGGGGCCGGGCACCGGACCTGGCTGCTCGACGCTCCGGACGAGCCGGCCGACCCAGCGCTGGCCGCCCATATCGACGCCGGTGAGGCCGCCGGCGTCCACCGCGGCTACAAGTGTTCGATCCGGCGGCCCTGGTGGCGCACACCGTCACTGTGGGTCCCGGACCTGTTCCTGCTGCGCCAGATCCACCTGGCCCCGCGGCTGACCGTCAACGCCACCGCGGCGACGAGCACCGACACCGTGCACCGGGTGCGGATCGTCGGAGATCATGATCCGACGGCGTTTGCCGCGGTGTTCCACAACAGTGCGACATTCGCCTTCGCCGAGATCATGGGCCGTAGTTACGGTGGAGGCATCTTGGAGCTGGAGCCGCGGGAAGCCGAGCAGCTGCCCATTCCCGCGCCGGCGCGCGCCGGCGCCGAACTTGCTGCGGATGTCGATCTGCTGCTGAAGGCCAACGAAATCGAGAAGGCGCTCGACACCGTCGACCGTCATGTCCTGATCGACGGGCTCGGCTGGTCGCCGGATGTCGTCGCGCAGTGCCGGTCGGCGTGGCACACGCTGCGCGACCGCCGGACCAGGCGTGGCGGCCGATGAGCATCCGGGACTCGGCGATCTCGATCCTCACCGACTGGCAGGCGCCCGATCCGGCGCAGGATTCATTGCGGCATGCCGTGCTGGCCTTCGTGCACGGGCACGTCGACGCCTGCCGCCGCGAGTGCGTATCGGGGCATGTCACCGCGTCGGCGATCGTGCTCGACGACAGCGGCGCCCAGGTGCTGCTCACTCTGCATCCGCGGCTGGGCAGGTGGGTGCAGCTCGGTGGCCACTGCGACGAGGACGACCCCGACATCGTGGCGGCGGCGCTGCGCGAGGCCATCGAGGAATCCGGCGTCCCCGATTTGCGTATCGCGGCGGAGCTGGCCGCAATTCATGTCCACCCGGTGACGTGCTCGCTGGGAGTCCCGACCCGCCACCTGGACCTGCAATTCATCGCCTATGCACCGGCGGGCGCGCAGATCGCGATCAGTGAGGAATCCGAGGACTTGCGCTGGTGGCCGGCCGACGCGTTGCCACCCGGTACCGATTACGCGCTCGCCCACCTTGTTTCGCGGGCAACCGGCTAGACGTCGCTGGAGTAGCGGATGCCGCCGTCGGGAATGGAGACGCCGGGCCATACCCGGGCGCCGCGCAGCAGCTCGCAGCGCGCTCCGATATCGGCGCCGTCGCCGATCACACCGTCGCGGATCAGCGCCCGCGGACCGATGCGAGCCCCGAAGCCGATGATCGATCGCTCGACCACGCTGCCGGCCTCGATCTTGACGCCGTCGAAAATCACCGCGCCGTCCAGCCGCACACCCGGACCGATCTCGGCGCCGCGCCCGACAACCGTGCCGCCGATCAGCACCGCGCCGGGTGACACCGCCGCGCCTTCGTGCACCAGCTGCTCACCCCGATGACCCTGCAGGGCCGGCGATGGGGCGATGCCGCGCACCAGATCCGACGATCCGCGGACAAAGTCGTCCGGGGTGCCCATGTCGCGCCAATAGGTGGCATCGACGTAGCCGCAGACCTTGACGTCGGGGTCCGACAGCAGCGACGGGAACACCTCGCGTTCAACCGAAACCGGCCGGCCCCGCGGAATCCGGTCGATGATCTTGCGCTCGAAGACATACGTGCCGGCGTTGATTTGATCGGTCGGCGGATCCTCGGTCTTCTCCAGAAAGGCCACCACGCGGTCGGTCTCGTCGGTGGGCACGCAGCCGAATGCGCGCGGGTCGCCGACGCGCACCAGGTGCAGCGTGACGTCGGCCGCGTTGGCTCGGTGGAACTCCACCAGCTGGCCTAGGTCGGCGCCGGAGAGCACATCGCCGTTGAACACCATCGCGGTGTCATGACGCAGCTTGTCGGCGATGTTGGCGATGCCGCCGCCGGTCCCCAGCGGATCCTCTTCGGTGGCGTAGTCGATCTGCAGACCGAGCGCAGACCCGTCACCGAACTCCGCTTCGAACACCCCCGCCTTATAGGAGGTGCTCAGGATTACGTGCTCGATGCCGGCCGCCGCGACGCGAGACAACATATGGGCGAGAAACGGCAGTCCGGCGGTTGGCAGCATCGGCTTGGGCGCCGACAGGGTCAGCGGCCGCAATCGGGTGCCCTTGCCGCCGACCAGGATCACGGCATCGACTGGGGGGATCGCCAATTCAGTACCGCCCTTCTGCCAGCTTCTCGGAGCGCTTCCGGCGCGAGCTGCGCACCATCAGACGGGAACGCAGCGCCAACGATGCGCGCAGGATCCAGCGCAGCGGAGCCAACCACCACCCGGTATGGCGGTCGGCCAGAAAGAGGTAGGTGCTCCGGTGGTGTGCGGCCAGGTGGCTTGCCGGATCGTGTCCGGTGGAGTGGCCCTTGTGGTGCAGCACCTCTGCCGACGGCACGTAGATGTTGAGCCAGCCGGCTTTGCCCAGCCGGTCGCCGAGGTCGACGTCCTCCATATACATGAAGTAGCGCTCGTCGAATCCGCCGATCTGGCCGAACGCCGAGCGGCGCAGCAGCAGGCACGATCCCGAGAGCCAGCCCACCGGCCGTTCGCTGGGCTCGAGCCGCTCCTGGCGGTATGCCGCCGTCCAGGGATTGCGTTTCCAGAACGGCGCCATCACCGCGTGCATGCCGCCGCGGATCAGGCTGGGCAGGTGGCGCGCCGACGGGTAGACCGACCCGTCGGGGTCGCGAATCAGTGGGCCCAGCGCGCCGGCCTGCGGCCAGCGGGTGGCCGCCTCCACCAGGGCGTCGATGCTGTTGGGACCCCACTGCACGTCCGGGTTGGCCACCAGCACCCAGTCATCGACCTGCCCACTTTCACAGAGGTGTTCGATCGCGCGATTGACCGCGGTTCCGTAGCCGAGATTGGCTCCGGTCTTGAACAACCGCACGTTGGGATAGCGCTCCACCGCCGCCTGCGGGGTGCCGTCGATGGAACCGTTGTCGGCCATCAGGACGCTCACCGGGCGATCGGTGGCCAGCGCCAACGAAGCCAGAAAACGTTCGAGGTGGTGGCCCGGCGAGTAGGTCACCGTCACGACCGGCAAGACGTCAGTCACGCGTAGAGATTATCGGTCGTTCGGTTGGCAGTCCGCTGTCCGACGCGGACAGCGCGGCGACAAGTGCAGGGCGCCAGGGCCTTAGCGGCGCCATGCCTGCCGCCACCGACTGCCGGCTCGACAGTGCAGAGTAGGTCGGCCGCGGCGCCGGGCGGGGGAATTCGTCGGTGCTCACCGGGTTCACCCGCTCGGGGTCGGCGCCACATTCCTCGAAGACCGCGCGGGCCAGCCCGAATCGGGAAACGACGCCCTCGTTGGCGGCGTGCAGGATCGGTCCGGACACGCCATCATCGACCACCTGCAGCAGGGCGTCGGCCAGGTCGGCGACGTAGGTCGGCGAGCCGACCTGGTCGTCGACGACCTTGATCGGGCCGTCTCCGGCCGCGAGCCTGCGCATGACCGCGACGAAGTCCTTGCCGGTGCCGCCGGTGTAGACCCAGGCGGTCCGGACCACGACAGCTTCCGGCAGCGCCGCCAGCGCGGCCACCTCACCGGCGCGCTTGCTGCACGCGTATACGCCGCGGGGCGAGGTCTCGTCGCTGGGTTCATATGGGCGGGGACCCCCACCACCGAAATCACCGGCAAAAACGAAGTCCGTCGAGACGTGGATCAGCCGGGCGCCGGCACTCTTGCAGGCC
Organism: uncultured Actinomycetota bacterium; assembly: GCA_963712615.1. Classification (GTDB taxonomy): domain Bacteria; phylum Actinomycetota; class Actinomycetes; order Mycobacteriales; family Mycobacteriaceae; genus Mycobacterium. Next base: position 2,161,380 of record CAVQIO010000002.1, read on the forward strand.
CGCGCGATGTGTCCCGGCGCGGCCTCGTTGACCGCATACGCCCTTGCTTCGTCGCTTTCGGCGCCGTCGACATCGGTGTACGCGGCGCAATTAACAACGACATCGCCGCTTGTCACGATCGTCCCGGCGGCAGCGGGGTCGGTGATATCCCACTGCGAGGACGTCAGTGCCAATACCTCGCGACCCTGGTCAGTTGCCCGGGCGGCCAGGCAACCGCCGAGCTGCCCGCCGGCTCCGGTGATCACGATCCTGCCCGACATGGTTCGAGTCTGGCATGCCCCAGCCACGCCGCAGCTGGCTACCCGAGAAGCGGGTGTTCCGCAAGTAACCTAGTGTGATGCCTGTGCAACGTGTTGTTCGTGTTGTTGCCACTGTGCTAGCCCTCGCCGTGGTGCTCGGCACCGGCGTGGCCTGGAACAACGTCCGAGCGTTTGAAGACGGCATCTTCCACATGTCGGCGCCGTCGCTGGGCAAGGGCGGCGACGATGGTGCGATCGACATCCTGCTGGTCGGCTTGGACAGCCGCACCGATGCTCACGGCAACGCGTTGACACCAGAGGAACTGGCGACGCTGAAGGCCGGTGACGAGGAAGCCACCAACACCGACACCGTCATCCTGGTCCGGATACCGAACAACGGGAAGTCGGCCACCGCGATCTCGATTCCGCGGGACTCCTATGTCACGGCACCCGGTCTGGGCAAGACGAAGATCAATGGCGTCTACGGCCAAACCCGGGAGGCCAAGCGGGTCAACCTGGTCAAAGCCGGTGATTCGGCCGAGGATGCCGCCACCCAGGGAACCGAGGCCGGCCGTGAAGCCTTGATCAAGACCGTCGCCGACGTCACCGGTGTCACCGTCGACCACTACGCCGAAATTGGGCTGCTCGGTTTCGCGTTGATCACCGATGCGCTCGGCGGCGTCAACGTGTGCCTCAAAGATGCTGTGTACGAACCGCTTTCGGGTGCCGACTTCCCAGCCGGCCCGCAAAGGCTCGACGGCTCGGAGGCGCTCAGCTTTGTGCGCCAACGCCACGACCTGCCGCGCGGCGACCTCGACCGGGTGGTGCGCCAGCAAGTCGTGATGGCCTCGTTGGCCCACCGGGTGATCTCCGGCCAGACGCTGTCCAGCCCCACCACGATGAGGCGACTGGAGGCGGCGGTGCAGCGCTCGGTGGTGCTCTCCCAGGGCTGGGACGTGATGGATTTCGTCCAGCAATTGCAGAAACTGGCCGGCGGCAACGTCGCGTTCGCCACCATCCCGGTGCTCGACGGGGCCGGCTGGAGTGACGACGGTATGCAAAGCGTGGTCCGAGTGGACCCGCATCAGGTTCAGGACTGGGTCGCCGGCCTGCTGCACGAGCAGGATCAGGGGAAGACCGAGGAGCTGGCCTACACGCCCGCCAAGACCACCACCAGCGTGGTCAACGACACCGACATCAACGGACTTGCGGCCGCGGTATCAGACGTGTTGAGCTCCAAAGGATTTACCACCGGTGCCGTCGGCAACAGCGACGGCACTCACGTCAAGTCCAGCCAGGTGCGCGCCAACAAGCCCGACGACCTGGGGGCACGGGAAGTCTCCAAGGAGCTGGGCGGATTGCCGGTGGTCCCCGATGCGTCGCTGGCCCCGGGATCGGTGCGGGTGGTGCTGGCCAGCGACTACACCGGACCGGGCTCCGGCCTGTCCGGTGGGGCCGTGGCCCCGGCCCGGGTGACGAACCAGTCGGGCACCGACCCGAATGTTCCGGCGCCGTCGCCGATTCTGACGGCCGGCAGCGACAAGTCGGAGTGCATCAACTGACCACGCTGTCCGGTGCGATCCTCGATCCGATGTTGCGGGCCGATCCGGTCGGTCCGCGCATCACCTACTACGACGACGCCTCCTGCGAGCGCATCGAATTGTCCGCGGTGACCCTGGCCAACTGGGCCGCCAAGACCGGCAACCTGTTGCGCGACGAGCTGGGCGCGGGGCCGGCCAGCCGGGTGGCGATCTTGCTGCCGGCGCATTGGCAGACCGCTGCGGTCCTGTTCGGAGTGTGGTGGATCGGCGCCGAGGCCGTGCTCGACGCGTCCGGACCGGCCGACCTCGCGCTGTGCACCTCCGACCGGCTGGACGAGGCCGACGCGACTGTCGAGCCCGGCGGCGAGGTCGCGGTGTTGTCGCTGAATCCGTTCGGCCGTCCCGCGCCCGACCTGCCGATCGGTGTCACCGACTACGCCACCGCCGTGCGGGTGCACGGCGACCAGATCATCGCCGAACGCCACCCCGGCGCGGCGCTCGGCGGCCGATCCGTCGACGAAATCCTGGCTGAAAGTGAAAGATCGGCGGCGACGAGGGGTTTGACGCCCAAAGATCGAGTGCTCTCCAGCGCGTCGTGGCCCGGCCCCGCCGAGTTGATCGACGGGCTGCTGGCGATCCTGGCCGTCGGCGCCTCGCTGGTTCAGGTGGCCAACGCCGACCCAGCCGCACTGCAGCGCCGGGTCGAGACCGAGAAAATCACCCGGGTCCTCTGAGAACGCATGTTGATATCGCAATACATCAATGTTAATTTCGTGCAAGCATGAGTTGGACGGCGCAATAACAAGCAGGGCGCTTAGCTGTTGGCGCGGCCGCGGGGTAGTTTCTTGATAATGGTTGTCGTGAGCAACTAGCTGGCAGAAAGGCTTCCGGCAATGGCGGTGTACGGGTTATTGGCAAAAGCGGCAGGAACGGTATTCACCGGATTGGTCGGGGTGACGGCCTACGAGGTAGTGCGCAAGGCCGCGGCCAAGGCGCCGCTGCATCAGACCGCGGTGGTTACCGCGGTGTCCGCACGACTCAAGCTCTCCGACGTCATGGCCGAAGCCCGCGAGCGCATCGGCGAGGAGGCACCCACCCCGTCCGTCGGCGAAGCCCACGATCACGAGCACTGACCCTCGGACATGAGCCTCGCGATTGTTGAAGACGTCGCAACTGCCGAAGATCCTGCCCTAACAATAGTTTCGGATGCCGCTGGCCGCATGCGAGTTTCGGTCGCGTGGGTTCGCGCCAGCTCGCGGCGGGCCGTCGCGGTCGAAGAGGCCGTTGCCAAACAGACCGGCGTGCGCGCCGTGCACGCCTACCCGCGCACCGGATCGGTCGTCGTCTGGTATTCGCCGCGCCGCTGTGATCGCTCCGAGGTACTGGCGGCGATCAGCGGTGCCGAACACGTCGCCGCCGAACTGATTCGTCGCGCGCACCGCATTCGTCGGAAATCCGCAACTCCGATGTGCTGCGCATGGTCATCGGCGGCGTTGCCCTGAGCTTGCTGGGGGGGTGCGCCGCTACGTGTTCGGCTGGCCACCACTGCTCGGCCCGAGCGGCCGAGTGGTCGCCACCGGCGTCACGATTTTCACCGGGTACCCGTTCCTGCGTGGCGCGCTGAGTTCGCTGCGGTCCGGCAAGGCCGGGACCGATGCGCTGGTCTCGGCAGCGACCGTGGCGAGCCTGATCCTGCGCGAGAACGTGGTCGCCCTCACCGTGCTGTGGCTGCTCAACATCGGTGAGTACCTCCAAGATCTGACCTTGCGACGGACCCGGCGGGCCATCTCGGAGCTGCTTCGCGGCAGCCAGGACACCGCGTGGATTCGGCTCGCTAGCCCTTCTGGGGTCGCTGGGCCTGGCACCGAGATCCAGGTGCCGATCGACAGCGTCGACATCGGCGACGAAGTGGTGGTGCACGACCACGTCGCCATCCCGGTGGACGGCGAAGTCGTCGATGGCGACGCCGTGGTCAATCAGTCCGCGATCACCGGTGAAAACCTCCCGGTGAGCGTCGGCGTCGGGACACACGTGCACGCCGGTTCGGTCGTGGTGCGCGGACGCGTCGTGGTGCGCGCCGAAGCCGTCGGCAAACAAACGACCATCGGCCGCATCATCACCCGCGTCGAGGAGGCCCAACACGACCGGGCGCCCATCCAGAGGGTTGGCGAGAACTTTTCTCGCCGTTTCGTTCCCACCTCGTTCATCGTTTCGGCGATCACGCTAGCGGTCACTGGAGACGTCCGGCGCGCGATGACCATGCTGTTGGTCGCCTGCCCCTGCGCGGTAGGTCTGGCCACCCCGACCGCGATCAGCGCCGCGATCGGCAACGGCGCTCGCCGCGGCATCCTGATCAAGGGTGGATCCCACCTCGAGCAGGCAGGCCGGGTCGACGCGATCGTGTTCGACAAGACCGGCACGCTGACCGTCGGCCGGCCGGTTGTCACGAATATCGTTGCTATGCATAAGGATTGGGAGCCCGAGCAGGTGCTGGCTTATGCCGCCAGCTCGGAGATCCATTCCCGCCATCCACTGGCCGAAGCGGTGATCCGCTCTACCGAGGAGCGTCACATCAGCATCCCGCCGCACGACGAGTGCGAGGTGCTGGTGGGCCTGGGCATGCGGACCTGGGCCGACGGCCGCACCCTGCTGCTGGGCAGCCCGTCGCTGCTGAAAGCCGAAAAGGTAAGGGTGTCAAAGAAGGCGACCGAGTGGGTGGAGAAGCTGCGGCGCGAGGCCGAGACGCCGCTGCTGCTGGCGGTGGACGGCAAGCTGGTGGGGCTGATCAGCCTGCGTGACGAGGTCCGGCCCGAGGCAGCCGAAGTGCTGACGAAGTTGCGCGCCAATGGGATTCGCCGCATCGTCATGCTCACCGGCGATCATCCGGATATCGCCCAGGTCGTCGCCGACGAGCTGGGGATCGACGAGTAGCGCGCCGAGGTCATGCCAGAGGACAAGCTCGAGGTGGTGCGCGAGCTGCAGAACGAGGGCTACATCGTCGGCATGGTCGGCGACGGCATCAACGACGCCCCGGCGCTGGCGGCAGCCGACATCGGGATCGCCATGGGGCTGGCCGGAACCGACGTCGCCGTCGAGACCGCCGACGTGGCGTTGGCCAACGACGACCTGCATCGCCTGCTCGACGTTCGGGACCTGGGCACCCGGGCCGTCGGCGTGATCCGGGAGAACTACAGCATGTCCATCGCGGTCAATGCCGCCGGGCTGATCGTCGGTGCGGGCGGTGCGCTGTCCCCCGTGCTGGCCGCGATCCTGCACAACGCGTCATCCGTTGCGGTGGTGGCCAACAGTTCCCGGCTGATCCGCTATCGGCTCGACTGAGGGCCAAGCACTCCGATATCACTTGGCCTGTTAGGCATCGGCTCTCGATTGAGAGCTGATGCCTAACACCTGTTTCCGCCACCACCGTTCTTCGGCGGCCCCGGATGAAAAGTCGTGCCGTCGCGGCGGACGAGCGGCGTCTGCTGCAGAGCGGTCAGCCGCTCGGTGAATTCCTCGGTCAAATGACGCTGCCGATCCACGACTGCCTGCGCGGCCGCTTGGGCGGTGTCGACGATTAGCTGTGCCAGTGCATCAGCACCTATATGGTAGGCAGATTCTCCCAACCAGAGCCCAGTTATCGCGCCGAGTCCGTCCACTTGCACGCAAACCGACTTGCAGCGACTTGTGACGCGCACTGTTATGGACTTGCAATGCTCATTCATCGCCTGAATCAAGTCGCGCTGCTTCTCGATGCGTGCGATTAGCGAAACTGCAAGTCCTTCGGTCAAACCCGGCCTATCCAGGAGTTGGGCGGGTCGTCGAGATCGCTGTCGCGTAGCTGCGCCTCGGCTCGAACCAGTTCTTCCTCGGTGCTGAGATTCAAACCACGGATGACGGCAGGACTGAAGCCGCGAGCAACCAGGTCTCGTCGCTGTCCGGCCTGGATACGCCTGGCAGACACCTCGCACAGCAACAGGATCTCTTGTGCCAATTGTGTTGGAGACTTGGTCAATTCGCGCTGGTCCAGCTTCATGGCGATCGGCAGACCCCGATCGGTAGTCCGGACCAGTATGCCCCCGTCCGGAGACCTCTGCGTCCCTCCCACTGGCGCTGGGCCTTCGCCCATGGTTGGGCGTGAAATGTCCGCAGATCTGCGCGCTACGTCCATGGTTGCTGCCCTCGCCAAGAGACCAAACTGTTTGTCCCGTAGCTTAGTACAATTGTAAGCGAACCCGATGCAGCCGTCTGCCCGGCAAACGCCGACGCCATCCGCGTCGGCGTTCCCGAGCCGAGTCCGATCGAAAGAAAGCTGGGGCCACTGATGAGTGGTGACAACAGGAACGCGCAGCAAGTCTTCGACGCGGGGGTGCTCTCCCTCGGCATCTCGGTTGAGGGAATGGAAGTCGAACGCGACATGCACTATGCGGCACTGGCATTCAAACGGGCGACGGAATACGACCCGCATATGTGTGACGCCTGGCTCGGTCGTGCCGCCGCCGGTGAGACCACCGCGGAGGTAATCCATTACCTGCACCACACATCCAATTTCTTGGGGCGCGAGCAGCGACGGCTTGGTTTGGCGCCGCGTGCACTCTGCGGGCGCTTCGAAACAGGTCTTTATGTCGACTACACCTTGAGTTCGCGCACAGAGATCAACCTCGCATACGTGGCGAGCTTGATCGAAGGCAAAGATTACGACGAGGCTGAGCGGACGCTCGACGAAATCAGCGCCTCGAACACCGCCGCGGCGGATGAGGGTTCCGAAGACATCTGCTCCTACATCCGCGGCATTTTGTATTTCACGACGCAGCGATGGCCCGATGTGCTGACGGCGCTGGCGCATTCGGTGTCGTTCAGCGACGCGTACCTGGCGTCGGGCGCACACCTCATGGTCGGCTCGGCGTGCGCGCAGATGGGCCTGTTCGGCGAGGGGTTGCGCCGACTCGACCAAGCACTGGAAGGTCCAATCCCGGCGGCACGCCGGGCCGCGGAGTTCTGTAAGGGCCTCACCCTGCGGGAGATGGGCAACGAACCCGACGCCCGCAAAATCTTCGAGCGAATCTACAGTGAAGAGCCGGGATTCGAGGCGAACTATGCGGCACTCAACGACCCGAAATACCGACTCGTCATAACCACCAAAGAGATCATCGAGTCACGCACCGACAAATGGGACCCGGCCAGCGCTCCGACCGCAGCCGGCCTGGACGCTGAGAACAAGACCGACCGCAGCAACGAGCACTTGCAGGCGGCGCAGCAAGAGCTCGACCGACAGATCGGATTGGCCGACGTCAAATTGCAGGTGGCCAAACTTCGGTCCGGGGCGCAGCTGGCAAAGTTACGCGAAGACAAGGGCCTCAGCACGGGGGCTCGCAGTCTCCATCTGGCATTCACCGGTCCGCCGGGGACGGGCAAGACCACGATCGCTCGGGTGGTAGCCAAAACCTACTGCGGGCTTGGCCTGTTGGAATCGCTCAATGTCGTCGAAGCCAAGCGACAAGATTTCGTCGGTCAGCATTTGGGTAGCACCGCGATCAAGACGACCGCATTGATCGACAGTGCCATGGGCGGGGTCCTTTTCATCGACGAGGCGTATACATTGATCCAGACCGGTCTTTCTGGGGGTGACGCGTTCGGGCGGGAAGCAGTCGACACCTTGCTCGCCCGTATGGAAAACGATCGAGATCGTTTGGTCGTCATCATCGCCGGGTACGACGCCGAAATTGATCGCTTTCTTGCCGCCAATGAGGGCCTTTCGTCGCGGTTTACCAAGCGCATTCGCTTTCCGTCATACGCTCCCGCCGAACTAGGTGATATCGGCAGATTGATAGCCAAGTCGCGGGATTCGGAACTGTCGCCCGAGGCCTACAACGAGCTGGTCGCCGTGTGCAAGCACCTGTGCTCCGAAGAGTCCACCGACCACGAGGGTAACGTCCGCAAGAGCATCGACCTCGCGGGTAACGGCCGCTTCGTGCGTAACGTGATCGAAGCGGCCGAGGAGGAGCGAGCCTACCGTCTCACCGAGGGAACCGATCAGGCGCTGCGCTTCGATGAGGACGAACTGATGTGCATCGAAGGAAGTGACATGAAAGCAGCGCTAAGTAGCATATTGCAGACATTGAATCTGAAGTAGCAGTTGCAGGAGATGCCGTGACCTACTTAGACCAACCCGGGAGCGCCGACGCCGTCGACAAGGCGATCAACGGTACGCAGAGGGCACCACGCTCCGGACCGGCTTCCGGACGCCACGCACAGCTCGAGACGGACTTCACCGGCCCGCTGAGCGACGCAGGAACCCGCCGACAAAGCGCGCGCTCGCCGAAAGCCAATGAACTGGGCTTGGTTGCTTCCCACACAGTTCCTCGACACGGTTGGCGAAAGGTATTGCACCAGATAACAGGTGGCGCCGTGAATCTGGGCGAATCTGCGGCCGAATCAAACTGGCGGGCGTTGATTGATCTTGTCAACCGGCCGGTGCGAGGCTCCTACAGCATCGCGGTGCTGTCCTTGAAAGGTGGCGTCGGGAAGACCGCGACGACTTTTGGATTAGGCGCCACCTTCGCATCATTGCGGGGTGACCGAGTAATCGCCGTCGATGCCAACCCCGACTTCGGGACGCTGGGCCAACGGGGGCCGAGTGAGACCCGCTCTACAGTGCGTCACCTTCTTACCGACGGGGAGATCCTGCGCTACCCGGACATGCGACGGCATACCTCACAGACTCCCAGCCGATTGGAAATCTTGGTCTCCGAGCGCAACCCCGCGGTATCGGAAGTGTTTTCCGAAGACGACTATCACGCCGTGTATCAAACCCTGGATCGCTTCTACAACATCATCCTTGCTGACTGCGGCACGGGTTTGACCCACTCAGCCACGCGAGGCGTGTTGAACGTCGCGGATGCGCTCGTAGTCGTTGCGGCGCCGGCGATCGACTCAGCACGTAGTGCCCTGGCAACACTTGATTGGCTGCAGTGTCACGGCTACGCCCATTTGGTTCCCGATACCACCATAGTTCTGAGCTCGGTCCAGCCGGGTGCTATGCCGATCCAGACTGAGCACTTGGTCCACTATTTCCAGTCGCGGGTGCGTTCGGTATTTGTCGTCCCTTATGATCCCCATCTCGCCGCTGGCGGCGAAATCTTCCTCGATCTGATGAGTCCAAAAACACGGCGTCAGTATGTGGAATTGGCCGCCTCGGTGGCCGACGGCTTCGGCCGAAAGAACCAGACGCCAGGCTGAGTGTCCGCAGAGAGTGTCTGGACAAACTAAGGCTCGGTCGCCTCACCGATGCTTCGGTCAGCGGGCTGCTCACGCCCGGGGTACGGATAGGTTTCTGTCACAGCACGTTTGTTGTCAGCGATGCCGATATCGCCGACCCGCCCCGTAGACATCTCACCGCGGGTGGCGGGGCGCGAGTGCTGACTGGGCGCACCGAGACCGTGCCGCGCGTATTTAGCCTGCAGCGCAGCAAACCATTCCTGCGCCGTATCAGTCTGCACGCTCGCCGCCCGGGCGGCGGTGTCCACGTTCCCTTGCGCTTCCGCTTGTCCCTCGGCACTGTACTGCGACGCGGACGCCCGGTAGTAATACTCATACTGCGCTGCGTATGCCCTATACGCTTGAACGAGACGGTTGTACGCCGAATAACCTTGGTGACCGGTGGATTCAGCTGAAGTGAATATCCTCGACTCCTGTAGCAGTGCGACTAACGCAGCGATTGACTGCAGTAGGTTGAGCAAGACGATGGACGTCACTGCCCAACCGGATACGCCGCCCCGGATCCAAGTATCGAGCGCATCAAGGAAACCCGTGACCGCAAGTGCGACGACGATCCAAATGCGCGCCGACTGTCCGGGCAGCAGTCCGACCGATGCCACGATTGCCGCCAACACATTGAGCCGCACCAGGTAATCGAGCGCCTGCGGCGAGCCGAAGCTCACCGCAAAGCTTATCGGACCAAGGACCGCGACAACGACCCACAAAGATCGACACAACCGATTCGGCGCGTCGTATTCGTCGGGTGCCGAGTAACCTCGTGTGCTAGTCATCGTCGCGCTCCGGGCGCAGAGCGAAGGCCAAGAACTGGGTGACTTCGGTAGTGAGGAAGTTGTCGTCACTAACCAAAATCACCGATTGGCGACCGTCAGGCAGCAGCGGTCCGAGTGTGATGCCCTCGAGATTGTCTGTCCCTGATACATCGGCAAGGTCAGCGGCTATCGATTTGCTCATCGGCGTAATATCCTTCCCCACGAGGGAAGGATAGGCGATTACGTTGGTGGCCGAAGCAATCTCGGCGCAGTAGATTCGAACGACAGGGAGAATCCGAGGTGTGTACGTACCGGCACGTTCGATGACGAGGAAGGACGTCGCGGAGAGGGCGACGAGATCGGAGATTCCGTTTGTGTCGGCGGTCGGCGCAGAAGGTTCGAGGGGATAACCATACTGGCCTACCGGTTTCCGGGAATCGACATCGAACTTGGTGATTCGCGCCAACTCGCCGTGCCGGGTGTCCGGTACAGGACCGTCATCGATCAGCGGTTCCTCCATCGCAGCGAATAAGTGCCCGCCATCGGGTGTGAGTGCTATACCTTCGAACGACTCGTTGATACGCGGCCCGCATCGGTTGTCGAGCGACATCTTGGCAGCCGGCGGCAGAGCGAATTTCCCGTCGTATCTACCATCTAGGTCCGCGACGACAATCGCAGGGTCGGTAACCGCAACAGGCGAAGCCGGTGGTCTTGGTTGAATATCACCTTCGGATGACCAATACAGCCGCTGTCGTCGCGGGTCAAACGCGATCCCTTCGGGGTCGGGCGGGATGATCAGGGGACGAGTATCGATGCTCAGCGGCGGGAAGCACCGGCCGGACTCGTCAAGTAAGAAGCGCGCGCCAAGGAATTTGACATCATCGATACCCTTGTCGGACAAAGACAGTCGCACGATGTAGAAACGGATCGGGCTGTATGCCGATCTGTCATCGGAGATGACGTAATACACGTCTCGGTTCGGGTCGTAAGTGATACCCGAAAGCCCGCCTACCACGGTGTCGTCGCAGATGGCACGGTGGTCCACGCACTTCTGGCCCAGATATTGCAATCTGCTCATACAGGTGGTGCCGCCTTCCTGCGAGGCTGGCGGACAACGCGGGCATCTGTCATCTACTACCAAACCCTAAACCGCCCGACTTTATTTGCATACTGATGTCTGCTATGACCGAATCCCTCTGTCCTATTAGCTTTTTGGCCCTATACCGCTGGGCTGTCGGTCCACGATGTCTGACGACGCCGTGATGTAACGCATCTCGTCGGGAGTGGCCACCATCGTCACCATTGCCGACGCTGACCGGGTGCGCACTCGGACAAGGTCGCGATGCGGATCGAGCAACTGCAAGGTCACGTCGGCCTCACGGGACGGCTCGGCATGCGATGGTTTGACAATCATCGTGGTCACCCCTTGCCGAGGCGCCGGTTCGGGCGCACCGTCGAACAGTTCCACCGGAAAGTTGCGATTCGACAGCGGCTGCGTCCTTTTGCGGCCGTTGACTGTCAGCAGGCTGCGTTCGCCAACCTGTTCAACCATCGCCCGCCACGCAGCCGGTCGGCACGAGTGGACGTGCACCGCGGCGCCCAGCGCCAACGAGCGCAGCACCACCTGTTGTGCAAGATGCAACGTGCCGCACATCTCCACCCATTGCACCAGCGGCCCAAACAGCGGTAGTGCGACCGCCCGCCCGTGCTGGTCGGCTCCAACTACTTGACCGCAGCCGGAAACTGGCAGCTCTAAACCCTTGATGGCGTTGACGCCCTTCCCAAATACCCAGCCCCCCACCGATCGCCGCGGTGAAGGAAGCGGCAGACCGCACATCAACGCCGCGTACTGCATGCCCGGCAGATGTCGAAGACCAGGCAGTTTGACTTCGGTGCGTCCGTCGCCGTCAAACCGCACCAGGCCGCGAATCTTGATCACCTCATCGCGTTCGTCGCGGCGCACGGAGACACACAGTGTGGTGCAATCAGTCGGGGCAGTCCACAGCACGCCTATACCCGCCGCGGTGAACATTGACGGTTCCAAACAGTAGCTGCGCATCTCGAACCTGCCCTCGTGGCAAGCGTGCCAGGTTTCGTCGAGGGTGCTCAGGTCCACTCCCTGCGCCAGTTCGCAGGTGACCTGGGCGATTTCATCGGCGGTCATGATTTGCGTCCGCAGTCCTTCATCCGACAGCCGGTTGGCGACCCGGCGAGTGGCAGTTGTCGCCGCCCGCACGATCCCTTGCCAGCCCCCACTCCGATGGCGCACCGCGTCGGGACATAGCGTCGGGTCCAACCGAACCGCCACCCATACTGAACGCCGCGCAATTGCTGGCAGCGGCCCCAGCACCGCCTCGTAGACCCATCCGACCTGGCTGTGGCCACTCGATCTCGCGCCCTGGCTCAGCACATCGATGGAGTCCAGCACAATGTCGAACTGCTGCAGGCAATCCGCCAATGCTTGCGCCGAAACCATTTGTCCCGAAACCGTTATCGACGGTTCCATGACCGTAATGGCTTGCGGGTCTTCAAGAATTCGAACCAAAGACATCAGGATTTTGCCGTCCCACTGGAACCCGATCTGTGACCCGTCGGGGAGTTCTGCGTTGAAGGGCTGGGCGCGTTCGCTTTTGCGCTTGTGACGTTGTCGTTCATACCAGAACCCCAGCCGCGCTGAGGCCCGCCGAGGTACCGACAATCCCCGGATTCTCGTTACTGCCAGCACGGCCACGCCTAGGCCGGCCGTGGCACCATACCAGCGGGGCTCGTTCAGCAGTGGCCCAATGAACATCCCCGCCACGGCGAACAATTGCACAACCAGCAAGTCGCACAACGGCAGTACGCGTTGCACTGTGATCGTGGCAGTCGCCGATAATGGCGCGGGAGCGACCGGTTGTTTCTTGTCAGGTTGCTGGTCACGTCCGCTCATGCTGTGCCTCCTCTGCGCGTGGCGGGTGACTTCGCCCCTTGGCTACCCTGTCGATGATGCAAGTAAGCTGACCTCGTTGTTCTTTGGGCATTTCGTGAAACTCGGTTAGGAGCCGCATGCCGGCGCAACTCACCACGCGCGCACAGGTCAACGGATACCGGCTCTTGATTAGGCGGACGGAACACGCGCTGATCCGTGCCGATTCCCGGATGATCCACAATCCCATGCGGGGACAGGTGCGCGCCCTGGTGGTGGGGATGGTCATCGCCGTAGTAATTTCCGGTGCCGCCGGCGTGCTGGCGCTTTTCAGGCCTACACCCAATTTCGGCGACTCGACAATCATGATCAGCAAATCGAGCGGCACGTTGTTCGTGCGGATCGGCGACCGTCTGCACCCTGTTCTCAACTTGGCGTCAGCCCGGCTGATCGTCGGGAAGAGCGATGCGCCAAAGCAAGTGGACGACAGGTTCCTGAACACCGTTGCGCTGGGTCCGTCAGTGGGCATTGTCGGCGCTCCGAGCAGAATCAATCGCGGTGACGACATGGGCATGTCGTCATGGACGGTGTGCGACTCCATGCAGACTCCCTCCTTTCCTGGACGTGCCGGCGAACCTGCGGTGGAGACCACGGTCCTTGCCAACAACCCCGTACTCGACGAAGACATCCGGGTAGCCTCCGCTGATCAGGGTTTCCTCGCCAGAGCACATGGCATCACGTACCTGATACACGACGGCGTACGGGCTCAGATTAATCCGGTCGATCCCACTCTGCAGCATGCACTGCGGCTGGCCGACAGTGATATTCGAGACGTTTCACCAGGACTCCTCAACGCCTTTCCGCTGGTCGATCCGATCGTGCCGATCGTCATCGATGGTGTCGCGGAGACGACCAGCTATCTACCGGATACCTACCGCGTGGGCGCAATTCTTAAAACTGTCGACTCGCGGGGCGAGCAGCTCTATGTGGTGCTAAGGGAAGGGTTGCAGCCCATCTCCGAGGCGACCGCGGACATCGTCCGGTACAGCAACCCCGACTCGCCCACCATCTCTAAACCGATTGACATCTCTCCAGCCCTGGCCAGCAGTGTCCCTATCGGGCACACGCTGCGGGTAGGCCATTACCCCGCAGCGCCACCACAGTTCCTGCATGCCGATCCGGACCGCGTGGTGTGCATGTCGTGGCAGCGCAACAACTCGGCGATAGAGGCAACAACCCGCTTGCTGGTCGGACGCCGCCTGCCGCTGCCCGATGATGCGCAGCCGATACGGCTGGCCACCGCTGACGGCGGAGGGCCGGGCCTCGACACCGTGTACCTGAAACCTGGCACCGGCGAATATGTCCAGGCCTCTGGAGACGAGCCGGGCAGCCGCGCGTTAGGACAGTCGTTCTATATCAACGATTTAGGTGTTCGCTTTCATATCCGGGACGAGGACGTAGCGACAGTGTTGGGTGTGACCGCAGTGAAGCAGCCAGACAACACGACTGCGATGCCTCAGGCCGCGCCCTGGCCAGTACTGATGTTACTTCCGCCCGGACCGGAATTGTCCCAGCAGGCTGCGTTGATCACCCATGACGGGATGGCAGCCGACCTTGCTGGGCACCCGATCACGCCGCCCAAGCGCTGAGCTCAGACCCGCATGTCGCGGAAGAGCGCATAAACTCGAATTATCCAGCATGCCAGTGGAAACAGCAGTGCGATCGCGAACAACTCCAGGATCTCGACTCGGCGCCTCATAACCGGGGAGAACTCCCGAAGTGGGGCCACCAACCCGCACATCAACAGTAGCGCCATCAATGTGATGAGCGTAACGGCGGAATTCACCTGCCAGCTGTCGACGAACGTGGCCGTCTTGACGATGACGGCCAACGCGGTCACCAGGCCGCCTCCGATCAAGACTGCCGACTGGACGAGATCATGGTGACTGCGTCCGCGCAAACACAGCACCGTTGCTACGGCGAACCCGAAAACTATTCCTTGCCAAATTAACTCGTTGGCCACGCCGACGGCAAAATAGCAGCCTATTCCCGCGAGTATCGACGCAGCGGCTACCAGTCCGGTCAGATAATCCCTGGCTCGCTGAACCTGGTCGGTCATCCCTTCCTCGTTGGGAACGACCTGCTTTCCAATTGCATTGACACCCTCCACCGCGGTGCCCCCCTGCGTTTCGATGTCATCAAGCGGTTCACCCGCGGTCGGAACACGCGGCACCTGCATTCCTGACAGCACGATCGTGGCCCTGGGCGCCATGTACACGACGATAACCGCGACAGTGGCCAAACCCGCTCCCACACTCCGAAGATTCAAATGCACTAGCTGCTGCGCCAGTGCGGCGGCGGTGCCGAACACCGCGAGCGCGACCACGGTGGTGTATAGAGCACGGGAGAGGCCCGATCCCAACAGCTGCACCACCGCAACCAATGCCGTCAGCGCCAATGCCGTGGTCAGCGCCTTAACGCCATGCACCCCCGGCACCACACATAGCGAGCCACCGAAAATCAACGGCAGTGCCGACCCGGACAACCAGGCGGCCCTGCGTTTGTCGCTGGACCGGAACGACACCACGAAACCGGCAATCGCACAGCTAATTCCAGCCCCTAACGCGGCCACCGTGGCTACTGGCACGCCGAAGACCCGGGGTGCGCGGGCGACTTCGGGGAGTAGTAATGCCACGGCTGCCGACAGCGCGATGCTCAGCGTGAACCACGCTGCCATCCAACGTTGCTCAGTGAAAGGACATCTGGCGTTGTCTTGCGCTTCCATCATGCCTTCAAGTTCGTCGCTCAACGACGTTGACGTTGCGCCTGCTGCCCGAACGACGAGAAGCTCACCGTCGTAGACGCCCGCTTCAGCCAACGACCGTTCCGGCTCGATGACGTCACCGGTAAGCCGCGCAAATGCCCAATTGCCCACGGAATTGCCGATATCGACGGTCAGGCCGGCCCTGATAAGAAGCTGGTCGTTGGCTAATTCGATAACGTCGTTAATGATCGCCGACGTGCTTACCCGGGTGGGCACCGCGACGTCTATCAGCAATCCGCCGACCAGAACGGCGATCCGGCTAAGCTCCTGCTCGTCGTTTGACTCGGAATCCGACTCGGTTAAGGATGGCGGTAACGTCATCGGGTAGCAACCTTCTCGCGAACCATGGAGCGGGACAATACCTCTGAATGGCGCTTGTATGTTGTTGAGGACCGCGGCAGACATACGCAGGAGGGCGCCTTGGCTAAGGAAGGGTTCGTACGACGCCTGCGCCTGGCGCCGCCGCGAATGCCGGGTGGAGAAGTCGCGCTTCAGTCACCTCCGGAAGTCCCGCGCATCATTCCGGGTAATTTGCTGTCCAAGCTAATGCCGGTCGTGATGCTCGTCGCGGTTGTCGGGATGATAGCGCTGATGATCACCGTGGGTGGCCGAGACATTACTCGCAACCCAACGTTCCTAATTTTCCCAACAATGATGGTCATGTCTGTGGCGGGCATGTTCATGGGCGGGAGCGGCAGACCGGGCAAGGCGGCGGCCGAACTCGACGAGGAGCGCAAAGACTTCTTCACCTACTTGGCGGGCCTGCGCGACGACGCCGGAGAAACCGGCGGCGCCCAACGTGCCGCGTTGGAGTGGAGTCATCCGGACCCACGAGCTCTGATTGAGGTCGCCGGGGGTCGGCGCATGTGGGAGCGGCGTCCCACCGACAGTGATTTCTGCCACGTTCGGGTCGGTGTCGGTACGCACCGACTGGCCACGCGCTTGCTGGCGCCCGAGACAGGACCGCCGGAAGACCTGGAACCGGTCTCCACGAATGCCCTGAGGCGATTCGTCAGTACGCATTCCGTGGTGCACGCGTTGCCAACGGCGGTGTCACTTCGGGCCTTTCCGACAATCACCTTCGAGGGCAACCACGAAATGAGTCAGCGGTTGGTTCGGTCGATGCTGCTCGAGTTATGCGCCTTCCACGGTCCAGACCATCTGCAGGTTGCCTTGGTGACCGCAGATCCGGACAATCGCACGTGGAGCTGGCTGAAGTGGCTGCCGCATGCGCAACATGCGTCCGCGCGCGACGGCTGCGGACCGATGCGGATGCTGTTCCCGTCGCTGCAACTTTTGGAAAACGCGTTGGCACACGATCTTGCGGAGCGAGGCCGGTTCAGTCGCAACGCAGCGCCGACGCAGGGTGTCATACAGCTTGTCGTGATCATCGACGACGGGCAGGTCGTCGGTGACGAAAGACTGATCACCGATGCTGGGTTGGACAGTGTTACGGTGCTCGACCTCAACGGTGCTTCCAGGGAACGCACGTCGGGACGCAGCCTGCAATTGGTGGTGGAGAACGATGACGTAGGCGCGCGCACCGCGGCCGGCACCGAACGCTTTGCCACCCCGGATCACCTGAGCCTCGCCGAAGCCGAGGCCACCGCGCGCGCGTTCAGCCGTTATCAGATGGGCGGTGCCGCACATCTGATAAACCTGGAACCGGAGGCACGTGCCACCGACCCGGGATTAATGGCGCTGCTCAAAATTTCCGACGCCGCCAAGATGATCCCCGAAGAGGTCTGGCAAGAGATCACACCGCGGCGGCGCCTACGTGTGCCCGTCGGCTACACCCCCGCCGGTCGACCGCTGGAGCTGGACATCAAAGAATCCGCCGAGGGGGGGATGGGGCCGCACGGCCTGTGCATCGGTGCGACGGGGTCGGGCAAGTCTGAATTTCTGCGCACGTTGGTGCTGGCCATGATCACGTCGCACTCGCCCGAAGTGTTGAACCTGATCTTGGTCGACTTTAAAGGCGGGGCAACGTTTCTCGGGCTCGAGGGTGTCCCCCACATCGCGGCGATCATCACTAACCTTGAAGACGAGCTGACGATGGTCGACCGGATGCGCGATGCCCTCGCCGGCGAAATGAACCGCCGCCAGGAGTTGCTGCGCTCGGCGGGAAACTATCCCAATGTCACAGAGTACGAGCGCGCCAGGGCCAACGGCGCTGAATTGGATCCGCTGCCGGCGTTGTTCATTGTGGTCGACGAATTCTCCGAATTGCTTTCGCAGAAACCGGATTTCGCAGAGTTATTTGTCATGATCGGCAGACTTGGCCGGTCATTGCACATCCACCTGTTGCTGGCGTCACAGCGCCTTGAAGAGAGCAAGATGCGTGGGCTCGACTCGCACTTGTCCTACCGGATCGGTCTTAAGACATTCTCGGCGAGCGAGTCACGCAGCGTGCTCGGGGTGCCCGACGCCTACCACCTGCCCAGTGTCCCGGGGTCTGCGTTCCTGAAGTGCGATGCCGACGAGCCTATTCGGTTCAACTCTTCTTACGTTTCCGGCGAGTATGTCCCCCCGCGCGCAGTCTCACGCAGCGGTCGGGTGTCTCTACTGGGTGCGCAGGCGCCAAAGCTGTTCACCGCCAGTCCTGTGGACAAGGATCCCGCACCGATTAAAGTGGCCGACGCGCTCCCGGATTTGCGCGATGCCGAGATATCTTCCCGGCCAAAAAAAACTACCCTGCTCGATGTCGTGGTCAGCAGGCTGCGAGGCCACGGCCGCCCTGCCCACGCCGTGTGGCTACCACCGCTGGAAGCCAGCCCCGCGGTGAACGATTTACTACCCGATTCTGTGTGGCACGAGCCGCGCAACGTCAACGGACGTCTGCGGCTCCCGATTGGAATCGTGGACCGCCCGTATGACCAGCGCCGCGACATTTTGATCGTGGACTTATCCGGTGCCGCTGGCAATGTCGCGATAGTCGGCGGCCCGCAGTCGGGCAAGTCGACGACGATCCGCACGCTCGTCATGGCCGCCGCAGCTACCCACACCCCCGAACAACTGCAGTTCTACTGCCTTGACTTCGGTGGCGGCACCCTAGGCAGCCTGGCGAATCTGCCGCACGTCGGTAGCGTGGCCGGACGTATGGATGCGGACCGCATTCGCCGTACCGTCGCCGAGGTCAGCGGATTACTGCGCGAGCGCGAATTGCGGTTCAGAGACCTCGGTATCGAGTCGATGCGCGATTTCCGCCAGCGCAAGGCACAGTTGGCAGCGTTGCCAGCGGATGTCGCCGCCCAAGATCCGCTCAGCCAGGATAAGTTCGGCGACGTCGTCCTGGTAGTCGACGGGTGGGCCACAATCAGAAGCGATTTCGAAACGCTTGAACCTACGATGCAGGCGATCGCAATCAGCGGCCTCTCATACGGCATCCACCTGGCAATCACCGCAAGCCGCTGGATGGAGGTCAGGCCGGCGGTCAAAGATATGCTGGGTAGCCGAGTCGAATTGCGGATGGGCGATCCGGTCGATAGTGACATCGGCCGCAGATGGGCCGAACTCGTTCCACCCGGCCGCCCAGGCCGCGGTATGAATTCGGAGCGACTGCATATTCTGATCGGGTTGCCACGGTTGGATTCAAGCTCCGACGTCGAGGATCTACCCACCGGGGTCGCTAACTCCTGCGGGGCGGTGCGCCGACTGTATGGCGAGCGCGAGGCGCCGCAGGTGCGAATGCTGCCGCACAGCGTGGACCGCGCCGCGGTCGTCGATGCCGCCCGCCGGTCGCACGCGCTGGGCCCGGCAAAAGTCGCCATCGGCATCAACGAAACCGAATTAGTACCGGTGATACTGGATTTCAACGTTCAACCGCACTTGGTTGTGTTCGGCGATGCCGAATGCGGCAAGACTGGCCTGCTCAGTAATATCGCCCACGGACTGATGGAGAACACTTCACCGCAAGAGTGCCGGATTGTCCTGGTTGACTTCCGACGCACCCTACTTGGCGTCGTCGACAACGACTATCTTGGCGGTTATGCGACTGCCACGCAATCCTGCACAGAAATCATGACAGAGCTGGCGACATCGTTCAAGGACCGGCTACCTCCGAGCGATATCACCCAGCAGCAACTCAAGGAGCGCTCGTGGTGGCATGGCCCCGATGTGCACGTACTGATCGACGACTACGATCTGATCGGCGGTGGCCACCTGCAACACCCACTGGGACCACTTATCGAATACCTGCCACAGGCGAGGGATATTGGTCTGCGTGTGGTCGTCGTTCGACGTATCGGCGGCGCCGCACGGGCCATGATGGATCCGATCATTGGCCGGCTCAAGGATCTTTCATGCAATGGTCTGGTGATGAGCGGCACCAAGGATGAGGGTGCGCTGTTTGGCTATAAACCACAACTGATGCCGCCGGGTCGGGGCATGTTTATCTCACGAACGATGAAAAGCGACGTGATCCAGCTGTCCCGGATGCCAGACCTATGACCGGTGCCTTCTTGACCGACGCACACCAGGTGGTCTCGCCCGCGCCTCAGCTGACGCGGGTGTCAGTGCTCTGCAGGAAAACTCAGGTGGACGTGTCCCTGCCGCTGGATGTTCCGATCGCCAGCGTTTTGCCGCACTTGGTGAAGCTGTCGGGTGCAGACGAGTCCGCACACACCGATACGTCGGATGACCCGTCCACCTCGCAGGCGAAAAACACTATCTGGGTGCTGAGCCGACACGATGGCAAGACGCCGCTGATGCCGGAAATCACACTGCGGGAAGCCAGTGTCGCCGAGGGTGAACTGCTACGGCTGACGGCTGAGCGCGCGTTGTCCGCACCTACGCTTTACGACGACGTGGTGGACGCCGCCGCGCGCCTGAACAAAGCCAGGTATCCCGGCTGGGACGGCACCGCGGCCCGCTGGATGGCGTTCGCCGGTGTGTATCTGGTCTCCGGAGTGTGGGTGTATTTCTTGGCGGCAAGGCCATTCGCGGCCAAACACGCTGCGTTAGCTGTGCCATCGGTGGCTGTGGCGTTGGCACTGGCTGCCACGGCCGCGTTGGCGTATCGTCGCCACGCGCAGCGCGATACCGGAGCGGCGCTCGGGTGGGCGGTACTCCCGATCGCGGCGGCAGTCGCCTGGTTAGCGCTGCACGGGTTCGGCGGCTACGGGTTGGCGGGCGCCTGCGGGGCATTGGCGGTCGTTGCTGCGGCGCTGTTTCGATTTGTAGGCACCGGACGTTGCGGTTACCTTGCGGTTCAAGTGATCTCCGGCTTCGTCGGTCTCGCGCTGGTGGCACACACTGCCGGGCTCCGTGCCAGTTTCGTGGGTGCCGCCCTGGCGCTGACCGCCACGCTGGGATGTCTCGCGGTGCCCAGATTGACCGTTCTATTCGCTCGCGTCAAGCCGCTGTTACGCGATTACGACCGCAGCGGTGCCTCGGCTACGAATGTCTCTCATCCGTCGCCCCCACCAGGGTCGAAGGGAAGCGACACCGTCACACAGCCCGCGGCGGAAACGGTTTGGGCTCGGGTGGAGTCGGGAACCTTGACGCGTTCGGCGCTCTATACGGGCTTGGCGGTCAGCGGGGCCCTCGGCGCAGTGGTCGTCCTGACATCGTCGGCGCGGGTGCATTGGTCTGGCTTAGCCTTCGCGCTGGGGTGTGCGGCGGCGTTCGGGTTCCACACACAACAACCTGCCACCGCGGTCGAGCGCGCGGGGCTTGCGATACCCGCCGTTGCGCTGACCGTTGTGAGTTGCGTTCTAGCCCAAAACGGCAGTCAACCAATACCTATAGCCTCGTTCGGTGCACTGCTGGCGATAGCCGTCGTTTTCGCGGTTATCGGGGCCGCGGGCCGGCCCGGACGACAGCTCAAACGGCTAAAGATCTCGCTGGCATACCTGACCTACCTGATCACGGCGGCATTGATCCCCCTTGCGTTGTGGGCTATTGGCGGCTACTGGCCGTGGAGTTCCACATGATCCGCTTGGCGGCGGTCCTGGCCGTCACGTTGTTCATTGCAGGGAGCGCGGTGGCACCGGCGCCGTCGCTGGCCGTCGAACCGCCGGTCGTACCGCCCGGACCACCGCCCACCGGCCCCGTCGCTCCGCTAGACCCGACCGAACAGAAATCCGACTGCGGCGCGGGTGCAGTGTTTCCCGGCAGCCAGTTGCAGCAGCGTCCGAGTGCCGACGCAATGCTCAATTACAGTAGTGCATGGGCCTTTTCCCGCGGCGCGGGGCAAAAGGTCGCGGTCATTGACACCGGAGTGTCACGCCATCCCCGGCTACCTACGCTGGAAGCTGGCGGGGACTATGTTTCGTCGTCGGACGGATTGGTGGATTGCGATGCCCATGGCACCCTGGTGGCGGGTCTAATCGCTGCGGCTCCCAGCCCCGACGACGCCTTTGCCGGCGTTGCACCGGACGCTACCATCTTGTCTATCCGCCAGAACAGCGATGTGTACTCGGTGAAGGGTTCCGGCTCCGCACAGAACGACCCCAACGCGGTGTCGCCGGGTTACGGAAACGTCCAGACGTTGGCTTTGGCTATTACCCGGGCCGTGGATATGGGTGCCACCGTAATCAATCTCTCCGAGACCGCCTGCGCGCCGGTGGGCGCGGGAATGAACGATGCGGCAATCGGGCAGGCGGTCCGTTATGCGTTCGAGCGAAACATTGTCGTTGTCGCGGCCGCTGGTAACGTTGGCTCACAAGGGCTTTGCAGCGCCCAGAACGAAGTGCGTGACCCCAATCTTCCCCTTGCAGATGCGTGGAATTCGGTGCGTACGATCGCCAGCCCGCCGTGGTTCGGAGACTATGTCCTTACCGTCGCGGCGGTAGCCACGAACGGAAAGCCCAGCGATTTCTCCCTGCACGGACCATGGGTAAGTCTGGCTGCGCCGGGCGAACAACTGACATCGCTGAGCCCCAATGGTCCCGGGCTGATGAATGCTTGGCAGGATCCGCAACGCGGACTGGTTCCGGTCAACGGGACTAGCTTTGCCGCTCCCCTTGTCTCCGGCGTCGTCGCCCTGGTGCGGTCCCGCTTCCCGGAGATGTCGGCTCACGAGGTCATCGAGCGAATCGAACGCACTGCGCAGACGCCGACGGCAGGACCGAATGCGGCAACCGGCTACGGGGTTGTCGACCCGATCGCCGCGTTGACCGACGACCTGCCACCGGCCGCCGAGATGCCGGCGCCCTTTGCCGGCCATCGAATAACTGGGCCGAAAGAGCGCGATCCGGACAACAGTCGAGGACGCGACATTATGCTGATAGTCGTTGGCGTCTGCGCGGCACTGGCAGCGGTCGCTGTCGTGGTGGCCAGAAGCATTGCGGAAGAACGAAAATGAAACTTTTGTCCTGCTGGGGCGATTGAAATTGCGATGGAGTAACAAGGGTTCTGCCCGAAAATCGAGGTGCGATATTGGCCATGAATGATCAGTCCGAGGAGGATTACGCCACGGCGGCCCTTCGACGGTCGGACTCGGGAGAAATACGTCCGGCACGTAATGATGCCAACAACGAGCAGCAAGCTCCACCGACTTCGCCAAACCCGTCACCCGACCTGGGTGCCTTCGATGAAATCGAAGGCAGAGCCGCCCAGCTGGTGGCCCGAATGGAAGCCCAGCGGTTGCAACGACAGGCGCAGCAATTGGAATCGGTCGACGATACCTCGGTAGAAACGGACCGCGAGCACTCAGAAGTCGAAGGCGAATACGCGTTTGAGACCGACAAGCCCACAACCGGACCGCGTGAGATGCCACTGCACGATGCCAATCCTGAACGGACTGTTTCCGAGCAATCCGTTGCGTCCAACGACGGGGCCGTGCAGGAAGAACCGGAAAGGCCAAGCTCTGCGCGGCAAATGGCGTTGCCGCCGTGGCAATCTTTCACCCCGTCGATCGATCCGGTGCCCGACACGGGTATCGCACAACGGTTAACGAACGCCCTACCACCGACAGCGAAGCACGACGAGCGCCCGCCTGATCGGGGACAGGCACCCGCCGACCCCGTGGCCCCCCCACCGCCAACATGGCAGGCCGGGCCGCCGTTACCCGAACCCGGTTGGCAAGGGCCTCCTCCTACATGGCCACCAGGGTTGCCGCCGCTGCCGCCCGGTTGGCAGGGCCCCCCGCCATGGATGCTTCCGGCTGACCAGTTGCCGCCCCACATGCTCGGCGACACCGACTCGTCGCCGATTGTCAGAGAACCGGCTGAACTAAGCCATCGGCGCGATCATCGCGGTCCACACAACCGCGGACCGTCAAGGTACTCAGCATCATCCACCGACTACCCGGCTCAACAAACATTTCGGATGCCCCTGTCGCTGGACGAAGCCGAGATAGACAACACCGATCGACACACGCCGGAGTCCGGGTGGCAGCGCACGGTCTACCAAGCCACCGGCGGCCGCATCAATCCAGGTTTGTCCCGCAAGCAACGCGAACACCAGGGGCTGCTGGATCAAATCCGCCAACCGATCGCCGGCGATTTCCGGATCGCGGTCCTGTCTCTCAAAGGTGGGGTCGGAAAGACCACTACCACATTGGGTTTGGGCTCGGCGCTGGCGTCGGTGCGTACTGATCGCGTCATCGCCATCGACGCGAATCCGGACCGGGGCACCTTGGCCGAACGCGTACCGGATACATCGACCACCTCTACGGTGCGTGATCTGCTACGTGATCCAAACATCAGGCGATACGCTGACGTTCGCAATCACACCCGAATGGCACCGAGCCGACTCGAAGTGCTAGCCAGCGAGCAAGATCCCGAAGTGGCAGAGGTGTTCGGTGAGACCGACTACCGCCGCACGATGGATATTCTCCGGCACTACTACAACATCATCCTCACCGACTGCGGCACGGGGATCATGCACTCGGCGATGGCCGGCGTCCTCGATTTCGCCAACGCGGTTGTGCTGGTGACCTCGGCGGCCATTGATTCGGCACGCAGCGCGTCGGCAACGTTGGACTGGCTCACCCAGCACGGTCACGGAGCTTTGGTGCGTGAAGCACATGTGGTGGTGACGGCGCCGAAACGCGGGTCGGCGGCACTGAAGGTGGACAAGGTTGTCGAACACTTCGCGGCGCGCTGTAGGTCGACACATGTGATCCCGTTCGAAGGGCATTTGGCGGAGGGCGCTCACTTCGACTTCGGGCTGATCAAGCCGGCGACAACACAGGCTTATCTTGAACTGGCCGGTGCCGTATCCGAGAAGTTCTCCCGGGCCCAGTGGGACTCCGAGCTCAGCTGAGACCGCCGCTGGACGCATCGTTGTGGTCGGGGATGGTTGGCATCTCGTCGCGGCTGTGAACGCCCGACGGCTGGCGCCTTGCGACCGGATCACCGAATATGGCGACGAATTCTATGCCAGCAATCGCAATAGGGCGACCGCTTCGCCCGCGGCGTAGCCAGAAGGTAGATGGCGGGCCCGGTGCGCTGAATTGTTCGCCGTCGATGCCCATGTCGAGGTCGAGGCCACCTGGATGATCCATCAACACACCGTGGCCGCCTACCGCCAACCCGACCGCGCCAAGGTCGCCACGACGATGACGGCCCTGATCACCAGCCTCAGCGCCGGCATCCCCAAGAGCAATGATCAGAACCTGTGGATGAGCCTTGGCGAGGTGGTGTGAAAGTGGGCGCACCTTCCCGAGGATGATCTGAAGTCCAAGGTTCTCTGATCAAGACCGGCGTTGGCGCGCTGGTTGGGAAGGTACGCCCATGCTCACGGTAGTTCACGACGCGGAATGCTCCAACGAGAAGAACGACGGTGTCGGTCGGTCGTTGCTCGATGAGATCGTCCGCGACGGCGCCCGACAGATGCTTGCGGCGGCGTTGCAGGCCGAAGTGGCCGCCTACATCGACGCCCATGCCGGAGAGGTCGACGACAACGGACGGCGCCTGGTGGTCCGCAACGGCTACCACCGGGAGCGTGAGGTGTTGACCGCGTCGGGCGCGGTCACGGTGACCGCGCCGCGCGTCAACGACAAGCGCGTCGATGCCGATACCGCAGAGCGGCAAAGGTTTTCCTCCGCGATCCTGCCAGCGTGGGCGCGCAAGTCACCGCAGATGAGCGAGGTTCTGCCGCTGCTGTATCTGCATGGCCTGTCGACGAGTGACTTCGGTCCGGCGTTGGAGCAGTTCCTGGGCTCGGGTGCGGGTCTCTCGGCCACGACGATCACCCGGCTCACCAGCCAGTGGCAAGACGAAGCCAAGGCCTTCCAAGTCCGTGACCTCTCGGACACGGACTACGTCTACCTGTGGGTCGACGGCATTCACCTCAAGGTCCGTCTCGAGCAGGAGAAGCTCTGTTTGTTGGTGATGATCGGGGTGCGCGCCGATGGTTGCAAGGAGCTCGTCGCCTTGGCCGACGGCTACCGGGAATCGACCGAATCGTGGGCCGATCTGCTACGGAGCTGCCGCCGGCGCGGGATGGCAGCCCCGGTGCTGGCTGTCGGTGACGGTGCGTTGGGGTTCTGGAAGGCGGTCCGCGAGGTCTTCCCGAACACGCGTGAGCAGCGGTGTTGGTTTCACCAGCAGTCCAATGTGCTTGCTGCACTGCCGAAGTCAGCGCACCCAGCTGCGTTGGCGGCGATCAAGGAGATCTACAACGCCGAGGACATCGACAAGGCGCAGATCGCGATCAAGGCCTTCGAGGTCGATTACGGTGCCAAGTATCCCAAGGCGGTCGCCAAGATCGTCGACGACGCCGACGTGCTGCTGGAGTTCTACAAGTACCCGGCCGAGCACTGGATCCACCTGCGCACCACCAACCCCATCGAGTCGACCTTTGCGACCGTGCGGTTGCGAACCAAGGTCACCAAGGGGCCCGGCTCCCGCGCCGCGGGAATTGCGATGGCCTACAAGCTGATCGACGCCGCGCAGGCCCGGTGGCGGGCCGTCAACGCCCCGCACTTGGTCGCCCTGGTCCGTGCCGGCGCGGTGTTCCACAAAGGCAAACTGCTCGAACGCCCCGTCGATATCACACCCGCCGAAACCAGCGAATCAACCGAAACGGAGGTCGCCTGAAACAACCTCATCCACAGGTCTTGACAATATCTCCATCCCCAAACCCTGCAGGAACTGATCCCCCTCGGGCGGACGCTGAAAAAACGCGCCGCCGAGGTCCTGGCCTACTTCGACCGCCTCGGCACCTCCAACGGCCCAACCGAAGCCATCAACGGACGCCTCGAACACCTCCGCGGCTCCGCACTGGGCTTTCGAAACCTCACCAACTACTTCGCCCGATCACTCCTGGAAACCGGCGGATTCAGACGGGGACTGTGGATTTAACGGTGTTTTTGGCCTGACACGCTGAGGGTTCCTCGGCGAGGAAGGTGCCGTGATGACGACACTGGATGGCGTGAGGAAGAAGAAGCCGGCTGAGCAATCGGCCGAGCAGCAGGCTGCGGCCGAGCCGGTGCGGTTGACGCAGGAGCAGGGCCTGTCGCTGACCGGACCGGATGGGCTGCTTAAGCAGCTGACCAAAACGGTGCTCGAGACCGCGCTCAGCAAGGAGATGACCGAGCACCTCGGGTATGAGAAACACGACCCGCCCGGGGTGGGGACGGGCAGTATCTGCAACGGCGCCAGGGTCAAGACGGTGTTGACCGAC
Organism: uncultured Actinomycetota bacterium; assembly: GCA_963712615.1. Taxonomy (GTDB): domain Bacteria; phylum Actinomycetota; class Actinomycetes; order Mycobacteriales; family Mycobacteriaceae; genus Mycobacterium. The sequence goes on from CAVQIO010000002.1 coordinate 2,188,487, forward strand.
ACCACCGGCGCCGTCGAGATTGACGTGCCACGAGATCGGGCGGCGACGTTCGAGCCGCAGATCGTCAAAAAACGTCAACGCCGGCTATCCGGTGTCGATGAGGTCGTGTTGACGGCGACGGACAGAGAATGACCCTCCAGTCGGACCTTGAGGTGGATGCCGTCGACCCACAGGTAGACGTAGTCGGTGCCCGAGAGGTCTCGTTGCCCGAAGGTTTTGGCCTCGTCCTGCCACTGCGCCGTGAGTCGGGTGATCGTCGTGGCCGACAACCCGGCCCCGGATCCCAGGAACTGCCCAAAGCCGGCCCGAAGTCACTGGTCGATAGTCCGTGCAGGTACAGCAGCGCCAGCACCTCGCTCATCTGCGGTGACTTACGCGCCCACGCCGGCAGGATCGCCGAGCAGAACCGCTGGCGCTCACCGGTATCGCCGTCCAGACGCTTGTCGTTAACCCGCGGCGCAGTGACCTCGACGGCCCCGGCCCCGGCCGCGGTCAGCACGTCGCGGGATTGGTGATAGCCGTTGCGCACCACCAGACGGCGACCCTCGTCATCGACTTCCTGGGCATGGGCGTCAATGTAAGCGGCCACCTCGGCTCGCAATGCCGCGGCCAACATCTGCCGTACGCCGTCGCGGACGATCTCATCGAGCAGCGACCGCCCGCCTACGCTGTCGTTGGCTGATTCCGGATCGTGAACTACCGTGAGCAAGGGCCGTACCTTCCCAACCAGCGCGCCAACGCCGGTCTTGATCGAATACCTGATTCCGTGATGGTCATCCTCGGGAAGGTACGCCCACTTTCAGCCCACCTCACCGAGCCTCATCCACAGGTATTGATCATTGCTCCTGACGGCGAGGTCAGCAGCGATCTGGGCGACTGGGCGGCCAGCGGCCACCAGATCGAGTACCTTGCGGCGGAACTCTTCGGGATAACGCTTGGGCACGGACACGGCTCCTTTGGCGGACATCGTGACCAAAAGTCAAGCAAACCGACTCCGTGCAACCCGGGGCACATCAAGACGCACGGCCTATTGGGTGGGATGCCGATACTTGGCGGCCAGCCGATGCTGACCTCGTCTGAGCATGGCGGTGCTGTTGATTCGCGAACTCGCTGGCGGCCTGTCTCGGGTGAAGCTGCGCCGGCGCAACGATTCTCAACCTGAGCCGACAACGTGAGTTTTCTTAAACCTACGCCACCAATGTGAATTGAGGAAAAAGTTCATGCCATTCGTGATGGTCCGGTCAACCAGGCGAATGAAAGAACTTTGATACCAATGGCTTTCGGCATATACCACCCGAGATCAACACCGCACGCATGTATGCCGGTCTGGGGTAGGGGCCGATGGTCCGGGGCTAGCATGAACCGTATGAAGCACGTATCGCTTGGGACTTTGGACGTTTCCCGGCTGGGCCTGGGATGTATGGGAATGTCTGCGATGTACGCGGGCGCCGGTAGCGACGATGCCGAGTCGATCCGCACCATTCATCGCGCTCTCGATCTGGGCATCACGCTGCTGGATACCGCGGAGGTGTACGGCCCGTACATTAACGAGGAGTTGGTGGGCCGCGCGATCGCTGATCGCCCCGACGACGTCGTGCTGGCCACCAAGTTCGGTTTCATCTCACACCGCAACGGCAACGATACGGGTTGGACGCTCGACAGCTCACCGCAGAACGTTCGTACTGCGGTCGAGGGATCGTTGCGCCGGCTCAACGTCGACTACATCGATCTGTGTTACCAGCACCGCGTTGATCCCAACACGCCGATCGAGGACACCGTTGGAGCATTGGCGGAGCTGGTTCAGGCCGGTAAGGTCGGCTACATCGGCCTGTCGGAGGCTGCGCCAGACACCATCCGGCGGGCCCATGCGGTGCACCCCATCACAGCGCTGCAGACCGAATACTCGTTGTGGACACGCGATCCAGAAGCCGAACTGCTCCCACTCACCCGCGAGCTCGGCATTGGCTTTGTAGCTTATTCGCCGCTAGGTCGAGGCTTCTTGACCGGCCAGATCGCGTCATGGGCAGAACTAGACTCCAACGACTTTCGCGCCGACCTGCCACGTTTTTCGGAAGACAATTTCGACCAGAACTTACGGATCGTCGATGAGGTTCGCGCGATCGCAGACGAGCTTGGTGTCACACCGGGACAGACTGCACTGGCCTGGTTGCTGGCGCAAGACGACCATATCGTGCCGATTCCGGGAACTAAGCGAGTTGAACGGCTTGAGGAAAACAGCGCCGCCGACGCTATCACGCTGTCCGCGGAACAGCTGGCCAGATTGGGCGCCATCGGCCCGGCTGCGGGTGCCCGATATAAGGAAAACGATATGTCCGCCATCGATCGCTAAGCCCCATGAACGATGTCGGGCGAGTCGTTATCGGCGATGAAATCGACAATGGACTGGGTTTTCCCACCCGCAACTTGCTTGTTGACGCATGACCGACCGTCGGCGCAAACGCTTTGTTACCAACACGATTCGCTTGATGACCTGATCCCAGCAAGATCCGTCGCGCCAGGTTCCATGAACCAGAACAAATGTCGTCATGCCGAGACGAACGCCACCTCCGCCGTGATTAGTCTCGACTTGCGGGCGCCAAGGCGAATGCCGAACAAAGCACCTGTAGGGAGGTATACCTCAGCGATTTGCACACATGCTCCTACTCGTCGGAGGTAACGCCTACCTGTCAAAGCGGCTGTGCAACAGTTCCTTTGACTTCTCGGTAGCCAAGTCAGTAGGTTGCTGTTGTGACGATTCAAACAGACCGTCGTGAAGAGCTTGGTTTGGCTCAGCCCGTCGCCGCTGCCCGGGCAGAGGTGAGCCTGGAAACGTGGCAACAATGGGAGCGAGACCCAACCTCGGTCAGCGTCGAAGATCGCGAAAAGTGTGAGCACTTTCTGGATATCCAGGAAGTGCGCGTGGAGCTAGCTGAGCGAGCGGCAAGCTTCGAGCAGGCTTGGAATGATTGCCCCTATCTGACGCCCCGGCAAGCGAGTGCGATAGTCACGGGGCTCGCTCTGTGGAACTACGCGATCCAAGAGTGGCTTGAACAACGGACCGAGCAATCCCTGCACGATGTCGGTCCGTTCCAATTCGTCGATCGCCGAGCGATGATATATGTCAACGACAACAAGGCATGGGCTGCGAAGGCTCAAGAACGCTGCGCTGCGCTATGTGAAGAGATCGAGCGCGGGGTGCTGCCGTTCGATCGAGATGGGTGTTTCTTTGACGAGTTGCTCATCGGCGCCGTTCTGCCCGAAGCCGAGAGAGTCGTGGCTGCCCTGCCCGAGATGTTCGAGAATATCCCGGCTCGCGTGCAGTCGGAGAATCGAGACGACGACATACTCGAGATGTCCGATGACGATTGGGAAGCCGTCGGTGAGGCGTTCGAAGGCTTTTGCCGTTGGAAACCGTGGCTAATTCCCCTCTACCGGGATCATCCACTTCTCGCGGAAGTACTTGCCGACATCCATCCGTACTCCTGGTTCGACCCACCCCAGCCTGCGCGGGACTTGGTGACTGAGGGCAACGAACAACCGAGGACATGGCGGTGACAGCAGAAACACCTTCCGGCGTGTGACCTGAGTCGCGCTGAGACATATCGAACACGCTCAAATCATGGTGGCAGGTCCCCGATGGTCGGACCACGTCGTTTTAGAGTCGTATGTGGTTGATATCAGTGGATCTCGCAGCCTGCACTGGTTGGTGGGTGTGGGTGCATCGGGCAGCGTACTCGGCCGGGGTTAGGTAGCTCAGTGATGAGTGCCGGTGCCGATGGTTGTGGTCGTCTTTGAAGTCCTCGATCACCACCCGCGCTTCGAGGAGATTCGTCCAGTGGTTGCGGTTGAGGCACTCCTTGCGTAGTCGGTTGTTGAAGGATTCGATGTGCCCGTTGTTCCACGGTGTGCCCGGTGGGATGTAGTAGATGCCGATCCGGTCACCGCAGAACTGTTGCAGCACATGGGAGATGAACTCCGGACCGTTGTCCATTCGCAGCACCAACGGCGGGCCGTCCCATAACGTGAACGCCTTGTCCAACTCCTCGGTCAACCTCTGCGCGGTGATCGAGCGCTCCACGATGTTCATCAATGACAGTCGGGTGTGCTCGTCGATCATCGAGGCGATCTTGATGGCCTTACCGTCGACGGTGGAGTCGAACTGCAAGTCAAGCGCCCATACGACTTTAGGTGCATCGGCTTGCACCTGTGGGGTTGAGCTGATGCCGGCGCGTCGGCGGGGGTGGTAGATCCGGACCTGCACACCCTTCTTCCTTCCGCAGCCGGTGCACCTTCTTCTTGTTCACCCCTACGCCCAGGTCGTGCCTCAGGTGCGCCCACGCGCGACGGAACCCATGCACCGGGTGTTCGCGTGCCTAGGTGCCTAGCGTGGCCCTCAGGCCCGCATCTGGATCGGTGGGTGTCTGCGTGATCGGGATGCGGGCGTAGGTCGAACGAGGCAGCCCAACTGCTTTGCACGCCAACCGGTTCGACAGGTTCATCGTTGTGACGAGCATGTCCACGGCGCGGCGCTTGACAGCCGGGTCTAAAATTTTCCCCGCGCCACCTCCCTCAATGCGTCGTTCTCCAGCTCGGTGTCGGCGAGCAGGCGTTTGAGCCTGCCGTTCTGCTCGCGCAGCTCCTTGAGTTCCTTCGCTGCGTCGGTATCCATCCCGCCGTACCGGCGTCGCCAGTTGTACAACGTCGCCGCCGACACCCCAAGCACGGCGGCGATCTCCTCTTGGGTCTTGCCCGCCGCGGTGAGCTCATCAGCACACCGCAGCTTGCAAACGATGTCCTCAGCAGAGTTCCGCTTCCGTCCAGCCATTTCTTCACCGTCCTATCCGCCCAGGTCACGGGCAACAGAACTCTAAAACAAGACGGCCCCGTCTACTGGGAACATGCCACTGGTGCCGTCCACTCCGATTGACGTGCAACTGTAGGGCGAGGAGACTCAATTACTCTTCATTCTAGAATCGGGTGGACTTAGGGTTGGATCATCTCGCTTCCCCCGAGAACATCCCGGGATTGGCGTGTCCAACTCATGGGGTCAAGCCCCTTGCCCGCCACCACCGGAACCTGATCGAGTTGTTGCGAAGGGTTCGGCGTGTGCCGTCGCCACCCACGACCAGGCCGCGGTCAGCGCACGACGGCGAGTACGCGCCACTCCGACTACGACCGCGCCACTCGTCGCAGAGATTCCCACGCCCTCGTCGCCGAAATGCTCGGCTACAGCGACCAAGTTCATAACTGCAGGCCGAGATATCTTGCAGCCGCGCATAATAATAGACTTTGCTACGGAATGCGAGCCAGCCTGACGGGACACGAAGGAACGAGGCGGCGGTAGTCAGTTCGGGGAGTCCCGCCACGGCGTCATCGATAGCCCTTTCCCATTTCGGTCCGCACCTGGGGCGCGTCCGGCTTTACATCGACCACTGCCCCTGTGGCCGACCACTAGCTGAAAAGCATTGGCAGTCTTTCTCATTGGTGCAGCCACACGGTATTGCGCCAAGCCTGCCGTTCGGCACTAGTTCGCCGTCACAACAGGGCACGGAGAGCGGAACACGCAGCGCATCGGTATCGCTTTCTACAAGAATCCAGTCGAGCATTGGATCCACCTGCGAACGCCGAATTCGATCGAAGTCGACTCCAGGCCTTCATGATCCATGCCGGACTCCCCTCGAAGGAATCCGCAGATAAAGCAAGCTGTTGTCTTGACGTGCCATTCATAGGCGGCTATCTTCAACGGAAGTCGCTCGGTCATAGGCTTTCCCAATTCCTCCGCGTTATCTGGCTGGCCAAGTGTCGGAGAGCATTGCCGTTGCCAACGGCGCGGCAGAACAGCATCCCGGGCACACTCTGTTCACCCGTTGACTCACACCCCACCCTCGCCGGTGTGACGCAGAGCCTCGCTTTGGCGTCGTTACGTTCGGCCGCGGTGAATTGCGGTAAACTCAGCGCAGTGGCGGTGAGGGCGGAGGAGTCTGCCCGATGAATCCGCATTGCTCCGTGCGATTGAGTTCTTGCCGCTACAACGATGATCATCAGTACAGCCATGGCGAGCAAGCCAGGCTGACGGCCGGGACTCGCTGACGGTGGCATCCTGAAGTTTGCCGTGCCCAGTAGTAGCGGTCTTAACCCTTGCCCAGGAAATTGAGGTGTCATCGTGAACATCCGTAGCGTTTTCGGACGCGGATTCGACGCTGACCTGCCAACGCTCACCTACAGCGGCGACGAAACTCTTCCCGACATCTATCCCCGCCTGCGAGCCGCGCAAAGGCGGGCTCCCGTCGCATTAGGCCCCTTCGGGCCCGAAATACTTTCGTATCATCTAGCGCGTTGTGCATTGCGCGACGACAGGTTTCGCGCCCCACGGGGGCTTTCGCGCGCTCTTCAAGGCATCACGTCGGGCCCGTTGTACGACAGGGTGAACAACAGCTTAGTACTACAGGAGGGCGACGCACACCGGCGATTGCGCGGTCTGGTGTCCAAGGCGTTTACTCCTCGGATGATTCTGAGGTTGCGGGACACCATGTTTGACGTGATGAATGAGCTGATCGACCATGTTGCTGAAGTCGGCCGCTGCGACGTAGTCACTGACTTGGCGCGCCCCTTTCCAGTTTCGATCATCTGCGCGTTACTCGGCGCACCGCGCGAAGACTGGCAACTGTTTTCGCTATGGGCCGACGATGCCTTCAAGATCCTGAGTCTCACCGTTTACTCGAGCGAAGTCGAACGCACCGCCATACGCGCGTGGCAGGAATTAGACGATTACGTCGACGAAATGGTGGCCCAGCGCCGGCGCAACCTGACCGACGACCTGCTTTCCGAACTCATCCGCGCCGAGGACGACGCCGACCGGCTCAGCGCAGCCGAACTGCGGATGCTCGTGAGCGCGATTCTCATGGCGGGAACCGAAACTACTCGCAATCAGTTGGCGGCCTCGGTGCAGGTCTTGTGTGAGCACCCGAAGCAATGGCAGTTGCTTAAGGAGCATCCGGAGCTGGGCATGCACGCCGCAGAAGAAACCGTGCGCTACTCCTCGATCTCATACCGAATCGTTCGGCAAGCGGTCGTGGATGCTGAGCTCGGCGGTTACCACTTCCCCGCAGGCACAATGACGTTGGTGAATACCGCTGCGGCCAACTGTGATCCTGCGGTCTACGATGAACCAGACCGCGTTGACATCACACGCGAAGGGGCCCCGCCGATACTGGCGTTCGGCGGCGGCGCGCATTACTGTCTGGGCGCTAACCTAGCGCGGCGTGAGATTGCCGAGGCGCTCAACGTCATGGCTCGACGCCTTCCGAATCCACGCATCACCGGACCTGTGCGATGGAAGCCAATTTTGGGGCTAGGCGGGCCGGAAAGCCTTCCCCTCGAGTTCGACACAGCCCCCTAACGCCAAGCTGCTTGGCAGTCGAGGGTGTAGGTGGTCGGCGCGCAGATGCCGGGGTAGGGGTCTTCTGATGATGGGAGTTCCCATACTTCCGGATGAGACGGCCCGGGCCAGTCACGACTACGTTCGCCACGGCACCTCCAGCCTGTACGCCGCACTCGACCTCACTACCGGCAAGGTCATCGGATCCCTGCACTCGCGCCATAACGCCACCGAGTTCCTGGCGTTTCTGCACAAGATCGACGCCGAGGTGCCCACCCACCTCGACGTGCACGTGGTCCTGGACAACGCCTCCACCCACAAGACGCCTGCGGTGAAACGTTGGCTCGCCGCGCATCCGCGGTTCGTCCTGCATGTCACCCCGACCAGCTCGTTCTGGCTGAACCTGGTCGAACGGTGGTCCGCGGAGCTGACCACCAAGAAGCGGCGTCGCGGCACCCACACCTCGGTGCGCCAACTCAACACTGACATCCGAGCGTGGATCGATACCTGGAAACGACAACCCGCGCCCCTACGTCTGGACCAAGACCGCGACCAAATCCTAGCCAGCATCAGCAACTACTGCCAACGAATCAACGACTCGGGACACTAGTGTCGTACGCCTGAAATCCGTGATATATATTTGGCGAGTGAGTCGAGGATCTCTTCGGCGATCTTTGTCCAGCGGAACGGTTTGGGGTCCTCGTTCCATGCGCTGATCCAGTCGCGGACGTCGTACTGCAGTGAACCATCCCGGGTTTCATGCACCCTCGGGGTTCTGTGAGCCGGCCGGTCGGTCGGTCACGTGTTGGGAATAGTAGTGGGCTTCGGCTTCGGCGGGTGGGACACGACCGAGGCGGTGCATTAGGCGCTGCTGGTTGTACCAGGAGACGTAGTCGGCGGTGATGAGCTCGACGTCGGCGAGGGTGCGCAGCGGGCCACGTCGGAACGGGGAATCCGCGCGGATGCATTCGTTCTTGTAGAGCCCGATTGCGGTCTCGGCCAACGCGTCATCGTAGGCGTCGCCAACACTGCCGACCGATGGCCGCAGATCTGAAAGGCTCAGTGTTTCACCGAATCTCACGCTCGTATACTGCGACCCGGCATCGCTGTGGTGGATGGCACCGTCGATCGGATGGCCTTGCCGGGAACGCAGTGCGGCGGCCTGGCGGATCGCCGATTCGACGAACCGGGTGTGCTTGGACCCCGATGCTTCCCAGCCGACGATCGCTCCGGCGTACGCGTCGATGACGAACGCGACATAGACGAACACCCCGGTCACCAGTTTGACGTAGGTGAAGTCCGCCACCAGCAGCCGATTCGGTACGCCTACACCGAACTGGCGGTCCACCAGATCCGGCGGCCGCGCCGCTGAGGGGTCGGCGATGGTGGTGCGCACGGTTTTCTGGCGGCGCACGCCCTGCCAGCCGTGACGGCGCATCAGGCGTTCCACCGTGGACTTGGCCACCGGGATGCCCTCACGCTGCAGGTGCGCCCACATCTTTACCGACCCGTACAGTGACTCCGGTTTGCGCCGACCCTGCTCGTCGGGCTCGTAGTGGCCGACCAGGATCTCGGTGATGGTGGCATCCCACAGGGCCCGCTTCGAGGGCGCGCGCTGGACCCAGGCGTAGAACGTTCGTGGGGCGATCGGCACACCGTGCTCGGTCAGCACGCGGCAGATCGGAGCGACCCCGAAACGGTCCCTGTGGTTAGCGATGAACTCGCAGACCGAATTGGTCAGCGGCGGTTGCGCGGGTCGCTCTCCCGCACGAAGAAAGACGTTGCTGCCTTGAAGATTTCGATGGTCTGCTCAAGCTCAGCATTGCGCCGTCGCAGTGCCCGGATCTCCGCGGCGGCCTCGCTGGAGACCCCGTCGCGCGCACCGTCGTCGACCTGCTGTTGGCGGATCCAGTTGCGCAGCGTCTCGGCGTTCATCCCCAGCTGGCGAGTCCCCGTTACTGAGTCCACCCGCGTTTAGAGTCGGGGTGTTTTTGGTTCCGGATTCAGTTGATCTCGCAGGCCACCGGGGTGTGGGTGCACCTGCATGCCGCAGCGTACTCGGCCGGTGTTCGGTAGCCCAGCGATGAGTGGCGGTGTCGATGATTGTGTTCGGTCTTGAAGTCACCGATGACCACGCGGGCTTCGAACAGGGTGTTCCAGTGATTGCGGTTGAGGCACTCCTTGCGTAGTCGGTTGTTGAAGGATTCGATGTGTCCGTTGTTCCACGGCGTTCCGGGCGGGATATAGGACGTGCCGACCTTGCGGTCGCAAAACTGTTGCAACGCTTGAGAAATGAACTCAGGCCCGTTGTCCATCCGCAGCACCTTCGGCGGACCGCCGGCCACGGCGAACACCGTCTTGAGCTCGTCAACGAGCCGGTGGGCGGTGATCGAGCGTTCCACCAGATGCAGCAGCGATTCACGGGTGTGTTCGTCGACCATCGAGGCAATCTTGATCGCCTTGCCGTCGGTGGTGGAGTCGAACTGGAAGTCGATCGCCCACACCACGTTCGGGGCATCGGCCTCAACCGGCGGGATCGACGACACCCCGGCCCGCTTGCGCGGCGAGATCACCTTCACCTGCAATCCCTCTTCGCGCCACAGGCGATGGATCTTCTTCTTGTTGACCTCGCGGCGCTCGTCGTAGCGCAGCGCGGCCCAGGCGCGCCGGAACCCATGGCACGGGTTTTTCGTGGCGTAGGAACGCAACCAGGCCCGCATATCGGCATCGGGATCAGCCGGAGTCTGCGCTTGCGGGAGGCGGCCGTGCGTGGAGCGGGCCAGCCCAACTGCTTTGCACGCCAACCGTTGCGACATGCCCAACGTGGTGGTGAGCATGTCGACGGCGCGGCGCTTGGCAGCTGGGCTCAGAATTTTCCCTTCCCTACCTCCCGCAGTGCGTCTTTGACCAGCTCAGCTTCGGCCAGCAGCCGCTTGAGTCGGGCGTTCTGCTCGCGCAGCTCTTTGAGTTCTTTGGCGGCGTCGGTGTCCATCCCGCCGTAGGCGCGCCGCCAGTTGTACAACGTCGCCGCAGACACCTCCAGCTCGGCGGCGATCTCCTCACCCGTCTTGCCTTCGGCAGCCAACTCATCTGCCCGGCGCAGCTTGCGCACGATGTCCTCCGCGGAATGCCGCTTCCGACCAGCCATACGTTTCATCGTCCCTTCTCGGCCCGACATCGGACCACAGGACTCTAAAACTGGTTGGACTCCTTCAGCGGGAACACGCCACAGCCGCTTGGACACCGCGGTGATCGCCACCCATTCACTCGGATAGTCCTCGCGGTGCTCCAGCACCAGACGGACAGCCTTCGACCTGGTCTCGGGGTCGTACTTGCTCGGCATGCGATGCACCTTCCCAAGAATGGAGGTGTGCATCAAACGCGGGACGGTTCAAGGGGGAGGCAGAGGTCCAAGCATGATCCAAGCCTTCGTCGCTGTGAATTGAGATTCAAATTTAGTTACAGCGCAAACGCCAGGAATTGCGTCACCTCGAACGGTTGGAAGTTGTCGTCGCTAACCAGCACTACCGATTGGCGGCCACCGGGCAGCACGGGGCCCAGCGTGATTCCCTCAATGTTGTCTAAAGGCTGGAGATCTCGAATCGCGTTGAGATCGACGGCCAGCGACTTAGGCATCGGAGTCACCGTCTGACCGCTCAGCGATGGCATCGCCAGGACGTCGCTGGCGGCGCGGACATCGGCGCGGTAGACGGCCACCGCAGCTGCTTTCGGCAGATTCGCCGCGCGTTCGATGACAAGCAGCGACGCATCCGAGAGCGCCAAAATGTCCGACACCCCGTTGAAACGCGTTCGCGGCGCCGCACGTTCGGCCTGGTAAGCGTACTGTGCAACCGCCTGCCTGTTCTCGACGTCGAACTTGGTGATCCGGACCAGCCCGGTGTGGTCTTCATCAGCCGTCGGCCCGTCCTGATACAGCGACTGCTCCATGGCCGCGAACAGGTAGCGGCCGTCCGGGGTCAGTGATAGCCCCTCGAGCACGCCGTTTGATCTGGGTCCGCTCGTCTTGTCCGCCGAGAACGCGAAGCCCGGCGGCAGCGGAAACTCTCCCTGGTAGGTGCCGTCGAGGCCGGCAATTCTGATCCAGGGGTCCAGTAGGCCCGCCGGGCGGCCGTCGCTGCCGTCGGCGACGGAACCTTCCGACGTCCAGTACACCTGCTGGCGCGCGCTGTCGAACGCAATGGCCTCAGGGTCGGGGGCAAGCGCCGGCGGGTTCACCGAGAAATCATTCGGCCCAAACGGGCTTCCCGATTCATCGAGCAACACCTGCGTGGTAAGGAACTGGCCATTGTCAATACCATTGCCGGACAAAGCTAGTCGAACGCTATAGAAGCGAACCTTCCCGTGTTCGGATTTGTCATCACTAATCGTGTAGTACACGTTCCGGTGTGGGTCATAGCTGATCCCGGATAAGCCGCCGATTACGGTTCCATCGACAGTCGCGCCGGGGTCTGGCTGCCACTGACCGAGGTACTGCGGCGTCGAGTCGGCGTGGGCGGTGGGCTGTGCCGCCGTGGCGAGGACTGCTGCTGCCGTCACAGAACCAGCGATCTTGCTAAGAGAATTCATACTCAACCTAACGAGGCTGGGCACCGATCGCCTCACATCACGTGAGACAAGTCACCTCAGATCACGTGAGACAAGATGTGATCGACCTCGTTTCTCTAGTAATGGGAACATTTGCTAGAGGTGATCGAGGAGATTGAGATGGACGCGGTAGAGCAGGAAGGTGACTGCAACGCCCTGAGCGAGGGCGTGCTGCTCGACGCGTTGGCGCACGGTGCTGTCGGGCTGCCCGGCAATCACGATGAGATGGGCCGAGTCAAAACCGTGACGGCGGGCATGGTCGTCGAGATCATCGTTCGAACGTCGACCACCTTTTGTCGTGCACCGGGCTGGCCCCGGTCATGTAATGGTGATCTCGTTTTATCGTTTCTGGCACGTTCCACACAATGAATATGTTTGTACCTTAACAGGCAGCGTATGTAAAGTTGCAGAATGCAAATCCATTCCTCGATCGACACCGTGAAGACATACAGATATCTGCGGCTTGGCGTCGTCGGCGCGGTGTTATGGCTTTTCCTCTCCATAGCGGAGACATCCGTTGCGACGCGTTGTGTGCAGGTCTCGCTGAGTGCGTATTTCTACACAACTTCGCACGCGGTATTCGTGGGATCGCTATCTGCGATTGGCCTCATGCTGATCGCATACCAGGGCCGTATCCCAGCCGAGGAGATCCTGTTGGATTTCTCGGGCTTTCTTGCCATCACCGTCGCGATAATTCCGACGGTGCCAAGCCCTGAATTCGATCCCGAGGAACAGCACGCCTGTGGACTTTCGCTGCCATCCAGTGCTGACGGAGCAGTTGGCTCGGTCAACAACCTCAGCTCGCTATTGGTTACGTCAGCCGTGATCATTGTGATCTACTGGATCTTTAAGCTCAGAGAGCCGCACCTTCTCGTGACCAAAGACGCCGTCGTCGATCCGTGCAAGCCGAGAAACGGTGTCGCACACTTGGCGGGATTCGTGTTAGGACCTGGTCAGGTTATAGCTTCCGGTTTGGCGGTCCTGTATCTCGTCGCGGGGATCATTTGGTTCATCTCGACACCTGACCAATTTCGCCTATACGCGCACGACTTGGCCGCCCTTGGATTCTTCGCTGGCATAGTTTTGGTAAGTATCTTCTACGCGTGCTATGCGGCGCTCGCAGGAAAGGCGGAAGCTAAACTCTATGGTATAATTGCATTGCTTTTGACGGTTACACTGATCATTTTGATCATTTTGGACGAGACGAACGTCGCGACGCCGCATGCATTTCTGTTATCAGAGATAGCCCTCATCGTTGAATTTGCGTCGTTTTGGCTGGTACAGACATATGCTCTCTGGCATGTAGGAAACTACCAGACTATGCGTAAAGCGATCCACTCCGTCTCATGCAACATCACCGATTGTCCCGCACCATAATGTACGTTCGCCACCGCCAGGTCACCCGCAAGACACGGCGTAATGCCAGGGCTGCAGAACGGTGGGCAGCAGCACGTTGGGTGTGCGCACGCACCCCCGGGGCATCATGGACGTGCCGGGCCTGGCGAGTCCCCGATCTTGAGTCCACCCGGTTTCAGAGTTCGGGTTGTTGGTTCCGGATTCAGTTGATCTCGCAGGCCACCGGGGTGTGGGTGCACCTGCATGCCGCAGCGTACTCGGCGGGTGTTCGGTAGCCCAGCGCCGAGTGGCGGTGTCGGTGGTTGTGTTCCTCCTTGAAGTCGCCGATGATCACGCGGGCCTCGAGCAGGGTGTTCCAGTGGTTGCGGTTGAGGCACTCCTTGCGTAAGCGGTTGTTGAAGGATTCGATATGGCCATTGTTCCACGGCGTTCCGGGCGGTATGCAGGACATGCCCACTCTACGGTCGCAGAAATGTTGCAGCGCTTGGGAAATGAACTCTGGACCGTTGTCCATCCGCAGCACCTTCGGCGGCCCACCGGCCATGGTGAACACCGTCTTAAGCTCCTCGACGAGTCGGTCGGCGGTGATCGACCGCTCGACGATGTTAAGCAGCGAGACCCGGGTGTGTTCGTCGATCATCGAGGCGATCTTGATCGCCTTGCCGTCGACGGTCGAGTCGAACTGGAAGTCGATCGCCCACACCACGTTCGGGGCATCGGCCTCGATCGGCGGGATCGACCTGAGTTGGGCCACTTTGGTCATTTTCCGAGGGCGGCAGTGTGTTGAGCAGGGATGAGGTTTCGGCTTAGTGCACTTGCTAGGCACTAATTTGGGTCGGTAGGCTGCCCTGGCATGGTCTGGATTCGGCGGGTGCGTACCGCCTCGGGTTCGACTGCGGTCCAGATCGCCGAATCCGTCGAGGGTCGCCGTCGGATCGTCCGTCATGTGGGGTCTGCGCATGATGCCGCTGAGCTGGGTCTGCTCATCGAGGCGGCTCAGCGGCTGTTGGCCGATGACACCCAGGGCGAGTTGGATCTGGGCATCACCCCGAAAGCCTTTCGGGCCCAATTTGGTTCCATCGCCAGCCGAGGCGCTGTTCACCGACGGTGCCGGTGTACCCGCCGTGCAGGAGTTGGTGGCGCGACCGCGGGTGCTCAAGAGCTGCAACGGGTTGCTCTACGACGCCCTGGCTGGGATCTACGCCAGCCTGGGCTTCGATGCGGTCAGCGACGAGGTCTTCCGTGACCTGGTGATTGCCCGCATCGTGGAACCGACCAGCCTGCTCGACGTCGATCGGGTCCTGGCCGAGCTGGGCCGCACCGCCGCATCGTTGTCGACCCGCAAACGCACCCTGCGGCGGGCTCGCGGCGGTGGCTACCGCGACCAGATCGCCGCGGCGTGTTTCGTCCATGCCCGCACCGCCGGCGATGTCAGCCTGGTGCTCTACGACGTCACCACGCTCTATTTCGAGGCCGACAAGGAAGACGACCTGCGCCGGGTCGGGTTCTCAAAGGAACGACGTGTCGATCCGCAGATCGTGGTGGGCCTGCTGGTCGACCGGTGCGGATTCCCTTTGGAGATTGGCTGTTTCGAAGGCAACAAGGCCGAAACTCTGACGATCGTGCCGATCGTGAAATCATTCCAGGCACGCCACGGGATTACCGACATGGTCGTCGTCGCTGACGCCGGCATGCTCGCCAGCGGCAATCTGCGCGCGCTCGACGACGCCGGGCTGCGGTTCATCCTCGGATCGAGGGTCACCAAGGCACCCAACGATCTGGCGTCCCATTTCCATTGGCACGGTGAGCTTTTCACCGACGGTCAGATCATCGACACCATCACCCCACACGATCAACGCGGCACCGCCGCCAAGAGCAGCGATCCGAAACTCAGAGCCGAACCCGTCTGGGATCGAACAACCCATACCAA
This sequence comes from uncultured Actinomycetota bacterium, assembly GCA_963712615.1. GTDB lineage: Bacteria > Actinomycetota > Actinomycetes > Mycobacteriales > Mycobacteriaceae > Mycobacterium. The sequence goes on from CAVQIO010000002.1 coordinate 2,203,756, forward strand.
GTCGTGGCGGGCGGTGTGGGCGTACTCGACCAAACGCGCGGTGCGCGACACCAAGACATTGAACCGGCAGGAGAACAAGGCCCGCGCGGTCGTCGCCGGGGACAAGACCGCCCGCACACCACGATTCGTGACAGTCCGCGACGGCGCCCGAGAACTCGACGAGGCATCGTTGCAGCGGGCCCGCCGCCTGGTCGGGCTCAAGGGCTACGTCACCAACATCGACGCCACACTCATGCCCGCGACCGAAATCATCGCCAGCTACCACGACCTCTGGCAGGTCGAGGCGTCCTTCCGGATGTCCAAATCCGACCTCGCCGCCAGGCCCATGTCCGCGCGCACCCGCGACGCCATCGAAGCCCACCTGAACCATCCCGGGTTTCATGCACCCTCGGGGTTCTGTGAGCCGGCCGGTCGGTCGGTCACGTGTTGGGAATAGTAGTGGGCTTCGGCTTCGGCTTCGGCGGGTGGGACACGACCGAGGCGGTGCATTAGGCGCTGCTGGTTGTACCAGGAGACGTAGTCGGCGGTGATGAGCTCGACGTCGGCGAGGGTGCGCAGCGGGCCACGTCGGAACGGGGAATCCGCGCGGATGCATTCGTTCTTGTAGAGCCCGATTGTGGTCTCGGCCAACGCGTTATCGTAGGCGTCGCCAACACTGCCGACCGATGGCCGCAGATCTGAAAGGCTCAGTGTTTCACCGAATCTCACGCTCGTATACTGCGACCCGGCATCGCTGTGGTGGATGGCACCGTCGATCGGATGGCCTTGCCGGGAACGCAGTGCGGCGGCCTGGCGGATCGCCGATTCGACGAACCGGGTGTGCTTGGACCCCGATGCTTCCCAGCCGACGATCGCTCCGGCGTACGCGTCGATGACGAACGCGACATAGACGAACACCCCGGTCACCAGTTTGACGTAGGTGAAGTCCGCCACCAGCAGCCGATTCGGTACGCCTACACCGAACTGGCGGTCCACCAGATCCGGCGGCCGCGCCGCTGAGGGGTCGGCGATGGTGGTGCGCACGGTTTTCTGGCGGCGCACGCCCTGCCAGCCGTGACGGCGCATCAGGCGTTCCACCGTGGACTTGGCCACCGGGATGCCCTCACGCTGCAGGTGCGCCCACATCTTTACCGACCCGTACAGTGACTCCGGTTTGCGCCGACCCTGCTCGTCGGGCTCGTAGTGGCCGACCAGGATCTCGGTGATGGTGGCATCCCACAGGGCCCGCTTCGAGGGCGCGCGCTGGACCCAGGCGTAGAACGTTCGTGGGGCGATCGGCACACCGTGCTCGGTCAGCACGCGGCAGATCGGAGCGACCCCGAAACGGTCCCTGTGGTTAGCGATGAACTCGCAGACCGAATTGGTCAGCGGCGGTTGCGCGGGTCGCTCTCCCGCACGAAGAAAGACGTTGCTGCCTTGAAGATTTCGATGGTCTGCTCAAGCTCAGCATTGCGCCGTCGCAGTGCCCGGATCTCCGCGGCGGCCTCGCTGGAGACCCCGTCGCGCGCACCGTCGTCGACCTGCTGTTGGCGGATCCAGTTGCGCAGCGTCTCGGCGTTCATCCCCAGCCGCTTGGACACCGCGGTGATCGCCGCCCATTCACTCGGATAGTCCTCGCGGTGCTCCAGCACCAGACGGACAGCCTTCGACCTGGTCTCGGGGTCGTACTTGCTCGGCATGTGATGCACCTTCCCAAGAATGGAGGTGTGCATCAAACGCGGGACGGTTCAACCTGACCATCGTGTTCACCGCCCTGGCCGTCAGCCGCGAAGTCCAGAGCCGAACCGGTCTGTCCCTGCGGCGGTTCCTGCGCACCCTCAAACCACTACGTTCGGCCACCATCGACCTCAACGGCATCATCGCCACCTTCCCGCCGGCCATAAACACCGAGGTCAAGACCATTCTGGATGCACTGGAAGCCTAAAGCTCGAGGCACTAAGGGAAATGACCCAACTCGGGCGCCTGGACCACCAAACGGGTCCCCGTCAGGGCATGTGACCTCCTGAAGATCACTCTGCCCCCAACTCTCGCAACCGTGGACCTACAACACGGGTACAGATCTACTGGACCGGACCGGAGGGGTCACGTCGGGCGTCGCGTTGCCGGTGGTCCTCTCCATTCCATGAGTAGTAGTCCGAAGAGGTTGACCAGGCTGGTGATCAACCTCGTGTATCTGTCGGGTTCAAAAGAGGTACGCCGAACTCACGGATCGACTCATGAGGAAGGGCTCCGATGGTGAGAAGAAGTGTCGACTCGTTCGACCTGATCGCTGACCGGGGGCGGCGGCGTCCAGCTGATAGGCAGTCGTTTGATTCCGTTGACGAACGGGGACTCCAGCCTTTCAGGATCCCCCGTCACCGCTATATCGGGAATGCGGTGGTAAAACTCCTCGAAGGCGACACTGATTTCGCGGCGGGCCAGATTGGCGCCGAGGCAGAAATGTGCACCACCGCCTCCGAAGCCGACATGTGGATTGGGATCGCGCCGCACGTCGAACATCCGATTCTCGAACGTTGTCTCATCGCGGTTCGCCGACACGTACCACATGGTGACCTTGTCACCGGCGGCCATCTGCGTATCGCCGAGCCGGATATCAGTGGTGACGGTGCGGCGCATATACATGACCGGTGACGCCCAGCGCACGATCTCCTCGACCGCTGTCTTACGCACGCCGCGGAAGTCGGTCCACCAATGTTGCCGCTGATCGGGAAAGTGAGTGAGCGCCAAGACACCGTGGCTGATCGCATTGCGGCTGGTCTCGACTCCTGCGAAGACCATCAGGATGAAGAAAGAGGCGATCTCGGCCGATGACAATCGCTCACCGTTCACCTCGGCCTCCACCAGACTCGTCGTCAGGTCGTCCCCAGGGCGCTGGCGCCGGTGATCAGCGAGCGCATTTCCATACTCGCCCATCTCCACGGAGGCCTTCGCATATGCGTCGAAGGCCTCGGGCAGAGTTCGGTCCTGAAGCCCGAGCAGCGCGTCGGTCCACTGGGCCACCTGCGGGTGGTCCTCCTCGGCGATACCCATCATGTCGCAGATAACCTGCAGGGGAAAAAGTCCGGAGAAGTCTGACACCAGCTCAGCGGCGCCGTCGCGGTGATCGGCGATCATGTCCATGACCAGGCGCCGCGCTCGGTCGCGGACCGAGTTCTCGGTGCGCGCCAACACCCTAGGCGTGAACGCCCGGCTGACGATCGCGCGCAACCGCTGATGGCGCGGATCATCCATCATGATGATCGAGCCGAAATTCTCCGCTACCTCAGGGTCTATGTCGTCCATGGTGATGCTGGGCACTGAACTGAAGATTTCCGGATGGCGACTGACGAAGTGCACATCGTCATGCCTTGTTACCGCCCAATGGCCTCGACCTGTGGGCATACCGGGCGTGGCATATTGCGGGAAGAACGAGATCGGCGCTCCGCGGCGCAGCGCCGCGAAGGCTCCGTCCCGGATGTCGTCCTCAAGGCCCCAGAACTCGAGTGAACCCAGATCGATGTCCGACAGCGCGACCTCGGGGGGCGCTTGCCCGTTCGTACGACTCGCGATTCCCACGCATAGGTCCCTTCATTGGCCGAAGCTATAAAAGCCTGGGTACGGCTGCGGGTTGCCCGAACCGCGTGTCCTCCAACCGTTCTTAAACGCCGCCCGGGCAGAGGTTTATTCGCCGCCCTCTGCGGCCGCCACCCTTCAAGCACATCAGGCCATCGGCGACGCATTTGAACCATCCCGAGCTTCATGCACCCTCGATGTTCTGTGACTCGGCCGGTGGCTGGTGTCCAATTGATTGTAGTATTCGACTTCTGCTTCGGTGGGTGGGATGGCGACCGAGGCGGTGCATGAGGCGCTGCTGGTTGTAACAGGCGACGTATTCGGCGGTGATGAGCTCGACGTCGGAGAGGTTGCGTAGCGGGCCGCGACGCAACGGTGAATCGGCACGAATGCACTCGTTCTTATAGAGGCCGATGGTCGTCTCGGCGAGTGCGTTGTCGTACGCATCGCCGACGCTTCCGATCGAAGGCCGCAGCCCTGACAGCGGTAGCGTCTCACCGAAATGCATTGCGGTGTATTGTATTGGCTGGATTCAACTGATCGTCGCAACACCTTGATTTGTGGAGGTGTTGGGATGGGTGTGTTGGAGCGGCAGCGGGCAGTTCAGTTGTATCGAGGACAGATTCCATCGCCGGGGCGGCCGACGGTGGCCTGGCGGCAGGATGGGGTCCGGTTCTGGGCGGCGATCGCTGCTGGTGCGATGACCGGGGATGCCGCTACCGAGGCCGGCGTGTCGTCACCGGTTGGGTTTCGTTGGTTCCGTCATGCTGGCGGCGTGAATCCACGGTTGCCGGTGACGGTTTCGGGTCGTTACCTCTCTTCAAGCGAGCGGGAAGATATCGCTTTGTGGCGTGCTCAAGATGCCGGTGTTCGTGAGATTGCGCGACGGCTGGGGCGTGCGCCGTCGACGATTTCGCGTGAGCTGCGCCGCAACGCTTCGACGCGAACCTACCGGGAGCATAAGGCGTCGATCGCGCAGTGGCATGCCGAGCGGCGTGCCCGGCGTCCGAAGACGGCCAAGCTGGTCGGTAACGACCGGCTGCGCCAGTACGTCCAGGACAAGCTGTCCGGTGTCGTTCGTGGCCCTGATGGCCAGGTCGTGGCCGGGCCTGCGGTAACGCCGTGGCGGTTCCAGGTCTGGTGCCCGCTCGGCGGTCGGATCGGCAACCGTGGTGCGCACTGACTTCTGCCGGCGCACGCCCTGCCAGCCGTTACGCGCATCAGTCGCTCCACGGTGGACTTGGCCACCGGGAAGCCCTGATGCTGTAGCTGGACTGGCATGTTCCCAGTAGGCGGGGCCGTCTTGTTTTAGAGTTCTGTTGCCCGTGACCTGGGCGGATAGGACGGTGAAGAAATGGCTGGATGGAAGCGGAACTCTGCTGAGGACATCGTTTGCAAGCTGCGGTGTGCTGATGAGCTCACCGCGGCGGGCAAGACCCAAGAGGAGATCGCCGCCGAGCTTGGGGTGTCGGCGGCGACGTTGTACAACTGGCGACGCCGGTACGGCGGGATGGATACCGACGCAGCGAAGGAACTCAAGGAGCTGCGCGAGCAGAACGGCAGGCTCAAACGCCTGCTCGCCGACACCGAGCTGGAGAACGACGCATTGAGGGAGGTGGCGCGGGGAAAATTTTAGACCCGGCTGCCAAGCGCCGCGCCGTGGACATGCTCGTCACAACGATGAACCTGTCGAACCGGTTGGCGTGCAAAGCAGTTGGGCTGCCTCGTTCGACCTACGCCCGCATCCCGATCACGCAGACACCCACCGATCCAGATGCGGGCCTGAGGGCCACGCTAGGCACCTAGGCACGCGAACACCCGGTGCATGGGTTCCGTCGCGCGTGGGCGCACCTGAGGCACGACCTGGGCGTACGGGTGAACAAGAAGAAGGTGCACCGGCTGCGGAAGGAAGAAGGGTGTGCAGGTCCGGATCTACCACCCCCGCCGACGCGCCGGCATCAGCTCAACCCCACAGGTGCAAGCCGATGCACCTAAAGTCGTATGGGCGCTTGACTTGCAGTTCGACTCCACCGTCGACGGTAAGGCCATCAAGATCGCCTCGATGATCGACGAGCACACCCGACTGTCATTGATGAACATCGTGGAGCGCTCGATCACCGCGCAGAGGTTGACCGAGGAGTTGGACAAGGCGTTCACGTTATGGGACGGCCCGCCGTTGGTGCTGCGAATGGACAACGGTCCGGAGTTCATCTCCCATGTGCTGCAACAGTTCTGCGGTGACCGGATCGGCATCTACTACATCCCACCGGGCACACCGTGGAACAACGGGCACATCGAATCCTTCAACACCGACTACGCAAGGAGTGCCTCAACCGCAACCACTGGACGAATCTCCTCGAAGCGCGGGTGGTGATCGAGGACTTCAAAGACGACCACAACCATCGGCACCGGCACTCATCACTGAGCTACCTAACCCCGGCCGAGTACGCTGCCCGATGCACCCACACCCACCAACCAGTGCAGGCTGCGAGATCCACTGATATCAACCACATACGACTCTAAAACGACGTGGTCCGACCATCGGGGACCTGCCAAGCCCACATCTTCACCGACCCGTACAACGATTCGGGTTGGCGGTGGCGGCCGTGTTCGTCGGGCTCGTAGAAGCCGGCCAGGACCTCGGTAATGGCCGCATCCCACAAGGACCGCTTCGAGGGCGCGGAACCGAGATCGCCGCGCTGAACTGGCTTTGTCCGCCGGGCCGCTGCACGAACATCGCCCAACTCGGCCGTACCCTCTGGCGGCGTTGTGTCGACATCCTGGCCTTCTTCGACCACCACGCCTCCAACGGCCCCACCGAAGCCATCAACGGCCGCCTCGAAGCACTACGCCGCAATTCCCTCGGATTCCGCAACCTCACCCGCTACCGCTGACGCTCACTGCTGCACAGCGGCGCACTCCAACAACTCGTCAATGCATTCTGAATCACGAAGAGCCGGTTAAATAAGCTGCGCCACAAGGATTACCGTCGACCCGAACGCTACCGAAACTTAGTGGGAGTCAACATTGACGACGAGCTTCCCTCCCAGGTGGCGTCAGGAGTCATCCAGCCCAACAACCGGTGGTGCCACGCCGGCAGAATCGCCGAGGAAAACCGCCGCGCTCACCGGTACCGGGGTCGAGGCTTGTCGTTGAGTGCCTCCCGCTGATGGCGGGAACCGTTGCCCACCACCAGCCGGTGGCCGCCGTCGTAAACCTCATCGGCGCGGGCGTCGATGTAAGCGGCCACCTCGGCGTTCAAGGCTGCGGCCAGCACTTGGCGGGCACCATCGCGAACGATCTCATCCAGCAATGACCGCCAGCAGGCATCGTTGCTGCACCCAATTATTCTGCCCATCCGTGTTTTCGAGCAAGCGTTTCAAACGCCCTGCGTATGTACCGAATCTGCTCACCTGTAATTGAAGGAGTCGTTTCTAAAAGCATTTCAGTAATCGTATGCTTAAATTCTTCTGCCGAGAAAATATCAAAATATTCATCAGCATCTGAGGCTCCACTTTTGTTTCTAGCCCGAACATCAACAGATTCGTCTGTAGATAACTGCACCGAAGTAGCAAACTTACCTCTGGGACCATCCTCTACTTCAAACGAAACCCTGGCGCCCCGCCTGGCTAATAACTTCTCGAATTCCAAGTCATTAGCATGCAAAAAAACATCATCCCCACCAGAATCGGGAGCTACAAATCCATAACCACGAGTGTCGTCGAAACGAACAATTCGACCTGTATCCATCACCAACACCTCGATCGCGTCCTGAAAGAACTGATGCTTAGAATGAGCACTAAGGTCAAACAACCTCGCCCACCTTGCCATCTCCTTCTTGTCCCATTATTGCCACCGCCAGGGCGAAACCAATCGATGGCATCCTCACCAACGCCAGCCTAAATGATCGCCACATCTGATGTGCCCCGGGTTCGGCGGTGTCGCCATACTTGGTTCAGGCCACGGGTTGGGTGGATTGGTGTAGCAGTTCGAACTCTATCGGAGTGAGCATCCCAAGGGCGGAATGGCGGCGTTGCCGGTTGTGGAAGATCTCCAGGTAGTCGAAGATCGCGTTGGCCAACTCGATGCGTGTCTTCCAACGTTTGCGGTTGAGTAGTTCGGTTTGCATTCTGCCCCAGAAGGATTCAATCGGTTGTCGCAACACTTCGTGATCGTGGAGGTGTTGAATGGTTCGTCGTCAGCATGCAGCAGATCGGGCGATCAGGCCGAAGCGCCGGTCGCCGGGTCATCCGAAGTTCCAGCGCCATGTCGAGGTGGCCTTCTGGGAGCAGATCGCTAAAGGGCTGCTGCCCGAGGAGGCCGCACTGGCTGTCGGGGTGTCGCAGCCGGTTGGAGCACGCTGGTTCCACAACGCTGGCGGCATGGCGCCATTTGACCTGAAGTTCAAGCCCATTGGCCGCTACCTGTCGTTCACTGAGCGAGAGGAGATCGCGCTACTCAGGGCGCAGGGCAGGGGTGTGCGCGAGATCGCAAGACTGATCGGGCGTGACCCGGGAACGGTGTCGCGCGAGCTGCGTCGTAACGCCGCTGTTCGCTATGGGAGTCGCGGTTATCGAGCCTCGGTTGCGCAGTGCAAGGCTGACATGGCGGCTAAGCGCCCCAAGGCCGCGAAATTGGTCACGAATCCGCGACTGCACACCTATGTCCAGCAACGGTTGTCCGGGCAGATTAGCCGACCCGATGGCACCCTGATCGCAGGGCCGCGGGCGCCGAAGTTCACCGGGCGCAATAAGCCCCACCGCAAGGACCGGCCGTGGTCGTTAGCGTGGAGCCCAGAGCAGATCGCCAACCGGCTCAAAGTCGATTTCCCTGAGGACAATTCCATGCGTATCAGCCACGAGGCGATCTACCAGTCGCTTTACATCCAGGGACGTGGTGCGCTCAAGCGGGAACTGGTCTGGTGTCTGCGCACCGGACGTGCACTGCGAGCGCCGCGGGAACGATCACGGCGAAAGACCTGGGCCCATGTCACCTCTGAGACGCTGATCAGCCAGCGACCCGCCGAGGCCGAAGACCGCGCGGTTCCGGGCCATTGGGAGGGCGATCTCCTGATCGGTTTGGAGCGCTCGGCGATTGGCACACACCGGTCGAACGAAAGACGCGCTTCGCGATGCTGATTCATCTTCCCCGCGAAGAGGGCTACCGGCACAAGGAAACCCTGAAGAACGGCCCGGCCCTGGCCGGCTACGGCGCGCTCACGATGAAAAACGCCCTCGCTCAAACCATGTCGACCCTGCCCGATCAACTCGCCCGGTCACTGACCTGGGACTGTGGCAAGGAAATGTCAGCGCACGCCCAGTTCAAGATTGAGACCGGCATCCCCGTCTTTTTCGCTGACCCTCAGTCTCCTTGGCAACGCGGCACGAATGAGAACACCAATCACCTGCTACACCAGTACTTTCCGAAAGGCACCGATCTCTCGCGGTGGTCGGCAGAGGAGATTGAAGCAGTCGCTCACGCACTGAATACCAGGCCCCGAAAGACACTCGGGTGGAAGACACCCGCCGAAGTATTCAACGAGCAACTACTCTCACTCCAACAAGCCGGTGTTGCATCCACCGGCTGAACCCGGTCAGTTCACATCCATCCGGTACGGCGAACGGCTCGCCGAGATCGGCGCGGTGCCCTCCATTGGCACGGTCGGGGACAGCTACGACGGTGAGAATGGTTCTGGCCGCCTGATGGCCTGACTCTTGTCTATGACTGAACCGTCCCGCGTTTGATGCACACCTCCATTCTTGGGAAGGTGCATCGCATGCCGAGCAAGTACGACCCCGAGACCAGGTCGAAGGCTGTCCGTCTGGTGCTGGAGCACCGCGAGGACTATCCGAGTGAATGGGCGGCGATCACCGCGGTGTCCAAGCGGCTGGGGATGAACGCCGAGACGCTGCGCAACTGGATCCGCCAACAGCAGGTCGACGACGGTGCGCGCGACGGGGTCTCCAGCGAGGCCGCCGCGGAGATCCGGGCACTGCGACGGCGCAATGCTGAGCTTGAGCAGACCATCGAAATCTTCAAGGCAGCAACGTCTTTCTTCGTGCGGGAGAGCGACCCGCGCAACCGCCGCTGACCAATTCGGTCTGCGAGTTCATCGCTAACCACAGGGACCGTTTCGGGGTCGCTCCGATCTGCCGCGTGCTGACCGAGCACGGTGTGCCGATCGCCCCACGAACGTTCTACGCCTGGGTCCAGCGCGCGCCCTCGAAGCGGGCCCTGTGGGATGCCACCATCACCGAGATCCTGGTCGGCCACTACGAGCCCGACGAGCAGGGTCGGCGCAAACCGGAGTCACTGTACGGGTCGGTAAAGATGTGGGCGCACCTGCAGCGTGAGGGCATCCCGGTGGCCAAGTCCACGGTGGAACGCCTGATGCGCCGTCACGGCTGGCAGGGCGTGCGCCGCCAGAAAACCGTGCGCACCACCATCGCCGACCCCTCAGCGGCGCGGCCGCCGGATCTGGTGGACCGCCAGTTCGGTGTAGGCGTACCGAATCGGCTGCTGGTGGCGGACTTCACCTACGTCAAACTGGTGACCGGGGTGTTCGTCTATGTCGCGTTCGTCATCGACGCGTACGCCGGAGCGATCGTCGGCTGGGAAGCATCGGGGTCCAAGCACACCCGGTTCGTCGAATCGGCGATCCGCCAGGCCGCCGCACTGCGTTCCCGGCAAGGCCATCCGATCGACGGTGCCATCCACCACAGCGATGCCGGGTCGCAGTATACGAGCGTGAGATTCGGTGAAACACTGAGCCTTTCAGATCTGCGGCCATCGGTCGGCAGTGTTGGCGACGCCTACGATAACGCGTTGGCCGAGACCGCAATCGGGCTCTACAAGAACGAATGCATCCGCGCGGATTCCCCGTTCCGACGTGGCCCGCTGCGCACCCTCGCCGACGTCGAGCTCATCACCGCCGACTACGTCTCCTGGTACAACCAGCAGCGCCTAATGCACCGCCTCGGTCGTGTCCCACCCGCCGAAGCCGAAGCCGAAGCCCACTACTATTCCCAACACGTGACCGACCGACCGGCCGGCTCACAGAACCCCGAGGGTGCATGAAACCCGGGATGGTTCAGACTGACCCCGAGGTTTGGGTGTCCTGGCTGTTGATCTGTCGTCTGTCAGGTGGCCGCACCACATGGTGCTAGCCGGGCGGGCAGTGACCTCATAGGAGCCTGACCCTCACCAGGTCCCATCACAGTCCCCGTCCACCCGACCGGCCAGCGTCACAACCCCGTTGGAAGGTCGCAATGACAAGCATGAACCCTGACCGGCGCCGCGGTCGAGTCGTGATCGGCGTCGATACGCACAAGTACGTCCACGCCGCGGTGGCACTCGATGACTTCGGCGGCATTCTGGGCACTGAGAAGTTCACCGCAGACGGCGCTGGCTATGGCCAGCTGATTGACTGGTCCATGACTCACGGTCATTTGCTGACCTTCGCGATTGAGGGCACCGGGTCCTACGGTGCCGGCTTGGCTGCCGCGGTGCGCCGCCGTGACATCGGCGTCATCGAGGTGATGCGCACCGATCGCCGCGACCGACGCCTGCGGGGTAAATCTGACTTCCTCGACGCCGAGAACGCCGCTCGCGCAGTGTTGGCCGGTCACGCTGATGCGGTCCCGAAGTCAGCTGATGGTGTGGTGGAGATGATCCGCACCGTCAAAGTCGCCAAAGATGTTGCGGTCAAGGCACGTACGTCAGCGATGATCTCGTTGAAGGCGATTCTGGTCAATGCTCCCACCGCTTTGCGCGAGCAATTGCAGCCGTTATCGAAGATGGCGCTGATCCACCGCTGCGCAGGGTTGTGTCCCGGTCCCATCACCACGGTGGAGGCTGCCGCTAAACACACGCTGCGCTCGATCGCACGGCGCTGGGAACAACTCAACGTTGAGATCACCACCCACGAAAAGCTGCTCGCCGAGCTGACCAACCTCGTCGCACCACAACTGGGTACTGCGTTCGGGATCGGCGCCGACACCGCCGCCCAGATGCTCATCGTCGCCGGCGACAATCCCCAGCGAGTGCGCTCCGAGCCTGCGTGGGCCCGGCTGTGCGGCGTGGTGTACGAGCTAGTCGTGTGATTCTCCGAGGTTTGGTTCAGGCGGTCAGTGCCGCGGGGGTGTCCTCCTGTTCAGTCGGTGAGTTCTGATCTGCTCGGGATTTGCTGAGGACGTCGAGGCCGAGGTAGCGCCGGGATTCGGCCCGTTCGTCGTGTTGTTCGGCCAGCACGGCACCGACGAGGCGGATCAGCGCGTTGCGGTCGGGGAAGATGCCGACGACGTCGGTGCGGCGGCGGATCTCCTTGTTGAGGCGTTCCTGGGGGTTGTTCGACCAGATCTGGCGCCAGATCTGCTTGGGGAAGTTGGTGAACGCCAGCAGATCCGGTCGGGCCGCCTCTCGGTGATCGGCGACCTTGGGGAGCTGGTCCGATAGTGCGTCGGTGATCCGATCATATTGAGCAGCACCCGATTCCGCATCGGGTTGGTCGAACACCGAATGCAACAGGGTACGCACCCACGGCCACGAACTCTTGGGAGTCTTCGCCATCAGGTTGGTCGTGTAGTGGGTTCTGCACCGCTGCCAGGTAGCTCCGGGCAGAGTCGCGCCTAGCGCAGCCACCAGCCCGGCGTGCGCGTCGGAGGTGACCAGCCGTACCCCGGACAGGCCCCGGGCCGTCAGCGACCGCCAGAGCGCCAACCACCCGGCGCCGTCCTCAGCGGTGCTGACGTCGATGCCCAGGATTTCGCGGTATCCCTCGGCGTTGACCCCGACCGCGATCAGGGCGTGCACGTTGACCACCCGCCCGGCTTCGCGGACCTTGAGCACCAGGGCGTCGGCGGCGACGAACGTGTACGGGCCGGCGTCCAGCGGCCGGCTCCGGAACGCCTCGACCGCGACGTCGAGCTCCTTGGCCATCACGCTGACTTGAGACTTCGACAAGCTGGTGATGCCCAACGTCTCGACGAGCTTGTCCATCCGCCGGGTAGACACCCCGAGTAGGTAGCAGGTAGCGACCACGGTGGTCAGGGCCCGCTCGGCCCGTTTGCGGCGTTCCAGCAGCCAGTCCGGGAAGTAGCAACCCTGCTGGCGTGTTCCCGCTGAAGGAGTCCAACCCGTTTTAGAGTCCTGTGGTCCGATGTCGGGCCGAGAAGGGACGATGAAACGTATGGCTGGTCGGAAGCGGCATTCCGGGGAGGACATCGTGCGCAAGCTGCGCCGGGCAGATGAGTTGGCTGCCGAAGGCAAGACGGGTGAGGAGATCGCCGCCGAGCTGGAGGTGTCTGCGGCGACGTTGTACAACTGGCGGCGCGCCTACGGCGGGATGGACACCGACGCCGCCAGAGAACTCAAAGAGCTGCGCGAGCAGAACGCCCGACTCAAGCGGCTGCTGGCCGAAGCTGAGCTGGTCAAAGACGCACTGCGGGAGGTAGGGAAGGGAAAATTCTGAGCCCAGCTGCCAAGCGCCGCGCCGTCGACATGCTCACCACCACGTTGGGCATGTCGCAACGGTTGGCGTGCAAAGCAGTTGGGCTGGCCCGCTCCACGCACGGCCGCCTCCCGCAAGCGCAGACTCCGGCTGATCCCGATGCCGATATGCGGGCCTGGTTGCGTTCCTACGCCACGAAAAACCCGTGCCATGGGTTCCGGCGCGCCTGGGCCGCGCTGCGCTACGACGAGCGCCGCGAGGTCAACAAGAAGAAGATCCATCGCCTGTGGCGCGAAGAGGGATTGCAGGTGAAGGTGATCTCGCCGCGCAAGCGGGCCGGGGTGTCGTCGATCCCGCCGGTTGAGGCCGATGCCCCGAACGTGGTGTGGGCGATCGACTTCCAGTTCGACTCCACCACCGACGGCAAGGCGATCAAGATTGCCTCGATGGTCGACGAACGCACCCGTGAATCGCTGCTGCATCTGGTGGAACGCTCGATCACCGCCCACCGGCTCGTTGACGAGCTCAAGACGGTGTTCGCCGTGGCCGGCGGTCCGCCGAAGGTGCTGCGGATGGACAACGGGCCTGAGTTCATTTCTGAAGCGTTGCAACAGTTTTGCGACCGCAAGGTCGGCACGTCCTATATCCCGCCCGGAACGCCGTGGAACAACGGACACATCGAATCCTTCAACAACCGACTACGCAAGGAGTGCCTCAACCGCAATCACTGGAACACCCTGTTCGAAGCCCGCGTGGTCATCGGTGACTTCAAGACCGAACACAATCATCGACACCGCCACTCATCGCTGGGCTACCGAACACCGGCCGAGTACGCTGCGGCATGCAGGTGCACCCACACCCCGGTGGCCTGCGAGATCAACTGAATCCGGAACCAAAAACACCCCGACTCTAAACGCGGGTGGACTCAGTAACCGGGACTCGCCAGTTCGGCCAGCGCGGCAGGCAGGTCGATATTGTGGGCAGTGGTCATCGCGTTGATTCCTCTGCTCGAGTGACTTTGGTCGGTCTCTCGAAGAATCACGCGATGACCTTCAATCATTCGGCTACGACACGCCGGTACCGCTAATCAGGTCCGACTCGTACACCAACCGAGCCTGCGTGGGCCCGGCTGTGCGGCGTGGCGCCCATCCCTGCATCCTCGGGCAAGACCACCCGACACCGGCTCAACCGCGGCGGGCACCGCCAAGCCAACGCCGCGCTCTACCGCACCGTCATCGTGCGCATGCAACACCACGAACCCACCAAAATCTACGTGGCTCGTCGAACCGCCGAGGGCAAGACCAAACCCGAGATCATCCGCTGCCTCAAACGCCTACTCGCCCGCGAAATATGGTCTCTCATGCGCCCTTTGCGAATGACTCCGCAGACCACCGCATGCGCCGCTTGACCGATATAGGAGCATCAACGCGCTCGCGGAGACGGTCAACGGCTACTACAAGGCCGAGCTGATCTACGGACCCGCCCGCTCCGAGCCGTGGAAAACCGTCGAGGACGTCGAGCTAGCCACCCTGGAGTGGGTGCACTGGCACAACACCGGCCGCCTCCACAGCTACCTCGGCGACCTACCGCCCGCAGAGTTCGAAGCCGCGTTCTACGATGCACAACGGACCGACCAACCCCTGGTAGGAATCCAATAGCCCGAGCCTCCGGCAAAACCGGGATGCTTCTATATCGTGTCAAGGGGTTATGGGCAGCGGATGTGCTGCAGCCAGGGTTCGGTAGAGCTGTCGGGTGATGTAGCGCTTGAGCGAACGCATGATCTCTTTGGTGGTTCGGCCTTCTGCGCGTCGTCGGGCAACATAGGCGCGGGTTGGGGCGTGGGTGCGCATCCGAACGATGACAACGGTGGTCAACGCGCGGTTGAGCCTGCGGTCTCCACCACGGTTGAGTCTGTGCCGCAGGGTTTTTCCTGACGATGCTGGTATCGGGCAGGTGCCGGCGAGGGCGGCGAAGGCTGCCTCGGACCGGACACGGCCTGGATGTGACCACGCTGTCAGGACGCACGCGGCCACGACCGAGCCCACGCCGGGCAGTTGGCACAGCTCCGGGGCGAGATCCTCGACGAGGGAATCGAGATTCTTGCGGTTGTCGACCAGTTCGCCGTCGAGGGCGGCGATGCGCTTGGCCAATCGGATCGCTTCCTGCCTGCAGGTGGCGACAACTGGATCTTCTTTGCGGTCACGCCAGGCTGCGATCGACTTGAATTGACTGTGTGGCAGCGCTTTACGAACATCAAGCCCGAGATCCACTGTCCGCAACAGTGCAGTGAGGGCGTTGATCGCTCGGGTGCGTTCGGCGACCATCTCCTCACGCGCGACCGTCAGGACACGCAACGCCACCCGTTGCCCGGTAGCGCGGGGCCGCCGCAACCGGGTGACGTCGACGCCCAGGACCGAGCGTGCGATGCGGACCGCGTCCAAGGCATCGGTCTTGCCGACACCACGACGCTGCGCGGCGGGCATCGCCGCCGGCTCGGCGATCGACAGTCCGCTGCGGGTAACCCGCCCGGCCAGGCCAGCGCCGAAGGAACCCGCGCCTTCGATGACGACCAACGTTGGCTTCTCGTTGATCCCGCGGAGGATCCAGGTGCAGGCACGGTCGAGGCCCGCGGGCGAGGTGGGGAACACGGCCTGATCGATGACACCGCCATTGGTGGCGTTGATCAGCGCGAACGAGTGAGTGGCGGCGTGGGTATCGACTCCGATGACAAACGCATACTGCTCTGCGACGATGGACATGGCGACGTTGATTTCCTTCCCGTAGACGACGTCGTTGGCGGCGTCAGCCCGGAAAGAGCAGTTCGAGGCAGGCCTGTAACGGGCCACGACTCGCGGCAACGAGTCGGGCAGGCTTCTAATCAAGCCACCGAAGCAAGACCGGGCCGGCGCCGCCGCCCTCGGCCAAGTGGACAGATCCTGGGAAGAGCACCCTTCACCGGGGCCAGGCGATTCACGAGTCACACTCAGCCAGGACGGCGACACCGATCCTGTCAGCCAGCACCGGGCCAGCCGTGTAAAGACTTACAAGCGATTCAGACACGCATCGAAGCTAGGGCGGCTCACAGTGAACGAATCTCTTTGTCTTGCCGTTGATCCGTTTGAGACGACTATTCGGGGCGGCGGATCGGAGTATTGCGGTGATTGTTGCTGGGGTTAACCGATCGGCGCGAGCATCAGTGGCAGGTTCAATCAAGCGGAGACTCGGTGCCACAGCTGTTACCTGCAGTACAGTGCTGGGCGGCTGCACCTTTGACGTCGCAACCTGCGTGGCGTATCCGATCGATCAGCCGATCAGCATCGACGGCAATACTCTCGATCCGACGGTCCAGCACTTTCTGGCTGATCGGCGCGCGCACGGCGAACAGGGATTGGCTGTGAATGACGACGTGATGGCGACGCGCGGAAGTAAAATGGCCGATCCGGGTACGTTGGTCCATCCGCGGATTCAGGTCCCCAGTACCGAACTCTTGATACCGGGCCCGGCCGGCCTGATCCGGGCTCGTCACTACCGGCCGCCGGTCGCAGAACCGGCACCGCTGCTGGTCTTCTACCATGGGGGCGGCTTGGTGTATGGCGATCTAGACCTCTATGACGACATTGTCCGCCAAATCTGCCGCGACGGCGCCGTGCATGTGCTCTCGGTCGAATATCGACTGGCGCCGGAATTCAAAGCGCCTGCAGCACTTGATGACGCGTACGCGGCCTTTCAGTGGGCGGTCACACACACCTCTGATCTCGGGGTGCTTCCCGGCCGGGTCGCGGTGGGCGGCGACAGCGCCGGCGGCACACTGGCTGCCGTCGTCTCACGACTGGCCCGAGACGATGGCGGGCCCCTGCCGGCCCTGCAGTGGCTCCTATACCCGCTCACTGACGCCGACGCTCATACTCGTTCACGCACCCTGTTCGCGGACGGATTCCTGCTCACTGCACACGACATCGACTGGTTTCAGCATGAGTATCTGGACGGGTCGACGATGGCGAGCTTTGATCCGCGGGTATCACCGCTGAGGGCGCAAGACCTGTCGGGTCTGCCTCCGGCACTGGTGGTCACCGCCGGGTTCGACCCGCTGCGCGACGAGGGGAACCAGTATGCCGCGGCCATGCAGGCCGCTGGTGTTCCAGTGGCGCTGCACGAAATGCCTTCTCTCATCCACGCATTCATCAATCTAGGCGAACTTGGCGGCGAACCCAGAAGCGCCGTCGCGGAAACTATTTCCGAGCTACGGACCGAACTCGATCAAATCTGATCAGTGGCGGCGTCATTCTGTCGCCCAGCGGGTTGCGTCCAGCAGAGTGGTGTACGAGTCGGCCCGTGAGTTGAGGACCGGCGTGTCGTAGCCGGCAGACATAGGGTCATCGCGTGATTCTTCGGGAGACCAACCGAAGTCACTCGAGCAAAGGAATCAACGCGATGACCGCTGCCCACGATATCGACTGGCCCACTGTGCTGGCCGTACGACTCGCCACTGCCCACCCCGACGTCCTACGCGAAGTGCTGACCACATTCATTCACGCGCTGCTTGGTGCCGAGGGCTGACGCGCTGTGCGGAGCTGGATACGGTGAGCGCAGTAGCGAGTGGACCAACCAGCGTAACGGGTACCGATACCGCCAGTTCGAAACTCGGACAGGGACATTGGATCTTGCTATGAATCGCCTGTAAGTCTTTACACGGCTGGCCCGGTGCTGGCTGACAGGATCGGTGTCGCCGTCCTGGCTGAGTGTGACTCGTGAATCGCCTGGCCCCGGTGAAGGGTGCTCTTCCCAGGATCTGTCCACTTGGCCGAGGGCGGCGGCGCCGGCCCGGTCTTGCTTCGGTGGCTTGATTAGAAGCCTGCCCGACTCGTTGCCGCGAGTCGTGGCCCGTTACAGGCCTGCCTCGAACTGCTCTTTCCGGGCTGACGCCGCCAACGACGTCGTCTACGGGAAGGAAATCAACGTCGCCATGTCCATCGTCGCAGAGCAGTATGCGTTTGTCATCGGAGTCGATACCCACGCCGCCACTCACTCGTTCGCGCTGATCAACGCCACCAATGGCGGTGTCATCGATCAGGCCGTGTTCCCCACCTCGCCCGCGGGCCTCGACCGTGCCTGCACCTGGATCCTCCGCGGGATCAACGAGAAGCCAACGTTGGTCGTCATCGAAGGCGCGGGTTCCTTCGGCGCTGGCCTGGCCGGGCGGGTTACCCGCAGCGGACTGTCGATCGCCGAGCCGGCGGCGATGCCCGCCGCGCAGCGTCGTGGTGTCGGCAAGACCGATGCCTTGGACGCGGTCCGCATCGCACGCTCGGTCCTGGGCGTCGACGTCACCCGGTTGCGGCGGCCCCGCGCTACCGGGCAACGGGTGGCGTTGCGTGTCCTGACGGTCGCGCGTGAGGAGATGGTCGCCGAACGCACCCGAGCGATCAACGCCCTCACTGCACTGTTGCGGACAGTGGATCTCGGGCTTGATGTTCGTAAAGCGCTGCCACACAGTCAATTCAAGTCGATCGCAGCCTGGCGTGACCGCAAAGAAGATCCAGTTGTCGCCACCTGCAGGCAGGAAGCGATCCGATTGGCCAAGCGCATCGCCGCCCTCGACGGCGAACTGGTCGACAACCGCAAGAATCTCGATTCCCTCGTCGAGGATCTCGCCCCGGAGCTGTGCCAACTGCCCGGCGTGGGCTCGGTCGTGGCCGCGTGCGTCCTGACAGCGTGGTCACATCCAGGCCGTGTCCGGTCCGAGGCAGCCTTCGCCGCCCTCGCCGGCACCTGCCCGATACCAGCATCGTCAGGAAAAACCCTGCGGCACAGACTCAACCGTGGTGGAGACCGCAGGCTCAACCGCGCGTTGACCACCGTTGTCATCGTTCGGATGCGCACCCACGCCCCAACCCGCGCCTATGTTGCCCGACGACGCGCAGAAGGCCGAACCACCAAAGAGATCATGCGTTCGCTCAAGCGCTACATCACTCGACAGCTCTACCGAACCCTGGCTGCAGCACATCCGCTGCCCATAACCCCTTGACACGATATAGAAGCATCCCGGGTTCGATGCACACCGGTTATTGGTGTGCAGCCTCTGATTGGGCTGTGCTCGTAGCGTAGTAGATGGCCTCGTACTCGATGGGTGGGATGCGGCCGAGGCGGTGCATGAGTCGGTCGGTGTTGTACCAGTGCACCCAGTGGGCGGTCAGCAGTTCCACGTCGGTCAGCCGGTTCATCGGGCCGCGCCGAAGCGGTGAATCGGCCCGCACGGCTTCGGTCTTGTACAGCCCTATGGTCGTCTCCGCCAGAGCGTTGTCGAAGGCATCCCCAACCGTTCCGATTGAGGCCATGAGCCCGGACAGGGCCAGGGTTTCCCCGAAGCGCACAGACGTGTATTGACCGGGTTCAGCCGGTGGATGCAACACCGGCTTGTTGGAGTGAGAGTAGTTGCTCGTTGAATACTTCGGCGGGTGTCTTCCACCCGAGTGTCTTTCGGGGCCTGGTATTCAGTGCGTGAGCGACTGCTTCAATCTCCTCTGCCGACCACCGCGAGAGATCGGTGCCTTTCGGAAAGTACTGGTGTAGCAGGTGATTGGTGTTCTCATTCGTGCCGCGTTGCCAAGGAGACTGAGGGTCAGCGAAAAAGACGGGGATGCCGGTCTCAATCTTGAACTGGGCGTGCGCTGACATTTCCTTGCCACGGTCCCAGGTCAGTGACCGGGCGAGTTGATCGGGCAGGGTCGACATGGTTTGAGCGAGGGCGTTTTTCATCGTGAGCGCGCCGTAGCCGGCCAGGGCCGGGCCGTTCTTCAGGGTTTCCTTGTGCCGGTAGCCCTCTTCGCGGGGAAGATGAATCAGCATCGCGAAGCGCGTCTTTCGTTCGACCAGTGTGCCAATCGCCGAGCGCTCCAAACCGATCAGGAGATCGCCCTCCCAATGGCCCGGAACCGCGCGGTCTTCGGCCTCGGCGGGTCGCTGGCTGATCAGCGTCTCAGAGGTGACATGGGCCCAGGTCTTTCGCCGTGATCGTTCCCGCGGCGCTCGCAGTGCACGTCCGGTGCGCAGACACCAGACCAGTTCCCGCTTGAGCGCACCACGTCCCTGGATGTAAAGCGACTGGTAGATCGCCTCGTGGCTGATACGCATGGAATTGTCCTCAGGGAAATCGACTTTGGAGCAATGATCAGAACCTGTGGATGAGCCTTGGCGAGGTGGTGTGAAAGTGGGCGCACCTTCCCGAGGATGATCTGAAGTCCAAGGTTCTCTGATCAAGACCGGCGTTGGCGCGCTGGTTGGGAAGGTACGCCCATGCTCACGGTAGTTCACGACGCGGAATGCTCCAACGAGAAGAACGACGGTGTCGGTCGGTCGTTGCTCGATGAGATCGTCCGCGACGGCGCCCGACAGATGCTTGCGGCGGCGTTGCAGGCCGAAGTGGCCGCCTACATCGACGCCCATGCCGGAGAGGTCGACGACAACGGACGGCGCCTGGTGGTCCGCAACGGCTACCACCGGGAGCGTGAGGTGTTGACCGCGTCGGGCGCGGTCACGGTGACCGCGCCGCGCGTCAACGACAAGCGCGTCGATGCCGATACCGCAGAGCGGCTAAGGGGCTCTTCGCAGATGAGGGTGTAGGGGTGGTCGGCGCGTCGGTGCCGGTGTAGGGGTCGAGGTCTTCTGATGATGGAGGTTCCTACGCCGTCCATCAGGAAGACCTCGACGTGCCTGACGCTACCGGTCGGGCGGGCTTTGCCTGCGCTGACGTGACGACTTTCTGCCGCCTTGATGAACTCAGGCTGGAGGTGACCGGTCAGCGCCTCGATGCTGATCGTGCTGTGCTGGCGTGCCGGATCGCCGAGGAGGATCGATGGTGCCGGCGCTGCGGTGAAGAAGGCGTTCCGCGCGACAGCGTGACCCGTACGTTGGCCCATGAGCCGTTGGGGTGGCGGCCCACGACCTTGCTGGTCACCATCCGCCGCTACCGATGCGCAGGATGCTCTCATGTGTGGCGTCAAGACGCCAGCAAGGCCGCCGAACCACGAGCCAAGCTCTCGCGACGCGCTCTGCAGTGGGCGCTGGAAGCCATTGTGTGCCAACACCTGAGCGTGGCCCGAGTCGCCGAAGGACTGGCAGTGTCGTGGAACACCGCCAACAATGCGGTGCTCGCCGAAGGCAAGCGGCTGCTCATCGCCGACCCGGCACGATTCGACGGCGTGGCGGTCATCGGCGTGGACGAACACGTCTGGCGCCACACTCGCCGCGGCGACAAATACGTCACCGTCATCATCGACTTGACCCCGGTGCGCGACAAGTCCGGACCGGCGCGGTTGCTCGACATGATCGAAGGACGTTCCAAACACGCCTTCCAACAGTGGTTGGCCAACCGGCCCAAAGACTGGCGTGACGGTGTGGAAGTCGTTGCCATGGACGGTTTCTCCGGATTCAAGACTGCGGCCACCGAGGAACTGCCCGACGCCGCCACGGTGATGGACCCCTTCCACGTGGTCCGGCTGGCCGGCAACGCCCTCGACGAATGCCGACGCCGCGTGCAGCTGGCCACCTGCGGGCACCGCGGCCGCAGCACCGACCCGCTCTACCGTGCCCGGCGCACCCTGCATACCGGTGCCGACCTGCTCACCGACAAACAGAAAGCCCGGCTTGCCGCCCTGTTCGCCGTCGATGCCCATGTCGAGGTCGAGGCCACCTGGATGATCTATCAACGCACCGTGGCCGCCTACCGCCAACCCGACCGCGCCAAGGGCGCCACGATGATGACCGCCCTGATCACCACCCTCAGCGCCGGCATCCCCAAACCGCTGCAGGAACTGATCACCCTCGGGCGGACGCTGAAGAAACGCGCCGCCGACGTCCTGGCCTACTTCGACCGCCCCGGCACCTCCAACGGCCCAACCGAAGCGATCAACGGACGCCTCGAACACCTCCGCGGCTCCGCCCTGGGCTTTCGAAACCTCACCAACTACATCGCCAGATCCCTCCTGGAAACCGGCGGATTCAGACCCCGACTACACCCCCGATCATGAAGAGCCGGCAAAGGTTTTCCTCCGCGATCCTGCCAGCGTGGGCGCGCAAGTCACCGCAGATGAGCGAGGTTCTGCCGCTGCTGTATCTGCATGGCCTGTCGACGAGTGACTTCGGTCCGGCGTTGGAGCAGTTCCTGGGCTCGGGTGCGGGTCTCTCGGCCACGACGATCACCCGGCTCACCAGCCAGTGGCAAGACGAAGCCAAGGCCTTCCAAGTCCGTGACCTCTCGGACACGGACTACGTCTACCTGTGGGTCGACGGCATTCACCTCAAGGTCCGTCTCGAGCAGGAGAAGCTCTGTTTGTTGGTGACGATCGGGGTGCGCGCCGATGGTTGCAAGGAGCTCGTCGCCTTGGCCGACGGCTACCGGGAATCGACCGAATCGTGGGCCGATCTGCTACGGAGCTGCCGCCGGCGCGGGATGGCAGCCCCGGTGCTGGCTGTCGGTGACGGTGCGTTGGGGTTCTGGAAGGCGGTCCGCGAGGTCTTCCCGAACACGCGTGAGCAGCGGTGTTGGTTTCACAAGCAGTCCAATGTGCTTGCTGCACTGCCGAAGTCAGCGCACCCAGCTGCGTTGGCGGCGATCAAGGAGATCTACAACGCCGAGGACATCGACAAGGCGCAGATCGCGATCAAGGCCTTCGAGGTCGATTACGGTGCCAAGTATCCCAAGGCGGTCGCCAAGATCGTCGACGACGCCGACGTGCTGCTGGAGTTCTACAAGTACCCGGCCGAGCACTGGATCCACCTGCGCACCACCAACCCCATCGAGTCGACCTTTGCGACCGTGCGGTTGCGAACCAAGGTCACCAAGGGGCCCGGCTCCCGCGCCGCGGGAATTGCGATGGCCTACAAGCTGATCGACGCCGCGCAGGCCCGGTGGCGGGCCGTCAACGCCCCGCACTTGGTCGCCCTGGTCCGTGCCGGCGCGGTGTTCCACAAAGGCAAACTGCTCGAACGCCCCGTCGATATCACACCCGCCGAAACCAGCGAATCAACCGAAACGGAGGTCGCCTGAAACAACCTCATCCACAGGTCTTGACAATATCTCACCCAACGATCTGGCGTCCCATTTCCATTGGCACGGTGAGCTTTTCACCGACGGTCAGATCATCGACACCATCACCCACGCGATCAACGCGGCACCGCCGCCAAGAGCAGCGATCCGAAACTCAGAGCCGAACCCGTCTGGGATCGAACAACCCATACCAAGTCGTGGCGGGCGGTGTGGGCGTACTCGACCAAACGCACGGTGCGCGACACCAAGACATTGAACCTGCAGGAGAACAAGGCCCGCCCGGTCGTCGCCGGGGACAAGACCGCCCGCACACCACGATTCGTGACAGTCCGCGACGGCGCCCGAGAACTCGACGAGGCATCGTTGCAGCGGGCCCGCCGCCTGGTCGGGCTCAAGGGCTACGTCACCAACATCGACGCCACACTCATGCCCGCGACCGAAATCATCGCCAGCTACCACGACCTCTGGCAGGTCGAGGCGTCCTTCCGGATGTCCAAATCCGACCTCGCCGCCAGGCCCATGTTCGCGCGCACCCGCGACGCCATCGAAGCCCACCTGACCATCGTGTTCACCGCCCTGGCCGTCAGCCGCGAAGTCCAGAGCCGAACCGGTCTGTCCCTGCGGCGGTTCCTGCGCACCCTCAAACCACTACGTTCGGCCACCATCGACCTCAACGACATCATCGCCACCTTCCCGCCGGCCATAAACACCGAGGTCAAGACCATTCTGGATGCACTGGAAGCCTAAAGCTCGAGGCACTAAGGGAAATGACCCAACTCGGGCGGTGAAGGTTAGTCTGATCGGCTTCGGCGCCGGATCAACCGGCCCGCCGTCTGCTGCCGAGTTCAGGCTGTTCATGGTTCGGGGTCACTCCAGTCATGCCCTCAAAGAAAGTGAACTCGGGGAAGCCCGAGTGTCTCACCCCAGCCTGACAAAGAGGGCAGCTCGACCGCCGCCTGCTGCTCAGCGGACTGCTCAGACGCCCACCATCAGGGGTCAACCCCTAGCGTGTCAGGCCGGAAACACCGTTAAATCCACAGTCCCGGTTTTACCGCCGTTTGGCGGCGGTTGTCACCTGTGTACCTAGGTGGGTTGTGAGTCGGGCAGCGACATTGTCGAGCCAGCGGCGGATTTGTTCGTCGGTTGGCGTCGGTTTGCGAGTCATTGACCAGGTGCGTTTCCCGCGCATGTAGCGACCCGAGTTGTAGTTGATTTCCCAGGTCTTGGTCGCGTGGTTCCAGATGATTTCGCCACTGATCCTTGCTCGGGGTTGGCGATTGCCGTTCGCGATCTGGCCGTGAGCGCCGAACTCCACAGCAATTGTGGGGTGACCCAGGCCATTGAGCCCTTGCCGGAACTCTTCAAGCTGTTCGGCGGTAGGTTGTTGTCCTCTGTGGTGGTAGCCGTACTGTTGGGTGAGTTCCTCGGTGGACAGCAT
The DNA here is from genome assembly GCA_963712615.1 of uncultured Actinomycetota bacterium. Lineage (GTDB taxonomy): Bacteria > Actinomycetota > Actinomycetes > Mycobacteriales > Mycobacteriaceae > Mycobacterium. Next base: position 2,228,239 of record CAVQIO010000002.1, read on the forward strand.
CGTGCCCAGTTCTGCACTTCCGATGCGGATATGCCCGTCAGCGTCCACGGTGTAGTGCCACTTGGCGTCGGTATGCAACGACATCACTTCGGGCGGCATATCCGATAGCCGATACCACACCGGATTGATCCGCATTTCTTTTTTCTCGTCCTTTTCTTCGGGCTTGATCCACGACGGCCCAACCAAAGGCCCGTACTGGTGATCAAGATCGACATCCCCCGGTAACCGGTCATGTACTCGCGCCACCGCGGGGTGGGGCGGATTCCGATCCGCGACGTCGGCCAGGCCCGCGCTCGGGGCCCTCGCGTCGGTAGCGTGTGGTTGGGCTGGGGCGGACTTTCCCTCGTGGGGCAACGCAGGCAGCACATTCCGCAGCGGTTGGGGGCGTGTTGACTTCTGCGCGCTGGCGCCGGCGTCGGACTTGTTAGGACGCTCACCTGATCCCGATGGCGCGGGGCCAATCGTACCGTCACCGCGACCGTGCATTCCGCCACGGTGGACGTCCAGCCCGTGTAGAGGGGCGAAATCGTGGATGAGCTTGATGTGTTCGGGCAGGGGGACTTTGTCTTGTGCGTATTGTTTCTGCAGGTGGCCGCGGTAGTCCTGCAATCGTGTGAGATCGGGGTGTGTTTGTCGCACCTCTTGCTGGATGTTCTTGTGGGTGTCATGGTTATCGTTTTTGGCTTGATAGCTGGCCGGGGTATGGAACTGGACAGCGAAAGTGAATCCCTCCTCGGTGGCCAGCACGGCGCTCACGCCGCGGAAGGTGGGTTGTTTATCTAGGAAATAGTTTTTGACGCGCATTTTGATGAAGAAGCGCTGCAACTTTCCCAGAGCTTGTCGGCTGTTTTCAGTGAAGGTTTCCTCGGGGAAGACCATGACGTAGCGCAGTGCATTGTGCACCTGTTTTTCTGGGGTTTTGCCGGGCTTTGTGTTTGGCGCGGCCAATTCATCGCGCATCGACGTGATGCTGCGCAGTTGTTTGTTCTCGTCAAAAAGTTGGGTGTGTTGTTGCTGGGCGACGGATTGCACGAAAGGAGTGATGTTGGGCTCGTTTTCGCGGGCTTGGGTGTGCAATGCTTGCGCCCTAGCGTTGGCGTCTGCATGGCGCTCTAAGGCGAGGTCGGGTTGGTTGTCCGGCGAGGTTGACTTGGCCAGGAGATGGTGCTCCTCGGCCAGGTCGAGTGCGGCTTCCATGAGGCCGGCGGCCAGGGTGGGATTGTTTTTCAGTATCTGGCGCTCGGTGTCCGGGTTGAATTTTCCGGCGTGCAGACTGCGGGCCGCGGCTTTGGCGTAGGGAACGCGGTGCAGGTCGGGTGCAGAAGCGAACAGGGAACTCAGCCGGTCGGCTTTGCGTTTGAAGGCATAAGTGCCGGTATCGGATTTATAGGCGTCGGTGCCGGCTTTGATGCCCAGGCTCAAAAAGTTCTGCAGGCTTTGTGTCAGGTCTTGGGGGTTATAGCCGTTGGGGTCGATGTCCATCCGGCTGGGAAAGCCATTGAGGATCGCCTCGATGCGCTCGGCCGTGGTGCGCGCCTGGTTCACCTCCTCAAGTTTGGGGAACAGTTCTAATAAGCCGTCGTCCTCGATCTGTTGCCGCACCGGTGCTGTGTTGGCTTGCTGCGCTGCCTCTTCCACAGTCGCGAGTTTGCGAGCCAACAGGGCCGGGGCAGGAAACGGTGGCGGGAAGCCACCGGCAGTATCGTGCGGAGTGGGCGCCGGGTCTGCGCGCCATGCCCGCAGCTGATCCCGCAGCATCGCGATCATCTTCTTGGTGTGCAGATTTTGGGTGCGATTGAATTCCTCGTCCAGAGCGCTCATCAGAGATTCCCAGGACGTGATCGTTCCTTCTTGTTCCAGCGCTTGGCGAAGCTGTTTTTTGACGGTGGCGTCTAGACCCTCATAGGTGCCAAACACGGCCCGTTCGGCAATCCAGCGACGGGTCTCCGAAGATTGCGCGAGATAGGTTTGCTGCAGGCCGCTGTAACTCTGTAAAATGCCCAGCTTGATGGACAGAATTTGGCGGCCGCGTCCGAACTCATAACGGCCGCTGTGGGGATTGATCGCGGGGGTATGGGATTTGGGTGGCTTGAGGACAAGCGGCTTGTATTCCTGCTCAAATTTTTGCACGTGGTCAAACAGTGCGGGCCGGTTGGCCAGGACAATCACGGCGTCGCCGTCGAAATCGCCATCGAGCTTGTTGTGTTCGTCGACAGGAACCGCGGCCAACGATCCCGGGCCGAACACCTCAGTGGCCTGCAGAATGCCGGTCGCGACCAGCCGGGTATCGCGGGTGTGCCGGTCCTTTTTCGTGACCCAGTCGGAATGGGTTTTAATATCTTCTGCCGAGAACACCACGCTGCGATCGGCGTAATCGGGCGGCCATTTCGCATCGGGTACCACCACGAGAAGGCCCTTGGCGAAAAACAGCGGCGCCTCGGAGGTCTGCCCGGCGGCGGCCGACTCAGCGCCGACAAAGCTGTATTGAATCGCGGTACTTTCGGTCAGGAACTTGGCCGTAGCATCCTCTGGCTCACCCACCCGGCTGGGTTCAATCGGCCGCAGATTGGGCTTGTCATAGGGAGCTCGCCCGAGCAGAACCCCGGCAGCGTCTGCCCCCCTGTCCGGGGTCTTTTGTGCGGGCAGGTGCAGCTTGGCGTCCGATGAGGGGACGGCCACCGCATAGGCCCCTTCGATATTGCCGGCGGTCACCGTGCGGAACAACTCCTCTCCCTGCAGCGAAGTCTTGCCCGCCGCGATGGTGGGCCGCAGCTTTTCCACGGCTTCGGCCACAACCTCACCCGAGCGCGGGTAATACTGCAGCGCCTGAGCGGGCAGTTTGGCCGGCCGCTCCGCAAAGATCGGTAACTTCCCTGGGGTTTTGCCGAACAGCCCCATCGTGTGGGCTACCGATTCCTTGATGAACCCGGTCCCATCGTGCGGGCGCAGCGCGATGCCGTCCCGCAGCGCAAAGGGGTGGGACTCCTCGGGGCGCCGGTCGGGCAGAATCGCGATCGGAAACGAGCCTTCCAGCACATAATCGCGGGGCTCCAGTCCGGCGATGCCCGGCGGCGAAGCGATCATCATGCGCTGAAAATAGTAGTAACTCTCCTGGTTGGGCAGCAATTTAGCCATCAGCCCGGCGAACGAACTGTCGTGGCGGGTGTCTGCCAGCGGGAACGCCAGCAAACGCCCTTCATTGATGACGCGCTTCTGGCCCGGCTCTCGGGCAAAGATCGCTTGAAGGGTATCCCCCACTGTTTTCATCGCGCTGCCCCCGAAAAGGTCCATCCGGTGGGGAACCCCATTCACCTCAAGCATGCGCCCCAACATGAAAGCGCTGAGCTTGCCCGGCAATTGCACCCCCACCGGCGCCAACTTGCTTTCGGTCAGGCGGCTCAAAATGGAATACCGCGACACATCCAGGTCCTGATGGGTAGCCGGAATCGGTTTGCCGCGCAGGTCGACTCGCGCCATCCTCATCCGGCCGGCGTCGGCCGGGGGCGCGCCCGGCTCATGCCGCATCTGCTCGAATACCTCGGCCAAAGCAAACGACGCGGGCACCCCCAACGGCTGGCTCTGCCCGGCGTGCTGGTGATCTGCCTGCAGCCACCCATCCAGCGCATCGAGCGGGTTTTCGGCTTCCAGCTGGGCAATCAGGTTCCAGCTGTGACTCGATAAATCATCCTCGATCAGCTTGCGGTGCGTGTACAGCGTCACGTCCAGCCACGCTCTAAGGTCGTTGTCCGGCCCCGCGTCAAAACCCGTGCTGGTGCGCGTCCGCCGCGCCACCATGGTCGCGACCACATCATAGGTCTTGAGAATCTGAAACATCGTCAACGCCGGCCAGCGGGTGCTGAACTGCTGACCCGGCGAGGCCGGGACCTGCCCACGATACAAGTCCATCTTCTGCGCGATCACCGGTTGCAGCTTGACCAGAAACTCCAGCGTCTGTGCCCGATGTCGACGCAACAGCAAGCTGCGTACCAACGGCAACAACGCCACACTGAGGTTGCCCAACGTCTCCAGATTCACCCCGGCGAGGTCATCGTTTCCGCGCAACTGTGCCAGCCGATCCACCCCAGGCCCGCCCAGTACCCGGAGATCATCGTAGAGACGCACTTTGACCAGGGCCTTGAATAAAATGGCGATATCCAACACCGCGGCCTGCTGCAGCCGACCGGGATCCTCTCCCCAATGATCAGCCAACCGGTGCAGCCGCCCAGCAAACAGGGCTTGGGCCTGCACATCCCCCTCCACCGCCATCCACCCCCGCGACAGCGCGTTGGCCAGCTGGCCCAGCTCGCCAACATCAAAAGCCCCAAACCAATGCACCCCCCACCCCACCTTGCTGGCGATCGTCTCCAACCCGCGCCGCCCATCCCGGCTCTCGCCGATGTTCAGCTTGCTCAACCCGTTAGCCAGATTCGCCAACTGTTGCGGTAGGTAGCCTGCCAGGTCAGCACCGGCCACCCGGGCGGCAATCGTCTCCAGCGCGCTAACCCCGACCGGACTGGCGCCGATGTTCAGCTTGCTGAACCCGTTAGCGAGATTCGCCAAATGTTGCGGTAGGTAGCCTGCCAGGTCAGCACCGGCTATGTGGGCGGCGATCGCCTCCAGCGCGCTAACCCCGACCGGACTGGCGCCGATGTTCAGCTTGCTCAACCCGTTGGCCACATTCGCCAACTCTTGCGGTAGGTAGCCTGCCAGGTCAGCACCGGCCACGTGGGCGGCAATCGCCTCCAACCCGCTAACCCCGACCGGACTCTCGCCGATGTTCAGCTTGCTCAACCCGTTAGCCACAATCGCCAACTCTTGCGGTAGGTAGTCTCTCAGGTCGGGGGCATCGGCCACGTGGGCGGCAATCGCCTCCAACCCGCTAACCCCGACCGGACTGGCGCCGATGTTCAGCTTGCTCAACCCGTTAGCCACATTCGCCAACTCTTGCGGTAGGTAGCCTGCCAGGTCGGGGGCATCGGCCACGTGGGCGGCAATCGCCTCCAACCCGCTAACCCCGACCGGACTCTCGCCGATGTTCAGCTTGCTCAACCCGTTAGCCACAATCGCCAAATGTTGCGGTAGGTAGTCTGCCAGGTCAGCAGTGGCCACCCGGGCGGCGATCGTCTCCAACCCGCGCCGCCCATCCGCGCTCTCGCCGATGTTCAGCTTGCTCAACCCGTTAGCCAGATTCGCCAACTCTTGCGGTAGGTAGCCTGCCAGGTCGGCACCGGCCACCCGGGCGGCAATCGCCTCCAACCCGCTAACCCCGACCGGACTGGCGCCGATGTTCAGCTTGCTCAACCCGTTAGCCAGATTCGCCAAATGTTGCGGTAGGTAGCCTGCCAGGTCGGCACCGGCTATGTGGGCGGCGATCGCCTCCAACCCCCGCCGCCCATCCCGGCTCTCGTCTAGATCCAGTTTGCTGAACCCGTTGGCCACATTCGCCAACTGTTGCGGTAGGTAGCCTGCCAGGTCGGGGGCATCGGCTACGTGGACGGCGATCGTCTCCAACCCGCTAACCCCGACCGGACTGGCGCCGATGTTCAGCTTGCTGAACCCGTTGGCGAGATTCGCCAAATGTTGCGGTAGGTAGTCTCTCAGGTCGGGGGCATCGGCTACGTGGGCGGCGATCGTCTCCAACCCGCTAACCCCGACCGGACTGGCGCCGATGTTCAGCTTGCTGAACCCGTTAGCCAGATTCGCCAATCCTTGCGGTAGGTAGCCTTCCAGGTCAGCACCGGCCACCCGGGCGGCGATCGCCTCCAACCCGCTAACCCCGACCGGACTGGCGCCGATGTTCAGCTTGCTGAACCCGTTAGCCAGATTCGCCAACTCTTGCGGTAGGTAGCCTGCCAGGTCGGCACCGGCTATGTGGGCGGCAATCGTCTCCAACCCGCGCCGCCCATCCCGGCTCTGGTCGATGTTCAGCTTGCTCAACCCGTTAGCCAGATTCGCCAAATGTCGCGGTAGGTAGATTCTCAGGTCGGGGGCATCGGCCACGTGGGCGGCAATCTGCCCCAGCGCGCGCCGCGCATCCGGGTACTCGTCGAGATCCAGTTTGCTGAACGCGTTGGCGAGCAACGCCAGATCGCGAGCCCGATCCCGCTGAGCGCTTTCCGTCCGCGCGGGAGGAAGTCCGCCAAATTTCGCCGCGACTTTGTGCAAAGCTTCCCGAGAGTACTGATCTTCCAAATTTTTGCTCCACTCGTTAGCCAGTCCGGCATAGCCAGGAAGCTGGTCCCCCATCGGCCCGGCGTCGCCTGAGTTCAAAAAGTGTTGCGCGGAGCGAGTAATCGCCTGCCGTTGCTGCGGCGAATAACCCCCCTTTCCTGCTCTTCCGCCCAGATCCCTGAGAGCGTCTTTTAACTGGCGGGACAATATTCGAGCCTCATATCTTTCCGCACCTGCGGTGGAGGCCGACCACAGCTTTCCTGCCCCTCGCGGCGGCCGGTAACTTCTCGAATCACCGGGTGAGGAACCCTCTTCGACTCTTCTGCGCTTCCCCGAAACCCCGCCCTGCCCGTCCTGTTTCTGGGCAAGTTTCGTGATACTTTTCATGCCGCCTGTGCCGGCGTAATCGGTTTTGGCGGTGCCGAATTCGCGGGCAAGGGCGTGCGACAGTTGCTCCGCGGCCTCCTCACCATCGTTGAAGTACGTCTCGGCGACTAGGCGCACGATCAGGTCGAAGATGTCGTCAGAGCGCTGCTCCCCGTCCTGGGCGGTCAGCCGGACCGGGACCTGGTGATCGCGGCTGACGATTCGTGCGGCTGCTGCCAGTTCCCACGCTGCCTGATCCCGAGCAGGACCGGACACACCCACACGGCCGCCGACGCTGGTGACCGCTCCTTCACTCACACCGTCAAGGTCCGCACGGCGTTTGCCGTCGACCAGGCTCGCGAGTTTCCGCGCAAGGTCCATGACGTTCTTCGCGCGATCGATCGGCGCTCGACGAGTCGCCGTCGCGCCGTCGTAGGCTTCGCGCACCTCGTCGAGCTCGGCGGGGGGATTTTTGAAATCCTTCTGCAGCGCCCCGTTCACCCACACCAAAGCGTGGTCATCGAGCAAATCCATGCCGGCGGGCGACTCCAAGTTCAGGTTGGCCGCGCTCTTGGTCGGTGCGTCGACCTTCGACTGCTGGGTCGCGGGCACCTGGACTGTCGGCGACGGCACTGTGGCGGCGCCGCGACTGCTCAGCCCGGACAGTGACACTTCCGATTCGGAGCTAGGAGAGGCACCCGGACGGCGATCATCCAAGCCCGGTGTCAGCGCACGGCGTTGGCTCCCACTGAAACGGGTGCTGGACGCCGATTGCTCCTGGCGCCCAGAACCGCCCACCCGCGATGGCCCGGCCGCCCCGCGTGACCCACCAGAACCCGAGAAGGTGTTGATGTCGCGGTGCTCGGCGGGTCGGCTACCGCCGGTGAGGTCGTCGGCGAGTCGGGGATCGCGATCGCCCAGCTCACGCCGGGCCGCCACCAACGCCGGGTCCGCCGCGTTGAGGCGAGATGCCTCCGCCGAACCTGTCATAGCAGCGGCCGGCGGCTGGATAGTTTGTTCTGCTCTGATCGAGCTAGAGGGATCGTTAGATAAATACGTGGCGGCTGGCCTTGTTGTCGTGTTCTGGACGTGCCTGATTAGAGAAAACCCCAGGCGCTGATTGCCAGCAGCGCGCAATGTCGGCGTCAGTTCTGAAAAGGCGGCTCGGACCTTGGCCGCGGCTTCTTCGGCATCGGCGACGACGTCGTTTTGCGTCAACGTATCGACTGACTGAACCAGGATGTGCTGGGCTCGGCCCAAGTCAGCAGCCTCGAACTCCTGCCAGGTTTGCGGTGGCGTCGGTGCTTCTTGCGTGCCTGCGGGTTGGCCGTGGGTCGCCGACGGTGATTGCGACTCGGACTCCTTACCACTGCGCGTCACCGGCAAACCTACCAGCGGATTGGGCTGTTGGTGTAGCTTGAACTTTCCTAACTGCGACACGGTGGTGTCACCGCGGCCCGCGTCCATGTGGGAATCGGGTCCGCCCAACAACGGATCCCAGGGCCACACCACCGATTCCTGACCCCCGCCCACATCCGGTCTGGGTCGCAGATCTGATGTTGCCCCCTGGCGCCACCGCGAAGCCTCAGGCACAACCCCGCCAACCGTTGCTGTCGTCGCCAGCGCCATACCCGTGATGCGCACGGCGGGTGTATCGGCTCGTCCTGGGGCCGGGTGGGGGTGAGTGGCTGCGGCGGCGCTGGTGGGCGCCTGGTCGACCCACACGACCACGACACGGCGGGCCAGCTGGACGGACAGGTCGATGTTGATGGGCAGGCGGCGCCCGCGAGTGGTGGGGTGGTCGAACCTCACCGAGTCCAGCGGCGCCCGTCGTTGTTTCATCAGGCGCTCGACCTCGGCGAGGACTGAGTCGCGCACGGTGTGGGCGCGTTGTCGGCCCACCTCCACGGCCCGCCGCCAACTATTTCCGCCGCCCTCGATGCGCACAACGACCGGGCCGGATGCTGCGGCGTGCTCGCGCCGGCGAATCGCCTGTTCGACAATATAGGAGGCGATATAGGCGACCTTTTGGTCTTCTTCGTCAGCCAGGGTCTTCGAACCCTCCTCGAAGCCCACCCCAAACCGGCCGCATCGTTGCAGTTCATCGGCGACAAGCTGCGCCCGTACCGACAGCGTGGTCCACCGTTCGAAGATCGGCAACCGTGACTCCGCTGCGCGGACCTGCTCAGCACCAACGGTGGGCAGCCCCCGTTGGCTGCGCACCCGGTTAACGAGAGAGCCAAGCTCGGCCACGTCTCCTTCGGTCAGCGGCGGTGGTGCCAGGGGGCGTATCGACTGCAGCTCTGCCGGGCCGCCGAACACGTGGTAGAGCTTTTCGAGGCGGGCGATCTGCTCAGCGCTGAGGTTGTGACGGAGGTTGTGGCCCAGCAACACCCCGAGATGATATTCGGCAACAAACTCATAGGGGTTTTGGGCTGCATACCGGCTGACCTTGTCGTGAATGGTTGTCCGATCATCAGGTTCCAGGGTGGTCGATTCCAGCTCTGCGTAGGTCCTGGGGTTGTGCTGATAGTGCAGCCAGTGCACCAGCTCGTGCAAGATGCCGCCCAGCGCCGGATCATGTATCAAGCACGCATAGGGCGGGTCGGGACTGAAGTCAGCAACAGACAGGGACTTGAGCACACTGGGGTTCAGCATCAGCGCATTCGGCTGACCAAACATAGCGTGCACATCAACGCCTATAAGACCGGCGGGGTGTGGGTCGATGTTTAGACCCGTGAGGTGCCCGTCGCGGTTTCTGTTCGCCGTGATATCCAGAATGCACTGGTAAGGGGGCAGATACACATCCAGGCGCCGCGGCAGTGTGTGCCCGGTATCGACCAGCGCGGACAAACCCCTTTTGACCAGGTCTACCCGCGCGCCGATCAGCGGATCACCAGAGGCGCCGGCAACTCTCACTTCGACGTTCTGGTGATACACCGTAGCGAGGTCCTGCACGGTGAATTCCTCACGGCCCTGGCCACCGTCCGTGACCGTCAAACCGCCGCGCAGCTCTGTCAGAAAAGTCTCCAGCTCAGGCCACCTCTGACGGTAATACGGGTCGTGGGCAATGAATTCGGCGAATTCAGCGGCCCCGATCCCCTCAAGCCGAATCCCGGCCTTATCGAGCAAATCGCGCCACGCCTCTTCGAACTGTTTGCCACCGTTCTGTTGGTAGTCCGTTAAAGCCGCCTCGGACAACTCACCGTCAGCGGTGCGCGGGAACGCCGTCAAATGCCTGAAGAGAATGTCCGTAACGCCTAACTCCTCATCGGCCCACTGCACACGGTGTACGAAACCCGACAACTGTGGCGACACCTGCTCATAGGCCTGCCGCCGAACGACCGCCCGCGATGCGCTCTCTACCCCAACCGCCGGCGCCCCCCTCGATTCGACCAGCCCGAAGTCATCACCGTCGCTAATCGGTGGGATACCGCCCTGGTCGGACCCGCCCAGGGCGCTGGATTCACCACGATCAAACTGACCTGAGCGCGGCCCGGCGTCGAATGGGTCGTCGCTGACCCCGTTGGACCCACTGTGCCCCGCCCCGGCCGACTCCAACCCCGGCGCGTGCACGCGAAACCGCTCGACTAGTTCCGCAGGGACTCGCGGGTGAGGAGCTGTTTGCAGCTCTGTCCACAACTGCTGTGCACGCCCATCTAGCTCCTGTTCGGAGTCCAACGTGGCCAATAAGCGCTCCCACTCATCGACATCCGGCACAGCCCCGCGTTCAGACCCAGCCCGCATCCGCACATACGGGTGACCGTGGACCACCAAGTGCTCCCTCACCTGCTCTGGAGAACGCGGCGTCCCCGCGCTGTCAAGACGGCTGACCACAGCCTCGACAACCTGTGCTGCACGCCCAGCATTGACCGCATCAAACCCAGCACCCCCCTGCCCGCCCACGTCTTGCCCGCCAGACCCACCCGCCAGCCCAGCAACCGCGACCCCGTCGCCGCCTCGGTCTTCGACCCCACCCCGCCCATCTGCGCCACCCGCACTCGACCCCGCACCACCACGCGAGTGGGACCCATCATCATCCTCACCGCCCGCGCGCCCCCTAGACTCACCTAAGCCCGCAGGGCCCGGTTCCCCGGAGCCAGGCCCGTGTCGTGTCGGACCCGGACCGCCGGTCTGGGTCGATTCGGGTTGGCGACCCGCGTGGATGCTGTAGTGAGACTGGGAAAGTTGACCGGGGTCACCATGTAGTGGTGTACCCATAAACCAGGCCTGCACCGGGTTGGTATCGGTGCCCCCGCCCAGTTGAGGCCACGCGGTGACCGTGCCGTGCTGCCCGTCAACGGCATAAACCTTATCGCCGTCGTAGTAGGCGTTAAAGGAATGCGTCGTGCCATCGACAAACCGCACCGCGACAACGGTATGCGCGCCCCGCCCCCGACTGATCAAAGACTGCGCAATACCCACCGCGGTGTTGGGAACCAACGGCAACTCAGTAGCCACATCGATAGCACCAGCACCCAACCGGCCCGGATGCGCACGCGCAGGCCCCTCGACTCCTGATAACCGGTCAAAGACCACCAACGTCGCCGGCCCACAATTAAGCAACCGCGCACCCGCGGGCTTGACCGCAGGATCACCATCGTTGTTGACATCACCGATCCAGCCTTCGATCTGCTCAATGCTGGTATCAGACAACGGAATCTTGGTAACCGGCGGCCGGTGGCCCGGCGGCTGCGGCAGCGGTTCCCCCGCACGCACCCGACCCACCACCACCCCCGCACCCACGAAGTGCTCCACCCCCACCGACCCAACCCCAACCCGCTCGTCGGCATCACCGTCGACGACCACACCCCCGCCCGGCAACCCATGCAACGCAGTGCGCGTGAAAGATGCCGCCGACGCACCGGGATCGGTGGGAGTGATCAGTGCGCCCAGCCCGAGGTCGTGCAGTTTGGATGCCGCCTGGTCCAGTGCTTGTCGCTGGTGGGGGGGCGAGCCGGAGACGGGCTTGTTTTTGGTGTGCTGCCCAGCGCGGCCCGCCGGTGCTGATCGGGCCGTAGCGGTTGTGTCGGTCTTGTGCCGCTGCTCGTAATAGTCCAAGACCGCCTGGCGCAGCGGTCCCAACGGGTCGCGGGGTTGGTCTAACTGGGCGGTGACCGAGATTGGTGCACCACCAGCCGGGGCGGGGATCTGTTCACGGGCGGCCAACCGCTCGTGGGATTGCTGGAACGCCGCATCGTGCTCCACCCAGCCGATGGGTAGCGGTCCGTCCTGAAACGCCCCACCCCCCCACCGGTATTTGTTGCCACTGCGGCCGGAGCTGACCGCGTAGACAAAGATGTCCACCTGAGCGTCCGCATTGAGCAGATAGGTGAACGTCACTCCCTGATCACCGCCGTCCAGATGCGCGTGCAGCGCAGCATGCAGGGCAACACGCTGCTCTCTGCCACCCTCGCCGGCATTGCTGGCCAAGGTACGAAGCACCGTCATACGACCGGCGGGGAAATCGTCTGGGCCCAGCCCGTTGCCGTAAAGGATGCGCCCACTCATCTGCCAGGTCTGGGGATCAATATCCTTAAGCCCCGCGAGTCTGGCGTGGCGTTGCTGCTCACGCTCGGCGTGCGCGGCGTAGTGTCGCGCGCGCACCTGTGACCACGAAATGCGGGCTTGACCGCGCACCGCGCTCAGCGCTTGCTCATCGAGCACCAAGTCGTGGCGCAACACATAGCCGCCGAACGCCCGCTCGAAGTCGGCCAGCTCAGCATCACTGGTGACATGGACGCCAAACCGGTAATCGTCGATCCGCTCCGGGTCTTCGATCAGCTGCGCCACGATGTCGGGGCGAGCGCCAAACAACGCCAACAAATGCGGCTCCTCGCTCAACGCGCGCACCACCGAAAGCCGATCACGAGTCGCCAACAATTCCCGCAACTCCTCAGAACTCCCCGCCTGCGTCACCCACCACCTATCAGCCGCAGACACCACCGACTCCGCTGGCTGGGCGCGGTGGCGCGCGTGTGGCTTGTCGGGTTCTGCGGGCTGGGCGCGGTGGCGCGCGTGTGGCTTGTCGGGTTCACCAGCGGCCTGCGAACCTTTAGCGGCGCTCCCGCGCGCCGGACGGGCCGGCGTAGACACCGCGGCTCGGGCGTTGCGTTGGGCCTCTAATGCGGTAACAACCGCGGCGTGGTCAACGCCCGAGCCGCCCAACGGTATCCGGCTCAGCGCGTCGGTAAACAAATCTGGATCACCGCTATACATGTCGCGGATCGCGGGATCGAAGAACAACAGCTGCGCCCCTTGCCGCCGGGAATCCAACCACCGCAACAGACGGGCATTGCTCAACACCTCACGCCACAGCGCACCAGATAGCTCGACGCGGTGGCCCGACAACCACCGCACCAAAGCAGGGCGCGCCGCCAGTGCTCTTAACTGCTCAGGCCTCACCGATGTCGTCAACGCCTCATGGCCGGCCAGCACCGCCCACAAATTCGCCGCGTCCTCGGTAGAACGGCGACTGGTCAGCACCGACATGATCGCCCGGTTGGCCCGGATCGCCGACACCAAAAACCGGTGCTGCGACATCGTCTGCACCCGCTGCCCACTATCGGCGGCCAGAAACGACACCAACGCCGGCTGGGCCCCCAACGCGCTCACCAACTCCTGACCCCCGCGAGCAACCGCCTCAAGCACCTGCGGGTGCATACGCACCCACCCCCGAACCGCCGCATTATCGGCCAACAGGGACCCCAGCCCACCGACCCGCTCCATCGCGGCCACCACAGCGGGCTGCGCGGCCACCAACTTCACCATGTCCAGCGACACAAAAATGTTGTCGACCTGCATAGGATGGCGCTCCACCGCAGCCAACACAGCCTCATACTGCAACGGCGCCAACTCGAAGCCACGTTCAGCCAACACCGCCGCCAAACCAGGCACCCCCGCCACAACATCGACCGGATCCGTCTTGTTGAGAACAGGTTGGGCGAAGAACTTGATCGACGCCAAACTGCTGGCCACCGCCGCCGATACCACTTCGTCACGGCCAGACAAGCGGGCCGCCAGGCCACGCGAACCCAACCCCGCATCCACCCCGGACACACCGATTTTGGCAGGCAGCAACGCCTCCACCGCCGGCACACCATCACGAATCAACGCACGAGTCCATGCCCGACTCTGTTGGACGAAACGGTACGTGTCGCTGTGGGCGAAAAGCCGTCCAATCACCTGGCGCGGTCCCGACTCCACCAAGCAGAAATCGGGGTTGACAACCGTCTTCTGAGCTCGAGATCTCTCAGCGAGACCGTATCGCTGATCGGAGTCGGTCACATAGGTGCGGTAGAGCGGCGCGTGGTTTTGGAGTGTGGCAAACAACTCAGGCGAGTCGTTCATGGTTTGGAGGACAACACCAGCATCGGGCCCTTTGAGCAGGTCTAGAAGTTCAGTGCTGTGGGTGAGAAAGTCGATCAGATCGGGTGTTTTCAGCACCGCCCGCGCCAGCCCTGGTTTATCGCGTATCAGGCCGGCGATAGCCTTGTTCTGGGAAATGGTTGCCCGTATGTGCCCCACAGCGGCCCGACGCTCGTCCGCCACCTGCTGGGTCGCGATGCCGTCGAGGATCTCACCGGCGCGTTTATCATCAGAAGCCTGCAAGTAATCCACCAGCACGGCCTCCCCCGGCCCCACCTCGACACCGTCGTCGAGCAAGACCGGCTCCCCCAACGTGGGAATAACGACGTCGCGCAGGTGTTTCCAGTGGTCCTTGATCACCGCCTTGGGTATCTGGTCGAGATCAAGCCCCGCCTCCATGGGCACAACACCAAAGGTGGAATCCCAAGAGCCCGGCTTTGGTAGCGGACGACTCGCGAGCTGGACCAACAACCCTGGATGAGCATCCAGCACCGCGGCGAAAACCCGGTCACGACCGAGATAATCGAAAAACTCCGGCGCACCCAACAGCCGGCGCCAGTGATTAGCCCGCAACCGCAGATTCGGCCTCTTAGCCAACAACTCAAGACCCTCGAAATGAGCGACGAGCTCGCCGAACCGACCAATCACCTCCACGGGATCGTTGTCGTTTTGCTGATGGATAATGTCGCGCAGGCCCGGATGTTTTCCTATCACCCGAATCAAAAGATTGCCGTGCGCGGTCAACGCATCCAGAAATTCCGGTCTCTGCCGGAGCATTTTATAAAGTGAGTCATCGTCGGGCCGCACCATGGTGATAATCGACTCGTCGCGTGCCAGAAGTGCAGGGAATTTCGGAGTATCGACCATGCTGGTAGCGCCATCGCCGTGGTGCATCGACAATTGGAAGCGCAATCCGGCACTCCACTGCAGCGCCTCCCCGAGCTGCTCGTTAGTCCCGGCCCTGTCCACCAGCACCCCCCCCGCCGCCGCACCGGGCCGTCCACCGAAACTGTCCGGCGACAACAATTCGGCAAGGCCTTTGCTGCGCAGCATGGCGGGAACGATGCGTTGCAGCCCCGCCCAGCCCCCCTCCGCAGGGCCGGCTTCACCGCCAGCCACACCGAAGTAGTTCCGCCACGTGTGCTGGTTTTTTTCCAGCAGCGCGCGCGGGCCCAGGTCGTGGTCGGCGCCCAGCAGCAGATGCCGATACTCATGAGGATGCAGCTCCAGCCCGGCCAGCACCGCCACAATGCCAGCGCGCTTGGGGTTGGTCAGGGCCTTCCATGTCGCCGTGACAGACTGCGGCTGCACCCCGGAATGATTCCAGTCCCCCAGCGCGGCCAGCCGCAACCCCGGGTGGGCTGCCAGGGCGGCCTGCACCGCAGGTGACAGGGCAGCCACAGGCACTGGCGGTGGCGGTGGCTCGGGACCAGCGGCCGCCCCCAACGCTGCGACCAGCTCCTCATCAGAGACCGTATCGAAACGCCGCGGATCCACCGATAACAGCGCGGCGACCGCCGCATTACCGGCCGCCACCCCAAACAACCTCAAATCAGCGGCCAGACGCCCGCTCAAAGCCGGGCTCTCCAGCAAGACATCAACCAAACCGCGATGACCATCCAGCACCGCAACCCACTGACCGATCGCGGTCCGATCCCCGGCCACCGCCTCGAGCACACCTGACAGGTTCACCACCGCCCACGCCAGCACCGGATGAACGCGCAGCTCCTCAAAAAGCCACCCATTGCCGAATAACGTGTCGTACTGCTGCACGGTCCACCGCGGGCCCACCCGCCACACCCCGCCCTCGTCCACGTGGTTCGACGCTATCGTTCGGAACATCTCCAAGAGGCCCGGCGAATGCACTAGCTCCCGCACCATCAAGGCGGGGGCGCCGCTTTTCTGGATCGCCTCGCCAAGCCCAGGCAGCGAGGCGATGACCAACCTCAAGTAGGACGTCAGGTAGTTCCGGCCATGGCTGAGCAGCGACTCCCACCGTGGCCCCAGAGCACGGAACGCCGTCAAACCGCTGGAGTCCAAGAATCCACTACGGGCGCCGCGGTCGCGTTCAAATCGGTCGAAAATTCCAGCAGCGTCGCCAGGCTTAACGAAATAGGACAAGTCGACCGCCGCTAGTCCGCGAGGCGATATTTGCGCGACAAGACCATCAAAAACGTTCGGCCATTTTTCCACAATGACCGCGATCTCAGCGGCGCGCCGGGCGAAAGCGACAGCAAAATCGGGGTCCTTCTGCAACACATCTACCACCAGATGGAACTGCTCGTCGGGAAGGCTCTGCAATCGCGTTAAATCAGAAAACCTCGCCCCCGCACGAGAAAGTGACTGCGTGATCTTTGTCTGCACATCCGCAGGCCAACTGTGAACAACCGGCGAGACACTCGCAGCGACCGGCACCGCAGACGCCTTGCCCCGCTTAGGCGCCATCCCCGGACTCACAGTCCTCGCCGGATCCAGCACCGCGTGCACCAGACCCGTTCCCGGATTCACCGGACTCTCACCCACCACCACCTCCACCCGGCCCGAATGACGCAGGTCAAGCTGAACCAGACGCCCCTGATCATCGACCAGCACACGCAACGGACCCCGCAACGCCGCCGGCAGCCCCCCCATCTGTTCAAGCCGCCCCGCCGCCGTCACCGCGGCCGAGGGATCAGCGAAACCAACAAACGACCCGCCGCGATCAGGCTGAGTCTCCACCAACACCAACCCGCCATCATTTACATCACGCGCCACCAACACCACATGCATCGAATCCCCCGGCCGCGCCACCCACACCGCAGTAACCCCACCCCGACCCAACCCGGCGGAAAATCCATCAACCCCGCCCAC
This sequence comes from uncultured Actinomycetota bacterium, assembly GCA_963712615.1. GTDB lineage: Bacteria > Actinomycetota > Actinomycetes > Mycobacteriales > Mycobacteriaceae > Mycobacterium. Next base: position 2,244,994 of record CAVQIO010000002.1, read on the forward strand.
TGCAACAAACCGGCCACCCAACCGCCCCGCCAACCTATCGACCGGCCGAACATCAGCCTCACCCGAGGCCACCATCCCAACCCGCCCCCGCCCCCCCAACGTCACCCCCGCTGTCACCGGCCCACCCATCAGATACGACAACACCCCATCCACCCGAGCCACACAATCAGCCGACACCCCATCCCACGCCCCCAACCCCGACACCGCCGCCACCAACCGAGAATCCACAGCATCCGCAGCCCCCACACCCTCACCAAGATCACTCAACAACCCAAAACGTCCGGCATCGGCGAAACGCGTGGCGCCTTCATCACCGTGAACCGCGGAATGCGCTTGCGCATCACTGACGCCCCCGTCCTCGTGAGACATCGCACCCACACCTCGCAGCCCAGAATTGGTGCTAAGGGCTGGTTCAGCACCAGTTGCCACACCACGCGCCACGCCACCGGGATCTGCTGGCGAAATTTCTCCGGGCACATGATCTGAGCGGGGCTCGAATCCCCCGCGAATCACCGCCACACGCTTAGCAAACTCTCGCAACTTCGCGGGATCTGCGGGATCGATGTCCGTGCCCTGCCTCTCCAGAGCGGCCAAAACTCTCCGCAGCCCTTGCCGATGGGCCACCGCGAGATCGGCCCGATAGACCTGAGTGACCGATCCACTCTCGCCATCCGGGGTGCCTGATTCGCCTACCGCTGCAGGAGACACTGCTGGCAGCGAATCAGATGCTTCACTCGAAACACTCAACAACTCAGCGGATCCAATTACACCCAGGACTTCTTCGGATTCACCGGGTTCGTCTGTACGGTCGCGTGCAGCACCGACGTTTGGATCGTGGTCATACCGTGACCGTGCGCCGCGCCCGTAATCCGGATCTTGATCCGGAGACGACGGCGCGTCTGGGATATCGGACTCAGTCTGCGTTATGCGCAAACGTTTTCGGGTGCCGGGAAGCTCACGCGCGATAACGAAGCCATGACTCGCGGGCTGCTCCCCCCCCGCGCTCGACAGGTGCTCAAGTGGTGATAGTGCAGACAGCGGCGATTGCCTTGCTTGTCCGCGTTGTCCAGAACCACTTGTCGCAGAAGACCACGGGCTTGTCGCAGAAGACCACGGCGTTGTCCCAGAAGACAAGCTGCGAGTGATCGTCACGACGGCGTGGTCAGTCAGCACCGACAAACGGCTGGGTCCTGACTTGCGCGTTATGTCGGCCAGTTGCTGGTACCGCCGGGCCAGGTCTTTCGAGGGGATCAATTCTTGGTCGTTGCGCAGCTCCAACACCAGCATCGGTGCGCTTGTTGTTGCAGCATCGTCGAGCGCAACATCGCCCAGCGGCTCACCCAACGCCTGCTCGCGGCTAACGGTGACCTCGGGGTGGTGTAGCAGCATCGTGTCGAGGTATGCGCCGACCCTCAACTGCCTACGCTCATGCGTTTCCAGCGCGGACGCGTACCGCACCGCTTGCAGCGGGTTTACCGGCGCATCATAGGATCCCACCGGGACATCAGTCGGGTACCTCACGGACGCCAGAAAGAGTCCGGTGTTGTAGGTTCTGCTGAATCCGCTAGCTGAGCGCAGAAATCGGCTTTCAAATCTGTTACGGATCGTCTCAGCGTTGTCGTTGAGAAAGTCTTGGACCCGCGGCGATAACATGTTGCGCACGTCCTGCAGGCTGGACTGTCGCAACGTTACCGCGCTGAAATCCTGAGCACGTTTCTTCTCGGGGTGCATTGCGGCCTGTGCCAGCGCGGCAACGTGAACGTAAGCCAACCACAAGGCCCCTTTAAGCTCGCCCATGTCCTCCACAATTGCCTCAGGGGACGACTCCACCTGGCCTCGTTGTGCATCGCGAAACAGCTTTGTTACGTCCGCCGCGAAATCTTTGCCGTCCTTATGCCTCTGAAGATTTTGAGTAAATCGCGGGTCAGGCTCTTTCGGGTCAGGCTGTTTATTAGGATCGCCGTGCGCACGGATATTGTCAAAGGCTTGCCCGACGGCCTCGCGGGCCCCTCGCGTGAGGTTCTCAAGGGCCTCTCGCGTCGAAATTTCGGTAGATTTCCGGTCAGGTTTTTCAATAGATTTCCGGTCAGGCTCTTTATAGATGCGTTCGGTGACGCGGGTCATGAAGTTCTCGACGGCCCCCAGCGACACTTCCTGGATGTGGCGCACCAACAACGACGTCTCCGGGTTATCGCTGTGGACTGGCCGGTAGCTGGCGGCGGCCAAAAGGTCATCGAGCACCCAGCCCTCAGAGGCCGGCAGGATCTCAGCGAGCGTTTTGTGCGTTTCGACCGGCTCGGCGTCGCCAGCGCCTGGCGCTCGAGCAGCCATGCCATCAAGATCGATCAACTTCTTATGCAGAGCTTGCAAAGACGGGCCGGAAGCGAACGCGTCGTCCTGATTAAGCTCAGCTATCGGCGAGTCGGTGACGAATTGCAAAATCGGCTCCACAGACTTTGCATCGGGGTCCTCCGTTTTACCGAAGATCTTGCTGAAACCAACCACCACCTTCAGACCGTCGCCTTGGTTGGTAGCTAACACCTTGCGGCTAAGTCGGGCCGCGTCCTTCTCCCAATCCTCGCCGTCACCAAGCAGCCCATCGGGAAGCACCAGATACCCGCCACGGTAGAAGACCTCCACCCCACCGCGCCCATCACGGGGGTGGTCAAGACCCGGGCCGCGCTGACTGGCACCGCCGCGAAGACCCCAAGAAGTACTCCCCGCACGAACATAGCTCAAGAGCCGATCTTCCAATTCGCGCGTGGCGTACCCGCGGCGCCTGGGCGCTAGGCGACCGACTAGCTCGTCGAAACTTCGGAACACATCATCGCCACCACGCGCCTCACCCGCCAATTCCAAAGCTCTGACCACGGCATTAACGATCTCCACACGCTTCTGCCCACCGGTATCGAGCTGCGTCAACCCCTGCACACCCGACGCCCCCGCAGACCCAACCGACAACCCCCCAGCCGCCCCCCCCAGATCGTCATCAGGGACATCGACCACCTCGCGCTGCCTACCCTTACCCGCGGCGCTACCTTCGCCGCCGAGCACGGACCCGCCGTCCAGCCCCACCACCTGGGTAACGCCGCCTCGTGCGCCATCCAGGACCTGCGCAACAGGCAAGCCTGCGGCATCTCCCTGCTCGTCGTGAGTGACCGTCGGCTGACCGCCCGACACCGGCGGATCCTGCGGAGGCAATCCACGAACCGCACTCCGCGGCGGCAAGGACGGCCTCAAACGCTCGCCGGAAGCCCCACCCCCCGACAGCGACACCTCGACGTGTTTGGCGTCTCGCAACTTCGCCGGCCCTTCATCCCAAGGGCGTATCTGTGCGAGCTCAATGCGCTCGGTGCTGACGCTCACTGTGTTTATGACACCCCCAGGTCCACTAGCCGGGCGGCTTTGAGCAACGTTGTCATCGACCGGGCGCGTCGACACCTGCGCGCCCGGGGGTTCCGCACCACGCGCTACGCGCAGCTCAGCGCTAAACCCAGCGGGTGTAGGCGTGCCCTCACTTGACCCCGCTCCGCCCGGCGCACGGTGGGCAGTCACTCGTGGTTCGCCCAACGGTGCCACCAGCACAGGCCCCGCCCCGGCAGGGGAAGATACCGTGGTACCGGGCCCTGACTCCTCACGATGAGAGGCCGGCGCGGGAGGTGTGTATACGCGCCGAACACCTTGTGGGTAAACGAGCCGAACACCAATGCGGCCAGCGGCGGGCTCAAGCAAGTCGACAAGGTCGTGGTAGCGGTCTGGGTACTTATTCACGTAGCGCCCGATAGCGTCAAGGAGGACATTTACATTGTCGGTCCGCTGGCCTTGTGGGGCGGCTGCGGTGCTGATTAAAGATGTAATGACGTCATGGCCAAACTCGTCGTCGTTCAGGAGTTTCGCGGCGTGTGCTATCCGGTCGATGTGGCGGGTCGTTTCCAGAAGAATCTGGTGCGTCGCTGTGTAGCAGCGGACCTCAATGGGGATTGTCGGGGCCCGTCCGCCTTCCCGGGCGGTGGGTGTGTCGCCGCCGAGAGCACTTCCGACGCCGAACTTTTCGGGAGCAAGCCTCCGACCGACATCCGGCGGGTTCACGAGTTCTGCCAAGAGTTGCCTGACCGTCGTCACTTCCCCCAGGTCGTTGAACACAGTGACACCCAACAGGCCATCCTCGGTACCAAACCGCCGGTGACCGGCCAAAGCGTGTCGCGTAAACAACCTGCTGATGGAAGCTCCGTTGTTGTCGTCCTTCAAGACATGCTTGATGTCCCTGTCAAGGGTGTCCCACAGCGCGGCGTGCGATATGCGTGGCGCCAGGAGCAACCCGTGTTTCACCAGCTTCAAGTCGTGGGCAACGGCGACGATCTGCGGATATGCCAGGGCCATCACACCCATCACAGACACCAGCGGTTCCACGGCAACCAGCATCTGCATGTCCTCATCGGAGGGACGAAAACCGGTTTGTTGCTCAACGATCAAAGCCGCGACGTCACGGCCAAACCGTAGCCCGGAATGAGTAGCCGTCCGCGCCGGCTCGACTAGGAGCGAATTGGCGGCAACATGGTGCACGTAGGAATACACACCCGGCACCGCGATATCGTCGGTGTATTGGACATTTTGGGATTCGTTGAGGTTTGGAAACATGGCCACGGGGATGTCGCGGTAGCGGCTGTTGACCAGGTACCCGTCCTCGGCTGGAAACAGATCGCCCAGCGTGGAGGACCCTCCATCGAGCCCGGTTCGTTGCATGGCTGAAAGCAACCGCGCTTCCACGTCGCGCTGGCGGGCGAGCTGGTCAGCAAGTGAGAGCCCCCACTTGTCCCCCACCAATGAGTCGGCAGGCTTGGTGATGATCTCAGGGATCGAGACGCGCCGCCCCATAGGGTAGTCGGAATGGGCTCTGACGTTGACGGGAGCGTCATCCTCGTCGTCATAGTATTTGCCGTCCGAGCCGACCCAAACTGTTCTGGTATCGAAAGTAACTGTGGCGATTCCATCGTTGGAGGTGACCAGGGTGACCTTGGGCGCAAGCAGCCCGGGAGGCGCCAGCAGCAAGACGTTGCCCAACTCGGTTTCCCACGCGGTTCCAGAAACTTTGTGGTTTAACGGTGCGTCGAGCAAGGCTTGGCTGGTGGAGTGGGTTGCCGACCAGGAGTCGGGCTCGACGACGCCCCCATGCGCATCGATGACTACTGCCCAGGCAGAGGCAGCCCCGGCTAGTCCGGGCGGCAGCCGGTCCCATCTCAGATCTCCAATAGTTACGCGCTTATCGGCCGGCTGTGTCGGATCCAGCCAGCGCAGCTCTCCGCCGCGAAGGGAATGCAGGGCCAAGACATGACCGCTTCTTCTCATATCAACGCGGCTGCCCGTGTCTGCGGGGCTGGCCATGATCACCGCAGTTGATCCCGGCTCATCGCGCACCACTTCAGCGAGCCGGTTGAGGTCATCTACGCTGGCCCAGCCCGGCCCCGCCAGCACCCGGCCTTGCGTCCCTGCAAACCCACCCATATCGAGCACGGTGTCCTCGGCACTGGCCAACCCCCGAAGACGCTGAGAGTGCAGTGTGCGAATAAGTCGGTTCGCCAACGGTCCACACGAGGTCAGCAACACATCGCCGCTGACCTCATCGGCCACCGCATCTAGCAGACCCTGTAGCTCGGACTCCGACAACGGCAACTGCGGCGCAGACCGGCCAAACAACGCCCACGCCCGCTGCTCCGGCGTGACGAGGCCGGGCAAACTCTGCTCGGCGTCGTGGTCTGGTGCTGAGGATGAGTCCGGCGCCGGTTGCAGCCCGAGCTGGGATACACGCTGCTCGTCGAACGGGATGGATTCCGCAGAGGCCGCCGCGACACGACGCTGACCCGCGGTGTCGTCCCATTCCTGACTGGGGTGATCGGACGTGAAAGTCCGCCGCGGCGAATGACGTGACGACGGTCCGCCGGCAGATTCCGCATCAGCTAGCTCATCGGCCACACCGTCATCAAGGTCAGCGTCCAGCCGGGACACATCGACATCAGGGTCGGGCGATCGAAACGACCACTCCGGCGACGGTTCTCGGGTCGGCGGGGACGGGGACGGGGACGGGGACGGGGACGACCAGGAGAATGCCGGGCCTGAGGTGTTCTGACCGTCAGCCAACTCATCGCGCGCCGCGAGTGGGTTATCGCCACCCGAGACGTGGTCAAAGATGAAGGGATCCTCATCGTCAGATGAATCGTCTTGATCGTCGGAATCAGTAAAATCATCTTCGGCTAAGTCCGGTGCGGCCTGGGCCGTTGGGCCCGAGCCGGCGTGGCCCCGGGGCTGGTGAGTATCGCGGCGCGCTGAACTTGAGGGGGTTACCAGCCCGGCAGCACTGGGGTTGACAATCTCACGCACGATCGAATCAGCAATAGTATCGACAGGATGGCCCGCGAAGTTGAGCCCGCCCGACGAATAAAGGCGTTCGATGCGGGCTTTGAGATCGTTAGGGAGGCGATGCCCCATAGCGCGCAGCGACCGGCGTACCTGATCGATGACTTTCCGACCGGGTGGTGTAGCAAGTGGCCCGTCCAGCAATGTGGACTTCCATCGAATGACGACCTGGTGTTGGTTGTCGGCACCGTGGTGAATCGGCCCAGGGATTGCGCCAGCGGCACCGCTGATCGGTCGATCTACGATTATTCCGATCCCGCCGGCGGAAAGTGGCGACAGCTGCGCAATAAGTTCGGCCAGATGGTTCGACACCGAGGTGGCCCTGTCGAGGCCAGCAGCGTCAGGGCTTTGGACCCATACGTGGATGTCGCGCCAGGAAGGCCCGTCTGCAACGTTGACCAAGTGCTCGGCCAGAGCGTACATCTCAGGTGTCGCGGTATCCAGATTCCGCTGGCCCGGCGCGAAGTCAACTGCCAGGTAAGTCCAGTCATCTGAGGATACTTGCGTGCCGAATGCGGCACGCCGCCATATTCCCGGGACAGCCGATGTATACCCGAACGGCGGCAATCCGAGCATATCGCGTACCGATTGAGGCAGCCCAATCTGCTGTACTTCGGCAGGACGATTTCGATCGCCGAAAAACCCAAGATGGGTGTAGGTCACGGTTTCTACCTGATTACGCAATTGGGGCACGCTGTACAGGTAGCCCACCACAGCCTCCCATCCCACGCCGGGATATTCCAACCCCGCGATGAGCGGTGCCACCGCAACAAAATTCAGATCACCACGCCGGTTACGCAGATCCCAAATCAACGCGCTGAGAACATGCTGCAGCACACCCACCACGTGCTCGGAAGATTCAGCAACCGACTCCCCAGCCGGGCCAGTCCGCGGGCTGTCATCGTCCCACGCGTTTCTAGTCCCAAAACCGAAATTGTCCACGCCAATGCGCGGCAGGTCGCCGATATTAGCGGCCAGCGCGTCAAAAATAGCGAACAAGGAATCCGGTCCGGTGCGCTCGATTGTCGAACGCCGTCGAATAAACCTTTTGTCTTCGTGGTAGTGCGCGCGGTGCGCGGCCAGTGAATTCACCACGTCATGAAAGCCAGGTTCGCCCAGTTCGTCTTGTCTACGTTTGTAATTGGCTCCGAGAAAGTCCAGATAGTAATCCAAGAAGGGATGGAAACGGGCCGCCAGGAACGCCGAATTGCTGAATTGGGGCGGAGACAGATGTATGGCAACACCCCCGCCCAGCAACTCCCGCAGGCCATCAAGGCTGCGTGGCTCGTTGTCGCCATCGGTGTAGATACCACCGAACCGGAACAGAATCTCCAGTCGCAAGATATCACTGGCTGCGCCGTAGCCAGCTGCACTGCCTTTAGCGGCCTCAAGCTTGTATTCAGCGGCCAGCCTCATCGGCTCATCTTTATGAAACACCTCGTCGGGATTGATCACTATAATGCGATGCGCGCGCGCCCACTTCGCCATGGCGGTCACCTCGCCGAAGTCATCAGCCAACTGAGTGCGAGGGATATCGGTCCACAACACCACCCCGAAACCCTCTTTTTGGGCTAGCTCGCTTAGCTTCTCGAGGTTCAGGCGGAACTCGGTCGTCACCGCTCGACCGTCGGTCAGCGTGCTGCCCAGCCAAATCGAGTGGATAAAAAGCGGCATCTCAAACGTGTCGGGTAACGACCCCAACCGGGTACCGTCGACACCGAGTTCTGGCCACCAGCCCCCACCGTCTGGTGCCGGCTGCGACCAGAATTCATCGTCGCCGTCCCCCACGGCCGTCGCGCGATCCCCGACCAGATCAAGCACCCGGAAATAGCGGCCAATCTGGCCGGTATGCACATCCGCCAACTCCACCCCGTCTAACTGAGGCGGCCTAGCAGCCAGTCGACGCAACCCAAACGTGTCAACACCCAGGTGATCCTTACCGTCCTCTTGCCGCCCATCTAACAACTGCCTGACGAGTTCAATAGCACGGTCAGACAGCATCCCGCTGAGAGTCGAGTAACCGGGCTGCCCGGGTTGAGCCAACCGCGTCCGCCCACTGGACTCCGGAGAGAAACTCAAGAAACTCGGATCGGCCCCACCACCCACTAACAACGGGCCCCGAGTGCTTGGACCCGACAAATCCAAGAAACTCTCGTCAGGCTGATCACCCGACCTGGTCGCGCCGAATTCGTGGTTGACCGGCCCATCCAGCAGGGCTTCGTGAACAGGGACCTTCGTCGTTGTCCACTCATCCGGCGACACCACCCGCCCACGCGAATCAAGCACCACCGCCGACATCGCCACCCCCGGCGGAATATCCTTCGCAAACCCCTTAGCGTCTCGTGCCGCAAAAACCTTGTGCTCCACAAGCTTTGGATCCACCCACTGCAACCCCTGCCCAGCAGTGGAATACAACGCCTGCACATGCCCCACCTGGCCGCCACCACGACTGAACATCACCACCGCCGACCAACCCGGCTCACCCTCAACCGCACTCATCAACGCCGACAAATCACGAACCCGACCCCACCCACCACCAGCAAGCACCCGCCCCTGAGCACCGGCCACCCCACCACGACCCACCACAGAGTCGTCAACCGTCGAACCCCGCACCCCCTCGGGATGCAACACACCAATCAACCACCCCGCCAACAACTCACACTGCACCTCGGTCAACTCGCCCGGCATATCACCGGACGGCGTCAACCGCGGCGCCGCGTCCATCAGGTCGTTCAACTCCGATAGCGACAACGCCCCTCGATGCTCAATCCCCACCTGCTCACGAACACCCGCCCCTCCAGCACGATTAACGACCCCATCGCGAGCAGGTAGACGCGTGTTGGTGGTGTGGCTCGACGGCTGGACCGGACTCGACGGCTGGGCGAAGGCGTCGAGCGGGGTCGGCAGCTCCTCGATGTCGTCGATGGCGTCGAACGGATTCGGCAGCTCCCCGATCTCGTCGAACGGATTCGGCAGCAGGTCGGGCGAGCCCGGCTGCGGGGTCGGCGGCACGCGGTCCAGCAGCGCCTCCTGGGCCTCCCACGTTGCCATCCCCTCGGCCCGCTGCCGCAGGAACGCCGGCACCGCCGCGTTCAGGTCCTTGGTCAGTGTGGTCAGCTCGTGGTTCAGCGCGCCCAGTGTCTTCTGCCGAGCCAGCCCGGCCGGCAGCACGATCGCCGCGTCGATGCGCTCCTCGATGGCGGCGAGGCGGTCCATCCAGACCCGCGCGGTCTCCTGCACCGCCCGGACCTCGTCGGCGGTGGCCCCGTCCGGCCGGGCCGGGTCGCCGCTCACCCGTCGGTCCCACAACGCGGCGATCTCGTCATCGACGGCCCGGTGCTGCTCGATCCAGTCGTCCAGCTCCCGCATGCGGGTGGCGGCCAGATCGAAGACTCCGGCATTCTTCCGGGCGCCTTCTGTCCGGTCGTACAGATGCTCCGCGTAGGCGATCTCGTCGACCTGGGCCGATGGCTGGCTCACGTGCAGGAACGGCGACAGCTGCGTAGTCTCAGTCGACCCGGTCTCCGGGTCGTACCGGAAACCGAGGAAGCCGGTGGTGTCCGCGGTCTGCTCGACCACCGCCCAGCCGTCGCTGGTCGTCTGGACGTCACCCTTGCCGGCCACGATCAATGTGCCGGGCAGCCGCCGGGCTAGTTGAGCGGCCGGGCCGTCGGCCGTGTTCGTCGCCGCCTCGCAGATCGACAGGATCACCTCGTCGCGGGGCCATCGCGGATCCCGCTCGATGAGGTCGCCCAGCTCGGTGCCGCTCAGCGCCGGGCCGTCCGGGAAGCCGTCGGCCCACAGCTTCTCCGCGTCGCCGTGACTGGCCACCACGAAGTGACTCGCCTGGTCCGGGAACCGTTGGATGGGCGGAATGCCCAGGCCGTCGACGATGTCCTGACCGATGGCCAGGCCGACCGGCACCCGGTAGACCGGCACCCGGTCGTCCCGGGTCGCCTCGATCTTCGTCCGGATCAGGTCGAGGCTGACGACCGCCGCTTGGATGGCGTCGACGTCGGCCGGGTCGCCCAGGCTCGCGTCGACGGCGTCGATCCACCGCAGAAGGTCGGTGTCGGCCGGATCGGCCTGGTCGCGCGCCACCGCCAGCCAGCGCCGCACGCGGGTGTTCGGCGGCACGACCGCGCCGTTACTGGCGGCCGGCTGGTCGTCGTAGGTGATTGGGTTGGTGCGTTCCAATGGAGGCGCCGAGTTTGCCGAGCGGTGGGCGCCGAATTCGTGGTTCAGCGGCGCATCCAGGCCCGCCTCGGTATCTGAGATATCAGCCCTCGACCAACGACCGGGTTTGACGATTCGTCCGTGTGGGTCGATCACCACCGCCCACATCTCCACCGCAGGGGGCAAATCGTCAAGCCCCGCAACACCTCCGACTCCAGCCTCGAAGATCCGCTCCCCAGGACGCTGCGGATCCGCCCACCACAACCCGTCTGCGGCAGTCGAATACAACGCCTGCACATGCCCCACCTGTCCGCCCCCGCGGCTGAACATCACCACCGCCGACGACCCCGGCTCACCCTCAACCGCACTCATCAACGCCGACAAATCACGCACCGGACCCCACCCACCACCAGCAAGCACCCGACCCCGAGCACCAGCCACCCCACCAAGACCCACCACCGAGTCGTCCACAGTCACACCCCGCACACCCTCGGGATGCAACACACCAATCAACCACCCCGCCAACAACTCACACTGCACCTCGGTCAAATCACCCGGCACATCACCGGACGGCAACAACCGCGGCGCCGCGTCCATCAGGTCATCCAACTCCGATAGCGACAACGCCCCTCGATGCTCAATCCCCACCTGCTCACGAACACCCGCCCCTCCAGCACGATTAACGACCCCATCACGTCCCGGTAGCGAAGCGATTGGTCCGTTGTCCCTTGTCGTACTTAGCTTTTCGGTTCCGCCAGGTGTGTCGACATGTCCGGTGCCGGCATCGACGGATGGCGGTGCAGGCACCTCGGTATCGGCACCAAGCGTCGAAGGATTTCCTGCTGCACGGTCGTAGAGTGCGGCGAAGTCGCTGGCGAGGTTGTTCTTGCGCTGCACGACCGCAGTCAGGAACGATTCGATATCGTTGGGGATCAGCTGCTGCGGGCTCAGGCCGAGGTCTTCATCCTCGTCGTTGAATGCCATGAGCTGGCCGGCAGCCGCAGCCATCGTGGCATAAGGACGCATGAGTTCACGTATGTCGCCATCCGGGATGTCCTGTAACCGCGAAATGAATTGCGCGAGTTCGCCGACGCGCGGATCGGACAACTGGCTTCGACCGTCATGGAAGTCGCGCCACAAGGTGTTGTAGACGGTATCCAAGTCACTCTCGAAGTCCCCGATGATCGCGTTGGGGTGAAAGTCCCAATCCAGTCTGTCCTGACCGAAGTAGCGGAACGCCTGATCCTTGTCGATCCCAACGATGGTGGAATCCGGCATGCGAAGAAATTGTTTCTCATGGGCATCGTGGTTGCTGATCAGCCAGTCCAGGACATGATGCTTCTGCAACGAAAGGCGGTCCTGCACCGACAAGTGCGACATATCAAGCGGTTCCGCATCCGACAGCCATCGTTGAGCACTCAACAGGCCAGGAGGGAAAACATAGGTCTCTGGCGCTTGCAGACCTGCCGCAATCTGTAGCCGGGCTGCCGCCTCCTGTACGTGGGATACGAACGCACCACCCCGCTCTTGACGCTTGAGGAGCCATCGTTGACCGACTGGATCTCTCCAGATCCGCGCCCTATGGGTACCGACCTCTTCTCCGGTCGCCACCAAGGTCTTCGGGTCCGGGCCCGCCTGGGCGTAGGGCGGGATGCTCGACGGCGGATGCTCTGCCGGGGCGGGAACGTCGGTCTGCTCAACCAGCAACGGCATGACGCCATCGTTCGGCATGTTTGGATTGAAGTGTTCGTTCGCTGTGAACGCGCCGAAGGTGAGACGCCATCGCGCGCCCGGCACACCATCATCCGTGGACAATTCAACAGCGCTTTCGATCTCGTCGACGCCGATGATGTTCTGCGTTCGGATACCGCCGGGAAACGCGACCTCGACCTCATGGGTATGGCCTTGACCACCGAACGTGGCATTGAGATCGATTCCCCCGGGCGCGTCAATGTGGTACCGGTACACCTTGATCCCCACCTCAGCCGTGGGTGCGAGGAAGTCAAGGAGCGGGTCGCGGGTGGCAGACACGAACCCGGACTTGCCCTCGTCGCGGTGCTCACTCAAGTCGAGATTGGCACGGTTGCCGGGAGCAAGTCCGGTTACCAGAATCTCGTCTGGGGGACGCCGGTCAAAGCGGTACAACGGCTTGCGGTCTCTGCGGTATATCAGCGCACCATCGGGGTTTTCCGCACTGGGCGGCACACCGTGGATATCGGCGGGATCGATCGGCGGGCCAATCTGCGCGATAGGGAGACCTCCCGGTGTCGGCGGCCGAGACCCGACCTCTCCCAAATCGACATGACCCGCCACATCACCGCGCCAATCGTCGACATCACCACCCGCCACGTTCTGCACACCATGGACAGAATGCGGACCCGGCCCCGCACCAAGGTGATCAGACCCTTGCCCCGAAACGGAACTGGCTATGTCGTCATTACCGGCGTGGTCGACGTCGTCGCCACTCGATCCGACCGGACTGCCCGGCTCCGGTGAAGAACTACCGACACTCGGAAGACCATCCCCGCCACTGGACTCCGGAGAGAAACTCAAGAAACTCTGATCGGCCCCACCACCCACTAACAACGGGCCCCGAGTGCTTGGACCCGACAAATCCAAGAAACTCTGATCGGCCCCACCACCCACTAACAACGGGCCCCGAGTGCTTGGACCCGACAAATCCAAGAAACTCTCGTCAGGCTGATCACCCGACCTGGTCGCGCCGAATTCGTGGTTGACCGGCCCATCCAGCAGGGCTTCGTGAACAGGGACCTTCGTCGTTGTCCACTCATCCGGCGACACCACCCGCCCACGCGAATCAAGCACCACCGCCGACATCGCCACCCCCGGCGGAATATCCTTCGCAAACCCCTTAGCGTCTCGTGCCGCAAAAACCTTGTGCTCCACAAGCTTTGGATCCACCCACTGCAACCCCTGGCCGGCAGCCGAATACAACGCCTGCACATGCCCCACCTGTCCGCCCCCGCGGCTGAACATCACCACCGCCGACGACCCCGGCTCACCCTCAACCGCACTCATCAACGCCGACAAATCACGCACCGGACCCCACCCACCACCAGCAAGCACCCGACCCCGAGCACCAGCCACCCCACCACGACCCACCACCGAGTCGTCCACAGTCACACCCCGCACACCACCGGGATGCAACACACCAATCAACCACCCCGCCAACAACTCACACTGCACCTCGGTCAAATCACCCGGCACATCACCGGACGGCAACAACCGCGGCGCCGCGTCCATCAGGTCATCCAACTCCGATAGCGACAACGCCCCTCGATGCTCAATCCCCACCTGCTCACGAACACCCGCCCCTCCAGCACGATTAACGACCCCATCACGTCCCGGTAGCGAAGCGATTGGTCCGTTGTCCCTTGTCGTACTTAGCTTTTCGGTTCCGCCAGGTGTGTCGGCATGTCCGGTGCCGGCAGCGCCGGCGTGAGCGGCGTCTGTCTCCGCTGCTGGCTCATCTGAGTCGGCGCCCACCCCGTAGAGTCCGTCCAGATCAGTCAGCTGATGATGTGCGTCAGCCGGGCCGGAATCGATACCGCCCGTGCCAATTTCGGTGGCGAATGGTCTATTCGCACTGCCCTCGAGAGTATTTGGGTCTTGGTTGGTCGGTGGTGGCGGCCGGTCGGGTGCTCGGTGATCGCCAGGGTGGTGGGAGTCGGTGGGCGCGGTGTGGGTGGGTGGGGCGCGTGAGGGTGGGCCTTGGCGGATTCCCATCCGCAGTGCGGCGTCGTTTTGGGAGAGCGGTACCGCATCGCGCAGTCCTTGTTGGGCGGGGGTGGTGTCGGTACCGGTGTGCAGCGCGGTGCGGTATTGGATCACGGCCAGTTGGACTTGGGGATTGTCCGAGAGCCGGAACAGGTCATCGTCGGGGGAAATGTAGTACTTCACACTGCCGCGGTCCCCGCTGCGCGCGGCCCGGTTCTCGGCTTGAATGTCGATGTCTTTAGACACCCCGGAATGCCCGGTGACCACCACGTGCAGACCGCCCAGCGCCTTAGCATGATCATCGAGGGGGATGTCGACCCCGCGTGCGCCCTGCATGTTGATCACCAACACCGCACCCGGCTTACCGGCCTGGGCCACCACCTCCTTAAACGCCTCATCGCGATCCACGCCCTGGCGCAAAAACCACTTCGCGTCGATAGCGACGTGGGCGACATTGCGCTGCCCCAGCTGCGCGGAGATCTGTGCCACCAGATCGTTGCGGTGCGCCAAAATCAACTGCGGGCGCGCAGTGTCCCCCAGCTCCTGCATCTGTGCGACATCGCCGGCGATCGTGGCCAGCTTGTCTTTCAGGTTCGCGCTGACCTCAATGTCGTGGGTGCTCAACCCCGAGCGGTAATACCGCGAAATATCGGCGATCTGCGACGACAACCCCTGCTTAGCGAACAACTCGTTTTTCCCGTTCGCCGTCCCCGAGGCACCCACAACCTGCGCATACTTCTCATACAAGCCGTGTGAGGTCACCTTCTTATCGCCGTCGGAGTCATGACGCACCGCCAGCCCGTGTTTGGCCTCCAGCGCCTGAGCCAATCCCCCGTTCCACCGACTCTCCGAGGACGTGCGCGGGTCATACAAAACCTGGTGGGTGGTCTGATCGATGATGTAGAGCTTGCCGGTCTTGTCATCGATCACGTAATGCACGTTTTCGACATACTCCCAATGCGCCGCGCCGGCCATGTTCAGCTTGCCCAGCTGCCCCTCCACCTGCGCAGGCGCCAGCTCGCCGTGCGGGTTCAGCAGTGCGGTGGCTTTGGCGACCCCGACCTGGGTCAACTGCGCGGGCCCACCGACCGTGTCGGGTTCGCGCCCAAAATCAGCCTCGGTCAGCTCCCCGCTGGCCAACTTGTCAGACAAAAACTCGCGCATCCCCTTGATCGGGTCAGCCACCGCCGCCGCCGCGTCCGCACCGGTGCCCTCCGACAAAATGTAGTGGCCGTGGGAATACACCAGCGCTTCATCGATCTCATCGATCTCGGCGTGAAATCCTGGCCCCGACCCCCCACCCGCACCGTCGTCGCCGCGCCCGCCGACCGACCCGTGCTTGAGCAAGGTAAACGCCGCGTCTTGACTCGTCCCCAAATACACGGTGGGTTGACCCTCTTTGGGCGGCGGCGGTGGATGATCGGAATTGAGCCGGTGCACCGCATACCCGAGCGGCTCCATCACCGCCCGAAAATCGGGTTCCAACTGCTCAGCCAACACATCACGGGTGGTGTGCATATGCACCGCCCCGCCCTGGCCGGCCTTAGCCAACTTAGCCGCCTCCAGCGCGTTACTCATCAAAAACAGATACGACTTACCCTCCCCGGCAGCCATATTCACCACATCACCGCGCTCGAAGGCACCCCCGGCGGCCAGCTGCGTCCACCGCAAGCTCACACCCTTAGTGCGCCGCACCGCCTCATACAGCGCGGCCCTCATATCATCGGGCGTACCGCCCAGCAACTCTTTCAATTCCTCGGTACCCAGGTGGGTCAACCGCTCGGGTTCGGGAATGCTCACATCAGATCGCCCGGCAATATCGAACATCGTGCGCGCAGTGTCATGAGCCTGATTGGCCCCCGCCAACCACGCCTCATAACTGACCACATCCACCGGCGCTGAGGTTTGTTTCCAGCCCCCCACCCCATCCGGGAGCAACACCGTGGGCTGCGACAGGCGGCGACCATGGTCATCCTTGACCTGGCGGTAAGCGATCGTGTCCCCGGTCTTGGTGTCGATCACCTTCTCGTTATCAGGACCAACAACATCACCATGGCCCGTCTTAACCACCTGCACCTCACCCGGATTCTCCCGCGGCCGCGACCAGGTCCCATCGAGCCCGCGGTCAAAACTGGTGCCCTCACCCAAGACAACATGCTGCAACACCCCTTGGGCGTCAAACACCCCCCGCGCCCCCACCGGCAGCTCCACAAACCCATCACCAGAACCAGACCCCACCTCGATCCGCCCACCCCGCCCAGCAATAAACCAACCCCCAACATCTCGACGCCAACCCGCGCCCTCAGCAAACCAATCACCCACCCCCCCGCCACCAGGGCCATCACCACCGCCATCCACCCAAAGCCCTCCCCCACCCGCACCCTCACGCCCCAGATCGCGCACATCAGACGCCGAAGGCACCTGCCCTGGATCGGCCCGGGGCCCACGGTGATCAGCGCCAACAATGTGCTCACCAGCAGCCCCCCCAGCACCCCCAACCCGGGCCTGGGCACCACCCCCACCAAGCTTGCCCCTACCCGCCGACAACCCCCCACCCTCGGCATGGAGCTCCACCACCGAGGACCCCACCCCACCCACACCAGCAACAGCACCACCCACCACCCCAGCGGCCCCACCCCCACCCCGACCCTGCGACACCACCGACCCACCCGAAAGCACCCGCCCCACCGACGCCCCAACGTTATGCCCGCCCTGAGCGGAGTCACCCGTCTTGGCCACAGCCCCCTCAACGATCCCCGCACCCGCCACCACCCCGGACTCACCGACCTGCCCGACCGACGAGGCCGCCAGCGACACCGACACCGACAGCGGCGACGACGACGACGACGACGACGACAGCGACGACAGCGGCGACGACGACAGCGGCGACGGCGACGGCGACGACGGCGACGACAGCGGCGACGGCGACGACGACGCAGGCGCAGGCGCAGGCGCAGGCGCAGGCGCAGGCGCAGGCGAGGCTACCGCGGCGTCAGAGGACTCGGCGGGGGTAAAACTCGCAGGCCGAGCCACGTTGTCCGCAGAGTCCATCAACGACGGGCTCCCCGCATCGGGCACACCCCCCTCAACGGGCGCACTCCAACCCCCGCCGGCTGCAGACACCTCCGAGACAGCCACCCGCTGCGGCGCCGGCAGGCCCTCGCTGACCGCCGACGAGTCGACCATCGCAGACACCGAACCCATTTCAGACGGCGAACCCACCGATCCAGGGGCCGGGGCGCCGCTGACACGATCCCCGCCGTGAACACTGACCGCCGACGCCGATGTCGACGCCGATGTCGGGGAGGACTGCCCGGGGCCCGCCGCTACCGGCCCATTCACCCCCCTCAACGGCCGATGGGCACTATCACTGCCAGCATCCACCCCAGCCCCATGCGCCCCCCCACCACCAACCCCAGCACCACTGCCCGAACCCACAGCTACAGGCCGCGGGCCCGACACCCCCACCGCACCCGAGGCCACCGCACCGCGAGAGGCCCCCCCAGCACCATGAGACCCTGACGCACCGCCCACAACACCACCACCAGCCCCACCCCCCACCGCGCCCGGCCCGACACCGTGAACACCGCCCACACCATGGACGGTGTCAACGGTGTGAGCGCCCGCCCAGGCTGAATCACCGCGGATGTCACTAACCCCCGACGAGCCCCCCATGCTGCCGTGAGCAACCGCAGACAGCCCCTGCAGGTGTGAGGTCACCACAGCCACACCGGCCTGAGCATCGCCGGATACGCGGTAGGCCGTGGAGTCCCCACTGGGCACACCACTCAACGTTTGGGTATCACTACCCCAATCCTGCAGGGCGCCGCCCTCGCCATCGGCGGCGGCGACCACCTCGGGACCGGCACTACTAGACCCCAAACCGGGTATGGACTTGTCCTTATCTTTAACCGTGTCCTCAACAGTGTCCTGGTCATCAAAGTCACCATTGAGGGTGGCCTCATCAGCATCCCACCCAATCTCACCGGAAGCCGGGCCGCCCGCAGATGATCCCGACACCCCGGACTGACCCACCCCATGGATGGCCCCACGCACCCCGCCAGCGGCCGGACCACCAAACAACGACACCGAATCAAACTCACCCCCCGCCGCCCCCGAACCCGCAACATTGCCCACAAAACCCACCCCATAATGGGCAACCACCCCCTTGATCGCCTTGCCCGCCAGCGTCTCCGAATCCCCCAACACATGCGTAAGCGGACCATGAACCGTGCCCCCCACATGCCCACCCACCGCAGCCCCACCCACCACCTTGCCGAACTGGTGAACATCAAAACCATCACGATGGCCCGCCCCAGTCTGATACTTCTGAATCCCCACCTCCTGACCCACCGAGATCACCGTCTCCTCGATAGCCTCGTGCAACCCCGCCTTGCCCAACTGAACCAACCCCCGCCTGGTCAACACCTTCACCGCCACCGTCTTGGCCAACGACGCAACCATCTCCAAGAAAATCCGGCCCGACAACACCCGCCCCAACACCTCACCCGCCATTCGCGCCCAACCCAACAAAGACGGAATCACCAACTCCGAGGCACCGAAGGTCTCCCACGCCATAGCCAGCGCCCACAAAATGTCCAAACCGGTAAACACCAACGTGGAAATCACCTGAATCTTGGTGTACTGCACCTGAGTACCGGTATGGCGCGCCAACTCCCCCAACCCCGCAACCGCCTCCACCAACGTGCCCACCGAATACTCACCCGCCAACAACATGTCCAACTGCGCAACCAACGCATCCCCCATCTCCCCCGACACCACCCCCAACGCCCTCGACCGCACCCCCTGCACCTCAGCAATCAACGAATCCAACTGCCCCCCAGCCTCTTTCCACACCTCCCCCACCGAAAACAGAGCCGTCTCATCACTCTCAGGCCACTCCGAACCCGCCAAATACGACACCCACCGCCACTGCGGCGGAATCTCAATCCCCACCCACACCCCCCACAACCACCACTTCCTCAAACCCCCAAACCCAACAACACCGGACCCGGCCAACCACACACCACCGCACTACGGCCACCACACCCCAACCCTTACCCGCCAACAACGGCGAACTGACACCTAACTGGCCAAACATCGCCGCCGCACTATTCACCTGACCCGAATAGCCATCTAGCCTCACCTTGGCGTTGATCGCGCCCAACACCGCCTCGCGCTGAGCACGATAACCATTCCAACCCTCAGCGAACATGCGACCAGTCTCACCCTCTCCCCACCGCTCCCCATAATCAGCAAGCTGGGTCAGCAACGAGCCGACCTCAACCGACCCGCCAACCGCCGCCGCCTTCCCAGTACGTTCTGAGCCTGCGTTAACGATAACTTCTTGCCTAGCTTCCTCGTTCATGAATCCACGCCGCCAACCCAACGCCTGCGCATGTATGTGCGCCAACCCATCACCGCGCCACGCTGGCGCACGGCGAAGATCGCTCACCAGTGGGACCAACACCATCGAGTTAGATAACACCGCATCACTTCCCAACGAAACAACATTCGGATCACCACGACCCGTGAGTGTTTGCCGATCAGCTACCTCACACATCGCTACCCAACCACACCCACCCACAACCGGCATCACCTCTGCTGCAACATTACCGGCGGCGACCACACCCGACCGATTAACCGAAAAGACCACCTCATGAACCCACCCACCCTCCCCGAACCATGGATCGCCCCAACAATCCTTCACCCCCGCCCCGCCATGACCAAGCCAAATATCCCGACCATTCCATGATGTGAAACCCATAGGACAACAACAAGACGCGTCCCCTACCAACTAAAAGCCAACAACTCTCACCAGCTGATATCACCCCTGCGGACCCGGCCAGTTCCCGCGGGAGGGCTACCCCGCTAACGGTGCTTCCGGCGGTTTCCATCAGTAGGTTTCGGCTGCCGGGAATCGGTCGCCGAAAGTGATCGCGAACGCGTTGAGCGCTGGCTTCCACCGCATCATCCATCGTGCCCTGCCCACCCCGGTCAACCTGTCAACGGCGGAGTGAGATTGACCCTTTGTCGACGGAATGGACTTGACCCCCGTGGGGTTGAACCGCCACGGTCCGGAGATTCCACTTGTTGGGAAGGTTGGAGTCATGTCGGGTGGTTCGTCGAGGAGGTATCCGCCGGGGTTGCGTGAGCGGGCGGTGAGTTGAGGACCGGCGTGTCGTAGCCGGATAGATGAGGGTCATCGCGTGATTCTTCGAGAGACCGTCCAAAGTCACTCGAGCAAAGGAATCGACGCGATGACCACTGCCCACGATATCGATTGGCCGCAGGTGCTCGCTGAACGACTCACCACCACCCATCCCGACGTGCTGCGCGATTTGCTCTCGATGACCGGGTTCAGCCGGTGGATGCAACACCGGCTTGTTGGAGTGAGAGTAGTTGCTCGTTGAATACTTCGGCGGGTGTCTTCCACCCGAGTGTCTTTCGGGGCCTGGTATTCAGTGCGTGAGCGACTGCTTCAATCTCCTCTGCCGACCACCGCGAGAGATCGGTGTCTTTCGGAAAGTACTGGTGTAGCAGGTGATTGGTGTTCTCATTCGTGCCGCGTTGCCAAGGAGACTGAGGGTCAGCGAAAAAGACGGGGATGCCGGTCTCAATCTTGAACTGGGCGTGCGCTGACATTTCCTTGCCACAGTCCCAGGTCAGTGACCGGGCGAGTTGATCGGGCAGGGTCGACATGGTTTGAGCGAGGGCGTTTTTCATCGTGAGCGCGCCGTAGCCGGCCAGGGCCGGGCCGTTCTTCAGGGTTTCCTTGTGCCGGTAGCCCTCTTCGCGGGGAAGATGAATCAGCATCGCGAAGCGCGTCTTTCGTTCGACCGGTGTGTGCCAATCGCCGAGCGCTCCAAACCGATCAGGAGATCGCCCTCCCAATGGCCCGGAACCGCGCGGTCTTCGGCCTCGGCGGGTCGCTGGCTGATCAGCGTCTCAGAGGTGACATGGGCCCAGGTCTTTCGCCGTGATCGTTCCCGCGGCGCTCGCAGTGCACGTCCGGTGCGCAGACACCAGACCAGTTCCCGCTTGAGCGCACCACGTCCCTGGATGTAAAGCGACTGGTAGATCGCCTCGTGGCTGATACGCATGGAATTGTCCTCAGGGAAATCGACTTTGAGCCGGTTGGCGATCTGCTCTGGGCTCCACGCTAGCGACCACGGCCGGTCCTTGCGGTGGGGCTTATTGCGCCCGGTGAACTTCGGCGCCCGCGGCCCTGCGATCAGGGTGCCATCGGGTCGGCTAATCTGCCCGGACAACCGTTGCTGGACATAGGTGTGCAGTCGCGGATTCGTGACCAATTTCGCGGCCTTGGGGCGCTTAGCCGCCATGTCAGCCTTGCACTGCGCAACCGAGGCTCGATAACCGCGACTCCCATAGCGAACAGCGGCGTTACGACGCAGCTCGCGCGACACCGTTCCCGGGTCACGCCCGATCAGTCTTGCGATCTCGCGCACACCCCTGCCCTGCGCCCTGAGTAGCGCGATCTCCTCTCGCTCAGTGAACGACAGGTAGCGGCCAATGGGCTTGAACTTCAGGTCAAATGGCGCCATGCCGCCAGCGTTGTGGAACCAGCGTGCTCCAACCGGCTGCGACACCCGACAGCCAGTGCGGCCTCCTCGGGCAGCAGCCCTTTAGCGATCTGCTCCCAGAAGGCCACCTCGACATGGCGCTGGAACTTCGGATGACCCGGCGACCGGCGCTTCGGCCTGATCGCCCGATCTGCTGCATGCTGACGACGAACCATTCAACACCTCCACGATCACGAAGTGTTGCGACAACCGATTGAATCCGCCCAGAGATCCGCGATCGGTGTGAACGATGGTCGCCACCGGCGACCGGGTGGCGAATGCGTGATCCAAGGCGGCGACCGCCAGTGACGCCATCATTCGCGAGTCGATCGAGTAGCCGACGATCTTGCT
The DNA here is from genome assembly GCA_963712615.1 of uncultured Actinomycetota bacterium. Taxonomy (GTDB): domain Bacteria; phylum Actinomycetota; class Actinomycetes; order Mycobacteriales; family Mycobacteriaceae; genus Mycobacterium. The sequence goes on from CAVQIO010000002.1 coordinate 2,267,253, forward strand.
GGAGTAGACGTCCTTGATGGCGCAGAGGTAGACCTTGCCCTCGTCGGTGCGGTGCTCGGTGATGTCGGTCAACATGAACCGTCCCGCGTTTGATGCACACCTCCATTCTTGGGAAGGTGCATCGCATGCCGAGCAAGTACGACCCCGAGACCAGGTCGAAGGCTGTCCGTCTGGTGCTGGAGCACCGCGAGGACTATCCGAGTGAATGGGCGGCGATCACCGCGGTGTCCAAGCGGCTGGGGATGAACGCCGAGACGCTGCGCAACTGGATCCGCCAACAGCAGGTCGACGACGGTGCGCGCGACGGGGTCTCCAGCGAGGCCGCCGCGGAGATCCGGGCACTGCGACGGCGCAATGCTGAGCTTGAGCAGACCATCGAAATCTTCAAGGCAGCAACGTCTTTCTTCGTGCGGGAGAGCGACCCGCGCAACCGCCGCTGACCAATTCGGTCTGCGAGTTCATCGCTAACCACAGGGACCGTTTCGGGGTCGCTCCGATCTGCCGCGTGCTGACCGAGCACGGTGTGCCGATCGCCCCACGAACGTTCTACGCCTGGGTCCAGCGCGCGCCCTCGAAGCGGGCCCTGTGGGATGCCACCATCACCGAGATCCTGGTCGGCCACTACGAGCCCGACGAGCAGGGTCGGCGCAAACCGGAGTCACTGTACGGGTCGGTAAAGATGTGGGCGCACCTGCAGCGTGAGGGCATCCCGGTGGCCAAGTCCACGGTGGAACGCCTGATGCGCCGTCACGGCTGGCAGGGCGTGCGCCGCCAGAAAACCGTGCGCACCACCATCGCCGACCCCTCAGCGGCGCGGCCGCCGGATCTGGTGGACCGCCAGTTCGGTGTAGGCGTACCGAATCGGCTGCTGGTGGCGGACTTCACCTACGTCAAACTGGTGACCGGGGTGTTCGTCTATGTCGCGTTCGTCATCGACGCGTACGCCGGAGCGATCGTCGGCTGGGAAGCATCGGGGTCCAAGCACACCCGGTTCGTCGAATCGGCGATCCGCCAGGCCGCCGCACTGCGTTCCCGGCAAGGCCATCCGATCGACGGTGCCATCCACCACAGCGATGCCGGGTCGCAGTATACGAGCGTGAGATTCGGTGAAACACTGAGCCTTTCAGATCTGCGGCCATCGGTCGGCAGTGTTGGCGACGCCTACGATAACGCGTTGGCCGAGACCACAATCGGGCTCTACAAGAACGAATGCATCCGCGCGGATTCCCCGTTCCGACGTGGCCCGCTGCGCACCCTCGCCGACGTCGAGCTCATCACCGCCGACTACGTCTCCTGGTACAACCAGCAGCGCCTAATGCGGCTCTTCGCAGATGAGGGTGTAGGGGTGGTCGGCGCGTCGGTGCCGGTGTAGGGGTCGAGGTCTTCTGATGATGGAGGTTCCTACGCCGTCCATCAGGAAGACCTCGACGTGCCTGACGCTACCGGTCGGGCGGGCTTTGCCTGCGCTGACGTGACGACTTTCTGCCGCCTTGATGAACTCAGGCTGGAGGTGACCGGTCAGCGCCTCGATGCTGATCGTGCTGTGCTGGCGTGCCGGATCGCCGAGGAGGATCGATGGTGCCGGCGCTGCGGTGAAGAAGGCGTTCCGCGCGACAGCGTGACCCGTACGTTGGCCCATGAGCCGTTGGGGTGGCGGCCCACGACCTTGCTGGTCACCATCCGCCGCTACCGATGCGCAGGATGCTCTCATGTGTGGCGTCAAGACGCCAGCAAGGCCGCCGAACCACGAGCCAAGCTCTCGCGACGCGCTCTGCAGTGGGCGCTGGAAGCCATTGTGTGCCAACACCTGAGCGTGGCCCGAGTCGCCGAAGGACTGGCAGTGTCGTGGAACACCGCCAACAATGCGGTGCTCGCCGAAGGCAAGCGGCTGCTCATCGCCGACCCGGCACGATTCGACGGCGTGGCGGTCATCGGCGTGGACGAACACGTCTGGCGCCACACTCGCCGCGGCGACAAATACGTCACCGTCATCATCGACTTGACCCCGGTGCGCGACAAGTCCGGACCGGCGCGGTTGCTCGACATGATCGAAGGACGTTCCAAACACGCCTTCCAACAGTGGTTGGCCAACCGGCCCAAAGACTGGCGTGACGGTGTGGAAGTCGTTGCCATGGACGGTTTCTCCGGATTCAAGACTGCGGCCACCGAGGAACTGCCCGACGCCGCCACGGTGATGGACCCCTTCCACGTGGTCCGGCTGGCCGGCAACGCCCTCGACGAATGCCGACGCCGCGTGCAGCTGGCCACCTGCGGGCACCGCGGCCGCAGCACCGACCCGCTCTACCGTGCCCGGCGCACCCTGCATACCGGTGCCGACCTGCTCACCGACAAACAGAAAGCCCGGCTTGCCGCCCTGTTCGCCGTCGATGCCCATGTCGAGGTCGAGGCCACCTGGATGATCTATCAACGCACCGTGGCCGCCTACCGCCAACCCGACCGCGCCAAGGGCGCCACGATGATGACCGCCCTGATCACCACCCTCAGCGCCGGCATCCCCAAACCGCTGCAGGAACTGATCACCCTCGGGCGGACGCTGAAGAAACGCGCCGCCGACGTCCTGGCCTACTTCGACCGCCCCGGCACCTCCAACGGCCCAACCGAAGCGATCAACGGACGCCTCGAACACCTCCGCGGCTCCGCCCTGGGCTTTCGAAACCTCACCAACTACATCGCCAGATCCCTCCTGGAAACCGGCGGATTCAGACCCCGACTACACCCCCGATCATGAAGAGCCCCTAATGCACCGCCTCGGTCGTGTCCCACCCGCCGAAGCCGAAGCCCACTACTATTCCCAACACGTGACCGACCGACCGGCCGGCTCACAGAACCCCGAGGGTGCATGAAACCCGGGATGGTTCAACAACCCCTACAGCGAGGCCCAGTTCAAAACCCTCAAATACCTCCACGACTTTCCGAAATCCTTTGGCTCCCTGGCAGATGCACGGCAATACCTGGAAGGATTCTTCACCGAGTACAACCACGTCCACCGCCACTGCGGCATCGGCTGGCACACTCCCGCCTCGGTCCACTTCGGCACCCATGCCACCGTCGACGACACCCGCCGCATCACCCTCAACGCCGCCTACCAGACCAACCCAGCCCGGTTCAGCCGCCGACCCACCCCACCGAAAATGCCGACCACCGCCTACATCAACGAACCCGTACCCGAACCCCAAATCAACTGATCACCACTGTCTCATTTGACTTGACAATACCGAGCCACCCTGTTGTCACCGGCGATGATTCCGTGTGCGGGGAACTCGTCGGCGATGAAGCGATACCCGAAGGCCGGATCGTCGGCGTGGATGGCCAGAGCGGCGTTGATCAGGTGGGGTCGACATGAAGCGCGGTGTCGGGATTGCTCCTGATCCGTTTCTTCATGCCGCCCTCCCGAACCGGACGTGCGAGTTGGCCCCGCATCCGGCTCTCCACAAGCCCCGTCGAGCATTCGCCGTAATCAGGCTGCCACTGGCCAGGGCGAAGGGATCGTCGACCCACGAGGCCGGTATCGGGTGGTGACTACCGAACCAGGGTTGAACAGCACGACCTCTCCGTCACGCGGCCACCATGCGCCGTCGCAGTAGCGGCGGCGTAGTTTCTTCCATCCCGAATTCGGGTGCTTGCGCCGCAGCCATCCAAATACCTGACGCCAGACGATCATGCGCAGATACTGGAACGCCCGAGCGGACACCCCGGCACGGAAGTAGGCGGTCCAGCCCCGCAGCACCGAGTTGAGCCGGTGCAGTAGGACCGCCAACGGCAGGCTGACGTTCATCCGGCATAGCGTCTTGCACTTGGCCTTGATAGACCGTAGGGCCTTCTTCGCCGGATAGTTGTAGACGTAATGCCGGGTGGTTCCTCGCTTCTGGTGACGCTGGATGCGCCAACCAAGAAAGTCGAGGCCCTCGTCGATGTGGGTGATCAACGTCTTCTCCACCGAGAGCCGCAGGCCCACGGTAGACAAGACAATCGCTACTTCCGGTAGCAGCGCCTCGGTCTGCGACCGGGTCCCCGACACCAAAATCACGAAGTCGTCCGCGTATCGGAACAGCCGATAGTTGGGCAAACCTTTCTGGCGCCGAGTCCACCGCTGCTTGGTGGTCGAGCGTGGTCCGCCGGGAGCCTTGGCGAAGTGCTCGTCAAGGACCGACAGGGCCACATTGGCCAGCAGCGGCGAGAGAATTCCACCTTGTGGGGTGCCGGTGATGCTGCCCTGGGCGGTGCCTTTCTCGGTGAGAATGCCCGCCTTCAAGAACGCCTTCACTAGCGCGAGCACACGCTTGTCTCCGACTCGCGCCCGCACCCGGTCCATCAGGGCCGAATGCGAGATCTCGTCGAAACAGGCCGTGATGTCACCCTCCAGCACCCACTCATACGTTTTGGATGCCAGAAAGCGTGTCTCGGCCACGGCGTCGTGCGCACGCCGGTTGGGCCTGAAACCATACGAACACGGCTCGAAGTCCGCCTCGAAGATCGGTTCCAGCACCAGCTTCAAGGACGCCTGCACCACCCGGTCGGCCACGGTCGGAATCCCAAACCGCCGTCGCTTGCGCGACCCCGGTTTGGGGATCGTCCGTTCCCTGACCGGCAGCGGACGGAAACTGCTGGACCGCAATTGATCCCGCAGCTCGGCGAGGAAGTTCTCCGCACCGATGCGTTCCCGAACCGAAGCGGCGGTCTGGCCGTCGACTCCGGCCGAGCGTGCGCCCTTGTTTGCCTCCACCCGATCCCATGCCATCAGCAGAAAGCTGGGATCGGTGACGAGGTTGAACAGATCGGCGAACCGACGATGAGGATCGTCGTTCGCCCAACGGTGCAGCTTGGTCTGGATCTCCAGTACCCGCTGCTTGGCCTCAAACAAGCCATGCAGCGGTTCACTCATATTCATCAGCGTTCTCCCGGTATTCCAGTACTTCAGCTACTGACTTGCTGGCTCCCTTCGCCATGTGACCGGCTTTCCCGGCCTCGGACTACTACGGAGCCTCCGCCCCGACCGGTGCCATCAGCTGACGACGTCCCTGCCCTTCCGCGGTGCTGGCTGCACGGCGGTGAGGGCGACACCGGACGGTTCCCACGTTCATCTCGAATCGATCGACGAGCGAGGCGTCCAGCTCTACCCCTGCGGCATCGCCACGGTTACACCGCAGATCTTCACCGTGGCCTCCTGGCCGGTTGTCACATCGCGACCGGGAGTTCCCCGCCCCCGCAATGCGGAGTCGGGTACGCACCGCGACCAACCCATATCCGCCAGATTTGAGCTGGTGGGCCGTTAAGGGGCGTCTAACACTGGTTTCTCGCGTACACCTTCTCGTCTCGCTGACCGGACCCGCATCGTCTGGCAGTGCCGACGCGTCCCGGCGTTGTCAGGGCTGCTCCCACCCTCACCAGCATCTCCTGGATCAGGCTGCCCTCAGCTTCACCCAGCCGCTGCGACGGCCAGGCGACGAAGGTCTTTCACCTCCATTCGATTCAAGACGCCTCGTGGCGCACATGAGCATCATCCCAATCACGCTGTGTCAGAGGAGCTTTACGCCACTTGTAGAACCCTTGGGTGGAGAACCCAAGCACCCGGCAGGTCACCGTGACGGGCACACCGTCGCCGGCAAGGTCGAGGACCAGCGGGTACATCATTTTGGGTTGACGTCCCGACCGAGATAGCCGACAGCACGGCGCATCACCTCGGCTTCCTGTTCGAGGAGCTTGATCCGCTTCCGCGCTTCGCGCAGTTCCGCGGACTCATCGCGAGCTACCGGCGACCCAGTGCGGTCGACACCGTCCTCGCGGTCGGCGATCTTCAGCCAGCGATGCAGGCAGACCTCGGAGATGCCGAAGTCCTTCGCGGTCTGACGCAGCGGCGCTTCACCCTTGCGGGCCACGGCGATCACGTCAGCACGGAACTGGGCAGGAAATGCTTTCGGCACGGGAGTTGATCCTTCCAGCAAGGACGAATCCTCACAGGTCAGGAGTCAACCGAACCGGGGGCAGTCCCGAACGACAGTCCCGCAGGATCGTCAGACTCCCCGGCAGGTGGCCGGTTACCTTCCTCGCCCTGGATAGTGCCTGCCGAGTCCGGCTGAGGCTCGATCCAGAACTCGACGACGTCGTGCGTACCGTCACCTGACAGTGCAGTTTCCTCACCCTCATCGCGCGATAAGGGTTCCCCGTAGGTCACCGCATGCTGGGCGACGCCGCGTCTGGCAAGGTGACTGCTTATAGCTGAGCGGACAGCGGTAACAGCCGTGTGGGCATGCTGCAGACTTAAGGTGTGTGCACCATCGTGGAGGGTGCCGCCTTGCGCGTGCACGACCACGCCGCTTCTTCCAATAGCGTTTCGGCGTGCCGCTTGGTCAGCGACATAGGAGGCAAAGCCGTCGATCTGTGTTTGTTGCGAATCGACCAACATCGTGCCTTCGCTGGAAGGCAGCACTAATTTTCCGTTGAGGACCGCCGCTCGGTCCCCAAAAAGTTCGTTATTGCGTTGCATTTTGGAGTCAAGTTCTTGCACTGTCTTTTGCAGCTGATAGTAAGTTCTCTTAATTTCAGGTAAAGGTCCTCTTTCCGGACCATGGTACCGTAGTTCCACGACTACTAAACCGTGGTCCAGATCGGCAAAGTTGGTGCGGACGTTGAGCGCATCCTGCTGATTGATTAGTATGCGTGGCTGTTTTTTAGTGGCATTGTGAAAGTAGTCGCGAGCGGTGAAGCTGCGTGACCCTTTGTTGAGCAATGCACCGGGTCGTGTCCCATTAGGCATCAACTGCATCAACTTGGGATTATCTGCGGCGAAACGCTGCTCGAGAAGATTTTCGATCAGCGCGGAATGTTGATCGAGCCATATCCGGACTGGTTCGGGCAGCGAATTGAACATGGCGTTCAAATGCGTGCGGACGGCGATTGGCGTGTAACTTTTCGCAATAAAATTCGCATGCCTCGCCAGCTTGTAGTGAAGATAAGCCGCGACCTGCGTATAAGTGGCTGCCATATGGCCTTGCAACTCGGCTAGTTCGAGGTCATGGTCGACAAGTCGGTTGAGCGTCGAAGACGAGGCTTGGCCGTCTGGAAGGCCGATGAATCGACAGGCGACATGGTCGCTGAAGAGTAATGCGCTCCGCAAATGGCGGTTGAGCCCGCCGAGCCCCGTGGAGTAGGTGCCTTGGTAAGCGAACTGGATGAATGCGTACATCGCAGCAATCGGTACACCGGCACTATAGTGCGTATGCAGGTGACCAGGAAAGGTTTCGCCACGAATTGCCAGGTCTTTGAAACTGTGCTTCGCGGTCCAAACGTATTTAATTACTTTATACTGCCGCTCCTTCTTAACCTTGGAAAACTCATATCCTTCATCTTCGGGAAATATTTCGCGAAGGGTGGTTCCCGGACGAGCCAGTTTCATCCGCCTCAAAGCGAGTTCCATCTCTTTTAACACGTTATAAGTGGTTGCAAGATGGTCTCGCCCGGGAAGTCTCTCGCGGTCAAGCATTGGACCTTTCCAGCTGACGATCTCCACGATCGGCTTGGCTTTGCCTGCCGAATCAATTTTGGCGTCCAAAACTATCTTAAAATACGGAGAAGAAACGATGGTATTGTTGGCTAGAGCGCACGCCTTTTCGTAAGGCATATCTACTTCAAAACCGGTTTCGATCTCCAAACCGCCGAATCGGTAATACAGATTCCTGGCAGGGTCAATCAATGCATTGATCGTGCTATGAGGCTGCGACATATTCTCGTCGAGCGGCACGTAATTCCCTGACCCGTCGGTGACAATCACTCGGGCATCGGTTGTGTGCACCAACGGAACATCCGCAAAGGGTCGGACTCGTTCCCCGGGCTTGTTCTGCGTCTCGATCCACAACAACTCGCCGTCCTCGTTGCGCAGCCCCAGCCCGTGACGGCTGCGCGCCTCGGTCCCGGGCGATGTCAAGATAAACGCGGTTGATCCAGGGCCGAGGGCTTTAAGTTTGTCAATCGCCGTGGTCAACGAGTGGCCGACGGGTTGCCAATGGCCACCAAGCGCCCCGGCCAATGCATCTTCCTGCCGAGGGCCGCTAATCAACACTGAATCGTCACGCACAGCCCTCGCACCAGAACCGGGCACAAAAGCACGTGAAAAGTCGGGCTTGTCAGGCCCGTAGAAGTGGGCGCGGATCATGTCCAGTCGCAGCACACAATCCTGCCCAGTATCTTCAACTCCCGCCAGCGCTGCACGCAAATGATCTTCCAGATTGTCCACGTTGGTTCGCAGCCCAGCACCATCCAACACCGGATTGCGCACTGCGGCTGGGGCTGCTGAAGCTTGCACGCCCGCAACGCCCTGCTCGGCCGTGCCCTCCCGCGCCGACACCGACGGCGGCGCGGCAAGACCGCGGCCACTGAGCCCGGCCGTCACCAGCGGCGTCCCGGACTGGGCGGTGTCAGGATGGGCGCCCGATCCGGGTGGGTTCTGCATCCCTGTTGCGCTGTTGGGTAGGCCCGCGGCTGGTTGCGCACTGCGCCCGAAGCTGGCCGAATCGGTATCTAAATGCGAATCGGCGCTCTCATCACCAGAATCGGACCCAGACCGCTCCCTACTTGGCAGTCCGTTATCACCGGACCAGACAGTCTCGGAATGATCCGGCCGGAATGGGCTGGTGGGCTTGGCCGCACCCGCCTGCGGATCCGGCGAACCAGAGGCCAGACTCGGCGGCGGCGCAACAACACGCGCCCCCGCGGCTGTGGTTTTGGAGGCATTCAGGGAAGACGGCGCCGCCGTCGGGCGCGCCATCGCGCCCTCGCGTAGGCCGGAACGATCAGACACCGATTTACTTCCCCCGGCCCCGGCCGTGGACGCTTGCACGGCCGAAGCTCCCTGTTGGCTGTGCTCAGCCAGCACGTCACCCAAAGTTTTGTGCAGCCCGTCGACATCGGCCCCGCCCACCTCGACGCGATACACCGTAGCGCCCGGCCCGCTGTCCTCACCGCTGGCTGGATCGTCGTGGGTGCCGACTCCGTCCAACTCCTCTCGGCCTGATGCGACCTCGACAGATGCTGGCTCCGCGTAGGAAAATTCGATCTCAACACGTTTGTCGATTTCAATGCGCCGGCGACCAGCAGCGGAGGGCGCGAGCGCCTCTGGCTCGTTGGGCTGCCGGGCAGGCGTCTGGTCAAAGGGTGGCACACTACCGTTTCGATCAGGCTCCCTCCGAACATCGTCGGACGTGAAACCGCCATCGCGGCCAACTGCGGCGGCCTGCTGGCCTGCATATAACGCCTGCTTATCGGCTTCAAAAATGGCATACTCTTGGTCTGCGGACCGCGTCCGATCCTGACGCCAACCCCGTAACTGGCCATACCCAGCCCACGCTATCGACACCCGATCCTCAGAAGCAGACCGGGCCATACCCAACACATCCCCTAAGCGGCGGGCACTGCCCCCCGTGTGCTTGTACACATACCACACCAGCTGGTCGGCCTCATATGGATCCCCACCCACACTGACCACAATCCGGCCGGCGCCTCCAAAGGCATCCGGATCGAAAGCCAACACCAACTCTGTCTGGCTCTTATCCCTGTTCAACGCGGCATCAATAGCATCCAAACGCGCCAGCTTCTCGCGATCGATCAGCTGCCACAGCGCACGCTTACCCAACCGAGTCCGCTCGGCCTGCAACACCGCACGATTGGCACGATCACGCGCCTGCGGCGGGATCCCTTCGGCATTGCCCACATCGGCGGGATACGTTTTGATCAAAGCCTGCTGCTGCTCGTCAGATAAACCGCCCCACCAATGCGCATTCATCCGCGCGGTTTCCACGGCCCGCCGCGCATCACCCAACGGATGCCTGATCACCCCAGCCCCAACACGACCCGCACCGGCTACCAAACCAGCCGCAACCTCGCGCCGCCCGCGCGACGCCTCATCCAACCACCGCTGCCCCTGGTCCCGCCACCGCTTAGCCTCATTAGACTGCTCACGCGCCTCACCGAGCTCCCGCTCCGCCTCATCGAGCCGCTGCCGCGCCGCCGACGACCTTTGCCGCGCCTCAAACACCGCATCCGGCATAAACCGCAGCTGCTCCTGCACCTTCTGCTGCTCACGCGTGGCCTCATTCAACGCTTCCTGAGCCTGATCGCGCCGCTGTTGCGCCTCCGACAGCTCCCTCGCCGCCCCATCAACTCGACGCTGAGCCTCGATCGGGTCCCACACCGCCTTATCGAGATACTCAACTCTTATCAGCAGCGCCTCGTTCGCCCGGCCTTCATCAGTCGACGACACCCTGCCCGCCCCCGATGTGTCGTCGGGTGTGAGTCCGGTGCGGGGGGAGGATGTGTCTGTGACCTGTGTGGTGGCGGTGCCCTCAATCGTGGAGGTGATGGGCTGCACGTGTGCAACCGCGTTCGGGCCCGTGACCAAGACGCTCGGACCTGCGCCCTGCGTCGAAAAGGACACAGCGTCCGTAGCCCGCACAACCACCACACGCCGCTTCGCCTCATCAACCTTGGGATCACCCGTGGTGACAATGCCATCGGGAAGCGCCCTGCCCCGCGACGTCGCATCACTGAACGTCAATACATCCGCAAGATGCGGATGTTCGAGCAGTTGGCGGTTGATCTCGTGTCGGAGGGCATCACGAACGGCCGGGGCACGTTCCAGGCCTACCGCGTGCGCCCGGTCATGCAACCGCCCCGACGACAACTGTGACGCCGCATCCAAGTCAGAGGAGATCGTCGACCGTGATCCATTGTCGCCAGCGCGCGCTGAATCCGATGCCGGTAGCGCGCCGCTGCGCGGCTCTGGCGACGGTGTCGGTTGCGTCGCCAGTTGCGCAGGATCGACCTGAGCCGTGGAATCGACACCTCGGTCTTCGGTGTGCTCACCGGATTCCGGGGCCGCCGGTGGGACCGGCAACTGTCGACGGCTCCGCGTGCTCGGCGCTGCGCCAGCGCTGTCGTCCACGGCCTCGCCGTGAATTGGCTTGCTAGGCACAATAGTTGCGCTCGTGCCGGGCAAGGGGACACGAGCAATCAGCGAAGGCGTCTCGCCACTCACCAGCAGTTGCTGACTTACATCCTCGCCACGCTCCCTGGGGGCCCCACCCGCCCGATCCGCAGAAAAGCTGCCGGTCCGAACATAGGTGGCGAGGTGATCTGCCAACTCTTGCTCCGTGTAGTTGGGCCGCGGCGTGAGCAGATCACCGAGAGCACCGCCAGGACCCACAATCCCGGCTCGTCGCGACTTTTTGACCGCGGCACGCACACTCGCCGCACGGTCTTCATCGAGACTGGCAACGAACCCATCACCAACACTTGCGCTAGCGCCTCCTAACGAGGGCTGGTTGCTAGTGACGGGATCATCTGACACACGGGTTGGGCCCGCCACGGCTGCTCCGCGCGTCCCGGTCACCGCCAACTGGCTCGCTCGCTGCGCGGACGACTGATCGGAGTCATCATCGGCCCGGGCGATGCTAGCTGTCGTGGCTACGGCCAGATCAGCAATGCGCGCGCGAGACGCACCGACGGACTCCCCAGCCTGCCCGGCCGGCGTGGGTGCTGGCTCGGATCCACGCTCAGCATTGACCGCATCAAACCCAGCACGCACTGGCCCGCCCAGGTCCTGGCTGTGGCCGCTGACCGCGGCACCCCCCGACAATTTCGCTCGGTGGTCGGGTGAAACACCGCTGCTTGGCCCCGCCTGGTCATTACCCCGCGCCCGTTGCTGCTCACCCATGGCGCGCGCACTGTCGGCCAAGTCGGCCACAAGCTCACCGTAGCCAGCAGAGACCGCGACGTCGTTCGCCCTGGACAAGGGGGGATTGCCTCGCACAGTGTGGATGACGTCGACAATCAACGCATCAACATTGCGGGGAAGCTGTCCGCCAGGGTCGCTGGATTGACGATCGAAGTCGAGCTGTTTCCCCAGGACGGTGATGTAGCGCAGTGGCGCGAGGTCTAGGGATACTTGTGCCGGTGATAGGGGCCTCGTCACGTCCTTCAATTCGAGCAGCCGGTATCTGACCGCGTTCACCACCGCCAAGTCCACCGGGGCCAAGGAAAAATCAGCGTTTGGCGGTGCGCCTGCTCGACGCTGTCGTCGTCGCACTGCGTTGGTGATCCGTGACACGTCGTTGGAGTCGGGAACAACGCGCGGATCCCTACTCAACTGAGCAACGACGGGATCGCGAGGGCCGCGGTCGGCGTCGTCAACGACGTGTTCGATGAATTCATTAAGGTCGATGAACTCACTACGAGGGAGGGGCCCCAGACGGAGCAACTCATCCAGCACCTGGCGGCGCACCGCGGTAACCAACTCGGGCCGCCGTGCAAGGTATTGACGCACCCTATGCGCCAACACATCCACCATGAATTCGCTGTGGCCATTGCGCGTAAATTCCCAGTATCGAGGAACAATCAGGTCCTCGTAGCTGGTGGTATAGACGCGCGACACAATATCGGGGGGCCGAAGGTCGGTAAGACCCTCCTGCCGCAGCCGTTCACGGACCGCGTCCATCAAAACGTTGAGGGACTCACGCCGTTTCTCCGTGTCCTTTAGGTAAGCCACGAACCCGAACTCGTCGTCATAGGAACCGCCAAGCGACTTTTTGTATGCCCGTTCGGGTCCGAACTCAATTGACTCGTAGCGCCTGCGTAGGGCGTCGAAATCGATCTCGGGGGGCCGACTTGCCTCCGACACCGGCGCCGGGCGTCCTCTGCCCGAAACACCGGCGCTGTGCTGTTTCTGTTCAAGCCGGGCCCGTACCGTGGCGGCCAGCCCGGCCACGACATCTTTGCGTTTGTCGAGGTTAGCGACGCGCTGTTTTTCGCTGACCTCGGGCCACTGCCGGGAATCGCGCAGGGCGCCAAAGGCACCGACGATCAACGCATCAACATCGGCATCCACAGCAAGCCCACCGAACCCACGATCACGAGCGTCCTCCAGCCTGGTCCTGACCTCGTTCACCACCTCCAAATCCAGCTCCGGGTCCACGGACTGACCGCCAGGCAGCCCTGCCCGTTTTCGCAACCCCACCCCCCCAGCAAGCGCCCCATTGACCTCCGCGATCAAATGGTCGGCAAGCTTCTGGGGGAGACGATGCCGCCGACTCGACCCAGCAAGGTCCCCACGCTGCTCGTCGTCGGCGCCGGCAACAACGTTTTCAACGATCCGATGAACATCGGCGGGCAGCCGATCACCCCAGGAGGCATCCTCACCCAGCACGCGGCTGACCTCGTTGATCACCTCAACCCGCTCGCGCACCCTGCGGGTAAACACCGCCACCATAAACTCGCTCGGACCACGCTCACGCATTTCTTTCAGCCGAGGACCGGTCAGGTCAACTCCGCTGGCAACCAGCACCCTCCGCATGATGCGTTCGATAACACCGGAAAGCTCACCGCCGCTCAGCCCCTCCCGCCCCAACCGTTGTCGCACCAAGTTTAAAAGCCTTTTTTTGGCCAAAACCTCCAACGAACGGTCCACCAGTCGGCTCGTGAACCCCACCCCCCCATCGGAGTCCCCCCATCCCGGCAACGCAGAACCCTCGTACTCCGTCGCAACCCGACCGGCGGCGGTCTGGATAAGGCCAATAACATTGGCAGGCAGATCATTGCCGAACACCCGATGCTGGCCCACAACATCCCTCACCACTTGCACCAGGGCCTCATTGCCGAACACCCGATGCTGGCCCACAACATCCCTCACCTCTTGCACCAAGACGCTGTCCGTAGGTGGGTTGACGGCATCGGACTGCGCTACCTCACCGCGAGAACTCGCAGCCCCATCACCAGCAGCAGTACGCTGCGGTAAGTCCGCGCGCGGTGTGAATTGCGGAGGTTCCTCGACCACGGCCGTGTATACCGGCAGCTGCTCGTGACTTGCATCGGAGTCGTCGCCGGCCTCTCGTTGCAATAGATGCGCGTCTCGGGTGGGTACCGAAATATCAGGGCGCGCTGAAATCGACAGAGCGGGCGGGACCGGAAGACGACGACGAGGAGGCGCCGGATCATGGGACGCCGCAGCGGGCGGCTGTTCCACCCCCACCTGCTCTGCCGCTGTCAGCGCGCCCTGGTAGTCGGCGACAACGCCCCCGGCCCACGATCGAATAGTGTCAAACCGAGGAAGGTCAAGCTGCCTACGCTCATCCCCTATCAACCGTTCCATAACAAGCTCGTCGATCCAGCGAGTATGCGCGTCACCGTCAGTCTCCTGGTGCGCGTGCCGGCGGGCAACGCGCACCAGCGAACCGAGGATCAGATCCGGGTCTTCATCGATTTCTGCCGCCCACAGTTCCTCATACGCGTTCCACCATTCCCGACCCTCCTTTTGGGTCTCAAGCCACTCCTCACCGTGGAGCGCTCGCCATCCCGGATCGTTTTGCACCAGCCATTTCACGGCTTCGGGAGGGTGGTCCTCATTGGCCGAAGGTGCTGGGGGAGGATTGTCGTTAATCGCCGAAGGCGCTTCGGACGGGACGGCCCGCTGCTTGCCCTTTTTTATTTCCTCGCGACCACCTCGGCTCACCCCATCGCTGGTTGGCCAACCATCGCCGACTGGCAGACCATCAGACCGTCTCTTCCCCCCCTCGCCAACAGGACTAAACGCAGCAGCAGCAGGAGGCGCAGGAAGAGGACGAGTGGCAGCAGGAGGCGCAGGAAGAGGACGAGTGGCAGCAGGAGGCGCAGGAAGAGGACGAGTGGCCTGCCCTGCAGACTCATCGGCACGTTGAGGCATCGAAAGACTGGTGCCCTGGTTAGTGCCGCCTGCGGTATGCCCTTCGTCGTCGTGGGCGACCGCCGGCTGACCGCTCGACACCGGCGGATCTGCCTGCGGCAATCCACGAATCGCACTCCGCGGCGGCCAAGACCGCGTCGGAACATCGGTCTGCTCGCGCAGCTCACCGTGGTGGGGGATTCCCATGAACCACGCCTGCACCCGGTTGCCGTCACGATCCAGCTGTGGCGGCCACATTTCGACGGTTCCGCGCTGACCGTCGAGGGCATAAACATGTTCGCCGTCGAAATAGGCGTTGAAACTATGTTGGTCACCACTGCTGAACCGGACCGCGACCACGGTGTGTGTTTGGGGCCCGGCGGCACTGAGCCATTGCGCGATCTCCTCACTACTATGGCGGGCGAGTTCTAGACCGGTCGCCTCGCCCAGATCCTGGGGCGTCCACTCGGCCGGATGCGCGCGCCCGGCACCGGCAATGCCGGATAACCGATCAAAGACCACCATGGTGGCCGGCCCGCAATTGATCGGCCCGGCCTCGGTCTCCAACACCGCCCCGTCGCTGACCCACTCCATATCGCCAATCCAGCCGCGAACACTGTCCACAGTTGTCGACTCCACCGCCTTGGGTGCCGCCACCTCATCGCCACCCCGACCCACCACCACCCCCGCACCCACGAAGTGCTCCACCCCCACCGACCCAACCCCAACCCGCTCGTCGGCATCACCGTCGACGACCACACCCCCGGTCGCCCGCTGCTTACCCTTGCCCTTATCGGCGCCCGCACCTTCGCCCACATCCTGGTGAGCCGCGGGCCCCCCACGGGCGGGTTCAGCGATCCTCAGTGACGACTCCAACGGTCTGGCCGACACAGCAGACTGCGATTGCATCACAGACCCGCCGCCCGACCCCACCACCTGGTTAGCGTCGCCTCGCATGTCATCAAGGACCTGCGCAACAGGCAGGCCTGCGGCATCTCCCTGCTCGTCGTGGGTGACCGTCGACTGACCGCCCGACACCGGCGGATCCTGCGGGGGCAATCCTCCAATCGCACCCCGCGGCGGCAACGGCGGCCTCGAACGTTCGCCCCGCTCAGACCGGGCGATCGCATCACCACCCAGCCCGTGGCGTTGCGGGCGAGCTACGGGAGCCTCTTCGGCCCCGGGTTCCTGCTCCAAGTGGCGGGCGAATTCCACGACAGCATCATCGTCGAACTCCTCTCGCAATAAGGGTGTGGGTGTGGCTTTCCACCAGAGCATGACTTGGCGTTTGTTGTCGATACGCGGTCCTGGCGCAGCTGTCGGGCCGGCGCCCCGGTTGGTCGGCTGGTGCCAGACAATATTGCCAGCCCGTCCGACCGCGCTCGCCAGTTGCTGCTGCACCCAGCCGGCTCTGCGCAGACCGGCATTGCTGCCCGGCTTTGCGCCACCGCCCTCGATCCAGATTTCGACTTTGCGCCACTTAGCGCCCAGGTTACGAAGGTGCTCGGCCAGTGCCCGCATCTCCGGCGTCGCGTCCGCCAGACTATCTTGCTGGGACTTGAAATCGACGGTGAGATACGACCAATTGCCGGATTGAACCTGTGCCCCGAACGCTGCCCGCCGCCAGATACCCGGCCCCGCCTCCGCTTCCAAGTACGACGGAAGGCCCAACACGTCCAGTACCGAAGGCGGCAACTCGATCTCGTGAACGTACTGAGCAGTAATGGCGCCCATACGACGACGAGTGAATTCCCAGTAGGTATAGGTGACGGTTTGTACTTGCATACGCAGTTGGGGATCGCGGTGGATGTAGCCGACCACGGCGTGCCACCCGGCAGCAGGGTCTGCCAGCCCGTTGATCAGCGGTGCTACGGCGGCCAGATTAAGGTCGCCTCGCCGGTTTTTCAGATCCCAGATCAGCCCGCTAATGGCGTGCTGCAGCACACCGGCCGTCTGCTCGGACGTGTACTGCCTGGGAGCATCGCCCAGCCACGAGGCAGCCCCTCCCACGCCCACTCGATCGGAGGGGATACGCGGAACCTGATACCCAGTCAAACCAAACGAATCGATGACCGCCTGGACTTTGACCGGCCCGGCGCGCTCCATGGTCGACAGCCGCCGGAATGCGCTTACTCCGCTGTAGTGGGCTCCATGGCCGACTCGCGAATTGCCGACCTCGTGGGCGCCAGGATCTAGTTCATCTTGCCGCAACTTATAGCTGCCAGCGATCACCTCGATGTACCGGCTAATAAAGGGATGCCCGCGTGCCGCAAGCAGCGCAGAATTATTTATTGCAGGCGGATCCTGGTGCGCGGCGAAACTTGGCACACCCAAAAGCTTGCTCAGACCGGCGAGATCGTGGAACGCGTTGTCGCCGTCGGTGTAGATGCCGCCGAAGCGGTACAGGATCTCCAAACGTAATATGTCGCTGGCCGCTCCGTAGCCCGCCGGTATTGCTTTGGCCGTCTCCAGTTTGTACTCTGCGGCCAGGCGCATCGGCTCACCCTGGTGAAACACCTCATCGGGACTCAGCAACACGATGTTGTGCTGGTGTGCCCAATCGCGCATGGCGGCGGCCTCGCCGGTGGGTTCGGCGAACTTGCCGCGAGGAACGTCGGTCCACAGGACCACCCGCAGGCGTTCCTTTTGCGCCAGGCCGCTCAATTTCTCCAGGTTGCGGCGGACCTCGTCGGTCACCGCACGACCATCGGTCACCGTGCTGCCCAGCCAAATCGAGTGAATGTATGCGGGCATCTGCAGCCGCGCCGGCAACGCCGGCAGCGGGTCAGCACCCTCGGGCCGGGGGATCGGCCACCACCACCCGGGCTCTGACGTCTTGGTTTTGAAGTCCCAAATCGGCTCCGGTTGGAGCTGCACAACCGAGTCTCCGGTCAGATCGAGTACCCGGAAGTAGCTGCCCAGCAGGTCGGTACTAGTAGTATGTAGCTGCACGCCACGCAGCTGCGGCGGCGTCGGTGGCGGATCGCGGAACCCGAACGGGTCCGGCCCAAATCGGTCCTCGGCCACCGCGTGCGCCCGCCCCGACTCCACTCGCGCTTGCTGCACTCGTTTGGCCTCGGCCTGCAAATGACGAATCAGTGTCTTGCCGTGGCCCGAAGAAGACTGTCCTGCTCCGGTGGCCACTGTCCGATGCGGGAAAACACCCAATTCGGCGTGGGGCTCAGTTGTGTCATCGGGCCGGGTGAATATTGCCGGGTCGCCGTGATATGGCGTGCCCATGGCCCACTGCTGCACAGGATTACCACGGCGATCGAGTTCCGGGGGCCACAGCGCGGTCGTTCCTTGCTGCCCATCAAGGGCGTACACGGCATCACCGTCGTAATAGGCGTTAAAGGTGTGTTGTTCGCCCCCGCGATATCTGACAAGGACAATCGTATGTGCGCCCCGCCCTTCACGTTTTAGGCGCTGCTCAATTCCCGAAGGCGTATTGGGCACAAAAGGCAGTCCCGTGGCCTTCCCGAGATCGTCGAGGCTGAACTGGTCCAGGTTGGCCCTGGCATTGCTCGGTATACCCGATAACCGATGCAACACAGCCACCGTCGCAGGTCCACAATTGACCGTTCGCGCTGGCGGGTGAGGAGCATCCGGGTCACCGTCGTGGTTTACATCGCTAATCCAGTCTCGAATCTCGTCGATCGCGCTGTCCGAATGCGGAAAAGCAGCCAGCACCGGCGTGCTAGCCGGCGGCTCGGGAAGGGACCGATGGGCTGCTAGCCGTTCGTGTCGCTCGTGCACGAAGACCTCATCACCGGGCGCACCCACCCCTTCCACCCTTCTGGCCACGGCGCCAAACTCGGCAGAGTCCTGACCCGAGCTGACGGCAAACTCACGCCCGGAAGCCCCGCCCCCCGACGGCGACACCTCGACGTGTGTGGCGTCTTGCCACTTCGCCGGCCCTTCATCCCGAGGGCGTGTCTGGGTGAGCTCAATGCGCTCGGGGTTTTTGGCGCCGCTCCCGACTCGGCGATCAACACCTTCGACCAGCTCACCGTGGTGGGGGATTCCCATGAACCACGCCTGCACCCGGTTGCCGTCACGATCCAGCTGTGGCGGCCACATTTCGACGGTTCCGCGCTGACCGTCGAGGGCATAAACATGTTCGCCGTCGAAATAGGCGTTGAAACTATGTTGGTCACCACTGCTGAACCGGACCGCGACCACGGTGTGTGTTTGGGGCCCGGCGGCACTGAGCCATTGCGCGATCTCCTCACTACTATGGCGGGCGAGTTCTAGACCGGTCGCCTCGCCCAGATCCTGGGGCGTCCACTCGGCCGGATGCGCGCGCCCGGCACCGGCAATGCCGGATAACCGATCAAAGACCACCATGGTGGCCGGCCCGCAATTGATCGGCCCGGCCTCGGTCTCCAACACCGCCCCGTCGCTGACCCACTCCATATCGCCAATCCAGCCGCGAACACTGTCCACAGTTGTCGACTCCACCGCCTTGGGTGCCGCCACCTCATCGCCACCCCGACCCACCACCACCCCCGCACCCACGAAGTGCTCCACCCCCACCGACCCAACCCCAACCCGCTCGTCGGCATCACCGTCGACGACCACACCCCCGCCCGGCAACCCATGCAACGCAGTGCGCGTGAAAGATGCCGCCGACGCACCGGGATCGGTGGGAGTGATCAGTGCGCCCAGCCCGAGGTCGTGCAGTTTGGATGCCGCCTGGTCCAGTGCTTGTCGCTGGTGGGGGGGCGAGCCGGAGACGGGCTTGTTTTTGGTGTGCTGCCCAGCGCGGCCCGCCGGTGCTGATCGGGCCGTAGCGGTTGTGTCGGTCTTGTGCCGCTGCTCGTAATAGTCCAAGACCGCCTGGCGCAGCGGTCCCAACGGGTCGCGGGGTTGGTCTAACTGGGCGGTGACCGAGATTGGTGCACCACCAGCCGGGGCGGGGATCTGTTCACGGGCGGCCAACCGCTCGTGGGATTGCTGGAACGCCGCATCGTGCTCCACCCAGCCGATGGGTAGCGGTCCGTCCTGAAACGCCCCACCCCCCCACCGGTATTTGTTGCCACTGCGGCCGGAGCTGACCGCGTAGACAAAGATGTCCACCTGAGCGTCCGCATTGAGCAGATAGGTGAACGTCACTCCCTGATCACCGCCGTCCAGATGCGCGTGCAGCGCAGCATGCAGGGCAACACGCTGCTCTCTGCCACCCTCGCCGGCATTGCTGGCCAAGGTACGAAGCACCGTCATACGACCGGCGGGGAAATCGTCTGGGCCCAGCCCGTTGCCGTAAAGGATGCGCCCACTCATCTGCCAGGTCTGGGGATCAATATCCTTAAGCCCCGCGAGTCTGGCGTGGCGTTGCTGCTCACGCTCGGCGTGCGCGGCGTAGTGTCGCGCGCGCACCTGTGACCACGAAATGCGGGCTTGACCGCGCACCGCGCTCAGCGCTTGCTCATCGAGCACCAAGTCGTGGCGCAACACATAGCCGCCGAACGCCCGCTCGAAGTCGGCCAGCTCAGCATCACTGGTGACATGGACGCCAAACCGGTAATCGTCGATCCGCTCCGGGTCTTCGATCAGCTGCGCCACGATGTCGGGGCGAGCGCCAAACAACGCCAACAAATGCGGCTCCTCGCTCAACGCGCGCACCACCGAAAGCCGATCACGAGTCGCCAACAATTCCCGCAACTCCTCAGAACTCCCCGCCTGCGTCACCCACCACCTATCAGCCGCAGACACCACCGACTCCGCTGGCTGGGCGCGGTGGCGCGCGTGTGGCTTGTCGGGTTCTGCGGGCTGGGCGCGGTGGCGCGCGTGTGGCTTGTCGGGTTCACCAGCGGCCTGCGAACCTTTAGCGGCGCTCCCGCGCGCCGGACGGGCCGGCGTAGACACCGCGGCTCGGGCGTTGCGTTGGGCCTCTAATGCGGTAACAACCGCGGCGTGGTCAACGCCCGAGCCGCCCAACGGTATCCGGCTCAGCGCGTCGGTAAACAAATCTGGATCACCGCTATACATGTCGCGGATCGCGGGATCGAAGAACAACAGCTGCGCCCCTTGCCGCCGGGAATCCAACCACCGCAACAGACGGGCATTGCTCAACACCTCACGCCACAGCGCACCAGATAGCTCGACGCGGTGGCCCGACAACCACCGCACCAAAGCAGGGCGCGCCGCCAGTGCTCTTAACTGCTCAGGCCTCACCGATGTCGTCAACGCCTCATGGCCGGCCAGCACCGCCCACAAATTCGCCGCGTCCTCGGTAGAACGGCGACTGGTCAGCACCGACATGATCGCCCGGTTGGCCCGGATCGCCGACACCAAAAACCGGTGCTGCGACATCGTCTGCACCCGCTGCCCACTATCGGCGGCCAGAAACGACACCAACGCCGGCTGGGCCCCCAACGCGCTCACCAACTCCTGACCCCCGCGAGCAACCGCCTCAAGCACCTGCGGGTGCATACGCACCCACCCCCGAACCGCCGCATTATCGGCCAACAGGGACCCCAGCCCACCGACCCGCTCCATCGCGGCCACCACAGCGGGCTGCGCGGCCACCAACTTCACCATGTCCAGCGACACAAAAATGTTGTCGACCTGCATAGGATGGCGCTCCACCGCAGCCAACACAGCCTCATACTGCAACGGCGCCAACTCGAAGCCACGTTCAGCCAACACCGCCGCCAAACCAGGCACCCCCGCCACAACATCGACCGGATCCGTCTTGTTGAGAACAGGTTGGGCGAAGAACTTGATCGACGCCAAACTGCTGGCCACCGCCGCCGATACCACTTCGTCACGGCCAGACAAGCGGGCCGCCAGGCCACGCGAACCCAACCCCGCATCCACCCCGGACACACCGATTTTGGCAGGCAGCAACGCCTCCACCGCCGGCACACCATCACGAATCAACGCACGAGTCCATGCCCGACTCTGTCGGACGAAACGGTACGTGTCGCTGTGGGCGAAAAGCCGTTCATGCATTTGCTCCTGTTCCTGATCCCACATCAGCACGACGAAATCGGGATTGGCGACCGCCTTCTGAGCGTCAGCGCTAGCAGCGAGATTGAATCGCAGATCGGAGTCGGTCACATAGGTGCGGTAGAGCGGCGCGTGGTTTTGGAGTGTGGCAAACAACTCAGGCGAGTCGTTCATGGTTTGGAGGACAACACCAGCATCGGGCCCTTTGAGCAGGTCTAGAAGTTCAGTGCTGTGGGTGAGAAAGTCGATCAGATCGGGTGTTTTCAGCACCGCCCGCGCCAGCCCTGGTTTATCGCGTATCAGGCCGGCGATAGCCTTGTTCTGGGAAATGGTTGCCCGTATGTGCCCCACAGCGGCCCGACGCTCGTCCGCCACCTGCTGGGTCGCGATGCCGTCGAGGATCTCACCGGCGCGTTTATCATCAGAAGCCTGCAAGTAATCCACCAGCACGGCCTCCCCCGGCCCCACCTCGACACCGTCGTCGAGCAAGACCGGCTCCCCCAACGTGGGAATAACGACGTCGCGCAGGTGTTTCCAGTGGTCCTTGATCACCGCCTTGGGTATCTGGTCGAGATCAAGCCCCGCCTCCATGGGCACAACACCAAAGGTGGAATCCCAAGAGCCCGGCTTTGGTAGCGGACGACTCGCGAGCTGGACCAACAACCCTGGATGAACATCCAGCACCGCGGCGAAAACCCGGTCACGACCGAGATAATCGAAAAACTCCGGCGCACCCAACAGCCGGCGCCAGTGATTAGCCCGCAACCGCAGATTCGGCCTCTTAGCCAACAACTCAAGACCCTCGAAATGAGCGACGAGCTCGCCGAACCGACCAATCACCTCCACGGGATCGTTGTCGTTTTGCTGATGGATAATGTCGCGCAGGCCCGGATGTTTTCCTATCACCCGAATCAAAAGATTGCCGTGCGCGGTCAACGCATCCAGAAATTCCGGTCTCTGCCGGAGCATTTTATAAAGTGAGTCATCGTCGGGCCGCACCATGGTGATAATCGACTCGTCGCGTGCCAGAAGTGCAGGGAATTTCGGAGTATCGACCATGCTGGTAGCGCCATCGCCGTGGTGCATCGACAATTGGAAGCGCAATCCGGCACTCCACTGCAGCGCCTCCCCGAGCTGCTCGTTAGTCCCGGCCCTGTCCACCAGCACCCCCCCCGCCGCCGCACCGGGCCGTCCACCGAAACTGTCCGGCGACAACAATTCGGCAAGGTCTTTGCTGCGCAGCATGGCGGGAACGATGCGTTGCAGCCCCGCCCAGCCCCCCTCCGCAGGGCCGGCTTCACCGCCAGCCACACCGAAGTAGTTCCGCCACGTGTGCTGGTTTTTTTCCAGCAGCGCGCGCGGGCCCAGGTCGTGGTCGGCGCCCAGCAGCAGAATGCCGATACTCATGAGGATGCAGCTCCAGCCCGGCCAGCACCGCCACAATGCCAGCGCGCTTGGGGTTGGTCAGGGCCTTCCATGTCGCCGTGACAGACTGCGGCTGCACCCCGGAATGATTCCAGTCCCCCAGCGCGGCCAGCCGCAACCCCGGGTGGGCTGCCAGGGCGGCCTGCACCGCAGGTGACAGGGCAGCCACAGGCACTGGCGGTGGCGGTGGCTCGGGACCAGCGGCCGCCCCCAACGCTGCGACCAGCTCCTCATCAGAGACCGTATCGAAACGCCGCGGATCCACCGATAACAGCGCGGCGACCGCCGCATTACCGGCCGCCACCCCAAACAACCTCAAATCAGCGGCCAGACGCCCGCTCAAAGCCGGGCTCTCCAGCAAGACATCAACCAAACCGCGATGACCATCCAGCACCGCAACCCACTGACCGATCGCGGTCCGATCCCCGGCCACCGCCTCGAGCACACCTGACAGGTTCACCACCGCCCACGCCAGCACCGGATGAACGCGCAGCTCCTCAAAAAGCCACCCATTGCCGAATAACGTGTCGTACTGCTGCACGGTCCACCGCGGGCCCACCCGCCACACCCCGCCCTCGTCCACGTGGTTCGACGCTATCGTTCGGAACATCTCCAAGAGGCCCGGCGAATGCACTAGCTCCCGCACCATCAAGGCGGGGGCGCCGCTTTTCTGGATCGCCTCGCCAAGCCCAGGCAGCGAGGCGATGACCAACCTCAAGTAGGACGTCAGGTAGTTCTCGCCATGGCTGAGCAGCGACTCCCACCGTGGCCCCAGGGCACGCAACGCCGCCAAACCGCTGGAGTCCAAGAATCCACTACGGGCGCCGCGGTCGCGTTCAAATCGGTCGAAAATTCCAGCAGCGTCGCCAGGCTTAACGAAATAGGACAAGTCGACCGCCGCTAGTCCGCGAGGCGATATTTGCGCGACAAGACCATCAAAAACGTTCGGCCATTTTTCCACAATGACCGCGATCTCAGCGGCGCGCCGGGCGAAAGCGACAGCAAAATCGGGGTCCTTCTGCAACACATCTACCACCAGATGGAACTGCTCGTCGGGAAGGCTCTGCAATCGCGTTAAATCAGAAAACCTCGCCCCCGCACGAGAAAGTGACTGCGTGATCTTTGTCTGCACATCCGCAGGCCAACTGTGAACAACCGGCGAGACACTCGCAGCGACCGGCACCGCAGACGCCTTGCCCCGCTTAGGCGCCATCCCCGGACTCACAGTCCTCGCCGGATCCAGCACCGCGTGCACCAGACCCGTTCCCGGATTCACCGGACTCTCACCCACCACCACCTCCACCCGGCCCGAATGACGCAGGTCAAGCTGAACCAGACGCCCCTGATCATCGACCAGCACACGCAACGGACCCCGCAACGCCGCCGGCAGCCCCCCCATCTGTTCAAGCCGCCCCGCCGCCGTCACCGCGGCCGAGGGATCAGCGAAACCAACAAACGACCCGCCGCGATCAGGCTGAGTCTCCACCAACACCAACCCGCCATCATTTACATCACGCGCCACCAACACCACATGCATCGAATCCCCCGGCCGCGCCACCCACACCGCAGTAACCCCACCCCGACCCAACCCGGCGGAAAATCCATCAACCCCGCCCACTGCAACAAACCGGCCACCCAACCGCCCCGCCAACCTATCGACCGGCCGAACATCAGCCTCACCCGAGGCCACCATCCCAACCCGCCCCCGCCCCCCCAACGTCACCCCCGCTGTCACCGGCCCACCCATCAGATACGACAACACCCCATCCACCCGAGCCACACAATCAGCCGACACCCCATCCCACGCCCCCAACCCCGACACCGCCGCCACCAACCGAGAATCCACAGCATCCGCAGCCCCCACACCCTCACCAAGATCACTCAACAACCCAAAACGTCCGGCATCGGCGAAACGCGTGGCGCCTTCATCACCGTGAACCGCGGAATGCGCTTGCGCATCACTGACGCCCCCGTCCTCGTGAGACATCGCACCCACACCTCGCAGCCCAGAATTGGTGCTAAGGGCTGGTTCAGCACCAGTTGCCACACCACGCGCCACGCCACCGGGATCTGCTGGCGAAATTTCTCCGGGCACATGATCTGAGCGGGGCTCGAATCCCCCGCGAATCACCGCCACACGCTTAGCAAACTCTCGCAACTTCGCGGGATCTGCGGGATCGATGTCCGTGCCCTGCCTCTCCAGAGCGGCCAAAACTCTCCGCAGCCCTTGCCGATGGGCCACCGCGAGATCGGCCCGATAGACCTGAGTGACCGATCCACTCTCGCCATCCGGGGTGCCTGATTCGCCTACCGCTGCAGGAGACACTGCTGGCAGCGAATCAGATGCGACACCGTCGAGCGCCCCAGCACCGAAGCGCCCGGCGGGCCCCCCATGTTGCTCGCCCCGCCGGTGCTGGGCATCCACCCAGCTGCCCTGACTGCTGCCTGGCAGGTCGCGACTGCCCTCGATTTGGCCGACATGGCCAGGCGGGGTCCCCTCCGCCGCGTCGCCGGTGGCCGTGGGCATTCCCGGCGCCGGTGTGCTCGCCAGGGCCACGATGGGGGACGCGGTGGATTGCGATGACCCGAACGGGGGCCAGGCGCTGCGGAGCCGCCCTAACCCGTCCCCCGCCGCCGTGGGCGTGGGCGTGCCCACGATCGTCTCGGTGAGGTGTCGATAACGCACAACGATGTCCTTGGACGCGTTGCGTTCTGCGCCGATTCGGAATTCCAAGACCAGCGGCGCCGGCTCGCCGCTATGGGTGGCCTCGGTGTCGGCGACGTCCTGAGCCACGGCCACGCCGAATGCTTCGCGTTGATCGATGACCTGCAAGGGTTGATTCATCAGCATCATGCTCAGGTAGTCACCGACGAGCATCTCGTTGCGGTGGTGGGTCTCCAGTGCCGACTTGTGCCGCACGGCGGCAAGCGGTCGCGTGTTGTCGTCCTGGGGAATTTCCTCTGTCGCCGTGTCCGAGCCGATGTCAACGAACCGGGCAGCCCGTCCCTCGGCCGCCTGCCGGTATCTGCTGCCGAAATCGGGGTGGCGATCCTCATAGTGTTGCTCGAATGTCGTGCGAATGCGGTCGACATGGGTGGCCAGGAAGTCACGGACCGGCTCGGAGAGCGACGAGCGCACCTGCCACAAGCCCGGCGAACGCAAGGATAGGGCACTGAAGTACCACGGCGGTACCGATGAAACGGTCTCCGTGGTTTGGGTGATCGCCGCGGTGTGCACGTAGGTCAGCCACATCGCCCCCCTCAGCTCGCGCTGCTCCACGGCGCCCAGCCGGGCGCCCATGGGGTCCGTCCGAGACATCTCGGCCACCGTTTCGGCGAATCGTCGACCGTCCTCGTGCACCTCGCGGTGCCTCTCGTGCTCGATCAAGGGGGCAACGTTGCCCATATACGTCTCCAGCGAGCCCAACGGCACTTCCATGAGGTGACGCAACGCGTAGGTCTCCGCCGCGTTGGTCTTCGCCGCGTTGGTCTTCGCCGCGTTGGTCTTCGCCGCGTTGGTCTTCCGAACCGCCATGAACCTGACGTCTTTGGCACTGGGCTGCAGCACCCAGCCCTCGCCCGCCGGAAAGACCTCGCCCAGCGAACGGGTGAACGAGGCCGTGGCCGTGTGTTCACCTATACGTGCCGGGGCGGTATGTGCTGCAATACCGGTTGGCCGCGGCAACGCATCGAGTCGCCTCAGCACGTCAGCCAACGTCTTTAGGACCTTGCGGGCATCCCTGCCGCCGCGGCCGGTATCGCTGGCCCCCAGCGGGGCAAACATCCAAGTGGTGACGAAGTTCAGGATCGGCTGAGGATGCACGTCGCCGCCACTGCCCGCTGCGCTCTGCGGCATCGCCCATACGTCTTCCTGGAGCTTCTGAAACTGGCCGATGCTCATCGATACCCTCAGCCCGGCCCCCTCGTTGATCGCCAAAGGGTCGACGTCGTCCTTGAGCGCGGCCAACGCCTCCCACCCATCACGCTCCAAAAGCCACTGGTGGGGAGGAAAGCCCAGCATGCCACCGAGGTACTGGGCTTCTAGACCGCCGCGGCCACTCCCACCTCGGAGCTGGCCGTCACCGACCCGCCCGCGGAAGCGCGGAAGGGCTTCCTTCACCCGTGACCAGCCCGTTGGTTGCCCACCCTGGCGGGATGCTCCTGGGCGATCCGTGCCCGGTTGCCCGCCGGGCACCGCCGCCGGACCTGGCGATGACCCCGGCTCCCCGAACCCGCCCACGGCCCCACCCGATCGGGTCGACGGGTGCGCACCGGCGGGCCCGCCAGCCGAACCGACCTGCACGCCGGTAGCGTGCCCCACACCCACCCCGCTTCCCCCGGCGACCGCCGCCGCCGGTGGGCTGGGGGGCCGGTCGGGGCCCCGGTCGCGCGGCGCGGCGGGTCGGGGTTGGATCCGTGGAGCGGGTGTTTGGTGGGCGGTGATGCCGTCGTAGTGGTTGGCGCCGTTGTAGGCCACGGGCACCACCAGCCCGGTCGCAGGACCCAGCGTCGCGTAGGGGGCGAACGTGTGGCGATCGAGGATGTGCAGCTGCACGTTCAGCGCGTGGGCCACCAGCGCGGGGAACATCTCCCCGTATCCGGTATTCCATCCGTGATTGCGGGACTGCCACTGGCGCAGGGAGTCCAGCAAGGCCGCGTATTCCGCATCGGTCAGCGGCTCATGCTGGAAGGTCTCCCGAATGGCGGTGCCCAAGTCCTGCAGCGACAGGTGGTGCAATCGCGGCGCAGCGCCGTGCTGGCGCAGATAGTCGAGTTGAGCTTCCCCGCTCAACGCGCGTTCGGCGAGGTCGCCCCGCTCAGTCAGCGCCACCTCCTCTTGCGCGTCACGCTCGGCGTCGGGGCCCGACAACGCGGGGTCCTCGCGCCTGAACTGCTGCATCCGGGCGCTGACATAGCGCTGTCGTAGTTCCTCCGGAGACAGCCACCGGCTGGTCTGCACCTCGGTGACCCCACGGTCGCTTAGCCATCCGATCCTGCGCTCGTGGTCAAGGCGGTCGATCTCGTCGGTGATCAGGCGCGACTGTTCTGGGCTGTTGCGAAACGCCGTCACGGCCTCAGCGGGCATCTGCTCACCCGTACGCGCACCGACCCAGTCGAGCACCTGGGCGTGGATCGCCGCGGCGTCCTGGGGCGCCGAGCCCATACCCGTTGCCGCCGCGTGCAGCAGGCACCATCCATCAGCCGGGGCCGGCACCACCTGCCACGCGGGCAACCCGCCGCGGCCGTGACGCGCACTCAGCCGTGACGAGGAGGGCCGACCGGAACCGGCGTGCGCCGCGGCGCCGACCCCGGTGTGCGGCGACGCCGAGCTGGCCGAAGCGCCCGGGCCATCCTCTACAGCCGGCCCGCCCAGGCGAGCGGTGACCGTACGAGTCGATTCGCTGAGCAGCGTCTGCTTCGCAGCGCTATGCCCCTCTTCGTTGCGGGACTCGCGGTCGGTCAGATGCTTCTTTGTGGCGTCCCGAGTCAGCGCGGAGAACGCCTGCTGAATGCGGCCATCGACACCGGCACGCCACCGTGGGTCGGGCATTTTCTGGCCAATTAAATTGGCTGTAACCATGGATTCGTGGACCGCGCCGGCCCTGAGTACTCTTGCCCTCACGGCGTCGACTATCTCCCAGTCCAGGGCCACCGTCTCCGCGTCGATGAAGTTGAGACGCCCGCCACCCTGACCTAGAAGCTTCATTACACGGTCGAACAATTCTTCGATGAGTCCGTCGGGATCGCGGAACCGCGGTCGTCTAACCAGCGCGGTGTAGGCGACGGGATGCTCTCGGTGGGCATCCTCGACCACCGCGGCAACGATGCGGCGCAGCTGCTCGTCGGACATCGACGCACCCGCCGGCCACGTTGTCCTCACCCTGGCACCCACCGCCGACGCGAGGGACTGCTCCACCTCGACGCGTACGTAAACCTGCGCGCACAACGCCGCCACCATGTAGTCCGTGTGCCCGAACTCGAGGAATTCCGCCGCGCGGGGGGCGAGCAAGGTGAGGAACTCGGTTTGCAGGACGCGCTGGGCAACGCGGCCGAGTACGGCAGCGTCGAACTCTCTACCCGCAGGGTGGGTCTCGAGCATCTTGTGCACCGCGCCGGTCAACGCGGCGTGACGCTGACCCACCTTCGGCAAGAACTCAGCGAACCCCCCACGGCTCCCCATCTGCTCGAAGAGCTCCCTGGCGGCGCTGGCCAGCTGCGGATCGACCGCGGTGGTGGTTGCAACGGGGCCAGCCGTGGCTGACGGGGCGCTACCGGCCCGGCCAGCGTCCCCCGCACTACGGGTAGAACCATCCCGGCGAACGGCTCTGCTGATCGCACCGATTCCCGCCGCCTTCGCCAGGGAGGCGGTCAATCCCGCCAATCCCGCGCGAGCGGTCGTCGTCCCGGAAGACCCCCCGGAAGGGATCAGCAGGCCCGAGCCGGTTGCCGGCGTCGCAGCCGACGCACCGCCGCGCACCTCCGCACCGCCGGGAGGGTGGAGGCGATCACCGGTGCGGGCCGGTTGTAGCTGCTGGGCCAATCGAGTGCGCACGGTGTCGACGAGTCCAGTGACCAGGTGGTGGCGTTCGTTCTCCACGTGGCGGCGACGGGCGGCCTCGCGCTTTTCCGACCCCACCGACTCCGTGGCCTGGAACTGCCGGACGATCACCTCATCGAGGTCATCGCCAAGCGTGCGCTCACCAGCCTGCTGGTCCCCGAAGCGCTCACCCCCCCTCAGCCCGGCCCTGACCGCGTTGACCACCGCCAACGGCAACCGCTCGTCAAAGACCACACCAGCGTCATCCGGTGCCGGTTTGCCCCGCTCGGGGCGCGCCATCCATTCATTGACGCCCTTGATCAACGCCGCGACGAGCGACGCTCGTTCATCCACCCCCGGTGCACCGATTGACGACCCGCCCCGACCAGCACCCGAAACATAAGAATCCAGGACGGCCGTGACCACGACCGCAACCATCGCGCCGCTGACCTCGATGTTCCCCGCGGCAACCACCTCGGCCACCAACGCCCGCACCTCACGCACCCGCCGCGCCGCCTCCGCCACCATGAACCGGCTATGACCATCCCGGAAGAACCCCAACCGGGGACCCATCAACTCCGACACGCTGGCCGACAGCACAGCCCTCACCAGAAACTGCACATCCGCCGGCAGATCGGCACCCTCGGACAGTTCACCGGCAGCGACGAGCTCGCCGCGCACCCGCTCGTGAACCGCCGCCTCAAGCGTGGCGCCAGCCACCAACGCCACGGAGAACTCATACACCTTGTCGACCACATCCGGGCCCGAGCCCGCCACCCAGGCCTGCCCGCCGCGTCCTCCAGCCCCCGACCCGACCACCGCGGCATACGCCTGGCCGATGAGCTTGTCCACATCGCCGGGCAGCTCCCCGCCGAACCGGCAATGCCCCTGCAACCGGGCCCGCACCGCACCCACCACCCCACGCCCGACCCCATCGGCGCCGGCCGACACCGCACCCCCAAGACCGCCACCCCGACCAGCGTCACGGCGGTGCGGTCCGGTGTCGGCCGGTAGCGGATAGGGCGGGCTGGGCTCATCATGACCCGCACCGCGGTCACCGCCGGTACCGATCCCCGTCGCCTCGGCAGTCACACGCGGCGATAAGGGCGCCAACGAGGACCAGCGCGGCGGAGCGTCGGGTGCGGTCTCCTCGGCGGTGTAAGAGGGAAGCCACTCCCCACCCCCGCCGCCGTCCTCCCCGTGTTCCAGAAAAAACCGTACGAGTCCGCCCACCGCGCTAACTCTGCTCACAGCGGAATCGCCGCGCTGCTGCTGGCTTCCCAGCCCCACCGACCCGGCCGCCACGTCCACATCCTGCGAGCCCGGCAACGCCGCCCCCCCCGACGTCACCACCGGCACGGGGACCCTCGGCAACGCACGACGTCCACCCCTCTGCTGCTCGAACCCACCCGGAGCCTCCGAACGACCTCGCGGATCCCCCGCGAGCCGGCGGCGGTCGGTGGCGCCCAACTCGGCGGTCACGGGGGTAGGGGTAACCGATGGTCCGACGGTGTTCTGCGCCTCTACTGGCGCTGACACCTGCCGTCCCGGCGGTCGCGGCGCCTCGGGTACCACGACCACCCGCCGCGCCTGGTCATCCGATCCGGGACCGTCGCCACCGAGAGTCGTACTCCGAGGGGTCGGATCGGAGACCGTCGCGATGTCCGCAGGTATCCCCTTCTGGTGAAGTGCGTGCTCGTCGGATGCGTGAAAGGCAGTGATCGGGTTGGGCCCGATGTGGGTCGGCAGGTCGTGCTGGGACGCGATCTCGTCGGGCCCGGCGTCGTTTTCGGATTGATGTCCGACGGTGCCGAGGCGAAGCTCGCCCTCAGTCACGCCGTGTTGTCCGGCCTCGGCTGTGTTGCGGCTCGGCGTTCCCGGTGAGGCAGGCCGGTCGCGATCGGCGTTCGACTCCTCGTCGATAACGTCGGGATCGGTGACGTCGGCTGGATCAGTGGGCTGCACAACATGTTCCGACGGCCCCACGGCATGTGGTTGTAACGGACTCACCACACGGTCGGTGTCCGAGTTGACGCTCTCATCGGCGGTCAGTCGCCGCGCCCCCCGCGGGGTTGGAATGCGTGGGGTCAACGGCAACATGGCCAGGGTGGCGCCGACCGGTTCGCGGGCCACGGTGCCGCTTTGAGGATCCAGGAACGTCACCCCCAGGTGATCGACCACACCGACGTAGACATGGTCGATGCCGCTGTCGTCGCCACGGACCGCGATCAATGCCATCGAACCCTCACCGGCGCTCCTCAACGCCTCGGCGGCAGCCTGCAGGTCGGGCATGACCGATACCTGATCCTCGCCGTCAGCCAGGCCCAGCGACTGGCGGTGGAAGTTCAACAGGTCCCGGCCGGGCAACGACTCTGTGTGGGGAGCCTCGAACGAACGGCCCTCACGCTGGGAGATCACGAACGCGATCGCAGACATCACACAGTTCGTCTGCGCCCCAACTGAATCCCGCTCCGGATTGACCGCACCGAGCCACGGATAGCGCTTCGCCAACGACTCCGCAGTATGTGCGGTCGCCGACATTGGCCATCCGGACTCGTCCCCAGGAGCACCAAACCGGCTGGTGCTCAGATTCCACATCCGCGACACCTGCCGACGCAACGTCGACCGACCAGACGCTACGTCTGGGGTATCCGCGGCGTTGGCGCGGTCGACTGAGGCTCGGACGATGCCGGTCAGGTCGTCGTACTGCGAACCGAGCTGATCCGGAGTAAGCCGTCGTGCTAGGTCTGCACGCAATTCGAGGCGCAGCAGCGGTGGCCCGCCTTCCCCTTCACGGTCGAGATCGTCGAAGTGGGTGCGGACGCCGAAGGCCTGATGCTGGTCGACGGTGACCGGTGGTCTATCCAGCTCCTCCGCGCGAGTCTGTCCAGGAGCGGCTTGAGTGCTGGCCGTCGCCGGTTCTACACCGGTCATTCGCAGTCGGTCTGCGACTAGCTCTGCCCGCTTCGACAACAGTCGCCATCGGTCAAACAACGGTAACTGTGTTTCCGCCTTGAGGATTTGGGCTTCGGTAGCATCCGTGAAACCGTGCGCTTCGCGCACCGCATGGACGAGATCGCGGCGTTCGTCCGCAGTCAGATCCGGCGGTTGAATCGGACGGATGTGCTGACGCGCCAGCTTTTTCCCGACCATAGACTCGAATAGGACTTTCAGCCGTGCGAGCCCATCGGCGTCGATGTCGTGGCTCAGATCGCGGCCGAGCATGAGACTGACGAGATACTCCGGGACGAACTCTGCCGGCGCGCTGGCTGCATACGTGCTGATCTTCGCGACGAGTGCTTGATCGGCCGGAGAAAACTCCGTCACCAGCAAGTCCGTGTACAGCAACCGGTCGCTATTGAAGTGGATGGCATGCGCCAACTCATGCAGCACGACGCCCCATCCCGTGTTCTGCATCATTGAGGACACGCTGAATGTGGTGTTGCCGGTCGAATTCGGCATGAGCGCACTGGGATTCAATATCAAGAGGCCTGGCGCGCTGAACTGACCGTTATATACGTCGAACCCGGCCTCGGTTTCGGTGATAGACAAGGTCTCGTGGCCATGATCGTCGGTGGTCAAAGTGACGTCGAGTCGTCGGCCGTACCGCAGAAGATACACGCCGAGGACCGGCGGCAGAGTCAAACCTGTTCCACGAAGCGCTGATAGGGCATCCTTGACGAGATCTTGCCGATCATTGACCCAGGGATCCCCCTGCGAAGAATGGAAGTCCACCAAGAGCCCGGCAGAGTCCACCTTGCCGGTAGGGACCACTTTGGCGGAGCTGGTATCGCGCGTCACCCCGGCTACGGTTGCTAGTTTGCCTTTGCTGTCAAGGTATGTCTGCAGCTCCGGGTACGCCTGCAACTGCGCGGTGTCCCGCTTCAGCAGAGCCTCGAGCTTCTTGTGACCGATACCGTGGACGAACACGCCAGCGTTATCGCTGATACGAGCCACGGCGTCGATCATGAATCCTTTTCGTTCGTCCGCTGCCGAGTCTGACAATGCCTTGTAACTCAATTCGCCGTCTGGTCGACGGGGCAACGTGAAGTGCCTAAGCCCCTGACCAATCATTTCGGCGACCGGAATATCTTCTCGCTCTATGTACTTAGACAATCTGGGCGAGATTTTATGGAAGGCCTCACGCGTCAGCACTTCGAATCGATGATGTCCTGCTTCTGCATAGAGACTGCCGAAATCGTTGGCCAGGTTGTTTTTGCGCGTCACAACCGTGTTCAAGAATGAGTCAACATTGTTCCGCTTCTTCCAACGGAGTGGTCTCACGGCGTCCCCGGCGACGTCTTCCGATCCAGCGGCCTCATCGACGGGTGTCGTGAGTTTTCCGACAGCATCAGCCTGCTGGGCATATGGACGAAGCAGCGCCCGCAGATCGGAATCGGGAATTGACTGCACCCGCGTGATGAATTCACTGAGGTCCCCTGTGCGCGGGTCCGGCATTCCCTCGCCCCGACCTTCGCTGAAGTCACGCCACAGCGTGTTGTACAGCGGCTCGTCGTGGCCGTTGTGCGCATGAGGTCGGTAGTCCCAATTCAGCTTGTCCCGGCCGAAATGACTGAAGGCCTGGTCCTTGTGGATGCCGACGATGGCGCCATCAGCGTTGCGGCCAAAGTGCTCCGCCTTGGCGTCATGGTTACCGATCAACCAGTCGAAGATCTGATGCTTCACGAGCGTGACGCGGTCCTCTGGCGAAAGTGCGGCCACGTTCAAAGGGTCCCCATCGACCCGGCGATGGACACCGTCGTCGATCACAATCGTCTCAGGCGTCGGCAGACCAACCAGAGCTTGCAACTGCACGGTCGCATCGCGCAGCACCGATACGAAACGCTCACCGCCCGAATCGATCATGACCTGCTGATGTCGCCCGGCTCCGACGCCGCGCCCCGAGTCGGCGGTGTCCAGGGTCGATCCGCTGTCCTGTTGGCTTGTACCAACCTTCGGTCCCTCCGACTCGACGAACGACCCACCCACCACAGCCCGCCGCAGCGAATGACGCGACGACGAACTCGATGTATCGGCATCGACCGAAACATCGGGATGCGACCCTGAATCGGATATGCGTATCACCACCGAACGGATGTCGCCCCGTTTGGTGTAGGCATCGGCTGCAGCTGAGAAACCTTCGGGGTAAGCCGACCCGCGCGACTTCGCGGTGAACACGACGTTGCGCACCGGTCCTGCGAACTTCTTACGCTGAGCATTGAATTCAGCGCGCAGTTCTTCGAGGGTGTTCTCTGCGCGCTCCCATCCCGTCTTGAAGGCACGCTTCTCATTGAGCTTTCGACCGTTGCCGCCACCCTCGACCACGACGACAAGATCGGAATCCCCGAACGGCCAGGGTCGGCGCGTGGCCCGCTCGATGAGGTACGCCGCATGATTCTTGATCTGTGTCTTCAGGCTCTCATCGAGGGTCTTGACACCCTCGTTGAAGAACAGTTGAAGAGGCTGCAGTGCCACGGTCTCCGCAGCGGCTGCGCCACCCGTCGGCCACGCGTAGGGGCTACCCACCACCTCGGTGGTGAGGGCGATCGGCGTCGAGGCGTCCCGGTGAGCTGCGAGGCTGATTGGGTGGGGTTGGATGATGATGGCTTGGTAATGATTGTCTCCGTTGTGATGGACTTGCACCACGGGTCCGTCAGGGACGCCGTAATCGTTCACACCGCCCAAGCTGCCGTACTGCAAGTGCACCCCCAGGGTGTGCGCGACCAAGCTGGGAAACATCTCGCCGTAGCTGGTGGCCCATGAGGTATCCCACGACCCAAGGCTGCCCAGCAGCCCCGCGTACTCCTCATCGGTCAAAGGCAGCTGCGCATAGGCCCCGTCGATCATCAGGGCCAGATCAACCCCACCCAGATCTGCCAGCCGCGGCAACCCACCGTGCGTCTGCAGGTAGTTAAACCGCAATTCCGGTACGGTCAAACCCATTTCGGACGACTCTGCCCCATCCCCGCCGTGACCGGCCCTGATCAGCGGCTCATCCTCCCCTGCGGCCCGACGCTCTGCATACACCTCGTCGTAGCGCGCGGCCAACGTGGCCGCCGACACCCACGCCGCGCCACCGGGGGCCTCAATCCCAGCCGTGCTCAACCACTCCCGGCGCGACTGGTCATCGGCCACATCATGCAGCAGCCGGTGCACAACGGCGGCCTGCTCCTCACTGCGGCGAAACGCCCGAATCGCTTCCACCGGCAAATCGGCTGCAGCCCTGGACGCGACCCACTTCTCGACCATGGTCCACAACGCCTCAGCAGGACCCTTCAACGCCGCTGCCGGCCTCCCCCGGCCACCCATCTGCTGCAGAATCGCCGCATGAGTCGCCACAGCATTCGAGGACCACTGCGCAGGCCAATCCAACGGTGGCGTACTCACCACCACCGCGTACAACAAACACCACCCATCACCAGGCACCTCCACACGCAGCGGCTCCCCCACCGGCGCAGCACCCTCGACATCACGGGAAGGCGATACCCGACGATTCTGGACGTCGGGGGTCGACCGACCATCTGAATCTTCGTGTCCATCACTCGTATCGGTTGCGACGTTTTCGTCTCGGTCGTCACCCGTCGACTCCGAACCGCCACGGAGCCGGAAGCCCCGCTGTCGATCCGCGAACCCTCGCGCCGCACGCACACCAGAGACATGCCACATGTACAGGACACGCAACGCGGCCTGCGCCATCGGCGCGCGCCGGTACTCATCCAACCGATAATCGTCGGCAGCCAGTTCGCCTCCGTTCGGCGACAACCACCCATACACCGCTTCCAAGCGGGACCCGAACTCTGGATGCCCCCTGACCGCGTCCCACTGCGAACCGATCCACCTCAAACCCACTGCGCCGAAGTCGGACTCGCCAGCTCCCCGACCGAAATCCGGCAAATCTGTTCTGGGCGCTGCCGGAGTCAGATCATCGCTCCGACCGTGTAGCGGCGGTGAAGCATTCTGGGCGCCCCGTGGGCCGACCTCTGGGCTGCCGCCCCGGTCGTGGTGCTCGACGGGTTCGGTGTTCTGCGATGTCGGGGTCCGATCCCGGTCATGGTTGCCGCGCGGGCCAGCACGTGGTGGCCGGGCTGCGGATGTCGTGACGGCGTCGAGGCCCCCGGCCAGGGGCGATACCCCTTCGCCGCTATTCAGCGTGAAGGGGACGTCCACCTCTGACCGAGATGAGGGCTGCGGTGAGACCGTCACCTCGGTGGCGGGATCGACGTCACCATCGCCGTCATGCCTGTCACCAAGGTTCGTTTCAGACTGCGTCAAAGAGCCAAGGCGCACCACGTCCTCGACACCAGCGACCTCGCCACCCGCGCTGCGGTCCTCGACACGATCATCGGCGTGCTTAGCCTCATACTCAGCCCGGCCGAGGTAAACGTCGTCGGTTTCGACCTCGACATCGGGCGTGCGCGCTCCGCTCGCACCCGTAATGCCCTCAGCTAGTTGACCTTCCCGAGCGGGCGGCGCCGAACTACCCGCTACCGGCGGCCGCGGCGAACGAGGCGGCTGCGACGGCGGGTCACCAATGACCGACACCGCGCCCGGATCCAAGACTGGCCCCCCGGCGTTGGACGCGTCCGCACTGACCACACCAAGTCCTCGCCGGCTCGTCTGCCGTCCCGCCGCGTCCTCATCACCAACTGAGCCCGCAGTCGCCGTCCCGTTGGGTGTCCCATCACCTTGCGTGATGTTCGGCGCCTCCACCGCCGGACTCACGACAGGGGGAGCGCCACTCCCTTGCAACGGACTCGGATTCCTCGACCCGGCAACCTGCTCGGTGGTGATGCCGCTGGGCGACCCGCCGTGCCCGGCCGAGGTAGCGACGGCGGCGCCATCAACTGGCGTCGTGGCGACCCCTGACTCCAACACCGTCGACGACGACGCCTCGAGGTCCTCCACACCAGGCCCACCCACCTTCGACCCGCCGGCTGCTGGCTCATCTGAGTCGGCGCCCACCCCGTAGAGTCCGTCCAGATCAGTCAGCTGATGATGTGCGTCAGCCGGGCCGGAATCGATACCGCCCGTGCCAATTTCGGTGGCGAATGGTCTATTCGCACTGCCCTCGAGAGTATTTGGGTCTTGGTTGGTCGGTGGTGGCGGCCGGTCGGGTGCTCGGTGATCGCCAGGGTGGTGGGAGTCGGTGGGCGCGGTGTGGGTGGGTGGGGCGCGTGAGGGTGGGCCTTGGCGGATTCCCATCCGCAGTGCGGCGTCGTTTTGGGAGAGCGGTACCGCATCGCGCAGTCCTTGTTGGGCGGGGGTGGTGTCGGTACCGGTGTGCAGCGCGGTGCGGTATTGGATCACGGCCAGTTGGACTTGGGGATTGTCCGAGAGCCGGAACAGGTCATCGTCGGGGGAAATGTAGTACTTCACACTGCCGCGGTCCCCGCTGCGCGCGGCCCGGTTCTCGGCTTGAATGTCGATGTCTTTAGACACCCCGGAATGCCCGGTGACCACCACGTGCAGACCGCCCAGCGCCTTAGCATGATCATCGAGGGGGATGTCGACCCCGCGTGCGCCCTGCATGTTGATCACCAACACCGCACCCGGCTTACCGGCCTGGGCCACCACCTCCTTAAACGCCTCATCGCGATCCACGCCCTGGCGCAAAAACCACTTCGCGTCGATAGCGACGTGGGCGACATTGCGCTGCCCCAGCTGCGCGGAGATCTGTGCCACCAGATCGTTGCGGTGCGCCAAAATCAACTGCGGGCGCGCAGTGTCCCCCAGCTCCTGCATCTGTGCGACATCGCCGGCGATCGTGGCCAGCTTGTCTTTCAGGTTCGCGCTGACCTCAATGTCGTGGGTGCTCAACCCCGAGCGGTAATACCGCGAAATATCGGCGATCTGCGACGACAACCCCTGCTTAGCGAACAACTCGTTTTTCCCGTTCGCCGTCCCCGAGGCACCCACAACCTGCGCATACTTCTCATACAAGCCGTGTGAGGTCACCTTCTTATCGCCGTCGGAGTCATGACGCACCGCCAGCCCGTGTTTGGCCTCCAGCGCCTGAGCCAATCCCCCGTTCCACCGACTCTCCGAGGACGTGCGCGGGTCATACAAAACCTGGTGGGTGGTCTGATCGATGATGTAGAGCTTGCCGGTCTTGTCATCGATCACGTAATGCACGTTTTCGACATACTCCCAATGCGCCGCGCCGGCCATGTTCAGCTTGCCCAGCTGCCCCTCCACCTGCGCAGGCGCCAGCTCGCCGTGCGGGTTCAGCAGTGCGGTGGCTTTGGCGACCCCGACCTGGGTCAACTGCGCGGGCCCACCGACCGTGTCGGGTTCGCGCCCAAAATCAGCCTCGGTCAGCTCCCCGCTGGCCAACTTGTCAGACAAAAACTCGCGCATCCCCTTGATCGGGTCAGCCACCGCCGCCGCCGCGTCCGCACCGGTGCCCTCCGACAAAATGTAGTGGCCGTGGGAATACACCAGCGCTTCATCGATCTCATCGATCTCGGCGTGAAATCCTGGCCCCGACCCCCCACCCGCACCGTCGTCGCCGCGCCCGCCGACCGACCCGTGCTTGAGCAAGGTAAACGCCGCGTCTTGACTCGTCCCCAAATACACGGTGGGTTGACCCTCTTTGGGCGGCGGCGGTGGATGATCGGAATTGAGCCGGTGCACCGCATACCCGAGCGGCTCCATCACCGCCCGAAAATCGGGTTCCAACTGCTCAGCCAACACATCACGGGTGGTGTGCATATGCACCGCCCCGCCCTGGCCGGCCTTAGCCAACTTAGCCGCCTCCAGCGCGTTACTCATCAAAAACAGATACGACTTACCCTCCCCGGCAGCCATATTCACCACATCACCGCGCTCGAAGGCACCCCCGGCGGCCAGCTGCGTCCACCGCAAGCTCACACCCTTAGTGCGCCGCACCGCCTCATACAGCGCGGCCCTCATATCATCGGGCGTACCGCCCAGCAACTCTTTCAATTCCTCGGTACCCAGGTGGGTCAACCGCTCGGGTTCGG
Source organism: uncultured Actinomycetota bacterium (assembly GCA_963712615.1). GTDB lineage: Bacteria > Actinomycetota > Actinomycetes > Mycobacteriales > Mycobacteriaceae > Mycobacterium. The sequence goes on from CAVQIO010000002.1 coordinate 2,306,857, forward strand.
GAATGCTCACATCAGATCGCCCGGCAATATCGAACATCGTGCGCGCAGTGTCATGAGCCTGATTGGCCCCCGCCAACCACGCCTCATAACTGACCACATCCACCGGCGCTGAGGTTTGTTTCCAGCCCCCCACCCCATCCGGGAGCAACACCGTGGGCTGCGACAGGCGGCGACCATGGTCATCCTTGACCTGGCGGTAAGCGATCGTGTCCCCGGTCTTGGTGTCGATCACCTTCTCGTTATCAGGACCAACAACATCACCATGGCCCGTCTTAACCACCTGCACCTCACCCGGATTCTCCCGCGGCCGCGACCAGGTCCCATCGAGCCCGCGGTCAAAACTGGTGCCCTCACCCAAGACAACATGCTGCAACACCCCTTGGGCGTCAAACACCCCCCGCGCCCCCACCGGCAGCTCCACAAACCCATCACCAGAACCAGACCCCACCTCGATCCGCCCACCCCGCCCAGCAATAAACCAACCCCCAACATCTCGACGCCAACCCGCGCCCTCAGCAAACCAATCACCCACCCCCCCGCCACCAGGGCCATCACCACCGCCATCCACCCAAAGCCCTCCCCCACCCGCGCCGAGCTCCTCACGCTCGAGGTCCTCACGCCCCAGATCGCGCACATCAGACGCCGAAGGCACCTGCCCTGGATCGGCCCGGGGCCCACGGTGATCAGCGCCAACAATGTGCTCACCAGCAGCCCCCCCAGCACCCCCAACCCGGGCCTGGGCACCACCCCCACCAAGCTTGCCCCTACCCGCCGACAACCCCCCACCCTCGGCATGGAGCTCCACCACCGAGGACCCCACCCCACCCACACCAGCAACAGCACCACCCACCACCCCAGCGGCCCCACCCCCACCCCGACCCTGCGACACCACCGACCCACCCGAAAGCACCCGCCCCACCGACGCCCCAACGTTATGCCCGCCCTGAGCGGAGTCACCCGTCTTGGCCACAGCCCCCTCAACGATCCCCGCACCCGCCACCACCCCGGACTCACCGACCTGCCCGACCGACGAGGCCGCCAGCGACACCGACACCGACAGCGGCGACGACGACGACGACGGCGACGACAGCGACGACAGCGGCGACGACGACAGCGGCGACGGCGACGGCGACGACGGCGACGGCGACGGCGACGACGACGACGACGACGACGACGACGACGACGACGACGACAGCGGCGACGGCGACGGCGACGACGGCGACGGCGACGGCGACGGCGACGGCGACGGCGACGACGACGACGACGACGACGACGACGACGACGACGACGACAGCGGCGACGGCGACGGCGACGACGGCGCAGGCGCAGGCGCAGGCGCAGGCGCAGGCGCAGGCGCAGGCGCAGGCGCAGGCGCAGGCGAGGCTACCGCGGCGTCAGAGGACTCGGCGGGGGTAAAACTCGCAGGCCGAGCCACGTTGTCCGCAGAGTCCATCAACGACGGGCTCCCCGCATCGGGCACACCCCCCTCAACGGGCGCACTCCAACCCCCGCCGGCTGCAGACACCTCCGAGACAGCCACCCGCTGCGGCGCCGGCAGGCCCTCGCTGACCGCCGACGAGTCGACCATCGCAGACACCGAACCCATTTCAGACGGCGAACCCACCGATCCAGGGGCCGGGGCGCCGCTGACACGATCCCCGCCGTGAACACTGACCGCCGACGCCGATGTCGACGCCGATGTCGGGGAGGACTGCCCGGGGCCCGCCGCTACCGGCCCATTCACCCCCCTCAACGGCCGATGGGCACTATCACTGCCAGCATCCACCCCAGCCCCATGCGCCCCCCCACCACCAACCCCAGCACCACTGCCCGAACCCACAGCTACAGGCCGCGGGCCCGACACCCCCACCGCACCCGAGGCCACCGCACCGCGAGAGGCCCCCCCAGCACCATGAGACCCTGACGCACCGCCCACAACACCACCACCAGCCCCACCCCCCACCGCGCCCGGCCCGACACCGTTGACACCGCCCACACCATGGACGGTGTCAACGGTGTGAGCGCCCGCCCAGGCTGAATCACCGCGGATGTCACTAACCCCCGACGAGCCCCCCATGCTGCCGTGAGCAACCGCAGACAGCCCCTGCAGGTGTGAGGTCACCACAGCCACACCGGCCTGAGCATCGCCGGATACGCGGTAGGCCGTGGAGTCCCCACTGGGCACACCACTCAACGTTTGGGTATCACTACCCCAATCCTGCAGGGCGCCGCCCTCGCCATCGGCGGCGGCGACCACCTCGGGACCGGCACTACTAGACCCCAAACCGGGTATGGACTTGTCCTTATCTTTAACCGTGTCCTCAACAGTGTCCTGGTCATCAAAGTCACCATTGAGGGTGGCCTCATCAGCATCCCACCCAATCTCACCGGAAGCCGGGCCGCCCGCAGATGATCCCGACACCCCGGACTGACCCACCCCATGGATGGCCCCACGCACCCCGCCAGCGGCCGGACCACCAAACAACGACACCGAATCAAACTCACCCCCCGCCGCCCCCGAACCCGCAACATTGCCCACAAAACCCACCCCATAATGGGCAACCACCCCCTTGATCGCCTTGCCCGCCAGCGTCTCCGAATCCCCCAACACATGCGTAAGCGGACCATGAACCGTGCCCCCCACATGCCCACCCACCGCAGCCCCACCCACCACCTTGCCGAACTGGTGAACATCAAAACCATCACGATGGCCCGCCCCAGTCTGATACTTCTGAATCCCCACCTCCTGACCCACCGAGATCACCGTCTCCTCGATAGCCTCGTGCAACCCCGCCTTGCCCAACTGAACCAACCCCCGCCTGGTCAACACCTTCACCGCCACCGTCTTGGCCAACGACGCAACCATCTCCAAGAAAATCCGGCCCGACAACACCCGCCCCAACACCTCACCCGCCATTCGCGCCCAACCCAACAAAGACGGAATCACCAACTCCGAGGCACCGAAGGTCTCCCACGCCATAGCCAGCGCCCACAAAATGTCCAAACCGGTAAACACCAACGTGGAAATCACCTGAATCTTGGTGTACTGCACCTGAGTACCGGTATGGCGCGCCAACTCCCCCAACCCCGCAACCGCCTCCACCAACGTGCCCACCGAATACTCACCCGCCAACAACATGTCCAACTGCGCAACCAACGCATCCCCCATCTCCCCCGACACCACCCCCAACGCCCTCGACCGCACCCCCTGCACCTCAGCAATCAACGAATCCAACTGCCCCCCAGCCTCTTTCCACACCTCCCCCACCGAAAACAGAGCCGTCTCATCACTCTCAGGCCACTCCGAACCCGCCAAATACGACACCCACCGCCACTGCGGCGGAATCTCAATCCCCACCCACACCCCCCACAACCACCACTTCCTCAAACCCCCAAACCCAACAACACCGGACCCGGCCAACCACACACCACCGCACTACGGCCACCACACCCCAACCCTTACCCGCCAACAACGGCGAACCAGAAGTCACAGGCTCCATCACCACCGACGTACGGGCACCGCACCAGAACCACCACTCCCCGCCGACCCCGGAAAGACGACATCTAACTGGCCACCGACGGCAACGAGTCGGGAGTCGCCGGGTCCATCACCACCGGCGTACGGGGCACCTCACCCGAACCATTACTCACCGGCAGCAACGGCGAGTCGGGCGTCACCGGGTCCATCACCACCGGCGTACGGGGCACCTCACCCGAACCACCACTCCCCGCCGCCCCCGGAGGGACGGCGTCTAACTGGCTCACCGGCAGCAACGGCGAACCGGGCGTCACCGGGTCCATCACCACCGGCGTACGGGGCACCTCACCCGAACCACCACTCCCCGCCGCCCCCGGAGGGACGGCGTCTAACTGGCTCACCGGCAGCAACGGCGAACCGGGCGTCACCGGGTCCATCACCACCGGCGTACGGGGCACCTCACCCGAACCACCACTCCCCGCCGCCCCCGGAGGGACGGCGTCTAACTGGCTCACCGGCAGCAACGGCGAACCGGGCGTCACCGGGTCCATCACCACCGGCGTACGGGGCACCTCACCCGAACCACCACTCCCCGCCGCCCCCGGAGGGACGGCGTCTAACTGGCTCACCGGCAGCAACGGCGAACCGGGCGTCACCGGGTCCATCACCACCGGCGTACGGGGCACCTCACCCGAACCACCACTCCCCGCCGCCCCCGGAGGGACGGCGTCTAACTGGCTCACCGGCAGCAACGGCGAACCGGGCGTCACCGGGTCCATCACCACCGGCGTACGGGGCACCTCACCCGAACCACCACTCCCCGCCGCCCCCGGAGGGACGGCGTCTAACTGGCTCACCGGCAGCAACGGCGAACCGGGCGTCACCGGGTCCATCACCACCGGCGTACGGGGCACCTCACCCGAACCACCACTCCCCGCCGCCCCCGGAGGGACGGCGCCTAACTGGCTCACCGGCAGCAACGGCGAACCGGGCGTCACCGGGTCCATCACCACCGGCGTACGGGGCACCTCACCCGAACCACCACTCCCCGCCGCCCCCGGAGGGACGGCGCCTAACTGGCTCACCGGCAGCAACGGCGAACCGGGCGTCACCGGGTCCATCACCACCGGCGTACGGGGCACCTCACCCGAACCACCCCCCGGCGACCAACCGGGAGTCACCGGGTCCATCACCACCGGCGTACGGGGCACCTCACCCGAACCACCCCCCGGCGACCAACCGGGAGTCACCGGGTCCATCACCACCGGCGTACGGGGCACCTCACCCGAACCACCCCCCGGCGACGACCCCGGTGGGGCGGCGTCCAGCTGGCTAAACGTGGACGCCGCATCGTTAAGCTGAGCCGAATAGCCATTCACTAGGTCCGCCTTGGCGTTGATCGCGCCAAACACCTCGTCGCGCTGGCTAACATAGCCATCCGAACCCTCCGCGAACTGGCGACCAGTCTTGTCATCTCCCCACGGCTCCCCATAACCAGCGAGCTGGGTCTGCAAATTGCTGAGCACCTGATGGACTCGCTGACTCACATCGGCCAATTGGCTAGCCACGCTGGACAGCGCATCGGGATCGACACTGAGGTCATCAGCCATGAGCTAGCTCCTCACAATCGGAAAGCTAGAACCTTGCTCGACATCACCAGGATCCCCGCCGTCGTCTTCAGGCCGGCTAGTTGCGGAAATGGCCGACCCGAACCCAGACAGCAGGTCCCCGAACTCAGGCACGTCCGCCACCAGCCCGGTAAAGGACCGAATCTCTTCGCGGCGTTGGGCTAACGGCGCGAGCAACGCCGCCGCCTGACGTTCGAGCTTTTCGTGAGCCTGTTGCGCCGCGGTGGTGATGTGGCCGCTGAGGTCTGCAAACTCGAACTCATTGAGGTACGACTCGTCGATGACTGTCTTCGCCACCCTCCGCTGCGCGTCAACGGTGACCTCGACCAACCCGCCAGCCGCCGTCGCCTTCGCCGTCAGTTCCGAGCGTCTCTGATTCATCACCGCCATATCACGCATCTGCTCTTGCGCCAGTGCAAGCAGGTTGGCGAAATCTTCCTGCATAACTTCGTCGTTCATGGATTTCCTTTCTGGCCAATACAATCAATCTTTGCTGTCATTCCGGCTGACCCGGCAGCTGACGGGGCGTTTCAAAATAGCGGTGCACTAGCCTTCACGAAACTCCCTGAGACTCGCGATGTCCTCGTAAATGAGCAAGTCGATTTGTTCGCGCAGAACTGATCGGGTCATCGGTTTGGCGCACGATTGATCAGGTGTATAGATGTATTCACCATCACCGTTAATGCACACCCAAACGACGGCCGGCTTACCGCGGTCGAATCCCCACTTCCGTATAGGGCGCCAATGGCTCTGCACCGTCGCATACGCTGTGACTTCGTTCGCCGAAATCACGACCTCTGCCGGCATTGATCTATCGTGCAGGACGAAGTCGCCAGCGTCGAACTTCGGTTGGTCTTGCGGAAGATATTCCGGAATAACAATTTCCGGATACCTTCCAGCGCAGGTCAGGTCAGTCGCGTCGCAAATAGCCGCGCCTAGGTCATAGGGCGACACTGTGTAGACGTCGATTAAATCGGCATTGGGTCGCTGCACGGTAAAAAAGCCGTGTTCCCCTTTTCGGTAAGCCAATATTCGTAGACTTGGTGTGTCGTTTGGAATGTACTGCACGTGATATTCCACTCGGATGTCGGCAGTGTCGTAGGCGGTGACACAGGCCATGAAGACGTTCAGATCCCCGTAGCTGAAGCGATCCGGCACCGTATTCGCGTACGCAAGCGCTTCGTCTCGGCTCGCAAAACGCGACGGTTGCGTCGTCATGAAGGGATATGGCAGAAAGAAACGGCCCTGGAACTCGCCGAAGACTTTCAAGTCCCGTAGGTCCATCGTTCCGACTTGCTCGCCCAAGATTCGGCTCATGCAATCACCTGAATCGGCTTGCCCCGTCAACGCGACGCGGGCACCTCACTCGTCGGATCATCGCATTAATGCTGATCTGATCCCAGCCGCTCCTATCGCGAGACCAACTTTTCCCAGCCGTCCCGACGCCGTGCGACCACGAGGTAAGCCTAAACCGACGCTGCAAAACTTCCGACGCATTGCCATGTTGCGTCAATGTGTCGTCCTTACAATGGTAAGACGCTGGCCTTCTTCGGCTTACCTGAGACCCGAATGGCACGCGCCGGACCCACGAAACTTGGTGAGCCCTGACGTCAGCCTTCGCCAATGCTGGCCCGCCGCCTTGCACGGCCAGTTCAGCTCGAATATTTGTCGACGCCTTACACGCTGCGCGCCATTTGCACTCCGGCGCAATGTCATCGTCCCCGATTGGCCGGACACTCGCACACAGAAGAGCCGCAACATGACGCGTTATCACGGATACTGCTCCGTCACCTGTTCGGCTCCGCGACGCGGCGACGAGTTCACCGCCTGTGGTGGCCACAGTGTCTGAGGCACTCGAGGTTGGGGGGTCCGCTGAACGGGCGGGGGATTCTCCGATTCGTCGTCGACGCCAATCACGGGAACAACCGCATCGGCCTCACCGATGACGATCTCACCGTTCTTCTTCCGGCGAAGTACCTTATTCTGCTTGTGCTCCTTACTACTTTGTCCACGTTGTCCGCCCCCGCCACCGCCGCCGGACGGCGCTCCAGCAGAAGACCCGCCAGCACCGGGCAAATTGCTTACCTGCGTCGCCGGTGTACCCGGATAATCAGCTCCCTTAGTTGAGCCGGCAACCGGAGCACCCGGCGGCGAAAACGTATTGAGCCCTTTGGACCCGATGCCGGAACCGCCTCCCCCTGCTCCAGCCTGGCCGGCAGGGCTATTCGCTTTATGCAGCGGATCGAGACCGTGGGGCTGTCCCGCGTTCGGAAGACCTCCGGGTGTGCTACCCGGAGGCTTTTGTGCTGCGCTCAGAGCCTGTTGGAGCGGTTGCGTTGCCGATTGGAGCGGCTGCAGCGCCTGTTGGAGCGATTGCAGCCCATTGCCCGCGCCACCACCACCCAGTCCTGCACCGGTCAACGGGTCGGCCCCACCGGCGCCGCCGGGCAACGTAGGACCAGACAGACCCGACAACGGATCACCAGAACCATCCGCCGAACCACCGGCACCGGCCGCCAAATTATTCAACCCAGGAAGCGAACTACCCAAGCCCGCCAACGAATCAGCACCCCCGGCACCGTCAGGCAACGTAGGACCAGACAGACCCGACAACGGATCACCAGAACCATCCGCCGAACCACCGGCACCGGCCGCCAAATTATTCAACCCCGGAAGCGAACTACCCAAGCCCGCCAAAGCCGGCAAAGCCGGCAACGAATTTAGGCCGTCGGAACCATTGGGCAAGTTACCGATGTCAGAAGCGATGCCCGGGCCACCGGGCCCATTCGACAGATCGCCAGCGCCACCGTCCACAGGCGGCGGCCCGTCCACAGGCGGCAGCCCAGGCGGCGGCCCGTCCACAGGCGGCGGCCCAGGCGGCGGCCCGTCCACAGGCGGCGGCCCAGGCGGCGGCCCGTCCACAGGCGGCGGCCCAGGCGGCGGCCCGTCCACAGGCGGCGGGGGAGGGGGTATCCCGCCCGTACTGGACGGGGCCGCAGCGGTAAACCCTGGATTCTTCTCTGCAATAGCGGCGATGTTGGGCGCATAAACCGTACTCATCACGGTTTGCGCATACGAATTATAGGCCTGGTTGATTTGATCGAGGTATTGCGGCCAGGTCATTATTGAATGGTAATAGGAGTCGAAATTCGATTCGATATACCATCGCGTTTGAAACACGGTTTGAGAAAAATAATCGATCAACGTACCAAGCGCGCTCGCACCTGCTGCCTGAGTCGTTGGCTCCGCGAGCGATTGCTGGAGGTTCGCTATCGCCGCGTCATGCGTCTTTCCCTGCCACTCTTTCGCGGCTTCCTGCGTTGCAAGCCCCTGCTGGAAATCGTTCAAGGCATCGACGATATTGGATGCTATTGCTTTCCAGGCCGCACTGTGGCCGCCATCCACATTAGTAGCCGCGTATAGTGTCATATGCATGTCATAATAGGTAACCGAGTCGAAGTCCTCAATGACGACGGTAGCGGGATTAGTAGCAGCCCCGACGATGTTGCCCAGGCTGCCATCATTATCAAACTTAGTGACATCCTTATTGGTCAACTTCTCATATGCACCCGCATCTGGGTTTGGGGGATTCAGACCATTCAGATTGTCGAGGCTTAGGTGGTGGTCGCGGTCATATTGGGCGAGGATGCCGGAGTCGGCTTTCGAAAGATCGATGCCATCGTGTCGCAGTGTGTCGAGACTCACGCCGTTTTGGAATGACCATTCAATGAGGTCAGTGCTGTTGGCCCGCGAAAAATCAACAACTCTTTGGATCTTGCTCATATCGAGCCCGTTTTTTATTGCGTACTCGATGCTGTGATCGATGTCGTCGGTAGACTCGCCCATAGCTAGCTACACGTCCGTCCGTTATCGTAGTTAGGGTCGTGCGCTGCCGCGTCGCCTGCTGTTCGGGGATTAGCATCAGCGGGATCAAGGGGAGGAGGATTAGTAGTAGGAGAAGTCACGTTTCCAGCCTACTGCTATCCGGCCTGGATCAACCGATCAGCGGCTTTCTTCACGGTATCCGATAATGTGTCGAGATAATCCAAATACTTGTCTACCGAGAATTGAATCCCCGAGGTCCCCGTGACATCCAGATCCAGGTTGTTTTTCGTCTGTTGAGCCGAGGCAAGCGCGACATGCACTGGCCCCACAGTTTCCATTTTATTACGCTGATCCTGGATAGCATCGCGCAAGGTCTTCACAAGCTGAAGGTACTTGTCGCGCGCCTCCGGCGAAATCTTCAAGTCAGCATCTCCACTGTCTTGAAGAGCCTTCAAGCCCTTGGTCAAATCATCGAGTCCGGCCCCGCCGGAGGTCGGTGCACCCGAACCGCCACCGGTTTGACCGCCGGTACCAGACCCCGAACCACCCGAGCCATTTGCGCCCGATCCGGCCCCCGCCTGACCGTTGGTGCCCGACCCGGCGCCGCCTGACCCATCCGCATCCGACATTAATTTCACCTACTTTCGGCTTAGTTCTGCGACGTGGCCCGGGCCTGTTCAATTAGCAACAGCCCCGGGCGACGCGGCTTTAGGTCAGTTACCCATGCAGACTGTTAGCGTTCCCTATGTCTATCTGCTGTATCAGTTGCTGCTGTTCATTTGCTTGTTTTGAGGTGATGGCGATGTTAGCCAATGTCTCTTCCATCTCGGTGGAGAAGCCCGTGTGCAGCTGCTGCAGTACATCCGCGGCTTCGCCTTCATATACCGTTCCTAATACATTGAAAACTTGGTGAATGTCATCCCGGATTTCCTGAAATGCGTTCTGGATGCTAACAATATCGTCCAACGAAGCATAATTGTTGGCAAAATTATAATATAATGGTTGACTCATCTTTCTAATACTCCTTTAACTAGGGTCCGCGACGATGAGGGATTGTATATGGGCTTTACCCTCTTCGGCGAGTCGGTTAATTTGAGACAGTATCTGTGCCAAATCTGTCTTTTGTGTGTCGGAGACGGTGGCGTAGGTAGTTGCAGCGCCTCCATGCCAATTCGATCCGACCATATCCTGCTGCGTTTGTTCCAACTGGTCGGACTTTGTCTTCGCTCGCTGCAGAGCATCGTTAATCTGCGCAATCTTCGCCGCTGCCTCATGGGCGTTAAGGCCTACTGGCATTTTTTCGTTCGTCCTTTCTGATCTCACTGCTATTGCTGCTACCAGGTGTGTCGAATCATTATGTCAAGAATGCCCCCCATTCGTAGGTTCCCAGCTTTGGTCGGCCAGCGCGATTAATTGATCGATCGCATCAGCGACCGCGTGATCGGAACCCGGCTTTATTGTTGTCCACAATTCTGCTGAGGGCGACGCGTTTGGGACGCCGATAATGCGGCCGCGCTTGGTGTAAAAAACTGCAACCGCACCCGGACCGCGACATACCCGCCCCGCTGACTCGGCGAGCGCAGAGTAGACGATTTCCGCGAACGCCTGGCGCGAAGCCAGCGCAGTACCGAGGAGCATCGCGGCGTGCGAGTCGGCGCCCAGAGCGCGGATACGGTCGGCTAATTGGTAGGCGTCGTGGGTGCCGGACAGACTTGCCGACATCTGCTGCAACGGCGCTGCAACGGGCCGAATATCAGCTGGCCTGGCCCGCGGCAGCTCAGCGAGTAGCGCCGAGACTATTTCGCGGAAGTCGTTGCTATGTCCGAAAACTCGTAGGAGGATGTCGTCGCCGATCCGACGGACCAGCAAACACAACGTCCCTCGCCGCACAGCGCTGATGCGTGCCCCGCCTTCAGGCGACACCAGCCGCATGGTCAGCTCACGGTCGGGGCGTTGCAGCGCCTGCAGTATCGGCACCAGATCCGGGTGCACGGTGGCATCCACGATTAGGTTGGCTGACAACAGTTCTCGGGTGACGCGGCCAAACGCCCCCTCGCGCCGATCGACCGTCGTGTGATGCGGCCCAGCGGCCAGGATCGGCAGCTCTTCTGCGCCTATCCGCGCTGCTAGCACCCGGAGTTGATCGCTGGTCAGCCTCAGTTCAGATGACAGCACCGCGCTCACAACGTCAATCCTTTATCCACGCCGATCACTGGTGGTGACACCCAACGATTCGACACCTGCTCTAGGGTCGGCTGCTCGGCGTCGGCATATTGCGGTGGCTGCGGTCCGACCGGTTCGGCAATCTCGTCGAAGACCGAGCCGCTGGATCCCCAGCTCGTGTGAGAGATCGTGAACGGCTCGTCGCTGTGGTGAGCCGCGGGCAGCCACGACGGGTTGGCGTCGGACACACCTGCGCCTGGCTCACCGCTACCATCAAGGTTGCCCGCCAACGACGTGTGATGCTCACGTTGTTGAGCAGTGCCACGCGGCGCTGCAGTCATGGGGCCGTACCCGCCGGAGCCCACGCCGCCCATGCCCGACGCCGCGGCGCCCGAGCCTGCTCTGCCCGCCGCCTTGGAGTTGCCGCTGGATTTCACCTCGGCAGCCCGAAACGGTGCCAGCGGCGCCACAACAGCCCCGCCACTACCGCCGCCATCGGGGGCACCGCGACCATTGTGCTCACTGTCGGCTTTCATGTTTTGTTCGTCCTTGAGCGCGGCGCCGTTGGACACATCTGGCGAAATGGGCTGCGGTGTCGGCGCGGCGAGCGCGCTGCACGCCTCTTCGTACTGATACATCACCGCCGACGCGGTGGCATCATGGGCGGTAACCGCTTCATCGAACTCGGCGAATTGGCCGTTGAGTATTGCCCCGTTATAGGCGGCCAACGATGCCATCACGTCATGGACAGTGTGGGCTTGGATCGCCTCGGCCACACTTGGCATCGCAAGGACCGCAACGCCATAGGCGACCGCCGCCTCCTCGGCACGTTGGCCATTAGCGGCCGCGCTCACGCTGACCGACCGCAGCCACTGGCTGAAATCGTCGAGTCTGCGTGTCACTACGTCGGCGCTACGGCTGGTGAAGGAACTCTTGATCTTCTCGAGGGCCTTATCGAATTCCTCGGCGATACTTGCCCATTCATCGGCGACACGCACCCAACTGGCACCGGCCTGGCCGATCGACACCGGCCCGGGTCCGCCGGTGAGGTCGCGGGCAAGCCGCACTGCGCTGCGCGACTCCCACGCAATATTGGTGAACCCCACGCCATGGCCCCCTTCCGTTAGAACCGTCAAACCCGCCCTGTTGCCTAGTCAAGTCAAACGGCGAAACCATCCTCGGCCGCGATAATGTTGTCGGTGTGCGCCCGCAATGTCGCGGCGATCTCCCGAATCTCGGCACTGCCATGATTGGTCACCTGGCGGAAATCTGCCTGTAGATCGTTGAGCGTTGAGGCCACCCGTTGCGAGACCTCGTCGCGAGATGGGGGAGTCACAGAAAGGTTTGGCGCCTCGGTCTGCATCAGCTTTTCGGCGCGGCCGACCAGCTCATCAAGTTGCTTGCTCGCATCGGCCACTTGGTCCGGCTGGATACGCAAATCACCAGTATTCGTCATGTCGACAATCCCCTTCTAAATACGTAATTCGATTTCCGGCGTGGTGTTTACCGCCCTGGCCCCAATCACCGACGTGGCCACAGCGCCGACGTCGCCAACGATCTCGTCGCCTTGGTCCGAAGTGTGCAAGAAAGCAGCGGCGTTGTGGATTTTTCCGGCACCCGCCTTCGCGCTGGACCCCATCGGAGCACCGCCCATTGGTGTTCCGGCTGCCCCCGGCTCCGCCGTGACGCCGCTCACCGCCGGGGCGACTGCTTCGGTTTCTGGAACCGTCATCGGCTCGATCGTTCGCGACTGGGTTAGCGACCCAACCGCTATGCCGCCAAGCGACCCTGTACCGCCGCCACCCCCGATCCCGGATTTGTCGTGAGGAGGGCCGTGTTGCTTATCGTCGTCGGCTCGATCATGTTGGTCTACGGCGCCCGCTGGCTGACCCGACGCCGGCTGCGCCGCAGCCGATCCGATTGCTCCGGTGGCTGCGCTAACCCCCTCCATTGCCGGCGAGGCCAAGCTGGTTGCGAGTCCCATCATCGGCGCAAGAGAGGCGAGCCCGGATGTCGCGCCCAGCGGCGCACCGGCCGCGGCGAGCGAAGGGGAGACTGCCGTCGAACCCGCAAGGGCGGGGGTGGCGGCCGCACTAGCTCCCAGATTCGTAGCCATTGCGGGAGGGGACGTGACTGGGACCGGAGCCCCTGCCGCCGTGACATGTGCAGCTTCGGCGTCCAACGAGGCCGTAAGTTGCGAGGTGACCTGCGTTGCACCGGTAATCGCCTGATTGGCCGCCGCGATTGCCGCGGCCCAGCCCCATGGAAGGGGCAGGCTGGGACCAATCGCGGCCAGCGTCGCAAGGAACTGGTTGATGATCGCTAACAGCTGTGCTTCCGCTTGTGCAACGCTGGCCGTTGCGACCGAGAGACTGGCACCGAGACTGCTTGCCTGACTGGCTACTTCATGGCCGTTGACCAATGCCGCGCTGGTCTTCGCCATCGCCGCATTGGCGGCCTGACCCTGCCATGTTCCGTCGAGACCCGCCATGGCTTGCTGCACTGGTCGCCCGGCGGACTCAAACGCCGGTGCAATACCACCTAATAATTGGGTCGGGTCGACATCGCCGAACTGCCCGGACCCCAGCATTCCCAGGGCATCGGTCACTGGCTGAATCAGCATGGTGGCAAGGCCGGAGAGCATCCCGGCATTCTGAGTTCCCGCAGATGGTGCCGCACCGGAAGGGGCCGGATTCGTTAAGTGGTCGGCGCGAGGCACTTCTGCGGGTGACGCAGCCTCCAGTGGCGGTGCCATCCCAACGCGCGCCAGGATGTTCTGCACCGGGCGATTCAGATAATCAGCGAGGTTTTGTTCATTGGCGTCAATTGCGCCCCCCGGGCTGAACCCGGGAAGCGGTTCTGCCAGTTGACCCCTCAAAAATGCAGGAGCCGTCACCGGGGACACGGGTAACGAATCCGAACTCGACCAGGGTGCAGACATCACTGCCAGCCAGCGTCAGATGCCGTCTGCGGCAATGTAGGACATGTTCGCGGCCTCGGTTGCCGAGCCAATCGCCGCATGCACGCGGCCTACCTGCACTGTGGCCGCAAGATTGTTGGCCTGCGCAGGCCCGTAAGCCGACAGATAACTGGCGCCAATTGGACCCAACGCCGCAGCAGCTGCAGCAAGCATCGCTTCCGAATCAGCCGACCCAGCACTCGTAATCATCTCTGCCGCAGCGCTATTCGCCGCAGCAAACGTCACCACAGCTGGTGGAAAGACTGACAAAACCATAGCCTGATACCTCTTTCTAAAACTGCTAGCAGACAGCGGAGGAGACTGCTAGTCAACCCGTCGCCGTGTCCGCTGAGGGCAAATCCACTTTCCAACTCATCCCGTTAAACACTCGCAGCCACAACGTTATTCACACATAGGCAACCCAAAGAGTGCACCAAATTACAGCGCCGCTCTCAATGGGCGGAAGTCGCCGGCGGCCCCAGCAATAGTGTATGACTGTACGGTACCAACCTGCCTCCTAACACATGGTTGTATGCGAGTGTTTGTGTGCGAGGCCGTAGCCCGCCAGGCAGGTGTGCAGCGGAGATCGATCGCCCGTCGGATCAGCATCATCGAGTTAGGTAGCACTGCTCCGCTTCCCGATAATGCGGCATTCGGATTACTTGAGCCCGTGGGTATTTGTGGATCAGCTCCACAAAGCATCGCTGCCGAATCACACGAGCCCGGAACCGGCATCGCCTCTGTTGCAGCGCTACCGGCGGCGACCAAACCACCCCCTGTTGAGGGGCTGGCAGAAAGAGCCAATTGATGAACCTGCCTACTCTCCCGAACCACGGCGGCCGTAACAGCCGCTCTCGCCGTATGACCAAGCCGTATATTCCTACCCTTCAATGATGTAACCAACAACGGGACTACGACAGGACGCGTCTTCTACCAACTAAGAGCCAGCAGCTCTCAATGACTGACGTCATACTGCTCAGCGCAGTTGTGCGTTTGCGGCGGACGGATTTCACTGATCAACAGTTCAGCCGCGGCGAGAGCTGAAGGCGAAAAAAGGCGAACAACTAACGCTGGCCGGCCGTTCCCCACTGGGTTCCCCTCCCAGACCACGACGTCCGCGGCGGCACGCCCGAGCCATATTGCCGTGACGACAAGGCCGGTCAGCACCTGCCCCTCAGGCGACGCAGAGGTAGTTCTGGGCGAGCTAACCGAGCGCCGAGCGTGCGGCTGGCCCGTCCGATAATCGGCGTGAGCGGCAAGCGACCCTGGATTCCATCCGGCGATGGTAGGAGCGTGAGGCGTTGCGGCGCGGGACACACAGTCGGCTGGAGACCGTATTATTAGTGTTTCCAACCAAACACGGCGGAAGGAATGTTTGCGTGTCACGCAGCGACAACGACACCTGGGACCTGGCGACGAGCGTGGGAGCCACCGCCACCATGGTCGCCGCGGGACGAGCCCGCGCTACCAAGGACAAACTGATCGACGACCCATTTGCCGAGCCGCTGGTACGGGCCGTGGGCGTTGACTTCTTCACCCGGTGGGCCAATGGCGAGATCGGCGCCGCCGACGTCGACGAGCCCGGTGCGCCGTGGGGCATGCAACGCATGACCGACCTGCTTGCCGCCCGCACGCGCTACATCGACGCGTTCTTCGCCGAGGCCCAGCAAGCGGACGTCCACCAAGCCGTCATCTTGGCCTCCGGCCTGGACGCACGCGGATACCGGCTGGCCTGGGCCCCGGGAACGACGGTATTCGAGATCGACCAACCGCAAGTCATCGAGTTCAAGACCGCCACGATCGGCGCGCTGGGCGCCAAGCCCACCGCCGACATCCGGGCCGTCCCGATCGATCTGCGCCACGATTGGCCGTCGGCACTGAAGGAGGCCGGGTTCGATACCGGGCGGCCCGCCGCGTGGGCCGCCGAGGGCCTGCTTGGTTTCCTGCCGCCCGACGCCCAGGATCGCTTGCTGGATCACATCACCGCGTTGTCCGCCGACGGCAGCCGGCTGATGGCCGAAGTGTTTCTCAATACCGGCGTCAACCAAAACGCATTGGACGGCGCCAGCGACAGGTGGCGGGAGAACGGGCTCGATGTCGCACTGGGCGATCTGGGCTTTCCCGGTGAGCGCAACGATGCGGCCACGTATCTGCAGAACCACGGTTGGCAGCCGGAGCGCACCCCGCTGAATCAGTTGTTGGCCGACAACGGATTGCCGCTACAGCCCGATGGCGACGACGCACCGTTCGCCAAGAACTATTACTGCACCGCCGTTCTGCGCAAGGCAGGTTAAAGGAAGACCCGACAATGCCGAAAAGCCAGCCGGCCAAGCCACTTGACGGATACCGGGTACTCGATTTCACCCAGAACATCGCCGGCCCGCTGGCTGGGCAGATCATGGCCGACCTCGGCGCCGAGGTCATCAAGGTCGAGGCACCCGGCGGCGAAGCGGCCCGGCACATCGTCGCGGTCCTGCCCGGCCGGCCACCGCTGCCCACCCTGTTTCTGCCCCACAACCGGGGCAAGAAGTCGGTGGCGGTGGACCTGACGAACGACGGCGCCAAGCAGCAGATACTGCGGTTGGTCGACACCGCAGACGTCGTGCTGGAGGGATTTCGCCCCGGGGTGATGGAGCGTATGGGGTTGGGCCCCAACGATTTGCGGTCTCGCAACTCGAAGCTCATCTACGCGCGCCTGTCCGCCTACGGCGGTAACGGCCCGCACGGGAGCAGGCCGGGTGTTGACTTGATGGTCGCCGCGGAGTCGGGCATGACCACCGGGATGCCCACCCCCAGCGGCAAACCACAGATCATCCCGTTCCAGCTCGTCGACGCAGCCAGCGGCCACGTGCTGGCCCAAGCGGTGCTGGCCGCGCTGCTCAACCGCGAGCGCCACGGCGTTGCGGACGTGGTGCGGGTCGCGATGTACGACGTCGCGGTGGGGCTGCAGGCCAGCCAGCTCACGATCCACCTGAACAAGCCCAGCGAGGCGCCCAAACCCAAGCCGGACGCGGCGCCGACCACCAAGAAACGCAAGGGCGTTGGCTTTGCCACCCAACCGTCGGATGCCTTCAAGGCCGCGGACGGGTACCTGGTGATCAGCGCGTATGTGCCCAAGCACTGGGCGAAGCTGTGCGAGATCATCGGCCGGCCCGAGCTGCTGGATGACGAGCGGTTCATCGACCAGCGTTCCCGCGCGGTGAACTACCACGAGTTGACCGAGGAACTCGAGTCGGCGCTGGCCGCCAAAACGGCGGCCGAATGGGTTGAGTTGTTGCAAGAAGGCGGCTTGATGGCCTGCCTGGCCTACACCTGGAAACAAGTGGTCGCAACTCCGCTGTTCGCCGAGAACGACCTCGCTCTCAGCGTCGGGAGCGGCGACGATGCGATCACCGTGATCCGCACTCCGGCGCGCTACTCCAGCTTCGATGCGGCAGCAACCGATCCCCCACCAGCTCCCGGCCAGCACAATGAGACGTTTCTGGCCGATTCCTGATTTTCCGTATGGCCGGTATTTGAATTGCCCATGAAACGTTTTGTTGTCAATGTGGCGATACCTGGCTTTCTTTGAGTTGTCGATGAATCCGCAGGCGTTCATCGAGGCAACCGGGCAACCGGAGAACGCTTCTTCATACGAACTACCCGCAGGCGGCGCAATGTCTTGTCGTCCGCTGATTTGAGCTGTCTTGGTTCCTGGGCCCCGTACGCTCGCATTGACACACGACGTTCGACCGGTCATAAAGAGTCCGTCAGCCCGAGGAGTCGACTTATGAACGCGCCTATCAGCAATCTCGTGAAAACGGCCAAATCCGGACCGTTTCTGCAGAATCTGCGCCACGACGTTCCCGCGTCGCTTGTCGTCTTCCTGGTGGCGCTGCCGCTTTCGCTGGGCATCGCGATCGCCTCCGGAGCCCCACTGGCCGCCGGCTTGATCGCCGCGGTGGTGGGCGGCATCGTCGCCGGATCCCTTGGCGGGTCGTCGGTTCAGGTCAGTGGCCCGGCCGCGGGTCTCACCGTCGTGGTCGCCGGGCTGATCGATGAGCTCGGTTTCCCGATGTTGTGCCTGATGACCATCGGCGCGGGCGCGCTGCAGATCGGGTTCGGTCTGAGCCGGATGGCACGCGCCGCGTTGGCGATTGCACCGGTGGTAGTGCACGCGATGCTGGCGGGCATCGGGATCACGATCATGTTGCAGCAGGTTCACGTGCTGATGGGTGGATCCTCACACAGCTCGGCATGGCAGAACCTCGTAGCGCTGCCGAACGGCATCCTTCATCACGAGCTGGACGAAGTGATCACCGGCGGGACGGTCATCGCCATCTTGTTGGTGTGGTCAAAGCTGCCCGCGAAGGTGCGGATGATCCCGGCCCCGTTGGTGGCCATCGTGGCTGCCACCGCGCTGGCTATGGCAGCGGGATTGGATGCCGATCGAATCTCCTTGTCGGCCAACTTCTTCGACTCCATCAACTTGCCCAATATCTCGGGAGCGAGTCCGAAGGGTAAGGCGTGGCTTGACGAGACCGAGGATATAGCCGTCGGCGTCCTCACCATCGCCCTGATCGCCAGCGTCGAATCCCTGCTGTGCGCAGTCGGAGTCGACAAACTGCACAACGGCGCGCGCACGAACTTCGACAGAGAGATCATCGGGCAGGGCGCCGCGAACGTGGTGTCCGGCTTGCTCGGCGGGCTGCCGATCACCGGTGTCATCGTGCGTAGCTCGGCCAACGTGGCCGCCGGCGCCCGCACCCGAATGTCAGCGGTGCTGCACGGCTTCTGGATCCTGTTGTTTGCCTCGCTGTTCACCGAGTTGGTGGAACTCATCCCGAAGGCAGCGCTGGCCGGACTGCTGATTGTGATCGGTGCCAAGCTGGTCACGCTGGCACACATCAAACTGGCCTGGCGGACAGGCAATTTCGCAATCTACGCCGTCACCATTTTGTCTGTGGTCTTCCTGAACCTGCTGGAAGGCGTGGTCATTGGACTCGCGGTCGCGGTTGGATTGCTACTGGTCAGGGTGACCCGCGCGCCCGTTTCAGTGCGCCCAGTTGGCGGCGAGCAGTCGAAGCAGTGGCGGATCGATATCGACGGCACGTTGAGTTTCTTGCTGCTGCCGCGCCTGACCAAGGCGCTCGCGTCGGTGCCGCAAGGGTCCGAGGTAACCCTGAACGTGAACGCCGACTACATCGACGACTCGGTCTCGGAGACGATCTCGGATTGGCAACGAGCCCACGAGTCGCGGGGCGGAGTGGTGGCAATCGTCGAGGCGTCGTCCACGAAACTGCATAACGCGAATGCCAGTCCGCCCAAGCGTCACTTCCCCTCTGATCCGCTAGGGCTGGTGCCGTGGCGCTCCGCGCGTAACAACCACCAAAACAATGGCGACGCTTCCATTCTCGACCGCATCGATGAGTACCACCGCAACGGCGCTGCCGTTCTGCAGCAGCACATTGCCGGGCTCGGCGGTTCACATGATCCGGCTGCGCTGTTCCTCACCTGTGCCGACTCACGGATCCTGCCCAACGTCATCACCGCCAGCGGCCCCGGTGATCTGTATACCGTCCGCAACTTCGGCAACCTGGTGCCAACCAACGCGGGCGACCGATCCGTCGACGCCGCACTCGAATTCGCCGCCAACCAACTGGGCGTGAGTTCGGTTGTCATCTGCGGGCATTCGTCATGCGCCGCCATGAAGGTGCTCCTCGAGGACGGCACCGATCAAGCGACGACGCCGATGGATCAGTGGCTCGAATATGCCCGCGACAGTCTGGACGCATACCACAATCACCATCCGGCACGCGGCAGTGCCGAATCCGTCGGCTACTCGCAGATCGACCAGCTGAGCGTCGTGAACGTCGCTATTCAGCTGGAAAGGCTGGCCCACCACCCAATCCTGGCCACCGCGGCCGCGGCCGGCGACTTGGCGGTTGTCGGCGTGTTCTTCGACATCGAGACCGCCCGCGTGTACGAGGTCACCCCGCGCGGCATCGTGTGCCCCGACCATCCGGTCAGGCCACCAGCTTGACGGTCCTGTCGTTGCCGCGGTCGGCGACGTAGACGGTCCCGGCGTTATCCACCGCGATACCCCACGGCACGGGGACACTGCCGAACGGGAGCACGGTCTGGGCGCTCGACCCCGCCGCCAACATCAACACCCGGTTGTTGTCGGTGTCGGTGACGTAGACGTTGCCGGCGGGATCGACCGCCACGCCGTCCGATTCTTCAATCCGGTAAAAGGCAGCACGGTTTGGGCATTCGAACCCGCTGCCAACTTCAGCACCCTGTTGTTACCCCGGTCGGCGACGTACACGCTGCCCTGGCCATCCACCGCCACCCCTTCGGGGTAGTTGAGGCCGGTGAACGGCAGCACGGTCGGATTGCTCGACCCGGGCGCCAATTCGACCACGCGGCCGTACATGCCTTCGCTGGTGACGTACACGTCGCCGGCCTTGTCCAGCGCCACCCCACCCGGAGAGAGACGGAAGTCAATCCCGTTGAACGGCAGCTCGATTTGCCCCGATGCCGGCTGTTTGGACGCCGCCGACGGACGCGTTCCCAGGTATCCGCCTGCGCCGATGGCCGCGACGAGCAGCACCACCGCGCCACTTCCTGCGCTTGCGATCACTGATCGAGTCAGGTTGCGGGCCAAGCGGTTGCGGCCTCGAGGTCAGCGA
Organism: uncultured Actinomycetota bacterium; assembly: GCA_963712615.1. GTDB lineage: Bacteria > Actinomycetota > Actinomycetes > Mycobacteriales > Mycobacteriaceae > Mycobacterium. The sequence goes on from CAVQIO010000002.1 coordinate 2,327,581, forward strand.
ACCTGGCGGGCCGGGCTGATGCCAGCCGCCGTCGCGTGCATCCCAGGATACGGGCCGGGCCATCGTTTCACCGCCCGCTTGCGGGCCTTGCCGCAGGATGGTGGTCTCTTGGTACTGCTCCGGTGAGGTGAGCGCGTCGTGGGCGGCCGTGGTCAGGTCCCCGGCGGTGAAATACCGGTCTGCCGGGCTTTTGGCCATGCCCCTGCCGATCACCTGATCCAAGGCGGCCGGCACCCGACCGGGACGCAGCTCGCTGGGCCGCGGAACCGGCTCGAGCAGATGTGCGGCGATCAACCGTTCGATGCTGTCGGCCCGGTATGGCGGTGCCCCCGTCAGGCATTCACCCAATACGCACGCCAGCGCGTAGATATCGGAGCGGTAGGTGACTTCGTCACCGGTGAATCGCTCCGGGGCCATGTAGTTGTAGGTGCCCAGGGCGACGCCGACCTGGGTCAACCCCGGATCGGTTGCCGCGCGGGCGATACCGGAATCCACCAGATAGGCGAAGTCGTCGTTGGTGACGAGGATGTTCTCCGGCTTGACGTCTCGATGAGTGACGCCGCTGGCGTGCGCGGCGTCCAGGGCGGCCGCGATCTGGTGCACGATCCCAACAGTGCGGGCCGGCGTCAGCGGGCCGTAGTTCATCAACATGCTGCGCAACGAGGTGCCTTCGATCATCCGCATCTCGACATAGAACTGACCGTCGATGTCGCCGTAGTCGTGGATCAGCACAATGTGCGGTTCGGTGAGCCGCCCTGCTGTGTCGGCCTCCCGTTGCATCCGCGCGCGAAACGTTGCGTCCGTAGAGAATTCGCGCGAGATCAGCTTCAGCGCCACGACCCGGTGCTTGCGGGTATCCTCGGCCTGATACACCTAGCCCATGCCGCCGCGACCAAGCAGCCGCTTCAGCTGGTAGTGCCCAAATCTAGTCCCCGCTCGCGAAACAGTGTCGTTCACCGGCCACGCTCCTTCTTGAATTCAGCGAATTACGAAATCGCATTGACGGCCGTCGATATTTTCGATTGCAAGGAATTCGGCAGCGGGATCGCTCCGTACTGGTCCAAACCGACCTGGCCGGGACCAATTGCAGCCTGCATGAACGCTTTTACCGCTGCGCCGGTCGCCGAATCCGGAGACTTCGAGCAGACAACCTCGTAGGTCGGCTCCACGATGGGGTAGGCACTGGGCTGCGTCGGCTTGTAGAACGAGGACGTGTCCACCACCAGGTCGTTACCCTGCCCCTTGAAGGTGACCCCGGTGAGTGTCTTGCCGACCGAGTCGGTGGTGATCGACACCGCATCAGGACCGGCCGAGGTGATGATCTGGGCGATGCTCAATTGCTTGCCCACCGCGAACGACCACTCGTTGTAGGTGATCGACCCGTCGGTGCTCTGCACTTGCGCCGACGTACCTTCGTCGCCGGCGGCGCCGTCACCGACACCGCCGAGGAACGTCTGGCCGGCCGCTTTGCCCCAGGCGCCGTTGGATGCCGCAACCAGGTATTGCTGAAAGTTGGATGTGTCGCCGGACTGGTCGCTGCGGGAGAACACGCGAATTGGCGCCGACGGCAAGGTGATACCCGGATTGAGCGACCTGATCGCCGGATCGTCCCACCGGTTGATACCGCCGTTGAAAATCCTTGCCAGCGTGGCAGCATCAAGTTTCAGCGAATTCACGCCGCTGACGTTGTAGGTGATCGCGATGGGCGCAAACACCGTCGGCAGGTCCCACGCCGGCGAACCGCAGCGCTGCACGGCGCGGTCGACCTGGCCCTTCGATGGATTCACCGGATCACCCGAACCCGCCAGATCGGACACGTTGTTCAGGAAGTCCGTCATACCCGCGCCGGATCCGTTCGCGTTGTAGTCCAGCGTGGAACCCGGGCACGCGTGCACATAGGCGAAGACGAACTGTTCCATCGCGTTTTCCTGCGCTGCCGCACCGCTGCCCTTGAGTTGCCTCTTGCCGCCGCACTGCACCGTCGCTTGGGTGGGCCCCGATCCCGACGACGAGGCGTGAGTGGTGCTGCCGCAAGCCGACAAGGCCAGCGCGCAGGCACCCAGCAGACTCAGCGTGACACCGGCTCGGTTGTGAGTCACCGGAACCCTCCGAAATGTCAGGGTGGCGGACACACTCACTCCGCTACCGGAGCCCCCGTGCATATAGAAACCGCGGAAGCTGGGTGCAGGCCGAGCGGCACCTCTGAAGAAATCCAGAATCGTGCGGCTGTCTTCGAAGCTGGGCGCAGGATGAGCGGGGGCTTTGAAGATATGCAGAGGATCGCTACGCATGGTCATCAGCACCGTCGAGCGACGTAGCTTGATGGGGTGTTGATAAGTCCGGAACGACTCAGCGGCGAGACCGGTTCGCAGATAGCGACTTTCGCTATGCGGGTGGTAAACCTCAGTCTCAGCTTTGGCACCAAGGCAGTGCTCGACGAGGTGAGCCTGGAATTTCCCGCGCGGGCTGTCACATCGTTGCTCGGACCGACCGGCTCCGGCAAGACGACGTTCCTGCGCACCCTGAACCGGATGAATGACCGGGTCTCTGGCTACCGGCACAGCGGCGATGTGTTGCTGGGCGGCCCCAGCATTTTCAAAACCCAAGACCTGATGGATTTTCGGCGTCGGGTTGGCATGCTGTTCCAGCGCCCCAACCCTTTCCCGATGTCGATTACCGACAACGTGATCGCCGGCGTACGCGCTCATAATATGGTGCCGCGCAAGGGCTTCAAGGGCGTTGCCGCGGCCCGCCTGGCCGAAGTGGGCTTGTGGGACGCGGTCAAGGACCGGCTGCGCGATTCGCCGTTCCGGCTCTCCGGCGGTCAGCAGAGTTGTTGTGTCTGGCCCGCGCGCTCGCGGTGAACCCGGAAGTGCTGCTGCTCGACGAACCCACCTCCTCGCTGGACCCCACTACGACCGAGAAGATCGAAGACCTCATTCGATCGCTCACCAGCCGGCTCACCGTGATCGTGGTGACGCACGATCTCGCCCAGGCCGCCCGGATAGGTGATCGCACCGCCTTGTTCTCCGACGGCCGGCTCGCCGAGGAGGGGCCTACCGCGCAGTTGTTCTTATCGCCGAAGCATGCCGAAACAGTCCGGTACATCTCGGGCGTCACAGCTACACAACCGCGTGGGGGCGCAGACGGGTAACGAGAAAGGTGAGGTCCCATGAAGATTCGATTGCGTACCCTATTGGTCGCTGTGCCGGTGCTGCTGGCCGCAACGGCCTGCGGTTCGAGCTCGACGGGCGGGTCGGCGAGTACCGGATCCACGGCAGCTAACCCTTCGACGTCGCCGGCGACATCGAAGGTGGCATTGTCGGAGACCGGCGCCACCGAGCTGTACCCTTTGATGAATCTGTGGGCTCCGGCCTACAACGCGAAATATCCCAACGTCTCGATCACCACCGGCAGTACGGGCTCCGGCGCCGGAATCTCCCAAGCCGCCGCCGGTGCGGTCAACATCGGCGCCTCCGGCGCCTACCTGTCCGGCGGCGACCTGTCCGCGCACCAAGGGCTGATGAACGTCGCACTGGCGGTCTCTGCCGAGCAGGTGAACTACAACCTGCCCGGGGTCGCCGAGCACCTCAAGCTGAACGGCAAGGTACTGGCGGCGATGTATCGGGGCACGATCAAAACCTGGAACGACCCGCAGATCGCCGCGCTGAACCCCGGGGTGAATTTGCCTGCCACACCGGTGGTTCCGCTGCACCGCTCCGACGGGTCGGGCGACACCTTCGTGTTCACCCAGTATCTGTCGAAGCAAGACCCCGATGGCTGGGGTAAGTCGCCCGGCTACAACACGACCATCGCCTTCCCCGCGGTTCCCGATGCGCTGGGCGAGAACGGCGCGGGCGGCATGGCGACCGGGTGCGCTCAAACCCCCGGTTGCGTCGCCTACATCGGCACTAGCTACCTCGACCAAGCCAACCAGAAGGGCCTGGGCGAAGCCGAATTAGCCAATGCTTCAGGCAGTTACCTGCTGCCCAACGCCCAAAGCGTCGCGGCCGAGGCCGCCGGCTTCGCCGCGCAGACCCCGGCGAACCAGGTGGTTTCGCTGATCAACGGTCCCGCGCCGGACGGGTACCCGATAGTCAACTACGAGTATGCGGTCGTCTATAGCAACCAGAAGGATCCCGCCGTCGCCCAGACGATACAGGCGTTCCTGCACTGGGCCGTGACCGACGGCAACAGCCCGACCTACCTGGACCAGTTCCACTTCCAGCCGCTGCCGGCGTCGGTGGCGAAGCTATCCGATGCCCAGATCGCCAAGATCTCCGGCTAAGTAGCTTCGGTGACGCTTCTTTCGCCGCCCGGGCTCCGTAACCCCGAGCGCGCCCCGAGCCGCGGCGTCCGCCGCGAGGGGCTCGTTATCCGGTGGGCCGGTGCGGCGGCCGCGGTAATCCCGCTGCTCGCGCTGGTGTTCGTGCTGGCGACGCTGGTTATCGAGGCAGCCGGGGCGATCACGGTCAATGGGCTGCACTTTTTCACCGGCACCGGATGGAGCCCGGGCGACACCTACGGCGACACGGTCGTCACCCATGGCGTGGCACATCCGGTCGGCGTCGACTACGGGGCGTTGCCGTTGATCGTCGGTACCCTGGCGAGTTCGGCGATCGCCCTGATCTTCGCGGTACCGGTGTCCCTCGGCGCAGCATTCGCGATCGCACAACGGTTGCCGAAACGTCTCGCGTCGGCTGTCGGCATGGTGCTCGAATTGCTCGCCGGCATTCCCAGCGTTGTCGTCGGTCTTTGGGGCGCAATGACATTCGGCCCTTTTATCGCCCACCGGGTGGCTCCGATGATCGCCCGAAATGCCCCGAATATAGCGGTGCTGAACTACTTTCGCGGTAACACCGGCAACGGTGAGGGCATGTTGGTGTCCGGCCTGGTGCTGGCGGTGATGATCGTCCCCATCATCGCCAGCACCTGCCGCGACCTGATCCGGCAAGTACCGGTGCTGCCCCGCGAGGGCGCGACCGCGCAGGGGATGTCCGACTGGGAGTGCGCCCGCAAGATCACCCTGCCGTGGGTGTCCAGCGGCATTGTCGGCGCGGTCGTGCTGGGGCTCGGACGCGCGCTGGGCGAAACGATGGCCGTCGCCATGGTGTCGGGGGCGGAATTGGGCGCGATGCCCACCAATATCTACTCGACAATGACCACCATCGCCGCGACCGTTGTGTCACAGCTGGATTCGGCGCTGACCGACTCCACCAACTTCGCGGTCAAGACGCTGGCGGAAGTAAGCCTGGTGCTGATGCTGATCACGTTGCTGACCAACATGGCCGCCCGCGCACTGGTGCGCCGCACCTCGGGTACCGCGCTACCCGTCGGGCGGGGGGTGTGAGATGGGATCGGTCGCGGTTCGGCGCAAGACCGCCAATGTCGTGTTCTGGGCGTGCCGCTTCGGTTGCCTTTCAGCGGTCGTCATCCCGACGTTGTGGATGCTGATCGGCGTCGTCAGTCGCGCCTTGCCGGTTTTCCACTTCAGCGTGCTGGTGCAGGACACCCAGGGCAATGGCGGCGGCCTGCGCAACGCCATCGTCGGGACCGTGGCCCTCGGTCTCGGAGTCATGCTGGTGGGTGGCACCGTGAGCGTGTTAGCGGGGATCTATCTCTCCGAATTCGCCGCGGGCAGAACGCGGTCCGTTCTCCGGGGTGCCTACGAGGTGCTGTCCGGCATCCCCGCCATTGTGCTCGGCTACGTCGGCTATCTTGCGCTGGTGGTGAACTTCGACTGGGGGTTTTCCCTGTCGGCCGGGGTGTTGGTGCTCTCGGTGATGAGCATCCCCTACATCACCAAAGCCACCGAGTCGGCACTCGGTCAGGTGCCGACGTCGTACCGGGAAGGTGCACAGGCACTTGGTCTTCCGATCAACTGGACCCTGCGCAAGATCGTGCTGAAGCCCGCAATTCCCGGGATCGTCACCGGCACGCTGGTGGCGCTCGCGATCAGCGAGACCGCACCGATGCTCTACACGGCGGGCTGGTCGGCGTCGGTGCCGACCGGACAACTTACCCACTCGCCGGTCGGTTACCTGACCTATCCGATCTGGACGTTCTACAACCTGCCGTCGAAATCGGCCCAGGACCTGTCCTACGACGCGGCCTTCTTGCTGATCGTATTCCTGTTGCTGATGATCGGCGTCGGGAGGCTGGTGACGCTATTCGCCCGACGGCATTCGGAATCCTAGATTTCCGGCACGCCCGGTAGACGCACGACCTGAAGGAAGAATTCGTCGATTTGCCTTACCGCGCTGATGAATTGGTCGAGGTCGACCGGCTTGGTGACATAGGCGTTGGCGTGCAACTTGTAGCTACGCAGAATGTCTTCCTCGGCCGAGGAGGTGGTGAGCACGACGACCGGGATGCGCGCGAGGTCGGCGTCGGACTTGACCTTTTCCAGGAGCTGGCGGCCATCGTATTTCGGCAGGTTCAGATCCAGCAGGATGAGATCGGGCCGCGGCACGTCCTTGAACTCGCCGCGCCGATAGAGGAAGTTCAGCCCTTCTTCCCCGTCGTGCGCGACGTGCAGCTTATTTTTGAACTTGTTGTGCTTCAATGCTTCCCGCGTGATGAGTTCGTCTCCTGCATCGTCCTCGATGAGCAGGATCTCGATTGCTCTGCCGGCTGGCGTCATCGCTGGGCTCCTTGCAAGGTGGTTGGGCGTTCTACGTCCACGGGTACGGGGAGCGTCAACTCGAACCGGGTTCCCTCGGTGTAGGTCGTGTCGATCCGGACGGCGCCGCCGTGATATTCGGCGATCTTCTTCACCAGCGCCAGTCCGACACCCGTTCCGGGGTACACGTCGCGGCCGTGCAGACGCTGGAAGATGACGAAGACCTTGTCGGTGAACTCCTCGGCGATGCCGATGCCGTTGTCCGATACGGTCAGCAAGCATTCGCGATCGTTGGCGTGTCGTTCGACGTCGATCACGATCCGGGGTGTGCGATCAACGTGGCGGAATTTCATCGCATTGACAATCAGGTTCTGCCACAACATCGTCAGCAGCGTGGGATCCCCAATGACCCGGGGCGAAGGCTGTTTCGGACGTACGATCTCGGCATTCGATTCCTCGATGGCGGCGGCCAGGTTGGCCAGGGCGGCATCCAGGGTCGCGTCCAGGTCGAGTTCGGTGTGCTTGATCCCTGCCCGGCCGACCCGGGAGAACGTCAGCAGATCGTTGATCAGCACCTGCATGCGCTTGGCACCGTCGACGGCGTACCCGATGTATTCGATCCCGTGCTCGTCGAGCTGGTCGCCGTACCGCTTCTCGAGCAGCTGGCAGAACGAGGCAACCTTGCGCAGCGGCTCTTGCAGATCGTGGGAGGCAACATAAGCGAACTGCTCGAGTTCGGCGTTGGAACGCTTCAATTCGACTGCCTGCTCGTCCAATCGCGCCTCGGCCGCCCGCGAATTGTCGAGTGCTGAAACAATGCGCTGCCGCATGTTCTCGACGTCGATCGCCATATCCCGAATGTCCTTCGGCCGCCGCGGGGGCGAGATCGATTCGGTGAAGCTGCCTTCGGTGATCCGCCGGCATGACGCGGCCAGCGCCGCGAGCGGAATGGTGATGGCGGCTCGGGTCAGCAGTCCCAATGTGATGGCGAGGCCGAAGAACACCAACACGACCCCACCCAGCACCCGGTCCCGCCAGGCAGACATATCTTTCAATTCGTTCCTACCGTGCGCCGACGCCGCGGCGAGATCTCCATTTTGGGTATCGAAAAGCTCACGTAAATGGTCGAATTCGGCTTTACCGCGGTCGGCAACCCTACTGTTCACGACGTCGGGGGCGTTGGGAGCCACGCTGGCGATCAACGGCTCAGCAGAGCTGGCCCGCCAGTTGGCGGCGGCCCTCTCGATCGCGTCCAGATCGTTGATCAGGTCCACCCGCTGACCGACCAACCGCCGGATGTCCGCCGCCGCTGCGTGTTCGGCCTGCTGGCCGTCGTAGTACGGCGTCAGAAACTGCCGATCGGCGGCGATCGCGTAACCACGCACCCCGGTCTCCTGGTCGCGTAACGCCGCTTGCAGCTGGAAGGCGGCGACCCGCGCCGGCTGAATTTGGTCGCTCAGGCCGCGCGACACGTCGTCGGTGCGGTTCAGCAATACCGCGCCGGCAACCGCACTGGCGAGCACCAGCACACCCATGCTGAGCAACACCAGGAACAGCCAGCCTCGGACGGTGAGCGGAGCTTGCGGCTGCGACTGGATGGTCATGTCGCAGTCCGTTCCACCCGCAGAACGGCGATGTCATCGGTCAGGCCGCCGCGCGGCTGAGCGAGTTCGCCCGCGCCGTCAATGAGCGCGTCGACGAACGCCGGACCAGCCAAACCCGCGTGGGTACGCGCCAGTGCAAGCAAGCCATCCTCCCCAAGTCGCTCGTTGCCGGTTCCGCAATATCCCTCGAAGAGGCCGTCGGTGAGCAGCAGCAGTCCCTGCCCCACCGGCAATTCCAGCTCCTGCTGCGGCCAGTCGCCGGCGTTCAGACCCAGCGCCGGGCCGGCCGCCGGCTCGATCCATTCCACTGTCCCGCCGGCTTGTCGCAGCATCCCCGGATGACCGGCCCGGATCGCGGTGACACGCGGGCTGTCGGGGGAAATCTCAAGACTGAGCACCGTCGCGAAGATGCCGGTGCCGGTCCGTTCGGCATGCAGTATCCGCTCGAGCTGGCGCATCAGTTCGGCACCGAGCACGCCCGCGAATGTCAGCGCGCGCCAAGCGATCCGCAGTGCCGCGCCCAGCGCCGCCTCGTCGGGCCCGTGCCCGGCGACGTCCCCGATCAAGACATGGACGATCCGGTCCGCCGTTTGCACCACGTCGTAGAAGTCGCCGCACAGCAGCGCGTCCTCGCGACTCGGCCGGTACCGGGCGACAATCTCGATCCCGGGGTTCTCCAGCAGTAGCGGTGAGGGCAGCAGGCCCCGCTCCAGCAGGGCGTTCTCGCGGGCCCGAAGCTGACTCGCGTGCAGATCCGCGGCGATGAGCTCGACCCGCTTGCGCGCGATCGCGTAAAGCAGCGCGCGGCGCAGCATTTCGGGTTCGACGCGACCCTTGACCAGATAATCCTGCGCCCCGGCCGCGACCGCGGAAGCACCGAAGTACTCGTCGTTCAAGCCGGTCAGGACCACGATCGGAACCGTCGCGTCGCGTTTCGCGATGCGGTCCAAAGCATCCATGCCGTTGGCGTCCGGCAGGTGCAGATCCAGCAGTACGCAGTCGGGCCGCGCGGACGCCAGCTCGGCCTCCGCGTGTGCCATCGACTGCGCCCAGATCACCCGGATGTCGTCGATCGCGTCGGCAATCAAGTTTTCGACGATCACGGCGTCGGCCCGGTCGTCCTCGACCAACAGCAACGATAATGTTTGCAGGCTCGCCGCCGGGGTGACTGGGCTACGCACGGGCGCCCATCCCCGCTGCGGGTGCGGGGGGAACCACGTCCGTCATCTCGCACCCCTCGCCGCGGTCGGGCCCTTGCTCAGTAGCGCTAAATCTTATTAGGCGGCCTGAGTTTCTGGCCATCGGGTCGGGAAAACAGTCAGCGCAGCAGTGCTCGCGACATCACCACACGCTGAATCTGATTGGTGCCTTCGTAGATCTGGGTGATCTTGGCGTCGCGCATCATCCGTTCAACCGGGAAGTCGATGGTGTAGCCGGCCCCGCCGAACAGCTGCACGGCGTCGGTGGTGACCTCCATCGCGACATCGGAGGCAAAGCATTTCGACGCCGCGGAGATGAAGCCCAGATTCGACTCACCGCGTTCGGCCCGGGCGGCGGCGCTGTAGACCATCAGCCGCGCGGCCTCGGTTTTCATCGCCATATCGGCCAACATGAACTGCACGCCCTGGAAATTGCTGACCGACTCGCCGAACTGCTTGCGATCCTTGGTGTAGGCGATGGCAGCATCCACGGCGCCCTGCGCGATGCCCACGGCCTGAGCGCCGATGGTGGGGCGGGTGTGGTCCAGGGTGGCCAGCGCCGTCTTGAAGCCGGTACCGGGCTCGCCGATGATCCGGTCGCCCGGGATGCGGCAGTTCTCGAAGTACAGCTCGGTGGTCGGGGAGCCCTTGATGCCCAACTTCTTTTCTTTCGGACCGACGGTGAATCCCTCGTCGTCCTTGTGCACGATGAACGACGAGATACCGTTGGCGCCCTTGTCGGGGTCGGTCACGGCCATCACCGTGTACCAGGTCGACTTGCCGCCGTTGGTGATCCAGGCTTTGGCGCCGTTGAGGATCCACTCGTCGCCGTCGGCCTTGGCGCGGGTGCGCATCGATGCCGCGTCACTGCCGGCCTCGCGCTCGCTTAAGGCGTAGGACGCCATCGCGGTGCCATCGGCGATCGAGGGCAAAACCTGCTTCTTCAGTTCGTCGGACCCACGCAGGATCAGGCCCATGGTGCCCAGCTTGTTCACCGCCGGAATCAGCGAAGCCGAAGTGTCGACCCGGGCGACCTCCTCGATGACAATGCAGGCCGCGACCGAGTCGGCGCCCTGGCCGCCGTACTCCTCGGGCACGTGCACCGCATTGAAACCCGAGGCGTTCAGCGCGTCCAGCGCCTCCTGCGGGAAGCGTGAGTTCTCGTCCACATCGGCGGCATGCGGAGCGATTTCCTTCTCCGCCAGCGCCCGAATCGCCGTCCGCAACTCCCGATGTTCCTCGGGAAGTTGGAACAGATCGAAGTCGGGGGTTCCAGCCCATCCAGCCATCTTCAGATCTCCTAGCCCTCTTGCTACTGGTCGGTAACTTTACCCTGGAGCTCCTGCAGGGCCGCATCCTTGGCCCGCACGCTCTGGGCCAGCTCGTCCTGGAACGCGACGATCCGGGCCCGCAGCGCCGGGTCGGAGGATCCGAGCATCCGCACCGCCAACAAGCCGGCGTTGCGGGCGCCGCCGATGGAGACCGTGGCCACCGGCACACCGGCAGGCATCTGCACGATCGACAGCAGCGAGTCCAGGCCGTCCAGGCGGGCCAGCGGCACCGGCACCCCGATCACCGGCAGCGGTGTCGCCGAGGCGACCATGCCCGGCAGGTGAGCGGCGCCCCCGGCGCCCGCGATGATCACCTCGATGCCGCGGTCAGCCGCACCGCGCGCGTAGTCGAACATCACGCCCGGGGTTCGATGCGCTGAAATCACCCGGACCTCGGCCGGGATGTCGAACTCGGCCAGCGCCGCGGCGGCGTCGGCCATCACCGACCAGTCGCTGTCGCTGCCCATGATCACCCCGACGCGGGGGTCTTCACTCATTGGCGCCATGCGGATCCCATCCGTCCGTCCACTGTCCATGTGACATCCAGTGTGCCGCCAGCTCGGCGCGCTCACGCAGCTTCGGCAACTCCGCGATGTCGTCGCCCACGAAATTGATATGCCCGACCTTGCGGCCGGGGCGCTCGGCCTTGCCGTAGAGGTGAACCCGGGCCTCGGGCATCCGCGCGTACAGGTGGTGCAACCGCTCGTCAACGGTCATCTCCGGCTGCCGCGCGGCGCCCAGCACGTTGGCCATCACCGTCACCGGCGCGATGGCATCGGTGTCGCCGAGCGGGTAGTCCAGCACGGCCCGCAAATGCTGTTCGAACTGGCTGGTGCGCGCCCCGTCCATGGTCCAGTGCCCGGAGTTGTGCGGCCGCATCGCGAGCTCATTGACCAGCAGTGTGCCGTCGGTGGTCTCGAACAGCTCGACCGCGAGCACGCCGACCACACCGAGTTCGGCGGCCAGTCGCAGCGCCAGTTGCTGGGCGGCCGCGGCCACGTTCGCGGGCAGCGCGGGCGCGGGCGCGATCACCAGCACGCAGATCCCGTCGGCCTGCACCGTCTCCACCACCGGCCAAGCCGCGCCCTGACCGAACGGTGAGCGGGCCACCAGGGCCGCCAATTCGCGGCGCAGTTCCACCTTTTCCTCGAGCACCACCGGCACGCCGTCGGCCAGGTAGGCGCGGGTGATCTCCCGCGCATCCGCCAGGTCCCGCGCGAGCTGCACACCGCGGCCGTCGTAACCACCCCGGGCCGCCTTGACCACGAGTGGAGCGTCGATTTGGCCCGCGAACGCATCCACCTCGTCGAGGCGGTCGAGGGAATCCAGACCGAGATAGCGCGGCACCGCGGCGCCGAGGGCCTCCAGCTTGCGCCGCATCACGAGCTTGTCCTGCGCGTGCACCAAAGCGTGCGGCGGCGGTGCCACGTTGACGCCCTCGGCGACCAGCTTCTCTAGCAGCTCGGTCGGGACGTGCTCATGATCGAAAGTCAGCGCATCGGCGCCGGCGGCAACCCGGCGCAGGTCTTCCAGGTCGGTATGCGAACCGATCACCACATCGGGGGTGACCTGCGCGGCAGGCTCGTCGGCGGAGGTGGCCAGCACCCGCAGGCGCTGGCCGAGTGCGATCGCGGCCTGGTGTGTCATGCGGGCGAGTTGACCGCCGCCGACCATGGCGACCAGCGGGGTGCGTGTATTTGGCACGGCCATCATGGTGTCACGGCACACAAACTCGTACCGAAAGGCGTGTTGACCGGCTGGGATGCGAAATCGTTAGCTACCATTTTGCGTCATTTTTGCGTCCGTCCGTACACTCACCTCTTGTGTCCTTCGCCGATGCCACAATCGCGCGCTTGCCTCAGGTGTTTCAGCCCTATGCAGAGCGCCATCATGAATTCATTAAATTTGCCATCGTCGGGGGCACCACGTTCATTGTCGACTCGGCAATTTTCTACACCCTCAAGCTGTCGATTCTGGAGACCAAGCCGGTAACAGCCAAGGTGATCGCCGGCATTGTCGCGGTCATCGCGTCCTACGTGCTGAACCGGGAGTGGAGCTTCCGGAACCGGGGCGGCCGCGAACGCCATCACGAGGCGCTGCTGTTCTTCGCATTCAGCGGCGTGGGCGTGCTGCTGAGCATGGCGCCCCTGTGGGTTTCCAGCTACGTCCTGCAGCTGCGGGAGCCGATGGTGTCGCTGACCGCGGAAAACATCGCCGACTTCATCTCGGCCTACCTCATCGGCAACCTGCTGCAGATGGGGTTTCGCTTCTGGGCGTTCCGGCGCTGGGTGTTCCCCGACCAGTTCGCCCGCACCCCCGACAAGGCGCTGGAATCCGCACTTACCGCCGGCGGGATCGCCGAGGTCTTCGAGGACGAGATCGAGGACGGCAACGTCACTCTGCTGCGCGCTTGGCGCAACCGGGCGGGCCGGTCGGGTCAGCTCGGCGACTCCTCGGAACCGAGGGTGTCGAAAACTTCGTGATACAGCAGCGCGTGCACCTCACGCAGCCGCGGAATGTTGTAGAACTCCAACGGATCTTGTGACGCCGACTCGATAATCAGTGTCCCGGTGCGAAACATCCGCTCCCAAATCTTGTCCCGGAATTCCACGCTATTAATCCGCGCCAGCGGGATATCGATCCCACTGCGGGTCAGCACTCCGTGCCGATACATCACGCGGCGATTGGTGACGACGAAATGTGTGGTGAGCCAAGTCAAGAACGGCCACAGCGTCAGCCAGCCGACGATCACCAACCAAATCCCCCAGACGACGCCGTGGGTGACGTTCTTGGTGACCTGCTCCCAGTGCGTCGAGTTGACGTACCCGGACCCGAACGCCGCCAGCCCGGTCACCAGGATGAAAGTCACGACGGGCCAGATCAATCGCTTCCAGTGCGGGTGGCGATGTATGACGACCTGTTCGCCGGCGGCCAGGGCGTTATCGGGATAGCTCATGACGTGACATTAGCCCCGCAAATGGACGACGTCACCGGCGGAAACGACGACGGTCTCGTTCCCGGTGGCCCCCGTTGTTTCCAGGCACAGTCTCCCGTGATCGTCGACAGCGCTGGCGGTCCCGACGATTTCCTTGCCGCCGGGGAGTTCAGCGCGCACCCGGGTGCCGATGGTCAGGCTGCGCGCACGGTAGTCGGCCGCCAACTGCCAATCGGCCCCGCGGGCGGCCTGCCACGCGACGATCCGCCCGCCGAGCTCGCGCAACACTCCGCGGACCAGCTGGTCGCGGTCGGGGGCGGTCACGCCCAGGTCGAGCAGCGAGGTCGCCCCGGGCCCGTCGACCTCCTCGGGGGCCTGAGTCACGTTGAGCCCCAAGCCAATTACCACAACCGGGCGCGCGACCTCGGCGAGGATTCCGGCCAACTTACCTTTGGAATCCGGCGGGCCGGCCAGCACGTCGTTGGGCCACTTGAGACCCACTTCCATCCCGGTCCCTTGAAGTAGCGGGGCCACGGCGTCGACCACCGCGACGGCGGTGGCCAGCGACAGCCAGCCCCATCCCGTGATCGGGACGTCGACCACGCTCACCGCGACCGACATCGTGATCTGCGCTCGCGGAGAGGCCGACCAGCCGCGGCCATGTCGCCCGCGGCCGGCGGTCTGATGCTCGGCGATCAACACCGCTCCGGCGATGTCGGTGCCCGCCGCGGCGCGCGCCAACAGATCGGCGTTGGTGGAACCAGTCTGCTCGACGACATCGAGCTGCCGCCAACCCAATCCGGTCCCGACGAGCTCGCTTCGCAGTGCGGCCGCATCCAGGGGCGGCCTCAGTGATTCCCGATCCATCACCGTCCAGCCTAGAGTGAGCGCCGGTCTCGCATGTCCATCGCGGCCAAGTGGCTGAACAACATGCTGGTCCCGATCGGATTGCCCCCGCCGGGATAGGCGGTGCCGCTCGGCGCGGCCATCGTGTTGCCGGCCGCGTACAGGCCGGGGATCGGGTTGCCGGACGTGTCGAGCACCCGTGCCGCGGTGTCGGTGCGCAGCCCGCCCTTGGTGCCCAGATCCGAGATGCCGAACGCCGCGGCGTGAAACGGCGGGCGGTCGATGGGCACCAGCGGCGGCGCGCCCGCCGAGAATGCGCGATCGAATGCCTCGCCGCCCCTGTCGAAGTCCTCGTCGACACCGGTGGCGGCAAAACCGTTGAACCGGGCCACCGTTGCCGCCAGCTGCCCACCCGGCACCCCGATCTTGGCGGCCAATTCCTCGAGGGTGTCCGCGGAGTGCCACAAGCCGGCGGCGACGTACTTCTCGGTCTCCACGATGCTGACGTTGGCCGCCTTCACCGGCGGCACCTCGCCCTCCTTGTCGTCGTAGATCATCCAGTACGGCAACGTGGTTGACCCATCGTGCAGTTGTGCGATGATCTCGCGGCCGGCCCGGTCATAGGCCCGGGACTCGTTGACGAACCGGTTGCCGGACTGGTTCACGAAGATCCCGCCGGTGAACCACAGCGCGAACGCGGAGCGACCGTCGGGATGAGTCATGCCCGGCGACCACCACGCCTGATCCAGCAGGTCGGTGTCCGCGCCCGCGGCGATGCCGGCCTGCAGCGCCAGACCACGACTTCCCGGTCCGCCCATGGTGTCTCGCGCCACACCCGGCACCCCGTACTCGCGGCGCAACTCCTCGTTGCTTTCGAAGCCTCCGGCGGCCAGCAGCACGCCCAGGCGAGTGCGGATGGCGCGGCGCTCACCCGCGGTCTCGACGATCGCCCCGGCGACTCGTCCATCCGAGCGCACCAGTTCGATCAGGGCGGTGTCGCACTGCAGCGATGCCGTCGGGTACTGACCGATGGCGATCAGGAACCGGGCAATCAGCGCGCGGCCCCCGAGGTAGTAGTCGGCCGGGGTTTCGGCGCCGAGCCGGTCGGTATCGAGTGGCCCGCGGATCGCGTCCCGCAATTGTGGTGCGGCGGCCACTTTCAACGGCTTCGCCGCGATATGACGCTGGCCGTCGAGGCGCGCCTTCGGCGCCTTTCCGTAGTAGTCAGGCCACGGCAGTGGCACGAATTTCAGGTTCGAGTCCTGCTCTAAGTATTCGATCAGGGGCGCGCCGCCGCGGACGAAGGTGTCCTGCAGTTCGCGGGGTGTCCGGTCGCCGACCACGGCGTGGTAGTAGGTCAGCGCGTCTTCGATGGTGTCGTCGGTGCCGGCGCGCATCAGGACCGGATTACAGGGGAACCACACCCCGCCGCCGCCGGAGTAGGCGGTGGTGCCGCCGAACTTCTCGGTGGCCTCGATGAGCAGCACGTCGAGGCCTTCGCGCGCGGCGGTATAGGCCCCGGTGACACCGCCGCCACCGGACCCGGCGACCAACACATCGTGGGGTCGACATGAAGCGCGGTGTCGGGATTGCTCCTGATCCGTTTCTTCATGCCGCCCTCCCGAACCGGACGTGCGAGTTGGCCCCGCATCCGGCTCTCCACAAGCCCCGTCGAGCATTCGCCGTAATCAGGCTGCCACTGGCCAGGGCGAAGGGATCGTCGACCCACGAGGCCGGTATCGGGTGGTGACTACCGAACCAGGGTTGAACAGCACGACCTCTCCGTCACGCGGCCACCATGCGCCGTCGCAGTAGCGGCGGCGTAGTTTCTTCCATCCCGAATTCGGGTGCTTGCGCCGCAGCCATCCAAATACCTGACGCCAGACGATCATGCGCAGATACTGGAACGCCCGAGCGGACACCCCGGCACGGAAGTAGGCGGTCCAGCCCCGCAGCACCGAGTTGAGCCGGTGCAGTAGGACCGCCAACGGCAGGCTGACGTTCATCCGGCATAGCGTCTTGCACTTGGCCTTGATAGACCGTAGGGCCTTCTTCGCCGGATAGTTGTAGACGTAATGCCGGGTGGTTCCTCGCTTCTGGTGACGCTGGATGCGCCAACCAAGAAAGTCGAGGCCCTCGTCGATGTGGGTGATCAACGTCTTCTCCACCGAGAGCCGCAGGCCCACGGTAGACAAGACAATCGCTACTTCCGGTAGCAGCGCCTCGGTCTGCGACCGGGTCCCCGACACCAAAATCACGAAGTCGTCCGCGTATCGGAACAGCCGATAGTTGGGCAAACCTTTCTGGCGCCGAGTCCACCGCTGCTTGGTGGTCGAGCGTGGTCCGCCGGGAGCCTTGGCGAAGTGCTCGTCAAGGACCGACAGGGCCACATTGGCCAGCAGCGGCGAGAGAATTCCACCTTGTGGGGTGCCGGTGATGCTGCCCTGGGCGGTGCCTTTCTCGGTGAGAATGCCCGCCTTCAAGAACGCCTTCACTAGCGCGAGCACACGCTTGTCTCCGACTCGCGCCCGCACCCGGTCCATCAGGGCCGAATGCGAGATCTCGTCGAAACAGGCCGTGATGTCACCCTCCAGCACCCACTCATACGTTTTGGATGCCAGAAAGCGTGTCTCGGCCACGGCGTCGTGCGCACGCCGGTTGGGCCTGAAACCATACGAACACGGCTCGAAGTCCGCCTCGAAGATCGGTTCCAGCACCAGCTTCAAGGACGCCTGCACCACCCGGTCGGCCACGGTCGGAATCCCCAACCGCCGTCGCTTGCGCGACCCCGGTTTGGGGATCGTCCGTTCCCTGACCGGCAGCGGACGGAAACTGCTGGACCGCAATTGATCCCGCAGCTCGGCGAGGAAGTTCTCCGCACCGATGCGTTCCCGAACCGAAGCGGCGGTCTGGCCGTCGACTCCGGCCGAGCGTGCGCCCTTGTTTGCCTCCACCCGATCCCATGCCATCAGCAGAAAGCTGGGATCGGTGACGAGGTTGAACAGATCGGCGAACCGACGATGAGGATCGTCGTTCGCCCAACGGTGCAGCTTGGTCTGGATCTCCAGTACCCGCTGCTTGGCCTCAAACAAGCCATGCAGCGGTTCACTCATATTCATCAGCGTTCTCCCGGTATTCCAGTACTTCAGCTACTGACTTGCTGGCTCCCTTCGCCATGTGACCGGCTTTCCCGGCCTCGGACTACTACGGAGCCTCCGCCCCGACCGGTGCCATCAGCTGACGACGTCCCTGCCCTTCCGCGGTGCTGGCTGCACGGCGGTGAGGGCGACACCGGACGGTTCCCACGTTCATCTCGAATCGATCGACGAGCGAGGCGTCCAGCTCTACCCCTGCGGCATCGCCACGGTTACACCGCAGATCTTCACCGTGGCCTCCTGGCCGGTTGTCACATCGCGACCGGGAGTTCCCCGCCCCCGCAATGCGGAGTCGGGTACGCACCGCGACCAACCCATATCCGCCAGATTTGAGCTGGTGGGCCGTTAAGGGGCGTCTAACACTGGTTTCTCGCGTACACCTTCTCGTCTCGCTGACCGGACCCGCATCGTCTGGCAGTGCCGACGCGTCCCGGCGTTGTCAGGGCTGCTCCCACCCTCACCAGCATCTCCTGGATCAGGCTGCCCTCAGCTTCACCCAGCCGCTGCGACGGCCAGGCGACGAAGGTCTTTCACCTCCATTCGATTCAAGACGCCTCGTGGCGCACGTGTTCCTCGGCCCAATCGACGCCCATCAGCGGAGACTACTTAAGGGCTGGTTAAGGGCAACCGATGGGACTGCCGATAACATCGACTCCCATGACAAGCGTTACCGACCACACCGCGGAACCCGCTGCCGAGCACACCATCGACATCCACACCACGGCAGGCAAGCTGGCCGAGCTGCACAAGCGCAGGGAAGAGACGCTGCATCCGGTCGGTGAGACCGCCGTCGAGAAGGTGCACGCCAAGGGCAAGCTGACCGCCCGCGAGCGCATCACCGCGCTGCTGGACGACGACTCGTTTGTGGAACTCGACGCGCTGGCCAAGCACCGCAGCACGAACTTCGGCCTGGAAAGCAACCGTCCGCTCGGCGACGGCGTGGTCACCGGTTACGGCACCATCGACGGCCGCGACGTGTGCATCTTCAGCCAGGACGCCACGGTGTTCGGCGGCAGCCTCGGCGAGGTGTACGGCGAGAAGATCGTCAAGGTTCAGGAACTGGCCATCAAGACCGGTCGCCCACTGATCGGCATCAACGACGGCGCCGGTGCACGGATCCAGGAAGGTGTCGTCTCGCTGGGCCTGTACAGCAAGATCTTCCGCAACAACATCCTGGCCTCCGGCGTCGTCCCGCAGATCTCGCTGATCATGGGGGCCGCGGCCGGCGGGCACGTGTACTCCCCCGCGCTGACCGACTTCGTGATCATGGTCGACCAGACCAGCCAGATGTTCATCACCGGACCCGACGTCATCAAGACCGTCACCGGCGAGGACGTCACCATGGAAGAACTCGGCGGGGCCCACACGCACATGGCCAAGTCGGGCACGTTGCACTATGTCGCCTCCGGCGAGCAGGACGCCTTCGACTGGGTCCGCGACCTGCTTGGCTACCTGCCGCCCAACAACTTCACCGACCCGCCCCGCTACGCCGTGCCGGTGCCGGAAGGTGCGATCGAAGACAACCTCACCGACGAGGACCTCGAGCTGGACACGCTGATCCCGGACTCACCCAACCAGCCGTACGACATGCACGAGGTGATCACCCGCATTCTCGACGATGACGAGTTCCTGGAAGTCCAGGCGGGTTACGCGCAGAACATCGTCATCGGATTCGGCCGCGTCGATGGCCGGCCGGTCGGGATCGTGGCCAACCAGCCCACTCAGTTCGCCGGCTGCCTGGACATCAACGCCTCGGAGAAGGCGGCCCGGTTCGTGCGAACCTGCGACTGCTTCAACATCCCGATCATCATGCTGGTGGACGTCCCGGGTTTCCTGCCGGGCACCGGCCAGGAATACAACGGCATCATCCGGCGCGGCGCCAAGCTGCTGTTCGCCTACGGCGAGGCGACCGTCCCCAAGATCACCGTCATCACCCGCAAGGCCTACGGCGGCGCTTACTGCGTCATGGGATCCAAGGACATGGGTTGCGACGTCAACCTGGCCTGGCCGACCGCGCAGATCGCGGTGATGGGCGCCTCCGGTGCGGTCGGCTTCGTCTACCGCAAGCAGCTGAACGAGGCGGCCAAGGAAGGCAAGGACGTCGACGAGCTGCGGCTGCGGTTGCAGCAGGAGTACGAGGACACGTTGGTCAATCCGTACGTCGCCGCCGAGCGGGGCTACGTCGACTCGGTCATCCCGCCGTCGCATACCCGCGGCTACATCGCCACGGCGCTGCGCCTGCTGGAACGCAAGATCTCGCATCTGCCGCCCAAGAAGCACGGGAACATTCCGCTATGACGAACGGTTCAGCCCCAGCGAGCGAGGAGACTGCCGGCGCCGCGGCGCCGCACCAGCCGCACATCCACATCCTGCGGGGCCGTCCCACCCCCGCGGAGCTGGCGGCGTTGATCACCGTGCTGGGCAGCGCCGGGGGCGCGCCGCCACCCGCGCAGCCCGATAGCACCCGCTGGGGACTTCCGGTCGACAAGCTGCGCTACGCGATGTCGAACTACCAGCGGCTCACCATGCAGCAAATCGCGCATCTGAAGCGTTGACTCGGGTCGTTCTCGGGTCGGCCTCAACCGGGCGCCTCAAGGTGCTGCGCCAGGCGGGCATCGATCCACTGGTCATCGTCTCCGGCGTCGACGAGGATGGCCTCATCGCGGGCCTGGGACCGAAAGCCTCACCCGGCGAGGTGGTTTGCGCGCTGGCCCGGGCGAAGGCCGAGCAAGTGGCAGGCGAGCTGGATGACACCGTCGCAGCGGATTGTGTTGTCATCGGCTGTGATTCGATGCTTTACCTCGACGGCCAGCTGTGCGGCAAACCGCAATCGATTCCCGCCGCGCGCCAACTCTGGCAGTCGATGGCCGGGCGGTCCGGTCAGCTCTACACCGGCCACTGCGTTATCCGATTACTGGACAACGAGATTGCTCACGCGCAAGCGCAAACATCAATCACCACAGTGTATTTCGGAACGCCATCACCCGACGACCTGGAGGCCTACCTGGCCGACGGGGAATCGTTGCGGGTCGCCGGTGGCTTCACCCTCGACGGCTTGGGCGGATGGTTCGTCGACGGTGTCGACGGCGACCCGTCGGCGGTGGTGGGAATCGGACTGCCGCTGACGCGCTCGCTGCTGCGCGGCGCGGGCCTGTCCATCGCCGAGCTGTGGGCGACAAACGCCGTCGAGTAATGCGATCAGCGCCACGTGGTGGGCGGACAACCAGTTTCGGCGAAATCGTGGGTAGGCTTTGACTTGTGCCGCTTCCTCCGGATTCAAGCCCCACCCTGTCGGACTACGCCCACCCCGAACGATTAGTCACCGCCGACTGGCTGTCCGGCCATATGGGCTCGGCCGGTCTGGCGATCGTCGAATCCGACGAGGACGTGTTGCTCTACGACGTCGGTCATATCCCCGGCGCGGTCAAGATTGACTGGCACACCGACCTCAACGACCCGCGAGTCCGCGACTACATCACCGGCGAGCAGTTCGCGGATCTGATGAACCGCAAGGGCATCGCCCGCGATGACACCGTGGTGATCTACGGCGACAAGAGCAACTGGTGGGCCGGCTACGCGCTGTGGGTCTTCACGTTGTTCGGCCACCCCGATGTGCGGCTGCTCAACGGCGGGCGTGATCTGTGGCTGTCGGACCGACGGGACACCGGGCTGGAGGTCCCGACCAAGACCTCGACGGGCTATCCCGTCGTCGCGCGCAACGATGCGCCGATCCGCGCCTTCAAAGACGACGTGCTGGGCATCCTCGGCAGCGAGCCGCTGATCGACGTCCGCTCGCCCGACGAGTACACCGGCAAGCGCACGCACATGCCCGACTACCCCGAAGAGGGCGCGCTGCGCGCCGGGCACATCCCCACCGCCCGGTCGATTCCTTGGGGCAAGGCGGTCGACGAGAGCGGTCGATTCCGCAGCCGTGAGGAGCTTGACGAGCTGTACGACTTTCTCGGCCCCGAGGACAAGACCGTCGTCTATTGCCGCATCGGCGAGCGATCCAGCCACACCTGGTTCGTGCTCACCCACCTGCTGGGCAAGCCCGACGTCCGCAATTACGACGGCTCGTGGACCGAGTGGGGCAACACCGTGCGGGTGCCGATCGTCGCGGGCGAGGGCCCGGGAGCAGTGCCGGCTTGATGGCTGCCCCATGAGCCTGCCCGCTCCGTTAGCCGAGGTGGTGTCCGACTTCGCCGAAGTGCAGGGCCAGGACAAACTCAAGCTTTTGCTGGAGTTCGCCGACGACCTGCCGGACCTGCCGGACGATCTGGCCGAAGCGGCGATGGAGCCCGTTCCCGAATGCCAGTCGCCGCTGTTTCTGCATGTCGACGCGCACGACCCGAATCGGGTGCGGTTGTTTTTCAGCGCTCCCGCCGAAGCCCCGACCACACGCGGATTTGCTTCGATTCTGGCCGCGGGCCTCGATGAACAACCCGCCGCCGACATCCTGGCAGTGCCGGAGGATTTCTACACCGAGCTGGGTCTGGCCGCTTTGATCAGCCCGCTGCGGTTGCGCGGCATGTCGGCGATGCTGGCCCGCATCAAGCGCCGCTTGCGCGGGACGGGTTGAGTGGGACCGGGTATCAGCGCTCTCGGCGCGCCGCCTAAACTTCCCCGACAAGACTTGTAAGAAATTCTCTTAGAGACGACGAACGTCCAGTCCCCCAGGAGGCGCAGTGGCTAGTCACGCCAGCTCAAGGATCTCCAAAGTTCTCGTCGGCAACCGCGGCGAGATCGCTGTCCGGGTGATCCGTGCGGCCCGCGATGCGGGCCTGCCCAGCGTGGCGGTGTACGCCGAGCCCGACGCCGACGCGCCGCACGTGCGGCTGGCCGACGAGGCGTTCGCCCTGGGCGGTCAAACGTCCGCGGAGTCCTACTTGGACTTCGCCAAGATCCTCGACGCGGCGGCCAAGTCCGGCGCCAATGCCATCCACCCCGGCTACGGCTTCCTGTCCGAGAACGCCGACTTCGCCCAGGCGGTCCTGGACGCCGGGCTGATCTGGATCGGGCCCAGCCCGCAGTCGATCCGCGACCTCGGCGACAAGGTCACCGCCCGCCACATCGCCGCCCGCGCGCAGGCCCCGCTGGTGCCCGGCACCCCCGACCCGGTCAAGAACGCCGACGAGGTGGTGGCCTTCGCCAAGGAGTACGGCGTGCCGATCGCGATCAAGGCCGCCTTCGGCGGCGGCGGCCGCGGCATGAAGGTCGCCCGCACGCTCGAGGAGATCCCCGAACTTTTCGACTCGGCCACCCGTGAGGCCGTCTCCGCCTTCGGCCGCGGCGAGTGCTTCGTGGAGCGCTACCTGGACAAGCCCCGCCACGTCGAGGCGCAGGTGATCGCCGACCAGCACGGCAACGTCGTCGTCGCCGGCACCCGGGACTGCTCACTGCAGCGCCGCTTCCAGAAGCTCGTCGAAGAGGCCCCGGCGCCGTTCCTCACCGACGCGCAGCGCAAGGAGATCCACGAGTCGGCCAAGCGGATCTGCAAAGAGGCCCACTACTACGGCGCCGGCACCGTTGAGTACCTGGTCGGCCAGGACGGGTTGATCTCTTTCCTGGAGGTCAACACCCGGCTGCAGGTCGAGCACCCGGTCACCGAGGAGACCGCGGGCATCGACCTGGTGCTGCAGCAGTTCAAGATCGCCAACGGCGAAAAGCTGGACATCACCGAGGACCCGACACCACGCGGGCACGCGATCGAATTCCGGATCAACGGCGAGGACGCCGGACGTGGCTTCCTGCCCGCGCCCGGTCCGGTCACCCGCTACGACATCCCCACCGGGCCCGGCGTCCGGCTGGACTCCGGCGTCGAGGCCGGCTCGGTGATCGGCGGCCAGTTCGACTCGATGCTGTCCAAGCTGATCGTGTACGGCGCCACCCGCGAGGAGGCGCTGGCGCGTTCCCGCCGGGCGCTGGACGAATTCCAGGTCGAGGGCCTGGCCACGGTCATTCCGTTCCACCGCGCCGTGGTATCCGACCCGGCCTTCATCGGCGACGGCAACGGCTTCACGGTGCATACCCGCTGGATCGAGACGGAGTGGGACAACACCGTCGAGCCGTTCACCGGTGGCGAGCCCCTCGACGAAGAGGAGACACGGCCCCGGCAGAAGGTCGTCGTCGAGGTCGACGGCCGCCGGCTCGAGGTGTCGCTGCCCGGTGATCTGGCGCTGTCCAACGGCGCCGCCGATCCTGCCGGTGTCATCCGGAAGAAGCCGAAGGCCCGCAAACGCGGCGGGCACGGCGGCGCGGCGGCCTCCGGTGACGCGGTCACCGCGCCCATGCAGGGCACCGTGGTCAAGGTCGCGGTCGAGGAAGGTCAGCAGGTCGCCGTCGGGGACCTGGTCGTCGTCCTCGAGGCGATGAAGATGGAGAACCCGGTCACCGCGCACAAGGAGGGTACCATCACCGGACTCGCGGTCGAGGCCGGTGCTGCCGTCACTCAGGGCACGGTGCTCGCGGAGATCAAGTAGCGTCTGACCGCCCTTCCTGGGAATCCGCTAAGAACGGTGTCGCGCCGACTCGACCACGGGTAAGGTTCAGTTCAGGTTGAGTTCACAGCCGCCCCGACAACGTCAGCGCGGCGCAGAAGGCGAATTCCCTAACCTTCACAGCGTTACTTCAGCATTGGCGTCGTCTACGCACCGATCCTCGGTTGAGGGAGCGAAGTAATGTCTGTGGCCCAATCTTGGCAGCAATGCCGTACAGCCCAATTCAGTGCGCGATGGACCACAACGGGCACCGTGATCATCGTGAACGGCGAACTCGACGCCGCCAACTCCGATCAGCTCGCTGTTTACGTCCAGCGCAATGCCCGTCGCGCCAAGCGCGTGATTCTCGACCTGCGCGAGGTGGATTTCATTGGTACTGCCGGTTTTTCGGCTCTGCACCGGATCAATGTGGTGTGCTCGGGTGCCCAGCTGAACTGGGCGATGGTGCCGAGCGCCGCGGTGTCCCGGTTGCTGCGCGTCTGCGATCCCGACGGCACCCTGCCGGTGACGACGCCGATCAAGGAGCCGCTGCTGGAGCCGGCAGCATGGACCGACGGACCCAGCCCGCGGCCGCTACTCCAACTGGTCGCGCAACCGCGTTAGCGATTTAGCCAGCAGTCGCGATACGTGCATCTGCGAAATGCCGACCCGATCGGCGATCTGCGTTTGTGTCATCGAGTCGAAGAATCTCAGCACCAAGACCGTCCGCTCCCGCTCGGGCAGGCTCTCGAGCAACGGGCGTAGCGACTCGCGGTTCTCGATGCGATCGATGCTGGCGTCTACATCGCCCAGGGTGTCCGCGATGGCGCGGGCGTCGTCGTCATCGCCGCCCCCACCTCCGCTGTCGATGGACAGCGTGTTGTAGGAGCTGCCCGCCACCAGTCCCTCGACGACCTCGGCACGATCCATTTCAAGCTCGGCCGCGAGTTCGGTCGCGGTGGGCGCCCGGCCGAGGCGTTGTGACAGGTCGGCGGTGGCGGCACCGAGGCGCAGATGCAGCTCCTTGAGCCGCCGCGGAACCTTGACCGACCAGCTGTTGTCGCGGAAGTGACGGCGGACCTCACCCATGATCGTGGGCACTGCGAACGACACGAAGTCGGACCCGGCGTTGACGTCGAAACGCACCACGGCGTTGACCAGTCCGACCCGCGCTACCTGAACCAAGTCGTCGCGTGGTTCGCCACGGCCCTCGAACCGTCGGGCGATGTGATCGGCCAGCGGCAGGCACCGCTCCACGATCTTGTCCCGCTGACGCTGGAATTCCGCCGAGTCGGCCGCGATGGTGGCCAGCTCACGGAACATATCCGGAACATCGGCGTATTCGTTTGGGCGCGAGCTCGAACCGCCGGCAGCTTGCGCTGTCACCGGCCAACGGCCGCCCGTCGCGCCGTCAGCCTGATACCGAAAACGCTGCCGGTTTCATGGGGTTCGCGGCCGTCATGGAAAGTCTCGACGTCGTCGGCCAGCGACGTGAGTACATGCCAACTGAAGCTGCCGGGCGACACCACATCGTGGGTTTCACATGCCGCGGACGCCTCCACCACCAATTCGTTTTCTTGCGGGTCGACCACCACGACGAGCGTCGCGTCCGCAGTGGCCGACCGGATCAACCGGGTGCACACTTCGTCGACCGCGAGCCGCAAATCTGCCACCGCGTCGAAATCCAGGTCTTCGTAGGTGCCGATCGCACCCACCAGCGTACGCAGCATCGCCAGGTTCTCCAGGCGCGCAGCAACATGCAATTCGACGGCTCTGTGGCCGCGTTGACGCTTGTCAGCACGCAAGCCAATATCGGTCATAGGGTCTCCCGGCAACGTTTGACTCACACTATCCCTCGCTTTGGAGCGCCCCGTTGGGCGCTACAGCCCATCCGGTTAGCCATGATCGCCGCCGGGTGTGTCACTCGATATGGCCGCCGGCAAACCCCGGACACGCACGATTGGGCGCATCGCGTTAATCGCCGGGATCACATTGGTCCTTCTGATCGTCATCGCAGTAGGCATCTACGTCGGTGCTTTCATGATTCTGTCCCCCATGATGGGGTGAGCGCCTCGCGCAAAATCATCGCCGGCACTCATCATGGTCTACAGCTGATACCCACTCGACGACACCCATAACCTACGAAATTTCGCGCGGCAGGGCGCGCTGTTAGCTGGCGGGTCGCTGCCTACTGGCGTCGGGGTGTTCGGTGTACCAGCGATCAAAGATCCGGCGCACGCGCCGATGCTCGACCGCCAGCCACACCAGGCCCATCACCGTGACGACCACCGCCGTCACGCCTGCGGTCATGCCCTCGTTCTGATGTCCGGTGCCGAAGGCCGCGAGGCTTCCGCACACGGCGATCACACCGACGACCACCATGAGGTACCCGGGCCAGTGCAAGACATCGATCAGTGATTCGCCGGCGAGTGGCCGCGTCGTCCGCAAGTGGTCGACGGGGTCGTGATAGGTGTCTCCCATGGCTGCTCCTAGCGTCGCACCATCAATTATGAGAGCCCCAGGGCCGGGCCGGCAATCGCCGGAACACTCATGGAGACCGTCACGATCATCAGCGTCAACAAAAACCAGCCCGCGCCGTGCCATCCCCACCACGTGCCCTCGCTGAGCCAGACCCGGTAGGTGCGCACAAACGCCCACAGGCCGGCGAGCAACAGGATCAGCGGCCCCCCGAACGCCAGCACGGTTCGCTGCGGCGCGCCGCAGGCCGCCGTGTCCATACCCGTGCCCGGACAGGTACTGACCCAGAGGGCGGCCATGACGATGAATCCGACTGCCGCAGCCGTCGCAAGAACGGCAAAGCGGATCGCGGCGCGCACCTCGCCGTCTTCCTGGCCCAGGCGATCGCCGGGTGATCGCTCATCTGCTTTCCGCATTTGAGAACCTCATATCCCGCGCGCTGACTGCATGTGGTGTTTCGTCCGCACCGACGGATTTGTTACCGGGTTTTGAAGTTTTTTGCGCCCCGACTGCTGGTCAGGTACCCCGGCCCGGCCGTGGTCAACCGCCCCGGCCCTAGGCCACGGCCGTCAAGACGTCGCGAACGGCCGCAACTGCCAGGTCGATTTCTGACCGCGAAACGGTCAGCGCGGGACGGAATCGAACACCATCCTTCCCGGCGGGCAACACAATCACACCGAGCTGCCACAGCTGGCGGATCAACTCGTCACGATCGGCAGCGGTCGGCAGGCTGAACGCGCACATCAGTCCGCGGCCGCGGGGGTCGAACACCATCGCCGGGAACTCGTCGGCGAGTTCGTCGAGCCGGTCGCGCAAGTAGCGGCCCTGCTCGGCGGCACGGTCGAACAGCTCATCGGCCTCGATGACCTCCAGAATCCGGCGCGCACGCACCATGTCGGTCAGATTGCCGCCCCAGGTGGAGTTGATCCGGGAGGCGACGGCGAAGACATTGTCGGCGATCTCGTCGACCCGGCGCCCCGCCATCACCCCGCACACCTGAGTCTTCTTGCCGAATGCCACCACATCCGGCTGCACGCCCAATTGCTGGTACGCCCAAGGGGTTCCGGTCGACCCGCAGCCGGTCTGCACCTCGTCGAAGATCAACAGCGCGTCATACTCGTCGCACAGTTCGCGCATCGCCTTGAAGAACTCCGGCCGGAAGTGGCGGTCGCCGCCCTCACCCTGGATCGGTTCGGCGATGAAGCAGGCGATGTCGTGCGGGTGGGCCTCGAATGCCGCGCAGGCCTGGCGCAGCGACTCGGCTTCCAGCGCGTCCATGGCCCCGCCGTCCAGGCCCGGCCGCAGGTACGGTGCGTCGATACGCGGCCAGTCGAACTTCGGGAAGCGGGCCACGGTGACCGGCTTGGTGTTGGTCAGCGACAGGGTG
Organism: uncultured Actinomycetota bacterium; assembly: GCA_963712615.1. Classification (GTDB taxonomy): domain Bacteria; phylum Actinomycetota; class Actinomycetes; order Mycobacteriales; family Mycobacteriaceae; genus Mycobacterium. The sequence goes on from CAVQIO010000002.1 coordinate 2,355,614, forward strand.
TAACCGCTGCGGCCGTGGAATGCACCGCGCAGGTGCAGCACGCGGGTGCCGAGCTCGGGATCGATGCCGCGGCGCTCGTTGTGGCGGCTCTTCCAGTCGAAGGCCACCTTGAGTGCGTTCTCCACCGCGAGTGCACCGCCATCGACGAAAAACAAATGCGGCAGCGCCGGGTCGCCCAGCACTCGCGCAAAGGTGTCGACGAAGGAGGCCATCGCCACCGTGTAGACGTCGGCATTGCTGGGCTTGTTCAGCGCGGCCTGGGTGAGTTCGGCGCGGAATTCCTCGTCGTCGGCCAGTGCCGGATGGTTCATCCCCAGCGCCGACGAGGCAAAGAAGGTGAACATGTCGAGGTAGCGCCGGCCGTCGCGAGCGTCGACCAGATACGAACCGGCCGATTGCGTCGGGTCGAGCACAAAATCAAAACCGTCGACCAGCAGGCTGCGCGACAACACTTCATGGACCCAGTGAGCTTCGTTCAGGACGGCAGTCATACCGCCCATGCTAGCTTGATTTTTACGGAATCATGACACCATGACCGTAAATATTATGGTATGTGTTGGCGATCACTGTAAAATGTATTGAGGATGATGGTGCTTCGGGTCTGGACATTCGCCGCTGTCCGGATTCGCTGCAGCAGGTCCTCGAGCACCCGCGCGGACCCGACGCGCACCAGCAGGACGTAGCTTTCCTCGCCGGCCACCGAGTGGCACGCCTCGATCTCCTCGATGTGCGCCAGCCGGGCGGGCGCATCATCGGGTTGGGAAGGATCAAGAGGAGTGATGGCCACGAACGCCGACAGCAGGTGCCCGACCGCCTCCGGGTTGATCCGCGCGGAGTACCCCGAGACCACGCCGCGCGCCTCCAGCCGGCGCACCCGCGACTGGACCGCCGAGACCGATAGTCCGGCGCTCGCGGCCAGCTCCGCCAGCGTGGCGCGGCCATCGGCAATCAGCTGGCGCATCAGGATCCGGTCGATGTCGTCGAGCGTCTCACTCATGGCCGGAGATTATCCATGAGCCCCGCCAAAAGGCTGGTGAGCTGGCAGCTTCGCGAGCGGTTCGCGGCCGGGCTATCGGCCATGTACGCCGGCGAGGTGCCCGCCTACGGCACCCTGGTCGAGGTCAGCGCGCAGGTCAACCGCGAACACGTGGCACGCCATCCGGGTGTGGGGGCCCTCGGCTCGTTGCAGCGGGTCAGCGCCGAGCGGCACGGCGCCATCCGGGTCGGCGGCCCCGCCGAGCTGGCTGCCGTCGCCGACTTGTTCGCCGCACTCGGCATGCTGCCGGTCGGTTACTACGATCTGCGCCGCGCCCGCTCGCCCGTTCCGGTGGTATCCACCGCCTTTCGGCCCATCAAGGCAAACGAGCTGGCGCGCAATCCGTTTCGGGTGTTCACGTCGATGCTGGCCACCCGCGACGCCCGGTACTTCGATCCCGACCTGCGAACCCGCATCGAGACGTTCGTCGCGCGCCGCCAACTGTTCGACCCCGCGTTGCTTGATCGAGCACGGATCATCGCCGCCGAGGGCGCCTGCGACGCCGAGGAGGCGCAGGCTTTCGTCGCGGCCGCGGTGGCCGCATTCGCGCTGTCGCGCGAACCCATCAACAAGTCCTGGCACGACGAGTTGTCGCGGGTGTCGGCGGTGGCCGCCGACATCGCGGGGGTGTGTTCCACCCACATCAACCACCTGACGCCGCGGGTTCTCGACATCGACGACCTGTACCAGCGGATGACCGAGCTCGGCATCACCATGATCGATGCCATCCAGGGCCCGCCGCGCACCGACGGTCCGGCAGTGTTGTTGCGCCAGACGTCGTTTCGCGCACTCGCCGAACCATGCCTGTTTCGCGGCAGGGACGGCACCCTGAGCCAGGGAAATCTGCGGGTGCGGTTCGGCGAGGTCGAGTCACGCGGTGTCGCGCTGACCCCACGCGGGCGCGCGCACTACGACGCGGCGATGGCATCCGCTGATCCCGCTCGAGTCTGGGGCGACTACTTCCCGTCGACCGACACCGAGATGGCCGCTCAGGGACTGGCCTACTACCGTGGCGGCGACCCGGCGGCACCCATCGCTTACGAAGACTTCTTGCCGGCATCGGCGGCGGGCATTTTCCGGTCCAACCTGGACCGCGATACCCGGGCCGGGTTCCAAACCAGGGACGTCGCCGCCGATTGCGGATACGACGTCGACTGGCTGGCCGGAGCGATCGGCCACCATATTCACGACCCGTATGCGCTCTACGAAGCCCAATCCCAAAAGGCACCGTCCCAGGAGGCACCGAAGTGAACCTGCCGATGATCGACGAGTTGCGCGCCCGGGCACGTCAGGCCCTGCAGGCAACCGGCGCCGGCACCACCCTCGGCGAGCCCGGCGGGCATGGACTGCCGGCCAGCACGCCGATCACCGGCGAGGTCCTGTTCACCGTCGCGCCGTCGACACCCGAGCAGGCCGACCACACCATTGCCGCGGCCGCCGAGGCGTTCACGGCGTGGCGAAACACGCCGGCTCCGGTGCGCGGCGCGCTGGTGGCCCGCCTCGGCGAGTTGCTCGCCGAACACCAGCACGACCTCGCGACCCTGGTGACCCTCGAGGTCGGCAAAATCACCTCCGAAGCCCTGGGCGAAGTGCAGGAAATGATCGACATCTGCCAGTTCACGGTCGGCCTGTCGCGTCAGCTCTACGGCCGGACCATCGCCTCGGAGCGCCCCGGTCACCGGCTGCTCGAGACCTGGCATCCGCTCGGCGTGGTCGGGGTGATCACCGCGTTCAACTTCCCGATCGCGGTCTGGGCGTGGAACACCGCGATAGCACTGGCGTGCGGGGACACGGTGGTGTGGAAGCCTTCGGAACTCACGCCGTTGACGGCGCTGGCCTGTCAGGCGCTGATCCGCCGGGCCGCCGCCGACGTCGGCGCGCCGCCCGCGGTGAGCGGACTGCTGCTGGGCGATCGTGACCTGGGCGAGCAGCTGGTCGACGACCCCCGGGTCGCCCTGCTGTCCGCGACCGGTTCGGTGCGGATGGGCCAGCAGGTCGGTCCGCGGGTGGCCGCGCGCTTCGGGCGGGCGCTGCTGGAGCTGGGCGGCAACAACGCGGCGATCGTGACGCCGTCGGCCGACCTGGACCTGGCGGTGCGCGCGATTGTCTTCGCCGCCGCCGGCACTGCCGGTCAGCGTTGCACCAGCCTGCGCCGGCTGATCGTGCATCGCTCGGTGGCCGACTCCGTCGTGAAGCGGGTGGCGGCCGCCTTTGGGCAGCTGCCCATCGGCGACCCGTCGGCGCCGGGCACGCTGATCGGCCCGCTCATTCACGAGACCGCCTACCGCGACATGGTGGGGGCGCTGGAACAGGCGCGCGCCGAAGGCGGCGAGGTGATCGGCGGCGACCGCCAGGACACCGGCGCCGACGAGCATCCCAGTGCCTATTACGTCGCGCCCGCCCTGGTGCGAATGTCCGCGCAGAGCGACATCGTGGCGGCCGAGACGTTCGCGCCGATCCTCTACGTGCTGACCTACGACGACCTGGATGAGGCGATCGCGCTCAACAACGGCGTGCCGCAGGGGCTGTCGTCGGCCATTTTCAGCACCGACCTGCGGGAGGCCGAGCGCTTCCTGCACGGGTCCGACTGCGGCATCGCCAACGTCAATATCGGCACGTCGGGGGCCGAAATCGGGGGCGCGTTCGGCGGCGAGAAGCAGACCGGCGGCGGACGCGAATCGGGTTCGGACGCATGGAAGGCCTACATGCGGCGGGCCACCAACACCGTCAACTACTCGAGCGAGCTGCCGCTGGCACAAGGCGTGGAGTTCGGATAAACGCAGTCTGAATTGTGACGTGTGCTTCGTGAGTACTATCTGACACATGCCAACTGCTAGGAGGCGGTTGTCCCCCGAGGACCGACGCGCCGAACTGCTCGCGCTGGGTGCAGAGGTGTTTGGAAAGCGGCCCTACGACGAAGTCCGCATCGACGAGATCGCCGAGCGCGCCGGAGTCTCCCGGGCATTGATGTACCACTACTTCCCCGACAAGCGGGCGTTCTTCGCCGCAGTGGTCAAGGACGAGGCCGATCGGCTGTACGAGTCCACCAACAAAGAGCCCATCGCCGGTCTGACGATGTTCGAAGAGGCGCGAATGGGTGTGCTGGCGTACATGGCCTACCACGAGCAAAACCCGGAAGCCGCCTGGGCCGCCTACGTCGGTCTGGGCCGATCCGACCCGGTTCTGCTGGGCGTCGAAGACGATGCCAAAAACCGCCAGCTGGAGCTCATCATGACGCGGATCGGCGAGGTCGTCGCGAAGGTTCCTGGGCAACAGGCACTGCACGCGGATGTCGAGCGGGATCTGCGGGTCATCCTCAACGGCTGGATCGCGTTCACCTTCGAGTTGTGCCGCCAGCGCATCATCGACCCCACGACCGACGCCGAACGCCTGGCCGACTCGTGCGCGCACACCTTGCTGGACGCGATCACCCGGGTACCCGGGATCCCCGACGAACTGGCCCACGCGATGGCCACCGCTCGTCACCAGCCGCAGTAGACGTTTTGTCGGTGGGTGTTGGCACCATGGCTAGGTGAGCACTCGCAACCCGCTGGACCGCTTCAGCGCGATCACCCGCGAGTGGTTCGACAGCACCTTTCCCGCGCCGACCAGCGCGCAGGCCGCCGCCTGGGATGCCATCGCCGACGGCAACAACACCCTGGTGATCGCGCCGACCGGATCCGGTAAGACGCTGGCGGCGTTCCTATGGGCTCTGGATAGTCTTGCCGGCTCGGCCGAAAGGCCGGCCGGCACCCGCGTGCTCTATGTCTCCCCGCTCAAGGCGCTGGCCGTCGATGTGGAGCGCAACCTGCGCACCCCGTTGGCCGGGCTCACCCGAATCGCCGAGCGGCAGGGCCTTCCCGCTCCCGAGATCAGCGTCGGGGTCCGCTCCGGCGACACCCCGCCCGCGCGCCGCCGCCAACTCATCAGCTCCCCACCCGACGTGTTGATCACCACCCCCGAGTCGCTGTTCTTGATGCTGACCTCGGCCGCGCGCGAAACCCTGGCCGGCGTGCAGACGGTGATCGTCGACGAGGTGCACGCGATCGCCGCGGGCAAGCGCGGCGCGCACCTGGCGGTATCGCTGGAGCGGCTCGACGACCTCCGGGAAGGGCGGCCCGCCCAGCGCATCGGATTGTCGGCGACGGTGCGTCCGCCCGAGGAGCTCGCGCGGTTCCTGTCCGGACACGCCCCGACCACGATCGTGGCTCCCCCGTCGGCCAAGTCGTTCCAGCTCACCGTGCAGGTGCCGGTGCCCGACATGGCCAACCTGACGGACAACACCATCTGGCCCGATGTCGAGGCACGCCTGGTCGACCTGATCGAAGCACACAGCTCGACCATCGTGTTCGCCAATTCGCGACGGCTGGCCGAGCGACTTACCGCACGGCTCAACGAAATTCACGCCGACCGTAGCGGCGTGGAACTCTCGACCGAGTCCAATCGGCGGGTACCCGGCGGATCACCGGCGCACATCATGGGCAGCGGACAGACCTACGGGGCCGACGCCGTATTGGCCCGCGCTCACCACGGTTCGGTGAGCAAGGAGCAACGCGCCCTGGTCGAGGAGGACCTCAAACGCGGACTGCTCAAGGCGGTGGTGGCCACGTCGAGCCTGGAGCTGGGTATCGATATGGGGGCCGTCGACCTGGTGATCCAGGTGGAGGCACCGCCCTCGGTGGCCAGCGGCCTGCAACGCATCGGCCGGGCCGGCCACCAGGTCGGTGAGGTCTCCCGCGGCGTGCTGTTCCCCAAGCACCGCACCGACCTGATCAGCTGCGCGGTCAGCGTGGAGCGGATGCTGGCCGGGCAGATCGAGACCATGCGGGTGCCCGCCAACCCGCTCGACATCCTCGCCCAACAGACCGTCGCGGCGGCCGCGCTGGAGCCGCTGGACGCCGACCGCTGGTTCGACACGGTGCGCCGCAGCGCGCCGTTCGCGACCCTGCCGCGCAGTGTGTTCGAGGCCACCCTGGATCTGCTGTCCGGCAAGTATCCGTCGACCGAATTCGCCGAGCTGCGACCGCGGCTGGTCTACGACCGCGACACCGGCACGCTGACCGCCCGGCCCGGTGCGCAGCGGCTGGCCGTCACCTCCGGTGGCGCGATCCCCGATCGTGGGATGTTCACCGTCTACCTGGCCAGCGAGGCCGAAAAGCCTTCGCGGGTAGGCGAACTCGACGAGGAAATGGTCTACGAGTCTCGTCCCGGGGATGTCATCTCGTTGGGGGCCACCAGCTGGCGGATCACCGAGATCACCCACGACCGGGTGCTGGTGATTCCCGCGCCGGGCCTGCCGGCCAGGCTGCCGTTCTGGCACGGCGACGGCGTGGGCCGGCCCGCCGAACTCGGCGCCGCGCTGGGCGCATTTACCGGCCAAGTGGCCGGGCTGGGCCGCGATGAATTCGACAAGCGTTGTGCCGCATTGGGCTTCAACGATTATGCGACCGACAACCTGTGGGTGCTGCTCAAGGACCAACGGACCGCCACCGGAACGGTACCCACCGATACCACCCTGCTGGTCGAGCGATTCCGCGACGAGCTGGGTGACTGGCGGGTGATCCTGCACTCGCCCTACGGGCTGCGGGTGCATGGGCCACTCGCGCTGGCAGTGGGCCGGCGGCTGGCCGAGCGCTACGGCATCGACGAGAAGCCGACCGCCTCCGACGACGGCATCGTGGTACATCTACCCGACACCCTTGAGGAAACCCCCGCCGGCGCGGAGCTTTTCGTGTTCGACGCCAACGAGATCGACCCCATCGTCACCGCCGAAGTGGGCGGCTCGGCGCTGTTCGCGTCGCGGTTCCGGGAATGCGCGGCGCGCGCGTTGCTGCTGCCCCGCCGCCATCCCGGCCGCCGCTCGCCGCTGTGGCACCAGCGTCAGCGCGCGGCCCAATTGCTGGACGTGGCCCGCAAATACCCCGACTTTCCGATCGTGCTGGAGACCGTCCGGGAATGCCTGCAGGACGTTTACGACGTCCCGGCGCTGGTCGATTTGATGACTAGCATCGCCGCGCGCCGGGTCCGGGTGCTCGAGGTCGAAACCGCGCAACCCTCACCGTTCGCGGCGTCGCTGTTGTTCGGCTACGTCGGCGCGTTCATGTACGAGGGCGATTCCCCGCTGGCCGAGCGCCGCGCGGCGGCCCTGTCGTTGGACAGCACGCTGCTGGCCGAGCTGCTTGGCCGGGTAGAACTCCGTGAATTGCTTGATGCTGAGGTTATTGCCGCGACCGGACGCCAGCTGCAGCATCTGTCCGCCGATCGGGCCGCCCGCGATGCCGAGGCGGTCGCCGATCTGCTGCGGCTGCTCGGCCCGCTGACCGAAGACGAGGTCGCCGCGCGCGCCGAGGCCGCCGACGGCATCGATATTGGAGGCTGGCTGGAAGGCTTGCGCGCCGCCCGGCGCGCGCTGACGGTGTCGTTCGCGGGCCGCAGCTGGTGGGTGGCCATCGAAGATATCGGCCGGCTGCGCGACGGGGTCGGCGCGGCGGTACCGGTGGGCGTCCCGGCCACGTTCACCGAGCAGGTGACCGACCCCCTGGGCGAACTGCTGGGCCGCTACGCCCGTACCCGCACCCCGTTCACCACGGCCGAGGCCGCCGCGCGCTTCGGGCTGGGACTGCGGGTAACGGCCGACGTGCTGAGCCGGCTGGCCAGCGATGGCCGGCTGGTGCGCGGCGACTTTGTCGCTCCAGAAGCCGCCTCGGGTGGCGTCGGCGGCGTCGGCGGCGTCGGCGGCGAGCAGTGGTGTGACGCCAACGTGTTGCGGATTCTGCGGCGGCGTTCGCTGGCGGCGCTGCGCGCCCAGGTCGAGCCGGTCAGCACCGCCGCCTACGGGCGGTTCCTGCCCGCCTGGCATCACCTGGGCACCGCAAGCGGCCTGGACGGGCTGATGGCCGTCATCGATCAGCTGGCCGGCGTTCGGATACCGGCGTCGGCGGCCGAACCGCTGGTGTTGGCGCCGCGGGTCCGCGATTATTCGCCCGCGATGCTCGACGAGCTGCTGGCGGCCGGGGAGGTCACCTGGTCGGGCGCGGGGTCGATCTCGGGTAGTGATGGGTGGATCGCGCTGCACGCCAGCGAGTCCGCTCCGCTGACCTTGGCCACACCTGACGAGATCGACTTCACCGACACCCACCGCGCGATCCTGGACGCACTGGGCGGAGGCGGCGCGTACTTCTTCCGGCAACTCGCCCAGGACGGGATCGGCGAAACGGCGCTCAAAGATGCCCTGTGGGAGCTGATCTGGGCCGGCTGGATCACCGGCGACACCTTCGCCCCGGTGCGCGCACTGCTAACCGGCACCGGAGCCCGCAAGCGATCGGCCCCCGCGCACCGCACCCGCCGGCCGCCCCGGCTGAGCCGGTACAGCGTCGCGCATCCCCATGCTCGTACCACCGACCCCACCGTGGCCGGTCGCTGGTCGGCGCTGCCGGGCCCGGAGCCCGATTCCACCCTGCGCGCCCACTACCAAGCCGAGCTGCTGTTGAACCGCCACGGCGTGCTGACCAGAGGCGCGGTGGCGGCCGAAAGTGTGCCGGGTGGATTCGCCACCCTGTACAAGGTTCTGAGCAGTTTCGAAGAGGCCGGCAGGTGTCAGCGTGGGTACTTCGTCGAATCGCTGGGCGGCGCCCAATTCGCCGTCGCCTCGACCGTCGACCGGCTGCGCAGTTACCTCGACGGTATCGACCCGGAGCGAGCGGAATACCGGGCCGTCGTACTGGCCGCTGCCGACCCGGCGAACCCGTACGGCGCCGCATTGCCCTGGCCCACGGCGGACGGGGCACGCCCCGGCCGCAAGGCCGGCGCGCTCGTCGTACTGGTCGACGGTGAACTGGCCTGGTTCCTCGAGCGCGGCGGACGATCATTGCTGACATTCACCGACGATCCCGGCGCCGACCACGCGGCGGCCCTGGCGCTCGCCGAACTGGTCACCGCTCGGCGCATCGAGTCGATACTCGTCGAACGCATCAACTCAGTGCCGGCCCTGCAGCCGCTCGCCAGCGGCCCGAGTCCCGTCGCCGCGGCACTGTCGGAAGCCGGTTTCGCCCGCACCCCACGCGGAATGCGGCTGCGGTGACGCCAGAGCACCATGCCCGAGGGTGACACGGTCTGGCACACCGCGGCGACGCTGCGCGAGCACCTGGCCGGGCACACGCTGACCCGCTGCGACGTGCGGGTGCCGCAATTCGCCACCGTCGACCTCAGCGGCAACGTGGTCGACGAAGTGCTCAGCCGGGGCAAGCATCTGTTCATCCGGTTGGGGCGGGCCAGCATTCACTCGCATTTGAAGATGGAGGGCAGCTGGCGCGTCGGCAACCGCCCGGTGCGGATGGATCACCGGGCCCGCATCGTGCTGGAAGCCAACGACGTTCGCGCCGTCGGTGTGGACCTCGGAGTGCTCGAGATCCTCGATCGCGACCACGACGGTGACGTGGTCGCGCACTTGGGGCCCGATCTGCTGGGTCCGGACTGGGATGCCCAGGTCGCCGGTACCAACCTGACCACTCACCCGGACCGGCCGATTGCCGAGGCGTTGCTGGACCAACGTGTGATGGCCGGAGTGGGCAATGTCTACTGCAACGAGCTGTGTTTCGTCAGCGGACATCTGCCCACCGCGCCAGTCAGCGCGATCGCCGACCCACGTCGTTTGGCCTCCCGGGCTCGGGAGATGCTGTGGGCCAACCGCTTTCGTTGGAATCGCTGTACCACCGGTGACACCCGGGCCGGACGGCAACTGTGGGCCTACGGTCGGGCCGGGCAAAATTGCCGTCGCTGCGGGACACGCATCAACGTCGACGACACCGGTGCGCGGGTGGCCTATTGGTGCCCGTCCTGTCAGCGCTGAATTCGATCGCGCGCCAAATCAATCGCGGGCGTGCGCCAGGAAAAACTCCGCTATCGCTTCCGATCCGTCCAGCGCTCGCGTGGTCGCTCCAATGACCGCCTTGGGCAGATACTGCTTGCCGCCCGGCCAGGTGTGTCCGCCGTTGTCGATCTGATAGAAGACCACCTCGGTGGACGCCCCACACGCCGCTGAGTCATAACGGTGCACCACGGTGCCGTCCCCGACGTTGGGCAACACCTCTGCCACCGGATCGCCTTCGCAGCCATTGACCGAGCGCCACTTGTCCACCATGCTCTTGGCCGAGATGGAGTGGCTCAGCCCACCGCGACCACGTACATCCCCACCGTTGAACCGCACCAGGGGATCGGCGCTCCCGTGCGCCTCCCACACCGAAACCGGCTGTGACGGATTGCAGGCCACACCCACGCCCAGCGTGCCCGCCACGGGCGCGATCGCGGAGAAAACATCAGCGCGATCGCAAGCCAGCCTGTTGGACATGAAGCCGCCGTTGGACATTCCGGTGGCGTAGACGTGGCCGGGGGCGATGTTGTAGTCGTTGCGCAGCTTGGCGGCCAGCCCAACCAGGAAGCCGACGTCGTCAATGTGGCGGCGATCCGCGGGCGATGCCCCCCGCCCGTCGGCCCAGCTCTTGTCGTAACCGTCGGGATAGACGACCAGAAGATTGTGGGCGTCGGCGACGGCGTCGAAGTCGGTCAGACCCCGCTGCCCCTTTCCGCTGCCGCCGCCGCCGTGCAGGCTGAGCACCAGACCGACGGGATCACCGGGCGGCACGTGTATTACGTAGGTCCGGTCCATGCCGCCGGAACGGAATGTCCCGGACAGATCGCGAGAGGCGGCCGCCGATACTTGCCGCACGCCGCAGCCGACAAGGCAGACCGCCAGCAGCGCCAGCGACAACCATCGTTCGTACGGCATGGGGTCAAATTACCGACCGCGCGCGCACGGAGCGATCAGGACGGGCGCCCCATACCCTTTCCCGCGCTGAAAACGAACATGTTCACCAGCTCTTCAGACTCGTTCGCGTTGGCAACAATCGCGATATGCGAGATGATGAGGAGCGTGAAAATTGGCAAGGTCGGCCCCCTACAAATGCCGTCGGGTACCCGGCTTGTAGTTGCGATGGCCGTGTCGCTCGGTGTGCTCGGAGCAGGCTTAGCTCCTGCCGCTCACGCCGACGCTAACGACGACAAATTCGTACAACTCCTGATATCCGACGGCATCACCCACGAGTCGGTGCCAGCCGCGATCGGAGCAGCTCGGAAGGTCTGCCAGTACCTCGATGAAGGCATGACGCCCAACGAGGTGGTTATCGACGTGATGAACAGCAGTAGCTTGCCCGACTACGACGCCGGCTACTTCGTCGGCGCGGCAATCCGCGCCTACTGCCCGAAGTACATGCCACCGACCCAGCCGGCCCCCCCGCCGCCGCCGGCGTAGCGCCGACGGGCGAGCCGTCAACCTTTAGCCTCCGCCTGAGGGTAATGTTTAACATCAGGTAAACAAACGGAGGCTTGAAAGTGTTCACGAAGCTAATAATCGGCGGGGCAGTTGTTCTCGGTGCGACCGTTGGGCTGGCCGTGCCGGCGGCCGCCGACAATGTGTTCAACCAATTTTCCTGTACATGCGGGGCACCGCCCCCATTCGTCAGCCCACACTCCGCGGATCGCATCAATCAGGGCATTCTGGACGCCGAGACCCGCCAACTGCCAGGCAACTGAGGATCAGCCCGCCGCTCCCTGCCCGACAGCCTGGCCGGATGCGTGTTCGTGCAATGCTTTCTCGGCTTCGTGGTGCACCGGCATCAGATCGAAAACGACCTCTTTTACGGTTCCGGTGAACGCGTAAGGGGCCTTGTCCTCGTACTCGCGGTCGACGACCAACCCGTTGTCGCGGCCGATGTCCATCCCGGCGTATGAGGTGAACGCCAGGCTGACGGTTTGGGGCAGCTCCCCCGCACCGATCAACCGATCGTCGGCCCACAGCGTCACCCGTCCCCCCGAACCGACGACGGGCTGCGCGGATTCGAACAGCATCCGCACCCTGACATCGCCGTCGGGGATCGGCTCGGTAGACACCTGCCGATAGGTCTGCACACCGAGGAAGGAATACGTGTGGTGCAGTCTGCGCTCCTCGTCAACCCACAACGCGAACCCGCCCATGAAGTCGGCGTTGGCGACGATCACGCCCTGCGCGCCACCGTCGGGAACGTGCAGCCGCGCTTCGATCGCGTAGGAGCGGCCGAAGATGCGCGGGACCATCCCGCGCTGAATGTTTTGCACGCCGCCGCCGAAGCTGAATCGCGTGGTGGTGGGCAGGGGCGGCAGATCGCCGAACATCACCGCGAGCCCGCCGAGTAGCGGCAGTACCCGGTTGCGTTCGGCTTCCTGCCACCACAATTCGGTCAGCTCGGTGACCTTGTCGGGATGCTCGGCCGCCAGGTCCTTGGCCTGGGAGAAATCGTCGGGCAGGTAGTAGAGCTCCCAGACGTCGTCGTCGGGGTCGTAATTCCCCGGCGCGAACCGCTGCATCGTCTCGGGCGACAAGTCCCACGGGGCTTTGTCCAGGCGGGCACAGGCCCACCAGCCGTCCTGGTAAATCGCTCGGCTGCCGAAGTTTTCGAAATACTGCACGGTGTGGCGCTCTTCGGCCGTCGCCGCATCGAAGGTGTGGATGAAACTGGTGCCGTCCATCGGCTCCTGCTCGACGCCGTCGACACTGGCCGGCTCCGGTAAACCGATGGCCTCCAACACAGTTGGCGCAATGTCTATGCAGTGCGTGAACTGGTCGCGAACCGCGCTGTCGGGCCGGATCCGGGTCGGCCAGGCGACCACCATCGGGTCACGAGTGCCACCAAGGTGGCTGGCCATCTGCTTGCCCCACTGGAACGGGGTGTTGTTGGCATGCGCCCATGCACTCGCGAAATGTGGTGCGGTGTCCTCGTTGCCGAGGGCCTCGATCCCACCGTATTGCTCGATCAGCTGCAATTGCTGCTCGGCGGACAGGTCCAGGCCGTTGATGAATGTCATCTCGTTGAATGAACCGGTGTTGGTGCCCTCCATGCTGGCGCCGTTGTCACCCCAGATGTAGAAGACCAGCGTGTTGTCGGACTCGCCGAGATCGTCGATCGTGTCAAGCAGGCGGCCCACATTCCAGTCGGCGTTTTCGGAGAACCCCGCGAAAACCTCCATTTGCCGGGCATAGAGTTTTCGCTGGGTCGGCGACAGGCTGTCCCACGCCGGGAACAGGTCAGGCCGCTCGGTGAGTTCGGCGTCGGGAGGAATGATCCCAAGCTGCTTCTGCCGTTCAAATGTCTGCTGCCGGTACACATCCCAGCCATCGTCAAACTGTCCCCGGTACTTGTCGGCCCACTCGGCGAACACGTGGTGCGGCGCGTGGGTGGCACCGGTGGAGTAGTACATCATCCATGGCTTGGTGGCGTTGGCCGCCCGCACGGTGTGCAGCCACTCCACGGCTTTGTCGGTGAGATCGTCGGGGAAATAGTACGGGCGGCCGTCTTGCCCCTGCGGTATGCCGATAACGGAGTTGTCCTGGCTGATGATCGGGTCGTACTGGCCCGCGGCGCCCGACGGAAATCCCCAGAAGTGGTCGAATCCCCAGCCGAGCGGCCAGTTGTCGAATGGCCCCGCCGCCCCCTGCACGTTGTCCGGGGTCAGATGCCACTTGCCGAAAGCTCCTGTCACATAGCCGTTGTCGCGCAGAATTCGTGGTAGTGCGGCGCAACTGCGTGGCTTGGCCGTCGAATAGCCCGGGTAGGGGCCCGGGAACTCGCAGACCGACCCGAAACCGACCCGATGGTGGTTGCGGCCGGTCAACAGCGCCGCGCGGGTCGGTGAGCACACCGCGGTGACGTGAAAGCGGTTGTAGGCCAATCCGTGCTGGGCCAGCCGCGACAGCGTCGGGGTCCGGATGGCACCACCAAAGGTGTCTGGGCCGCCGAACCCGGCGTCGTCGATCAGCACGATCAGCACGTTCGGTGCCCCGTCGGGCGCGGCGGCGCCGGGCACGATCGTCCAGTCGCCGACCGATTCCGCCACGGTGCGGCCCACCGTGCCGCCGAAGCTGCGCTGAGGTATCGGCAGCCGGGTGCGGTCCGGATTGAATTTAACCATGGCTTCTTCCAGCGCCGCGCCAAAACCGCGTAACGTCCAATGCCTGAGCTCCGCAACCGATTTCATTGGCGAGCCGGCCAGCGCCTGCTCCGCTGAAAGCCGGTGATCGCCCGGGGCCACGGCGATGATCACGGCGCTGTCCGCCGCCATCGCCTCCCCGATCTTGTCGCCCAGCCCATTCTTGAACCGCTGGTTGACGAAGGTGCCTGCCAGCGCCCCGGTCGCGGCACCGATGGCCGCCGTGATCAACGACACCGGTGAGAAAAGTCCCACCGCCAGCCCCGCCCCGGCACCCCACACGGCACCGCGCCGGCCGAGTCGATTGCCGATGTCCACCACGACACGATTGCCCTCGGCGTCCTTGCCGACCAGCACCGCATCCCGCAACGCGAGGCTCTTGTCTTTGGCTGCGTCGGCCAGGGTTTGGAAGTCATGACGGGCCGTATCGAGACTTTGATAACCGGCCACGATGACCAGCGCGGGCTCCTCGCTCATAACCGGACTCCCTCTATTTCTCGGCGGCTGACGAACTCGCGGCGCGATCCGGTGAACGGATCGTCGAACTCGATGCGCTGTGCCAGCAAGCCCAGCCGCGTAGTGAAGTCACCGGCAGGAACGTCAATCACATTGGGGTACAAAGGATCACCGATGATGGGCAGTCCCAGCGACGCCATGTGTACGCGCAACTGGTGAGTGCGCCCGGTGCGGGGCGTCAGCCGATAGAGACCATCGGGAGATGAAAGTTCGACCAACGTCTCGGCATTGGGCACGCCCGGCTCGATGACCGCCTGCAGGTGGCCACGCCGCTTGACGATCCGATTGCGCACCACCCGCGGCAGCACCAGGGCCGGATCGACCGCCGCGCGGGCCAGATACGTCTTGTCCACCAGCCCGCGAGCGAACAGCATCTGATAGGCGCCCCGCACCTCTCGCCGGGCGGTGAACAGCAGCACCCCGGCGGTCAGCCGGTCGAGCCGGTGGGCGGGGCTCAGCTCGGGCAACCCCAGTTCCTTACGCAGCCGCACCAACGCGGTCTGCGCGACGTGGCTGCCCCTGGGCATGGTGGCCAGGAAGTGCGGCTTGTCCGCGACCACGATGTCGTCGTCGCGATAGAGCACCGGGAGATCGAACGGCACCCGCACTTCATCAGGCAGGTCCCGATACAGGTAGACACTCGCCCCGGCCGCCAGCACGGTGGCCTCGTCGATCAGCACACCGTCGGCGTCGACGACCTCGCCGGCCAGAACCTTGGCGCGGGCCTGCTCGCCGAACCGCGCGGTCAGCTCGGCCAGCACTGTCCCGCCGCGCAGCCGTATCCGCGCGGGCCCCAATCCGTCGCGCACCGGAAGCGGTGCGGGCCTCACCAAAGATCCAAAGAGATCGAAAGAATCAATTGAGGGGAACCGGTTCGAGGATTTCGGCGCGTGCTTCGGGCGCGCTGGCCCGCAACTCGTCTGCCGACACGTCGTCGGGCTGGGCCTGCGACAGGATCTCGGCCTCTACCCGCGCGGTGTAGTTGGCGACCTCACGATTGATGTCCCCGGCGCTCCATCCCAGCACGGGAGCGACCAGCTCGGCGACCTCCCGGGCGCAGTCGACGCCGCGGTGCGGGTATTCGATGGAGATCCGCATCCGGCGGGCCAAGATGTCCTCGAGATGCAGGGCCCCCTCGGCGGCGGCGGCGTACACGGCTTCCACCTTCAAGTAGCCCGGCGCCTCCTTGATCGGGCTCAGCAGGTCGGGATGATCGGCTGCCAGCGCCAGCACATCGTCGATCAGCGAGCCGTAGCGGTCCAGCAGGTGACGCACCCGGTACGGGTGCAGGCCCACCAGTTCGCCGACGTGTTCGACCTGGTTGATCAGGGCGAAGTAGCCGACGGCGCCCAGCAGGCTCACCTTTTCGGTGATCGACGGCGCAACCCGGGCCGGGACGAACTGCACCGCCGTGTCGATCGCGTCGGCGGCCATCACCCGGTAGGTGGTGTACTTGCCGCCGGCGATGGCGACCAGACCGGGCGCGGGCACCGCGACGGCGTGTTCCCGGGACAGCTTGGAGGTTTCCTCGCTCTCCCCGGCCAGCAGCGGCCGCAGCCCCGCGTACACCCCGTCGATGTCGGCGTGGGTCAACGGGGTTGCCAGTACCTGGTTGACGGTCTGCAGGATGTAGTCGATGTCGGCCTTGGTGGCCGCGGGATGGGCCAGGTCGAGGTTCCAATCGGTATCGGTGGTGCCGATGATCCAGTGACTCCCCCACGGGATGACGAACATCACCGACTTCGCGGTGCGCAGGATGATCGCGACGTCGCTGACGATCCGGTCCCGCGGCACCACCACGTGTACGCCCTTGGAGGCGCGTACTTGAAACCGGCCGCGCTGCTTGGACAGGGCCTGGATCTCGTCGGTCCAGACCCCGGTCGCGTTGACCACGACGTGGCCGCGAACCTCGGTGATCGAGCCGTCTTCGGAGTCGCGGACGCGGACTCCGATCACCCGGTCGCCCTCGCGCAGCAGCGCGACCACCTGGGTGGAGCAGCGCACGACCGCGCCGTAATGCGCCGCGGTGCGCGCGACCGTCATCGTGTGCCTGGCGTCGTCGACGACGGTGTCGTAGTAGCGGATCCCGCCGATCAAAGAACTGCGCTTCAGCCCCGGGCTCAACCGCAGCGCGCCGGCACGCGTCAAATGCTTCTGCGCCGGAACCGATTTCGAGCCACCGAGCTGGTCGTAGAGGAAGATGCCCGCCGCGCTGTAGGGACGCTCCCACCACCGATGGGTCAGCGGGAACAAGAACGGCAGCGGCTTGACCAGATGCGGCGCCAGCGTGGTCAGCGACAGCTCACGCTCGTGGAGCGCCTCGCGCACCAGCCCGAACTCCAGCTGCTCGAGGTAGCGCAGCCCGCCATGGAACATCTTCGACGAGCGGCTCGAGGTGCCGGAAGCGAAGTCGCGCGCCTCGACCAGCGCGACCTTGAGCCCGCGCGTGGCGGCATCCAGGGCGCACCCGGAGCCCACCACGCCGCCGCCGATCACGACGACGTCGAACTGCTCGGTGCCGAGTCGCTCCCAGAACGCGGCGCGTTGCTGCGGGCCCAGCATGGAAACCGGATCATTCACGACGAAGGACTCCTCACTGGGGAATTCGATGTCCGTGTTACTCGTCAGTAGGGGGTGCTCCACTAAGGCTAGTTCGTCCCGGCGCCGGACGGCCGCGTCAGTCCAGATCGTCGTGCGCCATCAGCCGGCGAGCGGCCTCGGTGATCGAACCGGACAACGACGGGTAGACGGCCAGCGTTTGCGCCAGCTCGTTGACGGTGATGCGGTTTTGCACGGCCACGGCGATCGGCAGGATCAGCTCGGAGGCGATCGGCGCCACCACCACGCCGCCGATGACCACGCCGGTGGACTTGCGGCAGAAGACCTTGACGAAACCCTGCTGCAACCCCGACATCTTGGCGCGCGCGTTGGTCCGCAACGGCAACGTGACCGTCCGGGCAGGCACCGAGCCGTCGTCGATCATCGTTTGCGGCACCCCGACGGCGGCGATCTCGGGCCTGGTGAACACCGTCGCGGCGACCGTGCGCAACCGGATCGGGCTCACCCCTTCGCCCAGCGCGTGATACATCGCGATCCGGCCCTGCATGGCCGCGACCGACGCGAGCAGCAGCAGCCCGGTGCAGTCGCCGGCCGCATAGATTCCGGGCACCGAGGTGCGCGATACCCGGTCCACCTTCAGGTAGTCGCCCCGCCCCAGCTCGATGCCGACGCGTTCCAGGCCGAGGCCGCCGGTGTTGGGCACCGACCCGATGGTCATCAGGGCGTGACTGCCCTCGACGGTGCGGCCGTCGGTGATCGTCACCAGGACACCGTCGGCGGTGGCAACCACCGATTCGGCCCGGGCATTCTTGAACAGCTGCACGCCGCGTTCGGCGAACGCCTCCTCCAGGACCAGCGCGGCGTCAGCGTCCTCGTAGGGCAGCACCCGGTCCCGGCTGGCCACCACCGTCACCGGCACGCCGAGCTCGGTGTAGGCGTGGACGAACTCGGCGCCGGTGACGCCGGAGCCCACCACGATCAGGTGCTCGGGCAACGACCGCAGGTCGTAGAGCTGCCGCCAGGTCAGGATGCGCTCCCCGTCGGGCTGGGCCGACGGCAGCACCCGCGGGCTGGCGCCGGTAGCGATCAGCACGACATCGGCGCCGTGCTCGGTGACCGTGCCATCGGAATGGGTCGCCTTGATGCGGTGCCGGGCCAGGCCGGGCTCGGAATCGACCAACTCGCCCCGGCCCGCGACCAGATGCACGCCCACGTCGAGCAGCTGGGCGGTGATATCGGCCGACTGCTCGGCGGCCAGCGCCTTGACCCGCTTGTGGATCTGCGGCAACGAGATCTTGGCGTCGTCGATGTCGATGTCGAAGCCCAGCCGGGGCGCCCGCCGCAGTTCGGTGCGCAGCCAGGTCGAGGCGATGAACGTTTTGGACGGAACGCAATCGTCCAGCACGGCGGCGCCGCCGATGCCCTCGGAGTCGATCACGGTGACGTCGGTGGTATCGGGGTGTGACGTGGCGGCCACCAGCGCGGCTTCGTAACCGGCCGGGCCTCCACCGAGGATCACGATGCGGGTCAACACGGCCTTAACCTATCGGAGACCGCGGCACCCCCGCACCCCGCGAATCGTCGGATGAATACCGAGTGGGCATCCGCCGTTTAAGCTTTCCTGCGTGCCGATCTACGCCGCCTACGGGTCGAACATGCATCCGGAGCAGATGCAGCAGCGTGCACCCCACTCCCCGATGGCCGGGACGGGCTGGCTGCACGGGTGGCGACTGACCTTCGGTGGCGAAGACATCGGCTGGGAGGGAGCTCTGGCCAGTGTCGTCGAGGACCCCGATTCCAAGGTGTTCGTCGTGCTCTACGACATGACGCCGGCCGACGAGATGAGCCTGGACCACTGGGAGGGCTCCGAGTTCGGCATCCACAAGAAGATCCGATGCCGGGTGGAGCGGCTGTCGTCGGACACCACCACCGATCCAGTGCTGGCGTGGCTCTACGTGCTCGACGCCTGGGAGGGCGGACTGCCATCGGCGCGGTACCTGGGCGTGATGGCCGATGCCGCTGAAATCGCCGGCGCGCCAGGAGAATACGTTCATGACCTGCGGACGCGGCCGGCCCGCAACATCGGCCCGGGGACTACCGCGTAGGCGGAGCCCAGTACATCCTTGAGCGAACCGGCGGCGTCGTCCATCAATTCGAAGAGCCGTTCCTGAGCTGCCCCATTGGCCACTGTCGCGGCTGCCTGCGCCTCGAGAATCGCCTCGGTGATGCGCTGCGCGACCGTTTCGGCGCCTAACCGCAGCAGACCGTCCTTGATCTGCAGACCGGTGAGCCGTTCGCGTCCGTCGACGGTGACGGCGACGGTCAGGGCCTCGTCTGTGCCCCTGAACGATCGGGTGTTGAGCGCAAACAGCTGCTGGTCCACTGCGGACTGAATGTGCTGTGCGTGCCGCAACACGTCATGGAACTCGGTGGTCATTCGTCGTCCAGCTCCTTGAACCTGGGACTGTAGTCAACTGCCTACAGTGCGATAGACGGAGTGTAGACACATGACTACACCGAGCGCAAGCCCCTCCAGGCGCGGGTCAACAACGGCCCGATCTTTCGGCATTTTGGCGACACACAGCAGCTGGCGGACGCGGCGCTCAACCGTGAGGCGCTCGGCGTTCAGCCTGAATGACTTGCCCGCGGATGACTTGCGAGACTCTAGGTCGCCGTGAAGGCGGCCGACTGCTCGATGATGTTGACCATCACCCGCAGCCCGATCGCCAGGGCCCGCTCGTCAAGATCGAACGTCGGCTGGTGCAGATCCAACTGCGGCCCCTCACCCGACCACACGCCCAGTCGGGCCATCGCGCCGGGAATCTCCTCGAGATACCAGGAGAAGTCCTCGCCGCCGCCGGATTGCCGGGTGTCAGCGGCCACGTCGGGGCCGACGGCCTCGATCGCGTGGGTGAGGATGCGGGTGGAGATCTCCTCGTTGACCACCGGGGGCACACCGCGCCGGTATTGCATCGTGTGTTCGATCGCCAGCGGCGACAACAGGCCCGCCACCGCTTCGCGGACGAGCTTCTCGAGCCCGACCCAGGTCTGCCGGCTGGCGGTGCGGATGGTGCCGGCCACCACGCCGCTCTGCGGGATGGCGTTGGGGGCCACCCCGGCGTTGACCGCGCCCCACACCAAGACGGTGCTGTTCCGCGGGTCGATCCGGCGGGATAGCACCCCGGGCAGTCCGGTGATCAGCGTGCCGAGCCCGTAGACCAGGTCGGCGGTCAGGTGCGGCCGCGAGGTGTGCCCGCCCGGCGAATACAGCGTGATTTCCAGCTGGTCGGCCGCCGAGGTGATGGGGCCTTGCCGAACCGCGACCTTGCCGACCTCCAGCCGCGGGTCGCAGTGCATGGCGAAGATCCGCGATACCCCGGTCAGCGCTCCGGCGGCGATGGCGTCGATGGCGCCGCCGGGCATCAGCTCCTCGGCGGCCTGGAAGATCAACCGCACGCCGACCGGCAGCTCCGGCACCGACGCCAGCGCCAGTGCGGCGCCCAGCAGGATCGCGGTGTGCGCGTCGTGCCCGCAGGCGTGCGCGACGTTGGGCATCGTCGAGGCATAGGGGGCGCCGGTCCGTTCGGCCATCGGCAGCGCGTCCATGTCGGCCCGCAGCGCGATCCTGGGCTGATGTTCCGGCCCGAAATCGCAGGTCAGTCCGGTACCGCCGGGCAGCACCTTCGGATTCAAGCCCGCGTCGGACAACCGCTCGGCGACGAATTGTGTGGTGGCGTACTCCTGGCGCCCCAACTCCGGATAGCGGTGGATGTGCCGGCGCCACTCGACCATGTCGTCGTAGTGGGTGGCCAGCCACGAGTCGGCGGCGTCAACCAGGCTCATCTGCCGGCCCGGCGTTCCACCGCAGCCAATACCCGGTCCCGTTCGGCGCTGTCCTGGGCGAGGTGGACTACCGTGCGCGCCAGCATGACCGCGCCGTCGACCACCGCGCGGTCGGCGCTCGGGCCGGCGGCAGCGGCGGCGAACGCGCGCTGGTGCACCGTGGCGCCACCGGCATCGACACCGATCACCGGGTGAATGCCCGGCAGCACCTGCGTCACGTTGCCCATATCGGTGCTGCCCATCGGCAGCACCGCCTCGATTTCGGGTGCCACCGGCTGACGCCCTAGCCGGCGCATCTCGTTACGGCAAACCTCGGCCAGCCATCGGTCGGGTGTCAGCTCGGCGTATGCCGGTGACGGCGTGTTGATTTCGTATTCGCAGCCGGCGGCCAGCGCGCCTGCGGCAAAGCACGCGAACATCCTGCCCTCCAGCTGGCGCAGCGAATCAAGTTCGGCCGCCCGCATCGCGTACTGCAATGTCGCGTGGCCGGGGATGACGTTGACCGCCTGTCCGCCGTTGGTGACGATCCCGTGGACCAGCTGACCGGGCGCTAGTTGCTGCCGCAGCACGCCGATGGCGACCTGCGCGACGGTGATGGCGTCGGCGGCGTTGATGCCCAGATACGGGGCGACGGCGGCATGCGATTCCTTGCCGCGGTAGTCCACGATCACCTCGGACAAGGCCAGCGAGCGGGCCGCGGCGATGTCGGTCGGCCCGGGATGCAGCATCACCGCCAGAGCGACATCGTCGAACGTCCCCGCCTCCAGCAGCAGTGCCTTGCCCCCGCCTGCCTCCTCGGCGGGTGTGCCGAGCAGCGCCACGGTCAGGCCCAGCTCATCGGCCACCTCGGCCAGCGCCAGCGCGGTCCCGACCGCCGACGCCGCGATGATGTTGTGGCCGCAGGCGTGTCCGATCTCGGGCAGGGCGTCGTACTCGGCGCAGACCCCGACAACCAGCGGTCCGCTGCCGAAATCGGCGCGGAACGCGGTGTCCAGGCCACCGGGTGCCGGGGTGACCTCGAAGCCACGCTCGGCCACCAGTGCCTGCGTTTTGGCGCAGCTCCGATGCTCGGCGAAGGCCAGCTCAGGCTCGGCGTGGATTGCGTGCGATAGCTCGACAAGATCGACGCCACGACGCCGCACTGCGTCCTCGACGCTGTCCAATGCGGTGTTGGTGGGCATCCTCGCAGTATCTCACCGACCGAAGCCGCGGCTGACCGCCCCGGCGGCCGCTACACCCGTCCGGCGATGAAGCTCGCCGCCTGGCCGGGGTAGGGCGGTATCGAATAGTCGTGGTGCGCATCCCGGTCGCGACCGCCGACGACGCAGACCGGGTCTCCGGGGCTGCACAGGTCGATGGCACGGCCGGCGAACTGCCCAGCGGTCGACAGGGGGGTATTGAATCGGTTGCCGGGATTGCCGAACACCGCGACCGCCCTGATCTTGCTGGCCAGGCCGGGGTCCAGCGCCGGAGCCGACCCGAACTCACCGATGGTGTTGCCCAGCGGTGGTACCCCGGCCAGCATCGAGACCGCGGCGGCGCCCTGCGAGAAGCCGCCTAGGATCAGGTGGGTGCCCGGGCACTGGTCGACCATCGCCGCGATGTGATCGCGGGCGTCGTTGGCGCCGTCGCCGGTGGTCAGGAAGTTGTAGCTGGCCGGATAGTTCACCGCGTAGTTGTCGAAGTTGCGTCCGCCCAGGGCGGGCTGCAGCGCGGCGAAGAGCGCATCACCCACGACACCCAGGCCGGGCGGCTCGTTGGTACCGCGGACGAAGATGAGTTGGACGTCGGGACAATCTGCTCCCGCCCTCGGCGCCGGGACACCAACGAGCGCGGCCATCGAGACCGCTACAGCAACGAACGCGCCGACAATCGGCCACCTACCAAAACTCATGCGGGAAATCCTGACATATATAGCGAAGCTAAGCTCGCGCAGTGTGACCGACGTTGCATCCGAGACCTTTCAACTCGCGCGGCGCGCGGCGCATTCCATCCGCGAGCTAACCGGGATAGACGAGCATGACGTCGCCATCGTTCTCGGCTCCGGATGGTCGCCGGCGCTTGCCGAGCTGGGCTCCCCCGACGCGGTGCTGCCCCAGGCCGAGATTCCCGGCTTCGCACCGCCGCGCGCCGCCGGCCATCCCGGTGAGCTGTTGTCGATTCGCATCGGTGAGCACCGGGTACTGGTGCTGGCCGGGCGGGTGCACGCCTACGAGGGCCATGACCTGAGTCACGTCGTGCATCCGGTCCGGGCCGCCTGCGCGGCCGGGGCCGCCGTCGTCGTGCTGACCAATGCCGCCGGCGGATTGCGCAAAGATATGGCGATCGGGCAGCCAGTACTGATCAGCGATCACCTGAACCTGACCGCGCGTTCACCGTTGGTCGGTGCCCAATTCGTCGATCTCACCGATGCCTACGCCTCGCGACTGCGCCGGCTCGCCCGGGAGGCCGACCCGGAGCTGACCGAAGGGGTGTACGCCGGCCTGCCCGGGCCGCACTACGAGACGCCGGCCGAGATCCGGATGCTGCAGACCCTGGGTGCCGACCTGGTCGGCATGTCGACGGTGCATGAAACGATCGCGGCCCGCGCGGCCGGTGCCGAGGTGCTGGGCATTTCGCTGGTGACCAACCTGGCCGCAGGTATCACCGACGAACCGCTGAGCCACGCCGATGTGATGGCCGCCGGCGCCGCGTCGGCATCGCGGGTCGGCGCGTTGCTGGCCTCGGTGATAGCCCGGATTTAGCGGAGTGGTGTTGTGACACAGCCATTGAAGTTCGGCACCGCGGGACTGCGCGGTCCGGTGCGCGACGGCCCGGACGCCATGAACGTCGCGGTGGTATCGCGTGCCACCTGGGCAGTGGCACAGGTGCTTAGCGATCGCGGCCTGGCCGGTTCGCAGGTGATCGTCGGGCGTGACGCGCGGCACGGCTCGGCGATCTTCGCCACGGTAACCGCGGAAGTGCTTGCTGCCAAAGGCTTTTCGGTGCTGCTGCTACCCGGCGCGGTGCCCACGCCGGTGGTCGCATTCGCGGTGCGGCACACCGGCGCCGTCGCCGGGATCCAGATCACCGCCTCACACAATCCGTCGTCCGACAATGGTTACAAGGTGTACTTCGACGGTGGCATACAGATCATCTCTCCCACCGACACCCAGATCGAAAACGCAATGGCGACAGCGCCTCCCGCCGACCAGATCTCCCGAAAACCGGTCGCGCCCGCCGACACTGACCTGGTCGAGCGCTACATCGACCGTGCGGCCGGGTTGCGGCGCGCCGCCGGTTCGGTGCGAGTAGCCCTGACCCCGCTGCACGGGGTCGGCGGCGCGGTGGCCGTCGAGACGCTGCACCGCGCCGGCTTCGAGCAGGTGCACACCGTCGGCGCCCAGTTCGCGCCGGACCCCGACTTCCCCACCGTCGCGTTCCCGAACCCCGAAGAGCCCGGAGCCACCGACGCACTACTCGCCCTGGCCGCCAATGTCGAGGCCGATATCGCGATTGCCCTAGATCCCGACGCCGACCGTTGCGCGGTCGGCATTCCCACCGCCACGGGATGGCGGATGCTGTCCGGCGACGAAACCGGCTGGCTACTAGGCGATTACATGCTGTCTCACCAGCGGCCCGACACCGCCGTGGTTGCCAGCACGGTGGTGTCCTCCCGGATGCTGGCCGCGATCGCCGCCCACCACGGCGCCGTCCACGTCGAGACCCTCACCGGCTTCAAATGGCTGGCGCGCGCCGATTCGAACGTGCCTGGCGGCAGCCTGGTCTACGCCTACGAAGAAGCGATCGGCCACTGCGTGGATCCGGCCACCGTGCGGGACAAGGACGGCATCAGCGCCGCGGTGCTGGTGTGCGACCTGGTCGCCGCGCGCAAACAGCAGGGCCGTTCGATACCCGACGTGCTCGACGAACTCGCCCGGCGATACGGCGTACACGAGGTGGCGGCGGTGTCGCGCCGGGTTGCCGACGGCGCCGAGGCCGCCGAGCTCATACAGCGGCTGCGTAACACCCCACCCGGCGCGCTGGCCGGATTCCCGGCCAGCATCACCGACATCACAGACGCGCTGATCTTCACCGCCGGTGACGACAACGCCTCGCTCAGGGTGGTGGTGCGGCCTTCCGGGACCGAGCCGAAGCTGAAGTGCTACTTGGAGATTCGCTGCGCACCTTCCGACGACCTGACTTCTTCCCGGACTTATGCCGGTGCGCTGCGCGCGGAGTTGGTCGCTTCGGTGGAGCACTGGTAAATATGCGGGGCCCGAACTGGCGGTCGCCCGCATCGCCGAGACCCGGCACGATAAACGCCGACTTGTTGAGCCCTTTGTCGACCGCCGCGGTGAACACTCGCGCGTTCGGCGCTATTTTCTCTACCGCCGCAAGGCCTTCCGGCGCGGCCACCACACAGAGCACGCTGATATCCGTTGCGCCACGACGCTGCAGCAGTTCGATCGTGTACGTCATCGACCCGCCGGTCGCCAGCATCGGGTCAAGCACCATGACCGGTCGGCCTTTAAGCTTCTTGGGCAACGATTCCATGTACGGAAACGGCAGGTGGGTTTCCTCGTCGCGGGCGACGCCGACGAACCCGACCTCGGCCTCCGGGATCGCGGCATGCGCCTCGTCGACCATCCCCAGCCCGGCGCGCAACACCGGAACCAGCAGCGGCGCATTGACCAGTCGGCTCCCGAACGTCTCGGCCAGTGGCGTCCGGATCCGCACCGGCTCACTGGCCGCGTCCCGGGTGGCCTCGTAAACCAGCACCAGCGTCAGCTCGCGTAGCGCCGCCCGAAATCCGGCGGCATCGGTGCGCTCGTCGCGCAGCGCCGTCAGCCGGGCGGCGGCCAATGGGTGATCGACTACGCGGACTTCCATGCGCTCGAGGGTATATAACAATCCGACTTCGGTTAGCTAAAGTGCTGCTGAAACCCTCGCGCGCCTGCCCGCTGTCGCGCGCTTCCGCTCATATGCTCCCCGGGTGTTTCGCGAGATTCAAAGTCCCAGAAGGTCGATCAGGTGGGCGTGCCGCGCCCTCGCTTTGGCCGGCGCGGTGGCGCTGACGTGGCTGGCGGCCACGCCGTTGGCTCCTCGCGTGATCGCCGCGGCCGCGCTTCCCCGGCCCGCGCACATCGTAATCGTGTTGGAAGAGAACCGCTCTGAGGGCCACATCATCGGCAGCCCGCAGAACCCGTTCATCAACGCCCTTGCCGCCCATGGCGCCAACATGGTCCAGTCGTTCGCCGAAACACATCCCAGCGAGCCGAACTATTTGGCGCTCTTTGCGGGCAACACATTTGGAGTGACGAGGGACTCGTGCCCGGTCAATGCCGGCAACGCCCCCAACATGGCATCCGAATTACTTGGCGCCGGTTACACATTCATCGGCTATGCCGAAGACCTGCCCGCCGTCGGCTCCCCCGCGTGCAGCTCAGGCAAGTACGCGCGCAAGCATGTGCCGTGGGCCAATTTCACCAATGTGCCGCCCGCGAATTCGGTGCCGTTCTCCGCATTTCCGATGGGCAACTACGACAGCCTGCCGACGGTGTCGTTCGTCATTCCCAACAACGACAACAACATGCACGACGGCTCAATCGCGCAGGGCGACGCCTGGCTGAACCGGCAGCTGTCCGGGTACGCCAACTGGGCGGTGGCCAACAACAGCCTGCTGATCGTGACCTGGGATGAGGACGACGGTGCCGGCAGCCGCAACCAGATCCCGACGGTGATCTACGGCGCGCATGTGCAGCCGGGCACCTACAGCGAGCAGATGAGCCACTACAACGTGCTGTCCACCATCGAGCAGATGTACGGGTTGCCCAAGACCGGCAATGCGGCCGAAGCCCCCCCGATCGCCAGCATCTGGGCGGGATAGCGGCCACCGGGCCGGGCGTCTTCGTTGGCCGTCGCTATTCTGTGCCGCATGGCTGCTGACCTTGTCCCCATCCGTCTGAGCCTGTCTGACGGTGACCGCTACACCGTGTGGGCACCGCGCTGGCGCGACTCAGGCGACGAGTGGGAGGCGTTCCTGGGCAAGGACGACGACCTGTATGCCTTCGAGGAGGTTTCCGACCTTGTCGCGTTCGTGCGGTCCGACGCCGACAACGACCTGGTCGATCACCCGGCGTGGAAGGACCTGACCACGGCGCACGCGCACAGCCTCGACCCCACCGCGGACAAGCAGTTCGACCTGGTCGCCGTGGAGGAGCTGGTCGCCGAGAAGCCGACCGAAGAGTCGGTGGCCGCGCTGGCCGGCGCGCTGGCCATCGTGTCGTCGGTCGGATCGGTCTGCGAGCTGGCGGCGGTGTCGAAGTTCTTCAATGGCAACCCCAGCCTGGGCACGGTATCCGGCGGCTTCGACCACTTCACCGGCAAGGCGGGCGCCAAACGCTGGAATTCGATCGCCGAGATCATCGGGCGCAGCTGGGACGACGTGATCAGCGCGATCGACGGCATCGTCAGCACTCCCGAGGTCGACGCGGCGGCGGCGGAAAAGGCCGCCGACGAACTGGCCGAAGAACGTGAAGAGCCCGAAGAAGACACCGAGGACGAGTCCGACGGCGAAGCCGTCGACGAGGACGCGGCTGCCGAAGCCGACGCAGACGCAGACGACGAAGACGAAGACGAAGACGAAGAGGACGCGGCAGCAGACGAAGCCGAGGAGCGCGCGGCCGGCGACACCGCCGTGCTGGGCGGTGACGAGGACTTCTGGGTACAGGTGGGTATCGACCCGGTTCGCATCATCACGAGTTCGGGCACGTTCTACACGCTGCGCTGCTACCTCGACGATCGCCCGATCTTCTTGGGCCGCAACGGACGGATCAGCGTGTTCAGCTCCGAGCGGACGCTGGCGCGCTACCTGGCCGACGAGCACGACCATGACCTGTCGGATTTGAGCACCTACGACGACATCCGTACCGCCGCGACCGACGGGTCCCTGGCCGTGGAAGTCACCGACGAGAACATCTACGCGCTCAGCGGGCTGGCCGATGACTTCGCCGACGGGCCCAGCGCCGTGGATCGGGAGCAGCTCGACCTGGCCGTCGAGCTGCTCCGCGACATCGGTGACTACTCCGAGGAGAGCACCGTCGACAAGGCCCTCGAGCCGGGCCGGCCGCTGGGCAAGCTGGTGGCCTACGTGTTGGAGCCCGGCTCGGTGGGCAAACCCGCGTCGCCGTATTCGGCGGCGGTGCGGGAATGGGAGGAACTGGAAAAGTTCGTCGATTCGCGGCTCCGGCGCGAATAGCACCCGTTTGACGGGCCATCGAGTCTCCTCTTTACTGGCGGCAGCGTCCGCCGGAGGTCTAGGGCGCCCCGACGGGGAGGTGAACTGAATGTCGCTTCCGGTGATCGGACCGCTGCCGCTGTACGGGTTCCAGCGTCCGGCCCTGCTGCTGTTCGGGTTGATCCCGCTGGCATTGCTCGTCGTCTACGTCCTGGTCCAGGGCCGGCGCCAACGCCGCCTGCGCCGGTACACCGATGCCGAGGTGCCACAGTCGTTGTGGCGACACCTGCCGATAGCCGTATCGCTGCTCAGCCTGGCGCTGTTGACCATCGCGCTGGCCACCCCGACCCACGACATGCGCATCCCGCGCAACCGCGCCGTGGTGATGCTCGTGATCGACATGTCGCAATCCATGCGCGCAACCGATGTCGAGCCGGACCGGCTCAAGGCCGCCGAGCAAGCCGCCAGCAAGTTCGCGGCTCAGCTGACACCGGGTATCAACCTCGGACTCGTCGGGTTCGCGGGAACGCCCTACCTGCTCGTGCCGCCGACCCCGCAGCACCAGGCCACCATCGATGCCCTGCCGAAGCTGCAGTTCGGTGACGGCACGGCGACCGGTGAAGCCATTTACACCGCTCTGCACGCGATCGACGCGATCAACATCGCCGGTGGGGACACCCCGCCGCCGGCCCGGATTGTGCTGCTGTCCGACGGCGGCGAGAACCGGCCGACAGATCCCGGTGATCCGCACGACGGTGCCTACACCGCCGCGCGCCTGGCCAAGGACCAGGGCGTGCCCATCTCGACGATCTCGTTCGGCACCCCGACCGGCAGCATCAGCCTGGACGGGGTGCGAGTGAATGTCCCCGTCTCCTCGGACCAGATGAAGACGATCGCGCGGCTGGCCGGCGGGCAGGCCTACACCGCGGCTAATCTCGCCGAGCTCAACAAGGACTACAACGCCATCCAGAACGAGATCGGGTATCGCGTCGTGGCCGGACCCGGCGGTTCCGGGTGGCTGCGCCTCGGTGTGCTGACCGCGTTCATCGCCACGGTGTTGGCTCTGCTGATCAACCGGCGCCTGCCGGCCTGATCGGTCAGGCAGGCAGCCTGCGATTCAGGAACAGACCGGCCAAGACCGCACCGGCCATCAGGACGGAACCGAGCAGCATCCACGCCAGGCTCGCGTCGCCCTTCACGGTCTCGTAGCCGATCTGGCGCTGCAGCGTCCCGTAGACCTCCTTGAGCGAATCGAGGCTGTTGGCATGGAACGCCTGACCGTCGGTGATCTTGCAGATCTCCTGCAGGGTTTGATCATCGACCGGAACCGGGATCGTGGCGCCCTGATAGACGACGGAGCCGTCGGGCGTACCGATGGAGATCGTCGATATCTGCACACCCTGGTCTTTCGCCGCCCGCGCCGCGGTAAAGGCTCCCTGCGGAGCGTTGGGGTCCAGCGGGACGTTCTCGGCGCCGTCGGACTCCAGCACAATGCGTGCCGGTGGCGGACCGTCGCCGCCTCCCATGACCGCACCGACCGTGGCAATTGCCTGCAGCGCGGTGAAAAGGCCTTCGCCGGTAGCGGTTTTCGGCGCCGGCTGCAGGCCGTCGATCGCAGCTTTCACCGCGCCGCGGTTCGTCGTCGGAGAAACCAGCAGGGTGGCGTTGGCCGCGAATGCCACCAGCCCGAGGTTGATGGCCGGCGTCAACTCGTCGGCGAACTGCTTACCGGCCTCCTGCGCGGCGGCCAGCCGGTTGGGAGCCACATCGGTGGCGGCCATGGACTCCGAGACGTCGATCACCAGCATCACCACCGCGCGGTTGAGCGGAATCCGGACCTGGGTGGTCGGGCCGGCCATCGCCGTGGTCAGCAGCACCAACGACGTCGCGAGCAGGATCGTCGGGATGTGCCGCCACCGGGACAGACGAGCGGGCGCGACGCGCTCCAGCACTTCCATGTTGGCGAACCGCAGCACTCGGCGCCGTCGGGCGAATTGCTGGACGACGTAGACCCCGATCACCAACAGCACGGCCAGGAGGAATAGGAAGAACCAGCCGTTCTGAAAGCCCGTGATCGACACCGGACCCAGCAGGGGCAACTTCATGTGGATTGACAGTATTCGTCAACTGTTGACGGCGCACGGCGCCCCATTCAGCCTGCGACAGGGTCGCGACGCTGGGTGAACTTGATGTCGAGACTGCGCAGGTGGGTCTGCAGTCCCGCGTCCTGGACGGGAATCAGGTGGGCGGGCTCGTCGGTCTCGTTGAAGTGGGCGTGCCACATGCCCGGCGGCGTGGTGAAGGCACCGCCGGCCTGCCAATCCACCCGGACCGGATCGACGATATTGCCGCGCTCGTCGAGGCGGGTGCCCAGCAGCGAGTAGCAGCCGCTGGGTGGAGCATCGAGGATCAAATCCAGTGCGACCGACTGGTGCCGGTGCGGGCGCTGCTGCTGATTCGGCGGCAGCACCCCGAACATGGCCCACAGGACGTGGGTGATGGTCAGCGTCTGTTCCTGGTTCTGGTTGGCCAGCAGCACGCTCACCCGGCTCTTGTCGTTTGCGCCGGGACGCGAGGCGATTTGCTCCAGCTTGGACACCGCGTCCGACCGCCGGAACTTGGTCGCCCGGAACCTCGGCTCGCGCGCTTCGGCCCCGAGATAGCGCAGCAGCGGCTCGTCGTGCACCCAGTACATCGCCGCCTCGGAGTCGGCGTAGAACACCGAGCGGGCACCCGCGGGCAGGGTCAGGAAGTCGCCCTTCTCCCACTTGACCAGCTGGCCGTTGACCGCGGCGAAGCCGTGGCCGAAGAGCACGTAGTACAGCTGCGAAGTGGCGTTGGGGCTGGTGTCGATCTGCTCGCCGGCGCGGATGCGCAGGAAGTTGGCCAGCAACGCGGGACTCGTCGCCGCACCGGTGATGCCCAGGTCCTTGGATAGATCGAGCGGCACCACACCGGTCGGCTGATCCATGTACAGGTCGGGTCCGAACTGGGTAATCGGAACCTGCGGCGCATATCCAGACCCGATCGGATTGGCGGCCTTGGAGTACTCGAAGTAGCAGGCGTCGTCGGCCCACTCGGCGAACCGGCCCTCGAATCCGTACTCCGCCACGTTGGTCATCGGCGCGGGAATCGTGGGGTCCAGGTTCACGGCCACTGTCTGGGCTGGTTTCGCAGTGGACATTGCGCGTCTCCTTAAAACTCGGGCATCTTGTGTTTGAATCGTATCTATCTTGTATCTCACCGTCAATACCAGCAGCTAGACCGGCTTGGTGTACGGTCATAGACACAGTTGAGATACGACTTAGCTACCAGAAGGGACGCCGTGGCAGCGAAGGATTCCCGGCCGGGCACGGCCAAGGACCGCGCCCTGGACTACGTCAAGACCCAGGTGCTCACCGGAGCGTTTCCCGGCGGCGAGCTGATCAGCGAGGGTGACATCGCCAGCGCACTGGGGATGTCGCGAACGCCGGTACGGGAGGCCTTCCTGCGCATGGAGGCCGAGGGCCTGCTGCGACTGTATCCGCAGCGCGGGGCCCTCGTCGTCCCGGTTTCGCCCGACGAGGTCCGCTCGGTCATCGAGGCCCGGTTGGTGCTGGAGCAGTTCGCCACCAGGAAGGTGGTCGGACGCGGTCCCGCCGCCTGCGCCGCGGTGTTCGATCGGTTGTCGGGCGCGCTGGCACGTCAGCGCGACGCCGCCGCCGCGGTCGACTGGCGGGAATTCGTCGACGCCGACCGGGCCTTCCACACCATCACCCTGGACGAGTCGGGGAACGGGATGTTGTCGGATTTCTACTCGTCGCTGCGCGACCGTCAGATGCGGATGATCGGCGAATCGTCGCTGCGCCAACCGGATCGGGTGACGACGATTCTGCACGAACACCTCGGCATCGCCGAAGCACTGCGCGACGGCGATCTCCCGGGCGCACTGCAGGCCGTGCAGACCCACCTCGCCAGTACCGTGCGCGCAATCGGCCTCACCGTCGATCCGTCGCTGCTCTGACTAGGAGCCTCTCGCCGACACGGTCGCTCACTAGTGCTAAAACCGTCCAAACCCGAGTCCTGCCGTGCTAAAAATCCCTACTAGGTTACGCTCTTCGGGCGGGGGTTAACCGACGGCGCTTCGGCGCTTTGCCCTGCCCACGAAAGGCAACGACGCCATGGATTTTGGGTTGCTACCGCCGGAGATCAACTCCGCCCGCATGTATGCCGGTCCCGGTTCCGGCCCGATGCTGGCCGCCGCGGCGGCCTGGGATGCGACGGCCGCTCAGCTGGAATCAGCTGCCAGCGGCTACTTTTCGGAAATCTCCGGTTTGGCCGGGCAGACGTGGTTTGGCCCGTCGTCGATGCGGATGGCTGCCGCAGCCGCACCCTATGTGGCGTGGCTGAACGCCGGCGCCGCACAGGCCGTCCAAACCTCGGCGCAGGCGTATGCGGCGGCAGCGGCCTATGAGACGGCGTTCGCCATGACGGTGCCCCCACCGGTGATCGCGGCCAACCGCGCCCAGCTGATGGCGCTCATTGCGACCAACTTTTTCGGACAGAACACTGCGGCGATCGCGGCCACCGAAGCCCAGTACGGGGAGATGTGGATCCAAGACACTGCGGCCATGTACACCTATGCCGCCGACTCGACGACCGTGAGCACGTTGACGTCGTTCAGCGAGCCGCCGCAGACCACCAACCAGGCCGGGCAAAGTGATCAGGCCCGCGCGATGGCCCAGACCGTGGGCAAGACGACCAGCACCCGCACCCAATCCCTGGTGCAGCAGGTGTCGACCACCACGGCCCAGCCCCCCGACTACACCATCTCGCTGCCGCCCGGCCAATCTGCCAACGTGCCGCCGGGCAGTGTCATCTCCGTCGGAAACAACACCACCATGGCGGTCAACGCCGGCACGGTCCTGGTGTCGCCCAACGACATTGCCGGCGGCTTCTTAGTCCACGCCACCAACGCTGCCTCCATCACCCTGCAACCCGGCACCGCGTTTCTCGCCGGCCCTGGATGGTCGGAGGGGGGTGTCGCGGTCACACCCGGCCTCATCACCGTTGGCCCCACACCCGTCACCCTCACCTCCACCCCCCTGTTTCCCATAGTCGGGTCCACGGGCACCCTCAACGCCGGCTCCGTCATCCTCGGCCCGGGAACAAGCCTCACCACCGCCGCCAACACCGCCACCGGCATCGCCGGCTTCGCCGGCGCGACCATCACCAACGTCTCGGGCACCGTCACCTACACCGCGACCAGCCCGCTACCCGCATTGGCCACCGCGGCCAGCTCACCCGGCCTGGCGGGAACCGCCGGAATCCAACCCCAACTCAACGCCGACGGGCTCGCCGACTGGGCCCGCCGCCTCACCGAAGACGGAGCCGCGGCGGCCGCTTTGGGGTAAGGCGTTTTGTCGGAGCCCCTCGATATACTCGAACACATGTTCGAGGCATCGAGCTTGCTCACCCGCATCACGGACGCGGCGCGCGCGGAAGCCCAGGCCGCTGCCGCTCGCCTGCTCGCGATCGGCGAGCTGTTCCGGTTGCGGTTGGCCCAGCACGGCGACCGCGCGCAGTGGGCGGCCGACACCAGCGATGCGGTGGCTGCCGAACTCGCCGCCGAACTCGGCACCAGCGTGGCGATGGGCCACAGCAACCTGCGTTACGCCCGTGCCATGCATGAACGTCTGCCGGGTGTAGCCGCGGTTTTTCGGGCCGGAGACATCGACTTCCGGCTGTTCCGCACCATCGTGTTTCGCACCGACCTGATCGTCGATGCCGAGGCGCTGGCCGCGGTGGATGTCCAACTGGCCATCAAAGCACCGCGCTGGCCGTCAATGACCAGCTGGAAGCTCGCGACGGAGATCGATCGCGTCGTCGCCAGGATCGACCGGGATGCGGTGCGCCGATCACGCGAGTATGCGGCGGACCGCTACCTGGAGGTCACCGAGATGGACCCGGGCATGGCGCTGATCAACGGCACGGTTTTCGCGACCACGGGGCAAGCGCTCGATCGCCGGCTCGACGAACTCGCCAAGACGGTGTGCGATGACGATCCACGCACGATCGGGCAGTTGCGCGCCGACGCGTTGGGCGCGCTGGCGGCCGGCTGACGTGCGGTTGCGACAGGGCCGACTGCCCGGTCGGTTCCGCGCCCCGGCAGCCCAACTCCGTCGTGATTCACGTGGTCGCCGACAGCACTACCGTGGACGGGTCCGGTGTGGCTCCGGGATTTCTCTACGGCGACGGCATCATCCCGGCCGAGATCGTCCGTGAGCTGACGAAATCGGCTAAATTACAACCGATTACAACGCCGACGGCTCCGGAATCCGGATACCTGCCGTCGCGGGCCCTGATGGACTTCGTGCGCGCCCGCGACCTCACCTGCCGGGCGCCAGGCTGCGATCGACCCGCTACCGAGTGCGATATCGACCACACCGTGCCGTACGCCGACGGTGGCGCCACCCACCCGTCGAACCTCAAGTGCCTGTGCCGAAAACACTAGCGGCTGGTCGGAGTACTATTCACTTTATGAGTCCGATCACCGCCGCGATCTACCTCCGCATCTCGTCCGATCCAACCGGCCAGCAACTTGGCGTGATGCGCCAGCGCGAGGACTGCTCGAAGCTGTGCGCGGAAAAGGGCTGGAAAGCTGTCGAGTACATCGACAACGACACCAGCGCCAGCACCGGCAAGCGCCGACCGGCCTATGAGGCGATGATGGCCGACGTTCGCGACGGTCGAATCGGTGCAGTAATCGCATGGGATTTAGACCGATTGCACCGTCGACCCATCGAGCTAGAGGCATTCATGGCCACCGCTGACGAACATCACTTGGCGCTGGCGACGGTCAGCGGCGACGTGGACCTGTCCACTGCTCAGGGCCGGTTGATTGCACGGCTGAAAGGGTCGGTTGCCGCGCACGAAATCGAGCACAAGAGAGCCCGCCAGCTTCGCGCCGCAAAGCAGAGCGCCGAGCGTGGATTACCCAAGTGGCGCAAGGCATTCGGATATATGCCCTACACCGGAACCAAGGAATCCGACACCGGGGAGCGCACCCCTAATCCCGAGACGGCACCGCTGGTGAAACGGGTCTACGCTCACATCATCGCTGGCGGGTCTATCTCCGATGGCGTGCGCATGCTCAACGGTGAGGGCGCGTTCGGTCTGTCGGGCAAGCCGTGGACGCCATCGACGCTGAGCCTGTTCCTACGCAAGCCGCGCAACGCCGGGTTGCGTGATCACAACGACGAACTGGTAATCGGTTCCGATGGCGCACCCGTCAAAGGCACCTGGACGCCGCTGGTCGATGAAACGACCTGGCGCACCGTGCAAGCCATCTTGAGCGCACCGGGCCGCGCACCTGGCAAGAAGACGGTGCGAAAGCACTTGCTGACTGGCGTCCTGCGTTGCGGCAAGCCGGGTTGCGATGGGTACTTGAACGGCACATGGGTCATGCACCGCACTGGCGGGACATCGGGCCGACCGAAAGCCGGTGAGACCAAGCAACACAGCGGCCAGGTGGCCCACTCCATCACTTATCAGTGCAAGACGTGCCGAGGTGTGTCGGTGCACGCTGATTTTGTCGAGCCGCTGGTCTACAGGGTCATCGGGGCACGGTTGGCTGAGCCCGACGCTGTTGATTTGTTGCGCGCGAAGCAATTCGATCCCGTAGAAGCCAAGAAATTGGAGGACGAAAAGCAGACCCTTTACGGTCAGATTCGTGCCGCCAACGCCGAGTATGACGACGGAGTGATTGACGGTCGCCGCCTGGCCGCGCGCACAGAGCGTGTCAACGAGAAACTGGCCGTCATTGAGGCTCAGATGAACGATGCAGAGCGTTGCCGGGTGTTTGAAGGGTTGCCGCTGGGCACGCCCGAAGTTGTCGACGCTGTGAAGCGTCTTTCACCGGATCGGCTGCGTGCTGTGATCAGCGTCGTGGTGGAGTTCACCGTTGCGCCAGTCGGCAAGGGACGCCGCGTCAACGGTGAGCGGTTCGACCCCGAACGAGTCACGACTACCTGGCTCTAAAGTAGACGAGGAATCGCACGCGAATTCCTTTGCGTTACAGCGTAACTCGGACCAACACGCGGCATTCGCCTATTGCGCCGATGACACTGCCCGCGTACCGTTATGCGTGCGACGGGCTTTACCAGTTTCGCCCACCAAGGAAACGGCCAACGGTTGTCAGGACGCCAGCCAATCCCATTGGAATATCAGAGCTTTCGTAAGCTCTTTTGGCTGGAAATGGACCGTCGCCATGGCCGGAAACACGGCACTAACCCCTTCTCGAATGTGGACCGTTCAACAGGTCTCCGACTACACCGGACTATCCAAGTCACACGTCCGCACTCTGATCACGCAACGGAAACTGCCCGCTCTACGGGTCGGCACCATATACCGGATTGATCCTGCCGACGTCGAGAACTTCATCCAGCGCGTCGGCCCTGGCGATGAACAGACCGGGCCGGGTGCGGCATGAAGGGCGACGGCATCAACGAGGCTGCTCTAGACGCCTACGTGAAACGTGTGGTCGCGATGGCCCCGCCGTTGACGGATGAGCAACGGACACGGCTCGCGGAGCTTCTGAGGCCCGTTCAGATCGTTGCAACGCCCGCCAGGCTGGACGTGGCGTCATGACGCGCAGAATCATCGAGCGCCGCATAGTTGATCCGGTCATCGCTGAGTACGGCGATCCGTCGCCGGAAGCTGCGTCAGCGCGCCGAGTGGCGAAAGCCTTCGACCACCTGATGAGCAACGATGTATCGGCGCTGCCGCTACCCGAAAGCGAAGACGCTCTAGAAGACGCGGCGAAAACCTATCGGCGCGTGGACATGTGGGTTGCGCAGTTCTACACCCGGCGTGGACGACCGCCCCCGCTGACGCTGTTGCGTGGCGGGCTCTACGAGGAAAAAGAATTCGATAACGGCGACGGCGGGGCTGATTACGTCGACACCGAACCGTGAAAGCACCGAGTAAAAGCACGTGAAACGCGCTGCGACGCAGTTCAATTGCCCTGCCGCACAGGGCGAGTCGGCCAGGGTGTTATGTGCCGTCAACGTCATCACCCGGCGTAAATTGGACACTCCGGCACTCAGGAACGGAGAAGCCCCACCCGAAACCGTGGAATCGAGTGGGGCTCTCGCAGCCATCCGAACCGCCAAATTCAGAAGGACATTCTCATGGTAGCCGATACGACCGACAACACCGGCAATGCCGCGCCTAGTGTCGATCTGTCACGACCGTTCGGGACAACTGCACCGCTGTACCGTGCTGCCGGATGGTCGGGCACTCTATGGCTGCCGCCACGGCGAAAGCATTCGCCACCAAGGGATTACACCGGCAAGCGCGCGCCATATCCCAGCACGGCCACGGTTGTCCGATGGTGTGACCATCATGGCGACGGTAATATCTGCCTACGGCTGGCGGGCGTTGATTCCGACTACGAAGTGATCGGCGTTGACGTTGACCAATACATCAAAGGCGACAAGGCGAAAGTCGGTTTCGATCAACTCACAGAGATTGAACGGGAACTAGACTGCGAACTACCTCCGACGTGGGTTAGTAGCGCACGCATTGACGGCAAGAGCGGCATTCGTTATTTCCGGGTGCCGCGCGGGTTGCGCTTTCGCGGTAAGGCCGCTGATGACATCGAAATCGTTCAGAAGCGTCACAGGTTTGCCGTCGTCTGGCCGTCGATCAATCCCGACACGGGTGGCACCGTGTATTGGTGGTTTCCGCCTGGTGCATCGCTTGATGGCGCGGGCCGTACGGTCTGGGATGGCACGATCCCCGATCCCCGACGACTGCCGTTGCTACCTGCCGCGTGGCTCGATTTTCTGACCAACGGCGGGACGAAAGAGTCTGACGAGCCGATGGACATGGATAGTTCGCTGCGAGAGCTTTACGACTGGGCTTATGTAGCTTTCGGCCAAGATGAGCCGCTGTGCTACCGCATGCGAGAGAAGACAGAGCTTCATTTGCGTTTGATCCGTGACGAGGCCACGTCCCACGACAAGCTCACCAACGCGCATATGAACATCTTTCATCTGGCGACCGAGGGTCATCGCGGATGGGACAGCGCGGCTCTAAGGGTTGAGACGGAGTTCAAACGAGTCTGTGCCGAGCGCGACAAGCGATCCCTAGACGAGTTGCGTGGTGAAGTGTTCAGAAGCAGAACAAACGGCCTGCGAAAGGCCAAGGGCATTAGTGATCAACGCGTGGCGATCAACGCAGCACCTATAGACACGCCATGCGAGTGCTCGGCACTGACGGGCATCGCTTCGCCCGCGCGTCCGGCCCGACCGCCGCGTATTCCTGCAAGGGGGTGGTGATGATGTCGAGCAACGTGTTCTATCCGTTCGGGCCGCCACCGAGTGATTCCGGCGAGACGGTCGAAGTTGCAGCCGAGAAATCGGAACCGAAGGCAGCGGACAGCCACGCCGAATCTGATGAGAACGACCCCTCGGGTTTTGACGAGAACGACCCCGGTTTTCAACGCGATTGGGTACAGGCCGAGCGCAAGCGAATCCTTGCCCGTCAGATGGCTGAAAAGGCTGAGGCGCAACGTCTGTGGACGCCGCCGCCATTGCCGGCCTCGTTGTTTGACGAACTGGCTGAGGACATTTCACCTATCGATTGGGTCATTAAAGATTTGGCGCCTGCCGGTGTCGCTCAAGTCAACGCACAAGCCAAGGGCGGCAAAACGACGCTGCTGCTCAATGCGATGAAGTCGCTTGCCACCGGTGAAAAGTTTCTCGGCAGGTTCGACGTCGCGACAAGCAGCGACGAACGCATCAGCTACCTGAACATGGAGCTACCCAAACGGCAGATGCGCCAGTGGGTCAGAGACATGGATTTCAGCGATGACGCCGCCAAACGGATTTCGATGTATCACGCGCTCGATCAAGGATTCCGAGTGCTCGACTTTCGCAACGACAACGCAGTGACGTGGTTGATTCGATGGTTGACCGACAACGGCACCACGATCCTGTTTGTCGACCCGCTAGCCAAGCTCTACAACCCCGCCAGGTGGGGCAACGGCTCAGACCCCAACGCCGCATTCACGGCATGGTTCGCGGTGCTTGAAGACATCATCCGTGAGGCTCGGTTGCGGTTGGTCTTCATCGCCCACCACACCGGATTTTCCGAAGACGCGGCCAACCGATCACGCGGGGCAAGCGCCATGATGGATAACCCCACGGTGAACATGACCTACCGGCACAACGGCGACCATGCCGACAAGCCAACAGGACCGCAACGCTACCTAAAAGCATTTGGCCGTGACGTAGACGTGGACGAATTCGAAATCAATTACGCTGAACGAACGCGGCGACTCTATGCTTCCGGTCAAGGAAGCCGATCCGACGCCGCTGAAAAACGCTGGGCTTTAGAGTGCTATGACGCACTAATTTCGGCCAACGGCAGAGGCGTACCGGAACTGAACGCGAGTGATTTAGCGTCTGCTTGCGGAATTGCACCGACGAGCAAGCGTTCAGATGATTTCCGCAGGGGACGCGACGTCGCGGTGAGGGAAAAGTGGTTGTCTCTGCGGGTCAGCGGCACCGCGAAGTTCTACAGCCTTGGGCCCGAAATACCCCTTGCGCGAAGCGCCAACGTCATTTCGATGACCAACCCGAAACGGTCCCAACCATGACTAAGGCTAACCTTCTTAACCCTTGTTTTCCTTTGTTCGCAGATAATCTTTATCTTCTTATCCTTCCCTATAGGGAGGATAAGAAGTAGACGCAAACACCCCCATGGTTGTTAACCCGTTCGCAAGCCGACGAAGTTGGCGCAACATTGAAATGACACGCCGAATCCCGAATAGCCCACATCGACCAAATTCAGGAGAATGGATCGCATGAGCGCGGCACTCGATAGCGTCACGAAGACGAGCACCGGGACGCCCCTGGCGGGTTCTCGCGGATCAACAGGGGCTCTCGGCGATAGTGACCACCGTGAGCGCCGTTTAGGGGCGTCTGACGACGCTGGGGGGCTGCCCGCTGGCGCGGGACGGCTTCTGTGGACGTGCGAACGCTGCAACAAGCGCGTCGGTGGTGTCGGAGCCGGATTCGCCGCTGTCGATCTGCGAGAGACCGACGCAGCCGCACGCGGACGGCTCACACGCACGGGCGTAGACGGTGCCGCAGTGGTCGTCAAAGCACCGTGGCATGTTTTCCACGCCAAGTGTGCCCCCGAGGTAGTGAAGCCACTCAATCCGTACTTCCGAATCTGGATTGAACGCGTGCGCACCGTACACGAATTACTTGATGCAGTAGCCGAGCTTTCACGATTGCCGTGGTTCGGCTGGAGTGATTGGGGTGGATTGGTCCGGCGGGTCCTGGCCGACACCGACAGAGTTGCAGACGAGTGGGCTGCACTGCGCGAACAACGCGCACAGCGCAGACGCCGAAACGCCAGAGAGCACAAACGTCTGCCGCCCGAAGATGAGCGGTGCGGTTCTGACCGGGGATACCACGCAGGATGTGGATGCGACGCCTGCCGCGCTGCTCACAACGAAGTGGCTCGCCGCAACAAAGCCAAACGAAAGGTCAGATCATGAGAGTTGTTCAAAGCGTCGATGTTCTAGAGGGATTGGGCGCGTATCTGGCGAGTGTCGCACTGGCGCAATACAGTCCGACCGGCGACTACCTCGATCATCCCGACCTACCCGCTGTGTTGTTCGCCGGAGCCGACGTACCTGACACAGTGTTGGTGCTGACGACGACCGGATACGACGACCGGGTAGGCGATTTCGACGTATCGCTGACATTCCGCGCACCAGGCCACGACACACGACCGGTCGATAGGCTGGCTGACGCGGTGTTTGAGCACTTCGGCTCAGTGCTTGGTCCACACGTGGGGACGTGGGAAGCCGGTACCGCAATCATTCTGCCAACGCTGGAATGGGGCACGCTCGAAGTCTTCAACGTCGAGCGCATGACCAGGGGCACACCGGAATTGAGCAGCGAAGGCAAGTTCAAGGGTAACCGGTACGTCAGGACCGATGCATACAAGATCGTCGTGAGCCGCGACGACGAATAGCGTTGCAGTACAGAGCAATTGACTGATGAAGCGGCCCTGTCTTGACTGCGGCAAACTCTATGAGACGCAGGGGCTTTCGTCTCGGCAGGCACACGACCGAGGGGGACGCTGCCCCGAGCACCGACGAGCGGTCAACGCCGTAGAGAACAAGGTGCGCCACGCTAGGCCGTCTCAGCGGACCTACGCCGATCCGGCTTACCGGGCGATTCCCAAGCCATACGGCAGGCGATGTGCGCTGCAAATCGAAGGCGTTTGCACTGGTATTGCGACCACTTGGGACGCGATAGTGCCTGCCAACAAGGGCGGCGCACACCAACTGAGCAATCTGCAACCGGCATGCAGAGCTTGCAACAGCAGCAAGCGCGACAAAATCATCTGACGCAGCCGACGTTCGCTGAAAAGTTCGCAGTCCTAGGGGTTGAAAGCCGCAGGGTCCCGGCTTCTTTCGCTTATAGAGACGCGATGTCGATTGAACTGGCGCTAGCTGGCTCGTTATCGGCGCTGTGTGGCCCGCTGGCGCACATTCTCACAGGACGACCAGTGGCGAACGGGCCTTGACGGGCACGCTGGCACGCGCAAAACACATCGCCAGCGCATACGCGCAGTCAATTTTGCCTCGCGACTTTTGCTTTGCAAGAGTGAAACCACGCTCGTTGTTGCGCACCACGGCGTTCATGATCTGCCGCGCATACTGGGGGTCATCGTCGTGTGAAATCTCTTGGCGCTTGATCGCTTCAAATAGGTTGCCGAACGCCGGAGTCATCCGCTCTAGCGTCTGCGGGAATTCAACCATGTTGATCCCCTCGTCTGCCAACTGTTGTGCCGGTAGCTCGAAAAGCCTTGGGTCAAAGGCTACTTCGATTAATTCGTATCGCCGGTCAAGCTCTCTGATGAAAGCCATGATGTCGGTAATGTCGATGGCGCTGCCTTCGGCTGGCATCCATATTTTCGCCACCGTGTGAAGTTGTCCGGTTGGCCGGCGTTGGGCGATAACGAGCGCGGTTGAGTCTCGTTTCAATCCCACGTCCAGCCCTACCCACGTCGGCGCTCCGTCGCGCAAAGTGAATTGAGCCGTCAGTGCGTCCCATATTTTTCTTCCGTCTTGACCAAGCCAGTTGTCGATGCCGTCGCGCCACTGTCCCAGATGAAACACGCGGAAATGACTTTCGGGGCTCATTTCCACGGCTGTTTCTAGCGCGTCGATGGCCTGGTATCCGGCAGCCAGCGCCGGGTTTGCAATGTGCCACGCCTTGCGGTCGCGCACGTCGCAGTTCTCCGGTGCTGAGTATTCGGTGAACGAAAAGCCTGGCGGGGTTCTGCCGTCCAAGTAAGCCGACCGCAGGTGCCACAGTGCGTTTTGTTCGCGCTCAAGGCCGGGTGTTCCGACACCGACGACCAGCGATGAAGCGCGCTTGCCGGAGGCTAGGACCATCGCAGTCCACGACTCCAAC
Source organism: uncultured Actinomycetota bacterium (assembly GCA_963712615.1). GTDB lineage: Bacteria > Actinomycetota > Actinomycetes > Mycobacteriales > Mycobacteriaceae > Mycobacterium. The sequence continues at coordinate 2,398,290 of CAVQIO010000002.1, forward strand.
GGTTGAAAGCCAATCTCGTCCACGATTGCAAGCGTGGGATCGAGACCTTGCAGGCCATCGACATCGTTGGCTATCGGGAACATCGTGCCGCCGTTGTAGCCGACAACGATCTTGGCTGCACTGATCGCGGTGTAAGTGATCGACCGCTCTGAAAGCAACGGCTCAGCGTTGACCATCTTGCAAGCAACGTCGTACACCGCTCGTTGCGCCTGTGCGACTGTCGTCGCCATAATCGGCACTTGCGGTTCACCCGTTGCATTTATGTCGAACGTCGCCCAAACACCTAGCGCGGCCATTTCGGTCGATTTTCCTTGCCCGCGTGGCGTCGATTTAATTGCTTGGCGTACGCCCGGTGAAAGAATTTCGCGAATCCATTTCTTTTGAAACGGCGCGAGCACAATTGGCTTTCCGTAGCCGTAGCCCTTGGGCGCACGGCAATAGCTCTCGATGAAGCGTATGGCCCGGTCAGCGGGGTCGGTCTCCGGCCACTTGTACCACGGGCCTGGTGTCATGACCGCAAATTTCGAGCGCGCATTTCCCGCAATAGCCATGGCGTGTTCCTCTTTCCCTTTCGCCCGATTATCGGGCACAATAGCGATTAGTGCCAGCAGCCACAGATTGCGCGCCACCCAAGTACGTCCCGCCGTTGGCACCACAAACTCAAACGAATTCGACTTGAAATTAGGAAAACAATGGCCTGGTGGCCGTGGTCACGAACCGACCGCTTCGAACCGACCGAACAGCGGTCGGCGTCGTGGTCGGTGTCTGATCCCGCCATCGTGGAACTGCTGGGTCTCGGCTCGGGCAACTTGGCCGGTGTCAGCGTCGGTGAGCAGTCGGTGCTGGGCCTTGCTGGCGTCTACCGCGCGGTCTCGCTGATCGCCGGGACGATTGCCAGCCTGCCGATGCGCACGCTCACCACGAACGCTGACGGGCACACAGAGCGCGCACGGTCGTTTCTCGACACCCCTGGCGGGCCTACTGGACCCACGCCGTTCGAATGGAAAGAGCAAGTGCTTGTGCATCTGCTCTTGCACGGCAACGCCTACTGCGCGCATCTGTACGGCGGGGCCGGTCAAATCGTGGGCCTGTTGCCGGTTCATCCGCTGGCGGTCAGCGTGGACATGCAGCCCGATGGATCGAAGCTGTTCACGGTGAGTTTGGCCGATGGCACCCGGCGAGTCTTCACCGCAGCACAGTTGACCCACATTCCCGCGCTGTCAACCGATGGCCTCACCGGGCTTTCACCCATCGCCGTTGCCCGCAACGTGTTCGGCACGTCGCTGGCCGGTGATCGTGCAGCCGCGCGCATGTTCGCAAACGGGGCCATGGTGTCGGGATTGGTGACCCCGGTCGATGACATGACCGAAGATGAAGCCAAGGCCATTAAGGCGTCATTGCGCGCCAAGATGCAAGGCACGGACAACTCCGGTGACATTGCGGTCATCAACCGGCAGTTGAAGTTTGACAAGTGGTCGATGAGCGCCGAAGACGCGCAGTTTCTCCAAAGCAGAGCCTTTCAGGTCGAAGAAATCGCGCGGTTCTACGGTGTGCCGCCGCACTTGCTCATGCAGACCGAGAAACAAACGTCGTGGGGTACTGGCGTGCAAGAGCAAAACCGGGGCCTTGCTCGCTACACACTTGAGCCGTGGACGACGCGCATTCAAGAGCGGCTGAGCCGTCTTTTGACCGGCGGTAAGAAGTGCGAGTTTGATTACTCGGCGTTCGTGCAGCCTGATCCCGAAACCGAAATTGGCCTGTTGATCGACCAGGTTGACGCCGGATTGCTCACGATCAACGAGGCGCGCAAGATTCGCAATCTGGCGCCCCTGCCTGGCGGGGATGTGATCAGCAACGACACCGAGGCCGACACCGAATCAGGCTCAGAGGCAATTGATTCCGGCCTAGGCGTCATGCAGCGATTCGGACAGCCATTGATCCTGCCCGCACCGGTCACGAACGGAGCCGACCATGGGTAACTCGACAGTCGAAGCAACACGGTTCGGCGTCGAACTACGCGCCGAGGTCACCGGCAACAAACTCGTCGGCCATGCTGCGGTGTTCGGCCAGTACGCCGAGCTACCGGGACATCTGGAAACAGTGCACCGCAGTGCATTTGACGCCGTGCGTGCCGACGCATCTACTGACGTGGTAGCTCTTTACGAACATGATCCCGCCAAGTTGTTGGGACGCCAATCGAGCGGCACCTTGCGTTGGTCGGTGGACAGTGAAGGTCTGCCGTTCGAACTCGACATTCCTGACACCAGCCATGGCCGCGATGTGCGCGAGCTAGCGTTGCGCGGCGACCTCAAAGCGTGCAGCTTTGGATTTGTCCCGGGACGCGACGAATGGTCACACATTGAAGGCCGACAGTTGCGAACCCACACCAGCGTGAGCCGTCTGCGGGATTTGTCGGTCGTGTGTTTCCCTGCTTATTCCGGAACATCGGTCATGCTGCGCTCACTCGACAAGGCCAGCGCGCCAAGCGAATCGGGACGTTCCCAACTGATCCGAGCGCGGCACCGCATCCGTTACCGCAACGAAGCAAGGCGACAGACATGAACGCCACCGCCCGCCAGAGCAATCGACACACTGACCACTTGGAAGGAAACACCATGACCGCGTTCGCCGAACTGACCGACCGAATCAACGTCCGCGAGGCTGCGCTACGAGCGTGGCCGATCTATGGCAGTGAGGACCCGACACCGCCGGACAACGAGCCTGTAACGGTCGAGTCGATCTTGCAGGCATTGCAAGACATCATCGACGCCGCCGAAGGCCGACCGCTTTCCGACGAGGAAGTCCAGCGTTACGAAACGCTCGAAGTGCAGCTTCGCAATGCACAGCGGTCGGTCGAAATTCGTTCCCGCCAGCAGGCGTACACCGCGCCGGTTAACGGTGGCCTAGCGACGGCTGTGCACGTCGGCACCGCGCGGCGTGATGACACGCTGGAACGCGCATTCGACGCCTACGTGCGGACGGGCCGCGAAAACGCCGATTTGGTCGAGCTTCGCGCGCAGGGAACGTCACCCGATACCGCTGGCGGGTTCCTCGTGCCCGAGACGATGCGCAACAAGATCGTGGACCGCCTCAAGGCGTTCGGCGGGCTGGCGACGGCAGTCGAGGAAATCGTCACCAGTTCCGGCGAGCCGCTGCGGTGGCCGACACTCGATGACACCGCGAACGCGGGTGTGATCGCACCGGAGAACACCGCACCTGCCTCTGGCGGGGCTGATCTGGTGTTCGGTGAAAAGGTGCTCGGCGCGTTCAAGTACGTCGCGCCGGGTGCCGGTAACTTGCCGCTGCGCGTCTCTGTCGAATTGCTCCAAGATTCGGCGTTTGACGTGCAGGGGCTTGTGACGCGCAAGCTCGGTGAGCGCATCGGACGCCGCCAGGCTGTCGATTGGGTGACCGGCAACGGCACTACCGAGCCGTTCGGCATCGACACCGGTACCGCTGTCGCCGTGGATACGTTCGACGCCGCCACGCCGACTTATGACGAACTGGTGGACGCCGTTCACCAGGTGGACCCCGCGTATCGCATGAACGCGGTCTGGTCGTTCAACGATGCAACCATGGCAATGGTCGAAAAGGTGTTGGACGCCAACGGTCGCCCGTTGCTCAACCCGGCTGCCGAGGGAATCGCTACCGGGCCGCACACCACCACGCTGCTGGGCTACCCGGTGGTAATCGATCAGGCGTGGCCGACCTACACCGACGCCGCCGCAACCAAGTGGGGCGTGTTCGGTGACCTCCGCAGCGGTTACGTGATTCGTCGCGTCAAGGATTTGACGCTGATCGTCAACCCCTACTCGCGAGCGAATGAGGGACAGGTGGAATACACCCTGTGGGCTCGCGCTGACGGCGTTCCGCAGGACGTGAACGCGTACCGCGTTCTGGTCAACGAAGTCTCGTAATCAACAGGGAGTCATCATGGCAAAGCAACGCTCAATCGCCGAATTGGCCGACCGAAAAGCCGAACTGACCGACGAACTACGCGAAATCGACGCCGAAATCAAAGCTCGCGCAGGCGAACGCGACGAATCCGACGCAGACGACGCGCCAGAGCCCGCCAAGCAGACTAAGGCGGCTACCAAGCCCGCCAAGGTGGAAACGGCAACCGACAAGAGCGCCGAAAACGCCGAGAACACCAGCGCCAAGACGTAATCGCGAACGAGAGAGGCCGATTTTCGATGCCATGGGCACCGCCGTACGCAACTGCGGATGAACTGCGTTCGTTCATCGCTGATGGCAGCAGTGGAAGTGAAGACGAGCTGAAACTTGCGATTGAAACGGCATCCCGGTCGGTGGATCGCGCGACTAATCGTCAGTTCGGCAAGGTCGAACAGATCGAATCACGTTGGTACGAAGTGGCTTACGATTCCGCTAGCCCTTTCGGCCCACAACGGCGCTGGGCTGTAGACGTTGATGACATCATGACTGCCGATGGCCTGACGGTAGCGTTCGGCGACGGTGTGAACGTTGTGGGTGAACCGCTGGCGGGTTGTATTCCGACGCCGGTTAATGCCGTGGTCAACGGCAGACCGTGGACGAAACTGCTTTTGCCTCAAAGCGCGTCGGTTGGTTCTGATCGTTATGTTCGGGTTACTGGTTTGTTCGGGTGGACCGCTGTGCCAGATGCGATCAAGCTCGCGACGATGATTCAGGCCAGTCGGTTGTTCGCTCGTCGTCACGCACCATTCGGCATTCTCGGCAGCCCTGAGACTGGCGGGGAACTTCGGTTGTTGGAACGGCTCGACGCTGACCTGATGACTTCGGTTCGCCCGTACGTGCGCGTGTGGGGTGCGGTGTAGTCGATGGCGGGTCGTCGCAGGAAACGCGTTTACCACCGTGACGCGCACGGTCGTTTTGCTCCGGCGTCGGGTGGATCGACCGACGACGACAAGCGCCGCAAACGCCGCCGCACTGCCGCTGGCGTGACCGTCGCCGTGGGAGCGGTGGCCGCGACACAAGCTCACCCGGCGTCGAGGACAAGGACGACAGTCCAGCGCCGCCGCATCGTCAAAGGCCACGTGGCCCGAGCGCGCGCCGATCACGCCAAGGTGTCGAGCCTGCGAGCACGGGTCTACCCGACCAGCGCCATCACCGGCAGATCGTTCAACGCCAAGGCCGCGAGAGCCGAGGGCCGCAAGCTCACCAGGGGCTACCGAAAGCAGGTCAAAACGGTGAGGAAACCACGGCGTTAGTTTCTTGCGATCAACCGCTAAGTAGCTCAAGCTCCCACCGCACTAGATCAATCGCGGCGACTACGGCGGGGTCGTCGGGGTCGAGCCCTTCGGATCGAATTGCATCGCGTTCGATGTCATCCACAGTGTGTTGGACGCTGACACGAGTCGTTCGGTTCCCAGCGCGCCGCGTTCGTCTTCATCGCCGGGTGCCTAGACTTTGGTTCGATGGACAAAAACCAGCTCTACTTCGGCGATAACCTCGACGTGCTGCGCAAGTACATCAAGGATCAGTCTGTCGATTTGGTGTACCTAGACCCGCCGTTCAACTCGAACCGCAACTACTCGGTCATTTTCAATAAAGACGGCGGGATCACTAGTGAGAATACTGCGCAGATTGAAGCGTTCGAAGACACCTGGCACTGGACACCGACAACTGACGCCCAGTTCAGCGAGTTCATACAGAACGCGCCTAATCAAGCTGCCGACGCCCTGACGGCGTTCCACACGCTGCTTGGTGAAAACGACGCCATGGCCTACCTCACGAACATGGCACCGCGATTGTTGGAATTACATCGCGCGTTGAAACCCACCGGATCGTTGTACCTCCACTGCGATCCGACGATGAGTCACTACCTGAAAATTTTGCTCGACGCTGTCTTCGACCCACGAAACTTCCGAAACGAAATCGTCTGGAACAGAACAGGAGCCAAGGCTCTCCAAACGACGCGCCTGGCCCGCAATCACGATGTGATCCTGTCCTACGGCAAGTCCGATGCGTTTACATTCAACCGCGAAGCGATGTTCATTCCCTACGACGTGTCCGAATTGGACGACAAGACCGAAGACAAGTATTCGGCGGTCGACCCCGACGGACGCCGATACCAACTCACGTCTCTCATCAACCCGGCAGCAGACCGCCCGAACCTGACGTACGAATTTCTCGGTGTCACGCGTGTGTGGCGCTGGACAAAGGATCGGATGCAAGCGGCGTACGAAGCGGGCCAAGTCATCCAGACGAAAGCAGGGCGTGTTCCCCGGTTAAAACGCTACTTGGATGAACAGCTTGGCAAGCCTCTCAGCGACGTATGGACGGACATCTCGCCCATTAACGCACGTGCCGCCGAACGGCTCGGCTACCCCACGCAAAAGCCGCTCGCGCTCATGGATCGAATCATCGCGCTCAGCTCCAACCCCGGTGATGTGGTTCTGGACCCGTTCTGCGGATGCGGGACAACGGTTGATTCTGCGCAGCGTTTGGACCGGCGATGGATCGGCATTGATGTCACGTACATTGCCGTCGATCTGATCACGAAACGTCTTCGGCATACATTCGGCGACAAGATCACTGATTCGTTTGACGTCAACGGCATTCCTCGCGATCTGGCGGGAGCGACTGCGATGTTCGATAACTCGCCGTTCGAATTTGAACGGTGGGCTGTCTCGCTCATCGGGGCCGAGCCGAACCAAAAGCAGGTGGGCGATAAAGGTATCGATGGTGTCGCCCGGTTCCCGCTCGGACCCAAAAACGAGTACGGCAAAGTGCTTGTATCGGTGAAGGGTGGCAAGTCGCTCAATCCGGGCATGGTGCGTGATCTTGGCGGCACCGTCGATGCCCAAAAAGCAGCGATGGGCATTCTGATCACCCGAGAGCCAGCCACCAAAGGCGTCCAAGATGCCATCGACCACGGCGGTGTTTACACCCACCCGGCCAACGGGCAGACATTTCCGAAGTTGCAGCACGTGACCATTAGTGACCTGTTCAAGGGCAAACGTCCGAAGATGCCGCCGACGTTGTTGCCCTACATCCCAGCCGCTCAGCGCGAGAAGCCAGCCGAAGCCGAAGGCCTGTTCGAGGTGTGATGTCGGATGCGACCGCTATCGTCCTGACGCAAGGGTGAGGCGTTAGGGGTGTCTGATGAAACTGTCGGTGTCGGTGGCGTTGTTCATCGCGGTTGTGTACGGAGTGCTGGCGTGGTGGCTGTGGGCGTATCACCACACGTCGGGCACGGTGCTCATTGCGCTGGCCGCGTTCGCAGTCTCCTGTTTCGCCCAGTTCCAAGCGTCTCGGTCTGCGCAAAACTCCACGAACGCGTTCGCGCTCGCCCGACTGAATGAGGAACGCGCCAAGTACGGGTGGACGATCACCGTGCATCCCGAAGGGGATCGTTACGTACTGCGCAACACCGGCACCTTGGCAGCCCGCGACGTACGTTTTATCAACGTCGATCCACACACAATGCTGAACTTCGAACAGCACGAAGGCGATGACGGGCCGACTGTAGAACCTGGTCATGCCGTCGCATTTCATGCCCACTTCACCTACGGGAGTAGCGGCAACGCAGTCGAATTGGACTGGTTGCCTGCTGGTGAAACCGAACGCAAGACGTTCAGAGACGTGCTGGACGACATCCCTAACAAGACGTTTGACGAGGTGGTCAAGCGGCGCGAAGTCGAACGCGATGCCGAAGCAGCCATGGACAGGGCGTGGTGCGCCGAGATGCGAAAAATCTTGATTGACCTTGCCGCCGCGTGGGGCGATTACAAAGCCAACGAGACGCCGCAGAACAAAATGCGAGTGCAGGGGCTCGTGTCAGCGTTGCCAAGCAACATGGTTCGCGCCATCGGCTTTGAGGTTGACGTCCCGCGTGACTTCTGGGGTCAGCACCAATGGCCGTTTGAGAATTGGGTGCAAGACGCAAAGGACAAGAAGCTTGTTCGCGAGAACGCGCCCATGATCGAACTCATGTGGAATCTCACGTGGGTGCAGATTCCCCGACGCCGTGAGGGTGACCTGTCGCAGCCGCCAGACCCGTGGTACCGGCTGGAACATGCGATCTATGGCTATGTCGAATTGGTGCGCAATCGCGAGCAAGGCAAGGTCGAGTATCGCGACGGGCAACGTGACCGCGAAAGCCACGAACGAGCCCTACAGATGATGCAGCAACACAAAGCGATGTTCGAACGCTCGAAGCCCACGGGGCCGACCAAACCCGAGGGTTGACCGCCTCTAGGAATCGCTCGATTCATCGGTGGACGATCCGGGCGTGACATCGGCCAGCAAAGTCCGCAGCTTGCTTCGCTGCTCAGCCGTGAAGGGTGGTGCTTCGGCCACGACGCGCCGCACGTATTCGTCAATCGCAGACGAATCGGTTTCCGACATGGACCCAACTGTACCGTTGAATCCGAGGAACGGTAAGCGTTGTAATCGCAGGTCAGGGCCACACCGCTGCACCTAGCGCCACCAGCGCAAAGTGAACCGTTTTCCAGCCAGCCGTTTTCATCACCTGCTCAAGACTTTTTGGGGCTGGCGCGACCAGCAACTGCCCGACGGCACCATTATCTGGACACTGCCCGACGGGCACACCCGCGTCACCACACCCGGCAGCGCGCTGCTCTTCCCCGCCCTGTGCGCCAGCGGGGACCCGCCGCCGGTCGTGAGGATGCCGGACACGCAGTCCGCCAACCGCGCAGCGATGATGCCGATGCGGACCCACACCCGCGCGCAGAACCGCGCCGCTACCATCGCCGCCGAACGCCAGCACAATCGAACCTCCCGCGAAGCGCGGGCGGCGCGTGAGAATCGCTGGGCTGCCATGCTGCTGGCCGCCCCACCCGATGACGAACCACCGCCCTTCTAGTGGACGCAACGCATAAAGGGGCGGCCGCTAGCGCCAACTTGATAACTTGAGGTCTGCAACGCGCTGTGCCGGGGGTGAAATGAGGGCCCTGTACCTGGCGGTGCCGTTGCTCCTCATAGGCGCCCTGCCCGCACCCCGTGGAACGTGCCAAAGGTGCGACAAGCCGGAAACCAGGGCCCATCCCAGTAATTAACCCCGACGCCATTGGCGGACCGCTGCGATCGCTGTCTTGAGCCCGCGGCGACGCCCTGTTGCCGGGTCGGTCCCGGCGAAACCGGGCCCCAGTTCGGTGAACATACGCTCGCTGCGGGTCTCTGGAGCGTCGTCGGCGGTATCGCGCAAGTAGCGGTCCGGCAATGACAGTTTGGCGATGGTGCGCCACGTCTTGCCACACTGCATCAGGAACGAACCTGTGGTGTAGGGCAAGTCGTACTTGTCGCAGACCTGCCTGACCCGCACCGAGATCTCGTGCAACCGGTTGCTGGGCAGATCGGGGTAAAGGTGATGTTCGATCTGATAGCACAGGTTGCCGCTCAGGAACCGCAGCACCGGGTCGCCCTCAAAGTTGGCACTACCCAACATTTGACGCAGATACCATTGTCCTTGGGTTTCGCCGACCATGTCAGTCTTGGTGAATTTCTCCGCGCCATCAGGGAAATGCCCACAGAAGATCACCGCGTCGGCCCAGATGTTACGGATCACGTTGGCAACGGCGTTGGCCCTAAGCGTCGATTTGTAGGTGGCCGCTGGCGACAGCGAGGTCAGCGCCGGGAACGCAACGTAGTCCTTGACCACCTGCCTTCCGGCCTTGGCGGAGAACTCGCGCATCTGCCGCAGCGTGGTGTCGCGGTCCGGGCCTGCCTTGAAGATCTTGCCGAACTCGATGGGCTGCAAGCCAATTCCCCACTCGAATCCGAGCGCGAGGATGGTGTTGAACAGCAGGCTGCCTATGTTGTAGCCCTTCCAGGGCTGGTCGCGGGTGACTCGCAGGATGCTGTAGCCCACATCGTCATCCATGCCCAGAATGTTGGTGTATTTGTGGTGTTGAAAGTTGTGGTTGGCACGCCAGTGTCTTGACGCCCCACTCATGTCCCACTCCCACGTCGTGGAATGGATCTCGGGATCGTTCATCCAGTTCCACTGACCGTGCATGACATTGTGGCCGATCTCCATGTTCTCGATGATCTTGGCCAAACCCAACGTCGCAGTTCCCGCCCACCACGCCCAACGTTTCGAGCTGCCGGCCAACAGCAGCCGACCGGCCACATCCAGGACACGTTGCGCGGCGATGGTGCGACGGATGTAACGTGCGTCGCGCTCGCCACGGGAATCCTCGATGTCCAACCGGATCGCGTCCAGCTCAACGGCCAGATTCTCGATATCGGTGTCGGTCAGGTGAGCAAAGGCGGAATATCGGTAATCGCCATCGTTTTCCCCCTTAAGTCCGGCTTCTATGTCTGGTTCCCCAGCGTTGAACGGGAACGAAGAACTCAGAATCACCGCAGCCATTGCGGCCAAGGCAACGGCAAGCGCTTTATCGAAAGACCGGGCCACATATGGCTACGGTTTTGCAGTTCCTTCTAGGCGGCAGGCCCAGGCGTTTCGGATGCCCGTCCGGCTTACCCCAATTCGTCTGCCTACCAATATTATTCGGTGTAACTCTGACCGGTCAGTAGTAATGGCGGCGGCCGCCGACAGCGTGTCCCGTTCGTCCCGCCACCGTCAGTATCACACCGACAACCAGGAGGATGACCCCGACGACCACAAGAAGATGGGCGAAGGCGAAGGTAGAGACGAGGCTCGGGAGGACGAGCCCCAGGACTACAAGCACAATTCCGAGAATGATCATGATGGTTACCTAGCTTTTCGATAGAGGTTCGGGAGGAGGATTGCCCGGTTCATTGTGTGAGGACGCCATTTAGCATGCCCTGCAACTGATTTGGGTTCCGACGCGGTTTTTCGTGCACCGGCTCCGGTCACATGGTCGACAAACCGACGGACGGATCGGGTGAATGCGGAGTCGGTGGCCGTCCGAGTCCGGGGATGGCCGGGGGAATGAGGAATGTGCGGCTCGAGCAGACGCTCATCAAGTTCAGCGGCGTACAGCTAAACTCTCTCCGGACTGGCTGAAGGACTCAGCACCAACAACATTACCCCTGTCGGGAACCTTCGGCTAGTTGATGGTGCGCCGCGGCGGTATCACCGCACGCTGTGCGCTGAGCGACCCCAACGGTTTAAGGCGCCGGCGTCCTAAGTTCACTCCGCCGTCCCTGCGCTGAATATCTTGCTGGAACTGGGCATCCATGCCGAAGCCCGGCCCCAGCCCCAGCTGCGCGGAGCCGATGAGGTACTTGGGCGCTACAAGCAGTACAACGGGCGTAGTGTCAAGGGAGCTGAGAATTTCAGCTGGTCCGGGATGAGTTCGGCCGTCCGCCGCCTAACTCAAGGAGCGTCGGCTCCGAGCCCCCACACGCCGGTGATTAAATGCACCTCAGGTCACCCATGACCACTCCACTTGCTTTCCATCAACTCACCCGCCTACTGGCGCCCCGGATCTCGTTGACGGCCGCCGCGCGGACCTCCTCATGCACAACAACGGCTTCGATTCCTCGATATCTGTGAAGGACGCGCCATGAAGTCTTTGATCATCCTGGTTGCAGTGCTCCTCATTGTCGCCCTGATCGCGTTGTCGCTGTCGATAAGAGTGGTGACCCAATACGAGAAGGGTGTGTTGTTCCGCCTCGGCAAGGTGGTCGGTGTCAAGGATCCCGGGCTGGCCGTGATCATCCCGGTCATCGATCGGCTGATGAAGGTGTCGCTGCGAATTGTGACGATGCCGATCCAGTCCCAGGGCATCATCACCCGTGACAACGTCAGCGTCGACATTTCGGCGGTCGCCTACTTCCGGGTTGTCGACGCGGTGAAATCGGTGATCGCCATCGAGAACGTCCACGCCGCGATCAACCAGATCGCGCAGACCACGTTGCGCAAGGTCGTCGGCCAGCACACCCTCGACCAGGCGCTGTCGGAAACCGACACCATCAACGCCGATATCCGGAAGATCCTCGACATCGCAACACTCGAATGGGGTGTCGAAGTGACGCTGGTCGCGCTCAAGGACATCCAGTTGCCCGACAGCATGAAGCGCGCGATGGCTCGGCAAGCCGAGGCCGAGCGCGAGAAGCGAGCCAAAATCATTGCTGCAGAAGGTGAATCGATGGCCGCGGCCGCGTTGGGCGACGCGTCGGACACGATGATGGCGCACCCGTTGGCCTTGCAACTGCGCAACCTGCAAACGCTTGTCGAACTCGGCGTGGAGAAGAACACCACCATCGTGTTCCCGGCGCCTTTAATGAGTGCGATCGGTGAGCTGGGTGCCTTCCTGGCCAGAGAAAGTGCCGCCGCGCCCTCACCCCACCCAGTCACCCCGAATGGGGCCGACGCGTCAACGCGAACCGGGTAGCCGCGAGTCGACCAAGGGAGCACCACAATGACGACCCGAACCCTCGAACCAGAACTCCTGCACAAGATGGACGCCTACTGGCGGGCGGCGAATTACTTGTCGGTCGGCCAGATCTACCTGTATGACAACCCGTTGTTGAAACGGCCGCTCCAGCTATCGGATGTGAAACCGCTCGTGGTCGGCCATTGGGGAACGACGCCGGGTCAAAACTTCATCTACGTGCACCTGAACCGGGTCATCACGAAGTACGACCTGGACATGTTCTACGTCGCCGGCCCCGGCCACGGCGGCCCGGCCCTGGTTGCCAACACCTACCTCGAGGGCTCTTACACCGAGATTTATCCCGACGTCAGCCAGGACGAGGCCGGCCTGAAGAAGCTGTTTACCCAATTCTCTTTTCCCGGTGGCATTTCCAGCCATGTGGCACCGACGACTCCCGGATCGATTCACGAAGGCGGGGAGCTGGGCTACTCGCTGAGTCATGCGTTCGGAGCTGTTTTCGATAATCCAGGCCTGGTTGTGGCGTGCGTGATCGGTGACGGTGAGGCCGAGACTGGGCCACTGGCCACGGCCTGGCATTCCACCAAGTTCCTCAACCCGACCGGTGATGGGGCGGTGCTGCCGATCCTGCATTTGAACGGCTACAAGATCAGCAATCCCACCGTGCTGGCCCGCATCGAACACGAAGAGCTGGACCAGTTTCTGCGTGGCTGCGGTTGGGAGCCGCGCTACGTCGAGGGTGCGGACCCTGAGGACATGCATGAGCTGATGGCCACCGTCCTCGATGAGACGGTGCAGGCCATTCACGGGATTCAACGCGACGCTCGAACCACCGGCGACACCACCCGCAGACGGTGGCCAATGATCGTACTGCGCTCCCCCAAGGGCTGGACCGGCCCCAAAGAGGTCGACGGTCAGCAGGTCGAAGGCACCTTCCGGGCACACCAGGTGCCACTGCTCGTCGATGAGCAGCATCCCGGGCACGTCGAGCAACTGGAGAGCTGGATGCGCAGCTACAAACCAGACGAGCTATTCGACGAGGCCGGGCGGCTGCTGCCCGACCTGGCTGCGCTGGCTCCCCACGAGCCACGGCGGATGGGCGCCAACCCCCACACCAATGGCGGAGTGTTGCTGCGTGACTTGCGGATGCCAGATTTCCGCGCCCACGCCGTGGCGGTCGCCACGCCGGGCGCGGTGGAGGCACAAGACACGGCCGTGCTCGGCACTTTCCTACGCGACGTCGTCGCGCTCAACGACGAGACACGCAACTTCCGGATCTTCGGGCCCGACGAAACCATGTCGAACATGCTCGGCGCGGTCTTTGAGGTCACCGACCGACAGTGGCAGGCCCGTACCACCGCGAACGACGAGTTCCTCGCACCGCGGGGGCGCGTGCTGGATTCGATGCTCAGTGAGCATCAAAGCGAAGGCTGGCTGGAAGGTTATCTGCTCACCGGGCGGCACGGGCTGTTCAACTGCTACGAGGCGTTCATCCACATCGTTGACTCGATGTTCAACCAGCACGCCAAATGGCTCAAGGTCACCGCGCAACTGCCGTGGCGCCGCGACATCGCGTCGCTGAACTACCTGCTCGCCTCCCATGTCTGGCAGCAAGACCACAACGGCTTCACCCACCAAGACCCCGGCTTTCTGGACCATGTCGTCAACAAAAAGGCTGACGTCGTACGGGTCTACCTGCCGCCGGACGCCAACTGCCTACTCTCGGTGGCCGACCACTGTCTGCGCAGCCGCCACTACGTCAACGTCGTGGTCGCCGGGAAGCGCGCGATGCCGCAATGGCTGAGCATGGACGACGCGGTGGTCCACTGCACCGAGGGCATCGGCATTTGGGAATGGGCCGGAAACGACCGCGGCGTCGAACCGGATGTGGTCCTGGCCTGCTGCGGAGATACTCCGACCCTCGAAGTGCTAGCGGCCGTGTCGATCCTGCGGGAACACCTGCCCGAGTTGAAGATCCGAGTGGTCAACGTGGTGGACCTGATGAGGCTGCAGTCGGCCACCGAGCACCCGCACGGGCTAAGCGACCGCGACTACGACACCCTGTTCACCACCGACAAACACATCATCTTCGCGTTCCACGGCTACCCGACCCTGATCCACCGACTCACCTACCGCAGGACCAACCGCAATCTGCATGTGCGCGGCTACAACGAAGAAGGCACCATCACCACCGCCTTCGACATGCGGGTGCAGAACCGCTTGGACCGTTTCCACCTGGTCGCAGACGTCATCGACCGGTTGCCCCAGCTCGGCGCGACCGGCGACTACCTCAAGCAGGCGATGGCCGACAAACTCGTCGAACACAACCTCTACATCAACACCCATGGCCAAGACCTCCCCGAAATCCGCAACTGGACCTGGAAACCTCCGCAAATAACATCGACACCGGCGATGGGCGGGCGGGCAGTGTTCGCAGAGTTCCCCGTCGGCCAGGGACGGCGCGACAACACGCCGACGTCCGGCGTACGGAACAACCGCCATGACCGCTGACGCGCCGGGTTTCGCGCCCCGCTCCGTGGGCACCCGAGGATTGACGCACACACGAACTGGAGGTTGATCATGCCGGACACGTTGGTGGATACCGACATACTCAGGAACGCGGTGCAGTTGGCGTGCCGGGCCCCGTCGTTGCACAACAGCCAGCCCTGGCAATGGGTCGTCGAGGATGCGGGCCTACACCTATACGTTGATCGCAGCCGGATTCTCTACTCCACCGACAAGTCGGGCCGGGAGGCGCACATCAGCTGCGGCGCCGCGCTTGACCATCTGCGCGTCGCAATGGCGGCAGCCGGGTGGGCTGCCAACGTCGAGAGATTTCCCGACCCGAATAACCTCGATCATCTCGCGTCACTCGATTTCAGCCCAACGGGCCTCGCCACCGATGACCAGCGCCACCGGGCCGACGCGATCCTGCACCGCCGTACGGATCGGCTTTCCTTCGCCGCACCGAGAAACTGGGAGTCCTTAAAACCTTTGCTGCACAACGCCGTCGGCGCCGACAGAATTCACCTCGATGTGGTAGCCGACGAGCTGCGTCCGGAGCTGGCGAAGGCGTCGAAACTTACCGAATCGCTGCGGCTGTACGATACCTCGTATCATACCGAATTAAGTTGGTGGACCGGTCATTTCGAGAATTCCGATGGGATTCCGGGTAGTTCACTGATATCGGCGGCCGAAAGCGATCGAGTCGACGTCGGACGCACCTTCCCGTTTAGCGCTCACAACGAGCGGCGCGCCGGCTTTGGACAAGACCAGTCCACAGTGCTGATTCTGTCCACCGACGAGGACACCCGCGATGACGCCTTCCGGTGCGGCGAAGCGTTGTCCGCCGTGTTGTTGGAGTGCTCGTTAGCCGGGATGGCGACATGCACACTGAGCCATCTCACGGAGCTACAGGCCAGCCGTCACCTCATCGGCATCTTGACCGGACGGGCAGCTATGCCGCAACTGGTGATCCGCGTCGGCGAAGCCCCTGTCCTGGACGAGGAACCCCCCATGACGCCGCGGCGGCCACTTAACGATGTTCTGACGTTTCACCGCGATACAAGTGGTTGAGCGCCGAATTGTCAGGTACTCCCCGCTTCGTCTGCCCCGCCTTCGGAATCCCACGTCGACTGTGCCGCAGCCATATCTTTGCGTCCCGCGGCGCGGCGTCTACCCGCACGAAATACTTCGTGGACAGTCAAGTACGGCCTGTGGGGAGCTGATGTCGTCAGAAGCGAGCTGCTGGTTGTTGTGTGCCTTACAAACAAAGCGCGTGGTTTCGAACGGCGTGCAGGCTAATGGCGAATCGTCGCACTGCTGCGCCGGCGACCGCTCATGGGGTCACAGGTCGACTTCTGATGTTCAAGTTGTCGGATCAGCTCGCGCTTTGCTTCGCTAAGGGCGTGGGTGATGTCCGGGTTCTCAGCGACAGCTACTAACGGCGCGTGGCCGGGCAGGCTGGTACGCAAAGTGACGCGCTGCTCCTTGCCGCCCCGGTCCTGCAACGAGACTTCCACATCCATGTCCCGCGGATCCCATCGTCCCAGCAGGTGCGGGCCGAGCGTCGACAACGTCTCCAATACGTGAGGGCGCTCTTTTTCTTTAAAACCCGTACCGACGTGAAGCACGCTCTCGCCGAAGATATCTCGTTGTTGATCATCAGATTTCATCGTGGCAGTTCTCCTTTGAACGCACGGGTGGACACTCCGCACGCTGGGTTCGACATACGCGTGTCGTCGTGCAGTGGTCGAGTCAGATATCCCGGGAGCAGACGCAAACACGTTGACCCTGGCGACAATTCCGGATGAGCTATGCCGATGGCCGGTTTCCGGTAGATCTCCATCAAACGCCCCGCAAGGGAGTCTGTCAACATTGCCGGCCGACCGCGTATTCGCGCGGTAGCGTTTGAAATGCCTTGGTTCTCAGCGGCTCAGAGCTGCAAGGAGTTCGGGCAGCGGCACGGTGGCGATACCGATGGCACCGTCACGCATTGAGCCCGGCCAGGATGCGCAGGCCGACGGCGTGCCGACTGATACCGGCGTCGGCACCTTCAGCCGTGAGGTGGCGCTCGGCTTGCTCGAGCGTGTAGCCCTGGCCGATGAGGGCTCCGATGGCTTGGTTGATGACTGACACCTCGAGAAGGCTTGTCGTGTTGCCTCTTTCGGCAGGGGCTAGCAGGTGCTGATCGAGGATGAAGTCACTGAGGGGCCGGGCGGTAAGCCACGCGAGGTCAGCGGCGAGGTCGACAAAGGTTCCCGGCAACCCCGCATACAACACGACAACCAGGGCCGGAGGGAGACCGACATCACCGACACCTCGCAGCGCGAGGCTCAACGAGGTGCGGATATCAACCGCCCCGACACCTTTGACGAAGGTGGTGAACGTGAAGGGCGGATCAGTGCCGTCGACGGTCACGCTCAGCCCCAGGAAAGTGGGTATTGCGACGGTGGCATCGGCCGCGAGCTGGCGCAGACTGTCGGCGACATCGGCGCCGGGCTCATCCAAAGCCGCGGTGAGAATGCCCAGATCTGCGGTCAGAGCCGCGGCGATCTCCACAAGAGGACTGCTCCGCTGCACGCTCCCGAGCGCGATCGAGCCTGCCGGCGCCGCGCATGGCTAGTCGCTGTGCGCGGTGAGGATTCTCAAGACGCGAGTCAGGACCCGTCCCGTAATTGTTTCCCCGCCTGTTACGGTACGCCGGCTGGGCTTTCCGGCTCAGGTCGGGCGCGGGCGCGGGCCCGGCGCACGGCTTCATCGACAATGTGTTGGGCCACATCGGCCAATTTGAGGTGCTGAGATTGACTCATCGCCCGCAGCTGGGTGAACGCGTCCTCGGCGCTGCGCCCCGTACGTCCGCGGATGAGGCCGATCGCTTGATCGATCACCGGGCGGGTGGATAACGCCGTCTGCAACTGGACAGTCAGAGCAAGCGCGTCCGTCAGGATCTGCGCGTTGTGCACGGCGACCGCCGCTGGTTTGGCAAACAACTCCCCTAATTCGGCGGCGTGCTCATCGAAAACGTCTTTGCCGTAGGCATATACGTTGATCGCGCCGACCACCCGTTCAGGCAGCAACAGGGGTAGCGATAGTGCGCTGTGCACCCCCATCCTGCCCACTCGCGGACCGAACCGCGGCCACATCTTCTCCCCGCCCAACGACCCGGAGCGCACCGTGCGCCGCTCCAGCGCCGCGGTGATGCAGGGCCCCTCATTGAGGGTCACGTACTGGATTTCATCAATCTCAGCGACAAAGGGAGCGCTCGCTGCCAACGCCGCGACCATGTTGTCCACCCGGTCGACATTCAGCAACGTCACCCCAGCGCCGTCGGCCCCTGGTATCGCGCGCACAGCGAACGCCGCCACCTCCGCCAGCAACTCGGGCAAGCGCCGATGATTGGCGACCAGACTCGCGATATTGTCGATCCCCGCCCGCAAATCGGCGTCGTCGGCACTGAGCTGCGCCGGTGTCCGCGATCCGAGCGGTGGGCTTTCAACATCCTCGGTGAACTCCACCATTGCCGGTACCTGCTTCATACTCTGCTGGCGCCCGGGAACACCGGAACCAGCCACATACCCAGGGCGCACCCGCCACGAGATGAGTCCCATCCTAGAGTGAAGCTGGCCGTACGGTCTAAGGCGAGGTTGGCTGGCCGCTTCCCGGCTTTGGGCACTCCGGCTGAACACCTGTGCGGGACCCACCAACCGGTGTAGCGTGGTGGCTGCTGAGAATCTCAGCTGGTCCGGGACGGGTTTCAGCCGTACGCTGCTCAACCCAAGGAGTGTTGCTCCGAGCCCTGACATTCCGGTGATCGTCTGCACGACAGGATCACCATGTCCGACACATCGTTACGCTCTCCCGCCTTGCCGGGTGATGTTATTTTCTCCGCGCATTTGTCCAAGCCGGGCGTCGGTCATTTAGCGCATTGGGACACTCGCTGGATGGAGTCGTCGGTGGTCATCGTCAGCGCCCACGGCGACATCGACGGTACAAACGCACATACCCTCACCGAGTATTCACTCGCACACCTGGTGCGTTGCCGCGGACTGATCCTTGATCTGACCCAGCTGGGATTCTTTGGTGCCGTGGGTTTCTCGGCGCTGCACAGAATCTCGGTGAGCTGCGCGCGCGCTGGAATCGACTGGGCGTTGGTACCGGGTGACGCCGTATCCCTGGTGCTGCGGGTCTGCGACCCGGACGGCTTGCTACCGACCGCCGATACTGTCAGTGCGGTGCTGGCGAGCCTGCAAAGATCGGCGTCCAATGCGGACCACTCCGAAAAAGCAAACGCTAAGCGCTCAAGACACCGAGCAACGATGTCTTGAGCGCTTGCTGCTCAGCGCATCTGCTCAGGAATCGAATTCAGGGCTTGAAGTACATGTACGGCAAGCTCGCCGGCGGCGGCGTCTTCAATTGACGAGTGCGTCGTCAACGTCTCCTGGACGAGTTTTACGCGCTTTTCATAGGGCGAGAGAAGTGCTGACTTAGCTGCCATGGTTACTTTCCCAAATCTTTTGAATCGACGACGACACAACTTGAACAGTCATGTGACGAAGTACCGCCGATGGTTTCAGAGTACTCCGTTGCCCAGCAGGTACGGAGGCAGGCTAACCGACCAGCACCGCGTACCGCGGCTTTATCACCTCGTCGATGACCGCCAGTCGCTCGTCGAACGGAATGAACGCCGACTTCATCGCATTGATGGTGAACCGCTCGAGGTCGCTCCACCCGTAGCCGAAAGCCTGTACCAGACGGTGCATTTCGAGGCTCGTGGTGGTGTCGCTCATCAGCCGGTTGTCGGTGTTGACGGTGACCCGGAACCGCGCCCTGGCCAGCAGATCGAAGGGGTGGTCGGCAATGCTTCTGACCGCGCCGGTCTGCACGTTCGAACTGGGACACAGTTCCAGCGGAATTCGCTTGTCGCGCAGAATCGATGCCAGCCTGCCCAACTCGACGCCACCGCCCTCGACGACCTCGATATCGTCGACGATTCGCACCCCATGACCAAGCCGGTCGGCGCCGCAGAACGCGATCGCGTCGTGAATGGACGGCAGACCGAATGCCTCACCGGCATGAATAGTAAAGCGCGCGTTATGGTCTCGCATGTATTCGAAAGCGTCCAGGTGCCGCGTCGGCGGGTTGCCGGCCTCGGCGCCGGCGATGTCAAAACCCACAACACCCTTGTCCCGGAACCGGATTGCCAGCTCAGCGATCTCGCGGGACAGCGCGGCGTGGCGCATCGCGGTGACCAAGAGACGCACGGCGATCGGACGTCCGGCCGCGGCGGCGGCCGTCTCGCCGGCGGCGAAACCCTCCAGCACCGCGTCGACGATCTCGTCGAATGACAGCCCGCGGTTGATGTGCAGCTCCGGAGCGAACCGGACCTCGGCGTAAACCACGGAGTCGGCGGCCAGGTCTTCCACGCACTCGTAGCCGACGCGGTACAGCGCCTCGGGGGTCTGCATCACCGCCACGGTGTGCGAGAACGGCTCCAGGTACCGCTCCAGCGAGCCGCTGTGCGACCGGGTCCGAAACCAGGTCGCCAGCTCTTCGGCGTCGGTGGCGGGCAGTTCGTCGTAACCGATCTGGCCGGCGATCTCCAGCACGGTCGACGGACGCAATCCCCCGTCGAGGTGATCGTGCAGCAGCGCCTTCGGCGCCTTCTGGATCTGGCGCAATTCCAGCGGGGCGCTCATCCGACGATCCGATCGATGATCAGCGGCCGCGGCGCCGGTGCGGTGTCACCGACGCTCCAGCCCCCGTCCAGCTCGGCCAGCGCGGCGCCAAAACGTTCGGGGGTGTCGGTGTAGAGGCTGAACAACGGCTCACCGGCCGCAACCGGCTCGCCCGGGCGCCGATGAATCTTGACGCCGGCACCGAACTGCACCTGCCCGCCCGGGCGGGATCTACCCGCACCGAGTCGCCAAGCTGCCAGTCCCACTGCCATCGCGTCGATATCCCCCATTGTGCCGCTCCGCGGGGCGATCACGGTGTCTGAATGCGAACCGATTGGCAACGGTACCGACAAGTCGCCGCCCTGCGCGGCGACCAGCCGGCGGAATCGGTCCATCGCGGTGCCGTCGCGCAGCGTCTGGGCGGGATCGCGACCGTCGATCCCGGCCAGCTCGAGCATCTCGGCGGCCAGCCGCAACGTCAGCTCCACGACGTCGGGCGGCCCGCCGCCGGCCAGCACCTCCAGCGCCTCGGCAACCTCGAGCGCGTTGCCGACGGTCGCGCCCAGCGGGCAGTTCATATCCGTCAGCAGCGCGCGGGTGGGCACGCTATGCGCCACGCCCAACTCGACCATCGTGTGGGCCAGTTCGCGACACTGCGCCTCCGACGCCATCAGCGCCCCGTCACCGACCTTCACGTCGAGCACCAGCGCGCCGATACCCTCGGCCAGTTTCTTGCTCATCACCGAGCTGGCGATCAGCGGCAACGACTCGACCGTGGCGGTGATGTCGCGCAGCGCGTAGAGCAACTTGTCGGCGGCCGCCAGCTGTCCGGCCGCGAATACCGCCGCCCCGACGTCGCACAGTTGTTGGCGCACTTGCTCAATGGAGATTTCCGCGGTGAAGCCCGGGATGGATTCCAGCTTGTCCAGAGTGCCGCCGGTATGGCCCAGCCCGCGGCCGGAGACCTTGGGTACCGCACCGCCGCAGGCGGCGACGACGGGCACCAGCACCAGCGTGGTTTTGTCACCGACCCCGCCGGTCGAATGCTTGTCCACGGTCGGCACCCCAAGATCGCTGAAATCCAACCGGTCCCCCGACGCCAGCATCGCCGCCGTCCAGCTGGCGATCTCGCCGTGGTCCATGCCGCGCCAAAAGATCGCCATCAACAACGCCGCCATTTGCTCGTCGGCGACCCGGCCATCGGTGTAGGCACCGACGACCCAGCTGATCGCGGCATCGGACAACCGGGCGCCGTCTCGCTTGGTCCTAATGACCGTCGGGGCGTCGAATGCGAAGTCGGTCAACGACGTTCCCGGGCCAGATCGTCGGCGTCGAACGGGTCGGGCAACAGTTCCTCGAGACGGCGGGGGCCGGCCGGATGCGCGATCAGCAGGTCGCGTCCGCCGTGCTCCAGCAGCAGTTGGCGGCATCGCCCGCACGGCATCAACAGCTCCCCTTGTGAGTCGACGCACACCAGCGCAATCAACCGGCCGCCACCCGTGGAATGCAGGGCAGACACCACTGCGCATTCGGCACAGAGACTTAGGCCATATGAGACATTTTCCACATTGCATCCGGTGACCACGCGACCGTCGTCGACCAGCGCGGCCGCGCCCACCCGAAATTGCGAATACGGGGCATAAGCTCCCGTCGAAACTTGTATTGCTTTGTCCCGCAACATATTCCACTCAATGTCAGGCATGCCGCAACCCCAATCACCGATGGACTCACTCGAGAAAGCCACCCTAACTCTGACACGAGAACACGGGCCGCGGATAGCGTTGATTGGTTCCGGACGCATCGTTGCCGGGCTAAGCTCGGTTGCCCGGCTTTAGATTCGCGGACAACATGAGGACCGGTTTGAGCACACAGGCGACAACCGCAGATTCGGCATCATCGACCCCACCGGAGTCGTCACGCAAGCGGCGCCCACCACGGACCCTCTATCGGGGAGATCCGGGCATGTGGTCATGGGTCCTGCACCGCATCACCGGCGCGACGATCTTCTTCTTCCTGTTCGTGCACGTCCTGGATACCGCCCTGGTCCGGGTGAGCCCGCAGACCTACAACGAAGTGATCCAGACCTACAAGACCCCGATCGTGGGCCTGATGGAGTTCGGTTTGGTCGCCGCGGTGCTTTTCCACGCACTCAACGGGATCCGCATCATCTTGATCGACTTCTGGTCGGAGGGCCCCCGCCACCAGCGGCGGATGTTGTGGATCATCGCCGTCATCTACCTGCTGGTCATGGTGCCGGCCGCGGTGGCCATCGGCATTCACATGCTGGAGCACTTCCGATGAGCAGCCCCGACCTGCAGCTGGGCTCCCCAAACCCAAGAGGCGAGGTAGCGCCGGTCGCGCTGCGCAGCCACGATCGCCCGGCCAGCCTGGACAATCCGCGCTCACCGCGGCGGCGCGCCGGCATCCCCAATTTCGAGAAATTCGCGTGGCTGTTCATGCGGTTTTCCGGCATCGCGCTGGTGTTCCTGGCGATCGGGCACCTGTTCATCATGCTGATGTGGGAAAACGGCGTGTACCGCATCGACTTCAACTACGTCGCACAGCGCTGGGCGTCGCCGTTCTGGCAATTCTGGGACCTGGCCCTGCTGTGGCTGGCGCAATTGCACGGCGGCAACGGCCTGCGCACCATCATCGACGACTACAGCCGCAAAAACAGCACCCGGTTCTGGCTGAACAGTCTGCTGCTGTTGTCGATCGGGTTCACGTTGGTGCTGGGCACCTACGTGTTGGTGACGTTCGACCCCAATATCGGAGGCTGACCCGTGATCCAGCAACACCGATACGACGTGGTGATCGTCGGCGCCGGCGGTGCCGGGATGCGGGCGGCGGTCGAGGCCGGCCCGCGGGTTCGCACCGCGGTGCTGACCAAGCTCTACCCCACCCGGAGCCACACCGGCGCCGCCCAGGGCGGCATGTGTGCCGCGCTGGCCAACGTCGAGGACGACAACTGGGAATGGCACACCTTCGACACCGTCAAGGGCGGCGACTACCTGGCGGACCAGGACGCCGTGGAGATCATGTGCAAGGAAGCCATCGACGCGGTGCTCGACCTCGAGAAAATGGGGATGCCGTTCAACCGCACCCCCGAGGGCCGCATCGACCAGCGCCGCTTCGGCGGTCACACCCGCGACCACGGGAAGGCCCCGGTGCGCCGGGCGTGCTACGCCGCCGACCGTACCGGCCACATGATCCTGCAGACGCTCTACCAGAACTGCGTCAAGTACGACGTCGAGTTCTTCAACGAGTTCTATGCACTCGACTTGGTGCTCACCCAGACCCCCAGCGGCCCGGTGGCCACCGGGGTGGTCGCCTACGAGCTGGCGACCGGCCGCATCCACGTGTTCCACGCCAAAGCCGTCGTCCTGGCCACCGGCGGCTCGGGCCGGATGTACAAGACCACCTCCAACGCGCACACGCTGACCGGTGACGGCATCGGCATCGTCTTCCGCAAGGGACTTCCATTGGAGGACATGGAGTTTCACCAGTTCCACCCGACCGGACTGGCCGGCCTGGGTATCTTGATCTCCGAAGCCGTGCGCGGCGAGGGCGGCAGGTTGCTCAACGGCGAGGGCGAGCGGTTCATGGAGCGCTACGCCCCGACCATCGTCGACCTCGCCCCCCGCGACATCGTCGCCCGCTCAATGGTTCTCGAGGTGCTGGAGGGCCGTGGCGCCGGCCCGCACAAGGATTACGTCTACATCGACGTCCGCCACCTCGGCGCGGATGTGCTGGAAGCCAAGCTGCCCGACATCACCGAGTTCGCCCGCACCTACCTGGGCGTCGACCCGGTGCACGAGCTGGTGCCGGTCTACCCGACCTGTCACTACGTGATGGGCGGCATCCCGACCACTGTGACCGGACAAGTGTTGCGGGACAACACGTCCACCGTCCCGGGGCTGTACGCAGCCGGCGAGTGCGCGTGCGTGTCGGTGCACGGTGCCAACCGGTTGGGCACCAACTCGCTGCTGGACATCAACGTCTTCGGTCGGCGCGCCGGCATCGCCGCGGCCAGCTACGCCCAAGGCCACGACTTCGTCGACATGCCGCCGGAGCCGGAGGCGATGGTCGTCGGCTGGGTCGGCGACATCCTCTCCGAGCACGGCAACGAACGCGTCGCCGATATCCGCGCCGCCCTGCAGCAGACGATGGACAATAACGCCGCGGTGTTCCGCACCGAGGAAACGCTCAAGCAGGCACTCACCGACATCCACGCGCTCAAGGAGCGCTACTCCCGAATCACCGTGCACGACAAAGGAAAACGTTTCAACAGCGACTTGCTGGAAGCCATCGAGCTGGGCTTCCTGCTGGAGCTGGCCGAAGTCACCGTGGTCGGCGCCCTGAATCGCAAGGAGTCCCGCGGCGGCCACGCCCGAGAGGATTACCCGAACCGGGACGACGTCAACTACATGCGCCACACGATGGCTTACAAGCTGGGCAGCGAGCTGTTGAGCGACATCACGCTGGACTTCAAACCCGTCGTGCAGACGCGCTACGAACCCAAGGAACGGAAGTATTGATGTCTGTTGACACGGCGGACGAGACGCTGGACCCGCCCTTGCCGGCGGTCCCGGACGGCGCGGTGATGGTGACCCTCAAGATCGCCCGGTTCAACCCGGACGAGCCCGATGCGTTCACGAAAACCGGTGGCTGGCAAAGCTTTCGAGTTCCCTGCTTGCCCAGCGACCGGCTGCTCAACCTGCTGATCTACGTCAAGGGCTACCTGGACGGCACCCTCACCTTCCGGCGATCCTGCGCTCACGGGGTGTGCGGGTCGGACGCGATGCGGATCAACGGCGTGAACCGGCTGGCCTGCAAGGTGCTGATGCGCGACCTGCTGCCTCAAAAAAAGAAGGGGCAGGCGGGCAAGCCGCTGACCATCACGGTGGAACCGATCCGCGGGCTGCCCGTGGAGAAGGACCTGGTGGTCGACATGGAGCCGTTCTTCGACGCCTACCGCGCGGTGAAGCCGTACCTGATCACCAGCGGCAACGCGCCGACCCGGGAGCGGATCCAAAGCCCGACCGACCGTGCCCGCTACGACGACACCACCAAATGCATCCTGTGCGCGTGCTGCACCACCAGTTGCCCGGTGTTCTGGAGCGAGGGCACCTACTTCGGTCCCGCGGCGATCGTCAACGCGCACCGGTTCATCTTCGACAGCCGCGACGAGGCCGCCGGTGAGCGCCTCGACATCCTCAACGAGGTCGACGGCGTGTGGCGCTGCCGCACCACGTTCAACTGCACCGAATCCTGCCCGCGAGGCATCCAGGTCACGAAGGCGATCCAGGAGGTCAAACGCGCGCTGCTGTTCTCGCGCTGAGAGCACTGGCGTTGTACTCGGCGACCAGGTCCTCCACCACGGCCAGCCAGGCTTGTTCGTCGATGCAAAGCTGGCTGGCGGTGAGCACCAAGCGGTCGGGTTTTCCGGGTAGCAAGGAGACCGCGAACAACCGGCCGGTGTGCATGTCGAAACTGGCGAGCTGCCGCGCGACGACGTCGGTGACCGTGCCGCCGGGAGGTTCGACCGCCCAGCCCCATCCGCCGCCCGGGCGAGTCATCCAGATGTTCATTTTCGATTCGAACACGGTGCCGAGGTCGGGGTGAGCGGCAAAGACCGCATCGACCGCGGCCCGGATACGCCCCTGGTCAAGCCCCGATTCGGCAATCAGCACCTCGGTGTGGGTGGCGGGCTCGATGTCCTCTAGCCGGGGCGGCTCGTCGAAATAGCAGTACGTCATGACCCCAGACTTGCCGGGGATCCTCAGCGGATTCTTGGCAAATTCTTGGGATCAAGAATGCCGGGGTCGGTCACACTTGGCTGACCTGTGTCGTCTTCAGGGGTATGACACAGAAAACCCGCATCGAGCCCGTAGCACCCAAGAGCGCCGGCCTGCTGATCCGCGCCATGTACCGGATCGCCAAGCGCCGCTACGGTCAAGTTCCCGAACCGTTCGCCGTGACCGCGCATCATCGCCGGCTGATGGTCGCCGGCGCCGTGCACGAGACCATGATCGACCGGGCCTCACGGACGCTGCCGGTCAGCGTGCGAGAGCTTGCGGTGTTCTGGACCGCGCGCGCGATCGGCTGCGCGTGGTGCGTCGACTTCGGAGCGATGCTGCAGCGCCTGGACGCGCTGGACGTCAAGCGGCTCAAGGAGATCGACAACTACGCCACCTCAACGGCTTTCACCGACGACGAGCGCGCCGCCATCGCGTACGCCGACGCGATGACCACAGATCCGCACACCGTCACCGACGAACAGGTCGCCGACCTGCGGGCCCGCTTCGGCGATGCCGGGGTGATCGAGTTGACCTATCAGATCGGAGTGGAGAACATGCGCGCACGGATGAACTCCGCGCTGGGCATCACCGAGCAGGGCTTCAATTCCGGTGACAGCTGCCGGATCCCGTGGGCGACCGCGTAGCGGCGGACAAGCTGCGGGACGGTTCGCCGAGGCGGCCAGCGAGGCCGCGGGAGCACTCCGACTCGGCCTGGCCCCGAATAAGGGTTCAGCCGCGCAGCGGGGAACCGGTGAACTTATCGGGGTTGGCGATATCCCATAGGGCGCAGACTTTTCCGTCGCGCACCGTCATGGCCATGATGCGCGGCATCATCTCCCGGTACCCGTCGCTGGCGGGGCAGCCGGCCGTGTAGCCGCCCAGTTCGCCATTGACCAGCCCCAGTTGATACGAGGTGAACATCGCCGGGCCGTAGCGGCGGGCCAAGCCGAACATGAACCGGGCCACCTTGTCCGCCCCGTGGATGACGTTAATTGCCGTGGCCGCGTTGCCATTCGAATCGCCGGTCAGGGTCACGTCGGGATGCAGCAGCGACACCACGGTTTCCAGGTCGCCCTCGGCCATGGCGGCCAGCAACCGGCCGACCACCTCGTTGTGCGACGGGTCAGGTGTCGGCAACGCCGGCTGCGAGACGGCCTTGCGGGCCCGCGACGCCAGCTGCCGGGCGGCGGGCTCGTTGGTGCCCAGCACCTGGGCGACTTCCGAGAACGGCATCGAGAACCCGTCGTGCAACACGAACGCGATCCGCTGATCCGGCGACAGCCGCTCGAGCACCACCATCGCCGCGAACCGGGCATCCTCGCGGGCCACCACCGAGGACAGCGGATCAGCACCGTCCAAGCCGGTCACCACCGGCTCGGGCAACCAGTTGCCGGCGTAGGTCTCGCGGCGGTGCGCGGCCGACCGCAACCGATCCAGCCCGAGCCGACTCACCACGGTGGTCAACCAGGCGCGCAAGTCAGCAATTGCCGTGTCCTGCTTATCCCAGCGCAGCCAGGCTTCCTGGACGATGTCCTCGGCGTCGACAACCGTGCCCGTCACCCGGTACGCGACTGCCATCAGATGCGGCCGCAGGGCTTCGAAATCAGTGACCTGCGTTGCGGTCATGGCCCGAGCTTAGCGTCTCTACGACTGCTGAGATTGCCGACGGTAATGACGACGCGCCTTGAGACGGTTGCCGCATCCGGCCATCGAACACCACCGTGCGCTGTTGCTCTTCGAGCGGTCGATCAGGAAGAGACTGCACTCGTGGTTGGCGCACGACCGCACCCGCCCGGGGGCCGAAGCCTGCAGCACATCCCAGGCCAACACCGCCCGTAACGACAATTCGGAACCCGGCGGAGCGGCCAACTCCCAACGCAGACCGTCTTCTCCGATCGCCGGACGAGCGGCGGCCTTACGCAGCGCGGGTTCCAGCACCGCCACAGAAGCCTCGTCAGAGACGATGCGCTGCAAGCCATCCCGGGTCTGGCGTAACAATCGGAAATCCGTGCGCGCCGGCGGGTCAGCGACGTTCTCAGCAACCCACTGCGCGGCACTCATCTCGTCGGCCAACGCGTCGCGTCGGCGTCCGTCGACCGTCGGCGTCGTGTTGAGCAGCGCAAGCACGAACGCATCGTCGGCTTCGCCCAGCATCATCGGGAGCTAACCTCCAAATCTTACTTGACAGGTTAGATTACCGCCTGGTTCAATCTAACTGTCAAAATATGTTTTGGGGGTTATGTGTGGTCGTGGACGGCAACGCGCGAGCAACAAGGGATTCCATGGCAGGGCGGTTAGCGGGCAAAGTCGCATTCATCGCCGCGCGCGGGCAGGGGCGCGCGCACGCCGTGCGGTTCGCGGAAGAGGGTGCGGACATCATTGCCGTGGACATGGGCGGCCCCGAGGACCTGGCCGAGACGGTCAACCTGGTGGAGAAGACCGGGCGCCGTATCGTCGCCGAGCACGCCGATATCCGTGACTTCGCTTTTCTTCAGTCGGTGCTGGCCAATGGGGTGGCCGAGCTCGGCCGCGTTGACTTTGTCCTCGCGAACGCCGGTGTGGCGCCGCGCGCCGGCCTCGCCGATCCCACGGCGGACTCGTATGTCGATGCGATCGACGTCGTGCTCAACGGCATCTATTTCACCATCGAAGCGGCGCTGCCCCACCTCCTCGAGCACGAAGACGGCGGGGCGATCGTCATCACCAGCGCGACGGCGGGTTTCACATCGATCGTGCGCGATGTCGATACCCGAAACCCCGGCCTCGCCGGCTACGCCGCAGCCGAGCAGGGGGTCATCGGATTGATGCGATATTACGCAACAGCATTGGCGGAGAAGGAGATTCGAGTGAATTCGGTGCATCCGACCGGGGTGGCCACTCTGGATGAGTACGCCGAGAAGCACCCGGCATTCGGTGCGGCGTTCACGAATCTGCTGCCCGTCTCGGTGATCGGTGCCGAGGATGTCTCGGCGGCGATGATCTACCTGTGCGCCAAGTCCGGGCGCTACATCACCGGTACGACGCTGACGGTGGACGCCGGGATGCTGCTCAACTAATCGGCGCCTGGAGGGGGTTACGCTCACGGGCAGGATGACTGACAACCTTTGGCTGCACTTCACCCGGCACGGTCGGGAATTCACGCCGCCCATCATCACGCGCGGCGAGGGTGTCACGATCTTCGACGACCACGGCAAGAGCTACCTGGACGGGCTGTCCGGATTGTTCACCGTTCAGGTCGGACACGGCCGTACCGAACTGGCCGAGGTCGCGGCCCGCCAAGCGAGCACGCTGGCGTTCTTTCCGCTCTGGGGCTACGCCACGCCTACCGCGATCGAGCTCGCCGAGCGTCTGGCTCGCTACGCCCCGGGCGACCTGAATCGGGTCTTCTTCACCACCGGTGGTACCGAGGCCGTCGAGACCGCCTGGAAAGTCGCCAAGCAGTATTTCAAGCTGACCGGTAAACCCGGGAAACACAAGGTGATTTCGCGATCGATCGCCTACCACGGCACAACGCACGGCGCGCTGGCGATCACCGGACTGCCGCGGTTCAAGGAGCCGTTCGAACCCGTGACGCCGGGTGGCTTCCGGGTGCCCAACACGAACTTCTACCGCGCACCCGAACCTTTCAGAGCCGGTCTGGAAACCGATCAGAAAGCCTTCGGGCAGTGGGCCGCCGACCGGGTCGCCGAGGCGATCGAGTTCGAAGGGCCCTCGACCGTTGCCGCGGTGTTCCTGGAGCCGGTGCAGAACGCCGGCGGCAGCATCCCTGCTCCCCCAGGCTATTTCGAGCGAGTCCGGGAGATCTGCGACGAGTATGACGTGCTGCTGGTCTCCGACGAGGTGATCTGCGCGTTCGGCCGGATCGGGTCGATGTTCGCCTGTGACGACCTCGGTTACGTGCCCGACATGATCACCTGCGCCAAGGGCATGACGTCGGGCTACTCGCCGATCGGCGCGATGATCGCCAGCGACCGGGTGTTCGAGCCGTTCAACGACGGCGCCACGATGTTCCCGCACGGGTATACGTTTGGCGGCCACCCGGTTTCGGCCGCCGTCGGGCTGGCCAACCTCGACATCTTTGAGCGTGAGGGCCTCAACGATCACGTCAAGACCAATGCGCCGGTCTTCCGCGCCACCCTTGAAAAGCTGTACGACCTGCCCATCGTCGGCGACATCCGCGGCGAGGGGTACTTCTACGGCGTCGAACTGGTCAAGGACAAGGCGACCAGACAGACCTTCACCGACACCGAACGCCGGTCGCTGCTGGGCCACGTGTCGTCTGCCCTCTTCGAGGCCGGGTTGTATTGCCGTACCGACGATCGTGGCGATTCCGTCGTCCAGTTGGCGCCACCACTGATCAGCGGTCAGGCGGAGTTCGACACGATCGAATCGATCCTGCGCGGCGTGCTCAGCGAAGCGTACACGCGCCTCTAGCGGTACCGGTGGCCATCACCAGCTGGCGGGCGTGCGCCGCGCTCGGGTTGCTCACGAACCGTGATAGCGAGTTGCACAGCCAGGCGAGCGCGGACCGCGCATCGGGATCCGGTGTGGCGTCGCGATGCATCTCCAGCTCGGCCAACACCTGGTCAAGTCCGGTGCGCC
Organism: uncultured Actinomycetota bacterium; assembly: GCA_963712615.1. Classification (GTDB taxonomy): domain Bacteria; phylum Actinomycetota; class Actinomycetes; order Mycobacteriales; family Mycobacteriaceae; genus Mycobacterium. The sequence continues at coordinate 2,429,160 of CAVQIO010000002.1, forward strand.
GCACCTGGGTCGATTTTTCCACCTGCTTGAATAGCTGTTCCAGCGATCGCGGGGCGGTACCGGAACCATTGGTGTCTTCGCGGTGGCGCCGCCACTTTGACCACAATCGCTCGTTTGGAATGGCAATCCTGACGTCGGTGGGCATTGGCTCTCGCCAGCGTAGTGCGTCTGCCCGGCCGCCATCCCGACGAAGGTGTCACATCTGCCACAGCAGTCACAGCGCGGCTCCCGCAAATCGGGCGGCCAATCGCCTAGTCTGCTCAAGCAATGAGGTTCTTACGTTCTGTATCATGCCTGGCAGCGGCCATTTTCATGGTCGCCGCTCCGGCCGCGCTGGGTGCACCGGCCGCGACCGCGGAGCCGAGCGCCGGACCCAATGCCGGCGTGCCAAATTGCCCGTACAAGGTGAACACCCCGGCCGCGGTGGACTCCTCGGAAGTGCCTCAGGCCGGTGACCCGCCGATCCCGCTGGCGGTGCCCGCGAAGCCGGTGGGCGGCGACGCGCTGAGCAGTTGCGGCATCGTCGCGGCGCCCGACACACCGGCACTGCCGACCGACGTCTCCGCCGAGGCATGGGTGGTCGCGGATCTGGATAGCGGCGCGGTGATCGCGGCCAAGGACCCGCACGGCCGGCACCGCCCGGCCAGCATCATCAAGGTGCTGGTCGCGATGGCGTCCCTGAACGCACTGCCGCTCAACAAGTCCGTGGTCGGAACGGCCGACGACGCATCGGCCGAGGGCACCAAGGTCGGCGTGGACGACGGCGGCGTCTACACCGTCAACCAACTGCTGCACGGGTTGCTGATGCACTCCGGTAACGACGCGGCGCACGCGCTGGCCATGCAACTGGGCGGAATGCAGCAGGCATTGGAGAAGATCAACGTGCTGGCCGCCAAACTCGGCGGCCGCGACACCCGGGTGGCCACACCGTCGGGGCTGGACGGACCCGGCATGAGCACCTCGGCCTACGACATCGGCCTGTTCTACCGATACGCCTGGCAAAACCCGACTTTCGCCGACATCGTCACGACCCGGACCTTCGACTTCCCCGGCCACGCCGATCACCCGGGCTACGAGCTGGAAAACGACAACCAGCTGCTCTACAAGTATCCGGGCGCGCTCGGCGGTAAGACCGGCTACACCGACGATGCCGGCCAGACCTTTGTCGGCGCGGCCAACCGGGACGGCCGCCGCCTGATGGCGGTATTGATGCACGGCACCCGGCAGCCGATCGCACCGTGGGAGCAGGCGGCGCACCTGCTGGACTACGGCTTCGCCACCGCGCAGGGCACCCAGGTCGGCGCGCTGATCCAGCCCGACCCCTCGTTGGTGCCCAAGCAGGACAGTGCCGCTGACCGCCCCGGCGCCGGCTCCCAGGCGGCGGGGTTGTTGCCGTCGGCCGAGGCGTTGCCGGTGCAGGTGGGTGTGGGCATCATCGGCGCCATCGTCGTGTTCGCGTTGATCATGGTCGCGCGGTCGATGAACCGCCGGCCCCAACATCAGCACCGTTGACCGCGAAAGTTTGCTGTGGCACCGTCTCTGGGATGACTCAAGCCCTGTACGAGGACTCCGGCCTCCGGCTGGACGAGGACGGAATCACGATCCGCCGCTACTACTTTCCGTTGGCCAGTCCGAAGCGGATCGCCTACAGCGAGATCCAAAGCATCAAGGCCGAGCAGATGACCTGGAATTCCGGCAAGGGCAGGATCTGGGGGGCCGGCGACCCGCGCTACTGGTTCCCGCTGGACATCCGCCGCGGTCGCAAGCAAACCCTGCTGGTGCTTGGGCTCGGCCGCCGCGTGCGGCCGTGCATCAGCCCCGACGACCCCGACCGTGTCATTGAGTTACTCCGCGAACGGGTACGGCCGAGCTGACCGGATCATCGCGCGTTGGGCTCACCGGCGCCGGCCTCCATAAAGCCACATAACGATTAGCTGAAAGACTCGATGCCTATTGTGCGTCCCCCGATCGGGGGACAAGGCCACGGTGCCGCGACACTAAACTCACCGAGATGACTGAAGCCGGTCGGCTGAGCGGTTCTTCGCGCGTTGGGCTCACCGGCGCCAGTGTCGGCGTCATTTACGGGTACGACCTGTCCATCATCGCCGGCGCGCAGCTGTTCGTCACCGAGGACTTCGGGCTCACCACATCCCAACAAGAACTGCTCACGACGATGGTGGTGATTGGGCAGATAGCCGGAGCGCTCGGCGCCGGCGTGCTCGCCAATGCGATCGGTCGAAAAAAATCGATCGTGCTGATCCTGGTGGCCTATGCGGCGTTCGCGCTGCTGGGTGCGTTCTCGGTCGCATTTCCGATGCTGCTGGCGGCACGACTGCTGCTGGGCACCGCCATCGGTGTGATGGTGGTGGTCGTTCCGGTTTACGTGGCGGAATCGGCTCCGGCGGCCGTGCGCGGCGCGCTGCTGACGACCTATCAACTGACGATCGTCAGCGGACTTATCGTCGGGTACCTCGCCGGCTACCTGTTGGCAGACACCCACAGCTGGCGATTGATGTTGGGGCTGGCTGTTGTGCCGGTGATGCTGTTGCTGCCGTTGGTGATTCGGCTGCCCGATACGGCTCGGTGGTACCTGCTCAAAGGCCGGGTCGATGACGCCCGCCGCGCGCTGCTGCGGGTGGAGCCCGCCGCGAATGCCGATGAGGAGCTTGCCGAGATCGGCCGCGCGCTAAGCGAAGGCTCGTCCGGTCTCGGAGGCGGCATGTCCGAGATGCTGCGGCCGCCGTATTTACGGGCCACCATATTCGTCATTACGCTCGGCTTTCTGCTCCAGATCACCGGCATCAACGCGATCATCTACTACAGCCCCCGAATATTCGAAGCCATGGGATTCACCGGAAATTTCGCGCTGCTAGGCCTGCCGGCACTGGTCCAGGTCGCCGGTTTGGCCGCGGTGGGCGTCGCACTGACACTCGTCGACCGGGTGGGCCGGCGCCCAATCCTGTTGTGCGGCATCGCCATGATGATCGTCGCCGACATCGTGTTGTCGGCGGTGTTCGTCTGGGGCCTCGGCGGCGCTGCCCTCGGGTTTGCCGGCATAGTGTTGTTCATCATCGGCTACACAATGGGTTTCGGTTCCCTGGGCTGGGTGTACGCCAGCGAGAGCTTCCCCACGCGGCTGCGGTCCATCGGGTCGAGCACCATGCTCACCTCCAACTTGGTGGCCAACGCGATCGTCGCGGCGGTCTTCCTGACCATGTTGCATTCACTTGGCGGCGCCGGGACTTTCACGGTGTTCGGATTCCTCGCGGTAGTGGCTTTCGGCTTCGTTTACCGGTATGCGCCAGAGACAAAGGGACGTCAACTCGAGGACATTCGGCACTTCTGGGAAAACGGGGGCCGCTGGGAAGACCCGTGCCCCTAATCCGCGCGGGCACCGTCGTCCTCGACGCCCAGGTCTGCCGGCCGGGATGGCTACAGGTCGCCGGTGCGCAGATCCTCGCCTGCGGGGCCGGCGCACTGCCCGGGCAGCCCGATCGGGATCTTCCGGATTGCATTGTGGTGCCTGGGTTTATCGACATGCATGTGCACGGCGGCGGTGGCGCCTCTTATCTGGACGCCGAACACATCGCCCAAGCCGCGCAGTTTCACCGCCGGCACGGCACCACCACGACGCTGGCCAGCCTAGTCACCACCTCACCCGACGAGCTGATCGCGGGCGTGCGTGCCCTCGCCGACGCCACCCGAGCGGGCACCGTCGCGGGAATCCATCTGGAGGGGCCGTGGCTGTCCGCGGCACGTTGCGGAGCGCACGACGCCACCCAGATGCGTGATCCCGAGCCCGCCGAGATCGACGACGTTCTGTCCGCCGGTGGCGGCACGATCCGGATGGTCACCCTGGCACCCGAGCGACCGGGAAGTAGCGAGGCGATCCGGCGATTTCTGGATGCGGGAGTCGTTGTCGCCGTGGGACATACCGATGCGACCTACGAGCAGACCGAGCAGGCAATCGACCTGGGCGCTACGGTCGGCACGCATCTGTTCAACGCGATGCCGCCCCTGCACCACCGCGAGCCCGGGCCGGCGCTCGCATTGCTCGAGGACCCGGGCGTGACGCTCGAGCTGATCGCCGACGGCGTGCACGTGCACCCCGCAGTGCTGCGCGCGGTCGTCGGCGCCGCCGGGCCCGACCGGGTGGCCGTCATCACCGACGCCATCGCCGCGGCCGGATGTGACGATGGCGCGTATCGACTTGGCGCGGTGCCGATCGACGTGGAGTCCGGTGTGGCCCGGGTGCGCGCAACGTCGACGATCGCCGGCAGCACCGCCACGATGGATCAGCTCTTCCGCACGGTTTCGCGACTCGGCCCGGATGCCGATCCCGCGCTGGTCGCCGCGGCACAGATGACGTCGGCGACGCCGGCGCGGGCGCTCGGACTCGAGCGGGTCGGCGTCCTGCGGGCCGGCTACGACGCCAATCTTGTTGTATTGGATCCTGATTTGCAGGTCAGGGCTGTCATGGTGCGCGGCGGCTGGTGGGTCGGCGACTAGTCGACCCGTTCGTGTCACATCTCGCGCCGCGGCCGCGTCATACATGTAAACCGCCATCAAACTGAGGAGGTCATCATGAATGCGCTGCTATGGACCTTGCAGGGATTGCTCGCCGCGATCTTCACCGTGTCCGGGCTGGCTAAGATCAGCCAGCCCAAAGCCCGCCTCATCGCAAGCGGGCAGACCGGAGTCACACCATTTCCACTGCCAGTGATTCGCATTACCGCGTTCTGTGAATTGCTCGGCGCCATCGGCATTCTGCTACCAAGGCTGGTGGGTGTCGCCGAATTTCTCACTCCGACCGCCGCGGCGGGGTACGCGATCGTGATGGTGGGCGCGATCGCCTCGCACGCGTATCTGCGTGAACCCCACAACGTCGCAGCCACCGTCGCGATCTTCATCGCAGCCGTCACCGTCGCCGTCGGCCGAGCGCTGGGAGCCTGAGCGATGCATCCATTTCGCACCGCCGTGGAGTCCGGCCGATTCGACACCATTGGCGAACTGTTCGCCGAAGACGCCGTTCTGCACAGCCCGATCGCACACCACCCCTACCACGGCAAGGACTCGATCGCCATGATCATCTGCGCGGTCGCCAACACCCTCAACGATTTTCGCTTCACCGCCGAGATGCGCGTTGAGCACGGCGGCGACCACGCGCTCATGTTCGACGCTACCGTGGATGGCCTGCAGATCCAGGGCTGCGATTTCGTTCACACGCGGGCGGACGGCCTGATCGGTACGATCACCGTCATGCTTCGTCCGCTCAAAGCGATCAGCGTGTTCGCCGCCAAGATGCGCACGGAGCTGGCAAACGTCGGCACCAGCTAGTCATCGCAACCAGCGGGTCAGCCGGGAAAAGGCCAGCGCGCCAACGGCGCCCATCGCCATCGCGGTCAGCGTCTGACGCGCGCTGATCCCCTCATCCAGCAGGACCCGCGGAGCGATGATGGCCGGCGCGGGAGGCTGGGCATACTTGCTGCGCGGATCGTTGGAAAGGGTGGCCGCCCAGGCGGTGGCGAACAGCACGAGATAACCAGTGATGTAGGAGAACACCATCAAGCCCAACACCGGCCCGAATGTCGCTCCCGCCGGGCTGCGTAACACGACCCGCAGGTAAATCGACGCAACCTGCTTGAACAGCTCGAAGCCGACCGCCGCCAGCAGGCCGGCCCGCGCCGAGTCAACCAGGTTGACCTTGTGCCGCGGCAGCCGGCCGATCATCCAGGTGAACAGCATCCACGACACCAGCAGCGACACCAGTATCGAAATGCCCCGGAAGATCTCGCCGAACACCGAGAACTCGGGTACTCCAAACCATTTCAGTATCGACCGCATCGGCGCGGCGTGGCTGAGCCCGGTGAGGGCAATCGTGGCCACGATCACCACGAAGGTCCAGAACATCGCGATCAGATCGGAGAGCTTGTCACGCACGAAACCCGGGGAATCCGGTTGCGGCTCCCACCACATCTCCGTCACCGCGGCGCGCAGATGCGACATCCAGGTCAGGCCGGCCCAGGCCGCGGTGGCCAATCCGATCACACCGACCGACGCGCGTGCGTTGATCGCCGAGTTCATCAGGTCAATCAATTGCTGACCCAGCGCGCCGGTCACTGCCGAGCGGATGTGGTCGTCAATCGTCTTCAGCAGCGATGGATCCCGGCTCAGCACGAATCCGACCGCCGCGAAACTGACCATCAGCAAAGGAAATAGCGCAAAGATCGTGTAGTAGGTCAGGCCGGCCGCGAAAAAGCCGCCGCTGCGCTCGTCGAAGTGCTGGTACGCGCGTATGACGTGGTCGAGCCATCCGAACCGGGCCCGCAGCCGGTCAAAGATCCCTGGCTTGGCCGGCTCGGTCATGAACGCCTTTACCTCCGGTGCGGAAGGAACCCCAGCCGATCGTAAACCCGCCGCACCGTTTTCCCGGCGACTTCCTCGGCGCGCTCGGCCCCCGCCTCCAGCACCGCCTCCAATTCGGCCAGATCCGCAGTCAATTCGTCGACGCGAGCCTTGATCGGGGCGACGAACTCGACGACGGCTTCGGCGGTCTCCTTCTTCAGATCGCCGTAGCCGCGCCCGGCGTAGCCGTCGACGAGCTTGTCGATGCCGACCCCGGTGACCGCCGATTGGATGGTCAGCAGGTTCGACACTCCCGGCTTGGCCTCGGTGTCAAAGCGGATCTCGCGCTCGCTGTCGGTCACGGCCGAGCGAATCTTCTTGGCGGACAATGCCGGGTCATCGAGCAGGTTGATCAATCCGGCGTCGGTTGCCGCCGATTTGCTCATCTTCGACGTCGGGTCGCCCAGGTCGTAAATCTTCGCGGTGGCCTTCGGAATCAGCATGTCGGGGACGACGAACGTGTCGGGGAAGCGGCTGTTAAAACGCTCCGCGATGTCGCGCGCCAGTTCGAGGTGCTGCCGCTGGTCCTCACCCACGGGGACCAGATCGGTGTCGTAGGCCAGCACGTCGGCGGCCTGCAACACCGGGTAGGTGAACAGGCCGACGGTGGTGGAGTCGGCGCCCTGGCGCAGCGACTTGTCTTTGAACTGCGTCATCCGCGACGCCTGCCCGAAGCCGGTGAAGCAGCCCAGCACCCACGCCAACTGAGTGTGGGCGGGAACCTGGCTTTGCACGAAGACCGTGCTGCGGGCGGGGTCGATCCCCAGCGCCAGGTACTGGGCGGCGGTGACCAAGGTCCGGCGCCGCAGCGCCTCGGGGTCCTGCGGGACGGTGATCGCGTGCAGGTCAACGACGCAGAAGAACGCGTCGTGGTCGTCCTGTAGCGCGACCCATTGGGTGATCGCGCCCAGCGCGTTGCCGAGGTGAAGCGAATCAGACGTGGGCTGCACGCCGGAGAAAATCCGGCTGGGTCGGGTTGCGGTGCTCATGATGTCTCGATCTTTTCACGCGTGGTTTCGCGGCCGCGCCGTTGCTTGCGGTACCGGCGGTACCACCTTTAGTGTCGGCACTATGCGACGTCGTGCGCCGATCCACCTCGGCTCTGGAGAGCCGGTCCTGCTGCTGCACCCGTTCCTGTTATCCCAGGCAGTCTGGGAGGCGGTGGCCCAGCAGCTGGCCGATACCGGCCGCTACGAGGTATTCGCCCCGACGATGGCCGGCCACAACGGTGGACCGCCGGCGCACACCTGGCTGCTCAGCTCGTCGGTGCTGGCCGACCATGTGGAACGCCAGCTCGACGAACTGGGCTGGGATACTGCTCACATCGTGGGCAACTCGCTGGGCGGCTGGGTCGCCTACGAGCTCGAGCGGCGCGGCCGCGCGCGCAGCGTCACCGGCGTCGCCGCGGCCGGCGGCTGGACGCGATGGAGCCCGGTCAAATTCGAGGTGATCGGCAAGTTCGTCGCCGGCATGCCGATTTTGCTGTTGACCCGGTTGCTCGGACAGCGCACGCTGCGCCTGCCCTTCAGCCGCCGGCTGGCCACCCTGCCGCTGAGCGGATCGCCGGACGGTGTCAGCGAGCGCCAATTGAGCGCCATCGTCGATGACGCCGCCCACTGCCCGGCCTACTTCCAGATGTTGATCAAATCGCTGTTGCTGCCGGGATTGCGGGAGTTGGCGCACACCGCGGTCCCGGCGCATGTGGTGCTCTGCGAGAAGGATCGCGTGGTCCCGCCGCGCCGGTTCAGCCGGCACTTCACCGAGTTCCTGCCGGAGGGAGCCACGGTGACCACGCTCGACGGCGTCGGTCACGTTCCGATGTTCGAAGCGCCCGGACGGGTCACCGAGGTGATCGTGGAGTTCCTCGATCGGTGCACCCAGCCGTCGCGGCAGGCCGTCAACCCGCCGGCTAGTTAGTTGAGCGCCTTGTTCAGGTTGTCGGCGATTGAATTCAGGAACTCCTCGCTCTGCTGCCACTCCTGATCAGGACCGATGAGGATGGCGAGGTCCTTGGTCATCTTCCCGCTCTCGACGGTGCCGATGACGACCTCTTCCAGCTTCTGGGCGAACTCGATCACCTCAGGCGTCTTGTCCAGCTTGCCGCGATGCGCCAACCCTCGCGTCCAGGCGAAGATCGAGGCGATCGGGTTCGTCGAGGTGGGCTTGCCGGCCTGGTACTGCCGGTAGTGCCGGGTGACGGTGCCGTGGGCGGCCTCGGCCTCGACCGTCCGGCCGTCGGCCGTCATCAGCACCGAGGTCATCAGGCCCAGTGAGCCGTAACCCTGGGCGACGGTGTCCGACTGGACGTCGCCGTCGTAGTTCTTGCAGGCCCACACGTAGCCGCCCTCCCACTTCAGGCAGGCGGCAACCATGTCGTCGATCAGCCGGTGCTCATAGGTGAGACCTTCGGCTTCGAACTGCTCCTTGAATTCCTCGTCGAAGATGGCTTGGAATTCGTCTTTGAACATGCCGTCGTAGGCCTTGAGGATGGTGTTCTTGGTGGACAGGTACACCGGCCATTTGGCGTTCAGGCCGTAGGCGAACGAGGCGCGCGCGAAGTCGCGGATGGAATCCTTGAAGTTGTACATCCCCATCACGACGCCGCCGTGTTCGGGGATGGACACCATCTCGTGCACGATCGGCTCGCTGCCGTCTGAGGGAGTGAAAGTTATTGCGACAGTGCCGGGCCGGTCGACCTTGAAGTTGGTCGCCCGGTACTGGTCACCAAAAGCGTGACGGCCGATCACGATCGGTTTCGTCCAGCCCGGCACCAGGCGCGGGACGTTCGAGATCACAATCGGCTCTCGGAAAATGGTGCCGCCCAGGATGTTTCGGATCGTCCCGTTCGGCGAGAGCCACATCTTCTTCAGGTTGAACTCATGGACACGAGCCTCGTCGGGGGTGATCGTCGCGCACTTGATGCCCACGCCGTGCTTCTTGATGGCATAGGCCGCGTCGAGCGTCACCTGGTCGTCGGTGCGGTCGCGATGCTCGATGCCCAGGTCGTAGTAGTCCAGGTTGATGTCGAGGTGCGGAAGGATCAGCATGTCCTTGATCAGCTTCCAGATGACGCGGGTCATCTCGTCGCCGTCGAGCTCCACTACCGGACCTTCGACTTTGATCTTGAATTCGTTGGACATGCGAGTCCGGTCTCTCCTTGCCGCGTCCGATACGGCGTTCAGCCTTGCGACGCCGCTAACGCTTCATTCAACGTCTTACTCGGCCGCATCACTGCCGTCGTCTTCTCGGTGTCCGGCTGATAGTAGCCGCCGATGTCGACCGTCTCGCCCTGCGCCTCGGCAAGTTCGGCCACGATGACGTCCTCGTTCTCGCCCAAGGATTCCGCCAGCGCGGCGAAGTGCTTGCGCAACCCTTCGTCGTCGTTTTGCGCGGCAAGTTCCTGGGCCCAGTACAGCGCAAGGTAGAACTGGCTGCCGCGGTTGTCGAGTTCTCCGGTCTTGCGCGACGGACTCTTGTTGTTGTCCAACAGCGTGCCGATCGCGGAGTCCAGCGTCTTGCCCAGAATCTTGGCGCGCTCGTTATCGGTCTTGATGCCGAGCTCCTCGAAACACGCTCCCAGAGCGAGGAACTCACCGAGGGAATCCCAGCGCAGATGATTTTCCTCGACAAGTTGGTGGACGTGCTTGGGCGCTGAACCACCGGCTCCGGTTTCATACATTCCGCCGCCGGCCATCAGCGGCACGATGGACAGCATCTTGGCGCTGGTCCCCAGCTCCAGGATCGGGAACAGGTCGGTCAGGTAGTCGCGCAGGATGTTTCCGGTCGCCGCGATGGTGTCCTGCCCGCGCATTGCGCGCTCGATGGTGTGCCGCATAGCTCGTTCCTGCGACATGATTTGAATGTCGAGGCCCTCGGTGTCGTGGTCGGCAAGGTAGGTGGTCACCTTCTTGCGCAACTCGCTTTCGTGCGGACGCCATACGTCCAGCCAGAACACCACCGGCATGCCCGAGTTGCGTGCCCGGGCGACGGCCAGCTTGACCCAGTCGCGGATCGGTTCATCGCGGACGATGGGCATGCGCCAGATGTCGCCTGCTTCCACGTTTTGCGTCAGCAAGACATCCCCGGTGTCGAGGTCGACGATGTTGGCGACGCCGTCTTCGGGGATCTCGAACGTCTTGTCGTGCGAGCCGTATTCTTCGGCCTGCTGTGCCATCAAGCCGACATTGGGAACCGTGCCCATCGTGGTCGGGTCGAACTGCCCGTGGGTTTTACAGAAGTTGATGATCTCTTGGTAGATGCGGGAAAACGTTGATTCGGGGTTGACGGCTTTGGTGTCCTTCTGCCGCCCGTCGGCGCCCCACATCTTGCCGCCGGCACGGATCATTGCCGGCATCGACGCATCCACGATCACGTCGCTGGGCGAATGAAAGTTGGTGATGCCCTTGGCCGAATCGACCATGGCCAGCTCGGGGCGGTGTTCGTGGCAGGCGTGCAGGTCGCGGATGATCTCGTCGTGCTGTGTGGCGGGCAGCGACTCGATCTTGTTGTAGAGGTCAACCAATCCGTTGTTGACGTCGACGCCGAGTTCGTCAAACAGCTCCTGATGCTTGGCGAAGGCATCCTTGTAGAAGATCTTGACGGCGTGACCGAAGACGATGGGGTGGGAGACCTTCATCATCGTCGCCTTGACGTGCAGTGAGAACATCACGCCGGTCTTGTAGGCGTCATCCATCTCCGCCTCGTAGAACTCGCAGAGGGCCTTAAGGCTCATGAACATGCTGTCGATGATGTCGCCTACCCGCAGCGACACCATGGGCTTGAGCACGATCGTCTTGCCGCTTTTGGTCTCCAACTCCATCTTCACGTTGCGCGCGCGGTCCAGCGTCAGCGACTTTTCGCCGTGGTAGAAGTCGCCGCGCTTCATGGTCGCGACATGGGTGCGTGACGCCTGCGACCAGTCCGCCATGCTGTGCGGGTGTTTGCGCGCGTACTCCTTGACCGCGTTGGGTGCGCGGCGGTCCGAGTTTCCTTGCCGTAGAACGGGATTCACGGCGCTGCCAAGACACTTGGCGTAGCGGTCGCGGATTTCCTTGTCCTTGTCGGTTTTCGGACTTTGCGGATAGTCCGGAATCTTGAATCCCTTACCCTGCAGCTCCTTGACGGCGGCGATCAGCTGGGGCACCGAGGCGCTGATGTTCGGCAGCTTGATGATGTTGGTGTCGGCCAGCTTCGTCAGCTTGCCCAGTTCTCCCAAGTTGTCCGGCACCCGCTGCTCGTCGGTCAGGTCCTCAGGGAACTCGGCGAGAATCCGAGCGGCCACGGAGATGTCACTGGTCTTGATCTCGATGTCGGCCGGTTCGGCAAAGGCGCGCACGATCGGCAGGAATGCGTACGTCGCCAGCAACGGCGCTTCGTCGGTCAACGTGTAGATGACGGTCGGCTTTTCGGCGCTCACGGTCCCTCTCCCGGCGTCAATTTTTCCAATATCGGTCAGATCCTCTGGGGGCTCAGCGTTCTGACTGCCACGTTATCAAGGGCGTTTAAGCAGGTGTCGACCTGTATGTGCACTGCGCTCGTCGGCACGGACTCGACACAGTAAGATAATCTTTGTATTGGTCATGAGCGCCAGCATCAAGCCCCGGCTTGCTGGCCGGCAACCCTCCAACCGCGGTGGGGTGCCCCGGGTGATGACCAGGTTGAGTAGCCATACGACCGGCTATCCGGCAAGCGCGGGTCCGCCATGACGGGCCCCTGAGTAGACAGGGAAACGTAAGGTGACCTCCGACAACACCGAGAACGAGACGGATCCGGCTGCACATTGGTCCTTCGAAACCAAGCAGGTTCACGCCGGCCAACAGCCCGACCCGGCCACCAACGCGCGCGTCCTGCCGATCTACCAGACCACGTCGTACGTCTTTGACGACACCACCCACGCGGCGGCCCTGTTCGGGCTCGAAGTCCCGGGCAACATCTACACCCGGATCGGCAACCCGACCACCGATGTCGTCGAACAGCGCATCGCCGCACTCGAGGGCGGCGTCGCCGCGCTGTTCTTGAGCTCCGGGCAAGCCGCTGAGACATTCGCCATATTGAACCTCGCGGGTGCCGGCGATCACATTGTCTCCAGCCCGCGCCTCTACGGCGGCACGTATAACCTTTTCCACTATTCGCTGGCCAAGCTCGGCATCGAGGTCAGCTTCGTCGAGGATCCCGACGATCTAGACTCGTGGCAGGCGGCGGTACGGCCCAATACCAAGGCCTTCTTCGCCGAGACGATCTCCAACCCGCAGATCGACATCCTGGACACTCCCGGGGTCGCCGGGGTTGCCCACGCCAACGGTGTACCGCTGATCGTCGACAACACGATTGCCACTCCATACCTGATCCAGCCGTTCACGCAGGGCGCCGACATCGTGGTGCACTCCGCCACCAAGTACCTGGGTGGGCACGGCTCGGCGATCGCCGGAGTCATCGTCGACGGCGGCACCTTCGACTGGACGCAGGGCCGCTTCCCCGGATTCACCACGCCCGACCCCAGCTACCACGGCGTGGTTTTCGCGGAGCTGGGACCGCCGGCATTCGCTCTCAAGGCGCGGGTGCAACTGCTGCGCGACTACGGGTCTGCGGCCGCACCGTTCAACGCGTTCCTGGTGTCCCAAGGCCTGGAGACGCTGAGCCTGCGGATCGAGCGCCACGTCGCCAACGCGCAACGGGTCGCCGAATTCCTCGAAGGTCACGACGGCGTGCTGTCCGTCAACTACGCGGGGCTGCCCAGCTCACCGTGGCACGAGCGGGCAAAGAAGTTGGCGCCCAAGGGAACCGGCGCCGTACTGGCGTTCGAGCTGGCCGGTGGCATCGAGGCCGGGAAGGCGTTCGTGAACGCCCTGCAACTGCACAGCCACGTCGCCAACATCGGCGACGTGCGCTCGCTGGTGATTCACCCGGCATCGACCACCCACGCGCAGCTGAGCCCCGCCGAGCAACTGACCACCGGCGTCACCCCCGGGCTGGTGCGGCTGGCCGTCGGGATCGAGGGCATCGACGACATCTTGGCCGACCTCGAGCTCGGCTTCGCCGCAGCACGGAAATTCGGTGCGTCCGCTGATGCCAGTGGCGACCCGCAGGCCGTGGCCGCCTTCTGAGGACTTTGACATGACGATTTTTGACGTCCCCACGCAAACGTTGCCCGCCGAAGGCGAGGTCGGCCTGGTCGACATCGGCTCGCTGACCACGGAAAGCGGCGCGGTCATCGACAACGTCTGTATCGCCGTGCAGCGCTGGGGCGAGCTGTCACCGACGCGCGACAACGTGGTGGTGGTATTGCACGCTCTCACCGGCGATTCCCACATCACCGGCCCGGCCGGACCCGGGCATCCCACGCCCGGCTGGTGGGATGGAATCGCGGGGCCGGGCGCACCGATCGACACCGACCGGTGGTGTGCGGTAGCCACCAACGTGCTGGGCGGTTGCCGCGGCTCCACCGGGCCGAGTTCGCTTGCCCGAGACGGAAAGCCATGGGGTTCCCGCTTTCCGCTGATCACCGTGCGCGACCAGGTGGAGGCGGACATCGCCGCACTGCATGGGCTGGGTATCAGCCAGGTTGCCGCTGTTGTCGGCGGATCCATGGGCGGCGCAAGGGCTTTGGAATGGATGGTCGGCCACCCCGACCGGGTTCGGGCCGGATTGCTGCTGGCCGTCGGTGCCCGTGCCACCGGCGACCAGATCGGCACCCAGACCACCCAGATCTCGGCGATCAAGGCCGACCCGAATTGGCAGGGTGGCGACTACCACGACACCGGGCGCACCCCGGATGCCGGGCTGGCGATCGCCCGCCGCTTCGCACACCTGACCTACCGTGGCGAGGTCGAGCTCGACACCAGGTTCGGCAACGACGGCCAACGCGACGAGCAACCGTCGGACGGCGGGCGCTACGCGGTGCAGAGCTACCTGGAGCATCAGGGCGACAAGATCCTGACGCGTTTCGACGCCGGCAGTTACGTGATCCTGACCGAGACGCTGAACAGCCACGACGTCGGCCGTGGCCGCGGCGGGGTCGATAAGGCGTTGCGCAGGTGCCCGGTACCGGCGGTGGTCGGTGGGATCACCTCCGACCGGCTCTATCCGCTGCGGTTGCAGCAGGAACTGGCCGAGCTGCTGCCGGGCTGCACTGGGCTGCAGGTTGTCGATTCCATCTGCGGGCATGACGGCTTTCTGGTGGAAACTGAGGCGGTGGGTGAATTGATCCGCAAGACACTGGGTTTGGCCGCGAGCGAAGGCGCGTGCCGGCGGTGACCCGGTCTCGGGACGACCGCTCCCTGTCGTTCGGTTCCGCGGCCGCAGCCTATGAGCGTGGACGCCCGTCGTATCCACCCGAGGCGATCGACTGGCTGCTACCCCGAGGTGCCCGCAAAGTGCTCGACCTGGGTGCGGGTACCGGTAAGCTGACCACCCGGCTGGTAGAACGCGGCCTTGACGTCGTGGCCGTGGACCCGATTCCGGACATGCTCGAAGTGCTGAGCGCCTCGCTCCCGGAAACTCGTGCGCTGCTGGGCACCGCCGAAGATATTCCGCTGGAGGACAACAGTGTTGACGCCGTGCTGGTCGCCCAAGCCTGGCACTGGGTGGATCCGGACCGGGCGATTCCCGAGATAGTCCGCGTGTTGCGACCCGGCGGGCGGCTGGGCCTGGTGTGGAACACCCGCGACGAGCGGCTCGGCTGGGTGCGCGAGCTCGGTCAGATCATCGGCAGCGATGGCGACGGCCGTCGCTTCGACGTGACGCTCCCGGCACCGTTTGCCGAGCGCCAGCGCCATCAAGTCGAATGGACGAATTACCTTACGCCGCAAGCGTTGATCGACTTGGTGGCCTCGCGCAGCTACTGCATCACGTCGCCGGCCGAGGTCCGCACCCAAACCCTCGACCAGGTGCGCGAGTTACTGGCGACCCATCCGGCGCTGGCGAATTCGACCGGCTTGGCGATGCCCTACGTTACCGTGTGCATCCGGGCGGCGCTGGCCGGATAGCGCCTCGCGGGCGCTAGGCCACCTCGTCGTCGTCTTGCTGGTCGTGGAGGAGCTTGTCGGGGTGGTGGAAATTGTTGGTGCGGGGTTGGTCGTGGTCGAGGTGTGGTGGTGGGATCCATTGGGTGGTGCCGTTGGTGTGTTGTTGGGTGGTCCAGCCGCGGGGTTGCAGGAGTCGGTGGTGGGTGCCGCAGGCCAGGGTGAGGTTGTCGATGTTGGTGGTGTGGCATTGTGCGTAGTCGGTGATGTGGTGGACTTCGCAGTAGTAGCCGCCGACGTCGCATCCGGGTGCGCTGCAGCCGATGTCTTTGGCGTAGAGCATGATTCGTTGGCCGGGTGAGGCGAGTCGTTTGGTGTGATACAGCGCGACGGGTTTGGCGTTGTCGAAGATGGCGAGGTAGTGGTGGGCGTGGCGGGCCAGGCGGATGACATCGGACATGGGGAGGCGGGTGCCGGCGCCGGTGGTTGCGTGTCCGGCGGCTGCGTGGAGGTCGGCCAGGGTGGTGGACACGATGATCGAGGCCGGCAGCCCATTGTGTTGACCGAGTTTTCCGGAGGCCAGTAGGGCGCGCAGGGCGGCGTTCAGCCCGTCGTGTTGGCGTTGGGCCGGCGAGCGAACATCGTGGTCGATGGCGTGTTGGCTGGGTGCGCCGTCGACGCAGGAGGTGTCGTCGTGGGGGTTGCACATGCCGGGGGCGGCGAGTTTGGCCAGCACCGCCTCCAGCGTGGCCCGGGCCTCCGGTGTCAGCCAGCCGCTGAGCGCCGACATGCCATCGACTTGCTGCTTGCCCAGGGTCAGGCCGCGGCAGTGGGCCCGGTCCGCGTCGGTGTAGCTGCCGTCGGGGTTGAGGCAGTCGGCGAGTTTGTCGGCCAGGGCGGCGAGTTGGTCGGGGCGGTATTGGGAAGCCAGGCGGGCCAGGTCGGCTTCGGCTTGGGCGCGGGTCTGGGCATCGATCCACCCGGGTAGCTGGTGGTAGAAGCCGCGGATGACCGCGACATGCTCGCGGCCCAGCCGCCCGGCTCGCTGCGCGGCGGCGGTGGCCGCCAGGACCGGCGCCACGGGTTGGCCGGTCAGGCCGTGGCGCTCGCCCAGATCGGCAGCCTCGCGGACCCGCCGGGCGGCTTCGGCGCGGCTGATCAGCGTCCAGTCGGCGATCGCGTGGGAGAGTTTGCCGCCCAACTCCTCCGGGGTGGCCTCCTGCTGGAGTTGGTTGATCAGCCGATGTTCACCAGCCGACAGCCGCCGCCGCACCTGCTCGTAGCGTTGCAGCTGCGCCAGGTGCTGCCGGGTGCACAGCATCCCGCTCTCCAGGCCGATGACGTCTTCGAGTGCGGTGTCCAACGCGTCGAACTTCGCGGTGGCGGCTTCCTGGTCTGCGATGACACCTGAACTCATACTGCGAAACTAAACCCACCCACCGACAAAAGACGTCAGCCTGTGACTGCAGAAACCACAGTGACGCAAGAGATTTGACCAGTGTGCACTGACGGCGATTGTCGCTCAGAGGCGGGCAAAACGCCGCCGCGCGGTGACACAACAGGTTTCAAGACCGTGGCGGGCCTCAGAATTTCAAGCCGGAGAACATAATCTGGTTGGGGTCATACTTCTGCCGCACGCTCGCCAGTTGCGACAGATTCGAGCCGAAATAGCGCGACGCTGCGGTGTTGGGTTCCAGGTAATTGACGTACCCGCCCACCGAAAACTGTTGTACTGCTTGATGAGCGGAACTCAGCCATTGCGTGGCGGCGGAGATCTGGCTGGCGGCGGGCTCGACGTACCACTGCAGCACCGCCGACTGCTTGCGCCATGGGAAGGCCGAATCTCCCGCAGCCACATCGGCGATCGCGCCACCCAGTGGATCCACCAGCAGCGAAGCCTGCCCACTGGAGGCGGGCCATTGTCCGATCGCGGTGGCAATAGCATGGGCCGCAGCAGAGTTCACCGTAGGGATCACGTCGGATCCGGCCACGAAGCCCCGCGGCGGCGATGTCGAGCTGCCACCGGCCAGATAGGTCACCAGGTCCATTCGGTTCATCGTCTTGTTGGTCACCGAGCTGGGCTGCAAGCCGACCGCGGCGTTGATCGCGTCGGTCACCCCGGCGGCACCACCGGCAGGACAGGTCGCCAGGATATGGCAGTCGGGCTGGGCACCACCGACCGCGAGATCGACCATGGCCCAGGCATTTCGGTCGGCGCCGTTCAGCCAGTTCTGCCAGCCGACGAGCACCTGGATGGCCGACGACGGGGCGAATTCGAGTCGAATGATGTCGGTGTCGCCCGTCGGGAAAGTCGCGAAGGTCATCGACGTCGTCACCCCGAAATTGCCGCCTCCGCCGCCGCGAAGTGCCCAGAACAGATCCGGATGATCGCTGGCGGACGCGGTCACCACGTCGCCGCTGGAAAGCACCACCGTGGCCGACTGAAGCGCATCGCACGCCAGGCCGGCGTGCCGGGAATCGGCCCCTAACCCGCCGCCGAGCGTCAGCCCCGCAACACCGACCGTCGGGCAACTGCCCGTCGGGACGCCGCGACCGCCGCTAGCGCAGGCCTGGTGCACCGCCCAAAGATTCGTCGCCGACGTGGCGGTGACATTGCCACCGTCAAGGTTCACCCCGCCCGGAAGTCCGCGCAGGTCGAGCACCATCGTGCCGTTGGCACTCGACGCGCCGACGTAGGAATGCCCACCGCCGCGCGGTGCGATCTTAAGCTTGTTGGCCGTGGCAAATGCCATCGCCTTTTGCACGTCGGCTTGCGACGAAACGGTCACGACGGCCGCAGGTTTGGAGTTGTTGTAGAACGAGTTGAATACCTGCTTGCTCGAAGAGAATTGGGCGCCACTGGCTGGCAGCAGGACACTGCCACCAATGGTGGAGGCCAAGCCATTCCAGCCGGCGGTGGCAGCGCCGGGATCCGCGGCAGCCCGCGTGGTCCCGAACACCGCTCCCGTCGCCAACATTGAAACGGCGCCTCGAAGAAACGTTTGGCGCGAGATCCCATGGTCGGACGGACGGCTGCGATTCGTCGTCATGAGCCGGATTCTTAACCATTTCTCACTGAAATTTCCGGTGGCGCAGCACGTGTCAGATCACAGTGTGGCTTCGATTGCCCAGCACCCGATCCCTCCTATTTTGTAACGAATTCCGCGTAATAACCGATGTCTCAGAAGCGTCGCGCTCATGAAACGCATAGTGTGCAAACCTTGATCGTCCCGTGTTCTAAACGTGACAGCCATCGATCAGTCTTCCTAGAGTGATTTGAGTGCCCTAAGAGCACTCCGCGACAGATGGGGAAGCTGTCCATGAAAGCAGTTGCAGCTGCGAACGGTTGGGTCTGGACGTTTCGTCATCAACCCCTGGCCATCCGCTTGCTGACCGCGGTGGCCGGCCTGCTGACCATAGCGGCCGCCTTTGGGGCACCTCCGGCCGAGGCGGATGCGCACCAAGACGACGAATTCATCGACTCGCTGAACCACGCCGGCGTCGACTTCGGCCAACCGGGAAACGCGATGGCCGTGGGTGAATCCGTCTGCCCGTTGCTGGCCCAGCCCGGCGGCAGCTTCGCCGGGGCCGTGTCGAGCATCAGACACCAGGGCATGTCACCGAGGATGGCGCAGGTGTTCACCACGATCGCAATTCAGACGTACTGCCCGGAGGCGATGGCGAACTTGGCCAGCGGCAACATGCCCAACATGCCCGGCGGTATGCCCGGCATGCCCGGAATACCCGGCGGTATGCCCGGAACGCCCGGCGGTATGCCGGGGATGCCAGGGGCGGGGATGCCAGGGGCGGGGATGCCAGGAATGCCGGGCGCAGGGATGCCAAACCTGCCTGGCGGCAATGCAACTGGGCTGCCGCAAATTACCGGCCCGGGGATCTAGCCCGTACCAAGCGGATCGATGGTCCACGCGATATAGACCATCGCCGCCCCGACCGTCGCGGTCGTCACGAAGTCAATGCCCTTGCTGCGCACCACCAAGAGGCCGGCGCGATCATCGGATAGCACCACCCGCAAGACCGCGGCGACGCCCACAGCGATACCGATCAGCAGGGAGCCGCGACGCCAGAAGTTGGCGCCCACCAACGCGAAAGCCGTAGCGAAGATCAGCCCGACCAGCAGGATCGGCCACTGGGCTTTCGCTGCGGTCTTCGCCAAACTCATTGCCGCTCGGCCAACTCGACGACATTCGTCAGCAGGAACGCACGGGTCAGCGGACCGATGCCGCCGGGGTTCGGTGACACGTGGCCCGCGACCTCCCAAACGTCGGGATGAACATCACCGGTGAGCTTGTCGTCCACCCGACTGACGCCGACGTCGAGCACTGCGGCGCCGGGGCGCACCATGTCGGCGGTCAGCAGGTGCGGAACGCCGACGCCGGCGACGATGATGTCGGCCTGCCTGGTCAGCGCCGGCAGGTCGCGAGTTCCGGTGTGGCACAACGTCACCGTCGCGTTCTCCGAGCGGCGCGTCAGCAGCAGACCCAACGGCCGACCGACCGTGACACCGCGGCCTATGACGACCACGTGCGCACCGGCGATCTCGACGTCGTAGCGACGCAGCAGGTGCACGATGCCTCGCGGGGTGCACGGCAGCGGGGCCGGGTTGTTGAGCACCAGCCGGCCCAGGTTGGTCGGGTGCAGCCCGTCGGCGTCCTTGGCGGGATCGACGCGCTCCAGCGCCGCGTTCTCGTCGAGCTGTTTGGGCAGCGGCAACTGCACGATGTAACCGGTGCAGTCGGGGTTGGCGTTCAGCTCGTCGATGGTCTCGTTCAACTTGGCCGTAGAGATGTCGGCGGGCAGATCGCGGCGTATCGAGGTGATGCCCACCTTCGCGCAGTCAGAATGCTTGCCGCGCACGTAGGCCTGGGAGCCAGGATCGTCGCCGACCAGAATCGTGCCCAGGCCGGGAGTACGACCCGCCGCGGTCAGCGCGGCCACCCGTTCCTTGAGGTCGACGAAGATTTCGTCGCGGGTGGCCTTGCCGTCCAGTGTGATTGCGCCCACGCGTCACAGTCTTCCATGTCAGAGGCGGCGCCGATGATCGGTGACCCGCGGCGCCCGGCTTCGCCGCGCTTGCGATCGCCGATAGGCTCCTGAGATGCCCTCTGAACAGCCCAGTCCCCCCGATGTGTTCAGTCCGGCCAAACTCGGACCGATAGCGCTGCGCAACCGGACCATCAAGTCGGCGACGTTCGAAGCGCGGACGCCCGGCGGGCTGGTGAGCGACGACCTGATCGAATACCACCGGCTACCGGCCGCCGGCGGGGTCGGCATGACGACCGTCGCCTATTGCGCCGTTTCCCCCGGCGGACGCACCGAGGGCAATGGACTCTGGATGCGCCCCGAAGCGGTGCCCGGGCTGCGCCGGCTGACCGACGCGATCCACGCCGAAGGAGCGGCGGTGAGCGCGCAGATCGGCCACGCGGGTCCGGTGGCCAATGCCAAGTCCAACAAAGCCACCGCCCTGGCGCCGGTGCGGTTCTTCAACCCGATCGGAATGCGGTTCGCCAAGAAGGCAACCCGCGACAACATCGAAGACGTTATCGCCGCACACGCCAACGCGGCCCGGCTCGCCATGGAAGCCGGCTTCGACGCCGTCGAAATTCATTTGGGCCACAACTATTTGGCGAGTGCGTTCCTGTCTCCCCTGATCAACCGTCGCGACGACGAGTTCGGTGGATCGCTGGAAAACCGGGCCAAACTCGCCCGCGGAATGGTGATGGCGGTTCGCCGCGCGGTGGACAAAGAGGGCACGCCGATCGCCGTCACCGCCAAGCTCAACATGGCCGACGGAGTCCGCGGCGGTATCAGCACCGAAGAGTCGCTGATCACCGCGAAGTGGCTGCAGGACGACGGCGCGCTGGATGCGATCGAACTCACCGCGGGCAGTTCCCTGGTCAATCCGATGTATCTGTTCCGGGGCGACGCGCCGCTCAAAGAGTTCGCCGGAGCCTTCAAGCCACCATTGAGCTGGGGCATGCGCATGACGGGCAAGAAGTTCCTGCGCGAATATCCTTACCGCGAGGCGTATCTGCTGCGCGACGCCAAGCTGTTTCGCGACGAGCTGTCGATGCCGCTCATCCTGCTCGGCGGCATCACGAACCGGGAGACGATGGACCTCGCGATGGCGGAGGGATTCGAGTTCGTCGCGATGGCCCGGGCACTGCTGGCCGAACCGGATTTGATCAATCGGCTCGCGGCCGACGGCGCCCACCACAGCGTCCATTCGGCGTGCACGCACTGCAATCGGTGCATGCCGACGATCTACACCCGTACCCGCTGCGTCGTCACGGGAGCGCCCGACTCAGTCGCATAAAGAGCCCGACGTGCCGCGACTGGTGCAAATGGCCAAAGAGGTCCTCGGGCTAGAGTTGTGGCGATGAATGCACCAGCCGCGCCGACGTTAACCGTTCGGTACGACGGGTCGGAACGCACCTTCGCAGCAGGTCACGACGTGGTGGTGGGGCGCGATCTGCGGGCCGACTTGCGCATCACGCACCCCCTGATTTCGCGTGCTCATCTGTTGCTGCGCTTCGACCAGGGCCGGTGGCTGGCGATCGACAACAGCTCCCTCAACGGGTCTTTCGCCAACGGCCGGAAAGTGCCGGTAATCGATATCCATGACGGTCAGAGCATCAACATCGGAAACCCGGACGGGCCGTTGCTGACCTTCGCCGTCGGACACCACCAAGGAATGGCCGGGCGCCCGCCGCGGACCGAGTCGATGAATATCCCGATGGCTGGTCCGCCCGCCGGAACGGCCTGGCCGGCGTCACAGCCGTCGGGGCAGCCGGGGCATCCGCTCGCGGCTCCGCCCGGACCGTCGCCTGCGCGCCCGATCGCCTGGAGCGCGCCGCCCCCGCCGCGACCGCATCCCGGCGCGCCCGCTCAGCGGCCGGGACCACCGGGGCAACCGGTGTATCCGACTTCGGTGGCGCGCCCGCCGGCTTATCCCGGCGCAGCACCGCCCAACTATCCGCCGCCGCACAACCCCGGTGTGGCGCCCTTGCCTGCCGCACCGCAGACGCAGATGTCGCCGGTCCCCGAAGTCAAACCGCCAGAGGTGTCGAACCTCGCGACGAAGATGTTCCAGGCATTGTTGCCGTCACGGTCCGGGGCGTTGCAGAAACCGTCGGGCGCGCTCACGATCGGCCGCGCCACCGACAACGACATCGTCATCCAGGACGTCCTGGCATCGCGCCATCACGCGTTCTTGACCCAGACGCCGCTCGGCACCGAGATCCGGGACGCGCACAGCATCAACGGGACCTTCGTCAACGGCGTCCGCGTCGGCTCCGCGGTGCTGACCGAGGGCGACGTGGTCACGATCGGCAACGTCGACCTGGTCTTCACCCGCGACACCCTGGTCCGGCGCACCGAAGCGGCCACGCGCACCGGTGGCCTGGAGGTCAATTCGGTCTGCTACACCGTCGAACAGGGTAGGAAGCAGCTGCTCGACCACATCTCGCTGACCGCCCGTCCCGGCACGCTGACCGCCATCATCGGTGGGTCCGGCGCCGGCAAGACCACGCTGTCGAGGCTGATCGCCGGATACACCAGCCCCACCTCCGGCTCGGTGACCTTCGAAGGCCACAACATCCACACCGAGTACGCGTCGCTGCGCAGCAGGATCGGGATGGTCCCGCAGGACGACGTCGTGCACCGCCAGCTGACCGTCAACCAGGCGCTGGGCTACGCGGCCGAGCTGCGGCTGCCGCCCGACACCAGCCAAGCCGACCGCGAGCAGGTGGTGTCCCAGGTGCTCGAGGAACTCGAGCTGACCAAACACGCCGACACCCGCGTCGACAAGCTCTCCGGCGGACAGCGCAAACGCGCCTCGGTGGCCCTGGAATTGCTGACCGGACCGTCGCTGCTGATCCTCGACGAACCGACCACCGGACTGGACCCGGCGCTGGACCGTCAGGTGATGATGATGCTGCGCCAGCTGGCCGACGCCGGCCGCGTGGTGCTGATCGTCACGCACTCAGTGTCCTACCTCGACGTCTGCGATCAGCTGCTGCTGGTCGCCCCCGGCGGCAAGACGGCGTTCCTCGGTCCGCCCAGCCAGATCGGTGCGGCGATGGGGACCAGCAACTGGGCGGACATTTTCGCCAAGGTGGGCGCCGACCCCGACGAGGCCAACCGCCGCTTCCTGGCCGAAAACCAGCACCAGCTCCCGGCCGTTCCCTCCGAACACAGTCCGGCTGCCGATCTGGGCGAACCGGTACACACCGACGTGCTCCGCCAGTTCTCCACGATCGCGCGACGCCAGATTCGGCTGGTCATCTCCGACCGCGGCTACACGGTGTTCCTCGCGTTGTTGCCGTTTCTCATCGGTGTCCTGACCCTCACCGTTCGCGGCAAGAGCGGATACGGCATGTCCGACCCGCTGGGCAACAACCCCGCTCAGCCCGACCAGATTCTGGTCATGCTCAACGTCGGCGCGGTGTTCATGGGTACCGCGCTGACGATCCGCGACCTGATCGGCGAGCGTCCGATCTTCCGCCGCGAGCAGGCGGTCGGCCTGTCGACGGCGGCCTACATGGGCGCCAAAATCGTGGTGTTTTCGACGTTTGCGATCGTCCAGGCGGCGATTGCCACGGCGATCTCGGTGATCGGTTGGGGCACACCGATCTCCAACGCCGTGATCCTGGGCAACGTGAACTTCGAGCTGTTCGTCACCGTGGCCGCGACCTGCGTGGGTGCCGCACTGCTCGGGATGGCGCTGTCGTCGCTGGCCCAATCCCAAGACCAGATCATGCCGATGCTGGTGGTGTCGATCATGAGCCAGCTGGTGTTCTCCGGCGGCATGATCTGGGTGACCGACCGAATCGTGCTCGACCAGTTGTCGTGGGCCACCCCCGCCCGGTGGGGCTTCGCTGCGTCGGCGTCGACGATCGACGCCCACCGGCTGATACCGGGTCCGACCGACCCCAAAGACCAGCACTGGAATCACACCAAGAGCGCATGGCTGTTCGATATGGCGATGCTCGGAGTCCTGTGCGTAACGTATAGCGCGATCGCCTGGTGGAAGATTCGGCTGAAACGACGCTGAACTGATGAATAGCTCTGCGCAACCGGTGCTGACGGTTCGGTTCAACCGTTCCGAAGTCAGTTTTGCGCCCGGAGGCGATGTCATCGTCGGAAGCGACGTGCGGGCCGACCTACGCGTGGCGCATCCGCTGGTCACCCGCGCGCACCTGTTGCTGCGCTTCGATCAGGGCAGATGGGTTGCGGTCGACAACAATTCACGCAGCGACGTCTTCGTCGACGGCCGCCGGGTGCCGATGGTCGACATCCGGGACGGCCAAACGATCAACTTGGGCGGTCCCGACGGACCGCGGATCGTCTTCGCGGTCGGACACCATCAGGGGGCGGTCGGTCTGCTGCCGCCGACGACGCATGCGGTCCCGACGATCCCGCCGTCCGAGAGCTCCCTGGATCGGCCCACCGACGCGCTGCGCACCACCGCCGTGCCGATCGTCCGGCCCACCGTGACGCCCCAGGCCGTGCCCCAGGATGCGACCCAGGTGGCCCAACCCGCGGGCACCGACATGTCGCAGTTTCCGACCCGGGTGATGAAGGTCGTGGGACCCGGATCGGATCTGCAGGGGCCGATCGCGGGTACCACCTGGATCGGCCGCGAGCTCGACAACGACATCGTCATCCACGACGTGTTGGCGTCGCGCCATCATGCCGTTTTGGAGCCGACGCCCGCCGGCATCGAGATCCGCGACGCGAACAGCATCAACGGGACATTCGTCAACGGGGTCCGGGTCGGGTCGGCACCGCTGGCCGAGGGCGACGTCGTCACGATCGGCAACGTCGACCTGGTGTTCACCGCCGGCATGCTGGGCCGCCGCCAGGAAGCGGCGACCCGCACCGGCGGACTCGAGGTGCGTGAGGTCGGCTTCGCCATCAACGGCAAGGATCTGCTCCAGCAGATCTCGATGGCGGCGCGGCCCGGCACGCTCACGGCCATCATCGGCGGTTCCGGCGCCGGCAAGTCGACACTGTCGCAGCTGATCGCCGGATACACCACCCCCACCTCCGGCTCGGTCACCTTCGAAGGCCACAACATCCACACCGCATACGCCTCGCTGCGCAGCAGGATTGGAATGGTCCCGCAGGACGACGTCGTGCACCGCCAGCTGACCGTCAACCAAGCGCTGGGCTACGCGGCCGAACTGCGGCTGCCACCCGACACCAGCAAGGCCGACCGCGACCAGGTCGTCGCCCAGGTCCTCGATGAGCTGGGACTGACTGCGCACGCCGACACCCGCGTCGACAAGCTCTCCGGCGGACAGCGCAAACGCGCCTCGGTGGCCCTGGAATTGCTGACCGGACCGTCGCTGCTGATCCTCGACGAACCGACCACCGGACTGGACCCGGCGCTGGACCGTCAGGTGATGATGATGCTGCGCCAGCTGGCCGACGCCGGCCGCGTGGTGCTGATCGTCACGCACTCAGTGTCCTACCTCGACGTCTGCGATCAGCTGCTGCTGGTCGCCCCCGGCGGCAAGACGGCGTTCCTCGGTCCGCCCAGCCAGATCGGTGCGGCGATGGGGACCAGCAACTGGCGGACATTTTCGCCAAGGTGGGCGCCGACCCCGACGAAGCCAATCGCCGTTTCTTGGCACGGCAGGACCGCACGCCACCTGTCCGGGCGGAGACGCCGGCCGATCTGGGCGCCCCGGCGCGCACCAGCATGCTTCACCAGTTCTCCACGATCGCCCGCCGCCAGATTCGGTTGATCGTCTCCGACCGCGCGTACTTCGCGTTCCTGGCGTTGTTGCCGTTCATTCCGGGTGCGCTGTCGCTGACCGTGCCCGGCACCACGGGATTCGGCGTCGCCGACCCGGCCAGTGAGACGCCCGACGAAGCCGCGCAGATCCTGACGCTGCTGTCGATCGCCGCCGTCTTCATGGGTACCGCGTTGACGATCCGCGACCTGATCGGCGAGCGCCCCATCTTCCAGCGCGAGCAAGCGGTCGGCCTGTCCACCGGGGCCTACCTGAGCGCCAAGATCACCATGTTCTGCGTGTTCGCCGTCGCCCAGGCGGCGATCGCGACTGGCATCGTGCTGGTCGGCAAGGGCGCACCCAAACAGCCGGCGCTACTGCTCGGGAACGCGAGCCTGGAGCTGTTCGTCACCGTCGCCGCCACCTGCGTGGCCTCGGCGATTCTCGGCATGGTGCTGTCGTCGATCGCCCGGTCCAACGAACAGATCATGCCGCTGCTGGTGGTTTCGCTGATGCTGCAGCTGGTACTCGCCGGTGGCCTGATTCCGGTCACCGGCCGGATCTTCCTCGACCAGCTGTCCTGGCTCATGCCGTCGCGCTGGGGCTATGCGGCATCGGCGTCCACGGTCAATCTCCGGGCGCTGGTCCCGATCGGCGCGAAGGGACAGTCATTGGGCGCACACCGCCAGCGCATGGCTGCTCGACATGGGGATGCTCGGCGCGCTGTCGGTGATCTATTCGGCGATCGTGTGGTGGCGCATCCGGCTTCGGCGCTAATCGCCCAAGTTGCTGGGTGGGCGACAGCGTTGTGGGTCAATTTCGAAGCGCTCTAACGACGTTCGTGTACATGCGCATGCCGACGGTGATAGGACGTTCCTATCACGAGGTAAGCCGTACGACCTAGCGCGTTACCGCGGGTATCTGCATGATCGAAGAGAATCTCAATTCGCTGGGGGCGCATGAAGGTCGGCATTGTCAGCGACAACGCTCAACACCGTGTTGTCGCCGACCGGGTCGATACGCGCGAATTACCTTGCCGTGGTGATGATATCGGGCGGGCTCCTGCTGGCTGCCCGGCTTCTGGGCGGAATTTTGGCGAACCGCCGCGGCGCTGCCGACAAAGGACGAGTTTCACCAACCGGAAGGAAAGCCGTTGACCATCAATGAAGTACCGTTACGTGAAACCGTGGAGCCACGTCAACTTGCTGAGCAGCTTCGGCCAGCGATTGAAGCGGCCAGAGAAGAGTCTGATCGCTGTGCCGACATCCCAGCATCGCTGACAACGCAACTTAAAGACGCCGGTGCTTTGCGCTTGTTCACGCCACGTGAGCTCGGCGGATCCGAGACCCCGTTAGTAACCGCGTTAGAAGTCTACGAAGAGTTTGGGCGAATCGATGCCTCGGTGGGATGGCTGGTCTGGAATGCGAACTGGGGGTTTTTGGCCGCGTTCCTTGAACCGTCGGGTTTCGAGAAGGTGTGGGCCGACGGCGACGAGCCGGTGTTCGCCAATTCGGGTTCGCCCGGTGAAGCCGAAGAGGTTGCCGGCGGCTACCAGCTATCCGGTCACTGGAAGATCGTCAGCGGCATCCATGCCGCACGATGGCTCGTCGTCGTGGGCATCGTGACACGGGGCGGCGAACATGTCCCCACCGAATCCGGTGCTCCCGACATCCGTGTGTGTGTCCTGCACCGCGATCAGATCGATGTCGTAGACGCGTGGGACGTCAGCGGTATGCGGGGCACCGGCAGCAATGACGTCGTCGCCGATCGCGCCTTCGTTCCGGCAGACCTGACGATGACGCTGGACCAGCAGCCACGACTCGACCGTCCGCTGTACCGGGGCTACTTCCCCGCGCTGGTTTTCCCCGGCTGTGCTGCGGTCGGCATCGGCGTCGCGCGCAGCGCTATCGACGAGGTCGTCAAGCTCGCCGCGAGTAAGCAGACGATGTCGGGTGGCGTACTCGCCGAGTCGCCACGCGCGCAGTACGCGATCGCGAAGGCCGAGGCAGAGGTTCTGGCGGCGAAGCTGCTGCTGCGGCAGGCGGCGATGTCCCTGCAAATCGCGTCCGAGCGGGGCCAGGACGTAACCGTCGAACAGCGCGCCGCGCTTCGCGCCGCCATGACCCACAGCGCACAGGTCAGCCGCCAAACGCTGGGCGCGATGTACGAATTGGCGAGTTCGTCGGCGCTCTACAAACGTAACCCGCTCGAGCGGATCTTTCGTGATGGCATGGTGGCGCTACAGCATGCGAACCATTCGGCGCCGTTCCTCGAGGCGGCCGGCCGGGTCCGACTCGGCTTGCCGCACGGTATGCCGTTGCTTTAGCAACGGAATACGCCGTATTGGTTCATCGCGCTGGCGGCTTCGGCGCTAATCCGCTGCGGCGTCCAGGCGCAACCCGTGCGCCAGAGCGAAGGCCATGGCCTGTGCGATGTCCACCCGCGCACCGGCCAGCGTGGCGGTTTGCCACAACGCGGGGTCCGTCGTCGCGCCCCGCAGGTCAGCGTCGTCGAGCCGGGTGCCGGTCGTCCGCGCACCGGATAGGTCGGCGCCGCGCAGCACGGCCTTACGCAGGTCGGTCTCCACCAGGCTGGCCTCCCGGAGCCGGCAACCGCTCAGGTCGACGCCCCGCAGGTCGTTGCCGCCGAGCGCCGCGAGCGTGAAATCCACCTCGTCGAACGTTATCGGCCGCAG
This sequence comes from uncultured Actinomycetota bacterium, assembly GCA_963712615.1. Taxonomy (GTDB): domain Bacteria; phylum Actinomycetota; class Actinomycetes; order Mycobacteriales; family Mycobacteriaceae; genus Mycobacterium. The sequence continues at coordinate 2,457,980 of CAVQIO010000002.1, forward strand.
CCGGCACTGAGCAAAGACCGAGCCCAGCATGCTGCACTGCGCAAATGTGCTGTGCCACAGAGTTGTTCGCTCGAATCTGCAGTTACGGAAAGCTGATCCGCGGTGTTGTGATTCGGTCAGGTTGACACCACTGAAATCGCATTCGCTGAACACGACCCGTTCGGTGCACAACCGGCTGAGGTCATCTTCCCGAAAATCGCGACCCACGAACTCGCGATCGGCCCACTGCGGCAACGCGGTCAGGCCGTCAGGCTCTGCAGCGCGTACTCGCTCACCGCGATCAGTGCATCGGTAGCCGACCGGCGATCCCGGGCATCGACATTGATCACCGGAATGTGCGGGGGCAGGGTCAGCGCTTCGCGCACCGCCCCAGCGGGATACCTTGGCGCACCGTCGAACTGGTTGACCGCGATCAGGAACGGCAGGTTCCGGTGCTCGAAGAAGTCGACCGCGGCAAAGCTGTCCTGCAGCCGGCGACAGTCGACCAGGACGATCGCGCCGATGGCGCCGCGTACCAGGTCGTCCCACATGAACCAGAACCGCCGCTGGCCGGGAGTGCCGAACAGGTAGAGCACCAGGTCCCGGTCGAGCGTGATCCGGCCGAAGTCCATCGCAACCGTGGTGGTCCGCTTGTCTGGCGTGGCCTCGAGCATGTCGACGCCCGCCGAGGCGTCGGTGACAATCTCCTCGGTGCGCAGCGGCATGATTTCTGAAACCGCCCCGACGAATGTGGTCTTGCCGGCGCCGAAGCCGCCCGCGATGACGATCTTCGTCGAGGCGCTGGCCCTGGCGTCAGAGTGCTTTAAGGCCACGCAATGTCCTTCCTATGAGTTCGTGGCGCTCGTCACGGGTCGACTGTTCGGTCAACGTTCTATGCACCCGAAGGTAACCGGACAGCACCAGATCACCGACCAGTACGCGCGTGACACCGACCGGGAGGTTCAGCAAGGCCGAGATTTCCGCGACGGACGGGCGTGTGGCGCACAGTCGGATGATCCTGCCTCTCGCATCGTCGGCCGGCCACCGGTGCGTCAGCCCGGCCTGCAACGTCTGAACCGGCGCTTCCAGCGGAAGGTCGACGCTGGTGTCGGTCCGCCCGGCCGTCAGGGTGTACGGACGGACCAGGCTCGCCTCACGTGCGGACGGCCCGGGTTCGCGTTTGTCCATCGCGGCTCACGAGTGCCTAACAGAACGGCGGGAGGACTGCACAACGCCGCCCACCCGTTCGACAAGGATGGCCATCTCGTATCCGATCTGGCCGATATCGCACGCCGTCTCGGCCAGCGTCGCCAGATGCGACCCGTCGCCGACGCGCATCAACAGCAGATATCCGTTCTGCATCTCGACCACCGACTGCAGCACCTGTCCGCCGTCGAACAGCTGCGCGGCGCCGGTCGCGAGGCTGGCCAACCCGGACGCCACCGCGGCGAGCTGATCGGCGCGTTCGCGGGGTAGCTGCTCGCTGGCGGCGATGGGCAGACCGTCGACGGATACCAGCAGCGCATGGGTGACCCCGGGGACCTCGCGCGTGAACTTCGTTACCAGCCAGTCCAGCGAGCTGCCGGGAGACGTCATTCCTGATCGGGTCCTTGACTCGAGTGGCGGGCGTGCGACCGTCCGCTGCGCACGCCGCCGAAGTGGTTACTGAACGAGGCGCGAACGGCCTCGGGGTCGCGGGCCGCGTGGAGTCCGCCGTTCGATCCTACGAGGGATCCCTCGTCGTCCTGGCCGGGGTGCTGCTGCTCGGAGCCACTCACGCCGTTAGCCGCCCCCGGCACCAGCCGGGCGCCGGGCGTGCGCACCGGCAGGCCGTGGTCGGCAGTGCGCTCCTCGACGGACTTGTCCTCGGCCTCGGCGGCCAACGACCAGCCGCGGTCCCACACCGACTGCCAATCCAGATCGGGGCTGTCGACCAGGTCGTGCGGGTCACCCATCATCTCGGACAGCATTCGCCGGTAGATCACGTCGTCCGAGGCGCCGGGGCCGGGGCCGGTGGGCGGGACGGGCCGGCTGGTTGGCGGATTGCCGGTCCCCCGCGACCGTGCGGCGAAGAATGCCGAGGTGTCCGACACCGCCGGCGCCGGGGCTTGGCGCGGTGGGGCTTGCGGCAGTACGGCTTGCGGCGATTGTTGGTTCTCGTTTTCCCACCAGGGCGTGGCCAGCTCGCGCCGGCGCGGGCTTGGCTGCTGGGCGGCGGGCGCGGCGGGAACGTCGGTGATGCCACTGGAGCCGGGGCTGCGACGCGGCAACAACGCGATCGGTGGAGTGTCGTCGGAGCGGGGAGATCCGTTGGTGGTTGCGGGCGCGGCGGGGCGTTGACGCGTAGCCCCGTTGACCCCGTCCGGCGCGCCGATCGCACTGGCGAGTTTCGCGCTCGGCGACGAGACCGCCCGTATCCGTTCTTGCGGTGCCGCCGAGACTTCGGCCGGGCCGCCGAAGCCCTCCAGCACCGCCGGTGGCAGGTAGATCTCGGCGGTCGTACCGGAGCCCGCCTCCTCCGCTGCCGGACCGCGTAGCCCGACCCGGATGCCGTGCCGAGCGGCGATCCGGCCCACCACGAAAAGCCCCATGTGGCGGGCATTGTCGGGAGTGACCTCGCCGCCGGCCTGCAGCCGCATGTTGGCCATGCGCCGATCGGCGTCGTTCATGCCCAAGCCGGAGTCGGCGATCCGCAGCACCACGCCTCCGTCACCGCCACGCGCCGCGGAAATCCGGGCGAACGTCGACGGCGGCGAATAGCGCAGGGCGTTGTCGATCAGCTCGGCGAACAGATGGATGGCCCCACCGGCGGCCCCGCCGCTCAGCATGCAGTCGGGCAGCTCGGCGATCTGGACCCTGCGGTAATCCTCGACCTCGGAGACGGCCGCGTTGAGCACGGTCGACAGCGGGACCGGCTCACGCTGGTCGCGGGCAAGCTGCGCACCGGCGAGCACCAGCAGGTTGGCACTGTTGCGGCGCAGCCGGGCGGCCAGATGATCCAGCCGGAAAAGACTGTCCAGGCGGTCGGGATCTTCTTCGTTGCGCTCCAGCCCGTCGATGAGCGACAACTGCTGATCGACGAGTGACCGGCTGCGCCGCGACATGGTCTCGAACATGTCGTTGACCAGTAATCGCAACCGTGCCTCATCGCCGGCCAACAGCAGGGCCTGGGTGTGCAGTTCGTCCACCGCGTGCGCGACCTGGCCGATCTCCTCGGTGGTGTGCACCGCCAGCGGAGCCGGAATCGGTTCGGCGCCACTGGCTTTGACCCGGGCGATCTCCTCCTCGAGGTCAGTGTGGGCGACCTTGAGTGCACCGTCACGCAGCACTCGCAGCGGCACAACCAGCGCGCGGGCCATCAACAACACGATGATCAGTGCGATCACGATGGCGGCCAGCACCAGGACGCCGTCGACGATCGCGGCGGTGCGCCGATCGTTGGCTTGGGCTTGCACCGATTTCGTCACCGACGCTGTCGCATCGGTGATGATCTGTTCGGCGATCGTGTCCGTGGTCTGGATCGACTGCAGCAGCGCGGGGTTGTCGACGAGCACGCTGGCCGGATCGGACATGATCGCCATCCGAGTCACCATTTGCTGCTGCAGCGTCTTGGCGTCGGGCGAGCCCACACCGAGGACCTGGCTCATCCCGAACAGCGTCGACGGTTCGGTGCCGGCCAGGGTAATCATCGAGGTGCGCAACTGCGGCTCGGGAAGCTCGGCGCCGCGGGTCAACAAGATCTCCTGCATCGTCATCTGGCCGCGGGCCCCGACCGCCCGGCTCAAACCCTGTGCCTGAGCGCGGATCTGCTGGTCGTCCACGCGCACCGAGGCGTTGATGACGTCCTCGGACGTCAACAGCAGCGGCGCATACGTGGTCACCCGGTCCCGCAAACCAATGCTGTTGTCGGCCACCTTGTCCAGCAGCGACTGGCCGCCGTTGAGCAGGGTGCCCACTCCCGACCGCACGTCGGGCGTCACGTCGGTGTCCGCCAGCCGGGTCTGCAGCTCGCCCTTGCGGGCGTCGTAGTTCTTCTTCGCGCCCTCGCCATCGCGCCCGGTGGAGCTCGCCAACAACGCGACATCCAACGCCGACATGTATTTGGTGAGCGCCGGCAACACGTCGGTGCGAGCGGCGGCCAACCGTAGGCCGCTGGAGCTGGCCATTGCGGTGTTCACCCGCAGCCCACCGAAAACCGCCGCCAGGATCAGCGGGACCAGCACAATCGCCAGGACTTTCCACCGGACCGGCCAGTTGCTCAGCGACCAGGCCGGTGGCCGTTTCGCCGGGGCCGCTGCGCCGGCGGGGACTTCAGCGAACTCGGTCGGTGCCGCCTCGACCGGGGCGGCCGGGCGATTGAACATGGTCATACGCGACCAGCCGCTGCGCTGACACTCAGCGTCAAACGAAACGAGAGACTCATGAGACTTCCTGCTTTATTCCGCTCCCCCCCGCGCAGATAGGCGCGAGCAGAAACCGCGTGGCAATGCGACGAGTATGCCAGTCCGGCGGCCCGGGTCACCAGGATCCTTACTGAGCAGACAGCACCCCCCAAGGTGCCGGGAGGACACCGGCACTCAACTCTGGCAAACGCGCCTCGGGCGCCCGCTGGATTCGCCTCCGCGCATCCCAATCGTCACCGTCGAATTCAGCTTCCCGCCGTGAATCACGGCGTACCGTGCGCTCTATAGCTTCGAGAAGAGGAGCCGGCATGTCCGCGACCGATCACGACTGGAGCAAGCCGGCGGCGCTGGCGATCCCCAAAGAGGGTTACTTCGAACTGGAGCGTGGGCGGTACGGACCGGTTTTTCCACGCACTCCGGCGTGCTACGGATTCTCGATCATCGCGAAGGTCAAAGCGGGCCGCGAGGACGCGATCCGCGAACACGGCAGGGTCATCGAGGCAGCGATCGCCGAAACACCGGACTTCCTCGCCGCATTACGTCTGCACTACCTGCGCTGGGTGCTTTTCGATCTCGGTGATGGTTTGACCTTTCAGTACCAGGGCATCTTCGACACCGACTTCGACAAGTACACCGAGGATGCGGTGCAGTTGTTCGGCCAGAGCGGCATCAGCACGGTGTTCACCAATCTCGAAGGCTTCCCGGAAGATTGGAAGGAAAATCCAGCGGCCTTCGTCGAGTTCGTCCGCGATCACCAATACCCCAGCTTCCTGGAGTACGGCGAGTACCCGTACGTGACCGCCGACGAGATCAAGAAGGCGCTGCGGCTGAAGTCGGCGTTCTCCGACATGCTCGACCAGATGCAGTAAGCGACGCGAAACGCGTGCGGGCAATGCTCGAACTCGACGATATCCAGCACATCTTGCTGACCCGCACCCCGGCGATGACGGGGCGCTACGAGTTCCTGTCCTTCGATAACCCCGCCGGGGGTCGGGCGTGGTTGGCCGAACTGCTGGATCGAGTCCAGTCCGCCTCGGCTGCCCGCGACACCATGGACGATGCCCAGCGGTGGATCACGCTGGCGTTCACCTGGAACGGTTTACGTGCGCTCGGGGTGAACGAGGACGCGCTGGCCACGTTCCCCCAGGAGTTTCGCGAAGGGATGGCCGCCCGCTCCGACATCCTTGGTGACACCGGAACGAATCATCCCGACAACTGGGTCGGCGGTTTGGCCGGCGCCGATCTGCACGCCATCGCGATCCTGTTCGCGCGCACCGAGGACCAACACCGGCGGAGTACGAGCGAACACGACAAGCTGGTCGCCCGCTGCCCCGGGGTCCGTGCGCTGTCGTATTTGGATTTGAACGCCACACCGCCGTTCAACTACGCCCATGACCACTTCGGATTCCGGGACCGGCTCTCGCAGCCGGTGATCGCGGGTTCGGGCGAAGAGCCCACGCCGGGCTCGGGTGCAGCGCTGAAACCGGGAGAATTCATTCTCGGCTATCCCGATGAAGACGGACCACCGGCCAATCTGCCACAGCCGGACGTGCTGTCTCGTAACGGGAGTTATATGGCGTACCGGCGGCTGCAAGAGCACGTCGCGCTGTTCCGCGACTACCTGCGCGAACACGCCGACACCCCGGAGGGTCAAGAGTTGCTCGCCGCCAAGTTCATGGGCCGCTGGCGCAGCGGCGCCCCCCTGGTGCTGGCACCCAAGCACGACGATCCCGAGTTGGGTGCGGACCCCATGCGCAACAACGACTTCAACTACAAAGAGATGGACCCGCACGGCTACGCGGTGCCGCTGGGCTCGCACGCGCGCCGGCTCAACCCCCGCGACACGGCGGTAAATATGAACCGCCGCAGGATGATCCGTCGCGGCGCGACCTATGGCGAGGCTTTACCGGAGGGCGCGCCCGACGACGGATCAGACCGCGGCATCGCCGCATTCATCATCTGCGCCAGCCTGATTCGCCAGTTCGAATTCGCGCAGAACGTCTGGATCAATGACCGTTCTTTTCATGAGCTGGGCAACGAGCGCGACCCCATCGTCGGCACCCAGGATGGCTCGCTGGACTACACGATCCCGAACCGGCCGATCCGCAAAGTCCTCAAAGGACTGCCGGCCTTCACCACCCTCAAGGGTGGCGCCTACTTCTTCCTTCCGGGCATCGGTGCAATGCGATACCTGGCCGCGCTCGACAGTTAAGAGGGCATCCGATGGGCACGCTGACGCCAGCACGCACCTACAACCAAAGCCACCTCCGGCGAAATCACACCGGACGGCGGCGCATCAGCATCTACTGGACGTGGAGCTATCCCTGGGAAGCCCAACGCGATCCGGCCGCGCTGTACAACCGGTTCTCCACGATGACCGAGGTCCGCAATGCGGCGTGGCCCAGCTACGAGACGCCCGAGTACGACGAGGCGCACTTCCTTCAGGGCATCGCCGGAACGCTGGAGCTTTTCCACCGTTCAACACTGGCCTTCCAGGAGTTGGCGGGTGAAACCACCGGCCACCCCGTCGCGGTGTTTCAGCGCATCGACCAGGCGGGCTACCACCTTCCGATTGACGAACGGGTGCTGGCCGACACCGACACCCTGTTGGTGTTCGGACTCGACCACCTTTTGTCTGAGCAGGAAGCCGCACCCGAGGAGATCTCCGCCATCCGGGAATGGCTGCAACGGGACGGCACCTGCTTGCTACTGGCACCGCATCACGACGTCGGCTTCACCGACGATTTCGCGCAGCGTCAGGTCGAATACCGACACCACGGCGACCCACTGGTGCCGCGTCAGCAGCGGTTCAGTCAGTACGCGCGCTCGCTGATGGAGGCTCTCGACGTCCCGGTGCACAACAAATGGGGACTGCGGCCCGCAGTGGTCGATGGCACGAATGAGATTGCGCCGCTGACCGCGTTTCGCGATCTCGATACATCCCGGCTGCTCGACAACGTCACCACGTTCAATTTCCACCCCCACCTGCCGCACTACGACCTCACCGGGCCGGAGACCGACTCCGTGCGGGTGCTGGGCCGTCAGCGCATCGATCCGAACCGGCCACATCCGTTCACTGCGGCCGGTAACACCGAGTTCAACGCGCTGATCTGGATGCCGCCGACCGGACAACGCGCCGGCGACATCGTCCTCGTCGACTTAACCAACTTCACGACACTGTTCGGCGGCACGGACAGCCTCAAGAACTTTTGGCACAACCTCGCCGCCATGGAATGACGGCCTATACCGGCCGAAGAACCGCGACGAGGAAGTCGGAGTCGTCGGTGAATGGCCGCAGATCCCAGGTGGAGAGCAGCAGATCGGGCGCCAATCCGGCCGCTGCCGCGTGGTCGAGGAACTCGGCGAACTCATAGTCGCGGCCGGCGCCGAAGCCGATCGCCGCTCGGCCATCGCCTGCGAGGTGGGCACGTAACCTGCTCAGCACCTGGGCCCGGGTACTCGGGGCCAGGAACGCCATGACGTTGCCGGCGGACACGATCACGTCGAACGGTTCGGCAACGCCGCGCGCAGGCAGGTCCAGTTCGGCGAGGTCGCCGACGAGCCAGCGCGGGCCGGGATGGTCCTGCTCGGCTGCCGCGATGAGCGCCGGGTCGACGTCGACGCCGACCACCTGGTGACCGGCCTTGGCCAGGGCCCCGCCCAACCGGCCGGGGCCGCAGCCGGCATCGAGGATGCGGGCACCGCGGGGCGCCATCGCGTCTACGAAGCGAGCCTCGCCGGCCAGATCGTCGCCGGCGCGGGCCATCGCGCGGAAGCGTTCGATATACCAACTCGAATGCCCGGGATCGGCAGCAACCTTCTGCATCCAGATGCTCGGCTCGACCATGCGGCTATTATTCCAGGACGAATATCGGGATCGTCCTTTCCGTCAGCTTCTGCAGCTCGATGTAGATGGGGTAGGCGTCGATCGCCGTCTGCCACCACTCGTCGCGTTCGGATCCATGGACTTCGCGTGCCGTCATCTCGAAGACCTTGTCGCCGTCTTGCACAGTCACATTCGGGTTGGCCTTCACGTTGTGGTACCAGGTCGGGTGCTTTGGGGCTCCTCCGATGGAGCCGACCATCGCGTAGCGTCCGTCCTTTTCCACGCGCATCAGCGGCACGTACCGCTTGAGGCCACTCTTGACGCCGATCACCGTGAACAGCACGATGGGCCGATCCATGACCTCGACGCCGTCCGTGGTGCCCTGCTGCAGAATCTGTTCGGTCTGCTCTCGCACCCAATCGGTAGTGCTGAGTTGTACTTGATCCGTCATGCCCGCCTCAACACCTCGGCATCCCACGCCATTCCCACGGCCGGGTCGCCGGGGTCAAGGAGTCTGCTGTGTTCAAGCTGATGTTTTTCTCATCGAGTATCACCTTCCGCCCAAACAGCGCAGGTTGCCTACGCAGGCCCCAGTCCGCTCCGCACGATGTTCCGCGGAGGAGGGTGGGGAGGTATGACCGACAAGCCAGTTTGGCTGGCCAAGATTGCCTCACACCCAAAGCTGACGGAAGCGCACCACGAGGTTGCCGAGACTATCTCTAGGGGCGATGGTTCGACCGACCGTCGCCAGGTGCTCCGGGACTCACGCATCCGGCTCGTGCTGCACTGCCCGCCACGCGGGACCACGACACAGACCAAGGTGATTGGGTGGGAGATCCAGGTGCCTGAGGAGTGGCCGGCGACTGAGGTCGTTGAGATTCCGAGAGACCCCGCATTCGAAGCGAGAGTAGCGGCATCGAAGGCGCGACGATCGCGTTAGTCGTTCGATGTCAAGTGTCAGCTAAGCGCACGTGCCTTTTTGGTGGCCGTGCCTCCCTCTTTACCGTCGATAGCCTCTGTGAGAAAACCCTCGCGTCGAGCACGCATGATATGCCCCTTCACCGTGGGCACAGGCTTGCCGAGCGCCGCTGCGAGCGCTGTCGATACATCACGCCGGTTCGGCGCTAACTCCTCGTACGCCACAGCCAGCGCCGCCAGGTATTCATCGGTCACCTTCCCGCCGCCGCTGTTGGCGGCGTCCACCATCGCTTGGACAGCTTCTGAATCTGCGCTGACTCTGGTGATCCGGTATTGCCGGCGTGCGAAGTCTTGAATCTGTTTGGCTGCATAGTTCAATTCGTCGTAGGTCAGTTGTCCGTCCTCGTCGTCCGCCGTTGGGCGGATCGTGACCAGGACAAGCCTGTCGCCCTCGTATCCCATCTCGATATCGGCTACCGGCATTTTCCTGATCTCCATGCGCAGCACTGTACCATCCGGTTGGTATTGACATACGTATGAGCGGTGTGATACGGTACGGCGGCAAGCGACACACCACCCAGAGGAGAAACAAATGCCCGAAGTAGTAGCCCTCGCCAAAGAATGCTGGCTCGCCGCCATAGGCGACGCCACCGAGTTGCGCGTTCGGCGTTCCCCGATCCTCCGAGATAGCGACCCGATGTATCAGCCCGTGCTGCAGCACATCGCTGAGCACGGTCTTGTAGAGGCCGACACGGACACCTCACCCGATCCCGGTTGGATGTTCGGGAGCGTCGAGGAGACGCGGTACGTGCAGCCGGATATGGCCCTGCGATGACCGAGAATCGCCAGAAGATTGAACGGTGGCTGGCCGCGGTTTACGCGCATCCGAGCTTCACGGAGGCGGACCACGCCGCAGCACGCGCCATCGACCGCGATGGATGGTTGACCGATGAGCGGGTGGACGTGAGCAACCTCGTCCGCGTTGGTGCGGTTCACGTGACCGACGACGGCTTGCACACGATGATCGATCCGTTTCAGTGGGGTTACCGAGGATGACCGCGCCCACGACGTTCGATCCCGATCTAGTCAAAGCGGCCAGGGCCTTGCGGTATGAAAACCCCGCTGGTTGGCGGAAATTCATCACCCAGCATCCCGAGTTGGCCGACGCTGCTAAGCCGGAACCGGACAAGAGCACCGGCAGCCCGGACGGATACGAGCCCTACCAATGTTGGAGCCATCCGAGCCACAGAACGGACGGGGGCCGCTGGTATCGGAACCGGGGCTATCAGCCCGAAGGGGCTGACGCCAGGGCCGACAACCCGGACGACCGGGACCGGAGCAACCAGTTGCCGTCAGGCAGTTTCGGAGCGTCGCTAGACGACCACCATTGGACCAGCGGGAGCCTGGTCGATCTTCATATGGAAGTGAACGGCGGCACAGGCAGCAGCCCGAAAGGAAATCAGGGCTGGACGCTCGGATATCACGCCGCCCGCAACCCGGACGGTAGCGGCGAGCTGCGGGTGTCTGACCCGAGACAGCTTGAGGTCTGTCGGCTATGCGGCAGGGAGATCAACTTGCCGCGTGACTCGGACGGGTTTGCCGACAGATCGGTTGGTGCTCAATCGCAGTACTGCTCTGTCGACCACCGGCGCGAGGTCAAGAACGCGCGTGAGCGTGCCCTTCGGGCGGCCAAAAAGCCGACGCAGGCCGGACCACTGCCGGACTTGTCCAGTATCGACGTCGCCGGAATCGGGGACATGGCAATCTCGCCGGCCAAGTGGAATCGGCTACAGCCCCGGCGCGACCCGCACGGGTTCATGCCGATACCCGGTGGCCACCGTGAGGGTTACAAACTTCCGGTCCACAGGTTCATCTCGAACACCCGCCACCGCCCTTGCTGGGCGGCGGACAAGTGGATTCGGGTCGGCCGGCGCAGCAACGCGATGGCAGCCGAGCGGATCGCTCGGAGGTATCGTGCGGCGGGAACCGGCACACCGAGGGGGCCGGAACTATCCCCGGGATGGGATCGAATCACGTCATCGTGGACGTTCGTCTCGCGATCTGCGGCGATCGGATACCGTCTGAGCTGCGAGAACAACAATGTGTGGCAGATATCACATTGTAATGCCGCTTGAACCAGCGTATAAGCACGCACGCGGTTCCCTAGAAGTAGAGGGGTAACACCCTCGTGGCGTGCAGCCGCGCGGAGAGGTCTCCTCCCTAGCCCGTGTGCGCCGCCATGGCCAACTGCGAGGTTGGCACCCCGTCGAACGATCTCTGATCGCCTCGACACGGGGACCGATCTAGTGCCTACCTACACAGGGCCGGTCCCCACCAAACTTTCCGCCTGGCCTGAATACCCCGGGTGGAGAGCGGGCTGCTTGAGAGCCTGCACCTCCTTTTCCTAGTTAGAGGAGTTGAGAGCCCACCGGTGCTTGCACACCGGTGGGTTTCTCTTTAGCGGTAAATGGGATCGACGCGATCCCAGAACTTGAATCGTCTGTCTGTGGCAGGCGCCCAACAACCGAGTCGTCTGCGGCGACTCAGGAAGCAGTAACCATGCACCTCCACGGGAACGCATGCACAAGCCACCCACGCACCCCGGAGAACATCCGGCCAGACGGTCGCTGCGCGACCTGTAGGCGACGTGCCGCGAGTAAGTACAGCGCCAGATGCCGCGCTGACCTGCGACGCCTACGGGCGATAGAGCACCTGATCTCAGCCTGAGATCAAGGCGGACGGCTAGATGCCGCCCGTCAAAACACCAAAGGGCAGGGAGCCCAATCCACCAAGTGAGGAAACAAGATGACCGAAGTACCGTTCGCCGACCTGCCCACCTTCTGGCAGCAGGAGATCCGAGACTTGCGGCGAGACAACCAGAAGATGCGCCACGAGCGCAACGAGGCTAGGGATGCACTCGCCACAGCGACTATCGCCTTCGCCAATGCGTCGGTGTCGAAGTGATCTCCGTGATCGCGGACGAACGTCCGCCGGCCCAGCCGTGGCCTACCTGCTACTGCGGTGAGCTTGTGGCTGCAAACAAATCATCGGGTGAGCCGAGGAAGTACTGCGGCGATCTGCACTTGGAAGCGGCGGGTTTAGTACTCAAATACGATTGGCCGCTTGATCTGGCGGTTATTCGGGTGGAGCTTCAGAGGCGCGCGAAGGAGATAGCGTCCGAGATATCCCGGGTAACCGCGCAGGCGCTTCAGCAGGGCGGGCACTGGTGAGCCCACCCAAGATCAACCAGACCAACCATCGAGGGCAGCGGAAATATCGACTGACGCTGCATTCGGACATGAGCGGCATCTACAGCCGCGACGAGATCCTAGATCTGGCTGCCCAGATCGACCGGATCATTGCCGCCGAAAGGGCAACCTCCGATGGTCGAGTTCGAGCCTGATCAAGGCACGCTGGACCTTCTCAGGTCCGAGTATGAGCACATATGGATCGGCCCGAAGCTGCTGGCTGCCGCAGACGGCATCCGCCGTAGCGGCGGGTCCGAGCAGGATTACCTTCGATGGGTTCTGGCGTCCAACCTGTGGTTGACCTACGAGGGGAATACCCGGGCTTCTGCTACTGCCCGGAAGCGCAACCTCACAGGTGCTTGGGACAGGGCCGAAAGGTCCGAGCCGTTCGAGCTGGACGAGGCGCTAGCCAAGCTGATCGAGAGGATCGCATCCTCCCGATGGGTCGGACGCTCCGGGAGCCGAAACCGTGCGGTTGCCCTGGCGTTCGCGGAGTTCTGCCGCGACCACAACTGCTTTACCAGGACTATCTCGTGTTACGAGCTGTCGAAGCACACAGCGGGCATATCACCAAGCACGGTCAACAAAGCATTGGCAGACCTTGTGAATCTCGGTCTGCTGTCCCGTGTGGAGCGAACAGACAAGCGTACGTCCAACCGGTCTACCAGCAGATACAAGCTCAACCTACGGTGGAACACGGAGGCCTGCAGCCTCCTACGACCTTCAGGGTTATCCCAGAAGTCCGTATCCGATACAAGGAGTACCGACAAAGACTCATTGTCTCGGTTACGGAGTAACACCGGAGACCTCTGGTCTAGCCGAGGTCTGGGACAGACCGCCGGCAGGGTGTACGAGGCTCTAGCCGATGTCCCCGCGACTGTAGCAGAGCTAAGCGACAGAGCGGGTTTGTCTCAGCAGCAGACGCGGCGCGCCGCAGGCAGGCTGTTCGATCACTCGCTGGCCGGGGAGATGCCCGGCAAGCCTGTCCGGTACTTCAAAACCGAGACACCGCTGGGACTCGTAGAGGACCAGCTCGGCTGCGCTGGATACGTCGAGTACGTCATCAGCAGAACGGAACAACGCCAAGCGGTGAACCGGCTTGGCTATCCGGGCAGCTACAGGTAGCACTACCCCACCCCACAGGGCCTCCGCCATCTGGCGGGGGCCATTCGTATTTCTAGAGGAGAACCACCATGTCCGATGCACTGCACGACCCCGACGAATTCCTGAGCCAGCTTCTCAGCTCGCCGCCGATGACAGTCTCCTTCGACATCGACAAGGCCACTGTCATGCCCGGCAGTCCCGGCGTGTTCGACGGGCTTGTCATCGCCCAGTGGGCTGACCAGTGATCCCCGCTGACGCCGAAGCTGGTCCAGCCACGAAGGCCACCTATCACCGGGACCGCCCATCAGCGCGGACACCCGATGAGCGCGAGGGGCGCTACCAGGCGTGGATCGCCAGGCAGGCGCCTTACGTGGCAGCCGTCGAGGCTGCTGGCGACGTGCCGTGGTTCCGGTGCGAGGACAAGCTGGCCAAGCTCGGCTTGTCCGGGCTGAGCGAGGACGAAGCCCGTCGACAGCTGTTCGGCCGTCGATATGCACACGCGCAGGCCCCTGCGCTGTGAGCCCGATCGAGGTCGCCGCTCTCATCGGAGAGCTGCGCCGGACCACCCACGAACTAACCCTGCGGGTCGCAGACCTAGCAGCACGAGTAACCGCACTAGAGGAGACCCCAGCATGACCGTCTCAGTAACCATCGAGGTCGAACGCACGCTGATCAAACAGCACTTGGCTGGCGGCACCGTCGACAAGCTGCTTGACGCTTCAGCTGCCGAGTTCCGCCAGAAGCTTCGCAACCAGATTGACCACGTGGCGAGGGAATACGCCGTGAAGACCTTTAGGGACATCCGATGATCAAGACCAACTGCTGTGGCCCGGAGGGTCGAACAGCTTGAGGGGAACGGCTGAGAGCCCCGTAGCCGCGCCAAAGCACCATACCCACCCAATCACACCAGACCCCCGATTCCGCGTGACGGAACCGCAGGTCAGAACCCCCAAAATCGGAGACTTTTCGTGAGTACGGCACTTTACGAACTTCAGACACGGCTGTGCGCCGGTCCGTGCGCCCAGAAGCTACAACTTCGGCAGTTCAGCGGGAAGCAATCCCGCTGCAATTCCTGCCGTGCCGACCAGGCGAAGCGCCGCCGTCTTCTCGACGCACCGAGGCTGCCGAAGATACCAGTCAAGACGGTGATGGAGACCCAGCGCCGGGCAGCGGTGGACCACGTCCAGTTGGCCAGCCGAGAGCTGGCCAAGTGCCAATCTGCGTACCCGAAGGCTGTCGCCTCCGGTGACCAGGAGACGGCTGAGGTTATCCGCGAGCACATCCCCGCGTTGATCGAGTACGTCGAACTGACCCGGAGGGGTCGCGAGCCATCTGAACGGTGGCAGCTGACCAAGCTCGGATACAAGTTCGGCGCCAGAGGGGCAGCAGCATGAGCGAGGACCTCACTACCGATGCCACGACGACCACCGACGCAAGCCCCGCCGAGACCCAGACCGATCCCCCCGGGGACGGTGATAGCCGTCCCAACCGGGAAGCCCGCTACCGGGTCGAGAGGAACGAGGCCCGCACCGAGCGGGACGCTCTCGCGGCCCGTGTCGAGAAGCTGCAATTGCGGGACGCCCTCCGGTTGGCTGGTGAGCACCTAGCCCAGCCGGACGATCTGTTGGCGCTGGGCGAAGTCACGCTGGCCGATCTGCTGGACGACGACGGCAACGTAGACCCCGAAGTCGTGGCCGGCGCTGCAGCCGCGGTGATCGAGTCCCGTCCCGGTCTGGCGAAGAACCCGAAGGTTCTCGCGACCGATTTCACCCAAGGGACAGGTAGCCCCGCCGCACGGCGGGAAGTCGGCTGGGGAGATTTTCTCCATGTACGACCCGAGATGTCGCTCGTGCCACATCATCTGGGATAAATCAAGAGACCTGGTTGCCGTCTAGTCATCTGCGATGACATCGGCAGCCACGTAATCGCGTCCGAGACGCATCTAGGCCGGTCTGTGACTGGCTGACTCGAATCCATTATGGCTCAAGGCAACTCAGCCCCGGGCCTTACCTGTTTCTAGGAGAAACATGACCTATTCTATCAATGAGAGAGCCGACCAAGATCCTGCGTTTTTAGCGCATGAGGTCGGCAAGCTCGTAGACCAGACGGTCCGCTCAAAAAGCATCGCCGGCCAGATCTCGAAGCACTTCAGCACCCAGCGCCCGGCTGTGGACTTCCCGCTGTTCACCACCCCGGTGCTTGCCGGGTTCATCGGTGAGCTGGACGATCTCCCGCTGTCGAACGTCGACACCGCATCGGTGACCGCGACCGTGTACAAGATCGCCGGTGCCACTCAGTCCAGCTCTGAGATGTTGGACGACATGGACCCGGACATCGCAGCGCAGATCGGTTCCTCGCTGTCCGATCAGATCAGCTGGAACCTGGACAGCGCTGTACTGGGGCACACCACCGTCGACGGCTTCGGCGGGTTGCAGTCGCTAGCAGCGACCGTCGTAGACGCCGGGTCTCTGTCCAACACAGACCCATTCGTCCAAGCGGTCTACGCGGCGCAGAACGCTGCCGTCCCGGCTAAGGTCACGCACTTCGTGGTCTCGCCAGCGACCGCGCAGACGCTGTCGCTGCTGAAAGTGCAAGACGGGTCCAACCAGTCGTTGCTGCAGTTCCAGCAGGATGGGTCCATCTTGGTTGCGGGCGTGCCGATCCTGATCTCCTCGCTAGTCGATGCGGCCACGGCTGCATGGGCTGTCGACGCCAGCCACAACCGTCTGGTGTTGAAAGCAGGCACCCAGGTCACCAAGACCTATGTTCCGCAAAACGACTCGTGGTTTATCGGCGGTGTCGCTCGGTACGGCTGGGTGAACCTCGCCCCGGCGTCGGTCATCCGCATTTCCCAGGATGTCAGCTACACCCTGACCGTGACTGGTGGATCGAGTGGCTCCGACCACTACACCGTGAAGGTGAATGGTGTCGCTACCGCAGACATCGCGTACAACGCCAACGCTGCGGCTATCAAGGCTGCGATCGTCGCTGTCGATGACGGCATCACCGCGTCGGACGTGACCGTAACAGGCTCTGGCCCGTTCACTGTGACGCTGCCCGCGACTCTGGCCCACGGCACCGATGCAGGCGCCACGAGCACCACTGTCGCTGTCGCGTAACCCGTAGCACCACAACTGAATCAACCCGAAGGGGGCGGCTAACAACCGCCCCTTTTGGGCGCACCAAGGCAACGCAAGCCGCAGACCAAGAGGAGCACAGATGGTGGAACAAATGTTCCACCTGAAGTTACTGGGCACGATCAACGTCAGGCTCAGGCAGAGCCAGCCTAGAAAGCGAGTCCGGGCGGACGCCGATACGCTCCGCGACTTGTTTCCGCGAGAGGTATCTAACAAGGCGCCACCGGAGCATTCTCCCTCAACAACGGCTTGGGCTCGGGCTTGGCGTAGGTCTTGCCGTCCGCTCCGATACGATCAGGGGTAACATTTGTTACCCCTTCCGTGTCCCTGTTGACTGTTGTGTGGCTGATATCTAACACGTCCGCGATTGACCGATTCGACGACAAAGCCCCCAGCACCAAGGCAGATTACACGCTGGGCGTGCATCTAGCCGCGAGGTTGTATCCGAGCTGTCCGAATCAGGTATGTCGAACCGCTCCATCGCGGAGGTCATCGGAGTAAGCGATGAAACGGTCAACAGAGATGCACGTGCCACAAATGTGGCACCTGCCGAAGTAGTTGGCCAGGACGGCAAGACGTACCCGAAGCCCGAACCCAAGCCGAAGAAACCTCCTCGTGAGCGCGAAGAGGCAGGCAGAGTGCACAGCGTGCCCCCAGGTTTTCCATTTGGAAAAGCTGCCCCCTGATCCCGATGAACTGTGCCGACTCCGACGTCCCCTCTGCTGTGGGGTAGGCACTGCCCCCGGACACAGGGAGTAGAGGGCACAGGCACAGGGGCACCCCGGCATGGGTGCACAGGGGTAGGGGTGCGCGTGGGTGTGCACACACACACAGGGGGTGTGCACGGGGGTGGGGTGTGGGGTGTGCGTGGGTGTGCACACACACACAGGGGGTGTGCAGGGGCACACAGGCACGCACTGGGCTTGGGCACTGGGCACACACAGGTGTGCACAGGGCAGAGGAGAGCAGGCAGGCAGGCAGGCACCCGCAGGGCAGGGGGAGCACCCCCCTACGCCCGCGTGTTGACCGGTTCATAATCCGCCTACGAGGTCGGCCAGCCCGCACAACCCCAAATGCCGGTTACGAAAAAGTAACGACGCAGCTAGCAAGTCATTTTCCAGGTGATCACTACGAAAAATAGAGGGGTTTTCCCATGTCTAAAGGCGGACTCAAAGAATGCCCTGGCCCGACGTGCCTCGGCGGGTATAGGCAGGTGTCTGAGTTCTACCGGAACCGCGCACGGGCCGATGGACTGTCCAGCCAGTGCAAGCGGTGCCAGTCGGAGTACACCAGTCGCCCAGAAGTGCGCGAGCGGGTCAACGCCGTCACCTCGGAGTGGCAGCGGACCAACCCTGAGAAGACGGCTGCCAGAGTTCGCCGCTGGCAACAGGCCAACCCCGGCCAGGCACGCGCCATCAAGAAGCGATACGAGGATAGCGAGAAGCGACCCTGTGAGGTAGACGGGTGCACCGCTAAGGCGCTGAGCCACACCGGCTCGGCGCTGTGCAAACTCCATCAGAATCGCGTGTACACCCACGGCGACCCGCATACGGTGCTACCGCCCGCCAGCGGGCCAGATCATCCGCGCTGGGCGGGCGCCGAGGTCGGATACTCCGGGATGCACGCCCGTATCCGGTCGGCCCGTGGAAGAGCCGCCGATAACCCGTGTACCGAGTGTGGAGGGCGGGGGCAGGAGTGGTCGTACAACTACTCGTGCCCCGATGAGCGGATGGGCTGGGCGGGCGACAGCATTTGCCCGTACTCGATCAACGTCAACATGTACCGCCCGCTGTGCAAGCCGTGTCACGAATCGTTCGACGCGCAGATCCGCAGACAGCGGAAGACGGTGTCGGCATGACCCGAAAGCCGAAGGGTCTCGGATACTACGGCGGCAAGCTGTACGACGAGGTCACCAGCACATTTGATCTTGACGAGTCGCCAGAGAAGCGGCGCATCCTGTACGACGCTGCCAGGACGGCCGACTTCATCGACCGTCTGGAAAAAGAGGCAAAAGGGCAGCCGATGACGGCATGTGGGAGCTACGGGCAGCCTGTCGTGAATCCGCTGCTGGCTGCCGCGCAGTCTGCCAGGTCGTCGTTGGCGGCTCTGCTGTCTAGATTGAACTTCGAGGAGATCTCTGATGGCGATGCATAAAACCAGGCGCCGGCGCAAGATCGACACCACACCCGCCTTGCGTTTCACGGTGGCCGACTACTACCGGCACCTGCTGTCGACACCGGGGAGCCTCACCAGCCCGACCTATGAGGACTATCTAGGGTTTTGCGATACCGCCACGCTGTAAACGTCGTCTAGCTTCGATCTGAGGGTCTGAGGGCACCGGCACCGGCTCAGGCATCGGCCAATCAGCCGGTACCCGGATATCGGCCCGGAACGCTCCGGGGTTGTGCTTCGAGCGCCTGCCGTCGACTCCGAAGAGGCCGGCGGCTACCGAGATTCCCGACTTGCGCAGCATCTCGCGCCGAGCATCGGGGTCCGAGATCTCCCACAGCTCCCTGTAGGTTCCCCCGGTTGTCCGGTACTCCCACCGCGCCTCACGCGCGGGGGCTGATTCCAGCTCAACCAGCTTCGCGTCCCATGCGCTTATCTGCTTCTGCAGACGCTCTTTAGCCGTGGCCGACTGAGCCCTACCCGCACCCGCGGTGATTTCGTCCAGAGCCGTGACGGCCTCTCGCTTCTCTGCCTCGTGCGCGTCACCGGGAACCCAAACCCGCTCCCGGACTTCTACGTCGCCGTAGTCGCCGACGAACGTCTCGGCGAACAGCGTCTCCAAGTAGTCTGCCGGAATCGGCGGGCACTTCCGGCTCTGGCATCGGTAGTAGCGGTACAGATAACGACGAGCACCGCGCTTCACCGAGTTGTTCGTGTGGTGCAACGGCAGCTCACACCAGACGCAGTAGGCCAGCCCGGCTAACGGGCTGGACTGTGGCCGGGCAGCATCGCGACGTGAGTCGAGCACGTGATCCAGCCGGGCTTGGATCAGCTCCCACTCGTCCAACGTGACCAACGGCTCCGCAAGCTGGACGGGCATACCGTCGTCGTCGCGGACGGTCTCCCCGTTGTGGTGGGCATAGCCGCGAAGCGCCTTTGATCGCAGCATGTTCCGCAGCGCAGTACACATCCACGTACCGGTATCAGCCCCAGGATCGCTCAGGAGCGGCTTACCCGCCCTGACCGAGGCGTGGTAGTGGGCGGGCGTCAGAACGCCCTCAGCGGTCAACTCACGAGCAAGCCGTGTCAGGGGCTTGCCGTCTATCGCGTCGTTCACGATGCGTTCCACCATCTTCGACGCCAGCGGGTCGACCATGAGGGACCAACCGCCTTCGGGTCGCTTCACCGCGGTGTAGCCGTACGGGGGCTTCCCTCCCGGCCATCTGGCCGACTGGCGCAGCTTGCGCCGCGACGAGACCTGGCGCTCCCGGATCGCTTCCAGCTCACCCTCAGCCAACCCTGCGATGACACCCGCGAGCATCCTGCCGGCCCAGGTTCCGAGGTCTATCGACTCCGAGCACGAGACCACGGTTTTGCCGTGGTCCGCGCACCAACCGAACAGCTTGCTCAGTTGGATCGCGTTACGGCCGAGCCGGTCGAGCTTCCACGCGCAGATGACATCCCACTCGGGTGCCCGATCTCCGAGCCACGGCCCTAAGGCCGGGGTCTCGAACGGGTCCATCGACCCGGACACGTCCAAGTCCTCGGCCCAACCGACCACGCTGTGGCCATTGGCGTCTGACCACTGTTGGATCACCTCGCGCTGACGTTCTATCGAGGTTGACTCGTCGGTTACCCGAGACAGCCGCAGCCGCCCCAACACGCGGCGCGGCGCGGCGCCTTTACCCGTCATAGGGAGGATGTTACCGTGTGTTGTGGTAAAGATGATGTTCTACTCGCCGCGCATTGCCCCCAATACGGGCAACGCCATCCGGACGGCCGCGGCCACCGGCGCCGAATTGCATCTGGTTGAGCCGCTGGGCTTTGACTTGTCCGAACCCAAGCTGCGCCGAGCCGGATTGGACTATCACGACCTGGCGTCGGTCACCGTGCACCCGACGCTGCAGGCCGCCTGGGATGTGCTGGCCCCGGCGCGGGTGGTGGCGTTCACCGCGCACGCGTCGACGCCGTTCGCCGACGTCGCCTATCAGCCCGGCGACGTGTTGATGTTCGGCCCGGAACCCGATGGGCTTGATGCGGCGACCCTGGCCGACCCGCACATCACCCAGCAGGTGCGGATCCCGATGCTGGCGGGCCGGCGCTCACTGAATCTCTCCAATGCCGCCGCGATCGCCGTCTACGAAGCGTGGCGCCAGCACGGCTACCCCGGCGCGGTGTAGCGATGAATACCGGGCCGGGGGCGAGTCTGCATTGTCATGCCCCTTCATCACGATCGGTTACGCCGACGAAGCCGGCTACAACCGGATCAGCGACGACTGCAAACGGGCCGCGCACGCCCGCGATGACGAACTCAGCGCGGCCGGCGCCCTGATCAGACGCGCCGGAGATCCCGTTCAGGTGCGCAATCCGGACGGCGCGGGCGTGCGAACCGAATCCGCGCCGTACCTGCGCACGGCGCTGCCGCTCGCGGGGTTCGCGGTGTTCGACGCCGAAGATCTCAACGCGGCGATCAAGCGGGTCAGCCAAAGCCCCTGCGCGGTCGCGCACGAGTGGTCGAGGTCTGGCCCTTGCAGACCTGAGTTACCAGGTGTTCCAGTGCGTCAGGGTCTCGGCGGGCAGCCGCTTGGCCGGCCGGAAATCGGTGCCTTTGGTGTAGGCGATCGGGAACAGTCCGCCCTGGCTGAACCGGTCGTAGGGAATGCCGAGCACTTCGGCGGCTTTGCGCTCGCCGTCATCGAGCAGGTGCAGCGTCGTCCAGCAGGAGCCCAGCCCGCGGGAGCGCAGCGCCAGGCAGAAGCTCCACACCGCCGGGAACAGCGACGCCCAGAACGACACGCCACCCAACGGCCCCTGGTCTGCGCGGCCCTGCCGGCAAGGGATCAACAACACCGGCGCCTCGTGCATGTGCTCGGCGAGGTACATCGCGGAATCTACGACCTTGGGCATCTGCTCGCGGCGGGTATCGCCCTCGGGGTATTCGCGCTTCGGCGCACTGAGGTAGCCCCGGGCGTGCGACAGGTAGATGTCGCCGATCGCCTTCTTCTTCTCGGCGTCCTCGACGAACACCCACTGCCAGTCCTGCGCGTTGGACCCGGTGGGCGCCTGCAGCGCCAGCTCGAGGCA
The DNA here is from genome assembly GCA_963712615.1 of uncultured Actinomycetota bacterium. Lineage (GTDB taxonomy): Bacteria > Actinomycetota > Actinomycetes > Mycobacteriales > Mycobacteriaceae > Mycobacterium. Next base: position 2,479,848 of record CAVQIO010000002.1, read on the forward strand.
TTCCATCAGGACGTCGCGCGACACCGGCTTGTCGAAATCGAGGCGTTTGCGAACCGAGCGGGTGGTGGTGAGGACTTCGTCGACGGACAGATTGAGGGTCATGCATGCGACTCTAGGTCGGTCGATATCGACAGCGGCCGCCACGCTTCGATGTCGGCCTTGAGGTCTTCGATCTTGGCCTCCACGGCAGCGACGGAGTCGGCGCCCAGCAGCAGATGAACCGGCGGCTCGTCGGCCGAAGCGATGTCGACGATTGCCCCGGCCGCCTTGATCGGGTCGCCGGGCTGGGCGTGGTTGACGTCCGCGGCGTAGGCGCGGGTGGCCCCGACGGTGGCTTCGTAGTCGGCGATGACGTTCTCTTCGGTGCCGAGGCTGGACGCGTCGAGAAAGTCGGTGCGGAAATAGCCGGGTTCGACGATCGTGACCCAGATCCCCAGCGGCCGTACCTCCTTGGCCAGCGCCTCGCTGAACCCTTCCATCGCGAACTTCGTCGAGCAGTAGATGCCCCACCCGGCCGAACCGAGCAGTCCAGCGACGGAGCTGATGTTGATGACGTGGCCGGAGCGCTGACGACGCATGATCGGCAGCACGGCCCGTTGCATGGTCAGGGTGCCGAAGACGTTGACGTCATAGACGGCTCGGACCGAGGCGTCGGAAGCCTCCTCGACGGCGCCGAGCAGGCCGCGGCGGGCGTTGTTCACCAGCACGTCGATCCCGCCGAACGCGTCGACCGCCGACTGGACCGCCTGGGCCGCTTGGTCGGCATTGGTGACATCGAGGTCGATCGCGAGGAGCGCGTCACCGGCGTCGGGAAGTTCGGTGCGGATCTGCTCCGCGCGCCGCGCGATCGCCACCACCCGATCGCCCTGCGCCAGGATCTTGCGGGCGATCTGGAGTCCGAACCCCCGGGATGCTCCGGTGAGAAACCAGGCTTTGGCCACTGTGTCCTCCTGAAGTTGGTATCTCATGACTATCTCCCACTAGCGAAAGTCACGCGAACGCGAGCCGACGGCCAGGGTGATGCGGCCCAACCGTTCGGCCACGACGGTCACTGCACCGCTGGCGTTTTGGACCTGCCCGCGGATCAGCAACGCCGGGGCGGTGTTCGCCAGCTTGCGCTGCCGCGCCCACACCCCCGGCGTGCAGAGCACGTTGACCATCCCGGTCTCGTCCTCGAGGTTGATGAACGTCACCCCCTGCGCGGTGGCGGGTCGCTGCCGATGGGTCACCGCGCCGGCGATCAGCACCCGGTCGCCGTCGGGCACCGATCCCAGGGCCTCGGCGGGCACCACCCCCATCGCGTCCAGGTCGGCCCGCAGGAACTGGGTCGGGTAGCTGTCCGGGGAGATGCCGGTAGCCCACACGTCGGCGGCGGCCAGCTCCAGCTTGCTCATCCCGGGCAGCTCCGGGACGTGTGACGACGACCCCACGCCGGGCAGTCGGTCCGGTCGTTGGGTGGCCGCGGCCCCGGCCGCCCACAGCGCCTCTCGCCGCGACGTCCCGAAACAGCCCAGCGCCCCTGCCGTCGCCAGCGCTTCGGTCTGCGGCACGGAGAGCTGCAGCCGGGTTGTCAGATCCAGCAGAGACACGAAGGGGCCGTTGGCTTTTCGCCCGTCGACCAGTCGCTCGGCGAGGTCGTCGCCGATATGGCGGACGGCACCCAACCCGAGCCGGACCTCGGTGCCGGCATTTTCCAGGGTGGCGGGCGCCAGGCTGGCGTTGACATCCGGGCCATGGACCAGCACCCCGTGCCGGCGCGCGTCGGCCACCAGCGACTGTGGCGAATAGAAACCCATCGGCTGCGCACGCAGCAGCGCGGCGCAGAACGCGGCCGGGTGGTGCAGCTTGAACCACGACGAGTAGAAAACCAGCGACGCGAAGGACAGCGCATGACTTTCCGGAAAGCCGAAATGGGCGAAGGCTTCCAGCTTTTCGTAAGTTCGGTCGATCACCTCGTCAGTGGCACCGTGCAATCTGCGCATGCCGTCGTAGAACCGGCCGCGCAGCCGTTGCATCCGTTCGGTCGAACGCTTGGACCCCATGGCGCGCCGGAGCTGGTCGGCCTCGGCGGCGGAGAAACCGGCACAGTCGACCGCGAGCTGCATCAGCTGCTCCTGGAAAAGCGGAACTCCCAGCGTCTTTCGCAATGCCGGTTCCATGGACGGGTGATCGTAGACGACCGGGTCGATGCCGTTGCGCCGCCGGATGTAAGGGTGCACCGACCCGCCCTGGATGGGCCCGGGGCGAATCAGCGCGACCTCGACCACCAGGTCGTAGAACACCCGCGGTCGCAGCCGGGGCAACGTCGCCATCTGCGCGCGTGACTCCACCTGGAACACCCCGACGGAATCGGCGCGCGAAAGCATTTCGTAGACCGCGGGTTCGGAGAGGTCCAGCCTGGCCAGGTCGACCTCGATGCCCTTGTGCTTGGCCAGCAGGTCTTTCGCATAATGCAGCGCCGAGAGCATGCCCAGCCCGAGTAGGTCGAACTTCACCAAACCGATGGCCGCACAGTCGTCTTTGTCCCATTGCAGGACGCTGCGATTCTCCATCCGCGCCCATTCCACCGGGCACACGTCGGCGATCGGGCGGTCGCAGATCACCATGCCGCCGGAATGAATGCCCATATGTCGCGGCAGATTCCGGATCTGGGTGGCCAGGTCGATCACCTGTTCGGGGATGCCCTCGATGTCGGGAGAGTCGGCCAGCCCGTTCCAGTGACCGATCTGCTTGCTCCACGCGTCCTGCTGCCCCTGCGAGAAGCCCAGGGCACGGGCCATGTCGCGCACCGCGATTCGCCCGCGGTAGGTGATGACGTTGGCGACCTGGGCGGCGTAGTCGCGGCCGTACTTGTCGTAGACGTACTGGATGACCTTTTCGCGCTGGTCCGACTCGATGTCCATGTCGATGTCGGGCGGCCCGTCGCGGGCGGGTGACAAGAACCGTTCGAACAACAGCTCGTTGCTCACCGGATCGACCGCGGTGACACCCAGGGCGTAGCAGACCGCGGAGTTGGCCGCCGATCCCCTGCCCTGGCACAGGATGTTGTTCTGACGGCAAAACCGGGCGATATCGTGCACCACCAGGAAGTAGCCCGGAAATGTCAGTTGAGTAATGACTTTCAGCTCATGCTCGATCTGGGTGTACGCTCGCGGCGCGCTCTCGGGGAGCCCGTAGCGGTCACGCGCTCCGGCCATCACCAATTGCCGTAACCAGCTGTCCTCGGTGTGCCCGTCGGGCACGTCGAACGGCGGTAGCTGCGGCGCGATGAGCGCCAGCCCGAACGCGCACTGCTCGCCGAGCTCGGCGGCGGCGGTCACCGCCTCGGGCCGCTGCGCGAACAGCCGGGCCATCTCCTCGCCGGATCGCAGGTGCGAGCCACCCAGCGGGGCCAGCCATCCGGCGGCCGAATCCAGCGACTGCCGGGCCCGGATGGCGCCCATCGCCATGGCCAGCCGGCGCCGCGACGGATGCGCGAAATGCGCTCCGGTGGTGGCGACGACGTCGACTCCGAAGCGCGGCGCGAGGGCGGCCAGCGTCGCGTTGCGTTCGTCATCGAGGGGCTGGCCGTGGTGGGTCAACTCGATGCTGACCCGCCCCGCCCCGAAGCGGTTTACCAGATCGGCCAATGCCCTTTGTGCCGCGTCCGGCCCGCCGCCGGAAAGGGCTTGGCGCACACTGCCTTTACGGCATCCAGTCAGGATGTGCCAATGCCCGTCCGCGGCTTCGGTCAGCGTGTCGATGTCGAAGCGCAGCTTGCCTTTCTCGCCGCCGGCCAGATGTGCGGCGGCCAGCTGCCGCGACAGCCGTCGGTAGCCTTCCGGGCCACGGGCCAGCACCAGCAGGTGCGGGCCGGGTGGGTCCGGCTTCTCGGTACGAGCCCCCGAAACCGACGAGGCGCCCAGTGACAGCTCGGCGCCGAACACGGTACGCATGTCGAGTTCAGCGGCCGCTTCGGCGAACCGCACCGCCCCGTACAGACCGTTGTGGTCGGTCAGCGCCAGTGCGCGCAGACCCAGCCGGGCGGCCTCCTCGACCATTTCCTCGGGTGTGCTGGCCCCGTCCAGGAAGCTGTACGCCGAATGCGCGTGCAGCTCGGCATACGAAACGGAAGGAGCGACGGACGAGCTGACGCTCCCGGCTTCTCGCGGCGGCCTGTACGCCCCGCGCTTGCGTGACAGCGGGCCGTCTTCCGCCGGGCCAGCTGGGGTGGGCGCGCCGGCATGGCGCGGCTTGCCGTCGAGCACCCGCTCCATTTCCGCCCAACTCGGCGGCCCATTAAACCAACCCACGTTCCACAGTCTATCGAATGTATGTTCGATTTCGTGCGGGGCTGTGAAAGAGATTGTTAAACGGGTCTTCAACTTCTAAACACGTTCTTAACGGTCTTGACCTACCGCGATGGGTGCGCCGCGACAGATACTGGTACGGGGCAACGACAGGCGGGAATTGAAAATGGGACAGCTGACAACAGCATTGGACACGGGCTTCCTCACCGCGGCGGACCCCAATCGGCAGGCCAGCATGGCGGCCGGCGCGGTCGCCATCGTCGGCGGCGCTGTGCCCAACCTGGAGCGCCTCAAAGCCCTTCTGGCAGAACGGATTCAGTCGATACCGCGGTGCGCTCAGGTGCTGCGGACACACCTGTTCAACGGTGCCCAGCAATGGATCGACGATCCGGAATTCGACCTCACCCATCACCTGCGCCAGGTCGCGGTTCCCCGCCCCGGCGATGAAGCCGACCTCACGCGGGCGATCGCTTACGCCCTGGAGCGCCCCCTCGAATTGGACCGTCCGCTGTGGGAGTGCTGGGTCATCGAGGGCCTGAAAGGCAAATGGGCGATCTTGATGAAGGTCCATCACCACCTCGCCGATACCATCCCTGCCGCCCATCTCCTCACCAGGCTCTGCGACGACGCCGACAGCGAAATGTTCGCTAATCACATTGAGCCCAAGCATGATCCGGCGCCAGCCAAGAAGCCCGGCTGGGCGGACGCGCTCTGGCGAGCTTCGGCTGTCACCGGCGCCGTCACCAACACCCTGGCCGAGACGATCTGGTCGGCGGCACGGGCATCGTCGACCGGCCCGGTGGTCACCACGCGGCGCTACAGCACGGTGCGCGTTCCCCTGGCCGCCGTCGACGCCGTGTGCGGCAAGTTCCGGGTGACCACCAACGACGTCGCGCTTGCCGCCATCACCGAGGGGTTCCGGGCTGTTCTACTGCACCGCGGCGAACAACCGCGTGCGGGCTCGCTGCGCACCATGGAGAAAGCCGACGACATCTCGGTGAAAATGCCCTATCTGCCCGTCGAACACGACGATCCGGTGCAGCGACTGCGGATCGTGCACAGCAGCTTGAACCGGCCCAACCCGGGTCAGCAGAACCCAGCCGCGAGCATCATGGATCTGGCGACCAACTCCATGCCATTCGTGTTGTGCGCCAAGGCAGTTCAACTGATACGGAGCCGGCTTCCACAACCGGGCATCGTGACACTGGCCACCAGCGCTCCCGGACCCCGGCACCGGCTGGGCCTGATGGGCGCAACGGTGGAGCGCTTGCTGCCGATCCCCCCGACGGCTTCGCAGCTGTCCAGCGGGGTCGCGGTGCTGAGCTACGGCGACGAGCTAATTTTCGGAATCACCGTCGACTACGACGCCGCCCCCGAACTCCAGCAGCTCGCCGCCGGTATCGAACGCGAGATGGCGCGCCTGACGGCGCTCAGCCAAGACTCCGTTCTGCTGTTTACCAAGGATCGGCGCAAACGCCCCACCCGCGCGCTGCCGGGCGGCGTCCCGCCCACCCGTCCCTCCGCGCGAGCACGCCACTGACCCCACCCGGGCGGCGCCGATCACCGTGAGAAGGTTGGTCGTGCCCACATTGGAGCCGGCCACCATCGACCCGCGCCGCCATGACGCGGTGCTTTTTGACCCGGCGTTGGGCACGGCGCAAGCGTTGATCGCGCAACTGCAGGAAGTCGGTGTCGGCACCGGCATCTTCGCGCCGGGCGAGGCGAACGCGCGGGCGGGACGCAGCGCCGTCGTGGCGGTGAACGCGGCGGTTGTCACCGCCGCGCGCGATCGTGGCTTCGCGTTGGTCATCGGTGTCGGGGACCGCGACACACTGCGCGGCGCCGACACAGTGGTTGCGGACCTGGATGAAATCACCGTGCGGACCGGGGACCGACGGATGTCGCAGCTTCCCGACGCGTCACAAGCCCTCGATGAGCTCGCGGCCCGGCGGCCGGCCGTGTTCTTCGACTTCGACGGGACGCTGTCGGACATCGTCGACGATCCGGACTCGGCGCAGCTTGTCGCCGGCGCCGCCCAGGCGCTGCAGAAGTTGGCCGCGCGCTGCCCGGTCGCGATACTGTCCGGCCGCGACCTGGCCGACGTGACAGCACGTATCGGCCTGCCCGGTATCTGGTATGCCGGCAGCCACGGATTCGAGCTGACCGCACCCGATGGGACACACCACCAAAACGACGCCGCGGCTGCGGCCATACCGGTGCTGGAATCCGCCGCCGCCCAGCTACGCGAGCGACTCTGGCCGATTCCGGGTGTCGTAGTGGAACACAAGCGGTTCGGCGTTGCCGTGCACTATCGCAACGCCGCACGCGACCGCGTCGGCGAGGTGGCGGCCGCGGTGCGCACGGCGGGCCAGCGCGACGCGCTTCGGGTGACCACCGGCCGCGAAGTCATCGAACTACGCCCGGATGTCGACTGGGACAAGGGCAGAACCCTGCGCTGGGTGATCGACCACCTGCACGGCTCGGCTCCCCTGGTGCCGATCTATCTCGGCGACGACATCACCGATGAGGACGCGTTCGACGCGGTGCGTCACGGTGATGTTCAAGGGGCACCAATCCTGGTGCGGCACAATGACGATGGCGACCGGGCTACCGCGGCGCTGTACGCGCTGGACAGCCCGGCCCGGGTCGCCGAGTTCGTCGACGACCTGGCACATGAGCTGAGATTCACTGCATAAGAATTCTTCTCACCTCATCGCACCATAAATTCTTTGCATAGTAAGTCGCGTCACCGGTAGTCGCCGAACCGATAGGCAGAAGCCCCGAAGTCCAATCGGGCGACTAATCCTGCACGTATTCCACCGCGCCGTCGTCGAGCACCACCCGCGGGTCGGCGCCGTCGGCGCCAGATGCCTCGGTGCGAAAAACCGCCTTGCCCGGCTCGGTACGCCAGATCAGCGTCGTCAGCGTCTCGCCGGGAAACACCGGCGAGGTGAAGCGCGAATCGATCGAGACGATATTGGCCGCGAGACCCTTGCCGAGCTCGCTGACCAGCGCGCGGCCCAACACCCCGTAGGAGCACAGGCCGTGCAGGATCGGCTTGGGGAAACCGGCCAGCTCCCGGGCGAACCACGGGTCGCTGTGCAGCGGGTTGCGGTCGCCGGACAGCCGGTAGATCAGCGCCTGATCCTCGCGGGTGGGCAGGGCGACCCGGGTGTCGGGCTCGCGGTCCGGAAATTCCGGGGCAATGGGGCGCTGACCCGGCTGCCCGCCGAACCCACCCTCGCCCCGAAGGACCAGCGTGGTCAGCGTCTCGGCGATCAGCTGCCCCGAGTCGGGGTCGGTACCGCGGCCGCGCAGCATGACGATCGCGTTCTTGCCCTCGCCCTTGTCCTGCAGGTCGGCGACCTCGGTGACCACCGACAGCTTGCCCGCTGCCGGCAGCGGCGCGTGCAGCCGGATGCCTTGCGAGCCGTGTAACAGCATGGCCCAGTTGAACTTTCCAATCTTGCCCGCCGCCCCGAAGGCCGGGCAACAGATCACCGCATAGGTGGGCAGTACCTGCTGGGTGATGTCGTGGCTGTTCTCGGTGGTGAACGACAGGTCGTCGAGCCCCGCGCCGACGCCGAGCGCGTACAGCATCGTGTCCCGGTCGGTCCATTCGATCAACGTCGGCTCGGTCACTGCACCGATGGCACTCGGGTCAATCGCCATACGAGGCTCCTCTCGAATACAAAAATCAGGCTTTTTCTGCACCCAACCATTGCAAACCCTTCCCCCCGGGGCCGTCGGCAGGGCAGGCTTATCGCCATGGCCACGCGCAGCATGATCGGCAAGGTGTTCTGGAAAGCAGGAGCCGTCCTCGCCGCAACACTCGTCCTCGGTGCCTGCGGCGGATCGACTCAGGCGCGCGCGATCACGTTGACCTTCATCCGAAACGCGCAGACCCAAGCCGACGCCGACGGAATCATCAACACCGATCCGCCCGGCCTCGGCCTCACCCCGGAGGGCCAGGGACAGGCCCAGCAAGTAGCGCATCAGAGCGGTCACAACGCCTTCGACGCCGTCTACGCCTCCGCCATGGCCGAGGCGCAGCAGAGCGCCGGGCCGCTGGCCGGCGAACTCGGCAAGCAGGTCGAGATCCTCAACGGCGTGCAGGCACTCAACGCCGGCTGGTACAACGGCAAACCCGAGACGATGTCGAGCGCGACGTACATGTTGGCGCCGGCGGACTGGATCAACGGCGACATCCAGGACAGCATCCCGGGATCGATCAGCGGGAAACAGTTCAACGACCAGTTCACCGCCGCCGTGAACAAGGTCTACAACAGCGGCCACAACAAGCCGGTCGTGTTCTCCCAGGGCCCGGCGATCATGGCGTGGACGCTGATGAACACCAAGAACGGCAGGACCAGCCTGCTGACCAGCCACCCGTTGCCGAACACCGGCCGTGTGGTGATCACCGGCAATCCGACCGACGGGTGGACGCTCGTCGACTGGGACGGCATCCGCAACTTCAGCTGATCCCCGCTACCATGGCTCCATGCGGTATGTCGTTACCGGCGGTACCGGGTTTATCGGTCGCCGCGTCGTCTCACACTTGTTGCACACTCGGCCCGACGCCGAGGTGTGGGTTCTGGTCCGGCGCCAGTCGCTCGGACGCTTCGAACGCCTCGCCGCCGAGTGGGGCGAACGGGCTAAACCGCTGGTCGGCGACCTGGCGGAGCTGGAGCTGACCGACGAGCGGTTAGCCGAGCTGGGCGAGGTCGACCATCTGGTGCATTGTGCGGCGATCTACGACGTCACCGCCGGTGAGGCCGAGCAACGCGTCGCCAACGTCGAGGGCACCCGCGCGGTCATCGGTCTGGCGCGGCGGCTGGATGCCACGTTCCATCACGTGTCGTCGATCGCGGTGGCGGGAGACTTCGCCGGCGAGTACACCGAAGACGACTTCGACGTCGGCCAGCAGCTGCCTACCCCGTACCACCAGACGAAGTTCGAGGCTGAAGCACTGGTGCGGTCCACACCCGGGCTGCGCTATCGCATCTACCGCCCGGCCGTCGTGGTCGGCGACTCGCGAACCGGCGAGATGGACAAGATCGACGGCCCGTACTACTTCTTCGGCGTGCTGGCCAAGCTGGCCATCCTGCCGTCGTTGACCCCGATCCTGCTGCCCGACACCGGACGCACCAACATCGTCCCGGTCGACTATGTCGTCGACGCGCTCGTCGCACTGATGCACGCCGAGGACGCAGAGGGGCAGACGTTCCACCTGACCTCGCCGAAAACCATTGGACTGCGCGGCATCTACCGCGGAGTCGCCAAGACCGCCGGACTGCCCCCACTGCGTGGCTCACTGCCCCGCTCGGTAGCCGCATCGGTACTGAAAGTGAGTGGACGCGCCAAACGGATACGCAACATGGCGGCCACCCAGCTGGGGATTCCCGCCGAGGTGTTGGACGTCGTGGACCTGGTGCCCACCTTCGTCAGCGACAAGACCCAAAATGCATTGCGCGGCACGGGGATTGAAGTACCCGAGTTCGCCAGTTACGCACCCAAGCTGTGGCGGTACTGGGCCGGGCAGCTAGATCCCGATCGCGCCCGCCGCGACGATCCGGACGGTCCGCTGCAGGGGCGGCACGTGATCATCACCGGCGCATCCAGCGGTATCGGACGGGCCTCGGCGATCGCGGTCGCCGAGCGGGGCGGATGTGTGTTCGCGCTGGCCCGCAACGGCGCCGCGCTCGACGAGCTGGTCGCCGAGATTCGCGCGAACGGCGGTCGGGCCTATGCCTTCACCTGTGATGTCACCGATTCGGTGTCGGTGGAGCACACCATCAAAGACATCCTGGGCCAATTCGGCCATGTCGACTATCTGGTGAATAACGCCGGCCGTTCGATTCGCCGTTCGGTGGTCAACTCCACCGACCGGCTGCACGACTACGAGCGGGTGATGGCGGTCAACTACTTCGGCGCGGTGCGCATGGTGCTGGCGCTGCTACCGCACTGGCGGGAGCGCCGGTTCGGTCATGTGGTCAACGTCTCGAGCGCGGGCGTACTGGCCCGCAATCCGAAGTACAGCTCGTATCTGCCGACCAAGGCGGCGCTGGACGCGTTTTCCGACGTGGTTGCGTCGGAGACGCTGTCCGACCACATCACGTTCACCAACATCCATATGCCACTGGTCAAGACGCCGATGATCGCGCCGTCGCAGCGGCTCAACCCGGTGTCGCCGATCAGCCCCGAACGGGCGGCGGCGATGGTGGTGCGCGGCCTGGTCGAGAAGCCCGCTCGCATCGACACCCCGCTGGGCACCCTCGCCGAGGCCGGCAACTACCTCCTGCCCAGGACCTCGCGGCGAATTCTGCATCAGGTCTACCTCGGATACCCCGATTCTGCTGCGGCACGGGGGGTTTCGCTGGTCAGCAGCGATGCGAAGGGCGTTCGCCGGCGGCCCAAGCGCCCGGTCCGTGCCGTCGGACGCATCGGGATTCCCCGGCCTGTCCGCAAGGCGATCCGCCTGGTGCCCGGAGTTCATTGGTGACGGAGTCCTCGCCGGTCTTCGTCGATGTCGACACCGGCGTCGATGACGCGCTGGCTTTGATATACTTGCTGGCCAGCCCGGACGCCGACCTGGTCGGCATCGCCTCGACTGGTGGAAATGTTGGGGTACAACAGGTTTGCGCGAACAACTTGGGTCTGCTCGAGCTATGTCATGTCACCGGCGTTCCGGTGTCGAAGGGCGCCGACGAAACGCTGACCGGCCCACTGCGACCGCCCTCGAGAGTTCATGGCCCACGGGGCCTGGGGTATGCCGACCCGCCGCCGAGCGACACTGCGCTGACCGACTACGACTCGGCCACCGCCTGGGTGCGCGCAGCACACGCCTTTCCCGGCGAGCTGATCGGCGTGGCGACCGGCCCGTTGACCAACCTGGCGCTGGCGCTGCGCGTCGAGCCCGCACTGCCAACCCTGTTGCGCCGCCTGGTGATCATGGGCGGCTCCTACGACCACATCGGCAACACCACCGCCGTCGCGGAATGGAATATCAGCGTGGACCCCGATGCCGCCGCCGAAGTGTTCGCGGCCTGGTCCGCCGATAACCTGGCGCCGCAGCAGCTTCCGATCTTGTGCGGCCTGGATCTGACCCGCAACGTCGCGATCACACCGCAGATCCTGGCGAGATTGGCGGCCGCCGCGGGGTCGACGTCGATCGCGATGAGCGTGCACGACAAACGTGGCACCCGATCGACGGCGTCGAATCCGGTGATCCGGCTGATCGAAGACGCGATGCGGTTCTACCTAGAGGGCTACTACGACAACCGGCACGGATATCTGGCGCATCTGCACGACCCGTTGGCCGCGGCGGTCGCGCTGGACCCCGACCTCGTCGCGACCCGTTGGGCACGGGTGGATGTCGAGCTCGCCGGGACCCTGACCCGCGGCATGACGGTGACCGACTGGTCGGGGCGCCGGAAGCCCAACGCGCGCATCGGTGTTGGCGTCGATCCCGCGGTGTTCTTCGACCGGTTCATCGAACGAGTGGGACCATTTGCTCGTCGGCTCGCCTCGTGACGGACCAGCTATGGAATAGTGACGTATCTGCGCGGGGTTGCGTTTGTCAGCAGGAAGGACCTTCGCAATGACACAGCTGGTCACCGGGAAAGCACTCCCGAATGTCGTGGTCACTGGCATCGCCATGACGACCGCACTGGCGACCGACGCCGAGACCACCTGGAAGTTGTTGCTGGACAACCAAAGCGGTATCCGCATCCTCGAAGACTCGTTTATCGAGCACTATGACCTGCCGGTGCGCATCGGCGGGCACCTGCTGGAGGATTTCGACCAGGGATTGACCCGCGCCGAGCGGCACCGGATGGGTTGGCTGCCGAGGATGGCCGCCATCTTGAACCGCCGGGTGTGGGACAACGCCGGTTCGCCCGACGTCGACCCCAACCGGTTGCTGGTGTCCGTCGGCACCGGCCTGGGCTCGGCCGAGCAAATCGTCTTCAGCTATGACGACATGCGCGCCCGGGGCAGGCAGGCGGTGTCTCCGCTCGCGGTGCAGAAGTACATGCCCAATGCCGCCGCCGCGGCGATCGGGCTGGAACGGCACGCCAGGGCCGGAGTGCTCACCCCGGTGTCGGCCTGCGCATCCGGTTCGGAAGGCATCGCCCAGGCCTGGCGCAATATCGTCTTGGGTGAGGCCGACGTCGCCATTTGCGGCGGTGTCGAAGTCAAGATCGAAGCGGTCGCGATCGCGGCGTTTGCCCAGATGCGCATCGTGATGTCGACCAAGAACGACGACCCGACCGGGGCGTGCCGCCCGTTCGACAGGGACCGGACCGGCTTCGTGTTCGGCGAGGCCGGTGCGCTGATGGTGATCGAGACCGAGGAGCACGCTAAGGCTCGTGGCGCCAACATCCTGGCCCGGATCATGGGTGCCAGCATCACCTCGGACGGTTACCACATGGTGGCACCGGACCCCAACGGCGCCCGCGCCGGGCACGCGATGACCCGGGCAATCCAGCTGGCGGGGCTGACGCCCAACGACATTGACCACGTCAACGCCCACGCCACCGGCACCTCGGTGGGTGATCTGGCCGAGGGCAAGGCCATCAACAACGCGCTGGGCAGTAAAAGGCCGGCGGTGTACGCGCCCAAGGCGGCGCTGGGCCACTCGGTGGGTGCGGTCGGCGCGGTGGAGTCGATCCTGACCGTGCTGGCGTTGCGGGATCAAGTGATCCCGGCGACCCTGAACCTGGAAAATCTCGATCCGGAGATCGATTTGGACGTGGTGTCGGGCAAGCCACGGCCCGGTGTCTACCGGTACGCGATCAACAACTCGTTCGGATTCGGCGGCCACAACGTCGCTTTGGCATTCGGCCGGTACTGAGACCGCTTACTCGTAGCTTCCTTCGAGGTACCACCGCCGCTGGCGATAGCACAGCAGCAACGCGCGCTCGCTTTCCAGCAATACCTGGGCGCGGGCGGTGCGACCCGCCGATCGATCCGGATCCCACCACCGCTCGTCGACCGGCCAAGGTCCGGCCCACCAACGCAGCGGCTCATCTTGGCCGCGGACGACCAGGCGTGCGGGGTCGGCGGAGAATATCCCCCGGCTGGTCACCCGTATCGAATTTCCTTGGGCATCAAGCAATTCCACCGGATCGTCGAGCAGCACCGTCGGTGACGGATCCGGCAGCTGGCCGGGCCACGGCAACTCCGGGTCGGCGTGCGGCACCGGCTCGTCGCCCAGCGGAGTCAGCGTGATGCGTTCGGCAGGCCCGCGACCTCCGGAGCGCACCGGCACCCGCACCGCCTCCGGACCGAGCAGGCCCTGCACCCGCACCAGCGCCCGTCGGGCCCGCAGCCTGTCCTCCTCACCAAGACCACCCCATAACGGCAGCTGCAACGCCTCGGCGGACACCACCTCGACCGCTTGCAGCCGCAACAATGTCACCGCCGCGGTGGGACGGGGGTTGCGGGCGGTCCGGTTGCTCAACCATCCGTCCAGTTGCCAGCGCACCCGATCGGCGGTGGCGTCCTCGGTCAGCGGCTCGGCGCACCGCCACACCCGGTTCAGTTCTTCGCCGTTGGCGGTGATGGCATGAATGGACAGCCGGGTGCATCCCACTCCGGCGGACATCAGCATCTGGTGCAACGTGCTGGCCAGCGAACGCCCGGCGAATGCCGCGGCGTCGACCCGGTCGATCGGCGGATCGCAGTCCAGCACCGCCTCGAGTTCGGCCGGCGGCTCCCGCCCGGACGGCCCGCGCTCGGGTTCGCCGCGGGCGAACCTGTGCGCGCTCACCCCGTCGGCGCCGAACCTGGAAGCCACGTCGGTTGCCGACAATGCGGCGAACTGCCCGATGGTGCGAACCCCTAACCGCCACAATAGATCCGTGAGTTCCTCTCGCCCCGGACCGGACAGGCTCGGCTCGGTAGCCAGCTGCCGGATCGAGAGCACCGACAGAAACCTCGCATCACCGCCCGGTTCTACGACACGACCCGCACGGGCGGCGAAGACCGCAGTGGACAACTGGTCGGCGATCCCCACCTGACACTCGGCGCCGGCCGCGGCCACCGCGTCGATCAGCCGCTCGGCGGCGCGGACCTCGGACCCGAAATAGCGGGCCGCTCCGCGCACCGGCAACACCAGGAGCCCGGGCCGCAGCACCTCGGCTCGGGGCACCATATCGTCGACCCCCGCAATCACCCCTTCGAAAAAGCGGGCGTCGCGGTCAGCGTCGGCGGTGGCGACGTGCAGTTGCGGGCAACGGGCCGCCGCCTCCCGGCGTCGCAACCCTCGCCGCACTCCGGCCGCACGCGCGGCCGACGAGCAGGCGATCACCCGGTTGGCCAGAGTGACCGCGACCGGCGCCGTCACGGGGTGGTCCGCCGCTGCCGCCGCCGCGACCGCGGGCCAGTCCATGCACCAGATGGCCAGCACCCGGGAAGACATCCGAATTCACCCGGTTCGCGCTCGGCCGAGCACCCGTTCCCCCGCGCACACCCCGCTGACCTGCAGCCGCACTCCGCTGATTCGTCCGAATCCGCGGACGGGGGTGCCCCGGTTACCCGCCGTGATGTCGTAGCCGCAGACTCGGGCCTCCAACCGCGTCGGCGCCCCTTGCCAGTCGCCGTCGGTGACCAGCAGGGTGCAGCCTTTGAGACGGGCCCGCGCCACGACTGCCCGCGCCCGAGTCAGCGGCACCCGGCGCCCGCCTAAACCGAGCACCACCAGATCCATGCCGTCGATGAGCACCGCGGCCACCTCCACCGGATCGGTCCCGGGATCCGGTATCACCGCGAGCCGGCTCAGATCCGCCCCCATCTCCACCGCGGCCTGCAGCCCGATATCCGGCTGACCGACGATGGCCGCGTTTCCTCCGGCCGCCGTTACCGCGGCGACCATGCTCAACAGCAGTGACCGCGCCCCCGACAACACCGCCACCGTTCCCCGGGGTAACTGTGCGGGTAATGCGTCGGCCAACCACTGCGGGACCGGCAGTTGGGATTCCGATTCCGGCAGCAGGTCATCGGAGCGGGCGGTGACCGCCTCCGGCGCCTTTCCGGACAACACCGCTATCTGCCGGCGTAGCGATTCGAGCTGTTCAGCACGATTCTGGCCGGAGGCGACAGCCGCCGTCATACAAGCCTCCTACCAGCGTTTCCTCGATTATTTTCGAATATATGTTCGACTAGTTCGTAGTAAACACCCACCCCCCGACAGCCGTCAAGAAACGTGAGAGGCTGCTTTATGCGGTCGGTGCTGCTGTGGCTCCTGGTGCTTTTTTGTGGCGTTATCGGCGTGGCAACACCGGCCAAAAGCGAGGTCGGTAACTGTCAACCGGCGGAGTTCTTCGTCACCGACAACGCCGATCCCCTGTTCGAGCCGCAGGCTGACGTGACGATCACCCTCAACGGCGTCGCGGTGACGGGATCGACCCCGCTCGACGGGGTGTACTGGTCCAACGCGCTGCAGCGGGTCACCTTTGAGCGTTCGCGCGAATTTCATCTGTGCGGCGCCGACGAGTCCGCCCTGCACATCGCCGCCGAGGCACTGCAGCGTCAGTTCGACCAGGACTCGGTGCTGTCCTTCGACTACGTGCCACAGCGTGCACCGGAACAGAACGCGATCATCATCACCGTGCCGGATGTCGACATCGAGCGACTCGGCACCGCGCTGGGCGCCGACCCGGCGGCCCGCACCCGGCTGCGCGGCGGATCCGTCACCACCACCGACCACACCCTGATCCTGGTCGCCGGTAACGGCGATCGCGAGGTTGCCCGCCGACTCGTCAACCAGGCCGGCGGCAACTGGAGCGCCGCCGGCATTGCTTATGGCAGAAGCGAATTCGTCGAGTAGCCAAGCAAGCCGACGAGAGAGCCGGGGCTATTCCCACTCGATCGTGCCGGGCGGCTTGCTGGTGATGTCCAGCACCACTCGGTTGACCTCGCCCACCTCGTTGGTGATCCGGGTCGAGATGCGCTCCAGCACCTCATAGGGCACCCGCGTCCAATCGGCGGTCATGGCGTCCTCGCTGGACACCGGCCGCAGTACGATCGGGTGCCCGTAAGTGCGGCCATCGCCCTGCACGCCGACCGAGCGCACCTCGCCCAGCAGCACCACCGGGCACTGCCAGATCAGGTTGTCCAAACCGGCGGCGGTGAGTTCCTCGCGGGCGATCGAGTCGGCGCGACGCAGCGTGTCCAGCCGCTGGGCAGTGACCTCGCCGACGATCCGGATGCCCAGCCCCGGGCCCGGAAACGGCTGGCGCCCAACGATTTCCTCCGGCAGCCCCAACTCCCGACCGACAGCGCGCACCTCGTCTTTGAACAGCAGCCGCAGCGGCTCGACGAGCTTGAACTTCAGGTCGTCGGGCAGACCGCCGACATTGTGGTGGCTCTTGATGTTCGCGGTCCCGCTGCCGCCGCCGGACTCCACCACGTCCGGATACAGCGTGCCCTGCACCAGGAACTCGACGTCAGAACCGTCCTCGGCCCCCTCGTCTTGCACGATGTCTCGCACCGCGCCCTCGAAGGCCCGGATGAACTGGCGGCCGATGATCTTGCGCTTGCCCTCGGGGTTGGTGACGCCCGACAGCGCGTCGAGGAAGGTCTGCTCCGCGTCGACGGTGACCAGGTTGGCGCCGGTGGCAGCCACGAAGTCGCGCTGCACCTGCGCGCGCTCACCGGCGCGCAACAGCCCGTGGTCCACGAAGACACACGTCAGCCGGTCTCCGATGGCGCGCTGCACCAGGGCCGCGGCCACCGCGGAATCCACCCCACCGGACAACCCGCAGATCGCCTGGCCGTCCCCGATCTGGGCACGCACCTGTTCGGTCAGCGCCTCGGCGATGTTGGCAGGCGTCCACTGGGCACCGAGCCCGGCAAAGTCGTGCAGAAACCGGCTGAGCACCTGCTGCCCGTGCGGGCTGTGCATCACCTCCGGGTGATACTGCACGCCGGCCAAGCGCCGGGCCCGGTTCTCGAAGCCGGCGACCGCCGCACCCGGGCTGCTGGCCACCACGTCGAACCCCTCGGGCGCCGCCGTGACCGCGTCACCGTGGCTCATCCAGACCGGCTGCATCGCGGGAAGACCCGAATGCAACTCGCCGCCAAGGACTTTCAGCTCGGTACGACCGTACTCGCTGGTACCGGTGTGGGCGACGGTCCCGCCCAGCGCCTGCGCCATCGCCTGAAACCCATAGCAGATGCCGAACACCGGCACACCGAGGTCGAACACCGCGGGGTCCAGCTGCGGGGCACCTTCGGTATACACACTGGCCGGCCCGCCGGACAGCACCAGCGCCACCGGATACCGGGCCTTGATCTCGTCGATCGACGCGGTGTGCGGGATGACCTCGGAAAAGACCCGCGCTTCTCGAACGCGACGGGCGATCAGCTGCGCATACTGCGCGCCGAAGTCGACGACGAGCACGGGTCGAGCCGTTGGATGCGCATCGACATCGGAGGGTTCGGCCACGCCAGAAAGTCTAGTGGCTGGCGACGACTGCCCGGATGGTGCTCGGACATGCGTCGGTGTCACATCAAGTGGGTCGGTTGCGCGATGCCGAATCGGGTGTTGGCGTAGCGCTTCAGGGCGGCCGGGCTGAAGTACACGTGCTGACTGACGGTGTGCAGATCCCGGAAGCATCGTTGCAGGGGGTGGGTGGCGTGCACCGCACTTGCGCCGGTCAAGTCGAACGTCGTATCGACTGCTTGACGTGCCGCACGCATCGCCTGTTGAGCGGCGAGTTGCAAGCCGGCGCGCTGCTCTAGCGATGGCGGGTCACCTGCGCAGGCGGTGTCCCAGAGTGCGCCGGCCTCATCGAGAACGAAGGCTCGCGCCGACCTCAAACCGGCTTCAGCACTGGCGAACTGGACTTGGGCGGCGGCGTCCTTGGCGAGCGACTCGAATGTACCGGCACGCATCTTCGTTGCCGCGAGATCGGTGAATTCGTCGAGTGCTCGACGTGCGATCCCGAGCGGAACACCGACCATGCCTACTCCTACCAGCGTGAAGAACGGCAATCTCCACAGTGGCCCGTCGTGGCGGGCCGGCTGGAAGAACGGGCTGATCGTATGTTCTTCGGCAACGTGGAGACCCCGGCCGACCACGTCGTTGCTGCCGGTGGCGCGCAGCCCCAGAACGTCCCAGTTGTCCACGATCTCGGCGTCGGCACGCGGGAAGAACGCGAGCCGCCAGTCCGGGCCCTGCGCGGGAATCATTCGCGGCGTGTCGCCGTCGAAGACGAACATCCCGCCCAGCATCCATTCGGCGTGACGACAACCGCTGGCGAACGCCCATCGGCCATCGACGGTGAACCGGCCGCCACCATCCGGGACGGCCCGCCCCGTCGGGGTAAACACCGTGGCCGCCAAGAAGTCGGCGTCCGGGCCGAAGAGCTGTTCGGCGACGGCGGGCTCGAGCCAAGCGGTGAAGGTCGGTGCGCCGGCACCGATGGCCGAGATCCATCCCGTCGAGCCGTCGGCTCGCGCCAGTTCCTCGATCATCTCGATGAACTCGACGGGGGCCATCTCAAATCCACCGAGCGAGTGCGGCTGCACAGCACGGAAGATACCGGCTTGGCGCAGCCGGTCGACCAGGTCGATCGGCAATGTGCCCAGCACCTCCGCATCATCGGCGCGCCTGGTGATTTCGGGTGCCAGGGCGCGCGCTACCGCGATGGAATCGTCGCCGTTCGACAAGCTGACGGGGACACGTGTTGTGGTTGTCATGTGGAGGCCCCTTTAATTTGATAAAGTGTTCTGTAATAGATATAGGAGCATGTATCTAATTATGGGATCTGTCAAGAACGAGCCTCCGCGCCGCTACGACTCCAGTCGTCGTCGCGAACAGGCCCAACAGAACCGACAGGCCGTGCTCGCCGTCGCTCGACAGCGCTTCCTGGCTCAGGGCTATGCGGCGACGACCATCGCGGAGATCGCGCGGGACGCAAGCGTGTCAGTCGAAATGGTGTACAAGGCCTTCACGAACAAGGCGGGCGTGCTCAAAGCGCTCTTCGATGTGTCCGTCGCCGGCGACGACGAGCCGATCCCGCTGGTAGCGCGCGAAGCCATCCAGAATGTGTTCGACGCGAGCGATGCCACCCACAAGCTTGAGATCTATGTCAAGCACCTGACCTCCACCATGCCGCGCAGCGCGCCAGTCCAGCTACTCGCACGCGATGGCGCCGCGTTGTCCCCGGATGCCGCGCAAGTCTGGAAGCAGATCCGGCAGGAAACCCTCACTGGCATGACGATGTTCGCCGCCGACCTCGCCGGCACCGGACAGCTACGAGTCAGCGCCAAAGAAGCACGCGACATCCTCTGGACGTACCACGCACCCGAGCTTTACGAGCTTCTGGTCCTTGAACGCGGCTGGTCGGCCACCCGCTACGGCAAGTTCATCGCCCGTGCGCTGCTCGACGTCCTGCTCGGAGATCGGGAGTGAAGACGGCTTTCTCTTACCGCCAAATCGAAACGGCGAGTGTCGATCTCGACACGATAGGACGCATTGGTTCATCAGGGCGACGTCACCCGACTTCCCTTCGCCGATGCCAGCTTCGACGTCGCGATCAGCCAGCATGTTCAGATGAACGTGGCCGACAAGGCGCGCCTTTACTCAGAAGCTCACCGCGCACTGACCAAGGGCGGTCGGCTTGCCCTGTGGGACATCACAATTGGTGATCAACGCGAGCTCTACTATCCCCTGCCATGGGCCGATCAACCCGCACAAAGCCATCTGGTCAGCCCCGACAACCTGCGCGGCGTCCTCGAGTCTTCGGGATTCGGCATCGAACACTGGAACGACCTCACCGACCAGTCGAGCGCGCTCATGCAAACCATCCTGGCCCAGCCCGCCAACCCACTGGGCCTGCACGCCTTCGTGGCCGACTTCGCCCGCAAAGCCGAAAAACCTGACCATCGCGTTGTCGGACGGACGGCTGCGGGTTATCCAAGGAGTCGCCCGGGCGACTTGAACAACATGGGCGTTCACTGGCGGCACACGGGCAAGCATGGTGGAGTGGTATCGCCCGACTACTCCGACAGTGAGGATCCTCTGTGCTGGGTCTGCCAGAGAAGGTGCGTGCCTGCCTGTTCGACCTCGACGGCGTGCTCACCGATACCGCGAGCGTGCATACCAAGGCCTGGAAGGCCATGTTCGACGCCTACTTGTCCCAGCGAGCCGAGCGCACCGGGGAGAAGTTCGTCCCCTTCGATGCCGCCGCCGACTACCGGACATTCGTCGACGGCAAGAAGCGCGAAGACGGAGTCCGGTCGTTTCTAGGCAGCCGTGGAATCCAACTGCCCGACGGCGATCCCGACGACTCCGGTGACGCCGAGACCATTTACGGCCTGGGCAACCGCAAGAACGAGATGTTCCAAAAGGTCCTCGACAAGGACGGCGTCGAGGTGTTCGAGGGATCGCGGCGCTACCTGGAGGCGGCCTCGGCCTCGGGCCTGGGCATCGCCGTCGTGTCGTCAAGCGCCAACACCCGCGAGGTACTCGAGATCACCGGGCTGGACCGGTTCGTCCAGAAACGGGTGGACGGGGTGACACTGCGGGAGGAACACATCAAAGGCAAACCGGCCCCCGACTCCTATCTGCGGGGGGCGCAGCTGCTCGATGTCACTCCCGACGCGGCCGCGGTGTTCGAGGACGCGCTGTCGGGCGTGGCAGCGGGTCATGCCGGTAACTTCGGCTACGTGGTGGGAGTGGACAGAGTGGGCCAGGCCGAAGATCTCCGCAAAAGCGGCGCCGACGTCGTGGTGACCGACCTCGCAGAATTGCTTGGGAATTCAGACGAGGTCAAGGCATGATCACCCAGGAGGCCTTCCCGGTCGAACCGTGGACAATCCGCGAGACCCGGCTCGATCTGAACCTGATAGCCCAGTCCGAATCGCTATTCGCCTTGGCCAACGGGCACATCGGATTGCGTGGCAACCTCGACGAGGGCGAGCCGCACGGTCTGCCGGGCACCTACTTGAATTCCTTCTACGAGATTCGGCCGCTGCCCTACGCCGAAGCCGGCTATGGCTACCCGGAGGCCGGTCAGACCGTCGTCGACGTGACCAACGGCAAGATCATCCGCCTGTTCGTCGAGGACGAGCCGTTCGACGTCCGGTACGGCAAGCTCATCTCCCACGAGCGCGTCCTCGACCTGAAGGCCGGGACGCTGACCCGCAACGCGCACTGGGCCTCGCCGGCGGGCAAGGAAATCAAGGTGACCTCCACCCGGCTGGTGTCGCTGGCCCACCGCAGCATCGCCGCCATCGAGTACGTCGTGGAGGCCGTCGGCGAATTCGTCCGCGTCACAGTGCAATCCGAACTGGTCACCAACGAAGACCAGCCGACGACGTCGGGCGACCCCCGGGTGGCGGCCATCCTGGACAACCCGCTGGAGGCCGTCGACCACGAAGAGACGGAGCGCGGAGCGCTGCTCATGCATCGCACCCGGGCCAGCGCGCTGATGATGGCTGCGGGCATGGAGCACGAGGTAGACGTCCCCGGGCGCGTCGAAGTCACCACCGACGCGCGCCCCGACCTGGCGCGGACCACCGTGATCTGCGGGCTGCGGCCCGGGCAGAAGCTGCGCATCGTCAAATACCTGGCGTACGGCTGGTCCAGCCAGCGCTCCCGGCCCGCGCTGCGCGACCAGATCGCCGCCGCGCTGCACAGCGCCCGCTACAGCGGGTGGGACGGGCTGGTGCAGTCGCAACGGGAGTACCTCGACGACTTCTGGGAAAACGCGGACGTGGAAGTCGAAGGCGACTCGGAATCCCAGCAAGCGGTGCGGTTCGGGCTGTTTCACTTGATACAGGCCAGCGCCCGGGCCGAGGGCCGTGCGATCCCCAGCAAGGGGCTCACCGGAACGGGATATGACGGCCACGCCTTCTGGGACACCGAGGGTTTCGTGCTCCCCGTGCTCACCTACACGCTGCCGCACGCGGTCGCCGATGCGCTGCGCTGGCGGGCGTCGACGATGGAGCTGGCCAGGGAGCGGGCGACTGAGCTCGGCCTCAAAGGTGTGAGCTTTCCGTGGCGGACCATCCGCGGTCAGGAGTGTTCGGGCTACTGGCCGGCCGGCACCGCGGCCTTCCACATCAACGCCGACATCGCGATGGCCTTCGAGCGGTACCGCGTCGTCACCGGCGATCAGTCGCTGGAAGCGGACTGCGGCCTGCAGGTGCTGATCGAGACGGCCCGGCTGTGGATGTCGCTCGGCCACCATGACCGCCACGGCATCTGGCACCTCGAGGGCGTCACCGGCCCCGACGAGTACACGGCAATCGTGCGCGACAACGTGTTCACCAACCTGATGGCGGCACACAACCTGGTCGTCGCCGCCGATGCCTGCAACCGCCACCCCGAGGCCGCCGAGGCGAAGGGGGTCACCCACGAGGAGACGTCCTCCTGGCGCGACGCGGCCGACGCCGTCAATGTTCCGTACGACGAGGAGCTGGGTGTCCACCAGCAGTGCGAAGGTTTCACCAAGTTCGCGGAGTGGGATTTCGAGAACAGGCACAAATACCCGCTGCTGCTGCACGAGCCGTATGTGCGGCTCTACCCGGCACAGGTGATCAAACAGGCCGACTTGGTGCTGGCCATGCAATGGCAGAGCCACGCGTTCACCGCCGAACAGAAGGCCCGCAACGTTGACTACTACGAGCGGCGCACGGTGCGCGACTCGTCGCTGTCGGCCTGCTGTCAGGCCGTGATGTGCGCGGAGGTCGGACATCTCGAGCTTGCGCACGACTACGCCTACGAGGCCGCGCTGATCGACCTGCGCGACCTGCACTCCAACACCCGAGACGGGTTGCACATGGCATCGCTGGCCGGTGCCTGGATGGCGATCGTCGCGGGCTTCGGCGGCCTGCGCGACGACGACGGCATTCTGGAGATCGATCCCGCCCTGCCCGACGGCATCACCCGGCTGCGGTTCCGGGTGCGGTGGCGCAACTTCCGGCTGATGGTCGACGCCAACCACAACGACGTCACCTACACCCTCAGCGACGGAGACACCGGCGAGCTGGCCATCCGGCACGCCGGCGACGAGATCCTGCTGAAGACGGATTCGCCGAAGACCATTGCGGTGCGTCAGCGCAAGGCACTGCTGCCACCGCCACCGCAGCCGCCCGGGTGCGAGCCCACCCACCGGCGGACCCAGGCCCACCGGCTCGCGGGCCACTAAGCGCAGGTCCGACGACTGGTTGCCGAAGCTGTAGCCAAGCGACTACACTCGGGTTATAGTCAACTGACTACACCCGATGTTCAAGCAAGGACGACAGCCATGACAGACCAGATAACCGTCACCAAGCTGGGTAGCCGGATCGGCGCCCGGGTCGACGGGGTGCACCTCGGCGGCGACCTCGATCCGGCCGCCATCGAGGAGATCCGCCGGGCGCTGCTGACCCACAAGGTCATCTTCTTCCGCGGCCAGCACCACCTCGATGACCAGCAGCAGCTCGCATTCGGCGGCCTGCTGGGCACGCCCGTCGGGCACCCCGCGGCCGGTGCGCTCGCGGCCAAAGGCGCGCCGGTCATCACACCGATCAACTCGGAGTACGGCAAGGCCAACCGCTGGCACACCGACGTCACCTTCGCCGCCAACTACCCGGCGGCCTCGATCCTGCGCGCCATCACCCTGCCCAGCTATGGCGGATCGACGCTGTGGGCCTCCACCGCCGCGGCCTACGAGGACCTGCCCGAGCCGCTCAAGTGCCTCGTCGAGAACCTGTGGGCACTGCACAGCAACCGCTACGACTACGTGACGTCCGAATCCCTTGCGATGAGCGAGAACCAACGGGCCTTCCGGCAGGCGTTCGAGAAACAGGATTTCCAGACCGAACACCCGGTGGTGCGGGTGCACCCGGACACCGGTGAGCGCACGCTGGTCGCGGGCGATTTCGTGCGTAACTTCGTCGGCCTGGACAGCCGCGAGTCAAACATGCTGCTGGACCTGCTCGAACGGCGAATCACCAGGCCGGAGAACACTATTCGCTGGAACTGGGAGGCGGGCGACGTCGCCATCTGGGATAACCGGGCCACCCAGCACCGGGCAATCGACGACTACGACGACCAGCCGCGGCTGATGCATCGGGTCACGCTGATGGGCGACGTGCCCGTCAATGTGCACGGCGAGCGCAGCCGGGTGGTCAGCGGGGCACCCCTCGAGGTGATCGCGAGCTAGCCGACCGAACCGACCGAGCCGACGGGATCGATCGGTAACCAGCGCAGCGCGCCGGGCGCATCCGCCGGCACCACCGGGTGGTTCGGCGCGATCGGGTCCAGCCGGCGGTAGACGTCGCCCTGCAGCGGCCGCTGATCGTCCTCGCCCTTGTTCGGCCACAGCGAGGCGGCCCGCTCGGCTTGCGCGGTGATGGACAGCGACGGGTTGACGCCCAGATTGGCCGAGATCGCCGCGCCGTCGACCACCAGCAGCGACGGATAGCCGTAGACGCGGTGATAGGGGTCGATGACGCCCCGCTCGGGGCTGTCGCCGATCACCGCACCGCCGAGGAAGTGCGCGGTCAGCGGGATGTTGAACAGCTCGCCCCAGGTACCGCCGGCAACGCCGTCGATCTTGTCGGCGATGCGGCGGGTGACCTCGTTGCCGACCGGGATCCACGACGGGTTCGGCTCGCCGTGCCCCTGCTTGCTGGAGTACCAGCGGATGCCCAGCTTCCCGCGCTTGGTGAACGTGGTGATCGAGTTGTCCAGGTGCTGCATGACCAGCGCGATCACCGTGCGTTCACTCCACTGACGGGGATTGAGCAACCGCAGCATCTTGCCCGGGTCCTCGCCGGCGGTGTCGAGCAGCTGCCTCCAGCGCGGCACATCGGTGCCTTGCGGACCGGGACCGTCGGTCATCAGGGTCTGCAGCAGCCCCATCGCGTTGGAGCCCTTGCCGTACCGGACCGGTTCGACGTGGGTATCCGACGTCGGGTGAATCGACGACGTGATCGCCACCCCGTGCGTCAAGTCCAGGTCCGGCGAGACCCGCAACCGTCCGGCACCGACGATCGATTCCGAGTTGGTCCGGGTCAGCACGCCCAACCGCTTCGAAAGACGCGGCAGCCGGCCGGTATCCCGCATCTTGAACAGCAGATGCTGCGTGCCCCAGGTGCCCGCGGCCAGGATCAGATGGCTCGCGGTAAACGTGCGCCCGTCCCGGCGCAGCCAGCTTCCGGTGCGAACGGTGCGGACTTCCCATAGCCCGTCGGACCGCTGCTCGAAACTCTTTACGGTCGTCATCGGAACCACTTGCGCCCCAGCAGATTCCGCGAGGCCGAGATAATTCTTGAGCAGGGTGTTCTTGGCGCCGTAGCGGCAGCCCGTCATGCAGCAGCCGCATTCCAGGCAGCCGGTGCGGTCGGGGCCGGCGCCGCCGAAGTACGGGTCGGGCACCGTCTTTCCGGGCGTCTTGGTTCCGTCGGGACCGAAGAACACCCCGACCGGGGTAGGGACGAAGGTGTCGCCACATCCCATCTCGTCGGCGACTTCTTTGACGATCCGGTCAGCATCGGTGAACGTCGGGTTGTCGACCACGCCCAGCATCCGCTGCGCCTGCCGGTAGTGCGGCATCAGCTCGCTGCGCCAGTCGGTGATGTGTCGCCACTGTTGGTCGTTGAAGAACGGCTCCGGGGGCACGTACAGCGTGTTGGCGTAGTTCAGCGACCCGCCACCCACGCCGGCGCCGGCCAAGATCATCACGTTCTTCAGCGGGTGAATCCGCTGAATGCCGTAGCAACCCAGCCTCGGAGCCCACAGGAATTTGCGCAGATTCCACGACGTCTTCGCGAACTCCGCGTCGGAGTAGCGACGGCCCGCCTCCAATACGCCTACGCGGTAACCCTTTTCGGTCAACCGCAGGGCGCTGACACTGCCGCCGAAACCTGAACCGATGATCAGGACGTCGTAATCTGGCTTCATCCCCACCAGTATGAACTTACCGGCCGGTAACGAACCAGTCCCTAAATGCCGACAGTCAGGCCGACCTTCTGGAATTCCTTGAGGTCGCAGTAGCCGGCCTTGGCCATCGATCGGCGCAGACCACCGACCAGATTGAGGCGGCCGAACGGATCGTCGGAGGGTCCGTTGAGTACCTGCTCGAGCGACGGCCGCTCGCCGACGGCGATCTGCAGCAGCGCCCCGCGGGGCAGTGACGGGTGTGCCGCCGCGGTCGGCCAGAACCAGCCATTGCCGAGCGCCTCGTCGCTTTCGGCCAACGGCGTGCCCAGCAGCACCGCGTCGGCACCGCAGGCGATGGCCTTGGCCAGCTCACCGGAGGTGTGGATGTCGCCGTCGGCCAGCACATGGACGTAGCGGCCGCCGGTCTCGTCGAGGTATTCGCGGCGCGCGGCGGCGGCGTCGGCGATCGCGGTGGCCATCGGCACGCTGATGCCCAACACCTCGTCGCTGGTGGTCACGCCCCGGGTCGAGCCGTAGCCGACGATGACGCCGGCGGCGCCGGTGCGCATCAGGTGCAGCGCGGTGCGGTGATCGAGCACACCGCCGGCGACCACGGGAATGTCGAGCTCGGAGATGAAGGTCTTCAGGTTGAGCGGCTCGCCGTCGCGGGCGACGCGCTCGGCCGAGATGATCGTGCCCTGGATGACCAGCAGGTCGATGCCGGCCTGCAGCAGCACTGGTGTCAGCGCCTGCGCATTTTGCGGGCTCAGGCGCACCGCGGTGGTCACGCCGGCCGCGCTGATGCGGGACACCGCCGCGCCCAGCAGGTCCGGGTCCAGCGGTGCCGCGTGCAGTTCCTGCAGCAGCCGGATGGACGCCGACGGTTCGGGCTCCTTCTCGGCGGCCTCCACCAGTTGGGCGATCTTGGCCCCGACATCGGCGTGCCGGCCGATCAGGCCCTCGCCGTTGAGCACGCCCAGGCCGCCGAGCCGGCCCAGCTCGATCGCGAACTCCGGCGACACCAGCGCATCGGTCGGGTGTGCGAGGACCGGTATCTCGAAGCGGTAGGCGTCCAGCTGCCACGCCGTGGACACGTCCTGCGAGGAGCGGGTGCGCCGGGACGGCACGATGCTCACTTCGCTGAGCTCGTAGGTGCGACGGGCGACTCTGCCCATGCCGATTTCGACCATGCCTAGTTCGCTGTTCACCGCGCGTAGTAGTTGGGGGCTTCGACGGTCATAGCGACGTCGTGGGGGTGGCTCTCTTTGAGTCCGGCCGACGTGATCCGGACGAACTGCGCCTGCTGCAGCTCCTCGATGGTCGGCGAACCGGTGTAGCCCATCGCGGCGCGCAGCCCGCCGGTGAGCTGGTGGATCACCGACGACAGCGGACCGCGGAACGGCACCCTGCCCTCGATGCCCTCGGGCACCAGCTTGTCCTCGGAGAGCGCGTCGTCGGCGAAGTAGCGGTCCTTGGAGTACGACTTGCCGCCGCTGCGGCCCGCCATGGCGCCCAGCGACCCCATGCCGCGGTAGCTCTTGAATTGCTTGCCGTTGACGAAGATCAGTTCGCCCGGCGCCTCGGCGGTGCCGGCCAGCAACGAGCCTAGCATGGCCGTCGATGCGCCGGCCGCCAGCGCCTTGGCGATGTCACCGGAGTACTGCAGTCCCCCATCGGCGATGACCGGCACACCGGCCGGTCCGCAGGCCGCGACCGCTTCCAGGATCGCCGTGATTTGAGGTGCACCGACACCGGCCACCACCCGGGTGGTGCAGATTGAGCCCGGCCCCACCCCGACCTTCACCGCATCGGCGCCGGCCTCGACCAGCGCGGCGGCCGCGGACCTGGTGGCGACGTTGCCGCCGATCACCTCGATCTTCTCGCCGACTTCGGCTTTGAGTTTGCCAACCATGTCGAGCACCAGCCGGTTGTGCGCATGCGCGGTGTCCACGATCAGCACGTCGGCCCCGGCGTCGACGAGCATCATCGCGCGCACCCAGGCATCACCGCCGACACCGACGGCGGCACCGACCAGCAGCCGGCCGTCGCTGTCCTTGGTGGCCAGCGGGTGTTGTTCGGTCTTGACGAAGTCTTTGACGGTGATCAACCCGGTCAGCCGGCCGTGACCGTCGACGATCGGCAGTTTTTCGATCTTGTTGCGGCGCAACAGGCCCAGCGCCGCGTCAGCACTGACCCCCTCCCGCGCAGTGATCAGCGGAGTCTTGGTCATCACCTCGTCGACGTGCTTCGCAGAGTCCACTTCGAAGCGCAGGTCGCGGTTGGTGATGATGCCGACCAGCGCACCGGCGTCGTCGACGACCGGCAGCCCGGAGATCCGGAACCGGGAGCACATCGCCTCGACCTGCGCCAACGTGTTGTCCGGCCGGCAGGTGACCGGGTCGGTGACCATGCCGGCCTCGGAGCGTTTGACCATCTCGACCTGGCCGGCCTGTTCGGCGACGGGCAGGTTGCGGTGCAGCACCCCCATACCGCCGGCCCGGGCCATCGCAATGGCCATCCGCGACTCGGTGACGGTGTCCATCGCCGAGCTGACCAGCGGCACCTTGAGCCTGATCTTCTTGGTTAGCTGGCTGGAGGTGTCGGCAGTGGCGGGAACCACATCGGAAGCCGCCGGAAGCAGCAACACATCGTCGAACGTCAGGCCTAGCATCGCCACCTTGTGCGGGTTGTCTCCCCCGGTCGGCACTCGATCGTCGGCCAGGCCGCCGACGCGCACGTAGGGGCTGGCGACCAGGTCGGAGCTGTCTTCGAGGTGCGACATGCCACGGGACATCGGTAAAACCCTCCATACGCGCGCGGAGCGAGAATGCCATCCTATCGGTCCCGGCCGTCAGGGACTTGCACCTGTTGGCGCGCCGCTTGCCCCAATCGGTCATGGGACGAGGCACGTCTGCCTGCTGGCGTTATCACGGCCCGCTTGCGTAGGCTATGGAGCGTGCGTGACCACCTCCCGCCGGGTTTGCCACCCGACCCATTTGCCGACGACCCATGTGACCCATCGGCGGCGCTGGATGCTGTCGAGCCTGGACAGCCGCTGGATCAACAGGAGCGGATGGCGGTCGAGGCGGACCTGGCCGATCTGGCCGTCTACGAAGCTCTGTTGGTGCACAAGGGAATTCGCGGACTGGTGGTCTGTTGCGACGAGTGTCAGCAAGACCACTATCACGACTGGGACATGTTGCGGGCCAACCTGTTGCAACTGCTGATCGACGGCACCGTCCGCCCGCACGAGCCCGCTTACGACCCGGAGCCGGATGCCTACGTGACGTGGGATTACTGCTGGGGATATGCCGACGCCTCGCTCAACGAAGCGACGTCAGATGCCGACGGATTTCACCGGCGCCACTGAGCGCTAAGGCGTGTTGCTTGGGACCACCGAATGCTGGTGTCGGTGGTGACCCGCAGCAGGACTCGGCGATGGACTGGGCGCCAAAGAGGTTGTGCGCGGGCCGATCGCCCCTGGTGACGGCGTGCTCGGAACCGACGAGATTTGGGACTGCGGAGCCGGAAGCACCGCCGAGCTTGGCAGCGGCGCGGCCGGCGGCAGGGTCGCATTCGGGTCGCGCGAGTCGACTCTCACGTTCAGCAGATTGATTTCGTCCAGCAAGTCTTTCCGCCCGGCACTATCGTTCATCGACTGCACGGTGCTGCTGACTTCGGCCAACTGGTCCTCGGCCTTCGTCCATTGCCCCTTGTCGATCAGTTGCTGAACCTTCGCCAGATCGGCCTTGGCGGACAACATCGTCTGATTCTGGTTGGCCTCATCGAAGAACATCGAGTGCATGCCGTACAGCGTTCCCCCGGGACGGGCCTCGACCACCAAAGCGCCGAACCCGCTGAGGGCCAACAAAGTCGCCGCAACCGAGCCGATCGCCGCCAGGCCTCGTCGACCACGCCGCTGCTCCACCATTCCGGCGCGCAGCGCACCGACGGCCTCCTCGGGGGAGACCAGCGCGCTGGCCGGTGGCCACCTCAAGTCATCGCGCCAATCCCCCAGCAGGGTGGCCAACGCGTCATCGTTGGGATCGTCGACATCGATCGGCTGACGTTCGGCCAGCGCGTCGAGGAGCAGATCGGTCCGGCTCAGCTCGTCAAGGCCCTGCCGGTCGGAGAATCCAAATTCAGGCATAGTCACCTGCCGCAACCATCTCGGATTTGAGCCGTGCCAAGGCTCGGTGCTGAGCCACCCGAACGGCTCCGGGCGTTGCGCCGACGGCGGCGGCGGTCTCTTCGGCAGACAGGCCGACGACAACGCGCAGGATCAAAATCTCGCGCTGCTTGGCGGGCAGGATGTCGAGTAGTTCGTTCATCCGGATGACCGAGTCGGCTTCGAGGGCCCGCTGTTCAGGCCCCGCTTCGGACGACCGGCGCTCGGGAACGGATTCGAAGGGGTAAGCAAGATCGCGACCAGCGGCGCGGTGGGCGTCGGCCACCTTGTGCGCGGCGATGCCATACAGAAAAGCCAGAAAGGGACGTCCTCGATCTCGGTAGCGCGGCAGTGCTGTCAGGGTCGCCAAGCACACCTCCTGAGCCACATCGTCGGCTGTCAGGCCCCCCCGCTCGACTGTGCCGACTCGCGCTCGGCAATATCGCACCACAATCGGACGGATGGTCTCCAGCACCTCGCGTAGTGCATTCCCGTCTCCCGCTACGGCCTCCGCAACCACAGCGTCGAGACGTTCCGCTTGAATTGTCATCGACGGCGGTATCTCCAACGTTACAAACAGGCCACATCGCGGGCTAACTCACGCAATGACCATAACGGCCGAACGCCGTTTCAAGCGGAAGGCCAGGTTCCACCGGCGCGCCGCACCTGGCCTGCGCAGACATCCCGAATTTCGCCGAGCTTTTGTGCTGAAAATGTGACGCTTCGGATATCGATTAACAAGCAAGCGACCGCCCATCGCAGCGGTACCAGTCCCGATCGGCCGGTGGCGTCCAGCGCCGCCTCGGCCACCGTGCGGGCGCGCTCGGTAGCACCGGCGCTGCACAGCGCGGCGGCGAGCACCACGTCGCTCTTGATCCGGTGCCGCACCGAAGCTTGTCCTTTGGTCACGCTCATGGCTTTTGCGAGCTCGACGGCATCCTCGGCATGACGGACCGCGACCGCGCCATCGCCGCAAGCCATTGCCAATTCGGCGGCTACCCAGCGCCGGCGCACCGGAAGCCGGTCCGGCACCGTCGCGGCCGCCAACGCCGAGTCCGCGCGAGACAACAACGCCGCCGCGGCCGCGAATCGGCCGACACCCAACGCGTCGGCCGCCAACCCGATCAGGGCGTCGGCGCGGGCTTCGGGATCGGCACCGGCCAGCGCGAGGGCACGACCGTCCCAGCCTCGGGCCCGCGCGTGCCAACCTAGTTGGCGCAGAAACGATCCCTGTGTGCTGTGGGCCAAGGAAACCAACGGGGTGACCGGCCGGCCCGACGTCGCGCCGCCGCGCAATACCGCCAGGTCTCGGTAGGCGCTGCCGTAGCGGCCCTGCCCGCCGGCCGCAACGGCGCGCCACCACAACTGGTTCGCTGTGGTCGCCGCCGGCAGGGGCCACTGCCCCGGCTGGTCGCCGAACGCGGCCGCGGCCAGCGTCGGCCCAATAATCGAAAGCTGACGAGTTTCAATCACGGTGATAGTAGTAAACAGTTCGTGCTGTTCGTGTTACTGAAATGTTAATCACGATCATCTCTGTACTAAATGGCGCCTACCGGCACTTGCGTCCTGAGCTGGGAAATCACGGTTTGGTCAAGTGCCTGGTAGCACCGTTCTCCTACGCCAAATGCTCGGCAGATGAACGCAGAGTTAATTCTGTTCCAACCTCTATATATTTTGTCACACTAAGCGCCTATTGACGGAAATTCATCAGCGCCCCTAAGTTCTAGCCATGACGGGTAGTCATCGGTGACACCACCCTTAAATCAGTTGCACACTCACTTTGCGAACTTAACCTCACTTGGGCGTGCCGTGCAGAGAGGGAACTAGACATGCCACAGCCGGAGCAGCTACCTGGGCCCAACGCCGACATTTGGAACTGGCAACTGCAGGGACTGTGCCGCGGTGTGGACTCGTCGATGTTCTTTCATCCCGATGGGGAGCGCGGCCGTGCCCGCATGCAGCGTGAACAGCGCGCCAAGGAGATGTGCCGGCAGTGCCCGGTGATCCAGCAGTGCCGGTCCCACGCACTCGACGTCGGTGAGCCCTACGGCGTTTGGGGCGGCCTGTCCGAAGCGGAGCGCGACATGCTGCTCAAGGGAGACATCGGCCGCAACCGCGGCATCCGCCGCTCGGCTTAATGAACGCCTCGTTGGTTCGACCCCCGCCTCACCGACGGGGGTCGAACCAATTCAGGGCCCGATCGATGCGCCTGACTACGGTGGTGGTCGCAGACGGGTGCGGGACCACCAGCGGCGGCACCGGCCGTAGTGTTTGCGAATGGACATTTCGTGTGCGTTTGCAACTTCGTCCGACACTCCGGCCCACACGGAGCTGGCCGAAACGCTGGGCTATCAGCGCGCATGGCTCTACGACTCACCGGCGCTCTACCCGGATGTGTGGATGATTCTGACCCGGTGCGCGGAGCGCACGTCGCGCATCGGTCTGGGGCCGGGCGTGCTCGTTCCCAGCCTGCGGCATCCGATGGTCAA
The DNA here is from genome assembly GCA_963712615.1 of uncultured Actinomycetota bacterium. Taxonomy (GTDB): domain Bacteria; phylum Actinomycetota; class Actinomycetes; order Mycobacteriales; family Mycobacteriaceae; genus Mycobacterium. Next base: position 2,512,677 of record CAVQIO010000002.1, read on the forward strand.
CGCCGCCGCGATCGCCGAGCTAGCCGGCCAGGCACCCGGGCGGGTCGCGGTGGCGATCGGCTCGGGCTTTACCGGCCGGATGGCTATGGGCCAGCGGCCGATGCCGTGGCGACAGGTTGCCGACTACGTCCGCTGCTTGAAGGCGCTTCTCGCCGGCGGAACCGCGGAGTGGGACGGGGCGAAGGTCCGAATGCTGCAGTTGCCCGGCTTCGGGGCGCAGCGACCGATCGATGTGCCGATACTGATTGCGGCCGACGGGCCCAAGGGGCTCGCCGTTGCGGCCGAGTTCGGCAATGGTGTTTTCTCCGCCGCCGTACCGCAGGCCGATGCCATCAAAATCACCGACTGGCGGGCGCTGCTGTGCTTCGGGACAGTGCTCGACGAGGGTGAGCACTTGGCCTCGCCGCGCGCCATTGATGCCGCGGGACCTGGTGCGGCACTGCTGTATCACGCCATGTATGAGCGCGGCGGCGCCGACGCGGTCGACGCGCTGCCGGGCGGGCAAAGCTGGCGTGAGGCGATCGAGGCCTACCCGAAGGACGAGCGGCATCTCGCGATCCATGCGGGGCATCTCGTCAAGGCAAATGTCAGCGATGAGCCGCACATTGCCGACCTGATCCCGTTTGCCACCTCGATGGCGCTGACCGGCACTGCTGACCAGATGCCGGAGAAGTTGGCCGGACTCGCCGCGCTGGGAGTCACCGAGATCGTCTACCAGCCGGCCGGATCCGATATCGAGCGGGAACTTCGAGCATTCGCGTCTGCCGCCGGCCTCGCGTGAACCGCCGCTATGCCGTCGACTTCTCCAGCACATGCACGCCGCAGGCGGAACCAAGTCCGATCACGTGGGCCAAACCTACTTTGGCGTCGGCGATTTGGCGGTCCCCCGCCTCACCGCGCAGGTGGTGACAGATCTCCCAGACGTTCGCGATACCGGTGGCCGCGATGGGATGGCCCTTGGCCTCCAGCCCGCCCGACACGTTCACCGGGGTCGAGCCGTCACGCCAGGTGGCACCCGAGTTGAAGAAGTCCGCGGCGCCGCCCTCTTCGCAGAGCATCAAATTGTCGTAGTGCACCAACTCGGCGGTGGCAAAGCAATCGTGCAATTCGACGAGATCGAGGTCGGCCGGTCCGATGCCGACACCTTGACGGCGCGCCGGTGTCCAGGTATCCGCATCCTTCTTCTTGGCCCCGCCCGCCAGCAGGCCGGCACCTGCGAGCTTTTCGACACCGGCCGCCAGGCCGTAGTCCACCTCGCCGGCCTTGACGGCCATGATCGCGGTGCGCAGTGCGGTGGCACCGGTCGCGCAGGCATTGGCGACGTTGTACACCGGGATCCCGGTCTGGCCGATCTGCTTCTGAAGCTGTTGGCCGATACTGGCATTCGCGTTCATCAGATTGCCCGCGGCGATCACTCCGATGTCTGCCATCGTGACGCCCGCGTCTGAAAGTGCACCCATGGCGGCCTCGGCCGCCATGTCGACGATGTCGAGTTCGGCGTGCTTGCCGAACTTGGTCATCTGGATGCCGAGGATCCAGACCTCATCACTTGCGCTCATCGCTACTCCTTCGTCGCAGTCTGGACGGGCTCGAAGCCGAACCCGATCGCCTCCGTGCCCTCGGAATCGGTGCCGATCGATTGGGTGGCCAGACGCACTTCCATGCCGTCGAAAACGTGCTCGGGATCGGGCTCGATGTTGATGAGGTTGGCGCGTACCTGGGCTCCGCCGCAATCGACCACGGCCGCCACGAACGGGGTTGGAATCCCGGGTGCTGCGAACGTGACGATGGTAAACGCGCGCACCGTGCCCTCGGTCGCGATCGGGACGGTGGTGAATTTGGTGGCAAAGCACTTGGCACACGCGTTACGTCGATCGAAGAACCTCGAAGTGCAATTGACGCATTCCTGCGCGACCAAATGCGGGCGATCCTCGTTCAGCACCAGGTAGTCGACCAGCGGGATCTGCCCGGCCATGCGCACCTCCATCGTTGGTGCCCTCGACGGGTATCGCTTGGCAGCCAACCCCCGATAGCCTGTACCGCGATGAGGGCAAGGAGAGCTGGATGACAACCAACCAGAGCGACCAGGGCGGGAGGTCGGCCGAGGGCACGGTGACCGTAACGGAGACGGGTTCCGGGACTTATACGCAAGAGATCATCGCCGGGCCGCACCGATTGGCCGCCGACGAGCCAAAGCCGATCGGCGACGACGCCGGGCCGAACCCCTACGATCTGCTCCTGGCCGCCCTGGGTGCCTGCACCTCGATGACGTTGCGGATGTATGCCGACCGCAAGAGCTGGCCACTCGAACGGGTTCGAGTCACGTTGCGGCACTCGCGTATTCACGCCAAGGACTGCGCCGACTGCGAGAGCACAGTCGGATTCGTCGACCAGATCGATCGCGACATCGAATTGACCGGCGACCTCGACGACACCCAACGGCAGCGGTTGCTGTACATGGCCGACCGCTGCCCGGTCCATCAGACCCTGACATCCGAGGTCCACGTCACCACATCCTTGCGGTGATTACGCGACTGACTACGCGACCCACTATGCGTCCAAGAGCGGCTTGAGCGCCTCGCCCACCTTCGTGATGACACCGGGCGTGTAGCGGTGCGTCGGGAGGTTCACGATCACGCCGTCGATGCCCACATCGACGACCCGGCGTTTGATCTGGTCGGCCACCTGATCGGGCGTGCCGGTGATCGCCCGGCGACCGCGTGTCTCACCGATGTCTGTGGGCGCGTCATAGCCGTCGAGCGTGACACTCAGCAAGCAGCTGGTCTCCAAAGTCGTGGGGTCGCGGTCGATTTCGGCGCAGCGCTGGCGCAGTACATCCAGCTTGCCGGGCAGCTTGTCGATGTCGGCGATGATGTTCAGGTGGCCGGCGTAGCGGGCGGCCAATCGGAACGTCTTCTTCTCACCGCTGCCGCCGAGCATGATCGGGATGCGGTCCCGATAACGGGGCTCGTTGATCGCGCTCTCGGTGCGATACCACTTTCCGGAGAAGCTGGGCCGCTCGCCATGAAACATGGGCGCGATGATCTGCAGCGCCTCCTCGAGCTTTTCGAACCGCTCGGTGAAGGTGTCGAAGTCAAAGCCCAACTGGCGGTGCTCCAACTCAAACCAACCCGTCCCGATACCCAGAACGGCCCGTCCCGCGCTGACGACGTCCAGTGTCGTCACCGTCTTGGCAAGCAACGTCGGGTTGCGGTAGGTGTTGCCGGTCACCAACGTCGACAGCTGCACACGCTCGGTGGCTGTGGCCAACGCGCCCAGCGCGGTGTAGGCCTCCAGCATGGGTTCGTCGGGTTCACCCAGCGTCGGCAGTTGGTAGAGGTGATCCATCACCAGGACGGTGTCGAAGCCGGCGGCCTCGGCTTCCTGGGCCTGGGCCTTGACGGCGGGGAACAGTTCGGCGACAGGCTTGCCGTAGGTGAAGTTCGGGATCTGCAACCCGAGTCGAATGCTCACGGCCTAACGTAACCACGCCGGGTGCGGATACTGTTCCGACATGCAGGCAAGCCGGAACCGCAGAGTCGCTGCGCCGCTTGTCCTCGCCATGATCACGGTCGCACTCGCCGGCTGCGCCGAATCGCCGCCAACCGCGATGAAGGCGACCGCCTCAACCGCAACGGCCGAGGCCCTCACCCGGCCGCACAGCGCGACGATGATGGACGACCCATCGCCCCCCGCCACACCCGCGGGGGCACAGCCGCGGCTGGCATCAGATCCCGCCCAACTCGCCGACGACCTCGTCGCCGACGAGAAAGCGCTGCGTGACGGGTCGACGGCGGAGGCCGCGCTGGTGGCGGCGGCACACCGCCAGCAGGCGGCCTACCGTGCCATCGGGCACCACCCCGAATGGGATGCGATCACCCGCCCGCGAATCCCGCCGCCACTGATCGACGTCCATGACCGCAATGTCGACGCCCGTCGGCAGCTCATCGCGATGACACCCGCCAAAAACACCCTGCCCGCATGGCGGATCGGGCGGCCGGCTCCGGCGGACGAGCTGCTCGGCGACTACCACGACGCGGAGTCGGCGTCCGGCGTCGGCTGGAACTACCTGGCGGCGATCAATCTGATCGAGACCCACTTCGGCAGCATCGACGGCGACAGCTCCGCCGGTGCACAAGGCCCCATGCAGTTCTTGCCCTCGACCTTCTCCGCCTGTGGCGACGGCGGCGACATCCGCTCGCCGCGCGACAGCATCATGGCCGCAGGCCGCTATCTCGCCGCGGATGGCTTTGCCAACGATCGCGATCAGGCCATCCGCCGATACAACCATTCAGACGAATATGTGCGGGCGGTCAACCAGTACGCCGCAGTGCTGGGGGCCGATCCCGCGGCGTTTGCCGGCTACTACAGGTGGGATGTTTACTACTCCACGACCGCCGGCGATGTGTTACTGCCCATCGGTTACGCCGCGGCGGCACCTATCCCGGTCGACGACTACCTGTCGACCCACCCGCAGTAACTCGGGCCTAGCCGTCGAGAGGGTTGGCCTTGATGCGTTCGGCAAGGCGATTGGCAATCGATCCGGCGGCGGCGCTTTCCGGCTTGCGCGTCCCCTGGTCTTGGAAGCACGCCAGAAACTCGCTACCGAATCCTTGCCAGGGATAGCGCGCGAGTATCTCCGCCCTTAGCTGGGCTCCGAACTCCTCGGGTTGCCTTCCGACGATCTCCCAGCTGGTCGCGACCTGCAGGATGTGGGACTCGGGGTCAGCGGTCGCAGCGACGTCGTCGCCCATGTGCCGCACGATGATCTCCGTGGCTCTGGCCGCGCGATCGGCCGGCCAACCGGCCGCCACCGCGAAGACCCACGCCAGGTCGCCACCCGCCTGTTCGAAAGGCACTGTGTGACTGTCGAATACTTCGGTGAGGCCGATGTCGTGGAGCATCGCCGAGACGTATCGAAGTTCGTCGTCGAAGGTGATGTCATGCACCGAGGCGTACGTTGCCCCCACAGGTAGGAGCGCAGACAGTGGTTGAGCAACGGGGGCGTATAGAAACGGGAAGCCACTGACAGTGCGGCCGTAGCCGCCGGTGTCTGCGGAAACCTTATCCCCGTTGTCAATTCGGCGATACCGTCCATGGTGTCTTCCTTCCACTAATTTTCTAAAACTCAGTTGTCGACGGGCGTGCGAGCGAGCGCCTGATAAGCCGTGCGAGCGCCGCGGGTTGGGACAGAAAAGGCGAGTGCGACGTGCTTAACCGTTGCACATCATCGGCGCGCTCGGCGAGCACTTCCTGGACGGCGACCGGAATCGCGTTGTCACGTTCGCAGATGACGTACGTGCTCGGGATGGTCCGCCACGCCGTCTCGGTCAGTGGCTGTCGCATTGATGCGTAGGACTGGTAACCGAGTTGGGCGACCGCGCGCCGAGCGGTCAGGGTATCGACGTCGTTGTAGAAGACGGTCGCTGGCGTCATTGGCTCGACGTAGTCGCGGATTCCTTGGCGGCGATGGAGCTTCGACCAGGACATCAGCGCGCCGCCGTTCGAAGATGTCAACGACTCACCGGCATGGAGCTGGAACGCGGCGAGGTAGATCAAGCGCCGGATGTTCTTCGCGCACGGGAACGCTTGCGTGGTGGGTATGCCGCCGTAGGAGTGAGCGACCACCACAACCGGCCCGTCAATGGCCGCGGCCGCTTGCGCGATTGCTTCAGCGTCCGCATACATGTCCCCGACGACTGCTGGGTCTTTACCGCTGCTTGTCAGCGTCACGATGTGCACGTCGATGTCCGACAGTTCGTCCAGGAGAGGACAATAGTGCTCGGGCTTGTGCCAGGCACCCGGAACGATGAGCAGCGACGGAAAGCTCATGCCAGCAATGCTTTCCGTCACTCGCCGGGTCCGATCACGCGGATGATCGGCTTGCCGTGACTACGGTGGGCCGGGTCGAAAGCCGCAGCAGCGTCTTGAAGGTCGTATGTCGCTCCGACGAGTGGACGCAGCCGACCCTCTCGAAGCCTGAGCTCCAGCTCGGCAAGCGCTTCGCGATCGGGTTCGACGACGAAAAACACGGACCGCGCTTCTCCGGGAGGAACCGGCGGTGGTTCAGCGATGCTGACAAGTGCACCGCCAGAACGGACCAATGTTGCTGAGCGATTGAGGATTTGACCGCCCAACACGTCGAACACCATGTCGACTTCGCCAACGTCCTCCAGCCGGTCATGGTGCAGGTCTACGAAGAAATGCGCACCCAGATCCAGCACCGTCTGGCTGTGGGCAGCGCGGCCGGTACCGATCACCAGAGCCCCCGCCTCGCGGGCCAGTTGCACAGCGACCGATCCGACGCCTCCGGCAGCACCGTGGATGATGACCGTCTGCCCCGCCGCGAGTCGTCCGTGAACGAAAAGCCCCTGCCATGCCGTAAGACCTGAAATCGGCAGCGCAGCAGCCGTAACGGGGTCGATCCCGGCCGACAGTGGCACAAGATTCCGTGCTTCTACTGCCACGAATTCGGCCAGTGTGCCGTTGCGGCGCCAGTCGGTGATTCCAAAGACTCGTTGGCCGACATAGAGGCCGGTGGTCCCATAACCTAATTCGTCAATCACCCCGGAGACGTCATGGCCGGGGATGGACGGCGTCCGATCACAGCCGGCCCGGTCGGTCCAGGTGCCCGGCCAGTCGAGTTCACCCGGGGTGAATCCCGCCGCGTGCACCCGGACGACGACGTCGTTCTCGGCAGTGTGCGGGTAGGGCACTTACGCGAGCGCAAGGCCATCGATCCCGACAGCGCGGTCGCGCGCGACGATCGCTTGCATCGTCTTCGTCGTGCCTGAGATCAACATTCTTCAACGCTAGCTGCGGTATCACGCTGATTGTGGGCCACTTGGGTGCCACAAGTAGGGGCCAGTTGAGCCGGCGAACTCAGGGCAGCAGTTGCACCAAGGCATCCAAGGCCGCCGACCATGCGCTCGGCGCCGGCGCTGCATATCCGATCACCAGACCGTCTTGCTCGCAGCTGATTTCGGGATGGCGGAAGTGATCAAGGCCCCGCACGCCGAGGTGTCGCCACGCGCGCTCGCGAGACATCGCGCTTGCGCCGCCACCGGCAAGCTCGAGCATCACCTGCAGACCCGCGGCCATCCCGACCACCGCCGTTTTCGGCGACGACCGGGCGACTGCGGTGACGAGTTGTTCACGGCGGCGGTGGTATTGGGCGCGCATTGTGCGGATATGTCTGTCATAGGATCCGGAGACGATGAATTCGGCCATCGTCAACTGATCGACAAAGCCCGAAGTTTCCTCCGTTTCACCCTTCTGCCCGGCTACCGCTTCGACGAGTCGTTCCGGTAACACCAGCCAGCCGAGCCGGAGCCCGGGCGCCAGCGACTTGCTTGCCGTGCCCATATAGATGACGTGTTCGGGATCGACGCCGTGCAGCGCGCCGACAGGGCTGCCGTCATACCGGAATTCGCCGTCGTAATCATCCTCGATGATCACCCCACCGGTTCGTCGTGCCCAGTCGATGACCGCTGCGCGGCGGTCGGAATGCAAAGACACGCCAAGCGGGAACTGGTGCGACGGCGTCAGCAACACACCGCCCACCTCTGGCATGTCCTCGAGTGCCATGACGTCAGCACCATCGGAGTCGACTTCAATTGGCGGGCAACGCAACCCTGCTTTGGTGAGGGATGACCGTTGTGAGCTCAGACCGAACGCCTCGACGGCCACGGCGGCGACCCCGGCATCGGCCAAAGCGCCGGCGACCAGGCTCAGCCCTTCGGCCTCCCCAGAGCACACGATCATGTTGCACGGTCGGGCGCGAACTCCCCGAGTTCGAGCGAGATATTGGGCAAGCGCCACCCGAAGCTCCAGCCGGCCGAGCGGGTCGGCGTAGTCGAACGCCTCGAACGGTGCCGCGTTCAACGCGCGCTTGACCGCGCGGCTCCACTCTGTGCGCGGAAACGACGACAGGTCCGGATGACCGGGCCGCAGGTCGTGGTCCAATCGGCGCGGCGGCGGTGGCTTTGGCGGTGCCGCGACGGACCGCAGAACCGCGGCCGCTCGTTGGGAGACAGTGGTGCTTGAGCCATGTTGCGATGTCAGCCATCCCTCGGCGATGAGTTCGGCGTACGCGCGGACCACGGTGTTTCGCGCGACACCGAGATCGGCGGCCAACGCGCGGCTTGAGGGCAACCGGGTGCCCGGTGCCAGGCGCCCCGCGCGAATCGCGTCGCGGAGGGCGTCCATCACACTGTCACGCACCCTGCCGCCCGGGCGATCCAGATGCAGATCCAATCCGGCGACCGAGCTTCGTGGTCCGGTCGGGACAGCCATAGCCTATGAGGCTACGTCGTGTTCGCAGGCCCGTTCGCAGATCTCCACCGCCGTCTCAAGCATCTGCCGAGTGCTGGTGAACCAGTCCTGCAGATTTGGGTCAGATCGCGAACAGCCGCACGCTTGCGCCCTGGTAGCGCGATGTGCGGGATCGGTCGGCAAGGTCAAGTCCAGGGACGTGGTGTACGAGCTAGTCGTGTGATTCTCCGAGGTTTGGTTCAGGCGGTCAGTGCCGCGGGGGTGTCCTCCTGTTCAGTCGGTGAGTTCTGATCTGCTCGGGATTTGCTGAGGACGTCGAGGCCGAGGTAGCGCCGGGATTCGGCCCATTCGTCGTGTTGTTCGGCCAGCACGGCACCGACGAGGCGGATCAGCGCGTTGCGGTCGGGGAAGATGCCGACGACGTCGGTGCGGCGGCGGATCTCCTTGTTGAGGCGTTCCTGGGGGTTGTTCGACCAGATCTGGCGCCAGATCTGCTTGGGGAAGTTGGTGAACGCCAGCAGATCCGGTCGGGCCGCCTCTCGGTGATCGGCGACCTTGGGGAGCTGGTCCGATAGTGCGTCGGTGATCCGATCATATTGAGCAGCACCCGATTCCGCATCGGGTTGGTCGAACACCGAATGCAACAGGGTACGCACCCACGGCCACGAACTCTTGGGAGTCTTCGCCATCAGGTTGGTCGTGTAGTGGGTTCTGCACCGCTGCCAGGTAGCTCCGGGCAGAGTCGCGCCTAGCGCAGCCACCAGCCCGGCGTGCGCGTCGGAGGTGACCAGCCGTACCCCGGACAGGCCCCGGGCCGTCAGCGACCGCCAGAGCGCCAACCACCCGGCGCCGTCCTCAGCGGTGCTGACGTCGATGCCCAGGATTTCGCGGTATCCCTCGGCGTTGACCCCGACCGCGATCAGGGCGTGCACGTTGACCACCCGCCCGGCTTCGCGGACCTTGAGCACCAGGGCGTCGGCGGCGACGAACGTGTACGGGCCGGCGTCCAGCGGCCGGCTCCGGAACGCCTCGACCGCGACGTCGAGCTCCTTGGTCATCACGCTGACTTCAGACTTCGACAAGCTGGTGATGCCCAACGTCTCGACGAGCTTGTCCATCCGCCGGGTAGACACCCCCAGTAGGTAGCAGGTAGCGACCACGGTGGTCAGGGCCCGCTCGGCGCGTTTGCGGCGTTCCAGCAGCCAGTCCGGGAAGTAGCAACCCTGCCGTAGCTTGGGAATCGCCAGATCCAATGATCCTGTGCGGGTACGAATTGGCGATGCCGGTAGCCGTTTCGCTGATTGATGCGCTCGCTACTGCGTTCACCGTATCCGGCGCCGCACAGGGCGTCGGCCTCCGCACCCATCAGGGTGTGGATGAACGTCGACAACAGTTCGCGCAGCACGTCGGGGTGGGTGGTGGTGAGTCGTTCGGCCAGCGCGGCAGGCAGGTCGATATTGTGGGCAGTGGTCATCGCGTTGATTCCTCTGCTCGAGTGACTTTGGTCGGTCTGTCGAAGAATCACGCGATGACCTTCAATCATTCGGCTACGACACGCCGGTACCGCTAATCAGGTCCGACTCGTACACCACCTAGATGGACGCAACCGTCGGCAACACCGCCCCCGTTTAGCTGCGCCATCGGCAGCGCGCTCCACATGGCTGGCGGCATGCCGGTCAACATCGGTTCGGCGTCCGCCGCGATGCCAGGCGCGGCCACCAGCTGCGCCGAGGGCGGGGCCGACGTCCAGCTGGGCGGCACCGACAAGGCACCAACGGCACCCGCCTTGCCCAGGCTTGTCGACACGCTCGCTGCCGGCTCAATCTGGCCCGTGAGCACCCCGGCCCCAGAGCCGAGCGCGCCCGTCGCTACCGGCACGGATCCGGCAGTCGGGCCGCCAACGGACGTCAGCGCCGAGGACTCCGCCGCCGCGGCGACGACACCCAGCACACTGTTCAGCGCTCCCACACCGGCTCCGATGATGCCGGTGCCCCCGGCCGCGAGTCCGGTGTAGGGGGGCCAAGCCACTCAGCGCGTCCGCGGGCGACGACAACACCGGTGCGGCCGCGGTTGCCTGGGCGACGGCGGCAGATTGCGCGGCCGATCCGGCGGCGTTGGTGGTCGGTGCTGGCGGGGTGAACGGTGTCAGCTGGCTTGCGCTCGCCGAGGATGCGGCATACCCGTACTGGCGGCCGCGTCCTGGGCCCACATCTCGGCGTATTGCGCCTCGGTGGCCATGATCGCCGGCGCGTTTTGCCCCAGGAAGTTGGTGGCCACCAGCGCCGCCAACAGGCTGCGGTTGGCCGCAATTTCTAGGGGCGGCACCGTCATAGCGAACGCAGTTTCATAGGCGGCCGCCGCTAACCGTGCGTGCATGGCTGCGTCCTCGGTCTGCCCGGCGGTGCCGGTCATCCACGCCGTATAGGTGGCCGCCGCCGCCATCGATATCGACGACGGTCCCGACCAAACGCCGGTGGTCAACGCGGAGATGACCGCGCGGTAGGAGGCCGCCGTCGAGTACAGCTCCTCGGCCAGACCGTCCCAGGCCGCGGCCGCGGTCAGCAGTGGGCCTGATCCCGGTCCGGCATACATGCGGGCGGAGTTGACCTCCGGCGGCAACACTCCGAAATCCATCAGTCCACTCCTCTCGCCTCGCCCAGTTAGTTGCTCGAACAGGTAATAAGCCAGTATTTATTCCAACGTTGCTTCTAGCTGTGGCTTTTCTATTAAACTGCCCGGACAGCAGATAAGGAAGGAAGGAGGAGAGAATGGCGAAATCGGGGACACCACCGGAGCACAGCGGACCGACGAGTGTTCCGGTGCCTGCCGCCGCACGCGGTGCGCCGATCGGTGCCGCGCTCTATCGCGTCGCGCGTCTGCACCGGATGACGGCCGGCAATCTACTGCGCCGCGTCGGCTTGCACCCCACTCAGGATCTGCTCATGACGTATCTGTGGGAATTTGGTCCGCAGCGCCAGACCGACCTCATCCGCCTACTCGACTCCGACGCCGCCACGATGACGCGGTCGATCCAGCGGCTCGAACACGCGGGCTTCGTACGGCGCTCGCCGTGCGCCGATGACAAGCGCGCGTACCTGATCGAACCAACCCCAGCGGGCCGCGCCCTGCGTCCGGAGGTTGAACACATATGGAACGAAATTGAAGAGTGCATCGTCGGCGGTGTTGGCAAGCGCGAGCGACAGACGATCCTGCGCATCCTGGAAGCGATGGAAGAGCGGCTCACCGATGCCGCGGAGTCCCGGCTCTAACAAACGGCGAGTGCCTGAGCCGCATCGGATTACGCATCGATCAGGCCATAGCGGACATATGCCGCGTGGATGTCTTTTCGCGCCTGGTCGGGCAATTTTGCTTGCGGGGGACGCGATTCCGGATACGAGCCGATGGGCAGACCGAGAACGTAAGCGGCGTATTTGAACGCGCCACCCCAGTGCGTGAAATAGTCCGGCCGGCCGGGATAGCGAGTGAACCACCCGCGCATATCGAGTTCGAATTGGTCCATCCCTGACTCTTGGGCGTAGTCCATCGCCTCGACCAGCTTGTCGTTCCAGACCAGTTCCCAGTACCCGGATATGACGCGCTTTGCCGATGTCTCAAAGAGATAGCCGGTGGTGCCGAGCTGGCCCGGGCCGACGATTCCGCTCTTTAGCCAGCCCGCCCGGTACACCGTCGTATCGCATTCCCAGATCACCAGGTCCGGCGCGAGTTCGTGCAGCATCCGACTCTGATGCGGTCGGAACGAGCCCTCCTTCGTCGCGCACACGGCGGGGATCTCCTCGACAATGCGTGCGCCCTCCAGCGGGTTGAGCACATATCCCGAACTGGGTGAGTTGAACATCCCCAGCGCGATGTCGGTGCGGTCGGCGACGTAGCGGAAGTAGTTCAGAACTCCTTCGCCGCCGTGCAACTCCATCATCGGGGTCTGGATGTAGACGATGTCGGCGCCGGTCTCCTGCGCATGCTGAGTCAGCTCCACGCAATCCTTTGCCGACAGCGCGGCGGTGCACGACTGGATGATCACATCCGGGTTGATGCCACGAGCCTCCTCGACGGCGACCTCCAGCAGCTTCTTGCGTTCGGCGATGGTCAACGACCAGAATTCCGCGACGCCGCTGGTCACCCAGAGCATCGGGTGACCGAGTGCTCCGACGCAGTGCTGCACCAGGGTCCGGTACGCCTCCCAATCGATGTCATCGCCGTCGTCGCCGCCGAAAGGCGTGTACAGCGAGTCGCCGATACCGTGCAGGGCGTGGCGAGCCCATTGACGGGCTTCCTTGGCGTTAGCCATCATTGGTCCCTTCGGTCAGTCGATGATCTCGAAAATCGCGGCGGCGGACGTCACGGCCTTGTCACCATTGCCCTCGTCGTGCAGGAGCATCCGAACCCCCACCTTCCCCGATCCGCCGGTGTGGGCGGTACCTGCCACCCGGAACGGCCCAACCTTGCCCCGCGACATGAACATCACGTGCCAGCTAACCACCTGCAGCTTCCTCGTTCCCGACGCCTTCGCGGCGAGGTCGATCGCTGCGGTTTCGAGCACGACGTGCTGCGGGCCGATGTGCAGAGCCGCAGTCGGCGAGGCCAGCTCGACACTTAGCTCGGGCAGCACCCAATGGCCGTCCGGCCGCTTGGAGGCGCCGAAGGCTTCCCACAGCGGGGGCAGATCCGCGGAGTCCTCGATCACCAGATCGGTCCCCGAAACATCCATCTTGTCAAGGCCTTCCGGCGGAACCCCGATGATCGCTCCCTGGCCCTCGTTGAAGGCGATCACCCGATCGTGGTTGTCGGCGTCGACGATCTTGCAGCGGCCGTAGCCCATCATGCGGCCCTGGTGCACATTGCCCGACTCAAGTATTTCGATTCGCTTCACGTCGTAGCCCGGATCGACAATCTGAACCGACGCGATCACCGGGTTCGGCACGGCCACGAGGTCAGCCTGGCACCCCTCGGGTGACGAAATGGCCAACGGCGCCACCATGATTCCACCCGCCTCGTTCCGCATATCCCGACGGATGGTGACGGTGTCGTCTGTTTCGCCGACATTCATCGACGAATGCCGGCGGCCGATGTAGCGGTAACTGAGCAGTCCCGTCTACCGCCGGAACAGCTCGTCGCGATACGCGTCCGGGTCCTCGCTGAACTCTCTGATGTCCCGCAATTGGTCGGTCAACTACGTCCTCCTGTTGGCAACAGATTCGGTGCTCACGCGTCTCCCGACAACGGTTCTATACGATCGTATAGGCTGTGCTGAACGACTGTACAGCACAGCTGGGCGACCGTACAGTCCCGATAGGGATCGCGGTGGGCACGCACGCGGAGAGGAGTGCTACGTGGTGGGTGAAGCGACATGACATCGCCGCGCAGGCTCGGCACCGACGATTCCGAGAGTCGCAAGACGCTGCTGAATGCCGCGCAGCAGTTGATGATCGAAGAGGGCTATGCGGCAGTCACGACACGGCGTGTTGCCGCCCGGGCGGGCCTCAAGCCACAACTGGTGCACTACTACTTCGAGTCGATGGACGACTTATTGTTGGCCCTTGTCCGCCGGGCAACTGCCCGCAGCCAAGACGCGTTCGCGCGAGCGCTGGCTTCGCCCAAGCCTTTACGCGCACTGTGGGAAGTGAGCAGCGATCCCGATGTCACAGCGCTCACGGCCGAAATGATGGCGCTGGCCAACCACCGAAAGGCAGTCCAGAACGAACTCGCCGAGGGCGCAAGGCGATTACGCCAAATGCAGGTGGATGCGCTATCCAAGCTCCTGGACAAATGGGGAGTCACCAACGACGTGATGCGCCCCGACGCCTTGATGGTCGTGATCGCCAGCGTCTCCCGCGTGATGGTCATGGAGAAGTCTCTTGGCGTTTCGACCGGCCACAAAAACACGCTTGCGCTCGTTGAGCACTACCTCGCGAAGCTCGACGGCGATCTCAACAGCTAGTACCAAGGATGCCGACTGTGGGGCCTGCACGGAAATCGTTGGGATTGCCTACATTAGCCCCACAGTCGGGCAATCACTTAGTGGTGGTGACTGTGACCGTGGCCATGGCCGTGGCCGTGGTCGTCCGCCTCTTCGGCCGGCTTCTCGACGATCGCCGTCTCGGTGGTGAGCACCATCCGGGCTACCGATGCCGCGTTCAGTACCGCCGACCGGGTGACCTTGACCGGGTCGATGACACCGTCAGCAGCCAGGTCGCCGTATTTCAGGGTGGCCGCGTTCAATCCGTGTCCTAACGGCAGCTCACGGACCTTGCTGACCGCGACCGCACCGTCCAGCCCGGCGTTGGAAGCGATCCAGTACAGCGGCGCGGTGAGCGCGTCGGCGAACACGTCGACGCCGGTGGCCTCGTCCCCCTTCAGCGACTTATGCAGCTTCTCCAACACCTTGCCGGCCTGGATGAGCGCCGATCCGCCGCCCGTGACAATGCCCTCTTCGACAGCCGCCTTGGCGGCCGCAACAGCATCCTCGACGCTTTCCTTGCGCTCCTTGAGCGCGGTCTCGGTAGCGGCACCAACCTTGATGACGGCCACGCCGCCGGCCAGCTTGGCCACTCGCTCCTGCAGTTTTTCGCGATCCCATTCCGAGTCGCTGTTCTCGATCTCGGCACGCAGCTGCTTGACGCGTTTGGCGACCGCATCTGCCGGGCCGCCGCCCTCGACGAGGATGGTGTCGTCCTTGCTGACCACCACGCGCCGAGCCGAGCCCAGCACATCGGTGCCCACCTCACGCAACACCAGACCGGCATCGGGGTTGACCACCTGGCCGCCCGTCACGATCGCCAGGTCTTCCAGGAAGGCCTTGCGCCGGTCGCCGAAGAACGGGGCCTTGACCGCGACCGCCTTCAGCGTCTTGCGAATGGAGTTCACCACCAGCGTCGCCAGCGCTTCGCCCTCGATGTCCTCGGCGATGATCAACAGCGGCTTGCCCGATTCAGCGACCTTTTCGAGCATGGGCAGCAGGTCGGGCAGCGAGGTGATCTTGTCCTGGTGCAACAGAATCAGCGGATCATCGAGCACCGCTTCCTGCGAGTCGAAGTCGGTCACGAAATAGGCCGACAGGAAACCCTTGTCGAAGCCGACGCCCTCGGTGAACTCGAGTTCGGTGTTCAACGTCGATGATTCTTCGACGCTGACGACGCCGTCGGTGCCGACCTTGGACATCGCTTCGCCGACCAGTTCACCGAGCACCTCGTCGCGCGAGGAGACGGTGGCCACCTGCGCAATGCCCTTCTTGCCCTTCACCGGGATGGCGGCCGCCAGCAGCGCTTCGGACACCGCGTCGGCGGCCTTGCTGATGCCGATACCCAGCGAGATCGGGTTGGCGCCCGCGGCCACCTGGCGCAGGCCGGCCTTGATCAGCGCCTGGGCCAGCACGGTCGCTGTAGTGGTGCCATCGCCGGCGACATCGTTGGTCTTGGTGGCCACCGACTTCACCAGCTGGGCACCCAGGTTCTCGAACGGGTCTTCCAGGTCGATCTCGCGCGCGACGGTGACGCCGTCGTTGGTGACGGTGGGTCCGCCGAACGCTTTGGCCAGCACCACATGCCGGCCGCGCGGTCCCAGTGTTACCCGTACCGCGTCGGCGAGCTTGTTCACGCCCGCCTCGATGCCGCGACGTGCGGTTTCGTCGTACTCAATCAGCTTGCTCATCAGGCTCCTCACGCCCGCTACGAACGCATGCCGCCCCGGAAATCACCCGTGTTGCACACGGGGATCGCCGGGGCGGAACACGGTTCTTTACTTGGATACGACAGCCAGCACGTCGCGTGCCGACAGGATCAGGTATTCCTCGCCGTTGTACTTGATTTCGGTGCCGCCGTACTTGCTGTAGATGACGGTGTCACCCTCCGACACGTCCAGCGGGATCCGCTTGTCGCCATCTTCGTCCCATCGGCCGGGGCCGACTGCGACGACGGTGCCTTCTTGCGGCTTCTCCTTGGCGGTGTCAGGAATGACCAGACCAGACGCGGTCGTGGTCTCGGCCTCGTTGGCCTGCACGAGAATCTTGTCCTCGAGTGGCTTGATCTTCACCTTCGCCACGATTGGAGCCCTCCACTATTTGGATCGGGTCCGGGACGCTCGCCCGGACTGGAGTTGGCGGCCGATCCAGGGGTTGCCCGAACCGTCCAATTACCAGATGATTCGGCATTCGGCCGTGCCCTTGGGCCGTCGTCGCGGGAGCCGACACAAGGGGTTGTCCGATTGCCACCTAGCACTCTATACACGAGAGTGCTAGCACTCAAGGCCGCCCTCCTGCTTCCCGGGTATTTACGCTCTGAGCTCAGTTCACCTGGCCTTTTATCACCGGCAGCCCCGGGTCGCTGGGCACGTCCAGCGGCGACGGCGCCGCGCCCGCGGCTACCAGGTGCGCAGCGAACGACGCGATCATCGCCCCATTGTCGGTGCAAAGCCGTGGCCTGGGGATACGCAGGGTCAGACCCGCCTGGGCGCAGCGTTGGGTGGCCAGTTCCCGCAGTCGCGAGTTGGCGGCCACTCCCCCCGCGATCAGCAGGGTCCGCACGCCGAGCCCGGTGGCCGCGCACACTGCCTTCATGGTCAGCACGTCGGCGACCGCTTCCTGAAAGCCCGCGGCGATATCGGGGGTCGCGGCGTCCGGGTGGCTCTCCACATACCGCGCGACGGCGGTCTTGAGGCCAGAGAAGCTGAACGCATACGGGTCGTCTCTCGGACTGGTCATCCCGCGCGGGAACGCGATGGCGTCGCGATCGCCGGTGCGCGCCAACTCGTCGAGGACCTTGCCGCCCGGATATCCCAGACCCAGCAGCCGCGCCACCTTATCGTAGGCCTCGCCGGCCGCGTCATCGACCGTGCTGCCCAGCTCGATGATCGGCTCGCCGAGCGAACGCACCTGCAATAGGTGGGTGTGTCCGCCGGACACCAACAGCGCCACACACTCGGGCAGCGGCCCGTGCTCATACACATCGGCGGCCAGGTGCCCACCCAGATGGTTCACCGCGTAGAACGGCGCCCCCCACGCGGCCGAATAGGCTTTGGCCGCAGCCACTCCCACCAGCAAGGCGCCCGCCAGCCCGGGCCCGATGGTGGCCGCGACGATGTCCGGCCGCGCCAGGCCTGCCACCGACAGCGCGCGGCGCATGGCCGGACCGAGCGCTTCCAGGTGTGCCCGGGAAGCGATCTCGGGAAC
The DNA here is from genome assembly GCA_963712615.1 of uncultured Actinomycetota bacterium. Taxonomy (GTDB): domain Bacteria; phylum Actinomycetota; class Actinomycetes; order Mycobacteriales; family Mycobacteriaceae; genus Mycobacterium. The sequence continues at coordinate 2,530,132 of CAVQIO010000002.1, forward strand.
CACGCCGCCGAACCGGACGTGCTCGTCGACACTGGATGCGACCTCGTCGGCCAATAGGGTGATGGTGCCGTCGGCGTCCAACCGTGCGATGCCGACTCCTGTTTCGTCGCAAGAGCTTTCGATGGCCAAGACTGTGGTCATGTGCGCCGCTCTCCCCCGCAAGCGGGAGGTGCCCCCACCTCATCGCTTTGCTCTGCATCGTCGCCGACGCGGGTCATAAGGCCTCCCGCCGCATCGTGTAGGCGTCAGCACCGCTGACCCGGTAGTACCGCTTTCGCACGCCGACCTGCTCGAAACCCACGCTGCGATAGAGCGCGATGGCCGCCTCGTTGTCGGTGCGGACCTCCAGGTAGACCACACCACCGTCGGCAAACTCCAGCAGCTCGTCGAGCAGCCGGCGGCCGATTCCCCGGCCCTGGCATACCGGATCCACGCCGATGGTGTGCACCTCGAATTCGAACGGCGGTTTGCGGCCCAACCTCGAGATGCCGGCGTAGCCGACCAGTGCGCTCGGGGTGCGCGCGCCCACGTAATGGTTATGGGCGCTGGCCAATTCGCGGTAAAACGCCTCCGCCGGCCAGGGGTCGTCGCCGTCGAACAGCTGGGCTTCCAGCTCGGCACACCGCTCGGCGTCGGCGGCTGTCAACGGGCCGAGGGTCACGGACTCGCTGTCGGCGGTCATTGGCGGGTGGCCAGGGGCTTGGCGTCGGGCCGGCGCAGATACAAGGCCACCAGCGGCGCCGGGTCATCGGACCAGTCCGACACTGCGGCGACCAAACCAGCAGGCGTCGGGTGGACGGGCTCGCGCAGCGGCAGCCCGAACAGCGCCGCGTGTTCGGGCGAGCCGGCTACCGCCCGGGCCGGGCCAGGGTCGACGTCGGCCGGCGCGTTGACCGCCGGGCCGTCGGTGCGAACTCCGTCCCGGTAGCGGGCCCAGTAAACCTCGCGCCGGCGGGCGTCGGTGACCACCAGCACGTCGCCGCTGGTCAGCACCCCGATCGCGTCCAAGCTGCACACCCCGTGCACCGGGATGCCCAGCGCATGCCCATACGCGGCGGCGCTGGCCATCCCGGCCCGCAGACCCGTGAACGGGCCGGGACCGCAGCCCACCACGACCGCGTCGAGGTCGGCCATCGTCAGCGCGGTATCGGCCAGCGCAGCGAGCACGTTGGGAGTCAGCCGTTCGGCATGGGCCCGGGCGTCGACGGTGACCTGCTGGGCCAGCACCGTGCACGCGGCGCCTTCGCGGCGCACCACGCCGGCCGTCACGGCCGGGGTGGCGGTGTCCAGGGCCAGGATCAGACTCACGAGTGACCCCACTCCCATGTCGCGATCCGCACGTCGGAGTGACTGACCCGCTCCAGCCGGATGTCGAGATGACGTTCGGCGAGGCGTTCGGCAAGGCCCTCGCCCCACTCCACCACCACGACCGCATCCTGCAGATCGGTGTCGAGGTCCAGCGAATCGAGTTCACCCAGCAAGTCAGCGCCCTGGTGGTCCAGCAGCCGGTAGACGTCGACGTGAATCATCGCCGGTGCGCCCGCACGTCGCGGCGGATGGACTCGGGCCAACACATAGGTCGGCGAGGTGACCGGGCCGTCGACGTCCATCGCCGCGGCAATCCCCTTGGCCAGCAACGTTTTTCCCGCTCCGAGCGGACCGGAGAGCACAACGACGTCGCCGGCGCGCAGCTGCTGCCCCAACTGCGACCCGAGCGCGACGGTGTCCTCGACGCGCTCGCAGCTGGCCGTGCCTGATTTCAGCTCAGCCACGGCGCCGCAACCGTTGTCGGGCCCGCCGGTACCACAGGGCTATTCTGCCCGGGATCGCCCGGTTGACCAGCCGCACCAGCCCGTCATTGATGGCCTCGGGCTTGTCCAGCAGGGCCAGGTGACTGGCCCCGCTGACGATGACCAGCTCCGATCGCGGTAGCGAAGCCGCCATCTTCCGCGAATATTCATCCGGCGTGAGCAGATCGTGGTCGCCGCAAGCGATCAGCGTCGGGACCCTCAGCAGAGTCCACAGCCCGGCGGTTTCGTCGTGTACTTCCAGCGCACGCAGGAATCCCACCATAGTGGCGATCGGGGTGCCGTTCATCATCCGCTGGGAGAACGCGTCCAGGCTGCGGCTGACGTGTAGATCGCTGTAGGAGGCGGCCCGCAAAACCGGGCCGATCAGCGACCGTGACACATTGCGGCCCCGGTGCATCAGCTTCGGGGCCGACCGTGCGGTAAACCGAAGCGCTTCCACCGCAGGGTTTTTCAGGATCTCGCCCAGCGGCGAGCGGGCAACCCCTTCGGCTGCCGAGGAAATCAGAGCCCCACCGACGATCCGGCCGCCGTAGTGCTCGGGGTATTGCCGCGCATGCGACAACACCGTCATGCCGCCCATCGAGTGGCCGACCAACACGATCGCCCCGTGCGGCGCGAGCTGGGTCAGCGTGTAGGTCTCGGGCGAGGCTTCGCCGGAGCGTCCGTGCCCGCGCTGGTCGAAGAAGACCATCCGCACACCCGGTCCCCATTTCTCGGCGAGCCGCTTGCGCTGAAAGTAGAAGGAGCCCATCCGCAGACAGAATCCATGCACGAAGACCATGGTCAACGGGGCGCCCACCGGACCGACTTCGCGAACCGCCAATGGCACCCCGTCGGAAGTGGTCACCACATAGCTGCGGTCGCTGTCCAGCCTCTCGAAATCCTCATCGGCGTAAGGGTCTTCGACGAGGGTCACACGTTGCGTCATCGACCGCCGAATCGAGGCGCCGACGATGGTGGCGACCGCGGTCAGCCCCGCCCCGCCGGCAAGCCAAGCCCGTCCCCGTCGGCGCCTGCGAGTTTTCTCACCGCTCAACGGTTTCGGCCTCGCGATAGGTCCTGGTGATCCGCCCCCGTGGACTGGTGACCACTTCGTAGTGGATGGTGCCCAGCAGATCGGCCCAATCCTGCGCGGTGGGTTCACCCCGGGTGCCCGGACCGAACAGGATCGCCTCGTCGCCCTCTGCCACATCGGCCTGTCCGGGACCGAGGTCGACGAGGAATTGGTCCATGCAGATCCGCCCGACGCCGGGGCGCCGCCTGCCGTTGATCAGCACCTCGAGCCGCCCGCCCAGCGATCGGAAGACACCGTCGGCGTATCCGATCGGCATCAGCGCCACCGTCGTGTCCTGCTTGGCGGTCCAGGTGTGTCCGTAAGACACGCCTTCGCCGGCGCGAATCGACTTCACCAGCGCAACAGCACATTTCACCGTCATCGCAGGTATCAGTCCCATGTCGCCGCGCTCGGGAACGGGGCTGAGGCCGTAGACCGCGATCCCGGGCCGCACCATGTCGAAGGCCAGGTCGGCACGCGACATGGTGGCCGACGAATTCGACAGGTGGGCAATCTCGAACTCCACGCCCTGCTCGCGCGCCTGCGCCAGCAAGTCGGCGAACCGTTGGGCCTGAACATCATTGATGGAGTTGTCCGGCTGGTCGGCGAAAACCATGTGTGACATCAGCCCCCGCAGCCGGACCTCTTCGTCGGCGACGGCCCGACGCAGCGCGGTCAGCATCGCCGGGTACTGCGCCGGGCTGACACCGTTGCGGTTGAGCCCCGTGTCGACCTTGACGGTGACCGTCGCCGCGGCCCCCGTCCGCCGCACCGCATCCAGCAGTTCGTCGAGTTGACGCAGCGAAGACACGGCGATTTCGACGTTGCCCTGCAGCGCGGGTGCGAAGTCGATGCCGGGGGGGTGCAGCCAGGCCAGCACCGGCGCAGTGATGCCATCGGCGCGCAAGGCCAAGGCTTCGTCGATGGTGGCGACACCCAGTTCGGCCGCGCCCGCAGCCAACGCGGTGTGCGCCACTCGGGTCGCGCCGTGACCGTAGCCGTCGGCTTTGACGACGGCCATCAGCTGCGCGGCGCCGGCGTGCTCGCGCAGCATCCGCACGTTGTGCGCGATTGCACCCAGGTCCACCACGGCCTCGGCGAGGACGCCCGGCGTCAGGGATATCGGCGTGTCTGCCACGGCCGCCATTGTCCCAGAAGCCGAAACTGTGCCGCGAGACTGCAACTACCAACGCCGCTACTCGCGAAATGCGTCGCTAGTTGCAGTCTCGCGGCGGAAAGCCCTAGTGCGCGAAGTGCTCGGCCTTGTAGTGCCCGCCGGGCTGGAGTTTGTCGAGCGAGGCCAGCGCGCTGCGGGCGTCATCGTGCAGGGCCCGGGCCAGGTCGGCGGAGAGACCTTCACGGACCACAATGCGCAGCACGGAGATGTCGGTGGCGTTGTCGGGCATCGTGTAGGCGGGCACCTGCCAGCCATAACCCCGCAGCTCATGCGAAACGTCGAACTCGGTGTACCCGCAGTTCTTGGCGAGCCGGAAGCTGACCACCGGGATCGCCGTGCCGTCCGAGATGAGCTCACAGTGATCGCCGACGCGCAACTGCTCGCCCAGCCACCGCGCGGTTGCCGACAGTGACTGCATGACCTGGGTGTAGCCCTCACGGCCGAGCCGCAGGAAGTTGTAGTACTGGCCGACGACCTGGTTGCCCGCACGGGAGAAGTTCAGCGTGAACGTCGGCATGTCACCACCCAGGTAGTTGACGTGGAAGACCAGCTCTTCGGGTAAATACTCCTTGCTGCGCCACACCACGAACCCGATTCCGGGGTAGGTCAACCCGTACTTGTGGCCGCTGACGTTGATCGACACCACCCGGGGCAGCCGGAAATCCCATTTCAGCTCGGGATGCAGGAACGGCACCACAAAGCCTCCGCTGGCGGCGTCGACATGCACCGGGACGTCCACACCGCCGTCGGCGGCCAGCTTGTCCAGCGCCGCGCAGATCTCGGCGATGGGCTCGAGCTCACCGGTGTAGGTGGTACCCAGGATCCCCACCACCCCGATGGTGTTCTCGTCGACGGCGCCGAGCACCTGCTCCGGCGTGATGACGTAGCGGCCCACCTCCATCGGCAGGTAGCGGGGTTCGACGTCGAAGTAGCGACAGAACTTCTCCCAGACCACCTGGACGTTGGAACCCATCACCAGGTTCGGGGTGCGCTTCTCCCAGCCCTTGCCGACCTTTGCCCGCCAGCGCCATTTCATGGCCAGGCCGCCCAACATCACCGCCTCGCTGGAGCCGATCGTCGACACCCCGATCGCGCTGGACGGATCGTCATCGCGCAGGTCCTCGGCGTGGAAGAGGTCGGCCACCATACACACGCAGCGTTGCTCGATGGCCGCGGTCGCCGGGTATTCGTCCTTGTCGATCATGTTCTTGTCGAACGTCTCGGCCATCAGTCTCCCGGCCTCGGGATCCATCCAGGTGGTGACGAAGGTGGCCAGGTTCAGCCGGGAACTGCCGTCGAGCATCAGCTCGTCATGGATGAAGCGGTATGCGGCCTCCGGATCCATCGATTCCTCGGGCAGCCGGAGCGCCGGCACCGGGGTGGTGAACATGCGTCCGGTGTAGGCGGGGGCGATCGAGTGCGCGGGCAGGGACGGATGTTGGACCACTGCAAATCCTCTCGTTGAAGCGTTGGTTCTAGAGCTCGGCCAGGGCCGCGCGGATGTGCGGGATGATCCGCGACGCCGAGGTCGGCGCCTCACCGGGCCCGGGGTCTGCGGCCGACAGCGCCGCCGCGTGTGCGTGCACGTAGGCACCCGCTGCGGCCGCCTCAGCCGGCGGCAGCCCTGCCGCCAGCAGCGCGCCGATCATCCCGGACAGCACGTCGCCGGACCCTGCGGTGGCGGCCCAGGACTGCCCGGCCGGATTCAGGTAGACCGGGCCACCCGGGTCGGCGATGACGGTGACATTCCCCTTGAGCAGGACGGTGGCGCCGAACGTATCGGCCAGCTTGCGGCAGGCGGAGATCCGGTCGTCCCCTGGCGCGGCCCCGGCCAATCGGGCGAACTCCCCCGCGTGCGGGGTCAACACCGTCGGGGCGCGGCGGTTGACCACCAGATCGGGGTGGGCCGCCAGAATCGTCAGCCCATCCGCGTCCACCAGCACCGGTAGGTCGGTGTCCAGTGCGAACCACAATGCGGCGGCGCCGACGTCGTCGGTGCCCAAGCCCGGCCCGACCACCCAGGCCTGCACCCGTCCGGCCGAAGCCGGGGTGGGCGACGCGATGACCTCGGGCCAGTGCGATAGGACTTCGCCGCGTGCGCTGCCGGAGTAGCGGACCATGCCCGAGGTGGCCGCGACCGCGGCACCGGTGCACAGCACGGCCGCGCCCGGATACGTCGACGAGCCGGCCAGTATGCCGGTCACACCCTGCGTGTACTTGTCGTCGTGCGGACCGGGCACCGGCCAGCGGGCGGCCACGTCGCCGGCCTCGAAACTCCACACCGATGTTTTTGACGTTGCCGGAAGCTCGAGCCCGATGTCGACCAGCTTGACTTCGCCGCAGTCGGCGAGCGCGTGCACGGGCTTGAGGCCGCCAAAGGTGACCGTCGCCGCGGCGTGCACCGCGGGGCCGGTGATCGCACCGGTCGCCACGTCGATACCGCTGGGGATGTCGACGGCCACCACCGGGATTCCAGCCTTCTGGACAGCGTCGAACACGTCGGCGGCCGCCGGCCGCAGCGCACCCGAGCCGGAGATGCCGACAACGCCGTCGATGACGAGATCGGTTGTCGCCGAGACACTCTCCACGACGTGACCGCCGGCCTTCTTGAAGGCTGCCAGTCCCTTGCGATGGGTCCGGTCCGGGCTGAGCAACACCGCGTCGGCGGCCGCCCCGCGACGGAGCAGGAATGTCGCCGCCCACAGCGCGTCGCCGCCGTTGTCGCCCGAGCCGACGATCGCGCACACCCGCCGGCCGGCAACCCCGCCCGCCCGGGCGGTCAGCTCGCCGACGATCTCGGTGGCCAGCCCGAAGGCCGCACGCTTCATCAGGGCACCATCGGGCAGGCTGGCCAGCAGCGGTGCTTCGGCGTCACGGATTGCGTCTACTGAGTAGTAATGCCGCATCACAGCCAGCATTCCATGCCTGTCTGTCTTTGCGCACAGCACTCGGCAAGGAGCCGTCCGTACATTCGGATTCATGGCACGCACAGACAATGACACTTGGGACCTGAGCAACAGCGTTGGAGCGACCGCAACCGGAGTCGCGGTGGGACGCGCGTTGGCCAGCCGAGGCCCCGACCCACTGATCACCGACCCGTTCGCCGAGCCATTGGTCCGCGCGGTCGGGGTGAATTTCTTCTCCCGCATCGCCAGCGGTGAATTGGATCCCGCGCACGTCGACGACAACGGCGACTTCGGGATGCAGCGCATGGGCGCCATGATGTGCTTGCGCACCCGGTTTTTCGACGAGTTCTTCCTCGCCGCGGCCGACGCGGGCATCCGCCAAGCAGTGATCCTGGCCTCCGGATTGGACCGATTGCCTTGGCCGGCCGGGACCACGGTGTTCGAGATCGACCAGGCCCGGGTCATCGAGTTCAAGACCGCGACCCTGGCCGAGCTGAGCGCCAGCCCCACTGCCGACCGGCGGGCAGTACCCGTCGACCTACGCCACGACTGGCCCGCGGCGCTGCGCGCCGCTGGACTGGATCCCAGCAAGCCGACCGCCTGGAGCGCCGAAGGCCTGTTGCCGTTTCTACCGCCGGATGCCCAGGATCGGTTGCTGGACAACATCACTGCGCTCAGCCCGGCGGGGAGTCAGTTGGCCACCGAGAACGTGCAGGGCGCCGGCGATGCCGTCCAGACGATGGCCGACCGGATGCGTGAGGTCACCGACCAGTGGCGCGAGCACGGCTTTGACGTCGAGATGACCGACCTCTGGTACGCCGGTGACCGCAACGACGTCGTCGACTATCTCGATGGGCACGGCTGGGCGACGTCTTCCACCGGTGTCGCGGAATTGGCTGCGGCCTACGGCCTTTCGTCGCCGACGGATTCCGCCGACCGGACGCCCACACTTGCGTCGCTACAGTACGTCACCGCTACCCGGAACTAGACGCGGCTCGGTCGATCCCGAACCCCTCCGCGGCGTCGAATGCCTTGATGATCCATTCGCCCATCGCCGCGGCCAACGCGGCGCGGTTCTCGCGCTTGATGATGCCGTGTCCGTCATCGCCGAAGAGTAGATAGCGCGCGTTGCGACCGATCTGTCGCAACGCGTCGACGATCTGCTCCGATTCGCTGACCGGCACGTTGGTGTCATGGGCTCCATGCACCACCAACAACGGCGCCACCAACGCATCGGCGCGCCGCAGCGGTGACAATTGCTCGAGTAATTCGCGGTCACCGATCGGGTGACCGTACTCGGGATACGCGGAGTCGGCGATCCACGGTTCGGTGTTGCGATAGAACGTGCTCAGGTCACTCATCCCACAGATGCTGATTCCCGCCGCAAACAGGTCCGGATGAAAGGTCAGCGCCGCCAGCGTCAGGTAGCCCCCGTACGACCAGCCCGCGCAAGCGATTCGGTGTGGGTCGGCGAGACCATTGTCAACCAGGAAGCGCGCGCAGTCGGCGACGTCATCGATGGCAGCGAACCGTTTTTCCTTGTCATCGGCGTGCACGAATGTCCGCCCAAATCCCCCAGAGCCGCGAACATTCGGCGTAAGCACCGTGAATCCGTCGTCGACCAGCCGGGAAAAGATGTCGTTATAACCCGGCCTGGCCTGGTCTTCCGGACCACCATGCAGGAACATCACCGCGCCCACCGAAGCGGCGGGATCAATCGGCCGGTACAGCCATGCGTTCAGGTTCAGCCCGTCGCGTGCCGTGATCGTCTGCGGCACGGCGGAGATGCCGGGAGTCACCGCACGGTCGCCGCGTTCGGTGTCGACGAGTTCCCATTCGCGCGAGCGCGGGTCGACCAACTCGACAGTCCGCGGCAAGTCGGGTCCCTCGACGGTCATCGCGACCATCGAGCCGCCCGCGCTGATGGACAGCTGGCTCACGACCGGCCCGGGCAGCGGGATCGGCGCGCCCAGCGTGTAATCGGCGTATTCGAGTATCTGTAATTCGCTGCCGCCCTGCAGGTTCCACAGCAACGCGACCGTGGAAAGGTCGTCGCTGACGGTGAACTCGGCGAGATCACAATCCGGGCGCTCGGCCACCACGAAATAGGTGACGCCGTCCAACGTCACCGTCACCTCCAACAACCGGGCGTACTCGCAGCCGTTGTCGCTGCGGACCAGCGCCCGTACATAGCCGTCAGCGCCCGTCCCCGGGTAGTACAACTTCGTCTCGCCGGTGACTCCATACCGGAGGCGGCGGGGTTGATGATCGTCGAGAATGATTCCGTCGGCCGTCGTGGAGCCGGGATCGGCAGGCAGTAAAGCGATTTCGGTCTGCCCAAGCAGCATGATCATCTCCTGATAACCGCGCGGCCCCACCCGAATCAATGCCGCCCCGGCCCAGGCGTCGACCAGTCGGCCGCCGGATCGACGATCCAGCACAGTGTGACGGCCGTCGGCCGGATCGATCAGGCAAGACCGCCCAACCCCGTCCTCACCGGTCAGGATGGCCGCCACCCGGGTACCGTCCCACGCGATCAGCTCGGCGGTTCCGGCCTCTTCGTCGTCGATGCGCCAGGCCATTCGATCATCGGGATCGGTGGTGACGACCCAGATTTGACTCCGAGATCCACCCCCGTCCAGCGTTACTTCACACGCCAGCCACTGGCCGTCCGCGGAGTGGATGACGCGAGAGACCGGACCCTCGACCGGAAGCTCCACATCCCGCGAAGAGCTGGCCCGCCAACCGCGCAAAAAGCGTTGCACCGCACGGGGATAGCCGCCGTCGTCGACGATGTGGGCAAACGCGGTCGCGTCCGGGGACAGTGAGGCGCCGTAGACCTCACGCACCTGCTGCCCCATCACCTCAAACCCCTTTCTCGAGCACCGCAAGTTCCCACGACATCGTCAGGCTTCCACAGACGCGCAGCTATCGCACACGCGGCAGTTCGACCGCCGGCACTTACTTCGCCGGTCGGCCGTCGAAATAAACCTAAATCGCGGTCACCACCGCAAATCGGTCGCCCGTCACACCGGCTCCTCGCGGGAACGGAATCGCCGGTAAGCGGCTCGCGCGCGGGCCGGACTCCATGGCTTACCTTGTTTCGCCCGGGCCATCGGATAGAAGCAGAGCCCGATGAGGATCGAGGTGAAGTGGCCGATCGCGGTGAAGTTCAGCCCATGACGGGTCATCGTGATCAGCGGAAAGCCGAAGATGATCAACAGTACGCCGAGATAGAGCCAGCGCCATGGCCGCACGATGCGATAGGTCAGCACGGCCATGATGCCGGCGAGGAAATAACTGACGCCGATGTCGCGCGAGAGCACCAGCCGCTCCGACGCGTCGTGTTCCTCAATCGCGTAGTACAGGATGCCTTCGCTGATATAGGTCGAAAGGATGTGGGTGGTCAATCCCACGGTGAGCCAATTCAGATGACCGAGCCAGTGTTCAACCGGGGCGAGAAACAGCGTGAACAGCAGGAGGTAGGGCTCCAGGCTTTTGCCGTCGATCCACAACAGGCTGGAAAACAGCACCGCGAGCGGATCGGTTCCCAACTCGTGAATGTTGGTGGAGCGGTGCAGCAACACCGAGTGCAATTGTCGCCCGGACAGTTGGCTCTGGATGATCGTCGTGATCGTCAGCACGAACAGCCAGCCGTAGGTTAACGGCGCGCCACTGACGTAGTGCAAGACCGCGAGCGCCATGCTCCGTAGTCGCGCCCCCACCGATGCATCCGCCACGGCGTCAACCTTCGCATGCTTGGCGGCGTCGACAAACTGTCAGGCAGGGTTATCAGGTTCGGGTCGCAGGTGCCGCCACCAGCAAAAGACGTAGAGCAGCATCGACATTGCCAACACGACGATGACCCACAGGGTGACCGTGACATCAACCCACGATCCGACCGGCGGCGCGTCGGGCAGCGCATTTCGCAGCGGTATCACCGCGAAGAGCATTGCCGCATACCACGTCGTCATCGGCGGCTGGAATTTTCGCTTATTGCGTATCGTCTGAATCGCGACGAACAGGGCGGCTGCTGCGAGCACGACCATGACGCTGAGGATGACGGCGGCGAACGCCGCAATGCTCGGTGACCGACGCACTTCCACTCGATAGGCCGAGGACGGTTTACCGTCGCCGGCGACGGCGACCTTCCAACCGGCAAGTCGATCGACGATTCTCGCGGGCACCTGTTCGGGTATTGGGTTGGTGCCATAGATGAGATCGGCGGTGATGGGGCCCGAATGGTAGCGATCGAGCGGCCAACTAGACGGGTCACCAGAGATGGTCAGTGGGACCGGATAATCGCCCGGCAGCATTCCCTTCGTCCAGGTGCGCTTGCTCGGTGTCACCGCGGAGTGCACCACGACAGCGAAGTCTTCGCTGAGACCGCGGGTTACCGGATCCACTAATCCCGGCCCGGGCGCCACGGAGATATTGGCGACCAACGCGCCCTTCATCGACTGGAGCTCGACGACGTCAATCGTCACCGTGGTTCCATCGGCCGCGGACTGACCTTGCGTGACTGGCAGCGGGCAGCCACAACCCGAGTTCGCATACAGCCCGATCGTGATGGCGTACGCCGCAACGAAGAAGATCACCAAACCAAGCGCGGTAAATCTCGCGAAGCGATTGCTTTTTGTCAAACCAACCGCCGACAAGGTTGCCTCCCGCGTACTTGGCGCCTCAGATGTGCTTCCGGCCAAAGATAGTAAACCGGCGCCGCGCGTCACTGCCAGACGCGCACGCGACTAGGTCGGCTTGTGCGCGTCTTCGCGCACCTGACGCCACCAGCAGAGGATGTAGAGCGCCATCGAGGCCACCAGCACGACGATCACCCACAGCACGACCGTGATGTCGATCCAGAATCCGATGGGGGGTGAGTCCGGGAGCGCGTTGCGCAGCGGTACCACCGCGAACAGCATTGCGGCGTACCAAGGAATCATCACCGGCTGGAACTTTGCTCGATCACGCACCGTCTGAAACGCGACGAAAAGGCCCAGCGCCGCGATCACGACCGTGGCGACGACCATTACGGCAGCGAACGCCGCGGTGCTGGGCGAACGCTCGAAATCCAGCCGGTATGGCGCATCGGTTGCGGTGCCCACCGGAACGGTAATGGTCCAACCGGGAAGACGATCGACGAAGGTCACCGGCACCCGTTCGGGCAGTTGCGCTGGGCCACGGAAGAGCTCGACGACGATTTCCTCGGATCGGTAGTGGTCGAAGGGCCATTCGGACGGATCGCCATAAATGGCCAGCGGGACCGGGAGAACGCCCGGCACCATGCCCTCCGACCAGTCCTGCTTGGTAGTCACTTCCGAAGTGACCGCGACGCTGAGGTCGTCTTTGAGCGTGTGGGTTACCGGGTCCAACAACTCTTTCCCGGGCGCAACGGTGAGGTTGGCGCCCAGCGCACCCCGCACCGAGTGCAGCTCTTCGACGTCGATGGTCACCGTGGTCCCATCGGCCGCGGGCCGGACATCAGTTATTTGCTCGGGGCGGCCCACACCGGTGCTGGCATACAGCGCAACCGTGATGGCATATGCCGCAAGGAAAGCGACGGCCCCGGTGACGGCCGACCTCACGATGCCTCCCCGACAAACGAGCCGCATGGAATGCGCTGCCGCCAGGCAGTCTAGGGGCCCGAGCTACACCCGGCTACTCGACGGCGGCAGGCGCGGCAGGCGCGGCAGGCGCGGCCGGCTGGTCGGGTTCGGGCCGCAGATGCCGCCACCAGCACAAGATATAGAGCCCCATCGAGATCACCAAGACGACGGTCACCCAGAGCACGATGGTGACATCGATGAAGACTCCGATTGGAGGCGAGTCGGGAAGCGCGTTTCGCAACGGCACCACCGCAAACAGCATGGCCGCGTACCACGTTGTCATCGGCGGCTGGAATTGTCGTTTGTCCCGCACTGTTTCGACCGCGACAAACAGAGCAAAGGCGGCAAGCGCGATCAGCACACCGAGGATGACGACCGCGAACGCCACGGTGCTCGGCGATCGGACTAAGTCCACTTGGTAGGGGCCGACCAGATCGTCCTCGTTGATGCGGTCCGTAGCGACATCCCAGCCCAGCAAGCGGTCGACCATAGTCACTACCGCCGGCACGCGGGTGGACCCGGGGCCGGATACGAGTTGGGCGACAACGGGCCCCGAGTGGTATTGGTCGAAGGGCCAGTCGGCGACTTCGCCGCCGAGGGCCAGCGAAATGCGAAACACGTCGGGCAGCGTGCCTTTCGGCCAGGTGCGCTTGCTGGCGGTCACCGCGGAGGACACCGCGATGGTGAGATCCTCCTTGAGATTGTGAGTTTGCGGGTCCAGCAGCCCGGGTCCGGGCGAAACGTTGATGTTGGAAACAACCAGGCTGTTGGCCGACTGAACTTCTTGGATGTCAATGGTCACCCTGGTCGCGTCGGGCACCGGCTCGCCCCGAACGACGACATTGGGACGGCCCATTCCGCTGTCGACATACAGCGCCACTGAGACGACGTAGGCGGCGACGAACAACACCACACCAGCGATGCCCAGTATCGCGCGGCGGCTACTCAACGGTGACGGACTTCGCCAGGTTTCGCGGCTTGTCGACGTCGTAGCCGCGCGCCTGCGCCACCGACGCGGCGAACACCTGCAGCGGAATGGTCGACAGCAGCGGCTGTAAAAGTGTTGACACCGCAGGGATTTCGATCAGGTGATCGGCGTAGGGACGCACCGTGTCGTCACCCTCTTCGGCGATCACGATGGTCACCGCACCACGGGTCTGAATTTCGCGGATGTTGGACATCAGCTTGGCGTGCAGGGTGGCGGCACTCTTGGGCGAAGGCATGACCACGATGACCGGCAGCCCGTCTTCGATCAAGGCGATCGGGCCATGCTTGAGCTCGCCGGCGGCGAATCCCTCGGCGTGCATGTAGGCCAATTCCTTGAGTTTCAGCGCACCTTCGAGTGCCACCGGGTAGCCGACGTGGCGACCCAGGAACAGCACGGTCGAGGATTGGGCGAACCGGTAGGCCAGGGCAACCACCGGTTCGATCGTCGCGAGCACCCGGGCCACCACCGCTGGCATCGCTTCCAGCTCGCGGTATTCGCGCTCGACCTCGTCGGGGTACTTGGTACCGCGGGCCTGCGCCAGCGCCAGCCCGACCAGATAGTTGGCGGTGATCTGGGCCAGGAACGTCTTGGTCGACGCCACGCCGATCTCCGGGCCGGCCCGGGTGTAGAGCACCGCGTCGCACTCGCGCGGGATCTGCGAGCCGTTGGTGTTGCAGATCGCCAGCACCTTGGCCTTCTGCTCCTTGGCGTGGCGCACCGCTTCCAGCGTGTCCGCGGTTTCACCGGATTGCGATATCGCCACCACCAGCGTGCTGCGGTCCAAAACCGGGTCCCTGTACCGGAATTCGCTGGCCAGTTCCACTTCCACCGGCAGCCGCGTCCAGTGCTCGATCGCGTATTTCGCCAGCAGCCCGGAGTGATAGGCGGTGCCGCAGGCAACCACGAAGACCTTGTCGATCTCGCGCAGCTCCTGATCGCTCAAACGCTGTTCGTCCAGCACGATCCGGCCGTCCACGAAATGGCCGAGCAGGGTGTCAGCCACCGCGGTGGGTTGCTCGGCGATCTCCTTGAGCATGAAGTACTCATAGCCGCCCTTTTCGGCGGCGGCCAGGTCCCAGTCGATGTGGAATTCGCGATATGCCCCGGGTCCCAGGTCGTCGTTGCCGTCGAAGTCGGTGATCCGGTAGCCGTCGGCGGTGAGCACCACGCATTGGTCCTGGCCGAGTTCGACGGCGTTGCGGGTGTGCGGGATGAACGCGGCCACGTCGGAGCCGACGAACATCTCACCGTCGCCGACACCGACCACCAACGGTGTCGACCGTCGGGCGGCGACGATGGTGCCGGGCTCGTCGGCGTTGGCGAACACCAAAGTGAAGTGCCCCTCGAGCCGGCGCAGCACCGCCAGCACCGACGCGGCGAAGGCGCCGGCCGTCGCGCCGTGGTGATACGCCTGGGCGACCAGGTGCACGGCAACCTCGGTGTCGGTATCACTGGCGAACTCGACGCCGGCCGATTCCAGCTCCTGGCGCAGGGTCGCGAAGTTCTCGATGATGCCGTTGTGGACGACGGCGATCTTGCCGGCGGCATCGCGGTGCGGGTGTGCGTTGCGGTCGGTGGGGCGACCGTGGGTGGCCCAGCGGGTGTGGCCGAGGCCGGTGGTGCCGCCCAGGTCCTGCGGCGACATTTCGGCCACCGCCTTGTCCAGGTTGTCCAGCCGGCCGGCGCGACGGCGCACGGTGAGTTTGCCCTCGCCGTCGACGAGCGCGATGCCTGACGAGTCATAGCCGCGGTACTCCATGCGGCGCAGCGCGTCCATGACGACCTGGCAGGCAGGGCCCTGCCCGACGTAGCCGACGATTCCGCACATTCTGACCAGGATAATGCAGCCGTGCGCCTGGGCCGGCCTGTCGCGAGGGTGCTGGCCTGCTGACACGGCGTTGAGCTGGCGTGCTGGCACGGCGTTGAGTGTGCGCCGAGGGCGGGATTCGGCCGGAATTGTCGCCCTGAGCACACACTCGACGCCCTAGCGTCACACTCGTCGGCCTGACGGTATCGTTGGGCCGCCCACCTGCGTGAAAGGCCTGTTTTGACCGACCCATACCGCCGCTTCTCTGTCAGGCTTTACCAGCACACCGGCGCAGTCATCTTGTGGCATCAGCGCACCTTTACCTTCACCGGCACCCTCGAGCAGTGTGAAAAGGCATATCGCGATGCGCAGACCCATAATCTGCTCGCCGGCTGGTGGAGCGTGGTGTCGCTGCTCGTGATGAATTGGATAGCGCTGTTCTCTCATTACAGCTCCATACGGAAGGTGCGCGCCCTGGCTGCGCAGGCTCCGGCGCCGTACGCCGCGAACCCTTACATCCCCGCCGGCCAGAGCAGTCCCGTCGTCCCGCCTGGTTCCGTCGTCCCGCCTGGTCCAGCCGTCCAGCCAGCTCCGGCCGTCGCACCCCGGCCCCTCGGCCCGCCGCCGGGCTGGTACCCCGACCCCTCGGGACCTGGGCAGCGCTACTGGGACGGTGTCACGTGGACTCATTGGACCCATCCCCGCTAACGTCAACGAGTGGCCCGCATCCGCAAGCTCGTCGCCGCCCTCAGCCGCCGTGGCCCGCACAAAGTTCTGCGTGGTGACCTGGCTTTTGCCGGTTTGCCGGGCGTGGTGTACACCCCCGAATCGGGGCTGAACCTTCCCGGCATCGCCTTCGGTCACGACTGGCTCACCGGTACCGCGCGCTATTCCGGTCTGCTCGAGCATCTCGCGTCGTGGGGCATCGTGGCCGGAGCTCCCGACACCGAGCGTGGCCTGGCGCCTTCGGTGCTCAATCTGGCCTCCGATCTCGGCACCGCCCTCGACATCGTGGCGGGTGTGCGCCTCGGGCCGGGCAACATCAGCGTGCACCCCACCAAGCTCGGGGTGGTAGGCCACGGTTTCGGAGCCTCGGCCGCCGTCTTCGCCGCGGCCGGGATGCCGACGACGCTGGCGGCAACAGTGGCGGTGTTCCCGACCGTCACGAGTCCCCCCGCCGAACAGCCGGCCGCGGCGCTGAAGGTCCCGGGCCTGATCCTGACCGCGCCTGAAGATCCAAAGACGTTGAATGCCAACGCACTGGCGCTTTCCCGCGCATGGAACACGGCCACGCTGCGGATTGTCAGCAAAGCAGAACCCGGCGGATTGAGCGAGGGCCGGCGCTTGGCGTCGGTGTTCGGGCTGCCCGCCTCCGACCGCCGCACGCAGCGATCGGTTCGCGTTCTGCTGACCGGGTATCTGCTCGCCACACTTGCCGGCGACAAAACCTATCGCGACTTCGCCGACCCAGACGCGGTGCTGCCCAAGACAACTCCGATGGACCCCGAGGAGCAACCGGTCGCCCTCGAAGAAAAGATCGTCGCGCTGCTGAAGTGACGCCCGAAAGCGGGTAATCGAAGCTCATGAAAACTCTCTACGAGAGATGGATCACTGAGCTGTGGGCCGGCAAACCGATCGCAGCCGAGATCGTCACCGGGGACTTCGTGGGCCATTGGCCCGACCGTGACGTACGCGGACCGGACGAACTTCAGCAGATGATTCAGCAGACACGAAACATGGTGTCGGAACTGACCTTTGCAGTTGAAATAGGCCCGCTGCGAGATGGCGATTTTGTCGCGGCCCGCTGGGTCGGCACCGGCCGTGGTCCCGATGGTGCAGTCTCCTTCACCAGCAATGACATCCTTCGGCTCGCCACCGACGGTCAGCGGTTCACGGAGTACTGGACGGGCACGTCGTCGGGCTGAGGCCAGGCCGCGTTATGCCGGCCAGCGGGATGTCAACACGTGCGGCGTCCACGCCGGCCAGGTAGGGGCCCCGACAAGTTGGCCACCACTCATTTGGGCGACGATGCGGGGACCTTTGCGCGCACTGTTGTCGAAGACGGTCGCGGAGTCGCAGCGCGTGATCGCGGTGACGACCAGTGGCCAAATACGTTGGCACCGTTGACGAATCTTGTCCTCAGGCACGTCGTGCCCGCCCGCCTTGACTCGATGTTTAACCCGCTGCACGGCGAGCTCTTCGGGGATGAGCAGCACATGCAGGATGACGGTGTAGGACGCCGCGTGTGCGCTGTCGATCAGCTCGAGTTTGGACGGGTGAGAAAACACCGTTTCGGCGATGAACGCCCGGCGCAGTTCGATGAGCCTGTTTCTGGTGTCGGCCGCGATCTGCGCGGCCTGGTAGGCATGCGCAGCGGGGTCGGCAGGCCAGCGTTGTCTGGCTATCTCGTCGGCGTCGACGAAGGCGCTTTTCGGCAGCAGTGGCGCGAGGGTGAATTCGACGAAGGTCGACTTGCCGGCTCCGTTGGGCCCGACGACCAGGTCGAGCCGGTTCATCGGGCTCCGGAGTTCACCTTCTTGCGTCGTGCGGGTCGTGCTTTGGCCGTCAACACCGTCGAACCGCCATCGGGCCGGTATTCGACGATCTCGCCGGCCTCATTCAGGGCGACGGTGGTGACGCCACGCTTGGCCAACCGCTCGCCGTAGTTGGACTCGTTGAGGTTTTCTTGGATCGCCGCAGCGATCTCGGCGTTGAAGACGACACCTTCTTCGACACTGAGCTCGGCCAGTTCCAGGTCGCCGGCCAGCGCCGCCTCCACCCGGCGACGGGCGGCGGTGTGCTGGCTCGATACGGCGCGCCCAACCCGCGCCCAGTGATCGAGTTGCTGCTTGGCAGAACGGCTCTGCCGGGCGCCCTCGGCCGCGGCGCTATCGACCAGGTCTGCGGCGAACCGGGTGACCCGACCGTTGGTGTCAGCCATCTGCCCTCAATTCTGTAGCAATATGTAACAAGTGTAGCAATGAGCTATACGCAATGCGAACTCAGCGACAAGCACCGCGGCGCGAGCCGCCATGCCCCACGTGATTAAGTGTCGTTCATGCGAATCGGAATCGCTCTGGACTATTCAGGTGGCTTCCACGAAGCCGTCGACCGCATCGCCGAACTCGAGAAGGCCGGCATCGACATCGCCGTCGTGGCCGAGGCGTATTCGTTCGACGCCGTCAGCCAGCTCGGGTATCTGGCCGCCAAGACAAGCACCCTCGAATTGGCCTCGGGCGTGTTTCCCATCTATATCCGCACGCCGTCGCTGCTGGCGATGACGGCCGCGGGTTTGGACTTCGTGTCCGACGGTCGATTCACTCTGGGCATCGGCACCTCCGGGCCCCAGGTGATGGAGGGCTTTCACGGCGTCGAGTTCGACGCCCCGATCGGCCGCACCCGCGAGATCGTGGAGATCTGCCGGCAGGTGTGGCGCCGGGAACGAGTGCAATACGACGGCAAGTACTACCAGCTGCCGCTGCCCGCCGACCGCGGGACGGGGTTGGGGAAGCCGCTGCAGCTGATCAACCATCTTGTGCGCGAACGCATTCCGATCACCATCGCGGCGCTGGGACCGAAGAATGTCGAACTCACCGCCGAGATCGCCGAAGGCTGGCAACCGGTCTTCTACCTTCCGGAGAAGGCCGACTCTGTCTGGGGCGAGGCGCTGGCCGCCGGTACCGCCAAACGCGATCCGGCCCTGGGGCCACTGGACATCATGGTGCATGCGTCGCTGGCCATCGGCGACAACGTCGAGGAGCGACTGGCGTGGGTCAAGCCGCAGCTGGCGCTCTACATCGGCGGCATGGGCGCCAAGGGCCGCAACTTCTACCACAACCTGGCGACACGCTACGGCTACGGAGAGATCGCGGACAAAATCCAGGAGCTGTACCTGTCCGGCCGCAAGCGTGAGGCCATCGAATTGGTGCCCGACGAGATGGTGCGCGGGATGTCACTCATCGGCCCACGCGGTTTCATCGCCGAACGCATCGCCGCCTTCGCCGAAGCCGGTGTGACGACGCTGCTGGTGAGTCCGGCAGCGACCGACCCGAAGGAATCCGTGCGTTTCGTCGAAGAAGTCCTCGAGCTGCGAGGCGCCTAAAACATCACCGCCATCACCGCCCTGCCTGCGGAACCTGGTCTGCGGCAATCTCACACGGCGTTGACCCATCGGTCGGCGGCGCGGCAGGGGGCGCCGGCGCCGCCGCCGGGGCAGGCATGGCCACCGGCGCGGCCTCGTTAGCAGGCGGTGAACCGTCGACCGGCGGTGGCGGCGTGTCAGCCGGCGGCGGAGTGTTCACTGGTTGAGCCTCTTCGACTTTGGCCTCGTGCTTGTCCTCGGGATCCTCGCGCTCTTCGTCCGCGTCGTCATGCTGATCGTCGGGGTGGAACGGATCCTTATCGGAGGAGTCCTCGTCGAACGGGTCGGTGCCCACCGAATCGCCAAGCCCAGCCGAATCACCGGGCCCGTCCGTAGCCGAACCCAGCAGGCCACTCATCGCATCGACAATCCGGCCGGCCAGCCCGCCAAGTCCGCCCAGACCGCCCGCTCCCCCACCGATATTCCCCAGTCCGCCAAGGCCGTCGGCTCCCGTTGGTATGGCTGAAGCATCACCTGGCGCGGCCCCCAAGTCCGACAGCGGTGGCGCGGGCGGCATCGGTGACGCGGGCGGTGCGGAAGCAGTCGGGGCGGAAGCAGTCGGGGCGGAAGCAGTCGGCACGGACACGGGTTCCGTCGCAACACTGGGGAGCAGGGCGGCGGGCGCTGTCACCGCCGGGGCACTCGACAGTGTGGTGGCGCCCGGCGGTGTCGGGGCGCTCGGCGGCGCCGGTTGAGACGGTTGAAAACCTGGCCCGAGGTCGCCCGGATAGTCGAAGTAGGCCGCGGGTGCGGCAGCCATCCTGTCGTTCACCATGTCGTAGGCAGTCCCGAGCGCGGCCTGCGAGGAGCGCATGGCGGTCAACCAGTCATTGCGAATGTCGTTGTCCACATACGGCGTCATCTGCCCGTGCACGACCTGCTGCGCCGTCGACCGCACGCCTGTCCCGGCCGTCACCACCGCGGCGGCGGCCAACCAGACCGGCCGCTGCGCCAGGCTGCGATCGTCGATCGCGATGGCAGTCCCGACCTTTGAATCGAGCAGGTACCACAGGTTGTCGCGCAGCGATTCACACCGCTGCGCGGCCGCCCGCACTTCGGTGGCGATCACGTTGGCGGCGTCGCAATGGCGTTGCAGGAACGCAACCGCCCAGTCGCTTCCCAACCCTGTCCATGCCGCCGTCAGGTCGGCAACCTGGGCCTGCTGAATCCGCAACCCTTCGCCGGCCGCGGCGCCGGCTGCCCGCAGTTGCGCGCAGTCGCGGTCGAGGACACGCAGGTCCAGGCCGTCCTCGCTGTCGAACCAGTCGCGGATCTGGGACGGGTGCGATGTCAGATCCGGATGCTCGTACCCCAGCACCTGACAGGCCCGCACGTAGGCCTGCGTGTGCTCGATGGCGACCCGACCCTCGGCGAGGCGCTCGGCGGCGTCTAACCGGTCGGTCACGATCAGGCGATCCGCGCCGCGGCATACAGTTCGGCGTCGGCATAGCGTTCGGCACCGGAGCTCAGCGCGACGGCGATCGCGACCGACGCCCGCGACCACTGCGACAACTGTGTCGCCAACCGCTCCAGCTCGGCCCGCAGCGCGTCGCCGCGCGCGGTATATGCCCGTCCGGCCGTCGCTCCGCTAAAAGCCAACGCCGCCAAGTGATCACAGACGGCGCGGTCGATCAGTTCGGCGGCAGCCCGCAATTGGTCAGCCGCCCGATGGACGGCCGCGACGTCGATCCCGGTGCGGTCAAAAGTGGTGTGTCGTACTCGACTTTCGAATCCCATGCTTAATCCGACGCCGGACTGTGCGTCGGGGTTCCAGCGTGGCCGGATTAGCGCGTAGCGCTCACCGCTGCGGCAACGCGGGTAGCCACCCGCTGCGCAATGTCTTCGTCGGGCGCTTCCACCATGACCCGGATCATCGGTTCAGTTCCCGAGGGGCGCAACAGGATTCGACCGGTGTCACCCAGTTCTGCCTCGGCCTCGTCGACCGCGTTACGCACCGAGGGCGCGGCGGCGGCGGTGGTCTTGTCAGCGACCGTGACGTTGATCAGCACCTGCGGGAACGACTGCATCCTCGAAGCGAGCTCGGCCAGGGACGAGCCGGTCTGCACCATGCGCGTCATCAAGCGCAGCCCGGTGACGATGCCGTCGCCGGTGGAGCCCAGCGCGGGCATCACGATGTGGCCGGATTGCTCGCCGCCCAGCGTGTACTCGCCGGACCGCAGCTCCTCTAAGACGTAACGGTCGCCGACGCCGGTCGTGCGGACCGTGACACCCGCGGTGCGCATCGCCTGGTGCAGTCCGAGGTTGCTCATCACGGTGGTGACCAGGGTGTTGGATGCCAGTTCGCCGGCCTCTTGCATCGCCAGCGCGAGCACCACCATGATCGCGTCGCCGTCGACGAGCTCGCCGTTGGCGTCCAGCGCCAGGCACCGATCGGCGTCCCCGTCGTGGGCCAGGCCCAGGTCGGCACCGTTGGCGAGTACCGCGGAGCGCAGCGACTCCAGGTGTGTCGATCCGCAACGGTCGTTGATGTTGAGCCCGTTGGGCTCGGCGTTGATCGCGATGACCCGAGCGCCGGCGGCGCGGTAGGCCCGCGGTGCGGCCGACGATCCCGCGCCGTGGGCGCAGTCGACCACCACGGTCAGGCCGTCGAGCGGCTGCGTGCTGGCCTTGCCGACGTGACGCAGGTAGCGATCGGCGGCATCCTCGGCGTCGACGACGCGGCCGAGCCCGGCCCCGACCGGGCGCAATCCCGGCCCGTCGGCGACCAGTTGTTCGATCTGGTCCTCGGTATCGTCGTCCAGCTTGCGACCGCCGGGCCCGAAGATCTTGATGCCGTTGTCGGGCATCGGGTTGTGCGACGCCGAGATCATCACTCCGAAGTCGGCGTCATAGGCGCCGGTCAGGTAGGCCACCGCCGGCGTGGGAAGGATCCCGACCCGCAGTGCGTCGACACCCTGGCTGGTCAGGCCGGCGATCACCGCGGCTTCCAGCATCTCGCCGCTGGCCCGCGGGTCGCGGCCGATCACGGCGAGGTGCCGGCCCGGTTTTCCCGGGCGCGTCAGGCACCGCGCCGCCGCGGTACCCAGCGCCAGTGCCAGCTCGGCGGTCAACTCATGATTGGCGACTCCCCGTACACCGTCGGTGCCAAATAGTCGACCCATCGGACAAACCTCTCACAGTGACCGTCATGCGCACAAAGTGCACTTAACGTTTGTGACCGCAACGGCGCAGGTTTGTGCGACGACACGCCGAAGACGACGGACAAAGACGCGCAGTCGCGGCCAGAAAGTGATCCCTGATCAGCGCTTGCTGTACTGCGGGGCCTTACGGGCCTTCTTCAGGCCGTACTTCTTGCGCTCGGTGGCACGCGGGTCACGGGTGAGGAAACCGGCCTTCTTCAGCGGGGGCCGGTCCTCGGGCTGGACCACGATCAGCGCCCGGGCGATGCCCAGACGCAGCGCGCCGGCTTGACCCGACGGGCCGCCGCCGTGCAGCAGGGCGTAGATGTCGAAGGCTTCCACCCGATCGACAGTGACCAGCGGAGCCTTGATGAGCTGCTGGTGCACCTTGTTGGGGAAGTAGGCCTCCAGGCTGCGGCCGTTGAGGTCGAACTTGCCGGTGCCGGGCACCAGGCGCACCCGCACCACGGCCTCCTTGCGGCGGCCGACGGTCTGGATGGGCCGATCGAGCACGATCGGTTCGCTGGGCTGGGCCGCCGGGGCCTCGGCAGTGGTCTCGGCCGGGGTCTCCTCGGCTGCCACCTCGACGACCACTTCGGTGGTCACCTCAGGCGTTGCCTCGGGCATTGCCTCGGGTGTTACCTCGTTGGTTTCGGTCACTGGGCCACCTGCTTGATCTCGAACGGAACCGGCTGCTGCGCGGCGTGAGGGTGCTGCGGGCCGGCGTAAATGTGCAGTTTGCGCTGGATCTGACTGCTGAGCTTGTTGTGCGGAAGCATGCCGACGATGGCCTTCTCGACCACGCGCGTGGGGTGCTTTTCCAGCAGCTCGCCGATGGTGCGGCCGCGCAGACCGCCGGGATACCCCGAGTGGCTGTAGGCCAGCTTGTTCTGCAGTTTGTCGCCGCTGAGGGCGACCTTTTCGGCGTTGATGACGATGACGTAATCGCCGCCATCGACATTGGGGGCGAACGTCGGCTTGTGCTTACCGCGCAACAGGGTGGCTGCCGCGACGGCAAGGCGGCCAAGCACTACGTCCGTGGCGTCGATGACGTACCACGACCTCGTGGTGTCACCCGCCTTTGGCGCGTAGGTGGGCACAGCGCTTACCTTCTCTTCTCTCGGGTGGATCCCGGTTGGTTCCGGGTGCCGGTCGGGCGTCCACGATGGGGTTTGGTCTCGGCGACCGACATTGACCCGAGTCCCCGGCGTACCGCACGCCAACGGAGCAGCTTACCGACCGACATCCCCGCAGGTCAAAATGACTGTCGCCAAGGTTAGCCGCGGGCGGCCAGGCGGCTGATGTGTCGCAGGGCCCGCGACCGCCGCAGGCCGGTATCGGCGGAAATCCGGCGCTTGCCGGCGAGGATCTCTCGCGCTAACCGAATATGACTGTGTGGTCCCGACGGCTCTCCTTCCGCCGGGACCACACAGAAGCCCATTGCGGCTACCTGGCCCAGACGCCGGCCGCTCGGCGATCAACGTTGGCCACCTCGTCCGCACCGTCGCGCACCGCGTTTCCCAGGTCCACCAGAATCTCGTTCAACGCGGTAGCCGCCTGGTGCCACTTGAGCTGCTCGGCCTGGTAGGCAGCCGCCGCTTCGCGGGTCCAGAGCTGCTGCAACGGCGCGATTTGCGACCTCAGCTCGTCCAGCAGCGCATTGAAACGAACCGACGTGGTGTGGATCTCCTGGCGCACCGAGTGTTCGATTTCGCCGAAGTTATAAGACAGCACTGGGTCCACAGGAACGTCCTCTCAGAGATTTCCGCCGGCGGCGCCGATGTGGTGCGCATGGTTCTGGCCGGCCTCCCGCAGCATGGCCTCGTTGTGTCGAATCGTGTCGGCGATCGTGTGCAGCACGTGGTAGAGCCTCAAAGACTCGGCATTCCAGCGATCGACCACATCCTTGAACCGCGCAGCTGCAGGCCCACCCCACACCGACGGGGGCACGCTGCTGATGCCCCCGATGAATGCCTGCAGCATCGCCCGGATCTCTTCGTTGCGGGCGTCCGTCGTGCCTGCAACTGAGCGCATCAGATCAAAGTCCGTGCTCAGTGTGTTCGCACCGAACGGTGTACTCACCGTTTCCCCTTCCGCTCCGATACCAAGTACGACCGCGTCCGCCTCCGTTCGGTTCCATCCGATTTCCTCGACCCGTCACCATGGCTCATCCGATCGCACGGGCGGACCGCACCGCCTGCTCACACACGTCGCGCACGGCATCGTCACCGCCAGGCCGGCTCTGGCATCCGACGCTGATCCGAACCGACCCATCTACCAACACCGTCCATCGCACATGGTGGCTGGCGCGTAGTTCGCGATAAGTCACTGCGGGCCGTCCGGCAGTGACTCCGGATGGGTTGAAATCGACGAACACGCCGGCCGGCTCGGTGTCGATCGCACGTCGCAGCCGGTCAGCGGTGGCGCTGAGCGTCTCATCGGGAATCGGCGACTGTGTGATGTGCAGCGCGACTTCAGGATCCGACGGCGAATTGACCTGTACTCGTGCCGAACCCGGCCCGGTGACCACGCGCTGCGTCGGCCAATCCGCCGGCACCGTCAGTGCAACCCGGCCTTCCACCAGAAATGTCGTCGACGGAGTATTCACGGGCGGGACGCCGCGATGGCCGACCGCGGCCATGGCCGGCACCGTCGCGGCCAGCACGGTGACGGCGGCGGCCAGGCCGCCCAGCATCCGAACGCGTGATCGCGGATGACCGGCATCCGCAGACTGCAGCCGTGGCAGTTTGTCCTGCTCCTTGCAGGTCGCCGACGCGGTCAGTCGTGCCAACCGAGCATCACCGATCTCTACAACTGGCCGACCGCTTCGGCGCAGTCGGCCTGCAATCAATGTCGCAAGCGCTTGCGCCCCGGCGACCGCGCCGGGTACATCGATCAGCACGGGGGTCGTTGCACCGCTGATCATTTCGCCAATCAAACGCACAATCGCCTCGGCAACCGAGTGCGGCTCCGCCCCGCGCGGCACAGCAACGACATCATCACCTGCGATCGCCACCAGCCGCTCGGCAATCTCCACCACTGCCGCTGCTTCCGGCTCTGTATTCGATGCCTGCCTGAGCAACCACGACCGCGGCTGCACCCGCACGTCATCGGCCAAGGTCGCTGCCGCCGCGGCAACTACATCGACCCGCGACGACGGCCACCACGACGGATGAACGACCTGAATCGTCGTCTGCACATTCGAGTCTCCGCATTTCAGTGACCGCAGCGCCGTGCGCCACAGCGAATCGACGGCCACCGGCTGCCCATCCACCAATGCCACTTGATCATCAATCGCATCCAGAGCCGCCTGGAGAATCTCGGACGTATGGTCGCTGGCGACGATGCCTGGGCCACAACACAACCGGCGAATCTCGCCCGGACCCGTCGCGATAATGGTGCGATGCCCGTTCACGGCTCCGGACTCCAGCCGACCTGTACTACCTGCTCGTCACCGGCGTGAGTGACCAAAACGCCACGCCCGGCGGGCAACCGTGCTGGGCGACCCGAACCAAACAGGGACCCCTCATCCGGTCGGGCACTCATCATCAGCCCCATGCAGCCGATCTCACGCATGCCCGCCAACAGTGGCTCGAACAGAGCACGCGCTGCACCCCCGCTGCGCCGTGCCACGACCATGTGCAGTCCCAAATCTTTTGCATGCGGCAAGTATTCGAGCAGATCCAGCAGCGGGTTCCCCGCCGGAGTGGCGACCAGGTCGTAGTCATCGACCACGAGGTAGATTTCCGGGCCAGACCACCAGGACCTGGCTCGCAGCTGGTCCTGACTCACATCCGCTGGAGGCATCCGACGCTGCAGCACCTCGAGCAAGCCCGGCACCAACGCCCTGAGCGCAGTCGGCGACAGGGCATAGCCGCCGAGATGTTGCGACTCCACGACGCCCAGCAAGGTACGCCGAAAGTCGACGATCACTAGTTGCGCCTCCGCGTCCGCCTTCGTCCGGACGATTTCGCGGCACAAGGTTCGCAGCGTGGTGGTCTTTCCGCATTCGTTGTCACCGAGGATCAGCAGATGTGAATTCCGCCCGAAGTCGACTGTGACCGGCCGCAGCCGACGCTCCTCGAGGCCAAGGAGTAGTTGCGCATTGAGTTCGCCGCCCGCCTGGTGGACGACGGCATTGTGGTCGATGTGGGTGGGCAGCAGCGGTATCGGCGGGGCGGCCAACTCACCGTGACGGCCCCGCAGTTCTCCTACGTCCATCGGCGACGCAATGGCCATGTGCAGTCCGTCGTGGGATAGGCCGCGGCCCGGTCGATCGCGAGGCACGTCGTGCGCGCGTTTTCGGTCCAGCTCGGAATCCGCGGGATCGCCCAGCCGCAATTCGATGCGGGTGCCGATCTGATCCTTCAGCGACGGTCTGACCTCCGCCCACCGCGACGCCGAGAGCACGACGTGCACTCCAAACGACAACCCCTGGAAGGCAATAGAAGTGATCGATTCTGCAACTGACGGGAACTCATGGCGCAGGCTTGCCCAACCGTCGATTACGAGAAAGACGTCACCGAACGGGTCCCGGCCGGAATCCGGCAACTCGGATCGCAGCTGACGATATTGCGCGATCGAGTCGATGCCCCGCTCGCAATACACGGCCTCTCGCCAGCACATGACGGACTCGAGTTCGGCGATTGTGCGACCGACGAGCTCCGGATCGGCTCGGCCCGCGACCGCGCCTACATGCGGCAATGCATTCACCGACGCCAGCGTTCCGCCGCCGAAGTCCAGACAGTAGAACTGGACTTGACCCGGATCGTGAGCAGCCGCCAACGCGGTGATCAGTGTCCGCAGTGCTGTCGACTTGCCCGATTGAGGTGCCCCCACAATGGCAACATTGCCTGCAGCCCTGGATAAGTCGACCATCAACGGTGTCCGGCACTGCTCGAAAGGGCGGTCGATGATGCCGATAGGTACGTTCAGAGTGCCCAGTCCGGCGCCGCGCAGCAGGCTCTCCAGCGGCGGCGCGCCGTCCAGCGGGGGTAGCCAGACCCGGTGCGCGGGCGGCCCGTGTCCGGACAGGCGGTCCAGTACCGTCCGCAGCAGGGTGGGCGCGGGCGACCCATCTGCGTTGACCATGTGCGCGACCGGCCCGACCGCCTGCGTGCTGAACATCCGCACCGCTGCCGGCGTCTCCTGGTGTACCGGTGCGGGCCGACGGGTCGTCCCGTCCGCCTGCAGCGGTCCTGACACGAATGCGGTTTGGAAACGAATCAGCTCGCCGCTGCCGGACCGCAGAAAGCCTGCTCCCGGCGTGTTCGGCAGCTGGTAGGCGTCGGGTGTTCCCAATACGATTCGTGATTCGCTTGGGGACAACGTCTTCAAGCACACCCGATAAGACAGGTGGGCTTCCAGCCCCCGCAGCCGGCCCTCGTCGAGTCGCTGGCTAGCCAGCAATAGGTGCATACCCAACGACCGGCCGAGTCGACCGATCGCGACGAACATGTCGGCGAAATCCGGGTGCTGGCTCAACATTTCGGAGAACTCGTCGACGACGATGAATAACGCGGGCAGAGCGCTCAATTCCGCGCCGGTCCGGCGACGAGCCTGCTGGTACGCCGCCAAGCTGGCGCAGCCCGCTGCTCGCAGCAACTGTTGCCGACGGTTCATCTCACCGGCCAGCGCGTCGCGCATCCGGGCGACCAGCGGCGCTTCCTCCGCGAGGTTGGTGATGACCGCGGCCACGTGTGGAGCATTTACCAAATCGAGAAATGTTGCCCCACCTTTGAAGTCGATAAGCAGGATGTTGAGTACCTCCGGGGAGTTACGGGCCATCATGCCCAGAGCGACTGTGCGGAGCAGCTCCGATTTGCCTGACCCTGTGGCACCCACGCAGAGCCCATGTGGCCCGCTGCCGTTTTCAGCAGGCTCCTTGATATCCAGCTCAAGTGGCACCCCATCGAGCGTGGTTCCGATAGGAGCGCAAAGTCGTCCATGGTGATTGTGGCTGTGCCACAGCTTGATCGGGTCAAAATGGGCGACGTCGTCAAGCCCGACCAGGACCGGCCATCCTGGGCTGCCGTCCCGGTAGCATGCCGCGCCGACCCGGTACGCGGCGAGCCGACGCGCACATATCACCGCGTCTACGGGATTCATTTGGTCCGGATGGGTCAGCGCTTCAGCCGCGCCCGGATGTCTGATCGTCAACGGCGAGCCGACGCGGCGAGGGCAGACCTCAAGGAGGGTCAGGCCCGTGATCGACTCGGCGCTATCAAAACCGCCCTGCCCCTCCAGGTCGCCTATCACCACCACGCGCGACGGCAGGTCGGCACCGGACAGCGCACGGTGCGCCGCTGCCAGACTCTGGTACACCATGCGCGCAGACCCCACCGAATCACTGACGGTGGGGTGTTGATTGTGCGGCAACCACTTCAACCAATCCCAATGGGCCCGATTCCGTTCTTCCATCACGCCGATGATCAACAACTGATCCGGAGGGTGCAGCACGGCCAGTTGGCAAATCATCGCGCGTAGCAGTCCACGCACCTCGCTCGAATCGCCATCGATGGTCACACACGCATTTGTGGTCAGGTCAATCGTGATTGGCACGTGCCCGACCGTCGCGTGCGTGTGGATAAAGCGACGCGCCGCGGCGACGGTCACCGGATCCGAACGCCCCCCGGGTTGGATCTCGGGGGCGATCAGCCGGGTCGAAAGTGGCCGAGTCCCGACGCCGATGCGAACTTGACAGAAGTCAGGGTCAGTCACTCGCCGTTCCCACATCCGTGGGCCGCCGATCAATGTCCACAGCGTATCGGGTTCGGGATGGCTGCGGTCAAGCGATGTGCGCTGTGCCGCAGCGATTTCGGTGACCGCCGTGCGCAGACGACTCAGGTACCCCAGGTAATCGGTGCGGTCCGCATCGGTCTCGCCGCCGCGCCGACGGCCGCGTTGGGTGACCGCGGTCAGCACCATCGAAACCATCATCATCATCGGGAATGCCAGAAATGTGGGATTGCGGGTAACGGCGGAGCCGGAGAAGAAGGCCGCGGCCATGACGCCCAAAGCCGCGAGGGACATGCCAACCGGCAGCAGGCGCATCAGCAGGCTTGGCGATGTGGGCTGCGGCAGCTCGGGCGGCGCTGCAACGATGATGTCTGCAGTCGCGGCCCCCGTCGGCAGCGGCCGCACCACAGGCACGAACCCCTCAGTCATCGCGGCCCCTCCCAGTGTGCGACGACGGTAAGCAGGCACGGAATTGGCCGCAACTCACCTGTGGACAACCGGATACGAGTTGATCGGAATCGCGTTAGCGTCCTGATCATCCGAGGAAAGGTTGACGTTGTCTGTATCCGATCCCGGGCTACGCCGCGTGTCCGTGCATGCCGACGATGCCGTCGTCGACTTGGCGCTGCCTGCCGGGATGCCTGTCGGCGCCCTGATCCCGCCGATCGTCAACACCCTCAAAAGCCACGGTGCGGACAGCTCCTCCGGTCTCACGGCGGTGCGGTATCAGCTCTCGGGCCCCGGTACGGCCACATTGAGTTCGTCAATGACACTGGCGCAGAGTGGTATCCGAGACGGTGATGTCCTCGTCTTGAGCCGGTCCGCAACACAGTTACCCGTTTTCCGATACGACGACGTGGCACAGGCTGTGTCGGAGACACTGAACGGCCGGACTTGGAGTCAGCCCCAGAAGCAGCGGGCGACGCGGCTTTCCGCCGCGCTGGCGGCCGGCGGGTTTACCGGCGCCGGAAGCCTAGCACTTATTCGAAATGCCTTTACCGCGAACGCGGCCGGCTATCTTGGCACCACTGCGGGAATCGCGGCGCTTGTCGCGTTCGTCGCCGTGATGTTGGCGGCACTCGCGCAGCGGGCATACCGTGACTCGATGGCCGGGCTCACACTGAGCCTGATCGCTATGGCGTTCGCCGCGATTGCGGGCTTTCTGGCGGTGCCTGGTGCCCCCGGTGTCCCCAACGTGCTTCTGGCCGCCGCGGCGGGTTCCGTCACAGCGGTGCTGGCCAAGCGTGTATCCAACTGTGGGGCCATCACATTGAGCGCAGTGTCGTGCTTCGCGATGGTCGTCGCAGTCGCGGCTTTCGGTGGCGTAGTCACCGGGGCCCCGGTGTTGGTGATCGGAGCGGTGGCCGCACTGGTATCGCTTGGCATGCTCGGGGTAGCCGCACGCGTTGCTGTCGCCCTGGCCGGATTATCGCCGAAGCCGGCAGACCCCGATAGCGCCGAGTCACCTGCGGACGGGCTAGCCGCCAAGGCCATCCGTGCTGATGACTGGTTGACCAGCCTGCTCGCTGCATTCTCGTCCTCGGCGGCCGTCGGCTCCATCATCACCGTCCTGGCCGGAACACCGCGGCTCGGCTGCATTACCTATGGGGCCGTTACCGGAGCGCTACTGCTGCTGCGCGCCAATTCGGTTGATAGAAAACGGACATTGGCGTGTGCCATCTGCGGCGTGGTCACTATCGGAGCAACGTTCGGTTATGCCGCGATCAGTACCCCGGAGCATGGTCCCTGGATTGCTGCGGCGACGGCGTTGCTGGCCGGCGCAACGGTCCACCTGGGGTTCGTTGCTCCTGCAATATCGTTCTCACCCATCGCGCGGAAAGGTGTCGAGCTGTTCGAGTGTCTGGTCCTCATCGCGACGGTGCCCCTGACCTGTTGGATATGCGGCCTCTACACCATCGTCCGCGGTCTGCATACGACATGAAGTCGAGCCCCTCGCGCATCGTGCGCGTGGCGTCGGTATCGGTGCTGGTCGCATACTTTGGAATGCCTTCGGCGCAAGCCGTTTCGCCGCCGCAAATCGACGACAGGCTGCTACCCAAACCGGCGTTGCCGGCGCCGCCGAAGCCGACCGTGCAACGCGAGGTTTGCACGATGGTGACGGGTGAGCCAGGACCAGGCCGGAATCAACTCGCGGATCTCGATCTCGCGCGTGTCTGGCAGCTCACCCGCGGTGCGGGCCAACGGGTCGCCGTCATCGACACTGGAGTTTCACGGCACCGCCGACTTCCCGATGTGGTGCCCGGGGGCGACTATGTGTTCACCGGTGACGGCACCCAGGATTGCGACGCACACGGGACCTTGGTCGCTGGAATCATCGCCGCTGCAGCCGATTCCAAAACCGGCTTCACCGGTGTTGCACCCGATGTCACTTTGATCAGCATCCGTCAGTCCAGCGCGAAATTCGCATCCGCGAGCGACCCGTCGAGCTCCGGGATCGGTGATGTGGACACCATGGCGAAAGCGGTTCGGACGGCCGCCGACCTGGGCGCCTCGGTCATCAACATCTCGGCGGTGGCATGCGTTCAGGTCACGTCGGCGATCGACGACCGGGCGCTGGGCGCCGCACTCGCCTATGCGGTCGACATCAAGAATGCCGTCGTCGTGGCCGCGGCCGGAAACGCCGGTGGCGCGGGACAGTGTCCGCCGCAGCGCCCGGATGCGACCTGGCAGAACATCTCGGTCGCGGTCAGTCCGGCCTGGTACGACGACTACGTGCTGACCGTCGGGTCGGTAAATTCTGACGGGGTGCCGTCGGCCTTCACTCTTGCCGGACCCTGGGTCGACGTCGCCGCGATCGGCGAGGCAGTGACTTCGTTGAGTTCTGCGCCACTGTCCGGCACCAGTTACGCCGCACCGGTTGTCAGTGGACTCGCCGCATTGATCCGTGCCCGATTCCCGGCGTTGACGGCACGGCAAGTGATGCAGCGTATCGAGTCGACGGCGCATCACCCGCCAGCCGGATGGAATCCGTTGATCGGCAACGGCACAGTCGATGCCCTTGCCGCGGTGAGCACCGATGCGAGTTCTCCCGGCAATGTCGCCAAACCCCCGCCGGCGCGCGTACCGATCGCAACGCCGCCACCGCCCAGACCAACGAATTCTCATGCGCGGGACACCGCGTTGCGCGGGGCCACCATGTGCATGGTCGCGCTGATGTGCGTGCTGATCATCGGTGCGGCCAAGCGGCGGCTACGGGGCCCCCGCGACGACGTCGCGGGCGACTGACGCGTTCGCCCTGCTCAATTCCGGCCCGGATGGCAACACCGCCAGCATCGGCCACGGCACCGGTACCGCTTCCGTCTGCAGACCGAGATCGTGTGCCGCGTCGTTGTCGTGAATCGCGAATCGCACCCCGGTATCGGTGACGAGGTAGCGCGCGCCGGCGCCGCCGCCCTCCCGTACGTAGGCGCTCCGGCCTGGCGGCAAATAGACGCCATCGAGCGCGGGACCACGACCGTCGGCTTGGGACAAGGCCACCGGCACCCGACCAACGGGCAACGGCAGGCCGCTTCCGGTGCGGAACGCCGTCCCGGACTGGCCGGACGCCGGCGTGGACTCAGAACTCACACACACGGTGGTGAGGGCGCTGCTCGGGCCGCCGTCCCCCGGTGCGGGTGCCCGTTCCGGAAAGGTCCCCACGGGCAGCGTGTTCACGATCTGCGCACCCCGGATCACATCCGGTGCCACGGTGATGACGTTGGCGGTGCCCCGCGAGTCGCTGAAACGCAGCAAATCGGCGGCTACCTGACCGACACGTTGCACTCCAGTGCTCAGGACGGCGTAATACTCGTCACCATCGCCGCGGTTGATGCGCAGCACGCTTCCGACCGGAAAACCCGGAAGCCCAGCCGCCTTGCCACCCGCGCCACGAATCCGTGGTGCCGTGATCGGCGGCGCCTCCGGGATCGCGTTCAGCAATGACTGCGAAACAACGTGCGGCGCGTAGCCCTCCAGTCGCAGCGCACGTACCACCGCGGTGTCCGCAAGATCCACCACGGCCCGCTGCCCGTCGTAAAGCAGGTAGGCCGGCGGACCCGAACCCGGTGTCACCAGGAGGGCGTGATCGCGAGCCGGGCGATGGACCGACGATCCCTCGGTCGGCCCGACCACGACCGTCGTGGCCGCAGCGCCATCCGTATCGCAGATTGTCCAGATCGCGCCGTCGCCGGACAGGGGCGGACCGAGAAGCTGCGGAGCACCCGGAATGCCCAGCAGCGGACCCCGTTTGGTGCGGCTCAATTCGGACTCGCGCACCGGCTGCGGATTGGCATCGGTCGCCGCGATTAACCGCGCCGAGGCCAGGTTCAGCACTGGATGCCAGGTATCGCCGACTCGCACATACAGCGCTCCGGTCTCCCTGCCCATCACGATCTGGGCGTGATCAAGCCGCACCTGCGGCCGCAGCACCCCAACCATTGCGCATCCCACCACGGCGATCGCCGCAAGCAGGCAGCCGAGCGTCAGGGGCCCCGTCCGCGCCCGGAGGGGTTCGCTGGACGCGCTGGTATCCCCGCTCAGCAACGCCCGTTCGACGCGGCGCAGCAGGAATCGGTAACCACTGACGTGGGCCCACGTCGTCGGCTGGCGGGGCACTGACCTCCCAAAAACCGCAAATCCGTTCGTCACGTTAGGCGCTGTTCCGTCGACCCCGCCGCCGGTTATCCACAAGCACACAGGTTTCGCCAGGTCACAAATTGGGTAAAATTGCCCGGTGATTTCACACCGCATACATCCCCGTCGGGCGGGCAGCGTGCGGTCGGCCGGTCGGTGGCTTGGCCTGGGCGCTGCGGCCCTGGTCACGGCCTCGGGCCTGCTCGCCACGCCGAGTGCCCCCGTCGCGCACGCCTTCGATTGCCCCGACGTCGAGGTGATCTTCGCCCGCGGCACCAACGAGCCCGCCGGGCTGGGCAAGGTGGGCGACGCCTTCGTCGACTCACTGCGCCAGCAGACCGGCGGATTGAACATCCTGCCCTACGGGGTGAACTACGCCGCCAGCAAACTGCAGCTGCACGGCGGCGACGGCGCCAACGACACGATCGACCGCGTCAAGAAGAGCGTGGAAACGTGCCCGAACACCAAAATCGTGCTCGGCGGCTACTCGCAGGGCGCCTCGGTAATGGACATCGTGGCCGACGTTCCGATCGGCGGCATCAGCTGGGGCAGCTCGCTGCCGCCGCAGTACGCGAACAACATCGTGGCCGTGGCCACCTTCGGCGACGTGGCCGACCGCTCAGGCGGAACCCTGCCGAGCCAGAGCGCGCTGTTGGGCTCCAAGGCCATCGACCTGTGCAACCCGAATGACCCGATCTGCCACGCCGGTCCCGGCAACGAGTGGAGTGGACACACCGAGGGTTACGTCCCCGTCTACACCACTCAGGCCGCGGCATTCGTCGCCTCCAAGCTGGTCGGCACCGGCCAGTCGGTGCCCGGATACGGGCCGTCGGTCCCGGGCGCCGGTCCGCAGACCCCCGGCTACGGCCCGCAAACGCCTGGCTACGGCCCGCAGACTCCCGGGCAGGCGCCCGGTCCTGGGCCGCTGACGGCGGGACCCCTGGCACCGAGCTACGCCCCACAGACACCCACCTCTTCGGTGCCCGGACCGCCCGCTCCGCAGACCGACGTGGTTGCTGCCGTTCACTAAACTGTTGTAAACAACCCGTACGATCGCGGCATGAGCCTTGCGAAAAGATCACGGGCGCATAAACATTCAAGCTTGGCGGTCGCCGCATTCCTGGTAGCGGCCGCGATGCTATTGGGCGCCCCGCTGATTCCCCGCGCCTCCGCCGCTTGCCCGGACGTCGAGGTGGTGTTCGCCCGGGGAACCAACGAGCCCCCCGGTGTCGGGAAGGTGGGTGGCGCCTTCATCGACTCCCTGCGCAAGAAAACCCGCGTCGATGTCGGGGCGTACGGCGTCAACTACCCCGCCAACGACGACTTCCTGGCCGCCACCCAAGGCGCCAATGACGCCAGCGCCCATATCCAGCACATGGCCGCCACCTGCCCCAACACGAAGATCGTGCTCGGCGGTTACTCGCAGGGCGCCGCCGTCGCCGACATCGTTACCGCCGCACCCGTGCCCGCCCTCGGCTTTCAGAAGCCGCTGCCGGCCCGCGCTGCCGATCACGTCGCCGCGGTCGCCCTGTTCGGGAACCCGTCGCGCCGCGCCGGCA
Organism: uncultured Actinomycetota bacterium; assembly: GCA_963712615.1. Taxonomy (GTDB): domain Bacteria; phylum Actinomycetota; class Actinomycetes; order Mycobacteriales; family Mycobacteriaceae; genus Mycobacterium. The sequence goes on from CAVQIO010000002.1 coordinate 2,565,691, forward strand.
ATCTGATGACCGCCCTGAGCCCAGGTTTCGGCGGCAAGATCGTCGACTTGTGCAACCGGGGTGACCCAATCTGCTCCCCCGGCAACTCGTGGCCGGCTCACCTCAGCTACGTGCCCGGCTTGACCAATCAGGCCGCACATTTTGTTGCCGCCAAGGTGTAGCCGCACAAAGATCCGGTCACGCTGCGGTCGCGGAGTGATCACAGCCGTTCACTAACGCCCCGCGATACTGCGTACCATCGGCTCATGGGGGTTAGTTCGTTGTTGAAAAAATCAGATGTAGTCAAGCGTTCGGCAGCCATCGCGGGCGCCGCGGTTCTCGGGGCAACGTTGATGATCGTCGGTCCCGGCGTGCTGTCGATTGCGGTCGCTTCGGCGGCGCCGCCGTGCCCGGGTGCCGAAGTGGTGTTCGCCCGCGGCCGCGAGGAACCACCGGGCGTCGGCCTAGTCGGCGATGCGTTCGTCAACTCGTTGCGCGCCAAGACGCCGATGCCGGTCGGCCTGTACGGGGTCAACTACCCCGCCGACGTCGACCCGGCCAAGGGCTCCAACGACATGAGCACCCATGTCCAGTGGATGGCCAAACACTGCCCGAACACCCGCGAGGTGCTCGGCGGCTATTCGCTCGGAGCGGTGTCGGCCGACCTGGTGGTCGCGGTGACCCAGCCCTCGTTCGGGTTCAAGAACCCGCTGCCGCCGGGGATGGATCAACACATCGCGGCGGTTGCGCTGTTCGGCAACGGCACCCAGCGCGTTCTCGGCCCGGTACCCAGCTTCAGCCCGGCCTTCGCCGGCAAGACGATCGAGCAGTGCGCCCCCGGCGACCCGATTTGCTCGGGCACCGGGAAGGCGGTGTGGGCATCGCACTTGCAGCCCTCCTACATCGACTCCGGACTGGTGGATCAAGCCGCGGCCTTTGCCGCCGGCAAGCTGTAGTCGGAATCCCCAGGCGCACAGGCAATTCCCAGGCGCCCCAGGTGGCGTTGGCCGTCGCGTGCCCGGAGAATGTTGACATGTGACGACCACCGCCGCGACCGAGCTCGACAAGTCGCCTGCCGCACGGGAAACGCTCGAAGACTACACGCTGCGCTTCGCCCCGCGCAGCTACCGCCGATGGTCCACCGCGGTAGTCGGGATCTCGGCTCTGGGCGGCATCGCGTATTTGGCCGACTTCGCGATCGGCGCCAACCTCGGCATCACCTACGGCACCGCGAACGCGTTGTGCGGAATCGGGATCTTCGCGGTGGTGATCATCGCGACCGGGCTGCCCCTGGCCTACTACGCCGCCCGCTACAACATCGACCTGGATCTGATCACCCGCGGCAGCGGCTTCGGCTACTACGGCTCCGTGGTGACCAACGTGATCTTTGCGACGTTCACGTTCATCTTCTTTGCGCTGGAAGGCTCGATCATGGCGCAGGGCCTCAAACTGGGCCTGCACATTCCGCTGGGGATCGGTTACGCCTGCTCCACGCTGATCATCTTCCCGCTGGTGATCTACGGCATGAAAGTCTTATCGCAGCTGCAACTTTGGACCACCCCGCTGTGGCTACTCCTGATGGTCGCCCCGTTCATCTACCTGGTGACCAGCCATCCCGAATCCGTCGGCGAGTTCTTCTCCTACCGAGGCCGGCAGGGCCACGGCGGTGTCGATGCGGGCTCAGCGTTGATGGCCGCGGGAGTGTGCCTGGCGCTGATCGCCCAGATCGCCGAACAGATCGACTACCTACGGTTCATGCCGCCGCGCACGCCGCAAAACTCCCGCAGCTGGTGGACCTGGGTGCTGCTGGCCGGCCCCGGCTGGGTGCTGTTCGGCGCGATCAAGCAGATCGTCGGGCTTTTCCTGGCCGTCTATCTGATCTTTCACCTCACGGGTTCGATCTCGATCGCCAACCAGCCGGTGCACCAATTCGACGAGATCTACCAGAACTTCATGCCGGACTGGCTGGCGCTGACGCTGGCCGTGATCCTGGTGGTGCTCAGCCAGATCAAAATCAACGTGACGAATGCGTATTCGGGTTCGCTGGCCTGGACCAACTCGTTCACCCGGATCACCAAGCATTACCCCGGCCGCGTGGTCTTCCTCGGCGTCGACCTCACGATCTCGCTGATCCTGATGGAAGCCAACATGTTTGACTTCCTGAACACGATCCTCGGGTTCTACGCCAACTGCGGCATGGCGTGGGTGGTGGCCGTGGCCTCCGACATCGTCTTCAACAAGTACCTGCTGGGGCTCTCGCCCAAGGCACCCGAATTCCGTCGTGGCATGTTGTACCCCATCAACCCGGTCGGTTTCGGCTCGATGCTGTTGGCGGCGGGGCTGTCAATCGCCGCGTTCTTCGGCGGCCTGGGCGAAGCGCTGCGGCCCTATTCGCCGTTGGTGGCGATCGTCGTCGCATTGGTGATGCCGCCCATCCTGGCGACCGCATCCCGGGGCAAGTACTACCTTCGGCGCACGCACGACGGCATCGATCTGCCGATGTACGACGAGCACGGCAATCCCGCAGCCGACCAGTTGACCTGTCACGTCTGCCATCACGACTTCGAACGCCCCGACATGGTGGCCTGCCATACCCATGACGCGCACGTCTGTTCGCTGTGCCTGTCCACCGACAAACACGCCGAACACGTGCTGGACGCCCAGCGGACCTGAACGGCAACCGCGAGACTTAAACTACGCATCCGCCTCATCGGGGGATTGTCAATCGGTCGGTGCAACATCGGGTCAGGTGGCTTGTTCGAGGAGTTCGGCGAGTTGTTGGGCGGGGGTATTGAGGTTGAGGGTTGGTCGGGGCCGGCGGTTGAGGGTGTCTTGGATGCGTTTGAGGTCGGCTTTGGTGTGGACGGATAGGTCGCTGCCTTTTTCGAACCAGAACCCTAAGAGCCGGTTGGTGTTTTGTTGCTGCCGCGCTGGCAGGGCGAGTGTGGGTTGCAGAAGTAGACGGGGGCCCCTAGCTGCAGCTGGATGTCGCGCCAGTGGGCCATTTCGCTACCGCGATCCCACGTGATGGAACGCCGTAGGTGTTCGGGCAGCTCGCTCATTGCCTCGATCATCGCGGTGGCTACGGCTTGGGCGCTGTGGTTTGTGGGCAGGTGCAGCAGGATCGTCAAGCGGGTGCTGCGTTCTACCAGGGTGCCGATCGCGCTGGTGCCGCCGGGGCCCAGGATCAGATCACCTTCCCAGTGACCGGGAACGGCACGGTCAGCAGCTTCGGCGGGACGATCGCTAATGCTGAATTCGTCGCCGTTATAGACACCGCGGCTGACGTAGCGGCCCCGGGGTTTGCGCGCCGCCCGCCTCGTGGACAGGCATTTGTGCAGGTCAGCGCGAAGACTGCCGCGGGTCTGGATATACAAACTTTGGTAGATGGTTTCGTGGCTCACCCGGACCTGCCTGTCATCGGGGTAATCGCGGGCCAACATATCGGCGATCAGCTTGGGACTCCGCCCATCATCCATCCATCCTTCGATGAGCGCGCACAGCGGGTTGTCCTTGAGCTTGAAGTCCTGAGGCCGACAAGCCTTCTGGGCCGCACGGGCATGGGCCATCCGGGCGTGATAGTCCCCGTCGGGATTGCGGTGACGCTGATGCTCGCGCCAAATCACTGACCGGTCACGCCCGATGAGCCGGCCGATCTCGGCATAACTGAGCTTGCCGTCCAAGCCCCGCATGATCGAGATGCGCTCATCCAGGCTCAGTCGATGCCCCTTGCCGCCTGACGTCGACACCTTTCCCGGGTTTGCTGAACCCCCGCACCCCCAAGCATTGACTCTTAGCTTCATTGCCCCAGATTCACGCCACCAGCATGACCCGGTGTTCAGCGACACGCCCACCACACGCTCGGCCTGGATCACCGGGATGCCCTGACACACCAGGTCCAAAAACTCCCGCCGCACTGCCCTCGAAAACAGATATCCACCCGGCATGGCAACCTCCAAAATCACGGATGCTGCACCGACCGTATGAATCCGCCCGGCGTGTCGTGTGCGAGGTTTAAGTGTCGCGAAGGTCGCGGGTGTCGCGCAGATCGCGGGTGATCAGGATGCGCGACGCGAGTTCGTCGTCGGGCGGATAGTCCACCCCCACCAACGTCAGGCCCTGTGCCGGTGCGGCCGCGAAATCACTGGATCGTTCTGGCGCGCTGAGTAATTGACGGCACCACTGCGGCGCGCGGCGCTGTTCGCCGACGGCCAACAGCGCCCCGACCAGCGAGCGCACCATCTGCCAGCAGAACGCGTCGGCGCTGACGTGCGCGGTGATCAGATCGCCCTCGCGCCACCAGTCCAGCCGCTGCAGGTCGCGAATGGTGGTGGCACCGGCGCGATGACGGCAGAACGCCGCGAAGTCGTGCAACCCCAGCAGACCTTGCGATGCGACGCTCATCGCGTCCACATCCAAGTCGCGCGGCCAAGCGGTGATGTAACGCGCCTGCTGCGGCAGGACCCCGTAGGCCGCCGTCGACAACCGGTACTCGTAATGACGCCGCAGTGCCGAGAACCGTGCATCGAAACCCGATGGCGCGCGGCTGATTTCGAGAACCCGGACGTCGGTGGGCAGGAACCGGCTCAGGCGCCGCAGCAGCGGCAGGAACTCCGGATCGCCGGCACGCGGCGACCGCGGATAGACATTCGGCAAGGCGGCGGCGGGCACATCGACGTGGGCCACCTGCCCGGTGGCATGTACTCCCGTGTCGGTGCGCCCAGCCGCCCACAGCCGTAGCGGCGTCCGGAATACCGTCGTCAGCGTGTCGCCGATGACTCCGGCGACCGTGCGCTGCCCGGCCTGAGTTGCCCAGCCCGCGAAATCGGTTCCGTCATAGGCGATGTCGAGCCTAAGACGGACGTCTTCGCTACTTCTCGGTGGACTCGTCACCCTCGTCGGCGACCTCAGCCTTTGGCTCCTCGGCCTGGTCCGAGGCATCGGCGTCCGCGGCATCGGCCTCGGCCGGTTGCGCCTCGGTGGCTTCGGTCTCGGTGGCAGCCTCCTCGACCGGCGCCTCTTCGACCGGAGTCTCCTCAGCTACGGATGCTGCAGGCTTCGAAGCCTTCACCCGACGTGCCCGATCGGCCTCCGACGTCACCGTATTTTCCCGCACCAGCTCGATCACGGCCATCGGGGCGTTGTCGCCCTTGCGCGCCTCGACCTTGATGATGCGGGTGTATCCGCCTTCGCGGTCGGAGAAGAACGGCCCGATCTCCTCGAACAGGGCGTGCACCACGTCCTTGTCGCGGATCTTCTTCAGAACCTCTCGACGGTTGTGCAGCGTGCCCTTTTTCGCATGCGTGATCAGCTTCTCCGCGTACGGCCGCAGCGCACGTGCTTTCGGCTCGGTCGTCTTGATGCGACCGTGCTCGAACAGCGACGTGGCCAGGTTGGCCAGCAGAGCCTTCTGGTGCGAAGACGACCCGCCGAGGCGAGGGCCCTTGGTGGGCTTGGGCATTGCAGACGCTCCTGTCTAGGGGTTCAAAAGCCTTAGAGCTGTTCGGTTTCGGCGTAGTCCTGGTCGTCGTAAGCACCCTCGGTGGACCAGGTGCCGGTGGCGACGTCGTAGCCCGCAACCTCTGACGGGTCGAAGCTCGGCGGGCTGTCCTTGAGCGCCAGGCCCAGCTGGTGCAGCTTGACCTTCACCTCGTCGATGGACTTCTGGCCGAAGTTGCGGATGTCGAGCAGGTCGGACTCGGTGCGTGAGACCAGCTCGCCGACGGTGTGCACGCCTTCGCGCTTGAGGCAGTTGTAGGACCGCACGGTCAGGTCCAGGTCGTCGATCGGCAGCGCGAACGAGGCGATGTGGTCGGCCTCGGCCGGCGACGGCCCGATCTCGATGCCCTCGGCCTCGACGTTGAGTTCCCGTGCCAGACCGAACAATTCGACCAGGGTCTTACCCGCCGACGCCAGGGCGTCACGGGGGCCGATCGAACTCTTGGTCTCGACGTCCAGGATCAGTTTGTCGAAGTCGGTGCGCTGCTCGACACGGGTCGCGTCCACCTTGTAGGTGACCTTGAGTACCGGCGAGTAGATGGAATCGACTGGGATACGGCCGATTTCGGCACCGGAGGCACGGTTCTGCACGGCCGGCACGTAGCCACGACCGCGCTCGACGACGAGCTCGACCTCGAGCTTGCCCTTGTCGTTCAGCGTCGCGATGTGCATGTCGGGGTTGTGCACCGTGACGCCGGCAGGCGGCACGATGTCACCCGCGGTGACCGCACCCGGACCCTGCTTGCGCAGGTACATGGTGACCGGCTCGTCCTCCTCGGAGGACACGACCAGACCCTTGAGATTCAGGATGATGTCGGTGACATCCTCTTTGACACCGGGCACGGTGGTGAACTCGTGCAGCACTCCGTCGATGCGAATGCTGGTGACGGCCGCGCCGGGAATCGACGACAGCAGCGTGCGCCGTAGCGAATTGCCCAGGGTGTAACCGAATCCCGGCTCCAGCGGCTCGATGACGAACTGGGACCGGCTGTCGGTGAGGATTTCCTCGGACAGTGTGGGTCGCTGAGAAATCAGCATGGTGTTTCTTTTCTCCTTCTCGGCACCCGCTATTTGATGCCGTTAGGTTGCCTGCACCGGCGGTGCAGGACATCTTTACTTCGAGTAGTACTCGACGATCAGCTGCTCGGTGAGCGGCACGTCGATCTGGGTCCGCTCGGGCAATTGGTGGACCAGGATGCGCTGCCGCTCCCCCACCAGCTGCAGCCAGCCCGGGATCGGACGGTCGCCCGCCGTCTCCCGTGCGATCTGGAACGGCACCGTGTTCAGCGACCCGGACCGTACATCGATGATGTCGTATTGCGACACCCGGTAGCTGGGGACGTTGACGTGCACGCCGTTGACGCTGAAGTGGCCGTGGCTGACCAGCTGGCGCGACATCCGGCGGGTACGCGCCAGCCCGGCGCGGTACACGACGTTGTCCAGCCGGCTCTCCAGGATCTGCAGCAGGTTCTCACCCGTCTTGCCGGAGTGGCGACTGGCCTCTTCGTAGTAGCGGCGGAACTGCTTTTCCATCACGCCATAGGTGAAGCGGGCCTTCTGCTTCTCCTGCAGCTGCAGGAGGTATTCGCTTTCCTTGATCCGCGCGCGACCGTGCTGGCCGGGCGGGTACGGACGCTTCTCGAAGGCCTGGTCGCCGCCGACGAGGTCGGTGCGAAGCCGCCTCGATTTGCGGGTCATAGGTCCGGTGTAACGAGCCATGAATATCTCCTAGACCCTTCTGCGCTTGGGCGGACGGCAGCCGTTGTGCGGCTGGGGAGTGACGTCGGAAATCGCGCCGACCTCCAGGCCGGCGGCCTGCAGCGAACGGATCGCGGTCTCCCGGCCCGAGCCCGGGCCCTTCACGAAAACGTCGACCTTCTTCACGCCGTGCTCCTGGGCCTTGCGGGCGGCGTTCTCGGCGGCCAGCTGGGCGGCGAACGGTGTCGATTTCCGCGAGCCCTTGAACCCGACGTGTCCCGACGACGCCCAGGCGATGACGTTGCCCTGGGGGTCGGTGATCGTCACGATCGTGTTGTTGAAGGTGCTCTTGATGTGCGCCGCACCGTGCGGGATGTTCTTCTTTTCCCGGCGACGGGTCTTCTGCCCCTTCTTGGGGGCAGCAGCTGCTGCCTTCTTGGCGGGTGGCATGGGTTACCTGGCCTTCTTCTTGCCGGCGATGGTGCGCTTGGGGCCCTTGCGGGTCCGCGCGTTGGTCTTGGTGCGCTGGCCACGCACCGGCAGGCCGCGGCGGTGCCGCAGACCCTGGTAGCAGCCGATCTCGATCTTGCGGCGGATGTCTGCCTGCACCTCGCGGCGCAGGTCACCCTCGACCTTGAGAGAGGCCTCGATGTAGTCGCGCAGGTGGGTCAGCTGGTCATCGGTGAGATCCCTGGTGCGCAGGTCCCGGTCGATGCCGGTGGCTTCCAGGATCTCGTTCGAGCGGGTACGGCCGATGCCGAAGATATAGGTCAGCGCGATCTCCATCCGCTTATCACGCGGCAGATCGACGCCTACTAGTCGAGCCATAGGTGGCGTTTCCTCTTGTTTCTAAGCGGAGGTCTGATCCCAACCCGTTCCCGTCGTATTCGGCGGGGCCCGGCCTCCGACCGGACGTGGATGAGCGGCCTATCCGCTCACTGGTGTTGGGAGGTCTGCATTCAGTTGTATTGGGCTGCGCGTGCGATCGCGCTTAGCCTTGGCGCTGCTTGTGACGAGGATCTGAGCAGATCACCATGACCCGCCCATGCCGACGGATCACCCTGCACTTGTCACAGATTGGCTTGACGCTGGGGTTCACCTTCACGGCCGTATCGATCCTGTCTGTCTACTCGTAGGTTGCTTTTACTTGTACCGGTACACGATGCGGCCCCGGGACAGGTCGTAAGGAGACAACTCCACCACCACCCGGTCCTCGGGCAGGATGCGGATGTAGTGCTGCCGCATCTTGCCGCTGATGTGGGCAAGCACCTTGTGGCCGTTCTCCAGCTCAATGCGAAACATCGCATTGGGCAGAGGCTCGACCACGCGGCCCTCGACCTCGATGGCGCCGTCCTTCTTGGCCATAACTTCTCGTCAAATCCTCGTCGTTTAGTTTCGTTCGCTGCGCCAACACGGCACAGCATTCACACCGACTTTGAAACGTGAGCCGGTGACAGGAAATTCCTTGGGAACGGACACACAAAAAAGCCGGCGCGGAATGGCGCACCGTCGGTCCATGCTACCTGTTGCGACGGCGTGGCCAAAATCCGCGATCTAGAGCGCTCGCGGGCGCCATCTCGACCCACCACACCGCGCCTGACAAGCGCATACTTGACGCCGATGACACGTCCCGATGCGCAACCGCGCAAACCCGTGATGCTGACCGTTGACGACGATCCAGCGGTGTCTCGCGCGGTCGCCCGAGATCTGCGTCGCCACTACGGCGAGGAGCACCGCATCGTGCGGGCGGAATCGGGCGCCGACGCATTGGAGACACTCCGGGAACTCAAGCTGCGGGGCGAAGCCGTCGCAATGCTGATCGCCGACTACGGATGCCGCAAATGTCCGGCATCGAGTTCCTCGAGCAGGCAATGGACCTGTACCCGGCGGCACGGCGGGTACTGCTGACCGCCTATGCCGACACGCACGCCGCGATCGACGCGATCAACGTCGTCGACCTCGACCACTACCTGCTCAAGCCGTGGGATCCGCCCGAGGAAAAGCTCTACCCCGTCATCGACGGGCTGCTGGAGGCGTGGCGAGCGGCACCCCAACACGCAATCCCGCACACCAAGGTGATCGGGCACCGCTGGTCGGCCCGGTCCTGGCAGGTGCGCGACTTCCTGGCCCGCAACGGGCTCTACTACACCTGGTTCATGGCCGACGAGCCCGCCGGCGAGCGGATCCTCAAGGCTGCCGGCGAAGACGGCCTGCGGCTACCTGTCGTCGTCACCGAGCGCGGCGAGCCCCTCGTCGATCCCACCGACGCACAACTGGCCGACACGCTGGGCTTGTCCACCCAACTGTCCAAGGACTTCTACGACCTGATCGTCATCGGCGGCGGCCCCGCCGGCCTGGCCGCCGCTGTCTATGGCGCCTCGGAGGGTCTGCGCACGGTGCTCATCGAGCGCACCGCAACCGGTGGTCAGGCCGGCCAAAGTTCGCGGATCGAGAACTACCTGGGCTTTCCGGAAGGTGTGTCGGGTGGCCAGTTGGCCGACCGCGCGCGCAGGCAGGCCGAGAAGTTCGGCGCCGAACTGATCACTGCCCGCACGGCCACCACGCTGGAGATCAATGGGTCCAAACGCACCGTGCGGTTCGCCGACGGCGGATCCGTCGACGCGCACGCAGTCATCCTGGCCACCGGGGTCTCCTACCGCCAGCTGGACGCAACCGGGTGCGCCGAGCTGACCGGCCGGGGCGTCTACTACGGCGCGGCCACGTCCGTCGCGTCGGACTGCAAGGACGAGGACGTCTACGTCATCGGCGGGGCGAATTCGGCCGGACAGGCCGCGATGTTTCTGTCCCGCGATGCCGCATCGGTGACCATCGTGGTGCGCGCGGCGTCGCTCGAGGCGTCGATGTCGTACTACCTGATTCAGCAGATCAAAGACAACCCGAAAATCACCGTCCGCACCTGCTCCGAGGTTCACTGCGCCGTTGGAACCGACCACCTGGAGAAGCTGACCCTGGCCGACAACCGAACCGGCACCACAGAAGACGTCACCTGCGCACGGATGTTCATCTTCATCGGCGCCGCGCCGCGCACCCAATGGCTCGACGGGGTGCTCGCCCGCGACGACCACGGCTTCCTGCTGACCGGCCCCGACCTGCGCAACGTGTGCGGCTGGGCATTGGACCGCCCACCCCATCATCTGGAAACCAGCGTCCCGGGCGTATTCGTCGCCGGCGATGTGCGCTCCGAGTCCGCTAAACGCGTCGCGGCCGCGGTCGGCGAAGGATCGATGGCCGTGATGCTGGTCCACCGTTACCTGGCGGAGTCATAGGGGCCTGAGGATGACCGACAAGATGCCGTGCAAGCCCGACGAGCTGCGCACCCTGTTCCTGTTCGAGGCCCTCACCGACGAGCAGCTCGCGGTGCTGTGCACGAACGGGCATGTGCAGGACTATGAACCGGGCCCGATCTGCGTCGAGGGTGAGCCGGCGACCTGCTTCTACGTGCTCCTCGAAGGCGAGCTGACGATGTCCAAGCTCTCGGGCGGCCAAGACATCGAAACGAACCGGACCTCGCAGCGCGGCGTGTATTGCGGTGCCTGGCGGGCCTTCACCGGCGGGAAGCAGAAGAGCTATGACGCGTCGGTCCACGTGACCAAGCCGTCGCGGTTCTTTGTGATGGACGCACCCGTGTTCGCCAAGTTCATGAAGGACCAGTTCCCGATGGCGGTGCACCTGCTCGACGGCATCGCCGTCGGCACCGACCGAACCCGCCGCATCATCGACAACCGGGAGAAGCTGCTGGCACTGGGCCGGTTGTCGGCCGGCCTGACCCATCAGCTGAACAATCCCGCCGCGGCCACCGCACGCGCGGCGGCCGACTTGCGCGACCGGATCGCCGGCATGCGCGGCAAGCTGGTGATGCTCGCCGACGGCACGGTCACCGCCGAGGCGATGCGCGCCCTGGTGCGGTTGCAACAGCAGGTCGCCGATCAGGTCGCCAAGTCGACATCGCAGCACCTCAGCTCGATCGAGACCACCGACCGAGAGGACACCGTCGGCGAGTGGCTGGAGGAGCACGGCATTGATGGTGGTTGGGATATCGCACCGACATTCGTCGAAGGCGGCATCGACACCGACTGGTTGGACCGGATTTCCGCGGTCACCGACGAACTCGCGACCACATCGTTGGAGCAGGCGATCCGGTGGATCAACTACACCATCGAAAGCGAGCTGCTGATGAACCAGATCGCCGAGGCGAGCAAACGGATCTCAGCATTGGTCGCCGACGCGAAGCAGTATTCCCAGATGGATCGGGCCCAGTTCCAGGTGGCCGACGTGCATGACCTGCTACGCAGCACGTTGACGATCTTCGCCGACCGGTTGAGTAAAGACGGCAAAGGCCCCGGAACGGTCACAGTGGTCAAGGAGTTCGACCAATCGCTTCCGGAAATCCCTTGCTACCCAGGCGATCTCAACCAGGTGTGGACCAATATCATCGACAACGCGCTCGGTGCGATGCGCGACGGGGGCGGCACGCTCACCATCCGCACCAGCCGGGAAAGCGAGAGCATGGCCCGCGTCGAGATCTGTGACAGTGGGCCCGGGATCCCCGAGGACATCCGCGAGCACATCTTCGAGCCGTTCTTCACCACCAAACCCTTCGGGGAAGGCACCGGCCTGGGGCTGGATCTCGCATTCAACATCGTCGTCAAGAAGCATCGCGGAGATCTACGCGTGGAATCGGTGCCCGGAGACACTCGGTTCATCGTGCTGCTCCCGCTGGAGAGGCCTCCCCTGGCCGACGCGGTTGCCGTCGATCTGGACGACGTGGATGCAGATGGGGCGGTCCCGGAATAGCGTCTGTACCCGCCCGGTTGGAGTCGTCATGACCGACTCTCATGCCAGTTCTGGTGCAAGCAAACCCAATCTTGGCCGGTTCGGATCGTTCGGACGCGGCGTAACGCCCCAGCAAGCCAAGGAAATCGAGGCCCTCGGCTACGGAGCCGTCTGGGTAGGCGGTTCCCCGCCCGCCGAGTTGGAGTGGGTGGAGCCCATCCGGGAAGCGACGAGCACCTTGCAGGTGGCCACCGGGATCGTGAACATCTGGACTGCGCCCGCCCAGGCGGTAGCCGAGTCGTTCCACCGGATCGACAAGGCCTACCCGGGTCGCTTCCTGCTCGGGATCGGCGTCGGCCACCGCGAGGTGATCAGCGAATACCGCAAGCCCCTTGACGCGCTCGTCGAGTATCTGGACAGGCTCGACGACTACGGGGTGCCCGCCAATCGCCGGGTGGTGGCGGCCCTGGGCCCGCGAGTCCTCGAACTCTCGGCACAACGCGGCGCCGGCGCGCACCCCTACCTGACCACTCCGGAGCACACCGCGCACGCGCGCGAGCTGATCGGCGCGTCGGCGTTTTTGGCGCCCGAGCACAAGGTGGTGCTGACCACCGATGCCGACAAGGCCCGCGCGGTCGGCCGCAAGGCCCTGGACATGTATTTCAACCTGTCCAACTATCGCAACAACTGGAAACGGTCGGGCTTTGCCGACGACGAGGTCACCCGGCCGGGCAGCGACCGCCTGGTAGACGCGGTAGTGGCCTACGGCACCCCCGACGCGATCGCCGCGCGGCTGAACGAGCACCTCGCCGCCGGCGCCGACCAGGTGCCTGTGCAGGTCCTCACCAAAGATGAAAGCCTGGTCTCGGCGCTGGCTGAATTGGCGGGGCCGCTAGGACTGAACCACCGTGACCAATCGCGCAGGGGGACCTCGATGACCGACGCAGTTTCACTCAAGCCCGACCTGGGCCGCTACGGCGTGTTCCTGATTACCCGCACCATCACACCCGAACTGGCCGCCAAGATCGAGGCGCTCGGGTACGGCACCGTCTGGATCGGCGGATCTCCGGACGCCGAACTGGATTGGGTAGACCCCGCTTTGGCGCAAACCACCTCGTTACAGCTGGCCACCGGGATCGTCAACATTTGGTCGGCGCCGGCGACGGCCGTCGCCGAATCCTTTAAACGCATCGAAAGTGCCTACCCCGGAAGGTTTTTGCTCGGCATCGGGGCGGGCCACCAGGAACACACCCAGGAGTACGTCAAGCCCTACGCCGCGATGGTCGGTTACCTCGATGCCCTGGACGAGGCGCTGGTGCCGACCAGCCGGCGGGTTCTCGCGGCACTCGGGCCCAAGGTGCTGCAGCTGGCTGCCGAGCGCAGCGCCGGTGCTCACCCGTATCTGACCACGCCCGAACACACGGCCAAGGCGCGCGACCTGCTTGGCAACTCGGTGTTCTTGGCGCCGGAGCACAAGGTGGTGCTCACCACCGACCGCGATGAGGCGCGTGCCGCCGGCCGTCAGCTCGTCGAGCACTACCTGGGTCTGAGCAACTATGTGAACAACTGGCTGCGGCTGGGGTTCACCGAAAACGACGTGCGCAAGCCCGGCAGCGACAGGCTGATCGACGCGGTGGTGGCCTACGGCACGCCGGAGGCCATCGTGAAACGCCTCAACGAGCATCTGGATGCCGGCGCCGACCACGTGGCGATCCAGGTGCTGGGCGGCTACGACGAAAAGACGCTGTTGCCTGCGCTGAGCGAACTGGCCGGGCCGCTGGGGCGAATCCCCGCAAGCTGACCGCGGCCCTCGGTTAGGGTTTGACCATGCGGCTGCTGGTCACCGGTGGCGCCGGTTTCATCGGCGCCAATTTCGTGCACAGTACGGTGCGCGAGCGTCCCGATGTTTCCGTGACGGTGCTCGACGCCCTGACCTACGCCGGCCGGCGCGAGTCGCTGGCCGACGTCGACGGTGCCATCAGGCTGGTCGAGGGTGACATCGCCGATGCCGAGCTGGTTTCCCTCCTGATCGGCGACGCCGATGCGGTCGTGCATTTCGCCGCCGAGAGCCACGTCGACAACGCGCTGGACAACCCCGAGCCGTTTCTGCACACCAACGTGGTCGGGACGTACACGATCCTGGAAGCGGTACGGCGTCAAGGGGTGCGGCTGCACCACATCTCGACCGACGAGGTCTACGGCGACCTGGAACTCGACGACCCGAAGCGGTTCACCGAGTCGACGCCTTACAACCCGTCGAGCCCCTATTCGGCGACCAAAGCCGCGGCCGACATGCTGGTCCGGGCCTGGGTGCGGTCCTACGGGGTGCGCGCGACGCTTTCCAATTGCTCCAACAACTACGGGCCCTATCAGCACATCGAGAAATTCATCCCGCGGCAGATCACCAACGTGCTGACCGGCCGGCGGGCCAAGCTGTACGGCACCGGCGCCAACGTCCGCGACTGGATCCACGTCGACGACCACAACAGCGCGGTCTGGCGGATCCTGGACAAGGGGCAGATCGGGGCGACCTATCTGATCTCCGCCGAGGGTGAGCGCGACAACCTGACCGTGCTGCGCACGCTGCTGTCGATGATGGGTCGCGACCCTGACGACTTCGACCACGTCATCGACCGCGTCGGTCACGACCTGCGCTACGCCATCGATCCATCCCTGCTGTATGACGAATTGTGCTGGGCACCAAAGCATACCGACTTCGAGGAGGGGCTGCGCGAAACCATCGACTGGTATCGGGCCAACGAATCATGGTGGCGTCCGCTAAAAGAGGCATCGGAAGCCCGCTACGAAGAACGGGGTCAGTGAGATGGAAGTTCGCGAACTCAAAGTCCCTGGCGCCTGGGAAATCACCCCGAAAGTTCACGGTGATTCCCGCGGGATGTTCTTCGAATGGCTCACCGACCATGGATTCAAGGACTTTGCCGGTCACGGGTTGAATGTGCAGCAGGCCAACTGCTCGGTGTCGGCCGCCGGCGTACTGCGTGGCCTGCATTTCGCCCAGCTGCCACCCAGCCAGGCCAAATATGTGACGTGCGTGCGCGGCGCGGTGTTCGACGTGGTGGTCGACATCCGGGTCGGCTCACCCACGTTCGGGCAGTGGGACTCGGTCCTGCTCGACGACTCCGATCGCCGGACGATTTACATCTCGGAAGGCCTTGGGCATGGATTCCTTGCTCTGCAAGATAATTCGACGGTGATGTACCTGTGCTCGGCGGAATACAGTCCGCAGCGCGAGCACACCATCTGTGCCACCGACCCAGCCCTGGGCATCGACTGGCCGCTGGTCGATGGCGCCGCCCCGAGTTTGTCCGACCGCGATGCCGCCGCCCCCGGTTTCGACGAAGTGCGCGCGGCCGGGCTGCTGCCCACCTGGGAAGAGACACAGCGCTTTATCAACGGTATGCGCAGCGAATAGGCCTATGGTCGCTCGTTGCGGTGCGCGAATGTGGTTTGTCAACCGTTCGGTAACGCTACGATGGCGCCCACAGCGCTAGGCGCGGACGACGGACGGACGGAGGCGGATGAAGCTAGGGCAGGTATTCGATCCGCGGAAAAATGCACTGAACGCCTTCCGTTTGGCGTTAGCGAGCGAGGTGATCCTGTTCCACTCCTTCCCCATCACGGGCCACGAAATCTCGCCCAAGCCCGTTCTTCAGCTTCTTTTCGCGGTCGGGGTTGACGGGTTCTTTGCACTTTCCGGATTCCTGATCACCTCGAGTTGGCTCCGCGACCCGCAGCTTCGTGACTATCTCGTCGCTCGAGCTCTTCGCATCCTGCCCGGGCTCTACGTCTGTCTGATCGTCACCGCGTTCGTGTTCGCCCCGCTCAGTCTGCTGATTCAGGGTGGCCCGGCGATGAAGCTGCTGCTGTCCAGCGCGCCGTTCGAGTACGTCTTGAAAAACGGCACACTGATTGCGGTGCTTCAGTTCGATGTCGGCGGAACACCGCTGAAGATTCCAAACGCGGGCATCTGGAACGCTTCGCTGTGGTCCCTCATCTGGGAAGTGCTGTGCTACCTCGCCGTTGCCGCCATCGGTCTGGTCGGACTTGCGAATCGACGGTGGGTTCCTCCTGCGATCTTGGCGCTCGCAGTCTTGGCGGCGCTAGCGTTGCCGCCGCTCACCTTTCCCGGGATCTGGACGATCCCGCAGCTCGCGGCCCGCTCGGCCATCATGTTTTCGGCCGGAGCGCTGATCTATCAGTGGCGAGACAGGATCCCCGCGCGGTGGTCGCTGGTCGCGGTGAGCGTAGTCATCGTTCTAGCGTCGAGCCTGCTGCCTGATTACCGGGTGGTCGGCGCCGTTCCGCTGGCGTATGCGGTGATCGTTTCGGGTTCGCTGATCAAACAGAAGCGCTTGACGTTACGTACGGACCTGTCCTACGGCACTTACATTTACGCATTTCCCACCCAGCAGTTGCTCGCGGTCTGTGGACTTGCCGGTCTGAATCCCTTCCTGTTTTTCGGCATTGCGACGTCTGCCATTCTGCCGCTGGCCGCGTTCAGCTGGTTCGTGGTAGAGAAGCCCGCGATGGCCCTGAAATCTCGTCTCAAGCGGGAGTGGGCTGCCCCAGCCGTTGTCGACGCCGGCGGCGACCGCAACGCCACCTCGCCAGACCCGGTTACCGAGCCGCCGACTCCGAAAGCACCGGGTGCCACATAGTTCTCGACAGCTGCCAACATCCGACAAGCCCGAAAGGGGCTATACGATAACGCCGACAACGTGAGCGACTACGGGACGTCGAGGCGGATGAAACTCGGGCAGGTATTCGATCCACGGAATAATGCATTGAACGCGTTCCGCCTGGCGCTGGCGGCCGAAGTGATCCTGTGGCATTCGTTCCGCATCACCGGCCACGACGTGTCGTCCAGGGCGGTTGTCCAGCTTCTTTTCTCGGTCGGGGTTGACGGGTTCTTCGCGCTTTCAGGGTTTCTCATCGCCGCGAGTTGGCTCCGCCACCCGCAACTGCGTGACTATCTCGTTGCTCGAGCCCTTCGCATTCTGCCTGGGCTCTACGTCTGTCTGGTGGTGACCGCGTTTGTGTTCGCCCCGATCAGCGTGGCGATTCAGGGCGGCTCACCGATGAAATTACTACGGTCTGGCGCGCCGTTCGGATACGTCCTCAACAACAGCACACTACTGGCGGACCTGCAGCTGGATATCGACAGAACACCGCGCAGCGTTCCGGTTGCCGGCCTCTGGAACGGTTCGCTATGGACCCTCGTCTGGGAAGTGTTGTGCTACCTCGCCATTGCCGTCATCGGCATCGTCGGACTCGCTGATCGCCGATGGGTTTCTCCGGCGATTTTGGCAGTCGCGCTGTGTGGAGCGTTAGTACTGCCGCCGCTTACCTTTCCCGGAGTCTGGACTATTCCGCAGCTGCTTGTGCGCTTCGCCATTATGTTTTCGGCGGGGGTCGTGATGTATCAGTGGCGAGATGTGATTCCCGCGCGGTGGTCGCTTGTCGTAGTGAGCGTGCTCCTCGTTGCGGCGTCGAGCCTGCTGCCCGACTACCGGGTGCTCGGCGCGCTTCCGCTGGCGTATGCGGTGATCGTTTCGGGTTCCCTGATCCGCAACAAGCACTTGGCATTACGTACGGATGTGTCCTACGGCACTTACATCTACGCATTTCCCGTCCAGCAGTTGCTGGCCATCTGCGGGCTCGCCGGCCTGAATCCCTTCCTGTTTTTCGCCATTGCGACGGCAGCAACGCTGCCGCTCGCCGCGCTCAGCTGGTTTATCGTGGAAAAGCCCGCGCTATCTCTCAAATCTCGCATCAAGCGAAAGTCCGCCTCCGAGCTCTCCGAAGCCGACCGTTCGGCCTAGTCCGTGTCGTTGCTGCGGCGTTCAGGCCACCAGCACAGCGCCTCCAGGGCGGCGAGCAAACCCCGGCCGTGTGGTTAAGATGGCGTGGCATGGGATTGGGCATCGCGGGGCGAACGCGAACGACACTGGGGCAGGTATTCGATCCGCGAACCAACGCGCTGAACACTTTCCGATTGGCGCTGGCGGCCGAGGTGATCCTGTGGCACTCCTTCCCCGTCACCGGCCACAGCGTGGCGTCCAGGCCGGTTCTCCAGCTTCTTTTCTCGATCGGGGTCGACGGGTTCTTTGCACTTTCCGGATTCCTGATCACTTCGAGCTGGCTGCGTAACCCGCAACTGCGCGACTATCTCGTTGCTCGAGCGCTGCGCATCCTTCCCGGGCTCTACGTCTGTCTGATCGTCACCGCGTTCGTGTTCGCCCCGCTCAGCCTGGCGATTCAGGGCGGCCCTGCCATGAAGCTGCTATTGTCCAGCGCGCCAATCGAGTACGTACTGAAAAACAGCACACTGTTGTCGGCGCTTGCCCTGGATATCGGCGGGACACCGCTAAAGATTCCAGATGCCGGCGTCTGGAACGCTTCTGTGTGGACGCTGATGTGGGAGGTGTTGTGCTATCTCGCCGTCGCCGCTATCGGCCTGGTCGGTCTCGCGAATCGACGGTGGCTAACACCTGTGAGCTTGGCACTCGCAGTGCTTGGGGCGACATTGTTGCCGCCGCTGACCTTCCCCGGCGAATGGACCAACTTACAGCTCGCTGCGCGCTTCGCGATCATGTTTTCGGCTGGGGCGCTGCTGTATCAGTGGCGAGATGTGATTCCCGCTCGCTGGTCGCTCGTCGCGGTAAGCGTGCTCCTCGTTGCGGTGTCGAGCCTGCTGCCTGACTACCGGGTGCTCGGCGGTCTTCCGCTGGCGTATGCCATCATCGTTTCGGGTTCGCTGATCAAAAACGAGCGACTGAGATTGCGCACGGACACCTCCTACGGCACCTACATTTACGCATCTCCGATTCAGCAATTGCTGGCCGTCTGTGGGCTTTCCGGCCTGAACCCCCTGCTGTTTTTCGCCATTTCGACCACCGCCACGCTGCCGCTTGCCGCGCTGAGCTGGTCCCTGATCGAGAAGCCCGCCCAGTCGCTGAAATCTCGGCTCAAGCGGAAGCCAATTGCCTCCGAGCTCTACGAAGCCAGCCGATCCTGACACTGCCGCGATCTGCCTGCCAAGAGATAGCGCGGCTGGTTGCACCGCTTAGGCCGGCTGTTCGGGGTGCGGCGGGGCGTAGACCTCGATGATCCCGTTGGCCTCGCGAACCATCAGTGTAGGCAACGGTTTTGGCGCGATCGGCAGTTGATGGGTGAGCACTTCTCCCGCGGGAGAAAACGATGTCGAGTGGCACGGGCAGCGCAACCTGTCATCCGGCGCGTCGAACCACAACCGGCACCCTTGATGGGTGCACACCCCGGATACCGCCTGGGGCTTGCCATCGATGCGGCGGACGAATCCGCCGACCGACCCGAGGTCAAACGGATGCATGCGGCCGTCGGGCACTTCCGAGCTGGCCGCGACGCGCTGCCAGCTTCCGTCGTTGGGCGTGAGTTGTACGGCCGCACTATCACGGGCACGTCCTTCGGTGCGGTTTCCCGTCACGGCTCGATCGATGGAAACCGCGGTGACCGCAGCGGCCGCCGCGGCCGACGTACCGACGATGACCTGGCGACGCGTCGTGTTTGGCTTGGGCGCCGGTTCGGCCGGCGTGCCGGCCATTTGTTCGGCGAGACGCCGGTGCAGGTCGGTCAGGAATTCCGGACGCGGCGCCGCTTCTGGGTCAGGGCCCTCTCGTGCCGCCCGCAGCTCGATCGCCGTGCGGATCTGCGCGGCCTCAAAGTCGTCGGGCGCAAACGGTTTTGGCCGGCGCCCCCGCAGCACATCGTCGACGTAGCGGCGTAACCCGCGCGCGTTCATGACTGGCCCCCATCGTTGACCTGTGCCGCCAGCCGCAGAGCGCGATGTTGGAGCACTTTGGCATTGGCGACGCTGATTCCGAGGTTCGCGGCAGACTCCTTGATCGAATTACCTTGCAGGAAACGTAATTCCAGAATTTGACGATAGCGGTCCGGCAGGTTCTCGAGAACCTGAGCGACGCGCGCCGGCGCGGTGCTGATCGCTTCCTCGCTATCGGGTGGTTGCTCAATGTCCTCGATCGAGGTTATCTCCCGCCCCAGGGTCTCGCGCCAATGCGCGGCCAGCACCGTTCGCGCCGTGGCACGCAGGTATGCGCGCACCTCGCCGACGCTCGCCGTCAGCCGCAACGGCCGCAGCGCGGCGAGGAACACCTCAGTGGTGAGGTCCTCGGCGTCCGCCCGGTTGCCGACCCGGGCGAACAGCGTCCGGTACACCCAGGTCGCGTTGTCCTGGTACACGGCTTCCCAGTCGGTGTAGCCGTCGTTGGGCACCGCGCGCAGGGGGCGCGGTCCCGCGGGTTCGTTTTGTGCCGTCACAAGCCTCCCTCACCCGATCAATAGCAGCGGGGGTTACACCGTCACGGTGCGGGGACCGAAGCGTCGTCGACGACCAGCTCGCCGAGCTTCGCGGCGGTGGCCGAGAGCACTGACTTGGCCCCGCCCAGTATCCGATCGCGCACCCGGGGCTTCGCCGAGGCCGGCGGAAGCAGCTGGCCCACCAGATGGCCGAAGAGATCCAGGCGAGCCGTGGACAGCCAGGCAGTCAGGTCGGGGTCGTCGAACCAGCGCAGTTGATTGCCGTAGTCGGCCTGCGCGATGCGTAGCCAGTCGAGGTCGGTGTCGGGATGCGGGCAACGGCACGCACAGTATAAGCGGCCTCCACGTGGGCGATCAGCGAGGCACTGAATATTTGTTGGCACCCGCGCACGCTCTGCAGTGTGATGCGGTCGGTACCGAAAATCGGAGTGGCAGGCCGTTTTTCGGCACCGTCGGCAGTGCAGTCGATGTAGAGCACGCCTTTGTCCATCGCCACCTCATCGTCGTCGAGGACCATCTTGTCGGTCTCGATACGCAGCAGGTGGCCCTTGCGAACGATATCGCCGATGCGTCGCAGTTGGTCCAGTTCGGCCCGGGTGACGGTCGCGCAGCGGTACATCGTGGGCCGGACCGCGGGGTCGATCCGCAGCACGGTGCCGGCGTCCTCGAGGCGACCAAACAGGTCATCGGGTGACGTGGCGTCCCTGATCGCCCGCAGCTGCGCGATGAATCCGGCTTTGATGCGGTCGGCGAACATCGATCCGGGCTGCATTGCCGCGCGATCCAGCAGCCACGAGTCGCGGGGCACGATCCAGGTCAGCCGTTCCGGCTCGACGCCGTGGCCCAGCAGCCACAGGCAGGTGTCGATGCCGGTCTTGCCGGCCCCGACGATCACGTAGCGCTGGTGGGCGGTGCGGCCCGGCAAGTCGTTGGGTGGGACACAGGCGATACCCGGTGCGACCTCATACGGCGGCGGCCGCATCGCGGGCACCATCACTCGCATGTAGGTGGCATCGACGACGCGGCGCGCCACGGTGACGGTGTGGTCGGCCCCGGCCCGCGTGGCAAAGCGGCTCGCGCCGAGGTATTCGCTCGTCGGAAATACTGGACCCGCCCGGTCGTCAATAGCTGCTGGCGCATGACGTGGCCGTCGTAAGAGCAGACTTCCCCGGCGATGGCTAACTCGTAAAGCCCTTTGTTCCAGCCGGCTTGGTCGATGGGGTCGCGGCCGAGCCGCAGCGAATTGACGCCGTAAAACACCGAGGGCTGATGTAACCGGACGAACGGGTAGGCGGCGGTCCAATGGCCACCCGGCGCATGGTTGCGGTCCACGACCACGACGCGGGCCTCTGTCTCAGAGACCAGCGTGTCGATGAACGCCATGCCCATGGCGCCCGCGCCGATGACGAGGTAGTCGGCCTCGATGGTATGCATCCGGGTAAGGCTAACCCCACTGGCCAGCCTCACACCTGGGTTACGCCGCTCGCGTCTCGACCACGCTGAGGGGTGAAGCGGTTTGCACCACCCGTGTCATCCGGAGTCCGGCTTGGCTGAGCAGGTCTCGGTACTCCGCCGCAGTGCGTTCGCGGGCCCCCAAATTCAGCAGCATCTCCAAATCCACCCATTTTCCCGGGAAGTCACGGTCGTGCTTGGGGATGACCAATTCGACCAGCAGCACCGTGGCTCGGGGGCCGGCCGCTGCACGAACGTTACGCAGGATCTGCACCGCCTGTTCGTCGGACCAATCGTGGATGATGTTCTTGAGGATGTAGGCGTCCCCACCGGTTGGGACCTTGTCAAAAAACGACCCCTCCGCGATACGTACCCGGTCGGCGACCTTGTGCTCACACAACAGGCTTGGGGCGCTGGCAACAACCGACGACAGGTCGTACAGGACGCCGCGCGAAGCCGGCGCCCCGCCAGGATGGCGGCCAACAGTGGGCCGTGCCCTCCGCCCACGTCGACGATCGTGGGGTAGGCGCTGAAGTCGTAACCGGCGACCACCGGCCCATCCGTCAGCTCCGAAACGCTCGTCATCGTCTGGTTGAAAAGTTCGGCAAGCTCGGGCTGCCCGGCGAAGTAGTCGAAGCTCTCCATGCCGCGCAATGCCGGGACGACCGAACTTCCGGTTCGGATCGAATCCACCATCAGGGTCCAGCGTTCGCGCTGCTCGGCCGACCCGTAGAACTGCGCCGCCCATGTCATCGAGATCGGTGCGTCCGAACGCAGGGTGCTGCCAAGGGAATTCAGCTCGTAGCGTCCGTCGCGACGATGACGGAAGATGCCCTTGCTGATCAAGGCCCGCAGCAGCCGGGTTAACGCGTCCGCGTCTGCGTCCACCCGGGCGGCCAGCTCCTCGATCGGCAGCGGGCCGTCGGTGAGGGCATCGGCGACACCGAGTTGGGCCGCCACCGTGATCCCCTGCGACGTCCAGGTGGAAACGATCATCTCCATCATCGCTGCCGGCGCCGGTGTCAGCCGTTGATGGAGCCGATTCAGGTAGTGGCGAATCCACTCGACAACGCGGGCCAGCTTCGCGGGTGGCACCTTGGTAGGCGACTTGTTCAAGTTATGCATTGGCTTTCACTAGCTTCGACAAAGTGGGGGCTCGTTGCGGCACCGAGATCTCGGCCGATCTCCGCGGATATCCGGCGGTGACTTACCGATCGCAGAAACCTTGTCAGTACCCAGGTCATGAACCGGTCCGAGATCATCGCCGCCCGTCTCAGCGCGGACTCACTGCGCGATACTTGCAATGTGGTCACCCAGGACACCGCCTTGACCTGGCGGCGCCTGGTGTTCTCGTACCAGCGCAGCACGCTGGGGAGATCACGGTTACTGCCACCTAGCGCGTTAAGGCCTTTTCGGAAATCCGAAAGCGCCTTGCACAACACCATCGTGTCGAGCAGCGCCTGATTGGTCCCCTGCGCAAGGGTCGGCGGCATCGTCTGTGCGGCATCGCCGAGCAAGGTCACCGCGCCTTGGCCCGAGCGGGGGATCGGATGCCGAAAATGCGGGAACGGCGAAGGGGCCAGATCCTCGTCGGTCAATGTCGCGAGCACTCGATCGACCAAATCGGACCAGCCGGTGAAATTGGACCGGATCAGGTCGATCGGATGTACCGGCCTGACGAAGTCGGGCGACCACGGCAAATCGAACCACCACTGCACATCCGAACCTCCAGCCGGCCACAGGCCAAGGCTTCCGTGCTCGCCGATGATCATTTGTGCGATCTGCTTTTCGGCGATGTGTGGAAGGGTGACCAGTCCCTGCCAGCTACACCAGCCGGTCGGCTCCGCGGATTGCGCACCGACGGTGTCTCGAACCACCGAGTGCAGGCCATCGGCACCGATCAGGACATCTCCTTCGGCAAAGCTGCCGTTTTCGAATTCGAGCCGAACTCCGTTTTGCGTAGTGACGACCCCGACCGCTCGGACATCGCACCAGATGCCATCGGCCGGAAAGCCTTCCAGCAGGCGGTCCAGCAGGACTCGACGTGGGACCATCCGAACGGGTGCTCCCAGCCCGTCCGCGATCGCAGTCAGGTCTAACGTGGCGACCGGGCGACCCGTGGGTGTGGTGACCCGCAGGGTGGAGAGCGGCTGACCGGCTCCCTCCATATCGACCCCCAGCTGCTCCAGAACGGTTGCGCCATTGGACCAAATAGTCACGGCGCCACCAGCCGCCTGCATATCCGGTCGCCGTTCGAAGACGGTGACGTCATGTCCGTCGCGTATTAATCCCCGAGCAATGGAAATGCCGCCCACGCCGGCGCCGACAACGAGGACCCGAAGCAACCGACTCGTTTTGTCGCCGTATTTCAATTGACGACTCACTTCAATCCTCTGCATGCCGTTGGTAAGCTCAGAGCTCAAGTCGCGCTTGCAGCTTCAGCAGGCCAAGTCCGGCTAACGACGCGCCTGCTGAAAAACAGACCATCAGCAACGGATTCATCTCGAACCTCCTTCTGCTAAACCAGGACTCGATTTGGTCCGCCCGACTTTGCCACTGCGGCCAACACCGCTTGGGTGGACGCGCGGCCTCCGACGGTGATCCGAGCGGCGCCGTCAGGGTAGTAGCGGGCCTTCAGTTCGGTGTCGGCGAATACCTCACGCCAGGGTCGCCCGACAGCCGGCAGGTAGACGAAGTTGGCGTGCCCATCGGTGATGTATACGCCCATTGCCCGAAGTCGCCGACACAAGTAATCCCGCTCACCGGTGATTCGCAGAATGCGTTGCTGCAACTGGTCTTCGGCATCGTAGGACGCCGCGACTGCGGCCAGGCTGGTGATACCCATCCCGAACGGCAATTGCATGCTCCACAACATCTTCGCCAGTTCTGGGGAGGCGAACCCGTACCCGATACGAAGGCCGGCCAGCCCGTAGGCCTTCGAAAAGGTACGCAATATAACGATATTCGGAAAGCACCGGATCAGATCCGGTCCGTCGATGCGGTGCTGGGGAGCGACAAACTCGATGTAAGCCTCGTCGAGCACCACGACCGTGTCGCCCGGTACGCGCCGCAGGAATCGATGCACATCGGCGACGGATTCCAGGATCCCGGTCGGATTGTGGGGCCGACACAAGACGACGACCTTGGCGTCCGCCGCGGCATCGGCCATTGCCTCCAGGTTGTGGTGGCCGCGCTCGTCGAGCGGAACAGTGACCGCTGTCAAATGGGCCATCTGGGCGAAGATCGGATACCCGTCGAAAGTCGGTTCGCTCAGCACAATCCGATCACCGGGCCGTGTCACCGCATGCAGGACCTGCATCACCACGCCGCTCGCACCTGCTCCCAGCACGACCTGCTGGTCGCTGACCCCGATGTGACCGGCGATCAAGTGGCGCAGGCGTTCGGGCAGGAACTCCGGATAACGGTTGGCGGCATCGACCGAGCGGATCAGTGCCGAGCGCACCGCCTGAAGCGGCGGAAACGGGTTCTCGTTGAGCGACAACGCGAATGAATCGATCGCGTTCGGCAGCGCGTCGAGGACATCCCCGGCGACGGGGCTCGCCTCCATCAAAGGTTGCATCAGTTTCGTCCGCCCCAGCGGACCGCCGCCGCACCCGCGAAATCACCGGCGTGCGCGAAGGCGGCCATCATCACGACGTCGCCGGTCTTGACCTGACCGTCGGATATCGCATGATCCAGATTGATCGGGATGCCCGCGCCGAACAGGTTGCCGCACTCGTCAAAAGTGTCACGGTGACGCTCGGGCGCCACCTCGAGCGCCTCGCGCCAGTTGCGCAGGAACACCCGGTTGGGCTGATTGGTGACCAGCAGGTCGATGTCCTTGGACGACAACCCGATTCGACCGCAGACGGCGAGCGAGACTTCGGGGACCTGCCGATTGCCGCGGGCCAGCACCTTGGCGATCTTGGTTTCGGTGAAACCGATGGAGAGCTCACCGGTGCCGGGCTGCCACCACTTGCGGGCCGGGTCCGAGGCCAGCGTCATCTCGCCCGCGTATTCGCCGTAGGTACGGCACTCGATATCGAGAATGGGTGACTGGTCGGACAGCGTGACCAGACCCACCGCGGCGCCGTCGCCGGGCACCGCCGCCTGCGCCTTGCGGCGCACCCCTGGCTGATCGAAAACCTGTCCCGCGGCGTTCTGGGCGACCGCGATGAGCGCTGTGCGCCCTTGCCCGGCCGCGAGCAGTTCGCGGGCCACTTTGAGACCCAGCACGAACGCCGCGCAACCGCCGTTGTGCAGATCCAAGACCCAGTTAGGACGCGTCCCCAAGCGGTGGGCGATGCCGCCACCCGCGCCATAGAACGGCAGGTCGGGCGCCTGGGTGTGGGTGATCAGCACGTCGACGTCGGAGATGACGTCCCGGCCGTGCCGTTCGATCAGGCCCTGGGTGGCGCGCTCGACCATGTCGATCGCGGTTTCGTCCGGCCCGACGTGATGGCGGAACCTGGGCGCGCGGAACATCAGGTTGGCCGCCAGGTCGTCCGAGCCGGCGAACTGCGCGTAGTAGTCGGCGCCGATAGGCTCGCCCGGCAGGTAGGTGGAAAGGTCGGTCAGGCTGACTGTGGGTTGGTTCATGATGTGCTCATCCATTCCGGTGTGATCGGCAGTCCATTGCGGTGGCGATACTCGGCAATCGACTTGAGGTTGTTCAGCTCCAGCGCATGACCGGCACCGAAGATGTCCCAGAAGTCGCCGACCCAGCGCTCGCGCTCCGACGGCCCGGCCTCGGGATGCGGGTTGCCGTCGTAGAGCGTGTGACGGCAATTGGTCCACAGCACAACGGAGCCGGGCTTGCCGAGCACCACCTGCGCGTCGAGGACCCGCATCAGGTAGATCATCCACAGGTGCTCACCCTGGTCCCAGGCGCAGTGGTAGTCGACGGTACGGGCCTGCGCGTTGGCCACCGTGCGAGTGTAGATCTTGGTGTCCGGAAGCAACCGGTCGTAGGCCAGCCAAAGCCCGGACTCCTCGGTGGGCGTGAAGTCACGCAGGGTATAGGTCCACTCCTCGAGGCTGTTTGTGTGAGAAAGGTATTCGAACAGCTCGTCGGGCGGGCAGTCGACGTAGTCGTTGACCGTGCAGTATTGGCCGAAGACCTCCTCGTGCGGGTACACCGACCGCATCTTCGCCATGAACATCGGAGTGGTCTCCTCCAGCGGCGAGGTCTCGATACGGACCACTCCCGCGATCGGCTCGGTGGTGCCGCTATGGACGGCGATATCTTCAAGCACTGCTTGGGACATGGAAACGGTTCTCCTTGGTCGCTGTGATCTCTTGTTCGACAACCTGATTGGCAGGTTGCTTGTTCAGGAAGGCCGCGAATGGCGGGATTTCGTCGGCCGCGCACTCCACACTGACCACCGACGGTCCGTCGACGGCCATTGCCCGTTCCAGTGCTGCGGGTAGTGCGTCGATGTCGGCCACGTCGACCGAAGACAGCCCGGGGAACATGCCCGCCAGACCGGCTCCCAGCTGGCTGGGAGCGAACCGGTTGTAGCTGTAAAGGTCGTCGTAGAACAGCTGCTCGCGGGTGGCGCACATGGCGTGGGCGTTGTTGTTGAACAGGACGAAAGTCACCGGAAGCCGGTACTGCACCGCCGTGTGCACCTCCATGCCGTGCATGAAGAATGCACCGTCTCCCGCGACCACGACGGTGCGCCGGCTAGGCCCGTTGCTCATCGCACGGCCGAAGGCCATCCCGATACCGGCGCCGAAGCTGTAGCCCATGCCGCCCATGCCGAGTGCGACCCCGAACCGGCCGTCCCGGCGAGCGGGGAGGTGATGGATTGCGGATGCGCCGGTGTTGCCGGCGTCGACGACGATGTCGGTTCCGTCGGGCAACACGCGATCGAGCACGACCATGGCATCGCGGTAGCGCACACCCGCACCGGCGAAGGCGGGTGGACTGAGTTCGGCGTCTGCCACGAAATCGGGCACCCGCAATCCCCTTGCGCGCCCGTCCCCGGACAACGCCCGGGTCAGCATCGTCAGCGATCCTCGCAGATCTTCGGTGTGCACGTGCGTGCACGGCAGGTATGGGGGCGCCGAGCCGATGGAGACCGTCCGCACCGCCGCGAGGGCGTCGTCGAGGCCAGTGCGGGCGGTCACCGACAGTCGGGTGCCGACCACTAGGCACACAGCGCTGGCTGCCACCGCGGCCGCCACACCGGGATGGCCCATCACACCGGTCACACCGAGCGCCGACGACGAACCGGAACCTGATGTACCAGCTACATCTTTGGCGTCGGGCACACATGCCACCTGCGCGCGCAGCAGGGCCCGCAGCTCCTCGAGTTCAGACCGGGCGTCGTCGCGAGCCACCTGCTCGCCGGCAATGATGGTGATAGGTCCATCCGCTCGGCGCAGAGCCCGCACGATCGCATGTGGATCACCGATGCGCGCTCCCGGACGCTCAAACCCGCCCCGGTCATCACCGCGGTCGCCGTTGACGCCGACCTTGGCCTGCTGAATATCCTTGGGCAGCAACAATACTGCCGGACCACCGACTCGCGCCGCCGCTATAGCGTCGGGCAACGCCGAAAGAATGTCGGTGGGCGTCAACACCCGCCGGCAGAAGACCGACACCGCAGAAAATAGCGCCTCGGCATTCAATGAACCGTTGCGGCCACTGGTGTCTTGAAAGCTGCCCTGACCATCCATCGTGGTCGCGGGCTGTCCAACCAACGCCAACACCGGTATCCGGCTGGCCAATGATTCCCCCAGGCCCGGAATGAGATTGAGCGCGCCACCACCAGACGTCGCCGCCACTACTCCCAAACCAGCGCCGCTACGGCTGTACCCGTCGGCCATCGTGGCCGCGGAGAACTCGTGCTTGGCCAACACCGCGGTGATGTCCAAGCAGAAATGCGCGGCATCGTAGAGATCTTCGATGTTGGCACCGTCGACGCCGAATATGTAGTCGCTGTCGATTCTCGCGAGGTGATCGACGATGTGGTCGACCACCCTCTGTTGCCTTGGCATATCCCCACCTAACTTGTTATGCCACTAGTACGACTTGCCGGTGACTTCGGTTCACTCGCGGAAGCAAATTACGGCGAACGCCCCCGGGGGAACTTGGCGCCAATCGGCGAAAACCATTTGCATACAGTCGATTTAGGCAGCCCACATCGGAATCGAGTCCGATCCCGAAGGCCGTGACGGTCGTCATATCCATGACCTCCCGCCGTTGAGTTCAACGGCCGTTAAACTCAACATAAGCGTCGCCGCTAGCGGTGTCAACACTTGTTGAATACACTCGCCCGCATGCCCGCAAACGCGTGTGACGGAGAGACCGTTGCCTGGCAGAGCCTGGGCCTTCGTGAACCGCAACCGGATCCGGACCGTGTTACTGCTGGGACCCGAGGCCCCCGCCACCGAGGAAAACGATCGGAGATCATGACTACACAGACCCTGGACAGCCCCGACGCCGTGGTAATCGGCGCAGGGCCAGCCGGTCTCGCCGTCGCACGCGAACTCGATCATCAGCATGGCATCAAAGCGCTCGTTCTCGACCGCGCAGCAGCCCCGGCGATTTCGTGGCGCACGCGCTATGACAACTTCCGCCTCAACACGACCGGGTTCTTGTCACACCTTCCCGGACAACGGATTCCGTTGACCGCCGGCCGTTGGCCAACCAAAGAGGACATGGTCCGCTATTTCGATCACTACGTTGCGCAGCAGAACATAGCGCTACGGCTCGGATGTGAAGTCCACCGCATCGACCGTGCTCGGGGACACTGGCAACTCGACACGTCTTCGGGTGAAATCCGTTCCCCGGCAATCGTCCTCGCCACCGGGAACTACAGCGCACCCACCATCCCGGCGTGGCCTGGACTCAGCGGCTTCAACGGTGAGATCGTTCACTCCGGGGACTTCACAAACGCTTGGCCCTATCGTGGCCGCGACGTCCTCGTCGTGGGCGCGGGCAATTCGGCCGCCGATATCGCTGTCCAGCTCGCTAACGACGGGGCAGGACGGATCTGGGTTGCCGTACGCACACCGCCACATCTCGTGCGGCGGGCGATAGGACCGATTCCTTCGGATCTCTTCCTTGAGCTGTCCTCGAGAGTCCCCGCGCGCATGATCGATCCGCTGATCGCGCTCATGACCCGCCTAATGTGGGGTGACCTGTCGGCCTACGGTTTCCAGCGGCCGACGCTCGGGCTGAAGGCGACAGTGGAAACACGAGGTCGCATCCCGACGCTGGCCGACGACCTGATCAACCTCGTGCGGGTCGGGCGCGTCGAGGTGGTGGGCGCAGTCGAGGCCGTCGAACCCGACCGCGTGATCCTTGCCGACGGCATGTCCGTAGCGTCGCAGGTGATCATCGCCGCCACCGGATTCGCGACGGATCTTGACAAGATGGTCGGACACCTCGGCGTCCTCGACGACCGCGGTAATCCGCTCGGCGGCTTTAACTCACACGTCGGTGACGGAATGTTCGCGATCGGCTACGGCATCCCGCCCAGCGGGCCGCTCCGGGCGATCCGCCTGGCCGCGACGCCGTTGGCCGCCGAAGTCGCGCTCTACCTGGAGCGGATTGGTCCAGTTCAGCAATGTCGAACGTTCGACGGTGCCATCCCGGGCATGCACTCGGTGATGATGCACACGAAAAGCTTGGGAGCGCAATGATTTTACTTTCCACCGAAAAGGCCTTCCTTCGCGGCGCAGACGGCTACGAAACCGCACGTCGCGAAACGGTGTGGAATGGCATTCTGCCGGAACGCTTTCCGGATGTAATAGTGCAGGCGCGTGACACCAACGACGTGGTCGCAGCGATCCATTACGCACGGGCCAACGGCCATCATGTCGGCGTGCGTTCGGGTGGGCACAGCTGGGCGGCCAGTCACCTGCGCGACGGTGGTCTGCTGCTCGACGTCAGCCGCCTCGATCACTGCACCGTAGATCCCGATCGGATGACCGCAGATGTCGGCCCGGGCAAGGTCGCCAGTGTCTTTGCGACAGAACTAGACTCGCAAGGACTGTTCTTTCCCGCCGGCCATTGCGAAGGCATTTGCCTCGGCGGCTATCTTCTGCAGGGCGGATACGGCTGGAACAGTCCGGTGCTCGGCCCGGCCTGCGAGAGTGTGCTTGGACTGGAAGTCGTCACCGCCGACGGCGAACAGATCTACTGCGACCCGGAAACCCGTCCAGACCTGTATTGGGCGGCTCGCGGCTCTGGACCGGGCTTCTTCGGAGTGGTCACCTCCTTCAAATTGAAGGTTTACCCCCGCCCGGCGGCCTGGGGCACCTGCCTCTACATGTATCCGATCGAGGTCGCCGACGAGGTGTTCAGCTGGGCACGCTCGATCGTTTCCGAGCTCGACGACCGGGTCGAGCTGCAGATCCACACGGGGTGGAGCTCTCCGGGATCCGGGGCCAGCCAACGCGGCATCACGATCGCCTGCCCGGTATTCGCCGATTCCGAGGAAACGGCGATCAAAGCGCTTGCCCCACTGGGTACTTGCCCGGTCATCGACAAGGCCACCGTCAGTCTTCCTTATGCGCCGACGACTTTGGCCAATTGGTATACCGCGGTGATGGCCAGCTACCCGAAAGGGCATCGCTATATCGCCGACAACATGTTCACGTCGGCTTCCGCCGAAGAACTACTGCCGGGTATCCGCAAAATTATCGAAACCATGCCACCGCACCCCTCGCACTTCATTTTCACGGGCTGGAAGACGTCCCAGGAGCGAGCGGACATGGTGTACGGCGTGGAAGACGAAATCTACCTGGCGCTCTACACCATCTGGCAGGATCCGGCCGACGACGAGAAGTACCGCGACTGGGCCGCATCGAACATGGCAGCCATGTCGCACTTGGCCACCGGTATC
Source organism: uncultured Actinomycetota bacterium (assembly GCA_963712615.1). GTDB lineage: Bacteria > Actinomycetota > Actinomycetes > Mycobacteriales > Mycobacteriaceae > Mycobacterium. The sequence goes on from CAVQIO010000002.1 coordinate 2,597,310, forward strand.
TCGCTCGCCGACGAGAATCTGTGCCGCCGTCCGGCCCCATTCATCACCGAATCCAACATGGCACGCCTCGATAAGGTGCGCTCGGCCTACGATCCGGATGGTCGATTCCACAGCTGGATGGGCGGCGTCTGACCGCTGGCCGACCGCTCTGCCGTTGACGCTTTCTCGGGTCTCAGCTAACCGCGGCCAGCGTGGCGCAAGTGAACCAGACGGGCGCGTGAATCGTTTTACCAGCAAGGAGGTGGATCCAGTGCTTGGTGCAAAAGAAGCCATTGCGGGCACTGCTGTTCACCATCGCCCGCAACATGGTTGTTGACGAGCGCCGCACCGCGTTGGCCCGCAAGGAAGTTCAGTGCCGGGCCGGCCGACTGCTGATGACGAATTTCTGACGTACCAGGAGATGAGAGTTACACGATGATGCCGCTACGGCGGCCCGGGACGCCGCATGGCGGTGGCCTTTCCGGGCATGACGAGTACGCGATGTGGGATGCCGCATACGTGCTGGGCTCACTGTCGTCCGTCGGACGGCAGGAATTCGAAGCGCACCTGGCTGTCTGCCCGTTGTGCCTCAGCGCTATTGGCGAGCTAAGCGGCGTGCCGGCTCTGCTGTCGCAGCTCGATCGTGACGTGTTGGTGGCGATCGACGAGGCAAACCTCGGTGGGGGCGAACCGTTGCCGCCTGACGAGCTGCTGCCGACACTGCTGTCCAAGGTGAACTGGCGGCGGCGCCGGTCCCGTGTCGTGACATGGACGGCTGGGGCCGCCGCGGCCGCGGTGCTGGCGATCGGTGTGTTCGTCGGCGTTGGTGGTCAATCGTCGACATCCGCGCCTACACCGCAGGCGAGCGTGGCGGTTCAGCCGATGGCGCAGGTCGGGACGAACAGGCTGACCTCGACGGTCTCGCTCAGCAGCCAGCAGTGGGGAACGTTCATCTCGATGAACTGCGTCTGCCTGGCACCGCTGAACTCCGATCACGACACGCTCGCGATGGTCGCGGTAGGTCGCGACGGTAGCCACACCCGGTTGGCAACCTGGGTGGCCAATCCGGGCCATACCGCAGCGCCCGCCGGCAGCATCTCGACGCCTGTCGGTCAAATCGCCTCTGTGCAGGTGATTTCCGCCGACAACGGCCAGGTGCTCCTGGAACGTTCACTGTAGATTTCCCCGAGCGACTGGACTTGTCACTATCATCGCGCTTGCCAACCCTGACCAGGGTTACTAGGATATGCAAGTAATCTGGGCGTAGCCCGTCCGCGATCAAATGAGGACAGTGATGACCACACAAATCCCGCACTTCATCGACGGGAAGCGCACCCTCGGCCAGTCCGGCCGTACCGCGGACGTCTTCAACCCCAGCACCGGCGAGGTGCAGGCGAAAGTCTCGATGGCCTCAACGGCCGACGTCGACACTGCGGTGGCCTCAGCCGTCGAGGCGCAAAAGGGCTGGGCCGCGTGGAATCCGCAGCGCCGCGCCCGGGTGTTGATGCGCTTCATCGAGCTCGTCAATGCCAACATCGACGAGCTGGCCGAGCTGCTGTCTCTCGAGCACGGCAAGACTGTGCCCGACTCGCGCGGCGACATTCAGCGCGGCATCGAGGTGATTGAGTTCTCCCTGGGCATCCCCCACCTGCTCAAGGGTGAATACAGCGAGGGCGCCGGGCCGGGCATCGACGTCTACTCGCTGCGTCAGCCCTTGGGCGTGGTCGCGGGTATCACCCCGTTCAACTTCCCGGCGATGATCCCGTTGTGGAAGGCCGGCCCCGCCCTGGCTTGTGGAAATGGGTTCGTCCTCAAGCCAAGTGAGCGGGATCCGTCAGTTCCGCTGCGGTTTGGTGAGTTGTTCATCGAAGCCGGTCTGCCGCCCGGTGTATTCCAGGTCGTCCATGGCGACAAGGAAGCCGTCGACGCGATCCTGCACCACCCTGACATCAAAGCCGTCGGTTTCGTCGGCAGCTCCGACATCGCCCATTACATCTACGCGACGGCTGCGGCCAACGACAAGCGGTCACAGTGCTTCGGCGGCGCCAAGAACCACATGATCGTGATGCCCGACGCCGACCTCGACCAGGCCGTCGATGCGCTGATCGGCGCCGGGTACGGCAGCGCCGGCGAGCGCTGCATGGCGATCAGCGTGGCGGTGCCTGTCGGCGAGCAGACCGCGGACCGGTTGCGCGCCAGGCTGGTTGAACGGGTCAACAACCTGCGCGTGGGACACAGCCTGGACCCCAAGGCCGACTACGGCCCGTTGGTCACCGAGGCCGCGCTGGCCAGGGTGCGCAACTACATCGATCAGGGTGTGGCCGCCGGCGCCGAAATCGTGATCGACGGCCGTGAGCGGCGCAGCGACGACCTGGCCTACGGTGACGCCAACCTCGAAGGGGGCTTCTTCATCGGGCCGACCTTGTTCGACCACGTCACCAGTGACATGTCGATCTACACCGATGAGATCTTCGGGCCGGTGCTGTGCATCGTGCGGGCCCACGACTACGAAGAGGCGCTGCGGCTTCCGTCCGAGCACGAATACGGCAACGGCGTCGCGATCTTCACCCGCGATGGTGACGCCGCGCGCGATTTCGTGTCGCGAGTGGAGGTGGGCATGGTCGGTGTCAACGTGCCGATCCCGGTCCCGGTGGCCTATCACACCTTCGGCGGCTGGAAGCGCTCCGGCTTCGGTGACCTCAATCAGCACGGTCCGGCGTCGATCCAGTTCTACACCAAGACCAAGACCGTGACTTCGCGGTGGCCATCCGGCATCAAAGACGGCGCCGAATTCTCCATCCCGACAATGGATTAGGGCCATGTTCGCCTTGAACGACGACGAACGGGTCATCTCCGAGACGGCGGCCGCGTTCGCCGCCAAGCGGGTTGCCCCGTACGCCCTGGAATGGGATGCCAACGCGCACTTCCCCACCGACGTGTTGCGCGAGGCCGCCGAGCTCGGCATGGCGGCGATCTATTGTCGCGATGACGTCGGCGGCAGCGGGCTGCGCCGGCTCGACGGGGTGCGGATCTTCGAGCAATTGGCCATCGCCGATCCCACCACCGCCGCATTCTTGTCCATCCACAACATGTGCGCGTGGATGATCGACACCTTCGGCACCGATGAACAACGCAAGGAATGGATTCCGCGGCTGGCGCCGATGGATGTCATCGCCAGCTACTGCCTGACCGAGCCCGGCGCCGGATCCGACGCCAGCGCTTTGAGCACCCGCGCCGTCAAACAAGGCGGCGACTACGTGCTCGACGGCGTCAAACAGTTCATTTCCGGTGCGGGCGCATCCGACGTCTACGTGGTGATGGCCCGCACCGGCGGCGAGGGCCCGCGCGGGATTTCGGCCTTCATCATCGAGAAGGGCACTGCAGGGCTGAGTTTCGGTGCGCTCGAGGAGAAGATGGGCTGGCACGCCCAACCGACCGCACAGGTGATCCTGGAGGGAGTGCGGATCCCGGCCGACGCGATGCTGGGCGGCGCCGACGGCGAGGGCGCCGGCTTCGGCATCGCGATGAACGGCCTCAACGGTGGCCGGCTCAACATCTCGGCCTGCTCGCTCGGCGGAGCGCAGGCGGCCTTCGACAAAGCGGGGGCATATGTGCGCGAGCGTCACGCGTTCGGCTCCGCACTGCTCGACGAGCCCACCATCCGCTTCACCCTGGCCGACATGGCGACCGGCGTGGAGACCTCGCGAATGATGTTGTGGCGGGCGGCGAGTGCGTTGGACGCCAACGACCCCGACAAGGTCGAGCTGTGCGCGATGGCCAAACGCTATGTCACCGACACCTGCTACGACGTCGCGGACAAGGCGCTGCAACTGCACGGAGGCTACGGCTACCTGCGCGAGTATGGTCTGGAAAAGATCGTTCGCGATCTGCGGGTGCACCGAATCCTGGAGGGGACCAACGAAATCATGCGGGTGGTCATCGGTCGCGCCGAGGCCGCACGATTCCGAGCTTCCCAGACGACCGGTTAGAAAGGCAGCAATGACCGAGCCTTTTAAGATTGCCTTCTTAGGGCTGGGGAACATGGGCGGGCCGATGTCGGCGAACCTGCTCGGCGCGGGCCACACCGTGCGCGGGTTCGACCCGGTGCCCGCGGCGGCGGCAACTGCGGCGGCCGGCGGCGTCGAGTTGTTCGACAGCGCTGCCGACGCGGTCGCCGAAGCCGACGTGGTGATCACCATGCTGCCCAACGGAGACATCGTCAAACGCTGCTATGACGAGGTGCTGCCGGCCGCGCGTGCCGGTGCGCTGTTCATCGACAGCTCCACGATCTCGGTCAACGATGCCCGCGACGTGCACGCGCAGGCACAGTCGCACGGGGTTGCGCAGTTGGACGCACCCGTCTCTGGAGGGGTGAAGGGTGCCGTCGCCGGGTCGCTGGCCTTCATGGTCGGGGGCGACGAATCCGCGGTGCGGCAGGCCCGGCCGGTGCTGGAACCGATGGCGGGCAAGATCATTCACTGCGGCGCCGCCGGGGCCGGGCAGGCCGCGAAGGTGTGCAACAACATGGTGCTGGCGGTACAACAGATTGCGGTCGGCGAAGCCTTCGTGCTGGCCGAGAAGCTCGGGCTGTCCGCACAGTCACTGTTCGACGTGATCACCGGCGCGACGGGCAACTGCTGGGCGGTGCACACCAATTGCCCGGTGCCGGGCCCGGTGCCGACCTCGCCGGCCAACAACGACTTCAAGCCGGGCTTCGCGACCGCGCTGATGAACAAGGACCTGGGCCTGGCAATGGATGCCGTGTCGTCGACGGGTTCGGCTGCGCCGCTGGGCAAGCACGCCGCCGAGATCTACGCGAAGTTTGCCGCCGAGCACGGCGCCTTGGACTTCAGTGCCGTGATCGAGACGCTGCGCAGCAGCTGACCCGATGGTGGCGACCCGCCGCGCCCGGCTACGCCGCGCTTGCGATCGCCACGGGTCAGAAGTCACCGGCGTTGCGGCGCAACGTTTCAATCGACTCCACCAGCGCCTGCGATTCGGCAGCCGCCAGGCCGATATCGGCGAACACCTGCTCGTTGAGGGTGACGGTGGCGTCCTCGACCGTGGACCGGCCGAGGTCGGTGATCTGCACCAGCGTGGTACGCCCGTCGGTGGGGTGGGGTGCCCGCTGAACCAGCCCGTCGGCCTCCAGCCGGCGGATCGCGTGGGTCACGCTGGTGACGTGAACCTGCAGCCGGTCGGACGCCTTGGTGATCGGCAGCGCTCCGGTCCGGCTGAAGGCGAGCAGCCGCAGCAACTCGTAGCGGGAGAAACTCAGGTCATAGGGCCGCAGCGCCGTCTCCACCCGCGCCAGCAGGATCTGATGCGCACGCATTACCGAGGTCACCGCAACCATGCCCGGCGTGACATCGCCCCAGCCCGCACGCTCCCAATTGGTCCGTGCGGCGGCGATCGGGTCGCGCTTTTTGTCCGGGGCCACGCCTTTTCTTACCGCACTTGCGGCCAAAGCGTGCCAACCCGGCCCGATTCAACCGGTGATCACTTGCTTACCGCGGCGACCACCGCAAGCGTGGATGCGCGGCTGCCCACGGTAATCCGCGCGCCGCCGTCCGGATAACAGCGCACACGAAGCTCACTGTCGGCGAATAACTCACTCCACTGCCGACCCTGCCGACCCCTCGAAGGCAGGTACACGAAATTCGCGTGCGCGTCGGTGGTGTAGATCCCCAACGCGGGAAGCCGCATCCGAAGATAGCGCCGCTCGGAGGTGATCATCCGAATCCTTTGCAGCAGTTCGTCTTCGGCATTGTAGGAGGCTACAACCGCGGGCAAACTGGTCATCGCGATGCCGAACGGCAGCTGCTGGGCCCACATCGTCGCGGCCAGCTCTGCACCCGCCACCCCGTAGCCGATCCGCAACCCGGCCAGCCCGTACGCCTTGGAAAACGTCCGCACCACCACCACGTTGGGAAAACGCCGCACCAGCGCCGCAACGTCGATGTGGTGCTCGGGTGCGGCGAATTCGATGTACGCCTCGTCAAGCAGCACGACGGTCTCGCGATGCACTCGGCGCAGGAACCGCAACAGGTGTGTCACCGGCTCCAGCGTGCCGGTGGGGTTGTGCGGTCGGCACACCACCACGACGCGGGCACCCGCTGCCGCGTCGGCCAGCCTGTCGAGGTCGTTATGACCGGCCTTGTCCAGCGGCACCGTCACCGCGTTCAGCCGCGACATCTGCGCGACGATCGGGTATCCGTCGAAAGTGGGCGTCGCCATGACCATCGAGTCACCCGGAATGGTCAGTGCCTGCAGGGCCTGCAGCACCACACCCGTCGCGCCAGCACCCAGCACCACCTGATCCGCCGAGACGCCGACGCGACCGGCGATCAGGTTGCGCAGCCGTTCGGGCAGGAACTCGGGATACCGGTTGGCTGCATCGATCGACTTAACCAACACCGAACGCACCGCGGGGAGCGGCGGAAACGGATTCTCGTTGAGCGACAAGGCAAGCGGATCGATACCGTGTGGACCCGCATCATCGACCTCGGCGGTGATGGAGCTTGCGACGGGTTGCATCAGCCACGCCCGCCCCAGCGCACCGCCGCGGCACCGGCGAAGTCGCCGGCATGGGCGAAGCCCGCCATCAGCACCACATCACCAGGCTTGAGTTGTCCGTTGGATATCGCGCGATCAAGGTTGATCGGGATCGCGGCGCCGAACAGGTTGCCGCACTCGTCAAAGGTGTCCCGGTGGCGTTCGGGGGGCAACTCGAGCGCTTCACGCCAATTGCGCAGAAACACCCTGTTCGGCTGGTTGGTGACCAGCACGTCGATGTCTTTGGCGGGCAAGCCGATTCGGTCGCAGACCGCCAAGGCCACCTCGGGAACCTGCCGGTTACCCCGGGCCAGCACCTTGGTGATCTTGCTTTCGGTGAAGCCGATACTGCCCTCGCCGGGCCCCGCCGCCCACCACTTGCGGGGCGGGTCGTACGAGAGCGTCATTTCACCCGCGTACTCACCGTAGGTGCGGCACTCGACATCGAGAATCGGCGACTGGTCGCCCACCGTGACCAGTCCAACCGCGGCGCCGTCGCCCGGCACCGCCGACTGTGCCTTGCGGCGGATCGTCGGTTGGTCGAAGAATTGGCCGGCCGCGTTTTGCGCGACGGCGATCAGCGCGGTGCGCCCTTCACCCGATGACAGCAGCTTGCGGGCCACGTTGAGCGCCAACACAAATGCGGCGCAGCCGCCGTTGTTCAGGTCCAGCACCCAGGACGGTCGCAAACCAAGCCGGTGCGCGATGCCGCCGCCTTGGCCGTAGAACGCCATGTCGGGCACCTGAGTGTGGGTGATCAGCACGTCGACGCCCTCGACGACGTCATGGCCGTGCCGCTCGATCAGGCCCTGCACTGCGCGTTCGATCATGTCGATCGAACTCTCGTCCGGGCCGACGTGATGGCGAAACTTCGGGGCCCGAAACATGACATTCTCACGGAGCTCGTCGGATTCGGCGAACTGCGCGTAATAGTCGGCGGCAATCGGCTCGCCGGGCAGATAGGTCGAGATGTCGATCAGACTGACGCTTGGCTTATCCATGGTCCGCTCGTCTCATCCATTCGGGGGTCACCGGGAGGCCATTGTGGTGGCGGTACTCGGCGATTGCCTTGAGGTTCTTCATTTCCAGCAGATGGCCCGCGCCGAACATGTCCCAGAAGTCGCCTATCCACACCGGGCGCTCCGCCGGTGCGGTCTCGGGATAAGGGTTGTGGTCGTAGAACGGGTGATGGCAATTGGTCCACAGCACAACCGAACCGGGCTTGTCGAGGACCGCCTGCGCGTCGATGACGCGCATCAGATAGATCATCCACAGGTGCTTGCCCTGATCCCACGCACAGTGGTAGTCGACGGTGCGGGCCGCCTCGTTCACGACGGTGCGCGTGTAGATCTCGGTCTCCGAGCCGAGCCGGTCGTAGGCCAGCCACAGGCCGGGTTCCTCAGTGGGGGTGAAACCGCGCAGACTGTAGGTCCACTCTTCGAGGCTGCGGGTGTCCGACATGTACTCGTACAGGTCGTCGGGCGGGCAGTCGATGTATTCGTTGACGGTGCAGTATTCGCCGAAGACCTGGTCATGCGGGTACACCGACCGCATCATCTCCATGATGATCGGAGTGGCTTGCTCTCTGGGGCTGGTTTCGACGCGGATGACCCCGTCGATGACGTCGGGGATATCAACAAGTGCTGGCAGCGACATTGGTGCTCTTCTCCTTAACCTTCGGAACCTGGTCAATAGCAATGCTTTTGGTCTGCTTAGAGGTAAGAAATGGTGCGAACGGCGGGATTTCGTCCGCGGCGCATTCGACGCTGACCACCGCCGGCCCGTCGATATCGAGCGCCACACCCATCGCGGTGGCGAATCCCTCGGAGTCGGCGACGTCGATGGACATCAGGCCCGGGAACATTGCAGCCAGGCCGGCACCGAGCTGGCTGGGCTGAAACCGGTTGTAGCTGTAAAGGTCGTCGTAGAAAAGCTGCTCGCGGGTCACGCACATGGCGTGCGCATTGTTGTTGAGCAACACGAACGTCACCGGCAGCCGGTATTGCACCGCGGTGTGAACTTCCATGCCGTGCATGAAAAATGCTCCGTCGCCGGCAATCACCACGGTGCGCCCGGCCGGCCGTCCGCTGTTGGCGCGCCCGAAAGCCATCCCGATGCCGGCACCGAAGCTGTATCCCATGCCGCCCATGCCGAGCGCGACCGCGAATCTGCCACCCCGGCGCGCCGGCAGGTAGTGCACGGCGGACGCACCGGTGTTGCCCGCGTCCACCACGATGTCGGCGCCGGCCGGCAATACGCCGTCGAGCACCGCCATGGCGTCGCGGTAGCGCACACCCGCCCCGACACAAGGCGGGGGCGTCAGTTCGGTACGACCCACGGCGTCGGGCACCCGTACGCCTGTTGGGCGTCCCCTCCCGGATAGGGCATGCGTCAGCATCCGCAACGAGGTACGCAGGTCGTCGGTGTGCACATGCGCGCAGGGAACATAGGGCCGCGCAGACCCGATCGAGATGGTGCGCACCGTCGCCAGCGCGTCGTCGAGCCCGGCGCGGGCGGTGACCGACAATCGGGTGCCGACGACGAGGCACACGGCGCTGGCGGCCACCGCCGCGGCTACACCCGGGTGTCCCATGACACCGGTTACCCCCAGCGCGGACGAAGATCCGAATCCTGGTGTGCCGGCAACGTCTTTGGCGTCGGGCACGGTAGCCACCCGGGCCCGCAACAACGCGCGCAGGTCCTCGAGCTCGGCCCGGGCGTCATCGCGCGCCACCTGCTCGCCCACGATGATGGTGATCGGTCCGTCGACGTTGCGCAGCACCGGAATGATCGGCGCAGGGTTGCCGATCGGCCGGGGGTTGTTGCCGACGCTTGTCCATCGGGTATCTACGTTGGCCTGCTGAATATCCTTGGGCAGCAACAATACTGCCGGACCCCCGGTGTGTGCCGCGGCGATGGCCCGGGACAGCGCCCCGGCGATGTCGCCGGCCCGCAACACTCGCTCGCAGGACACCGACACCGCGGCGAACACCGCCTCGGCATCCAGCGATCCGTTGTTGCCGCTGGTGTCCTGGAAACTGCCGCGGCCGTCCATGGTCGTCGGAGTCTGACCGACCAAGGCCAACACCGGAACCCGGCTCGTCAGCGACTCCCCAAGGCCCGCTACAAGATTCAGCGCACCGCCGCCCGAGGTCGCGGCCACCACGCCCAGACCGGCTCCGCTGCGGCTGTACCCGTCGGCCATGGTGGCCGCGGAGAACTCGTGCTTGGCCAGTACCGCGGTGATGCCGGACCGGAAATGCGCCGCGTCGTAGAGATCTTCGATGTTGGCGCCGTCCACACCGAAGATGTGGTCGATGCCGATTGCCGCGAGGCTTTCGACGATGTGGTCAACCACCCGGTGCATCCGAGGCATGTGCTCACCTAAGTTCGATTGAGACGATGCCTATTACACGACTTAGGTGAGCCTCCGGTTCAGCCCCCGGCAGGGTCTTACAGCGAACGCTGCAGCAGAACCTGGCCGCTGTCGGCGGCAACCACCTGCACGGCGGCAATCTGCTCGAGTGGTGTCGAGACGCTGGCGGCGGGCGTCGCGGTGTGGCCGGGTTCGGCCACCCAGGTCGCCAGCCGGGTTTGGCTGCCGTCGCGACCGACCACCACCATCGCCAGCGTGTCATGGTGCGCATACGGCGGAGCCAGGCAGACGCACTGCAAGTTGATGGCCGTCCCCCAGTGCTGACTGGAGAGCTGCACCGTGGACGCCAGCAGGTTGGTACCCACCTGCGCCATCTCCGACGAGGCCACTGGCTGCGGGGCCGTCGGCGACGGGGAATGACCCTGAATCCCGACGAACACGCCGACTGCCAGCACCGCGGCCGCGGCGGACGAGGCCATCCACGTGATCGCACGGGTGCGGCGGCGGCGCCAGGCCACCTTCGCCAGCAACGACGGCAGCAACTCGGGCGACATCTCGGGTGTCGCCACCGGGGTATCACCGGATTCAGTGATCGCGGCCACTTCTTCACGATCAAGCTGCGACAGCAGGGCCGGCACTCCACTGAGCTCAGCGACGGCTTCCCGGCATGCCGAGCAGTGGGCCATGTGGCTCTCGAATTCGCGGCGGTCGACCGAAGACAGCGACCCCAGCACGTATGCGGCATCCCACATCGCGTAGCGGTGGTTATCTCCCATGATCAGACCAAAGACCTCGTTGTCGCCAGGCGGGCCTACGCCCCGTAGCGGCGTCTTCATTTCATCCATCTCCTGTCACCCTCCAAGCATTCGGAGTCGATGACCACACGGATTGGTGGTTGGGCTGTCATCGGGTTACTCCAAGTTCTTGCAGAGTGAGTCGCAACGCCCGCACGGCATAGTGTAGTCGCGACTTCACTGTTCCCTCGGCAATATCGAGGTCCGCAGCAATCTGCGCGGTAGTCCATCCGCGGTAGTAAGACCGGTCCACGACGGCCCGGTGCTCCGGGGAGAGCTGAGTCATCGCATCGGCGATCAGCAACCGGTCCAGCGCCGCATTGACCTCGTCGGGTGTGGCCTGCTCGGGCGCGCCGTCGACGTCGGTCGAAGCGACCACGTTGCGGTATCGCGCGCTGCGCCGATCGTCGATGATCATGTTGCGGGCGACGGTGAACAACCAGGCCCGCGCCGACCGCTCCGTGTCGCCGATCACTTCCGGATGCTGCCAGGCCCGAAGCAGGGTTTCCTGGACCACGTCCTCGGCGTGACTCGAGTCACCGGTCAGCCGCAGCGCATAGCGCCACAAGACGGCTGCATGCTCGTCGTAGAGCGCCTTCATCAGCGCCGCTTCTGCGGCGGCGGTACCTGCACCCCGAGCCACTCGATCACCTCCTGCCCATTGACACGAGTCGAGTAGGGGTTTAGTTCGAGGTTTCGCTCACAGTGAGAATGCGCGGGCCGTCGTCCGTCACCGCTACGGTGTGCTCCCAGTGCGCCGCACGTGATCCGTCGGCGGTGGTGACCGTCCAGTCGTCGTCGAGCACCAGCGTATTGCCTGTTCCGAGGGTCAGCATCGGTTCGATGGCCAGCACCGAACCGGGGGCCAGCAGCGGTCCGCGACCCGGAGACCCCTCATTGGGCAGGAATGGATCCATGTGCATCGCCCTGCCGATTCCGTGGCCCCCGTACCCCTCCACGATCCCGAAGGCGCGCCGGTGGCGAGCCTCGGCCGCCCGCGTCCCCACTTCGATGGCATGTGAGATGTCGGTCAACCGGTTACCGGGGATCATCGCCGCGATCCCGGCTTCCAGCGACTCCCAGGTCGCCGCGGAGAGCGCTTCGTCGGCGGGATCGAGTGCCCCGACCCCGAAGGTGATCGCGGCGTCGCCGTGCCAGCCGTCCAGCACCGCGCCGCAGTCGATGGACACCAGGTCACCGGGGCTGAGGGCCTCGGCCGCGGAGGGGATGCCATGCACCACCCGGTCGTTCACCGACGAGCAGATCGACGCCGGGTACCCGTGATAGCCCAGAAACGACGGCGTCGCGCCGGCCTGCCGGATCACCGACTCGGCGATTTCGTCGAGGCTCAGGGTTGACACCCCGGAAACCGCGGCCGCGCGTACCGCGTGCAGTGCGGCGGCCACCACGGCACCGGCCGCGGCCATCGCGTCGAGTTCGCCGGCGCTGCGCTGCGGCACTACCTTGCGATTCCGCAGCCGCGCCAGCGGGTTCATCGTTACTTGCCCAGCGCTCGCAGCGCGCGGGCGAATACCTCATCCACCGTGCCGATGGCGTCGACGGTCTTCAACTCGTCGCGGTAGTACTCGAGCAGTGGCGCGGTTTCATCGCGGTAGACCTTCATCCGGTTGAGGATGACATCGTCGGTGTCATCGGCACGCCCACGGCCCTTGAGCCGCTGCAACAACTCGTCCTCCGACACCCGGAATTCCAGCACCGCGTCGATGTCGGTGCCCCGGCGTCCGAGCATGTCGTGCAGCGCTGCGGCCTGCTCGATCGAGCGGGGATACCCGTCCAAGATGAAGCCGTTCGCCGCGTCCGGGTGGTCCAGCCGGTCGGCGACAAGCTGGTTGGTCAGCTCGGAAGGCACCAGGTCGCCGGCGTCCAGGTAGCGCTTGGCCTCCAGGCCCAGCTTGGTGCCCTCGCCGATGTTGCTGCGGAAAAGGTCCCCGGTGGAGATCTGCGGGATGCCGAGCTTTTCGCTCAGGCGCTCTGACTGCGTGCCCTTGCCTGCCCCCGGCGGCCCCAGCAAAACGATCTTCACTTGAGGAATCCTTCGTAGTTGCGCTGCATGAGCTGACTCTCGATCTGTTTGACGGTATCCAACCCGACGCCAATCATGATCAGAACCGCTGTCCCACCGAACGGCAGATTCTGCACCGCTCCGGCATTGCCCATCTGCAAGAAGATGTTCGGCAGCACCGCAATCGCACCCAGGTAGATCGAGCCCGGCAGCGTGATCCGGCCCAGCACATAGCGCAGATAATCAGCGGTGGGCTTGCCCGGCCGGATGCCGGGGATGAAGCCGCCGAACTTCTTCATTTCGTCAGCACGCTCGTCGGGATTGAACGTGATCGACACGTAGAAGTACGTGAAGAAAATGATGAGCCCGAAGTAGATGCCGATGTAGACCGGGTCGCTCGGATCGGACAGATAGGTGCCGACGAACTTGTCCCACCAGCTGTTGCCCACACCTCCGCTGCCGCTGCGGATCAGCTGAGTGACCAGGTGCGGAATGTAGATCAGCGACGACGCGAAGATGACCGGGATAACACCGGCCTGGTTGACCTTGAGCGGCAGATACGTCGAGGTTCCGCCGTACATGCGCCGGCCCACCATGCGCTTAGCGTACTGCACCGGGATCCGGCGCTGGCCCTGCTCGACGAACACCACGCCGACGATGATCAGCAGCGCGGCGCCAAGGACGGCGGCGAAGATCATTCCGCCGCGGCTGTCCAGGATGGTCTTTCCCTCGGAGGGAATACGCGCGGCGATGCCGACGAAGATCAGCAGCGACATGCCGTTGCCTATGCCGCGGTCGGTGATCAGTTCGCCCATCCACATCACCAGAGCCGCGCCGCTCGTCATGACCAGCACGATGACGACCAAGGTGAAGATGCTCTGGTCGGCGATGATGTCCAGCGAGCAGCCCTGCAGCAGGCCGCCGTTAGCCGCCAGCGCCACGATGCTCGTCGCCTGCAGAACGGCCAGCGCGATCGCCAGATACCGGGTGTACTGCGTCATCTTGGCCTGGCCGGACTGGCCTTCCTTACGCAATTCCTCGAACCGCGGGATGACCACGGTGAGCAGCTGGACGATGATGCTGGCGGTGATGTAGGGCATCACCCCCACCGCGAACACCGTGAGCTTGAGCAGCGCACCGCCGGAGAACAGGTTGATCAGCGAATAGATCTGCCCGGCTTCGCCACCACTGGCCTCTTTGATGCATTGCTGCACATTCGGGAAGTTGACGCCGGGTGACGGGAGCGCGGCGCCGACGCGATACAACACGACGATGCCAAGCGTGAAGAGGATCTTCCGTCTCAAGTCGACTGTTCGCAGCGACGAGATGAAAGCGGAAAGCACTCTATCCTCCTGCGCGGCCGGGGGTCATCCTGCGTTACGCGCCCAACACCCGCAGGCCAGGACGTACGGCGTCACGCGTCAAATCGTGTTCGAGACTAACAGCTGGTCGGACCGGATCCTTAAAAGGGCGGCATGGAGCCGTCTCCAAAGGAGTCAAAAAATTCAGGAAGCCGACAGCCATGAGGCGTAGAGTTTTGATCGTTCGTTGCATTTGCTAAGTATCAAAGCTGGGTGCCGAGGGCGGTGTACTGACGGCCGACGGCCAGCGCGGAACTGAAAGAGGAGCCCATGACACGCTCTGACCAAGACAGTTGGGATCTGGCCTCCAGCGTCGGCGCCACGGCCACGATGGTCGCCGCGGCCCGCGCAGTGGCCAGCAACGACGCCAACCCGATCATCAATGACCCGTTCGCGGGGCCGTTGGTCCGGGCGGTCGGGCTTGATTTCTTTCGCCGCGTGGTCGACGGCGAAGTCGGCACCGCCGAAACGCCCGACGGCGGCGAACGGGACCTGCAGCTCGAGACCGACTCCATCGCGGTACGCACCCGTTTTTTCGACGACTTCTTCCTCAATGCCGCCCGTGACGGCATCCGCCAATCGGTGATTCTGGCCGCCGGCCTCGACGCGCGCGCCTACCGGCTCTCCTGGCCGAACGGCAGCGTGGTTTACGAAGTCGATCAGCCCCAAGTCATCGAGTTCAAGACGGCCACGATGTCGAGCCTGGGCGCCGCGCCGGCGGCCGACCGGCGCACCGTCAGCATCGATCTTCGGGAAGACTGGCCGGCTGCCTTGCGCAGCAGCGGATTTGACGTGACCCAGCCAACTTCGTGGAGCGCCGAGGGATTGCTGATGTATCTGCCCCCCGAAGCTCAGGACCGGCTCTTCGACAACATCACCGGGCTGTCCGCACCCGGAAGCATGCTGGCCACCGAGTTTCATCCTGATTCCGACACGACGATGTCCGAGCGCGCTCAGGAATTCAACCAGCGGTGGCTCAATTTGGGCTGCGACATCGACGTGTCCGGATTGTTCTTCGACGGTGAACGCAGCAATGTCGTCGAGTATCTGACCGCGGCGAACTGGCAGGTGAACACCCGGCCCCGGCGTGAACTGTTCGCCGACTACGGCCTCGACTTCCGGGACGACGAGATGCTGGCCCAGCTGCGCAACATTGTCACCGTTACCGCAACTCTGCGTTAGGAGCGCCGCCATGACAAATACCGACAGCAGCGATACCAAGCGGTTTGATGGCGACAGTTGGGATTTGGCGTCCAGCGTGGGAGCCACCGCCACCGCGGTGGCGGCGCGCCGGGCAATGGCGTCCAAGGGCCCGAACCCGTTGATCGATGATCCCTTCGCCGAGCCGCTGGTCAACGCCGTTGGCGTCGACGGCTTCATCCGGATGATGAACGGCGAGGTCGAACTCTCGCAGGATGATCCGGCGTTCACGCCGCAACGACTCAGCGAAGGCATGGCCGTGCGGACCCGGTTCTTCGACGCCTTCTTTCTCGAGGCGGCCGAGACCGGGGTGCGCCAGGCGGTCATCCTCGCGTCCGGCCTCGACACCCGCGCTTACCGGTTGCCGTGGCCGGCCGGAACCGTGCTCTACGAGATCGACCAGCCCCAGGTGATCGAGTTCAAGACCCGCACCTTGGCCGATCTTGGTGCCGCACCGACCACCGATCGCAGGGCGGTCGCGGTGGACCTGCGCGATGACTGGCCCGCCGCGTTGCGCGCCAACGGGTTCGACTCCACGCAGCCGACGGCGTGGATTGCCGAAGGATTACTCGGATACTTGCCGCCGGACGCCCAGGATCGCCTGTTCGACAACATCGCCGCGCTGTCGGCTCCCGGTAGCCGCGTCGGCACCGGGTACGTCCCAGACATGCGTGACCGCGTCGAAAAGCGGGGTCGAGAGATGAGCGAACGCTGGCGCCGGATGGGGCTGGATCTCAACTGGTCCGAACTGGCCTACACCGGTGAGCGCAACGACGTGGCGGCTTACCTTGGGGAGCGAGGCTGGCAGACGACGGTGCGCAGCACGCCGGAGATGTACGCGCACAACGGTTTTGAGTTCCCCACCGAACCATCAATGGTTGCCTTCGGCGACATCAAATACTTGTCCGCGACACTAGGAGGCTGAACATGACACGCACCGACCAAGACGGCTGGGATCTGGCCTCGAGCGTGGGGGCGACCGCGACCTGGGTCGCCGCCTGCCGGGCTCTTGCCGGCAACCAACCCGCCGCCTGATCGACGATCCATTCGCCGACCCGCTGGTTCGTGCGGTGGGTGCGGATTTCTTCATCCGAGTGCTCGACGGCGAAATCACGGATGAGAGCGGCGGTCTCGACCCCGACGCGGACCCCGAGGTGGAGTTCAACCTGCAGCGGATGGTCAACATGATGGCCGTACGCACCCGGTATTTCGACGACTTCTTCACCGACGCGACCGCCGCGGGCGTCCGCCAGGTCGTGATCCTCGCCGCAGGCCTGGACTCGCGGGCGTACCGGCGGGCGTGGCCGGCGGGCACCGTCGTGTACGAAGTCGACCAACCGGCGGTCATCGAGTTCAAGACCGCCGCGTTGTCGAAGTTGGGCGCCCAGCCCACCGCGGAGCGCCGGACCGTTGCGGTTGACCTGTGCGACGATTGGCTAAACGCGTTGCGCCAAGCCGGTTTTGACGAGACAAAGCCCGCGGCGTGGAGCGCTGAGGGCCTGCTGATGTACCTGCCGGTGGAGGCGCAGGATCGGTTGTTCGATGCCATCACCACGCTGAGCGCACCGGGCAGCCGGCTGGCCACCGAATACCACCGTGACGGCATGCCCCTGCTCGAGAAACGCGCCAAGGCGATGGCCAAGCGCTGGGGGCAATTCGGCTTCGACACCGACGTGTCCGCCCTCGTCTATCACGGTGAACGCACCCCGGCCGCGGATTACCTGAGCGCGGCCGGCTGGCAGATTACGGCGCGCACCCGCGCCGATCAGTTCGTTAAGGCCGGGCTGCCCGTGCCACCGGGCCAAGGCCTCGAGGCACTGCAGAACCACATTTCGGTGGTTGCCGTCTTGCAGTAGCCCTTAGCTGGGTTTAGCCGCCGGCGTGCGCACCACCAACGGCACGGCCGGGAAACACCACGCCAGCTCCGAGCGCGACCTGCGCAGGGCGGCGGTGCCGTAGCCCCTCTTTCGATGGTCGGGGTGAATCCAGATCCGCACGTTTACCTCGCCGT
This sequence comes from uncultured Actinomycetota bacterium, assembly GCA_963712615.1. GTDB lineage: Bacteria > Actinomycetota > Actinomycetes > Mycobacteriales > Mycobacteriaceae > Mycobacterium. The sequence continues at coordinate 2,614,609 of CAVQIO010000002.1, forward strand.
GGGCGAGCTCGCCGAAGACCATTCCGACCTTCTCCCCCGAGTCGACGGCGACGAACCAGGCGGCCTCTTCGTCTTCGACACGGGCCAGTGCCGCACGGATCTCGTCGTCAAGGTTGCCGGCCGGTCCGCCCGATCCGTCGCCGGCGGAGCCGATGTCCTCGGTGCGGGCCGCGAACACGTCGCGGTCCTCGTCAGCAGAAAACGGCCGCAGCTCCAGGCTCTCCCCCGAGCTCGCCGGCCGCTCCCCGAGCGTGAAGCTGAGCTGGTTGTTCAGGTCCTCGAGTTCGGCGAGGATCTTGCGGCGCGAGTCGATGGTGAGCTGAGCGAAGGACATGCCCATCACCGCCTCGGCGGCGAGGCGGGACGTGTCGAGCAATGCGACGATCCCTTGGACCGCGGCTTCCTTGCTTTCCGACTCCACCACGACATCGGCAATCTCATGCCGGCGTTCAAGAGCTTTCAACAGGGCGTCTGCGATATCTCTGCGGGCAGCTTTGCGGTCCTGGTCAGTCATTGCACCAGACTAGAACGCCAAGCCCGGTATCGCGCTAGATCCTCGAGTCCGGGGCGCGCGACGGCCGGTCTCCCAGTTCCAGAAAACGCCGGTAACGCTCCTCGACCGCGGTTACCCAGGCGCGATCGGGGTCGACGATGCGCTCGGTGGACACCCAGCGGGCGGCATCAGCGATCGACGTCTCCAGCCCGGCCGCCATGCGGCCCAGGAAGGCCGCGCCCAATGCCGCACCCTCGGCCACCGCGGAAACCTCCACCGGACGGCCAGTGGCGTCGGCGATGGCCTGCATCCAGGGCTGCAGGCGGGTCCCACCGCCGGTGGCCACGATCCGCGACACCGGCGCACCACTCAGCTCGATGAGCTGGCGGACGACGAAGCCAGACGCCTCGTAGGCGGCTCTGCGCAGCGCCGCGGCGTCGTGGGTGAGATCGACGGCGTCGAGCACGGCGCGGCGGTCCGGGTCGTGGAACGGCGTTCGTTCCCCGCGAATGTAGGGCGACCACACCGGGACCCGGTACGGATGGGCCGACCCGGGGTCGCCCGGTCCGATGACGCGATCCACCCAGCCGAGAAATAGTCCGCCGGCGTTGCTGGCGCCACCGATCAGGCTCTTGCCGGCCTTGGTGTGCGGAATGGTCCATAGCCCCGTCACTTGGCGGGCTTCGGGGACGGTCACCCACACGATCAGCGTGGTGCCACACATCACCAGCACGTCGTCGTCGCGTTCGGCGCCGGCCACCATCTGCTCGCACAGTGCGTCGACGGCGCCTATCGCCAACAGGGCGCCGGTCCCCGGTACGTGACCGGCAGCGGCTCCGATCGTCTCCACCCGGGGCATTTGCGCGGGGCCGGCACCGCGCTCGGCGCAGGCCGCCGGGTTCCAGCCCGTCCCGTCGAACAGAGGGAAAGAGGTGGCCGCGGTGGCGAAGTCGATCACCGCCTCGCCGGCCAGGGCGTGGTTGGCCACCGCCGGCGCGGGCCAATATCCAGCCGCATCCGGGGCTTCGGCCGCCGTCCAACGCAGGAACTCGGCGGCTTCGCCCAGTGCCGGAAGCGCCGGAAGCGGCTGAGCCAGTTCTTTCAAGGTCCCCGACGGCCGGCCGCGCTCGTCGCCGTAGAGCAGCCCCGGAGTGCGGGGCCGGCCCGCGGTGTCGACGGCGGTCAGCGAGGGGACCATCGCCGAAACGGCCACCGCGCGCACCTCGGGCCCGGGAGCCAGCTGGTGCAGGGCCGCCAAAGGGCCGCGCCGCCACGCCTCGTCGGCATCGTGTTCCAACCGGTTGGGTGTCGGCACCCGCAATTGATGGGGGATGCGTACCCGCGCCGTCACGCGGCCGTCGCTGTCGGCGGCGACCGCTTTGACCGCGGTGGTGCCGATGTCGATGCCGATCGTGACGTCGTTACGTGACACGGGCGTCACCGTACGCCAGCATTGGCACTCGTGACCTCAAGACCGCGTGCCCTGGTGACCGCCCCGCTGCGTGGTCCGGGGTTCGCCAAACTCCGGCAGCTGGCCGATGTGATCTATGACCCTTGGATAAACGAGCTCGAGGCGACCCCGTTGCGGATCTACAGCCCCGAGCAGTTGGCCCAACGCATCGACGCCGCCGGCGCCGACGTCATTGTGGTGGAGAGCGACTCGGTGCGCGGCCCGGTGTTCGACCTGGGTTTGCGCGCGATCGCCTCCACCCGTGGAGACCCCAACAACGTCGACATCGCCGGAGCCACCGCGGCGGGCATCCCGGTGCTGAACACCCCGGCGCGCAATGCCGACGCCGTCGCCGAGATGGCGGTGGCCCTGCTGTTGGCTGCCACCCGCCACGTGTTGACTGCCGACTCGGATGTCCGCAGCGGCAACGTGTTTCGCGACGGCACCATTCCCTATCAGCGATTCCGGGGCTGGGAGATCGCAGGCCGCACCGCGGGGCTGGTGGGACTGGGCGCCGTCGGCCGGGCCTTGCGGTGGCGGCTGACCGGGCTGGGCCTGCGGGTCATCGCGCACGATCCGTACAGCGACGAAGCCGAGCACAGTCTCGACGAACTGCTGGGCGAGGCCGACGTCATCTCGCTGCACGCGCCAGTCACCGACGACACCACGGGGATGATCGGCGCCGAGCAGTTCGCCGACATGCGCGACGGCGTGGTTTTCCTCAACACCGCCCGCGCCCAGCTGCACGACACCGACGCGCTCGTCGACGCGCTGCGCAACGGCAAGGTGGCCGCGGCGGGCCTGGACCACTTCGTGGGCGAATGGCTGCCGACGGATCATCCGTTGGTGGGCATGCCCAACGTCGTGCTGACCCCGCACATCGGCGGGGCGACGTGGAACACTGAGGCACGGCAGGCGCAGATGGTCGCGGACGATCTGGAAGCGTTGCTATCCGGCAACACGCCCGCCCATCTCGTCAACCCGGAGGTGCTGGCCTGATGAAGTTCGTTGACGACGCGGAGGCCGCGGTGCTGGCAGCGGCTCAGGACATGCTGCGCCGGGGTCTCGTCGAGGGAACCGCCGGCAACATTTCGGCCCGGCGCTCCGACGGCAACATCGTGATCACCCCGTCGTCGGTCGACTACGCGGACATGGTGCTCGACGACCTGGTTCTCATCGACGCCGAAGGCGCGGTGCAGCACGCCAAGGACGGCCGGCACCCGTCGTCGGAAATGCAGCTGCACCTGGCCTGCTATCAGGCGTTCGACGAAATCGGCAGCGTCATCCACAGCCATCCCGTGTGGGCGACCATGTTCGCCATCGCCCACGAGCCGATTCCGGCCTGCATCGACGAATTCGCGGTCTACTGCGGCGGCGACGTCCGGTGCACCGACTACGCCGCATCCGGCACACCCGATGTCGGGACCAACGCGGTCAAGGCGCTGGAAGGCCGCGGCGCCGCCCTGATCGCCAATCACGGCCTGGTCGCGGTGGGGCCGCGCCCCGACAAGGTCCTGCACATCACCGCACTGGTTGAACGCACCGCCCAAATTGTTTGGGGTGCACGGGCTCTCGGTGGCCCGGTACCCATTCCCGAAGAGGTGAGCCACAACTTCGCGGGCGTTTACGGCTACCTGCGCGCTAACCCCATGTGATGGGAAGCGTCCGGTTGGGTCGCGCGAGCGTGACGCGCGTCGTGGAATTCCAGTTCGAATTAGGTACGAGGTTTTTCGCCGATACCCCGGCGTCGGGCTGGCAGGACGATGCCGACCTGCTGGTCCCGGACTTCTTCAATCCCGACACCGATGAATGGCGAATCGCGGTGCAGAGCTGGGTCATTGAGGTCGACGGCCTGACCGTCGTGGTGGACACCGGTGTCGGCAACGATCGCCAGCGTCCGCAGACGCCGGCCCTGGATCACCTGAACACCGGGTTCCTGGCTGCGCTGCAGTCGGCGGGCGTCGACCGCAACGCCGTGGACGTGGTAGTGAACACTCACATCCACTCCGACCACGTCGGGTGGAACACCCTGCTGGACAACGGAACCTGGGTGCCGACATTTCCCAACGCCCGATATGTCGCACCGGCTGCCGACTATCGGCACTTCGCACCGGACGGGCCCGCAGCCAGGCAATCGCCGCGAACCGAAGAGGAAGCGACCCAGCAGCGCGGCGACCAGCTGGTGTTCGCCGACAGCGTGTTGCCGGTCGCCGAGGCGGAACAGCTCAGCTGCTGGTCGGACGACAACCAGATCAGCGAGTCGCTGCGACTACGGCCCGCGGCCGGGCACACGCCGGGATCCTCGGTGCTCTGGCTGGATGCCGGTCAGCCTGCGGTCTTCGTCGGCGATCTCACCCACAGCCCGGTGCAACTGTGTCGCCCCGCTGACCCGTGCGCCTTCGACATGGACGCCGGCGCGGCCGCGGCCACCCGCCGAAGAATATTCACCGAGGCCTCAGACGCCCACGCCACCGTGATACCCGCGCACTATCCCGGTCACGGAGGTGCGTCGATCCGCGCCGTCAGAGACCGATTCGAGATCGACGAATGGTTGGATATCGAATCCCTCTAGGACTGGGGCACAAAGAGATTCAGTGGTATCGCGCATTGATGGGGCGCAGCGCGTCGTACAGCGCCTGGAAATGCCCGAACTTTTCGTCGTAGTAGGCACGACGGGCCGCCCGGGGCTCGAAGATGCGGTCGTACCTGACGAGCTGTCGCACCGCCTCGCCCATGCTGCTCATCGTCTCGGCGCCAAGTGCGGCCAGGAGTGCAGCGCCCAGCGCCGCGGGTTGCGGTACCGCGACACGCTGTAGCGCAAAGCCGAGCGTATCGGCGCGGATCTGACACCAGGTGTCCGAGCGGGCACCGCCGCCACTGATGTTCGCCAACGCTACGGTATGACCCGACGACTTCTGCAATTCTTGAAACGCCCACCGCGCCGAAAAGGCAACGCCTTCCATGACGCTGCGCGCCATTTCGGCGGCTCCCGCCGCAGAATCGATCCGCGCGAACGCGCCACGTGAGGATGCGTCCCAAATCGGTGCGCGTTCGCCCTCGAGGTGCGGCAGGAACAAAGGCACCGCCTCTCCGGGTTCACTCTCGGCCGCCAGCACCGACACCTGTGCCGGCGTTCTGCCCAATACATCCGAAAGCCATTGCAGCGCAGCCCCACCCGATTGCGTCGGCGCGGCGTGCAGCACGATGTCGTCGTAGGCGGGAAACACCACCACCCCGGGTGTCGGATTCACCGCCGGGGAGATGATCCCCAGAACCTCGCTGGTTCCGCTCTGATACATCGCGTCGCCGTCGTCGAGGACCCCGGAACCGAACATTCCGGCCCACGCATCCATTGCCCCGACGACGACGGGAGTGCCGGCACAAGGCATCCCCTCGCGCACCCGCCCGGCAACGTGATGGAAGCTTTGCAGCGGCGGCAGCATCTCGCGCGACCGCGGCACCAGGTCGAGTAATTCGTCGATGTAGCCGCGCCTCCGGGCGAGGCGGACCGCCGAGATCGCATCGGAGACCACCGCACCGGTCAGCTGCATCACGCAATAGTCCTTGGGCAGCAGAACATGTCGAGTCTTCGCATAGATGTCGGGGCGTACCCGCGCAATGTACGCCATCCGCGATAGCGCGTGACTCGCATCGATCGGGATCGGCGCGCCGAACCACGCCGTCAGCTGCGCGGCACTAACTCGCGATGCCAGCGCGGCCCCGTCGGCTGCGCAGCGGGTGTCCTGCCATGTGATTGCGGGTCCGAGCGCGGTCCCGTCCGGCCCGGTGAATACGTGTGTGTTCACTTGTGAGCTGATACCGATCCCGGCGAGGCCGGACAGGTCATGCCGCGACACGAATTCCGCTAGTGCAGCAAGTACACCATCGGTCCAATCGGTGGGATTCTGCTCCGCGTGACCGGGCGACGGCCGCGACATCGCCACTGGCCGTACGAAATCGGCGATCCGGTTACCTGCGGCATCGATCAGGATCGCCTTGACCGCGCTGGTTCCGACATCGATTCCGACCAGACAGCTGCTCGCCACGCTCGCTAGTCTTACAGATTTACGGCGGACGCCGTCCACGCCAGTTCCGGGGTGAGGTGCCGTGCACCCGCCTGAACAGCCGGCTGAAATAGCCCGGGTCGCTTACCCCTACCCGCCGGGCGATCTCGGCGATGGGAAGGTCGGTTTCTTCCAACAAGGTTCGAGCCTCGGCCATCCGGCGCTCGATGATCCATTCGACGACGGTGCGCCCGGTGCGGCGGCGTACGAGGGTGGTCAGGTGTCCCGGCGTCATGGCAAATTCGCGCGCCACGTCGCGCAGCGAAAGCTGTTCGGCGTGCCGCTCGTCGATCACCGCGAACACCTCGGCGAGTAGCGGTTCGCCGCTGCGCCGCAGGTCGCCCACCACGTCGCGGGCCAACCGTGCGAGCTCGATCAGCAACAGCGTCAGGTACGCCAAAACCGCCTGCCGATGGCCCTCCTGCCCCGCGGTCAGTTCCGTTTCAATCGAGCGGACCGCGTTGTTCCACAGCGGCCGCCGATCCGCGGGGACCTCGAGCCGCAGCACCCCGCCCGAGTGCCCGTGCAGGAACGGGAAGAGCAGCGGGTGGGCCCGCCACGCCGGCCACGGCGACCGCGCGTCCTCGCCGAGCGCGGTGGGGTCGAAGAAGACGCCGACCCCGTCGGCCAGGTAGTCCAGCTGCCTCGGGTCGAGCACCTCGCCGGCTGCCGCGACGTACACGAGGCCCGCCGCCGGGACGTACCAGAGTGCCGGGAAATCGTGGATGTGACGGCCCAGTTCACCCGGGTTCCCCGGACCGGCGTGCCCGTGCCGGTGCACCGAAACCGGAGAGGTGTCCGGGTCGGTCCGGTACTGGTACACGGGCACACCGTCGCGATGGCTGATCACCCGGGCAGTCTGAGTCATCTGAAGATAGTCCTAGTTTTGACGAGTATCTCCCAATTATAAAGTGCTACTGCGGCACAGTATGGACTACATGATCAAACATCCTCCACATGACTACATACCCGCCGCCGGCCACGACGCATTCCTTCCCGGCTACGACCTGCTGACCCGCCTGTCGGGCTTCAACCGGGTGCACGACAGGCTGATCGCGCAGGCCGAACTGGCAGCGAACCATCGCGTGCTGGAAATAGGCTGCGGCACCGGCAAACTCACCATTCGGGCCAAGCGAGCCCATCCTTCGATCGAGATGGTCGGGTCCGATCCCGACCCGCTGGCCCTGCGCCGGGCTCAGCGAAAGGCGTCCCGGCTGAACGGGATTCGCTTCGAGCGCGGCTACGCGCAACGGCTCCCCTACACCGACGGCGAATTCGACAGGGTCTTGTCGTCGATGATGCTGCATCACCTCGACAGCGATGCCAAGGCGGCCGCGGCGACGGAGGTCTTTCGCGTGCTACGCCCCGGCGGTCGGCTACACATCGTCGACATGGGCGGCAACATGACCGCGCACGACGGCCTGTCGGCACGGCTCACCCTGCGCAGCCCACTGGCGGCCGGCAATCTAGGCGACGCCATTCCCCGGGTGCTGCGTTCCGTGGGCTTCGACTGCGCCGAGGTCGACACGCACGTTCAGCGCTTCGTGGGCAGGCTGACGTACTACCGCGCCACCCGGCCCGTCGAGCGCTGATCGATTGCGACCTTGACCGCACCGCTTTCGCCCTGGTTGGCGATCGCCAGGAAGGCGTCGCGCCACTGCTCGAGCCCGAAGGTGTGCGTCAGCATCGGACGCAGGTCCACCCGGCCGGCGGCGACCAGGTCCGCCACCCACATCGCCGACAGTCCGCAAGCACCTCGCTGAGGCGATTCCGCCGACGGGCGGTCAACCCCACCACCGTGTTCTGCGCGGCCAGGGCGGCTCCCAAGCCGGCGGAAGCACCCGTGATGAGCACCCGTTTTCCTGCCGCCGCGTATGCCATCCGTCCAGGTTGCCCCGATTCGCGGGAAGCGTACAGTGGTGAAAGCTTGTTATATTGGCTAAGTATTAACTAAGGTAAGCTAAATACATCCGATTAGGGGGACGCTATGACTTCCACCAGCACCACCAGATTCGACGGCGACACCTGGGACCTGGCATCCAGCGTCGGGGTGACGGCCACGATGGTCGCGGCCGCTCGCGCCATTGCCAACCGGGCCGAGCCCCCACTGATCAACGACCCGTTCGCCGAACCGCTGGTCAAGGCCGTCGGGGTGGACCTGCTCGCCCGCCTGGCCAGTGGGGACCTGGACCCCGCCGAATTGAACGACGTGCACGACGGCGCGACAGGGTCGGCCGGGGCAATGTCACGCATGGCCGACAACATGGCCGTGCGCACCAAATTCTTCGACGAGTTCTTTCTGGATGCGACGAAGGCAGGTATCACGCAGGTGGTGATCCTGGCTTCGGGGCTCGACTCCCGCGCCTACCGGTTGGCGTGGCCCGCTGGCACGGTGGTCTACGAGGTCGACCAGCCGCAGGTCATCGAATTCAAGACCCGGGCCCTGTCCGACCTGGGTGCCGCGCCGACCGCCGATCGTCGCGTGGTGGCCGTCGATTTGCGCGACGACTGGCCCGCCGCGCTGCGCACCGCCGGCTTCGACCCGGCCCAGCCGGCGGCATGGAGTGCCGAGGGTCTGCTCGGCTACCTCCCCCCAGAGGCCCAAGACCGTCTGCTGGACACCGTCACCGCGCTCAGCGCGCCGGGCAGCCGGCTGGCAACCGAGAGCGCACCCAACCCAGAGCCCGGCGACGAGGACAAGCTCAGGGAGCGCATGCAGGCCATCACCGAACGCTGGCGTGCACACGGTTTCGATCTCGACATGGCAGGTCTGGTCTACTTAGGCGACCGTAACGAGGCTGTTCCCTATCTGGCTGATCATGGATGGCGGCTTAACAGCAGCAGCATTCGGGAATTGTTCGCGGACAACGGACTTGACCCACTCGAGGACGACGACATGCGGATGGGCGAGATGCTCTACACCAGCGGAACCCTGGACAAGAAAGCGAAATAGGAGCTAACACCGATGACCACCGAGACAGGACGCAACGAAGGCGACAGCTGGGACCTGGCCAGCAGCGTGGGAGCGACGGCCACCATGGTCGCCGCGGCCCGCGCCGTGGCGTCGCAGGGACCCGATGCGCTACTTGACGATCCCCTGGCCGATCCGCTCGTCCGGGCAGTGGGGCTTGATCCGTTCATCAGGATCATCGACGGGGAGATCGACCTCGAGGACGACGCGCTGCTGAACCGCAAAGCACGGACCGAGCAAATGACCGTGCGGACCAGGTTTTTCGACGAGTTCTTCCTGGATGCGACGAAGGCAGGCATCAAGCAGGCGGTGATACTGGCATCCGGCCTGGACACCAGGGCCTATCGATTGCAATGGCCCGCGGGCACGGTGGTCTACGAGATCGACCAGCCGCAGGTCATCGCATTCAAAACCGACACGCTGGCCGGCATCGGCGCCGCCCCGACCGCCGACCGCCGCACGATCAGCATCGATCTCCGGGAGGACTGGCCTACGGCGTTGCGGGAGGCCGGTTTTGACGTCACCGCGCCCGCCGCGTGGAGCGCGGAAGGGCTGCTGCCCTATCTGCCGCCCGAGGCACAAGACCGGTTGTTCGACCACATCACCGCACTCAGCGCACCGGGCAGCCGGCTGGCCACCGAGCACGTCGCCGACCCCAACGCATTCTCCGACGAGCGCTTGCAGCGCATCAGCGAGCGGTGGCAGAGTTTCGGCTTCGGCCTCAACGCGGCCGACCTGTTCTACCGGGGTGAGCGCAACATCGTCGTCGACTACCTGAGCAACCACAACTGGGGGGTAACCGCGCACTCCGCCAAGGAGTTGTACGCGCGCAACGGGTTCGAGTTCCCCGAGAACGAGGAGACGGCCGTCTTCGGCGACATCAGCTATGTCGCCGCAACGCTGAAGTAGGGGTTTGACTAAGGTCGTCTCATGCCTCGCGCTCATGACGATAACTGGGATCTGGCGTCCAGCGTGGGCACGACCGCAACCATGGTCGCGGCCGGGCGCGCCATGGCGACCAAGGATCTCCGCGGTTTGATCAACGATCCGTTCGCCGAACCCCTGGTGCGCGCGGTGGGGGTGGATTTCTTCACCAAGATGATGGACGGTGAACTCGATATCTCGGCCATCGAGAACGCCACGCCAGTCCGCATTCGGGCGATGATCGACGGAATGGCGGTGCGCACGAAGTACTTCGACGACTACTTCCTCGACGCCACCGCCGGCGGTGTGCATCAAGCGGTGATCCTCGCGTCCGGATTGGACTCGCGCGCCTACCGGTTGCCGTGGCCCGACTCGACGGTGGTGTACGAAATCGACCAGCCACAGGTAATAGAGTTCAAGACAACCACTTTGGCCGGTATCGAGGCCCAGCCCACCGCCATCCGGCGTACCATTCCGATCGACCTGCGTGCGGACTGGCCGGCGGCGCTACGAGCTGCCGGCTTTGACACGACAGTGCCGACCGCGTGGTTGGCCGAAGGTCTGCTGATCTACCTGCCGCCGGAGGCTCAGGACCGGTTGTTCGACAACATCACCGCACTGTCCGCGCCGGACAGCACAATCGCCACCGAATTCGTGCCGGGCATAGTCGATTTCGACGCCGACCGGGTGCGGGAGATGTCCGGCTCCTTCCGCGACCACGGCGTGGACATCGACATGGCGTCGCTGGTCTACGCCGGACAGCGCAACCACGTGGTCGACTATCTGGGTGCCAACGGCTGGAACGTCGAAGGTGTGACGCGAACGGAGCTTTTCCAGCATCACAACCTGGAAGTCCTCGCGTCGGAAAACGACGACCCGCTCGGGGAGATCATCTTCATCAGCGGCCGGCTGGCCGGTTAGTGGCGATCGCAAGCGCGGCGTAGCCGGGCGCAGCGGGTCGCCACCATCGAGTTAGTGGCGATCGCAAGCGCGGCGTAGCCGGGCGCAGCGGGTCGCCACCATCGAGTTAGTGGCGATCGCAAGCGCGGCGTAGCCGGGCGCAGCGGGTCGCCACCATCGAGTTAGAAGCGCGACTCCCCCAGCCACAGCACGCTAGCGCCGCTGACCGCCTGTTCGAGGTTTTGCACGATCGCGGCAACCGAGCGGCCGAGCAGTGCGCCCAGCGCGTCCGGCAGCGACGCGGCGGCCGGTTGCGAGGACGCCCGGGGTCGCACCATCTGAAGCAACGAGGATCCCGGGTAGCTGGCGACCCGGACTTCGGCATCCTCGTCCAGCCCGGCCAGGATTTTGGCTCGGCGCACCGCGGTGCGCAGCCCGCCGAGCTCGTCGACCAGGCCACGTTCGAGGGCGTCGGTTCCGGTCCACACCCGTCCCTTGGCGACGGCGTCGACGTCCTCGGTACTCAGGTTGCGGCCTTCGGCGACGCGCCGCACGAAGTCGGCATAGATCAAGTCCGCCTCGGCCTCCCGATCGGCGCGCTGCTGTGCCGTGAACGGCACGTCGGTCGACCAGGCGTCGGCATTGGCGTTGGTACGCACCGCATCTGACACGACTCCGAGACGCTCCTTGAGACCCCGGAACACCAGCTTCCCGGTGATCACACCGATCGAGCCGGTGATCGTCGCGGGATTGGCCACTATCACATCGGCGGCCATCGCGGCGTAGTAACCGCCGGAGGCGGCCACCGAGCCCATCGACGCCACCACCGGTTTGCCGCGTTCGCGGGCCCGGGCCACCTCACGCCAGATGGTCTCTGAGGCGGTGACCGATCCTCCGGGACTGTCGATCCGCAGCACGATCGCCGACACCGAATCGTCGCCCGCGGCCTCCCGCAGCGAAGCCGCGATCGTGTCACCGCCGACGCTCGAGTTGCCGAACGGCAGGAGCTGCGGTCCACCGCGCCCGTTGACTATCGGACCCTGCAGGGTGATCACGGCGAACGTGGGCTTGGACCGGCGGCCGGGAATCGGCGGCGCCGACGGCACCAACCTCGACCGGGTCGCGGCGGCGTAGCGCGTCAGATTGAGCCGTGGCGCCAGCTTTTCCGGGTCCGTCTCGGAGCTGTCTCCGTCCGCTGAAACACCTTCCACACCAATCATTTCCGCGATCCTGGTGTGGGCATGGTCACGGAAGCCGATCCGGTCGACCAGGCCGGAGGCCACGGCGTCGTCGCGCAGCAGTGGGGCCCGGTCAGCAAGCGCATCGAGCGAACCGGAATCGATGTTGCGAGATTCGGCGATCGCATGCCACACCTGGTCTTGCAGGCTTTTCAGCATCTGGGTCACCGCTTCGCGATGAGCATCGGTGAAGCCGTCCTCGGTGAAAACGTTTGCCGCCGACTTGTATTCACCTCTGGCGACAAACTCGGCGTCGATCCCCGCCTTGTCCAGCGCGGCACGCAGGAAGGTCGCGTTGCTCGCGAAGCCGATCAGTCCGACGCTGCCCGACGGCTGCATCCAGACCTCGGTGAATGCCGAAGCCAGGTAGTAGGACATCGTGCCCGGGTAGGTCTCGGCCCAGGCCAGTGACGGCTTGACGGCGCTGAACGCCGCGATCGCCTCCCTCAGCTCCTGAACCGCCGCCGGTGGCGACGCCGCGAGCTGCACGCGGGCAATCAGCCCGGCGACCCTGGGATCCTCGGCGGCACGGTGGACCGCGGTCACCGCCTCGCGCAGCGACATCGGTCGCTCCGCCCCGGTGACCAGCGCCAGTGGGTCAAAGCCCGACGTCTCGGGCGGCACCGAACGCAGGCTCAATTCGAGCACGCAGCCGTTGGGTACGCCGTGGTGGCGAACGGTATCGACACGGTCGGCCAGCGCACGCACGTCGTCGACACCAGGCAGAGAAGGCAGAAACGCGAACATGCTCTGCAGCGTACCGATTGGCGGCCGTAGGGTGAGTTCGTGAGATTTTCGATAGCAATCCCGCAATTCGACTACCACGACTTCGACACGGTCGGGCTGCGCTCATACGTGGTGCGCGCCGAAGAACTCGGGTTCGAGGGGCTCTGGACACTCGAGCAGACCATCGGCCGGGGACCACTGCTGGCGCCGTTGGAGCTGCTGTCCTACTGCGCGGCGTACACGGAACGATTGCGGCTGGGGGTGGCGGTGCTGGTGACGTCGCAACACGAGCCGCTTCAGCTGGCCTCGGCCGTGACGACGCTCGACCGGATCAGCCACGGCCGGCTGGACATCGGTGTCGCACCTGGCCGTGGCGGCCCCACGCTCGCCGCCTTCGGCGTCGACAAGGCCACCTTCATCTCGTATTTCACCGAGGGCCTCACCCTGATGAAGGCGGCCTGGTCCGACGATCCCACGGTGAACTTCCACGGCCGGTTCCGCGACGTCGACAACCTGCCGTTTCAGCCCAAGCCGGTGCAGCGGCCGCACCCGCCGATCTGGTTCGGCGGTATGGCCCCCAAGGCCTTGGCCCGGGCCGTTCGCCACGGCGACGCGTTCATGGGCGCCGGCGCGTCGAGCACCGGAGCCTTCGCCGGAGTCGTCCCGATCGTCCGCCGCGAGCTCGACGAACAGCAGAAGGACTCGGCGAATTTTCCGATCGGGAAACGGGTCTACCTGATGGTCGACGACGATGCGGCCCGCGCCCGTGAACGGGTGCTCGACGGGCTGCACCGCCTCTACGGAGACATGCCCGGGGTTGACACCTTTCCGGTGTCGGGCACACCCGATGACGTGGCGCGTGGGCTACGTGAAGTGATCGATGCAGGCGCCGAGACGATCCTGCTCAATCCCCTCGGTCTCGACGTACCGGAAAATCGCGAGCAGATGGAACGCCTTGCCGCAGAAGTGCTTCCGCAGCTGGGCTGATCAGCGCCCGAGTTTTGACTTGAGCCAGCGTCCAATCTCGGCGATCGCTTCATCAACCTCGGGCACCCAGCCGGCGCCGATGATGTAAGAGTGCTGACCCTCATCGACTGCGCGCACCAGCACCTCGTTGCCGGCCGCTTCGAGGCGGCGGGCGAACTCCGCATCCTCGCCGGCGAGCACCTCGTCGCTGCCCCATGACACCGCGATCGGCGGCAGCCCGGACAGGTCGGCGAAAAGCAGGCTCACCCGCGGGTCTTCGGGGCTCACACCGGTTCCGTCCAGCCAGGATGACCGAAAGAACTGCGCTAGCGGAAGCGACAGCAGCCTGTCTCGATCCGCGTTGCTGGTATAGGTCTCGTTCGTCAGTGTCAGGTCGACCCACGGGGAAATCGACACGATCGCACCCGGCAGCGCTGCTCCTTCATCCCGCAGGGCGATCGCCAGGCCCACCGCGAAATTGCCGCCGACCGAATGCCCAACGCTGGCAATGTTTTCGGGTCGGTAACCCTGCTGCAGCAGCCAGTTGTAGGCGTTGCGCACATCCTCGATCTGGGCGGGGAATTTGTGTTCCGGCGAGCGCCGGAAGTTGAGCACGAGGGATCGCGCGCCCGCCGCCTTCGCGATGTGCGCCGCGGCTTTGCGGTCGGAGTGCATCGACGCGACGACGGTGCCGCCCAGGTGGTTGTGCAGCAGGACACGGTCCGGGTCGCTGTCGGCGGGAATACACCAGAGCGCCTGTACTCCGCCGGCGTCCACCTCGGCGTAGCTGACGCCTTCCGGTTCTGTGGTGGCGACGTGCATGGTCTCGAGGATGTCCCGGATTGTTTCCAGGTCGAAATTGGGGTTGGCGGACCGCGCGCTCAGAGCGCCGAAGAATTCGGCGAACTCTTTCGCCTGCGTGCTGGCCATCGGGATGCCTTTCGCCGAGGTTTATTGAATAACGATCGTTATCGTAACGGACGTTATCCTATGATGGTAGGCGCGTCAAGCCGAAGGGAAGACTCGTGAGATACCCAGCAGACCAGAAGGCACGCGCGCGCGACGCGCTGGTGCGCGCCGGAACCCGCTCGCTCAAGACGAGCGGGTTCAACGGCGTCGGGGTGGACGGATTGGCCGCTGCCGCTGGCGTCACGTCTGGCGCGTTCTATTCGAGCTTCCCGAACAAGACGGCGATGCTCGAGGCCGTCATCGAGGCGGGGCTGGGTGAACCGTTCGTGTCGGTGACCGGCGCGATGACCCACGCCGAGGGGCGGGCGCACATGATCGCGTTTCTCCGCGAATACATAAACACCGATCACAGCCTCGACGTTGCGGGGGGGTGCGTGATGCCGGCGCTGAGCGCCGACGCATCCCGCGCCGAACCGTCCGTCAAAGATGCCTACCAGCGCAAGATGATCGAACTGATCGATCGGATCACCGAATTGCTCGACGGAGAACACACCGACCGGCGTCGACGCGCATGGAACATCGTCGCCTTGATGGTGGGATCGGTCCTGATCTCGCGGGGTATGCCCGAAGACAGCGAAAACCGAAGCGCACCACTAGAAGCCGCCCTCAGTACCGCGACCGCACTGATGGACGCGGGGGCCGAACCGGAAGGCTAGGAGCTAGGAGACCTCGGCGACCGAGCCGCCCGCGGCGCTGATCTTCTCGCGGGCGCTGCCGCTGAACTTGTGCGCGGACACCTCGACCTTGACGGTCAACTCGCCGTCGCCGAGGACCTTCACCAACGAGTTCTTACGGACCGCGCCCTTGGCGACCAGCTCATCGACACCGATGGCACCGCCCTGCGGGAACAGCCGGCTGATGTCACCGACGTTGACGATCTCGTATTCGGTACGGAACCGGTTCTTGAAGCCCTTGAGCTTGGGCAGCCGCATGTGGATCGGCATCTGACCACCCTCAAAGGTCGCCGGCACGTTCTTGCGCGCCTTGGTGCCCTTGGTACCACGGCCGGCGGTCTTGCCCTTGGAGCCATCACCCCGACCGACTCGGGTGCGAGCCTTCTTCGACCCGGGCGCGGGCTTCAGGTCATGCAATTTGATCGTCACTGGGTCTTCCCTCCGGTTTCGGCCGGCTCGACCGTGACAAGGTGGCTCACCACCGCGATCAGCCCGCGAGTCTGGGGGTTGTCGTCGCGGACCACCGAATGGCGAATCCGTCGCAAGCCCAGGGTGCGCAGGCTCTCACGCTGCTTCCAGCGTGCCCCAATCGTTCCGCGCACCTGGGTGATCTTCAGCTGGCTCATTACTGTGCCGTTCGCTCTCGCGCGGCACTGGCGGCCAGCGCGTCACTTTCCCGCCGCGCCTTCAGCATCGCGGGCGGAGCGACGTCCTCGATCGGCAGTCCGCGCCGGGCGGCCACCTCCTCGGGACGCTGCAGCAGCCTGAGTGCGGCGACCGTGGCGTGCACCACGTTGATCGCGTTGTCGCTACCCAACGATTTGGCCAGGATGTCGTGGACCCCAGCGCATTCCAGCACCGCGCGCACCGCGCCACCGGCGATCACACCGGTACCCGGGCTGGCGGGGCGCAACAGCACCACACCGGCGGCTTTCTCACCCTGAACCGGGTGAGTGATAGTGCCGCCGATCAACGGGACGCGGAAGAAGCCCTTGCGTGCCTCCTCGACGCCCTTGGCGATCGCGGCCGGAACTTCCTTGGCCTTGCCGTAGCCGACACCGACCATGCCGGCGCCGTCACCCACAATGACCAAGGCGGTGAAGCTGAATCGCCGACCACCCTTGACCACCTTGGAAACACGGTTGATCGCGACGACCCGTTCCAGGTAATTGCTCTTCTCGCCGTCGCGGTCACGGCCACGGCCGCCGTCGCGCCGACCCCGGCCGTCACGGGAGTCGCGAGAATCGCGGCCGTCACGGCTGTTCGGGGCGCTTTGCCCCCCAGCGGACTGCTCCGCCATTATGCGGTCCTTCCAGTTGTCATCAGAAACTCAATCCGTTCTCGCGGGCGGCGTCGGCCAGCGCCGCGATCCGTCCGCCGTAGCTGTATCCGCCGCGGTCGAACACCACGCTGTCGACGCCGGCGGCCTTGGCGCGCTCGGCGATCAATTGACCGACGCGCACGCTGCGGGTTTTCTTGTCCCCGTCCAGGCCGCGCACATCGGCCTCGATGGACGAGGCGGCAGCCACCGTGGTGCCGTTCTCGTCGTTGACCAGTTGCACGTGAATGTGCCGCGCGGACCGGTTCACCACCAGCCTCGGGCGCAGCTGAGTGCCCGAGAGCTTCTTGCGCAGCCGGGCGTGCCTACGCAGCCGAGAGACCCGACGAGTTGCGGATACGCTCTGCCCCACCGGCTTCCGCTCGCCGGTAGCTTGTTTTTGCGCCATGACTACTTACCTGTCTTTCCGACCTTGCGGCGGACCTGCTCGCCTTCGTAGCGCACGCCTTTGCCCTTGTACGGGTCGGGGCGACGCAGACGGCGGATGTTCGCCGAAATCTGGCCGACTTTTTGCTTGTCGATCCCGGTGACCGTGAACTTCGTCGGTGACTGGACGGCGAAGGTGATGCCGTCCGGAGCCTCGACCACCACGGGGTGGCTGTATCCGAGCGCGAACTCGAGATTGGAGCCTTTGAGCTGCACCCGGTAGCCGACGCCGAAGATCTCCAGGTTGGTGGTGTAGCCCTGCGTGACACCGGTGACCAAGTTGGACACCAGCGTGCGCGACAGCCCGTGCAGCGAACGGTTCTGCCGCTCGTCGTCCGGACGGTCGACCACGATCTCACCGTCTTCGTTGCGCACCACCGTGATGGGCTCGGCCACGATCAGATCGAGGGTGCCCTTGGGACCCTTCACCGAGACGTTTTGGCCGTCGATCGTTACGTCGACTCCCGTAGGAACCGGAATTGGCTTCTTACCAATGCGCGACATAGCTACCCCCTCACCACACGAACGCGAGGACTTCGCCGCCCACGCCCTGTCTGGCGGCTTGACGGTCGGTGAGCAGGCCCGAGGAGGTCGAGATGATCGCCACCCCCAGGCCGCCGAGCACCCGCGGCAGGCCGGTGGATTTCGCGTACACCCGCAAACCGGGCTTGGAAACCCGCTTCAGGCCCGCGATGCTGCGCTCCCGGCTGGGCCCGTACTTGAGCTGCACCACCAGCGCCTTGCCGACCCGAGCATCTTCGGTCCGGAAGTCGGTGATGTAACCCTCGCTCTTGAGGATCTGGGCGATGTTCGCCTTGATCTTCGAATGGGGCAAAGTCACCTCGTCGTGATACGCCGAATTGGCGTTGCGCAGACGCGTCAAGAAGTCTGCGATCGGGTCCGTCATTGTCATGACAGGTCTGTTACCTTCCTCGCGGTGGTTCCCCGGTCAGGGCCTGCCGCGCACCTTTTCGTGGTAGGGATCATGTCGTGGCTGCCTGTTACCAGCTGCTCTTCTGCACGCCGGGCAACTCGCCCGCATGCGCCATCTCGCGCAGGCAGATTCTGCACAGGCCGAACTTGCGGAACACCGCGCGCGGACGGCCGCACCTGTTGCAGCGGGTATAGCCGCGCACCGCGAACTTGGGTTTGCGGTTGGCCTTGTTAACCAGTGCCTTCTTAGCCATCTGCTCAGTTCTCCTTGAACGGAAAGCCGAGGGCCCGCAACAGCGCTCGTCCTTCGTCGTCAGTTGTCGCCGAGGTGACGACGTTGATGTCCATGCCACGGACCCGGTCGATCTTGTCCACGTCGATCTCGTGGAACACCGACTGCTCGGCCAGCCCGAAGGTGTAGTTGCCGACACCGTCGAACTGCTTGGGCGAAAGCCCGCGGAAGTCGCGAATACGTGGCAGTGCGATCGAGGTGAGCCGGTCCAGGAACTCCCACATCCGGTCGCCCCGCAACGTCACCCGGGCGCCGATCGGCATGCCCTCGCGCAGCTTGAACTGCGCGATGGACTTGCGAGCCTTGCGGATTTCCGGCCGCTGCCCCGTGATCAGCCCCAAATCGTTGACCGCTCCGTTGATCAACTTGGCATCCCGGGCCGCGTCGCCGACGCCCATGTTGACCACGACCTTGGTCACGGTCGGGATCTGCATGACGTTGCCGTAGCCGAATTGCTTGTGCAACGCATCGCGAATCTCGTTGCGGTAGCGCTCTTTCAGGCGCGGCTGCACCTTCTCTGCAGTGGTCATCAGATGTCCTTGCCGTTGCGCTTCGAGATACGGACGCGCTTCCCGGTCTCCTCGTCGACCCGACACCCGATGCGGGTCGGCGTACCGTCCGAGTCGACCACCATCACGTTGGAGATGTGGATCGGCGCTTCCTGGGTGACAATTCCGCCCGACCGAGCTCCGCGCTGGTTGGTCGAAATCGCAGTGTGCTTCTTGATCCGGTTGACGCCCTCGACCAGCACCCGGTTCCGGTCCGGGTAAGCCTGCAGCACTTTGCCTTTGGCGCCCTTGTCCTTCCCCGCGATGACCAGGACGGTGTCGCCCTTATGGACCTTCATTTACAAAACCTCCGGAGCCAGCGAGATGATCTTCATGAATCGCTTCTCGCGCAGTTCACGCCCGACCGGCCCGAAGATGCGGGTTCCGCGCGGGTCGTTGTCGGGCTTGATGATTACCGCGGCGTTCTCGTCGAACTTGATGTAGCTGCCGTCGGGACGTCGGCGCTCCTTGACGGTGCGCACCACGACGGCCTTGACGACATCGCCTCGCTTGACGTTGCCGCCCGGGATGGCGTCCTTCACCGTGGCGACGATGACGTCACCGATCCCGGCGTAGCGTCGCCCCGAACCACCGAGCACCCGGATGCACAAGATCTCCTTGGCGCCGGTGTTGTCGGCGACCTTCAGCCGCGACTCCTGCTGAATCACTCGATCTCCTGACTGAGTTCACGTGTGCACGGCAGGAGAACGCCTCGGCGAGCCTCCAAAAAGCAAGGCCCACCACAAACCTGACGTGCGCGGTCTTTGTTCCCGAAGGGCACGCAGGGCCTGAACGCTTGCGCGCACCGGCCGAGGTCTGCCCAAGGCAACCCCTAGAGTTTAGGTGAAGACCTGCTCAGCGCCAAATTTCGGACGGCGCACATCCCGGCCGGCTCGCGGTGAACCGACAGCAAGCCAAATCTGACAACGCGTGTGTTTGCCGGCAGCTCACAACATAGCGCCAATACATGCTTTGATCTGCGGCGATATCGACTGCCCAAACGTCAGTCCCCTTGCCGGACCCAGGAGAACCGGACCCAGGAGAACCGGACCCAGGAGAAGATGTACAGGCTCATCGCCACCACCAAGGCGATCAGCACCCACTGCACGATGGCCTGGTCGATCCAGGAGCCCGGCGGTGGTGAACCGGGCAGGATGTTGCGCAGCGGGACGATCGCGAACAGCATCGCGGCGTACCACGTTCCGAACGGCGGGACGAACTTTCTCTTGCCCATCGCCATCGGAATGGCCACCAACAGCGCCAGGGTCGGCAGGGTGATCAGCACGACGCAGATGAACATGTCGAAGACCAGCGGCTCCTTGGCCCGCTTGATCGTGATGACCAACTGCGCGTCGTCGAGACCGCACGAGTTCACCCCGCTGGTTTCGTCGACGCGATTGACGCCAACGTCCCAGCCATCCAGCCCCCCGGTCACTTCGACGCGGGCGGGTATTTTTTTGCGGCTATCGCCGGCACCGATCAAAGTGTCGGCTGAGATTTTCTCGGTTCTGTACGTGTCGAACGGCCAGTTAGCGGGATCGCCGTGGGCCTCGATGGTGGTTTCGAGTTGAGCAGGCGCTTTTCCTGCCGGGAATTGCAGATCTCCGAGGTCGCTGGTCGGATACAGGCGCACGGCGACGTCGGTGTTCAGCACGTCGAATCTCTTGTCGTACAACGAATCCGGAGGATAGACGAGCACGTCCACTTTGAGGCGGTCCGCGGTGGTTTTCAGATCGTCGAGTCGCAACTGCACGATGGTGTCGTTGCCGCCACCCTGGCTCAGGTCCAGCGGCGGGAGTGGCCCCGCCGATCGCTGCAGATAGTGCACGCCGAACAGCGAGAAGGCGTAGGTGCCGACAACAACCGCCAGGATGAACACGCCGAGTGAGATGCGCGGCCGGTGCCTACTGAAAAAGCCGGAGCTGCCCCGGGCGCCGGATTCCTCCGGCTTGTCCGGCTGTGGTGGCGCCGGAGTCGGTGTCGGCGGAGTTTCGGTGCTCATTGGTCCCGGCCAGCAACTCGCCGACGAGAGGTAGCTCTCAGGGAAAACACGGGCAGATGGTAGCGAACATCCGTGCCGACCGCGCAGCGAAATCCCATGTCCCGGGTGCTTTTGTCACCTGCCCGCAAGCCGGCGTTAACGTGCGGCGGCGGACCCGCGGTCGGCCACGCAGCGAAACCCGATATGGGTGGTCGCGGTGTCCTGCGATTGCGGTGACCGGGCCGCCGGACGGTAGCGGTGGCAGTATTCCGGCGCGCACAGATGCGAACCGCCCTTCAACGTCTGGCTGACGGCCGTGTCGGCGGGTCCCGACGGTGTGCAACAGGTTTTCGGCGGCTCATCGATCCGATGGTGTGCGGAAAACTCGGTGGCGGTCCACTCCCAGACGTTGCCGATCATGTCGCGCAGCCCGAACCCGTTGGCCGGAAACGTTCCCACCGGCGACGTTCCGGGCCAGCCGAGCGCACCGTCGTTGCGGTACGGGAACCTGCCCTGCCAGGTGTTGGCCATGAGTTGCCCGTCGGGACTCGGCTCGTCGCCCCAGGAATAGGCTGACGTGCTGCCGCCGCGGGCGGCGTACTCCCACTCGGCCTCCGTCGGCAGCCGCCGCCCGGCCCACCGTGCATAGGCGGCGGCATCCGGATACGCCACCTGCACGACCGGATGATCGGCCCGGTCCGCGGCATCGCTGTCGGGTCCGAATGGATGACGCCACGTCGCGCCCGGCACCCAGTCCCACCACTGCCGCCAGTCACGCAGGTCGACGGGGCCCGGCGTCGGACGGAAAACCATCGCGCCCGCGGGTAGCTCATTCGGATCGGCCCCTGGGTACAGCGCCGGGTTGATCGGTTGCTCGGCGATCGTGACATAGCTTGTGGCAGCGACGAATTCGGCAAATTGCGCGTTGGTCACCGGGTGTCGCTCCACCGCGAACGAGCTCACGGACACGGTGTGGATCGGCGCCTCTTCGGGGTAGAAGCTCGTCGACCCCATTCGGAAGGTGCCGCCGGGCAGGTCGACCAGCTCGGTGAGCACCACTTCAGGGTAGGCCGCGCACAACCTGCGCTATGCCCAGCGCACTAATCCGACTTCTTGTACCACGTGCGCATGTAGATCACCATCGCCCCGACGAGTGCGATCAGCACCCAGATCACCAGTGCTTGGTCGATCCAGGCGCCCGGCGGTGGGGCCCCCGGAAGGAAGTTGCGGATCGGGATGACCGCGAACAGCAGCGCGGCGAACCACCCGCCGAACGGAGGCACCAAGTTCCGCTTACCGGTCACCATCGGAATGACGACCGCCAATGCCAGCGCGGCCAGGGCGAAAAGGACCAGGCAGATCCCCAGATCGAAGATCAGCGGGGCCTTGGACCTGTGCAGGGTGATGATCACGCTGTCGCCGCCGCCCGCTTCTTGACCGCCTTCGCCGACCCGTTGAACGCTGACGTCCCAGCCTTCCAATTTTCCGGCCACCTCGACACGGGCGGGTCTGTATTTGCGGTCGTCGCCGGACCCGACGAGCACGTCGGCCGAGAGGGTGTCGGTCCGGTAGGAGTCGAAGGGCCAGATCTCGGGGTCACCGTGGGCGTCGACCGTGGTGGCCACCTGTGCGGGCGACTTGCCCGCCGGATAGACCAAGTCCCCCACGTCGTTCGGCGGATCCATGCGTACCGCGGTGTCCTGTTTCAAGACGTCCAGGCGCGAGTCCCACATCTCTTCCTTCGGGTACACGAGCACCTTCACCGCAAGACGATTGGCGACGGTCTTGAGCTCCTCGAGGCGCACCAGAACAACGGTGTCGTCGGCCGCGTTGAGATCCGGGGCCTTAAGGGGCGCTGCCGATTGGCCCAGGAGATGAAAGCCGAACAACGACAAGCCGTAGACCACAATGAAAGCGACGAGAATTCCCAGACCGAGGAGCAAGCGGCCTTTCGGCTTGGGCGGCGGCGGGGCCGCGTGTGTTGGCGGGGCCTGGGCCGTCATCGGTCAACCTCCTGGTGGGCAATTGGCAGCGGACGCACATTCGCTGGGGCATTCCAGCTAACCGAAGACCACATGGGGTCAAATGCTAGTCAATTCCAGCCGATCGCGTGCGGACATGCCACTTTCGCAAACTGTCGTACGCGTGCCACCCCCCACGGTCCGCAGTCCATTCTTTCAATTCATCCGATGTTTGTTTGCGCGCCGCTTCGATAACTGTAAATGTCGACGTGTGTCGAAATCGGGGGACATGCGCCCCGACGCCGGGCGCCGTCCCGGTCGTCCAGGCGATGCGTGACAGCCTGCCGACATCTATGCTGCCGGAGACCAAGTGCACACCTGCCACCCCCTGATCCAGTTGACGCGGTTACCCCAGTTCACCGGCGCGATGAGCAACGCCGCATCGCTAGACTCCGGCTGCCGTCCAAGGCCGTCTCACCAGCTGTCGTTCCCGAGGAGACAACCAACATGAAGCGCAACCGACCTGCCGCCGCCCTCAGCTTGCTGGCCGCTGCCGCACTGGTGGTCTCGGGATGCGGCGCAAGCCCCACACGCCCCTGGCGTACGCCAACGGATCCAGGGTCGATTGCGGTGGAAAACAAGACATCACCGCCAGCGGGTCGACCGCGCAGGCAAATGCGATGAAGCAATTCATCGACGCGTACTCGAAGGCCTGCAAGGGACAAACGCTCTCCTACACCGCAAACGGTTCGGGCACGGGGGTCACCGACTTCCTGGCGGGGAGGACCGATTTCGCCGGGTCCGACCTACCTCTCACCGGCGACCAATACGCGGCCGCCAAACAGCGCTGCGGCGGCGCCGATGCCTGGAACCTGCCCGTGATGTTCGGTCCGATCGGTATCACCTACAACCTCAACGCCATTGACTCACTGGTGCTCGACGCGCAAACGCTGGCCCGGATTTTCAACGGCAACATCACGCGCTGGGATGATCCGGCCATCACCGCGCTCAATGCCTCGATGCCGCCAGAGAACATTCACGTCGTCTACCGCGCCGACCCCTCCGGCACCACCGCACACTTCCAGGCCTACCTGCAGGCTGCGGCGGGTGGGGCTTGGGATAAGGGCACCGGCAAGATATTCAACGGTGGCGTCGGCACCGGCGCCCACGGCAACATCGGCACCTCGGCTGAGGTGAAGAACACCGAGGGCGCGATCTCCTACAACGAATTGTCGTTCGCCGTGCAGGAAGGACTGTTCGCCGCCCAGATCAAAACCCCGGCGAGCCGGAAATCGTTGCGCCCGGTGCGCATCGGCGCCGACACCGTCGGCAAGACCATCACCAATGTCAAGATCATCGGCAAAGGTAACGACCTCGTGCTGGATACCACGTCCTTCTACAACCCGACCCAGCCCGATGTCTACCCGATCGTGATGGTCACCTACCAAATCGTCTGCTCGAAATACCGCAACGCAGACGTGGGCCAGGCGGTCAAGGCGTTCCTGCAGGCGGCCGTCGGCCCGGGCCAGGTCGATCTCGACAAGAACGGCTACATCCCACTGCCGTCCGACTTCCAATCACGAGTGTTCAGCGCGGTCGACGCCATCACCTCTGCGCCGATAGGGAATGCGGGCTAAGGCTTTTCGAATATCAGGTCTTATTCCGGGTCTTTCGATCTCGATGCCGCCACCAGGCGAAGACGAATATCGACATCGCGGCGACCAGGCCTATCAACACCCATAGCACGACCGCTTGGTCGATCCAGGAACCGTACGGTGGGCTGCCCGGCAGGATATTGCGCAGCGGGACGATGGCGAACAGCATCGCGCCGTACCAGGTGATGAACGGCGGTATGAACGAGGTTCTTCCCAAAGCCATCGGGATGGCCACCCAGAGCGCGAGAATCGGCAGCGTGATCAGCACCAGGCACACACCGACATCGAATATCAGCGGTCCCTTGGCCCGGTGCAGCGTGATGATCACATTGTCCAGGACATTGGGGTCGGCGTCGTCGGGGTCGTGAACGCGGGTGACGCTGGCGTCCCAGCCGTCCAGCTTTCCGGTCACTTCCACACGGGCGGGGGCTTTTTCGCGGTTCTGGCCGGTCCCGGTGAACACATCGGCCGCGATGACCTCAGTTTTGTACGAGTCAAATGGCCAGTTACCGGGATCGCCGTGCGCCTCGATGGTGGTGGTGACTTGCCCCGGCGCTTTTCCGACCGGGTACTGCAGGTCACCTAGGTCGTTGTCGGGATACAGCCTCACGGCCGCGTCGGTGGTCAGCACACCGAAGTTCTTGTCGTACAGCGAATCTTTCGGGTAGACAAGCACATTCACCGTCAGACGATTCGCCACGGTTTTCAGCTCGCTCAGGTTCACCTGCACGACGCTGTCCTCGGCCTCGGCCTTGGTGAAATCCACTGCAGGCAGCGGCGGCGCTGATTTGGCCAATAGGTGCACCGCAATCAGGGATAGGACGTAGACGCTCACCAGGGCCACGAGAATCCCGAAGGCGATCGCGATTTGCCTTCCGCGCGACTCGGGCTTCGACGGCGGCAACGGCGGAGCTTCAGCAGTCATGAGACATCACCACCACGAGTTGGACGAGTAGTTTGAGGCCTTCCCGGCAGGCACGGGGCAGATGCTAGCAGTCGGGCAGGGCTGTTCAGGGGATAACGACCGCGAATTGCTGCATCACCGTGGTTTTCGCCGCGCTGAACCCGGGCGCACTCGCGGGTCCCTCCAGATGGATGGCCACCAAAAATGCCTTGGTGCTCGTCCAGATGTGAGTGATGCGGTCGGCGAACACGACTTCGCCGACAGTGCCGCTGAGCAACTGGCTGCTGTAGCCGCAAAACCGTGCCGCCTCAACGGTGTCGCGGATGCCAGGCTTGGCAGTGCGCAGATCGGCGCCGTAGCGCAGGAACGCCCCGCCGGGATCGAGGTCGGTCGGGGTGATGGTCACCCACACCGACAAACCATCAGGCCCGGTCGAGGTCAACGCCACATCACCGGTGCCGGGGGCCGAACTCCAGCCCTCGGGCAGCGGCACCGTGAGCTTGGGGGCCACCGGATCCGACACCGCAGCCGTGGTCATCCGGCCGTTGCCGGTGGACGGCGGCAAACACGCCAGGGCGTTGGGCGGAATCTGGTCGGGCAGTGTGCTCTCGACGCCGGGCACCGGCTCCGCCGGGTCGGAGCGGCGTGGTGCACCCGTCGTCGTCGGCGACGTCGTCTTCGGCGGCGACGACGTTGCGCTGGCCCGAATAGCGGTGCCACCCGTGGTTTTTCCGCACCCTGCGACCACGCATGCCAGCACGCAGATCACGCCCGCCGCGGCAAGCGGGACGCGACGAGCTCGTCGTGACCGTTCAGTCGCGGGAAAACGCAAGCGCAAGTTCAGTTTCCACGTCGTGGTAGGGCCGGCCGGACAAGTCGATGGTGACCGCAGCGATGGTGCCGCCGGTGAAGGTGAACGGCGCCTTGTAACGGCTGGAAACCCCCGAACCGCCGTTTCGTCCGACGGTGATGCCGGCGCCCGCCAATCCGAATGTTCCCGGATGGGTGCTCACGTCGGCGAGCGTGCCGACCACCTCGTCGTCGATGAACAGGGTGACATCCCCCAGCGGCGTATGGGTGTTCGGCACCGTCCCGGTCCGCGCGTAGCTGGAGCCCAGCAGGTGTCTGCCCAACGGCACCGCACCCGAGGAGGACACCAGCTGCTGGCGCTCGCCCAGGAAGTTGTAGACGTAATGCAGGCGTCCGTCCTGGATGAATAGCACGTGTCCGCCGTGTGCACCGCCCTGCTTGAATAGCACCCCTTCGGCGCCGACGGTATCAACGGTTACGTCGGCTAGCACCCCGAACGAGCGGCCGCGGATTTCGGCGGCGGCACCCATTCCGACGTCCGCGCAGTCGGGGTAATAGATGTAGCTGGTCCGCTCGCCGGCCAGATAGGGCCGGAAGCGGGTCAGCGTTTCCATCATGTTCAGGTCCGCCAGTGGCAGACCGTTGTACTTGGCTGCCTCGGAAAGCCACAGTGCCTTAAGCTCTTCCAGCTTCTCGGGTTGCGCGACGGCCAGGTCATGACACTGGCTGCGGTCGGCCTCGATGTGGAACAACTTCCAACGGTCGGCATCGAAGTGCGACCAGCCCGCCGGTGAGGCCGCGTGCACGGTGTTGGCGAACCAGCCCTCGTGCCAGATCCCGCGAGGCCCAGCATGGTGTAGAACTGGGTCCGCTTTCCGGTGTCGGCGGCTGAATCCGCAAGGGCTGTTTTGAAACTCACGCCGTCCAACGGCTTCTGCGCGATGCCCTTGACCGCCTCCGGCGGCGTCATGTTCAGCAGGTCGTAGATGGTGGGCGTGATGTCGGAAACGTTGACGTAATTGTCGCGAACCTCGCCGTGCGCCGCAATTCCGTTGGGCCACGAGATGATTGCTGAGTCGGCGATACCCCCCTCGTGCGAGGCGTAGCGCTTGTAGAGCTTGTAGGGCGTGTTGAAGGCCATCGCCCACCCGATCGGGTAATGGTTGTAGGTCTCCGGCCCGCCGAGGTGGTCGAAGACCTTCATGCTCTCTTCGACGGTGTCGATGTAGCCGTTGAAGAACTTGCCCTCGTTCACCGATCCGTTCGGACCGCCCTCACCGCTCGCGCCGTTGTCGGAGATCACCACGATGATGGTGTCGTCCAGCTGGCCGGACTCCTCGAGATAATCGCGGACGCGGCCGATCTGGGCGTCGGTGTAGCTCAGGAAGCCGGCGAATACCTCGGCCATCCGCGAAAACAGTTTCCTCTCTTCGTCATTGAGCGAGTCCCAGGGCCGCACCGTGTCCTGCAGCGGCCACGGCTCGCCGTTGGGCCCCTTGGCATCCAGATACGGATTGACCGGGGACAGCTCGGTGTCGGGCGGCACGATCCCCATCGATTTCTGCTTCTCCAGCACGACCTCGTGGTAGCGTTCGTACCCATGTCGAACCGACCCGTGTATTTGTCGGCCCACTCTTTGAAGACGTGATGCGGCGCGTGTCCGGCGCCGGGGCATACGTAGCTGAACCACGGCTTGTCGGGCGCAATCACTTTGGCGTCGCGAATGAATTCGATCGTCTTGTCGGCGATGTCCTTGGACAGGTGGTAGCCGTCCTCGGGGGTGGCCGGCGGGTTCACCTGGTGGTTGTCGTAGACCAGGTCGGGGTACCACTGGTCGGTCTCGCCGCCCATGAATCCGTAGAACCGCTCGAAGCCACGCGAGGTGGGCCAGTGCCGCTTCGTCGAGGCCAGGCTGGACTCCTCGAGCGGGGTGAGGTGCCACTTGCCGACACAGTAAGTGTTGTAACCACGTTCGGCGAGCACCTCGGAGACCAGCGCGGTGTCAGTCGGGATCCGGCCGTTGCAGTTCGGGAATCCGTCGGTGAATTCTTCGATGGTGGCCATACCCACCGTGGTGGCGTTGCGGCCGGTCAGCAGCGAGGCCCGGGTTGGTGAGCACAGCGCGGTGGTGTGAAACTGCGACAGCCGGATGCCGCGCTCGGCGATCCGGGTCATGGCGGGCATCTCGACCAGGCCGCCGAAGCAGTCCCAGGTCGCGATGCCGGTGTCATCCCAGACCAGATAGAGGATGTTCGGCGAGTTCTCCGGCGCGGTCGGGGCGGCGTACGGACCCCAGTCCGGCTCCGAATCGCGAATGTCCAGTTCAATCTTGCCTTGAAATTCTTGCGAGTCAGGAGACATGCGCCGAGCGTAACGCTCGCAAGCGGGCGGTGCCCCCAAGCTCGGCAAAGCAAAACGCCCGAGACCTCAAGGTCTCGGGCGTTTTGGTATCGCTTGGGGTTACTTGGCCTTTTCGAGAATCTCGACGAGGCGCCAGCGCTTGGTCGCCGACATCGGCCGGGTCTCCATCAGCGCGACACGGTCGCCGACGCCGGCGGTGCTGTCCTCGTCATGCGCCTTGACCTTCTTGGTCGTCCGGATGATCTTGCCGTACAACGCGTGACGCATACGGTCTTCCAGCTCGACCACGATGGTCTTCTGCATCTTGTCGCTCACCACGTAACCGATGCGGGTCTTGCGTTGGCCACGCGTCTTCGGATTGGCCGGTGTGTTCTTGGGGCCCTTGTCTTTCGAAGCGACATCCTTCGCAGCGGCCTTCTTGGGGGTGGTCTTAGCTTCTGCCATCACGATTCCTTATTTCCGTCGGATCCGTCAGGACCACTAGCCAGTCCCAGCTCCCGTTCACGCAGCACCGTGTACACGCGTGCGATTTCGTGGCGCACGATACGCAGCCGGCGGTTGTTGTTCAGCTGTCCGGTCGCCATTTGGAAGCGGAGGTTGAACAGCTCTTCCTTGGATTCACGCAGGCGCTCGGTCAGCTCCTCTTCGGTGAGCTCACGCAGTTCGCCTGGCGAAATGCCCACTGCCATCAGAACTGATCCTCTCGGGTGATGATGCGTGCCTTGATCGGCAGCTTGTGGATTGCTCGGGTCAGCGCCTCCCGAGCGGTCTGCTCATTGGGGTAGCTGAGCTCGAAGAGCACCCGTCCCGGCTTGACGTTGACGACCCACCACTCCGGGGAGCCCTTGCCCGAACCCATACGGGTTTCGGCGGGCTTCTTGGTCAGCGGGCGGTCCGGGAAGACGTTGATCCACACCTTGCCGCCACGCTTGATGTGGCGGTTGATCGCGATACGCGCTGACTCGATCTGCCGGTTGGTGACGTAGGCGTGCTCGAGGGCCTGGATTCCGTAATCGCCGAAGTTCACCTCCGTGCCACCACTGGCAATCCCGCGCTGGCGCGGATGGTGCTGCTTGCGGTGCTTAACTCTGCGGGGAATCAACATGATTCAGCTCTCCGTGCTCTGCGGTTCGGGTGCAGGCGCACTCTCGGCCGCGGCGGACTCTTCGGCGCCCGCGGCCCGTCCAGCCTCAGTGCTGGTGGCCGTGGTACCCGACGCGCCGCTGCGGCGCGGGCGGGTGCCCGACGGCCGTTCGCGGCGCGGACGCTCGGCGCCTGCCGGCGCGGCAGCCGCCAATTCGCGCTTGCCGCCGACGATGTCGCCCTTGTAAATCCACACCTTCACACCGATCCGGCCGAAGGTGGTCTTGGCCTCGTAGAGGCCGTAGTCGATGTCGGCGCGCAGGGTGTGCAGCGGAACGCGGCCCTCGCGGTAGAACTCCGAGCGGCTCATCTCGGCGCCACCGAGACGGCCCGAGCACTGCACCCGGATGCCCTTGACGTTGGGTTGGCGCATCGCAGACTGGATGGCCTTGCGCATCGCCCGGCGGAACGCCACGCGGTTGCTCAACTGCTCAGCGACCCCCTGGGCCACCAATTGCGCTACCGATTCCGGGTTTTTGACCTCGAGGATGTTGAGCTGGACCTGCTTCTTGGTCAGCTTTTCCAGATCGGCGCGGATGCGGTCGGCCTCGGTGCCGCGGCGCCCGATGACGATCCCGGGACGCGCGGTGTGGATGTCGACCCGAACCCGATCGCGGGTGCGCTCGATCTCCACATCGGCGATCCCGGCACGCTCCAGACCGGTGGACAGCAGTCGACGGATCGCGACGTCTTCCTTGACGTAGTCGGCGTACTGCTTGTCCGCGTACCAGCGCGACTTCCAGTCGGTCGTAATGCCCAGCCGGAAGCCATGCGGATTAATCTTTTGGCCCACTAGTCTGAGCCTCCCTTCGCATCAGAAGTCTCAGACGTTGGCTTGGAAGCTGGAGCAGTTTCTGCCTTTCCCTCAGCGGATTTCGCCGCAGCCTTCTTGGCAGGTGCCTTCTTCGCCGGCGCCTTGTTGGCCTTTGGACCAGAGCTAGCCTTCTTTGCCGGTGCTTTCGCGGCGGCCTTACTGGCCTCCGCACGACGAGCCCTCGTCGACTTGGCCGACCGCTCGTCAGAGACCGGACGACTTTCCAGCACGACGGTGATGTGGCTGGTGCGCCGGCGAATCCGGAACGCACGGCCCTGGGCACGCGGACGGATGCGCTTGGCGGTCGGGCCGCCGTCGGCGTAGACCGTGGCGACTACGAGAGTCGCCGGGTCCAATCCGCCGTTGTTCTGCGCGTTGGCAGCGGCACTGGCAATCACCTTGGCGACCGGCTCACTGGCGGCCTGCGGCGTCCACCGCAAGATGTCGAGCGCGTCGGTCACCGACTTGCCGCGTACCAGGTCGATTACCCGGCGCGCCTTTGTCGGCGACACCCGCACGAACCGTGCTACGGCCGTCGCCGACGAGAACTCAGTAGTGGTGGTGCTCATCGCCGTTTGGCCTTCCGGTCGTCCTTGATGTGCCCCTTGAAGGTGCGCGTCGGCGCGAACTCACCGAGCTTGTGGCCCACCATCGCCTCGGTGACGAACACCGGGACGTGCTTGCGCCCGTCGTGCACCGCGAAGGTGTGGCCGATGAAGTCGGGAATGATCGTCGATCGACGCGACCAGGTCTTGATGACCTGCTTGCTGTTCTTCTCGTTCTGTACGTCGACCTTCTTGAGCAGATGGTCGTCGACGAACGGTCCCTTTTTCAGGCTGCGTGGCATGTGTGTTACTCCTCGACTTCCTAGCGACCGTGCTTCTTGCCGGTGCGCCGGCGTCGGACTATGAGCTTGTTACTGGCCTTGTTCGGGTGACGGGTACGGCCTTCGGGCTTACCCCACGGGCTGACCGGGTGGCGACCACCGGAGGTCTTGCCCTCACCACCACCGTGCGGGTGGTCCACCGGGTTCATCACGACACCACGGACGGTCGGACGCTTGCCCTTCCAGCGCATCCGGCCGGCCTTGCCCCAGTTGATGTTTGCCTGCTCGGCGTTACCCACCTCGCCGACGGTCGCGCGGCAGCGCACGTCGACGCGGCGAATCTCACCGCTGGGCATGCGCAGCGACGCGTAGGTGCCTTCTTTACCGAGCAACTGGATGCTCGACCCCGCCGAACGCGCCAGCTTGGCACCGCCGCCCGGCCGCAGCTCCACGGCGTGGACCAAAGTACCGGCCGGGATGTTGCGCAACGGCAGGTTGTTGCCCGGCTTGATGTCGGCGTTGGCACCCGACTCCACCACATCACCCTGCGAGAGACCCTGCGGCGCAACGATGTAGCGCTTCTCGCCATCCAGGAAGTGCAGCAACGCGATGTTGGCGGTCCGGTTGGGGTCGTATTCGATGTGCGCGACCCTGGCGTTGACGCCGTCCTTGTCGTTGCGCCGGAAGTCGATCACCCGGTACGCACGCTTGTGACCACCACCCTTGTGACGAGTGGTGATGCGGCCGTGCGCATTGCGTCCGCCACGACCGTGCAGCGGGCGCACCAACGACTTTTCCGGCTCCGAACGAGTGACCTCGCCGAAGTCGGAGACGCTCGCGCCGCGACGACCGGGCGTCGTCGGCTTGTACTTGCGAATTGCCATGTCTAATCAGGTCTCTTTCTCGCGCGCGGCTAGGCCGGTGCTCCGAACAGGTCAATCGGCTTGCTGCCCGGGGCCAGGGTGACAATCGCGCGCTTGGTGCCCTTGCGCTTGCCGAACCCCGCCCGGGTGCGCTTGCGCTTGCCCTGTCGGTTCGCGGTATTCACCGATACGACCTTGACGGAGAAGATCTTCTCGATAGCGATCTTGATCTGCGTCTTGTTCGAATCGGGGCGCACCACGAAGGTGTACACGTTGTCGTCGAGCAGTGCGTATGACTTCTCCGAGATCACCGGAGCCAGGATGATGTCACGTGGGTCAGTGATGGTCGCCATCAGGCCGAAACCTCCACATCATTGTTTTCAGCGGTTCCCGTTGCCGCTGCGATGTAGGCGCTGAGCGCCTCAACGCTGAACACCACGTCGTCGGAGCGCAACACGTCATAAGTGTTGAGCTGGTCGGGCGCCAAGATGTGCACGCCGGGCAGGTTGCGCACGCTCTTCACACCGGCCTCATCGCTGCGGCCGACGACGACCAGCACCTGCTTGCGGTCGGTGATCGTGCTCAGAAATGCCTTGGCGCTCTTGGTCGAAGGGGTCTGACCCGTCACCAGCTCGGTGATCGCGTGGATGCGACCGTTGCGCGCCCGGTCGGACAACGCCCCGCGCAATGCCGCGGCGATCATCTTCTTGGGGGTGCGCTGGCTATAGTCGCGCGGCTTGGGACCGTGCACGACGCCACCACCGGCGAACTGCGGGGCCCGTGTCGAACCCTGACGGGCGCGTCCAGTCCCCTTCTGCCGGTAGGGCTTGCGGCCACCACCGCTGACCTCACCGCGAGTCTTGGTCGAGTGGGTACCCTGGCGGGCCGCCGCGCGCTGCGCGGTGACCACCTGGTGCATCAGAGCGATATTGGCCGGGGCATCGAACAACTCGGCGGGCAGCTCGATGGAGCCGTCGACCTTGCCGTCCGGCGTCTTGACGTCAATCTTTACCGCTGCCATTACTTCTCACCTCGTTTGATCGCAGTGCGGACCACGACGAGTCCACCGGTGCGGCCGGGGACCGCGCCCTTGATCAACAGCACGCCGTTCGCGGCATCGACCTTGTGCACCACCAGGTTCTGCACGGTCACCCGGTCGCTACCCATCCGGCCGGACATCCGGGTGCCCTTGAAGACGCGCGAGGGAGTGGCACAACCGCCGATGGAACCCGGACGGCGGTGCACTGCCTGGGCGCCGTGGCTGGCGCCTTGGCCCTTGAAGCCGTGCCGCTTCATGGTGCCGGCGAAGCCCTTGCCCTTGGAGGTACCGGTCACGTCGACATAGGCGCCGTCGGCGAAGATCTCCGCCGTCAGCTCCTGGCCGACCTCGTATTCGGCGGCCGCTTCCGGATTGTCCAGTCGAAACTCCGCCAGGTGCCGGCGGGGGTTAACGCCCGCGGCGGCGTACTGGCCGGTGACCGGCTTGCTGACTTTCCGTGGGCTGATCTCGCCGTAGGCCAACTGCACGGCGCTGTAGCCGTCGAGTTCCGGGGTGCGGATGCGCGTCACCACGTTGGGCCCCGCCTTCACGACGGTCACCGGGACAACTTTGTTGTTCTCGTCGAACACCTGCGTCATGCCCAGCTTGGTACCCAGAATGCCTTTTCTTGCCATGAGTTCTGGATCTCCTACTGAATGTTGACGTCGACACTGGCCGGAAGATCGATGCGCATTAGCGCGTCAACGGTCTTCGGCGTCGGATCGAGAATGTCGATCAACCGCTTGTGTGTCCGCATTTCGAAGTGCTCTCGCGAGTCCTTATACTTGTGCGGCGAACGGATGACGCAATAGATGTTCTTCTCGGTCGGCAGCGGCACCGGCCCTACGACGCTGGCACCTGTGCGGACGACGGTCTCGACGATCTTGCGCGCCGACGCGTCAATAGCCTCATGGTCGTAGGCCTTAAGCCTGATGCGGATCTTCTGTCCCGCCACGCTTCTCCTACCCTCGCTCTTCTGGAGGCCCGTATCCGGGCCTGGTGCCCCCGGCGCGCTTTCGACGCGGCCCGTCTGAGGCCGATCGAGCGTCGCGCCGGTTAATGCGCCGCTGTTTACCTGTCGTGGTTCACCGGTCCCCGCGCTCGGGTGTGTCACCCGCACGCAGCCTCATCCGCGGCCAAAATTCGCAGCCGATAAGGATGGGACCGGACGCGCCCGTTTGGGCGCTGGTCGCATGCCCGTCCAGGCGCAAACCCGGCGCAAGGCAACCCGAACAGTATGCCTTAGATCATCGCTTCGGCCAAATCCCGGCCTAAATCTCGCTACCAGGACAGATAGGCGATTTCGAATAGCTACAAGGACAGCGGTTCTTAGTCGATGGTCACCGGCACTTACGGTCAGATCGGTGCGTAAATGCGGGCAAGGGGGGCCATGAGCACAACGATTGTGGACGTGGCCGCGAAGGTGTTCACCGACCCCACCACCTATACCGACGAGGCGCGATTACATGCGGCGCTGACCCACTTACGCATGCACGCGCCGGTGTCTGGTCAACTATCCGCCCTACCGACCGTTCTGGGCGATCACCAAGCACGCCGACGTCATGGATATCGAGCGCGCCAACGACCTGTTCATCAGCGAAGCCAGGACGCTGCTTGCCCCAGCCGAGGCCGACGCTCTCGCCCGGGCCCGGCTCGATGCCGGAATGGGCCTGCGCACGCTGGTCCACATGGACGACCCCGAACACCGGGTGTTTCGCACCATTGGCGCCGACTGGTTTCGACCCAAGGCGATGCGAGCGCTGAAGGTCCGCGTCAACGAGCTGGCCAAGATCCATGTCGACAAGATGATTGCCTCGGGCCCCGAATGCGACTTCGTGCAGGAGGTCGCGGTGAACTATCCGCTGTACGTGATCATGTCGCTGCTCGGTCTGCCCGAATCGGACTTTCCCCGGATACTCGCGCTCACCCAGGAGCTCTTCGGCGGCAGCAACATCGACCGTCGCCGGGGCAGCACACTGGTGGAGCGGCTCGAGGTGGTGCTGGATTTGTTCGACTATTTCACCGCACTCACCGCTTACCGACGTGAACAGCCAACCGAGGACCTGGCTTCAGCGATCGCCAATGCCCGAGTCGACGGCAAGCTCTTGTCCGACGCCGACGCCGACGCCGACGCCGTCGCCGCGTCCTACTACATCATCGTCGCCACCGCCGGCCACGACACCACCAGCTCGACGATCGCCGGCGGTCTGCAGGCGCTGATCGAAAACCCCGATCAGCGACAGCGATTGACCGACGACCTGGGACTGATGCCACTGGCCACCGACGAGATGATCCGCTGGGTGACCCCGGTCAAGGAATTCATGCGCACCGCCGCGGCCGACACCACTATCCGCGGCGTGTCAATCGCCAAGGGCGAATCGGTGTATCTGTCCTATGTTTCAGCCAACCGCGACGAGGAGGTGTTCGACGATCCGTTCCGCTTCGACATCGGCCGGAATCCGAACACGCACTTGGCATTTGGCTACGGCGTTCACTTCTGCCTGGGCGCCGCTCTGGCCCGCATGGAGGTGAACGGATTTTTCGCCGAACTGTTGCCGCGGCTGAAATCCATTGAGCTCAACGGAGAGCCGGAACTGATCGCCACGACATTCGTCGGCGGGCTCAAGCGCCTGCCGATTCGATACTCGCCGCGTTAGCCCTGCCCTGCGCACGCTGAACGTGCAGGAAGCCGTCGACGGCCGCGAGCGCGCATTCCCGGTAATCGAAATCCGGCAACGTGGACAGCCGCCCCAGCACCAACGGACCGATCAGCAGGGCGATGGCCCGGGATCGGTCCACCTCACCCAGTTCCGCCGCCTCTGGGCTATCGAATAGGGCGTCGAACGGCGCCGCGTACTGCAGGGCGATGCGTTCGCGAAGTGTGGTGATCGCCGGGCTGTCGGCAGAACGGGTGTGGTCAGGTTCTGGCAAACCTTCCAGGTCGCGGCCCAGCGCCAACCAGGACATGGCCGTCATGACGGCGGGCGCTTGGGCCACCGATTCGGCTTGAGCCAGCACCAGGGCGACAAGCCGGTCCCGCAGCGGGCCTTCGTCGGGTGGCGTCGGAGAAGGTGGGATGAGGCTGTTGAACGCGGCGGCCAGCAAATCATTTCCACTCGGGAAGTGGCGATACAAGGTGGCTCTGGCTACGTTGGCGGTACGGGTGACCGCTTCCACGGTCACCGCACTGGGTCCTCCGGACCGCAGCAGCGCAGCGGCAGCTTCGAGCAAGCGCGCCTTCGAGCGCGCTGGGCGGGGATCGGTACTTCCCTCGGTGATTGTGACTCGCCTCCTGTTTAGAAACAAGACTATTGGTCTATCTACGAGACTATTGGTCTCAAAACTTCGCACGTCCCCGAAAGGAGGCGCCTCCCATGGTCGATGTCCTCTTCCGGCCTGGCCAGCGTACTGATGCGGTAAGCATCGGCGGTAGTCCTCGTGCGCGAGCCTGGACACTTGCCGTCGCCTGCATGGGTGTGGCGCTGGTCGTCGCGTCGATGACGGCGCTGAACACCGCGCTGGGTGATCTCGCGGTGGCAACCTCGGCGACGCAGTCGCAGCTGAACTGGATCGTCGACGGCTACACCGTGGCCCTGGCCTGCCTGCTTTTGCCGGCCGGGGCAATCGGTGATCGTTACGGCAGGCGCGGCGCGCTGCTGACCGGATTGGTGATCTTTGCGCTCGGATCGGCGACGCCGGCGATTTTGCACAGTCCGCTGCAGATCATGGTGGGGCGCGCGGTGGCCGGTGTCGGCGCAGCCTTCGTCATGCCCGCGACGCTGTCGCTGCTGACCGTGGCCTACCCGAAAGACGATCGCATGAAGGCCGTCGGCATCTGGGCCGGCACCGCCGGTTCCGGCGGAGTATTCGGCTTGATCGGTTCCGGCCTGCTGCTTCGCTTTTGGGACTGGCATGCGATTTTCTGGTCGCTGGGCATCGCCGGGCTGGTGATCTTCGCCCTGGCGTGCACCTCTCACCGTCGCGCGACGACGCCGCTCCCCGCATCGATGCGCTGGGCGCGGTCCTGATCGGAGCCGCCGTCGCGATTGCGGTGGCCGCCATCCTGGAAGCCCCCAATCGGGGCTGGGACGATCCGCTGGTCTGGGGTGGAATCGGCGCGGGAGCGGTCGTCGCGGCGCTGTTCGGCCTGGTCGAATTCCGAAGGAAACACCCGCTTCTCGACGTACGGCTGTTCGCCGACCCCAATTTCACCACCGGAGTCGCAGCGATCGTGATTCTGTTCGGCGCGACGTTCGGATTCTTCTATATCGGCATGCAATACGTCCAACAGATCATGGGTTATTCACCGCTGACGACGGCAATTGCCTTCGGTCCGTTCATGATCCCGCTAGGCATCTTCTCGGCCCTGTCATTTTGGTATGTACCGAAACTCGGGTTGCGACTTGTGCTGTTCATCGGCACCCTGCTGATGGCAGTCGGTTTCGCGTGCATGTACGGACTGGACCTGCATTCGACGTACTCTCAATTCGCTTGGCCGACGTTGATCCTGGCCACCGGAATCGGAATATGCACGGCACCAACAACTTCAGCGATCATTGCGCAGTTCCCGACGAAAAGCAGGGAGTTGCCTCCGCGGTGAACGACACCTCACGTGAAATGGGTGGGGCGTTGGGAATCGCCGTGGCCGGTTCGATCCTGGCCGGACGCTATTCCCACGAGCTCGCGCCGCAATTGGCGAGCTTCCCGCCGGCAGTACGCGGCCCGGCCACCGACTCACTCGCCAAGGCCGTCGAGGTGGCCGGGCAACTCGGGCCGCAAGGGGCCAAGCTCGCCGAGCTCAGCAAGACCGCATTCCTGACGGCCATGCATGCGTCCACGATCGCGATGGCGGTGATCGTTGCCGTGATTTCGATGCTGATCGGGCTGTGGGCTCCCGGGCGAGACGGGAGACAGCTACGCCCGGTGCGCCGGCTTCTCTCCCGCCGGGGATAGCCGGCCACTCAGCGGACGAATTCCGCCGCGCGGTGCCCGAGCATCACGATGGTCGCGTGAGGTCCGCGACTGGTGATGGCGGGCAGGATGGAGCCGTCGATCACCCACAGGTTGTCGATCCCGCGCACGCGGCAACGAGGGTCAACCACCGCACGCGGGTCACCCTCGGCGCCCATCGGCGCGGTGGCACACAGGTGCTGCGAGGTCGCCCATTCGGGTGAACCGACATATGTTGCAGTACTGGCTAGTTCGCGTACCAGTTCGGTGCCGCGGCGCAACGCCGCGACGTCCTGCGGCTCGCTGTCGTAGCGGTGCTCGATACGCGGTGCCACGGCCGGATCCGCCGACACGAGTGAAACGCGCCCGCGTGCCCGCGGCTGCATCAGCGCTACCCCGATATGCGGCCAGTCGGGATGACCCGCCGTGCTGTCACCGGTCATCGCGACGAAGCCGCCGGTGTACGGTCTGATCTCCATCTCGTCGGTGTTGAGCACCACCTCCAGCACGGGCCGGCCGCTGGCCACCGTCCAGCCGGTGGGCAACACCCATTCGGGGTGATCGCTGCAGGACATCCCCACCGGCAGCGGCGCCACCACCGGTACGCCGGCCGCGCGCAGCACCGCCTCATCGCCGATGCCGGAAAGCATCAACACGTGTGCCGATTGAATAGCACCGGCACACAACACGATTCGGTCGGCAGTAAGAATTTCCGGGCCGTGCGGCCCCAACGCGTCGACACCCACGGCGGCAGCGCCACTGAACCGCAATCGCACGGCCCGGGTCTGCGCCAGCAATGTCAGATTCGATCGCCCCAGGACGGGCAGCAGGTATCCCGCGCCCGATCCGATCCTGATGCCGTCGACGATGTTGAGCGGAACAGCACCGACGCCCGCCAACAGCTCTGGCCCGCAATCATTGAGGTCGGCGATCCAGGAAAACCCGGCGACCTGCGCCGCTGCGATGAAACGTTCAGTGGTGCCGGTCATTTCGTGCGTGCGGCGAACC
This sequence comes from uncultured Actinomycetota bacterium, assembly GCA_963712615.1. Classification (GTDB taxonomy): domain Bacteria; phylum Actinomycetota; class Actinomycetes; order Mycobacteriales; family Mycobacteriaceae; genus Mycobacterium. The sequence continues at coordinate 2,653,837 of CAVQIO010000002.1, forward strand.
AGAATCGGTCCGTTGACGCCGTGGGCGGGACCAGCGAAATCGAGGTCGGTTTCGATCGCACGGAAATGGTCGATGACGTCGGCCCAGGCCCAGCCCGGTATGGCGGCCCGATCGAAATCGCGTGGCAATGCGCGGCAGAAATATCCGCCGTTGATTGCCCCCGAACCCCCGACCGTCGCCCCGCGCACGATCGGCATCTCGCGAACGGGCTGATCGGTGAGCCGGGTCCGATAGCGCTGCACCAGCGGGCTGCCGGCCCCGATCGGCAGCTGCAGCCCATTGGTGGTTTGGGCCAGCAGCCCCGGGTCGGCGAGCGCGGGCCCAGCTTCCAGGATGGTCACGGCGCAGCCGGGATCGGCGGAAAGACGTTCGGCAACAACCGATCCAGCACTTCCGGCGCCGACGATCAGCACATCGCTGTGCGTGGTGGTCAAGGCGGCGACTAGCTCCGGATCTGCGGTTTGAGGGCGCGCAGGTTGCGTTCGCGCACCACGCCCCACCACAGCCCGAGGCCGTAAGCCAAGTCGTCAATACGCTTGAGCAACAGATAGGTCAGCAGCCCGATCGGCTCGGCCTCCTCGCCGGTGGCGTCGCGGCGTCGGAGCCAGTCCACCACGCCATCCATCACGGCCGCGACGACCACCACGTGCCTGCAGTGGCGCGACATGATCGCCGCGAGCAAGGCGACCGGCCAGTAGTGCCGACAGATGGCCGACGCCAGCTGCAGCGCCGCCGACCACAGTCCGCGCGCCGCGATCACCAGGACATCGGCAAACGAGGTCTCGGCGCCACGCATGGCTTTGGCGATGCGCCGGCCGGTGAACACGGCGATCACGATCGACGCCACCTGGGAAAGGCTCGTGCCGATGGCCATCAGTATCCAGGCCAGCAGTGCCCACCCCGAGATCACCACCGGGGCCGTCTTGTCCGGGTGGCGCACCGACAGCGGAGCCGCAGATCCGCCGTAGAATGCCTTGCGCGCGAGCCAATCCCGCAATTGTGTGCGGTGATCGTGTGCGACCAACGCGATCGGCTCGTAGCGCAACCGCGCGCCCGCCTCGATCAGCCGCCAGCACAGGTCGACGTCTTCGCCGGACTGCATGGTCTCGTCGAACCCGCCGACGTCGCAGAGGGCCGAGCGGCGGCAGATGATCGCCGCGCTGGGCACGTAAGACACCGTGCTGTGGGGTATCACCGGCGCTTCACGCAGCCCGAGGTCAAGTGAGGAGTGCACCGCCTCATAGCGCGCCACCACGTTCTCGCTGTGCGCCACACCCACGATGCGCGGGGCCACCAGCGCCACGGTGGGGTCGCAGAAATGACCGAGGAGGGCTTCCAGCCAGCCCCGGCGCGGCGAGACATCGGAGTCCAGGAACGCGACGAACTCGGTGCTGGACGCCGCCAGTCCGGTGTTGCGCGCTGCCGCCGGACCCTTGCTCCGGGGGTGGTACAACACCTCGATATCGCAGTGGGTACCGACGAAGTCTTCCGCCTCGATGGGCGATAGCGAACCGTCGTCCACCACGATCACCCGCAGGCCGCGCAGCGAGTTCAACAAGCGTCGCACACCAGAAACGTTGTCCCGCACCGGGATTACCACAGTGACATCGCGATGCGAAGGGCCGCCGGCGGGACGCGGATGTGCGACCGTCGCGTCCAGCAGGGTGCGGGCCAACTGGGCACTGAGGTCGTCGCGAACCTTCAGCCGGCCATCCGAGAGCATGTCCTGGGCGGCCGGCGCCAGCTTGAGTAGTCGGGTCGGCGAGCCGCCGAGCAGGGCCGAGCCGTCGCCGAGCACCCGCACGCGGCGATCGACCTGGACGGCGAACCCGTCCGGCAATCGAGGCGCCGTCATATGCGCCGCTCTCCCCCGCGAGCGGGAGGTGCCCCCTCCTCATCGCTATCGCTCTGCATCGTCGCCGGCGCCGTCATATGCGCCGCTCCTCCTCATCGCTATCGCTCTGCATCGTCGCCGGCGCGGTCATATGAGCATCCCGTCCGGACCGGGCGACCAACGCACGATCCGGCGCACACACCCGTCGACCATCTCGGAGAAGATGCGCTTGCCCTCGGCCGCGGTCGCTGTGGTCGGGTCCCCCAAGACGCCTACCGGGCTGACGGCCGCGACTCCACCACTGCGCATCGTCGGGAGCAACTCGGGCAACGGCGCCCGGTTTCCGGCCAGCCAACGGTCGGTCAGCACATCAGACGGCGAGATATGCAGCAACAGCGATGTTTCGGTATGGCCAGCATGGGCGTCGCCGCCGGCGGTGGCGCAGGGGCACCACCCGATGTCGCGACCTTCGGCGCGAAGGGTGGTCACCGCGCGGTGTAACGCCTCCGTGTTGCCGCCGTGGCCGTTGACGAAGACCAGGCGCTGAGCCCAGCAGGCGGCGGACCTGCCGTACTCGACCAGCAGCGTCGTCAAGGCATCGGTGCCGATGGAGATGGTTCCGGGGAAACTCTGGTGCTCACCGCTGGCGCCGTAGGCGATGGCCGGCGCCACCAACCACGCCTGCTCAAGACTTGCCCCGGCACCCCGGGCAACTGCCGCCGCGATCCTGGTGTCGGTGTCCAACGGCAGGTGCGGACCATGTTGCTCAGTCGACCCCAGCGGGACCATTATCGACGGTGCGCTGCTTAATAGCTCGCTCGACGTCGCAGCTCCTAATTCGCCGAGTACGGGCACTCGGTGATGGTAGGACGAATTCACCTGGCGTGCACCAATTGTTGTGCCTTCAAAGTTATTTTTTTTCTGGGCTGTTCATCGAAGCGCCGAAATTCGGCTCGTCCGTCACGGTTGCCCCGCGCGTATCACAATTTTCGCACACGTCGATTTTCGCTGGCAATGGTAGATCGCGCCATCTGGGTGGCACAGCGGCGAAGAACGTGACGGCCCGCCAGCGCAATGCCAGGCAAAGCCGGCCAACTTGCCTATGATTCATGCGGGCACCGCCGGAGATCGTTGGTTAAGCCTGCTCGACCGGGGGGACGCCCAGCGCCCGGGTGAAGCCATCCGGCACCAGAATGTCGTCCGGGCTCAGGTCGTCAACCGAGGCGTGCCCCAGCCCCATGAGCGCCGAGTCGATACCCCCGCGCAGGATGTCGAGCACGTTTTCGACGCCGGCTTGACCATTCGCGGCGAGGCCCCAGAGATAGGCACGGCCGATCATCACAGCGCGCGCTCCCAACGCCACCGCCTTCACGACGTCACTCCCCCGCCGGACGCCGCCATCCAGCAACACCTCGATCTGGTCGCCCACTGCTCCCACCACCGCGGGCAGCGCGCGGATTGACGCGGGCGTCCCGTCCAGGTTGTTACCGCCGTGGTTTGACACAGATATCGCCGAAACACCAGCATCCACAGCTCTTTTCGCATCATCGACGCGCATGACACCCTTGAGCATGAACGGCCCGCCCCACAACTCACGCAGCCAGGCGATGTCTTCCCAGGTCGGCGGAGGGGTGCCCATCCACTCCCCGTACGCAGCGAAGAAGGGTGGTCCCAACTCGCCGCGCCGGCCCTGGTTCGGCACCCGCAGGTCCGGCGGCCGCAGGGTCTTGCCGAATTTCCACAACCATCGGGGCTTGAAAGCCGCCTCCGGGGACAACCGCAGGATGGTCCGCAGGTTCATCGCTTCGGGGATCTTGGGGCTGCCCCAGTCGCGCCCGTGTGAGAAAGACCAGTCGGTGGTGACAATCAAACCGACCGCGCCGGCCTGACGCGCCCGCTCCACCCGCTTGGCGATCGCCTCGCGCCCACCCAGCCAGTACACCTGGAAGAACAGCTTGGGGTTTGCGGCGATGACTTCCTCGATCGGCTTGCTGGCGAACGAGGACAGACCCATTGCCGTTCCCCGTGCCGCAGCGGCCCGCGCGACGGCGACCTCACCATCGGGGTCGACGGCCTGGACCCCGGTCGGCGAAATCAACACCGGCATGGAGATATCTTGTCCCATAACGGTAGTCGACAAGTCGCGTTTTTCCTGTGCACCTACGACATGAGGCGCGAAACCAAGCTCACCGAAAGCATCGACGTTGTCGGAGACGGTGATTCCCTTTTCACTGGCCGCAACCAGAGCCGCATAAACGGATTTCGGCAAGCGGCGCTTCGCGCGCTGCTGGGCGATGGCAACCGTTTCAAACCATTCGTCAGCCACGGCTAGACCGGGCTTTCGTTGCACAGCCGCGCCGGCGGTTGCTGCGGCGGCCGCAGGGTCAGGGTCAGCGGCACGGACCGGCGCACCTGTTGTCCACGCGAGTGGTCGGCCCGCGAGCGCGGGGTCTCCCGGTCGCGGGCCAGTGCCGACGCACTGTGCCCCTGGACGCATTCCGGATCCGGCCCATCCATCGGCAGGCCGGTAAAGAATTTGGCCGCCATGCATCCGCCGCGGCAGCTGTCGTAATGCCCGCAACTGCCACAGGCGCCCGCCGACTGCGGCTCGCGCAGTTCGCGGAATAGCGGGGCATTCTTCCAGACGTTGTCAAAACCACTGTCAGACAACACATTTCCAGCCAGGAAGCGGTCGTGGATGGCAAACGGGCAGGCGTATACGTCGCCCACCGGGTCGATCAGGCACACCACCCGGCCGGCGCCGCACATGTTGAGGCCGGCCAGCGCGCCCGACTGGCCGAGCGGCGCCAGATGGAAGAAGGAATCGCCGGTGAGCACCCCGTCCCCCTTGGCGACCAGCCAGTCATAAAGCTGCACCTGCTGGTCCGCGGTGGGGTGCAGATCTTCCCAGACGTCGGCGCCACGCCCCGACGGCCGTAGCCGGGTGATCCGCAGCGTAGCGCCGTAACAGCTTGCCAGAGCGGCGAATTCGTCCAGCTGGTCGACGTTGTGCCGAGTGACCACGACGGAGATCTTGGCGTCGGCGAAGCCGGCCGCGGCCAGGTTTTCCAGCGCGCGTACCGCCATGGCGAAAGACCCGGGCCCGCGGACGGCGTCGTTGACCTCGGCTGTGGCGCCGTCCAGCGAGATCTGGACATCTACGTAGTCGCTGGCCGCCAGTCGCGCGGCGACTTCGGGCGTGATGCGGACCCCGTTAGTCGAGAACTTCACACCGACGTGGTGCGCGGTCGCGTAGTCGACCAGCTCCCAAAAGTCCGGGCGCACAGTGGGTTCCCCGCCACCGATGTTGACGTAGAACACCTGCATGCGTTCCAGCTCGTCGATGATGTCCATGCACTGGCGGGTGGACAGCTCTCGCGGGTCGCGCTTGCCCGACGAGGAAAGGCAGTGCACGCAGGCCAGGTTGCAGGCATACGTGAGCTCCCACGTCAGGCAGATGGGCGCGTCCAAGCCGTGCTCGAATTGCTCGATGAGCCGTGGTACTGCCGCTGTAGTCATTGATGGTCCTCCTGGGGCACCAGCATCTGGGAATCGACCAGCACACCCAACGCGTGCAGGTACGGCCCCTGCTCGGAGTCGTCTACCTCCGCGGCACGCAGGGCGGACCGGACGTCGGGATGGTCGGCGAGCGACCGCACCACCGCAAGGATGGTGCGGTTCTTCAGAAAAGACAACTTGCGGGTGCCGAAGTGATAGAGCAGTGCGCCAAACGGTTCCGGTCGAACCGCGACCTGCGGGTGCAATCGCCAACCGCGCCCAGGGTCGAACCGGCTTCCTGCCTGTCCAGCCCTCGCGGGCGCGGACACGGTCAGTAAACCCCGCACATTCCGTCGATGGACACCTCTTCAACCAACGTCTCGGTGACGAGCTCGGTGTCGGTTTCGGTCTCGCGATCCATATGAATTACCTCTCGTACGGTCTCGACAACGATGGTCGATCTTGCCAGAATTGTCAGAATATGGCATCGAGTGCCGAAACGGAAGGGCGGGTCTGATGCTTGCGCAGTCGCGAGTGGGCCGGCGCCGCTCGACGACGCCGCACGACATCACCGACGCCGCCATCGAGTTGTTCGCCGCGCGGGGATTCGCCGAGGTGAGCGTCGACGATGTCGCGCAGGCTGCCGGGATCTCCCGCCGCACGCTGTTCCGCTACTACGCATCCAAGAACGCCATCCTCTGGGGCGAGTTCGACACCCACCTCGGGCACCTTCGGGAACTGCTCGACACGGTCGGCCCGCGGGTTCCGCTGGGCGAGGCGCTGCGGGCGGCACTGTTGGCGTTCAACACCTTTGACGAGTCCGAGACCGTCCGCCACCGCGAGCGGATGCGGGTCATCCTGCAGACCGCGGAACTGCAGGCATATTCGATGACGATGTATGCCGGCTGGCGTGAGGTGATCGCGGAGTTCGTCACCCGGCGGTCCAGCGCCAAGACGACCGACCTGCTGCCCCGGACCGTGGCATGGACGCTGCTCGGGGTCGCGCTCGCGGCCTACGAACATTGGCTGGGTGACGAATCGGTCCCGTTGCCGGTGGCACTCGGCAACGCCTTCGACGTCGTCGGCGCCGGGCTGGACAGGCTCAAACCATGAACGCCACCAACGAGCACCTGCTGCACACCCTGCGGTCGCAGGGGCGGTTCTGCGGGGCGTCGGGCTCCACGATGTACGACGAGCTCTTCGAGCTGGTGGCCGGCGACGTGGCAGCCGGCGGCGTTTTCGCCGCGATCCTGTCCGGCCACGAAGATGACCCGTCGCGCGAGGCGGTGCCGCTGCGGCTGCTGGGTGGCTTGCACCGGTTGGTCCTCGCCGGCCGGACACCCGCATTGCGCCGCTGGTATCCGAGCACCGCCGGCAGCTGGGATGCCGGCAGCGCGTGGCCCGAGATCAAGACCGTCGCGGCCGACCATGCCGACTCGCTGCGCGCGGCGCTCGGCCAGCCACCGCAGACTAACGAGGTGGGTCGATCCGCCGCGCTGATCGGTGCCTTGCTGCGCGTCAATCGCGAACCTGCCTTCTCGATAAGGCTTTTCGAGATCGGCTCCAGCGCTGGGCTGAATCTGCGGGCCGACCAGTACCACTACCGCTATGGCGGCGGGCACTGGGGACCGATCGACTCGGCGGTGATCATCGACGACGCGTGGCATGGTCGATTGCCGCCGAGCGATTCGGTGCAGATTGTCGAACGACAGGGGTACGACATCGCACCCATTGACGTCATGGGCGTCACCGGCACCGACGGGGAAATGACCGCGTTGAGCTACGTCTGGCCCGACCAGGCCGCCCGGCTGCAGCGGTTGCGCGGCGCCATCGCGGTCGCCCGCAAGACGCCGGCGCAGCTCGTGCGGCGGACCGCCGCCGACGCGGTCGCCGGCCTGACGCTGGCCGACGGCGCATTGACCGTGCTGTGGCATTCGATCACCTGGCAGTACTTGTCCCGGGACGAACGTGCGGCCGTGCGCGACGGAGTCAATGCGCTGGGGGCACAGGCCGATGACCGGTCACCGTTCGCCCACCTGACGATGGAGCCGGCGCGCGAGGGCCCCGACCATGCGCTCAAGTTCTTGGTACGCGCTCGTCGGTGGCCGGGCGGCGACCCGCTGGTTCTGGGTGAATGCCATGCACACGGCGCACCCGTGAACTGGCAATAGGCGCACTCGCCGAAATTTTTCGTGCACAACCCGTCGGAGTTGGCGTTGTCACGGCGACGATAAGGGTGTGAGCGCCGAAGCGGACAACCAATCCGGTGCTCGACGCGCGCTTTTGGCGCTCTACGACGAGGCCTTACCGGTGGTTTACGGGTACTTCGTCCGGCGCTGCGGCGATCGTGGCGCGGCCGAGGATCTGACGTCGGAGACCTTCCTCGCTGCGATGGACGCCGCGTGTAAGGCCGAGCCGCCGCCGTTCTCGATAGCGTGGCTGCTCGGGGTGGCGCGACACAAGCTGGCCGACCACTATCGGCGCGGTCCCGACCGGCTGTCTGTGCCGGTGGCCGAGCCGCCCGAACCCGTCGAGGTGACCGACGACTGGGACGCCGAGCTGGATCGCATGGTTGCCGAAGCCGTGCTGGCCCGGCTGGCCGAGCCGCACCGCAGGGTGCTGGTGCTGGTGCTGCGTGATATGGACCACTGCAGCGTCGGCGAATGCGCGGAGCTGATCGGGCGCACGGTGCATGCCACCGAAGCACTCCTGGTCCGGGCGCGACGGGCGTTCAAAAAGCAATATCCGGAAGGAGGCATGTCATGAACCAGCGCGACGACTCGGATCCTCTGGACGTGCTGCACACCGATGACCTTCCGGTTCAACCCGATCCGGCTTTTGCCGCGCGGCTGCGCCGGCAACTGGAATCCGCACTTTCCCTACCGGAAGGAGTTGTCATGAGCGGCACCACCAGCGCCATCGCCGAACTGGCCGAACCCGTTGCGCCGCGCATACCGCGGCCAGCGGCACTGCTCTACCTGAGCGTGGCGAACGCTCGCGCCGCCATTGCCTGGTACGCCGACGCGTTCGGCGCCGTGGTAGTCGGTGAGCCAATCGTCATGGAGGACGGTCGAATTGGGCATGCCGAGATAGCGATCGATGGCGGCGTGCTGTATCTGGCCGACGAATATCCAGAGCTCGGCCTGAAAGGGCCTACACCAAAAGCTGTTTCGGTCAGTCTGATGTTGCATGTCGGTGACACCGATGCGGCCCTGCAGCAGGCACGTGAGCACGGAGGCACCGTCGAGCAGGAGATCTACGAGAACTACCAAACGCGTAACGCGACCATCATCGACCCGTTTGGTCACCGTTGGATGCTGTCCGGGCCGACGACTGCGCCCATTGCCGGCATTACGCACGGCGACATCGGATACGTCTCGCTGTGGACTCCGGACGCCGCCCGGGCAGCGGCCTTCTACGGACAGGTCCTGGGCTGGACATACGATCCCGCGTCGCATCGGGTGACGAACACCGACCTGCCGACCGGAATCTTCGCGACCGATCAACCCGCCACGTTGTTCTGCTGCTACGCCGTCGAGGACGTGCGGGCGGCGCGAATCGCGATATCCGCGGCGGGCGGTGTCCCGGGCGAAATCCGGCAGACCGACTACGGCATCCTGCTTGACGCCACCGACCCACAGGGCGCGGCATTCGCGGTTCATCAACCCAGCGCCGGCCGAAAGCGCCCGGAACTCAACGGCTCCGGGCCCAGCGAGCTGTCCTACGTCACCTACCAGGTCCCGGATTCGGCCGGGTTCCGCGATTTCTATGGCCGGTTGTTGCGGTGGACCTTCGAGCCGGGCCGGGTGACCGACGGCTGGCAGGTGGTGGGCACGCATCCGATGGCCGGCGCCGCCGGTGGCAGCGAGCGTCCCACCACCGTGCCGATGTGGACGGTGGCCGATATCGACGTGGCAGTCGCGCGGGTCCGCGAAGCCGGCGGCACCGTGCTGGCCGAACCGGCCCGGCAACCCTACGGCGTGACCGCCGAATGCACCGACGATCAGGGCACGCGGTTCTACCTAGGCGAATTCTGAGGCCACGCCCCGTGGATGGTCAGGTCCCCGTGAAGGTCATCGGGTCGTGCAGCACCCGGGTGCCGTCGTGCAGCAAATCGATGGCTGCCATGTGTTGGGGGTCCAGCGTGAAGTCGAAGACGTCGAGGTTCTCGGCAACTCGCTCGGGCTTGGAGGACCGCGAGACGACAACGTTGTTCAATTGCAGGTTCCAGCGGACCAGTACCTGGGCGGGCGAACGACCGTACTCGGCGGCGATCGACGTGACGATGGGTTCGTCGATCAACCTGCCGACCCCCAGCGGGCTGTAGGCCTGGGTGACGACATCGTGTTCGGCGTGGGTCTCCCGCAGGTCGGCCTGGTTCAAGCGCGGGTGCAACTCGATCTGGTTGACGGCCGGCACCTCGGATGTTTGCTCGATGACCAGCGAAAGATGGTCCTCGGTGAAGTTCGATACCCCGATCGAGCGGACATGACCCTGTTCTTTAGATTGGATCGTCCCCTCGAAACTTTCCACGAACCTGCCCAGTGTCGGCGCGGGCCAGTGGATCAGGTATAGGTCGAGATAGTCCAGGCCCAGCCGATCCAAGTTGGCTTGGCAGGCGGCCTGGGCACTTTCGAAACCCTGGTTTGACGTACCCAGCTTCGTGGTGACGAACAGCTGGTCGCGGCCGAGCCCCGAGGCGGCGATCGCGCGACCGACCGCGGCCTCGTTTCCGTAAGCCGCGGCGGTGTCGATCAGGCGGCAGCCGGCTTCCAGTGCAGCGGTGACCGAACCCTCCGTCTCTGCGTCGGACAACTTGGCGACGCCGAGCCCAAGCACCGGCATCTTCGCTTCGTCGTTGAGCGTGATCGTCGGGATTGCATTCGGCGTACTACATGTCTCATCAATCACGGTCATACGTCATCACCTGCCTGCAAAGTTGCTTGCCCTCCTCAATGGAGACCTGGCCGGTAGTAGCAGTTGAGCCGGACTTCGTTGTCCACGACCCGCGAATGTGCAACAGAGGAAGCCCATCTGGACTTTCGCGAGGTCCACCGACACCGATCGCCCAGAAAGCTAGCCGAATTGGGCAACTGGCGCCCGTCGAAGCGGCGCGGCATGTCGCCACGGCAAAAGCATTGAGAGGTTATGGGCTACCTTCCGCCAGCGCATACCCGGCGCGTGAGCTTTCTGGGCTATCGGTGTGACATCGACTACACCGCTTGGCAAGTCAATGCCGGCGCGCTCCAAACGCAGCGATTACGTGAGCCGCATCACCGTTCAATCGCGCTGTGACGCAGCGTATATCGATCTAATTAGCTTGTGTTGCAATCACTTTCGCATTCAATCCAGCATGACGAGACGTCATCACAATGCCTGCCGCGAGACAGAATGCGGCGGCCCTTATGATCGGAAGGCAGGAACACACGCCCAGTTTCTGGAAGCGAGGCAAGCCTGTCAGATGAAGACCCATCAGGACTTTCTCGAAATTGCCTGCGATGCGGCTCAAATCGGCGCAAAGACGCTCGATACATCGCATCCGGACACCGTGCATCACAAGGGTGACCGCGATTTGGTGACCGATGTCGATCTCGCGATTCAGCGCGACATCGACGACTACCTGCGCAAGACCACACCCGACATTCCTTTGCTCGCCGAAGAATCCGTGGAAGTACCCGATATCAACACCGAGGAGTGGCTCTGGGTTCTCGACCCCATCGACGGAACGTCCAACTTCGTTCACGGGATACCCCTGTGCTCGGTATCGCTGGCCTTGATGTACCGCGGTACCACCGTCGTCGCCGTCACCCATGCCCCGTTGCTTGGCCGTACGTATCACGCCATCGAAGACCAGGGTGCCTTCCTCAACGGTCGACCGATCAACGTCAGCCACTCCAACCGCCTTGCCGAGGCCATCGTGTCCCTGGGCGACTACGCCGTCGGCCACCAGGCCGGCGCGCATAACGAGTCCCGGCTCGCGCTCACCGCCGCGCTCGTACCCCGCGTCGAACGTATCCGCATGATCGGGGCCGCAACGCTCGACCTCGCGTTCGTCGCCGAGGGCGCGCTCGACGCGTGCGTCATGATGTCGAACAAGCCCTGGGACACTGCCGCGGGAACGCTGATCGCCCGGGAGGCGGGAGCGCATGTCGTCGATGCGCAGGGTAATCCCCACACCCACCGATCCGCATCGACGATCGCCACCACACCGGGCATTGCCCGCGAACTCGCGGCGGTCGTCCAATCCGCTTGCGCGCCCGGCATTCTGCAGGCGACAAGCGCGACCTGATCTCTAGTTCAACGCCTCGGGGTTAGCGAGCCGAACCGGTGTCCCGTCCAACCAGGCCGTCACGGCTTCGATGCTGTCCGAGTAGAAGGCGGCCAGCATTTCGCGGGTGACGTATCCAAGGTGGGGAGACAACGTCACATTCGGCAGGCGTCGCAACGGATGGTCGGGCGCAGGCGGTTCGACGTCGAACACGTCAAGTCCGGCTCCGGCGATACGCCCGGTCTGCAGCGCCGCGATCAGCGCCGCCTCGTCGACGATCGGGCCCCTGGACGTGTTGATCAAATAGGCGTGCGGCCTCATCAGGGCCAACTCGGGTTCGCCGACCACCCCTCGCGTCCGCTCGGACAGCACCAAGTGGATGGACACCACATCGGAGGATTCGAACAAGGCCGCTTTCTCAACCCGGCGCACGCCGGATGCCGCCGCGGTCTCCTCGGTCAGATTTTGGCTCCACGCAATGACTTCCATGCCAAAGACGCCGCCGTATTCGGCCATCCGCTTGCCGGTCCTGCCCAGACCGAGAAGTCCGAGCGTCTTGCCAGAAAGCGTCACACCGACGCTGGTCTGCCACCCACCATCGCGCATCCGCCGATGCTCGTCGGCCAGGTTGCGCACCGTCGCGATCATCAGGCCCCAGGCGAGTTCGGGAGTGGCGTCGCGGACGGCGGCGAATCGGGGGTTGGCGAAGTCGGAATGGGCAACCAGGACGCCGGATTCGCTGGCCGCGGCCATGTCCAGGTTCGGCAGGCTTCTGCCCACGATCGTGATCAGCTTCAGGTTCGGCAACCGCTCGATCAGCGTGCGCGGCAGCGCCATACGTTCGCGTACCGTACAGAGCACGTCGAACGGGCGCAGGATCTCTGCCGCCTCCGTTTCGGAGAGATGCCGGTCGAAAACGCTGATCTCGGATCGGCTTTGCACTGGCGACCAGTCGGCGAGCTCGAGGGCCATACCGGCGTAGTCATCGAGTATCGCCACGCGGGGCATGCGGCGTCAGCCCAGCATCTCGGAAATGGGTGTGGCGGCAGCAATTTTCCCGCGGGCCTTCATGACTTTGCCCGGCATGCCGCCGCCGACCACGCCCACCACCACCCCGTCGCGTTCGTAGTAGGCCAGGAACTTGCGTCCGTCATCCTCGACCAGGTGCACGGTGTCGGTGGCCTCCGGCTCCCCCAAACACTGGATCTTGACATCGTATTGGTCGCTCCAGAAGTACGGCACGACCGTGACCGACGGCACCTCTTGGCCCAGCAAGGCGGGCACCACCACCCGGGCCTGATCGGCCACGTTGCTCCAATGTTCCACGCGTGCTTGATGTCCCGTCGCATCACGCCAGGAGGCCACGTCGCCGAGCGCCCACACATTGGGCGCGCTGGTGCGCCCGGCCTCATCGCAGATGACACCGTTGTCGACCTCGACGCCACTGCCCGCAAGCCATTCGGTGGCCGGCCGCGATCCAATGCCGACGACCACCAGGTCGGTTGCCAGCTCGGTGCCATCGGTCAGCACTACCGTCTCGACCCGGCCGTCGCCGCGTACCTCGGCCACGCTGATGCCGGTGCGCACGTCGACACCTTCGGTGCGATGCAGCCGCGCCACCAGTTCGCCGATCTGTTCGCCGAGCACCGAGGCCAGCGGGGTGGGCTGCGGCTCCACCAATACGACGTCGACTCCCAGGCTGCGCATGCTGGCCGCGACCTCGCAGCCGATGAAGCCGGCGCCGACCACTACGGCGTGCTGCGCCTTGCCTGCGTGTTCGCGCAGCGCCACGCTCTCGTCGTAGGACCGCAGCACGCGAATGCCCTCGAGCTCAGGGAACGCCGGGATGCGCCGCGGGACCAACCCCGTTGCGATCACCAGCTCGTCGTAGCCGAGCACTGTCCCGTCGTCGAGGGTCAGGGTCTGCGCGGCGGTGTCCAGAGTGGTGGCCGCCGCACCCAGGCGCAGCGTGATGTCTTTTTCGTCGTAGAACTCGCGCGGCTTGAGGAGAACGTCGTCAACCTCTTTGCGCAGCACTTCCTTGGACAACGGCGGCCGATCGTAGGGCAGATGAACCTCATCGCTGACGATCGTCAGGGGTCCGGTGTACTCCGACCGGCGCAGTTGCTCGGCGGTCCTGGCCGCGGCGAGTCCGCCGCCGACGATCACGATCCCTTTTTCGGTCACGTGGTGTTCATACACGATCGGCTTTTAGTACTTCATTGCGCCCTTGTCGACGTGGACCTGCTGGCCCGACACCGCGCCCGCCCCGTCACCAGCGAGCCAGACAACGACATTGGACACCTCGTCGGAGGTCATAAAGCCCTTGTACTGCATCGGCATTGGCGGAAAACTGTGCACGTAGCGAGGATGCTCGGCGAATATCTGCATCATCGCTTCCGGCTCGATCATCGGGGTCTCGATCGAGTAAGGGTGGATGGAGTTGACCCGGATGCCGTACTCGCCGAGCTCGATCGCCAGCGAGTTGGTCAGCCCGGTAACTCCGTGCTTGCTGGCCGAGTAGTGGCCGTTGCCCGGCGTGGCCTTCAGGCCCGCCGAGGAGCTGACGAGCACGATGGAGCCGCCGTTGCCGGCCTCGATCATCGCGGGCACAGTGGCCCGAATCGTGCGCCAGGTGCCGGTCAGGTTGACCCCGATGACGGTGTCCCACTGCTCGTCGGTGAGTTCCCAGAGCCGTCCCCAGCCCAGCACCCCGGCGTTGGCCACCACGATGTCGAGTCGGCCGAACTGCTCGACACCATCGGCCACCAGCTGACGCAGCGCCGGGTCGTCGCGCACATCGACCGCGCGGGCCAGCACCTTTCGGCCCTCGGCTTCCACCAAGCGGACGGTCTCGCTGAGATCCTCGGGAGTGGCCGGTGTGTAGGTGATGCTCTCAGACACCTGAGCACAGATATCCGACGCGATGATGTCGGCGCCTTCCCGGGCCAGCCGCACCGCGTGCGAGCGCCCTTGGGCACGGGCGGCACCGGTAACGAATGCCACCCGTCCTTGCAGCGATCCATTCTGTTCCGACACGGCTGTCAGGCTAGCAGCGAAACTGAAACGTGTTCTAACTCGGCTCGGGTCTTGCCCGGATCAGAGTTCGGAGATGATCTGGGCCCGCCTCGCGTTGTACTCGTCGTCGGTCAAAGCGCCACCGGTGCGCAGCGTCTCGAGTTGTTGGAGCCGCTCGGCGATCGACGGCTGCGGGGGCGTGACGACCGGGGCACCGCCGGCCTGGGCCGGTTGCGCGGCTGGCGCCTGTTCGGCCGCGCGGCGCACCACCGCTTGGATCTGCTGACGCAGTCCCGGGTTCGACCGGATGTCGACCATCCGGTTGAGCGGGACATTGTTGTCCTTGAGGATCTGCAGGATCTCCATCAGCGGCCCGGCTTGCCCGCTCAGGTCGTAGGTCCTGTTGTCCTCGGCGACCGTGAATTGCGCGGGCACCAGCACGTTGACCAAAGCGCTTCGCTCCCAGTCGATTTGGTATTCCTGAGTGGCGGGGTCGACCAGGACCACGAGCTTGCGTGCGGTGAGATTACCCAATCGGGTGACATTGGCGATCACCCGGTCTTGACTATCGAACGCCGCGATCCCCGGCCCGGCGATATGCAGGTCGACCTTCACCAGCGGCTGGTCGTTGATCCGCGTCCCGGTCTCGCCAAGCCCGGTGATTTGGGCGAGCGCCAGCACCCCGTGTTGCTCCAGCAGGACCGATTTGGCCGCCGACTTTGCGCCGTAATTGGTCAACGCGAGCGCAATGAGCACGTCGGCCACGGTGATGAGCAGGCCGACATAGAACATCCACTGCAGCAGGTTGCCCAGCCCGAGGGTGAAGTAGACGACCAGAAAGATCGGCCCGACCAAACCGCCGCACAGCAAAACCACCAACTGTGTCTTCAGATAGCGCGCCAACACGTGTCTCTCCTCGCCTTGCCGGGAAGTTCGTGTCAGATTAGCGCTAGCGCGAGCACGTTATGGGCAAACCGCGCCCTGCTGTTACCCAGGCCAGTCAGCGCGCCGGTGTCGGCGGCCTTCCCTTGGGAGAGGACGTCGGCGGCGGCGGCATGGCCGGCCCGCTGCGCTGCGATGTCGGCATCGCCGCCGGCAGCATGGGGGCCGACGCGAGTTCCGCGGTCTCCGCGTCCACCGGGGCAACCGAGGCGCTCAGCGGGCCCGGCATGCCCGGTGCCGATATCGGGGTCGCTATCGGTGCAGAAGCCGGAGTTTGTGACTGCGCCGAAGCGCCCGCCGCGGCCGGGGCCGTCGATCCCGCCGGCGCGGCCGCCACCGCAGTGGTCGCTGCCATCGGAGTAACCGGCGCCGTTGCCGGGGTGGCCGCCGTCGCCGCCACGGCCGCGGGGGCCGCAGCCGGCTGCACCGCCGCCGCCACGGGGACCCCTGACGCCACCGCGCCCGCTTGTGCCGCACTGCCGCTCAGCGGCTGCTGTGCGCTCAGCGCCTGACCGGCTCCGCCCAGCACAGCCTGCGGAGCAGCCGCCTGTAGGGGCGCGGCATTGACGGCCTCGGCGTCGGCATATTCCGTCGCACCACCGCTCATGAGCTGCACAAATTGCTGATGGAACAGGGCCGCCTGAGAGCTGATCGCCTGATAGGCCGCGGCGTGCGCGCCGAATAGCTGCGAGATGCTCGTCGACACCGCGTCGGCACCGGCGGCCTCAACGGCTGCGGTCACGGTCGACGCTGTCGAGTTGGCATAGCTGATGGAGGACCCGATTTTGGCCAGGTCTGATGCCGCGGACGCCACATATTCCGGCGTCGCATTCACGAACGACATCCGAACCTCCCGGCCAACCCCCGACGGTCAAGTTCCCCGACCGTCAATTTCAGCTTGACATCGGTGATCTTACCGGAAGTTGGCAAACCTGCTATGCAGCTTTTGCAGGCCCCGAAACGCAGAAGACCCGGACCGCCGAAATCGGCAATCCGGGCCCTGCGCTGGCTCGACTAGTTGATGATCTTGACGACCCGGCCGGCGCCGACGGTGCGGCCACCCTCGCGGATCGCGAACCGCAGACCGTCATCCATGGCGACGGGCTGGATCAGCTTGACCGTGATGTTGGTGTTGTCACCGGGCATCACCATCTCGGTGCCCTCCGGAAGCGTCACCACACCGGTCACGTCGGTGGTGCGGAAGTAGAACTGCGGACGGTAGTTGTTGAAGAACGGCGTGTGGCGCCCGCCCTCGTCCTTGGACAGGATGTAGACTTGGCCCTCGAACTCGGTGTGCGGCGTGGTGGTGCCGGGCTTCACGACGACCTGGCCGCGCTCGACATCCTCACGCTTGATACCACGCAGCAGCAGCCCGACGTTGTCGCCGGCCTGACCCTGGTCCAGCAGCTTGCGGAACATCTCGACACCGGTGACGGTCGTCTTGGTGCTGGTCGGCTTGATGCCGACGATCTCGACTTCCTCGTTCACGTTGACCACACCGCGCTCGACACGACCAGTGACCACCGTGCCGCGGCCCGTGATCGTGAACACGTCCTCGACGGGCATCAGGAACGGACGGTCGGTCTCGCGGACCGGGTCCGGAATCGACTCATCGACGGCATCCATCAGCTCCTCGACGGACTTGACCCACTTCTCGTCGCCCTCGAGCGCCTTAAGCGCCGAGACCCGCACGACCGGGGCGTCCTCGTCGAACTCCTGGGCGGCCAGCAGCTCGCGGACCTCCAGCTCGACGAGCTCGAGCAGCTCCTCGTCGTCCACGGCGTCGGCCTTGTTCAGCGCTACCAGGATGTAGGGCACGCCGACCTGACGGGCGAGCAGCACGTGCTCACGGGTCTGCGGCATCGGACCATCGGTGGCGGCAACCACCAGGATCGCGCCGTCCATCTGAGCCGCGCCGGTGATCATGTTCTTGATGTAGTCGGCGTGGCCCGGGGCGTCAACGTGGGCGTAGTGACGCTTCTCCGTCTGGTACTCCACGTGGGAGATGTTGATCGTGATACCGCGCTGACGCTCTTCGGGCGCATTGTCGATCTGGTCGAAGGCGCGCGACTCGTTCAGGGTCGGATATTTGTCATGCAGGACCTTGGTAATAGCCGCGGTCAGTGTGGTCTTGCCGTGGTCAACGTGACCAATGGTCCCGATGTTGACGTGCGGCTTCGTCCGCTCGAACTTCGCCTTCGCCACTTTGCTGTCCTCCTGGACTCGTTGGTGCTGTTAAGCAGTGTTGATGTTTTCCAGTTGTGCCGCGGTTATTGACCGGGCCAGGTTACTCCGAGCTGGTGTTCACTCGCCCGTCGCCTTCGCGATGATCTCCTTCGAGACGTTCGCCGGAACTTCGGCGTACGAGTCGAACACCATGGAGTAGTTCGCCCGGCCTTGAGTCTTGGACCGCAGGTCGCCGACGTAGCCGAACATCTCCGACAGCGGCACGTGCGCCCGAACGACGCGTGCACCGCTCCGCTCCTCCATGGCCTGGATCTGACCACGGCGGGAGTTCAGGTCGCCGATCACATCACCCATGTAGTCCTCGGGCGTGGTGACCTCGACGGCCATGATCGGTTCCAGGATGACCGGTTGCGCTTGCTGCGCAGCCTTTTTCAGTACCTGCGAACCGGCGATCTTGAACGCCATTTCCGAGGAGTCCACCTCGTGGTAGGCGCCATCGAGCAACGTGAGCTTGAGGTTGACCAGCGGGTAGCCGGCCAGTACGCCGTACTGCATGGCGTCCTGCGCGCCGGCGTCCACCGAGGGGATGTACTCCCGCGGGATGCGCCCACCGGTGACCTTGTTCTCGAACTCGTAGGTCGCTCCGTCTTCGCCGGTGAACGGCTCGAGAGAGACAAGCACCTTCGCGAACTGGCCGGATCCACCCGTCTGCTTCTTGTGGGTGAACTCGACCTTCTCGACCTTGCGCTTGATGGTCTCCTTGTACGCCACCTGGGGCTTACCGACATTGGCCTCGACCTTGAACTCGCGGCGCATGCGGTCTACCAGGATGTCCAGGTGCAGCTCGCCCATGCCGCCGATGACGGTCTGGCCGGTCTCGTTGTCCTGGTGCACCTTGAAGGTGGGATCCTCTTCGGCGAGCTTCTGGATCGACAGGCTCAGCTTCTCCTGGTCGCTCTTGGTCTTGGGCTCGATCGCCACCTCGATCACCGGATCGGGGAAGGTCATCGACTCCAGCACGACCTGGCTGCTCGGGTCGCTCAACGTGTCGCCGGTGGTGGTGTCCTTGAGACCGATCACCGCGTAGATGTGACCCGCCGCGGCGGTTTCCACCGGGTTCTCCTTGTTGGCGTGCATCTGGAACAGCTTGCCAAGCCGCTCCTTCTTGCCCTTGGTGGAGTTGATCACCTGCGACCCGGAATCGACCTTGCCCGAGTACACCCGGACGTAGGTGAGCTTGCCGAAGAACGGGTGCGTGGCGACCTTGAACGCAAGCGCCGAGAACGGCTCGTCGGTCGACGGCTTGCGGATGACTTCTACGTCTTCCTTGCCCGGGGCGTGGCCCACGGCCGGCGGGACGTCCAGCGGGGATGGCAGATAGTCGATGACCGCATCCAGCATCGGCTGCACGCCTTTGTTCTTGAACGCGCTGCCGCACAGCACCAGGTAAGCCTCGGAGCTGACGGTGAGCTTGCGCAGC
Source organism: uncultured Actinomycetota bacterium (assembly GCA_963712615.1). Lineage (GTDB taxonomy): Bacteria > Actinomycetota > Actinomycetes > Mycobacteriales > Mycobacteriaceae > Mycobacterium. Next base: position 2,673,064 of record CAVQIO010000002.1, read on the forward strand.
GCACCCTTGATCTCCTCGACCGACAACTGCTCGCCCCCGAAGTACTTCTCCAGCAGCGACTCGTCGGTCTCAGCGACGGCCTCCAGCAGCTTGGTGCGGTATTCGGCGGCCTTCTCCTGAAGTTCCGCGGGGATGTCGATGGTCTCGTAGGTCTCACCGAGCTTCGTCTCGCCGCGCCACACCTTGGCCTTCATCTCGACCAGGTCGATGATGCCTTCGAACTCGCCCTCGGAGCCGACGGGGAGCTGGATCGGAATGACGTTGGCGCCCAGCCGGTCTTCCATGGTCTTGACCGAGAAGTAGAAGTCGGCGCCGATCTTGTCCATCTTGTTGACGAAACAGATGCGCGGGACGTCGTACTTGTCGGCCTGCCGCCAGACCTGCTCGGACTGCGGCTCGACACCTTCCTTGCCATCGAAGACGGCGACGGCACCGTCGAGCACGCGCAGGCTGCGCTCCACCTCGACGGTGAAGTCGACGTGGCCAGGGGTGTCGATGATGTTGATCTGGTTGTCATTCCAGAAGCAGGTGGTAGCGGCGGAGGTGATGGTGATTCCCCGCTCCTGCTCCTGCTCCATCCAGTCCATGGTGGCGGCGCCGTCGTGCACCTCACCGATCTTGTAGCTGATACCGGTGTAGTAGAGGATGCGCTCGGTCGTCGTGGTCTTGCCGGCGTCGATGTGCGCCATGATGCCGATATTGCGGACCTTCGTGAGGTCGGTCAGCACGTCCTTCTGTGCCACAGAAGTCTTCCCACTCTTTCGATTGCGTAGTTAGTTCGCTGTCGGTTTGCGCCCGGCATCGTCGCTGATGTCGCCGCCTTGCGGCTCCGGGAGCCGCGCCTCGCTCTACCAGCGATAGTGCGCGAAGGCGCGGTTGGCCTCGGCCATCTTGTGGGTGTCCTCGCGTCGCTTGACGGCGGCACCCAGGCCATTGCTGGCGTCCATGATCTCGTTCGCCAGGCGCTCGACCATGGTCTTCTCCCGGCGTTGCTTGGAGAAGCTGACCAACCAACGCAGTGCCAGCGTCACCGAGCGTTCCGGACGCACCTCGACCGGCACCTGATAGGTGGCGCCACCGACGCGGCGACTGCGCACCTCGAGGGCGGGCTTGACGTTGTCCATGGCGCGCTTCAGGGTGACGACCGGATCAGTGCCGGTCTTGTCACGGGCTTGTTCGAGCGCACCATAAACAATGCGTTCGGCCAGCGATTTCTTCCCGTCCAGCAGGACCTTGTTGACGAGCTGCGTCACCAGCTGCGACCCGTAGACGGGGTCGTTGACCAGCGGACGCTTGGGTGCGGGCCCCTTGCGCGGCATTAGCTCTTCTCCTTCTTGGCGCCATAACGGCTGCGAGCCTGCTTGCGGTTCTTGACACCCTGGGTGTCGAGCGAACCGCGGATGATCTTGTACCGCACACCGGGCAGGTCCTTCACACGACCGCCGCGCACCAGCACCATCGAGTGCTCCTGCAGATTGTGGCCCTCGCCGGGGATGTAGGCCGTGACCTCGACCTGGCTCGTCAGCTTCACGCGCGCGACCTTACGAAGAGCCGAGTTCGGCTTCTTCGGTGTGGTGGTGTACACGCGGGTGCATACGCCACGGCGCTGCGGGCTGCCCTTCAGGGCCGCGGTCTTGACCTTGGCGATCTTGTCGCGGCGACCCTTACGGACCAGCTGCTGAATGGTTGGCATCTACCGGCTTTCTATGTTCGACGTCTTCTTTGGTGTTACTTAAGTCTCTGTACTGCAGTTATGCCCCGCCGCATTACCCCGCAGCCGGGTGTGCCGCACGCGCCCAGCACCGAATTCATCCGATGCGTAGTGGACATGCGAATTGGCCCGGCATCCACTTCCTTACGTCAGGCGCCGTAAGCCGCCAGGCACGAGCTACCACGATACCCGCCGCTGGTCTGGCAGGTCAAAGCGGCCGCTGAGCCCAACCACTCAGCTCAGCACGAGTGTCCGGTCGACCGCTATTTCGGCGCAGCACCGTCCAGGGGGGCGCGCTTGTCCACGCCCGTCGCTAGCCGCAACACCATCTCGGTGAACAGCGCATCGGTGTCGATGTCGTCCATGACACCGGTCATCTCCAGCAGCACGAACCCGTGCAGCGCGGACCAGAATTCGAGCGCCGCGAAGAACGCCTCCTCACCGTCGAGGCCATAAGAGGACAACACGGCGATCACGGGTGCGGCCGCGCCCCGGGTGGCCGCCGTGTACTCGGGGTCATCACCGCCCAGCGGCATCCGGGTGAACGCCGAGTAGCGCCCGGGGTGGTGATGGGCATAGCTGCGGTAGGCACCGGCCATGACCAGCACGGCGTCATCACGAGAGCGCCCCTCGCCGACCCGGTTCAACATCGTGATGATGTCGTCGATGACCCGGATCCGCACCGCGCGGCGCAGGTCCTCCAGGCTGTCCACATGGTTGTAGAGCGACGGCCCCTTGGTGCCCAACTGCGTCGCCAGCGCATTGATGGTCAGCGAGTCCCAGCCCTCCCGGTCCAGGAACGCCAGTGCACCCTCGACGATGCCGTGACGGCTCAGCTTCGCCGGCCGGGACGGGGATCTGCCGCCACGTTGGCGCGCGGCCACCGACGGCTGTTCCGGATGAACTGCCATGGCGATCGCCCTTCGATTGCGGTGATTAGATGAAGGTCAACTAATGACTCTAGTTGACGGAGTCGCCAATCCACTCGGGCGGATCCGGGGCGGGGCGCGGTTGCCCCGACGAAAAAGTTTGCCATCGAGCAGGCAAATGCACGTAGGCTCAGTCCAGCAGATACCCGCCAGAGAGATACCCAGCGAAGGGGGCCCGCTGTGCATTGGACGACTGTCGCCGGGTCGCTTGCAACCTGTGTCATCGCCGTCGCAGCCACAGCCGCCGCCCCGCCGCCGGCCGCGCATGCCAAGAACGGCGACACCCACATCATCGGGGACGGCCTCGAGCAGACCGTGGACTGCAGCGACGCGACCCTGATCGTCAATGGCACCGGGAATTCCGTCAATGCGATGGGTAACTGCTGGGCGGTGACCGTGATGGGCTCGCACAACACGATCATCGCCGACTCGGTCGCGCACGACATCACGGTGTACGGCTACGACCAGACCGTCTTCTATCACAATGGCGCGCCGGCCCTCTGGGACCGCGGCCGCGAGCTGGGGATGACAAACAGGCTGCAACAGGTGCCTGGCTGAGGCACAGCAACTGCTGTTCGCCGTATCGAGGAGGGGACTATGCGCGTCCACATCACTGAGCGTTCGGTCAGGCTCGCGGCACTGGCACTGGCTCTGGCGCCGGCCGCCGCGGCTGTAGTGCTGGCCGGCTGCAGCTCGACCGCCAATCCGCCCGGGGGCCCCACTACGACGACGAAGAGCAGTGCGCCCTCGACGACGAGCGGGGCAGCTGCGCCGACCACGGGGACGAGCGGCGAAAGCACCACCGCGTCCGTCGAGATCGGAAACACGCTGAACTACGGGTCGATGGGGACCACTGCCGCACTTGACTGCGCCACCGGCAAATCGCTGAATGTCGCCGGTTCCAACAACACGCTGACCGTCACCGGCACCTGCGCGACGGTGAGCATCGGCGGAACGAACAACAAGATCACCATCGACAAGGTCGACACCCGCATCACGGTGCTGGGGCTCGACAACACCATCACCTACAAAGACGGCGACCCCAAGGTGGACAACCTCGGCTCGGGCAACACCATCAACAAGGGGAGCTGACCCGGCTCGTGGTAACGGGCTAGCTGGCAGGGGCGCCGTGGCGGCCGGCCCCCGCCGCGAACCGACTCGCTCCTTCATTGGCCTCCACGGCGACTTTCGAGATGCTGGCGAATTCGGAGTCGATTGCCTCCGATTCCGGCAACCCCCACTGGTGCAGCGCCGAAAGCCGATCCGCTCGCAGGCACTGTTGGGGCAGGGCGGCCAATTCAGTGGCCAACTCTTCGGCGGCCTGTCGTGCCTGCCCTTTGGGGACGACCCGATTGGCCAGCCCGATCGCAAGCGCCTCGTCCGCCGCCACGCCACGACCGGTCAGGATCAAGTCCATCGCCCGGCTGTGCCCGATCAGGCGCGGTAGCCGCACGGTGCCGCCGTCGATCAGCGGTACCCCCCAGCGGCGGCAGTACACACCGAACACCGCATCCTCCTCAGCCACCCGAAGATCGCACCAGATGGCCAGCTCCAAACCCCCCGCGACGGCGTGGCCGCTCACCGCGGCAATCACGGGTTTGGACAACACCATTCGCGACGGGCCCATCGGGCCGGGACCGGTCCGGTGCACCGTATTGGCATCCGGTGTGCCGAAGGCCTTCAAATCGGCCCCCGCACAAAATGTTCCGCCCTCGCCCCACAACACGGCCACCGAAGCGGAATCGTCACGGTCGAATTCGTCGAACGCCGCGTACAGCGCTGCGGCGGTCGGTCCGTTCACGGCGTTACGCGCGCTCGGCCGGTCGAGGATCACCGTGGTCACCGGGCCCTTGCGCTCCACCCGCACCGGATCACTCATGTCGCCTCCAGGAGTTGTGTCGTATCGCGTCGCGCGAGCAGATCGGTCGCGAAGTCGTGGTAGACGCTGCGCAGCCGCGCACCCGGCCAGTCGTCGGGCAGCAGTTCGGCGGGCAACATCGGGTCGGTGAGCAGGTGCCGAACTATCGCCGCGGCCACCACAAACCGGCCGGGAATGTCGAGGGCCCCTGCCATCTCGTCAAGCAACCGGTGACCGGCCTGCACCCAAGCGGGCAGATCCCACAGCTGCGCGGCCAGCTGCTCGGGCGCGTCGTCGCGCGCCTTGAGCACCCGCATCCGGTCGGCAACGTCGGGCTCCAAGTCGAGGTCGAGATTGTCGGGCCGCATCCAAACGCCTTCGCGCAGTTCTCCGAAACGCTTGCGGTACATACTGGCTCGCTGCGCGGCCCGGGTACGGGCATCGGAGCCCACACTGGTGACGATCACGACGTGCCAGTATCCGCGCCAGGCGCGGGTCCGCGGCCGCATGGCCTCATCCTGGCGGCTCTGACGGGCCAGCAGCCGATCCGAGAGCCGATACCCGTCCGCGGAGCGGATCAGGTCGCCGGCACCGACCATCCGGGTCAGTGCGACCCGCAGTGTCGTCTCCTTGATTCCGAAATCGGCTGTCAACCTGATTAATTCGCTCGCAGTTGCCCATGCGGGGTGGGCGCCGAGCAGCACGCTCAGCACCACGGAACGCGCCGTCATGTTCGGCATGGCTTATACCTCGGATGCCCGCCGGCCGTAATCACCGAACGGCTCGTCGCGATGCCGTGCCGCTTCACGGAAGCCGTGCTCGACCGAATCGGCAACGAAGTCGTGCCCCTCTTGCGTGTGCCGGGCGACACCGTCGAACACCGTGCTGACCATCCTGCTGGTGGCCACACCCTGTTGCAGCAAAGCCGAATTCAGCGCAAGTTTGATCATGATCAGCTGGTTGACCGGCACCGCCGCGATCCGCTGCACCAGTCGCTCGGTGCGCTCATCGAGGTCTTTCGGGTCCGGCGCCTCAACGGCCAAACCCCATTCGGCGGCCTGCGCGCCGGTGATCGAATCACCAGTGAACAGCAGGCGTTTGGCGCGCTGGTCACCGAGCCGGTGCGCCCAGAGCCCCGCCGCCGGAACGCCCCACACCCGCGTTGGCGGGTAACCGATTTTGGCGTCGGCGGCGGCGATCACCTGGTCGGCGTGCAGCGCGATGTCGGTACCGCCGGCGACGCAATAGCCGTGGATCTTGACCACCGTCGGCTTGTCCGCATGCATCAGGCTGGAGAAGCCGCGCACGAATCGGCTCATCATCTGATAGTCGATCATCGGGTCCCACGGGCGGTCCGGCATGTGGTTGACGCCCTGGGTCTTACCGTCCAGGACGGTGCCCGCGTACGCGCCTTTGAGACCGGCGTCGCCGGCGGAGCCGGTGCGGTCGGCGTAGGCGGACAAATCGAAGCCCGCGCAAAAGCCTTCGCCACGACCGGATACCAGAATGACGTGCACATTCGGGTCCAGGTCGGCCCGCTCGACCAACGCCGAGAGCTCCAGCGGAGTGTCGGCGACGATCGCGTTGCCCTTTTCCGGCCGATTGAAGGTGATCCGCGCAACCCGGTCGGTGACCTGGTAGGTCATCGTCTTCAGATTGTCGAAATCGACCGGCCTGATCGCATGGGTCATGTTGCGGCTCAGCCCTTTACCAAAGAGCGCTCCAGAATGGGCGCCAGATCCAGCCCGGTCGGCATGGTGCCGAACGCGCCACCCCACTGGCCGCCCAGCCTGGTCGCCAAAAATGCCTCGGCGACGGCGGGATGGCCGTGACGCACCAACAGCGAGGCCTGCAGCGCAAGGCAGATGTCCTCGGCAACCTTGCGGGCGCGGTAGGCAATGGTGTCCAGGTCGGTTAGGTCTTGCCGCAGCCGTTCGACGTGGCTACCCAGGCGCGGATCCTGGCTTGTGCTCTCGTCCAGCTCGGCGAAAAGCACCTCGACACATTCCGGGCGAGTGGCCATGGCGCGCAACGTATCCAGCGCGCTCACATTGCCGGAACCTTCCCAGATGCCCATCAGCGGCGCCTCGCGGTGCAGCCGCGGCATCCCGGACTCTTCGACATAGCCGTTGCCGCCCAGGCATTCCAGCGCTTCGGCCGCATGCGGGGTGGAGCGTTTGCACACCCAGTACTTGCTGGCCGCCAAACCGATCCGGCGCAGCAGGGTTTCCTTCTGGTCGCCGCGCAACGCGGCGTCGGTGGCGCCGGCCATCCGCATCGCGACGATCGTGGCGGCCTCGGCCTCGACGGCCAGGTCGGCCAGCACGTTGCGCATCAGCGGCTGATCGATCAAGTAGGCGCCGAACGCTTTTCGATGCTGGGCGTGATGGATGGCACGAGTCAGCCCAGTACGCATGCTGGTGGCACTGCCCAGGGTGCAGTCCAGGCGGGTGAGGTTGACCATCTCGATGATGGTCGGCACCCCGCGGCCCTCCTCGCCCACCAGCCACGCGACCGCGCCGTCGTACTCCACCTCGCTCGAGGCGTTGGCGTGGTTGCCGAGCTTTTCCTTCAAGCGCTGCAAGAACATCCGGTTGCGGCTCCCGTCGGGCAGGATCCGCGGCAGCATGAAGCACGACAGCCCGCCCGGAGCCTGCGCGAGGACCAGAAAGAGGTCGCACATCGGTGCCGAGGTGAACCATTTGTGACCGGTCAGGCTGTAGGTGCCGTCGCCGTTAGAGGTCGCCTGGGTAGTGCCGGCGCGCACGTCGGAGCCGCCCTGCTTCTCTGTCATCGACATGCCCGCGGTGATGCCGGCCTTGGTGGTGGCCAGCCTCAGCTCCGGGTCGTACTCCCGACTGGTCAGTAGCGGTTCGTAAACGGCTGCCAGCTCGGGGTTGTAGCGCAGCGCCGGGACAATGGCATACGTCATCGAGATCGGGCAGACGTGACCGGCCTCCACGTTCCACGCCGAGGTCTTGGCGGCCCGCACCACGTGCGCGCCCGGGCGTTCGTCGGCCCACGGTGCGGCGTGCATGCCGTGCGCGATCGCCGCGCGCATCAACTCGTGGTAGGCCGGGTCGTACTCGACCTCGTCAACGCGATGCCCGTAGCGGTCGTGGGTGTGCAGGATCGGCTGGTTGCGATCGGCGAGCTCACCCCAGCGCTGGGCTTCGTGGCTGGCCGAGAGCGCCCCAACCTCGTTCACCTCATCCAGACCCCATTGCCCGCCCTCACGGATCAGGGCCTCGACAAGAACCGCAGAGGTCGCGGGGTTGTAGTTCTCCAGCGGCGGAACCTGATTGGTGACGACATGCGTGTCTGACATGCCACCCATATTACATTTTTCCTACAACCGCACAAGAGGTGTAATGCCAGGGCCGCGCGGGCTCAGCCGGCGGTCTTGTCTCGTAGGAAGGCGATGTCGTCTCTGCGGCCCTCGTCGGCGGTTTCACAGATCACCGGCGCACCCGCGGCCGTTACCGCCGCCACCAGCAAGTCGGGATCAATTTGGCCGGTACCCAAGTTGGCGTGACGGTCCCGGCCCGAGCCGGCCTCGTCCTTGGAGTCGTTGCAGTGCACCAGATCGATCCGGCCGGTGATGGCCTTGATGCGATCGACGGCATTGATCAGCGCCTCACCGGCCGCCCAGGTGTGGCAGGTGTCCAGGCAGAAGCCAATTTCGTTGTCGCCGATGACATCCCATAGCCGGGCGATCGTGTCGAAGTGGCGGGCTATCGCGTGGTCGCCGCCGGCGGTGTTTTCCAGGTACACCGGCACGTTGGTCTCCAGTTGGTCGAGCGCCTTACGCCAGCGCTGGAAACCCTCATCGAGGTCGTTGTCGTCGGCGACGTGTCCCCCGTGCACGATGACCGCTGCCGCGCCGATGTCGGCGGCCGCGTCGCAGGTCTGCTGCAGGATCTTGCGCGACGGGATCCGTACCCGGTTGTTCGACGACGCGACATTGATCAGGTAGGGCGCATGCACGTAGATCGGCAGCGATGCGGCCTTCAGTGCGGCGGCGTCCTCACGCGGCTTGGGCGCCTTCCAACTCTGCGGGTTGCCGAGGAAAATCTGGACAACGTCAGCGCCCTCGGCCTGCGCCGCGGCCAGCGGGTCTTGCGGACTGACGTGAGTGGCGTGTTCCCGCTGAAGGAGTCCAACCAGTTTTAGAGTCCTGTGGTCCGATGTCGGGCCGAGAAGGGACGATGAAACGTATGGCTGGTCGGAAGCGGCATTCCGCGGAGGACATCGTGCGCAAGCTGCGCCGGGCAGATGAGTTGGCTGCCGAAGGCAAGACGGGTGAGGAGATCGCCGCCGAGCTGGAGGTGTCTGCGGCGACGTTGTACAACTGGCGGCGCGCCTACGGCGGGATGGACACCGACGCCGCCAAAGAACTCAAAGAGCTGCGCGAGCAGAACGCCCGACTCAAGCGGCTGCTGGCCGAAGCTGAGCTGGTCAGAGACGCACTGCGGGAGGTAGGGAAGGGAAAATTCTGAGCCCAGCTGCCAAGCGCCGCGCCGTCGACATGCTCACCACCACGTTGGGCATGTCGCAACGGTTGGCGTGCAAAGCAGTTGGGCTGGCCCGCTCCACGCACCGCCGCCTCCCGCAAGCGCAGACTCCGGCTGATCCCGATGCCGATATGCGGGCCTGGTTGCGTTCCTACGCCACGAAAAACCCGTGCCATGGGTTCCGGCGCGCCTGGGCCGCGCTGCGCTACGACGAGCGCCGCGAGGTCAACAAGAAGAAGATCCATCGCCTGTGGCGCGAAGAGGGATTGCAGGTGAAGGTGATCTCGCCGCGCAAGCGGGCCGGGGTGTCGTCGATCCCGCCGGTTGAGGCCGATGCCCCGAACGTGGTGTGGGCGATCGACTTCCAGTTCGACTCCACCACCGACGGCAAGGCGATCAAGATTGCCTCGATGGTCGACGAACACACCCGTGAATCGCTGCTGCATCTGGTGGAACGCTCGATCACCGCCCACCGGCTCGTTGACGAGCTCAAGACGGTGTTCGCCGTGGCCGGCGGTCCGCCGAAGGTGCTGCGGATGGACAACGGGCCTGAGTTCATTTCTCAAGCGTTGCAACAGTTTTGCGACCGCAAGGTCGGCACGTCCTATATCCCGCCCGGAACGCCGTGGAACAACGGACACATCGAATCCTTCAACAACCGACTACGCAAGGAGTGCCTCAACCGCAATCACTGGAACACCCTGTTCGAAGCCCGCGTGGTCATCGGCGACTTCAAGACCGAACACAATCATCGACACCGCCACTCATCGCTGGGCTACCGAACACCGGCCGAGTACGCTGCGGCATGCAGGTGCACCCACACCCCGGTGGCCTGCGAGATCAACTGAATCCGGAACCAAAAACACCCCGACTCTAAACGCGGGTGGACTCAGTAACGGGGACTCGCCATGAGAACCGATCAACACGGTGGCCAGTCTAGTGAGGGGTCCCGACGCGGGCGATGGCTGTCGCGCGCGACCATTTAGCCGACTCTCGAACGCGATCCGGGAATGCGCTATCTCATCCGCCGAGCAAGTGGTGGCTGTGCTCCGGTATTCATGTGGTGGCGACGGTTGCAACTCTAGCCCCGGATGTGTCGCTCGACTCTGCGCCCGCCGACCGGGTCATCGACGTGAGACGCGGTCACGCCATTGCCGGGAGTTATCGATGCCACACTCGGCTTAGTGATGTTCGGACTCCCACGCCTGGCGTTACCTCCACCAAAGGCACGCAGGGCTAGCAGCAATGCGCGACCTTGCGGCCGATGTGCGCACGAAGTCATGGATCGCGCTGCGCAACAATCGCTTGCGCGGGTGCACAGTACCGCTCTCGCTTGCATCATCTCCGGCTTGTGACCCGATGGAGGTAATGGGCGAACGACTGTGCGGCGGCACACTTAATGCACGAGCCGGAATTTGCGATTCGGCAAGGGCCAGGCTCGTGAATGGTGCGCCGGATGTAAGGCTTACTGCTGCGCGAAAGAGGTTGGTGTTAACGCAGTGACAGGTCGCCGAGGTCGACTACTAACCTTCAGCGGCCACCAGAACCATCGTCCGAGCAAGGCCGCGATCGACGGTGTCATCAGCGAGCGCACCACCAAGGTGTCGAACAGCAACCCGAGTCCGATTGTAGTGCCTCCCTGGCCGATTGCGACCAAGTCGCTGGTGATCATAGAGGCCATCGTGACGGCGAATACCAGGCCCGCTGCCGTCACCACCCCCCCGGTCGCAGCCATGGCCCGAATGATTCCGGTATTGATCCCGGCGCTGATTTCTTCCTTGAACCGAGAGACGACCAGCAGATTGTAGTCGGAGCCTACGGCGAGCAACACAATCACCGAATAAGCCAGAGTGATCCAATGCAGCTCCTTACCGACGAGGTATTGCCAAATCAGCACGGATAGGCCAAACGAAGCCGACAGCGATAGAACAACTGTTCCGACGATTACGAAGGAGGCGATAAGCGCGCGGGTGATGATAACCATGACGATGAAGATCAGCGTGACGGCACCTAACGCGGCAATCATGAGGTCCCATTTAGCGCCGACCTGGATGTCCTTGAATGTCGCCGCGGTGCCGCCGAGAAAGAATCTCGCGTCGGCCAGCGGAGTACCTTTGACCGCTTCTCGAGCGGCATGGATTTCGGCATCGACGTGCGAAATCCCCACGGGCGACGCTGGATTGACGTCATGGGTGATGATAAATTGGGCCGATTCGCCATCGGGTGAGACCATCAGCTTCAGACCTCGAAGAAAGTCTGGGCTTTGAAAGGCTTCAGGAGGCAAGTAGAAGTAATCGTCGCTTTTTGCCTCGTCGAATGCCTGACCCATGACGCTGGCGGTGTCGGTCATCCGGCCGATTTGGTCGATCAGACCCGAGAAGGTGCTGTTCATCGTCTTCATTGTCGACTGCATGGTCGCTGCCACCGCGATCAATGGCGGTAATTGCTCGACCAGTTGCGGCATTAATGCGTCAATGTCGCTGATATCGGTCAACAATGCGGCGAGGTTGCCGCCTAGTTCGTCGACGCCATCTAGGCCGTCGAACAACGATCGAATCGACCAGCAGACGGGTATGTTGAAGCAGTGCCGTTCCCAGGCGAAGTAGTTACGAACTGGCCGCCAGAAATCGTCGAAATCGGCGAGATGATCGCGCATCTCGTCGGTAGTCGCCTTCATTTCATTCATGTTTCCGAGCATGTGATGCGTCACGTCGCCGAGCCGCCTCGCCAGGTACACCATGTGCTGCATGATGGCAATCATCGTGCCGAGCTGATCACTCATCGTCAGCATGTCGGCCATACGAGCCTTGAGAAACTGCAAATTCTCCGTGAGCGACACCGATTGGAGACTGACCTGAAATGGTATAGAGCCGTGGGCGATCGGATCGCCGAGGGGTCGGGTGATGCTCTGCACTCGGGCGATTCCGGGAACACGGAATAGGTTCTTGGCAATCTTGTCCAACACGATCATGTCCGCGGGGTTGCGTAGATCGCGACCGGCTTCCACAAGCAGGATGTCTGGGTTTATCCTTGCGGCGCTGAAATGCCTTTCGGCTGCGGCATACCCGACGTTGGAAGGCAAGTCAGCCGGAATGTAATGACGATCGTCGTAACTTGTCTTGTACCCTGGCAGCGCTAACAAGCCGATAAGCGCAACTGCAGTGGCTAAGACCAGAATGGGTACCGGCCAACGAACTACAGCGGCGCCAAGCCGGCGCCAACCCTGCGTTTTAATCGTCACCCTGGTTTCGAGCAGCCCGAAACGGCTGGCCACTGTCAGCACGGCCGGCGCCAAGGTCAGGGAGGCCAGCACCACGACCGACAGGCCGACCGCGCTGGGAATACCCATGGAACTGAAGTAATTCAGCCGTGCAAGGCGCAGGCATAACATTGCACCGGCGATCGTGAGGCCCGAACCAAGGATCACATGCCAGACGCCGTGAAAAGCAGAATAGTAAGCCTGTTCTCGATGCTCCCCGGATTGGCGGGCCTCTTGATAGCGGCCAATCAAGAAGATGGCGTAGTCGATACCTGTTGCTATCGCGAGTGACGTCAATAGATTCGTGGCGAAGGTCGACAGAGCCAGGAGGTGCATATCGCCTACAACCGCGACAATGCCACGCGCAGCAGACATCTCGACCAGGACGATGAACAGAATCACAAAAGTCGTTGCCACACTCCGGTAGACGACAAATAACATCACCGCGATCACCACAAGGGTGACTACCGTGATTTTTGTCATGCTTTTGTCACCGGCTTCTTTGTTATCAGAGGTAAGCGGCGCCTGGCCGGTGACGTAGGCTCTCAGTCCGGCGGGAGGGTGTGATCGCGCGACAATATCCCGGACTGCATCGACGGATTCATTGCCCAGCGTCTGCCCCTGGTCACCGGCCAGGTTCACCAGTACGTAGGCGGCTTTCCCGTCGGTGCTCTGTGATCCAGCGGCCGTGATCAGGTCGCCCCAGAAGTTCTGCACATGTTCGACATGCTTTGTGTCGCCTTCCAATTGGCGGACCAGGTCGTCGTAATAGCGGTGGGCAACGTCATCTAAGGGTTGCTCACCTTCCAGGACGATCATCGCCATGCTGTCGGAATCGAATTGTTGAAAGTCTCTGCCCAGACGCTTCATTGCCACCATTGCAGGCGCATCCTTCGGCGACATTGACACCGAGTTTTGCTTGCCGATGATTTCCAGTTGTGGCACAACGCTGTTCGTGAGCGCAGTCAGACCCAGCCACAACAGCACGATAGGTATTGCAAACCGCCGGATAACGCGTGCCAGCCCGCCTCGCCGTGCCGCGTATTTGGTGATCACGCGGCCTTCACTAGGCAGAAAGCCTGCGCGTTGTGGCCCGTCGACCGCTGGTTGTCCCGGATGTCACCATTGACGGTGATCCGGCATGCGATGTCGTTGCTGTCGCCTTGTGCCACCAGGTTGGCGAACATCGACGGAAGGGGGGTCGTGACCTGGTGAGACCAGGGCAGCGTTGTGAAATCGGCTCGCTGAGGTTTGGCGTTGTCGTCCAGGTAGCTGATGCTTCCTGCGGTCCCAACCGGTCCGAGAACTTCGTAAAGCACGCGTTTGGGGTTGAACGCCACAATTCGGTCTGCGGTTCCGCCCGCCGCGGTGGCCGCAGCGCCCTGAGATCCGAAGATCCCGCGCATCCGGTGGATAGCAAATCCGCTTGCCGTGATCGCAACCACCAGGATAAGCGGAACCCAAGCTCTCATCAGCATGCGGAGTAGACGCTCCACCGTTCAGCCCACCTTCGGTTCGCTCTGCGCCTCCCGGCCCGATTCGCCGTCATCTTATATAGAAACGTATCAGTCTCATAGTGATACTTCTATGCCTCATTACGAGCGATTAAGATAACGTCGTGGCCATATCGGACGATCTACCCTCCCCCGCGCGAGCTCGCACGCGCGCGGCGATTCTTGCCGCCACCGCCTCCGTCTTCTCCGCGAACCGTCTAGCCACGCTTCCCGACATAGCGAACGCCGCCGGGGTGGGGCGCGCGACACTACATCGCTACTTTGCCGACCGCGATCGACTGATCTACGAGGCCACGGTTGATTCGATCCGCATAGTTGATGAAGCGATGAGAGAAGCCGCGACCGAGCAGGGCCCCGCGGCCGACGCGACGCGCCGAGCCGTCAGCGCCCTAGTATCCGTCGGGGATCGAGTTCTTTTCCTTTATGGCGACCCGGCCGTCTTGCGGGTCATCCCGGCCCGCGAGCTGCCTAACGCCGCACCATTGACCAGACTGATCAATCGCGGCCAGGCGGAAGGAACATTGGACCCAGAAGTTGATGCCACATGGATCCTGCACGCATTGTACGCAATACTCCTCAAAGCCTGCGAGGACGCTCATGCCGGCAGCCTTCCCCGCCACACCGTCTCGCCGCTCATCATCCGTACCTTCGAACACGGAATGTGCCCCCACGCGTAACTTCCGTTGGATGCAAGGCCTTAGTCGATGCGGTGCGATGCTCAGGCATTTTCCGGATCACGATGCCGGCGGCGTGCGTCCGCAAAAAAGGGCCAATTTCGCATGCTCGGGCCAAGTGCGGTGTCGTCAACGTGAAGCAGGCTACGCACTCGCCAGCGGCAAGACCACAGACCCACGAAAAAGCCCCGGGCCAAACCCGGGGCTTTTCGTAGAGCTGACTAGCGGTAGTCGCTGTAGCCGTAGTCGTCCAGCGGAACCGCCGCACCGGCGGCTGCACCGAAGTCCGGGCTGTAGTACTGATCCTCGTAGGACGGGATCGTGTACGCCGCGGCACGGGCTTCCTCGGTCGGCTGCACCTGGATGTTGCGGTACCGGTTGATTCCGGTACCGGCCGGGATCAGCTTTCCGATGATCACGTTCTCCTTCAGACCCTGCAGCTTATCGCTGCGGCAGTTGATCGCCGCGTCGGTCAGCACACGCGTGGTCTCCTGGAACGACGCCGCGCTCAGCCACGAGTCGGTGGCGAGGCTCGCCTTCGTGATACCCATCAGCACCGGACGACCGGCTGCGGGCTCGCTGCCCTCGGCCACCACCCGGCGGTTCGACGCCTCGAACTCCGCGCGGTCGATCAGCGAGCCGGGCAGGAACTCCGTCGCGCCCGAATCGATGATGGTCACGCGGCGCAGCATCTGGCGGACGATCACCTCGATGTGCTTGTCGTGGATCGACACACCCTGCGCCCGGTAGACCTCTTGGGTCTCCCGAACCAAGTGGATCTGCACCTGACGCGGGCCCTGGACACGCAGCACCTCGTGCGGGTCGGCCGAACCCTCCATCAGCTGCTGGCCCACCTCGACGTGGTCGCCGTCGGAAAGCACCTTCTCGGAGCCGTCCTCGTGCTTGAACACACGCAGCCGCTGCCGCTTGGAGAGCTTGTCGTAGACGACTTCCTCGCCGCCATCGTCAGGAACGATGGTGATCTTGTAGAAGCGCTCACCGTCCTCGAGCTGGATCCGTCCGGTGACATCGGCGATCGGCGCCTTGCCTCGCGGCACCCGCGCCTCGAACAGCTCCTGCACACGCGGCAGACCGCCGGTGATGTCCTCACCGACACCACCCTGGTGGAAGGTACGCATAGTCAGCTGCGTGCCGGGCTCACCAATGGACTGGGCGGCCACGATGCCGACCGCCTCACCGATGTCGACCAGCTTGCCGGTGGCCATGGAACGCCCGTAGCAGGTCGCGCACACACCAGTTCCGGTGGTACACGTCAACACCGAGCGCACCTTGATCTGCGTGATGCCCGCAGCCAGCAGGGCGTCGATCGACGGATCACCCAGGTCTTCGCCGCGCGCGACCACGACATTGCCGGCCTCGTCGACCGCGTCAGCACCCAAAGTCCGCGCGTACGCCGAGGTTTCGATGTACGGGTCGCGGATCAGCGTGCCGTCGGGCTGACGCTCGGCCAGCTCGACCATGATGCCGCGCTCGGTCTCACAGTCGTGCTCGCGGACGATGACGTCCTGGCTCACGTCCACCAGACGACGGGTCAGGTACCCGGAGTCTGCGGTACGCAACGCGGTGTCCGCCAAGCCCTTTCGAGCGCCGTGGGTGTTGATGAAGTACTCCAGCACGGTCAGGCCCTCACGGAAGGAGGACTTGATCGGGCGTGGAATGAACTCACCCTTCGGGTTGGTCACCAGGCCCTTCATGCCGGCCAGCGTCCGGGTCTGGGTGAAGTTACCGGTGGCACCCGACTCCACGATCGTGATGATCGGGTTGTCACTGGGGTAGTGCTCCCGCAGCGCCTGACCAACCTCGTCGGTGGCTTCCTTCCAGATCTCCACCAGCGCCTCGTTGCGCTCCTCGCGGTTCACAGCACCACGCTGGAACTGCTTTTCGACCTTGTCGGCCCGGTCCTCGTAGTGGTCGAGGATCTCCTTCTTACGCGGCGGAACCAACACGTCGGCCATCGAAACCGTGACACCGCTTCGGGTAGCCCAGTAGAAACCGGCGTCCTTGAGCTTGTCGACGGTCTGCGCAACCACGATCATCGGATAGCGCTCGGCCAGGTCGTTGATGATGGCAGCCTGCACCTTCTTGTGCATCTGCTTGTTCACGAACGCATAGCCCAGCGGCAGCAGCTCGTTGAACAGCACCCGGCCCAGCGTGGTGTCGGCCAGCCACGCATCGCCGGGCCGCCAACCGTTCAGGCCGAACAGCTCGGCCTCGATCTCGGCAGGCGGACGCAACTGCGTCAACCGCACCTTGATCTGGGCCCGCACCGAGAGCACACCACGGTCGGACGCCATGATCGCTTCGGCCGGTGAGGAGTACACACCCTGCTCCGGTTGATCCTTGGCGGCCGCGCGGTATTCGCCGTCGGACCCGTCCACCTCGGTGGTCAGGAAGAACAGCCCGGTCACCATGTCCAGTCGCGGCATGGCCAGCGGACGGCCGGATGCGGGCGACAGGATGTTGTTCGACGACAGCATCAGGATGCGAGCCTCGGCCTGCGCCTCGGCGCTCAACGGCAGGTGCACCGCCATCTGGTCACCGTCGAAGTCGGCGTTGAACGCCTCACACACCAACGGGTGCAGCTGAATAGCCTTGCCCTCCACCAGCATTGGCTCGAAAGCCTGAATGCCGAGGCGGTGCAGCGTCGGCGCGCGGTTCAGCAGAACCGGATGCTCGGCGATGACCTCTTCGAGCACATCCCACACCTGGGGACGCTGGCGCTCCACCATCCGCTTGGCACTCTTGATGTTCTGCGCGTGGTTGAGGTCGACCAACCGCTTCATCACGAACGGCTTGAACAGCTCCAGCGCCATCAGCTTGGGCAGACCGCACTGGTGCAGCTTGAGCTGCGGGCCAACCACGATGACCGAACGGCCCGAGTAGTCGACGCGCTTACCGAGCAGGTTCTGGCGGAACCGGCCCTGCTTACCCTTGAGCAGATCCGACAGCGACTTGAGCGGACGGTTACCCGGTCCGGTGACCGGGCGGCCGCGACGGCCGTTGTCGAACAACGCGTCCACGGACTCCTGCAGCATCCGCTTCTCGTTGTTGACGATGATCTCGGGTGCACCGAGGTCGATCAGCCTCTTGAGTCGGTTGTTGCGGTTGATCACGCGGCGGTACAGGTCGTTGAGGTCGCTGGTTGCGAACCGGCCACCGTCGAGCTGCACCATCGGACGCAGTTCCGGCGGGATGACCGGGACCGCGTCGAGCACCATGCCCATCGGCGAGTTGCCCGACATCTGGAAAGCCGCGACGACCTTCAGGCGCTTGAGCGCACGAAGCTTCTTCTGCCCCTTGCCGTTTCGGATGACATCACGCAGGATGTCGGCCTCGGCGTTGATGTCGAAGTTCTCGATCAGCTTCTGGATCGACTCCGCGCCCATGGCACCGTTGAAGTACTCGCCGTAGCGATCGATGAGCTCGCGGTAGAGGTTCTCGTCGACGATCAGCTGCTTGGGGGCCAGCTTGGTGAACGTGGTCCAGATGTCCTCCAGCCGGTCCAGCTCACGCTGGGCGCGGTCACGGAGCTGGCGCATCTCACGCTCGCCGCCGTCCCGAACCTTGCGCCGCGCATCGGCTTTCGCGCCCTCGGCTTCCAGCTCGGCCAGATCGGCCTCCAGCTTCTGCGCACGGGCCTCCAGATCAGCATCGCGCTGGTCCTCTACGCCCTTGCGCTCCACCACCATTTCGGCCTCGAGCGTCGACACCTCGTTGTGCCGCATCTCAGTATCGACCGCGGTGATCACATACGCGGCGAAGTAGATGATCTTCTCGAGGTCCTTCGGCGCCAGGTCGAGCAGGTAGCCCAGGCGGCTCGGCACACCCTTGAAGTACCAGATGTGCGTGACCGGTGCGGCCAGCTCGATGTGGCCCATCCGCTCACGACGCACCTTGGCGCGAGTCACCTCGACGCCACAGCGCTCACAGATGATGCCCTTGAAGCGCACGCGCTTGTACTTGCCGCAGTAGCACTCCCAGTCGCGAGTCGGTCCGAAGATCTTCTCGCAGAACAAGCCGTCCTTCTCTGGCTTCAGCGTGCGGTAGTTGATTGTCTCCGGCTTCTTGACCTCGCCGTAAGACCATTGCCTAATGTCCTCCGCGGTGGCCAAGCCGATACGGAGTTCATCGAAGAAGTTGACGTCGAGCACGTAACTCCCTTTCCCCTTGCGGGTTTAGTAACTAATTAAGCCAAGTCCTCAACAGATGCGGATTCGTTGCGAGACAAGTTGATTCCCAGGTTGGCGGCAGCCCGCTCCAGGTCTTCGTCTTCGCCTTCGCGCAACTCGATCGCGGCACCGTCGGAGGACAGCACCTCAACGTTGAGACACAGCGACTGCAGCTCCTTGAGCAACACCTTGAACGACTCCGGAATACCTGGCTCCGGGATGTTCTCGCCCTTGACGATCGCTTCGTACACCTTGACCCGACCGACGGTGTCGTCGGACTTGATGGTCAACAGCTCCTGCAGCGTGTAGGCAGCGCCGTAGGCCTGCATGGCCCAGCACTCCATCTCGCCGAATCGCTGGCCACCGAACTGCGCCTTACCACCCAACGGCTGCTGGGTGATCATCGAGTACGGACCGGTGGACCGGGCGTGGATCTTGTCGTCGACCAGGTGGTGCAGCTTCATGATGTACATGTAGCCAACAGTCACCGGGTACGGGAACGGCTCGCCACTGCGACCGTCGAACAGCTTCGACTTGCCGTCAGCGTTCACCATCACATCGCCGTCGCGGTTGGGCAGCGTGCAGGACAGCAGGCCCTGCAGCTCCTCTTCCTTGGCGCCGTCGAACACCGGAGTCGACACGATCTGGTCCGGCTCCGCGTGGAGCAGGTCCTCGGGCAGGTTGACTGCCCACTCCGGAACTCCGCTGCCGGTATCGACTTTCCAGCCGGCCTTGGCGACCCAACCGAGGTGAGTCTCCAGGATCTGGCCGATGTTCATCCGTCGCGGCACACCGTGGGTGTTCAGGATGATGTCGACCGGCGTGCCGTCCGGCATGAACGGCATGTCTTCCACCGCCAGGATCTTGCCGATGACGCCCTTGTTGCCGTGTCGTCCGGCCAGCTTGTCACCGTCGGAGATCTTGCGCTTCTGGGCCACGTAGACGCGGACCAGCTCGTTGACACCGGCCGGCAACTCGTCGTCGTCCTCGCGGGAGAACACCCGAATGCCGATCACCTTGCCGGACTCGCCGTGCGGCACCTTCAGCGAGGTGTCGCGGACCTCACGGGCCTTCTCACCGAAGATCGCCCGCAGCAGTCGCTCCTCCGGGGTCAGCTCGGTCTCACCCTTCGGGGTGACCTTGCCGACCAGGATGTCGCCGTCACGAACCTCGGCACCGATCCGCACGATGCCCCGCTCGTCCAAGTCAGCGAGCACCTCGTCGGAGACGTTCGGGATGTCCCGGGTGATCTCCTCGGCGCCCAGCTTGGTGTCGCGGGCATCGATCTCGTGCTCCTCGATGTGGATCGAGGTGAGCACGTCCTCTTCAACCAGGCGGTTGGAGAGGATGATCGCGTCCTCGTAGTTGTGGCCTTCCCACGGCATGACCGCAACCAGCAGGTTCTTGCCGAGCGCCATCTCACCGTTTTCGGTGCACGGACCGTCGGCGATGACCTGGCCGGCCTCGACGCGGTCGCCCGCGTCGACGATCGGCGACTGGTTGGCACAGGTGCCGTGGTTGGACCGCGCGAACTTGCGCATCCGGTAGGTGTGCCGGGTGCCGTCGTCGGCCATCACGGTGATGTAGTCGGCGGACACCTCCTCGATCACCCCGGCCTTGTCGGCGACGACGACATCGCCGGCGTCGATCGCGGCGCGCAGCTCCATACCGGTGCCCACCAGCGGCGCCTCGCTGCGCACCAGCGGAACCGCCTGGCGCTGCATGTTGGCACCCATCAGGGCACGGTTGGCGTCGTCGTGCTCGAGGAACGGGATCATGGCCGTGGCCACCGACACCATCTGGCGCGGTGAGACGTCCATGTAGTCGACCTCGGCCGGCGTGACGTTCTCGACCTCGCCACCCTTACGACGGACCAAGATCCGCGGTTCGGTGAACCCGCCGCTCTCGTCGATCGGCGAGTTGGCCTGGGCCACCACGTGACGGTCTTCCTCGTCGGCGGTCAGGTACTGGATCTCGTCGCTGACCACACCGTCGACCACCTTGCGGTACGGCGTCTCGATGAAGCCGAACGGGTTGACCCGGGCGTACACCGACAGCGAACCGATCAGGCCAATGTTCGGACCTTCCGGGGTCTCGATCGGACACATCCGGCCGTAGTGGCTGGGGTGCACGTCACGAACCTCGAGGCCGGCGCGCTCACGGGACAGACCACCGGGGCCCAGCGCCGACAGGCGACGCTTGTGGGTCAGGCCCGACAGCGGGTTGTTCTGGTCCATGAACTGCGAGAGCTGGCTGGTGCCGAAGAACTCCTTGATCGCGGCGACCACCGGCCGGATGTTGATCAGGGTCTGCGGCGTGATGGCCTCGACGTCCTGAGTCGTCATCCGCTCGCGGACCACCCGCTCCATCCGGGACATGCCGACCCGGATCTGGTTCTGGATCAGCTCGCCCACCGTGCGCAGGCGGCGGTTACCGAAGTGGTCGATGTCATCGGTTTCCACCGGCACCTCGCTGCCGCCGGGAACCGTCATGGCTGGCTGGCCCTCGTGCAGGCGCACCAGGTACTCGATGGTGGCGACGACGTCTTCTTCGGTCAGCGTCGACGACGTGATCGGCTTGCCGACGTTCAGCCCGAGCTTCTTGTTGACCTTGTAGCGGCCAACCCGGGCCAGGTCGTAGCGCTTCTCCTTGAAGAACAGGTTCTCCAGCAGGGTCTGCGCGGACTCCTTGGTGGGCGGCTCGCCCGGACGTAGCTTGCGGTAGATATCCAGCAGCGCCTCGTCGGGGCCGGCGGTGTTGTCCTTCTCCAGCGTCGACATCATGATCTCGGAGAAACCGAACCGCTCGTGGATCCGCTCGTTGGTCCAACCCAGGGCCTTGAGCAGCACCGTGACCGGCTGGCGACGCTTGCGGTCGATGCGCACACCGACGGTGTCGCGCTTGTCGACGTCGAACTCCAGCCACGCACCGCGGCTGGGAATCACCTTGACGCTGTGCAGCAGCTTCTCGGTCGACTTGTCGATGCTCTCGTCGAAGTACACCCCGGGCGACCGGACCAGCTGGCTGACCACCACGCGCTCGGTGCCGTTGATGATGAAGGTGCCTTTTTCGGTCATCATCGGGAAGTCACCCATGAAGACCGTCTGGCTCTTGATCTCACCGGTGTTGTTGTTGATGAACTCGGCCGTGACGAACAGCGGAGCCGCGTACGTCATGTCCTTGTCTTTGCACTCGTCCACCGGCGCCTTGACTTCGTCGAAGCGGGGGTCGGAGAACGAGAGCGACATCGAGCCTGAGAAGTCCTCGATCGGTGACAACTCGTAGAGCACCTCTTCGAGGCCACCAACCGGGTTGACGTCCCCGCGGCCGGCAGCAATCTCTCGCCAACGCGGCGCGCCGACCAACCACTCAAACGAGTCGGTCTGCACGTCGAGAAGCCCCGGAACCTCGAGCGGTTCGCGGAGTTTGGCGAAAGAAACTCGGTCAGGTGCTCCAGGCACGGAGTTGTTAGAACTAGAGGAGTCCGTCTTGCTCTGGCGAGAAACTGCCAAGATGCATCCTTCCAGCACCTCGTGCGACTCACGAGAACCGGGGCCACCGGACCTGTTTCGCCGCAGAATTATTTCGGTTAAGCCGGCGAACGATCTACCCGGTCCTCACGCGCGCAACTAAATAGCTGAGCCGCAAAAGGGGCTCAGGCTAAGACCACGGTGTCAGGTGGCGGGTGAGGTGGGCAGGAAGTAGCCAGCGCAACGTCCAACAATAGCGCAGGCGCGCGCATTCCTCAACTACCCATCCAGTGGGAATCGGCGCTGGCTGGCATCTCGACTTTCCCGTGGGTACATGCTGCCCAACAGATTGACCTGTGCACGCCTTTTCGTCAAGAGGAAGGCACGGCAAGTTGCCCGGGAAATTCTCGGCGTGCAGCTTCCTGCATGCGAGCGGAAACCCGACCCGGCAGGCCGTGGTTATCGGGTGGTGCGGTGGACGCTTGCGGCTAGCCGCCGAACTCGTGCGTCTTCAGCTTGTGGGTGCCCTCGAGATCATCGAGGATCGCGGCTTGCGCATCCTTTGGCAGGGTGTGCAACATCTCGCGCACCCGGGCCTGGCGCCGAGCGACCGCTTTACGCTCCGGCATCCCCGGCGTCGCGAGGATCTGCGGGGGCACACCCTCGACTTCTTCGGTACCACCGGAGTGATGACCGGCGTCGACCATGGCCTGCTCTTCGGCCATCGTCGCCTCGTCCTTTTCTTCGGACATGCCGATGGGCCCGATGCGGCGGCCGTTGAGGAACTGTCGCACCACCGGCTCATCGCTGGTCAGCAGCACCTCACGGGGACCGAACATCACCAGATGCTTGCGGAACAACATCCCGATGTTGTCCGGCACGGTGCGCGCGACGCTGATGTTGTGCGTCACGATCAGGATGGTCGCGTCGATCTGCGCGTTGATGTCCAGGATCAGCTGGCTCAGGTAGGCGGTACGAACCGGGTCCAGACCCGAGTCCGGCTCGTCGCACAGAATGATCTGCGGGTCCAGCACCAGGGCGCGGGCCAGGCCGGCACGCTTGCGCATACCACCGGAGATCTCGCCGGGGAACTTCCGTTCGTCACCAGTCAGGCCGACCAGGCTCAGCTTCTCCATGACGATGTCACGGATCTCGCTTTCCTTCTTCTTGGTGTGCTCACGCAGCGGGAAGGCGGTGTTGTCGAAGAGGTTCATCGAACCGAACAGCGCGCCGTCCTGGAACAGCACACCGAACAACGTCCGGATCTCGTAGAGCTCCTTGGCCGTGCATTCAATGATGTCGGTGCCGTCGATCAGGATCGAGCCGCGCTCGGGACGCAGCAGGCCGATCAAGGACTTCAAGAACACCGACTTGCCGGTACCCGACGGGCCCAGCAAAACGCTGACCTCCCCGGCGGGGATATCCAGGGTCACGTCTTCCCAAATCCTCGAGGATCCGAAGGATTTGGTCAGACCGCTGACCTCGATAGCGACGCCCATAGGAATCCTTCCGTCGACGCAAGTGCCACCCACCTGCCCCTGTGTGGCTTGAGTCACTGTAGCGCACGCTTGGGGCCGCGCATCATGGTTGCACAGCACCACATAGAAATTGGCCCACCTGAGACCCAACCGGCCAATCCCTGGTCAGCGCGATGCGGGACGCGGGTCAGTCGGTCGGAGCCCAGTTGCCGTGGAAGCCCATCGGGACGCGCTGCGGCAGGTGCACGGTGGCAATCGACTCGAGAGTCTGGGCGTCCAGCAACAGCAATTGCCCTTCGTCGCGGCCACGGTGGTATCCGTAACCCATCAGTACTCCGGCATCCTCGGCGCGTTCCCGTGAGCCGGTCGTGGGGTTCGGCACAAAGGACATCTCGCCGATCAAAAGGTCGGAATCGAGCGCCGCGACCTCGCTGGACCCCGTCACGTAGTCATGCTTGTAGAGCGCCGAGGTCATTTCGGTCGCCCCGCCGAAAAGGTAGCCGCCATCCATGCCGACGGCGTAGCCGAACCGGTGCCGCGCGCCCAGCAGGGTCTCGTCGATCCGCGGAAACTCCTGCGCACGATCGTCGCGGCATTCGGTGGTGACTGCACCCGTGGCGAGGTTGATGGTCCAGCGGTCGAGAGTGGGCCGGCTGTCGCCGGGACCGCGCAGGTCGCGGTCGAACATCCGCGAGTAGCGGACCACATCGAGCACCAGGACCTCGGCCCCGTCGCGGTCCTCCGAGTAGGCGTTGAGCGGGTGGAAGACGTAGCAGGGCTCGATGTCGAACCACCGCACGTCCTTGTTGCCGCCCTCTCGGGGCATGACTCCGATGCGCGCTGGATAGTCGGTATTCCAGGCGTAGGGCATCTGCTGCATGGGCTGCGGATTGCGGTTCATCATCGCGGAGATCGGACCGGGGATCCGGACGCGACCCAAGAGCGACTGCACGACCATTCGGGCCGGCGCGCTCAGCCAGCGCGGCACGTTCGCCGGCAGGACCTGTACGGGGTCGAACGTCACCGGCAGGTCGTAGATCACGACGTACTTGTCGGTCAAAGAGAAGTCGTGCATCATCGGCGACCCGCTGACGTCGATGTCCACCGTGCGGCGGGCCCGTCCCTGGGTGTCGATCACCGAGTACTGCACCGACCGCCCACGGGCGAAGGAGTAGGACAGCGCGTGCAATTCGCCGGTGGCCGGGTCGCGGTGGGGGTGTGCGGTGTAACCGCCGAACAAGGTTCCGTCGAAGTCGCAGGGCGCCACGGTGTCCAGGTCATCAGTGAGCTGGTAGTTGGCTCCGCCTCCCTCGACGAGCGCGAGTGTCCGCCCGGCGTGGGTCAGCACGTTGGTGTTGGGGCCGACCGAAGCATCCCGGCGCGGGGGTTCAGCCCCCTGGGCGCCGGTTCGCCCAGGGTCGCGCACACCGGCGGGGTGCGGACCCAGCGGTTTCGGTACCAGAGAGCCTTGCCCTCGCGCAGCGCTACCCCGTGCACCATCGCATCGCCGGTGAACCAGTGATAGGTGGCCGGGTCGACCTCCGCGGCCGGGTTGGGCCCGTTGCGCAGGTAGCGCCCCGCCAGGTGCTCCGGGATCTGCCCGGTGACATCGAGGTCGGTGGCGGTTACTTCGGCGCCCACCGGCGCCAGGAAGCCCTCAAGATAGGGGTTCCGGGGTTTAGCGGTTTGCGTGGAAGTCACTTCCGAACTCCTATAACATTGATATTTCAGCGTTATTCGGACGGTACGCCGGTGATGAGAAGATGGCAAGGCCTTCGCACAGATGGTTGGAGAGATGACTTCGGAAATTCAGCGCAGTGTCCGTGACGAGATGCTGCACGCTGCGGTCGGTCTGCTCGATGATCACGGGCCCGACGCCCTGCAGACCCGCAAGGTGGCCGGCGCCGCGGGGACTTCGACGATGTCGGTGTACACCCACTTCGGCGGAATACGAGCGCTGATCGCGGCGGTCGCCGACGAGGGGCTGCGACAGTTCGACGAGGCACTGACGGTGCCGCTGTCCGACGACCCGGTCGCCGACTTGTTTGTCGTCGGTGGCGCCTACCGCCGCTACGCCATCGAGCGGCCACACATGTATCGCCTGATGTTCGGCAGCACCAGCGCGCACGGCATCAACGCACCCGCACACAACGTGCTGACGCTGACGGTCGCCGAGATCGACAAGCGTTACGGCAGCTTTGCGCACGTGGTGCGCGGCGTGCACCGGTGCATGCGAGCGGGCCGGATCACGGTGGGTTCGGCCGACGACGATGCGACAGTCGTGGTCACCGCGGCCCAGTTCTGGGCGTTGATACATGGCTTCGTCATGCTCGAGCTGGCCGGCTATTACGGCGACGACGGCTCGGCCGTCACACCGGTGCTCGGTGCGATGACGTCGAATCTTCTTGTCGCTCTGGGAGATTCACCGGAGCGGGCGGCCCAGTCGCTGCAGTCGGCGGTTCACGCCGGCTGAGCACACAAAACCCCCGGGACGTGGTCCCGGGGGTTTTGTGCGAATCGAACTACTTGACGGTGACGCTGGCGCCGGCGGCCTCGAGCTTGGCCTTGGCCTCCTCGGCGGCTTCCTTGGCGACCTTCTCCAGTAGCGGCTTGGGTGCGCCGTCGACCAGGTCCTTGGCCTCTTTCAGGCCCAGGCCGGAGACGATCTCGCGGACGACCTTGATGACGCCGATCTTCTTGTCACCGGCGGCCTCGAGGATGACGTCGAACTCGGACTGCTCCTCGGCGGCCTCGGCGGGCGCGCCACCGGCGGCGGGGCCGGCCGCGGCGACCGCGACGGGGGCGGCCGCGGTGACCTCGAAGGTCTCCTCGAACTTCTTGACGAAGTCGGAGAGCTCGAGCAGGGTCAGCTCCTTGAATGCGTCAAGCAGATCGTCGGTGGAAATCTTTGCCATGTTGTGGGTCCTTCCTAGTTACGGGTTGGGGTTACGGGTTGGGTTATTCGGCTTCGGCCGTGGTCTCGGCGGGTGATTCCGAAGCCGGTTCTGCGGCTTCCTCTGAGGCAACTTCTGCGGCGGGTGCCGCTGCGGGCTCTTCGGGAGCTTCGGCGGTCCTCTTCTCCAGCAGCGCGGCCGCAAGCCTGGCCACCTGCGAGGCGGGCGCGTTGAACAGGCCGGCCGCCTTGGCGAGATTGGCCTTCATCGCCCCGGCCAGCCTGGCCAGCAGAACCTCGCGGGATTCCAGATCGGCGATGCGCTCGACCTCGGCCACCGTCAATGCGTGGCCGTCCATATAGCCACCCTTGACGACCAGCGCCTTGTTCTCCTTGGCGAAGGTCTTGATGGCTTTAGCGGCGTCGACCGGCTCGCCGCTGACGAACGCGATGGCCGTCGGGCCCACGAACAACTCGTCGAGACCCTCGATCCCCGCTTCCGAAGCCGCCCGCTTAATGAGCGTGTTCTTGGCCACGGTGTAGGTGGCCGAACCCGCCAGCGACCGGCGCAGCTCGGCCAGCGCGGCGACCGTCAGACCGCGATAGTCGGTGATCAAGGTCGCGGTTGAGGTGTTGAACTGCTCCGCGATGTCCGCCACGGCGGTGGCCTTGTCGGCTCTGGCCATGCATACCTCCTCGGTGAAAAGTCACGGTTCGACGTGTCGTCTGTGATCACCCGAGGAACGACGAACGCCCCGGCGCAGGAAACGGCACGGGGCGTTTGGGATCCACCGGCAGCGAGCGCCGGCGGTAATGCCTCGTCCTCCTGCGCGGGCCGCCGGGATGTACCCGGACCTTGGACCGATTGCTCGGTGACCGACGGTCTTCGGTGGATCGGGACCAAGGATAGCGTGACAAGCCCCGTTCAGCCAAAACGGCCGGCGAGCCTGGCCGCCCCGACTAGCCCGGCATTGCCGCCCAGCTCGGCGGGCACCACACGCAGGCCGGCCAGAAAATCCAGCCCCGCATAGTCGGCCAGCGCCACGCGCAGCGGGCCGAAGAGCACCTGCCCCGATTTGGCCACGCCTCCCCCCACGATGACAAGGTCCAGATCGCACACCGCCGCCACCGAGGCGATCATCATCGCGAGCGCGGTGGCGCCCCTGCCGAACGCCCGCAGCGCAACCTCGTCGCCGGCCGTCGCCGCGCCGGCCAGCTCGCGCGCGCCGGCGCCCGGCGGTGCGGACCACCCGTTGGCCCGCGCCCAGCGCACCAGCCATGGCCCGGCCGCGACCGTCTCGACACAGCCGCGGCCCCCGCACGTGCACGGCTCGCCGTCCCGCTCGACCACCACGTGACCGACGTGCCCGGCATTACCGCTGCGCCCGGCATACGGCGCGCCGTCGAGCACCAATCCACCGCCGACACCGGTGGATACCACCATGGCCAACAGGAAACGCGCACCCCGTCCCGCGCCCAGCCAGTGCTCGCCCAGGGCCATACACACCCCGTCGCCGCCCAGCCGCACCGGCACGCCGGGCACCGCAGCCGCGACCCGGTCCCGCAGCGGAAACCCTTGCCAGCAATCGATGTTGATCGGGCTGACGGTTCCGCTGTGCAGGTCGATGGGGCCTGCCGAAGCGATACCCACCCCGCCGACGGCACCGTCGGCCGCCCCCAGCGCTTCGGCGATCATCGCGGCGACCACGGCCCACACCTGTTCGGCCGAACCGCGCGCCGGGGTGGGACGGATGGCGGTGTACACCAGCGCCCCATCGGAATCCGCAAGGCCCGCAGCAATTTTCGTGCCACCAATGTCCAGGCAGAGCGTAGGCATGGACGATCAGTGCCGGTGTGTGTTGTCGGGTTGGCGGGGGTCGCCAGGATGCTCGTAGCCGGCAGCGAGCTGAACCAGCGCGGCGCGGCGCGCGTCCAGCCACACCCGGAAGGCGCGGCGCCGCGCGGCGCCGCGTAGGTGGTCGGCGATTGCGGAGCGCACCTGTTCCAGCGGCGGCCCGACCCGCGATGGCGCGCGCCAGCCGTGACGGTCGGGGCGCGGGGCGGCAAACCGCAGCGGATTACGGGCGTGGTACTCAGCCACCTCGTCGTCACTGATCCCGACCGCGGCGGTCACGGCGGCGAACAGCGCCCGCGCCCGCGGGTCCGCCAGCGCCGCCGCGGCCACGCTGCCGATCTCCAGCCGGGCCGTCACGTCGGGCAGCAGCGCGGCCTCGGCCGGCGCATCACACGCGGTCAACCCGCGCGCCGCCGACTCGGCGGCCAGCACGCGTTCGGTCACGAGGAGTTGCGTGAGCCAGCGCCGCAGTTGGCGGCCCTGGCTGGTGCCGCTGGCCGGCAGCGCGGCCGCGTGGGGGCCGTTACGCAATCGCGCCTCGGCCGCGTCGAGCTCGTCGACCGCGACCGGCCTGCCGGCGACAGTGGCAACCGGATGGACGCTCATGTCACGGTCACCGTCACCGCCGGTGAGTAGATCAGCCGTCCGGCGCAGCCGACCCGGACCAGCGCCCACCATTGGCCGGGTTCCAGCCACGCCGGCGGCCTGACGTCGAAGCCGAGCTCGACGCTGCCGCGGGTGGGCAGGACCGCGCCGAGCGCGGCAGGGCCGATCCACTCCCAGGTGCCCCATGGACTGATCAAATGCGCCTCCAGCGCCAACTCCGCCCGGGCATGGCTGCCGATCGTCACCGCCAGCCGCGCGGTCTGGCCGGCACGCAGCGCGATCTCGGCCGGTCCGTCGACGAGGTAGACCAGTTCGGTCTCCGGGGCCGCACCGACTTCTACGACGCACACGTCCTCGACGGTCTGTCGCCAGGAGGCCGGGACGTCCTTCCCGGTGATGCGCAGCTGCGCCCGGACCGGGTACAGGCCGGGCTCGGTAGCGGCCGGAATCGTCAGCATCACGTCGGCCTCCCGGTGCTCGCCGCTGCCCAGGGTGAACGGCAACTCGGCCGGCGTCGCCGACCAGCCGTCCGGACATGCCACCACGACCGCGCCGTGCAAGTCCACATCGCTGCAGTCACTGGCCGCGGTGAGGCGCAATGCCAACTCGCGGCCCGGCTCGGCGGTCACTTGCTGCGGGTGCAGATGCGCGACGGCCGGCAGCCCGCCCAGTGGCGCGGGCCCACGGTTATGCAGCCAGTAGCGCGCATAGAGCGGCTGAGCGATCTCGGCTTCCGGGGCCAGCGGGGCGGCATCGTCGAAGGCCTTGGGGATCTGAAGCCGGGCCAGCACGGTGGCGACCTGGTACCCGTGCAGATCGACCGAACGCTTGCGCGACTGCGGGTTCTCCAAAAGGTCGGCGAGCTGCATCGCGCCCAACGTGCCCATCGTCGTGCCGATCGAGACGCGGGCGCGGGCACCGGTCGTTTCGACCAGCCGCAAAGCCACCAAAGCGGGGTCGACGGGCTCGGCACGCCCGGCCGTCAGCGGGTTGCCGGCCGCCTTGAATGCCCCGACGTGGACGGTGTCAGCAGGTTCGACGTGTAGCAGCGATCCGGCGGACACCAGGTTGCCTCGCCGCTGGTCCGGGAAGACGGCGCGCAGCGGATGGGAGAACTGCGCGCTGCGGCTGGGCATCTCGGCACGGCGCCAATCGCCGTCGCCGCATGCCAGCGCGTAGTCGAAATGGTGTGTCCAGTGCTGGAGTTGGAAGTTCGAGCCGTCCGGCGCGGTGCGGCGTGGTTCGTCGATCCAGGTCCCGGAGGGCCAGCCGGTGCAGGATCGCAACAGCGCGGTGTGCAGCGTGCCTTCGGTGTCGACGCCGAAGCTCGGCACCCCGCGGTTGAACAACGCGACAGTGCGGGATTCGAAGTGTTCCATGCCGGATGCAGCCCGCTGGGCGACGACGATCTCGGCGTCGTCAAGATCGGCTGCTAACGAAGCGATCTCGGCGTCGAGGCTTTCCTCATCGACGCCGTCAATCACCAGCACCGGCAGGGCGGACACCGCGCGCAGGTCGGCGCCGGGCACCCAGGCCGCCACCAACGGCGTCGCCGCGGGCACCCACACCCGAGCCCGGCCCGTCTTGGCCAGCTGGCGGCCGAGTTCTTTCGCATAGACCGGATCCGCCTCGGCCAGAACCGCTTTGGTGAAGGCATTGCGGGCGGGCCCGCCCACCGCGATGCGGACATCGGGCAGGTTGGAATCGACGTCGAGGTTGCCGTAGCGAGGTTTACCGGCGGCACTGCAGGTGGCTGTGACGCCGGCGCGAACCAGCGCGACCATCAGCTCACGCGCCAGCGATCCGGACGACGCTTCCGACGGCGATACCACCTCGGCCACGGATACCGCGCGAATATCGCTGTCTCCCAACTTGACCCGTACTGCTGAGGACAGGCCGAACCAGCTGTAGGCCGGGTTATCCAGCGTCCACGGCTGGTGCTCGGTGTCCACGGAGCCAGATCCGTCGTGCAGCAACGCGAACCCGCGCCCGACGACGGCATCGCCCACCTCGCTGACCGGCATGGCACCCGGCACCGGACACGGCCAGCGCAGCCGCAGCAAGCGGTCCTCGCCGCTGAACTCGTCGATGGTGGTGCGGCAGTCCACCCGCGCCACGCCATTCCAGAGCGTCAGAGTCTGGGTGTAGCGCAGCAATTCGCCGATCCGGCCGCGCACGACCAGCCGCTGACCGAGCGGTCCGGCATAGGCCCGCACCTGCGCCGGCGATTCCGACGAGCACACCACCGGGCCCTTCGGCAGCAGATTCCACGGGCCCTCCCCTCCTGTCGGATGCGCCGGGTATTCCTCGTAGACGGCAAGCTCGTTGCCCACCCGCCCGGCGGCGATCAGCTCGCGGTCGTCATGGACAAGAGACTTCACCGCCCCGCCGCGGGCCGGATCAGCCGTCAGCCGGTAGTGCCCATTTTCGATCTCGTGTCCGGGCAGCGGTTTCCAGCCGGTCGCCCGGTCCGCAGGAACCAGCCGGTAGGCCCGCCAGCCCAGGGACGGGACGTCGCGGGCCAGCCAGGTGATCGACCGCCCGTCGTGCTCGACGAGTGCCGGCAACTCGGCATCGTTGCCGTCAAGCACCCGCGCCCCCGCGGGCAGCGGCGGGTCAACCCGGGCGGTGACGACGTCGGTGCTCTGGTGTGTCAACGGGTTCCACACCACGACCGTGTCCGGGGAATCCGCCACCGCGCCGGACAGCAGCGCCAGGGAATTGTCGCGGGCCGTCCGACCCAGCTCCCACGCGTCGCGCCAGCCGGTCAGCAGATCGAGGTAGACCTGATCGGATTCCGAGCCGGTGATCGCGTCGTGGTGCGCGCCGTAAGCCAGCTGCACCCACGCCTTGGCCAAGGCGGCCTGCGGGTAGTCGGTGCCGGTCATCAGCGCGGCGAACACCGCATAGCGCTCGGCGTCCAACACGGCGTTTTCGGCGGCCCGGTTGGCCTGCTTGGTGTCGATATAGGAGACGTCCTTGCCGGTATAGATCGGGTTCATGTCGCGGGTTTGCGGCGACGGCACAGATCCCCGCTCGTCCAGCTCGGCGCGCACCGCGGCGAAGAACTCCTGCGGCAGCGCGCAGACGAATCGGGGCCAGGTGTAGCGCGCGGCCCAGTCGCGGTGGATCTCGGTGACCCACTTGTTCGGCGGGGTGTAGTCGGTGCCGACCGGCAGCAGCACGTTGCGTGTCAGTGCGACCCTCTTGAGCTCGTCGAACAGCTCATAGGTGGACTCCTCGGCCGCACGCAGCGACGCCGAGGAGTCCATCCACCAGCCCGCCGAGTAGTGCGCCGGCATGTAGTGGGTGAGCAGGCCGCGCCCGGATGGCGAGATCCATTCGAACTCGCTGCAGAACTGCATGCGCTCGACGTCACCGCCCTGCGCGGGACCCCACTGGTGATGGGGTCCGCGGGCCCACGAGCTCGACGTCAGTCCGGCGTCGGCGGCCATCCCGGGAAACTGCGGATCGTGGCCGAACACGTCGAGCTGCCACGCGGTAGCCGGCTGAGCACCTAGCACGTCACGCTGAAAACCGATGCCGTGCACCAGGTTCCGGATGGTGGTCTCCGGACTGGTGAGGTTGGTGTTGGCTTCGTTGTAGGTGCCGCCCATGATCTC
The DNA here is from genome assembly GCA_963712615.1 of uncultured Actinomycetota bacterium. Lineage (GTDB taxonomy): Bacteria > Actinomycetota > Actinomycetes > Mycobacteriales > Mycobacteriaceae > Mycobacterium. The sequence continues at coordinate 2,705,638 of CAVQIO010000002.1, forward strand.
GACGCGGTTCTCGGCGATGAAGCGGCGCAGGTCGGCGCGGTCCTCGGGGCGGGTGTCCCAGTACGGCTTGAGGTAGTCCACCTCGGCCAGCACGAATTTGTAGTCGACGTCGCGGCGGGCCATCTCCAGGTGCGCGTGCACCAGTTCAAATGCGTTGGTCTGCCGGGCCCGCCCGGGCGGGTCCTCGGTCCACTCGCTGGTGTAGGCCCCCTGCGTGTTCCACCACACCGGGTCGTAGTGGAAATGGCTGACCATGAACATCGTCCAGCCGGGCTCGGCCACGGTGAATTCAAACTGCACGGTGGCGCCGCCGGCGTGCACCCGAGCGGCCCGCCGCTGACCGACGACCGGTGTCCGCACCGTCACCGGGATCTCGACCAGCTCGTCGCCGGTCTCGGCGAGCGTCTCCCCGCTCAGGCCGTCGCCCTCGATGCGGATCGACGTCGGCTCGGCGACCCCGCTGACCGTGATCAAGGCCAGCTGCACTGGCTTGTCCGGCGGCCCAACGAACAGGTCGGTCGAGGCCACCGAAATCACCTGCATGCCCGCACCTTACGACATCGTGGCCCTGGTCGGACCAAGCTGATGCTTTGCCGTCAGCCGGCCCACTTGAGGTCGCCGAAGCCGACGGCGCGGTAGAACCCGAGAATGTGACGGCCCACCAGCTCGGCTGCCTCATCACCGTTGCCCGCGGCGATCGCATCGACGATTGCCGCATGTTCGTTGGTCAGTGTGTCCATCATTTTTGCCGCATCTTCAACGCGTTCGAATGCCGATACCATCGCCTGCCGCAGCAATTCCCTGAGGGCAGCCATCAGCGCAGCGGCGAGATTGTTACCGGACACTTGAGCAATCCCGACATGGAAGGCTGCGTCGAGATCGTGGTAACTGCTGGTCGTGTGCGTCTCGCGCATCTGCTCGACGAGCGAGCGCAGGTCGGCGAGTTCCCCGCTCGAAGCGATCGCCGCCGCTCTTCGGCAAGCCAATCGTTCCAGCATGAGTCGGACCTCCACCAGATCGTCTGCCGTGAAGGACGCCAATTGCAGGTGGATGCGCAACACCATGGCCATACCTGCGGTGCTGTCCTTGACAATTGTCGACCCCGACGACGGGCCGGAGCCAGTTCCGGCCTCTAGCACCCCGATCGCCTCGAGGATCCGCAACGCCTCGCGCACCGCCCCGCGCCCCACACCCAGAGCTTCAGCCAGCTGCCGTTCACCGGGCAGCCGGTCGCCCGCCCGCAGCGTTCCGTCGTTCAGGCGGGTCTCGATTGCGGCCACCACCTGCTCGTGGGTGCGCATTCGCTGGAGCGGCTTCCACTCGGAATGAATCGGCTCCGACACATGCGCCCCTTTTGCCCTATCGCAGAGCTCTATGTAGGGGATCACTGTACCGAGCACAACATCGCTCCGAGGCGCGCCGCTCCTGCGCACCGAGCCCGTTTGCCGGGCTTCTAGAACACCGGTGTCTCTTGATAACTGCCGAACACCTCGCGTAGTGCGCCGGTGATTTCACCCATGGACGGGTGCGCGCGCACCGCCTCGATGGTCGCCGGCATCACGTTGACCTTCTCATCGCGGGCCGCCGAGAGTAGCTCGTCGAGGGCCGCCTTCGCGCGCTCGGGATCCCGGTCTGCCCGCACCTTCTTGAGACGTCGGATCTGGCGTGTCTCTGACTCCGGGTCGAGTTTGTGAACCTCGATCTTCTGATCTTCCTGGGCGTCGACGTACTTGTTCACGCCGATCACCGGGCGCTCGCCACTCGCCTTGCGCCGAGCGAAGTCGTACGCGCTGTCCGAGATTTCTTTCTGGAAGAAGCCCTGCTCAATGGCCGCCACCACACCACCCATGGCCTCGACCTTGTCGATATAGGTGTCGATACCCGCCTCGATCTCGTCGGTCAGCGCCTCTACGTAATAGGAGCCGCCGAGCGGGTCGATCACGTTCGGCACGTTGGTCTCGCCGGCGATGATCTGCTGGGTACGCAGCGCGAGCTTCATCGCCAGCTCGCTCGGAATGGTGTAGGCCTCGTCGAGTCCGTTGGTGTGAATGGACTGAGCGCCACCCAGCACGGCCGACAACGCCTGCAGTGCGGTCCGGACGATGTTCACCATCGGTTGCGGCTTGGTCAGCGTTGCCGCGGCGGTCTGGGCGTGGAAGCGCAACCGCATCGAGTTAGCCTTCTTCGCCCCGAAGTGCTCCTTCATCATCTTGGCGTAGAAGCGGCGCACGGCCCGGAACGTGGCGGCTCCTCGAACAAGTCGGCCTGGGAAACGAAGAAGAACGATAACCGCGAGGCGAAGGTATCAACGTCGATTCCCGTCGACACGACATCCTCGACGTATGCCTTGGTGATCGCCATCGTGAACGCCACCTCCTGCACGGCATTGGCGCCGGCCTCACTGATGTGATAGCCGCTGATGTTGACCGGGTTGTAACGCGCCATGTTCTCGGCGGCATAGGCTATGCAGTCCCGCACGATGCGCATGCTGGGACGCACGGGAAAGATCCATTCCTTTTGTGCGACATACTCTTTGAGAATGTCGTTCTGGATTATGCCGGACAGCTTGTTGAGATCGTAGCCGCGGTCCTCGGCGACGCAGACGTACATCGCCAGGAGGATCCAGGCCGACGGGTTGATGGTCATCGAGACCGAGATGTTCTCCAGGTCGATGTTGTCGAACAGAGCCGCCATGTCCGGCAGCACGTCGATCGCCACGCCCTCGCGGCCGACCTCGCCGAGACTCATCGCGTCGTCGCTGTCCAGACCCATCAGGGTCGGCATGTCGAAGTCCACCGACAGGCCGGTCTGCCCTTGGGCGATCAGGAATTGGAACCGCTGGTTGGTCTCTTCGGCCTGCCCGAAGCCCGCGATCTGGCGCATGGTCCAATTCCGTCCGCGATACATGGTCGGGTAGGGACCGCGAGTGTAGGGGTAGCGGCCCGGCAGACCGATCTCGTCCCAACTCTCGGGAAGGTCCTGCGGACCGTAGATGCGCTTGACCGGGCGGCCAGAGCCGGTCAGATACGTGGCTTTGGATTCGGGTGCGCGGGCGGTGAAGTCGGCGAATTCGGTATCTCGCCAATCGTCGAAATCAGCTTCGGCACGTTTCACCAGCGCATCAGATGTCAGCCGCAGTTCCTCTGGAGTCACCTGGGTGTCGTCGGTCATGAATTTCCTCGTTTCAGCTGCCGGTTGGGTCTACGGCTGCGGCCGCCAACAGCCGGGCGGCGGCTTGCCGCGGTTCATGCTCACGGTCGATCAGCGCATCGACGGCGGCATCGAAGTCGCGCTGACCCGACCGGAACCGGTCAGCGATGAGTGCCTCGGCGGCCCAACGGATACGCGTCGCGGCATTGCGCCGTTCCCGCTCGCGCAGGGCGCCGTGCTCGGTCATCCAACTGCGGTGCGCGCCGGTTCGGTCGAGCAGTTCGGCCACACCGTCGCCGTTACGGGCCGTCGTCTTCACAATCGGCACGTTCCAGTCGCCGGCCTGCCGGTGGGTGAGGCGCAGCGACTCCCGCAGGTCCTTGACGGTGAGATCGGCGCCGGGACGGTCTGCTTTGTTGACCACATGAATGTCCGCGATCTCGAGCAATCCCGCTTTGATGGCCTGGATGTCGTCGCCCATTCCGGGAACGCTCACGACCAACACGGTGTGAGCGGCACTGATCACGTCGACCTCGGCCTGACCAACGCCAACCGTTTCCAGGATGACCACGTCAAAGCCGGCCGCATCGACCAGCACGATGCCGTCGAGCACGGCACGCGACAAGCCACCGGTGGCGCCACGCGAGGCCATGGATCGGATGTAGACGTCCTTGCGCCCCGCGAGTTCGGTCATGCGAATCCGGTCGCCGAGAATCGCTCCTCCGGAGTAAGCGCTGGTGGGGTCGACGGCCAGGATCGCCACCTTGGCTCCACGAAGGCCGTGCTCGTGTGCGATCCGGGTGACCAGCGTGCTCTTTCCGCTGCCGGGCGGTCCCGTGACACCGAGGACATAGGCGTTGCCGCTGTCCTTCCACATCTGGGCTAGCAACTCCGAAGCCGCATCCGAGCGGCTCTCCACCAGAGTCAGCCCGCGCGCAAGTACCACTTGCGATCCGGAACGGATTCGCTCAGCCAGCGTCGGGACACGCGTATCGGTCTGGCTCACGATGGCCTGTGTCGGTCCAGCGAGTCGAACAGGTTGCGGTCGTCGATGACACGTCGGGCCTTGAAGTCGGTCCGCTCGAACGTGGACGGGGCGACCGGCACAACCCTGGCGCCGACACCCAGGACGGTTCGCAGGTCTTCACCAATCTGCTTGGCCCACAGATCTTCTGGCACGGTGGCATGCCGGGGGTCGAACTCCACCTGCACCAGCAACTCGTCCATGGCCGCTGCACGGGTGATGACGATGCGGTGTTCACCGCCGTAGCCTTCGGCGGCGGCGACGACCTCGTCAATGACATGGGGATGGACATTCTCGCCGCGGATCTGGAACATGTCGTCGATGCGCCCGTAGATGCCTTTGGGCAGGAAGGGGTACGTGCGGCCGCGAGCTGGATCCGGGGCTTCCCATCGGGTCAGGTCGTTGGACAGCAGCCGGATCATCGGCTGTGCTGTGCGCTCCAGGGTCGTATACACCGGGACGCCCTCGGCGCCGTACGGCACGCGCCGCAGCGACGACGGGTCGCAAACTTCGGTGTGGACCAGGTCTTGCCAGCAGAACATGCCGGGCCCGTTGTGGGCGGCACCCAGTGACATCCATGGTGCGACTTCCGCCATGCTGCCTGAGTCGTAAACCTCGGCGCCGAATGCATCGACGATGCGCTGCCGGATGGCCGGCACACTCGCGCCGGGCTCGCCGGAAAAGAACATCGTCCGCACACCGAGGCCGCGGGGGTCGATGTCGTTCTCAATCGCCACTTCTGCGAGACGAAGTGCGTACGACGGCGTTCCGTAAAACACGGTGGTGTGCATCTGGCGCATCCACTGCAGCGTGCGAAGACTCTGCCCCTGCACGCCGGCACCGAACGGGAACACTACGGCCCCCAACCGTTCGGCTCCGATGTAGGCGCCCCACGACCCCCAGTACAGCGTCCACGGAGAGCCGATCAGGACGACGTCCCCAGGTCGAATCCCCATCCCCCACATCACCCGGGCATGTGCGTTGGCGACCGCCGTCCAGTCGCGCTGATTGATTCCGAATGCGGTGGGCCGGCCGGTTGTGCCTGAGGTGCCGTTGATGTGCCTGACCTCGATGGGGTCGATGCACAGGTAGCTGCCGTAGGGCTGATGCTCTACCTGGCCGGCTCGCAATTCCACTTTTCGCACCACTGGAACGGTCTCGAAGATGTCCAGTGAGGTGATATCGCCGGGGTCCAGGCCTGCTTCACACCATTTCGAGCGGTAGAAGGGCGAGCGTTCCCAGGCGTAGGCCATCAGCTGCTGGATGCGCTCGAGGACCGCCTCGGCGCGCTGCTGCGGATCCATGGTCTCGCGGCGCGGAAACCAGTGGCGCTGCCCGGACGGCGGGTAGTAGTCGGCGTCATAGCGTGGCGGCCAACTCCACGCCTCCATCGGAATCATTCGAAGCTTGCCCCGACAGGAGCACACGCCATGATGGTCTGCACGATTTTTTCGGGTGTGCTGTCCTGTCCGAGCACCGCCGCGACACCCATGTTCTGCAGCTCGGTCACGTCCTCGTCGGGCATGACGCCACCGGCCACGATGGCGAAGCCCGGGCGCTCCTCCATCTGCCCGAGGATCTCGTAGATCTTGGTGAAGATGGGCATGTGCGCGCCGGACAGCAAGCTGACCCCGAGGACGTCGACATCCTCCTGGGATGCGGCTTGGACCACCTGTTCCGGGCTGCGGTGAAGTCCGGTGTAGATGACTTCCATCCCGGCGTCACGCAGAGTGCGGGCCACCACCTTTACCCCGCGGTCGTGCCCGTCGAGTCCGATCTTTGCGAGCATCACCCGGATGGGTTGCGCCGAAGGTTGATTCATAAAACAGCCCGTCGTGTGGAATGACCAATGTTGTGGTCCTACCATAGGCAGGCAAAGTGACCCCTGCAACATCTCTCGCGAAACGTTCCCAGAGCACGTCGAGGGATGTCACCGGTCGCGCCTAGTGTCAGGCTCGATGTCGGGAGACGCCCAAGCAGAAGGGACCACAAATGCCCGCCCTTGCCCCGCCGGTGTCCGACGAGCGCAGCGCCCTGCGCGAGTTCCTGGCGTTCCACCAAAGCGCCTACTTCGCTGTGGCGTACGGCCTCACCGACAAACAGGCCCGCTCGTCGCCGTCGGCGAGTGCACTCTCGATCGGCGGGCTGGTCAAGCACGTGACCCGGATGCAACGCAACTGGATGGCGCGGGTCGCGGCCGCTCCGGACGCGCCGCCGAAGGACCCCCGGCCGTCCGACGTGATCGCCAGGGAGTTCTCCGACCAGCACGTGATGCGGCCCGACGAGACGCTGGACGGGCTGCTGCGCGCCTTCGGGGAAGAGAACACGACGTCGCTGCGGCTGGTGGAAACCGCGGACCTGGACGCGGCGGTGCCCGTTCCGCGGGACGTTCCGTGGTTCCCCAAGGACCTGGAGGCATGGTCGGTGCGATGGGTGATCCTGCACGTCATCAACGAGTTGGCGCGCCACGCCGGGCACGCCGACATCGTCCGGGAAACCATCGACGGGGCCACGATGTACGACCTGATCGCCGGGCTGGAGGGCTGGGAGATCGCGGGCTGGGTGACGCCTTGGAAAGAGGCCCGGACGGGTGGCGCAAACAGCTAAAACGCCTGCTCATCGAAGAGCGAATTGGGACTTGACACCCCCGGTTTGGCAGACTGCGGGGATGAGTTCTACCAAACACCGCGAAGCGGCCAAGCTCGACCGGGTGCCGTTGCCGGTCGAAGCGGCCCGGGTCGTAGCCACTGGATGGCAGGTCACCCGGTCCGCCGGTCGCGTCCTTACCAAGCTGCCGGGCAAGGGCCCGTGGCAGCAGAAAGTGATCAAGCAGTTCCCCCAGGCCTTCGCCGACCTGGGTCCGACATACGTGAAGTTCGGGCAGATCATCGCGTCCAGCCCGGGCGCGTTCGGCGAATCGCTGTCCCGCGAATTCCGTAGCCTGCTCGACCGGGTGCCACCGGCCGACTCCGGCCAGGTGCACAAGCTGTTCGTCGACGAACTCGGAGGTGACCCGTCCGAACTGTTCGCCAAGTGGGACGAAACGCCATTCGCGTCCGCCTCCATCGCCCAGGTGCACTACGCCACGCTGCACAGCGGCGAGGAGGTCGTGGTCAAGATCCAGCGCCCCGGCATCCGCCGCCGGGTTGCCGCCGACCTGCAGATCCTGAAGCGCTTCGCCCAGGCCGTCGAGCTGGCCAAGCTGGGCCGCCGGCTCTCGGCACAAGACGTGGTCGCCGACTTCTCCGCCAACCTGGCCGAGGAGCTGAATTTCCGCCTCGAAGCGCAGTCGATGGAAGCCTGGGTCTCGCACCTGCACGTGTCTCCGCTGGGCAAGAACATCCGGGTGCCGAATGTGTACTGGGAATTCACCAGCGACCGGGTGCTGACGATGGAGCGGGTGCAGGGCATCCGCATCGACGACGTCGCCGCCATCCGCAAGGCCGGGTTCGACGGGGTCGAACTGGTGAAGGCGCTGCTGTTCTCGCTTTTCGAAGGCGGGCTGCGACACGGGCTGTTTCACGGCGACCTGCACGCGGGCAACCTGTACGTCGATGAGCAGGGGCGCATCGTGTTCTTCGACTTCGGCATCATGGGCCGCATCGACCCGCGCACCCGGTGGCTGTTGCGGGAATTGGTGCACGCGCTGCTGGTCAAGAAGGACCACGCTGCGGCCGGCAAGATCGTCGTGCTGATGGGCGCGGTCGGGACGATGAAGCCCGAAGCCGAGGCCGCCAAGGACCTGGAGAAATTCGCCACCCCGCTGACCGTGACATCGCTGGGCGACATGTCCTACGCCGACATCGGGCGCCAGTTGTCGACGCTGGCCGACGCCTACGACGTCAAGCTGCCGCGCGAGTTGGTATTGATCGGCAAGCAGTTCCTCTACGTCGAGCGATACATGAAGCTGCTCGCACCGAAATGGCAGATGATGTCCGACCCGCAGCTGACGGGGTACTTCGCCAACTTCATGGTCGAGGTCAGCCGCGAGCATCAGTCTGACGTGGAGGTCTAGTGGAGATCCGCACCGGCTTTGCGTTATCAGGGGCCAGTTCCGCAGCCACCGCGCGCGATCCCGAAGGCGACCTGAAGATCTATTACGAGGACACGGGCGATATCGACAACCCGCCCGTCCTGCTGATCATGGGGCTCGGCGCCCAGCTGCTGCTGTGGCGGACGGAGTTCTGCGAGCGGCTGGTCGGCCTCGGCCTGCGCGTGATCCGTTACGACAACCGGGATGTGGGCCTTTCCAGCAAGACTGAGCGTCGCAGCGTGGGTCAGCCACTGGTCGCGCGATTGGTCCGTTCCTGGGTGGGCCTGCGGAGCGAGGCGGCCTACACGCTCGAGGATATGGCCGACGACGGCGCGGCCGTGCTGGACCATTTGGGCATCGGCCAGGCCCATATCGTCGGCGCATCGATGGGCGGGATGATCGCCCAGGTCTTCGCCGGACAATTCGCCCAGCGGACCCGAACCCTTGGAATCATCTTCTCCAGCAACAACTCAGCGTTCCTGCCACCGCCGGCGCCACGCGCGCTGCTGGCATTGCTCAAAGGACCGCCGCTGGACTCACCCCGCGAGGTGATCCTCGACAACGCGGTCCGGGTGAGCAGGATCATCGGCAGCCCGCGTTACCGCATTCCCGACGAGCAGGTTCGCGCCGAGGCCGCCGAGGGATACGACCGTAACTACTTCCCGCAAGGAATCGCCCGCCAGTTCAGCGCGATTCTGGGCAGCGGCAGCCTGGTGCGCTACAACCGTCGCGTCGTGGCTCCAACCGTTGTCATCCACGGTCGTGCTGACAAGCTCATGCGGCCCCTCGGCGGCCGTGCGGTTGCCCGCGAAATTAACGGTGCCCGATTGGTGTTATTCGACGGAATGGGTCATGATCTGCCCCAACAGCTGTGGGATCGAGTGATCGGCGTTTTGACGGGCAACTTCGCCGAGGCCAGCTGAATCCGGAGTCCAGCAGAAGGCTCTGGGTTTGAGGGTTGCCCTCAATTCGCGCGAGTCCCGCAGCGCTGTACCGTTATCGCGGAAGGATTGGTGAAGTGGCGAAACTGAAGCCGTATTACGAAGAGTCGCAGGCTACTTACGACATTTCGGACGACTTCTTTGCCTTGTTCCTGGACCCCAATATGGTCTACACCTGCGCCTACTTCGAGCGCGACGACATGACCCTGGAAGAGGCTCAGCTCGCCAAGTTAGACCTCGCGCTGGACAAGCTCAACCTCGAGCCCGGAATGACGCTGCTTGACGTCGGATGCGGCTGGGGTGGAGCCGTAGTCCGGGCGGTTGAGAAGTACGACGTCAATGTCGTCGGTATTACGTTGAGCCGAAATCATTACGAGCGCAGCAAAGCCAGGCTTGCGGCGATCCCGACGAAGCGGCGCGCCGAGGCCCGGCTGCAGGGCTGGGAAGAGTTCGACGAGAAGGTCGACCGGATCGTCAGCTTCGAGGCCTTCGACGCGTTCAAAAAGGAGCGTTGGCCGCTGTTCTTCGAACGCTCCTACGAGATCCTCCCCGACGGCGGGCGGATGCTGTTGCACAGCATTTTCACCTATCCGCAGACGTACTGGCGGGAACACGGCATCTCGGTGACGATGAGTGATCTGAAGTTCGTCCACTTCCTCGGCAAGGAAATCTTTCCCGGCGGGGGAATGCCGGCACCATCCGACATCGTCGACAATGCGCAGGCCGCAGGGTTCTCCCTCAAGGAGGTCCAAAACCTGCGGCCGCATTACGTGCGGACGCTGAACATGTGGGCGGCCAACCTGGAAGCCAACCGCGAACAGGCCATCGCCATCCAGTCCGAAGTGGTTTACGACCGTTTCATGCGCTATCTGACCGGCTGCGCGAACCTGTTCGGCAAAGGCATCTCCGATGTCGCCCAGTACACCCTCACCAAGTAACCCCCTCCCCTGCTCCCACTTCGGGCAACCGCCGCGTTGAACCGACGAGTTTCGCGATTCGTCAACAGGGCAGAGCCGAACTAGTTACCATGCTCACACGGGCATGGGGGAAAATTTTCGCGTTTCGCCAGGGGGAGGGCGCTGCCATGGCCCATAAGTTGACACCGCATTTCGCCGATGTTCAGGCCCACTACGACCTGTCCGACGACTTCTTTCGGCTGTTTCTGGATCCCACCCAGACCTACAGTTGCGCGTACTTCGGACGCGACGACATGACGCTGGAAGAGGCACAGGTCGCCAAGATCGACCTGGCCCTGGGCAAACTCGGGCTGCAGCCCGGCATGACCCTGCTCGACGTCGGCTGCGGCTGGGGTGCCACCATGCGGCGCGCGGTCGAGAAATACGACGTGAACGTCGTCGGGCTGACGTTGTCGAAGAACCAGGCCGCCCACGTGCAGAAGTCGTTCGACGCGATGGACAACCCGCGCAGCAAGCAAGTCCTGCTGGCCGGCTGGGAAGAGTTCAGCGAGCCCGTCGACCGCATCGTGTCGATCGGCGCATTCGAGCACTTCGGCCACGATCGCTACGACGACTTCTTCAAAATGGCCTACCACGCGTTGCCTGGTGACGGCGTGATGCTGCTGCACACGATCACCGATTTGACGAAACAGGAAATCATCGACCAGGGCTTACCCATCTCCATCGACCTGCTCCGCTTCGTCATTTTCATCCAGCGGGAGATCTTCCCGGGGGGACGGCTGCCTAAGATCCCGACCGTGCGGGAGCACGCCGGCGACGCGGGTTTCGCGCTGACCCGCCGCCAGTCGCTGCAGCCGCACTACGCTAAAACGCTCGACCTGTGGGCCGAAGCGCTAGAAGCACACCAAGACGAGGCCATCGAGATCCAGTCCGAAGAGGTCTACGACCGGTACATGAAATATCTGACCGGCTGCGCCGGGACGTTCCGGGACGGTTATGTCGACGTCAACCAATTCACCTTGGTGAAGTAATTCCGGCAGCTTCAGCTGCCATGTCGAATGGCCAGCGCCGGGCCACGCACGGGGTATGTTAGGTGCGTTTCGTCAGGAAGGCACACCCGTCATGGCTCGCAAGCTGACACCACACTTCGCCGATGTGCAGGCGCACTACGACCTGTCCGACGACTTCTTCCGCCTGTTTCTGGATCCCACCCAGACCTACAGTTGCGCGTACTTCGGACGCGACGACATGACGCTGGAAGAGGCACAGGTCGCCAAGATCGACCTGGCCCTGGGCAAACTCGGGCTGCAGCCCGGCATGACCCTGCTCGACGTCGGCTGCGGCTGGGGTGCCACCATGCGGCGCGCGGTCGAGAAATACGACGTGAACGTCGTCGGGCTGACGTTGTCGAAGAACCAGGCCGCCCACGTGCAGAAGTCGTTCGACGCGATGGACAACCCGCGCAGCAAGCAAGTCCTGCTGGCCGGCTGGGAGCAGTTCGACGAGCCCGTCGACCGCATCGTGTCGATCGGCGCATTCGAGCACTTCGGCCACGATCGCTACGACGACTTCTTCACGATGGCCCACAGCGTTTTGCCTGCTGACGGCGTGCTGTTGCTGCACACGATCACCGGATTGACGGGCACGCAGTGCATGGAACGTGGCATACCGCTGACGTTCGACATGGCCCGCTTCATCAAGTTCATCGTCACCGAGATCTTCCCGGGCGGCCGGCTGCCGTCCATCGAGAAGGTGGCGGATCACTCGTCGAAGCAGGGTTTCCGGTTGACCCGCCGCCAATCGCTGCAGTTGCACTACGCCAGAACCCTCGATCTCTGGGCAGCGGCCTTGGAAGAGCATCAGGACCAGGCCATCGAGGTCCAGTCCGTCGAGGTCTACGAGCGGTACATGAAATATCTGACCGGCTGCGCCAACGCGTTCCGGGTCGGATATATCGACGTCAACCAGTTCACGCTGGAGAAGTAGGGTCCGCATCCGTCACACTAGAGGTGGCGGCTTCGCAATCGAGAAACCCAGTGGCTTGCCACCTCAAATACGAGAGATGCGCCCTGCCCCGTGTATGGTCCCCCGGGATGGCCTCCTCGTGAAGGTGCCTGTCCACTCGGGAGGAACGCATGTCAAACAGCTCACCAGCCACTATTCGGACGCGAACCAACGTCGACGACGTCCAAGCGCATTACGACCTTTCGAACGAGTTTTTCGCGTTGTTCGTAGATCCGACTCGTACTTACAGTTGCGCGTACTTCGAGCGCGACGACATGACACTGGAAGAGGCACAGGTCGCCAAGCTCGACCTGGCGCTGGACAAGTTGGGGCTGGAGCCGGGGATGACCCTGCTCGACGTCGGCTGCGGCTGGGGTTCGGTGATGAAACGCGCCGTCGAGAAGTACGACGTCAACGTCGTCGGGCTCACCCTGTCCAAGAACCAGCACGCGTACTGCCAGAAAGTGCTCGATGGAGTCGATTCCACCCGCTCGCGGCGGGCACTGCTGTGTGACTGGGCGGACTTCTCCGAGCCGGTGGACCGCATCATCACGATCGAAGCGTTGGAACACTTCGGCTTCGAGCGCTATAACGACTTCTTCAAGTTCGCCTATTGCGCCCTGCCGGACGACGGCGTGATGCTGCTGCACTCGATCACCGGTTTGACGGGAGGGCAGATTGTCGAGCGCGGCATGCCGGTGTCGTTCGAGATGGCCCGCTTCATCAAGTTCATCCTCACCGACATCTTCCCGGGCGGCCGGCTGCCGTCGATCGAGAAGGTCGACGATCACGCAACGAAGGCGGGTTTCTCGGTCACCGGTGTCCAGTCGTTGCAACTTCACTTCGCCAGGACCCTCGACCTGTGGGCCGAAGCGCTGGAGGCGCACAAGGACGAGGCCATCGAGATCCAGTCCGAAGAGGTCTACGAGCGGTACATGAAGTACCTGACCGGCTGTGCCAAGTCATTCCGGATCGGCTACATCGACTGTCACCACTTCACGCTGGCCAAGTAGAGTTTCGTGTCGGTCGGGGCGAACGGGCGCACGGTGTCCGAGGCGGTCAAACGACACGTCTACATTGGGTAGCCGCTACACGTCACTCGAGACAGCGGTGCGTAGTGGTTTTCAGGCAGTGAATTCAGGGGAGAACAAGACGATATGGCTGAGCAACCAACGAGCCCGACGAAGACTCGGACGCGCTCCGAAGACATCCAGGCGCACTACGACGTCTCCGATGACTTCTTCGCCCTGTTCCAGGATCCGAGCCGGATCTACAGCTGCGCGTACTTCGAGCCGCCGGAGCTCACCCTCGAAGAAGCCCAATACGCCAAGATCGACCTCAACTTGGACAAGCTGGATCTCAAGCCGGGCATGACCCTGTTGGACATCGGTTGCGGATGGGGCACCACCATGAAGCGCGCCGTCGAAAAATACGACGTGAACGTGATTGGCCTGACGCTCTCCAAAAATCAGCACGCCCGCAGCGAGCAGGTGCTGGGTGCGATCGACAGCAACCGCTCGCGCGACGTGCGGCTGCACGGCTGGGAGGACTTCAACGAGCCGGTCGACCGGATCGTGTCGATCGAGGCCTTCGAGCATTTCGGGCACGAGAATTACGACGATTTCTTCAAACGGTGTTACGACGTCACGCCCGAGGACGGCCGGATGACGGTCCAGAGCAGCGTCAGCTACCACCCCTACAACATGAATGCCCGCGGTAAGAAGCTGACCTTCGAGACGCTGCGCTTCATCAAATTCATCATCACCGAGATCTTCCCCGGCGGCCGCCTGCCGACTACCGAAATGATGGTCGAGCACGGCGAGAAAGCGGGATTCGTTGTGCCCGAACCACTCTCGCTGCAGCCGCACTACGTCAAGACGCTGCGCATCTGGGGCGACACGCTGGAGTCCAACCGGGAAAAGGCCATCGAAATCACTTCCCAAGAGGTCTACGACCGGTACATGAAGTATCTGCGCGGCTGCGAGCACTATTTCGACTACGAAATTCTGGACTGCAGCCTGGTCACCTATCTCAAGCCGGGCGCCTCGGGCTAGATCTGGCCTGATTTTTCACCCGACTGTCGGATTAGGGCTGCGTCGTTCGTCGGAGAGGTAGAGAGTGGAGCACGAGGCTTCGCTCACTACCGGAGGTGACGAACATGCAGTATTTCGCGCTGTTGATCAGCAAGGAACAGGACCGCACTCCCGAGGAGTGGGCGGCCGGCATGGCCGAATGGGAGCGTTTCCACGCCAAAGCCGGCGCGGCGATCAAAGAGCAATGATCAGAACCTGTGGATGAGCCTTGGCGAGGTGGTGTGAAAGTGGGCGCACCTTCCCGAGGATGATCTGAAGTCCAAGGTTCTCTGATCAAGACCGGCGTTGGCGCGCTGGTTGGGAAGGTACGCCCATGCTCACGGTAGTTCACGACGCGGAATGCTCCAACGAGAAGAACGACGGTGTCGGTCGGTCGTTGCTCGATGAGATCGTCCGCGACGGCGCCCGACAGATGCTTGCGGCGGCGTTGCAGGCCGAAGTGGCCGCCTACATCGACGCCCATGCCGGAGAGGTCGACGACAACGGACGGCGCCTGGTGGTCCGCAACGGCTACCACCGGGAGCGTGAGGTGTTGACCGCGTCGGGCGCGGTCACGGTGACCGCGCCGCGCGTCAACGACAAGCGCGTCGATGCCGATACCGCAGAGCGGCAAAGGTTTTCCTCCGCGATCCTGCCAGCGTGGGCGCGCAAGTCACCGCAGATGAGCGAGGTTCTGCCGCTGCTGTATCTGCATGGCCTGTCGACGAGTGACTTCGGTCCGGCGTTGGAGCAGTTCCTGGGCTCGGGTGCGGGTCTCTCGGCCACGACGATCACCCGGCTCACCAGCCAGTGGCAAGACGAAGCCAAGGCCTTCCAAGTCCGTGACCTCTCGGACACGGACTACGTCTACCTGTGGGTCGACGGCATTCACCTCAAGGTCCGTCTCGAGCAGGAGAAGCTCTGTTTGTTGGTGATGATCGGGGTGCGCGCCGATGGTTGCAAGGAGCTCGTCGCCTTGGCCGACGGCTACCGGGAATCGACCGAATCGTGGGCCGATCTGCTACGGAGCTGCCGCCGGCGCGGGATGGCAGCCCCGGTGCTGGCTGTCGGTGACGGTGCGTTGGGGTTCTGGAAGGCGGTCCGCGAGGTCTTCCCGAACACGCGTGAGCAGCGGTGTTGGTTTCACAAGCAGTCCAATGTGCTTGCTGCACTGCCGAAGTCAGCGCACCCAGCTGCGTTGGCGGCGATCAAGGAGATCTACAACGCCGAGGACATCGACAAGGCGCAGATCGCGATCAAGGCCTTCGAGGTCGATTACGGTGCCAAGTATCCCAAGGCGGTCGCCAAGATCGTCGACGACGCCGACGTGCTGCTGGAGTTCTACAAGTACCCGGCCGAGCACTGGATCCACCTGCGCACCACCAACCCCATCGAGTCGACCTTTGCGACCGTGCGGTTGCGAACCAAGGTCACCAAGGGGCCCGGCTCCCGCGCCGCGGGAATTGCGATGGCCTACAAGCTGATCGACGCCGCGCAGGCCCGGTGGCGGGCCGTCAACGCCCCGCACTTGGTCGCCCTGGTCCGTGCCGGCGCGGTGTTCCACAAAGGCAAACTGCTCGAACGCCCCGTCGATATCACACCCGCCGAAACCAGCGAATCAACCGAAACGGAGGTCGCCTGAAACAACCTCATCCACAGGTCTTGACAATATCTCGCGATCAAAGCCGGTGACGCGCTGGCGCCCGTCGCAGCCGCAGTGGTGATCACCGGCGGCCCGGACGCGCCAATCGTCACCGACGGCCCATTCGCCGAGGCCGCCGAGGTGGCCTGCGGCTACTACGTGTTCGAAGCGGAGAACCTCGACGAGGCGCTGGCATTGGCGCGCGACGTCCCGGTTGCCACGTTTGGGGCCGTGGAGGTTTGGCCGGTGGTCCACTCTCTCGAACCGTCGCGCAAGCTAACCGGCAACGACTGGCTCGCACTGCTGCTGGAACCACCCGCGTCCGCACACACTCCGGGCACACCGGAGTGGGAGGCGACGGCCGCGCGCCACGGAGATTTCGCGACCGCCGCGGGCGATCACATCATCGGCGGCGCCGCACTGCACGGTCGGTCCGCGGCGACGACGGTGCGGGTGCGTGAGGGCGAGGTCCTCATCACCGACGGACCATATGTGGAGGGTGCGGAGATCGCCACCGGCGTCTACCTGCTTGGCGCCGGCGACCGCGACGAGGCCGTCAAGGTGGCGTCGATGATCCCGGCAACGACAGTGCAGTTGCGGCAACTGGCTGGAGTCTCCGGACTGTAACCGCCCACAATGACCAACCTGGACGGCGTCTTCCGACGGGAATGGGGCCCCGCCGTCGCCGCGCTCGCGCGGTGGTCGGGCGCCTCACCATCGCCGAGGACGCCGTCCAGGAGGCCTGCGCCGAGGCGCTGCGCACCTGGCCCCGCGACGGTGCGCCCGATAACCCCGGCGGGTGGCTGTTGACCGTTGCCCGTAACCGCGCGCGCGATCGGCTGCGTCGCGAATCCGTCCGTCCCGGAAAGGAATTGGCGGCTTTGAAAAGCTATCTGGACGACGTCAGGGCACGTACCGATCACACCGAACCGCATCCGGTTCGCGACGACGAACTGCGGATGATGTTCACCTGTGCGCACCCGGCGCTGGACCGGCAGTCGCAACTGTCGCTCACGCTGCGATTGGTGTCCGGGTTGACCGTCGCCGAGATCGCCCGTGCACTCCTGCAGACGGACACTGCCATCGGTCAGCGAATCACGCGCGCCAAGAACAAGATTCGACATGCCAACATCCCGCTGCGGGTGCCGCCCCCGGAACTGTTGCCAGAGCGGACCTCACACGTGCTCAGTTGCATCTACTCGGTGTTCACCGAGGGCTACTGGTCGACCGCGGGCCCCTCGGCAATTCGCGACGAACTGTGCGACGAAGGCGTTCGACTGGCCGGGGAGCTGTGCACGCTGATGCCCGACGAGCGTGAGGCGCACGCCTTGGCCGCCCTGACGCTGCTGCATGATTCGCGACGATCAACGCGGGTGGATGACACCGGGATGCTGGTACCACTCGAAGATCAGGACCGCCGGAAGTGGGACCGCCGCCGCATCACCCGCGGGCTGGATCGGCTACGGCGGGCCGAGGGTTCGACGGGCCCCTATCTGCCCCAGGCGGTGATCGCCGCGCTGCACGCGACAGCCCCGTCCTGGGAGCAGACCGACTGGGTCACCATCTGCGCCGCCTATGACCGGCTCTTGGAGTTAACGGGTTCCTCGGTGGCGGGCGCCAACCGCGCACTGGCCGTGGGCTTCCGGGATGGCCCGGACGCCGGACTTCTCGCGCTCGACGAAGCGGCGCGTGATCCCCGGCTGAACCGCTCGAATCTCGTCGCGACGGTGAGGGCCGATCTGCTGCGGCGTGCGAGCCGGCCCGCCGAAGCTCTCACCTGGTATCGAACGGCGTTGGAGTCCAACGGTTCTGAGCCGGGCCGAGAATTCCTCCGCCGGCGCATCGCCGAGTGCGGCGGATAGGCGGCTTCGACGCTCGGCGTCGACGGAATTACTCCTCGATGAAGTTGCGTGTGACGCCCGGGTCCACCGGAATGCCCGGGCCGGTGGTCGTCGACACGACGATCTTCTTGAGGTAGCGGCCCTTCGACGACGACGGCTTGAGCCGCAAGACCTCGTCAAGCGCGGCGCCGTAGTTCTCCACGAGGTTCTTCTCGTCGAACGAGGCCTTGCCGATGACGAAGTGCAGGTTGGCCTGCTTGTCGATGCGGAAGTTGATCTTGCCGCCCTTGATGTCGGCCACAGCCTTGGCGACGTCGGGGGTGACGGTCCCGGTCTTGGGGTTCGGCATCAGGCCGCGGGGCCCCAGCACACGCGCGATGCGACCGACCTTGGCCATCTGGTCAGGGGTAGCGATCGCGGCGTCGAATTCCAGCCAGCCGCCCTGGATCTTCTCGATCAGGTCGTCACTGCCCACGATGTCGGCGCCGGCGGCCTGCGCTTGCTCGGCCTTGTCGCCGACGGCGAACACCGCGACCCGGGCGGTCTTACCGGTGCCGTGCGGCAGGTTGACCGTGCCACGGACCATCTGGTCCGCCTTGCGCGGGTCGACGCCGAGCCGGATCGCCACCTCGACGGTCGCGTCCTGCTTGCTCGACGACGTTTCCTTGGCGAGCTTGGCGGCTTCCAGCGGGGTGTAGAGGTTGTCGCGATCCACCTTTTCGGAGGCGGCGCGGTATGCCTTGCTGTTCTTGCTCATTGTTCGTCCAATCTGGTGTTGGGTCGTGGTTAATTCGGGCCGAAGCCAGCCCTCCCACGGTTTCCGGGGGTTACTTCTCGACGGTGATGCCCATCGACCGGGCGGTGCCGGCGATGATTTTGGCGGCAGCGTCGATGTCGTTGGCGTTGAGATCGGTCTTCTTGGTCTCGGCGATCTCGCGTACTTGAGCCCAGGTGACCTTGGCGACCTTGGTCTTGTGTGGCTCCGCCGAACCCTTGCCCACGCCGGCGGCCTTGAGCAGCAGCTTGGCGGCGGGCGGCGTCTTCAGCGCGAAGGTGAAGCTGCGGTCGTCGTAGACCGTGATCTCCACGGGGATGACGTTGCCGCGCTGGTTTTCCGTCGCGGCGTTGTATGCCTTGCAGAACTCCATGATGTTGACACCGTGCTGGCCCAGCGCGGGTCCCACGGGCGGCGCAGGGTTCGCCTGTCCCGCCACGATCTGGAGCTTGATCAGCCCAACGACTTTCTTCTTCGGGGCCATGAGATTTTGACGTTCCTTCCTGGTTTATGCACCCAGCCGTTCCCGCGAACGGGCCGGCCGGCTAGATCTTGGAAACTTGAGTAAAGGTGAGTTCCACCGGTGTTTCGCGGCCGAAGATCGACACCAACACCTTGAGCTTCTGCTGTTCGGCGTTGACCTCGTTGATCGTGGCCGGCAGCGTAGCAAACGGTCCGTCCATGACGGTCACGGATTCGCCCACCTCGTAGTCGACCTCGACCACTGGACGTTCCAGTCCACCGACCTCGGCGCTGGCGGCGGTGGCGGCCGCACCCTTAGCGGGCTTCTTCGCCGCACCCGGCGGCAGCAGGAACTTCACCACGTCGTCGAGTCGCAGTGCCGACGGACGAGAGGTTGCGCCGACGAATCCCGTCACGCCGGGGGTATTGCGCACCGCGGCCCACGAGTCATCGGTCAAGTCCATGCGCACCAGGATGTAGCCCGGCAGCACCTTGCGGTTGACCTGCTTGCGCTGGCCGTTCTTGATCTCGGTGACCTCTTCGGTGGGCACTTCCACCTGGAAGATGTAGTCGCCGACGTCCAAGTTCTGCACACGGGTTTCGAGGTTGGCTTTCACCTTGTTCTCGTATCCCGCATAGGAGTGGATGACGTACCAGTCGCCGGGCCTGCTGCGCAGGTCCGCCTTGAGTGCGGCGGCAGGGTCGTCCTCGTCGGCCGGTTCCGCCTGGGCGGGGGCCTCCGGGGTCTCCGAAGCTTCCGGGGTCTCAGAGGCCTCGACGACCTCGTCCACGTCGACCGCTTCACCCGCGGACGTGTCACCGTCGAAGGTAGTCACGGTTTTTCAGTCCTCTCTATCACTCTCGAAGCTCAGCCGAATACCAACAGCACGAGCTTGGTCAGGCCAAAATCAGCGAGGCCGACCAGCGCCACCATGAAGGCCAGGAACACCAGCACCACGGAGGTGTAGGTGAGCATCTGCTTGCGGTTCGGCCAGATCACCTTCCGCATCTCCGCAACCACCTGCTTGAGGTAGTTGTAGACGAAAACGAACGGGTTAGCCGTACGGTCCCCGAGTTTCTTCGGCTTCTTGGCCTTCTTGGCGGCTCCGGCCTTCTTGGCTGCCCGGGTCTTCTTGACCTCCTTGGAGACCTCGACCTCGTCCGAGGACTCTACGTCGACGTCGTCGTCGGCATCCGACACTCGCTGCCGGGATCGCTTGCCGGTCGGGCGTTGCGGACGCGTCGCAGACTTGGTCACCACGGCCGCCCGACCACCACTGGCGCTGTCGTCGGTGTCATCGCCGGCGCGTGCGGCGTCGTTGGCAGCGTCGCCCTCGTCGCTCACCGCATGCTCCTTCGTTCGCTTGCTATCGCTCGATCCGTCCCGCGCTGATCGGGCACCCGTTTAGTGTCCAGCATGGCACGTCTTCGCCTTCTGCAGGGGCGACAGGACTTGAACCTGCAACCTGCGGTTTTGGAGACCGCTGCTCTGCCAGTTGAGCTACGCCCCTTCGCGGTTGGCAGCCCAACCTGCGCTTACCTACCGGGGCCTACATGACACAGGCGCTCTCCGTTCGGTGATCGCCGAACCGACGGACAGCGCGCTGTAATGGGTAAACCCCGAGGTCCGAGTGTACATCGGCACCGGAGTCAGATACTAATTACGCGGTCCTGACGACCTGCCCGGTTTCCTTGTCCCACCTGAGCTGGATGGAGTTGTCCCCCTCGTGTCCCATCAAGGTGGTGTAGGCCTCCATGATCACCTCGCCATCCTCGTTGCTGCAGGTGTTCTTGGTGACCACGATGTCCGCGCCAAAACGCTCATCCACCGACTGGACGTCCATCCGGCCGTACAATTTGTCTCCCGCATAGACCGGCCTGGAATAGACGAATTTCTGGTCGACCTGAACGATTTGCATGGACTCCATGCCGACGTCGACATTCCGGAAGAAATCGTTCTGGATGATTTTCGCGAAGATCGACACGAATGTCAGCGGCGCAATGATGTTGTCGTGGCCGAGTTCGGCGGCCGCCGATTCGTCGAAGGATGCCGGGTCGTCACACAGGATCGCGCGCGCGAATGCTCGGACCTGCTCCCGGCCCACGACGAAGTAGTCGGGGTACTGCCACACCATGCCGCGGATGTCGGTCTTGAGCGCCATAGGCTACGCCAGCTTCGCCGACGCGATAGCCCTGCCGAAGATCTTCTTGCCGCCGGTAGTGGCGGTAAGTGCAATGGTTACCAACTTGGTCTCCGGATCGGCCGACTTCACCCGGCCGCTGAAGACCAGCTCCGCGCCCTTGCCGTCGTTGGGTACTGGCACCACGGCGGTGAAACGCACGTTGTACTCGGTGACCGCACCGGGGTCACCGATCCACGAGGTGACGTAGCCGCCGCCGATACCCATGGTCAGCATGCCGTGAGCGATCGCGGTGTCCAGGCCGACGACCTTGGCGATCTCGTCGTCCCAGTGGATCGGATTCAAGTCACCCGAAACGCCCGCGTAGTTCACCAGGTCCTGTCGGGTCAACGGGTAGGTCTTCTCCGGGAGCTGGTCGCCCACCTTCACCGAGCTGAACTCACGCAGTGGCATCAGTAAATCCCTCTTCTCCATCCTCGCCGACACGGCCGGCTAGGGTCGTGTAGGTCACCTGGATAGTTTCGCCGCCCTCATTGGTGATGATGTTCTTGGTCACGATGATCTGGGTGCCGTGCGACACGCGCACCGAATCCACGTACACGTCGCAGAAGAGCCTGTCGCCCGCCACCAGCGGCCTGAAGTATTTCAGCACCTGGTCGACCTGAACGATCTGCGCATCCTGGACCGCGACGTTGGCGTACTTGAAGAACGCCGTCTGAGCCTGGTAGCCGAACACACAGCAGAACGTCAGCGGGGCCAGCACGCCCTTGTAGCCGAGCTCAGCGGCGGCACCCTCATCGGAGTACCAAGAGTCACCGTTCTGCACTGCCACCGCGTACTCGCGGATCTTCTCGCGCTCCACCTCGTAATAGTCGGGGTACCGGTAGTGCATCCCGACAATATCTGCAGTCAACGGCACGGCTACAAAACCTACATGCTCAATCTCGTCTATATGGTCGCAGGTAATTAGCGTGTCTCGCGATGCGCCTGGTGCTTACCGCAATTGGGGCAGAACTTCTTCAGATCCAGCCGGTCGGGGTCGTTTCGGCGGTTCTTCTTGGTGATGTAGTTACGGTGCTTGCACACCTCGCAGGCCAAAGTGATCTTCGGCCGCACATCCGTACTTGAAGCCATATCAGTTCTCTCTCAAACGTCACATTGTTGTGTTGTAGCGATGGCCGGACTCGAACCGGCGACCTAACGATTATGAGTCGTTCGCTCTAACCGACTGAGCTACACCGCCTCTGGTACGCGCCACCCGCCTCCTCGGCGTCTGCCGAGCCCCCTAACGGAATCGAACCGTTGACCTTTTCCTTACCATGGAAACGCTCTACCGACTGAGCTAAGGGGGCCTCTCACCCGTAGCGACCAGTCGTGCCGCGGGCCTAAAAGAGGGTACAGCGCGACGCGCGACGGCACCAAACCACCGGTGCGGGAGGTTCACCCCCCGTCGCTATCGCCGCGAGGTTGCCACGCGACGAGGTCACTGAACTCGTCGTAAATAGCCCCGTGCTCACCGTCTGCGTCTGCGGAGTCATCGAGCAGGCTCCGCAGCGCGAGATGGACGACCTCGCGCACGTCGGCCAGGTGATACCGACGAATTGCCTCTTGGACCAGATCGTCGTCGACCTCGATCTCGACCTTTTTGAGCATGGACCAAGAATACTCATCACAGCAAACCCGCGCCTTTCGCAAAAGCGTTGTTGACCGGCCGCGATGCGCCCGCAATATCCGGTCGGTTGGCCGGGTCATAGGCTGTTGCGGTGACTGATTCGTCAGCGGACCGACTGTACTTCCGCCAACTGCTCGCCGGTCGCGATTTCGCCGCTGGAGACGTGTTCGCGACACAGATGCGCAATTTCGCATACCTGATCGGCGACCGTCAGACCGGTGATTGCGTTGTAGCCGACCCGGCGTATGCCGCCGGCGAACTGGTCGACGCGCTCGAGGCCGACGGCATGCACCTGTCCGGGGTACTGGTCACCCATCATCACCCCGACCACGTGGGCGGCTCGATGATGGGTTTCGAGCTCAACGGGCTGGCCGAGTTACTGGACCGGGCCAGTGTGCCAGTGCACGTGAATACTCACGAAGCGCTTTGGGTTTCGCGGGTTACCGGGATTGCCATCAGCGACCTGACCACCCATGAGCATGGCGACAAGCTCAGCATCGGCGACATCGAGATCGAGCTGCTGCACACGCCGGGCCACACGCCGGGTAGCCAGTGCTTTCTGCTCGATGGGCGTCTGGTAGCCGGGGACACCCTCTTCCTGGACGGCTGCGGGCGCACCGACTTTCCGGGCGGCGACTCCGACGAGATGTACCGCAGTCTGCAGCAGCTGGCCGCGCTCCCCGGCGACCCGACCGTGTTTCCCGGGCACTGGTATTCCACAGATCCAAGCGCGTCGCTGGCCGAGGTCAAACGTTCCAACTACGTGTATCGAGCCACGAACCTTGATCAGTGGCGAATGTTGATGGGCGGTTAACGGACTGAGCGGGCGTTTCTCGCGTTCAATATTTTGCGCCGACGTGAGTAATCGCCGTGGTCATTGCGATTCCACAGCCGGGCCAGCAGAATTTCGGGTGCACATGGCTGAGATATAAGCGGAGGGATGGATTCGATGGGGTGGATCCAGGGCAGCTGGCACGGGGTCACCAATGTTGAGTCCAGCACCTGGTTGGTATGGGCGGCGTGGGCGGCGATTGCGCTCGGCATCGTCGCGCTGGTCTTCACCAACCACCAGATCAGCCGCAACCGCCGGCTGGCCGCCGAGCAGACTCGGCCCCATGTCGGCATGCTGATGGAGCCGCATGCCGCCGACTGGCATGTGATCGAGCTGGTGGTCCGCAATTTCGGCCGGACCGCGGCCTATGATGTCCGGTTTTCATTTCCGAGTCCGCCGACAGTGGCCGAATACGAAAATTCCAGCGACGGTTATGCCGAAGTCGTCGAACTGCAACTCCCCCGCGAATTGCCGGTACTCGCTCCCGGCCAGGAGTGGCGGATGGTCTGGGACTCGGCGCTCGACCGGGCCGAGATCGGCGGTGGCATCGAATCTCGCTTCACCGGATCGGTGATCTATCACGACCGGCCCGATAAGGCGCGCGGATGGCGGTTCTGGGAGCGCGAGCGCAAGCCGTTGGAGAGCAGCGTGGTGCTGGACTGGGATGCCCTGCCACCCGTTCAGCGCATCGAGTTGATGACGACGCATGACCTGGCCAAGAGGGAAAAGCAGAAGCTGGAACTGCTGCGCAGCCTGCTGACCTACTTTCACTACGCAACCAAGGAAACGCGTACCGAGGTGTTCCGCAGCGAGATCGATCGAATCAACAACGCGGTGGCCGAAACTCAAGACCGCTGGCGCGCCCGGCAGGTCGACGCACCCACCGATGTCGGCCTGCGCTGGGGTAACGGCGAAAACGATCCGGGTAAACATCACGGCCAGCGCGTGTGACCGTCGGACGACATCCGGCCCCGCGGGGTTACGCAACGTCGATCTGATTCAATCGACTGCGCTAGCTGGAGCTAAGGAGTAACCCATGAGCGGTCCGGTCACCTACAGCCTCAAGGACGCCGTCGCGGTCATCAGGATGGACGACGGCAAGGTCAATGCGCTGGGCCCGACCATGCAGTCGGCGCTCAACGAGGCCATCGACGAGGCCGACAGCGACAACGCCGGCGCGCTGGTGATCACCGGTAATGAGCGGGTATTCAGCGGCGGATTCGACCTGAAGATCCTGACCTCCGGCGAGGCGCAGCCCGCGATCGACATGCTCAGGGGCGGCTTCGAGTTGTCGTATCGACTTCTGTCCTATCCGAAGCCGGTAGTGATCGCCTGCACCGGACACGCGATCGCGATGGGGTCGTTCCTGTTGTCTTCCGGCGACCACCGGGTGGCCGCCCACGCCTACAACATCCAGGCCAACGAAGTGGCGATCGGCATGACGATCCCCTATGCGGCCCTGGAGATCATGAAGCTGCGGCTGACCCGCTCGGCGTATCAGCAAGCCACCGGTCTGGCCAAGACATTCTTTGGTGAAACCGCCCTCGCCGCAGGCTTTGTCGACGAAATCGTGTTGCCGGAGATGGTGGTCAGCCGTGCCGAGGAAGCCGCCCAAGAATTCGCCGGCCTGCACCAGCATGCTCACGCCGCAACTAAATTGCGTGCCCGCGGCGACACGCTCAAGGCGCTGCGCGCCGGAATCGACGGCATAGAAGCCGAATTCGGCCTCTAAGGGAGAAGGCGACGCGGTTGCCGTGGCAACCGCCCCACCTCCCGTCGCCTCCTCCACACCGAAGTGTGGCACGCAGGCGATGGGCCGTCACTTCACCCTTGGGCGGGATCCGATAGCGGCCAACCGCCCCCGCGGAAGTGTTTCAGATACGTCGGCCACTCCCACGTCGAGAGGAACTCCTGGGCGGCCTCATAGCCTTGCTCGTAGAGCTCTTCTAGGCGCGCCCTCGGGACATCGAAGTCGAGCACGCCCACGTTCGTCGATTCGACCGCGATCGCGCGGGCAGCGACCCACGGTTGGTTGAGGTGGGTCTGGTCGTGCCCGGCCAGCATCGTGGTGAGCAGGCTCTCCAGCAATGCCGTCTGTGCAAAAAAGCGCAGCGGCTTCAGCGCCGGCATCACCGCGCCGATGCCCTCGGTGGGCCTCGGCAAAACAGTGATGCCAAACGTGGGCCAGCGTGGCGCTTTCCCGTCCGGCCGGTCGAAGGTGTCGATCGGGAAGTTCGACAGCACGCCACCGTCAACCAGGGTCGATGTCGCTCCGCTGACGCCCTTCAGCTTGACCGGGCGGTAGAAGAATGGGATCGCCATCGAAGCGCGCACGGCGTCGGCGACCAGCTGCTCATCGGGGTCCAGCCCGTAGAGGCGCCGGTAGTCCCACGGCAGCCTCACCAGTTGTGCCGCGGTCAGGTCGGCGACTGTGACCACCAGCCGAGAGCGCCGTGCTTCGGGGATCGGTTCCTCGTCGAGGCGCAGATCCCCGAAGGAGGTGACACCCAGGTTCTTCAGCTCGCTGCGGATCCAGTCGTGCGCTACATCGCCCCGGTACAGGCTGGTTCCTCGCACCAACCCCCAGGCTTCACCGAGTACCGGGACAGATCCCGCGTCGCGCCACTTGTCCAGCGGTACCGAGAACGCGAGCTCCTTCACTTCCTGGCTAGTCAGCCGGTCAGCTCCGGCCGCCAAAATCGCGGCGACCACCGAGCCGGCCGACACACCGGACACCCTCTTGATCGAATATCCGGCATCCATGATGGCCACGACGGCGCCGACCAGGCCGATGAATTTGACTCCGCCGCCGGACAGTACGAGATCCGCGGGCGTCGGCTGCCGGCTTGCGTCGGCCATCACTGGTCTTGAGCCGAAACCCAGTCGTAGGCAAGGTATTTGCCGTCGAAGGTCACGACGACCCGGTCACCCGAAGGGTGTGGCTTCTTCTGTAGGTCGACGCTGAAGTTGATCGCGCTCATGATGCCGTCGCCGAACTGCTCATGTATCAGTTCTTTGATTGCGCCGCCGTAGACCTGAAGTGCTTCGTAAAAGCGGTAAATGGTCGGGTCGGTGGGCACCGCTGTGGGCAGTCCGCCGCGCATCGGCGGTGCCGCGAGCACCGGTACCACCGACTGGTCGAGCCCCAGCATTTCGGCCAGCAACTTGGCGAGCTCCGGCGGAATCGGATGCTGACCCAGCAACGCCGACGTCGTCCACACGACCGGCCTGTCGATGGCGTCGGCCAGCTCCTGCCAAGTCAGGCCGCGCGTCAGGCGGGCAACGACGATCTGTTCGGTGATCTCGTTTCTGTCCATGACTTCAGCATGCCTTAGCACTCTCTCGACCACGACCGGTGACGGGATTTGACAACAGCGCCGATGTCCGCGAACAGGTTTCGAAAACACCGCGATTGGTGTCGCGTTTCAGATGTACGCTGGCCAGACGTCGGATCTTCAACCGCGAGGATCGGGGTCGCTGTGCGAATCGTTGTCGACCTGAACCGCTGCCTGGGGTATGCGCACTGCGTGCCGCTGGCGCCGGAGGTGCTCAAGCTCAGCGGTGAAGAGGCCCTCACCTACGACCCCAACCCCGACGACAGCCAACGGTTGCGAGTGATGCGGGCCGCGGCGGCCTGCCCGGTGCAGGCGATCATCGTCGACAAGCTCGACAACCGGTAGCCGGTCGGCGGTGAACGGAACGGGCTTCAAGGACAAGGGCCGCATCGTCATTGTCGGGGCTTCGCTGGCCGGGCTGCGAGCCGCCGAAGCGTTGCGGGACGAGGGTTTTCGAGGGCAGCTGACCATCATCGGCGATGAGCCAGGCGAGCCATATGATCGCCCGCCACTGTCCAAGCAAGTCCTCAAAGGGTGGGTGGCCGCCGATCATACGAAGCTGCCGCGGTTGCGCGCGGTGGATGCGCAGTGGCGACTCGGAATCGCCGCGACCGCCTTAGACCGCGCCAACCAGGTGGTACGGCTCGCCGACGGCAGCGAGGTGGTCGGCGATTGCCTGCTGATCGCCACGGGTGTGCGGTCGCGGCGCTGGCCCAACCCCGAAGAGGCCGCCCTCGAAGGTGTCTACACGCTGCGTACAAACACCGATGCCGCGCGATTGCAGGCCGCGCTCGCCGCCGATCCCCGCCGAGTGTTGATCATCGGTTCCGGGTTCATCGGCTCGGAGGCCGCCTCGATGTGCCGCGAACTCGGTCTGCAGGTCACCGTCACCGAACGGGGCCCGGCGCCGCTGTGCGGTCCGCTGGGCGGGGTGATCGGCGCGGTCGCCGCCGAGATGCAGCGCGCGGCCGGGGTGGATCTGCGCACCGGTGTCTCGGTCCTCGCGTTGGAGGGCGATGCCGGCGGACATGTGCGGCACGCTCGGCTCTCCGATGGCAGCACGCTCGACGTCGACGTGGTCGTGACGTCGCTGGGGTCAGTCCGCAATGTCGAGTGGCTCGAGGGGGCCGGGTTGGCTGCCGGGTTCTGGGGCGTGGGTTGCGACGCCGGGTGCCGGGCGTTCGATATCAACGGGGTGGTCACCAGCCGTATCTTCGTGGCGGGCGACATCGCCCGCGCCCCGCACGTGCTCTACGACTACGAGTTCCTGGCGATGGAACATTGGGAAAACGCGGTGCTGGGTGCCCAGGTCGCGGCGCACAACATGGTCTGCGAAGAGATCGATCGCTGGGCGCATCTGCTGATCCCGCAGTTCTGGTCGGCCCAATTCGGGGTCAACATCAAATCCGTTGGCGTGCTTTCCTTCGGCGATGAGATCGTCTTCACCCAGGGTTCGGTCAAGGAGCGCCGGTTTGCCGCAGCCTACGGTCGCCGCGGCCGCATCGTTGGCGCGGTCACCTTCAATCACGCGAAATGGATCGACTATTACCGCGACCAGATTGCGCGGTCCGGACCGTTTCCACCGCATCCGCCCGGATTCGACTTCCCGGAGAACATGCGCGTGTTGCCAGCCGACTTTCCGGCCAGGGGCGTGCCAACCGAGGCTCCCGATGTGGTCTTGACCGGTCACGATCCCAGCGAGCGGCGCGCTGAATTCCGTGCACGGCAGCGACCAGTGACGGTATCTTCATGACGCCCGAGGAAGCCTTTGACGCCGCGATGCGGCACGAAAACCGGGCGAATCCCTATCCTTTCTTCGACGAACTTCGCAAGCAGCCAGTGGTCCGGGTGACAGATGGCATCTACGCCGTCACCGGGTACGAGGAGCTGATGGCGCTGGCCCACGACCCCCGGGTGAGTTCTGACCTCCGCAAGGCGCGCCCGCCGGGCCACCGCGATCGGCAGACCGCCGATGAGTCCGCGGTCGGGATGGCCCCCGAAATTGCCGGGGCCTACGGCCAGGAACCGAGCTTCATCGCGCAGGACCCGCCTGAACACGACCGGGCGCGCCGACAGTGCATGCGATTCTTCGGTCCGCCGGATTCACCGGGTCTGATCCCCAGCCAGGAACGGCTGTGTCAGGAGATCGTCAACGGGCTGCTCGACAAAGCGGTGGGCAAAACCCGCATCGACGTGGTCGACGAGTTCGCCTACCCGCTGCCGGTCAACGTGATCTGCCGGATCATGGGCCTACCTATCGAAGACGAACCCCAATTCCACGCGTGGATCGCAGACTTGGCGGCAGGCGTCTTCGATCTCGGCCCCGACATCCACACCCAGGAGGGCCAGGTCCGGCGCGCCAAGGGCGAAGCCGCCAACACAGAACTTCACCAGTACATCGTCGGGTTAGCCGAGAAGGCCGCGAAATCCCCAGGGCCCGGCATGATTTCGCAGTTGGTCCATGACGATGGACCGGACGGGCAGATGTCACCGAGCGCGATCGTCAACAACACAATTCTGCTGTTCGTCGCCGGTCATGACTCCACGGTCAACCTGATCTCGCACTGCGTGCTGACCGTGCTGCGCAACCCCTGGTCGATCGAATTGTTGCGCGACAACCCGGAATTGATCCCCGGCGCCATCGAGGAAGTGCTCCGGTTGCAGTCGTCGGTACAGTTCTTCCCGACACGATCGGCGCTGGCCGACATCGACATCGCCGGCACCACCATTCCCAAGGGGGCGCCGATCTATCTCATGTACGGCGCGGCAAACCGAGACCCGCGCCGGTTCGACGACCCCAACGCGTTCGACCCCCGGCGCGCCGACAACGAGCACGTGGGCTGGGGTCGTGGCATTCACATCTGCTTCGGTGGCCCACTGGCCCGGCTGGAAGTCAACACCGCGTTCGAGGCGTTCCTGCGCCGGGTGGAAAACCCACGGCTGGTAGCCGACCCGCCGCCCTACCGCATCAGCCAAGTATTCCGCGGGCCACGGCATCTGGTCATCAACTACGACGAGGTCCGGCCCTGACCCCACCGGTGACGTCAGGCCGGTTTCGTCGCGGTGAGCACACGCGTCGCGAACCAGGGACCGCCGTACCACATGCGCCATCCGAGGTTGCGCCGCCGCACGTCATGCCAACCCAGTTCACGCAAATGGGCGGCGTGGCGGTCCGTTTCCCAGAGGTCGGCGATGGCGAGCCGACCACCCGGGCGCAGCACCCGAATCGCTTCGTCGAGCGCCCTTCGCCGGCCGTCATGGGTCGGAATGTTGTGGATGGCCAGGCTGCTGACGATGGCGTCGACGCTCTCGTCGGCCAACGGCAGCGCGGTCATGTCGGCGGTGTGCACCTCGACGCGGTCCGCGACGTTTTCCACTACCGCGTTGGATAACGTTGCCTGTTGCGAATTTTCGGTCTGGTCAGCACGCCACAGATCCACGCCGATCGCACGTCCCCGCGGCAACCGCTTGGCCGTGGCGAGCAACACCGCACCGCGTCCACATCCGAGGTCGAGCACGGTTTCGTCGCCGCGCAGCCTCAGCTCGTCGAGAATCTCGTCCCACACCACGAACTTGCCCCGCCTCGTTGCGTAGATGTAGAAGGCGGTCGTCGCGAGCACCTGGACCGCCGACGCCGCACCGAGTGCTGCCGCCAGTCGGTTGCCCCGCGCCAGCGCGACACCCGCGCCGGCGAACAGCGCGGCCGAGATGCCGGCCACGCCTGCTACCTGCGCCCCGGCCGAGACGGCACGAAAAGACCCGTCGTATCCGTATTCGCCTTGGGGCTCGCGCGTCCCCACCGTGTCGGCCTTCACCAGCGACCGCGGTGGACGACTTCGTCGAACGGCCGCCGGTCCGGTTTGCGGATCGGGGCGAGCGGACGATCGGCGGGATACCCGATCCCGAGCATGAAGGCCACCAGGTAGTCGTCCGGGACACCCAGGATCGCGCGGGCCTTCTCCTGATCCCCTACCGACGAATGGCCGGTGCCGATGCCCAGGTCAGTGGCCGCGATCAACATCGCCATCGTCGCCTGACCGATGTCGTAGTTGTCGGTCACGAGCCGTCGATCGTCCGGCGGAACCGGCACAACCAAGACAATCGCGGCCGGGGCCGACGCGATATGACCGGCGCCCCGCCAGACCGTGGACAGCTCCTGCAGCTGAGCCGGGTCGGTGACGATCACAAAGTCCCACGGCTGGCGGTTTTTCGCCGACGGTGGCCGCCAGCCGGCCTCGGCGATCCGGTTCAAGTCGTCATCCGTCACCGGCTCCGGTTTGTACTGCCGTACATTGCGCCGAGCACTGATCGCGTCCCAGGTTTCCATCTCGTTCCTCTCTCGTCTGCGCCAGCCACCACCGTGAATGATGGTGTGCGCTGCCGTTTCTCAGATTAGCCACCCCGAATTGATCAATGCGACCATCGCGCCGAGCCGGCTCCGGCGACCGTTACATCGAGCTACGCCAACGGATTTCGGCCGCTACGATCTCGCGCGTTGTGCAGCCACGAACAAGTTCCCGGGGACGTCGTTCTCGACCTCTTCCGAGATGCTGCGCCCATAGCCGGCCATCAACTCGAGGGACGGGGTCACGGTCACATCCCAGCCGTGGCGACCGAACCAGTCGCCCACGTCTTCGCGTTCTTCGAAGTACCACAGTTCGTCGGTGCTGGGGACCTCGCGTTGCGGGTCCACTTTGGCGAACACCGCGCGGACCCGATCCATCCGCTCGCGCCGGCGCGTCCGGGCCTCGGGGTCGAGAAACTTCGGCCCCAGCGCCTCCACGGCGACCCGGCTGCCGGCGGCAGTGAGCTCTTGGACCCGTTCGAACAGCAATTCCTGGGCGGCGGCCGGCAAATACGGCATAAGTCCTTCGGCCGACCAAACGCTGGGTGCCGAGGCGTCAAAACCGGCCTCCCGCAACGCCGCCGGCCAGTCCTGGCGTAAGTCCACGGGGACCGCGACCCGGTTGCAGGCGGGTTCTGCCCCGTGTTCGGCCAACGTCGCGGATTTGAAATCGAGCACCCTGGGCTGGTCGAGCTCGTAGACCGTCGTGCCGTCCGGCCACGGTAACCGCCATGATCGCGAGTCCAAGCCCGCCGCCAGGATCACCGCCTGCTGGATGCCCGCGGTCGTCGCGTCCAGGAAGAACGCGTCGAAAAAGGCGGTCCGGGAGGCCATATAGCTGACCATCGCCTGCATCTGCTGCGCCAAATTCGGTTCGGTTTCCAACAGCTCGGCGGGCAGCTGCGGAGCCGAGTACCAGTTCCACACCCCGTCACCGGCGGCGTCGAGGAAAACGCGCGCGACCGGATCGCGGATCAGCGGATTTTCGCTCTCGGTCTCCGCCGCGCGGGATGCCGCGACGCCCAGCGCCGTCGCCCCCACGCTCTCGGTGATCTCCCAGCTGTCGTTATCGGTTCTGGCCACGCTCACATCCTCCCGGTTGACACTCACCCTTGGGCGAGGGTACGTGAGCGAGCTGTCCGCGGGCTGTGGCCGCCGGCGGCCTCCCGCTACCGTTTACCCGCAGGTGAACAAGCTGTCCGTTAGGTTCATGCACGCTTGCCCGAAGGTATCCGGTTAAGTTGTCGGCGGGCCGCCAACTGCGCGGCCCCCGGGCCCAGGGATCTCGAAGGATCATGGTCATGCGAGTTGACGGACGCGACATCAGCGTTTCGGGCAGCTTGCTGCAACCGGTGAACCGGCGGACCAATGACATTCTGCGGCTGATCTTGGCCACCGCCGTTCTCGCGGCGGTGATCACCGGTTCGCTGGTCACCCGCCCGCGCTGGATTCGGCTGGAGAAATCCATCTCCGAGATTGTCGGGGTCTTATCCCCCACGCAATCCGATGTGGTTTACCTCCTATACGGATCCGCAATTCTGGCGTTGCCGTTCATGATCCTGATCGGCCTGATCGTCGGCCGGCAATGGAAACTATTGGGCGCCTACGGAGCCGCCGCGATTCTGGCGACCCTCCCGCTGTCGATCAGCAGCAACCGCATCGCCGCACCCACCTGGCACTTCGACCTGTCGGACCGGCTGAGCACGCTGCCGGCGCAGTTCCTGGATGACCCTCGCTGGATCGCGATGCTGGCCGCGGTGCTCACCGTGTCCGGTCCCTGGCTCCCCGCACGGTGGCGGCACTGGTGGTGGGGGCTGCTCCTCGCCTTCGTGCCGATTCACCTCGTCATCAGCGCCATCGTCCCGGCCCGGTCCTTGGTTGGTCTGGCGGTCGGGTGGTTCGTCGGCGCGGTGGTGGTGCTGGCCGTCGGAACTCCGGCGCTGGAAGTGCCGCTGGCGGCCGCGGTTCGTGCGATGGCTAAACGTGGATTCGTCGTGTCGCGGCTCATGGTGATCCGGCCGGCCGGACCCGGTCCGCTGGTGCTTTCCACCGATTCCGGGGACCCCGATTCGACGGCGGCGATCGAGTTGTACGGACCGCATCAGCGCAGTGGCGGTGCGCTGCGCGAACTATGGCGCAAGCTGCGGCTGCGCGATGCCGAGACCGCACCCCTGCAGGCCTCGATGCGTCGCGCGGTCGAGCATCGGGCGTTGATGGCCATCGCCATCGGTGAGGCGGGCGTGGCTAATACCTCGACGATCGCCTTCGCGGCTCTGGACCGGGGCTGGACGCTCTACGCGCACAGGCCCGTTCGCGGGATTCCGCTCGACGAATGCACGAAGACGACGCCGGTCGTGCGGGTGTGGGAGTCGCTGCGAAAGCTGCACGACTATCAGATCTCGCACGGCGACCTGCGCAACCACGAGATCACCGTGGACGACGGCACTGTGCTCTTCGGCGGGTTCGGCAATGCCGAATACGGCGCGTCCGACATCCAGCTCCAGTCCGACATCGCGCAGCTCCTGGTGACGACGTCGGCGCTGTATGACGCGAAGTCGGCGGTCCGAACGGCGATCGACACGTTCGGCAAGGACACCATCTTGACGTCCTCTCGTCGGCTCACTAAATCCGCTGTGCCCAAACGAGTCCGGAATTCGGTGGGCGATGCGGCCGGCGTCATCTCGGCCGCTAGAGCCGAAGTCAAATCGCAGACCGGTGCAGATGAGATACAGAAGCAAACCATCACCCGCTTCACCCGCAGCCAAGTCGTTCAGCTCGTCTTGCTCGGCGCACTGGTCTATGTCGCGTACCCCTTCATCAGTACCGTGCCGACGTTCTTCAACGAACTCAGTACGGCGAACTGGTGGTGGGCGCTACTGGGCATGTTCATTTCGGCCATGACGTATGTGGGCGCGGCGGCCGCATTGTGGGCCTGCACCGACGGGACGGTGGCCTTCTGGAAGCTATCAATAGCCCAGGTCGCCAACACCTTTGCCGCCACTACCACCCCAGCCGGGGTCGGCGGGCTGGCGCTGAGCACCCGGATTTTGCAGAAGAGTGGTCTTTCCGTCATGCGAGCCACCGCCGCGGTGGCGCTGCAGCAATCGGTGCAGGTGATCATGCATCTGGTATTGCTGATTTTGTTCAGCACGGTGGCGGGCGCGTCGATGGACCTTTCGCATTTCGTGCCGGATGCCACGGTGCTCTACTTGATCGCGGGTGTGGCCCTAGGCATCGTCGGCACATTTCTGTTCGTGCCCACGCTCCGGAGCTGGCTGGCGACGGCGGTGCGCCCGCGGCTGCAGGAGGTAGCCAAGGACCTCATCGAGCTTGTCCGTGAGCCCAAGCGACTCTCGCTGATCGTACTCGGTTGTGCCGGAACGACTCTCGGTGCAGCGCTGGCACTCTGGTCCAGCGTCCAGGCCTTCGGCGGCGGCGCGACGTTCGTCACCTGCACCGTGGTGACGATGGTCGGCGGCACGCTGGCCTCGGCCGCGCCGACGCCCGGCGGTGTGGGCGCCGTCGAAGCGGCGTTGATCGGTGGGCTGGCCGCCTTTGGTGTGCCCGCCGCGGTCGGGGTGCCGTCGGTGTTGCTGTACCGGGTGCTGACCTGCTGGATACCGGTCTTCATCGGCTGGCCGGTGATGCGGTGGCTCACCGAGAACGACATGGTCTAGCCGGCCGGCCCAATGCCCGACTAGCAACTTTTCCCCGACGATGTCGGCTAGTCTCATTCCGCGTGGCTGGCGCTGGTGCCAGCCCAATTCTCGGGGAGACGTGATTGATGAAATATTTCACCACAGCAACCATCACCGTGGCGCTGAGTTTGGCGCTGGTCGGTTGCGGCTCTGACAAGAAGTCAGACACCAAGACGTCAACATCGACGAGCACGTCGACGTCCACATCAACGACCACGACGACCACCAGTGCGACGCCGGGCGCACACGCCAACAAATCCATCGCTGACTACATCGTCGAGAACAAGATCACCGAGACTCCGGTCCACCGCGGCGATCCCGGTCCAGCCATCGACTTACCGGTACCCGCAGGCTGGCAGCTTGCGCAGGACACCAGCGCGTCTTACGGCGGCATCGTGCTTGCGCAGCCCGCCAATCCCGCCGATCCGCCCACCATCGTGGCGATTTTCTCGAAGCTCACCGGAAACATCGACCCCGGGAAGATCATCCAGTACGCACCGGGAGAGCTGCAGAACTTACCCGGCTACCAGGGCTCCAGCGGCAAGGCGTCCACGCTCGGAGGCTTTCAGGCCTGGCAGCTGGGCGGCACGTACACCAAGGGCGGCAAGACGCGCGCCGTCGCACAGAAGACGGTGGTGATTCCGAGCCAGGGCGCGGTCTACGTGCTGCAGTTCGACGCCGACTCGCTGCAGAGCGACCAGGGTCCGCTGGTGGACGCCACCAACGTCATCGACGACCAGACGACCATTACCTCCTAACAGCGCAACGAGCAGCAGATAAATCGGCGCACCACAAAGGCGCGAATGGCCTTACGGTGTGTGCATGGCAGAAGAGTCGTACGCGATCGACGCCGGGCACCCACCGTCGGCCTTGCTCAAGCTCGTCAACCCGATACTGGGCTTCCTGCTGCGCACCCCGCTCGCCGGCCCCGCGCGCAAGCAGCTGATGGTGCTGAGCTTCACCGGGCGAAAGACGGGGCGGCCGTTCACACTTCCGGTGAGCGCCCATGTGATCGACAACGATCTGTATGTGCTCACCGGCGCGGCGTGGAAGCAGAACTTCCGCGGCGGCGCGCCAGTCCAGGTCGTCTACGACGGCAAGTCAACGGCGATGCGCGGCGAGCTCATCACCGACCGCGCGATCGTGTCCGACCTGTTTAAACGCTGCGCCGAGTCGTATGGCGCCCGGCGTGCGCAAACGATGATCGGGTTGAAATTCCGCGACCAGCGCATCCCCACCCTCGAGGAGTTCGGCGAGGCTGTCGACCGCATGAAATTGGGCGCTGTCGGGCTGACTCCGGCCGGGTAGGGCATCGTCAACCACCCCGCCGCGCGCCCGACGTCGGGCGTGCAATGACGGCGTTGAGAGTGCGCTAGGGGCGGAGAATCAGCGGCCTTGCCGCCCAGGACGCACACTCGACACCCGCGTGCACACTCGTGTCGGTCGCCGGATCACTCACCCAGTGCTGCGCCCGCGGCGGCGCGGGTCCGGCTGATCACCGGCCGGTCAAACCCGGCATCGCACACCGCCTGCGACACCATCTGACCCACCAGCTCCGCGCGGTCGACCGGAACCAACGCGATCACACAGCCGCCGAAGCCGCCGCCGGTCATCCGGGCTCCGAGCGCACCGGCCCGGAGCGCGGTATCGGCGATCAGGTCGATGTGCTCCGTGGTGATTTCGAAATTGTCACGCATCGACGCGTGCGAGGCGGTCATGATCTGCCCGGCCGCGGTGAAATCCGAATCACCCAGCGCATCAACGAAATCGAGTACCCGTCGGTTCTCGGTCAGCACGTGGCGGGCACGACGGGCGTCGACCGGGTCGGCCACCGCAGCCAGTATCGAGAGCCCGCGATCGGCAACCTCACGCAGTGACGACGCCCCTAGATCGGCGGCCGCCCGTTCGCACGACGTACGCCGGGCCGCGTAGTCACCGCCGGCGTGACGATGGCGTGCCCGGGAGTCGATCAGCAGCAGCCCAACACCGCGACTGTCCGGGTCAAAGGCCACCGGCTCAACGGTGATGTCGCGAAAATCAATCAACAACGCCGTCGACGCCTCCCCGAACAAGGAGGCCAGCTGGTCAAGCAAACCCGTTGGGGCACCGACATAGTCATTCTCGGCGCGCTGGGCCAGGCGCGCCTGTTCCTTGAGGTCGATGCGCACACCGGTAGCCGCATTGATCGCACCCAGCACCGCACACTCCAGCGCAGCCGACGAAGAGAGGCCCGACCCCATCTCCACCTCGCTGGTGATCGACATCGCGCCAGCGGGCACCGGGTGCCCGGCCTGACGCAGCGCCCACATCACCCCGGCCACGTAAGCGGCCCAGCCTGCCACCTCACCGGGAGCGGTGCCGAGCGGAATCCGCACCGGACCGTCTGCGCGGCCGCTGTGCACGGTGATGGCGTCGCTGCGGTCGGGGCGCAAAGTCGCCACGGTGCGCTGCGGTAACGCGATCGGCAGCGCGAATCCGAGGTTGTAGTCAGTGTGCTCCCCGATCAGGTTGATCCGCCCCGGAGCGGCGTAACGGACGGTTGCGTCGGTCACCGGCCGAGTTCCCGCAGTCGCTGGGCTACACTCTCCGGCGTGACGTCACTGATGAAGGCGCCCATCGCCGATTCGGACGCCGCCAAGTACTTGAGCTTCGTCGCACTGCGCCGGATTGACGTCAGTTCGACGTGGAAGTAGCCGTCGGCCTGAACATCGGTGTCGGTGAACTGATGCAACGCCGAAATGTATGGCAGCGGAGCCGAATACATGCGGTCGAACCGGCCCAGCACGTCGAGATAGACGTGCGCGAACGCATCCAGTTCCTCCTCGCTTAGTTCGACGAGGTTGTGCACGAATCTGTTTGGGTAGATGTGCACCTCGACGGGCCAGCGCGCCGCGAACGGTACGAATGCAGTGATGAGCTCTGTACGCGCGACAATGCGACTGCCGTCGGCGACCTCTCGCGCCAGCATTTCGGCGAAGAGGTTGCCGCCGTGACGAATTCGATGTTGCTGCGCCTGCCCGAGCATGGCGGCGGTTCGCGGCGTCAGATAGGGGTAGCCGTAGATCTGACCATGCGGATGTGGCAGCGTCACCCCGATTTCCTCGCCGCGGTTTTCGAAACAGAACACCTGCTCAATTCCCGGTGCGGCCATCAGCTCGGTGGTGCGGTGCCGCCATGCCTCAAACACCAGCCGGGCATGCGCCGGTTCCAACTCCGAGAACGACCCGGTGTGGTTACTGGAAAAACAGATCACTTCCGTGCGGCCGTGTCCCGGTGCGGCAACGAAGTCATCAGCGGGCACCGACATCGGCTGGCCGGCACCGGAGAGGCTCGGGAACCGATTCTCGAACACCACGACGTCGTAGTCGGGGGCCGGCACCTCGCCGGTCAGTCCGGTCGGGCTAGGACACAGGGGGCACTGGTCAGCGGACGGCTTGTAGGTGCGGTCTTGGCGCAGCGCCGCGACGATCACCCACTGTCCGGTCGACCGGTCGAATCGCAACTGCGACTGGTTCGGGTCGCGCTTCGGTAAGGGCCGGCGATCGCCGACCGGCGCCGGGCAGTGCCCGGGCAACGCAAAGAACAGCAGGTCACGGCCATCTGCCAGCTGTGCGCGAGTCGGCGCTGTCACGATGTCGAAGACTAGCCTGGCGAGGCGACGCAGTTCGGGTGACTATGTGATGTTCAACAGACGAAAGGGGGTCACTCCGATAGCTCTTTTCTTCGAGCGTGCGCGAACTTGGTGGATCGGCTCCGACCCCGGGCTGTTGCGACTGCGATCGGCCGTCCGGACGACGGCCGCGCTGGCCTGCTCCCTGGTGCTGCTCTCGCTGCTGACGAAAGCGACCGGCCAGCCGCTGACCGTCGCGTTGCTGGGCGTCGTCATCACGATGATCGCCGCCCGATCCGTCAACGAACCAGACCCGCAACAGCAGCGGATCACGATGGCGCTGCTGCCGGTGCCCGGGGCGCTGTCCATCACCGCGGCGACGCTGCTGGCTCCGCATCCGATCGTGGCCGATGTCGTCTTCGTGGCGGTGGTGTTCTGTGCGGTCTACATCCGCCGCTTCGGAGCCCGCGGCAGGGCGCTGGGCATGATCGCGTTCATGTCCTACTTTATGACCTTGTACCTGCGGGCCGGCCTCTCGGAGTTGCCCTGGCTGATACTGGCCGTCGTGGTCGGGACGGTGTGCACGTTTGTGATGAGCACTTACGTGCTGCCCGAACGACCAGAACCCGTGCTGCGCTCCACTATTCGAGCGCTGCGCGCGCGGATGTCGATCGTGATCGACACTACTGCTGAAGCGGTACGCGCCGGCCGCCTCGACGAACGGCGACGCCACCACATGCGGACCCGCACCATCCGGCTCAACGAGACCGCCCTGATGGTGCAGGACCAGATCGAGGACAAAGCCAACCCCGCCCTGCTGTACCGCGGGGTATCCGCCGAACAACTCTCGCCCTGGCTGTTCGACGCCGAACTCGCGATCGAATGGGTCGCCACCGCGGGCCGGCGAGCCGCGGCGGTCGCATCGGGAGATCCCTCGGCAATACCCGCCGTCACCCGCGCCGAACTGGTCACCGCGCTCTCCCTGCTGTCGCGAGCAATCCGGGCACCGCAGGAAGGTGGCCTTCGACAGGCCGCGAGCCAGGCTCAACGCGTTCTCGACCGGCAAGCATGCTCCACCGCGGGCGATGACGAGGGAGACGCCGCGGTGCGCCGTCTTGGCTTGGCGATCATCAATGCGGCCACCGCGACGGCTGAAGTGCGGGCAATCGTGGAGGGCACGGTAACCGGGCACCCCGCCCCCGTGGAGAGCGCCGACAGCACGCCGCCGCCCGCACCCGACGACGAGCAACAGCAGCATGGCCTACTGCAGACCACCCGGCAGGCCATCCAGGTCGCCGTGGCCGCATCGTTGGCCATCGTGACCGGCGAGTTGTTGGCCCCCACCCGTTGGTACTGGGCGGTGATCGCGGCGTTCGTGATCTTCGCGGGCACCAACTCCTGGGCCGAAACACTCACCAAAGGCTGGCAACGGCTAGTCGGCACCGTGCTCGGCGTGCCCGCCGGCGTGCTGGTGGCCACGCTGTTCGCCGGCGACAAGACCGGATCGCTGGCCGCGATCTTCGTATGCCTGTTCTGCGCCTTCTATTTCATGACGGTCACCTACAGCCTGATGACCTTCTGGATCACCACCATGCTGGCGTTGCTGTACGGCCTGCTCGGTCAGTTCTCCTTCGGGGTGCTGATGCTGCGGATCGAAGAGACCGCGATCGGTGCCGTGATCGGAATCGCCGTGGCCGTCCTGGTGCTGCCGGCGAATAGCCGAACCGCCATCCGCACCGACACCAAAACGTTTTTGACCAGCCTGTCCGACCTGATCGAAATCTCCACGGCCACCATGTTCGGCGGTGCCGAGGCGGTGAGTCCGACCGAGCAAGCCCGTCAACTCGACCGAAACTTGCAGCAGTTCCGGGTCACCGCCAAGCCGCTGCTGGCAGGTGCCGCCGGGCTTGCCAGCCGCCGCAGCATCCGGCGTGGACTTCGGATATTCACGGCATGCGATCGGTATGGGCGGAGCTTGGCCCGCAACAGCGAGCGGTACCAGGATCCCGTTGGCTCGCAACCGCTTTGCGATGCCTTCTGCTCGGCCGCGGCGCAGACTCGACGCAACATCGACGCGTTGATCGCGATGGTCGACGGCGCGGGCGCGCTGACGGTCGATTCCGCGGCCGACGACCTTGACTCCGCCGAGTGCCGCGCTCGCCATGACGATGACGAACTGCGCCTCGATACCCGACGATTCCTCACCGCGGTGCATGCGCTTCGCCAGATCGAACGGTCGATCGTGACCGCCGCGATCAACCTCGGTGCACGTGACAGCCTGAAAGTTTCCAGTCCGGCCGCGACCGGCTAGATCACCGAAAGGCGCAGGAGCATGAAAATCACCGGCAACACCATCTTCATTCCGGGCTCCACCAGCGGGATCGGCTTGGCGCTGGCGCTGCGCCTGCAGGCCAAGGGCAACACCGTCATTGTCGGGGGCCGCAGGACCGAATTGCTCGGGCAGATCGCCGCGGAACATCCCGGTATCGAAACGGTGCGGATCGACACCGCCGACGCCGCAAGTGTGCGCTCGGCCGCCGACGAGGTGCTGGCGCGTCACCCGAACCTCAACGTCGTCATCGCGGTGGCGGGCATCATGAAGATCGAGGATTGGCATCACCCCGACACGTTCCTCGAGTCGGCCGAATCGACCATCACCACCAACGTGCTGGGACCGATCCGCCTCATCGCGGCGTTCGTCGAACATCTGCAAAAGCAGCCGGCAGCGACCATCATCACGGTCTCGTCGGGCCTGGGCTTCGCGCCGCTGCGGGTCACGCCGAGCTATAACGCCTCCAAGGCCGCCATTCACATGCTCAGTGAGTCGCTGCGTCTGCAACTCGCCGACTCGACGGTCGAGGTCAAAGAACTCGTGCCGCCGGCCGTGCGAACCGATCTGGTTCCCGGACAACGGGACAACAACGCCGCGATGCCACTGAACGATTTTCTCGACCAGGTCATGCAATTGCTGGAAGACGAACCCGACAGCAAAGAAATTCATGTCGAGCGCGTCAAGTTCCTGCGCTACGGCGAGGCCCGCGGCGACTACGACAAGGTGATCGAGGCGCTCAATGCCAGCGACCCGCACGGCAAATAGTCGCCGTGACTGATCGATTTGGTCTTAGGTGTATGCCCAACCGCCGCTGAGCGCTAGCATCTCCTCACCACCCGCGATTTCCGAGGAGCACATCCATCGCCACTCCGCGCCTCCCGCCGGGGTTCGACTTCACCGATCCCGACATCTACGCCCACCGGCTACCGGTGCAGGAGTTGGCGGAACTGCGCCGGGCGGCGCCGATATGGTGGAATGAGCAGCCGCTCGATCGGGGCGGGTTCGGCGACGGCGGCTACTGGATGGTGACCAAGCACCGCGACATTCGCGAGGTGTCACTGCGCACCGACATTTTCTCGTCGGCGACGAAATCCATCGTGCCGCGCTACCGGGAAGATCAGGCGCAGGGCCAGATCGAAGCCGGCCGCACATCGATGATCATGATGGACGTTCCCGAACACAGCCGGCTGCGCAAGATCGTCGCCCGCGGCTTCACCCCGCGCGCCGTCGAGCGCCTGCGTGCCGATCTCAGTGAGCGCGCAGGTGAGATCGCACAACAGGCCGCAAAAGAAGGCTCGGGCGACTTCGTTCTGCAGGTGGCCTGCGAGTTGCCGCTGCAGGCCATCGCCGTCCTGCTCGGAGTGCCGCGGGAGAACCGCGGCAAGCTGTTCGACTGGTCCAACAAGATGATCGGTAGCGACGACCCGGAGTTCGCCGACTCCGACGCGCTCACTTCAGCGGGCGAATTGATTTGGTATGCAATGCAATTAGCGGCCCGCAAAGCCGAGAAACCGGGCGACGATATCGTCACGACGCTGGTCCAGGCCGACGCCGACGGTGACGGGCTTTCCGACGCGGAGTTCGGCATGTTCGTGGTCACGCTCGGCATCGCCGGCAACGAGACGACCCGCAACTCGATCACGCAAGGGATGATGGCCTTCACCGACCATCCCGACCAGTGGGAGCTGTTCAAGCAACAGCGGCCCAAGACCGCGGCCGATGAGATCATCCGGTGGGCCACCCCGATCACGGCGTTTCAGCGCACCGCGCTGGCCGACACCGAGCTCGGTGGTATCGCGATCAAGAAGGGCCAGCGGGTCGTGATGTTCTACCGCTCAGCCAATTTCGACGAAGAGGTCTTCGGCGACCCGTACGCCTTCGACATCCTGCGCAGCCCCAACCCGCACCTCGGATTCGGTGGCACCGGAGCTCACTACTGCATCGGTGCCAACCTGGCACGCATGACCATCGACATCATGTTCAATGCGATCGCCGACCACCTGCCCGACCTGACTTCCGCGGGAGACCCTCAGCGGCTGCGGTCACCGTTCATCAACGGCATCACACACTGGCAGGTCGACTACAAGAGCGGCTGCCCGGTCGCTCACTAGCCCGGCGACCCAACACCGCAGGTCGTTGACAGTCACCGGCGCTGGCCATACATTGTCACCGAAGATGTCCGCGAGCTTCACGCCCCGCGGATTCCGGGCTAAGGAGACCGCCATGGCCGTCGGTACCGCTCCCGCAAGTGTTTTCGACGCCGACCTCCCCGCGCTGAGTTACGATGCTGCGGAAACTCCCGCGGACATCTACCCCCGCCTCGAAGCCGCACAACGACAGGCCCCGATCGCGCTCGGGCCGTACGGACCCGAGGTGCTCTCCTATCGCCTGGTGCGCTCGGTACTTCGCGATACCCGGTTCCAGATCCCGCCCGGCATCAATCTGTTCGTCCAGGGCATCACGTCAGGCCCGTTGTGGGACAAGGTGGTCAACAGCTTGCTCTGCCTGGAAGGCGATGCCCACCATCGGCTGCGCGGTCTGACGTCCAAGGCGTTTACCCCCCGGGCGACCCTGCGCCTGCACGACACCATGGCCGACCTGATGAACGAGCTCGTCGATCAGGTTGCCGACGCGGGGCACTGTGACGTCGTTACCGATATCGCCCGCCCGTACCCGTCCCCATCATCTGCGCGCTACTTGGTGCACCCCGCGAGGATTGGCAACAGTTTTCGCTGTGGGCCGACGAGATCTTCAAAGCCTTCAGTTTCAATGTCGATCTCCGCGAACTCGAGCCCGGCGTCATGCGCGCGTGGGGCGAGCTCGATGACTATGTCGACGACATGGTCGCCCGCCGCCGGCACAGCCTGACCGACGACCTGCTTTCCGACCTCATCCGCGCCGAGGATGACGGTGATCGCCTCAATGCCGCCGAACTGCGCATGCTCGCCGGGGGTCTGTTGTTGGCGGGCACGGACACCACCCGCAACCAGGTGGGCGCCTCGGTGCAGGTCCTCTGCGAGCACCCGGAGCAGTGGCAGCTGCTCAAGGAGAATCCCCAATTGGCCATGCACGCGGTCGAGGAAACCATGCGCCACTCACCGATCGCGTGCGGAACTCTTCGGCTGGTGATCGAGGACGCCGAGCTCGACGGCGATCTGTTCCCCGCCGGCACCATGGTGTTGGTGAATACCGCTGCGGCCAACCGAGATCCAGCTGTGTACGACGACCCACACCGGGTCGACATCACTCGCGAGGGGACACCGCCGATCCTGACCTTCGGCGGCGGTATTCACTACTGCTCCGCTCGCTGATCACCGCCGCGAGCTCCCGATCGATCGGCTCGCCACGACACTGCCCGCCGCGCCCGGATTCCAGCTGGTGATCTCCTACAATCCTGGCTACCAGAGCATCCTGAAAAACCTGAAAGAGTCTACCCGTCAACGCTTTATCGCCATCAATCTTGACTTCCCGCCCGCCGAGACCGAGACGGACGTGGTTGCCCACGAAGCCGGGATCGACGGCGAGACAGCGCGCGCTCTGGTCACA
Organism: uncultured Actinomycetota bacterium; assembly: GCA_963712615.1. Classification (GTDB taxonomy): domain Bacteria; phylum Actinomycetota; class Actinomycetes; order Mycobacteriales; family Mycobacteriaceae; genus Mycobacterium. The sequence continues at coordinate 2,750,010 of CAVQIO010000002.1, forward strand.
CTCGGCAACGCCATCAGGAATCTGGATGGCTCACCGCTGCGCGAGGTGGCGTCCACCCGGATGTTGATCCTGGCCGGCGGACTCGTTGCGGAGGGCCTAAGCCTGCGCAGTGCTGTCCAATCGGCCATCGTCCAGGTGCTCTCCGACGACCCGGACGTCGTCCGCGGGCTCAGCGAACTCGTCGATGCCGTGCTGCCCCGGACGTGACCACCGCTGGTCCGGGCGGCCCTAACCGTTTCCGACTTCTCGCCACCTTCATCGCCGGTCGGTCCGTCGAGATTGCCGAGGCAGCGGCCGGCCAGCCCGCCTACACGAACGGAAACGTCGTATTCGTCTCGGCGGGTGGCTATTTCGCCGAGCAGCGCCGCGAGGTGGTGCTCCAAAGCGCCCTGTTGGGCGCCGGCAGCCTGGATCATCGTTTGGTGAAGGACCTGCGGGCGCGCGCAGGTTTAGCGCGGCGCTACCTGGCCATCGAAGGCCACCGAGTACTCATTGAACTTGCCGACCGAATCCCACTCGCAGCCGAGATTTCCGACAACGCGAAGCCGAGCACCGCCACCGCCGAGGAGTCACTCGAGCTGGCCAGAAGCCGGACGAAGATCGCCGATTCGCCGCCGTGGTTCGGCGTCATCAAACCATCCCTGGCGCGCGCGGTCGCGGCCGATGCGGGCGCTCCGGCGACCAATACAGGCTTGCGATTCAATCCGAACGACTTGCCCGAGCCTGACGACGGAGACGACGACGAACCGTCTGAAGAAAGCAAGATCCTCAAACTCTTCACGAGTCCGCTTAGCTCACAGGCCGTCTCGGACTTTCTCCGCAAGCTAATTGGAAAATCGAGCTCTCCCGGCGATGGCCCCGGCGGGGCGGAGATGCGGGTCGGGTCCATCCGACGCGCACACAAGGGCGGACCGGATTTCCGGCCGCTGCCCAGCCGCATCCGATTTGTCGATGGCGACAAGCCCGGCGCAGCCGTCGGCGTAAGCGGCGCCCTGCACCCAGAGTGGGATGTTCACAACAACCGGTATCGGCCGCAGTGGTGCCGAGTCGTCACCTTTCCACCGGCCACGTCCTCTGAGGTCGCCGATGTGTCCGCAGCCGGTGTCGCGCGCGACGACGTGCTGCGGCGACGCATGTCCCGCGTCGGCCCTGGCCCCAAGAATCTGCGCGCCCGCCCCGATGGCGACGGGCTGGACATCGAGGCGCTGATCGATCTGTTCGTCGACCTGCGCTCCGGCTACTCACCGGCGGAGCACGTCTACCAAGAACGCCGCAAACTCGCCCGCAACCTGGGCGTCCTCATCCTGCTCGACGCCTCAGGCTCGGCCACCGATACCGATCCCGACGGACTCGCCGTGCACGACCACCAGCGCAAGGCAGCCGCCACACTGGCCGTCACGCTCGAAGATCTGGGCGACCGCGTCGCGGTCTACGCTTTCCGATCGCAGGGCCGACACGCTGTGCACCTGCCTGCGATCAAGACATTCGAACAGCGCTTCGGTGCCATCGGGCGTACCCGGCTCAACCAGCTCCTGCCATCGGGCTACACACGGCTCGGCGCCGGTATCCGAGGCGCAGGCGAGATCCTCAAGAACGAGGCCGGCACTCCGAATCGGCTACTGCTCGTCCTATCGGATGGTTTCCCCTACGACGACGGCTACGAGGGCCGTTACGCCGAAGCCGACACCCGCAAGGCGCTTGAAGAGCTTCGCGCGGACGGCGTTGCCTGCCTTTGCCTTTCGATCGGCGCGGCCACTACCGAAGACGCACCCGAACGCGTTTTCGGCTCCGCAGGCTATGCCAGTGGCCCGACCTTGGCTGACTTGAGCCCGCAGATGGACCAATTGTTTCTGTCTTCCCTGCGAGAGCTCGCAGGCCCAAAAGTCCTCAGGGGATGAGACCGCAAGAAAACTCTCAATGGCGAATGGACATTCCCGGACGCCCAACAGGTTTCGCGCTCGCTACGACCCGCGTAGGGTCCGAGTGATGACAGAGCGCAAGACATCTGACGGCGCGGTGCTTGTGTCACCAGACAACTTCATCAGGGCCGAAAGCGATCTGTATTTCGGCACTGTCGTCACGGACGGCGGGTTGGGCGCGTTCGTCCACAATCGAGAACTGACGCCGCTGGACAAGCAGCTGGTGGTGCGGTCAAACCGCGACACGCTGTATTCGGCAGGAGTCTTCGACCTTGATGCCGGGCCGATCACGATATCGCTGCCCGACCCCAGCGGCCGGTTCATGTCGATGCAGCTGATCACCGAAGACCAATACGTGCCCAATGTGTTTTACGGGCGGGGCCGACACACGCTTACCCGCGACGACGTCGGCACGCGGTATGTCATGGTGCTGATCCGCATCCTGGTCAACCCCGATGACGATGCCGATATCCAGGCGGTCCACGCGCTACAGGACGCTGTCGGGTTGCAGCAGGACCACACCGGCAGTTTCGAGATCCCGAAGTGGGATCCCGTCAGCCAGAAGACGGTACGAGACGCGCTTGTTCAACTCGCCGCCACCATGTCCAACTTCTCGGGGATGTTCGGCACCAAGGAGGACACCGAACCGGTGCGCAGGCTGATCGGCGCAGCAACGGGATGGGGCGGCAACCCGGAAAGAGATGCCACGTACTTCGGCGTCCACCCCGTCGAGAATGACGGCGGCACCGCATATCAGCTCACCGTGGCCGAGGTACCGGTCGACGGATTCTGGTCGGTCACCGTGTACAACAAAGACGGCTATTTCACACCTAATGCGGAAAACGCCTACTCACTGAACAACATCACCGCGCAACGTGACTCCGGCGGCACCATCACCATTCAATTCGGCGGCTGCGATGCCCAGACATCCAACTGCCTGCCGATCACTGCGGGGTGGAACTACCTGGTTCGTTTATACCGGCCGCAAGAAAAGATCCTCAATGGTGAGTGGACATTCCCGGAGGCACAACCGGTTTCGTGATCGTGCGGTTGTGAGAAATACCGCCCGAGTCGCGGTCGCACCGAACCCGCTTTACGCTCCTTGGTTACACGAAGTTAACGGGGGTTACTGATGCGTGCCTACCAGGAGCGAAGTATGTCCGGACATCGGTTTACCCTGTTCGCGCCGGCCGTCTGTCTGGTCATCGCCTCCTGTTCGGAGACCGCGTCTCCGCCCGCGGCAACACCGACGACCTCGACGTCTACTTCGACGGTCACCACCAGTTCGGTTCCGCTACCACCGCCGATATCCGGCCCTTTGGAGAAAGACTGGAAAAGCTACGGCGGAACGGCCTATTTCGGTTGTCCGGAGGAATTCACGCGCAGCAAATCCGCGCTCGAGGACATTCGCCCCAAAATATTCGATACGAAAACCGGACAGTACGTAGCGCCGGCCCTGCCCGCGATTCCCGCCGGCGAGAACGTCACCGGAGCCATGTGCGCGCTGTCGGGCACGACGGAGGCAATAAAGGTTGTGTATGTGGTGGCGACCGTCAAACCGGCGCAGGCGCCGCAGCCCGACGTCGCCAAGACCACCGCATACGCCTTCGACTTCACGACGGGTCAGCAGGTGGTGACGAAAGGACTTCAACCACCGATTCCCGAGTTGACATTGACCGACGCCAAGCAATGGCGGCTTGGCGCAACGACTTCCGGCGTGGCGTGGATCAATGCCTTCACCGATGGGGATGCCACGGCGTCCCCGCCACGGACGGTCCTTCTTTCCGGTACCGACTTGTCGATGGCGTGGAACGATCCTGCGCCCGGTCGCGTCTGGCAAGACGTGCTGTCGTTCCAACGAAACACCCAAGCCGGCAAGACCTCTGGCGCCGAGCTGCGCCGCCCGTCGGGCGAAGCGATCTATCAGGACAACGATGTGGTGACCGTCGATGCCGAATTATCTGACGGGCCAGACAAATTGGTGAAGATCACCCACCGCGACTCCCCCACCGTCGTGTCGACCATGTTTTTCGACCTGAATTCCAAAACCATCATCAAGGTCGGCGACTCCGACCGGGTCTCCGGCGGCGGATTAGCCGCGACCTTGTCGGACGGAAGGCTGTTCGTCGACGGCCGAGACTCGGCTGATTCGCAGTTCGGATTCGGAGTGTGGAACCTGCGCACCCAGCAGTGGGAGTTGCTGAAGAATCGAGAGGACGCCAAGAAGCTGCCGATCTCCAAAGTGGCATTCTTCGGCGACCATCTCTACATCACGAATACCGGCCAAACGTTCTCGGTACTGGCCCTGCCCGCTCCCGATCCGGTCTCGACGAACTGGACCGTCCGGCCCTTCGAGCGGATATCGGGCTGGACGCTGGTCTGCCGCGGCGAAACCACTGCAGGCGGCGAGTGCAAGGAAATCGTCATGGTGCAAGACCAGGACGGTCACTACCCCGGCCCCTGGTTCTGACCAGTGGGAAATGCCATTATCAAATAAGTGATAGTTCTTCTCGAATCGAGAGAGTACGTTATCGGTGTATGAAAACGGTGCGTAGCTTCTGCCGCATTTGCACGTCCGTCTGCGGCATTCTCGTCGACGTCGACGGGGATGAGGTGGTCCGCGTTCGCGGCGACCAGGACCACCCGTTTTCGGGCTCTTCATGATCGGGGGTGTAGTCGGGGTCTGAATCCGCCGGTTTCCAGGAGGGATCTGGCGATGTAGTTGGTGAGGTTTCGAAAGCCCAGGGCGGAGCCGCGGAGGTGTTCGAGGCGTCCGTTGATCGCTTCGGTTGGGCCGTTGGAGGTGCCGGGGCGGTCGAAGTAGGCCAGGACGTCGGCGGCGCGTTTCTTCAGCGTCCGCCCGAGGGTGATCAGTTCCTGCAGCGGTTTGGGGATGCCGGCGCTGAGGGTGGTGATCAGGGCGGTCATCATCGTGGCGCCCTTGGCGCGGTCGGGTTGGCGGTAGGCGGCCACGGTGCGTTGATAGATCATCCAGGTGGCCTCGACCTCGACATGGGCATCGACGGCGAACAGGGCGGCAAGCCGGGCTTTCTGTTTGTCGGTGAGCAGGTCGGCACCGGTATGCAGGGTGCGCCGGGCACGGTAGAGCGGGTCGGTGCTGCGGCCGCGGTGCCCGCAGGTGGCCAGCTGCACGCGGCGTCGGCATTCGTCGAGGGCGTTGCCGGCCAGCCGGACCACGTGGAAGGGGTCCATCACCGTGGCGGCGTCGGGCAGTTCCTCGGTGGCCGCAGTCTTGAATCCGGAGAAACCGTCCATGGCAACGACTTCCACACCGTCACGCCAGTCTTTGGGCCGGTTGGCCAACCACTGTTGGAAGGCGTGTTTGGAACGTCCTTCGATCATGTCGAGCAACCGCGCCGGTCCGGACTTGTCGCGCACCGGGGTCAAGTCGATGATGACGGTGACGTATTTGTCGCCGCGGCGAGTGTGGCGCCAGACGTGTTCGTCCACGCCGATGACCGCCACGCCGTCGAATCGTGCCGGGTCGGCGATGAGCAGCCGCTTGCCTTCGGCGAGCACCGCATTGTTGGCGGTGTTCCACGACACTGCCAGTCCTTCGGCGACTCGGGCCACGCTCAGGTGTTGGCACACAATGGCTTCCAGCGCCCACTGCAGAGCGCGTCGCGAGAGCTTGGCTCGTGGTTCGGCGGCCTTGCTGGCGTCTTGACGCCACACATGAGAGCATCCTGCGCATCGGTAGCGGCGGATGGTGACCAGCAAGGTCGTGGGCCGCCACCCCAACGGCTCATGGGCCAACGTACGGGTCACGCTGTCGCGCGGAACGCCTTCTTCACCGCAGCGCCGGCACCATCGATCCTCCTCGGCGATCCGGCACGCCAGCACAGCACGATCAGCATCGAGGCGCTGACCGGTCACCTCCAGCCTGAGTTCATCAAGGCGGCAGAAAGTCGTCACGTCAGCGCAGGCAAAGCCCGCCCGACCGGTAGCGTCAGGCACGTCGAGGTCTTCCTGATGGACGGCGTAGGAACCTCCATCATCAGAAGACCTCGACCCCTACACCGGCACCGACGCGCCGACCACCCCTACACCCTCATCTGCGAAGAGCCCGTTTTCGCCCGGTTACTGCTGCCCGAAGGGGCGGGCGTTGCCGCAAATGCACCACCACCCGGACCGGCTCGAGCGGCCGCGGATTCGGGTGGACGGCCGACAGCAAGACACCACCTGGGACGTCTGCCTCGATGATCTGGGCAGCCGGCTGAAGGACATCATCGACCGGCACGGACCCGCATCGGTCGGCTTCTACTTCAGCACCATGGAGAGTGCCGGGTTCCGGATGGCCGAAGCCTTGCACGCCGCGATCGGCACACCGGCGAAGTTCAGCCCGTTGACCATCGACGGCACCGCCAAACCTCTGGTCTCCGATTTGGCGGGTGGATTCATGGGCCTGTCCGGCCGAACGGATTTGGACAACTGCGACTTTCTGATGCTCGTCGGCATCAACCCGGTGGTCTCACATGGCCACGCGATCTCGATGCCCAACCCGACCGGCACCGTACGCGACATCGCCAAGCGCGGTCAGGTCTGGATGATCGACCCGCGGCGCACCGAGACCGCGCGTCTGGCCTCGGGCCATCTGGCACCGCGCCCCAGCACCGACCACGCGGTGCTGGCCTACTTGGTGCGCGAAATTCTGCGCGACGGCATGAAAACGGTAGTGCCCGTTCAAGTTATCGACGAACTGGCCGCCGCGGTTGAGCCGTTCACCCTCGAACACGCGGCGAGGCTCGCCGACGTGCCGGCAACGGAACTGGAGCGACTGTGCGCGGCGGTGCGCGCCGCCAAATGCGTTGCGACCGAAACCGGCACCGGCGTCACGATGACGGCCGATCGGGCCAATGTCACCCAGTGGCTGGCCTGGGTGCTGATGATCCTCACCGGCGCGATGAACCAGCCCGGCGGCATCTGGTTCCATCCCGGATTCGCTTACCAGCTTGAAACTTTCGGCGACCTCCTGCCGATCACTCCGATCGAGGGATCGTTCGGCCCCGGTCCCCGCAGCCGCCCGGAGGCCCAGGCATTCATCAACGAATGGCCGTGCGCGGTGCTGCCCGACGAGATCGCCGCTGGAAATATCCGCGCCCTGATCAACGTCGGCGGCAGCCTGGTCACGTCGTTCCCCGAGACCGGCAAGTTGATCCCGGCGCTGCAGAACCTCGAGGTCTTCGCCACTACCGAGATCATCGACAACGAGACCACGCAGTTGGCCACCCACGTGCTGCCGACCAAAGACCCCTTAGAACGCCCGGACATCACCATTCACGACATCCTGAGTTCGCAAGTGTCGGTGCAATATACGTCGGCGGTGGTCGAGCCGGTCGGCGAACGGCGATCGATGTGGTGGGTCTTCGCCGAACTCGGCAGGCGGCTTGGCTACGACATGGGCAGTCTCGGGGATCCCGACAGCAGCAGCGACGACGACGTCATCGCCGTCCTGCTGGCCGGAGCCCGCACCAAGTACGACGAAGTGGCGGCCACGGGTTGGGCGGAGGTGCCGCGGGAACTCCCGGCGGCGTGGGTCGACGACCACATCGGGCGGATGGGCAGTTGGCGGCTGGCCCCGCCGCTGCTCGTCGATCAACTCGCCGCCCTCCAGCCACCACCGCAGCTGGTGATGGTGCCGCGCCGTCAGCGCCGAAAGCTGAACGGGCAACTCGATTTTCTCGGCGAGCCCCCGGAGATCTTGATCAGCCCCGAGGACGGCGCCGCCGCGGGCGTCGTGAGCGGTCGACCCGTGACGGTGCGCAGCGTCAGCGGAGAGCTGATCGGCGTCGCGAAGGTCGACGCAGCGATGCGGCGCGGGGCGGTGTCGATTCCGCACGGCCACCACGTGGCCAACGTCAATCACCTGACCAACAAGGACGACATCGACGTGGTGACCGGCATGGTCCGTTATTCCGGCATCGCCGTCAGCCTGCACCCGGCCTGACATCGGCCGCGAAAGACCTCCCGCGCCAAAAACTTAGCCGATCATCGCGCATCGAATCGCTATCCGGTCGCCAAGATGTCCCGGTAGCGTTGCTGGGTTCCGGCCTCCACCGCCTGCCGCCGCTCGAGCAGCATCGCGCAGCGCAACGCCAAGTCGAACGATCGATAACAGTAATGCGCTATCAGCGCGAGGTGCCTGAGTTGCTCATCGCTCATCGAGTCCGCTTGGGTGAAGTCCCGGACGTAGACCATGTCGGCCTCGAGGAGTTGGTTGAGGGGCCGGCGCGGATCCACGCAGGGCGCAATCGGCCATAGCGTGAGCGCGGCGAAGCAGTGCGGAAGGAATCCCTGGCTGCGTAGCTCAGAGTCGATGTCGCCCAGGGTCGGCTGATCCTTGTAGAGCGTCATGAATGAGACCTCAGTCGATCTTCAGGAGTCGAGGTGTTGACCTTCGGCAATGTCATCGAGTCTGCGGGCTTCCACGAGTACGCGTTCGATCACCTGCGCGGAAGTCTTGAGGTACTCGAATACATGCAGCGCCGCCGGGTCCGGTTCGAGCAGGCTGGTCATCCCGAAGCCGCGACAGATGTTCAGCGTGTGGGTGTCACCATCACCCACGACATACGGCAGGTAACACTCGTGTGGGCCTTCGTTTCTCTGCAACGCGAGCAGCGGCTCGTGCTGAGGCTCAAATCCCGTGACCCGACATAGTCCCGCGGCAAGCATTGGGGTGTAAGGCGGCTGGGAATCGATCGGATTCTCACCCACGTCTACTACGTCGGTGAGACGTTGCGGGGCGACCAGGTTCCAGAACTCTGCGATCTTGCTGGTGCCATCTGGAAGGTCCGCCAACACCACGCAGTCAAGTATCAGGTATTTGGCGTTTACTCTCGCAAAGGCGATCTCTTCGTCAGCGTGTAGAACGGACTGTGCATGGGCCACACCACAAAAGCGGTGGCGCGATTTGCGCCGCAAGCCTTTACCGAATTCTCCCTCCGTCGGCGTAGCATCATTGGTGCTTGCAGCGGAGGTTCGGCCGGGTTTTCTATCACCTATGTATCAATTGTGTCACCGCTGAGCTGCGGCGATGTTGCCTATCGGTAAAGATAAAACACGCTCGGCGCGGGAAAGCGCCGCTGTAATAATGCTGAGGTAATTTCAATTCAGGTCGCCCAACGTTGGACGATTCCCCGCGCCCGCAGGATGGAGGACGCCAATGTACAAACGTGAAACCGATAAATGCCGGAAGTGCCAAGGGCTTGCCGACGCCCTCGTCTGGTACCAGTACTCCTCCCGAGGGGACACGGTCGGCAGAATCATCCACCGGATCCGCTGCCGCAGCGGATGCACGGGGTTGGTGGTGGCCGGGCCGGGCGCACGCAGCTGACCCCGGTCCGTCGAATATAGTCGACCGGTCAGTTAATATTGATGGCATGCCACGTCCGCCGAACCCTGAGGTGCGCCGCGGCCTGCTAGCGGCGGGACTCGACCTCGTGCATGCGCGCGGCTTCGCGGCTAGTGGCGTCAAGGACATCACCGACGCGGCCGGTGTCCCGAAAGGTTCGTTCTACGCGTACTTCCCCAGCAAAGAGGCCTTCGCCGCCGCGATCCTCGAGCACTACTGGTCCGACATCGAAATGCGGCTGCTACCAATCCTTGCCGCGGGTGGAGTGGCCCAGGAGCGAATCACCCGCTTCTTCCACGCGCTCGCCGACGAACACGAAGCGGGCGAGTTCCTGCTCGGCTGCCTGGTCGGCAACCTCTCGCTCGAGCTCGGCGGTTCCAGCGAATCGGTACGCGCCGAACTCGTCCGCATCCTCGACCGCTGGGACGCTGCACTCACGGCGTGTGTGCGTACCGGACAGGACGGCGCGGGCGGCATCCGGGCGGACCTCGATGCAGCCGAGCTCGCCTCCCTGCTGATCGAGTCCTGGGAGGGCGCGGCCGTACGTGGGAAGGTAACCCGCAGCCGCGCCCCCTATGAACGGTTCGAAACCATCACCGTGCCGGCACTACTGAGCTGATCCGTTGCGGTCAGAAACGATCTTGCCCTCACCTCTTGATTTATAGACGACTGGTCATCTATGATTTGGGTACTACGAGCGTAAGGATCATCCTGATGACAGACTTGACCAGGTACGCCGAACCGCAGAACCCGGCGCTGCCGCGCAGTAGTTTCGACCACGACCACGACCACGCCGCGCTCGTCATCACCGATCCGCAGATCGATTTCCTGAGCCCCGAAGGGGTTTCGTGGGCGGTGTTCGGCGACAGCGTGCGCGACAACAACACCGTCGCTCACATCGGCGAATTGTTCGACGCCGCGAAGCTCGCGGGCATCACCGTCGCGATATCGCCGCACTACTTCTATCCGACCGACAGCCAATGGCGGTTCGGCGATCCGCTCGAACAGTTCATGAGCAGCGTCGGCATGTTCGAGCGCCAGGACGCCTACGCAACGGACGGGTTCGTCGGCTCCGGTGCCGACTTCCTTCCGGCCTACCGACACCACATCACGACGGCACAACTGTGATCGCCTCTCCGCACAAGATCGTCGGGCCTGAGTCCAACGACCTCGTGCTCCAGCTGCGCAAGCGCGGTGTGAACCAGGTCGTGCTGGCCGGAATGGCCGCCAACCTGTGGGTCGAAGGCCACCTGCGCGAGCTCATCGAGCAGGGCTTCGAGGTCACCGTCGTCAAGGACGCCACCGCGGGTCCACGCCTGCCCGAAGGCGACGGTTATCTGGCCGCGCTGGTGAACTTCCGGTTCCTCGCCAGCGCCGTCTGGACCACGGCCGATGCTGTTACTCAACTAACGAAATATGTTGTCGCCAAAAATTTTTGACCAATTAGGAGGTCGAACGAAATGGAAATCATCGAGCAGCTGAATCAGCACAGATTCGCGTTGAACAACGGCAGCGAGATTCCGGCACTCGGGTTCGGGACATCGCTCTCCGAGCGCGGTGCAACGCACAAGGCCGTCAAGACCGCGGTCGAGGTGGGGTTCCGCCACCTCGACGCTGCCGAGCGATACCAGAACGAAGCCGAGGTCGGCGCCGCGCTCAAGGAGTTGTTCGCCGCGGGAACGGTACGCCGTGAGGACCTCTTTGTGACCACGAAGCTGTGGAACAACAACCATCGACCCGAACGGGTCCGGCCCGCACTACAGGCCAGCCTGGACCGACTCGGGCTCGACAATGTCGATCTGTATCTGGTGCACACACCCTTCGCGTTCCAGCCCGGCGACGACCAAGACCCCCGCGACGCACACGGGGCCGTCATCTACGACCATGGGGTCACGTTGCAAGAGACCTGGCGAGCCATGGAAACCCTTGTCGATCAAGGGCTTACCCAAACAATCGGGTTGTCCGATATCGGCGTCGAAGGCACCCGACAGATCATCGATGCCGCGCGGATCAAGCCGGCGGTCGTCCAGGTCGAGGCGCACCCCTATCACCCGCAATGGGAACTGCACGAGTTGTGCGAGACCGACGGCATCGTCCTGCTGGCCTTCGCGTCGCTGGGACACGCATTAGAACCGCGTCTGCTCGACGACCCGCTGATCGTCGAGATGGCCCGACGCTTTGAAAAGACGCCCGCACAGGTACTGCTGGCGTGGGGAATTCAGCGCGGCAGCGCCGTTCTGACGTCATCGGTCAAGCCGCACCGGATCAGCGAGAACTTCGATGTCACCGCGTTGCCAGACAGCGCGATCCGCGAAATCAACGAGCGCCTCGATACTCGCCACCGATTCAATTCCGTTGCGGACGGCGGAGTGCCAGGTTTCGCGGAAGTGCCTCCGGGTAGTTGAGGCCGGGGATCCGTCGAATGTGCTGCGCGCGGTGTGGCCCAGTCCAACACTTTGGCGCCCGTGTCCGGTCGGAGGCGATTCACTGTTGCTAACGGCAAGATGTGGGCTAAATTTGTTCAGCCCGCTGAAATACGGCGAACTGGTGCGCCCGATCTCTGCCGAATCGCGCGGAATTATTAGGCCCAGCCCGATAGGACAACTCTGACAACGCAGCAGGACTATATGCCTGAAATTCACAAACCAACCAGTGGTGCGCTATCGCGAAGCCTTCCCTTTGAAATTTAATCATAAATACGAACGGGAGGCGGAATATTTGTATCGACGGATGGCGCCTGCGCCAATCCATAATAGCGAACGTTCGGGCGACACGAGTAGCTTCCGATATCAATGCGGCAGCGACGTTCCGCGACAAATAGTGGAAGCGCAGGGCGAATACTGCCATATCGAATTCTTTGTCATGCGCGTTAATCGCACTAGCACCCTCCACTCCGAATGTTACGCGAGGATGGTTCCCGAGGTCACCCGCTGCCATATACTCCACAGCTGAAGGGTCGGCATCAGTTATTGTCACGTCAATCATGCCATTATTTTGAGAAGCGCTCGAGAGAATGTGCCATCACCGGCGGCGAGTTCAATGATCCGCGGTGAGTGAATTCCACTCAAGGTTGCCAACCCGAATTCTGCGAATTTTTCATAACCTCCGGTCTTCTCGGCAACGTGCCTTCGTGCACGGATGAGGGACCTTTTAACACGTGAGGTAGCATCGTCGCGCCGGCACAGACGACGGTGACGTTCAAACCATAAAAAGCGCTGCGCCGCAGACAACATTCATGAAACGTTCGGTGCTTGAGGACTCGAGGCTGATTGCATTGCGCTCGGCACTCCAAATATCGCTCGAATCTCGTCGCTCCACGGTTTTGACCGACCGGTGGTTGGATCGACCTTAGTTGCAGTCCGTAAACCGCGCGCATGTTCGACGTCGCCGCTTTTCACCGCAAAACCGAAAGTGTGAGAGCTTCGCGACGTTCGAGTCGACCATAAGTCGATGTCCACCTCTCCCACACTACGAATTGGTGCCTCGAAAGTGATTTGAAATTCGCGCAGCACATTAAATGTGTCCTCGTGGCCGATCTTAAATCCGTTGGCTGCGAGAAGTGCCGTAATTCCATGCTCGACCAGTGCGGCATACCGGCCATAATACAACATACCGAATGCATCCAGGTCGTCAAAATACACCGCGGATTTAGCGCTGAACCTTGGTCCAGACGTGTCGTCGGCCATGCTATCGATCAACTCATCTCGCCCTGCTACTGGATCCCGACTGCGCGAGCGGGTATCGGACACTACGTCAAGCTTAGACCCTCAAAAGGCGACCTGAACGCAATCTCATATTCCTAATTCCGACCGGGGGTGCAGATTTCTCGAATCGCACCTGGCGGATGTGTCAGAAATGCATCGAAGATCGATTGTGCGATGAGCGAAATAGCGTTGGAGTTGCGACTCGCCGCCGCCCGACTGACCTCATAGGAGTCAATGATGCCGTCAACCCAGTGAATCGGATGAATTCAACGGGGGCCGCAACACCACTACTGACCCGCTGCACCGTGATGCGACCTCCGTCTCTCGGAACAGCCGTCAATCCGCGCGACCGCCTCGCCTCACCCGGGGATTTTGTTGTTTGTATCGCACAATTTCGCGATACAGTCGCCAGTACCGTGTCCATTTCGACGTTGGCGAAGACTGATCCCACGCATCGCCGAGTTCCGCCTCCGTAGGGCATCCACGCGTACTTAGAATTAGCGTTGCCCATGAATCGCTCCGGCCTGAATTGCTCTGGCGCCGTGAAGTCCTGTCGCCGAGCGTGTAACTGATCAATGCCTATGATTATCGTAGTGCCGTACGGCAACAGCCATGAACCTAGCTCGAATATCGGCGCATGCACTTTTCGTCCTGTAATGTCCAATATCGTGCGAATGCGTTGGGTCTCTGCGAGGGTCGCTTGACGGTACTCGTTGCTATCGGTTTCGGCCTCTTCAACGAGATTCGCCAAAACGATTGTATGGCGGCTGATCCTCTCAAAAACCCAACTTAGCGTGGCTGCGACTGTCTCGTGACCAGTCGTGAGCAGCGTGAGCAGCTCGTCGCCGATCTCTTTGCGTGACATGGTAGAACCGTCATCGAAACGACTTCTCAACAATCCGGCGAGAACATCGTCGCGAAATTCAGAGTTGGCGTCCTTGGCCACATCATCGATCAACCGATCGACAATGTCCTCGAATCGGCGTCGGTAGTCGGCGAGGCGGCGCCACGGTGTCCATCGCGCCCTGGTCAACTTTCTGGCCCTTGGAGGCACCGGGATCATGGAGAGACGAGTGGCGAGCTCTGTATACAGAGGGATCACTTTTCTTAATTCTTCAACATCCGCGCCTGCCGCGCCACAAACCGCACGCAAGATCGCGTTAAGCGAGATTCGCTGCATTGAAGGGTCGCGGCCAGGCCGGTCAGCACATCATCGCGGGGCGCACTGCGGCGGTCGGCGACATAGTCGGAGAAGAGGCCGTAGAGGAACTCCAGCGGACTGTGTGACAACGACTCCTTGCCGGTACCCCCAATGCCGCCTCCCGCGTGCTCGGCGATGCCCTTGGCGAACTTGTCGCGATCCTCCATCGGCACGCCCAGCAGGTCGGCGATGACCAGCAGCGTGAACGGGCCGGCGAAACCCTTGATCCATTCGCCGTGTCCGGGCGCCAGGAAGTCGTCGAGTGCCTGGTCGGCAAGCGCCCACATGGCGTCCTCGTTCTCCTTGAGGCGCTTCGGGGTGATCAGCCGCATCAACAGCGAGCGGTGGTTGGTGTGGGTCGGCGGGTCAAGTGTGGGCAGTTGGTCGCTGAACGGCAGCTCGTCGCGGTGCTCTTCGATCAGCTCGGTGATGTCACTGTTTTCCAGACCCTCGAGGCTTACCGGAAAGCCGGGAAACGGCCCCGTCACCGAGATGCAGGAGGACCACGTCTCGGCGTCGTTCAGAACGGCGCAGGCTTCTTCCCAACCGGTCACCATGGTGACCCCGTGGTGGTCTTCCCGGGCCACCGGGCACTGCTCCCGCAGCGACTCGTAGTAGGGGTACGGGTCCGCGATGAGCTCTTTGCCGCGGAAGAAGTCCATCGTGGAGAAGTCGTTCGCCATCTTGCTCCGTTCGAATCCCAGCAGAGAGAATACGCCTCTCAGAGATGAGTATTACATTTCCATACCGGGTGATCGCCGTCAACGACGAGTGCCGCAGTTCGGGCCGGTAAATCAGTGTTGACATGCCAAAAGGGTCCGACATTCGGGTCCGGCCGGGGTTGGCGAATTCAGCCGGCCGGGACCAGATCAGCCGCCACCGACGGGCAGGCCAGCAGCCCGCTCCGGAAGTTTTCGGTGTGATTGATGGTGTACTCCGGTACGGCGGTGGCGGCCAACGCCTTGCCCTTGAACGTCTGCGCGGCCCTGCTCAGCCGGTGTTGCACCCGGCCGATACTGCCGTCGAGCTCCGCGGGCCAGGTGTCTCCCCACAGCGTGACCTCGGTGACGCCGTGGTCGAGGGCTTGCAATACGCCCTGGCGTACCCGCGAGTCGCAGCCGACCAGATCCGCCGCGGCCGCCAGGGCCTGCGGACGGGGACGAAGCTCGACCGACGCCAGGGCGCACTCGAGGTCGAGCGTCCGGGCTCCGATGATCTGCAGCGGCCGCAGATCGGGATGGTCGGCAAGGTCGGTGAGAAGCACGGTGACGTCCCATCCGGCCATCGACCGGTCGAACAGCCAGCCCCCGGCGAACCGCACCACGTCGACGACGCTGGAGGCGACCACATCGAGCCGGTACCTCATGTCGGGCTCTGGGGTTTGGTCGGCGGCGCGAAGTCCCGCGCCAGCGTCTCCGCGTACTGCTTGAACACCTCGGCCAGTGGTATCGAAGGATCGAGCAACCATGTGGTTTCCATTCCGTGGACGAAGGCGAGTATTTCCACTGCCTTGATGGTGGGGTCTATGTCAGTGCGATACCGGCCGTCGGCCTGACCGGTGCGGATGAGCTGGGCGACGATGTCGACGGCTTCGCGGTGTCGCGCCAGCATCCGGTCGTGCAATGGGGCGTCGGGAAGGATGTTCTCGACCAGCAGGACCGTGAAGGTGCCGACCAATTCGGGCGCCCGGTGGAATCGATCGGCGACCGAAGAGATCTGGGCCATCAGGTCACCGGCCCGGTCGGCGTGCGAATCGTCATCCTGATCGCGGGCGTCCAAGACCGCGTGCAGCAATTGCTCCTTGGACTCGAAGTGATGCAGCAGCCCCGCGGGGGTGACTCCGGCTTCCCCGGCGATCTGGGCCAGGGTGGTGTTGCGCCAGCCATTGCGGGTGAGGAGGCGTTGCGCGACCGCGAGGATCCGCTGCTTGCGGTCCTCACCTTTGGCGAGAAGCGTGTCGTAACGCCGCGCGTCGGGCACCGGACTCCTTTGACCGATTGGCGGGCTGAACCAACCTAGTGAACACACAGTAGGTAGGTTTGACCACTGTGACAAGGGTCTCAGGCGGACTCTTAAAAAGTTCTTTGGTCGGTGCTAGGCGACCAGTTCGACCAGGGTGGCGTTGGCCGTGCCGCCGCCCTCGCACATGGTCTGCAGCCCGTAGCGAATGCCGTTGTCGCGCATGTGGTGTGCCAACCGCGTCATCAGCACCGCGCCGGAGGCGCCCAGCGGGTGCCCCAGCGCGATGACGCCGCCGAGCGGATTGACCAGGCCGGGGTCCGCCCCGGTCTCGACGATCCAGGCCAGCGGGACCGGCGCAAAGGCTTCATTCACCTCGAATGCGCCCACGTCCGACAACGAGACACCCGCCTTGTTCAGCACCTTTTCGGTCGCCGGAATGGGGCCGGTGAGCATGAGGACCGGATCCGCACCGGTGACGGCTCCGGCGCGGTAACGCACGATCGGGTCAGCCCCAGCTCGACCGCCATTTCCGAGGTCGTCACCAGCAGCGCGGCCGCGCCGTCGGAAATCTGCGAGGAATTGCCCGCGTGGATGACACCGTCTTCGGCGAACGCGGGCTTGAGTGTGCCCAGCTTCTCGACCGTGCTCCCCCGCCGCACACCCTCGTCGGTAGCGACGACGGTCTCTTGATCGGTGATGACCGGGATCATCTGACCGGTGAAGGCACCGCTGTCTTGGGCCGCGGCGGCCCGTTCGTGGGATTGGGCGGAGAATTCATCGAGCTGGCGGCGGGAGAAGCCCCACTTCTTGGCGATCATCTCCGCCGACAGACCCTGGTTGAAGGAAAAGCCGTCGTAGCGGGCGAGGACTTTCGGCCCGTAGGGCGTGCCGGTTGCTCTGGCCGAACCCAGCGGAACGCGACTCATGACCTCGACGCCGCCGGCCACGACGACGTCTTGCTGGCCCGACATCACCGCGTGTACCGCGAAGTCGAGGGCCTGCTGGCTGGAACCACAGGCCCGGTTGACCGTGGTCCCGGGGATGCTCTCGGGCCAGCCGGCGGCCAGGACCGCGTAGCGCCCGATGTTGCTGGACTGGTCGCCGACCTGGGATACGCATCCCCAGATCACGTCGTCGACAATCTCTGGACCCACACCGGCGCGTTCCAGCACCTCGTTGAGGACGATGGCGGACAGGTCCGCGGCGTGCATGCCCGACAGGCCGCCATTACGTTTCCCGACCGGCGTGCGCACCGCCTCGACGATGACTGTCTCCCGCATATCCCTACTCCGATTCCTTGTCAGATTTTGATAGCGCCCACCGGCCAGTAAACGACGGCTCCCGTCGCTCGCTGAAGGCGGCATAGGCGGCCGCGGCATCCACTGTCGCAAAATTACCGACCTGCGCTCGCGCCTCGTTGGCCAGCGCATCGCGCAGGGTGCGGTCGGCGCCCTCGTTCAACAGAGCCTTGGTCTGGGCCAACGCGATCGGTGGACCCGCCGCCAGCCGGTCGCCCAGGTCCTTGACGAAGGCGTCGATCTCGGCGGCTGACACCACCCAGGTGACCAGGTTGAGCGCGTGGGCTTCCGCGGCGTCGATGGTCTCGGCCAGCAGCGCCAGCCGTTTAGCCTGTTGCAGGCCAACAAGTTTCGGCAATAACCAGGAACCGCCAAGATCGATTGACAGCCCCCGCTTGGAAAAGATCTGGAGAACGTCGATTCCGGCGTCGCAACCACCAGATCGCAGCCCAGCACCAAGTTCCATCCGGCTCCGACCGCGACGCCCGTCACTTTGGCCACCGTCGGTATCGGGAGTTCGTGCAACGCCAGCGCCACGTCGGTCAGGCGCTGCAGCTTGTACTTCGGATGAATGTCGTCCGGGATCGAAATGTCGGCACCAGAGCAGAAGCTCCCGCCGGCACCGGTGATCACCAGCGCGCGCACGCTGCGGTCAGCTCCGGCGGCGTGCAGCGCGTCGCGCAACGCAATCCAAAGCTCCGGGCTGATGGCGTTTTTGCGATGCGGACGATTCAGGGTCAGCGTTCGCACCCCATCGCGGTCATCGGACAGCAGCACGGGGTCGGCGGTCGCGGTCGTCGGCGTATGACTGGCTTCACGTCACCATGCCGCCGCAGACGTCCATTAATAACTCCTCGGCAATTTCAGGACGTTGGATCCCAGGAAGTTCAGGATCATCTCCTGACTGACAGGGGCGATCTTCATCAGCCGGGCTTCACGGAAGTAGCGCGCGATGTGGTATTCCTCCGCGTAGCCCATGCCGCCGTGGGTTTGCAACGCACGGTCAGCCGCGGTGAAGCCGGCATCGGCGCAAAGGTATTTAGCGGTATTCGCCTCGCGCCCACAGGGTTTGCCATTGTCGTAGAGCCAGGTGGCCTTGCGCAACATCAGTTCGGCGGCGTCGAGCCGGGCCAGCGAATCCGCGAGGGGAAACTGGATACCCTGGTTCATACCGATCGGCCGGCCGAAGACCTCGCGCTCGTTGCCGTACTTCACCGCTTTCTCCAGCGCCACCCGCCCGATGCCGAGTGCCTCGGCCGCGATCAGCATTCGCTCGGGGTTCAGGCCATCGAGAATGTACTGAAATCCCTTGCCTTCCTCCCCGACTCGATCCTCGACCGGCACCTCGAGATTGTCGATGAACAACTCGTTGGAGCTCACGGCGTTGCGGCCCATCTTGCGGATCGGGCGGATGTCGATTCGACTCCGATCCAGGTCGGTGAGGAACAGCGTCATCCCGTCGGTCTTCTTGGCGACTTCGTCGTAGGTCTTAGTGCGGGTAAGCAGCAGGATCTTGTCCGACTCCATCGCCTTGGAGATCCACACCTTGCGACCGTTGACCACGTACCGATCTCCGTCGCGTTTGGCGAACGTGGTGATACGCGAAGTGTCAAGCCCGGCACCGGGTTCGGTCACTCCGAAGCAGATATGCACCTCGCCGCTGGCAACCGTGGGCAACGTGCGCGCCTTGAGTTCGTCGGAGCCGTGTACCGCCACCGGCTGCATGCCGAAGATCGACAAATGGATTGCGCTCGCCGCATTCATCGCGCCGCCGGACCTGGCGACCTCCTCGAGCAACAGTGTGGCTTCGGTGATTCCGAGGCCATGGCCGCCGTACTCGGTTGGGATCGTCATACCAAGCCAGCCGCCGTCGGCTATTGCCTGGTAGAACTCGGTCGGAAATTCGTGCTCCTGGTCTTTTTCCATCCAGTACTGGTCGTCGAATTTCCGCGCCAGCTCGGCGACCGACTTGCGGATCAGCTCCTGGTCGTCGGTCAGCTCAAAATTCATCCCATCGCCGGGCACGGCAAGATCTCCTTAGGTCAGTTGATGCACCGGCGCGCGGATTCCTCCGGTGGCGCGTCAGTCCTTGTTGCCGCTGAGCGCTTTCGCGTTGGCCGCGAAATCCGCGAAGGACGAGCCGCCTCGGGATTCCTTGTCGTGGCCCGCCGCCTTGATGGACACGTCGTGCCCCTCGGCGGCTTTGCGCAGCGCACCAACGGTCGCCTGTTCGCGCGAAATGTGAGTGAACGGGTCGAACGAGTACCAGCGCATGGCGTTCTCGTAGGTCATCTTGTTGATTTCGTCGTCGGGAACGTTGTTGATCGACAACACATCCCACAGCTCTTCCGGCGCGCCCGGCCACATCGAGTCGCTGTGCGGGTAGTCGGCCTCCCAGCAGATGTTGTCGATGCCGATCATGTTGCGCAGCTTGACGCCCACCTTGTCGCTGATGAAGCACGTCAGGAAGTGCTCCCGGAAGACCTCGCTGGGCAGCTTGCCCTTGAAGTTCTGGTGCGTCCACGTCGAGTGCATCTCATAGGTCCGGTCCGCGCGCTCGAGGAAGTACGGGATCCACCCGGTGCCCCCCTCGGACAGGCCGATCTTGAGGTCCGGATATTCCTTGATCGGCCGCGACCACAGCAGGTCCGCGGCGGCCTGCACGATGTTCATCGGCTGCAGTGTGATCATCACGTCCATCGGTGCATCCGGCGCCGTGATCGCCAACCGGCCCGAGGATCCGATGTGCACGTTCATCACGGTGTCGGTGTCGACCAACGCCTTCCACAGCGGGTTCCAGTACTCGTTGTGGAAGCTCGGGTAGCCCATCACGGCCGGGTTCTCGGTGAATGTCAGCGCGTGCACACCCTTTTTCGAGACCCGCCGCACCTCAGCAGCACACGCCTCGGCATCCCAGATCACCGGAATGGCCATCGGGATGAACCGCGCCGGGTACGCCCCGCACCACTCGTCGATGTGCCAGTCGTTGTAGGCCTGCACCAACGCGATTGAGAAGTCGTGGTCGTCGGTGGCGAACAGCCGCCCCGCAAAGCCCGGGAACGACGGGAAGCAGATCGAGGCCAGAATGCCGCCGGCGTTCATGTCCTTGACACGCTCGTCGACGTTATAGCAGCCCGGCCGGATCTCGTCGAGCCCCGTCGGCTCGATGCCGTACTCCTCCTTGGGACGGCCGGCGACCGCGTTGAGCGCGACGTTCGGGATCACCGTGTCGCGGAACTTCCACATGTCCGAGCCGTCGTCGTTGTGCACCAACCTGGGCGCGTCGTCCTGGTACTTCGCCGGTAGGTGGTCTTTGAACATGTCCGGCGGCTCGACAGTGTGGTCGTCCACGCTGATCAGAATCATGTCCTCTTTGTTCATGACCGTTCCTCTCCATCGGATCCACTACCACAGCTGGCTACTCCCAGGGCGTCGGTTCTCAGCCCTCTACCTCTGAAAACTAGCTTCTCGCTAGGTGAGAATCAACATTCAGCAGGTCGATCCGGCAAGTCCGGCGGCGGTTCCGGAGCCCCCCATCGCGACCCGGATCGCCCTCTCACGTGCGACTTCGCGATCACGGAAATGCCAGCACCGCGCATCCGACCAAATAATGAACCAAAAATTGTTACTCGCCCCCGGTCGGATCGCCGGACCGCCGATAAACCTGCACGCGGCCACCCACCAGTCAACCGGCGCGGGTCCCTGACCTGTTGGCATTGACCAAGCGAGCGAATCGTGCAAGTCTGTTAGTTGTAAATGAGAATATGATTCTCATTTACCGAGAGGACCCTCACAATGCGCCTGCCGCCGCCGCCGGCTGATCAGTGGGATGAGGCTGTCCAGCGCGCGCTCGCGCCCATCCTGCCCGCGGACGGCCCGCGCAACACCGACAACGCGCTGGCCACCTTCGCTCACCACCCCGCGCTGGCCAAGGCGTTTCTCCGGTTCAACGTCCACCTCTTGTACTCATCCACGCTGCCCGCGCGTATCCGTGAGCTGGCCATCCTGCGGGTCGCGCATCGTCGCGAATGTGCCTACGAGTGGTCTCACCACCTCAGCATGGCCAAGGACGAGGGAATCACCGACGACGAGATCGCCGCGGTGCAACGTGGCGGGGCCGACGGCGAATTGGACGAGTTCAACCGCGCAGTGATCGCCGGTGTCGATGAGCTCGACGAAAAATCCGAGTTGTCCGACCAGACCTGGGCGACACTCGGCGAGCGCCTCAACGATCAGCAACGCATGGATTTCGTCTTCACGGTCGGCTGCTACACCCTGCTGGCCATGGCCTTCAACACTTTTGGCATCCAGCTCGAGCACGCCGACCAGCACTGACAAGAGAGGTAAGAACGTTGCCGCACTTCCCGAAGCCAGCCGCTGGCAGCTGGACAGAAAACTATCCCGAGCTAGGGACCGCACCGGTCGACTACCGGGACTCGATCGACCCGGCATTCTTCGAAGCCGAACGCGACGCGGTCTTCAAGAAGACCTGGCTCAACGTTGGCCGGGTCGAGCGACTCCCGCGCACCGGCAGTTACTTCACCAAGGAACTGCCGTCAGCGGGCAAAGGCATGTCGGTGATCATCGTCAAGACCAAGGAAGGTGCCATCAAGGCCTTCCACAACGTCTGCCGGCATCGCGGAAACAAGCTGGTGTGGAACGACTTTCCCAATGAGGAGACCTCCGGCACCTGCCGGCAGTTCACCTGCAAGTACCACGCCTGGCGCTACAGCCTCGACGGAGATTTGACCTTCATTCAGCAAGAGGGCGAATTCTTCGACGTCGACAAGAGTGACTGGGGCTTGGTCGGGGTCCGGTGCGAGCTGTGGGAAGGCTTTATCTTCATCAACTTCGACCAAAATGCCAAGCCACTCGCCGACTACCTCGGCTCGCTGGCCAAGGGCATCGAGGGCTATCCCTTTGGGGAGATGACCGAGACCTATTCCTACCGGGCTGAAGTCGGCAGCAACTGGAAGTTGTTCATGGACGCGTTCGCCGAGTTCTACCACGCGCCGATCCTGCACCAGGGCCAGTACACCAAGGAAGAAGCCGCCAAAATCCAGAAGTACGGCTTCGAAGCGCTGTACTACGAGATGGCCAGCCCGCACGCGATGATCTCGACCTGGGGCGGCCAGTCACCGCCGGTGGACATGAGCATGGTCAAGCCGATGGACCAGGTGCTGCGCAGCGGGCTGTTCGGCCCCTGGGACAAGCCGGAGGTCATGGCGAAGCTCAAGGAACTGCCGGAGGGCATCAACCCGAAGAAGGTGCCGCAGTGGGGCATCGACGAATGGCACTTCTACCCGAACTTCATGCTGCTTATCTGGGAGCCCGGCTGGTACCTGACCTATCACTACTGGCCGACCGCCGTCGACAAGCACATCTTCGAATGCACGCTGTACTTCGTGCCGCCGAAAAACGCGCGGGAACGGTTGGCCCAGGAGCTGGCGGCGGTGACGTTCAAGGAGTACGCGCTGCAGGACGCCAACACCCTCGAGGCGACGCAGACCATGATCGGCACCCGGGTGGTCAACGACTTCCCGCTCTGCGATCAGGAGATCATGCTGCGTCATCTGCACAAGGTGACCAACGACTACGTGAAGGAGTACGCCAACAATGGCGCTTCCCACTGAATTCGCCTACCTGGAGCCCTATTTGGCTTGGGACCTGGCCACCGAACCCGAACGCTACGCCAAGCGGCTCGCCTCGACGATGCCCGAGATGCAGGAGTTCTACGACGTCGCTTTTCCTCGCCTGAACGATGTGATCGAGTACTGCGACAAGTTCCCAGTGGACGATCTGCCCGAGGACGCACGTACCCTGATGCACATCATGCAGTCATTGGTCATGGTGTCGTTTCCGATCGAGGCGTGGAAGCAGCCGCGGGTACCCGACAGCGGCGCGGCCTGGGTGGAGCTGATCCGCGAGCCGGTAATTTAAGCCGGTGTTGACGCTCAAGGCCGCCGGACTGCTCGACATCGACGCCGGTGAGATCGTTCGGCCCGGCATCCTGAAGATCGAGGACGACCGGATCGTCGCCGTCGGGGGTGATCCCGAAGGCGAGATCATCGATCTCGGCGACGCGATCCTGCTCCCGGGGCTGATGGACATGGAGGTCAACCTCCTGATGGGCGGGCGCGGCGAAACGCCCGGGCTGTCCCAGGTGCAGGATGATCCGCCGACGCGGGTGTTGCGTGCGATCGGCAATGCCCGGCGCACCCTGCGCGCCGGGTTCACCACGGTGCGCAACCTCGGCCTGTTCGTCAAAACTGGCGGGTATCTGCTCGACGTCGCCCTGGGCAAGGCGATCGACGCCGGGTGGATCGACGGGCCCCGCATTGTCCCGGCCGGCCACGCGATCACGCCCACCGGCGGGCACCTGGACCCGACGATGTTCGCCGCCTTCGCGCCGCACACGCTGGAGCTGACGATCGAAGAGGGCATCGCCAACGGGGTCGACGAGATCCGCAAGGCGGTGCGATACCAGATCAAACACGGCGCGCAGCTGATCAAGGTGTGCGTTTCCGGCGGCGTCATGTCGTTGACTGGCGAGGCTGGCGCACAACACTATTCAGATGAAGAGCTTCGCGCGGTCGTCGACGAGGCGCACCGGCGCGGGCTACGCGTCGCCGCGCATACGCACGGAGCGGAAGCGGTCAAGCACGCCGTCGCGTGCGGTATCGACTGCATCGAACACGGCTTTCTCATGGACGACGAGGCCATCCAAATGCTGGTCGACAACGACCGGTTCCTGGTGACCACCCGCAGGCTCGCCGAGGCGATGGACGTGTCCCGCGCTCCAAAGGAGTTACAGGACAAGGCCGCCGAGATGTTCCCGAAGGCGAAGACATCGATCAAGGCCGCCTACGAAGCCGGCGTGAAGATCGCGGTCGGTACCGACGCACCCGCAATACCGCACGGACGCAATGCCGATGAGCTTGTCACCCTGGTCGAATGGGGCATGCCGCCATTGGCAGTGCTGCGGGCGGCGACCACGACCGCGGCCGAGCTGATCAACTCGACCGATCGGGGCAGGCTCGCGGAAGGTCAGCTCGCCGATATCATCGCGGTACCGGGAAACCCGTTGGAAGACATAACCGTTACACGCAATGTCAGCTTTGTCATGAAAGGCGGCAAGGTCTATGTCAATAAATCAGTCTAAGAGCGGCCCAACCAGAACTGACGATCTGGTCGAGATTCAGCAGTTGCTCGCCCGCTACGCGGTGACCATCACCCAAGAAGACATCGGCGGCCTCATCGGTGTGTTCACACCCGACGGGACCTACAGCGCGTTTGGCTCCACGTACAAGTTGGACCGGTTCCCGGAACTGGTGGCCGCCGCACCAAAAGGCTTGTTCCTCACTGGAACTGCCCTGGTCGAAGACATCGACGGCGATTCGGCGAGCGGCACGCAACCGCTCTGCTTTATCGACGGCTCCACCCATGACATGCGGATCGGCTACTACCGCGACACCTACTCCCGGACCGCCGATGGATGGCGGCTGAAGACCCGAGCGATGACGTTCATTCGCCGTAGCGGGGTGCACGACTCGGGGCGCCCGCACGCCATCGGCCGTCCCACCCCGTGAATGTCGAGGAGTTCCGGGCGGGTCTGGGTAAGTGGCTCGACGAGAATGACTTAACTCCCGGGGCCGATCACTCGCTGCAGGGCCATATGCAGCAGTTCTCCCGCGTTAGCCGGGCCCTGTACGAGGCCGATTGGATGCGGTACGGCTGGCCGGTCGAAGTCGGCGGATTGGGTGGGCCCGCACTGCTTCGCGCGATCGTCGGCGAAGAGGTCGTCGGTCGCCGCCTCGCCGCGCCGGGACCGTACTCGATGCTCGAGGTGCTTGCCCCCACGATGATCGATTACGCCCCCGCAGAACTGGCCGCCGAAATGGTGCCGCGACTGGTCAGCGGCCAAGAGCAATGGTGCCAAGGCTTTTCCGAGCCGGGCTCCGGCAGCGACCTGGCGTCGCTGACCACCCGCGCGGTCCAGGACGGGGACAACTGGATTGTCAACGGGCAGAAGGTCTGGACCAGCTTCGCACAGTTCTCGACCCGCTGCGTCCTGCTCACCCGCACCGCGCCGGGTCACGACGGAATCACCGCCTTCTTCGTCGACCTGGACACTCCCGGCATCACGATCCGGCCGCTGCGCACTATGCACGGCGTCGACGAGTTCTGCGAGGTCTACTACGACGATGTGGTGATCCCGGGCAGCCGGATGCTCGGCCAGCCGGGGGACGGCTGGCGGCTGGCGATGGATCTGCTCCCCTTTGAGCGGTCCACCTGCTTCTGGCAGCGGATCGCCTACCTCTACTCCCGATTCGATGCGCTCATCGCCGAGGTTTCCGACGGCAGCCAACACGGCGGCCACGACGAATACGAGCTGGGCGCAGCGTATCTCGCGCTGCACACGCTGCGCTGTCGGTCCCGCGCCACCCAATACCGGCTGCGCGACGGAGCACGCCTGGGCCCCGACACCTCGATCGACAAGGTGCTGCTGGCTTCGGCTGAGCAGCGGCTGTACGACACCGTCCGCGACCTGCTGCCCGGCGACCTCGAACTCGACGAGACGCCGTGGCGTTCGGAGTACTTGTACTCGCGCGCGTCGACCATTTACGGCGGTACTGCCGAGATTCAGCGCAACATCATCGCTCGCCGGCTACTCGACCTCGGGAAGGAGTAGAGCCGTGGACCTTCCGAAAAACACTGCGGACTCCGAGGAACTCCAGCTGCTGGCCGAGTCGATTCGCACCGCGATGACTGATCCTTCCCTGGCATCCGGCGCTAAGCTCGATGCGGCATTGACCGACCTCGGCTGGCACGACATGCTGGATGAAATCCCAGATTTTGCAATCCCTCTGGTGTTTCGGCTACTCGGCGAAACCGGTGCTCATGCGCCGGTGTTGAACGACGTGGTGCTGCGCGCGGCCGGAAAAGCACCGGGCGGAGTCACCCCGCTTCCGTTCGCGGGAGGCTCCTGGGTGGTTTGGAGACGCGACGACGGTCCGAGTACGGCGATCGACGATGAGTTGCCGATACATCCTGTCGCAGAAGGTGATTCAGCTGCGCGAGCCGGGCTCGCCGCGGGGCGGCAGGCGCTGGGCTGGTGGCTGGTCGGCGCCAGTCGCGCGATGCTCGCGCTAGCGCGCCAGCATGCCCTGGATCGTGTCCAGTTCGGCCGCCACATCAGCTCGTTTCAGGCGATCCGGCACCGGCTGGCCGAGACGCTCGTCGCGATCGAGGGCGCCGAGGCGACCCTGCAGGCCGCCGCCTCGGCATCCGACGATCCGGACGACCTGGCCAGCTTGCTGGCCAAGGCGGCGGCCGGCCAGGCGGCGCTGACCACCGCACGCCACTGCCAGCAGGTGCTCGGTGGTATCGGTTTCACCGCCGAACATCCGCTGCATCGCCACATCAAACGGTCGCTGATTCTGGACAGCCTGCTCGGCAGCGCACGGGAGTTGACCGCGGAGGCCGGAGCAGTGTTGCGGGCCAAGGGATCTGCGCCGCGACTGGTAGAGCTGTAGCGGCTGGAGGTCGGGCGTGGAAGCGTACTGCCTAGAATTGGCGTACATGCGCTACCCCGTGGAACCCCGAAATCAGGCCGGCGTCATCTCAGTGATCCTGGGCGGGTTGGCACTGGCCACCTGCTGGCTGTTGATCGGAGTGCCGCTCGGTATCGCCGCGCTGTTGGCCGGTGATATCGCCCGGCGGCGAACCAGTCGCGGTGAAGCGACAAACCCCCGGGCTGCGATAGCCGGCATGGTGTTAGGGGCAGTGGCGATTGTGGCAGGGCTCGTCGCCATCAGTTACTACGCCTGGCTGGACACCCAGGATCCGGGCCGTTTGCAGCGGTGCTTGGACAATCCCGCCGCAACCAACTGCTGAGTGTCCGCTAACCGCGGGGCAGTCCAAGGACTCGTTCGGCGATGATGTTGCGCTGGATTTCGGAAGTCCCGCCGGCGATGGTCGCCGCGAAGGTGCGCGTGTACCGGTCAAACCAGCTGCCGTAGTGGCTGTCCAGATTCAGTGGGGCGAAGGGAGCAGTGACCCCATGCAACACCAGTCCGTCGCCGGCCTTGGCGTTGAGCGCGTCCTCACAGGCGCGTTGCATTGCCTCCGAACCGAGCAGCTTGAGCACCGACTGGGCCGGCACGTCCTCTTCGCCGCGCGCGGCTTTCGCCAAAGTCGCCGAGCCCATGAGCCGTAACGCGTGGCAATCCATCACCAGCGTGGCGTAGCGATCACGTTGCACCGGTCCCGATGGGCTGGACTCGACGGTCAGCGCGTGCAGCATATCGGCGTAATCAAGCCACAGCATGGCGCGTTCGTGGCCGAGCGAACCGGTCGCGACTCGCCATCCCGCGTTGAGCTCCCCCACCAAGTTCTCGGCCGGCACCCGCACGTCAGTAAAAAAGACCTCATTGAAGTCGACGTCTTCGATGTCGGACACCGACGCGAACGGACGGCGGACCACACCGGGCATGTCTGTCGGAATCAGTAAAGCGCTGATGCCCTTGTGTTTTGGTGCTTCGGGATCGGTACGCACGAACGTCAACAACACATCGGCGTGATGGGCACCCGATGTCCACACCTTCTGCCCGTTGACGATGAAGTGGTCGCCTTCTGCATCAGTCGACAGCACCGCGCGTGTCTTCAGTGAGGCGAGATCCGAGCCCGCACCGGGCTCGCTCATACCCAGCGACGCGGTCATCTCCGCGCGCAGAATCGGCACCGCCCATCGCTGCTTCTGCTCCGGCGTGCCGAACGACAGCAGCGACGCGGCGATGATGCCCACGCCCTGCGGATTGAAGCTTTGATAGATCCGGTGCCGCGATTACTCTTCGAGGTACACGTATTGCTGTAACAGCGTGGCGTTACGTCCACCGAATTCCGGCGGATTGCCGGGCAGCAGCCACCCGTTGTCGAACAGCAGCCGTTGCCAGCTGCGGGCCCACTGCGGGATGTCCGAACTCGACCGCGGCCGCTCACCCGTCACCGCCGCGTCGGGAAGATTCGCATCGAGGAAAGCCGCGAATTCCGCGCGGAACTCCTCGACATCGGCGTCAAAGGTCAGCTGCACAGCACTCCCTGAAATTCGCTCGCGCTCGTGGACTCATCAGTAGATGCGGGTTTCCGCCGACCGCGTGGTTCACTCTTGCAATTCCGCTTATATACACACGTCTAGGAGAATAGTATTCTCGTGGTAAGAAAGTTACAATCTCCGACACATGGTCCGTGAGGGGGTCGAGCGCAGCGATGTCACGGCGTTCTCCGGTAGAGTCCAATCATGTTCTCCCCTTGCGACAATCGTCCGAGCCCTCTGTGACCAGCCCAAGCGAAGAGCCTGCCTGGAAGCAGCGCGCCGTCGAGCGGTCCATCAAGACCGCGAAACTGCGTGCGGCGCAGCGCGTTCAGCGCTTCCTTGACGCGGCTCAGGCCATCATCATCGAAAAGGGCAGCACGGACTTTACCGTCCAGGAGGTCGTGGACCGGTCCCGTCAGTCGCTGCGGAGCTTCTACCTGCAGTTTGACGGTAAGCACGAGCTGCTGCTCGCGCTGTTCGAGGACGCGCTGAGCCGGTCGGCCGACCAGATCAGGGCCGCCACCGAAAACCAGTCGGATCCGCTCGAGCGGCTCAAGGTCGCCGTCGAGCTGTTGTATGAGGCCTCGCGCCCGGATCCCGAGGCCAGGCGCCCGCTGTTCACCGACTTCGCGCCACGGTTGCTGGTGACGCACCCGGCGGAGGTCAAGATTGCCCATGCACCGCTGGTGGCGTTGCTGACCGAGCTCATGGAAGCGGCTTACGACGCCGGCAAGTTGCGCGCCGGACTCAATCCGCGGCGGATAGCCGCGATGACGATGCAGACGGTCATGTTCATCGCACAGTCCAGCGGCGGCAACGACGACGCGACGATCCACCCGATCAACGCCGACGAGGTATGGGACTTCTGCTCATCCGGATTCGCCGGCTAGCACACATCACCAACAGGCCCGAGCGGTCCCAACGTGAGCAAATAGCGCACGTGATTTGCTCGATGAGAATCCGGTTCTCTAATATAGAGAATTGCAAATAGCCGAAACGGATTCGCTGTTGACACTCGTTGGTGGGTGATGACAGAGTTCAGTGGCGGCACCCTCCTCGCTCCCCCGGGAACGGGGCGCACGCGGTTCCTGCGAGAGACACGATGCCGGCCGTTCTCCGCTGAGACATGCCGGGTTGATCAGATCAGGAATTGAGGTAGTGATGACCGGACGTGTTGAAGGCAAAGTCGCTTTCGTCACCGGAGCGGCGATTGGTCAGGGCCGCAGCCACGCGGTGCGGTTGGCGCAAGAAGGCGCCGACATCATCGCGATTGACGTCTGCAAGCCCATTGTGGAGAACACCACCATCCCGCCGGCAACTCCGGAGGATCTGGCGGAAACCGCCGATCTCGTCAAAAGTCACAACCGCAGAATCTTCACGGCCGAAGTCGACGTGCGCGATTACGACGCGATGAAAGCCGCCGTGGATGCCGGCGTGGAGCAGTTGGGCCGGCTGGACATCATCGTGGCCAACGCCGGCATCGGCAACGGCGGCGACACTCTGGACCAGTGCAGTGAACATGACTGGCAGGAAATGATTGACATCAACCTGTCGGGTGTGTGGAAGTCAGTGAAAGCCGGTGTGCCACATCTGATTGCAGGCGGCAACGGTGGTTCGATCGTATTGACCAGCTCGGTTGGCGGCCTCAAGGCTTACCCTCACTGCGGCAACTACGTCGCCGCTAAGCACGGCGTGGTGGGCATCATGCGCTCCTTCGCCGTCGAACTCGGGCAGCACATGATTCGGGTCAACTCCGTGCATCCCACCCATGTGAGCACGGGGATGATCATGAATGAGGGCACGTGGAAGATGTTCCGCCCCGACCTGGAAAACCCGGGACCCGACGACATGGCGCCGATCTGCCAGATGTTCCACACGCTGCCGATCCCGTGGGTGGACCCCATCGACATCAGCAATGCGGTGCTGTTCTTCGTCTCCGACGAGGCGCGCTACATCACCGGCGTGACACTGCCCATCGATGCGGGCAGCTGCCTGAAGTAGCCGCTAGAACGGGCTGCTGTTGGACTGCCATTCCGCCGATTCGGGTCGCGGCCCGTAACGACGGATGTAGTCCTCGTGCATCCGTGCCTGTTTCCGGCGGTTGATCACGTCGACCAGGTTCGGGTCCAACCCATGGTCTGCCAGTCGGTGCCGACGCCAGACCTTGTTCAGGGCAAGGGATATCAACAGCGCCCAGAAGTAGAGCGGCGCCGTCATCTCGGTGTGCACGTAGATCGAGGCGGGCAGCAGCCACAGCGGAGCGAGGACGAACAAGGGCGGTATCGCCCACCGGAGCATGTGCCGGCGGATGGCTCCCGCGCCGGCCAAATCGCGCGCGACCCAGCTGCGCATCGTGTCGGGCAGACGCCGACCGTACGAATAGCCGATGTACTGCCAGAGATTGGGTTTCGTGGCGGTCATGGTGGCTCCTCAGGGTTGTCAGGATTGTAAGGCGCCGGCCGCCAGGGCGGCAGCGTTGATCCGGGTCAGGACCCGATGTAAGTTCTCGAGTTCAGCGAGCTCGACGCCCAGACGTGCCACCACGGCGGGCGGAATCTGAAGTGCCCGCTTGCGCAAGGAGATTCCGCGCTCGGTGAGCGTGACATCGGTCGTGCGCTCGTCGGTGGCATTCTTGGCGCGGGTGATCAGGCCCAGCCCCTCCAACCGCTTGAGCATTGGCGAGAGCGTAGCCGACTCCATCTGCAACGCGGCGGCGATCTGCTTGACGGAAAGCGGCGACTGCTCCGCCGCCGGGGTCTTGCGGTGATCCCACAGTGCCAACATCACCAGGTATTGCGGATGGGTCAGGCCGAGCGGCTCCAGCAGGGGGCGGTACACGGCCAAGACCGCGCGGTTGGTGGTCGCCAGCGCGAAGCACACCTGGTGTTCCAGGGCAAGCGGGTCGATCTCGCGTGCGGTCAATGCGGCCATATTTGAATAATACGCTAATATTTAGTGCCCTATCTATATGAGGCCTCTCACATTTGGTTGAGCGCTCGGTTGTACCGCGACCACATCGTCCGAGCGGGAGTAATACGCTCGGAATCTATGGACCACTTCGAGGGGCGCGGGGCAGTCATCACCGGCGGTGCAAGCGGCATCGGGTTGGCCACCGCGACCGAGTTCGCCCGCCGCGGAGCCCGGGTGGTGCTCGCCGACGTCGACAAGGTCACGCTGGAACGGGCCGTGGCACATCTGAAGGCCGAGGGAGTCGACGCCCACGGAGTGACGTGCGACGTGCGGCATCTCGAGGAGATGGTTCATCTCGCGGATGAGGCGTTCCGCCTGCTCGGCCAGGTCGACGTCGTTTTCAGCAACGCCGGCATCGTCGTCGCGGGTCCGCTCGTGGACATGACGCACGACGACTGGCACTGGGTGATCGATATCGATTTGTGGGGTTCGATCCACGCGGTCGAGGCATTCGTGCCCAAGCTGATCGAGCAGGGCACGGGCGGTCACATCGCCTTCACCGCCTCCTTTGCCGGACTGGTACCCAACGCCGGCCTGGGCGCATATGGCGTTGCCAAATATGGCGTTGTCGGCCTGGCTGAGACGCTGGCCCGCGAGGTCGAGGACAACGGGATCGGCGTCTCGGTGCTGTGTCCGATGGTCGTGGAAACCAAGCTGGTCTCCAACTCCGAACGCATCCGTGGCGCGGATTACGGACTCGCGTCAGCACCCGACCGAGCGAGTGGGTTCGGACCGCTTCCGCCGACGCAGGATGAAACAGTGTCGGTGGACGACGTGGCGCGGCTGACCGCCGACGCGATTCTGGCCAACCGGTTGTACATCCTGCCGCACGAGGCGGCCCGGAACTCGGTCAAGCGCAGGTTCGAACGCATCGACCGCACCTTCGACGACCAGGCCGCCGAGGGGTGGAGCCACTAACCGCCGAGCCGAGATCAGGTCGGCTCCGGCCGATGACTCCGTCGGCTTCCAGCTCCGCGATGTCTGCCGGAGTCAAGCCCAACTCGGCCAACAACTCGTGGTTGTGCTGTCCCAGAGTGGGTGCGGGATTCGCGTGAAAAAGTTCGGGCCCGCCGGAAAACCTCATCGGCAAGGTGCTGAGCCGTGCCCGCCCGTTGACCGGATGCTCGGCTTCTTCGAAGAAGCCGCGAAACGCCAGCTGCTCCAACTCGGATTGCCGATGGGGTTGCAGGACCTTGGCCACCGGCACGCCTGCGTCCCAGAGGGTCGTGACGATTTCGTCGCGGCTGCGATTCTCGCACCAGGCAGCGAGTTGCTCGTCGATAGAATCCTCGTGCATCCGCCGGCCGGCTTGGGTCGACAGCTTGGGACCGGTTGCCCACGAGGGTGATCCGAGTACCCGACAAAGCCTTTCCCACTGATCGTCAGTTGCCACGGCGATGGCAACCCAGCTGTCGAGCCGACCGAATTCGTCGATGTCGACGCTGCGGTAGAGGTTCTGCGGCGCAGCAGTTGGTCCCCGATTGCCGGCACGCTCCAGCAGCGCACCGTACGCCGAGTACTCAACGATCTGCTCGGCAGAGATGCTGAGCGCCGCATCGACCATCGCCGCTTCGACAAACACCCCCTCGCCGGTGCGGCGGCGGTGCTCCAGCGCCAGCAGCAGCGCGTTGAGCGCATGCACACCCGCATTCGGGTCACCGATCGAATACGGGTCATACGGCGTGCGGTCCGGATAGCCAGTGAGCCAACTCACACCGGCGGCGGATTCGATGACGTAGGCGAACGCCGGGTTGTCGCGCCACGGCCCGTCCAGGCCGAAGCCGGGCATCCGCACCACCACCACATCCGGCCGGATCGATTGAATCGCAGCGAAATCCAGGCCGATCTGATCGAGCACCCGCGGCGTGAAGTTTTCCACGAGCACATCGCATGTTGCGATCAGCTGTCGCAGCAACTCCTGGCCGCGCGGGCTCTGCAGGTCCAGTGTCAGGCCCTTCTTGTTGGTGTTCAGGGCCTCGAAGATCGGCGACTTTTCCCACCACTGGTCCTCGGTGATCGGTACGCCGGCGATCAGGCGAGTGCCATCCGGGCGACGGGTGGATTCGACATGGATGACCTCGGCGCCCAGCATGGCCAGAAAGTGGGTGCAGCTGGGGCCGGCCCAGAACGTCGTCATGTCCAACACCCGAAGCCCGGTGAACGGCAGCGATTTTGCGACACCGGCGGGTTTGGGCCGTGGCGACAAATTCGCGGCGCGGTAATGCTCGGTGTGCTCTCCCAGCCGCGGTGCCGGATGCGGCAGGCGCAACTGCGCGGGCCGCATCCGATACGGGTGACCCGGCTGTTGGAAGCCGTCGCGAGGATTGCGCACGAACGACCCGCGCTTCACAAACTGATCAAACGACGTCACATTCGCACCGTTGGCGACGGGTGCGTTGGGGATACGGAATGCCGTCGCGAGTTCCCGGATTTCGTCGACCGGGGTGCTGGCCAGCCAGGCAAAGATCTCGTCGGCGTAGACGTTAGCCAGCTCGGTGATCGACAGTGGCGACTCCTCGTCGATCCACTCCGGGTGACCCACCATCGCGCACAAGTCGAACCACTGTTGGGCCGTCCCGCAGCCGAGATTCACCAGACCGTCTTTGGCCTGAGCCACACCCGGCACCGTCGGCCGGCGGGTGTCTCGCCAGGGCCGCCCGAGCACGTCGAAGTAGGTGACCGGGTAATAGGTGAGGCACAGGACCTGCGTTTCGAGCATCGACAGGTCCAGCAGTTCTCCTGCGCCACTGTTGATTTGGCTGCAACGCGATGCCAGGGTGGCAGCGCTTGCGTAGGCTCCGGTCAGGTACTCGCCAACCTGACCACCGACGAACACGGGGGCCCGTTCCTGCTCGCCGCGTCCCAGCCCGACGATCCCTCCGGACCACGCCTGCAGCGTGAACTCGGTGGCGGCGCGGTCGCGCCAGGGACCTTCCAGCCCGAACGGGGTAATCGAGGTGACAGTGAGGTGCGGGTGGCGACCAAGGATCGCTAGCGGCGTAAAGTCCGGGTGCTCAGCCGCTTTCGAACCGAAAGACCAGACCACCGCATCCGCCGATGCCAGTAGCCGATTCGCCAGTTCACAGTCCTCGTCTTTGGTGGGATCGGCGACGACACTGTGTTTTGCACCGGCTAAGAAGCTGAACAATGCGCCGTCGCCGTCGGTCGGGATGGCGGCGCCCGATGCCGACCACGCACGTAGCGGATCCCCTACTGGCGATTCGACTTTCACGACATCGGCGCCGCCGTCGGCGAGCAATTTGGTGCAGTAGCCACCCGCGATACCGGTGGACAGATCGATCACCGTATAGCCGGCCAGTGGCGCTTCGATACGGTCTTGCGTCACTGCTGCCAGAATGGGCTCGCGGTGAGCACTTCGGAGCCGTCTGCGGTTATCAGGACCGCTTCCCGCCCGAACACCGCGCCGACTCCTTCTTCCCACACGTATCCCGTGACGGCGAGCACCATCCCCGGCTCCAACCGTTCGTCGGCGGCGGTCGCGGGCAGGTGCTTGGAGACGACCGGCGGGTCGAAACCCATACCCAGGCCGCGAGCCACTGGCATCGGCGGCTCCGCTTCGCCGGCGGCGTGGTAGGCGGCAAGCAGTTCGCCCGCTCCCGCACCAGGCCGGCAGGCGGCGATGCGCTTGGCCCACAGACGCTCCCAGCGCTCGTACAGCGCCGCGGCGCCGTTGGGCGCATGCCTCTTGTCGGCCGGCCAGGTACGACCAACCTCGCCGACATAGCCACCTGCCAGCACTCCGGCGGAAAATGCCACCAGATCACCGTCCTGGATACGGTCACTGTCGTCGGCCCGCCGCCACGGGTGCTTGCGCGAAGTCACCCATGCGACATCTTGATTCGCCGGCGTACTCACCCCGCCGGCCGCCGCGGCCTCCAGCAAAACGCCGGCCAGCCCCTGTTCGCTTACCCCTGGCTGCAACTCCGATACCGCGGCCGCCAAAGCCGATTCGACGACCGTGACGGATTCCCGCAGCGCTGCGATCTCCTCGGCCGTCTTGATCCGCCGGGCGCCCCGCATGGCCAGCTCTCCGTCGACCAGCTGTGCGTTGGGGAACGCGGTCGGCAGGA
Source organism: uncultured Actinomycetota bacterium (assembly GCA_963712615.1). GTDB lineage: Bacteria > Actinomycetota > Actinomycetes > Mycobacteriales > Mycobacteriaceae > Mycobacterium. The sequence goes on from CAVQIO010000002.1 coordinate 2,785,622, forward strand.
GCTGGGCGAAAACCGGTGAAAGCGCATCGGTTCCGACGCGCAGGGCAGTTGCCGCACCGTCGATGCGCTGCAGCGCCGACATGGTGTTCATCGGATTCCACGAGATGCCGTAGAGGTTTTCGTGGGGGATATCGTCGGGGACGCCCTCATCCCAGGTGCTGAGTAGGTGCACGGCACCGGTCTCACGCACGAGCACGCAGGTCGGACCGAACGGCCGAGTCCCGGCGACCCACAGTTGCGGCGCCCCGGTTACGTAACGGACATTGGCTTGCCGGCCGAGGACCAGGACATCGAGATCGTGTGCCGCCATCTGGTCTAGCGTCCGCTGGCGACGCCCCGAGCGCAGCGTGCGCTCGTCGGGCAGGACTTCAGTTCCCATAGGGGTCATACGGGTAGTTGGTCAAGCGGATCCAGCCTTCCTCGGTAATCACCAGGACCTCTTCGCTGCGGTAGCCACCGGTGCCGTCTTCCCACACCACGGGCTCCAGAACCAGCACCATCCCGGATTGAAGGACGAAGTTCTCGTCGAATTCTTGGCCGAGATCTGTTCCTATCATTGGCATTTCGGCGGCATTGACGCCGATGCCATGACCCAGGTAGAAGTGCGGCAGCCACGGCTTGGTGCCGCCATTCGCCTTGATCGCGGCCCGCCCCAGGTCTGCCGCGGTAGCGCCGGCCTTGGCGACACCCAGAACCGCGCTGATGATCTCGAACCATTTGTCGAACTGCGCCTTTTGACGCGGCGACGGGTCCCGGCCGACGATCCAGGTGCGCCCAAAGTCAGAACAGTAGCCCTGGTAAGTGATGCTGACGTCGGTCCACAGCACATCACCTTCGACCAACTCGCGCTCGGTGCTCAGCAGTGGCAGCGCCAGGTCGCCGTGTGTGGTCCACACGCCCTCGGCTTTGCTCGGCGGCATCACCTGCCAGATCGGTTCGAGCATGCTGGCCGTGGCCCCCAACTCGAAGGCGCGACGCAAAAAGCTTGCCGACAGGTCGCTCTGGCGAATCCCGGGAGCCAGCCGCTTCTGGACTTCGACGATGGCTTCGTCGGTGATCCGGATGGCGGTACGCATGCAGGACAACTCATCCGGAGCTTTTATCGACTTGGCCGCGCTGACGATGGCTGCGGCATCGACGGGAGCACCGTTGGGGAACAACAAATTGGCGGCGCGGGACATCGCGCCCGTGAGCTCGTCGACCGCGACTACCGCTCCGGCCGGAATCAGGTCGGCAATCGTCCGCGCGAAATTGGCTACGCCTTCGTCGAATTCGAGATAGACCGGCCCGTGCAAGTGATCGGTGGGCAAGTCCGACTCGTGCGAGGCTCCCTCACGGAACGGCAGGAACAGGTACGGCCACTCGTCGCCGGCGACCACCAGGGCGACCGGTCGCTCGACGTAGGACAGGCCGGCGTCTCCGAGCGGCCAACTGGCACCGGTGGCGTAAACCACGGCGTTGTTGCCGAGCAGGATCATCGCGTCTACGCCGCGGTCGGCCATCGCCGACCGCAGCCGGGACCCCGTCTCGCGGCGCAGGCGCGCCAAGTTGGGTGTTTCGGGAATCACCAGTCCGTTACCGGTGCTGGTGTCCAGTTGCGCGAACGTCGTCACTACAGACCCAAGAACTTCGTGATGTTGTCGCTGACGATCTTCGCCGCGTTCGCCGGCCCAACGGCGTCGACGACGGCCTTCAGCGACCTTTCCGAGTAGCCGTAGGTACTTTCATTGTGCGGGTAGTCGCTGGACCACATGACCTTGTCCACGCCGATCTGGTCGATCAACTGCAACCCCAGCGGGTCGACCATGAACGATGCGCTCATGTGGTTGTCCCAGTAGTAGCGCACATCGTGTTCCAGCGGCCGATTGAACATGTGCTGATAAGACGCCACCAGGTGCTCGGCGTCCTGCAGCGCCCACGGCACCCAGGCGATGCCGCCCTCGAACCAGCCGAGCCGCAACGACGGGTGCCGGTCGAGAATGCCGCCAAAGATGTACTTGGCGAACGTTTCCCGGAATCCGTCGATGTTGATCATCATTCCGACCACGACGCTGTTGAACTCGGTCGGGCTTTTGGGTGGGGTCTCCCCGATGTGGTGGGTGATCGGCAGGCCGGCGGCCTCGATCTCGTCCCAGACGGGGTTCATCGACGTGCTCGAGTAGTCGATCGGGTTACCGTCATCGTCCTTGCCGGGGTTCAGCGGCATCAGGAACGTCTTGAGTCCCAACGATTTCAGCTCGTCCAGTGTCCGCCGAGTGCCCTGCGGGTCCCACCAGTTGATCAATCCGGCACCGTAGAAGTGACCGTTCGACCGTTCCTGGAGTTCGGCGATGTATTCGTTGTAGACGCGGAAAGCGAGTTCGCGAAGCTTCTTGTCCGGGTAGTGGAACAGGGCCAGGATCGCGTTGGGGAACGCCAGTTCTTTCTCGACGCCGTCGTCGTGCAGCTCCTGGATCCGGGCCTCGATGTTGGTGCTCGCGGCTCCGGGCAGATCGTCGTACTGCATCAGCACGGCACTGAAGTCGCCCGGCAGAAACGACTGTCCCTTGCGCCCGACTTGGTAGGCACCGTCCTCGTACCAGATCCGCGGCGCCTTGTCCTTGAGGTCCTCCGGAAAACGGGCTCTTCGCAGATGAGGGTGTAGGGGTGGTCGGCGCGTCGGTGCCGGTGTAGGGGTCGAGGTCTTCTGATGATGGAGGTTCCTACGCCGTCCATCAGGAAGACCTCGACGTGCCTGACGCTACCGGTCGGGCGGGCTTTGCCTGCGCTGACGTGACGACTTTCTGCCGCCTTGATGAACTCAGGCTGGAGGTGACCGGTCAGCGCCTCGATGCTGATCGTGCTGTGCTGGCGTGCCGGATCGCCGAGGAGGATCGATGGTGCCGGCGCTGCGGTGAAGAAGGCGTTCCGCGCGACAGCGTGACCCGTACGTTGGCCCATGAGCCGTTGGGGTGGCGGCCCACGACCTTGCTGGTCACCATCCGCCGCTACCGATGCGCAGGATGCTCTCATGTGTGGCGTCAAGACGCCAGCAAGGCCGCCGAACCACGAGCCAAGCTCTCGCGACGCGCTCTGCAGTGGGCGCTGGAAGCCATTGTGTGCCAACACCTGAGCGTGGCCCGAGTCGCCGAAGGACTGGCAGTGTCGTGGAACACCGCCAACAATGCGGTGCTCGCCGAAGGCAAGCGGCTGCTCATCGCCGACCCGGCACGATTCGACGGCGTGGCGGTCATCGGCGTGGACGAACACGTCTGGCGCCACACTCGCCGCGGCGACAAATACGTCACCGTCATCATCGACTTGACCCCGGTGCGCGACAAGTCCGGACCGGCGCGGTTGCTCGACATGATCGAAGGACGTTCCAAACACGCCTTCCAACAGTGGTTGGCCAACCGGCCCAAAGACTGGCGTGACGGTGTGGAAGTCGTTGCCATGGACGGTTTCTCCGGATTCAAGACTGCGGCCACCGAGGAACTGCCCGACGCCGCCACGGTGATGGACCCCTTCCACGTGGTCCGGCTGGCCGGCAACGCCCTCGACGAATGCCGACGCCGCGTGCAGCTGGCCACCTGCGGGCACCGCGGCCGCAGCACCGACCCGCTCTACCGTGCCCGGCGCACCCTGCATACCGGTGCCGACCTGCTCACCGACAAACAGAAAGCCCGGCTTGCCGCCCTGTTCGCCGTCGATGCCCATGTCGAGGTCGAGGCCACCTGGATGATCTATCAACGCACCGTGGCCGCCTACCGCCAACCCGACCGCGCCAAGGGCGCCACGATGATGACCGCCCTGATCACCACCCTCAGCGCCGGCATCCCCAAACCGCTGCAGGAACTGATCACCCTCGGGCGGACGCTGAAGAAACGCGCCGCCGACGTCCTGGCCTACTTCGACCGCCCCGGCACCTCCAACGGCCCAACCGAAGCGATCAACGGACGCCTCGAACACCTCCGCGGCTCCGCCCTGGGCTTTCGAAACCTCACCAACTACATCGCCAGATCCCTCCTGGAAACCGGCGGATTCAGACCCCGACTACACCCCCGATCATGAAGAGCCGGAAAACGCTCGAAGAAGATGTCGTCGGCCAGGGAGATGTGGTTGTCAGCGGAGAAGACCACGGTCCCCTCCGGCAGACCGACATCGCTGTCTGCCGCATGCCCGCGGCGATCCTTCGGAGCGCCGAAGCCCCCGGGTGGGTAGAGCGAAGTGGTGCTTGTCGGCGTTGACATTATTGACCCTCCAGTCGGATCGGTATTTGAGTACGGGCTGCTCAATCGATTTCGCTTACCAGGTAACCGGCAGTTCGTAGACGCCAAAGGCGAGCCGGTCGTGTTTGAACGGGATCTTCTCGACCGGCACGGCCAGGGCCATGGTCGGGATGCGCCGGAACAAGGTTTGGTACACGATCTGCAACTCCGCACGGGCAAGCTGCTGCCCCACGCACTGGTGGCGGCCGTAGCCGAAGGCGACATTGCGGTCGGCCCCCGAACGGTGCAAGTAGAGCCGATCGGGCTCGGTAAAGGCGTCCGCATCCCAGTTCGCCGGGGCCAGGTCGATGATGATGCCATCGTTCGCGCGGATGGTCTCTCCGGCGATGTGGATGTCTTCCAGAGCGACACGGCGCTGGCCGTTCTGGATGATGCTGAGGTAGCGCAGCAACTCCTCGACCGCGTTGGCGAGAACTTCGGGGTCGTCGGCTTCGCGGAGGACGGCGGCCTGGGCGGGGTTCAGCAGCAGCGCGAGGACGCCGAGCCCGAGCATGTTCGCAGTGGTTTCGTGCCCGGCGATGAGCAACCCGGTGCCCAGTTGCGCGGCCTCTTTGACGCTGAGTTCACCGGCCTTCACCCGTTCGGCAAGGTCGGAAACAGCATCCTCGGCGGGGTTTTCCATCTTTGCTTCGACGGGCGCAGCCAGGTACTTGTGCAGGCTCATCGCGCCTTTCATGGTGTCCTCGGCGGCGGCGTACCGCGCGAGGCCGACATTGGCGTGATGCTGGAACATCTCGGCGTCCTCGTATGGCACCCCTAGCATCTGGCTGATCACCACCGACGGGACCGGCAGGGCGATCGCGGCGACGATGTCCGCCGGCTGCGGCCCGGCCAGCATCGCGTCGATGCTGTCATCGGTGATCTGCTGGATCGTCGGACGCAGGCCTTCAACTCGCTTGAACGTGAACGGCTTCGACAACATCCGCCGGAAGCGGGTGTGCTCGTCGCCGTCGGCGGTGAACACCGACCGGGGCCGCTTGTGCACGGTCGACAACATGCCCTCGTTCCAGTGCGGAAAGCCGGGTACCCGGTCGTCGACGCTGACCCGCGAATCGGAGAACAGCTCGCGCACCTGCTCGTAACCCGTGACGAGCCACGGTGTGCTGCCGTCCCAGATCCGGACCCGGGACAGCGGCCGCTCTTCGGCCAGGGCCATGACGTCCGGGGGCGGGGCGAACGGGCAGCGCTCGTTGCGGGCCATCGGATAATCCGGAATCTCGGAGTTCGCCTCAGTCCCGGAAAGCCCGGTGCTCGTCAGTGCGTCTGACATTTCATTCCTCGAGGTAGATGGCCTGTGCGGGGCACGCCGCGGCTGCCTGGCGTACGCCTTCGGTCTGCTCGGCGGACGGCTCCTCCTCGAGCAGAACGACGACGCCGTCTTCGTCACGCTGGTCGAACACCTCGGGCGCATTCATCACGCAATTGCCCGAGGATGCGCAAATGTTCTGGTCGACAGTCACTTTCATCAGCATGCTCTTCATTCGTACGGAGTTACCGGCGCCAGCCACAGGCCCACGATTGCATCGATGAGGCCGAATGCGGCTGCCCGCCAGGAGGGCTGGGCCATCGCAGCGCCCGCGGCGAGCGCACGTTCGCGATCGGCGCAGGTGTGCATCAACAGGTTTCGGGCCATGATGTTGCGCTCGAAGTGCACATCGGCCGGCAGGTTGGGCAGGCAGCGGTTGATGCCTTCGACGACCTGCACCAGCGACGGCGAGCTGATCGCGCCTCTGACGATGATGTTGTAGTACGCCGGATCGGTCATCGCTTGGGCTGCGAAGCGCGCGTACCAGGTGGGGTTGCCGAGGTCGTCGAGGTGGTCGGTCAGCGGGCGCACCAAGCAGGCCACCCAGTCCCGCATTTCGCCAGAGCCGCCGCAGGCCAGTAGCTCGGCCACCAGCTGATCGCGCAGCTCCTCGACGGGTCCGCGGTGCTTCTCCTCGATGGCACCCACCAGGTCGGCCTTGGTGCCGAAGTGATAGCCCACCGCGGCATTGTTGCTCTGCCCGGCGGCCTCGCTGACCTGCCTGTTCGACACCGCGAACATGCCGTGCTCGGCATACAGCCGTTCGGCCGCCACCAGGATCGCCTCCTGAGTGGAGCTGGCCCGCTCGGTGCGAACGGCTCTGCCTGCCGCGGTCATTGGATCAGTCAACCTCGCAGCCGACTTTAAGTCAAGCGCTTGATTTAAACGAATAAGCCGGTCGTATGTCAGCCTTCGCGTTTCTTGGATCGGACCACCTTGCCGGCCGAGGTCCCGCCATCGACCGGAAGCACGGCTCCGGTGACATAGAGCGAGTGGTCGCCCGCGAAATACAGCGCCGCCTGCGCGACATCGTCGGTCGTGCCCTCGCGCTTCAGCGGCCGGTCATCGCGCATCCCCTGACGAATCCGCGCCTCGAACTGCGCCAGCTCTTCTGGATCCATCCCGGCGGCCGACTTACCCAAAATCGGCGTGGGGATGCTCCCCGGCGCTATGGCATTGACCCGAATCTCGTAGCGCGCCAGCTCAATTGCCGCGGACTTGGTGAACTGGATGACCGCGGCTTTGGACGCGCGGTAGGTCATCACCCCACCGCCGGCCTGGATCCCGCCGATCGAGGTCATATCGATGATCGATCCGCCGCCGCTTTCGGCCATGTGCCGGGCGGCATCTCGGGTACCGGCCATCACACCCAGAACGTTGACTCCCATGATTCGATGGAAGTCCGCCAGGTCGTCGTCGAGCAATCGCCGCAGCTGGCTGGAAACTGCGGCGTTGTTCACCATCACGTGGAGGCCGCCGAACTTCTCGACGGTAGTGGCTACCAGTGCCCCAACCTGTTCGGGGTCGGAGACGTCCGCTTGCCGGAAGACGGCGTCGGCGCCGAGCGTGGTCGCCAGTGCCTCGCCCCGTTCGGTTTCGACGTCGGCGATGACGACACGCGCGCCCTCGGCCAGAAACCGCTCCACGATGCCGCGACCGATGCCCGAGGCCCCACCGGTGACGATGGCGACCTTGCCGTCCAATTCGTTAACCACCCGACGAGTTAATCGGCGCCCGCCTCTTTAAGTCAAGCAGTTGATTTAGCAGCGCTCACTGCGTCGGCGCGGTCAACACCGTTTTGGCCTCGCCGTGGGCGGCGCTAGCTACTTCGACCTGAAAAACCGTTAGTGGTCGTGTGATGGCGGGTCGGGTGTCGTGGTCGGGTTGCTCGGGTGTCGGTTTCATGCGGCGAGGGTGCCGATCTTGACTAGGTTGTGGGTGAAGACGCCGTGTCCGCACCAGGTTCGGGCTCCGTTGATGCCGGTGAGTTCGGTGCGGTTCCAGCCGTAGCTTCGTTTGATGTGGTTGATGCGTCCTTCGGATCCGGTTCGCCATTTGATCTTGTCGCGGAAGGCTCGTCGGTGTTCGAACTCACGGCGTGCCGCACTGGGTTTGCTCATGCGGGGGATCGCCACGCTGCGTACGCCAAGGTCGTGTAGGTCGCGTTCCACCGATGGCTGGCCGTAACCGCGGTCGGCGGTGACCGCTCGCGGCGTGCGCCCGGCGCGGGTGGTGATCCGTGCGATCGCCGGGGCCAGCTGAGGCGCGTCGGCCGGGTTACCGACCTCGACGTTGTGATCGAGGATCACGCCGTCGGCGTTGTCGACGATCTGAGCCTTGTAGCCGAACTCGACGGGCTTGCCTAGGCGTCCCTTGCGGATTGGGCGGGCGTCGACGTCGTGCAGGCTCACCACCCGACTCGCCGACTCGGGCATCACCCCGGCCAGGCGGCTACGGGTCTGAGCCACAATGCGTTCCGCGGTTCCCACGACGGACTGTAGGCGGTTGATCGCCCGATGCAGCCGGCCCTTGCGGTGCCCGCTGGCACCGCGGAGTGCGCGCCGGGCGTTGCGGATCACCCCGGTGGCCTCGCGCATGGCTGCTTCGGTGATCCCGGCCAGTTCACCGGTGATCCGCCGTACCGCGGCCTGGGCCGCATCGCGCTGTTGCTCACCGCGCAGCTTCAACTTCGCGGCGATCGAGCGGGCCCGCCGCCCGGCCGAGCGCCGCCGATCCCGTGACGCAGTGCCACTCGCGCCTCCGGCGGCCTTGATCCGCGCCACGCTGCGGGCCATCGAACCGATCGCCTTGGCCAACAGACCCGAATCAGTCGGATAGGCCACCGCTGCGGCAATGACGGTGGTGTCAGCGCGAACCTTGTCAGTACGCAGCAGCTTGGCCGCGGCCGCCTTGGCCAGCAGCGCCTCGTTGAGCCCGGTGACCGCGTCGTCGCCGCAGCGGGTGGTGATCTTCATCAACGTGGTCGGATGCGGCACCCGGGTACCGAACGGGATCCGACAAAACCGCTGCCAGGAAATCGAATCGGACACCTCTCGGCACAACGACTCATAGCCCAGCCGGTAGCGGAACTTCAGAAACATCAACCGCAGATAGGTCTCCACTGGGATCGACGGCCGACCGATCCGGGCATCGAAATGCGCCGCGAACGGACCGAAGAACACCGGATCATCCAGCAGCGCATCCACCCGGCCCAACTCCACGGGCAACACCAACAACTCAGGCGGCAGGATCGAATCCCACAACGTCGGCTGGTCGTTTACAGTTCTGAGCACGATGGCCTCAATCCCTTCTCGCCAAGGGGTTGAGGCCATCTTCGCGCCAAAAACACCTATGTCAGGGACCGCCACGCCCCGACTTTTTCAGGTCGAAGTAGCTAATGTTTGGCGCATGAGCGAGCGGATCATGATCGGATTGCGGCCGCGATGAATCCCGATACGTTCTGCACCTCCGATCAATGGAGCATGATCGCGTCGGCGCCGTCGACGTCGCAGCTCGCCGGTGTGCTCGGCGGATTCCTGATCACCGCAATCGCCTTGCTGTTCGACCGCAGCAGTCGAGAGGGCGTGCACACCCTGGCGTTGTTCTCCTCGGCGGTGCTGATCCTGATGCTCGACAGCTTTCTGTTCAGCCTCATCAGCGGCACTCACCCGCCCGAAAACGGCGACCGCCAGGCCATCTGCGCGATCGCCTGGACCCAGGGCAATCTGGCGACCGGCATGCTCGCAGCAGGCACCACCGGCCTGTTCGGCGGGTTGGGCTGGATGCTGGCCAGTCACGCGGTGAACAAGGCGCCCAAGCAGGATCCAGCGGACATCCGCGCCTTCTGTTTCCTGGCCGACCTCGGCGGGTGGCTGCCCTTCGGCGCCGCGATGGCGACGACGTTGATCATGAGCGAAACGAGCATCGACTACCTGCATTTCGTGCTCGGCCACCGGCCCACGCTCTGGCTGACGGGGGCGATCGTGACGTTCTGCGCGCTGGTCATCGTGCTTGATTTCGTCGTGGTCTACATCCGCCCCAAAAACCTCAACCGCTCGCTGGCCAACGCCGCCGAGCCAACGCAGTTGGCGCTGCGCTCGATCAAGGTCGCCACGGTGGGAACCCTGTTCCTCGCGGTGGCCGCGTCATGGCTCGCCGTCAGCCTGGCGCGCCTACCCATCGGCTGGCTGACCACGCCCAACCGCGCGTTCGTCATGTTCGTCTTCGTGCTCTCCCTTGTGGTGCCGACGATCATCTCGACCGCGGCCTGCTACTCGGTCGCCCGCACCGACGAGGGCCCGGCCCGGCGCTTCGCCTAGACGGATTTTCGGGGGGTTCCGGCGAGGCCGCCCGCGGGCCATGCTGAATAAGCCAGTTCATCGGGAAACTTGGAAAGGCGTGCGAATGAAGGTTTTGGTAGTCGGCGGCAGCGGGCTGATCGGATCGCAGGTGGTCACCCAGCTCACCGAGTTGGGACACGAAGCCGTCTCGGCCTCGCCCCGCTCAGGTGTCAACGCCATCACCGGTGAGGGACTCGCCCAGGCCGTCGCCGGTGTCCACACCGTGGTGGACGTGTCCAACTCGCCGTCCTGGACCGACGACGAAGTGCTGGAGTTCTTCACCACTTCCACTCGCAACCTTCTCGAGGCAGAGCGGGCCGCCGGCGTGGCGCACCACGTCGCACTCTCGATCGTGGGAGCCGACCGGGCGGCCGAAAGTGGCTACATGCGGGCCAAGGTCGCCCAGGAGAAAGTCATCGTGGAATCGGGATTTCCCTACTCGATCGTGCGTGCCACGCAGTTCTTCGAATTCGTTGACGGCATTGCCGATTCGCTGGCCGACGGTGACACGGTTCGCGCGCCGCACGGGGCATTTCAGCCCATTGCGGCCGCGGATGTCGCCACTGCCGTCACCCGCGCGGCGGCCGGCGATCCGATTAACTCAGTGATCAATATCGCCGGCCCGGACAAGCAGGGCATGGACGACTTCATCCGGACCCGTTTTGCCGCAACCGGCGATGCACGCCAGGTGGTGACCGACGCCGACGCCCGCTATTTCGGTGCGGTCCTCGACGAACGCAGCATTGTTCCCGTCGACGGCGAAGAATTGACCGTCTACCCGACCAGCTTCAGCGACTGGATGGCTTCGGCGGCACGCGCCGACTGAGATCAGTCAAGGATCCGTTGTCAACGGTTGCGTTCCGGCTGGCTCCCGAGCACGGTATAACTCGCCCAGGAGGAATCGACCGACGACGAGGAGCGACCAATGCCGGTGCTACCCACGAGTGGGGTTCCGTTCGACCGGGCGCGGCTTACCAGGCGCGGCTTCATGGCGGCCGGCATCGCGGGCGGACTGACGCTGGCGGCCTGTGGGCACTCCGAGTCCCAGGCACCGAGCAGTGCCACCAAGATGGCGGACGCGATCGCTGCCGCGGAGGCGGCGCGGCCGCACAGCGGGCGCACCGTGACGGTCAACTTGACTCCGCAGCTGACGCAGATCGACCTGGGTGGGCCCGTCGTGCGGACACTGGCCTTCGGTGACACGATCCCCGGACCGCTGATCCGGGCCCGCGTCGGCGACGAGCTTGTGGTCAAGGTCTCGAACAAACTCGACCATCCGACATCGGTGCACTGGCATGGTATCGCCCTGCGCAACAACATGGATGGCGCGGAACCCGCGACTCCGAACATCAACGGCGGCCAGGAATTCACCTACCAGTTCTCGGTGCCGAATTCGGGCACCTACTGGGCCCATCCGCACACCGGGCTGGATGAAGACACCGGCCTGTACCTGCCGGTCGTCATCGACAACCCCACTGAGGGCGATTACGACGTGGAATGGATTGTGGTCCTTGATGATTGGGCCGACGGCGTGGGAAAGAGCCCGCAGCAGCTCTATGAGGAACTCACGACCCCGAACAAGGCCAGCATGTCCAACATGCCCGCCGCACCCCCGACAACCCCGACGACATCCACGACCTCGACCAGCGAGACCACGTCGACGACCCCGACTAGCCCGACTACCTCTGCGCCCGCGGCACCGGCTGGACGCGTCGGCAATAGCGACCTGCTGGGCGGCGACGCGGGAGACATCCCTTATCCGTACTACCTGATCAACGGCCGAATTCCCACGGCTCCCACCACCTTCAACGCGAAACCGGGCCAGCGGATCCGGATCCGTTTCATCAACACCGGCTCCGACACCGCATTTCGCGTCGCGCTGGCCGGCCATACCATGACGGTCACCCACACCGATGGTTTCCCGGTCGTGCCTCGGCAGGTCGACGCCCTGCTCATCGGGATGGCCGAACGGTACGACGTCATCGTGACCGCCGCCGACGGCGTCTTCCCACTGGTCGCACTCGCCGAGGGCAAAGGTGCGCTGGCGCGCGCGCTGCTGTCCACCGGAAAGGGCAGCCCGCCCGATCCACAATTTCAGCCGGCCGAACTCACCAAGCGCGTGGGCACCATCGACCTATTCACCGCCACAACGCCGGTCATGTTGAGCCGGCCCGAACCGGGGCTCAACATTCCGGTCGTACTGGGCGGCAACATGGTCCAATACGACTGGACGATCAACGGCGAGCCCTACAGCAGAACCAATCCGCTACACGTTGAGCAGGGGCAACGGCCCACCATCACGTTCGACAACACCACGATGATGTATCACCCAATCCACCTGCACGGGCACACATTCCAGCTGATCAACTCCGACGGAACTCTGGGCGCCCGCAAGGACACCGTGATCGTGCTGCCCAAGCAGAAGGTCCTCGCCGTCCTGATCGCCGACAACCCCGGATTGTGGCAATTGCATTGCCACAACACCTACCACCAAGTCGCCGGAATGATGACCCGGCTGGACTACGTCTTCTGAGCCTCGGACAGAAATTCCAGCAGCAATTCGTTGACCGTTGACGGCTGCTCGATTTGCGGACAGTGGCCGGCGTTGCTGACCACCGCCGAGCGCGCGCCGTCGATCTGCTTGGCGATCGCAGCGGCCCACCCGGGCGGAAGCAGCTTGTCGCCTCCGCCCTCGACGACGAGCGTCGGCACCCCGATGCGCTCGTAGGGTCGGGTACTCGACGGCGTCGCCGAGGGTTGGGCACGAGGACGCCGAAAACGGGCCGCGGCTATCGCCTCCCATGCCCCGGGCGCGGTGCTGGACTCGTAGCGTCGCCGCACATAGTCGTCGTCGGCGGGATAGCCGGCGTCGTAAAACAGCGCCTCGACAACGTCCCGCATCGCCGGCAGAGATGCGTCGTACTCCTGCAGCGCCTCAAAGTACTTGTTCTGCTGGATCTCTCCGCCGCCGCAGATGATCATCAAGCTCCGGACCGGCAACCGCGGCGCCTCCGACGTGGCGTCGTTGAGCAGATTGATGGCGCCCATGGAGTTGCCGGCGAAATGCGCGGAGTCGACGCCGAGGACCTCGCAGAAGCGGGCCACGTGCCGTATCCGCATCCCCCGGCCGTCGACAAAGTCGACGACCTTCGCCGAATTTCCGTATCCCAGCATGTCCGGGGCCAGCACCCGATAGTGTGCGGCCAGCGCGGAAATGTTGCGTTCCCAGCCGAGTTCGGCGCTGGCGCCGAATTCACCGCCGTGCAGCAGCACTACCGGATCGCCTTGGCCGGCCTCTAAGTAGCCGGTGGTCAGGCCGTCCACCAGCATCGTCTTGCGGGCAAAGTCCATCACTTGATCGCGATTGGGTTGACCGGGGAGCCGACCGCACCGACCACCCTCAGGGGCGGGCGACGAGCTGGAACTCGTAGACGCCGTCGGCGGCGCAGTCCGCTGCCAGCGCGGTGAGATCCCAGTATTCGCCGAAGATCATCCCCATGTCGCGCAGGCAGCGCAGATGCAAGGGGAACGTGACCCCATCGATCCCGGATGCCAGGTCTTCGACCTGAAGGTTGTCCGCGGCCACGGCGGCGATCTCGTGATCGTGCAGCCACTGGGCACATCGCCAGTCCAGCCCGGAATAGCCTTCGGTCTTGTTTCCGGTCATGAGAAACCTTGTCCACCAGCCGGTCCGGATCAACACAATGTCGCTCGCCCGATCGTCACGCCCTGCGCGCGGACCACGTCGTCGAGTTCTTCCGGGGAGATCGGGTTTCCCGCTTCGAGGAAGACGTCGGCCCCCCGATGTCGAACCAAGTCCAGCAGGACACCGCGGGACGTGATGCCTTTGACGTCAACCTTGTCGATGCCGCAGTGGTAGGCACCCAAACTGGTCACCGAATCCGCCGGGAAGCCGTTGTAGAGGTAATCGTCGTAGTAGACGTGAGACAGCGCATCCCACTGGCTGGCCGCCTGCAGCGGCATGATGATCATGTCGTCGTTGAAGCGGAACGGGTTGTCGGCCGTCATGTAGCTACTCAGCTGCTGGGCCACCGGGTTACGCGGCCACGTCGGTCCGTACTTGGCCGGCGTGTTCACATCGCCGCCGTCGACGGTCATGATGTGCACCGGGTTATGCCGAAACTCGAAGGCGCCCTGCGGACCCGACGCCCCGAAGTCGACGCCGAGCGGAAACACCTTGCCGTGCCTGATCAGGCTCGCGGCCTGGGCGACCTTGTCCGCGGTGATGAAGTTCAATGTGCCAAGCTCGTCGTCGTCGCCCCACCGTCCCCAATTAGAGACCTCACGCGCGGCCCGCCGAAAATCAGTCAAGTCCGCTCGGCTCATCTGGAGGGGCTCCTTCCTCGAGTTCACGGGCGATCGCGGCACCCACGTTTCCGCCGTCGACCCAGATAACCTGTCCCGTGATGTAACTGGCTGCACGACTATTCAAGAAGAGCAACACCGCAGCCTGCTCGGCGGGGTCACAGACACGACCCAGGGGCTTGGGAATGTCGTCGAGGAAGCCCTGCCCGTACGCCGTTCGTAACTGATCAAGGATCGGAGTCTTGGTGACCCCCGGGCCGGAGCAGTTGATCCGAATACCTCGGGCGCCCAGTGGCGTGGCGCTTCGCATCGTGTAGAAGATGATCGCTTCTTTGGACAGTTGGTAGCCGTTGCCCAGCGCGTCGGGATGGTCGCGACACCACTCGATACCCTCGTGCATCGTCGCGGTATTCAGTAGTGGGGCCACCGCCTCCACATGTTCCCGATAGGCGGCCGCCGCGAGCGAGGAAACGCTCACGATGGACGACCCCGCGGCCATCTTCGGCGCCAGGGCCTCGGTGACATGCCGCAGGCCCAGGAAGTTGATCGTGGCAACCAGCGACGGGTTGCCAACCCCGGACGAGACGCCGGCGACGTTGAATAGCGCGTCGACCCGCTCGCCGATGGACGCTACGGCTGCATTGATCGACTCCGGCTCGGCGATGTCGACCTCATGGAATTCGTTGACGTCGAAGGACGGTCGGCGCTTGTCCAGTCCGACGACCTGGGCCCCCAGTTCGGTGAGTTGACGCACTACATGTTCACCGATGCCCGACGCGCAACCGGTGACCACCGCACGGCGGCCGTCGTATCGCCACAGACCGTCGATTACTGCCAAGGGTTAACCGGCTTCCGGAATCACTTGCTGCGCTCCTCCTTGGCGCGCTGCGCCGCCTGGACACGGCCCTCGTTGATCTCGGCCATGGCCTCGGGGATCTCGCTGGCAGTGAACTTACCGCCACGACCGGTGGGCAGGCCGCCGAAGGAGTAGTTTTCATCGAATTTCGGTGCGGTGGATTCCTTCCGCCGAGCCTCGACCTTTTCGATGACAGGCGCCAGCCGCTTAGCCTTCTCGGCCACCGCCTTTTTGTCGCGCTCGATGAACTCGGGCAGCACCTCTTTGCCCATCAGCTCGATGGACTCAATCGTGCCCTCGTGACTGCGCGGATTGAGCAGCAGGATGATCTCGTCGACGCCGCTCTCCTCGTAGCCACGCAGGAATTCGCGCACGGTGGCCGGGGATCCGATCGCGCCACGTCCGGGGCCATAGGCCAGCGTCGGATCCTTTTCGACCTCTTCGAGATAGCGCTTCCACACTCCGGTCCGCCCGGGGGTATGCACGCCGGTCATGTAGTAGTGCATGATGCCGAACGAAAAGAATCCGCCGCCCTGCCCGAGGCGTTGCAGGGCCTGCTCATCGGTCTTGGCGACCATCATCGACAGGTCGCCACCGATGGCCAGGATGTTCGGGTTGATCTGCGGCGTGATCGGCACGCCGTTCTCCTCGAACTCCTTGTAGTAACCGTTGACCCGCTCGGTCAGTGGTCCGGGACCGGTGTAGGCGAAACTCAAAGCCCCGATCGCTTTTTGGGCAGCCATCTGCACGCTCGCCGGCCGGGTGCAGGCAACCCAGACCGGGGGATGCGGCTTCTGCAGCGGCTTGGGCACCACGTTGCGGGCCGGCATCTCGACGTGCTGTCCTTTGAATCCCGAGAACGGTTCCTCGACCATGCATCGGATCGCGACCTCGAGGGCCTCTTCCCACTGCCCGCGTTTGTCGGCGGGATCGATGTTGAACCCGCCCAGTTCACCGACGGAGGAGGATTCGCCGGTGCCGAACTCGACTCGACCATTGGACAACAAGTCAAGGGTGGCAATGCGTTCGGCCACCCGTGCGGGGTGATTCACCGCGGGCGGTAGGTGCATGATGCCGAACCCGAGCCGGATGTTCTTGGTCCGCTGGCTGGCCGCGGCCAGGAATATCTCCGGCGCGGTGGAATGACAGTATTCCTCGAGGAAGTGATGCTCGGTCAGCCAGACGGTGGAGAACCCCGCCTTATCGGCGGCCTCCACCTCGTTCAGGCAATCTTGCAACATGACGTGCTCGTCATCCGGTACCCACGGACGCGGCAGGGCGAACTCGTAGAACAGTGAAATTTTCATTGTTACCTCCTCAAGAGATTAGGCCTGGCTGGCAAGGTGTTTCGCGGCGACAAAGCCGAAGGTCATGGCGGGACCGATGGTCGCTCCGGCGCCCGCATAGCTGCGGCCCATCACCGGCGCCGAGGTGTTACCGACCGCATACAACCCGGACACGATGGTGCCGTCGGGCCGCAGTACCCGGGCGTATTCGTCGGTCAGCAGACCACCCGAGGTTCCGAGATCGCCGAGGACGATTCGGAACGCGTAGTAGGGCGGGTCGCCCAGCGGATACAGATTGGGGTTGGGCAGCGTCGGATCGCCGTAGTAGTTGTCGTAAACGCTGTCTCCTCGGTCGAAATCGTCGTCGTGCCCCTTAAGCGCGAGTTCGTTGAAATGAGCCGCGGTCGCCCGGAGTTCGGCTGCCGGGACGCCGATCTTGGTCGCCATGTCGTCCCAGCTGGTCGCCGCTTTGACCACACCGGACTCCAGCCAGGCCGGCGGCACCTTACGGCCGGTGGGGACCGGTGCGCCGGGGATTTTCGGTATCGGCAGGTGGCCGCCGACGACATAGCGATTCCACGATCGGTGATCGGTGATCAGCCAGCACGGGATGTGAGTGACCCCGGACTTCTGCCCGTCGATCATGGCGTGGCCGAAGTCCATGTAGGGCGCCGCCTCGTTGATGAACCGCTTGCCTTCACCGTTGACGATGGACTGCGCGGGCATCATCCGCTCGTTGAGCATGAATTGCATTCGGCCATCCGGCCATTGGATGGCCGGGAACCACCAGGCCTCGTCGAGCAGGTCGGTTGCGGCGCCGACCTTTTGGCCGGCGCGGATGCCGTCGCCCACCGCGGCGGGATTGCCGAAGCTCCAGTCCTGGACCACCACGGACAGCTGCTCGTTGCGCCAGGCAAGGTCGTGATCGAAGCCGCCGGAAGCCAGGATGACTCCCCGGCGGGCACCGATCCGCTGCGTGGCACCGTCACGTTCGAGCACCGCTCCGATCACGGATCCGCCTGCGTCGGTGAGCAACTCGGTCATCGGTGCGTCCAGCCACAGCGGAATACCACTCTCCCGCATCGCCAGTCGCAGCCGCGCGGCCAACGACTGCCCGATCGCGGCCATCCGCTCGTCGAACGCTCTCGCCTTGACCATGCGCCAAATCAGCTTCAGCAGCACACCTTTTCCGGCCCAGGACTGCCTGATCCGGTAGAAGGTCCGAAGCTCCTTGGGGCCCAGCCAGATTCCTCTGGGGGCAAGCGCGAGCGGCTTGAGCATCATCTGCTCATCGGAGCCCAATTTGCGCAGATCGATGGGTGGCACGTTGATCGTGCTGCCGAGTTCGGAGCCCCCCGGCAATTCCGGGTAATAGTCCGCGTAGCCGGGTTTCCAGACGAACTCGAACCAGCCCGACAGTTGTTCGAAGAACTCGAGCATTTTCGGTGCCGACTCGACGTACTGCCGGATACGCGCCTCGCTGACCAAGCCGTCGGTGATCTTGAGCAGGTATTCGACCACGCTTTCGGGATCCGGGGAGTAGCTCTCCCGGCGCTGCGCGGGCGCTCCGGGTACCCAGATGCCGCCTCCCGACAAAGCGGTGGAACCTCCGAAATAGGAGGATTTTTCGACCACCAACGTGTCGAGTCCGGACGCGTGCGCGGTCAGGGCAGCCGCCATGCCGCCACCGCCAGACCCGACGATCAACACGTCGACGACGTGATCCAGGCCGTCCATATCCACTTCCGTCACGTCGGCACCGCCGTCCTGATGGCGAACCCGGCGATCAGCGCTTCGGCCGGCTTGTAGTAGCGCAGAGCGGTCTGATACGGCCCCGCGGTTTCCAGCGCGGCGAAAGCCGCCATCCACGTTCGTATTTCGTGCGCGGAGCTCCCGCCCTCGTAGAGGACGAACGCGTTCGACCAGTGATCGAACTCGCCGAGCCGGCCGGCGTCGATAATGTCCAGGAAGCGGTGGTCCCACGCCGGATTGAGGGGTTGCAGGTCGCTCTCGCCACCGGCGAACGCCTTGGCCGCCTCGATGACGGCCAACTGCCGGGCTTGGCGCTGCTCGGATGTCATCGGCCGGCCCTGCACGATCCGTTCCAGGACCGCTTCAGGCGCGCTCGCCAGTGTCGGCACCGGCGGACTGTGCGAAAGTCCGCCGGATCCAATGACCAGGACCCGCTTGTCCAGGGTGGCCAGAAAGGTGCCCACGGCGGCGCCCAGGGCCCGGCAGCGATGCAACGGTCCCAGCGGCGCCGCGACGGCATTGATGAAAAGCGGTATCACCGGACGCGAGGTGGCGTCCCCGAAGAGCTTCTCCAGTGGCTGCACGGTGCCGTGATCCACATCCATGCTGGCCGATACCGCGACGTCAACGTCGGCGTCGAGCACGGCCTCGGCACACTGTGCGGCCAGGTCCGTCGGAACATCGAGCGGACCGGCATGCGTGCCGTAGTCGCCAACGCCGTTGGCGTTCAAACCGATACAGAACGACGGCATCGCCTTGTAGAAGAACCCGTTGTAGTGATCCGGGGAAAAGATGACGACGAGTTCGGGATTGTAATCGCGGACGAATTCCCGTGCCTGCGCGATGCCGCCTTCGATGTCGTCAAGCAGGTCCCGCGACGGCCCCGGAAGATTCAGGAGCGGGCTGTGGGACATACAGCACAGAGCCATTGCCACTGTCGACGTCACCCCCTCCCGGGATGAGTGTTAAAGCATCAAACAGCGACGCGCTCAGCTCGGGAGCCAGCTGCGCGATGCAGGCACCCGCGATGCACCGATCGGGACGCACGAACACCACCGATTCCTGGTGCCCGTCGAACCACGACTTCAGGCCGCCAGTGCGATCGCCCACGACAACGACATCCGGATCGTCGTGACCGGTCCAGTGCAGCTGAGTCAACGGCCGCAGCGCAACAAAGCGGGCGCCCAGCGCTTTCCACTTCGCGAAGGCCTCATCGCCGAGAATCTTGCGCGGGTTGTTGTTCCAGCACAACACGGCGAACCAAGTCCCCAACACGTCGTCCAGCAGAACATCTTGCTGTGTCCGGGTATCAACCCGAGGCTGAATGAACAAGGTGCCGACGGGCGATTCGGCGCTGCGCGGTACCGAGTGCACCACGGCCCCTTGCTCGTACCGCGGCATCGGCTTGAACCGCATCTCAAGTACATATCGCTTGAGCGTGGGCACAATTGACGCCGACCGCACCAACAGGTCGCGTGCCGTGCCGATACGTCGGTTGGTCGGCGAGATGACCCGACCCACCATGGTGGAGAGGTCGATCATGGCCCGGGCGTGCTTGCGGCGCTCCACGTCGTAGGTGTTCAGCAGTCCGTCGTCGGCCCGGCCGCTGACCACCGCCGCCAGCTTCCAGCCCAGGTTGGCCGCATCCCGGATGCCGCTGTTGTAGCCCTGCCCCTGCCACACCGGCATCAAGTGCGCGGCGTCGCCGGCCAGCAGCAACCGGCCGCTGCGGAACGCGCTGGCGATTCGCGAGTGGTGCGTATAGATCCGGCGGCGGATCACATCGACCCGGTCGGGGTTCGGCACCATGCGGGCAAGCATCGCGTTCAGGAAAGCCGGATCCTCCGCCTGCTCGTCGGATTCGTCGGCATGAATCATGAACTCGAAGCGGCGAATTCCGTGCGCGATCGAAATCGAGGCATACGGGCGTTCGGGGTCGGCCCCGACCTCGCTGTTTGGATGGCCCAGCGGATCATTGGCGATGTCGACCACCAACCAGCGCGTCGACGACGTCGTGCCGTCAAAGGACACGCCCATCATCCGGCGGGTCATGCTCCGGCCGCCGTCGCAGCCCACGACGTAACGCGCCCGCACCGTGGAGCCGTCCGGATCGCCGCCAAGCTCAACCGTCACCGCATCGGCGGTTTCCTCGCAGGCCGTCATCGGCCGGCTCCACCGCACCTCGACACAGTCGAATCTGTCGAGACCAACCAGCAATTCGGCGTCGACCAGCGGTTGGACGAACCCGTTGCGCTTCGGCCAACCGAAACGCGCATCGGGTGGCGCCATCTCAGCAAGCACCCGGCGCTTGGCATCAACGAAACGCAGGATCTGGTTGGGGACCGTATGTGGCAGGACTCGGTCGACCAAACCAATCGACTGGAAGGTGCGCAGGGCCTCGTCGTCCAGGCCGACCCCGCGTGGGTAATCGATGAGCGTGTCCCGTTCGTCGACGACCAGCGTGTGAATACCCTGCAGGCCAAGGATATTGGCCAGTGCCAAGCCGACCGGGCCCGCGCCGACGATGACAACGTCGACATCTGGGCCTTTCGGTTGGTGCCCGGCGCTCCCCATCACCGCCCCAGCAGGAAGTCGAGGTGCAGGCGGTTGAAGGTCTTGGCGTCCTCGTACTGCGGCCAGTGACCACAACCCGGCATCACTTCGAAACGCGCGTTCGGGATCATCGACGCCATCCGGCGTCCCTCGGTCACATCGGCGGTGGGTCGTCACTGGTCCACAGCACCAGGGTTGGCGCGACGATCGACCCGTATTCGTTCGGTCCGAGGATGTTGCGCGCACGAATCTCGGGGTCCTGCAACGCCATGATGTCGCTCATGGCGGCGGAAACGAATCCCGGTTGGCGATATATCCGTTGGCGGCTGGCGACCAGGTCGTCATAGTCCTTGGTCTTGTCGGCCATCAGCCATTTGATGCGCGCTTGCACCGTTTCCCAGGTCGGGTCCTCGGCGGCCGCCATGGACAGCGTGATGATCCGTTGCATCACCACGGGATCGGCTTGGGAGCCACCGGCGGTGTTAAGGACCAGTCGTTCAACCACATCCGGATGGTCGACCGCGGTGCGGGCGGCCACCCAGCCCCCGAGCGATTCACCGCTGATGTAGGCGCGATCCACACCGATGGTGCGCAGCACCGCCATCAGATGCTCGACGTAGTGGCTGACTTCCAGCGGGTGACCGGGCTTGTCGGTGTAACCGTGGCCCAGCATGTCGATCGACCAGGTCCAGAAATGCTCGGCGTGCGCGCCCAGATTGCGGACGTAAGCCTCGGCGTGGCCGCCGGATCCGTGCAGCAGCACCAGCACCGGTTTGCCGGGATCGCCGGCGCGCAGGTACCGGGTCCTGACGTCCCCGGCGTTGAGATAGCCCTGCTCAAACGCGACACCCTGGAAATCGCTCCAGATGCTCTCGAACTCCGCCACGGTTCCTCTCTGCCCACTACTGGTGGAAATCTGGTTCTAGGCCGACGACGGTACCCAGGCGCTGGAACTGATCAAGGAGCACCGTCCCGACGTGGCGTTGCTCGACTTCCGGATGCTCGGCATGGATGGCGCACAAGTAGCGGCGGCGGTGCGAAGTAACGACTTGCCCACGCGCGTGCTGCTGCTGTCGGCTCACGACGAGGCGGCGATCGTTTATCAAGCGTTGCAGCAGGGCGCCGCCGGCTTTCTCCTCAAGGATTCGACCCGTACCGAGATCGTCAAAGCCGTGCTCGATTGCGCGAGCGGACGCGACGTGGTCGCGCCCTCGCTCGCCGGGGGCCTTGCCGCACAGATTCGCCAGCGGGCCGAGCCGACGGCTCCAGTCCTCAGCGCTCGCGAGCGCGAGGTGCTCAGTGGGATTGCGCGCGGTCAAAGCATTCCCGCGATCGCGGCCGAGCTGTTCGTGGCGCCGTCCACAATCAAAACGCATGTGCAGCGGCTATACGAGAAGCTCGGGGTCAGCGATCGCGCGGCTGCTGTCGCCGAGGCAATGCGGCAAGGTCTGCTCAACTAGCCGCCGGCCACGCTTCCGGCTCCCGAATCGGTGCCGGCTCCTCTGCCCGGAACATGGCCTTTGCGTGCGCCTCGGCCTCGGCGACCAGGCCGCGAGCTCGGCGCTCTACCTCGTAGAGGTGGCTGGCGCCGATGCCGGCGCCGGCGCCGACCAGCTTTTGCCTCGCCAGGACCAGCGGGTCCACCGAGGAAGCACCGTTGGTCCGCTGGGTGACCGCCCGAACCAGGACGGGACCGCCGCCGGCACCCGCCCGTCGCGCGGCGGCGGCGACCGAGTCACGAACCGCCTCAGCGTCGTTACCGTCGACGGGCAGCACCGGGATCCCGTGGTACTGGCTCGCGTTGGTGTCACGGACATTGTCGACGACGAACACCACCGGAAGCTGCCAGGACATCGCGATGTTCGCGGCCTCGGCGAAGTCCGCGGAGTTCGTGTCGCGATCTTCCATGACGCAGACCGTGACCTCGCGATCGTTGATCAGTTGCTTGCCGTAGGCGTGTCCCACAGCCAGCAACGGCGACTGCTGCAAAGCGCTTGAGAGAGAAGACAAGCCACGAACCGAAGCCACGAACCGAACTTCCTCGTCGCCGTCCGAGCCGAAGCTGGGGCACATCAGCGCGGCGATGGCCGGGCCCAGCGGCATCGCGCAACCGATCTGCTGGGCGTGCTGCAGATGGATCATGCCGGTGGTCATGGTGTCACCCGGACGAAGTGCCGCGGCGGTGCCGATGGCCACCGCCTCTTGGCCGAACGCGGCCTTTACGGGTTGGTTGAGCAGACCGTCGATCCGCAACTCCTCCACTGCCATGTCGAGCAGGCGCAAGACCCACATTTGGCGGTACAGCTCCAGCTGCTCACGCAACCGCGCCGCTGACATCTCAGGTGTGCGAGTCATCTCCGGTCTCCTAACTCGTCGTGGATACAGAAATCAAGTTAGGCGGATTCACCTGGGCAAACCTCCGCCGATCGGACCGCAAAAGGGATGAACTCCCGTTCCCCCGATTGGGGGAAGCGGTCGTCAATCCTTGCGCTGACCTGCGCGCGACAGCAGTCGCGCCGCGGCCGAATACGGGCCGTCCTGGCCGTCGACCACTGACTCCGCCAGCCCGTCGAGATCCGGCTGGGACCGCAGCTGGCTTTGTGCCAGCGAAAGAATCTGGGCTCGGGCACGAGCCAGCCGACGCTGACGGCTGTCGGTGCGGCGATGGTCGTCGATGGCGGCGACGAGCTCGGCGATACCCTCGCCCCGAGCGGCGATGAGGCTCACGATGGGAGCCTTGGTCTCGGCCCGCAGATCCCGGACGGTCTGTTCGGCACCATCCCGATCGGCCTTGTTGACCGCCACGATGTCGGCGACTTCCAGCACGCCCGCCTTGGCGGCCTGGACCGCGTCGCCCGCGCCCGGGTTGAGGATGACGATGGTGGGGTCGGCGACGGCGGCGATCTCGATCTCCGACTGCCCCACCCCCACGGTTTCCAGCAGAACCATGTCGTATCCGATCGCACCGAGCAACCGGATGGCAGCCGGAACCGAAGCAGCCAGGCCCCCGAGATGACCGCGGCTTGCCACCGAGCGGATCAGCACCTCAGAGTCGTTGATATGCGCGGCCATTCGGATTCGGTCACCCAACAGCGCGCCACCGCTGAATGGCGACGACGGGTCCACGGCCAGCACGGCTACCCGGCGGCCACGTTCGCGATAGGCGCCGACGAGGGCGGCGACCGTGGTCGACTTACCCGCACCGGGTGGTCCGGTGATACCGACGACACCCACCTCGATGGCAGTGGCCGGGCCGATGCTGGCCAGCACCTCATCGCGCCGTTCCCCCTCGACGAGGCTGAGCAGCCGACCCGCCGCGCGCGGAGATCCGTTGCGCGCACCGGCAATTAGGTCGGCGATCGTCATGGACACATTATGGCGCCGGGACCTCGATGGACACGATGACAGCTTCGGGCACGGGTCTACTCCAGTTCAGCCAGCACAATGCGGGACTCGAGAGTGCCGGCCCGCACATGAGAACACTATTCTCTCAGCTAGACAGTCTCAGTTGCAAGAAGCTGAGCGCAGGCCCCGCCTCGTCGAAAGGCACGCGGACTACCATTTCGTGCCATCCGCGGACACTGCTCAAAGGTAGGAGGCGGCGACCCATAATGACTCAGTCGGAGGGAACGATCGCCGTCCCGGGCGGAAATGTCTGGTTCAAGCGCGTCGGCGGTGGCCCTGGCCTTCCGCTCGTCGCCATTCACGGCGGACCCGGCGTACCGCACAACTACCTGCTATCGCTGGAACGCCTGGCCG
The DNA here is from genome assembly GCA_963712615.1 of uncultured Actinomycetota bacterium. Lineage (GTDB taxonomy): Bacteria > Actinomycetota > Actinomycetes > Mycobacteriales > Mycobacteriaceae > Mycobacterium. Next base: position 2,810,068 of record CAVQIO010000002.1, read on the forward strand.
ACGAGCGCGAAGTCATCTTCTGGGATCAGCTCGGTTGCGGAAACTCCGAATGCCCGTCCAACACCCAACTGTGGACGATGGAACGCTCGGTCGCCGAAATGGATGCCGTCGTCCAAGCGCTCGGCCTGGAACGCTTCCATCTGTTCGGCAATTCTTGGGGCGGAATGTTGGCGCAGCAGTACGTGCTCGACGTCCCGTCGACCGCGGTCAGCCTGACCATCTCGAACAGCATCGCGTCCATACCCTTGTTTTCGGGCATGGTGGCTCGGCTGAAGCGCGACTTGGACCCGGCCACTCAATCCGCCATCGACCGTCACGAAGCCGCCGGCACGACGCACGCGCCCGAATACCAGGACGCCATCCGTACCTGGAACGAGACGTATCTCTGCCGTGTTCGGCCCTGGCCGCGCGAACTCCAGGACGCGTTCCTGCGCATCGGAGCCGAGGTCTTCGAAACGATGTTCGGCCCCAGCGACTTTCACATCGTCGGGACCATTCGCAGCTGGGACGTGTTTGACCGGCTAAGCGAGATCGCGATGCCGACCCTCGTCGTCGCGGGCAGGTACGACGAATGCGCTCCCGAGCACATGTGGGAGATGCACCAGCGTATTGAAGATTCGCGGTTCGAGTTGTTCGAGTCGAGTTCGCACATGCCTTTCATCGAGGAGCCGCACCGGTTCGACGACGTGATGCGGGACTTCTTGCGGCACCACGACGACGGCTGAACTACCCGGAGTTCACCTAGAAAGCCCGGCCGAACCCCTGCCGCCCGGCGGCTCGGATGGCTAACGTCAGCGGTGAGCGGATTCGGTTGTCATCTGCACGAAACGAGGTACGGACATGCCGGACAAGAAGCCGAACATCCTGGTGATCTGGGGCGACGACATCGGGATCACCAACCTGAGTTGTTACAGCGACGGCCTGATTGGCTATCGCACGCCGAATATCGACCGGATTGCCAACGAAGGAATACGCTTCACCGACTCCTACGGTGAGCAAAGCTGTACCGCGGGGCGAGCAGCGTTCATCGCCGGGCAAAGTGTGTATCGCACCGGCATGAGCAAGGTCGGGGCCCCGGGTTTCGATATAGGTTGGGCTGCTGAGGATCCCACCATCGCCGAATTGCTGAAGCCGCTCGGCTACGCCACCGGGCAGTTCGGCAAGAACCACTTCGGCGACCTTAATAAGTACCTTCCGACGGTGCACGGGTTCGACGAGTTCTTCGGCAACTTGTATCACCTCAATGCCGAGGAAGAACCCGAACAATTCGACTACCCGCACGAAGATCAATTCCCCGGCTGTACGGGTTGGCACTGCCGCGTGGAGTACTGAACTGCCGCGCCATCGAAGAGGTGTCCACCGAATCCGACGACCCGAAATTTGGGCCCGTCGGTAGGCAGGTGATCGAGGACACCGGCCCGCTGGACCGCAAGCGGATGGAGACCATCGACGATGACATCGCCGCGTCGACGGTCGACTACATCACGCGTCAGCATGACGCGGGCACACCGTTTTTCGTGTGGATGAACACCACACACATGCATCTCTACACGCATACCAAGCCGGCCAGCCGCGGGCAGGCCGGGTTATGGCAGCCGGAGTACCACGACACCATGATCGACCACGATCGACATGTCGGTCAGGTGCTCGACTGTCTGGACGAGCTGGGAATCGCCGAGGACACCATCGTCATCTACTCCACCGATAACGGGCCACACCGCAACTCCTGGCCCGATGCCGGGACCACACCGTTTCGCAGCGCGAAGGACACCAACTGGGAGGGCGCATTCCGGGTGCCGGAATTGATTCGCTGGCCCGGCAAGATTCCCGCCGGCGTGGTGTCCAATGAGATTATCCAGCACCATGATTGGCTGCCCACCTTGCTCGCCGCCTGCGGTGAGCCGGACATCATCAACAAGCTCAAGAGTGGCCACACGATCCGCCTGCACGGCGAGGACAAGACGTTCAAGGTGCATATCGACGGGTACAACCTGCTGCCGTACCTCACCGGCGAAGTCGAGGCCAGTCCGCGGCGTGGGTTCTTCTACTTCTCCGATGACGGTGACCTGGTCGCGATGCGCTTCGAGAACTGGAAGATCGTGTTTTTGGAACAACGTTGCCAGGGCACGTTGCGAATCTGGGCGGAGCCTTTCACTCCGCTGCGGGTGCCGAAGTTGTTCAATCTGCGCACCGACCCCTTTGAATACGCCGATCTGACGTCGAATACCTACTACGACTGGTTCCTGCGCCACGACTTCTTCATCTTCTATGCGATCGCGATGGCGACCAAGTTTCTGGAGACCTTCAAAGAGTTCCCACCCCGGCACCCGCCCGCCAGCTTCACCATCGACCACGTGGTGGAGAAACTGCACGCATTCCTGGCGAAGGACTAGATGCTCGACACGTGGCGGGACGGGCGCGCGAAGTCGGCGATCGTCGAGTTCGTCGAGCGCGTGACGAGTGACGGACCGAGCTTCGTGGCCGCCGCAGAACGGGTCGCGGTGTTCGACAACGACGGCACCCTGTGGTGTGAGAAACCCGCCTACGTTCAGCTGGACTTCCTGGTCCGACGGTTGGCGATGCTGGCCAGGGCCGACGCGTCGCTGAAACAGCAACAGCCTTACTCGGCTGCGGCGTCCGGCGATCTGGCATGGTTCGGCGATGCCATTACCAAGCACTACCAGGGCGACGACCACGACATCAAAGTCCTTGGCGCAAGCATTCTTTCGGCCAACAGCGCGATCTCCACCGACGACCACGCCGGGCGCGTCAAAGCGTTCTTCGAAACCGTGTCCCGCGCTCTTCGGGTACGGGTCAGTGGACCGGCAAACTACGAAGGGGGCTCAATATGAGTGACCGCGACAATGGACTCGTGGAGGCATCAAGGGCGTCGTCGAGGACGCCATCGGGAAGACCAAGGAAATCCTCGGCATCCTGATCAACAACGAAAGTCTCCGCAAGGAAGGCCGTGCCCAGCAGGACAAGGCGCAGGCGCAACGCGACGTGGCCAAGAAAGAGGCACAGGCCGAGGCCGCGCGTGGGGCTGAGAAGACGGCCGAGGCCCGTGAGAAGGCCACAGCTAAGAGCTAGCTACTTCGACCTGAAAAAGTCGGGGCGTGGCGGTCCCTGACCTAGGTGTTTTTGGCGAGAAGATGGCCTCAACCCCTTGGCGAGAAGGGATTGAGGCCATCGTGCTCAGAACTGTAAACGACCAGCCGACGTTGTGGGATTCGATCCTGCCGCCTGAGTTGTTGGTGTTGCCCGTGGAGTTGGGCCGGGTGGATGCGCTGCTGGATGATCCGGTGTTCTTCGGTCCGTTCGCGGCGCATTTCGATGCCCGGATCGGTCGGCCGTCGATCCCAGTGGAGACCTATCTGCGGTTGATGTTTCTGAAGTTCCGCTACCGGCTGGGCTATGAGTCGTTGTGCCGAGAGGTGTCCGATTCGATTTCCTGGCAGCGGTTTTGTCGGATCCCGTTCGGTACCCGGGTGCCGCATCCGACCACGTTGATGAAGATCACCACCCGCTGCGGCGACGACGCGGTCACCGGGCTCAACGAGGCGCTGCTGGCCAAGGCGGCCGCGGCCAAGCTGCTGCGTACTGACAAGGTTCGCGCTGACACCACCGTCATTGCCGCAGCGGTGGCCTATCCGACTGATTCGGGTCTGTTGGCCAAGGCGATCGGTTCGATGGCCCGCAGCGTGGCGCGGATCAAGGCCGCCGGAGGCGCGAGTGGCACTGCGTCACGGGATCGGCGGCGCTCGGCCGGGCGGCGGGCCCGCTCGATCGCCGCGAAGTTGAAGCTGCGCGGTGAGCAACAGCGCGATGCGGCCCAGGCCGCGGTACGGCGGATCACCGGTGAACTGGCCGGGATCACCGAAGCAGCCATGCGCGAGGCCACCGGGGTGATCCGCAACGCCCGGCGCGCACTCCGCGGTGCCAGCGGGCACCGCAAGGGCCGGCTGCATCGGGCGATCAACCGCCTACAGTCCGTCGTGGGAACCGCGGAACGCATTGTGGCTCAGACCCGTAGCCGCCTGGCCGGGGTGATGCCCGAGTCGGCGAGTCGGGTGGTGAGCCTGCACGACGTCGACGCCCGCCCAATCCGCAAGGGACGCCTAGGCAAGCCCGTCGAGTTCGGCTACAAGGCTCAGATCGTCGACAACGCCGACGGCGTGATCCTCGATCACAACGTCGAGGTCGGTAACCCGGCCGACGCGCCTCAGCTGGCCCCGGCGATCGCACGGATCACCACCCGCGCCGGGCGCACGCCGCGAGCGGTCACCGCCGACCGCGGTTACGGCCAGCCATCGGTGGAACGCGACCTACACGACCTTGGCGTACGCAGCGTGGCGATCCCCCGCATGAGCAAACCCAGTGCGGCACGCCGTGAGTTCGAACACCGACGAGCCTTCCGCGACAAGATCAAATGGCGAACCGGATCCGAAGGACGCATCAACCACATCAAACGAAGCTACGGCTGGAACCGCACCGAACTCACCGGCATCAACGGAGCCCGAACCTGGTGCGGACACGGCGTCTTCACCCACAACCTAGTCAAGATCGGCACCCTCGCCGCATGAAACCGACACCCGAGCAACCCGACCACGACACCCGACCCGCCATCACACGACCACTAACGGTTTTTCAGATCGAAGTAGCTAGTCACAGCCGTCCAAAAACTGAGCCGCGAAAATGCGGCTCAGTTTTTGGCGGCGTTGAACTTGGCGACGTTGGCCCGGAAGTCCTCGGTCAGGAATGACTGGCTTTCGGCGGCGAGGGCATAGTCGAGGCTGGCGAGCACCGCACGCTCCAGATGGATGTTGAGCACCCGCTTGGTGCTCTCGACTGCCTGCTGGGGCAGCTCCAAAATCTTTTTGGCGCAGGCAATTGCCTCCGCGACGGCGTCGGCTGCCACGTGATTGGCCAGCCCTAGGTCCACGGCGCGTTGGGCTTTGATCCGCGTGCCGGTCAGCGCGTACTCCTTGGCCAACAGCAAGCTGATGTGTAGCGGCCAGGTCAGCGGTCCGCCATCGGCGGCCACCAATCCCACCTGCACGTGCGGATCCGCCAGGTAGGCATCTTCGGCGATGTAGACGATGTCGCTCAGCGCGACCAGGCTGCAGCCCAGACCGACGGCGGGTCCATTGACGGCCGCTACCACCGGAATTCGGCACCGCGCCATGCCCAGCACGATCTCGCGTCCGTCCCGGATGGTCTTGGCCCGCAGGTCGGCGTCGTTCGCAAGTTGCTCCAGATAACCGAAGTCGCCGCCGGCCGAAAAAGCCCTGCCGGCACCGGTGATCACTGCCGCGCGGGCGGTGGGGTCATCTGTCAACCGCTGCCATATCCGAGCAAGCCCGGAGTGCAGGTCGTCATTGACCGAGTTCAGCGAATCCGGCCGGTTCAGCGTGATGATCCGCAATGCACCGTCGGCACTGACCTCGATTTCAGCAGGCATGTCGTACACGTCAGACTCCCAATCCCAAGATTCGCGAAGCGATGATGTTTTTCTGTATCTGTGATGTCCCGCCCATGACGCTTTGCGCGCGGCTGTAAAGGTAGGCGCCCAGCAGATCTGCGTCGCGGGTCCCGGTGACGGCCAATGCGGCGTGCCCCACGGATTGTTCGACCCAGGTCATCAGCAATTTGTCCAGCGAACCTTCCGACCCGTGCGACACCCCATCCAGCTGTTCGGAGAGCCGCCGCCGCACGTGGTGGGTCAGCATATCTGATTGAACCGCCGCCCACGCCAGCTCTTCAGGAACCGGGCCTTCCCGATCAGCCCAGTGCGCCAACAGCTCTCGGACAAGCTTGCCGTAGCGTGCGGCATAACCGAGCGTCGAGGGCTCGCGCTCGTGTCCGACGACGGTCATCGCCACAGCCCAGCCGTCACCGGGGGCGCCGACCATCCGGTCCGCCGGCACCGTGGCGCCATCGAAGGACACCTGACCGAACTCGTTGGTTACCCCGTTCATCATGCGCAGCGGACGCTGTTGCACACCAGGCTGTTTCATCGCGATCACGAACGCCGACAGACCCCGGTGCCGCTTGGCGTCGGGATCGGTACGGGCTAGTAGTAGACACCAGTCGGCCACATCGGAGTAGCTGGTCCAGATCTTGTGCCCGTGCACGACGTAGTTGTCGCCGTCCCGGGTGGCGGTCGTGGTCAGCGACGCCAGATCCGAGCCCGCGCCGGGCTCGCTGAAGCCCTGGCACCAGCGTTCGGTGCCGTTGATGATGCCGGGCAGGAAGCGTTTACGGAGCTCGTCGCCGCCGTGCGCGCCGATGCCGTACACCAGATAGCCGACGCTGGGGCGCGGCGGGGCGCCCGCACGCACCAGCTCCTCGTCGACGATGACGTCGTACACCGGCGCCAGGTCCTGCCCGCCCCAATCGCGTGGCCAGGACAGACCGAAGAAGCCGTTCCCGTACAGGGCGCGATGCCAGTCGGCCATCCGCGCCCAATATTCGTCGCCCGAGCCGGAAAATTCCTTGGCGTGCGCCGAAAGCCAATCTCGCAGCCGCTCCCGGAAGGCCGCCTCTTCAGATGAGTCACGAAAGTCCAAGATCGATCTCCTTCAACGTGACAGGCCACAGCTCCGTCGATGTCAGGGCGCGGCGCAGATAGACATGGACAATGCACTCCCAGGTATTCCCGATGCCGCCGTGTACCTGAACCGCGGTCTCGCAAACCGTTCTGGTGGCGCGCGCGCAGTAGACCTTCGCGATCTGTGCGGCCCGGATGGCCTGCGCCGGAGCGAGTTCGTCGACGCCCCACGCCGCATGCCGCAGCACGCTGACCGAACCTTCGATCAGGGCAAGGCTTTCGGCCAGCAAGTGGGCGATGGCTTGATACGAGCCGATCTGCTTGCCGTACTGCTCGCGGATTTTCGCGTAGTCGCAGGCGACGGCCTGGGCGCCCCGGGCAATTCCGACCAGATCCGCCGAGGTGGTGACCAGCGCGAGCGCCTGCCATCGTGCCGCCGCTTCGTCCGGCAGCTCACCGAGCGTGTCGGGCGACCCCACCAATTCGGCTTCGGCTCTGGTCAAGTCGGCGCCGACGCGTACGGCGCCCACGTCCGTGGCCAGCACCGTGTTGTCGGACAGCGCCAACGCGCGCCGGGCGCCTCGCGCGTCGATCCCGCGATCATTTACCGCTACGGTCGCCGCTACGCCGGCATCGGCTCCGATGCGATGTGCCAGGTCGTCGGCCAGCACCGGACCGAGGAACGGTGTGTCGACCAGTCGTCGTCCGAATTCCTCAGCGACAATTGCGACTTCGACACCGGAGGCTCCGTCGGAGCGCAGCGATCTCCAGCCCGTCGCCTCAATCTTCTTGTCCAGACGCGTGATTCGCCTGTCGTCGTCGAGGTCCTGAACCGCAGCCGGTCCAAGGTCATCGGCCAGCTTCGCAGCGGCGTCGCGTAACTGTTGCTGTTCAGCTGTCAGACGTACATCCATAGCGCTCCTTCAGCACTCGGCGCAGCACCTTGCCCGACGGCAGGCGGGGAATATCCGGCACGAACACGATCCGGCTCAGGTGTTTGTAGGACGCCAGCTTCTCGTCCACCCGGGCGGTGAGGTCAGCGGCGACCGCCTCAGTGTCACTGGGAGCGCGCGTGGCGACCGCGGCAACGACCGCTTCCCCGTTGATCCCGTCCGGAACTCCGAACACCGCACAGTCTTTGACGGCGGGATGACCGTGTAGCACCGTCTCGATTTCGGCTGGCGCGACTTGAAAGCCGCGCACCTTGATCATCTCTTTGAGGCGGTCGGTAATCCGCAGCCAACCGTCGGTGTCGAGCCAGCCCACGTCCCCGGTGCGATACCAGCCGTCGCACATCGCCTCACCGGTCGCCTCGGCCGGTAGATACCCGGCCATCAGCGATGTCGACCGCGCTTGGATCTCACCGACCTCTCCCGGGCCGACCGGCCGACCGGTCGTCAGCGAGACCACCCGCAGGTCTACCCCCGGCACCGCGCGCCCGACCGTGTCGAGCCGGGCCCCGTCGAGCGGATTGCACGCGATCACCGGCAGTTCCGTGGTGCCGTAGGCCGGAACCCACCCGACGCCGGTGCGCCGGGTCACCGTCTCGGCGACGCTGGCGCTGACCGGCGTTGCACCCCACATGATGAAGCGCAGCGACGACAAGTCGTATGACTCCAGCGTCGGGTGCGCGGCGATGGCCAAAGCTATCGGTGCGACCGCCATTTCGACTGTGATGCGGTCCTTTTCGATGTGATGCAGCATCCGGTCGATGTCGAAGCGGGGATGCAGCCGCACCCAGGCGCCGGTGCGCAGCGCGGTAACGATGTTGAGCAGACCCAGGATGTGCGACGGCGGCGTGGCGACCTGAATCCGGTCCTGTCGCGTCAGCTGCAGTGCGTCGCGCCAGTGCCGTACCGCCTCGACCAACGCGGCGTGGGTGTGCCGGACTGCCTTGGGTAACCCGGTGGTGCCCGAACTGAACACCAGCACCGCGTCGGCACGCGGTGGCCACGAAATCGAAATCGGCTCCGCGGGGGTGACCGGTTCGTCCAGATGCAGCATCGGCATCAGACCGGCCAGCACCGGATGGTCTCCGACCGCGTGGCTGGGGCTGGTCAGCGCCAGCGCGTGGTCGACCTCGTCGTGTTTCCACGCGGGGCTGATGAGTACCGCCGTCGCGCCCAGCCGCCAGATTCCCAGCAGGACGGCTACGAATTCGGGCCGGTTGGAGGACATGAGGGCCACCCGCTGGCCGGCGGTGACTCCGCTTTTGCCCAGCGCCGCGGCCAGACTGTTGGCCAGCGCATCGAGCTGAGGCAGGCTGAATTGCCGTTCATCGCACACGAGCGCGGCCGGCTCGGTCACGTCCCGTCCCTCCCCTTCAGGCCAGGCTGACCCGACATCGGCACAGTTGAGAAGATGCTATCGCTTAATGAGAATAATATTCTCTATGCTGAAGAACGCAAGTACGGGCGGGGCGGCCCTGGTGGAACCCGAAGCGTTCCAGCACGCGGCGGTCACCGCGATCATCGAGGAGATTCCAAGGGTGGCAGATCCGACATCAAACGGTGCCGAACCCGGCACCGTGACGATCTACCTGGAACGCAAGAAGGCGACGGTGGCCCTGGTTCCCGGCGAGACCCTCCTGGAAAGCGCACGGCGGGCGGGCCTGGATCCACCGTTCAATTGCGAGGCCGGCAACTGTGGCACCTGCATGGGACGCCTCGAGAGCGGTCACGCGACCATGCGGATTAACGACGCCCTGGACGACGACGAGGTGGCCGACGGCTACATTTTGACGTGCCAGGGCGTACCCGATACGGATTCAGTCACGGTGCGCTACGAGTAGTCACAGAGAGGTGACGACAATGGCCAAGGGCATCATCCTCGTTGAGAGTCGACCCAGTTCGCCCGAACGCGAGCAGGAGTACAACACCTGGTACGACGAAATCCATCTGGGTGAACTCGTGGCTCTCGACGGATTCGTTTCGGCTCGGCGGCTGCGCCCGGTTAACGGCGACGGCCCCTATGTCGCCATCTACGAGATCGAGGGCGATGACCTGCAGGCCGTCCTGGACAACATGATCGCCAACGCCGGCCAGCTGACGATGTCGGACGCACTGCTGTTGGATCCCGCGCCGATTCCACGGCTGCTGGCCACGACTACCGAGTGCGACGGCTAGCCGAGTTCGGCCGCGCCGCTGCCTGGGAGAGGAAAGTCATGGATATCGATGACCTGGTCTTGGTGAGCATTGACGACCACGTGGTCGAGCCGCCGGACATGTTCCTGCGCCACGTGCCCGCCAAGTACAAGGGCGACGCCCCGATCGTCGTGGTCGACGACAAGGGCGTCGACCAGTGGATATACCAGGGCAGGCCGCAGGGCGTGAGCGGACTGAACGCCGTGGTGTCGTGGCCGGCCGAGGAATGGGGCCGCGATCCAGCCGGTTTTGCCGAAATGCGCCCCGGGGTCTACGACGTCCACGAACGCGTCCGGGACATGGACCGCAACGGCATCCTCGCCTCGATGTGCTTCCCGACGTTCACCGGCTTCTCGGCGCGTCACCTCAACATGACGCGCGAAGACGTCACCCTGGTCATGGTGTCGGCCTACAACGACTGGCATATCGACGAGTGGGCCGGCTCATATCCCGATCGCTTCATCCCGATCGCGATCCTGCCGACGTGGACGCCGGAGGGGATGTGCGCCGAGATCCGCCGGGTGGCGGCGAAAGGCTGCCGGGCGGTGACGATGCCGGAATTACCTCACCTCGAAGGGCTTCCGAGCTACCACGACGGCGAATACTGGGGCCCGGTGTTCCGCACCCTGTCCGAACTGAACGTGGTGATGTGTCTGCACTTCGGCACCGGGTTTGGCGCGATCAGCATGGCCCCCAACGCGCCCATCGACAACATGATCATTCTGGCGACTCAGGTCTCGGCGATGTGCGCACAGGATCTGCTGTGGGGCCCGCGATGCGCAGCTATCCCGACCTGAAGTTCGCCTTCTCCGAAGGCGGCATCGGCTGGATTCCGTTCTACCTGGACCGCAGCGACCGCCACTACACCAACCAGAAGTGGCTGCGCCGCGACTTCGGCGACAAGCTGCCCAGCGACGTCTTTCGCGAACACTCGCTGGCCTGCTACGTCACCGATAAGACGTCTTTGAAGCTGCGCCACGAGATCGGCATCGACAACATCGCCTGGGAGTGCGACTACCCGCACTCGGACTGCTTCTGGCCGGATGCGCCCGAGCAGGTGCTGGCCGAGCTCAACGCCGCCGGCGCCGACGACTCCGACATCAACAAGATCACCTGGGCCAACGCCTGCCGGTTTTTCGGCTGGGATCCGTTCGCCCGCACACCGCGCGACCAGGCGACCGTTAAATCCCTGCGCGCCAAAGCGGTTGACGTGGACGTGTCCATCCGGCCGCGTGCCGGGTGGGCACGGCTCTATGAGGAGAAGCAACTCGCTTCACATCGTTGAGGCCGAGGCAGCGTCGCCCAATGTGGGGTTAGTTTCACGTTGGAGGTCGAGCGTGAAACTAACCTCACGCTCGAGCGGAGACTAGATCTCGGGCAGGTCCGGCGGCGGGCGATAGCCGGGCTGATAGCCGGAAACGTGGATCGGACTACCGACGAGGCGGAAATCACCCGCTGTGACAACCACTTCCGGAGTCGCCTTAAGGGCCTCGGGCAGCGTCCGCACCGCCGCGGCGGGCACTCCCAGTGGACGCAGTCGGCGTTCCCAACCGGCGGCGGTGTCGGTCGCCAGCATTGCTGTGACGACGGCAAGCACCTCGTCGCGCCGGGTCACCCGCTCGGCCATGGTGTCGAAACCACCGATACCCGCCTCGGTGGCAAAGGATTCCCAGAACCCGTCATGGGTGATGAACAGCGCCAAATAGCCGTCGGCAGTCGGAAATAGCTGGGCGGGAACGTAATACGAGTGAGCGCCGTTGGGCCGGCGCTGCGGCTCGATGCCGTTGTTGAGGTAGGCCGACGCGTGATAGTTCAGCTGCGACAGCATGACGTCGCGCAGCGACACATCGACTTGTCCGCCGGTGCCGGAGATGATCTTGGCCAAAAGACCCAATGCCGCACACATTCCGGTGGAGTTGTCGGCTGACGAGTAACCGGGCAGCGTCGGCGGGCTGTCCGGGTCGCCGGTCAGTGCGGCGATACCGAAACCCGCCTGGACCACGTAGTCAAAGGCCGGATCGTCACCGCCGTGCAGCCCGAAGCCGGTGATCGCCACGCCGACGATCCGCTCGTTGTGCCGTCGCAACTCGGCATAGGTGAGCCCCAGCCGACGGATCGCCGATGGTTTCAGGTTCACCAGAAGTGCGTGGGACTCCGCCACCAGTTCGCCCAAGCGTTGCTGTCCCGCATCGGAATTCAGGTCCAGACAGATGCTGGACTTGTTCCGATTGAGGCTAGCGAAATAAGTGGGGCCGACACCGCGCGAGATTTCACCGCCGCGGGGCTCGATCTTGGTGACCTCGGCCCCGAGGTCCGCGAGCAGCATGGTGGCATACGGGCCGGCCAGCATGGTCCCGACTTCGAGGATGCGTATTCCCGCCAGAGGTCCGGGGTCTCCCGGTGTCACCGCAACTCCGCTGCGAGTGAGGCGATCATTTCGCGGGTGCGGCGCTTGGAGGCGACCAGCTCATCCCGGTTGTCGCCGATCGGCAGCAGCCGCACCGACAAGTCGGTCACGCCGGCGTCGGCGAAAGAACGGAATCGCGACAGAATTTGTTCGGAGTCGCCGGCTGCACATAGGTCACCGACATCGCGGGCGTCGCCACGGTCGAGCAGGCGCTGGTAGTTGGGTGACACCTCGGCCTCGCCCAGGATGCGGTTGGCCCGCTCCTTGGCCTCGTCGACTTGTGAAGGCACACAGAGGCATACCGGGATACCCGCGACGATCCGCGGCGCGGGCCGACCGGCATCCGCTGCGGCCTTGCTGATCTTCGGCGCGATGTGATCACCGATCGCACGCTCGTCGGCCATCCACAACACGGTGCCGTCGGCGAGTTCACCGGCAATCTGCAGCATCACCGGCCCAAGGGCGGCGACCAGCACCGGCATCGAGGTGTCGGACCCGATCGCCAGCGGATTGTGCACCGTGAACGAATCATTCTCGACGTCAACCGGTCCGAGCCCGGCAGTCGCGGCGTTGAGCACCTGCAGGTAATCGCGGGTGTAGGCGGCCGGCTTCTCATACGGCAAGCCAAGCATGTCCCGGATTATCCAGTGGTGCGACGGTCCGACGCCCAGGGCCAGTCGTCCGCCGGCCACCGCATGTGTCGAGAGCGCTTGGCGGGCAAGGGCAATCGGATGCTGCGCCTGCAGCGGCACCACCGCAGTGCCCAGCTCGATACGCGAACTGTGCGCGGCCATCAGCGACACCATGGTCAGGCAGTCGAAGTCGTTGGGCACCTGCGGCATCCACGCGGTGTCCAGACCCGCGGATTCGGCCCACTCGATATCGGAGGCCAGCTTGTCCACCTTGCGGGCCATATCGCCACGTTCGGCGCCGATCATTACTCCGACGCGCACGATTCCTCTGTTTCCTCTGGGGCGGGTTGGGGGGTGCCGGTCAGGGTGCGAATTTCGCGCACCAGTGTGTCGAGCGGTGTTCCGGTAGGAAAGACCGCGGCGGCACCGGCGGAGAGAAGTTTGGGGACGTCGGCGTGCGGGATGGTTCCACCGACGACGACGGCGATGTCCGCGGCGTCGGCGGCGCGCAACGCGTCGACGGTCCGCGCGGTGAGCGCCAGGTGCGCGCCGGACAGGATGCTCAGGCCCACGACTGCGACGTCTTCCTGGACCGCGATCGAGGCGATGTCTTCGATGCGCTGGCGGATGCCGGTGTAGATGACCTCGAAACCCGCGTCACGCAGCGTGCGCGCAACGATCTTGGCGCCGCGGTCGTGTCCGTCGAGGCCGGGTTTGGCGACCAGAACTCTTACCGCCATCTAGAACACCACCGGCTGCTGGAATTCGCCCCACACCGCTTTGAGTGTGGAGACCATCTCCCCGACCGTGCAATACGCGTTGGCACAGTCGATCAACTTGTGCATCAGATTGTCGGTTCCCTCGGCGGCGCGCGAGAGTGCCGCAAGACTGGATTCGACGGTGGCCGAATCCCTTTCGCTCTTCACCTGGGAGAGCCGTTTCAGCTGCAGGTCGCGACCTTCGGCGTCGAGCTCATAGGTGACGACATCGTGTTGCGGATCCTCGGTCACGAATCGGTTGACCCCGACGACCGGCCGGGTGCCCGCTTCGACCTGCTGGTGGATCTTGAATGCCTCGTCGGCGATCAGGCCCTGTAGGTAACCGTCCTCGATCGCGTGGACCATTCCGCCATGCCGTTCGAGGTCGGACATGATCTCGATGATGCGAGCCTCGGAGGCATCGGTCAGTGCCTCGACGAAGTAGGAGCCGCCCAGCGGGTCCGCGACGCTGGCGACTCCCGTTTCGTGCGCAAGGATCTGCTGGGTGCGCAGCGCCAGTGTGGTGGTTTCCTCGGTGGGCAGGGCGAAAGGTTCGTCCCAGGCCGCCGTGAACATCGACTGGACACCGCCCAATACCGCAGCCATCGCCTCGTAGGCCACCCGGACGATGTTGTTGTGGGCCTGCGGCGCGTACAGCGAAGCCCCGCCACAGACGCAGCCGAACCGGAACATCGCCGCCTTGGCCGTCGTCGCGCCGTAGCGCTCCTTCACGATGGTCGCCCAACGGCGGCGCCCCGCACGGTATTTCGCGATCTCCTCGAAAAAGTCTCCGTGCGTGTAGAAGAAGAACGAGATCTGCGGGGCGAACTGGTCGATCGTCATGCGGCCGCGTTCCACCACGGTGTCGCAGTAGGTCACCCCATCGGCCAGGGTAAAGGCCATCTCTTGCACCGCGTTGGCCCCGGCGTCACGGAAGTGCGCACCGGCCACCGAAATAGCGTTGAACTTCGGAACCTCGGCCGCGCAGAACTCGATGGTGTCGGCGATCAACCGCAGTGACGGATCCGGCGGCCAGATCCAGGTGCCGCGTGACGCGTACTCCTTGAGGATGTCGTTCTGGATGGTGCCGGTGAGCTTCTCCCGGGGCACGCCCTTGCGCTCGGCGGCGGCGACGTAGAACGCCAGCAGGATCGCGGCCGTGCCGTTGATCGTGAAACTGGTGCTGGTCTTGTCCAGCGGGATGCCGTCGAACAGGATCTCGGCGTCGGCCATGGTGTCGATCGCGACGCCGACCCGGCCGACCTCTTCGCCGAATTCGGGATCATCGGAGTCGTATCCGCACTGGGTGGGCAGGTCGAGTGCCACCGACAGCCCGGTCCCGCCCTGGTCCAGCAGGTATCGGTAGCGGCGGTTGGATTCCTCGGCGGTGCCGAAGCCGGAGTACTGCCGGAAAGTCCACAACTTGCCCCGGTAGCCGGACGCGAAGTTTCCGCGGGTGAAGGGAAACTCCCCGGGCGCCGGCGGCTCGGCGCTTCTGTCCGCTGGGCCGTATACGGGCTGCAGCGGGATGCCGGACGGAGTTTGGGCCGTATTATCCATCGATGAATAACGTACTTGCAAAAAAAGAGAATGCCAATACCGCATGCTTGACCAGGCCAAAGGAGACAAATGGCTAACAATCTGCTCGCCAATCGTACCGCCGTGATCTCTGGCGGCAGCCGGGGCATCGGACTCGCGATCGGAATCGCGGCAGCCAAGCAGGGCGCCGACGTGGTGCTCCTGGCCAAGACCGACACCCCCCATCCCCGCCTGCCCGGAACGGTGCACACCGCGCTGGCGGTAGTCGGCGATGTGCGTCGCGAAGAGGATGCGCAGCGGGTGGTCGAGGCGGCGGTGCAGCGGTTCGGCGGCATCGACGTCTGTGTCAACAACGCCAGTGCCATCGCGGTGGATCCGACCGCCGAGCTGTCGGCCAAGAAGTTCGACCTGATGCAGGAGGTCAACCTGCGCGGCGCGTTCCTACTGACGAAGGCGTGCGTGCCCCACTTGCAGAAGTCGGCCAACGCGCACGTGCTCACCATCTCGCCGCCGATGAACATGAATCCGCGGTGGCTGGGCGCGCACCCGTCCTACACGCTGTCCAAGTACGGGATGACGTTGCTATCACTGGGCTGGGCCGCTGAATTCGCCGACGCTGGCATCGGCGCGATTGCCTTTGGCCGCAGACGTATATCGCGACCGCGGCGGTAGCGAATATGGCTGACGGTAACCGGTTGGCCGAGTCGTCGCGCAGCCCTGAGATCATGGCCGACGCCGCGGTTGCAATCATCTCTCGGCCCGCCCGGGAAGCCACCGGCAACTGCCACATCGACGCCGAGGTTCTGCAATCCATCGGAGTAACGGACCTGTCCCGATACGGCGGCGGAGAGCGGCCCATTCCGGACCTATTCCTGGACTGAAAGCCGGCGCCACACCTGCTCCGGATCTGGCGCGTGAACTTCTATGCCCGGCAGATGATCTCGCCGTGAGGGATCGCCAGCCAACCGTCCGGCGCCGCCGCCCAGGTCCGCCACGCCGCGGAGATCTCCTCGAGCTGCCCGGTAGTGGCCAGGCCGAACCGCAAAATATCGCGGGCTATGCCGGAATGCAGGATTCGCTCGGCCCACATTCCGCCCCACCATTCGCGGGTCTCGGGCGTCGCGTAGCACCAGAGGCTCCCCGTGGGTGTGACGTCGTCGAATCCCGCCTCGAGGGCCCATGACAACAGTTGCCGCCCGGCATCGGGTTCACCGCCGTTAGCGCGGGCCGCCTGCTGGTAGATGTCGCGCCAAAAGTCCAGTGCCGCGAGCCGTGGGAACCAGACGAACCCCGCGTAGTCGGCATCGCGAGCCGCCACAATTCCGCCTGGCATACACACCCTGCGCATCTCGCGCAGTGCCTGCACCGGATCGGTGACGTGCTGCAACACCTGGTGTGCGTGCACGACATCGAATCTGTCGTCGGGTAGGTCGAGCCGATCCACATCGGCGGTCGCGAACGAGACATTGGACAGATTGCGCTGCTCAGCCTCCGTGCGGGCCGCATTAAGGACATCAGCGAATTGATCGATGGCCGTTATCGATCCGGGCGCGACCCTGGTGGCGAGGTCCGCGGTGATCGTCCCGGGGCCACACCCCACGTCAAGCAGCGACAGCCCCGGCTTGAGGTACGGCAGCAGATAGCCCGCGGAGTCCTCCGCGGTGCGCCGCTGATGACTGCGCAGCACCGACTCGTGATGTCCGTGCGTGTAGCTGGCCCGGCCGTCGTCGCTCATGATGCAAAGCGTACCGAGATTGAGTCATATTATGAAACTAGTGTCTCATTATATGAGATACCTAATCGACGGGGACGTTGAGAATCGGACGGTCGACGCCGGCTCCTTGACCGTCGAAGTGCCACCACTCACCGGAGTAGGGGCTCAGTCCGCCGTATTTCATCGCGTCCCGCAACCGGGCCCGATTCGCCTGAGCGTCGGCACTGACCCCTTGAGTTGCGAATGCCGTTGCGCGCGGCGAGAAATCGTCGAAGTCGGTGCCCATGTCGGCCAGGCAAATCCCGTCTGCGTGATGTTCGGGCGGGCACTGCTGCTGGGCGCTGGTGAATGTGACGTCGACCGACCGCCCCGACTCATGGCTGTGCGCATAGGGGCCCGGGCGTGCCACCCATGCCGGGTTGGGGACCACATTGAACATCCTGACTTGAACATCGTGCGGCCGGTAGCAATCCCAGAACACCAAGAGGTGCCCCTGCGGACGCAGCGCTGCCGCGGCATTCGCGAGGCCCCCAGACATGGATTGGTGCACAAGGCATCGAGCGTCGGCGGGATACAACTGCGTGCCGGTGAAGTTGTTCGTCGTCGCGTAGCGCAGGTCGATGATGGCGTCGGGCACGACGTTGCGAACGTCGACGAATCCGGCCACGCGGGCCGCATCGCTGACGGGCGGCACGTCGGGACTTGCCTGCGTGGCGGCGGGTTCGGAGACCGCAACCAGGCCGACGGCTACCGCTAGCGAAAGGACCGGGCGCACACGACGCATCCAGTCATTGTCGCGGGTCTTTGTCGATTAACCCGGTAAGCCCCATGGGAAAGTACGCCGTCGGGAGCCATTGATGAACCACGGCCGATCACCTATCGTCCCGAGTAGCCGATCGGCTAGTCTGTGGCCGGCGGCGCAAAGGAGTGAAGTCAATGGCCGGTCTCGGCGTGGGTGTCATGCACAACACGATCAATTCGCGTTTCGGCCCAAAGCCGTTGATTCACGCCGACTACCTGACCGGGTTGGCCTGTGGCGCCGACTCGTTCTGGGTGGCCGACCACCTCAACTCGGTGCTGCCGCCGTCGATGTGGACTCCCAAGCACGTAGGCGCGGCCCGGTTGATCCCCAAAATGGATGCTCACCTGGTGCCGTGGACCATGCTGGGCTACCTGGCGGGACGCAATCGGCTCGGCCGCATGCGCCTAGGGGTCGCCGTCACCGATGCCGGTAGGCGTAATCCCGCCGTCACCGCACAGGCCGTGGCCTCGCTGCACCTGCTGACCAAGGGGCGTGCGGTGCTCGGCATCGGAACGGGCGAGCGGGAAAGCAATGCGCTCTACGGTATCGACTGGTCCAAGCCGGTGGGCCGCTCCGAGGAGGCGGTGGCCACCATCCGTGCGCTGTGGAACTCCAACGGCGAGCTGGTCAGCCGCGACTCACCGTTCTTCCCTTTGCACAACGCGACTTTCGCCCCCCCCCCCCCCCCCCCCCCGTACAAAGGCAAGTGGCCCGAGATCTGGATCGCCGCACACGGGCCCCGCATGATGCGTGCCACCGGCAAGTACGCCGATGGCTGGTTCCCGGGAACGACACGTGCAACCGAATACGGTGAGCAACTCCAGATCGTGCGTGCCGCGGCGTCGGATGCCGGACGTGACCCGATGGCGATCACGCCTGCGCTCATCCGATTCATCGTGACCGGCCGGTCCCGCGACGAAATCGATGAAGTCGTCGATTCCGACATCGCCAAGGTGTTCACCCTCAACTCCCCCGCCAAAGACTGGGCACGCCACGGCGTGCAACACCCAATGGGAGCGGACTTCACCGGAGTGCAGGACTTGATTCCGCAGCTGATCGACGAGCAGACCGCGTTGTCCTATGCGGCGAAGGTTCCGCGATCGCTCGTCCAGGAGTTGTTCGCGGTCGGAACTCCCGATGAGGTCATCGAACAGATCGCGGAGTTCCGCGACCACGGCCTGCGCTACCTCGTCGTGGGCAATGCCGGTGCGATTCAACCGAGTTTGCGCCAAAGCGCGTCAGCGACCGCACCATACGTCAAGGTCGTGCGAGGCCTGCGAAAGCTGTGAGCAAGGAGGCGGATTGCATGCCGATGATCGACCTGACATTCGTGCGCGGCTCCATCGACGAACAGGCACTGAGCCGGCTCACCGACGAGTTGGTCACCGCGCTGCTGCGCGCCGAACGCGCCCCTGACACACCGTATTTGCGTGACAACACACTGGTGTACCTGCATGCGATGGAGCCGGCCGAGGTCTCGGTCGGCGGCCGCGGACCGGGCGACCCGCGGTTCAGGGTCGACCTGACGGTGTTCGCGGACGCAGTGGACAAGGACCACAAGGAACAACTCGCGGCCGACGTGCATGCCGCGGTGTGCGCTGCCGCGGGAATCGAGCCCGTCGGCTCAAGGGCATTTCATGTCTGGACGCTGATTCACGACATTCCCGAAGGGAATTGGGCCGGCGGCGGCAAGGTCATCTATTACCAGCAGGTGAAAGGCCTTGTGTCCGAAGATTAGTGCCGCAGAGGAAAGGCTAACCTGGCTCTTCGCAGATGAGGGTGTAGGGGTGGTCGGCGCGTCGGTGCCGGTGTAGGGGTCGAGGTCTTCTGATGATGGAGGTTCCTACGCCGTCCATCAGGAAGACCTCGACGTGCCTGACGCTACCGGTCGGGCGGGCTTTGCCTGCGCTGACGTGACGACTTTCTGCCGCCTTGATGAACTCAGGCTGGAGGTGACCGGTCAGCGCCTCGATGCTGATCGTGCTGTGCTGGCGTGCCGGATCG
Source organism: uncultured Actinomycetota bacterium (assembly GCA_963712615.1). Taxonomy (GTDB): domain Bacteria; phylum Actinomycetota; class Actinomycetes; order Mycobacteriales; family Mycobacteriaceae; genus Mycobacterium. Next base: position 2,829,617 of record CAVQIO010000002.1, read on the forward strand.
CCGAGGAGGATCGATGGTGCCGGCGCTGCGGTGAAGAAGGCGTTCCGCGCGACAGCGTGACCCGTACGTTGGCCCATGAGCCGTGGGGTGGCGGCCCACGACCTTGCTGGTCACCATCCGCCGCTACCGATGCGCAGGATGCTCTCATGTGTGGCGTCAAGACGCCAGCAAGGCCGCCGAACCACGAGCCAAGCTCTCGCGACGCGCTCTGCAGTGGGCGCTGGAAGCCATTGTGTGCCAACACCTGAGCGTGGCCCGAGTCGCCGAAGGACTGGCAGTGTCGTGGAACACCGCCAACAATGCGGTGCTCGCCGAAGGCAAGCGGCTGCTCATCGCCGACCCGGCACGATTCGACGGCGTGGCGGTCATCGGCGTGGACGAACACGTCTGGCGCCACACTCGCCGCGGCGACAAATACGTCACCGTCATCATCGACTTGACCCCGGTGCGCGACAAGTCCGGACCGGCGCGGTTGCTCGACATGATCGAAGGACGTTCCAAACACGCCTTCCAACAGTGGTTGGCCAACCGGCCCAAAGACTGGCGTGACGGTGTGGAAGTCGTTGCCATGGACGGTTTCTCCGGATTCAAGACTGCGGCCACCGAGGAACTGCCCGACGCCGCCACGGTGATGGACCCCTTCCACGTGGTCCGGCTGGCCGGCAACGCCCTCGACGAATGCCGACGCCGCGTGCAGCTGGCCACCTGCGGGCACCGCGGCCGCAGCACCGACCCGCTCTACCGTGCCCGGCGCACCCTGCATACCGGTGCCGACCTGCTCACCGACAAACAGAAAGCCCGGCTTGCCGCCCTGTTCGCCGTCGATGCCCATGTCGAGGTCGAGGCCACCTGGATGATCTATCAACGCACCGTGGCCGCCTACCGCCAACCCGACCGCGCCAAGGGCGCCACGATGATGACCGCCCTGATCACCACCCTCAGCGCCGGCATCCCCAAACCGCTGCAGGAACTGATCACCCTCGGGCGGACGCTGAAGAAACGCGCCGCCGACGTCCTGGCCTACTTCGACCGCCCCGGCACCTCCAACGGCCCAACCGAAGCGATCAACGGACGCCTCGAACACCTCCGCGGCTCCGCCCTGGGCTTTCGAAACCTCACCAACTACATCGCCAGATCCCTCCTGGAAACCGGCGGATTCAGACCCCGACTACACCCCCGATCATGAAGAGCCGCTAACCTGACCAGCGCATGTGAGCTGGGCTGCACAATTACTTATTATGTGATTTGTCTAACTGTCTGCTCATTTATAGCCGAGTTCGTTCCCTACTTTGGTAGGTTCTCAACACCATTTGTGCTGAAATGATACGTCAGGAAATAAATGCGAAGAATCACCGCGCTGTTGTTAGTTGGCGCCAATGTGCTTGCGCCGGCAGCATTCTGGGGCGGGACGGGTGTTGCCGCGGCCGATGCCAGTTCCGCGGGCACTCTGGTGCCGTTGAGTCCAAAATTTCGGGCCTGCGATTTCACCTGGGCGTTAAATGTGCCGACAAATGGCAAGGGCAGCGGCCAGGCCGTCATTAGCAAGGCGGGATCCAACAAGGTCGTCGCGCAGGTGCAATTGATTGCCGCCGAGCCGCAAACCCACTACAACGTCAGACTGATCCAGTCGCCCAGGCCTTCTGCGGGCTGCGTGGTCGGAGATTCCGGGGTTACTGCCGGCGGTATCGATACCGACGGCGCCGGATCGGGCACGCTGACGCTGCAAGACGCGATTTCCGCGAATACGACGGGCGCTTGGGTATTCATTGAACGCTCATCGGCGCACTCTCAGTCGCCGATTGAGTTCCTGACATCGGACATCGTCGCGCCGATCTAGTCGACATCGCGCCGAATAAAAGAATGCGTTGTGCTGCAACGTGTTCAACCACACCGTAGGTCCGTTCCGCGGATCGCTAGCATGGATTTCATGGCTCCCAAAGTAGCGACCGCGGACGTGGTCGGTCTTCCCGAACTGCTCGACTTCATCCGGCCCAGACACAAGATGCTGCTGAGTACTTTCCGTTCCGACGGATCGTTGCACAGTTCGCCGGTGACCGGTGGTGTGGACGAGCAGGGCCGCATAGTGATCGCGACCTACCCCCAACGCGCGAAATGTGTGAATATCCGCCGCAACCCGTCGGCGAGCGTGGTCATTCTCTCCGATGATTTCAACGGCGCCTACGTGCAAGTCGATGGGGAGGCCGAGGTGATCGACTTGCCGGAAGCGGTGGAACTGCTCGTCGACTACTTCCGGGTGATCTCCGGAGAGCACCCGGATTGGGCAGACTACCGCCGCGCCATGGTGGATCAAGGCAAGTGTCTGATTCGCGTCACGCCCGGCCGCTGGGGGCCGGTGGCCACCGGCGGATTTCCGCCAAGATAGAACTCGCTGCCGCAAAGACGTGCTAGCTGGACAGTGCGGGGAGAACGAGTGTTTCGGTGACTTGCCGCAGGAATTTCGCGTCGACGGTTTGTCCGTTGAGAACCCGTAGCAGGCTCATAGCGGTGAGGACGTTCGCGACCAGGGACCAGTCGCGGTCGGCGGCGATCTCACCCCGGGCCAGGGCGCGGTCCAAGATAATAGTTATCTGACGTCCGCCCCTGAGCAGCATCAGATCGTCGAGAGTCGTGGCGAGCTCTGGGTCGCGAGTGGCTTCCAGGGCGACGCGCAGTACTAAGTTGTTGGTGATCAACCCGTTGTCGTAGTGCACCGCACGGTCGATCAGGGCCTCGACGTCGCCGGCCAGACTCCCGGTGTCGGGCGCGTCATCGGTACTCAGATCCGGCCGCCAATGGACGAGAACGTCGGTGATCAACGCCGCTTTCGATGACCACCGCCGGTAAATCGCGGCCTTGCCGACGCCGGCGCGTGCGGCGATGTCGTCCATGTTCGTGGCGTCGTAGCCGTTCTCGGTCAGTGCGGCAAGAGCGGCGTTGAGGATCGCGGGATCCCGGGATCGGTCCAGCCGGCCAACTGTGCGTTGGCGAAGCTTCGATTCCATCTCACTCATATGCGCGATTCCTGCCTGAAACCCTTGTCACACCTTCGTCAGTTCTGGGATGGGTGCGGTATCAGTCGCTGGCTTTTCGGCCTTCTTCCTCGTGCCGAAGGTGTCCAGCGGCCACCAGAACCAGCGGCCCAGTGCGGCGGCAATCGCGGGTGTCATGAAGGCCCGCACGATAAACGTGTCGACGAGAAGACCCATCCCGATCGCGGTGCCGAACTGCCCGATCACTACCAGGTCGCTGACGACCATCGATGCCATGGTCGCCGCGAACATCAGGCCGGCCGCGGTGACCACGCGGCCAGAGGCGCCCATCCCCCGGATGATGCCAGTGTTGAGGCCGGCCGGGATTTCTTCTTTCAGCCGGGAAACCAGCAGCAGGTTGTAGTCGGACCCGACGGCCAGCAGGATGATGACCGTCAGCGGTAGCACGATCCATTGCAAGCCCACCCCCAGGATGTCCTGCCAGAGCAGCACGGAAAGACCGCATGCGGTGCCCAGCGACGCGAGCACCGTACCGACGATCACCAGGGATGCGACCAGGCTCCGGGTGATCAGCAGCATGATCGAAAAGATCAGGATCAGCGTCGCTATGCCGGCGATCATCAGGTCGATCTTCACGCCGTCCTGCATGTCGCTGTACATCGAGGCGGTACCGGCCAGCGACACCTTCGCGGACTCCAGGGGAGTTCCCTTGATCGCGTCGGCAACCGCCTGCTTGACGCCCTGGACGTGGCGGATGCCGTCCACCGAGGCGGGGTCGCCCTGGTGGGTGATGATGAATCGGACCGCCTTACCGTCGGGCGAGACAAACATTTTCAGTCCGCGTTCGAAGTCGGGGTTTTGGAAGACTTCCGGCGGCAGATAGAAGCTGTCGTCGTTCTTGGCTTCGTCGAAGTAGTTCCCCATCATCGTCGAGCCTTCGGCGTTCTCTTGCATATGCCGCTGGATGCCCGCCATGGAGCTGTGGGTGGACAGCATGTAGTCGCGCATCCTTTGCATCGACTCGATGGTCTTGGGAAAGTCGGCGAGCAGTTGCGGCATCAAAGTATCGAGCATGTCGATGTCTTTGGTTGTTTTCCCAATGTCGTCGGCCATGACGTCGATGTCGTCGAGTGTGTCGAATATCGACCGCAGCGACCAGCACACCGGGATGTCGAAGCAATGCTTCTCCCAGTAGAAAAAGGAGCGAAACGGGCGCCAGGTATCTTCGAAATCGGCGATATGCTCCCGCACTCCCTCGATATCAGTTTGCAAGACGTGCATGTCGCGGGTCATCTCGTGAGTGGTTTCGGTCATCTCCTTCATCACGCCATACATGTGCTGCATGACGCTGATCGTTCTGCCCATCTCGTCGGCCTGCTCGAGCATCGACGCCATGCTGTCGTTCATGAATTTCGCGGTTTGCAAGGTGCTGGAACTGTTCATGGCAATCACGAACGGGATCGAACTGTGCTCGATCGGCGCGCCCAGTGGCCGGGTGATGGTTTGCACCCGTCCGATGCCGCGTTCATGGAAGACGCTCTTGGCGATTCTGTCGATGATCAGCATGTCCGCCGGATCGCGCAGATCATGGTCGGCTTCGACCATGAGCAATTCCGGATTCATGCGCGCCGGGGTGAAATGCCGCTCGGCCGCTGTCTGCGCGACGTTGGCCGCAATGTCCGGCGGGGTGAACTTCTTGTCGTTGTAAGTCGGGACATAGGTCGCCAGGCTGATGAAACCGATCACCGCGATAAAAGACGTCACGACAATGATGGGTATCGGCCATCTCGTCACGGCGGTACCAATTCTGCGCCAACCCCGTTCCGACACTTTACGTTTCGGATCGAAGAAACCGAACTTGGACGCGACCGAGAGCAACGCGGGCGCCAGCGTCAGGCCTGCCAGCATCGTCACCACCAAGGCGATGGCGCACGGTATCCCCATCGTCTGGAAGTACGGAAGCTTGGTCGCGGTCAGGCACAGGCAGGCGCCCACGATCGTCAGACCCGACCCCAGGATGACGTGTACCACGCCGTTGTAAGCGCTGTAGTACGCCTGTTCGCGATCCTCGCCACGGGATCGAGCTTCGTGGTAGCGGCCCAACAGGAAGATGAAATAGTCGGTTCCGGTGGCGATGGTCAGCATCGTGACCATGCTGACGGCGTACGGGGTCAGGCCGATGATGTTCAGATTGCCGGCGGTCGCCACGATGCCCTCGGCGGCATACAGCTCGAAGCGGACCAGGATCAACGCGAGGATCGCGTTCTTGAGCGAGCGGTAGATGAAAAGCAGCATCACGAAGATGACGCCGATCGTGATCAACGTCATCAGGTCCATGCTGTTGTGCGCGGCGATCAGCGTGTCGGTATTGAGCGCGGTGTTGCCGGCCACGTAGGCCTTGACCCCCGGCGGTGGCGGCACGCTTTTGACGATCTTGCGGACCTCGGCGACCGACGCATGGGCGGGAGTGGTGCCCTGCGCACCGTCGAGGAACACCTGCACATAAGCGGCCTTGCCGTCCGGGCTCTGGGAGCCGGCGGCGGTCAGCGGGTCACTCCAGAAATCCTGGAGGAACTGGACATGCTTGCTGGCCTTGAGCTTCTCGACGATCTTGTTGTAGAAGATGTGCGCACTGTCGCCGAGCTTGTCGTCGCCTTCCAACACGACCATCGCCGAGGAGTCGGTGTCGAACTCCTGAAACTTGTGGCCGATATTCATCATGTCTTTGAACGCGGTCGCGTCCCGCGGAGCCATGGGCACCGAGTGTTTGCCCGCCACCTCGCCAAGCGCCGGCGTGAACAGCGTGGTGCCTAGCGCGACGAGCAGCCAGAACAAGATGATCGGCACCGCCAGGACCCGGATCAGGCGGGCTATTCGGGAGCGAGAGCCAGGCTCGTTACTCATACAGATTTCACCAAGCAGTAGATGAAGGGTTGGTATTCGTCGAGGCTGCGGTCGTCGCGGACTTGGCCGTCGACGATGACCCGGCATCGAATGTGGCGCATACCGGTGTCACCTTGGGCGACGATATTTGCCGACATCGACGGCAGGGTCGTCACGATGGTGTACGACCACGGCAGCGGGGCGTTCTCGACAAGGTGGGGTTGCCCATTTTCATCCAGGTAGTTGACGCTGACGTTGCCGCCCGCCGGTGCCGTGACCTCGTAGGTGATGTACTTGGGATTGAACGGCTTCGTCTCCGCATTTACCTCGCCTCTCGCGACGGCGGTATTGGCACCGAAGCTGTCGCGCACGCGAATCACGACGTATCCGCCGAGTGCGACCACGGCGACAAGAAGTAGCGGTATCCACGCCTTCTTGATCAGTCGATACACCGCGATCTCCTGTCCTATCGGCCACCGCCGAGCGCCGCGCGAGTCGCCGGCACACGTATCGATCGAGGTCGTACCTGCCAGACCCACTCATGACGGAACTCAAGTTCCATTTTGGATCGTTCAGAACTGTACCGCATCGCGGGGTGCGAGGAGGGGAATATCTCGCCAACTAGTTCGGGGAGCGAAGCGATCCAGATAGGGCTACAACGCCTGGCGCGCTTGACAATTCATGACCCACGTCGGCCCGGCCCGAGCCTGCGGCTCCAAGACTTCTCGGCTAGCGACGCGAACGGACGGGAAACCGCACACGGCAATATGTCGAATGTGGTGGCCAGGGCCGGGATCGAACCGGCGACCTTCCGCTTCTAGGTTGAGGGTTCTCGACACGCCGTGGTGATTGCCGGAAAGTGGCGTTCAACAGCTGATTCGCCGTACGCGGGTTGTCAGCGCTTCGCAACGATTTGCGGCGGGTCGCAGGCATTAGCGTCGAATAAGCGATGAGTTGGCTCGCTTATTCTGTGCCCAAGTGAAGCGGTGAACGGGGCGCCATGAGCTCCCGCTCACCAGCGTGCAGCACATTGACCCGGCAGCCAGTCTGTTTCCGCGACGGAACGAGCCGCGGCGCATCCGCGCTAGCGTTCAGTTTTACGGCGTTTCGCTAAAAATGAACACGTCAGGTTGGCGAACGCTACTACGACACGATCTGCTCGACCAGCGCAGTCACAAGGGGCCGCCTCAAGGCTTCGGTGGTGGGCCAGCCAGGTTTGCCGACCCCAAAATGAAGCGCGAGGAGGTCGATGTTCGCGGAGACGAGCCGAGTGCTAAGCACGTCGCGCTCGTATGCCCCGAGGCCCTGGCGCATTGCAGCGCCCAGCAGCGCAGCGGCAGCTGGGACTAGCTCATGATCGTGATGTTCGAGTGCCCAAATGTTAGCCTCGTCGTACAGCATGTCGACGTTCTGAGCGTACCAGTAGACCGCTAACGCCAAGTCCGCTGCGTCCTTGTATTCATGGTTTGCGGAGCGATCGAGCCAGGCATGGGTCTTCAGCACTGCGTAACCATCCACACGTGGAATCTTGATGGATACTCCTTCGAGCACCGGTAATCGTTGAGCTCGTTCGAAGGCATCCTGAAAACCGTGGACGTTCATCACCGCGTGTCCGGGAGGGTGGCTGGACGCGCCTAGCGGTTCTTCCACGCCCCCGAAAGGTATCAAATCGGTAATGATGCCGTTGATTCGGAACTGATGACCGGAATCTCCTACCGTATCGAACTTTTCGCGGATACTGACGAATTGCATCCAGTCCGGGATCGCAATCGCGACGTCGGTGTCATTGGTGCGGCGCAGCGGAGCGCCACCTACGAATCGCGAGTGCAGTAGGTCACGGCATTGCGCACCGACTAGCATCATCTGCTCGGGGAGGACGACGCTCGACAGCGCATCCACCACAGGGGCCACTTCGATCAAAAGCTCAGGGTCGTAAACGAACTCACGGTCGAAATCAATTCTGCTGTTCAAGATCGACTCTCAGTTCGTGTGCCGCTTGAGTCTGGCGGGGTTCGTGGGCAGCGAGCAGATCGGCATATATCAAGAGAGGCGGAGCAACATTCTCGGCGAGGCCATCGAGGTTTCGCCAGAACATTCTCCGTATGGTTACGTTTCCTGACGGATCTCGGTTCCAGCGATTGCGGAGAAGTAGATCAGTTGGCGTACGCCGCTTTTCGTCCGCGCGGATGTACAGCACCAAGGTTTCGGCGTGCCGGATGTAGTTGCGTGCTGCCTGTTCGCCACTTACGGCAAAGTCCACCCCGTCGGGCACTGACCAATCTCGGACGTCGCCGCTTCCAACGAAGATCTTGTTCGCTCTACCCAGGCCGGCCGGGTACGTAGACCCCCAAAGATCGAGCAACTCGCTGGAACGAACTAGGTGTCGGTACGCCGAGGTCTGCTCGACAAAGCCAGTGGCCACTAAAGTATCGATCGTCTCCTTGGCGATGCCAACAGAGACTCCCGCGTAGCGGGCAATTTCTCGAAGTGGCGCTTCGGCAAGGTCTGGGCGACTAAGTAGCACAAATACGACTTGCGCGCGCCTCGGGGAAAATGGATTCGAGGGCCCAACCTTTAGGATTGAGTCTTGAGATACGGAGGCATCTCCCCGACGCCCACGGACGTCGACGAGCAGCCCGTGATCGCGGAGGTAGGCGTTCCCGGCTTCATCTAGGTACCAAATGCCGCGCGCTCGAAAGGTCTTCGCGCTCGACTCATGGATACGCGGGCCCACGACCAGCAGGGGTATGTCTTGTGGAACCGCATGCGCGGCCTGCAATGCTTCTGTGGCAGTCATTCGCGGCAGGTACAAAATGCCCACGTTGATGCGACGGTCGTCGATCGCGAGAACCATCGGAGCCGCATGGAGCCACGTAATCTGCCTGAGGTCGCCTGTCGCGATGCTTAGATCGGCGAGATGGCCTTGAACAGCTTCCGCCAATGCACTCGGAATGAAGTCCACGCGTTCAGTATATGTGCGGTTCAGTTTTGATGAACTAGTTCGCGAACTGAACACGCTGCCGTTGGACGGCCTCACCACAAACCCGCACAGCCACTCTGTGCTGCCTTGTTCGACTACCCCCCAAACGCTGTCAGCCTTTCCAAGACTGTGTGACGCCTGGCTATCAGCGCGGTGGATCCGACGTAGCCATTGACGGCATCTCGGCGATCTCAGCTGCCAGGCTGCGTTCCAAGGAATTTCGCAGTGCCTGCAAATCTAGGGTGGCGAAATGGGCGATCAGTAGGTTGTCGCCGGCGTCAGTCCTCTGCGTGAAGGGCACCGTCGCGATTGTCGCCTATGACCTAGTTCGCCAGACGCCGCCAGCTCAGTGCCGGTCGATGTACCAAACGATCGCACTGGCTAGTCCGACGTACTTGCTATTGCTGACCACAAGCAGTAGGGCCAGCCGAGCGGTGGCGCCCCATCCACGTTTTGCAGTGCGCTCGAAACAGCCGACCCATCGGCTCCCGAGCGACCATTTCGAAGTACTCATGGTCGCAGCGTGTCGAAGATAAATAACCTGTTCAAGCGGCTGCAGGACCACATGGAGCGGCCCACGGGGCCATTGCGGGCGGCACATAACTACACTACTTGACCATTACACTTAATGTGTGATGAACCGCTACATGTGGCCCTGCCCGATACGGCCCCCGAGTCTTTGATGAAGATTGGCTTGCCGATGCCGTCCCCCGAAGAGGTGGCGAGGGGTGAACGACAACTTGCCTATACACGGAAGGCAGAGGAGAACCGCGACAGGCGCAACAAGCTCCGGGTCAAGGCGCTGGGAAACGCTCGCGTGGCGATCGACAGAGCGCTGGCGGCATATCGCAGAATCGAAGATCCTGACGTCGTCGACGTCAGGATCCGCACGTCGTTCGTGTACACCGAAGACCCTCGCCGAACGCGACCACTTCTAGAACGTCGTTCGCTCGCCGCGGACGTGGAATCACGGCCGATCATGACCAAGTTGGTCGCTCGTCGAAGTTCCGGGCTCCGCCTCCTGCTGAGCGCGATCTACGTAGCGCATATGGAATCCCAACCGGGATCTGCGTTCAAGAACAATCATCCCAACATCTTCGCCGAGCACGGCCGAGATTCATGGCTGACGCTCGCCGGTCTGCAAGCGGATGTCCCGACCGCTCGTCGGCGCGATCTGCGTCGCGCGCTGAACACCGCGCTGGACAGGCTCGTCGCGCTCAATCTGGTTGCCCTCGAAAGCAACTCGATCGCGGCCGGCAAGTACGCCAAGTTCGCACTGTCACAGGAGGACGGCTCGACCCGCAAATACTCCGTACCCGCCGTGGATGCTGCCGCTACCAAGCATGCAATTGGTCTTCCCGTCGACTTCTTCCGCCAGGGCTGGCATCTAGTGTTGACTGATCTTGAGATAGTTACCCTGCTGGCAATCATCGACCTGACGGACATGACGGCCCGGAAGCCACGCAGCGACGACCCGGCAGAACAAGGGGTCGGCCTCGGCCAGGTCCAGCGGGACACGCGCTATGGGCTTAGTGACGAGGCTTACAACTCGATTCACGCACTTCACAGCTGTGGCTTGATCGACGTCGTAGACCCGATGCCGCAGCGACGGAACGGGCGTCTTCCCGCGCGCCTCTACGCGCCCGCGCGAGATGGGGAGACCACACAGTCGAACAGTCAGATTCCGTATCGACTGATCTATCCAAGTAAGAGAAGCACCGACGGTTTTGCACGGCCAGCTATGGCCACGATGCTGGGAGCGCTGCAATGAGGTTGGCGCCGCCCAGGTGTCGGACCGCTGTGATGGACTCACGCCCGTGAACCCTCGATGCTTCCCGATCGAGAACATCCGCGATTGCGCTGTGGACGTCGTCGCGGATGTCTTGGACGAACCTGCAGCAACACGGTTGTCGACCGATAGCGAGGCTGGCGGACTGTGACCGCAACCAGGCCCGGTCAAGTGGCTACGCCGATTGGCGACGAGTTGCGGGCAATTCCGGTTGATGACCCGATCCGTCAGCGCGCAGGCACGATTATCGAACCGCCCGTCGATCCCCAGCTTGAGACGCTCCCCACAAACTTGATGGACTGGGAAGACTTTGAGCGTCTACTGCTAGATCTCGGGCGAGAAGAGTTGGGGCTCCGTTCGCTCAGTTTCTTCGGCAAGAGCGGGCAGGCGCAAAAGGGCCTTGACGTCATCGGCACCAACGCTCGCGGGATTGCGGAAGGCATTCAATCGAAGCGATACCAAAAGTTCACGGTCGCCAACCTCAACGCAGCGGTCAAAAAGTACACCCAATCATCGGTTCCTTTTAGGCTTTCCCGATTGGTTATCGGCGTGAGTGCCAAAGCGGATGACCGCGCTGTGGTGGAGCGCAAAGCGGTTCTCAACGAGCAACACCACCCGTTAGAGATCGACATCTGGGATCAGTCGCGGATCTCGGAAATGTTGCGTGACAAGCCAGACATCGTCATCAAGTATTTCGGCCCGGGTGCCGCTGACCGCTTCTGTGTTCCACATGTGCTCGTTCCTGTTCAGATTCCGGGCCCCGACGCGGTAGCCACGGCGGACGCCGTTCTGTTGGGCCCGCTCATAAGTACTGACGCTCAACGGCTGGTTGATAGAGCTAGCGAAGTTGAGGCCGACGATCCCGATGTCGCATTGACCCTCTACCGCGAGGTGCAGAGCCGACTGACTGCAGCAGGGTTCCCCGGGCATGCAGCCGAATTCGACAACGTCGTGGTGGCACTGTCGATTCGCACAGAGCAAGCTGAAACTGCAATCCGCCCATTGATGGACGCGCTTTGGGCGGCCGAGGGCAAGGGTGACTCACGGGGCGTTGACCGTGTAGTTGGTAGGTTACGAGACCTTGCCGACCTACCGGCGTTTGGCCCCACCCAAAACACAGTGCCGCGGACACCACGTCTCGGCGCTGCGTTCACGATCGCGGACTTCGTGTCCGACCAGGTACATACGCCTGTCCCCGCGCGCATCGAGTTACCTGCCGAGGCGATTGCGCTCGCCGATCGCGGCGACCGCGCCCGCACGATCGTCTTTGCGGCTGAGCGCGCGCTAGGCAACGACGATCTGGCCTGGATCCTCGAGCACCGGGAGCGGATCGAGTCGGCCGCGATGGAAGTGGACGTCAGTCACGTTGACTTGGCGGTGCGGTTACGTCTGGTTGTAGCCGATGCCACAGGGGACTGGGCTGACTTGGTTCACACTGCTAGGACGCGGATGCGTCGGGATCTCAAGGCCTTAACCCTCGCGCGTCATGCCCGTCACGCACTTCTCCAGGCGGCCCCGGCAGAGGCCGACAGCGAGTGGCGCGATGCCATCGGCGAGGCATGCCTGGCGCAGCGGCACGCTGACGCGGCAGACTGGCTCTACAGCCAACGATTCCTTGCAAATCGCTACCGCGGAATCGTCGAAGACACATGGCATCCTCTTGCGCAAGCGCTATCCGACCTGCCGTCGCAGCCGAGAATAGTCGCCAATGCGGACGATGCACGGGAGCGCGCCTTTGCAGCGCTGCACTACGACGAGCCCAGGGTCGCTGTGATCAATCTGCGGCGACAACTCCTCGACGGGATTAGATCCGCTTCCTTTCACGACGAGCGAGAGGCCCGCCGACTGCTCGGCGAGATATACCGCGGCACGGACGATTTAGATTTGGCGGCTCATTACTCAATCGGGGCGGGCGACCCCAAAGAAGCGCGTGCAGTAGCCGCAGCCTTCGGTGACGTCTACCACGATGTCACCAAGTGGATGAAGAGCCCGCTGTCGTGGGTTGCGTCATCGGCCCTGGAGTTCGCGACCGAACAATCGGACTTAGTGCCCGACGAAGACCTCGATGTCGTCGTTGAGCTTGCGCTAAGTGCAATCAACGACGTTGCTTCAGGCACGCGCCTTGACTCTCCAATACTGAGTCCGCAGATCTATCTGTCGGCGTATGGGCTGCTCGCCGCCCTGGCCGAGCGTCTTTCGGCTGGTCAGGCCCGAACGCTGCTCGAATTGCTAGCCGATGCGGTGGTCGTGAAGGAGCATCACTACCGGCGGACAGATGGAAGTCATGTTGAAATCGCGGCAGGTATCGCCCGCGCGCATGACGGTGAACTACGGGCTACCGCGCTTGATCAGCTTGTCGAATTATATGCGCGTGGAGCGCACCCGTTCCGCGCCTCAGCCCGTAACACGCTGCTAGGCAACCTCGGTCAAGTCCGCGAACGGCTGCAGGAGATAGCCGGGAACGGTCACCATGAGGCCAGCGCCCTGCTCGGGTTTAGCGAGCCCGAGCACATCTCTCCGGAAGCGGCCCAAGCCGCAGCACAGCGCTTGAGTCAGCCAACCACGAATGGGCCCAACGGGTTCGGGACCGGAACGGGTTCCGTCAACGACTCGTTGCTCGCTGCTGTACTGCCGGTGGAGCAACGAACTCCGTGTATCGAGATGCTTCTTGCGAACGCCGCATCGCCGTGGGAACCATCGTCGAACCGCGACAGCTATCTCATCGCAGCAAGCAACCTGGTCGATGAACTCGATGAAGGTCTTCGAAGTCAGTTCTTCTCCCTGGCAATGAATTTCGCGGCAAATCCTCCTCCATCTCAGGCAGATGCCTTCAACGCGTCGATGAGTAGTCCGTTGGGCGCTATGCGCATCAACGACAGAAGTGATAGCCGACCGGCAGCGACTTTCTTTGCAGGGAGGTTGGCAATATCTGCTGTGGAGAAGCGCCTGGTGCGCGACGCGGCGCTCCGTCTCGTCGGCGCCGGCTCGGATGATGACTACCGGTCACGACGGCACTCCAACTCGTTCAGTCTGAACTCGGCGACAGCATCGGACTGCTTGCGCAGGGCAGCTGGACCCTTCGGAGTCTCGCCGCCATTTTGTGGGCTGAGTCGTCCGACATGCCGGATGACCTAGGGATTGCCTTGAGCCAAGACCGCGACGTCCGGGTGCGTCGTGCGCTAGCGAGCGCCTTGGCCAACGCAGAGCACCGGCAGGACGCAAGCGCCCGGGATAATCTCCTGCGCGATCCACGGTGGTCGGTTCGCTCAATTCTGAGCGCAACTGCATGAGGAGGACTCGTACATAATCCGCGAGTTGGGTCCTGGCGCCTATTCACGTTGACCGGCGAACCCTGATCAATTTGGCGAGTCCCCGTTACTGAGTCCACCCGCGTTTAGAGTCGGGGTGTTTTTGGTTCCGGATTCAGTTGATCTCGCAGGCCACCGGGGTGTGGGTGCACCTGCATGCCGCAGCGTACTCGGCCGGTGTTCGGTAGCCCAGCGATGAGTGGCGGTGTCGATGATTGTGTTCGGTCTTGAAGTCACCGATGACCACGCGGGCTTCGAACAGGGTGTTCCAGTGATTGCGGTTGAGGCACTCCTTGCGTAGTCGGTTGTTGAAGGATTCGATGTGTCCGTTGTTCCACGGCGTTCCGGGCGGGATATAGGACGTGCCGACCTTGCGGTCGCAAAACTGTTGCAACGCTTGAGAAATGAACTCAGGCCCGTTGTCCATCCGCAGCACCTTCGGCGGGCCGCCGGCCACGGCGAACACCGTCTTGAGCTCGTCAACGAGCCGGTGGGCGGTGATCGAGCGTTCCACCAGATGCAGCAGCGATTCACGGGTGTGTTCGTCGACCATCGAGGCAATCTTGATCGCCTTGCCGTCGGTGGTGGAGTCGAACTGGAAGTCGATCGCCCACACCACGTTCGGGGCATCGGCCTCAACCGGCGGGATCGACGACACCCCGGCCCGCTTGCGCGGCGAGATCACCTTCACCTGCAATCCCTCTTCGCGCCACAGGCGATGGATCTTCTTCTTGTTGACCTCGCGGCGCTCGTCGTAGCGCAGCGCGGCCCAGGCGCGCCGGAACCCATGGCACGGGTTTTTCGTGGCGTAGGAACGCAACCAGGCCCGCATATCGGCATCGGGATCAGCCGGAGTCTGCGCTTGCGGGAGGCGGCGGTGCGTGGAGCGGGCCAGCCCAACTGCTTTGCACGCCAACCGTTGCGACATGCCCAACGTGGTGGTGAGCATGTCGACGGCGCGGCGCTTGGCAGCTGGGCTCAGAATTTTCCCTTCCCTACCTCCCGCAGTGCGTCTTTGACCAGCTCAGCTTCGGCCAGCAGCCGCTTGAGTCGGGCGTTCTGCTCGCGCAGCTCTTTGAGTTCTTTGGCGGCGTCGGTGTCCATCCCGCCGTAGGCGCGCCGCCAGTTGTACAACGTCGCCGCAGACACCTCCAGCTCGGCGGCGATCTCCTCACCCGTCTTGCCTTCGGCAGCCAACTCATCTGCCCGGCGCAGCTTGCGCACGATGTCCTCCGCGGAATGCCGCTTCCGACCAGCCATACGTTTCATCGTCCCTTCTCGGCCCGACATCGGACCACAGGACTCTAAAACTGGTTGGACTCCTTCAGCGGGAACACGCCAGTTCGGCCAGCGCGGCAGGCAGGTCGTAGTGCGCCCCCAGCCACCGGAAGGTGTTCACATCGAGCAGGACTCACGCCAGACTTTGTTGCTCGGCGGTCGGCTACCACCACCGACCTCGGCGCCGAGCGGGTACTTCACGAACCGGCATCTCCCAAGGTGCGAGCGGTCTGTCCACGATTGGCCGGACGGTTTCCGGCCGGATTCGCTCTTCGTTGTGGCGCCGCTCGTAGTTGTCGGCGTGCCACTTCTCGTTTTCATACGCCCGGAGCGAATCGATGAGTTCAGCGACCAGTATGTCGAGGCGCCGCACCTCGGACTCGGCGGCGGTGAGTCGTTCAACGAATGTGACTGACCGGTGGCCGCACCAGCCGCGAAGCAACTCGTAGACCGGGCGGTAGCTCTTGCGATAGAGCTCATACTCCCACTCGGGCAACGTGGTTCGCTTGCCCGAGCCGTCATAGGCGTCCATCTCCCGGCCGTGCTTGCAGTATTCACGCCGTTCCGCCTCCTGCGCCATCACCCATTCGAGGACGGGCGACGGGTTGACTGCACAGCAATACTGAGCGATCAGTAGCGTTCCCTCCGAGGACAACTTGGAGCACGCCGCCGTCGTCGAACCATTCGACTTGATCCAAGACGTCGGTCATCGGTCGTCGCATCAGGCCCTCCAGTGCTTCGCGATCCCGCACCGTTGCACCGTTGCGAACAAACGAGTCGTAGTAGGTGGCGACTTCTTCGGGTATGAGGGCATAGAACACTTCACCGGCAGCCGCCTCTTCCGTCTCGTCCAGATCGGTGGAGCCAAGCCGTTGCCAGTTCGCCATCCGCTCGTCGTAGGCCGCGACCGTGCCCCAAGGCCCGTACAAGCGGCTTCCGGGTACGTTGTCGTGAAGACCCGTGCGCTCGCCGTCGAGGAACTCTATGTCCACTCGAATGGTCTGCTTCCGCTTCTCAATTCCACGGATCCTGACTCGCTCCGACGGGCTGTACGTCTTCAGCCGGTAGATCCACTCGTCTCCAATTTCCACTGAGCCATCGTTGCAGGACTTGGCAATGAGGTCACGGCGGCGGACTCTCAGAAGTGATGGCGGATTCTCTGAGTCGACCACGCTTGCATGCAGCGCTCGGGAAAAAACGTCGGGGAGAGAAGGCCGCCTATGCCACGAGAGGCGGGATCGGCCGCGAAGGGGGGCACCCCCCACTCCTCAAATCCAGGCTGAAGAACGGCATGGCGCCGGAGATCAGGCGAGTTCGTACAACGTCCCATGTTTACTTGCCATGGTTGACTCGATGGACGCGGCTAGGCCGCCGTCTTGGACAAGCAGTCCAAACTCGATGTTGCGGTTCTCGGCGCTCCAGGAGAAGTTCGCGCTTGTGAGCAAGACGATTTCGTGATCGATCACGATGAATTTGGTGTGACTCACGATCTGCTGACCATCGGCAAGTCGCGCTGACTTATAGACCGTTGCCTGCGGCAATTGAACCTTGATTGCGTTCGGCTCGCCCTTGTCGGCGTCGACGTACACGCACACTGTGACACCCGACCGATCGGATGCATCCTTCAGCACGGCCCACATGTTGGATGTGTTGGTGAAGTTGTAGCTGGCGCACGTCACTGATACCCGTGCACCCTCGACGAGCCGGTGAAACTCGCCGGTCAGACGGCCGATCTTGGCTTCGTTTCCCGGCATCGTCCATACCGGAATCAGTTGTCGATGAACAGATTTAGCGCCAGCAATCGCCTGCAGGACCGAAACAGATCTTTCCCGATCGGCATGGCCCAGACCTGCTGTGGTTAGCAATTCTGCCGCCCGCTGACGCCGCGACGCGGACACCGCGTGAACGGCTTGGCTGCGGTGCTCACCCACATCTAGCAGAACGGCGATCCCTTCAGCCTCACCCGCTGATAGGTATTCACCAAGCTCCGCCAACGGATTCATAGAGCATCCGGACTCCCGAAGAACCCCGGAACGGGGTCACCGCCAGCTGTCGGAAGGGTAAGGAGAAACCGGCGATCGAGGAACCGGTTGGCTCGTTCGCATGAGGTTTCGGATGCGAACGAGCAGCAATGACACGCCGCTCCATGAAGGAAATCCTCGGGATCTGACGGCGTACGCATCGCGCAGACCGGATCAGAGGAGCATCGCGAAGCGCGACGAAGGGCCGAGGTGACGAGGCCTTGGAACTTCGTCTGCTCGGAGAGCGCCACCAATCCGCCGAGCGTGCCTTCGCTGTCGGACGCCGTCGTGCAGATCAGCACTCCAGCAGCGGCTTCCCGCTGCCCGGCCGCTGGCCAACCATAGATGCGCTCCGACAAGCTCGCCGCACCGTAGCCACATGACATCGCCATCTCGCGAATCAGGATGTGAGACAGCGTGTGCAATAACCAGTATCGAGGGGCTGGCAGTCGTTCATCCGGGTCGATTTGCTTCGACGGTCTCGGAGAATCGCCGCTGAAAGTTCCGTCGATTCGCTTCTCGATGCGCCTGCCACAACGATGTCTGGGAAACAAGCGACTCCCACGCATCGACCTCGGACAGGTTGAGCTGCAGGAAGATTCCTTCGCCGCGATCTTCGGTGGCAGGCACCCAAGCCGGCTTGCCGTTGCGGGTCAGCTTGACGAGTCGGCCCGCCACGTCGTTGACCCGGTCCAGTTCGTCGAGGCGGGTAAACCCCAGGAAGGCATTGACTTTCTTCATCTGGTTCACGGCGACCACGCGACTGATGCCGTTCGCAAGGTCAGGCCCCCGCTGCATCTCCGTGACCATCAGCCCAGTGGTGTTGGCTTGTTGAGGAAAGAGCGCTGGCTGTTGCAGGTATCGCCACTCCGGGACGAGAAGTTCTATGGGATCCCACTTTTCGAGCTTGTCCCGTCGCTCAGCGTCCGAATCCGGAGGCTCTAGCACCGTTGTGATGGCGGTCGCCAGATCAAGGTCTGAGATGCCGGCGACGTCAACATTCTTGGCACCGGCTAGGGCTCGGATCACGTCGAGTTGGGCGGCGAACTGCTTGATCTGGTCGACACCGAGTTCAGCCTTCAAGCGGTCTGCGAGGAAGTCGCTCTTCTCGGAGTCTGTCCGCGGCATCACGATGATCGATTGGGTCGACCCGAACCACAGGTTCGAGGCGCCCATCATGATCAGCGCCGGGCGGGCATCGCATTCCGGGTCGAATGCGTTCAGATGTGGATGGCGCCCGCGGCACTTCTGCGGCAGCTTCTCGCGTCCGATCCTTCCTTGTGCTTCGGCCATACCGCGGGTCTTTCCACATGACTGGCAGATGATGGTCGAGCCGACGCTCTTCCCGAGGTTGGCGTCTCGCATCTTGAGGTCAGGCAGCTCTGCCTTTTGGCACTTGGCACCGCGATGCACCCATAGCGCGTAGGGGAATTCGTCGAGGTGACCGTTGGTGCAGGTCAGCAGGTGCTGAGCCGGCACGGCGGGGCTCTCACGTTTTCGCGCAGTACCCGATGCTTTGCCCCGGCCGGGGCAGCTCTTGTGTGTGAACTGTGCGAGGTCAGGACGGTAGGGGTGAGTGTTGGTGTAGGAGAACCTCGGCAGTGGGCCGAGATAGTCGCATCCGGTGCAGCGGAACCACTGGGGAAACACTCGCGCTGGGATTCCGAGATCGGTGCCTTCCTTCGACATCGAACTGAGCTTTGGCTGCCACGGGTAGGGGCGCAGTGAGGTCACCTGTGGGCCGAGGTGCAGTTGCACCACCTTGAGCAGACGTGGCTCGACGATCGTCGGAATGTGCTCGCGGCGCTTCCAGATCGGCTCCCAGTCATCGAGACCCGCCGGCATCACCGCGAAGCCGGGCAGGTCCATGATCGCGCCGGGGCCGTAGGTGTAGAGCAGCGACGACGGGCGTGCAGAGCCGACCTTGGCGCGGTTCTTGGCGATGCCTTCGTCGACGTCGGCGAGCGGGTCCAGCGGCTCCGTGCTGTCGTGCAGCATCGAGTCTGCTGAGACAGTGTCCGTCATCAGTCGTCCAGTCCTGCGGGCAGTTGCCATGTAGGTGCGCCTTGCGGTGCCGTCGAGAAGAGGCGTTCGGGAATGGGACTGACCAGCACGTTGATCTCGGGTTGCACTTCGCGCATCGAATTGGCGATCACGAACGGCGCCTGGGCCGAACTTCCGACGGATGCCTTCGCGTTCTTCCGGGCTGATGATTAGCGGCAGGTACTTGTCGCCTTCGCCAGTGCGTTCGTACACCAGCGTCTTGCTCATTTCCGTTGCGCGCTTCGCGCGCTCGGACCAGCGGTCGATGCGGTTCACAAGCAAGTCGCTCGCCCGCTTCGTGGCTTCCTCGTCAAGCGAGGCGGCTGCGATGCGCTTCTTCAGCCGTTCGACGATGCGCTCAACGGCGGGCAGATTATCCTTGATCCGCCAGGCGCTTCGCTCCGGGGAGAGACCTTCAGCCTGAAACGCTTGAGTGACCCGGGCGACGCTGACGAGCAGCCCGTCGATCCCGCGCGCCAGCGACGTCGGCGAGTACGGCGTCACCGAGAGCGCTTCAACCTGGGCGTAGAAGGTCTCGTGGTAGTGACGGAACTGCTCGAAGTGCGCGAGGTCGCGCGGGCGCGCCCAGTTCCCCAGCGCAACAACCAATCCGGGTCGGTCAGTCGCATCGCGCCCAACGCGGGAGGACGCCTGGATGTACTCGGCGGTGTTCTTCGGCTGTCCGACGACGAGCATCAGACCGAGCCGCTGCACGTCCACACCTACCTGCAGCATCGAGGTAGCGAGCACGACGTCGAAGGGAGATTCCTTGCGCGCCGCAACCCGCTTGTCTGCTGCTTTATCGGCGAGCCGCGTGCGCATCGCATCGGTCGTGTCGTAATCGGGATCGAACTCCAAACCGAGGCGGTCGAGGGTCTGGCCGATCTCCGCCGAGGCGATCCGCGAGGTGAGTTCGCCGATGTTTAGCAGGCCGAACGACGCCCCGAGCCGCGAGGGAAAGCCTGAGTCCTTTCGAGGTCGCTTCACGCGGTTCTGCACGTCGTCGGCCATGTAGCGGGTCATGCCGGCCAGCTCGCGGGTGGCGTTGAAGTATCCGACCAGCGTCATGTACGGGTCGGCGTCGGCTTTGCAGCGATCGAACAGCAGCTGTCCTGCCGAGAGCAGAACCTCCGCGACCCGGATCTCGGCACTTGAGAGTCGAACGCCTTGAGCGCTGACTCCCAGATATCGTCTGCCAGGCCACTTTTGGCTAATCGGTATTTCTTCCGAGAAGTAGGTGTCGGCAACGTCGAGCACCTGAGGCGGGAAGATCTCGACCTGACGGCCATAGAGACCGCGCACCTGCTCCTGGGCGTTGCGGACGGTCGCGGTCGAAGCGACGATCAGCGGCCGCACCGGTGCGCCGTCGGGCGTCTCCCATGACGACAGGGTCTCGACCGCAACCTCGAAGAGGCCGACCGAGGTGCCGAGCGCGCCGGTGATGAGGTGCAGCTCGTCTTGGATGATCAGGTCCGGCGGACGTAGCCGGTCAACGGGGCGCACGGTCGCAGCGGGTTGACCTTTGGTTGCCGGGTGTGCGGTCGAGATGTTGCACGCAGCGTAGTCAGGGTGCACATATCCGTGGCGCCCGCACTGTTGGCCCACGTATCCGAAGAGTGCCGCAGCCTCGCCTTCCCGGGCCAGGCGCGCGAACTTGTCAACAGTCGCGATGACGAAAGCCGGTGTAAGCCGGTAGATCTCCTCGTCGACGGTCAGAATCGGAAGACCCTCGGTGACTGCACCGCCCTTGGCGAACGGGCAGCGCGCAAGTTCGTCACCGCAGTGGACGAAGACACGGCGCAACGTTGCGTCGGCCTTTACATGAGCGGCGGTGATCGGGGTACCGCACCACGGGCAGCGCTGGATCTGCAGCACGGTCAGGCGGTGCGCACCGTATTCATTGGCCCTCGTGAGCTGCTCGTCGGCTTCCTCGAAGCGCTTGGGGCTCACATCGGTGCCGACCCACAGGCCGATGCGAAACGGCTCAGTGCCCCAGGTCGTCTCGTCTGCTCGACGAGCGAGTTCCGCAGCACACATCAGCGCCGTAGCCCGCTGGAACTGTTGCGCGGTCAGCAGCCGCAGCGTGTAGCGCATCAGCACGGCGACACCGTCGTTGCCGTCGAGCGGGCCCTCGGCGGAGTGAAGCACACCCTGTCGACGGCGGATCGCGAACGTGTACGCCGCGAGTCCGAGGTAGGCCTCGGTCTTGCCGCCACCGGTTGGGAAGAACAGTAGCTCGACGCGGGCCTGGTGGTCGGCGC
Source organism: uncultured Actinomycetota bacterium (assembly GCA_963712615.1). Taxonomy (GTDB): domain Bacteria; phylum Actinomycetota; class Actinomycetes; order Mycobacteriales; family Mycobacteriaceae; genus Mycobacterium. The sequence continues at coordinate 2,851,170 of CAVQIO010000002.1, forward strand.
TGCGGCGGGGCGTCGTCGGGTCGGTGAGCGCACCAAGCTGCATCAGGATGAACGCCAGCTGGAACGGTCGCCATGATGCCGCTGAGTCGCCGCGGCCGGCGACGCGCACTTGGGCGTCCTCAACCGAGAGGGTGGGATCGGATGCTCGTTCAGCTGCGACTTGGGACGAGATGCGCTGGTCGCGCATCACCCGATTCATGAACTGAAAGCAGCGCAACGCTTCTGCATCGGTGGCGAGGTGATCGAGTCCTGCCTGCAGGCGGGCGTGGGCTTGGCGCGCCTGCCAGAGTACTGGCTCGGCAGTGGCTCTGAGATGTTCCGGCAACGCGCTGCCGTCGCTTCCTGGCTGTCGAGCCACGTCTCATAGCCGGTTACGAGCGGCTCCAGTCCCGCCCGTACCTCATCGTGGTTCGCGCGAGAAAGTGCATCCATTGCCAATAACGCGTTCTCGACCGATCGCGCTCGCGTCTGTGGGGTCTCGGCGACGGGGAGCCAGGTGGTCCATACCGCGGACGCTCGCCGCGCGCCGTTTTCACTGCCCAGTCAACCGAGCACGTGCGTCCGATGGCATACTCCAGCCGATTGCGGTACTGCAAGTTCAAGCGACGTAGCTCGTCGTCGTGCTCGGGCCAATCTTGTTCGAGCACATCGCGAACGGGCAGAAACACGTCTGCACCGCCGGCGTCAACCTGAAGCTTCGTCTGGAACATCCACATTCCCAGCGGGATCGGCGTCGGAGTCTCGCGGTCATTGCACAACGCGATCTCGACGAGCGCTCGCTCGAACATCGGGTCGTCGTACACGATCGATGCGAAGCCCAATCGAGTCCCGCAGGGGCACCGTGATGGTCTCGCCTTGAGTCAGGTCGCTGATTCGGACGGTGCGCGATTCCTCGACAGGAATGCGCTGGAAATCTCTGAGTGGCCGGCCCGCCTTCGTGACTTTGTCGGTCTCGACGGTCTCGTAAGTACCCCACGTCGCGGTAACAACAAACGACTCCAAATCGACCGGTACCTGAAATCGCAGACCCATCGATGATGGGATCATCAAGCCCTGCTTGGGCGCCCGATCCTCAGCGTCATCGTCTTCAGCGTCGGCTTCACCTTCATCTACTGCGAACGCAGGAACACCGCGACCCTCTACAAGCGCCTCCTCGTCGACGCGTGCTTCGACCAAACTTCCTCTGTCGGCCGTTCCCTCCGCCTCATCTTCAGAGGACAGTGCAGAAGTCAGCTTCACCGGTGCGATATAGCCAACAAGATACTGAGACCTCGGGCTGAACGGCAGCAGTTCCTCGGGGCCATGGATCGGGCCCAACAGTTCACGTTCGAGAATATCGACGAGATTCTCGCGAACCGTAAATGATGTTCCGTCTGGGGCGAAGTGGAACTCGTAGGTCGCCTGCGGACCCTTCGGGACTTCGGCTGAGTCGGTCATTCGAACAGTGTCCCTTCACCGTCTACTACACCCTGGCGGCGCGTTGGCGTCCGCTTAGGCGGCACCGACTCTGCGGCGGCTCGCCGGTGATTCTCTTCTAACAGACGGTCTAGGACCTCCCCGCGCGCAGCCGGGCTCACAGTCCATCGCGCGAGCTGACGATAAGTGTAGAAACCATCGCAGAGTACAACGTCAGACCAGCCGTATGCGTCCATCACCGCCGCATCTATCTCCGAATGAATCGCGCGCATACGAGCTACGTCACCGTCGGAATCGTCTGCAATCTCTGGATCATTTACTAAATTATAGAGTTTCGTCATACCCAGGCTTCGCCGCAACATTATGGCCCGACGTTCATCATCAAGCAATCGGCCACTATCAACCAACCGCTCTGTAATTTCAGGTAGCGGAAAAGTATCAAACACGTCGGAGGCCGAATAGTTCACAGTCGCACCTAGAGATGATCCATACTTAACGGCCCAAGTCCAATGAATTGAAGACGATAGTACAGCTTGAAGACCGAAGGAATCTGATGCAAAAATTCCGATCTTGTGAGAAAATATCTGACCCGTAGGAACGCGAACCGGCATAACGATCTTACTGACCAGACCGATCGCTAACACTTCGCTATATTTCGCGATCGCCTTCCGCAGAGCCGGTCTTTTATCGCCATAATGCCACCATTTATTACGCAGCGCCTCGCGTTTTACCAGCATTCGTTCGGGCTTGACCAGCTTCGTCACTCGGTCAAAGGCTAACCTATACTGGGCGGCACTTGCCTCCGCCATATCGTTGAAGTCGATGACCAAACGAGGCGCCGAAGAATCGGGTCGAGAGTAGAGATCGTCACCGGTCAAGTACCGAAATATAACCTCAGAGCACACCGGGTCGTCTGCGATTAAGTCCGTCGCCTCCTGAGGCGTAAGAACAAATCCCTGGCCATAAATCTTCATACCGTTGAAAGCAATACCAAATTAATTCCGAGCCTTTTTGGCAAACCAGCCATGCGCCCTTCGGGTTCTAGCAGGCTAGTGATTCGCGAAGTCGGCGAATCGTCGACGACACAGATCGCATCGTCGGTCAAAGCACCGTTAGTAGCCCATACAGCGGCATAATCCACATTGGCAGTACTAGAAGGCCACGGTCTGCTTCGAACGGCTCGGGTTATCGTGTATCCGTGCGCTACAAGCTGATCGAGTCCAACTTCTCTTGTATCGCCCTGCGCAATCGTTTTAGTCGCAATCAATCCTATTGTGGCACTTGATTTAACAAGGCTTCGGACGCGCAGGAAAAAGTAGGCGACTAGGTCCGCTTTTCCTTTCGCTCCATTAGCGATGATATTAACTAGCCAGTCGCGGTATTCGCTGCCAAGAGCTCCCCATAGCCGAGAGACACCCAGGAATGGTGGATTTCCTATGATGGCATCGAATCCTCCACGCTCCGAGAGGACGTCAGGTGTTTCTATGATCCAGTGCAGTGGTCTCCACCGGCGGTAGTCGGTGGAGACGGTAGGGGTTAGGCCGCTGTCGAGGATGCTGTCGAGGAAGGTTGAGTCTGGTTGCCCCGTTTCGGGGTGCGCGGCTTTGACCGCGATACGGAGATTGTCGTAGGAATCATCCAAGGCCTTGCCTGATTTGCCACCTAACGGCAGTCCGGCGGCGACTACACCATCGGCAATGGTCCTCAGATCGGCAGTGGCGTTGTGCAGTTCGTTGAGTTGTCGTCGTTTGGCGGCGCTGTTGCGGGCGGGGTCGTTGTCGTCGATTGGCGTGGCAAGCCGTTCGCGAAGATCGACTGCCTTGCGGATGATCGCGTCAGTGTCGACATCGAAGATGTCGAACATCTCCCCCACGGGCACCTGTGTTGGGTCGATGTGCAGCTTGCGGAGTTGGTCCAGGTTGGTCAGGCCCAGCAGTGAGTTGCCGTGACAGACCTTGTCGTCGACGAAGGAGAACGGTAGGTCACGGTCCAGCGAGACTAGCCAGAGCGAGAGTTTGCACATTTCGACGGCCATGTCGTTGATGTCGGCACCGTAAAGGCAGTTGGCGACGACCTCGCGGACAGCCCGAACCTTCAAGTCCCCGCGTTGACTATTCGCCGGGTTCTCGGAAGTCCAGGCTTCGACGACGCGATCCGCGAGGTATCGCGCGGCGGCCACCAGGAACGCTCCAGAGCCGCACGCGATATCAGCCACCTTAAGACTCAGGATGTCGTCGGACGACTTGAGCTTCCACTCGGCTTCCTCAGCGGTCTGGTGCGGCCCGGGCGAGTAACACAGTGGCTGCAAAGCGTGCAGGACCACTTCTTCGGCGAGGGATTTCGGGGTGTAGTGGGCCCCGGCGTTCTTGCGTGACGGTGTTTCCTTAACCATCAAGCCACCATCGAGCACCACGAAGGGGCGGCCACGGAGATCCAGACGCACCAGACCCAGCCACGGCAGTACCTGCTCACGCAGTCGATCATCACCACCGACAGCTTGCGACAGACCACTAACGACGTTCGGTTCCACCTCGGAGGCTGCCGCCTTAGCGATGGCAGCCACCGATTGCGGCTTGGCCGACGGCTGATCCTCCTCCACCCAACCCTGGATCGCGGCGGCGAACTTCTTCGGATCAGCGCTCTCCGCCTCCAGCTGCTCCAGCACTGACAGCGGAATCTCGGGCTCTTCCCCCGAGGTGCCACGCAGTCCGAGGTGTGTTTCGCCCACCGTCACTGCCGTATAGCCGAGTAAGCCCTCGTAGATGTAGCCGATCTGTTCGACATCGATATCGCGGAATGAGATCCGCCGTGCTTCGCCACCTTTGAGCACGGCCTGCTGCACCGACCTCAGCACGTGCAGCATCACCCGATCCGACACGGTAAGCGCGAGCGTGCCGTGTTCGGTGGCCGCAGATAGGAAGTCGAAACGCGACGGATCGAACAACGACCCGCCATAGGCGGGCATCCGCATACTCTCGAACGACGCACCTCGATACAACGCCTGGCTAGTGGCCAGCAGTCGATGCCAGGTCAGTGACGTCGCATCCAGTGCCTCTTCACCGTTCTCGATCTCGCGCGCTTGAAGCCGATCCAATTCGTTCGAGATGCCATAGCCCTGCGCGAACAATTCCCCCGACGGCAGCAGACCGCGCTCTTCGGCGAAAAGCAAGAACACGATCCGCATCATCACCGTGACAGCCGCTTCGTATACCTGATGCGTGTTCTCGGGCAACGGATCCGGTGCACCACGTCGGGTAGCGTCGGCCGCTGACTCGGAGAAGGACTGCACCAACAACTCCACTGCGCGGCGCACCTGGGCGCCAAGCGCCTCGGTGATCTCTTCGGCTGCCGCGACGGATTCCGCGAACAGCACCGGCAACCGCTCGGCCGGATCTCCGCCCACTATGTACTGACGGCCGATGACCGCGAGGAAGGCATCCCGAGTCCGCGGCTCCTCGATCCATGTCAGCGCATCGACAACACCCGAGGCCGCCATGCTTCCCTCCCGGGCGCACACCAAACCCCACCAGCGGCCGTCGGTGACAATGCCAATCGCACAGCCATTGTCACGCAGCAGCGCTTCCATCCGATCGATGGGAGTCGCCGCCCACAAATCGTTCGGCGTCTGCCGCAACGATTCCACCGGGTCGATCAAATGCACCAATGCACCAAGGCCATCGGTCCCCAACAGTGCCGCCTGCGCAGTCACAGTCACCGCGCGATTGGGTGACTGCGCTTGCACACCTGGAACCTGTCCCCACGACAACGACTCCGCCCACCCCACGACATCGCGTAGAACGGTCTCCACCCACTTGTCCCGTGCCACCCGATACGCTTCGACCGCAGCATCGTCGCCTGCAGAACGGTCCAACGTCTCCCACGCAGACTCAAAGTCCTTGCGCGCATAGGACAGTGACTCCCGACGATCCTCCGGCAACGCCGGCACGCCCTGTGGCCACACACGCTTCAACGGAGACACTGCCAGGAACGGCCCGTCGGTATCCACCAACTCCAACCACTGTCGATGCAGATCAGCCACACTCGGAACCACCCGGCGACGGGGCGAAATCACCACTACCTCAAGCCCCCATCCGCGTCGTCATGCGTCAACGCGAATACCACAGCCGCAGCAGTTGTATGAGGCTTCACATCCGCATAGCGATCAGCGATCGCCACAACCTCGCGAGACTCCTCGTCGCCAAGCTCGTCGAGCCGCCGCTCCATCGCCTCAATGTCTCGGCGCCACTGCTTTTGCTGCTCATCACCCCACAGCGTCGCCTCCGCCTCAGCGTCTTTCGTACGAAGCTGTTTCAGCGATTCCGATAGATTTGCGCGAAACGCCGCGAAGATGTCGTGCGCACGTTGCGTATCGGCGCTTTGCCGACTCGAAAGCTGCTCCATGACCAGCTCATGCCGGCGTGCGGCCCGGTCCTTCATCGACTCCTCTAAGCGTTTCCGCAGTGGCGCGTCCGGTTCGTTCCACGTGGCGCAGAGGGCAGTGACCGTCCGATTGTTCGCCGACTTCAAATTCTGGCCATCCAGTGCTAGCTCCAGCGCTGCTTCGGCTTTCGACTCGGCCATCGCCCGGCGTCCCTTCAACCGGACACCCGCCAGGAAAACATCCTCATGAAGTCGCACCCCACCACGGCCGACCAACACCATTCTGGTCACGGCCGCTACGAACGACTCCGATAGATCGTCGACAACTACGGCGGTCACTCTGTTGAGAGTTGAGTCAACGCTCCATAGCGACCGTCTCAACAAGCGTTGTGCCTTCTGCACGATCGGATGGCCAAGGTGGACATAGACCAGGTCATTTCGCCCTTCGATCGCTTTGGCGTCAAAGGTGATTGGACGAATCCGGCCCGGTTGCAGGCGGGTGTCCAGACCCTTCAAAGCGTCCTGCCAACCGGAGGTAAGTACTGGTATCTCGAAGACGTCAGCATCGGTGCGGTCGTCGCCGATGGGGATAAGAGACGACTGGTGATTGATTCGCAGCGCGGTATCCACCACCCGTCGCAGGTTGCCCGGCTCCAAGTGCAGCTCAGCGCGGGACTCGTCGTAGCCCTGTTCCAGTTGAGTGAGCCGTGAGTTCAACTTCATCCCGCCTGCTAGAGCGGAGTTGATCACCTCGTTGGCGTCGATGCCCTTGGCCTTGCGTTTGGGTGATCTTCGGCGAGCGAAGTGTTCTTGGATCTCGTCGCCGATAACCTGGTTGACCGATCCGAGGTCCTGTTCGACCAGGGCCACTTTCCTTGCGATCCTGGCCATGAAGTCCGCGTCGGCTGCGTAAGTCGAGGCCGTGGCGTCGGGCACGAAGTGGAAGACCTCGGGCCGCTGGGCCTGGCCGTAGCGGTCGATGCGGCCGATGCGCTGCTCCAGCCGCGAAGGGTTGAAAGGGATGTCGAAGTTGACGAGCCGATGGCAGTGCGTCTGCAGGTCGATACCTTCACCCGCTGCGTCGGTGGCTAGCAGGACCCGACCGGTTCCTTGGCCGGATCCTCGGTGAACTGCGAGCGGATGTACTCACGATCTTCGCTCTGTCGTCGAGCCTTGGATGACCGCCAGCCGGTCGGCATATCCGCGCTGCGCGAGCACGCGTTGCAGCCAGTCGACCGTGTGGGCGTATTCGGTGAACACGACGACCCGCTCATTCGTCCAGTGTTTTCCGTCCGGGCGGCACACCGCGTCCAGGAACTTGACGAGCGCCTCCAGCCGCGAGTCTGGACGACTCTCGTAGCTCAGCCCCCACTCGGCGAGCTTCTCCAGCTCCCCCGCCTTGGCAGCGGTTAGTGGGTCCGAGCCCTTGGATTCACGGAGTCGCTCGGCCTCATCCTGCTCCCACAGGCCTTCTTCCTCGTCGGCCTGGCCTTCTCCAAAGATGTCGTCGTAGTCGTCGTCCCTCAGGCCTCGCCCGGCTCTTGAACTGAGGTAATGGCTGAGCGTCATCCCGAAGGCGAAGGGGCTGGACAGGAAGCGTTTCTTCAGCAGCATCGTAACGATGTCGCCGCCAGGTTTGGTGCCATTCTGCTTGGCGCTGCGGGTAACGATCTCGTCGAGCAGCGAGAACATTTCTTGTTCGGTGTCGTCGGGCTCGAATACGAGCGCCTTGACCTGACGATCCTTGAATCCCTTGCCCTTTAACTCTTTCTTGAGCCTGCGGACAGTCACGTCCTTGAGAGCATTCGAGTCGAGTAGTGCGCCGCGCGAGAACCGTCGCGGATCGATCATCTCCATCAGCGCAGTGAAGATCGGGGTGACCGTTGTGCGGTGTCGCGCTCAGGAAGAGCCGATGCTCGCATCGGTCGGCTAGTTGGCGGACGGCGACGGTGCGTTGGGTGTCGACCGCATATCCGCGTCCGCTCGCCACTGCGTCGGGCTCGACGGCGCGACGTGGTGGGCTTCGTCGACGATCAGGGCGTCGAATGCGAATCGCTTGCCGGACTTGGGGTTGGACGTCTGGGCGTAGACGTCGCGGAGCAGCCGTTGCGCGCGCACCTTGGGTAGCCACGCCATGCTGACGATCACCCGCGGGTAAAGCAGGAACGGGTTGGCGTGGAGCCCGTGGCTACGGCGCACTTCGGCCATCAACTCGCTGTTGACGATGGTGAACTGCAGACCGAACTTGTCGCGCATCTCGTCCTGCCACTTCAGCGACAGGCTCGGCGGGCACACGACACCGCCGTACGCGCGCGATGGCGCAGAAAGAGCTCCTGAAGAACGAGGCCTGCCTCGATGGTCTTGCCCAAGCCCACGTCGTCGGCCAGCAGGAGGTTGGCCCGTGGGCTGGACAGCGCTCGGCTCAGCGGTTCCAGCTGGTAGGCCTCGACCGCGGCGCCCGACCAGAACGGAGCCTGATAGCGGTTCGGATCCGCAGACGTCACCGCGCCCCATCGCATGGCATCGACGAATCCCGCCAGCGTGACCGGGTCGTCGAAGCCTTCGGGATGGATCGTCTCGGGAAGTCCCTGCGCGGGAGTTACCGTCTGGCCGACTTCCAATTCCCAGATGACTGCCAGCTGCTCACCAAGCCGGTCCTCGTCGAGCGACTGGAGGTCAACCACGTGGTTGAGCTGAGCCGTTGCGTCGTCGGCTGGGCTGAGGGGAAACCCCTGAGCCTGGACGTTCGCGACCGCCCACGTCGAGCCGCGGACCTCGACTACCTGACCGGGTTCCGGCGGAGACAGCGCAACTGACAAGAGGCACACCCCGATGGTGGGTCTGTACAAACAATCCGAGGCGGACACTATCGCACCACCGTCTGACACGGATGGTCCTTCGGCGAGGCCGCGCGATGTCCCCCCCGCGCATAGAGCAAACCACGCTCTGCTGCTCTCGCTTCGACGCCCGCCGGCATTCCGCGCCCCCCAGCAAGTAGCGCCAGACCTAGAGGTCCCTCGAGGATACGGACGCGGCAACTAGACGAGCGCGTGCACACGCGCTTCGATGACGGACATGAGCGGACAAGTGGATCAGCCCCATCACCGGTGGCTTGCGGGGGTCGGCGGCGACATCCAGCGCGAATACGATGTCGCCAAATCGGCCGCAGTAGGGAGGAGGAAGCACCGCGGACGGAGCATACAGCGGCGTGGTCACCTCTACGAGTCGCTTTGGCGGAGGCTACTCATCGGCTGGCTTCCACCGGAATATGAGATCGGAACACGGAAGTATCTAATTCTCGACGGTCCAGACGGCAGTTCGAAGCTCTTCTCTCTGAGACGGATCTGGTCATTTACCATCCTGCCTATCCGCGGCAGCTCCGAGAGCGGTCAGAAGTGCTTGTTTCGGGTGTTGTTGCTGCCTTTAGCGTAAAGGGCGAACTCACGAAGAAAAAGCTAACGTCAGCCGCGGACGAAGCTGCGAATCTGCGTCGAGGTGTCAATCAGATACCCGGAAATGTCGTGGGAGAACTGTTTTCGCCGTTGATCTTCGGAGTGCTCGGAAGCTCCCTATCGACACGCCAACACAATCAATCCTGTTTATGAAATACTCGACGTTCTAGGAAGAGTTAACGACTGCAAGCGTGCACCCGCGCGAAAACTTGGATTTGGTGTGCGTGGCCGACCTTGATTGCTGGTTCCGCAAGGCAAACGTCTCGAAGAAGGAATCGGAGAAGTCGCATACCTATTTCGACGTGTGGATGTGCTCAAGCGACGACAACGCAGATCTGTTCCATCACCCCGTGGCCACGTTGGTTGCAGCACTGTGGGCCAAGATGGCAGCTAGGTACGATTCGCTCCGTTGATCTCGGAGCAGCTTCGACGCAGCCGCACAGCTGGCCGAAACGGAGGTGTCGGGTATGGACGTTCGTGGGAGCCGCTGATCTCGCCCGGGCTGTACTCCAGCGCATTTTCGGAACGGGGCGGACTTTCGTTCGACGGCTGAGCTCGTCGAGGTGAGCGTCGCGATTCAGGTAACTGCCCTTTCCCGCGGACCTGGGATGTAGAAGGACCTGACCACGAATGCAGTGGTCGCGATGCCAGCCCGGTGCAGCGTCACGCAACGGCCAGCCGTGAATGTGCCTCTTTCGGCATATCGGGCAGGCCACAACCACCGTGCGACCACTGCTGCGCCGTGCCGGTCGCACCTCGACCACAAATGCCAAGACTGGGTCACGCAAGGCTCGCTCGGCATCGATGCGCAGTCCGTCGCGGACCGTGGAGGCAGCGCGTCGAGGGCGCCGTTCTTCATCTGGGCGAGCACAGCTCGGGCATCGGCCGCAGCCTCCCCGCATGTGCGCTTCCGCTGGGGTGTGCGCCGATACTTCGGCGTCTCGATAGATCATGGATATTCCTTTCAGTCGTGGTGTGGCGTCTTTGCTGCGTGGCTCATTCGGCGTGTAAGCAGCGTTGGGTGTGCTGGGTTGGCACACTGCAACGGCCACAAGCCTTTATTGGGGGTCGCACCTGCAGTATTGTGACTCAGACTCCTGACGGATTTCATCGTGTTAAAGAAACCAGCACACCCAGCACTACCCAGCACAGCCTGCGGAGCTTCCGACGTGCCTCCAGCATTAACCCTGCACTTACTGCTCGGGGAGTTTGATGTTGGGTCTAGTGCTGGGACGGCGGCGCACCTCTACTCGCGCATTCATTTGCTGGAAGCCGGTCGGTGTGAACAGTGACGTAGTACCGTGCGCCCGCACTGTTGCGGGTCGCCTTCTCCAGTCCGTAGGACGAGCCGTCCAACCCAAATTGAGCGTCAGACACCGGCTGTTCACCCATCGCGCTCGTCCACGCGCGGTATGACGCGTAGACAGCCGCCGCACGCTGCGGACGCTGATGCCGCCCGACGGTGCAGCACTCGCTGAGGAATCGCTCCACCGAGCCCTGCGTGTCTTCCCGGTAAGCCTCGCTGGCCTCCCTGACAGACGGAGGGACCCTCAGCTTGTCGTGTTCCTGAGCGTCACGCGACAGTAGGTAGTCGACCGCACCGGAGACGATCCACGCCAGTATCCCCGGCCCTTCCTCCGCGACGAGCTTGGCGGCCAGACCCTCTTTTCGGTCCTCCGCAGCGACCTGATGAAGGAAGGGGACCAAGCTGAGGCGGCGCCAAAATGACGTGCCCCCGCCGGACATTGTCGGCTTATGATTCCCCGTCAGAATGAGCGTGTGAGACGGCGTGAAATCGCTGAAATTCTCCCGCATCCCCCTGCCCGACAGCTGATCTCCGCCCGTCAGCATCTTGGTCTTCTGCTCATCGAACTGAGCGCCCTTGTTGACCTCGGAGCAGACGACCAGACGCGCCCCGCGCAAACGGGCAATTTCTGTCTCATGCTTGTCACGACCTGCGATAAGAAGGTTGGCTGGTGCAGTGATCGCATACTCGCCGCCGAACACCCCGAGCAGAACCTCACACAGGACCGACTTGCCGTTGCTCCCCTGCCCGAAGAAGAACGGTAGGACGTGCTCTAACACCACCCCGATCGATGCCAGACCGCACAGTCGCCGCATGAATTCGATTAGTCCAGGGTCGCCCCCAAACGTGGTTTGCAGGAAGGTATCCCACTGCGGTGTTGCCATCTGAGAGTCGTATCCAACTGCGGTGATCTTCGTGTGGAAGTGCTCGGGCGTGGACAGTCCCAAGACGCCAGTCGGAAGATCCACGATGCATCTGGCGTATTCAGCTCGTAGGTGTACCCGTCCAGATCAGCAGAGTTGACTCGCATGACGGCTTGGTCGCGTAGGAGCGACACCATTGCGCTGACGCCACGGTCCGACCGCGAATACTTGTAGTGGCGGGCGCGGGCCTTCTCCAGATCGTCGGCCTTCCTGGACGAGTCGCCCCAACTCAGATCCAGTTCCGCGGCAGCCTCGCGCACCACACCGGCGTCGGGCTGCTTCTCCCAGCGACGACCTGTGTAGTGAATCCACGTGCGAAGATCGGCGCACCACCTACTGCCACCAACTAGTTTGTCCCGCAGGAGATCAGCGTTCCCCTTGTCAGTCAGCTCTGCGCCATGACTACCCTGCCCATCGAGTACCGTTGAACTGTCTTGGATTGCCTCCTCGCCGACCACGGCGTCAGGCTCGGGCCACGCTTGGCGGAGCCAGTCGCTCACCGGACACCCCCGCGAAGCACATTCAGGCGGCCCGCAAGGCCGGCACATTCGTTGGCGCCGTTGAGGATGAGCATGCCGAGTTCTGCCTCACTCGCGTTGTCTGCGGCCTGCTGTAGTGCATGACCAAGTGAATCGACCTTGCGGCGCAGAGCGGCGGCCAGAGCCGCGGCAGCGTAGTCGCCCGCGGCCCCGAGCGCAGCACCCGCAGTGACAGCGGTGATAAGTGCACGGCGAACAAGTGGGGAGGCTTCCCCGCGGCGCGTCAGGTCGTCGAGCACCAACTGCGGGCTGACCGCACGGTCAGCGAGCGCGCGAATTGTCGCGAGGACCGCCGAGGTCGGCGGGTCGGCCAGGTCCTCGTCGCGGATTAACTTCAGTACACCGGAGGGATCGCCGAAGAGTAGGGAGCCGACGAGCAGATCGTCGGCCGTCGGTGGCGGCCCCGCTGGCGGCACCGCCGCCGTAGTTATCCTCGGGGCGTCAAAGCAGTTTTGACCGTCAGGCATTCGAGTAATCCTTTATTCAGTTGTTAGTTGGTTTCGTAGCTGTCCTCAACCGCCTATCTCACGCTGCGCCGCCCACGAACTGGTTCCCCTCCCAGGCGATCACATCACTGAGCCGGTACCGGCAATGCCGCCCGAACCTTGCGTACCTCGGCCCCTTCCCTTGGCTTGCCCACTGCGCGAGGGTCGCAACCGGTAGTTGCTCGCGATCGGCCAACTGCTGCCTGGTGATCCACCTATCGCCTTCGTCCATGAGGACCTCCTTCGTAGTTTCGTCAGAACTGAGGTTAATTGATGAATTCTCGTCAATAGTACCTCATACTGACGTGATCTCGTCGTTTATGGTCTATTCTGACGACATGGCGAAAGACTGGGCTTCGGACCAAGCCGCGCGCATCGGGGACGAAATCAAGCGACTCCGAGGCGCCCGCTCGGGACAGTGGCTCTCCGATCGGACGTACGCACTTGGGTACCGCGTAGCGCGCACGACGATCTCGGAACTGGAGAACCACAAACGCAAGTACGTGAGTACGGCCGAACTTGCCATCCTGGCGAGGGCGCTGGACACGGCTCCGATCGCATTGCTGTATCCCCCGCCCTATCACGCCGAGGTGAAAATCCTGCCGGGCGTCGAGATGACGAATTGGTTGGCAGCTCAATGGTTCTCAGGTGCGATCGAGGCCGACGGTGCATCTGCCGTTTCCGATGACCCGGATGCATACACACGCAACCTTGGACCACTTCATAACGCGGCGAAGATCTCCGCGCTAGGGCGTCGCAAGGTCCGACTGCTGAGTCTGTTGGACGAAACCAAACCAAAACCCGGGTCACTACTCTTCTTTGAGCTCGACGATGTACAGCAGGAGATCCATGATCTCCTTGTCCAGTCCGGACAGGCTGAGCCATTCCAAAACCAGGACGACTAGTGGCAGGCAGGCCAGCGTTACGGATTGGGTCACACGGCAAAGTCGCCCGTATCCAAATAGGGACGGGCGCGTGGATAGCCCGATGCCGATACCGAGACCTTGACGGCGTGACTCGTCCAGTCGAGCGACGCACCCCGGTGGGCGTCTCCGACGAGTACGGCGCCCGCGCCGAGGCTGCGCTGCTCGATGCATTAGCGGGACGACGGCCGCCCGGCACCGGGTCGTTGTCGGGGTCAACGACTCTCGGCGAATTGTTGGATAGGTACATCGAACGTGCGCGGGCTGACGGCGATCTAGCACCCAAGTCCGTGGACACGTATGCCGCGACCGTCACCGCGGTCCGCAAGCGATTGGCCGACATTCGAGTAAATGAGGCGACGCCAGGCCTCTTGGACGAGATTCTGCGCGGTATCCGCAGAGACCATGGCGACACCCGCGAGCGTCACACCAAGGTTGCGTTGAACGCGGTTCTGACGGATGCCGTGCTTGCGGGTGTCATCGGAAGTAACCCGGTGCGTGAGTTGAAGCGGCGTCGGCAACGCAAGGGCGATGTAAAAGGTGCGCCTGCCCTTGGGGTCGACCAGGTGCGCGAACTGCTCAAAGCGATCGAGGAATCGGAGGTGTGCCAGAGCAAGGATCTCCGGGATCCGGTGCTGATCCTTGCGGCGACCGGCCTGCGTCGTGGCGAGCTACTGGCGCTCCGTTGGGTAGACGTCGACCTGGATGGCGGCCGCCTAACGGTCGCCGGGTCGATCGTCCGTTTGAAGGGCGTTGGACTCGTCAGGCAGGACACCACGAAGGGTGGCGGCGCTCGAACGGTGGCACTGCCTCAGTTCGCCGTGGACGCGCTACATCGACGCAAAGGCGAGCAGCTTCGACCGAACACGGTCGGGGTGATTTTCCCGTCATCGTCGGACTCTCTGCGCGACCCGGACAACTTCGGCAAGCAGTGGCGCGAGGTACGCGACTCCCTCGGCTTGCCGGACGTGTCGTCGCACTCGTTCCGCAAGACGGTGGCCACGCTTATCGACGATTCCGGGCTGTCGGCCCGCGTAGGCGCGGACCAGCTGGGCCACGCGCGGCCGTCCATGACCCAGGATGTCTACATGTCGCGTGGCGCCGTGCATACCGAAGTGGCTGCGGCGCTAGACAAGGCTATGGGTATAAACATCGAATAAATGTCGAATCGCTTCACGTGGCGACGCCGAAACAACCTCTGACGTGGCCAGGGCCGGGATCGAACCGGCGACCTTCCGCTTTTCAGGCGGACGCTCATACCGACTGAGCTACCTGGCCATGACCGGAAGGCAGCGTGTGCCTCGCCGTGCTGGCGACCCTGACGGGACTCGAACCCGCGACCTCCGCCGTGACAGGGCGGCGCGCTAACCAACTGCGCCACAGGGCCTTGCTTTCCTGCGTGTACTGCTCGCTCCGACATCGCCGCCGTGCGCGTACCCCCAACGGGATTCGAACCCGTGCTACCGCCGTGAAAGGGCGGCGTCCTAGGCCACTAGACGATGGGGGCCAAAGTCCGAATCACTCCGGGGGCACTCGCAACGCAACTACCGTTGGGAGCCACGCCAGCTTAGGTCACCGCAGGCCCAATCCTCAAACGAGCGGTGTTCGAGTCGCGATTCTGGCCCAAGTATCCTGGATCGTCACCGCCCCTATAGCTCAGTTGGTAGAGCTACGGACTTTTAATCCGCAGGTCCTAGGTTCGAGTCCTAGTGGGGGCACCACAACGGCAGCCCAGCCGACGTTTATTCGCCGACGGGTCTTCCGTTGCGTTCAACCCGCGCCTCCCATTCCGCCCGGTGGGTGTGCCTCACTCGCCGGCAGTTGTGGTCTCGCCCGGCGGTGCCGACGTGGGGCTTTCGTCAGCAGACACGTCATTTTCTTGCTTGTCGTCCGCTTGGGGGGCTGTTCTTCGCCTTCTGGCTCTGGCTGTTCGGCAGTGGTCACGCTAGTTCTCCCGTTCCCGTCGCGATGATGGCTGTCAGCTACCCGGGTTCACGGCGTCGGAAACGCCAGCCGGATCGCGGCGTCGCGCTGCGCCGCTAGGGTAGCGGCCGGCGCGCGTTTCGTCGACTTGTTGGCCCCTCAGCCGGGCGGCGCGGCCGTCGTGTGGCCGGCACACGATTTGGCTATGCTTCGCGAGGTGAGCGTAGATCCGGCCTGGCAAAATGCGCCCGTTGCCCTGGTAACGATGGAAATCCGTCACCCCGCAACGGATTCCCTCGGCGACTCGTCTAGCCGAGAGCTCAAACGCCTCCTCGGCAACGATCTGCCGATCGAACGCCAAGCTCAGGACATGGCCTGGGGAGTGCGGCCCGGGGGAAGCCCAGCACCCACGCCCGAGCACTTCGTCCGTTACGTCAACCGCGACAGCACGCAAGCCGCCTCAATAAAAACCCAGGCAGTCGTCGTCGAAACCACCGCCTACACCACCTTCGAGGCGCTGGCCGACGTCGCGATGCGCGTCCTCGACGCGCGCTCGCAGGTGTCGTCGATCGTCGGGGTGGAACGCATCGGTCTGCGCTATCTCCTGGAGATCCGAGTCCCGGCGGGTCCCGATGGTCGCATCGACTGGGCCGAATGGATCGCCGAACCCTTACTCGGGCCGCAACGCATCGCTCCGGGCGGGCTGGCCCTGACCGAATGGCAGGGCGCTGCGGTGTACCGCGAGCCGCAACCAGGCAAATCGATGATCGTGCGCTACGGGCCAGGCCTTGGCCAGGTGCTCGATCCCAATTACTACCTGCGCCGGACCATGCCGGCAGAGCCCGGACCGTTCTTCCAGTTGGACATCGACAGCTTCTGGACCCCCGTCGCCTCAATTCCCGAATACAACCGGGATGCGGTTCGGGGGACTTTCCACAATCTTTACGAACCCGCTCGTGCGGTGTTTTCGGAGCTGCTCACCAGCCGCCTGAGGGATGACCTGCTTCCCTGAGGCGCGCCCCGCAACACCCTACGTTGCTATCGCGTCAGCACCGCGCTGCTGTAGGTCACATCGGCGAAGGCTTCCGCGACCTCGTCGTCGGGATAGTGAAACCCGTTGGCCGCGTGCAGTTTGACCGTGTGGGACGACACGGCCCAGCCGCGCTGCTTGAGGTAATCGACGATGTGGCTGCGCTGGCCGTGATAGACGAGATCGTTGAAATCGACTTCGAACCCGAATTCGCTCATCCGGTCGTGGTGTGCGCGCCATCGCGGGTCTGCGAAAACTGCTGTGTCGGGCACGAATTCGAACGCCAGCCGGCTGCCGGGAGCGCTCAGCGCGGTGATGTTGTCGAACAGCGCGTCCTGAGCGTCGTCCGGCAGGTACACCAGCAAGCCCTCCGCGCTCCACGCCGAGGGAGCCTTCGGGTCGAATCCCGCGGCCTGTAGTGCGGTGGCCCAATCGTCGCGCAGATCGACTGCGACGGTGCGCCGTTCGGCGGTCGGCTCGGCACCGAGGTCGCCCAGGGTGAGGGTCTTGAACTCGATCACCTCGGGCATGTCGACCTCGTAGACGACAGTGCCCGCCGGCCACGGCAAGCGATACGCACGTGCGTCGAGACCCGAGGCGAGAATCACCGCCTGGGCAACGCCGCTCTGTGCGGCTCCGAGAAAGAACTGGTCGTAGAACCTGGTGCGACAGGCCATCCTCTCGGCCATCCGCCGTGGATCGAATTCGGAATCCTCGCCAACCGGAATCTCCCCGTTGACCAGCCGGACGTACACATCTATCCCGACCGCACGCACCAACGCCGCGGCATAGGGATCGTCAATCAACTTCTCGTCGCTGGACAGCGCCCGCTGGGCGGCAACCATTGTTGCCGTCGCCCCGACACTCGTCGCGAGATCCCAGCGATCGCTATCGGTGCGCGCCATGGTGCTCCCTACTCCGTAAACCCCAACAAATATAGATAAGCTAGTTATTACCACGGCGGCGGCGCGCGAACCTGCCGGGACTACGCTCCGAGTTATCTGCTCCCCGTCTTTTACGCGCCGGAGGACCTGTGACTGACTTTGCCCAACGGACGATCGACCTGGCCCGTCAAAACGTCGCCGAGGGCGGCCGCCCGTTCGCGACGGTCATCGTCATCGACGGCGAAGTCCTGGCCGAGAGCGCCAACAAGGTCGCCCAGACCAACGACCCAACCGCCCACGCCGAGATCCTCGCGATCCGAGAGGCGTGCATGAAGCTGGGCACCGAGCACCTGGTCGACGCCACCATCTACGTGATGGCCCACCCGTGCCCGATGTGCCTGGGCTCGTTGTACTACTGCTCCCCCAAAGAAGTCGTCTTCTTGATCACGCGGGAGTCCTACGAGCAGTACTACCTCGACGACCGTAAATACTTCGAGGTCTCAACGATTTACCACGAGTTCGCGAAGAGCTGGGATCAGCGGCGCCTGCCCATGCGATACCAGCCCCAGGATGCCGCGGTGGCGGTCTACCGGCTGTGGCATGAACGCAACGGCGGTCAGCGCAGATCGACGGTCGTCCCGCCCGGCTGACACCGGCGCCTGCCAGGACGTCCGAGCTATTATCTGCGTATGCATGCAGGTAATAGCGAAGCCCGGTTGCCGGATGACCAAACCAGTTTGATGGTCGAAGTCTTTCGCATGCTGGCCGACGCCACCCGGGTGCAGGTGCTGTGGTCGTTGACGCACCGCGAGATGTCGGTCAACGAGCTTGCCGAGCACGTCGGCAAGCCGGCGCCGTCGGTGTCCCAGCACCTTGCGAAACTGCGCATGGCCCGTCTAGTGCGCACCCGCCGCGACGGCACCACGATCTTCTACAGCTTGGAGAACGACCACATCCGCCAGCTCGTCATCGACGCTGTCTTCAACGCCGAGCACGCGGGCCCCGGAGTTCCCCGGCATCACCGCGACGGCACCGGACTGAAGGTGGTGGCCGAAACATCGGCACCGTCGAAGCAATGAATGACGTTTAGCCACAGGGTGTTCCGGGCAAGCCCACGCATAACACGCATGGTCACCAAGGATCGCTAGGAAACCTCGGGGCAGTAGTGCATCGGGTTGCCGCGCTCATCCAGCGGCGGCAGGTTGCGCGCCGGGGTGTGCACCAGCGGCGTGTCGGCCGGGATCCGCCCGGAGACACGATCCAAACCGGCCCGGGCACGCGGATGCTTGCGGAATCGTGTTGGCACACAGGAGAAGAAGAGACGAACGAGGTTACCAAGTCGCCGGTGCAGCCATTCGTCGCGGCGTGACCACTGGTAGCCCATCAGCTGCCGAACCGGCGGATCGTAGAGACCGGCGGTGAACCAGACGAAGAACGGCGCCAGCAGTTTGCGTTGCGCCGCCCACAACCAGTCCGGAACCCCCCGCGCGTACGGAGGTTTGGGCAGCTCAGACAGATCCAGCACGGCACGTGCCGCCTCATTATTCTCCAACACGTTGCGGCACATGTGGTCCCAGTAGACCTGAAATTCCTCCCAGGACGCAGGCACCGGCCGCATGCTCATGCCGTACATCCGGTACCAGTCGACATGCTCGTCGAACAGTTGGCGTTTCTGCGCATCGGTCAGGCCGCCGCAAAACCGTTCAGCCACATGAATAGTCCCGACAAAGAAGGTGGCATGCGCCCAGTAGAAGACGTCGGGGTTCAGCGCGTGGTAGCGGCGACCCTGCTCGTCGACACCCTTGATGTCGACGTGATAGTCGCGCACCTCGGCGCCGGTGACCGGGGCGCGGTCTCCGTCGAAGACGACTCCGCCAATCGGGTACAGCGACCGCAGCAGGCGGGGCCAGCGTTCCCGGAAGAAAGTCGAGTGGTCGATGACCGCCGCGCCCAACTGAGGGTGCATGTTCTGCATGGAGCCTGCCCACGGTCCCTGCAACATGCCACGCCAATCCCCGAAGTAGCGCCACGTCAAAGAATCCGGACCGAGCGGGATCGGCGGCGCCTGATATCCCGACGGCGACACCGGACAGCCACCGGCGACACTATTGGGCCCATCAGGACAAATTGCCGCCTCGCCGACGGGGAACGCGCCGCTACTAGCTTCGGTGCTGGTCAGTGGGCGGGCTGCGGACGTATGTTTGGTCACTGTGGGTTTCCTGGTAACTAGCCGAAATTCTGACTACGTATGTTGTCACTTTGAAGCTTAGGAGCGATGTGCAGTCTGGTCAACGAAGGGGCCGTTGGTCAGGCGTCCCCTTGGAAAGTCGTCACGCCCTTCGTCGCGATAACCTCATCGCCGCTGGCGTGCAGTTATTGGGCAGCGAGCGCGGGCCTGCGCTGACGGTCCGTGCCGTCTGCCGCAAGGCCGCGCTGACCGAACGATATTTCTACGAGAGCTTCACCGACCGTGACGAATTCGTGCGCGCGGCGTACGACGACGTCTGCGCGCGGGCCATGACGACCCTCACGTCGGCGGACACCCCTCGGGAAGCAGTCGAACAATTCGTCGAGCTGATGGTCGACGACCCCGTGCGCGGGCGTGTGCTGCTCTTGGCGCCGGCCGTCGAGCCGATCCTGACCCAGTCGGGTGCGGAGTGGATGCCTACCTTCATCGATCTCCTGCAGCGCAAGCTGTCGGGCATCGGCGATCCTGTGCTGCAAAAAATGATCGCCACCAGCCTGGTCGGCGGTCTGACAAGTCTGTTCGCCGCGTACCTGAACAGACAGCTCGGGGCCAGCCGCAAGCAGTTCATCGATTACTGCGTCAACATGCTTTTCAACACGGCGGCCCCTTATGTACCGCCCACCGAAGAGGTATCCGACTAGCGGCTTCCGGCGGGCGCCGCCGGCATTCCGACGCAGAGTTGTGACCTGCCACGAACGGTCGGGAACTTGATGCTACTGACCGACACAGATATATTGATGCAACCACTAGACACAGATAAATGGGGGTGTCATGTCCGGCACGCTGACCGAGCTGCAGCTACTACACGAACTTGAGCCCGTCGTCGAGAAGAACCTGAACCGACACCTGGGCATGCACAAGTCCTGGAACCCGCACGACTACATCCCGTGGTCAGACGGAAAGAACTTCTACGCGCTCGGCGGCCAGGAATGGCACCCGGAGGAGAGCAAGCTCTCCGACCTCGCCCAGGTGGCGATGGTGCAGAACCTGATGACGGAAGACAATTTGCCGTCGTATCACCGCGAGATCGCGATGAACTTCGGCCTGGATGGCCCCTGGGGCCAGTGGGTCAACCGGTGGACCGCCGAAGAGAACCGGCACGGGATCGCGCTGCGCGACTACCTGGTGGTGACCCGCGCGGTCGACCCGGTCGAATTGGAGAAGCTGCGCCTCGAGGTGGTCAACCGGGGCTTCAGCCCGGGCCAGAACCACCAGATTCGAGACGACATATTCGCAACGAGCCTGTTCGATTCGGTCATCTACGTCACGTTCCAGGAGCTGGCGACCCGAATTTCGCACCGCAATACGGGTAAAGCCTGCAACGAAAGACTCGCCGACCAGCTGCTGGGCAAGATCTCGGCCGACGAGAACCTGCACATGATCTTCTACCGTGATGTCAGCGAGGCCGGGTTTGAGATCTCGCCTAATCAGGCGATGCGGTCGCTGCACAAGATCCTGCGCAACTTCCAGATGCCCGGCTTCCAGGTGCCCGAGTTCCGCCGCAAGGCCGTGTTCATCGCCGTCGGGGGTGTCTACGATCCGCGCATCCACCTCGACGAGGTCGTCATGCCGGTGCTGAAGAAATGGCGCATCTTCGAGCGCGACGACTTCACCGGTGAAGCAGCCGCCCTACGCGATGACCTTGGCGTGCTGATCGAGGAACTCGAGATGGCCTGCGACAAGTTCGAGGTGTCCAAGCAGCGCCAACTCGACCGGGAAGTCCGTACGGGCAAGAAGGTCACCGCATTCGAGCTGCATAAGACCGCCGGCAAGCTGGTAATGAGCCGTAGGTAGCCCGGCATTGCGCATCGGTCCGATCCCGCTCGCCAGCCCGGTGGTGCTGGCCCCGATGGCCGGTGTGACGAACGTCGCATTCCGGACGCTGTGCCGTGAACTAGAGCAGTCGAAGGTCGGCACGGTCAGCGGCCTGTACGTGTGCGAGATGGTGACGGCGCGTGCCCTCGTCGAGCGGCATCCGGTCACCATGCACATGACGACGTTCTCGCCGGATGAGTCGCCACGCTCGCTGCAGCTGTACACCGTCGACCCTGCGACGACATACGCGGCGGCCAAGATGATCGCCGACGACGATCTGGCCGATCACATCGACATGAATTTCGGCTGCCCGGTGCCCAAAGTCACCAAGCGCGGCGGCGGTGCGGCGCTGCCGTTCAAGCGCAGGCTGTTCGGTCAGATCGTGGCCGCGGCGGTGCGCGCCACCGAAGGCACCGGCATCCCGGTGACGGTCAAGTTCCGCATTGGTATCGACGACGGGCACCACACACACCTGGATGCCGGCCGCATCGCCGAGGCCGAAGGCGCGGCCGCGGTCGCGCTGCACGCCCGGACGGCAGCTCAGCGCTATTCCGGCACCGCCGATTGGGAGCAGATCGCCCTACTCAAACAGCAGGTGCAGGCGATTCCGGTGCTCGGCAATGGCGACATCTACGATGCCAGCGATGCGTTGACGATGATGGCCAGCACCGGCTGCGACGGCGTCGTGATCGGTCGCGGATGCCTGGGCCGGCCCTGGCTGTTCGCCGAACTGTCGGCCGCGTTCACCGGTAGTCCGGCCCCCACCCCGCCGACGCTCGGCGAGGTCGCCGACATCGTGCGCCGGCACGGCGAGTTGCTCACCGCGCATTTCGGTGAGGACAAGGGCATGCGCGACATTCGCAAGCACGTCGCTTGGTATCTGTATGGCTTCCCGGCAGGCTCCGAATTGCGGCGAGCGCTGGCCCTGGTCACCACGCTCGACGAACTCGACATGCTGCTGGAACGGCTGGATGGAAGCGTCCCCTTTCCCGAGGCGGCGACTGGGCCGCGCGGCCGGCAAGGTTCCCCTGCCCGCGTCGCCCTGCCCGAAGGTTGGCTGACCGACCCCGACGACTGCACGGTGCCGGCCGGAGCCGACGTCATGCATTCCGGCGGCTGAGCCGAACCCCGCTCGAAATCGCGCCCGGGGCGATAAGTCAGTACGATGTGGACCTTGCTGGATTGCGCTTGGGTGGCGGTCGATTTATCCCGCCGCGCAGGGGCGACTGAATACGGCGCGACCTGACGGGTAGCGAAGTTGCAGCGCTGTTAGCGCGGCGCTGCGGTGATTTGGCGCACGAACATCACTGACGGCGGCATCAGAGCTTCGGAGGCGAGTAGAACATGAGTGACGGCGAGGTAGACGCCACTCTTGGCCATCGCCGCGCCTCCCGCGACCGCCAACCAGCCTCATTCGGCGCCGCGCCGTGGGAGCGGTTCACCGAACCGCCCGTCTACGACAGCATCCACCGATGGCAGGTTGAGCCGCCTCCCGAGACACCCACAGAAACCCACGCCGACGTCACAGTCGAGGCCGCCGAGTCGCCGGCACGCAGTGCGGAAAAGGCCGGTAGTCATGCCTCCGGAGCGCTCAGCGTCGCGGACCTGATCGCCAAAGTCGGCGCCAACACCACCGGCGTCCGTCGCCACCGCGCCGACCTCGACGACGAACCCCCGGAACCCGATCCGGATGTGTTCGTCGACCAGCAGGACACCCAGGTCATCGATATTCCGGCCTACTCCCTCGACGTCGTCTCGGAAATTCCCGATCTCGAGGTCACGAACTATCCAAACGGCGACGAGCCCGAGCCTGATCGGACCGCCCAGGTACCGACCGCGTCAAGCCCGGCCACGCCGAACCGGATCCGCCACCCCAGATCTGCCGCGAGTCAGTCGCCGACGCGCAAGTCCCGCCGCAGGCCGATACTGGTCGCCGGACGTTCGATGGCCGCGCTGTTTGCCGTGCTGGCGTTGGTCCTGACCGGCGGCGCATGGCAGTGGAGCGCTTCGAAGAACAACCGGCTCAACGTCATTAGCGCACTCGACCGGGACTCCGGCGACATCGTCGACCCCAACGGGCAGTACGGCGACGAAGACTTCCTGATCGTTGGCATGGACTCACGCTCCGGGGCCAACGCCGACATGGGCGCGGGCGACACCGAGGACGCGGGCGGCGCACGGTCGGACACCGTGATGCTGGTCAACATCCCGGCGAACCGTAAACGCGTGGTGGCGGTCTCTTTCCCCCGCGACTTGGCGATCACCCCGATGCAGTGCGAAGCCTGGAATCCCGACACCGGAAAATACGGACCCCTTTACGACGAGAAGACAAAGACGTGGGGTTCCAAGATGGTCTACACCGAGACCAAATTGAACTCGGCGTACTCCTTCGGCGGTCCGAAATGTCTGGTGAAGGAAATCCAAAAACTGTCCGGATTGGGCATCAACCGGTTCATCGCCGTCGATTTCTCCGGGTTCGCGAAGATGGTTGAGGCACTCGGCGGTGTCGAGGTCTGTAGCAAGACAGCGCTACACGACTACGAGCTCGGTACCGTCCTGGAGCATTCCGGACGCCAGCTCATTGACGGCCCTACGGCGCTGAACTACGTGCGGGCCCGCCAGGTCACCACCGAATTCAACGGTGACTACGGCAGGATCAAACGCCAGCAGTTGTTCTTGTCGTCGCTGCTACGTTCGCTGATCTCCGAGGACACGTTGACCAACCTGAACAAGCTCAACAATGTCGTCAACATGTTCATCGGCAACAGCTACGTGGACAACGTCCAGACCAAAGACCTCGTTCAGCTGGGTCAGTCGTTGCAGGGCATGGCGGCCGGGCACTTCACGTTCGTCACGGTGCCCACCGGTGTGACGGACCAGAACGGCGACGAACCGCCGCGCGCCGCCGACATGAAGGCGCTTTTCAACGCGATCATCAACGACGATCCGCTGCCCGAGGAAAACGATCAGAACGCGCAGAGCCTGGGAACGACCCCAACCTCGGGGCCGACAAGCGCACCCACCACCAAGAAGACACCGCCGCCGAGTGCGGCTCCCGGGGCTCGGCGTGAGCAGGTGACGACAACCTCGCCTGACGAAGTCACCGTGCGGGTCTCCAACGCGACCGCCCAGAGTGGTCTTGCCGCAACCGCGACCACACAGCTCAAGCGGAGCGGGTTCAACGTCATGTCCCCCGACGATTATCCGAGTTCGGTGAACGCGACGACCGTGTTCTTCTCCGCCGGCAATGAGCAGGCGGCCGCGACGGTGGCATCGGCATTCGCCAATTCGAAGGTGTCGCGGGTTTCCGGCTACGGGCAGGTCGTTCAGGTGGTGCTCGGCCCTGACTTCAAGTCGGTTTCCACTCCCGTCCCCAGTGGCTCGGCGGTCAGCGTCCAGATCGACCGCAGCCCGGGCAACACGCCAACCAAACTGCCGGACGACCTGACGGTGACTAACGCCGCCGATACCACCTGTGAATAACCGTATTTCGCCCCAGTAGGCCGCCGTTTTCGACGCCGAGTCAGTAGGCTTGGCGACATGCGGACCGCCTACCATGAGCAACTCTCGGACTTATCCGAGCGGCTTGGCGAGATGTGCGGGCTAGCTGGGGCGGCCATGGAGCGGGCAACCCAGGCGCTCCTGCAGGCCGACCTCGTTCTTGCCGAACAGGTGATCTCCGGCCACGAAGAGATCGCGAACTCAAGCGCTCGCGCCGAGGAGAGCGCGTTTGTGCTGCTGGCGCTGCAGGCACCGGTGGCCGGCGACCTGCGGTCCATTGTGAGTGCCATCCAGATGGTGGCCGATATCGACCGGATGGGCGCGCTGGCGCTGCACGTCGCAAAGATCGCCCGCCGACGCCATCCTCAGCACGCATTGCCCGAAGAGGTCAATGGGTATTTCGCCGAAATGGGCAGACTCGCCGTCGAATTGGGCAACAGCGCACAAGAGGTGGTGTTGTCCCGCGATCCGGAGAAAGCTGCCCGGATACGCGAAGAAGACGACGCAATGGACGATCTGCACCGGCACTTGTTCTCGGTCCTGATGGACCGGGAATGGAGGCACGGTGTGGCGGCCGCCGTCGACGTGACGTTGCTGGGCCGTTTCTACGAACGCTTCGCCGATCACGCGGTCGAGGTGGCCAGGCGCGTCATTTTCCAGGCGACCGGGAGATTGCCCGAAGACGACACGGCGCCCCCGACGCCGTAAGCCCTTAGCCGAAGCGGCCGGAGATGTAGTCCTCGGTGGCTTTCTGCGAGGGATTGGAAAAGATCTTCTCGGTGTCATCAATCTCGATGAGCCGGCCCGGCTTTCCCGCGGCTTCCAGGTTGAAAAACGCCGTGTGATCGCTGACGCGGGCGGCCTGCTGCATGTTGTGCGTGACGATGACGATCGTGTAGTCCTGCTTCAACTCACTGATCAGTTCCTCGATCGCCATCGTCGAGATCGGGTCAAGTGCGGAGCACGGCTCGTCCATCAGCAACACATCGGGTTGCACGGCGATCGCCCGCGCGATGCATAATCGCTGCTGCTGCCCGCCGGACAGACCGCCGCCGGGCCTGTTCAACCGATCCTTGACCTCATCCCACAGGTTGGCGCCGCGCAGCGAGTGCTCTGCGACGTCGTCGAGCAGCCTGCGATTGCGCACCCCTTGCAACTTCAGACCCGCCACCACATTGTCACGAATAGACATGGCGGGGAACGGATTTGGCCTCTGGAACACCATCCCGATCGCCCGGCGCACACCCACCGGATCGATACCCGTGGCATAGATGTTTTCGTCGTCGAGCGACACGGTGCCTTCGACCCGGGCACCGGGGATGACCTCATGCATCCGGTTGAGTGTTCGCAGCACGGTCGTCTTGCCGCAGCCGGACGCTCCGATGAACGCCGTCACGCTCCGGGGGAGAATCGACAGCGTCACATCAGCGACCGCCTGAAACGATCCGTAATAGATGTTGACGTCTTTCAAGTCCAATCGCTTGGCCACTAAGCACTCCTCCCTAGGACTTCTTGGGAGCAAACATCATCGAGACCACTCTGGCTCCGACATTGATCACCGCGATCATCAAGATCAGTGTCAGCCCGGCTCCCCACAGCCGATCCGTGGGAACCGGGTTGACGCCCGCGCCTGCCGCTGCCTGGTTGAACATCATGCCAGGCAGCGTTCCCATGAACCCCTTGAAGAGGTCGAAGTTCATAGCCTGCGAATAACCGACCAAGATGAGCAGCGGGGCCGTCTCGCCCATCACCCTGGCCACCGCCAACATGATCCCCGTGATGATGCCCGACAACCCTGTCGGAATCACCACCTTGGCAATGGTTTTCCACTTCGGCACTCCTAACGCATAGCTGGCCTCGCGGAGATCTAGCGGAACGATCCGCAGCATCTCCTCGGTCGAGCGCTCAATTACCGGCAGCATCAACAGCACCAACGCCAACGACACCGCGAACCCCGAACGGGGAGAGCCCAGCGTCGCCACCCACAACGCGTAGATGAACAATGCCGCCACGATCGAGGGCACACCGGACAGGATGTCCACCATGAAGGTCGCCAGTCTGCCAAGTCTGGTACCGCCCCCGTACTCAACCAGATAGATCGCGAGCATGACACCAATGGGGATGGAAATCGTGGCGGATACCAATCCCTGCAGAAGGGTACCGATAACCGCGTGGTACGCGCCGCCCCCAGCCAGAAAAGGCGTCATACCCGCTTGTGAATGCGTCCACCACGCCGACGACGCGACCACCTTGAATCCTTTGCCGATCACCGCCCACAGCACCCAGAGCAATGGCGCCAGCGCGATCACCATCGACAACGAGACCAACACGGTCGCAACGATATTCGCGAACCGACGACGCCGCCCGAGTCCGGACAACCTGCGTGCCTTCAGGGGCAGGTCGAAGATCGAGGTCATGGCCTGCCCCTTCGAGTCCCGGCGACGGCACCACGTGCCAAGGCATCGACGACAAACGTCACCAGGAACAGCACCAGTCCCGCGGCGATATAGGCGCCGGCCTTGTACCGGTCATTGAATTCCCATGCGGTCGCTGCGATCTTGGTGGCAAAGGTCGAGCCACCGTCGAATAGCGACCAGCCGAAGGCCTTTTGAGTGCCGCGCAGGATAACCAGCAGCGCGACCGTCTCACCCAGGGCACGGCCAAGACCCAGCATCGCCCCGCTGACGTACCCGGACCGCCCGAACGGCAACACCGTTGTCTTGACCACCTCCCAGCGGGTGGCACCGAGCGCCAGCGCGGCCTCAATCTGCTCGTGTGGTGTCTGCACGAAGACTTCGCGGGTGACCGCGGTGATGATCGGCAGGATCATCACCGCCAGCACTATCCCGCCGGTGAAGACGGTGCCCCCGCCGGCCGCCGACGCACTGCCGTCCGCGAACAGAAAGCACCAGCCCAGGGACTGATTCAGCCAGGTCGCGACGGGTCGCAGTTGCGGCGCGAGTACATATAGACCCCACACGCCGTAGATGATCGAGGGAATCGCGGCCAGCAGATCGACCGTGTATGCCAGCGGCCCGGCGAGCCGCCGCGGCGCGTACTGGCTGAGGAAGATGGCGACACCCAGAGCGACCGGCATCGCCAGGATCAAGGCGAACACCGAGATGAACACCGTCACCTGCAGCAGGTCAAGGATGCCGAAGTGCATCGCCGAGGTGTTGGTGGTGACCCAGTTGCCCCGGAAGGTGAAGAAGTTCTCTTGGTTGCGCTCCAACGCCGGTACAGCACGCAACAGCAAGAACCCGCCAATGGCAATGACCACGATCGCGATCAGGACCCCCGAAGCCTCCGCAAAGCTGCGAAATATCCGGTCGCCGAAGCGGGGTTGACCACCCTTCCATGGGCGGATGGGTACCACCGGCGCCTGCGTAAAGCGCGCGGCAACGACCGCACCCGAACCCGCCTGGGCTGGATCTGGCGTAGTCACTGTGAATCCGTCACTGCTGGTTCTGCTGTCGCTCTCGAAACCCCAGGCCTACTGCATTGCATTGATCGCGGTGGTCAGTCGCTCCCTGACCCTATCGGGCAACGGGGTGTAGCCGGCCGACGAGAGGTTGGCCTGACCGGTGTTCGCGGCTACGGCCAGGAAGGACTTGATAGCTTCGGACGTTGCCGCGTCGTAGCCCTTCGAGCAGACGATCTCGTAAGTGGCCAGCACCAACGGGTAGGCGCCCGGCTGGTGGGTGCCGTACAGCAAGTTCAGGTTCAGCACCAGGTCGTTGCCACTCGCCACAAAAGTGGTCGTGTTGATGGCGTTGGCTGCCGTCTCACTGGTCAGTGGGACCACGCCTTTGCCCGTGTCGATCTGCGCGTACCGAAGGCCCGCCTGGTCAGCGAAGCCTTTCTCGACATATCCGATGGCGCCGCGGATGCTCCGTACCGCCTGGACGACACCGGACGACTTCGCCGCCCCTTCGCCCACACCGCCCTGAAATTCGGCGCCGACTCCTCGCGACCAGCTCTCCGGTGCGGCGGCCGTCAGGTACTTCTGCAGGTTGTCGGTGATCCCCGACGAGTCCACCCGGTAGATCGGCGTGATCCTGGTGTCGGGCAGGGCTATACCGGGGTTCAGCGCCGCCAGGATCGGGTCGTTCCAGACGGCGATCCTGGCGGTCAAAATCCTGGCCAGCACATCGCTGTTGACGGTCAAGGCCGTTACCCCCGGCAGGTTGTACACAAACGCGATCGACCCGAACACCAGCGGCAGGTCCCATGCGGGGTTTCCGTTGCAGCGTTTGGTGGCGGGCCCGATCTGGTCGGCGATCAGCGGCGAGTCCGATCCCGCGAAGTCGACATGGCCGGCGATGAATTGCTCGCGGCCCGCGCCCGACCCGGTCGGGTTGTACGACACCGACTTGCGCGGGCAGTACTGGCCCCAGACGTGGCTGAACACTGCCATCGCGTTCTGTTGAGTGGTCGACCCTTCCGCCGTCAGTTCGCTTTTGCCGCTACAGGTTGCCGTGCCGGCGGGTCCCGAGGTCGCTCCCGACCCCGGGTCGCGATGATTGTTGTCGCTGCCGCAGGCAGTCAGCCCCCCGCCAATCATCGTCATCGCGAACACCGCTGCCGCCAGTGTCTTGCCCACCTGGTGCAGCCTCACCGATCTCACTTTCTGACGCAATTTCGACGCATCTAGCCGCCGCTCGAAACTATGCACTGAGGCCCTTTTCACATGAGTGCCCAATCAGTGAACGTGCGGTGAATTATCGGCTGGCACGACACCTTCTGCCTGCGCTTTCGCCTCAACCAGCGGTCGGCGCCGGCGCGTAAGCCGTGTCGACGCTGTAGGTGGTGAACCCCTGGCGCTGGTAGGTGCGCACCGCGGCGACGTTGTCCGACTCGACGTAGAGCAGCACGGTGACCTCGGTTGCGGGGCCGCCCGGATTTTCCGGTGCGGACAGGCGCCGAGCCAACGACTCGACCCCGATGGCCGTCAACAGCCGCCCTAGCCCGCAGCCCTGCGCCGACGGGTCGACACCAACCACGTACACCTCGCCCAGGCGCGGTTGATCGAGGTGCACTTTGGTCCAGTGGAAGCCCAGGAGCCGGCCCGCGTCGTCGCTCTCTGAGGCACCCCACGCCAAAAACAACCCCTCGGGGTCAAACCACGGTTCGCTGCGACGCTCCGCCAGGTCGACTGCGGTCCACCCGCCCTGCTCGGGATGTTCGGCGAACGCGGCATTGTTGACCCGCAGCAGCTCGGCATCATCGTCGTCGCCCCGGTAGATCCGGACCGCAACGCCGGGCACCGGGCTTACCGGGTCCGGGACCTCACCAAGTGTGAGCCTCATCTGGATGAGTTCACGCACCGGGACCAAACCCAGTGCGGACGCCGTCGCCCGGGCCGGCACCAGCGTGCCGTGCGCCCAGAACCGATTATTTCCGCCGGTTGTGACGATCGCCGCGCGGCCCATCGCCGTGCCGATACCGCGGCGGCGAGCCTGCGGATGCACCACCAGTTCGGCCATTCCAGGCGCGTCGTCGCACGGCGGATTGAGATTGAGGTAGCCCTCGATGGCGTTGTTCGCGGCGCTCGTGACCAACAGATGATCGGTGCGGTCGTGCCCGAGTTCACGCAGAACCTGCTCGCCGACGGGTGCCACCCCATCGAATTCGGTTGCCGCCGCGATCAGTTCACGCACCCCCTGCTGCTCTTCGGCGGTCAGTGCAGAGTGCCAGTCAGGCGTGGTCACTGACTGCGTAGTGGGTCAGCCAGCGGTTCTTGCAGGTACTCAGATTCGGGCCCATCACTTTCGGCGTCATCGGGCGTGGCGATTGGCGCTCGTCCGCGTGCCGGCCGGACGGCCTTGTAACCCACGTTGCGTACCGTGCCGATCAGTGCCTCGTACTCGGGGCCGAGTTTGGCCCGCAACCGGCGAACGTGCACATCGACCGTCCGGGTGCCCCCGAAGAAGTCGTATCCCCACACCTCGTGCAGCAGCTGGGCGCGGGTGAACACCCGGCCGGCATGCTGGGCCAGGTATTTCAGCAGCTCGAACTCTTTATAAGTGAGGTCAAGCGGGCGGCCCCGCAGTCGCGCGGTGTAGGTGCCTTCGTCGATCACCAGCTCCCCGAGGCTGACCTTGCCGGCGCTTTCCTGGTCGGCCAGCCCGCCGCGGCGGCCCACCACCAGCCGTATCCGGGCGTCGACCTCTGCGGGCCCGGTGCCCGGCAACAGGATCTCGTCCAGCCCCCAGTCGGCGCTGACCGCCACCAGGCCGCCTTCCGCCACGATCGCCACGACCGGGACCGACCGGCCAGCGGTGCTGAGCAAGCGACAAAGCCCACGAGCCGCCGACAGATCGGTGCGCGCATCGACCAACACCGCGTCCGCGGTTCCCGCCTCCAACAGTGAGGATGGTTCGGGCGGCGCCGTCCGCACGGTATGGGGAAGCAACGACAACGACGGCAGGACCGGGTCCGGATGCAGCTCCGAGGTCAGTAGTAGTAGCTCCAACAAGCCCCTCCGGCTCGGGGGGAAAGGCATCTCCCAGATTCATCAAGCCACGCGGCGTTAGTGGCCAGGTCATGTAACGATAACGTGCTACCAGGTCTTGGTGCGTGGCGTTGCGAAGTAGTGTGAGCCCCGCCACGAGCTAATCCAGACCGCAATCCCCCGCCACACGTCGCGGTGAACTGCGACACAATGTGCGGATGCGCAGGGTTCTGATCAGTGTGATCGCAGCGGTCGCCGGCGTGGCGGGGATCGTCATCGGCGCTGTCGGCGTGGACTACGGCGCCAGCATCTACGCCGAATACCGGCTCTCGTGCAACGTGCGCAAGGCGGCACATCTCGGGTCAGACCCCTTTGTGGCGATCCTGGCCTTCCCCTTCATTCCGCAGGCGATGCGCGACCATTACAACGAGCTGGAGATCAAGGCCAACGGCACCGACCACGCGTTGACCGGCAAGGCCACCCTCGAGGCAACCATGCACTCGATCGACCTGACCGACGCGTCGTGGCTGATCAGACCCGATGCGAAGCTACCGGTGGGCAAGCTGGAGAGCCGCATCATCATCGACTCGACGCACCTGGGCCGGTTCCTGGGCATCGGCGACCTGATGGTTGAGGCACCACCCGCCGAGACCAACGACGCCACCGGCGGTACCACCGAATCGGGCATTTCCGGCAACCACGGACTGGTGTTCAGCGGCACCCCCAAATCGGCCGACTTCGACCACCGGGTGAGCGTCTCGATGGATATTTCGATCGCCCCCGATGACCAGGCGACGCTGGTCTTCACGCCGACCGGCATCCTCACCGGACCCGATACCGCCAATCAAATCGTTCCGGACGGCCATCGCGATGCCGTGCTTCATGCCTTCACCGCCAGGCTGCCCGATCAGCGACTTCCGTTCGGCGTGGCACCGCGCACCGTCGGGGCCCGCGGCTCGGACATCATCATCGAAGGCATCACCACGGGAGTAACCGTCACCCTTGAGGGGTTTAAGCAGTCATGACCCGCGCCAGCGACGATGCAGCGCGAAGCAATGCGGAGCGGCGCCAATGACCACCGTTGTGGTAGCCATCGTGGCGGCGCTTGCACTGGCGGCAGTCGTTGGCTGGTTCCTGACCCGGCGCTCCGGAAGCGTTAAAGAAGTTACGTCCGACGACCCGGGCCGCAACGCCGTCGCCGACACCGCGGACCTGGGCCTGTCCAGTACCGGACCGACTGTCGTGCATTTCAGCGCCCCCTGGTGCGGACCCTGCGACCGCGTACGCCGCGTCGTCGACCAGGTGTGCGACAACATGGCCGATGTGGCCCATGTTGAAGTCGATATCGACGCCAACCCTGCCGCCGCACGCCGGTTTTCGGTGCTGTCGCTGCCGACCACGCTGATTTTCGATGTCGATGGGCGGCAGCGTTACCGCGCATCGGGTGTCCCTAAGGCCGCCGACCTGCGGTCCGCCCTCGAACCGCTGTTAGCTTGATCGCGATGTCATTGGGTAAGCTGACCGACGTGTCGTCCCGCATGGAGCGCATGCTCACCAAGCGCCGCGCAGTCGATCTGTGCCGCGTCGCGGGTTGTTGTTGTTGTTGCTGTTGCTGTAGCTGCTGAGTAGCCGCGCCCGCCCCGCGCAGCACTCGGAGCAGCCCGGAACCCCACCGTGGTATGTCTCCCCCTTTTCCGTGCAACAGGCAAATAGGAGTCGTTCGTGTCAAGCAGCGATACCAGTGCCGAACTGGACCGCGTCGACGTTCGTGGACCGCGATTCGCCGCGTGGGTCACGACCGCGGTCCTGGTCGTGACGCTGATTGTCTCGGCGATAAGCCCGCTGGCGGCCGCGATCGTTCTGGGTTTGCAGGCCGTGGTCTTCGCGATCGGTGCTCTCGCCGGTCCGCGTCGGCATCCCTATGGCCGGCTGTTCGCCACCCTCGTGGCACCCCGGCTGAGCCCTGTCAAAGAGCGCGAACCGGTGCCGCCGTTGAAGTTCGCCCAATTGGTCGGCCTGATCTTCGCGATCGTCGGCACCGCGGGATTCGCCGTCGGTACGCCCCTGGTGGGTGTCATCGCGACAGCTTTCGCGCTGGTGGCGGCGTTCCTCAATGCGGCCTTCGGCATCTGCCTGGGCTGCCAGCTCTATCCCCTCGTGGTTCGCATCCGACCGACCGCCGGTCCCGCGTAACCGAAGTTCATCGCAAGTAATCGAAAGGAATCCCTACCATGGCGCGTTCCGACGTCCTGGTCTCCGCCGAGTGGGCGGAGAATAATCTCGACGCCGCGAACGTCGTGTTCGTCGAGGTCGATGAGGACACCAGTGCCTACGACGGAGGCCACATCGCCGGCGCGGTGCGGCTGGACTGGCGCACCGATCTGCAAGACGCGGTCAAGCGCGACTTCGTCGATGCCCAGCAGTTCTCCAAACTGTTGTCCGACCGCGGCATCGCCAACGACGACACCCTGATCCTCTACGGCGGCAACAACAACTGGTTCGCCGCGTACGCCTACTGGTACTTCAAGCTGTACGGCCACGACGACGTCAAACTGCTCGACGGCGGCCGCAAGAAGTGGGAGCTCGACGGGCGCCCGCTGTCCACCGACACCGTCAGCAGGCCGGCCACCTCCTACTCCGCGGCCGCACCGGACAACACGATCCGGGCGTTCCGGGACGAGGTCATCGCCGCCATCGGCGATAAGAACCTCGTCGACGTGCGCTCCCCCGACGAGTTCTCCGGCAAGATCCTGGCGCCCGCACACCTGCCGCAGGAGCAAAGCCAACGGCCCGGACACATTCCGGGAGCGTTGAACGTGCCGTGGAGTAAGGCCGCCAACGAGGACGGCACCTTCAAGTCCGACGAGGAGTTGGCCAAGCTGTACGCCGACGCCGGCCTGGACGGCACCAAGGAAACGATTGCGTACTGCCGGATCGGGGAACGTTCGTCGCACACCTGGTTCGTTCTGCAGGAATTACTCGGGCATAACAACGTCAAAAACTACGACGGCAGTTGGACCGAATACGGCTCCCTGGTGGGCGCCCCGATCGAGTTGGGAAGCTGATATGTGCTCTGCACCTAGGCAAGGACAGACGTTGCCCGCCAGCGTCGACCTCGAGAAAGAAACCGTGATCACCGGCCGCGTCGTGGACCGCGACGGCCAAGCCGTCGGTGGCGCGTTCGTCCGCCTGCTGGACTCGTCGGACGAGTTCACGGCCGAGGTGGTCGCGTCGGCCACCGGTGACTTCCGGTTCTTCGCCGCACCGGGATCCTGGACGCTGCGCGCCCTGTCCAAGGCCGGCAACGGCGACGCCGTCGTGGCGCCGTCCGGCGCGGGCATCCACGAAGTGGACGTCAAGATCGCGTGACCGCGTGCGGCCGTAACCGGGATCCCTGGAAGCGTCGTTGACGAGGTCAGGCGAATAGACTTTGCACCGTGGTGCTCTTCTTCGAGATTCTGCTGGTCGCAGCAGTCGTGGTCATCTCCTGGTTTGCGTTGTACACCCTCTACCGGCTCATCACTGACGAGTCGTGACTCACGGCAAGGACCCTGAGGAACCGGCCGGTTCCGCAGTCTCCGGTGACAGCGCGGTGGCTGCCGCCGCGGAACGCGCCAAGGTGACCGCGGCCCGCAACATCCCGACCTTCGACGACCTGCCGGTCCCGGCCGACACGGCGAACCTGCGCAAAGGTGCCAACCTCCACGACGCACTGCTGGCCCTGCTGCCGCTGGTCGGCGTGTGGCGTGGCGAAGGCGAGGGCCGCGGCCCCGATGGCGACTACCGGTTCGGACAACAGATCGTGGTCTCACACGACGGCGGCGATTACCTGAATTGGGAAGCCAGGTCCTGGCGGCTCAACGAGACCGGCGACTACCAGGAACCCGGTCTGCGCGAGACCGGCTACTGGCGGTTCGTCCCCGATCCCGACGACCCCAGCGAATCGCAGGCGATCGAGCTGTTACTGGCCCACTCGTCCGGGTACGTCGAACTGTTCTACGGACGGCCGCGCAATCAGTCGTCGTGGGAGCTGGCGACCGACGCGCTGGCCCGCACCCGTTCCGGTGTGCTGGTCGGCGGCGCCAAGCGGCTGTACGGCATCGTCGAAGGCGGCGACCTGGCCTACGTCGAGGAGCGGGTGGACGCCGACGGCGGCCTCGTCCCGCATCTGTCCGCGCGGCTGTCGCGATTCGTCGGATAACCGCCGCTGCTGTTGCCCGCCTTGGAAACTCGGGGCAACTCGTCGGTCGCGCAAACCATTGCCTTCGGCCGATCTTTTGCGTGTACTGTTCGACGTCCGAACAGCCGAGACCGCGCGAAGGGAGATCGGCGGATGCCTCCCACGAGGACGCCCTCGCCCATACTGCGATGGACCATCACCGCGGTCGGCCTGCTGCTCGTCGTTTATCTGGCGGTCCTGGCACTGCGCCCCTCCATCGACGACTCGTTTCCAGCCTGGCTGGGGTGGTTCGGCCGGCCGGGATCGATGCCGACGCTGGCGATCGTGGTGACGGTGCTGATCTCGGTGTGCGTGGTGACCTTCCGCTCGGACAGTGGCCACCGGGTGGTGGGCATGTCGTTCACCGTGATCGCCGTGCTGATCGGGATGAGCGCAGTGCTGGGACTCAGCTCGTATTGGGGTTGTCACGACGCCAACCATCCGGCCTTCTTCACGCCACTGATGGCGACGGCCAGCTTGACCAAAGGGGGCACCGGCGATTTCTCGGTGAGCGGGCACACCTGCCCGAACCCCACCCCGGTCGGCCTGGAACTGGCCCGGATCGCAGCACTTTCGGCGATCTTTGCCGGGTTGGGCGGCGTCGTGGTCGGCGTATTTCGGGCCCAAGTGGACCGGCTGCGCGCCAATTGGGCCGACTCCGTCACCGCCATCGTCGGTGTCGACAGCGACACCCAATCGATGATCAGCGCCGTCGCTCGCACGCTGGACCGGCGTAGCACACTGGTCGTCATCACCGGCGCCAGCGACGACCGCGTACAGCGGGCCCGCCGGCAGGGCGCTCGGGTGGTGCTGGTGGACTTCAACACCCCGTCAACCCTGGTCTCACTTCGCCTGTGGCGCCACCTTTCTCGGCTCTACCTGATGGCACCCGACCCGGCGCTCAACCTGCTGTGGCTGGACCTGATTAGTCGCCGGCTCTCCGAGGTCGCGCAAAAGCAGCGGTTGCCCCTGATCGTGCGCATGGACGACCCCTGGCTGGCCCAGGCATGGCGTGCCCAGCAGTTCGGCGGATCGGATACCCGGTGGGCAGCCGACGTTGTCGGCAAATACGAAGTGACCGCAGGCCGGCTCCTCGACAGCGTCGTCTCGACCGGGCGAACGAAGCGCGTATCGTCTGTGGCACTTCATAATTGACCCTGGCGCTATGCGCGGACCTGACCCAACGCGCTTTGGAACGCGACTTCTACACTCCGCCCGGCGCGGCGGCGTTGCCCGCGCTGACCCTGGTCGAACGAGATGCCGAGGAGTACCTGCGGGATCACGAATTCCACCGTCAGCAAGCCGGATTCATGTCGGAGGGCCCGGCGATCGACGCGGTCTCGGAGGTGCCGACGATCCCGACCATGCTGAGACTCATCGGCGACGTCGCCCCGGCAGCCAGCGCGGTCATCTTCGTCGACGCCCATGCCGCGACGACCGCCGCCAGGCTGGCTGCGCGTTTTCCCGACATGCCCATCTACGCTTCGGATCTCAACACCAGCATCATCGACGACTCGATCCAGGTCGTCGGGCGGCTGCAGTCCTACTCGCTGGTGCTCGACACTCAGGAAGGCCAGGTTCGGGACGCGTGGGAGCGCGCGGCGCGGCTGATCCACGAGCGCTATGTCTCGACGATTGACCCGGAAGGCCCTCAGTCGCCCGCCGCGATGCCGTGGACCGAGCTCAACGAGTTCTACCGCGGGTCCAATCGGCGCCAGGTCCGTAATGCGTTGTGGATGGTGGAACAGATCGCGGGACATACCTGGAATACGTGGGGCAGCCCGCCCGCGCAGCTGTCCGGCAGCGAAATGGCGGCATTAGCACCGTTGGAGCAGCTGGCCCTGATGGGCTTCGACCACGACGCCGCGCTGCGCATGGCCCAAGCTGAGCACGAGGACTGGGGTTGCTACTACCGCCACAACGGCTGGAAATACTGTTCGCCGCGCGACGACTCACGCAAGATCCACAACAAGCTGGTCGATTGCCCAGTGGTGGAAAGCGACCCGGATCTGCTCAATGCCGCAGTGCGGAGTTTGGCGGGCACGCTGTGGAGCCTGCGCCAGCTGGGCTTCCGGTCGCGTCCGCTGTGGCAGCCCTTCACCCGGACGGGGACGGTGGCCGCGGAACAACGAAGCACCCCATGGACATGGACGTCGGACTCGGGACACACCATGCGCGCCGACGCCGGCGACTGGGCGATCCAAGAGGACGGAAAACTCTGGTCGGTCCGCGACGACATCTTCCGGGAAACCTACGAGCCGGCAGCCGACGGGCAGTGGCAGCGCAAGGGACGGGTCCAAGCTCGCCCGGCGCATCCCGGCGCATCCCGGCGCATCCCGGCGCATCCCGGCGAGACCGTCAACACCCTGGAGGGCCCCACGGCCGCCGCGGAGGGCGACTGGGTGGTACGGGGAGCCAGCGGTGAGCAATGGCCAGTTCCCAGTGATGAGTTCGCGCGGCGTTACGCCGCATTCCGCCCGTCCGAAGAGTCCCATGCTCACGACGGCGGTGACGGGTAGCCGCTCGCGTGTGCTGACCCAAAATTGCGCTGAAAATTTGCGCATCCTGAAGGGCCCCAGCACTGATACGGTATCGGCGCATGTGCGTATGGGGCGCGCAGGCAGGCTTTCGCCCAGTTCGTTCGCCGCTTCACCCTAGGAGACTGCGATGGCGCTGTTCATCAGCTACTCGAGCCAAGATCGGACCACGGCCGACGCCCTGACCAGCGCCCTTCGCCGGGGCCAAAACCAGGTGTGGTTCGACCAAGAGCTTGGTGGTGGCGACTCCTGGTGGGCCAAGATCCTCGAGCAAATCCGCGACTGTGAGGTCTTCATCGTCGCGCTGTCGAGTACTGGCTGCAGTCCAAGCCGAGTCTGGCGGAGTTGCGCTACGCCCAGGCTCTGGGCCGTCCGATCCTTCCCGTTCGGATCGGTGACGTCGACAGCATGCGCGTGAATCCCCTTGCCGCATTGCAGATCATCGACTACCGGGAACCGACAGTTGACGCCGGCGTTCAGTTGGTCACCGCGGTGCACGCGCTGCGCAGCAAGCCCGCGCCGTTGCCCGACCCGTTGCCCGAAGAGCCCCCGGTGCCGTTCGGCTACATCACGCGACTGGGCGATCAGATGGCCGAAAAGGAACTCAGCCCGCAGCAGCAGCTTCAGCTTTTGGTCGAGCTGAGGTCCGGATTCGACGAGGACGGCGACGATCCCAGCGCTCGCGGCGACATCGCGCAACTTCTGCGCATGCTGCGCCTGCGCCACGACGTCACGTATCGCACCCGAAGCGAAATCGACAACGTGCTGGCCGAAATCGAGGCCAAAGACGGTTCGCCGGCGGGCCCAGCCGCCAAGGCCCAGACTCCGGCGGCCGCCGCAGCGGAGTCGACCACCGCGACACAACCCACGGCGGCCACTATCCCCGCCGCGGTCGGCGGCGTTGCGTCGGGCGGCGGATCCAACAAGCGCCTGTTCATCATCGGCGGTGCCGCGGTGGCGGTCATCGCCGCCATCGCGATCGTTGTGGTGCTGACCACTCAGGGCGGCAAGGCCAAGCCGGCCCCGAAGGCCGGCAACTCGAATTCAGCTCCAACGGCAGCGAATTCGTCTCCGGGCTCGGCGAAGCTGGATTCCTATCTGATCGGCGCACCGGAAGTCGGCGCCATCGTTGGTGACTCGAACATGGTGGCCGGCGAAAAAATCGGTCAGCTGCGTGCTCCCAAGTGGACGCTGTCCGCCCCGGAGTGCGCCGGCAGTTACGAGCCTGCGGTAGCGGCGGCCTACCAGGGAGCCAGCGGCTTCAATGCGGTGAGCGGCCTGATTGTGCACACGGCCGGACAGGACCCGCCGCACCGGATTATCGAGTCCGCCGCGGAATTCTCCTCACCCGACAAGTCGGCGGGACCGTGCCGAAGATCGCGCAACAGCGCACCCGGTCGGACAACGGCAAAGTCTGCCACCACGTACTGCACGCGGAAGCCGCTAGGGTCATCGACGTGCTGGTGTGCGGCCCGGATGCCGTGCTCGGCCAGGCGGGCAAAATCGCCGAGCAGATCGCCGCGAAATCCATCCGGTAGCGGCCCATGACATGGAGCGGCCCCCGAGCAAGGCTCCTGGTTGGACAGACCGGGAAGCTCGGGGGCCGGGTGGCTACGGGGAATTCGCCAGCGCGCGTAAATTCGCTAGCTCTTCCGAGCCTATGCAGCTAGCGCGTAGCCACCTCACATGTCCATGAAGCTATCAATTTCGCGGACCACCTCCTTCCCTGTGTAGTCACGAAAGTACCCGCCGTTGCCCAAGCCGACAACACAATTCAGCTGTCAGCGATCGCTGACGACGGCCGCATCAACCAGCTCGGCGAACTCGTCAGTCATCGGAGATCGAAGTAGCCGGCGACCATCGAGCGTGTGCACGCGCGCAGCCAGGGTCATACTTGATACCAACCAAATCCCTTGAGCAGCATGCAAATCCGCGACCCGCAGCGCGTGATAGTCGCAGTCGTAGCCTTTGCCCCGGGCCACCTCGAAGAGAGCCTGCTGCGTGGTTCCGCGCAAGATCGGATACCAGGGCGGCGGCGTCAGCAGGCAGGGATTGTTGTCCGAGCCCGCCTCGGGATCGGTGGCGATCACCACCGTCGAGCGCGGGCCTTCGAGGAGGTAGCCGTCCGAGCTGACGAAGATGACGTCGCCGGCGTCCTGTTGGGCGGCGTGGCGCAAGGCGGCCATATTCACCGCGTACGACAGGGTTTTCGCGCCGGCCAGCAGCCACGGCATCGCGCCGGCACCGTTGGCGGGTAATCCTCGGTCCAGCGTGACCGCTGCCAACCCGTCGCGGCGAACCGCGGCCACCCGTTCGGGGACGGCGTTGACCATCACATACGCGGTGGGCGTCGAACCGCTCTCGCGACCGCGGCTGTAGATCAAACGCAATGCACCTTCGGCAGCCGAGCCGGCGGTCCACTGCTGGGTGGCCACGTCGATCGCGCGCCGCCAGCTGACAAAGTCCGGCTCGGGCAGATCCATCAATTTGGCCGACTGGGTCAGCCGTTGCAGATGCGGCTCAATCAGACACGCCCGGCCGTCGCGGACCAACAGGGTCTCGAAGGCACCGTCGCCGCGGACCGCCGCCAGATCGTCGGCGTGCAGCAGCGGAGTGCTGGGCGGATGTACTTTGCCGTCAAGAGTGACGATCACATCCGTCTGGCCTGCCATGCCGAAAGAGCCTAGCCGTCGGCGTAAGCGATGTAGCCGCGCGCACGTCGATCCGTAGAGTTGACGTGTGACTGCAGTTCCCGCACCCGAATCCGGACCCGACGCCGGCGCCATCTGGCACTTCGGCGACCCGCTGGGCGAGCAGCGCGCCGCCGAAACCGACGCGGTGCTCGTGGACCGCTCGCACCGCGCGGTTCTCACCCTGACCGGCGCGGACCGGCAATCGTGGCTGCACAACATCTCCACCCAACACGTCAGCGAACTTCCCGACGGGGCCAGCACGCAGAATCTCAGTCTGGACGGGCAGGGCCGCGTCGAGGATCACTGGATCCAGACCGAGCTACGCGGTATCACCTACCTCGACACCGAACCGTGGCGCGGTGAGCCGCTGCTGAACTACCTGCGCAAGATGGTGTTCTGGGCTGATGTCACGCCAGCGGTCGCAGACACGGCG
Source organism: uncultured Actinomycetota bacterium (assembly GCA_963712615.1). Classification (GTDB taxonomy): domain Bacteria; phylum Actinomycetota; class Actinomycetes; order Mycobacteriales; family Mycobacteriaceae; genus Mycobacterium. Next base: position 2,892,331 of record CAVQIO010000002.1, read on the forward strand.
GTGCTGTCGCTGATCGGACCGCGGCTGGCCGATCAGAAGTTGCTCGATGTGCTTGGCCTGGACGCCTTGCCCGACGATCTGGTCGCAATTCCGCTGGCCGGCGGTGGCTTTGCGCGGCGGATGCCTGCCTCCCCCACCGGTCAGATTGAACTCGACCTACTGGTGTCGCGCGCCGATTCGGCCGACTGGCAGAGCCGTTTCGCGCAAGCCGGCGTCCGACCGGCCGGGGTGTGGACCTACGAGGCAAATCGGGTCGCAGCACTGCGCCCGCGCCTCGGCATCGACACCGACGAACGCACGATTCCGCACGAGGTGGGTTGGATCGGTGGGCCCGGTGCGGGGGCCGTCCATCTGGACAAGGGTTGCTACCGGGGGCAAGAAACCGTGGCTCGGGTGCATAACCTGGGCAAACCGCCCCGGATGCTGGCACTGTTGCACCTCGACGGCTCGGCGGACCGGCCGTCCACGGGTGACGCGGTGCTCGCGGGCGGACGTACCGTTGGACGCCTCGGAACCGTCGTCGAGCACGTGGATCTGGGGCCGATCGCGCTGGCGCTGCTCAAGCGGGGAGTACCGGCCGACACCGAACTCGCGACCGGTGCCGACGCCGCGGTCGCGGCGGTCATCGACGTCGATTCCCTGCCGCCCACCGAGCAGGTCGGCGCGGGGCGTTTGGCCGTTGAGCGGCTCCGGGGCGGTACGAGATAATGGCGATGACGTCCGCCACAGCGGGCAGGGGCCTCCGACGCCTAGCCGCGAGGCACGGTAAACTGTCGGCAGGACGATAAAACACCAAGAGATCGGAGCCGCCTAACTTGTTAGGCCGCTCCGTTTATTGCGCGAGGGGGTTCCCCCATGGGCCGCGGCCGGGCTAAGGCAAAGCAGACCAAGGTTGCTCGAGAACTTAAATACAGCTCCCCGCAGACCGATTTTCAGCGGCTTCAGCAAGAGCTGTCCGGGACGGGTGATGGCGAATCCGACGAGTTGGATGGCGCCGACGGCTCATTGGACAACGAAGACGACTGGCGCCGCTAGAACTTACTTTGTGCCGATGCTGCGTGCATCGGCACAGTGTTGTTTCCAGTTAGGCCCGGGTAGCTAAAATCGCGGGTGCTGCCCAACCAGTTTTGCTCGCGGACCTTCTTTTCCGCCTTTGCAGATGGTCCCCAGCACCCAGCAGTCCAAATGCCTTGCGGTCAGTATCGCCAGGGCGCGGTCGGTGTCTTCCGGGCCGACGACGGCGATCATGCCGACACCCATGTTGAAGGTCTTTTCCATCTCCTCGCGGGTGACCCGGCCGCGCTGGGCGATCATCGCGAACACCGGTGCGGGTGTCCACGTTCCGCGGTCGACCTCGGCGACCAACCCGTGCGGGATCACGCGCTGCAAATTGCCTGCCAGTCCGCCACCGGTGACGTGGCAGAAGGTGCGGACGTGGGTTTCGGCGGCCAGCGCCAGGCAATCTTTGGCGTAGATCCGGGTGGGCTCCAGCAACTCTTCGCCCAGGGTGCGACCGAACTCCTCCACATAGCCGGCGAGGTTCATCCGGTCGATCTCGAGCAGGACCGCGCGGGCCAGCGAGTATCCGTTGGAGTGCAAGCCGGAGGATCCCAGCGCGATGACGACGTCGCCGGGTTTCACCCGATCGGGCCCCAGCACGTCGTCGGCTTCGACCACGCCGATTGCGGTGGCCGAAATGTCGTAGTGGTCCGGTTCCATCAGCCCGGGGTGTTCGGCGGTCTCCCCGCCCAGCAGCGCGCACCCCGCCCGCACACATCCCTCGGCGATGCCGCCGACGATCGCGCTCAGTCGTTCCGGCACGGCTCGGCCGACCGCGATGTAATCCTGCAGGAACAGCGGCTCGGCACCGCAAACAACGAGGTCGTCGACCACCATCGCCACTAAATCCAGGCCGACGGTGTCGTGCTTGTCCATCGCCTGAGCGACTGCCAGCTTGGTGCCGACGCCGTCGGTGGAGGCCGCGAGCACCGGCTCGCGGTAATCGCCACGCAACGCGAACAATCCGGCGAATCCGCCCAGCCCGCCACGCACCTCGGCTCTGGTGGCTTTTGCCGCCAGTGGCTTGAACAGATCGACCGCGCGGTCACCGGCTTCAATATCCACCCCGGCCGACGCGTAGGTAATGCCCTGACTGCCCGGTTCTTCGCCGGGGCTCTTTCCGGGATCGGTCATCGCGATAAAGGCTACCGGTCGGCGCTGCACGCCGGGATCAAACGTCTTGGAAGTACCCGAAGTGAATTCCGTCAACGGTTGACGGGAACCTCATCGGCCGCGAGATCGTCGAGCTCCGCGCCGCGGGCTGCATTGGCCAGCATCTGCTCGACGACGTTCTTACCCAGCGCGGTCTCGCTGGGTAGCTCGATCGGATACTTACCGTCGAAGCAGGCGGTGCACAGCCGGGTCGCCGGCTGCTCCGTCGCCGCGACCATGCCCCGCAGCGAGATGTAGCCCAGCGTGTCGGCGCCGATGGCATGCCGTACCGCCTCGAGCATCTCGTCCTCGTCCTCGACGGCGTTGGCGATCAATTCGGCCGGCGACGGAAAGTCGATGCCGTAGAAGCACGGCCACTTCACCGGTGGCGAGGCAATCCGCACGTGTACCTCGACGGCGCCGGCCTCGCGCAGCATTCGCAGCAACGCACGCTGAGTGTTACCCCGCACGATCGAGTCGTCGACGACGATGAGCCGCTTGCCGCGGATCACCTCTTTAAGCGGGTTGAGTTTCAGCCGAATGCCCAGCTGGCGGATGGTCTGGGACGGCTGGATGAATGTTCGCCCAACGTAGGCGTTCTTCATCAGGCCCTGCCCGTAGGGAACTCCGGACTCCTGCGCGTAGCCGACCGCGGCGGGCGTGCCCGATTCCGGAACGCCGATCACCAGGTCGGCGTCCACCGGGCTTTCGCGGGCCAGCCGGCGGCCGATCTCCAGCCGGGCGCCGTGCACGGACCGACCGCCGATCGTGCTGTCCGGCCGGGCCAGGTAGACGTATTCGAAGATGCAGCCCTTGGGGGTGGGGTTGGCGAACCGGGTGGAGCGCACCCCGTCGGCGTCGATCGCGAGCAATTCACCCGGCTCGATGTCGCGGACGAACGAGGCGCCGACGATGTCGAGCGCGGCCGTTTCGGAGGCCACCACCCAGCCACGATCCAGGCGTCCGAGCGAAAGCGGCCGCACCCCATGGGGATCGCGGCAGGCATACAGCGTGTTCTCGTCCATGAAGGTCAGACAAAAGGCACCGCGCACGGTTGGCAGCAGTTCAAGCGCAGCCTGTTCCAGGGTGGAGTCGGCCGCGCCGTGGGCGAGCAGCGCGCCCAGGATGTCGGAGTCCGTCGTGGCGGGGGCCGGGAAGCGCTTGGTCATCAGCCCCTCGTCGCGCGCCCGTGCGGCGAGCTTGGCGGTGTTGACCAGATTCCCGTTGTGCCCCAACGCAACCCCGGTGCCGGCCGCGGTGTTGCGGAACACCGGCTGGGCGTTTTCCCAGGTGGTATCGCCCGTGGTGGAGTAACGGCAATGCCCGATGGCGACGTGGCCCGGCATGGCCGCCAGCGTCTGCTCGTCGAACACCTGGCTGACCAGGCCGAGGTCTTTGAAGACCAGCACCTGAGATCCATCGGCGACGGCGATACCGGCGGCTTCCTGGCCGCGATGCTGCAGCGCGTAGAGCCCGTAGTAGGTGAGTTTGGCGACTTCCTCGCCTGGGGCCCAGACCCCGAATACACCACATTCTTCGCGGGGTGAGTTCAGGTCCTGCTCGGGTTCCTGGACGGTCACAGTGGGCGGCTCCCTAGAGAGAGTGGCGACGTAACGGAGTTTACGGCCATCTCGGGCCCGGCGACGAATCTGCCGGGCGTGTTGAGCGCCGAATTTGTCGGCGTGTCACCCTAAATCTGCAGTTCAGGGTTATATTCAGCTCACATCGAACAAGGGTAGCCAGTGGTCAATTTCACCTGCTCGAGAGCCCGATAGGGTCAGCAATCCGGTGGCCTTCGCATCGGCGGGCGCCAACATTCCGGTGGCCAGCAGCAGCCACGTCCGCGGATCGGTCTCCACGACATTGGGTGGTGTGCCACGGGTGTGTTTGGGCCCGGAGACACACTGCACCGCAACGAACGGCGGGATCCGCACCTCGACGCTGGCACCGGGCGCCAGGGCGGCCAGGGTCCGCGCGGTGAGCCGAACCGCCGTCCCCAGCGTGTTGCGGTCTGGCGCCGGACGGGTTTCGTCGCGCAACCATTCCGCAATGGCCGTCAGGGCCTGGCGCGTCTTAGCCGGATCGGCACTATCACGGGCGGCCATACCTTAGGGTCTCAGAATCATGGATCCGCGCCGCGGGCCACCGTATAAGACCGTCGGCCTCGTGACGATCGTGGTCATGGGGCTCATCGGACTGGTTCTGTACTCGCAGTTTCGCGGAGATCCCACACCGACGACGCAGCTGACCATGGTAGCCGCCCGGGCGGGTTTGGTGATGGATCCCGGCTCCAAGGTCACCTATAACGGTGTCGAGATCGGCCGGGTGTCCGGCATTTCCGAGATCAACCGGGACGGTAAGCCGGCCGCTCAAGTGGTGCTGGACGTGACGCCGAAGTACGTCAACATGATTCCGGCCAATGTGGCGGCCGAAGTGAAGGCGACCACGGTGTTCGGCAACAAATATGTCGCATTGACCTCTCCGAAGAACCCTGCGCCGCAATCGATTACACCGTCCACAGTGATCGACGCGACGTCGGTGACGACCGAGTTCAACACCTTGTTCGAGACGCTGACCTCGATCGCCGAGAAGGTCGATCCGGTCAAGGTGAACCTGACGCTCAGCGCGGCGGCAGAGGCGCTGGCCGGCTTGGGCGATAAGTTCGGCGCCTCGCAGATCAACGGGAACGCGATCCTCGATGACCTGAACCCACAGCTGCCCAGGGTCCGCTTCGACATCGCGCGGCTGGCGGCGCTGGGCGACACGTACGCCGAGGCCGCACCGGACTTGTGGGCCGCGCTCGATCATGCGGTGACTGCCGCGCGGACGCTCAACCGCCAGGTTGTCGATCTGGATGCGGCGTTGCTGGCGGCGGCGGGATTGGGCAACGCCGGCGCGGACGTTTTCGAACGAGCTGGGCCGTACCTGGCGCGCGGGGCGTCCGATCTCGTTCCCACCGCCCAGCTGCTGGACGAGTACAGCCCCGAAATCTTTTGCACGATCCGCAACTTCAATGATGTCGCGCCCAAAATCCACAACGCGCTGGGCGATAACGGCTACGCGCTGGGTGCCCACTCCTCGGGCTCCGTTGCGGGCGCCGCCAATCCGTACATTTACCCGGAGAACCTGCCGCGGACCAACGCCAGGGGTGGACCCGGCGGGCGGCCGGGTTGCTGGCAGTCGATCACCCGCGAACTCTGGCCTGCTCCCTATCTCGTCATGGACACCGGCGCGAGCATGGCCCCATACAACCACTTTGAGGTCGGTTCGCCGTTTGTCGTGGATTATGTGTGGGGCCGCCAACTGGGTGACAACACCATCAACCCGTAAAGAGACCCGATGACAATCCCCCGCTTGGCTGCGCACCGTGCGGCGGCGGTCGTCCGCGGACTGGTGGCGTTGACGATCACCGCGGCCATGCTGTCGGTGTCGGGCTGCGGCGACTCCGGCGACCATGCCGAAGGCGACGCGTCGGACAACGGGTGTCGCACCGTGGCTGCCGATCCCGGGTGGTATGGCGACAACAGGGACCGGATCGACGCGATGATCGCCAAGCTCGGCAGCTGCGGCAAGCTGGCACCCGAGACGGACAACGCGCCGCTGGCGTTGTTCGACTGGGACGGCACCATGGTCAAGAACGACATCGCCGACGCCACCTTCTTCTGGATGCTGCGCAACTCCAAGGTCCGTCAACCCGCCGGCGGAAATTGGAGCACGACAAGCCAATACCTGACCCCGCCGGCGGCCGCGGCTCTGGCCTCCGCGTGTGGCGCGCTGGCGCTACCTGGTCAGCCGTTGCCGACGGGATCCAACGCCGGGTGCGCCGACGAACTGGCTTCGGTATACGCCGATCGCCAGATACGAACGGGCGCCGCGGCATTCGACGGCTACAACCATCGGCGCATCGCTCCCGCCGCCGTCTGGGCGGCACAACTGCTTGCCGGCTGGACCGAGGCTGACGTGACCGGATTCACCGAAGCGGCTCGGCGGGAAAACCTGGACGCGCCCGAGGGCACCCAACAGCTGGTGGGCAGCAGCCGGCGAAGCGGGTGGATTCGCTACTACTCTCAGATGCGAGACCTGATCGCCACCCTGCAGGCCAACGGATTTGACGTGCGGATCATCTCCGCTTCACCGGAGCCGGTGGTACGAACCTGGGCCGCCGAATTGGGAATTTCGGCCGATCATGTGATGGGCACCCGCACCGAGCACGACGGTGACGTCCTGACTTCGCGATTGACGCCCTGCGGCGGAGAGCCGTCCATTCCCTTCAACGAGGGCAAGCGCTGCCGGATCAACGAGCAAGTCTTCGGCGTCCAGGGGACGTCGGCTTTCGACCAGCTGTCCGAGCAGCGGCGCCAAGTGTTCGGGGCCGGCGACTCCGATGGCGACGTCACATTCGTCGCGGACGCGACCGCGCTACGCCTGGTGATCAATCGCAACCAGATCGAGTTGATGTGCCGCGCCTACGCCAACCAAGCACCGCTGCTGCGCCCCGACGGTAGCGTCGTCCCCGACCAGCAAGACCGCGTCCACGCGAACTAGCTTCGCAGCTGAACAGCTAAATCGACTGTCTTGCAAGATATGTCAACTTCGCGGCACCAGCCGCCAGTCCGGCCGGCTGAAAGCAGCCCTCAGCCAAAGAATCGCGGTAGCACCGCTTCGGACGTCGTGCGCAGTTCGGCCAATGACACCGTGAACAGGCCTTGAAATTCCACCGCATCCGCGCCCTGGTCGGCGACGCCGATGCGGACGACAGGAAGCCCCCGCGCCTCGCACATCGACTGAAACCGGCTTTCCTCGGTGCGCGGCACCGCCACGAGTACCCGGCCCGACGACTCGGAGAACAGCATCACAAACGGATCGGAGCCTTCGGGAAGCACTATGCGGCAGCCTGTTTCACCCGCCAACGCCGATTCCACGATGACTTGGGCGAGCCCGCCTTCGGATAGGTCATGGGCGGCCGACACCAGCCCGTCGCGTGATGCCGCGCTCAGCACCTCTGCCAGCAGCTTCTCCCTGGACAGGTCGACGGCGGGCGGCAGCCCACCCAGATGGTCGCCGGTCACCTGTGCCCAGATGGACCCGTCGAATTCGTCGTGGGTGTCGCCCAGCAGCAGCAGGGCTTCGCCTGGATCGGTTCCCAGCGCGGTGGGGATGCGTCGATCGACATCGTCGATCACGCCGAGCACTCCAACCACCGGAGTGGGCAAGATCGGGGCCGATCCGGTTTGGTTGTAGAAGCTGACGTTGCCTCCAGTGACTGGAATCCCCAGGGCCACACAGCCATCAGCGAGTCCTCGGACCGCTTGAGCGAACTGCCACATCACTCCGGGGTCCTCGGGCGATCCGAAGTTCAGGCAGTTGGTCACGGCGACCGGGACGGCACCGGTGACGGCGACATTGCGGTAGGCCTCGGCCAGCGCAAGTTGGGCTCCCGTATAAGGATCCAACTTGGTGTAGCGACCCGATGCGTCGGTCGATAACGCGATGCCCCGGCCGGTGGACTCGTCGATCCGCAGCACCCCACCGTCGGCGTGCTCGGCCAGCACGGTGTTACCCCGCACGTAACGGTCGTACTGTTCGGTGATGAATGCGCGGCTGCACAGGTGCGGGCTGCCCAGCAGCGCAAGCAAAGTCGCACGCAGCTCCGCACCGGTGACCGGCCGCGGCAGGCTGCTCGAGCGGTCGGCGTTCAACGCGTCCTGCGACTCGGGGCGATCTACCGGCCGCTCGTAGACCGGGCCCTGGTGAGCCACGGTGCGCGGCGGAACGTCGACGACCGTCTCGCCATGCCAGGTGATGCGCAACCGATCACCGTCGGCGACTTCGCCGATGACGCTGGCCAGCACCTCCCACTTGCGGCATACCGCCAGGAAAGCCTCGACGTTCTCGGGCGCGACCACCGCGCACATCCGCTCCTGGGACTCACTGGAGAGGATCTCGGCGGGTGTCATGTTGGCCGCCCGCAACGGGACAGTCTCCAATTCAACGCGCATACCACCGTCGCCAGCTGATGCGAGTTCGGAAGTCGCACAAGATAATCCGGCACCACCGAGATCCTGGATGCCGATCACCAACCCGGCCGCATACAGCTCCAGGCAGCACTCGATGAGTACTTTCTCGGTGAACGGGTCACCGACCTGCACCGAGGGCAGCTTTTTGCGGCCGGGCCCGCCGCCCTCGTCGCCGCCGAAAGTCTCCGAGGCCAGCACGGATACACCACCGATGCCGTCGAGGCCGGTGCGTGCACCGAACAAGATGATCTTGTTACCCGTGCCCGACGCGAATGCCAGGTGCAGATCCTCCTTGCGCAGCACCCCCACGCACAGCGCATTGACCAACGGATTGCCCGCATATGAGGCGTCGAAGACGGTCTCGCCGCCGATGTTGGGCAGACCCAGCGAGTTTCCGTAGCCACCGATACCGCGGACCACACCGTCGAGCACACGGCGGGTGTCCGGCGCGTCGGCGGCGCCGAATCGCAGTTGGTCCATCACGGCAACCGGTCGCGCGCCCATGGCCATGATGTCGCGCACGATGCCGCCCACCCCGGTGGCCGCGCCCTGGTAGGGCTCGACGTAGGAAGGGTGGTTGTGCGACTCCACCTTGAACGTGACGGCCCAACCATCGCCGATGTCCACCACACCCGCGTTCTCGCCGATGCCGGCCAGCATGCCCGCGCGCATCTCGTCGGTCGTGGTCTCACCGAAGTAGCGCAGATGCACCTTGGACGACTTGTAGGAACAGTGCTCGCTCCACATCACCGAGTACATCGCCAGCTCGGTGTCGGTGGGCCTGCGGCCCAGGATTTCGCGGATTCGCTGGTACTCGTCGTCCTTGAGGCCTAGCTCGTGGAACGGTTGCGGCTGATCGGGGGTGCCGATTGCGTGTTCGACGGTGTCCACCACGTGGGTCAGCGGGTCCGTTCCGGAGACAGTCACGCCGAACAGTCTAAAGAGCTAACCGCCGCGGAGCAGTCGGGCACTTTCGGCGTCGGCCGGATAGAACAATTCGACGGCCAGTTCGGCGAGCGTGACATCGAGCGGAGTCCCGAAGGTCGTCAGGGTGGTGAACATCGACAGCCGTTGGCCGCCGCCGGCATCGAGCTCAAAAGGAACGAGCAGCGAGGCGCCCTCCGATGGTGCGCCCCACGCTTTTGACGTCACCACTCCGGGGTATCCGCGCACCTCGCTGTCGAGAGCCCGCAACACCGGGTCACCGGTGAGCGCGATCGTGCGCTGCAGCTGGTGTAGCAGGTAACCAGCCCATTCGGGGAAATTCAGAGTCCGCCGGGCGAGACCGTCGGGGTGCAGGGACAACCGGTAGATGTTCGCCGGCGGTCCGAGCAATTCCTCGGGCAGGCCGGCGGTGAGTGCTGACGCGGCGGCGTTGGCCCCCACGATGTTCCAGCACCGATCGATGACCACACCCGGGTAAGGGTCGTGCGCATCGAGGAGGCGCTGCACCGCGTCCCGAGCCGGGGAGAGCGCGGGATCCTCGAGCGGGCGTGCCCGGTAGCGGGGGGCAAACCCGGCGGCGAGCAGCAACGTGTTGCGCTCACGCAGCGGAATGTCGAGGCCCTCGGCAAGCGTGAGCACCATCTCGGGACTGGGACGGGAGCGTCCGGTCTCGATGAAGCTCAGGTGCCGCGCCGAAACGCCCACACTCAGCGACAGGTCGAGCTGACTGACTCGTCGACGCGTCCGCCATTCGCGCAACAGGACGCCGACCGGCGCTTGGCTCACGGACTAACGGTAGCCACGCCTGAGTACCCAAGGCGATGACCTCGGAGGTAATTGTGCTGCCGCACGCGACCGCGACACGCTTGTTCCGACGCGCTCGATCGAAGCGCCCGACTCTTGGAGGAACCATGACCGACGTGCAGTCCGCCACCCCGAAGTTCAGCGCCGAGCTGTTTGCCGCGTTCTGGGCCGCGCCCGACTTGTCGCGCGGGTTGGACATCTTGGCCGAGGACATCGTCGGTTACTGGCCGGGCGACCCCGAGCCGGTCCGGGGGATCGAGGCATACACGGCAAAGATCGCCGAAATACTCGATGCGGCACCGGATCTGCAGCTCGAAGTCATCGACAGCGCGACCGTCCCCGGTGCTGCCGCGGGCGAGCAGTTGGTGTTCTTGCACTACATCGGTCGGGGCACCGGGCCGGCCGGAGCGTTCCAGATCCGGGGGCTCGACCGGGTCCGAACACACGACGGGATGGTCGTGGAGAACGTGATCCGCTACGACCCGCCTTTCCTCGAACAGCGCTGAGCCGGCTCGGCTCACCCGGCAATCTCGGCCAGCGCCGACGCCACGTCCAGGTCGGCGTAGGCGAATGAATACCGTTGCGCCAGTGCGACCGAGACGTCAGTACGTTGCCACTCCCCGGCGCTGGCGGTAACCAGCCACAGGGTCAGTCCGTGTGCGACCGACGCCCGGTAACGCAGCCAGATCTCGTCGGCGCTGGGCATCTCGTCGGCCGGCAGCCCCAGCGAGTCCCGGTACTCCGCGAGCAGGTCGCGCTCGCTGCGACGGCGCTCCTCGACGGTCAGCGCGCCTTGCAGGAAGTAGCCCAGATCCAGCGACCAGTTGCCTCGGCGGGCCACCTGCCAGTCGAGAAACCCGACCTCCCCGCTGGGCAGCAGATACGTGTTGCCGATATGCGGATCACCATGCAGCAGGGTTTGCGGCGACGTCGTCAGCGTTGCGATGTAAGGCTTCCAGATCGACTCGATCAGTTCGTCGATCGTCAACGACGTCACCTCGGTGGGGGCGTCGTCGCCGAGGCGTTCCAGGGCGGCGGGCAACAGTGCCGCCTGCATGCCGTCCCACGGTAGGAAGGGTTCGAGCCATCCGAGCCCCGGGGCACGCAGCACGCGTTCTCCCCCAGTACTTGCCGTGCATCCGGGCCAGGCCGCGGACACCCGTGGCGACCTGCTCGACGGTCATGGGGCGGCTGCCGTCGCGGGGATCGGCTCCCCGCGCTCTGAGGTCTTCCATGACCAGCACGAAGTCGTAGTCGGCCTCGTCGATGAGCGCGGTGTAGACGGCGGGGTGCTCGAGCGGCAAATCCGCCCCGCAGGTGAGGAGCCGCGGCTCATGGAACATGCCACTGGTCAAGCGGATCAGTGCTTTGTGCGCGGGATCGGCGGCCTTGACGAAGACCGTTGCCGGACCCTCGCCGTCGCGATAGGTGACACCCAGCCGGGCACGGCGGTTGGTGCCGTCATTACGAAGCTCGACGGTGACCGTGTCGACCTGCACGCCGGGGAAGTCCGCGGCCAGTGCCGCCGACATCCACTCGGGGGTGATGTCGTCCCAGGTCTTCGGCACTGACAACGAAGGAGCACTCACCGGCGAGTCCTTTCATCGAAACGACACGTATCGTTTCCTAATATGCCCACGATGAAGGTAGCTCACCCCGACGGCCGCTCGCCACTGACCGACGAGCGGGCCGGCCGGCCACGCGACCGCCGGCTGCACCGGGCGATTCTGGACGCCGCCCGCGAGCTTCTGACCACATGCAGCTACGCCGAACTGTCGATGGAAAGCGTCGCGGCGCGCGCGGAGGTCGGCAAGAAAACCCTCTACCGGCGCTGGTCATCGAAAGCACCGCTGGTCGTCGAGGCGGTCTTGGAGGCGTACGGCGGGTCAGGATCGTTCCCGGTCGTCGAGACCGCAGACATTCGGGCTGACCTGCAGCGGTGGCTCGACGAGCACGCCGATTTCCTGGCTGTGCCGCCCAACGCGGCACTGGTACGAGCGTTGGTGGCCGCGGCGGCGGCGCGTCCGGCCGACGGCGAGGATCTCTATCGGCAGTTGAGCGCTCCACAACTAGCCGGGTTGACGACTCGACTCCGCCAAGCCGTCGCAGTCGGAGAGCTGCGCGCCGACGCGGACATCGATGCCGTCGCCAACGCGCTGGTCGGGACGATGCTCTTCCACGCGCTAACGCATACGGGCAGCGGCGCGGGCGCGAGATTCGACGGTCTCGTCGACGCGCTACTCAAAGGGATATCGAATTACTGACCTGCCACGCAGAACACATTGCCCTCGGGGTCGGCCATCACAACCCAGCGGAAGTTTTCGCTGAACTGATTCCGGCCCACCTCGTTAGCTCCCGCTTCCGTCAGCCGCGACACTTCGCCGTCCACATCCTCGACGCTGAAATCGAGGTGCACACGATTCTTTCCCGGCGTGGGGTCGGGCACCTTCTGGAATCCCAGCCGGGGCCCGTCGGGTCATCACCGCAATGAATTCACCGGGGATCAGTTCCTGAGTCGTGCCGCCGACCTGGTCGGCCCACCAACTGGCCAGCCTCGCAGGATCGTCGCAGTCGAACGTGACCATCTCCACATTGAGCGTCATACCGATCGACTTTATGCGCCGGTCAGCCCGCTGCACCAGGTCAGGCGGGCACAAGAAATGCTTGCATCGCCGCCGAGTAGGCGGCCACGTCGTGCGCACCCATCAACTCCCGGGCGGAGTGCATCGCCAGCTGCGCGGCGCCCACATCGACGGTGGGGATGCCGGTCCGAGCCGACACCAGCGGCCCGATCGTCGATCCGCACGGCAGGTCGGCCCGGTGCTCGTAGCGCTGCAGCGACACCCCGGCCTGCTGGCACGCCAGCGCGAACGCGGCCGCGGTACGTCCGTCGGTGGCGTAGCGCAGATTGGGATGCACTTTGAGCACCGGTCCGGCGTTGACCTCGATCAGATGACCGGGCTCGTGGCGCTCCGGGTAGTTGGGGTGGGTCGCGTGTGCCATGTCGGCCGAGGCCAGCAACGACGCCGGCAGCCGCCGCAGGAAGTCTTCCCGGCCGCCGCCGGCCGCGAGCACGATGCGCTCCAGCACGGTGCTCAGTAGGTCGGACTGCGCGCCGTGGTCGGACGACGAGCCGACCTCCTCGTGGTCGAAGAGGGCCAGCACGGGCACGAAGTTGCGCGGCTTGGCGACAAGCAACGCCTGCAGGCCGGCGTAGCAACTCGCCAGGTTGTCCAGTCGCGGAGCACTCAACAGGCTGGCGTCGGCGCCGATGACCGATGACGGCGTGAGATCGTGCGTCATCAAATCGGCGGCCAGCACGTCGGCCGGCGCTACCCCGGCGCGCTCGGCGACGTAGCCCACAAACGAACTCACTTCGTCGCCAACGCCGCACACGGCATTGACATGTCGTTGCGGGTCCAGCGTCAGCGACTTGCGATCCTCGGCCAGATGGATGGCCAGCTGCGGCACCCGCAGGATCGGGTCGTCGATCCGGACGAGCCGATGGCTGATCCCGTCGCCGTCGCGTACCGATAGCCGGCCGCTGATACCCAGGTCGCGGTCCAGCCACGAGTTGAGCCAGGCGCCGCCGTAGGGCTCCAACGCCACCACCCGCCAGCCGGCCACCACCCGGTCCGGATGCTGCTTGACCCGCAGGTTGGGACTATCGGTGTGCGCGCCGACGATCCGGAAGGCTGCGCTGGGGTCGACGGCGTTCCAGGCGACCAGCGAGCCGACGCGGACGATGAAGTAGCGACCCGGTTCGCCGGGCCAAGGGTCGGCTTCGCGGAGTTCGGTGTACCCCGATGCGAGCAGCCGGTCAGCCGCCGTCGCGCAGGCATGGAACGGCGACGGAGAGGCGTCGATGAATTCGCAGAGGCCTGCGGCGCTGGCCGACATGTTCACCATCATGGCTGTCCGTGACCACGGAGTTCACGCTGGGCTTGGATTGCGCGACTCCTTACTCGCGCCCTTCCGGCGCTCGCCGTCGCCGCGATAAGGTCGCCCATGTGCCTCCGGTTCAGCCGCAACCCGTTCTGGCGCCGTTGACGCCTGCGGCGATCTTTCTGGTGGTCACCATCGACGACGGCGGCGAAGCGACCGTGCACGACTCACTGCCGGACCTCTCGGGGCTGGTGCGTGCCATTGGCTTTCGCGACCCGACCAAGCATCTGTCGGTGGTCGCCTCGATCGGCTCGGACGCCTGGGACCGGCTGTTCGGCGGGCCTCCCTTGACAAAACGACCCGCCGAACTGCATCCGTTCATCGAGCTGAGCGGACCTCGGCATACCGCACCAGCCACTTCCGGCGACCTGCTTTTCCACGTTCGGGCCGAGACGCTGGACGTGTGTTTCGAGTTGGCCGGCCGCATCCTCAAGTCGATGGCCGGCGCGGTGACCGTCGTCGACGAAGTGCACGGTTTCAAATTCTTCGACAACCGCGATCTGCTGGGATTTGTCGACGGCACCGAAAACCCGGACGGCCCAATCGCTGTGAGCGCCACCGCGATCGGCGACGAGGATCCTGACTTCGCCGGCTCCTGCTACGTCCATGTGCAGAAGTACCTGCACGACATGCAGTCTTGGGAATCGCTGTCGGTCACCGACCAGGAACTCGTGATCGGCCGCACCAAGCTGGAAGACATCGAGATGGACGAAGAGGTGAAACCGCCGAATTCGCACATCGCGCTGAACGTGATCGAAGACGACGACGGCAACGAACTCAAGATCGTGCGGCACAACATGCCGTTCGGCGAACTCGGCAAGGGCGAGTACGGCACCTACTTCATCGGCTATTCGCGGACACCCGAGGTCACCGAACAGATGCTGCGCAACATGTTCCTCGGCGACCCACCGGGCAACATCGACCGCATCCTGGACTTTTCCACCGCCGTCACCGGCGGGCTGTTCTTCTCCCCCACCGTCGACTTCCTCGATGATCCACCGCCCCTCCCCGCACCGCTCGAGCAGCCGGCCACGCCCACCGCTGCCCCAGGCTCTGAAGGCTCACTTTCGATCGGCAGTCTGAAAGGATCCAACCAATGAAGAACAACCTCTACCGCGAACTGGCGCCGATCACCGACGTCGCCTGGGGCGAAATCGAATTGGAGGCCACGCGGACCTTCAAACGCCACGTCGCGGGACGTCGGGTGGTCGATGTCAGCGAGCCCGGCGGGCCGGTCACCGCGGCGGTCAGCGCGGGGCGTCTGGTCGAGGTACAGGCACCCACTGACGGCGTGCTAGCGCACCTGCGGTCCAGCAAACCCCTTGTCCACCTGCGGGTTCCGTTCACCCTGTCGCGTGACGAGATTGATGATGTCGAGCGCGGCTCACAGGACTCGGACTGGGATCCAGTCAAAGACGCCGCCAAGAAGCTGGCGTTCGTCGAGGACCGCGCCATCTTCGAAGGCTATCCCGCCGCGTCGATCGACGGAATCCGCAGCTGCAGCTCGAACCCCGCGCTGTTGTTGCCCGACGACCCTCGCGGCATTCCCGACATCATCACCCAGGCGTTGTCCGAGCTGCGACTGGCCGGTGTCGACGGGCCCTACTCGGTTCTGCTGTCCGCCGACATCTACACCAAGGTCAGCGAAACGACCGAGCACGGCTATCCGATCCTCGAACACATCAACCGGCTGGTCAACGGCGACATCATCTGGGCGCCCGCCATCGACGGCGCGTTCGTATTGACCACCCGTGGCGGCGACTTCGATCTACAGCTGGGCACCGACGTCTCCATCGGATACACCAGCCATGATGCCGACACCGTGCAGCTCTATCTGCAGGAAACCCTGACATTCCTGTGCTACACCGCCGAGGCATCGGTCGCGCTGGGCACCTAGGAATAAAAGCTTTGGGGTAGCAGAGCGGGCATCTACGGAGCCACCAAAAGCCGTGCTGGATGCGACGGGCGGCTGGCGCGCGGTTGCCGCCTGACGCAGCGCTTTTGGCGCCGGTCGGTCAAAGATCGAGCACCAAGTCAGTGTCTGGAGCCGCCGAGCAGATGAGCACTGTTCCCGGCGGTGGCGGCTCCAGCGGTGCCTGGACATACTTGGTGGTACCGGCGACGATTCCGGTTTCACACACGTGGCAGACGCCGCTTCGGCACGAGAAACGGGTTGGTACGTCGCACGCTTCCGCGAAATCCAGGATGCTGCCGTAGTTCGCGGACCAATTCGCGGTGAGTCCGCTGCGGGCAAAGGTGATCGACGGCCCGGTCCCCGGTGGACCGGTCGGTGGGTGTGGCGGCGTGCGCGCAGCCCCGTCAACGATGCCGGGATTGATCGGCGGTAGCGCACCGAACAATTCGCTGTGGATGCGCGACGCGTCGAATCCAGCCCCAGTCAGCGCGCCACGCATATCGGTCATGAATTGGGTTGGGCCGCAAAGATACGCCGCGGCCTCGGCCGGAAGTCCCAGCGCGCTGATGACCTGTTGGTCCAGACGGCCCTGCAACTGGGTATAGAAGACCTGCTGGCGAGCATGTGGCAGCAACTCGATCAGATTCGTGACTTCACCTGCAAAAGCCTGGATTTCACGATTGCGGGTGGTGTGCAGCCACCAAATGTCACGGCCGCTGCGAGCGGCTGCCAGCGCATGCAGCATGGCCAACACCGGAGTGATGCCGATACCTGCCGAGATCAAAACCACCGGCCGGTCGTCGGCGACCAGATAGAAATCGCCGCGCGGGGCTGCGGCTTCGATGACCGACCCGGGTTCGATGTGCGTGTGCACCCATCGGCTGGCCAGGCCACACTCTTCGCGTTTGACGCTGATGCGGTAGCTCCCCGCACCGGGATCGCCGGAGAGCGAATAGCTGCGCAGCGGCACGGGATCGCCGGCCCCGGGAAGTCGCACCGTCAGGTACTGCCCCGGCATCGGCGGCGGCAACGCGGCCTGGTCGTCGGCCTTGAGACTGATCGAGAGCACCGACGGACTCTCACGACGTATTGCGGTGACCCGCAACGGCCGAAAACCGTTCCATCCCGGTTCGGCTCCGATGGGCGGCGCTGTAACAGCGGGCGAGCTATCCGGTGCCGCCAGCATGTCGTGGAACGATTGCTGCCACCCGGGACTCAGTGTTGGAACGTCAATGACCTTGTGCAGCGTCTCGACATTGCGGTTTGGCAGATACAACAGCGCGTCGACATCGGCGACACTGAGCTCGTGAGGGCCACGGCGTGTCCGCACGATGTCGTCACCGGCCTGGACGCGGCCCTCGGAGATGACGCGGAAGTAGAACCCCGGACGGTGCTGGGCAACGAGAAGGTTAGGCATCTCCGGTTCGTCGAGCCGCAACCCGATCCGGAAGCAGGTGACCCGCGGCTGGGTGACCTCGAATTCTGCGTCACCGATTCGGTAACGGTCGCCGACGCACACGTCGTGATCGGATAGTCCAGTGACGGTGAAGTTTTCGCCGAAATGGCCGGGTTGCAGGTCGTCGCGATTCAGGTAGTTCTTCCAGAAGTCGTACGACTCGGTCTGATAAACCATGACCGCGCGTTGTTCTCCGCCGTGGCCGCCGAGATCGCCTTGACCGTCACCGTCGATGTTGAGACGTCGTGCCATGACCGGGCCCTCGACGGGCGTCTTCCATATCCCGGTGTAGACGGTCTTATCGCGCCATCGCACGTTCTTGGGCATGCCCGAGTTCACTGAAACAAGCGTGCCCACTGTCGTCTCCTTCGGCCCCGCAAGAGAGCCTAAATCAGCGGCTCGCCGCCGTCGACTTTCAATGTGATGCCGGTCATGAACGTGTTGTTCATCGCGAACAGCGCCGCGCTGGCCACATCGTCGGCGGTCCCTATTCGTCCCGCTGGGTTGCCGGCGGCGATGTGCTCGAAGTAATCCCGCTTCCCCTCGTCACCGAGGGAGTCCCAGGCACCAGTATCGATGACCCCGGGTGAAATCGCGTTCACCCTTATCGGTGCGAGTTCGACGGCCAGCCAACGGGTGAGGAAGTCAACGGCGCCATTGGTGATACCCACCCCCAGGTACCCGACTTTGAGCTTGAACGCGTGGACGCCCGAGAACAAGACGAGGGACCCGCCCGGATTAATATGCGGTGCAACGTATTTGGCCAACATCGTAGGACCGATGACTTTGGTGTCAAACGACAGCTGAAGGTCACGGCGCTCGAGGTCGGCCAAGTTCCCCCGAGCGCGCGCGGAGGCGGTTGACACCACGTGATCCACGGCGCCCACCCGTTCGGCGAGGGCGGCAATCGAGGAATCGTCGGTGAGATCCACGATCTCGGCGGTGATGTCGCTGCCGCGGTAGGCCGTCGCGAGTTTGCCCTGGTCCCGTCCGGCCACGATGACGCGGGCGCCCTCCGATTGCGCCAGCAAAGCGACCGCACGCGCGACGCCGCTGCCGCGTCCGATCACAACGATGGTCTTGTCCTGCAACGTGTTCCCACGAGTGCTCCTCAAATTCCGTCAGAGTGCAGATTGGGATGGCTCACCCAGAATATTCACCGGGTCAGCGGGTGGTCAACTCGTACACGGACTATTGCGAGGTGCTCGTTTTGATGCATACTGGGATGTACATCCCAAAATCATCAGTGGGCGGCGGTCATCCAGACCCACATGGCACAGGAGGCATCTCATGCCGACCGTTCATCATCGTTACGCCACCGTGGACGGCCATCGGCTGTTCTTCCGTGAAGCCGGCGACGCGGCGGCGCCGGCACTGGTCCTGTTGCACGGCTTTCCGACCAGTTCCTATATGTTCCGGAATCTGATTCCGGCGCTCGCCGATCGCTATCACGTGATCGCGCCCGATCACCTGGGCTTCGGCCTTTCCGACGCACCCAGCGTCGAGGAGTTCGACTACACCTTCGATGCGCTCACCGACCTGACTGGCGGGCTGCTTGCTGGCCTCGGTGTCGATCGGTACGCGATCTATGTGCAGGACTACGGCGCTCCCATCGGGTGGCGCCTGGCGCTGCGCGATCCGTCCGCTATTACGGCGATCATCAGCCAGAGTGGTAACGGCTACGACGCCGGCTTCGTGGAGAACTTTTGGAAGGTCGTCCGGGCCTACCAGAATGAGCAGACCGCCGAGACCGAGGCTCCGGTGCGCCAGTTCCTCACGCTGGACGCGACCCGGTGGCAGTACCTCACCGGCGTGGCCGACGAGACATTGGTCAACCCGGAGTCCTGGCATCACGACTACGCGTTGATATCACGGCCCGGAAATGACCTGGTGCAACTAAAATTGTTCCGCGATTACGCCACCAACGCGCCGATGTACCCCCGCGTGCACGAGTACTTCCGCGCCGCCCGGGTCCCGCTCCTTGCCGTGTGGGGTCGTGGTGACGAGATCTTCGGGCCGGCCGGCGCGGAAGCGTTCGCCGACGACCTCCCCGACGCCCAGATTCATCTACTCGACGGCGGGCATTTCCTGCTGGAGTCCAAACTCGACGAAGTCACCGCGCTCATCCGTAACTTCCTCCAGGACCGCGTGCCCGCCTGACCGGGGCCTGCGGGCAGCACCGCCAGCAATCGGCCAGAGATCCCATAATCGGCGGCACCTGCGGGTTAGCCTGACGCGATGGCCCATCCCGATGTTCAGGACGAACAACGGTTGACCGCCAAGGGGCGTGCCACCCGCGACAGGATTGTGCAGGCCGCCGCCCAACTGATCGTCACCGAAGGCCTCTCGGCCGCGAACATGGAGAATGTGCGCAAAGCCGCTTCGGTCAGCGGCTCTCAGCTCGCCCACTACTTCGCGGACAAGAGCGCCCTGATTCGCGCGGTGATCAGGCGCCAGATCGGCGTGGTTTTGGACTTCCATCGACAACCCAGGCTTCGAGACCTGGACTCGTTCGACGACTTCGAGCGATGGATTGATCTCAACATGCGCTACCTCAGGAGCATCGGAACCTCCGGTGGCACACCCACTTACCACGCGCTGACCGCGCAGCTGGCCAAGTCCGACGACGCGACCCGCGCCACCTTGGCGGCGGGCTACTGGCAGTGGGTCGAGTTGCTCGAGTCCGCGATCCAGCGGATGAAGGCCAACGGCGTCCTGATGGCGGGCGCGGATCCACGACGATTGGCACTGGCGATCATCAGCGCTCACCAAGGCGGGGCCACTTTGGCTTTCACCTATCGGCAGGAGTGGCCGCACGCCGACGCCACCCGGTTCGCGGTCAACTACCTGCGGATGTCTGCCGCCGATCCCGCGCAACGCGCGGCGCGGCCCCCACGACGTCCTCGCGTCCGGCGCACAAAGCCCACGGCGGCAACATGACTGACGACGGCAGGCCACGGTTCACCCGCAAGGGGCATGCCACCCGGGCACGCATCATCGATGTCGCCGCCCGGCTGATGTTCGAGCGGGGCGTGGCGAACACCAGCATCGACGAGGTGCGCAACACCGCCGGGGTGGGCGGATCGCAGATCTCGCATTACTTCAACGACAAACGCGACCTGACCCGCGAGGTCATCACCGCGCGCCGCAACGACGTCGTGGCGTTTCACACCCAACCACGGGTTGGCGCGCTCGACAGCGTCGATTCGCTGCAGGCATGGGCCGACGCCTGCATCGACGACATCGACACCGTGTATCGGTTGGGCGGATGCGTCTATGGCTCATTGGCCGGCGAACTCATCGAGGCGGACGACGAGGTTCACGACGACCTCGCGCACGGCTACGACCAATGGCTCGAGCTGTTCCACGCCGGCCTGGCGGCGATGCGTCGGCGCGGCGAGCTGCGCGCCGACGCCGACCCACGACACCTGGCGGCGTCGTTGGTGATCGCGCATCAAGGTGGCGCGATGATCACACACGCCACCGGTGACGCCGAACCGCTGCGGGCCGCCGTCAATGCCGCCGTCGACTACGTGCGCTCTTTCGCGGTCGATCCGCAGGACCGAAGCCGAAGCGCATCGATGCGGCGCAAACCCAAATCCTGAGCAGGGATGCGGATTATGAAGCCGCGCTTAGACAGAGCGGATCGAACAAGAACGGTAAGAGTGTGCAGCCGCCTGCTGTTACGTTGGCCCGGCCCAGGAGGGCAGTCCACGACGATGAATGTCGGCGACAAATTGATGGACGAGTGTGTCCGATGGTGCCGCGACCACCGCGACGACATCGCGCTTGACCATGGGGCGCAACCGTCGCACAGTTCCCGCCGGTCGCGCAGGCAATGCCGATACCGGCACGATGGTGATCCCCATCCCCGCCGCGGCCAGCTGTGCCGCAGTGCGCGGGCTGCGGGTGCGCAACACCGGACTGAGCACGATTTCGTGCTGCGCGGCCAACTGGTCTACCCAGATGGCCATTCCGTTTTCCGGGTCATAGTGGACGAACGGCTCACCCTCGAGGGAGTCAAACGGCACGCCGGACAGTTCGGCGAACGGGTGCCCCGCCGCTGCCACCACGACAACCTCCTCGGTTCCGAAAACCTCGACGTGTGCGTCGGTACGGGTCGGTCGCGGACCAAACGCGACGTCGGTCTGCCCGGCTTCGAGCAAATCGACCATAGCGTCAGCGCTGGTGAATTCCGACAATTCAAGGTGCACGTCAGGCCGTCGAGATCGCCACAGGCGCAACACCGGAAGTAAAAGCCATGCTGTCATGGTCTCGGCGCAGGAGATGCGTATCTTCCCGGTGCCGGCGCGGGCAACCCGTTGGCCGATCTGCACCGCCTGCTCGGCAGCCCGCAGTGCCACGCGCGCCTCTTCGGCTGTCGCCCTGCCGGCGGCAGTGACGCGCACACCCCGCCATAGTCTCTCCGCGACTGGAGCACCCAGTTCTTTTTCAAGGGAAGCGATCTGGTGTGAAAGCGCCGGCTGTGACATGTGAAGTGCCGCGGCCGCCGCGCTCACCGAACCGTGATCGACCAGTGCGACCAAACACTCCAGTGTCCGCAAGGTTGTCATTCGAATAATCTAACCACTCCATCACAATTTTTCATCCTGCCGAACCACGCAACAGGACGGGCGATCGCTTCGTCTGGCTACAGGTGCGGGCTATTGCGAATCAGAAACCCCCTGGTGCGAAAGCCAGCCGCGGCCAAGACATCTCTGATCAACTCGCCGAAGGTGGCAGCAAAGTCTCTTGAGGCCGCAGTCTCGCAAGACCTGATCAGCGGCCGAACGTTTCATGTTGCCGAGCCACCCGGCGAGCCCCGTGATGGCTGACAGTGCGTCTACTGTCGGTAATGGCGCGGCAAGCATCTCGCTAAGCGACGACGCCGTCTGTTTCCGGCTACCGGTACAAATTGCTCTGTGTTCCGCTACCTAATTGGCCGTGGCGATTGCGCACCGGCCATCATCTCGGACCACTCGATATGCCCCTCATAGCCAAGGGATTTCGCCATCGTGAGACCTGAGTTGGGCCACTTTGGTCATTTTCCGAGGGCGGCAGTGTGTTGAGCAGGGATGAGGTTTCGGCTTAGTGCACTTGCTAGGCACTAATTTGGGTCGGTAGGCTGCCCTGGCATGGTCTGGATTCGGCGGGTGCGTACCGCCTCGGGTTCGACTGCGGTCCAGATCGCCGAATCCGTCGAGGGTCGCCGTCGGATCGTCCGTCATGTGGGGTCTGCGCATGATGCCGCTGAGCTGGGTCTGCTCATCGAGGCGGCTCAGCGGCTGTTGGCCGATGACACCCAGGGCGAGTTGGATCTGGGCATCACCCCGAAAGCCTTTCGGGCCCAATTTGGTTCCATCGCCAGCCGAGGCGCTGTTCACCGACGGTGCCGGTGTACCCGCCGTGCAGGAGTTGGTGGCGCGACCGCGGGTGCTCAAGAGCTGCAACGGGTTGCTCTACGACGCCCTGGCTGGGATCTACGCCAGCCTGGGCTTCGATGCGGTCAGCGACGAGGTCTTCCGTGACCTGGTGATTGCCCGCATCGTGGAACCGACCAGCCTGCTCGACGTCGATCGGGTCCTGGCCGAGCTGGGCCGCACCGCCGCATCGTTGTCGACCCGCAAACGCACCCTGCGGCGGGCTCGCGGCGGTGGCTACCGCGACCAGATCGCCGCGGCGTGTTTCGTCCATGCCCGCACCGCCGGCGATGTCAGCCTGGTGCTCTACGACGTCACCACGCTCTATTTCGAGGCCGACAAGGAAGACGACCTGCGCCGGGTCGGGTTCTCAAAGGAACGACGTGTCGATCCGCAGATCGTGGTGGGCCTGCTGGTCGACCGGTGCGGATTCCCTTTGGAGATTGGCTGTTTCGAAGGCAACAAGGCCGAAACTCTGACGATCGTGCCGATCGTGAAATCATTCCAGGCACGCCACGGGATTACCGACATGGTCGTCGTCGCTGACGCCGGCATGCTCGCCAGCGGCAATCTGCGCGCGCTCGACGACGCCGGGCTGCGGTTCATCCTCGGATCGAGGGTCACCAAGGCACCCAACGATCTGGCGTCCCATTTCCATTGGCACGGTGAGCTTTTCACCGACGGTCAGATCATCGACACCATCACCCCACACGATCAACGCGGCACCGCCGCCAAGAGCAGCGATCCGAAACTCAGAGCCGAACCCGTCTGGGATCGAACAACCCATACCAAGTCGTGGCGGGCGGTGTGGGCGTACTCGACCAAACGCGCGGTGCGCGACACCAAGACATTGAACCTGCAGGAGAACAAGGCCCGCGCGGTCGTCGCCGGGGACAAGACCGCCCGCACACCACGATTCGTGACAGTCCGCGACGGCGCCCGAGAACTCGACGAGGCATCGTTGCAGCGGGCCCGCCGCCTGGTCGGGCTCAAGGGCTACGTCACCAACATCGACGCCACACTCATGCCCGCGACCGAAATCATCGCCAGCTACCACGACCTCTGGCAGGTCGAGGCGTCCTTCCGGATGTCCAAATCCGACCTCGCCGCCAGGCCCATGTTCGCGCGCACCCGCGACGCCATCGAAGCCCACCTGACCATCGTGTTCACCGCCCTGGCCGTCAGCCGCGAAGTCCAGAGCCGAACCGGTCTGTCCCTGCGGCGGTTCCTGCGCACCCTCAAACCACTACGTTCGGCCACCATCGACCTCAACGACATCATCGCCACCTTCCCGCCGGCCATAAACACCGAGGTCAAGACCATTCTGGATCCACTGGAAGCCTAAAGCTCGAGGCACTAAGGGAAATGACCCAACTCGGGCGGTGAACGTTTCATGTTGCCGAGCCACCCGGCGAGCCCCGTGATGGCTGACAGTGCGTCTACTGTCGGTAATGGCGCGGCAAGCATCTCGCTAAGCGACGACGCCGTCTGTTTCCGGCTACCGGTACAAATTGCCCTGTGTTCCGCTACCTAATTGGCCGTGGCGATTGCGCACCGGCCATCATCTCGGACCACTCGATATGCCCCTCATAGCCAAGGGATTTCGCCATCGTGAGATAGCAGTCGACAATTTCCCGATACGAGGCATGATCGTTGCGGGCCTGCGCCATTAGCGCGCGTAATCGCAACAACCAAATGTCGCGAACACGCGTACTATCGCCCGGTGCCGCCACTAAACGCTCGATCGCGGCTTCGGCTTCGGCCACGTCACTCTCGGCTCCACGATCGAGCAGCGTCTCCACCAGGGCACCTGTCGTGGCAGCGCTCCACGCCAGCCTTCCTTCTCGAAAAAGACGATCAATGGCGGCGCGCATCAGCGAGATGGCCTCTTCGCGCTCTCCGCAACGAGCCCGCTCCCGTGCCAAACAGACCTCGACGATTGGCGAATTGTTAGCACCGTATCCGTCTTGCCGGAACACCTCGGCCAGGAGCTTTTGTCCACGGTGACGCATCGCGACCGTTTGGTGGTGCACCAGCGCAAGGCCCAGCGTCACCCGTGTGATGGTCAACGCGGAATCATCGCCGCACCGTTCGGCGACTCCTAATGCACCCTCGATCTCGTTGATCACCGAGACTTTAGGGCTGACCACACCATTCGGAATACCTCCCATATAGGCGGCGATGACCATCGCGTAGGACGTAGGATCGGCCTCGCGTCCCTGAGCCAGACCCTGACGCATGTCGGCGCGCCATCCGTCATCGCCCAAATGCCACCTGGCAGCAGCTCGCGTCCCCAAGGCGACCGCTAATGGACATCCGATAATGAAGTTGCCTTTGGCTGGATCATCGCCTGCCAGGTCGATGATCTCGTGTGACCACTGCAGCGCCTCGCACCACTCACCTCTTTCCATCTTGGCGTACAGCAGCGGCGTGGACAGTCCCACTGTCAAATTCGGATCACCCAGTGATTTGGCGAGGGCCATGGCGTCCGACGCCAGTTCGGACGCTCGGCGCAGTCGGTTGCGTCGTAACGAATGCTCAGCCACCAGCCCTGCCATAGCGATGGCCAGGGATGCCTTATCTCCGCTGGCGGTACACAACTCCTGTAACTCGCCAAACCGTTGACCCGCGACCTTCATCGGGACTTTGAAGGCGATTCCGCACAGCATTGTGCGTGGCGCGATGCGCATGGCTGTCCGGTTTGGGGTAGCGGTCGGCAAGGTATCGGCAATATCCCTGGCGCGCTCCCAACTTCGCCGCGCCGTGGTGATATCGCGCTTGGCCGCCCAGGCCGCGGCGCGCATGTGCCAGCTAAAGGCGACGCTCAAATCACCTGCGGCCGTGAGGTGTTCGGCAATCAGCGCGGCTTTGGACCCGGCCGAGTCAGATTCACGAGCTTCGATCGCGGCGGCCAGCTCCCGATGCAACCGGACACGATCGGACCTCAGCTGCGATTCGTAGGCCACGGTGTGGATAAGCGGATGGCGAAATACGTACTCCATGCTCTCGTTGGGCTGTACGTGGTCGACGAGCTCGGCGGCGATCAGATCCTCGACGGATCCATCAATTCCCAGACTCACCAACAGATCCGAACCGAAGCTGTGCCCAATGACTGCCGCAGCGCCAAGCGTGCGTTTAGCGGCAACGCCCAGCCGGTCGTTGCGGGCGGCGATCGTCGCTTGCAGTGTTGCCGGGACGCGGACCTCAGCCGCTTCTTCCACGCACACATGGCATCCACGCGGGCCCTCCAGGACCCGACGTTCGGCGAGCTCGCGAGTAATCTCCTGCGCAAAGAATGGGTTACCGGCCGCGTGTCCGGCAATGGTTTCGGCGATCTCGCTGACAGACGGATCGGAGCCCAGCAGTTCGCGAACCAGCGCACCGGTTTCCGTATTGTTCAGGGGTGCAAGGGAAATACTCTTTGCACCGGCAACCTGCCGCAGCGCCCCACGGTACTCGGGACGATAGGTGAGCAGCACCAGCCAGCGCCGTTGGGGTGTCACTGCCAGAAAGTCCGCCAGCATGGATTCGCTGACTGCGTCGATCCAGTGCACATCCTCCACCAGAAGAACCGCTGGTTGGCTTGATGACCTCTTGGGCATCGCCGATCCAGATGTGGCGTTACCGAAGATCGCCCGGGATGCACGGCGGCGACGGTTAACCACGCTTTTGAGTGCAACTCAGCTGGCCGGCACCGGCAGGACCGGACACTCCAGCCACGGAACCGTGTCCAGCGATCGAGCGATCGAGCATCGAGCATCGAGCATCGAGCATCGAGCATCGAGCATCGAGCATCGAGCATCGAGCATCGAGCATCGAGCATCGAGCATCGAGCATCGAGCATCGAGCATCGAGCATCGAGCATCGAGCATCGAGCATCGAGCATCGAGCATCGAAGCCAACGCAGCCAATTCCCGCTTCCGGCCCACCAATGTCGACTCCGAGAAGGAGCTCCGCTGCCGCTCTGCGCCGATACCCAACAGCCGACGGGGCTACCACCGGCTCGTCACTACCCTTGATCTGAACCCGCTGGGCTTCGCCGAGTGTTGCGGCGTCTTCGACTAGACGTGCCGTGGATGCGCTGAGCATCACCGCGCCCGGCGGCGCAATCGATTCCAGCCGATGCGCCATGCCCACTTCCTCACCGACCGAGGTGTACGTAAGTCCAACCGAACCGATCTCACCGGCAACGACTCGTCCCGAATTGAGACCGACACGCAGATTCAGGTCCACTCCGTCGTGCTGCCCGACCTCAGCGGCAAGGCCTTTGGCCTCGTCTTGAATACCAAGCGCGGCCAAACACGCCCGCAGCGCGTGATCCTCCAACGCGGCCGGCGCACCAAACACCGCCATGACACCATCTCCGGTGAACTTGTCCAACGTGCCGCCGTAACGCCGCACCACCGCCGCCGACCGGTTAATCAGCTCGGTCATGATCTCGCGCAACCGCTCGACTCCGACCGCGGCAGCGACATCCATCGAGCGCACGACGTCGGCGAATAGCACCGTGACTTGCTTGTACTCAGCCGGCATTCCCGCGCTCGCAATTGGTGATCCGCACCCATCGCAAAACTTCGCGCTCGACCGTAATTCCTTGCTGCACGCCAGGCACGTCAACGGGGAATGTCATGCGAAGCACCCACGGATCCAAGATCCGCGTGCGCACTCAATTCCGTTGCGGTGCAACATTATGTATCTCACGACCGTGAGATATCGCTATGATTCACGCCGCGAGCCATGTCTCGACTCGACTATGAGATTCGAGGGCGCCAGATACTGACCCAGCACACGTAAAGCTGCGGCATAGGTCGTAGATCAGCTGATGCACTTTGCTTCTTACGCTCCATCCACAGAGTGAAATGACGGTCCCCTAAATCTCTTTCACACTCCAACTGGATCAGCTACGGCGCCGCCTTCTGTGGGACGTCGGCGATCAATCCACCGTCCACGACGAATTCCGCGCCGGTTGCGTAGGACGACTCGTCGCTGGCCAGAAACAGCACGAACGTCGACACTTCGCGAAGCTCGCCAGGACGGCCCAACGGGATGGTGAAGAAGTCGTCGGGAAGGTCGTGACCATCGCGGTGGGGATATGACCCGGGTGAATCGAGTTCACTCGAATGTTGTGCGGTGCCAGCTCCAGTGCGGCTGACTTCGCCAAGCCGCGCACGGCTCATTTCGACGCCACGTATCCGTGCGACCAGACGGTGCCGCGCAGGCCAGCGATCGACGAGGTGTTCATGATTGAGCCACCACCGGCAGCGATCATCGGTTCTACCACGGAGCGGATGCCTAAAAACGTACCCGTCAAGTTGACGTCGATGATGTGTTGCCACTGGTCGAGCTGGAACTCCTGGATCGGCGCACCGTTGACGATCCCGGCATTGTTAACCAGGACGTTGAGTTTTCCGAATTCACCAGTGCCCGTGGCCACCGCAGCCTCCCACTGGTCGGGGTTGGTGACGTCGAGGTGCACATAGCGAGCCGAGTCGCCGATCTCGCTGGCAAGCTGCTCGCCCTCGTCGTCGAGAACGTCGCCGATCACGACTTCGGCGCCCCCTGCCGCGAGGAGACGCGTATGCGAGCCGCCCATTCCGCGGGCTCCTCCGGAGATGATGGCCACCTTGCCATCGACTCGTCCCACAGCGGCGCTCCCTTGTAGTCCAATGTATTTGGTGCTATTAGCGGTTACCCAAACTATTCAAATGGACGCATGATTTGCCATGCAAAGAATCTATTCGTAGTCAAAGAAATTTCGATACTACGAAGCCACACAGCAGACCGTGAGACAGCTAACGTGGCGATGGGTCAGTCGCCAAGCGCGTGGCCATGGCGATCATCAACGATGACGGGCAGATTCGTGTCGCCGCGTTGACGATGGAACGTGCGGCAATCCTCTCGCCTGCGTCTCTGAAGTGGTCGAACCGGCAGCATGCCGCAAAGGCGCCTTCGAAAAGGCGCTACTTCGGCGGTTGCATTCAGGGCGCATGCAGCTATTGAGCCAGCGCCCGTCGCATACCAGTATGAGGAAGCGAAGAGGGAGAACCACCATGAATCCTGGCCAGGCCGCCAGTAGCGCCACCACCGGCGCGTTGCCCACCGCGCCGGCCGTGGTGCGCGAACGGCCCGGCGGGGAAAGCATGCGGGCAATCATCCTGACCGGGTTCGGCGGACTGGACAGCCTGGTCTACACCGAAATCCCCAAGCCGCTGCCTGTGGACGGCGAAGTGGTGATCGAGGTGAAGGGATTCGGGCTCAACCACGCCGAGCTGCATATGGGCCGGGGGGAATGGGCCGAAGCCGCGGAGGTCAGCGGCATCGAGTGCGTCGGCATCGTCGATTCGTGTCCGGGCGGCGAGTTCCCGGTTGGCGCCAAGGTCGCGGCGCTGATGGGTGGTTTGGGGCGAACCATCAACGGCAGCTACGCGCAATTCACCCGCGTGCGAGCGGCCAACGTTGCCCCCATCGAGTCCGACCTACCGTGGTCACAATTGGCGGCATTGCCGGAGACCTACGCGGTGGCGTGGACGTGCCTGTTCCGCAACCTCGACTTGAAGTCCGGACAGGCACTGGTCTTGCGCGGCGCGACATCGTCGTTCGGCCAGGCGGCTCTCAAGATGGCGGTCGCCGCTGACGCCCGTGTCATCGCGACCGCACGCAGCCCCAAACGCGTTTCGATGCTCGAAGAATTGGGCGCATCGCGGGTCGAATTGGAGCGGCGCGACCTCGCCGCCCACATCGCCGAGTCCAAGCAGATCGACGCCGTGCTCGATCTGGTGGGAAACACCACCATCCTCGACTCGCTCGACATGCTGCGCCGGGGTGGCACGGCGTGCCTAGCCGGGTGGCTGGGTGGGCTTGACCCGATCGGCGATTTCAACCCACTGCTGCGGATGGCCAGTGGGGTGAACCTGAACTTCCTCGGCAGCTTCGTGTTTGGGACTCCCGGCTTCCCACTGTCCGACGTACCACTGCAGGACATCGCTCGGCAGGTAGCTGAGGGCGAGCTCGATGCGAAGCCGTCGCACATTTTCTCGTTCGACCAGATCCACGAAGCCCACCGGGTCATGGAGACCGGAGAAGCGGGCGGAAAAATGGTCGTCGTCATGGACTAGGCGCAAACACGCGCTCGAGCAACTGGTTTCGCCGCAGATAGGGAACGACGATGGGGTTGGCATGGCAACAAGGTCCACTGGCGACCGGATCGGTGGGGCACTTCCTCACCGAGCAGCCGTTGCCGCCCCGGCTGCTGTTCGCGGAGCAGTTGCGCCGCCGCATGCGGGTGCGCTTCGCGGACCGGTGGATCGCCGACAGCGAGGACGTGGTGCTGCTCCACGAGCCGGGGCGCTACCCGGTGGCCTATTTCCCGAAGGGGGACATCGAAGAGGGAGTCCTGGTCTCCGAGGACCGCGTCACGCAGCATAAGGACCTTGGTGAGACACAATGGTTTTCTGTCAGGGTCTCCGAGCATGAGGCCAATCACGGCGCGTGGCAGCACACCCGGTTGCCGGACCATGCCGCTGTTTTGGACGGACGGCAGGCATTCGCGTGGCGCGCCATGGACGCCTTCTACGAAGAAGACGAACGCATCGTCGGGCATGCCGCCGACGCCTATCACCGCATCGATATCCGATCTACCTCACGGCATCTCGTCGTCCGAGACGGCGATTGGGTGATCGCGGACACGCGGCACCCATTGGCGCTATATGAATCCGGCTTCGCGCCCCGGTGGTATGTACCACGCGAAGATATCGACGTATCAGCACTCAAACCCGCTGAGGGACAAACCTTCTGCCCGTACAAAGGTATCACCTCCTACTATGACATCGGCGACCGCAAACGCGCGGCTTGGGCCTACCTCGACGCATGGACGGAGGTCGGCCGGGTGAGCAACCTGGTGTCCTTCGAGCCCGACAAGATCGACGTGTACCTTGACGGCAAACCGTTGCGGCTCGAGCCCGGCCAAACCGTGATCCCCCACGGCGTCGACCGGGGACTCGACACCGATGAGGTGTTAGGGCGGGCCCCTGCCGGGGGCCGGCCCTAATTGAAGGAGATACGGGCGACGCGGCGGGAGGTTGCGAAGGCTGGGCGAAAAACCAGCGCGGAACGAGTGCAGGCTTTTTCCGACGCTGTATTCGCGGTGCTCATCACCATCCTGGTGCTGGAACTCAAACCACCGAGCGCCCATACCTTTAGCACCCTGCTGCCACTGTGGCCAACGGGTCTGAGCTATGTCATCAGTTATCTGTTCATCGCGATCGTCTGGGTCAACCATCACCACTTGTTCGGCTATGCGGAGACCGCGACGCCGCGGTTGGTGCGGTCGAATTTCGCCCACCTCTTTTCGGTTTCGCTGATTCCGTTCACCACTGAGTGGATCGCCGACAGCAGGCTGGCTAACGCGCCGGTGGTCTTGTACGCATCCGTATTCGTCCTGGTCAACATCACCTATATTGCCCTGTGCACCGAAGTAGTCGATCGTCCTGCCCACGACGACGTTTCGCACCGCCTCCGCAGGTTATTGCGGATGAGATCATTCATCACGATCTTTGTCTTCGCGGCGGCCGCGCTGATCGCCCTGGGATGGCCGGTGATAGCGATGGCGTTGATCTGCTTGTGTCTGATCGGATATCTACGACCCGACATTCCGGATCCCAAGGAGGCTGAGCACTAGCCATGCCCACAACACCGTCCGTACTCGTTTTCGACGTGAACGAGACACTGATCGATATCGAATCCATCGCACCGCTTTTCGGCGAACTGTTCGGCGATGACCGGGTGCTCCGCGAATGGTTCGGACAGCTCGTCCCGTACTCGATGACGGCCACCCTGGCCGACTACTATGTGGACTTTTTCACGCTCGGCCAAGGCGTCTTGCGCATGCTGGCCGATATCCATGGGGTCGACATCACCGACGAGGACCTACACCGCCTGCAATCGCATATGCGCACGATGCCTGCCCACCCCGATGTCGCGGAGGCACTTGCAACGTTGCGCGACAAGGGATTGCGGCTGGCCACACTCACGAACTCGCCGCACAGGCCCGGCGCGCAGACACCCCTGGAGCACGCCGAGCTCGACGGATTCTTCGAACAACAGCTGAGCGTGGAATCCTGCCGGGCGTTCAAGCCGTCACCCTCGGTCTACCGGTATGCGTGCCAGATGCTCGAAGTGATGCCCGCCGATTGCATGATGGTGGCCGCGCACGTGTGGGATCTCCTCGGCGCGCACAATGTCGGCTTCAGCACTGCCCTGATCGCGCGGCCGGGTAATCCCCCACTTCCGGTTGCGGGATTGCCGCAACCGACCCTGGTGGCAAGCGACCTGCGCCAACTCGCCGAGCAACTCGTCAGCGGGTCCCGCTGAGGCAAACCGACAGACAGGACGATTTTGGATCATGGCATCCAGCAACGAATTCGACGTGGTGGTACTCGGCGCAGGGCCGATTGGACAGAATGCCGCGGAGCGGGCCCGGGGCTCGGGCCTGCGCGTCGCGGTCGTAGAGCGCGAACTGGTCGGGGGCGAATGTTCGTATTGGGCCTGCGTGCCCAGCAAGGCATTGTTGCGCCCCGTCCTCGCCTTGTCCGATGCCCGGCGCGTCGATGGCGCGCGCGAGGCGATCACCGGGTCGATCAACCCTGCCGGTGCATTCGGGCGCCGCGACCGCTACGTGACCAACTGGGACGACACTGGTCAAGCCGAGTGGGTGGCCGGAATCGGCGCGACACTGGTGCGCGGGCACGGCCGGTTGGACGGCGGCCGGCGGGTCACCGTCGCGGCATCGGACGGCGATGAGGTCACGCTCAGTGCCCGGCATGCGGTGGTCGTGTGCACCGGGAGCCGGTCCGCGCTGCCCGACCTGCCTGGCATCGGCGAGGCCCGGCCATGGACTAACCGTCAAGCAACCGACAGCAGTTACGTCCCTGGGCGCCTCGCGGTCGTCGGTGCCGGCGGAGTCGGGGTCGAAATGGCAACGGCCTGGCAAGGATTAGGCTCCAGGGTGACACTGCTGGCTCGCGGATCAGGACTGCTGCCCCGGATGGAACCATTCGTGGGCGAGCTCATCGGCCGCGGACTCACCGACGCGGGTGTGGATGTGCGGGTGGATGTCTCGGTACGGGCGCTGCGTCGGCCTGACCCGGATGGTCCGGTGACCCTGGAATTGGACGACGACACTGAATTTCAGGTGGACGAAGTTCTTTTCGCAACGGGCCGGGCGCCGCTCACTGACGACATCGGTTTGGACACAGTCGGGCTGGCCCCGGGAAGCTGGCTCGACGTCGATGACACCTGCCGGGTGAAAGCAGTTGAGGACGGTTGGCTCTATGCGGCGGGCGACGTCAATCATCGGGCGTTGTCGACCCATCAAGGCAAGTACCAAGGCCGCATCGCCGGCGCGGCGATGCGGAGCCCGTGCCGCTGGAACGCCGCTGGACACCGAGCCGTGGGGCGCACATGTCACGACGGCCGATCACCATGCGGTGCCGCAGGCATTCTTCACCGACCCTGAAGCGGCCGCGGTGGGGCTGACAGCTGAGCAGGCCGAGCAGGCCGGCCACCGAGTGCGCATCGTGGACATCGACATCGGTGAGGTCGTCAAGGGGGCCCAGCTCTACGCGGATGGGTACAACGGCCGGGCGCGTATGGTGGTCGATGAGGATCAGCGCTACCTGCTCGGGGTGACTTTGGTAGGACCTGGTGTCACCGAGATATTGCACTCGGCCACCATCGCCGTCGCCGGCCAGGTTCCCATCGCACGGTTGTGGCATGCGGTGCCGTGCTTCCCGACGATCAGTGAGTTCTGGCTGAGACTTCTTGAGGCCTACCGGGATTCGGGCGACCGATAGTCGCGAAAGGAGCACACATGGGTACCGCGGACGGATTTCACCCTGATTTCGATGACACCCATCAGCACGTGACGAACAACCGGGTACATCACATCAAGGCGTCGGACATCAGCTCCGACACCGCACAATCGGAAGGACTGCGGCGCTTTGCGGCGCTGAGCGGCAAGTCAGTCGGCGCCGAGAAGTTGTGGATGGGTGAGACCCACGCATTACCCGAAACCGTATCGTCCAATCACCATCACGGCGAATCGGAGACCGCAATATATGTGCGAAGCGGCCGCCCGGAGTTCGTATTTCACGACGGCGTCGAAGAGGTGCGCATCTCAACCGCACCCGGCGACTACATCTTCATCCCGCCGTATCTTCCACACCGGGAAGAAAACCCCGACCCGAACACGCAGGCGGAAGTGGTGATCGCGCGCAGCACCCAGGAGGCCGTCGTGATCAACCTGCCCGCGTTGTATCCACTCGAAAGTGGTCAGTAGACCGCGATTTCGACCAGGTTGCCATCGATGTCCCGGCAGTAATGCGAGGTCATCGGCCCTAACGCACCGGTCTTGGCCACCGGTCCCGCGGTGATCTCGACACCACACGCGAGGAGATGGGCACGGACTTCGTCAGGAGTGGAATCGGTGATGAAGCACAAGTCTTCTGAGCCCGCCGCTTCGACGGCCCCGGTGACCCAGTCGGAATCGTCGGCGAGCGCGCCGACCGGCCGCAGGTTGATCTTCTGATTCCCGAAGCACAGCGCCGTTCTGTTGGACGGGCCGAACGTCTCACGCTTCATGCCGAGGACACGCTCGTACCACTCTGCCGTGGCCTCAACATCGTTGCAATTGACCACAATATGGTCGAACCGCTGCACCGCGAACCCCATTTTCAGCCCTCCTAAAGTTGCGCCCCTAGCGGTGACGCAAGTTGTGTTGCGAGCGCGGCAGCGGCCTCGTCCGCCGCACGCTCATCGAGTGGCTGGTGAGCGAAGATCATTCGATACCAAACCAACCCGAATGCTTGGTCGACGACGCTGTCGTGCCCGTCCAGTGATGAGGTATGCAAATCACCACTATCTGGCGCCGGCGCCACCTCTCCGGCCCGCTCTGCGATGGAGGCCACCGTGATCAGCGCACCGTCGCCCGCCGCGAGCAGCTCGGCCGCCGCGCGCAGGATCGCCCGCTCGGCGGCTTCATTGCGCCGGCTACCGGTATGCGGCCCTCCGATCACTTCAGCGTCACACCGTGAAGGCTAGCGCGAACATTTGAGAGACCAATGGTCTCGGCAATGCTGAGGTACCTGACCGCAGACAATCCCGCTCGCGACCGCAAGCGCCGCCAGGTGAGCCTTTTTCACCGGCGCATCAATTAAGCGGGTCGTCGAATCCTGAAACCGTTGACGTGGCCTTGACCGGGCACGGGCGCTGATGCTAAGCAGATGCTCAGCATCAGCTGAGCTCGGGGTTGAGGAGGAGACATGGCAACCGCGCAAGTGGTCTTCGACCCGTTCTCAGAGGAGTTCTTCACCGACCCGTATCCGACGTATCGGCGGATGCGAGACGAAGCCCCGGTCTACTACGACGAGAGACACGACTTCTATGCGCTGACTCGCCACGAGGATGTCAGCGCCGCGTTCAAGGATTACGAAACGTATTCGTCAGCGCGCGGGATCGATCTGGCCATGGTCAAGAACAACGATCTCCCGGCGGAGTCCAAGTCGATGATTTTCATGGATCCCCCGGAGCACCGGCGGATGCGCACCCTCGTCAACAAGGTCTTTACCCCTCGCGCGATCACGTCGTTGAAAGACAGCGTCACCGAGCTGATCGAGTACCACCTCTCGCGGGTCGATCTCAACCGATTCGATGTGGTCGCCGACTTCTCGGCGCTTTTTCCGGTCGAAGTGATCAGCACGGCCCTTGGGGTGCCCGGCGAGCACCGGCAGCAAATCCGCCATTGGGTGGACGCCTCGTTGCACCGCGAACCGGGACAGATCGAGATGGGCGAAGCCAACTGGGAGGCGGTCACTCAGATTGGCGCGTTCTACTACAACCTGATCCAGGAACGTCGAAAACCGCCGCAGGACGACATGATCAGCGGTCTTATCGCCGCACAGGTGGAGCGCGAGGACGGCGGCACCACACAGCTCAATGACTTCGAAATCACCGGGTTCGCAACACTTCTGGGTGGTGCCGGTGCCGAGACCGTCACGAAGCTGGTCGGCAACGCGGTCGCGCAGTTCGCGCGTAACCCCGACCAGTGGCAGAAACTGCTCGACGACCGCAGCAAGGTTCCGGCCGCGACCGAAGAGGTATTGCGGTACGAGGCCCCGGCGCAGTACAACGTCCGCTGTTCGCTCAAAGACGTTCAGCTGCACGGCGTTACGATTCCGGCGGGTAAGCCGGTATTCCTGTTGGGCGGCTCGGCCAACCGCGATTCCAAGGCTTTCACCGATGCCGACAAATTCGACATCGACCGCGATCGCACCGAAGCGCAGAACTTGGGCTTCGGTTACGGCGTGCACAGTTGCCTGGGCGCCGCGCTGGCCCGGCTCGAAAGCGCGATCGCGCTGAACAAGCTACTGGACTTGATGCCCCGCTACGAGGTGATCTGGGACGACTGCAAACGGGTGAGCATGCAGAACGTCGCCGGCTGGTCGAACGTTCCGGTGCGCGTGCTGCCCTGAGGTATCGGCTCCCAGGCGGCCGCCCGCAACGGAGGGACCCGCGACCCGAGCGCGGTGGCCCGCACGACCCCATGGCTGCGACGGGTACCCTCGTGTATGCCCGATGTGCGTAACGAAATCGCCTACGGACGTGTGTATTTGACGGCTTTGTTGTAAAGGGAGAGGGGTGCACAGAGGCCGAGTGGCAGCCAAGTTCGCTGATCGTAGACACCGACGGTGTTGACGACGTCTAGCACGGCTCCTCGTGGCGCCCTGAACATAGCCCGGTGCAGGGAAATTACCGAAGGTGTCGCGTTCGCCGAATTCGCGGCCGACTCCGACAATTGGCCAGTCAGCCTTTGCTCTTCGCTTTTCAACCGACAAGACAACAGATAGGAACAAACCATGCGGTTCCGTAAACTCGGCAGCTCCGATCTCGAGGTCTCGGAGATCTCGCTCGGCTCCTGGCTGACCTATGCCGGCGGTGTGGCCGAGGAGGCGACCCGCGCCTGCACTGAAGCCGCGTTCGACGCAGGCATCAATTTCTTCGACACCGCCAACGCCTACGGCCAAGGCGCATCCGAGACCGCTTGGGGCGAGATCCTCGCCAAGCACCCCCGGGACTCCTACATCCTGGCGACCAAGGTGTTCTTCGAGATGTCGGATACTGACAAAGGCCTGTCGGGCGAGCAGATCGCCAAGCAGATCGACGCCTCACTGACCCGGCTGCAGACCGACCACGTCGACCTCTACCAGGCCCACCGCTTTGACCCGACCGTGCCGATCGAGGAGACCCTCGAGGCGTTCCAGAAGGTCGTGCAGCAGGGCAAGGCCCGCTACCTCGGCTTCAGCGAGTGGACCCTCGAGCAGATCCAAGCGGCGATCGACATCGTCGGGTCCGACTTTTTCGTGTCCTCCCAGCCGCAATACTCGATGCTGTGGCAAGCCCCTGAGGCTGAGCTGCTTGAGCTGTGCGCGGCGAACAACATTTCCCAGATCGTGTGGTCGCCGCTGGCCCAGGGGCTGCTCACCGGCAAATACCTGCCCGGCCAGCCGCCTCCTGCCGATAGTCGGCGTGCCCACGCCGAGATGGGTGAAAGCATGGGCGTCCTCTTCGACGAGGCCGCCGCAATCGAGGCGGTCCAGCGGCTCATACCGATCGCCGAAGGCGCCGGCCTGCCCATGCCAACACTGGCCCTGGCGTGGGTGCTGCGCCGCAGCGAGCTCGCCTCGGCGATCACCGGG
The DNA here is from genome assembly GCA_963712615.1 of uncultured Actinomycetota bacterium. Classification (GTDB taxonomy): domain Bacteria; phylum Actinomycetota; class Actinomycetes; order Mycobacteriales; family Mycobacteriaceae; genus Mycobacterium. The sequence goes on from CAVQIO010000002.1 coordinate 2,929,794, forward strand.
GCGTCGCGCCCCGAGCAGGTCCACGCCAACGCAGCTGCCGCGGGTGTCGAACTGCCGGACGACGTTCTCAAAGCCGTCGACGACGCCCTCGGCGACGTGCCGGTCACCACACCGACCATCGCCCCCTTCGCGAAACCCGGCGTGATGCACCGATAACCCACTGGGCTGACCGTTGACCCGGAACGGCTCAACCGGATTCCGGTGCCGGACACCGTCTTTGCGGGACGCTGGTTTGAGGCAAACCGGTGACTGGATCGTTATAAACTCAGTGAATTCTCAACAAATTCTTTGCTGGTGCATTGCCCGGCGCAAAGGATCCGCAAAGGCGCGGGCCTCACAATAGATTTCATGACGACTGAGGCGTTGTCCGCAAACCTGATCGAACGTTACTTGTGTACCCGCGGGAGCCGGTATTTCCGTGGCCAGCACGACGGTGAATTCTTCTACGTCGCCAACACCCGTCCGCGGCGACTGCATGTCCACCTCGGGATCTCCCGTTGGCACAGCGACGAATTCACGATTCAAGTCACGCCCGGGTGCTTCTTCCCCGCCGCCGACAGCGCTGAGCTGGCGGACCTCGCCGATACCTGGAATCAACACAACCACGACGTCGTAGTGACCGTCCGCGGATCCTCTGACCCACATCGGGTCGGTGTCGTTGCCCGCGACTCTTGGAGGATCCGGGAGCCGATCACCTTCGACGACTTCGCCACTCCATCGACCACACCATCGCCGCCGCGATCGAGTTCTTCGCCGGGCTTGGTGCGGTCGCCGAGTGCCCACCGCCGGCACCCTTGCTGCTGGACGCCGGCTGAGTCGCTGATACGCTGCGCCTGATGTGGTCGCAGCGCATCAGTTGGTATCGGGCCGGGGCTCACCGAACTCAGCGCGGATCGCACTCCAGGGGTCCGCATATCTTCCGGGCGAATTCCGTTAGGCGCCACGATGTTTGAGGAACCGGCGCGCGATCGGCGAGACCAACCGCAAGAGATAGCGTTGCCGTCCCGCGGCCATGCGCATCTCCGCCAGCATGTCCGGCCAGGGATGGCGTTGGAAGCACAAGACCTGTTGCGCACGGGCGGTATCCATCCAGTCCGTCACGTACCAGTCGTCGTCACTGTCGGGGTCACCCGGGCGCCCCTCGGGCAGAACGTTCACCAGACCCCGGGTGGCCGCCAGCGCCTTGCCGGTAGATGCGACTCGTCGCCCCCGATCAGCAGGATCTCACCGATCACGGCCGCGGTAGTGGCGGCCGAGAACGCGACTGCGACGTCGCGGACATCGACGGTGTGAATGCGACCGTCGGTCGGCAACGCGCTTTCCAGGAAGGGTGCGTCCATGCTCAGCGGCATGGCGCCCAGATCGACGCTGATGACATCCCCGAGGCGCAGGATCACCCAGTCCAGACCCGAGGCACGGACAAGCTGCTCGGCCTCGACCTTGTGCGCGCCGTAGAGGTCCGACGGACGCACCGGAGTGTCCGCGCGCACCCACTCCGGGTGCCGGCGCGGGTTGCGCGAACCGTGCACGGCATTGCTCGAGGCCTGGATGAAACGCACCGGATGCGGGCTGGCCTTCGCGGCGCACAACAGTGCCGCGGTCGCGTCGACGTTCACCCGTCTGGCCAGTTTCGGGTGGCGATAAATCCCGGGTGGGATCACCGCGGCCAGATGGATGATCACCGTCGGGGCAATCTCGGCAACGAGGCGGTCGACGTCAGCTGGTTCCGTCAGGTCTGCCCAGCGCGGCTCGGCCCCGACGGGCAGCGATTCGGCGGCCTTGCGCTGGGCGGATGCCCCGAGGTCGGTAGCGACCACGCGATGGCCGTCGGCAACCAGCTGGCGCACGGTCTGCGAGCCGACCAACCCGAAACCACCAGTAACCAGAACGTGTTCGGTCATTTCACCCCCGATGCGTGGCTTCCCACAGCAAACGGATATGCGATTCTCCCAAACAGAGAGCATCCTATGTCACATGCGTTGAGCCCTGGGGCGGCCACGCGCTGGCAACTACCGACAGGCACACAACCGCGGGGGAATCGCGATGGACAACGCTGAGGCCGATAACCGGGAAACCGCTAGATGGGATCCGGGGTTCACCGAACAGGTGAAGAACACAGTCGGTCCGGTGGTCAAGCGCTGGTTTCGGGCCGAAGTGCGAAACCTGGACAACGTCCCGGCGGCCGGTGGGGCGTTGGTGGTGTCCAACCACTCCGGCGGCATCTTCACACCCGACGTGTTGATCTTTTCGTCAGCCTTCTACGAGAAATTCGGTTACGACCGGCCGGTTTACACCCTGGCCCACTACGGGGTGTTCATGGGACCGTTGGACGGCTGGCTGCGTCGGGTGGGAGTTATCGAAGCCAATCGCGAAAACGCAGCTACCGCACTGCATTCGGGCGCGGTGGTGCTGGTTTTCCCGGGTGGTGACTACGACTCCTACCGGCCCACGTTGAGCGCGAACAACATCGACTTCAACGGGCGCACCGGCTACGTGCGGACCGCCATCGAAGCTGGAGTGCCGATCGTGCCTACCGTGTCGATCGGCGGCCAGGAGACCCAGCTGTTCCTGACCCGGGGCAACTGGGTGGCCCGCAAGCTCGGACTCACCAAAGCACGGATCGACATCCTGCCGGTCAGCTTCGGCTTCCCGTTCGGGCTGAGCGTCATCTTCCCGCCGAACCTGCCGCTGCCATCCAAGATCGTCACCGAGGTTCTCGACCCGATCGACATCACTGCTCAGTTCGGCAAGGACCCCGACATCGATGAGGTGGACGCCCACGTGCGTTCGGTGATGGAAGCCGCACTCAAGCAGCTGGCCGGCCGGCGACGGTTTCCCATTCTGGGCTGACCGATGGCGCCTGGCTCGCCGGCAGCGTCTAGTACTTCAGGTAGCCGCGATCTACCGGGACCTGGCTGCCCGACATGGTCACCGACCCGTCGCCGGCAAGCCAGGCAACCACGTCCGCCACGTCCTCGGGCGTCATAAACTCTTCGGGAGCGCCAATCGCACGAAACGGCATCGGGGAGAGGCTGTGCAAGTAAGAGGGATGTTCGGAGAGAAACGTCAGCATCTCTTCAGAGGTCGCCATCGGCGTGCTCACGGCGTACGGATGGATGGAATTGACGCGAATGCCGTACTCACCCAATTCGACCGCCAAGGCGTTTGTGAGCCCGACCAGGCCATGCTTGGACGCCGAATAGTGTCCATTGCCAGGTGTGGCTTTGAGACCTGTCGTCGAGCTGACGATGACGATCGAACCGCCGTTGCCCAGCTTGATCATCGCTGGCACCGCGGCGCGCAAGGTGCGCCACGTGCCACTGAGATTGACGTCGATGACCGTGTCCCAGTGCTCTTCGGACATCTCCCACAACCGCCCATAGCTCAATACCCCCGCATTGGCGAAACGACATCGAGCCGGCCGAACTGATCGACGGCATCGTCAACCAGCTGCTGCAAATCCGCCAGATTGCGGATATCGACCTCGCGGGCCAGCGCCTTGCGCCCGAATTCTCTACGGCCCGCGCCGTTTCGACCAACTCGTCGGAGGTAGCGGCCGGGTACCCGACGGTGGCGGAAACAGGGGCGCATACGTCGACAGCGACGATGTCAGCACCCTCGTTGGCAAGCCGGATCGCGTGAGCGCGTCCCTGACCGCGCGCCGCTCCGGTGATGAGCGCGACTCGGCCCTCGAGGCTGGTGGATCCTGGCATCACTGACTCCCCCACAAGATTGCCGACAACTCCCTTGCCCGATGGTGCGCCCGCGACGGGATCGGAGACTACGATGTGTTCTCTAATACGAAAGAGGCAATACCTCCCATGGCAACGGGAAGGCGCGGCCCCGACACGATCACCCGGCAAGGATTGCGGGCGCTGGGCCGTAGCAAACGCGGAATCATTACGGCATAGTTGTTTACAGGGCGCGTCGACACGGCGAGGTGGCGTGTGAAAAGACTCAATGGTATGGACGCCATGCTGTTGTACAGCGAGACGCCGAACCTGCACACCCACACGCTGAAGGTAGCGATACTCGACCCGTCCGGCTTCGACGGCGAGTTCGATTTCGAGGCTTTCCGGCGCCACGTGCACAGTCGGCTACACCTGCCGGAACCGTTGCGCTACAAGCTCGTCGATATCCCAGGGCTGCTCCATCACCCGATGTGGCAGGAGAACTGCGAGGTCGACCTGGACTATCATCTGCGGCGAGTGCAGGTGCCCGTCCCGGGGGACCGGTGTGAAGTGGACGAGGTCATCGGGCGGGTGGCATCGACGCCGTTGTACCGCGGCAGACCGCTATGGGAGTTTCACTTCGCCGAGGGGCCTGCCGACGGTCGATTCGCGTTGATCGGCAAGGTACACCACGCGTTGGCCGACGGCGTCGCCTCGGCCAACCTGCTTGCGCGCGCGATGGATCTCGAGGGCCCGGTGACCGACGAGCGCGACACCGAGGCGGCTAGCGGCGGCGCGACACGAGGTGAGTTGCTGCGCGCGGCCGCATGAGACCATGCCCGGCAAATCGCCGAGCTGCCCCGGCTGATCCGAGACGCCGCGGTGGGAATGAGCCGGGTGCGGCGCCGGTCCAAGGAGCGCGGCAACCACCCGGATCTGGCCGACAACTTCGCCGCCCCGTCGACCTTCCTCAACCACGTGGTGTCGCCGCAGCGCCGGTTCGCCACCGCGACGCTGCCGTTGGCCGAGGTCAAAGCGACCGCCAAGGGCTTGGGCATCACGGTCAATGACGTGGTGCTGGCGATAGCCACCGGCGGACTGCGCACGTTGTTGTTGAGCTATGACGGCCAAGCCGAGCGGCCGATCATTGCTTCGGTGCCCACCGCTACCGACAAGTCGGACCGCATCACCGGCAACGAGATCAGCGGACTGATGATTTCGCTGCTGGTCCACGTTGCCGACCCGAGCGAGCGGGCACGGCTGGTGTCGCTGGCAACCCGGATCGCCAAAGAGGACCACGAGATCATGGGCCCGGAACTCTACGGGCGATTGATGGCCTATCTGCCGACCGCGTTCGCGCCGATCGCGTTCCGGTGGCTCGGCCGCCAGGATGTGCAGAACAAGCTGATGAATGTGGCGGTATCCAGCGTGATCGGACCGCGCGAGCGCGGGCACGTCGGGGGCGCTGCGGTGACCGAGATCTACTCCACCGGGGTGCTCTCGCCGGGCGCACCGGTCAATATCACCGTGTGGAGCTACGTCGATCAGCTTGGGGTGGCGGTGCTCACCGACGACCAGACGTTCAAAGACGCGCATGAAGCGACCGATGCAATGACCAAGGCTTTCGCCGAATTACGCACTGCTGCAGGCATTCCCGTGCAGACCCCGTCAGGCGGCGAGAACGGCGTCCAACGCTGAATAGAACAGGCCCAGGCCGTCGTCGGAAGGTCCCGTCAACGCTTCGATGGCATGTTCGGGGTGCGGCATCAGACCGACGACGCGGCCATTGGCCGAGCTGATGCCGGCGATGCCACGCATCGAGCCGTTGACGTTGTCGTGGTACCGAAACACCACACGCCCCTCGCCCTCGAGTTCGTCGAGCATGTTCTCCGGGGCCACGTAGCGGCCCTCGCCCGATTTCAGCGGGACCAGCAGGTCGGCGTCGGGCTCGAAGCGCGACGTCCACGCAGTAGAGTTCGAGGCCACCCGAAGCCACACATCGCGGCAGACGAAGTGCAGACCCGCGTTGCGGGCCAGAACCCCGGGCAGCAGCCTGGTCTCACAAAGCACCTGAAAACCGTTGCAAATTCCCAATACCGGCATACCGCGGCCCGCCGCATGAACCACTTCGGACATCACGGGGGCGAATCGGGCGATCGCACCGGCCCGCAGATAGTCGCCGTAGGAAAACCCGCCCGGCACCACCACCGCGTCGACCCCCTTGAGGTCGGCGTCGGCGTGCCACAGGCTGACTGCCTCCGCGCCGACGCGACGCACCGCGCGGGCGGCGTCCACGTCGTCGAGCGTCCCGGGAAAAGTAATGACGCCGATACGCGCCGTCACAGCACTTCCCGGCTGATCGTCCAGTCCTCGATCACGGTGTTGGCCAGCAGCGACTCGGCGATCTCGGCGAGCGTAGATTCGTCGACGCTGTCGTCGATTTCGAGCTCAAACCTCTTGCCCTGACGGACATCTGAGATTCCTGGATGTCCGAGTCGGCCCAGCGCGCCGACAATCGCCTGCCCTTGCGGGTCGAGAATCTCCGCTTTGGGCATCACATGAACGATCACCCGCGCCACCGGCGTTCCTCCTGTCGAATCTCTATCGGCGCCAACTCTACCGGCGGCAGGTGCCGCGCGGGCTCACGGGCACGAGGCGATATAGGCCTCGCATAGCGGCGCCGTCATCGAGTCCAGCTCCTGGTTGTCTGCCGTCGAGGGCCAGGGCACCTGCGGCGGCGCTTGAGACCACAGCGTCAGCTCGCTGATCGTGCTGCTTGCTACGTGTGCGACCAGGTAGGTGTGCATGATCACCGGTCCGCTGATGACCGCGGCCATCCGGTTCGGTTCGTCGGTGGTGACCGATGGCGACTGCGACGGCGCCCCCAGCTGGCAGGCGCGCAGCACCGCGACAGCATTGCCGAACACCGAGGCCGCGATCGAGCCGCCGCGCGCAGTGTCACCGCGCCAGTGCAGGATCTGGGCCCGCAGCTGCCATTGGCCGTCCGGGTGGACCACCGTCACGCGAGCCGCGACCGCCCAAGCGCGAGGGTCCTGCGCCAGCGGGCGCGTGGCACACAGCTCCTCGAACCGGAAACGCGGGCCCGCCCCGGCACCCGTAACCTGCACCGCCAGACCCGCCAGACCCGCCAGCGCCGGCCAGTTATATGTCGAGTTCAGCGGCACCCCGCGGTGTGCGATCCACGCGGTGGCCGGGATCTGGTCGCACACGGGTGGGCAGGTCTCCGGCTCGGCCGCTGCGGGGACCACGAAGACAACGGCCGCCACCAGGCCGCCGGTCACCAGTAACGTCGCGAAAACTATCCGCACACGACCACCCCTGTCAGGGCACAATCGTCAACATGCAACTGACGCATTTCGGGCATTCCTGCCTACTTGCCGAGTTCGACCACACTAACGTGCTCTTTGATCCCGGTACCTTCGCGCACGGTTTCGAGGGAATCACCGGCCTGTCCGCCATTATGATCACCCACCAGCACCCCGACCACGTCGATGTGTCCCGGCTGCCGTCGCTGCTCGAGGGGAATCCGGACGCCGTGCTCTACGCCGATCCGCAAACCGCTGCTCAGCTCGGAGCCCCGTGCCAGGCGGTACATGTCGGTGACGAGCTGCAAATCGGCGAGCTGACCGTTCGGGCCCTCGGCGGCCGACATGCAGTGATCCACCCGGAAATCCCTGTGATAGAGAACATTTCGTTTCTAGTGGGCGACGGTGACCATCGCGCCAGGTTGATGCATCCAGGTGATGCGCTGTTCGTACCCGACGAGCCGGTGGACATACTAGCCGCCCCGGCGGCGGCCCCATGGATGAAGATCGCCGAGGCCATCGATTACCTGCGCGCGGTGGCGCCCGAGCGTGCGGTACCCATCCACCAAGGCGTGGTCGCACCCGACGCGCGGGGCATTTACTACAGCCGGTTCACCGAGATGACCGACACTGACTTCCAGGTGCTGCCCGAAGAAAGTGCGGTCACCTTCTAGGCCGAGCAGACGAAAAGGGCTAGGTGATGTCGTAGGCGGCGCCGCGGCCGGCGGCCCGGCCGCTGAATATGCAGCCACCCAGGAACGTGCCCTCCAGCGCCCGGTAACCGTGCACGCCGCCGCCGCCGAACCCGGCCACCTCACCGGCCGCATACAGTCCAGTCAGCGGGGTCCCGTCGGCCTTGAGGACTCGCCCATCCAAGTCGGTCTCGATGCCACCCAACGTCTTTCGGGTCAGGATGTGCAGTTTGACCGCGATCATCGGCCCGGCTTTCGGATCGGTAAGCCGGTGCGGCGCCACCACCCGGCCCAGCCGGTCGCCCAGATATCCGCGGGCAGCGCGGATCGCGGTGATCTGGCCGTCTTTGGTGAACTTGTTGGCCACCTCGCGATCGCGCGCGGTAACCTCGGCTTCCACCGTCGCATAGTCGAGTGGGGCCACATTGGGCAGCTTGTTCATACCGGTTACTAACTCGCGCAACGAATTTGCGCTAACGAAGTCCGCGCCACGATCGATGAAGTCCTGGACCGGTCCGGGCGGACCGGAACTGGCCCGGTTGCGCACCAGCTTGCGGATGCTCTGGCCGGTCAAATCGGGGTTCTGCTCCTGCCCGGAGAGCGCGAATTCCTTCTCAATGATCTTGGCGTTCAAAATAAACCAGGTGTAGTCGTACCCGGATTTGGTGATGTACTCCAACGTGCCCAGCGTGTCGAAGCCGGGATACAGCGGAACCGGCAACCGGGCGCCGGCCGCGTCCAGCCAGAGCGACGAGGGGCCCGGGATGATCCGGATGCCGTGAAGTGGTCAGATCGGATCGTAGTTGGTGATGCCCTCGGTGTAATGCCACATCCGGTCGGGGTTGATCACGCGAGCCCCGGCCTGCTGGGAAATACCGATCATCCTGCCGTCCACGTGGGCCGGCACCCCGCTCAGCAATTGCTCGGGCACGCGGCCCATTCGCTTTGGCCAGTTCCTGCGCACCAGTTCGTGGTTGGCGCCGATTCCGCCGCTGGTCACGATCACCGCCGACGCACGGAATTCGAAGTCCCCTAGTGCTTTTCGTGATGAATGTACGCCACGCGGTCCGGCCGAAGGCTCCAGCACGGTGCCCCGAACGCCGGTCACCGCATCGCCCTCGACGATCAGTTCGTCGACTTGGTGACGGTGGGCGAAGCGGACGGTCGACCGATCCCGCAGCTGACGCGCGAAGATGTCGACCAGGCGGGCCCGGTGCCCCAGGTGATGTGGAACCGGGGTACCGAGTTGCCGTGCCCCTGAGCGTTGTAGCCGCCGCGTTCGGCCCAGCCCACCAGCGGAAAGATTTTCAGGCCCCGGTCACGCAGCCAGCTGCGCTTCTCTCCCGCCGCGAAGTCCACGTAGGCGTGCGCCCACTGTCGTGGCCAGTAGTCCTCTTCCCGATCGAATGCCGCTGTGCCCAGCCAGTCCTGCAACGCAAGCTCGTGGCTGTCCCGAATGCCCAGCCGGCGTTGCTCGGGGCTGTCGACAAAGAACAGACCACCGAACGACCAGAAGGCCTGCCCACCAAGGTTCGCGCTGTTCTCCTGGTCGAGGATGAGGACGCGCAAGCCGCGGTCCACCAACTCACAGGCGGCCACCAGACCGGATAGCCCCGCCCCGACAACAATCGCGTCAGCGGCGAAGCCTGACGCCGAAGATTCGCTCATGTCGGACCAGGGTAATGCCCCGAACCAAGCGATTGATCTCGACGGCTGGGTCAGGCCGCGTCGAGAACCGCCTTATCGGGTCGCCAGCGGTACACCGTCGGCGTGCACCCGTGCATCGAAGCGAGGTCAACGGCATCCAGCATCGCCTGCAGCGGCCCGGGCTTGCGCAACTGACGTGCCGCAACAGCCACCCGCACGATCCCATGCCGACGAGCGACCCGCTCGGCGGACAGCACCACCATGCGGCACCACCACGGCTCGGTCAAAAAGCCCTCCCCGATCCCGAGTACGCGACTCCGGACGGTGGTGTGCCTGACCAGATCGGTCATTCCGTGCAAATCAGCTAGCAGTCGAAAGCCATTGCCCGGCAATGCTTTAACGGCCCCCGGAGAGACGGTCCAGCCCGGGGCGGCGAAGAGCCGGGTGCGAAGCCCGAGGTGCTCGAGCACGCGGTCGGCGGCCATCAGCCGCAGGTTGGCCTCGTGTGCCCGCAGCATGGCGAACTCGCCACGCCGCTTCTTGGTGGCCGCGTCGTCGTAGCCGTGCAGCACGATTGCGTCACCACCGGCGCGCCGGGCGGTCAGCCACTCGACGGTGCGCGGATCGCGGTCGAGCCGGTAGTCGCCGGACAGGCGCGGGGCCACCAGCAACGACACAGGCACCTTGCGGGAATCCATTTGTGCGCAGAACGCCTCGACCTCGTCCAGGGTGCGTTCGCCTATCCCTGAGACCGAGACGATCAATTTTCCAGACACACCCGCAGTTTGACGAGCGCAGGTTTCGGGACAGTAAAGGACACGCAGACGGCAGGCGTATTTCGGGGCCTTACCGACGCGCACGCCGGATACCGCTCGCGGCTCGATGCGGCCGTCGCGCAACGGAGTTGGGCCGCTCACCGAATCGCCGAACCCGCGGCGCGACGCGCTACCCGGCGGCGGCCATGCCGGCGCATCGGTAGCAAACGCGTACCTGCGCCGGAACGGGAAATCGGTTCGATATGCTAAGCAACGCCATGGAGAAGGCCCGTTCCGCAGCGGGCGATGCGCCGCTGCCCACCGCGCCCGCTGAGTTGTTGGGTGCCGACGAGCGTATTTACCCCGACAAGCTCGACGTCCCGCTGTTGCGTGTTTCCGGCGTCTGCCTGCTGGCCACCGTGATGGCGATCTTGGATGTCACCGTCATCACCGTCGCGCAACGCACCTTCATCGCCGAGTTCGCGTCCACCCAGGCTGTCGTCGCGTGGACGATGACCGGCTACACGCTCGGGTTGGCGACCGTGATCCCGCTGACCGGGTGGGCAGCCGACCGGTTCGGCACCAAACGGCTCTTCATGGGCTCGGTGGTGGCGTTCGTGCTGGGTTCGCTGCTGTGTGCGCTGGCGTCAACGATCATGCAGCTCATCGTGTTTCGCGTGGTTCAGGGCGTCAGTGGCGGCATGCTGATGCCACTTGGATTTATGATCATGACGCGCGAAGCGGGCCCCGGGCGCCTCGGCCGCCTGATGTCGATCTTGAACATCCCCATGCTGCTGGCCCCGATCGCGGGCCCGATCCTGGGCGGCTGGCTGATCGACACTTCCAGCTGGAAATGGATCTTCCTGATCAACCTGCCTATCGGGCTGGCCACGTTCGTCCTCGCGGGAATCGTGTTCCCAAGAGATCACCCCGCACGGTCAGAAACGTTCGACGTGATCGGCGGGCTGCTGCTCTCCCCCGGACTGGCGACGTTCCTGTTCGCGGTTTCGTCGGTCCCGCGCTGCGGGACGCTTGCCGACCGTCGCGTCTTGGTCCCCGCGGTCATCGGCCTGGCGCTGATCGCCGCGTTCGTCGTGCACGCGTTGCATCGTGCGGATCACCCACTGATAGACCTGCGGCTGTTCCAGAACCCGGTGCTGACCCGGGCCAATGTGACGATGCTGCTGTTCGCCGCCGCCTTCTTCGGCGCCGGTCTGCTGCTCCCGAGCTATTTCCAGCAGGTGCTGCACCAGACGCCGATGCAAGCCGGGGTGCACATGATCCCGCAGGGGCTCGGGGCCATGCTGACCATGCGGTTGACCGGACCGCTCGTGGATAGGCAGGGACCGGGCAAGATCGTGCTGGTCGGTATCGCGCTGATCATGGCCGGCCTGGGCACGTTTGCCTTCGGGGTGGCCAGGCACGCCGGGTACTTCCCCACGTTGCTGGTGGCGCTGACGATCATGGGCCTGGGGATGGGTTGCACCATGATGCCGCTCTCGGTTGCCTCGGTGCAGGCCCTTGCGCCGCACGAGATCGCCCGCGGTACGGCGCTGATGAGCGTCAGCCATCAGGTGGGCGGCTCGATGGGAACCGCGCTGATGGCGATGATCCTGACCGACCAGTTCGACCGGAGTGAGAACGTCGTCGCGGCGAACAAACTTGCGGCGTTGCAGCAGAAGGCCGCAATCAGCAATGTGCCGGTTGACCCGTCCCAAATACCACTCCAGTCACTCGCGCCCGGCTTCTCTGCTAATCTGCTGCACGACCTTTCGCAGGCCTATACATCCGTATTTGTCGTCGCCGTGGTATTGGTCGCATTCACCATCATTCCGGCGTCATTTCTGCCGAAAAAGCCGGCCAGTCAAACAGCCGTCGAAGAGCCACGCTTACCGCGCTGAACAGCGCTGTCGCTATCTGTGTACGGTGCCGGCCGAAATGAACCAGAGCATTGATTCGACCCGCGCCGATTTTGTTTGTAGGGTGTCCAGAACGTGACGCTCATGCGGAGAGCAGGCGCACATCGCAACCCCCGGCTCGTCGTCAAACACTTTTTGTCTGTGCGTACCAGTTCGCCGATACCGGCAAAAAGCCACAAAATTGCTGAAGGGTCTCGATATGCTCGACCGCATGCTCGGTGACGCCGTGGAAGACGCGCGTCCCGCGGCTCCCAACATCGCGGTGCCCCTCATTTCCACCAAGCGCGCGGCTGCGGGCGGTCGTGAGTATCCCGACAAGGTCGACGCCAAGCTGCTCCGCGTCGTCTTTGTATGCGGGTTGGCTTGCGTGATGGCGATTCTGGACAGCACCGTCGTCGCGGTCGCACAGGGCACCTTCGTCACCGAGTTCAAGACCACCCAAGCGGTTGTCTCCTGGACGGTGGCCGCCTACATGCTGGCGTTCGCCACCGTGATCCCGATAACCGGCTGGGCAGCCGATAGGTTCGGCACCAAACGGCTCTTCATCGGTTCGGTCCTGTTCTTCATGCTGGGCTCGCTGCTGTGCGCGATGGCGCCAAACATAATGCTGCTCATCATATTTCGGGTAATACAAGGCGCCGGCGGCGGCATGCTGATGCCACTGAGCTTCGTGATACTGACGCACGAGGCAGGCCCGAAGCGGGTTGGCCGTTTGATGGCGATCGGCGGAATTCCGATCCTGCTCGGTCCGATCGGCGGGCCGATCCTGGGCGGCTGGCTGGTCGGCGCCTATGGCTGGGAGTGGATCTTCCTGATCAACCTGCCAATCGGGCTGATCGCGCTCGTCCTCGCGGCAATCACCTTTCCCAAAGACCGCCCCGCCCCGGCGGAAGCACTCGACATCGTCAGCGTGCTGCTGCTGCCGCCCGGCGTCACCTTATTCCTGGCCGGCATATCGTCCATCCCGGCGGCGGGCACGGTCGCCGATCACCGGGTGTTGCTACCGACGATCACCGGGCTGGCGTTGATCGCCGCATTCGTCTTTCACTCCTTTCGCACCGACCACCCCCTGATTGACCTGCGGCTTTTCCAGAACCGCATCGTCACCCACGCCAATCTCGCCCTGCTGGTATTCGGCGCCCCGTTTGTGGGAGTCGGCCTGCTGATCCCGAGCTATTTCCAACTCGCCATGCAGCAAACGCCCATGCAGTCCGGGATGCATCTGGTGCCGGTCGGTGTCGGTGCCGTACTGACGATGCCGCTCGCCGGGGTCTTCATGGACAAACACGGTCCCGGCAAGATTGTGCTGATCGGCCTCCCGACGATGGCGGTGGGTCTGGGCATCTTCACCTATGGAGTAGCGATGCAGGCCGCCTACAACCCGACGCTGCTGATCGGGCTCGCGGTGATGGGCCTGGGGATCGGCTGCACCACGACGCCGCTGTCCGCGGCGGTCCTGCAGTCGCTGGCCCCGCATCAGGTCGCGCGCGGCACCACGCTGGTGACCGTCAACCAGCAGGTGAGCGGATCGATAGGGGCCGCGTTGATGGCCGTGGTCCTGACCAACTTGTTCAATCACGACCAAACCCTGATCGCCGCGAACAAGCTTGTCGTGGCGCAACAAGAGGCCACCGGGCAACACGTGCCAATTGAGGCCTCGGCATCGGCATGGAAATCGCTGGGCCCCGATTTCGCCAACAGCGTGGCGCACGGCCTTTCGCACGCCTACACGGCGGTGTTCGTGGTGGCCGTCGCGCTACTGGCCTTGACGATCATCCCGGCGGCGTTTCTGCCGATGAAGCGGCCGGAGCCAGAGGAAGACCCGGAACCCGCCGCGACCCTGGCTGACTGATCCGGCTTAGCCCTCGAACAGCATCGTCGCAATCCGCAGCGCGGATTCCATTGGATCAGTCTCTTTGACGTCAGCATTGACCGCGTCGTTGAGCCAAAGCGTCGAAAACCCGTGCACCAGTGACCATGCCGCCAGCTGCGCGCCCGCGGGATCGGCCTGCGCATGGGGATCGTCCAGCGTCGCCACACCACGCGACAATTCCGCGCCGGCAGCGGCTTCCGCGACAGCCAGTTCGGTGTCGGCAACGTCGAGCAGCGACTTGTTGAACATCACCTGATAATGGCCGGGATGTTCGATGGCGAACCGGACATATGCCAGCGCCGTGTCGGCGAAGCGACCGCGAGCATTGGTCAGCGCCTCGGTCAGCAGTGCAAAGCCCTGTGCGGCCAGTGCGGTGAACAGGCCGCGGCGATCGACGAAGTGATGGGCCGGCGCGGCATGTGACACGCCAGCACCGCGGGCCAGTTCGCGCAGGGACACCCCGGCCGCGCCACGTTCGGCCACCAGGCGCGCGGCTTCGCTCAGGATCGCCGCGCGCAGGTCACCGTGGTGGTAGTTCCGACCCTGCATGCAGGCAGCATACCGAACCAACTTGACACTGTCTAGATACGGATCTTATTTTGGGATAGATAATCTTGTCACTGTCTAGATTGGAAATTGAGATGGCTCCGCTGATCATCCTGCTGTTCGGCAGCATCGTCGCCCGCGTCGCCGGCCGGCTCGGCCTCGGTTACGTCACCGGCTGGACCGCGGCGATCGCCGTCGGGCTGGCCGCCATGTTCGTCGCGACCGGGATTGCGCACTTTGCGCCGCCGATGCGTCGCGACCTCGTCGCGATCGTGCCGCCCAGGCTGCCCGCCCCCGGCCTGCTCGTCACAGTCACCGGCGTGCTGGAGCTCCTGGGCGCCGTGGGGCTGCTGCTTCCCGCCACCCGGATGGCGGCAGCCGGGTGCCTGTTGTTGCTGATGCTGGCCATGTTCCCGGCCAACGTCTACGCGTCCCGGATGCCCAATCCGCCGACGTCGATGACGACGCGGCTACCCCTGCGCGTCGCCACCGAGATCGTTTTCCTGGCCGCGCCCATAGCCGTTGCCGTCGGCAGCAGCTAGCAGCCAGGCGTACTGGAACGCGGTTTCCTGCCAGCCCCGGTAGCGGCCACTGACGCCACCATGGCCCGCCGCCATCTGAGTCTTGAGCAGCACCGGGTTGCCGCCGGTGTTGGCATGTCGCAACGCGGCAACCCACTTGGCTGGCTCGACGTAGTAGACCCTGGTGTCGTTCAGCGATGTCATCGCCAGGATGGTTGGATATGTCTTGGTCTCGACGTTCTCGTAGGGCGAATACGACTTCATATATGCGTAGACTTCGCTGTTGCTCAAGGGATTTCCCCATTCGTCCCACTCGGTGACGGTCAGCGGGAGTGAAGGATCCAGAATGGTGGTCAGGGGGTCGACGAAAGGCACCTGGGCGAGGATCCCGGCGAATAGCTCCGGCGCCAGATTGGCGACCGCACCCATCAGCAGCCCGCCCGCACTGCCGCCCAACGCCACGAGCTCGTGCGGACGCGTTACCCCCGCGTCCACCAAATGCTGTGCCGCCGAGACGAAGTCGGTAAAGGTGTTCTTCTTTTCCAGGAGCTTGCCGTGCTCGTACCACAGCCGGCCCATCTCTCCACCGCCGCGGACATGGGCGATGACGAACACCATGCCCCGGTCCAACAGCGACAGCCGGGCGATGGAAAAGCTTGGATCCGTGCATATTTCGTAGGCGCCGTAGCCGTAAATGAGAGTGGGCGCCGGAAATTCGAGCCCGGCACGATGCACGATCGACACCGGGATCCGGGCGCCGTCGGTGGTGTGTGCCCAGTCCCGCCGCTCCACATAGTCCGTGGGGCGATAGTCACCGAGTACGGGTTGCTCACGCAGCAGGGTGCGCTCACCGGTGCCCAGGTCGACGTCGTAGATTCGCAGCGGCGTGACGAGAGACCCCGCCCTGATCCGCAGCTTGGGCGAATCCCAGTTCGGATTACCGCCCAGGCCGGACGACATCAGCTCCGAATCGAACGCGATCTCCTCCGGTTCACCGTAGCCTCCACCGTCGGAATCAATGGGCCACAACTGGATTCGTGGCAACGCCGCACGCCGGTAGCTGATTACCAGATGACCGGCAAAGGCGTCCGCGGCTTCGAGCCGAACGTCGTCGCGGTGCGGAATCAGGATGCGTTGCTGGGTAGGGTCGCTCACCGGCGCTTCGGTGAGCGTGAAGTTCACCGCATCGTCGTTGTGCAGGATCAGGAATCGATCCTGCCCCCCGACTATCGCGTGCTCCACCGAGTATTCGACACCTTCACGGCGTGGCAGCACGACTGTGAACTCCGCCTGGGGGTCCGCTGCATCGGCGTAACGCAACTCGGAGGTGATGGACGAACCCGAGGCGATAAAGACATACGCCTCACTTCGGCTCAGGCCCGCCCCGAGCCAGAACCGCTCGTCGGCTTCGTGATACACCAACGCCGACGGCTCCCCGGAACCCAGCCGATACCGCCACACCTTGTCCGGCCGGTGGGCGTCGTCCAGGGTCAGGTAGTACACGGTCCGGTTGTCGGCCGCCCAGGTCACCCCACCCGCAATGTCGGCGATCTCGTCCGGATATTTCTCGCCGGTGCGTAAGTCCTTGAACCGCAGCGTGTACCGCTCGTCACCGACGGTGTCGACCGAGTAAGCGAGCAGGTTGGCGTCCAGGCTGACCAAGGCGGCGCCCAGGGCAAAGAATTCGTGCCCCTCGGCCTCTTCATTGGAGTCGAGCAAGATCTGCTCGCCCGGTATTTCGGTGCTCTCGTCCAAGGCCGGCGGGTCCCAGTCATCGCGATCCGTTATCGGACAACGGCACTGAACGCGATACTGCTTCCCCTCGAAGCTCCGTGAGTAGTACCACCAGTCGCCTTGCCGGGTCGGCACCGACAGATCGGTTTCCTTGGTGCGGGCCTTGATTTCGTCGAAAATCTTCTGCTGCAACGGCTCAAGGTGGGCCAGAGTCTGGTCTACGTAGTCGTTTTCGGCCTCGAGGTAAGCGATCACTTCGGGGTTCGACTTTTCGCGCAGCCATTCGTACGGATCGACGAACACGTCGCCGTGGTGTTCGCGCGTGGTGTCCACTCGCTTGGCGACGGGTGGTGAGGACGTTGGGCTACCCGCCTCGGTCATGCGCCCGGACCGATCCAGTCGCCGAAGCTCAATCCGGAAATCCGTTCGTAGGCATTGATGTAACGGTCGCGGGTGGCGGCGACGATGTCATCCGGCAGCGGCGGTGGGGGCAGCGCCCCGTGGCGGTCCCAGCCGGACGCCGGACCGGTGAGCCAATTGCGGACGAACTGTTTGTCGAAACTGCTCTGAACCACGCCGACGCGGTAATCCTGGGCAGGCCAGTACCGCGAGGAATCGGGGGTGAAGATCTCGTCGGCCAGCACCAGGTTGCCGTCGCGGTCGGTGCCGAATTCGAATTTGGTGTCGGCGATGATGATCCCCGTCGTCAGGGCATGATCGGCGGCCTGCACATAGATCTGCAGTGTGCGGTCGCGCAGCTGGTTGGCACGTACCCCGCCCACCATCTCGATCACCCGGTCAAAGGCGATGTTCTCGTCGTGATCACCTAGTGCGGCTTTCGTCGCCGGGGTGAACAGCGGCTCGGCGAACTTGCTCGCCTCGAGCAGCCCCGACGGCAGCGTGACGCCGCAGACTTTGCCGGTCGCCTGATAGTCCAGCAACCCCGAGCCGGTCAGATAGCCGCGAGCCACACATTCCACCGGAAGCATTTCCAGCTGGCGCACCACCAGCGCGCGGCCCAGCACCTCATCGGGGATACGTGGGTCATCCGGCGGCCCGGCCAGGTGGTTGGGGGCGTCGACGAGGCCGAAGAAGAACACGCTCATCGCGGTCAGGATGCGGCCTTTGTCCGGGATCGTGCTGTCCAAGACAAAGTCGTACGCTGAGATCCGGTCGCTGGCGACCAGCAGCAGGTGCTCATCGTCGACGCGGTACAGCTCACGGACCTTGCCGCTGGCCAAATGCTGGTAGTCGGACAGTGCAGGGCGCATCCGGCCAGCCTATCGGGCGCCGAGAAGCCCACCCCGGGCCGGGAGCTGTGCTGCGATCGAGGTATGAGATCGCGCTTCTTGCCCTACGCCAGCACGCCCGGCCGATTGCTGGCCCAGCTGTTCAGCGATGCCGCCATCGTCGTATGGACGGCGATCTGGCTGCTTGTCGGCACCGCCGTCTACGACGCCATCTCGACGATCGCCGACGCCGGCCGGCAAGTCGAGAGCGGCACACACAGCATCGCGGGCAACCTCGCCTCGGCGGGCCATGGCGCGCAACACATTCCGGTCGTCGGCGATACCGTCAGCAAACCGCTGAACTCGGCTAGTCAGGCCGCCCTCGACATCGCCGGCGCCCTCCACGACCTGGACACCACGGCCAGCTGGCTCGCGGTGTTGCTCGCACTGGCCGTCGTCGCGCCGCCGATCCTCATCGCGGCCCTGCCGTGGCTTTATCTGCGGCTGCGGTTCTTCCGGCGCAAATTGACCGTGACCGCCCTGGCCGCCACCCCGGCCGGCGAACAACTACTGGCGCTGCGGGCACTGACCAACCGGCCGCCGGGGAAACTCGCCGCCATCAGTGCCGATCCCGTCGGCGGCTGGCGTCACGAGGACCCCTTCACGATCCGTGCGCTGGCGGCCCTGGAATTGCGATCGGCGGGGATCACGATCCGCGCGCGCTAATCAACGCACGGCAGGCCAGCAGCAGTCCGGCGAGGGTGACAATGAGCCACGCGGCCAACGCGTCCCAGAAGAACACCAGCGAAACCGTGAGCAACGATCGCTGCCCGATCTCGGTCGCCACGGCGTAGGTGGCCGGGGAATACATACCCAGCGGAAAGACGAACGCCCACCAAACCCCGGCGAAGTGCAGCATCTCGGGGCGGTTGCTGATCCGGTGCAGGCAGAAGTAGATCAGTGGCGCTATCCACAGCGTGGCCGCTACCCAGGTTACCACGGTGACCGCGCGCACCGGCCCGGCCAGCCAGGCCGGCGCCAGGCTGTGGATGCTATCGCCGGCCAGCGTCGCAATCGCCAAGCCACCCATCAGGATCCAGGTATCCGGCTCGAATCCGTCACGATCCTGACGCTCGGCAATCGTGCGCCACAGGACAAGCCAGGTCATCAGGCCATAGATGCACAGCGCGGTCACCCAGATCGGCACAGCCGCCTGCAGAACCCAGTGCGCGGACGTGTTCAGGGCAACCTTGGTGGCCACAATCGCCAGACCCGAGGTACCGACACTGGCCAGCTCCCATGCGCCATGCGCATCGTCGCGCAGCACCGGGAAGGGACGCGAGGATATATTGCGCGCGCTGAGTGCGATCAGGACCAACCACGACACCAGCGCGGCCACCCCGAGTGCCCACACCAGTGACGGCACATCGGCCAGCCGACTGTCCAACACCGCGCAGGCCGCGACAAATGTGAACAGCCGCAACGTGACATCGGGATCCTTCAGATCCCAGACCGCAAACCGGCGTGTGACGATCACCAGCACGACCAGCACCGCCAGACCCAGCGACGCCAGAATGCCCATCATTTCACTGATTTGGCGGTACTCGTGCTGAGCCGCGGCGACGGACAAGATTCCGGTCGCCATCACCGCGGCGAACACATCGGGCGACGGCTCGAGGTCGGCGAGCCGGACCTTCACTGTTCCTCGAGCACTTCCACGCCGAGATGACGGATGCCGGTATGCCGGTTGCTGCGTGTCCATTCGACGGGCCGCACCACCCGCACGCCGCCGAAGCGCGACAGCAGCTCCTCAAACAGGACCCGCAGTTCCAGCCGAGCCAGGTTCGCACCGAGGCAGTAGTGCACACCTTGACCGAAACCTAAGTGAGGGTTGGGTTTACGCGCGATATCGAACTCGTCGGCGCGATCGAACACGCCCACGTCGCGGTTAGCCGAACCCTCCCAAACCTGAACCTTCTGCCCCGCCTCGATGGCCTGGCCGCCGAGCGTGACATCGCGGGTGGCGGTGCGCCGCTTCGACGGCGACGGTGACGTCCACCGCACCATCTCCTCGACCGCGGTCGGCAGCGCGTCGAGATCAGCACGCAGCGCATGCAATTGCTCCGGATGTTGCGCCAGTGCCAGCAAGCCGCCCGCGACCGAATTGCGGGTCGTCTCCGCGCCGGCGCTGAACAACAGACTGAAGAACAGGTACACCTCGAGATCGGTTGGCACCGGTCCGCCCAACTCGTCGACCGTCGCGTTGGCGACCACCGACAACATGTCGTCTGTCGGCTCAGCGCGCTTCGACGCGATCAGCTGCTGGCCGTAGGAGTACATCCGCGACCCGGCCTCCTCGACGGAGATCGGTGACAGCGCCGCCTTGCGCGAGCCGCCGAAGTCGAATTGTGGCTCGATCGCCTCGAACAGCCAGTGCCGTTCGGACTCCGGCACTCCCAGCAGGATGCAGATCATCTGCATCGGCAGCTCCGCGGCGATGTCGACCACGAAGTCGAACGGTTCGCCCGGCTGCACCGCATCCAGCAGCCGACGGGTCCGGTCGCGCAGATCGTCTTCGACGGAGGAGATCATCCGCGGGGTCAGCCCCGAGCTGACGAGTCGTCGAATCTGCGAATGGCGTGGGTCGTCCATCATGTTGAGCACCTGACCCGCAATGGCGAGGTCCTGCAACAGGGTGCCGCCGTAGGGCCGCGCGCCTCCGGTGACCGACGAATAGGCCACCGGATCCTTCAGCACTGCAAGCGTTTCCGGGTAGGTCGCGACCGACCAGAAGCCCTCTCGGTCGGGGGTGTTGTCCGTCGGCTCATGCCAGAACACCGGCGCCTCGCGGCGGTGCACGGCGAACAACTCGTGCGGAAACCCGTTGGCGAAGTTGTCCAGATCGGTGAGGTCGATCTGGGCCAGCGCGCCGGCGAGTGTCACAGGATGGCACCCGGCGTGTATTTGGCCGCATCCGGGTAGCGGCTCACCAGCGCGTCGACCTGCGCGGCAACCTCGTCCACCTGGTCACCGGCGGCGCCGATGAACGCCTTCTTGTCGGCTAACGCGGCATCCAGCGCCGCCCCGTCCAGCGGCAGCCGGTCATCGGCGGCCAACCGATCCAGCAGATCAGGTTCGGCACCCTGTTCCCGCATTGCCAGCGCGGTCGCAACGGCATGTTCGCGGATCACATGGTGTGCGGCCTCGCGGCCCATGCCGGCGCGCACTGCGGCGATCAACACCTTCGTGGTGGCCAGGAACGGCAAATAGCGATCCAGCTCGCGCTCGATCACCGCGGGGTAGGCGCCGAACTCGTCGAGCACCGTCAAGAATGTCTCGATCTGGCCGTCGACGGCAAAGAAGCTGTCCGGCAGAGCAACTCGGCGCACCACCGAGCAGAACACATCGCCCTCGTTCCACTGTCCGCCGGCCAGTTCGGCGGCCATCGAGGCGTAACCGCGCAGCACCACCTGCAGTCCGTTGACCCGCTCACAGCTGCGGGTGTTCATCTTGTGCGGCATCGCCGAGGAACCGACCTGGCCCGGCGCGAACCCCTCGGTGACGAGTTCGTGCCCGGCCATCAGCCGGATGGTGTGGGCCATCGACGACGGTCCGGCGCCCAGCTGCACCAGCGCGGAAAGCACATCATGATCCAGCGAACGCGGATAGACCTGCCCGACGCTGGTCAAAACCGTTGTGAATCTGAGGAATTCAGCGGCGCGGCGCTCGATTTCGGCCAGTTTGACCACGTCGCCGTCCAACAAGTCGAGCATGTCCTGGGAGGTGCCCATTGGGCCTTTGATGCCGCGCAGTGGGTAGCGGTCGATCAACTCGCGCAACCTCGTCAACGCGATGAGGGTCTCCTGGGCCGCCGAGGCGAACCGCTTGCCCAACGTGGTCGCCTGCGCGGCGACGTTGTGGCTGCGTCCGGCCATCACCAGATCGCGATAGGTCACCGCCCGCTCGGCAAGCCGCGCGACTACCGCCACCCCATGGGAGAAAACCAATTCCAGCGAACGTCGGATCTGCAGCTGCTCCACGTTCTCGGTCAGATCGCGACTGGTCATTCCCTTGTGCACGTGCTCGTGACCGGCCAGCGCGTTGAATTCCTCGATGCGGGCCTTGACGTCATGCCGCAGCGCCCGTTCGCGCTCCGCGATCGAGGCCAAGTCCACATCGTCGACCACACGTTCGTAATCGGCGACCGCGTCCCGGGGCACCGGAACACCCAGTTCCGTCTGCGCCCGCAGCACGGCCAGCCAAAGCCGCCGCTCCGCGACGATCTTGGCCGCCGGCGACCAGATCGCGACCATCTCGGCGCTGGCGTACCGGGCGGCCAGCACATTCGGAATGCTCACAAGCACACAGCTTACGGTTGCGGCAATACCCTATGCCGATGCACTTCGCCGGCGTCGACCTCGCGTGGGGCGGCCGCAACCCGACCGGTGTCGCCGTCGTCGACTCCGACGGTTGCCTGGTGAGTGCCGGGGCAGTCCGCGACGTCGATGAGATCCAGGCGGCATTGCTCCCCTACGTGCAGGGGGATTGCGTGGTCGGGTTCGACGCGCCGCTGGTGGTGACCAACCGCACTGGTCAGCGCCCGGCCGAGACCGCGCTCAACCGCGACTTCCGCAGATTCGAAGCCGGCGCACACCCCGCCAACACCGGGAAACCCGAGTTCGCCAACGGCCCGCGCGGCGGCCGGCTGGCCGAGGCGCTGGGTCTCGACATGGATCCACGGTCAGCGGCTGTGCGGCGCGCGATCGAGGTCTACCCGCACGCGGCGACCGTCGCGTTATTCCGGCTGGAGCGGACGTTGAAATACAAGGCCAAGCCCGGCCGCACTCTCGATCGGCTCAAAGCCGAGCTGCTGCTGCTGATGGACGGCGTCGAGCGGCTCGCGCACACCGACGTGCCGTTGCGGGTCACCGATCACCGCGACTGGGTCGCGCTGCGCGAACAGGTGACAATGGCGCAGCGCAAGAGCGAGCTGCGTCGTGCCGAAGACCCGGTCGACGCCGTCGTCTGCGCCTACGTGGCGATGTATGCCCAGAGCTGTCCGGCCCGCGTCACGCTCTACGGCGACTTTGCCACTGGCTACATCGTGACCCCGTCGCTGCCTCCGGAGTTGACCAGGTGAAGGGTTAGATCCGCACCGGTCGCTCGTCGATGGGTGCGAGCACGTCGATGATGTCGATCACCGTCGCCATTGCCGACGCGTGTGGATCGCGGCCCTCGACCAGCGCGGAGACCACCGAACCATCGACCGCGCAGATCAGCGTGCAGACCAGCTCGATCCGCACGGATCGGCCGGACCGCTCGATCGCCTCGGCGACGGCATCGGCACGCTGCCGCAAGCTGCGGCGCATGGTCTCGCGCAACGCGGTCAGGCGGGTGCAGGCGATGTGTCGCTCATATCGCGAAATCAGCTGCTCGACGAGAGTCTGATCGGAGAGATCTCCCACCAGCAGGTCCACCAGGACCTCGGCGCTGGTCTCGGGCCCGCGGCGCCGCCGGGACAGCGCGTTGACCCGCGCGCGCAGCTGAGCCACCTCGATCATCCCGATGTGTTCGACCGCTCGTGCGATCAAGTCGTCGAGAGACGAGAAGTAATAAGTAGTGGACGCCAGTGGCAAACCGGCCCGCCCCGCGACCGCTCGGTGCCGCACCGCTTCGAACCCGCCTTCGGCAAGCAGCTCGGCGGCAGCGCTCACCAGCGCGTACCGTCGACGTTCTCCTTTCGGAGTAACCGCTGCAGTCACGAGTAGCCATCGTGCCAGTCAAAGTGGTACTGCATTGCCATTTCCGCTAAACGACCATGGCACGATGGCCCGCATGCCCGACTTGAGCCGCCGCGCCGTGCTCAGTCTTGGTGCCAGCGCGGCCGTCGGTGCGGCGGGTGCCTTTGCGCTCGACAACCTGTTACACGCCAGAACATCTCGGAGCATTCCGGTGTCGAGGGCCAGCACGCAAGTTCCGTTGGCGCCGCCGCCCACCGCGCCCCTCGAGCCGGCTCCGTCGGCGGAGCCGGCGCCCACGATGACGACCGGTTCCTTCGTGTCCGCGGCACGTGGCGGGATATCGACCAACTGGGCGATCGCCCGTCCGCCGGACCAGACCAAGCCGCTGCGACCGGTGATCGCGCTACACGGCAAGGGCAGTGACGCGGCCACCGTTATGGCGGGCGGCGTCGAGCAGGGTCTCGCTCAGGCCATCAATGCCGGGCTACCACCGTTCGCGGTGGTCGCCGTCGACGGCGGCGGCGGCTATTGGCACAAGCGGGCTTCTGGCGAGGACGCCGGGGCGATGGTGCTGAACGAGTTGATCCCGATGCTGGACAGCCAGCGGTTGGACACCTCGCGGGTGGCGTTCCTGGGTTGGTCGATGGGTGGCTATGGCGCATTGCTGCTCGGCGGCCGACTAGGACCCGCACGCACCGCGGCGATCTGTGCGGTGAGCCCGGCGCTGTGGATGTCTTCCGGGGCGGCCGCACCCGGCGCTTTCGACGGCCCCGACGATTTTGCGGCGAATTCCGTGTTCGGAATGCCGGCGCTGGCCTCTATTCCGATCCGGATTGATTGTGGCGACAGTGACCCGTTCTACGACGCGACCAAGCAGTTCATCGCTGCGCTGCCCAACCCACCCGCGGGCGGTTTCTCGCCCGGGGGACACAACCCCGCGTTCTGGAGCTCGCAGTTGCCGGCCGAGCTGACCTGGATGGCCCCGCTGCTGACGGCGTAATACCTGCTTCCGCCGCGAATTGGGGGCACCCCCGCTTGCGTGGGAAACGCCACTGCGAGAAAACTGGGCGCGGTTTCGCCGCAGCGTTACGCTCGCGAACGTGACCACACCGTTCGACTGGAACTTCCCTTATGCCTGGCCACGAACACCCGTTCTGGGGCCAAACGTTGTGTGTACTTCGCAGCCGCTTGCCGCCCAAGCGGGTCTTCGGATGCTCGCCGAGGGCGGCAGCGCCGCCGACGCGGCCATCGCCACTGCCATCACACTGACACTGGTGGAGCCGGTGTCCAACGGCATCGGGTCGGATGCCTTCGCCATCGTCTGGGACGGCAAGCAGTTGCACGGGCTGAACGCATCTGGCCGCTCGCCGGCGGCATGGACGCCAGAGTACTTCGGCGGCAACGGTGTTCCCGCACTCGGCTGGAATTCGGTGACCGCGCCGGGAGCGGTGTCCGCATGGGTCCAGTTGCACGCCAAATTCGGCAAACTTCCGTTCGAGCGACTCTTCGAACCGGCGATCTCGTACGGCCGCAAAGGCTTTCCGGTCTCACCGATGATTGCGCAGCAATGGGACGCGCAGGTTCCGGTGTTCGAATCCCAGCCCGGCTTCGCCGAGGCGTTCCTGCGCGACGGACGCGCGCCCAAACCCGGTGAACAGTTCCGGTTCCCCGAGCATGCAGCCACGCTCGAAAAGATCGCTGCAACCAACGGCGAAGAGTTCTATCGCGGGGAACTCGCGGCCCAACTCGAAGCGCACGCAACGGCGAACGGCGGCGTGATGCGTGCCGGCGATCTCGCCGCTCACCGCGCCGACTGGGTGGGCACCATCAGTGGAAACTACCGCGGCTACACCGTCCACGAGATACCGCCCAACGGGCAGGGCATCGTGGCGTTGATCGCGCTGGGAATCCTTCAGCAGTTCGACATGTCCTCGCTGCCGGTCGATTCCGCCGACCGTGTGCACCTACAGATTGAAGCCCTCAAGCTGGCTTTCGCCGATGCGCAGGCCTACGTCGCCGACATCGACCACATGCCGTTGCGCCCCAAGGACTTGCTGGACAACGAGTACCTGAAGCAGCGGGCCGGGCAGATCGACCGCAATCGGGCGAAGCCTGCATCGGCGGGCAGCCCGACCGGGGGCACCGTGTATCTCACTGCCGCCGATGCGTCGGGAGTGATGGTGTCGATGATCCAGTCGAACTACATGGGGTTCGGGTCCGGCATAGTGGTGCCGGGCACCGGCATCGCACTGCAAAACCGCGGAGCGGGCTTCGCTGCGGTGCAAGGACATCCGAATCAGGTCGGACCGAATAAGCGTCCCTACCAGACGATCATCCCGGGCTTTGTGACCAAAGACGGCGCGCCCGTGATGAGCTTCGGGGTGATGGGTGGCACCATGCAACCCCAGGGTCACGTGCAAGTGCTGGGCCGCATCGCCGACCACGGCCAGAATCCGCAGGCGGCCTGCGACGGCCCCCGGTTCCGCTGGGTGCAGGGCTTGGAAGTCAGTTGCGAGAGCGGATTTCCGCCAGCGACGCTCGACGAGCTTCGGCGTCGCGGCCACGAACTGGTCACTGTGGACGACTACAACCAATTTGGTAGCTGCCAGGCGATCTGGCGCCTCGACGACGGGTACGTTGCGGCCAGTGATCCGCGTCGCGACGGCCAAGCCGTGGCCTTCTAGAGGTGGATCTTGCCCTCTTGCGCCAACAACCCGATGTCGCTTCTGAAATGACTGCCGGGCAATCGAATTGAACTCATGATCTGGTACGCGTGCTCGCGCGCCGCGAACAAGTCTGCGCCGGTCCCGACCACCGCCAGCACCCGGCCACCCGAGGAGATGATCGCGCCGTCGTCGCGGCGGCTCGTTCCGGCGTGCAGCACTCCGTCGGCTTCGGACCCGACGATGACGTCACCGATCCGCGGACGCCCAGGGTAGTTTTCGGCGGCCAGCACCACCGTCACGGCGGCGCCGGCGCGCCAGCGCAATTCGCCAAACTCGGCAAGCTTGCCCGCTCCCGCGGCATGCATCAGCTGACCAAGCGGCGAGTCCAGCAGGGCGAGCACGGCCTGGGTCTCCGGATCGCCGAAGCGGCAGTTGAATTCGACGACAGCCGGCCCCTTCGCGGTGATGGCGAGTCCGACGTATAGCAACCCGGAAAATGCGCTACCACGCTTAACTAGTTCTGCCGCAACGGGTTCGACGATCCCGCTGACTACGCCGCGCAGGACGCTCTCGGGCAGCCACGGCAGTGGCGCGTAGGCCCCCATACCACCGGTGTTGAGCCCGGTGTCGCCCTCGCCGACCCGCTTGAAGTCCTGCGCCGGCAGCAGCGGCACCACGGTCCCACCATCGACGACGCAGAACAGCGATACTTCGGGGCCGTCGAGAAAGGACTCCAGCAGCACCGGATGACCGTCGTCGAGCAGACCGGCCGCGTGCGCGCGCGCCACGTCGCGGTCGGCCGTCACCACCACGCCTTTGCCGGCGGCCAGACCGTCGTCTTTGACCACCCAGGCCGGGTCGCCGGCGGTTGGCCCGAAGCGGTCGAGCGCGGCATCCAATTTCGCTGGACTGTCGACAGTTTCGCTGCTGGCAGTCCGGACGCCCGCCGCCTCCATGACGTCCTTGGCAAATGCCTTGGAACCTTCGATGCGAGCCGCGTCCCTACTGGGACCGAAGCAGACGATGCCGGCAGCGCGCACATCGTCGGCCACCCCAAGCACCAACGGGACCTCGGGGCCGATGACGACCAGGTCGGCCCGGACCTCGCGAGCTAAAGCGACCACCTCATCGCCCGACGTGATGTCGACGTCGTGTTGCTCGGCCAGTCGGGCCGTGCCGGCGTTGCCGGGAGCAATGGCTAGCCCCGTGACCTGCGGATCTTTCCGCAGGGCCAACAGCAGGGCATGTTCACGACCACCCGAGCCGATCACCAGAACGCGCACGACACGTCAGACTAGCCGCAACGCCTTAAAGAATTTTTTCGAGCAGGTTTGTGAGGTCCTTTTGCTGCGCCGCCGTGAGACGGCCGAGACGCTTATTGAACTCGTCGGACAGCAGCGCCAAGCCGTTGGCGGTTGCTTGCCGGCCCGCCGCGGTGAGTAGAAGTCGATGGCGCCGCAAATCGGACATGTCGATCTCGCGGCGCACGAATCCCGCGGCCTCAAGCCGTTTCAGGTACAGCGTCACGGTCGCCTTAGGCATGCTCAGCGTCGCGGCCAACTCAGCCGGGTAGGGATGCTCGTCGATCTCGGCGAGCAGGAACAGCTCTTTGGACTCGAGCCCCAGCGCGCAGATACCAGCCTCGGCGCACGAGATGACCGAGAGCAGCACCCGGTAGTTCAATGACCAGATCCTGGCCGCATCGACCGTAGACATCGACTTGCCAGATCGTTCAGGTATTAACTAGTTTAGAAATGAATAACCTCATATTCGAACAATCTACCAGGGAGTGGCCCTCATGCCGCTGGATCAATACGTGACACTCGGACGGTCCGGCTTGCGCGTCAGCCCCCTGTGCCTGGGCGCGATGACGTTCGGAGAAGACCTCGGCTGGGGCACCAGCGTGGAAGAGTCCCTACAGATCATCGATCGATACACCGAGCTCGGTGGCAACTTCATCGACACCGCCAACTTCTACACCAGGAGTCACTCCGAGAAGATCCTCGGCGACCACATCGGACGCCACTCTGCTCGACGCGATCGCTTGGTGCTCGCCACCAAGTTCAGCGGCAACCTCTATCCCGGCGATCCCAACGGTGGCGGCGCGGGCCGCAAATCGCTGATCAACGCCTGCGAAAACTCGCTGCGGCGCCTGCAAACCGACTACATCGACCTGTACTGGCTGCACATGTGGGACACGAACACCCCCATCGAGGAGACGATGGCCGCACTCGACGACCTCGTTGCGGCCGGCAAGGTTCGCTACATCGGCGTTTCGGACACGCCAGCGTGGAAGATCGTCGAAGCCAACCTGATCGCGCGTTTCCGCGGCTGGTCGACCTTCATCGGCCTGCAGGTCGAGTACTCGCTGCTTGAACGCACTGTGGAGCAAGAGCTGGTGCCGATGGCCAGTGAATTCGGCCTCGGCATCACACCGTGGTCGCCACTCAAGAACGGCGTGCTCAGCGGCAAGTACACCCGGCGAAATGCCGGCCAGCACAACGCCGTTCGCGGCGCGCTGGTGGACGGCTTCCTCACCGAGAAAACCTACGCGATCATCGACGAACTCGAGATCATCGCCAAAGCTCATGAGACGAACGTCGCCAGCGTGGCACTGGCGTGGGTGCACGCACAGCGCGCCGTCTCGTCGGTCATTATTGGGGCACGCGGGCTCTCACAGCTCGACGACAACATTCGCGCCGTCGACGTCGACCTCAGCGCCGAGGAACTCACCCGGCTCAACAGGCTGACCAAACCCAGATTGGGGTTCCCACAGAGCATGCTGCCAATGATTCCGAGCATGATCCAAGGCGGAACAACGATCAACGGTGTGTCCGCACCGACCTCGGAATACGTGATGCCCGAAGGCGGCCAGCCCTACTGAGGACGCCCTTCACCGCTGCCGCCAAGCGATGCCATTCAGTGACATCAGACGATGTCACTGAATCTGCTGCCCCGCTTATCGACATCAAAACGCCTCATCGACTCCACAACTGCCCAGCACTCTTCAGAAATCACGACCATTCGGGGTCACCACTCAGTCCTCGACCCTCGGACGCCCTCCTATTCAGGAGAGACGCCCTAGCCGGTTGCCCCCTTGCCGCCCCAACCTGGCCGGGAATACACTAATGCATCCCGTCACTGTGCTCGCCGAATGGATTGGGTTGCACGGCAACAAGTGTGGGCCCAGAACCCAGCAAATATCTATCGGGCATAGGACGTATCGAAATGTTTCGCAGAAGTCCCGCGGTCAGAGGGTGCGTGCTCTTGAGCCTTGCGCTGCTCGCCGCGAGTGCGTGCAGCTCCTCGCAGCACGGGAGTCCAGCCGTATCCACGCCGGCTCTCGGGCCAAAGGATTATCCGGCCATCACCGAGGGTGACTACGTCGTTAGCAACTTTCACTTCCGCAGCGGAGAAACGCTGCCACAGCTGAAGATCCACTACCGCACCATCGGGACTCTGCAACGGGACGGCTCGGGAAGGGCAACAAACGCGGTGTTGTTGCTGCACGGAACGACTGGCTCAGGAAAGCAACTGCTCGCTCCTAGCTTCGCCAATTACCTGTTCGGCGCCGGCCAACCGCTCGACGCCGTCGCGGCTCTTCCTGATCCTGCCGGACGAGATCGGACATGGGTCTTCTACCAAGCCAAGTGATGGCCTGCACGCGCACTTTCCGCGCTATGACTACCACGACATGGTTAACGCCACGCATCAGCTGGTGGCGGACAAACTGGCTGTCGACCACCTGCGGCTGGTGATGGGCTTTTCGATGGGCGGCATGCAGACCTGGATGTGGGGCGAGGAGTACCCGGCTGCCATCGACGCGCTCATGCCGTTGGCCGTCAACCCGGTTGAGGTCGGTGGTCGAAATCGCATATGGCGCAAAGAAATCATCAATGCCATCCGCAGCGACCGGATTGGCAGGGCGGCGACTACAAGACGGAGCCGCTGAAAGCGCTTACCACCGTTGCCGACATCACCCTGCTGGCCCCGAAGAGCGCGCCCATCTACATGCAGCAGATCGCACCGACGGGTCCGGCGGCTGACAAGTTCTACGAAGACCAGGTATCGGAGCAAGTCGCGTCGATCGACGCCAACGACACGCTCTACGCGTTCGAGGCATCCCGAGATTACGACCCCGAATCCGACGTCTCGAAGATCACCGCACCGATGGTCGCTGTCAACTCGGCCGACGACTACCTCAACCCGCCCAGCCTGGGCATCATCGACCGCGACATCAAGCGGGTCAAAAATGGCCGGTACGTTTTGGTGCCCGCCTCAGACCAAACCCGCGGTCACTTTACCGTCCTACAGGCCAACCTCTGGGAGAGCAATCTCACCGACCTGCTGAGCCGGACCGAGCATTGATTCCGGTCAGCGACGCGTGGTGGTGATCGCGTTGTGCAGGTGGCTTAGTCGCTACCCGAGTTCATCTTGATCGCGGCATCCACGTTGGCCTTCTTGTCCTCTCCGGCACCCTTCGCCGCGGCCTTCTTGCGCTTCGCCACCACGGTCGAGACGGCCCCATTGAGCGCCGAACCCAACGGGAACCCGAGATAGTGCGTGAGGAAGACGGCCATCTCCTTCAGCTCGTCCTCGGTGAGTTCGCCGTTGAGCAGCGCGGCGTTGATCTGGATCTCGGCCAGGTCGCGGTTTCCGGCCGCGGTCACCGCGGTCAACGTCATGATTCGCTTGTCGCGCATCGATAGCCCCGGCCGGCTCCAGATGGTGCCGAAGAGGTGATCGACGGTCAGGTCGAAGTACGCGTCGCCCTCGATGTTGGGCATCTCCCACCCGTAGACCTCGTTCATCTTGTCGAGGCCCTTGCGGCGCAATTCGTCCATTTACGTCTCTTTCTCTGTGTGCGGCACCCCGAGACCGGCCGCCAGCCGTTCAAATGCCAGCTCGGCGAGCGGCAGATCAACCGATACCGCTTCGCCCAGGGCTAGCGCCAGGCTCAGATCCTTCTCCCCCAGGCCGCGGGCGTGCAAGAACGATTGGTACAGGAAGTTGTCCGGCTGCAGGTCATTCATGTTCTCGCGCACCATGATCGCTCCCGGACCGCTGGTGAGCGCGTCGGTGTGGCGCACTACCCGGCCCAGCGCCTGCAGGTCCAGCCCGGCCGCCTCAGCCAGTTTCATTGCCTCACAGGCCGCGGCGTATGAGGTGAACGTCAACATGTTGCGGGCCAGCTTCATTCGGGTGCCCGCACCCGGTTCGCCGGCGTGGATGACCATGGATGCCCAGTGTTTGAACGCCGGCTTGATCCGCTCGTACACCTCGCGTTCGGCGCCCACCATGGTGGCGAGCTCGCCTTTGGCCGCAGCGGCGGCCCCACCACTCACGGGCGCGTCGACGATGTGAATGCCGTGCTGTTTGTGTTCGGCCGCCAGCTCGACGGCGGTGGTGTCGCTGATCGTGGAGTGAATCGCGATGACCGTGCCGGGCTTTGCGTTGGCGGCCAACTCGCCGACGACCTCACGCACCTGGGCGTCGTTGAGCACGGTGATATGGATGATGTCGGCGGCGGCAATGTCGGCGACGCTGTCGGCCAGGCTGGCGCCTTTCTCGACCAACGGCGTCATCGCCTCGGTTCGGATGTCGTAAACCGTGACCCCGCGGGGCCATTCGATCATCTTCGTCGCCATCGGGGCGCCCATGTTTCCCAGCCCGATGTAACCGAGCGTCAGATCTGTCATGACCGGAAGATCTGTCCGCCGTCGACATTGAAGATCTGCCCGGTGATCCAGGACGCCTCGTCCGACAGCAGGAACAGGCACATGCCGACAAGATCTTCGGGCTGGCCCACGCGCGACAACGGAATTCCCTTGACGATATCGGCGACCATCTCCTGCGGGGTAGTGCTCCGATTGGCCTCGGTATCGATGGGGCCCGGGGCGATCGCGTTGATCCGGATGTTCTGACCCCCGAGTTCGGTGGCCAGCTGTTGGGTGAGTCCGTTGATACCAACCTTTGCCAGCCCGTAGAAATTCGAGTACAACCAGGCCGCGGTGGACGACTGGTTGATGATCGCCCCGCCGCCGCGCTTGGCCATCTTCTTGTACACCGCGCGGGTACACCACAGGGCGCCATCGAGATTGACGCTCATGAACTTCTTGTAGTACTCGGGGTCGACAGTAATCAGAAAGTCGAGCTTCATTCCGCCGAAGATCGCGGCATTGTTGACCAGGTAGTCGATGCCGCCGAACTCGGCCAGCGTGCGGTCGGCCATCGCCTTGGCAGAAGCCGGATCCGCCACGTCGACGGGCAGAGCCAGCGCATTACCGCCCTCGCCCTTGATCCCGTCAGCCACCTTCTCGGCGCCCTGCAGGTTGATGTCTGCGACCACGACCGCTGCCCCCTCACGGGTCAGCGCCTCGGCGTAAGCCTGCCCGATACCGCCACCCGACCCGGTGACGATGGCGACCTTGTTTTCGAATCTCATGCTACGAGCTCCTCTAGTTAAACCGCAGTCGCGATGGTCTTGGTTTCCAGGTACTCCTCGAAACCGGCCAGGCCCATCTCGCGACCGTTCCCGGACTGCTTGTAACCGCCGAATGGCGCATCGGCTGAATACCAAACACCACCATTGACATTGATCGTGCCCGCCCGGATCCGCGAAGCGACCCTGGCCGCCCTGTTCGGGTCGGCGCCAAACACGGTGCCCGACAAGCCATACTGCGAGTCGTTGGCAATGCGCACGGCATCGTCGTCGCCGTCGTAGGGAATCACCGTCAGCACCGGGCCGAAGATCTCCTCTTGCGCCACGCGGGCGTCGTTGCCCAGCCCCGCGATCACGGTGGGCTCGATGAAGAAGCCGACCTCCCGATCGGCGGGCCGGCCGCCACCGGTTGCGAAGGTCCCGCCCTCGGCGATCGCCGAGTCGAGGTAGCCCTGGATCCGATCGCGCTGGCGCGCCGAAATCACAGGGCCGCAAATGGTTCCCTTGTCGGTGGGGTCGCCGGCCTTGATGCCGCCCATCGTCGCGGCCGCGATGGAGACGGCCTCGTCATATTTCGCCCGCGGCACCAGCAGCCGGGTGGTGATGGCGCAGCCCTGCCCGGCGTGCATGCACACCGAGAAGCCCGCCATGCTTACCGCGCCGCCGAAGTCGGCGTCGTCGAGCACGATGAAGGCCGACTTGCCGCCGAGCTCGAGGAAGACCCGCTTGATGGTCGCAGCGCCGTCGGCCATCACGGCGCGGCCGGTGGCCGTGGACCCGGTGAACGAAACCATGTCCACCCGAGGGTCTTTGGACAACAGCGCCCCGACGCTGTGGTCACTGGAAGTAACGATGTTGACCACGCCGGGCGGGGAGTCGGTGTGCTCGGCGATGAGTTCGCCCAGCACAGCGGCGCACCAGGGCGTGTCAGGGGCGGGCTTCAACACGACGGTGTTTCCCGCGGCCAGCGCCGGACCGATCTTGGCCAGGTTGATCTGGTGCGGGAAGTTCCATGGCGTAATGGCGCCGACGACGCCGACGGCTTCGCGGACGATCGTGCGCCGGGTGGGAATACCCATCGGCTTCGCTTCGCCGAGATCTTGGTTGTACTCATACGATTCGGCCGTATCCGCGGCGAAAGCGAGGTCGTTGACCGGGACCTCGAGCTGCGCGATGCTGGTGAGCATCCGTGGCGCGCCCACCTCGGCGATGGTGAGGTCGCGCAGCTCCTCGAGGTGCTGCTGCATCGCCTCGCGCAGCTGCCGAATGCACCGCACCCGCAACTCGGTGTTGCGCGACCAGCCCGTCTCGTCAAAAGCGCAGCGGGCGGCGTCGATGGCACGGCTCATGTCGTCGACATCGGCGTTGGCGGCGACACCCAACACTTCCTCCGTGGCCGGATTGATCGTTGGGAAGGTGCCGGCATTACCGGTGCAAACCTTGCCGTCGATAAAGAGTCCGCTGACGCCATCGGCCAACAAGGCCATCTCCCGCTCCCGTTCTGTGCATGGCAGATTCAGAGGTCAAATTTGCCCGGGCATACAGATGGACAGTTGTCCGATATTGCCCCATCGCACGATAGCCTTCTGGTGATCCGCGATGCAAGGGGCGACTTCGATCACGGCGCCGAAGATTGGAAAAACAGCTCATTAAACAGCATATTCATGGATCGGTCTTGCTTCGCATCCCCTTCATCCGATAGCTTGGACATGTGTCCAGCGATGCCTTGGTTACGGTCACGTCCCAGGCCGCGCAATCGACCGGTCAGGCGCCGCGTAACCGCCGCCAGGAAGAGACCTTCCGCAAGGTGCTTGCCGCCGGAATCGACACCCTGCGCGAGAAGTCGTACGCGGATTTGACGGTGCGCGCGGTGGCCGCCCGCGCCAAAGTCGCCCCGGCCACCGCCTACACCTACTTCTCGTCGAAGAATCACTTGATCGCCGAGGTCTACCTGGACCTGGTCCAGCAGGTCCCGTTTTTCACCGACGTCAACGACCCTATGCCGGTCCGAGTGGACAATGTGCTGCGCCATCTGGCACTGGTGGTCGCCGACGAACCCGAGGTCGGGGCTGCGTGCACGACCGCGCTGCTGGGCGCGGGAGCCGATCCCGCGGTCGGCGCGGCGCGTGACCGCATCGGTGCGGAGATCCATCGCCGCATCGCGACGGCAATCGGGCCCGGCGCCGACCCCAGGACGGTGTCCGCACTCGAGATGATGTTCTTCGGCGCCTTAGTACAGGCCGGCAGTGGCCAATTCACGTATCACCAGATCGCCGACCGCTTGGCCTATGTGGTGAGCCTCATCTTGCCCGGCACCGGGGAGACAAGCCAGGAGACGACAGCCCAATGACCGTCCATGTTGGAGACCACGAACTGGTCCTGGATCCTTACGACTACGACTTCCACGAAGATCCCTACCCGTATTACCAGCGGCTGCGCGACCATGCCCCGCTGTACCGCAACGAGGAGCTGGGCTTCTGGGCCCTGTCCCGGCACGCCGATGTGCACCAGGGGTTTCGCAACAGCACCACGCTGTCCAACCGCTTCGGTGTCTCGCTGGACCCCGCATCACGGGGACCACACGCTTCCAAGACAATGTCGTTTCTGGCAATGGACGATCCGGCGCACCTGCGGCTGCGCACTCTGGTGTCGAAAGGGTTCACGCCCAGGCGGATTCGTGAGCTCGAGCCGCGCGTCACCGAGATCGCGCACCAGCATCTGGACATCATGGTGGAGAAGGCGGCCGACGGAGCCGTCGACTACATCAACGAGTTCGCCGGCAAGCTGCCCATGGACGTCATCTCCGAGCTGATGGGGGTTCCGCAACCAGACCGCGACCAGGTGCGCGCCTGGGCGGACGGCGTGATGCACCGAGACGAAGGTGTCACCGACGTGCCGGCAGCGGCGGTCGAAGCGTCGGTCAACCTCATCGTCTACTACCAGCAGATGGTCGCCGAGCGCCGTGAGAAGCCGACCGACGACCTGACGACCGCGTTGCTCGAGGCCGAGATCGACGGCGACCGCCTGACCGATGACGAAATCATCGGATTCATGTTCTTGATGGTGATCGCCGGAAACGAGACGACCACCAAACTCCTTGCCAATGCTGCGTTTTGGGGCCACCGCAACCCTGATCAGTTGACGCCGGTGTACGCCGACGTAGAACTGGTTCCGGCATGGGTGGAGGAGACGCTGCGTTACGACACGTCGAGTCAGATCCTGGCCCGCACCGTGGGCGGCGAGCTCACGCTCTACGACACCACCATCCCCGATGGTGACATCCTGCTGCTGCTGCCCGGCTCCGGTCACCGCGACGAGCGGGTGTTCGAGAACCCCGACGACTATGTGATCGGGCGCGAAATCGGGCCCAAGCTCCTTAGTTTCGGCAGCGGCGCGCACTTCTGCCTAGGCGCCCACCTGGCCCGGATGGAGGCCCGGGTGGCACTCACCGAACTGTTCAAACGAATCAAGGGATACGAGGTCGACGAGGCGAACTCGGTCCGTGTCCACTCCAGTAACGTGCGCGGGTTCGCACACCTACCGATGACCCTGGAGGTCTCCTAGATGCCCCGCTTTGCCCCCCTGCCCGAACGTCGGCCGGCAATCGTGGCCGGCGCCTCTTCCGGCATCGGAGAGGCCACCGCCATTGAACTCGCGGCGCACGGCTTCCCGGTCGCCCTGGGCGCCCGCCGGGTCGATAAGCTCGCCGACATCGTCGGGAAGATCAACGCCGATGGCGGCGAGGCGGTCGGATTCCACCTCGACGTCACCGACCCGAACTCTGTGAAATCCTTTGTCGCACAGTCGGTCGACGCACTCGGCGACATCGAGGTGCTGGTGGCCGGCGCGGGCGACACCTATTTCGGCAAGCTCGCCGAGATCAGCACCGACGAGTTCGATTCACAGCTGCAGATCCACCTGATCGGCGCTAACCGGATGGCCGCCGCGGTGCTGCCGGGCATGCTCGACCGGCAGCGCGGCGACCTGATCTTCGTCGGCTCTGACGTCGCCCTGCGCCAGCGGCCGCACATGGGTGCCTACGGTGCGGCCAAAGCCGCGCTGGTCGCGATGGTCTCCAACTTCCAGATGGAGCTCGAGGGCACCGGCGTGCGGGCCTCGATCGTGCATCCCGGCCCGACGAAGACGTCGATGGGCTGGAGCCTGCCGGCCGACAAGATCGGCCCCGCGCTGGAGGATTGGGCCAAGTGGGGTCAAGCCCGCCACGACTACTTCCTGCGCGCGGCGGACCTGGGGCGCGCCATCGCGTTCGTCGCCGAGACACCGCGCGGTGGCTTCATCGCGAACATGGAGCTTCAGCCCGAAGCGCCGTTGGCCAACGACACAGATCGCCAGAAGCTTGCACTGGGCGAAGACGGGATACCGGGACAATGACGACTGCCATGGTGCCACGGGTTTCCGGCGGCGAAGAAGAGCACGGCCACCTCGAGGAATTCCGCACCGACCCAATCGCTTTGATGAACCGCATCCGCGAGGAGTGCGGCGACGTCGGCTGGTTCCAGCTGGTCGACAAGCACGTCATCTTCCTGTCGGGAGCGGAAGCCAACGAGTTCTTTTTCCGTTCCGCCGACGAGGACCTCGACCAGGCCGAGGCCTACCCGTTCATGACGCCGATCTTCGGCAGGGGCGTGGTGTTCGATGCCAGCCCCGAGCGGCGCAAGGAGATGCTGCACAACTCGGCGCTACGCGGCGAGCAGATGAAGGGTCATGCCGCCACCATCGAGGGCGAAGTCAAGAAGATGATCGCCGACTGGGGCGACGAGGGCGAGATCGAGCTGCTCGACTTCTTCGCCGAGCTGACCATCTATACCTCGACGGCCTGCCTGATCGGGCTGAAGTTCCGCGAACAGCTCGACCACCGGTTCGCCGAGTACTACCACGAACTCGAACGCGGCACCGACCCGCTGTGCTACGTCGATCCGTACCTGCCGATCGAAAGCTTCCAGCGCCGTGACGAGGCTCGCGTGAAACTCGTTGCGCTGGTTCAGGAGATCATGGATGGTCGCATCGCCAACCCGCCGAAGGGCAAGGAAGACCGCGACCTCCTCGACATTCTCGTGTCGGTAAAGGACGAAGACGGCAGCCCACGATTCTCCGCCGACGAGGTCACCGGGATGTTCATCTCGCTGATGTTCGCCGGGCACCACACCAGTTCAGGGACCTCGGCATGGACGCTGATCGAGTTGATCCGCCATCGCGATGTCTACGCCGAGGTGCTGGCCGAGCTCGAGGAACTCTACGCCGACGGCCAAGAGGTGAGTTTCCATGCGCTGCGCCAGATTCCGAAGCTGGACAACGTGGTTAAGGAAACGCTGCGGCTACATCCGCCGCTGATCATCTTGATGCGGGTCGCCAAGGGTGAATTCGAGGTTGCGGGCTTCGGAATCCACGACGGTGACTTCGTCGCGGCATCCCCGGCGATCTCGAACCGGATTCCGGAGGACTTTCCCGACCCGGACGCCTTCAACCCCGACCGGTACAACAAACCCGAGCAGGCCGACGTCGTCAACCGATGGACCTGGATTCCGTTCGGCGCGGGCCGGCACCGGTGCGTCGGGGCGGCTTTCGCCACCATGCAGATCAAGGCGATCTTCTCGGTTTTGTTGCGCGAGTACCAGTTCGAGATGGCGCAACCAGCCGACAGTTATCGCAACGACCACTCCAAGATGGTCGTGCAGCTTGCCAGGCCGGCGAAGGCGCGCTACCGCAAGCGCACCGCCTAGGTTCCGGAATGGCATTTCGCATCGAAGTCGACCTGGACCTGTGCCAGGGCCACGCCATGTGCGAACTGGAGGCGCCGGACTATTTCCGGGTGCCCAAGCGGGGCAAGGTCGAAATCATCGAGCCCGAACCGCCCGAAGACGCCCGCGACGAAGTCGAACGCGCGGTCGATATGTGCCCAACGCATGCCCTATTCATTAAAGAGAAAGAAGACTGACCCATGTCATCACAGTCGTCACACTCACGCGCGGACCTCGAGGCATGGGTCGACCGCTGGCTGCAGGCCAACAAGGACTGCGAAAAAGCCGGCGACTGGAAGCCGCTGGCGGACTTCTACACCGACGACGCCACCTACGGCTGGAACATCGGCCCCAAAGAAGACGTGATGTGCGTCGGCATCGATGAGATCCGCGACGTCGCGCTGGGCCTGGAGATGGAGGGCCTGGAGAACTGGGTGTACGAGTACCAGAAGGTGCTGATCGACGAGAAGCAGGGCGAGATCGTCGGCTTCTGGAAGCAGATCGTCAACAAGACCGACGGCACCCGGGACGAGATCTACGGCATCGGCGGCAGCTGGTTCCGGCTCAACGCCGACGCAAAGATCGAATGGCAGCGCGACTTCTTCGACTTCGGCCACGTCGCGAAGGGGTTCGCGAACCTGATCGAATCGGGCGATCTGAGCGCCGGCATGCAGAAGCGGATCGAGCGCAGTGTCGCCGGCGAGAAACTGCCCGGCTACTACCCGCTGGGGCAAGCCCCCTCGCCGATCTGGTGAGCGGGACCAACCAAGCATTTGATTTGTTGCACACGCTATGCTGACGCGGCGAGGGTGCCTGTGGCACTCGTCACCAAGCTGCCCGGCATGAAGGGGCCGGGTAACTCTGATCAATTCAAAGGCGAAATGGGGTCAGGACCATCGTGAAGACAAAAGGCGCATTGATCTGGGAGTTCAACCAGCCCTGGACCATCGAGGACATCGAGATTGGCGACCCCGTCAAGGACGAGGTCAAGATCCAGATGGAAGCGGCGGGCATGTGCCACTCCGACCATCACCTGGTCACCGGCGGTATCCCGATGGCCGGTTTCCCCGTGCTCGGGGGCCACGAAGGCGCGGGCATAGTCACCGAAGTCGGTCCTGGCGTGGAAGACATCGCCCCGGGCGACCACGTGGTGCTGTCGTTCATCCCGTCCTGCGGGACCTGTCCGACATGTCAGGCCGGCCTGCGCAACCTCTGCGATCTGGGAGCCGGACTGCTCGGCGGTGCCGCGGTATCCGACGACACCTTCCGCATCCAGGCGCGCGGCCAAAACGTCTTCCCCATGACGTTGCTGGGGACGTTCTCGCCCTACATGGTCGTGCACCGCAGCTCCGTGGTGAAGATCGACCCGTCGGTCCCGTTCGAGGTCGCCGCACTGGTTGGTTGCGGCGTCACCACCGGTTACGGGTCGGCGGTCCGCACAGCCGACGTCCGGCCGGGCCAAGACGTCGCCATCGTCGGCGTCGGCGGGGTCGGCATGGCAGCCCTGCAAGGGGCGGCGAACGCCGGCGCCCGCTACATCTTCGCGATCGACCCGGTGGAGTGGAAGCGCGACCAGGCCCTGAAGTTCGGTGCCACCCACGTCTACCCCGACATCTTCGCCGCCATGGCGGGCATAGCCGAAGTCACCTACGGTCTGATGGCCCACAAGGTGGTGATCACGGTCGGTGAGCTGCTCGGTGCCGACATCGACAACTACCTCAACATCACCCAAAAGGGCGGCACCTGCGTGCTGACCGCGATCGGCAGCCTGATGGACACCAATGTGACCCTGAACCTGGCGATGCTGACCCTGATGCAGAAGAACCTGCAGGGCACCATCTTCGGTGGCGGCAACCCGCAGTACGACATCCCGCAGCTGCTGTCGATGTACAAGGCCGGCAAGCTCAACCTGGACGACATGATCACCCGCCAGTACCGGCTCGAGCAGATCAACGACGGCTACCAGGACATGCTGGACGGCAAGAACATTCGCGGCGTCATCCGCTACACCGACGCCGACCGGTAACGGGCGAGAGCCGATGACCCAAACCGTCGAGTCCCCGGCACTGACCGCGTCGCAGTCGTCGTGGCGCTGCGCTCAAGGCAAAGACCGGGATGGCTGGCTGGCGCTGATGACCGACGATGTGGTCATCGAAGACCCGATCGGCCAGTCCGTCACCAACGCCGACGGCACCGGTGTGCGCGGCAAGGAAGCCGTCGGTGCGTTCTTCGACAACAACATCGCCCAGAACCAGCTGACCATCACCTGCGAGGAGACCTTCCCGTCCAGCTCTCCCGACGAGATCGCTCATATTCTGGTGCTGCAGAGCAAGTTTGAGGGTGGCATGACCAGCAAGGTGCGCGGGGTGTTCACCTACAAGGTCAACGAGGCGGGACTGATCACCAACATGCGCGGGTACTGGAACCTCGACGTCATGGAGTTCGGCCAGGAGAGCTGAGCGGCGACCACGACCTGGTGACATTTTCGGCGCACCTATGCTTGGACCATGGCGTCGATCTTCACCAAGATCATCAACCGTGAACTACCGGGCCGATTCGTTTATGAGGATGACGACGTCGTCGCATTCCTGACGATTGAGCCGATGACGCAGGGGCACACGCTGGTGGTGCCGCGCGCCGAGATCGATCAGTGGCAAGACGTCGACGACCCGGCGTTCGCCCGCGTGATGGGGGTAAGCCAGCTGATCGGCAAGGCCGTGTGCAAGGCGTTCCGAGCCGAACGCGCCGGCCTGATCATCGCCGGACTGGAAGTGCCGCACTTGCACGTTCACGTATTCCCCACCCGCAGCCTGAGCGACTTCGGCTTCGCCAATGTCGACCGCAACCCGTCGCCGGAATCCCTCGATCAAGCGCAGGCCAGGATCAAGGCGGCGCTGGAACAGCTCGCGTAGATCTCAGCCGACCTGGGCAGGGACGTCGCTGACGCGCGGCAGGGTGACCCGGAAGCAGCAGCCCTCCCCGGGCGCGGTTCGCACGGTCACCACGCCGCCGTGTGCCTGGACCAACGAGCCGACGATCGATAGCCCTAGTCCGGTACCGCCGCTGGCCCGGGCCCGCGACGAATCGGTGCGATAGAAACGCTCGAACACCCGCGACGCATCCTGCTGACTCATACCGGGACCCTTGTCGGCGACCTCGATCACCGCATCGTCGCCCTCGGTCCCAACCCGAAGGATGACGTCGGCACTGGTCGGAGTGTGTTGCAGCGCGTTGGCCAGCAGGTTGCTCAGCACCTGGCGTATCCGGGGCTCGTCGCCGAGCACTTCAGGGGTGCCGGGACCGTCAAGGATTTCCATCGTGATCGCGCGCTTGGGGTCGGTCGCCTGCCCGTCGTGTACGGCATCGCTGGCCAGCGCGAGCAGGTCGACGCGATGGTGTTCCAGCGGGCGTTGCACGTCGAGCCGCGCCAGCAGCAGCAGGTCGTCGACCAGTAGGCCCATCCGGCTGGCTTCGCTTTCGATGCGCGACAGCAGCATGGCCACATCGCGGGCCGCGCCCTGCCGATACAGTTCCGCGAAGCCGCGAATCGTGGTGAGCGGGGTGCGCAGTTCGTGGCTGGCGTCGGTGATGAACCGGCGCATCCTGTCCTCCGAGCCGCGGGCTTTCTCGGCCGAGGACTCCGAGGAAGCCATTGCTTGCTGAATCTGGGTGAGCATTCCGTTGAGCGCCAACGACAGTCGGCCCACCTCGGTTCGGGGATCACGTTCTGGAACACGACGATCCAGCTGCCCCGCCGCGATCGCGGCGGCGGTTTGCTCGACCTCGAGCAGCGGCCGCAGGCTGCGGTGCACCACCGCGAAGCCGGCGATGCCGACCACCGCCAGGACCGCCACCCCGATGCCGAACTGCAACCACACCAGGGACCGCACCGTGTGCTGGACATCGGACAGGTCGATCGCGACGGTGGTCAGGCCGTTCGGACCGCGTACCGACACCGCTCGCCACTGAATATCCGAGCCGTTGACCGAGGGCAACGTCGTCGGATTGGGACCCACGTCGTTGTCGGGCGGCAGGGCCGGTTCGGCGTTGCGGTCATTGATGGCCGTAAACAGCTTGCCGTCGGTGCCGACACCGCGCACGTAGTACTTCGAGGGGGGCCGGCCCGGGTCCGGACCTTCGTAAGACGAGGCCGTCAACTGCCGCCGCGGGGCCTGCGCCCAGCCGCGGGATGCCTCGAGCAGCATCTGGTCGATCCGCGTGACCAGACTGTGCCGCAGGATCGACGTGACCATGATGCCCGAGGCCGCCAGTCCGCAGGCCACCAACACCAGGGTCGCCGCGACCAAGCCCACCCGTAGGGGCAATCCACGCCGAACCTGTGTGGCCGTTTCCGTATTCTTCGCCACCAATTGCTACTTTCGCCGAGTGGCTGAGCGCGTGCTCAGCGCGGCTCCCGAAGAACATAGCCCACCCCGCGCAAGGTATGCAGTAGCCGCTTCTCCCCAGTATCGATCTTGCGACGCAGATACGAAACATAGGACTCGACGACGTTGACGTCGCCGCCGAAGTCGTAGCGCCAGACATGGTCAAGGATTTTCGGCTTGCTCAGCACCGTCCCCGCGTTGATCACGAAGTAGCGCAGCAGCGTGAATTCGGTGGGCGACAACGACACCGGGTCGCCGGCCTTCCACACTTCGTGGGTCTCTTCGTCCAGCTCGATGTCGGCGAACGTCAGGCGGGCATTGTGCGTTTCGGCGCTACCCTTGCCGGCCCGCCGCAGGATGACCCGCAGCCGGGCGACGACCTCCTCCAGACTGAACGGCTTCGTCACGTAGTCGTCGCCGCCCAGCGTCAGGCCCGCGATCTTGTCCTGCAGCGAGTCGCGCGCGGTCAGGAACAACGCGGGGGCATCGATGCCATCGGCGCGCAGCCGCCGCAGCACCCCGAAGCCGTCCATCCCGGGCATCATCACGTCGAGGATCACTGCGTCGGGCCTTGCTTCGCGAGCGCGGTCCAGCGCTTGGGCTCCGTTGGTCGCCGTGGCAACCTCGAATCCCTGGAACTTCAGACTCACGGAAAGCAGTTCGACGATATTGACCTCGTCGTCAACGACGAGGACACGCGCCTCCGGTCTGCTTTCGCCTTGGGTTGCCGTTGCCATCTGGTTACATCCGTCCCTTGCCTGAACGTTGCCTATGAAATTATAGCGTAGTTCCTGTGAGCTCGGTGCGCGTCGTCTACTAAGAGTCTGCCAGGAAACATCGCATCGGCTTGGACCGGTCCCGGTTTTTTTGCGGCGCGTCGTGCCTAGACTCGAGGTCATGGACTTCGCCAGAAGCATGGTTTCCGTCGCGACCGCACCCGCGCGAGTCGGACTTGCCGCTGCAGAGGCGAGCCTGAACCTCGCCAGCGTGGCGGTCGGGGTGGCGAAGCGATCGCTGGGGGACGGGGGGCCCGGCGGAACGAACCCGATGACGTCGATGCTGGGGATCGACGACGCGATCATCCGCGCCAGCCGGCTGGCCAAACTGATGGACGACGACGCGCCGCTGGGACGCGCCATGGCGCCCGATGGGCCGGTCGACCGTTTGCTGCGTCCGGGCGGGGTGGTCGATCTGTTGATGTCGGAGGACGGTCTGGTCGATCGCTTGACCGCGGACGGCGGCGGCCTAAAACGAGCGCTGCAACCGGGCGGGCTGGCCGATCAGCTGCTGTCCGAGGACGGGTTGATCG
Source organism: uncultured Actinomycetota bacterium (assembly GCA_963712615.1). Lineage (GTDB taxonomy): Bacteria > Actinomycetota > Actinomycetes > Mycobacteriales > Mycobacteriaceae > Mycobacterium. The sequence continues at coordinate 2,974,009 of CAVQIO010000002.1, forward strand.
AACGAGTGCTGTCCGAGGATGGGTTGGCCGACCGCCTGCTTTCCGAAGGCGGTCTGATCGACAAGCTGACCGCCAAACATGGTCCGCTCGACCAGCTCGCCGACGTCGCCGACACGCTCGCCCGGTTGACGCCGGGGATGGAGGCGCTGGAGCCCGCCATCTCCACGCTGCAAGACGCGGTCACGGCACTCACGATGGTGGTCAACCCGCTGAGCAACATCGCCGACCGCATCCCGCTGCCCGGCCGCCGACCGCGTCGCTCGCCGTCGCGAACGGTGCCGTCACAACGCATCATCGACGGCGACTCGTAAGCCGTTAAGCTTGCAGCCGATTTACCCAGCCTCCTTAGCTCAGTGGTAGAGCACTCGCCTTGTAAGCGAGCGGTCGTCAGTTCAATCCTGACAGGGGGCTCGACGCAGTAATTGCCAGCTAAGCGAGGGCGATGACCCGGGTTACGGGTGTCCTGGCAGGCCTTCCAGACCTCCCTGGATCCCTTCCAGATCGCCTTGGATGCCTTTCAGTTTTCCTTCGGTGGCCTGCAGATCAGAAAGAACATTCAGATACGCCGGCTGGAGGTCGCCAGGGCTGACAGGTTCAGATTGAGGGCAGTACGAGACGATGGCGCCCGCGGTGACGTCGGTGCTTTGATTGGCGTCCCATATCGACGAGCGCTGCACGAAAGCGACCGCGTCCGCGACATTGGGCTGGTGCGCCAGGAAGTCGCAGACCGCGTGCCCCTGGGTCATCACGTATTCCTGGCTGGGAACCGGTACACCTTCGTGCTTCAACGTTTCGATGAACGCCATGTCGACAATGTCAATCCGCGAAGCGGGTGCTCTCGGCACAACCGGTTTGGGCGGCGCGGCCGACGGCGGGGCTTCCGCCGGCTGCGCGGGCGGATCCTGGTGGTGCACCCCGAACATCATCACCACCGCGGCGGCGACAGCTACCAGAGATAGTGGCAGCGCCGCGAAAAGGCCCAAGCGGCGCGGTAGACCCTTGCGCCGGCGAGGCGTAGCGCGGGTTGTGTGCGTTGTGTGCGCCCGCAACCAGGCGTCGGGGACGAAAACGGTGTCGGACACTTTCACCGCGTCGGGGAGAGACACCCCCGCGCTGTGGGCCAGGAGTTCGTCGAGCAGTTGGTCGACCTCTCGGGACGACGGTTGACGGCCCTGCCCGCGGATCGACGCGATCCGCCGCAATTCTGAGTCGATCGTCTCGCGGTCGCGCATATCAACCAGTCTGAGAGTGTGACGACATTGTGACAAGTCCTGGTCGCGAGCGTGGCAACACCGGCCGATGGCGGCGAACATGCGCAGTTGCGTTCCCTCTGGCCAAGCCGGCACTTTTGGCTCAGCCGCGAACACCCTCGAACACTCACCGCGCTGCACATTCGACGCAGCTCAGCGTCTCGGCTTGAACCGAGGTCGCCGCCGCGCCGTGTTCTCTACGGGGACGCCGGTTACGGGCAACCGCGTTGGGTCGGTAATCGGGGACGAACCTGCCTCGATGCGGTTCAGCAGCCAGCCGCGACAGTTTCAGGTTTCGACGCGGAGAACCTGTGGAGGAATCCCGTGATTGATCAACCATGTTCCGCACCGCAACGCGCACGAAAATACGGACCTCAAGCAATCGCCGCTCTCGGGCGCCAGCATTGGCTGGATAGACCGAGTTACCGGCTCGAACATGCCCTCACTTTTCTCTTCGCGGCGTTGGGTCGCCGTCGAGAACGCGTCAGCAACGTTCTGCACGGCACCTGGTTGGGCCATCCGCTGCATCCGGCGTTGACGGCCCTGCCCACTGGCGCAGCGGCGGCGGCGGTGACGTTGGACGCCATTAGCGTGCTGCCCGGCCGTCGCGCCGCGTTGCGCGATGCGGCAAGGCATGCACTTGGCGTGGGGATCATCGGGAGTCTGGGTGCCGCGGCGACCGGCGCGACCGATTGGCAGCACACCCATGGCGAGTCTCGCCGAGTTGGGATCGTCCACGGTGTGTTGAACGTCGCGGCGACCGTGCTGTATTCACAGTCGTGGTGGGACCGTCGGCGTGGCCGCCATCTTCGCGGAATGGCCGAAACCGCAGTGGGTTACGGCCTCACCATGGGAAGCGGCTACTTAGGTGGTGCGCTGGTATTTGGGTCTGGTGTTGGCGTCGATCGCTCGGGTCCCCGATTGGAGCTCGAAGACTGGACACCGGTGTTGCCGGTGGCGGCGCTGAATGGCGAACCACGGCGGGTGGAGGTCGACGGCGTCGGTGTGGTCTTGCATCGCGACGGCGACACCGTCCTGGCTGTCGGCGCGTACTGTCCGCATTTGGCCGCGCCGATGTCAGACGGTTGGGTCGATCGTGGCCGCGTCGTATGCCCGTGGCACGGTTCACGATTCGAATGTCAGTCAGGTGAGGTACTGAAGGGGCCAGCCACGGCAGCACTGCCGAGTTACCCGACCCGAATCCGCGACGGAATGGTCGAGGTGCACGGTTCTCAGGGGATGGTCGGCCGATGAACGCCTTCGATGTGTTGTTTGACCATCACAAAACGCTGCGGGGGCTGTGCAAGAAGATCACGGCCATCCCGCCCACCTGGGAGGAGCGCCGGGACTCCCTGGACGAACTGCTGGTGGAGTTGGACATCCACATGCGGATCGAGGATGACTTGTTCTATCCCGCGGTGCAAGCCGCGAGCAAACTGGTGGCCATCGCGCATGCCGAGCATCGGCAGGTCTTGGATCAACTGGCCGTCGTCTTGAGGACGCCACCCGAGGCGCCCGGATACCAAGATGAATGGGAATCGTTCGTCATGGTTTTGGACGCCCACGCGGCCGAAGAGGAGCGTGATCTGTGCCCACCACCAATAGAAATGAGCGATGACGAGTTAACCTCGCTGGGCGACAACATGCTTCGTCGGATAGCTGAGCTGCGCGCCTCAATGATCGAGAAGCTGCACATCAAGGGTCGAACCGCGCTACTGCGTACGTTTTAGGGCCGACTGATGACATCTTCCGATCTGAAAACCAGTCGACCGCGTGAGCCTGACATGCCCAGCGACACGGGAGGATATGGCTTTCCGGCTCGGCTCTGGCACAGCCTGGATCGCCACGCCGCGCCCGGCGTGAGCGTACGGCGGCGTTGGCGAAGTCCGCTGCGCGGCCCGTGGCTCACATCGGCCTTCGGGGCGGTATTGCTGATCGGGTTGCCGATCGTGATCATCACCGGGCTCTTGTCGTACATCGCCTACGCGCCGCAATTCGCGCAGGCCATGCCCGCCGACGTGGGCTGGTTGAAGCTACCGGCGTTCGAGTGGCCGTCTCGCCCGGCGTGGCTTTATCGGTTCACCCAGGGTGTGCATGTGGGGCTCGGCATCGTCCTGGTACCGGTGGTGATTGCCAAGTTGTGGTCGGTAATCCCGCGATTGTTTGCGTGGCCGCCGCTCCGCTCAATAGCCCAAGTGCTGGAACGTATTTCGCTCGTGATGTTGGTTGGCGGAATTCTTTTTGAGATGGCTACCGGGCTGCTCTTCATCCAGTACGACTTCATCTTCTGGTTTCCCTGGCACACCGCGCACTACTTCGGGGCGTGGGTATTCATCACCGGTTTCCTGATGCACGTCACGCTCAAGCTTCCGAAGATGGTGCGCGGACTTCGGTCGATGTCGATACGAAAAGTGTTGCGCACCAGCCGCGCCGATACCCGGCCCGAACCGCATGGCCCCGACGGATTGGTCGCCGACGATCCGGCGGCGGCCACGGTGAGCCGACGTGGAGCGCTGACACTGGTCGGCGCCGGCGCACTGGGAGTCGCCGCGCTGACCGCGGGGCAAACCATCGGCGGCATCACCCGCCAGACCGTGTTGTTGTTGCCGCGCGGGCGTAGCCGCGATCATGGCCCCGACGATTTTCCGATCAACAAGACTGCCCGCACCGCCGGGATAGACTCGGCGGCAACCGGTCCCGCTTGGCGGCTCACACTAACTGGCGGGCCAACACCGGTGGTACTCGACCGTGCTGCACTGGCGGCCCTGCCGCAGCACACGGCGCGGCTGCCAATCGGCTGCGTCCAAGGCTGGTCCACGGTCCAGACCTGGAGCGGCGTACGACTAGCCGACCTGGCCGCCGAAGCCGGCGTGCCGGCGCCACTCTCAGCGCGCGTGCAATCGATGCAGAAAGTCGTGGACTACAAAATCGGGGATTACAGCCGCGCCGTCCTGCAAGCAAATCAGGTGCTCGACCCGGATGCGTTGTTGGCGCTACGGGTAAACGGCGTCGACCTGTCACCTGATCATGGCTACCCTGCGCGAATCATCGTGCCGGCGTTACCCGGCGTGCACAACACCAAATGGGTCAGTTCCATTGAATTCTACGGCGTCTGACATGTCTGTACTTCTAGCGCGATTGCGCAGGTTCTACGGCTCGCACCCGCTCCACCTGTTGACCATGGTTGCGGGCTTCGCGCTAGCCGGGTACATCGCGTTCATCTTCAAACCGTCGACACTGTGGAACCCGCAAGCGTGGTGGCAGTCGATCGCAGTCTGGTTCGCCGGGGCCATCGTCTTCCACGATCTCGCGTTGTTCCCGCTCTATGCACTCGCCGACCGGCTCCTAGGCATCGCGACCAGGAGGCGTCGACGTCGAACCCGCGGCCAGCCACGTGTCCCTGCGCGCAACTATGTACGCGTCCCGGCGTGGGGGTCCGGCCTGACGCTGCTGATGTTCTTTCCCGGCATCATCAGGCAGGGTTCAGCGACCTACGTCGCCGCCACCGGAGAAACCCAGCAGGTTTTCCTGGGCCGCTGGCTACTACTGACCGCTACCATGTTCGCCGGCAGCGCGCTTCTCTATGCCATCCGTCTCGCACTGGCCCGCCGCCCCATCAGCAGAGTTGATAGCCGGGCCACCTTACCTACCCGTCGGCCGGTCAGGATCCGCTCACCCCGACACCGAAATTTGCAGCTGCACAATGATATTTCGGCTTGACGTATTCCCGCCGATGGGCGGGATCGACTCTCGCCGGTAATTCTGCTCATTGGTTTTGGCCGCAATGCCTGCCACACTCGCCACGGCTCACGCCGACTCGGTTAGCCTAGCGGGAATAGGCCAGGGCTCCGATTGCGATTAGATTGTGCGAATGACAACTTTGCGGACACTGGAGTGTTTGGTCGCGCTAGTTGATCACGGCTCTATCAGCGCGGCTGCAGCGGCGCTGCACATGTCGCAGCCAGCCCTGTCTCACCAGATCGCCTCGCTGGAAAAGGAACTGGGCGCTCCGGTGGCGGAGAGACTGTGGCGAGGTGTGCGTGTCACTGCCGCCGGTTCGGCGGCAGCCGAAGAGGCGCGGGTGGCGCTGCGGGCCGCCGAGCAGGCGGTGAAGATCGGGCAACGGGTCGCGCGCGGGGGCGCGGGGAGAATACGCATCTCCTGCGGCGAGACCATGACGGCATGGCTTTTTGCTTCCGGTTTTGCGCCAGTGGCGATCTCGGCGACCCGACGTACACCTCGAATTGTCGGAATTCAGCAGCATTGATGTCATGGTCGAGTTGCTCGATGCGGGGCGTACCGATGTTGTCTTCGGCCCTAGACCCACCCGCACCGATGCACACGTCGAGGTCTTTGGCACGGAGGAGTTCGTCGTGGTGGCAGCGGCCGGGCACCCTTTTGCGGGACTATCGGCTGTGCCGTTTCACGCCCTGAGGGGTGAACCGTTCGTGCACTTCGATACCGCACACGGGATGGCCATGTGGGTCGACCAGCTGGCCGCGCGCCACGACGTCATGCTCGAACCGGTATTGCGCACTCGCAGTCAGCGTACGGCTGCGCAGCTGGCCGCGGCGGGAATGGGAGTCGCCATCGTGCCGGTATCGGCGTTGCCACCACGGCCGGCAGGAACCGTGCGCCGGCTACGACCTGCGATTAAGCGCGATGTCGTCGCGATCGTGGCCGCGCCGTCAGACACCCTCGTCCATCAATTCGTCGCCGACATCCATCGCCGCGGCCTGCCCTCCTGGTCCGGGCCAACCTAACCCGAGTGACCGTAAACCATTGCGGTAGCGGACTCCCGCCACCGCCCCATTTTGCTGCGCAGATCGTCTGACCACTCCACCCCTGCTCCTTCTCATTCGCACCCCTTCCAGGCCCGCGGCACGCATCAGCCGCCCGACCTGATCACGGCCGACGCGGCGGGCGGCCTTCCACAGCTTGCGCACGCCCTAGACCCGGTAGTTGTCCTCCCAGAGCGTCCGCAACACCGGGCACAGGAAGGCGTCACGCTGGGCCCGCGCCGACGGGGTGCGCGCCTTGACCTCGTAGTAGGTGCCGGGGGCCGCCTGCACGCCTGCCGATCGCAGGACCGTGCAGACGGGCTCGACCCCGAACTCCTCGCGGCTATCGTCGATGACGTCGACTATTTCTTGTGTTGACGGTCGAGCTCCGCCCCAAAGAAACTCGCCGCTCGCTTCAGTATCTCGTTGGCGCGCTTCAGTTCTCGGTTCTCCTGCTCGAGCTCCTTGACCCGCGCGGACTCCGCAGTCGACAGCCCGGGCGCGTACCCGTCGTCGATGTCGGCCTGGCGGACCCACGAGCGCACCGACTCCACGCCGTAGCCGAGTTGGCGGGCTACCCGCGACACAGTGCCCTGCTCGGTACCCAACTCCGCCCGCAAGGTGCGCACCATCCGGACCGCGGCGGCCTTCTCCTCAGGGCTATACCTACGGCTGGTTGACGTCTTTCCCGGCGACGGTTCCTTCGGCATACCTGCATCCTCGTTTCCAAGATCAGGAGTCTCCGGGATATCCAGTGCGATTCAGCTGCTGAACGTGCCGACGCCTTCATCGATGCCGCTCGCTACGACTATTGTCCGACGCTGAACGCGAGCTGATTGGTTCGTACATGCCTACGAGAGGTACTTATCCACAGCACATTCTGCAGTAACCGTTAGTGCGGTACGCGGCTGCTAATAGACATCGCGCAGATAGCGGTGGTTCTTCATGAGCTCGTTGACATACGCGTGTGCGGCGGCGGCGTCCATCCTGCCGCTGCGGGCCACGATGCCACGCAATGCCGCGTCGACATCTTTCGCCATTCGCTCGGCGTCGCCACACACGTAGACATACGCGCCATCCTGCAGCCAGCCAAATATTTCCGCTGCGTTCTCCCACATACTTTGCTGGACATATTCTTTCGGGTCGCCGGGCGCTCCATCGCGGGAGAACGCCACGTCGAGTCGGGTCAGCGTGCCGGACTTGACGAAAGTGCTGAGCTCGTCGCCGTAGAGGAAGTCGCAGCCGCGTCGTCGGTCCCCGAAGAACAGCCACGATCGACCGGGTGCGCCGACGGCCTGTCGTTCCTGCAGGAAGCCACGGAACGGCGCGATGCCGGTCCCCGGACCGATCATGATGACGGGCACGTCGGCCGCGGGCAGACGGAAGGAATGGTTGGGACGCAGCTGTACCCGCACCGTCTGGCTTCGGTCCGACAGGAACGTCGAGGCCACGCCTCCGTGTTGACGATCCCCGGCGCTATAGCGCACCGTCGCCACCGTCAGGTGCACCTGGTCGGGGTGTACCAGCGGGCTCGACGCAATCGAATAGTCGCGCGACTGCAGCGGGCGCAGGGTATCGACGACTTCATCGACAGTCAGCTCGCCCAGCCTGATGAGGTCGAGCACGTCTTTGCCGTACAACCACGAGCCCGGCCCCGCGACGGCGTCGGCGCCCAGCGCGCTCGCCGCGACGGCATCCTGGGTTCGGGCGGCGACCAATGTCTGCAACGCTCGCGACGGCGTCCGGATCTCGAGGTGCTCGGCAAGCAGCGTGCCGAGTCGCTCGTCGTAACCGGCGACCGCGTGTTCGGGACCCATCCCGAGCTCGCCCAGGATCGCGTCAACGAGGGCTGGATCGTTGCTGGCGTGCACAGCGATCGAATCGCCTGTGTCGTAGGCGATCCCGGAACCGGACAGATCCACTTCGTAGTGGCGGACCTCCTTGTCGGACTCCGGTGTGGTGAGCAGTCGGTTGACCACTATTGGCGCCTCGAAGAGCGGATGACTGCGATCTCGGCGTGACTGCTCGGAGTTGTCGGACGAGCGCGGCTCCGGCGCGCTCACGACAACGACGGGAGCCGGATCAGTGCGTTCGGCGGCCAGCAACTTGACGAGATCGGTGGTCCACGCGTCGGCTGCTTGCGCATAGACGCCGTCGACATCGACACGTTCCACCAGCCGGGTGGCGGCGAGGGCTTCCAGCCGTTCGTCCAGGAGCCGGCCGGCATTACAGAACTGGTCGTAGCCGGTGTCGCCGAGGGCGAGTACCGCGAACCTCAAATGGTCTAGCCGCTCGGCGCCATCGGCGCCGAGCGCCTCCCAGAACAACGAGGCGTTGTCGGGAAACTCGCCCTCGCCCCACGTCGAGCACACCAGGATGAAGTGGGTCGCCGATTGCAGGTCAGCCAGTTCGACCTGGTTGAGTTCGATGGCGGTGGCGCTGACGCCGATGGCTTCTTCGAGGGCTTCAGCGAACGACATGGCGGCGTCTTCCGCATTGCCCATGTCACTGCCGTAGCCGAGGACCAGCGAGAATTCTGGTTGAGAAGTCATGACCGCTCCCGTTGTTGTCGCGCGCGAGACTCGCCGGCATAAGCTTAGGCTTACCTTAGTTTCGCCGAGCTGGGGTCGCAACAACCCCGCCCACTTTCACGGCTGCGGGAGATCTGGCCGTGCGGATAAGGCGCTTTGTGGACGCTGCGACTAACTCTTACCGTTCTTACGGGAGAGGAACGCCTGCATGTGTTGTTGCGGCTCCCCGGTCAGGAAGGCCAGACCGAACTGCTCGACACTGTCCTCGATCGCCGCCTGAACAGACATGTCGAACCATTTGTTGAGTAGACGCTTTTGTTGGCGGACCGCATTCGTGCCGAATCCGCCTACTTTCGTGGTGAGTTCGGCGATGCGGCGGTCGAGTTGATCGGTAGCAACGACCTCATGGACGAGCCCCCAGCCGGCGGCAGTCGCGGCGTCGACCGTTTCGCCGGTCAGCAAAAGCCAGCCGGCATGCGAGGCACCGATTAGCGCGGGCAGCAAGGCCGAATGAATAACCGATGGGATCCCGACGGCCACTTCCGGCATACCAAATTTGGCCCCGGACTCCGCAATCCGCAGATCACACGAGATCGCGACTTCCAGGCCACCGCCGAGGCACCAACCCGCGAGTCGGGCGATGACGGGGACGGGGCATTCGCGAATCGCCTCGCATAAACCCGCGAGCCGGCGGATGAATACCTCACCGCTGGCCCGATCCAGGGCGACCATCTCGTTGATGTCGGCGCCACCGATGAACGCTTTCTCACCGGCCCCGCGCAGCACCACGACCCGGGCGTCACCTTCTTGACTGATCGTGCGAAACGCCTGTGTCAGTTCGTCGATCGCACCACTACCCAAGATGTTGAGCGGCTTGGAGTTGATCAACTCGACGGTGACCAGGCCGCCATCGCGACCGAGCCGGACGAATTGTCTTTCCAACGAACCGATGTCCCTCTTGGGTGTCAGTACAGCGGCACCCACACGCCGAAGAACCACTAACCCCAGCCGCCGAACTGCCAGTTGAAGACCGGAACGACGGTAAAGGTGTTGTAGGCGAAGGGCCCGAAGTCAGAGCGGGCATAAACCACGTCGCGTGGCGGCCCAGCCCACGGGCGGTTCCAGCCACCAGGAGGTGGCGGACCATCCCAGCCACCGCGAGGCGGCGGACCTTCCCAGTGTGGCGGCGGGTGACCGGGTGCCGGTCCGTCATTCCAGCCGAAGCCTCGCGGCGGCGGCGGAGGCGGTGCACCGTGGCCAACGATGCTGAATCCGACGGACGAGTCCATCGGACCACCGATGTCGGCGGTGGCCGTCAGGTAGGTGCCGCGCGGTTGGTAGGGCTCGTGCGGCGGTTGGGTGCTCGGCGCAACCAGGGCCCGGGTGGGCCGCTGTCCAGACGGCGTGGTGCTTTGGCTGCCCGCCGGTGTCGTGGTCTGCGCGCTCGGCGGCGTCGTGGCTTGTTCGGCCGGCGTCGTGGTTTGGGTGGCCGGCGCAGTCGTGGTTTGCGAGCTGTGCGGCGCGGTGGTTTGCGGGCTCTGCGGTTCGGTGGTCTGCGGCGCGGCGGTGGTCGCGGGTGCGGCGGTAGTCGCGGGCGCGGCACTGGTTGCCGGCGCATCCGGGCTATGCGGTCCGCCGGGGCCACCGGGGCCACCGGGGCAACTGCCGTTCGGGCAGGGCGGCGGTGGGTCGAGCGGGGCGGAGTTGGCGAATCCCTGGCTGAACGTCAGGGCGGAGATGCTGAGTCCCGCCGCGACCGTCACCGCGCTGACACGCTTCTTAGACATAGCTGCGTCCCCTCTGAGGCTTCACTGGCCCCGACGAAGTCTGGTTGGCCCGCGCTACGCGCAGGTCACGTCCAACTCGAACGACTTGGTAACCGTCTGAGGCTGCTCGGGTTGGTCATATCGGTGCCTGTCGCGGTGCCTTTGATCGCGTAGGCCTTGCCGTCGACTGCGGCTCCGGCGTTGCTGGCTTGGTTTGGCGCGGCGTCGGAGAAACCGAGTGCGACGCCGTTGACGCTGCCCAGCCCCACCGCATGGACGATGGGCGGATTGGCGTTGCTGATCACGGCCCCGACGCCGGCGGTCGCATCACCGATGCCGATGTTGATGTTGTCGCCGGCCGGTGTGCAGGTGACCGGGCCAGTGACGTTCTGCTTCTGGCCGTCCACGATCACCTGCGCGCCAGCCGGCGCTGCTGCCGTACTCGATGCGCCGGTGTTGGATTTGTTGCTCGAACAGCCGACACAGGTTGCGACCACCATGGCCACGCCGGCTGCGCCGATCACGATCCCACGTTTCACCGCCCACTCCTTCGTGTTGCTGGTGCCGCTATCTTCGCGTTCGTCTCTGTCAACACCTACGGACCCTACCGGGACTTATGGGTCCGTAGGCAAGACGCCGGTCCGGTAGATACCCAGTACCCGGGTTGGCGAAACGGTAACTCGCGCTCCCCGGCCGCTGGTCTCGTCAGGGCAGCACCCGTATTCCCCACTTTCCCAGGAGCGGCTGCACGAGCGTGAAGTACGTGATGTTGTCGTCACCGTCCGGTGAGGACATCAAGAGGCCAACGGCACTGACGGTTCCGTCGTCGTTCTGCACGTAGCCAGGACTTCCACTGTCGCCATTCAGACTGAACACGCTGGCTTCCACCACATCGCCGTCGATGCCGGTGATCGTGCCGCAGGTCTCTCCGGTGACCGCACCCAACTTACAGAACGGCGCGCCCATCTTAATTTCATTGCGGCTCAACACATCCCGGACCGGTCTGTCGCCGACACCACCGGATGGCACACCGACGGCGGGAACCAGCCGAATGATCGCGGCGTCCCGCTTGTCGCCCTCTTTCTCACTGGCGGTGATCGTCCCGAGCGGGGTGCTCTCGCCGTAGGTCCATACCGACCCGTCGTGCATGTCGCAGTGTCCGCTGGTCAGCAAGTAATAGCCGCCATCGTTGCCCTGAGCCGCGAAACCCGCTGTACACCTGCTTGTTTCATCATCGACCTGCACGCCGGGCGTGGGCGGGGCCTCTGCCGCAGCCGTATCCGCACACACCATCGCGGCCATCATCATGGCAACGAACAGCCCCAACCTCCGCAACCACGCAATAGCCACGCCACTCTCCTCTTGTCGGCCCAGGATGCTACCAGCCCATAAATGGCTTGTTGCTGGTCAGAGGAGCGCGGACCGCTACTACGTGTTCGCGCTGGCCCGGGTTGCCGTCTCAGGGACAGCGATAGGTTTAGCGCAATGGCCTGCGCTCTTCAGGCGACGTTATCCGGCATCGACATAGCGGGAAAGGAAATCCAGGACGGCTCCCGCGAAGATGTCGTTGCGATCGCCGGCGACCATGTGTCCGGCACCGCGGACATCAGTGAACTCGACCTGCGGGAAGCGCGCGAGGAATTCGTCGGCGCGTTCCTGACTGACCAGGTCGCTCACCTGACCGCGAACCAGAAGCATGGGCACGCCGCTACTCAGGATCGCCTCAACGGCGGTGTGCATGCGATCGGCATCGGTGACCTCGAATGGCGGAAACGCCGCAGCGCCGCTGATGAATTGAGGATCCCAGTGCCAATACCAACGATCCCCGCGGCGGCGAAGGTTGGTGGTCAGGCCCTCCAGATCGGTTGGCCGGGGCCGATGCGGGTTGTATTCGGCGATGGCGTCGGCGACTTCTTCTAATGAGGCGAACCCTGATTCCGCCCGATCAGCCATGAAACTGTGAATGCGGGTGGCCCCGGATTGCTCCATGTTGGGCACGATGTCGACGAGAATGACCGCGCTGGCGATGCCGGGCGACAGCTCGCCCGCCAGCAGCATCGAGGTGAATCCGCCCAGCGAAGCACCCACCAGGACCGGTTTTGGAGGCAGGCCGCGCAGCACTTCCTGGACATCGCCGGCAAAGCTGACGACGCGGTAGTCGCCTTCGCTGGACCAATCCGATTCGCCGTGGCCCCGCAAATCGATCGTCACCGCTTGCCAGCCGTGATTGGCGACCGCGGCGGCCGCCCGGCCCCATGAGCGCCGGGTCTGTCCGCCGCCGTGCAGGAACACCACGGCCCGCGCGAGCGGATCGCCCTGGCGGTCAGCGACAATGCGAACGCCGCCCATTCCCGGAGTGGAGAACTGTTCAGCAGCCGTCGTCATCAGGAGATCGTAAGACGACCTCAATTAATGCGGGGAATCCTGTTCGCCACGAAAGAGCTTGCCGATCCGCTGAACGACTCTTCCCAGCGGGCCCCTTGCTCGTTGCGCCTCCTTGATCCGGTCGTGCGTCTGCTTTCCTTCAACGGCGTAATCGGTGACCGATTCGTCGCCTTCTTCAGCGCGCATGTCGTTGCCTCCATTCATTTGCGAGCCGGGTCCTAGATCGGCGCCTGACGCTCCGGGGTGCCTGCGGGCACCAGTCGCTCTGGTGGCTCAGCCGGCGTGATCCGCTCCGGCGTTTCCGCTGGCGTCAGCCGCTCCGGTGTCACTGCCGGCGTGCCCCGCTCGGGCGGGTCGGGGTCCGACATGTTTCGACCTTCGGTCGATTCACGTTGCCTACCCGCCGGGCCGATATGTCAAAACGGTGCCCGTCGGTAAGCGCTTGCCGGGACTGAGGCCGCTGCTCTTCGGCATTCAGCTCGCCTCAGGACGCGCGCTCCTTGCTCGCCTTGACCGGTGCGCTGCTCGGCGGCAACGTGAGTAGATTGCCGCTCAGGCTGCCCCGCGCGGTGCGGACGGCCACCAGCAACCAGGTGAAGAGCAGACCGGCGTAGGCGATGACCGCGGCCACCTTGAAGGCGGGCAGGTGCGTGTGAGCGGCAAGCTGTGAAGTTCCGGTGACGAAGGTGCCGACCGGGAAGGTCAGGCTCCACCACGTCAGAGCGAACGGCATCCCGTGTCGCAAGGTACGCACCGTCAGCGAGGTGGCCAGTGCGATCCACAACACCGCGAAGCCCCACACCGGCACTCCGTACAGAATCGCGAACACGTTCATGTCCTCGGCCACGTCATGCTCGACGGCCAGCCCCGCGACGGCGCCGAGAAGCCCTGCGGCCGTGATGGATTGGCCAAGTGGACCCAACACGATCCACAGCGTCGGCACCCGCGCGGTGCCAGAGGTGCCGTACAGGACCAGCCGGCTCCAGATCATCGCGATGATGTTCAACGAGGCCACCAACGACAACCCGAACATCGCATAACAGCCGTAGACCATCGTTTGACGACCGGCGCCCGCTGCCATATGCGGCAGCAGTAGCGCGCCCATCGCCGCCGTCACCATCGGCGGGACCACGGGCATCAGCCATCCGCCGAATGCGGCATCGGGTTCGACGTCGTGCCGGGTGAACATCAGAAACGGAATCGTGACTGCGGTGAACAGCCCGCCGACGGTGCCCGCGGTCCACAGCACCCAGTCCAGGTCGACGGCAATGCGCTCGCCGATGAGATCCTTGCCGACGATGACCGCTCCCCCACCGACCGTCATCAGCGCCATCGGGGCGGCCCCATAGAAATAGGCCATCTGCGGATTACGAGCGTGACCGCGCGCCACCTTCGGGTGGCTTAGCCAGTGGCCACCGACCAGGACGATCAGCGCGACGAGCAGCACGGCCGCGATGACCCACACGACTTCGGCAAATGCGCGCAGCCCCACCACGTGGACCGGCAGCGTGGCACCGCCGACAGCAACGATCCCGGTACCCATCACCGAGGCGAACCAGTTGGGCCCGATGTTGCCCAGCACCTCAACCCGAGTGTGCGATGGCGACGGGTTGTCAGAGGTTGCGCGCGTCATAGCTGACAGACCCTACTTCCCCGGGAGTGCTCAGGGTTCCGCATACACTCCATCGATGACGCATTCCGCGCAAACGAGGCACATAGTGAACAAAGCCCCGGTCGTGGTCGGAATCGTCGTGCTGCTCCTGATCGCGATGCTCGCGCTGCCGACCAAGCAAAGGTGCGGCGCACCGGGCCTCACGTGTGCCACAGCATTGGATGCGCACGGCTACGCCCACTACTACTACGAGGTTGAACCCGTAGGGGTATATCTCGTAGAAATCATCACCGGGTCGAATATTCGTCTTTTCTACGGTTCGGGCGAGGACCTCGAAAGGGTGCGATAGCCCGGGGGACGGGTTTCGTCAGCCGTGGCAGATCTGCAACGCGTAAGTCACCGGATCGCTGGGCGGCGTGCCGAGCTGAGCTGAAACCGTGAGCGCGGGATTCATGAAGCCTTTGTCGACACCGAACTTCGCGAGGTTCAGGGTCATCTCGACCGTGTCGGGCGCCGTCTGGCTGGCGTGTGTGCCGCGGTCCGTGCCGATGTCGGCGCCGTCCTTGACGGCATTGCGGATCGCCAGTCGTGGCTGCCCTGCTGCTGGCTCAGCACGGCGAAGGCCGTGCCGTTGTTGGCGAGGTTGTACGTCAGCTGGTAGCCCGGCGACGCCGGCAGTGGCGAGCGAACCGCACCACGAGCTGCAGAACGTTGGCCCGGGGATGGGTGACACCGACCGAGGCCACCGTTATCGCCGGCGGCGGGATGATTCCGGACTGCACCTGGCAAACGAATCGGCCCGGCAGGTGCGACCAAGCGGCTTGCGCGGGCCGTACCCAGTTGTAGAAGCCGACGACCACGACGGCCAGCAACATAACGAGGGGGATTACCGTCCGTAGACCTGGTGGGATCCTCTGCCAGACGCGCCGTAAGCCGTGCTCGGGCGCCTGCGGAACGGCGTCGTCTCCTCGTTTGTCGCCGTCCGGTGACGAGTGGGGATCGATCTCGTCAGCCATGTTCTCCTTCCGAGACCTGCCCGCAACGCTTCCGGACCCCAAGCTCGGCGCATCTTAGCCAAAACATGCTGGTAGCGCGAAGATCATCGCCGGCGAGTCGCCCGAATCCCGAGGGTGAGAACGGCCACAGTCACCCGTTCGGAGCGGTCTTGATTGGGGGCTTCACAGCAAGCTACCGCATACTTGACCGCATGCTTTTCGCGTCATCACCGCAAACTGCTGTTGCGGTATGCAGTGGTGCGCGGGCCGAGGGTCGAGGTTTCTGATGGCACGCTCCGGCGGTGCACACCGCCGTCATCGAGCGGTCCGCCAATCGTCACCTCTGCGCAGAGGCGTGGCGCGCGCGTTCATGACGCTGGTGTCCACGGCGGCGGTGCTGATGACCGGTGCGGGTTACTACGTGGCGCACGGGGCGTTGGGCGGCATCACCGTCTCCCAAGCCCTGAGCCCCGACGATCCCCGATCCAGCGGCGACAACATGAACATCCTGCTGATCGGCCTGGACTCCCGCAAAGACCAGGAGGGCAACGACCTACCCAATTCGATCCTGAAGCAGTTACACGCGGGCGATTCCGATGACGGCGGCTACAACACCAACACGCTAATACTCGTCCACGTCGGGGCGGACAACAAAGTGGTCGCCTTCTCCATCCCCCGCGACGACTGGGTGCCGTTCACCGGTGTTCCGGGATACAACCACATCAAGATCAAAGAGGCGTACGGCCTCACCAAGCAGTACGTCGCCCAAAAGCTCGTCAACCAAGGTGTCAGCAGCCAAAAAGAATTGGAGACGAAAGGCCGCGAAGCCGCCCGGGCCGCGACCCTGCGCGCGGTGCGAAGCCTGACCGGGGCTCCGATCGACTATTTCGCCGAGGTCAATCTGGCGGGTTTCTACGATCTGGCGCAAAGCTTGGGCGGTGTGGACGTGTGCCTCAACCACTCCGTCTACGACGCCTACTCCGGCGCCGACTTCCCCGCCGGGCCGCAGCGGTTGAATGCCTCGGAGGCACTGGCTTTCGTCCGGCAACGCCATGGCCTGGACAACGGCGACCTGGACCGGACCCATCGACAGCAGGCATTCATTTCGTCGGTCATGCGGGAACTGCAGGACTCGGGAACCTTCACCAACCTGGACAAGATGAAGACCCTGATGGCGGTCGCTCGCAAAGACGTTGTGCTGTCAGCGGGTTGGGACGAGGACATGTTCCGGCGCATCGGTGAAATCGCCGGTAGCGCAGCGGCAAACCAGGTGGAATTCCGGACGTTGCCGGTGGTTCGCTACGACAACATCAACGGCCAAGACGTCAACATCATCGACCCGGCCGCGATCAAGGCCGAGGTGGCATCGGCCATCGGCATCGACACCTCGACAAGTTCATCGCCGACGACGGCCGCCAAACCCAATCCGTCCACCGCCGTCGACGTGGTCAACGCCGGCAGCATGAGCGGTCTTGCCAGCCAGGTGTCGCGCGCGCTGAAAAAGTACGGCTACACCTCGGTTCAAGCCCGCGACCGCAACTGGTTTGATCCAAGCTCGACGACCATCCAGTACGGCGCGGGCGCCGAAGCCGACGCCCAGAACATCGCTGGCCTGCTCGGCCTGGACACACCCAAACAGCCCGATTCCCGTCTGCAGCCCGGACACATCCGCGTGACCGTCGACACCAACTACTCGATGCCGACGATCGACGAATCCATGGACGATTCCTCCACGTCGTCATCCACCACCACGACGTCGAGCACGAGCAGCACCAGCTATCCGGGATACGGCTACGGCTACGGCACCAGCACCTACGCGACGCCCGATCAAGGCAAACCGATCGACGGCGGTGGCGTGCCCTGCGTTAACTAGCGACGATCGCAAGCCCGGCGAGGCACATCTCAGGCGTGCGTGCCGCCATCCATGCGAATTTCAGTGCCCGTGATCCAGGCTCCATCGTCGGACACGAGCATGGCGATCACACCGGCGACCGCGTTGGGTTCGGCCATCCCCGCCCCGCTGGATTCCGTCGTGGTCGACAGGATCGGCATCAGCCGGGGAAACAGCGACCAGTCTGCATCCTGCGGGAGGTATCCACCTGTGGCATCGGTGATCCCGGACTTGATGCTGCCCGGCGCGACGCACGCCGCGCGCAGGCCCCTCTTCGCATATTCCAGCGCCAAGGAATGGGTGAAGGCCTGGATTCCGCCCTTGCTCGCCGCATAAGCGGCCATGTATGGGTGGGCGAATGACGCCGAGGTGGAGCTGAAGTTCACGATCGCGCTGCGCGGATTCGCCAGTAGCGCCGGCAGCGCTTCCCGGACCACCAGAAAAGTACCGGTGAGGTTGACGGCGATGATCTGATTCCACTGGTCGAGGGTGGTCTGGTCGGTGTGCCAGGCACGCAGAATGCCTGCCGCATTGACCAGCGAATCCAGGCCGCCGAGCTTCTCGACCGCCAAGAACACCCCGTCGATCACCGAACTCTCGTTACCGACATCGATTGGCACGGTGGTGAGCCGCTGCGCCGTCGCGGCCTCGTCGGCGCGGGCCGCGGTGTTGCTCAGTCCGTCGGCCGAGATGTCGGCGGCCGCAACGCTGGCGCCCTCACTGAGCAGTCGCAACGTGGTCGCCTGGCCGATCCCCGACGCGGCGCCGGTCACTAAAATTCGCTGGCCGTCAAGTCTTTTCATGCTTCCGCCACCACTCCGCGCAGCGCGTCGGCACCGAACATCTGCTCCATCATTGAGGAATAGTCCGGGCCGCGGCGCAGGATATGGCCGCCGTCGACGTTGATGCACTGTCCGGTGATCCAGGTGGCCGCGTCGCTGAGCAGGAACATGGCCAGGTTGGCGACGTCCTCGACCTCCCCCACCCTCGGCAACGGCGTACAGAGCGCATAGTCGCCGCTGATCTCCGGCGACTGAATCACGGCCGCGTCGACAAGATCGGTGCGAATCAGACCCGGGCGGACGCTGTTGAACCGCACCCACGACGGCCCGAGTTCGTCGGCGGCCAGCATCATCATGTGGTCGATGGCCGACTTGGTGACGCCGTAGGGCCCGAACCAACGGTGGGTGTTGCTGGCCGCGATCGAAGAGATCCCGACGAACGAGCCGCCACCGCCGCGCACCAATTCACGCCCTACGTGCTTGACCACGTACATGGTGCCGTTGACATTGAGGTCGACAGTGTTTCGCCACGCCTCCGAGTCGGTGTGGGTGATCGGCCCCACCGTCAGCGAGCCACCCGCGCAGTGCACCGCTCCGTACAGCCGACCGTGCCACGCCGTTGCGGCGTCGACCGCACGGGCCACCTCGTCCTCGTTGGTGACGTCGGCGGGCTCGTAGCGGATCGCGCCGCCTTTACCGGCACTGTCGGCCAGCGCTTGAACCTCCTCGACAGCGGCTGCCAGACGGTCAGGGTTGCGGCCGATGATCATGACCGAGGCCCCGGCCGCGACCAGCCCGGCGGCCACACCCTTGCCAATTCCACTGCCGCCGCCGGTGATCAAATACGTCCGGTCTTCGAAAGATAGCTGCACGCGAGGCCCTCTCAAACTGGAACAGGTTCTAGATATAGAACCACGTAACCGCGGGCATGAATATGGCTGCCCCGGCTCGATCACCTTCGCCTCCCGCTGGTCGTGCGCGGTGCTATGGCGTATCGCGGCGAGCTAACTTCGTCGGCTTCGCGTTGCGCCAGTCCTCGACGTGCGGCGGTTGGCCCACGGGCCACCTGTTTTCGTTGAACGCCGCCCAGTGCGCATGCCCCAACAGATGGATGTGGAATGCGTGCCGCAGCGCCTCGGTGTAACCCATCGCGTCGGAGGCGGCGTTGACCGAATCCTTGATCAGCAGCGAGGCCATCGTCGGCCGCTCGGCGATGCGCCGCGCGAATTCCAGTGTCTTTCCCTCTAATTCGTCGACCGGGAAAACCTTGGATACCATGCCCAATCGGTACGCCTCGTCAGCGTCTACCGAATCACCGGTCAAAAGCAGCTCTTTGGCCTTACGTGGCCCGAATTCCCAAGGGTGAGCGTAGTATTCGACGCCCGGCATGCCGAGCCGCACCGCGACCACGTCGCTGAACTTCGCATTGTCGGCCGCGACGATCAGATCGCACGCCCAGATCAACATCAGGCCCGCCGAGATCGCGTTGCCCTGCACCTGGGCGATCGTGATCTTGCGCAGATCACGCCAGCGGCAGGTATTTTCGAAGAAGTAGTGCCACTCCTGGTGATACAGCTTCTCCATGATCGGCTCGAGCGTCGCACCGCGCGAGCGGAAACTCGGATGCTGCCCCGGTCCCGGTGCGCGCTCGGCCAAGGCCTGCTCGGAGCCCAGGTCGTGGCCCGCGGAGAAGTCCTTGCCGCGTGCCGCCAGAATCACCACGCGCACGGTGTCGTCGGCCTCGGCCCGGCCGAACGCCTCGTCAAGCTGAACCAGCAATCCACGATTCTGCGCGTTGTGGGCATCGGGCCGATTAAGCCAAATCCGGGCGATGCGGCCCTCGTCGAGGGTTTCATAGGCCACCAGCTCGTTGGAGTTGGCGTTGGCCGCCGCGGCGTCGGCTTGTTCGGAGACTGTCATTCCGCCCTACCTTGCTTTGTCAGATCCGGGTTGTTTACACATTACGGCCAGTGTGTAGCGGATCCTCAGGGGGTCGATCCGCCGGCGACCGAATTACGGCCGGGCGATCGCGGCCGCGTTCTCGTCCTTTGCCTGTCCGCTCCCGCACCGCGGGTGGCCCCGCATACCGGGCCTCCCACCCGAGAGGGCTGCGGGCGAATACCGACGTCGCATACAGTTATGTCATGCCTACGAAATCTGATCCTGGCGAAATCGGCGATGTCGCCCCCCTGGCCGACAGCACCGCAAGCCAGGCCAGGCGTGTCGTCGCCGCATACGCGACCGACGCTGACGAGTGCCGCGTTTTCTTGTCCATGCTTGGTATTGGACCGGCGAAACTCGACGCCTAAATGGCTCCCAGGGGAAGCCAGCCCTCGAAAACATCGCACTTCGGGAATTCCGACTTCGTGGTGGTTGCCAATCGGCTGCCGGTTGATCTGGAGCGGCTGCTCGGCGGCACCACCACGTGGAAGCGCAGCCCAGGGGGGCTGGTCACGGCCTTAGAGCCGTTGCTGCGCCGCCGCAGCGGGGCTTGGGTTGGCTGGCCGGGCGTCGTGGATGAGATCGACATCGATGACGAGCCCATCGCTGAAGATGAACTGCATCTTTACCCGGTGCGGCTGTCCGCCGACGATGTCGCCCAGTACTACGAGGGGTTCTCGAACGCGACACTGTGGCCGCTGTACCACGACGTCATCGTCAAACCGATCTATCACCGCGAATGGTGGGACCGCTACGTCGAGGTCAATCAACGCTTCGCTGAAGCCACCTCCCGCGCCGCCGCTCGCGGCGCCACGGTCTGGGTCCAGGACTACCAATTGCAGCTGGTCCCACAAATGCTGCGCACGTTACGGCCAGACCTGACGATCGGGTTCTTCCTGCATATCCCGTTCCCGCCAGTGGAGCTGTTCATGCAGTTGCCGTGGCGCACAGAGATCATCGAAGGCCTCCTCGGAGCCGACGTGGTCGGATTCCATCTGGTCGGCGGCGCACAGAATTTCCTGTACCTGTCCCGGCAACTGCTCGGCGCCAATACCTCGCGTGGGACGGTCGGCGTGCGGTCGCGGTTCGGCGAGGTGCAGCTGGAATCCCGCACCGTTAGGGTGGGCGCCTTTCCCATCTCCATCGACTCCGGCGCACTCGACCAGTCCGCTCGGCACCGCGACGTCCGGCGTCACGCCAAAGAGATCCGCGCCGAGTTGGGCAATCCGCGCAAGATCCTGCTCGGCGTCGACCGGCTCGACTACACCAAGGGCATCGACGTGCGGTTGAAGGCTTTCTCGGAACTGCTCGCCGAGGGGCGCGTCAAACGTGACGACACGGTGCTGGTCCAGCTGGCCACACCGAGCCGCGAACGTGTGGAGAGCTATCAGATTCTGCGCAACGACATCGAACGCGAGGTCGGACACATCAACGGCGAGTACGCTGAAGTGGGTCATCCGGTGGTGCATTACATCCATCGCGCGGTTCCCCGCGACGAACTGATCGCGTTCTTCGTGGCCAGCGACGTCATGCTGGTCACCCCGCTGCGGGACGGGATGAACCTGGTGGCCAAGGAGTACGTCGCCTGCCGCAGTGATCTCGGCGGTGCGCTTGTTCTGTCCGAATTCACCGGCGCCGCAACCGAACTGCGACAGGCCTACCTAGTCAACCCGCACGACCTCGAAGGGGTCAAGGACACGATCGAGGCGGCACTCAATCAGTCAGTCGACGAGGGTCGGCGCCGGATGCGGGCGTTGCGACGCCAAGTGCTCGCTCATGACGTAGACCGCTGGGCACGATCGTTTCTCGATGCGCTCGCCGAGGCGTATCCCCCGGGCACCAATTAGCGGTAGTGGATCCATGGTGTTGACGCCGAATCGCTGTGATACTCGATGCAGGGTGAAGGGAGCAACAACGTGAATCTCCGTCGCGGGCTGGCCGCTGGTGCCGGCATCTGCTCGGCCGTTGCGGTGGGAATCGCGCTGGACTCCGGTGAGCCGGCGCATGCGGTCGGACCGCCGCCGGACGGCAACTACTCGTTCGTCCAGGACGGCGTGTCCGGGGTGACCTGGACGATCACCGCGCTCTGCGATCAAGTCAACGGAAGCCGCTACTACAAGGACTATTCCAACCCGGACATTCAGGCAGATTTTTGTTCGCTGAACATAGTGAGCTCGACCGACGAACGGATCAGCCGTCAGGACAAGCTGCAGAACTACAGCGGACGGGCCCGGCTGGTGAGCGGACGGTGGACGTTCCAGGCGGGCGTGGCCGATGGGGTTTCCTGCCCGGGCGGCGGAACTGGTCCGTCGACGGAGACCTTCGCGTTCGACGACGGGTCGCTCGCCGGCACGCACACCAGTTTGCACGGTGCGGTATGTGGGTTGCAGCCGGCGATGACAAAGCAACCGTTCTCCCTGCGGCTGAGCGGACCGCCGCCCAGCCCGGTCCAGCGGTATCCGTTGCAGTGCAACGACATTGCGATCTGCTACTGAGTCATCCGACGCGAGGAATGCGTGCCTAAATCGGCGTGATGTACGCGATCAGCCATTTGCTGCCGATCCGCTTGAAGTCCACCCGTAACCGGCTGCCGTCATAAACGGGCTGGCGCGACTTGTCGGTCACAGTGCGGTTCAGGTACACCATCACCGACGCCGACTCGCGCTTCGCGGACATCACCCCGACGCCAACCACGTTGGCCTGGACGACCACCTCGCGCTTCTTCGCCTCCGGGATGATTTGCGTATTGGCGCTTTTCTGGAACTCCTGGCGGTAGGCGGGCGTCAGTAGCGGATAGGCCGCGGCGAGGCTGCGTTCGACGGTCTGATAGTCGTAGGCGAAGACCTCGGGAATTTCCTTGGTGGCCAACTGCGGCAACAACGCCCGCGCCGCCTGCTCCCCTCGGGTTTGCACCCGGTCCCAGTAGAACCAGCCGGCCGCAGCGGACAACCCGATAATGCCAGTGACCAACAGATAACCCGTGACGGCGAGCAGCCACCTCCGCCACCGCATCAGTTGCCCCCGTCCGGATATTTCAGGTCGTATCCGGTCATCTGTCCACGCTCGTCCTCGTGCACGATGACCCGCAGCCGATATGGCATGGACGGCTTATGGACGCCGTCGATGTCGGCCACCGTGACGCGCACCGACACCAGTACGGAGGCGTTATCGGTAACTGTGTCAATGCCCTCGAGAGCGGCACCGTTGATCACCGCTTCCGATGTCGCATTGGTGGTGCGGAACAGGGCCTTGAGGTTCTCAATGTTGTTGTTAGCGCCTAGCATTCCGCGCAGTGGGCCGCTGGTGCCGTTATAGAAACGGTTCACACTCTCGTCGATGTTGTCCTGCTTGTAACTGAACATGTTGACCACTGTCTGCGTGGCGGTGTCGACGAAGTGCTGATCGCGGGACTGTTGTGCTTGGGCGTGCTGGTGCTGCAAGACCAGGATGGCCAGACAACCGGTCAGCGCGCCGATTGCCAACAGCGCGGCGGCGAACGAAATCCACCCGACCATGACCCGGTTCGGGCGCCGCCGCGGTGGAGGCTTGACCGTCTTGAGGATTTTGACGCGTTTCGCCGGCCGCTTCGGCTCGGTTGGAACGTCGACCGCGACCGTGGTCGCCGGGCTCGGCTCGCTCGTCGCCGGTCCTGCCGCGCGCGATGCCCGGCGACGAACACGCTGTGTCGTGGCTTGTTCGCCACTAACTGCAGAAGCCACTACATCGGCCTCGGATCAAGCATGAGGTCCACCCAATTCTCGGCGCCGGAAGCGCCGTTCGCGCCGGAAGCGCCGTTCGCGCCGGAAGCGCCCGTCGCGAAAATACCAGTGCCGCCTGCCGGGTCCCTGAAGACTCCGGTGGTTTGGTCATAGGTGGTATAGGACGGGCCGCTGGCCTGCGGCGGTGGCGGCAGCCACTTCGGATACGGAATCTGGGGCGGCACCGGCGGGACTCCCGGCGGCATCCATGACGGGTTGCCCGGCGGCGGCCCGCTGTCGTTGGGTGGTGGCGGATCGAACGCCGGCTGACGCGGCACCGGCCCGGGACCGGGCACTACACCGGGCGGGGGCGGCCCCGCGATGGGAACGCCCGGATCGGGATCAGCGCCCGGCGGGATATACGGAAACTTGTTGGGCGGCAGCGTGTTCAGTCCATTTGTTTCCGGCGTGCTGTAGGGAACCGGCGGACCACGCCAGGGGTTGCGGCCAATCGGCACGTAACCCTTCGGGTCACGACACAGCTGAACCGAAGGTGCCCGTTTGCCGGGGAACTCCTGGCACGGATAGTTGCGGGCACCGCGTACGGTACTGGGATCGTTCTGAGCGGCCTTGCAGTACAGGTCCCGCGGGAGCTCGCGCACCGTCTCGTCGGCAGGCGTGCGCATCAGCGGCGGGGGCAAGAAACCGACGGCGCACGGCGGCGGGTCGTTGAGGTCGAGCTTGAAGTCCAGCTTGGCGCCTTCGTCTTGTGGCGCGCCGCCCGCGGCGGTGGTGATCGCGGCGAACAGCGCCGGCAAGACCACCAACAGCTCCTCGATCGACTTGTGGTAGATCACGCCCACTCGGCCCAGGTTCGCCAGGCTGGCCGCCAGAGCTGGAAACGAGGGCCGGATACCGGAGAACGCGGTGCTGGCCTCGTCGGCCGCGCCCGGAGCGATATCCAACGTTGAACGAAGCTGCGGATCGGCCTGATGAACCTCGGAGGTGAACCGCGCCAGCCCGTCGGCGAGCGACTTGATGTCAGCGCCTGCACGGATCTGGGATTGCAGGAACGGGCCCGCCTGGTCGATCAGCTGTGAGACTTGCGGATAATTGGTGTTGGCCTCGTCCACCAGAAGCCGCGCGGACTCGATCAGCCGGGCTAGCTCGGGACCCGAACCGTTGGCCGCGATGAACGTCTCATGCAGCAACTCTTTCAACCGGGTGTCGCCGAGGCTGTTGACCAGCGTCTCCGCCCGCTTCAGTAAGTCGGCGACGTCTTGGCCGATCCGGGTGTTAGCCCGATCGATCCGAGACCCGTTGTGCAACTTGGTCGATATGGAGTTGTTCGGCGGCACCAGGTCGATGTATTGCTCACCGACCGCCGACACGCTCTTCACCGTGGCGGTGACGTTCGACGGAATGGGAGTCCCGCTGTTCAGCCGCATTCC
Source organism: uncultured Actinomycetota bacterium (assembly GCA_963712615.1). GTDB lineage: Bacteria > Actinomycetota > Actinomycetes > Mycobacteriales > Mycobacteriaceae > Mycobacterium. Next base: position 2,999,092 of record CAVQIO010000002.1, read on the forward strand.
GGCGGTAACGCCGTTCGGATTCAGGCTCACCGACTCCACTCGGCCGACGGCGACGCCACGGTAGGTGACGTTGCCGTTCTTGTAGAGACCACCACCGGCGACGAAGTCGGCGGTCACGGTGTAGGTCCCGATGCCGAACGTGGCGGGCAGCCGCAAGTAGTAGATCGACATGATGATCAGCGTGACGGCGGTGATCACCCCGAATATGCCGAGCTGAATCTTGGTCAGTCTGTCTATCATCTGCGCCGCCCCTTATTGTCCGGACGCCGTGCCGGGCGGAATCTTGAACGGGTCGGCCGCCTGTCCGGACAGGTTGGCCAATTCGCCGGTCAAGAAGTCGGGCGGGTTGAGAATCTCACCCATGTGCATCATGTTCGGATCAAGTGCATACGAGGTGGTGAAGAACGTCTCCCCGAGTCGGCGCAGGGTGAGGTCGAAGGTGCTGAACGCGTTGAGGTAGTCACCGCGCACGGCCTGTTTGATACCGAAATTCGGGAACGGGAACGTCAGCAACAGCTGCAGCGAGGTGACGAAATTCTTCCGATTGTCGTTGAGCGCCTTCACGGCCGAATACAGGCCCTTGAGGTCTTCGGCGAAATCGACCTTGGTTTTTGAGAGCACGTGCGAGGTCACCGTCGCCAACTTCTTCAACGCAGCGAACGCGTCCACGATGTGGTCCCGGTTCTTGTTGAGTACGCGAAGCGCCTCGGGCAGGCTGTCCAGTGCCCGGCCCAGGTTGTCTTTGTCGCGCGCAAGGCTTGCGGAGAACCGGTTCAGTCCGTCGACCGCGTTGATGATGTCGCCGACCTGACGATTAAGTCCCGCAGTCAGCTCAGACAATCTGGGGATCAGGTCGACGAACTGGCTTTGCCTGCCCGCGAAGGCCTGGTAGGTCTCATCGGTAATCTCGCCCAACGCGCCGAGATTACCCTTGTTAACCACCACGCCGAGGGCGGAAAACACCTCTTCGGTGGTGGGAAAACGGCCGGTGTTGGCCTCGGAGATCTTCGATCCGTTGACCAGCCTGCCGGTCGCCGGCTTGTCCTTGGGAGCAGTCAAATCGATGTGCATCGAACCCAGCAACGACGTCTGGGCGACCGTCGCGGTCGCATTGGCCGGCAATACCACGCCCTTTTCCAACGCCAACTTCACTGCGGCATAAAAGGATCCGTCAGAGCGCTGCTCGGCTGAAATGCCGGCGACACTACCGACAGTCACATCATCGACCATGACGGGTGAGTTCTGTGGCAGCGTCGCCACGTCGGGCATTTCGACGGTGATCGAGTACGCGCCACTGCCATGTCCGGCGGTACCGGGCATCGACACGGAGTTCAACCCGCCGAACTGACAACCGGCGAGCAGCGCACTACCTGCCGCCAATGCGGTGCCGCCCAACCAGATTCGGTTCATCCGCCACCGCCCTGACCATTTTGCAGCCCCGCGGAAGGGCCCTGCGCCGGACCAGGCAGCGGGCCGAAGGCGGATCCGGGGGCCGGGCCCGGGGCAGGCGCGGGGCCTCCAGCCGGCGACCCCGGTGCAGGCACAGCCTGCGGTGCGGTCGGGACAAGCAGGGCCTGCAGGTCCGCGGGATTCTGGGTGGCCGGCGCTGGCACACCGTTGGCCGGTATCCACGTCAGCTGCGGAATCGGCGTCTGCGCCTTGGCTTCGGTGGCCGGGGTGTCGTAGATGATCTGGCCCTTGTACGCCGTGATCGTGTTCAGCGGGTGGAACATGATCGGCGGGTAATTCACCGCCAGCCGGCGCAGCACCGGCCCCAGCCGCTCACGACAGAGCTCGGCGCGCCGGTAGTAGTCGGGCGCACGTGGGCCGCCGGCGGTTTCGAAGGAACCGCCGCAGATGAATTGCACAGGGTTGGCAAACTCCGGTATCGACAACAGGCCGTTCAGCGTGCCCTGCGCCGGGTCATAGATGTTGTAGAAGTTGGCGATACCGGGGCCAGCGACGTGCAGCACCTGCTCGATGTTGTCGCTCTGGTCGCTCAGGGTTTTAGCGAAGTCGTTGAGCTGGTTGACGGTATCGACCAACGTCGAGTTGTTTTCATGCAGGAACCCTCGGATGTCGGTGAGCGCCTTGTTGAGGGTGCCAAGTGTGCCGTCGAGATGGCGCGAGCTGTCGGCCAGCACCTGCGATACCGACGCCACGTTTCCGGCGAACTGCACGATCTGTTCGTTACTCGCGGACAGCGCGTTGACCAGAACCTGCAGGTTCTTGATCGTACCGAAGATGTCGCCGCGCGAATCCCCCAGTCGCCCAGCGACTTGCGACAACTCACGCAACGCGTTGTGGAACGACTCGCCCTTGCCGTCGAACGTGTCCGCGGCCTGGTTGATCGCCGCGCCCAATGCGCCCTGCGTCGATCCGGTCGCCGGACCCAGCTGGACGGCCAGTTGGGTCAGTGCTTCTTTTACCTCATCCCATTCCACCGGAACCGCGGTACGAGCCAGATCGATGCTGCCGCCGTCCGGCAGCACCGCTCCGCCACTGTATGTCGGCGTGAGCTGAATGAAACGGGCCGACACCAGGTTTGGCGACATGATGACGGCCTTGGCGTCCTTCGGGATCTTCACGTCGTTGGAAATCGACATGGTGATTTTCACGTCGGAAGGCCGAGGTTCGATCGAGTCGATGTTGCCGACCGGGACCCCGAGGATGCGGACCTGATCTCCGGGGTACAGCCCGACAGCAGACGTGAAGTAGCCGACGACTTTTCGGCCACCGCCGTTGGACGAAGACAGCGCGTACACACCACCGATCAGCACCGCGACCAGCGCGATGATCGTCACGTTACGCAGCCCCCGGCCGCCCAAAGTCCGTTTAATCATCAAGATTCCGCATCATGGTGCCTTCGGCCTAATGATCCAGCGTTCCTGGATCAACCCGCGCAGATAATCAGAGAGGCTGGCCGGCAGCTTGCCAGGTTGGTAGAAGAAGTCGAACATCGCCGCAAGCAGCGGCGCCGGTATCACGCCGTAGACGTTGACGTTGAATCCGGGTCCGGAACCGACAACCTCGCCGAGCTCGGTCGCATAGGTGGGCAGCCGTTTGAGGGCCTCGGTGATGTAGTCGCGGCGCTCATTGAGGTTGCCCAGCACATCGTTGAGCTTGCTCAACGCGGGGCCGAACTCCTTGCGATTGTCGGCGACGAATCCGGAAATCTGTGTGGAGACATCGTCGATGCCCCCGATCAGTTGGCTCAGCGAGGCGCGGCGCTCGTCGAGCGCGGCGAACAACTCGTTGCCGTCGTCGACCAACTTGTTCACCTGGTTGGCGCGATCAGACAACACCGATGTCACCGACTTGGCATGCGCCAGCAGGCTTTGCAGCGCCTCATCACGCCGGTTCAGGGTGCGCGACAGCGATGTCACCCCGTCCAGCGCGCCGCGCAGCTCCGGGGTGGCATCGTGCAGCGTGTCGGTGAGGACGTTCAAGGCCTGTTCGAACTGCGGCTTGTTCAGATTGTTCGCGTTTTGACCCAGATCCTCGAGCGCGCCGGCCAGCGTGTACGGGGTGGTCGTCCGGCTCAGCGGAATGGTGGTCGCCTTGCCATGACCCGCCGGACTCACCGCGATGGAGCGCTCGCCGAGGATGGTGTCGGTGCGGATCGCGGCCAGTGACTGGTCACCGACCGCGACGTGCCGATCCACCGAAAAAGTCACCTTGGCGCTGTCCCCGGCTAGACCGACGGACTGCACTTTGCCGACCTTGAAGCCCGACACGTAAACGGCGTTGCCGGGCGAGATGCCGCCCGCGTCAGTGAAGTAAGCGTCGTACGTCTTTCCCTGTGGGTAGAACGGCAAGCTGGAGTAGCCGAAGGCGATCAACACGACGCAGACGACCATCACCACGCCGAAGACCCCGGTGCGCACTGGGTCGCGTTCGTGCTTTGGATTACTTGACAAAAGCGCACCTCCCTTGGCTGGGGTCCACCTGGCCGCCGAGGGGCAAGAGGATGTCGCCGCCGGCCGGCCCGTTGATCTTGATCGTCACCGAGCAGAAGTAAATGTTGAAGAACGACCCGTAGGCTCCGAGTGCGGCCAGGCGCAGATAGTCCTCGCCCAGCTGCTCGACGTCGTTGTTCACCTCGGCCTTACGGTTGTCCAGCTCGGTGGCCAGCGGCCGGGTGTTCTCCAGGATGCCCTGTAGCGGCCGGCGTGAATTCTTCAGCAGCTCAGTGAGGTCCGCCGTTGTCGACGCCAGCGGCGGAATCGCTCCCGCGATCGAGTCCTTGTTCTTGGCCAGCCCGCTGATCAATTGCTGCAGCTGGTCGACGCTGGTCGAGAATTGCGCGCTCTTTTGATCGATGGTGCCCAGCACCGCGTTGAGGTTGGTGATCGTGTCACCGATGAGCTGGTCGCGCTGGCCCAGCGCGGTCGAGAACGCACTGGTGTCGGCCAGCACGTTCGACAACGCTCCACCCTGGCCCTGCAACAACTCGATGACAGCGCTGCTGATTGTGTTGACCTTGTCGGCGTCCAAGCCCTTGAGTACCGGCCGTAGTCCGCCCAGTAGCGCATCCAGATCCAGTGCGGGCTGGGTATGTTGGGCGTTGATTGTCCCGCCCGGCGCCAGCTTGCGCAGCTCCCCCGGACCCGACGTGATCTCTAGGAACCGGTCACCGACCAGGTTTTCGTAGCGGATCACCGCGCGAGTCGACGAGTACAGCGTGTAGCGGCTGTCGATTCCGAACGCCACGTCGATGCTGTTGTCCGGGTTGAGTTTGAGACCGGACACCGCACCGACCGGCACCCCGGAGATGCGGACCTTTTGGCCGGCCTTTAACCGAGACGCATCGATAAATGTTGCGTGGTAAGTACTTTCGGGCCCAAACCGAAAGTCGCCAAAGACCACCACGAGGCCCGCGGCCACCACCAGCATCGCCACCGCGAAGATGCTGACCTTGATCACCATCGACCGGTGCGACGGCAACTCCGAACTCGCCATCAGAAGTCGTCCCGTTCCGCGAAAGAGCCGTGGAACAAGAATTGCAGCGTTGACGGCGCGTCGAACTGCAGTTCGGTGAACGGCTCGTACGGGATATTGGCGTTATCGGTGACCAGGAACGGCGAGCGGAAAAACGACCCGCCCGTCTGCTTGGTCGGGATGTCAGGCAATCCTCGGCAGTTCGGTCCACCGGAGGCGTTGACTTGCGGCAGGGACTCCGGATACGTGTACGCCGGTGAGCCCAAGACGAAGCTCGACGACGTGAACAGGCCCGCTTTGCGGACACCGAGCAACGGAGCAAACTCCTTGATGCCTCGCTCGATTCCCGCGAACAGGCAGCCGAATTCCGGTGAGTAGTCGGCGGCGACCTTGACCGGGGCCCGCAGCCTGTTGATGGCGTCGATCAGGTCCTGCTCGGCCGGGGCCAACGTCTCGTAGGCGTTGTTGGAGAGGCCGATCGTGGCCAATAGCGTGTCGTTGAGGTTTTTCTGCTCGTCTACGACGGTTTTGCTGATGGTCGGCAGGTTGTCGAAGACCGTGTTCAGGTCCGGGGCGGCGTCGGCGTAGACGTTGGTGACGACCGCGGCCTTGCGGAAATCCTCCTGCAGGGCGGGCAGCTTCGGATTCGCCTGTCGTGTCAGGGTATTCAGGCCCGAGAACAGGGCACCCAGGTCGTCGCCATGACCCCGCAAGCCTTCGGACAGCGCACTCAACGTGCCGTTCAATTCGACCGGATCCACCTTGTGCAGCAGATCCATCAGCGACTGAAACAAGGTGTTGACTTCCAGCTGCACCGCTGAGACCTCAACGTGCGCATCCGGACGCAGCGATGTCGGCGACGGCGTCTGGGGCGGAAGGAATTCCACCGACTTCGCGCCGAAGATGGTGTTGCCCGCGATATGCACCGCGGCGTTGGAGGGGATGTAGTGCATGGCGTCGCTGTTGATCGCCAGTGTCAGCCGTGCCTGATCGCGGCTGTAGCTGATGTCGGTGACCTTGCCGATCTGGATGCCGCGGAACTTGACCTTGGCGCCCATGTCCATCACAAGGCCGGCCCGTGGCGACGAGACGGTAACGGTGTCGGTGGAGGTGAAAGCCGCTGTGTAGGAAAGGTAAGTCAGCACGGAAAACGCCACCAACAAACTGGCCAGCAGCGCCGCTGCCAGCCGGACAGGTGAACGTCGCGCTCCGCCTTCTGCCATGTTTTTAAGCGATCCCCTTACCCGGAGAGGTTGAAGTTACCGGATGCGCCGTACACCGCCAGCGAGATGAACAATGTAATGACGACCACGACGATCAGCGAGGTCCGCACGGCCTGACCGACCGCGATGCCCACGCCCACCGGCCCACCGCTGGTGTTGTAGCCGTAATAGGTATGGACCAGCATCACCGCGATGGACATCACGATGGCCTGCAGGAACGACCAAAGTAGGTCCGACGGGATGAGGAAGGTATTGAAGTAGTGGTCGTAGAGACCGGCCGACTGTCCGTTGATGAACACCGTGGTGAAGCGGGCCGCGAAAAACGCGGCGAGCACCGACAGCGAATACAACGGAATGATCGCAACCAGGCCGGCGATCAGCCGAGTCGAGACCAGGTAGGACACCGAGTGCACCGCCATGCATTCCACGGCGTCGATTTCCTCGGACACCCGCATGGCACCCAACTGGGCGGTGGCACCGGCACCGATCGTCGCCGCCAGCGCGATACCGGCAATGACCGGCGCGACAACGCGCACATTCAGAAACGCCGACAGGAAGCCGGTCAACGCCTCGATACCGATGTTGCCCAGTGACGAGTAGCCCTGGACGGCGATGACCCCACCGGAGGCCAGCGTCAGGAACGCCGCAACGCCGACCGTGCCCCCGATCATCACGAGCGCTCCGGCGCCCAGCGTCATCTCGGCAATGAGCCGGATCGTCTCCTTGCGGTACTTGGTAAGCGCGTTGGGGACGTAGCGCACGGTCTGGCCGTAGAACAGTGCCTGCTCGCCGAAGTCGTCGACCGGGCCCTGGAGTCTGGCCGCGATATTGCGGAACCGGTAAGTGAGGTCGTAACTCATCGTGTCCTCACTTCGTCGAAAACCGCACGCCGATGGCCGTCATCACCACGTTGATGACGAACAGACAGATGAACGCGTAGACGACTGTTTCGTTGACCGCGTTGCCGACGCCCTTGGGCCCACCCTTGACGGTGAGGCCGCGGTAACACCCCACTAGCCCGGCCATCACGCCGAACAGCAGCGCCTTGACTTCGGCAAGCATCAACTCGCGCAGTCCGGTGAGCACGGTCAACCCGTTGATGAATGCCCCCGGGTTGACGCCCTGAAGAAAGACGGAGAACACGTAGCCGCCGGACAAACCGATGGCGCACACCAAACCGTTGAGCAACAGTGCGACAACGGTAGACGCCAGCACGCGAGGCACCACCAGCCGGTGGATCGGGTCGATGCCGAGCACCCGCATCGCGTCGATTTCTTCACGGATGGTGCGGGCACCCAGGTCGGCACAGATCGCGGTGGCGCCCGCCCCCGCGACGACGAGCACCGTCACCACCGGGCCCAACTGGGTGATAGTACCGAATGCTGTTCCGGCTCCGGACAAGTCGGCCGCGCCAATTTCGCGCAGCAAGATATTGAGGGTGAACGCCACCAGAACGGTGAAGGGGATGGACACCAACAGCGTCGGGACCAACGACACGCGCGCGATCATCCACGTCTGATCCAGGAACTCGCGGAATTGAAACGGCCGGCGGAAAGCTGCGCGGGCCGTATCGATCATCATTTCGAAAAACCCGCCGACAGCGCGGGCCGGAACCGCAAGTTGTTCGATCAAACTCGGTCCCCCTTGCTGCTCACGGCGAATCCTGTGCGTCGCCTTTGCGTTGTCTTCGGTCGCACCCGGCTCCGTGTGAGCCGGATCATATAAACTCAGAAGAAGTTGACGGTGTCAATGAACAGGTTATCTCTGTCTAATGCGTTAATTTGTCCTGGTCAACGCCTTTACGGTATTGCCCATCTGACACACGTTCTACTGGCTGATTTCCCCCCGAGAAGCAGTTCTGCGCCGCTATTGTTCCATTAAACCCGTCGCAGAAAAATTCCGTTCCGGATCGCGACCAGCAAAGTAGTCCTGCAACGTGTTGCTGAGTTGAGCCGCCGCCCACGCGGCGCCGTCGGCGGTGAACTTGTGCTCCGCAATGGGCGCTGCGACCAATGTCACCTGAGGACCGTAGACGATGAACACCTGGCCGTTGACCTCCGCGGCGGCCGGAGACGACAGGAACTGCACCAGGTTCACCACGTGGTCGGGCGACAGCGGGTCGACGCCGCCTTCCTCTATATCTGGCGCACTGCCGAACACGTCGGCCGTCATCGCAGTCCGCGCGCGTGGGCAGATGGCGTTGGCGCACACCCCGTAGCCGCCCAGCGCTCGAGACGCCGTCAGGGTGAGCGAGATGATGCCGGCCTTGGCAGCGCCGTAGTTGGCCTGCCCGACCGGGCCCACCAGCCCGGCCTCGGACGCGGTGTTGACGATCCGGCCGAAGATCGATCCTCCGGCGTCTTTGGCTTTGCTGCGCCAGTAGGTCGCGGCGTTGCGGGTGAGCAGGAAATGCCCGCGCAGATGCACGGCGATGACCTGGTCCCACTCCTCGTCGGACATGTTGAACAGCATCCGGTCGCGGGTGATGCCGGCATTGTTCACCACGATGTTCAGGCCGCCGAGCCCGTCGGCGCAGGACACCAGTTCGTCGGCGGTGACCCGCTCGCTGATGTCACCGGACACCGCAACGGCCTTGGCGCCGAGCGCCCCGATCTCGTCGATGACGTCCGAGGCGTCAAGTGCGGCGGCGATGTCGTTGACGACGACGGTGGCGCCGCGGCGGGCCAGTCCAAGGGCTTCGGCGCGCCCAAGTCCTGCGGCCGCGCCGGTTACCACCGCGACCTTTCCGGATAGATCGGTCGCGTTCGTGCTGCTAGTCAATTTATGAATACCTCTAGTTTCGGGGACCCGCGCCGCTAGTCTTCGCGCAGCAATGCCGCGCGCGGGCACTCGGCGATCGCCTGCTCGGCGAGATCATCTTGGTCGGACGGAATCGGATCGAGCTTCACTACCGCATAGTCTTCATCGTCCAGGTCGAAGATATCCGGCGCGATTCCCAAGCACACCGCGTTGCCTTCGCACCGGTCACGATCCACGATCACCCGCACAACATCCTCCTCGAAGCCGGCCCTGGATCTGGCCCCATGTCCCATCAGAATGTAGCTCCACCATAGGGCCCCGGTACGTCTGAGGAAACGGTCGCTGGATTCCCAGACTAGAACGTGTTACAACCGGGAAGGCGAACGGGTAGCCGTTGGTCGAGTTACAGCGTGCCGCGTTAACCAAAGGACGGCCGGAATGCGCATCAGTTACACCGCGGAACAGGAAGAGCTGCGTCGCGAGCTGCGGTCGTACTTCACCACGCTTATGACCCCCGAGCGTCGCGCAGCACTGACCTCGACCCAGGGCGAGGTCGGGACCGGCAACGCGTATCGCGACACCGTCGCGCAGATGGGCAAGGACGGGTGGCTCACCCTGAACTGGCCCAAGGAGTACGGCGGCCAGGATCGCTCCCCGATGGACTCGCTGATCTTCACCGACGAGGCCGCGCTCGCCGGCGTGCCGGTGCCGTTCCTCACGATCAACAGCGTGGCCCCGACCATCATGGCCTTCGGCACCGACGAGCAGAAGAAGTTCTTCCTGCCCAAGATCGCGGCGGGCGAACTGCACTTTTCCATCGGCTACTCCGAGCCCAGCGCCGGCACCGACCTGGCGAACCTGCGTACCACCGCGGTCCGCGACGGTGACGACTACGTCATCAACGGCCAAAAGATGTGGACCAGCTTGATCGCGTATGCGGACTGGGTCTGGCTGGCGGTGCGCACCAACCCGGAGGCCAAGAAGCACCGCGGTATTTCGATGCTGGCCGTGCCGACCACCGCGGAGGGTTTCTCCTGGACGCCGGTGCACACCATGGCCGGTGTGGACACCAGCGCCACCTATTACTCCGACGTGCGGGTCCCGGTGACCAACCTGATCGGCGAGGAGAACGGTGGCTGGAAGCTGGTGACCAACCAGCTCAACCACGAGCGGGTCGCCCTGGTGTCGGCGCAACCGATCTTCCTGGCCCTGCGCGAGGTTCGCGAGTGGGCGCAGAACACCAAGGACTCCAGCGGGGCCCGGCTCATCGACTCGGAGTGGGTGCAGCTCAACCTGGCCCGGGTGCATGCGAAGGTCGAGGTTCTCAAGCTGATCAACTGGGAACTGGCATCGGCGACAAGTGAAGCCCTGTCGCCTGCGGATGCATCGGCGGCCAAGGTGTTCGGCACCGAGCTGGCCACCGAGGCCTACCGGCTGCTGATGGAGGTGTTAGGCACCGCGGCGACAGTGCGTCAGGATTCGCCGGGCGCGCTGCTGCGTGGCCGGGTCGAGCGGATGCACCGGGCCTGCCTGATCCTGACCTTCGGCGGCGGCACCAACGAAGTGCAGCGCGACATCATCGGCATGGTCGCACTGGGCCTGCCCCGGAACCGCTGAGCATCTCTCTCTTCAAAGGACGAACATCCATGGATTTCACGACAACCGAAGCGGCAAACGACCTCGGCGGCCTGGTCGACACGATCGTGGACTCGGTGTGCACGCCGGAGCATCAACGGGAACTCGACGGCCTCGAGCAACGGTTCGACCGCGACCTGTGGCGCAAGCTCACCGAGGCTGACATCCTCACCAGCGCATCGGCTTCCGCGCTGGGCGGCGACGGTTTCGGCGCGCTCGAGCAGGTCGCGATCCTGGTTGCGCTGGGCCATCAGCTTGCCGCCGTACCATACTTGGAGTCGGTGATGCTGGGCGCCGGAGTGCTGGCCCGGTTCGGCTCAGAAGAACTGCAGCAGGGCTGGGGCGTACCGGCCGTCAAGGGCGAGAAGATCCTGACGGTCGCCCTCGACGGCGAGATGGGCGAGGGACCCGTACAGGCCACCCGCGCCGGCGACGGCTATCGGCTAACCGGAACCCGCACGCAGGTCGGCTTCGGCCCGGTGGCGGACGCTTTCCTGGTTCCTGCCGAAACTGATTCCGGCACAGCCGTTTTCCTTGTTGCCGCCGATGATCCCGGTGTCAAACTGACCGCGTTGGGGACCACCGGCTTGGGCAGCATCGGGCACCTGGCGCTGGAAGGCGTTGCCGTCGACGACGCGCGCCGGGTCGGCGCAGTCGAAGTCGCCGGCTGGCTGGGCACGCTCGGCACTTTGGGACGCGCCGCCTACCAACTCGGGGTGCTCGATCGAGGGTTGCAAATGACTGCCGAATACGCCCGCGAGCGTGAGCAATTCGACCGTCCGATCGGCAGCTTCCAAGCGGTGTCGCAACGGCTGGCCGACGGCTACATCGACGTCAAGGGGTTGCGGCTGACGCTCACCCAGGCAGCTTGGAAGGTCTCCGAGGACATTCCTGCCGAAATCGATGTGGCAAGTGCGGCATTCTGGGCCGCCGATGCCGGACATCGGGTCGCGCACACCATCGTGCACGTGCACGGTGGCGTCGGCGTCGACACCGATCACCCGGCGCACCGTTACTTCCTGGCCGCCAAGGAGATCGAGTTCGCGTTGGGCGGTGCCACCGGACAACTCCGCCGGATCGGTCGTGAGCTGGCGGAAACCCCTGCCTAGCCGCCGGCGACGATGCGTTCCGTGCAAGGGAGCGATGAGGAGCGGGCGCATTGACCCCGGTGCTTCCCCCCGACCCCACGGTCACCAAACTGCTGGTGCCATTGGCTGAGTCCGACGACCGGGGCGTCTACTTCGAGGATTCGTTCACCAGCTGGCGCGATCACCTACGACACGGCGCCGCGATTGCGGCGACACTGCGCGACCGCCTCGACCCGAGCCGGCCACCACACGTCGGCGTGCTGCTGGAAAACACCCCGTTCTTTTCGGCGATGTTGGTGGCGGCTGGCATGTCAGGCATCGTGCCGGTCGGCCTCAACTCGGTGCGACGCGGCGATGCGATGGCCCGCGACATCAGCCGGGCCGACTGCCAGTTGGTGCTGGCCGACGCGAAATCGGCTGCGACACTGGGTGGTATCGACCACCTGAACGTCGATTCCGCGCAATGGGCTGCCGAAGTCGACACACATCGCGACGCCGAGCTGCGTTTCCAGTCCGCGACGGCCGACGACCTTTTCATGCTGATCTTCACGTCCGGCACCAGCGGCGAGCCCAAGGCGGTGAAGTGCAGCCACGGCAAGGTCGCGATCGCCGGAACGACGATGGCGCAGCGGTTCGACCTCGGCCGCGACGACGTTTGCTACGTGTCGATGCCGTTGTTTCACTCCAACGCGGTTCTGGTCGGCTGGGCCGTGGCGGCAGCGTGCCAAGGCTCACTGGCGTTGCGGCGTAAGTTCTCTGCATCGAACTTCCTGGTGGATGTGCGTCGTTACCACGCCACCTACGCCAACTACGTGGGCAAGCCGCTGTCCTATGTGCTGGCCACGCCGGAACAACCCGACGACGCCGACAACCCGTTACGAGCGGTCTACGGCAACGAGGGCGTGCCCGCCGACATCGAACGTTTCGGGCGCAGATTCGGATGCGTAGTTCAGGACGGCTTCGGGTCGACCGAAGGCGGGGTTGCGATCGCCCGCACCCCCGACACACCGCCCGGCGCATTGGGGCCGCTGACTGAAGAACTCGAGATCGTCGACCCCGACACCGGCAAACCCTGCCCGGTGGGAGTGGTCGGCGAGCTGGTGAACACCGCCGGGCCGGGCCGTTTCGAGGGGTACTACAACGACGCGGCCGCCGAAGCCGAGCGAATGGCAGGCAGGGTCTACCACAGCGGCGATCTCGCCTATCGCGATGACGCCGGATACGCGTACTTCGCCGGGCGGCTTGGCGATTGGTTGCGGGTCGACGGCGAGAACCTTGGCGCCGCCCCGATCGAGCGGGTGCTGCTGCGATACCCCGACGCGGCCGAGGTCGCGGTGTATGCGATCCCCGATCCAGTGGTCGGCGACCAAGTGATGGCCGCGTTGGTGGTCAAGCCGGGGGCAGGGTTCGATACCGAGAAATTTCGGGCCTTCCTTGCCGAGCAGCCCGACCTGGGGCCCAAACAGTGGCCGTCGTACGTCAGGATCAGCACCGAGCTCCCGCGGACGGTGCATTCAAGGTGCTCAAACGGCAGTTGGCGGCCGAAGGTATCGACTGCGATGATCGGGTATGGCCGATACCCCGGTAACTCGATGACGCCCCGACCCCTTGAGCTAGCGCTGGAAGCAAGCTTCGAACAGCTTTCCGACCTGGTACCGGCCAAAATTGGGGTTGCGATCGCCCGTCCGGACCGCACCTATTCGCTGGGCCGGTGGTGGTCTGGCGTCGCGTGGTCAACGATCAAAGTGCCCCTGGCGATCGCGGCGCTGCGCAGCGATTGGCTCAGCGCCCGCGAGCTGGCCGTCAAGGCCATCACCGAATCCGACAATCGCGCGTCCGAGCAGTTGTGGTCACTGCTGGGCGACCCGGCGGACGCCGCACGCAAGGTACAGGGCGTCGTCGCTGAAGGTGGCGACACCGCCACGGTGGTCCAATCGCGTCGGCTTCGTCGTGGCTACACCGCATTCGGCCAAACGGAGTGGACTTTGCCGCGACAAGCGCGGTTTGCCGCGGAATTGTCTTTGGTCCCCGGCGCGGCGGACGTGATCGAGCTCATGGGTGACCTCACTCCCGATCATCGATGGGGGCTAGCCGCCAATGGTTCTGCGGCAAAAGGGGGTTGGGGACCGGGAGTAAATGGCGAGTACCTAGTCCGGCAATTCGGGATCCTGCCCACTCCTTCGGGGCAATGGGGCGTGGCATTGGCGGCCGAAGTTGACCAAGGCGGCTTCGAAAGCGGAGTCGAGGTCGTCAACACGGTGGTGGACTGGCTCATCAGCCGGGTTCCGGTACTGGCCCGTTATTGATGGGGCCGGTTCTACGCGGGTTTCGGCACGTTTTGACAACGACCGATGTTGTTTCGAGAAATGGTGGGCAACGTGGGCGCTGGTGACCGCGTGGTACGTAGAATTGATTGCGCCACTTAGATTTCCGAGGTTCTAAACCGGACAGGGGGCTGCGATGACAACGTTCGCGTTGGTGCACGGCGGCTGGCACGGTGCGTGGTGCTGGGAGTTATTGACCCCCCCGCTCGAGGAGGCCGGCCACGGCGTGGTGGCAATGGATCTGCCTGCCGGGGACGGATCGGCGACGTTTGACACCTATGCCGACGTGGTGTGTGCCGCCATCGACGGCTGCGATGACGACGTCGTGCTGGTGGGGCACTCCCTGAACGCCTCCGCGGCCACCTTGGCCGCGGCCCGTCGGCCGGTGCGGCACGTGGTGTACCTCTGCGCCTTGACCCCTGCCCTCGGCAAGAGTCTGCAGGAGCAGTTTACGACCGAACCGGATATCAGCAATTTCGCGTGGATGACGGGGTTGGGAAAGCTCGATGCGCAAGGCGCGCAAGCGTGGATCCATCGCGATGTCACCAAAGAAATGCTCTTCGGTGACTGCGACGACGCCACCGCCGAGCGTGCGATCGATCGACTTCGCCCACAAGCCCACCGCCCTATCGACGTTGCGTTCCCGCTCAGTCAATTCCCTTCGGTGAGATCTACTTCCGTGATTTGCGCTGACGATCGGCTGGTCGAGCCGCAGTGGTCCAGGCGTGCCGCTCGCAACCGCCTTGGCGCCGATATCGTCGAACTTCCCGGCGGTCACACGCCATTTCTTTCCAGGCCGACAGCGTTGGCAAACGTGTTGTTGTGCATAGCCGATTTACCGGACGAGAAAACTCAGCATGCGAAAGAACGCCACACATCGTCGAACCCAGTGCTGTGCACGCGCACCTCAACCTGTGATTGACGGCACCGCCGCATCGATCAGATGCGCTCCGAGTTCAGCAAACACGTTGCGCAGCGCATCGGCGAATTCCCCAGCAGTGGCCATGCGCCGCGCCGGAACTCCCATGCCCTCCGCGATCTTCACCAAAGCGGTGTGGGCCACTCTGGCCTAGCACGTGGTTGACAACGGTTAGTCGGTAACTTTACGATCCGTAAAGTGAAGACGGATGCACTCAGCCTGCTGGACCGAATCGGTTACCCCAGGCAATGGTTGATGGAGGCCGGACGATACGGCCCCGACGACGCCTACGTCATGTTCGATCCCAAGTGGGCTGAGGACATTCCGCCAATACCCGAAGCGACCGTCGACGTCATCGTTCAGCGGCATGCGCGCGAGCGTCCTGATGCCCCGGCGATGATCTACCTCGGCCGCACTATCACCTATGGTGAACTGCATGATTTAGTGGGTCGCGCCGCCGGCGTCCTGTACCGGTGCGGTATCGGGCAGGGCGACGTCGTCGCGGTCATGGTGCCGACCTCGGCGATCCACTGGGTGCTGTTCTTTGCCTTGGCGCGGCTAGGGGCGACTCATTGCGGCGTCAACGTGATGTATCAAGCCGAAGAGTTGAGTTTCTTACTCGGCAACGCCAAGCCGGTGGCCCTTGTCTGTCTGGACCGGTTTCTCCCTGTCGTGCAACAACTCCCCACCGCAGTCAGGCCCGCCCGGCTGTTCACCGTGTCGATTCGCGATTTGGCGGACCCGGATTTCCACCCTTACCCGGCACTAGCCGACTGGTGGGGCACGCCAACCGGACCGACCATCGCGTCGTCGTTCACTGCAGCGATGGCGACGACGAGCCCGATCGCCGATCCGGCGGCTGTCCAGGACGTGCGGGCCGGGATCGGTCAGATCGTCTACACGGCCGGCACTACCGGTGACCCCAAAGGTGTTCTGCAGTCTCATTACAACCTGGTGCACAATGCGATAACCCATACCGTCGCGATGCCCGGTATTGCTTGTCCGGTGACTTACTCCGTGTTGCCGCTTTTTCATACCGGAGGATTCTTTGTTTATTCGCTGCCGACGTTTGTCCGCGGCGGTACGGTGATCCCGCGGCCGCTCTTTGACCCCGCTGACGCGCTACATTGCATTGAATTATATTCGGTGAACGCGCTTTTCGGTCCGCCCACGATGATCACAGCGCTCTTGGCGCACGGCGTGCAAGGCTCCGACATATCCAGTCTGGAAATCTGCTCGACCGGCGCCGCTCCGATTCCCGATTCCTTGCGAGGCCAATGGCAAGCCGCCACGGGACTCGAACTCAACGGTGGCTGGGGGATGAGCGAGTTGAACAGCTTGGGGACCTTTAATGGACTGCCCGGCAAACGCACCCCCGGTACCCTGGGGGTCCCGGTGGTAGGTGAGGTTCGCATCACCGTCGATGGCGTCGCTGCTGCACGCGACGTGGATGGGAATATCGAATTCCGCGGCATGCAGGTATCGCAGGGGTATTTGGGCAAGCCTGAGGAAACCGAGGCCGCTTTCGGTGCCGACGGATGGTTTCGCACTGGGGATATCGGCCGCATAGATGGGGCCGGGGCGTTGCACTACGTCGACCGGAAGAAGGAGCTTATCGTCAGCTCTGGCTACAACATCTCGCCGGCCGAGATCGAGAGATCACTGCTGTCGCATCCCGGCATCAGTGATGCGGCGGTGGTCGGGGCGCCGCACCCCCATCGGGGCGAAGTACCCGTGGCCTACGTCGTCGGCGATGTGTCCCCAGACGACGTGTCGTCCTATCTCCGGACAAGACTCGCGGTGATCAAATTGCCACACCGAATCGTCGTTGTTGACCGGCTACCGAAGAACTCGATGGGCAAGACCGTCAAACGGGATCTCGTTGCAGGATCGGCACAATGATGGCGCGGACTCAAGAGCTGTCGGCCGTTTCCCGCAGCCGACGCGAGCGTGAACGCAACGCCCGCAGGGAAACGATCCTTGCCGCGGCCTGTGAAGCCTTCAGTTCGCTGGGTTTTGCCGGTTCGACCATGGAGGAAGTTGCCCTTCGCGCCGAGATCAGCAAGCCGACTCTCTACGGATACTTCCGGACCAAAGACGAGATACTGCTGACGCTGATGCTTCCCGTATTTGACGACATCGGTACCGAGCTGGAAGCACTGCAGCAAGATCTAGATCAGGGATTGATCGGTAGCCGTGACCAACTGATCACCAAATATCTCGATGCGGTTCTCTCACCGTACCGGCGCGATTCAGCCCGGTATCGGCTCACCCAATTACTGCACCAAACCCGTTTGGTAGAGCAATTGGACGAAGCGACCCTGTCCCAGCTCGATGTTCAGGGTCGTAAGGACTTCACCATTGGGCGATCGATCCTTCGCACGGCAATGCGCCAAGGGCTGATCCGTGAGCTTCCGGTGGCACCGCTCGCGGATGTCATCTGGGGGATCGTCGTAGGGACGATTCAAGTGGAAGACATCAAAGCCCACACCGGGGGGCGCTCACAGCACACGGCTGCGCTGCGTCTGGCGGCCGACCTGCTCACGACGGCACTCGAGCCGCGATAGAGACCGATAGGAGAGCAGTTCAGATGACTAACGACTTGATTGACAAGGTAGCCATTGTCACCGGCGCCGCTCGCGGTATTGGTGCGGAGATCACAGCACAGCTATCGGGCCGCGGTGCGTCTGTGGTGATCGCCGATATCGACGAGAGTGAGCTCCGGGCCGTCGCCGCCGCGCTTCCTGGCCCATCGACAACGGTCGCCGCCGACCTGACACACGCGGACGCCGGCAACATGCTAGTCAGCGCCGCCATCGAGAGCTGGAGGCGCCTAGACATCGTGATCAACAACGCCGGCTATGCGTGGGACGGGCCACTCCACACGATGACTGACGAGCAGTTCATGGCAATGCTCGAAATCCACACCGTCACACCGTTTCGCATTCTTCGGGCAGCAGCGAAGGTGATGCGTAGCGCAGCCAAGCAAGAGCTCGCCGAGGGTCACTTGCAGCATCGCAAGGTGGTTAACGTGGTCTCGTTGTCAGGATTGATGGGCCAATCCGGGCAAGCGAATTACTCGGCTGCCAAGGGCGCGACGATCGCGATGACGAAGGCGCTGGCCAAAGAGTGGGGCCCGCTCGCAATCAACGTCAATGCGGTTGCCCCGGGGTTCATCGACACCAGGTTGACCGCCGCGCGTGATCCCGGCAACAGCATCGAGGTTGGCGGCTTGTCGCATCAGCTCGGGATCTCCGACACGATGCGCGGCACCGCATTGGCAACCAACCCGCTCGGGCGGGTGGGATCCGCCGCAGACGTCGCAGCGGCCGTCACGTGGTTGGCCTCTCCCGCCAGCGATTACGTCAACGGCCATGTATTGACTGTCAGCGGCGGACAGATCGGGGGCATGACCTGCTGAGCCGCGTCAGCCACCGCTCATTCTCGTCGACCCCCGACACCTGGAGAAATTCATGACCGACGTTCTAGCGCAGACCGACATCCTCAAATACGAAGTACGCGAGCACATCGCCATCGTCACCCTCAACCGGCCTGATCAACGCAATGCGTTCGATCCCGAATTATCCGCGGCGACGCTGGCCGCTTGGGATCGAATCAAGGCCGACCGTGAGATTCGGGTCGCGATTGTCACGGGCGAGGGACCGGCGTTCTCCGCGGGTGCCGACCTGAAGAAGTTGATCCCCCACATCCGCGGGGCCAGCGACGAAGACAACCGCCGCCGAGCTTGGGAAGGGCCGGGGTGGGCGGGAATCTCGGGCGGATACACCATCAACACACCGATCATCGCGGCGATTAACGGCGACTGCATCGCCGGAGGACACGAACTCGCCGAGTTCTGCGACATCCGCATTACCGTTCCCCATGCACGCTTCGGACACCAGGAGATCAAATGGGGGCTCATGCCCGGTGACGGCGGCTGCTCTCGCTTACCGCGGATCATCGGGCTGGGACGCGCCATGGAGCTGATCCTGACCGGCCGACTCTATGACGCCGATGAAGCATTGCGAATTGGCTTTGTCACCAAGATCATTGAGCCCGAAAGCCTGATGGACGAAGCACTCTCGCTGGCACGGCGTATTGCCTCCAACGGCCCGCTGGCCGTCAGAGCCGCCAAACAGACGATCTTGCGCGGGGTCGGTCGGCCGCTCAACGACAACATCCCTATCGAGACTGAGACATTCAGTTATCTGTGCAGATCCGAAGACTGGAAGCACGGCCAAAACGCATTCCTGACTGGCGAAGAGCCGCACTTTGAAGGGCGATGATTGAACATGTCGGACATGCTGGCAACCACTCCCGAACGCGGAGCGCGGGTAATCGTTACCGGGGCGGCAGGCGGTGTCGGCTCGGCCCTGATAGCGGCACTGGATGATCTGGGCTGCCGTACCGTCGGGATCGACGTGGCCCAGGCGGTACAGCCGACTGGCGATCCGGACGGATTGATTGAAGCCGATCTGGCCAGCGCCCAAGAGGCTACGGAGGCAATCAACGCGGCGATCGCGCGCCTGGAAGGCCTGGACTGTTTGGTTGGAGCCGCGGCGGCCGTTGACACACTGCACAGGGCCAAGAGCTTTCCCGCCAAGGCTTTTCGCGACGACGTCGCCGCGAATCTGCTGAGTCAGTTCTGGACCGCACAGACCGCCTACCCCGCGCTCGTCGCCAGTGAGCGGCCAAGTGTCGTCATGATCTCTTCGATCGGGGCGCTCGATGGACTGCCCGGCCAGGCGTCATACGCGGCGTCCAAGGCTGGAATCCTTGGTTTGGTGCGGACACTGGCGGCCGAATGGGCAGGGGACGGCATCCGCGTCAACGCCATCGTGCCCGGTCTGGTAGATACACCTAAAGTCCTGGCGATGCCCGAGCACATACGGCAACGATTCCTGGCGACCGTCGCGTTGCGGAGATTGGTCTCGGTCGACGAAGTGATTGCAACCATCCTATTTCTCATGTCGCCCGGTGCTGGCTCGATCACCGGACAGCAGCTGCGAGTCGATGGCGGCGCTGGGATCAACACAGTGGGCTTGCACCATTGATCAAGCGGTTGCTGATCCGTCCGCAACACTGCCGCGGAGCCGAAAGAGGACAGGATGCCCATAGTCGAGACCGAACGTCACCAATGCACAACTGACATCATCATTTTGGGCGCCGGCTTCTCCGGGCTGGCGATTGCGGCGAAGCTTCTCGGCGGCCGCGATATTCGTATCTCATCCTGGAGCAAGGAGATGGGGTCGGCGGCACTTGGCGGGAAAATACCTATCCCGGATGCGCCTGCGATATCCCCTCGCCACTGTATTCGTTCTCGTTCGAGTAGAAGCCTGGCTGGCGCCAATTGTTCGCTACGCAGCCGGAAATCCTCGATTACCTGCGGGCGGTCAGCCGCCACCTCGAGATAGCCGCAAATATTCGGTTCAACACACGTGCTGTCTCGGCCAATTGGGACTGCAGGACAAAGCGATGGCTGGTCTGCACCGAGGACGGCCTTCAGTACAGAGCGCGATATCTGATTTCTGCGATCGGTATATTGCACCGTCCGCTTGTTCCAGAGCTGACCGGGATCGACGAGTTCGAAGGGCCTGTATTTCACTCCGGAGCAATGATCAGAACCTGTGGATGAGCCTTGGCGAGGTGGTGTGAAAGTGGGCGCACCTTCCCGAGGATGATCTGAAGTCCAAGGTTCTCTGATCAAGACCGGCGTTGGCGCGCTGGTTGGGAAGGTACGCCCATGCTCACGGTAGTTCACGACGCGGAATGCTCCAACGAGAAGAACGACGGTGTCGGTCGGTCGTTGCTCGATGAGATCGTCCGCGACGGCGCCCGACAGATGCTTGCGGCGGCGTTGCAGGCCGAAGTGGCCGCCTACATCGACGCCCATGCCGGAGAGGTCGACGACAACGGACGGCGCCTGGTGGTCCGCAACGGCTACCACCGGGAGCGTGAGGTGTTGACCGCGTCGGGCGCGGTCACGGTGACCGCGCCGCGCGTCAACGACAAGCGCGTCGATGCCGATACCGCAGAGCGGCAAAGGTTTTCCTCCGCGATCCTGCCAGCGTGGGCGCGCAAGTCACCGCAGATGAGCGAGGTTCTGCCGCTGCTGTATCTGCATGGCCTGTCGACGAGTGACTTCGGTCCGGCGTTGGAGCAGTTCCTGGGCTCGGGTGCGGGTCTCTCGGCCACGACGATCACCCGGCTCACCAGCCAGTGGCAAGACGAAGCCAAGGCCTTCCAAGTCCGTGACCTCTCGGACACGGACTACGTCTACCTGTGGGTCGACGGCATTCACCTCAAGGTCCGTCTCGAGCAGGAGAAGCTCTGTTTGTTGGTGATGATCGGGGTGCGCGCCGATGGTTGCAAGGAGCTCGTCGCCTTGGCCGACGGCTACCGGGAATCGACCGAATCGTGGGCCGATCTGCTACGGAGCTGCCGCCGGCGCGGGATGGCAGCCCCGGTGCTGGCTGTCGGTGACGGTGCGTTGGGGTTCTGGAAGGCGGTCCGCGAGGTCTTCCCGAACACGCGTGAGCAGCGGTGTTGGTTTCACAAGCAGTCCAATGTGCTTGCTGCACTGCCGAAGTCAGCGCACCCAGCTGCGTTGGCGGCGATCAAGGAGATCTACAACGCCGAGGACATCGACAAGGCGCAGATCGCGATCAAGGCCTTCGAGGTCGATTACGGTGCCAAGTATCCCAAGGCGGTCGCCAAGATCGTCGACGACGCCGACGTGCTGCTGGAGTTCTACAAGTACCCGGCCGAGCACTGGATCCACCTGCGCACCACCAACCCCATCGAGTCGACCTTTGCGACCGTGCGGTTGCGAACCAAGGTCACCAAGGGGCCCGGCTCCCGCGCCGCGGGAATTGCGATGGCCTACAAGCTGATCGACGCCGCGCAGGCCCGGTGGCGGGCCGTCAACGCCCCGCACTTGGTCGCCCTGGTCCGTGCCGGCGCGGTGTTCCACAAAGGCAAACTGCTCGAACGCCCCGTCGATATCACACCCGCCGAAACCAGCGAATCAACCGAAACGGAGGTCGCCTGAAACAACCTCATCCACAGGTCTTGACAATATCTCTTCACTCCGCAACGTGGAGTCATGACGTCGATCTGCGTGACAAGAAGGTCGCCGTTATCGGAACCGGCGCCAGCGCAATTCAATTCATTCCCGCGATCGTGGACTCAGTCGCAGAATTGACCGTATTCCAACGCACACCACCGTGGATAGTGCCCAAGGCCAACAAACAGTTCAGTTCTCTAGAGCGAGCAAAGATGCGGCGAAACCCCTTCGCCCGCTGGAAGAGACGCGCGGACTTGTTCTGGGTCCACGAGAAGCGAGCTAAAGGGTTTCTTGGAGATGAGTCAGCGATGCGTAGGACACGTCAGCTCGCGCTGGACCATCTACGCAAGCAGGTGCCAGACCCGATCCTGCGATCCAAGCTCACGCCCGACTACGCCATCGGATGTAAGCGGCTCTGATCTCAAGTGACTACTATCCGGCCCTGGCCAAGTCTCACGTCAATCTTGTGACCGCCCCGATTGACCGTGTACAACAACATTCGATCCTCACCAACGCGGGCGAGGAGATCAGCGCCGACGTGGTGATTTTCGGCACCGGGTTTGATGCTCAAAACGGGCTGGCCCGCGTGGATATCCGCGGCCTCCAAGGGGTTTCGTTAACACAAGCATGGCCGTCGGGACCCCAGGCGTACCTGGGTACCGTGGTGAGCGGGTTCCCGAATTTGTTTCTGATGTGCGGTCCCAATACCGGCCTAGGCCATAACTCGCAGATATTCATGATCGAGGCGCAGGCGGATTACGTGATGCGTTGCTTAGCATTCGGCCGCAGAAGCGGAATCGTGGAAGTACGTCAAGCTGCCCAGAACCGCTACAACAAGAAGCTGCAAGAAGCGCTTGCCGACACCGTGTGGCAGGCGGGCGGTTGTCGCAGCTGGTATCAGGACCCGAGGACGGGACGCAACACGCTGTTATGGCCCAAGTCAGCAGTCCAATTCTGGCTGCGCACAAGGCGGCTGCGTCGGGCTCACTATGAATGACGCATTCGGCCCACGCTCATTAACTCATCAGCGACGGGATGACGGCGTCGATGAGGTGCGGTCCGGGTTCGGCAAACGCGTCGCGCAGCGCATCGGCGAACCCCTCGGCGGTGTTCACACGCCGTGCCGGTACCCCCATGCCTTCCGCTATCTTGACGAAATCCATTGTAGGACGCGATAAGTCGAGCAGATCTAGCGCCTTGGGGCCGGGCGCGGACCCGGCGCCGACGCGTTGCAACTCAACCCGCAAGATGTCGTAGGCACTGTTGTCGTACACCACGGTCGTCACGTTGAGGTGCTCGCGCGCCTGGGTCCACAGTCCCGAAATCGTGTACATCGCCGACCCGTCGGATTCCAGGCAGAGCACCGGACGATCCGGGGCAGCCACCGCGGCACCCACCGCCGCGGGGATGCCATAACCGATCGCCCCGCCGGTCAGGGTCAACCAGTCGTGGGCCGGCGCCCCGGCGGTGGCCTGCGCCAGCGGCAGACCGGAGGTGTTCGACTCGTCGACGACGATCGCCCGTTCGGGCATCAGCGCGCCGATCACGTCGGCCGCCGACGCGGACGTCAGCGCACCGTTCGGCAACTGCGGGCGCGACGCAGCGGCCACCGGGGCAACGGTGCCGGGGGCGATCTCGTCAGCCAGTGCCACGAGCGCGTCGGCCGCACCGCTGTGCTCGGCGAGCACGTGCACCTCGCAGCCGGCCGGAACCAAATCGCTGGGCATGTTCGGGTAGGCGAAGAAGGAGACCGGTGACTTAGCGCCGACCAGCACCAGATGCTTGGCGCCGTCCAGCTGCGCCGCGGCGGCCTCGGCGAAGTAGGCCAACCGCTCCGCAGCCGGGACGCCGGCACCTCGCTCCAGGAGGGTGGGGAATGTCTCGCACAGCCAGCGCGCCCCGGTTGCCTCAGCGATCCGCGCCGCCGCGGCCAGCCCGCGGGCGCGGGTGGCGTCGCCGCCCACCATGATCACCGTGGGCTCTCCCGATCGCAGCACCTCCACCACTTCGGGCGCCAGCATCGAGTCGGCGTCCACCGGCCGCGTAGGCCTCGCGGCCACCGGCTGGGCGCCGTCCGACCAGGATGCGTCGGCGGGCAGGATCAGCGTGGAGATCTGCGAGCCGGCCCGGCTCGCGGCGATCGCCTCGGCGGCGTCGAGCGCGACGTCGGCGGCGGCCTCCGTGCGACGCACCCAGCCCGACACAGTGCCGGCAAGCGCATCGATATCGGATTCCAGTGGGGCGTCGTACTTTTTGTGATAGGTGGCGTGGTCGCCGACGACGACCACCATCGGCACGTGCGCCCGGCGCGCGTTGTGCAGATTGGCCAGGCCGTTGCCCAACCCGGGGCCCAGATGTAACAGCACCGCGGCCGGACGATCGGCGATGCGGGCATATCCGTCAGCCGCTCCGGTGGCGACACCCTCGAAAAGCGCCAGCACGCCCCGCATTTGCGGAACGGTGTCCAGCGCGGCCACGAAGTGCATCTCCGATGTGCCCGGGTTGGCGAAGCACACGTCAACACCGCCATCGACCAGGGTGTTGATCAGGGCTTGAGCACCGTTCACCTGTTTGCCTCCAGTCTGAATACGCGTTCGGCGTTGCCGTGGAGAAAGTCGTGGCGGGCCTCGTCGTCGAGCCCGAGTTCGTCGAGCCCGTCCAAAGTGTGCGCGTGAGTGATCATCGGGTAATTGGTACCGAACAAGACTTTCCGTTGTCCGGTACCGGTTTTCATGAACCGGATCAATTCTTCCGGAAGCCGCCGCACGGTGTAGGCCGACGTATCGATGTAGACATTTTCATGTTTGCGCGCAACGGCCACCATCTCCTCGGTCCACGGATGGCCGACGTGCCCGCACACGATCAACAGCTCGGGAAAGTCCAGGGCCACCTGGTCGATGTAGGGAATAGGGCGTCCCGTCTCCGACGGGCGCAGCGGGCCGGTGTGACCGACCTGCGTGCAGAACGGCACGGCGGCCTCCACACACTCGGCGAATAGCGGATAGTAGCGGCGATCGGTGGGCGGCGCGTTCCATAGCCAGGGCACTACCCGCAGGCCGACGAATCCCTCAGCGAGCCGGCGCCGCAGCTCACGGACCGCCTGCATCGGACGATCGAGGTCGACACTGGCCAGGCCGGCAAATCGGTTCGGGTGCAACCGGGTCCACTCCGCGACCTCGTCGTTGGAGACGAGGTCCTGACCATTGGGGCCGCGCCAGGCACTGAGCAGGCCGAAGCCCACATCGGCCGCGGCCATCGCCGCGATCGTGACGTCGGTATCCGGCATCGACCCGCCGGTCCAGCGTCGCAGCGAAGCCAACATGTCGCTGCGCAGAAACCGCGCAGTCGGATGCTGCATCCACACATCGATCGTCATCGCGCTTCGACTCTAGACCTCGCCTGAGGTCAGGCGGCCAGCGCGGCGCGCGCGGCGGCGTGCGTCTGCGCCGCGTATCCGCCGCCGAACAACACGACATGGGCCAGCAGCGGAAAAAGCTGATGCAGCCCGATGCGGTTGCGCCAGCCGGGGTTCAGCGATCGCACCTGCTGGTAGCCGGCGAGGACGGCGTCGTAGTGCGGGCAGCCGAACAGCGCAAGCATCGCCAGGTCGGTCTGGCGGTGGCCGGCGTGCGCGGCCGGGTCGATCCGCACCACGCCGTCGGCCGTCCACATCACGTTGCCGCTCCACAGATCGCCGTGTAACCGCGCCGGACGGTCACCGTCGTCGAAGTCACCCGCACGGCAACGGGCCGCAACCGCATCGATCGCGGCACGGGTCTGCACGTCGAGTCGCACCGCCGCGAGCTCGGCCATCGGGCTCAGTCGCTCCGCGGCGTAAAAATCGCCCCAGCGATGGTGGGTACGCAGCGACATCGGCAGTGGCTGCGACAGCGGCCCGAAGAAGCCGGGTCCGTCCCAGCCGTCGGGCCCCGCGCCGAACTCCGCGGCGCCCGCGTCGTGCGTGATGGCCAGCCGGCGGCCGAACGCGTCCGCCGCCTCGGAGCTCGGCGTCACCGATTCGAGCCGCCGCAGCGTGAGGCTCGTGGAGTCAACAGAGACGACCTGCGCGCAAGGCACACCGTCGTCGGCATCGGCGAGCCACCGCAGCCCCGCGGCTTCCCAATCGAAGAAGCCGGCGGGAGCGCCCGCGTGGTGTTTGACGAAGTCGGTCACACAGCCGGGGCGTCAGGCAGTCGCGTGAGCCGCATGCACGTCGTCGGCGGGTCGCACCTCGGTCTGCTCCTTGGCCCACCGGTAGTCCGGCTTGCCGGCTGGCGAGCGCTTCACCTCGTCGACCAACCAAAGGCTGCGCGGGACTTTGTATCCCGCGACCTCGGAGCGCACAAAGGCGTCCAGCTGCGACAGCGACGGCCGCGACCCGGGACGGGCCTGTACCACTGCTGCCACATGCTGTCCGTAGCGGGGGTCGGGCACGCCGACCACCAAAGCGTCGAAAACGTCGGGGTGCCCCTTGAGCGCAGCCTCGACCTCCTCGGGGTAGATCTTTTCGCCCCCGCTGTTGATCGAGACCGAGCCGCGGCCCAGCATCGTGACGCTGCCGTCCGCCTCGACCGTGGCGTAATCACCGGGGATGGCGTAGCGGACGCCGTTGATGGTCTTGAACGTCTCGGCGGTCTTCTTCTCGTCCTTGTAGTAGCCGACTGGAATGTTGCCCTTTTTCGCGATGAAGCCGCGGACGCCGGAGCCCGGCCGGACCTCGTTGCCGTCGTCGTCGAGGACGACGGTCCGGTGGTCGATCGTCACCCGCGGGCCGCCGCTGTGCGGTGCATCCTTGGCGACGACGCTGGTGCCCCCGAACCCGGTTTCCGAAGAGCCGATCGAGTCGGTGATGACCCGGTTGGGCAGCAGCTCGAGGAACTTCTCCTTGATGCTCGGCGAGAACAGCGCCGCGGTGCTGGCGAGCAGGAACAGCGACGACAGGTCGTACTCATTACCCTTGTCCTGGTGTGCCAGCAGCGCATCCAGCAACGGTCGCGCCATCGCGTCACCGGTGAAAAACAGCAGGTTCACCTTGTGATCGTGAATCGTGCGCCACACCTCGTCGGCGTTGAATTCCGGTGCGAGAACCGTCGTTTGGCCCGAGAAGATCGACATCCAGGTGGCCGACTGGGTGGCGCCGTGGATCATCGGCGGAATCGGGTGGCGGACCATCGGCGGGTTGGCCGCGGCGGCTTTGGCCAGGTCGTGCTCGTCGGAGATGAATTCGCCTGTGGCGAAGTCGGTTCCACCGAACAGCACCCGGTAGATGTCCTCGTGGCGCCACATCACGCCCTTCGGGAATCCGGTGGTGCCGCCGGTGTAGAGCAGGTAGATGTCGTCGGCGCTGCGCTCACCGAAGTCGCGTTCGGGCGAGCTGTCGGCGATCGCGGCGTAGAACTCGACGCCGCCGTACCGCTGGAAGTCGTCGTCCGAGCCGTCCTCGACAACGAGGATCGTCTTGACGTTCGGAGTGTCCGGCAGGACGTTGGCGACCCGGTCCGAGTATTGCCGCTCGTGGACCAGCGCCACCATGTCGGAGTTGTCGAACAGGTAGCGCAGTTCACCCTCGACGTAGCGGAAGTTGACGTTTACCAGGATGGCGCCGGCCTTGATGATGCCGAGCATCGCGATGACGATCTCGATGCGGTTGCGGCAGTACAGTCCGACCTTGTCGTCCTTCTGCACGCCCTGTTCGATCAGGTAGTGCGCGAATCGGTTGGCCTTCTCCTCGAGTTCGGCGTAGGTCAGCTGTTGATCGCCGCAGATGAGGGCTACACGGTCAGGCACGGCGTCGATGGCGTGCTCGGCAAGATCGGCAATATTCAGGGCCACGGCCACCAAATTAGAACGTGTTACATTTCTTGACAAGTTCATGGTCGATACGGAGGGAAAGGCGGCAGCAGTGGCCGAGGCGCCAGCA
This sequence comes from uncultured Actinomycetota bacterium, assembly GCA_963712615.1. Taxonomy (GTDB): domain Bacteria; phylum Actinomycetota; class Actinomycetes; order Mycobacteriales; family Mycobacteriaceae; genus Mycobacterium. The sequence continues at coordinate 3,026,968 of CAVQIO010000002.1, forward strand.
AACGTGGAATCCGGAACTCCGGAAGCAGATGCGCTGGTCGAGCAGCGCGGGCACACCCTCATCGTCACCCTGAACCGGCCGCACGCCCGCAACGCGCTGAGCACCGAAATGATGGAAATCATGGTGCAGGCGTGGGACCGCGTCGACAACGACGACGACATCCGGTGCTGCATCCTGACCGGGGCCGGTGGCTACTTCTGCGCCGGCATGGACCTCAAGGCAGCAACCAAGAAGCCGCCGGGCGAGTCGTTCAAAGATGGCAGCTACGATCCGTCGCGCATCGACGCCCTACTCAAAGGCCGACGGTTGACCAAACCGCTCATCGCCGCCGTCGAAGGCCCTGCTATCGCCGGCGGCACCGAGATCCTGCAGGGCACCGACATCCGGGTGGCGGGCGAGAGCGCAAAATTCGGCATTTCGGAGGCCAAGTGGAGCCTCTACCCGATGGGCGGCTCGGCCGTCCGGCTGGTGCGCCAGATCCCGTACACCGTCGCCTGTGACCTGTTGCTGACCGGCCGGCACATCACCGCCACCGAGGCCAAGGAGATAGGCCTGATCGGCTACCTCGTCCCGGACGGGCAGGCGTTGACCAAGGCGCTGGAGATCGCCGAGCTGATCGAGAACAACGGGCCACTCGCCGTGCAGGCAATCCTGCGGGCCATTCGCGAAACCGAGGGCATGAACGAGAACGATGCCTTCACGATCGACACCCAGATCGGTATCAAGGTGTTCTTGTCCGACGACGCCAAGGAAGGGCCGCGGGCGTTCGCCGAAAAGCGCAAGCCCAACTTCCAAAACCGCTAGTTTCCCTGGCGCGCTTCTCCGCCGAGCGCTTCCCCCTTGCGCCGAACGTGAACTTACTGCGAGTTTTCGCTCCTTTTTTCGCAGTAGCTTCACGCTCGACGTGGCTGTCAGACCGCCGCGCCACACTGCCTCACGTGGAACATCCATTCATCGGCAGTGAGGCGATCAAGTCAGGCGCACTCAGTGCCTACCGACTGCGGAGCCGGTGCATCGCGATCCATCCCGACGTCTACGTTCCCACCGGCATGGACCTCAGCGCCCAGACGCGCGCTCACGCCGCATGGCTATGGTCAAGGCGCCGCGGCGTGATTGCGGGCTACTCCGCATCAGCACTTTATGGTGCGAAGTGGGTCAACAGCCGTGCGCCGGCCCAGTTGCTCTACGAACACCGCCGTCCGCCGACCGGGATTCAGACGTGGTCGGATCGAATTGCCGGCGACGAGATCCAGCTGATGGGTGCTATGCGCACGACAACACCGGCACGCACCGCTTTCGACCTCGCTTGCCGCAACCCGGTTGGCAAGGCGGTCGCAGCAATAGACGCGTTGGCGCGGGCCACCAGGCTTGATGTCGCCGACGCTGAGGCGGTGGCGGAACGCTACAGAGGACATCGCTATATCAGACGCGCACGAAATACACTGCAACTAGTGGACCCCGGAGCAGAATCCCCACGCGAAACGTGGCTGCGACTCCTTCTTGTCGGGGCTGGTTACCCACGACCCCAAACGCAAATACCGGTCTATGGCGTATACGGCGATCTCGTAGCCGTGCTCGACATGGGCTGGGAGAACATCAAAGTCGGCGTCGAATACGAAGGCGATCACCATCGGACGGATCGCAGACAATTCAATCGAGACATCGCCCGTTTCGAAGCGCTCAATGAGCTCGGTTGGATCATCGTGCGCGTCACGGTCGAAGATGTGCCGGGTGGCATCCTGCGTAGGCTGGCCGCGGCATGGGCACGCCGAGCGTGAGGTGACTGCGGGTTTTCAATCGACTTTTCGCAGCGGGTTCACGTTCGGCGCAAAGGGCTACGCCAGCGGTTTGGTGGGCGTGAAGGCCACCGGCATCTTCTCCAGACCGGACACGAAGTTCGCCGGCCGCAGCGGCAGCGCGGCGTCCGAGGCCAGCCGCATGTCAGGCAGGCGTTGCAACAGGCGCGTCTGCATGATCGACAGCTCCAAACGGGCGAGCTGGTTGCCGAGGCAGAAGTGCGTGCCGAAGCCGAACGCGAGGTGGGTGTTCGGGTAGCGCTCGATGTTGAAGCTCTCCGGCTCTTCGAAGACCTTCTCGTCGAAGTTCGCCGATTCGAACAGCAGGATGATCTTCTCGTTTTTGTGCAGCGGGGTGCCGTGGAACTCAGTGTCAGCGGTGATCGTGCGGGCCATGTTCTTCACCGGCGCGGTCCAGCGCAGCATCTCTTCGATCGCGTTGGGCAGCAGTCCCAGATCGCCCGCCAGCCGCTTGTGCTGATCGGGGTGCTGCAGCAGTTGCCTGGTTCCGCCCGACAGGGTGTGCCGCGTGGTCTCGTCGCCGCCGATCAGCAGCAGTAGTACCTCGGTGACGATCTGGTGGTCCTCCAGCCGCGCCCCTTCGACCTCCGCATGTACCAGAACGCTGACCAAGTCGTCGGTCGGCTCGTTCTTGCGGGCCTCGATCATGCCCATCATGTATTGGCTGTAGGTGGCGAAGGCCTCCATCGTGACCTGGACGTCCGCCTCGGCCGCGGCGCTGCTCAAAGAACTGACCAGATCGTCGGACCACTTGAGGAACATCGCGCGTTCCTCGGGACGCACGCCAAGCATGTCCCCGATGACCGCCATCGGCAGGGGCGCGGCCAGGTCCCAGACGAAGTCACACTCGCCGCGTTCGCACACCGCGTCGATCAGCGTGTCGCACAGCGAGGTAATCGAGGCCTCGAGGTTCTTCACCCGCTTGCGGGTAAAGCCGTAGTTAACGAGCTTGCGGCGCAACAGATGTTGCGGATCGTCCATCTCGATCATCATCTCGACGCCCGGTTGGTCGGGACGGATGCCGCCGGCGTTGGAGAACATCTCGGGATTGCGCTCGGCGTCGATCACGGCCTGATACGTCGACGCGGCGGCCAGCCCGTTGCGATCCCGAAAGACCGGCTCGTTTTCCCGCATCCAGCGGTAGACGGGTCGGGAGTCGCCGGCGTAAAAAGCGCCGTCGGTCAGATCCACAGAGGGTCTGGTCGCTGAAGTCACCGTCATGAGATCTCCTGGGCGTCGCCGAATGTCATTTGGACCTGGTCAGCAGAGCTGGACAACATCGCGCGCTTCGGAAGACCGAGCGACGCTAATTCTTTCGCGTAGGGATGATCGCCCAGCCGGACACGCACACCGCCAAACCGGGTTCGCACACCGTCCAGCGTGTGCTCGAAGGCGGTATCGCGGGTAATCCCGTCACGGTGCGAGTAGCTGCGCTGGGCCTGCTGGCGTGGGGTCAGCCGAATCGGTAGACCAGGACGAAATTCCATGCCGATCACCAGTTGCCCGTCTATCACGCAGTCGAACCCGAACGATCGGCCCTCTCGAATGGTGAAGTCCGCCATGACTTTCGGGTAGCCCCAGATCTTCGTTCCCGCCTCCAGCGTGAACGGCTGGTCGACGGGCAGGTGGTGGATGAAAGCGCCGGCGGATTGCAGAGCACGCGGGCCGGTCGCATTCGACCCGGGCGGGTTGACCATGACGCTGGTGCCGAACTCGTAATACTGGCCCAGGTCGCCGTCGATGTAGTGCATCAGCATCAGGACCGCGATCGCGCGCCCGGGCAGGTAACGGCAGACCTGCAGACCGCTGTAGCCGATCAGGTGCTGGGCGGCGTCGGCGTCCACCGAGAACATCGCCATGTGCTGACTTGCCTTGCGAATCTGCACCGGCATCGTGATCACCCTGCCGGCGATGGTGTGCTGCGAGGCTGTCATCCGGCCAATCTAGAACGCGTTCTATCGACGGGGCAAGCCCCGGCCTAGATCAGCGCGGCGAGGTCCCGGACCTGCTGTGGGGTGCGACCCGATACCACCATCATCGTGACGCCGACGGCTTCCCACGCCGCGATCTGCTTACGGACGTAGTCAATGTCGCCGACAATCATGGCGTCGTCGACGAGTTCGTCCGGGATGATCTCGGCGGCCTTGTCCTTCTGGTTGCTGCGGAACAGTTGGGTGACGTCCTCGACCACCTGCGCGTAGCCCATCCGGCGGTAGACGTCGGCATGGAAATTGGTGTCTTCGGCGCCCATGCCGCCCATGTACAGCGCCAGATGGGGCTTGATCGCGGCATGCGCGGCCGCCCGGTCCTCGGTGACCACGACCTGCGCGGTCGCGCAGATCTCGAAGCCCTCGCGGCTGCGGCGGGCGCCGGGCCGGGCGAACCCCTCGTCAAGCCATTCGTTGTACATATCGGCCATCCGCGGCGTGTAGAAGATGGGCAGCCAGCCGTCGCAGATCTCGGCGGCCAGCGCGATGTTCTTCGGCCCCTCGGCGCCCAGCATGATCGGGATGTCGGCCCGCAGCGGATGGGTGATGGGCTTGAGCGGCTTCCCCAGACCGGTCACCGGTCGCCCGGCTCCCTCCGTCAATGGCAGCGGGTAGTGGGGACCGTCGCTGGTCACCGGCTTTTCGCGGGCCCACACCTGCCGGAGGATGTCGATGTATTCCCGGGTTCGGGCCAGCGGCTTGGGGAACGGCTGGCCGTACCAGCCCTCCACGACCTGCGGTCCGGACACCCCGAGCCCGAGAATGTGCCGGCCACCGCTGAGGTGATCAAGAGTCAGCGCGGCCATCGCACACGCTGTCGGCGTGCGCGCCGAGAGCTGAACCACTGAAGTGCCCAGCCGCACCCGCTGCGTCGACGAGCCCCACCAGGCCAGCGGCGTGTAGGCGTCGGAACCCCACGCCTCGGCGGTGAACACGGCGTCGAATCCGGCGGCCTCCGCCTCGGCGACGAGTTCTCCGGCATTCTCCGGCGGGTGAGCGCCCCAATATCCCAGCTGCAAACCGAGCTTCATTTCTCTGCCTTTTCCGGCCAGAACGGACCCGACCACGACCCAATGTTGAAACGGTTCTTAGAACCTGTTCTACTCGAAGGCGTGACAGCCACTTCGAGCGGCCCGACCACGATCGATCACTCCGAGCCGCCCCTCTCCGCGCCGTTAACTCTGTCCTTCGACTACACCCGTTCAGTTGGTTCCACGCTGGGCAAGTTCTTCACCGCACTGGGTGAACACCGAGTCCTCGGGGTGCGCGGATCGGATGGCCGAGTGCATGTGCCACCGGCGGAATACGACCCCGTCACCTACGAACCGCTGGGCGAAATGGTACCGGTATCGGCCGTGGGCACCGTGGTCTCCTGGACCTGGCAGCCCGAGCCGCTGGAGGGCCAGCCGCTGGACCGGCCGTTCGCCTGGGCACTGATCACCCTGGACGGCGCCGACACCCCCTTGATCCACGCGGTCGACGCCGGCACGCCCGAGGCGATCCGCTCCGGCACACGAGTGCATGTGCACTGGGCCGACGAAACGGGGGGCGCCATCACCGATATCGCGTACTTCGCGCTCGGCGAGGACTCCGAGCCCGAGGGACCCGCCAGCGACCAGGATCCGGTGACCATGATCGTCACGCCGATCTCGCTGACCATTCAGCACACCGCCTCACACGAGGAAAGCGCCTACCTGCGCGCCATTGCCGAAGGCAAGCTGCTGGGCGCGAAGACCGGCGAGAACGGCAAGGTCTATTTCCCGCCGCATGGTGCGGACCCGGCCACCGGCCAGCCCACCACCGAGTTCCTCGAGCTGCCCGACAAGGGCACCGTGACGACGTTCGCGATCATCAACATTCCGTTCCAGGGACAGCGCATCAAGCCGCCGTATGTGGCCGCATATGTACTGCTCGACGGGGCCGACATCCCGTTCCTGCATCTCGTCGCCGACATCGACGCGCACGAGGTGCGGATGGGCATGCGGGTGGAAGCCATTTGGAGGCCCCGCGAAGAGTGGGGTTTTGGCATCGACAACATCGAGTACTTCCGGCCTACCGGTGAGCCGGACGCCGAGTACGACACCTACAAGCACCACCTGTAAAGGGTTTACCTGCACATGAGCGAACGCAATGTTGCGGTGGTCGGCTTTGCCCACGCCCCGCATGTCCGCCGCACCGACGGCACCACCAACGGCGTCGAGATGTTGATACCGTGCTTTGCCCAGCTGTACGAAGAGCTGGGCATCACCCGGACCGACATCGGCTTCTGGTGTTCGGGATCGTCTGATTACCTTGCCGGACGGGCCTTTTCATTCATCTCGGCCATCGACTCGATTGGCGCCGTTCCGCCGATCAACGAGTCGCATGTCGAGATGGACGCGGCCTGGGCCCTCTACGAGGCCTACATCAAGATTTTGACCGGCGAGGTCGACACCGCGCTGGTGTACGGATTCGGCAAGTCCTCGGCCGGAATCCTGCGTCAGATCCTGTCGCGGCAGACCGACCCCTACACCGTCGCGCCGCTGTGGCCGGACTCGGTGTCGATCGCAGGGCTGCAGGCCCGCATCGGTCTGGACTCCGGCAAATGGACGCACGAGCAGATGGCCCAAGTCGCCCTCGAATCGTTCGCACAGGCCGAGCGCACCGACTCCGAGAAGCCGGCCAAGAGCATCGACGAACTGCTGGCCCGGCCGTTCTTCAACGACCCGTTGCGGCGTCACGACATCGCGCCGATCACCGATGGTGCGGCAGCGATCGTGCTCGCGGCCGACGGCCGCGCCCACGAGATACGCGAAAACCCGGCCTGGATCACCGGAATCGAGCACCGCATCGAAACCCCCGTGCTCGGTGCGCGCAACCTCGCCGAGTCGCCATCGACGGCAGCTTCGGCGAAGGCGGCCACCGGCGGTGACAGCTCTGTCGATGTCGCCGAGATTCATGCGCCCTTCACCCATCAGCACCTGATCCTCGCGGAAGCCATCGGGCTACCAGGGGCGACGAAAGTCAATCCGTCTGGCGGTGCGTTGTCAGCCAACCCCATGTTCGTCGCCGGTCTGGAGCGCATCGGCTTTGCAGCACAACATATCTGGAGCGGCTCGGCCAAGCGGGTGCTGGCACACGCCACCAGCGGGCCTGCGCTGCAACAGAACCTGGTCGCGGTCATGGAAGGGAAGAACTGATGGCCGGTGCAGGAGCGCACCTCGCGGCGGTACTAGGTACCGGGCAGACCAAGTATGTGGCGAAGCGCAAAGACGTTTCAATGAACGGCCTGGTTCGCGAGTCAATCGACCGCGCGCTGGCCGACTCCGGTAGCACCTTCGACGACATCGACGCGGTCGTGGTCGGCAAGGCGCCGGACTTCTTCGAGGGCGTCATGATGCCGGAGCTGTTCATGGCCGATGCCATGGGCGCCACCGGTAAACCGCTCATCCGGGTACACACCGCGGGCTCGGTCGGCGGGTCCACCGCGGTGGTGGCCGCCAGCCTGGTGCAGTCCGGGAAGTACCGGCGCGTGCTGGCGATGGCCTGGGAAAAGCAGTCGGAATCAAATGCCATGTGGGCGTTGTCGATTCCGATCCCGTTCATCAAGCCGGTGGGCGCGGGCGCGGGCGGGTATTTCGCCCCGCACGTTCGGTCCTACATCCGCCGCTCCGGCGCGCCGCTGAACATCGGCGCCATCGTCGCGACCAAGGACCGGCTCAACGGGGCCCGCAACCCACTGGCGCACCTGCAGCAGGCTGACATCACCGTCGAAAAGGTGATGGAATCCCCCATGCTGTGGGACCCGATTCGCTACGACGAGACGTGCCCATCCTCCGATGGTGCAGCCGCGGTAGTGATCGGCAACGAGGAGAGCGCCGAAGCCCGTCTGGCGCAAGGGCACCCGGTGGCCTGGATTCACGCGACCGCGCTGCGCACCGAGCCGCTGCAGTTCTCGGGCCGTGACCAGGTCAGTCCGCAGGCCGGGCGCGACGCGGCCGCCGCGCTGTGGAAGGGGGCCGGCATCACCAGTCCCATCGACGAGATCGACGTCGCGGAGATTTACGTGCCGTTCTCGTGGTTCGAGCCAATGTGGTTGGAGAACCTCGGGTTTGCCGCCGAAGGTGAGGGCTGGAAGCTCACCGAAGCCGGCGAGACGGCAATCGGCGGAAAGCTCCCGGTGAACCCGTCCGGCGGCGTGTTGTCGTCCAACCCGATCGGCGCCTCGGGCCTGATCCGCTTCGCCGAGTCGGCCATCCAGGTGATGAACAAGGGCGGGGACCACCAGGTTCCCGGCGCCCGAAAAGCGTTGGGACATGCCTACGGTGGTGGTTCGCAGTACTACTCCATGTGGGTGGTCGGGGCCGACAAGCCCGAGAAAGTAGACGCGTGACTCACGCCGAGAAGACTGAGCACCCGGCTCACGAGGCCGGCCGCCGCTCGCGCGAGGCGGTGATCGCCAGGGACAAAGAAGCCTGGCTGGCGGTGTTCACCGACGACGCCATCGTCGAGGACCCCATCGGACCGTCGGCGTTCGACCCCGAAGGCAAGGGACACCTGGGCCGCGACGCGATCTCGGCGTTCTGGGACCAGGCCATCGCCCCGACCGCCAAGATCGAGTTCGTCTTCCGCGATACCTATCAGTGCGGCAACGAGGAAGCCAACGTCGGGCACATCCTGATCACGACCGGCGACTACCTCACCACCGCCGAGGGCGTGTTCACCTACAAGGCCAACGACGAGGGCAAATTGGTCGCGCTGCGCGCGTATTGGGAGATGGACCGCGCGGCCGCCAACACCCGGAAGGTCTAGATCGGCTCCAGCCCGGCAAGATGGCGCTGCGCCAGTTCGCGGTAGGCCTGCGGGTTGAGGTTGATCCACATCTCGGCGCCGGTCCCCGCGATCGGGCCCTTGATCTGAGCCGGCGACCCGACGACGAGCACCCCGGCCGGAATCTGCGTGCCGGCCGTCACCAGTGAATGGGCCGCGACCAAGCTGCGCGCACCGATTACCGCCCCGTCGAGAACAGTGGCGTGGTTGGCGATCAGCGCCTCAGAACCGACGTGAACCCCGTGAATGACGCACATATGCGCCACCGTCGCACCGGGTCCGATATCGACGGGGATCCCCGGCGGCGCGTGCAACACCGATCCGTCCTGCACATTGGCGCCTTCCCGCACGACGATCGGCCCATAGTCGCCGCGTAGTACGGCGTTGAACCACACGGACGCCCCAGCCTCGACCGTGACGTCGCCGATCAGGGTCGCGGTCGGCGCCACGAAAGCTGTCGGATCGATCCGCGGCGCTCGACCCTCGAAAGCGAACAGTGGCATCGTCTACATATACCCCAGCAGGAATATCCCGTGGTTAGACCCGCTGTCGTTGCGCGCAGGTGTCAAAAAACTGTAACGTGTTCTAGTTAGAGGGCTAGAAGTTGGAGGTGACAGGTGAGTACCGACACCAAAACGGTCGGCATCCGGGAAATCGATCCCGGCGCCTTACCGACCAGGTACGCCCGGGGCTGGCACTGCCTGGGCGTCGCGCAGGACTTCCGGGACGGCAACCCGCACTCGGTTCAGGCGTTCGGCACCAAGCTGGTGGTTTTCGCCGATTCGAACGGCGACCTGAAGGTGCTCGACGGGTACTGCCGGCACATGGGCGGCGACCTGTCCGAGGGCACCATCAAGGGCGACGAGGTCGCCTGCCCGTTCCACGACTGGCGCTGGGGTGGTGACGGCCGGTGCAAGCTGGTGCCGTACGCCAAGCGCACGCCGAAGACGGCTCGCACCCGCGCCTGGACGACGGACGTGCGCGGCGGCCTGCTGTTCGTCTGGCACGACCACGAGGGCAATCCCCCGGACCCCGCGGTCCAGATCCCTGACATCCCCGAAGTCGCCAGCGACGAGTGGACCGAGTGGCGGTGGAACAGCATCCTCATCGAGGGCTCCAACTGCCGCGACATCATCGACAACGTCACCGATATGGCGCACTTCTTCTACATCCATTTCGGGTTGCCGACGTACTTCAAGAACGTCTTCGAGGGCCACGTTGCCTCGCAGTACCTGCACAACGTGGGCCGGCCCGACGTCAACGACCTGGGAACGTCCTACGGCGAAGCACACCTGGATTCCGAGGCGTCCTACTTCGGGCCGTCGTTCATGATCAACTGGCTGCATAACAGCTACGGCGGCTTCAAGGCCGAGTCGATCCTGATCAACTGCCATTACCCGGTGACCCAGAACTCGTTCCTCCTGCAGTGGGGCGTCATCGTCGAAAAGCCCAAGGGCATGGACGAAAAGATGACCGAGAAGCTGTCCCGAGTCTTCACCGAAGGGGTCAGCAAGGGCTTTCTGCAGGACGTCGAGATCTGGAAGCACAAGACCAGGATCGACAACCCGCTGCTGGTCGAGGAGGACGGTGCCGTCTATCAGCTGCGCCGCTGGTATCAGCAGTTCTACGTCGATGCCGCCGACGTAGAGCCGGAGATGGTGGAACGCTTCGAGATCGAGGTGGACACCACCCGCGCCAACGAGTACTGGAACACCGAGGTCGAACAGAACCTGAAGGCACAGGATGCCGAAGCCCCTGCGGCCGAAGAAGTTCCAGCCGAACAACACTGACGCCATGTCTGATGATCAGTCGGCGGTTCCCGACGTCGACCAGCTCGCCCGGTCGATGCTGCTGCTGCATGGTGATGGCCACGACCACGAGGACAAGCCCGCCCGCAACGGGGGGTCTGGATCCTGGTCGAAGTCAAGAGATTTCGCCAATGACCCGCAACGCGCGGCCGCCGTCCGTGAGGCCAGTCGCGCCGACCGGGAACGTTACCTCTCGTCGGGACTGCAGCCGGTGGATTGCCGCTTGTGCCATGTCACGGTGAACGTCCGGAGACTGGGGCCGGGACATACTGCGGTGCAATGGAATGCGGGGGCGTCGCAGCGGTGTGCCCACTTCGCCGAAGTGCGTGAGTCCGGCGGTGACACGGCACGGACCAGGTCCTGCCCGAGGCTGAGTGACAGCATCGAACATGCGGTCGCCGAAGGCTACCTCGAGCGTCCGGTCGAGGACTAGGTTTACAGCCCCGCGAAGCGCTCCTTGACCTCTTCGGCGGTGAGCCCGTAATCGGCCAGTGAGTACTTGTGCTTCGGTGCCCGGGCGCCGGTCTGACTCTCGGCGTGGCTGTCCTCCATGGCCTTTCGAGCCTCGTCGGTCAGCGCCAGGCCGTAGTGGCGGTACACGTTGGCGACCGTCTCGAGCGGATCGGCGATCAAATCGTGGTAGTCGACGTCGCAGAACTGGGCCGGATTGTGCTTGGCGCGTACGGTGTTGAACCGCTCCAGCCCGCGCGACCAGGTTTCCATTGCGTCAGCACCGATCTGGGCGCCGGCAAAGGTCGTGGACCATCCCTCGGCGGTGTGCTGAGCCAACGAGCACATCGAGCCCAGGATCGTCTCCACCGGCCGGTGGGTCTGTATCACCAGCGCATCTGGATAGGTCTCCATCAGCGCATCCAGCGCAAACAGATGGCTGGGATTCTTGAGCACCCAACGCTTTTCGGCGTCGTTGAGACCGATCAACTGAAGATTCTTGCGGTGCCGGCGATATGACGGTGTCCAGTCCTGTCGCGACAGCCACTGTGAGTAGGTGGGTAGGTGCGACAGCGTTTCGTAGGACACCGAATGCAGCGACTGGCGTAGCAGCTGCCAGCACTCCTCCAGCTCGTAGGCGGCCATGAAGTGCAGGCCGGTGTACTCCGGGTTCTCTTGGTGATGCTGGGTGAACTGCGCGTCCAGCGTGCTGTACCACGGGTTGGATTCCCAGGTATCGCGGGGCGGGCGCGGCTGCGGGAACTCGGCCAGCCACAAGTGCAGGCCCTGGCGTACCGGGTCGGCGCCCAGCAGCCGGTGCAAGATCGTGGTTCCGGTGCGCGGCAACCCGGTGACGAAGATCGGCCGCTCGATGGCGACATCGGCGTGCTGCGGATACTGCTTCCACGCGGACTCGGAGAACAACCGGGCTACCAGCGCGCCGCGCAGGAAGAACCGATTCATCTTGCTGCCCAACGCGGTTAGGCCCGCGTCACGCTGGTAGGAGTCCAGTAGTACGCCCAGCGCTTCGCGGTAGTTGTCGTCGTCGGCGCCGAAATCGTCGAGCCTGACCAGCTTGGTCGCTGACGCGAGTAGATCCTCGACGGTGCCGACGTCGGTGCGCTCTGTCACGGATGCGCCACCTCCTCCTCATCGCTGCGTTCTGCATCGTCGGTGACGGTCATTAGGTGTGGTACTCCCCGCAGTTGACGTCCAGGGTCTGCCCGGTGATTCCGCTGGACAGGTCACTGGCCATGAACAGAATGGCCGATGCCACCTCGTCCTCGGTGGGCAGCCGCTTGAGGTCGGAGTCGGCCGCGGTCGCCGCATAGATCTCGTCGGCGCTGGTGCCGTACTTGCCCGCCTGATGGTTGAAGTAGCCCTGCAGCGTCTCGCCCCAGATGTAACCGGGTGCAACGGAATTGACTCGGATTCCCTGCTCACCCAGTTCCGTGGCCAGCGAATGCGACATCGCGAGCAGCGCGGACTTGGCCATCTTGTACGCGCCGTATTTGGCCTGAGAGTGCCGAATCACCATGGAGTTGACGTTGACGACCGAGCCCTTCGACTCGGCCAGCGCCGGCGTGAAGCCCTGGATCAGCCGCAGTGCGCCCAGCGCGCTGAGTTCGATGGCGTCGCGAATGTGTTGAAAGCTAGTGCCCGAGAACGGCTTCAACGATGGAACCCGGAAGGCATTGTTGATCAGCACATCGACCCTGCCGTAGGCCTCCAACGTCTGCGCGACGAGGTTGTTCACCTGGTCGTCGTCGGTGATGTCGGTACGCACTGTCGTGGCGCGACCTCCGATGTCGGCGATCTGCTTGGCGACGTCGTCCAGGCGCTCCGGGGTGCGAGCTGCCAACACCAGATCGGCACCCTCCCGGGTGCATCGATGTGCCAGCGTCGTGCCCAGACCCGGGCCAACACCACTGATCACCACAACCTTGCCGTCAAGCAACTTCGTCATCCCAGCATCCTCGCCTGAATTTGTTGGTGGCGCAGTGCAATTCGCCCTCGCCAGTCGTCCTCGGAAATTTTGTTCTGCTCGAAATAGGGCAACTTGCTCGCCACCGCGTCGAGGTCGACGAGTTCGACGGTCGGACCGTCGGCGTCGGTGAGCTCACGCGACACCCGTTGCCACCGGAACTGCAGATAGCCACGGCGATGGCCGAGCGTCTCGACCCAGTTGGTGACCCCCGGATTCCCGTCGGCGACGACGATGCGGACCTTGCCGTCCGGATCCGCTTGGGCCTGAGTGTTGTTCAGCGAGGTCTGGTGGTTGATGTAGTCCAGCGAGATGTACCATAGGCTGCCGAGCTGGAAGCCGAGGTAAGGCGCATCCGACACCGGGATCGTGATCACCAGCGCCTGATCGGGCCGCAGATCCCAGTGCCCGACCGACGAGTACTGGGTCGACAGCCCGCCCGGAGTCAGCCGCGGTGCCACCATGGTGTTGACCGGGAGATTGTCGTAGAACCATTGCGGGAACTGCAGCCAGGTCTTGATTCGCTGCACAAGCTGCTTTCCCGCTGTGGCATAACGCCTTTCGATGGTCTGGCGGGTCAGCGGCGGCGGCGCGGTGCCGGAGGTGTCCAGCCGGGAGATCGCCAGCGTGCCGCGCTGCGCGGACCAGTCACCGTACACCTCGCGCATCACCAGCTGACCGTTGCTCGTCGGGCGCACCCGCCACTCGAAGCTGCCGTCCGCGGCGATCTCGAGTTCACGGTCGTCGAACGCGGCCTGGCTGACCGGCACGAAGTCGTCGGTGTACTCGCCGCCGAGCAGCTGGAAGCTCAAGTCGGTGGTGGTGCCACGCCTACCGGTGACGACGTAGTCGTGGTTGGCGTGCAATCGGGTGCCGAAGTACAGGGTGTCGGGGTTGTCCAGGCCCATCTTGGTGAACGGCCCGGTGCCCGACTGCAGGAAGGGATGGTCACGGTCGTAGTCGACGGCCATATGGATGCAGGCCGAGATACCACCGGCCAGATACTGCAGTCCTTCGAGCAGATCGGCTTCGGTCTCGATGAAGGGAGCGGCGGCGACCAACTGCTCGGCCTCGGCGATCGCGGAGGCAAGGGGATCAGAGAACACGCCTAGACGCTAGAACGTGTTCTACTTTTTCGTCAATGGCGAACATTCCCGCGCGTCGCCGCTGCCGTTTGCTAACGAGGCCCGCTCGCTAGGAGGTGCACTGCTGGGACAGGTCGATCAGGTGCTGCCGGACATCCGGATGCCGACTCAGGTAGTCCATGACGTTGGGGCCGCCGCCCTCCGCCTGAGACTTGGCGGACAGCGACGCCTTGACGTCGGGATGCCGCTGTAGGTACGAGTCGATGGATTGACCCACGGTCTGATTGCACGGATCCGCGTTGGCGATCCCCGCCAAGGGCAGCGCGATCATCGTCGCGGCGGTTGCAGTGAGTAGCCCACCGGCGAGCAGGCCGTACAGCCCGCGTCCACGGCGGGCGCGTGTGTTGGATGTGCTCATGCGGGTCAGGTTACCCACGTCGGCTGTGCCCGCGCTGTGCCCCAGCAAAGCGAAGCCGGTGCGTTACAGCAGCGGGGTCAGGGCGTTACCGCGGCACCGCTGTCCCGCTCGCGCTTGATCTCCAGCGCGATGTCGATGAGCTGGTCTTCCTGGCCGCCGATCAGTTTGCGCTGGCCAGCCCGGTGCAACAGCTCGTGTGCCGGCACGCCATAGCGCTCGCCCTGACGCACGGCGTGCTTGAGGAAGCTCGAGTAAACCCCGGAGTACCCCATGATCAGCGCGTTGCGGTCGAGTATGCATTCGGCGGGCATGGCCGGGCGCACCACGTCCTCGGCGGCATCGGCGATATCGAAGAAATCGATGCCCGTTTTGACGCCGATCTTGTCGAACACCCCGATCAGGGCCTCGACCGGCGCGTTACCCGCGGCCGCACCGAACCGGCGCACGCTGCCGTCGATCTGCTTGGCACCCGCGCGCACCGCCTCGACCGAGTTGGCCACCCCGAGTCCGAGGTTCTCGTGCCCGTGGAAGCCGACCTGGGCGTCGTCGCCGAGTTCGGCGATCAGGGCCGAGACGCGGTCGGCCACGCCGTCGAGCACCAGGGCGCCCGCGGAGTCGACGACGTACACGCACTGGCAGCCGGCGTCGGCCATGATGCGGGCCTGGGCGGCCAGTTTCTCCGGCGGAATGGTGTGCGCCATCATCAAAAACCCGACGGTTTCCAGGCCCAGCTCGCGGGCCAGACCGAAGTGCTGGATCGAGACGTCGGCCTCGGTGCAATGCGTGGCGATCCGGCAGATCGACCCGCCATTGTCCTGTGCCTCTTTGATGTCCTCTTTAGTCCCGACCCCGGGCAGCATCAGAAACGCGATCTTGGCTTCTTTTGCCGTCTCGGCCGCGAGTTTGATCAGCTCCTGCTCGGGGGTTTTGGAGAAGCCGTAGTTGAACGACGAGCCACCCAGGCCGTCGCCGTGGGTCACCTCGATCACCGGCACGCCGGCCGCATCCAGCGCCGCGACGATCGAACCGACCTCGTCGGAGGTGAATTGGTGGCGTTTGTGGTGTGAGCCGTCGCGCAGCGACGTGTCCGTCATGCGGACGTCCCAGACCGGGTTGAAGAAAATGTCGGTCGTCATCGCGCACCGCCCGTGACCGCTAGCGTCTCCTTCGCGATCTCCTCGCCGACCTTGGTGGCCGCCGCCGTCATGATGTCCAGATTGCCCGCGTACGGCGGCAGGTAATCGCCGGCCCCCTCGACCTCGACGAACGTGGTGACCAGCGCCTGGCCGCCGGAGTGCATCGACGGTTCGTCGAACTGCGGCTCGTTGAGCAGCCGGTATCCGGGGACGTAGGTCTGCACCTCGGCCACCACGTCGTAGATGGATTTCGCGATCGCGTCGCGGTCGGCGTCCTCGGGGATGGCACAGAAGATGGTGTCGCGCATGATCATCGGCGGATCGGCCGGGTTCAGGATGATGATCGCCTTGCCGCGTGCGGCCCCACCGATGGTCTCGACGCCCCTGCTGGTGGTCTTGGTGAACTCGTCGATGTTGGCCCGGGTGCCCGGGCCGGCAGACACCGACGCCACCGAGGCCACGATCTCGGCGTAGGGCACTCCCCCTTGGTCGACCAACGCGCGACTGACCGCGTACACGATCGGGATCGTCGCCTGCCCGCCGCAGGTGATCATGTTGACGTTCGGCGCGTCCAGATGCGCGCGCAGGTTCGCCGGCGGAATGACCGCCGGGCCCACCGCGGCCGGCGTCAGGTCAATCGCCCGGATACCGGCAGCCGCATACTTGGGCGCCGCGTCCCGGTGCACGTAGGCGCTCGTCGCCTCGAACACCAGGTCAGGTTTCTCGGACTGAGCCAGCAACCAGTCGACGCCTTCGTGGGTGGTCTCCAAACCCAGCTTGCGGGCCCGCGCCAGGCCTTCACTCTCGGGATCGATGCCCACCATCCACCGCGGTTCCAGCCAGTCGGACCGCAACAGTTTGTAGAGCAAGTCGGTGCTGATATTTCCCGACCCGACAATCGCCACACTCGCCTTTGATGGCATGATGCTCCTTTTCGAAGCCTCTAAATTGACCAATTCAAAAGTAATCCGAGCCTATTCGAACGACAAACGGACCGAACCCAGCCCCGTGAAGTCGGCGACGAACTCATCACCGGCCCGGGCGTCGATCGCTCGGGTGCACGATCCGGGAAGCACCACGTCACCTTTTCGCAGCCGTACCCCGAAACTCTCGACCTTGCGGGCCAGCCAGGCCACCGCGGTCACCGGGTTTCCCAGTACGGCGTCGCTGCGGCCCTCGGCGATGACCTCGCCGTTGCGCGTGAGTACCGCGTCGATCGTCTTCACATCGACGTCGCCCGGCGCCACCCGGGCCTTACCCAGCACGAAACCCGCCGATGAGGCGTTGTCGGCGATGGTGTCGCACAGCGCGATCTTCCAGTCGGTGATCCTGGTGTCGATCAACTCGATCGAGGCCACCAAGGCTTCGGTGGCCGCAAGCACGTCGTCTTCGGTGCAGCCGGCGCCCGGCAGGTCGGCGGACAAGATGAAGCCAACTTCGACCTCCACCCGCGGGTACAGGTATTTGCCCGCCGCGACCGGGGTGTCCTCGAACACCTGCATCTCGTCGAGCAGATGCCCGTAATCCGGCTCGTCGACCCCCATCATCTGCTGCATCGCCTTGCTCGACAGGCCCACCTTGTGACCCAGTATCCGGGCGCCCTCGGCGATCCGCTGGCGGATGTTGATCAGCTGGATCTCATAAGCGTCGACGACGTCGATGTCCGGGTTGGCGGACGTCAGCGGGGCGATCGGCACGCGGCTCCGCTCGGCCTGTGCCAGGTCGGCAGCCAGCTCGTCGCGGATCGCAACACTGAGCATTTGCCGAAGTCCCCTCGTTCGTTTGACCGGGCCGGTAGCGCCCAGCCTGGGCAATTCTATAACGTGTTCTACATGACAGCGCAGGAGTACGACGTCGTCGTGGTCGGGAGCGGCGGGGCCGGCATGGTTGCTGCCCTCGCCGCCGCGCACCGAGGCCTTTCGACAGTAGTCATCGAAAAGGCCCCGCACTTCGGCGGCTCCACCGCGCGATCGGGCGGCGGGGTCTGGATTCCGAACAACGAGGTCCTCAAGCGCAAAGGCGTGCGCGACACCCCCGAGGCTGCCCGTACCTACCTGCACGGCATCGTCGGCAAGGTCGTCGAGCCCGAGCGCATCGACACCTACCTCGAGCGCGGTCCCGAGATGCTGTCGTTCGTCCTGAAGCACACGCCGTTGAAGATGTGCTGGGTGCCGCGCTACTCCGACTACTACCCCGAAGCGCCCGGCGGCCGCGCGGAGGGGCGCTCGATCGAGCCCAAGCCGTTCAACGCCCGCAAGCTCGGTCCAGACCAGGACGGGCTAGAGCCCGCCTACGGCAAAGTCCCACTCAATGTGGTTGTGATGCAGCAAGACTACGTGCGACTCAACATGCTGAAGCGACACCCGCGCGGAGTGCTGCGCAGCTTGAAGGTCGGCGCCCGCACCATGTGGGCGAAGGCAACCGGTAAGAGCCTGGTCGGCATGGGCCGGGCCCTGATCGGCCCGTTGCGGATCGGGTTGCAGCGGGCCGGGGTTCCCGTCCAGCTGAACACCGCGCTCACTGATCTGTATGTCGAAGACGGCGTCGTGCGCGGGGTCTGTGTCCGCGACACGGACGCGGCGGAATCCGCTGAGCCGCAGCTGATCCGGGCACGCCGCGGGGTAATCCTGGCGTCCGGCGGCTTCGAGCACAACGAGCAGATGCGGGTCAAATACCAGCGCGCACCCATCACCACCGAGTGGACCGTCGGAGCCAAGGCCAATACCGGCGACGGCATCATCGCGGGTGAAAAACTGGGCGCCGCACTGGATGTCATGGAAGACGCCTGGTGGGGCCCGACGGTACCGCTGGTCGGCGCGCCGTGGTTCGCCTTGTCGGAGCGCAACTCGCCGGGGTCGATCATCGTGAACATGTCCGGCAAGCGATTCATGAACGAGTCGATGCCCTACGTCGAGGCCTGCCATCACATGTACGGCGGGGACCACGGCCAGGGACCCGGGCCGGGCGAGAACATTCCCGCGTGGCTGGTGTTCGACCAGCAGTACCGGGACCGGTACATCTTCGCGGGACTGCAGCCCGGACAACGTGTTCCGCGCAAGTGGATGGAGTCCGGAGTCATCATCCGGGCCGACACGCTCGAGGAGTTGGCCGACAAGGCCGGCCTGCCGGTCGCCGAGTTCACCGCAACCGTGGCGCGGTTCAACGGCTTCGCCCGCTCGGGTGTCGACGAGGACTTCCACCGCGGTGAGAGCGCCTACGACAGGTACTACGGCGACCCCACCAACAAGCCCAATCCGAATCTCGGCGAGCTCACCCACGGACCGTATTACGCCGCCAAGATGGTGCCCGGCGACCTGGGGACCAAGGGCGGTATCCGCACCGATGTCCACGGCCGCGCGCTGCGGGACGACGGCAGCATCATCGACGGCCTTTACGCCGCTGGCAATGTCAGCGCACCGGTGATGGGGCACACCTATCCGGGTCCGGGCGGCACCATTGGACCGGCGATGACGTTCGGGTACCTCGCCGCACTGCACATTGCTGATCAGGGCGAGAGGAACTGATATGCCGATCGACGTGGAAGTGGCGCTGGCCGCTGAGCTTGAACCCCTCGAGTTCTCTTGGAGCAGCAGCGATATCCAGCTCTACCACCTTGGGCTGGGCGCCGGGAAAGATCCGATGGATCAGCGTGAGTTACGTTACCTGATCGACGACACCCCGCAGGTGCTGCCGACGTTCGGCAATGTGGCGGCCTCCTTTCACATGACCAAGCCGCCGACGGTGCAGTTCCCCGGCATCGACATCGAGCTGGGCAAGGTGCTGCACGCCAGTGAGCGGATCGAAGTGCCCGGGCCGTTACCGCCGTCGGGTTCCGCCACGGCCGTCACCCGGTTCACCGATATCTGGGACAAGGGCAAGGCCGCGGTGATCTGTAGCGAGACGACCGCGACCGCGCCGGACGGTACCGTGCTGTGGACGCAGCGGCGGTCGATCTTCGCCCGCGGTGAGGGCGGATTCGGCGGCGAGCGCGGGCCGTCATCGTCGGACGGTGCGCCCGACCGGGCTCCAGACCTCGAGGTCGACGTGCCGATCCTGCCGCAGCAGGCGCTGCTGTACCGGCTGTGCGGCGATCGCAATCCACTGCACTCGGATCCCGAATTCGCCGCTGCCGCAGGCTTTTCCCAGCCGATCCTGCACGGCCTGTGCACCTACGGCATGACGTGTAAGGCCATCGTCGACGCGCTGCTGGATGGCGACGCGACCGCTGTGGCCGCCTACGGCGCGCGCTTTGCCGGCGTCGCGTATCCGGGCGAGACGTTGCAAGTCAACGTGTGGAAGGAAGATGGCCGTTTACTGGCCAGCGCCCTCGCGCCCTCGCGCGACAACGCAGTGGTGCTCAGCGGCGTGGAGTTGGTGCCGGCCTAGGGCCGGCCCTCCTCGGGTCTCCCCCTTCGCGCCAGCCCTCCTGCGGTCTCCCCCTTCGCGCCAGCCCTCCTGCGGTCTCCCCCTTCGCGCCGAGCGCCCGGCCAGCCGGGCCGAAGGGTTCGAGCGCCCGGCTAGCGGGGAGTTCGGCCAGCACGCGCGGAGCGAACCTTGCGAACGATGTCGCCGGGCCGGTCACCAGCGACCACGCGGACGAGTACCCATCCGCGACGTTGCAGCCTTTCTAGCCACCTAATGTCCCAGTTGTACTGCGAGCGATCACTGCGATGCTGATCTCCGTCATACTCGACGGCGACTTTGACGTCCTCCCACCCCACGTCCAAATGCGCGAAGACACTGCCGAACTCGTCGAGCACCTGAATCTGCGTCCGTGGCCGAGGCAGGCCGGCCTCGATCAGCACGACGCGAAGCCACGACTCTTTCGGCGACTGTGCCCCGGCATCGAATAGGTCCGCGGCCCGGCGTGCTCGCGCGATGCCTCGGCGTCCCGCATACCTGAGAGCTAGCAGCTCGACGTCAGCCGCTTTGATTTCTGTCGGTCCGGCCAACGCGTCAATACCTGCCACTGCGGTCATCGTCGGATACCAGCAGCCGAGGTCCAGCGCTGTGCTCGTCGGCGATGTAACCGCTACACCGCCGATCATATCGATTTCGTCCGCCTCGACGACGTCTCTATGCAGCTGTATCCCCGCCGCGCAATGGTGGTTGTAGTGAATCAGCTCCACAGCTCTTCTGTCGTCGACCCATTTGCTTCCGTGTAGCGCGGCTGCCGAGAACCCCGCCACAATTCCCCGGCGGCCAGTCCACAACCACCCGGCCTTGGCGCGCACCGCGGCCGTGAGATCAGTTTCGCGATCGATGTAGACGCCTCGAAACACCCGGAGGTAGCGCGTTTCCAACTGACTCTTGCTCAGCACTCCCGACGCAACGGCTTCGGTCCCGACAAATGGCTCGCGCATCGCCGCAGCGTCGCATGCCATACCAGAGACGTCACTTCAGCCGCCGAGTGCCCGGTTAGCTGTGCGTTGAACCCCGAATGCCCGGCTGGCCGGGCATTCGGGACGAAGAAGCGCTAGCCGAGGATCAGACCTGAGGTGGGTACGCCGGTTCCGGCGGTGACGAGCACATGCTCGACGTCGGGCACCGGGTTCACCGAGGTGCCCCGCAGTTGCCGTACACCCTCCGCGATGCCGTTCATGCCGTGGATGTAAGCCTCGCCGAGCTGGCCACCATGTGTGTTGATGGGTAGCCGCCCTCCCACCTCGACCGCACCGTCGGCGATGAAATCCTTGGCTTCACCCTTGCCGCAGAAACCCAACTCCTCCAACTGAATAAGGGTGAACGGCGTGAAGTGGTCGTAGATCACCGCGGTCTGGATATCGGCCGGCGACAGACCCGACTGCTGCCACAGCTGCTGACCCACCAGACCCATTTCGGGCAGGCCCAATTCGGGACGGTAGTAGCTGACCATCGTGTACTGATCCGGGCTGGAGCCCTGCGACGCCGCTTCGATGATGGCCGGGCGTTGCTTGAGGTCGCGCGCCCGCTCAGGCGAAGTCACCACGATCGCGACTGCGCCGTCGGTCTCCTGGCAGGAGTCCAGCAACCGTAACGGCTCCGCGATCCACCGCGAATTCTGGTGTTCCTCAATGGTTATCGGCTTCTCGTAGAAGTACGCCTTGGGATTCTTGGCGGCGTGCTTGCGATCGGCCACCGAGATGGCGCCGAAGTCGCGGCTGGTCGCACCGGACCAGTGCATGTAACGCTGAGCGATCATCGCGACCTGCGCCGCCGGCGTCGACAACCCGTGCGGATACGAGAAGGAGTTGTCGGCTGCCGTCGAATCGGCTTGCACGCCAGCACTTCCCGCCAAACGCGTCTGCACCTGGCCGAACCGCATGCCAGACCGTTCGTTGAACGCCCGGTACGCCACCACGACATCGGCAATACCGGTCGCCACGGCCATCGCTGCGTGCAGGATGGTTCCACACGCGGCACCACCGCCATACCCGGTTTGGGCGAAGAACTTCAGATCACCGATGCCGGCCGCACGTGCTACCGCGGTCTCGTTGTTGGTGTCCATCGTGAAGGTGGTCAGTCCGTCGACGTCGGCAGGGCTCAGGCCCGCGTCGTCGAGAGCGGCGCGCACCGCTTCGGCCGCCAGCCGCAGCTCGCTTCGACCGGAGTTCTTCGAGAAGTCGGTGGCACCTATGCCGACGATCGCCGCCTTACCCGACAGCATCAATTGTCCCCAATCGTGAGCGTGGCAGTCGCGATGACGTGATCGCCGAGACTGTTGCGGCCGAACACTTTCACCGTGATCAACCCGTTCTCCACGGCGGTCACCTCACCGGAGAAGGTGATCGTGTCGTAGGCATACCACGGCACGCCCAGTCGCAGCCCGATCGACTTGATCAGCGCCGACGGCCCGGCCCAGTCGGTGATAAAGCGCTGCACCAGCCCGGTGTCGGTGAGGATATTGACGAAGATGTCCTTGGATCCCTTGGCCTGCGCCTTGTCCCGGTCGTGGTGCACATCCTGGTAGTCCCGGGTCGCAATGGCCGTCGAGATGATGAAGGTGGGGTCGCCGTAGATCTTGAGTTCGGGCAGCGTCGTGCCCACTGCGATAGCGGGTGCGCTCATGCCTCGGGCTCCCAGGCGTACAGTGTCCACTCCGGTCCGGGGTCGCCGGCCGGGAAGTCGATATAGGTTGCGTGAACCGGCATTCCGATCGTCACGTCGGCGTGATCGACGTTGCGCAACTCACCCAGCATGCGGATGCCTTCGTCAAGTTCCACCAAGGCGATGACGAAGGGCAGGGTGCGCCCGGGCACCTTGGGCGCGTGGTGCACGACGAAGCTGTACACCGTGCCCTTGCCGCTGGCGACGAGATAGTCGGTCGGTTGTTCTTTGTCCTGCCACACCGCGGGCACCGGCGGATGCTGCAGGGTGCCGTCGGGTCGCCGCTGGACACGCAGCTCGTGTGCCGCGACGCCCTCCCAGAAGAAGGCGGTGTCCCGCGACAACGCGGGGCGCATCATCGCGTCGGGGTCCAGATCTGCAGGCACGGCAGCGTCCCCGCCCGCATCGGACTCGCGGGGCTTGAATTTCAGTATGCGCCATGCCATCTCAGCGACATCCTCGTCACCGACACGCCAGGTGATGTGCTGGTTGATGAACCAGCCCTCGCCGAGCGCGGTCTGCTTCGGGCCGACAACGTCGCGCATCTCGGAGGCGATGCTGACCTGCTCGCCGGGCCGCAGATACCGGTGGTAAGTCTGCTCACAGTTGGTGGCCACCACGCCCACGTACCCGGCGCCGTCGAACAGCTCCATCAGCGGACCCATGGGATCGTCGGTTGGACGCTCACCGCTCAGTCCGAACATGGTCCATACCTGGATCATTGCCGGTGGGGCGACAAGTCCCGGATGTCCGGCCGCCCGGGCGGCGGCCTCGTCCCTGTAGATGGGGTTACGGTCCCCGAGGGCTTCCACCCACGTCCTGATCGTCGGCTCGTTCACCGGATCCCTGGCATCGCGTTGCTTGGCGACGACAGTGGAAGTGATTTCCGCGATCGACTTGCGGATGTCGGTCATCGAGGCACCCTCGGCACCTTGAGACCAGCGGCGGCGATCATTTCGCGCATGACTTCGTTCACGCCTCCGCCGAAGGTAATCACCAGGTTGCGTTTGGTCTGCGAGTCCAGCCATTCGAGCAGTTCGGCGGTGTCCGACTCGGCCGGGTTACCATACTTGCCGACGATTTCCTCGGCCAGTCGCCCGATGTACTGAATGCTCTCGGTGCCAAAGACTTTCGTCGATGCAGCGTCGGCGACGTTGATGTCCTCGCCGGCGGCGGCAACCTGCCAGTTCAGCAACTCGTTGACCCGCCACATCGAATAGATCTCACCGAGCGCCCGCTTGACGTCCTCGTGATCGAGCGGCGTGACGCCGTCGGCGCCGGGCTTGGATGCCCAGTCGTGCACCCGGTCATAGATGCCGGCGGTACGGCCGGCCGGGCCGAGCATCACCCGCTCGTTGTTGAGCTGCGTGGTGATCAGCCGCCAGCCGCCGTTCTCCTCGCCGACCAGCATGTCGGTGGGCACCCGCACGTCGTTGTAGTACGTGGCATTGGTGTGGTGGGCCCCGTCAGACAGGATGATCGGCGTCCACGAGTACCCGGGATCCTTGGTGTCGACGATCAGGATCGAAATACCTTTGTGCTTAACGGCTTCCGGGTCGGTGCGGCAGGCCAGCCAGATGTAGTCGGCGTCGTGGGCACCGGTGGTGAAGACCTTTTGACCGTTGACGATGTACTCGTCGCCGTGGCGCACGGCGGTGGTCCGCAGCGACGCCAGGTCGGTGCCCGCCTCCGGTTCGGTGTAGCCGATCGCGAAGTGCACCTCACCGGCCAGGATCGCCGGCAGGAATTTCTTCTTTTGCAACTCGCTGCCGAACCGCTGCAGCGTCGGGCCGACGGTCTGTAGCGTCACCGCCGGCAATGGCACATCGGCCCGATGTGCCTCGTTGACGAAGATCGACTGCTCGATCGGCCCGAACCCGTGGCCACCGAACTCTTTTGGCCATCCGACGCCGAGCTTGCCATCCTGGCCCATCCGCCGGATCACCGCGCGGTAAGCGTCGTTGTGGCGGTCGGACTCCATTGCTTTCGCCTCGTCGGACGAAATCAGATTCTGAAAGTACTCACGTAGCTCCGTCTGCAACTGCCGCTGCTCCGGAGTCAAATCTATGAACATTGCGCTCCCACCAGATCGAGGCGATGAGAAGGCCCTCCCAGCAGCCGGGACAGGTCCTTGATCGTCGAGTAGTACCGGTGCATCGGATAGGTGATGTCCATCCCCATGCCACCGTGCAGGTGGTGGCAGAGCTGCGTCACCCGCGGCGCCTGAGACGTCACCCAGTAGCCGAGCACATCCAGATCCTTGTCGGCATCCCGGCCTTCGGACAGCCGCCAGATCACCGACTTGGCCACCAAACCAATGGTGCGCGAAGCGATATAGACCTCAGCGAGCTGTGCGGCCACGGTCTGGAAAGTCGACAGCGGCTTGCCGAACTGCTTGCGGTTGGCCACATAGTCGGCGGTCAACCGCAGCGCGCCGGCCACCAGCCCGTCGGCGTAGGCGCCGATCGCCGCCAGCGCGAGCTGGTTGGCCCGGTGCGCGGAAGCCCCCGCTAGCACGTCGGAATCGGGGATCGCGACGCAGTCGAAAGTCACCGTGTATTCGTCGGACCCATTCGACGTCGGCGTCTTGACGAGGCGGACGCCATCGGCTTTCGGAGATACCACGACAACCGCGTTGTCAGCCGTGACGATGATCCACTCGGCTTGCTCGGCATATGCCACACCGACTTTGGTGCCCGACAGCCGTCCATCGGCGAAGGTGGTGGCGGGCCGGTCCGGCAGCGCCGTGCCGGGTTCGTTGAGCGCGGCCGTCAGCACCCCACCCTTGGCGACCCCGGCCAGGAACCGGGCCTGCTGCTCATCGGAAGCCAAATCCACCAACGGCACGACGCCAAAACCCAGCGTCGCCAGCGCCGGCGTGATGGCACCGTGTCGGCCCACTGCGGTCAGGACCGTCGCAACCTCCGGCAGACCAACGCCGTCGCCGCCGAGGCCCTCGGGCACCGGGAGTGCGGCCACACCCCCGCCGACAAGCGCGTCCCAAGTCAACTCTCGTTCCAGCACGGACGTGGCCACATCCGCGACAGCTTGTTGTGTCGCAGTGAGATCGAAATCCATCAGGACTTAACCACGCTCTTTCCCGTGTAGTCGACCTGCCAGTGCTTGATGCCGTTGAGCCACCCTGACCGTAGCCGCTCGGGCTCGCCGATCGACTTGATATCCGGCATGTGATCGGCGACCGCATTGAAGATCAGGTTAATGGTCATCCGGGCCAGGTTCGCGCCGATGCAGTAGTGGGCGCCGGTGCCGCCGAACCCGACGTGGGGATTCGGGTCACGCAGGATGTTGAAGCTGTGCGGATCTTCGAAGACCTCTTCGTCGAAGTTGGCCGACCGGTAGGACATCACCGCTCGCTGCCCCTTCTTGATCGCTACGCCGTTCAACTCGATGTCCTCGTTGGCGGTGCGCTGGAACGCCGATACCGGGGTGGCCCACCGGATGATCTCGTCGGCCGTGGTGACTGGGCGGTCCTTCTTGAAGAGCTCCCATTGATCGGGGTTGTTCGCGAACGCGATCATGCCGTGAGTGATCGAGTTGCGCGTCGTCTCGTTGCCCGCCACCGCGAGCATCACCACGAAGAAACCGAACTCGTCGTCGGAGAGCTTCTCGCCGTCGATGTCGGCCTCGATCAAGGTCGTGACGATGTCGTCGGTGGGGTTCTTCCCCCGCTCGTCGGCCATGGCCATGGCCATGGCGTACATGATCAGTTCCATCGACGACTGCGCGGGATCGACGGTGGCGTACTCGGGGTCGGTGCCACCGGTCATCTCGTTGGACCAGCGGAACAGCTTGTCGCGGTCCTCCTGGGGAACACCGAGCAAGCCCGCGATCGCCTGCAGCGGCAGCTCGCAGGACACCTGTTCGACGAAGTCGCCAGTCCCCTCGGAGGCCGCGGTCTTGGCGATGTTTTCGGCGCGCTGGGCCAGTTCGGCCTCCAGCCGTCCGATGGCCCGCGGTGTGAACCCCCGGGAAATGATCTTGCGCAGCCGGGTGTGATGCGGTGCGTCCATGTTGAGCATGACGCTGCGCTGCAGTTCGACCTGCTCGCGCTTCATCTCCGGCGGCCAGGTCGGGATGGCGCCGTTCTCCCAGCTCGAGAAGACGTCACTGCGGCGCGACACCTCCTTGACATCGGCATGCTTGGTGACGAGCCAGTATCCGTCGTCCTCGAAGCCACCCGAGCCACCCGGGATGTCGACCCAGTGAACGGGCTCCGCCTGGCGCAGCTCGGCGAGCTCCGCGACGGGCAGCCCGGCGAGGTTGACGTCGGGGTCAAGGAAGTCGAAGTCGGAGGGAATGTTGGGGGGTGCCATTGTGTATGCGCTCCTCAATTGCAACGTGTTCTAGTTCCAGTAAAACACGGCCTCTGCGCAGATAAAAGGCAGGTCACCATCCTCGCTTGTCAGAGTAATGAAACGTGTTCTAGCCTGACGGAATGGGTAACCCTGTCATCGTCGAAGCCACACGTAGCCCCATCGGTAAGCGAAACGGATGGCTGTCCGGTCTGCATGCCACCGAGTTGCTGGGGGCCACGCAGAGAGCTGTCGTGGAGAAGGCCGGTTTGGACGCCGGCGAGGTCGAGCAGGTCATCGGCGGCTGCGTCACGCAGTTCGGCGAGCAGTCCAACAACATCACCCGGGTCGGCTGGCTAGTCGCCGGGCTGCCCGAGCACGTCGGCGCCATGACCGTGGACTGCCAATGCGGCAGCGGCCAGCAGGCCAACGGTCTGATCGCGGGCCTGATCGCAGCGGGTGCCATCGACGTCGGCATCGCCTGCGGGATCGAGGCGATGAGCCGCGTTGGGCTGGGCGCCAACGCCGGCCCCGATCGCGGAATCCTGCGGCCCGCGTCGTGGGACATC
The DNA here is from genome assembly GCA_963712615.1 of uncultured Actinomycetota bacterium. GTDB lineage: Bacteria > Actinomycetota > Actinomycetes > Mycobacteriales > Mycobacteriaceae > Mycobacterium. The sequence goes on from CAVQIO010000002.1 coordinate 3,054,431, forward strand.
GACCTGCCCGACCAGTTCACCGCCGCCGAGCGGATCGCCAAGCGTCGCGGCATCACCCGCGAAGACATCGACGCGTTCGGCTTCGACTCGCAGCGCAAGGCCAAGCAGGCGTGGGCCGAAGGGCGGTTCGACCGCGAGATCAGCGGCATCGAGGCACCCGTGCTCGACGAGCAGAAGCAGCCCACCAGCGACCGTCATGTCGTCACGCGCGACCAGGGCCTGCGGGACACCACGCTGGAGGGCCTGGCATCGCTCAAGCCCGTGCTGGAGGGCGGGATCCACACCGCGGGTACGTCGTCGCAAATCTCCGACGGCGCGGCAGCGGTCTTGTGGATGGACGAGGACAAGGCCAAGGCGCTGGGCCTGCGGCCGCGGGCCCGAATCATCAGCCAGGCGCTGGTCGGTGCGGAGCCCTACTACCACTTGGACGGTCCGGTTCAGTCGACGGCGAAGGTGCTGGAGAAGGCCGGAATGAAGATGGGCGACATCGACATCACCGAGATCAACGAGGCGTTTGCATCGGTGGTGCTGTCCTGGGCGCGGGTGCACAACCCGGACATGAGCAAGGTGAACGTCAACGGCGGCGCGATCGCCCTCGGACACCCGGTGGGCAGCACCGGGAGCCGGTTGATCACCACCGCCCTGCACGAGCTGGAGCGCACCGATCAGAGCACCGCATTGATCACCATGTGCGCCGGCGGCGCGCTGTCGACCGGCACCATCATCGAGCGAATCTAGCGCAAGCGGTGCTCGTCACGAAGCCGGTTTCGGAGGAGAGCCGCGTCGCTGCGGCGCAGGCATACATCGACGCCCTTGTCAGCCATCAGGGTGATGGCGTCCCATTCGCGGTCGGGTGCACCCGGGTCGAGCAGGGGATCAAGAACGGGTTTTCCGGAAACCACCTGCGGCGCGGCCTCAATCGCGGACCCCAGTACCGGTTGCTCGCCGAAACGACGCCGCCGGAGTTTTCCATCAAAGGCGACGAGGTACATGCCGCCTACGAGGTGCTGACGAAGGCGGCGTTCGGCACCCGGCGCCTGGCCGCGCGGGTTGACGAGACATTCCTGATCCCCGCCGAAAGTCCAAGCGGGCAAGCAGAAATCCACCACATCAAGGTTCGGTTTCACCCGTTCATTCAGCGCTAAGGACGTCATGGAAAAACCCAAATCTCTCAATTCACCTGTGGTCGGCTTCTTCATCAAGTGGATGTCCAAGGGCAATACCTGGATCTCTAAGCGCAGCAACGGGAAACTCGGCGGCACGTTCCAGAAGGCTCCGGTCGCGCTGCTGACCACCACCGGCCGCAAGACCGGCGAACCCCGGGTGAGCCCACTGCTCTAAACCTCAAGGCCAATCCCAAAGTGACGGTGCAGATTAAAGAAGAGCTGCTGCAGTTGCAGGCGCGGGACGCCACCGAAGCGGAGCGCGAAGAGTACTGGCCGAAGTTGGCGGCCATGTATCCGTCATTCGACGACTACAAATCCTGGACCGACCGGGTGATCCCGGTCGTCATCTGCGATCCGGCCTAGTTCGCCGCTACGCACCGTAGACCGGCACCGGCGGCCGGGTTTTGGCCAACAGGTCGGAGACGACGGGCCCCAGCTCGGCGGGATCCCACCTTCCGCCCTTGTCGATCTGCGGCCCATGCGCCCAGCCCTCGGCGACGCGGATCTTGCCGCCCTCGACTTCGAACACCTTGCCGGTGACATCGCGGGATTCGACACTGCCCAGCCAAACCACCAGCGGCGACACGTTTTCCGGCGCCATCGCGTCGAAAGCCGCGTCCTGCGTGGACATCATCTCCGCGAAGACGGTCTCGGTCATGCGGGTCCGGGCCGACGGCGCGATCGCGTTGACCGTGACACCGTAACGACCCATCTCGGCGGCGGCGACCAGCGTCATCGCCGCGATGCCGGCCTTGGCGGCACTGTAGTTGCCCTGCCCGACGCTGCCCTGCAGGCCCGCCCCCGAGCTGGTGTTAATGATCCGTGCGTCAACGGTTTTGCGCTCTTTGGACAGTCCGCGCCAATACGACGCGGCGTGGCGCATCGTGGCGAAGTGGCCCTTGAGGTGCACGGCGATGACGGCGTCGAACTCTTCCTCGCTGGTGTTGGCCATCATCCGGTCGCGCACGATGCCGGCATTGTTCACCAGGACATCCAAACCGCCGAAGGTGTCGACAGCGGTTTGGACCAGGGCGGCCGCTTCCTTCCAGTCCGCGATGTTGGATCCGTTGGCGACGGCTTCCCCACCGGCAGCGGCGATCTCGTCGACCACACTCTGCGCGGCACTGCCACCGCCTGCCGGTGATCCGTCCAGACCCACACCGATGTCGTTAACGACGACGCGCGCGCCTTCGGCCGCGAAGGCCAGCGCATGCGCGCGACCGATACCGCCGCCCGCTCCCGTGACGATGACCACACGGCCGTCGACCAAACCCATATTTCCTGTCTCCTCTACTTGATCGCGCTGGCGTTCGTTGTGGCCAGGTAGTGCGGCGGCTCGCCACCTCCGTGCACCTCTAACGAGGCACCGCTGATGTAGGACGCCGCACCCGACGCCAAAAATGCTGTGGCCCAACCGATGTCCTCGGGCTTGGCCAGCCGGCCCAGTGGCACGTTTTTGGAGATCGCGGCGATCGAGTCAGCGTCGCCGTAGAACAGCTCGGCCTGTTCGGTTTCGACCATGCCGACCACGCAGGCGTTCACCCGGACCTTGGGCCCCCATTCCACCGCCAGCGTCTGAGTGAGGCTTTCCAGACCGGCCTTGGCCGCCCCGTACGCGCCGGTGCCCGGGGACGGCCGCCGGCCGCTGAGACTGCAGATGTTGATAATCGACCCGCCGTCGGGCTGGTCCTGCATCTTTTCGTTGGCGCACTGCGAAACCAACAGCGCACCAATGAGATTGAGCTCGATGATCTTGCGGTTGAACTTCGGGCTGGACTCCGCCGTCAGCACGAACGGCGACCCTCCGGCGTTGTTGACGACGACGTCGAGCCGTCCATGCCGCTCGGCGATCGTGTCGATCAGCGCCTTGACCGCTTCCTCGTCGCGAACGTCGCAGGCGTGGAACTCGTAAGGCAACCCCTCAACGGCACGGCGGGCGCAGGTGATCACGGTCGCGCCCTGCTGGGCGAAAACCCCGCTGATGCCGGCGCCCACGCCTCGAACGCCACCCGTGACTAAAACCACCCGCCCGGCCAATCCCAGATTGATGGCGGCGGCTGCTTCGGCGCGAGTCACTGTGCTAGCGTACCAAGCAAGTGCTTGCTTAGGTAGTCGACTACAGGGAAGTGCCAATTGACCATCACGTCCACCAGCACAGAACCGGGCATCGTCGCGGTCACCGTTGACTACCCGCCCGTCAACGCCATCCCGTCGCAAGGCTGGTTCGACCTCGCCGACGCGATAACGGCCGCCGGCGCAAACCCCGAGACCAACGCCGTAATCCTGCGCGCCGAAGGCCGCGGATTCAACGCCGGCGTCGACATCAAGGAGATGCAGCGCACCGAGGGCTTCACCGCGCTGATCGACGCCAACCGCGGCTGCTTTGCGGCCTTCCGCGCGGTCTACGAATGCGCCGTTCCGGTGATCACGGCAGTGAACGGATTCTGCGTCGGCGGTGGCATCGGCCTGGTCGGCAACTCCGACGTCATTGTCGCCTCCGACGACGCCACTTTCGGGCTGCCCGAGGTGGAACGCGGCGCGCTGGGCGCGGCGACGCACCTGTCACGACTGGTGCCCCAACACATGATGCGGAGGTTGTTCTTCACCGCGGCCACCGTGGATGCCGCCACCCTGCACCACTTCGGTTCGGTGCACGAGGTCGTGCCCCGCGACCAACTCGACGAGGCCGCCCTGCGGGTGGCCCGCGACATCGCCGCCAAAGACACCCGCGTGATCCGCGCGGCCAAGGAGGCACTGAACTTGATCGACGTCCAACGGGTCAACTCGAGTTACCGCATGGAACAAGGCTTTACGTTCGAACTCAACCTCGCCGGGGTTGCCGACGAGCACCGCGACGCATTCGCCGGGACGAAGAAGGGCAAGGACGGCGCACAGTGACCGACAAGAGAACCACTCTCGACGAAGCCGTCGCGCAATTGCGCAGCGGCATGACCATTGGCATCGGTGGCTGGGGCTCGCGGCGTAAGCCGATGGCGTTCGTGCGCGCGCTGCTGCGCACCGACATCAAAGACCTCACGGTGGTCACCTACGGCGGACCTGACCTCGGGCTGCTCTGCTCGGCGGGCAAGGTCAAGCGCGTCTACTACGGCTTCGTTTCGCTGGACTCACCGCCCTTCTACGACCCCTGGTTCGCCAAAGCCCGCAGCGCAGGGGCGATCGAGGCCCGCGAGATGGACGAGGGCATGCTGCGCTGCGGTCTGCAGGCCGCCGCACAACGGCTACCGTTCCTGCCGATTCGCGCCGGGCTGGGCAGCTCGGTGCTGGACTTCTGGGAGGGCGAGCTGGCGACGGTGACCAGCCCCTACCCCGCGCCCGGCGGGGGGTACGAGACGCTGGTCGCGATGCCGGCACTGCGCCTTGACGCCGCGTTTGTGCACCTCAATCTTGGTGACAGTCAAGGCAATGCGGCCTACACCGGCATCGACCCGTACTTTGACGATCTGTTCTTGATGGCCGCCGAGCAGCGCTATTTGTCGGTGGAGCGGGTGGTATCCACCCAGGAGCTGATCAAGGCGGTGCCGCCGCAGGCACTGCTGGTGAACCGGATGATGGTCGACGGGGTCGTAGCAGCACCCAACGGTGCCCACTTCACCACCGCCGCACCCGATTACGGTCGCGACGAGAAGTTCCAGCGACACTATGCCGAAGCGGCCTCAACCGAAGAGGGCTGGCAAAAGTTCGTCGCGACCTACCTGTCGGGCAGCGAGGCTGAATATCAGGCCGCCGTAGGTGCTTTCGCAAAGGAGGCCTCCAAGTGAGCACTCGCGCAGAAGTGTGTGCGGTCGCCTGCGCCGAGTTGTTCAGGGACGCCGGTGAAATCATGGTCAGCCCGATGGCGAACATGGCCTCGGTCGGCGCCCGCCTGGCCCGGCTGACGTTCTCCCCCGACATCCTGCTGACCGACGGCGAAGCACAGCTACTGGCCGACACGCCTGCGCTGGGCGCCTCGGGTGCCGCCGAGGGATGGATGCCGTTTAGTCGCGTGTTCGAGACCCTGGCCTGGGGACGACGGCACGTGGTGATGGGCGCCAATCAGGTTGACCGCTTTGGCAATCAGAACCTCTCGGCGTTCGGTCCGCTGCAACAGCCCACCCGGCAGATGTTCGGCGTACGTGGTGCGCCCGGCAATGCGATCAACCATGCGACCAGTTATTGGGTCGGCAACCACTCCAAGCGGGTGTTCTGCGACAAGGTCGACATCGTCTGCGGAGTCGGCTGGGACAATGTCGACGCCGACAATCCCGCATTCCGCTTTGCCAACACGTATCGAGTGGTGTCGAACCTTGGCGTGTTCGACTTCGGCGAGCCGGACCGGACAATGCGGGCGCTGACCCTGCACCCCGGGGTATCGGCGGAGGAGGTCCGCGAAGCGACGTCCTTTGAAATCCATGGCCTCGAGGACGCCGAGGAGACCCGGCTGCCGACCGACGACGAACTGGTCCTGATCCGCGAGACGATCGACCCGAAGTCCCTGCGGGACCGAGAGATACGGCTATGAAGCTCCGCACGCCGCTAACCGAACTGATCGGCGTCGAGCACCCGGTGGTGCAAACCGGGATGGGCTGGGTGGCCGGAGCGCGGCTCGTGGCGGCCACGGCCAACGCTGGCGGGCTCGGCATCCTGGCATCGGCCACCATGACGCTGGACGAACTGGCGACGGCGATCGGCAAGGTCAAGGCCGCCACCGACAAGCCGTTTGGCGTGAACATGCGCGCCGACGCCGCCGACGCCGGCGATCGGGTCGAGTTGATGATCCGCGAGGGCGTGAAGGTGGCGTCGTTCGCGCTGGCGCCCAAACAGGAGCTGATCGCCCGGCTGAAAGATGCTGGGGTGGTGGTTATTCCGTCGATCGGCGCGGCCAAACACGCACGCAAGGTCGCGAGCTGGGGTGCCGACGCGATGATCATGCAGGGCGGCGAAGGCGGTGGACACACCGGACCCGTCGCCACCACGTTGCTGCTGCCGTCGGTGCTGGACGCCGTGAAAGGCACCGGAATCCCGGTCATCGCGGCGGGCGGATTTTTCGACGGTCGCGGGCTGGCGGCGGCGCTGTCCTACGGTGCCGCCGGAGTGGCGATGGGCACCCGGTTTCTGCTCACGTCGGATTCGACTGTGCCCGAGGCGGTTAAACGCCGCTACCTCGAGTCAGCCCTGGACGGCACGGTGGTCACCAAGCGCGTCGACGGCATGCCGCATCGGGTGCTGCGCACCGGGCTGGTCGAGAAGCTGGAAAACGGTTCGCCGGTGCGGGGACTCACCGCCGCGGTGCGTAATGCCGGAAAATTCAAGCACATGTCGCAGATGACCTGGCGATCGATGATCACCGACGGCCTGGCGATGCGCCGCGGCAAGGAGATGACCTGGTCGCAGGTGGTGATGGCGGCCAATACTCCAATGCTGCTGAAAGCCGGGCTCGTTGAGGGCAACACCGAGGCCGGGGTGCTGGCGTCCGGACAGGTCGCGGGCATTCTCGAGGACCTGCCGTCGTGCGCCGAGTTGATCGAGTCGATTGTGCGTGACGCGATCGAGCACCTACAAGCAGCGTCGGCGTTCATCGAGGCTGATCGCCGAAACTGAAACGACGCACCTGACAATCCCCGGCGTGTCGTGTGCGTCGTTTCAATGTCGCGGTAAGGCGGGCAACGCCTCGCCCGCTACAGCCGTTCGATGATCGTGACGTTGGCCGTGCCGCCGCCCTCGCACATCGTCTGCAACCCATAGCGGCCGCCGATACGCTCGAGCTCATTGAGCATGGTGGTGAACAACTTTGAGCCGGTGGCGCCCAGCGGGTGCCCGAGGGCGATCGCGCCGCCGTTCGGGTTGACCTTCTCCGGGTCGGCCTTGACCTCCTTGAGCCACGCCATCACGACCGGCGCAAACGCCTCGTTGATCTCCACGGTGTCGATGTCGCTGATGGAGAGCCCGGTCTTGTCCAGCGCGTAGCGGGTGGCGGGAATCGGCCCGGTGAGCATGAAGACCGGGTCGGCCGCGCGGGCACTGATGTGGTGAATGCGGGCGCGGGGCGTCAGCTTGTGGTCCTTGACGGCCTGCTCGGAAGCCAGCAGCACGGCGCTGGCGCCGTCGGAAATCTGACTGGCCATCGCCGCGGTCAGTCGGCCCCCTTCGACCAGCGTCTTCAAGCCGGCCATCTTCTCCAGCGTTGACTCGCGCGGACCCTCGTCGACCCGGAATGGACCGGATTCGGTTTCCACGGTGATGATTTCGTTGTCGAAATGGCCGCCGCGGATCGCCGCGAACGCGCGCTCGTGGCTGGTCAGCGCGTACTGCTCCATTTCTTCGCGCGACAGGTTCCACTTTTCGGCGATCAGTTCCGATCCACGGAACTGCGAGATCTCCTGATCGCCATAGCGGTGCAGCCACTGCTTGGATTCGTTAGTCGGGGAGGTGAATCCGAATTGGTCGCCGACCGTCATCGCCGATGAGATCGGAATCTGACTCATGTTCTGCATGCCGCCGGCCACGATCAGATCGGCCGTACCCGCCATGATCGCTTGGGCGCCAAAGGAAATTGCCTGCTGGCTGGAACCGCATTGCCGGTCCACGGTGACGCCGGGAACCTCCTCGGGATAGCCGGCGGCCAACCACGAGAGTCGAGCGATGTTGCCCGCCTGCCCCCCGATGGCGTCGACGCAGCCGGCGATCACGTCCTCAACGGCGGCGGGGTCGACGTCGACGCGGTCGAGCAATCCGCGCCACGCGTGAGCACCCAGGTCGACGGGATGTGTCCCGGCCAGTGCTCCGTTGCGCTTGCCGACCGCGGTACGTACAGCGTCAATGACATACGCCTCAGCCATCTTTCAAACTCCTTCTCTGGTGATCCCGCCAAGCACCATGGCGAGATATTGCTCACCCACCTGCACTGCGGTGAGCGGCCCGCCGGGTTGATACCAGCGGACCGACACCCAGGTGGTGTCACGGATGAAGCGGTAGATGAGGTCGACGTTCAGGTCGGGCCGGAAGTAGCCTTCGTCGACACCCTGATTGAGCACCTCTTCCCACATCTTGCGTTGCTGACGGTTCATGTCCTCGATGTAGGAAAACCGGGGCTGCGACAGCAACCGCTGGGCTTCGTCCTGATAGATGACAACCTGCGCATGCCGGTCTTCGATCGCCTCGAACGACGCCATGAACAGCCCCTTGAGCCGTTCCAACGGATTGGGTTCGCTGTCGACGATCTCGCGGTAGCGGTCGAACAGCCAGTCCAGGAAACTGCGCAACAGCTCATCGACCATCTCCTCTTTAGAGGAGAAATGGTGATACAGGCTGCCGGACAAGATGCCGGCCCCGTCAGCGATATCGCGCACGGTGGTGGCGCGTAAGCCGCGCTCGGCGAACATGGTCGCAGCAAGCCCTAAGAGTTCGTCTCGCCGGCTGTTCGCCTGACCGGTCACTCGGTCCACCCGACCAGAGTATCAACCAAGCGCTTGCTTGGCCAGTTGAGGATCAGGGGTGCTGGCTGGACACCGAGATGACCTCGCCGGTGAGGTAGCTGGAGTAGTCGCTTGCCAGGAACGCGATGGTGGCCGCTACTTCCCACGGCTCGGCGGCGCGGCCGAAGGCCTCACCGGCCGAGAGCTCGTCGAGCAGATCGGCCGACGTCGTTTTGTCCAGAAACTTGTGCCGCGCGATGCTCGGCGAGACCGCGTTGATCCGCACGCCGTACTCGGCGGCCTCTATTGCGCTGCAACGGGTTAGCGCCATCACCCCGGCTTTGGCGGCCGCGTAGTGCGATTGCGAGTGCTGCGCCCGCCAGCCGAGCACGCTGGCGTTGTTGACGATCACACCGCCGTGCGGCGCGTCCCGGAAGTACCGCAGCGCGGCGCGGGTGGCGCGAAACACCGACGTCAGGCTGACGTTCAGGACCCGGTCCCATTCCTCGTCGGTCATGTCGGCGACCGGTGTCTGTCCACCCAGCCCGGCGTTGTTGACCAGCACGTCGATCCGGCCCAGCCGGGCATGCACCGATGAGATCAGCGCGTCGACTTGAGCGGTCGAGGTCACGTCGCAGACCACACTTTCAACCCGACCCAACCCCAGCGCGGACAGCTCGGCGGCGGTCTCCCCCAGCCGGCGCTCGTGATGGTCGGAGACCAGCACGTCCGCGCCCTCGACTAAGGCCCGCCGTGCGGTCGCCGCACCGATACCGGTTCCTGCGGCGGCAGTCACCACCACCACCTTGCCGTCCAGAAGTCCGTGTCCGGCAATCTCTTTGGGCGCTTCAGACAAGCTCACCCCTTGACCTCCCTGGGCAGGCCGAGCACCCGCTCGGCGATGATGTTGCGTTGAATCTCGTTGGATCCGCCGTAGATGGTGTCGGCGCGGGTGAACAGGAACAGTCGCTGCCACTCGTCGAATTCGCCGTCCGACAGGGTCATGCCGGCCTTGCCGATCACGTCCATCGCCAGCTCACCCAGATCGCGATGCCAGTTGGACCACAACAACTTTGACACATTGTCCTGGCCTGGCTGCTCGACGTCCATGGTAGCCAGCGCATAGCTGCGCATGGCCCGCAGGCCGGTCCAGGCCCGGGTCAGCCGTTCCCGGATGAGTGGATCCTCGGCGGTACCGTTGCGCTGCGCGAGTTCGGCCAGATCGGAAAGCTCACGGGCATAGACGATTTGCTGCCCCAGGGTCGACACCCCCCGCTCGAAGGTCAGCGTTCCCATCGCGACCCGCCAGCCGTCGCCCGGCTCGCCGACCACCAGGCCGGCATCGGTGCGGGCGTCGTCGAAGAAGACCTCGTTGAACTCCGCGGTGCCGGTGATTTGGACGATCGGGCGCACTTCGACACCCGGCTGGTCCAGCGGCACCAGCAGATACGACAAGCCGGCGTGCCGCTTGGAGCCCTTCTCGGTGCGCGCGACCACAAAGCACCACTGCGACAAGTGGGCCAGCGATGTCCACACCTTCTGGCCGTTGATCACCCACTGATCGCCGTCGAGTTCGGCGGTGGTCGCTACGTTGGCGAGGTCACTGCCGGCGCCGGGCTCCGAATAGCCTTGGCACCACAGCTCGGTGACATCGAGAATGCGGGGCAGGAAACGCTGCTGTTGCTCTTGTGTGCCGAACGCGATCAGCGTCGGGCCCAGCAGCTCCTCGCCGAAGTGGTTGACCTTGTCCGGGGCATCGGCCTTGGCGTACTCCTCGTAGAACGCCACCCGGTGCGCGGTCGAAAGCCCCCGCCCGCCGTGCTCGACGGGCCAGCCCAGACAGGTCAGTCCCGCCTTTGCGAGATGCTGGTTCCATGCCCGGCGCTCTTCGAATGCCTCGTGCTCGCGCCCGGGCCCGCCAAGGCCCTTCAGCGCTGCGAATTCGCCGACCAGATTGTCGGCGAGCCAACCGCGGACCTCCGCCCGGTACTCCTCGACGTCCTGCATGCCCTGTAGGCTAACCTACCAAGCACTTGCTTTGTTAGGAGTATTCGATGACCTGGGCGCACCTCCCGCTTACGGGGGAAGATCCGCGCACTGTGCCCGCGGCGCTGGATCGTTTCGTGCGCCTGTTCCCCGACCAGCCGGCGTTGATCACCGACGACCGGTCCTTCACCGCCACTGAACTGCGCGACGAAGTACACCGCGCGGCCGCCGCGCTGATCGCACTCGGTGTCCAGCATGGCGACCGGGTGGCCGTCTGGTCACCCAACACCTGGCACTGGGTGATCGCCTGCCTGGGGATTCATCACGCCGGCGCCGCGATGGTGCCGCTGAACACCCGCTACACCGCGTCGGAGGCCAGCGACATCCTGGCGCGTACCGGTGCGCCGGTGTTGTTCGGGATGGGGCAATTCCTCGGCAACGATCGTCTTGCCGACCTGGACCGTGCCGCACTGCCCGCGCTGCGGCACATCGTTCGGATACCGATCGAAGCCGCGGAGACCGGTGCCGGAACCTGGGACGAGTTCGTCGCCGCCCGTACCGACACAGCCGCGGTCCTCGCTCGCGCATCCGCCGTCCGCCCCGACGATGTCAGCGACATTCTGTTCACCTCCGGAACGACCGGCCGCAGCAAAGGCGTGCTGTGTGCGCACCGGCAATCGCTGTCGGCCTCCGCGTCGTGGGCCGCCAACGGCAAGATCAGCAGCGATGACCGCTATCTGTGCATCAACCCGTTCTTCCACAACTTCGGATACAAGGCCGGCATCCTGGCCTGCCTGCAAACCGGTGCGACGCTGATCCCGCACCTGACGTTCGATCCGCTGCGCGCACTGCAGGCGATCGAGCAGCACCGCATCACCGTATTGCCCGGGCCACCAACGATTTACCAGACGCTGCTCGATCACCCGGCGCGCGGTAACTACGACCTGAGCTCGCTGCGGTTCGCCGTGACCGGCGCGGCCACCGTTCCGGTCGTGTTGGTGGAGCGCATGCAATCCGAGCTCGACATCGACATCGTGCTGACCGCCTATGGACTGACCGAGGCCAACGGCATGGGCACCAGTTGCCGCGCCGATGACGACGCGGTGACGGTCGCGACCACGTGCGGGCGCCCGTTCGCCGACTTCGAATTGCGCATCGATTCGGCCACCTCCGGCGAATCCGGAGAGGTGCTCCTGCGCGGACCCAACGTGATGCTCGGCTACCTCGACGACCCCGAGGCCACCGCGGCGGCCATCGATGCCGACGGCTGGCTGCATACCGGAGACGTCGGCGAGGTCGACGCGGCCGGCAACCTGCGCATCACCGACCGGCTCAAGGACATGTACATCTGCGGCGGATTCAACGTGTACCCCGCGGAGATCGAACAGGTGCTGGCCCGCATGGTTGGGGTGGCCGACGCCGCGGTGATCGGAGTCCCCGACGAGCGCCTCGGCGAGGTGGGCCGCGCATTCCTGGTGACCCGGCCCGGCACAAACCTCGACGAAGAGTCGGTAATCGCGTATACCCGCGAACATTTGGCGAACTTCAAGGCACCACGGTCGGTGCGGTTCGTCGACGCGTTGCCGCGCAATGCCGGCGGCAAGGTGGTCAAAGCACAACTGCGAGCGTTGGCCTGAATTGGATCTCGAATTAGACGAAGAAACGCTGGCCTTCCAAGCCGAAGTGCGGGATTTCCTCTCGGCCAATGCCGAGTCGATCCCGACGGAGTCTTATGACAACGCGGAAGGCTTTGCCCAACATCGCCATTGGGACAAGGTGCTGTTCGACGCGGGCCTGTCGGTGATCAACTGGCCTAAGCAGTACGGCGGCCGCGACGCGCCACTGCTGCACTGGGTGGTCTACGAGGAAGAATACTTCCGTGCTGGAGCGCCGGGCCGGGCCAGCGCCAACGGCATCTCGATGCTGGCGCCGACGCTGTTCTCCCACGGCACCGACGAGCAGTTGGACCGGATACTGCCCAAAATGGCCAGTGGCGAACAGATCTGGGCGCAGGCCTGGTCGGAGCCCGAGTCGGGCAGCGACCTGGCATCGCTGCGGTCCACCGCAACCCAGACCGACGGTGGCTGGCTGCTGAACGGCCAGAAGATCTGGAGCTCGCGGGCGCCGTTCGCCGAGATGGGCTTCGGGCTGTTCCGCTCCGACCCGTCAGCGGAGCGGCACAACGGGTTGACGTACTTCATGTTCGACCTGAAGGCCAAGGGCGTCACCGTGCGGCCCATCGTGCAGCTGGGCGGGGACACCGGTTTTGGTGAGATCTTCCTCGATGACGTCTTTGTGCCCGATGAGGATGTCATCGGCACCCCTAACGACGGTTGGCGCGCGGCCATGAGCACATCGAGCAACGAGCGCGGGATGTCACTGCGCAGCCCGGCCCGCTTCCTGGCCGCCGCGCAGCGGCTGGTCCAGCTGTGGAAAGACAACGGCTCGCCCACCGAATTCGCCGATCGCGTCGCCGATGCCTGGATCAAGTCCCAGGCCTACCGGCTGCAGACGTTCGGCACGGTGACCCGGCTGGCCGCCGGCGGCGAGCTGGGCGCCGAATCGTCGGTGACCAAGGTGTTCTGGTCCGACCTCGACGTGGCGATCCATCAGACTGCACTCGACATCCGGGGCGCCGACGGGGAGCTTGCCGGGCCGTGGACCGACGGCTTGCTATTTGCGCTGGGCGGCCCGATCTATGCCGGTACCAATGAAATTCAGCGCAACATCATCTCCGAGCGGCTGCTGGGCCTGCCGCGCGAAAAGTCCGGAGGCAAGAAGTGAAATTTGCGCTCGACGAACAGCAGCGCGACTTCGCGGCCAGCATCGACGCGGCACTGAGCGCGGCCGACCTGCCCGGGGTGCTGCGCGCCTGGTCCGACGGCGAAATCGCGCCCGGCCGCAAGGTGTGGGAGCAGCTGGCCAACCTCGGTGTCACCGCGCTGGCGTTGCCGGAGAAATTCGACGGCCTCGACGCCCATCCGGTCGACCTGGTGGTCGCACTCGAACGCCTCGGGCGCTGGTGTGTGCCCGGCCCGGTCACTGAATCCATTGCCGTGGCACCGGTTTTGCTCGCCGGCGACGAACGCAGCGCCGAGTTGTCGTCCGGTGAGCTGATCGCCACAGTCGCGCTGCCACCGGACACGCCGCGCGCGGTCGACGCCGAAGCCGCCGGACTGGTGCTGCTGGCAAGCGACGGGGGCGTCAGTGCGGCAATCGCGGGTGAGTGCCACCGGTCCGTCGACCCCAGCCGGCGACTGTACGACGTGACGGCAACCGGTGAGACTTGGCAGGCAGATACCAAGCGCGCCTACGAGTTCGGGGCGCTGGCCACCGCCGCCCAGCTGGTGGGTACGGCCGAGGCGCTGCTCAATGACACCGTCGACTACGCAAAGCAGCGCACGCAGTTCGGCCGGGTCATCGGCTCGTATCAGGCGATCAAGCACAAGCTGGCCGACGTGCACATCGCGATCGAACTGGCTCGCCCGCTGGTGTACGGCGCCGCACTGGCGCTGGCCGATGACACCAGCGCAGCGGCACGCGACGTGAGCGCGGCCAAGGCAGCGGCGGCCGACGCCGGTCTGCTGGCTGCCCGCTCGGCCTTGCAGACCCACGGTGCCATCGGCTTCACCCAGGAACACGACCTGTCACTATGGCTGCTGCGGGTACAAGCTTTGCGATCGGCCTGGGGGACGCCCGAGGCGCACCGGCGCCGAGTACTGGAGGCATTGTGAGTCGCGCCGGCGACGATGCAGTGGGGCACCCCCAGCCGCGCAGCGGCGAGGGGGACGAAGCGATGAGGAGGAGTGGCGCCATGAGTGAAGAACGGGAGCTGCTACGGGAAACCGTCGCCGCGCTGGTCGCCAAGCACGCCAACCCCGCGGCGGTCCGTGCGGCGATGGAATCCGAGCGCGGCTACGACGAAGCGCTGTGGCAGCTGCTGTGCGAGCAGGTCGGCGCCGCCGCCCTGGTGATACCCGAGGAACTGGGCGGGGCCGGCGGGGAATTAGCCGATGCCGCAACTGTTTTGCAGGAGCTTGGCCGCGCTCTGGTGCCGTCCCCGCTGCTGGGCACCACGTTGGCGGAGCTGGCGCTGCTGGCCGCACCCGAACCGGACACCGAAACGCTGGAATCCCTGGCCGCGGGCAGCTCGATCGGGGCGCTGGTCCTCGATGCCGACTATGTGATCAACGGCGACATCGCCGACGTCGTCGTCGCCGTGGCTGACGGCCAACTCAGCAGGTGGACCCGGTTCAGCGCGCAGCCCATGGTCGCGATGGACCCCACCCGCCGGCTGGCCCGAGTCCAGCCCGAGGACACCGAGACGCTGGGCCCCGACCCCGGCCTCGCCGATACCGCGGCCATCCTGCTGGCGGCCGAGCAAATCGGGGCCGCGGAACGTTGTCTGGAACTGACGGTCGAATACACCAAGAGCCGGGTGCAATTCGGCAGGCCGATCGGTAGCTTCCAGGCACTCAAACATCGGATGGCCGATCTGTATGTCGCGATCGCCGCCGCCCGGGCCGTCGTGTCGGACGCCTGCAACGACCCCACTCCCACCAACGCCGCGACCGCTCGGCTGGCCGCCAGTGAGGTGCTCTCGACTGTGACAAGCGAGGGCATCCAGCTGCACGGAGGCATCGCGATTACCTGGGAACACGACATGCACTTGTATTTCAAACGTGCGCATGGCAGCGCCCAGCTGCTCGGCTCGCCGCGAAAGCTGCTGCGCCAACTGGAATCCGAGGTGCTCAAGACATCGTGAACGCCTCTGTGGCACTGCGCGCCGGCATCCCACCATTCCATGTGATGGATGTCTGGCTGGCGGCCGCGGAGCGCCAGCGCAGCCACGGTGATCTGGTGAACCTGTCCGCAGGCCAGCCCAGCGTGGGCGCTCCCGAACCGATTCGTGCCGCGGCGGCGGCCGCGCTGCATGTCAACGAGCTGGGATACACCGTGGCTTTGGGCATTCCCGAGCTGCGCGCCGCGATCGCGGCGAATTACCAACGCCTGCACGGCATCTCCGTCGAGGACGATGCAGTGGTGATCACCACCGGCTCTTCGGGTGGGTTTCTGCTGGCCTTTTTGGCGTGCTTTGACGTCGGGGATCGGGTGGCGATGGTCAGTCCCGGCTACCCGTGTTATCGAAATATACTGTCGGCGTTGGGATGTGAGGTGGTGGAGATCCCGTGCGGTCCGGAGACCCGATTCCAGCCGACCGCGCAAATGCTCGCCGAACTCGACCCACCGGTGCGCGGTGTCGTCGTCGCCAGCCCGGCCAACCCCACCGGAACCGTCATACCGCCCGAGGAGCTCGCGGCGATCGCGTCGTGGTGCGACGCCGCCGGAGCACGGCTGATCAGCGATGAGGTCTACCACGGGCTGGTGTACGAAGGAGCCCCGCAGACCAGCTGCGCCTGGCAGACATCGCGAAATGCTGTGGTGGTCAACAGCTTTTCCAAGTATTACGCGATGACCGGCTGGCGGCTGGGCTGGCTGCTGGTGCCGCCCGAGCTGCGCCGCGCGGTGGACTGTCTGACCGGCAACTTCACCATCTGCCCGCCCGTCCTGTCGCAGGTCGCCGCGGTGGCCGCCTTTACCCCGGAGGCAACCGCAGAAGCAGACGGCAACCTGAACCACTACACGGTCAACCGCTCGCTGCTGCTCGACGGGCTGCGCGGAATCGGCATCGACCGGCTGGCACCCACCGACGGTGCGTTCTACGTCTACGCCGACGTCTCGGACTTCACCGACGACACGCTGGCATTCTGCTCAAAGTTGTTGGTCGACACCGGTGTTGCGATCGCTCCCGGTATCGACTTCGACACCACGCGAGGCAACAGGTTTGTCCGGCTGTCGTTCGCCGGACCGACAAGCGACATCGAAGAAGCCCTGCGCCGAATGGGGCCGTGGCTGTCGGTCAGCGGTTGAACTTGCCCGCCAGGTACTCGGCCCGGCAGGCACTGCGGGCGAGTTTCCCGCTGGTCGTGCGGGGAATGGTGCCGGCGGCCACGAGCAGCACGTCGGCGACCCGGATGTGGTGCTGACGTGAGATCGCGGCGCGCACAGTCTCGATGACCTGCTCGCGCTCGGTACGGCCCGCTCCCGGCGCGCGCTCGGCCACGACAACCACCTGCTCACCGGCGTTGCTTGCCGACGAGTCGGCCGCAGCGGCCGGCACGGAAAAGGCCGCGACATAGCCATTGCGGATGGCGCGTGAGGATTCGCTGACCGTGGTTTCGATGTCGTGTGGGTAGTGGTTGCGACCATCGATGATGATCAAGTCCTTGATCCGGCCCGTCAGGTACAGCTCACCGTCGACGTAGACGCCGAGATCACCGGTCGCCAACCAACAGCCGTTGTCGGCGGCGCCGTCGGCGTGGCTACCCCGGTCGAGCCGGGACTGCAGCTTGTTGCCGAACACGCGTCGTGTCTCGTCCTCGCGCCCGAAGTATCCGCGACCGATGTTGTTGCCTTGCAACCAGATTTCGCCCACGGTGCCGTCGGGCACCTCGGCACCGTCCGGGCCGGCGATCACCAACCATTGATCGGGGATCGGCTGCCCGCACGACACTTGGGCGACCGCGCCCGGATCCTCGGGTGCGACGATCAGCGCGCGGCCCGCGCCGAGCTGTTCGCGGTCGAGGAAGATGGCGCTCGCCGCGGCGTCCTGGGAGATGCTGGCCACCGATAGCGTCGCTTCGGCCATCCCGTAGCACGGCTTGACCGCGTTCGGGGGCAGACCGTAGGGGGCAAACGCGTTGGTGAATTTCTCGATCGCCGGCATGGCGACGGGCTCGGAGCCGTTGAGGACGCAGACAAGGTTGCTGAGGTCGAGCGTCTCGCCCGCCGGGGGCAATCCCCGCTCGGCCGTCAATTCGAAGGCAAAGTTCGGCGCCGCCGCAAAGGTACGGCCGTAAGACGACTCGATACCCAATTGCTTAATCCATCGGTAGGGGCGGCGAAGAAACGCCATCGGATCCATGAGTGTGATGTGCGCCCCGAAGAACGCCGTGAACATAATCATCATCAGCCCCATGTCGTGATACAGGGGCAGCCAGCTCACCATGCGGACGTCGACGTCCAGCCCACCTCTCACGACCATCTGCATCGCGTTGGTGTAGACGGATCGGTGGGTGATCTCCACCCCGGCCGGTGACCGCGTCGATCCCGAGGTGTACTGCAAGTAGGCGATGTCGTCGGTGTCGAGGGCCGCGCCGGTGAACATCGAACCGAGCGTTGCCGGCAGCGCGTCCACCGCGATCATCCGCGGTCGCTCGTTCGGCGCCAGCGTCCGAATGAACGTGCGGACAGACTCCGCGGCGGCGGTCGTGGTCAACACCGCGGCGGGCCGGGCGTCGGCCAGCACCGCAGCCAATCGCTCGGCATGCCCCGACATGGCCGGCGCGAACAGCGGTACCGCGATGTTGCCTGCATAGACAGCACCGAAGAACGCCGCCACATAGTCAAGGCCCTGCGGCGCGAGGATCGCCACCCGATCCCCGGGCTTGGTGGTCTGCTGCAGCCGGGCGCCGATCGCGCAGACCCGGGCCCACAGCTCGTTCCAGCTGAGCACCACCGGCCGCCCATCCGGTTCCTGCGAGTAGTCAAGGAAGCGGTACGCCGGACTGTCACCGTGCTCGGCTCGGTTGTGGTCAAAATACGAGGTCAGCGTCAAGCCCTCGGGCGCGAGGATCGGTCCAGAGTCGGAGGCCAAAGGGTCCGCATCGCCCGCGGTGGGCATGACAGTGTCCAAACACAGATTCCGACTCACGGTAGGTCAGATTAATCCGCGTGTGTGGTATTTGCCGCACCGGTTGGCTATGGCGGAGATCACGATCGGGCGACTATTGGCCCATTTATCACTGCTCGCGGGCTGGTAGTACTGCCGGAACGGTCCCGGATCGAGGTGTCAGACCGTCATTTCCGCACCGATTTTGGGCGCTCAATTGCCGAGAATTCTGTCGACGCGTGCTTCGAGCCGGCCGCGCTCGCCGACATCGTCGATATTGATTCCGAACCGGTCCCGCAGAGCGTCAACGACCGCGGCCGCATCGTCAAGAACGATCTTTTCGGTCCCCCCGTCGCGGTGAATGGCCAGGTGGCGGCCGGACAGGTTGAGCCTTGTGTCGTCGCTGACCAGTGCAACCGTCAGGCCGGTGACGAAGCGCGAGGCGGGGTTTGTCGAGACGTACCAGCTCCCCACCAACAGGTCGATCTGCGGCCGGGTTTCGGTGCTGAATTCGTACAGCGACTGCCACTCACCGCGGACCTGGGCCTGCAGCACCAGGCCGTCGCCGTGGTCCTGCAGCCGGTAGGGCTCATGCGTCGTCGGCTGGGCGTTGCCGATTTCGAACCGAATGGGAGAGGTCAGGGTCTGGCCGCCGAAGCCGACGTCGACGAGGTAGGACCCCTGCGAGCCGGGGAACGTCACTGCCAACACCGTGTGGGTCTGCGCCGGCGGTGGCGTGTCGGGCGGCAGCATCCAGATCACTCGCCCCGCCAATCGGCGTACCCGAAAGCCGACTTCGGCCAGCACGTAACCCATCAGCCCGTTTTGCTCATAGCAGTAGCCGCCCCGGCGCCGGTGAACCAGCTTGTCAGTCAGGGCGTCCGGGCTCAGGTCGTCGACCGGCACACCCATCAACGGGTCGAGATTCTCGAACGGGATGGCTTGCGTGTGAGCGGTCATCAGATCCTGCAGCACAACCTGGGTCGGCTCGACGGCACCCCGATAGTTGATGCGCTCGAAGTACCCAGTCAGATCCAGTGTCATAGGTTCATTCTGGCCGAGGGTCGACCCGAGGTAAACCCAAGACATCAGAAGGTGTTTGGATCAATTCGCCCCGATGCCGGTCCCGGGCCACGGCGAGGTCCTGGCAACGGCCGGCTCCCTCGTTTGTCGTCAGTACGGCGTTGTGGCGCCATTGTCTGGTCGTTTCGCACCGAATCGTGTCCCCGGGGAGTTGCCGAGCGATACTCTTGAGCTCGCGAATTCGACAATCGCGGGGAAGTTGAGCGCCAAGAATATGGATGACGGGTCCGCCAAAGACGCGTCGGGCGGCATCATCGCGGAGTTGGGCGCCGCTGGATTCGAGGACGCACGCCAAGTAGCCAGGGGTGGCGCCGGGGTGATCTATTGCGCCTACGAAACCGCACTCGGGCGCAACGTCGCGATCAAGGTGCTGCCGTCGCATATCGATGAAGAGAGCCGGGAGCGTTTTCTGCGCGAAGGCTATGCGATGGGCGGGATCTCGGGGCATCCGAACATCGTCAACATCCTGCGCGTCGGCGTGACCGACAACGGCCGGCCATACATCGTGATGCCGTACATGGCCTCGGATTCCCTGGCGGTCCGGCTGAGCCGAGAAGGGCCGACCGCCTGGCCCGAGGCGTTACGGATTGCCGTAAAGCTCTGCGGTGCATTGGAAACCGCGCACCGAAGCGGTACTGCACCGCGACATCAAGCCCGCCAACGTGCTCGTCAGCGATTACGGGGAACCGCAACTGAGCGATTTCGGGATCGCCCACATCGAAGGTGGTTACGAGACGGCGACCGGATTCTTCTCCGGCACAATCGATTACACCGCACCGGAGGTCATGACCGGTAAACCAGCGACGGTCGCTTCCGATCTCTATTCACTGGGCGCCACGATCTACGCTCTGATGGCCGGCGGGGCTGCGCACGAACGCAAGAACGACGAGGATCTCGTCGCGCAGTATCTGCGTATCAGCACGACGCGGATCCCGGACATGCGGCCGGAAGGAATCCCGGAGGCCGTCTGCGCCGCGGTCGAGCATGCGATGGCTATCGATCCGGCAGAACGGCCGGTGTCTGCGGCGGAGTTCGGCCGCGAATTGCAGTCCGCGCAGCGCCTCAACGGTTTACGGCCCGATTCGATGGCGATCACCAGCACCGGACCCGAATCGGGAAGCACGCTGAACAAGCAGCCCAACGTCGCTGAGTCTTCGGTCGTTCCCGCCGAGGTGGTGGTGCCGGCGCCGGATCGGACCACGTCGACCGTTCCGGGATCAACGCCACCGGCTGCAGACCCGGGCAGTGCCACCAGACCGGTGAGTGACGTCATCGGGGGCGCTTCCCCGCGCCTGCAGCCCGGGCCGCCGGATCCGGACGAGTTCTCCGAAGCAGCGAATATCTTGCGAGGCGCCTACAGCGCGGAAACCCAAGTGCATGTTGGCGCCTCGGCGCCGTCGGGGCAACCGGCGTCATCCGGTTCGGTCCCGCCTTCCTGGCGAAAGCCGTTCTTGGTGAAGATGCGGGAGTGGTTCGCGGACCCGGGCAACAAGCGGAATCGGGTAGCGATGGTCGGGGGTGCCGCCGTCCTCGTCGTGCTGTTGGTCGTCGGCGGTCTCTACTTCGGGCTGAAACCCGACAACAACCAGAAGCCGGTCGCGAGCCCACCGCCGACCCAGGCGCCGGTTGTGTGGAAGCCGATCACGAACGATCGCGTGTCGCGGGTTGCGGCGGCGACGACGCAGGTCGACGGCACCATCTGGGTCTTCGGCGGGATTCGCAGCGACGGCACTGTCACGGCACTGCAAGAGGGGTACGACCCCGTCATCGACAGTTGGAAAGGCAGGGAAACCCCGTTGTGCTCGGTGGTCGGTCGCAACGTTTTTACCGCCAACGGACTTCCAGCAGTTGACCGCCATCGCGTCCTGCACGGCAACGGGTAGATCGTCGCCGCCTACCAGGTTTGGCGAGTTGTCAACAGTCACTGGGTGGAGGTGCCCCATCTCTTGCAGCCGCGCGCGGCCGCGGGGGCCGCGGTCGTGGGCGACCGCCTGGTCGTCACGGGAGGTGTCGACGCCAACGGCGCGCTGCTGAACACCACTGAGGTCTTCGACGGAACGTCCTGGAGCCTCGGCGCTCCGATACCCACGCCGCGCCAGCAGCTGGCGGCGGCGTCGGACGGAAAGCTCGTCTACACGGTGGGCGGCACCACCGGCGATTCCGACCAGGTCAACGTCGAGGCGTATGACCCCGTCGCGAAGACCTGGACGACGTTGCCCGCACTTCCCCAGGCGCGCAGTGATCTTGGCGTCGCCATCACCGACGGCCGGCTGGTGGCCGTCGGCGGCATTTCCGGGGGGCAAGTCCTCAAGAGCGTTTCGGTGTTCGATCTGATGAGCAAAACGTGGTCCGGTCTGCCCGACATGTCGACCCCGCGGCACGGCATGGCGGTCGCGGCGGTCGAGAAGTCCGTGTACGCGATCGGCGGATCGACGGCCGTCGGCGATAACCAGGCGGTGTCGACGGCGGAAGCGCTAAAACTGCCGGCCCGCAAGATTCAGCCGGCCGCCCAATGGCGTTCCCTGCCGGACGCACCCACCGCCCGGCTGATGATGGCGTGGGCAGTGCTCAATAACAAGATCTGGATCATGGGTGGGCTGCAGAACGGCGTCGCCCTGCAGACGGTCGAGAGTTTCGACCCGAAGACCGGAGCCTGGGAGACCGGGCCGCCGCTGCCCATCCCGCTGCACCATGCGGCGGCCGCGACGTCTGGGTGGAGCTACCACGTGCGCCACGAGGCGTCTTGAATCGAATGGAGGTGAAAGACCTTCGTCGCCTGGCCGTCGCAGCGGCTGGGTGAAGCTGAGGGCAGCCTGATCCAGGAGATGCTGGTGAGGGTGGGAGCAGCCCTGACAACGCCGGGACGCGTCGGCACTGCCAGACGATGCGGGTCCGGTCAGCGAGACGAGAAGGTGTACGCGAGAAACCAGTGTTAGACGCCCCTTAACGGCCCACCAGCTCAAATCTGGCGGATATGGGTTGGTCGCGGTGCGTACCCGACTCCGCATTGCGGGGGCGGGGAACTCCCGGTCGCGATGTGACAACCGGCCAGGAGGCCACGGTGAAGATCTGCGGTGTAACCGTGGCGATGCCGCAGGGGTAGAGCTGGACGCCTCGCTCGTCGATCGATTCGAGATGAACGTGGGAACCGTCCGGTGTCGCCCTCACCGCCGTGCAGCCAGCACCGCGGAAGGGCAGGCACGTCGTCAGCTGATGGCACCGGTCGGGGCGGAGGCTCCGTAGTAGTCCGAGGCCGGGAAAGCCGGTCACATGGCGAAGGGAGCCAGCAAGTCAGTAGCTGAAGTACTGGAATACCGGGAGAACGCTGATGAATATGAGTGAACCGCTGCATGGCTTGTTTGAGGCCAAGCAGCGGGTACTGGAGATCCAGACCAAGCTGCACCGTTGGGCGAACGACGATCCTCATCGTCGGTTCGCCGATCTGTTCAACCTCGTCACCGATCCCAGCTTTCTGCTGATGGCATGGGATCGGGTGGAGGCAAACAAGGGCGCACGCTCGGCCGGAGTCGACGGCCAGACCGCCGCTTCGGTTCGGGAACGCATCGGTGCGGAGAACTTCCTCGCCGAGCTGCGGGATCAATTGCGGTCCAGCAGTTTCCGTCCGCTGCCGGTCAGGGAACGGACGATCCCCAAACCGGGGTCGCGCAAGCGACGGCGGTTGGGGATTCCGACCGTGGCCGACCGGGTGGTGCAGGCGTCCTTGAAGCTGGTGCTGGAACCGATCTTCGAGGCGGACTTCGAGCCGTGTTCGTATGGTTTCAGGCCCAACCGGCGTGCGCACGACGCCGTGGCCGAGACACGCTTTCTGGCATCCAAAACGTATGAGTGGGTGCTGGAGGGTGACATCACGGCCTGTTTCGACGAGATCTCGCATTCGGCCCTGATGGACCGGGTGCGGGCGCGAGTCGGAGACAAGCGTGTGCTCGCGCTAGTGAAGGCGTTCTTGAAGGCGGGCATTCTCACCGAGAAAGGCACCGCCCAGGGCAGCATCACCGGCACCCCACAAGGTGGAATTCTCTCGCCGCTGCTGGCCAATGTGGCCCTGTCGGTCCTTGACGAGCACTTCGCCAAGGCTCCCGGCGGACCACGCTCGACCACCAAGCAGCGGTGGACTCGGCGCCAGAAAGGTTTGCCCAACTATCGGCTGTTCCGATACGCGGACGACTTCGTGATTTTGGTGTCGGGGACCCGGTCGCAGACCGAGGCGCTGCTACCGGAAGTAGCGATTGTCTTGTCTACCGTGGGCCTGCGGCTCTCGGTGGAGAAGACGTTGATCACCCACATCGACGAGGGCCTCGACTTTCTTGGTTGGCGCATCCAGCGTCACCAGAAGCGAGGAACCACCCGGCATTACGTCTACAACTATCCGGCGAAGAAGGCCCTACGGTCTATCAAGGCCAAGTGCAAGACGCTATGCCGGATGAACGTCAGCCTGCCGTTGGCGGTCCTACTGCACCGGCTCAACTCGGTGCTGCGGGGCTGGACCGCCTACTTCCGTGCCGGGGTGTCCGCTCGGGCGTTCCAGTATCTGCGCATGATCGTCTGGCGTCAGGTATTTGGATGGCTGCGGCGCAAGCACCCGAATTCGGGATGGAAGAAACTACGCCGCCGCTACTGCGACGGCGCATGGTGGCCGCGTGACGGAGAGGTCGTGCTGTTCAACCCTGGTTCGGTAGTCACCACCCGATACCGGCCTCGTGGGTCGACGATCCCTTCGCCCTGGCCAGTGGCAGCCTGATTACGGCGAATGCTCGACGGGGCTTGTGGAGAGCCGGATGCGGGGCCAACTCGCACGTCCGGTTCGGGAGGGCGGCATGAAGAAACGGATCAGGAGCAATCCCGACACCGCGCTTCATGTCGACCCCACCGCTCACGCACGCTCGCGCGGCGCTGGCCGCGGCGGTGGTGGGTGACAAGCTCGTCGCGGTCGGCGGGCAGAACGCCAAGCAACTCGTCCCGCAGACCGAGGTCTTCGACGGCAGTTCGTGGAAGGACGCCGCGGACATGCCCACCCCGCGCGAGCACCTCGCCGCGGTCTCCGATGGCACCTACGTGTACACGGTTGGCGGGCGCTTCCTGTCCTCGGACAAGAACTCCGCCGCGCTAGAGCGGTTCGACCCGCAATCAGGGCAATGGACCAAGTTGGTCGGCATGCCGACACCGCGCGGCAGCTTCGGCGCCACCTACATCGACGGCCGGATTCTGGCCGCCGGTGGCGAAGAGCCGACCCGGGTGCTCAACGTCATTGAGATGTACGACATCGCCGAAGGGAAGTGGAGCACGTTGCCCCCGATGCCCACGCCGCGGCACGCCGAGGTGGTGGCCACGGTGGGCAACACGGTCTATGTCATCGGTGGCGCCAACCGGCCAACGCATGAGGGCCCGATCGCGACCGTCGAGGCACTGGACTTCCTGTAATTTCGGTCGCGTGACCGACTTTTCGGAGCTAGCGCCGGCGGATCAGGAAGCGATCGGCCAGACGCTGCTGACGCTGCTGAAGGCGTTCGACGAGCGCGATGCCGAGCCCCTGCTGGGCGTGTACTCCGCCGACGCCGACTGGGTCAACGCGTTCGGAACGGTCAAACGCGGACGCGACGACATCGTGGCGTACCTGCGCGGCCTGTTCAGGGACCAGAACTTCAACCGTGGCGAGCTTGCCGGTCCCCCGGAGACCAGTTTCCGGGTGCTGACCCCCGAAGTGGTGCTGGTTTCCGCGCATCTTCGGGTCAAGGGTCAGGGACTCGTCGCCGGCGGAACGCTGGACCGCGACAACTTCTCGCTGCGCGCCTTGCCACGTCAGCACGATGGCTTGTGGCTGATCGTCTCGGAGATGTTCCAAGACGCCAACACCGAGACCACCTACGCTCACACTAAAAAGCCTGTTGGAAGTGGCACGGGATCCGTCCTTGTTTTATTTGTGTCGAATACGGGGACCCGTGTGGGCATGAGCACCAACACCGTATGGATCGTGATCGCCGTCGTAGTAGCAGTTCTGTTGATTGCCGTGCTGATCGTGGCGATCAGCACGACCCGGAGTCGCCGCCGCCACCGGCAGGCCGAACAGATTCGTGAGCAGGCCAAGTTGGAGTCTGCCAAGCTCGAGCGTCGTGAGGCGCTTGCCCAGGAAACGGCCGCCAAAGCACGTGCCGCGCAGGCCGAGGCCGACGTCAAGGCGGCCGAAGCCGCCAGGCTGCAGGAGCATGCGGCCCAGCATCAAAGCGAGGCCGCGGCATCCCGCGAACAGCTCCAAGAGCGATGGGACCACGCCGACCGCATCGACCCGAAGACCGGTAAGAAGGATCGCGAGACCGCCGATCCCGCGTCCGACCGCAGCGAGGCATGGTCGGCCGAGTCAGCTGAAGCGCGGACCGATGCGGAATCCGTCAGGCAGGAGACCTATCGCGGGACCGCCCGCTGATACCGACCTTGTAGCGCCACTGCGAAACGTTCCCCCTTGATGTTTCGCAGGGGCGCTACCCTCCGCGGTCGGGGGGAGGGCTAAAGCCAGGTGTCCTCTGTCGTGGTGGTGAGAAACGCATCCAGGTCGTCGCGCCACTGGGCCGGCGTCGTCTTGTCTGGTTCTATCCCGGTGTAGTCACCGCGATAAAACAGCAGCGGCCGCGGCTTGATCTTGGGCGCCTCCGACAGCGACTGCACCGCTCCGAACACCACGAAGTGATCGCCGCCGTCGTGTACGGATGCCACCGTGCAGTCGATGTGGGCAAGCGAGCCGTCGATGATTGGTGATCCGAGTTGTGAAGGGTGCCAGTCGATCCCGGCGAACTTGTCGGGTTCTTTGGAGCCGAATCGGGCCGAGACATGCTTCTGGCCCTCGGTCAGCATATTGACGCAGAACCGGCCGCTGGCCTCGATGGCCTGCCACGACCGCGACACCTTGGTCGGGCAGAACAGCACCAGCGGCGGGTCCAGCGACAGCGCCGCAAACGACTGGCAGGCAAACCCGACCGGGACGTCGTCGTGCACGGTGGTGATGATCGTGATCCCGGTGCAGAACTGACCCAGCACGCCGCGGAACGTGCGCGCGTCGATCGGAGCGGCGGTCATGGTCAGCCTCGAATTAGCCCTTGAAGCCCACACTGAAGTCGTGACCCCACAGGCTGATGGCGGTGCTTTCCCGCGCAATCCAATCGTGGTCCTCGACTGTCCTGCCCTCGCAACCGAATTCGACATCGAACCCGCTGGGTGTCTTCATGTAGAACGACAGCATCAGGTCGTTGACGTGACGGCCCAGCGTCGCCGACATCGGCACCTTGCGCCGCAGCGCCCGGTCCAGGCACAGGCCGACGTCGTCGGCATTCTCGACTTCCATCATCAGGTGCACGATGCCACTCGGTGTCTGCCCGGGCATGAAGGCGAGGCTGTGGTGGCGCGGGTTGCAACCCAGGAACCGCAACCAGGCCGGCGGGCCGTCGGCGGGCCGGCCCACGACTTGCGGCGGCAGCCGCATCGAGTCACGCAGCTTGAAGTCCAGTACATCCCGGTAGAAGTGCAATGTCTCTTCGTCGTCGCGGGTCGTCAACACCACGTGCCCCAGGCCCTGCTCAGCGGTGACGAACCTGTGCCCGTACGGGCTGACCACTCGGCGGTGCTCCAGGGCGGCGCCGTGGAAGACCTCCAGGCAGTTGCCGGACGGGTCGGCGAACCGGATCATCTCGTCTACCCGACGATCGGCCAGTTCGGCGGCGGTGGCCTCCTTGCACGGCGTGCCCGCGACGTCGAGCCGACTCCGAATCTCTTGCAGGCCCGCAGCGTTCGCGCATTCCCAACCGGCTTCGATGAGCCGGTCCTGCTCGCCGGGGACGATGACCAGCCGGGCCGGGAAATCGTCCATCCGCAGGTATAGCGCACCTTCGGTGCTGCCTTTACCCTCGACCATGCCGAGGACTTTCAGGCCGTAGTCTCGCCAGGCCGCCATGTCGGTGGCCTCGATGCGCAGATAGCCCAAAGAGCGAATGCTCATCACGCACCTCCCAAGAAATCGATGGTGAGCTTGTTGAACTCGTCGAACTTCTCCACCTGCGCCCAGTGTCCACATTGCCCAAAAACGTGGAGTTGCGCACGCGGAATGGTCTTCAGCGCCACCAATGCGCCGTCCAGCGGGTTGACCCGGTCCTCGCGGCCCCAGATCAGCAGCACCGGCTGGCGCAGCCGATGTACCTCGCGCCACATCATGCCGAGCTCGAAATCCGCTCCGGCGAAAGACATTCCCATCGCCCGGGTGGCCGTCAGCGATTCCGGTGTGCTGGCCAAGGCGAAGCGCTGCTCGACCAACTCCGGGGTGATCAGTTTCTGGTCGTAGACCATTACCCGCAGAAACGCCTCGAGATTCTCCCGGGTGAGCTCGGCGGAGAACTTACCCAACCGCTTGACACCCTCGGTCGGGTCCGGGGCGAACAGGTTGACGCTTACCCCACCGGGCCCCATCAGCACCAGGCGTCCGGCCTTCTCCGGGTAGTCCAGCGCGAACCGGACCGCGGTGCCACCACCCAGTGAATTGCCAACCAGCGGAACACGTCCCAGGCCCAGCTGGTCGAAAAGGCCCTTGAGCGCACGCGCCGCGCAGTGGTTGAACTGCCCGTGCTCGGCACGCTTGTCGGAGTGGCCGTACCCGGGCTGGTCGACGGCCAGCACATGGAACTGCCGGGCCAGCACCGGGATGTTGCGTGAGAAATTCGTCCAGCTCGCCGCGCCGGGACCGCCCCCGTGCAGCAGCACTATCGTCTGCTCGTTGCCCACGCCCGCTTCGTGGTAGTGCAGCTTCAGCGGCCCATCCACGTCCACCTCGGCGAAGCGCGAGGTGGACTCGAACGTCAGCTCCTCGATAGCTGTCACGGCTTAGACCATGGTGTCGCCGGGAGGCAACCCGAACTCGTTGTTCCCGAAGATCTGGTAGGCCCGCTCCGGATCGTTGGCCGCGTGCACCCGGCCGGCGTGCGCGTCGCGCCAGAACCGTTGCACGGGTTGGTCGTTGCCCAACGCCGTGGCGCCCGAAGCCTCGAATAACCGGTCGATCGAAGCAATCGCACGGCCGGTGGCGCGCACCTGATCGCGGCGGGCACGGGTGCGCAGGTCGAACGGGATCTCCTTGCCGGCGGACAACAGCGCGAACTCGTCAGCGACGTTTCCGCTCAGCTGGCGCCACGCGGCGTCGATGTCGCTGGCCGCCTCGGCGATGCGGACCTTGGCGAACGGGTCGTCCTTGGCCTTCTCACCGGCGAATGCGGCGCGTACTCGCTTGCCCTGGTGCTCGACGTGTGCGTCGTAGGCGCCGTAGGCCATCCCGACGATCGGCGCCGAAATAGTGGTGGGATGCATTGTGCCCCAAGGCATTTTGTAGACCGCCGAGGTGTTGTTCTCATATCCGCCCGCGGTGCCGTCGTTCATGGCCTTGTAGGACAGGAAGCGGTGCCGCGGCACGAAGACGTCCTTGACGACGACGGTGTTGCTGCCGGTGCCGCGCAAGCCGACGACATGCCACACGTCGTCGATGCGGTACTCGCTGCGCGGGATCAGGAAGCTGCCGAAGTCGACGGGCCGGCCGTCCTTGATGACGGGTCCGCCGAGGAATGCCCAGGTGGCGTGATCGCAGCCCGAGGACCAGTTCCAGGATCCGTTGACCAGGTAGCCGCCGTCGGTCACCACGCCGGCGCCCATCGGGGCGTACGAGGACGAGACCCGGGTCTTGGGGTCCTCACCCCAGACCTCCTCCTGAGCCTGCTGGTCGAACAGTGCCAGGTGCCAGTTGTGCACGCCGATGATCGAGCTGACCCAGCCGGTGGAACCACACGCGCTGGCGATCCGCCGCACCGCCTCGTAGAACAGCGAGGGATCGCATTGCAGACCACCCCACTGCTCGGGCTGTAGCAGGGTGAAGAACCCGACCTCGTCGAGCTCGGCAACGGTCTCATCGGGCAGCCGGCGCAGGTCCTCTGTCGCCTGGGCGCGCTCCCGAATCTTCGGGAGCAGATCGTCGATCCCAGCCAACACCGACTGCGCATCACGCTGTTGAATGGACGTCACCTACCTTTGCCTCCTGGGCCAGACTTACTCAGTGGACTTACACAGCAGACTAGAACACGTTCCGATTTGTGTCGAGCAGGGTATTCCTGCGCCTGGTAGCGATATGAATCGGGTTTTCTGTAACATGTTCTAGTTACCAGAAAGGGAGGGGCGGGTCTTGACGGAAGCGGATCTGGACCAGGCACCCGACGAGCCGCTCGGCGACCACGTCCTGGAACTGCAGATCGCCGAGGTCGTCGACGAGACCGACGATGCACGCTCATTGGTGTTCGCCGTGCCGGACGACTCGGGCGACCCCGAGATTCCGCCGGAGCGGCTGCGCTATGCACCTGGCCAGTTCCTGACGTTGCGGGTGCCCAGCGACCGCACCGGTTCGGTCGCTCGCTGCTACTCGTTGTGCAGCTCGCCGTTCACCGACGACGCCCTGTCCGTCACGGTCAAGCGAACCGCCGACGGATACGCGTCCAACTGGCTGTGCGACCACGCTCACCAGGGCATGCGGATTCACGTGCTGGCCCCGTCGGGCAATTTCGTACCCAAGACGCTCGACAACAACTTCCTGCTGCTGGCGGCCGGCAGCGGGATCACCCCGATCATGTCGATCTGCAAGTCGGCGCTCTCCGAAGGCAGCGGGCAGGTCACGCTGGTTTATGCCAACCGCGACGACCGCTCGGTGATCTTCGCCGAGACCCTGCGGGAGCTGGCCGCCAAGTATCCCGACCGGCTCACGGTGGTGCACTGGCTGGAATCGGTGCAGGGGCTGCCGAGCACCGCCGCGCTGACGACGCTGGCTACGCCGTTCACCGATCGGCACGCGTTCATCTGTGGGCCCGGCCCGTTCATGGACGCGGCCCGCCAGGCTCTCGAGACGCTGAAAGTGCCCGCGCCACAAGTGCATATCGAGGTGTTCAAGTCGCTGGACTCGGATCCGTTCGCGGCGGTGACGATCGAGGACACCGCGGAGGGCGACCAGCCGCCGGCCACCGCGGTGGTGCAGCTGGACGGCGAGACCCACACCGTGTCATGGCCGCGCAGCGCCAAGCTGCTCGACGTCTTGCTCGCCAAGGGTTTGGATGCACCGTTCTCGTGTCGTGAGGGCCACTGCGGCGCATGTGCCTGCACGCTGCGCAGCGGCAAAGTGAACATGGAAGTCAATGACGTGCTCGAGCAGCAGGATCTCGATGAAGGGCTAATTTTGGCCTGTCAATCTCACCCGGAATCTGATTCGGTAGAAGTCACCTACGACGAATAGTCGCGGAGTTAGGTTCTCCCTCGAGGGTTGGACGGAAGGAAGCGCCGATGATGCGATCGGTAACGGGGCTGGCCGCCGTCGCACTGATGTTGACGTTCCTGCCCGCACCGAGCTCCTGGGCAGCGAGCAATACCGCCACCACCCTGTTCCCGCTGGACGGTCCAAACCAGCTGGAGACGCGCATGTTCCTCAACTGCTTCAAATCCGACGGCCACTGCGACTTCATCGCCGGCGCCGACATGCGCACCCCCGACGGTGTCACCGGATTCCCGCACGACCTGTGGGCGCGCCAAACCACCGAGATCCGGTCGAACAACCGGATGGCCTACCTCGACGCCCACGCCAACGGGCAATACGAGCGGGTCATGAAATCGATGGGGACCGACGAGATCACCACGGTCTATTTCGCTGAAGGGCCGCCGGACAAGTACCAGACGACCGGGCGTATCGACTCCACCGACTGGGGTACGGGCCAGCCCAAGACCGACGTCAACGTCATCACCTGCACCCACATCCAGGTGGTCTACTCCGGGGTCAACATCACCTCGCCGAGCACCTGCGCACAGACGACGTTCTCCTAGGCGCTCCTAGCTCCGGCGAGCCGGTAAATCTGCAGGACAAGTACGAGTAAGGGCCTGCAGAACTACAGCCTCGACAAACAAGCCCACCGGCTGTCACCCGGCCAACGGGACGGTGGTCCGACCGGGTCGCCAACCTCTAGCGAGCAGCGCCCGCCTGACGCGCTCGACGACATCCTCAGGCTTATCCTCGGCGATCACGCGGACGACGATCCAGCCCAGTTCTGCAAGCTTTCGTAGTCGCCACTGGTCCTTGACGTACTGACGCCGATCGCTGCGGTGGTGGTCGCCGTCATACTCGACAGCCACACCAAACTCCCGCCAGCCCAGATCGAGCATTGCCAGCAGGCGGTAGCCGTCGACCACCGGTATTTGGGTAGCGGGGGCAGGTACGCCCGCATCGATCAGCAGGAGCCGCAGCCACGTCTCCTTCGGCGAGGAGCCACCGCCGTCGACGAGGTGCAATACCGACCGTAGCCGTCGTATCCCGCGCGCAGCGCGGTATCGCTGCGCAAGCTGCAGGACATCCTCCGTCGAAAACGGCGTCGCCCGCATCAGCGCGTCGAGGCGCGCGACCGCCGGACCCCGTGGCAGATACCGGCTCAAGTCGTATGCCGTCCGCACGGGAGTGGTGACCGGCAATCCCGCGACGCGAGTGACTTCGTCGTCGGCCAGCAGATGCTCACGCGCGACTATGCCGCGCGGCGGCCGCGTGTTCGACCAGACCAACTCGATGGGGACATCGGGGTCAACCCACTGAGCTCCGTGCAATGCCGACGCCGCGACGCCCGCCACGATCGCCCTGCGCCGCGACCACAACCATGCGCCTTCAGTCTTGTGCCGCAGCGAAAGTTGTTGACCCTTTGCGAAATACACTCTCGGATAGATCGGCTGATACCAACGTTGCAGTTCGTGGCGCGTCAACTCCGCGCTTGCGATCGCTTCACTGCCGATAAACACCGCCCGCATGCCCGCATCGTGGCATCAGCGACCGACACTCCGGCGAGCCGGTAAATCTGCAGGACAAGTACAAGTAAGGGCCTGCAGGAGTGCAGCCTCGACGCTAGGCGAGTCAGCGGGGCAGGCCCAGCAACCGTTCGGCCGCCACGGTCAGCAGGATCTGCTCAGTGCCCCCCGCGATCGTCAGGCACCGCGTGTTGAGGAAGTCGAATACCGCTCGGTCGTTGTCCGCCCGGCGATCAACCAGGCCGCCACCCTCGGCGACGTCCATCGTGAATTCGGCCAGCGCCTGCCGGTAGCGGACGCCGATCAGCTTGCGGACGCTGGATTGCGCACCGGGATCCTGGCCGCCCACTGCGAGTTGGGCGATGCGCTGGTCCAGCAGCGCGCCGGTCTGGGCCACGATGATCAGCCGCCCCAGCCGGTCCTGTTCGGCGACATCGAGGTCCAGCTGCGCCAACAACGTGAGCAGCTCTTCCATCGGATTGCCCAGCGCCGTCCCGTTCGCCATCGCGATCCGCTCGTTGGCCAGCGTGGTGCGGGCCAGCCGCCAGCCGTCGTTCACCGTGCCGACCACCATCTCGTCGGGGACGAACACGTTGTCCAGGAACACCTCGTTGAACAGCGAGTCGCCGGTGATCTCGCGCAGCGGCCGGATGTCGGTGCCGGACGATTTCATGTCGATCAGGAAGTAGGTGATGCCCTTGTGTTTCGGGGCGTCGGGATCGGTGCGCGCCAGGCATACACCCCAGCGCGCCTTATGTGCCGCCGACGTCCACACCTTCTGCCCGGTCAGTAACCAGCCGCCGTCCCCGCGAACCGCCTTGGTGCGCAGCGACGCCAGGTCCGAGCCCGCTCCCGGCTCGGAAAACAGCTGACACCAAAGGAATTCGCCGCGCAACGTGCCCGGCACGAACTGCTCCACCTGTTCCGGTGTGCCGTGCTCGAGGATGGTCGGCGCCGCCCACCAGCCGATCACCAGGTCGGGTCGCTCCACTCCAGCCGCGGCCAGCTCCTGGTCGATCAGCAGCTGTTCGGCCGGTGACGCCGCGCGCCCGTACGGCTTCGGCCAGTGCGGCGCCTGCAGCCCCGCCTTGGCCAGGGCCGCCTGCCGCTTCTCGGCGGACAGCGCGGCGATTTCGGCGACGGTCGCGGCGATTTCGGCTCGCTGGCCCTCGACTTCGGTGAGGTCGATGCCCAGCTGACGGCGCACCCCGTCCTGCGTCAGCGCAGTGATACGGCGCAACCAGCGCTCGGCACCACCGAGGAACCGGCCAATGCTATGGGCCCTACGCAGGTACAGATGCGCGTCGTGTTCCCAGGTGCAGCCGATGCCGCCGAGTACCTGGATGCAGTCCTTGACGTTGGCCTTCGCGGAAGCGATGCCAACGCTCGCGGCCAGCGCCGCGGCGATGGAGAACTGGTCGGCGTCGGCATCCGCGGCGGCGCGGGCGGCGTCGGCGGCGGCCACCTCTGCCTGCTCGGCGCGACAGAGCATCTCCGCGCACAGGTGCTTGATGGCCTGGAAGCTGCCGATCGGCTTGCCGAACTGCTCGCGGACCTTGGCGTAGGCCACGGCGGTCTCGAGCGACCAGCGCGTTATGCCGGCCGCTTCGGCCGCCAGCACGGTCGCGGCGAGGTCCTCGACCCGCTGCCGCGACGCCACGATCGGGGTGGCCGTCGCCGACTTCAGCACCACCCGTGCCAATGGCCGGGAAAAGTCGGCGGCCTGCAACGGCTCCACCCGCACGCCGTCGCTGCCGGTGTCGACCAGGACAAACCCGCGGTCGGACGGCAGCACCAGCAGACCGCCGCGCACCGTGCCCGAGGCGCCCAGCACGAAATCGACGGTGCCCGACGCTCGCGAAGAGTCGCTGTCGAACTGCACGTCACCCTCGAGGGCCAGCCCGGCGAAGCGCTCACCGGTGGCGAGAGCGGACAGCAGTTCGGAATCGGTGACTACCAGGGTTGTCAGCGCGGTGGTGGCGATCGGGCCGGGCACCAACACCTTGGCCGTCTCCTCGACCATCGCGCACAGATCCTCGATGCTGCCGCCGGCGCCGCCGGACTCCTCGGAAATGGCTACGCCGAACAGGCCGAGGTCGGCTAGACGGCCGAAAACCGGCCGCCAGGCATCGGCCTTACCCTGCTCAACCTCGCGGATCGCCGTCGTCCCCCCTGGCCCGGAGGTCGTGTTCCGGGCCCAGTCGCGCACCAACTCGCGTGCCGCGAACTGTTCGTCAGTGACGGTCGCTACCACCTGGGGCCCTCCGCGTGCTCGATTCAACGTGACCATTAGGGGCGCTACCGCCCACTAGAACGTGTTCTAATAGTGCCAGCGAACGACCGTCAAGTCGAACGCCATTACAGCAGGACAACTCGCTGCCCCGGCGGGACGGAGGTGGGAAATTCACACTCGGCTTGCGTATCGTTTGCGAAGGAACCGCCTGGAAGAGGAGCAACCCGTCAGATGTCGGCAGCGAACGCTAACTCGGGCCACGTCTCAGACTCGCAGCCACGCGAGGTCCTGAACGTGGCAGTACTGGCTGAATCCGAGCTCGGCTCGGAGGCCCAACGGGAGCGTCGCAAGCGCATTTTGGACGCCACCATGGCCATCGCGTCCAAGGGCGGCTACGAGGCAGTTCAAATGCGTGCGGTGGCAGATCGAGCGGATGTGGCGGTCGGGACGCTCTACCGTTATTTCCCGTCGAAGGTGCACTTGTTGGTCTCGGCCCTGGGCCGCGAATTCGGCCGCATCGACGCCAAAACCGACCGGTCCGCGGTGGCCGGCGGCACTCCGTTCCAGCGGCTGAATTTCATGGTCGGCAAGCTCAATCGGGCCATGCAGCGCAATCCGCTACTCACCGAGGCGATGACGCGCGCTTACGTCTTCGCCGACGCGTCGGCGGCCAGCGAGGTCGACCAGGTCGAAAAGCTGATCGACAGCATGTTCGCGCGCGCGATGAGCGACGGTGAACCAACCGAGGACCAGTACCACATCGCCCGGGTGATCTCAGACGTGTGGTTGTCGAACCTATTGGCCTGGCTCACCCGGCGAGCCTCGGCGACCGATGTCAGCAAGCGGTTGGACCTGGCGGTGCGGCTGCTGATCGGCGATGCGCAAAGTACCTAGCGTCCAGCTAGACCGGCGGACCGGCGGTACGGCCCCGAATCAGCTCGGTGTCCAGCAGCTCGACGACCGGCAGGCCGGACCGTGGCGGGTTCAGCAGTAGTTCCCCGGCCCGGTGGCCCTTCTGCAGGCTGGGCTGCGCCACCGTGGTCAAGCCACGGCTGATCGCCTCGGGCACACCGTCGAATCCAGTGAGGCTGATCTGACCGGGCACGTAAATGCCGTGTGCGCGAAGGTAATCCATCGCCGACAGCGCCAATATGTCTGCGGTGCACATCAATGCGGTGATCCGCGGATTGGCCCCTAGGGCCACCTTGGCCGCGTCGCCACCCGACGTCGGCAGGTGCTCGTAGCTTTCCACCACGGTCAGCGAATCCGGGTCCACTCCGGCGGCCTGCATGGCATCCCACACGCCGGCGATGCGTTCGCGCTGCACGTCGAAAGTCTGCGAGCGCAGCCGCTCGGCGTCCGCCAGGTCTTGGCGGCGGTCCTGCCCCAGCCGCATCGTCAGCAGCCCGATCTCTCGATGGCCCAACCCCAGCACATAGTCGGCGAGCTCGCGCATCGCCGACCTGTCGTCAATGCCCACCCGGGACACTCCGGACAGGCCCTTGGGCTGGTCAACCACCACCATGGGCACACGCCGCTGCAGCACCACCTGGAGGTAAGGATCGTCGTCGCGGACGGAATAGACCACGAAGCCGTCGACCCCGGCGGCAAGCACGGCGGCCTCGCCGTCCTCAAGGCTGCGGGTGGGACCGACGGCGACCAGCAGCAGGCCCTGCCCCAGCTCCTCGCACGATTGCGCCACTCCCGCAACGAAATCGCGCGCCGCCGGGTCGCTGAAGAAATATGTCAGCGGCTCGGCCATCAACAAACCGACCGCACCGGCCTTGCGGGTCCGCAACGAGCGCGCCACCGGGTCCGGGCCAGCGTAGCCCAGCCGCTTGGCCGTGGCGAGCACGCGTTCGCGGAGGTCGGGCGAGAGCTGGTCGGGCCTATTGAAGGCGTTCGAGATGGTGGTCCGCGAAACCTTGAGTTCGACCGCCAACGACGCCAGAGTCGCACGCCGGCGCGGTGTGGGACTCACGTTCGGTGACGCTACAGCGCGTCCTCGCCTGCTCCTACGGTGCCGCGATCTGCTACTTTCTAATGGAAACGATTTTCATTAGTATCGTTAGTCGGCGGGCGGGATAGCCACCAGGAACACAGCTGCGTGCGGCACTGATGGGATGTGCATGACACAAGTCAATGGGGGACGTCGACTATCCGGCTTCCTGCCAGCGTTGGCCGCTTGCCTGATCGGCGCGACGGTGATCACTGGCTGCGGTGTCGCC
The DNA here is from genome assembly GCA_963712615.1 of uncultured Actinomycetota bacterium. Taxonomy (GTDB): domain Bacteria; phylum Actinomycetota; class Actinomycetes; order Mycobacteriales; family Mycobacteriaceae; genus Mycobacterium. The sequence continues at coordinate 3,091,129 of CAVQIO010000002.1, forward strand.
GGCTCTGCGCACCAGCAGGTGGGCGGCGTGGTGGCCTCCACCGACGTGTGGGGCAGCGTCGCGCACACTGTCGCGGGGCGGCATCTCAGCGTCAAGTCGATCCTGTCCGGCGGCACTATCGATCCGCACACGTACCAGGCCAGTGCCTCGGATGCCGCCGCCGTCATGGACGCCGCATTGGTGATCTACAACGGCGGCGGTTACGACCCCTGGATCACCCAGGTGCTGACCGGCAATCCGGACGTCAAATCGGTGGACGCGTACTCATACGCCGGCAAGGGGGATAACGGGAATCCACCCAACGAGCACGTCTTCTACGATCTTGGCGTCGCCAAGACCGTCGCCACCACCATCGCCGACCGGCTCGCGGCCATCGACGCGGACAACGCGACCGACTATCGGTCCAATGCCGCCGGGTTCGGCCGCGACGTCGACGCGATCGCCGGTTCGGAACGATCGATCGCCAACACCTATTCGAACACCTCCGTCGTGGCGACCGAACCCGTCGCGTTCTACCTGGTGAAGGCCGCGGGCCTGGTGAATCGCACTCCCCCGGCTTTCAGCACGGCCAACGAGAACGGGACCGATCCCTCGCCGGCCGACATGGCCTATGTCCTCGACCTGGTGAACCGCCGGCAGATCGCGGCCGTGTTGATCAACCCGCAGACGTCCACCCCGGCGATAGCGGGCCTGCAGGACGCTGCCCGAAAGGCAGGCGTGCCGGTGACCCTGGTGACCGAAACTTTGCCCGACGGCACCGACTATCTGAGTTGGCAGCGCAATACGGTCAGCCAGCTCGAAGCTGCGTTGCGATCGAGCCGGAACAATGCCCGTAATTGACCAAGCGGTCGAGACGGCCGACCAGCAGCCACCGGCCGTCTCGCTCTCCGGCGCCCGGCTGGCCTTCGGCGACCGAGTGCTGTGGGACGACCTCGACCTGTCGGTGTCGCCGGGTGAGTTCGTCGCGGTGCTAGGTCCCAACGGCACCGGCAAGACATCGCTACTCAAGGTGCTACTCGGCCAACTCATGCTGAGCGCCGGCGCCGCCCTGGTGGACGGCAAAAAGGTCACCTCGGGCAGCGGGGACATCGGCTATGTGCCCCAACACCGCCCGATCGACCGCGACGTGATGCTGGTCGGGCGCGACCTGGTCCGGCTGGGCATCGACGGGAATCGCTGGGGCGCCGTGACGCTGCGGTCCGCCGAGCGGGCCCGCCGCCAGCTGGCCGTACGTCAGGCGCTCACGCAGGTCAACGGCGAGCAGCTGGCCGATGTCCGCGTCGGGCTGATGTCGGGTGGCGAGTTGCAGCGCATGCGCATCGCTCAGGCGTTGGCCAGCGACCCGATGCTGCTGTTGTGCGACGAACCGCTACTGACTCTGGACCCGGCCAACGCCAGGCTGATCGCGGCGCTGATCGACCGGCGCCGGCGAGAGGCCAACACCACGGTGCTGGTGGTTACCCACGAGATCAACACGATCCTGCCGTACGTCGACCGGGTGCTGTATCTGGTCGATGGCCGGTTCCGCATCGGCACCGTCGCGCAGGTGATGAACACCGAAACGCTGTCGACGCTGTACCAGGCCGACATCGAGGTGGTGAAGGTCAACGACCGCTACGTGGTGATCGGCGAAGACAGCGGGCGCCCGTTATGAGCAACCAGCTCTCCGAGGTGCTGGATCATCTGTTCTCCTTCGACATCACCGCTCGTTTGCTGGACCACGACTTCGTCCAGCAGGCGCTGCTGGCGGCCGCCCTGCTGGGACTGGTGGCCGGCCTGATCGGCCCGTTCATCGTGATGCGCCAGATGTCGTTCGCCGTGCACGGATCCAGCGAACTGTCGCTGACCGGCGCCGCGTTCGCGTTGCTGGTCGGATTCCAGGTCGGCTTGGGCGCGCTGATCGGCAGCGCCGTGGCGGCGGCGCTGTTCGGTGTTCTCGGTCAGCGGGCCCGGGAACGCGATTCGGTGACCGGGGTGGTGCTGGCGTTCGGACTGGGCCTCGCGGTGCTGTTCATCTACCTCTACCCGGGACGCAGCACGACGAGTTTCGCGTTGCTCACCGGCCAGATCGTCGGGGTGGGCTACACCGGGCTGGCGATGCTGGCGCTGGTTTGCCTGCTGGTCATCGGTGTTCTGGCGACGTGCTACCGACCGCTGTTGTTCGCGACCGTCGATCCCGACGTCGCGGCCGGTCGCGGGGTGCCGGTTCGGGCGCTGGGCATCGTGTTCGCCGCGCTGGTCGGCATCGTGGCCGCCCAGGCCGTTCAGATCGTCGGCGCGCTGCTGGTGATGTCGTTGCTGATCACCCCGGCCGCCGCGGCGGCCCGGGTGGTCGCCTCACCGGCGGTAGCCATCGTGGCCTCGGTGATCTTCGCCGAAGTCGCCGCGGTCGGAGGCATCGTGCTGTCGCTGGCGCCCGGTGTCCCGGTGTCGGTTTTCGTCGCAACGATCTCGTTTCTGATCTATTTATTCTGCTGGCTGCTGGGACGGCGCCGGGAGGCCACCGCATAAGCTTGTCGCACGCAGTGGCCACGGGCAGGGGAGGCAACGCTGCGCCAGCAAATGGCCGTCCTTGTGCTGACCGCGTTGACCACCGTTGCCCTCGGCTGCACCAGCAACGTCACCGGCAAGGCGGTGCCCGCGGACAAATCCGGGGCCCCGAGCTTCAATCCCGTGGCGGTATCGGCGCTGGACGGGTTGCTGCTCGGCGCGGAGCAGATCAACGCCGCGCTGAGTGCGACATCGATGAAGGTGTGGATGAGCGCCAAGGGCATGTGGAATTGGAGCTCCGGCGTCAGCGACAAAAACTGCCTGGCCATCGATGGGGCCGCCCAAGAGAAGGTCTACGCGGGCACCGGGTGGACCGCGATGCGCGGCCAGCGGCTCGACGACAGCGTCGACGACTCCAAGAAGCGCACCCATTACGCGATTCAAGCCGTCGTCGCCTATCCGTCCGCCCACGATGCCGACGCGTTCTACGACTCCTCGGTGCAGAGCTGGTCGACCTGCTCCAAGCGCAGGTTTTCCGACGTCGCTCCGGGTCAGCCCGACACCGTGTGGACGGTTGCCGGCATCACCAAGGACAACGGACTGCTCAGCACCTCCGAGGTCCAGGAGGGCGGCGACGGGTGGACCTGCCAGCGGGCTCTGACCGTGCGCAATAACGTCGCCATCGACATTGTGACGTGCGCGTACAGCCTGGTGGGTTCGTCGGCAACCGACATCGCGTCCCAGATCGCGGCGAAAGTGGCTAAGCAGTAAGCGATGCAACGGGTAACTCGATGGCCGACCGCCTTACTTGCCGCACCGATCGTCTGCGCCTTGACGGCAGCGCTGGCCGGGTGCACGAAGGCGGTCGACGGAACCGCCGTGGCCGCCGAACCCCCGATCCCCGCGACCTCGACGGCCAGCCCGGCACCGCGTGCGATACCGACTACAGTCCTCGAAGGCCTGCTGCTGAGTCAGGACCAGCTCATCGCCCTTGTCGGTGGGACGAACATGGCCTTGGTCGGCACCGCCACCAGCACGTCGGATTCTTCGAAAATCGTCGACGATCGCGCCTGCCTGGGACTCGGTTCGGTGGGAGACGTGGCGATCTACGCCAACAGCGGATATGTCGCGATACGGGGCAACCAGTTCAGCACCCCCAACGCGGTGGCGGCCGACGTCACCCAACTCGCCACATCGTTTACCGCCGACAGCGACGCCCAGGCGTTGCTTGCGCGCGCGACAGGACTGGCAGCGATGCGCCCAGCGGCGGTACGGGTTTCACTCCTCGAACGGCAATCACAGCTACTTCTTCACCCACGATTTGCGCGGCAGCGGGTCGCGCATCGAATTGTCGATGCGCCAAGAAGAAGACCCGAGATGGGGCTGCTCGCACACGATGGCCTTCCAGGGGTCCGTCGTCGCCGAGGCGCGGGTCTGCCTACTCAACCAAGACACCGACCTGGCGGTCAACAGCCTCCTGGATCAGATCCTCGCCAAGGCTCCGCAATAAGCTAGGCAGATGGCCGGTATCGACCTGAACGCCGACTTGGGCGAGGGCTATGGCGTCTGGCGTCTCGGTGACGACGACGCGATGCTGCAGATCGTCACCAGTGCCAACGTCGCGTGCGGTTTCCACGCCGGCGATCCAGCCGGTCTGCTGCGGGTGTGCCGCCGCGCAGCCGAGCGTGGCGTCCGGATTGGCGCGCAGGTGAGCTATCGCGACCTGGCCGGGTTCGGCAGGCGCTTCATCGACGTCGCCGCCGAGGATCTCGTCGCCGACGTGGTGTATCAGATCGGCGCCTTACAGGCGATGGCCAGCGCATCGGACTCGGCGGTTTCTTACGTCAAACCCCATGGCGCGCTGTACAACACGATCGTGACCAACCGCGAGCAGGCCGCGGCCGTCGTCGAGGCGGTGCGTTTGGTGGACGCCACGCTGCCAGTGTTGGGCATGGCGGGTTCGGCGTTCTTCGACGAGGCCGCGCGCGTCGGTTTACCGACGGTGGCCGAGGCGTTCGCCGATCGCGCCTACCGGCCCGACGGCCGGCTGGTCTCCCGTCGTGAACCGGGCGCGGTGCTGGGCGAACCCTCGGCGATCGCGGAGCGCGTGGTAGCCATGGTGTCCTCCGGGCTCCTTACCGCAATCGACGGCACCGAGATCGCGGTCAGCGTGGAATCGATTTGTGTGCATGGTGATTCGCCCGGTGCGGTACAGATCGCAACCGCGGTGCGAGATCGGCTGCAGGCCGCGGGCATCGACATCAAGGCGTTCAGCTGATGCGGCTGAAGCTCGGTCGCCCCGACATCGCGCGATATTCGGATCGCTTCGACGTGCCTGCGGCGCAAGCCCACGGACTTTCGGCGACATGGATGGGCGTGGCGACATTGCTGATCGACGACGGGTCGTCCGCGTTGATGACCGACGGCTATTTCTCGCGCCCCGGCCTGGCGCGCGTCGCGGCCGGCAAGCTGTCGCCGTCGCCGGCACGCGTGGACGGCTGCCTGGCCCGGGCCAAGGTGTCGCGGCTGGCGGCCGTCATCCCGGTGCACACCCATGTCGACCATGTGATGGATTCCGCACTGGTCGCCGACCGGACCGGCGCGCAGCTGGTCGGCGGCGAATCAGCGGCCAACGCCGGCCGCGGATACGGCCTGCCGGAGGATCGTCTCGTCGTCGCGGTCTCGGGCGAACCAATCCGGTTGGGCGCCTATGACGTAACGCTGGTGAAGTCACACCACTGCCCGCCCGACCGGTTTTCCGGGGTGATCGACGCCCCGCTGGTGCCGCCGGTGAAGGTGTCGGCCTATCGCTGCGGGGAGGCGTGGTCGACGCTGATCCACCACCTGCCGTCGGACCGACGGCTGCTGATCCAGGGCAGCGCGGGCTTCGTCAAAGGCGCCCTGTCGGGGCACCGCGCCGATGCCGTTTACCTGTCCGTCGGCCAGCTGGGTCTGCAGCCCCGGTCATACCTGCTTGACTACTGGGCCGAGACCGTGCAGGCGGTGGGCGCGCGCCGGGTGATTCTCATCCATTGGGATGACTTCTTTCGCCCATTGTCAAAGCCGTTGCGGGCCTTGCCCTATGCGGGCGACGACTTGGACGTGTCCATCCGCGTTCTCGACGAGCTGGCCGTACGCGACGGTGTCGCTCTGCACATGCCGACGGTCTGGCGGCGCGAAAACCCGTGGATGTGAAGCGGTCCAGACGTTGGCACTGACGGTTGCGCTGCTGCTGCTTGCCGTAGTTCTCGGGTTCGCGGTCGCGCGCCCACGAGGCTGGCCGGAGGCAGTGGCGGCGGTTCCGGCGGCACTGATCGTGGTAGCGATCGGCGCGATCTCGGTCCATCAGGCGGCCAAGCAGGTCGTCGACTTGTCCGGAGTGGTCGCGTTCCTGGGCGCGGTCTTGGTGCTGGCCAAGCTGTGCGACGACGAAGGCCTGTTCGAGGCCGCGGGCGCGGCGATCGCCCGAACACCCGTCGGGTCACATGGCCTGCTGCGTCACGTGTTCGTCATCGCCGCCACCATCACCGCCGTGCTGAGCCTGGACGCCACCGTGGTATTGCTGACGCCGGTGGTGCTGGCCGCCGTGCGCCGGCTGCGAGCCCCGGTGCGCCCCTACGCCTACGCCACGGCCCACCTCGCCAACGGCGCCTCGCTGCTGCTTCCGGTGTCCAACCTGACCAACCTGCTGGCGTTTCACACCGCGAACCTCTCGTTCACCAAGTTCACTCTGGTGATGGCGCTACCGTGGCTGGTCACGGTCACCACCCTGTATCTGGTCTTTCGCCGCTTTTTCGCCCGGGATCTGCGCGTGGCGCCGAACCCGGAGCAACTCGGGCCGGCGCCGCGGCCGCCGGTGTTCGTCTTGGCGGTCGTGGCGTTGACGCTGGCCGGTTTCGCGCTCTCGGCGCCGCTGGGAGTGGCCCCCGCGTGGATCGCGCTGGCCGGCGCCTTGGTGCTCGCGGTGCGCAGCCTGCGCCATCGGCACACCACCGTGCCGGAAATCCTGCGCTCGGCGCAGGTCTCGTTTCTGGTGTTCGTGCTGGCGCTGGGCATCGTGGTGCAAGCGGTCACGCTGAACGGAATGGACACCGTGATGTCCGCAGTGCTACCGCACGGGTCGGGGCTACCCGCGTTGCTGGCCATCGCCGCGGTGGCCGCCGCGCTGGCCAACGTCGTCAACAATCTGCCCGCAACCCTGGTGCTGTTGCCACTGGTGGCGCCGAGCGGTCCGGTCGCCATCTTGGCGGTGCTGATCGGGGTCAACATCGGGCCTAACCTGACCTACGTCGGTTCACTGTCAAACCTGCTGTGGCGGAGGGTGCTTCGCCAGCACGACGTCGAAGCCGGCGTCGGCGAATACACCCGCCTCGGGCTGTTTACCGTGCCCCCGGCCCTGGTGCTGGCGGTGGTTGCGCTGTGGGCGTCCGCGCGGCTGCTGGGTCTCTAACTGCGGTGGTAGGCCGGCGGCAACGGCATGCCCAGGTCGGCCAGTACACCGCGCAGCAGCGTGGGATAGTCGGTGATGATGCCGTCGACACCGTAACCGATTTGCTGACGCATAGCTTCCGCGTCGTTGACCGTCCACGGAATAACCTTGAGCCCCAACGTATGCGCATGATCGACGTACGCGTTACCGGTGACCAGCTGGTATCCGGGTGAAACCATGTTCGCCCCCACCATCAACGCCCCGATCATCGGGTCTGCGACCGCCGTGGCGTCGATGCCGGCCAGCCACGGCGATTCCGGCACCCAGGTCTCCTCGCTGTACAGGGCGACCAGGGGGATCGATGGTTCGGCCTGGTGCACCATGGGCAGGGTTCGCCAGTCGAAGCTTTGAATGTCCACGCGATCGAGCTTGCCCGCCGACCTGACCGCGGCCAGGATCACGTCGACGAACTGCTGGGGCTCGGCCGATCTGTTCGGCTTGTCGGCCTCCACCTTAGTTTCGATGTTGTAGCGTACCCCGGCGTGATACGAGTCGGCGAGGGCGAAGACTTCCGGCAGGGTCGCTATTTTGTTGCCCCGCACCACTTCAGCACGGGGAAATTCGGCGAGCGGGCGCCCGCAGTCCAGGGTGTGGAGTTGCGCCAGGGTGAGCTCGTGCACCAGCTTTCCCACGTACGGGTATTGCGGATCGGCGGCGGATGCGGGTCCGGTGTCGACGCATTTTTCGGGGTCGATCGCCGGATCGTGCCACACCAGAGGTTGCCCGTCTTTGGTGATGACGATGTCGAGTTCCAGTGTGCTGACGCCGAGTTCGAGCGATTTGGCGAATGCACGTAGCGATTCCTCGGTCGTTTCACCACGTCCGCCGCGGTGGGCCTGCAGATCGAATTCGGGCGCTTGCGCCGCGGATGTCGGCAGCTGTGTCAGCACGGCGACGGTGGCCAGCATCGCACCCAGGCGCGTCAGGCGGCCGGGCAATCGGGTTAACCCCTGCGCTGGCGACTGATTTCGGCGAGCACCACCCCGGCAGCCACCGAGGCATTCAGCGATTCGGTATCACCGGCCATCGGTATCGACACCACCTCTTCGCAGGTTTCCCGCACCAACCGCGATAGGCCCTTGCCCTCGGATCCGACGACCACAACAATCGGGTCGCTGCCGTCGAGGTCGTCGAGTACGGTGTCGCCGCCGGCATCCAAACCGACCACCCGAACCCCGCGGTCGGCCCAACTCTTCAGTGCCCTAGTGAGATTGGTGGCCCGTGCGACCGGAATGCGGGCCGCCGCCCCGGCACTGGTGCGCCAGGCCACCGCCGTCACCGATGCCGAACGGCGCTGCGGTATCAGCACGCCGTGACCTCCGAAGGCCGCGACCGAACGAACGATCGCGCCCAGGTTGCGGGGATCGGAGATATTGTCCAAGGCGACCAACAGCGCCGGCGGTGTCTGGAGAGCGATCGTGAGCAGGTCGTCGGGGTGGGCGTAGTTGTAGGGCGGCACCTGCAGCGCGATGCCCTGGTGCAGATGGTTGGCGGTCATCTTGTCCAGGTCGGAGCGCGGAGCTTCGAGGATCGCGATACCCAAATCGGCTGCCCGGGAGACTGATTCGGTGAGACGCTCGTCGGCTTCGGTACCCAGCGCGACGTAGAGCGCTGTCGCGGGGACCCCGGCGCGCAGGCATTCCAGCACCGGGTTGCGGCCGAGCACCGTTTCGGATTCCTCAGTCGGGCCCCGTGCCGGCCGGCGCGGCTTCTTCTGCGCGGCCCGCTTGGCAGCGGGATGGTTGGGCCTCATATGCGACGGCGGCGTGGCACCGCGGCCCTCCAGCGCACTGCGCCGCTGGCCGCCCGAACCCACCGTCGGACCCTTCTTGCTGCCGGATTTACGTATCGCGCCCTGGCGCCGCGAGTTGCCGGCCATCTACCTGATCCCTACTTTTCTGGACCGGCCAGCAGCTCCCACTGCGGCCCGTCGGCGGTATCGGTGACCTCGATGCCGGCGTTCTTGAGCCGCTCCCGGATCTGGTCTGCGACAGCCCAATCGCGCTCCTCGCGCGCGCGCTTCCGACTTTCCAGTTCGGACTGCACCAACACGTCGACGGCCGCGAGTGCCGCCGACGTCTCGTCGCGCGATTCCCAGCGTTCGTCGAGCGGGTCGCAACCCAGGATCCCCATCATCGCGCGGATCGCGCCGGCGTTGGCCAAGGCACCTTCATGGTCGCCGGCGTCGAGCGCCCGGTTGCCCTCCGCGCGAGCGTGATGTATCTCGGACAGCGCGATCGGGACCGCGAGATCGTCGTCGAGCGCCTCGGCGAATCGCGGCGTCCAGTCTCCCGTGACGACTCCGCCGATCCGGACCCGCACACGGTGCAGGAATTCCTCAACTCCGACATAGGCTTTCACCGCATCTTGCAGGGCGATGTCGGAGAATTCGAGCATCGAGCGGTAGTGAGCGCTGCCGAGGTAATAACGCAGTTCGGGCGGGCGGACGCGTTGCAACATCGCCGGGATGGACAACACGTTGCCCAGCGACTTGCTCATCTTCTCACCGCCCATCGTCACCCAGCCGTTGTGCAGCCAGTAGCGGGCGAACCCATCCCCGGCCGCACGGCTCTGAGCGATTTCGTTTTCATGATGCGGAAAGACTAAATCCATTCCACCGCAATGGATATCGAACTCCGTTCCAAGGTACGTGCGCGCCATTGCCGAGCATTCCAGATGCCAGCCCGGCCGGCCTCGGCCCCACGGTGTCGGCCACGACGGCTCGCCGGGCTTGGCGCCCTTCCACATCGTGAAGTCGCGTTGGTCGCGCTTTCCGGTGGCCACGCCCTCGCCTTGATGGACATCGTCGATCCGGTGGCCGGACAGCTGGCCGTACTCGGGGTAGCTGAGCACGTTGAAGTAGACATCGCCATCGCTGGCATACGCGTGACCATTTTCGATCAGGCGTTCCATTAACTCGACCATCTGGGTGATATGCCCGGTGGCTCGCGGCTCGGCGGACGGCGGCAAGACGTCCAGCGCGTCGTAGGCCGCGGTGAAGGCGCGCTCGTAGGTGGCCGCCCACTCCCACCACGGCCGGCACGCGGCAGCGGCCTTGTTGAGGATCTTGTCGTCGATGTCGGTCACGTTGCGGATGAACGCGACGTCGTAACCGCGTGCCGTCAGCCAGCGGCGCAGGATGTCAAAGGCCACGCCACTGCGGACGTGCCCGATGTGCGGCTGCCCCTGAACGGTGGCGCCACATAGGTAGATCGAGACGTGCCCCTCGCGCAGCGGAACGAAATCCCGCACAGCACCAGCTGCCGTGTCGTGTAGCCGCAAGCGGGGGCGATCGGTCACGACGTGCCAGCTTACCTGCTACTTCGGATCGGCAGACCGCAGCTCGCGGGGCTATCCGCGGGCGATGACCAGGGCCGTCGCGATTGCGGCCAAACCCTCGCCCCGTCCGGTCAGGCCCAGCCCGTCTGTCGTGGTCGCCGACACCGATACCGGCGCCCGCAGTAGATCCGACAGCACCTGTTGCGCCTCGGCACGGCGTGGACCGATCTTGGGCCGGTTACCGATCACCTGCACGGCGGCGTTTCCGACCCGGTAGCCGTGCTGCGATATCAAATCGGCGACGTGGCGCAGCATGTCGGCGCCGCTGACGTCCTTCCACCGCGGATCGTCGACCCCGAACACGCCACCGATGTCGCCGAGCCCGGCAGCCGACAACACCGCGTCGCATAGCGCATGCGCGGCAATGTCGCCGTCGGAGTGTCCGGCACAGCCGTCGGCGTCGGGAAACAGCAGCCCGACCACCCAGCAGGGCCGCCCCGGCTCGATCGGGTGCACGTCGCTACCCAGACCGACCCTGGGAAGTGGCGGCAACTCGGTCACCGACGCACAATCGCTTGGGCCAGCAGCAGATCTAGCTGGGTGGTGATCTTGAAGGCGAGCGGGTCGCCGTCGACCACCTGGACCTGGCCGCCGACGTGTTCGACCAAAGACGCGTCGTCGGTGAAACCGGCGCCGGTGGCGCGCTGATACGCCCGGAACAGGAGGTCGGTGGCAAAGCCTTGCGGAGTCTGGACCGCCCGCAGCCCGGCCCGCTCCGGTGTGCCCAGCACCACGCCGTTGGCATCCACGGCCTTGATGGTGTCATGCAGCGGCAGCGCGGGCACGACAGCGACGTGCCCCGCCCGCAACGCGTCGACCACCCGCACGATCAGCTCCGGTGGCGTCAACGCGCGCGCCGCGTCATGCACCAGCACGAACTCCGGGTCACCGGGCAGAGCAGACAAAGCCAAGCCCACCGAATCGGTGCGCCCGGCCCCGCCGGCGACAACGGTCGCTTGATTGCCTAGGACTTGCTTGGCCTGGTCGATGCGATCGAGGGGCACAGCCGCCACAACATAATCAACGACCCCGGACTTCAGCAGACCCGCGATGGCCCATTCGAGCAGGGAGCGCCCGTCGAGTTCACAGAATGCTTTCGGGATTCCGGCGCGCAGTCGCTCACCCAACCCCGCGGCGGGGACGACTGCAACAACTGCGCCCCCGACCACCAGAGCTCAGGTCCTTCAGGAAGCGGCGGCCAGAACCTCATCGAGGATGATGTCCGCCTTGGCCTCATCGGTGCTTTCAGCGAGCGCCAACTCGCCGACCAGAATCTGCCGAGCCTTGGCCAGCATGCGCTTCTCACCTGCGGACAGGCCACGTTCCTGGTCGCGGCGCCATAGATCGCGCACTACCTCTGCCACCTTGTTGACGTCACCGGAGGCAAGCTTTTCGAGATTGGCCTTGTAGCGGCGTGACCAGTTAGTGGGCTCTTCGGTGTGGGGTGCACGCAGCACCTGGAAAACCTTGTCGAGACCTTCCTGGCCAACGACGTCACGGACGCCCACGTACTCGGCGTTATCGGCGGGCACTCGAACAGTTAGGTCTCCCTGCGCCACTTTCAAGACGAGATACTCTTTTTGTTCCCCTTTGATGGTGCGGGTTTCAATCGCCTCGACTAGCGCAGCACCGTGGTGTGGATAAACAACGGTGTCGCCGACCTTGAAGATCATCTGATTCGAGCCCCTTTCGTTACTTCATTCTAACACGGGTGGCCAACACACGCGTAGCAACGTTGCAGGTCAGGGGCACAACACGCGCGGATTAGGGGTTGACAGACGGAAGAAGACGTGCAGTGAAACAGTTTACCAACGCCCTGGTCGGGCCCGTGCTTGGACCCACTTTGACCGCTGCGGCGCTGGTCTGGCGGCTGGTGTTGCTCCCCGCGCTACCGCCGGAACAACGTTCCTACTACTGTGCATAGTTGCACGGTTGACCCCGCTGTCATCGTGCCGGAGTTGACCTGAACCAGCCTGACCGAGCCCAGGAGGCATTGAGTGAACCGCTTCAAGACCAGCCTCGCGGTCCGCCTTCCCGCCCGGGCCGCACTCGTCGGCGTGGCCACTCTCATCGCTGCCGTCCTCACCGGTTGTGGCGCCGGGCAGATCTCCCAGATGGCCACCCAGGAGCCCGCCGTCAACGGCAACAAGGTCTCGTTCAACAACGTGGCGCTGCGCGACGTCCGCATCCAGGCCACGCAGACCGGTGACTACCTGCGGCCGGGTAAAACGGTGGATCTGGTGCTGGTGGCCGTGAATCAGTCGCCCGACGTCGCCGACCGGCTGCTGGGCATCACCACTGACATCGGCACCGTGACGGTCAACGGCGACACTCACTTGCCCGCCAGCGGGATGCTGTTCATCGGTGCGCCCGAGGGCCAGAACGTGGCGCCGGGCCCGCTCAACTCCAACAGCGCGGCCAAGGCGTCGGTCAGCTTGGCCAAGCCCATCACCAATGGCCTCGCTTATAACTTCACCTTCACCTTCGAGAAGGCCGGGCAGGCCAGCGTGCTGGTACCGATTTCGGCCGGGCTGGCACCGCCGGAGGCTTAAACACCTCCGCCGCAGGAGTGTCACAGCGGGGCTTGTCGCCCCCGCCGGATACCGTCATGACGTGGCAAATGCGCGCTCCCAATACCGTTGCTCGGAATGCCACCACCTCACCGCCAAATGGGTGGGCCGCTGCATGGAATGTGGCACCTGGGGCACCGTCGATGAGGTGGCCGTGCTCAGCGCGGTCAGCGGCCGTCGCTCGGTAAAACCCGCGTCGCAAGCCGTTCCGATCAGTTCCATCGAACCCAACGTCAGCCAGCACCGCGCGACGGGCATCGACGAGCTCGACCGGGTACTCGGCGGCGGCGTGGTGCCCGGGTCGGTGACGCTGCTGGCCGGTGATCCGGGCGTCGGTAAGTCCACGTTGTTGCTGATGGTCGCCCACCTGTGGGCGGAGACCGGGCGGCGCGCGCTCTACATCTCCGGTGAGGAGTCCGCGGGCCAGATCAGGCTGCGCGCGGACCGGATCGGCTGCGGTTCAGACGAGGTCTACCTGGCCGCCGAGTCCGACGTGCACACGGTGCTCGAGCACATCGCGACGGTCAAACCCGCGCTGGTCATTGTCGACTCGGTGCAAACCATGTCCACCACCGAGTCCGACGGCGTCGCCGGCGGGGTGACGCAGGTGCGCGCGGTTACCGCCACGCTGACCGCCGCGGCCAAGGCCAATGGCGTGGCGCTGATCCTCGTCGGCCATGTCACCAAGGACGGGGCCATCGCCGGACCACGCTCGCTGGAACACCTCGTCGACGTCGTGCTGCATTTCGAGGGCGACCGCAACAGCTCGCTGCGAATGGTCCGCGGCATCAAGAACCGATTCGGCGGGGCGGACGAAGTCGGGTGTTTCATATTGCACGACAACGGAATTGAGGGCGTCGCCGACCCGTCGAACCTGTTCTTGGATCAGCGGCCAACCCCGGTCGCCGGCACCGCGATCACGGTCGCCCTGGACGGCAAGCGCCCGCTGATCGGCGAAGTCCAGGCGTTGCTGGCCACACCGAACGGCGGGTCACCGCGCCGCGCCGTCAGCGGGATCGATCACTCCCGGGCCGCGATGATCACCGCCGTGCTGGAAAAGCACGCCAGACTGCCGCTTGCCGCAAACGACATCTACCTGTCCACCGTGGGTGGTATGCGGTTGACCGATCCGTCCTCGGACCTCGCCGTCGCGATCGCGCTGGCCTCGGCGCTGGCCGATCTGCCGCTGCCCACCACCGCGGTGATGATCGGCGAGGTCGGACTCGCCGGCGACCTGCGCCGGGTGGGCGGGATGGACCGGCGGCTGGCCGAAGCGGCACGTCAGGGCTTCACCCTGGCCCTGATTCCGCCGGGATGCGGGACCGTACCGCGGGGCATGCGCGCACTGAGCGCACCCACCATCGGCGCGGCGCTGGAGCACATGATCGACATCGCCGGCCAGCGCAGCAGCGGCCCCTATGGGCTCGAACAGCTACACATTGCTACGCCACGGGCCCTGGCGTAGCAGAATGACAGGCTGTGACGCGTCCGACGCTGCGTGAAACAGTCGCCCGCCTGGCACCGGGCACCGGGCTCCGGGACGGCCTGGAGCGGATTCTGCGCGGCCGTACCGGCGCGCTGATCGTGCTCGGAAACGACGAGAACGTCGAGGCCATCTGCGACGGCGGCTTCGCTCTGGATGTCCGCTACGCCCCGACGCGGCTGCGTGAGCTGGCCAAGATGGACGGCGCGGTCGTGCTGTCCACCGATGCCAGCCGCATCGTGCGGGCCAACGTGCAGCTGGTTCCCGACCCGTCGATACCCACCGACGAGTCGGGCACCCGGCACCGCTCGGCCGAACGCGCCGCGATCCAGACCGGCCACCCGGTGATCTCGGTGAGCCACTCGATGAACATCGTCACCGTCTACGTGGGCGGAGAGCGCCATGTACTGGCCGATTCCGCGACCATCCTGTCGCGTGCCAACCAGGCCATCGCGACCCTGGAGCGATACAAGACCCGGCTCGACGAGGTCAGCAGGCTGCTGTCACGGGCGGAGATCGAAGACTTCGTGACGCTGCGTGACGTGATGACCGTGGTGCAGCGACACGAGTTGGTCCGGCGGATCGGGTTGGTGATCGACTACGACGTCGTCGAACTGGGCACCGACGGGCGTCAGCTGCGGCTACAGCTCGAGGAGCTGCTGGGCGGCAACGAAATC
Source organism: uncultured Actinomycetota bacterium (assembly GCA_963712615.1). Lineage (GTDB taxonomy): Bacteria > Actinomycetota > Actinomycetes > Mycobacteriales > Mycobacteriaceae > Mycobacterium. Next base: position 3,106,177 of record CAVQIO010000002.1, read on the forward strand.
GCCCGGGAATTGATCGTGCGCGACTACCACGCCAGCCCCGAGCCGTTGTCCGACGCCCAAATGACCGGCACCCTCGACGAGCTGGACACGCTGTCGGACACCGAGCTGCTCGATTTCACCTCGCTGGCAAGAGTGTTCGGGTATCCGACGACGACCGATGCCCAGGATTCGGCGCTGAGCCCCCGCGGCTACCGCGCGATGGCCGAAATCCCCCGGCTGCAGTTCGCCCACGCGGATCTACTGGTCCGCAACTTCGGGACGCTGCAGGGCCTGCTGGCCGCCAGCGCCCACGACCTGCAATCGGTCGACGGCATCGGCGCCATGTGGGCCCGCCATGTGCGGGAAGGGCTGTCGCAGTTGGCGGAGTCGACAATCGCCGACCCGCTCAACTAATCGATCGATTACCCTGCGGGCGAAGGACCGGGGCCAGCCCCGGGCGGCGCCTCCGGCTGCGGAACCGCCGGCTGACCCGGCACCGGCCCCGGCGGGGGTGGCGGCTGGTTCAGGATGAACGGAACCGTAAGCGCGCGCAGATTGCCCAGCTGGACGACGAGGTTGTAGGTGCCCGGTCCGATCGCCGGCCGCGGCAGCGGGCAATGCGGCGAGGATCCCATTCCGGTCCAGGTCACCGCGGTCGTCACCTGTTCGCCCGGTGTGAAGGTCTTGACCAGGGTCTCGTTGGAGGGCGCGCAGTCCAGGTTGGACCACAGCCGCTTGTTGTCCAGCGAGTAGACGTAGGCGGCCAGCACAGCGGCCCCGACGTCACGCTTGCAGGCCACCAGCCCGATGTTGGTGACGATCATGGTGAATTTCGGCTGGTCGCCGATGAAGAATTGCGGAGCGTTGGTCAACCCCTTGACGGCCAGCGTCGAATCGGGGCAGTCATCGCCCTCTTTCAGCACCGGCGGCGGCATCACCGCCGCGGTCGGCGTCGGAGACTCGGGGTTTTGCCCCTGCTGTGGCGGCGCCAGCGGGATGGCGCCTTCCTGGCCCGGCGGGGGTGGCACTTGCGGCGGGGGCGCAGCCGGCGTGTTTTGGCCGGAGCCGGCTTTGTTGACATTGGCAGGCTTGGCGCCCGCGCTGCCGCCCATAAAGGCAATGACGGTGGCGACAGCGATGCCGATCACGACGACCGCGATACCCAGGGCCAGCCCCCTGCGCCGCCAATAGATCTCCGTGGGTAGCGGGCCACGCGGTTCCAGATCCAGCACGATCTCACGGTAAGCCCAGGTCACGCCGATTTGGTCGATCCGACTCGGCGTGTCGCGATGTTAGCTGGCCAACGACCGTGCTATTCGCCTATGTCGCCGATGTGATCGACCAGCACCACCCGCCCGTCAGCGAGGTGATACGTGATGCCGGCAAGACCCAGCGTGCCCGCGGCCACCCGCTCTGAAATGGCAGTAGAACGCGACAGCAGCTGGGCCAACGTCTCCTGCACATGCCGGTCCTCGAACTCGTCGACACGAGTGAGCCCGTCGCGCCGGCCCAGCAGGATCGAGGACGCGACCCGTTCCACCACGTCCCGCACGAAACCGCCTGGTATCGCGCCATCATCGATCGCGCCAATGGCGGCCTTGACGGCACCGCAGCTGTTATGGCCGAGGACCACGATGAGGGGGACGTCGAGCACCGTCACCGCGTACTCAATCGAGCCCAGCACCGCCGAATCGATGGCCTGCCCGGCGGTGCGAACCACGAACACGTCACCTAGGCCCTGATCGAAGATGAGCTCGGCCGCCACCCGGCTGTCCGCACAGCCGAATATGACCGCGGTCGGCTTCTGGCCGGCCGCCAGGGTGGCCCGGTGCGCCACGCTCTGGCTGGGATGCTCGGGCTGGCCGGCGACGAATCGCTCGTTACCCTCTTTGAGTGCTTTCCATGCGGTTACCGGACTGGTGTTGGGCATGGCAGACATTCTGCTGTGCCACGGGCGCCGATGACTAGTCCAGGACAAATCCCGGCCGACGAACTTCTGGCATGGTACGAGCGCTCGCGGCGCGATCTGCCCTGGCGGGAGCCCGGCGTCAGCGCCTGGCAGATTCTCGTCAGCGAATTCATGCTGCAGCAGACGCCGGTGGCCCGGGTGCTGCCGATCTGGACGGACTGGGTACGACGTTGGCCCACGCCGTCGGCGACCGCCGCGGTCAGTGCGGCCGACGTGTTGCGGGCTTGGGGCAAGCTGGGTTACCCGCGGCGGGCAAAACGCTTGCACGAGTGCGCCATCGTCATTGCGCGCGATCACGGCGATGTGGTCCCCGATGACGTCGAAACCCTGTTGGGGTTGCCGGGTATCGGCAGCTATACCGCGCGGGCCGTGGCATGTTTCGCCTACCGCAAGCGGGTGCCGGTGGTGGACACCAATGTGCGACGGGTGGTGGCCCGCGCCGTGCACGGCTTGGCCGATGCCGGTACGCCGTCAGCGACGCGTGACCATGCCGACGTCTCGGCGTTGCTACCCAAAGACGATACGGCGCCTCAGTTTTCGGTAGCGCTGATGGAGCTGGGAGCCACCGTCTGCACCGCGCGAACGCCTCGCTGCGGGTTGTGCCCACTCGACGAGTGTGCGTGGCGGCAGGCCGGCTATCCGCCCGCGCAGGGCCCGGCGCGCCGCGTTCAAACCTACGCGGGCACCGATCGTCAAGTCCGTGGGCTATTGCTGGACGTGTTGCGCCTCAGTGATTTTCCGGTTACTCGGGCCCAGCTGGACGTGGCCTGGCTCACCGATACCCAGCAGCGCGACCGGGCGCTGGACTCGTTGCTCGCCGACGGGCTGGTTACCCGGACCCTAGATGGCCTTTTCGCTTTGGCCGGTGAAGAGTAGCCGCCTCAGGCGCGCGTGACTGCCAAAAATGACTCAACCGCTTGGCGGTACACATCCGGCGCTTCGTCGTGAATCAGATGGCCGGCTTCGGGCACCGCCAAATATGCTGTCGGAGAACTAGTTTTGGTCATCGCGTGCATCTGGCCCGGCGGAGTGACCGAATTGCCGGCCTCAAGCAACAACGCCGGCGCCCGAACCGCCAGCCATTGCCCCCAGTAGTCCCGGGTGCCCCACTCGGCGGCGATCTCTATCCACCGCGAGGTGTGACCGTGCAACCGCCAGCCGGTGTCGGTGCGGTCGAAGGCATCCAGAAAATACTGGCCGGCGACCGGCCCGAATTCGTTGAATACCTGCTCGGCAGTGTTGAATTCGACCGGAAGTGCATGCAGCCACGGCTCCCACGGACCGGTGGTGCGGCCACGGAAGTCCGGCGCCATGTCCTCGATCACCAGGGCCGAAACCAATTCGGGACGCTCGGCGGCCAGACACCACGAGTGCAGCGCACCCATCGAATGTCCCACCAGCCGCACCGGCGCCTCCAGCGTGGCTACCGCATCGCCCAGATCGGCCACGAAACGTTCGGTGCTGATCGGGTGCGGATCCTGCACGTCGCGGCCTCGGTGCCAGGGCGCATCGTAGGTGTAGACGGTGCCCCGCCGGGTCAGCCACGGCAGCTGACGCGACCAGGTGGTACCCCGGCCCATCAGGCCGTGCACCAGTATCAACGGCTCACCTTGCCCGCCGTGGCAGGTCAACAGATTGGTGGGCATATCACCATCTTGCGTGTCCCGCCCTGGAGCAGAACAGGGCAGGGGGCGGGGTAGCCTAGCGAACATGCCGCCAGTGGTGAAGATCAATGCAATCGAAGTGCCCGCCGACGCTGGCCCTGAACTGGAGAAGCGGTTCGCTGACCGCGCACATGCGGTGGATAACCAACCCGGCTTCCTCGGCTTTCAGCTGCTGCGTCCGGTGAAGGGTGAGAACCGCTATTTCGTGGTGACACACTGGGAGTCCGATGAAGCATTCCAGGCGTGGGCGAGTGGGCCCGCTGTCGAAGCCCATGCCGGGCAGCGTGCCAACCCGGTGGCGACTGGCGCGTCGCTGCTGGAATTCGAGGTCGTCATGGACGTTGCCGGGAGCAAGCCGACTGAATAGGCGACGTCCCGCGCGGCAGCGCGTGCTGGCCGTCACCGCGGCCGCCGCACTGGTTGCGACTCTCGCGCCGGGTTGCTCACCGTCGCCGTCACCACAGGCGAACGCGGCCAACCCCGGACGGGCGATCGACACCCGAACGCCGCCCGGGCTGCGGGCCCAGCAGACCGTGGACATGCTCAACTCGGACTGGCCGATCGGCCCGGTCGGAGTTCGCACTCTGGCCGCGCCCGACAAGGTCGATCCGGTCGAGACCAGCATGGAAGAACTCTGGTGGGATCGTCCGTTCACCCTGGACGGGGTGGACATCAGCGCCAGCGTTGCCACGCTGCACCTCACCTCCTCCTATGGCGCGCGCCAGGACATCCGGATTCACACCGACGACATGGGTCGGGTTGATCGATTCGACGTCGAAACCCAGGCGCCGACGATCACCTCCTGGCATGACATCGACGCCACGTTGAGCAAAACCGGCGCGCGGTACTCCTACCAGGTCGCCAAGGTCGACAACGGCCACTGCGATCCAGTGATGGGCACCAATACCGGCGAATCTCTGCCGCTGGCATCAATTTTCAAGCTGTATGTATTGCACGCCTTGGCGGGCGCGGTGAAGAACCACACGGTGTCCTGGGACGATCAGTTGACCGTCACCGAAAAGAGCAAGGCGGTGGGCTCTTCGGGCTTGGGACTTGCTCCCGGTGACCATGTTTCGGTGCGTACCGCGGCCGCGAAGATGATCGCCAACAGCGACAACATGGCCACCGACTTGCTGATCGAAAGAATGGGCACCCACGCCATCGAGGAGGCGCTGGCCACAGCAGGCCATCACGATCCGGCCAGCATGACTCCCTTCCCCACGATGTACGAGCTGTTCTCCATCGGCTGGGGTGAACCGGATCTGCGCAGCCAGTGGAAAGATGCGGGTCCACAGGTCCGTGCCCAGCTGCTGGCGCAGGCGAATTCCGTTCCCTACCAACCTGATCCGCTCCGTGCTCACGTCCCGGCCTCGACCTACGGCGCGGAGTGGTACGGCAACGCCGAGGACATCTGCCGAGTCCACGCGGCTCTGCAAGCCGACGCGGTGGGTGAGGCCGCACCGGTGCGGCAGATCCTGTCCGCCGTGTCGGGTATCCAGCTGGACCGAAACGTTTGGCCATACATCGGCGCGAAAGCCGGTGGCTTACCCGGCGATCTGACCTTCAGCTGGTATGCCGTCGACAAGACGCAGCAACCGTGGGTCGTCAGCTTCCAGCTGAACTGGCCCCGCGATCACGGGCCGAAGGTAACCGGCTGGATGCTGCAGGTCGCCAAACGGGCGTTCGCGCTGATCGCACCGCAGTAATCACTGCAGCCGCAGCGTCCAGCAGTCGTTCCGGTAATGCAAGGTCGTCGGGGCGACCGGTGCAATGTCGATGCGCCAGAACGACTTCGGCGCAATCTCGAGGGCCAGCAGAATCGCCGCCCGGATCACCGCCGGATGCGTCACCGCAATGGTTCGCGACGGCGCGTCGATCAACGACGCCAGCCATCCGGCTACCCGCTCGGTGAGGTCGACGATGGACTCCCCGCCGTGCGGCGCCTGGGCCGGTTCGGTCAGCCACACCTCGAGGCCCGCCGGCGCCACGGCATCCAGTTTCTGGCCGCGCCAGTGCCCGCAGTCGAGGTCGGCCAACCTCGGCTCGATGGTGGCATGCAGGCCCAGCTGCTCCGCGGTTTGCCGAGCCCGTTGCTCGGGCCCGGCGAGATGCCGTGACCCGAAGCCGGGAATATCAAGGCCCGCAGCAACTTCGACTTGTCGACGACCAGTTTCGTTGAGCGGCTCGTCGGCGGGAAAACGCGCGACCGCCATCGCATCAGTCATCGCGTGCGACACCAAGGTCAGCCGCACGACCTCCGTCACGCCGCGATGCTCGATACCTGTCCGCTCTCGGCGCGCTCCCCCAGCAACCGCCCCGCGAGCGTCGCAAAAACTAGGCCGATGGTCACCCACAGCAGCAGCTGCGCGCCCAGCGACAGCAACCTGAATTCGTAGAGGACATCCGCGGGAAAGCCGGGGTAGATGATCGCACCCGAGGCGTCGCGCAACGGTTCGGGCGTCTCGTCCACCGTCGGCAGCAGCACCATCACCACCGCCGCGGTCACCAGGTAGGCCCCAACCGCGACCAGGCGTGCATTCCATGCACCGAGTCGGTCCGCCAGCCGCCGGGCCAGCCACACCGCCGCGATCGCCAGCACCACCGACGCCAGCACCATCACCAGATACCAGCCGGTGCGTGCCCCGATCGTGTCGGACTGGCCGACGGCGGGGGGATTCGGCGGGTATTTGACGAACGGAACCAGGTAGACCGCCACGAAGGCCGCGGCCGCCAGCAGCAACGAAAGCTGGCGCGGCCCAACCGTTTCCGCGCGGCCTGCCGCGCGGGCATAGACGACGCAGAACAGCACGGCGAACAGTGCACCCACGGCGAGGCCGAAAATCAGGACACCAAAGCCCAGGCCGGCATTGGCCTGCACGCCGCGGGTAAACAGCTCGACGCCGTGCTCATGCACACCGTGGGCATTCTCGGCCTCGGTTCGGCCGTCCTCAAAGGCGATCGCGCGGGCAATTACGGGTTCGGCACACACACGGGCGAATATGAACGCCAGCACCGCGCCAATGGCGCCCGCCAGCAGCCCGCGTCCGATCAGACGCTTTTCCACGCCGGGTCAGTGGCAGGGGAAGCCGAGGAGGTGGCGTGCATCGTGCACGAATTCGTGCACATGCATGTCGCTGCCGAACAGCGATACCGCGCCCTGATCGACGCCGACGAAGTAAATCGCCAACATCGCCAGGAAGGCCGTTGCTGCCAACCAGAGCGTGGCGCTGGCCGCCGACAAATCAATCGAGCGTGTGCCGACCGTCTCGGAACTGGACACTGTTAACTCCTTCTGGGAATGACGCGTCCCGCCTCGGGTGACGGGTTCCGGGTCTGACTTTCTGCAGTGGCGCGACCGTTCTGGAATTCCACCAGGATTCCGTTACCCATCAGAAAAAACTGACAATCGTCAGTCTAAGCGGATCGCAAGGCTGATCACACCTCAATGCTGGGCGGCCGCGCCCCCATAGCCGAGCTGACTGGCCGTGTACTTCGCGGCATCAGTGACCGGCACCGCCTCCACGGCCGTGCCGTAAGCGCAAATCTCGGTCCAGACGTCGCCGATCTCGGTGGTGTCGAACCGCATCGCGACGATCGCGTTGCCGCCCCGGGTGCGTGCCTCGGCGATCAGCCGTGTCATCGCCTCGTTGCGACTCTCGGCGAGATTCTTGGTCATCCCAGCCAGCTCCCCGCCGAACATCGACTTGAGTCCGGCCCCGAATTGGGCGAACGCGTTCCGCGAGCGAACGGTCAGCCCGAACACCTCGCCGCAGACGCGTCGAATTTCCCAGCCCGGAAGGTCATTGGTGGTGACGATCAGCACAGGCGAGCCCCTTTGCCCTCAGCACAGCGAAACGGGTGGTTAGTCCGCTCAGAGAATAACCACCCGTTTGCTGTAGTGCTACTGCGTTTCGGGGGCGGCGTGCGCCCCGGCCTTCGCCAGGTCCGGCTCGGCCGGCGGCTTGCGCGCACCGGTGAACGTGAACACCGCGTCCTCGCCGGCACCTTCGCCGTCCCAGTTGTCCACATCGACGGTGACCACTTGTCCGGGTCCGACCTCGTCGAAGAGGATCTTCTCGGAGAGTTGGTCCTCGATCTCACGCTGGATGGTGCGCCGCAGCGGGCGAGCACCCAGCACGGGGTCGAATCCGCGCTTGGCCAACAATGACTTGGCCTTGTCGGTCAGCTCCATGGCCATGTCCTTGGTCCTGAGCTGATTGCCGACCCGGGTGATCATCAGATCGACCATCTGGATGATCTCGTCGCGGGTCAGCTGGTGGAAGACGATGACTTCGTCGATGCGGTTGAGGAACTCCGGCCGGAAGTGCTTCTTGAGCTCGTCGTTGACCTTCTGCTTCATCCGCTCGTAGTCGTTCTCGCCGCCACCCTGGGTGAAGCCCAGGCCGACCGGCTTCGAGATGTCGGATGTGCCCAAGTTGGACGTGAAGATCAGCACCGTGTTCTTGAAGTCCACCGTGCGGCCCTGACCGTCGGTCAGCCGGCCATCCTCGAGCACCTGCAACAGGCTGTTGTAGATCTCCTGGTGTGCCTTCTCGATCTCGTCGAACAGCACCACCGAGAACGGCTTACGGCGCACTTTCTCGGTGAGTTGGCCGCCCTCCTCGTAGCCGACGTATCCCGGGGGAGCACCGAACAGCCTCGACGCGGTGAACCGGTCGTGGAACTCGCCCATGTCGATCTGGATCAGCGCGTCGTCGTCGCCGAACAGGAAGTTGGCCAGCGCCTTGGACAGTTCGGTCTTACCGACACCGGACGGGCCGGCGAAGATGAACGAACCCGACGGGCGCTTGGGGTCTTTCAGCCCGGCGCGGGTACGACGGATCGCCTTCGACACGGCACGAACGGCGTCCTCCTGGCCGATGATCCGCTTGTGCAGTTCGTCTTCCATGCGCAGCAGCCGGGTGGTCTCTGCTTCGGTGAGCTTGAACACCGGAATACCGGTCCAGTTGCCCAGCACCTCGGCGATCTCGTTGTCGTCCACTTCGGCGACCACGTCCATATCGCCTGAACGCCACTGCTTTTCGCGCTCGGCGCGCTGAGCGACGAGCGTCTTCTCATGGTCGCGCAGACTGGCCGCCTTCTCGAAGTCCTGGGCGTCGATCGCCGATTCCTTCTCCCGGCGGGCGTCGGCGATCTTCTCGTCGAACTCACGCAGGTCTGGCGGGGCGGTCATCCGGCGGATCCGCATCCGGGCACCTGCCTCGTCGATCAGGTCGATCGCCTTGTCCGGCAGGAAGCGGTCGTTGATGTAGCGGTCAGCCAGGGTGGCGGCTGCCACGATCGCGCCGTCGGTGATCGAGACCCGGTGGTGCGCCTCGTAACGGTCGCGCAGACCCTTGAGGATCTCGATGGTGTGCTCCACCGTGGGCTCGCCGACCTGCACCGGCTGGAAGCGGCGCTCCAGGGCGGCATCCTTTTCGATGTACTTGCGGTACTCGTCGAGGGTGGTGGCGCCGATGGTTTGCAGCTCACCGCGGGCCAGCTTGGGCTTCAGGATCGAGGCGGCGTCGATCGCGCCCTCGGCGGCACCGGCACCCACCAGGGTGTGCAGCTCGTCGATGAACAGGATGATGTCGCCGCGCGTGTTGATCTCCTTGAGGACCTTCTTCAGGCGTTCCTCGAAGTCACCGCGGTAGCGGCTGCCCGCGACCAGCGACCCCAGGTCGAGGGTGTAGAGCTGCTTGTCCTTCAGCGTCTCGGGGACTTCGCCGTGCACGATGGCCTGCGCCAGGCCCTCGACCACGGCGGTCTTGCCGACGCCGGGCTCGCCGATCAGCACCGGGTTGTTCTTGGTGCGCCGGCTCAACACCTGCATCACCCGCTCGATTTCCTTCTCGCGGCCGATGACGGGGTCCAGCTTGCCTTCCATCGCGGCAGCCGTCAGGTTGCGCCCGAACTGGTCGAGCACCAACGACGTAGACGGGGAACCGGACTCGCCTCCACGGCCACCGGTACCGGCTTCTGCGGCTTCCTTGCCCTGGTAGCCACTCAGCAGCTGGATCACCTGCTGGCGCACCCGGGTCAGCTCGGCGCCCAGCTTGACCAGCACCTGCGCGGCCACGCCCTCACCCTCACGGATCAGGCCCAGCAAAATGTGCTCGGTGCCGATGTAGTTGTGGCCCAGCTGAAGCGCCTCGCGCAAGCTCAGCTCAAGAACCTTCTTGGCACGCGGGGTGAACGGGATGTGCCCGGACGGTGCCTGCTGGCCCTGGCCGATGATCTCCTCGACCTGGCTGCGGACGCCCTCAAGCGAGATACCAAGCGACTCCAACGACTTCGCTGCGACGCCTTCACCTTCGTGAATCAAACCCAAAAGGATGTGCTCGGTGCCGATGTAGTTGTGGTTGAGCATCCGGGCCTCTTCTTGAGCCAGGACGACCACCCTGCGGGCACGGTCGGTAAATCTTTCGAACATCGGTGGTTACCTGCTCTCCCTCACCATCGGTACTCGGTCATTGTCGGCGCCGGGGCCGACAGTGCGTACCTGATGTCCACTGTAATGGTCGGCCCGTCAGCCTTCTCACCTTGCGGTGCCCTACTGTTCGGGCCTGCTTGGCTCTATCTGAGGAATCCCCCGGTGACGACAGAACCGTAACTGGTGAAACGAGACAAACCACCAAATCGTTTCCCCAGGCGCCGACGATCATTTCGCCGCCAGCGAAAAACAGAACCGGCGCCCAGGCCGTGCAGCCGGGCGCCGGTCAGCGCTTTGCTAAGTGGCCGCGTGGAAGGCGTCGATGACGTCTGCCGGGATACGGCCGCGCGTCGACACGTTGTGCCCGTTGCGGCGGGCCCATTCGCGGATCGCCGCACTCTGCTCGCGGTCGATCGCGCCACGACCGCGGCCGGAGCCGGAACGCCCCCGACGGCGACCCCCGACGCGACGGCCGGCTGCCACCCACTGCTTCAGGTCACCGCGGAGTTTCGCGGCATTCTTCGTTGAAAGATCAATCTCATACGTCACCCCGTCAAGCCCGAATTCGACAGTTTCGTCGGCGGCACCTGCCCCGTCGAAATCGTCAACCAAGGTGACGGTGACTTTTTTGGCCATTAGCTTACCCTCGCGTTTCTTTCCTGAGCAGTTGCTGAGCAGTTCGAACCCACTCCCCGGTCACTAATCTGCCATATGGACGCAGCATACTCAATCCGAGCGCAACGCGTGGTGTTCAGTTTTCAGCTCGAGTGCGGTCGAACAATCGGGAACAAAACTGTCTCTCTAATTGACAGACCAGTCAAAGTCATCAACAACCGGTCGATACCCATTCCCGTTCCGGTGCATGGCGGCATCCCATACTCGAGCGCGGTGAGAAAGTCGTCGTCGAGCAGCATCGCCTCGTCATCGCCGGCCGCCGCGGCGCGCGCTTGTTCGGCAAATCGTTCGCGCTGCACCACCGGATCGTTTAATTCCGAGTATCCGGTGGCTAGTTCGACGCCACGTACATAAAGGTCCCACTTCTCGGTCACACCCGGGATATTGCGGTGCTGACGAGTCAAAGGTGTTGTCTCGACAGGGAAATCCTTGACGAACGTCGGCGCGGTCAGGGTATTGCCTACCGAGTGCTCCCACAGTTCCTCGACCAGCTTTCCGTGCCCGTAGCCGCGGTCGTCAGGAACCTCGACACCGAGCCGTTCGGTGATTGCCCGTAGCCGATCGACTGTCGTGGCCGGAGTGATCTCTTCACCGAGCGCCGCAGACAGCGACGGATACATTTGTATCGACGCCCATTCTCCGTCTATGTCGTAGACACTGCCGTCGGGCAACGGCAGTTGTCTGGTACCGATCGCCTCGTCGGCCACCTCTTGAATAAGCTCTCGCGTGACGACTGCCGAATCGTCATAGGTTCCGTAGGTCTGGTAGGTCTCCAACATCGAGAATTCCGGAGAATGCGTCGAATCAGAACCTTCGTTTCTGAACACCCGATTTACCTCGAAGACCTTGTCGAATCCACCGACGATGCATCGCTTGAGGAACAGTTCCGGCGCGATCCGCAGGTAGAGATCGATGTCAAGAGCATTGGAATGCGTGATGAACGGACGAGCCGCCGCGCCGCCGGCCAACGTCTGCAACATTGGCGTTTCGACTTCGAGAAACCCACGCCGTTCCAGCGCGTTGCGTATCGCGCGGACAACCGCGATTCGCTGGCGGGCCACCGCCCGAGCTTGTGGGCGGACGATGAGGTCGACATAACGCTGCCGCACCCGCGATTCTTCGCTCATCTCCTTGTGCGCGACGGGCAGCGGCCGCAGCGACTTGGATGCCATCCGCCAGGAGTCGGCCAGGACGGACAATTCGCCGCGTCGTGAGCTGATCACGTTGCCGTGGACGAAGACGATGTCGCCGAGGTCAACATCGGCTTTCCAGGCGTCCAGCGACTCCCGGCCGACCTTGTCCAGGCTAATCATTACCTGCAGGGTGGCGCCGTCGCCGTCTTGCAGCGTCGCAAAACACAATTTGCCGGAATTACGCGCGAATATGACCCGTCCCGCCACGCCGACGATGTCCTCGGTCGCGGTGTCGACCGCCAAGTCGGGATGTGCGGCGCGGACCTGCGCCAGTGTGTGGGTGCGTGCAATGGCCACCGGGTAGGGGTCAAGCCCCTCGGCCAACAGCCGGGCGCGCTTGTCCCGGCGAATCCGGTACTGCTCGGGGAGGTCTGCTCCTTCATCGGCGGCACTCACGACGTGCCAGCTTAAAGGACTTCGCGGCCGGCTCCGCCGGAGGCGTCGAGTCTGCACTGGTGGCCTCGAAGGGGGCCCACGGCGGGCGGCCGGCCGTTTTGCCGCCAGCTGGGCACGCTCAACGCGGGCGAGGCCTCAGCGTGCCGTCTTCAGCCGACCGCGCTGGGTGTCCCGGTTGCGTTCGAACACCAGGCGCAGCCCTTGCAGCGTCAGGTGCTGGTCGTACTGGGCGACGGTGTTCAGCTCGGACAACAGCAGCGGGGCGGTATGGCCGGTGGCTACGACCACCACGTCGTCGTCGCCGGAAAAGCCCTCCACGTCCTCACGGATGCGCCCCACCAGTCCATCGACCAGCCCGGCGAAGCCGAACACCGCCCCTGCCTGCATACATTCGACGGTGTTCTTGCCGACCACCGAGCGGGGACGGGACAGCTCGACGCGGCGCAGCGCGGCCGAGCGGGCTGCCGCGGCATCCGACGACACCTGGATGCCGGGCGCGATGGCGCCGCCGAGGAATTCTCCCTTGGCCGATACCACGTCCACGCAGATCGACGATCCGAAATCGACGACGATGCAGGCCTTGCCGAATTTGTGAAAAGCCGCCAAACAGTTGATGATCCGGTCGGCGCCCACTTCTTTTGGATTATCAACCAGCAGCGGAATACCGGTCCGCACGCCGGGCTCGATCAGCACGTGGGCCACCGACGGCCAGTACTGGTCGAGCATGACCCGCACCTCGTGCAGCACCGACGGGACGGTGGACAGGGCGGCGGCTCCGGTGAGCTGCTCGGAGTCGTCGCCGATCAGACCGTCGATGGTCAGCGCCAGTTCGTCCGCGGTGGCCTCGGATTCGGTGCGGATCCGCCACTGCTGCACGACCTTTGCGTGCTCCTTGACACCGGACAGCAGCCCGACAACGGTGTGCGTGTTGCGGACATCGATCGCCAGCAGCACGATTACCGCACGCCGATCCGGGGGTTGTGGGGGTACCGCTCGCGCGAGGGGAGCAACTCGGCCGCGTCATCGGGCACGAAGGCCGGATCGCTGCCCAGGTCGATCTGCTTGTTGGAGGCGTCGACGAAAACGATCCGCGGCTGGTAGCCACGCGCCTCGGCATCCTCCATCGTGCCGTAGGCGATCAGGATCACCAGATCGCCCGGGTGTACGAGATGGGCTGCAGCGCCGTTGATTCCGATCACACCGGTGCCACGCTCGCCGGTGATCGCGTAGGTGACGAGCCGGGCACCGTTGTCGATGTCCACAATGGTCACCTGCTCGCCCTCCAGCAGGTCGGCCGCCTCCATTAGATCCGCGTCGATGGTTACCGAGCCGACGTAGTGCAGATCGGCCTGTGTGACGGTGGCACGGTGGATTTTCGACTTGAGCATCGTCCGTAACATCAGTTCCTCCAAGGTGATTCAACACGCCCGTCCGGCCCCAGGGGTGCTACCCCTGCGGTGCCGGCGGTCTCAACTTCGATTGCAATGTTGTCGAGAAGTCTGGTGTTGCCCAGCCGGGCGGCGACCAACAGGCGTCCGGACCGGCCGGCCTGCAGTGGCCCCAGCCCGGCGTCGCGCAGCTGCAGATAGTCGACCTCGATGGCGGGTACGGCGGCCAGCACGGCGCGTGCCGCGTCCAGCGCAGCCTGTTCGCCCGCAGGCGCGGCGTGCACGGCGGCTGCCAGCGCGGCCGACAGCGTCCCGGCCAATTCGCGATGCGCCGGTTCCAGGTAGCGGTTACGCGACGACATCGCCAGCCCGTCGAATTCCCGCACGGTCGGCACGCCGATCACCTCGACGTCGATGTTCAGGTCGGCAGTCATCTGCCGTATCAGGACCAGCTGCTGGTAATCCTTCTCGCCGAAGAAAATCCGGTCGGGGCGCACGATCTGCAGCAGCTTGCACACGACGGTGAGCACGCCGGCGAAATGCGTTGGCCGAGCGCCACCTTCGAGCTCGGCGGCCAGCGGACCGGGCTGCACCGTGGTGCGCAGACCGTCCGGGTACATCGCAGCGGCGGTCGGGGCGAACACCATCTCGACGCCCTCACCACGCAGCATCGCCAGATCGTCGTCGAGCGTGCGGGGGTAGGCGTCGAGGTCTTCGCCGGCACCAAATTGCAACGGATTCACGAAGATCGAAACGGCGACCACAGAGCCGGGCACCCGTTTGGCGGCGCGTACCAGGGCCAGATGCCCGTCGTGCAGCGCACCCATCGTCGGCACCAGCATCACCCGGCGGCCGGTGTGCCGCAGCGCGCGGCTGACGTCCGTCACGTCGCGCGGCGCCGAGTAAACATTCATCTCGCCCGGCTTGAAAGCCGGTGGCCGGGCCGTCATCGCGCTCATCGCACCAATACCTCGACGACGTCGGAGGGAGCATGTGCGCGCTGCGCGGTCCGCAGGGCGTTCACCCGATAGGCCTGGGCCAGTTCCGGATCGACCTGCGTTAGCGCGCGCAGGTGTTCGGCGACCGCGGCCGCGTCACCGCGGGCAACCGGACCGGTGAGCGCGGCCTGCCCGCGCTGCAGCGTGTTCTCCAATGCCGCCCGGGCCAATGGCCCGACGATGCGTTCGGCGAGGTCACCGGGCTGCTCATCGATCACTTGTTGCCCGAGCAGTTCGCTGCCCCGCAGCGCGGCCCGCAGCGCGTCGAGCGCATCGGCGAGCACCGCCACGATGTGGTTTCCCGCATGGGCCAGAGCGGCGTGGTAGAGGACGCGGACATCCTCGCGGACGCAGAACGGCTCTCCGCCCATTTCCAGAACCAGCGACTGCCCGATCGCGTAGCCGACATCGTCGGCCGCGGTGATGCCGAAGCAGGTGTCGGACAGCCGGCTGATGTCCTCGTCGGAGCCGGTGAACGTCATCGCCGGGTGAATCGCCAGCGGGATGCAGCCGTGCTGCGTCAGCGGCTCGAGAATGCCGATGCCGTTGGCGCCCGACGTGTGCACCACGATCGTGCCGGGACCCACCACCGAGGTCGCGGCCAGACCGGAAACCAGCCCGGCTAGTTCGCGGTCGGGAACCGACAACAGCAGCAGTTCGGCAGCGGCAGCCACGTCCGGCGGCGAGACCACCGGCGTATCGGGCAGCCGACGCGCGGCCCGCTGCCGCGACGCGTGGGAGATGGCGCTGCAGGCCACCACGACGTGCTCGTCGCGCTCCAGCGCGACACCCAGGGCGGTACCCACCCGGCCGGCCGAAATGATCCCCACCTTGAGCCTGGCTGGGCGCAAACCGTCGAACTGCTCCATCGCAGACGACCTCACATCGTGTTTTCGTTCGTTCCAGTCCCAGGCTTGAGTGCCTTCGGGTACCGGACGGTCACTAAGACCCTAGTCGATCGGTGACGCAGCCCCAATGTGAGGAAGGTCCCAGCTCAGCCGTCGCGGCGACGACGCCTGCCACTGCCGGATGGCTGCACCTGCAGCCGCGCCAGCAAGTCCGCAACCGACTGACCGCCGGTCTGCGGGCTGTCCCCCGCGCTGTCCACACCCTCGGACACGGGTTCCGCGCCGAGGTGGCGGGGGGCCGGCTCCAGGTGCGGCGCAGGGGCGAGTCGCGGTGACGGTGGCGCCGCGTCGTGCGGTGCCTGCCCGGAGTGTGGCGGCGGTGGCGGCGCGGTCGCCGCGGCGGGGGGAGGCGGCGGTACCGCGCCGGGCTCGTTCGCCGAGATGAAGTTCCGCACGGAGTGGTCCCGGTATTCCGCGGAATGGCGCGAGCGCGCCCGACGGCTGGGTTCGTAGGGTGGCGCCGGCGACTCGGGCTCGACGGGCGGGCCGTCGAACGACTCCTCGGGGTTGGAATGCCGGGAGCGACGACGCCGGCCCGAGGGTGTGGCAGCGGGCGCATCGGGCGAATCGGCGCCCTCCCAGTTGCTGCCCCTTGCTCCCGGGGGAAGCCAGAGCCCGTCGGCGTTGACCGGCTGCCAGTCCTGACGCACCGGTCCCGGCTGCGGTTCCGGTGGCGGCGGTGGCCCGGGGGGCGGTACCGGCTGTGGGTGTGGCTGCCAGTACGCAGGCTCGAAGCGCTGCTCGGCCTCCGCCGGGGTCGGCATCGGCGGAGGCGGGTACGGGACCTCCTGGCCAGGCGCGTACGACGGAGCCTCGTGATATGGGGCCTGTGGCCCGGGCGGGTAGGGAGCGTCCTGCTGGCCTTCGTAGTGAAACCGGGCCCGCTCCCGGGCGCGGGGCGGGAGCAGCGGCTCTTCGGGTACGTCGATGATCGCGGATTCGTCGGTGCGGGCATCACTGGAGTCGAACGGGCTGCCCTCACGGACCGACGTGACCCGATCGCTGGTCACCCAGTCGACCCCGGCACCTTCGCCATTGCGATCCCAGTCGCTGTATGCCCGTGCGGGGGGAGTCTCGGTCTCGAGAGTCTCCAGCGCCGGACGCTGGTCGAGGTCGGTGTCGAACAAGATTTCCAGGCTGGTCCGCAGCGCGGCCACTTCCGCCCGAAGCGCGGCCACATCGTCGGCGGCTGCAGCGCGTATCTCGGAGGCCAGCTCGCGACGCAACTGGGACTCGACGGTCAGCTCGTACTCGCGGCGGGCCGAGATTTCCCGGTCCAACTGCAGGTCATAGACCAGTTTCAGGTCGCGCACCCGCGACTGGTCAGCGTCGCTTTGCCGCCGGTAAAGCACCGACACGAAGGCGCCGGCGACTGCGGCCCACAGCGCCAGGATCACTGCGAGCTTGAGGAGTTCCACACGATCGGTGAAAACCAGTGCCGAACTGGCCCCTATCGCGAGGACCAGCAACGCCGTCAAGAGCACCCACCCCGGCCTGCGGCCGCCGCGCCGAACCCTGGCGCCGCGGGACAGAACGGTCATGGCCTGACAATACCTGTGCGACCTCACTGAGCGTGTCGCACGACTCCGGCGATTCTCACCTGGGTTAATCCACCGATCAGCGCCGTTAGTCGCCCGGTCGTATCGGTCGGCCCGCGTGGCGCTCCGCAACCTTGGCGGGCGCTTTAGCTTTCCGCTCCCTCGCCGTGCTCGGGCGGATCCTGCGGGGATATGCAGCAATGCTGTAGCCATAGCCCGGCGACCAACAGGGCCAGCGCGCTGACCGCGGCCACCACCGTTCCGGTCGTGTCCTCCGCGGCGGCCCGCAGCCACGACCGTCGCGGCAGGAAGTACACCAGGACCCCGACCCACCAACCGAGTACCAGGGCACCCATCCAAGCCGACGCCTTGGCGACCAGCACGGTGCGTGCGACCGCGAGCGGATGCAGCCAGCCGGGACCGGCACCGATTTCCCCCGCACTGATCTTGAGCCGCACGTAGCGCGCCCACAGCGCCTCGCCGATGGCGGCCGCGAGCAGCGACAGTCCGGTCCACACCGTGATCGGGGGAAACCACCGGTAGGACACCGTGATCACCAGAAAACTCACTACCGCGGCGCCGACCACCGCGGCCGTCAGGTCACGTTTCCTGGTCGGCCCCATCAGCCCGTCGATTCCGGATTGGCTGGGGACTTGGCCGAGTGCGTGAGCGTCTGCGGCGACAACCGGACCGCCTCCCTGTCGGCGGGCTCGAGTTCGGCCAACAGCTCGGCAACGGACCGGGGACGTGCTGCGACGGTCAGCTGAGCAGCCGGGTCGACGGCCAGCCAGGGGACCATCACGAACGCCCGCAGATGGGCCAGCGGGTGCGGCAGCGTCAGGTTGTTTTCGCGACTGATCACCTCTGCGTCAGCGGAGTAGCAGGCGATCAGGTCGACATCCAGGGTGCGCGGGCCCCAGCGCTCGCCGCGAATCCGGCCCGCCGCGCGCTCGAACTCCTGGCCCCGGCGCAGCCAGCCCTGTCCGTCGCGGGCCGGGTCGTCGGCGATCAGCACCGCGTTGAGGAAAGGCCCCTGTTCGACGCGCCCCCAGGGGGCCGTCTCGTACACGGGAGAGACGGCGAGCAGCGCGTCACCGAGTCCGTCGACGACCGACTGCAGCCGCGCCAGCCGATCCCCGAGGTTGGAGCCGATGGACAGTACGACGCAGGTCATCAGACCCCGCTCGCCGGGATCACCGAACCGCGCCCGCCGCGCCGCGATCGTCGGATCACCACCGCGACGTCGGCGAACTGCTGCTCGATCGGCGCGTGCGGCTTGTGCACCGTCACCTCGACGGCGTGCACGCGCTCGTCGTTCATCACGGAGTCGGCAATCTGGGCCCCCACCGTTTCGATCAAGTTGTGCGGTGGTCCCGCGACGATGTCGGCGGCTTGCCGGGCCAGCGCGTCGTAGTCATAAGTGGCGGCCAGGTCGTCGGTCGCGGCGGCCTCGACCAGATCGATCCAGACCACGATGTCGACGACGAATTCCTGCCCATTGATTCGCTCGAATTCAAAGACGCCGTGCCGGCCATGAACTGTCAAGCCGCGCAACTCGATTCGGTCAGCCATCGCTTTGCATCCGCTCTGTCTGCATCCAGGCACCGACGACCTTGAGGGCGTCGGCCGAGGCCCGCACGTCGTGCACTCGCACACCCCAGGCCCCGTAGAGGGCGGCCAGCGCGGAAATCACGGCGGTCGCCGTCTCACGGCCGTCGGGTGGTCGCGGTGTCCCGTCCGGTCCGGCCAACAGCGTACCCAGGAACCGTTTGCGCGAGGCACCCAGGAGCACCGGCACCCCGGTGGCCACCAACTCGGGCAAGGCATGCAGCAATGCCCAATTGTGTTGTCCTGTTTTGGCGAACCCGAGCCCCGGGTCGATGACCAGCTTCGCCGGATCGACACCGGCGGCCACCGCATCGTCGACGCCGGCCAGCAATTCCGAACGCACCTCGGCCACCACGTCGCGGTAGTGCGGGGCCTCGTGCGGGCGTTTGGAGGACACCGATCGCCAATGCATCAACACCCACAGCACACCGGCTTCGGCCACCAGCGGCGCCATCGCGGGATCGGCTCGCCCGCCGGACACGTCGTTGACGATCCGCGCGCCGTTCTCCAGCGCCGCCGCAGCGACGTCGGCGTGCATGGTGTCAATGCTCACCGTAATTCCTTGTGCTGCAAGGTCTTTAACGACAGGAACGATGCGCGAACTTTCCACCCGAGGGTCGATTCGAGTGGCGCCGGGCCGGGTTGATTCGCCGCCGACGTCGACGATCCCCGCGCCTTCGGCGACCAATGCCAGGCCGCGCGCGACGGCTTTGTCAGCGCAGAGGTAGCGCCCGCCATCTGAGAAGGAATCGTCGGTGACGTTGACAACCCCTACAACCTGCACCGGCGACGAGCTCACTTACGCAGGATGAGGTCGAGCGCTTCGGCTCGAGAGGCAGCATCGGTTTTGAACTGGCCGCGCACCGCCGAGGTAGTGGTGGTGGCGCCGGGCTTGCGGACACCGCGCATCGCCATGCACAGGTGCTCGGCCTCGACCACGACGATCACCCCGCGCGGGTCGAGCCGGTTCACCAGTGCGTCGGCGACCTGGCTGGTGAGCCGCTCCTGAACCTGCGGTCGCTTGGCGTAAAGGTCAACCAGCCGGGCGATTTTCGACAACCCGGTCACCCTGCCTTCCGTACCCGGGATATAGCCGACATGGGCCACCCCGTGGAACGCGACCAAGTGGTGCTCGCACGTGGAGTACAGCGGGATTTCCTTGACGATCACCAATTCGTCATGGTTTTCGTCGAACATGGTGTTGAGCACCGCGTCGGGGTCGGTGCAGAGGCCGGAAAACATCTCCCGGTATGCGCGAGCGACGCGGGCCGGGGTGTCCCGCAACCCATCTCGCTCGGGGTCTTCGCCGATCGCATGCAACAACTCGCGGACTGCCGCCTCCGCGCGTGGCTGGTCGAACGCCCGTGCGCCGTTGTGCGCGGTGCGGGTATCCGGCCCCAAGCCCGGCAAAGCCATCGCATTCTCCGTTCGTCAGCCGCGAGCCGGCGGGTTGGACCGGCTTACATCCTCATCCGGCTGGTCGGGGGCTTTTCCAGGATCGGGACTGGGCTGGCCAGGCGGCGGATAGGGCGGGTACGACGGCTGCCCCTGAGCCTGGCCGCGGTTGGGCTGGCCCGGATAACTCGGAGCCGGCGCAGGCCAATAGGGCTGCGGCGGAGGCGGATACCAGTGACCCTGGGGTTGTTGCGGCTGATGCGGCGACGGCGGCGGCCAGCCGGGCGCATACCAGCCGGCCGGAACTCCGTAGTCCGGCTGGGTGGGACGCTGTGGTCCGCCCTGCCGATCGCCTGCGCCCTGAGTACCGTGAGAACCGTTGGGGCCGTGGGCATTTCTATCGGCCTCCGCTCGCGCGGCCTCGGCAGCCTGGCTGGCCGCCGCGATAGCCGCCTTGAAAGCCGGCTCGGGGACCGGCTGGGGCCACGGTTCGCCGCGCTCCTTCGCCAGCTCGCCGGGCGTCTTGATCGGCGGCTTGTCCGACGGGATGCGTCCGCCGAAATCGTCGAACACCGTGAGCCGGGGCCGCTTTTCGACGTTGGCGAAGATCGCCTTCAGCTCGGGCCGGTGCAAGGTCTCTTTTTCCAGCAGCTCGCCGGCCAAAATGTCGAGTACATCGCGGTATTCGGTGAGGATTTCCCACGCCTCGGTGTGCGCCGCCTCGATGAGCTTGCGGACCTCATCGTCGATGTCGCGGGCCACCTCGTGCGAGTAATCCGCCTGGTTGCCCATGGTCCGGCCCAGGAACGGGTCGCCGTGTTCGGTGCCGTACTTGACGGCGCCGAGCTTGGAGCTCATGCCGTATTCGGTGACCATGGCGCGGGCGATCTTGGTGGCCTGCTCGATGTCGGACACCGCGCCGGTGGTCGGCTCGCGGAAAATCAGTTCCTCGGCGGCGCGCCCGCCCATCGCGAATACCAACTGCGCGATCATCTCCGAGCGGGTGCGCAAGCCCTTGTCGTCCTCGGGCACCGCCACCGCGTGCCCGCCGGTACGGCCGCGGGCCAGGATCGTCACCTTGTAGACGGGGTCGATGTCGGGCATCGCCCAGGCCGCCAGGGTGTGGCCGCCCTCGTGGTAGGCGGTGATCTTCTTCTCGTGCTCGCTGATGATCCGGCCCTTGCGGCGCGGCCCGCCGATCACCCGGTCGACCGCCTCCTCGAGGGCGGGCCCGGTGATGACGGTGCCGTTTTCGCGGGCGGTCAGCAGCGCCGCCTCGTTGATGACGTTGGCCAGATCGGCGCCGGTCATACCGACGGTCCGCTTGGCCAGCCCTTCGAGGTCGGCGTCGGGAGCGATCGGCTTTCCCTTCGAGTGCACCGCCAGCACAGCGCGCCGGCCCGCCAGGTCGGGGTTGGACACCGGGATCTGCCGATCGAAACGTCCCGGGCGCAACAGCGCCGGGTCCAGGATGTCGGGCCGGTTGGTCGCGGCGATCAGGATGACACCGGCGCGCTCACCGAAACCGTCCATCTCCACCAGCAACTGGTTCAGCGTCTGCTCACGTTCGTCGTGGCCACCGCCCAGCCCGGCACCGCGCTGGCGGCCCACCGCGTCGATCTCGTCGACGAAGATGATGCACGGGCTGTTTTGTTTTGCCTGTTCAAAAAGGTCGCGCACCCGCGAGGCACCGACACCGACGAACATCTCGACGAAATCGGAGCCCGAGATGGTGAAGAAGGGCACTCCGGCTTCGCCGGCCACGGCGCGCGCGAGCAGCGTCTTGCCGGTACCCGGCGGCCCGTACAGCAGCACCCCCTTGGGGATCTTGGCGCCCAGTGCCTGGTACCGCGACGGGTTCTGCAGGAAGTCCTTGATCTCGTAGAGTTCCTCGACCGCCTCGTCGACGCCAGCAACGTCGCCGAATGTGGTTTTGGGCATGTCTTTAGAGAGCTGTTTGGCGCGCGATTTGCCGAAACCGAAGCCCATCCGGGCGCCGCCCTGCATGCGCGAGAACATCACGAACAGGCCCACCAGCAACAGCAGCGGCAGCAGGTAAACCAGCAGCTCACCCAGGATGCTGCCTTCATTGACGACGGTGCTGACCTTGGCGTTCTTCGCGTTGAGCGCATTGAACAGGTCGACGGCATACCCGTTCGGATATTTGGTGATGACCTTGTCGGAGTTGTCGGTGTCGTTGTTGCCCTTCTTCAGGGTCAACCGCAGTTGCTGCTCACGATCGTCGATCTGTGCGCTCTTGACGTTGTCGCCGCTGATCTGGGACATCGCCACCGAGGTGTCGACAGGCTTGTAACCGCGGGTGTCGTCGCTGAAATAGAAGAACGACCAGCCGAGCAGCAGTACGACAGCGATCGCCGTGACTGTGCGAAACACGTTTTTCCGGTTCATCAAGCATCGGCCGTTCCCGGCCAGGTCCTTTCCCCGATATACGCAGCTGGAAAAGTTCAGGCTACCGCTATACCAACGGGGGGCGGTTCCCGATAGGACCGAGAACACCGCAAATGCTGACGGGACCGTCGCCCGGCCCCGCTAGTCGTAGTAGCGGGCTTCGACCACATTGCCGTCCGGATCGGAGAAGTAGAAGCCGTGCGGCGCCCACCCCCGGGCTCCGTAGCTGCGGTTCAGGCGCGCCCCGGTGTCCACGCCTGCCGCTTGCAGCCGCCGATCCGACGCGTTGTATTCAGACTCCGACAGCGCCAGGCAAACATGGTTGACCGAGTGGCCGGCACTGCCCTCGACCTTGGTCAGCGCCTCGGTGGCGCCAATGCCGGCTATCGGCATCAGGTCAATGATCGAGTCCTCGCACACCCGCACACTCGGAAACGGCGCTTCTCCGGCCTCGAACTCGTCAAACCGCACCGGCGTAAGGCCGATCACCTTCGTGTAGAAGTCCATCGACGCCTGCGGATTGTTCGTCCACAAGACGATGTGGTCCAGCCGCCGCACGCCGAGTCCCCCTGCTTTCCCGTAACTGTCGTATCCGCGATGTCTACCAGCCCGCGCCGTTGTGAACGGTCGTTTTCACCCGCGCTGCACACTTCTCAGTCCGGGGCCGTTGTGATTTGGTGAGACGGTGCCCACCTCAACCGAACGGTTAGTAGACACCAATGGAGTGCGGCTGCGGGTGGTCGAGGCCGGTGACCGCGGAGCGCCGGTGGTGGTCCTGGCCCACGGCTTTCCCGAATTGGCCTACTCATGGCGACACCAGATTCCGGCGCTCGTGCAGGCCGGCTATCACGTGTTGGCACCCGACCAGCGTGGGTACGGCGGATCTTCGCGCCCCGACGCGATCGACGCCTACAACATCCGCGAACTGACGACCGACATCGTCGGCTTGCTCGACGACGTCGGTGCCGAGCGAGCCGTCTGGGTGGGCCACGACTGGGGTGCCCCGGTCGCCTGGACCGCGCCGCTGCTGCACCCCGATCGAGTCGCCGCCGTCGTGGGGCTGAGCGTCCCGCCGACGCCGCGCTCCAAGGCGCCGCCAACGAAGGCCTGGCACAAGATATTCGGTGAGAACTTCTTCTACATCCTGTATTTCCAGGAGCCAGGTATCGCCGACGCCGAACTCAACGGTGATCCCGCCCGCGCGATCCGCCGGTTGACGGGCGGCCTACGGACATCCGCTGACAAGGCCGTGGGGATGCGGATGGTGGCACCGGGCCCGGAAGGCTTCATCGACCGTCTCCCCGAACCCGATGCGCTGCCGGAGTGGATAAGCCAGGACGAACTCGACCACTACATCACCGAATTTTCTCGCACCGGGTTCACCGGCGGCCTGAACTGGTATCGTAATTTCGACCGCAACTGGGAGCTCACCGCCGAATTCGCCGACACGAAAGTATCGGTGCCGTGCTTGTTCATCGGCGGCACAGCCGATCCCGTTCTCGCCTTCACCCGCGCCGATCGCGACGCCGAAATCGTCTCCGGGCCGTACCGCCAGGTGATGATCGAGGGCGCGGGTCACTGGCTGCAACAGGAACGACCCGACGAGGTCAACGCAATATTACTGGAATTTCTCAGCGGATTGGAGCTGCGGTGAACGCACCGCTTCGTTTCGGCGTCTTCATCACGCCATTTCACCCGATCGGCCAATCCCCAACGGTGGCACTGGAATACGACATGGAACGCGTCGTCGCTCTGGACCGCCTGGGGTACGACGAAGCCTGGTTCGGCGAGCACCACTCCGGTGGCTACGAGCTGATCTCCTGCCCGGAGGTGTTCATCGCGGCCGCCGCGGAACGGACCAAGCACATCCGGCTGGGCACCGGTGTGGTGTCGCTGCCTTACCATCATCCGCTGATGGTGGCCGACCGCTGGGTGCTGCTGGACCACTTGACCCGCGGCCGCGTGATGTTCGGCACCGGCCCCGGGGCGCTGCCGTCGGATGCCTACATGATGGGCATCGACCCGGTCGATCAGCGGCCGATGATGCAGGAATCGCTCGAGGCGATCCTCGCCCTGTTCCGCGCCGGGCCCACCGAGCGAATCGACCGCCACACCGACTGGTTCACGTTGCGCGACGCACAGCTGCATATCCGTCCGTACACCTGGCCTTATCCGGAAATCTCCACGGCGGCAATGATTTCACCGTCCGGTCCGCGACTGGCGGGCGTGCTGGGTACGTCGTTGCTGTCGCTGTCGATGTCGGTCCCTGGCGGTTACGCCGCGCTGGAAACCACCTGGGACATCGTGCGCGACCAAGCCGCCAAAGTCGGCCGGGACGAACCGAATCGGGCGGACTGGCGAGTGCTGTCCATCATGCACGTCGCCGACAGCCGCGAGCAGGCGATCAACGACTGTACCTATGGGCTCCAGGATTTCGCCGGCTACTTCGGCGCGGCCGGATTCGTCCCGCTGTCCAATGCCGTCGAGGGCACGCAAACCCCTTACGAATTCGTCGAAGACTACGCGGCCAAAGGGAATTGCTGCATCGGCACACCCGACGAAGCCATCGCGCATATTGAAGACCTGCTAGAACGGTCGGGTGGCTTCGGGACGCTACTGATGCTCGGCCATGACTGGGCCTCACCCGAGGCGACTTATCACTCTTATGATCTGATGGCCCGCAAGGTGATTCCGCACTTCAAGGGACAGCTGGCGGCGTCGCGGTCATCGCACGAGTGGGCCAAAGACCATCGCGACCAACTGATCGGCCGCGCCGGCGAGGCCGTGGTGAAAGCCATCACCGAACATGTCGGCGAGCAGGAAGGTGCGGTGAACTGATGCGCGCCTCGGTGCTGCGCGACGGGCACATGGTCTATCGGGACGACGTTGCCGACCCGGTACCCGAAACCGGCCAGGTGCTGGTCGCCATTCGGGCCTGCGGAATCTGCGGCTCCGACTTGCATTTCGCCGCTCATGGCGACCAGGTGCTGGAAATGACCGAGCGGGTCGCGCGCGGCTCGAGCGGCATCGACGTCGATCTGAAACACGACGTCTTCATGGGCCACGAATTCAGTGCCGAGGTGCTCGAAGCGGGGCCCGACACCGACACCCATCCGCCCGGAACCATCGTCACATCCATTCCGGTGCTGTTGTCCGCCAAGGGGGTGGCGCCGATCGTCTACAGCAACAACACCATCGGCGGTTACGCCGAACGGATGCTGCTCTCGGCGCTGCTGCTGCGGCCCGTTCCGAACGGGCTGGACCTCAAGCATGCCGCCCTGACCGAACCCATGGCGGTGGGGCTGCACGCGGTCAACAAGTCGAACATCGTGCCCGGCGAGACCGCCCTGGTGCTGGGCTGCGGACCGATCGGCATAGCGATCATCGCGGCCCTTCGCGCGCGCGGCGTGGAAAGCATTGTGGCATCAGATTTTTCGCCGAAACGGCGGGAGCTGGCCAGCGCGATGGGCGCCCACCAGACGCTGGATGCCGCACTTGGTTCGCCGTTCGACACTGTCAAAGCCGCGGTGGTGTTCGAGGCGATCGGTGTGCCCGGAATCATCGACGACGTGCTTTTACGAGCGCGGTCGGGCACCCGTCTGGTCGTTGCCGGAGTGTGCATGGAGTCCGACACCTTCCATCCGTTCTTCGCGATCGCCAAAGAGATCAATGTGCAATTTTCGCTGGCCTACGGCCCCGATGAATTCGCCGAGTCGCTGCGCTCGCTGGCCGAAGGCGAGATCGACGTCAGCCCGCTGATCACCGGCGAGGTGGGCCTGGACGGGGTCGGAGCGGCCTTCGACGACCTCGCCGATCCCGAGCGGCACTGCAAGATCCTCGTCACGCCTTAGGCCCGGCCCTTCGGCGTCACCCTCCCGCCGGGGGGTGAGCGATGACCGTGGGCTTGAAACCGTATCGGGGAGGAGCAAAGTGGGCCGTTGCCACGCTGCGCCCGGCCCCAGTACCCGTCAGCGGCAGCCCACCGACCGCGTTAGTCCCCGGTTGTGCCGCTGCGGCAGCACCAAGACCGTTGAGCGTCACGACAGCCGGGCTTGCCGACGGCGTGGCCGCCGCCCAGGAAGCCGGAACCGACATGCCCCCAACGGATGCCGCCTTGCCCACCGATGCCGCGGCATTGCCCAGGGCTCCCGAAAGCGCGCGCGGCACTGCCTCGGCGGCCCGCGCTGCACCCTCCGCCGCCTGGGCGGCACCCTCGGTGGCCGCCTTGGCGGCCTGAGGTGCGAAGCCCTGCGCGAGCTGCTGGACGTCTCTGAACGAGGTGGTAAACAGACGCGTCGGCGAGACCAATTTGATGAACGCATCGAATGGCGAGCTGGCGTCCAGTACCTGCGACCCGGTCAGACCCTCGAAAAGGTCACCCAACGGGCCGCCGAGCTGAAGCCCGTCGCCGTCCTCGTTCATGCCGATCCAATTGAACGCGGCATTCTGCTGAGGATTGCCGGCCAGCGACGACAACGTTTGGGGCACTGCGTTGAGCCCCTGCGCGTTGGTGCCTGCGCTAGTACCGGTCGCTTGCGCCACCGCAGCAGCCTGGCCTGCGGGCCCCGCGGGGTTGGTCGTGAGCGCTGCAGGCTGGGCCGGCTGCAACGTCGACGCGGTGGCCGACGCACCGGCATAGCCGTACATCGCGGCCGCGTCCTGGGCCCACATTTCGCCGTACTGCACCTCGATCGCCGCGATTGCCGCAGTGTTCTGGCCAAGGAAGTTTGTCGCCAGCAACTCCATCAGCAACGCCCGGTTCGCCGCGATCACCGGCGGTGGCACCGTTTCCGAAAATGCCGCCTCATAGGCACTCGCGGCCGCCGCGGCTTGAGCGGCGGCCTGTTCCGCCTGCCCAGCCGCGCCGCGCAGCCACGCCACCTGCGGCATAGCCGCGGTCTGCATGGACGACGCCGACGGCCCCTCCCATGGCCCGTCGGTCAGGCCGGTGACCAGTGCCGCATATGCGGACGCCGCGGAATCCAACTCGGTGGCCAGCCCATGCCAGGCCGCCGCGGCGGCCAGCAACGGCCCCGAGCCGGGACCCGAGTACATCAGCGCGGAGTTGACCTCCGGCGGTAGTTGCGCGAAATCCAGCATCAGCCCTCGCCCCTACCCGACCACAGCGGCGTTCGCGGCCTCGGTGGCCGCATACGAACCGGCGCTGATGCCAAGCGTTGCCGCCAACCCCTCTCGGACCGTCGCGGCCTGAACGCTGATCTCCTGAAATCGCCGTGCGTGCGAGGCGAACTGCGCAGCGGTCAACAACGACACCACATCGGCGGCAGCGGGAACCACCCCAGTCGTCGGACCCGCCGCGGCCGAACTCCCCGCCCCCACTGCGGCATTGATGGTCTGCAACTCGTCGGCAGCTACAGCCAATATTTCCGGCTGCGCGATCAGAAAAGACATATCTCCTCCTCAAAAGGCGATCCAATAAACAGCTTTCAGCTGCCATTCGCAGCACTGAAACAGACGACTCGACACGTTAGGCCAGCCATGTGCGGAAACAACAGCTGCCACGGGCCTATTCATGACCGCTTCGATGACTGTTCATCGAGCCAATGCGGATACGTGGCAATATCTGTGATTAAAATGAAAGTTGTTGGAAACCAATATGATTAGAATTAGATATGAACTCTCCGCGATTGACAAGACATCATTCGCCGCGAGAATAAGTCGCTCATTCATGCATCGGCCCCACGTTCGCCGACTGAAGCATCTCGCCGCCCCGTCCTGCCGATGCCAGCTAACTGCTGGTTATGCTGGCGCAAGTAGGTAATCCCGCAGCATGACGGGACGGAGGGGGCCGGTGCCGATGCGTGAAGCGACAGCGGATGAACGTCCGTGACCGAAGCATCTGCGCTGGCACAGTTTCTGCGCGCCCGCCGAAGTCTGGTCCAGCCCGCCGACGTCGGTTTGCCGGCCGGCGGGCGCCGCAGAGTCACCGGGCTACGCCGGGAGGAAGTGGCAATACTCGCCAACATCAGCACCGACTACCTGCGGCTCGAGCAAGGCCGCGAAGAGCATCCGTCGGATCAGGTGCTCGACGCCATCAGCCGGGCTCTGCTGCTGGATAACGACGCGGTGGCATACATGCGAAACCTGATGCGCCATCAGTCAACTGACGGTCGCATCGAGCAGTTGCAGGAGCTGCATCCCGCGCTCGGTGCCCTGCTCGACGGGTGGCCGCCGGCCACCGCGTTCGTGGTTGATCCCGGCATGAACGTGGTCCTCGCCAACAAGCTCTCCGCGGCCGTCTCACCGCACCTACCGGTCGGGGCTAACGTCATGCGGGAATTGTTTCTCCATCCGCACTCGCCGGACTTTTACCGCAACTGGAGGTTGCTGACCGCGTGGTCAGTCCGCTTGGTCCGGGCGACATACGGTCAACGCCCGGACCCCGCGCTGATTCGCCTGGTCGACGAGTTGATCGAGCACAGCCCGCGGTTTCGTCAGCTGTGGGACCGGCACGATGTCAGACACAACCCTGCTGGAGGATTAGGAATCAACCACCCGCAGGTCGGGCCGCTGCAGCTCAACTACCAGCATATGGTCCTGCCGGCGACCGGTCATGTGCTGGTGATCTACTGGGCCGAACCAGGGTCCCCGTCGGAAGAAGGCCTGCGCCGCCTGGGCGAAAGCTGAGACTGGGACCCGGACAACCAGGAGTCATGCGTTCTGGATACCCCTCATTCGCTGTCTCAACATTGGTGAGGTGAGCCAGAATGAGTGCCCGATTGGCGGAGAACCACTTGCGCCAACTGGGAATTCACCGCGGCTTGGCCGAGCATTCATCCAGGATCCGCACACCCTGTATCGCCGGCTCCGCGCCGAAGCGCCCGCCCATCGCGTAGTGCTGTGGGGTGGGACGCAGGTATGGCTTGTCACCCGCTATGCCGAGGCACGGACTTTATTGGCCGACCCACGATTGAGTAAGAACTGGCGAGAGTTACTGGAGTTCTTCCCGTCGGGCAGCGACGGTGCGTACAAGTCGCTGCTGCACAGCCATATGTTGCAGCAGGATCCGCCTGCCCATACTCGACTGCGCAAACTGGTCACGAAAGCGTTCACTGCCGGCAGCGTGCAAAAGATGCGTCCCGACGTCGTCCGGATCGCCGACGAGTTGCTTGACCGCATGGCGGTCGCCGCCGCAGCCGGTAGCGCCGTGGACCTGATGCAGTCCTACGCGGTTCCATTGCCGCTGCAGGTGATCAGCGAGTTGTTAGGTGTGCCCGCAGAGGATCGCGACAACTTTCGGATGCGCGTCGAACCACTGCTCACCAGCACCGACCCCGCTGAGCTAAGCGCAGCCGAGACGGGACTGGCCGACCTGTTGGCCGCTTTGATCGGACGGAAGCGCAGGCAGCCCGCCGACGACCTGCTCAGTGCGCTGGTGCACGCGTCCGACGTCGACGACAGGCTGTCCTTCGACGAGCTGGTGTCGACCGCATACCTGCTGATTCTGGCCGGCTACGAAACCACGGTGAACCTCATCGGCAACGGCGTTCTCGCGTTGCTGCACAACCCATCTCAACTCGCGGCATTGCGTGCCGACCCATCATTGATGCCCTCGGCGGTCGAAGAGTTCCTGCGGTTCGAGAGCCCGCTCAACATGGCTACCTTGCGGTTCAGCACCGAAAGTGTGCGGATCGGCGAGGTCGAGATACCCGCGGGTCAGCCGGTGCTGGTGGCCCTGCTCGCCGCCAATCACGACGCGCGCCAGTACGACGACCCGGATCATCTTGATGTGACCAGAACTCGCAACCCGCACCTGGCCGTCGGGCACGGCATTCACCACTGCCTCGGCGCACCGTTGGCGCGGCTCGAGGGCGACATCGCAATCGGCCGGCTGCTCAACCGTTTCGAACGAATCACCATGGACGACAACATCATTCTGCAATATAGGAACAGCACCTTGATGCGCGGGCTGACCGCGCTTCCCGCTCGCCTGCGCGAATACCGATGAACGAACAGCAGCCAAAGCGAATCCGGCACAATGCAACTGCTGGGCGTGACCGCGGGATTAGTGGTCGCACCGGTCGCAACGCCCGTGCTGATTTGGGCGACAATCGCCGTGAATCTTCCCCTCACGCCGGTGATCATGCAGCTGGTTGGCATTGCGGTGTTTTCAAACTGGCTTTCACGCAAAACAATTCGAAGGTGCAACCCGGTCGAAGAGGCCAACGACGATCAGCCTTTGAGCAAACCCTGGAGTAGCGAGCCGCCCAACGGCTAGGGTGCCAGGCATGCCGATCGCACGAAGCGCCCCGAGGTTTGTCCGCTGGTCGATCGCTGCGGCCGCGGCCGGCTTCACGATGGCCGCGGTGTCGGCGTGTGATTCCCACAACGCCCCCGCGCCGGCGGCAAATCCCCGTCAGGTCACCGTGTTGGGGTCGGGGCAAGTGCAAGGCGTACCCGATACCTTGACCGCCGACGTCGGTATCGAATTCAGCGCACCCGACGTCACCGGCGCGATGAACCAGACCAACGATCGCCAGACTGCCGTCATCAACGCCCTCGTCGGCGCCGCCCTCGACCGCAAGGACATCAGTACCACTCAGGTCACGCTGCAGCCGCAATACAGCAATCCCGAGCCCAACGGCACCGCCGCCATCACTGGCTACCGCGCCACCAACGCCATCCAGGTCAGGATCCACCCGACCGATGCCGCGTCCCGACTGCTCGCGCTGATCGTCAGTGCCGGCGGCGACGCGACCCGGATCAGTTCGGTCAGCTACTCCATCGCCGATGACTCACAGCTGGTCAAGGACGCGCGGGCGCGGGCATTCAACGACGCCAAGAACCGTGCCGACCAGTACGCCCAGCTGTCCGGGCTGCGGCTGGGCAGGGTGCTGTCCATCTCAGAGGCGTCCGGTAGCTCGCCGACCGCCGGGGTGCCGTCAGCGCCGCCGAAAGCCATGGCCACCGCGGTTCCGCTGGAGCCGGGCCAGCAGACGGTGAGCTTCTCGGTGAACGCGGTGTGGGAGTTGGACTAGTGGCGATCGCAAGCGCGGCGTAGCCGGGCGCGGCGGATCGCCACCATTGGACTA
Source organism: uncultured Actinomycetota bacterium (assembly GCA_963712615.1). Lineage (GTDB taxonomy): Bacteria > Actinomycetota > Actinomycetes > Mycobacteriales > Mycobacteriaceae > Mycobacterium. The sequence continues at coordinate 3,137,786 of CAVQIO010000002.1, forward strand.
GCCGGGCTACTGCTCGTAGACCCTGGGGTCCAACATGCCGATGTACGACAGGTCGCGGTAACGCTCGTCGTAGTCCAGGCCGTAGCCCACGACGAACTCGTTGGGAATGTCGAAGCCCACATAGGCGATCTCGGCGTTGGCGCGCACCGCGTCGGGCTTGCGCAGCAAGGTACACACCCGTAGCGAGCGGGGATGGCGGGTTTTGAGATTGCGCAGCAGCCACGACAGGGTCAGGCCTGAGTCGACGACATCCTCGACGATCAGCACGTCGCGATCGTTGATATCGCGGTCCAGGTCCTTGAGGATGCGCACCACGCCCGACGACGACGTCGAGGTTCCGTAGGAGCTGACGGCCATGAATTCGAACTGCGTCGGAACCGGAATCGCACGGGCCAGGTCGGTGACAAAGATCACCGCACCCTTGAGCACGGTGATCAACAGCAGGTCCTGGCCGGTCTCGTCGACCGACTCGCGGTAGTCGTTGCCGATTTGCTCGCCGAGTTCGCCGATGCGTGCCTGGATCTGCTCCGTGGCGAGCAACACGGACTTGATATCCCCCGGGTACAGGTCCACGGGCTGCTCGGGGGTCAACGCCGAGGAGATCTGGGCCACGCCCACAGCGTGCCATGCCGGCGGCCGAACAACCAACGGCGGCGACAATTTTGCGGATTCTTACACCGGCTCGCGCCGCAAGGTAAGTACGCCATCGCGCCGCCCCGCGATCAACCGCTCGCCACGCAAATCGGATCCGACCGCCACCCCGCCCTGTCCGCGCCACGTGGTGACCAGCAAGTCCACCCCGCGGATCTGCTTGTCGGTCAGCCCGGTCGCACCGCCGGCCAGCAGCCAGCCGCGGATCACCCGCCGGCGCACTGTGTCGGGCAACGTCGCCAGGGCCTGGGCTGCCAGCCCGGAGTCCGCCTTGGCCCCGGGCAGCGCCTCCGCCGCGACAGCGTCGATGAACTCGGTGTCCTCCCGCAGCGCCGTCGCGGTTCGGGCCAGCGCCTCGGCCACGCCGCCGCCTAGCACGTCCTCGAGCAGCGGCAGCACCTCGAGCCGCAGCCGGCTCCGGGTGAAGCGGCGGTCGCTGTTGTGCGGGTCCTGCCACGCGGTCAGGCCCAGCTCCCGGCACGCGGCATGCGTCGTGCTGCGCCGGACACCCAGTAATGGCCTGCACCACGGCGGATCGTGTGGGCGCATCCCGGCGATCGAGCGCGCTCCGGAGCCGCGACCCAGCCCGAGCAGCACTGTCTCGGCTTGGTCGTCGAGGGTGTGGGCCAGCAGCACCGGGCCGTGATGGTTGGCACTCAACGCGGCATAACGAGCCGTGCGCGCGGCGGCCTCGGGACCGCCTTTGGGGCCAACTGGGCTGCCGACATGTACGCAAATGACTTGTGCATCAACGCATCCCAACGTGATGGCTTGGGTGCGCGCGGTTTCGGCGACGGCAGCCGACTCGGACTGCAGGCCGTGATCCACGATCAGCGCGGTGGTGGGCCGCAGCTGGGCGGCAACAGCAGTGAGCGCCAGCGAGTCCGGGCCGCCGGAGAGGGCCACACACCATTGGTCGGCGGTACCCAGATAGGCCTTGACGTACGCCTCGAGAGCCGCGCGCAGCCGGCCTACAGAATCCTGTCGATCCATCGCTGGGGGTCTTCGATCTCGGCGGGTAGCGGCAGGGTTTCGGGGCCCGACCAGACGGTGTTGAACCGCTCCATCCCGACCCGGCCCACCACGTGGTCGACGAATGCCTTGCCTCGGGTGTACTGGCTGAGCTTGGCGTCCAGGCCCAGCACGGCCCGCAGCAGGCGCTGCAGCGGCGGTTGCTTGCGTTGCCGGCGGTCGTCGAATCGACCGCGAATGGTGGCCACCGACGGCACCGCCTTCGGCCCGACGGCATCCATGACGTGCTCAGCGTGGCCCTCCAGCAGCGTGCCAAGCACCAGCAGCTGATCCAGGGCCTTGCGCTGCGGCTCGGACTGAACGGCGCGCACCAGGCCGACGATCCCCGAAGTGGAACCGTCGGACGTCCCCAGACCGCGGTTGCGTACGTACTCGGCCAGCCTGCCGGCCACTTCCCCGATGTCATCGCCGGCGTCGCGGGTCAACAAGCCCAGCGCGTCCGACATGTAGTCGGGCAACCAGCGATTGGCGGTGAACTGCACCCGGTGCGTCACCTCATGCAGGCATACCCACAGCCGGAAATCGGCCGGCGTGACCCGCAGCTGACGCTCGACGGCGATGACATTGGGATACACCAGCAGCAGACAGCCCTCTTTATCGGCGGCGAACGGGTCGTACTGGCCCAGAATCCCGGAAGCCACAAATGCCAGCACGGCGCCCGTCTGCGCACCCGTGAGCCGGCCGGTCAAAAACCCCTGCGGCTTTTCGGACCCGTTGGTCATCACCCGCATCGAGTCCGCCGCCGCGCGCACCCACTGCGCGCGATCGATGATGCGGGCCGCCGGCACCTCACCGTTGGTGGCCAGCCCCGTGACGTCGCGTACCAGCGGTTCGGCTTTCGTCGCCGAACTCGCCAGCTCGTCGATGGCCTGACGGCGGGTGTAGTCGCTGGCCGGCGGACCGGGACGGGCCAGCCGAACGCCGACCGTCGCCGCGAATCGCCAGTCGACAGCGGTACCGAGGGTCAAATCCGATGAGGCGGTCATGTGCACCCGCAAGTCCACAGCTTGGTGGCCAGGGCGTCCATCACGTTGCGCCCATTGGGGCCGGCGGCGTTGGAGATGAACGCGAACGTGAGCACGCGCCCGCTGCGGTCGGTGACGACTCCGACCAACGAGTTGATCGCGGTCAACGAGCCGGTCTTGGCGCGCAGCCAGCCGGCCGGTCCTTGGTTGGTGGCCTGGTCGAGAAAGCGGTCGGCCAGCGTCCCGCTGCCGCCGGCGATCGGGAGCAGATCCAGCAGCGCCCGCAACGACGGCTGGTCTGGCCCGGCGGCCGCCTGTACCGTGCCGTCGAGGGTCTTAGCCGTCAACCGGTCGTCGACCGACAGCCCGCTGGAGTCCAGCAGCGCGACGCCGGTGGTGTCGATATGCGCGGTGCTCAACCGGTTGGTCACCGCGTCGACGGCGCCCGGGAAGCTGCGCGGCCGGTTGATCGCGGCGGCCACCTCACGCGCGATGCATTCGGCCAGCACATTGTCGGAATGATCCATCATCTCGCCGAGCCGCTGGACCAACGGCGCCGATTGCACCACCGCCAGCTGCCGAGCCCCGGACGGGGCGGAAGCGATGGTCACCGCGGCGGGATCCAAGCCGAGTGCCTTGGCCAGCTCCCGACCGGCATCCAGCGCCGGAGTCTTGGACCGCCGTGAGTTGACCGTGCTGGGCTGGATACGCCCGGCGTCGATCATCACCGACTCGATCGGCGCGATGTCGCCATTGTCGACGTCGGTCGGGTCCCAGCCCGGCGCCATCGTCGGACCGGTGAACGCCGAGGTGTCGACCTGCACCGTCGTCGGCGTCATGCCGCTGCGATGAATCTGCTCCACCAGGTCGCTGATCCGCGGGGCGCCCCGGTACCAGGTTGGTACGTCCGGTGGTGCTGCCGACAGCGTCGGGTCACCGGCGCCCACCAGCACGATCGGTCCCTGGGCGTTCTGGCTGCCCGCCACCACACGCGTGCTGATGCGGGCCTGGCGGTCCAGCGTCAGCAGCGCCGAGGCCGCGGTCAGGACCTTGTTGGTCGAGGCCGGGACCAACGGCACGTCGTCGGCCATCTGCCAGAGTTCTTTTCCGGTGCTGGCGTCGGTGATCCGGCCCCCGAGCCTGCCCAGATTGGGATCGGCCGCCACCGGCCCCAACACGGCGGCCAGTCCACCAGCCGACGGCGTCTCGGCGGTGTCGGCGACGGGCACGACTCCCGGCTTCACGATCGGTGGCCGCGGAGGTGGTACGGGAACATGCGCGCCGCCGCTGCCGTGCCCACCCGTGGTGAAGAAGGTGGCCGCGGCCACCACGGCGCCCACGAACGCCAGCACGGCCAATCCGATGAGCACCTGGGTGGATTTCCGCCAGCGAGTACGACCCATCACTCTCCTGACTGTTTGGTCCTATTCTGCCGAATCTGCCGCAACCCGCTCGACTAGGGTGATCCGCGACGCAACCGACCTCCGGGTCCACCCAGTTTTACTTCTCTTCGAAGGAGCTTCAGACAGTGCAATTCGACGTGGTCATTGAGATCCCGAAAGGCCAGCGGAACAAGTACGAGGTCGACCACGAGACAGGGCGGGTGAAGCTGGATCGCTACCTGTACACGTCGATGGTCTACCCGACCGATTACGGGTTCATCGAGGACACCCTCGGCGAAGACGGCGACCCGTTGGACGCACTCGTGCTGTTGCCGCAGCCGCTGTTCCCCGGCGTGCTGGTCGAGGCGCGGCCGGTGGCGATGTTCGAGATGACCGACGAGGCCGGCGGTGACGCCAAGGTGTTGTGTGTTCCGGCCGGCGACCACCGGTGGGACCACATCCAGGACATCGGCGACGTGCCGGCCTACGAACTGGACGTCATCAAGCACTTCTTCTCGCAGTACAAGGCTTTGGAGCCGGGCAAGTACGTCAAGACGGCGGACTGGGTCGGCCGTGCCGAAGCCGAAGCCGAGGTGGAGCGCTCGATCGCGCGGTTCAAAGAGGGCGGGCACTGACGCTCTGGCGGGTCACACGTCGCGCCTGTTGCGCAGCAGGCTCCACCCGAACGCCGCCCCGATGAAGAGCACGCCCACCGACGCGGTGGCGACCTCGGGGATCCGATAGCGCCCGTCGATGGACAGCAGCATGATCACCGACAACGCGCCGATCGCCCAGTGCGCGCCGTGTTCCAGATACACGTATCGGTCCAGCGTCTGCTGCTGGACCAGGTAGACCGTGATCGAGCGGACGAACATCGAGCCGACCAGCCCGAGACCCAGGGCGATGATGATGGGATCCGACGTGATCGCGAAGGCGCCGGTGACCCCGTCGAACGAGAAGGCCGCGTCCAGCACCTCGAGGTACAGGAACATCGTCAAGCCGGCTTTGCCCGTCGCCAGTACCGACGCGGAGGCCGTTGCGGCGGCGTCGTCCTCCGATCGCCGGAACGCCTGACTCAAACCGTTGACGATCAGGTACGTCACCAGGCCCAGCAACCCGGCCGTCAGCACCGTCGCACATTCGTCGCCGGAGTGGGTCAACTGCGTGCCGACCAGGACCAGCGCAACGGCGGAGACCACCACCGATACCTCGGCAAGGCGACCGATACGAGCGAACGGGACCTCAAACCATTTGAGCCACTTGATGTCTCGATCGTAAACAACGAAATCCAGGAACAGCATCAGCAGAAATATTCCGCCGAATGCCGCGATCTGCGGATGGGCCGCCATGACCAGCTTTTCGTAGCTGGGCGATCCGTCAGGGAATTCCAGTGCGCCGCGCGGCGGCGGATCCAGTGCCAGCCCCAGCGCGCGTAACGGGTGGACGCCGGCGGTCGCCCACACGATCAGCAAGGGGAAGACAAGCCGCATGCCGAATACGGCGATCACAATTCCGATCGTCAAAAACATCTGCCGCCAGAACGGGCTCATCCGCTTCAGCACCGCGGCGTTGATGATCGCGTTGTCGAAAGACAACGACACCTCGAGGACGCCCAGGGCTACCAACAGAAAGAGGGCATTGAGCCCGCCGTGGGCGTATCCGAGCGCCAGCGCCGCCAACGTGACTAACAGCGAAATACCGAAGATACGAACGGCGGCCATGTATCCTTCCTGACAGCAGCTCACCTTAGCGAAGCCACTCACCGTTGCCAGCCATCAGCACCGATGCGCTTACTATTTTCAAATTGTGGCGAAACATCGGGTGCGCGGGTCGAAAGTGCCGCCCCGGTGACCGAAGTCGGCGGTGCGGCATCCCCCGTGGGAGCTACCGGAGCCACGGGCGCGTCCCAGGGGCCGATCGCGCGCGGCAGTGTGGCCCGGGTCGGCATCGCGACCGCACTGACCGCGGTGTGCGGCTACGCGGTGATGTACCTGGCCGCTCGTGACCTGGCTCCGAGCGGCTTCGCGGTACTCGGGGTGTTCTGGGGGGCAACCGGCATGGTCGCCGGCGCCGCCAACGGGCTGCTCCAAGAAACCACCCGCGAGGTCCGCGCGGCGCGCTACCCCGATGTGCTGCCGGAACCGGATGGATCGCATACCCATCCGCTGCGGGTCGCCGCGCTGGTCGGCGTGGTTGCGGCCATCGTGATCGCCGGCAGTTCGCCGTGGTGGGGCCGGTGGGTGTTCGTGCAGGCGCCCTGGTTATCGGTGGCGCTGCTCTGCGTCGGCCTGGTTGGGTTTGGCCTGCACTGCACCCTGTTGGGCATGTTCGCCGGCACCGATCAGTGGACCCGCTATGGGGCACTGATGGTGGCCGATGCGGCCATCCGGGCAGCGGTCGCCACGGCGACGTTCGTGCTCGGCTGGGGCCTGGCCGGGTTCTTGTGGGCAAGCGTGGCCGGCGCGGTGGCCTGGCTGATCATGCTGGTGGCCTCACCCGCCGCACGCGCGACAGCTCACCTGCGGACGCCCGGCAGCACCGCGATCTTCTTGCGAGGCACCGCCCATTCGGTGACCGCGGCCGGCGCCAACGCGATCCTGGTGATGGGCTTCCCGGTGCTGCTCAGGTTGACCTCGACTGAGCTCGGGGCACGAGGTGGCGTGATCATCCTCGCGGTGACGTTGACCCGCGCGCCGGTGCTGGTGCCCCTGATGACCATGCAAGGCAACCTGATCGCTCATTTCGTCGACGAGCGCAGCAACCGCCTTCGGGCGCTGATCGCGCCGTCGTGGGTCCTCGGCGGCATCGGCGCGGTCGGGGTGCTGGCCGCGGGCGTGGCGGGGCCGTGGCTGCTCCGGGTCGCCTTCGGATCCGAGTACGACGCCGGCAGCGCCCTGTTGGCGTGGCTCACAGCCGCCGCGGTGGCGATCGGCATGCTGACGCTCACCGGCGCCGCCGTGGTCGCGGCCAAACTGCATCGGGCGTATGCGCTGGGGTGGGTGGGGGCGACACTGGCGTCGGGACTGCTGCTACTACTGCCGCTGCCGCTGGAGACCCGCACGGTGGTTGCGCTGCTGTGCGGTCCGCTGGTGGGAATCGGCGTGCACCTGGTCGCGCTGGCGCGCGCCGGACGCTCAACTGGCTGATCCACCTGGTCAAGCGTGTACCTTGTGGGCTTAAATGGCCACTGAAACGGATTTCCCCGGCGTCTGGATCGTCGTTCCCGCCTTCAACGAAGCCACGGTCATCGGTGAGGTGATCGCCGACGTGCGCTCGGTCTTCGACCATGTGGTGTGCGTCGACGACGGCAGCACCGACGGCACCGGCGAAATCGCCCGGCGGGCCGGCGCTCATCTGGTGCGCCATCCGGTCAACCTGGGTCAGGGTGCGGCCATCCAGACCGGCGTCGAGTACGCCCGCAAGCAGCCCGGGGCGCGGATCTTCGCGACGTTCGACGCCGACGGGCAGCATCGCGTCAAGGACGTCGCCGCAATGATCGACCGGCTTACCGCCGAAGACGTCGACATCGTCATCGGAACGCGGTTCGGCGGGCAGGAGAGCAGCCGGCCGCCGTTCCTGAAGCGGATCGTGCTGCAGACCGCGGCGCGGTTGAGCCCGCGCGGGCGCCGGCTTGGCCTGACCGACACCAACAATGGGCTGCGGGTATTCAACAAGACGGTGGCCGACGGGCTGGACATCACGATGAGCGGCATGAGCCACGCCAACGAATTCATCATGCTGGTCGCCGAAAACCATTGGCGCATCGCCGAACAGCCGGTCGAGGTGCTGTACACCGAATACTCGAAGTCGAAAGGGCAGCCGCTACTCAACGGCGTCAACATCATTTTCGACGGATTCCTGCGAGGGAGGACTCCGAGATGAAAAGGACCGAAAGATGAACTGGATCCAGGTGCTGTTGATCGGATCGATCATCGCGCTGCTGATGTACCTGCTGCGGTCGCGGCGCAATGCGCGGTCCCGGGCCTGGGTCAAGGTCGGCTACGTCTTGTTTGTGCTGGGCGGCATCTATGCCGTGCTGCGGCCCGACGACACCACCGTGGTCGCGCAGTGGTTCGGGGTGCGCCGTGGTACCGACCTGATGCTCTACGCGCTGATCATGGCGTTCAGTTTCACCACGCTGAGCACCTATATGCGGTTCAAGGACTTGGAGTCGCGCTACGCACGCCTTGCCCGGGCCGTTGCGCTGGAGGGCGCGCAGGCGCCGGAGCCGCGCTAGCCGGTCTGGGCGTGTCGGAAGTACTCGACCGTGCGACGCACCCCTTCGTCGAGTTCGAATTTCGGCTGCCATCCCAAAACCTTTGCGGCCAAACCAATGTCGAGGCAGGACCGCCTCAGGTCGCCCAGCCGGTCCGGATGAAATTCGGGGTCGTCGGGGCCGCCGACTGCTTTTGCCACCGCCGTGTGCAGTTGGCGGTCGGAGGTTTCTATTCCGGTGCCGATGTTGAAACGCTGCCCGCTGCCGGCTTCCCCGGAGGCCTTGACGAAGGCGTCCACCACGTCGTCGACGAACACGTAGTCCCGGGTCTTGCCGCCGTCTCCGAACACCTTGGTGGGCTTACCCGACAGCAGCGCCTGCGCGAAGATCGCCACCACGCCCGCTTCGCCGTGCGGGTCCTGCCGTGGGCCGTAGACGTTGGCCGGTGCGATGTACGAGCAGTCCAGGTCGTACAGATGCCGGAAGGTGTTCAGGTAGATCTCGCCTGCCACCTTGCCCGCGGCGTAGGGCGACGCCGGGTCGGTGGGCACGCTCTCGGGAGTGGGGAACTGCGTCGGGGTGCCGTAGATGGATCCGCCCGACGAGGTGTGCACGACCTTGCGGACACCCGCGCGGCGCGCGGCCTCGGCCAGTCGCACCGTGCCGATCACGTTGACCGAGGCATCGAACTGCGGGTTGGCCACCGAATGGCGCACGTCGATCTGCGCGGCCAGGTGGAACACCACCTCGGGGCGGTGCTCGTCGAGGATGGCGTCGAGGTCCGCGGTCACGATGTCCGCTTCGACGAAGAGGTGAGCCGAATCGTCGGTCAGATGCTCGAGGTTGGTTGCCTTGCCGGTCGCGAAATTGTCCAGGCTCACCACCGAATGGCCGTCCGCCAGCAAGCGGTCGACCAGCGTAGACCCGATGAATCCGGCTGCCCCGGTAACCAGTGCGTGCACCGGCCCACCATACCGACCGGTAAGAACTAACCATGCCCGCCGCCTTGACCCGGATCCCGCGAGTCGCCCTGGCGGCGGCCGCGCTGATCGCGGTCCAGCTGGTGATACGTGCCGTGCTGGCATTCGGCGGCTATTTCTACTGGGACGACCTGATCCTGATCGGGAAGGCCGGCACCGAGGGTTTGCTGACGCCGACGTACCTGTTCGACGACCACGACGGTCACGTGATGCCGGCGGCCTTCCTGATTGCGGGCGTGGTGATCCGGCTGGCTCCGCTGGACTGGACCGGACCCGCGATCAGCCTGGTGGTGCTGCAGCTGCTGGCCTCGCTGGCGTTGTTACGAGCGCTGTATGTGATTCTCGGCTGGCGCCGGGTGCTGCTGATCCCGTTGACGTTCGCGCTTTTCACACCGCTGGCGGTGCCCGGGTTCGCGTGGTGGGCGGCGGCGCTGAATTCACTGCCGATGCTGGCGGCGCTGGCCTGGGTGTGCGCCGACGCGGTGCTGCTGGTGCGCACCGGCAACCAGCGCTACGCGGTGACCGGCCTGTTGGTCTATCTGGGCGGGTTGCTGTTCTTCGAGAAGGCGGCGGTGATCCCGTTCGTCGCCTTCGCGGTGGCCGCCCTGCTGTGCCATGTGCGCGGGGAACGGTCCGCCGTGCTGACGGCCTGGCGTGGGGCCTTGAGGTTGTGGATCGCGTCGCTGCTCCTGACGGTCGCGTGGGTGGCGCTCTATCTCACCGTGGTCAATCAGCAGCGATGGAGTTCCGACCTCGCGATGACCTGGGATCTGTTGTCTCGATCCATCACTCACGGCATCGTGCCGGGGCTGGCCGGCGGGCCGTGGCATTGGGACCGCTGGGCACCGGCCTCCCCGTGGGCCACTCCCCCGCCGCTGGCTAGGGCGCTGGGCTGGCTGGTGCTGATCGCGGTGCTGGCACTGTCGCTGATCCGCAAACAGCGCATCGGCCTGGTGTGGCTGACGGCGGCCGGTTACGCCGTGGCCTGCCAGGTGCCGATCTATCTGATGCGCTCGTCGAAGCTGACCGCGCTGGAACTCGCCCAAACACTGCGCTATCTGCCGGATCTCGTCGTTGTGCTGGCGCTGCTGGCCGCTGTCGGTCTCGGCGCGCCGAATCGGTCGTTTGGCGCTCGATGGCTGGACGCGTCACCGCGACGCGATTTGGCGACGACAAGCCTGGCGGTGTTGTTCGTGGCCAGCAGCCTGTACTCGACGGCGACCTTCCTGACCAGTTGGCGCGACAACCCCACCCAGCCCTACCTGCGTAGCGCCCAGGCCGGTTTAGCTGCGGCGCAAGGGGATTCGACTGCTCCGTTACTGGACCAGGAGGTCGACCCGCTGGTCCTGCAACGGGTGGCCTACCCCGAGAACCTGGCCAGCCGCATGTTCGCGCTGCTACGCGACAGACCGGAATTCACAACGGCAACACCGCAATTGAGAATGATCGACAGCTCCGGGCGACTGATCCCCGCGAGAGTCACCTGGATTCGGACCATCAAACCCGGCCCGATCCCGCAGTGCGGCTATTTCGCCCAACCGGACAAGCCGGCGCACATGATGCTCGACGGGCCGCTGCTGCCCGCCGACTGGACGGTCGAGCTCAACTATCTGGCCAACAGCGACGGCTCGATGACGATATCGCTGTCGGAAGGACCCGATATCAAGGTTCCGGTGCACCCCGGCCTCAATCGAGTCTTCGCCCGGCTGCCGGGCGCCGGCGATGCGATCACCGTTCGGGCCAACACCACCGCGCTGGCCCTGTGCGTCGCGTCGGGCCCGGTGGGATTTCTGGCGCTGGCCTGAACCGGATCCCGGCCTGAATCAGCCGGTCTGTATGCCGCCGGGTCCCCGGATATCGTTGCTGCGCCCAGGGTTGCTGATCTGCGGGGCCGCGCCTGCGGGCCCTCTCTCCCAGGTGATGTGGTTGCCCGTGCCGGTGGCCTTGATCACGGCCACCGATTGCAGGTTCACGGTGTTCGCGGCACCGCTGACGTCGACCTCGCCGCACGACCCATTCAACGTGATGGTTGAGTCCTCACCCACAATCCTGGTGGGCGACTGATTTCCGCAGTCATAGGTCAGGGCCGAGAAGCTGCTGTCGATCTTGGCAGGCGCGAGGTCAAGCGGTACCGGCCACCGCCCGCGGGTGCAGTGGCCGACGCGATATCGCTTGGCGCACAGATGTTTCCAACCAAAGCGACAGACAGCGGCGCCGCAATGGTGACGAGCACACGAAGCACGATTCCCGTCATACCCGTGACCCTGCCACCTCTGGGCCACCCGGGACGAGGCTTTATCACGCCGGGGTTTTTATGCGGTGTGTTGGCGGGGCTGAGGCTAGGCGGCGCTAGGCCCACGCCACTGCGCTTGTGCCGACGTATTTTTCAGGTCGCGCTGGCCCGTCGGCGCTGGGCGGAGCTGGGTCACGGAGGCCACGGCGGCGCCGTTTGTCTGCCCGCCGCGCTGAGCTTTGCGGTAGGTCCACCAGGCCGCGGTCATGGTCGCGATCGCCGCCGCCAGAGCCAACAGGACCACAATGTCGCCGAAGGCCAGCAACAGGATGATTCCCGCCGAGATCCAGACCGCCTCACCGATAGGGAAGTGGAAGTCGTTGTCGCCGGTGCTGGTGATCTGCCGCATGTCAGCCTCGCTCGAAATAGGGAGCCACCTTGAAGTGGCCAGGCGCTATAACGCGGGAGCAAAGGGAAGACTGCCCCGATCCGGGGCGATGGTGACCGAACTCACGGTGCAAGCCGGTGTCTGATGGAGCCGCCTGGGGGAATCGAACCCCCGACCTATTCATTACGAGTGAATCGCTCTACCGACTGAGCTAAGGCGGCATACCCGCACGCCGGGCGGCACGAGTCTACGACAGGCGCGCGCGCGCGCCCAACTTCAATCCCGCAGTTGCTGCCCGATCGTGGCCACCATGGCGTCGACGGCGAACTTGGGCTTGACGTTGACCGCCAGCGCTTCGCGGCATGCCAGCACCGCTTCGATGCAACGCAGCAGCTGCTCAGGCGCGGCGTGGTGGGCCAGCGTCGCCACTCGCTCGGCCATATCCGGATGGTTGGCCCGAACCCCGCCCCCATCCGCCGAGACCACCAGCGCATCACGGAAATAGGTCGCAAGGTCGATCAGCGCCCGGTCCAGGGCATCGCGCGATGCCCTGGTCTGGCGGGACTTCTGCCGCCGCTCCAGGTCCTTGATCGCACCCGTGGCGCCGCGCATGGCCCCGGCGGTGCCCTTACCGGTGCCGCCGGCCCCCAGCGCCGTCCGCAGCTCTTCGGTCTCGGCCTCGGAGCGGTCGGCCGTCAGTACGAGGGCCTCGGTTTCGGCCGCGGCCACCAACTCCTCGGCGGCGGCGTAGGCACGCGCCGGCGTCGCGGCATCGCGCACCAGTCCCAGCGCCCGCTCCCGTCGCTCCCGGGCCTCCGGGTCGGTCGCCAGCCGGCGGGCCCGCCCGACGTGACCACCGCTCACCGACGCCGCCCAGTTGGCCGTGTCGGTGGTCAGGCCGTCACTGTCGATCAGCACCTGCGCGATCGACTCGGTCGACGGGGTCACCAGGGCGACATGCCGGCACCGGGACCGCAGCGTGACCGCGATGTCCTCGGGATCCACCGACGGCGCGCACAGCAGGAACACCGTCGACGGGGGCGGTTCCTCGACCACCTTCAGCAACGCGTTGGCGGCGCCTTCGGTCAACCGATCGGCGTCCTCGATCACCACGATTTGCCGGTGCCCGGTGGTCGGGCGCCGCGACGCGATCTGCACGATGGCGCGCATTTCGCCGACGCCGATGGACAGGCCTTCGGGGATCACCCGCCGGACGTCGGCGTGGGTGCCGGCCATCGTCGTCGTGCAGGCCCGGCACTGCCCGCAGCCGGGCTCTCCATCTGACATGCATTGCAGCGCGGCCGCGAAGCACAGCGCCGCGATCGAGCGCCCCGAACCCGGCGGACCGGTGATAAGCCACGCATGTGTCATAGTCCCGTGCTCCACAGCGCTGTGACCGGGAACACCCCTGGCAGCACGGGCGGCGGCGAGCAGCTCGGCCTCCACCGCTTCTTGGCCTACCAGCCGCGTAAACACTCCGGTCATCACCGGCAACATTAGTGCGACAGACCGACGTGTACCGACCCGCGACCGAATCGCGACTATTCCGTGATGTTTCCCGACGTTTCGCCAGGATCGGGCGACTTGCCGAAGCAATTTAGGGTTACCGGCTAGTCCCTACCGACCGATACGGTGGGTTGGTGGCAACGGCGGATGGTCTGCCCGGACGAATCAGCGGATTCGTCCGGTGGGTGGTGCGCACCCCGTGGCCACTGTTCTCGCTGAGCATGCTGCAAGCCGACATCATCGGCGCCCTGTTCGTGCTCGGCTTCCTGCGTTACGGCCTGCCACCCCAGGACCGTATTCAACTGCAGGATCTGCCAACGCTGAACCTGGCGATCTTCGCCGGCTCCTTGGTCATTTTGTTCCTCGTCGGCGTCGTGGTGAACCTCAAACTGCTGATGCCGGTTTTCCGCTGGCAGCGCCGCGACAACATGCTCGCCGAGACCGATCCGGCCGCCACCGAACTGGCCCGTAGCCGCGCCTTGCGCATGCCGTACTACCGCACGCTGAGCACCGTCGTCTACTGGTGCATCGGCGGTGTGGTGTTCGTCGTCGCCAGCTGGTCGGTGGCCAGGTTCGCGGCGCCGGTCGTCACCGTCGCGACCGCATTGGGGGCCGCGGCCACCGCGATCATCGGCTACCTGCAATCCGAGCGGGTGTTGCGGCCGGTGGCGGTCGCCGCCTTGCGCAGCGGGGTGCCGGAGAACGTCAAGGCGCCGGGCGTCATCCTGCGCCAGATCCTGACCTGGATGCTCTCCACCGCGGTGCCGCTGCTGGCGATCGTGCTCGCCGTGGTGGCCGACAAAGTGTCGCTGCTCCACACCGCACCGGAGAGCCTGTTCAATCCCATCCTGTTGTTGGCCCTGACGGCGCTGGGGGTCGGGCTGATCAGCACCCTGCTGGTGGCCATGTCGATCGCCGACCCGCTTCGTCAGCTGCGCTGGGCGCTCTCGGAGGTGCAGCGCGGTAACTACAACGCGCACATGCAGATCTACGACGCCAGCGAGCTGGGCCTGCTACAGGCCGGATTCAACGACATGGTGCGCGACCTGTCCGAACGGCAGCGGCTGCGTGACCTGTTCGGCCGCTACGTCGGCGAAGACGTCGCCCGCCGGGCCCTGGAGCGCGGTACCGAGCTGGGCGGCCAGGAGCGCGACGTCGCCGTGCTGTTCGTCGACCTGGTCGGCTCCACCCAGCTGGCCGCGACACGGCCACCCGCCGAGGTGGTCCACCTGCTCAACGAGTTCTTCCGGGTGGTGGTCGACGCCGTCGCCCGCCACGGGGGCTTCGTCAACAAGTTCCAGGGCGACGCCGCGCTGGCCATCTTCGGTGCACCCATCGAACATCCGGACGCCTCCGGTGGCGCCCTGGCGGCCGCCCGTGAGCTGCACGACGAACTGCTCCCGGTGATCGGCGTCGCCGAGTTCGGCATCGGGGTGTCGTCCGGCCGGGCCATCGCCGGCCATATCGGCGCGCAGGCCCGCTTCGAGTACACCGTCATCGGCGACCCGGTCAACGAGGCGGCGCGGCTGACCGAGCTGGCCAAACTCGAGGCCGGGCACGTGCTGGCGTCGGCGATCGCGGTCAGTGGCGCGCTGGATGCCGAAGCCTTGTGCTGGGACGTCGGCGAGGTCGTCGAGCTACGCGGTCGCTCCGCGCCTACTCAGCTGGCCCGGCCGCTGAATCTGGCTGCCTCCGCAGAGGTTTCGTCCCCGCGACCGGTCGTCGAAGAAATAACCAGCGAAATTATGTGATCAGCCGCAGGCTAACTGCGCTTGACGGCCTTTTTCGCCGGGGCCTTGCGCGTGGTCTTGCGGGCGGGCTTTTTCGCCGGACCCCGGGCCCGCCGGTCGGCCAGCAGTTCGGCGGCGCGCTCGTCGGTGATCGACGCTACGTCGTCGGCCTTGCGCAGGCTGGCGTTGGTCTCACCATCGGTGACGTAGGGCCCAAATCGGCCGTCCTTGATCACCATTGGCTTGCCCGAGGCCGGATCATTGCCCAACTCGCGCAGCGGCGGCACCGCAGCGCCTTGCCTGCCACGACGTTTCGGCTCGGCGTAGATCTTCAGCGCCTCGTCGAGCGTGATCGTGAACATCTGATCCTCGGTCGCCAGCGAACGAGAATCGGTGCCGCGCTTCAGGTACGGGCCGTAGCGCCCGTTCTGCGCGGTGATCTCCTCGCCGGATTGCGGATCCGCACCGACGACCCGCGGCAGTGACAGCAGTTTCAGCGCGTCTTCGAGCGTGACGGTCTGCAGGTCCATGGTGCGCAGCAACGAGCCGGTGCGGGGCTTGGGCCCGGTGGGCTTCTTACCCTTCTTCGCCGGGGCCGCGTCACCATCTTCCGGCGGCGGCTCGGGCAGCACCTCGGTCACATACGGGCCGTAACGGCCGTCCTTGGCCACGATTTCGTGACCGCTTTCGGGATCCACGCCCAGCGAGCGGCCCTCCTGCGGGGTGGCGAAAAGCTCCTCTGCCAGCTCGAGCGTCAGCTCGTCGGGAGTCAGCGAGTCGTTGAGGTTGGCCCGCTGCGGCTTTGGCTCACCATCGTCGCCCACGATCGTGCGCTCCAGGTAAGGCCCGTTCTTGCCCACCCGGACGTAGACGGTGCGACCCTGTTCGTCGTCAAACAGCTTGATGGAGTTGACTTCTCGGGCATCAATACCTTCGAGGTTGACGCCGACGAGCTTTTTGAGCCCACCGGAGCGGGCCACCGAGTCGGCCACGCCGTGGTCGCCGCCGAAGTAGAAGTTGTTGAGCCAGTTGGTGCGTTGCTCGTTGCCCGACGCGATCGCGTCGAGCTCATCTTCCATCGCCGCAGTGAAGTCGTAGTCGACGAGCCGACCGAAATGCTGTTCCAGCAGACCGGTGACGGCGAACGCGACCCATGAGGGCACCAACGCGCTGCCCTTCTTGTGCACGTAGCCGCGGTCCTGGATGGTCTTGATGATCGACGTATACGTCGACGGGCGGCCGATGCCCAGCTCCTCGAGCGTTTTGATCAACGACGCCTCGGTGAAGCGCGCCGGCGGGTTGGTGGCGTGACCGTCGGGGGTGAGCTCGAGGGCAGCGAGGCGCTGGCCCTCGGTCAGCCGGGGCAGCCGGCGCTCGGCGTCGTCGGCCTCGCCGCCGGCCAGTTCGTCCACGGTTTCCACGTAGGCCTTGAGGAAGCCGGCGAAGGTGATGGTGCGGCCGGTCGCGGAGAACACCACCTGCTGGTCGCCCTGCGAGCCGGCCGCGGCACCGGCGATCCGCAAACTCAGCGTGGTGCCGCGCGCGTCGGCCATCTGCGAGGCCACCGTGCGCTGCCAGATCAGTTCGTAAAGGCGGAATTCGTCGCCGTCGAGTTCGCGGCGGACGGCATCCGGAGTGGCGAAGGTCTCACCCGCCGGGCGGATCGCCTCGTGGGCCTCCTGCGCGTTCTTGACCTTGCGGGTGTACTGCCGCGGCGACGGGGACACGTACTCGTCGCCGTAGAGCTGGCCGGCCTGACTGCGCGCCGCGCTGATCGCCGACTGGGACAGCGTCGTCGAGTCGGTACGCATATAGGTGATGTAGCCGTTTTCGTAGAGCCGCTGGGCGATGCTCATCGTCCGCTCGGAGGAGAAGCGCAGCTTGCGGCCGGCCTCCTGCTGCAGCGTCGACGTCATGAACGGCGCATACGGGCGTCGGGTGTAGGGCTTCTCCTCGACCGAGGCCACCGACAGCTGTGCGCCGCGCAATCCCGTGGCCAGCTCGGTGGCTCGCGCTTCGTCGAGCACCACGACTTCGTTGGCCTTGCGCAGGGTGCCCAGCGAGTCGAAATCACGGCCGGTGGCGACCCGCAGTCCGTCGACGGAGGTGAGCCGCGCGTTGAAGCTGGGCGGCTGCGCGTTCGGGTCGGACACGCTGGCGTCCAGCTGGGCGACGATGTCCCAGTACGACGCGCTGCGGAACGCCATGCGGTCGCGTTCGCGCTGCACGATGATGCGGGTGGCCACGGACTGCACCCGGCCCGCCGACAGCCTGGGCGCGACCTTCTTCCACAGCACCGGACTGACCTCGTAGCCATACAGCCGGTCCAGGATGCGCCGGGTTTCCTGCGCGTCGACCAGGTCGATGTCGAGGTCGCGGGGATTTGCCGCGGCTTCCAAGATGGCAGGCTCGGTGATCTCGTGGAACACCATCCGCTTGACCGGGATGCGGGGCTTCAGGGTTTCCAGCAGATGCCAGGCGATGGCCTCGCCCTCGCGGTCACCATCAGTGGCCAGGTAGAGCTCGTCGACGTCTTTGAGCAGGCCCTTGAGTTCGGTGACCGTGCTCTTCTTCTCCGGGCTGATGATGTAGAGCGGTTCGAAGTCGGCGTCGACGTTGACTCCGAGCCGGGCCCAGGGCTCCGACTTGAACTTGGCGGGCACGTCGGCGGCGGCCCGGGGCAGGTCGCGGATGTGACCTCGCGACGATTCGACGATGTACGCCGAGCCCAGATAGCCCGCGAGTTTGCGCGCTTTCGTCGGCGACTCGACGATGACAAGTCGCCTCAGGCTGCCATTGCCGCTGCTGTCGCGGCCAGATTTCGGGTCAGCCACCTGCGCTTACGCTCCATATCTTCTCCCGGCCCCGTTCGAGACCGCCCTGAGGAAGAATGACAGGCTGACGTCTGAAATTCCGCTGAAATTCAGATACGCCAGCGTTCCTTCCCTTCGGGCACCTGACAATTTCGCACCCGAAGGCGGGCCGACGCAAACCGACTCCCCGTAAACGCACGTCCTAGCAATGGCTTGACCCGGGTGACCGGTGCTGCCCTGCGCACCGGCAAACCCCCACCCCGGACCGCCCGCGTACCGCGGGTCGGACGGTTAAACCCGCGGCCACAGCGCCAACGCTTCGGCGCCGTCAGGGTGTTCACCCACGTTCTCTACCAGCCGCGATAGCCTGCGACGGCCGCTGATCCGAAGCGCCGGGCGCCCGCTGCGGGTGCCGATCAGGGTGGGCGCGATGCCGACCCGCATCAGGGCCGACGCCAACGGCGAATGGGTGTCGGGGGCGTGTGGATCCAGACCCAGCTGATAGTGGTCGCCCTCGGGCGTGCCCGCCGCGATGGTCCACACCCGTAGCTCGCGCGGGCCGGGCAGCCAGCGCGGTGGCACCGTCTTGACCGCGCCGCGGGTCCATTCGGCGGCGATAGCGGTCAATGACGGGTCGATCGCCGTCCGCACCAGAGGTGTGTCTTCGTCGGTACGGCCGATCTCGGCCACCAACCCGGCCTCGTCGATCATCTCGGCCAGCGCCGAGGCGCGCCACAGCTGATCCACGACCACCGAGAGCCGGGCACCACGGGCGTCGGCCGCTCCAACCGTCACGATCTGGCCAGAGGCCGCCAGCACCCCACACAGATCGGCGACCGCAGGCGGCACCGCCTCCGCTGTGAAGAAGGAAAGCTGGCTCACCACACCGACAGTAAGCCAGGTCGTCCATCCTCGCTTTAAGCTATTCGGCGCGGCGACCGACCTGGCGGGTCAGCCGCTTCGCCCGGGGGTTGAGGATGGGTGAAGGGATAGTGAAAACCCCCCGGTGGAACCCGCTGAACGGGTTGTACGGGGGGTTTTCGTCAGAATCTGCTCGATTTAGACGGAGCGGACTCCGGTGGCCTGGGGGCCCTTAGGGCTCTGGCCGATATCGAACTCGACCTTCTGGTTTTCTTCGAGGGTGCGGAAGCCCGAACCCTCGATCTCCGTGTAGTGGACAAAAACATCTGCGGAACCATCTTCGGGGGCGATGAAGCCGAACCCCTTCTCCGCGTTGAACCACTTCACAGTTCCCTGTGGCATTTCTCGATCTTTCCTTTGCTTCAAGGTGCGGTGCGCCGCGTTTCGGCGCACCGGGCCCGTTGTCACCGCCATACCTCACGGAGTCGTCGGAACTTCACCCGACCGTTTAACCTCGCAGGAACCGCGGGTCGCAACGTCGATCCTGCGAAAGTTTGACACGAACACAGAAGCTACGACCGCAAACAGTCAACCATGTTCATCGCCTTGACGACAGACTTGTATCGCCGACGGATTCTTGGAGGGTATGAGGTGGCCAGTTTCGGCGCCGACCTGCTCGCCGTCGCTCTCGCCGGCACCGCGCCGGGCGAGCATCCGCTGCGCCACGTGGCGGAGCTGCCGGCCCGCAGCGGCCGGCCTCATCCTTGGCCGGAGTGGGCCGAACCCGACGTCATTGCGGCCTTTACCGGCCGTGGCATCAGCGCGCCGTGGTCACACCAGGCGCAGGCCGCCGAATTCGCCCACGCCGGCCGTCATGTCGTGGTCAGCACTGGCACCGCGTCGGGCAAGTCGCTGGCTTATCAACTACCCGTTCTCAACGCGCTGACAACCGATCCGTTGGCCCGGGTGCTGTACCTGTCGCCGACGAAAGCCCTTGGTCACGACCAATTGCGCGCCGCGCACGCACTGACTTCCGCCGTCCCGAGGCTGGGCCACCCGAGTTTCGCGGTTGCGCCCACCGCCTACGACGGCGACAGCCCCGCCGACGTTCGCCGCTTCGCGCGCGAGCGTTCCCGATGGCTGTTTTCCAACCCCGACATGATTCATTTGTCGATACTGCGGAATCATCCGCGCTGGGCCGTCTTGCTGCGTGGCCTGCGCTTCGTGATCGTCGACGAATGCCATTACTATCGCGGTGTTTTCGGTTCGAACGTGGCGATGGTGCTACGCCGGCTGTTACGGCTGTGTGCGCGTTATGCCCCCCAGCCGGGTATAGGCCCGACAGTGATTTTCGCCAGCGCGACGACGGATTCGCCGGGCACGACGGCCGCCGAGCTCATCGGTCTGCCCGTCGAAGAGGTCACCGAAGACGGCTCCCCGCAAGGTGCCCGCACCGTGGCGTTATGGGAGCCCGCGCTGCGCACCGACGTCATCGGCGAGCACGGTGCCCCGGTTCGCCGATCCGCCGGCGCGGAGGCCGCGCGGGTGATGGCCGACCTGATCGCCGAGGGAGCACAAACCCTGACCTTTGTTCGTTCCCGGCGCGCTGCCGAATTGACCGCTTTGGGTGCCCAGGCCCGGCTGCACGACGTCGCTGCCGGGCTGTCGCACACCGTGGCGTCGTACCGGGCCGGTTATCTTGCCGAGGACCGTAACGCGCTGGAGCGTGCCCTGGCCGAGGGCCGATTGCGCGGCTTGGCCACCACCAACGCGCTGGAGTTGGGTGTCGACATTGCCGGGCTGGACGCGGTGGTGCTCGCCGGTTTTCCCGGGACGGTGGCGTCGTTCTGGCAGCAGGCCGGCCGCTCGGGCCGGCGCGGCCAGGGTGCGCTGGTGGTGCTGATCGCCCGCGACGATCCACTGGACACGTATCTGGTCCACAATCCCGCGGCGCTGCTGGACAAACCGGTCGAGCGCGTGGTCATCGACCCCGCCAACCCGTACATTCTCGGACCACAACTGCTGTGCGCCGCAACAGAATTGCCGCTCGAGGAGGCGGAGGTACGAGACTTTGGCGCCGCGCAAGTGGCCGAAGGGCTGGTCGACGACGGGCTGCTGCGCCGGCGCAACGGCAAGTACTTTCCCGCGCCCGGCCTAGAACCACACGGCGCGGTCGACATCCGGGGCTCGGCCGGCGGCCAGATCGTCATCGTGGAGGCCGACACCGGGCGACTGCTGGGCAGCACCGGAGCCGGTCAGGCCCCCGCCTCGGTCCATCCGGGGGCGGTGTACCTGCACCAGGGCGACAGCTACGTCGTTGATGCGCTGGATTTCGAGGACGGAATCGCCTTCGTGCACGCCGAGGATCCCGGCTATGCAACGTTCGCGCGCGAAATCACCGACATCAAGGTCACCGGCGGCGGCGAGCGAGTGACCTTCGGTCCCGTGACCCTGGGCGTGGTGCCGGTCAGGGTCACCCACCAGGTCGTGGGTTACCTGCGCCGGCGCCTTTCCGGGGAGGTCATCGATTTCATCGAGCTGGACATGCCGGAACATGTTCTCGACACGACCGCAGTCATGTACACCATCACTCCGGAGGCATTGGAACGCAACGGGATTGACCCGTCACGGACTCCCGGCTCGTTGCATGCCGCCGAACATGCGGCCATTGGGCTGCTGCCGTTGGTGGCCAGCTGTGACCGCGGCGACATCGGCGGGATGTCCACCGCGCTCGGCCCGCTAGGTGAGCCCAGTGTTTTCGTCTACGACGGGTATCCGGGTGGGGCGGGATTCGCTGAACGCGGCTTCCGGCAGGCACGCACCTGGTTGAGCGCGACCGCAGCGGCCATCGAAGCGTGTGAATGCCCGATGGGTTGTCCGTCGTGCGTGCAGTCCCCCAAGTGCGGCAACGGCAACGACCCGTTGGACAAGGCGGGAGCTGTGCTGGTGCTGCGACTACTGCTTGCGGAGTTACCGTGAAGACCGCGCTGAGCGACCCAGCGGACGGCGACCGACCCCTCGACGGTCGACCTCCATGGATCTGCACACAACAACCGCCGAATGCGTTTCCTTTTGACTGAAGAAACGCCAGCGTGCTGTCTCAAAGCGCGACCAACGGCCGGAACAGAAAATTATCAAGGCTGTGATGGCGTTTGCAAACTTATCAGTAACTTAGGGGCGGCGAGGGCGGATTTGCCGGATCCCGAACTAGGGTGGCCACGGTGTTTGCTGCGGCGGTGACGGCCTGCCCGGGGAAGCCCCGTGCCCGCTGAGCACCCTAAAATTGACCGCATGGCCCACGACTGGTTGCTCGTGGAGACACTCGGGGACGAACCCGCCGTGGTAGCGCAGGGGCGGCAACTCAAGAACCTGGTCCCGATCACGACGTTCCTTCGCCGCAGTCCTCATCTCGCCGCGGTCCGGACTGCGATCGCTGAGTCGATGCGCACCGGCCAGGGCCTGACCAGCATCACCCCGAAGCGCGACCGGGTCATCCGCACCGAACCGGTGGTGATGTCCGACGGCTTTATCCACGGTGTGCACGTGTGGACCGGCCCTGCCGACATGGAACCGCCGGAGCGGCCCACCGCGGGCCCACTGAAGTGGGATCTGACCCTCGGGGTGGCCACCGACACCCGTGAGTCGCTGGCCATCAGCGGTAAGAATCCCGAAGTCGAAGTCACCTTCGGTCGGGCGTTTGCGGAAGATCTTCCTTCGCGCGAACTCAATCCGAACGAAACCAAGGTGCTTGCCATGGCGGTCAAGGCCCAGCCGGGCGAGACGCTGTGCAGCACCTGGGATCTCACCGATTGGCAGGGAACGCCAATCCGGATAGGTTTCGTAGGGCGCAGTGCGATCGAGCCCGGACCAGACGGCCGGGACCACCTGGTTGCCCGGGCGATGAACTGGCGTGCCGAGCTCAAGGGGCCGGTGGTGTCCACCGATGATCTGGCCCTGAGAATCCTCAACGGGCTGCGGGAGGCAGGAGTCCACCGCGCGCTCATCGACCTCAAGAACTGGACGCTGCTGAAATGGCTCGACGAGCCCTGCACGTTCTACGACTGGCGGGGCGCCGACAAGGACAGGCCGAAGGTCCATCCCGACGACGTGTCCAAGATGTCGGCCATGACCAAGGAATTCACCAACGGGACAACCAGCCGCGTCCTGCGGATGCGCGGCTTCGACGGCGATTGGGTGCCGGTGCACGTGACGGCCAACCGAGTGGAACTCGAACCCGACACCTTCGTCGGGCTGGTGTCGCTGCGATTGCCCAGCGAGGAAGAGCTCGCCGCCGCCGGGCTGCCAGAGGCCCCTGGCGACACCGGCTGATCACGCCCCGTCGGCCGGCCCTGCCCGCGCGGCGGCTTCGGCTACACCACCAAACACCGCTGCCACGTGCACGGTGACGACGACGTCGAGATCATCCACCCGGCATCCGACGTCATCGACCCGCATCGCCCGGGCCACCGTGCTCGCCTGGGCGCAGGCCGCCTCGGCTCCGGCGGGCAGCCGCGCCGCGGCGGCCAACGCGGCCAGATCGGCAACCGCCTGCGCACGATGGCGTGCCACCACCACCGCGCCGATGTAGGCGCCGGCGCAGGTGACGCACAGCAGCACCGCAAGCATCGCCGCCGCGAGCACGGTCGCCGATCCACGGTCATCCCGACGGCTCCGCCGCTGATACCGCCTTGGCTCGAATATCCAACGTGGGCAGTATGTTTGAGTGAGCGACGACGGTCGCGACAAGGAAGTCTCCGTCGCGGTGCACCTGGACTCGCGCTCCGCCCGGCGCGATGCGGCGCGCCGCCTCGATCGCCGAGCGTTCGTCACCGCGCGCGGCCAGTCGGGCGGCCTCGCGCGCGGCATCGACACAGCGCACCTGCATTGACACCGCCGTGATACCGGCCAGGCACAGCACCAGCACCACGACAAGGGCGGCGATCGCAAATGCCGCTTCCACGGTGCTCGCTCCGGCACAGCCGACTAGACCTTGGTGTTGAGTGCGCGACCGATGATGTTGGTCAACGCCGACACGATTGAGTCGCCGGTGACCACGGTGTAGAGGATTGCCCCGAATGCGGCTGCAGCTATTGTGCCGATAGCATATTCGACCGTCGACATCCCTGACTCGTCGGCGGCCAAGGCCGTCATCCGGGCCAGAAAGACCCGAAACATGTTGATCACCAATACATCCCCTTTGTTGTGGTCTTCGCCGGACCTTCACAGCAAACCCGACTGCAGGACATCTCCGGCCAGACCCGCCACCACCGGGACAATGCCCAGGCAGACAAACGCCGGCAGGAAGCACAGCCCGAGTGGTCCGGCGATCAGCACACCCGCCCGCTCGGCGGCTGCCGCGGCGGTGTGCGCGGCATCGTGACGAGACTGGTCGGCCAGTTCGGCGACACCGCCGGCCAACGCCGCACCCGAGGACGCCGAACGCCGCGCCAGACGCAGTAGCGCATCGGTCTGCATGTCCACCGTCGACGTCCCAGTATCCGGCGAGATCGACCATGCGACAGTCGGATCAGCGCCCAACGCCAGCAGATCGGCGGCCCGCCGCAACGCACGGGCCAGCTTCGGGGGCGCGGACGCGGCGGTCGCCGCCGCAGCGATCGACACCGCCATTCCGGCCTCCAGGCATGCGGCAAGCACGTCCAGGCTCGAGGCGACGGCCAGCGGGTCCGGTCCAGGAGTCCAGCCTGGCGGCCCGGGCCGAAGCCGTTGCGCACGAAGCGGTGTCCCGGCGCGTGCCCGTACCACCGAGGGGCCGGGCCCGATCAAGAGCGCAGCGGCCAGCAACACCGCCGCGGTGCTCACGACTCGACTCCCGCTCGCTCAATGATCCGGTCCGACCACAGCAGCCCGCCGCACGCCAGCATCGACCCGACAACCAGCAGCCACCCGCCCGCGTGCCCGGTCAGTAAGAAGCTCAGCGGTCGGGCCCCGATCAGCTGGCCCAGCGGGACGCCCAGCACCGGCAGGCCCGCCAGTATCGTCGCGGTAGCACGAGCCCCTGCCATGCCCGAGGTGACCCGGGCCGAGAACCGTTGACGTTCAACGATATCTCGTTGTGCGGTATGCATCAGGCCTGCGATGGCGAGCCCCTGGTCGCTGGCCAGCTGCCAGCACACCGCCAGTCGATGCCAATGCGTGGGTTGCGCCGACGATCGTGCCGCGGCGCGCAGTCCGGCCGCGACATCGGCACCCAATCGGGCTCTTGCCGCCACGGCGCGCAACGATATGGCAACCTCACCAACAGTTTCGTCGGCTGCCACACCGAAAGCGTGCACTGGATGCGAACCCACGCGCAGTTCGCCGACCAACACATCGAGCGCGGCCTCCAACGTCCGGCCCTCATTGGTGGCGCGCCGGACACGACGACGCCGGCGGTAGCGCAGGCTCGCCGTGGCGGCCACCACCGCGGCGGCGGCGACCGTCGTCAGCGGCAGCAACGTCGCGGCCGCAACAGCGGCACAGGCGGTGAGGCAGCCGGCCTCCCGTGCACCAACTGCGACTCGTCGGCGTGATGGCGTCGCCGCGGCCAGTCGCCGCCGCGGCGACGACGGAAAAACCAAGAGCGCCAACGCCAACAGCAATCCAGCGGTCGCGATACCCTTCATGCCGGCAGCCGGCTTCGCAGTAAGCGATACAGCTCGTCCGCGTCGTCGGTGATGCCCCGCTCCGCGTGCCACACCGTAACCGCCCGGACTCGCCCGTCGACGTGGCGCAGCACCGCGATCTCGGCGAGCCCGCGCCGACCTGTCCGGTCCCGGGCGACGTGCAGCAGCACCTGCACCGCCGCGGCAAGCTGGCTGTGCAACGCGGCCCGATTCAAACCGCCCAGTGCACCCAACGCTTCCAACCGGGCGGGGACCTCGCCCGGATTGTTGGCGTGCACGGTACCCGCCCCGCCGTCGTGGCCGGTGTTCAGCGCCGCCAACAGGTCGACCACTTCGGCGCCCCTGACCTCGCCGACAACGATGCGGTCAGGGCGCATCCGCAGGGCCTGCCGAACGAGTTGACGCACCGGAACCTCGCCCACGCCTTCGACATTGGCGCACCTCGCGACCAGCTTGACCAGATGCGGATGCCGGGGCGCCAACTCGGCGGCATCCTCGACGCACACGATCCGCTCGGTCGGCGATACGGCACCCAGCATCGCCGCCAGCAAGGTCGTCTTGCCGGCGCCGGTGCCACCGCACACCAGGAAGGCCAATCGGGCCGCGATGATGTCGGCCACCAGTGCCGCCGCCGCGGGCTCGATCGCGCCCGCCGCGGTCAGGGCCGCCAGATCCTGCGTGGCCGGCCGCAAGACGCGCAGCGACAAACAGGTGCCCGCGGCCGCCACGGGCGGCAACACCGCGTGTAACCGGACCGCGAACCCGCCGGCGCCGATTCCGGTCAGCTGACCGTCGACCCAGGGCTGCGCGTCGTCGAGGCGCCGACCGGCGGCCAACGCGAGCCGCTGTGCCAACCTTCGCACTGCCGCCTCGTCGGCAAACCGGATGTTGCTGCGTCGCAAACCGTTTCCATCGTCGACCCACACGGCCTCTGGCGCGGTGACCAGGACGTCGGTCGTGCCGTCCGCGCACAGCAGTGGTTGGAGGATGCCGGCGCCGGTCAGTTCGGTCTGCAACACTCGAAGATTGGTGAGAACCTCAGTGTCTCCGAGCATCCCGCCGGATTCGGCCCGAATCGCGGCGGCCACCACGTTGGGCCGCAAAGAAGAACCCAGCGAGGCGGACTCGGAGGCCAGCCGCTCGCGCACGCGTTCAATCAGCGATCCGCTCACGCCGCCCTGGCTTTCGGTCCGGATCCCGCCCGTGGCAGCACCGAAAGCACCCGCCGAGCCGCCGTCGTCAGCGCGGATCGTGGTCCCAGGCGCAGGCCTCCGTGCTCCAACTGGTCGGCCAGTTGTGGCTGAGCTTTCATCGACGCCAGTAGCGGCAATCCGGTGATGTCGGCGACTTCGGTTGCCCGCAATCCGCCTGGCGACGGGCCCCGTACGACCAACCCGAGGTTGGGATTGATCGTGGCCAGCACCGGGGTCATCGCCGCGGTCGCCGCGCACGCCCGCACGTCGCACGGGCTGATGACGACGACAAGGTCGGCCGCATCCAGCGCGGCTTGGGTGGCGTCGGTCAGACGACGGGGCAGATCGCACACGACGGTGACTCCCCCGCGGCGGCCCGCATCGATGACGGCGTCCACCGGCCCGGCATCCAGCTCATGACTGCGGCGCGTGCCGGACAGCACGCTGACCCCGCCCGGGCGTGGCAAAGCGTCGCGCACGGCCGACCAATTGAGGCGTCCGCGCTGTAATGCCACGTCGGGCCAACGCAAACCCGGGGCGGTCTCACCACCGAGCAACAAATCGACGCCGCCGCCCCAGGGATCGAGATCCACCAGTAGCGCGTCGGTCGCCGCCCGCGTCAGAGCGGCAGCGAACGTCGACGCGCCGGCCCCGCCGCAACCGCCGATCACCGCGACGACCTCGCCGCGTAATCCGTCGTCGCGAATCGATTCAGCGGCTTCGGCAAGTTCGCGGATCAATTCATGTTCCTGCGCGGGCAGGCTCAGCACGTGTTGGGCGCCGGCCGCAATGGCGGCCGCCCAAGTGGCCGTCGCCGGTTCGGCCGCGGTCAACACGTTGACGTGAGCGCGGCGCTGCAGACCCATGCGCCCGCAGCGATCCGCGGCCGCCTCATCGAGCACCACCGCCACCGCGGCCATCCAGGTCTTCCTGCCGATCGCCGAACCGCCGGCGTGCACGACTCGAACACCGACGGCCGCGGCCACCCGGTCCAGCTCGTCGCGCAGGTTGGCGTCGGTCAGCACCGCTAAAACGCCCGCGCAACCCCTCGCTTCGGTGCCGGTGGTGATGGTCACCCCACCACAGTGGGGGCAGCTCAGGATGGGACACCAGTGCCAAAGCCGGATTTGTGGAGAGAGACGCGAGTGTGCACAAAGACCTTGGGTCAGCGCCGGTTTGCCCGATGAATAACACCGTGCCCGCAACGCGCTGGAGGTTGTGCCAGAAGGGGGGATTGTCGGGAAATTTACCCCAGAAAAGGGACGACCCCCGCCAGGGGGGAGGAGGCGGAGGTCGTCGTGCATCAACCCCGGGGGGTCGGGCTGATACACCCTCGGCTCAGGCCGAGTAATGCTTACTATACACACGACAGTGGGGAGTGTCGCAAGTAGCTGTTTTTTTCAGAACCACACCTTGAGCCGCAAAAACACCGTTGGCCTCGTCCGTTACACCCTGCTCAGCGGCGTTTTGCCGACAATCCCGTGGTGTCGTGGCCCGACCGCCCTATGCTGGGTCGGTGACCGTCTCCGACCCGGACGCGCATCAGCAAACCTCGGCGCAGACAGCCGCAACCGGCACTCCACATGCCCGCACTGCGGCCTTCTTCGACCTGGATAAGACGATCATCGCCAAGTCCAGCACCCTGGCGTTCAGCAAACCGTTCTTCAACCAGGGACTGCTCAACCGCCGTGCCGTGCTGAAGTCCAGCTACGCCCAATTCATCTTCCTGCTCTCTGGTGCTGATCATGACCAGATGGACCGAATGCGCACCCACTTGGCCAACATGTGCACCGGCTGGGATGCGGAGCAGGTCAAGTCGATCGTCAACGAGACGCTGCACGACATCGTGACCCCCCTGGTGTTCGCCGAAGCCGCCGACCTGATCGCCGCCCACAAATTGTGCGGCCGCGACGTCGTCGTGGTCTCGGCCTCCGGTGAGGAAATCGTGGCGCCGATCGCCCGCGCGCTCGGGGCGACCCATGCGATGGCGACCCGGATGGTTGTCGAGGACGGCAAGTACACCGGCGAAGTCGCCTTCTACTGCTACGGCGAGGGCAAGGTGCAAGCGATCCGCGAGCTGGCCGCCCGCGAGGGCTATCCACTGGAACACTGCTACGCGTACTCGGACTCGATCACCGACCTGCCGATGCTCGAGGAGGTCGGACATCCGAGTGTGGTCAACCCCGACCGCGGTTTGCGCAAAGAGGCGACCGAACGCGGTTGGCCCGTATTGAGTTTCTCCCGACCGGTGTCGCTGCGAGACCGGATTCCGGCGCCGTCAGGAGCCGCGATCGCCACCACGGCCGCCGTGAGTATCACCGCACTGGCCGCCGGCGCCGTGACCTACTCGCTGCTGCGCCGCTTCGCGTTCTAGCGCCGACGGCCCTCGATGCCGCCGCGCCAAGTCCCGGTCCTAGCAAACTTCGCACGCGCTCGATCGCCGGCGGCTTTGCAACATTCGCAGAATTGGGCCTTGCTGTGCTAAGGGTCTAGTAGTACAAAGGAGACACGGAAGCCCGGTAAGGCCAAGATCGATCCGGAAGAGAAGGTTCGTTCTCCCGACCCGGGCGCCCAGCACGGAACCCGGCACCCACGCGGAGTCATAGCCGCGATAATGGCAGAAGTGTTGCGGGCCTGCGTAATTGCGAAAACATAAAGTCTGAGCAGCCCTTTGGGTGGGGTTGTAACTTGAAGCGTCGCAAGATCGCCGAGGCCGCCCACGCAACCCCAGAGATGCACGCTTGGTAACCGAGTTCCGTGCTAGCGGGCGGCGGACCGAATCTTTCGGAACGCCGCCCGCTCTACATGTCCGGACCCGTTTTCACCGGTGCCGCTCAACTCTTGCCCGGCAACGACTCGGCGATCGTTAACGCTTCTTGCGCGCCGGCCTGCATCGCCCGGCAACACAACACCAACCAAGCCCCGACGCCTCCCGGCGTGCCGTCGGCGAATCCGCTTGCGGCCGCACGGTAATCCCCGGGTTTGCGCATCCAGCTCACCTCGGGCACACCAAGACCGTGCGGATCCAGCCCGCTCGCGATGGTCACCAATCGAGACACCGCGCGTGCCACCACGCCGTCCGCGCTGCCGAAGGGCTTGAGCGTCAACAGTTCTCCGTGTGCAACCGCGGCGACCACCGGTGCCGGCACCTGCGTGCGACCGGTCACCAACTCGGCCAGTAGCTCAAGACGCGGGCCGACCTCGGGATCGGACCGCGGTCGGCCCAACTGGTCGTCATCGACCTGGTCGGCCGCCGCCAGCATGTGCAGCCGGGCCAGCGCCTGCAACGGAGCCCGCCGCCAAACGCCGACCAATGCGCCGCCGCCGCCCTCCAGTTCCTGGGCCACCCGCAGCGCTCCGCCGAACACCGGATCGCTGACCGTTGAGTTGTCCGCTAAGTCCTCGATCCGCACGGGGCCGCCATCGAGCACCGATGAGGCGCGCGCCGCCCGCAACGCGGCTTCGGCCGCGGTTACCGGCCAACCCCGCAGATTGGCCCGATGCCGGTGGGCACGGCCCACCGCGTCGCGGGCCCGGTCACTGGCCTCGGCGACGCCGGGGAGTTCCATCAGCGGGGCCAGCGGGTCTGCCGTCACAGGTTGCCAACCTATCGGGGCAGGATGGGAGCACCGGGAATGGCCTCCAGCAATTGCCGGGTGTACTCGTGGCCGGGCCGGGTGAACAGCTCTGCGGTGGCCGCCTGCTCCACGATCCGACCGGCGCGCATCACCAAGACGTCGTCGGCGATCTGCCGGATCACCGCCAGGTCGTGGCTGATGAACAGGTAGGCAAGGCCCAGTTCTGCCTGCAGCGTGGCGAGCAGGTCCAGGATCTGCGCCTGCACCAGCACGTCGAGCGCCGACACCGCCTCATCGCAGACCAGCACCTCGGGCCGCAGCGCCAGCGCCCGGGCGATTGCGACCCGCTGACGCTGGCCGCCCGACAGCTCACGCGGCAACCTGCCGAGCACCGACGACGGCAACGCCACCTGGTCGACGAGTTCGCGTACCGCTTTCTCGCGCTGCCTGCGGTCACCGACACGGTGGATCCGCAACGGCTCCTCGATGGCGCGAAACACCGAGTACATCGGATCCAGGCTGCTGTAGGGGTTCTGGAACACCGGCTGGACGCGCCGGCGAAAGGCCATCAGCGTGTCCTGGTCCAATGCATCGCAGATCTGGGTGCCGTCGAAAACGACTGTGCCCGACGTAGGTTGGAGCAAGCCAAGCGCCATCCGGGCCACCGTCGATTTTCCCGAACCCGATTCTCCGACAATGGCCAGGGTGCTAGCCGGCCGCAGCCGGAATGACACGGCGTCGACGGCGCAAAACTGTGAACGGCGCCACGGCGCGCCGTGCGATTCCCGATAGACCTTGGTCAGCTCCGAGGCGACGAGGATGTCGTCGGGCCGGGCGCCGGCCGGCGGCCGGGCCGGTGCCGAACTTCGGACCGTCAGCGACGGCGCCGCGGCCACCAACCGGCGGGTGTACTCGTGTTGCGGGTCCCGCAAGATTGACTGCGCGGCACCGGATTCCACCACCACGCCGCGGTGGACGACGACCACTCGCTCTGCCCGTTCGGCGGCCAGCGCCAGATCGTGAGTGATCAGCAACAGCGCGGTACCCAGTTCGTCGGTGAGGCGCTGCAAATGATCGAGCACCTGCCGCTGCACCGTGACGTCGAGTGCCGACGTCGGCTCATCGGCGATCAGCAGCTGAGGGTGACCCGCCAGCCCGATGGCGATCAGCGCGCGTTGGCACATGCCACCGGACAGCTGGTGCGGATACTTGTCGGCCTGTTTCGCTGGATCCGGCATGCCTGCCTGGGCGAGCAGCTCCACCGCCCGTCGGCGCGCCTGCCGGCCATCGGTGTTGGCCCGCAATGCTTCCCGGATCTGGAAGCCAACCTTCCAGACGGGGTTGAGGTTCGTCATCGGGTCTTGGGGTACGTAGCCGATGCGACGACCTCTGATCGACCGCAGCAGGCGGCGGTCGGCCTTGCGATCGGCCGACGCGATGTCCAGGCCGTCAAAAGTGATGCGGCCGGCCGTGATTCGACCACCGGGTGGCAGCAGCCCAAGGATCGCGGCGGCGGTGGTGGATTTCCCCGACCCCGATTCGCCCACCACGGCGACCGTCTGCCCGCGCATGACACTCAGATCTACTCCACTCACCGCGCGGGTGTGGTCGCCGAACCTGACTTCCAGGCCCTCGACCGACAACAGCGGCGATTCGCCGGTGCGGCTCATGCCCGCCACGCTCGCGAGGCCGGATCCAGCGCGTCGCGCAAGGCGTCACCCATCATCATGAATGCCAGCACCGTCACCGCCAGCGCACCGGCGGGATAGAACAAGATCGGCGAACCGGCACGCAGCCGTGTCTGCGCAAGGTTGATGTCGCCGCCCCACGACACCACCGAGGTCGGCAGCCCAACGCCGAGGTAGGACAGCGTGGCCTCGGTGACGATGAAGGCCCCCAGCGCAATGGTGGACATCGCGATCACCGGTCCCACGGCGTTGGGCAGCGCGTGCCGCAGTAAGGTCTGAAACCTGCTCAACCCCAAGGCCTTAGCCGCCAGCACATAGTCGCTGGCACGCACCTCCAGTACCGCACCCCGAGAGATCCTGGCCACTTGCGGCCAGCCGAACAGCGCCAGGATGGCGATCACCGTCCATACGGTCCGATGGTGCAGGACCTGCATCAGCACGATCGCGGCCAACAGCAACGGCAGCCCGAAGAACACATCGGTGATGCGCGAGACCACCGCGTCGGCCCAGCCCCCGTAGAAGCCGGCCAGCGCCCCCACCGCACCGCCGACGACGAACACCAGCAGCGTGGCGCCCAACCCGACCGTCACCGAGGCCCGCGCCCCATAGACGGTGCGCGCGTAGATGTCATGGCCCTGCAGGTCCGTACCGAACCAGTGCTCCGCTGAGGGGCCGAGCAGGCTTTGGCTGGGATCGGCGTAGCTGGGATCGGCATGGGCGAACAGCGCCGGAAACAATGCGACGAGAACGATAAGCAGAATCAGCAGGCCGGCGATGACGAACTTCGGCCGCCGATGCAACCTGCGCCAGGCCTCGCCCCAAAAGCCGGAGTGCTCAGCCATAGCGGATCCTCGGGTCCAGGGCCGCGTAGAGCAGGTCCACCAACAGGTTGGTGATCAGATAGATCAGCACCAGCACCGTCACAATCGACACCACGGTCGGCGCCTCCTGCCGCGTGACCGCCTGATAGAGCACGCCGCCGACACCGTGAATGTTGAAGATGCCCTCGGTCACAATGGCTCCGCCCATCAGCGCACCCAAATCTGCACCCAGGAAGGTCACCACCGGGATCAGCGAGTTCCGCAGAATGTGCACGGTGACGACCCGCGGCCGCGACAATCCTTTGGCGGTGGCGGTGCGGACATAATCGGCGTGCGCATTGGCGGCCACCGCCGATCGAGTCAACCGCACCACATACGCGAACGACACTGAGCCCAACACGATTCCGGGCAGCAGCAGGCGCGCGAACGTCGCCCTCTCCCCGACCGTGACCGGCGCGATGCCCAGCCGGACCCCGAACACGAATTGGGCCAGAAACCCCAGCACGAAGATCGGGATCGCGATGATGATCAGGCCGGTGATCAGCACCGTGGAGTCGAACAGTCCACCCTGGCGCAGACCGGATATCACGCCGAACCCGATCCCCAGCACCGCCTCCACGAACAGCGCTATCAGCGCCAGCCGTATCGTGACCGGAAATGCATGTGCCAGAACGGCACTGACCGGCAGCCCGGAATAGGCGCGGCCCAGATCGCCGTGCACAACGCCACCCAGATAGCGCAGGTACTGCAGAATGAAGGGATCGTCGAGGTGGTATCGCGCCCGCAGTTGCGCAGCCACAGCCGGAGTCAGCGGCCGGTCCCCAGCGATCGCGGACAGCGGATCACCGGGCAGCAGGAAAACCATCGCGTAGATCAGCAGGGTGGCGCCGAGGAAAACCGGCACCATCACGGCGAGCCTTCGAGCGATGTACCAACCCATTTCAGCTCTTCACGATGTTCTCGTAGTCGGGCATCCCGTTCCAGGTGACCGTGACTTTGTGGACCTCCGACGACCACCCCAGCACGGCGATGTAGTACCACAGCGGCACAGCGGGCATGTCGCGCAACAGGATTCGCTGTGCGACGTTGACCCGAACGTCGGCCTGGGGCATGCTGGGCGCGGCCTCGGCGGAGGCCAGCGCGGCGTCGAACTCCCGGCTGGAGTATCCGACGTCGTTGGATCCCGCACCGCTGGCGTAGAGCGGGGCGAGGAACTCGATCATCGAGGGATAGTCGCCGATCCAGCCGGCGCGGAACGCGGTGTCGATGGTGCGGTTGCTGATCTGGGTGCGGAACCCGGCGAAGGTGGGCTGCGGCGCGCCGACGGCATCGATGCCCAGCACGTTCTTGATGCTGTTGGCCACCGCGTCGACCCACTCCTGATGGCCGCTGTCGGCGTTGTAGGCGATGGCATAGCGCCCGCTCCAGGGCGTGATCGCGTTGGCCTTCGCCCAGAGTTGGCGCGCCCGCTCGGGGTTGAAGTCCAATGCGTCGTTGCCCGGGATGTTCGGGTCGAACCCCGGCAGGGATCGGGCGGTGAAATCGCGGGCCGGACTACGGGTGCCGTTGAAGATCTGCTGACAGATCTGCGGCCGGTTGATCGCCGCGGACAGTGCAAGGCGGCGCAGTCTGCCTTCCTCACCCCCGAAATGCGGTAGCCGCAACGGCGTGTCGAGCGATTGGCTGACGGCGACGGGCCCGCTGGCGGCGTTGCCGCCCAGGTCGCGCCGGTAGATCGTCAACGCGCTGGACGGAATTGTGTCCAGGACATCGAGATTACCGGACAGCAGGTCGGCGTACGCGGTATCCAGGTTGGCGTAGAACTCGAACCTCAGGCCTTTGTTGTGGGGTTTGCGGTTGCCGTGGTAATCGGGGTTGGGTTTCAAGTCGATCTTGACGTTGTGCTCCCAGGCCGGCCCGTCGGGACCGTCCGCCAGCAGGTAAGGGCCGTTGCCGACCGGGTTGCGGCCGAACGCCGCCATATCTCGAAATGCCTCGTCCGGCAATGGGTAGAAAGCGCCATGACCCAATCGCAGGGTGAAGTCGACGGTCGGTGCCTTCAGTCGCACCGTGAATTCCAGGTCGTTGATCACCCGCAGTCCGGACATGGTGGTCGGCTTTCCGTCACCCGGCGGACCGGCAACGGCGTCGAATCCATCGATCGGGCTGAAGAAGTCTTGCTGCAGTTGGGCATTGGTGCTCAGCGCACCGTAATTCCATGCGTCGACGAACGAATGTGCAGTCACTGCTGAGCTGTCGGTGAACTTCCAGCCAGGTTTGAGAATGATCCGGTAGTTGATGTTGTCGGCGGTTTCGATCGACTGCGCCACCTCCGGCGATGGCTTGCCGTCGGCGTCGTAGGACACCAAGCCGGCGAACAGCCGATCCAGGATCCGCCCGCCGAGGCTGTCGTTGGTGCCGGTCGGGATCAGCGGGTTGACCGGTTCGCCGCCATTCACCACCACCAGCTCAGGGCTCAACACGCCGCCACCGCAGCCGGCCAGCGACGCGACCGCCAGCATGACGGCGGCAGCGAAAGCCGGCCAGACCGGCCTGCTCCGCATCCAACCCATGACAGCGACCCTAGGGCCTGCGGGCGCGTCGACCGGGGAAGGGACCGTCGGTGAAGTGTGTCATCGGCGGCGACAACCTACGATTTCGCCATGGGGGTCACGGTTCTCGCATCGCATGAATCCCAGGTGCACGTGGGCTACTTGGCGGCGATGTTCGGCATTCCGCTGATCGGATTGATCTGTCTGACAATCGGACTGTGGGACCGTTCACGCAGTCCTCGGCAACCCCGCGCCGGCTACCCGTACCCCCCTGGGCATTTTCCGCCACCGGCGCTGCACCCGGGCCACTATCCTGCTCGGCCATTCCCGGGATATCCGCCGCAGCCACGAACGGGAAAGTCCGCAACCACGCTCATTGTCATTGGCTCCGTCGTGTTGATATTCGGAGGGCTGGGCATCCTGGGGAACATTGCCCGCGTCTTGAAGGAAGAAGGCAACCGATCCCACAAAACCAGCTACCCGCAGCCGGCCGGCACAGCCGCGGAACCGCAAATGGGCCAATGCTTCACCGAATTCGATCTGCGAATGGAGTTTCACAACCGATCGCCCCGCGACTGCGCTGACCCGAAGGCGACGTACCAACTCGTCGCCCAGGGTGGACCAACGGCGACATGCCCCGACGGCCAGCGGGAAAGCTCGGTCTATGAGGTATTCACCAACACGTCCTCCACGCTCTGCTTTGCCGCCAACCTGAAACAGGGGCAGTGCTACATGAAGATGGATGACGGCAAGTCAAAGAAGCTGACGCCGGTCGATTGTAACGATCTTCGATTTGCGCAAATCAAAGTCGTCGGGCGCATCGACGGCAGCACCGACAAGTCGCAATGCCCCGCGGACGCTAAAGGAGTCAGCTATCCGGTTCCCCCACGCGTTTACTGCTTCGTAGGCGCCGGACCGTAACCGCTACTGCAAGACGGTGACGGGATGCACCTGCAAATCGCAGGCATCGATGGTGGCCGGCACGGTGAACACCATGGTGGTGTCGGGCGGATTGACCCGCAGCTCGGTGTAGCCGGGGCACGGGTTGCCCCTGCCGTCGATGGCCATGCCCTCCACGATGGCCTGCCCCTGCGTCGAAATAGACAGGATGACGGCGGGAGGCACATTGACGTCACGCGGCAAACCGCCCATGTACCCACGCAGCGTGGGCTTGGCGTGAATGTCCGCCCCACCGGCGCCCATCTCGACGGCGGGGTAGCCGGTGAGCGTGCACGGCTCCGCGCCGCCGGCAAGGCTGAACATCAGGGTCAGCCCTCGGTGGCCCACGGCGCCCTCGGTCGGAGAGGCAGTCACGGCGACCTGCTCCGCCCAGCACGGTGTCGGCTCGTCGCCGCTCTCCACCGGCAGCGCCGACGCCTGGGGCCCCAGTACGGTGGCGACCGCGTAACTCGTTGCGGCCGCGGCAAAGCTGAGGAGCAGACGTCGGGCGCACGGCCCGCGAGATTCCTGCACAACGCTGATTATGCGGTATGACAACCCGGTTTACCCCCGGATTGAACGGCACAGGTTCAACTGGCGCGGCTAGGCTCACAGACGGTTGACGAGCTCGAAGCCGGCCCTCGAACAGGAGAGAACCCAGTGACCGCCACACATACCGAAGGCCCGTCGTCGTACCCGCCGTCGGCGCGGTTCGCCGAGCAGGCCAATGCCCGTGAGGACCTCTACCGCGAGGCCGAGCAGGACCGGCTGGCCTTCTGGGCCAAGCAGGCCAACCAGCTGTCGTGGGCAACTCCGTTCACCGAGGTACTGGACTGGTCGGAGCCGCCTTTCGCCAAGTGGTTTTCCGACGGCAAGCTCAACGTCGCCTACAACTGCGTGGACCGCCACGTCGAGGCCGGGTTCGGCGATCGGGTGGCGATTCATTGGGTGGGCGAGCCGGTTGATGACAGCCGCAGCCTGACCTACGCCGATCTGCAGGCCGAGGTGTGCAAAGCGGCGAACGCGCTGACCGATCTCGGTCTGGTCGCCGGTGACCGAGTCGCCATCTACATGCCGTTGATCCCGGAAGCCGTGATCGCGATGTTGGCGTGCGCGCGACTCGGCGTCATGCACAGCGTGGTGTTCGGCGGTTTCACCTCGAAGGCATTGCGAGCCCGCATCGCCGACGCCCAAGCCAAGGTGGTGATCACCGCCGACGGGCAGTTCCGGCGCGGCAAGCCCGCGCCGCTGAAGGATGCGGCCGACGAAGCCGTCGCAGACCCCGACAGCCCCGTCGAGAAGGTTCTGGTGGTGCGGCGCACCGGAATTGACGTGTCCTGGAACGACGACCGCGACGTGTGGTGGCACGATGTTGTGGATTCCGCGTCGCCCGAACACACTGCGCAGCCCTTCGACGCCGAGCACCCGTTGTTCCTGCTGTACACCTCGGGTACCACCGGCCAGCCGAAGGGCATCGTGCACACCAGCGGCGGCTACCTGACCCAGTGTTGCTACACGGTCCACACCATTTTCGACGTCAAGCCGGAAAGCGACGTGTTCTGGTGCACCGCCGACATCGGCTGGGTCACCGGGCACACCTATGGCGTCTACGGTCCGCTGTCCAATGGCATCACCGAGGTTCTCTATGAGGGCACACCTGATAGCCCCGACCGCAACCGGCATTTTCAGATCATCGAAAAGTACGGCGTCACAATCTATTACACCGCCCCAACCCTGATTCGGACGTTCATGAAGTGGGGCCGTGAAATCCCCGACGCCCACGACCTGTCCAGCCTGCGGCTGCTCGGATCTGTCGGCGAGCCGATCAACCCCGAGGCCTGGCGGTGGTATCGCCAGGTCTTCGGCGCGGACAGCCTGCCGGTGGTGGATACCTGGTGGCAGACCGAGACCGGTTCGGCGATGATCTCGCCGCTGCCGGGAATCGCTGCGGCCAAACCAGGTTCGGCGATGACGCCGCTGCCGGGGATCTCGGCCAAGATCGTCGACGACCATGGCGATCCACTGCAGCCCGACGCCGACAACGCCAAGAACGTCACCGGGTACCTCGTCCTGGACCAGCCGTGGCCCTCGATGCTGCGCGGCATTTGGGGTGACCCCGACCGCTACCGGGACACCTACTGGTCCAAATTCGCCGACAAGGGCTTCTACTTCGCCGGGGACGGTGCCCGTTTCGATGCCGATGGCGCAATCTGGGTGCTGGGCCGCATCGACGACGTGATGAACGTGTCCGGGCACCGGATCTCTACTGCCGAGGTGGAGTCGGCGCTGGTCGGTCACTCCGGTGTCGCCGAGGCGGCGGTGGTCGGGGTCACCGACGACACCACCGGTCAGGCCATTTGCGCGTTCGTCATGCTATGCGCGAGCTACGAGGCCCACGACGGGACCATCGACGAGCTGCGTAGCCAGGTGGCCAAGGAGATCTCGCCCATTGCCCGGCCGCGTGAGATCCACGTAGTGCCGGAGCTGCCGAAGACCCGCAGCGGCAAGATCATGCGCAGGCTGCTGCGCGATGTCGCGGAAAACCGTGAGCTCGGTGATACGTCGACATTGCTCGATCCGGGTGTGTTCGACGCAATCAGGGCGGCCAAGTAAGGCTCAGGCGGGTATCGGAACGAATCCCGCGCCGGGCCGGTGTCTGGCGTTGACGTCGGCCAGGACCGCGTTGAAGGACACCACCACCGCCGGAGTGTGCAGCGGGATGTATTTGATGACGCACGTCGGCAGGGTGTCGCTGAATGCGCCGTGGATCATCCCGACCAACAGGTTGTCGACGGTAACCGGTCCCCCGGAGTCGCCGGGGCGCCCGCAGACCTGCATGACGATCGTGCCCGGATCCTGGCCGGGCCCCCAGGTGACGCCGCATGAATTTCCCGTTGTACGGCCCTGCTTGCAGGCGATCTGTCCGAACACCGGTTCCGGACCGATGCCGTTGATCACGAAGCCGTTGTAGTTGGCCACCGGCACCACCTTGGCCTGATCGAATTTGATCACGGCGTAGTCGAGGGCGTCGTTGCCCGCAACCATGGTTCCCAGCACACCTCTGCCTTCGGCAGCCTCGGCCGCGACCTGCGCGCCCGGGCTACCGCAGTGCGCGGAGGTGAAACCGATGAGCTCACCGGCGGTATCGCCGCCGATGGTCGTCAGGGTGCACATCGTGTCTCCGTTGATGACGATGCCCGCACCGCCGCCCATCGGGACCTTGTCGTCGGCGGCCGCGACGTTTGCGGGCAAACCCGGCTGTACCAAGAGCACGGCTACCAGCACCGCTACCAAGCACCGATGTGCCGTGTGCAAATGCGTAGCTCCCATCAGCTGGCCGGATGTCGGAGAACAGCTGCGCCAGTCTAAATGAAACCTGAGTACCTCTCTTGCTGTGGGAATTGCCGCAGCCGGGCAATAGGGCCGCACCGTTGGTCGCGGCGTCCCGCCGTGGTCGACTGGCCTCGTCTGGCGCCGCAGCGCATGGCAACATAAACCGCGACGACAGCGACCGAGAGGACCGCCTGTGAGCAAAGCCGATCGAAAAAGCGGTGTGCCGAGCACGCTGACCTCGATTCCGTTGGCCGACCCGCACGCCGGCCACGGCGACCCGTCGATCGGTGAGCTGATCAAAGATGCGACGGCTCAGGCGTCCACCCTGGTGCGCGCCGAGGTGGAGCTGGCCCGGGCCGAGATCGTCCGCGACGTCAAGAAGGGCCTCACCGGCAGCGTCTTCTTCATCGCCGCGCTGGTGGTGCTGTTCTACTCGACCTTCTTTTTCTTCTTCTTCCTCGCCGAGTTGCTCGACAACTGGCTGTGGCGCTGGGTGGCTTTCCTGATCGTATTCGCGATCATGGTCGTGGTCGGGGCCGTGCTGGGACTGCTGGGATATTTGAAGGTGCGCCGGATCCGGGGACCGCGCCAGACCATCGAATCGGTCAAGGAGACGCGCACCGCGCTCACTCCCGGCCACGACAAGGCTCCCGCCGCGAGCAAGCAGCTTACTGATGGGCCCGGCAAGCACGCCAAGGCCGAGAACGACAATCCCACCGACCCCTCAGGTTGGTAGATGGCAGCACCAGATCCATCGGCGGTCCGCATCGACGGGCCGTGGCGCCATTTGGACGTGCACGCCAACGGCATTCGATTCCACGTCGTCGAGGCGCTCCCGGCCGACCCGGGCGCACCCGGTGCGGCGGCGGCACGACCGCTGGTGATGCTGCTGCACGGTTTCGGTTCGTTCTGGTGGTCCTGGCGCCATCAGCTGCGCGGACTGACCGATGCCCGGGTGGTCGCGGTCGACCTGCGTGGCTATGGCGGCAGCGACAAGCCGCCCCGTGGCTACGACGGATGGACGCTGGCCGGCGACGCGGCCGGACTTATTCGCGCGCTTGGCCATTCGTCGGCAACGTTGGTCGGCCACGCCGACGGCGGACTGGCCTGCTGGACCACCGCGCTGCTGCACTCACGGCTGGTGCGCGCCATCGCGCTGATCAGCTCGCCACACCCGGCCGCATTGCGGCGATCGGCGTTGACGCGTCGCGACCAGAGTTCCGCACTGCTGCCGGCATTGCTGCGTTATCAGCTGCCGCTGTGGCCCGAGCGGCTGCTGACCCGCAACAACGGAGCCGAGATCGAGCGCCTCGTCAGCAGCCGTAGTTCCGCCAAATGGGTTGTCTCCGAGGACTTCTCGCAAACTATCGGTTATCTGCGCACGGCAATCCAGATTCCCGGCGCGGCGCACTGCGCACTGGAATACCAGCGCTGGGCGGTGCGCAGCCAACTGCGTGGCGAAGGGCGGCGATTCCTGAAATCGATGTCGCGACAGCTGGGGGTGCCGCTGCTACACCTGCGCGGCGACGCCGATCCCTACGTGCTGGCCGACCCGGTCGACCACAGTCAGCGTTACGCGACGCAGGGGCGTTACGTATCCATCACCGGCGCAGG
Source organism: uncultured Actinomycetota bacterium (assembly GCA_963712615.1). Classification (GTDB taxonomy): domain Bacteria; phylum Actinomycetota; class Actinomycetes; order Mycobacteriales; family Mycobacteriaceae; genus Mycobacterium. The sequence continues at coordinate 3,178,884 of CAVQIO010000002.1, forward strand.
GCATTACAGCCACGAAGAAAAGCCCGAGGAAATCAACAGACACCTGATGAGGTTCTTCGAGCAGGTACACGGCCCCCGGATCAGCTGACACAGTTCCCGGTGGCCACCTGTTGGGTGTCACCGATCCTGGATAGCTGACTGGCCACCTCGCCGGCCGTCAACACGAACCCGGTATCCGGATCGTCGACGGCCGCGCCGAAGACCACACCAAGCACGTGACCGCTCAAGTCGATCAACGGTCCGCCTGAATTGCCTTGCTCCACATTGGCTCTGATGGTGTAGACATCGCGGGTAACCGGCGCCGGGTCCCGGTAGATGTCGGGGCCGCTGAGTTTGATGGCCTCACGAATCCTGGCCGGGGTCGCGGTGAAGTTACCGCCGCCGGGATAACCGAGCACCACAACATTGGTACCGGTTTTCGCCTCGGTTTCGCTGAAGGCCAATGGTGGCGGGGGCAAGTTCGGGATGGCGAGAATAGCGATGTCGACCGACGGGTCATAGGACACCACGGTGGCGTCCAACGGATTGCCGCTGGCGTAGACCTGGACGCTGCTGGACCCGGCCACCACGTGCGCGTTGGTCATCACCCGATCCGGAGCGATGACAAATCCACTGCCCTCCAACACTTTCTGGCAGCTGGGGGCCAGGCTGCGCACCTTGACGACGCTGGGGGCGGTGGCCTGCACGATCGGATTGTTGGCCAGAGCCGGATCCGGTGACTCGACGGGAATGACCGGGGTGCGGCTGAACGGTTCCAGGACAGCCGGCAGGCCGGAGGTGTTCAGCAGCGCCGAAAGGCGTTTGGGAACCGTCTTCAACCAGGAGGGGGCGACGTCGTTGACCTCAGCGAGCACCCGCGAACCGCGCACCGCCGCCGCCAGCTCGGGTTGGTCTTTGGATTGGGTGAGCGGAGTCGCCAGCAGCCACGCCGCCGTGAGCACCACGACAAGCTGCACGCCCACCCCGATGACGGAGTCGGCGGTTCGGATTGCGCGGCTGTGGATTGCGCCGCGGACCGCCCGTCCCAGCACCACACCGGCGACCTCACCGACGACGACCAGCGCGAGAATCAGGAACAGTGCGGCGAACAGCTTGGCTCGCGGTGCGGCGATGTGGCTGACGATGTGCGGCGCGAGCAGCACGCCGGCGATGGCGCCCAACAGCACGCCGACAAACGAGAACAGCGAACCCACTGCGCCCGAACGCCAACCCGAGATTGCCGCGATGAAGGCGGCGGCAAGGACAGCGACATCCAGCCACTGAGACGGAGTCATCGAGTTCATCGCGCGCCGCCCTGCTGGCCGACCAGCACCATCGCGTCGTCGAGTCCACGTACGTCGTTGGCGTCCCAGGGCTTTGCCCAGCCGGCGACATCGAGCACCGCAGAAATCACCTGCCCAGTGAATCCCCAGACCAGCATCTGGTTCAGCAGGAACGCCGGACCGGCCCAACGGTTGCCGAGGTCGCCGCGGTAGACCATCAGCCGATTGTCCGGATTGATGAACGCGCGCACCGGAACCCGCGACACGAGCGCCGTTTCGGCCTCGTCGACCACGGCGACAGGTCCGGGATCCGGCGAGTAGGCCAGCACCGGGATGACGTGGAACTGCGACGGCGCGATGAACGTCCGTTCCATCGTGACCAGCGGGTGCAGCCGAGTGACGTCGATCCCGGTCTCTTCGTGTGCCTCCCGCAGCGCGGTGGCGACCGGCCCGCTATCGGTGGGGTCGGATGCGCCGCCGGGAAATGCCGCCTGCCCCGCATGGTGGCGCAGCGACGACGCCCGCACGGTGAGCAGCAGGTCGGCCTCGTCGGGCACGCCGCCGTCGGCCGGCCCGTCCTCGGGACCCGAAAACAGAACCAGCACAGCGGCCTCGCGGTCATCGCCGTCGGCAGCCGCCCTGGCCGACGTCACCATCGCGAGCACGTCGGCCGGCAGCCTGCGCCAATAAGCGGCGCGCATCTCACCCACGTTGTCCATTAACGGACGCAACCAGGACGGGCAGGCGCCGGGCGTGAGGGGAACCGTCCCCTGCGCGCGGGCGGCACCGCCAGCACTCACCGGCGCCTCCTTGTCGGGTCCACCTGCCCAGCCTGTTTCGGACCGCCGAACTCGGTCATGCGTCGTTTCCGACCGCGGCCGCGATCTCGTCGGCACTGGCGAAATCGCGCAGCAGCGTCTGCGCAACGCTACCGTCCGGTCGCAGCACTATCGTCGCGGGCACCACATTTGCGACCCGCAGGGCTGCCGGGATCAGCCGCCGCCCGTCCTGCAAGGTCGGGAGCCGAACACCCAGCTCCGCCAACCGCAGTAAGGCGGCCATCTCGTTCTCGTCTTGATGCACGGTTACCACCGTGACGTCGGATCCGACTCGTCGCTGATATTCGGCCATCGCGGGCAGTTCGGCCGCACACGGCGCGCACCAATACGCCCACAAGTTGATGACTACGCGGCGTCCGGCCAGCGCGCGAGCAACGTCGACGGTGGATCCGTCGGCGGCGCATTCGACCAGCACGCCGCGCAATGCCGGGGGGCCGGGACCGTCACCCGGTGCGGGGCATGGCGGCAGGTTCGCCCGCGCCCGGGGCCCGGCCAACGCGGCCGGGGTGTCGGCGTCGCGGTGTTCGCGATCGGGCGACGGCCTGGTCGCGGCGGGTGTCGGGGAGTCGTCGCGCAGTTGAGCGACCAATGCGGCGGTGAGCGCCACCACCACCGCCAAGATCGCGATGGTCCAGCGAGTTTTCGGGGTCAATGTCTTCATGTGGGGCGGAGTCGACGTGCGATCCGGGCTGGGTTACAGCCCGACGAGGGAGAGGAGGTGCTCGGCTTCGGGACCCTGCACGAGGGGCGCGGCCAGCTCCGGCTCGGTGGGGCCGAGGCCGAACGACGGGCAGTCTTTGGCGAGCACGCAGACACCGCATGCCGGTTTTCGGGCGTGGCACACCCGGCGGCCATGGAAGATCACTCGATGGCTCACCAGGGTCCATTCACTGCGTTCGATCAGTTCGCCGACGGCGTGCTCGATCTTGACCGGGTCCTTTTCAGCGGTCCAGCGCCATCTGGCCACCAGCCGTTGGAAATGAGTGTCGACGGTGATCCCGGGGACGTCGAAGGCGTTGCCCAGGACGACGTTGGCGGTTTTGCGCCCGACGCCTGGCAGGGTCACCAGCTCGTCCATGGTCGAGGGCACCTGGCCGTCGAACCGTTCGACCAGGGCTTGCCCGAGGCCGATGAGCGAGCTCGCCTTATTGCGGAAGAAACCGGTGGGACGGATGAGGCCTTCCAGCTCGGCACGATCGGCCTGGGCATAGTCCAGTGCCGAGGAGTATCGCGCGAATAATGCCGGTGTCGTGAGGTTCACCCGTTTGTCGGTGCTCTGCGCCGAAAGAATGGTGGCCACCGTCAGTTCCAGCGGCGAGGAGAAATCCAGTTCGCAATGTGCGTCCGGGAATGCTTGTGCCAGCGTGCGATTCATCCGGCGCGCGCGACGCACCAAACCGACGCGGGTTTCGGAAGACCAGCGGCGGGCGAGTCCCGAATCAGGCGTGGCGGCCTTCGATTTCGAGCGCCCAGACGGCCTTGCCACTGTCACCTACGACAGAGTACTGATTTCGTGATCTCGCTGAGACCTTGGGCATGTTTACTCTCCTTGTGTCATGGTTGCTGGTGGCCTGCGTACCGGGGCTGCTGATGCTCGCTGCGCTCGGCCTGGGGCGGCTCGAAAAAGAGCTTGCCCGTGAGTCGATTACGGCGACCGACGTGGACGAGTTTCTCGAACAGGCGCAGGCAATGGATATGCACACGCTGGCTCGGGAAGGGATGCCGGAGGCGCTGGAATACCTGCATCGACGCCAGGCCCAGCAACTAGCTCTGTCCCCGCCGCCCAGCCCGCATACGGGCCGGCATCGCGCCGAATCGCTGTTGGCAGCCGGCTTCACTCAACCCCCGGCACGCGCTTTACCGATGCGAGTACACGCGCATTCAGGCGCAAATCCGCAATATGGGGCGACTAGACACGTCAATCGTGTGTAGCGTTGGCACGTTGGCCTACCTCTAGACTCGTCACACGGGCAAGGTCCGCACACCCATATCACTTCGTGGAAAGCTGAAGAGCAACGTGGACGAGATCCTGGCAAGGGCAGGAATCTTCCAAGGGGTTGAACCCGGCGCAGTCGCCGCACTGACCAAGCAGTTACAGCCCGTCGACTTCCCCCGTGGACACACCGTTTTCGCCGAAGGCGAGCCGGGAGACCGGCTTTACATCATCGTCTCGGGGAAGGTCAAGATCGGTCGCCGATCACCCGACGGCAGAGAGAACCTGCTGACGATCATGGGCCCGTCGGACATGTTCGGCGAATTGTCGATCTTCGACCCGGGGCCGCGGACTTCCAGCGCCACCACGATCACCGAGGTGCGCGCGGTGTCGATGGACCGTGACGCGCTACGGGCCTGGATCGCCGACCGCCCCGAAATCGCCGAGCAATTGCTCCGGGTTCTCGCCCGCCGGCTGCGCCGCACCAACAACAACCTGGCCGACCTCATCTTCACCGACGTGCCGGGCCGGGTGGCCAAGCAGCTGCTGCAGCTGGCCCAGCGTTTCGGCACCCAGGAAGGTGGCGCGATGCGCGTCACCCACGACCTGACGCAAGAAGAGATCGCCCAGCTGGTCGGCGCTTCGCGGGAAACCGTCAACAAGGCGCTGGCCGATTTCGCCCATCGCGGGTGGATCCGGCTAGAGGGCAAGAGCGTGCTGATCTCGGACTCCGAGAGACTGGCCCGCCGAGCGAGGTAAGCGCGGGCGCAGCCGAGCGAGCATCCCACCCCGAGCGAGGTAAGCGCGGGCGCTCAGCGGCCGGCGCGTTCGCCGAGCCTGTAATTTTGCAGGCCTCTACTCGAACTTCCCCTGCGAAACTTCAGCCTGGGCTCGTTCACTCCTGCAGCAGATAGTTGAGCTGGACCTGTACCGACCATTCGGCGGCGTCCCAGAGCTTCTCGTCGACATCGACGTAGACATGTTCGACGATCTGGCGTGCGGTGGCGTCCTCGCCGAGTTCGCGCAGTGCCGAGCGCACCTGCTCGAGCCGTTCCTGCCGGTGCACCAGGTAGCCCTGCGTCACCGCGTCCAGATCGGGCAGATCCGGCCCATGCCCGGGTAGCACCGTGCGATGGCCCAGGCCGCGCAGCCGGTTCAGCGATTCCAGGTAGGCGGTCAGACTGCCGTCTTCCTTGTCCATGACGGTCGTGCCACGGCCCAGCACCGTGTCCGCGGTCAGCACGGCGTCGTCCAGCAAGAACGACAGCGAGTCGGCGGTGTGTCCGGGAGTCGACATCACCTTGATCTGCAGGCCGGCGGCATCGATCACCTCGCCGTCGACCAGCTCACCGCCCATGCCGCGCAGGAAGCCGCTGCCGGCCGATCGGACCGTCGCCCCCGTCGCGTCCACCAGCTTGTCGATGGCATCGGTGTGATCGGGGTGGCGGTGGCTGATCAGGACCAATGCGATGCGGCCCAGCGAGGCGATCCGGGCGATATGCGCGTCGTCGTCGGGCCCGGGATCCATGATGACCAGCTCGTCGCTGCGCGGACCGCGCAACACCCAAGTGTTGGTTCCATCCAGAGTGAGCAAGCCGGGGTTATCGGCCAGCAGAACCGAGGCAGTGTCGGTGACGGCCCGCAACCGGCCGTATGCGGGATGAGTCAGCGGCTCAGCGGTCTCGGTCACGGCCGTCAGCCGAGCTCCACGATCAACTCGACTTCCACGGGCGCATCCAGCGGTAGCTCGGATACCCCCACCGCCGAACGCGCGTGCGCGCCTTGCTCGCCGAACACCTCGGCGAGCAGGTCGGAGGCCCCGTTAACGACGCCGGGCTGGCCGTTGAAGCCGGGCGCCGAGGCGACGAACCCGACGACCTTGACCACCCGGGTCACCGCATCGATGCCCACCAGCGAATTCACCGCGGCGAGCGCGTTGAGCGCGCAGGTCCGCGCCATAGCCTTGGCGTCTTCAGGGCTCACGTCGGCGCCGACCTTGCCGGTTCCCGCCAATTTTCCATCCGTGATCGGCAGCTGGCCCGAGGTGTAGACCAGATTGCCGGTCCGCACCGCGGGAACGTAAGAGGCCAGCGGCGCAACCAACTCCGGAAGCGCGATGCCGAGTTCACCAAGCCGCGCCGAAGCGTTCATGAGTCCGAGTCCTCTTACTTGGGGCGCTTCAGGTAGGCGACGTGCTGCTCGCCGGTGGGGCCGGGCAGCACGGCCACCAGCTCCCAGCCGTCGGCGCCCCACTGGTCGAGGATTTGTTTGGTGGCGTGCGTCAGCAGCGGGACCGTGGCGTATTCCCACGGGGTCGGTTGGCTCATGACGCGAGCTTATCGGTCGCAGTTGAACCACACTGGCCAGCCCGGTAGCCCGCCGCACATGTAGGTACCCGATTTGCGGGGGCCGTGACGGGCTCGGGCTAGCATGCGATGGTGGCAACCATTTCTAGCGGCAGCGCTGCCGTCGGCTGGCCGGCACGCCTGTCGAAGGCCCGCCTACATTTCCTTACCGGCAAAGGTGGGACGGGCAAATCGACGATCGCGGCGGCGCTCGCGCTGACCCTGGCGGCGGGGGGCCGCAAAGTCCTCCTCGTCGAAGTGGAAGGTCGACAAGGGATTGCCCAACTCTTCGACGTTCCGCCGCTGCCCTACCAAGAGGTCAAGATCGCGACCGCCGAGCGGGGCGGCCAGGTCAACGCCCTGGCGATCGACATCGAGGCGGCATTCCTCGAGTACCTCGACATGTTTTACAACCTCGGTCTCGCCGGACGCGCGATGCGCCGCATCGGTGCGGTCGAGTTCGCCACGACAATCGCACCGGGCCTGCGGGACGTCCTACTCACCGGCAAGATCAAAGAGGCGGTAGTGCGCCTCGACAAAAACAAGCTTCCGGTCTATGACGCAATAGTTGTCGATTCACCACCGACGGGTCGGATCTCACGCTTCCTGGACACCACGAAGGCAGTGTCCGACCTGGCCAAGGGTGGTCCGGTGCACTCGCAGGCCGACGGTGTGGTGAAATTGCTGCATTCCGACCAGACCGCCATCCATCTGGTGACTCTGTTGGAGACCCTGCCGGTGCAGGAAACGATGGAAGCCATCGAGGAACTTTCCGAGCTGGATCTGCCGATCGGCAGTGTGATCGTCAATCGCAACATCCCGGCATATCTGGATCCTGGCGATCTGGCAAAGGCCGCCGAAGGCGATGTCGACGCGGACTCGGTGCGAGCCGGGTTGAAGACGGCCGGTATTGAGCTCAGCGATAACGACTTCGCCGGCTTGCTGACCGAAACCATCCAGCACGCTACCCGCATCGCGGCACGCGCCGAGAGCGCGCAACAGCTCGACGCCTTGAACGTGCCGCGGCTGGAGTTGCCGGCAATCGCCGACGGCGTCGACTTGGGCAGCCTGTATGAACTGTCGGAATCGCTTGCACAGCAAGGAGTTCGATGAGCATCACGCCGAAAACACTTGATATGGCTGCAATCCTGGCCGACACCGCAAACCGCGTTGTCGTGTGCTGCGGCGCCGGCGGCGTAGGCAAGACGACCACCGCGGCGGCAATGGCATTACGCGCAGCCGAATATGGCCGCACAGTATGTGTTTTGACGATTGACCCGGCCAAACGACTGGCCCAAGCGCTGGGGGTCAACGACCTCGGCAACACCCCGCAGCGGGTCCCGCTGGCGCCCGAGGTCCCCGGCGAGCTGCACGCGATGATGCTCGACATGCGCCGCACATTCGACGAAATGGTGATCCAATATTCCGGCCCAGAGCGGGCGCAAGCGCTTCTGAACAACCAGTTCTACCAAACCGTGGCGACATCGCTCGCCGGCACGCAAGAGTACATGGCAATGGAGAAACTCGGCCAATTGCTGGCGCAGGACCACTGGAATCTGATCGTGGTGGATACTCCGCCGTCGCGCAACGCGCTGGACTTCCTGGATGCGCCAAAACGGTTGGGCAGCTTCATGGATAGCCGGCTGTGGCGGCTGCTGCTCGCACCAGGCCGGGGCATCGGACGATTGGTCACCGGCGCAATGGGTTTGGCGATGAAGGCACTGTCCACCATTATGGGTTCGCAATTGCTCAGTGATATCGGATCTTTCGTGCAATCACTGGAAGCCACGTTCGGCGGTTGGCGCGAGAAGGCCGATCGCACCTATTCGCTGCTGAAACGGCGCGGGACCCAGTTCGTGGTGGTGTCGGCGGCAGAACCCGACGCATTGCGCGAGGCATCCTTCTTCGTCGACCGGCTGTCGCAGGAGAGCATGCCGCTGGCGGGCCTCATCCTGAATCGCACTCACCCCATGTTGTGCACATTGCCGGTGGAGCGGGCAATCGACGGCATCGAGTCGTTGAAGTCTGACGCGGACTCCGATGCCGCAACGTTGGCCACGGCCGTGCTCACGATTCACGCCGACCGGGGCCAGACGGCCAAGCGGGAGATTCGGCTGTTGTCCCGGTTCACCGGCGCCAACCCGAGCGTGCCGATTGTGGGCGTTCCGTCGCTTCCCTTCGACGTTTCGGACCTGGAAGCCCTGCGTGCGCTCGCCGATCAGATCACCGCGGTCGGCGACGACGCTGCCCGCTCTGCGGAGCGCTGAGCGACCGCCAAAAACCGGGCCGGTGGGCGACAGATGCGGCCCGCACCGCCTGCCGGGGCGCAGCCCACTGGGCGCCAAGCCCAGCTAGCGTAGCGAATTGTCATCGCGCACATGCTAGTTCGCGTTAGAGTTGGTATTTGACGTGCGCTCAACGAAGTGGCGCTGTAACAGAAATGTAATGGTAAGGCTCGGTCTATCAGTGCGCCTCGGCGATGCGGAGCACTGGTAGTCGGATCCTCAGCTGATGCCGCGGTTCCTGCGCTTGCCGAAGAAATCCGACCACGACACCACCTCGGGGTGCTGCTTGAGCAGGGCCCGGCGCTGCCGCTCGGTCATGCCGCCCCAAACACCGAACTCCACCCTGTTGTCCAGCGCGTCTGCACCGCATTCCTGCATGACAGGGCAATGACGGCAGATCACCGCGGCCTTACGTTGGGCAGCGCCCCGAACGAAGAGTTCGTCGGGGTCAGTGGTCCGACACAGCGCCTGGGACACCCAGGCGATTCGTTCTTCCACTTCAACACTGCGAAGCACCCCCTGTGCTGCCGCAATGTTGGTCCGGCGTGCTGCCGGTCGTGTTCCTGACACGAGCTGTTCCCTTCCTCCCGGTCGCTATTTACGACCGCCCTCCTCGGGTGGCAGATCCTTGCTGCGATCTACGCCACACTGTGCCGATCGGTGTTAGCTAAATCTCACCGTCTGTATAAGTTAGGTGGTCATGAGCCAATTGCGCAACAGTCTGATAACGCTTTTTTTGGGACGGGCGTGCCGTCTTATCATGGAGCGTAAGCGCAGCCATAGGGCTGAGTACCCCTTTTGGGTAGCTGGTATGTAACGCGAGCGAAAATTTCCCATCCCAATCCTCAGCAAAGCCGCTGGTCACGACATCTTGATCCGCTGTGCGGATCGACGGGTAAAGGCGCATCAGGGGCGGTTAATGTAGTACGCATGTCAGACCGCCCCCCGGCAGCTCTCACGATTCTTAAGCTTGCCGGATGTTGTCTGCTGGCCAGTGTGGTCACCACGGCGCTGATGTTCCCCCTAGCAGGCGGGCTGGGTCTGATGTCCAATCGGGCCTCCGAAGTGGTCGCCAACGGGTCAGCCCAACTTCTCGAGGGACAGGTTCCCGCCGTCTCGACGATGGTAGATGCGAAGGGCAACACCATCGCGTGGCTCTACGAGCAGCGACGGTTCGAGGTACCCACCGACAAGATCGCCAACACGATGAAGCTGGCGATCGTCTCGATCGAGGACAAACGATTCGCCGAACACAACGGAGTGGACTGGAAGGGCACGCTGACCGGGCTGGCCGGCTACGCCTCCGGTGACGTCGGCACCCGAGGCGGCTCGACGATCGAGCAGCAATATGTAAAGAACTACCAACTGCTGGTAACCGCCAAGACCGATGCCGAAAAGCGCGCGGCCGTCGAAACAACCCCGGCGCGCAAGCTGCGCGAGATCCGGATGGCGCTCACGCTCGACAAGACGTTCACCAAGCCGGAGATCCTGACTCGCTACCTCAACCTTGTCTCCTTCGGCAACGGCTCGTTCGGTGTGCAGGACGCGGCGCAGACCTACTTCGGCGTCAACGCCGCGGATCTGAATTGGCAGCAGGCGGCGCTGCTGGCGGGCATGGTGCAGTCGACCAGCACGCTCAACCCGTACACCAACCCCGATGGTGCGCTGGCCCGGCGGAACCTGGTCCTGGACACGATGATCGACAATCTGCCGCAGGAGGCCGACGCGTTGCGTGCCGCCAAGGCCACGCCGCTGGGGATATTGCCGCAGCCCAACGAGCTGCCTCGCGGCTGCATCGCGGCCGGCGACCGCGCTTTCTTCTGTGATTACGTCCAGGAGTACCTGTCCCGCGCCGGGATCAGTAAGGAACAGGTGGCCCGGGGCGGCTACCTGATCCGCACCACGCTGGACCCGGACGTACAGATACCGGTCAAGACCGCCATCGACAAGTTCGCCAGTCCGACCCTGGCGGGCATCTCGAGCGTGATGAGCGTGATCAAGCCGGGCAAGGATTCGCACAAGGTGATGGCGATGGCCAGCAACCGCACCTACGGGCTCGACAGCGACGCCGGTCAAACCATGCGACCGCAGCCGTTCTCGCTCGTCGGCGACGGCGCGGGGTCGGTGTTCAAGATCTTCACCACGGCCGCCGCGCTGGACATGGGCATGGGTATCAACGCCACCCTCGAGGTGCCGGGCCGGTTCCAGTCCAAGGGTCTGGGCAGCGGCGGGGCCAAGGGCTGCCCCAAAGACACCTGGTGCGTGATCAACGCCGGTAACTACCGCGGGTCGATGAATGTGACCGAGGCCTTGGCCACCTCGCCCAACACCGCGTTCGCCAAGCTGATCTCACAAGTCGGGGTGACGCGCACGGTGGACATGGCGATCAAGCTCGGGCTGCGCTCCTACGCCGACCCCGGCACCGCCCGTGACTACAACCCCGACAGCAACGAGAGCCTGGCCGACTTCGTCAAACGGCAGAACATCGGGTCGTTCACTCTCGGCCCGATCGAGGTGAATGCGCTGGAGCTGTCGAACGTCGCGGCAACGTTGGCGTCCGGCGGTGTGTGGTGCCCACCGAACCCGATCGACAAGCTGATCGACCGCAACGGCAACCCAGTCGCCGTGACCACCGAGACCTGCGATCAGGTCGTGCCCGAAGGCCTGGCGAACACCCTGGCCAACGCGATGAGTAAGGACGCGACGGGCGGTGGCACCGCCGCGGGTTCGGCCGGTGCCGCGGGATGGGACCTTCCGGTGTCCGGCAAGACCGGCACCACCGAGGCCCACCGCTCCTCCGGGTTCGTCGGCTTCACCAGTCGCTACGCGGCGGCGAACTACGTGTATGACGACTCCACCACGCCGACGGATTTGTGCTCGTCCCCGCTGCGCCATTGCGGCGAGGGCGACTTGTACGGCGGTAACGAGCCGGCCCGTACCTGGTTCACCGCTATGAAGCCGATCGCGCTGAGCTTCGGCGATGTCAAACTGCCGCCGACGGACCCCCGCTACGTCGAAGGCGCACCCGGCTCACGAGTGCCGAGCGTCGCCGGCATGGACGTCGACGCGGCGCGCTCGCGCCTCAAGGACGCGGGTTTCCAGGTCGCCGATCAAACCAATTCCGTCAACAGCACCGCGAAGTTGGGCGAGGTGGTCGGAACGATGCCCACCGGCCAGACGATTCCGGGGTCGGTCATCACGATCCAGGTCAGCAACGGCATCCCGCCGCCTCCGCCTCCGCCACCCGACGGTGTGCCGCTGCCGGTGGGTTCGCAGGTCATCGAAATCCCCGGGCTGCCGCCGATCACCATTCCGCTGCTGGCACCGCCACCACCGCCGGGACAGCCGCCGCCCTAGGCTCGCTCGCGCACAAGATGCGCTGTGAGTTCACAGGCCGCAGTAAACTGCGCGCATGGCCGATGTTTTGCCCACCCTGATACGCGCCGGTGCCGTCGCGCTGGGCTCGACCGTCGCCGGCATCGGTTACGCTGCCGTCGTCGAGCGCAATGCGTTCGTGCTGCGCGAGATAACCATGCCCGCCTTGTCGCCGGGATCCACGCCGCTGCGAGTGCTGCATCTCAGCGATCTGCACATGCTGCCCAGCCAGCGCCGCAAGCAGGGGTGGGTGCGTGAGCTGGTCGGCTGGGAACCCGACCTGGTCGTCAACACCGGCGATAACCTGGCGCACCCCAAAGCGGTCCCCGCGGTCGTCCAGACCCTGGGCGATCTGCTGTCGCGTCCGGGTGTCTTCGTCTTCGGCAGCAATGACTACTTCGGGCCGCGCCTGAAGAACCCGTTGAACTACCTGACCAACCCGTCGCACCGGGTCAAAGGTGAACCGCTGCCGTGGCAGGATCTGCGGGCGGCATTCACCGAGCGCGGCTGGCTCGACCTCACCCACACTCGCCGCGAGTTCGAGGTGGCCGGCCTGCACATCGCCGCGGCGGGGGTGGACGACCCGCACATCGACCGCGACCGGTACGAGACGATCGCGGGCCCGGCCAGCCCGGCCGCGAACCTGCGGCTGGGACTGGTTCACTCACCGGAGCCGCGGGTGCTGGACCGCTTCGCCGCCGATGGCTACCAGCTGGTGATGGCCGGACACACCCACGGCGGCCAACTGTGTGTGCCGTTCTACGGCGCGCTGGTGACGAACTGCGGCCTGGACCGGTCCCGGGCGAAGGGGCCGTCACGGTGGGGCGCCAATACTCAGTTACATGTCTCCGCGGGGTTGGGCACCTCCCCGTTTGCGCCGGTGCGGTTCTGCTGCCGTCCCGAAGCAACCCTGCTGACGTTGATCGCCGCCCCGATGGGTGGGCGGGATTCCAGGAGCAACCTGGGTAGCTCACATCCCGCGGCCTCGTTGCGTTGAACGATCGGACCGAGATCGCGGTCCGCAGTATGCCGCGCAGCTGGACCGACAATGCGATCCGGCTGATCGAGGCTGATGCCCGTCGTAGCGCCGACACCCCCCTGTTGCGCTATCCGGTGCCGTCGGCCTGGTGCACCGACGTCGACATCGCGTTGTACCTCAAAGACGAGTCGACGCATATCACCGGCAGCCTCAAGCACCGGCTGGCGCGCTCACTGTTCCTGTATGGGCTGTGTAACGGGTGGATCGGCGAGGGCACCACGGTCGTCGAGGCGTCGTCGGGTTCGACGGCGATATCCGAGGCGTACTTCGCGTCTCTGCTGGGTCTACCGTTCGTCGCCGTGGTCCCGGCGAGTACCAGTACCTCCAAGGTGGCGTTGATCGAATCACAAGGTGGCCGTTGCCATTTCGTGGATAACTCCAGTGAGGTGTACGCCGAGGCGCAGCGTGTCGCCCAAGAGACCGGCGGCCACTACATGGACCAGTTCACCAACGCCGAGCGCGCCACCGACTGGCGCGGCAACAACAACATCGCCGAGTCGATCTTCGAGCAGATGCGCGACGAGGAGTACCCCATCCCGGAATGGATCGTGGTCGGCGCGGGCACTGGCGGAACCAGCGCGACGATCGGCCGCTACCTCCGCTACCAGCGGCACGCCACCCGGCTGTGCGTAGTCGACCCGGAGAACTCCGCGTTCTTTCCCGCCTACGCCCAACAGCAATACGACCTGGTGATGCCAGCATCGTCTCGTATCGAAGGGATCGGCCGGCCGCGGGTCGAACCGTCGTTTCTGCCCGATGTGGTCGATCGCATGGTCGCGGTGCCCGACGCGGCGTCGATCGCCGCTTCCCGCCACGTCAGCTCCGTGCTGGGGCGCCGCGTGGGGCCGTCGACGGGAACCAATCTGTGGGGCGCCTTCGGCCTGCTTGCCGAGATGGTCGCCGCGGGCCGCGGCGGTTCGGTGGTCACCCTGATCGCCGACAGCGGAGATCGCTACGCCGACACTTATTTCAGCGACGAATGGGTCGGTGCTCAGGGGCTGGACCTCACCGGCCCGGCCCAGGCGCTGGTCGAATTCGAGAGCAACAGCAGCTGGATCTAGCGGTGAGCCAGCGGTTTCGCGAGTCGATGGGCGGGTGCGATACGCTGTCGTGGCTTCACGCGGGGTGTGGCGCAGCTTGGTAGCGCGCTTCGTTCGGGACGAAGAGGTCGTGGGTTCGAATCCCGCCACCCCGACTCGTTAACTGGCTGATAGAGCCGGTTTTTGGCGGCGCTAGGCAATCTGGCCTAGCGTGCCGGGTCGTTGCCCGAGGTTGAGCGCACGAAACTGCCCAGCGACAGCCCATTTCCCAGTCTGCCCGGCTAAAGCCGCCAGCCCCTCGGAGCAGCGGCGGCCTGTGGCGACGGGAGTTTTTCGCCTCCGAACTGAGCGGCGTAGGCATTAAACGCGTCGAGGGCGGCCCGTTCTTGTGGCGCCGCTTGCGCCACAATGCTGGGAATCTCAGTCTGCTTCCTGCCGCACATGTCCGCGCTGGCGCAAGACATGGCATCGAGCGTGTCCGCGAATGCTACTGCTTCGCTCTGTAAGTGGGTCAAGACTTGCTGGTCATAACAGCCATAAACCCGCGGACTGTCGACCAGCTTGGCGTCCGCTCGTACTTCGGTGCCCAGAACACCTGCCGCTTGGCCAATGCGCTGAGTATCAACGGATACGACCGCTGAATCGTAGGTTTTCAGTCTCTCTTTGAGGGGATTCGCCAGATCATTCGCGTAGTGCTGCTGATAAAAGTCGGGCGACTCGACGTTCTGGGACACCCGTCCCTTGCATGTGTCACCGCCCGCGAGCGTCGTGACCACGCCGGGCCGAGACGTAGCTGACCCCGCCGGTTTCCCCGACGAGCTGCACGCGGTCACAGCCAGCACCACACCTAGAACCGCCAATAGAGGGAGCACATGCCCGTACGGCGTCCGAGTCTGCGAGCTCACTCCGCTCAACGCTCCCCCTGCCTGCCTGCCTGCCTGCCTGCCTGCCGAAGGTTATCCGGATGAACGTTCTCGCGCAGCATATTTGGGCCCACAGGATGAAGTGATACCGGGTCTACCTAGCCGTGACTGTGCGCCGCATGTGCATGATCCGCTCGACTCCGATGCTTCCTCAGCGTTGACTCAGCGACGAATCGGTACCGTCGGGCAACCGCGCCCGACGACGACTCCGTAGTTTCGGGCGGTACGGAGGAACGATGTCACATCGGCGCGTGCGGGTTGGTCGGTGCTGATGGCAGATTCAGGCCGGCTACTGACGCTGATGCGCCCGCGGGTTTGGAGCATCTCGGCCCGCTCAGCACTGGTGTCGGCCACCGCCGTTCTGGTGGCGCTCACATTGGCCGGGCGATCCTGCTGTCGGTGTTGTACTTCTCATTGCTTTCGGCGGGCGACGACGCGGCGGCAACCCGCCTGCGCGACATCACCAAGACGCTGCAGTCAGACGCCCCCGATCTCGTCCGCCCCTGCTGGCCACCGACCAGCGCGTCGTCGCCGTTCAGATTTTCGACGGCGCCGGGCATCCGGTGGCGCAGTCAACCCCAGAACCCGAGCCGCCGTTGATCGAACTCAACAGGCTCGAAAGCAGCCCCCGGATCGGCATAGCGGGCGGTGCGGTCAGGGTGCGTGACGTGCGGGTATCCGGACAGGTGCTCGACACGCCAACAGGGCGGTACGCCGTGCTTGTCGGCACCGGCACCGGCACCGGCACCGAAAACGTGGAGACCACTGTGTTCGCAGCGGCGATCGGCCTGGCCGTAGCCGCGCCCTTGGTGATCGCGGCCGCGGCCCTGGCCACTTACGTCCTGGTGCGACGATCGTTGCGTTGGATGGAGGCGATTCGCTCCCGGGTGGCCGACATCAGCGCCTCCGATCTGACAGAACGCGTGCCCGTGCCACCGCACCGCACCGCACCGCACCGCACCGCACCGCACCGCACCGCGACGAGATCTTCACGCTGGCAACCACGATGAACGAGAAGCTTTCCCGCCTCGAATCCGGCCAAGCCGCCCAACGTCGGTTTGTCGCCGATGCCTCCCATGAACTGCGCAGCCCGCTGTCCACGGTGATCTCGGCCCTCGAAGTCGGCGTCGCCCATCCCGACCTGCTCGACGATCGACTCGCTGTCGACACACTGTTGCCGGAAGCGCACCGTCGAGGACCTGCTGTTGTTGGCCCGCGCCGACGAACGGGGATTGGCGCTGCGCCGCGCCCATACCGACCTCGACGATCTGGCCGTCACCGAGGTCACCCGGCTGCGGCACGTGACGGCGCTGGATGTGCAAGCCGAACTTGCTCCGACGCGGCTAATCGGAGACTCGAGCGCACTGTCGCGGGTGCTGC
The DNA here is from genome assembly GCA_963712615.1 of uncultured Actinomycetota bacterium. Classification (GTDB taxonomy): domain Bacteria; phylum Actinomycetota; class Actinomycetes; order Mycobacteriales; family Mycobacteriaceae; genus Mycobacterium. The sequence continues at coordinate 3,195,305 of CAVQIO010000002.1, forward strand.
GCAACCTTGTTGACAACGCAGCCCGCCACGCGACGTCGCAGGTGGAGGTGACGGTGCGACCCGAACACGGTCAGGCGTGCCTGACCGTGTTCGACGACGGTCCCGGGATCGCGCCGGCCGACCGGCTCAGAGTGCTCGAGCGGTTCGTGCGACTGGACACCAACCGCGCCCGCAGCGGCGGCGGCACCGCGGTGGTCGTTCAGCTCCGCTGGTCGCGCCGACGCCGGCGGCGTCCTCGGCTTCCAGCCGGTAGCCGACCCCTCGCACGGTTTCAATTGTGTTGGTGCCGAACGGGAAATCGATCTTGCGTCGCACATAAAAGACGTAGACCTCGACGAGGTTGTCGTCCCCGGAAAAGTGCGGATCCCACACGTTGTGCAAGATGTCCGTCTTACTCATCACCGCACCCTTGTTACGCATCAGATAGTGCAGCAGTCCATACTCGCGCGGCGTCAAAGAGATCGTGTCGGCATTGCGCCGCACGATGCGCCGCGCCGGATCTAACGACAAGGTGCCCGCGGTCAACACGACCGGCCGCTGGGGTGCGCCGCGGCGAACCAGCGCCCGCAGCCGCGCGACCAGCACGATGAACGAGAACGGCTTGGTCAGGTAATCATCGGCGCCCAAGTCGAACGCGTCCGCCTGCTCATAGTCGCCATCCTTGGCAGAAAGCATTAACACCGGCGTCCAAACCTCTGCTGCGCGCATGCGCCGCAGCACCTCGTAGCCGCTCAACCCCGGCAGCATGATGTCCAAAATGATTGCGTCAAAACGGTTCTCAGTGGCCTCCCACAACCCGTCGGAACCGTTGTCGGCGGTCGTCACGACACATCCCTCGGCGCGCAAGCCCATCGTCAGCGTGGCCGCCAGCCGCGGCTCGTCCTCGACGACCAGCACCTTCACCCGCTTGACTCCTTCGCCATCGTCACGTCATCTAAGGTGACCATCGTCCGCCTGTTCGTCAACGTCGTCTCCCGAACTTGGCGGTGGTCGGGGCCCATTCGGACCACGGTCGCGCGGCGACGCTGAGAAAACGCTGAGGCCGGCGGCCGTCCCGGTTCTCAGCGTCCTCTCAACTCGGCTCAGCAAGGATGGAGACCGCACCGCCGCGTGGCGTCTACCCGCCTCAAAACCCAGCAGTCCCGCACATCGACAGGTGAGCATTCATGAGCGAGATGACCAAACAAGCACTGAGCAAGGTGCCGGCGGTCACCCTTGGGTTTTGGGTCATCAAGGTTTTAGCAACGACGCTCGGCGAGACGGGCGGCGATACCGTCACGATGACGCTGGATTGGGGATATCTGGCCGGGGTAGCACTCTTCGGGGGCGCCCTGGTCGCACTCGTCGTCGCGCAGATTTGTGCCAAGCGCTTCCATGCGGCCCTTTACTGGTTAACGATCGTCGCCTCCACGACGTTCGGCACCGTGTTGGCCGACTTCGCCGACCGGTCCCTCGGGATCGGCTACACGGGCGGATCGCTGCTGCTGCTGTTTTGCCTGTTGGCCACCCTCGGGCTCTGGCATTGGTCGCAGGGAACGGTTTCGGTGAATACCGTCTCGACGCCAAAAGTCGAAGCGTTCTATTGGGCCACGATCACCTTTTCGCAGACCTTGGGCACCGCCCTCGGCGATTGGCTCGCCGACGACGGCGGGCTCGGTTACGAAGGCGGTGCGCTGGTATTCGGCGTCGGGTTGCTCGGGGTCGCGGCCTTGTACTACTGGACGAGCATCTCGCGCGTCACCCTGTTCTGGGTCGCTTTCATCCTGACCCGGCCCCTCGGCGCGACCGTCGGCGATTTCCTCGACAAGCCGGTCGACCACGGCGGCTTGAACCTGAGCCGCCCGCTGGCTTCCGCGGTGATCGCCGCCGTCATGGTCGTCCTGCTGATCGTCCTGCCGCAGCGCCCGGGTCGCCACCCCGGTGCCGAGCTGCGAGGTCCCAGAGTTGGCCAAGTCGGCGACGACGCTGGCGACAAGCGGTAGGACTTTCATCTGTGGTTACCCGGCGGCCGGTGGGCGTCCGATGACCCGAGGCCGGAATCCGTAGATGGGTTCGGCGAACTCATCCTCGTGCGCCCCCGGCATGCCCGCCAACGGCACCCCCGGCATGCCCACTGCCCCGGCCCCTTCCATCACCATCGGGGTAGCGGCACCAAAGCTGTGATAGGCCCCGGCCCCGACCTGAGTCGTGGCCGCAACCGTGCTGACCGTTGCCCCGGTGCCGGCCCAGGCCGGCGGCACCGATAAGGCCCCGACCAGGCTGGCCTGTCCCACTGCCGCCGTCGCCGCCGCACCGGGCAGGGCCGTGGTCACGGATGCGAACGACGCGCCACTCCCCAGCCCGGCGGCCAGATCCTCCAGCCCCTCGGTGCTTGCGCCTACCGCGCTCAGGGAGTTGAGCGCCATCTGCGAATCGACGAACGTCGTCGGGTTCAGAATCCCGTTGGTGGTGAACCCGTTCGAGATGCCGGACACGGAGGCGTTGTTGAGAAACGCCCCCGTCAGATTCGGGTTGGAATTGCTGAAGAAGTTCATCACTCCGGCAAGCCCGGTGGTAGAGGTATTCGAATTGGGCGACAGACCCAGCCAATCCCAGATACTGGTCGCCTGCGGGGCGGCGGCGTCAGCGATGGCGTCGGCCTGCTGGGCCGTTCCGTCTGGGGTGGTGTCGGCTTGCGGTGCGCTGAACGGGGTCATCTGGCTGGCTGCGCGCGAGGCGGTGGTGTAACTGGTCATCGCGGAAGCATCTGCTGCCCACATCTCGCCGTATTGGGCGTCGGTGGCCGCGATCGCCCCGGTATTTTGACCGAAGACGTTGCTGGCCACCAGGTTCGCCAACAAAGCACGGTTGGCCGCGACAACCGGCGGAGGCACCGTCGCGGCAAACGCCGCCTCATACGCCGCCGCCGCCGTGCTGGCCTGCGCACCGGCCTGCTCGGCTTGGATCGCGGTGGTGTTGAGCCACTCCAGATACGGTGTGACCGCCGCCGCCATCTTCGCCGACGACGGACCCAGCCACCCCTCGCTGACCAACGACCTGATCACCGATTCATAATTCATTGCCGCCGAACGCATTTCAGCAGCCATCGCATTCCACGCGGCCGCGGCCGCCAACAACGGCCCGGACCCAGCACCGGCATACATCTTGGCCGAGTTCACTTCCGGCGGCAACGCCCCAAAATTCAACATGACATCTTCTCCTGACGTCTCCTACCCGGCCGCCGGTGGACGCGGCATGACCACCGGACGAAACCCATACCGAGGGATCGCGCGACGCAGCCTGCGCCCGTTACCGCCCAACGGACCCGCCACACCGCCCGGCCCGCCCGCCGCCGGCGCCCCCGATGTCCCGATATCACTCAGACCACTCACCGGGGCCGCCGCTTGACCCGGGGTGATATTGGCCGCCGACGCCCAACTCTGGGGCACCGACATCGACCCCACCAGATGCGCGTTGCCAATCCCAGCCGATGCCCCGCCCAGGCCCGCTGACGGGACGGTATTGGATGCCAGGGCCGCCATCCCGCCGCCTTCGGCGTTCATGGCGAAATCGCCCAGACCCGACAATGTCGTCGCGCGCGTCCCCATCGCGCCCACCGCCGTACCAATAATGGACTGCGGGTTAAACGGGCCGCCCGCGATTATTCCGTTGAGGACGTCGTTGCTGAAGAAGTTGCTTCCCAAGAAGCTACCCAACGCGGTGTTGTTCGACCCGTCCAACAGCCCCGTCAGGTAGCCACCGATCGGTCCCTGGGGTGCGGCAGCGGGATCCACGTCCAGGGCGGAGAAGTCGTTACTCGACAACAACGATTGCGTATTCCCGGCCGCCGAGTTGGTGGCCTGATTAACCGCCTCATTTTGTCCGGCCACCCCGTCGGGGGTGGTGTTCGTCCGCGGCGAAGTAAACGGCGTCATCTGTGCCGCCGAATCCGAAGCGGTGGCATAGCCGCTCATCGCAGCGGCATCCTGGGCCCACATTTCGGCGTATTCAGCATCAGTAGCCGCGATCGCCGGCGTGTTCTGCCCGAAAATATTGGCGGCCACCAGACTCGCCAGCAACACGCGATTGGCCGCCACGACCGGCGGGGGCACCGTCATCGCATACGCGGCCTCAAAAGCCGTCGCGGCCGCATTCGCCTGCACACCGGCCTGCTCGGCCGCAGCAGCAGTGGTATTCAGCCACGTCAGATAGGGCTGGGCGGCGGCCAACATCGACGTCGACGATGGACCGAACCAGCCCGTGCTGAGCAACTCCCTGAGCACCGAGCCGTAAGCAGTTACCGCGGAACGCATTTCGGCAGCCAACGCATTCCAAGCGGCGGCGGCGGCCAGCAGCGGCCCCGATCCGGGGCCGGAATACATCCTGACCGAGTTGACTTCCGGCGGTAACACCGCAAAATCCAGCATGGCTCCCCCCTCGACGCCTAACGGCTGGCGGCTGCGTTGGCTGCCCCGCGAGCGGCATCCGCGGGTTGATTCCGAGCTACCAGCAAAGGACCTGACCTCGCCCCCGAATACATCCGCGCTGAGTTGACCTCCGCGGGAAGCAAACCAAAATCCAACATCTCAGTGATCTCTTAACGACCGCGAAACCCCGTGTTGCTCACAGCGCCCAACGGTACAAGTTCGTCGCTGAGCCAGCGCTGAGAAATCATCGGCATTCGGCCTGTAATAGCCTCTCTTCTGAGCCTCAGCATTCTCCGCCCTCTGTTTGGGTTCGCCCGAAAGGCCGATCCGCCTGCTGCGCGCGCAGCCACCCGAAAAGCTGTCACCGGTTCCAGCACAGCAAGTCCTCAGCAGCCACCGGACGATCGCGACGCACATACACCGAAGACGCGCCCGCAAACAATCGGCTGCTGCTCCGCGGTGCGTGCGGCTCATCGTCGCCTCGCCGAGTCGGGCAGCCCGCGCTAAACTTGTGCCGTATGGCGTTGGTCAGGCCGGTCTCGGAACCGCGAACGAGTCGCGGATCGCACCAACACGACGCCAGCCTCCCCGATTCTGCGATGTCCTCCGATTTTCCTTACCACCCAACGCTTTTGGGGATCGCACAACGGCAGCAGGAGATCGACGTATGGGACGCGCTGCAGGTCGGCGGCTACCGCTTCGCTAAACCCGGCACCATTATCAGTTTCCTGATCTCCGCGGTGATGCTGTTCTTCGCGCTGACCCCCATTCCACCGAACTGGCCATGGAACATCCCGTTGGTCATTGTGGCCATTTTCGGGGCAGTGGCGATGGTGGTCTGTGGCCTGCTGTGGCTTGACACTCCCAGCCCCGGCCCCCGCCCCGAGCGGTTGGAGATCGCGCCCTTCTCCAGGGCGGAAAATCTGCACCTGATGAGCGAGCAATCCGTCGAGTCGTACTCCGCGACCTGTACCTGCCCCGGCTGCGGTGATCTATCCACCCATCTGGTCCGTCAGCCCGCCGAGGGCGAACCGGGATGTGCGACAGTTACCCGGCATTGCCGCGTCTGCGCGCGGGAATGGTCACAAGATTAGCGTGGTGTACGAGGGCGGAACCGCACTCGGGTTCCACGCTGGGGCGCAAGCATTATCGAGTGCCGCACTATCCTCTCCGCCTTTTCGTCGACCGCGCTGAACTCGCCTTCGCGCAACAGGGCGTGCAGCACAGTGATCAGCTCTCGCATCGAAAAGCTCGCGCCCAGACAGCGTTTGATACCTCCGCCGAATGGAACCCACGCGTAGGTTTGCGGCCGGCTGCCGAGGAATCGTTCGGGTCGGAATTCGTTGGGATGCGCGTAGGTCTGCGGGTTGCGGTTGATGGCGACGATGTGCACGACGATTCGCGTCCCGGCTTCGATACGGTAGTCGCCGATGGGAAACGGTTGCGCGGCAACGCGTGCCGTGAACGGCGCGGGGGGACGCATCCGCAATGTCTCGTTGATCACCGCGGTGGTGAAGTCCTCTCCACCGCCGATGGCTTCATCCTGTGCACGTCGTAGCGCATCGGGATGGTGCAGCAGCAGGTCGAAGACCCAGGCTAGCGTGGTTGCGGTCGTTTCGTGACCGGCCAGCATCAAAGTGATCAGATCATCGCGGATCTCGTTGTCCGACAAGTGGTCTCCGTCATCGCCGCGCGCAGACATGAGCAATGTCAGAATGTCGAGCTTCTCGTTGCGGCGGGGATCGGATCGTCGCGCGGCGATCAGCGGCATGACGACGGCATCGATCTCCCGGTTGGCCCGTGCCCGCGCCGGCCACACCCGCAAGGCGCCCAGCCCCCGCAGCGCGTAGCGGACCGTCAACTGCTCGGAGACACCGAGATTCAGCAACCGTTCGAATGGTCGGCCCAACCGCTGCACCTCATCGGGATCGTCCACGCCGAAGATGACCTTGACGATCACGTCCAGCATCAGCGACCGCGCCGCCTCCTGCATCTGGAACGGGCGGTCGACGGGCCAGCTGTGCATCGCCACGCGTGCCGAGTTCTCCATGATCGGCACGTAACTGCTCAACGCCACGCCGTGTAGGGGTGGCGTCAGCAGCTTGCGACGGCGCAGATGTTCGGGTTCCTCTTGCACGAACATCGATCCGGAGCCGTAGATCGCCGCCGCGGGTCCCACCCCGTCCCCGCCGAGCAGGACGTCGGGCGCGGCGGTGAAAACCTGCTTGACCAACTCCGGGTCGGACACAATCGCGACGTTGCCCAAACTGAGGATGGGCATCGTCATTATCGGTCCGTACCGGCGGATCAATCGCAGCATCCGGCGCTCGCCGCCGACCAGATACGCCAGCGCGTAGGCCGTGGCGAAGGCCGGACGAAACAGACGCGGCGCGGGCAAACCGGGGGGACGACTCATGCCATTTGCCGCGTTCTCGCCACGGATGACGGGTGCTGCCACGCGCCGATGCCAATCAGAGGGCGGCGACTACGCGCATCGCTGCGGCTCGGCTTCGCAGAGCGGCGTCACACCGCGGAAGCGATATCGATGTGCCGCCACCCAGTGGTATGTGACGTTCTGCAGCGCGCCAACGCCGGGAATCCGGTAGATCCACAACGGCAACCGCGTGCCCAGTGCTGTGGCGAGGGCGACATTCATGGCGTAAGCGCCGGCGAAGATCGCGCCGGACGAATCGAGCCACCACGCCGATTCGAGCATCCGGTCGTCGGTAACCCCGAGCCGGTCGGCCATCCCCGGCGATTGCATCGGTTCGATGCGCAGCATGCCGGTTCGATCCCACCGAGCCAGCAGGTTCACCGCCCGGGTACACACCCCACACCGACCGTCAAAAACTAAAACGCCGTGCATATGTCGATAGTAGTTCCCGAGGCGCTATGAACAATCGGTGCAAACGGGCGATCCGGAACTCGACAGGTGCATCCGGTTGCGGTGCTGAACCAGAAAGCAGCTCGAGCAGGTGAACTCGTCGGCTCGCTGCGGGATCACCGTCACGGCCAGTTCTGCACCGGACAAGTCCGCGCCCGGCAGCTCGAAGAAATGCACATCGTTGGGATCGTCATCGACAACTGCCGTGGACGGCCCCGACAATTTGGGATCCAGCTGGCGGATTTCGGAAGGCTCTTGGGTCTCGATGTCGCTCACGCGACGCGCGTCGTAATCGCTTGCGGTCTTCATGGCTGTTCCTTCCTTGCGGGGTGTGGGATGACGCACGCCCGTGTACTCCCCCTATAGGCAAAGGCGGTACCCCGTTCTGCTGCCCCCCCACACTGGTCCAGCCGAAGAAATTGCGCTCCCGACAATTTGGGGCACTAGGCAACTCCGATGGCCCCCAGCTGCAGGTCGGCCCCACCGGCACGGCGGTGGGCGTATCTCCCCCGGCCCCGGCCCGCGGCGTCAGGTCAGACTCGTCGCGAAACGTGTTGTACGCCAGGAGGCCTCGTCGGCGGCCACCCGGTGCCCAGTAGCGGCCGAATCGTGTCAGCGGGCCCGAAGGCGGGTATGCCGCAGCAATGAGTGCTCCCGCTGTCCTGTTCGACGTGGACGGAACCCTGGTCGATTCCAACTATCTGCACGTCTACGCGTGGCAACGCGCGTTCGATGCCGAAGGCATATCGGTCGCGGCCTGGCGCATCCACCGCGGCATCGGGATGGACGGTTCGACGTTGGTACGCACCCTTTCCGACGACGCGCCGGCGGAGGTACAAGACCGGCTCAGCGATGCGCACAGCCGGTACTACCGGGAGATCTCTCCCCTGCTGGCACCATTACCGGGCGCCCGGGAGTTGCTGCGCCGCGTCGCCGACGTGGGTCTGCAGGTGGTACTGGCCAGCTCGGCACCCGACGACGAACTCGACATGCTGCGCAAAGTGCTCGGCTGCGACGACGTGATCGCAGCAACGACGTCCTCCCGCGACGTCGACACCGCCAAGCCCGAGCCGGGCATCGTGCAAGTCGCGATGGACCGCGTGGGGGTGACTCCTGACCAGGCCGTGTTTGTCGGCGACGCCATCTGGGATGCACACGCCGCCAAGGCCGCCGGAGTGCCGTGCATCGGCGTGCGCAGCGGCGGGATCGGCGACACGGAATTGCAGGCAGCCGGCGCGTCACCGATCTTCGCCGACCCCCAAGACCTCCTCGAGCAGCTGGAATCCACCCGTATCGCGGCGCTGGTCCGCGGCCGTTGATGCTGATTACTCGCCGTGGTTGCGCAGCAACAGCGGCAACAGCCACCAAAAGACCGTAAACATCGACAGCGCACACGCTCCCGCTATCAATGCCGCGCTGGTCCCGGCCACCGCGACGAAGACGATGACCGTCACCCCGGTCAGCGCCAATCCGAGCAGCGCCAGCCCGGCGTAAGCGCAGCGGTGCGCGGCGGACACCAGCACCTGCAGACGATGCCGCCGGAACAGCAGCCGATGAATGCCGACCGGGGCGATGAGCAGAATCGTTGCGCCCACCGAACATCCCACCGTCACCAGATACGCCGTCCGCATCTGTTGATCGAGAACGTCGAACCGCTGCTGGAACGGAAGCGTCAGGAGGAACCCGGTGAGCAGCTGCACACCGGTCTGCACCACCCGGAGTTCCTGCAACAGGCTGGTCCAGTTGCGATCGAGCCGCTCGGTTTCGGTCTCGCCGCGCTCATCGCGATCCCAACGCTGGTCGTCTTCCGGGTGGTCGACATCCATGTCCGTGATCAGCGGTTGAGTTTGCCTTCTCGCACGCCGGTCAAGGCGTCGTCCAGCGTCGGGTACAACGGGAACGTCTTGTCCAGACCGGTGAGGTGAATCGGGCGTCTGGTCGCCGGACCCCGGGCGACCACTCCGAACTCCGCCGACTTGCCGAGTTTCTCGTAGGTCGCCGCCAGGATCTTCAGGCCGACCGAGCCGAGGAACTCCACCGCGGAGAGGTCGATGACCAGCGCCGTCGGCGCTTCCGCAACGACCGCACCGATGGCTTGTTCCAAAGCCGGGGCGGTGACTAGATCGATTTCGCCGCTGACACTGACCACGGACACCCCATCGTGGTCCGCAACCAACGTGGTAATCGAATCAGGTGCTGACAATGGTGATCCTTTGTCCCGGGCTTCAATGTGGTGCAAGCCTAGCCTGCCGTGCGACCTGCGAGAAGCAGAACACCTCAACGCCTGCCGCGCGTCAAACCAGGCTAGTCTCCCCATAGAACCTGCGCACTGCGGAGCGCGACGCGGCACACGGGAGGCCAGATGTCAGATTCCAGCAGCACCGGCACCACGTCGCAAACGGCCAGTGAAGGTCTTCTTCCGCAGCTAGTACAGCATCTGCGACAGAATCGCACGGTTCTGCGCGAGGAGTGGGCGCGCCGGATCGCCGAGGCCGAATTGCTCACGGCGATGACCCCGGAGGAACTCTTCTCCGAAGCGACCGCCGTCTACGACAACTACGTCGAGGTGCTCGAAACCGGTAGCGTCGAGGCCCTGCAGGCTTACGCGCGCGACCTGTCGGAACGCATCATCCCGCGAGGCGTGGAAACCGACGAGGTGCTCGGCATCGTGCTGCTGCTGCGCGACGTGCTCGCGCGCTCATTGTTCGAGAAGTACCAGACCGAGTTCGAGATGCTCAACCGCGTTCTGGACGCCTACGAGCCGGCGGCCAACCGCATCGCGAACACCGTGGGCGTCAGCTTCGTGCAGGAACGCGAGCGCATCATCCGCCAGCAGCAGGAGGCGATCCGCGAGCTGTCCACCCCGGTGTTGCAGGTGCGCGAGCAGCTGCTGATTCTGCCGATCATCGGTGTGCTGGACAGTCAGCGCGCCCGGCAGGTCACCGAGCAACTGTTGAGAGCCATCCGCGCTAACCGCGCCAAAGTGGTGGTCATCGACATCACCGGTGTGCCCACCATCGACTCCACCGTGGCGAACCACTTGGTGCAAACGGTCGATGCATCCGGGTTGATGGGCGCGAGCGTGATCATCACGGGCCTGTCCTCGGAAATCGCGCTCACGTTGGTGACGATCGGGTTGGACCTGTCGAAGATGAACGCGGTCGGTGACCTCCAGGGCGGTATCGAAGAAGCCGAGCGCCTGCTGGGCTACGAAGTCACGCGCACCGGCGAGCTGACCGGGTGAGCACGACCAACACGGGCTCCGTATGCCAGTACCCATCCTGAAACAGGGCTCGATTCTTATCGCCTCGGTGCAGGCCGCCCTGTCCGACTCCGACGCCGAACGACTTCGGTACGACCTGATGGAGCGGGTCAGCCAATTCCGCGCGCAGGGCATCATCGTCGACGTCACCGCTATCGATGTGATGGATTCTTTCGCGGCCCGCTCGCTGCGCACGATTGCGCACATGACCCGGCTGCGCGGCGCGGATACCGTGATCGTCGGGCTGCAGCCAGAGGTGGCCTTCGCGATGGTCCAGCTGGGTCTCGCGTTTGACGACATGAACACCGCGTTGGATCTCGAAGAGGGCCTCGCCCTGCTGAATCGCCAACAGGGAGCAGGGAAACCGACGATCGGGCGCGACGGTGGCGCGTGACATTGTCGTCGACATCAATAATTCCGACGATATCGTCGCTGCCCGTAAGGCCGGGCATCAACTCGCACTCGACCTCGGGTTCTCGCTGACCGACGTCACCATGATCGCCACCGCGATCTCCGAAATCGCCCGCAACATCACCAGTTATGCGGGTCGCGGCGCAGTTCAGGTCGCAGTGGCCGAACGCGACGGCCGCAAAGCTCTAGTCGTTCGCGCCGAGGATGACGGTCCGGGTATCGCCGACATCGAGCGAGCAATGGAGGACGGATACTCGACCGGTCGTGGGTTAGGTATGGGCTTGCCGGGCGCCCGCCGTTTGATGGACCGGTTGGTGGTGGAGTCCGAACACGGCCGGGGCACGGTTGTCGAAATGTGGAAATGGGTACCGGCCCGTGCATGACCGTGAATGACAACGGTCGACTGGGGCCGATCGAGTGGGCGAACGCGGGGCGTCCACTACCGGGCGAGGCAACCAGCGGCGACCAAAAGATCGCGATCCCCATCGATGATGGTGCCGCTCTGTTCGGTGTGATCGACGGCCTCGGTCACGGTCCTGCCGCCGCGAGCGCCGCGATGCGCGCCGTCGATGCGCTGCAGCGGGCCGCCGGAGAGCGTCTCGAAGTCTTGGTCCAACTCTGTCACCGTGTGCTGGGTGGAACCAGAGGAGTCGCGATGAGCCTGGCGCGGGTGGATTTCGGGGCCAGAACGCTCACCTGGACCGGGGTCGGAAATGTCAGCGCCAACCTCGTCTCCAAGGATGCGACCGGTGTCCACATCCGATCCAGCGCACGGCTGGCCGCCGGCATCGTCGGCTATCGCATCCCGGAAATCAGGCCCGCACAGGTGGTTTCGCTTCGCGGCGGCGACTTGATCGTCCTCGCCAGTGACGGCATCACCGAGGATCACCTGGACCATATCGACTTCGCCGCCTCGTCCACGGTGATAGCCGAACAGCTACTGGCGAAACATGCCAAGGAAACCGACGACGCGATGGTGCTCGCCGCACGTCACCGGGGGGTCTCGATATGACTGATGCAGACAAGTTTCACGCTCAATACATCGCCGCGCTGCGGAGCTATTTGGACAAGCGTGACGAGGACAGCCTTGCGGTCGGCCATGAGCTCGGGCGCCGGGCATTGCAAGAACGAGTCAGCATGCTCGACATCATCGAGCACCACGTCCGGCTGGTCCTCACCATAACCAAGGACATCCAGATCGAAGCACCAATCGCGCTGGAATTCCTGCTGCAGACGCTGGCCCCTCTTGACGTGGCGACTCGAGGGTTTCTCGACGGCACCAGGCGCTACGCCGAACAGCGCGCCCGCGCCGACGATCTCGCCGACCGCGACAAATTCCGTACGGCTCTGGTGAATTCGTTACAGGAGGGCTTCTTCGTCGCCGACCATGAAGGCTCGATCTTCGAGATGAACAACGCCTTCATCGATATCCTCGGCTATCCCCCCGAGGGGTTGCCGTACCGGTGGCCGCATCCATGGCTGGTCGACAAGAAGACTGCGCGAGAAGAACAATCGCGGGTCCGCAGCGACGGCGCCGCCCAATACGAGACACCGATTCGCCATCGCGACGGACATCTCGCCTGGGTGATGGTGAGCATCAACGCGGTCAGGGAAGCCGGGTCCGACCAAGATGTCTACGTGGGGACGATTCGCGACGTCACCGCGGAACGGGCATTTGCCGCCCGGGAGAGCGCGGTACTGCGCCTGGCCACCGCCGTGGCGGTCGCCAAAACTGTCGCCGAGCTACTGGCGATCACGCTCGACGAGTGCCGGACGGCGATCGGCGTACAGCGCGTGATCGCAGTGACCTGGCCTGCGGGCGACGGGGAGCCCACAGTTCAGGTGGCAGGCGAGCCCGCCGAAACAACGTGGCGCGGACTAGATTCCTGGTTACGCAACACCTTTCAGGATGCACGCCACCAGCTGCCGCTGACGGCCAAAACCGTCGAGCGGCCGGACAAACCCGGCAAGGCGCAGGGATTGGTCGCGGTGCTGTCCGGCACGGGAGACCTCGCGCTGTGGTTGGAGCTTGGTGCATCGCGCTGGGTCAGCGCGGAGGATCGGCTCCTGGTCACGGTGCTGATCGGTCACCTGAGTTTGGCCATGCAGCATGTGCGCCAATTCGAGAGCGCTCGCGAAACATCGCTGACACTGCAACGCGCACTGCTCCCGCCGATGGAGCCGCCGCCGGGCTTTGCCGTGCGCTACGAACCCGCTGTGCCGCCGTTGGAGATCGGGGGCGACTGGTATGACGTGCTGCCAATCGGCGATCACCGCATCGGCATCGTGGTCGGCGACTGCGTGGGCCGGGGCCTGCCGGCCGCCGCAGTCATGGGTCAGCTACGCAGCTCGGCGCGCGCGCTGTTGATCAACGGCACTCAACCCGCACTGTTGCTCGAGCAACTCGATTTGGCGGCCTCACTCATTCCAAATGCGTACTGCACCACTGTGTTTCTGGCGGTACTGGATACCGAATCCGGCGTCTTGGAGTACAGCAACGCGGGACACATGCCCGCCGTTCTCGCCGGCCCTAACTCCGGCACCACGGTGTTGAACGACGCCCGGTCGGTGCCGCTCGCGGTCCGTCGCGAGGAGCCTCGCCCGCAACTCTCCCGGCGGCTGGAGTCCGGCTCGACGCTGATGGTATTCACCGACGGACTGGTAGAACGCAAATACGTGTCGATTGACGACGGAATCATCGGTGCGGCAGATGTTTTGGTGGAAACGATGACGCTGCCGCTGGACGCCGTCGCGGATGCGGTGTTGCGCGAGCTGGCTCCGGCAGCAGGATACGACGACGATGTAGCGATGGTGATATACCGGCACCAGCAGGCGTCGTTGAAGATCGAAACCCATGCTATCGCAGATGAATTAGCCAGCATTCGGCATCGGCTGGCCGATTGGCTCAGAGCCGCCGACATCCCGCGCGACTTGATCGATGACGTCGTCCTGGTGATCAACGAAGCGTGCACGAACTGCGTCGAGCACGCCTACCGTGGGCACGGCGCCGGGACAACGCTGCTCGAAGTCGAAACCGTTGACGGTGAAATCCGGGCACGCGTCCTCGATCACGGCTCCTGGAAGCCGCCGGCGATCAACCCGGGTAACAGCGGACGGGGCCTGATCCTGATGAGGGCCATCAGCGACACGATGGAGATCGACAGCGGGCCAACCGGAACCACGGTTGATATCACCTTCCGACTGCCCACAGCGCCCGCGGGGGTCGACGACTGGTCCGGTGGCCGCTAACAAGCGCCGATCTGACGGCGCTGACACCGTTTGCGGCGACCCCGATCGTGGTATCTCCAACGACGTGACCCGCGCGTCGATCACGCTTGAACCCGCCCTACCGGCAGCACACGGACCGTTGTCGACGGCGGTTCATCGCGCGTTGACCGGACCTCCGTCCGGAGACCATCTCGCTCGGACCGGCGCATCTGTCCGTGATTCGGATCCCTACGGTCTCGACCTGCAGCTGGCCTTGTGCATGTGCTACGAGCTGCACTACCGGGGCTTCGCGGGCGTCGATCCCACCTGGGAGTGGAATCCCGACCTGTTGGGTCTGCGCGCCGAACTCGAGCGAGCCTTTCTGACCGGCGTGCGCCGCGACGTCGAGCCGATCGAGCCCGACCGCACCGCGGCACTAGAAATGGAAGCGATTTCCGTCGAACGCGTCGAGGGCACCGGCCCGTCCTACTATTTGCGCGACACCGGGACGTGGCAGCAGATGCGCGAATACTTGGCGCAAAGATCGCTGTATCACCTCAAAGAGGGCGATCCGCACGCCTGGGCGATTCCCCGGCTGACCGGTGGCGCCAAGGCGGCATTCGTGGCGGTCGAATTCGACGAGTATGGCGCCGGACAGGGCGCCCGGCTGCACCAGCAGCTCTTTGCGGATCTATTGACGGCAGCCGATCTGGACCCGACATATCTGGGCTACCTCGATGCCGTCCCCGCCGAAGCGCTTGCCGTGGTCAACCTGATGTCGCTGTTCGGCTTGCACCGCCGGCTGCGTGGCGCGGCCATCGGGCATTTCGCCGCGACGGAAATCACCTCGTCGCCGGGATCGCGCCGGATGGTCGAGGCCCTGGCGAGGATGCACGCGCCGCCGGCCTGTATCGAGTTCTACCGCGAACACGTGGAGGCCGACGCGGTACACGAACAGGTGGTACGCCTCGATGTGGTCGGCGATCTCGTGGCCCGGGAACCGGAGTTGGACCACAACGTCATTTTCGGAATGCGCGCATTCACTGTGGTCGAAGATCGACTCGCCGATACCATCATGGCGTCCTGGAACCAGGACCGAACGTCATTGCGGCGACCGCTCGACTAGCCTCAGTTAGGCTCTGGGCCAACATCTTCGACGTGGCGGCAGCGCCGGTGGCTGGTGTCGCATAACGGATATTCCTTGCTTCGGCCACAGGTGCAGATGGCGACCATGAACCGGTCTGATTCGACGACTCCGCCGTCGTCCATTTCGATGCGCACCGGGCCCGATATCAGAATGGGCCCTTTGGGTACCACGCGTACCCGTGTTCCGGTCATGGCTTGTCCGCCCGGATCACAACCAATTGCTCTTCCCGGCAGCCGCGCGGCTGCAGGCCGATTTCCTCCAGCCAGCCTGCCCGCGACGAGAGCACCGGGCCGAATGGAATCCATTCGGAGGCAACGACTTCAGCGTCCAAGCCGGTCGACCGCAGGCAGTCCAGGGAACGTGGCACACCAGCCAGGGCCGACTGTACGAGCAGCAGGGATCCGCCGTTGCACAGCAGGTTTGACGCCGACGCACAGAGCGGATCCAGCACCAGCCGCCCATCGGGACCGGCATTCCATGCCCACGACGGGCCCAGGCCCGGCGAGACCGCCTCGATGTCAACCCCCAGCGGGGTGGGCACGTAGGGCGGATTGGACACCACCACATCGAATGGCGCGCAACTCAGCGCGGCAATCCACGAGCCTTCCCGGACGTCGATGTCGACTCCGGCCACGGCCGCGTTGCCCAGGGTGCAGCGCACCGCGTGCGGACAAATATCGAACGCGGTAACGCTGGCGCAGCCCATTTCGGCGGCCGCAAGCGCGACGAACCCGCTACCGGTACACAAGTCCAGCACTCGCCGACCGCAGATCAGTCCGCTGTGTTCCATTGCACGAACGAGCAATCGGGAATCGTCTTGTGGCTGATACACGGTGGGCGCAGCCAAGACGTCGACAGGAACGGGATACGTGCTGGTCAACGGTGCGCCTTTCGCGTGATCGCCGTGACGATCACGGCATACTGTGTTAAATGCCCACAAACAATGCGTTGAAACGCCGCTCCCGTCGGCCGTCGGTTAACCCGTTGACGCGTGCGTTAACTGCTCGATGAGTGCCGAGCAAAATACGGGCAGGTCCGACGGAGAGCGGCTGGTGATCACATTGCCGTCCACAACGACTTCCTCATCGACGACACGCGCGCCCGCATTGCGCAAGTCCGTCCGAATGCTCGGATAAGAGGTGAGGGTTCGCCCGGCCGCCATACCGGCCTCCACCAGCGTCCACGGCCCGTGGCAGATGGCCGCGACCGGCTTTCCGGATCCGACGAAGTCACGGACGAAGGAGACTGCCGTCGCGTCCAGACGCAGCTTGTCGGGGTTCACCGTGCCACCTGGCAGCACTAAGCCATCGAACTCAGCTACCGACGCATCCGACACCACACGGTCGACCGCGAAATTTCCTGCGGGTTCCAGATCATGTTCGCGCGCTTGGATTTCGCCGGGTTTCAGCGAGAGGACTTCGGTCTGAGCGCCCGCCTTTTGCAGGGCCTCGCGGGGCTGCTCGAGTTCGACCTTTTCCACGCCGTCGGCGGCCAGAATGGCGATTCTCTTGCCTTGCAACAATTCGTTTGACACCTCGTTCTCCTTCCCGATTGGTTTGCGAGCGCGGTTAGGGTGATGCCGCCCGCAGCGCTGTGAGTAAGGGTTCTGCCGCTTCCTTGAGAAACAGATCCTGGGTCTGCCCGCCGATCTGAATCAGCGCGATGTCGGTGAAGCCGGCTTCCCAGCAGGGCCGGACAGCGTCCACGATCGCGTCGAGGTCGGGCCCGCAGGGAATGCTCTGGGCGACGTCTTCGGGACGCAGGAACTGAGTGGCCCCGGCGAAACCGGCCGGCGTCGGCAAGTCGGCGTTGACCGCCCACCCGCCGCCGAACCACCGGAACTGATCGTGCGCGCGTTCGATCGCGGCGTCACGGTCAGGATCCCAGCACAGCGGTATCTGCCCGATGACTCGCCCGCCTTCGGTTCCATTGGCGGCTTGCCGGGCACCATGCCAGGAGTCCACCAGGTCTTTGTCGGGCTGCACGGCAATCAGATCGTCGGCGAGCTTCGCGAATTTCTCGACGCTCTTCTCCCCGCTCACCGCGACGCCCAGGCCGACCGGAACATCAGGCACGTCCCACAGTCGCGCGGAGTCCACCTGGAAGTAGTCGCCGCGCCAGTTCACCAGCCGGCCGCCGAACAGTTCGCGAATGATCTTGATGGCTTCGCGCAGCATGTCGTGGCGCCGTTCGACGGTTGGCCAGTCCTTACCGACGACGTGTTCGTTGAGGTTCTCCCCGCTGCCCAACCCGAGCGTGAACCGTCCGTCGGCAAGAATCTGCACGGTGGC
Source organism: uncultured Actinomycetota bacterium (assembly GCA_963712615.1). Lineage (GTDB taxonomy): Bacteria > Actinomycetota > Actinomycetes > Mycobacteriales > Mycobacteriaceae > Mycobacterium. The sequence goes on from CAVQIO010000002.1 coordinate 3,212,913, forward strand.
GGCCTGCTGGGCGACGATCGCAGGGTGGTAGCGCATCGTCGGGCAGGTGACATAGGTGTACAGATCCACCTGTTCGGTAGCGTGTGCCACCGCGCCCAGCACCGCCCAGGCGTTTGGCGCATGCCCTTGCGAGGTCAGCCACGGCGAGAAGTGGTCGCTGCAGACCTCGAAGTCGAAGCCGTGCTCCTCGGCTGAAACTGCATACTGCACAAGGCCTTTGGGTCCACTCTGCTCGGTCATCAGGGTGTAGCCGAACTTGGTCATAGCAGACCGGATACCCCGGGCGCACGGACGCAAACGCGAGCGCGACGCGCCTAGAGCCGCTCTTTGACCGCCGCGGACAGCCGGGCGCCGTCTGCTTTTCCGGCCGCGATCGTGGTCGCGGCCTTCATGACCTGTCCCATCTGCTTCATGCCGGGGCGCTCGCCGATCGCCTCAGCAACTTGGGCGATCGCGGTGTCGGCCACATCGGCCACCTCGGCCTCGGTCAGCGGTGTGGGCAGATAGTCGTCGATGATCCGCGCCTCGGCGTGCTCGGTGGCGGCAAGCTCGCCGCGGCCGTTCTGGGTGTAGATCTCGGCGGCCTCACCGCGCTTGCGGGATTCCCGGGCGAATACCTTGAGGATTTCGTCATCGGAAAGTTCCCTGGCCTGCTTACCGGAGACCTCCTCGGTCTGGATCGCGGCCAGCAACATGCGCAGCGTTGCGGTCCGCAACTTATCCTGGGACTTCATCGCCCCAGTCAGGTCCGCCCGGAGCTGGGCTTTGAGTTCCGCCATGCTGGAAACGCTACGCGCCGGGGCAGTGCGCCGACTGCGCAGGCCAGCGGGGCCGGGACGCGAAACCGGGGAACATTGAGAAAAGGCCCGAGCGCCGACAGGATGGAGCCCATGACGAACGACAACGGCTGTTCGACACGGTGAGCGCCCCGCCGCCTGGCTATCCGGTTGGTCCCCAGCAGCCGGGAGGGCCTACCCCGGCGGGCTATCCGCCACCGGCGTATGGCCCCCCGCCCGCCTACGGGCCGCCACCACCTGGTTACGGCCCACCACCTGGTTACGGCCCTCCCGGCTACGGTCCGCCATCCGGCTATGGCCCGCCACCCGGCCACGGGGCACCACCCGGATACGGTCCCACGCCGCAGTACGGCTCGCCCCAGTTGGCCCCGGGAGCGATCAAACCCGGGATCATCCCGCTGCGGCCGTTGAGCCTGAGCGACATCTTCAACGGCGCGGTCGGCTACATTCGCACCAACCCGAAGGCCACCTTGGGATTGACGGCGATAGTCGTTGTGGTCATGCAGATCATTTCGCTGATCGCCACTCTCGGACCGATCGCCGCCTATGGCAGCTTCAGCACCGATCGATCAGCCGAAATGAGCTGGGGAGTCGTCGGTGCCTGGCTGGCGTCGATGGGCGCCGGCGTGCTGGTCACCTGGCTGGGCAGCATGCTGCTGTCCGGAATGCTCACCGTCATCGTCGGGCGCGCGGTGTTCGGGTCGCCGATCACCATCGGCGAAACATGGGCCAAGATCCGTGGGCGGCTGCTGCCCCTGCTCGGCCTGGCGCTGCTGGAAGCCGCCGTCGTGGGAATTCTCTTCGGGCTGGCGGCGGTGATCATCGCTCTGCTTGCGGCGATCGGCAGCGCGGCCGCGGCGGTGCTGCTGGGCGTCCCGCTTTTCTTCGCCATGATCGCGTTGATGGTGTATCTGTACATGGTCGTGTTGTTCGCGCCCGTGCTTATCGTGCTGGAGCGGCTGCCGGTCCTCGAAGCGATCACCAGATCGTTTGCGCTGCTTCGCAATGGCTTCTGGCGGGTACTGGGCATCCGGGTGTTGACGTTCATCGTGGCGGGTGTGGTCTCCGGCGCGATCAGCGCGCCGTTCAGCATCGTCGGCCAGGTGATGCTGGCCGGAATGCCGTCCACCGGAATCCTGATGCTGGGCACCGTAATCACCTCCATCGGATCAGCGATCGGCCAGATCATCACGGCACCGTTCAACGCCGGCGTCATCGTGCTGCTCTACACCGACCGCCGAATCCGCGCCGAGGCATTCGATCTGGTGCCGCAGTCCGGCGCCGCGAGCGGACCCTACGCCGCCGCGTCGACCGACAACCTCTGGCTGACCAGGCCAGCATGAGAAACAGCTAACAGTGCCCTCTATCGACGTCGACCGCGATGCCGCACATCAGGCCGCCGAGTCAGAGCTCAACCAACCGATCTACACCAAGGCGTCCGCGACACAGCAGTTCCTCGATTGGCTCAACGAACTGCTGTATCGGCTGTTGCAGAAGAGCGCCTCGATACCCGGTGGATGGTTGACTACCGCGGTGCTGCTGACCTTGCTGGCTGTCGCGATCGTGGTCGCCATCCACATCGCTCGGCGCACCATGCGCACCAGGCGCGGCGGCGACGATTACCAGTTGTTCGAAGCCGCCCTGCTCACCGCGGCCCAACATCGCGAAACTGCGGAATGTTTTGCAGTGGAAGGCAATTGGACCGCAGCCATCCGTCACCGGTTGCGCGCGATCGCCCGTCAGCTCGAGGAGACCGGCGTCCTGAACCCGGCGCCTGGGCGCACCGCCAACGAGCTGGCGCGAGACGCCGCCGAGGCGTTGCCGCATCTGACTGACGAATTGTCCGAAGCGGCAACGGCGTTCAACGATGTCACCTACGGCGAGGTGCCCGGTACCCAGGCCGCCTACCAGATGATCGTCGACCTCGACAACCACTTGCGGATGCGGGCGCCGGCCGCCCCATCCACTGCCGGACATCACGCCCCGGCCGAATCATGGGCGCAGGTGCGGTAATGGCTGCCATCGCGTCAGTTCCCTCACTCGCGACAACCCGACGATGGCAGTCGTGGCGCGGGGTAGCGCTCACGCTTATTGCGCTTGCGGCCATCGCCTGGATCGGTGCATACCTGACCGCGCCCCGGCCGGGCGCTCGAATGGATCCGGCGTCTACCGGGCCCGACGGCACCCACGCGCTGGTAACGCTGTTACGCGAACTCGGCGTCGACGTTGTCGTCGCAAACAGCACCTCCGACGTCGAACATGCGGCACGGCCCGACACGCTGATTTTGGTAGGGGAGAGTCAATACCTGAGCGACGACTCGCAATTGGAGCGGCTGGCCGGCACGCCCGGAGACCTGCTGCTGGTCGAGCCGACCGCGCGAACCCGCGAGGCACTGCTGCCCGGCGTGCGGATCTCGGGCGCCAGCGCCTTCGACAGCGGCCCGAATTGCACGCTGCGAGAAGCCACTCGCGCCGGCTCGGTTCGCTTCGGACCGAGCGACACTTTCGACGTCAAAGATGGCCGGCCAATCACCAGCTGTTACGACGGGGTGCTGATCCGGTTCCGGGACAAGGGGCGAACCATCACCGCGGTCGGGAGCAGCGACTTCATGACCAACGGGGGCCTGTTGCAGGCGGGCAATGCCGCTCTTGCGATGAACCTCGCGGGCGACCGGCCCCGCCTCATCTGGTACGCACCACACCACATCGAAGGTGAAACATCCTCACCGGCTTCAATTTTCGACCTCATCCCCGACAATGTGACCTGGATCGTCTGGCAGCTGTGGGTGGTCGTGCTGCTGGTCGCACTGTGGAAGGGTCGCCGTCCCGGTCCGCTGGTGGCCGAGGACTTGCCCGTCGTGGTGCGCGCGTCGGAGACCGTGGAGGGCCGCGGCCGGTTGTACCGATCCCGCCGGGCACGCGATCGCGCCGCCGCGGCACTGCGCACCGCTGCACTGCAGCGGCTGCTGCCCCGACTCGGCTTGGGCCCTGGCGCGCAAGCGCAGGCGGTGGTCATGACCGTCGCCCAGCGCAGCGGGATCGACGCGGGGTTCGTTTCCCACCATCTGTTCGGCCCACCGCCGAGTACCGACAATGACTTGCTCCAACTTGCCCATGCGCTCGACGAAATCGAAAGGCAGGTCACCAACTCGTGACACAGTCCCCTTCCACATCGCAAGCCGTTACCGCACAATCTCCGCTCGCCGACTCGGCGCGAGATGCACTGCTGGCATTGCGCGGCGAGCTGGCCAAGGCCGTTGTCGGGCAGGAGGGGGTGATCAGTGGCCTGGTGATCGCGCTGCTGTGTCGCGGACATGTGCTGTTGGAAGGTGTTCCGGGAGTGGCGAAGACGCTGCTCGTCCGGGCGCTGTCCGCGGCATTGCAATTGGAATTCAAGCGGGTGCAGTTCACACCGGACCTGATGCCCGGCGACATCACCGGTTCGCTGGTGTACGACGCGCGCACCGCCGCGTTCGTATTCCGGCAAGGGCCGGTATTCACCAATCTGCTGCTGGCAGACGAGATCAACCGCACCCCGCCCAAAACGCAGGCCGCACTGCTTGAGGCAATGGAGGAGCGCCAGGTCAGCGTGGAAGGCGAAGCCCGGCTGCTACCAGACCCATTCATCGTCGCGGCTACTCAGAACCCGATCGAATACGAGGGCACTTACCAGTTGCCCGAAGCCCAGCTCGACCGCTTCCTGCTCAAGCTGAATGTGACACTGCCGTCCCGTGATTCCGAAATCGCCATCCTCCACCGGCACGCACACGGCTTCGATCCTCGCGACCTGTCGGCGATCAAACCGGTGGCCGGGCCCGCCGAACTGGCGGCCGGTCGCCGGGCGGTGCAGCAAGTTCTGGTCGCCGATGAGGTATTGGGCTACATCGTCGACGTCGTCGGAGCCACCCGCTCCTCCCCCGCATTACAGCTGGGTGTCTCACCGCGTGGCGCGACAGCCCTGCTGGCTACCGCCCGCTCATGGGCCTGGCTATCCGGCCGCAACTACGTCACGCCCGACGACGTGAAGGCGATGGCCCGCCCGACGCTGCGGCACCGGGTGATGCTTCGTCCCGAAGCCGAGCTCGAGGGTGCAACGCCCGACGGAGTGCTCGACGGCATCTTGGCATCAGTTCCGGTGCCCCGCTAGTGATCCTGACCGGACGCACTGGCCTGGTAGCGCTGATCGGCATCCTGCCGATCGCACTCTCCCCTTGGCCGGCAAAGGTTTTCGAGGTCCTGCTGGCAGCGCTGGCGGCGGCGGTGGCTGTCGACATCGCGTTGGCGGCCAGCACCCGCAGGCTGCGTTATGTCCGTTCACCGGACAGCTCGGCCCGGCTTGGCCAACCGGTCGATGTGAATCTGGAGATCCACAACGACGGCCCCCGCCGCTTCCGCGGCCAGATCCGCGACGCCTGGGCGCCCAGCGCGCGCGCCGAACCACGCATCCACGCGCTCAAGATCCCCGCCGGGCAACTCCAGCATGTGCAGACCCACCTGCGACCGGTCCGCCGCGGTGACCAGCGTGCGGCAGTGGTCACCGCCCGATCCATCGGACCGCTGGGGTTGGCCGGGCGGCAGGGCTCGCAGCCGGTGCCCGGTCAAGTCCGCGTCCTGCCCCCCTTCCTGTCGCGCAAGCACCTGCCGTCGCGGCTCGCCAAACTGCGCGAGATCGACGGGCTGCTGCCAACACTGATACGCGGACAGGGAACCGAATTCGATTCGCTGCGCGAGTATGTCGTCGGCGATGATGTGCGCTCGATCGACTGGCGCGCTTCCGCGCGACGCGCCGATGTGATGGTCCGTACCTGGCGGCCAGAACGCGACCGGCGAGTGGTGATTGTGCTCGACACCGGACGCATGGCGGCGGGCCGCGTCGGTGTGGATCCCACTTCTTCTGGCCCGGGAGCCGACCCCGCGGGGTGGCCGCGTCTGGACTGGTCGATGGACGCCGCACTGCTGCTCGCCGCACTGGCGTCGCGGGCCGGCGACCATGTCGATTTCCTCGCCCATGACCGAGTCACCCGGGCCGGCGTGTTCGGTGCCTCGCGCACCGAACTGCTCGCCCAGCTGGTGGACGCGATGGCTCCGCTCCAACCAACGCTAGTCGAGTCCGATTGGCGTGCAATGGTTGCCGCCATCGCACGGCGCAACCGGCGACGGTCGTTGGTGGTCCTGCTGACCGACCTCAACGCCACCGCCCTCGACGAGGGCCTGCTGCCGGTGTTGCCGTGGTTGTCGTCCAAACACCATCTGATGATCGCCGCGGTCTCCGACCCGCGTGTGGACCAAATGGCCACTGGGCGTTCGGATGCGGCAGCGGTCTATGACGCCGCATCCGCCGAACGCTCGCGCAATGACCGCCGTGCGATCGCGACACGGTTGCGTCAAAGCGGGGTCGAAGTCGTCGACGCGCCGCCTACCGAGCTGGCGCCTGCCCTTGCCGACCACTACCTGGCAATGAAAGCGACCGGGCGGCTTTGACGTTGCGCCGGCTCAGCCGGTCGGAATCACGTCCGGCGCATCGTCGATATCGCCGGTCTCTCCGGCTCTGGCGGCTCGACGCCCGAAGTAGACGACATACGACAAGAACGCCACCTCTGCGACGATTCCGATACCGACGCGAACAAACGTCGGCAAGGGTGACGGCGTCACCAAGGCTTCGATCAACCCCGAGACCAGCAGCACAGCGACCAGTCCCACCGCGACCGACACGACGGCCCGGCCCTGTTCGGCCAGCACCTGTCCGCGCGGCCGGTCGCCCGGCGATATCACCGACCACCCCAGCCGCATCCCCGCTGCCCCGGAGAGGAATACCGCCGTCAGCTCCAGCAGTCCGTGCGGAGCCAGCAGGCCCAGCAGGATGTCGCCCTTGCCGGCCTGAAACATCAGGCCCGCGATCAGCCCCGTGTTGGCGGCGTTTTGAAACAGCACGAACGGAATCGGCAGTCCCAGCAGTACCGAGAATGCGATGCACTGTGCGGAAACCCAGGAGTTGTTCACCCAGATTTGCAGCGCGAACGCCGCGGCGGGGTGCTCGCTGTAGTAGGACGCGACATCGTGATTGACCAATTGGTCAATGTCGCTTGGTGTTCCGACCGCGGACTGCACTTCGGGATTGGTCGCCACCCAGAATGCGATGACCACCACGACGGCGAAAAATGCCACTCCGGTGCCCAACCACCACCGCCACGTGCGGTAGGCGACCAACGGAAACGACACCGTCCAGAACCGGGTGAAGGTGCTGCTCAGTGGCGCATGGGCACCGGTCACCGCGGAGCGGGCGCGCGCGATCAGGCTCGACAGCCGACCGATCATCAGCGAATCCGACGATGCCGACCGCAGCATCGACAGATGGGTGGAAACTCGCTGGTAAAGCTCGACGAGTTCGTCGACTTCCGCGCCCGTCAACGACCTGCGCTTCTTGATCAACTGGTCCAGCCGATCCCAGGTACCGCGATGGGTCAGCACGAATGCGTCGACGTCCACCTTGGGCAGCCTAATCGCATTTGCGGGGTCGCCGACCGCAGCCGGTGACACCCATACAGGCTGTACCGTTCGGTGTTATGTCGGAGGTGGTGACCGGGGACGCCGTGGTACTGGACGTGCAGATCGCCCAGTTGCCGGTGCGAGCCCTGAGCGCGCTGATCGATATCACGGTGATTTTCCTGTTGTACGTGATCGGGCTGACGCTGTGGGCGGCCACGCTGACGCAGTTCGACGACGCGCTGAGCGGGGCCGTCCTGATCATCTTCACCGTACTGGTGATGGTCGGGTATCCGATAGCCTTCGAAACGGCCACCCGGGGACGCTCGGTGGGCAAGATCGTCATGGGCCTGCGAGTGGTGTCCGACGACGGCGGCCCAGAACGCGTCCGGCAGGCCGTCTTTCGCGCGCTGGCATCGGTGGTGGAGATCTGGATGCTCGCGGGCAGCCCCGCCGTCATCTGCAGCATTTTGTCGCCGAAGGCCAAACGCATCGGCGACATCTTCGCCGGCACCGTCGTCGTCAGTGAGCGCGGCCCCCGATTGGGACCGCCACCTATGATGCCGCCGTCGTTGGCGTGGTGGGCGTCGTCGCTGCAGCTGTCGAACCTGGACGCCGGCCAGGCCGAAGTCGCACGCCAATTCCTTTCCCGGGCAGCACAACTCGATCGCCAGCTGCGCCTGCAGATGGCATACCGAATTGCCGGTGATGTGGTGTCGCGGATCGCGCCGCCGCCACCGCCCGGCGCCCCGCCCGAGCTGGTACTGGCCGCGGTCCTAGCCGAACGACACCGCCGCGAGCTGGCGCGACTCCGCCCCGCGATGCCACCCAGCCCGATGGGACCACCCGCCGGCCCCTGGGTGGCGGGACCCCAGTTTCCCGCGCCGCCAGCGACCCTGCCTGCGCAGGGACGGCAAACGGGCGGCTTCTCGCCGCCGCACTAATTAGTTATCGGGCTAGCTCGCGACGGTGACTGCCATCAGCGCGACATCGACGACCAACAGCGCCCAGCCGCATAGCGGCACCACGATCCCGCCGCGGCGCTTGGCCGTGAAGAAAGACAGCAGAAGGACGACGAAAGCCACCACCGGCGGGCCGTAAAACGCCACACCGAAATCAATCCCGCGGCCCAGGTTCGGGCAGCTGCGGTCGGTGCAACCATCGGTACTCATCACCGCGCCGAGCGCGAAGAGCATGACGATCGCGGCGGCGGGCACCGTCGACAGCGCCAATCCCCAGTTCAGCCAGGGTCGCACCGGCCGGTCCCCGCTGTGGTGCTGTGCAGCGTCCGCCGCGCTGTCGATCTGGCCGTCGAACGTCAGGTTGGGGTTCTTTGCGTCCATTAGTCAGCTCGTACCCGTCGCCACCCGCATACAAACGAGCCGCCGGGCCGGCCCGCCGGGGTTTCCGTTCGTCCAGGTCAGGCCCGCGGGATGCCGCCTTGACCGGCCTGCACTGGAATAGATCGTTGCATCGCGTTAGTTTACGATATATCGTGATATTCCGAAGCGTACAGACGGTGCGCTACCCCAAGAACATTGAGGACTACAAACAATGAGCAACCCATTCACTCCCCCCGACGGACCGTTCCCCGCCCACCCCGGCCTCGGATTCGGCTTCGGCCCTGGGCATGGGCCCGGGCAACGACGCGCCCTGCATGGCGCCAGGCGCCAGGCCCGACGGGAATTCTTCGACAACCTCCGCGAGCAGGCCGGCGACCCGAGCTTTGGCCCCGGATTCGGACCCGGCTTCGGGCCGGGCTTCGGTCCCGGGTTCGGTTTCGGCCCCGGTGGGCGACGCGGCGGATTTCGTCGCGGCGGTCCAGGCCGCGGTCGCCGCGGTGACGTCCGAGCAGCCATCCTGACGCTGCTGGCCGAGCGGCCCATGCACGGCTACGAGATGATCCAGCAGATCGCTGAACGCAGCAATGGAATCTGGAAACCCAGCCCCGGGTCCGTGTACCCGACTTTGCAGCTGCTGGACGACGAAGGCCTGATCACCGTAAGCGAATCCGACGGCAGCAAAAAGCTTTTCGAGCTGACCGAAGCGGGGCGCGCGGCGGCCGAGAAGGTCGAGACCGCGCCGTGGGACGAGATCGCCGAAGGTGCCGACCCGGGTCAGATGAACCTGCGGTCGGCCATCGGCCAGCTGTTCGGCGCGGTCGCGCAATCCGCGCACACCGCCACTGCCGACCAGCAGCAGCGCATCATCGAGATTCTCAACAATGCGCGGCGCGAGGTCTACGGCATCCTCGGCGAGGACTGACCGTTCTGCTAAGAAGTGCCCGTCGGCAATGCGCCGGCGGGCATTTCGCTACGACACGTCGACCCAATCCAGCGTGCGCTGTACCGCCTTACGCCAACCCGCATATCCCTGCGCGCGCTGATCGTCGTCCCACCTCGGCGTCCACCGCTTGTCCTCTTGCCAGTTGGCCCGCAGATCTGAGGGATCGGCCCAGAACCCGACCGCCAACCCGGCCGCGTAGGCGGCGCCCAGCGCGGTGGTCTCGGCGACCACCGGCCGCACCACGTCCACGCCCAGCACGTCGGCCTGAATCTGCATGCACAGCTCGTTTTGGGTGATACCGCCGTCGACTTTCAGGACCTCAAGGCGCACACCGGAATCCGCTTCCATGGCGTCCACCACATCGCGGCTCTGATAGCAGATCGCCTCCAGCGTCGCGCGGGCCAGATGTGCGTTGGTGTTATACCGCGACAGCCCGACGATCGCGCCACGCGCATCCGATCGCCAATACGGAGCGAACAACCCGGAAAACGCGGGCACGAAATACACCCCGCCGTTGTCAGGAACCTCGCGGGCCAGCGACTCGCTTTGCGCGGCTCCACTGATGATGCCCAGTTGGTCACGCAGCCATTGCACGGCCGAGCCGGTGACCGCGATCGACCCCTCCAGCGCGTACACGGGTTTGGCGTCCCCGAACTGGTAACAGAGGGTGGTCAGCAGGCCGTTGTCGGACCGCACGATGGTCTCGCCGGTATTGAGCAGCAGGAAATTGCCGGTGCCGTAGGTGTTTTTCGCCTCCCCCGCGGACAGACACACCTGTCCGACCATCGCGGCGTGCTGGTCGCCCAGAACTCCGGTGATCGGCAGCTCGGCGCCTAAGGGCCCGTCTTTCAAGGTGACGCCGTAGGCCTGCTTTGGCGACGACGGGGCTATTGCCGGCAGCATCGCGCGCGGAATGGAAAAGAATGACAACAGCTCGTCATCCCAGTCCAGCGTTTCCAGGTCCATCAGCATGGTCCGGCTGGCATTGGTCACGTCGGTGACGTGCACCCCGCCCCGCGAACCGCCGGTCAGATTCCACAACACCCAGGTATCCGGGGTTCCGAAGAGAGCGTCGCCGCTTTCGGCCGCCGCGCGAACGCCGTCGACGTTCTCCAGGATCCACTGCAGCTTCCCGCCGGAAAAGTAGGTAGCCGGCGGCAGGCCCGCCTTCTGCCGGATCACGTCGCCGCGTCCGTCTCGGTCCAGCGCCGACGCGATCCGATCGGTGCGGGTGTCCTGCCAGACGATCGCGTTGTAATAGGGTCGCCCGGTATGCCGATTCCAGACCAATGTGGTCTCGCGTTGATTGGTAATTCCCAGCGCCGCAATATCTTTCGGTGAAAACTTCGCGGTGTTCAGCACTGACGTCAACACCGAGGAGGTGCGTTCCCAGATCTCGATCGGATTGTGCTCGACCCAACCCGCCTGGGGCAGGATCTGCTCGTGCTCGAGCTGATGCCGAGCCACCTCCGCGCCGTCGTGATCGAAAATCATGCAGCGGGTGCTGGTGGTGCCTTGGTCGATAGCTGCGACGAACTCGGCCACCTGCTCTCCTTCGTCGTGAACGACTGACACGTCGTGCCATCGTCCATGATGGCGTACCGACCCACCAGATCTGCAGCTGACCGACCCGCTTCCGCGAGGACCGGACGCATGCCCGACGGCGCAATCTCCTCGCGGCGCCCTTGCTTTACCGGCGGCAACCCTGTTGCATCGGCGATGTGGGCGAAGAGGTCAAGCGCACCGCGTATGGCCGCGCACATCGGCGCGAGTACCGGCGCAAGGTGCAGCTTTGTCTTGACGTCTTCGAGACGATGCTCGCCCAGTCGCGCTTCGACTCCGACCGGCCGCTGACCGGCATGGAGATCGAATGCAACCTCGTCGATGCCGACTATCAGCCCGCCATGTCGAACCGGTTAGTGCTGGATGCCATCGCAGATCCGGCGTATCAGAAGGAATTAGGCGCCTACAACATCGAATTCAACGTGCCTCCCCGGCCGCTACCAGGACATACCGGACTGGATCTGGAGGCAGAAGTGCGGAGCAGCCTCAACGAGGCACAGATCAAGGCCAGCTCGGGTGGAACCCTCATCGTGACGATCGGCATTCTGCCCACGCTGATGCCCGAGCATCTGCGTGACGGCTGGATGAGCGAGTCCGCGCGATATACGGCGCTCAACGACTCGATCTTCAACGCGCGCGGCGAGGACATCCCGATCCACATCTCCGGCCCGGAGCCGCTGAGCTGGGAGGCTGTGTCCATCGCTCCCGAATCAGCTTGCACCAGCATGCAATTGCACTTGCAAGTAGCTCCGAACGACTTCGCTGCCAACTGGAATGCGGCGCAGGTGATAGCCGGCCCGCAGCTGGCGCTGGGCGCCAACTCGCCCTACTTCTTCGGCCATCAGCTGTGGTCGGAAACCCGTATCGAAGTGTTTACGCAATCCACCGACACCCGGCCAGAGGAGCTCAAGACCCAAGGCGTGCGGCCTCGGGTGTGGTTCGGCGAACGCTGGATCACCTCGATCCTCGATCTGTTCCAAGAGAACATCCGCTACTTTCCCTCCCTGCTGCCCGAGCTGTCCGACGAGGACCCCGTCGCCGAGTTGGCCGCCGGGCGCATTCCGCACCTTGCTGAACTACGCCTGCACAACGGCACCGTGTACCGCTGGAACCGGCCGGTGTACGACGTCTTGGAAGTGGACGGGGTCGGGCGCCCCCACCTGCGACTGGAGAATCGGGTGTTGCCGGCCGGGCCCACCGTCATCGACATGCTGGCCAACTCGGCGTTCTACTACGGCACGCTGCGCACCTTGTCCGAGGAATCCGAGCCACTGTGGACGAGAATGAGTTTCGCTGCGGCGCATAACAATTTCCTCGAAGCCGCGCGCCACGGCATGGACGCCCGGCTGCACTGGCCCGATCTGGGCGAAGTGACGGTGGCCGAGTTGGTGCTCGACACGTTGCTGCCGATAGCCCACGAAGGGTTGCGGCGTTGGGGTGTCGACGCCGAGGTTCGCGATCGTTTCCTCGGCGTCATCGAGGAGCGCGCCAAGTCCGGCCGCAACGGCGCAAGCTGGCAGGTGGCGACGGTCCGCGCCCTGCAGGACGACGGCATGACACGACGCGCAGCACTGGCCGAAATGCTGCGCCGGTATTGCGAGCACATGCAGGCCAACGAGCCGGTGCACACCTGGCCCAGCTAGCCGCGGGTAGCTTGGAAACCATGGCAGCCAACGAGATCATGGACTGGGACAGCGCATACCGGGAACAGGCCCACTTCGAGGGCCCGCCGCCGTGGAATATCGGTGAGCCGCAACCCGAATTGGCCGCATTGGTAGCGGCAGGAAAGTTTCGCAGCGACGTGCTCGATGCCGGCTGTGGGTTCGCCGAACTGTCGTTGGCACTGGCCGCGCAGGGCTACACCGTGGTGGGCGCCGACCTCACGCCGACCGCGATCGCGGCGGCCAGCAAAGCTGCCCAAGAGCGCGGACTGAACTCGGCCAGCTTTGTCCGGGCCGACATCACCTCGTTCACCGGCTATGACGGACGATTCTCCACCGTCGTCGACAGCACCCTGTTTCATTCACTGCCGGTCGAGGGCCGCGACGGCTACCTGCGCTCGGTGCACCAGGCGGCGGCCCCCGGGGCCAGCTTGTTCGTGCTGGTATTCGCCAAGGGCGCCTTCCCCGCCGAGATGGAACCGAAGCCCAACGAAGTCGACGAGGACGAGTTGCGTGCCGCGGTGAGCAAGTACTGGGAGGTCGACGAGATTCGGCCCGCCTATATCCACGCGAACATCCCGCATGCCCCCGGGACACCCTTCGAATCGTCGCCGAACGACCGCGACGACAAGGACCGAATGAAGCTTCCCGCCTACTTACTGACGGCCCACAAGGCCTGAGGCCAGCTCACGGCCCCATAATGGCCAGGCCCCAGTCCAGGTGGCCCTGCCATACACTCGCGATGCGCCCGCCCTGCACCGCGGGTTGAGGATCGCCGATTGGACCGCCAGCGGCACGGATCGCCGCGACGGTGGCGTCCAGGTCAGGGGACCACAGCGCAAGCCCGATCAGCGCCGGCTCGGCACCGGTGGCGACCACCTCGATGAAGCCTTCGCCGGCGCGATAAAACGCCATCTCGGGCCCTTCCGTGCCCCGCGGATGAAAGCGTCGGCGCGGCGGGGCGCCCAGCACCGCACTGAGAGCGGCGATGGCAGCGTCCAATTCGCCCACCGTGTACACCACGTGGTCGACATGGGTGACACCACAGGGGTGCACCGCTCCGGTGACCGGTGGGTGGACCACCGTCGGTACCCCGAGTACATCGGCCGGCACGTGGATGTCGTCGAATCCCCAGCCACGGTCGTCGGTCAGCGCACAACGAACCCGCCCGATGCGGATAGTGCGGTCTTCGACATCGAATCCCAGTGCGCTCCAGGCGCGTTCGTCGCCGGGTACGCCGAGCCAAGTCAAGGCGGCCATGCCGGTAGGGGTTACGTCGCGCTCGCCGCAGTCGCGGCGATCAGCGCTTCGGCGAAGACTTCCAGATCGTCGGCGGTGGTGTCGGCGTGCGGCGAGATCCGCAGCACCGGCGCGGTCATCTCCAGCGGCGCCCGCTGCACCCCGGCGTAGGTGGTCAGGATCCGCCGTTCGGCGAGCAGCCATTCCCGCACCGCTTGCGGATCTGCCCCGTCGAGCGGTGCCAAAGTGGTGATCGCGCTGGGCTCTTCGGCCTCTTCGACCACGGCCCACCCCGGCACATCGGCCAGGGTCGTGCGGCTGATGCTGCCGAGCTCGGCCACACGTGCGCGCACCGCCTCCGGCCCGAAGGCCAGATACTCACCGAGCGCCACCGAAACGCCAACTCGCGCAGCGATATTGGCTTCGCCGAATTCGAGCTGCTGGGCAATCGAGAACGGCGCGGACCACTCCGGCGCCGCCAGTCTCGGCTGTAGCCGCTCCGTCAAGTTCGGCCGGACGGCCAAGAAGCCCACGCCACGCGGACCGGCGATCCACTTGCGTGACGACGAATACGTGACATCGGCGCCGACCGCACAGTCAACCTGACCCAGCGCCTGGGCGGCGTCGACGACCAGCGGTAACCCCAATTCGCGGCAAAGTTGCGCGATCATCGAAATCGGTTGCACCACACCGCGATGGCTGGCCACCGGGGTTAGGTGGACGAAATCAGGCGGGTCGGCCTGCAGGGCAAACGCCGCGTCGTCAAGAGCCAGCCGGCCATCCTCGAGGGTCGGCAGCAACTGGTGGTCGAATCCGTGGGCAGCCATCACCGCGAGATTGGGACCGTATTCGCCCGGCAGGCAGGCCAGTGTCCGGCGTTCGGCGGGCCAGCTACCCAGCAGCAGATCCAGCGCGTTGAGCGAACCCGTGGTGTACACCACGTCGGCGTCGGTCATTCCGGTCAGCGCGGCGAACGCTGCGCGGCCGGCGTCGAGCGTGGGTACCGCGGCCTGCGCCGCCACATATCCGCCGACCTCGGCCTCGTGACGGGCGTGCTGCGCGGCGGCGTCGATGGCCGCGTAACTCTGGCGCGAACAGGCCGCACTGTCGAGATGTAAACCGGCCACCGGCGGGCGGGCCTCCCGCCATCGGTCGGCCAGCGATCCGCTTTCGCTCACTTGACTGCTAACGACAACCCGAAATCGCCTGCCGCGTCGGTCCACCACTGGGTGCGACGCAGTCCCGCGCCGGCCAATTCGGCACTCACCCCACCCGGGTGGAACTTGCTCGACACCTCTGTCAGCATTTCCTCTCCGGCGGCGAACTCGACGGTCAGCTCCAGGGCACCGATGCTGACCCGCTGAGGCCGGTCGGTCCGCAACCACATTTCGATGCGCTCCTCGTCGGCGTTCCAGCGGGCCACATGCTGGTAGGAATCGACGTCGAAATCGGCGTCGAGTTCCCGGTTGACGACGCCGAGGACATTGAGATTGAACCGGGCCGTCACGCCGGCGGCGTCGTCGTAGGCGCGCAGCAGCCGACCGGTGTCCTTGACCAGATCGGTGCCCAGCAGCAGGCTGTCACCGGGCCGCATCACGTCGGCGAGGGCCTTGAGAAATTCGGCGCGCGGCCCGGGTGTGAGGTTGCCGATCGTCGACCCGAGGAACACGAACAGGCGCCGACCCCCGCTCGGGATCTCGCCGAGGTGTTCCTCGAAATCGCCGCAGACAGCCTTGATCTCGATACCGGGGTACTCCTGCGCAATGGCGGTCGACGCGGTCGACAGGATGCCGGCGTCGACGTCGAAGGGGACAAACCGGCGCAGCGGGCCGCGGCCATGCAGCGCGTCCAGTAGTAGACGGGTCTTCTCCGACGTGCCACTACCCAGCTCGACCAGGGTGTCGGCCTGACTGGCGGAGGCGATTTCGACGGACCGGGCCCCCAGGATCTCCGCCTCGGCCCGCGTCGGGTAGTACTCCGGCAACCGGGTGATCTGGTCGAACAGCTCACTGCCTACGGAGTCGTAAAACCACTTGGGCGGCAGGGTTTTCGGTGTTTTCTGCAGACCGTCGAGCACGTCCCGGCGCAACGCGTGGTACGCCGAGTCAGCGGCGAGATGGTTGGACAGCGACAGTGTCATCAAGATCCTTTCGGCTCGTCCAGCGGGGTCATCGTTACGCCTTGCGCGGTGACTTCGACAAGGTGGCGGTCGGGCACTTCCGCCCACTCCAAGTCGTCGTCATAGGGTTCACTGGCCAGCACCACACCGTCATCGCGGCGCAGGATGGACAAAGTGTCGCCCCAAGCGGTGGCCAGCATGCGAGAACCATTGGCGGCCAATATGTTAAGCCGCGCGTTTGGGTCCAGCGCGCCGATCTGCGCGATCGTCTCGCCCAGCACGTCAAGCCTAAGCGCGAAAACGGTGGCCGCCAACATCGCACTGTCACAGACAGATTCGGCCGTTGACGTCAACGGCAGCACAGCCCGATCGACGACGCCGTTGTGCGACAGTAGCCACTGACCGTCCGTGAACGGCGCGGTCGCGCTGATTTCGATCGGCATGCCGACCGTCGCCGAGCGCACCGCGGCCACCACGCAGCGGCTGCGCAGCGCGGGCGCGACCGATTCGAACGACGTGTCGCCCCACAGCGGCGCCGCGCTGCGCCAGCGCCGGGGCACGTCGCCTTGCAGATCGAAAAACCCGACACCCCAACCGTCGGCGTTCATCAGGCCGTGCTTCTGGCGGCGCGGAGCGTAGGACTGCACGCGAAGGCCGGAGGGCGGATCCAGTATCAGCGAGGAGACACTGACGTCGGCGCCAAGCCAGCCGAGGTGACGGCACATCAGGCGGAGTCCCCCGCGTCGGGGACGTCCCAGGCCAGGCGGACACCGGAGAAGATCTGCCGACGGATCGGGTGGTCCCAGTTGCGGAAACTCGGCCGCAGGATGGCCGATTCCACCGCCCAGGATCCGCCGCGCAGCACCCGGTAGTCGCCGTCGAAAAATGGCTGCGAGTAACGCTCGTAGATCATCGGCACGAAACCGGGCCACGGCCGCAGCCGCGAGGTGGTCCACTCCCAGACGTCGCCCAGCATCTGCTCAACGCCGTAGGCCGACGCGCCGGCCGGGTAAGCGCCGACGGGTGCCGGACGCAGTGCCGTGCCGCCCAGGTTCGCGAAGCCGCCCGAGGGATCTTGGGCTCCCCACGGGTAGCGGCGTCGGGTGTTGGTCCCCGGGTCCCAGGCGCAGGCCTTCTCCCATTCCACTTCGGTGGGCAGCCGCGCGCCGGCCCAAGCCGCGTACGCCTGCGCCTCGAAGTAGGTGACATGCTGCACCGGCTCGTCGGCCGGAATGTCTTCGATGTAGCCGAAGCGGGTGCGCGTGCGCCCGTCGGAACCCCAGAATTGCGGCGCCTCGAGGCCCGCGCTCTGCCGGTGCTCCCAGCCGCGCGGGGACCACCAGCGCGGCTCGTGGTAGCCGCCGTCGTCGATGAACTGTTGCCATTCGCCATTGGTGACCGGGACGCGCCCGATGCGGAAGGCCGGCAAGTCGACCATGTGGGCGGGACGCTCGTTGTCCAACGAGAACGGTTCGCTCGTGGCGTCCACGCCCAGCACGAACGGGCCGCCGGGCACCAGCACCGACGTTCCGGCCAGGCCCGGCCGGCCGGCGGGCAAGCTGCCGGGGTCACGCAGCAGCGCGGCGCCGGTGCGCAGGTTGAATGCCTGCAGCATGGTTTCGTTGTGCTGGTTTTCGTGGCTGACCACCAGCTCGTAGACGAAGGCCGCGCGGTCTCCGGTGGGGTCGTCGGGCAATGCGTCCAGCGCATCCAATGCAGCGGAACGTACTGTGCGGCAATATGTTCGGGCTTGCTCAGGAGACAGCAGCGGCAAATCGACGCGACTGGCGCGGGAGTGTTCGAACGCGTCGTACAGACCTTCGACCGACGGATCCAGCATTCCCGGGCGATTGGGGTCACCGCCGCGCAGCAGCCACAGCTCTTCCTGCTGACCGATGTGCGCGAGGTCCCACACCAGCGGGCTCATCAACGGGTCGTACTGACGACGGAGCTCGGCGTCATCGAAGTCGACCAGCCGCAGCGTGCGCGTGCGCGCCCGCTCCAGATCGTCGGCGATCCGTTCCCGCGGAGTCACAGGCCCCCTTGCGCCAACTGCGACACCGTAGCCGCGATGCCGTGGTCGATTACCTGATCGGAAAAGTCGTCGCCGGGACATCGGCCCCGTTCGACACTGCGGATCAGGCGCGCCATCGCGTCGGTGAGTTCGGGCGGCGACTTCTCGGCCGCAATGGCCACGCAGGATTTGGCGGCCTCGTGCAAGCGCCGGTCGCTCAGGCCGAGCCGGGCAGCGTTGTCCCATGCGGTGGCCACCGGTTCGACGGCCGCCGCGGCGGCGTCGGCGGCGGCCGGGTCGTCGAGAAGGGCGACCAGCATGAACGCGATAGCGGGCCAGTACTCATCTGGTGCGCTGTCTAGGTAGCGGATTTCCAGCCATTGTCTGGGGCGGACCGGTGGGAACAGCGTGGTCAAGTGATAGTCGAGATCGGCGAGGGTGGGACGGCGGTCGCAGAGCAGCGCCGAGCCGTCGGCCCAATCGGCGAAGGACACGTAATGGGTGAGCGCGACGGCCTCGGGGTTGTGCACCATCATCACCGGCGCCTTGAGCGCGTAGCGCGCCCACTCGATGCCGGGGTCGTCGCCGCTGGCCCCCAGGATCGGACCGCAGCGCGCCGAGTCCATCTGGCCCCACACCCACTGCCGGGTGGACACCCAACCGGAGAATTCGCCGCCCAGCATCGGGGAATTGGCCGTGATCGCGATCATCGTGGGCCCCAACGCATGAGCCAGCCGAACCCGGTCCGCCCATCCGGCCCGTGGGCCCGCGTCCACATTGACCTGAACCGAGGCGGTCGACGTCATCATCGCCGCACCCGCCTCGTCGCAGTGGCTGGCGGCAAAGAACTCTTCCATCGCGCAATAGCGCGCGCCCGGATTGACGCGCTTGGGTGCTCGCAGCGGGTCGGCGCCGAGGAAAACCAATCCCAGCCCGGCGTTGGCGAAGACCTTCCGCAGTACGCCCTGGTCGCTGTTCATCGCGCCGATCGCCGCGACCGCGCCGTCCTCGGGCGGGCCGGAGAGTTCAACGGCGCCTCCGGGCTCAACGGTGACCGCGCTGCCGCCGGGCAGTGCGGGCAACTGGCCGAGAACCTCGGTGATTTCGCCCCAGCTAGGCCTGCGATACGGGTCGACCGGGTCGAAGCAGTGCGCCTCCATCTCCAGGCCGACGCGTCCGAGCGGACCATCGATCAAACAGCCATCGGCGATGTACTGGGCGGCTTCCTCGGAACTGGTCACCTCGGAGTCGGACGGACGGGCGGCGTCTAGCTGCGAGGCCGCGGCGGTGATGGCGGCGAGCGTCATATCACGATCCCTCCGGGCCCGACCTCGCCCGAATCTCACCGGGCCGAGCGCCATACTGGGCAGGTATCCGAACGATAACCGCCGTCACTTCATCTTCCAGATCGCCCCGACATATTCCCGTTTCCGCAGGTTTTCACCGCTTACTGCCCCAGCGCGTTCTGCATCGCCCCGGCCAGCACATTGACAGCGGGTCCCGCGTTGCCAGACTGACAAACCTTCGCCTGCAGCAACACGTTTTCGCGCAACCGGGTTTGATTGAAGCAGCGGCGATCGGTGCCCCCTTCTTGCTTGGTCCAGTTCGCGTCCGTCGCGGTCGCCGGCCCGCCAGCAAATGACCACACTTGCGTCTGCCCGTTATCCAGGCGCATCGCGGTGGTCTGACCCGAGCAGCCCGCGGTTCGGTCCACCACCCGGTGGAACGCGCGGCCCGCCGCGTCGTTGGTGGCGAATACGCCGACCGCCTGCTTGACGAAATGCGTCTGATCGTTGGCCGACGTCTGCGCGGTGGCTCCGTTGAAGGACGCCAGGTCGGGGTCGTTGTACACCTCGGGTAGCCCGATGTCGGCCCAGTTGTTGCAGTCGGGAAGGTCGACGAAGAAGCCCTGGAACGGTTCGGTGAATACCGACTCCGACCCCATCGGTCCGCCCACGATATTGCTGACCGACCCTTTGCCGAGAATTGCGTAGGACACCACCCCGGGCTCCGAGGGGTGGGCGGCCGCGACAGGCACTCCTGAGGCCGCCCCCAGACCCAGACCGACGCTTACCGCCGCAGCGGAGATTCGCATCATGGATCTCGATCATGCCAGGGCGACGGCCCACCGCGAACTTGCCGGCTCAAGTCGGCTTTACTGATCCAGGTTGGCCCGAACGCCCTCCTCGACGTTCTTGCCGAGATCGGGATCGACGTTGCGCCAGTACTCGAAGACCCGTGACAACACCGGCTCTTTGACGCCCTTGGAGACGTGTCCAATGATGTTGTGGGCCAAGCGTTCCCGGGCCGCATCGTCGAGTACTTCACGGACCATGGTGCCGGCCTGGCCCCAGTCGTCGTCGTCGGGACGCAACGTGTAGGCCGCGCGGACCATCTGACCGTCGGCCATCCAATGCACCTCGGCGGCGCGCGCCGGGTCGGCCTTCGGACCGCCGTAGGAGTTGGGCGCATACACCGGATCCGAGGCGTTCTTCATCCGCATCGCGCCGTCTTTGGAGTAACTGTTGACCTCCACCTTCGGCGTGTTGACCGGGATCTGCCGGTAGTTGGCGCCCAACCGCGCCCGATGGGCGTCGGAGTAGGAGAAGCCGCGCGCGAGCAGCATCTTGTCCGGGCTCAATCCGGTGCCCGGCACGGTGTTGTTCGGCTCGAAGGCGGCCTGTTCGATCTCGGTGTGGTAGTCGGTGACGTTGCGGTCCAGCGTCATCCTGCCGACGTCGATCAACGGATAGTCGCTGTGCGGCCAGACTTTGGTCAGATCGAACGGGTTGAACCGATAGGTCTTGGCCTCCTCGAACGGCATGATCTGCATCTTGAGCGTCCAACTCGGGAAGTCGCCGCCTTCGAGCGCCTCGTAGAGGTCGCGCTGGTGGTAGTCGCCGTCCTCGCCGGCCAACTGGTCGGCGTCCTCCTGGGTCAGGAAGTCGACGCCCTGATCGGTGATGAAGTGGTACTTCACCCAGAAGATCTCGTCGGCGGCGTTGATCCAGCTGTAGGTGTGGCTGCTGTAGCCGTTCATCTGCCGCCAACTCTTGGGGATCCCCCGGTCACCCATCAGCCAGGTCACCTGATGCGCGGATTCGGGAACCAGGCTCCAGAAGTCCCACTGCATGTTGTGGTCGCGTAAATTCGTTGCGGCCATGCGCTTTTGGGACCGGATGAAGTGCTGGAACTTCAGCGGATCGCGCATGAAGAAGACTGGCGTGTTATTGCCGACCAGGTCGAAGTTGCCCTCCGACGTGTAGAACTTCAACGCAAAGCCGCGCGGGTCCCGCCAGGTGTCTGGGCTGCCGCGTTCGCCGGCCACCGTCGAAAACCTGGCCAGCATCTCGGTCTTGGTACCCGGCTGGAAGACCGCTGCGCGGGTGTACTTGCTGACGTCGTTGGTCACTTCGAAATGACCGAAGGCGCCTCCACCTTTTGCGTGCGGCTGACGCTCCGGGATGCGTTCTCGGTTGAACTGCGCCATCTGTTCGATCAGGTAGTGGTCCTGCAGCAGGATCGGACCGTCGGGGCCGATCGTCAGCGACTGTTCGTCGCTAGGCGCGGCGATGCCGGCATCCGTCGTTGTGTAGCGCTCCGTCATCTCGCCATCTCCTCGTTAACTGGGCTGAATTGATCCGAGGGCAGTGCGTCGTGTACCCACCCAGTGCGAACCCGAATCGGCGTCAAGCACCTTCGGGCGCGAAAACCACACAGCCCGGCACCCCATCGTGGGGCGCCGGGCTGGCTGCGAGGCCTCTGGATGCTAAGGACGCGGAGCCGGGCTCGGAGCCGCGGGCCCGCCCGGACCACTCGGGCCGGCAATCGGGCCCCCGGGACCACCCGGACCGAACGGACCAGCAGCCGGGCCGGGACCGAAGGGACCGCCGGGGTAGCCAGGCGCCATACCGGGGCCGCCCGGTCCGCCGTACTGCCACGGTCCGGGGCCGCCGGGACCGCCGGGGCCGTTGGGCTTGAACATCATGCCGTGGTGATGGTGGCAGTGGTGGTGGTGATATCCGAAGATCATGGCGCCGGAGAAGAAGACGACCGACAAGATGAAAACGATCCCGGCAACAATCACCACCCACGCCGCGGCCGTGTAGACCTTGGGCGGCTTGACCACCTGCGGAGGCGATGGCGGGGCCGTGTCGACGTGCGTCGGCTTTATTGCGCGTTCAGGTGTTTCACTCATGTCTTGAATACTGCCCCTGAATGCAACTGCTGCAACAAATTCCATCGACAAAATTGCTGTGAATTCATCACAAACGCGATCTAGGTGCCGGTATCGTCTAACCACTCGTAGCCCGGCGCTCTGGTGAGCGCCGGGCTACTGCGTGTTGATTTAAGTGGCCCCCCGGGGTCCTCCTATTACCCCGTGACCATCTGAACGGTTGAGGTCTCTTGCCTCGCGCCTACGGCGTGCGAGACGGAGCGACCGATGACGGGATCTGGCTGGGCCCCGGGGCGCCAGGCGCCACGGACGCACCCGGCTGGGTCGCGCCAGGCGGCGGGCCCCATTGACCGCCGGGACCACCCGGGCCACCGAAGCGGTGCGGGTGCACCATCGCGTGATGCTTGTGGTGGTGGCCGTGGCGGCCGTGGTGCCCGGCGGACTTACCGAGCATGAAGCCGGTGAAGAAGATGACCGCGAGAACGAACACGGTCCCGGCGACAATGGCGACGTAGGCCGCCGCTTGGAAGACCCTGGGGGCCCGGTGGACGACGACCGGCTCTGCCGGCGCCGTTGCAGTTGCGGTCGAGGACCGCACAGTGGGGGTTTCAGATGTTTCACTCATGAGACACATGATGCGGGGGTTAACAATAGTTATGGCTATGCGCTACTTATGTAGCAGCTGTGAGCCGAAAACCCCTGATCACCTGGGGGAACCGCCGCTCAGACGCAGTTGCGGGCTACCCTCACCCGGCCACCGCCGCGACCTCAGCGGGGACGCCGGCCCCGGATACGGTACGAGCCCACTCCAGCAGCCCGTCCACATCGAGCTGAGGCTGGATCCCCGCCGTTCCCGCCAGGCCCGGTGAACTGCCGGCGGCTGCCGCCGGCAAACCGCCAGAGGTGCCGGGAACGATGGGCGTCACCGGGGTGATGGTGACGGTGCCGCTGACGTTGGTGATGGTCGCACCCGCCGGGCCCACGAGAGCGGTGACCGGGTTTGCCGATTGGCTTATCACCGCGAAGAAGCCGTCGATGGTCGACGGGCCGCTGATCAGGTTGACGGTGATGTTGCCGGCTGGACCGGGGGTGAGGGTGAGGGGGCTTGCGCCGGCGGTCACCGTAGTTTGCGCCGGGATCAGGGTGGTGCCCTCGAAGGTTTGCGTCGTGGTGAACACGGAGCTGCCGGGACTGAGGGTCACGAAGCCCGCCGAGCTGCCGACGCGGACGCCGGCGTCCATGGTGACGGAGCCGCTGTTGAGGATGAGGGTGGATTGGGGACCGCGGGTGATGGTGCTGCCGGCCGGGGCGGTGACCGTCTGTCCCGGCGCGACAGGTTCGACGATGGGTGTGTTGGCAGTAGGCGCCGTGGTGTGGGCCGACGCGAGCTGCATCACCGATTGGGTACGGGCGCTGGTGGTGTTGCCGGCGGCCTGGGCCACCGCCCGGGCCTGATCGGCATCCCCGGCGGAGTTCGTGGTCGGCGACGGTTCGCTGAACGACGTCAGGGTGCTCGCGCTCAGGGAGTCCGCGGCATAGCAATCCATCGCAGTGGCATCTTGGACCCACATCTGCAGGTATTCGGCTTCCGTGGCCGCGATTGCGGCGGTGTTCTGCCCGAAGAAGTTGGTCGATATCAGGGCCATCAACAGCGCCCGGTTGGCCGCGATTATCGGCGGCGGCACGGTCATCGCAAATGCCGCTTCAAAGGCTGCCGCCGCTCCGTACGCCTGAGCGGCGGTTTGCCCGGCCGCAGCAGCACTCGCGTGCAGCCACCCCACATAAGGGGCGGCGGCAGCAACGCGAAATCCATGGCTTTCCCGCTTCCCAGTCAAAGGCGGGCAATGTGCCCCACCCCGACGTTCGGCAACCGTAGCAAACAAGCTGCGTAAAAAGCGCCGATCGAATAGCTATTCGGGCTTGAACGGATTGACCGCGAATCCGTTTCTGCGCGTTGGGCAAAGCAGACGTAAGTTGACGGAGATAGTTCGTCCAGGTCAGGCCAGTTTGTGCTGCTGGCGGCAAACGGGCTACTCAGAATCTACTGCGGACGCCCTGCGGACGGCGCGGTTTATCGGGCTCAGAACCGATTACGGGCGCTCGGACGCTCGACGGACAGCTCCCCCGTGACCGACAATCCCAGACGCTCCAACTCGGCAATAGCCACCTCTGGTCTATCCCTCACGGCGCCGCCGTCTGAATCCGGCGGTACTCCTCCCGCGCTGCCTCCACCTCTTCGCGCCATCCATCCCGAGCAGCTATTCGGCATTCCACGATCAAGAACTGAATAAAATCCTCAACGCACGGACGGAACCTGTCGCCCCCCGTCGGGATGTGAATCGACGCAACCGATGCAGCCGACTTATGCCCGGTCGCGGCCAGCAACTCAGTGAACAAGCCGCTCTCAGCATGGACATGGACATGCGAACACGGAACATCCCGTGCATCCCTGAGATACTCGACCCGAAGTATCGGCTTCTTACCCCGCCTGTCCTTCAACTTGAACGACGATCCTTGGACCGCGAGATGCCGACCCAAGCGGTCGAATCCCAACGCGTAATCCAGTTCGAGCATCCCGATCGCATCGCCGTCACGTTCCGCGTGCAACGACTGTCGGTAATTGAACGTATAGCGCCCATCATGAAACGCAGCGACAAGCTCATCCTGGAAAGGCTCATCACTCAGCGGACGCAACGGACGAGGACTGCCTTCTAAACACATCAGAACCCGAGTCGACACACTCTCAGCGAAGTTTTGGACCTGTAACTCGAGGTCAGGGTGTGGAACGCTCACTCTCCGAGCAGGAAGTGAATCCGCCGCACTTCATCCCATGCCTCGGATTCTTCGGCCGTCAGCATGTATCGACCAGCTAGTTCCGCCAACTCGTCCAATGTAAGACCAATTCGGCCCAGCACTGACTCCCGCCGCGCAAGCAAATCTTCAGTCGTTACGTGCTCTATCGATACCGACATTCCAGCGCTCCTGACTGATTGCCCCGACCCGACAACAGTGCGGTTCTTGGATTCATTATGCGTACTACTGGGCATACACTGCGCCACTTCCTTGAACATTCCCTGATGGGAGTGTCGCGCTCTCCACCGACAATTTTCCCGAAGACACGTTTGAGCTGCGCTTATGAGCCCGATAGGAGCATCCTGCAAGCTTCCGAGCACCAGCGCCGCGGGTGGGGGTTATCGGGCGACGCCAACAGACCTCGGCGGCCTAGTCGGATATCGCAGCGCTGGATTCGGTGACGTATTCCCCGTACAGCACCAACCGGTCATCCGCGGTGAGCACCAGCAAGTCGCTGATCTCGCCGGCCATCCGCGACGGATGATCATAAGGAAGCGCGTAGCGGTGGAACATGTATGCCTCACCACCCACTAGCTGGTCTACGGGCTTGGACAGCACGGCCCAAGCGCCTTCGATGCCGCCGCCGTAGAGCTCCCGGAACGCCACCGCTTCCTCGAGCAGATACTCGCGGAGCCCGACCTCACCGCGACCGCAAGCCCTAAGACGAGACACCGTGCCACCGAGTGAACGCAGCCTTCTGGTGGTGGCGGGACTTACGGGGCATGTCATCCGGATCAGGCACCACACTCGCGACCAGCTTCGCCAACTGACCCTCCGTCTGCCTCAGCTCCGCAGCCAACTCCACCGTCCGCCGCGACGGCACATCCTTGCCAGCTTCGACATCAAACAGCCGCCGCAGCACCTCCAACCGGTTCGCCGACTCCTCGATCAAGTCGAGCGCAACCAACTCGGTCTCCGACCACTCGGCATCGTCCCGCAATGCCGCGTTTAGAACGTTTCTGAGCCTTTTACCAGGCGTTATGGGCGTTTTCAAAGCACCTCCAACCATGTTCGACCTGCGACAACGCATCCCAAGGCCCGATTCTGGGGCGATGCATGCGCCCAACCCGAGAAGCTATGACCTATCGGTGGCCGGTTGGGGCCTGTTGGGAGGTGTCCCCCAGGGGTGGGTGTCGGCATGTCAGTTTCCTGGGTGTGGCTTGGCGGGGAGTTTCTTGCGGGCTGCGCGTTTGGCGTTGGACTTGGTGCGTCCTGCCGCTGTCTCGTGCTTGGTCTTGTGTTGATGGCAGTGCGGGCAGACGGCGTGTAACTCGTCAGGGTCGATGGCTTCAGCCCGACTCACACCGTGGGCCGCGAGGTTGATGATGTGGTCGGCGATGCTGGCCTGCCCGGTGCAGCCTGGTAGCCGGAGTTGGCAGGTGTAGTTGTCGCGTTCGAGCGCAGTGGCTCGGGCGCGGCGGCTGCCGCGGGTTGAGCCTTGGCCCCAAGTGTTGGGCATGGTGTTGTCCTCTCTGGTGTTGGTGGCAGCGGCGGCGCAGGCGCAAGCTCGGGGGTGTCTGATCACCCCGTCGTTGCGGGTTCTTGCCCGGTGGCCAGCGAATGCGGGAAGGTCCGGGTTGACGCCGCCGCTGCCAGGTCCGGTTACGGGCTGATGGCTACCTTGACGACGGCGCCGGGGAAGGTGAAGCCGAAGCCGACGCGCAGCGTTGCGCGCACGGCGACACGGTCGCTGGTGAAGTAGACCGAGGTGTCGGTGACGACGGTGGCGTCTTGTCGGATGACGAAGATGCTGTGCGGCTGCGGGATTCCCCACACGATGCCGTCCGCGATGGCCGGTGACGTGTACAGCGGTAGTCCGGCGATGACCCGGCTGGTCGGCTGTGTCGGGTCCGAACCGAGCAGTGCCTTGTTGCTGCCCGTGGTCAACTCTTTGAGTTCGGCGAGCGCGAGCGCGGTTGCCGGGGATGCTACGAACGCGGTGAGATTCGTGTGCACAGTCTCGGCGGCCGACTTGGCGCCTTCGGCCCAATCCAGGTTTGTCCACGCATCTCCGGCGTCCACGGCGGCCGTGGTCAGCGACAGCAGCCCACTCGGCCCGTTGGTGGTGGTGTTTCCGAAGTACGCGGCGTCGAGCTTTCGCTTGAGGTCGCGGACCAGACCGTCACCGACTACCTGCAACGCGGCTGGGGAGCTGTCGAGCGCAAGTTCGTTGGTGATGACGGTCAGCCCGGCTAGCTTCTTCGGTGTCACCAAGACTTCGGTGACGGTCGGGTCGGAAGCCGTTATCTCGGCCCCTTCTGCGGTCCACGCGGCCGTGGGGTCAGCGCTGACGATAGGTACGCGGAAGTCGTGCGAGTTGGTAGGAATGACGGTCGACACTTGCGCGGCGACGGACTGTTCCATCAATGGGCGGATGACGAGGGCGCCGACTTCCTCGGGGGTGAGTATCGACGCTCCGCCGGATGTGGTTAATGCCATGAGTTGAATCTCCTTGGGATATAAGCGAACACGGAAAGTGAGATATAGAAGCATCCTGGAGGCGGAACACGGCTCGCGTTGAAACGCGAACCAATCCCGAAAAAGCGTGACAACTCGTTCACGCTATGGCCGCGAACATGCGAAAGGCTTCATCCGTAAGGCTGATGCGCAGTCGTGGCTGGATACCGACATCACCACGAAGTTCGCCACCGGCACCTATGTCGACCCGAAGCGCGGCAAGGTCACATTCGCCAGCTTTTATAGGGAGTGGTCGCCGCGGCAGGTGTGGGTGTCAGGAACCATGCATTCGATGGACCTGGCTGCGAGCTCTGTGACGTTCGGCAGCATCGGCTTGGCGGAGATCCGACCTTCACATGTCGAGGCGTGGGTTAAGGCGATGCAGGACAGCGGCCTGGAACCGACCACGATTCGTACACGGTTCGCGAACGTACGCAACGTGTTTCGCGCGGCGGTGCGCGATCGGTTCATGCCGCGGGACGTGACCATCGGGATAAGGCTGCCACGAGCTCGGAAGGCGTCGGCAGCAATGAGCATTCCGACCGTTCAAGAGGTCGGCGAAGCTATCCGCGCAACCGACGATATCGAGCCCTGGTACGCGGGGTTCATCGCGGTGTGTGCGTTCTCCGGTCTGCGCCGCGGGGAAGCCTCTGCGCTGAAGATCTCCGACATCAACTTCATGCGCAAGGAAATTCAGGTCCAGCGACAGGTCCAGTGGACCGATGACGGGCGGATGGAGATCCGCGGCCCGAAGTATGGGTCGGAGCGCACGGTGTACGTCCCGGATGGCCTGGTGAAGATCCTCGCTGAGCACGTCCGCCTGTACAGACCCGGAGACGATCCCGACAGGTGGTTGTTCCCGGGCGCTCGGGATCAAAGCCTTCCGGCGCACGCGGCGAGGGTCGCACGGTGGTGGCGCAAGGTCCGCGACAAGATCAGCATCGAGCACCGGCTGCACGACCTCCGACACTTCTACGCCTCCGGTCTGATCGCGGCAGGGTGCGACGTGGTGACGGTGCAACGAGCCCTGGGGCACTCCTCGGCGTCGGTCACCTTGGACACCTACAGCCATTTATGGCCGGACTCCAACGACAGAACCCGCAAGGCCGCCGAGGGCCTTGTCGAGCAGGCGCTCGGATCTACTGCGGACGCTCTGCGGACGGAAGGCCGAAATTAGGGCTCCGAGCTGGGCTTGAACGGATTGACCGCGAACTGGATCACCCGGTACGGCGCGGACACCCGCGCCCGGGTGTCCCACTGGCTGACGAAAATCCGCAGCTCGTCGAGCGTGGAGCCGGGTGAGATATACCCGCCGTACGGTTGCGCGAGCCGGTTGTCGTTCGGCGGCGGCAAGCTCTCCGCCGGTTCGGGCCATTCGTCGTGCTGGACCACCGTGGTCACCGAGGCCTCCCCCAACAACGTCGGGTCGTTGGCCACCCGGACCTCCATGTTGCCGTTGCTGGAGTTGAAATAGGACAACACCGTCTTGCCGTCGATCTGCCTCACGCTCATTTCGCCCACCATGTCGGGCCACAACGGCGTCGGCGTCTTGTTCCAGCCGCCGCCAGGCCCGGCCGCCCAGCCCTGCCACCGGGATCGGTCGGTGAAGTCCTGCGGCGTCGCTCGATACAGCACCACCGGCTGACTGCGGGTGAAGCTGTTGGCCACGATGTACACCCAGCCGCTCAGCGAATCGGCGGTCGGGATCGGGTCGTAGTAGCCGCTGATCTGCGTCTGCGAGCCACCTTGATAGGAGCCGTCGCGCTTCGACCCCGGAACGGTCTGCCATTCCGCGTGCGCCGCTTCGGCGCTCACCAGCCGCGAGCTCTGCGGCTTCAGGTCTTTCGTCGTTGTCACCATCAAGTAGTTGCGCCGGTTGATCTGCACCACCCCGGCAGGCAGTTGCGAGTCTCCCGAGGGCGTGGGATCGGCCAGCAGCGGTTTGCTGACCCCGGTGACCCCGGTGTAGCGCACCCCGGCGGGATCATCGACCGACGCGGTGTCCACGTGCAACGCGACCGGCGAGTACCAGCCGCCGAAGCCCACGCCCTGACCGGCGAAGCTATCGCCGCAGACCTGTAACAGTTCGGTGGGGAACTCCAGGAATTCGCAGAGATCAGTGGCGCCGATGCCGTAATCCACTGTGGGAGTACCGGTTCCAGCCATAGGACCGATCCGTAACACCTGACCCGGCGCCAGCGGCGCCACGATCGGCTGCGGGGCGGGCGCGGGCGGATCGGCGCGAGCAACCCAAACAGATTGCGAGACAACCAAACACACTAACAGCAAGCACCGCGCACCCAGTCGGGCGTGAGCGGATCTCACCCCGGCTACTCAGAGTTCCGCGGCCAGCAGCTCGGCGATCTGAATCGTGTTGAGCGCCGCGCCCTTTCGCAGGTTATCCCCCGAGACGAACAGCACCAGGCCGCGCCCATCCGGCACACCTTCGTCCTGCCGGATCCGGCCGACCAACGATTCGTCGACTCCGGCCGCGGCCAATGCGGTCGGCACGTCGACAACTTTCACGCCGGGCGCCGCGCCGAGCAACTCCCGCGCCCGTTCCGGGGAGATCGGCCGGGCGAACTCGGCGTTGATCGACAGCGAGTGCCCGGTGAACACCGGAACCCGGACACAGGTCCCGCTGACCAGCAAATCGGGAATGCCGAGAATCTTGCGGCTCTCGGAGCGCAGCTTCTGGTCCTCGTCGGTTTCCCCGGATCCGTCGTCCACCAGCGACCCGGCCAGCGGCACCACGTTGAAGGCGATGGGCGCGACGTAGGTCTTGGGCGCCGGAAACTCCAGCGCGCTGCCGTCATGCACCAGCTGCTCGGCCTCACCGACCACCGCCCGAGCCTGCGTCGCCAACTCCTCGACACCGGCCAAACCACTACCGGACACGGCTTGGTAGCTCGAAATCACCAGGCGCACCAATTGGGCTTCGTCGTGCAGCGGCTTGAGCACCGGCATCGCGGCCATCGTCGTGCAGTTCGGGTTGGCGATGATGCCCTTCTTGAGGGACCGAGCCCGATTGGCGACATCTCTTTCGAAGTTGACTTCCGAGACCACCAACGGCACCTCGGGGTCCTTGCGCCAGGCCGACGAGTTGTCGATCACCGTCACCCCGGCCGCCGCGAACCGCGGCGCCTGCACCAGCGACATCGTCTTGCCGGCCGAGAACACCGCGATGTCCAGGCCGGTCGGGTCCGCCGTCGCGGCGTCTTCGACCTCGATCTCCTGGCCGCGGAACGTCAGCTTGCGACCCTGCGAGCGGGCGGACGCAAAGAATCGCACGCTGGTCGCCGGGAAGTCGCGCTCGTCGAGCAGCTTGCGCATCACCTGGCCCACCTGACCGGTGGCCCCGACTACCCCTATTGCAACCATTTACCGACCCGTCCCCGCATACACAGTGGCCTCTTCCTCGCCGCCGAGGCCGAACGCCTCGTGCAACGCCACGACGGCCTTATCTAGTTCGGTGTCGCGACACAGCACCGAGATCCGGATCTCGGAGGTCGAGATCAGCTCGATGTTGACGCCGACGGCGGCCAGCGCCTCACAGAAGGTGGCCGTGACCCCGGGATGGCTGCGCATGCCCGCACCGATCAGCGACACCTTGCCGATGTGGTCGTCGTAGAGCAGCTGGGCGAAGCCGATCTCGTCCTTGAGGGAGTCCAGCTTGGCGACCGCGGTGGGCCCGCTGTCGCGCGAGCAAGTGAAGGTGATGTCGGTCTTGCCGTCCTCGATCTTGGAGACGTTCTGCAGCACCATGTCGATGTTCACGTCGGCCTCGGCGATCGCGCGGAAGACCCGGGCCGCATACCCGGGGATGTCCGGAATCCCGACGACGGTCACCTTGGCTTCGCTGCGGTCGTGCGCGACTCCGGTCAGCAGGGGGCTTTCCATAGATATGTCCTTGATCGATCCGACGATGACAGTGCCTAGTTTGTCCGAGTACGACGACCGGACGTGCACCGGCAAGTTGTAGCGGCGGGCGTATTCCACGCAACGCAGCATCAGCACCTTGGCTCCGCAGGCCGCCAGCTCGAGCATTTCCTCGAAGGTGACGGTGTCGAGCTTGCGGGCGGTGCGCACGATTCGCGGGTCCGCGCTGAAGATGCCGTCCACGTCGGTGTAGATCTCGCAGACGTCGGCGCCCAGTGCCGCGGCCAGGGCGACGGCCGTGGTGTCCGAGCCGCCGCGGCCCAGCGTGGTCACATCCCGGCTGTCCTGGCTGACGCCCTGGAAGCCGGCGACCAATACGACGTCGCCCTCGTCGAGAGCGGACCGCAACCGGGTCGGCGTGACGTCGATGATCTTCGCGTTGCCGTGGGTGCCGGTGGTGATGACACCGGCTTGCGAGCCGGTGAACGACCGGGCCCGGGCACCGAGCGATTCGACCGCCATGGCCACCAGCGCGTTGGAGATGCGCTCACCGGCCGTCAGCAGCATGTCCAGTTCGCGGGCCGGCGGCACCGGGCATACCTGCTGAGCCAGATCCAGCAGGTCATCGGTGGTGTCGCCCATCGCCGAGACCACCACAACGACGTCGTTGCCCTGCTTTTTGGTCTCGACGATGCGTTCCGCGACACGACGGATCCGATCGGCGTCGGCCACCGAGGATCCGCCGTACTTCTGTACGACGAGCGCCACTGTTTCGTTGCCTGCCCTTCCGGCCCCACAGACGTGCTTTAAGTTCACAACAGGATACGGTGCCGGCGCATCTCAATTAACGTCGCGATGCTGGCCTGTGGCCCAGGACACTGAGCACGCTCGATGCCAGGTGAGGGCTTTGGTGCGGTTTTGGTGATCAAGCTGATCGCGGTAGAGTTCAGAGCGTGCAGCGGGTGCTCCTCCTCGGACGCCGCGACGGGGTCTGATCCAGACTGGCCTCCCGTCGCGGGGGTTCGCGATGCGCCGGTCTGAAGTCCCTTCTGACATCCCCGGAGCAATGATCGTGACCAACTTTTCTGAGCCTGACCACCCCGACGCATACACCTCCGCCCGCACCGTCACCAAGCCCGCGGGCCCACCCCGTCCCGAGCAGCCCGCGTGGAATCCACAGCGCGGCTCGTCGATGCCGGTCAACCGGTACCGGCCCTTCGCCGAGGAAGTCGAGCCGATCAAGCTCGCCGACCGCAACTGGCCGGACCGCGTCATCGACAGCGCCCCCTTGTGGTGCGCGGTGGATCTGCGCGACGGTAACCAGGCACTGATCGACCCGATGAGCCCGGCCCGCAAGCGGCGTATGTTCGACCTGCTAGTTGGCATGGGCTACAAGGAGATTGAAGTCGGATTCCCGTCGGCCAGTCAGACCGACTTCGACTTCGTTCGCGAGATCATCACCGACGGCGCCATACCCGATGACGTCACCATCCAGGTGCTGACGCAATGCCGACCGGAGCTGATCGAGCGCACCTTCGAGGCGTGTGTGGGCGCGTCGCGGGCGATCGTGCACTTCTACAACTCGACGTCAATCCTGCAGCGCCGCGTGGTATTTCGCGCTGACCTGGCCGCGGTGCAGGCCATCGCGACCGAGGGCGCGCGCAAGTGCGTCGAGGAGGCCGCCAAATACCCGGGCACGCAATGGCGATTCGAGTATTCGCCGGAGTCATACACGGGGACGGAGCTCGAGTACGCCAAGCAGGTGTGCGACGCGGTCGGCGAAATCATTGCGCCGACACCGGATAATCCGATCATCTTCAATCTGCCCGCCACGGTGGAGATGGCCACCCCCAACGTCTACGCCGACTCGATCGAGTGGATGAGCCGCAACCTGGCCAACCGGGAGTCGGTGATCCTGAGCCTGCATCCGCACAACGATCGCGGAACCGCCGTCGCCGCAGCCGAATTGGGTTATCAGGCGGGCGCCGACCGGATCGAGGGCTGCCTGTTCGGCAACGGGGAGCGCACTGGAAACGTGTGTCTGGTGACCCTGGGGCTGAACCTGTTCTCCCGCGGCGTGGACCCGCAGATCGACTTCTCCAACATCGACGAGATCCGCCGGACGGTGGAGTACTGCAATCAGCTGCCCGTGCATGAACGGCACCCCTACGGCGGCGACCTGGTCTACACCGCGTTCTCCGGCAGCCACCAGGACGCCATCAACAAGGGCCTGGACCAGATGAAGGCCGACGCCGACGCCGCGGACACCGATGTCGAGGACATGCTCTGGCAGGTGCCGTATCTGCCGATCGACCCGAAGGACGTCGGGCGCACCTACGAGGCGGTGATCCGGGTCAACTCACAGTCCGGCAAGGGCGGGGTGGCCTACATCATGAAGGCCGACCACGGCCTGGCCCTGCCGCGACGGCTGCAGATCGAGTTCTCCCAAGTAATCCAGAAGATGGCCGACGGCGAGGGCGGTGAGGTCTCGCCCAAGGAGATGTGGGAGGCATTCTCTGAAGAGTACCTGGCGCCGATCCTGCCGCTGGAGCGCATCAAGCAGCGGGTCGATGCCTCGGAGGAAGACGGCGGGACCACCAGGATCACCGCGACCGTGAAGATCAACGGAACCGAGACCGAGATCAGCGGCGTCGGAAACGGCCCGTTGGCCGCCTTCGTCGATGCGCTCGGCGGTGTCGGGTTCGACGTTGCCGTCCTGGATTACTCCGAGCACGCGATGAGTGCCGGTGACGACGCCCAGGCCGCGGCGTACGTGGAGGCTTCGGTGGGCGGCCGCACGGTGTGGGGAGTCGGCACCGCCCCGTCGATCACCACCGCATCCCTGCGTGCCGTGGTGTCGGCGGTCAACCGCGCCGCCCGCGGCTGATCAGAACAGCGCGAGCTGCTCGTCGGCTTGCAAATCCGAGCCTGGCACGCGACCCGCGTCTTACACCGCGAGCAACCGCTCGAAGAATTCGCGGTAGTGCATCAGGGCGACGCGCAGGTCTTCGGTGGACGCTTCTTCGCCGCGACCCCAGTGCTCTTCCAGATGCGAACGCGCGTGGGCGAAGCCCGTCGTGAGCTGATCGACCAGGTCGGACACCAAGACATCGGCCTTTTGGACGCAATCCTTGGGGTCATCGACAAAGGCGGCCTGCACGGCGGCCCACCGGCCGCGCATTTCCGCAAGGTCGTCGTCGGCGAATAGCAGCTGCGCTGTTGATGATTCGTGTTCGGCGCTCGACTGTTGTTGCGCAGCCGCTCGCGGAGCGTCAACGCCTGGTGACGGTTCGGCAGACGGTGCTGACGGTTCGCTCGATGGCGATGACATCACCGGCGCGGTCTCGTTGCTCACCGGTGGGGTGGTCGCGGTCGGCGACTCGTCGTAAGAACCGCTCGGTGCTTCCTGCTGGTGCGTAGTCATGCGCTTGCCTCCTGTGATGTGTCGTTGTCTTTGGTTGCGAGCAACTTCTCGAATAGCGCCCGGTAGTGCACAAACGCCTCTCGCTGCTGCTCGGTGTCGACATCACCGTGCTGCTGGGACACATGGATGTCGTGCGCGGTGCGGTAGTTCTCGACAATCTGCGGGTGATCCACCGAGATGTCAGCCGCCCGCTGTTCGAAGTCGTCGACGGGGTAGCCCCGTTCGCGCATCACCTCGGTCACCAGACGATCTGCGACGCCGACGGCGGTTGACGGGTTGTCGACGAACGCGGTCTGCACCTGATTCCAGCGAGTCGTGAAGTCCGATAAAGCCGATGGCGTCAACGGGATGACGTCGAGCTTTTCTCGCTTGCGTTCTCGGGCGGTAAGTTCCGCTTCCGCCGCCTTTTGGTCCCCGGCCTGGGAAACTAGACGTTCGTACTCGCGGCCGTAGTGCTCCTTTAGCCGCTGTGTTTTGTTGCGACGGCTCACGAAACTTGCCGCCAAGAGCACCGCGGTGACTACGACAACAACGCCGGCCGCTATGAAAAACCATTCCCAAACGGGCATTTCATCCTCCTCTCATACACGTGTCGAATAGCCGGGGCTTCGGGGATGCCAACGCGATTCCATGAATGCGACATACGGTCGCCCCAGGGCGTGGGTATTCGCGGGCCGGTCAGAAGTAGTGCCGGCGGCCGCCGACAGCACGCCCGGCGTTACCGAGGATTGCCAGAATCGCGCCGATGACGACCAGGACGATCCCGATGGTCCACAGGATGGAGATCTTGAGCAGGAATCCCGCGATCAGCAGGATGATGCCGAGAATGATCATGATGGGTCTCCCTCGAGTTGACTGACTGAATTGTGGGTCGGTTGCCCGACACTGAGCTCAGTCGACCACCCCTAGGGGGGGTACCAATACACCCTTAAGTAGGTAATCTGCTCGGCATGTCGGCATCTTCTCGCGCGCCAATCACGGTTGCGCTCGTCGATGACTACGACGTCGTGGTGAAGGGTGTGGCCAACATGCTGGACCCGTACCGCGACCGCGTCGTGATCGCAGAACTTGACCTCCACCATGCCCGTCAGTGATGCCGTCGACATCGTGTTGTACGACTCATTCGCCCAACCCGAATCCGATCACGAGGAGATCGGTGTCCTAGTTGCCAACCCCCGTGCCCGCCGAGTTGTGGTCTACACCTGGAACTTTCATCCTGACCTCGTCGAAAGCGCACGGCAGCACGGAGCTCGAGGCTATCTGTCGAAGACCCTGCCGGCGCGCGAATTGGTCACCGCTTTAGAGGCCGTGCATTCCGGCGAAGTGATCGTCAGCGAGGTGGCGACGCGGGCGCGCAGCGCGCCCGGGCTGGACTGGCCGGGACGTGGCGAAGGGCTCAGCGACCGCGAAGCCGAGATCCTGGCGCTGATCACCCAAGGCAAGAGCAACGCGGACGTGGCCCGGCTGACCTACCTCAGCCCCAACACGGTGAAGTCTTACATTCGCACCATCTATCGAAAGCTCGGTGTCGGCAGCCGCACTCAGGCCGTGCTGTGGGGTGTGAATCACGGGTTCACTCCGGACCATCACCGCATCGACCACTGGCGCGGGGGCCCCTAGCCGCGCCGCCCGCGGTTGATCAGAACAGCGCGAGCTGCTCGTCGACCGCCGTGGCGTCGACGAACTCCTCCATGCTGGTGCCGCCGACGACGGTGCCGACGCCGTCCATGAACTGCGCGTCGGACACCACCGGCACCCCCAGCTGCTGGGCCTGGTAGCCCTTGCCCTGCTCGGGCGCGTCGTCGTTGCAGATCACCACCGACGTCTCTCGGTCGACGACATCGGTGTAGGCCAACCCGGCGTGCAGGATCCGCTCGACGAGTTCCTCATGCGTGCGCCTCACCTCGGCGGCCAGCGCCACCCGCATGCCCTGGACCAGCGGCCTGCCGCGGACATACGGCCCCGGGTTGAGATACGGGCAGGGCATCCGGGAGGCCAGCGCCTTCAACGGGCGCAGCTCGTCATGAGTGACTCGGCCGTTGGGCCAGCGGCGCCGGGTGACCGGACGCACCGGCAGCCAGATGTCCCGCTCGCGTGCCCGCTCGAGCGCGGCCGCGAGAACCCCGGTCAACACCAGTGCGTCGTCAAAGGCGTCGTGCGGCCGCTCCTGGGTCACACCCCAGTGCGCGGCGAGGGTCTCCAACCGCAGATTGTCGACGCCGAGATTGAGGCGCCGGGCCAGCTCGACCGTGCACATAACGCTGTCGACGGGAAGTTCGGTGCAGGTGAGCTCGGCCTCCGCGGCCAGGAACGCGTAGTCGAACGCGACGTTGTGCGCCACCAGTGTGCGGCCGCGCAACACCTCGACCACGTCGCCGATGATGTCGCCGAACTGCGGCTGGTCCTCGAGCATGGCGGCAGTCAGCCCGTGCACGTGGGTGGGTCCCGGGTCCACCCCGGGGTTGAGCAGGCTGACCACGGATTGCTCGACGCGGCCGTCGGCGTCCAGTCCGAGCGCCGCCACGCTGATGACCCGGGCCTGACCGGGCCGGAAACCCGAGGTTTCGACGTCGACAACGGCCCAACCTGCGTCCGGATCGGTCGCCGGCCGGCCCCAGTGCGTCCGATTAATGGGGCTCATGGACTGAGAATCGCACGTCGGACCGACATCATCCGGTCGCTGCGCGGCCGTGTCGGCAGTTAACTCGCGACAGCGGAAACGCCGCGCTTGCGACCGCCCTTAACCTTTACGGGTGACCACCACCCGCGCCCGCCTGGCCCTCGCCGCGGGAGCGAGCGCGCGGTGGGCATCGCGGGTCACCG
This sequence comes from uncultured Actinomycetota bacterium, assembly GCA_963712615.1. Taxonomy (GTDB): domain Bacteria; phylum Actinomycetota; class Actinomycetes; order Mycobacteriales; family Mycobacteriaceae; genus Mycobacterium. The sequence goes on from CAVQIO010000002.1 coordinate 3,250,688, forward strand.
GGCGCGGAGCCGGGGCGATGATCGGCGGCCTGGTCGCGATGACGCTGGACCGCTCGATCCTGCGCCAGCTCGGTGCCGGGCGGCGCACGGTCGTCGTCACCGGCACCAACGGCAAGTCCACGACCACCCGGATGACCGCCGCCGCGTTAGGCACGCTCGGATCGGTGGCCACCAACGCCGAAGGCGCCAATATGGACGCCGGCCTGGTGGCAGCCCTGGCCGCCGACCGCGGCGCCCGGCTGGCCGCCTTGGAAGTCGACGAGATGCACGTGCCGCATGTTTCCGATGCCGTCGACCCCAGCGTCGTCGTGCTGCTCAACCTGTCCCGCGATCAGCTGGACCGGGTCGGCGAGATCAACGTGATCGAACGCACGCTGCGGGCCGGACTGGCCCGCCATCCCAACGCGGTGGTCGTCGCCAACTGCGACGACGTGCTGATGACTTCGGCCGCCTACGACAGCCCGAACGTGGTGTGGGTGGCCGCCGGCGGCGCGTGGACGAACGACTCGGTCAGCTGCCCACGCAGCGGCGAGGTGATCGTCCGCGACAAGGGCCACTGGTACAGCACCGGCGCCGACTTCAAGCGGCCCAGCCCGCAGTGGTGGTTCGACGAAGAGACGCTGTACGGCCCCGACGGGCTGGCTCTGCCGATGCGGCTGGCGCTGCCCGGCACGGTGAACCGCGGTAATGCCGCCCAGGCCGTCGCGGCCGCCGTCGCGCTGGGCGCCGATCCCGCTTCAGCTGCCACGGCGGTGTCCGGGGTGGACGAGGTCGCGGGGCGCTACCGGACCGTGCGGATCGGCCGGCATGACGCGCGGATTCTGCTGGCCAAGAACCCGGCCGGCTGGCAGGAAGCACTGTCGATGGTCGACAAGCACGCGGCCGGGGTGGTGATCTCGGTCAACGGGCAGGTGCCCGACGGCGAGGACCTGTCGTGGCTGTGGGACGTGCGCTTCGAGCATCTCGCTGGTGAGCCTCGTGCGTCGCGAGGCGAGTCCGGCGAGGAGCAGCAGCGCGAAGAAACGGCCGTCGTGGCGGCCGGGGAGCGCGGCACCGACCTGGCGGTGCGCCTGGGATACGCGGGCGTCGAGCACACCCTGGTGCACGACACCCTGGCGGCCATCGCGTCCTGCCCGCCGGGGCAAGTCGAGGTCGTCGCCAACTACACCGCCTTCCTGCAGCTGCAGCGGAAGCTGGCGCGGCATGACTGACTCAAAAGTACGGATCGGGCTGGTGTTGCCCGACGTGATGGGCACCTACGGTGACGGCGGCAACGCGGTAGTGCTGCGCCAACGGCTACGGCTGCGGGACATCGCCGCCGAGATCGTGGAGATCACGCTGGACGATCCCGTGCCGGCGTCCCTGGACCTGTACACCCTGGGCGGGGCCGAGGATTACGCACAGCGGCTGGCCACCCGGCATCTGCTGCGGTACCCAGGCCTGCAGCGCGCCGCGGAGCGTGGTGCACCGGTGCTGGCGATCTGTGCGGCTGTCCAGGTGCTCGGGCACTGGTACGAGACGTCGACGGGGGAACGCGTCGACGGCGTGGGCATGTTGGATGCGACGACCTCCCCGCAGACCGGACGCACCATCGGCGAGCTGGTGAGCAAGCCGCTGCTGGCCGGGTTGACCCAGCAGCTCACCGGCTTTGAAAACCACCGCGGCGGCACCGTGCTGGGCCCCGCCGCTTCACCGTTGGGCACCGTCGTCAAGGGCGCGGGCAATCGGGTCGGTGACGGCCTTGACGGCGTGCTTCAGGGCAGCGTCGTCGCGACCTACCTGCATGGACCGTGTCTGGCCCGCAACCCGGAGCTGGCCGACCTGCTGCTGAGCAAGGTGGTGGGTGAGCTGGCGCCGCTGCAGCTACCCGAGGTGGACCTGCTGCGCCGCGAGCGCCTGGCGGTGCGCTAGCCGTGCCGGCCGAGATGGCGAAGACCAGCCGGAGACTGGCGGCCGCCGCCCTGCTCGGCGCGGCCGCGATCATCACATCGTCGACACCGGCGCACGCCGCCCCGGAAGTCCCGAGCGGCCGGTACAACGTGCTCTACCCGGACAGCAAGTCGACCGCCTGGCTTTTCGTCCCGTGCGGCTCGGACTGCACCCTGGCGACCTCGCAAGATGGCGGGACGTTCGTCATCAGTTGGGAATTCGACCTCGCCAATGGACGATGGACTCACAGCGGCATGGCCCCGGCGCCGTGCCCGAACGGCGCCTCGGCCCCGGTGACCGTCAACTACAGCTTCGATGCCGTGACGCTTGCCGGCGAAGGCCAGACGACGGCGACGTCGGACGCGTGTGGCGGAGAGCCGGGCAAGACCTTTACCAGGTCATTCCAGTTGAGCAAAGCATGAGCAGCGTCAGACCATGGCCCGGCGGCCGGTAAGCGCGCGCCCCAGCGTCAGCTCATCGGCGAACTCCAAGTCACCGCCCATCGGCAGCCCGGACGCGATCCGCGTCACGGTCAGGCCGGGAATGTCACGCAGCACCCGGACCAGGTAGGTAGCCGTCGCCTCGCCCTCGGTGTTGGGGTCGGTCGCGATGATCACCTCGCTGATGTCCACCCCGTCGACCCGCTCGCCGATGCGGCTCAGCAACTCGCGGATCCGCAGCTGCTCGGGACCCACGCCGGACAGCGGATCAAGCGCGCCGCCCAGGACGTGGTAGCGGCCGCGGAATTCGCGGGTGCGCTCGACGGCCTGGACGTCTTTGGGTTCCTCGACGACACATACCTGCGAGCCGTCCCGGCGCGGGTCGCCGCAGATTCGGCAACGCTCGTCGTCGGAAACGTTGCCGCACACCGCGCAGAAGCGGACGCCGTCGCGCACCTTCGCCAGTACCGCGGTGAGGCGGTCGATGTCCGGCGGTTCGACCGACAACAAGTGAAAGGCGATGCGCTGCGCGCTCTTTGGCCCGATACCCGGCAGCTTGCCGAGCTCGTCGATCAGATCCTGGACCGGTCCCTCAAACATGTCGGTAGGTAAGTCAGAGCCCGGGCATTTCAGTTGGGGGGGGCCGGTGGGGCCGGCGGGGCGCCCAAGCCGGCGGTCAGCGACCCCAACTGCTGCTGTGCCATTGTGGTGACTTGCTTGGAAGCGTCGACCATGGCGCCGACGATCAAGTCCTGCAAGGTCTCGATGTCGGTGGGGTCGACGACCTGTGGATCGATCTTCACCGCGACCACCTCGCCGCTGCCTTTGACGACGACCTCGACCAGGCCTCCACCGGCTTGACCACGCACCTCGGCGTTTGCGAGCTGATGCTGAGCTTCCATCAGCTTTTGCTGCATCTGCTGCGCCTGGGCGAGCAGCGCGGACATATCGCCTCCGGGTTGCATGACAATCCCCTCGCATCTTGGTCTCGAGTTGGTGTCGCCTGTGGGTGTCGGGCGATTCGAAACACCCAGCGTAGACCGCGCGGCGCTACCTTTGCGCCGTGGATCTACGAGTGAGCAGGCGTGTCGGAATCAAATTGGCGGTCGGCGCGGCGATTGCTGCGTCGACAGCGATCACTCCGAGCGCAAACGCGGTCCCCTCCAATATCGCCGGCATGGTCGTTTTCATCGACCCCGGCCACAACGGCGCCAATGACGCTTCCATCGGCCGGCAGGTGACCACCGGCCGAGGCGGCACCAAGGACTGCCAGACCAGCGGAACCGCAAGCAACAGCGGTTACCAGGAACACACGTTCACCTGGGACACCGCGCTGCGGGTTCGCGCCGCACTGAACGCGCTGGGAGTCAGAACCGCGCTGTCCCGGGGCAACGATTCCGCCCTGGGACCGTGTATCGATGAGCGCGCCAATGTGGCCAATTCGTTGCGGCCCAACGCGATCCTGAGCATCCACGCCGATGGCGGCCCGGCGTCCGGCCGGGGATTCCACGTCAACTATTCGGCCCCACCACTGAACCAGGTGCAGGCCGGACCGTCGGTGCAGTACGCGCGGATCATGCGCGATCAGATGCAGGCTTCCGGCATCCCGCCGGCCACCTACATCGGCCAAAACGGGCTGTACGGGCGCTCGGACCTGACCGGTCTCAACCTGGCGCAGTACCCCGCGATTCTGGTCGAATGCGGCAACATGAAGAATCCGGTGGATTCGGCGCTGATGGAGTCCCCGGATGGCCGGCAGAAATACGCTGACGCCCTTGTCCGCGGCGTCGCGGGCTTCTTGGCCACCCAGGGCCAGGCGCGCTGAGCCCGCTCTCCCGTTGGGGCGCGACCACGCAGTCGGGTGGCGGCCCGGCCCTACAGCCGGTAGCCTGAACCGTAATGTCGCAGGGCGCTTGGCTCGGAATGGCCAGGAGACCGGATTGGTTGCTGCTCAAGCAGTTTCGCAGTGCGGATCCGACTGCGCGAAAAATCACAGATGTCACTCAGCTAACATCAGAAACTTTGCCGAAACCCTGTCGGAGCCTGTTTGAGTCCACTAGGGTTTGTTCCACTCATGTCGAGTAGACGTGTGGGGAGAACCGGTGAGTAAAAATCCGTCGACGACGACAAAAATATTTTCATCAGGGTCAACGACGACCAGCAGCACCGCCTGGGGTGGACTCCCGCCGACGTCACTGCGAGCGGGCGGGCGGCTCGCAGTGACGCGACCCGCGCCGCGAATTTGGGCTGCGCCACAAGATATTGCGCCGATATGCGGCCATCAAAACTGTGGAATCCAGCGCCGGATAAGGCCCTTATTACGTAAGCCTTCTGGGTAAGGGCGACCGGATGGAACTTGACGCCCGCGCCCTTCCGCTGACGCGCCGACAATTAGATATTTGGCTCGCGCAGGAAACGGGTCACTCGGGGGTGGAGTGGCAGCTTGGTCTTTTCGCCAGGATCGAGGGTGCGCTGGATCCTGATTTGCTTGAGCTGGCGATCAGCAAAGCGTTGTATGAGGCCGAGCCGTGTCGGTCTGTTTTCTTCGAGGTGAACGGCCAGGTTTTCCAAAGGGTGATGGATTACCCGGATTTCGAGTTGGCTTTCTATGATGTGAGCGGCTCACCGGATCCGGAGCGGGAAGCCCGAGAGATAGCCTCATCGATTCAACACACACTGATGCCGCTTACTGGCCAGTTGTTCAAATTTGCGTTATTTCGCACGGCGCCTGCTGAGTACTACTGGTTCACCTGCTGTCACCACATTGTCCTGGACGGATTGGGCATTGCGCTGGTTGGCCGTCGGATTGCGGCGATCTATTCGGCAATGGCTTCTGGCACGCCGCTCTCTGCTGCTTACTTCGGCTCGGTGCAGGATCTGGTTGGCGGGGAGTTGGAGTACGAGGCGTCGACCGATTATCTGGAAGATCAGGCCTACTGGAGCAAGAACCTTCCGTCGGAAAGCGGCCCGGACTATCCATTGCCGCAGGCCGCAGGCCGGCAGGATGCGTCTGCGCCGACCGCGCCGGTTCAACTGGACCCGTCCATCGTTGGCCGGATCAAGGCGTTGTCCAAAGCGTTGGGTGTGCGCCGATCGTCGCTCCTCACGGCGGCGTGCGCCCTTTTGGTGCGCGGGTGCACTGAGGGTTCGGAGGTGGTGTTCGATTTCCCGGTCAGCAGGCGAGTGGATCCGGGGTCGAAGTTGCTTCCCGGGATGGTCGCCGGGGTGGTACCGCTGGTATTGCAGGCCCCGCCGGGGGCGACGGTTGCCGATTTTTGTCGGCATGTGGATAGGCGATCCCGAGAAGCGCTGCGACACCAGCGGTTTCCGGTGCACACGTTGGATGGCGCTAGGCAGGCGACAAATCGGGTCATCATTAATTTCATCCCGAACAGAATGACCCTGAACCTGGCGGATGTTCTCGCCACGACCACGTATACGACTTTCGGCCCGGTCGCTCACTTCGGATTCTTCTTCGTCGGGACAGGTGAGGAACAATTCCTCACTACTGCCGGGGCCGGGAAACCATTGTCGAATTTCGGCGTCGCGGATTTAGCCGAGCGGTTACAGCAGATATTGGTGGCGATGACCACCGACCCGACACGGTCGTTGTCGTCGGTGCTACTACTCGACGCCGCCGAGCAGGCCCACCTCGATGCGATCGGTAACCGGGCGGTGCTCACCGCGCCCACACCCACGCCGGTGTCGGTTCCGGCCTTGTTCGCCGGGCAAGTCGCGCGCACCCCCGATGCGGTGGCGGTGACCTTCGAAGGCCGCTCCACGACCTACCGCGAACTCGACGAGGCCGCCAACCGCTTAGCCCACCTGCTCGCCGGCGCGGGGGCGGGCCCGGGACAGTCTGTGGCGCTGCTGTTTTCGCGTTCGGCCGAGGCCGTCATCGCGATTTTGGCGGTATCGAAAACCGGGGCGGCCTACGTACCGATCGACCCGGCCCAACCCGCGGCCCGGATTGAGTTCATGCTCGCCGATGCGGAGCCGATCGCCGCGCTGACTACCAGCGGACTATCCGACCGGCTGGACGGGCAGCACGTGATCGTCGTCGACGTCAACGACCCTCGCCTGTCCACCCAGCCCAGCACCGCGTTGTCGGCACCGGCGGCCGGCGACATCGCCCACATCATCTACACCTCGGGCACCACGGGCGTGCCCAAGGGCGTGGCCATCACCCACCACAACATCACCCAGCTGCTCGACTCACCGGATGACGGCCTACCACCGGGACAGGTGTGGACCCAGTGCCACTCCTATGCGTTCGACTTCTCGGTGTGGGAGATCTGGGCTGCCCTGCTGCACGGCGGGCGGCTGGTGGTGGTCCCGGAGTCGGTGACGGCCTCGCCCGAGGACTTCCACGCGCTGCTGGTCAGCGAACACGTCACCGTGCTCACCCAGACCCCGTCGTCCGTGGCGGCATTGTCCCCGGACGGTTTGGGATCGGCGTCGTTGCTGATCGGCGGCGAGGCGTGCCCCGCCGAGGTGGTCGATCGGTGGGCGCCCGGACGCGTGATGATCAACGCGTACGGCCCCACCGAAACCACGATCTACGCGACGATGAGCGCACCCCTGACAGCGGGGGCAGCGGTTCCGATCGGTGCGCCGGTATCGACCGCGGCCCTGTTCGTGCTCGACGACTGGCTGCGCCCGGCGCCCGCAGGGGTGGTCGGCGAGCTGTACGTGGCCGGCCCCGGCGTGGGATGCGGGTATGTCGGTAGATCCCCTTTGACGGCATCGCGGTTCGTGGCCTGCCCGTTCGGCGGACCCGGCGCGCGGATGTATCGCACCGGCGACCTGGTGCGCTGGGGTGCCGATGGGCAGCTGGACTACGTCGGGCGCGCCGATGACCAGGTCAAGATTCGCGGCTACCGTATCGAACTCGGCGAAATACGCGCTGCACTAGCCGGTTTGGACGGGGTCGACGAGGCGGCGGTAATCGCCCGCGAGGACCACCCCGGCGCCAAACGTCTGGTCGGCTACATCATCGGGACCGCCGACCCGGCCGTCGTGCGTACCCAGCTCGCCGAGCAGCTCCCGCCATACCTGGTGCCGGCCGCGGTATTGGTGATCGACGCCTTGCCGTTGACGATCAACGGCAAACTCGACACCCGCGCCCTACCGGCACCGGACTACCGCGACGCCGATCACTACCGCGCACCGGCCACCGCCGTCGAGGAGATTCTGGCCGGGATCTACGCCCAGGTCCTGGGTGTGCAGCGGGTGGGGGTCGAGGACTCGTTCTTCGATCTGGGCGGGGATTCACTGTCGGCGATGCGGGTGATCGCCGCGATCAATACCGGCCTGGACGCCGGTCTTTCGGTGCGGGCATTGTTCGAGGCCCCAACGATCGCCCAGCTGGCGCCACGGATCGGTACCAGCCGGGGAAGGCTGGAACCGTTGACTGCCGGGGAGCGGCCGGCGGCGGTCCCGTTGTCGTTCGCCCAATCCCGGTTGTGGTTCCTGGACCAGTTGCAGGGACCGTCCCCGATGTACAACATCGCGGTGGCGTTGCGGCTGTCCGGCCACCTTGATGTCGACGCACTGGCTGCCGCGCTGGCCGATGTGATCACCCGTCATGAGAGCCTGCGGACGGTGTTCCCAGCGGTTGAGGACGCACCGCGGCAAATGGTGGTGGCTGCCGATCGGGCCGAGTTTGGCTGGCAGGTAATCGATTCCAACGGATGGACCGCAACCCGGCTGAACGAAGCCATCGACGCGGCGGCGCGCCACACCTTCGATCTGACCTGCGAGATTCCCTTGTGGGCCACCCTTTTCCACGTCGGCGATGATGCGCATGTGCTGGTGGGCGTGGTGCACCACATCGCCGCCGACGGCTGGTCGATCGCCCCGCTGGTGCGCAATCTGGGCGAGGCGTATGCCGCCCGGTGTATGGGACAAGCAGCGAGTTGGGCCGAATTGCCGGTGCAGTACGCCGATTACACGCTGTGGCAGCACGCGCAGTTCGGTGACCTGGACGATCCCGACAGCCCCATCGCGTCCCAATTGACCTACTGGGAAGACGCGCTGTCCGGAATGCCTGAGGTCTTGCCGCTGCCCACCGATCGGCCTTACCCGCCAGTTGCCGATCAACGTGGGGCCAGCGTGGCCATCCAGTGGCCGGCCGAGTTGCAGCAGCGGGTGCGCGAGGTGGCGCGCGAGCACAATGCGACCAGCTTCATGGTGGTCCAGGCCGCCCTGGCGGTACTGCTGTCGGCCGTTAGCGCGACTTCCTATGTGGCCGTGGGCTTCCCGATCGCCGGGCGCCGCGACCCCGCACTCGAAGAGTTGGTCGGCTTTTTCGTCAACACCCTGGTACTGCGCGTGGATGCGGCCGGGGATCCCACTGTCGCGGAGTTACTGGCTCAGGTCCGGGCCAGCAGCCTGGCCGCCTACGAACACCAAGACGTGCCCTTCGAAATGCTCGTCGAACGGCTCAACCCCACCCGAAGTCTGACCCATCACCCGCTCGTGCAGGTGATGTTGGGTTGGCAGAACGCCGAGCCCGCCGAGTTGACTTTGGGCGATGTGCAGGCCGTCACGCTGCCGATCGATACCCGCACCGCGAGAATGGATTTGGCGTTTTCGTTGACCGAATGCTTCACCGCGGGCGGTGAGCCCGGCGGGATCTCGGGGACGGTGGAATACCGGACCGATGTGTTCGACGCGACCACTATTGAGGCACTGATCGGACGCTGGCAGCGAGTGCTAGTAGCGATGACGACCGATGGGGCACAACGGCTTTCCTCGATACAGCTGTTGGATGCCGACGAGCACGCCCACCTCCATGTAATCGGCAACGGTGCCGCCCTGACCCGGCCGGCGACCCGGACATCTGTTCCTGCGCTGTGGGCCGCACAGGTGGCTCGCGCCCCGGAGGCGGTGGCGGTGACCTTCGAGGGCCGGTCGATGACCTACCACGAGGTTGACGCGGCCGCCAACCGGTTGGCGCACCTGCTGGTTTCTGAAGGCGCGGGTCCCGGAGAGTTTGTGGCGCTGCTGTTTTCGCGGTCGGCCGAAGCGATCATCGCGATCTTGGCGGTACTCAAGACCGGGGCGGCGTATCTGCCGATCGATCCTGCCCATCCGTCGGCTCGGATCGAGTTCATGGTGACCGACGCCGCACCGATCGCCGCGATCACCTCCGCGGAGCTGCGGTCACGGTTGCAGGACTGCGACTTGTGGGTCATCGATGTCGACGACCACCGCATCGACACCCAGCCCGCCACCGCGCCGACCGCGCCGTCACCCGACGACATCGCCCACATCATCTACACCTCGGGCACCACCGGACTCCCCAAAGGTGTTGCGGTCACTCACCACAACGTCACCCAACTGTTCGATTCGCTGGATGTGGGCCTGGCACTGTCACCGGAACAAGTGTGGACACAGTGTCATTCGTATGCGTTCGACTTCTCGGTGTGGGAAATCTGGGGCGCGCTGCTACACGGCGGCCGGTTGGTGGTGGTGCACGAGGCGGTGGCCGGCTCAGCCGAAGACCTCCACGCCCTGCTGGTCGCTGAACAGGTAACCGTTCTCACCCAGACCCCCTCGGCGGTCGGGGTGCTCTCCCGGCAGGGGTTGGAGTCGACGGCGCTGGTGATCGGCGCTGAACCCTGCCCGGCCGAGGTGGTGGATCGCTGGGCGCGCGGACGGGTGATGGTCAACGTCTACGGCCCGACCGAGACGACGATGTGGGCATCCAAAAGTGTCCCGCTCGCACCGGGTTCCGGTGTCCCGCCGATCGGCTCGCCGGTGCCGGGGGCGGCGTTCTTTGTGCTCGATGAATGGTTGCGCCCGGTACCGGTCGGTGTGGTCGGCGAGTTGTATCTGGCCGGCCGCGGGGTGGGCTGCGGGTACGTAAACCGCGGAGGTTTGACCGCGTCGCGATTCATGGCCTGCCCGTTCGTTGGGGCCGGCTCCCCTGGCCAAAGGATGTATCGCACCGGGGACCTGGTGCGGTGGCGTCCCGATGGACAGCTCGACTACCTGGGCCGCGCGGATGAGCAGGTCAAGATTCGCGGCTACCGCATCGAACTCGGCGAAATCCGCTCAGTCTTAACCAGTTTGGCCGGCGTGGAGCAGGCCGTCGTCATCGCCCGCGAGGACCGGCCCGGCACCAAACGCCTCGTCGGCTACATCACCGGAACCGCCGACCCCACCCAGGCACGCGCCGCGCTCGCCGACCGGCTGCCGCCGTACATGGTGCCGTCGGCAGTGCTGGCGATCGAGGCGCTGCCGATGACTGTGAACGGCAAACTCGACACCCGCGCCTTGCCCGCACCCGAATACCACGATGCCGATCAGTACCGTGCCCCCACCGACGCCATCGAGGAGATTCTGGCCGGGGTCTACGCCCAAGTTCTGGGATTGGAGCAAGTCGGAGTCGACGAGTCGTTCTTCGATTTGGGCGGGGACAGCATCTTGTCGATGCAGGTGGTGTCCCGAGCGCGCGCCGCCGGTGTGTTGTGCCGTCCGCGTGACATTTTCGTCGAGCAGACGGTGGCCCGGGTCGCCCGGGTCGCCAGTGTCGCAACGGATGAGGCCGGCGTCGTCGATGAGGGTGTGGGCGAGGTGCTGGCCACCCCGATCATCCGCTGGCTGGAGGGGGTAGGGGGCCGCGTCGAGCAGTTCAACCAGGCGGTCACCGTGCAGGCGCCTGTCGCGGTGACCGAAGCCGACGTGGTTGTGGTGCTGCAAGCGTTGCTCGATCGACACGCGATGCTGCGGCTACGCGTCGACAACGACGGCGCCGGGGGCTGGTCCTTGTGGGTGCCCGACGCCGGGTCGGTGGATGCGCACGGCTGCCTACACGTCATTGCAGAGCTGTCCGATGAGGCGCTGGTCGGAGCACGGGCCCGGTTGAATCCGGCCACCGGGACGATGCTGAGCGCATTGTGGGTCGCGCCGATCGGTGAGCTGGTGCTGATCGTTCATCATCTGGCCGTCGATGGGGTCTCGTGGCGAATCCTGTTGGAGGACATCAACCTTGCCTGGGCCCAGCATCGCGACGATCAAGAGGTGGCGTTGCCGGCGCCGGGGACATCCTTTGCCCGGTGGGCGTCGCGGCTCGATGAGCATGCCCGGCATCCCGATGCCGTAGCTCAGGCAGAGGCGTGGCGGCAGGTGGCCGGGGTGCCGGCCGCGCTGCCCGCACCCCACCCCAAGCTGGATACCTACGCCAATGCGGGGCGGCTGTCGGTGGACCTGGACGTCGAGACGACCCGGATGTTGTTGGGTGCGGTGCCCGCGGCGTTTCATGCTGGGGTTCAAGACATTCTCTTGATCGGCTTCGGATTGGCCTGCGCGGAGTTCTTGGGCAGCGACGGTGCGCCAATCGGGATCGACGTGGAGGGCCATGGGCGCCACGACGATCTGGCCGGCGATGTGGACTTGTCGCGCACCGTGGGCTGGTTCACCACCAAATATCCGGTGGCGCTGAGCATTGGCGGCCTGGGTTGGGCGCAGGTCCTCGCCGGTGAGTCCGCGCTGGGCGCGCTGATCAAGGACGCCAAAGAGCAACTGCGCGGCCTGCCCGACGGCCTGACCTACGGCCTGCTGCGCTACCTCAACCCGGACATCGATCTGGCAGGATCCGACCCGGCGATCGGGTTCAACTACTTCGGACGTCTCGGCGCCGGTGCTGTCCAGTTCTCCGACGACCTGTGGCTGATCGGCCCGGACGGTGTGTTGGTCGCCGCCGTGGCTACGGCGATCCCGATGCCGTTGGGGCACACCGTGGAACTCAATGCCGGCACCCTCGACACCGATGCCGGCCCGCATTTGCACGCCACCTGGACCTGGGCAACCTCAGCACTCGATGAGGAGCAGGTCAGCCGGCTCAGCCAATTGTGGTTTGACGCGCTGACCGGGATCTGCGCTCACGTCCGCGATGGCGGCGGCGGCCTGACGCCGTCGGACATCACCCCTGCCCGGCTCAGCCAGCAGCAGATCGACGAACTCTGCCGGCAAGAACGCATCGCCGATATCCTGCCGCTGACTCCGCTGCAGCAGGGGCTGCTGTTCCACGCCAATTCCCACGGCAAGAGCGATTTAAGCGAGCTGTATGCGGTACAGCTCGACATCACCGTCACCGGACCGCTGGACCCCGACCGGCTGCGCGAAGCGGTCGACACGGTGCTCACCCGCCACCCCAACCTGGCCGCCCGATTCTGCCCGGAGTTCGCCCAGCCGATCCAGGTCATCCCGGCCGATCCCGTATTGGCATGGCAATACGTCGAACTCGGCGAACACGTAGACGCCGAAGAAGAGATCCAGCGGATCTGCGCTGCCGAGTGCGCGGCGGTCGTCGACCTGACCAACCCCCCCGCATTCCGGGTCGCGTTGGCCCGCACCGCCACAGACCGCCACCGGTTGGTGCTGACAAATCACCACATCGTGCTCGACGGCTGGTCACTGCCAATCCTGTTGCAAGAGATTTTCACTAGCTACTACGGCCAGCGACTCCCCGCAGCCCCGCCCTACCGCCGGTTCGTGACATGGCTGGCCGACCAAGACCGCGGCAGCGCCGAGACGGCCTGGCGTGAGGTGTTCGCCGGCTTTGAGGTTCCCACTCTGGTGGGCCCGCCGGGCCGGGTCGGGCTCGGACGCCGGGAGGTGGCCGCGTCCCGGGTATCCGCCGAGACGACGCGAGCCGTGGCCGAGCTGGCGCGGGCGCAGCACACCACCGTCAACACGGTGCTGCAGGCCGGTTGGGCGCAGCTGCTGATGTGGCTGACCGGTCAGTGTGATGTCGCCTTCGGGACCGCGGTCTCGGGTCGCCCCGCCGACCTGAACGGCTCGGATTCGATGGTGGGACTGCTGATCAATACCGTGCCGGTGCGGGCCACCATCACCACGGCGACCACCACCGCCGACTTACTCGACCAACTGCACCAGGCCAACAACCACACCCTTGAGCACCAGCACCTGGCGCTCACCGAGATTCACCGCGCCGCCGGACACGATCAACTCTTCGACACCTTGTTCGTCTACGAGAACTATCCCGTCGATCCCGCCTTGTTCGGGTTCAGCGGCTTGGCCGTCACCGAGTACACCGCCCGCGAAAACAATCACTACCCCCTGACCCTGCAGGCCATGCCCGGCGACGAGCTCGGCCTGCGCGTCGAATACGACACCGACGTCTTCACCGCCGACCGCATCCACACTCTGATCCGGCAATTGCAGCGATTGCTGGCGGCCACGACGGCCGACCCCGCCCGCAGGTTGTCGTTGCTGGACCTAGTCGACGTCGACGAACACACCCGCCTCGATGAGATCGGCAACCGAGCGGTGTTGACCCAGACCGCAAATGGGGTATCGGTACCGGCTTTGTTCGCCGCACAAGTCACCCGGACACCCAATGCCGCGGCGGTGACCTTCGACGGCCGCTCCATCACCTACCGCGAACTCGACGAGGCCGCCAACCGGGTGGCGCATCTGCTGGCCGCGCAGGGAGCAGGCCCCGGACAGTCGGTGGCGCTGCTATTTTCGCGGTCGGCCGAGGCGATCGTCGCGATGTTGGCGGTGCTGAAGACCGGGGCGGCCTACGTGCCGATCGACCCGGCCCACCCGGACGTCCGGATCGAGTTCATGCTGGCCGACGCGGCGCCGGTCGCCGCGATCACCAGTACCGAACTGCTTTCGCGGCTCGACAGCTACGACCTGGCGACCATCGACATCGACGATCCCGTTGTCGATGCTCAGCCTGTCACCGCGCTCCCGGTGCCGGCGGCCGACGATGTCGCCCACATCATCTATACCTCGGGCACCACCGGCGTCCCGAAAGGTGTTGCGGTCAACCACTCCAACGTCACCCAGCTGTTCGACTCGCTGGAGGCCGGGCTAGACCTGACACCTGAACAAGTGTGGACGCAGTTTCACTCCTATGCGTTCGACTTCTCGGTGTGGGAGATCTGGGGCGCGCTGCTACATGGCGGGCGGCTGGTGGTGGTGCCCGAGCCGATGACCCGCTCACCGGACGACTTCCACGACTTGCTCGTCAGCGAAGGCGTCACCGTCCTCACCCAAACCCCGTCTGCGGTGGCGGCGCTTTCCGTCGACGGTTTGGGATCGGTGGCGTTGGTGATCGGCGCCGAGGCCTGCCCTCCTGAGGTGGTGGACCGCTGGGCGCCCGGGCGGACGATGATCAACGTCTACGGGCCGACCGAGACGACCATGTGGGCATCCAGGAGTGGACCCCTGACCGCGAAAGCCGCGGTGGTACCGATCGGTTCGCCGGTATCGGGAGCGGCGTTCTTTGTGCTCGACGGTTGGTTGCGCCCGGTGCCCCTCGGGGTGGTCGGCGAGCTGTATCTGGCCGGGCGCGGCGTGGGATGCGGGTATTGGCGCCGCGCGGGGTTGACCGCGTCGCGGTTCATGGCATGTCCTTTCGGCGGCCCGGGGGCGCGCATGTACCGCACCGGAGACCTGGTCCGGTGGGGGGCTGACGGGCAGCTGCAGTATGTCGGGCGCGCCGACGAACAAGTGAAAATTCGCGGGTACCGTATCGAACTCGGCGAAATACGCGCCGCACTGGCCGGTTTGGACGGCGTGGAGCAGGCCGCGGTTATCGCCCGCGAAGACCGCCTCGGTGCCAAACGCCTCGTTGGGTATGTCACGGGCACCGCTGATCCGGCCTGGATACGTGCCCAGCTCACCGACCTGCTGCCCCCATACATGGTGCCGGCCGCGATACTGGTGATCGACGCCTTGCCGATGACGGTAAACGGCAAACTCGACACCCGCGCCCTCCCGGCACCGGACTACCGCGACGCCGATCACTACCGCGCCCCGGCCACCGCCGTCGAGGAGATTCTGGCCGGGATCTATGGCCAAGTGTTGAGTGCGGAGCGGGTCGGAGCCGACGACTCCTTCTTCGACTTGGGTGGAGATTCGCTCTCGGCGATGCGGGTGATCGCGGCGATCAACACCCTTCTCGACGCTGATCTGAAGGTGGGCAAGCTCTTCGACGCACCCACTGTTTCCCAGTTGGCCCTCCAGCTCGGCGCGGAGGCGAATCACCGTGAGCCGCTCACAGCTTACGAGCGGCCTGCTTTGGTGCCGTTGTCCTTTGCCCAATCGCGGTTATGGTTCCTCGATCAGCTGCAGGGGCCCTCCCCGGTCTACAACATGGCGGTGGCGCTGCGGCTGTCCGGCCGCCTTGACGTCGACGCGCTGGCCGCTGCACTGGGCGACGTGGTGGCGCGCCACGAGAGCCTGCGAACACTGTTCGTGGCACCCGACGGCATACCCCAACAAATAGTGATGGCCGCCGACCGGGCCGAATTTGGTTGGCGGATCATTGATTCCAGCGGATGGTCGGCCGGCCGACTGCACGGGGCGATCGACGCGGCCGTAGGTCACCCCTTCGATCTGACCTCCACAATCCCGCTGCGGGCAACACTCTTCCGCCGCGCCGATGACGAGCATGTGCTGGTGGGCGTGGTGCACCACATCGCCGCCGACGGCTGGTCGATCGCCCCGCTGGTGCGCGATCTGGGCGAGGCGTATGCCGCCCGGAGCCGGGGAGAAGCACCGGGCTGGGCGCAATTGCCAGTGCAGTACGCCGACTATGCCCTATGGCAGCACGCGGAATTCGGTGACTTGGACGACGCCGGCAGCCCCATCGGATCCCAATTGACCTACTGGCAGAGCGCCCTGGCCGAGATGCCCGAGCGCATGGCACTTCCCACCGATCGGCCCTACCCCGCGGTGGCCGATCAGCGCGGGGCCACCGTGGCCGTCCAGTGGCCGTCCGAGTTGCAGCAGCGGGTGCGCGAGGTGGCACGCGAGCACAATGCGACCAGCTTCATGGTGGTCCAGGCCGCCCTGGCGGTGCTGCTGTCGGCGGTAAGCGCGACATCCGACGTGGCCGTGGGCTTTCCGATCGCCGGCAGGCGCGACCCCGCACTCGACGAGCTGGTGGGCTTCTTCGTCAACACCCTGGTGCTCCGCGTCGATACGACCGGCGATCCCACCGTCGCGGACCTGCTCGCCCAGGTGCGCCAGCGCAGCCTCGCCGCCTACGAACATCAAGACGTGCCCTTCGAAGTCCTCGTCGAGCGACTCAACCCCACCCGAAGCCTGACCCATCACCCGCTGGTGCAGGTCATGTTGGGCTGGCAAAATACCGTGCCCGCCGAACTGGCGTTGGGCGATGTGCAGGCCACCGCGCTGCCTATCGACACCCATACCGCCCGAATGGATTTGTCGTTCTCGTTGACCGAACGCTGGACCAAGGCCGGTGCGCCCGCCGGGATCGGCGGCACGGTCGAGTTCCGCACCGATGTGTTCGACCCGGCCACCATCGAGGCGCTGGTCGAACGGTTGCGGCGAGTATTGGTGTCGATGACCACCGATGTGGCACAACATCTTTTCTCGATCCAGCTGTTGGACGACGACGAGCAGGCCCACCTCGATGAGATCGGCAACCGGGCGGTGTTGACGCGGGCTGGGCCGGCGGCGGTGTCGGTGCCGGCGTTGTTCGGCGAGCAGCTGGCTCGCTCCCCGGAGGCAGTGGCGGTGACCTTCGAGGGCCGGTCGATGACCTACCGCGATGTCGACACCGCCGCCAACCGGTTGGCGCACCTGCTGGCTTCCGACGGTGCGGGTCCAGGAGAGTGTGTGGCGCTGCTGTTTTCGCGCTCGGCCGAGGCGATCATCGGAATGCTGGCAGTACTCAAATCCGGGGCGGCGTATCTGCCGCTGGACCCCGCCCACCCCGATGCGCGGATCGAGTTCATGCTCATCGACGCCGCCCCGATCGCCGCGCTGAGTACCGCCGCGCTGCGGTCCCGACTGGACGGGTACGAACTGCCAGTCATCGATATCAATGGCCCCGCCGTCGACACCCACCCCTCGACCGCCCCGCCGGCACCCGGGCCAGACGACATCGCGTACCTGATGTACACCTCGGGTACCACTGGCGTCCCCAAGGGTGTTGCGGTCACTCATCGCAACGTGGCTCACTTGGCGAAGTCCACGCCCGACCAACTGCCCGCGCCGCAGGTGTGGACCCAATGCCACTCCTATGGCTTCGACTTCTCGGTGTGGGAAATCTGGGCCGCCCTGCTTGGCGGCGCACGCCTGGTCGTCATCCCCGAATCGATGACCACCTCTCCGGAGGACTTCCACGCCTTGCTCGTCGCCGAACACGTCACCGTGCTGACCCAAACACCTTCGGCTGCAGCGGCATTGACGCCGGATGGGTTGGAATCCGTGGCGCTGCTCCTCGGTGGGGAGGCCTGCCCCGCCGAAATCGTCGATCAGTGGGCGGATGGCAGGGCGATGATCAACGCCTACGGCCCCACCGAAGCCACCGTGTATGCCTCCATGAGCAAACCCCTGGCAGCGGGATCGGGCGCGGCGCCCATCGGTGCACCGGTGGCCACCGCGGCCCTGTTCGTCCTCGATCCCCGGCTGCGCGCGGTGCCGCCCGGGGTAGTCGGCGAGTTGTACGTCGCCGGTGCCGGAGTGGCCTGCGGATACCTCGGGCGGGCCGAATTGACCGCGTCACGATTCATCGCGTGCCCCTACGGCGATCCCGGTGCTCGAATGTATCGCACCGGAGACCTGGTGCGCTGGCGCCCCGACGGACAACTGGATTACCTCGGCCGCGCCGACGAACAAGTCAAAATCCGCGGCTACCGCGTCGAACTCGGCGAAATCCAAACAGCACTCGCCAACCTCGACGGAGTCGAGCAGGCCGTTGTCATCACCCGCGACGAGCCCGCCAGCACCCGCCTCATCGCCTACGTCACCGGCACCGCTGACCCAGTCGGACTGCGCGCGGCGCTGTCCGAACAACTTCCGTCGTACATGGTTCCGTCGGCCGTCGTGCTCCTCGACGCGCTACCGCTGACGGTCAACGGGAAACTCGACACCCGCGCACTGCCCGCCCCGGACTACCACGACGCCGACCACTACCGCGCGCCCAGCGACGCCATCGAAGAAATCCTGGCCGGCATCTACGCCCAGGTCCTCGGCCTCGAACACGTCGGTATCGACGACTCCTTCTTCGATTTGGGCGGGGACAGCATCTTGTCGATGCAGGTCGTCGCCCGGGCGCGGGCGGCCGGTGTGTTGTGCCGTCCCCGCGACATTTTCGTCGAGCAGACCGTAGCCCGGCTGGCCCGGGTGGCTGGCGTGGTCTCCGGTGACAGCGACATAGTCGATGAGGGCATTGGGGCCGTGGTGGCCACCCCGATCATGCACTGGCTGCAAGACGTGGAAGGCCCGATCGAGCAGTTCAACCAGACGATCGTGGTGCAGGCACCCGCCGGGGTGACCGAGGCCGACGTCGCGATCGTGTTGCAGGCCTTACTGGATCGGCACGCCATGCTGCGGTTACGCGTCGCCAACAGCGGCACCGGGGACTGGTCGCTTGAGGTGCCCGAGGCCGGTTCGGTCGACGCGCAAAGTTGTCTTCAAGCGGCGGAGACGTACACCGGCGAGGCGCTGGTCGAAGCCCGGGCCCGGTTGAACCCGGCGGCCGGGATAATGGTGAGCGCGCTATGGGTTACCTCGACATCCCAGTTGGTGTTGGTCGTTCACCATCTGGCCATCGACGGTGTGTCGTGGCGAATCCTGTTGGAGGACCTCAATTTCGCTTGGGCTCAGCACCACAGCGGGCAGCCGATACGACTGCCGGCGACGGGAACCTCATTTGCCCGGTGGGCGTCGCTGCTCGACGAGCACGGCGGCACCCCCGACGTTGCAGCCGGCGCGGACCTCTGGCGACAGGTGGCAGCGGTCCCGGGCGCACTGCCCGCACCTACGCCCGATGTGGATACCTACGCGACTGCGGGACAGTTATCGGCGGAGCTCGATATGGAGACCACCCGCCTACTGCTCGGTGCGGTACCCGCCGCGTTTCACGCCGGGGTGCAAGACATTCTGTTGATCGCGTTCGGATTGGCCTGGGCAGAATTCTTGGGTACGGCTGCTCCGATCGGGATCGATGTGGAGGGCCACGGCCGCCAGGACGAGCTGGCTCCCCACGTCGACTTGTCGCGCACGGTGGGCTGGTTCACCACCAAATATCCAGTGGCGCTGAGCATGGGCCGGCTGAGTTGGGCACAGGTGCTCGCCGGTGAGTCCGCGCTGGGGGCGGTGATCAAGGACGCCAAGGAACAATTGCGCGCCCTGCCCGACGGCCTGACCTACGGGCTGCTGCGCTACCTCAACCCCGAGGCGGATCTGGACTCAGCTGATCCGGCAATCGCGTTCAACTACCTGGGGCGTCTGGGTGGCGCCGCCGAAGTCTCGGACGATTTGTGGCGGGTCAGCCAGCACGGCGTGCCGGTGGCGGCCGCTGCCAGTGCGATCCCAATGCCGTTGGGGCACACCGTGGAACTCAACGCCGTCACCCTTGATACCGACGCCGGCCCGCACCTGCAGGCCACCTGGACCTGGGCGTCCTCGGTGCTCGACCGCGATCAGGTCAGCCGCCTGAGCGGGTTGTGGTTTGAGGCCTTGGCCGGGATCTGCGCACACGTGCGACGCGGTGGAGGCGGGCTGACGCCGTCGGACATCGTCCCGGCCCGGCTGAGCCAGCAGCAGATCGACGAACTGTGCCAGCAAGACCGGGTCGCCGATATATTGCCGCTCACCCCGCTGCAGCTCGGGTTGCTCTTCCACGCCAGCACCGCCCAAGGCAACGCCGACGACCTGTACGCGATGCAGCTGGATATCACGATCACCGGCCCGCTGGACCCGGACCGGCTGCGCGAGGCCGTGCACACCGTGGTCATCCGTCACCCCAACCTGACCGCCCGGTTCTGCCGCCAGTTCGACGAGCCGGTGCAGATCATGTTCGCCGATCCGGGCGTGCCCTGGCGGTACTACCACCTGGACTCCGAGGACCAGATTCAGCAGGTCTGCGCCGCCGAGCGTGCCGCCGTCTGCGATCTGAGCGAGCCGCCGGCGTTCCGGGTGGCGTTGATCCAGACCGCCAAAGACCTCCACCGGTGTGTGCTGACGAATCACCACATCGTGCTGGATGGCTGGTCGCTGCCGATCCTGGCGCAAGAGATCTTCGCCAGCTATTACGGACAACGACTGCCTGCGGCCGGGTCGTATCGGCGGTTCGTCGCCTGGCTGGCCGAACGGGATCTCGATGCCGCCGAGACCGCGTGGCGTGAGGTGCTGGCCGGCTTCGCCGCCCCCACCCTGGTGGGCCCACCGGCCCGAGTGCGACCCGGGCGTCGCGGCGTCGCCAGCTCGTCGATGTCAGAGCAGGCCATCGGTGCCCTGGGTGAGCTGGCCCGCGCACATCACACCACCGTCAACACGGTGCTGCAGGCCGGCTGGGCGCAGGTGCTGATGTGGCTGACCGGTCAGCACGACGTCGCCTTCGGGACCGCGGTCTCGGGCCGCCCGGCCGAATTGGCCGGCTCCGATTCAATGGTCGGACTGCTGATCAATACCGTGCCGGTGCGGGCCACCAGCACCGCGACCACCACGACCACCGACTTGCTCGACCAACTGCACCAGGCCAATAATCACACCTTCGAGCACCAGCACCTGGCGCTCACCGAGATTCACCGCGCCGCCGGCCACGACCAACTTTTCGACACACTGTTCGTGTTCGAGAACTACCCCATCGACACGTCCGCGGTGCTCACCAACGGGTTGGCCATCACGTCGATGATTGCCCGTGAGTTCAACCATTATCCGCTGACCCTGCAGGCCATGCCCGGCGACGAACTCCGGTTGCGCGTCGAATACGACACCGACCTGTTCGAGGCGAAAACCATTGAGGCGCTGATCGAACGACTTCGACGCGCGCTGGTGGCCATGACAACCGCTGCGGCAAAACCGCTTTCCGCGATCCAGCTGTTGGACCAAGACGAGCTGGCCCTGATCGATGAGTTCGGTAACCGAGCGGTGTTGACCCAGACCGCAAATGGGGTATCGGTACCGGCTTTGTTCGCCGCACAAGTCACCCGGACACCCAATGCCGCGGCGGTGACCTTCGACGGCCGCTCCATCACCTACCGCGAACTCGACGAGGCCGCCAACCGGGTGGCGCATCTGCTGGCCGCGCAGGGAGCAGGCCCCGGACAGTCGGTGGCGCTGCTATTTTCGCGGTCGGCCGAGGCGATCGTCGCGATGTTGGCGGTGCTGAAGACCGGGGCGGCCTACGTGCCGATCGACCCGGCCCACCCGGACGTCCGGATCGAGTTCATGCTGGCCGACGCGGCGCCGGTCGCCGCGATCACCAGTACCGAACTGCTTTCGCGGCTCGACAGCTACGACCTGGCGACCATCGACATCGACGATCCCGTTGTCGATGCTCAGCCTGTCACCGCGCTCCCGGTGCCGGCGGCCGACGATGTCGCCCACATCATCTATACCTCGGGCACCACCGGTGTCCCGAAAGGTGTTGCGGTCAACCACTCCAACGTGACCCAGCTGTTCGACTCGCTGGACGCTGGGCTGGAGCTGACACCTGAACAAGTGTGGACGCAGTTTCACTCCTATGCGTTCGACTTCTCGGTGTGGGAGATCTGGGGCGCGCTGCTACATGGCGGGCGGCTGGTGGTGGTGCCCGAGCCGATGACCCGCTCACCGGACGACTTCCATGACTTGCTCGTCAGCGAAGGCGTCACCGTCCTCTCCCAAACCCCGTCTGCGGTGGCGGCGCTTTCCGTCGACGGTTTGGGATCGGTGGCGTTGGTGATCGGCGCCGAGGCCTGCCCTCCTGAGGTGGTGGACCGCTGGGCGCCCGGGCGGACGATGATCAACGTCTACGGGCCGACCGAGACGACCATGTGGGCATCCAGGAGTGGACCCCTGACCGCGAAAGCCGCGGTGGTACCGATCGGTTCGCCGGTATCGGGGGCGGCGTTCTTTGTGCTCGACGGTTGGTTGCGCCCGGTGCCCGCCGGGGTGGTCGGCGAGCTGTATCTGGCCGGGCGCGGCGTGGGATACGGGTATTGGCGCCGCTCCGAGCTGACCGCGTCGCGCTTTATCGCCTGCCCCTACGGTAAGCCCGGTGCCCGGATGTATCGCACCGGCGACCTGGTGCGGTGGGGCGCCGACGGGCAGCTGGACTACCTCGGCCGTGCCGACGAACAAGTCAAGATCCGCGGCCACCGTATCGAGTTGGGCGAAATCCAAACGACCCTCCTGAGTTTGGATGGCGTCGAGCAGGCCGCCGTGATCACCCGCGAAGACCGCCCGGGTGCCAAACGCCTGGTCGGCTACATCACCGGAACCGCAGACCCGACCGTGCTGCGGACTGCGCTGGCCGACCGGCTGCCGTCCTATATGGTGCCGGCTGCGCTGGTCGCACTCGAGGCACTGCCGATGACGGTCAACCGCAAACTCGACACCCGCGCATTGCCCGCACCCAAATACCAAGGTGTTGGCGGTGATTACCGCGGGCCGGCCACCGCAATCGAGGAGATCCTCGCGGGCATTTACGCCCAGGTCCTCGGCGTCGAGCAGGTCGGAGTCGACGACTCCTTCTTCGACCTCGGCGGGGACTCCCTCTCGGCGATGCGCCTGATCTCCACCATCAACTCCGGCCTCGATGCCGACCTCGAAGTGCACACCCTGTTCGACGCCCCCACGGTCGCGCGGCTGTCCCCCAGCATCGGCACGGGCCGAGGGCGGCTGGAACCATTGGTGGCCGGGGAGCGACCGTCGGTGCTGCCGTTGTCGTTCGCCCAATCCCGGTTATGGTTTCTCGATCAGCTGCAGGGGCCCTCCCCGGTCTACAACATGGCGGTCGCGTTGCGACTCTCCGGCCGCCTTGACGTCGACGCGCTCCGTGCCGCCCTGGCCGATGTGATCGCGCGCCATGAAAGCTTGCGGACCGTTTTCGTGGCACCGGATGGCATCGCCCAGCAAGTTGTGCTGCCCGCCGACCGGGCCGAGTTTGGCTGGCAGGTAGTAGATTCCAGTGGCTGGTCCGCGGCCCGGCTAGAAGAGTCGATCGACGCCGCGGCGCGCTACACCTTCGATCTGACCACCGATATCCCGTTGCGGACGACACTGCTCCGCCTCGCTGATGATGAGCATGTGTTGGCGGGCGTGGTACACCACATCGCCGCCGACGGCTCGTCGATCACGCCGCTGGTGCGTGATCTGGGGACGGCGTATGCCGCCCGGTGCGCGGGAGAGCCGCCGCGCTGGGCGCAATTGCCGCTGCAGTACCCCGATTACACGCTGTGGCAGCACGCGCAGTTCGGTCGTCTCGACGACACCGGCAGCCCGATCGCGGCCCAACTCGCCTACTGGGAAGACGCCCTGGCCGGAATGCCGGATCGCCTAACACTTCCCACCGACCGCCCTTACCCGGCGGTGCCCGATCAGCGTGGGGCGAGTGTGGCGGTCCAGTGGCCGGCCGAGTTGCAGCAGCGGGTGCGCGAGGTGGCGCGCGAACACAACGCGACGAGCTTCATGGTGGTCCAGGCCGCGCTGGCAGCCCTGCTATCCGTGGTGAGCGCGAATTCTGATGTGGCCGTTGGATTCCCGATCGCAGGGCGCCGCCACGCCGCGCTGGATGAACTGATCGGTTTCTTCGTCAACACCCTGGTGCTGCGCGTGCGGGTCGACGGCGATCCTAACGGCACCGAGCTGCTGGCCCAGGTGCGGCAGCGCAGCCTGGCCGCCTACCAACACCAAGACGTGCCGTTCGAAGTCCTCGTCGAACGCCTCAACCCTGCCCGTAGCCTGACCTATCACCCGCTGGTCCAAGTGATGTTGGGCTGGCAGAGCCTGCACGGCGACGACCCCGCTTCCGGATTGGCACTGGGCGATGTCCAGGTCACCCCGCTCCCGACTGATACCCACACCGCGCGAATGGATTTGGCGTTTTCGCTGACCGAGCGCTGGACCCGGACAGGCGAGCCCGCCGGGATTTCCGGAACGGTGGAATACCGCACCGACGTGTTCGACGCCGATGGCATTGCGACTCTGGTCCAGCGGTTCGGGCGAATGCTGGAGGCCATCACCGGCGATACCGCCCGGCGGTTTTCCTCGATCGAACTACTGGATTCCGATGAGCATGCCCACCTTGACGAAATGGGAAACCGCGCGGTATTGGCCCGCCCCACACCGGCAGCGGTGTCGGTCCCGGCGCTGTTCGCCGAGCACGTGGCTCATGCACCCGAGGCGGCGGCGATCACCTTCGAAGGTCAGTCACTGACGTATCACGGGCTCGACGACGCGTCGAACCGGTTAGCGCACTTGCTGACTGGTCATGGTGTACAGCCGGGCCGGTGTGTGGCGCTACTGATGCCGCGCTCGGCCGACGCGATCGTCGCGATGCTGGCGGTGCTCAAGACGGGGGCGGCCTACCTGGCGATCGACCCCGCACTGCCCGACGCGCGAATCGAATTCATGCTCAGCGATGCCGCACCGACCGTCGCGATCACCACGGCGGGGCTGCGCCCCCGGCTGGCCGGACATGACCTGGCGGTCATCGACATCGGCGACCCGGCGACGGACACCCAACCCGGCACCGCACTGCCGGCGCCGTCGCCCGCCGACATCGCCTACCTCGTCTACACCTCGGGTACCACCGGCACTCCCAAGGGTGTGGCCGTCACTCAGCACAACCTGGCCCATTTGGCGGCGTCAACGCCCGAAGAGCTGCCGACAGACCAAGTGTGGACGCAGTGCCACTCGTATGCGTTCGACTTCTCGGTGTGGGAGATCTGGGCCGCCCTGCTTGGCGGCGGGCGGCTGGTGGTGGTACCGGAATCGGTGACAACCTCGCCCGAAGACTTCCACGCCCTGTTGGTGGCCGAACACGTCAACGTGCTCACCCAAACCCCTTCTGCTGTAGCGGCATTGACTCCGCAACAGTTGGAGTCGACGGCGTTGCTGCTCGGCGGGGAGCCCTGCCCCGCTGAAATCGTGGATCAGTGGGCGAATGGCCGCGTGGTGATCAACGCCTACGGCCCCAGCGAAGCCACCGTGTATGCGTCGATGAGCACGCCGTTGACTCCGGGCATCGCGGTGGTGCCGATCGGTGCGCCGGTTCCGACTGCGGCGCTGTTTGTTTTGGACAGGTGGTTGCGCCCGGTACCCACCGGCGTGGTCGGTGAGTTGTATATCGCCGGCGGCGGTGTGGCCTGCGGCTACCTCGGTCGGGCCGAGTTGACCGCCTCGCGATTTGTCTGCTGTCCCTTCGGCAGGCCCGGATCGCGGATGTACTGCACCGGCGACCTGGTGCGGTGGCGCTCCGACGGACAACTGGAGTACCTCGGGCGGGCCGATGAGCAAGTCAAGATCCGCGGTTACCGCATCGAACTCGGCGAAATCCGTTCGGCCCTAGCCAGTTTGGATGGCGTGGATCAAGCCGTGGTCGTCACCCGCGAAGACCGTGCCGGCATTACCCGGCTGGTCGGCTACATCACCGGCACCGCCGACCCCGCCCAGGCGCGGGCCGCGCTGGCCGATCGGCTGCCGCCGTATATGGTCCCGGCTGCGGTGGTGATGATCGACGCGCTGCCGCTGACGGTCAACGGGAAGCTCGACATCCGCGCTTTGCCCGCGCCGGAGCACCGCGATGTCGACCGCTACCGCGCACCGGTTACCGCCATCGAGGAGACCCTGGCCGTGGTCTACGCCCAAGTTCTGGGATTGGAGCGAGTCGGAGTCGACGAGTCCTTCTTCGATTTGGGTGGGGACAGCATCTTGTCGATGCAGGTCGTGGCCCGGGCGCGGGCGGCCGGTGTGTTGTGCCGTCCGCGTGACATTTTCGTCGAGCAGACCGTGGCGCGGCTGGCCCTGGTAGCCACCGTCGCGGCCGGTGAAAGCGGCGTGGCCGACGAGGGCATCGGGCCCGTGGTGGCCACGCCGATCATGCGCTGGCTGCAGAACGTGGACGGTCCGGTCGAGCAGTTCAACCAGACGATGGTCATGCAGGCGCCGGCCGGGGTGACCGAGGCCGACGTTGCGGTTGTGCTGCAGGCGTTGCTCGATCGACACGCCATGCTGCGGCTGCGCGTCGACAACGACGGCACCGGGGGCTGGTCCCTGTGGGTGCCCGAGCCTGGGTCGGTGGACGCGCGCGGCTGCCTGAAGGCCGTCGACGAGCTATCCGGCGAGGCTGTGGTCGAGGCGCGGACCCAGTTGAACCCGGGCGCCGGATCGATACTGAGCGCGGTGTGGGCTACGTCCACCGGTCAGCTGGTACTGATGGTTCACCACCTGGCTATCGACGCGGTGTCGTGGCGAATCCTGTTGGAGGACCTGAATATCGCGTGGGCCCAGCACCACAGCGGCCAGCCGGTCGCGTTGCCGCCGGGCGGCACGTCGTTTGCCCGGTGGTCATCACGGCTCGCCGAACACGCGCGCGCCGCCGAGGTCGTCGACCACGCCGACTCCTGGTCACACGTGTTGGCGGTCCCGGGCGCACTGTCCGCCCCCCAACCTGAGCTCGACACCTACGTCAGTGCGGGGCAGATGTCGGCGGAACTGGACACCGAGACCACCCGGTTGCTGTTGGGTGCGGTGCCAGCCGCGTTCCACGCTGGCGTGCACGACATTCTGTTGATCGCGTTCGGGTTGGCCTGGGCAGAATTCCTGGGCACTGCGGCACCAATCGGTATCGATGTCGAAGGCCACGGCCGCCACGACGACCTGGCCGGCGAGGTGGATCTGTCGCGCACGGTGGGATGGTTCACCACTAAATATCCGGTGGCCCTTGGTGTTGGGCGCCTGAACTGGGCGCAGGTGATCGACGGCGAGGCCGCGCTGGGCGCGGTCATCAAAGATGCCAAGGAACAATTGCGTGTCCTGCCCGACGGCCTCACCTACGGACTGCTGCGCTACCTCAACCCCGAGGTAGACCTGACCGGGGCCGATCCATCGATCGGGTTCAACTACCTCGGCCGGCTGGGCGCCTCGGCAACCGAGCTCTCCGAAGACTTCTGGCAGATCAGCCAGGACGGCGTCTCGATGGCCACCGCGGCCGCCGCGATCCCAATGCCGTTGGGACACACCGTGGAACTCAACGCCGGCACCCTTGACACCGACACCGGGAAACACCTGCACGCCACCTGGACCTGGGCACCCTCGGCAATCGATGACGAGCAGATCGACCGGCTCAGCAGACTGTGGTTCGACGCCCTGGCCGGGATCTGCGCCCACGTCCGACGCGGCGGCGGCGGGTTGACCCCGTCCGACATCATCCCGGCCCGACTGAGTCAACAGCAGATCGACGAACTCTGCCGGCAACACCGTATCGCCGACATCCTGCCGCTCACCCCGCTACAGCAGGGACTGCTGTTCCACGCCAACGCGATCCACGGCAACACCGACGATGTCTATGCGATGCAGCTGGACATCACGATCACCGGCGCGCTGGATGCCGACCGACTCCGCGAAGCGGTGGGCATCGTAATCACCCGCCATCCCAACCTGGCTGCCCGATTCTGCCGGCAATTCGACCAGCCGGTACAGATCATTCCGGCCGATCCCGAACCGTCCTGGCAATACTTCGATCTCGGTGATACCGCTGCGCAGGTCGACCAGGTGTCCGCCACCGAACGCGCCGCGGTCTGCGATCTGACTGAGCCGCCGGCGTTCCGGGTCGCGGTCATCCGCACCGCTAAAGACGTTCACCGGTTGGTGCTCACCAACCACCACATCGTGCTCGACGGCTGGTCGCTGCCGATCCTGGCGCAGGAGATCTTCGCCAGCTATTTCGGGCACCGCCTACCCGCGCCCACGCCCTATCGCCGGTTTGTCGGCTGGCTGGCCGAACGAGACCTCGCTGGCGCCCAGGCAGCCTGGCGAGAAGCGTTCGAGGACTTTGACACGCC
This sequence comes from uncultured Actinomycetota bacterium, assembly GCA_963712615.1. Lineage (GTDB taxonomy): Bacteria > Actinomycetota > Actinomycetes > Mycobacteriales > Mycobacteriaceae > Mycobacterium. Next base: position 3,278,853 of record CAVQIO010000002.1, read on the forward strand.
CACCTTGGTGGGACCACCGGGGCGCATTGGGCGGGGGCGGCGAGGAGTCGAGACTTCTCAGGTCAGTGAGCAGATGACGCGGGCGCTCAGCGAGCTGGCTCGCTCGCATCACACCACCGTCAACACCGTGTTGCAGGTCGGCTGGGCGCAGCTGCTGATGTGGCTGACCGGCCAGCTTGACGTTGCCTTCGGTACCGCTGTTTCCGGTCGGCCCTCCGATGTCCCGGGCGCGGAATCGATGGTGGGCCTGCTGATCAACACCGTGCCGGTACGGGCTAAATGCACGCCTGCGACCACCACCGCCGGGCTGCTTGATCAGCTGCACCGCACCAACAACCACACCCTCGAGCACCAGCATCTGGCGCTATCCGAGATCCATCGCGTGACGGGCCACGAGCAACTCTTCGACACGCTGTTCGTGTTCGAGAACTACCCGGTCGACGCCGCCAATCTGGCTGACGTCGACGGGCTGGCCATCACCGGGATGACAGCCCGCGAATTCAACCATTACCCCCTGACCCTGCAAGCCATGCCCGGCACTGAGCTCGGCCTGCGGGTGGAGTACAACGCCGACATCCTCACCGCCGACGGAATCCAGACACTGCTGCAGCAGCTGCAGCACGTGCTGCGGTCCATGATCACCGACCCCACCCGCAGGTTGTCGTCGATTCAGCTGCTGGACGCCGACGAGCAGGCCCTGATGGATGAGGTGGGCAATCGGAAGGTGTTGACCCGGCGCGCGCCTGCGGCGGTGTCGATCCCAGAGTTGTTCGCTGAGCATGTGCAGCGCGACCCGGAGGCGGTGGCGGTGAGCTTCGAAGGAAGCTCGCACAGCTATCGGGAGCTCGATGCGGCCGCTAACCGGTTGGCGCACCTACTGGCCGGCCACGGGGCCGGTCCGGGACAGTGTGTGGCGCTGCTGTTTTCGCGATCAACCGACGCGATCATCGCGATGCTGGCGGTGCTAAAGGCGGGCGCGGCCTACCTGGCGATCGACCCGGCCAACCCTGACGCGCGGATCGGGTTCATGCTCGACGACGCCGCCCCGATCGCCGCACTCACCACCGCGGACCTGCGCTCGCGGCTGGATGGATACGACCTTGCGATCATCGATGTCAATGACCCCGTCGTGGACACCCCGCCTGCCGCGGCGCCAAGGCCACCGTCGCCCGACGATATCGCGTATCTGATTTACACCTCCGGCACCACCGGCGTTCCCAAGGGTGTTGCGGTCACACATCGCAACCTGGCCCACCTGGCAAGCTCCACACCCGCGCACCTCCCACTCGCGCAGGTGTGGACGCAATGCCACTCCTATAGCTTCGACTTCTCGGTGTGGGAGATCTGGGCCGCCCTGCTAGGTGGCGGGCGACTCGTCGTGGTGCCGGAGTCGGTGACCACCTCACCGGATGACTTCCACGCCCTGCTGATCGACGAAGGCGTCAACGTCCTGACCCAAACACCTTCAGCTGTAGCCGCATTGGCGCCGCGGCAATTGGGGTCGGTCGCGGTGCTACTGGGTGGGGAAGCCTGCTCCGCCGAGATCGTGGACCAGTGGGCGGATGGCAGGATGGTGATCAACGCCTACGGCCCCACCGAAGTCACCGTCTACGCCTCGATGAGTGCACCCCTGACCGTAGGGTCGGGTGCCGCGCCCATCGGCGCGCCGGTATCGACCGCGGCGCTGTTCGTCCTCGACGGCTGGCTACGCCCGGTGCCCATCGGGGTGGTGGGTGAGCTGTACGTCGCCGGCGCCGGCGTGGCATGCGGGTATGTGGGCCGGTCGGAGTTGACGGCGTCGCGGTTTGTGGCCTGTCCCTACGGCGAACCCGGTGCCCGGATGTATCGCACCGGCGACCTGGTGCGCTGGCATCCCGATGGCCAACTGGACTACGTCGGACGCGCCGATCAGCAAGTCAAGATTCGCGGCTACCGCATCGAACTCGGCGAAATCCAAACGGCCCTGGCTGGTTTGGATGGCGTCGAGCAGGCCGCCGTCATCACCCGCGAGGACGGATCCGGCGCCACCCGCGTGATCGGGTATGTCACCGGCCGCGGCGAGCCGGCCGCGCTGCGCAACGCGTTGGCCGACAGACTCCCCGCCTACCTGATCCCCGCCGCCATCGTGGTGCTCGACGCCCTGCCACTGACGACCAACGGCAAACTCGACACCCGCGCCTTGCCAGCACCCGACTACCGCGACCCCGATCACTACCGGGCCCCCGCCAACGCCGTCGAAGAAATCCTGGTCGACATCTACGCCCAGGTGCTGGGTCTCGAACACGTCGGCACCGACGACTCCTTCTTCGACCTCGGCGGAGACTCCCTGTCGGCGATGCGGCTGATCGCCGCCGTCAACTCCGGCCTCGACGCCGACCTCGAAGTGCACACGCTTTTCGACGCGCCCACCATCGTCGCGCTAGCGCCGCGCATCGGCACAAACGAAGCCGGCCGGCGTAAGTCACTGACAGTAGGCCAACGACCCGCACTGATTCCGCTGTCGTTCGCCCAATCCCGGTTGTGGTTCCTCTACCGATTCGAAGGCGGGGTGGCGACCTACAACATGCCGACCGCGTTCCGGATCAACGGGGCACTCGATGTCGAGGCGCTGGACGCAGCCCTCGATGACGTCATCGCCCGCCACGAGTCGCTGCGCACCATCTTCGTCGAAATCGACGGTGTGCCGTACCAAGAGGTGCTCCCGCCGGCCCCGGGAATGTGGCGACGCGGCGGCGATGCGGTGCTGTCGCTGGCCGCACACCGCATGGTCCCCGAATTGGTGGCGCTGACCCAATACCAGTTTGATTTGTCGGCGGAGATCCCGATTCGTGCACAGATCTATTCGGTGGGCCCCCAGGAGCATTTCGTCGGAATTGTGGTGCACCACATCGCTTTCGATGGCTGGTCGCTGGCCCCGATGGCCAGGGACATCAGCGAGGCGTACCGGACTCGACGGCAGCGCCGGGACCCGCAGCGGGCTCCGTTGGCGGTGCAATACGTCGACTACACGCTATGGCAGCGCACGCAATTCGGCGATCTGGCCGACGCGCAGAGTCCCATTGCCGGCCAGCTGGCCTACTGGGAACAGGCGCTGGCCGGAATGCCCGAGCGGTTGCAGCTGCCCACCGACCGGCCTTACCCGCTGGTCGCCGATTACCGCGGGTCCAATGTGGCGTTGGAGTGGCCGGCCGAGCTACAGCAACGGGTGCGCGATGTAGCGCGCGAACACAACGCGACCAGCTTCATGCTGATCCAGGCCGCCCTCGCGGTGCTGCTATCGACGATCAGCGCCAGTTCCGATGTGGCAGTGGGCTTCCCGATCGCCGGCCGGCGCGACCCTGCACTCGATGAGCTGGTGGGCTTCTTCGTCAACACGTTGGTGCTGCGCGTCGAGGTGACCGGGGATCCCACCTTCGCCGAGCTGCTGGCGCAGGTACGAAGGCGCAGCCTGGCTGCCTACGAACACCAAGACGTGCCCTTCGAGGTCCTCGTCGAGCGGATCAACCCCACTCGCTCCCTGACCCATCACCCGCTGGTTCAGGTGATGCTGGCCTGGCAGAGCGTCCAGGGACAGAAGATCAATCCCGCTGCCGGATTGGCCCTGGATGAGGTGCAGGTCACTCCGCTGCCGATGGACACCCACACCGCCCGAATGGATCTGGTGTTCCACCTCGCCGAGCACTGGAGCGACACCGGTGAGCCCGCCGGGATCGGTGGGACGGTGGAGTTTCGCACCGACGTGTTCGATGCTGCCAGCATTCGCAGCCTGATCGAGCGGCTGCAACGCGTGTTGGTGGCCGTGACCGCCGACCCCAACCGCCGATTGTCCTCGGCGGATCTCCTGGAGCCCGACGAGTACACGCGGCTGGATCAATGGGGCAACCGGGCAGCATTGAGTCAGCCCGCATTCCCGGCGGCGGCGATACCGGTGCGGTGGGCCGAGCAGGTCGCGCGTACGCCGCAGGCGCTGGCCGTGACCTTCGCCGGCCTGTCGATGACCTATCGGGAACTCGAGGAGGACGCCAACCGCTTGGCGCACCTGCTGGCCGCGCACGGCGCCGGGCCGGGACAGTGTGTGGCGCTGCTGTTTACCCGGTCCACCGAAGCGATCATCGCGATTCTCGCGGTGCTGAAGACCGGGGCGGCCTACCTGGCGATCGACCCGGCGCACCCCGACGCACGGATCGGATTCATGGTTGCCGATGCCAGGCCGGTCGTCGCGATCACCACCGCCGCGCTGTCCGGTCGGCTCGACGGGTACGACCTGGCGGTCATCACGGTCGATGACCCCCGGATCTCGGGGTGCCCATGCACCGCGCCACCGATGCCGGCCGCCGATGACATCGCTTACATCATCTACACGTCGGGCACCACCGGCACACCCAAAGGTGTGGCCGTCCCGCACCGCAACGTCACCCAGCTGCTGAGATCGCTGGAGGACCAAATTGAGATGAAACAGGTATGGACACAGTGTCATTCGTTGGCCTTCGACTTCTCGGTGTGGGAGATCTGGGGCGCGCTGCTGTCCGGCGGACGGCTGGTGGTGGTGCCCGAATCGGTGGCCCGGTCCCCCGAAGACTTCCACGCGTTGCTGGTCGCCGAACACGTCGGCGTGCTGAGCCGCACCCCCACGGCGTTTTATGCACTGCAAACCGCGGACACGCTGCAACCCGAGCTGGCGCAACAGTTGACGCTGCAGACGGTGGTGTTCGGCGGTGAAGCCCTTGAGCCACAACGTCTTCGGCCTTGGCTACAAAATCATCCGGGATCGCCACGGCTGATCAATATGTATGGCATCACCGAGACGACGGTGCACGCCTCCTTCCGGGAGCTCGTCGACGGAGACGCCGAGAGCAATGTCAGCCCGATCGGCGGGCCGCTAGGGCATCTCGCGTTTTTCGTGCTGGACAACTGGCTGCGTCCGGTGCCGGCGGGGGTGGTCGGCGAGTTGTATGTGGCCGGCGAAGGGCTGGCCAGTGGATATGTCCGCCGGCCGGATTTGACGGCGTCGCGGTTCCTGGCGTGCCCGTTCGGCGAGGCAGGGACGCCCGCAAAACGGATGTATCGCACCGGAGATCTGGTGTCCTGGGGCGTCGACGGGCAGCTGCGGTATGTCGGTCGCGCCGACGAGCAGGTCAAAATCCGCGGCTATCGCATCGAACTCGGCGAAATCGAAAGCGCCCTGCTCACCTGCCCGCAGGTCACCCAGGCCGTCACCACGGTGCACCACGGCAACGCCGGCGACCACCTGATCGCCTACCTGACCCTGAGGCGCGCCACTGATGCCAACCGAAATGCAGACCACGACGCCGAAATCGTCGGGCAGTGGCAACACGTGTACGACGAGCTGTACGACGGTGCGGGTGGCGTGCCGGAATTCGGCATGGATTTCCGCGGCTGGAACAGCAGTTACACCGGTGATCCGATTCCGCTCGAGGAGATGTTCGAGTGGCGCGCGGCCACGGTGGCCCGGATCATGGCCCTGCGGCCCAAGCGAGTGCTGGAGATCGGCGCCGGTTCGGGTCTACTGCTGTCTCAGATCGCCCCGCAATCTGAGCACTATGTCGCCACCGACATGTCGGGAGTGGCCATCGACAACCTGGCCCGCTCGCTGGTGCGGCTGCAGCTGCCCTGGCGCGATCGCGTCGAGCTGCTGACCCGGCCCGCACACGTCACCGAGGCACTGCCGCAGGGCTACTTCGACACCATCATTGTCAACTCGGTCGCCCAGTACTTCCCCAACGGCGGATACCTGGCCGACCTCATCGACAGCGCCATGGAGCTGCTCGCTCCCGGCGGCGCGCTGTTCATCGGCGACATCCGTAACCACACCCTGCAGGGCGCGTTCCAAACCGGAGTCGCGCTGGCCCGCACCACCACTGCCGACGCCACCGAGGTCCGCCAACGGGTCCACCGCGCCGTGGTCAGCGAACCCGAACTACTGCTGGCGCCCGACTTCTTCACCACTTGGGCCGCCAGCCACGCGTCCGCGGCCGGAGTCGACATCCAAGTCAAACGCGGGTTGGCCGACAACGAACTCAACCGGTACCGCTACGACATCGTCATCCGCAAAACCCCCGCCCCGATGCGCTCGGTGGCCGCCACACCCACCTGGACGTGGCCCGAATGCGCAGGCCTGCTCGGGCTGCACGCACGGTTGGCCTCGCAACGTCCCGCGGCGGTCCGCATCACCGAGATCCCCCGCGCCGGACTTGCCGCCGACGTCCGCGTCGAGCACGCGCTGGCCGACGGCCTGCCCCTGACCGACGCACTCGCCCAGCCCGCGGCAACCCCCGACGCCGTCACCCCCGAACAGCTGCACCGCCTGGGGGAAAACGCCGGCTACCGCGTCGCCGTCACCTGGGGTGCCGACCCCGGCACCCTGGACGCCGTCTTCCTCACCCCCACCGAGTCCGGTCCGCCGCTGACCGACCTCTACCTGCCCGGCGCCGCGGCCCACCAGCGCATCGCCCACGCCAACAACCCGAACACCAACATGGAGGTCAGCGCGGTCCGCCAGCAGTTGAGCGCGCGATTGCCCGAATACATGGTGCCGGCGCAGATCGTGGTGCTCGACGAGTTCCCGTTGACCTCCTCGGGCAAGATCGACAGCAGGGCGCTACCGGCACCGGTATTCGCCGCCACGCCGTTCCAGGCCCCGCACACCGAGACCGAGCAGGTCATCGCGGGCATCTACGCGCAAGTGCTCGGTATCGAGCGCGTCGGGGTGGACGATTCGTTCTTCGACCTCGGCGGCGATTCGCTATCCGCAATGCGGGTGATCGCCGCGCTCAACGCGGCCCTCGATATCCACCTTCCGGTACGCACCATGTTCTATGCCCCGTCCGTCCGCAGCCTGAGCGAGCAGTTGGGCACGCATGACAGCGGGTCGGAGGTCGTCCCCGTCGAGGTCTTCCAGGAGGGCACCGGCGTTCCGCTGTTCTGCATCCACGACGGCCTCGGACTGAGCTGGTCGTATCGGGCCCTGGGCACCTATCTGAATTGCCCGATCATCGGGATCAACCAAATCCCGCTCGACGACGAAACCGAGCCGGCCTCGATTCGTCGCATGGCGGCGAACTACGCAGACCGGATCCAGGCCCGGTATCCCGACGGGCCCTACAAGATCCTCGGCTGGTCGTTCGGGGGCGTCGTCGCCCACGAACTCGCCATTGAATTCCAGCGGCGCGGGTGTGTGGTCCAAAGCCTGGTGCTGCTTGACCCGGTATTCAGTGCCCACAAGTTCATCGCAAAACTGAGCGCCAGCCGGGCCGCCGCAAAGAACCAGACGTTCGACGCAAGCCAGATCCTGGAACACATCTTGCGGACCAACCGCATCGACATTCCTGAGTCGGGGCCCCTGAGCTACCGGCGGGCCGAAGAACTCCTTCAGCAGCAGCACGCGGCGCTGGAGTTTCCCTTCCCGCTTCCCCCCAGCAGTTGCTGGAGTTCATGGCGCGAAGCGTCACGGCAAACCAGCTGCGTCTGGCCGAACACGTGCCCGGTGTGTTCGGCGGCGACATGGTCATCTTCGCCGCGGCCCGCGGTCGAAGCGACAGCGGTGTCGGCCCCCGACCGAGGGCACGGTGGCGGGGACTGCGAACCGGACGGGCGGCCCGGTCCCAGCAACGAATCTGGCGACCTTATGTTGCCGGGGAAATCGCCACGTACTCGGTCGACAGCACGCATCTTGAGATGCTGACCGCCGATTCGCTGCGCGCGTATGGCGAACAACTCGAGCTGTTCTTGCAAACCCGGGTGACGCTGCGCTGAGGCCTAGCTTTCGAGTTCCTTCTTCAGGTTGGAAAGCACCTCAGCCTGAATTTTCTTCAGCCCCAACGGCGCAAAGGTCCTTTCGAAAAAGCCCTTGACGCCGCCCGCGCCCGTCCAGCTGGTCTTCACGGTCACGCTGGATCCGGGACCCGCCGGAGCCACCGTCCAGTTGGTGACCATCGACGAATTCTCGTCCTTCTCGATCACGGTGTGACCGGCGACGTCGACGTTGGCCTGCACATTGCGGCTACGTGACCTGGTGGCCTGCAGCTTCCACTTGACGACGGTGCCTTGGCCTTGTCCGCCGTGCAGCACCTGGTATTCGCTGTACTGCGGGGACAGGATCTTCGGGCGGACGTTCTGATAATCGGCCACCGCGGCGAATGTGGCCGCGGGCTCGACGTTGAGCAAGATCGTGCTGGCTGCGCTGACCTGTGCCATCGGGCACGACTCCTCTGTTGTGATACCGCCCGCACACGGATGCACGGGGTGCTGTCGAAGACTAGGGTATATGTGGTGCCAGGCTCAGGTTCTGCACTCTCCGCTCACACGTCGGGCGTTGACCGGTTGATGGCGAGTTATCGATCCATCCCCGCAACGTCCGCGGTCCGCCTGGCCAAGCCCACGTCAAATCTGTTCCGCGCCCGCACTAAACGCGATGCGCGTGGCCTGGACACCTCGGGACTGACCGGCGTCCTTGGTGTCGATCCCGAAACCCGCACCGCCGATGTGGCCGGCATGTGCACCTATGAGGATTTGGTGGCGGCGACCCTTCCGTATGGTCTTTCGCCGTTGGTAGTCCCGCAGCTCAAAACCATTACCCTCGGCGGCGCGGTCAGCGGCTTGGGGATCGAGTCGGCGTCATTCCGCAACGGTTTGCCGCACGAATCGGTGCTGGAAATGGATATTCTCACCGGCGCGGGCGAATTGCTCACCGCGTCTCGCACCCTGCATTCCGACCTGTTCCGGGCCTTTCCCAATTCCTATGGGACGCTGGGTTATTCGACAAGGCTTCGGATTGAGCTGGAGCCTACCGCCCCGTTTGTAGCGGTGCGGCACATACGATTTCACTCGTTGCCTGAGATGGTCGCGGCGGCCGAGCGCATCATCGACACCGGCGGGCAGGGTGGCACCCCGGTCGACTATCTCGACGGCGTGGTCTTCAGCCGCGACGAAAGCTACCTCTGTGTCGGCAGACGAACCAAGACCCCGGGGCCGGTCAGCGACTACACCGGCAAAAACATCTATTACCGGTCAATTCGGCACGACTGCGCCGGCGGGGAAAATACCAAAGACGACCGGCTGACGATGCATGACTACCTCTGGCGCTGGGACACCGATTGGTTCTGGTGCTCAAGGGCATTCGGTGTGCAAAACCCGCGGCTACGGCGCTGGTGGCCGCGCCGCTACCGACGCAGCAGCGTCTACTCCAAGCTCGTCGCCGTGGATCGCCGCTTCCGGGCATCCGACCGGATCGAAACACGCAACGGGCGTCCAGCACGCGAGCGGGTGGTCCAGGACATCGAGGTGCCGATCAGGCGTTCCGGCGAATTCTTGGATTGGTTTCTGGACAACGTGCCGATCACACCGATCTGGTTGTGCCCATTGCGGCTTCGTGATCATGGCGGCTGGCCGCTATATCCGATACCGTCAGACCACACCTTCGTCAACATCGGATTCTGGTCGTCGGTGCCCGCCGGCGAGAGCGCCGGCGACGCCAACCGGGCGATCGAGGCGAAGGTCAGCGAGCTCGACGGGCACAAGTCGCTGTACTCCGACTCCTTCTACACGCGAGAGGAGTTCGACGATCTCTACGGCGGGGAGACCTACAAGACAGTCAAGAAATCCTACGATCCCGACTCTCGTCTACTCGATCTCTATGCAAAGGCGGTGCAGCGGCGATGACGACGACTCGAGCGCCCGAGCACACCCCGACGGGCAAGCTCACCATGGCCGAGGTGTTGGCCATCTTCACTGCCACCCGGGGCTGCCCGCTCAAGTTCACCGCATACGACGGCAGCAGCGCCGGAAGCGAAGACGCCGAACTAGGCCTGGACCTCTGCTCACCCCGCGGCGCAACCTATCTGGCGACGGCGCCCGGAGAGCTCGGCATCGCCCGCGCGTACATCGCCGGCGACCTGCAGACCTACGGCGTGCATCCGGGCGATCCGTACCAGCTGCTCAGGATGCTGGCCGACCGGGTGGATTTCAAGCGGCCATCGGCGTGGACGATGGCCCAGGTCGTCCGCTCGATCGGGATCGAACATTTGGTGCCCGTCGCGCCGCCTCCGCAGGAAACGCCGCCCCGGTGGCGCCGTGTCACTGATGGCTTGCTGCACAGCAAGACTCGTGACGCAGAGGCGATCCACCACCACTACGACGTTTCCAACAGGTTCTATCAGTGGGTGCTCGGGCCATCGATGACCTACACCTGCGCGATCTATCCGCATGCCGACGCGACGCTAGAAGAGGCGCAGGAGAACAAGTACCGGCTGATTTTCGAGAAGCTGCGGCTACAACCCGGTGACCGGCTGCTCGACGTGGGCTGCGGCTGGGGTGGCATGGTGCGCTATGCGGCCCGCCACGGCGTCCGGGCGATCGGCGCCACACTGTCGGCCGAACAAGCGAAGTGGGCACAGGCAGCGATCGAAGACGAAGGGCTCGCCGCACTCGCCGAGGTGCGCCATTGCGACTACCGCGATATGCCCGAGGCGGACTTCGACGCCATCTCGTCGATCGGGCTGACCGAGCACATCGGCGTCAGGAATTACCCGGCCTACTTCGAGTTACTCAAGTCGAAGTTGCGCACCGGCGGCCTGTTGCTCAATCACTGCATCACCCGCCACGACAACAAGCCGACCTCGTACGCGGGCGGTTTCACCGACCGCTACGTCTTCCCGGACGGCGAGCTCACCGGCTCGGGACGCATTCTCACCGAGATCCAGGAGTGCGGTTTCGAAGTGCTGCATGCGGAGAACTTCCGCCATCACTACGCGATGACGCTGCGCGACTGGTGCCACAACCTCGTCGAGCACTGGGATGCCGCGGTCGCCGAGGTCTCGCTGCCGGTCGCCAAGGTGTGGGGTCTGTACATGGCGGCTTCACGAGTTGCGTTCGAGCAGAACAACATTCAGCTCCATCACGTTCTGGGCGCCAATGTTGAACCGCGCGGCGCCGACAGCCTGCCGCTGCGGCCCTGGTGGCAGGCCTAGCCGCCGTCGATCGGGCGCGCGCCTAGCTCGTTCTGCAGCAGTTCGAGTGCGGCCTCTTCAGGGTCGCGGCGCGGCGCAGACGGATCGCTACGACCCGCCTCGGCAAGCATGTGTTCCTCTTCGTCGCGCTGAGCGGATTCCGCAGCGGCAGAGGCGGTTACGGAGGGTTTCTGCTCGGCGGGCGACGGGGAAGATCCCCCACGTGCGGGCGTTTCCTCCGCTGCGGGCGCTGGCCCGCCAACCTCACACCGCACCCGCCAGTTGACGCCCAGCGCGTCCTTGAGCGCCTCGGCGATGACGTCGGCGTTGCGCTGTTCGGACAGCCGCTTGGCCAGGGGCGCCGACGCGTGGGTGAGGACCAACGTGTTGCCGTCGATCGCGCGAACGGTGGCCCCGGCCAGCATCACCTCGGTGGTGCGGCTGCGCTGGCGCACCTTATCGCGCACCGTTGGCCACATGGTTCGCACCGAAGCCGCATTGAGTTCGCCTGGGGCAGAAGCGGGTTCGGGTTCCGGCTCGGGTGCTGGCGGTGGAGGCGGCGGCGGCGGTTCGCTCACCGGCTCGGGCGGCGGTTCGCTCACCGGCTCGGGCGCCGCGGCCTGCCGACGGGGTCTGACGGGTTCGGCCGGCGGTTCGGCCGGCGCCGACGGCCGGGTTGCCGGGCGCGGCGTTGCGGCCACGGGTTTTGCGGCCACCGGCGTTGCGGCCACCGGCGTTGCGGCCACCGGCGCCGCCTCGGCGGCGGGGATGGACATCGTCAGCCGGGTCTCGATGCGCTCGATGCGCTGCAGCAGAGCCGATTCGGAGTCGCTGGCCGACGGCAGCAGCAGGCGCGCACAGACCACCTCGAGCAGCAGCCGTGGCGCCGTCGCTCCGCGCATCTCACCCAACCCGGCCTGCACCACCTCGGCGTACCTGGTCAGCGTTGCCGCGCCGATTCGGGCCGCTTGATCGCGCATGCGGTCCAGCACATCCTCTGGTGCATCCACCACGCCGCGGCTCACCGCATCCGGAACAGCTTGTAGCACAAGGAGATCGCGGAATCGTTCCAGCAGGTCGGTGGCGAAGCGCCGTGGGTCGTGGCCGGCGTCGATCACCGATTCAACCGCGCCGAACATCGCCGCCGCATCCCCGGCCGCCAGCGCGTCGACGGCGTCGTCGATCAGCCCGACGTCGGTGGCGCCCAGCAGACCCAGCGCCCGCGCGTAGGTCACGCGTGGGCCGTCGGGCCCGTCCTCGGAGCCGGCCACCAACTGGTCCAGCACCGACAAAGTGTCGCGGGGCGAACCGCCGCCGGCGCGGATCACCAGCGGGTACACCGCATCGTCGACGACGACACCTTCTTGTTCGCAGATCCGACCGATCAGCGACCGCATGGTCTTGGGCGGCAACAACCGGAACGGGTAGTGATGGGTGCGCGATCGGATCGTCGGCAGCACCTTCTCCGGTTCGGTGGTGGCGAAGATGAAGATGAGGTGCTCGGGCGGTTCCTCGACGATCTTGAGCAGTGCGTTGAACCCCGCCGTGGTCACCATGTGCGCCTCGTCGACGATGAACACCCGGTAGCGCGACTGCGCCGGCGCGTAGAACGCCCGGTCGCGCAGCTCGCGGGTGTCGTCCACGCCACCGTGGCTGGCGGCGTCGAGCTCCACCACGTCGATGCTGCCGGGCGCGTTGGGCGCCAGCCCCTGGCACGAGTCGCACACTCCGCACGGGGTGGCCGTCGGTCCCTGCTCGCAGTTCAGCGACCGCGCCAGGATGCGTGCGGACGAGGTCTTTCCACAGCCGCGCGGCCCGGAGAACAGGTACGCATGGTTGATCCGGCCGGCTTCCAGGGCAATGGACAGCGGCTCGGTGACGTGCTCCTGCCCCACCACCTCGGCGAAGGTTGCCGGTCGGTACTTGCGGTAGAGAGCCACGGTCAGCAGGCTACCGGCGCCGTGCGACGACGATGCGGGCACCGCGAGCCCGGCCAGCGTCGAATGTGCATCAGCGGCTTCGAGTGTGCGGGTAGGGCGGGGTTTTGCCGGATTGCCCGCCCTCAGCGCACACGCGGCGCCCCCGAAGCACGGTCAACGCCGTCAGTTCACACTCGGAGCCGGGGCGCCCACCCGCGACTCCGACGCCGCCAGCAACGCGCAGGTTGCCAGGCCGTCGACCGCGTCGCGCAGGTCCGGCAGCGACGGGAAGGTGGGCGCTATCCGGATGTTCTTGTCCTCGGGATCCTTGCGGTACGGGAACGTCGCACCTGCCTCGGTGACCGCGATACCGGCGTCCTTGGCCAGCGCGACGGTGCGGCGCGCCGTGCCGGGCGACACGTCGAGGCTGATGAAGTAGCCGCCCTTGGGCTCGGTCCAGGACGCGATCTTCGAATCGCCCAGCCGCTGCTCGAGGATTTCCAGCGTCAGCGCGAATTTCGGCGCCAGGATCTGCTGATGGCGCTGCATCTGCAGGCGAACCCCGTCGGCGTCGCCGAAGAAGCGCAGGTGCCGCAGCTGGTTGATCTTGTCCGGGCCGATCGACTTCTTGCCCGCGTATTGCAGGTACCAGGCGATGTTGCCCAGCGATCCGCCCAGGAAGCTGACACCGGCGCCGGCGAAGGTGATCTTCGAGGTGGACGCGAAGACGTAAGGCCGGTTCGGGTTGCCGGCCGCGGCGGCCAGCCCGAGTATGTCGACCTGGTGCTGGAAGTCGTGCGTCAGGGTGTGCACCGCGTAGGCGTTGTCCCAGAACAGCCGGAAATCGGGTGCGGCCGTCCGCATCTGGACCAGCCGGCGAACGGTCTCCCAGGAGTACGTCACGCCGGTGGGGTTGCCGAACACCGGCACCGTCCAGATCCCCTTGATCGCGGGGTCGACGGCGACCAGCTCTTCGATGAGGTCGACGTCCGGGCCGTCGCCGCGCATCGGGATCAGGATCATCTCGATGCCCATGGTCTCGGTGATGGCGAAGTGCCGGTCATAGCCGGGAGCAGGGCACAGGAACTTGACGCTCGGCTCGTCCTTCCAGGGCCGCTGCGAGTCCACGCCGCCGTACAGCATCGAGAAGGCGACGAGATCGTGCATCAGCTCCAGGCTGGAGTTGTTCCAGGCGATCAGGTTGGGCACCGCGATGCCGAGCAGCTCGCCGAAGATGGCCCGCAGCCCGGGTAGGCCGTGCAGGCCGCCGTAGTTGCGGGTGTCAGTGCCCTCGGCGTCGCGGAAGTCATTACCGGGCAGGCTCAGCAGCTGGTTGGACAGGTCGAGCTGCTCCGGGGCCGGTTTGCCGCGGGTCAGATCCAGGTACAGCTTCTTGGCCTGCAGCTCCGCGTAATTCTGCTGGTTGCGGGCGTGCAGTGCGGTGAGCTCTTCGGGGCTGAGGGAATCGAAAGCCACCATGCTTGCTCGAGGGCCCTTTCGCTGTCGAACGCCTGAGGGTGAGGGGCCGGCTAGCGGCGTACGCACTGGTTGCACAGCCCCGACATAGGGGACCCCGCGCACCCGACAGAGCCCATTGACCCTTGCTGCCTTCCGGCCCTGGGGGAGTTCACAGGATAGACGCCGCGCGGGGTCCACCGCGAGTGTAATACCTGACGCGCACAGCCGATGACGGCCGCGGGACATTCCACGTTGACCCAGCGGCTACCATAGCCACGGAGGATTCGCCTAGTGGCCTATGGCGCTCGCCTGGAACGCGGGTTGGGTTAACGCCCTCGCGGGTTCAAATCCCGCATCCTCCGCAAATCGGATGCACTAGGCGTTTAGGCTGGCGTGGGCTCACCACTATGAGGAGGCGTATGGGGCGCAAGGTCGCCATACCGTGGCACTTGTTGTTTTCGATCGGTGCCGGCGTCCTCTATTTCCTCTGTGTGTTGCCTCGCTGGTCCGAGCTGTTGGGCGACACGCCGCGCGGACTGGGGATGGCGGGTCGGATCGCTGCGGGCGCGTTGATCGCCCTGGCAGCGCTGCCGGTGGTATTTACCCTGCAGCGGACTCGCAAGCCGGAGCTGGGCACCCCGCAGATGGCCCTGTCGATCAGGTTCTGGTCGATCGTGGCCCATGTGCTGGCCGGCGTGCTGATCATCGGCACCGCGATCAGCGAAATCTGGCTCAGCCTGGATACCGCCGGACACTATTTGTTCGGGATCTACGGCGCCGCCGCCGCGATTGGCCTACTCGGAATTTCCGCGTTCTACCTGTCGTTTGTCGCCGAATTGCCGCCGCCTCCGCCGAAACCGATCAAGGCGAAGAAGCCCAAGCGGCGTCGTGGCAAGAAGGACGACGAGACCGACGCTGAGGAAGACACCGACGACACCGATGACGTAGAAACCGAAGAAGCCGAGACCGCCACGGCCGAAGAGACCGAAGAGACCGACGAACCGGCGGAAGAGCCCGTCGAGGTCACCGCCGAAAGCGCCGAAGAGTCAGAGCCCTCAACCAAGGAGCCGCCCGCCGCCGAGGCAACCGATGACGGCGAGGACACCGAGGAACCCCAGAGCGGATTGCGCAACCGCCGTCCGACGGGCAAGGGCTCGCACCGCATGCGCCGGCGCACCCGCGGCGGCGTCGCGCTCGAGGAGTGATCAGTCCCGGCGTCGAAGACTCTCGACGTAGGCAGCGATGCGCTGCTGTGTCTCGTCCGCGCCCCACAGTTGGCGCACTTCGGCATCGGTAGGGCCACCCTGGCGGATCCGCGCGACGGCCGGGGCCCGCAGTTGGGCCTTCGTATCGCGATACGCCTCCACCGGGATGCCGCCACGATCTGCGGCCTCCGCGACCGCCGCCTCAACCAGATCGTCGGCGACGACGCGATGGGCTAGCCCACGGGCAATGGCGTCGGCCCCTTTGTAGGTGCGTGCGCCCAGCAGGACTTCCTCGGCGCGATCCCCGCAGGCGTAACGCATCACTTCCAGCGCGGCGACCGGGAATGAGACGCCGACGCGGACCTCGGCCGCCCCGATCCCCGCATCGGGACCGATCAGGCGGCGATCGCAGGCACACGCCAGCACACATCCGCCCGCGATGGCGGCACCGTTGATGGCGGCCACCGTCGGCCACGGAAAGCAGAACAACGCGTCGAAGGCCTCCGACAGCGCCGGAACCAGCCGATCGGTGTAGTCGCTACCGCCGTCGACCACCCGGTTGAGGTCGACCCCGGCGCTGAACACCCGGCCGGCGCCGGTGATGACCAGCGGACCGTTGCCCGAAGCCTGCAGCTCACGGACGGTGCGGGCCAGCTCTTCCAGCACTTCCACATCGAGGGCATTGACGCGCCCCGATGAAAGGGTCAACACCCGCACCGAAGCTGTCCCGAGGGTCTGGATCTCAATCACAATGACACTCAAGCACTGCGGCCGGCGAGCCGATCTCCCGGGTGCCGGCCGCCTACTTGCCGCGGTTCAGCGTCGCGAGCACGACCGGTATGGGCGTGTTCTCGTCGGTGTGATAGCTCGCGCAGACGCGGTGGTAGCCGTCGGCGATCTGAAGCGGAACACCGGTCACGATGTCGCCGCGCACCAGCAGGATGGGCGAGAGCGATTGTCCGTTTTCGATCTTGGCCAGGTCAGTCGCGACGTGCGGGTTATCGACAGGCAGCAGACTGAGCTGCGCCGCCCGGAGAACGTCTTTGGCCTTCTTGTGTTCGACACTGCCCGAGCGCAATCGCTTGGTCAGCTTCTTCACGGTCGACGGGTCCGCGAGCAGTGCAAGGTATTCGGCGGCTGCCGGAAAGTCATGTACCTCAGGCTTTTCGAGCCAATTCACGCTGGCCATCGGATGCCTCCCTTCACGGGGCCACGCCGAGGCAGCCTACCGGTTGCACCCAAAAATTGGGATCGGTAGCAACTCCGGCGTTCTGTACTTGCTCCCATGACGACGCCAACGGGGCGGCGCATGAAGGAAGGAACACCAGTGAAGCGTCTTCTCGTTGGAGCGATCGGAACTCTTGGCATCGCCTCGGCGGTGGTGGGCTGCTCGAGCGGCGGCCACACGGCCAGCCCGGCATCGAGCACCGCCCCTAGCGTCGCCTCCGGGAGCGGTGCTCAGATCAAGGTCGGCGGCGCCGACTTGGCGGGCGTCAACCCGGCCTCGGTGACCTGTGTCAAGCAGGGCGGCAAGATCGACATCGGCAGCGGGTCCACCGGCGGTCCGCAGCAAGCGCTGGCCGTGGTGATGACCGACGAAGCGACCCCGAAGGTCGAGTCGTTGGCCCTTGTGGTGGACGGCAACGCTTTGTCGGTTGCCAGCAACATGGGTGCCAACGTCGGGTCGGCCAATGTGGCGGTGGACGGCAAAACCTACACCATCACCGGTCAGGCGCAGGGCGCCGACCTCAAGAACCCGATGGCCGGAATGATCACCAAGGACTTCAGTATCAAGGTGACGTGCGGTTAATCGGTTTCACTCCGGGCGGCGGACGTGCTTCACTCACACGTCCGCCGCACCGGGCTGTTCGGAGCCGGCCCCCGGCAATCGGACTTATGATGCAGCCGTGTCGATCTCCGGCGAATTAGAGCGGGCCCGCCGCCTGGCACTGGTCGCCGACGAGACCGGCGCCCGGGACCTCTTGCTGTCCCTGATGCCACAGATCGAGCGGGAAGACCGCGACGACCTGATGCTGGAAGTCTTCGCCCAGCTGGGCGAGATATACCTCGCCCGAGGCACGAATGACGGAGTGCACGAGTGCATCCGGCGCATCGGCGACTGTCTGGCCGTCTACTCCGGGATCGTGGCCGGCTCCATGCCGGAAGCGGCCGGCCAGGTCTCGATGTCGGACGCCGACGTTGAGCGCATGATCCGACGCTATTCGCGACGAGCGCAGTTCCTGCAGACCGGGATCGCCGCGGCGCAGGGCGATCACGAAGGCGCCGAGACCGCGCTGGCGGAGCTCAGCGCGGCCGACGACGCTCTTCCCGAGCTGGCCGACGAGCAGGCCCGCCTGATCATCCAGGCGCAGGTGCTGTGCGCGACCGCGCTGTGCGACGACGACCTGCACGTGCGGTCGGTTTCGTTGTGGGAGCAGGTACTCGGCGCCATCGACGGTTTGGGCGAAACCGAAGTCGACGACCAACTGCGGGTGGCTGCGGCCACGGCGTACGGCAGATTCTGCGTCGAAACCGGGCGGCTGACCGAAGCCGAACCCTGGCTGCGTCGCGCGGGAGCCAGGGCGCAAGCGCGGCAATGGGAATTGGCAAATGCCAGAACACAATTGGAGCGCGCGGCGGCCTGCTGGTCGGTGGGCGACCACACCACCACCGAGCAGCTGGTCGCCGAGGCTCACCCTGTCATCACTCGATATGAGCGGGCCCACGACATCGCCCGGTGCTGGCTGTATATGGGACTTACCCGGCTGGCCTCTGGCGCACTGGAAGCTGCCGACGAGTGCTGGGCGCATGCCGAACGGCACTGGCGTGAGCTGGGAAAGCCGCTGCACTTGCATCGTATCTTGTTGCAGCGCAGCTGGATAGCAATCTTCTGGAGCCGGTTTGCCGAGGCGGTCGAGCTGATCGCCCAGGCCCGCGAACTACTCGACTCGTCGCCGCGCAGCAGTTGGCTGCAGTACGCCCAGCTCGACAATCATCTTGGCACCGTGTGGCGCGCGGACGCGTTGGCAGACCTCGGTTTCGACAGCTCAGGTGATCCCGACGAGACGCTGCAGGAAACCGAGGCGCGACAGGCCGAGGGACTCGGCATCCTGCACGGCGAGGTCGGCACCCCCGAATACTGGCGCGGGATGACCAAACTCGAACAGGCCGCCGAGCTCAAGGTGCCGGCCGCGCTAGCCGTCGATTCGGTGCGGTTTTCGATCGCCGACGCCGATGCAAGAGCGCGCTGGGCAACCAGCATTTCGGCGCCGATTCTGGCCGGTGCTTTCGCCGTGGCGTGGGAGTGGGAGAACACCGCGCTGATCAGTGAGCTCGTTGAATATCACAGTGCGCGTGGCACTTTCGATACTGATCCACAGCGTCCGACAATCGGTGAATGGGCATCGACGGGCACGGCCACCGTGCTCGTCGACACCGACCCGGAACCAGCCGCGGCGCTGGCCGCAGCCGGGCCACCCGCGGCCACCGGCCGGTCGCTCACCCGGCTCGGCCCGTTGCCACCACTGCAGATGCAGCCCGACAGCGCCCCGATCATGAGCCACTATCGCGCACTGGCGCAACAGCGCTACGGCCGCGACGTCACCGCCGCCGAGCCCGCCTGGTCGACCTGGCCATGAGCGAGGCGCACCGGCTCACTCTCGTCCTGCGGTACGCCGACGTCGGGATCGCCACCTACGCCAGCCTGCGGATCGTCGGGCAGCCGTCGCGGACCGTCAACTGGGTGGTGGAGGAACCAATCCTGCTGGCGGCCATCGACGAGCTGACCGACGCCATACCCGAGCCGCACGGTCACGAGAGCCGGCGCGACGCCATCGCGCGGGCCTTGGCCACCGGTCCCTTCGCGGCCCCGGACACCGAACTCACGGTCGCCTACATCCTGGGTGTGCTGCTGATCGCCACCCCCGGCTGGCAGCTGTTATCGGAGTGCGTAACCTCGCCGCGCGCAACGCTGTTCGTGGCGCCCAGCGCCCGTCTGGCCAGGGTCCCGTGGGGGCTGCTGGCGTTGCCGAAATCGGGGCCGAGCAAAGAGGAATTGGTACGCGCCCGCCAGGATGCCATCACGTCCAGCGGTCGGGTCGCCGCCCGAGTCCCCTGGCAACTCAGCAATATCGGCGAACACACCGACGGCCATCGGCTGATGGAGCTGGTCGACGTGCTGATGGCGGTACCGGCGAACATCGTGCACGCACCGCGCACACCGGTCGGATGGGACGTCCGGCACGACGGTCCGCCAGTCCTGGTCCTCGACCCCCGCGTGCCCGGACAGCGCCCCGACTCCGCGCTCGGGTCGGTGCTCGGCAGGCCGTCACCGGAAACGCAGTTGGCACAGCACTTTGCGGAGCTGATGAGGCGGCGTCCGGTGCTGCCGAGTGCCGACGGCGCGGTCGAACTGTTCCGCCGTCAGGATGCCAACCGCGCCTGGCTGGCCACGATGCTCGCACAAGCACCGAGCCGGCTGTTCTACGTCGGCCACGCGAGTTCTGCTGACGCCCAAGCCGATCACGTCGCCCAGGCGGATAGCGCGGCCCTGCATCTGGCGTGTACGGCGGCGGCCCACGGCGACGCCGACACCATCGGCGACCATCGCCCACTGACCGCGTCGGACCTGATGTCGTTGCGACTACCGATACCGCCGCGGGTAGCGCTGCTGGCCTGCGGGTCGGGCGGCGACTATCGATTCGACGAGGCAACCGGCTTGGTGGCGGCGATGATTCTGGGTGGCGCACAGCTGGTCACCGCCACGCTGTGGTCGCTGCCGACGACGGCCGCCTACCGTCAATTCGCCACTGCCGAAGGCGACCCGGCCGACCCGATGGCCGACGCGGTCGTTGGTGTCGATCACGCCCACGAAGCCGCCGAGGCGGGGTGCGCAGTCAATCAATGGCAGCGCGAGCAGATGCGGTGTTGGCGCGATGGAGACATCACGGCCAGCCCGCTGTATTGGGCTGCGCTGGTCAGCTTCGCGGTCGACGGCGCACGCTAGCACTCAGACCGCGGCCAGCCACGACGCGTGCACGGCCAACACGTCGTCGGGCAGCGAAAGCTCCTCGCGAGCAGCCGGATCGAACGCCACCAGAACCACCAGGCCCGGCCGCAATATCGACACGTCCGGACCGTCGCCGCAGCGTGCCAATTTACCGATGAACGTCCCGCCCGACACGGCCACGACTTCGATGAAAACCTGGCGTCGGCCGGCGACCCTGCGCACGGTGCCGACGCCGACGGTGCGTCCTTCGGCACCCGAACGCCGCCCGAACACCAGGCGGCCCAGCAATGTGATCAGCTTCTTCATGCGTCCAGCCTCTCGGTACCGGCCGGCTACCGAACCCAACTTTTTGGCTGCCGGTATCTCTGAAATGCCCCTATCCTGTGCTGATGAGCGCGGACTCGCAGCTGGCCACCCCGGTGGCGGCAGGCCATCCACGCCGGTCGGTGATCGACGCGGCGTGGCGGGCGGTCGGGCCCGGAGTCGAGGTGCTCAGCAGCGACGACGGCGGCCCGTTGAGCCGCACCGTCAAACGCATCATCGACCCGTTGGTGCTGCGCTTGCGGTCCAACCCGCAGTATTCGGCCCCGGTGGTCGCTTCCGCCACCGCCGCGGCGATGCACGATCTGATCGTGGGCAGCGCATCCGAATTACGCGCCGCTGCAGCATGGTTCGCGGTCCTCAAACTCGAGCGCCGCAGGCAGCGGATCCGCACCGGAAACGCCCAGGAGCTCTATTTCCCGGTGTGCTTCGAGCTCGCGGTGACCGAAGGCCCACCGGCGCCGGACGATCACCAGACCGCGGCCACCGTGCTCGGCGAGGTTCACCAGGGCCGTGACCGAACCGCGATCGAAGTCTTGCACCAATACGTGGCCAGTCAGGATGTCGTCGCCGCCCTGAGCGATCAGCTTGACCGCAGTTGGCGTGACGTGCGGGCGGGCCAGACGCCGACGGGTCCGTTCCTGGCCCGGCTCGGCACCGTGCTCGGGCCCGCTCACGGTCATCGCGCCGCGGCGGACCGGCAGCGGGTCTGGTTGGCGATGATCAGCGACGCCACCCCGTACAACCTGGGTGCCCTGGTCCGCTTGGCGGGGCCAGAATCGACCGAGCTGCCCTGGTCGATCGTCCAGCTGGGTTTGAGTTCGGTTGTGCCGCAACATGCCCCGCGGATCGCGGGCGGGGCCGACAGCGATCGGCCACTGGACCGCAGTGTGGTGGACCGGGTCCGTGCGACGCTGCGCCGCCCCCTGGACCGCAACGCCTTGCCCGATATCCCGTTGCTGTGCGAAGAAGAAGTCGACCGGGCCTGCGCGCCGTGGGGCCTGCTGTCCGAGGACAAGCAAGCCACGCTGGTGGCCGGTATCGAGGTCGCGGTCGAGCTGGCGCCACTGGACCGATCGGTCACCAGCCGTTACGCGTTGACAGCGCTGATCCAGGCGCGGCTGCGCAAGGAGGCGTATGTGCTGCACGCCCGGCGCTATCTCGTCGAGGGCGGTCCGATTCATCCGCGGCAACGGCAAGTGGTCGATGACCTGGCGGCGTACGCCCCGCCCTACCTGAGCCGCCTCTGGGCTCGCCTGCATGGGCGCGACGTCTGGCAGGAGCCGTGCGATGACGTCGACGAGATGCGGTCGCTGCTGGAGGGGGTCGCGCGGTCGGTGTGCCTCGATCACCGGCAACGGATCAAGGCGATGCTGGAATTGCAGGCGGCCGGATGAGACTGGTTGCCGATTCCGGCCTCTGGACTGTCGGGCCTACCAGCGCCGAGTCGCCGCTGGCCGCGGTGCTGGAAGTCAGTGGCGCCGTGCTGTCTTGGACGATCGACGATCCGCCCGGGGATGGCCGAGCCCAGATCACCTTCACCGATCTGTCGCGCGCCGATTGGCTTTGGCGTGTCTTCGGTGAAGCCGGACACGTCGCGCTGGCTGCCGCCGCGGACGCGGTGGACGGCGCGACCAGCATCGAGCTCGCCGGCGTCGACATCGCCGCGGGATCGGTCGACCCGCTGCGCCGGCTGGCCGTCGGCCATTGGTTGCGGCGATGGTGGCCGGCCAGTCAGCGAGACGGCATCGCCGGCCTGGACCGCGCCCTGCTCGACGTCGAGGTCGCGTTGCTGACCGTCGGCGCACAGGGCTTCTTCAGCGATGACACGCTGGATTCGGATGTGACCGGGCTGCTGGCGCCGCACGCCGCGGGCCTGTTCACCCATCTCCGCAGCGACGATGCGCGGGTCGCGAACCTGGTGCGCGCGGGCGCGGGGCTGGCCGACGAGATCGGTGTGGACGACGATGCGTGGGCTGAACTGCTTGCGGCTCTTGATGATTCGAGCGTGGGGCTGGCCCGGCCGAGCGGGCGACGTGACGACTACGCGCTGGCCGCCGGTGCCGACACCGGCCTCCGGGGTACGTCGCCGATCGCCCGGGGGGTCGCGTCCATCAACTGGGGCGCAGTGCCCCCGGCCATCTTCGATGCGGGTGAGGACACCGTCGACTGGACCGTCGAAGCGGCCGGCGCCGTGGTGCGGGCGGCGATCGTCGGACCGGACCCGGCCACCGGCGTGCAGGTGTGGCTGCGGTCCGGGGCCATCAGCGGTGCCGGTGAGCTGGATGGCGACGGCCGCGCCCGCCTGCCCCTGGTCGACGCGCAGCAGCGACCGATGACCGAGTCGGCGGCTTGGGATCACGATTGGACGGCCACGGTGGTGACCGTCGGCGCCGACACGACGGAGAACCGCGAGACCCGGGAACGGATCCGCCGGTGGGCGCACGCGCGGTTGGAACGGCCGCCGGCAGACGCGTTTCTGGCCGAGATTTTGGCTTCCGAATCCGCCTACTAAGCCCCACTAAGAACCCTATGCTGAGCGAGTGCCAAACAACTATCGAGTCGTTCAGTGGAACACCGGAAACGTGGGCAAGGGCTCGCTGAAATCGATCGCCGACAACCCCATTCTCGAACTGGTGGGCTGTTACGCCTGGTCGAAAGACAAGGTCGGCCGCGACGCCGGCGACTTAGTGGGCATCGCTCCGCTCGGGGTCGCCGCCACCAATGACGTCGAGGCGCTGCTCGCGTGCAAACCGGATTGCGTGGTCTACAACCCGATGTGGATCAACGTCGACGAGCTGGTCGGCATCCTGTCCGCCGGCGTCAACGTGGTGACCACGGCGTCCTTCATCACCGGACACAACCTCGGCGCTGGCCGCGACCGGATCCTGGAAGCCTGCGAAAAGGGCGGCTCGACGATCTTCGGGTCCGGGGTGAGCCCGGGCTTCGCCGAGCTGCTGGCCATCGTCTCGGCGATGGTGTGCAACCGGGTCGACAAGGTCACCGTCAACGAAGCCGCCGACACCACGTTCTACGACTCACCGGAGACCGAGAAGCCGGTCGGCTTCGGTCAGCCGATCGACCACCCCGACCTGCAGGCAATGGCCGCCAAGGGGACGGCGATTTTCGCCGAAGCCGTCCGGCTGGTGGCCGACGCGCTCGGCGTCGAACTCGACCAGGTGAAATGCGTGGCCGAGTTCGCCCAAACCACGGCAGACCTCGAAATGGCGTCCTGGACCATCCCGGCGGGACATGTCGCGGGCACCTACATCAGCTGGCAGGGGATCGTCAACGGCCAGACACTGATCGACCTCAACGTCCGGTGGAAAAAGGGGCAGACACTGGATCCCGACTGGAAGATCGAGCAGGACGGTTGGGTCATCCAGATCGACGGACAACCGACGGTGACGACCAAGGTCGGCTTCCTGCCGCCGCCGTACTTCGAGGCCACGACGCTCGAGGAATTCATGGACCTCGGCCACATCATGACGGCAGTGCCTGCCATCAACGCGATTCCGGCCGTCGTCGCCGCGGCGCCCGGGATCGCCACCTACGCCGACCTTCCGCTGACGCTCCCCCGCGGTTTCGCGAAGATCTAACCCTCGCCCGACGCAGCCCTGGCCGGCGCGGCCGCCCGTCGCCGGCCGGGCTTGGGATAGGTCGCGCCGAGCTGGGGCACCTCGATCGGGCCCTGATGACGGGCCGCCTCCATCGCGGCGCGCAACGGGCCGGCCAATCCGGCGAACGACCCCATGTCGAACACCCGCGACGTCAACAACCGGTTGTGCACGTATCCGAACGAGCCACCGACCTCGGGGTCGGCCCAGCCGAGCGTGCCGCCCAGACCCACGTGCCCGAACCCGCGCAACGGGCCGGGCACCGGCGATTCGTGGTAGCCGAGGTGAAAAGGCATGGGCACCACCATGTTTGCGTCCGGCCACTTGATTCGCGCTTGCCCCGCCAGTCCGCGCGCCAACTCCTCGGACAGATACTTCTTGCCGTCGATGCGGCCGCCGTTGGCCAACACGGCATACATCTTGGCCAGCGCGCGGCCGGTCACCACACCGTTGGCGGCGGGGATCTCCCCGTCCAGGAACGGGGTGTCCCCCTGCATCAGGGACATGATCCCAGGGAAGTACATCGCGCCCAGCGCCCCCGAGTACCGCATATTGGCCACCCTCGGAGCGATGAAGTTGAGCAACGGGGTCGGCACAACTCTCTTCTGCGGCATCAGGATCTGCGCGGGGGTGGTGGGCGACCCTTCGGGTGGGCGACCCAGATGCACGCCGTCGGTGTTGAGCGGCCGCGCGACCTCCTCGCGGATCAGCTCTCGCATGCCCTTGCCGGTGACCGCCCGGGCCAGCCCGGACAGCAGCCAGCCGTACGTCAGCGCGTGATAGGCCTGCACGCCCCGCAGGTGGTCGACGGGCGCCGCGGCCAGCCGGGTCTCCATGGCGACGTGGTCCATCAAATCCGTTTTGGTCACCCCACGGAGATGCGACAGCCCGGCTCGATGCCGAAGCACGTCGCGAACCGTGATCTCTTCCTTGCCGTTGGCCGCGAATTCGGGCCAGTACTCGGCGACCGGGTCGTCGTAGGACAACAAGGCCCGATCGGCCAGCCGATGGATCACCGTCGAGGCGACGCCCTTGGTCGCCGAGAACACCATCGCGCCGGTTTCGGCGGTCCAGGGCTCGGTGCCGTCCCGGTCCGCCCAACCCGTCCAGACATCGACGACGGGAACGCCGTCGACGTAGACGCTCAGCGCTCCCCCGCCGAGGCGCCGCCCCGGGAATTGCTGGGCAAACTTTCCGACGACATTCGCGAAATGCGGATCGGCCGCCCCGGACACGCCAGGGGGTAGGCCATCGTCGGTGGTGAGCAGAGTCGACGGTGTCATTGTGCCCCCGGGTGGTGTACGCGGGCAGCGACCGCCGGAGCGGCTCCTCCCCGCTGAGGTGCCATTACGAAACCGAAGCTATCAGTCCAGCAAGCCGTGAAATATCACTTGGGCAGATCGCCGTCCCCGGGTTGGGTGCCATCCGCACCTGGCAAAGGCGCCGGGGGCGAGTCGTTCAAGTACTTCCGCAGCCGAAGCAGCTGATTGATGACTATGCCGAGGCCCAGCAGCATCAGCACTACCACTATCGCCACCACCGTTGCGGTGCTCATGGGATCCCCATAGATCTATTGTGATCCATCCCATGCCCACCGATCGTCTGGCTGTTTGCCAGATTTACGGCGATACCCGCTGCAAGATGCCCGTCCGGGCGGCGGCCCGATCCCGATCCAGGGTTTCGGAATCACCCGTACGGGTAGCCGGACCGGTAACAACATCATCCAAGAGGAAGCGGGAGCACATGAGCGCCGAAGACAAGATCAAGAACAAAATCGAAGACATCGGCGGCAAGGCGAAAGAAGCCGTCGGTAAGCTGAAAGGTGACAGCGACACCAAGAATGAAGGTCGCGGAGATCAGGCCAAGTCGAGCCTGAAGGACGCGGGCGAGAATGTGAAGGACGCCTTCAAGAAGTAGCTCTCCTACTTGACCAGCAGGTTTACTGAAGATACCGGTAAACCTGCTGGTCGACTTGTGTGCGGGCAGCGACAAGGATCAGCACCGGGCCGTGAGCGCAGCCAGCAGAGCCGCCGAAGACACCCGCGCACCAGAAGATCGGATTATCGTCGTTTCATGCCGCTACCCGTTGTCGATCCGACGCGCCACAGCTCGGTGTTCAGGCGTGCCATGACAAGGTTTGCTCGCAGTGCGCCGGGAAAGTTCCTCGCACAGCGCGTCGCCGCCAAGACGGATCCGTGGTTGGCCCGGGTTTCCGGTGGCAAAGTGTCCTGGGGGATGTTGGCTGTGCCATCGGCGACGCTGACCACGACGGGCGCTAAATCCGGTCAGCCACGCCAGGCCCAAATCTCCTACTTCCACGACGGTCGCGACGCGATCGCGGTCGCCTCCAACTTCGGCGGCGACTCGCACCCGAGTTGGTA
Source organism: uncultured Actinomycetota bacterium (assembly GCA_963712615.1). Classification (GTDB taxonomy): domain Bacteria; phylum Actinomycetota; class Actinomycetes; order Mycobacteriales; family Mycobacteriaceae; genus Mycobacterium. Next base: position 3,305,726 of record CAVQIO010000002.1, read on the forward strand.
CTACAACCTCGTAGCGCATCCCGAGTGTGAATTGGGCGGGGACAACTTTCTTGCCGCCGAGGTCACCGATCCGGTCGAACACGCGCGGCTCTATGGCCTCGCCGAGCGCTCGTACCCCGGCTATAGCGACTATCGCGCCGCCACTGAAGCGATCGGCCGCCACATCCCGATCTTGCGGCTGGCTCCCCGGTAGCGCTGATGGCAGGCGATTGAGAAATGCGGCTTTGGGCAATCCTTACCGCCACCTGCGCCGAATACAGGCAAAGGGAACCTCGACGCGCAGGATGAAGGTGAATGTTTTGAAGTTGATCAACAGTCGGGTGCGCAAGCTTGCGACAGGCGGCGGAGCAGCCGCAGTGTTGGCGTCTGCTGTGCTGTTCGGCAGCCACGCCCCGTCAGCAAATGCCGAGCCATGTCCCGACGTCGAGGTGGTGTTTGCCCGCGGTACCAGCGAGCCGCCCGGGGTCGGCGGCATCGGTTCCGGCTTCGTGGACGCGCTGCGCGGGCAGATCGGCGGACGGACGCTCACGGTGTACCCGGTGAACTACCCGGCCAGCAGCGACTTCGGCAACCCCGACTTTCCCTCGACATTCATCGACGGGATTCGCGACGCCACCTCGCACATCGAGTCCATGGCGGCCAACTGCCCCAAGACCCGGGAAGTGCTGGGCGGTTTCTCGCAGGGCGCGGCGGTGGCCGGTTTCGTCACCTCGTCGGCAGTACCGAAGAACGTTCCGGCTGCGTCGGTCCCGGCGCCGATGCCACCCGATGTCGCCAGGCACATCGCCGCGGTCACCCTGTTCGGCACACCGTCGGATCAATTCCTCGAGCATTACGGCGCGCCTGCGATCGCCATCGGCCCGCTGTATCAGCCCAAAACCCTCCAGCTGTGCGCGGCCGGCGATCCAATCTGCGGCGGGGGTAGCGACGGCGCGGCGCACGGTTCGTACGTCGTGAACGGCATGACGGGCCAAGCGGCGAGCTACGCCGCCAGTCACCTGTAACTACGTGGGGCCCGGTTTGCCGCCGGGCCGACACGCCTTGCAGAATCGGCTCCGTACAAATTCTGATAACGGGCGGTACTGGATTTGTCGGTGGGTGGACTGCCAAGGTCATCGCCGACGCGGGGCATTCGGTTCGGTTCCTGGCGCGCAACCCCGATCGGCTGCAGACCTCCGTCGCCAAGCTGGGCGTGACGTGTCGGATTTCTCCGTAGGCGACATCATCGATCGCGTCTCGGTGCGCGAAGCCTTGCAGGGATGCGACGCCGTCGTGCACAGCGCCGCGCTGGTCGCCACCGATCCGCGTCAGACCAACGAGATGCTGACCACGAATATGCAGGGCGCGCAAAACGTGCTCGGTCAAGCGGTCGAACTCGGCCTGGACCCGATCGTGCACGTCTCGAGCTTCACCGCGCTGTTTCATCCCAAGTTGGAGACGATGACGGCGGATCTTCCGGTGGTCGGCGGGGCCGATGGAGACGGAACATCCAAGGCACAGGTTGACATCTACGCCCGCGGTCTGCAGGACGCCGGCGCACCGGTGAACATCACCTATCCCGGCATGGTCATGGGGCCGCCCGTCGGCAACCAGTACGGCGAGGTCGGCGACGGCGTGCGGGCGGCGTTGCAGATGCACGTGATCCCCGGACGCGGCGGGGGGTGGCTGATCGTCGACGTCCGCGATCTGGCCGCGCTGCACGCCGCATTGCTGGAGCCCGGCCGCGGGCCGCGCCGCTACACCGCGGGCCGCCACCGGGTTGGACCCGCCGACCTCGCGACGATGCTCGGCGACGCCGCTGAGACCACGATGGTCGCCGTTCCGATTCCCGACACCGCGCTGCGCGTCGCGGGAGCGGTTCTGGACCGGGCGGGGCGGTTCCTGCCCTTCGACACGCCGTTCACCTCGGCGGGGATGCAGTACTACACGCAAATCCCGGCATCCGACGATTCGCCCAGCGAGAAAGAGCTCGGCATCACCTATCGGGACCCACGCGAAACCGTGACCGACACGATTGACGCCCTGCGCGGCGCCGGGGGCTAGGGCCGCGCGCCCTTCCCAAAGCTGCGGACGAAGCCGCGCACGCCCGCGCCGGCAAACGGCACGGGCGCGAGCGTGGCGATCAATGCGCTCCTGGTACCGACGAGGGGCCTGCTGCGCAGGCCGAGCAGAAGGTCGGCGCTGTCACTGGCCAAACCGACGGCGGCCCAACGCCGGAACTCGCCGTCGCCACCGCGCAACCACGCGGCACAGGCCCCCGACCCGATGACCACGTCCCGAATCCCGATCGTTTGCATCAGCAGCGTCTCGGTACCCGAGCCGGGCTTGAAGAATCGATCCGGCGCCAAAAGCATTGCGGCTCCGACTCCGACCCGGGCCGCCGCGACCAATGCCAAGATCGACGACGATGTCCGGGTCGGTTCCTGCGCCACGGGTCAACCCTAACCGCGGCGTAGTGCGCCGGGAAGCCTTGCTAGCCGGCCGGTTTGATCTCGAGGCCGACGTGGACCTTGTCGATGCCGCCGCGCACGATCGAGTGCGCGTAGAACCACGGCGCGTGGTACCAGTACCGCTTGAGCACGGCGTTGTAGACCCGCCGCGTCTCCGACTTCGGTAGCACCCGGGCGATGCCCTCGACCTCGTCGCTCTTGCGCTTGCCCAACACCCCGCTCTTGCCGATCGTCACGCGGGGCGTGTTGTTGATCCGTTTGGTTTTCCACGACCCGTCATCGGTGATGACGAGCAGCTTGTCACCCTCGGGCACACCCCAGATCGCTGTCGGCTTGGGACGGCCGTCCTTGGTGAACGTCGTCAACAGCAGGTACTTGGATTTGATGACGTCCTGGAAACTGGGAGCCACGGGTGTTCCTTATCTGTGGATGGTTGCGGAGAACAATTCCCCGATGGAGCCAATCCCAATCAATGCAGCCGCTGTTGCCAGTCGGCGGGGAGACGCTCGGCGGGCCCGGGCGCCGACTGATCAAGCGGATGATGGTCCGGCGGCGCAAGCGCCGGGCCGTCATAGAACTGCTGGTCCCGGTAGTCGTAGAACCATTGTTCGCCGGGTTCGAAACTGGCGATCAGCGGGTGCTTGGCGGTTTCGGCGTGGGCAGTGGCGTGCTGGCCCGGCGACTGGTCGCAGCAGCCGATGTGGCCGCATTGGGCGCACCGGCGTAGGTGAAACCACCATCCCCGGTGTTGCTCGCACTCCACGCACCCGGCCCCGCTGGGCGTGACGGTGGTGCCGATGCCTGTCTGATCGCTCACTCAAGCTCCCGGTGTCGCTTTCGCGCCACCAGCGCATCTATCGACCATGGCCCAGGCCCGGCGATCAGTAAGAAGGTGACGCTCATCAGCTGCGCATACTCCGAGCGGATCTCATGCAACACCGCCCACAGGCCAGTCTTAGGCGGAGCCGGCGGTAAAGGCAAGGGCGAGGTGCCGAGGTACATCGCTATCTTCGTTGACAACATCGCCACCAGCATCTCGACGATGAAGGGCACCGAGATCGGCCGGGTGAATCGGCCGGAGATCAGCAGGATCCCACCCACGATCTCCAGCAGCGCGACAAACGTCGCCATCGCCTCCGGGAAGGGAATGCCGATCAGGGCAAACCGTCCCCCACCCTGATCGTGATAGACGAACTTCAGGATGCCCTCCCACAAGAACACCCCTCCTGCCATCAGGCGGATCAGGATGATCGCCGCGGGCCCACCGACGGGCGGACGGCTAAACCACCGCCAAAGTCCGCCCACCGATTGATCGGGCGCAGCGAGCAGGCGAGTCGGTGGCGGTTGTACAGCTTCGCGCGAGGTCATGGCCGCTTCTTTCGCTAGGTACGAGTACGCATCACCCCTAGATAGAAGGGCGGGTTACGGTGCGCGCGAGGCACGGCCGCATGGCCGACCGCACGGCCGCATCCGGCCGAGCGTGGCCGCATCCGGCCGAGCGTGCGGCCAGCTTCACGCTCGCGCAAAATCTCAGCCGCCCGCGGCCGAAATCGATTGGCTGACGGTATAACTGTCGATGCCCTCGCTGCCGAGTTCGCGACCATATCCGCTGTTTTTGACACCGCCGAACCGGAAGGTCGGCTGCCGCAACCAGATCGGCGAGCAGCTGCGCGTCGAGCACCGATTCGGGCGCCGGCTTGAGCACCACCGAGCAGCCGGCCAGCAGCGCCGGCACCACCTTGGTGACGGTGAGGAACTGCGGCATGTTCCACGGCACCACCGCGGCGACGACGCCCACCGGAACCTTCCGGATCCGGATGTTCTTGCCGTAGAGCCCGGGACGACCCTGGCACCACTCGTAGTCGGCCGCGAAGTTGCAGAACGCCGACATCATGGTCAGCGGCAGCCGGACCTGCGCCCTTTTTGCGAAGGTGATGGGGCACCGATCTCGGCCGAGATCAGAGCGGCCATATCGGCCCGCTGCTCCTTGTAGATACCGGCCAGCCGGGTGATTGCCTCGATCCGTTCCGCCGGTTGCATGTTCGGCCACGGTCCGGTATCGAAAGCCGCCCGGGCAGCGTCGACCGCGCGGTCGACGTCGACAGGTCCCGCGCACACCGCGTGGCCGATGACCGTCGCACTGTGCGGGGATAGCACCGAGATGGCGCCTGGCAAATCCTGGCCCGAAGCCGGAGCTGCCCACTTCCCGTCGATGAAGAGTTGGTCCCTGTCGTACATCAAACTCCTTGTTTCTCTTGGGATCTGGCCCGTCAGGTATTACGACCGCCGTTCACGCCAAGAATCTGTCCGGTGATGTACCCGGCCTCCTCGGAGGCAAAGAACGCACACGCGGCGGCGATATCCTCCGGCTTGCCCACCCGGCGAACCGGCGTGCGGTTGATGTGATCCTCCACGGTTCCGCCGAGTAGCTGCCGACTCTCGGCGCTGCGCAGCATCGGTGTGTCGATGAATCCCGGTGGCACGGCGTTGACGGTGATCCCGCTCGGGCCGTACTCCAGGGCAAGCGACTTGGTCAGGCCGTTCACCGCGGACTTCGCCGCCACGTAGTGAGCCATGAACGGTTGGCCGGAATACGTGCTGGACGACGAGATGTTGACGATGCGCCCCCAGCCCGCCTCGACCATGTCGGGCAGCGCGGCCTGAATCGTGTTGAAGACACCGTTCAGGTTCACGTCGATCACCTTCGACCAGTCCTGAAACGACATGCTCAAGAACTTCTTGAAGCCCTCCACCCCGGCGGCGTTGACCAGCACCAGGATCGGGCCGAGCGTGTCACGGATGGCTGCCATCGCGGCGTCCACCTGACCACGGGCGGTGACATCGGCGACGTGGCCGAACCCGTCGTCGGTGGGCGTGAGATCGAGAACGGCCACGCGAAATCCGTCACTGCGCAACCTCTCGGCGACGGCACGGCCAATCCCCGAGGCACCGCCCGTCACGACCGCTGTCTTCGCGCTCAAGCCGTCCACCTTTCCTGAGCGATCGCTCAAACGGTTGGCTTCACATCTATCACCCGGTATCGATTACGGTCAAGCCATGGACCGGCCGCCGTTTCGCTTCGGAGTGCAAGCGACCAACGCCACCGGCGGGCGCCAGTGGCGCGATACGGTCCGAAAAATCGAAGATCTCGGCTATTCAACGCTTTTCCTTGCCGATCATTACCTGGGCCCGGGTCCCGCGCAGCGCGCCGCGCGCACTCCTCGCCAAGACCTGGCTCCGATCGCGGCGATGGCGGCAGCCGCGGCCTACAGCGAGACGTTGCGCATTGGTTGCCGGGTGTTTTGCATCGACTATCACGTGCCGGCGGTACTGGCCAAGGAAGCCGCGACACTTGATCTGCTCTCCGACGGCCGGCTGGAGTTGGGTATCGGTGCCGGCTGGAGCGAAGTCGAATACACCGCGATGGGCCTGGAATTCGACCGTCCGGGGCGCCGCATCGCCAAGCTGGCCGAGGTGGTCTCGCTGATCAAGGCCCATTGGCAGGGCGAAGAATTGGATTACTCGGGCGAGTTCGTCCGGGTGCGTGGGTACGCGGGACGGCCACGGCCGGTGCAACGGCCGCATCCGCCGATCATGATCGGCGGCGGTGGCCAGCGGGTGCTCTCGCTCGCCCGCCGCGAGGCCAACATCGTCAGCATCTCCAGCGTGCCGTTCGCGGCGCGCGACGCCGACGGACTTGACCCACAGTCGGTCGCCCAGCGCCGAATCGGCTTCGTACGTGCGGCTGCCGGAGAGCGCTATCGCGATCTCGACGTCGAGAGTTCTCCGTACTTCACCGAAATCACCGGCGACCCCGAGACCGCGTTGGCCGGCATCGGGAAAGCGACCGGCATCTCGGAGGGGGTGCTGCGCAACCACCCAATGTTCTGATCGGCTCGCCGGAAAGCGTTGCGGAATTACTGCGTTCACGCCGGGAAAGCCTCGGCGTCAACTACGTCACTGTGCAGCAGTCGCACATCGAATCGTTCGCGCCCGTGGTGGCCCTCTTACCCGGTCGCTGAGCCTTGACCGCTGCTGGCAGAGATGCAATATTTGGGCGATCGCTCAAGTGAATGGATTGCTCTATGGCAAAGCGCACCAGATTCAGCGAGTACCACGATCGGTATGCGAACTACCGATTCGAGTTGACCGACGACGGCATCTTGTTCATGCAATGCCACACCAATGGCGGCAGCCTGGTGTGGGACTGGCGGGCACACGACCAGTTGTCCGACGCGTTCGCCGACATCGCCGGGGACCGTGAGATCAAGGTGCTCATCCACACCGGCACCGGTGAGAACTACAACGCCAACTGGGGGCGGATGCCCAACGGCGACCCCGTCGAGAAGCCCGACTACCTACTCATGCCCGGCACTCGCGGCCTGCTCAAGCTGGACGAAAAAGCTTGGTATGCAAGGCAACTGATTACCAACGTGCTCGACGTCGATGTGCCGATGATCAGCGCCGTCAACGGCCCGTTGCTCGGCGACATCGTCCTGGCCTCCGACGATGCCTACTTCCAGGATGCATCCCACTTTCCCCGAGGCCAGGTGCCCGGCGACGGCCAACACGTCATCTGGAGCTTTCTGGCCGGTCACACTCGGGCCCGTTACTTCCTGTTGACCGGCATGAAACTCGGGGCGCAGGAGGCCAAGGAGTGGGGCGTGGTGAACGAGGTGCTGCCGAAAGACAAGTTGCTCGACCGGGCTTGGGAACTCGCCCGCGAATTGGTCAAGCGCCCACCGCTGACGCTGCGTTACTCACGTCAGCTGTTCACCAACCCACTCAAGCGGGCATTCATCGACGAACTCGGCCACGGTCTGGCGCGGGAAACCTACGCCCAGCGGGCCTTCTTCCCGTTCGCCGGCGAGATGGCCCCGCTGGATCGGGCCTGGGATCAAGAACCCTGGTCCAATGGCGCATCCGCGCAGGAAGGTGTCCCGTCGTGACCAGCATCCAGCAACGATTGTCGACCGGCCGGGGCAAGTTCACCACCGATTATCCGGAACTGGGTACCGGCCCGGTCAACTATGAGGATTCGATCTCCGAGGAGTTCTTCGCCGCCGAACGCAAGGCCGTCTTCGAGCGGAATTGGTTGTGTGTCGGGCAAATTGAACGCATCCCCCGCAAGGGCTCGTACTTCACCCGGGACCTGCCCGGCAGGCTGGCTTCGATCGTGATCGCCCGAGACCGGGACGACACCGTGCACGCCTTCCATAACGTGTGCGCCCACCGCGGCAACAAGGTGGTCTGGCAGGAGCACCCCGGCGAGGAGTCATCGGGCAGCTGTCGCGCATTCTCCTGCAAGTACCACGGTTGGCGTTACGGGCTGGACGGCAAGGTCAACCACATCACCAACGAGGAGGAGTTCTTCGACCTCGACAAGAGCGCGCTGCGGATGCCGCCGATGCACTGCGAGGTCTGGGCGGGCTTCATCTTCGTCAACCTCGCATGCAAACCGGGACAAGTTCCCGTGCCGCTGCGCAGCTTCCTCGGCGACGGACTGTTGGGCATCGAGGCCTATCCGTTCGACAAGATGACGCAGCACTACGGATTCTCCACCCGGATCAAAGGCAATTGGAAGCTGGCCGTCGACTCGGTATGCGAGTGGTATCACCCGCCGTACGTACACGGTCGCTTCATCGATCCCGATGTGTCCAAAGCCGAGAAGATGGTGCCGCCCGTCGACTCCTACCACTACGACCTGTTCCGGCCCCACATGCTCACCTCGGTTCCCGGGCCACCACCGCTGCCATCGCGCCAGCCGGGCACCGCGGGACCCGCGCGCCAAGACCAGCGGTGGGTCTACAAACTTTTCCGCGCCGGACTTTTCGGGCCCGACGACGTTCCCGATATCGGACTCGAAAACGCGGGCCTGGGCGAGTCCGGGTTTCTCAACCGCGGCGACATCGCATCGTGGGGCAACGACCAATTCTGGGTCTTTCCGAACATCTCGATCCAGATCTGGGCGCGAAATTACTACATCACCTACACCTACTGGCCGGAGACCGTCGATTCGCACATCTACGAGATCGACATGTATTTCGTGCCGCCGGAAAACGCGCGGGATCGGCTGGCGCAGGAGTTGGTGGTCGACAGCACGATCGAGTTCGCGATGCAAGACGTGAACACCATCGAAGCGACGCACTCGGCGCTGAAGACGCGGGCGCAGAACAACTTCCACCTCAGCGATCAGGAGTTGCTCATCCGCCAATTCCACACGGTCATCCGTGACACGGTCGATGCCTACCAATCCGGGGAGTCGTCATGACCAACCTGGCACTGCCGAAAGGGTTCGCCGACCTCGAACCGTTTGTCGCCGATGGGGCGTTGCCGACCCGGGCGCAGCGCTACGAAGCGCGGCTGTCGAAGCCCTACGACGAACTCGTCAGGTTTTACGACGCCATCGCCCCGCGGGCCGAGGAAGCGATCGCCCACCTGAATGGCCTCGACATCAACGGGTTGCCCGAGGATGCCGAACGGCTTCTGCACCTGCTTTATTCGATGATTCTGGTGTCCTACTCGGTCAATGTGTTCAAGCAGAACCGCATTCCAGATTCCGGTGCCGCGTTCTTCGACATGGTCGCTGAACCTGCGGTGTGATATGACCACACTGTGACCGCATCCGAGCGACCGAAGGCACGCGACTCCACGACGCGCGACATGCTGGTGGCCGCGACGAGTCAGATCATGGTCGAGGAGGGTTACGCCGCGGCCACCTCGCGACGGGTGGCCGCCAAGGCCGGTGTCAAGCCGGCGTTGGTGCATTACTACTTCCCCACGATGGACGAGTTGTATCTGGCTGTCTTTCGCCGCGGTGCCGCGGGGTACTTAGAGAGTCAGCAGAAGGCTTTGGCGTCCGACCGCCCACTGCACGCCTTCTGGGATACCCTGATCGCGCCCAAGGACACCCGGCTGCTGCTGGAGTTCATGGGACTTGCCAACCACCGCAAGGAGATCCAGGCCGAAATCGCCGCTTGGTCGGAGCGGTGGCGCGAAATGCAGATCACCGCGCTGAATTTCATCGTCCGGGAACATGACCTCGATGCAAACGAATACCCGGCCGCCGGACTCGCCGTTGTCATCGCTGCTATCGGACGCACCCTGATTTTAGAGGAGGGCCTGGGCTCCTCCGGAGGCCATCGGGAAGCCGTCGCACTGGTCAACCGATTCCTGGATCGGTTCGAGATGCCGGACCCGAAAGCTCGCCGAGACCGCGCCGCGCAGGGCTGACCGAATCGGTCAGGGCAGCACAACCCGCAGTCGCTCCCAGCCGCGCACCGTTGAGGTCGATGCGAGTTGCGCTGTGTCGTAGTCGATATCCCATTCGGGCCAACGGTTGAGGATCTCGTCGAGGGCGACGCGGCCCTCCAGCCGGGCCAGGTTGGCGCCGAGGCAGTAATGCACACCCTTTCCGAAGGTGATGTGCGAGATGTTGTCGCGACGGACGTTGTAGGTATCCGGATCGGTGTATCGACGAGGGTCGCGGTTGGCGGCGCCAAAGAGCAGCAGCATGGCGCTGCCGGCCGGAACCGTGGTGCCGTAGCACTCGAAATCCTTTGCCATCCAACGGGCCACGTGGGGCCCCGTCGGCTCGAACCGCAATGTCTCATCGATGGCGCGGTTCAGCAGCGAGCGGTCCTGGTGGACTTCGCGGCGCTGGTCGGGGTTTTCGGCGAGTACCTTGGCCAGCCAGCCGATCAGTCTTCCGGTGGTCTCGTTGCCCGCACCGGCGACCACCTGGGTGTAGTGCAGCACCTCTTTGCGGGTCAGCTTTCGGTGCACCCCGTGCTCGTCGTCGAATTCGACGTTGAGCAGTGTTGTCATCAGGTCGTCGGATGGGTTCTGCGATCGCCATTCGACGTAGTCGGCATAGATCCGGCCGTCGGCGATCGAGTCGGCATTAGCGACCTTGAGTGGCGCTCCCGTTTTGGTGCGCAGGTTGGCGTCATTGGCGTCGCGAACCGAGACCTGTTCGGACTCAGGGATTCCCAACAGCATGCCGATCACTCGCATGGGCATCATCGACGCGAGCTCGGCAATGATGTCGAATCCAGAAGACCCGACGTATGGGTCCAGGCAGCGGATGCAGTAGCGCCGGATCTGGTCCTCGATCCCCGCCATCCGGCGCGGCGTGAACACCCGTGACATCAGCCCGCGCAGCATCGTGTGTTCGGGCGGGTCCTGAAACATCATGACGCCGCCGGGCATATCGAATTTCGACTGGACCAGCTCGAGAATGTCGCTGCGACGGTTCGAGAACGTCTCCCAGTTGGCCAGTCCACCCTCGACGTCGGAATGCCGTGATACCGCCCAGAAGTCGTACCGCTCGTTGTAGTAGAGCGGGGCCTCCTCACGCAGTCGCGCGTAGGTCGGATACGGGTCGGTGTTGATCCCGACGTCGTAGGGATCGTAGTAGACCTCGGTGTCGTTGGTGACAGTCATCGATGCTTTCCCTTACTTCAGGCAGCTGCCGGCATCCACCGGCAGCGCCACCCCGGTGATGTAGCGCGCTTCGTCGGAAGCCAGGAACAGCACCGCGTTGCTGATGTCTTCGGGGGTCACCCACGGGATCGGCAGTACGTGAAAGCTCTGGCACACCGGCGCAAGGTCGTCGGGCCCGGGGTTTTCCAGTTCGGGCCGAAAGGCCCGGTAGGTCGCGTCGTTCATCAGCAACGGCGAGCTCACATGCGTCGGCAGGACGGCGTTGACCCTGATCATGCGCTCGCCCAGTTCAACGGCGAAAGCCCGCATCAGACCGATGACGCCGTGCTTGGCGGCGACGTAGTGGCCCACGTGCGGATAGGCCTTTTTGCCGGCCACCGAGGACGTCAGGATGATCGCTCTGCCGCGGTCCCCGGCCAGCACATGCGGAACTCCGGCTTTCACGCTTTTCCACACCCCGCTGAGGTTGACGTCGATCATCTCTTGCCACACCGCCTCTTTGGCCTTGTGTAGCTTGCCCGCGGTCGTACCGATGCCCGCGTTCGCCACGATGACGTCAAGGCGCCCGAGCTGTTCGACGCCACTGTCCACGGCGCCCTTCAGTGCGGCGAAATCACGCACGTCGACTTCGGCGGTCACGACGCGGCCCCGGCGTCCTTGACCATCCCCGCGGTGATGTCGAGGTCTTCCGGTGTCGCACCATCCGCGGGGAATTCTGGAAGTCCCGGCAGATGTCGACCGCAATGATGTCGGCCCCCTCCTGCGCGAGCCGCACCGCGTGGCTTCTGCCCTGCCCGCGCGCCGCACCGGTGACGAATGCGACTTTGCCGTCCATCCGGCCCATGGCAACCTCCACGGAGTCCCTTTTGGGCGATCGCCCAAATTGTGGCGCAGGCCATGTCTAGCAGCCGCGGGACGAGGTAGTCAAGAGTTCAGCGAGGCGGCGATCAGCGTCGCTGCGGCCGCACGGGCGTGCACGACGGGCGCGGTGTCGTTCACCGACGTCGCCATCGCGGTCGAGCCTTCGAATAACACGGCCAGCTGCTGCCCCAGCAGGTGCGGATCGGCGGCGCCGGCTTCCTGCGCGACCGCGATGAGGCGGCGGGTGAATTGTTGTTTGTGAGCTCGCACGATCTCGTCGGTGCTCGGCAGCGACCCGGCGGATTCCACGGCCGCATTGTGGAAGGGGCAGCCCCGCATCACTTCTCGGCGTGACATCTCGAAGATGGCCAACAGCCGGTCCCGGGCGGACAGGGTGGTGTCGTCCAGGCGCCGCTCACTGGGCGAGCCGCCGTGCGCATCCATGCCGCGCAGGTAGCTGTCCACGAGGTCGTTCTTGCTGGGGAAGTGTTGGTAGAGGGTGCGTTTGGACACGTTGGACTCTTGGGCGATGAGCTCGACGCCGGTCGCGTGAATTCCGTTGCGATAGAAGAGTTGGGCCGCGGCACGCTCGATACGCTCCCGGGCCCCGCGTCCGCCGGCGGGACGCGTCGTCAGTTCTTGCATTGCTTCAATGTACACCGATCGGTTTACAAATGCTGAAACTCTGGCTATGTTGGGGCCGCATAAGTAAACCGCTCAGTTTCCCCGTGGAGGGGTTAGATGACAATTTCCCGCGACATGCGCATTGATGCCACCGAGTCCCTGAGCTCCGCGGGGTGGGGCGCAGAGCAGTCGCGGTTGGTCACCTGGCGCGACCCGATCACGACACAAACCACATCGGCGTCGATGTCCGGTCTCTCGTACGGGAGGGCGGTCGCCGACGGACACCTGCCCCCGCCACCGATCAGCGATCTGCTGCGGATGCGCGTAGTCGACGCCGAAGACGGCCAGATCACCTTCACCTGCACACCGGACGCCTCGATGTACAACACCCTTGGCATCGTGCACGGCGGCGCCGTGTGCACCCTGCTGGACACAGTCACCGGCTGCGCGCTGCACACCACCTTGCCCGCAGGCGTCGGATACAGCACCGTCGAAATCAAGGTCAATTACCTCAAGACGGTCACTGTGGCCAGCGGGATGCTGACCGCAGTCGGCACCGTCGTGAAAGCGGGCTCGCGGATCGGGTTCACCGAGGCGAAGGTTAGCGACGCTTCGGGAAAGCTCGTGGCCACCGCGAGCAGCACCCTGGTGATCTTCGAGTCGCGGCGATGAACGTCCCCGTCCTGGTAGTCGGCGCAACCGGCCGGCACGGCGGCACCGGAACGACCGTGGTGAACCGGCTGCTAAGCCATGGGCGCCCGGTGCGTGCGTTGGTGCGCAACGAAGACGAGCGAGCAGTGCAACTGCGGCGGCTCGGGGCCACGACCGTGGTCGGTGACCTGCACGACCGGGCATCGCTGGTTGAAGCGGTCCGGGATGTCAGTGCCGTGTATTTCACCTATCCCGTTGCGGCAGGGGTTGTTTCGGCGGCCGCCAACCTCACTTCGGTTCTGGCGGAGGTGAGACCGAAGCCACACCTGGTGGTGATGTCGATGGCGGTGTCCTCGGTCGACAGTCCCAGCAGGCTGGGTCAGGCTCACGCCGTCGCCGAGGAAGTCTTCACGTGGGCTGGCCTGAACCCCACCGTGCTGCGGTTCGGCGGCCTGTTCCACGAGAATGTCTTACTGCTGCACGGGGCCACGATCAGAGAAAACGACTTGATCGCCAACAGCTTCGGCGAGGGACCTGCGCCGTGGATCGGTGGTGACGACGCGGGCGAGATCGCCGTTACCCACCTATTGGCGTCCGCGCCGAAGTCTGCGCGGGTCAGTTATCCGCCTCCGGCCGAGGTGATCGATCACGCGGAGTTGGCCCGCATCATCTCGGCCGAAACCGGTCGGCCCGTCCGCTTCGAACCCATCTCCGCCGCCAGGTGGCGCAAGGAATTGGAAGCCACCGCTGAGACGGACCCCGCGTCGCCAATCAATGCGGCTATGGCACAACATATCTCGACCATCGGTGCAGCGCTATCGCAACAGACCGAGCCGCTCATCGCAGCGGACGCGGACGCGCTGGCCGCGCTACTCGATCGTCCGCCGACCCGCTTTGTCGACTTCGTCCGGCGCAATCTGCCGCACTTTGCGCCGTTACCCGCGCCCACTCGGGCATAACACCGACCCAATCCCCAAGGAGCACAACGCCATGTCTTCAGTCCTGATCACCGGAGCCAACCGCGGCATCGGCCGCGCCATCGCCACCGAGTTCACCCGCCGCGGGCACCGTGTGGTGGCCACAGCGCGTGATCCGCGCACGCTGGCCGACCTCGACGTCAGCCAACGGCTGGCCCTCGATGTCACCGACGACGCCAGCGTGACGGCAGCCGTCGCGGCCGCGGGCGATATCGATATCGTGATCGCCAACGCCGGGGCCATCTTCTATGCGGCCGTCGAAGCCACGCCGTTGCCGGAACTTCAGCGCCTGTTGAACCTCAACACCATTGGCGCCATCCGCCTGGCCCAGGCGGTACTGCCGCAGATGCGCGCCTGCGGCGACGGCAAGCTGCTGTTCATGTCCAGCATCGCCGGACGCGTCGTGCTACCGCCCGGTGCCGCCTACGCGGCGAGCAAATGGGCACTGGAAGCGCTGGTCGAAGCCCTGGCCATCGAGGTCGCACCCTTCGGCGTCCAGGCGGCCCTGCTGGAACCCGGCGCGGTGAGCTCCGGCGCACTCGACAACGTCACGACGTACACGCTGCCCGACGATCCCTACACCGCAATCCTGAAAGGCGGCGGGCCGCGGGCCGGAATGATCACCCCCGACCAGGTCGCCGCCGAGGTCGTGGGCGTCGCGGAGAAACCTCAACTGCCACTGCGCATTCCGATAGCTGACGCAGCACGCGCGCTGTTGGCCGCCCGCGACGACGTTCCGTTCGCCCTGGCGAAGACCGCCGGCTACGCGTGGCGAGCCGCTTCCTGGGCGAGCTGTACCCGGGAGGTCAAGCCCAGCTTGGTGTAGACGTGCGTGAGATGCGGCTGGACCGTGCGTGGTGACACGAAAAGCCTTGTCGCGATGTCATTATTGGCCAGCCCTTCGCTGACCAGTCGCACCACGTCCTGCTCGGACGGGGTGAGCGACGCCCAGCCGCTGGCCGGGCGTTTGCGCTGGCCGCGGCGATCGCTTCCTCGCTGGACAGCGCGGCGCCCTCCGCCCATGCGGCGTGAAAGCCGTTCTCGCCCATAATGTCTCGCAGCGCAGCCACCGTTGCTTCGTAGTCGGCGTCCCAGACCTTGAACCGCATCGCGCCCATGCGCTGCCGAACGGCTGCCGCCGAGCCCCAAAGCCGCGCCGCCTCGCGGGTACTCCCGGCGTCTGCCGCCACTGCGGCCAAACATTCGAGCGTGTCGGGAAGAAAACATAGTGGCCCGAAACCGTCGGGAAGGCAAGCCAGCGCGTCGTGAGCATCGCATTCCGCCTGCGCCGGCTCGCCCTGCGCAATCGCCACCCGGGCGCGCGTGGTCAACGCCGACATCGAGACGGCCCAGCCGGTCGCTGTCGCGACCGCATCGTCTGCCCAGCGCCGGGCAGCAGTCAGATCTCTGTTTGCCAGCGCGGCCTGGGCAATGATGGGGCGCTGGTGCACGGCGTAGCCCGGCAGGACGCCGCTGGCCTCCCAGCCCGCCGCACTCGCGCGCACAGCCTCGCCGACATCGCCTTCGGCCAGCGCCGCTTGCGCCAACGCCAGGTGACAAAGACCATCGACGACCACGCCAAATACGGTGGCGAATGCGAGGCCGGCGTTGCCTGCGGCCCGGGCCGCACTCGCATCCCCTGCCACGCCAGCACGGTGCACTGATGCGCGAGGTTGGCCGCTTCGGCGATCCCGTCGTGGGCTGCCTTGGCCTCGGCCGCGACCGCCCGAAATTGATTCAGACCTCCGCTCAGATCACCCTCGTATATCTGTGCCAGTGCAAGCGACGTGCGGCAGTGCCGCGAGTTGAACCGATCACCAATCGCGTCGGCGAGGTCGCGCCCTTCCTTGCCGGCCACGCGCGTTGTGATCGGATCGCCGGCGAGAATCGCAGCGTGCGCCTGCCAGGCCTGTATCTGGCAGAGGCACAATTTGTCGTTGGACTCGCGGGCGAGTTCGAGCGCCTCGGCAAAGTAGTCGCCGGCCAGCTCGGCGTTATAGGCGGCGGCGAATGCGCACGCGGTCAGCGCCCTTGCCAGCAGGGCCGAATCGTCAACATCGCGCGCAAGAGCCAGAGCATGCTGGGCCGTACCCACGCTGTCCGCGGCGCGCATCGCCGAATCAAGCATCGCTTTGTCGGCCATTGCCCGCGCGCGTACCTTGGCCGACACCGCGGCGTCCTGCTCGACGTCGTGAGTGAGGACCGCGTCGAACCACGCCAGCCCTTCCCGAACCCGCCCCGCGCGAACCACAGCGGCTGAAGCGAGGACACCAGCGCCAGCGCGAGCGCGGTATCCGAGTTTTCACAGCTCCATCCGAACGCGGCCCGCAGGTTGTCGATCTCCATCTCAGCCTGCTCAAGGTGCTGTTCGTAGCCGGTCCCGGCAGGGGCGTCGACCGCCGTCGCGATCGACGTGTAGTAATCGCGGTGCCGGGACCGGAGGGCGTCGGCTTCACCGGACTCACCCAGCTTTTCCAACGCGTACTGGCGCACCGTCTCCAATAGCCGGTACCGGGTTCGATCCCGGCTGTCGTCGGCCACCACCAGCGATTTGTCGACCAGCAGGCTGAGCTGGTCGAGCACCTGATAGCGCTCCACGTCGCCGCCTCCGGCGACCTCCTGGGCGGCGTCGAGATCGAAGCCACCCATGAATGCCGCCAACCGACGGAACAACACCCGCTCGGGTTCAGTCAGTAGCGCATGCGACCAATCCACCGAGGCACGCAACGTCTGCTGTCGGCGCACCGCGGTGCGCGCACCCCCGGTCAATAGCCGAAAGCGGTCGTGCAAACTGCCGAGAATTTCGGTCAGCGACAACGCCCGCACACGTGCCGCCGCGAGCTCCATCGCCAACGGCAAACCATCCAGGCGCGAGCAGATCTCGCCCACCACCGGGGCATTGTCGTCAGTGACGACAAAGTCCGGCCGAGCGCGCCGAGCTCGATCGCTGAACAGTTCGATGGCTTCACCACCTAGCGATAGCGACGGCATCCGCCAGCCCACCTCACCGGCCACTCCGATTGCCTCACGACTGGTGGCCAATAGCGTCAACTTCTCAGCGGCGCCCAGGAGAGCAACGACCAGCGATGCGCTCGCATCCAGCAGATGCTCGCAGTTGTCCAACACCACCAGCATGTGACGGTTGGCGACGAAGCGGATGAGCGTTTCCATCGTGGAGCGGCCGGGTTCATCGGGTAGCTCTAATGCGCGGGCCACCGCGATGGGCACGACGTCGGGATCGGTGATCGGCGCGAGGTCGGCGTACCAAACCCCGTCGGCGAAATCGCTTGTCAGCTGGGCCGCGATCTGTACCGCGAGCCTTGTCTTGCCCACTCCGCCCGCACCGGTCAGCGTCACCAACCGGTTTTGCGCCAGCAACTCCCGCACCTGGATCAGCTCGGCTTCGCGCCCCACAAAACTGGTGAGCTGCGCCGGAAGATGCTGGGAGATAACGGCTTTGGAGAGGCGCAGCGGTGGGAACTCGTTGACCAGATCGGGGTGGCACAGCTGCACCACCCGCTCAGGCCGGGGCAGATCACGCAGCGGGTGGGTGCCCAGATCCGTCACCCAGGTGTCCGCCGGAAGCCGGTCGACCACCATCTGCTCGGTCGCCCCGATAACAGGGTCTGGCCCCCATGCCCCAGATCGCGTAGCCGCGCGGTCCGGTTGATCGTCGGACCCGCGTAATTGCACTCGTCGCGCAACTGCACCTCACCGGTATGCACACCACTGCGCAACCGGATCGGCGCCAGCGGAGCGCGCTGCAATTCCAACGCAGCCGCCACCGCATCGGAGACACGGGCGAACGCGGCCACGAAGCTGTCGCCCTCACCCTGCTCGACCGGCCGAACGCCGTCATGGCCGGCGATAATCTCCGACACCGCCTGATTCAGCCGGGCGATGGCCGCGGTCATCTCCGCGGGCTGGGTTTCCCACAGCCGCGTCGAGCCCTCCACATCAGCCAACAGCAACGTCACCGTGCCCGTCGGCAACAGACCGCTCACGCCAAGTTCGCTCCAATCCACCAGCGGCACGTCCGCGCGTGGATCAATCTCGCTCATGTTAGCCAGCATGCGTCGACTGCCGTCAGCAAAACATCGGCGGAAACGCGCAGATTGCAGCCAACCGGGGCGGAGATCGCCCGCACGGTCCACCGTCGGAGAAAACCGTGAAGATTGATCACCTGGTGTGAAAAATTTCGTTAATAACGTGGCACGATGCCGCCGCAGACCGCAGTTTGGAAGCATGACGCTGTTCGAGCTGCGTCCGTCACGACAGCACGGACCGCACCCGCACCTCGATCGCGCCATCTGGCCGTTAAGTGCCTACGTCGACGACCTGGGCCGACTTTGCGTCGGCGACGTCGCCATCACCGAGATCGCCGCCAAGTTCGGCACTCCTGCCTACGTGGTTGACGAAGCGGACTTTCGGGCCCGTCTTCGCCGCTATCGGGCCGCGCTTCCCGGGGTAGAGCTGGTCTACGCCGCGAAGGCACTATTGAGCACCGCGGTGGCCGAGTGGGCCGCCACCGAAGGTGCCGGCCTGGGCGTCTGCTCGGCCGGCGAACTGGCCACCGCAATAGCCGCCGGGGTGGCGTCGTCGCAGATCATCCTGCACGGCAATGCCCAGACCGGCGGCCAACTCTACGACGCGGGAGTAGGCCGCATCGTCATCGATTCCCCGACCGAAATCGCACTGCTGGCCGCACAGGTGCGCCACCGCCAGAACGTGCTGATCCGGGTGATTCCCGACACCGACGCAGTCGACCAGGGTGATGCCAGCTTCGGCTTTGCCTTCGCGGACGGCCGGACCGCGGGTGCCGTCAAGCGCGTCCTGGACCAGCCGTGGCTGAATCTGGTCGGGCTGCACTGCCACCTCGGGTCGCAGCTCACCGATGCGGAGCTATACGGTGCGGCGATCCGGCAGATGGTCGCCCTGATGGCAGAGGTGCGCGACCGCCATGGCGCCGTGCTCGGCCAGCTCAACCTCGGCGGCGGACACGGGGTCCCCTACGTTTCCGGCGATCCCGAACTCACCCCACGCGCGTTCGCCGCGGTCATCGAGACCACGCTTCGATCCGCTTGTGCCGACCACGGCTACCCCGCCCGCAGGTCGTGATCGAGCCGGGCCGAGCGATCGCCGCGCGCGCAGGAATAACGGTGTACCAGGTGCTCGCCGTCAGACACCAGCCCGACGGCCGCACCTTCGTCGTCGTGGACGGCGGAATGGTCGACAACCCGCACGACGGGCCCCGCGGCGTGAAATACACAGCGGCACTAGCCAATCGGCACGTACCAACTTCGACCGCGCCCGTCACGATTGTGGGCCGGCATTGCGAGGCCGGGGAAGAGATCGCACGCGACGTCGAGTTGCCCATCGACATCCACCCCGGCGATCTGCTGGCGGTGGCCTGCACTGGCGCTTACCACCATTCGATGGGATCCACGTGCAACTTGGTGGGTCGTGCGCCGCTGATCGCTGTCGCCGGCGGCCGGTCTCGCGCACTGGTGCGCCGCGAAACCATCGCTGACCTGCTGACCCGCGACTGTGATTGGTCTCACCCGCCGGACCGCCGTGAGTCGGCGACAATGGTTATCGACAAGGCGAGTGGGGAATAACCGTGTCTGACATAGCCCTTGACCCACATGGCGACGGTTGGTCGCCAATCGCCACCCGGAACGTTCACGAAGGTGTAAACACTGTGCTTCGCGTTGAGAATCGTCGGACGACGACGAGCGCGCGGGTGCTGTCGGTGGCGGCGTGGTTGCCCGCGACGATCGTGTACGCCGTCATGCTGGTCGGGGTCTCGTTCTTGCTGACGGCGCTCGGTCCGCACACGCACGACGTCGCGGTGCGAGAGATGAGCACCAACGTGCACAATCTGGCCCACGGCCACGTGGTCACGTTGGTTGGTAGCGCGTTTATCAGCGACAGCGGCCACGTGCTTCTTTGGCTGCCCGGCCTGGTGTGCTTGCTGGCTCTGGGTGAACTGATCTGGCGCAGCAGGGGTTTGGTCGTCGCGTTCGCACTCGGCCATATCGGTGCCACATTGATCGTGGCAGTCTGGCTGGCCACTGCGCTGCACGCGGGGTGGCTGCCGATGTCCCTGGCGCGCGCCACCGACGTGGGGATGAGTTACGGCGCGGTTTGTGTCCTGGGGGCGCTCACAGCATCGATACCGTCGCGGTGGCGACCGCTCTGGATCGGCTGGTGGGTGGGCAATGCGATCGCCATGGCCTTGAGCGCCGAGTTCACCGCCATCGGTCACGTGGTTGCGCTGCTGCTCGGCATTGCGGTGTCCTTCCGGCTGCGCTCGATCCTGCGCTGGACACTTCTCCACTCCGTTTTGCTGGTCGTCGGCTCCGCCTTCGGCTATCTGGTGCTGTGCGGACCAGCGGGTCCGGCGCCGGTCGCTGGCGCGGCAGGTGCGCTGATCGCGCTCGTCGCCGCCTGGGTATTGCAGGGACGCGACAGCGCAGCATTGGCGCCGCAGCCGGCGCAGTCGTAGTCAATCCGGCATCCTGCTATCCCTGTTCGGGCCAGCCGCCTTGCGGGTCAAGGCCGTCCCACTCATCCCAGCCCTCGTGGCGTCTAGCGCGGGGGGCGATGATGCGGCGTCGTAACTCAAGCAACAACTCCTCGGTGGGCGCATGGGACAACGCTTCGGTGGAGGTTCGCGACGGCGGGTTGTGGTTCGTCCGTCGGAGGTTGACCACGAGCTCTTTGGGCTCGCCGCCCATGAGAATGGTGTCGATGCTGCCAGGCGCCCAGGCAAGTTTGTTCTCGAGCATGGCGTAGGTTCCCGGGCTGGCCTTACGCACACCATGCTCAATGTCGGCGAGCGTGCGCAGGGTGAACTGCAGACTGCCGGCGAGGTCGGTGCGGTTGCGGTAGCCCAGCGCGACGCGCCGACTCACTATGTAGTGGCCGAGCCGTTCCAGGGCGCGTCGGTCCATGCAGGGGATCATGGCGCGCCAGGGCGGCAATGTCGAGCCGCCATCCACTTTTTGTTCCGTCCGATGCGGAAAATAGCGGAAATCATTTCCGCGGTATGCCCGCCAGATCGGCCCTGACCTGGGTAATCGTGTCCCAGAAGAGTTCCTCCACCTTTTCCCGAGACGACCCGACCACCTCCACCCTCGGCACCCCGGCCAGTTCCCGGCGCACCACCTTGGCGTCCGGCAGGGCGTCGCCGGTCCACCATTCCTGGCGGACGGCGAAGTCGTCGAACCGTTCGCCCTCGTCCGTGTTGCGCAGCGCGCCGCGACGCTTGCTCACCGGGACTCGCGCCCACCACTCCGCCCGCCAGCAGGGGCCGTCATAGGCGCCCGGCGGGGCGCCTATCTGCCATTCCTCCACCTGGACCGGTTCGGCCGGGGCAATGCCGTTGTAGTCCCGGGCGAATCCGTGGGCCTGGTCGCTCTCGAGGTACACGCGTTCGACGCGGTAGGTGTCGCCGCTACCCGCCGTGACCACATACACCGTCGTCGTCGCCGCCTCCGGTCTCCGCTGGTGGGCTTCAGTGTGCCAGCACCCGATGGCCATGTCCGAGAAACCGGCGCGGGCGTCTCGGATAGCAACAACCGGAAGTACAGGGTCATAATTTGCCTTCTACTGCACACATAGCGTCCATAAAGTTGACATAGTTGCATTTCATTTCCCATTGTTGCAGCGACGTGCGTCGGTGCGAGGGGCTAGCGGCGGTCGCACACACCGAACGACAGCAGGTAGGCGAACCCTTATGACGAACCCTCAGGTGGGCTCCGGCGAGCAATCCGGCCCGGGTGACGGCAGCGATGTCGAAGGCCAGGTGAGGATGATGCCGACCCACAGCCCGGACGTCGCGGTCACGACCGCAGCCCGGACCGCGTGGGTCACGCAGGCGCGATGTCGCTCAATCAATCCCGACGAACTCTTTGTTGGCGGAGCGGCGCAGAGGAAAGCGACTGTAATTTGCCGGCACTGTCCGGTCATCGCCGAGTGCCTCGCCGACGCGCTCGATAACCAGATGGAGTTCGGCGTTTGGGGCGGCCAGACCGTACGCCAACGACGGGCGCTGCTCAAGCACCACCCTGAGGTGGTCTCCTGGTCAAAACTCTTCGCCGCCCGTCAGATGGCGTCCGCGGAGAGATGAAGGAAATCGACCAAGTGATAAACACGCCAACCACCACCGGGCGCGACCTGACCGACCACGCGCAGATGCTCGCGATGCGGAACCGCCTCGCCGCCGACGTCGCCCCACCCCAAGTCCCCCAATTCGCGACAGCTGATCTGTCGGAATGGTCTGCGGTGAGTCCCGAAGAGTGGGAACGCTATTTCATCCTCTCGAAGCGCGGCGCCGATGTTGCCGTCGAGATCGACGGCAAACAGCTAATGGACGGCACCTTGCGCGGGCTGCGTATCTTGCTTGCCGTCGGAAATCATTCGGACGGCCTCGACTCGGCTGGTGCACGTGCGGTTATCGCCGACCTGCAGGCCGCAGCCGATGAGCTAGATCGTATGTCGGCGCCCGACGGGTCGGTGACATCGTGAAGTCGTTGCGGACTTCCGCGATCGTTCGGCCAAATGGCCGGACACACGCGGGCAACTGTTTTTTCTAAGGTCAACGCCCCTTCAGATCGGTGTCCCGACTCGGCTGCACTCGTTTCGGTTCGCCGGGCATTTTGGGGTAATTCGGCGGATAGGGCATATCGCCCAGGCCGCGCTCTTCGTCCGCCTCGACCATCTCCAGCAATGGGGTAAGCGATTGGGCCACGTCGTCCATGCCGGCCCATGGGTCGTCGCGGCGCTGCACCAGGTCGGGCACGGTCGCCATGGTGTAATCGTCCGGCTCGGCGCCGGCCAACTCGTCCCACGTCAACGGCGTCGATACGGTCGCGATCGGCGTGCGTCGCACCGAGTACGGCGAGGCCATGGTGCGGTCCCGGGCGTTCTGATTGAAGTCGATGAAGATGCGCTCGCCGCGTTCCTCCTTCCACCACGACGTGGTCACATCGTCCGGCGCGCGGCGTTCGACCTCGCGCGCCAGCGCGATGCCCGCCCGGCGCACGGCGATGAAGTCCCAGTCGGTGGCGATCCGGAGGAACACGTGGATCCCTCGGCCTCCTGATGTCTTGGGATATCCGACGAGACCGAGCTCGTCCAGCAGTGGCCGAAGCACATCGACGGCGACCGTGCGCGCGTGTTCGAAGCCGACGCCGGGCTGGGGATCGAGATCGATACGCAACTCGTCGGGGTGCTCGGTGTCGGGGCACCGCACCTGCCACGGATGCAGCGTGACGGTGCCCATCTGCGCCGCCCACACGATTGCCGCCGGATGGGTCACCATCAACGCGTCGGCGGTCCGTCCCGACGGGAAGGTGATCCGGCAGGTCTCCACGTAGTCGGGATGATGCTGCGGTATCCGCTTTTGGTAGATCTCCTCGCCGTCGATGCCGTCGGGAAAGCGCTGCAGGTGGGTGGGCCGGTTGCGTAGGGAGGCCAGCATCGGGCCGCCCGCCACGGCGAGGTAGTACTCGACGAGTCGTCGCTTGGTGCCATTCGATCCGAGTTCTGGGAAGTACACCTTGTCCGGGTTCGAGAGCCGCACCGAGACGCCGTCGACGTCGAGCTCTTCTGCTGCAGCGGCCATGTCTCGATTCCAGCACGTCGCGCGTCAGAATGAACGAATGGACTTGCCCGTCATGCCTCCCGTCTCCCCAATGCTGGCCAAGTCGGTCAAGGCGATCCCACCGGATGCGTCATACGAGCCCAAATGGGACGGATTCCTTCACTGAACTTGTCAACGTTCGCACCGACGTTGTTGAGGTCTAACAGCAGCGGCATGTTCGCGAATTGAACCTCCCACAACAAGGTTGAGTTTGATCCCGTGGTGGCGTGGCACGGTCGGTAGCGGCGTGGTTGTTGGTTTGATTTCTGAGTGGGTGTTGTCGTGTCGGCGAGTATTGGGTTGGTTGTTCTGAGAGGAAACAGTGGATCGGGAAAATCGACCGTGGCCCGCGAGCTCGCCCGGCTCGGGCAGTCGGCGTGGGCGGTGATCTTGAGCACCAAGGGGTTGCCGCTGGTGACTGGATAGTTAG
Source organism: uncultured Actinomycetota bacterium (assembly GCA_963712615.1). Taxonomy (GTDB): domain Bacteria; phylum Actinomycetota; class Actinomycetes; order Mycobacteriales; family Mycobacteriaceae; genus Mycobacterium. Next base: position 3,329,813 of record CAVQIO010000002.1, read on the forward strand.
GGTCGATCCTTGCGGCACGTGATCGGGGATCAGCAGAAACTTGCCACCAACGTCCTTCAATGTCTGGCGTGAAAACCTTGGGTGTGCACGCCCTTCGGGTCGTCGTCATCGTCTGACTGGCAGCAAGATCGTGGTCTCGGTTGTTTGTGTGGGGCCGCCGAGCACCGGCCAATTGATTCGTCGTTAAGGAGTGTGGGATGCAGTTCGTTCTCGTGCATGGGGGGTGGCAGGGCGGTTGGTGCTGGGACGCCGTGTCGGCGGCTTTACGTTCGGTGGGGCATGAGGTTTTCGCGCCCACCCTTCGCGGTTCGGAGGCGGGTGTTGCGGTTGACCGGGTCGGGGTCAACCTCACGACTATTGGTGACGGTCTGGTCGACGCGGTCAGAGATCACGACCTGCAGGATTTGGTGTTGGTCGGCCACAGTGGCGGCGGCCCGGCCGCCCAGTATGCCGCGGACCGGCTCGCCGAGCAGACGCGGCGGATCATCTTCGTCGACGCGTGGGTGCTACATGACGGAGAAGCCATCAACGACGTCCTGCCCGGCCCAGTAGTCGAGAGTTCCGTCGTGGCCGCCAAAGAGAGCGCAGATCACACGGTTACGATGTGCCCGCACGTCTGGGCTGAGCACTTCATGAACGGCGCCTCAGAGCACGACATCGCCACTGTCACCGACAAACTCGTCCCAGTGCCGTTCGGATGGCTCAGCGAACCCATCTCGCTGCCCAAGTTCTGGAGTGCTGCACTGCCGTCGAGCTATGTCTTCCTGCGCCAAGACCAGGCAGTCCCTGAAGAGCTCTACCGCGTCATGGCCGGACGCATGGACCGACCTCGCCTTGTGGAATGCGACGGCCCGCATGAGGCCATGCTTACCCACCCGGACTCGCTGGCCGCCGCACTGATCGATGCTGCAACCGAGCAGATGTGATGCCGTCGCCCAAAGCTCGGCACCTAGCCGGGCGTGTGCCGCTTTACTACGACGACATTGACCCCGGCCACAGCGAGCGCCCGTCGATCGTCATGGTCCATGGCGGCGGATTCACTGGATCCTGCTACCTGAGCACCCCCGATGGTCGTGCCGGCTGGGCCCACGACTTCCTCCGGCACGGGTACCGGGTGATCGTCCCCGACTGGCCCGGCGTGGGCCGCAGCGCGGCGTTTCCCTCCGACGACGTCACTGGAGAGATAGTCGCTGAAGCCCTCGGAGCGCTCCTGGCCCATCTCGGCACCCCGGTCGTGTTGCTGGCCCACTCGATGTCGGGACCTTATGGCTTCCGGGTCGTCGAAGAACACCGCAACCTGGTGCGGGCGCTGGTGGCCGTGGCCCCGGGCCCGCCGGGCAACATCCAGCCGGCGCCACCCATCCTGCGAGAGACCGACACACACATCGAGATCGCCAGCCCTTCGGTGAACTTGGTGATCCCCAAGCGCGGAAGGTGGAGCCCAACTGAGCAATTCGCGCGCCAGAAACTCGTCGGGACAAGCAAGCGATTTCCCCCAGAAAATCTGCAAGCACTGCTCGCCGCAACCGCCCCCATTCCGGTGGGATGTCTGCTGGGACGGCTCAATTATCAGGGCCGACAGTTGCGCGTGAACCGCAAGGACAACTTCACCCGCCTACCGTGTCTGGTCGTGACCGGCAGCGATGACGCCGATCACCCCAGGCACACCGATCAAGCGACAGCCGACTGGCTGCGCGACCTCGGCACCACCGTGGACTACCACTTCCTCAGTGACCACGGAATATCAGGCAACGGACACATGCTGATGAGCGAAGACAACAGCAGCGAGGTAGCCGATCACATCGCCACCTGGCTTGCCGCCACGACACCCGCCGGGCAGAGCACCCCCGCCTGACCAATACGCATCTCGCTGGGTCAGGGCACCCCCTGGCCCAGCGAGGAGCCCCCGGTCCACCACCGGCAGCGACCTCCCACCCGAGCGCGAACGAGACCGCAGACATCGACATTCAGCCCAACCCCGACGTCCGGCGATGTCATAGACCCAGCGGAGAGGCACCATCCCCCTCTCCGGCATCTCCACACCGATGCTCGGCAGAGCTGAGACCCCGTGCAGCCCTGTCATATCGAGAGTGACCGCGCTGAACTCGGTCTGTTTACTCGGGAAGTTGCGCATCGACGAGACCATCAAGTCCCGAAGGGCTCCACTAGCCCAGGGACGATGTCGCCCAAGCTGAACGTCAGCGGCTGCTCAAGTTGGGCGTAGGTGCATGAGCGGGGGTCGCGGTCGGTTCGCCAGCGGTTGAACTGCGCGGTGTGGCGGAACCGGTCGCCTTCCATGTGGTCATAGCGCACCTCGACCACCTTCTCGGGTCGCAGCGGGACGAATGAGAGATCCTTGCCGGCGTTCCAGCGGGAACCTTCGTTTTTGCGCGGCGTGCGGTCACCGGCTTCGTGGGCGGCCCAGTTCCACGGGTGACCATCGAAACTGGTTACCAGCGATTGCATTTCGCTGAACAACTGCCGCCGCTTGGCCATCGGGAACGCACCGATCACGCCGACCGAGGCAAGGGTGCCGTCGTCGGCGTAGAGACCGAGCAGCAGGGAGCCGATCGCATCGTCGCTGGACTTGTGTACCCGGTAGCCGGCGATGACACAGTCAGCGGTCCGCTGATGCTTGATCTTGAACATGACCCGCTTGTCGGGCTGATAGGTGACCGTCAACGGTTTGGCGATGACGCCGTCGAGACCAGCGCCCTCGAACTCCTCGAACCACCGATGGGCGGTCGCTAGGTCGGTGGTCGCCGGTGTGACGTGAACCGAGGGCCCGGAGTCGGCCAACGCCGCGACCAGTGCAGCGCGACGCTCGACGAATGGTCGCCGGGTGTAGTCCTCATCGCCCAGGGCGATCAGGTCGAACGCTACGAAGGACGCTGGGGTCTGTTTGGCGAGCATCCGCACGCGCGAATCGGCCGGGTGAATGCGTTGTTGTAGCGCCTCGAAGTCCAGCCCGTGGTCGGTGGCGATGATGATCTCACCGTCGATCACGCAGCGCTCAGGCAGCTCAGCGGTGACTGCGGCGACCAGCTCGGGGAAGTATCGGGTCAGGGTGCGTTCGTTGCGGCTGCCCAGTTCGACCTGGTCGTTGTCGCGGAAGCAGATCGACCGGAAGCCGTCCCACTTCGGTTCATAGGAGGCGTCGGGTGGGATGGTTGGGACCGACTTGGCCAGCATCGGTGCGATCGGCGGCATGACGGGAAGCTTCATCGCCTCATTGTGGTCTCTGCGTGGCGAACGGGTTGCCGCCGTGCGAAAGGCGTTGTCGGGCCTCGGATTGTCGGATGCGCAGGTGTTTGAGGCTTTCCTCCAGCGCGGCGACTTCGCCCAGCCAGGCTCGGTCCTTCGCCTCGACGAGGCGTTGTTCGGCGTTGTCGGTCATCTCGTCGATGCGGCCGAGCTGGGCGGGGTCGACGCGCAGGAACCGGCATCGGGTGCAGGCGTGTTCATGAACACACGGTGTGCCGTAGGGGCGGTGACATTCGCCGAGTGCCACCCGACGCAGCAGGAAGTGCTGTTCGAAATCGGCCCATTCGTCGTCCTCGGCGACCCGGTCCTCCCCGATCGGGCGCAACTGTCGCCGCCGTTCGATGAAGGCTTGGTGGGCGGTGATGAGGTGCTCGGGGAACACCGCGGTGTAGCCGCGGGTGGTGTCGAGGTTCAGGTGGCCCAGCAACGCAGCGGCGATGTGCAGCGGGAGGCCGCCATTGACGGCGTCGGTGGCGAACAAGCGCCGGAAGTCGTGCGGAGTGAACCTGATCGGTTGGCCGGCATCGCTGATCCCGGCGACTACAGCCAGATGGTTGAGGATGCCGCGAAGGTAGTGCGCGGACATCACTTCCTGGCGGGTGCCGACCTTGCGGGCGAACAGGTGCGGAAACGGTTGGCCGTGCACCTTCTCGGTGACGTCGTAGCGGACCGAGAGCGGTACGTGATCCTGGCCGCCCTTGGCTCGCCGCAGCACGGCCAGTAGAACTTGCACCAATTCTGGTGTCATCGGCTTGATGGTTGATGGTCCGTGCTGCGTACTTCACCGGCAGCTCGGTCTTGCCCGTGAGCGCGTTGACCGAACCCGGTGGGGGTCGGTTCGGGTGCCGGCGCAGACGCTGCGGGTTCGGCGTCTCGCGTAGGTACTCCACGAAGGCCCGGACGTCGACACGCTCGGCTCGCTCCCAACCGATCAGCCGCTCGTGCAGGAACCGGAACCACCGAAGCAGGTCGAACGCGTAACTTCGAACTGTGAGTGGACTGCAATCCGACGCCGCCAGCTCCCGCAGATATGACGTCGCTCCGAGGTGCTCGGCTTCGGGGAAGATCACCCGCCACGGCAACCCGGTCGGCGCCGGCTCCACCCGACCCAACACCGCCACTACTCGATCCTCCGTCCGCAGCCCCACTCGGTTCGAGAGGCCCGCCGGAGTTCAGTCAACTAGCCGATCCATTTGCTTCCGCGACGGCGACCAGGTCGAACTGGGTAGTCGCAACGAGCGGCCGATGACCCGCTACTTCCCCGAGTTGGTCGCGGCGGCCCAGGCTGAGCTGCCGCAGCGCTGCGTGATCGACGGCGAGATCGTGATCGCCACCAACCACGGATTGGACTTCGAGGCGCTGCAACAACGCATTCACCCGGCCGATTCGCGGGTGCGGATGCTCGCCGAGCACACCCCGGCATCATTCATCGCCTTCGATCTGCTGGCCCTCGGCAACGAGGACTACACCCGGCGGCCGTTCAGCGAGCGCCGCGCCGCTCTTGTCGAGGCTTTAGCTGGTTCTGGTTCTGGTTCTGGTTCTGGTTCGGGGGCCGATTCCGGGCCGTCGATTCATGTCACGCCGGCAACCACCGACCTGGAGACCGCCCATCTTTGGTTCGACGAGTTTGAGGGAGCTGGTCTCGACGGCGTCATCGCGAAGCCACTGACCATCACGTATCAGCCGGACAAGCGCGTCATGTTCAAAATCAAGCACGAGCGGACGGCCGACTGCGTGGTCGCGGGCTATCGGGTACACAAGTCCGGCGGCGAAACGATCGGCTCCCTGCTGCTCGGGCTTTATCAGGACGATGGCCCTTCCGCGGGCCAGCTGGCATCGGTCGGCGTGATCGGCGCGTTTTCGATGGCCGAACGGCGGCGGCTGTTCACCGAGCTCCAGCAGCTCGTCACCAGCTTCGACAACCACCCGTGGAACTGGGCCGCGCACGAAGCCGGCGAGCGCACCCCGCGCAAGAACGAAACCTCCCGGTGGAACGCCGGCAAGGATCTCTCGTTCGTCCCGCTGCGGCCCGAGCGCGTGGTCGAGGTCCGCTACGACCATATGGGAGGTCGACGGTTTCGCCATACCGCGCAATTCAGCCGGTGGCGCCCCGACCGCGATCCACGTTCGTGCACCTACGAGCAACTCGAGCAGCCGGTCACCTTCAGCCTGAGCGACATCGTGCCGGGCCTCGGCTAGAACGGCGGCGGCTGATTACGTTCCGCGACGCGGGCGGCGTTGAGTGCGCGTTCCGCATCGATGCGGTGGGCGCGGTCTTGCTCTCGGGTTCGGCGTCGTCTGGGCATCATGACACCGCGATCATCGCGACGATGCGCCGTTGGTATTGGCGGCAATTCGCCGGTGGGTCGGCACAATGCGGGAAACAGCAGGCGGCTGCCGGGGCGGGTGACGTATGTCCGCCCGCTCGGCGATGTCCAGACGATTGTGCCGTCCGGCCGTTGCTCATCACACCAACCTGTCCAAAAGGTCTTCAGGAGATGGTGTTTTCTGCAGAGGCACTTGAGGTTCGACGGGTGGGTCGGCCCGAGCGGGTAGGCCACGGTGTGGTCGATGTCGGCCAACTCGGCGGGTCGATCGCAGCCGGGAAACCGACAGGTCAGGTCCCGGCACCGGATAAACCGCTCCAGCTCGGCCGAAGGCCGGTAACCCATTTCGGGCGGAGCATCCCCGGGATGGCGCACCGGCCGAATTTTCGCTCCGTGCCGGATCAGGTCCGATAGCAGTGCCGGACAGATTGCCCCACCACCACTGACGATTGCGGCGCGCGGTTGAGGTTTGGCCGGCGCGTCGGGCTCGGGGGCATGCGCCAGTGCTTCCGCCAGGGTCGTCTCCGGTGTGATGGTCCGCGCCGGTGGTTCTCCCGCCATGTGCGGGTCGGGAGGCGCATCCAACGCCGCGGCTTCCGCGACGACGTGGATGACCACACCTTGTGCCCGCTCGTTGGCATCGACGCCGGCAGGGCAGTCGATGTTTCCGCACCCGCACGCAAGCCGGTCGGCCCCGCCAGCCAGCGCACCCAACGCGTCCGCGCGGCGCTGGGCGACGGTGCGCGGATCGTCGTGACACACGTCGTACGCCATCTGCGTCAATCTCCGGTCCAAGACGGCGGCGTCGGTGGCGAACAACGAGCCCCACAAGGCCGCGGTGGCCGACCCGCTGTCGGCGGCGGCGATCACCACGTCACGGCCACGCGCGCTGGCCCGGGTGCGGCGCAGCGCCCCGGGGTCGTAGCGGTCCACCACGGCGTCGATGGCCTCGGCTGACTTGCTCACCGACAGTGGCCCGAAGCGGGCGGCGTCGCCGGCCAAAGTCGTATCGACCAACCGCAACGTCTCCGCGTCCTTGATCAGATCGGTGTGCCACACGATCGCCGCGGCTAATCGAGAGCTGATCGTGCCGTCAGCGAACAAGGCCGCTACCCGCGGCAGGCGGTTACGCAACGCCACTGCCAGATACATCTGGCCAGACGCTATGCCATGGCTAATCCCCTGTGCGGCAGCAACTTCAGCGGCTACCGCGTCCCAGTTGTCGCACGACCAGCGGGCAAACTCGGTGGAGCCGTTGGCATGGCGGTGCACCAATTCGGCAGTGGCCGCCAACCGGCGCGCCGCGGCGGCCGCCTCCACTTGCGCGCACTCGGCGATTGCAGCCACCACCGTGGCGTCGTCCGCGTGCCTCAGCGTCTCAACGGTCGGCAACACATCATCGAACATACTTTCGAATTTAGTCCACTACCGGGCCACCGGCGAAGCCCAAGAGCCCCGCTGTGGACAAAGTTCTAACTGTGGATAAACCCGTGGATCGAGCGAGACGCGATCAGACCGCGACCGTCAGCTCCGATAGACCCCGCAGCGTGACGTTCGCCTTGTACTGCGGCTGGCTGTCCAGCCGCGCGTGCGGAAAACGTGCCGTCACCTCCGACAGCGCAATGCCGGCCTCCATCCGCGCCAGCGGTGCGCCCAGGCAATAGTGCAGCCCGCGCCCAAAACCCAAGTGCCGCAATGTCCCCCGATCCGGATCGAAGGTATCGGGCCGATCGAATTCGGCGGGGTCTCGGTGCGCCGCGGCCAACAGCAGCATCATCACATCGCCCTCGGGCACCTCGACTTCCCCAATTGTCATGTCGTCGAGTGCAATTCGGCCAACCATTTGCACCGGCGGGTCATACCGCAGGGTCTCCTCGATCACCGCCGAGACGCGAGTGGCGTCGGCGCCCAGCGCAGCCCATTGCGAAGGCTCGCGCAGCAGCGCCAGGATGGCGTTACCGATCAGGTTGACCGTGGTCTCGTGACCGGCGACCAGCAACAGAAGGCAGGTCGAGACGATCTCCTGCGCGGTCAACTGATCGCCGGATTCCTCCACCTCCACCAGACCCGACATCAAGTCGTCGCCGGGCTGCGAGCGTCGCCGCTCTATCAAGTCGTGCAGGTACTCGCGTAACCACGTTCCGGCATCCAGCCGCTCCTGCAGACCGTCGGAGGCCGAACCGGTGAACGTGACGAAGGGGTCCAGCGCCTGTGCCAGCAGTCCGGACGCATGGCGGAATTTCGGCTCGTCGTCGAGCGGCACACCCAACAGTCGGCAGATGACCGCCACCGGAAACGGATACGCGAAATCTTCGACGACATCGAAGCTGCCGTTCTCGGCGATCCGGTCGAGCATCCCATCGACCAGCGCGCTGATGTCGGGCCGCAGCGAGTTGACCATTTTCGGCGCGAACGCCTTGCTGACCAACTTGCGCAGCCGCGTGTGATCAGGTGGGTCGAGGAACAGAAATCCCGGCGGCACTTGCGGCGGCGGCGGCGCACCGGCGGCGGTGAGTTCCCGGATCTGCGCCTCAACCTGCGCTTGAGCGGCCGTCGACTTCGTCCGGTCGCTGCTCGACGACGGATGCCGCAGGACGTCGTCGCAGTCCCGATAGGTCGAGAAGACGGCAAGGTGCGCATCGGGTAGCAGGATCGCACCGCGGTCGCGAAATTGTGCGCCCAGCCGAAACGGATCGGCCCGATTGCCCGGGTCGAGGAATCCGAACAACAACGTTTGCGCTTCGGCTTGCTCGGCGGGCCCGGCGGGCTGAAGCGGCGCAGTCGTCATGCACACATTGTGCATGCCGCACGAAAGACGGCGTTCGAATCGGGTGACCGCGAGCACGTCAGCAACTAGCATGTGCACATGAAGGTGCCCCGGGCATGCGGGTTGGGTCTCGTCTCCGCTGTCCTGGCTACGCTGGCCAATGTGGTCGTTGCTACTCCGGGCCACGCGTGCGCTTGTGGTGCGGCGGTTCCTCCCATCGGCGGCCAGGCCGCCATGAACCATGAAGTGGCACTGGTGCATTGGAATGGATCCAGCGAATCCGTCGTCATGCAGCTTGCGCTGAGCGCCGACACGAACAACGTCGCTCTGGTGGTGCCCACCGCCACACCGGCGACCGTCACAGAGGGCGACCGGGCGACCTTCGCCGAATTGGACACGCTCACCGCACCTCGGGTTCAGCAACGCCGGCACTGGGTCCTGGACCGGACGGGTTCGGGTGCACCTGCGCCTCTCGAGGCCGCAGCCCCCAGGGGTCCCACCGTCGTCAACCAGGTCCACCTCGGGCCGCTGGAGGCCACTACGCTGGCCGGCGGTGACCTGAGCAGATTGCAAAAGTGGTTGGACGACAACGGTTATGCCATCCGGCCAGCGGTGTCGGACGCGCTCGGCCCCTATGTGCGAGACGGGTGGCCGTTCGTCGCGATGCGACTCACCAGCTCAGACCCGATCGTGGGCGGCCTCAACCCGGTGCGGTTGACCTTTGAGTCGTCGCACCTGGTCTATCCCATGCGACTGTCGGTCGCAGCCCCGAATCCGCAGCAGGTCACGATCTTCACGCTGTCCGATCATCGACAGCAACGCACCGACGCCGATGCCGCCGCCGGGGCCGCCCAGTCCGTTCAAGTCCAGTTCGCCGGCAACATCTCCGCCGACGTTCGCGACCCGCTGCTACGCGAATTGACGGCAAATCGCGGCGGATATCTGACCAAGATGCAGGTGAACATCCCGAAACCGGCACAGATCTCCTCGGATTTCGCCTTTGGCAATGCCGCCAACGACGACGCGTACCGGCAGGTGATTTGCGTCGACCGCGACGTGGTCATCCCAATCGAGCTGATTGTGTTTGCCGGATTCCTTTTCATGGTGATCGCGGCGACGGTGATCGTCCTCGTGGTCCGTGGCCGGCGGCGTCGGCGCGCTTAAATACGCCGCGGGTTAAGCCCCTTCGGTGTAGTCCGTCAACTCCGGATGCGCCATCAACAGCTCGAGGTAGGCCCGCTGCCCCTTGAGTAGTTTGCTGCGTGCCTGTGCCACCGAAAACCACCCGACCCGATCGACTTCGGGGAACTCCCGCACCGTGCCCGAGCCCTTCGGCCACTCCAGCTCGAATGTGTTGCTGCGCGCGTCGGTGACGTCGAGGTCGCCCCGGACGGCGAAGGCCGTGACGACCTTGCCGCTGGGTTGTTTCAGCGCCCCCAAATCGGCGCGCGGGCCGGCCGGAACCGGCAGCCCCAGCTCCTCGGAAAACTCGCGCTGCGCCGCGGCCCAGAGATCCTCGCCGTCGGTGTACTCACCTTTCGGAATCGACCAAGCCCCGTCGTCCTTGCGGGCCCAAAATGGGCCACCCGGGTGCGCGATCAAGGTTTCGACGACGCCATCGCAAATCCGGTACAACAGCACACCCGCACTAAATTTGGGCACCGCGCTCAGACCCCGACGGCGCGTTCCAGATCTTTCAGCGACGACTCCAAGTGCGCGAGCAGACGCTGCAGGTGCGGGACGCTGCGCCGGCAGCCGACCAGTCCAAAGTCGAGCTTGCCGGCATTACTGACCAGGGTCATGTTCAGGGCTTGACCGTCGAGAATCGCAGACAGCGGATAGCTGCCGTCCAGGCGGGCACCTCCGTAGTACAGCTGCTCGCGGGGCCCCGGAACGTTCGAAATGATGAGGTTGAAGGGCGGCGACGTCGACGACACCCATCCGGGAACCGCCGACAAGGCGAGCGCCCCCATGTTGACCGCCGAGAGCGCCAACGCCTGGGGCCTGGGTAACTGGGAGAACACCTTCTTGTTCGATTGCATCGAGTCGCTGATCGTCTGTAGCCGGTTCGCGGGATCCTCGATGTCGGTGGCCAGGTTGCACAGAATCGCTCCGACCAGGTTGCCCCCGGCGTCGGCCTCATCCTCGGTGCGCAGGCTGACCGGGACCATCGCCAATAGCGGCGCGTCCGGCAGCGCGTCCTGCTCTAGCAGGTAGTAACGCAGGGCACCCGAACACATCGCCAGCACGACGTCATTGAGGGTCACCCCCGCCGCGTTCTTGACATTCTTGATTCGGTCCACCGACCACGACTGCGCCGCGCACCGGCGGGCGCCGCCGATCTTGACGTTGAGCATGGTGCGCGGGGCTGCGAACGGCAGCGTGAGCTGCTGCTCGAACAATGCCGCACGGGCCAGCGATACCGTCGATGGCCCAAGTGCTGCAAGGGATCCCGCCGTACTCATCAGCGAACTTAGCCGCGACGACGGCGCGGACTTGCGTTTGGGTTTGCGCAAACTCCAGGGCGCCCGAATCTCGGTGTCGTCAGGGTCGTTGGACAGTGCGCGTTGCATCAGCTTCAGGGCGGAGACGCCGTCGATGAGCGAGTGGTGCATCTTGGTGTAGACCGCGAAACGGCCGTCCTTGAGTCCCTCGATCACGTACGCCTCCCACAGCGGGCGGTGGCGATCGAGCAGGCTGCTGTGCATTAGCGAGGTCAGCTCGAGCAGATCGCGGACCCGCCCCGGCGAGGGCAGCCCCGAGCGCCGGACGTGATAGTCGATGTCGAGTTCCTTGTCGTAGGACCACCCGAGATTGGCGATTCCACCAAGGAACGTGGCCGGACGTTTGAGGAAGGTGGGCTGGAAATCCTGCTGGGCGACCAGGCCGTCGTAGAACTCGCGCACGAACTCCCGACCGGCACCCTCCGGGGGTTCGTACAACGAGAGGCCACCAACGTGCATGGGATGCTCACGCGATTCGCCAAGCAGAAATACCGAGTCGGTGGGGCTCATGAGTTCCATGCCCCAATTAGACGCCGCCGGGAAGCAACCCGCTAGCACTGCGGGATCGAGGTTATTCCGGCGCGATGGACCACGACGAGGTCGCGATCAGGTCGCCGCGATCCAAGGCGGCGGCCCGGTGCTCGTGCACCTTGAGGTACTCCTGATTCGTCACCATGTCGATGAAGGCCTGCGGCGATGGGTATTCGACGATGAGAATCGCGTCCCACCAAGGCCGTTCACCCTCGCCTATCACCGCCGACGGCGAACCCCCCGCGTAGCGGACGGTAGCGCCGACGCGTTCGAGGTGCGGAGCGACCTCGCGTCCGTATTGCAGATAGCGCTCCAGGCCAGCCTCGGGCGTGAACTTCAAAAGGTTGACCATCACCACCGGTGAGTCGGCCGGCCGAGCGGCCAGCGCCGCGAACTGCTCGGGAGTGGGTTCCAGTTCGCTCATGTGAATCTCCCTGCCCTGGTGCCGCGATGCGATCACATCCGAGATGAAAGTACCTCGACACCGTCACCGCTGAGGTGCCGCAGCGCGCAGGGCCTTCCCGCGAGCACGGATGCCAGGTGAGCGGCTCGCCCGGTCACCGTGGGACCATCGGCGCGACGAGTCCAGTCGGCATCGGCGGCAACCAGATTCAAACCGCGGGCTCGCGCTGCCGCCGGAACGAACGGGTTCGGCACCTGGACCTGAGTGTTCAGCACAGCGACGACGGTCGGCACGGGTACCGCCGGCTCTTTGCCCAACGCGTACGTGATGTCGAGTTCATGGATGACGTGGTCCCCCAGCAGCAGCCGCCTCGGGAAGACGCGGCCTATTCCCCGGGGACGCCGCGCCAGCGCCATAAAGTCGTCGAGCAGCTGTCCCGGCTCGCGGTGCGCCGCCAGGCTACGGGCCAGACCGCTGTTCGCCGCGTCGAATGATCCGCGATGTCGCAGCATGCTCGCGGTAACTGCCGACAGCGCGACCCGGTAGCCGATGACAAGATGGGCCAGCACTTCATGATTGGTCCAGTCGGTGCACAGGCTCGGTTTGGCCCACTGCGCTGCGCTGACATCCAGGGCCAACTCGGCGAGCCGGGTAGCGTTGTCCCGCAATGGGTTAGCCGACCCGGACACCCAGGTGCTCCTGCAAGAAGGTCGTTTGATCGGCGAGCAGTGCACTCAGCAGCGGCGGGTGATAGATCTGGAAGTGATCGCCGTCGTAGTGCCGTACTACGCCGCGCGGTGGCGCAGCGGCGACATCTTCAGCGTGGCGTGGGTCCATCAGAGTTTCCCGACGGGACACGCAAACGAGAAGCGGTGGTTTGATTTTCGCCGCACCGCGCTTCGCGCTGCTCGAGGCGATGCCGAGGATATCCATCGCGGCAATCCGGTTATCGAAGGTGCATCCGGGCGGGACGGTGGAATACCAGCCGTCCAGTGCACCGGCGACCGTGACCGAGGCCAGGCCCCCGGGCCGGCCAACGATGGGGACATATGTCCGGCCGGCCCTGCGCACCCGGCGAAGCGCATCCGCCGCGATGGCCGGCGTGAGCCGCAAGACAGGCAGAATGCCGCCTCGCCGCAGAGTTCCCGGCCCGTGCACGATCGGGCATTGCACCACCACCGCCGCCACCTCGACGCCGTGCGCCGCGGCTTGCAACACGTGTAGGGCACCCAGGCTGGTCCCCCGCAGACCCAGCCGCGCGGCGTCGATACTGCCGTGCCGGCGCAGATAGTCACACGCCGACGCAACGTCCTGCCGGTGCGCGCGCATGCTGAACTGCTGACGAGGCTCACCGTCGGACTCGCCGGTGTACCGGTAGTCGAACGCGAGAGTGGCGACGCCGGATTTGGCAAAATGCTGCTCGTATTGCGACAGCAACATGCCATGGGTAGCATCCAGGCCGTGTGCCAGCACCAGGCCTGGATGCGGACCGGGTCCATCGGGAAGCGTCAGCCAGCCTGCACAACGGGTACGGCGCGACATGAAGGACACCCTTGCGGTGTCGTAGCCAGCGTTCATGTGAGATCCTTCCATGGATACGTACACCGTACGTTTTATCTTACGTACGATGTACGTATCAATGGGTAGACGCGATGAGGAGGCCGGCGTGCGGGCACGATTCACTCTCGCCGAGGTTCGGGCGCAGGCGATCCAGATCGTCGACAAGGACGGGCTCGCGGGCCTGAGCATGCGATCACTGGCGGCGGCGTTGGGCACCGGACCGATGACGCTCTACAACTACGTCAAAGACCGCGAGGAACTCGAGGGTCTCGTCGCCGAAGCGGTGCTCGCCGATGTCCGGCTGCCACGCCGGTCAAACGATTGGCGCTCCGACGTCAAGGCCGTCGCCACCGCCATCTGGCGGACGGTGCGACAGCATCCCAATGCCGCGCCGCTGGTGTTGACCCGCCGTACGGTATCGGCAGCCGGCTACCTCCCCGCCGAACGCCTCGTCGAAGCGCTGCGACGTGCGGGACTGAGCGACCTCGATGTGCTCGCCGCATTTCGCGGGGTGCTGAGTCTCGTAATGGGCGCTGCCCAAGTCGAATTGGCCGGCCCGTTTGCGGCAGCCGACCGTGAACAATCCAATGCGGTGAGCGCCAAGCGAATCGGCGACCTCGCCGGCACCGAGCATCCGCAGCTGGCCGCACTGGCGGAGACCAGCCAGCGTTCGACCATGGCTGCCGACTTCGACCGAGCTCTCGACCTGCTGCTCACCGGCATCGAAGCGGCTACAGCAAGTCGGTGATGGTCTTCAGGCCCGCGTCGTAGAGCACACCGGGCAGCATGCCGCCGTCGCATTCGATGGTGGTGCCGTTGACGAAGTCGGCCTGTCCGCTGGCGAGGAAGACACAGACGCGTCCCACCTCCGCGGGCTCACCGGCGCGGCGCATCGGAACGGCGGCGAAATACTTCTCGCCGTTCGGGTCGTCTTTGGGCAGCACGAACGACCGGAAGTTTTCGGTCATCGTCGGGCCCAGTGCCACGCAGTTGACGCGTACCTTCGGTCCCCACTCCTGCGCCAGGGATCGGGTGAGATGGTTGAGGCCGCTCTTGGCCGCTCCGTAGGAGACCAAGGTCGGTGATCCTGCCGGATGCCCGGCGCCGCTGGAGATGTTGATGATGCAGCCGACGCCGTCCTGGGTAGACATCTGCCGATAGGCGCGGATGGCGAACCATAACGGACTGATCAGATTCATCTGCACCGCGAACGCGTGGAACAGCGCGGTGCGTTCGTAGTCGTCGTCGCTGGGCGGGGCACCCTGAATGCGTTGCACGAGTTCGGGGATGTTCTCCACGTCCGGCGCCGGGACGGTACCGCCGGCGTTGTTGACCAGGATGTCGACCCGGCCGTGGGTGGCCACCACGTCGGCGACGAAAGAGTCGATCGATCCGCTGTCGCCTTGATCGCAGACTCGTTGCGAAGCACGTGGCACCCAGTCGGATTCGGTGTCGACGCCGGGAATGGTGTTCAGCGGCGAGCGCGAGCAGCCGATGACCGTGGCGCCGGCGCGGAGCAGTTCATGGGCGATGCCGACACCCACGCCGCGGCTGGTTCCGGTAACGATCGCGACCTTGCCGTCCAGGGCGCTCATCGACCGACCTCCTTACGGCGCGTGGTTATCGTCGTTGACAGTGACTGCCATCCGGTCATAATCTGCCAGCCAGCCGTCGTCATGTAAAGAGCCCACCCACCACGTTCATTCGGAAGGCAACTAGATGAGTAACCCGTCCAAGCTGCGTGTCATTCAATGGGCGACGGGGGGCGTCGGCAAGGCCGCCGTCGGATGCGTGCTCAACCACCCCCAGCTCGAGCTGGCCGGGTGCTGGGTGCACAGCGCAGAGAAGAACGGCGTCGATGTCGGTCGGATCATCGGGTCCGCGGACCTGGGTGTCACCGCCACGTCCAGCATCGACGAGATACTCGCGCTGGACGCCGACTGCGTCATGTACAGCCCGCTGGTGCCCAACGACGACGAGGTCGGCGCGATCCTGCGGTCCGGTAAGAACGTGGTCACCCCGGTCGGTTGGGTGTACCCCGATCCGGGAAACGCGCGTCACAAGGCCGTCGCGGACGCCGCGGTGGACAGCGGGGTGACCCTGCACGGGTCGGGCATCCATCCCGGCGGCATCACCGAGCGCTTCCCACTGATGCTGTCGTCGCTTTCGTCGGCGGTCACGCACGTGCGCGCCGAGGAATTCTCCGACATCCGCACCTACAACGCACCGGACGTCGTGCGCCACATCATGGGATTCGGCGGAACCCCGGAGGAGGCGATGGGAGGGCCCATGGCCAGCCTGCTCGAGGCGGGCTTCAAGCAGTCGGTGCGAATGGTCGCCGACCACATGGGATTTCGCATCGAGCCGAACATCAGGACCATTCAAGACGTCGCCGTCGCGAGCTCCGACATCGACTACGCCCCGTTCCGGATCACCACGGGAACCGTGGCCGCGCGCCGGTTCCGCTGGCAGGCCCTCGTCGACGGCGAGCCGGTCATCACCGCCGCGGTCAACTGGCTGATGGGCGAGGAAAACCTGGACCCCGCATGGAATTTCGGTGGGCGCGGTGAGCGTTTCGAGGTGGAGATCACCGGTGACCCCACCGTGAGCCTTACCTTCAAGGGCCTGCAACCCGAGACGATCGCCGAGGGGCTGGTGAAGAATCCCGGTGTGGTGGCCACGGCCAACCATTGCATCAATGCCATCCCCGACGTCTGCGCCGCCGAGCCCGGCATCAAAACCTACCTGGACCTGCCGATGTTCGCCGGCCGGCCCGCTCCCAACCTCGCGGCGGCCACACCGTGACCGACGCGAGCGTCCTCGACGATGTGTCGTTCTGTCACCTTGTCGTCGGCGTGACGGACATGGACCGCGCACTCGCGTTCTACCGCGACGTGCTCGGCATGGACGTCGTCTTCGAATCCCTCATCTCCGGAGAGCCTTTCGATGCGGTACTGCACGCGACCCGTAAGCAAGAGGGCCGCGTTGTCGGCGGCTTGCTGGGCGGGTTGATGATCGAGCTGCTGTCGATCGGTGCGAATCCTCCGGATCGCAAGCCCGCGCGTCGTGGCATCACCGGGATTCACAACGTCTCGTTGTCCGTGACCGATCTCGACGACACCCATCGCCGCATCACCGACGCGGGTTATACCCCCGACCAGGAGCCGTTCCAGATCGGTGGAGTCCGAATGTTTTTCGTGAAGGATCCGGGCGGGACGCCGGTGGAGTTCATCGAACTACCCAGCGGTGCGCGCAGCACCTACGAGATGCACCGGGGCGTGCGGCTGCAGATGGGACCCGTCACATGAGTTACAGCCATCCCGACTCGATGCACGGCCACGTCGCGATCATCACCGGCGCCGCCCAGGGCGTCGGTAAGGGCGTCGCTGCCGCATTACTCGAACGCGGTGCGGCGGTGCTGCTCGTCGATATCAAAGACGAGGCCCTCACGACAACCACCACCGAGCTACAAGCGCTGGGCCGCGCGGAAATGCTGGTCGCCGACTTGCGCGATCCGGCCAGCGCGCAGCGGATCGCCGCGGCCGCGGTCGACGCCTTCGGCACGGTGCACGGTCTGGTCAACAACGCCATCGCCACCAACGAACCCCAGTCGTTCGTTGACATCACCCTCGAAGACCTGGCACTCGGGCATGACGTCGGCCCCCGGGCGACCTTCCTGCTCATGCAGGCCGTACACCCCTTGATGGTCGAGGCCGGCGGCGGTTCGATCGTCAACCTCGGTTCCGGGACAAGCACCGGCGGCGAGCCCAAGTGGGGCGGGTATGCCGCCGCCAAGGAAGGAATCCGCGGCCTGTCGAAGGTCGCCGCCCTGGAATGGGGGCGCGACAACATCCGCGTCAACGTCATCTGCCCGTTCGCCGAATCCGACGGCGTCAAGTTCTGGAAGTCGTTCTCGCCCAAGGAGTATGACAAGGCAGTGGGGCGCGTTCCGATGAAGCGTATCGGCGACGTCCGCTCGGACGTGGGCGCGCTGGTGGCGTTTCTGCTCGGCACCGATGCCACGTTCATCACCGGGCAGACCATTCACGTCGACGTCGGGATCGGCTGCTTCCGGTGATCACCGAAGGTGACTCGCTACGTGAGCGACAGCGCGCACAGATCCGCGCCGATATTCGGCGAGCGGCGTTCCGGCTATTCGTCGATCGCGGATATGACGCTGTCACCACGGAGCAGATCGCCGCTGCCGCGGGCGTTTCACCGCGTACCTTTTTCCGGCATGTGCCAACCAAAGAGGAGCTGCTCCTCGCGCCGGTGCGTCACGGTGGTGCCGCAATCGTCAACCTGCTGGAAAAACGCCCCGCCACCGAGTCGCCCGATGTCGCACTGATCAACGCCATCGTCACGCGGACCCGGTCGTTCGATCGCGCAGACTGCGAGGAATGGCGCAAAGCCCTGCTAGTTGCGCCTGGCCTGCTGGACAAGGCCACGATCCACACCCCCGCCGACAAGGAACGGGCGATGAAATTGATCGCCGAACGCATGGCCGCTAACCCCGATACCGATATGCGTCCCGGCCTGCTAATCCAACTCGCCTTTGCTGCAGCAGATTTCGCTTTCCAACAATGGGTGCGCCAATCACGAAACCGCCGCCCGCTGGATCGCTATGTGACCGAAGCTCTCGAATCGGTCAAGAGCCCGCACTGGAAAAGGAAATTGAAGCTGTAATCCAGAGTCGGTCGGGTTTACACTTTGGCAAATGAGCGCCTATGAGACAGTCGTGGTCGGCACCGATGGCTCGGAGTCGTCGCTGCGTGCGGTGGACCGGGCAGGCGCGATCGCTGCTGATCACGGCGCGAAATTGATCGTTGCGACGGCGCATCTCCCCGTCCCCGAGGAAAAGGGCCGCTACGCCATCCCACCGGGGAGCACCCACGGCGAGGACTACCGGTTGGTGGGCGAGGCCCCCTTCTACGCGATCCTGCGGGACGCCAGGGAGCGGGCGCGTATAGCCGGGGCCAAGAACGTGGAGGAGAAGTCGATCGTCGGCCCCCCCATCACCGCACTGGTGCAGCTGGCCGAGGAGGTCAGTGCCGATCTGCTGGTCATCGGCAACGTCGGACTCAGCAGCGTCGCCGGGCGGCTGCTGGGATCAGTCCCCTCCGAAGTCTCCCGCAAGGCCAAGACCGACGTGTTGATCGTCCACACCATCGACTGAACCTGCAGCTCAGAGCAGCCACGCGCTTCCTACCGCGTCTTGTTGTGGCGCACCTGGTTGAACGACACCCCGCGGTCCGCGGCGTATTCGCGGGGAAGTCCGAGCACCCGCTCACCGATGACGTTGCGGGCCATCTCATCGCTGCCGCCGCCGAGTGCGACGGTCTGGCGGGACAGGTAGCGCTCGCCGACTTTCAGCAAGTCGTGATTGTCGTCGACGACGCCGAGCGGGCCGACGATCTCCGTCGCGGTGTCGACCTGCAGGAAGGTCACCTCGGAGTGAAAGAGCCGGATGACCGACCCGGCGGCCGGAGGCAGCGTCCCGGCACGCATTGCCCCCGCGACGTGTTCGACCAGGCCGTCGCGCACCATCCGGCGCGCCAGTACCCGGCCAATCTTGTCCTGCGTCAACGGATCATGGGCCGTGCCCGCGGCTTCGGCCAGGGCGAAATAGTCAGCATAAGAGTCTTCCGAACGCTCCCGGCCACGGCCGCTGGCGAACTCCGAGCCCTGTCCGACGGCACGGCGTTCATGAAACAACAGTCGGCCCGCGGCGGCCCAGCCTTTGTTGACCTCACCAACGACCGCCGAGTCATCGACGCGGAGTCCGTCGAAAAACTCCTCGCAGAATTCGTTGGAGCCGTCCACCTGTTCAATACGCCGTAACGTCACCCCGGGTGCGTGAATCGGCATCAGGAACATGGTCAGGCCATCGTGCTTCGGCACTGTCGGGTCGGTGCGGGCCAGCAGCAGCCCATAGTCGGCGGCGAAAGCACTGGTGCTCCAGGTCTTGGCACCGTTGATGATCCACCCTTGACCGTCGTGTTCGGCCCGGGTGATCAGCCCGGCCAAGTCCGACCCGCCGCCCGGTTCCGAGAGCAGTTGCACCAACACCTCTTCGCCACGCAGGGCCGCTGAAATATGTTGGCGCTTCTGGTCTTCGGTAGCAATATCGAGCAGGGTCGCACAGCAGATGGTGAAGGTCGGAACGTTGAGGATCAGCGGCATCTCGTAGCCGTCAGTCTCGGCGTCAAAGGCCTTCTGGTAGGCGACGTCAAGGCCGAGGCCACCGTATTCGCTGGGAAAGCAGATCCCGGCGAATCCGCCGGCGTAGAGGCGTTGCTGCAATTCGCGGGCGCGCTGCCAGGCGTCTTCATCGTCGCGGGCGCCCAGCGCCGGGATGCCGGGATGCCGGCGAGGCATGTTGTCGCCCAGCCACGCCCGCGCCCGGGCGGCGAAGTCGGCTACCGACTCGGTCATGCGGCGCCCCCTGAGCTCCGGATGCGCCGGTAGATGGCTCGATGATGTTCGCTCGGCGTCCCGAACAAATTGCGGTACAGAGTGATTCGTCGCAGGAACAAATGCAGATCGTGTTCCCACGTCACACCGATGCCGCCGTGCAGCTGCACACAGTCCTGCACCAGTGGCCCGGCGTGCTCGCCGAGATAAGACTTGGCGGCGCTGACCCAGAGCCCGGCATCGCCGGCGCGCGCAGCCACCCGTTCAACGGCCGCGGCCGTGACACCACGGCAGGCGTGCAGCCACATCGTCATGTCGGCGAGGCGGTGTTTGATCGCCTGGTAGGACCCCAAGGGCCGGCCGAAGCTGTAACGGTCGCGCGTCCAGTCGACGGTCAGGGCCAACACGGCGTCGAGGATTCCGACCGTCTCAGCGCACTGCAGCACCATGGCGACCCGGCTTTGCCGATCAAGGAGTCCGGCTGTGCGGGCTGCAGATCCCACGGACGCCGACTCATCCACACCGACACCGTCGAATTCCACTCTGGCGTAACGCTTCACCAGATCGACGCAGCGCTGGGGGCGAACTGTCACCCCGGCGGTGTCGGCGGGGATCAGGAATTGGTGCAGCCCGTCCTCGGCGCGAGCGGTGACCAAAAGCAAGTCGGCCTGCGCGCCCGCCTCAACCCGGTCCTTGACGCCGTCGAGACGATAACCCTGCGACGTGGCGGTGGCAGTGAGGGCGCTCTGGTGCGGGTCGAAGGGCCGGCCGGGTTCGTCGATCGCCCACGTCGCCGCCAACTGACCCGAGATGAGCGCCTGGATGGTGTCGGCGTGCTTTTCGCGGTTGTCGGCGTCGACCAGTCCGGCGAGGACCGTGCTCACCGGGTGCAACGGTCCGGGTGCCACCGTGCGCCCGATCTGTTCGGCGATGGCCGCCAAGTCGTGCAGACCACTGCCGGAGACATTGCCGCCGCCAAGCTCCTCGCGCACTAGCAATCCGGTCCAGCCCAGTTCGGCGGCCTGCTGCCACCACGCCGCATCGACACCACGATCCTCGGCGTGCAGCGCTCGTTGCTGCGTCAGCGTCGCGTGCCGGTCCAGGAACGCGCGGGTGGTGGAGATGAACAGTTCGGTGTCGGTCGCGGGCGGGGTCACAGCTCCTCATCTTCGACGCCGAACCTGTTGACCGCCAGGGCCAGCAGGTAGTAGCCACCGATGGTGAACACCAGATCCATGCGCTGGTTATCGGTGAAGTGGCGGCCTAGCTCGGCCCATATCGGTGCGGAGAGGGTGCCACGGTCGATGAGGTCGTCCACGGCACCCAGCACCGCCTGGTCACTCTCGTCGGAAAGCTTCCCGTCCCGAATGTCATCGATCTCGCCGTCGTTCAAGCCCGCCCGGCGCGCAATCGGAAGGTGATGAGCCCACAGGTAATCGCAGTCGCGGCGGTACACCACCCGTAGCAGAGCGACCTCCCGTGTCCGGGACGAGAGGGTGGAGCCCCGCAGCAGGTAGGCGTTGAACGGCAGGTACGCCTCGGTGAGATCGGGATGACGCACCAGGGTCGACAAGACGTTGCCTGCCCCGGCGGGGTTGGCCCGGGCAGCGGGGATGAGCCATGCCAACGCCGCTCGGGAACGGTCGTCCCAGTCTTCGGCCGGCAGTGGGGTGAGTCGGAGCGGGTGTCGGTCGGTCACGAATGCCTCTACTGAATCGGCTCGTCGCCAAGCACCGTGGTGCGCAGCATTTCCCGCTGCGAATCGGGGTCATACGGAGCGGCTCGGTGCAGCACGCCACGGTTGTCCCAGAGGAGGGTGTCGCCGACCGACCAGTTGTGGCTGTAGACCAGGGCGGGCACGGTGGCGCGGTCCAGCAGCTCCGCCAACAGCGCACGGCCCTGCTCGAGGTCCATCCCCACCACAGCGTCAGCCGAGGCGCCGAGCACCAGCGACTTGCGGCCGCTGCGGTGCGTCCAGACCAGGGGATGTTCGTGCGTCGGCCGAGACCGCCACCGCGCCAACATTTCTGGGCTGGGATCGGGGGTGACACGCCGCTGCGACGCCTCCAACGAGTGCACCACCCGCAACGTGGCAAACCGGTCTTTTTCGTCGTCGGTCAGCGCATCGTAAGCCGCGTATGAACTGGCGAACTCCGTTTCGCCGCCCCGCTCGGCGACCTGCTTGGCGGAAAGGACAGTGGCCATTTGCGGGTACTCGTCCCCGGTAGGCGTGCAGCCGTCGATATGCCAGTCGAATGTCCCCTTCAAGTAGGCCGCCGAAGAGTTCTTCGATTTGTCCAGTGTCACCGGATAAATGCCGGCGACCGGGTGGTGCCCGTCCGAGGAGTAATCGATCTTGCCGAGACGGTGGCAGAAGGCGACCTGGGCCTCGGGTTCCAGATGCAGCCCGCGGAAGAGCAGAACGCCGTTGTCCTCCAACGCATCCAGGATGGCTGCGCCCACCGGGTCGTCGGCAGCCAGATGTTCGGGATCCAGGCCGGTGACTTCGGCACCGACCGACTCGCTGAGCTTGGTGATGGTGAGCAGACTCACGGTCTGTCCTTTCTGACAAAGGGATGGAGGTTGGCGGTCA
This sequence comes from uncultured Actinomycetota bacterium, assembly GCA_963712615.1. Taxonomy (GTDB): domain Bacteria; phylum Actinomycetota; class Actinomycetes; order Mycobacteriales; family Mycobacteriaceae; genus Mycobacterium. Next base: position 3,352,176 of record CAVQIO010000002.1, read on the forward strand.
CGCTCAGGGCACCGGTTCGTCGGTGCGGATCATGACCGCGTCGGCGGCGTCGGTCGGGACAGGCTGGTGAAAGATCTCCACCGCCATGGCGACCATGATCAGCGAATAGATCAGGTGCAGCAGGTTGAGCACATCATCGGGCAAGCCATCGAGGCCGAACTTGTCGCAATAGTCGATGGCCTCTTCGAGCCTCGGGAAGAATGCGTCGTAGAACTCGTGCATCTGGGGCATGGTGGCGGCCATCCGCGCGTTCCAGCGTTCGGTTTCGGTGGCCAGGCACCACGACCGGGCGTAGCTCTCCAGCTCGGCGAATGCATTGGGCAGCAAGGTATCCGGCATGATCACACTCCCGCCGGTGCCGGGGATTTTTCGCGCCGGTAGGCCTCGACCCGGTCGACGACGACCTTGTGCAGGTGGCGCACCAGGATTTCCTGGTCGTTGAGCGGGAACTCGTCGACGATGCCGTACTCGAGTGCTGCTTGGGTGCCGCCAAGCATCCCGGCGTCTTGCAGCGCAAACTCTTTGAGCACCACCGATGCGACTTCGTGTTCGATGCGTTCCCGCACGTTGCGCGCCGGATGAAAGTAGGTGTAGGCCTCAAAACGGTGGGTGTTGTGCGAGGTGGGCCAGTACCGGTACAGCAGATACCAGCCGCCGTAGATCAATATCTCGATGTTCGGGAAGATCTGGAAGTTGCTGATCCCCCAGGGCTCGATGCCACCGGGGTTGAGTCCGGCCGGCAACTCGCCGATGTCCGGGGTACGCCACGGGCCGACGAGTCCGCTCTTGGTGGCCCGCTCGATGGGATACATGAACTCCTGCGGCAGCAGCCAGCGCCGCAGGCCCGCCGTTGACACCAACCGGTGCGGTCCGTCGAGTTGGAAATGGCCGCAGGTGAATCCGGCGTTCGGGTCGCGCACCTCCGAAGGCACCTGCTGCGGGTGCAGCGACGGCACGTGGTAGTACTCCTGGAACGCGTCAGCGAAGATCTTCCAATTGCTGTTGTTGTGCGCGACCCACCCGTAGCGCTCGGTCAGCTTGCCGAAGGGGTAGTCGTCCAGGGCGGTGATCATCGGGCCCAAGAATTCCCGCAGGCTCTGTCGCGGCTCGGTATCGCAGTTGATGAAGATGAAGCCATTCCACACATCGCAGTGCACCGGACTCAGCCCATAGTCGGCGACATCGAGGTCGAAGAACTCCGATTCCTGCTGGACGAATTTCAGCGCACCGTCGAGGTCGTAGCGCCACCCGTGGTACTTGCAGGTGAATTGCCGGCAGGTACCACGAGTTTCCTCCTGCGGAAAGTCGTTCCACACCAGCTTGTTTCCGCGATGACGGCAGACGTTGTGAAACGCGCGAATGCGATCGTCGCGTCCCTTGACCAGGATGATCGATGCCCGGGCGGCCTCGATCTCTTTGGTGACGTCGCTGCCCGTGCGCGGCAGCTCTTCGACTCGCGCCACGTTGAGCCACGCTCGTTTGAAGACCACCTCACGTTCGTCTTCAAAGAACTCTTTCGAGGTGGAGTCCCTGAATGATATTGGGCCGGTTCCCAGTTCGGGATAGTGCTCGGTCCAGGACCCCTCCGCGGGCCTACCCTCTCGCGTCATCTGAACCTCCCTGTGTCATGTCACATCACCGCTCCGCCGTTGACACCCAATACCTGGCCGGTGATAAAACCGGCTTCTTCTGAGACCAGAAATCCGACCGCCGCGGCGATGTCTGCTCCGGTGCCCAAATGGCCCAGCGGGATGTTGCTGGCGATTTCCTCGTTGGACTTGAGGTACCCCGCCTCCTGCGCCTGGTGCTGCATGGGGGTTTCGATGCCCGAGGGCGGAATGTTGTTCACGGTGATGCCGTGCGCGGCGTACTCGCGCGCCAGCGACTTGGTGAGGGTGATGACCGCGCCCTTGGACGCCGCGTAGTGCGCGGCAAACGGTGACCCACGCTGGGCGCTGGACGACGAAATCATCACGACCCGGCCCCATTTCGCGGCCACCATGTCCGGCAGGGCGACTTGGCAGCAGTGAAAAGCGCCGGTCAGATTGACGTCGATGATCTTCGACCAGGACTCCACGGTGATCTCGGCAAACGGAGAAAACCCGAACATTCCGGCACTGGTCACCAGCACCGACACCGGCCCCAACTCGCTGCGGACCTTGGCGAACGCCTGCTCGACGGCAGCACGGTCGGTCACGTCGGCGCCGATCCCGATCGCAGTGGTCCCGGCCGCGCGTAGATCTTCGGTAACACGTTGCGCCGCTTGCTCATTGACATCGAGGACCGCGACACTCAAGCCGCGACGCCCCAACTCGTGACAGGTCGCCTCGCCCATACCCGAGGCGCCGCCGGTCACGACGGCCACCTTGGAAGCGACCTTGGAAGCCACCCTGCTCATTCGTAAACCACCCGCACCGTGGCGCTGGTCGGCAAGGCCTGACACGTCAGCACCCAGCCATCGGCCACCTCGTCGTCTTCCAGCGCATCATTGTTGAGCATCCGGGCGCATCCCTCCGTCAGCCGGGCCATACAGGTCCCGCAGGAACCGACTTCGCACGACGACGGAGGAGAAAGACCCGCCATCCGCGCGGTCTGCAGCAAGGTGTCCCCCGCCGAGTAGGCGACCGTGGTGGTCCCCCGATCGAGTTCGATGGTCACCTTTTCGGTGGCGACACCGGCGTCGTTGCCGCGGCGGACGTCGCCGGCAGGCCCGGCATACGACGTCGCGCGGGAATCCTGCATGCAGGCAGAGTATCAACTACTTGCGATTGATCTCAAGTACTGGATATATCGCGCTGGGTCAGCTCGTTCCCGGTGCCCTTCTCGACGACCCGGCCCAGCAATTCGCGCAGGGTCTCCTGTTCGTCGGCGCTGAGGACACCGAACACCTTGTCGTGAGCAGCCACGGCATCACTGAACACCTCGGCCGCCACATCTCGCCCCTGATCGGTCAGGTAGGCCTGCAGGATGCGCTTATGCTCGGGGTCTTGCCTGCGCTCCACCAGGGCGCGCCGTTCGAGTGCCGTGAGAGCCAGTTGCACCCCTTGCGGGCTGATCAGCAGTCGGCGGGCGAGTTCAGCACCGGACAGACCGGGTTCCTTGGAGAGCTGGCGCAGCACACCGATCTGCGCCGTGCTCACACCGTGCGCACTGATCGCGTCGTTAACCGTGGTCAGCGAGAAGTAGAAAGCCTGCTTAAGTAACCACAGGATGTTTTCGGTGAGTTCCATACCTGTCTCCTGCTCAAGCAGCGGCCGTCTTGTGGATCTGACCGTCCTTCATGACAAATGAAACCTCAAGGGTGGTGGCGATGTCGCGGGAGGGATCTCCCGGAACCGCGATGATGTCGGCTAGGTAGCCGGGTGCCAGGCGGCCCAGCTCGTGATCGGCCTCGATGAGTTCGGCGGCCACGACCGTCGCGGCCCGGATCGCCTGCATGGGGGTCATACCGCGGGCCACCAAAGCCCCGAGTTCCTTGGCGTTCTGGCCGTGTGGAATCGCCGGTGCGTCGGAACCAGATGCGATGCGGACGCCGGCGGCAATCGCCTTGGGCAACATGGCTTTTGCCTGGGGAAAGACTTCGAGAGCTTTTTTGCGCAGCTCTGGCGCGATCCGGTCGATCGCCATCGCCTCGGTCAGATACGTGGTGGAGACCAGGAAGGTGCCGTGATCGACCATCATCTGAATCGTGTCGTCGGTGGCCAGGAATCCGTGTTCGATGCAGTCGATCCCGGCGCGAATACACGCTCGAATGGCCGAGTCGCCGACGGCGTGGGCTGCCACCCGCACTCCGGCGCGGTGGGCTTCGTCGGCGATGGCAGCGAATTCGGCGTCGGAATACTGCTGAGCGCCCGGGGCGGTGCTATGGGACATGACCCCGCCCGATGCCGACACCTTGATCAGCTTGGCGCCGTGCCGGATCTGGTAGCGGACACACGCGACCACTTCGGGCACACCGTTGGCGATGCCCTCGGCGACCGACAACGGCATGATTCCGGGCGCCAGCCGCTGGAACACCGTGGGGTCCAGGTGCCCACCGTAGGGTGTCACGGCGTGCCCGGCGGGATAGATCCGCGGACCTGGATGCCAGCCCTGGTCGATGGCGCGCTGCAGCGCGACGTCGAGCAGATATCCGCCCGTCTTGACCATCAGCCCGAGGTTGCGCACCGTGGTGAATCCCGCGTCCAGCGTGGTGCGTGCGTTGACGGCGCCACGCAGTGTCCGATACGCGGGGTCGTCTTGCACGCCGTGCATCGGGGCGGGCAAGCCCTCGGGTCCGCCGGGGCCGCCGATGAGCAGGTTGAGTTCCATGTCCATCAGGCCCGGCAGCAACGTGACGTCCCCGAGGTCGACGACGGTAGCCGAATCCGGCCCCCAATCCTGCTCGGCCCCTTCGGGATTGATCGCAGTGATGCGGTTATCGCCGATCACCACGACGGTCGGTGAGCGGACCTGACCGGCGTCGACGTCTGCCCAGCGGGCGGCCCGCAGGACGGTTGTCATGGAACGGGCTCAGACACGCAGTCCAGCGTGGAGGCCCCGGAGTCGGGCACGCGCGGTTGCTTCCAGCATTCCACCGGAAACGACACCATGATCATCGAGTACAGCAGGTGCATCAAATTGAGCACATCGTCGGGCAGGTCGTCCAAAGGAAACTTGTCGCAATAGGCCAGGGCCTCCTCCGCGCGGGGGGTCATCGCGTCGTAAAAGGCCTTCATTTCAACCATCGAGCTGGCCAGCCGCTTGGCATAACGCTGCGGTTCGGTGTGCAAGCACCAGTCGGTAAAAGTTTCGAGGTCGGCGAATTCCGTTGGCAGGATGACAGACATCGTCGTCACACTCCTGCCTTGAATGCCTCGGTCGTCCGGCGGTAGTCCTCAATCCAGGCCGCGGTCTCCTTGTGCAAGTGCCGCAACAGGATCTCTTGATCGTTCAGCAGGAACTTGTCGATCACCCGCGATTCGATCATGCCCTGGGTTGCCTCCAGCGTATTGGCGTCCTGCAGACCGTATTCCTTGAACGTCACCGCCGCGAGCTCCTGCGCGACCCGTTCCCGCGGAGTGCGCGGTTGCGGGAAATACAACGTGCCCTCGAAGACGTGGCTGTTGTACGACGTCGGCCAGTAGTGATAGGTCAGATACCAGCCCTGGGCCCAGAACAGAATCACGAAGTTGGGGAACAGTTGAAACGAATCCAGCCCCCACGGGTCACATTTCGCGGGATTCAGCCCCACCGGCATCTCACCCAGATCCGCCTTCGCCCAGGGGCCGAACAGTCCGCTCTGACAGATGTCGTCCACCGGTTTACGCATCTCGTCGGGCATCTCCCAGGCCCGCACGCCAGACGTGCTGACCAACCGGTGCGGACCGTCCAGGCGATAGTGCGGGGCCTCGAAACCGGCCTCGGCGGCGGCCCTCGAATACGCGGTCGGCGATTGGTTCGCGTGCAGTACCGGCGCGTGATAGAACTCCTGGAACGCGTCCATGTACAGCTTCCAGTTCGCCTTCACCTCGGACCGGTAGTACCACCGCGACGTCAGCTGGCCGAACGGGAAGCCCTCCAGATCCGTCACCATCGGCCCCAGGAACTCGCGCAGCGACTGCTCGGGCGGGTTCGCGAAGTTGACAAAGATGAAGCCTTCCCAGACATCGCAGTGCACCGGCACCAGCCCGTACCGGCTTTTGTCGAGGTCGAAGAACTCTTCCTCCTGCTGCACGAAGGTCAGGTTGCCGTCCAGGTCGTAACGCCACGCGTGGTATTTGCAGGTGAATTGGCGGCACACACCGCTGGTCTCCTCGAGCGGCATGTCGTTCCACACCAACTTGTTGCCGCGATGCCGGCAGATGTTGTGATACGCCTTGACCTCACCAGAGCCCTTGCGCACCAGGATGATTGAGGTGTTGACGACCTTAAGCTCTTTGGTGAAGTAGCTGCCCTTGCGCGGAATCTGGTCAACCCGACCGACATTCAGCCACGCACGCTTGAAGATGGCCTCGCGCTCTAGCTCATGGATCTGCGGGCTGATGGAGTCTTCGTAGGACACCGGCGCGGTGCCCAGCTCCGGGTAGTGCTGCGTCCAGCTTCCCTCCGACGGCTTGGGAAATCGAGGCATCACCGCGCTCCTGTCCGGTAGATCCGTAGGACTCCGTCGGGCCGACGGTATATCCTCGAACCGCTAATCACAAGTAGTTGATATTGCGCCACGGGAGGGCTGGTTGAACGTTTTCGAAGTCACTCACCGCACACCGAACAGCCCATCGCCGAGGTTGCGGCGGCGGGGTGGCGTCAAGTCCACCGCGGTCGCACCCGGGTGACGGTCACGCAAAAGAGCGACAAACCCTCGTGGACTACGGGCGAGTCAGGCAGACTGAGCCACGTGGAAATGAGCACGTCCGGCTGCACACGCGGAGAAGCGCGTCAGCGCAAGCGCCGGGAAGGCTGGCAGTAGTGCCATGAGTTGGGAGGTCATACTCTCGACTGCTCTTGTGCCGGTCGCGTCCGTTGTGTCAACTGCGACGGTGGCGATCTGGACGAAGCGCCTCGACGCCAGAACTAAGCGAGAGGACCGAGACCACGCGTTAGTGCTCGACTACGAGAAGCGGGCTGGGGATGACAAGAAGGCTGTGCTGAAACGTCTCATCTCCGCAACCCTTTACCTCAAGCGCGGGGCAGAACCACTCGCGGGCACCGAAGTCACTGAAGAGAGCATCAGCCGAAGGCGGGCCGGGGCCACCAGAGAATTGTACGAATTCCGTGCACGGCTGGGTCTCGACGACGGAGTCGCCGAGCTGATGATTTATGCCGCAGAGCCGGTTCGCGACCTCACCGAATTGATCCTTGACGAATGGGACCGTCAATTCCGCGAGCACGGCTACTCGCTCACGCAGCTGGATGCGTGCAAGGAGCAACTCCAGACAGCCGTCGACGTTCCACAAAATAACGATGAGGCGATGATCGAACGGAAGCGAAAGTGGACTGCGCTGAAGGACGAAGAAGCATCGTTTCTCAAGGAACTCGGCGATCAGTCGGACCTTGACGTCGATGCGCTGGTGGTGCTGTGTAACCGCTTGTTGAAAGCCTCCCACACGGACCTCCGCGGTGGCCACGGCATAGAGAAGTAAGGCTCTTCGACGCGACGGCTAATGTCGTTGCGTACTAAGCGCATTCGTTCGATACCGCCCGGCAAGGTGGTGCGGTGCCAGCTGTCCTAGCAGTTCGAGGGCAGGGGCTGGCCACGCGGGATTGTGTCCTGGTTACAGAGGCCTGATTCTCCACGCGGAGCGGGCGGGTGCAGAGTCGCGGTTATCGTCGGGGTTGGGCCCGGGGTGTTTGGTGGTGCGGCGTCTGCGTTGGCCATTGCCGCGGGCAGTCCCATAACAGCCATTCCCAACCCACCGGCGAGAACGGCTCTGGCGGCCAATTTTTTCACTTTGGACGGTGTGGTGAGGTCGGGGTGATGCGTGGTGGTCATGGTGTTTCCTTTTGTGGTTGCCGCCCGGGGTGGGCCGCGCGCCAGGTAGGACCACCCCCGCCAATCGGAAAGTATTCGACAACTCTTTCCGGAGACCGTTCAGGGCGGAGCCGGAATTCCCGGCAGCGGGGGTGCACCCAAACCTAGATTGAGGCTATGCCGGGGGAGGCGCGTATATCGCTTTTCGTGGAATTGCCTACCCCGGGGCGGCCGATAGGGATTGGATAGCGGCGCTCAGTGAGTCCGCGGACGTCGCGGTGTCGCCGATGTACGGGTGGGTAAGTTCCACGACGAGGAACAGGTCGCTGGCTAGCAGCACGCCCACGGTCGCGACCAACACGAAGTGAATGGCGGGTTTCTCGACGCCGTAAACGATGACGGAGCCAAGGACCAACCCGCTGAGCAGGAAGAAAACTGTCCACATCGACCAGGGCATGCCGTTGTCAGTGCGGGCCCGGAGCGTCCGTTCCGTACGTGCCTGACTGATCTTATGAAGGGAATCGAAAGAGGTAGCGAGGTAAGTCTTTTGGGTATCGGTGCGCGGCTGAACTTGGTCGTATGCGGTGCGAAGACGGTGCAGCGCTTGGCCGGCCGCCGGGTAGGTATCGCCGTGTGCGACCAGCGGCCACTCTGTTACCGCCGCGCGTTCATAGTCCAGCAGCGCCCCGCGGATTCGGTCGCTGTCGGGTTTGTCGAACACGGTGAGGTCGCTGGCCATCTGTACTGCGGTTGCGCCCTCCACCCGCATGTCGTCGTCCGCAGCGTTGTTCTGGCCCCACATCGCGGTAACGATGAAACCGGTGAAGAACGCGTACACGAAACCGACCAACATGAAGGCGAACTGTGTCACCTCGCTGCGCTCGTCGCCCCTGAGCCCGGGGAACCGACGCCGGACATATATCAGGGCTAGCACTGCGCCGCCCGCGATGAGGCCGTTGAGTCCGAGTAACAGCAGCCACGACGGGACGTTGCTCACCAGCCAAGCACTCACAAGCCACCCTCCTCACGAGCATCGCGCTGGACACCCCAGGCCTGATGTCCGCACCGCCGGACGGCACTGCTAGAGGTGATGACGGCATCGACGGTCATGGGCCCGCCGGTGGAATGCTCTGCTCGTAACGAAACACGTTGCCGGGATCGTACTTTGATTTGACTGTCCGCAGCCGGTCGAGGTTGGTGCCCCAGTACGCCGTGGCCCAGTTAGCCATGCCGACGTTCGGCACGTTCACGTAGGCGCCGGCTACGTAGGGCTGCAAGGACGCGCTGAACTCCGCAATCCAGGCCAGTAGTTGCGCCGTCAGCTGCTCATCGGCGGCCGGTCCACCGCGAACGCCCCAGCCGATACCGGGCTCGGCGTAGAACAGGGCGTCGCGATGGGCGAATGTCGAGCGACCGGCGGCCTCGCTGCTTTTGACCGCGCCGCCAAAGGCGTTGGTGAAGTAGTTGCAGCCCGGCGACGGGGCGTTCGCCATGAACTGAGCGATCAGCTCGATCGCGGCGGCCGGGAAGGGCTCAATGACGAACTGCGAAATGAACTTCCAGTTCGCGGGCTCCTCCGAAATGGGTATCTGGAAACCTGCGTAGGTGTCGGCCCAAGGTGCGGTGGTAGTGGTTAGCGGAGGCGCTCCGACCGACAGGATCGGCCCCAGCAGTTCGGTCGCCTCGACGCCCGACCCTGAGCACAGCGCCGCCAACAACCGGATTCCGCCTTGATCAATCTCGAGCTGGCTAGTGAGGCGGCTGTCGGTGTCCGGCGCCGAGTGCTGCCAGACGTCAAAGACTTCACCTAGGTCGTCGAGACCTGTCCATGTCGCCGTCACATAGGTGACGTGGGGTAGCGGGCGAACCTTGTACGTCAGTGAGGTGACGATGCCGAAGTTGCCGTTGCCGGCGCCGCGCAGTGCCCACATGAGGTCCGCGTGCGAGGTGTCATCGACGGTGATTGCCTTGGCGCCGTTCATCCCGTCGGTCACCACGATCTCGACCGCCATCAGGTTGTCGCTTGCCATCCCGAGGCTGCGGGTGAGCAGGCCGAAGCCGCCACCGAGGGTCGCGCCGACCAAGCCGACTGTGCCTTCCGTTCCGGTCGCCGCCGCGAGTCCGTGGGCGCCGAGCGCGGTCACCGCCTCCAATTGATTGAGCCCTGCCCCGACTGTCGCCAGACCTGAGGCCGCGTCGATCTGGGCCGACTTCAGCCCGCTGACATCGATGACCAGGCCGCCGTCGACACTCGACCAGCCCTCCAGGCAGTGACCGCCGCTACGCACTCGAACGGCGACGTCGTTGTGCTGTGCCCATTCCAGGGCGTTGACGACATCTGTTGTGTCGCTGCAGAAGACGACGGCTTCAGGGTAGTGGGAATGAAGATGGTTCCACCCGATACGCGCCGCCTCGTACCGGGGATCGGCGGCACCTACTACATCACCGGTGAGCCGGCTGGCGGGTGGTGTCATGTCTGTCACCTCGGCAATACTTTGTCATTCAGTCTCCTGGCCTTGGCGTGGGCACAACTGTACGGGCGTTGCGGCCTTTGCTGAGAGGCAATTTGCAAATGTGTGAACCATCGGGTTGTTGGCGTAGATATCTCAGGTGAGACATTCCCGTCTCATATAAGATATGATCATATCATGGCACTAGATCGTGAGACTGTATTGCGCGTCGCAGCGGACTTTCTCGCTCGGCGGCCGAACGCCACTCAGGACGAGATTGCCGCGGCCGTCGGGGTCAGCCGTGCGACTCTGCATCGCTACTTCTCGGGGCGCGCTGCGCTCCTCGATGCCCTTGACCAGTTTGCCACCGCCCACTTGCGTGAAGCACTGAAAGCTGGCCGCGGACAAGAGGACTCGTCCGCAGATGCGTTGCGGCGCTTGGTGGCGGCGTGCCAGCCTGTGTCTGGATACCTCAACCTGCTTTATACCCAGAGTCAGGATTTCGAGAACAATCAGCCCAAGGAAGCGTGGGCCGAAATCGACGCTGAGGTCAGGGAACTGTTCCTGCGCGGTCAGCGGGAAGGCGAATTCCGCCCCGATGTGAACGCGTTCTGGCTGACTGAGGCGCTCTTCAACCTGATGGCCGGCGCGGCGTGGGTGGTCTCGGTCGGGGGCGCCGGCCGTCGGGAATTTACCGACATGGTCACCGACCTGCTGCTGCGCGGGGTGGGCCGGTCATGATGCGCCCTTGGCTGGCGCTGGGGGTGCTCACCCTAGGGGTGCTGCTGATCGGCGTCGATGGCACAGTACTGGCCCTCGCGATCCCATTCATCGGTAGGGATCTCGGAACATCGGCAACGCAGGTGTTATGGATCGGCGAGATTTACTCATTCGTGCTGGCCGGTCTACTCGTCACGATGGGCAGCCTTGGCGACCGTATTGGCCACAAGAAATTATTGCTTTGCGGTGCAACGGCTTTCGCCGTTGCCTCGGTGGCGACGGCATACGCGCCGACCGCCGGGCTGCTGATTGTCGCCCGGGCGCTGCTGGGCATGGCCGGGGCGACGCTGGCACCGTCGACGCTGGCGCTGATCCGCGTTTTGTTTGAGCGGCCGCGGGAACGCAGCATGGCCGTGGGTATTTGGGCCTCGGCGTTTTCGGCGGGCGCGGTTTTGGGTCCGGTGATCGGAGGGCTGTTGCTGGAGCATTTCTGGTGGGGCTCAGTATTTTTGATCAACGTTCCGGTGAGCGTCGTGCTGTTGGTTGGCGGCCTGGTGCTGTTGCTGGAACGACGCAACCCAATGCCGGGGCCGTGGGACATGCCCAGCGTTGGGCTGTCGCTGATCGGCATGCTCGGACTCGTTTACGCCCTCCAGGAAGGGGCCGCACATGGGATCCGTGCTGACATCGTGACCGTCGGGGCCGTCGGGCTCGCTGCGTTCACGCTGTTCATCCGGCGACAGCTCAGGTTGCCTGCCCCACTGATCGAATTGCGCCTGTTCAGCAATCGCACATTCTCGGCAGTGATCGTCGCCAATCTATTGGCGGTGCTCGGCCTCTCTGGCGTGGTGTACTTCCTGTCCCAGTTCTTCCAGCTTGTGATGGGATTTAGCCCGCTGAAGGCGGGGCTGGCTGAGCTCCCGGCAGCAGCAAGCGCAACCTTATTCGGCCTGTTGGCCGGGGTGGCGATGTGCTATTCGTCGCAGCGCGCGATTCTTTCGATCGGTCTGACGCTGGCTGGTTTCGCGATGGCGTCGTTCACGCTGATCAGGCCGTCCACCGCCTACTCGCACCTCGCCATCGCGCTTTTCGTCCTCGGCATCGGCCTCGGCCTGGCGTTCACCGCGGCCAGCGACGTCATCCTCACCAGCGTTCCGCCGGAGCAAGCAGGTGCCGCGGCTGCGGTATCGGAGACCGGCTACGAGCTGGGCATGGCGCTCGGCATCGCGATACTAGGCTCCATCGTGACGGGCGTATATCACGCGTTGGCCATCCCGTCCGGCGCCTCTGACGAGGTCGCCTCGCATGCCGAGGACTCGCTGCCAAGCGCCATCGAAGCCGCAAAGCAGCTACCCGCCGACCAGGCGCTAGCCGTCGTGACGGCCGCAAAGAACGCCTTCAGCAGTGGCCTGGCCATCGCCTCGGGCATCGGTTCGGCAGTGTTGCTCGCGTCGGCAGCCGGTGTCTGGATGCTGCTCAGGCCGCCAATGACGCCGGCACCTGCCGTCGTAGGCGTGGCCGGTCAGCGCGACAGCACTTTGAGCAATTCCTCGGCCAGCGGCCCGGCCGAGGCCGGGTTCTGTCCGGTGTAGAGATTGCGGTCCACCACCGTGAAGGGCTTCCACATTTCATCCCGGACAAAGTCGACGCCCAACTTGACCAGTTCGTCCTCGGCCGTCCACGGCGCCTTGTCGCGGAGTCCGACCCCGTCCTCTTCGTCGTTGGTGAACGCCGTGACCCGATAGCCCGCGAACGGCGATACGCCGTCGCGGCGGGTGGCCAGGATGGCGGCCGGTGCGTGGCAGACTATCGCCAGCGGCTTTCCCGACGCGAGGGCGGCGACGAGCAGCCGACCGGAGTCGGCGTCTCGCCATAGGTCTTCCATCGGACCATGGCCGCCCGGGTAATACACGGCGTCGTAGTCGTCAACGCGGGCGTTGGCGAGTTGGATTGGCCTGCGCAGCTCTCCGGCGGAACGCAGGATTTCTTCGAGTTGTTCGGCGATTTCGGCGCTGCCCGCCATCGACGGCCGCAAACTCATCGCGTCCACGTACGGCACCGTGCCACCGGGCGTAGCGACCACGATCTGGTGGCCGGCCCGGCTGAGCGCGTCGTAGGGGGCCGCGAACTCTTCGGCCCAATACCCGGTCGGGTGTCTGGTGCCGTCCTTCAGCGTCCAGTAACTCGTTGCGGAGACGACGAACAGAATTTTGGTCATCGAATGAACCTACGTCGCCAACGAACCGTCGACAATGCGTCGAAACAACTTGTGCGCCTTGACGGTGCGCCCACGGCCTCGAGTGTGCATTCGGGGCGGGATTCGTGCACCCTGAGCGCCCTGATCGCACACTCGACACCGTCAACGCACGCTGGAGGCGACGATCAAGCCGCTAAAACCAGACTTTGCGGCCTGCCACCGGACGCCCTACTGCCCCGAGGATCCACAGGATCACGCCGATCAGCACGAGGATGCCGCCGAGTGTTTCCAGAATCGGAATGGCGGCGAAATAACCGATGACAACGAGAATGATGCCTAAAACAATCACGTCATGTCCCCTTCTATTGGGCGTCAGTCGAATTGATCGTTTCTCGGGTTTACCCCGCCGCGAACGCCCTCAATCAGGTATCGCTCGTTCGGTGTCGATCAACGCGGCGCGGGCCAGCGTCTGCTCCGCCTGCTTCACGTGGGCGGCGTCGACCAGCACGCCGTTGACTCCGACCGCGCCGCGGCCCTTGGCCTCGGCCTCCCGATAGGCGGCGACATTGGCTTCGGCGCGGGCAATCTCGTCGGCAGTCGGCGCGTAGACCCCGTTGGCGACCGGGACCTGGTCGGGGTGGATGGCCCATTTGCCGGTGTAGCCCAGCAGGGAGGAGCGTCGCGCGTCGCGCTCATATCCCGACAGGTCCCGGTAGTCGGGATAAGGCGCGTCGATCGCGTCGATGCCGGCAATGCGCGCCGCCACGATCACCTTGTTTCGCGCGTAAGCCCAGAATTCACCGGGGTATTCGCCGAGCGGGACGAAGTTGGTGTCCACCCGCGCACCCTGCGACAGCGAGAAGTCGCCGACTCCGAAGATCAACGCATCCAGCCGCGGGCTGGCCGCGGCGATCTCCTCCGCGTTGGCAAGGCCTTCCACTTCCTCGATCAGAACCTCGAGTCGAATCCGATTGCTCAGGCCAAGTTTCGACTCCAGCTGAGTCAGCAACACGTCCACCCACCAGACATCGCGCGCCCTGCGGGCTTTCGGGATGATGATCGTGTCGAGGTTCTCCCCGGCCTTGGTGACAACGTCGACGACGTCATCGTGACACCACTGGGTGTCCAGACCATTGATCCGGATGGCACGCGCGGTGCGTCCCCAGTCGATGTCGTTGAGCGCGGCGATCGCCTTGACCCGCGACTCCTCCTTGTAGGCCGGCGGCACCGCGTCCTCGAGATCGAGGAACACCAGGTCCGCGCCGCACTTGGCACCCTTCTCGAACATGTTGTCGTTGCTCGCGGGCACCGCGAGTTCGGAACGACGGAGAAGATCAGTCACCTTGAAGAATTCCTTCTGTCACAACACGCCGCGGGCGCGCAGATCGTCAATCTCGTTTGGAGTCAAGCCGAGTAGCTCGCCGTAGACTTCGGCGTTATGTTCACCGAGGCGAGGTCCGAGATGGCCGACCGTTCCCGTCGCCGCCGAGAAACGCGGGACCGGAGCCTGCACCGTCATTGGTCCGAGCTGTTGGTCCTCGACCGAGATGAACACGTCGCGATGCTTCAGCTGCTCGTCGGCGACCAGATCGCGGATGTCGTAGACGGGAGCAGCGGCTACCTCGTGGGCTTCGAAGACGTCCATCGCCTCCGAAAGAGTCTTGGTGGCAACCCATTCCGCGACCACGTCGTCGACCTCACGGGCCCGGGCCAGTCGCCGTTGTGGGTCAGAGAAGTCGGGGTCGGACAGTAGGTCGTCTCGGCCGATGGCCCGGAAAACCCGCAGCGCCAGCGCCGGCGAGCTTCCGGACATGGCCAGCCACCGTCCGTCCGCGGTGCGGTAGGTGTTGCGCGGAGCCGAGATGTCCCATCGGTTGCCGGCACGCTCTGGGACCAGGCCCAATTGGTCGTAGCTCAGCAGCGTCTGCTCCAGCAGCCGGGCCAGCGGGTCGATCAGGTTGACGTCGATCAGCTGCCCCGGTGCGCCGTGCACGTCACGGTGGTACAGCGCCATCATGACCGCGTAGGTGGCGTTCAACGATGCGACGCCGTCGGCCAACATGAATGGCGGCAGCGTGGGCGGCCCGCCGGCCGGGCCGGTGACGTGCGCGAACCCGCTCATCGCCTCACCGAGCGTGCCGAACCCCGGGCGCTCACTCTTCGGTCCGGTCAACCCGTACCCAGTGATATGCAGCATTACGATCCGGTCGTTGACAGCCCGCAGGGTCTCGTAGTCCAGACCCCATTTGCGCAACGTCTGCGGCCGGGTGTTGAAGATGACGACATCGGCATGCTCGACCAGGCGGCGCACCAATGCCTGGCCTTCGGCGCAGCGCAGATCCAGCGTGATCGATCGCTTGTTGCGCGACAACGACTTCCACATCAGCCCGACCCCGTCGCGCTGATTGCCCCAACCGCGGATCGGATCGCCCTGTCGCGGTTCTTCGACCTTGATCACGTCGGCGCCGAACTCGCCCAGGTAGGTCGCCACCAGTGGGGCGGCCGCCAAAGTGGCGAGGTCGAGCACCCGGACGCCGTCAAGCATTCGCACCGACGCCTACTCGAGTGTTCGAGGGCCGTTGCAGCCCAAGGTGTCCCCGCAACGTCGAGGACTCGTATTGAGTGCGGAACAGCCCGCGTCGTTGCAGTTCTGGAACCACCATCCGCACAACGTCTTCGAATGCGCCGGGCAGATGCGTTGCCGCCAAGACGAAACCGTCGCAGGCTCCGCTTTCGAACCAGTCCGCCATCTGGTCGGCAACCTGCTCGCCGGTGCCGACGAAGCGGGGACCCTGCAGTAGCGTCGCGCGATGGCCGGCCAGATCACGGACGGTCACGGTATCCCCGCCGATGTGGGTGCGCAGGTTCTGTACCAGTCCCCGAATTCCGGAGACCGAGGCGATCAGCTCGTCGGTGACCGGGTCGTCCAGATCGTGTTGCGCGAAGTCGTAATTCATCAACTCCGACAACAATGTCAGTGATGCCATGGGATGAACCAGTTCGTTGAGGAACAAAGCTTCGCGCTCCTTGGCGTGGGCCTCGGACTCGCCCACCACAGCGTAGGCCATCGGGCAGATCCGGACCGCGGCAGGATCACGCCCGGCATCGGCGATGCGTTCTTTCTGGTCTGCGTAGTGGCTGCGCGCGACCTCGAGACCCGGGTCTCCGGTGAAGATCAATTCTGCCCAGCGCGAAGCGAATTCGCGGCCACGACCCGAAGATCCGGCCTGGATGATGACCGGCCTGCCCTGCGGGGTGCGCGGTACGGTCAGCGGGCCGCGCGAGGAGAAGTACTGCCCGACGTGTCCGAGTTCGTGCACCTTGGCCGGGTCGGCATACCGCCCGGCGGCGCGGTCGTGCAGGATCGCGCCGTCCTCCCAGGTGTCCCAGAGGCCCGCCACCACGTCCATGAACTCGTCGGCGCGGTCGTATCGCTCGTCGTGGCCCAAGTGGGCGTCGATGCCGAAGTTCTGCGCCTCGCTGTCGTTGACGGAGGTGACCACGTTCCAGGCGGCCCGACCGCCGGAGAGGTGGTCGAGCGTGGCGAAGGTTCGGGCTACGTGGAACGGCTGGTAGTAGGTGGTCGAGTAGGTCGCGCCCAGCCCGATCCGCGAGGTGGCCTGCGCCAGCACCCCGAGCACGACACTGAGGTCCAGCTTGACCGGACGAGCGCCGTAGGCGACCGCCTCGTCCACCGAACCCCCGTACACCCCGGGCATCGCCAGGCGGTCGTCGAAGAACATCAGGTCGAAGCAGCCTTCTTCGAGTTGGCTGCCGATCTTGGCGTAGTACGAAGCGTCGAGGTAGCCGTGTTCGGTCGCGGGGTGTCGCCACGAGCCGGCGTACACGGAAGTACTGCCCGCCTGCATGAAAGCAACGAGGGCCATCGTGTCTTGTCGTCGATCAGCCATAGCCGAAATCTAACATCTGATATTCCAGATTTCAAATACTAGATGTGTTGTTTTGGTAGCATCCCCGGATGGCTTCGATTTCCGGGATCGACATCTCCGGCACGGTGCGCGAACGGGCCGCCCGCGAACTCAGGGATCGGATCCTGACCGGCGCCCTGCCCGCCGGCGCGCGGGTCGACCTCGACGCCATCACCCAGGAGTTCGCGACCAGCCGGACCCCGGTCCGCGAGGCGCTGCTGGAGCTCTCCTTCGAAGGCCTGGTCCAGGTCGCGCCGCGCAGCGGCGTCACCGTGATCGGCATCAGTCCCACCGATGTCAAGGACAGCTTCACGATCCTGGGCGTCCTCACCGGGCAGGCCGCGGCGTGGGCGGCCGAGCGCATCGAACCCGACGAACTCGCCATGCTGCGCGAACTCGCGGCGGATGTGGTCGCGCGCTCCGGTGACGACAGCATCGGCGAGGCCAACTGGCATTTTCACCAAAAGATTCACCGCGCCGCGCACTCGCCGCGACTGCTGACGCAGATCAAGCAGGCCGCACGCGTGGTGCCGAGCAACTTTCTGACCTTGTTCCCCGACCACGAGAAGCATTCGCTCGACGAGCACCAAGAGCTGCTCGACGCGCTCGGTGACAAGGACGTCGAGCGGGCCCGCGCGATCGCCGAACGACACGTCCTGGATGCCGGGCACTCGCTGGCCGACTGGCTCGAGCAGCGCCGCACAGTCTGAGGCTCACCCGTTACACGCCGCGCGCGCTCGCCGGCACGCCGCCGGGATATGAGTATTTTCGTGGAGTGACTTCGCCTCTTCGGCCTCCGGTCCCTGCGCGAGTCCCGACGCAGTACTTGCTGTCGCCCGCTGCCCCGAGCCCGCGCACGCTGATCGACATCATTTATGAGACCGCTGCGCGCTACCCGGACGCGACGGCGATCGACGACGGCACCGTCCAGCTCACCTACAGCGAGCTGATCAGCGACATCGAGGCCAGCGTGGAATGGCTGGCCGCCCGCGGCATTGGTAGGGGGGACCGGATCGGCATCCGGATGCCGTCTGGCACCTACGCGCTGTACGTGGCGATCTTGGCGACGCTGGCCACCGGCGCGGCGTACGTACCCGTCGATGCCGACGACCCCGACGAGCGCGCCGAATTGGTGTTCGGTGAGGCCAACGTCGTCGGCGTCATCACCGATGCGGGCCTGCTGCGGGGCGTCGGCTCATCCCGCGGCTGGCGGGCCACGGCGCCGCTGGGCCGCGACGACGCCTGGATCATCTTCACGTCCGGATCGACCGGCACACCGAAGGGTGTGGCCGTCACCCACCGCAGCGCTGCCGCCTTCGTCGACGCCGAAGCGCAAATGTTCTCGCAGGACAACCCAATTGGCCCCGGCGACAGAGTTCTCGCCGGGCTATCGGTGGCTTTCGATGCGTCCTGCGAGGAAATGTGGCTGGCCTGGCGGCACGGCGCCTGCCTGGTTCCCGCGCCGCGCTCGCTGGTGCGCAGTGAAATGGACCTCGGTCCGTGGTTGGTCACCCGGGACGTGACCGTGGTGTCGACGGTGCCGGCGCTGGCCGCACTGTGGCCCAGCGAGGCGCTGGAAGCGGTGCGGCTGTTGATCTTTGGCGGTGAGGCCTGCCCGCCGGAGCTGGTCGAGCGGCTCGACCCAAGCATGCAAGACGGCCGGGAAGTGTGGAACACCTACGGCCCGACCGAGGCGACGGTGGTCGCGTGCGCGGCGAAGATCGACGGCTCCGGACCGATCAGTATCGGGCTGCCGCTGCCGGGCTGGGACCTGGCCGTCGTGGACGGCGACTGTCTGCCGGTCGTCTACGGCGACGTCGGCGAGCTGGTGATCGGCGGCGTCGGCCTGGCCCGCTACCTGGACAAGGACAAAGACGCCGAGAAGTACGCGGCGATGCCGTCGCTGGGCTGGCCGCGCGCCTATCGCAGTGGCGATCTGGTTCGCCTGGAACGCGACGGGCTGTTTTTCTGCGGCCGTCGCGACGACCAGGTCAAGGTCGGGGGCCGGCGTATCGAGCTGGGCGAGGTCGACTCGGCGCTGGTGCACTTGCCGGGGGTCAGTGGTGGAGCGGCCGCGGTTCGCCACACCGCTACCGGCACGCCGGTGCTGGTCGGCTATCTCGTCAGCGCGGATCCGGCGTTCGACCTCAGCGAGGCGCGCGCCCGGCTGGCCGAGCAGCTGCCCGCCTCGCTGGTGCCGCGGCTCGTCCGGGTGGACGAGCTGCCCACCCGCACGTCGGGCAAAGTCGACCGGGACGCGCTGCCGTGGCCTCCGCCGGGCGGCGTGTCGGACGGGTCGGACGACCTGAGCGGCACCACCGGCTGGCTGGCCGGGCTGTGGCGGGACTTACTCGGCGCTTTCGAGGCCGGTCAAGGGGACACCGTCGAGGCGGACTTCTTTGCACTCGGCGGCGGCTCGCTGGCGGCCGCGCAACTCGTCGCTGCGTTGCGCAAGCAATACCCGCAGGTCACCGTTGCCGATATCTACGATCACCCCCGGCTGGGCTCGCTCGCCGGGTTCCTCGACGAACTCGAGCCGCCGCCGCAGGTCGCCGAGCGCACGGTCCGGCCGACACCGTGGCTGACGCGGTTCACGCAGACCCTGCTTGCCGTGCCGTTGGCGACGCTGTCGGCGCTGCCGTGGTTGACGTGGCTGGCGCTGGGCAACAACGTCGCCCGCGCCCTGCACCTGGTGCCGTGGACCGTGGCGGTGAACTGGTGGCTGGTCGCGGTGGCGTTCGTCGTGTTCCTCACGCCGGTGGGCCGGATGGGCATCACGGTGTTGTCCGCGCGAGTGCTGCTGTCGAAGGTGCGGCCGGGCACCTATCGTCGCGGCGGCTCGGTGCACCTGCGGATCTGGTTTACCGAACGGCTCGCGGAGGCCAGCGGCGCCCACAACCTGTCCGGCGCACCGTGGCTGGTGTACTACGCCCGCGCGCTCGGCGCCACGATCGGCAGGGGCGTTGACTTGCATTCGCTGCCGCCGGTGACCGGACTTCTCACGCTTGGACATCGCTGCGCCGTGGAACCCGAAGTGGACCTGTGCGGTCACTGGATCGACGGGGACGTGTTCCACGTCGGCGCGATCACGATCGGCAACGACGCGACGGTGGGCGCCCGGACCACGTTGCTGCCCGGCGCCGTCGTCGGCAAGAACGCCGACGTGGCTCCGGGCTCGGGCGTGCTGGACAAGATCAAGAACGGCCAGTACTGGAAGGGCTCGCCGGCGGTGAAGTCCGGCCGGGTCAACCACCCGTGGCCGGACGAACGGCCGCCGCGCAGGATCCGCTGGGTCGCGATGTACGGATTGACGTCGGTGCTGCTCGGAGCCCTGCCGCTGATCGCCGTGGCGACGGGTCTGGCGGTTATCGGGCTGGCCGTCCGCCACACGCACCGCCTGTCGCAGGCCGTGGTTCCGGCGCTGCAGTGGACACCGGTCGCGACGCTGGCCGCGCTCACGGTCTATGCACTGCTGACCGTGCTCGGGGTGCGGGTGCTGTCGCTTGGGCTGCGCGAGGGTTATCACCCGGTGCGCAGTCGAGCCGGGTGGCAGCTGTGGGCCACCGAGCGGCTGATGGACGCCGCACGCAACTATCTGTTCCCGCTATACGCCGGCCTGCTGACGCCGATGTGGCTGCGGTTGCTGGGCGCCAACGTCGGCCACGGCACCGAGATTTCGACGGTGTTGCTGATGCCGAAGTTCGCCGTGATCGAGGACGGGGCGTTCTTGGCCGACGACACCATGGTCGCCTCGTACGAACTCGGCGGCGGCTGGATCTACGCGGCGAAAACCACCGTCGGCCGGCGCGCGTTCCTCGGCAATTCCGGTATCACCCAGCCGGGCCGCCGGGTCCCCGACGACGGACTGGTGGCGGTGTTGTCGGCCGCGCCACCGAAGGCCAAGCGTGGCTCGTCCTGGCTGGGCAGCCCGCCGATGCGGCTGCGCCGTCGCGCCACCGAGGCCGACGCGGCGACGACCTATGACCCGCCGCGAAGGTTGAAGGTGATGCGGGCGTTGGTCGAAACGCTGCGGTTGCTCCCGGTGATCGCGTCGGTCACGATCGGGCTGGCCGTGCTGGGCGGATTGCAGGCGCTGGCCAGGATATTCGGCATCGGGTGGGCGGCACTGTGTGGCGGGCTGGTGCTGCTGGCGGCGGGCGCGATCGCCGGTGCAATCACGATCGTCGCGAAATGGCTTCTGGTCGGCCGGATCAGGGCGGGCGAATCTCCGCTGTGGTCGTCGTTCGTGTGGCGCAACGAAGTCGCCGATACTTTCGTCGAAACCGTTGCCGCGCCGTGGTTCGCCCGGGCGGCCAGCGGGACGCCGATCTTGAACCTGTGGCTGCGCGCGCTGGGTGCCCGCATCGGACGCGGAGTGTGGTGTGAAACCTATTGGCTCCCCGAGGCTGACCTCGTCACCCTGGGCCACGGCTGCACCGTCAGCCGCGGCTGCGTGGTGCAAACACACCTGTTCCACGACCGGATCATGCGGATGGAGAGCGTCGTGCTGGAACCCGGCGCAACGCTGGGACCGCATTGCGTTGCGCTACCCGCCGCCCGGATCGGCGCCGGCGCGACCGTCGGTCCCGCGTCCCTGGTGGTGCGCGGCGATGAGGTGCCGGGATCGACGCGCTGGCAAGGCAATCCGATCAAGCCGTGGAATCCCAGCCGCAAGAAGGCGCGTAAGGCTGCCTCCGGGCGTAGCGTCCAGGACACCGCGGCGTGAAGGCTTCCGCGAAGAAAGCGGCGTCGCCGGAAGTGATCGACGAATACCTACCGAAAAACGGCAACTCCGGATACCAGGTGTCGCGCTACGAGCTGGATCTCGAGTACCGGGTCACGCTGAATCGACTGTCCGGATCGGCCACGATCACCGCAGTCACACTCACCGAGTTGCAGCAATTCACCCTGGACCTGTCCAACGCATTGACGGTGTCGAAGGTATCGGTGAACGGCAAACGTGTGGACCAATTCTCCTGCCGCGGCGGCAAATTGCGCATCCGGATGAGCTCAAAGCTTCCGACCGGAGCCGCGTTGTCGATCGTGGTGCGATACGGAGGTTCGCCGAGACCGTTCCGTTCCCTGTGGGGCGACGTCGGTTTCGAAGAGCTGACCGACGGTGTGCTCGTCGCCGGGCAGCCCAACGGCGCCGCGTCGTGGTTCCCCTGCAACGACCATCCCAGCGCCAAAACCGCGTTCCATATTCAGATCAGCGCCGAAAGCCGGTACCGGGTAATCGCCAACGGCCAGCTGCTGTCACGCCGAGTCCGGGCCTCGCGGACGGTGTGGACGTATGAGCAGCGCGAGCCGACGTCGACCTATCTCATCACCCTGCCGATCGGCAACTACGAAATGCGGCAGCTGGCCAGGACACCGGTGCCGATACGGGCCGCGCTGCCCGAACGACTACGTCGGGACTTCGACCACGACTTCGCCTGCCAACCCGAGATGATGACATTGTTCATCGAATTATTCGGACCCTACCCGCTGGCCAGCGGCTACACGGTAGTTGTCACCGACGATCCGCTGGAAATACCCCTTGAAGCTCAAGGGGTTTCGATCTTCGGTGCCAACCATTGCGACGGAACGCGGGCCGGTGAACGGCTCATCGCCCATGAATTGGCACATCAGTGGTTCGGCAACTCGGTGACCGCGGGCCAGTGGCGCGACATCTGGCTGCACGAAGGATTCGCGTGTTACGCGGAGTGGTTGTGGTCGGAGCGCGGCGGCGGGCCCAGCGCCGACGAACTCGCCCAGCTTCACCACGCGCAGCTGCGCGCCGAGCCACAAGACCTGCTCCTGACCGATCCCGGAGCGCGTCACATGTTCGACGACCGCGTCTACAAACGCGGCGCGCTGACCCTGCACGCGCTGCGCGGGCGGCTGGGCGACCACGGATTCTTTACGCTGCTGAAGGATTGGGCGTCGCGACATCGCCACGGCACCGCTGTCACCGACGACTTCACCGGCTTGGCGGCCAACTATTCCGACGAGCCGCTGCGGACACTCTGGGAGGCCTGGCTGTACTCGACGGAAGTGCCCTGAGCTCAGCCCCCGCCAGCGCCCGGACTTACCGGATTGGTTTGCGTACCAGGCGCCTGCGTCTGGGCCGACGAAGTCGCTGGCGATGTCACCGGCGTGCCGGCCGTATTCCCGACGCCACCACCACAGGCGACTGCCGAAACGAGTATGGCCGCACCACCAAGCAATGCGAATCCCCTTTTCACGGCGCGATAGCTCATCGAAAACCCCATCCTCATCGTTGAATCGGTATTCGTCAGCGATACCCGCTATCCGCGAGCGCAACCATTCGTTCCGAGGGTCAGCGCAGCGCGGGCAGCACGGTGTCGGTCAGCAGCTGCACCGACTTCCACGCTTCGTCGACGGGCATGCCCCCGACCAGCGGGCGCATCACGAGCGGTCCGTAATTGTCGCTGTCACGGATTTCGGCGATGAGCTGATCGGGAGTCAGGAAGCGGTATCGCCCCGATGCTCTGACCTCGTCCAGGGTCTGGACTCCGGGCAGGTGCATCAGGGAGCGTTGGTCAGTTGACCATTCTCCGTACGTGACGGCCTCCCAGAGGATGTGTTCCCCGAGCTCGGCCCACGCCCGCTCTGGGTCCTCGTGCAGATAGATCATGCCGCGATTGATCGGGCCGGGCATCAAGATGAGCGGTTTGATGCCTGCGGCGGAACACAATTCGCGGTAGTACGCAGCGATGTCGGGCAGGTGATCGGCCAGGCTGAGCGGCAGCCCGAAACGCGCCGCGCGGCGCGCCGTGGCACGTGCGCCGCCGCCGACATACAGCGGCGGATGTGGCCGGCTCCAGGTGCCGGAACAAATCCCCGGTTCGTCGACCCCGGACCAGACCGACAGCATCCGCTCGACCAGGCCGTCCATCAGCGCGCCCGGCTTGCTGAAATCTATTCTCAGCGAGTCGTATTCGACAGCTCGGTAGCCCAGCCCCACCGTGGTGTGCAGCCGGACGCGGCTCATGTTGTCGACTAGCGCAATGTCTTCGGCGAGCCGGTCCGGGTTCCACAACGGCCCTAGCGCACAGTCCACGCTGGCAATCATGGTCGAGGTGCGCGCCAGGAACATCGCCGCAGCCATGATCGGGTTGCAGCTCCATTCGTGGCCGGTGGCGTGATGCTCGTCCACGCTCACCGACGTAACACCTTGGGACTCACCCCATTGCACCAATTCGAGGGCGGCAGACAACAGCTTGCTCTGCGTGCGTGGTTCTCCGTGCGGCGAGGCGAAGTTGAAGCGCAGCACCGTCAGTACCATGTCAGGCTCCGTCGGGTCCGGGCGCGCCGATGGACTCGACGAACGCGGCAAAGTCGGGAAACAGTGCGCAGTCGACGATTTCGAGTCGGGTTCCAGAGTCGTCGACGTAGCAGGCGAACATCCCCAATTCTGATCCTGGTATCTCACCGGTCATTTCGAAGCTGAAACCGTTGCTCTCCAACGCGCGCGCGGTCTCGACGAGGTTGTCGGTGAAATAGCCGACGTGGTGCACGGAATTACCCGGCGCGGCCGTCCACGGCGTTCCGGGAACCTCATGGACCAGTTCGAGGTACGGGCTCTGCACGGAGTAGACGATCGTCGACGTCAGTTCCCGAACCCCGGCCGTGGTGCGGAAGGGCAACGTATAGCTGAGCGGGGTGATCCACCGGTAGCCGGCCAATGCACTGAGACGAGCCATCGCGGCATCAAGGTCGGGGACCACGATGCCGGTGTGATAGCAGTCCTCAGGCTGCAAGCCAAATGTCATATGGATGTCCTTGCCGTGCCGTCACAAGTTATTCGCTATCTGCCGTGAGAGCCAAGCTCTCTCCCAGAAATTGGTGGTGCCGTCCAACAGACTGTCGTGGGCTTCCCGCAGCACTTCGCGCGCCCCCGGGTGGTCCGGCTGCGCGGTGGTGACGAGTTCGGCAAGGTGTGGATGGCGTGCAGTGGGCGGTCATCGGCGAGGTGTGCTCGCGCTCGATCCACAAGCGCGTCGACGCCGGCCAGTTCCACCACATCGGCGCCGACGGCGTCGAACCCGATGGGATAGAGCTCGGTGGTCGACCGGTGGTGGAACCAGCCCGAGTAGTTCTCCCACACCGCACGCACATCCCAGGAGACCTTTCCATAGCCTTGGCCCACTTCGTATTCCGCGGGCAGGGTGATCTCTCGCATCAGGGTCTGGACGTCTTTTCCGGCGTTCATCCCGGCCACAGTCTCGTCGTGAATGTACGCGATGGCGTCGCGCAGCCGGGTGAGCTCGGCGTGGATGCGATCGGCTCCCGCGATCGGCTCGAAGTGGCCGGTCACCAGGAGTTCGGGATGCAGGTCGCGCACCCGCTCGACAGCCGCGATAGCGGTCAGGGCGTCACGGTAGCGGTCACCGCGAATCGTGACAAGGTTGGGAATGTGCCCGAATATCGGGCCGAAGGTGTTTCCGCACAGACAGATTCGCTCGTCGGGCAGCCATATCACCAACGAGTCGGTGGTCTCGCCGCCGGGCACAGAGACCAGCTCCATCCGCCGACCGCCGACTTCGAGGGTGAGCGTGTCCTCGAAGTCGAGGTCGACGGCGGGAACGCTCTGAGCGGGCAGCCGTTTCGTACCCAGACGACGTTGAATGGCTTGGATGCCCGTCCCCAGGGTGTCCTTGAAGGCGAACGCACTGCGGCTGGCGCGATACGGGATGAGGCGTTCGTTGTCGTCGCGCCATTGAGTCCAGTTCGCTTGGGCAACAACGGTTGTATCGGTGTCTCGGACGCTGTCCAGGCCGCCGACATGGTCCACGTGACCCTGGGTGACGATGATGTAGCGCACCGGCGAGGAGTCGACGGCGTCGAAGTTGGCCCGATGCACCGGGCCGGCGAGCACCACAGCCCCGGGGCGATCTGCTCGGCCTGCTCGGCCGCCGCCGGCCGCAACTGGTCAGCGCCCGGCCTGCTGCGATAGACCGGCTCAAAGTCCTGGGTAGCCATCGATGCTCCTCATTCGGGGCGGACGTCGAACCGGTCGAAGCAAAACCTGAAACGCCTGCGCAGTTCGTCGGCCGAAACACCGAAGTGCCGCTGCAAGTCGTAGCGGATACGGCCGTGCTTGCCGCGTGGATTGCCATCCAGGTATTGCTGGAACCGCTTACGCACCTTCGGCGTCACTTCGACTCCGGCGCGCCGGTATAGCTCGTCGAGCAACGGCATCTCGTTCCCGTTGAGCTGGTGGAAGTTGATGTCGATGCTGCGTTCGGATGGCACCAGGTCGCGGTCGCGGACGCACGCGCTGAGCAGCCGCTGCACCCGGTCGGTCCAGTAGTCCAAGAGCCATTCCGGATCGATGCTTGTCCGGCGCAGCCGATCGGAGTAGGCCATCATCATGATCGCCGACTGGACGACCGCGACGGGATCGCGGTGCGTGAAGGCGACGGTCGCGTCGGGGAAGGTCGCCATCAGTGGGCCAAGCTGCGCGCAGTGTTGGGGGCTCTTGAGAATCCAGGTCTGCGGACCGCGCAGAAAGGTCAGCGCCTGCAAGACCTTCTTCAGGTAAGCGTAGTGCCGGGTTTGGTCGAGACCCAGGTAATAGTCGCGCCAATCAGGCACGCGCGCTTGCCATTCCAATACGTACCCGGCCAGATCGAGATCAAGGAGTTCTACCTCCTCCTCGATTGCCTCGGGGAATCTGTCGTGCATGGCGGCCGCCACCGGGGCGCTGACCATCAGTGCGTCGTGTTCGGCCTTGGCGCGCGCATAGCGCGGGTCGACTCCGAAGATGCCGGGGCCCTTGCCGCGCGCGGGTATCGGTTCCTGACTCTCCCAATACGGCAACACGCGCCGGCGGGGGTCGGCGGCAACGAGGTTCACCAGATGGGTGGTGCCGGATCGTGGCATCCCGACAACGATGATGGGCTTCTCGATCGGGATCGACTCGATCTCGGGATAGCGCTTGATGAGTTCGGTCAACGACAACCGGTTTCGCAGTAGGCGGACCACCCGTTGTCGCAGGGTCGAACGTGCGAGTTGCCTCAGGCCATCGTCGGCTTCGATCGCGGCGACGTGTGCGGCCAGGCGGCCACCGAAACCGTCCGTATCGTCCAGATCGCCGACACCAGCTTGCTCGACGGCCTCGGCGAGCATCCGATCGATGTCGAACTCGACCTGTTTGGACTCGGTGAATTCCAGAATCTGACGCTGGACATCGGTCAGCTGCGGCGATGTCAGATCGTCGAAATCGATGTCGGTGATGTCGGGCCCTACAAGTTAGCCAGGTCGTCGGGAACGTCGACTTGATGTTCCTGCAGCGCCTCGAGGGGCACGACCTCAAGAGTGCGTTCGTGGGTGGAGGCCAACACCACCGGGGCGGCGCAACCATCCTGGTGAGCCCGAAGCCAATTCAGGGCGGTGACGCACCAGCGGTCACCGGGCAGCAGGCCGGGAAACCGGTACTCGGGAACCGGCGTCAACAAGTCATTACCGATGGAGCGCTGGTGCTCGAGAAACTCGGCGGTCATCACCGCACAGATCGTGTGACGGCCGATATCCTCGGGCCCACTGGAGCAACAACCGTCGCGGTAGTAACCGGTGAGGGGTTCGGCGCCGCACGGTTGCAGCAGGCCGCCGAGCACGTTGCGATCGGACATCTCGTTAGTATCGCGCCGTCGGGGCAAAAGTTTGAAGAGGCTTCGCCAACTGGGCCGGCAAATTTTGCGGCAACCCGTGCGCGACCCCGTGCAGACCACCGCGCTGGGCTTTGAGGGGCATATACAGTGGGCCGCATCGATGCCCGACTGAGATTCCGCGTACGGCCCGAGACACAGGAGTCAACTCAACCCAATGTCGACGCCGAACCTACCCAGCGAGCCGCCTGAGGGGTGGCAGCCGCCCGGTTACTTGCCGCCCCAAGGCCCGCCGATGCCACCGCCCTCGGGGTACCCCGGGTATCCACCGCAAGCCGGTTATCCGCCGCCGCAGCCTCACCTCGGTTACGGCGCCTATCCCGAAAACCCGGCGCATCTCCAAGCACCGTTTGGTCGCGATCCCGCCACGGGGCTCCCTCTGTCCGACAAATCCGCCACCACGGCCGGGCTGTTGCAGCTGTTTTTTGGTGCGTTCGGCATCGGTCGCTTCTACATCGACTCAACCCAGATTGCGATTGCGCAGTTTTTGCTGGGTCTGTCCGCGCTCGTCTTCACCCTGTTCTGCCTTGTCGGGTTGCCGTTCCTGCTCGGCAGCATCATCTGGGCGATCGTCGACGCGATCCTGATGTTCAACGGCAGCGTGAAGGACAACCACGGCCGCAAGCTCCGCTGAGCCCACCAGATCACGATCAGGTCACAATTCCCAACCTCATATCATTGCGAACGGCGCGTCGGACCGCCCGGATGACGTGGGAAAATTAGTGTCACTTCGTGAACCGCCGAACGGCCATGAAGTTGCCGCTGATGCTGGCAGCCGGCACGGCGCTGGCCAAAATGCCTAGCGCCACTGCGGAAGCCGGCCGGTGGTCGGCAGACCGTGCCAAGACCTGGTATCAAGCCCAAGGCTGGCTCGTCGGGGCGAATTACATCACCTCGACCGCCATCAACCAGCTCGAGATGTTTCAGCCGGGCACTTATGACCCGCAGCGCATCGACAGCGAGCTGGGCGTGGCCAGGACGCACGGCTTCAACACGATGCGCGTCTTCCTCCACGATCAGTTGTGGACCCAGGATCGCCAGGGCTTCCAAAACCGTCTCTCCCAGTTCGTGGGAATCGCGTCACACCATGGCATTAAGCCGCTTTTCGTCTTGTTCGACTCCTGTTGGGACCCGCTCCCCAAGTCTGGCCCGCAGCACGCGCCGGTACCCGGAGTGCACAACTCCGGCTGGGTGCAAAGCCCGGGTGCCGAACGCCTCGGAGACCCCCGCTACGTTCCCGTCATGCAGGACTACGTCACCGGAGTGTTGACCCAATTCCGCAACGACGACCGGGTTTTGGGTTGGGATCTGTGGAACGAGCCCGACAATCCCGCGAAGGAGTATCGCAAGGTCGAGCGCACAGACAAGCTGCAGCGGGTCGGCGACCTGCTCCCCCAGGTGTTCCGGTGGGCGCGCTCGGTTGATCCTGCTCAGCCATTGACAAGCGGTGTGTGGCAAGGATCCTGGGGCGACCCGTCAAGCCGTAGCGCAATCAGCGCCATCCAACTCGACAATGCCGACGTGATCACCTTCCACAGCTACGGCAAACCGGCCGAGTTCGAGGGCCGGATCAACGAACTGGCACCTATGGGGCGGCCGATCCTCTGCACCGAGTACATGGCTCGGTCTCAAGGCAGCACCATCGAAGGGATCCTGCCGATTGCCAAGCGCCACAACGTTGGTGCGATCAACTGGGGTTTGGTGGCGGGGAAGACTCAGACCTACTTTCCGTGGGATTCATGGAATCACCCGTACACCGCGCCGCCGAAAATGTGGTTCCACGACTTGGTGCTACCCGATGGGCGGCCGTATCGGGGCAGCGAAATGCAAACCGTTCGCGGCCTGACCGGCGGGATGGGCTGACCCAATTTCAGGAACTCTCACCGAACCGTCGCCGCCAGGTTCTGCGCAACCTCGTGTTGCCAAAACTCATTGGCATGGTTGGTGTCGACCTCGATCTCGAAGCGGTCGGTCATCTCCGCGGTGACGTCGGCGACGTCGACGTCGACGTCGAACTGCTCGTACCAGCGCCGGTGCTGATATACCGCGCCGTCCTCCTCGGTGAGCAGCGGGTTCTCGATGCGCGTCTTGTGCTTCCAGATCTCGACGTCTTCGAGGAAGCCCTCGCCGAATGATCGGCTCATGGTGACGGCGAGCTTGGCCGCCTTGCTCGCCGGGAGGCCGGGAACTTCCTGGACCGCGACACCCCACTGCAACACGAAAGAGTCGTGGGTGACCGGATAGTGGCAGTTGATCAGCGCCACTTCAATCGTGAAGTCCGGCGCCACGCCGTTGTGCAGCCAGTTGATCATGTAGGCGGGGCCGAAATACGTTGCCTCGGAACGAAGTTTCGCACCCTCCCATAGGTTCTCGTAATTATCTGTGGTGTCGGGGCGGGCCTTCGATTCCATCATCTGGGTCGCCGTGTGGCCTTCGATGATGTTCTTGAAGAAGGTTGGGTACGCGTGGTGGATGTAAAAGAAGTGGGCCATGTCGACGTTGTTATCGACGATCTCCCGGCAGTGTGACCCCTCGATGAGGATCGAGTTCCACGACCACGCCGACCACTGCCCTTCGGCGTACCCATCGATCGTCGGCGGCAAGATATCCGCGGGCGGTGTCGACCCCTCGGGATCGTGCCAGACGAGCAGTTGGCCGTTGACCTCGCCGGTCGGCCAACGCCGCGTCCGCGCCAATCGGGGCGTGCGCTTGGCGTAGGGCACCAGCGAGCAGCGACCGGTCGAGCCCTGCCAGCGCCAATCGTGGAACGGGCACGCCAGCGAATCGCCCTCGACGGTCCCTTGGGACAGGTCACCACCCATGTGGCGGCAATACGCGTCGAGAACGTGCAGTGCGCCGTCGGAGTCGGCGAACACCACCAGGCGAGAGCCAAACGCGTTGAGCCCGTGGGGACGTCCGTCGCGAAAGTCCTCGGCCAGGCCTATTCAGTGCCAGCCGCGGGCGAAGCGCGTCATGGGTGCGCCGGTGTCGATGTCCCGAACGTCGTTGTTGGTGGTGCCCACAGCGATTCCTCCTCAGCTGTCTCTCGCTAGTCGCCGCACGGTGGCCAGCCACTCCTCGACAATATCGAGGAGCTTGATCACCGGATCGTTCATGCACTCACCTCGGGGCCGGCGTCGGCGAGCTTCGCGATCGCCGCGGCGGACACCATGGGGTTGTCGTACTCGCGCCACAACGAGATCCGGCCGTCGCGAAACTCGAAGACGCCGAGGTAGTCGTTCCGGTAGGCGACGGGCTTGTCCCGGCCCAGCGCGTCACCCCGATACCGCGCCACCAACATGTTCGGGTCAAGAAGCTCATAGATGTCGGTCAGAGTCATGTCAAACTTGCCGAACATGACGAACATCGACGCGAGCAGGTCGCGGATGCCGTCGCTGCCGGAATCGGGAACCGCATCCTCGTAAGGCAATTCGAAGCGGACATCGTCGTGGAGTTCGCCGATGACCGCATCGAGATCGAGCGCGCTGATGCCGTCCATCGCCCGCCGAAGTGTTTGCTTATTGGCTTCCCGTGTTGCGCTGTCTATGTCGGTCATCATTGCCCTTCCTACCGGGCCACCATCCCGCCGTCGGCGATGATGGTCTGCCCGGTGATGAAACTTCCTGCGCCAGAAAGCAATAGCAGTGCCGGCGGCACCATTTCTACGGGGTCGGCGATCCGCTTCAGCAGCGCGGAAGCCTTCATCACCTCGAGGAACTCCGGCGGATTCGCCCGCGCCATGTCGGTGTCGACCGATCCGGGTGCCAAGGCATTGACCCGGATCCCCTGTGTCGCGAACTCCGCGGCCATCGACCGCGTGAAGGACACCATCGCGGCCTTGGCCGCCGAGTACATCGATGTCGCAGGCGAGTAGATGAAAGCACCGGCAGACACCACGTTGAGGATCGACGCGTGCGCGCTCTTACGCAGGTGCGGAAGCGCCGCCTGGATCAGGAACACCGGACCTTGCAGGTTGACGGCGAAGGACTTCGACCACGCTTCGGGTGTGAACTCCCCCAGCCGCAGTGAGAGGGCATTCGCGGCGTTGTTGACCACCATGTCGATCCCGCCGAACTCCGCGACGGCGGCATCGACCAGACGATCGATGGCCTCCAGGTCCCCCAGATGCGTGGGGACGCCGACGGCTTGCCCGCCGCCCAGCGCCTGCAGCTTCTCCGCCGCGGTGGCGCACGCATCGGCCTTGCGACTGGCGACGACGACATTGGCGCCGCACTCGACCAACCCCTCGGCGATGGCCAGCCCGATGCCGCGCGTGCCGCCGGTGACGACGGCGCTGCGGCCAGTGAGGTCAAAGAGTGCGTGCAGCGACTTCTTGGTCAAGGTTGAGCAGCCCTCCGCAGCGCCATCGTCGAACCATACCCACTGCGGTAGGGCGGCCGACACGGTTGGCTGGTTCGCTACAGCGACTAGCGCATGACGGCGGCTCAGACCACGAGCTGGTGATGGCGAGTTTGGTTGCCCCCGCACCGTTTGGCTTCATACATAGCGTTGTCGGCGTCGGCAACCAACCGGCGCAACGTTTGTTCGGCATGGTCGGAGTCGATGCTGCGCAACGCCATGGTCGCGATTCCGACGCTAGCGGTCACCGGGGCGTTGACCGCGGCCACGGCATCACAGAGTTGTTGCCCCCACCCGGGCTTCTGTTCTGCTGTCACGGTGTCGGCGATCAAAAATTCCTCGCCCCCGACGCGACCGACGACGGCGCTGTCGCTGCAGGCGGCGTTCAAGGCGCCGGCTACCGCGACGAGCGCTTGATCGCCAGCGGCATGCCCGAGTGTGTCGTTGAGCTTCTTGAACTGGTCTAGATCAACCATCGCCACCGCCAAATACATGTGGTGGGCGCCAACAAGGATTTGTCCCACGACGGCCCGATTGCAGGCTCGCCGATTCAGCAGGCCGGTCAGCGGGTCGCGGTTGGCCCGCAATAGATCACCCCAGAGTGCGCGCACGACGATCTGAATGGCTAACGGGACGATCACGTTGAGTTCCAGGGCCAGGAAGTATCCGCTGAAGGCCAGCACGGCTTGTCCCTCAGCAGCCAGCCGCGCCGCTTCCCAGGCCGCAATCGTGCTGGCTAGCCAGAAGTTCACCGCCATGTACTTGGCGGTGTGGAAGAACGCGAGGTAGCCGCCGGGGATCGACAGCGCCGAGCATGCCATCAGTGCGACCAGCGGCTGGGGTTGCCACAAGCAGCCGGCGCCGATAATCGCGCTACCGGTCAGAATGAAGAGAAGCGATTGGCGCCGAGTGGGCCACCCCCGCAACCAGAGCATCGCCATGCCCAGCCCGAGTCACTGCAGCAAGGACGGAATATGCCAGCGCCACGGGCCGGTACACCGGGGCAGGACCCAACCACACGTTGGCCGGCACCAGCACCAACGAGGCTGCCACCCCAGCCATAAGCCTGCGAGTGTTTGAACTCAGCCCGTGGGCTTGCAAATAGCCTGTCAGCCAATCGAAATGGTCGGCCTGCCCCCACCACGCCGCCAACCACTTCATTGCCATAGCCCTCCCACGCTCACTTGCCCCGCGAACCACACCGCGTGCGGCCCACCCAGTGAGTTGGATCACATTAAATAGGATCGCCAGTTCCAAATACCTCGAACCGACGAGAAACCCGGGCGGACGGCGAAATAGCCGGCAATTTGCGCCGCTGTGAGCTCATATCTGATCGATAGCAATCGCCCAGCCTGCGGC
This sequence comes from uncultured Actinomycetota bacterium, assembly GCA_963712615.1. GTDB lineage: Bacteria > Actinomycetota > Actinomycetes > Mycobacteriales > Mycobacteriaceae > Mycobacterium. The sequence goes on from CAVQIO010000002.1 coordinate 3,385,316, forward strand.
TAGCAGCAAAGCGCAAAAATAGAGCCTGAATACAGCCATCGACCACCCCGAACATGAAACAAAATCTGCCGACGGTCGGCGCCGACGAATCCGGGTAGCGCAGCTGATATTTGCCGGGGCCGCAACCATCGCGACGCTGGCTCTATTCAATGTGGTGCAGCCCGATGGCGCCCAGAACGCCGCCGCATCGAGATCAGTGCATCTGGTAGACCAGGCCACTGGCGCCGGATTCGCCGCAGACGACCCATCGAATCCGGGGTGGAATCCCCCGCCGGAGCCGCAGCAGTCCCAACCGGATCCGGGCTGGAATGCCGACCCGGGTTGGGATTTTCAGCCCTCCCCGGAGAACTGACCAGCTAAATACAGCGCAGGCCCATACCCGGGGCTGACGAAGGCTTGACTTAAAGCGCTTCAAGTTCGGCAGAGTGGTGCCATGAGCACCAAACTCACTGACGAACTCGCCGACCTGAGCATTCAGCAGGTATCGAGGCGTACCGGGCTGGCGGAGTCGGCGCTGCGCTACTACGAGCGCATCGGGCTGATTGAACCCGTTCCGCGTGACCAGAGCAGCGGTCACCGCCGGTATCCGCGGGACCTCGTCGCCGCAATCGAGGCGCTGAGCTGTCTGCGCGGAACCGGCATGTCGGTAGCCGACATGCGCGCCTACGTCGCGAACATGCAGCGCGGGCATGCCGGCGAAGCCGAGCTGTGGGCCGCAAAGGAGCGCGGCGACGCAGCCGCCGAAAAGCGAAGTATCCCGCAGGTGCAACAACTCTCCGCTCGACTCCTCGCCGAAGAAGTTGAGCTACAGCATGACTGACACCAGCGCACCCGTCCTCGTTACCAGCGGATCGGGATTCCTTGCCGCGCATATCATTCTGCGGCTTATTGCGGAAGGTCAGCACGTCCGGACCACTGTCCGATCGCTTGACCGCGAACCGGGAGTCCGCACCACCCTCGCGCGAGCGGGTGCCGACACCGGGCGATTGGCCTTCGTGGCAGCCGATCTCACCTCTGACGCCGGATGGAGTGAAGCCGTTTCTGGTTGCCAATACGTGTTGCACGTGGCCTCGCCGTTTCCGCCGCAGCAGCCGAAGGACGAAGACGACCTGATCGTCCCCGCCAGGGAAGGCGCCCTGCGAGTCCTGCGGGCCGCCGAACACGCCGGGGTGCGCCGCGTGGTCATGACTTCCTCGTTCGCTGCGATCGGATACAGCCCCAAACCGTCAGGGCTGCCCTACGACGAGACCGACTGGACCGACCCCACCGGCAATCAGAGCCCGTACGTCAAGTCGAAGACGATCGCCGAGCGGGCCGCGTGGGAGTTCGCCGACCACACGGACAGCCTGGAACTGGCGGTTGTCAACCCGGTCGGAATCTTCGGGCCGACGCTCGACTCAGACCTGGCCAGTTCGGTCGGACTCATCGCCGCACTGCTGGACGGCAAGCCGCCGGTCCTGCCGCGGGCCTCGTTCGCCGTCGTCGACGTGCGCGACGTGGCCGACCTGCATCTTCGGGCGATGCTACGGCCGCAGGCCGCAGGCCGGCGGTTCCTCGCGTCTGCTGGTCAGCCGTTGTCACTGCCCGAAATAGCAGCGATCCTGCGCTCCCGGATTGGCGATGCCGGCAGCCGGATCCCGAGGCGCGACGTGCCCGACTGGCTGGTGCGGACCGCGGCCCGGTTCATGCCTGCGCTCGGCACCTTCACCGATCGGCTGGGCCCGCCAAAGTTGATGTCGACCGACGCCGCGACCAAACTGCTTGGCTGGCAACCACGTCCGGCCGCCGACACCCTCGCCGCGACAGCCGAAAGCCTGCTCGGATTGGCGCTGAACCACCATTGACCGTGCGGGCAAACCCACATCACCCCACAACCACTCGAACTCTGGTTTTGGACTTTCGCGCATTCTGCTCACAGGGGCGGTAGGGTCTTTCCATGGTCGCCAAGGGCCGCATCGACCTGCGACTCGGCACCCAGGTACTACTGGTGCAGCTCGTGATCGTGACGCTGGCATTGATTGTCGCGTACGCCTTGTTCGCCGCGTACAACCGGCACCGGCTGACTGTCCAGTACGTCGTACACGCGTTGGATATCGCCCGTGTGGTGGCCTCCGCGCCGACCGTACTCAACAACATCTCTCAATACGATGCGGCGTCGCCGGCCCCCACCCCGGGATTCGTTGACGAGCTGGCGACCGGCCCGATCCAAGGCATCGCGTCGCGGGTTGAGCAGCGCACACACGTGCTGTTCGTGGTGGTCGCCAACACCCACAGCATTCAGCTGGCGGCGCCCCAGCGGGACATGCTGGGTTACCCGGTGGCCGGCGACTTCACGCAAGCGTTGGCCGGTCACGAGCAGACCGCGCAAGAACCGACGGTTCTCGGCGTCGTGATAGTCGCGAAAGTTCCCGTGCAGCAGCCCGATGGCCGGGTGCTGGGCATCGTCTCGGTTGGCATCTCCACCAAGGCATTCGGCGACGAGTTCTCGACCAACCTGCGCGTGCTGGCCGCGATGGGCTGTGTTCTCCTGCTGATCGGTGTCGCGGGCTCGGTGGCGCTGGCCAGGCGTTGGCGAGGACTGACACTGGGTTTGCGGCCAGCCGAGATTACCGAGCTGGTGCGCACCCAGTCGGCGGTGCTGCAAGGCATCGGCGAGGGAGTGCTAGCGGCCGACACATCCTGGAATACCACCTTCGTCAACGACGAGGCGTGCCGGCTTCTCGAGATCGGTAACGAAACAGGGTTGCACGTCGACGAGATCGGTTTGACTCCAAGGGTTCTCGACGTTTTCAAGGCGGCCAATCCGGCGCCCACGCTGGCCAATGTCGGTGAACGCATCGTTGTGGTCTCCGCACGGCCGGTATTGCGCGAAGGACGCGGGCTGGGAACGGTGTTGGTGGTGCGGGACAGAACAGATATCGAATCACTAACCCGGCAACTCGACGCAGTGCAGTTGATGAGCACCGTGCTGCGCGCACAGCGCCATGAGTTCGCCAATCGTCTGCACCTGCTGAACGGGTTGTTGCACATTGGTCGCATCGACGAGGGGTTGCAGTATCTGGAAGAGCTCCTCGGGTCAGGCCCGTTGGGATCAGCGCTACCGGGCATCGATTCCATCCGTGACGCCTACCTGCAGGCATTTTTGGCGGCCAAGGCTGCGGCGTCGCGCGAAGCCGGCGTGACGCTGAAGATCGGTGAGAACACCTGGGTCCCCGGCCGGCTCGTGCTGCCAGTCGACGTCACCACCGTGGTGGGCAACCTACTGGACAACGCCATCGACGCCGCCCGGTTGAGCGACGGCCCGCCGCGAGAGGTGGAAGTTGAGCTGTTGCAAGATGATTCGACGCTGCACGTCACGGTAGTCGACAGCGGCGACGGCGTCGCGCCCGAGTTTGTCGACGATCTATTCACCGAGGGCAGGACTACCAAACCGGACTCTGGCATACCGGGCGGCCGGGGTATTGGGCTCGCGTTGTCGCGCCAGATCAGCCGCTCCCTGGGTGGCGATCTCTGGCTGGCCAGCCCCGCCAAGGCGGGGTCGCAACTGCACGGTGCGGAGTTCATCGCCCGGCTGCCCGGCGTGATGGTTGAGGAGGCGCAATGGGTGACACAGACCTGACGGTGCTGGTAGTCGATGACGACTTCCGCGTCGCCAATCTGCACGCCGAGGTCGTCAAAACGCTTGCCGGCTTCACGGTGATCGCGACCGTCAACACGCTCGAGGCCGCGCGCAAGGCCGATGCCGTCGACCTTGCGTTGGTCGACGTCTACCTGCCCGACGGGTCCGGAATCGACTTCGTCCGCGAATTACAGGGCGACAGCATGGTATTGACGGCAGCCACCGAGGCGGACGCGATCCGGGCAGCCATGTCGGCAGGGGCGCTGAGCTATCTCGTCAAGCCGTTCTCGACCACAGAGCTCGCCGCGCGGCTATCCGGATATGCTCGATACCGCAGAATCCTGGCCAGCCCCAATCTGAGCGCGGGCGACGTGGACGCGGCACTAGATGCGCTGCGCCCCAGGGTCGCTCCCCCACAGTCAGCTACGATAGCCGCCGCCTCCACCAAACAGCTTGTACTGCAAGCTTTACGAATGTCCGACAAACCGATGTCGGCGGCGGAAGTTTCCGCGGCGATCGGGATATCACGGGCGACCGCTCAGCGCTATCTGGCGACGTTGGCCAGCACCGGTGACGTCAGCGTGGGCCTGCGCTACGGCACCACGGGACGACCGAGCAGGAATTCCTCGCGACCGACAAGCGAAGAATGCGTCTACCGCGCTAAGCGATTGCCTGGCACCGGTTTCGCGATCGCCTTGCCAGGCCACCAGTTCGCCCGCCCGAGCATCGCCGCAAGAGCCGGCACGGTGATGGTGCGCACCACGAACGTGTCGACCAAGAGCCCCACACCGATGATGACTCCGGTCTGCACCATGGACGACAGGCTGCCGAATAGGAGGCCGAACATCGAGGCGGCGAAGATGATTCCAGCCGAGGTGATGACACCGCCCGTCGAACGAACGGCACGGATGACGCCGCTGCGGACACCAGCGGCCGACTCTTCACGAATTCGCGTGATCAACAGCAGGTTGTAGTCCGCTCCGACCGCGACCAGCACGATGAACGCCATTGCCGGCACGTTCCAATAGATCGCCTGATGAAGCACGAACTGGAAGAAGATCACTCCCACGCCCAAGGCCGACAGGAAGGAGATCACCACGGAGGCAATAAGGTACAGCGGAGCAACGATCGCACGAAGCAGCGCAACGAGGATCAGGAAGACAACCAGAAGCGTCACGACGACGATCAGCCGAACATCGTCGTTGTAGTAGCTGCGCATCGCGCTGCGCATCGCGCTGTACATCGCGGTGGTGCCGATCACCGATATCGATGCATCCGAGAGTGCGGTGTTGGGCTGCGCGCCGCGGGCAGTATTGCGGATCGATGCCACCTGGTCCATCGCGGCTGTGCTGAACGGGTCGAATTTCGTTTCGACGACGAACCGCGCCGAATGCCCGTCGGTTGAGAGGAACATCTTCGCGGCGTTCTTGAAGTCGTCCGAGGTGATCACCTTGGGCGGGATGTACATGCCCGCCATGGAGTTCTGCGAGGCGTCTCGATTCATCGACAGCAGCAGATCGGCCGCCTGGTTCATTCCGACACCCATCTTCTTGGTCTGGTCGACGAGTGCACGGACCCCCTGGTCCAGCCGCTGGCTCCCACTGGCGAGCGCGTCGGCACCTTTCTGCAGGCGCGCCAACCGTTGGGGTACGTTGGCGTTTCCTGCCGCTGCCAACAGGGCGCCCAGACGCTGCATCGATGTCTGAAGGCTTTGCACCACAAGGACTATCTGCGCAGTCAACGTACCGCTGCTCTGCGCTTGGGCCAATTGTTGGAGCTGGGCGCGGCCAGTGATGCATGCCGGGTTGGCGTTGCATTGCGGACTGGCGTTCAAAGCGTCGAGCATGGGGCCAGCCGAGTCGAGGGCATTGGTGACCAGCACCGAGGCGGACCCGGTGTTCGCCAGTCCACGCATCGTGTCCAACAGCTGGGCCGCCCGGCCAGCTGCTGCTGCACCTGGTTCAGGGTTGTGCCGAGCTGCATCGTGGACCCACTGGCGCTGCGGGCCGCGATCACGTTGTTGCCCGGCCGCAAGTTTGTCGGCGCCGGCGGTCAGTGCGTCGAGGTCGTTACCCCTGCCGGAGACCTGTGTCGAGACGTCTTCCAGGTTGTTGCCGGACCTGCCCGGCTTGATAGCTGAGTTTGATCTGCTCGAGCGGTTGGCCGTTGGGTCGGGTGACGCCGCGCACTGCCGCGATATTGGACAGCTGGGAAGCAATACATCTACGTGCGCTCACCACGGGACCTGCGCACCCCACAAGCCTTGGCCGACTTGGAGCAAATGGCCCAACGCGTTTAGCAACACGGTGATCGGTCGTCGGTAGATCACCGAAAGGATGGTGAGCACCAGCACAGCGGTGGCGATTTCGATCATGTGCATGTCGTTGGCGCTGACGATTGACACGTCCCCGACGATGGCGGCCTGCCCGGTCAGCTCCGCGGTCAACGAGGAGCCCGCGGTGGAGCGTTTGGCTATTTGTGTGATCCGCTGATAGGCCTGCGAGGACTCCGGGGAGCCCGCGGGCTCCTTGAGGTCGACCGCCAGGTAGAACGCCTTGCCGTCAGCACTGACCATCGAGGGACGCAGTGCGGGTGTGGTGACCACGTCCTGCACGCCGGCCACATCGTGGGTGTCGGCACGCAATGTGGCAGCCAGCTTGGCGTAGACCGCCTCGTCGGCGGGTTGCAGGCCGTTGTTATCGGTGAGCACGATGATCAGAATGTTCTGTGCCGATTCACCGAAATCTTTGGCCATCTGGTCGGCTGCCACCATGTCTTTGCCCGGAAGTGCCTGCACCTTCTGGCTTTCCACCACCTTCGTCAAGGGGCGGGAAGGCCACAGCCAGCACGCCCACCACTGCGAGCCACGCGGCGATGACGAGCCACGGGGTGCGGGCGACAAGGCGACCCAGCAGCGAAAAGGCATCGAAGCGTGCCAGGATCCTGGAGGTAATGGATTGTGTGGCCATGGCCAACCTTCATTCGTGTGCGTGAGGGGTCACTGGTTCAGTTCGTCGTGCAGCTGAGCGAGAATTCGCTCAGTGTCTGCGCAATCAGCTGTTGCAGTTGGTCATTCGAGCTGCCCGGCTGATATGCCACGACGGAGACGAAGACCTGCCCGCGCGTTCTTCCGGAGAGCAAATTGAGCAGTCCACCGGTATGGTGCATCGTTGCCTTGGTCATGTTGGGGTACCGCATCTTGATCGCGAACCAGTCGGCGTCCGAGCCGTCTGGCCGGTTGGCGGCCGGGCTGACGGCGCCGAGGTTGGATGATGCGGTGGTCGCACTACCGACGGCCACCCTGATCATTCTTCTTACCAGCCACTTTGGTAGCAGGGGAACGATCGGCAGTAGTGCGAACCGTTCGTCGGGAACCTCCTGGCGGCGGATCAACGCTTGTTTGGTGGCAACCCGAATCTCGCATAGGTCTCTCACCGCTGGCTCCGGGTCTACCGTGATATCAATACCTGTAATTGCGTTGGCGCGGGTATCGCCGGGCGCACGGTCGCTAGCGGGTATTGCCAGGATGGCCGAACCGTCTGCTGCGACCCGCCCCATTCGCGCAGCGAGGCGGGCCGCCAATCCCGCGAGCAACGTGTTGCTTGTCCCCCGGAGTGCCTGTGCGCGCGTGTCCCACTCCGCGGCGTCGACAAAAATCGTTGCCGTTGGCAGAGTTACGGGTTCATCGGGTCCGACGAAGGGCAAGCGTGACCCGCTGGATGCCGGGGTGCCTGATCCGTCGCTACGTCGGTCACGCCTTCGCGTTCGTGCCGCGGCAATGGCGGCGCTGGCGATACCAGGGATGTCGCGTGTGGTCTGGCGAGCGTCCTCGCGAAGTGCGCGCCATCGTGGACGCGATAGCGCGGTAGGCCAGGTGTTTACGTCGTCGCGGCCGCAAGCCGCGTCGGCCAACGCCTCGCAGAGCCCGACACCGTCGGTGAGGCAATGTGAGATGACGAAGCTGATCCCCGTGCCGCCATCGGTGAAGGGGAGAACGGCGAGGTGCCACTCCGGTCCGTGCTCGGAATCCAGGGGGGTACTGGCCTGGTCGTCTAGCCAGGCGACGAATTCCGCACGGGGACGGGCGAACGCGGCGATCTCGATGTCGGGCGAGTGGTCAGGCGAGACCCAGCGGTGCCGGCCGAAGGGCACTGCTGACTTTTCGATGCGGCGGGCCAGCCGTCCTCTCCGAAGATGGTGGTGGAACCGCCGCAAGCCCTCGATGTCGATAGTGCGGTTGTAGACCCAGACGCACTGCAGCACAGTGCTGGTTCCAGTGGCTTTCTCGCCGAGAAAATGGGTCTGGTCTACCAGGTCGATTACGTTGCTCATTGTGCAAGTCCCTTCGTATTACAGGCTGATGACCGGTACGCCGTGCTCCGAGTTCGCGTGGTCTGCAACCACATCCGTCCACTCGGAGGCGGTCTTGACGACGCGCGCGTACGCCTGCGTCAACGCCGTGATGTAGCGGTGTACTGAGTCACGCGCGGTCGGGTTATCCGGGAAGGAGATGGTCGCCGTGGTTTTTCCGGCGTGCCGGTTGATCCACATGTTGATCCCGCCGGGCGACAGACTGTCGCCGTAGGCGCCGAAGTTCGTTTCTTCCCACAATGCGGCGACCGGTATCTTGCGGAAATCGAGGAACGACACCATCATTGCCGGGCGCGTCGGCAGTTTGAGGTCCAGTTGTTCCGGTGTCGCTAACTCCAGGACACGTTCAAACGGCACTCCCGCAATGTGTTTGGCGGCGTCAAACGACTTCTGCGCTGCCGGCGCCGACTCGAAGAACGACCCAGCACCGGTCGGCACGGTGACTGGAATCAGGCTGGCGAACCACCCGACACTCATCGTGTCGACGCCAGGAGTCCGGGTGTCGGAGGGCGTGAACCCGTAATACGTCTCGGCGCCGGTAAATTCGTTTTCGGCCAGCGCCGCGCAGGCGAGAACGCCACCGCTGAACCGGGCGCCGGCCGCACGGCAGACGGTGTCGAAAGACTCCGTCTGGGCTGCGTCCAACAAGTCGACAGTCAGAAAGTCGCCTTTGTTGTTGGCCCACGTGTCGCCAAGCGGCAACGGGAAGCTCGGCCAGTCACCGTTGTTGTCGTGCGCAAATTCGATCCACTCCTTGATCTGCGGGGACGACAGCGTCAGGCTGGCCAGTTGCTCGCGTTGCCACGGGGTGTAGTCGCAATAACTCCCAGCTTGCGGAAGCGTGCAGGGTGTGGCCTGCCGCAGACTCTGGTACATGAGGTGAATGTCGAGGAAAATCAGGCCGGCGGACATGCCGTCGATGTGGAGATGGTCGACGCTGGCGTAGAACGTGAAATATTCAGCGTGCTGAATAACGCCGAATGTGAAGCAATCCCACTCGAGCGTCTCCGGCGTCGTCGTCATCGCGTGTGTACGTATTTCCGCGGCGCTCATGTGTCCGAACTCCACGGGAACAAAATCGATGACTTCTGGGTCGTCGATGGTGCGGCGGACAATGTCGTCATTCTCGAATTCGAACCAGTTGCGGTAGGTGTCGTGGCGACGGACATGCGCATTGATCGCGGCCGTCATTGCCGGAATGTCACACACACCCGGCATTTCCCAGGCCACGACCATCAGGCGGGGCAGCTGCCTGCCCATCGCCTTGGCGTAGTAGGCGACCCGCACGTGTTGAGCCTGCTGATAATTGGCAGGTAGACCATCGCGCCGCGCCGTCCGAGCCGCTTCACGCGCCGCCGGTGAGGCCGTCCACGTGGTTACCGGACCACGGGTTGGCTGCCATCCGTTGATGCTGCCCAGTGCGACCATCTTGCTCACCCCTGTCTTTGCAATATCGACATTTCGTATGCCAAACATGAACCGGCATGAGCGAATAAACTTCGCGTAAGCCTGCATTCCTTGGCGCGGCGATCGTGCGCCCCAACCGGATATTTGGTTAAACCGAACTTATGGCGCCGCTTATGCCTGTGTCGCTGTTGTGGTCGATAGTCGACATAAGCGACGATTCCGGGGTTTTGCGCATTGTGCTCACCGGCCAACGCAAAGCACAACGGATAGCGCTGGGTGCCGGCAACAATCAAATATCGGGCACCTGCTGGTGTTCCCCATCATGTTGGCCCGCAACGTATTTCGGATGTCGGCTGATTGCCGATAACGTTTACTTCCCGGGGAGGTCGGCCGGTATCTCCCACGGCCCAAATCGCCCTCCGGCTGGTTCGCACAGCCACCAGCCGAGCCCAGAGTAGCATCCTGCCGTCGCTGGCTTTGTCTAGCGGGGTCTATGTGCTGGCGCTGCACTGGATCGGGCACCAGTCAGCAAAGGGCACGCCCTGGATAAGCGGTATTCCGGAGAAATTGTGGCCAGCATGCATGCAGGCACTACCTAGGAAACGCAAAAGCAAAACCTCTACCTGCGAGCAGGCCGACAAACTTGGCGGTGGCGGAGGGATTTGAACCCTCGGACGGTTTTAGCCGTCACACGCTTTCGAGGCGTGCTCCTTAGGCCGCTCGGACACGCCACCGCCGAGCAGCTTACCCAACCAGGCGCCACTCACCCCAATCGCTGGCGGGCGAAGAACGCTTCCAGCGGCGCGGCGCACTCCCGCTCGAGTACCCCGCCGCGTACCTCCGGGCGGTGATTGAGCCGACGGTCGCGCACGACGTCCCACAGCGATCCGACTGCTCCGGTCTTGGGTTCCCACGCGCCGAACACCAGCCGCGCGACACGCGCCAGGACCACGGCGCCGGCGCACATAGTGCACGGTTCAACGGTGACCGCGAGCGTGGCCCCCTCCAGCCGCCACCCGTCACCCAGCACCGAGGCCGCCGCGCGCATCGCCAAGACTTCCGCGTGCGCGGTCGGATCGCCAAGGGCCTCACGGGCATTGGCCGCCCGGGCGAGTTCGGTTCCGTCGGCAGCGACGATCACCGCACCGATCGGCACATCGCGTGGACCCGCCGTCGCGGAGACCTCCAGCGCGGCACGGATCAGATCTTCGTCAGCGATCACCGACCGAGACGGTCGATCACAGCCGACAGCTGGTCGGCGAAGCCCATCTCGCGGGCAATGCGGCCCAACTGCTCGTCGGCGTAAAGGTCGCTCTCGTCGAGGATGACGCTCAGTACCGCCTCGGGCAGCCCGATGTCGGACAGCAGCCCCAGGTCACCTTCCCCGAACGGCTCCGAGTCCTCCAGGTCTTCGGGATCGATGTCGGCGTCCAGGTTGTCCAAGACTTCAGCGGCAATGTCGTAGTCCAGCGCTGCCGTGGCATCCGATAGCAGCAACCGGGTTCCAGACGGTGCGGGTCGCACGATGACGAAGAATTCGTCGTCGACATCGAGAAGCCCAAAGACCGCTCCCGCACTACGCAGTTCACGCAGTTCTGTTTCGGCTGCACCCAGACTCGTCAGCGATTTGGCGGCCATCGCAGAACAACGCCATTGGCCCTCTTCGCGAACGACGGCGACGCCGAAGCCGTCCGGTGTGTCCACGGACGGGCTTTGCGTTGCGGCCCGCTCTCGTCCCATGGGCGCCTACGCTAGTCGTTGACCAGGCCGCTTGACCAGACAACGCAGACGAGCGAGGGACCTCGAGCCGCAGTCACCCACCCGACTGTGCCAACCTTGGACTGTGGCTCGGACTGCGACTGGTACTGGTAGCAAGACCCCGGTGTGCGTCCTCGGATTGGGACTTATCGGCGGTTCGATCATGCGGGCCGCCGCGGCCGCCGGGCGCGAGGTGTTCGGCTACAACCGCTCGGTGGAGGGTGCGCACGGAGCGCTCGCCGACGGCTTTGACGCCACGACCGAACTCGCCCACACGCTGACCCGCGCCGCCGACACGGGCGCATTGATTGTGCTGGCCGTGCCGATGCCGGCCCTGCCGGCGATGCTCGCCCACGTCGCCGAATTGGCCCCCCACTGCCCGCTCACCGACGTCACCAGCGTCAAAACCGCGGTGCTCGACGAGGTCGCCGCGGCCGGACTGCGGGAACGCTTCGTCGGCGGTCACCCGATGACGGGCACCGAAAGCTCGGGGTGGTCGGCCGGGCACGCCAGCTTGTTCACGGCGGCCCCCTGGGTGGTCAGCGTCGACGAACACGTGGACCCGGTGGTGTGGTCGATGGTGATGACACTGGCGCTGGATTGCGGCTCGGTGGTGGTACCGGCCAAATCCGACGAGCACGACGCCGCGGCAGCCGCGATCTCGCATCTGCCGCACCTGCTCGCCGAGGCCCTGGCGGTCACGGCCGCGGAGGTGCCGCTGGCCTTCGCGCTGGCCGCCGGGTCTTTCCGGGACGGCACCCGGGTGGCCGGCAGCCCCCCGGACCTGGTGCGCGCGATGTGCGAAGCCAATACGAGCCACCTACTGACGGCGGTCGACAAGATGATCGACCTGCTCGGCCGCGCCCGCGACTCGCTGGACTGGGACAACTCGGTCGCCGAACTCGTCGGGGCGGGTCACGCCGCGCGCACGCGCTACGACCGCTTTCCGCGCTCCGACATCTTCACCGTCGTGATCGGCGCGGAGAACTGGCGCGAGGAACTGGCCGCCGCCGGCCGGGCGGGTGGCGTGATCAGATCCGCTCTGCCAATCCGGGATAGTCCACGATGAACCCGTCGGCGTCGACGCTCACGGTGGTGTCGGCGACCGGCGACCGCAACTTGATCCCGTCGGGCCCGCCCGCGCCGGAGTAGCTCACCGTCGCCGGGGTGACCGTCATGTCCGGCACGTCCACATAGACCATCGGCAACGTGATCGTGTCCGCCCGCTCGTGTAGCCCCAGCCGGCGAATGGGCAGCGCGTTGAAGAACGGGCTGAACACCACGTCGACGTCGAGTGCGCCGTTATATCCCTCGCGTCGCTCACCCCGGTGGTCGGTGATCATCCACATGTTCTCTTCGTCGCGGGCGATGGCGAGCTGGCGTTCCCGCTCGGCGAGGGTGATCGTCAGGCCGAACCTCTTGGTGGCTCCGCTCTCGTCGGTCTGCACTTCGTAGAAGGCGCCAAATGCCGGGCTGGCCGGGGTTGCCGCGGCCACGATGCGTCCGGTGGCCCTAATTCGCTTGCCGGACACCTGCACTCGCACCGATTCCATACGGGAGATGTCGGGCGCGCGCCAGGTCAACATCGCGGACCAGACGCGCTCAGTCGGGTCAGAGGGGCTGTTCACACTCCCTACCGTAAGACGTGCCCATTGGCCGCGGCAGGCTGGTCCGCAAGTGCGGTCCCCGTCACATCATCGATCCGATGAGGCCTGCGCAACCGTCCGGTGCCCGGCACCGAAACCCAGACCGCCAACGCCAGCACGCCGTCGAGGATCAACGCCAACGCCGCCACCATCAATGCACCGACCAGAGCGAGCTGGAATTCACGCTCTTTGATCCCGTCGATCAGGTAGCGGCCCAGCCCGCCGAGGCTGGCATACGCGGCCACGGTTGCGGTGGCGACCACCTGCAGCGTCGCGTTGCGCAGCCCGCCGAGGATCAACGGCATCGCATTGGGCACCTCGACACGCAGCAGCACCTGTGACTCCGTCATGCCCATCGCCCGGGCCGCATCGACCACCACCGGGTCGACATTGGCGATGCCCGCGTAGGTGCCGGCCAGCAGTGATGGGACACCGAGCAGCATCAGGGCAACCAGCGGCGGCCCGGGCCCTAGCCCGAACAACAGCACCCCGAGTAGCAGCACGCCGAGTGTCGGCAGTGAGCGCAGCCCGTTGACTGCGCCGACGACCAGCAGCGTGCCGCGACCGGTGTGGCCGATGATCATTCCGATCGGGATAGCGATCAGCGCCGACGCACCCACCGCGACGGCGGTGTATTGCACGTGCTCCAAGATGCGCGCCGCGAGCCCGACCGGACCGGTCCAGTTGTCGACAGTGAGCAGATAGGAAACCGCCTGTCCGATGAAGTTCATCGCGCGCCACCCACCACCGGGGCCAGCAGCGGTCGCCGGCGCGTGGTTTCCCCCATGCGAGACCAGGGCGTGGCGAGCCGGCCGGCCAGCACGATCAAGACGTCGATCACGACCGCCAGCACGAACAGCGCGATGATGCCGGCCAGGATCTGATCGCTCTTGTCGGTCGCATACCCCTCGGTGAACCAGGTTCCCAGGCCGCCGATGCCGATGACCGAACCCACCGAAACCATCGCGATATTGGTCACCAAGACCACGCGCAATCCCGCGATCATGACCGGGATCGACAGCGGCAGGTCAACTTTGAGGATTCGTTTGATGGGCGAGTAGCCGACCGCGGTGGCGGCGTCACTAACCTGGGCCGGCACCGCGTCCAGCGCCTCCAGCACCGCGCGCACCATCAGCGCGGTCGTGTAGGCCGTCAGCGCGACCAGGACGTTGGCCTCGTCGAGAATCCGGGTTCCGATGATCACCGGCAGGGCCACGAACAGCGCCAGCGACGGGACGGTGAATACGACGCTGGCAGTCGCCGTCGTCAACCGTCGTGGAATCGGTGCGTGCTGCACCAGCACCCCTAGCGGCACCGCGATCACCAGTCCAATCAGCACCGGCACCAACGACAGCCGCAGGTGGATCACGGTCAGCGTCCAGGCGTCGCCCAGGTGGGTGAACAGATAGTGCATGTTCAGGTTTCCCGCTGGGATTCGACCGCGGCCAGCACATCGGCCGCCAGTACCCCGCCGATGACCTTGCCTTCCTCGTCGACGGCGATGCCCACGGTCGACGGTGACGACAGCGCCGCGTCCAGCGCGTGGCTGAGGTTGCCGCCGGGGCGAAACAGCGCGCCGACGGCGCTCATCGCCTCGGTCAGCGACGCACCCCCGCCGTGCCGCCGTACGCCGTCGTCATCGATCCAACCCAGCGGTAGGCCGTCCTCGTCGAGCACCACCGCCCAGCCGACGAGTGGGCCGTCACCGTTGGTGAGGCTGCTGACCGGGATGGTGTCGACAGTGTGCAGCGGCAGGCCGGCGGCGTCGATCAGCTGCAGCCACCGATAGCCGCGGCCGAGCCCGATGAATCTCGACACGAAGTCGTTGGCCGGCCGCGAAAGCAGTTGGGTGGGTTCGTCGTACTGCTGCAGCACGCCGCCTCGATCGAAGATCGCGACTTGGTCGGCGAGCTTGAGTGCCTCGTCGATGTCGTGCGTGACGAACACGATCGTTTTGTGCAATTCGCCTTGCAGGCGCAGTATTTCGTTCTGCAGTTCGAGACGAACCACGGGGTCGACAGCCGAGAAAGGCTCATCCATCAACAGGATTGGCGGATCGGCGGCCAGAGCACGTGCCACACCGATGCGTTGTTGCTCGCCGCCGGAAAGCTGCGCCGGATAACGGTTGGCGAGCTTGGCGTCCAGCCCGACGCGTTCGAGCACCTCGTAGGCCGCTTTGCGGGCCGTCCGGCGTGACTGCCCCCGCAACACCGGAACCGTCGCCACGTTGTCGATGACCCGCTGATGCGGCATCAGTCCGGCGTGCTGGATCACGTAGCCGATTCCGAGCCGCAGTTTCACTGGGTCGACGGCGGAAACGTCTGCGCCGTCGACGGTTACGGTGCCGGAGGTCGGCTCGATCATCCGGTTGATCATCCGCAGCGCCGTCGTTTTGCCGCTGCCTGAGGAACCGACGAAGACCGTCAACTTGCCGTGGGGTACCACCAGGCTCAGGCGATCGACGGCGGTGGTTCCGTCGGCGAACACCTTGCTGACATTGTCGAAGATGATCAACGCGCCACATCCCAGCCGGTCATCATTGCGCAATCGGATGGTTGAAGCCGTTGTCCTGCACCCATTTGCGTGCCGCGTCGTCGGGGTCGGTGCCGCCGTTGCCGGCTACGGCCGCGTTGAGCCCGGCCAGGCCGGACGTGGTGAGCTTCGCCGAGACCGCGTCCAGGACATCCTTGAGGCGATCGGACTTCTTCTGCGAATTCACCAGCGGCACAACGTTGCCGGCCACGAAGTTGTGGTCGGGGTCCGCCAGAACCACCAAATGGTCTTGCGGGATGGCCGGTGAGGTGGTGAAGATGTTGGCCGCGGTCACCTTCCCCTCCACCAATGCGCGCACCGTCACCGCACCGCCACCGTCGTTGATGGCGACGAAGTTGCCGGGACTGATGTTGAGCCCGTACTTCTGCCGCAACCCGGGGAGGCCGGACGGGCGGTTCTCGAAAGACGACGGAGCCCCGAATTTCACCTCCGGCGAGTGGGTCGCCAAATCGGAGATCGTCTTGAGGTCCCACGCGGCGGCGGTTCCACTGGTGACACTGACGCTATCGGTGTCAGAAGCCGGTGACGGCGTCAGAATCGACAGGTCACCCGGCAATTTCTGGTAGAGCTCCAATTCGACGGCGTTGAGCATGGTCGCGGTCGATTTGGGGGCGAAGTATCGCAGTAAGTTGCCGACATACTCGGGCACCAAATCGATCGAATGGTCTTTGAGCGCCGGGATGTACGTCTCGCGGCTACCGATCCCCATCCGCCGTCCAACGTCAAAACCGTTGGCCTGCAAGGTTTGTGCGTAGATCTCGGCGATGATCTGCGATTCCGGGAAGTCAGCGGATCCGACCACGATGGATTTCATGCTGCGGATCTGCGGTGCCAGCGGATCGACATTGCTGCAGGACGCGATCAAGCACACGGCCGCCAACCACACTGCCGCGGGGATGATCGCGCGGTATCCGCGCCGCAGCATCCTCATACCGCTGACAGTAACGGCAGAACCGGCCAGGTGCTGTGCCCGTTGAGCACCTCGCGCACCTGGTTTGCGTCGTTTGGTTTCATTCCGTGCGGAATGGGACAAAGATGGATCTATGAGCAGCAACACCCCTGGCCCGCCGAGCCAGCAGCCGCCGCCTAAGCCCACTCCGGCGCCTCCCCCTCCGCCCCCCCCAGCACCCCACCCCGGCGCCAAACCCAGAGACCCGGCCATCGGCTTCACCCGGGCCGGCGCCCTGTGGACGGCATTGATCGCGGGATTCCTGATCCTGATCCTGTTGCTGATCTTCATTACCCAGAACACGACGACGACGCCGTTCCAGTTCTTGTTCTGGCATTGGACCCTGCCGCTGGGCGTGGCGATCCTGCTGGCGGCAGTGGTCGGCGGGCTGATTACGGTGGCCGTCGGGACTGCGCGAATCCTGCAGCTGCGCCGCGTCGCCAAGAAGCAGCACGCCGCCGGGTACAACTAGCCGGGCAGCTTGGCCAGCTCGCCCAGGCCACGCGAGATCAACGGCGCGACGACTTCGGGCATGTGCTCGGAATCGGTCTTGCCGCTCGCCTGCGCCGACATCCGCCGGCGGAAGTCGATGCCGGCGGCGATGATGGCGAGCTTGAAGTACGCCAGCGCCATGTAGAACTCCCAATGCGCCAGCGGCAAACCGGCGACTAGCGAATACCGGTCGGCCAGCTCGTCGGCCGTTGGCAGCAGCGGCGACGTCCAGGCGGCTGGCGCATTGACGATCAGATCCAGCGCCGGGTCGCGGTACACGCACATCAGGGCCGCATCGGACAGTGGGTCCCCCAGCGTCGAGAGCTCCCAATCCACCACGGCGCGGACCCGCGTCGGGTCGTCGGCGTCCAGGATGGTGTTGTCGATCCGGTAGTCACCGTGCACGATCGAGGTGCGGCTCTGCTGCGGAATGGCTTGGTGCAGACCGGAATGCAGTCGTTCGACGTCGGCGTCACGATGGTCGTCGGGCAATCGCACCAGCTCCCACTGGGAACCCCAGCGGCGCACTTGCCGTTCCAGGTAACCGCTGGGCTTGCCGAAATCGGCCAGCCCCACGGCGTCCGGGTCGACGTTGTGCAAGTCGACGAGTACGTGGATCAACGCGTCAACGCATTTGTCGATCACGGTGTGGCTGAAGGCTTCGAGCTGAGCGCGGCGACGCACCACCTGCCCGGCGACGAACTCGACGATCTGGAACGGCGCGCCCAGCACCGCGTCGTCCTCGCACAGCGCGATCGCGCGAGCCACCGGAACGGGCGTGTCCTGCAGCCCCGCCACGACCTTGTACTCGCGGGCCATATCGTGCGCCGACGGAGTCAGCCCGTGTAGCGGTGGACGCCGCACCAACCAGTTCGTTTTGTCGTCGTAGACCCGGAACGTCAGATTCGAGCGGCCGCCGGAGATGAAGTCCCCGCGTAGTGCGCCGTCGCGCTCGATGCCGAGCGAGCGCAGATACCGGTCCAGCGCGGGCAGGTCCAGCCCGTCGAGTCGATCAGCCGAAGTCACCGCACTTTCTTACCATCGCTGGTTGCGCGGCAACAGGTCCCACACGTGTTCGACCCCATTGACTCCCGCCACGATCGCCTGGCCGGACCGCGAGTACAGCAGGCGGGTGACCGATGCGTAGTCGACCGGAAACGACAACAGCCGGGCCGTCCCGAGGATCTCGTGCAGTA
Organism: uncultured Actinomycetota bacterium; assembly: GCA_963712615.1. Classification (GTDB taxonomy): domain Bacteria; phylum Actinomycetota; class Actinomycetes; order Mycobacteriales; family Mycobacteriaceae; genus Mycobacterium. Next base: position 3,403,307 of record CAVQIO010000002.1, read on the forward strand.
GCAGGTTGATCACGCCACCGTGACTGAATACCGCGACGGTGTCTTCGGGATCGGCGGTCGCGACGAGATCGTCTACTGCCGCGAGTACCCGCGTCCGGAACTCGTCTTCGTCGACCGCACTGGGCAGATGGCCCTGCGCCAGTCGCTCCCACTCCTTTGGATTCTCCGCACGGATCTGCTCAACAGGGATGTACACGGGAAGGTCGCGGTCATATTCGGCGAATCGCTGGTCGATTTCGACGGACAACTCCCGGGCCGCCGCGACCGGTTCGGCGGTCTGGATAGCGCGTCGCTGCGGGCTGCTGACCACCCGGGAGATCGGGAACCTGGCAAGCGCCTCGGGCAGGCGCGCGATCTGGGCCACCCCCTCCTCCGACAAGTCCGGGTCCGAACCCTGGCCGTGTTCGCTGCGAAGTGGCAACGCATGCCGGACCAGAAGCACTTGCATGTTTCTCCCTGTCGTCGCAGTGGCCGGTTCGCCAGTTTCTCATCGCGCCCTGCCGCCGCGCGCGGCCGTCTCCTACTCTGCAATAGAGGCCTGATCTCGAGGAGGACAGATGACCCAGCCGAGCATGGATTGGGACGCCGCCTACCGGCAAGAAGCACTACCACCGTGGAGCATCGGCAGACCGCAGCCCGAGCTGGCGGTGCTGATCGATCAGGGCAAGGTCCGCGGCGAGGTGCTGGACGCCGGCTGTGGCCACGCCGCCCTGGCACTGGCCTTGGCCGCGCGCGGCTACACCGTTGTCGGGCTGGACGCCAGCGCGACTGCCGTCGACGGCGCAGCCGCGGCCGCGCAAAGGACTGACAACAGCGACTTTCGCGCAGGCCGACGTGACTACCTTCGGTGGCTATGACGGCCGCTTCTCCACCATCGTGGACAGCGGTCTGTTTCACGCGCTACTGCCCGAGGGCCGCCAGAACTATCTGCAATCGATCTCTCGGGCCGCCGCACCCGGGGCGGCGCTCTACATCCTGGCGTTCGCCGCCGGGGCGCTGGGCGAACAGGACGGCCGGCCCGGTCCTCGTGGCTTCACCGAAATCGAGTTGCGCGACGCCGTCTCGACGCTGTGGCTCGTCGATGAGGTCCGGCCCGCGAAGGTCTACGGCAACGCCGCCGCACTCGATGCGCCGCTGCCGAACGCCGAAGATGACAACGAAGGACATTTCATGGTGCCGGGGTTCCTGCTCAGCGCGCACAAGCCTGACTAGCGGCATCGTCGGAGAATGCTATTCTCCACCCCGAGAGTGGGGTGCGCGGGATGACGACTGCTGGTGAGACCCAACTGGACCCGGGTGTTCTCGGTCGATGGCTGGACGGCAACGGCGCCGCGGGCAGCGGCGAGGAACCGCTCCTGGAGCAGCTCAAGGGTGGTTCGCAGAACACCCTGTACCTGATTGCGCGCGGCACCGAGCGCATGGTGTTGCGGATGCCCGGCCCCCGCGCGGATGCGGCCCGCATCGACGGCTTGCTGCGGGAGATCCGGCTGGTGCGCGCGCTTGCCGGCACCGATGTACCGCACGCCGACCTGATTGCCGCCGACGACACCGGCACCGTACTCGGCATGCCGTTCTACGTGATGCGGGCCATCGACGGCTGGAGCCCGATGGACGGCGGGTGGCAGCCGCCGTTCGACACCGACCTCGACGCGCGACGTGGGCTCGCGTTCGAACTCGTCGAAGGTGCCGCCAAACTGGGCCGGGTCGACTGGCGCGGCCAAGGCCTCGACGGCTTCGGCCGCCCGGACGGGTTCCACGATCGGCAGGTGGATCGGTGGCTGGCGTTTCTCGAGGCCTACAAGGTGCGCGAGCTGCCCGGCCTGAATGAAGCCGCCGATTGGCTGCGCCGCAACCGGCCCGCGGAGTACAAGCCGGGCATCATGCACGGCGACTATCAGTTCGCCAACGTGATGTTCGCGCACGGGAGCCAGCCTCGACTCGCGGCGATCGTGGACTGGGAGATGACGACGGTCGGAGATCCGCTGCTCGATCTTGCCTGGGCCCTGTTGGGCTACGACGGCGAAAATCCGCGGGGCAACGGGTTTTATCTGGATATGAGCGGCATGCCGACACGCAGCGAATTGCTGCAGCACTACGAGAAGGTCAGTGGGCTTTCCACCGAGAACATTGATTACTACCTGGTGTTGGCCAACTGGAAACTCGGCGTCGTGCTGGAGAAGACCTACGCCGCCGGGGTGCGCACCGGAAAAGTGGACCCCAAGATCACCGACGCCTTCGGGCCGATGATCCTGGAGCTCATCGCAAAGGCAGCCGAGCTGGCGCGCACTTTGCCTGCCAGGCCGTCTGGATCCTGCTGAAATGGGTTACGCCGATCAACTTTTCGACCTCACTGGTCGCGTGGTGCTGATCACCGGCGGCAGCCGCGGCCTGGGACGGGAAATGGCTTTCGCCGCCGCGCACTGCGGCGCCGACGTGGTGATCGCCAGCCGTAACTTCGACAACTGCGTCGCCGTGGCCACGGAGATCGAGGCCGAGACCGGACGCTCGGCCATGCCGTACGGGGTGCACGTCGGACGCTGGGACCAACTCGACGGATTGGTCGACGCTACCTACGAGCGGTTCGGCAAGGTCGATACCCTGGTCAACAATGCGGGCATGTCGCCGCTTTACGACAAGCTGAGCAACGTCACCGAGAAGCTGTTCGACGCGGTGGTCAACCTGAATCTCAAGGGGCCGTTTCGTTTATCGGCGTTGGTGGGTGAGCGGATGGTGGCCACCGGCAGCGGGTCGATTATCAACGTGAGCTCCACCGGGTCGTTGCGCCCGAACGGCGGCATCATTCCCTACGCGGCCGCCAAGGCCGGGCTCAACGCCATGACCGAAGGACTGGCACAGGCTTTCGGACCGACGGTACGGGTCAACACGCTGATGGCCGGGCCGTACTTGACCGACGTCAGCAAGGCGTGGGATCTCGGCGATGGCAATAACTTCAGCCACCATTTCTTGAAACGCGCCGGCGACCCGCGCGAAATCGTCGGCGCCGCACTGTTCTTGGCTTCCGACGCGTCCAGTTTCACCACCGGTTCGATCTTGCGGACCGACGGCGGAATTCCCTAAACGTGGCGATCGCAAGCGCGGCGGAGCCGGGTGAAGCGGGTCGCCACAATGAACGAGTAGGAGTATTCGAATGTCTTGGGATTTCTCTACCGAGCCGGAGTTCGAGAAGAAACTCGCCTGGGTTCGCGAGTTCGTCCACGAAGAGGTGGAGCCGCTGGAGGTGCTGTTCCCCGGCTGCGAGTTCTTGCCGCTCAACGACGAGCGCCGGCGGATAGTCGATCCGCTCAAACAGCAGGTCCGCGACAACGGTTTGTGGGCACCGCATCTGGGGCCAGAATTGGGCGGGCAGGGCTTCGGTGCGGTCAAGCTGACGTTGATCAACGAGATTCTGGGCCACAGCCCCTGGGCGCCGATCGTTTTCGGAACCCAGGCGCCCGATACCGGCAACGCGGAAATCATCGCGCGCTTCGGTACCCAGGATCAGAAGGACCGCTACCTGTCCGAACTGCTGTCTGGAGAGATCTTTTCCTGCTTCTCGATGACCGAACCGCAGGGCGGTGCCGATCCGCGGGTTTTCACCACCCGCGCGGTCCGAGACGGGGATGACTGGGTGATCACCGGACGAAAGTACTTCTCCTCCAACGCCTCTGTCGCATCTTTCTTCATCGTCGTCGCGATCACCGATGCGGATGTGCCGGTCCATCGCGGAGCCTCGACGTTCCTGATTCCGGCCGGCACCGAAGGCCTGATCCTGGAGGCCAACCACCACCTGGTCGGGGCCGACCCGCACGAACCGGGGCATTCCCTGGTGCACTACGACGGGGTGCGGGTGGGATCGGATGCGCTGCTAGGCGAAGCCGGTCAGGGCTTCCTGATCCTGCAGACCCGATTGGCCGGGGGCCGGCTGCATCACGCGATGCGGTCCATCGGGATGGCGCAGCGCGCTGTCGAGATGATGTCGCGACGTGCGAAAAGCCGTTTCACCCAAGGTAGTTCGCTGGCGGATAAACAGCTGGTGCAAGAATTCGTCGCCGACTCCTATACCGAGCTGATTCCGTTTCGGCTGACCGTGCTGCACGCCGCGTGGCTGATCGACAGCGGCGACGAGCAGGGCGCGCGCGCCGAGATTGGCGCCTGCAAGATCCTGGCCTCACAGGTATTGAAATCGATTGCGCTGCGCGCGATTCAGGTACACGGAGCGCTCGGGTTGACCGACCAGCTGCCGCTGGTCAACGTGTTGCTGGGCGGCATCGCGCTCGGCCTGGCCGACGGGCCGACCGAGGCACACAAGGTCAACCTGGCCCGGATGCTGCTCAAGGGCTACGACGCCGAAGAAGGAGACTGGCCCAGCGAAATGCTGGAAGTGCGCCGCGCGGCGGCCCGGGAGAAGTACGGCGCCCTCGTCGGTAGCGTTCCCGCGCACCCACATTCGCCATGACCAACAGGGTCGCCGCGGCCGTCGAGCGCGCCCTCGATGACCGGCAGCGGGGCGCTACCGAGGAGGTCGAACGCATCCTGGCCGCCGCGGTGCGGGTGATGGAACGGGTCGCGCCCGAGGCGCCTCGCGTCAGCGACATCGTTGCCGAGGCGAGGTCGTCCAACAAGGCGTTCTACCGCTATTTCGCCGGCAAGGACGAGGTCATCCTGGCAGTAATGGAGCGCGGGGTCGGCATCGTGGTGTCTTACCTTCAGCACCAGATGGCCAAAGAGTCGCAGCCGCGGGACAAGATCACCCGGTGGATCGAGGGAACCCTTGCGCAAGTCGCCGAGCCCGACCTGATCAGGAAAAGCCGCGCGGCGGCCGGTCAGATGTCGGCGCGCACCAATTGGCGCACGGGCGACGAGGATATGATGCGGCCGCTGCGGGATCTGCTGGTCGAACCAGTTGCGGCGCTTGGAAGTAGCGACGTGGAACGCGACGTCCAAGCGGTGTTCTGTTGCACGGCGGCGACAATGCGTCGATACATGGGCTCGGCGGATAGGCCGGAGCCCGACGACATCACACACATGGTGCGGTTCTGTCTCAACGGGCTAGGGGTCAATTGATGCGCGCTGTGGTCTGTCGCTCCTACGGCGCGCCGGAGGATCTGGTTATCGACGATGTGCCGGACCCGGTGCCGGGCCCCGGTCAACTGCTGGTGCGGGTCCATGCCGCGGCGGTCAATTTCCCCGACGTGCTGTTTATCGCCGGCAAGTACCGGGTGAAGATTCCGCCGCCGTTCATACCGGGCAACGAGATCGCCGGGGAGGTGATTGCCGCCGGTGAAGGCGCGTCGCACAGGCCGGGACAGCGGGTGTCCGGAACCACCTTCGGAGCGTTCGCCGAAAAGGCGCTGCTCGACGCGACTCAGGCGGAGCTCATGCCTGAGGACGCCGACTTCGCGTCGGCCGCGGCCTTCGGCGTGACCTACCGCACCGCGTATCACGCATTGCGCTCGATTGCCGCTGTCTCCGAACGAGATTGGGTGGTGGTGCTGGGCGCCGCAGGCGGCGTGGGGCTGGCCGCCGTCGATCTGGCAGTCGCGATGGGGGCTCGCGTGCTGGCTGCGGCGTCGAGTCCGGAAAAGCTCGAACTGTGCCGGCAGCGCGGTGCCGAAGCCATCGTGGACTACGACCGGGAGGATCTGAAAATTCGGATCCGTGAACTCACCGGCGATGCGGCACGGGTGGTGCTGGACCCGGTCGGCGGGTCGTATTCGGAGCCGGCACTGCGCGGTCTGGCCCGCGGCGGCACCTTCGTCACCCTGGGCTACGCGGCGGGCACGATTCCGGCCATTCCGCTCAATCTCATACTGCTCAAGGATGTCTGCGTGCGCGGCATGGAGATTCGCACCTTCATGACCGACCGGCCCGACGACGCCGCGCGCGACCTACGGGAGTTGGCGCAGATGTTCGCCGCCGGCACGGTTCGGCCCTACATCGGCGCACGGTTCCCGTTGTCCGAAACCCCGGCGGCGTTGCGACACGTGGCCGACCGCAAGGTCTTGGGCAAGGTGGTCATCGACATCGCATGATCGTGACAGCTGGCGCGGCTACGGCGTGACGATGTTGAACTTCGGGTCGGGCCGGTCGAGTGCACCGAGCAGCGACTGCAGCGCTGACTTGTCGCCGGACAACTCCAGCCCGGGCGCGCTCAAGTCCCCGAACGCCGCTTGTAGTAGCCGAACCTTGGTGGCGAGCGTGACCGTAACGCTCGCCGACGCCTGGTCCGGCGGAGCCTCGCGGTAGACCAGCACACCGTTGCGCAGAGTGAGCCGGTAATTCGCGCCCGAATCGGCGAAGAAGAAGTCGAACGCGAGATCGAGATCCCAACTGCGAGGCCCGTTGACCGCAATGGCAAGGCTGTCGAAGATCTGGTCGGGTGTCAGCTGAGTCAGCATGGACGGAGATGTGGTCTGAGCCGCAGTGCCGAAGTTCCCGTCGCGCAATTCGGTTGCCCCGCTCATGAAGAAGTTCCGCCACGTTGCGTTTTCGGCACCGTAGGCGAGCTGTTCCAACACGTCGGCGTACAGCGCGCGGGCCGCGGCATGGTCGCTCGCGGTGAAGATTGCGTGATCTAAAAGTGTTGCAGCCCAGCGAAAGTCACCGGCATCGAACGCCGTTTGAGCGAGTTCGACGACCCGGTCGATTCCGCCCATCGCGTCGACGTAACGGGGGGCGATGGCCTCCGGAGGATGCGGCCACAGCCGACCCGGGTTGCCGTCGAACCAGCCCATGTAGCGCTGGTAGACGGCCTTGACGTTATGGCTGACGGATCCGTAATACCCGTGGGTATGCCAGGCCTGTTCCAAAGCGGGTGGCATCTGGAACATTTCGGCGATTTCGACACCGTTGTAGCCCTGGTTGAGCAGGCGCAATGTCTGGTCGTGCAGGTAGGCGTACAGGTCGCGCTGTAGCGACAAGAACTCGACGATGCTTTCCCGTCCCCAGGTTGGCCAGTGGTGGGACGCGAACACGACATCGGCGCGGCCGGCGAAGGCGTCAATGGCTTCGGTGAGGTAGCCCGACCAGGCGTGCGGGTCACGCACCAGCGCACCGCGCAAGGTGAGCAGGTTGTGCAGGTTGTGGGTGGCATTCTCGGCCATGCACAACGCACGGAAACGCGGGAAATAGAAGTGCATTTCGGCGGGAGCCTCGGTGCCGGGCACCATCTGGAACTCGATCTCCACCCCGTCGATGGTGCGCTTCTCACCGGTTTCCCGAATATCGATGGTCGGGACGATGATGGCTACCTCGCCGTTGGATGCGGCCTGGCCAAGCCCGCAACCGACCTGCCCCCGGGGTCCGCGTTCGAGCAGGCTGCCGTACATGTAGGTGGCTCGGCGGGTCATTGCCGGACCGGCGTAGACGTTCTCCTGGACGGCATGGGCGGTGAAACCTTCCGGCGCCAGTACCGCGACCTTGCCGGCATCGACGTCCGCTTGCGAAGTCACGCCCAGCACGCCGCCGAAATGGTCGACGTGGCTGTGGGTGTAGATGACCGCGACGACGGGTCGGTCACCGCCGCGGTGGGTTCGGTAGAAGTCCAGCGCCGCGGCGGCTACCTCGGTAGAGACCAGCGGGTCGATGACGATGATTCCGGTGTCGCCCTCGATGAAGCTGATGTTGGAGAGATCGAATCCGCGGACCTGATACACACCCGGCACCACCTCGTACAGGCCTTGTTTGGCGGCCAGCGTCGATTGCCGCCAGAGGCTGGGGTGGACCGACGTCGGCGCGGGACCGTCGAGGAAAGCGTAGGAGTCGTTGTCCCACACCACCCGCCCGTCGGCCGCCTTGATGACGCAGGGAGACAGGGAGGCGATGAATCCGCGATCGGCGTTGTCGAAATCCGTTGTGTCATCCCAGGGCAGCACATGTTCGCGATGCGCCGACTCGATGACCGCGGTGGGAGGTTTGTGGTCCACCGGCAATACCTTGCCATTAACGCCCCTTGCCCGAAAGGACATGCGGAGAGCAGGCCGGTTAACCGGAACGAAACAATTTCCCGTAACCACTTCTCTCCGACCCGGCAAACCCGCATACTGCCGAGAGGGCCCTCCACCCTCGGAGGACCGCTACATCGGCAAAGGAGCACACAGGTGAAGCGTGAACTGACGATTACTGTAGCTGGGGCGGCGATCCTGGCAGCGGCTATGTCCGGCTGTTCGAGCGACAAGAAAAGTACGAGTGGGGCCTCCTCGGGTGCGAACACTTCGGCCAGCTCCAGCGGAGGCGGCGGAACGAAGGTGACCATCGACGGGAAAGACCAGAACGTCACCGGCTCGGTCGTGTGCACAACGGCAGGCGGCAACGTCAACATCGCGATCGGTGGGGACGCGACCGGCATCGCCGCCGTGCTCACCGACGCCAACCCCCCGAGCGTGACCTCCGTCGGACTGGGCAACGTCAACGGCGTGACACTCGCGTACGCGGCCGGTAGCGGCGGCAACGCCTCGGCGACCAAGGATGGCAACAAGTACAAGATCACCGGGACCGCCACTGGCGTCGACATGGCAAACCCGACGCAACCGGTGAACAAGCCCTTCGAGATCGACGTAACCTGCTCTAGCTAGCTACTTCGACCTGAAAAACCGTTAGTGGTCGTGTGATGGCGGGTCGGGTGTCGTGGTCGGGTTGCTCGGGTGTCGGTTTCATGCGGCGAGGGTGCCGATCTTGACTAGGTTGTGGGTGAAGACGCCGTGTCCGCACCAGGTTCGGGCTCCGTTGATGCCGGTGAGTTCGGTGCGGTTCCAGCCGTAGCTTCGTTTGATGTGGTTGATGCGTCCTTCGGATCCGGTTCGCCATTTGATCTTGTCGCGGAAGGCTCGTCGGTGTTCGAACTCACGGCGTGCCGCACTGGGTTTGCTCATGCGGGGGATCGCCACGCTGCGTACGCCAAGGTCGTGTAGGTCGCGTTCCACCGATGGCTGGCCGTAACCGCGGTCGGCGGTGACCGCTCGCGGCGTGCGCCCGGCGCGGGTGGTGATCCGTGCGATCGCCGGGGCCAGCTGAGGCGCGTCGGCCGGGTTACCGACCTCGACGTTGTGATCGAGGATCACGCCGTCGGCGTTGTCGACGATCTGAGCCTTGTAGCCGAACTCGACGGGCTTGCCTAGGCGTCCCTTGCGGATTGGGCGGGCGTCGACGTCGTGCAGGCTCACCACCCGACTCGCCGACTCGGGCATCACCCCGGCCAGGCGGCTACGGGTCTGAGCCACAATGCGTTCCGCGGTTCCCACGACGGACTGTAGGCGGTTGATCGCCCGATGCAGCCGGCCCTTGCGGTGCCCGCTGGCACCGCGGAGTGCGCGCCGGGCGTTGCGGATCACCCCGGTGGCCTCGCGCATGGCTGCTTCGGTGATCCCGGCCAGTTCACCGGTGATCCGCCGTACCGCGGCCTGGGCCGCATCGCGCTGTTGCTCACCGCGCAGCTTCAACTTCGCGGCGATCGAGCGGGCCCGCCGCCCGGCCGAGCGCCGCCGATCCCGTGACGCAGTGCCACTCGCGCCTCCGGCGGCCTTGATCCGCGCCACGCTGCGGGCCATCGAACCGATCGCCTTGGCCAACAGACCCGAATCAGTCGGATAGGCCACCGCTGCGGCAATGACGGTGGTGTCAGCGCGAACCTTGTCAGTACGCAGCAGCTTGGCCGCGGCCGCCTTGGCCAGCAGCGCCTCGTTGAGCCCGGTGACCGCGTCGTCGCCGCAGCGGGTGGTGATCTTCATCAACGTGGTCGGATGCGGCACCCGGGTACCGAACGGGATCCGACAAAACCGCTGCCAGGAAATCGAATCGGACACCTCTCGGCACAACGACTCATAGCCCAGCCGGTAGCGGAACTTCAGAAACATCAACCGCAGATAGGTCTCCACTGGGATCGACGGCCGACCGATCCGGGCATCGAAATGCGCCGCGAACGGACCGAAGAACACCGGATCATCCAGCAGCGCATCCACCCGGCCCAACTCCACGGGCAACACCAACAACTCAGGCGGCAGGATCGAATCCCACAACGTCGGCTGGTCGTTTACAGTTCTGAGCACGATGGCCTCAATCCCTTCTCGCCAAGGGGTTGAGGCCATCTTCTCGCCAAAAACACCTAGGTCAGGGACCGCCACGCCCCGACTTTTTCAGGTCGAAGTAGCTAGCCGAGGCTGCGGGCGGTTGCCACCCGTTGAGTGGCAACCGCACCGTGAACTCGGTACGACCGGGCGCGCTGTCGACGGTGATCGTGCCGTTGTGCGCTTTGACGACGGCCGAGACGATCGCCAGTCCCAATCCGGTGCTGCCGCCCTTGCGGGAGCGCGAGGTATCGCCGCGGGCGAACCGTTCGAACACCTCTGACTGCAGTGCTGCCGGAATTCCTGGGCCGTTGTCGATCACCTGCAGCACGTTATGCGTCGGCTCGGCGCTCAACCGCGTCGTGACAACGGTCCCCGCGCTGGTGTGGATGCGCGCGTTGGCAAGCAGATTCGTCAACACCTGGTGTAGCCGCGCCGCGTCGCCGGTGACGACCACTGGTTCCTCGGGCAGGTCGAGCTCCCACTGGTGATCCGGTCCCGCGACGTGTGCGTCGCTGACCGCGTCTACGGCAACCCGGGACAGGTCAACCGGCTCGCGTTCCAGTGGCCGGCCCGAGTCCAGACGGGCCAGGAGCAGTAGGTCCTCGACAAGCCGGGTGATCCGCTCGGTCTCGGACGCGACGCGGCTCATCGCGTGTGCCACCGCCTCGCGATCGTCGCCCATGCGTTGGGTGAGTTCGGTGTAGCCGCGGATCGCCGCCAGCGGTGTGCGAAGTTCGTGACTCGCGTCGGCGACGAACTGGCGCACCCGGGTCTCGCTGGCCTGCCGCGCCGACAGTGCGGCGACGATGTGATCGAGCATCAGGTTCAGCGCCGACCCGAGTTGGCCCACTTCCGTGGAGGGGTTGGCGTCGGACTCCGGAACCCGCACCGGCATTTCCACCTCACCGCGGTCCAGTTGCAGGTCGGACACCCTGCGTGCGGTCTGCGCGACGCGGCGCAACGGCGCCAGTGCTCGCCTGGTGATGATCATCCCGGCGATCGTCGCTGCGGCCAGTGCGATCACGGTGACGATCCCGAAGATGACCAGCATCTGGAGCAGAGTGGCGTCGACGTCGGACATCGACAGTCCGGTGACGATCACATCGCCGCCGCGCCGACTCGGGGCGGCCACGACGCGGTACCGCCCCAGGCCGTCGAGATCCAGGGTTACCGGGTCGCGGGTGCCTGCGATCGCTGCCAGTTGCGCCTGGGCCTTGTCGGTCAGCGCGGCCCGGGAACCAATACTGGTCAGGTAGCCGGCGTCGACCGTCTTGCCATCGCTGACCACGGCGGCGACCATGCCCGCCGGCTGACCGGGGGCGTCGAGGAACCGTGGGCCGGGGCCGGGCCGCGGGTAATACGAGTGTTCGTGGCGCCACCCCGGACGGTTCGGTTCGGGGTACATCAGCGCCGAGCGATGCGAGGTCCCGCCGAGTTGTCCGTCGAGCTGTCGCACCAAGTGGTGGTTGAGTGAGAGTTCGGTTGCCGCGGTGATCCCAATACAGACCAGGGCGAGCACAACGACCTGCCCGACCAAAAGCCGCAGCCGAAGCGACCAGACTCGCCGTGTCCTAGCGGGCTGGCTTGAGGACATAACCCGCGCCGCGCAGCGTGTGGATCATAGGGTCGCGGCCATTGTCGATCTTCTTGCGCAAGTAGGAGATATACAGCTCGACGATGTTGGACCGGCCACCGAAGTCATAGCTCCACACCCGATCGAGAATCTGTGCTTTGCTCAGTACCCGCTTGGAATTGCGCATCATGAATCGCAACAGCTCAAACTCGGTGGAGGTCAACGAAATCGGCTCACCGGCGCGAGTCACCTCGTGGCTGTCCTCGTCCAACAGCAAGTCGCCGACCACGAGCTGCGCGCCACTGTCCACCGTCGTCACCCCGGTGCGCCGCAACAACGCTCGCAGCCGCAGCACGACCTCTTCGATGCTGAACGGTTTGGTGACGTAGTCGTCGCCACCCGCGGTCAACCCCGCGATGCGATCTTCCACCGCGTCCTTGGCTGTCAGCAGCAGTACCGGCAACTGCGGATTCTCTTCGCGCAGTTTGTGCAACACGTCGAGCCCGCTCATATCGGGCAACATCACGTCGAGCACAACGACGTCGGGCCGCTGGGCACGGGCAGACGCAATCGCCGATGATCCGTCACCGGCGGTGGCGATATTCCAGCCCTCGTACCGCAGCGCCATCGACACCATTTCGGCCAACACGGATTCGTCGTCGACGACCAGCACGTTGATCGGGTTGCCATCGGCGCGACACATGACCACGCGTTCTACGGAGGTTCGAGGCTGCGTCACACGTTCCAGTATCCGCGCCCGACTGGGCTGCCGCTATGACATTCCTTTGTGTGTCCTGTGAAACACACAATGAGCTTGCGGCGCGGTTCCTAGTACCAGTAACGCCTGCCGCCGACCGGGCGGCCCACCGAACCGAGGACCCATAACACCGCGCCGATAACAATGAGGACGATGCCGATCGTCCACAACAAAGGAATGGCGAACAGATAACCGAGAATAAGCAGAACGATACCCAAGACGATCATGACATTTCCTTTACGTGAGGGACGCTAAGTCACTAGGCATTGCGCTTGGCTGCGGTACACGGCAATCCTTGACTTTGGGGTTGACGCCCCCGTAGTTCAAAGGTCCGGCAACCACAGTCAGAGCGATGTTTCCCGCTGTGACACAATCCGTTTGCCCAGTTTTGAAGTAATCGCGTTGCCATGCCGCGAAGACACCGATGAGCAGCCAAACCAGGACGACGACGCCGATAATTCCGCGACCACGCATGGTGACCTCCGTTGTGTTCGAGAAGGATATTCTCGTTGCGTAGCGATACCCATTGGACTCGTGTCTAAACATCGCTGTGGCTAACTTATGCGTCCTTTCGTGGCGCCCCAAAACGACGGTTTGACCGCTACTGGCCGTCGTGATTTCGGGCAACCGGCCGGTGCGCAACGGCGGCCCTAGCGCACAAGCGCTTTGGCCAACAGTGCGGTGAGCCGCTGCTGTTCACCGACGTTGAGCCCGGCTGCGATCGGCGCCATCAGCTCACCGATCTCGGCAATGATCCGCACCTCGAGTCGACGCGCCTGGCCGGTGAGACTGACCCGTACCGAACGGCCGTCGACAGCGTCGGTGGTCTTTCTCACCAGTCCGCGCTGAACCGCGCGGTCGATGAGCCCACTGACGGTCGAGCGTTCCAGTCCGAGATACGTCGCAAGTTCGGCCATCGTGGGTTCACGATCACGCAGTATCCCCAGCACCCGCAGTTGAGTCAGGGACAAATCGTGTTCGGCGGCGACCCGGCTTAGCACCGCGATCACTCCGAATGACACCTGGACGAGGTTGTCCCTGAGGTCGTCGACCATCTCCACGCCATGAACCATACCTTCAAACAGTTCGTAATACCATCTAATGTAGTTCGCGTTACCATCTAAATTGACACCCGTCCCGCCGAGGAGAACGCCATGCTAAGGCCCGAAGAAGCTGCCCAGGTTGCCGACGCCGTTGATGAGGCCCATCCCCGCGCCGGCCGCTGCCGCGGGGACAAGCTTGGTGACCGTCGCCCAGAACGGCCCATACCAGGCGATCGACGCCGCCGTACCGAGGATCATCGCCACGAGTACAAGCCACTTCTGGTGCGCCGAAATCAGGCTCGCACCAGCGAGAATCACCGCTGCACAAGCGAGCACCCCCGCCATGTGGGCGACGTGCCTCCCCCGGCGGTCCGCCGACCGGCCGACGGCAATGATGGCGATGCCGGCGGCGATCTGGGGCAGCATTGCGACGAAACCCACCTGTATGTCGGTGTGGAACGCTTTCTTGAGCACGCTCGGCAGCCACAATGTGAGGCCGAGCAAGCCCATTTGGGTCAACGTGGAAATGAGGGCGAACCGCCACACGATCCGGCTCGTGAATGCGCCTTTGAACGTCCCTCGTTGCTGCAGCGGCTCACCTTCCCCGATACGAGAACTCTCGATGAAATTGCGTTCGGTCTCCGATAGCCAAGCCGCTTTGGCGGGCGTGTCGCGGACCACGGCCAGCCACGCGATGAGCCCGACAATCAATGGGGCACCGCCCTGGATGATGAACATCCAGCGCCAGTCCGCGTAGGTCAGGATGATGCCGGAGAATGGCGCGGCGATTATCGCCGCGATGGGCGTGTACAGCTTGAACACCGCGTATGCCCGGCTACGTTCGGCGAACGGAAACCAGGACCGGATGGTGGTCACCAACGCCGGTTGCACGCCGCCCTCGGCCACCCCGAGCAGGAAACGGGCCAGGATCAGCTGGTCGAAGGTGTGGGTGAATCCGGAGGCCATGGCGGCCACACTCCACAGCACGAGGAGGATCGCGACCCACCGTTTCGCGCTCCACCGCTCGGCAACATATCCACCCGGGATCTGCAGCAACAGATAGCCCCAGAAGAAGATGCCGCTCGCGAGACCCTGCTGCGCCCCGGTCAGATGCATGTCTATCTTGAGATGGGGCAGCGCAAAACTGGTTCGTTCGGTCGATGTAGCAGATGACGTAGACGAAAACGATCACCGGCAAGATCCAGGTCCACCGCTTCATGTCCGACAGGCGACGAGGAGCACGCTCAATCAACACGACCTACCTCCTTGTCCACGGCCGCCGGGTCGGCGCCGGTGTCCTTTTATTGGCGGAAGTCCTCGGTTCTCATTCAGCGCGCAATACCTGCAACGCGGCTTGCATGCCGGCGGGATCGACGGTTACCCCGGCCAATTGGAGCCCCATCTGAACGCCGGAAAGCGTTCCGGCCAGCATTAAGTCGTTGAACGCGCCGAGGTGGCCGATCCGGAACACGCGCCCGGCGAGCTTGCCCAGGCCAGTCCCCAGAGACATGTCGAAACGGTCCAGGATGGTCTGGCGGACCTTGTCGGCATCGTGTTCGGCGCCAAGTAAAACGGCGGTCAGCGAACTGGAGTACTCGCGCTCATCGACGCACAGGACCTCGAGGCCCCAGCCGCGCACGGCCGCCCTGGTCGCTTCGGCGTGCCGGTCGTGCCGTGCGAACACGTTGGGCAGCCCCTCTTCCTCCAAGAGCAGCAACGCTTCCTGGAGGCCGTAGAGCAGGTTGGTGGCCGGCGTGTACGGGAAAAAACCGCGCTCGTTGGCTTCGATGATCGGCATCCAGTCCCAGTAGGACTTCGGCGCTTTCTCGCTGATGGCGTTAAAACTCAGGCCTGGGGGCAGCATCAGCCCCTTCTGCGAGCCGCCGATTGTTACATCCACGCCCCAGTCGTCATGCCGGTAGTCCATGGATCCCAGCGAGGAGATCGTGTCGACCAGCGGCAGCGCGGGATGACCCGCTTCATCGATGGCTGTCCGGATCTCAGGTATCCGGCTGGCGACGCCAGTTGATGTTTCGTTGTGAACGACCATCACCGCGGCGATGCCATGTGTCGCGTCAGCTGCGAGCCGTTCGGCGACGACCGCCGGATCGACACCCCTTCGCCAGTCCGCTGAAACGGATTCGATAACCAGCCCGAGGCGTTCCGCCATGTCTCGCCACAGGCTGGCGAAATGACCCGTTTCGAACACCAGCACGCGGTCGCCGGGCGAAAGGGTGTTGACCAGCGCGGCTTCCCACGCCCCAGTACCGGACGAGGGATAGATGGCGACCGGACCGGTGGTGCCGAACACCGGTTGAGTCGTTGCGCGACGTCTCGGGCTAGCTCGGCGAAGTCCGGTCCGCGGTGGTCGATGGTGGGTTGCGCGATGGCGCGTAGCACCCGATCGGGGACGTTGGTCAGTCCGGGGATCTGCAGGAAATGTCGTCCACTGTGCGTGGTCACTAGTCCAACCTCCCATCCTGTGCCGTGACATGGCACAATGTGCCGGGAAAAGGTCCGGTGATGGTAGGCAGCCGCTTTCGAGGAGTCAAGACATTGCAAAACGTCCTGAACACGCTCCACGTGCTGGAAGAGGTCGCATCGAGGCAGCCGATCGGCGTCGGCGAGTTAGCTCGTGCCCTGGACATGCCGAAGAGTTCGGTGCAGCGCGCGTTGGTCACGCTCAACACAGCCGGCTGGATTCGCCCCGCGCCGGGCGAGGTTACCCGCTGGATGATGACCAAAAAAGCACTCACGGTCGGCGGTCGTAGCAGCGGCGATCTGGATTTGCGCGGCGCGGCCGTGCCGGTCATGGAAAACCTGCGCCGGCGCACCGAAGAAACCGTCCACTTGACCGTTCCCGATGGCGGCAAGATGGTCCTGATCGAGCGGCTGGAGACGGACAAGCCGGTACGCACCAGCATGGCGTTGGGGCATGCACTCCCCATGCATGCGTCGGGCAACGGCAAGGCAGTACTCGCCCACAGCAGTCCCGAGGTTGTCGCGCAACTGGTCCCCGATGAGCTACCGCGATACACCGATACGACGATCACCGACCGAGATGAGCTGTGCGCCCAGCTGGCCGCGATCCGCGAACGGGGATTCGCCGTCAATCGCGGGGAATGGCGGTCCGACGTCGGTTGTGTCGCCGCAGCCATCATGGGAGCTGACGAGAAGCCGATCGCGAGTCTCAGCGTGAATCTTCCGATGAGTCGGCTGACCGAGGAATCCGAAGCCGCGTTCGGTGCTGCGGTGCGTGAGGCAGCGAATAATCTAAGCGCCTAGCTGAAGCGCGTTGCTCGGGCCCCATTAGGCTCTCACCACGTGGAGCACGTGGACTTGAACGCCGTCGCGGAATGGATGTCCGAGCAGGGACTGGGCGAGGGTCCGCTGCAGGAAGTCTCGCCCGTGACGGGCGGAACGCAGAACGTGATGCTGCGGTTCGTCAGGTCGGGGCGACCCTATGTGCTGCGGCGCGGACCACGACACCTACGTCCCCGCAGCAACAACGTGATCCTGCGAGAAACCAAAGTCCTTGCGGCGCTGGCTGGTTCCGACGTGCCGCACCCACGCCTGATCGCCGCCTGCGAGGACCCCGGTGTGCTCGGCGAGGCCGTCTTCTATCTGATGGATCCGGTCGACGGATTCAACGCCGGCGAGGGACTGCCGCCGCTGCACGCGGGCGATCCCAGTGTGCAGCACGGCATGGGCCTATTGATGGCCGATGCGCTGGCGAAGCTGGGCGCCATCGACCACGTCGCGGTGGGTCTCGCCGATTTCGGCAAGCCGGATGGCTTCCTGGAACGCCAGGTGCCGCGTTGGCTTTCGGAGCTGGACTCCTACAGCGAGTACGACGGCTACCCCGGGCCGCAGATCCCGGGGATCGAGGAAGTGGCGCCCTGGCTGAAACGCCACCGGCCGACGACCTGGACACCGGGCATCATGCACGGCGACTATCACGCCGCCAACGTGATGTTCTCCCGCACCGGGCCGGACGTCGTCGCGATCGTCGACTGGGAGATGTGCACGATCGGTGATCCGTTGCTGGACCTGGGCTGGCTGCTGGCCACGTGGCGTCAGCCCGACGGGTCCAGTGTGTTCAGCCATGCGCTGGGCGGTCAGGACGGGTTGGCCGGCACCGACGAGCTATTTCAGCGCTACGCCGCCAACACCACCCGCGACTTGTCGCACCTCACCTGGTACACCGTGCTGGCCTGCTTCAAGCTGGGCATCGTCATCGAGGGCACGCTGGCCCGGGCATGTGCCGGCAAGGCCGAGAAGGAGGTCGGCGACCAACTCCACGCGGCCACGGTCCATCTGTTCGAGCGTGCGTTGACCCACATCGCCGACGAGTCCTGACCGGATTACTATTTGCTGGCGTGCCTCCTTATCCAGAGGAACCCGACTACTACTCCGAGCCCACGATGGCCGCGCGATACGGCAGTTACGACCCCGCTCCCGAGCCGGAGCCCCCGACGCCGTGGTACCGCCGCCCGCTAGCGCTGGTCGCGGCGGGCGCAGTCGGGGTGATCGTGCTCGGCTTGGCGATCTACGCGGTCGTCACTCTGGTCAGCGGTTCGACGGCGCCGAGTCCGACGACACCGGCGGCCCCCGCGCCTTCCCCGACGGCGGCGGTCACCACCACGGCCGCGGCGCCCCCTCGGCACCACCCACCGGGAGGCGGCGGCGAGCCGACTCAGACGGTGACCGAAACCGCCCCACCGCCGAGCACCGACACCCCCACGACGACCGTCCCGCCAAGCACTGTCACCGTGTCGCCGAGCACAGAGACCAGCACCGTCACCCAAACGGTGACCGTGCCGACGCGCCGGCCGTTCGATTCACGCCCATAGCGAGCCGCCAACCCGAGCAACTAGGGTCAAACCCATGAGTCGGCTCGAGCGCGGCCTGGCGCGGTTACGGGAAATGCGCTTCGACCTGTACGCCCAGCCCATGCGGCAGGTGAGCCTGGAGCTGAAGATCGTGTTCTTCTCGGTCCACGTGCCGATCGCCGGCGGTAAGACCCTGCGCGTCCCGATGATCGCGACGGTTGGACCGATGCCGGACAAACCCTCGGAGACCGACGCCGCCGACGGCGACGCCTGACGCTTAGACCCGATCGGGTATCGTTAACATGCCGGTAATCTTGCCGGCCCTCAGGGCAGACCGTTCACGTCGCCTCCTCTGAGACTTCTCAGAGGATTTTATGTCTTCGCTTGCTAGCGGCACCCCTTATTTCCGCGCGTCCGAACCGAGCGAGTGGATCCTTCCGGCAGCTCCCTTTGCGCTGCCTGCTGGTTCCACCGCGATCGTCTACTGTGAGGGCCAGTTCGGCGAGCAGGACGGTAAGACCGCCAACGGCCTGGTCCGGCACTCGGAGAAGTACCAGATCCTCAGTGTCATCGACAGCCTCCGGGCCGGAGTCGATGCCGGCAAATTCCTCGACGGCACTGCGAACGGCATCCCGGTGCTGGCCTCGCTCGCCGAGTCCCTCTCGCACGCCGGCCGCATACCTGACTACCTGATCTGTGGGCTGGCGCCCGCCGACGGCCTGCTCTCGAGTGAGCAGCGGGTCGTGCTGCTCGACGGCATCGCCCGCGGGATGCACATCATCAACGGTCTGCACGAGTTCCTCAACGACGACGCCGAGTTCGTGGCGGCCGCCGTGATCGCGGGCGTCACCATCACCGATGTACGCCGACCGAAGGCCAAGCGCGACCTGCATCTGTTCTCCGGCCGGATCTTCGACGTCACATGCCCCAGGATCGCGGTCCTGGGTACGGACGGGGCGATCGGTAAGCGCACCACCGCCACCTTGCTGGTCCAGGCGCTCAACGCGCGCGGCATCAAGGCGGTCATGGTCGGCACCGGTCAAACCACCTTGATCCAGGGCGGCAAGTACGGCGTCGCGCTTGATGCGCTGGTCCCCCAGTTCTGCTCGGGCGAGGTCGAACACCAAGTCGTCGCCGCGTTCGAGGGTGAGGATCCCGACGTGATCGTGGTCGAGGGCCAGGGCGCACTCAGTCACCCCGCGTACATCACGTCGGCTCACATCCTGCGTGGCAGCCGCCCCGCCGGCGTCATCGTGCAGCACGCGCCGAAGCGCAAGGTGCTCGGCGACTTCCCGATGGTGGCGATGCCGACCGCGGCCAGCGAGATCGCACTGATCGAGGCGTTCGCCGACACCCGCGTCATCGGGGTCACGATCAACCACGAGGAAATGACCGAAGACGAGCTGAGCAACGCGATCTCCGAACATCATTCGCAGCTCGGCCTGCCGGTCACCGACCCTCTGACGCGCCCCGCGTCGGATCTGGTCGACATGGTGCTGACGGCCTTCCCCGCGCTCGCGGTGGTGGCCGAGACAACCACCCCGGTGTGACGCTTCGGCTCGGGACCGATCTCGACAAGGTCGAGCAGAACACCCGGATCCTGGTTGACCGGCTTGCCGCAACGGGCATCCGGGTCACCGGAATCACCAAGGCCGTGTTGGGCTCGCCGGAAGTCGGCGCGGCGATGCTGCGCGGCGGCGCCTGCGGCCTCGGTGACTCCCGGGTGCCCAACCTCGCCCGGCTGGCCGGGCTCGACCGATCATCACGCACGTTGATCCGCTCACCCATGCTCAGCGAAGTGGCGCGGGTCGTCGACGTCGCCGACGTCAGCCTGAACACCGAGGCCGTCGTGCTGGCGGCGCTCGATCAGGCTGCGTCCCAGCAGCACCGGATGCACGCCGTCGTGCTCATGGTCGAACTGGGTGACCTACGCGAGGGCATTGCGCTCGACGACGTCGGCGAGGCCGTGCGGGCCGTCCTCGGCCATTCCTGGCTCCGGCTCGTCGGGCTCGGCGCCAACCTCGCTTGTCAGAACGGTGTCGTGCCCGACGACCGGAACATGGGCGTCCTCACCGCGCTCGCGGACGACATCGAGGCGCTGCACGGGATCTCGCTGGACGTCGTCTCCGGCGGCAACTCCGCGAACCTTAGCTGGGCTCTGCGCACCCACGACGTCGGCCGGATCGACGAGCTCCGACTCGGCGAAGCCATCCTTCTCGGCGTCGATCCGCTGTACCGGACACCGATCCCCGGCCTGCACACGGATGCCTTCACCTTGACCGCCGAGGTCATCGAGGTCGCCATGAAACCGGCTCAACCCTGGGGAGATCGCGCTCAGGCGGCCTTCGGCGCGGCGCCGGTCCGCACCGGCAGCAGGACGGTGCACCAAGCAATCCTGGCCCTCGGTCGCCAGGATGTGGACCCGGACGGTCTGCAGCCACCCGAAGGCATCACGATCCTCGGGATGAGCAGCGACCACCTGGTGGTCGACCTCGGCGATCACCCCGTCGCGGTCGGCGACGAGATCGACTTCGGTCTCGGCTACGGCGCACTCGTGCGGACGATGACATCGCCCTTCGTCGCCAAGATCGAGCACCTTGGCCGTTCCATCGCACCCGAGGCAAACCAGGTGCCAACACCGATCCAGGTTTCGACGACGGATCTTGTGCCGGACGCCGATGCCGCTGGCGACCTGGCGTCCCCATCTTGAGTGCTGCGTGCGCCCGAAGAGATTCGAACTCCCAACCTTCTGGCGTATCCACTCCGTCCGGCAACGTCCGCGACCGTTCGCTAACGTATTGCACCCCAAGGGAATACGCTTCCCAGCGTCCATCTAGGCCCGCCCCAATTCGGCCCGATTCGCGGGCGTTTATGGCGGGAAAGTGGCGGATTTTCAGCCTGCCCGAGAGGGCTCATTCAGCTTCCCGCAAATAGCGGAAAGGGCTCCGGCGCCTGCGCAAACAGGCCCGGAGCGTGGCCGACCCAAGGAGTCGACAAATGAGTATTGCACCTGAATTCGCTGTTGGCTGGCGCGATCTGACCTGCGAGCTGACCCCCGGCCAGATCGAGTCTTTAGAGGATCTAGAACATGACTGCCAGACCGGCAGATTGACCGGGCTGGGAGATGCCCCGCTGTCCGATGATGAAATCGACCGGCTGCTGCTGGATCTGGCGCGGAAAGACGTCGAGAGCAGCCTGCGGGCGATGATGTTCGGCGGGGTCCAACTGCCTTCCGGTGCGGTGCATAGCGAAGACTGGGAAGGCGGCGATTCTCCTTATCGGGTGATCTTCGGCGCTGAGCGTGGTGTGGCCGGGCATCGGGCAACGGTGCGGGCGGCCGCGATCCAGTTCACGGACGGCCGCGTCGATGATGGTCAGCTTGTTGAGGCGCCTTCTTTGACTGTGCTCTATGCCGACGACGAGCTGTCCAGCGGGCAGGCCCGTGAGCTGGCGGCAGTGCTGCTTGAGGCGGCCGACGAGCTCGACAGGTGGGGGTCCGAATGACCGATCGCCGTTATCGGACTGTCCACCAAAATACTAGCGATGCTGTTGACGTTGATGCGTTGCGGTGGCAGCTAGTCGAACGGCTCGACGCGCACCCGATGGAAGATTGGTCAGCGGCTCT
The DNA here is from genome assembly GCA_963712615.1 of uncultured Actinomycetota bacterium. Classification (GTDB taxonomy): domain Bacteria; phylum Actinomycetota; class Actinomycetes; order Mycobacteriales; family Mycobacteriaceae; genus Mycobacterium. The sequence goes on from CAVQIO010000002.1 coordinate 3,425,201, forward strand.
CTCCTGCGCGCTGTTATCGACGTCATCGACCTTGGCGGTGAGCTCGTCCCGTCACCGCAGCGGAGTGGGATGAGACCCGAGCTACAGATCGTCCGATGAGTCGACGACGTTACCGCAGCTCGGAAGGTATATTTCCACCGACACCTTTCTGGCAGCAAACCCCCCGCGGCGGACGGCGCAGGAACGATTATCTCGTCACGAGTTTCGCTGAGGCGGATCGATGACGCCGACAAGATGGTTATCTGCAGGTCAGATACTAGGTATTCCGCACTGGGTATCTGGGGTCAGTTTGCTGCGCAGGTTCAGCAGGTGTCTCTCGTGTCCGAGGAAGGCGCCACGGACCTGGTGTTGGATTCACGCAAGCCTGAGGCGCGCCGGTTCCGCGCGGACGCCGCCGCCATCAGTCTTTTTACTGGTGGCAGTAAAAAGGGTCCGGACGCTGAAGCCTTCGTTGTGCGCAGCCGCCTAGCGCGCTGCCCGCTGGTCCTCGCGAAGGACACCGAAGGCCGGGTGCATGGCCTGGCGCGTAGGAAAGGGAGCCCGCGGTTGTCGGGCACCAGGCACACAATGCCCAGACTACGAGGGAGGTGGTTCGAGTGCATGGCCATCCGGCGCGGACGCGGAGGCACAAACCGGGTCTGCGAGCTGCCGGGATTCTCGAGACAGCTGTCCTACCTCTGGCGCAGACTAATCGAGGGGGCGAATAGGAGAGGCGATCAATGGCCGCCGAATCATCCCCCGCCTCAGCCCTATCCGCCCACCGCAGCGTCTCCACGCGGGCGGTTGTGCAACGTTGGGTGGTGTCCTGACATGCCGATCAAGCATTACCCAGCCGACACTGTTTCGGGTATCGCTCCCGATGTCGAAACCGTGATCGTGCCGCCCGTCACCCAGTGCGCCCCCGGCTTCGCGTGGTCGGCCGAGGACGGCTACGGCGACACACAAGACTGGCCCGAGGCCGACACGATCAACAACGAGCCTGAAACCGAACTCGTGCCGGCTGGCGGACGCTCGTGGGCGCGCGCCGGTTCCTATGCCGCGATCATCGGGCTAGTCCCGGCTGGCCTATTGATTCTTGTCTGTGGCTTTCCGTGGGATTGGGGCACCCACTCAGACATCACTACGTCGAACTCGGTGGGCGCCTCTCCGCTTCCAGCGTCGGCGCCTCCACCGATTTCATCTGAACCGATCGCGCCATCGCCGTCGCCGGTAGCTGCGCGTCCCGACGACGACGAATTCGTCGCGATAGCGATCTCGCCGAGCGCCCTATCGACGGGCAAGTCGGGTGGCTTCGGCACATCCGGTACGCAGCAAGGCGCCAACATAATCGCGCTCAGTGAGTGCCTGACAGCCACTGGTCATAACGACTGCGTGCTGGTCAACACGGGAATGTTCCACGGCTGTGTCAGCTACGCGATCGACGGCGACAGGTGGGCTGGCGGCGTCGGCAACAGCGCCTCCGACGCGAAGGAGGACGCACAGAATCATCTCGGAATCGAGACCGTTCGCGTCGCGGTGCACTGCTCGACTCCGCCAGGTAACGATCCGACGCCAACCGTCACGGTGACGCAAACACCAGCCGCAGCTCCACCGCGGACAGCTTCACCGGCGACAACACCAGCCGAAGCGCCCCGACCAGACCGAGACCGCCAATACCTCGCCGACCTCCGCGCCGCCGGAATCACAATCACCGATCCGGTGCGGGTCGCAGGGAACGGCCCCCGCGTCTGCGCCTACATCGCCGCCGGGCACACAGAACAGCAAGCCGTCGAGACCGCGATGGCCGGCAACCCAACCCTCACCCGGGGCAACGCCATAACAGTCGTCGATGCCGCCATCACCATCTACTGCCCCGAGCAGAACTGAATGGCCGCTGTTCTGCTAATCGGGGTGATCGCGTTGGGAGGACTTCGAGCCGATCATCGAGCGGGCCAAAACCGCCGCACATAACGAGGGCTTCAACGTCCGGAACCTCTTCCGGATCACAGCGAAAGCGGGCGCAAGCCAGGTTTTTACCGGAGCCGATAAAAACCCCGGGGGCCGTCCCGGAACCGACTACATGGTGACGCGGTACGCCCCCTACCTGCTTCGCCGCTCTGCCAACGAGTGGAATGGTCGACATCTTGACGTTACGATCTGCGCGGGGGGCCTGAGAGATTCGAGTCAGCCATGGCACGCATCCGACATCTCATAGCCGGATTCATCGCAGCCAGTGCGCTAGCGACCGCCAGTGCCGCATTCGCCAGCGCACCGAGCGCGTCCGCTGATCCGATCTGCGGTGTGCCGGGAACGCCACCGTGCGCGGGCCCGAGTCCGTTGACGCCTGATCAGCAGTGCGCGTTCATCGCGTGGAGGTCGATGATGCCGTGCAATTGGCTTGGAATGCAGGTGCCCGCCGGCACGCCCGGAAGTTGGGATAACCCGCCGGCGCCACCACCACCGCCGCAACCCTGAGCCCTTAACGTTGGGCGTGGCCGCCTCGACGGGGCACCTGATGGGTCCTATCGGCCGATGAGTGACAGCAGGAGTTGCGCAGCCTCGTCGCGCTGATCCTCGTCGGCAATGAGTTGGATGCGGGTCAGCGCGAGCTGGTAGCACTGGGAGTCGGTTCGGGCTGCGACGACCATGACGACTGCGAGCGTGTCGCCTTCGGCCGCGAAGACGGCGCGGTATCCCTTTTTTGGGCCGACGTAGAGCTTTCGGAGGCCGGTTAGGTTTCCGGTGCCGCGGGAGCCGAGCGGTTCGCCGCGGTCGGCTGGCGAGGTTTCGAGCTTGGCGAGGTCTCGCAGGATACGAGGTCTGACTGAGCCGTCGAGGCCGCGGATGTCGTCTTTCGCGTCGTCGGTCAGTATTACCTCGGCCATGCGGCTAGTCTTCGTCTTCGTCGTCGTCGAGGGCTGCGACGGCTTCGGTTAGACCAAGTTCCTCGATGAAGTCGTTGAGGCTGGTCCGGTGTCCGTTGTCGGTGGCGATGCGCGCGGCGGCGAGCACGAGTAGACCGACGTTTTCCTCGCGGTCTTCGAGGTCTTGGAGGCAGGTCATGCTGACGAGCGCCGCTGTTGGGCGGTTGTTTTTGGAGATGACGACGTTGCGCCCTTCCGATGCTTCGGCGACGAACTTTGAGCTGTTGTTCGCGAGGTCGGTAACGCTGACGACGTCGCGGTGGTCAATCATCATGCGCCTATCCTACCCAGAATTCTGGGTAGATTACTAGACGAGGTGCGTGATTGTGATCTCCCCAGAGAAAGCGAAAGCGCCAGCCCCAGCGGCAACATCCGCCCCGCTGCCGCGTCGGCGCCGCTGTGATGACGGCTCGGGGCCGCTCACAGGCTATCGCCTGCGGGCACGTGCTCATCGCTGCGTGAGCCCCGCTCCGAGCCCAGAGTTCGTATACATCCCGCTTGCCATCGAGTGCTCGCTGTTGAGGCTGTCCCTAAGCTGGTCGGAGTTATCGGCCTGCACGTGCAGGTTTTCGATGTGCATACCCCCGTTGGCCGGGCCTTGCTGACCAAACCCGGAGTACTGCGCGGACTGGCCGCCGCCCGCGACCGACGGCGTAGTTTGGCCTGCCGTGTTCTGGCCTGCCGGGCGCGCACCGGCGACACCGGACAGTAGGCGGCCGGGAATCGTTTTCATCCAGTCGCCGCCCGTGCCGCTGCTGTCCGGGATGATCGTTTCGAGGATTCCCTCGACACCAACACCGGCAGCCTGAGCACCGGCCGATGCGGCCCGGTTCAGCTCTTGGAACCCGAGCTGCATCGCACCGCTGGCCGCCGAGCCTGCGCCCGGAGCGAAAGCGTTACCGGCGGTAGACGCCGCGCTTTCCGCTGCGCCCTCCACTGCACCGATCAGCCCGCCGGATATTCCAAGCCCAGGCGAGGCCGGTAAACCGGCTCCGGGGCGTTGATCGCCAGCGCCGGGCGTCGGCAGCTTCGACAAGTCCTCGTGAACGTCGAGACCGGAACCGGCCGCAGTCGGCCCGGTCGGCGCCGATCCGGGTGGACCGAACATGTCCTGAACCGCGCTCTTCGGACCTGGCCCCTGGGCGCCGCCGCTGCCGGGGAGATGGAGGCCCGGAGGCTGCTGCGCGGGGCCGGGCTTCGGGGTGCCCGCGTTCTGCGGGGCCAAGTTCTGCGGGCCGGCAGGAGGTAACGCAGGCGCAGGCGCCGGAGGCGGGGGCGTGGTCGGGCCGCCGGGCTCGTGGTACTGCACCGACGCCGGGTCAATATCGCCCCGGTTGATCGCGTCCATAAAGCCCATGCCGTACTTGTCGACAGCCGACTTTTGCTCTACGAACTCGTCAGGCGACAACCAGGACGGGATCGTGTCGGTACCTGACGGGCCGCCCTTGCTGTGATGCTGAGCGGCTAGCGGTGGTGTCAGCTGCTGCGGAAGCGCACCCGACGTAGGGCCGAACGGTCGGCCGCCAGTGATATCTCCGCGCGTGCCGGGGCCACCCGTAGGCGCCAACAGGCTGGTATCTGGCGGGGTGCCCGGCAACAACAGTCCGGGAAGCGCCGAAGTGCCGAGCGGTGGCGGCTCACTGACCGGGAACTGACCGCCCCGGCTGGCGCCCGAGAGTGTCTGCTGCAGACCCGGAGGCATGCCGCTGTTAACGATGGTGTTGCCGTCTGCGTCGATAACGCCGGACTGCCAAAGCTTGTAGAAGTTCTGGTCGCGGCGCTGCCCGCCGGGAGCGGAAACCATGTCCATTCCGGGTATCGGGCCGGGGCTGCCGCGCCATTTTCCGCCGCCCCACCGCAGCCGGCCGTTAAGACTGTCCGATCCTGAGCCTGATTCGCTCCCGCCCGAGCTGCCCGCCGGGCTGCCACCGCCGCCGCTGTAGCCGCCGCCGGTACTGCTGGGGGCACCGGAGTCCCGGCCGAGATCACCGGCAGTGCTGGCGCCGCCGGGGACACCATTGCCGCCGATTCCGAAGCCGCCGCCGGGACTGCCCAAACCGCCGCCCGGCCGTCCAGCTTCGCTACCGGGTTCGCCGCCGCCGCCGTTCATGTCAGCCATAGCCTTGGTTTCCATCGGGCCGAGTACCAGATCCTCGAGCCAGCCGACCAGCCAAGTCGTGACACCCGGCAAGCCCTTATCCAAACCGAACTTGTCGTCGAGCGCCACGGGCAGGAACGGATCACCAGACTTTCCGCCACCCCGGCCGCCGCTCGACTTGTGGAAGTCGCCCTGTTGCGCTTTCTGCAGCCGACCCTCATCCTCTGCCCGCTCGGCTTTGAGGTGCCGGATTTCTTCGTCGAGGCGATCCTTTTGCGCCTGCGTGGCATCGGATTTGAGGTGCGCTTTGCGTTCTTCGGCGGTCGCTATCTCGGCGTCGAGGTGCCGCAGCTGTTCCTGAGCGTGCGTGACCTTCTCCGGGTTGGGCGTGTAGTAGCCGGCCTCGCCGCCCGGCCCGCGCCCAGCGGTGGACCCGGCCGGGACGCCGCCCCCGCTCCCGAAGCCGCCCATTCCGCCGCCCCCGCCCCGGCTGCCGCCACCGAAACCGCCGCCGCTGCCGCCTTCACCCTCGCCATAGATGTTCGGAAGGAACATGTGGTGATCGAACTGCGACGAACTCGCACCCGCCGCACCGCCGCCGATCAAGAAATTGCCGTGCGAGCCACCCGATTCGGCGTTCTCACCATCGCTGAGGGTCATCGCGGTATGGCCGTCGTTCGCGCCGGAACCGTGGTTGTACCAGCCAACCGAGATAGTTCCGGGGCCGCCGATACCCGGCTGGAAACCGTGCGCCTGCAGGAACTGACCCATGTTCTGCGTCGTCGGCAGCCCGCCACCAATCCCCGTAGCAGACTCGACAACACGGCCAACCATGCCCGAGCAGTCATTACGGTTCGCCTGGCTGTACGGGGTGCCGGCCATCGACTCCGCGGCCGACACATCCGGGCCGACCGCGCCACCAACGGCACGGTGCAAAGCGTTGCGGAACTGGTGAACCCCAGCATGGCCGCCCATCGCGTCAACGTCGTCTGCGGTCAGGACATGCTCGCCGCTGGCACCCCAGAACAGCGCCGAGTCCTTACCCTTCGGGCCGGGCGCATTCAACGGGCCACCGTTGGCGTGGGATGGGGTAACACGGCCATCAGCGTCGACAACATCACCGCCGAGGAAACCGGGTGTGTTCCGGTTAATCCACCGGCTTACCGGGTTGTCGCCCAACGGATTCGAGGCCATCGAATTACGGACAGGGTCGCTGTGCAGAGTCGCGTTAGCGAGGGGCAAACCGACAGCCGCACCGATAGCCACCGGCCCGGCAAGCCCCTTCAGTGCCCCACCCAAGCCGCCCGCCGCAGTCGTAGCCTCTGTCTCGGCCGCCGTGACCGCACCCAAACCGCCAACGATCGGCGTCAGAATGCTGCCCACAATGTTCAGCGCCTTAAAGCCCAACCACGCCCCGCCGAGCAGCCCCAGCGTGTCAATCACCTCGTGCATGATCGCCGGATGCTTGGCCATGAAATCGCCGACAGTCTTGGCCACATTCGCGGCTTCGGTCATCGCCGGGATGAACGCGGAACCGATCTCGATAGCCGCAGCACCGAACGCAGCCTTCGCGTCTGCCATCTTCGCGTTAAGCGTTTCCTGCGATTCGTGGAAACCCTTAACGGTTCCATCGGCATCGGCGGTCGTGTCTTTGATCTGCTTGATTTTGTCGTTCGTCGAATCAGTGTTTTCACCGACGAGCTGCAAAACGGTCTTCAGAGAATCCTGGCCGCCAATCATCAAAGCAAGCGCCTGCTCGTACTGCTGGACGTCACCCTGCCCGGTTTTCAGCGTGTTAGAGAAGCCGTCGATCTTCTTTTCGATCGCATACCACTGCTCAAGTTCGTTCGCCTGTTCCACGGTTAGGCCGCCGCGATCCTTACGGAACTGCTTGTAAGCCTCCGAGTTATTCATGATCGCCTGCCCGACAGCCTGCGCCTGCGGGGGTAGCGCCTTGAACATGGTGTTAGCCGAATCGGTAGCCTGCTGCGACTTAAACATGGTGTCAATGACAACCTGCCCAGCCGGATTCATGTGCTGCCGGATCGTGTCCGAAAGGTATTGCACCGTACCCGCGTAACCGCGCTGCCCCAGGTGCTCCGAAACGTCGCGGGAGTCGATACCGAGCTGCCCCATCTCTTCGCGCATCTGCTGAGACGGCTTGATCAGCTGCGAGATTGAGTGCGACATATTCTGCGCGCCCTGCTCGGCCGACGTGCCCGACTGCGTGATCTGCGCCAACGAACCGTAAACATCTTCAAGGCTGATGTGCGCGGCAGCTGCGATCGGCTCCACAGCGTGCAGCGCGCCGGAGAATTCCTGCAGGTTCGTCTTGCCAAGCCCGACAGCAGTATTCATCTTCGACGCCACCGTAGCGGCCTGATCTTGGCTGTATCCGAAATCGTGCATCGACGTGGTTAGACCGTTCAAAACTGTGCCCAGGTCCGCGTTCTCGGCCTTCGCCAACTGCGCAGCAGAAGTCAATACCTTGATACCGTCAGCGCCGCGATACCCGGCCTTCTCGACGGTATACATGCCGTTGGACAGTTCCTGAGCCGAATAGCCGACCTTGCCGGCCAAATCCAGGATGCCATCCGAAACGGTCTTCAGGTTCTGCGCGGACTCGCCCGCCGACGACACCAGGCGTTGCTGCGACTGCTGAAAATCGCCCGCCTTTTTCGTGGTGTCCACCATGATGGCGGTGTATGTCACAAGCGACGCAGCGCCAAGCGCATTAGCCTTGCTAAGACCGCCCACAGCCGCACCGCTGGCCACGGTCGCATCAGTGTGTGCCCGATGCGCAGCCTCATTGGCCACCAGCGCGTCAGTGTGCCCACGGTTGGCTAGCGCCGCCCGAGCCTCAGCGTCCGCCAGCGCGTTCGTCGCAGCGACAGCACGGTAATTCGCCTCGCCATACTTATCGATCATCGCAGCGGCCCGAGCCTGCGCACTCTCCACCGCGCGCGCCGCAGTCGTCATCCGCGCAGCCGCATCAGCCTCAGCATCAGCAGCCCGCGTCCAAGACGCAGCAAGAGCGTCCATCTCAGCCCGTGCTGAAGTGCCATCGAACGCCGAAAGCGCCTTGGACATCTTCCCGCCGAACCCGTGCGAGATCTCGTCGCCCAGCTTCCCGAATGTGGTAGTCAGCTCTCGGGCAGTCGCACTCAGCGCGCCCCGTTCAAGCCTCGCCTCAACATCTAGGTAGACGCTCAAGGTAACCGCTCCGCTCTCGTGGGCTGCCCGTCGGCAGCCGTGGTGATCAACACAGCAACAACGCTATTCGGGATGCACACATAGGCCCGGATCGTTCGCGTCAACGCGAATCAGAGCGGCCTGCGCACCATCGACAGACCGCCTCGACCCAACCAACTCGTTAGCCGCCGCAGCCGCGTCAACCAAATCTGCCGCCAACTCCACAGCCTCATCCGGCGACATCGACAGCCCCAACATGGCCTCACCACGAGGCCCAATCACACGCAACTTGACCACCGGCCGACTATCAGACGGCTTCCGATACGACGACACTTTCCACGACAGCCGAGCCATAGCTACTAACTGCATGATTGCCTCCAAATAACGACGCCCAACACGCTGGCCGAGCATTTGCTGAACAAAATTCGAGACGAGCCGACCGCGCCGTGCGGAAACCTTTCCGCGACCACCAAAAACAGCACCGCCGAGACCGGCACCAGCCCAAGCACCGAAGCGGCCGAAAACCAACGACAAACCCGATCCAAAACCATCCAGAAACGTTTGCTAAAACACCCGAAAACCGTTGCCACACAACACAAACCGGGACCAAAAACAGCCACCAACCGAGGGTGCGGCAGACCCCCAAAAAGACATTTGTGCAGGTCGGAGGGGGGAGCGCCAGGGGGTAAGGGTCGCCTTACCATGAGGCACCCCCTCCAGAATGTTGGCGGGTGGGGTGGTATGGCCTGGTCAGAGGGTGTTTCGGTGTTTGCTAGACCGGGTTGCGTTCGGGGTGCGCCTGACACCCCCGCGTTGTATGTGGCAAGGCCCGTGAGCAGTGTGTTTGTGGCATCGCGCAGGGCACGCTGGTTGCTGGCGAGATGGCCGGCATGTTGCTGCTGGCCGCTGTGATCGAGCCGCGCCGTGCTGCAGTCGCGGATGGTAGCCGCGCATGGATGGTTGTTCGCGGTGTCCACTGCAGCGGTAGGCAGCTGGCGTGTGGATGGTGCGCTGTCGTTGCGCATGCCGAGTGTGGGCGCGTGTTGGTTGGCGTGACTGTCGTTGCGGTGTCCACTACGGCCGGAGTCCGCCAGTACCGGGGGTGTCATCCTGGCCGGCGCACCCGTGGCGTCCGTGGTCGCGTCATGCCGGGCAGTGGCGCCGGTGCTGGGGTGTGTGCTCACAGGTCACCATCCCGTCCAGCTGCCGTCATGTGGGCGGCTTGGGCTGGCGTGCTGGCGTTGACGAGGCGGGCTAGATGAGCGACGCAACGACGACGTGTAGCGCACGGCGTGTGGTGCAGTGGGCAGCCACCTATGGTGCTACCGCTGTGCGCTGGTGTGCTGCCATGGCCATCGGTGGCGCTGTGCGCTGTGATGCCCACTGCCGGGGGTGGTTGCATGGGCACGCCGTACAGCTGGGCAGGGAGTGCCTGCGCTGGCTGCAGTGCTGCTGGCCGCGCGACAACTGCGGGACTGTCTGCCAGAGAGTGTCTATCGGGAGTTCCATCGGGAGTTCCATCTGGGGGTGTCATCCGCAAACCTGCGGAAACCCTCCGAACTGCACATACCCCCCACCCGGCAAATTCTTGGGTCGTACCCCATGCATGGCGACGCTCTAACCCGGACGGATTTTTACGTACAGCCTCAAAACTGAGAAGTTGTTTTTGGGTCATAGGAGTCTGGGGTCTGTTGAGCGGTCGCGGTTGGCTTGGGCTTGGGCGGCTGCTCGGGCTTGCTGTTGGAGGGCGATCTTGCGTGCGCGTTTGGCGTCGTCGAGTTGGTCCGCTGCGTTGTGGGTCATGTCGTCATCCCTCCTTGGTTGGTTCCGGCCGGTCCGCCGTGCCTCGGTAGCGTCGGCTTGCCGAGGTGCTGGGGTTCGGCGGCCGGCCGGGTTCCTTCCGCTTCCGACCCGAACGGTTGCGGAGGTTCTGTGGGGTTAGAGCATCCCCATGTCTTTGAGCTTTTCGCGGTCGGCTTCGACCTGGGCTGCCTTGCGCGCCTGGTCGACTAGGGATTGCTCGCGCATCTGCTGGTCCATGCGATCCCGCTTGGGGTTGACCCATCTGCCTGTCCCGTCGGGGTTCATCTCGATGCGAATTGCGTCGGGGTCCTCGAAACCTCTGATTTGGGTTACGGACGCTGGCGGGGCCATGTTGCCGCGGACTGCGCCGCCGAGCCGCCAGGCAACTTCTTGGTAGAACGCCTCGTTTTCGGCGTCGGCGCCGGGCTGCACCGCGATCTCCCCGTAGCCCGAGGCTGATACCGGAGGGCGCGGCGGGGTGATGCTGACCGGGCGCGGAGCTGGACGTGCGGCTGCGGCCGATGCTGCGACGGTGCGCGGTTCGGTGCGTGCGGCTTCGAGTGGCTGGCCGGTGACTGCCGCGTACAAGGCCGCCAGCTCTGCGTCCTCAGCCGATGCGGTTGCGTGGGTGCGGTAGTCGTCGCTGGGGCTGTTGATAAAGGCTGGGAGTGGCACGAGGGACGCCAGAATGGTCTTCGCGCCTGCCGGGTTGGCCTCATACGTCGAGATCCATTGTGCGCGACCGGATGCGGCGATTTTGCGTTCGCGGATGGCGGCGTCTACTGCGCGGGCAGCGGTGATCTGGTTCGCGTTCGTGGTCATATTCAGTTCCCTTTCGTGGGCTGGTTTTTGCGGGTGCGGACGGCATCGGCAACCGTGTCGTTGCTGAATGCGTGCCGGGCGTTGCGGAGTGCGAGGCGGGCTGTCGGGTTGCCGCAGTCGGCTGGAAGGCCGAGCAAATCCATCACGTCAATGCAAGATTGGATGGCCGCGTTGATGGTGTCTGGATCTGGTTCGGGTTCGGCGTCTGGGGTATCGATTCGCTCGACTGCGCCACGCTCGAGGAAATCCTTTTCCTGCTCGGGTGACAGCCATTCGATCAGCGGATTATCGCCCAAATAGTGGTAGTCGATGTTGCCGTTTCTGGCCTTCACCAGCACCAACGGCCACATTGCACGGTATCGGGGCACGAAACCCGTTGTCGGGTCGTAGGTTGGCGGGGTTGTCACTGGTTCCCTTTCGCGTACTGCTCGATGGATGCTGTTGTGATCCACCAGCACCCGTTTTGCTTGGTCGCGTCGAGCCGGCCTTTTCGGCATGCCCAGCGGACTGCATCGGTGGTGATGCCTAGCTGTTTCGCTGCGGCTGTCGGGTCGACGACCGCGTTCGTGTTCAACGCTAAAGCCGATGGCACCGAACCCACTTCGGTGCTCGCGTCTACGCGAATGTCTGCGCGAGTCAGTCCACGGGCCATTGAGTTTCTGATTCCGACAAGCTCGGGGTTTAGGCAGCCGCCTTCGCGAATGACTTTGGCGGCGAGGGCGTCGACAGCGACGATCATCATTCGGGCTGCACGGTCACTGAGGTATTGGCCGCCGTAGTGGACGTCGGGCGGGGCGATGGCTGCGGTCATGGGGTGCCGCCGTCTTCGGCTAGCGACTCGAACGCCGCCATCATCGCGGTAGTCATCAGATCGGCCGCGCCCTGGCGGCTTCCGTGGGCCTCGGTTAGCCCCTCAACGGCGTAGGACAGGACGGCCCCGAAGGTGTAGGCGATGGCCATCCTGTCTGCGTCGAGCACGTTCTCCATTAGCGCGGCGAGTTTTTCGTCGCGTTCGGGGCTGGCGGGTTGTAGCGAGAGGATCACCATTCTGGCGGCCCTCGCGGCTGCAACTTGCACGATCGGATCGGCGCTGTGCGCAGCCACCGGAGTCGACCAGGCGACGGTAAGCCGGGACCTCTCAGGTGATGCAAATGCATCACCTGAAGAACGGGTGGGTGTGGATTCGTCGTCGTTGGTGGTCATTTCGCGTTCTCCGTTTCGTTGGGCTGTGTCTGGTAGTCACTGCGCCTGATCATGTGTGCGCAATGGCAGGTGATGTTTCGTTCGCGGGCGTCGAGGATGTGGTGCGTGCCGCAAGCGGGGCAGCGAATTGAGAGGATGCCGGTCATTTCGGTCATGGTGTGGTCTTTGTTTTGGCTGCCATTGCGGCGAGCAGGGCCGGGCTGGGGGCGTTGGCGGGGCGTTCGGTCAGCGCGTCAGGTGGCAAATTTTTGCCAGGTGCGACATTTGTCGCACGTGACAGGTCGCGGCCAACGTTTATCGTGGCTTCGAGTTCGACGACCGACTGGAAGCGTTCACCGGGGGTTGGCATCGGGTTGATTTCGACGTGCTGCGTGTCGGGCTGTTGCACCTCGCCGGCCCAGCGGAGCGCCACGGTGGCGGCCGGGGCGCCGCAGTGAGCAACCCCTACGTCCGGGTTCCAGGAGTAAAACCGATTCCAATGGAAGCCCCGACACATTGGGCACCGGAACCGGATTGCCCACAGTTCGCCGTTCTCGTCGTTTCGGCCTTCGATGACATCGGCGTTCCAGCGTCGGGTGCGCCGTTTGGTGGCGGGGTTGATTAGTCCGCCGTATCTCGCCCGCGCGAGTGCGTCGCGGCTCGCCGATCGGATGGTGTCCGGCTGGGCGTCGGTGGTGGCCGCGGTCATGAGTTCGTCCGTTCGATGGTGGGGTTGGGTGTGACGGTGACGGGTAGTGCGTGGCCGGCGATCCACTCGTGTCCGGCCGGGCAGGTGTACCTGCTTGTGGCCCAGCCGGGTTCAACGACGACGCTCTGCGGCTCGTGTTCGGTGGTGTCGGCGCAGTCGGCGCAGTCGTCGCGCAGCTGGTCGCCGCGGACCATTGCGGCCACGGCTTCGATAGAAGTAGACCGCCTTAGCCCCGATTCGCTGGCCTGCCTGCGCCATGACGCAGGATGAGCCATTGCCCTGGGCGGCGCAGTCGAATGCGGCCTCGATGTCTCCCTCGGTTACGAACAGGGAGAGCGACTGCATTGAGTCGCCGTAGCCGCGCGTTGCCGCCGCCTGCTTAACCCACACAGGAAGGTTGTTGCCTGGTTCTGCGTAGGTGATTTCATCGACTTTGATTCCGTGTACGGTTTTCATTGCGTTACCTTTCCTGTTCCGCCGCATGTTGGGCATGTGGTGGTTTTCTGTGGTGGTGCTGGCTGCGCGGGGGTTTGCCTCTGCGCAGCTGGCGCATACTTTTTGCCGTCGAGCCCTGTTATGTGCTTCGGCTCTGGCATCAGGTCGACACCCAGTTCTGCTGCGACCTCGGCTAGGGGCGTTGAGTTTCGGATCAGCGCGTCCATGTAGTTGGCGGGAAGTGGCGGCAGATCCTGCTCGACTATCTCGGCGTCGACTACCTCGGAGTCAGATTCAGGTGTCAGATTTCTGACAGCTGCGATGTCCTGCGCAACCGTCTCGTGACTGGTTCCGGTGGCTGCTCCGATGGCCCTAGTTGACATGCCCTGTCCGCGTAGCAGTGCCGCAACGGCTTTGCGTTCGTCGCGGGGCAAATGCAGTGGGGCGTGGTCAAATTCGCCTTTGATGTACTCCGGCCATGATTCGTAGCCCAGGGCAATCCACACACGCCCGACGTACGCCTTAGCAACCAGAACCATCACGTCACTCATTGCCGACTGAATGCGCGACGTGATCGACCGCGCAGCCTTGGCATTAAGGTCTCGATGAACAAGGATTTGCATCCCCGGCATACTCACGCGTTGGTGCCCCCGTTCGCGCCGACACCGTGCGCGCGGGCCGCAGAGATAAGTAACGGCAGGTATTTCGGGCAACCATCACCGACTGCCATAGCGATCGCCTCACCGTCCTGCGACGGCGTCAGAGGCAGTGCGATCAGAGCCGACCGAACGATGATGTCAACCTCGCCGATCGTTGGATCATGGGCGAGACCAGAGCACACGACGTCTTCTATCGCGAACGCATAGTTGGCGACGATCGGGTCGGGCTGCGGGCTGGCGTTGGCCGGGTTGCTGAAATAGAGCGCCGAGCCGACGATGCCGAATGCGGTAATGATGTGTGCGGACCAATGAAGTCTCATGCGCCGGCCACCGTCCTGCCGAGGTGCGCGGAGGGAAGTTCGCCCGACAGTCGCGACGCCGCCCAGTCGGCGCGCGCCTCAGCGACAGTGGCGATCCAGGCGTCGAAGTCGGCGAACGACAGCGCCATGAATGGGCCTTCCCCGACACCAGTTGGCCACGTGCGGATTTGCGGTGACCCATCCGGGCCCGGGCCTACTTCCGATCGCGGTCGGCCACTGTGCCCGACAGCTGCGGCGAGGTCGTCCTGGTTGCCGATCTGCTTGCGGCCGGCCGCGAGGGCTACTGCGTTGAGTGCCTGCGAAAGTGCTTGCCATTCGGGCAGTCGCGCCCACGCTTCGATGTTGTAGTTCGTGATGCCTGTCGGGTTGCCTTCACCGGCGATCATCGGTGGTTCTCCTGTCGTCGCTTGGTGGATTGGTCCGCAAGGTCTTGGAGCACGGACCCGACGTGTTCCGGGCCTGGCGCCCTGGTGCTCGGCGCCGTGTCGGAGGGTGCGGCTTCGAGTGCGTCGAGTCGCGCGGAGTGGTAAGGCGGGTCTGCGCGCAGCGGCTGCCCGGTACCGACTGCGGTGCACGGGCGGCCGATCGCGGCCCGGCACCAGGAACACGGCACCTTGAGCGGTCTGCGGGACGCGGAGTGCCCGCGCATCGCTGCCATCACTTCCGCGCGGGCTCCCGTGGCGGGTATGGCGGCCGGGCGGATCTCGTCGTCGTCTGCCAGTGGCAGGCGGGCGTCAACTGCATCGCGGTGCGCTTCGATCTCTTCGAGGGTCTGTCGTTCGAAGCGGTCCTTACGGGCTGCGCGGCCGTGCCCGATCAGGTCACCGACACCGATGGCACGGTCGTTGGGTGCGTCGTAGAACGCCTGCACGGCGTCGAGGAGATCGGCCTCGGTCAGCTTGTGACGGTGGATCTGCTCTGACCAGCCTGCGATGCGGGCTTTGTCGGGTTTGGCAACGCGGTCGTCGAGGATTGCCGCGAGCTGCATTGCCTTGATGACGGCTTGGACCGTTTCGGGGCTGGCGTCGACTACGGCGTTCATCGGCTAGCTTCCATTTCTGCGAGGAGTTCTGCGCCTGCATCGCCGATTCCGTTCGCTTTCTCGGTGGGCTTGCCGACTGTCGGCTGCGGCCGTTTGTTGGCTTTGCGCACGAATGCGGGGATTTGCGTCGGCGCCCACGAGTCGGATGCCTGCCAGAGTTTGAGACCTTCGGCGATCGCGTTCGGCGAGATGTTCGACTTGAGGCAGCTGTCGATCTCGGTGGCGATCTTGGCGAGTTCTTTGCGTTCGATCGGCTCGGGAAGCCAGCAGCTGAATGATTCGGCGATCCTGCAGGCGTCGACTGATCCGGCTGGGATCGCGGCGAACCGCTGGCGCGCTAACTCCGCTCCGTTGGTTCTGCGGGCGGGCAGGTTATCTCCGGGATGCGGTTCGTACCGATCGGCCTCGGCAACGTGACGCTCGTCCTCGGGGTCGGGTCCGGTCTCCTCGATGTCGTGAGGTGGTTCGTCCGAAGGGATGTCATCCGCGATGGGGTTTTGTCCATCCCCGTCGTAGACGTTGGCGGTTTCGGGCTGGGGGGTAGGGGGGGTTTTTGCTTTACCCGAAGCTAAACCCGAAGAGATACCCGAAGGGGTGGTCACTGGTGACCCGATCTCGGTGCACTGGTGACCCGATCTCGGTGCACTGGTGACCCGATCTATCTCCGATATAGGTGCATCGGTGCCCCCATTTATCTCGGAAATAGGGTCACTGGTGACCCGATCTATGTCGGGGCATGGTGGGTAGTTGGGGTCACTGGTGACCCGATCTATGTCGGGTTCGTCGTCGGTCTCCGCGGGCGCCGCGTCGAGGGCAGGTGGCAGTAGCCGATACTCGGCAGCGTTCCCTGGGCCGGGCTTCGCCTTTCTCGTGACAACCCAGAACTGATACTTGGCGGCGTCCCCGCGTGCGCGCTTGACTGTCGCTTCGGACACCCCAAGCTCGGCGCAGACCGTTTCCGTTGAGCGCCAAGCCTTCAGGCCGTAGCGGTCGGCGGTATCGCCTATGTGCTCGATCACCATGCGACGCGCGATCGGTATCTGAGTTTTACGGCGCACGGCCGAAAGCCACGCCAGCTTAGGAAAATCCGTCATCAGCGTGCCCTAGACTTAGCCACGGGTCTCGCTGGGGTGCGGATCTCACTGGAAACGTCCGGACCGGCATCCGGGCGTTTCTCTTTTTTCGGGTTCATGGCATGTTCGCCCTGTTCTGGTTGGGAAAGTTGTCGGTGGGAGCGCCGGTCAGCTTGTCGGCGCTGTACGGCTGCCGTTTCTCATGGGCTCGCGGTCGCCTCGGCGGATTGCGGTAGCCGATCAATTTCTGAGAACGGCATCAGCTCACGGCGTTTGGCCGAGACCGCCGCAGCGGCCAGCTCAGGGGTGACGAACATCCCGAGATACATGCGGCGGTGGTTAACCGTCAGCTCCGCTTTCCATCGGTTGCCCCACTGGTAGACGCCGCGGATGCCTGACTGTCCCCAGCCGCGCGCGTCTAAGTTCTGGTTGTTCTCGCCGTGCGTGGCTGGGCGCAGGTGCGCGGCATGAACGCAACCCTTATTGCGGCAGCGGTGGTCTATCAGCGCGCCGTCGAGGTCGTCGCCGGTCGCTAACCAGTAGGCGATCCGATGAGCGGGCCAGTCCCTGCCGTTGAGCCAAAAGCTGCCGTACCCGTCACGCTTGCCTGCGGTCCAAGGCCAGCAGCCATCGGGACCGGCGCTCGTGTCGACCTTCGAGTAGAACCGTGTCGCACATCCTGCGGCGGTCCCGTCGCCGAATCTCATGCGCCCGCTTCGGCTTCCAGTAGTGCAATGAATTCGTCGAGTGCGGCTGCGGTCACCATGCGTCGTCGGCCGATTTTCACGGACCGCAGGCGTGCAGAGTCCATCTCTTGGTAGACCTTTGTCCGGCCTAGGCCGCACATTTGCATGATGTTTTCTACGCTGAACAGGCGTTTTTCCAGTTCTGCCACCATTTCGGTCATGTTGGTTTCCCTTCGTTTTTCCCAGTGATCTGGATCTGCGCGCTGATCCTGCTTGTCTGGAAAAACGATAGCACGGTATTCCACGGGAGCCAGCGAACGTGATATATTCGGCACGTGGGGAAAACTCAGACCAAACCGGCCAAGCCGGCCAAGCCTTTGACGTGGCAGGCTGCGGTGGTAAAGCGCATCGGCGCGACCGTCAAAAAGGTGCGCGGCACCAAGTCGGCGGCGTGGCTGAGTGACCGGACGTACGATCTTGGCTATCGGATTCCGGCCGGGGTGATATCGAAGCTTGACTCCGGGCATCGTGGAAGCGTGTTGAGTGTCCCGGAGTTGCTGATTTTGGCTGCGGCACTTGATGTTCCGCCGTTGGGCTTGGTGTTCCCTGATCTGCCAGCCGGACAGGTGGATATCATCCCGAACACGCCCGGTTCAAGCCTGGTTGGTTATCTGTGGGCCGCCGGCATGGGGCCGTCGATTGCGGACCCCGGTGCGCAGCCGCCTCTCTCACTGTTGGTCAACGCAGCACGTGAGCAGTGGGCGGCGAATCAAGAGATCGCGCGACTGATTACCCCAGCGTCGACAGAGCCCGACCCGGAGACACGCGAGGCTTACCAGGCGGCGTTGAAGGCCGCCAGGCTGCGACTCGCGAAGCTCAACACGCGGATTTCCGATCTTGGCGGGGTACTCACAGATGCCTAGGGAGCGGTTGCGGCCGGGGGATCATGGCCGGATCACCGAGCGGGCCAGGGGCGGCCGATTTTACGCGTCGACGCATGTCCGCGACAGCGACGGGCAGCGCCGCCGGGTAGAGCGGTCTAGTGGCAAGTCGATCGAGGATGCCCGCCGCGAGCTACACCGCGAACTGTCCGAGCGCCGGTCGCCGCTGTCTGCTCAAGCTGTGACCGTTAAGACAACGCTGGCGGAGTTGTTCGAACTGTGGGTAATGGCGAAGGGCGCCGAGGATGCGATACGGCCACAGACCGCCGACGCCTATCGGGCTGTGTGGCAGACGCACGGCGCTGCCCAGCTCGGCGCGCTGCGGGTGACTGAGCTGCCGACAAGCCGCGCGAACGCCTATTTGCAGGAGATGGGCCGCACGACGCAAGCGAGGCGCCTCCGGATGATCCTGGCGGGCATGTTCTCACTCGCGGTGCGGTTCGACGTGCTGCCGGTAAACCCGATCAGGGAAGCCAAGACTGTACGGACAACGCGGAAACCCGCCAGGGCGGCGACGCCGGCCGAGTTCGTCGAGATCCGCGCCGCGGTGAAAGCCTATGCAGGGCGAACAGGGCCGGGTCCGCATCCCGGCCGTCTGCTGCCCGCCTTCGTTGATCTGCTCGCGGCTACGGGTGGCCGACCGAATGAAGTCCTGGCGCTGCGCTGGTCGGATGTCGACCTCTCTGCCGATCCGCCTACGGCGACGATCGACGCGACGCTGATCGACCACGGCCGTATCTCCGGGATGCCATTGCATCGTCAGGACGCACGCAAGGGCGATGCTCCCCCGCACACTGTGGTGCTCCCCCGGTTCGGCGTCGATGCTCTCCTGGCGCTGGCCGCCGAGTCGGACGGTCCGGGTCCAGTGTTCGCCAATCGCGAGGGCGGCTGGATGTCGCTGGCGAACATGCGGCGATCGCTGCGGGCCGCACTACCTGAGCATCTGACTTGGGTCACCCCGCACAGCTTCCGGCGCACGGTGGCCACGGTTGTCCGGGATGCGCTCGGCGCCGAGCTGGCGCAGCAGCAGCTGTCCCACGCGAAGCTGGCAACCACCGAAGCCCACTACTTGCAGCGGCATACCCGCGGCCCTGATGTACGCGCCGCGCTAGAGGAATATGCGGGCGGTGAATGTGTCAGCTGAAAGTGGCGGGAAAGTGGCGGATTCCGGGCGTGTCAACCGGGTGCCTGAAACCGTCTGTGCTGGTGATAAGTGCGCCCGAAGAGATTCGAACTCCCAACCTTCTGATCCGTAGTCAGATGCTCTATCCGTTGAGCTACGGGCGCCTGTGTTCAGTTATATCCATTGGCGGAGGCGAGAGGATTTGAACCTCCGGTCCCCGGTAAGGGGACAACTCATTAGCAGTGAGTCCCATTCGGCCGCTCTGGCACGCCTCCCTTTTGGACTTCCTGAGGGTACCCGACACAGTGCGGGCGTCCCTGAACCGCCGGAGGCATAGCGTACACAGCGGCGACATATGCTGTCGAAATGACTGCCCGCCTACGGCCAGAGCTGGCCGGGCTGCCAGTTTATGTTCCCGGCAAGACAGTGCCGGGTTCGATGAAACTGGCCAGCAACGAGACGGTGTTCGGCCCGCTGCCCAGTGTTCGCGCTGCCATCGAGCGAGCCACCGACATCATCAACCGCTACCCCGACAACGGCTGCGCCGAGCTCAAAGCGGCGCTGGCCAAGCATCTGGGTTCGGGTTTCGATCCCGAGCACATCGCCGTCGGCGCCGGCTCGGTCAGCCTGTGCCAGCAGCTGGTTCAGATCACCGCCTCGGCCGGCGACGAGGTGATCTTCGGCTGGCGCAGCTTCGAGCTCTACCCGGCGCAGGTCCAGGTCGCCGGAGCGACGGCCATCAAAGTGCCGCTGACCGACCACACCTTGGACCTCTACGCGATGCTTGCCGCGATCACCGAACACACCCGGCTGATCTTCGTCTGCAACCCCAACAACCCGACCTCCACGGTCGTCGACCCGGACGCGCTGACCCGCTTCGTCGAGGCTGTTCCGCCGCACATCGTGATCGCCATCGACGAGGCCTACGTCGAATACATCCGCGACGGCATGTTGCCCGACAGTTTGGGACTGGTCCGCACTCGCAGCAATGTTGTTGTGCTGCGCACCTTTTCGAAGGCGTACGGGCTGGCGGGCCTGCGCGTCGGCTATGCGGTCGGTCCCCCGAAGTTGATCACCGCTTTGGACCAGGTCTTCGTGCCGTTCTCCGTGACGAACATCTCGCAGGCCGCCGCCATCGCGTCTCTGGACGCCGCCGACGAGTTGTTGGCACGCACCGACGCCCTGGTTGCCGCGCGCGCCCGGGTGAGCGCCGAGTTGCGGGACGCCGGGTTCACCTTGCCGCCGTCGCAGGCCAACTTCGTCTGGTTGCCGTTGGGGCACCGCACGCAGGATTTCGTCACGCAGGCCGCCGAGGCGGGGATCGTGGTTCGGCCGTACGGCGCCGACGGGGTGCGTGTCTCCATCGGCGCACCGAAAGAAAACGATGCACTGCTGACATTTGCCCGAGACTGGATCACCCGGGGTCCGACGAATGAGCCTTGCCCGCAAGAAGTTCGATGAGTTCAAGGAACGCAGCGGCCAGATCGATGACGCCGAGCTCGACGATTTCTGGGCCAGCGTTGAGCCGGCGACGATCGACGGCATGCTGGGTGAGTGGAAGGGCGGCGAGTTCGTCACCGGCCACAAGATGAACGGCCGGCTGGAGAAGGCCGGTTGGTTCGGCAAGACCTTCACGACCGCCCACGACGCCCAGCCGCTGGTGTGCCTCGACCCCGACGGAAACAAGTTCTCCAACAAGGAGATGGGCAAGGGCGAGGCCAGTCTGTGGCTGGAGAGCTTCCGCGGCGAAGTCACCGCCACGATGGTCTACGACGGCCAGCCCGTGCACAATCACTTCAAGACCGTCGATGACGACACCGTGATGGGCATCATGAACGGCAAGGGCGTACTGGACGGCGGCCGGTACTTCTACTTCTATCTGGAACGGATGTAGCTCCCGGGCCTCGAGCGTGCGCTGGCGGTTTCGGGCGTGTGCTCAGGGCGGGAGATCCGCGGAAATCCCGCCATGGATGCACACTGAAAGTCTTGAGTGCACACCCGAAGTGGCGAGCGCCTAGCCAGCCGGGTTGCGGCCGGTGAACGCGACGAGCTGAACCAAGGCGCTTGCATCCGCGGGCACGTCGACCGGGTCGTCGAACCCGGCGGCGCCGCGAAATTCCGGCCGGATGGTGTTGTGCGCCAAGTCCAGCACATACTCGGCCAGCGGTTCCGGGGCGTCGACGTCGCGTCCCACGGCTTCCGCGTAATCCTAAGCGTGCACCAGGAATTCGATCGAAAAGATGCCGCACGCCGCCTTGGCGGCCATCTCACCCTTGCCGAATGGCACGTTGCCCTCCAGGCGGCGATGGTGCCACGCATCCAACGCCGGCCGGGCCGCGCCGATGATCTGCCGTTCCACTGAATCGCCTGGGTCGCGGTCTGGGAACTCCGCACCCGCCATGCCGCCGATACCGGTGATCGATTTCAGCAGATGCTCGGTCAACCGGGTCACGTCGTAGTCCACGCATGGGGTCTGTCGGGACATGTCGTCGCCGGCGATCGTGTGCAGGACGTGCTGCAGCACCGCGAGTGTGTCTTCGGCGCCCTGCAGCTCGTCGGCCGGCGGAGAATCTGGTCCGGGTCGCAAATCACGAGGCATATTCCCACGCTACGGTCTCGATATGGGCGATACATACGAATCCGTCACCGTCGAGACCAAAGACCAGGTTGCCCAGGTGACGCTGATCGGACCGGGTAAAGGCAACGCGATGGGGCCCGCCTTCTGGTCGGAGCTGCCGGACGTATTCGCGTCGCTCGACGCCGACCGCGACGTGCGTGCCATCGTCATCACCGGATCGGGCAAGAACTTCAGCTACGGCTTGGATCTGCCCGCGATGGGGGGAACGTTCGCCCCGTTGATGGCCGACGGCGCACTCGCTCGCCCGCGCGCCGACTTCCACGCTGAGCTCAGACGCATGCAGGGCGCCATCACCGCCGTCGCCGACTGCCGCACCCCCACCATCGCCGCGGTGCACGGCTGGTGCATCGGCGGCGGCGTCGACCTGATCTCCGCGGTGGACATTCGCTATGCCAGCGCCGACGCTAAGTTCTCGGTGCGCGAGGTGCGATTGGCAATCGTCGCCGACGTCGGCAGCCTCGCCCGGCTGCCGCTGATCCTGAACGACGGCCATCTGCGCGAACTCGCCTTGACCGGTAAGGACATCGATGCGGCCCGCGCCGAGAAAATCGGCCTGGTCAACGACGTGTACGCAGATGCAGACAAGACGCTGACCGCGGCCCACGCCACCGCCACCGAGATCGCGGCGAACCCGCCGCTGGCCGTCCACGGCGTCAAGGACGTGCTCGACCAGCAGCGCATTGCGGCGGTGTCGGAGAGCCTGCGCTATGTCGCCGCCTGGAATTCGGCGTTCCTGCCGTCCAAAGATCTGACCGAAGGCATCCAGGCGACGTTCGCCAAGCGTCCGCCGCAGTTCACCGGCGAGTAATTTGCCGCCACGTACGCTCGTTCGGGTGGGGGACGCTACTCAAGACGGCAAGATCCGCGTGCCGGTCGACCTGGACTCCGTCACCACGATCGGCGACGAGGACCGCTCCGAGATCGACAGCGCTGCCGCCGAACGAATCTGGCAGGCCGCACGCCACTGGTACCAGGCGGGCATGCACCCGGCGATCCAGTTGTGCATCCGGCACCGCGGCCGCGTCGTGCTCAACCGCGCCATCGGCCACGGCTGGGGCAATGCACCCACCGATGCCCCCGACGCCGAAAAGATCGCCGTCACGACCGATACGCCGTTCTGTGTGTACTCGGCGTCCAAGGGCACCACCGCGACCGTGGTGCACATGCTCGCCGAACGCGGGGTCTTCTCCCTCGACGATCGCGTCTGCGACTACCTGCCCAGCTACACCAGCCACGGCAAGGACCGCACCACGATCCGGCATGTGCTGACCCACAGCGCGGGTGTCCCGTTTGCGACGGGGCCCAAGCCGGACCTGAAACGGGCCGACGACCACGAGTACGCGCAGGAACAGCTCGCCAAGCTGCGACCGCTGTACCGGCCGGGGCTGGTGCACATCTACCACGCGCTGACCTGGGGGCCGCTGATGCGCGAGATCGTCTACGCGGCCGCCGGTAAAGACATCCGCGAGATTCTCGCCACCGAGATCCTCGACCCGCTGGCGTTCCGGTGGACCAACTTCGGCGTCGACAAACAAGACGTCCCACTCGTCGCGCCGAGTCATGCCACCGGCAGGCCGTTGCCGCCCATGATCGCGCAGATCTTCCGCAAGGCGATCGGCGGAACCGTGCACGAGATGATCCCCTACACGAACACCAAGGGGTATCTGACCACGGTGGTCCCGTCATCGAACACCGTCTCAACCGCCAACGAGATGTCGCGTTTCGCCGAAATCTGGCGCCGCTACGGCGAACTCGATGGTGTGCGGGTACTGCAGGCGGAAACGTTGCGGGGCGCAGTCGCCGAATCCCGGCGCTTACGGCCGGATTTCGCGGTGGGTCTGATGCCGGCCCGCTGGGGCACGGGTTTCATCCTCGGCACGAACCGATGGGGACCGTTCGGGCACAACGCACCGGCCGCATTCGGCAATCTCGGGCTGAGCAACATCGCGATGTGGGCCGACCCCGAACGCAACCTTTCCGCCGGTCTGATCAGCAGCGGCAAGCCCGGCCGGGATCCAGAACTGCGCCGCTACACCGCGTTGATGAACACCATCGCCGCGCAGATCCCGACGGGTTGACGCCTCCGGCGATGGGTGGCCGCGCCTAAACGTGTTTTGTCTCTCAGTGCGACGGGCAACCTAAGCGCTATGAATACCGGCCGGTTTCGTCCACTGCTGGGTACGCCGGGGCCGTTCGCCTCGGTGTATTTCGCGGACTTGGATGACGCCGACGAGACGGGTGCTCAGATCGACCTCACCTGGCCGGCCTTGCACGATCAGCTCAAGCAGCTGGGAGCCGATGATTCGGTTACCGCCGCAATCCAGCACGCCGTCAATCACGCGCGTCTGCCGATCGGCCGCGGTGGGCGCGCGGTGGTTGCGGGTGCCACCGGTGTACTACTCAACGAGCACATGCTCTGGCCTGCCGCCGAGCCTGTCGTACGGGTGTCCGAGTTGCCCTACATCGTTCCGATCCTCGAATACGGCTTCGAGCGCCCGCACTATCTGCTGGTGGTGGTCGACACGAGTGGTGCCCTGATCACCAGCCACGCCGATCACACCCGGAGTTCGGAGACGGTCAAAGCCGGCCGTGGCGGCGCGAGTGAGACGCCCGGAGTCGAAGCCTTCGAATACGGCGAGCTGACGACGCGCGTCGTTGCCGACCGGGTCAGCGAACTCGCAGATCACGATTCGCACGACACGATGTTCGTGGTGGGCGACGCGAGTTTGCGAGCGGATTTGCTGGCGGCGCTGCCCGACAGGCTCCGTAGACGGGCGGTGGCACTCCCACTCGCCGCTCGGCGTGGCGGATACGACTTCGTGGAGATTCAACGGGCCATCGACACCCTGCTGGTGCGGCAACGGCTCAGCGTGATGGACAACGCAACGGAGCGCTTCACTGCCGAAATCGGCCGGCGCTCCGGGCTGGCTGCCGAAGGGCTCGACGCCGTGTGCTCGGCGCTGCGCCAGGGAACGGTCGACACCATGATCATCGGCGACATCGATGACGCCACCGTGGTCGCCGACGCGGGCCTGACCACTGTTGCTCCGAATTGCCGCTCACTGTCGGAACAGGACGCCGCTTGCGCCAAGACGCTGCGCGCCGACGAGGTATTGCCGATGTTGGCGATATCCGGTGGAGCATCGCTGGTCCGCACCGATGAGCGGCTTGCCCCGGCGGACGGTATCGCCGCGGTACTTCGCTCGGATCCGACGCCGAAACCCCTTCTGACCTGCGGTGGCGGAGGGATTTGAACCCCCGGTCGGTGTTAGCCGACTCTCGCTTTCAAGGCGAGTGCATTAGGCCGCTCTGCCACGCCACCGCTGATAAGGGTAGCGGTGACCGCCTTGTCGCCGAGGCCGCCTATTCCCGGTAGTACGGTGGCGGGCATGCGCGCAATCGTCGCCGAATCTTCCGACCAACTCGTCTGGCAAGAGGTCCCCGATGTCTCCGCCGGTCCCGGCGAGGTACTGATCAAAGTCGCCGCGGCCGGTGTCAACCGTGCCGACGTGCTGCAGGCCGCCGGTAAGTATCTGCCACCGCCGGGAGCCAGCGACATCATCGGCATGGAGGTGTCCGGCGTCGTCGCCGAAGCGGGCTCCGGCGTCACGGAATGGACTGTCGGACAAGATGTTTGCGCGTTGTTGGCTGGTGGCGGATACGCCGAATACGTCGCGGTTCCCGCCGCTCAGGTCCTGCCCATTCCCGGCGCTGTCGACCTGCAGGACGCCGCCGGACTGCCCGAGGTGGCGTGCACGGTCTGGTCGAATCTGGTGCTGACCGCTCACCTGAGCGAGGGCCAGCTGCTGCTGATGCACGGCGGGGCCAGCGGCATCGGCACCCACGCGATTCAGATCGCGCGCGCATTGGGCGCCCGGGTGGCGGTCACTGCCGGTTCGGCGGCCAAGCTGGACACCTGCCGCGACCTGGGCGCCGAGATCACCATCAACTATCGCGACGAGGATTTCGTCGAGCGGGTGCGCGAGGCCGGTGGCGCCGACGTGATCTTCGACATCATGGGTGCCTCCTATCTGGACCGCAATCTCGACGCCCTGGCCACCGACGGCCAGCTGGTGATCATCGGGATGCAGGGCGGACTGAAGGCCGAGCTCAACATCGGCAAGCTGTTGCCCAAGCGAGCAAGCGTCATCGGCACCACGCTGCGCGCCCGCCCGGTGACCGGCCCGAACAGCAAGGGCGAGATCGTGGCAGCGGTGACGGCGTCGGTGTGGCCGATGATTGCCGACGGTCGGGTCCGGCCGATCATCGGCGCGCACATGCCAATTCAGCAGGCGGCGCAGGCCCACCAGAAGCTGGTGTCGGGTGAAGTACACGGAAAGATCGTGCTGGCCGTCTAACCGTTTGCGAGTGTGCGTTCAAAACTTTCGGTGTGCGCTCAGGGATTTCAGGGTGCGCGGTGGGCGGCATTGCTCGGCGTGTCTGCGCCCTGAGCGCACAGCCATCGCCCTGAGCGCACACTCGAGCCGGAGCGCGAGGCGAGCGGAGCGGATCAGCCTAACGACGCCAGCGCACGCACCAGCTGATCGACTTCGGCCATCGTCGAGTAATGCGCCAGCCCGACGGTCACCGCGCCGCCAACCTCGTTGGCGCCCAGCGCATCGAGCACGCGCGAATTCTGGTTGGAGATCGCGAGGATTCCGTTGTCCGCCAAGCGCTGCACGACCCGCTCGGCGGGCACACCCTGCAGCGCGAAGCTGACGACCGGTATCCGCACCTCCGGGCGACCGATCAGCATCGTCAACGGCAACGACCGCAACGAGACCATCAGGTAGTCGAAGATCCGGTTCAGATACGAGGCAACGGATTGCATCGACACCGAAAGCCGCTCGCGCCGGCTGCCGCGAGCCGATTCATCCAATGCCGCAAGGTATTCGATGCTGGCTACGGCACCGGCCAGCAGACCGAACTGATGCGCGCCCAGCTCGAGGCGCACCGGGCCGGTGGCGTTGGGGTCGGTTGAGACCGAGCTGAACGTGTTGATCAGCGCCGGATCGCGAAACACGATCGCGCCGATCGGCGGGCCGCCCCACCCCGTCGCGTTCACCGCTACCACATCGACGTCGGTTTCTTTGACGTCGAGCAGCCGGTAGGGCGCGGCCGCGGAGTGGTCGACGACCACCACGCCGCCGACGTCGTGCACCAGCTTGGTCATCGCCCGCAGATCGGTGACGGTGCCCAGCGTTCCCGACGCCGAGGTGAGCGCCACCAGCCGCGTCGATTTCCCGATCAGGCTCTCCCACTGCCACGTCGGCAGCTCACCGTTCTCGATGTCGACCTCGGCCCACTTCACCTTGGCGCCATAGCGGTGTGCCGCCCGCAGCCATGGGGCGATGTTCGCCTCGTCGTCCAACCGGCTGACGATCACCTCATACCCCAGGCCGGCCCGCGAAGATGATGCTTCGGCCAGCGAGGACAGCAGGATCGCGCGGTCGGCACCCAGCACGATGCCCGCCGGGTCGGCGTTGAAAAGATCCGCCACCGCCGCCCGGGCCGCATCCAGCACGGCGGCGCTGCGCTGCGCCGACGGGTGCGTACCCACGGTGGTCGCACCGGATCTGCGGAACGCCGTGGAGACCGTGGTCGCAACGGAATCGGGAATCAGCATCCCGGTCGGCGCGTCGAAGTGCACCCATCCGTCACCCAGAGACGGATGCAGTCCGCGCACCCGGGCGACGTCATAAGCCATGCCAGCCACCTTAGAGCTTCCGCTACTCCGCGAAATTGTGACGGTAGGGGTGCCTAGAAAGGTCCAAGCCGTTCCCGCCAGACGGTGGCTTCCCGAGCCAGGTCACCCGGCCAGCCATACTAGTCGAGTGGGGCTCTGGTTCGGAACGCTGATCGCACTGTTTTTGCTGATCGCCCCGGGGACAATCGTCGCGCGTATCGCCCAGCTGACGTGGCCAATCGCGGTCGCGGTTGGCCCGGCGCTGACCTACGGCGTGGTCGCGCTGGCGATCCTTCCGTTCGGTGCGCTCGGAATCCCTTGGAACGGTTGGACTGCGCTTGCCGCGCTGGCCGTCGTGTGTGTGGTGATGACGGCTTTGCAGGTACTGCTCGCCCGTTATCGCGACCTCAGCGCCGAGGCGCGCGGCATCGGTGGCTGGCCCGCGCTGGCGGTCGCGTCCGGTGTGCTGCTCGGCACGCTGCTGATCATGTGGGCGGCTTATCGCGGCCTCACCCACTGGCAGTCCGTCCCGAGCACCTGGGATGCGGTATGGCACGCCAACGAGGTGCGCTACATCCTCGACACCGGCCAGGCGTCCTCGACCCACATGGGCGAGCTGCGCAACGTCGAGACCCACCAGGGGCTGTTTTACCCATCGGTGTTCCATGCGCTGGTCGCGGTGCAGTGCCAGCTCACCGGGGCGGCCCCGACGACCGCCTACACGTTGAGCTCGGTGGCGGCGTCGGTCTGGCTCTTCCCCACCAGCGCGGCCATGCTCAGCTGGCAGCTGCTGCGACCGGTGACGACCGTGTGGCGTACCGCGGGCGTGGCGGCCACCGCGGCCGCGCTGTCGGCGTCGTTCACCTCGGTGCCCTACGTCGAGTTCGGCGTGGCCGCGATGCCCAACCTGGCCGCCTATGGGGTCGCGATCCCGACGTTTGTCTTGATCACCTCGACGTTGCGGCACCGCGCCCGCATCCCGATAGCCGTGCTGGCGTTGGTGGGCGTGCTGTCGGTGCACCTGACCGGTGGCTTCATCGTCATCTTGTTCCTGTTGGCCTGGTGGCTGCTGGATGCGTTGTGGCATCCGGTGCGGGGCCGGCTCGCCGACGTCGGAATTCTGGCCGCCACGGCGGTGCCCACCGCGCTGATCCTGGCGCCACAGTTCATCGGCGTGCTCAAGCAGGCCGACATCATCGCCGGGCATGCGTTCCCCAGCTTCAAGAGCGTCAAGCAGGGCGTTGTCGATGCGCTGCTGCTGCACACCCGCCACCTCAACGATTTCCCGACCCAGTACGGCCTGGTTGCGCTGGTCTACCTCGGCATGGCGTATCTGCTCTACAAGCGCATCTGGTGGCCGGTGGCGGTGTGGCTGGTGCTGACCCTGGCGACCATATATTCGGGCGCACCGTTTCACAACCCGCTCGGCGCCGCCATCGAAGGGCTCAGCACGTTCTTCTACAACGATCCGCGACGGCTCACGTCCGTGGTGACCATGCTGGTGACACCGATGGCAGCCGTCGCGATGTTCGGCGCGGTCGTGCTCGTGGTCGCCGCCGCCAAACGCATCACCGGCCGGTTCAAAGAGCTTCCGGCACCGATCTGGGTATCGGCGACCGCTGTCCTGCTGGTGCTGACAACCGTGTTCACCGCGCGGCACTACCTCTATCGGCACCTGGTGCTGTTCGGCGACAAATACGACTCGGTGATGATCGATCAGCGCGACCTGATGGCCATGGCCTATTTGTCGAAACTGCCGGGCGCACACAACACCCTGATCGCCGACGCCAACACCGACGGCACCGCCTGGATGTATGCGGTGGCCGACCTACATCCGCTGTGGACCCACTACGACTATCCCCAGCAAACCGGACCCGGCCCGGAGCGCTACATCATCTGGGCCTACGCCCGCCGCGGCGATTCCGATCCCAAGGTGGTTGAGGCGATCAAAGCGCTCAATATTCGCTACATCTACACCAGCACGCCCACGGTTCGGGGGTTCGCCGTGCCGGACGGGCTAGTCTCGCTGGAGAAATCGAAGTCGTGGGCACTGATCTACGACAACGGCGGCGCCAAGATCTACGAATGGCGCGGAAAAGCCGCAGGGCCACGCCCTTAGATGCATTAGAGGACGGTGACGGGATTGAGTAACGACCCAGACGACGACGGTGTCGAGATCATCGGCGGCGTCGATCCGCGGATCATGGCGATTCGCGCGGCGGTCGATGACGAGGACTCCGACGAACGGTCGCTGACCGATCTGGTCGAGCAGCCCGCCAAGGTGATGCGCATCGGCACCATGATCAAGCAATTGCTCGAAGAGGTGCGGGCCGCACCGCTGGACGACGCCAGCCGCAAGCGACTGCGCGAGATCCACGCGACCAGCATCCGGGAGCTCGAGGAGGGTCTGGCCCCGGAATTGCGCGAGGAGCTCGATCGCCTCACCTTGCCGTTCGACGAGGACGCCGAGCCGTCGGACGCCGAGCTGCGCATCGCACAGGCCCAGCTCGTCGGCTGGCTCGAGGGGCTGTTCCACGGCATCCAGACCGCACTGTTCGCCCAGCAGATGGCCGCCCGTGGGCAGCTCGAACAGATGCGCCAGGGAGCCTTGCCCCCCGGCATCGGGCGGCCGGGCCACGGACCGGGCTCGGGCACCGGGCAGTACCTGTAAGAGAAGGTGTCAGTGTCTGGTCCTCGCGGTCCGCATATCGAGACCAGCAATGCGTGGGTGGAATTTCCCATCTTCGACGCCAAGTCGCGCTCGCTGAAGAAAGCCTTCCTGGGCAAGGCGGGCGGCACGATCGGGCGCAACAACTCCAACGTCGTCGTCGTCGAGGCGTTGCGCGACATCACCATGTCGCTTGATCTGGGCGACCGGGTCGGCCTGGTCGGCCATAACGGCGCCGGGAAATCGACTCTGCTGCGCCTACTTTCGGGCATCTACGAACCCACCCGGGGCTGGGCGAAGGTCACCGGCCGGGTCGCGCCGGTGTTCGACCTCGGCGTCGGAATGGACCCCGAAATCTCCGGCTACGAGAACATCATCATCCGCGGCCTGTTCCTGGGGCAGACCCGAAAACAGATGCTGGCCAAGGTCGACGAGATCGCCGAGTTCACCGAACTCGGGGACTACCTGTCGATGCCGCTGCGCACGTATTCCACCGGGATGCGGGTCCGGCTGGCGATGGGTGTGGTCACCAGCATCGACCCCGAGATCCTGCTGCTCGACGAGGGCATCGGCGCCGTCGACGCCGACTTCCTGAAGAAGGCCCAGTCGCGGTTGCAGGGCCTGGTGGAGCGCTCCGGAATCCTGGTTTTCGCCAGCCATTCCAACGAATTCCTGGCTCGGCTGTGCAAGACCGCGATGTGGATCGACCACGGAGTCATCCGCCAGACCGGCGGCATCGAAGACGTGGTGCGCGCCTACGAGGGTGCCGACGCCGCGCGGCACGTCCGCGAGGTGCTGGAAGAGACCGGCCAGCTCGACGCCGAAAAACCCCTGGCGCAAAGCGCTTCCGGGGATGAGTGAATCCATCGTCGCCGTCGTGGTCACCCACCGGCGCGCGCAAGAACTCGCGAAGTCGCTGGACATGCTCAGCGCGCAGACCCGGTTGCCCGATCACCTGATCGTCGTCGACAACGACGGTGGCTCCGATAGCCGGATCCGCGATCTGGTTGCCGCCCAGCCGATCTCGACCACCTACTTGGCATCGCACCGAAACCTCGGCGGCGCAGGCGGTTTCGCACTCGGAATGCTGCACGCACTGGCGCAGGGGGCCGATTGGGTGTGGCTGGCCGACGACGACGGTCGCCCGCAGGACTCCGGGGTGCTGGCCACGCTGCTGGCTTGCGCCGAGAAGTACGGCCTGGCCGAGGTGTCGCCGATGGTGTGCAACATGGACGACCCCGAACTACTGGCGTTCCCATTGCGGCGTGGCCTGGTATGGCGTAGGCGGGCAAGCGAATTGCGTACCGAAACCGGGCAGGACCTGTTGGGCGGGATCGCGTCGCTGTTCAACGGCGCGTTGTTCCGGGCGTCCACCCTGGATTCGATCGGTGTGCCGGACTTGCGGCTGTTCATCCGCGGCGACGAGGTGGAATTGCACCGCCGGCTGGTCCGCTCCGGCCTGCCGTTCGGAACCTGCCTGGACACGATCTACCTGCATCCCTGCGGATCCGACGAGTTCCGGCCGATTCTGGGTGGCCGCATGCACACCCAGTATCCCGACAACCCCACCAAGCGGTTCTACACCTATCGCAATCGCGGCTACCTGTTGTCGCAACCGGGTCTGCGTAAGCTGCTGGTCCAGGAGTGGCTCCGGTTCGGATGGTTCTTCCTGATATCCCGACGCGACCCCAACGGCCTGCTGGACTGGATCCGGTTGCGCCGCTTGGGACGTCGTGAGCAATTCGGCAAGCCTGGAGGAGCCCCGTGACACGCGCCGGCGACGATGCAGAGCGAAGCGATGAGGAGGAGTGGCGCACATGACATTCGTCGACGCCGCCGCACAGTCGCGAACTTTTACCCGGGCACGGGGTGACCTGGTCGCCGGATTTCGCCGCCGCGAGCTGTGGCTGCACCTGGGCTGGCAGGACATCAAGCAGCGTTACCGCCGCTCGGTGCTAGGCCCGTTCTGGATCACCATCGCGACCGGAACCACCGCCGTCGCGATGGGCGGCCTGTATTCGAAGCTGTTTCACCTCGACCTGTCGGTGCACCTGCCCTATGTCACGCTCGGGCTGATCATCTGGAACCTGATCAACGCCGCCATCCTGGAAGGCGCCGACGTGTTCGTCGCCAACGAGGGACTGATCAAACAATTGCCGACGCCGTTGAGCGTGCACGTCTACCGGCTGGTGTGGCGGCAGATGATCCTGTTCGGGCACAACATCGTCATCTATCTCGTCGTCGCGATCATCTTTCCCAAACCGTGGTCATGGGCCGATCTGTCGGTCATTCCGGCGCTGGGGCTGATCGTGCTCAACTGCATCTGGGTGTCACTGTGCTTCGGCATCTTGGCGACCCGCTACCGCGACATCGGCCCGCTGCTGTTTTCGATCGTGCAGCTGCTGTTCTTCATGACGCCGATCATCTGGAACGACGACACGTTGCGACAGCAGGGGGCAGGGCGCTGGTCGAGCATCGTCGAACTCAACCCACTGCTGCACTATCTCGATATCGTGCGCGCGCCGTTGCTGGGCGCCCACCAGGAGCTGCGGCACTGGGCGGTGGTGCTGGTGCTGACCGTCGTCGGCTGGGTGCTGGCCGCGCTCGCGATGCGGCAATACCGCGCCCGGGTGCCCTACTGGGTCTAGCCCGCACCGATCCAGGACGCCAGCAGAGCGGCGACCTCGTCGGCCGAGGGCATCGCCGCGATCTGGCACGCGATTCTGCGGGCCGCGGCCCGGTAACCGCCCTGTTCCAGCACCTCGGCAACGGCCCGGCCTACCGCATCGGCGCTGAACGCATCCGGGCCGACGCAGATCGCGGCCCCCGCCGCGGCGACACGTTCGTGCGACAGGGCACCATTGACGTTGAGGGTGCCGGGGTCGGTGAGGGTGCCGCCGGCGTTGAGGGTGCCGCCGGCGTTGACGGTAAAGGTGCCGTTGTCGGTGAGGGTGCCGCTGTCGGTGAGGGTGCCGCCGGCGTTGACGGTGATCGTGCCCGCGTCGGACAAGGAGGCGGGGCCGTTCACCGTGAGGCCGCCGGTGTCACCGGTAATGCTGGCATCGCTGACCGTGAGTACGGGTGCCGCCGCTGTTGACTATGACCGTCCCACCGTCGGACAAGGTGCCACCACCGGTCACGGTCAGGGCGCCGGTGTTAGTACCGGTCGTGCCCACGGTCTGCGTGCCGGTGTGCGCGACCGTCACTAGGCCGGAATCGGTCAGCGTTCCCCCGGCGCTGACGGTCAGGCTGCCGCTATCCGACACGGTGTTGGTGACGGTAAGGCCGCCCTGGTCGATCACCGAGCCCCCGGCGTCAACGGTCAGCGCGTTGTCGACGGTGAGCAGGCCACCGTGCTGGACGACAATGGCGCCGCCGCTTTGCACCTCGGTTCCGCCGACGGGGACGGTGTAGTCAAAGCCGGACCCGATGGTGATGGTTTGGCCGTTAGAGATCGTCGACGGCAGTTCGGGGTCAATGTAGGTGACGCCGTTGACGGTGACGGTGGGCTCGGAGGCGGCGGCCGACTGCGGCGAGGTCGCCGTCGGCGTCACCGACTGCGGGGAGGCGACAGGCGTGACCGACTGCGGAGTTGTCGCGGCAGGCGTGACCGACTGCTGTGATGCGACGGGCATGCCGAGTTGCTGGGTGACAGCAGGCATGCCCAGCTGCTGGGTCGCGATCGAGGTCAGCTGCTGCTGAACCACCGACTGGGTCTGCGCGCCAACGGTATTCGCGGCGCTCTGCGCCACCGCTCCGCTCTGAGCGTTCTGGCCCGCCGGATTGGCGGTCTGCGGCGGCTCGCCAAACGACTCCAAGGCGCTCGCCGCGGCGGCATCAACGGCATAGCCATACATCGCGACCGCATCTTGGGCCCACATCGCCATGTAGTGGGCCTCAGTCGCCGCAATCGCCGCGCCGTTCTGGCCAAAGAAGTTCGTGGCGATCAACGCCATCAACTGCGCCCGATTCGCCGCAATCACCGGCGGCGGCACCGTCATCAAATACGCGGCCTCATAGGCCGCCGCCGCGTAATCCTGCGCGGCAGTCACCCCCGCCTGGGCAGCGGCGGCCTGCAGCCATGCCACATACGGGGCCGCCGCAGCGGACATCGCCATCGACGACGGCCCAAACCACGACAGACCCGTCAACGCCGTCAGCGACGAGGAATAGCCCACGGCCGCCGATTCCAGCTGGGCGCCCACGGCATCCCACGCCGCCGCGGCCGCCAACAGCGGGCCGCGCCAGGACCCACATACATCAACCCGGAGTTAACCTCCGGCGGCAGCAACGCATAGTCCATGAGGACTGCTCTCTCACCCCGAATTCTTCAGCGCAGATACTAGCGCGAATGTGACCCTTCTCACGTAAAACTCATATAAACAGTGCATCAGGTACCGGAACCGCAAGGGCCCATCAGCGCGACCGCGGATGTCGCGCCGCGCATGGCTGGCTCACGCGCCGCCAGAGCGCCGGGACTCGACCCCAGAAAAAACGAGCTCGCGCTTTTGCAGGCGTATGAATGAATAATTGGCAAAACCGACGGGCGCATGCAACAACAAGTCGTATACCTGCTGCGGAAGGTCGACGGACGTGACTAAAAAGGCCCAATCAGTGGCGGATGCGGCGCGGGAGAACCTCGCCGCTGAGCTGGACCGGCTACGGCAGCGGCGCGAACTCCTCGAGGCCGAGGTCAAAAACGACCGCGGCATGATCGGCGATCACGGCGACGCGGCTGAGGCGATACAGCGGGCCGACGAATTGGTTGTCCTCGCCGACAAGATCAATGAGTTGGACCGAAGGCTCCGCACCGGGCCCTCGCACTCAGACGAAGACGATGCGCTGCCCGGCGGTACCGAGGTGACGCTGAAGTTCTCGGACGGGGAGGTGGTCACCATGCACGTGATCTCCACCGTCGAAGAGACCCCGGTCGGCCGCGAGGCCGAGACGTTGACCGCCCACAGTCCGCTGGGAGTGGCTCTGGCCGGGCATAAACCGGGCGACACGGTCACCTACTTGACGCCGCAGGGCGAAAGCCAGGTCGAGCTGATCGCGGTCAAGCTGCCCCGTTAGCCGCCTTGGGGTCGCACCCGCCCCCGCTAAACTCCCCCAAATGCTTCCCCCAGAGCCCGAGGCCGCGGCGCCGAGCCCGCGCCTGAATCTGACCACGCAGATCACGCGTTTCGTCGTGACCGGCGGGCTGGCGGCCGTCGTCGACTTCGGCCTCTACATGGTGCTCTGGAAGGTCCTGGGCGTGCAGGTCGACCTGTCCAAGGCCACCAGTTTCGTCGTGGGCACCATCACCGCCTACCTGATCAACCGCCGGTGGACCTTCCAGGCCGCGCCGAGCACCGCGCGGTTCGTCGCGGTAATGGTTCTCTACGCCATCACCTTCACGGTCCAGGTCGGGCTGAACCACCTGTGCCTGGTGTTGATGCACTACACGGGGTGGGCAGCCGTCGTCGCATTCGTGATCGCCCAGGGCACCGCCACGGTGATCAACTTCATCGTGCAGCGAGTCGTAATCTTCCGTATCCACTGACCCCCACCGCGCAAGCGGTACCCTCTTTGACGATGTTGAGCGCCGACTTTCCGACCACCCCCATCCGGCTGACGGGCTTTGGCCGCACCGCGCCGTCGGTCGCCCAGGTGCTTGCGACCCGCGATCCCGAGGTGATGGCCAAGGCAGTGGCCCGGGTGGCCGACTCGGGCGGTCGGGGCGTGATCGCGCGCGGGCTGGGCCGGTCCTACGGGGACAATGCGCAAAACGGCGGCGGCCTGGTGATCGACATGACCGGGCTCAACCGCATCCACTCGATCAGCGCAGACACCCGGTTCGTCGATGTCGACGCCGGCGTCAGCCTGGACCAACTGATGAGGGCGGCGCTGCCGTTCGGGTTGTGGGTTCCGGTGCTACCGGGAACCCGCCAGGTCACCGTCGGCGGCGCGATCGCTTCCGACATCCACGGCAAGAACCATCACAGCGCGGGGAGCTTCGGCAGCCATGTGCGGTCGATGGACCTGCTGATGGCCGACGGCACCATCCGCACGATCACTCCCGACGGCCCCGACAGCGCAGACGCCGAGCTGTTCTGGGCCACCGTCGGGGGCAACGGCCTAACCGGCATCGTTTTGCGGGCCACCATCGCGATGACGCGCACCGAGACGGCGTACTTCATCGCGGACGGCGTCGCCACCAAGGACCTCGACGAAACAGTCGCCGTGCACCTCGACGGCAGCGAAAGCAACTACACCTATTCCAGCGCCTGGTTCGACCTGATCAGTCCGTCACCGAAGCTCGGCCGGGCCGCCGTCAGCCGGGGCAGCCTGGCCAAGCTGGATCAACTGCCGAAAAAGCTCGCCAAGAATCCGCTCAAATTCGATGCGCCGCACCTGTTGACGGTGCCGAACGTTTTTCCGGTCAGCGCAATGAACAAATTGTCGTTCATGGCGATCGGTGAGGTGTACTACCGGCTGGGCGGGACCTACACCGGCAAGATCATGAATCTTTCGCAGTTCTACCACATGCTCGATCTGGTCAGTGGCTGGAATAACTCTTACGGGCCAACGGGTTTCGCTCAACATCAGTTCTTGGTCCCACCGGATGCGATGGACGAATTCAAGGCCATCATCCGCTGGATCCAGACGCGGGGCCACTATTCGGCGCTGAACGTGTTCAAGCTTTTCGGCCCGGGCAACCGGGCACCGCTGAGCTTCCCGATGGCCGGCTGGAACGTCGCGATGGACTTCCCGAATAAGCCGGGGGTCAACGAGTTCCTCAACGAACTCGACCACCGGGTACTGGAATTCGGCGGTCGCGTCTATACCGCGAAGGACTCCCGTACCACCGCCGAAACCTTTCATGCCATGTACCCCCGCATCGACGAGTGGATCGCCGTGCGCCGCAAGGTCGACCCGCTACGGGTCTTCGCTTCCGACATGGCCCGACGTTTGGAGCTGCTCTAAATGGTGCTCGATGCCGTAGGAAATCCGCAGACGATCCTGGTGCTGGGCGGTACTTCCGAGATCGGGCTGGCGATCTGCGAACGCTACCTGCAGAATGCGCACGCGCGAATCGTGTTGGCCGCCATGCCCGGCGACCCTGGTCGTGACGGCGCGGTGGCGCAGATGAAGGCCGCCGGTGCGCGTTCGGTCGAGCTGATCGACTTCGAAGCCACCGAGCCTGAGAGTCACCCCAAGATGATCGATGCGGCCTTCGCCGACGGAGACGTCGACGTGGCCATCGTGGCGTTCGGCATCCTCGGGGATGCCGAGGAGCTGTGGCAGAACCAGCAGAAGGCGGTGCTTGCCGCCGAGATCAATTACACCGCAGCGGTTTCGGTGGGTGTGCTGCTGGGTGAGAAGATGCGCGCCCAGGGCTTTGGCCAGATCATCGCGATGAGTTCGGCCGCCGGCGAGCGAGTGCGACGGTCCAACTTCGTCTACGGCTCCACCAAGGCCGGTCTGGACGGGTTCTACCTCGGATTAACAGAGGCGTTGCGCGAGTACGGCGTTCGCGTTCTGGTGATCCGCCCCGGCCAAGTACGTACTCGGATGAGCGCGCACGTCAAGGAGGCGCCGCTCACCGTCGACAAAGAGTACGTTGCCAACCTCGCGGTGACCGCGGCCGCAAAGGGTAAGGAATTGGTTTGGGCGCCAGCAGCATTCAGGTACGTGATGATGGTGTTGCGACACATCCCGCGGAGCATCTTCCGCAAGCTGCCAATCTGATCATGCGTAACGCGCTGGCCAGCCTCGGCCAGATGTTCGCGGCGGCGGTAGTGGCTGTCATCGTCTCGGTGGTATCCCTGATCGCCATCGCGCGGGTCCAGTGGCCGGCCTTTCCGTCGTCGAACCAGCTACACGCGCTGACCACGGTCGGCCAGGTCGGTTGCCTGGTCGGGCTTCTCGGCGTCGGCTGGCTGTGGCGGCGCGACGGCAGGTGGCGGTTGCCGGCCCAACTGGGCGGGGTGGTGCTCGTGTCGGCGTTCACCGTCGTGACACTGGGCATGCCGCTGGGAGCGACCAAGCTGTATCTGTTCGGTATCTCCGTGGACCAGCAGTTCCGCACCGAATACCTGACCCGGCTCACCGACAGCCCCGCCCTGCACGACATGACCTACCTCGGACTGCCGTCCTTTTATCCGCCGGGGTGGTTCTGGATCGGCGGGCGCGCCGCGGCTCTGACCGGGATGCCCGCGTGGGAGATGTACAAGCCGTGGGCGATCACCTCGATCACGATCGCGGTCGCCGTGGCGCTGGTGCTGTGGTGGCGGATGATCCGGTTCGAGTACGCGCTGATCGTGACGACCGCGACCGCGGCCGTCACGCTGGCCTACAGCTCGCCGGAGCCCTACGCGGCGATGATCACCGTGCTGCTGCCGCCGGTGCTGGTGCTGGCGTGGTCGGGGTTGCGCGCCGGCGCGCGCGCACTGGGGACCGAACTGGGGGCACCTCCCGCTTGCGGGGGAGACGTTAGCTTCACACTCGGCGAGGAGGATGCGCCGAGAACCGGCTGGGCCGCGGTGATCGGCGCCGGGTTGTTCCTCGGCTTCACGGCCACCTGGTACACCCTGCTGTTCGGCTTCACCGCGTTCACGATGGCGCTGATGGCGCTGGTGCTCGTGCTGGCACGCTGGCGCCGGGCCGGGTGGGAAGCCGCGCTCGACCCGTTGCGCCGAGTCGTCGTCATCGCCGTCATCGCGGCGGCCATTGGCGCAACCACGTGGCTGCCGTTCCTGGTTCGGGCGGCCGGCCACCCGATCAGCAACACCGGAAGCGCCCAGCACTACCTCCCCGCCGACGGCGCCGAGCTGACCTTCCCGATGCTGCAGTTCTCGCTGCTGGGAACGATCTGCATGATCGGCACCCTATGGCTGGTCGTGCGCACCCGTTCCTCCGTCCGCGCCGGCGCGCTGACCATCGGCGTGCTGGCCATCTACCTGTGGTCCTTGCTGTCGATGCTGGCCACCCTGGCGCGCATGACGCTGCTGTCGTTCCGGCTGCAGCCGACGCTGAGCGTGCTGCTGGTCGCGGCCGGAGTATTCGGCTTTCTCGAGGCCACCGTTGCGCTGAGGCACCGCAGCCGCGCCGTCGTTCCGGTGGCCGGTGCGATCGGGGTGGTCGCCGCCGTCGCGTTCAGCCAGGACATTCCCGACGTGCTGCGGCCCGATCTCGCCATCGCCTACACCGACACCGACGGCCATGGCCAGCGCGGTGACCGGCGACCGGCGAGCTCCGAGAAGTTCTACCCCACCATCGACGCCGCCATCCTGGCGGTCACCGGCAAGCCGCGGGATCAAACGGTGGTGATGACCGCCGACTACAGCTTCCTGTCCTACTACCCGTATTGGGGCTTTCAGGGATTGACGTCGCACTACGCCAATCCGCTGGCGCAGTTCGATTTGCGGGCCACCCAGATCAAGAAGTGGTCCCAGCTCAAATCCCCCGGCGAGTTCATCCACGCGCTGGACACGTCCCCCTGGCCGGCGCCGACGGTGTTCCTGATGCGCCGTGGCGCCAACAACAACTACACGCTGCGGTTGGCCGAGGACGTCTACCCCAACCAGCCCAACGTTCGTCGCTACACCGTCGAGCTGCGGGCCGCGCTGTTCGACGACCCCCGGTTCGCCGTGCAAAGCGTCGGCCCATTCGTGCTGGCCGTCCGCAGGCCGGTGGCCGAACCGACGGCAAGCCACTGATGGCTACCGACACCTCACGTGAGTTGGCCGAAGAACTAGCATCTACGTCCGTGAAGGGCGCGGGCGCAAGGTACCGGATCGCACGCGTCGTGGCCGTCGTCGCCGGTCTGCTCGGAGCCCTGCTGGCGATCGTCACGCCCGTGCTGCCGGTCACCCAAACCACCGCCCAGCTCAACTGGCCGCAGAACGGCACATTCGACAGCGTCGAGGCGCCGCTGATCGGATACGTGGCCCCCGAGCTGAACGTGAGCGTGCCGTGTCCGGCCGCCGCCGGGCTGGCCGGACCCCAGAACGCGAGCAAGACGGTGCTGTTGTCGACGGTGCCCAAGCAGGCCCCGAAAGCCGTCGACCGTGGGCTGCTGATCCTGCGCGCCAACGGCGAATTAGTGCTGGTGGTGCGCAACGTCCCGGTCGTCACCGCCCCGTTGAGCCAGGTCCTGAGCCCGGCGTGTCAGCGGGTGACCTTTACCGCGCACGCCGACCGGATCACCGCCGAATTCGTCGGGCTGACGCAGGGACCCAACGCGGAGCATCCCGGCTCGCCGCTGCGCGGTGAGAAGAGCGGCTACGACTTCCGGCCGCAGATCGTCGGGGTGTTCACCGACCTCACCGGACCGGCACCGCCGGGTCTGAGCTTCTCGGCGACCGTGGACACCCGCTACACCAGCAATCCCACGCCGCTGAAAATGGCCGCGATGATCCTCGGCGTAGTGCTGACCGTCATCGCATTGATCGCGCTGCACGTCCTGGACACCGCCGACGGCACCCGGCACCGCCGCTTCCTGCCGTCGCGGTGGTGGTCGATCGGCGCTCTCGACGCGCTCGTCATCGGCGTGCTGGTGTGGTGGCACTTCGTCGGGGCCAACACCTCCGACGACGGCTACATCCTGACCATGGCCCGGGTGTCCGAGCACGCCGGGTACATGGCCAACTACTACCGCTGGCTGGGCACCCCCGAGGCGCCGTTCGGCTGGTACTACGACCTGCTCGCACTGTGGGCGCACGTCAGCACCAGCAGCATCTGGATGCGGCTGCCGACACTGGCGATGGCGTTGACCTGTTGGTGGGCGATCAGCCGCGAAGTCATCCCCCGGCTGGGCCACGCCGTGAAGACCAACCGCGCGGCGGCGTGGACGGCCGCGGGACTGTTCCTGGCGACCTGGTTGCCGCTCGACAACGGGTTGCGCCCCGAGCCGATCATCGCCCTCGGCATTCTGCTCACCTGGTGCTCGGTGGAGCGGGCGGTGGCCACTAACCGGCTGCTGCCGGTGGCCATCGCCTGCATCATCGGCGCGCTGACCCTATTCTCCGGGCCGACCGGCATCGCCTCCATCGGCGCCCTGCTGGTCGCGATCGGGCCGCTGCGGACCATCATGCACCGCAGATCTAGACAGTTCGGTGCGCTGCCACTGCTGGCGCCCATTGTGGCCGCGGCCACCGTCACGGTGATCCTGATCTTCCGCGACCAGACCCTGGCCGGGGAAATGCAGGCGACCGCGCTCAAGCGTGCTCTCGGGCCCAGCCTCAGCTGGTTCGACGAGCACATCCGCTACGAGCGGCTGTTCATGGCCAGCCCCGACGGATCCGTCGCCCGGCGCTTCGCGGTGGTGGCGTTGCTTCTCGCGCTCGGCATCACGGTGGCAATGTCGTTGCGCAAGGGCAGAATTCCGGGCACCGCCGCCGGACCGAGCCGCCGCATTCTCGGCATTACGATCATCTCGTTCCTCGCGATGATGTTCACCCCGACCAAATGGACACACCACTTCGGGGTGTTCGCCGGGCT
The DNA here is from genome assembly GCA_963712615.1 of uncultured Actinomycetota bacterium. Taxonomy (GTDB): domain Bacteria; phylum Actinomycetota; class Actinomycetes; order Mycobacteriales; family Mycobacteriaceae; genus Mycobacterium. Next base: position 3,466,665 of record CAVQIO010000002.1, read on the forward strand.
GGCCGGCTCGCTGGGGGCGTTGGCCGCGGTCGCGGTGACGAGTGTGGCCATGCGCTCACGCCGCAACCGCACCGTGTTCGCCGCGACGGTGCTGTTCTTGGTGGCGTTGTCGTTCGCCAGCGTCAACGGCTGGTGGTATGTCTCCAACTTCGGTGTCCCGTGGTCGAATTCATTCCCGCAATGGCACTACGCGTTTGCCACTGCACTGCTCGGTCTGACCGTGGTGGTGCTGCTCGGATCGGCATGGTTCCACTTCATGGCCCCCGAGAACGGCCCTCCTAAAACTCGCCGTGGGGCCCGGATGGCCGGAATCATTCAGTCCCCGTTGGCAATTGCGGCGTGGGCGCTAGTGACATTCGAAGTGGTGTCGCTGACGCTGGCGATGGCCGGACAGTACCCCGCCTGGTCGGTGGGGCGGTCCAACCTGGAGGCACTCACCGGCAAGTCCTGTGGCCTGGCCGAGGACGTCATGGTGGAGCAGGATCCCAACGCAGGCACGCTGGCGCCGGTTTCCGGGTCGGTGGGCGACGCCCTGGGTGCCGGCCTGTCAGAAGCCTTCACGCCCAACGGAATTCCCGCCGACATCTCCGCCGACCCGGTGATGGAGCGTCCGGGCGACCGCAGTTTCATCAACGAAGACGGCAAGACGACTACCAGCGAGGCCGGCACCGAGGGCGGCACCAGCGCCGCACCGGGAATCAACGGCTCCCGCGCCCAGCTGCCCTACAACCTTGATCCGGGTCACACGCCGGTGCTGGGCAGCTGGCGGTCCGGCATCCAGGTGCCGGCCATGCTGCGGTCGGGTTGGTACCGATTGCCGCCCCGCGACAAGGCGGAGCCGCTGCTGGTGGTGTCGGCGGCCGGCCGGTTCGACGCCCGCGAGGTACAGGTGCAGTGGGCCACCGATGGCGAGGCGGCCAGTGGGCACCCCGGCGGGTCGTTCCAGCTCTTCGATGTCGGCGCATCACCGGCGTGGCGTAATTTGCGGCTGCCGTTGTCATTGATTCCCGACACCGCCACCCAAGTCCGCTTGATCGCCAACGACGAAGATCTGGCGCCGCAGCACTGGATCGCGGTGACCCCGCCGCGGATTCCACGGTTGCACACGCTGCAGCAGGTGGTGGGCTCGGCAGACCCGGTGTTCCTGGACTGGCTGGTGGGTCTGGCATTCCCGTGCCAGCGACCGTTCGGCCATCAAAACGGTGTCGACGAGACACCCAAATGGCGCATCCTGCCGGACCGGTTCGGCGCCGAGGCCAACTCGCCGGTGATGGACAACAACGGCGGGGGCCCGCTGGGTATCACCGAATTGCTGGTGAAGGCAACCACGATGGCCACCTACCTGAAGGACGACTGGTCACGCGATTGGGGCTCGCTGCAACGCCTGACGCCCTACTACCCCAACGCCCAGCCCGCCCGTCTCCAGCTGGGGACGGCGACCCGCAGCGGCTTGTGGGATCCGGCGCCGCTGCGCCGCGGCTGATCGGTGTGCACGCGGCATATGCGACGCCGGTCCACAACCGTGTTCACCCTCACCATTGGACCGGGAGTTCCTCGAGGCCGTAGACGGCTCCCGATTCGTTGAATCGGGAGCTCACCGAAGGGAACGGCCAGCCGCAGTCCGGGCAGCCTTCGGATCAGGGTATCCAGGATCACCTGCAACTCCACCCGGGCCAGGGACTGGCCCAGACATTGGTGGACGCCAAAGCCGAAGGCCACATGCGAACGCGCCTCGCGGGCCACGTCCAACCTTTCAGGTGCCGCGAAGGCGCGCTCGTCGTGATTGGCAGTATCCAACACGCAAAGCACGCCTTCGCCGCTCGCGATATGCCGGCCGCCGACAGTGACGTCTTCGGTCGCAACGCGGGGCGCTCCGCTGTGCACAATCGAGGCGTAGCGCAACAATTCGTCCACGGCGCCTTTGATCAATGCGGGGTTGGTGCGTAGCAACGACAACTGCTCGGGGTTGCACAACAGAGCCAGCACGGAAATCGCGGACTGATTGGTGGTTGTCTCGTGCCCGGCGATCAGCAGAAACATACTCGTGATGGCGATTTCGGCGTCGGTGAGGTCACTGCCGGAGGCCAGCTGGCTGACGATGCCGTCGTCGGGGTCGCGGCGCCGGCGCTCGATCAACTGGGTCAGATAGCCGATGAGCTCGTCGAGCGCTTGGGCGAGACTCGTTGATTCACCGGAGGTCTGCAGTAGTGTCGCGCTTCGCTCCTGGAAGAACTCATGGTCGTCGTAGTCGACACCAAGCAACTCGCAGATGACCAACGACGGCAACGGTAGAGCTAACTCTGCCAAAGGTCAGCGGGCGGTCCGCGCGAGATCATCCGGTCCAGGCAGTCGTCGACCATCCGCTGGATGCGTGGTCGTAAATCCTCTACCCGGCGTGGAGCGAAATGGCGGGTCAGCAGGTTACGTACCCGAGTGTGTTCTGGGCCGTCGAGCCGGACGAACGGCGGTGGGCCGACGGTGCACTGTGCCTTCAGGCCGTCGTTGATCCAGGGAAAGCCGGGGTGGTGGACCGCGGAGCTGAACCGCGAATCTCGCAGCACGGCACGGACATCAGCATGCCGGGTGACCAACCAGGCCGGGGACCCGTCCCAGAGGGTGATCCGTCCAACCGAGGTATCTTCGGCGAACCCGGCTAACTCAGCCGACGGTGAGAACGGACAACCGGCCCGGGAAGCGGGGAAATTAAATGCCCTGGCGCCCATATTGATTCATGACCAGGAGGCGGCCTAAAGGCCGAAAAGCGGCGTGCTCGCCGAAAGCGTTCGCAAGCTCATTGCGGAAGTCGGTACAAATAAGGACCGATTCCTCCCCGGTATCTCGATCGCCAACCTTTAGGGGTCAGCGACAAGATTATCAATCGCGTTGCCGTGCAGAGTAATGGCTCCACGAACAGCAGCTAAACGAGCCGTGATTCGGCCTTGATGACGGTGGTTAGTAAGTATAGACTTACCGTTCGTGGTGACTTACCAACCCGGTGCGAACGGTGACGCCTGGGTCGCCCTGGCGGACCGGACGCGGCGGGCCATCATGGAGCGCCTTGCGCACGGCCCGGCGGCCGTGGGCGAACTGGCCCGGGAGCTACCGGTTAGCAGGCCGGCGGTTTCGCAGCACCTCAAGGTGCTCAAGTGCGCGGGTCTGGTGCGCGACCACGCAGCCGGAACCCGGCGCGTCTACCAGGTCGATCCGACCGGCCTCGAGGCGTTGCGCACCGAGCTGGACCGGTTCTGGACACAAGCCCTGGCCGGCTACGCGGCCAAGTTCACCGAGATCGAAGGAGATTCTCAATGACGTTGTCAAGCCGCCGCGGCTGTAGTCGTGGGTTGGTAGGCGGCGTGGTCGCGGAGCATGGCCCACAGGACGTTGAGGCGTCGGCGGGCCAGGGCGATGACGGCTTGGGTGTGGGTTTTGCCTTCGGTTCTCTTGCGGTTGTAGTAGGTCCGGGAGGCGGGGTCGGTGCGGATGGCGATTTGTGCGGACAGGTAGCAGGCCCGCAGGAGTCGTCGGTCGTAGCGGCGGGGTCGTTTGAGGTTGCCGCTGATGCGCCCGGAGTCTCGCGGTACCGGGGCCAGCCCGGACACGCCGGCCAGGCGATCGACGCTGTCAAAGGCGGTCATGTCGCCGCCGGTGGCGGCGAGGAATTCAGCGCCGAGCGCGACACCGAATCCGGGCATGCTCAGGATGATCTCGGCGTGGCGGTGGCGGCGAAATCGGTCCTCGATCATCGTTTCGGTGTCGCCGATTTCGGTGTCGAGGCCCATCACCTCCTTGGCCAGCCGCGCGACCATCGCGGCGGCGATCTGTTGTCCGCGGACGGTGGTGTGCTGGGCGTCGGCGGCCTCGATCGCTCTGGCAGCCACAGCAGCGGCGTTGTAGGCCTTGCGTTTACGCAGCCAGCCTTCCAGTCGGGCGACACCGGCGCGGCGCAGCCCGTCGGGAGTTTGATAGCCCGACAGAAGGATCAGGGCGGCCTTGCTGTGGCTGTAGTCGAAGGCCCGCTCCAGGGCCGGGAAGTATTCGAGCAGCTGGGCGCGCAGCCGGTTGATCGCCCGGGTGCGATCGGCGACCAGATCGGTGCGTCGGGCGGTCAGGATCCGCAGGTCTACTGCGATCTCGTCGCCGGGGCGCAGGGGTTGCAGGTCGCGGCGCATGCGGGCCTGATCGGCGATGATGGCGGCATCCTTGGCGTCGGTCTTGCCGTCACCGCGGTAGCTTCCCGAGGCGTGATACACGGTGCGGCCTGGGATGTAGAGCAGCCTTTGCTCTGCGGCGATGAGCAGGGTGATCAGCAGTGCGGCTCCGCCGTGGTTGAGGTCGATCGCCCAGGTGACCTCCTCGCCGTCGGCCAGCGTGGTGACCGCGTCGATCAATTCGAGCAGGACCGTCTCGTCGTTGGCGACGCGCTGGGACCGTACTCGCTGCCCGTCGCCGTCGATGACCACACAGTGATGTTCGGATTTTCCGGCATCCACACCGGCCCACAGTTGTTGTCCCACAACCACCTCCACGATTGTCGTCATATCCCAAAGCCCAGCAGACGACCACGCCGACGTGTCCTTACACAGCGATCGAATCGCATCTCTCAATTAGCGGTCAAGTCGTCGCGGGACATCGGGCGGCCAATCTCCTTCGGCCATGAACAGCAGCAAAACCATGAAAGCCATACCCGACGTCCCTGGGCAATTCGAAGCCTACGACCGACGGCCCCAAACACCCCCCAAGAAAGGTAAGGATGCGTCATGACCCGGCCGCGAATCCCCGAAATTCGGCATCGTGTCGTCGTCAACGCCGCGATTGAGCGCGCATTCGCCGTCTTCACCGACCAGTTCGGCGATTTCAAGCCGCGCGAGCACAACCTGCTGGCGGTCCCGATCGCCGAGACGGTGTTCGAAACCCATGCGGGAGGCCACATTTACGACCGTGGCGTGGACGGCAGTGTGTGCCAATGGGCGCGTGTGTTGGTTTACCAGCCTCCTCGCCGGCTGGTGTTCACCTGGGACATCAGTCCGGCCTGGCAACGAGAACCCGACCAGTCCGGGACCAGTGAGGTCGAGGTGCGCTTCATTGCGGAGTCCGAAACCCGCACGCGCGTCGAACTGGAACACCGCCACCTTGACCGGCACGGCCCGGGCTGGGAGTCGGTTGCCGACGGAGTCGACGGCGACGCCGGATGGCCCTTGTATCTGCGTCGCTACGTCGGTCTCTTCACCGCGGGCGTGCGGCCATGACCACGGTATCCATGATGAGCATGGCTCGCGCCGAACGGGCCGACCTCGCAGAATTTCTGGCCACCCTGACACCGCAGGAGTGGGCGGCGCCCAGCCTGTGCTCCAAATGGAACGTCAAAGACGTTGTCGCGCATGTCATGAGCTACGAAGGGCTCGGCGGCCTGGGACTGCTGAAGCGTTTCGCGAAGGGCCGGATCGTCCGAGCCAACCAGGTGGGTGTCGACGAATTCGCGACGCTGAACCCGCAACAACTGTTGGCATTCCTGCGCAACCACCTCGAACCGCAGGGATTGACAGCGGGTTTCGGCGGCATGATCGCGCTCGTCGACGGCACGATCCATCACCAGGACATCCGCCGCTCGCTCGGTCTACCGCGCGACGTTCCGGCCGATCGACTCGAGCGGGTACTCGACCTGGTGCCCGGTAACCCCAGGCTCGGAGCCGGCCGCCGGATCAGGGGACTACAGCTACGTGCCACGGATATCGACTGGGCGCACGGCCGCGGACCCGAGATCACCGGCCCGGGAGAAGCGCTGCTGATGGCGATGGCCGGCCGCCGCTCGGCGCTCGGCGACCTCAGCGGCCCAGGCTGCGCCAATCTGGCCGCAAGGCTCCCCGGATAACCCTCCCGGCGAACCGTCACCGGTTGCGCGGCCCCGCGTCCTCACCCGAGGAAGGCGCGTCGCTTACCATCGAACCCCGTGCCCCACGACGGTAGTGAGCGATCGCATCGGATCCTCCGGTTGGTCGCCGTCGTCGCCGGCATCGCGGGTCTGCTGTTGTGCCTCACTGTTCCGTTGCTGCCCGTCAAACAGACCACCGCAGCCATCGCATGGCCGCAGGGCACCGTGGACGGGCACGTCGCCCAGGTCACCGCACCGTTGGTAGCCGGGGCACCGCGGGCACTCGACATCTCCGTTCCCTGCCCCGCGATAGCCACCCTGCCGGCCAGCGGCGGCTTAGTGGTCTCGACCCTGCCGATCGGCGGCGTGGACCCGGGCAAGAACGGGCTCTTCGTCCGTGCCGACAAAGACGTGGTCGTCGTCGCGTTCCGGGACACGGTGGCCGCGGTGGCGCAGCGCTCGGCTATCGCCGCGGGCGCCTGCAGCGTGCTGCACGTCTGGGCTGACGCTGCAGGCACCGGAGCGGACTTTGTCGGCATACCGGGTGCCGCCGGCGTCCTGTCAGCCGAGAAGAAGCCACAGGTCGGCGGAATTTTCACCGATCTCAAAGTGCCCCCCCAACCGGGGCTGTCGGCCCGCGTCGACATCGACACCCGCTTCGTCACGACGCCAACGGCCCTCAAGAAGCTGGTGATGGCGGTGGGCGCGCTGGCGGTCCTGGTCGCCATCATCGCGTTGGCCATGCTGGACCGGCATAGCCGCGGCGGCACGCTGGTCAACTGGCGGTCCCCGATCGCGTGGCTGTCCCGCTACCGTCCGCGTGAACATCGGGCCACCTGGTGGCGGATCGGCTGGGCAACCTGGCTGACCGACGCGGGTGTGATCGCGACGCTGCTGGTCTGGCATGTCATCGGCGCCACTTCGTCCGACGACGGCTACAACCTGACCATCGCGCGGGTGGCGCCGAAGGCCGGCTACGTCGCCAACTACTACCGCTACTTCGGGACCACCGAGGCGCCGTTCGACTGGTACCTCGCGGTGCTGTCCAAATTGGCCTCGGTCAGCACGGCGGGCGTGTGGATGCGCCTACCGGCCACGCTGGCCGGAATCGCCTGCTGGCTGATCATCAGCCATTGGGGGTTGCGGCGGCTGGGGCCCGGCAGGGGCGGCCTGGGGTCCAACACGGTGGCGGTGCTCACCGGAGGCGCGGTTTTCCTGGCGGCCTGGCTGCCGTTCAACAACGGTCTGCGGCCTGAGCCGCTGATCGCCCTCGGCGTGATCGCCACCTGGATGTTGGTGGAACGCGGGATCGCACTGCAGCGGCTGTCTCCCGCCGCGGTGGCCATAGTGGTCGCGGTGCTCACCGTGACGCTGGCGCCGCAGGGGTTGATCGCCATCGCCGCGCTGCTGACCGGGGCCCGGGCCATCGCCGCGGTCATCCGCCGCCGCCGCGTGACCGACGGGTTGCTGGCCCCGCTCGCGGTGCTCGCAGCGTCGCTGTCGCTGATCCTCGTGGTGGTGTTCCCCAGCCAGACGCTGGCGACGGTCGCCGAGTCGGCCCGCATCAAATACAAGGTCGGGCCGACGATCGCCTGGTACCAGGATTGGCTGCGCTACTACTTCCTCACGGTGGAGTCCAACCCCGACGGGTCGATGGCGCGACGCTTCGCGGTACTGGTGCTGCTGCTGAGCCTGTTCGGCATGCTGGTGGTGCTGTTGCGCCGGGGACGGGTGCCGGGGTTGGCCAGCGGTCCGGCCTGGCGACTGATCGGCACCACCGCGGTAGGCGTGCTGCTGCTGACGTTCACGCCGACGAAGTGGGCGGTGCAGTTCGGTGCGTTCGCCGGTCTGGCCGGCGCGCTCGGCGCGGTCACCGCGTTCGCGGTCGCCCGCATCGGTCTGCACAGCCGCCGCAACCTGACGCTGTACGTCACCGCCCTGCTGTTCGTGCTGGCGTGGGCGACCTCGGGCGTCAACGGGTGGTTCTATGTCGGCAACTATGGGGTGCCGTGGTTCGACATCCAGCCCGTCGTGGCCAGTCACCCGGTGACGTCGATGTTCTTGGCGCTGTCGATCGCGACCGGCCTGCTGGCTGCCTGGCAGCACTTCCGGATGGACTACGCCGGACACACCGAGGTCAAGGACAACCGGCGCAACCGCGTCCTGGCGTCCACTCCGCTGTTGGTGGTTGCGACGATCATGGTGCTCGGCGAAGTCGGCTCGCTGGCCAAGGGCGCCGCGTTCCGCTACCCGCTCTACACCACCGCCAAGGCGAACCTGGCCGCTCTGGAGTCCGGATTATCGCCCAGCAGCTGCGCGATGGCCGACGACGTGCTGACCGAACCCGACCCCAATCTTGGCCTGCTGCAACCGGTTGGGGGCCAGACCTTCGGGCCCGACGGCCCGCTCGGCGGCATCAATCCCGTCGGCTTCAAACCGGACGGGGTGGGTGATGACCTGAGGTCGTATCCGGTGGTGACCAAACCGGGGGTGGTGAACTCCGACGCATCACCTAACAAGCCCAACGCCGCGATGAGTGACTCCGCGGGCACCGCCGGCGGCAGAGGCCCGGTCGGGGTGAACGGGTCGAACGTGGCGCTACCCTTCGGCCTCGACCCGGCCCGCACCCCGGTGATGGGCAGCTACGGCGAGAATTCGCGGACCGCCACCGCCACCTCTTCCTGGTACCAGTTAGGGCCCCGGACCCCCGACCGGCCGCTCGTCGTGGTGGCGGCGTCCGGCGCGATCTGGTCGTACAAAGAGGACGGCACCTTCACCTACGGGCAGTCACTGAAACTGCAGTGGGGTGTGACCCGCCCCGACGGAACCACCCAGCCGCTCACCGAGGTGCAGCCCATTGACAACGGGCCGGAGCCGGCGTGGCGCAGTCTGCGGTTCCCCCTGACCTGGGCACCGCCGGAGGCCAATGTGGCACGCATCGTCGCTTACGACCCGAACCTGAGTTCGGATCAGTGGTTCGCGTTCACGCCTCCGCGGGTTCCGGTGCTGCAGACCCTGCAGCAATTGATGGGATCGCACACACCCGTACTGATGGACATCGCGACCGCCGCCAACTTCCCGTGCCAGCGGCCGTTCTCCGAACACCTTGGCGTTGCCGAACTTCCGGCGTACCGCATCCTGCCCGACCACAAACAGACGGCGTCGTCGTCGAACGGTTGGGAGGCCAGCGAGACCGGCGGGCCGTTCCTGTTCACTCAAGTGCTGCTGCGAACCTCGACGATCTCGACCTATCTGCGCGGTGACTGGTATCGCGACTGGGGATCCGTCGAGCAGTACGCCCCGCTGGTGCCGGGTGATCTGGCGCCGAATGCAGTGATCGAACAGGGTGTGATGACCGTGAACGGCTGGAGCCGGCAAGGACCGATTCGGGCACTACCGTGAGCGTCATCAACCACGAAGAGCAGACAGCCACCGGCGGCGGCCGTACTCGCGACGGCGTCCGGGTAACCCGCTGGGTCGCCACGATCGCCGGGCTGATCGGCTTCGTGCTGTCCGTCGCGACGCCGCTATTGCCCGTCGTGCAGACGACGGCGATGCTGAACTGGCCGCAGAACGGCCAGTTCAATAGCGTTACGGCACCGCTTATTTCCCTTTCCCCGGTGGACTTGACGGTCACCCTGCCATGCGCCGTGGTGCGCGAGCTGCCGGCCGACGGCGGTGTCGTGTTGAGCACGGCGCCCAAGAAGGGCAAGGACGCGGCGCTCAACGCGCTATTCGTCGTCGTCAACGGCAAGCGCGTCGACGTCACCGATCGCAACGTGGTGATCGCCAGCGTGCCGCGCGAGCAGGCGGAGTCCGCACAGTGCCAGCGCATAGAGATCACCTCCACGCGCGCAGGCACTTTCGCTACCTTCGTGGGGCTAACCGACCCGGCCGGCAAGCCACAGTCCGGCGGTTTCGCCGACCCTAATCTGCGCCCGCAGATCGTCGGGGTGTTCACCGACCTGACCGGTCCCGCGCCGCCCGGATTGCGGTTCTCGGCGACCATCGACACCCGGTTCTCCACCACCCCAACGACACTGAAGCTATTGGCGATGGTGGGCGCCATCCTGGCCACCATCGTCTCGCTGGTTGCGCTGTGGCGGCTCGACCAGCTGGACGGTCGCCGCATGCACCGGCTGATCCCGACTCGCTGGAAAAAGTTCACCCTCGCCGACGCCACGGCGATCTTCGGGTTCGTGCTGTGGCATGTGATCGGTGCGAACTCCTCGGACGACGGCTACATCCTGGGCATGGCCCGGGTCGCCGATCATGCCGGCTACATGTCCAACTACTTCCGCTGGTTCGGCAGCCCGGAGGATCCGTTCGGCTGGTACTACAACCTGCTGGCACTGATGACACACGTCAGCGACGACAGTTTGTGGATGCGACTGCCCGACCTGATCGCCGGGCTGCTGTGCTGGCTGCTGCTGTCACGTGAGGTGCTGCCCCGGTTGGGGCCCGCGGTGACATCGAGCAAGGCCGCGAACTGGGCGGCGGGCCTGGTCCTGCTGACCGCGTGGATGCCGTTCGACAACGGTCTGCGTCCCGAACCCATCATCGCGCTCGGCTCGCTGATCACCTACGTGCTGATCGAGCGCTCGATGTGCGCCTCGCGGCTGACCCCGGCCGCACTGGCGGTGGTCACCGCGGCGTTCACCCTCGGCGTCCAGCCGACGGGGCTGATCGCGGTCGCCGCGCTCGTCGCCGGTGGCCGTCCGATCCTGCGAATCCTGGTCCGCCGGCATCGCGTGGTCGGAACCTGGCCGCTGGTGCCCCCGATACTGGCGGCCGGCACGGTCATCCTCACGGTCGTGTTTGCCGACCAGACGCTGTCAACGGTGTTGGAAGCCACCAGGATTCGCACCTCGATCGGACCCAGCCAGGCGTGGTACACCGAGAACCTGCGCTATTACTACCTGATCCTGCCCACCGTCGACGGTTCGCTGTCGCGCCGGTTCGGCTTCTTGATCACCGCGCTGTGTTTGTTCACGGCGGTGTTCATCATGTTGCGGCGCAAGCGAGTTCCGGGAGTGGCCCGCGGGCCGGCGTGGCGCCTGATGGGTGTCATCTTCGGCACCATGTTCTTCCTGATGTTCACTCCGACCAAATGGGTGCACCACTTCGGGCTGTTCGCCGCGGTCGGCGCGGCGATGGCCGCCCTGACCACGGTGCTGGTGTCGCCGAAGGTGCTGCGCTGGTCGCGCAACAGGATGGCGTTCCTGGCCGCGGTGCTGTTCGTGTTGGCGCTGTGCTTCGCCACCACCAACGGCTGGTGGTACGTCTCGAGTTACGGCGTCCCGTTCAACAACGTCATGCCGAGGATCTCCGGAATCAGCATCAGCGCAATGATTTTCGCAGTGTTCGCGATCACCGCGGTGTATGCGGCCTACCTACACTTGGCGTCCAGGAACCACGGCGAGGGGCTGCTGGCGCGGGCGCTCACGGCCGCGCCTGTCCCTCTCGCGGCCGGCTTCATGGCGTTGGTGTTCGTGGCGTCGATGGCGGCCGGCATCGTTCGTCAGTACCCCACTTACTCCAATGCCTGGGACAACCTGCGGGAGTTCAGCGGCGGCTGCGGGCTGGCCGATGACGTGCTCGTCGAGCCGGACAGCAACGCCGGATTCATGGCGGCCCTGCCCGACAATTACGGCCCGTTGGGCCCGCTGGGCGGTGTCAACCCAACCGGATTCGCCCCCAACGGCGTACCGGAACGCACCCTGGCCGAGGCGGTCCGCGAGACGTCGGTACCGCAGCCCGGCACCGACTACGACTGGGATGCGCCGACCAAACTGAAGACGCCGGGTGTCAACGGATCGACGGTGCCGTTGCCCTACGGCCTTGACCCGCAACGGGTTCCGCTTGCCGGTAGCTACACCACCGGCGCGCAACAGCAAAGCAGACTCACCTCGGCGTGGTACCAGCTACCCAAACCCGACGCCGGGCATCCGCTGGTGACGGTAACCGCCGCAGGCACGATCGCCGGCAACAGCGTGCTGCACGGGCACACCGCCGGACAGAACGTAGTGCTGGAATACGGCAGGCCCGGCCCCGATGGCGATCTGGTGCCGGCCGGAAGGCTGGTGCCCTACGACCTCTACGGGGAGCAGCCCAAGGTGTGGCGCAACCTGCGCTTCGCGCGCTCCCAGATGCCCGCTGACGCTGTTGCGGTGCGAGTGGTCGCCGAGGACCTGTCCCTGACACCGGATGACTGGATCGCGCTGACCCCGCCACGGGTACCGGAGCTGCGCTCCCTGCAGGAGTACATCGGCTCGACACAGCCGGTGCTGATGGACTGGGCGGTCGGGCTGGCGTTCCCATGCCAGCAACCAATGCTGCACGTTAACGGCGTCACCGAGATCCCGAAGTTCCGCATCACCCCGGACTACAACGCCAAGAAGCAGGACACCGACACCTGGCAGGACGGCGTCAACGGCGGGCTGCTGGGCATCACCGACCTGTTGCTGCGCGCCCACGTGATGTCGACTTACCTGTCCCGTGACTGGGGCCGGGACTGGGGTTCGCTGCGTCAGTTCGCCACCGTCGCCGACGCCCATCCCGCCCAACTCGACCTGAGCACGGCGACCCGCACCGGCTGGTGGTCGCCCGGACAAATCCGGATCAAGCCCTAAAAGTCCCGTGTGAAAACGCTTGTTGGCGCGGATTTTTGGCTATTCGCGCGACATAACTAGTCATCAGTCGAATAACCGCCATTTATTTACGTTCGGGTAATTCTTTGTAATCGGTTTAATTTCGGCAAAGAAAGGTCAATATCTACGCAGCTGTGATGCAGCTAACCCCGGGGAGGAAGGGTGACTCGATGCACACGGGGAAGCGGCTAGCCGCATGTGGGGCGGCATTCACCGCGGCGATGTGCCCGGTGGCGACTGCGGGGATCGCCACGGCCGGGGCCGAAGCCGGGACGATCGTGGTCTTGGACAGCAAGCTCCGACGGTGCGATTTCAGCCTGGTGAGCACCGTGCCCATGGTGCCGCGGTCGGCCCTGGGCACCGGCTCGGTCCTGATTCACACCGCCGGGGGCAAAGCGATCGCGGAGGTGCATCTATCGGACGCCCCCGAGCCGGGAACCCACTTCGACGTCGGCTTGATTCAGGAACCTCGACCGGTTTCGGCTAACTGTGGCCCCGGCACTCCGGGCACCGCATTTAGCGGCTTTGACACCGACGGAGCCGGCAGCGGAACGGCGACCGTTTCGGACACTATTCAGCAAGGCACCACGGGCGTCTGGGTAATTATCGAGCGCCCGAACCCGAACTCCCAGAACCCGGCCGAGTACTACACTTCCGAGTTTGTCGCGCCGGTATAAGGCTTTCCGGTCGGCGCAGCGTCTTCACCAGGCGTCGCCGCTGTAATACCGTCGCGGCATGAGCGACTACGACTTCGAGGCCGTGGACCGGCTGCCCTTCTCCACCCCGGAAAAGTCGCAGCGCTACCAGACGGACAACTACCGCGGTGCCGTCGGTCTCAACTGGTACCGCACCGACCCCACGCTGCAGTTCACGATGGCCTACTACCTGCGGCCCGACGAATTGGCCGTCGTAGAGCCGCATTTGACGAGCATCGGCGAGCTGATGGGCGGTCCGGTGACCCGCTGGGCCGAGGAGACGGACCGCAACCCGCCCCGGCTTCAGCGCTACGACCGGTGGGGACACGACGTGAGCCAGGTCGTCATGCCGGAGTCGTTCACGCAGTCCAAGCGCGCGGTGCTGGATGCCCAGCAGGCATTGCGCACCGCAGCGCGCGCCGCCAACATGAGCTCCGGGCTGGCGCTGTTCGCGTCCAACTATCTGCTCAACCAGGCCGACATCGGGATGGGCTGCGCGCTGGGCACCGGCGGCGGCATGGTCCAGTCGCTGGTGTCGGCCTGTGCGCCTGCCGACGTGGCCGAGCATGTGCTGGCCAAGTTCGCCTCCGGCGAGTGGGCGGGCGAGACGGCGCAGCTGCTGACCGAACGCACCGGCGGCTCCGACCTCGGAGCGCTTGAGACGACGGCTCGACGCGCGAGCGGCGACGCGTGGCTGCTGAACGGCTTCAAGTGGTTTGCGTCCAATTGCGCCGGCGAAGCCTTCGTGGTGATGGCCAAGCCCGAAGGTGCTCCCGACTCCACCCGCGGCATCGCCAACTTCCTGGTGCTGCGTACCCGCCGCGACGGTTCACGCAACGGGGTGCGAGTGCGGCGGTTGAAGGACAAACTCGGCACCCGCTCGGTGGCCTCGGGCGAGGTCGAGTTCGTCGACGCCGAGGCATTCCTGTTGTCCGGCGAACCCAGCGGCGGTGATGCGGGCCCGTCGGACGGCAAGGGGCTGGGCCGAATGATGGAGCTGACCAACGCCGCACGCCTCGGCATCGCCTTGTTCGGGCTCGGCAATGCGCGCCGCGCCCTGGTCGAGTCGCTGTGCTACGCGCGGGAGCGCCGGGCGTTCGGCGGGGCGCTGATCGACAAGCCGCTGATGCGGCGCAAGCTGGCCGAGCTGATCGTCGACGTCGAAGCCGCGCAGGCAATGGTTTTCGACGGTACCGGAGCCGCCAACCATCGCCAGCCCAAAAGCATCCGGCAGCGCATCGCGGTGCCGGTCACCAAACTCAAGGTGTGCCGGTTGGGGATCACCGCGGCCTCGGATGCGATCGAAATCCACGGCGGCAACGGCTACATCGAGACCTGGCCGGTGGCGCGGCTGTTGCGCGATGCGCAAGTGAACACGATTTGGGAGGGCCCCGACAACATCCTGTGTCTCGATGTGCGGCGCGGTATCGAGCAGACGCAGGCGCACGAAACGTTGTTGGCGCGGCTGCACGACGCGGTGTCGGTCTCCGACGACGACCAAACCACCGGCCTGGTGGCCCGCCGCATCGAAGATCTGGACGCCGCGATCACGGCGTGGACCAAACTCGATAGCGCCGTCGCCGAGGCGCGGCTGTTTCCGCTCACTCAATTCATGGGCGACGTCTACGCGGGCGCGCTGCTCGTCGAACAGGCCGCCTGGGAGCGGGAGACTCGCGGCGGTGAGCGCAAGGCACTGGTGGCCGCGCTGTACGCGCAGCGATATCTCGCCGATCGCGGGCCGCTACGCGGTATCGACGCGGACTCCGAGGAAGCACTGGACCGGTTCGATGAACTCGCGGAAGGCGCGTTGATGCTATGAGGAAGCTCGGCATCGTCGTCGCAATTACGTTGGCGCTCTTGACATTCACGTCCGAGAAGACCGCAAAAGCTGCGCCGATCGTCGAAGAAGACGTGGTAGTCCGCCTCAGCGCTACCAACCCCGATGTCCCGGTGGGTGTGGCCTTCGGCCGCCACGCAGCCATTTATCAGCTGGACCGCAACGATCCGAATTTCACGCCGTGGCTGGCGATCTTGCAGACCAGCCTGAAGCAGGGCACTCGCGTCCGGTTCTCCTACGACGTCGTGGGACCTCGGCTCACGCTGGTGGAGCCGGCCGCGTAATCCGCTGGAGCCGGCGATCACACCGGCCATTAGACCGGATTCTGCGGCCCACGGAATCGCCATATTCAAGTTGTAACCCTCGATGAAAGTCCTTCGTGGTCTGTGTCGTCTCGACGCCTGGCTGCCCAATGCCATGGGTGAGGCCACCGCGCCCGTCGCCGTGCTGATCACCGCCGTGGTCGACAAGGTCGGCACCTTCGCGATGCTGCGCTTCTGCCTCCAGCTCTTCGCGGAGGCGTCCACCTGGGCGACCCCCGTGGTCCTGGTGCTGGCGCTGATCAGCATCGTCTACGGGGCGCTGCTCGCGGTCGGCCAGCGCGACATCAAGCGGCTCATCGCCTACGCGTCGATCTCGCACTTCGGCTTCATCATCATGGGCATCTTCGCGATGAGCAGCCAGGGCCAGTCGGGCGCGATGCTCTACATGATCAATCACGGGATCTCGACGGCCGCGCTGCTGCTGGTCGCCGGTTTCCTGATCTCGCGGCGCGGCTCGCGTCTCATCTCGGACTACGGCGGTGTCCAGAAGGTCGCCCCGGTGCTGGCCGGCACCTTCCTGATCGGCGGTCTGGCCACGCTGTCGCTGCCGGGGCTCGCCCCGTTCGTCAGCGAATTCCTGGTCCTGGTCGGCACGTTCAGCACCTATCCGGTGATCGGCGTCATCGCCACCGCCGGCATCGTGCTCGCCGCGCTGTACGTCCTGGTGCTCTACCAGCGCACGATGACGGGCCCGGTCAATCCGGCGGTCCGGTCCATGCCGGACCTCAAGCTCCGTGAGCTGGCCGTCGTCACCCCGCTGATCGCGCTGCTGCTCTTCCCGGGCGTCTATCCCAAGCCGCTGACCGAGATCATCAATCCGGCGGTGGAGCACACCATGTCCGACGTACAGAAGACCGACCCCAAGCCCGAGGTGAAGCCAGCATGTTGGTCGCAGCCATGATCAACGATGTCCTCTCGTATCCCAAGGAGCTGGCAAAGAAAGAAGCAGGTCTCAACCACAACCTTCTCACATCTCTCACCAGTATTTACCCGGAGATGTCGATCAAAGAAGCCGTCGGTGCCGCTACCGGCATGATTAACCGCCTGATGATGCTCTTCCTCAGGCTCAGGGAGCAAATCAATCAGACTGCGGACCCTGATCTGCGGCAATACGTCGATGGCATGCTCGATGTCATCGCAGGGGTTCTTTCGTTCAATGCCGAGTACGCGCGTTACTTTCCGAAGGAACTCCAGGAGGCTGCTGCCGACTACTTGTCGGCCTGGGACGATTCTCCGCCGAGTTCCGTGCTCGTGCCTATAGAGGAGTTTTCGTCCGTTGCTTGGTGGTGGGAACAACTCGACCACTGACCTCGAATCGTCGCACCATCCACAGCGTCAGTCACCGCGATCGCGCGTCGGCGGGACCCCGTGGCGCACAGGCGGGGTTCGCTGTGTGTCCCGGGTTCTCGCTACCGCCACGGTCCCGCGCGTAGCTGCCACCCGGGTTTCCGCAGGTGCAGAACCGCGCGGCCGGGTGGTGCGGGTGTCGAAGTCGCCGGCTTTGATACCTGCCACGAAGGAGGTGAACGTGTCGGTGGGCAAGTCCAGGACTGGGCCGCTCGGATCCCTGGAGTCACAGACGGGTCCACGGCCGCGGGCGACGAGGCCGGCGGTCACGATCCCGCCCCCGGGCTTGCTGCCACCCTCGCCGATCCCGCCGATGACGACTCGGGCACGTGGGACTGTCCCCGCGTCACACAGAGCCCCTTGCGCTCGTCACCTACACCAGGGCTGCGCGCGCGGGAGCTTGTTGAGTTGCCCAATGTGCCTACCGTTGGGGCCTCTTGACTATGCCAGCCGAGTGGGTGACGCTCAAGCAATCCGTTGAAATCGGATCGACACAGGGAGAGGCCATGACCTTGGGTCGCATGGGGTTCATGCAAAGACCGGCAAGGAGAACTCGCCCGCCATCGGGCTGGACGAGGACAGCGGAAGCCTGCTGATCCAGTCCTACACGGCCACCGAGGATAGGGTGAAGGCGTGCCATGAAATCGGTTCGATTCCCGGTCGCGGGACGGACGTCCCGGATCACGAAGCAATCATCCGGCTGCCCAAGGTCATGATCCAGTACATTTCCCGACCGGATCAAGGAGCTGCCAATGAAGCCTCCGGCAGGTGAGCCGTTGTCTCGTGCGCGGCGAACCGCGATCCACCCGGAGGTTCGCGATCAGTACGTGAGTAAGGATCCTGATTTCCTCGAATGGTGTGAGGGCCGTCGCACATTCATGCCGGACAACCGCGCCGACTGGTGGGAGAGGGGGCACGACGTGGTGCACGCTGCCGTTTCGCGTGGGGTCTCGATACGTCGTGCCCGCGTGGTTTCCGAGCCTCTGACCGAGTATGTGCGGTGGGAATACGACTATGCCGTCACCAACGTCGCTGCCGGTGAGGACGTTCGTTGGCTTCCCCGGCGCCGAGCCAAAGACCTTGCGGTGCGGCCTACCTCGCACAACACGCCAGCGGGGTCCAGGGAGAGGCAACACGAACATGGCTGACGGGCTGACACCGCATTTCGCAGATGTGCAGGCACATTACGATCTCTCCGACGACTTCTTCCGCCTGTTCCTCGACCCCACGCAGACGTACACGTGCGCTTACTTCCTGCGCGACGACATGACGCTGGAAGAGGCGCAGATAGCCAAGATCGACCTCGCGCTCAGCAAGCTGGGCTTGCAGCCAGGCATGACACTGCTCGATATCGGCTGCGGCTGGGGTTCCGCCATGCGGCGAGCCATCGAAAAATGCGACGTCAACGTCATCGGCTTGACGCTGTCCAAGAACCAGGCCGGCTACGTCGAGCAGCTACTGACGCAATTGGATAGCCCGCGTTCCAAGCGGGTGCTGCTCGAGGGCTGGGAGGGGTTTCACGAGCCGGTGGACCGGATCGTGGCGATCGGGCCGCTCGAGCATGTCGGCTACGACCGCTACGACGCCTTCTTCGAGAGGGCCTATGAGCTGTTGCCGGCCGGCGCCACGTTCCTGCTGCACACGATCACGAAACTCTCCGAGAAGGAAATCATCGAGTCCGGCTTGCCGCTCACCATGAAGATCGTCGAGTTCGGCGACTTCATGCAGACCGAAATCTTCCCCGGCGGCGCCCTGCCGACCATCCAGATGGTGAAGGACCACTCGGCGAAGGCCGGCTTCAAGTTGAAGCGTCGCCAATCGCTGCAGCGGCACTACGCCAAGACCCTGGACGTCTGGGCCACGAGCCTAGAGGCACACAAAAGCGAGGCCATCGCGATTCAGTCCGAAGAGGTCTACGAGCGGTACATGAAGTACCTGACCGGCTGCGCGGATCTCTTCCGCAAGGGCTATATCGACCTCAACCAATTCACCCTGCGGAAGCACTGAGCCGGCGATCTAGACGGGGATCAGCCCGTGCTTACGGGCAACACGGAACCACAGTTGCTTGTCCCGCAACAGGTGCATGGACTTGCGGATCAGCAGCCGGGTCTCGTGCGGGTCGACGACCGAGTCGATGAACCCGCGCTCGGCAGCGGTCCACGGGATCGCCATGTTCAGGTTGTAGCCCTCGATGAAGTCCTTCTTGATCTGCTGCGCCTCGGGCGTGGTCGGGTCGGGGAAGCGCTTCATCAGCAGCTGCGCGGCCCCCTCCGCCCCGATCACCGCGATGCGCGCGGTGGGCCAGGCGTAGTTGAAGTCGGCGGTCAGCTGCCGTGACCCCATCACCGCATACGCACCGCCGTAGGACTTGCGGATGGTGATCGTCACCTTGGGCACGTCGGCTTCCACCACGGAGTAGAGGAAGCGGCCGCCGCGCTTGATGATGCCGTTCTTCTCTTGCTCGGCCCCGGGCAGGAATCCGGGGGTATCCACCACGAAGACCAGCGGGATCTCGAACGCGTCGCAGAACCGGATGAACCGAGCGGCCTTGTCAGAGGCTTCGTTGTCGATCGACCCGGCCAAGTGCATGGGCTGGTTGGCGACCACGCCGACCGGGCGCCCGTCGACCCGGGCATAGCCGGTGATGATGGCCGGCCCGTGCTGCGCGGCGACATCAAGAAAGTCGCCGTCGTCGAAGATCCGCAGCAGGATCTCGTGCATGTCGTAGGCCGCATTGTCGGAGTCCGGCACGATCGAGTCGAGCTCGAGGTCGGTCGGCGTGATCTCCGGTGCCAATCCCGGGTTGATGACCGGCGGCTTGTCGAAGCAGTTCGACGGCAGGAACGACAGGAAGTCGCGCACGTACTGGAACGCTTCGGCCTCGGAATCCACCACCTGGTGGATGTTGCCGTAGCGGGCCTGGGCATCGGACCCGCCGAGCTCGTCGAGGCTGACGTCCTCGCCGGTGACTTCCCGGATCACATCCGGTCCCGTCACGAAGAAGTAACCCTGATCGCGCACCGAGACCAGCAGGTCATCCTGGATCGGCGAATACACCGCTCCCCCAGCGCATTTGCCGAAGATGAGAGAGATCTGTGGCACCAGCCCGGACAGCGCCTCGTGGCGGCGGCCCAGCTCGGCGTACCACGCCAGCGAGGTGACCGCGTCCTGGATCCGGGCGCCGCCGGAGTCCTGGATGCCGATGATCGGGCACCCGACCATCGCGCACCACTCCATCAGCCGGGCCACCTTGCGGCCGAACATCTCGCCGACGGTGCCCTGGAACACGGTCTGGTCGTGGGAAAACACGCCCACCGGCCGGCTGTCGATCAGGCCGTGGCCGGTGACGCAGCCGTCACCGTAGAGCGCATTCGGATCGTTGGGCGTCTTGGCCAGCGCGCCGACTTCAAAGAAAGTGCCGGGATCGACCAGCGAGTACACCCGGGACCGCGCGCTCGGGAGGCCTTTCTTGTCGCGCTTGGCGGCGGCCTTCTCGCCGCCGGGCTCTTTGGCGAGCTCCAAACGGGAACGAAGGTCGGCCAGCTTCTCGGCGGTGCTGTGCGGGGAGGGAGCTGGCCCCGAAACCGCCTCGGTACCCGTCACTACTTGCCTACCTCACTTGTCTGGCTGGTTTGCGCCTCCACCTTATTCAGCACCTCACCCAAGTGAGCACCGACCTTGGCAATGATCGGTTCGTCGATGGCCTGGATGTGCTCGCCACCGATCGGAACCACCTCCAGGTCCGCGACGAACTCGCCCCAGCCACCGTCGGGCTTGCGTACCGCGTAGCGCGGCTCGAACTCGATGACGTCATCGTGGTAGCGATCGGCCATGTAAAGGGTCACGTGGCCGTCGTAGGGCTCGATCACGACGGTCTCGAGCGCCCGGTTGTCCAGATAGGACGTCCGCTGGTGCTCGACGATGCCGCCCGGAACCTGCACGCCGCTTTGCTGGACGAGGTCCAACACGAACTTGACCTGCCCCTCGTCGTCGAGCTCTTCGAGCTGCTCGTAGGGGATCCCGGGAATCTCGACGTTGAAGGTCCGCTCGGCGAACTTCGCGTAACGGTCCCAGCGCTTGCGGGTTTCCTCCTTGGTCTGCGGGATCTCCTCGCCAGCGCGCACCGTGTCGATCATCCCGACAAATCGCACGTCGGCACCGGCCTGCTTCAACCCGATCGCGCACGCATAGGCCAGCGCACCGCCCAGCGACCACCCGGCCAGGACGAACGGCTTGCCGTCGTTCATTTCCAACAGCTTCGGCACATACTGGGCGGCCCGCTCCTGAACGGTGCCCTCGACGCGCTCAAAGCCGTACATGGGAGTGTCCGCCGGCAACCGGTTGAGCAGCGGCTCGTACACCACCGTCGAGCCGCCGGCCGGGTGGAACACGAACACCGGCACCTTGGAGTCATCCTCGGGGCGTGCCCGCAGGGTGCGGACGAAGCCGTCGATCTGGCCGGCCTCGAAGTAGGCGCGCACCTTCTCGGCGAGCGCCTCGATGGTCTCCGCCGTCAGCACGTCCTCGGCGCTGATCGGCCCCTCGGCGCGCTCGGCAAGTCGTTGCGCCATCTTGGCGGCGGACTCGGCGTCGAGCTTGGGCAGCGGGTTGAAGATGCCACCCGCAGACTTGCCCGTGACGATCGCCCAGGTGGCGAACACGACCCGCTCGGCGGCATCGCGCGGCGGCACATCGGAATTCAGCGCCTTGGCCACCGCCTTCGGGCTGAGCGCCTGGGTCAGATTCGCCTTGTTGCCGTTAGCCGAAGGGCCGGCCGGATCAGTCGGCGGCGGCGGAACCGGCAAGTCCCCGACAGGAGAGGTCGGCGGCGCCGGCTGCGTCTCGGGCTCGGCCTGAGGGTCGGGCGCGGGTGCAGCGGCCGATAGCGGCGTTGCACCGCTGAGTAGCTGGGCCTGCTCCCGCGCGATCTCGTCGGCAGTCTGCGTCTTCTGGTGCTCGGCCAGCTCCTGGACCTCGTCGCGGTGCTCGATCGCATACTCGATCAGCTTCTCGACGGCGTAGAGGTTGGCGTCGCGCACGGCCGTCAACTGGATGGGCGGCAGGTCGAAGTCGTACTCGACGCGGTTCTTGATCCGCACCGCCATCAGCGAGTCCAGGCCCAGCTCGATCAGCGGCACCTCCCAAGGCAGGTCCTCGGGTTCATAACCCATGGCCGCCGAGACGATCAGTCCCAGTCGATCGGCGATGGTCTCGCCGGACTCCGGTGACCATCTGCCCGTGGAGGCCGGCAGGTAACGGTTGGTCAAGCTGTCCGACAGCGTTTCGGCATCCGCCTCTTCGACGGGTGCTGCGACCGGACTGGCCACGGAAGTCGCAGTCGCGATCGCCGTGCCGACACCAACCGCAGCCGGCAACACCGAGTTCGACCCACCCCGGGCCACCAGCGCGTCGTAGACCAACGTGAAGGATTCGTCGATCCGGGCATGCACCTGCACCGACGCACCGCCGGGGTGGCGCGTCATGGTCGTCACCAGCCGGGCACCATCGGCGGGCACCGCCCGCTGCTCGGCGGCCGTCAGCTGGGCGTCCGGAATGACCTGGGCCGCAGCCTGCTTCACGAGGTCGGCCAGATCCGTGGTGGTGCGGGGAGCGTGCTCCCAGACGTGGCGGCCGTCCGGCAGCGCGACGTGGGTACCCGGCGCGACCACCGATCCGTCGCCGGAGAAGTGCACATCCAGCCAGTGCTCTTTGCGCTTGAACCGGGTGGGCGGGATGTTGGCAAAATCTTCTGGTCCGGCGGGCCCGGTGACGCGGCTGAACAACGTCCGGGGGTCCAAGTCGTGGCCGTACACGTACAGCTGCGCCAGGGTCGACGTGATCGACTCGACCTCGTCCTGCTTGCGGGCCAGCGTCGGGATCAGCTGGGCGTCATGCAGGCCGGCGTCCGCGGTGGTCAGACCCACCTGCATCAACGCCACCGGATTGGGGGCGAGCTCCAGGAACGTGGTGTGGCCGCTGTCGACGGCGTTGCGGATGCCGTGGGTGAAGTAGACGCTGTGGCGCAGCCCCTTCTTCCAGTACTCGACGTCGTGGATCGGGTCGCTGCCGGGCTTGATGTAGCTGCCCTCGTGCACCGTCGAGTAGATCCCCGCGGTCGGGCTCATCGCCTTGATGCCCTGCAGCTCCGCCGTCAGCTCGCCGAGCAGAGGGTCCATCTGCTGGGTGTGGCTGGCGCCCTTGGTCTCGAACTTGCGGGCGAACTTCCCTTCGGACTCCGCGCGGGCGATGATCGCGTCCACCTGTTCGGGCGGGCCGCCGATGACGGTCTGACTGGGCGCGGCGTAGACGCACACCTCCAAGTCGGGGAAGTCGGAGAACACCGTCTTGATCTCGTCGGCCGAGTACTCCACCAGCGCCATCAGCCGGATGTACTCGCCGAACAGCATCGCCTCGCCCTCGCCCATCAGGTGCGAGCGCGAGCTGATCGCGCGGGTGGCGTCGGCAAGCGACAGGCCACCGGCGAAGTAGGCCGACGCGGCCTCACCCAGCGACTGGCCCACGACCGCGGCGGGTTTGGCGCCGTGATGCTTGAGCAGCTCACCCAGCGCGATCTGGATCGCGAAGATGGTGACTTGCGTGGTTTCGATGCCGTAGTCCTGCGAGTCGTCCAGGATCAGCTCGAGCACTGAATAGCCCAGCTCGTCCTGGACCAGCGCGTCGACCTTCTCGATCCACTCGGCGAACACCGGGTTGCGCAGGTAGAGGCTCTTGCCCATCTTGCGGTGCTGCGCACCGAATCCGGCCAGCACCCACACCGGGCCGTTGGAGACCGGGCCGTCGACGCTGAACACGTTCGGCCGCTGCTTTCCGTCGGCGACCGCACGCAGGCCTTTGACGGCCTCCTCGTGAGTGTGGGCCAACACCACCGCGCGAGAGCGGCCGTGATTACGCCGCGACAGCGAGCGACCGACCGATTCCAGCGACGAAGCCTGCCCCTCGGGGCTCTCCAGCCAGTCCGCCAGCTCGGCCGCGGCGGTCTTCTTCCGTGAGGTCAGGAACGCCGACACCACGAGAGGGATCAGCGGCGTTGTCGGTTCGGACTCCTCTTGCGCAGCAAGCTCTTCCAGCGCGGCTTCCTTGAGTTGCAGCGCCTCTTCGGTGACGCCGGGCGGCTCGGATTCCTGGTCTTCGACCACGAATTCGTCGGTGATGACGTTGCCGAAGTCGTCGAACTGCAGCGCGTGGCCCTCAAGCGGTGGCGCCTCGACGGGAGCCGCCTCGGCGACCATGGCTTCCGTCTTATCTGAGGGCTCCACCTCACGCTCGATGACGTCGCGCGGCAGGACCTCGCGCACCACCATGTGCGCGTTGGCGCCACCGAAGCCGAAGCTGGATACCCCGGCCAGCGCGTAGCCGCCGTATCGCGGCCAGTCGGTCGCGGTGTCGATGACCTTCAGGTGCATCGCGTCGAAGTCGATGTAGGGGCTGGGCCCGGCGAAGTTGATCGACGGCGGCAGCTTGTCGTGCTGCAGCGCCAGCACCACCTTGGCCATCGCGGCCGCACCCGCGGCCGACTCCATATGTCCCACATTGGTTTTCACCGCGCCCAGCAGCACCGGACGGTCTGCGGGCCGCCCCCGGCCGACGACGCGGCCCAGCGCCTCCGCCTCGATCGGGTCGCCGAGAACGGTGCCGGTGCCATGCGCCTCGATGTAGTCGACGGTGCCCGGATCGATGCCCGCGTCCTTGTAAGCCCGGCGCAAGACATCGGCCTGCGCGTCCTGGTTGGGGGCGATCAGGCCGTTGGACCGGCCGTCGTGGTTGACCGAGCTGCCGGCGATGACAGCCAGGATCTGGTCGCCGTCGCGGCGGGCATCGGCGACCCGCTTGAGCACCAGCATGCCGCCGCCCTCGGAGCGGGTATAGCCGTCGGCGTCCGACGAAAACGACTTGATCCGGCCGTCCGGGGCGAGCACCGCACCGATCTCGTCGAAACCGAGGGTCACCGCGGGAGTGATGAGTGCGTTGACACCACCAGCGACCGCCACGTCGCACTCGCCGTTGCGCAGCGCCTGTACCGCCTGGTGCATCGCCACCAGCGAGCTCGAGCAGGCGGTGTCGACCGCGAGCGATGGGCCGCGGAAGTCGTAGAAATAGGACACCCGGTTGGCGATGATTGAGCTGGCATTGCCGGTGATGGCGTAGGGGTGCGCGGTAGTCGGGTCGGAAATCGCCAGGAAGCCGTAGTCGTTGTTCGAGACGCCGACATAGACACCGACGGCCGCACCGCGCAGGCTCGACGCCGGGATACGGGCGTGTTCGAGCGCCTCCCAGGTCAATTCGAGCGCCATCCGCTGCTGCGGGTCGATGTTGTCTGCCTCGGTCTTGGCCACCGCGAAGAACTCCGAGTCGAAGCCTTTGATGTCCGTCAGATATCCGCCGCGGGTGCGCGCCTGCGCGATCCGCGCGGCCAACCGGGGCTCTTCGAGGAACTCCGACCAGCGGCCCTCGGGCAGGTCGGTGATGGCGTCGCGGCCTTCCATCAACGCCTGCCAGGTTTCGTCGGGGGTGTTCATATCACCGGGCAGCCGGGTGCCCAGGCCCACGACCGCGATGTCGACGCGTTCGGCGGGACCGGTGCGGGTCCAGTCGGCACCGTCGAGGCCGTCGTCGGCCCTTTCGGGTTCGCCCTCGACGATCCGGGTCGCCAGCGATTCGATGGTCGGATGCTGGAATGCCACCGCGACCGACAGCGTGACCCCGGTCATGTCTTCGATGTCGGCGGCCATCGCCACGGCGTCCCGCGACGACAATCCCAGCTCGACCATGGGAACCGACTCGTCGATCGTGTCCGGTGACTGCCCGACGGCCCTGCCCACCCAGTTGCGCAGCCATTGCCGCATCTCGGGGACCGTCAGTGTGCGCCGCTCCTCTCCCCCGCAAGCGGGAGGTGCCCCCACATCGCTTCGCTCTGCATCGTCGCCGGCGCTCAGGTCGGCCCTGTTGGCGGGCACCTCCCCACCAGCGGCCGAGGCGGCACTTTCGGAATTGTCCGGGAGGTCAGATTCGGTGTCAGCCATGGTTCCTGTTTCAGTCTGTTGCGGTGGCGAAGGCGGCCGGGGACCCGATGCCGCTGCGCAGACTGCCGTCGAGGTAGGCGGCGCGGCAGGCGCGGTGCCCGATCTTGCCGCTGGAGGTCCGGGGAATCGACCCCGACGACACCAGCAGCAAGTCACGGACGGTTACCCCATGACGCACGGCGACGGCCGCGCGGATGTCGTCGGCGATGGGCTGGTAGTCGAGCTTGTGCGTACCAGCGGCGCGCTCGGCGACGATCACCAGCTGCTCGGAGGTGTCCTCGGCGTCGAATTTCAGGCCCGCGTGCGGGTTGTCGAACACCGCTTGCGGCAGCTGATTGGCCGGGACCGAGAAGGCCGCCACGTATCCGGTGCGCAATGCCCTGCTGGCCTCCTGCGCCGAGTACTCGAGATCCTGCGGGTAGTGGTTGCGGCCATCGATGATGACCAGGTCCTTGATGCGGCCCGCGATATAGAGGTGGCCCTTGAAGTAGGTGCCGTAGTCGCCGGTGCGCACCCACATCCCGTCGTCGGCGGCGCCCTCGGCGCGCGACTCGCTGATCCGCGACTTGAGGATGTTCCGGAAAGTGTGAGCGGACTCTTCTTCCTTGCCCCAGTAGCCGGTACCCAGGTTCTGGCCGTGCAGCCAGATCTCGCCGATCTGCCCGTCCGGCAGTTCACTCGCCGCGTCGGCGTCGACGATGACCGCCCATTCGTCGACACCGACCTTGCCCGCGGAGACCTGCGCGACGGCGCTCGGCGCATCGGCGGCCACCTCGACGAAGCGTTGGTTGTTCAGCTCCTCGCGATCCACGTATATGACGGTCGGCGGCTCATCGCCCGGGGTGGTCGAGACGAACAGCGTCGCCTCGGCCAGACCGTAGGACGGCTTGACCGCCGTCGCCGGCAAACCGTAGGGCGCAAAGGCTTCGTAGAACTTGCGCATCGACGCCGGCGACACCGGCTCGCTGCCGTTGAGGATCCCCTTGACGTTGCTCAGGTCCAGGGGCGGCTCATCATCGCGGGGCAGGCCGCGCACCGCGGCGTGCTCGAACGCGAAGTTCGGCGCGGCCGAGAAGACGCCGCCGGTCTCGCCGGGCTTGCGCGCGAGTTCGCGGATCCAGCGACCGGGCCGGCGCACGAATGCGGCGGGCGTCATAAAGGTGAAGCTTTGACCGAGCACCGGCGCACACAGCGCCGTGATCAGGCCCATGTCATGGAACAACGGCAGCCAGGACAAGCCGCGGTCGCCTTCGGCGCCCTCCAGGGCGACCAGCGTCTGCAACACGTTGGTGGGCAGGTTCAGATGGGTGATCTGCACGCCCGTCGGGATGCGGGTGGAGCCCGAGGTGTACTGCAGATAGGCGATGGTGTTCTCATCGGCCGCGGGCTCGACCCAGGTGGCGGCGACCTCGTCGGGCACCGCATCGACGGCGATGACGCGGGGGCGCTCCTTGGCCGAACGGGCACGGATGAACTTGCGGACACCTTCGGCGGAGTCGGTGGTGGTCAGGATCGTGGAGGGGGTGCAGTCGTCGAGCACCGCGTGCAACCGGCCGACGTGACCCGGCTCGGCCGGGTCGAACAAGGGCACCGCGATCCGGCCGGAGTACAGCGCGCCGAAGAAGGCAACGAGGTAGTCCAGGTTCTGCGGGCACAAGATGGCGATGCGTTCACCGGGTTCGGTGACCTGCTGCAGACGAGCACCCACCGCGCGGTTGCGGACGCTGAATTGGGACCACAGAATGTCGCGCTCGACACCGTCGCGCTCGGTGGAGTAGTCCAGGAACCGGTAGGCCAGCTTGTCGCCGCGAACCTTCGCCCACTTCTCAACGTGACGAACCAGGTTCGTGTTCTCCGGGAACTTGATTCTTCCGTTCACGATGAACGGGTTGTGGTACGCCTTCATGCGCCTCCTCCTGTCACACGGCGGTCCTGGTGCCGGCGTCGCCGACGATTTCCTCTGCGCGCGGGTCGGCCTCGTGCACCACGCAAACTCGCGTTGTCCGAGCAGGCCTCGACCCGGTTGGGAACCACCGAACTCTTATTGCTCTTAGTTTTCTCTTAATGTTAGGCGGCGGCGCGCGGCAGACCAAATCTCAAGGTACCGCCGATTGCCCCCGGTACCGGCCACCTGGCCGCTGTGTCCCCTGGCCTAGCTCGCCCCCGGCCCGTTGGCATCGTCCGGACCCGGCCGGCCGTCACCCGTGCTTAGGGTGCGGCGCGTTCTCGACGAGGTTACGCGCCCAGTTCAATGTCCAATCCGTGGCCGTGACGCCGTCCAGGTTCCAGAACTGCGGGGTGGCGTACATGGCGTGGATCGGCTGGCCCGCGCCACCGGCCAGCGTGTTGAGTGTATTCGGCAGGTTCGCGACGCTGAAGGCCTCGTTCGGAGCGGCGCAGATCAGGTCCCCGGGCGCGCAGATTTCGTTGGTCTTGCTGTTGAGGTCGCCGAAACCGCCGGGCCGCGCCCCGGTCATCGTCAAGCCGAGCCCGGCCAACATCGGCACCTCGTGCAAAGTGACCTCGGCGCCCTCACCCGGCGGGTTGGGTCCGACGTCGTTGCCGACGCCCTGCTCGCGACGGCCGTCGGCAATCACCGTCACCCCGAGGACCAGGTCGTCATCGACGGGTCCGCGGCCATTGCCGATGTCGCTGGCGATGTCGCCCGCGATCACCGCGCCCTGCGAGAACCCGATCAGCACGTAGCTGGTCAACGGGCACTTGTTGGTCATGTCGGTCAGCGCTTGGACGGCCGCGCGGGTGCCTTCGGCCCGGCTGTCGTTGTAGGACATCTGCTTGACGCCGCCGAGCGGATTGTTGAACTGCGCCGTGTAGGGAACGGTGTAGGTGAGCACCCGCGGGGGCGGAAACTGCTGGCTGATCGCCCCAGTCAGATTGTGCAGCAGGGCATTTGGAAACTGCATCGGGTTGAGTGGGTCGTCCTGCGGGGACGACTCCCAGGTGCCGGGAATCGCCATCAATTCCACGTCAGGGCAAGAAGCATCCTGCGACGCGGGTCGGGGCTTGTGCGGATGGGTCGTCGTCGAGGACGGCGGCAGGACGCCCGGCGGTACCGCGCTGGGTGGTGATTCCGCGCTGCGCAGCATGGTCACCACGGCCACGATGACCAACAAGACGACCCCGGCCATGCTGAGCGCGGCGACCCAGGCGAGGATTCGGCGGCGCTTGCGCTGGGCGTTCGTGCTCATGTTCTCCTGCTAGCAGAGTCGGCGGGTCGCATCTCGAATACAGACAAGCGGCCGTCGGGCCCTGCTGCATCCAATACACGGTACCGGCTCGGCGCCCGGCGCCGTCCGTCCTGCGAGCGGGCCGGGTGGCTAGCGGATGGCGCCCACGATGTCGCCCGACATGGCACCCAGTTGGCCCGACCACGAGCCCCAGCCGTTGTCGCCGCCGCCCGGGAAGTCGAAGTGGCCGTTGTGGCCGCCGTCGTTGCGGTACTGCGAATAGAACATCCGGCTGTTGCCCATCGCCTCACCGGCTTGCCCGATCATGGCGGCGGGATCACTGGCGTCCATAGTCGTCGGGCTCCATACCCATACCCGGGTGTTGTTCTGCGCCAGCAGGGCGGCGTGCACGTACGGGTCGTGCCACTTCCACCGGCCCAGCTGCGGGGCTCCCCACATTCCATTGCCGTCCACGCCGCCGAATTGCTGCAGGCCGGCCAGGATGGAACCGCCCGTGGTGGTGTTCGACGGGTACAGGAAGCCGGAGAGTGAGCCGGCGAAGCCGAACCGGTCGGGGTGGAAGGCGGCCAGCGCCATCGCGGCGTAGCCGCCCTGGGAGGCTCCGACCGCGGCATGACCACCGGGTGCCAGGCCCTTGTTGGCGGCCAGCCAGTCAGGCAGCTCGCTGGACAGGAAGGTGTCCCACTGCTTGCTGCCGTCCTGCTCCCAGTTGGTGTACATGCTGTACGCGCCGCCTGCCGGGGCCACCACCGAGATCCCCTTGCCGGCCATTGTGTTCATCGCGTTGCCCGCGGTGACCCAGTTGCTGACGTCGGGGCCGGCATCGAACGCGTCGAGCAGATATACCGCGTGTGGCCCGCCGGCCAGGAAGGCCACCGGGATCGAACGGCCCATCGCCCCCGACGGCACCATTAGCGTTTCGTAACCCGCCGCTGCGGCCTTGCCCGTGATTCCTGCCGCCACACCGCCCACCCCGAGTGTTAGCGCGGCAATGCAGAGCACCCGCAAAAGCGTTGACAGACCCCGCACGCTACCCATGTCCGCCCTCCATCATGTAGTCGCTGTGTTTGCACAGTAACCAGGGCCGAACTAGAGCTGACCCGCAGGGTAGTGAAATGGACCATACTTCTCGGCGACCCCACAGACGGCTAACGGCGGCGTCCCGTTGAGGATCGCCGCCGTTAGCTGTCTTGCTTGCTTTTACGCTGCCTGACTACGTGCCCTGAGTGGACCCGGCGTTGGAAGCGGTGGCCGGACCGGAACCTGGCGTGGCGCCCAGCACCGACTGCAGGTCAGGCTCCATGGCATGGAGCTGCGCGCCCCAGTAGGGCCAGTCGTGGGTCCCGTTGGCGTCGAAGTTCCACACGGCGTTGTGACCACCGGCGGCGTTGTAGGCGTCCTGGAACTTCAGGTTGCTGGTCCGCACGAAGCCCTCCAGGAACTTGGCGGGCAGGTTGTCGCCACCGAGGTCGGACGGCTTGCCGTTACCGCAGTACACCCAGATGCGGGTGTTGTTGGCGACCAGCTTGCCGACCTGCAGCGACGGGTCGTTGCGCTGCCATGCCGGGTCGCTGGACGGCCCCCACATGTCCGCGGCCTTGTAGCCACCGGCGTCGCCCATGGACAGGCCGATCAGCGACGGCCCCATCCCCTGCGACGGGTCCAGCAGCGCCGACAGCGAGCCGGCGTAGATGAACTGGTCGGGGTGGTAGGCGGCCAGGATCAGGGCCGAGGATCCGGCCATCGACAGACCGACGGCGGCGCTGCCGGTCGGCTTGACCTGCTTCTGGGCCGACAGGTACTGCGGCAGCTCGCTGGTCAGGAAGCTTTCCCACTTGTAGGTGGTGCAACCCGCCTTACCACAGGCCGGCTTGTACCAGTCGGAGTAGAAGCTGGACTGTCCGCCAACCGGCATCACGACCGAAATGCCCGACTGGTTGTACCACTCGAAGGCGGGAGTGTTGATGTCCCAGCCGTTGAAGTCGTCCTGTGCCCGCATACCGTCGAGCAGGTAGAGCGCGGGCGAGTTGGCGCCGCCGCTCTGGAACTGGATCTTGATGTCGCGGCCCATTCCGGCCGAGGGAACTTGCAGGTACTCCACCGGCAGGCCTGGGCGAGAGAACGCTCCAGCGGTCGCCGGGCCCCCCACGACGCCGATCAGACCCGAAAGCAGGGCCGCGCCAACGGCTCCCACCACGAGCCGGCGTGGCATGTGTGCCACGGCGTCGCGAAACCTGTCAACAAACGTCATTCTTGCTTCCTCATCCTCTCGGCGCACCCTTAATCAGGACGCGTCGTTGATTGGGGTCGAACTGCATGCGATCCGGCGCAGCAGTGCTCTGGTAGTGAACCACACCAACCCGGGCGCGCTCTCATCGAGGAGATTCCGCAAACCGCCCTGCAGCGGTGATTTCTTGGGAGTTTTGGGCCGCATACGACGGCCGAAAACGGCATTTCCGCATGTGCCGGACGATGTACGCCCACTGGTGAAGGTCCAAATGCGAATTTGCTGTCAGTGCCCGGACCCGAAAAATTGTGACGCGTTCGCGATCTGTGAGATTTCTCCGCGCAATATTCACTCGCGAGGGGGCGGGGGAATCGGCTCCGGCACCGGCAGGCCGCACCTGGCGAGCTCATAGAGCGGGACGCGGTCGATCCGGTACGCAGTGAACTCGAAGGAGTGCAAGAAGTTTGAGAAGAACCGGTGCAGCGTCATCGGGGCGCGCACCGAGGCCAGCATCGCCTTGGTCCCGGGGCATTGCAGGGCCGCCACCGCCTGGGCGACCCAATTCGCATCCAGATAGCCCGGAATGCCCGGATACATCTTCACCCACGGGCCGTCGGCGATCACCCAGTCCGGGAAGAGGTTCTTATCGTGCCCGATCCTGCCGTGCGTCAGGCGCTGCGTGTGCTGGGCGAGCGGGTTCGCCAACCCGATTTGGTCGATCACCCGGACATCGAGCCCCACGTTCATGCCCAACATGCCCAAGTTCGTGAAAAACACGGCGTGCTGCGGCTTTTGGGGCGATCTGCTGTCAGCAGGGCTGCCCGGAGCCGGTGCCGGCGGCGGCATCATGGGCACGATGTCCCACTGAATGTAATTGCCGGACGGCAGCAACAATGCCCCGTCCGGAGTGTTGTCCAGCGCCGCCAGCACGGCCGCCATCCTGGGGTAATCCAGGTAGTCGGCGGCGGTCAGCGGGTGGGCGTGGCCGGTGGCCTGGGCGTAGAAGCGCCGCTCGTCGACGATGCCGCTGTAGGTGACATGGGTGGCGTCGTACCCCATCCCCGGCGAGTTTGCTGCCCACAGTGACCAGCCCGCGACGCCGAGCCAGAGCAGGCTGGCCGCACCGCTGAGCCAGTAACCGGTCTCCCGTGAGTAGTCCTGCCCGTCGGGGATCAGGACGGGGATCACCGCCACCGGGGCCAGCAAACAAAATAGCGGCGTCAGCAACACTCGCGCGTGCATGAAATCGCCGCCCTGCCGGATCCAGTAGAGCGCCTGCAACAGTCCGCTGACGAGGACGAAACCCACCACCGCCGGCGGGCTTTGCAAGGCCCGGGCCAGCCGGCCGTAATTGGGTGCGAGCATCGGTCGCAGGAACGACGGTCGGCGGCGGGCCGCCATCAGCAGCAGCCCCAGCGGCACCACCAGCAGGACCGGCAGCCACACGGCATAGGGCTGGATGAAATTCGACAGATAGGTCATGCCCTGGGACCACTTGTCACCGGCGGCATCCTTGGCCAACGCCGTCCCGGGCACCAGTAAGCCGTAGTAGCCCATCCGGAAGATCTCGTAGGCCACCGGAAGGAATCCGCCGGCCGCCACGATCAGCACCCGACGGCGCCAGGTCCGGGCCGCGATCAGCATCATGATCAGCGCCAATCCGCCCATCAAGGCCAGCTCGGGGCGCACCAAAACGCTGAACCCCGCGACGAAGGCCAGTACGCCGACGAACGCCTCGCTATCCGGGCGGTTGCGCAGCGGCTGCGACCAGCAGACCATCATCCACCACAGCAACCCCAGATAGGCCAGCGTCAGCCCGCTTTCCAGCCCGGACGTGGCGAAGTCACGCGCTGGCGGCAGCGCGATGTAGACCAGCGCCCCGGCAGGCAGGATGATCGCCCGGCGTCCCCGCAGCCCGGGAGCGTAGAGCCGTCCGGCGCCCAGCATCAACAGCGCCACACCCAACACGGAAAGCACCAGCGCCAGCACCAGCGCCACGTACTCCATGCGCACCGGGCCGCCGACCCAGCTTCCGACGTACATCAGGTAGGTCCACGCGGTCGAGGTGTTGGCCTCCACCCGCTCACCCTGGTTGAAAACCGGCCCGTTGCCGGCCAGCAGGTTACGCACCGTGCGCAGCACGATCAGTCCGTCGTCGGCGATCCAGCGCCGCTGCCACGCGCCCCAGCCGAACAGCACCGCGACCACGGCCACGCTGATCCACAGGCTGATCCGGACCACGACGTTGTAGGGGAACAGCGGCCGGATACCCCGCCTGACCCCCGGCCGGCGGCGCATCACCTCGCGTTTGATGGCCTGCAGACCGGGGCTAGCCGAAGGCAACCGCGGCACCCACTGTCGCGATCCACGCTAGAAACAGCAGCTGCAACACCCGGTCCCTCAGCGCGATGTCTTCTGGCTCACCGGCCAGTCCGCCGTCGACGTCAACCGCATAGCGCAGGATCGCGATCGTGAACGGGACCATCGACACCGCGAACCAGGACCCCGAGTAATGATCCCGCTCGAACGCCCACATCCCGTAGCACAACACCACCGCTGTCGCCGACATCGTCCAGACGAACCGCAGGTAGGTGCTGGTGTAGCTTTCCAGCGATTTGCGAATCGCCGCTCCGGTGCGCTCGGCCAACTGCAGCTCGGCGTAGCGCTTGCCGGCCACCATGAACAGCGACGCGAATGCCGCCGTCAGCAAGAACCATTGCGACAGTGGGATGGCGGCGGCCGCACCCCCGGCGATGGCCCGCAGCAGATACGCCGACGACACGATGCAGATGTCCATCACCGCTTGATGCTTGAGGCCGAAGCAGTAGGCCAGCTGCATCGCGATGTAGACGGCCATCACCACGGCGAGGTTCGGCGTGAGCCACCAGGAAATCGCCAGCGAGGCCGTGCCCAGCACGGCGGCCAGCGCATAGGCCAGCCATTCGGGCACCACGCCGGCCGCGATCGGCCGGTATCGCTTGGTGGGGTGCTCCCGGTCGGCCTCGACGTCACGCACGTCGTTGATCAGGTAGATCGCCGAAGCGGCCAGGCAGAACACCACGAACGCCACGCCGACCCTGGTCGCCACCTCGGCGTAGTCGTAGCGGACGCCGCGGCCGGCCGCAGCCGCCGGCGCGGCCACCACCAGCACGTTCTTCACCCATTGCCGGGGGCGCATCGCCTTGATCACCCCGGTGAACAGGTTCGCCGGGGGTCGTCCGGTCGCCACGTCTTCAGTCATCTCGGCCACACCTATCTCGACTTTCTATCGAGCCAGAGTGCAAGGCGCGCGACGGTGGCGCCGAGCGCCACGCCGAAGACAACGTCGCTGGGATAGTGCACGCCCAGCAGTATCCGTGACAGCGCCATCGGCGGAACGAGCACCGCGGCGCTGATTCCCGACGGCAGCCCGGCGGCCCGGCCCATCAGGAGGGCCGCGGCCGTGGTGGAGGTGGCATGCGCGGACGGGAAGCTCAGCTGACTGGGGGTGCCCACATTGACCGCGACGGCCGGATGATGCGGACGTTTGCGCCGCACCACCCGCTTGATCAGCACCGCGGCCGCGTGCGCGACGAACGTGCCCGCAGCGGCGACCAGCCATTCCCGGCGTCGGGCCGGCGCCACTACCGCGCCGACCATCTCCACCACCAGCCAGCCGACGCTGTGCTCCCCGAAGTGCGACATTCCGCGTGCGGTGGCCAGTACCCCGGGACGGCCGGCCAGCGCCGATTGAACGGCAACCATCGCGGCGACCTCGCCGCTAGGCGCCGATTCAGCCATGCTGTGCTGCGGCCGGCAACAACGCCGTCTCCCACTTCTGCTTGCTGGACAGCACCGGCAGCGCGTCGCGGTACACCCGGCGCATCTCGTCGAACCGGCTCACCAGCTGACGCTGACGACGCAGCGACTGCAGCAGCAGGGTGAACATCTTGCGCCGATCACGCTGCCGGTAGACCACGCCGCATCCGTCGGCCGTGGTGACGGTGACACCGTCGACGGTGCACAGCCGGAACCAGCGCGCATCCTGGGTCGGCACGTTGAACTCCGGTCGCTGGTGGCTTTCCGGGTCGGCGACCTTGAGGTTGTGCACAATCCCGCGGGCCAACCGGTAACCGATGGACACCGGGTTCACCGGGGGCTTCATCGCCTTGCTCTGGTACCGCGGCGCCGGCAGCTCGCTCGCCGCCGGTAGCACGACGGCGTCCGGGTACTCCTTGCGCAGCCGGTGCACTTCCGGCAGTCCCGATTCCAGAATCGAGAAAATGTGCTCCGGGCCGGCGAGGAAGTCGTCGATGGCTCTGTTCTGAATAGCGACCGTTGAATATTCAAGGCACGCAAGGTGTTTCAGTGTCGCCTTCAGGTGGCTACGGACCAACCCAGTGATGTCGCCGTCCCAGTGCAGCGAAGCGACCACCAGCCGGTTGCGCAGATGGAAGTAGGCCTGCCAGTCGATGGCGTCGTCTTTGTCGCTCCAGGCCATGTGCCAGATCGCGGCGCCGGGCAACGTGACCGTCGGATACCCGTGCTCGCCGGCCCGCAGACCGTATTCCGCGTCGTCCCATTTGATGAAGAGCGGCAGCGGCTGTCCCAGCTCCTCGGCGACCTGGCGCGGGATCATGCATGTCCACCAGCCGTTGAAGTCGACGTCGATGCGCCGGTGCAGCAGGGCGCTGCGATCGTTCTTGTCGCCCAACGGATATTCGGCAAAATCGTGGTCGTACTCGGCGTGCGGCGCGGCAGTCCACATGAAGTTCGACTGGTTGACGACCTCGCCCATGATGTGCAGGTGCGACGGCTCCTGCAAGTTGAGCATCTGGCCGCCGATCAGCATCGGCGTCGTGGCGAAGCGGTTCATCGCCAGTACCCGCAGGATCGTGTCCGGCTCGATGCGGATGTCGTCGTCCATGAACAAAATCTGTTGGCAGTCCGTGTTTTTCAGCGCCTCGTACATCACCCGGCTGTAGCCGCCGGAACCGCCGAGGTTGGGCTGGTCGTGAATGGAGAGCCGGCTACCCAGGCCTGCGGCCGCTGCCGGAAAGTCCGGGTGATCGCGCACCTTGCGCACGCCCTGATCCGGGACGATCACTGCACCAATTACCTTGTCCACCAATGGGTCTGCGGTGAGGTCAGCGAGCGCATTGACACAGTCGGCGGGACGGTTGAACGTCGGGATGCCGACGGCGACGTTGGCAGCCCCCGGAGCGGGTTCGTTCGCATACCAGCCACCATCGAGCAGGGTGACCGCGGTGTCGGTGGTGATGTCGAACCAGATCCAGCCGCCGTCCTCGAAGGACTTGAGCGGCACCTCCAACTCGACGACAGCCGGCTGATCGTCGGTGCCGACGAATTGACGGCCCTCCACCGAGATCCGCACCCCGGTGGCCTTGGTCCGGTAGAGATCGACGCGGCCGGTTCCGGTCAGCTCGACCCGCAGCACCACCGATTTGCAGATCGACCAGCGCCGCCAGTAGCTCGCCGGGAAGGCATTGAAGTAGGTGGCGAACGAGACCTCGGACTCCTTGCCGATCTCCAGCGAGGTGCGGCTGGCCGCATGCGCACGCCGGGAGTTGGTGGTCGACTCCTCGAGGTACAGCCTGCGTACGTCGAGCGGTTCACCCGGCCGCGGCAAGATGATTCGGGACAGCAGGCTCACGGCGGTCATCGGTGCCACTCCTTCTCATCGCTTCGCTCTGCATCGTCGCTGGCACGGGTCATCGGCGTGCGCCTTCCTCTTCGACTAGAGCGACCCCGTCGCGCAGATGTGGCGCGAGGGTGTTGTCGTACATATT
The DNA here is from genome assembly GCA_963712615.1 of uncultured Actinomycetota bacterium. GTDB lineage: Bacteria > Actinomycetota > Actinomycetes > Mycobacteriales > Mycobacteriaceae > Mycobacterium. Next base: position 3,503,652 of record CAVQIO010000002.1, read on the forward strand.
CAGCGCACTGGCAATCGCCATATGCATATCCAGATATTGATAGGTGCCCAGCCGCCCACCGAAAAGTACCTTCGAAGAAGCGGTCTCGGCCTTCGCCCTCGCACGATAGGCGGCCAACAGGGCGCGGTCGGCCTCGGTATTGATCGGATAGTAGGGCTCATCGTCGTCCGCGGCGAACCGGGAGTACTCCCGCATGATCACCGTCTTGTCGGTCGGGTAGTCGCGCTCGGCATGGAAGTGCCGGAATTCGTGGATGCGGGTGTAGGGCACGTCGGGATCGTTGTAGTTCATCACCGGTGTGCCCTGGAAGTCGCCGACGGGTAAGACCTCCAGCTCGAAATCCAGGGTGCGCCAGCCGAGCCGGCCCTCGGCGTACTCGAAGTAGCGGTCCAGCGGGCCGGTGTAGACCACCGGGGCGTCGGGGCTGTCGGCGCGCAGTTCATCGCGAACGTCGAACCAGTCGGTGTTCAGCCGGACCTCGATGCGGTCGTCGGCGGCCATGTTTTCCAGCCATGCCGTGTAACCGCCGACCGGCAAGCCCTCGTAGGTGTCGTTGAAGTAGCGGTTGTCGAAGGTGTAGCGCACCGGCAGCCGGGTGATGTTGGCCGCGGGCAGTTCCCTGGGGTCTGTCTGCCACTGCTTGGCGGTGTAGCCCTTGACGAATGCCTCGTAGAGCGGCCGGCCGATCAGCGAGATGGCCTTTTCCTCGAGGTTCTGCGCGTCGCCGGTGTCGATCTCGGCGGCCTGCTCCGCGATCAGCTGGCGGGCCTGCTCGGGGGTGAAGTACTTGCCGAAGAACTGTGAGACCAGGCCGAGCCCCATCGGGAACTGGTAGGCCTGCCCGTTGTGCATCGCGAACACGCGGTGCTGGTAGTCGGTGAAGTCGGTGAACTGGCGCACGTAATCCCAGACCCTCTTGTTCGAGGTGTGGAACAGGTGCGCGCCGTACTTGTGGACCTCGATGCCGGTCTGGGGCTCGGCTTCGGAATAGGCGTTGCCGCCGAGGTGCGGGCGTCTGTCGACGACAAGCACCCGCTTCCCGAGCTGGCTGGCCGCGCGTTCAGCGATGGTGAGGCCGAAGAAGCCGGACCCGACGATGAGGAGGTCAAAACGAGCAGTCATCGGTTGCTTAGGGTATCCGACACCGCGGGGCCAACCCATCCGACGAGGCTGATCGGTTGGGGTTCGGGCACGTGAAGACTTGTTTGCAGCGACTCAAATCGCACGTAACGCGCAGAGTCGCAAAAACCTCACGATTCAATATCACCACTCTAGTAACAGCTTTCCCACTCGTACCATCGACTTTGTGCGGATCCCACCGGTTACCGACTGGCGGGGCCCGCCGACACCACACATAGATTGAGGAGCCTTCCGTGCCGAACCGACGCCGTCGCAAGCTCTCGACAGCCATGAGCGCGGTCGCCGCCCTGGCAGTGGCGAGTCCTTGCGCATACTTTCTTGTTTACGAATCGACCTCTGGCAGCAAGCCGCCGGAACACCACGAGTTCAAGCAGGCAGCGGTCATGACCGACCTGCCCGGCGAGCTCGTCGGCGCGCTGACCCAAGGCCTGTCCTCGTTCGGGATCAACCTGCCACCGGTGCCCGCCCTGGGCGGTGCCGGTGGCGGCACGGGTCTGGGAACTGGGGGCTTGGGGACTACCGGTCTGACCAGCCCCGGCCTGGGAACTCCCGGCCTGACTAGCCCCGGCCTGGGAACTCCTGGCTTGGGCACGCCTGGCTTGGCGAGCCCGGGTCTGACTAGCCCAGGTCTGACTAGCCCAGGTCTGACACCTGGCCTCACCGCGCCCGGTGCGCTTACACCTGGTGTGCCGACTCCCGGCATGCCGGCGACGCCCGGCGCAGGGCTGAACCCGGCGCTGACCAGCCCGGCTGGACTCACTCCGGGCGGTCTGGGCGGCGCCAACGAGGTGCCGATCAGCGCACCGATGGACGCGGGTGCCGACGGCTCCTATCCGATCCTCGGTGACCCGTCGACGCTGGGCGGGTCGCCGCTCGGCGGGGCCGGTGGTGGCGGCGGTAGCGGCGGGCTCGTCAACGACGTCATGCAAGCCGCCAACCAGCTCGGCGCCGGTCAGGTCATGGACCTGCTCAAGGGCGTCATGATGCCGGCGATCACGCAGGCCCAGCACGGCGGCGCGGCCCTGCCGGGTGCCGCTGGTGCCCTGCCGGGTGGTCTTGGTGCGCTGCCGGGTGCCGCCGGCGCTCTGCCGGGTGCGGCCGCAGCTCTCCCGCCGGCGCTGCCTCCCGTCTAGAACTTGGGGGTCCTGTCACCTGACGGCACCGCAGAGTCACCAAAACTCTGCGGTGCCGTCGAACAGTGTGTGGCGAAGTTTGGACACCGAGAAATTCGTGTCGCCTCATAAATAACACCAGACACACACGTAACATCAGCTGGTGTCGTCCCGCAGCCGTGCGCCCACGATGTTGCTTACTGCCATCGCGGCCACGGTGGTGATCGTTTCGGCGGTGGCGCACCTCACCCGTGAACGCGGCGCCCCCGACTCGGCCCGGCCGGCGCACGACACCCAGCTCACCGAACAGCCGCTGATCGGACTCGGAGGCGGTGTCACGGTTCGCGAACTCACCCAGGAGATGCCGTTTTCTCTGGTCGCACTCACCGGCGACCTGGCCGGCTCCTCCACCCGGGTACGCGCGAAGCGCCCCGACGGATCGTGGGGGCCATGGTATCAGACCGAGTACGAAACCGCGGCACCGAACAACGCCTCAGGTAGCGAATCGGGCCAGCCGGCCGGACCCACCGAGGGACCCCGCAGCACCGATCCGGTGTTCGTCGGCACCACGACCACCGTGCAGATCGCGGTCACCCGCCCGCTCGATGCCGCGGTGACCCAACCGCCCGCGGCGCCGTCCCGCGACCCTGAAGGCCTTGGCTATCGGCCCGCATCCAAAAACCAGCCGTTCGGGCAGAACATCTCCGCGATCCTCATCTCCCCGCCGCAGGCGCCGGCCAAGACGCAGTGGACGCCGCCGTCCGGAGTCATGATGCCCGGCCAGCCGCCGGCGATCATCAGCCGCGCGGAATGGGGCGCCAATGAAGCGCTGCGGTGCGGTAGTCCGCAGTACGACAACGGGATTCGGGCGGCTGTCATTCATCACACCGCGGGCAGCAACGACTATTCTCCGCTTGAATCGGCGGGGATCGTCAAGGCCATCTACACCTATCACAGCAAGACGCTGGGCTGGTGCGACATCGCCTACAACGCGCTGGTCGACAAGTACGGCCAAGTGTTCGAGGGCAGCGCCGGAGGTCTCACCAAGGCGGTCGAAGGCTTCCACACCGGCGGATTCAACCGCAACACCTGGGGTGTGGCGATGATCGGCAACTTCGACGATGTACCGCCGACGCCGCTTCAGCTTCGCGCGGTGGGACGGTTGCTCGGCTGGCGGCTGGGCATGGACGGCGTCGATCCCAAGGGCACGGTGACATTGGAGTCCGCGGGCAGCCACTACACCACGTTTCCGGCCGGGGCCTTCGCGACGTTGCCCACCATCTTCACCCATCGCGACGTCGGGAACACCGACTGCCCCGGCAACGCCGCCTACGCGCTGATGGACGAAATCCGGGATATCGCATCCCATTTCAACGACCCGCCCGAAGAGTTGATCAAGGCGCTGCAGGGCGGCGCGATCTATGAGCACTGGCAGGCGCTCGGCGGCATGAACAGTGTGCTGGGCGCACCAACCTCGCCGGAAGACAGCGCCGACGGCGATGGCCGCTACTCCACCTTCGCCAAGGGCGCCATGTACTTCTCGCCCGAGACCGGAGCACAACCGGTCACCGGCGCGATCTATGACGCCTGGGCCTCACAGAGCTATGAGCGCGGGCCGCTCGGCTTGCCGACCAGCGCCGAAATCCAAGAGCCGCTGCAGATCACGCAGAACTTCCAGCACGGGACGCTGAACTACAACCGTCTCACCGGGGACGTCGACGAGGTCCTCGACGGCATCACGACACCGCTCTCGGCGCAAACACCCAGCGCCCCGTCCGTCTCGCCGGAACACTTCTCGTTACCGATGCACCCGGACGCCTGAGCCCCGGACCCCGCGCACGGCGCTGCCGCGCGTACTAGTCTGCGACCTGTGCCCGAGACACCGTATCTGAGCATCGATCTTGGTCAGGTGCGCAAGAACTTCCGGGCACTGCGCACCGTTTTGCCCGACGCGCAGATCCGCTACGCGGTCAAGGCGAACCCGGCCGAACCCATCCTGCGACTGCTGGCGGCGGAAGGGTCCGCATTCGATATCGCATCGATCGGCGAGATCGACACCTGCGATTCCGCCGGCATCGAAGGCCGCCAACTGACGTTCGGAAACACCATCAAGAAGGCCGCCGACATTGCCCAGGCGTATGCACGCGGTGTTGTGCGGTTCGCATTCGACACCGAGCAGGGCATGACGGCCATCGCCGAGCACGCCCCGGGCGCGGCGGTGGAATGCCGTATCGCACCGGAGTTTCCGTCGTCGGTGACGCCGTTCGGAGACAAGTTCGGTTGCGCCCCCGATGCGGCCGCCGGACTGCTGAGGCGCGCCCAGCAGCTAGGACTACGCCCGGAAGGCGTGTGCTTTCACGTCGGCTCCCAGCAGCTCGACCCAAGCGCGTGGGAGATTGGAATATGCAGTGCTGCAGCAGTTTTCGATGCGGTCAACGAACTCACCACGATCAACGTCGGCGGCGGATACCCGCTGGCGTATGCGGTTGGCGCGCCGGACCTCGAGGTCGTCGCCGGGGTCATCACATCGGCGCTAGCCCGTCATTTCGGCGCGAGCCCGCCGCGGCTCGCCGTCGAACCCGGGCGGGTGATCGCGGGTTCGGCGGGCACGATCAGCTGCCAGGTGGTGTCGGTGCGGACCGGAACCGATGCCCGGCGCTGGGTGTACCTCGACATCGGCCGCTACAGCGGTCTGACCGAGACGGAGAACGAGTACATCCGCTATCGGCTACGGACCGACCGCGACGGCGATCCGGTCGATGATGCGGTCGTCGCCGGGCCGACGTGCGACGGCGACGACGTGCTGTACCAGCGTTATCCGCTTCCGGTCACCCTGCGCCCCGGCGACCGGGTCGAGATCGACGGCACCGGCGCATACACCGCAACCTATGCATCGGTTGGTTTCAACGGGTTCTCTGTGCTGCCAACGTATTTCGGTGATACACCCGGCAAAGGCCGGGAGCTCATCGAGCCGCTGGCGCCAGGCCTGACGCGAACCTGGCACCTCGCCGAGGTCAGCTGCGACGTGGACACCGAGTTCCAGAACCTGGTCATCGGCCACACGCCGCAGGGCGTCGCGCTGTTCAGCGACGGCGAACGGCAGAGCACCGAATTCAGCCAGCTTGTCTATCACGAGGCGCTGCTGGTGCCGGCGCTGCTGCTGGCCGGCGAGGTCGACCGCGTGCTCGTCGTCGGCTCGGGCGAGGGCGTGGTCAGCCAGCTGGCGATATCGGCGGGGGCCACCCGGGTCGATCATGTCGACATCGATCGCGACGCGGTTCGGCTCTGCGCGCAGCACCTCCCCTACGGCTACACGGTGGACGAACTACGCAGGGCGGAAGAGGGATTCGGACCGGTCACCGTGCACTATTGCGACGGCTGGGAATTCGTGGACCGGTCCACCACGTCATACGACGTCGTGGTCATCGATCTTCCTGACGAGCGCACCGAACCCGTCCAGCACAACCGGCTCTACGACACCGACTTTCTGCGGCGCTGTCGAGACATCGGTCGCGTCGTCGTCGCTCAGGCCGGCTGCCCGACATTGTGGCGCAACGAGTCGCTGCGCTTGTCGTGGCAACGATTTAGCGAAACCTTTGGAACCGTCGTCTATTTCGGTAGCGACGAGCACGAGTGGGCGTTTCTTTCCGGGCTGGCCGAAGCCTGCGCAGATCCCGTCGCGACGATGTCGGCACGATTGCCGGCACTGCCCTACCGTCCCCGCACCCTCGACGCGGACTCGCTGACCGGATCCACCGTGCCGCCGAAAAGCCTGCGGACTCACGGTTAGATCGTTGCGTCAGAGAATCGCGACCGCCACCACGATGCCGAGTGCAACCTGCGCGGCGGCCACCATCAGTGCCTCGTGCTTGAACTTGTCGGCGTTGAACAACCGGTCCATGTCGATGCCGATCACCATGGTCGCGATCCGCATCATCACCACCTGGGCGATGATGCCCACCAGCCCGAAGACCGCGGACCCCATCAGCCCTTCGGCCAGCTTTCCGGACGACGAGTAGATCGCCAGCACCACGATGAACGCCATGCTCACCATGCCCGCGGCGGACACGACGATCGCGTTCGGCTTACCCTGGTCGACCATCTGACGCAGCGGCCCCGGTGTGGTGAGGTCGATGGCGTAGAACCCGACCAGCATCAGCACCAGACCGACGACCGCGTACAGGACAATGGCGCCTGCGCCGCGACCGAGCACCGCCCAATAGCCGGCATCCCAATAGCCCGAATTCAGCGCCACGCTGGTTGTTGTCATCGATGATCAACTCCGTTTCACTTGCTCAGAAGTTCACTTTTGCGGGATCCGGTGTGGGACGAAGGCTGCGCCGTCGTCGGTGATCAGGCCCGCGGTCTCGCGGATGCCGAGGCCGGCCGCCGAATCGCCGACGATCCACGCGCCCAGCGCGGGACGCATGTCGTCGAATTCCGGCAACGGATCCAGCAGCTGGTAGACGTACCCCTCTTCGCCGTAAACCCCGCCGGTGGCGGTCTCCATGCCGGCACCGACGACGGTGATGTTCGCCCCCTCCCGGCCAAGCTTGGGTTTGCGGACGTACTCGGTCAGCTCGTGCGGATCGTTGAGATAGGCGGGCAATAGATTTGGGTGACCCGGATACATCTCCCACAAGACGGCCAGGATCGCCTTGTTGGACAGCAGCGTCTTCCACAGCGGTTCGATCCACGCCGTCTGCGGCAGGCTGGACACCACGTGTTTGCCGAACTCGTCGTCGAGCACCCATTCCCACGGGTAGAGCTTGAAGACCGCGTGGATCTGCGATTCTTCCAAATCGCAGAAGCGCTCCAGTGCGGAGTCCCAGCCGAGGTCCTCGATCGTCAGCCCGACGGTCTGGAAACCCGCCTCCGCCGCGGTTTCCTGCATATAGGTGGTTGTGATCTGGTCTTCACCGGTGGCTTCCACGCCCGACCAGCTCAAATGCAACTCGTCGCTGGGCAGCAGGTCCCGCAACTGCTTCCAGCGGTCAACCAACTGTTCATGCAACGAGTTCCACTGGTCGTCGCCGGGAAAAACGTCCTTGAGCCAATACCATTGCAGGATCGCGGCTTCGAGCAGCGTCGTCGGGGTATCGGCGTTGTACTCGAGCAGCACCGCCGGGCGTCGCCCGTCGTAACGTAAGTCGAAGCGCCCATACACATGTGGGTCGGAGCGGCGCCACGACTCGGCAATGGGCTGCCAACTCCATTCCGGGAGACCGAAATCCGCGAAGCGCTCCATCAGGACCACCTGCTCGACGGCGTTCAGGCACATCGAATGCAGCAGTTCGACATCGGCTTCCAGCGCCAGGATTTCGTCCATGTCGAACTCGTAGTGGACCGATTCGTCCCAATACGGCCGGTCGCGGCCCCTCGCGTCACGCGCGGGCGCGCCGTACACCAGGCCTTGCGATTCCACGATCGATTGCCACTTCGGCCGCGGCTGCTGCCTGGCGCGCTTCACGAGCCGCTGCCCTTGCCGCCGGATGAGCCGCCCAGACCGCCTCGCGAAATGCTGGTGCCCGACTTGGTGGTGATGTTTGCACCCTTGGGCGCGACCGTCGTCCCGCCGCTCGGCCGCGAACCCACCGACCCCGAACTGCCGTAGTAGTAGTGGTATTGGTGCCCGCCGAAGTAGTAGAAGCCGTTGAGCCCCGCGGTGTGACCGGTGCAGTAGCTGTCCGGCACGATCACCGGCTGGCCGTTCGCATCCTCCTGGACACATTGGGCGGTGACGTTCGGCGTCGACAATGCCCAATAGCCGAGGGCCGCGACGACGCCCACCACACCGACGGCGGCCGAGGCGCCCATCAACACACGACGCTGGTGGCGCCGCTTGGCCTCGGCTTCCAGGCGCGCCTCTTCGAGCGCCTTCTGCTTTTTCTCGTACTTGTCCCGCGCGCGCAATTCGGCCGGGGTGGGAGGCCGTGGCTTCGTCGTCGACGCATCCTGGAACTCGATGCTGCCGCCGGCCGAGGGTTCGGCCGCGTCGTCCCCGGGTTGCCCGGTCTCGCTTGGCGTCTGGGGCTCGGACTTGTCGTCCGCGGGCTCGCCGCTCTTGGGTGGCTCTTCTTCCGACGCCACTACCGGTCCTTGAACCCGGACAAAACGCCGCGAGCGGCGCCCTCGTCGTTCGGGCAAGCGAACACGTGACGGGGGGCGACGGGCCGAATGGCGGGCACGCGGGCAGTCTGCCACATTTGCTACGGCTGCGGCAGAAGACAGCACCGGCTCAGTGCGCTAGCCCCACCAACGCTCCAGCACGCGGCCCACCCCGTCGTCGCTGTTGGCAGCGGTGACCTCGTGGGCGACGGCGAGCACCTCGGGATGGGCATTGCCCATCGCCACGCCGTGACCGGCCCAGCGCAGCATCGGCAGGTCGTTAGGCATGTCCCCGAACGCCACCACCTGGCCGCTGACGATCTCCAGCGGCGTGGCGATCTCTTGGATGCCGGTGGCCTTGCTGATTCCCAGCGGCACGATCTCCACCAGCCCGTTGTTGGTGGAGTAGGTGATGTCGCCCTGGACGCCGACGTGCTTGGCCAGCTCGGCGGCCATATCGGCGCTGCGGGCACCGGCCTGGCGGATCAACAGCTTGATCGCCGGCGCGCTGAGCAGGTCTTCGATCGATACCTCGGTGTTGTCCGGGTTCAGCCACGCATGCTCATAGCCCGGCGAGCTGACGAACTGCGGAGTCGCCGTGTCGTGGGCGCTTCGACCGATGCGCTCGACCGCCAGGCCGGCACCCGGGATGACGCGGGTCGCGAGCTCGGCCAGTTCGGCCAGGGCGTCGACGGGCAAAGTGCGCGCCGACACCACCCGGTCGTTGGCGGGGTCGTAGATGACGGCGCCGTTGGCGCACACCGCCATCGGCGCGAACCCCAGCTCGTCCACAATGGGACATATCCAGCGGGGCGGGCGGCCCGTTGCCACAACGAATTTGGCACCCGCGGCGACGGCGGCGCGCACCGCCGCACGAGTACGCGGAGTGATGGTTTCATCGTCGTCGAACAAGGTGCCGTCGACATCGCACGCGATGAGCGCCGGCTTCGTCAATGCCGTCCGCTTTGCGGGTCTCCCGGCCGGGTCACCCCGTCGGTGCCGTACTTGGCGATCCGCTCTTGCAGTTCGGCCAGCCGGATCGCCTGGGAGTCCTCCCGATTCGGCGCGCTGCCGCCCAGTCGGCGCGGCACCCAGTACTCGCCCTCGGGGTGCGGATACTCCTCCTGCACCTGGTAGAGCAGGCCGTTCATGGCTTGGCGCAGCACGACGTTGAGTTGTTCGACGTCTCCATGCGGCGGAATGGGCCGTCCGGCGGCTACGGTGATCGGAACCTTGTTGCGGAACAACCTCTTTGGGTGATCTTTGGGCCAAATCCGGTGGGCACCCCAGACGATCACCGGGATGATCGGTACCTGTGCTTCCAACGCCATCCGCGCTGCCCCGGTCTTGAATTCCCGGAGTTCGAAACTGCGGCTGATGGTGGCCTCGGGGTGCATCCCGATCAGCTCACCGGCACGCATCCGCTGCACAGCCAACGCGAAAGCGTCGTGGCCACTTCTGCGGTCCACCGGAATGAGCCTGGCGTGCTTGATCACGTAATCGACGGCCTTCACGTCCGCCATCTCGGCCTTGATCATGAAGTACATGCGCCGGCCCCGTTCCCGCGCGGCAAGCAGCGGCGGTAGCCAGTCCAGGTAGCTGGTGTGGTTCTGCGCGAGCAGCGCGCCACCCCGCTGCGGAATGTTCTCCAGCCCGCGGAACGTGAACTTGGTCCCGTTCATCGCGACCAGCGGGGGGACGATCATTTCCCCGAACCGGTAGAACGGCTCTGCCATCTCTTCTCCTTCGCCTGACGCCTACTGGCGCGGGGTACGGTTCGCCGCCTTGGCAGCGGCCTCATCGGCCTCGATCTGCGCCGCCTGTGCCATTGTCGGCGCACTTCCGCCCAGCCGGTTCGGCACCCAATACTGCCCGGCCGGGTGCGCATACTGCTGCTGCGCCTCGTGCAGCAGCTTGGTCATCGATTCGCGCAGCGCGACGTCGGTCCGCGCGATGTCATCGTCGGCATGCAGCGGGGGCCCGGCCTGCACGGTGATCGGCACCTTGTGACGGCCGAGGTTTCGTGGATGGTCCTTGGTCCAGACCCGCTGCGCACCCCAGACGATCAGGGGGACGATCGGGACATCCGCTTCCCGCGCCATGCGCGCGGCACCCGTCTTGAACTCCTTGAGCTCGAAGCTGCGGCTGATGGTGGCCTCCGGATAGACCCCGACCAGCTCCCCTTCGCGAAGCCGCCGCACGGCCACCGCGTAGGCACCCGCGCCGGCGCCACGGTCCACCGGAATGGTGCCAGTCCGCTTGATCAGGATGTTGACCACCTTCACCCGTTGCATCTCGGCCTTGATCATGAATCGCAGCCGGCGGCCGCGGCGACGCGTCGCCAACGCGGCCGGTAGCCAGTCGACATAGCTGGTGTGATTGATTGCGACCACCACACCCCCGCGCTCGGGAATGTTCTCCATCCCGCCATAGGTGATCCGGGTGCCCGTCGCCAGAAGGGCCAGCTGGGCCAGGATCTCGCACGTGCGGTAGGTCGGCTCCACCATCGGCAGCTACTCCGGCGCCCCCGCGGCTTGAGCCCGCCGAGCGGCCCGCGCGGCCAGCTCCTCGGCGTCCAGGCGCGCGGCGTCAGCCAATGACGGGGCACCGCCGCCCAGCCGATGCGGCACCCAGAACTCACCGGCCGGGTGCGGCCCGTAGAGCTCTTGCGCCCGTTCCAGCAAATGCTGCATCCGGGAGTGCAACAGCCCCCGCAATTCGGGCACGCCCAGTGTCGGTTCGATCGGCTCGCCGACCAGCACCGTGATCGGCACCTTCGGGCGAGCAAGCTTTTTCGGGTGGTCCTTGGTCCAGATGCGCTGCGCACCCCAGACGATGTGCGGGACGATCGGCACCCCGGCCTCCACCGCCATCCGCGCGGCGCCGCTCTTGCATTCCTTGATCTCGAAACTGCGGCTGATGGTGGCTTCGGGGTAAACGCCGACCAGCTCACCGTCCTTGAGGTTTCTGACGGCCGCCTCGTAGGACGCGGCTCCATCTTGCCTATCCACCGCGATGTGGCGCAGGCTGCGCATGATCGGCCCGGTGAACTTGGCGTCGAACACCTCCTGCTTGGCCATGAATCGCACTTTGCGCCCGAGTCCCTGCTTGAAGGCGGGCAAACCGGCGAAGGTGAAGTCGAGGTAGCCGGTGTGGTTGATCGCGATCACCGCACCGCCACTGGCCGGCAAATTCTCGACACCCGTGACGGTGATCTTGAGGCCCTGCATGCGCCAGATCGAGCGGGCGAGCAGGATCGCAGTGCCGTATACCGGTTCCACAGCTTGTCAGCCTAGTGCTCCCGGCTGTGAGCCGGCTGAAGTGGTGAAAAGAGGCACCCGTGACCTTCCCGCCGTCGCACCCGCCGGTGCCCGCGGTCGTTCGCCGGTTTGCCGATGGCAGGCCGGTGCGCGCGGTCTGGGTCAACGAGCAGGGCGGCGTGACCTTCCGGTTGGGCTCGGCCGGCCCCGGCCGCGACTTCGTCAAGGTCGCTAACGCGCGCGGTACCGACTTCGCCGCCAAGGCGCGGCGGCTGAGCTGGTCGGCTCGGTACGTGGCGGTGCCGCAGGTGCTGGGATTCGGGGTCGACGAAGACAGCGCCTGGCTGCACACTCGCGGGCTGCCGGGCCGCTCCGCGGTGCACCCACGCTGGCTGGCGGCCCCGGAGGTGGCGGTGCGCGCGATCGATGCGGGGCTGCGCATACTGCACGACCGATTGCCGGAGCACACATGCCCTTTCGAGTGGTCGGCGGCCGGCCGGCTGGCCGCGCTGGCACCGGCCGCCCGCGCGCGCCTGGGCGAGCCGCCGCCGGTCGATCGGCTGGTGGTCTGTCACGGCGACGCGTGTGCGCCCAACACGCTGATCGGCGACGACGGCCGTTGTTGCGGGCACGTCGACTTCGGCGAACTCGGGGTGGCCGACCGATGGGCCGATCTCGCGGTGGCGACACTCACGCTGCGCTGGAACTATCCCGGCCGGGGATGGGAGGCGGAGTTCTTCACCACCTACGGGGCCGAACCAGACCCGGCACGCATCGACTACTACCGGCGGCTGTGGCAGGCCTCGGATGGCACCTCACGCTAAACTCGAAGCGATTCCGAGAACCCTCTGAAAGGCATTTGTGCAGGTCACGAGCGTAGGCCACGCTGGATTTCTGATCCAAACCCAGGCTGGCAGCATTCTGTGCGACCCCTGGGTTAATCCGGCCTACTTCGCGTCGTGGTTCCCGTTCCCGGACAACACCGCCCTGGACTGGGACGCGCTCGGCGACTGCGACTACCTGTATATCTCGCACCTGCACAAGGACCACTTCGACGCACAGCATCTGCGCGATCACGTCAACAAGGACGCGGTGGTGCTGCTGCCCGACTTCCCCGTGCCTGACCTTCGAAATGAACTGCAGAAGTTAGGGTTTCACCAGTTCTTCGAAACCAGCGACTCGGTCAAACACCGGGTCAGCGGGCCCCGGGGCGACCTCGACATCATGGTCATCGCGCTGCGCGCACCCGCCGACGGCCCGATCGGCGATTCGGCCCTGATCGTCTCTGACGGCGCGACAACAGTTTTCAACATGAACGACGCCCGGCCGGTCGATTTGGACATGCTGACAGCCGAGTTCGGGCACATCGATGTGCATCTGCTGCAGTACTCGGGCGCGATCTGGTATCCGATGGTCTACGACATGCCAGCCCGGGCCAAGGAGTCGTTCGGCACCCAGAAACGGCAGCGCCAAATGGATCGCGCTCGCCAGTACATCGCCCAGGTGGACGCGGCCTGGGTGGTGCCGTCCGCGGGACCGCCGTGCTTTTTGGATCCCGAGCTACGTCACCTCAACGACGATCACGGCGATCCGGCCAACATCTTTCCCGACCAGATGGTCTTCCTGGACCAGATGCGCCGCCACGGGCACGATCGCGGCGTGCTGATGATTCCCGGCTCGGTCGCGGATTTCACTGGCAAGTCCTTGAATTCGCTACAGCATCCGCTGCCGGTTGACGAGGTAGAGGCCATCTTCACCACCGGCAAGTCGGCCTATATCGCCTCCTACGCCGACCGAATGGCGCCGGTGATAGCCGCGCAGCGAGCCAGCTGGGCCGCTGCCGCCGGTGAGCCGCTGCTGGAACCGCTGCGCGCACTGTTCGAGCCGATCATGCTGCAGAGCGACGAGATCTGCGACGGCATCGGCTACCCCGTCGAGCTGGTGATCGGTCCCGAGACCGTGATCCTGGACTTCCCGAAACAGACCGTGCGCGAACGTATTCCCCACGAAAAGGTCCGCTACGGCTTCGCCATCGAGCCGGAGTTGGTCCGCACCGTGTTACGCGATGGCGAACCGGACTGGGTCAACACCATCTTCTTGTCCACACGTTTTAAGGCATGGCGGGTCGGCGGCTACAACGAATACCTGTACACATTCTTCAAGTGCCTGACCGACGAACGGATCGCCTATGCCGACGGTTGGTTCGCCGAGACCCACGACGACTCCGCGTCGATCACGGTGGACGACTGGGAGATTCAGCGACGTTGCCCCCACCTCAAAGCCGACCTTTCGAAATTCGGTGTGGTCGAAAGCGATACGTTGACCTGCAATCTGCACGGCTGGCAATGGCGACTGCAAGACGGTCGCTGCCTGACCACCCGCGGTCACGAACTGCGGAGCCGCCGGGCATGAGCGACACGTACGACGACGGCCTGGTGCAGCTGGATCGGACGGCGATCACCTTGCGCCGCTACCATTTTCCTTCCGGAACGTCGAAGATCGTCGCGCTGGACTTGATCCGTGGGTACAAGGCCCAGTCGTTGGGCTGGTTCACGGCCCGGTTCACCTTCTGGGGCGGCACAGACCCACGCCATTGGCTGCCGCTGGATGTGCAACGGCCACTGCGGTCGACGCTGATCACCCTGGACGTTCCGGGAACCCGGCCGAGCCCCGCGTTCACTCCGGCCCGCCCGGATGAGTTCCTCGCCCTGCTGGACGAGTTGCTGGCCCGGTTCGGCTAGCGGTCGGCCAGGGCCGCGCGAGCGGCGTTGTAGCCCGGGGTGAACGTGATTCCGGGCCCACCGTGACAACCCGCACTGCCCAGATAGAGCCCCTTGATCGGGATCGGTTGGCCGAGATAACCTTTCGGCCCAGGCCGATTCGGCCCGACCTGATTCGCATTCAACAGGCCGTGGCAGTAGTCACCGCCGGGGGCGCCGAACATCACTCCCATGTGCTTGGGCGTGAAGGTGGTATGCCGGATGATGCTGCGCTCGAAATTCGGCGCGAGCCGGGTGACCTTGTCGATCACCCGCTGACCCATTTCGACCTTGGCCTGCCCGTAATCCACGTCGCCCTCGATCGGGAACCACAACGCGAATGCCGACGCCGCGTGCTTTCCCTTGGGCGCCAGGTCCGGATCGTTCTGCGAGGGGATCTGCAAGACCATCGTCGGGTCGGCCGGAACGATCCCGCGCCGAGCTTCCTCCCACTGCTGCTGGACTTCCTCCGGCGTGCAGAACAGGCCAATCGAGGCCTGCATCGCCGGGTCGTTGAGGGCCTCGTAGGGCACGGCGAAGGCGGGGGCCTCGTCCAGCGCGAAGTGCATCTGCAAATAGCTGCCGCGGTGGTCGATGCGCGCATAGCGTTCCCGGATATCGGCGGGCAGCGCGGCGGGATCGATCATCTCGTTGAGTGTGACGTCCGGCGCAATGCCGGAGACGACGATCGGGGCGCTCAGCGTCTCGCCCGCCTCGGTGCGCACCCCGGTCACCTGTCCGTCGGCGACGAGAATCTCGGTCACCTTGGTACGCAACCGAACTTCACCGCCGTGGCTCTCCAGCACCTCGCGCAGGTGCAAGGTGAGCGCGCCGATGCCACCGCGCAGTTTTTTCATCTGCATGGTGTCGCCGTCGGGCACGCCGAGCCCGAAGGCGAGCGCCGCCGCGCTACCCGGGGTGGACGGTCCGCGGTAGAGCGTGTTGACGGCCAGCACGGTCATCGAACCACGCAGCGCACCATGCTTCTCGCGGTCGGGCAGGTAACGGTCCAACACGTCGGTAACCGATCCGAACAACATGTCATCGATCGCTGAGCGCTCGAATTCGTTTGTGGCACAGGCATACATCTCGTCGATGCTCTTGGGCGGCAGTCCGGCTTCGAACCGGCCCAGCGCCCGGGTCGGCGCCATGCTCCACGCCATCAGCCCCGCCATGCCGTTGACGGCGTCCGCCCCGTGCACCTCGTTGAGGTGGGTGAACAGTTTGATGGGGTCGCTGTATTGAATCAGCGGATTATCACCGACGCCGCGCAACGCCACCGACATCACGTCCAAGTCGATCGTCGGCATGGTGTCCAGGCCCAGCGCGTTGACCACCTCGGACGCCGTCGGGAATTGCACCGAGCCGGCGATCTCGAACTGGTAGCCGTCGAAAAGCTCCACGGTGGAGGCCATGCCGCCGGCATAGAGCTTGGGATCCAGGCACAGCGTCCGCAGGCCGGCCTTCTGCAGCAGCACGGCCGCGGTCAGCCCGTTGTGCCCGGCACCGATAACTATCGCGTCATAACCAGTCATGTCCTGCCCTTCCGGAAAGGAGGCTCGCACGACCGCAAAGTTTTGTCAATTATGACGAAGCTTTGCCCGGCAGTCGCCGTGATCCACGAGTCGGTGATGCCCGCGCGCAGCGACTCCAGCGCTGCGTGGCACAGCCGCGCGAGTTCGCCGAGAGCCCGGTCGTCGCCGACCATCCAGACCTCCATCGCGCCGAACACCGCGGCCGCAATGCAGCGCGCGGTCACCGCGGTGTACACCCGTTGGTCGGCCGTCGTGTCCGCGGTGCCATCGACCCCGTGGCTACGCCGCTGCAACTGCACGGCAATGGCATCGGCGAAGTCGGCCTGGACCTCGCGAATGTGGCGGACGATGCGACCGGGGTCGAGCTCGTCTTGCCGCAACGCGGCGATCTTCGCCACCGCGTCAACGTCATACGGGAACGAGAAGATAGCCGACTGCACCGATTCGATGATCCCTTCGGTGGCCGGCCTGGCATCCAGCGCCGCACGAAACCAATGCAGCCCGGTGTAATCGGCAAACAGCAGGTCGTGCTTGGAGCTGAAGTGGCGGTAGAACGTCCGTAGCGACACCCCGGCGTCGGCGGCAATCTGCTCGGCGGACGTGTCTTCCACGCCCTGGGCCAGGAATCGCACCACGGCAGCCTGGCGCAACGCTTCCCGGGTGCGTTCGCTGCGCGCCGTCTGAGCGGGCCTGACCATTGCAGTAAGGTACCAGGAATTTTTTGGCAATATTGACAAAACTTTCTGCCGCGAGCGACACTGCGCCCATGGTTTCCCTTCTCACCCACGCGGTACTTGGCTTGGCGGTCATCACCTGGATCGTCCGGTCCAACTCGAAAGTCTTCGCCAGGCCGGCCGGTGGCCCGCTCTTCTCGCCGATGGAAATCGTGTACTACGTCGTCGGCATCGCCTCGGTCGCACTCGGCTGGTATTTCAACATCACTTACGTGGAGGAGTACTCCCACGGATCCACCAACCCGCTGTGGGGCGAGCACGGGAGCTGGGCCGAATACATCAAGCTGATGTTCACCAACCCGGCCGCAAGCTCGGCCAGTCAGGACTACACGATCGCGAATGTGATTCTGCTGCCGATCTTTACGATCGTGGATGGCCATCGCCGCGGGCTGCGCCACCCTTGGCTGTATTTCGTATCAAGCCTGTTCACCAGCTTTGCGTTCGCCTTCGCGTTCTACTTCGCCACCATGGAACGCCAACGCCGACACGAGCGCACCGCGGTAGCACCGGCAAGCGTGTGAGCCAGGCCGATCTCAACGACCGCTTGAGCTTTCGCGGGGCCTGACCCGACTGGCCGCCTCGACCGCGTTGCGCCGCGCGGTGTCCAGGTCTTCGTCGTAGGCCAGTGCGACACCCATGCGCCGTTTGACGAAGCTTTCCGGCTTTCCGAACAGGCGCAGGTCAGTGCGCGGTACCCGAAGCGCTTCGTCCACGCCGTCGAAGACCACGCCGTCGGCGTCCACACCGCCGTAGATCACCGCGCTGGCGCCCGGCGTCTTGCACGTGGTGTCGACCGGAAGCCCGAGAATTGCGCGGGCATGCAGCTCGAATTCGTTCTGCCACTGGGTGATCATCGTGACCATACCGGTGTCGTGCGGACGCGGGCTGACCTCGCTGAACCACACGTGGTCACCCTTGACGAACAGTTCGACCCCGAAAATCCCCTGCCCGCCAAGCCTTTCCGTGACGATCAGGGCGACTCGCTGCGCGTTGTCGAGCGCGGCGGCGGACATCGGGTGCGGTTGCCAGCTCTCGACGTAGTCGCCGTTGACCTGCTTGTGGCCGATCGGTGCACAGAATTGAGTGGCTACCTCACCGTCGCCGCCGCGCGCCCGGACAGTCAATAGTGTTATCTCGTAATCGAAGTCGATAAAACCCTCGACGATGACGCGGCCGTGGCCGACTCGACCGCCGGCCATCGCATGGCCCCAGGCCGCGGCGACGTCGTCGGGTCCGTCGAGCTTGCTCTGCCCCTTGCCCGAGCTGCTCACCACCGGTTTGACCACGCAGGGGTAGCCGATGGCGTCGGCGGCCGCCTGCAGCTCGGCCAGCGAGTCGCAGAATCGATACGGGCTGGTGGGCAGGCCGAGGGTTTCGGCGGCGAGGCGGCGGATGCCCTCACGGTCCATGGTCAGGCGTGCCGCCAGCGCGGTGGGGATCACCCGTACGACGCCGGCCGCTTCCAGTTCCTCGAGCGCCCCGGTGGCGATGGCCTCGATCTCCGGAACGACCACATCGGGTCTTTCGTCCTCGATCAGGGCCTTGAGCTGGTCCGGGTCCGACATCGCAATGGTCCGCGCGTGGTGGGCGACCTGCTGGCCCGGCGCGTTTTCGTAGCGGTCGACGGCGATGGTCTCCACGCCGAGGCGTTGGAGTGCGATCACCACCTCGCGGCCAAGTTCGCCGGAGCCGAGCAGCATGACCTTGGTCGCATTCGCCGACAGTGGCGTTCCGATGGAGGTCATCGGCGGACCGGTTCCAGCACCTCGGTGCCGACGAACGGCACCAGCGCCTCGGGGACGCGCACACTGCCGTCGGGCAGCTGGTGGTTCTCCAGGATCGCGACGAGCCAGCGGGTGGTGCCCAGCGTTCCGTTGAGGGTGGCGGCGGTCTGCGGCTTGCCATTGTCGTCCCGGTAGCGAGTGGCCAGCCGGCGCGCCTGGAACGTGGTGCAGTTCGACGTCGAGGTGAGCTCGCGGTAGGTCTGTTGCGTCGGAACCCACGCCTCGCAGTCGAACTTGCGGGCAGCCGAAGAGCCGAGATCGCCTGCGGCCACGTCGATTACCCGATACGGCACCTCGATAAGGGCCAGCATCTCGCGCTGCCAGCCCAGCAGCCGCTGGTGTTCGGCCTCGGCGTCGGCGGGCATGCAGTAGACGAACCCCTCGACCTTGTCGAATTGATGCACCCGGATGATGCCGCGGGTGTCCTTGCCGTAGCTGCCGGCCTCGCGGCGGAAACACGACGACCACGCGGCGTAGCGCCGCGGGCCGCCGGACAGGTCGATGATCTCTTCGGAGTGATAGCCGGCCAACGGCACCTCCGAGGTGCCGACCAGGTAAAGGTCGTCGGCCTCGACCCGGTAGATCTCGTCGGCGTGGGCGCCCAGGAATCCGGTGCCCGCCATCACCTCCGGACGCACCAGCACCGGCGGGATCATCGGGATGAAGCCGTTCTCGACGGCCAGACGCAGCGCCAGCTGCAGCAGGCCGAGCTGCAACAGCGCGCCCTGGCCGGTCAGGAAGTAGAACCGCGAACCCGATACCTTGGCGCCGCGCGCCATGTCGATCAGACCCAGCGCCTCACCCAGTTCCAAGTGATCTTTCGGGTTGTCGATCACCGGCGGCTCGCCGACGACGTCGAGGACGGCGAAGGCCTCCTCCCCGCCGGCGGGGACCCCGTCGATGACGACGTTGGAGATCGCCATGTGTGCCGCGGTGAACGCCGTCTGCGCGCCGGCCTGGGCGGTTTCGGCGGCCTTCACCTGCTCGGCAAGCTCCTTCGCGCGCGCCAACAACGCCGGGCGCTCCTCGGGTGAGGCCGCGCCCACGCTCTTGCTGGCGGATTTCTGTTCGGCCCGCAGCGTGTCGGCGGTCGAGATGGCGGCCCGGCGGCCGGCGTCGGCCGTCAGCAGGGCATCCACCAGCGCCGGGTCTTCGCCGCGGCTGAGTTGGGAACGGCGGACGACGTCGGGGTCTTCCCGGAGCAGCTTGAGGTCGATCACGGCCTGAAGATTACTTTCGGCTGCGCACTCGCCGCGCGGAGCATCCGCTAGAGCTAATCCCAGGACTCACATCTGTAACTTTTGTCACGTCTGGCGAAGGGCCCTGTCAGAATGGAAGGGATGTCGGACACGCTCGAGACGCAAGTCGCCGCGCCCAGCCCGCCCGCCGCCGAGGCGGAGCAGCCGCTGGCCGGCTTCCAGCTGCCGCGCACCCTGCAGGCAACGGCGACCCGGCGGGCATTGCTGCTCTTCGCGCTCGGCGGGCTGTTGATCGCCGGATTGGTAACCGCCCTCCCGGTCAGCGGTCCCGGACAGGGCCGGCTTGCGGGCTACCTCAACAGCAATCCCGTGCCCAGCACCGGAGCTAAGAGCGACGCCGCGTTCAACCGCGCCAAAAGCGGTGATTGCCTGATGTGGCCGGACGTCACGCCGGAATCCGCGAGCATCGTCAAGTGCGCAGACGACCACAAGTTCGAGGTCGCCGAGTCGATCGATATGCGGACTTTCCCCGGCTCGGAGTACGGGCCCAACGCCGCCCCGCCGTCGCCGGCTCGCATTCAGCAGATCAGCCAAGAGCAATGCGAGGCTGCGGTGGGCCGTTACCTCGGCCCCAAGTACGACCCGAACAGCAAGTTCACCATCAGCTTGCTGTGGGGCGGCGACCGGGCGTGGCGTCAGTCCGGCGAGCGGCGCATGTTGTGCGGGCTGCAGATGCCCGGTTCCAACAACGAACAGGCCGCCTTCAAAGGCAAGGTCGCCGACGTCGACCAGTCCAAGGTCTGGCCGGCCGGCACCTGCTTGGGCATCGACCCGGCTGCCAACCAGCCCATCGATGTTCCGGTCGACTGCAAGGCCCCGCATGCAATGGAGGTCAGCGGCACGGTCAACCTGGCCGAGAAATTCCCGGGTGCACTGCCTGCCGAACCCGAGCAGGACGGCTACATCAAGGACGCCTGCACCAGGATGACCGATGCCTATCTCGCGCCCGTCAAGTTGCGCACCACCACGCTGACGCTGATCTACCCCACCGTGTCGCTGCCCAGTTGGTCGGCGGGTAGCCGGGAAGTCGCCTGCAGCATCGGCGCCACGCTGGGCAACGGGGGCTGGGCCACCCTGGTCAACAGCGCCAAGGGTCAGCTGCTGATCAACGGTCAGGCCCCGGTGGCCCCACCCGACATTCCCGAGGAGCGGCTCACGATGCCGCCGATCCCGGTTCAGGTGCCGAGCCCCCCGCCCGCGCAGTCCAGCGCTCCGCCGGAGATGCCGCAGGGCAATCAGCACCTGCCACAACAACAGCCGGTTGTGACGCCGCCCCGGGCAACCGCCTCGCAGGCTCCGGCGACCCAAGCGCCGCAACAGGTTCCACCACAAGACGGCGGACTGCCGCCGGGGTCCGGGCCGCCGCTGGACGCGCCGGCACCACCGCCCGCGCCGGCCGAACCCGCGCCCGGGGCACCACCGCCTCCGCCAGCGGAGCCGGCGCCGGGAGGTTAGCCCGGTGGCCGTGCGGATGGATCCGCAGCGGTTCGACGAACTGGTCTCTGACGCACTCGACCTGATCCCTGCCCAGCTGGCGGCCGCCATGGACAACGTCGTCGTCCTCGTCGAAGACCGCCATCCCGACGAGCCCGAATTGCTGGGACTGTACGAAGGGGTGGCGCTGACCGAACGCGACTCCGACTACGGCGGGTCGCTGCCGGATGCCATCACGATCTACCGCGAGGCGCTGCTGGACATCTGTGAATCCGACCGCGACGTCGTCGAGGAGGTGGCGATCACGGTGATCCACGAAATCGCCCACCACTTCGGCATCGACGACGACCGATTGGAAGAACTGGGCTGGGGCTGACAATCCCGGGCATATCCGGGCGCGGCACCCCGGATTTGTCATCCCCTGGTGCTAGGAACGGCTTATGAGCGCTGATTGCCGAGACTGCCGGGCGGGCTTGGAACACTGCCACGGCACCCTCATTCGACACTCACTGCGCCGTGCGGAATGCACCGAGCCGGACTGTGTCAGTCCCGAGCTGTTGGCGCACACGTTCGTCATCGACTGCGATGCCGTCGGCTGCGCCTGCACGGAATTGGTGGCGCTGGCGGTCTGATCAGCCCATCGGATCGGTGCTCGACCGAACCGCGTCGGCGACTGGGGTGACCGCGGCTTCACTGGGTTCGGGGTAGAACGGCGGCGTCAGGGTTCCCCACCGCACACAGCTCCACCGCCCGTCGGTGATCGGGGCCAACACCACCGACTCGGCATTGCCCAGGTGGTTGTCCAGCGCGAAGTCTGCCTCCACGCCGGCCAGCACCGCGGAAACCAGCCGGATCGCCGCGCCATGGCTGACCACGACGATGTCGCCGTTCCAGTCGCGGTCGTCGAGGTAGCGCATCCGCAAGTCCGTGAGCACCGGCACATAGCGGTCCAACACCTCGTTGGCGGTCTCGCCGCCGGGCAGCGGCAGGTCGAGTTCGCCGTGCTGCCATCGCTCGTAGATGGCATTGAATTCCGCGACCGCGTCGTCGTCGTTGCGGTTCTCCAACTGCCCGACCTGCACCTCATGGATGCCGGCGACCTCCTGCGGAGACACGTCGACCTCCGCGCCAATCACCGCGGCCGTCTGCGACGCCCGGGTTGCCACCGAATGCGTGAGCAGCCCCGGCCCTCCGGCATCAAGAGCGAACGCCCTGGCCTGGTCGCGCCCGGCCGGCGTCAGCTCCGCCCCGGGCGGCCGAGTGTCCAGGCGACGCTCGACGTTGCCGAAAGACTGGCCGTGTCGCAGCAGCACCAAACGACCACTCACCGTTCCAATCCCCCCGCCCCGGAACTCTCGGCCTGCTCAGGTTTGCCCTCGCGCAACCGCGCCAGCCAGCGCGACGCCTCGTCTGGTGGTGGTGGTCCTATCGCCGCTTCGGGCCCCGTCGGCCAGGAACCTAGATACCGCACATCCACACAACGACGATGCAGCGCTTTGAGTGCCTCGGAGACGGCGTCGTCGTCGATGTGGCCGGCGCAGTCGGCGAAGAACAGGTAGGTGCCGAGTTCGGTTCGGGTCGGCCGAGATTCGATCCGGGTGAGGTCGATGTCGCGGATCCCGAATTCGCCCAGCGCGGCGAGCAGCGCACCCGGCGCGTTCTCGATACGCAACACGACCGACGTGCGATCGGCCCCGGTGCGAACCGGCGGCGGCCCCGGCAAGCCGACCAGGACGAAGCGGGTACGGGCGTTGAGTTCGTCGACCACGCCCTCGGCCAGAGCCGCCAGCTCATAGTGTGCGGCGGCCAGCGGCGAGGTCACCGCGGCGTCGGCCTCGCCCGCGGCCACCTGCCGGGCGGCGTCGGCGTTCGAGTACGCCGGCCTCAGTTCGGTGCCGGGTAGATGAGTGGCCAGCCACCGCCGGACCTGGGCCGCGGCCACCGGAAAGGCCGCCAACGTATGCACGTCGCCAGCGCCGCGACCGGGTTTGACGACGATGCTGAATGCCACGTTCAGCGTCGTCTCGGCGAAAATCTGCAGCGGCGACCCGATCGCCAGGGTGTCCAACGTGGGCGTCACCGAGCCGTCAATCGAGTTCTCAATCGGCACGCACGCGTAATCGGTCTCACGGTTACGGACCGCGTCCAACGCGGCGGGCGTGCTGTCGATCGGTAACCGCCGCACCGGCCCCAGATTTTGGTCGGGGATCAGGCCGGCGTCCGTCATCTGCAAGAGCGCCGCCTCGGTGAAGGTCCCTTCGGGACCGAGGTAAGTGATGCCGACCACGTCCACAACCCTAGTGGCGTCATTCCGAAAACAGGCCTTGCTTCGACTTACGTTGTAAGTTAACTTAGGCTTACCTAAGGGCCGAAGGAGAATGATGTTACCGCTGACCAGCGCCGCGCCGACGACTGCCGAACGGATCCGCAGCGCCTGTGCCCGAGCCGGCGGTGCCCTTCTGGCGGTCGAGCGTGAGGACCCGGTCCCGACGCCGGTGCATCACCTGCTGCAGGACGGATCCTTCGCGATAGCGCTGCCCAGCGAGCGCGCGACAGATGGCCGGGTCTGCGGATCGCAAGCCCTGCTCGAGTTGACCGACTACGCGCCCCTGCCGCTGCGCGAGCCGGTCCGTTCGCTGGTGTGGGTCCGCGGCCGCCTGCGGCAGGTCCCGCCTGCCAAGATCACCCCCACCCTCGATGCGATCGCCAGCGAGTGCCCGCATCCGGCACTACTGCAGGTCGACACTCCGAGATGCATGCCGCCCTCCCCGGGCGAGGCCCGGTACACACTGCACCGGCTCGAAATCGCCTCCGTCGTGGTTACCGACGCCACCGGCGCCGAACCAGTCAGCATCGAGGACCTGCTCGCAACGAGGCCCGACCCGTTCTGCGAGATCGAGTCGAGCTTGCTGTGGCACCTGGACAACGCCCACGGCGACGTGGTGGCACGCCTGGTATCCCGGCTGCCGGCGCCGCTACGGCGCGGAGACGTCCGTCCGCTGGGTCTCGACCGGTACGGCGTGCGGTTCCGCATCGAGGGCAACGACGGCGACCACGACATCCGACTGCCCTTCCACAAGCCGGTGGACGACATGACCGGGTTGAGCCAGGCCATTCGCGTGCTGATGGGTTGCCCGTTCATCAACGGCCTGCGCGCCCGCCCGTAATTCTCGCTTGCCGATTGCGGGCCGCGGCGCCGCGTTTGTGGCTGGCTGCACCCGGTGGGGGCACGTAAGTTAGCCAGGTGAACGGCGACCGATCCCCACAGCGCGGCCGGCCTGAAAGGCCGACCCCACCACGGGAGTCGCGTCCCGAGCCGCCGCCGGTGATTGCGCGCCACACCATTCCGCCGTCGTCCGCGACCGACCAGACCGTGCCGATGGACCGCGTCTCGCCGCCGGCCGCTGACCGCGCGGCTCCTTACTCCCCCCGCCGCGTAGCGCCGCCGGAAAAGCCGAGATCGCGCGCTCGTCCGCCCGGCCGGTCAACGCCGCCGCCGCAGCCCGCAGTGCCGGGACTGCGCCGCAAGCGCAAAAAACGCCGCTGGGCCCGGGCAATTACATCAACGTTGCTGATCGGTGTGCTGCTGGCCGGCGCCGGCATCCTGGGCGGCGCCATCTGGTTGGACACCACCCTGCATCGCAAGTCGGTATTGACCGACTATCCCGATCGGCCCGCGGCGGGCCGTGGCACGAACTGGCTGCTCGTCGGCTCCGACAGTCGTGAAGGCCTGAGTGCCGAGCAGCAGCAAGACCTGGCCACCGGCGGCGATGTGGGTAGCAGCCGCACCGACACGATTCTGCTGGTGCACCTCCCCGGGTTGGGGTCGAGCACCCCGACCACGCTGGTGTCGATTCCGCGTGACTCCTTCGTGCCGATTCCCGAGCACGGCGAGGACAAAATCAACTCCGCGTTCGCGACAGGCGGGGCACCGTTGCTGACCCAGACCGTGGAGCGGACCACCGGACTGCGCCTGGATCACTACGCCGAGATTGGCTTCAGCGGGTTCGCGGTCCTGGTGGACGCCCTTGGCGGCATCACCGTCTGCCCGAGCACGCCGATCAACGATCCGTTGGCCGGCATCGACCTGCCCGCCGGCTGCCAAGAGCTCAACGGCCGCAACGCGCTCGGCTACGTCAGGACCCGGGACACCCCCCGCGCGGATCTGGACCGGATGGTCAATCAGCGGCAGTTCATCTCGGCGCTGCTGCACCGCGGCGCCAGCCCGTCGGTGTGGCTCAATCCGTGGCGCTGGTACTCGGTACCGCGCGCCGCGGCCGACGCGCTGACCGTCGACGAAAGCGATCACGTATGGGACCTGGCCCGGCTGGGCTGGGCGCTGCACGGATCCACGACCACGCTGACCGTTCCGATCGCCGAATTCACCAGCAACAGCGCCGGTTCGGTCGTGGTGTGGAACCACGACGTGGCCGGCAAGCTGTTCGACGCGCTGGCCTCCGACGGGCCGGTGCCCACCGCTGCCCTCGACGGGCAGTCGTAGCATGTTCGTCGCCGCCCAGTAAATGCACAATGTTGGCTCTCATTACTTAGGTAAACCTGATCTCAGCAAACTGATACCGTACGCGGTCGGAAAATTAGGAAAACCTTTCCTGAGTTAGTGAAACCTTCGTTGCACGGCCGATTGACCTGCGATAACCTGCCGTCATGACCGAAATCGAGGCCCCCAAGACGAAGTTCCATGCATTAGTTCAGGAGCAGGTCTTCAACGAATTCACGGCCTCCCAGTAATACGTAGCTATTGGCATCTATTTCGCCGGCGCCGAATTGCCGCAATTGGCGAAGCACTTTTACAGCCAGGCGGTCGAGGAACGCAATCACGCGATGATGTTGGTGCAGCATCTGCTCGATCGCGACGTGGACGTGGAGATCCCGGGCGTGGGTGCGGTGCGCAATCAATTCGACAAACCACACGACGCGCTGGCGCTGGCACTGGATCAGGAACGCACGGTCACCCAACAGGTCAGCCAGCTGGCGGCAGTGGCCGGCGACGAGGGTGACTTCCTCGGTGAGCAGTTCATGCAGTGGTTCCTCAAAGAACAGATCGAAGAGGTGGGTCTGATGCGGACCCTGGTTTGGGTGGCCGAGCGCGCGGGAGCCAACGAATTCGAGCTGGAGACCTTCGTCGCGCGCGAGGTTCCTGCGCCGGCCGTCAGCGCGGGCGCCCCGCCGGCCGCGGGCGGCTACCTCGCGTCGAACTAGCCCCTGCCCCCGATGGTCCGCGCGTTTTCCAGCCAGGTCTTCGTGCGGCCGGGGTGGTTGGTAGCAATCCAGGCCACCCCGACGTCGCGGCAGAAGTCGATGTCGTCGTACCCGTCGACGGTCCAGCAGTACACGGCCCGGCCCTGGGCGGCGGCACGATCCACCAGCTGCGGATAGTCCTTCAGCGCGTCGACCGACGGCCCGACGGCAGTGGCCCCGACGGCGGTGGCCGCGCTGCTGGTCAGGTAGCGGGCATTCCGGCCGAGCAGCACCGTGGGCAGCAAGGGTGCTGCTCGCCGGATCCGCCAGACCGCGGCGGCCGAGAACGATATCACCACCGCGCGCGACCGGTCGGCCGAGGCCGGCGAGGCGATGCCGAAGCGGTGCAGCAGCGCCAGCACCTTGCTTTCGACCAGCGAGCCGTAGCGGACCGGATGCTTGGTCTCGATGAAGATCTTCACCGGCCGGTGCCAGTCAAGAACCAGCGAAACCAGGGCATCCAGCGTCAGCAGGCTGGTATCACCGTGCGTACCGTCGGACCGCCAGCTGTCGTGCCAGGCACCGTATTCGAGCTCACGCAGCTGAGCCAGGGTCATGGTGCTGACCAAGCCGGCTCCGGTCGACGTCCGCTCCAGCCGGCGGTCGTGCACACAAACCAAATGGCCGTCGCGGCTCAGCCGTACGTCGCACTCGACACCGTCGGCGCCCTCTTTGAGCGCCAGATCGTAAGCGGCCAGCGTGTGTTCGGGGCGAGCCGCTGACGCGCCTCGGTGGGCAACGACAAAGGGGTGCCCGGCGAGCACCTCGTCGGGCCACGTCATCCCCCTATGCTGCCGGTTCCTCCCCCTCCAACTCAACCGGAGCGGCGGATGCGGGCTCGGCGGGACGATCCGGGCTTACCACGACCCAGCGGTGCGCGGGCCGTTCGACGGGTTTGCGGACGAATCCCTCAAAAACGCGGGCGCCGGTGGCCACTGTCGCCGCCGCCAGAAGGTACGCGAACACCATCAGGACGGTGTTGTTCGCGATGCCCTGGGGGTCCGTGGCAAAGCTGGTGATGATGGCCCAGATCGAAACCAGGTAGCTCACGACCCACGCGGCCCACCACTGCAGGATCGGGCGGCGGAGCCTCGTGTAGAGCTCTTCGATCGCGGCCAGCTCGATGACGTACACCGGAACCCACAGCAGATTGGCCAGCGGCACGACGCAGGCGGCCCACAACGCGCGAACGGAGCGCTGGTCGGACAGGCCGTAATGCGCGAAGACGGCGGCCCGGCGTGCGATCAGCCACTGGATCAGCAGCACACCGGCGGTGACCGCGGCCGCGATCGCCGCCACACTGGCCAGCACCCCGAGCCAATCCGCGGCGGCGGCAACGATCGAGTTCAGCAAGGTTTTCCGGTTGAAGACCAACAGGACATACCGGAGGACATACACCAGCGCCGCACTGGCAAGCACGAGCACGCTGACGAACAGCGACAGGCGCACCGCTGCCGCAGACGGGCCGGTCCGGGTGGACTGTCGGGCGGCAGCCGGAGTCTGCTCGACGTTGTCGGTCAAGCCCCAACGCGGGATCACCGCATAGCGGGGCGTGGGGCCGAGCGCCCGCCGTCCTCGCCGCGCCGGTGGTGCTGCGCCGGGGCGCACCGCGATCCACCGGAAGCCCGGCGGCAGCCGCGGCGGCGTGCGTTGCGGTGCGGAGGATCGAGCGGGAGCCGACTGGCTACCCTGCGTACTCCACCGGGGGTCAGCCGCCGGCACATCCGCCAGCGGCGCCATCAACGCGCCGCGACAACGGGGGCACCACTCGCGTCGGCGTTCACGCACGTTCCACCGAGTGCCGCATTGAGAGCACACCTGGATCACCGGACCAGCCTAGCCCCGGGCATCACGCAGACTGCCGAGCGCGGCCCGCTGAGGAGCGCAGATACCCGCGGATTGCGGGCAACGTGCCGCGCCTCACAGGGCCGCACCGATACCCGGGCGCAGCCGGCCTCCAAAGCGGTGGATCGGCAGGTGTTACCACGGTCACAGCTACTTCCGAGCTATCCACAGTTTCCACAGGTTTATCCACATGGGCGTTAGGGGTACACACGCGATCAATCAGCTAACTAGCGGTTAACGCCGGCCCCAGCTGTGGATAACGCCCGGCGGTTATCACGCGCCATCGACAGGCCAGACGAGCAGTCGAGCAGTCGACCTCCCCGCCGCACCGCATTCGGACCCACCATGTCCGTGTGCGTGCCCATTCCCCTCCCAGGCTGGGGCCCCGGTCGGCAACCGTCCGCACGAATCCGCAGCTCAGCGCCTTGTCGCGCGGTACATTTTTCAAGCCCATCACAAAAGGTTATGATCGCCATCACGAAAAGTGTTGTGACTCACCTCACTCGACCCGAGGTGGCCTGACGGTGAAAGGCGATTGATGGCGACGCATTCGTTCGGTCCGGCTTCGCCGGCCACGTCGAGCTCGTATTCCGGATCGCCTGCCTGGAACCACAGTTACAGTATCGCCGCCTTGCGTGCCGGCCTGATCGCGTTGGCGTTGCTCGCGGTTCTCGCCCTCATTGTTTTGTCTTGATTATTTCGTCTTGAAACCGCGCCGAGCGGGTATTCGGCTTCTCGGCGCGTAGGGATCGTCCTTGCGGCGCGCGCGGCCATGGAGCAGGGTTGATTACGCTGAGCCTGCCGCGTGGCGGACTCCGCGCGAATGCGCGTCAAGACGATCATCGACGAAAGGAATGCCGTGGCTGAATACACCCTGCCCGACTTGGAATGGGACTACGCAGCGCTGGAACCGCACATCTCCGGTCAGATCAATGAGATCCACCACAGCAAGCACCACGCCACCTACGTCAAGGGTTTGAACGACGCCATTGCCAAACTCGAAGACGCTCGCGCCAACGACGACCACGCCGCAATCTTCTTGAACGAGAAGAACCTGGCCTTCCACCTGGGTGGTCACGTCAACCATTCGATCTGGTGGAAGAACCTGTCCCCGAACGGCGGGGACAAGCCGACCGGCGAGCTTGCCGCCGCCATCGACGACGCCTTCGGGTCGTTCGACAAATTCCGTGCACAGTTCAGCGCCGCCGCCAACGGCTTACAGGGATCGGGCTGGGCCGTGCTCGGCTACGACACTCTGGGCGACCGGCTACTGACGTTCCAGCTCTACGACCAGCAGGCCAACGTCCCGCTGGGCATCATCCCGCTGCTGCAGGTCGACATGTGGGAGCACGCCTTCTACCTGCAGTACAAGAACGTCAAGGCGGATTACGTCAAGGCGTTCTGGAACGTCGTCAATTGGGCAGATGTGCAGTCGCGTTACGCGGCGGCAGCGTCGAAGACCCAAGGCCTGATTTTCGGCTGAGGCCACTTCGCCAGGCTGGGGCGTCACGCGGATCGCGTGGCGCCCTTGCCTTTGTCCCGGCCCGTGTTCGCCCGCTTGAGGAAAGACCAGCGCCAGTGGCCGTGTCGAGTTGCAACGCACCTAAACCGCAGGCATGCTTAATTATTCGAGCTACCAGCGTGGTTATTTCGAACCAAGGCGTTGCGCGGAGGTCGAGATGGAAACTGGGTCGGGCCGGCCAATAGGGGTTGCCCCCTTCCACGCTCGTGGTGCCCTGAAAGGGTTCGTGATCTCTGGCCGTTGGCCTGATTCGACCAAGGAGTGGGCCCAACTGCTGATGGTCGCGGTCCGGGTCGCCTCATTGCCTGGATTGCTCTCCACCACAACGGTATTCGGCGCCCGCGAAGAGTTGCCCGACGAGCCCGAGCCGGATACCGTCGGCCTGGTCCTGGCCGAGGGCACGATGTTTGGTGAATCAGCAATCCAGCCAGGGTATTTCGCGGACCATCAACCTCCCGCGCTGCTGATGCTGCATCCGCCGTCGGAAACCACGCCGTCGTTGCCGGAATGCACCGGAGCAGCGTCAGGATGCGTCCTGCTGCCGGGGTTGCCGTATCTGGGATTAGAGCACCGGGCGGCTTGGGTCGAGGCGGAAGCCGACGGCACCATCACGTCCATGGTGAGTCGTGTCGGGGTCGACCCCATCAGCCATCCCGACACCGCGATTCTGGCAATGCTGCTTGCGGCATAAGCCAATTCAAATGATTTAGTTCGCACACCGAACTCAGAGATACGGGTGTCCGAACTTCGGACCTTCCTGGCGTGCCCCCGGTTTGCCCGCTAACCTGGGACCGTTAGCGAAGGGGAGTAGCCCCAAATCGTCGCGTCGACATGCTGGCGAATAGCCCGGCCGGCGAACCGATCCCAACGGATCGGTGGGCGAGACCTTCGACCGATGTTCGATGACCACAACGGTTGTCAACGACGCGTCGAAAGGTCACCCAGATGCTTGCGGCGACACTCCTGAGTCTCGGAGTTGTCTTCCTCGCCGAACTCGGCGACAGGTCCCAGCTCATCACGATGACTTACGCGTTGCGGTTCCGATGGTGGGTAGTGCTGCCCGGGGTGGCACTCGCCGCATTCCTGGTGCATGGGGTTTCGGTGACGATCGGCCACTTCCTGGGCGCCTCGCTGCCGGCGCGCCCGATGGCCTTCGCGTCCGCGATCGCATTCCTGATTTTCGCGGCGTGGGCCTGGCGCGAGGGCGTAGCCGATGACGAAGCCGTCGCGAGCACGCCCGAACCCCGCTTCACTTTGCTGACCGTGGTGTCGTCGTTTGCGCTCGCCGAGATGAGCGACAAGACGACACTGGCGACGGTGACGTTGGCCAGCGATCACGACTGGGCTGGCGTGTGGATCGGCAGCACCCTGGGCATGGTCTTGGCCGACGCGTTGGCGATCGGTGCGGGGATGCTGTTGCATCGCCGCCTCCCCCAGCACCTGCTGCACGTATTGGCCAGTGTGCTGTTCCTCATGTTCGGCCTGTGGATGCTGTTCGACAGCGCGCTGGGCTGGCGGCCGGTGGCCATCGCGGTGCTCGCGATGGTGGCGCTGGCTGCCATAACCGCGGCCACGGCGCAAACTCTGCGCCGCCGCCGCACGGGAGCTTTTCTCGCCGGGAGGTCACCGGAAACCGTTTGAGGTGCAGCGGGCACCATCCGCTCAGCCAGCCGAACCCGGCAGCGGCCCCCAGAGGGATCTCTGAGGGCCATTTGGTGCACTCGCCGCCGCCTTCCGCGTCCTAGACACGGCTCGACAGCAAAGTAGGCTTTCAATGGGTCTGCCTCGTCTGATCGTTGCGAGCTATCAGCCCCGCATCGTTCGCCCGGCCATTGCGCCGGGCATCGGCGCGGTGCCGAAGTGTGCCTTCACGAGACTTGCTTTCTGCGGATAACCTGTGAGTTTCGTCCGCTTTATGGACACTGCCGTGATTTAGTTGGACGCTCGTGACATGTGCACACAGCGAACCTGAGGGATGCCACCAGCGAAGCCGCCCTGGTTTGCACCTGGCTGCGGACACAAACACTCGCTACCATGGTCAGCAAATACACATAGGTAATAGTTCACTTCTACAGCCCCGTGGAGGTCATATCGATGAGCACGACGTTTTCCGCCCGCCTGAACCGCTTGTTCGACACGGTGTATCCACCCGGGCGCGGGGCACACACCTCTGCGGAGGTGATCGCGGCGCTCAAGGCGGAGGGCATCACAATGTCGGCTCCCTACCTGTCGCAGCTACGTTCAGGCAACCGCACGAACCCGTCGTCAGCGACGATGGCTGCGCTGGCCAACTTCTTCCGCATCAAGCCGGCCTACTTCACGGATGACGAGTACTACGAAAAGCTCGACAAGGAATTGTCGTGGCTGGCCGCCGTGCGCGATGATGGTGTCCGCCGCATTGCCGTGCGGGCCGTCGGACTGTCTGCGCAAGCCCAGCAGGACATCGTGCAGCGCGTCGACGAGCTGCGCCGCGCCGAACGCCTCGACGCCTAGCCGACCATCGGAGCGCAGCCCCACCTGAAGGGTTGCCGTCGGCCCGTTCCGATTAGGGTTGTCTCACGGATCGCGCACACGCGACAGCGATAGTCCACGAGATACCGGGAGGCGGCCGGGAATGGGCCTGTTTCGCAAGCGAAAAAGTCGCGCGACACGTCGTGCCGAAGCCCGTGCGATCAAGGCCCGCGCCAAGTTGGAGGCCAAGCTCACGGCCAAGAACCACGCTCGCCGGCTCAAGGACGATCGGAAAGCCGCCGACAAGGTCCTCAAGGCACGGATCAAATCGCAGCGCGACAGCGACCGGACCGCGCTGAAAGTCGCCGAGGCCGAACTCAAGGCGGCGCGGGAGGGCAAGTTGTTGTCGCCGACACGGATCCGCCGGGTGCTGACGGTGTCGCGACTGCTGGCGCCAATCCTGACGCCGCTGATCTACCGAGCAGCGATAGCCGCCCGTGCGCTGATCGACCAACGCCGGGCGGATCAACTCGGGATTCCGTTGGCTCAGATCGGCCAGTTCTCCGGGCACGGCGCCCAGCTGTCGGCCCGAATCGCCGGGGCGGAGAAGTCATTGCGAATGGTGCAAGAAAAAAAGCCCAAGGACGCCGAGACCAAGCAGTTCGTGGCCGCCATCTCCGAGCGGCTCACTGATTTGTCGGCGGCCGTCACCGCCGCGGAGAACATGCCGGCCGCTCGCCGGCGCGCGGCGCACTCGGCGATCTCTTCGCAACTCGACGGGATCGAAGCAGATCTGATGGCTCGGCTCGGATTGACCTGAAAGTAGTGTCCTGACATGTCATTCCACGCCCGGTGGATTTCGCGCGTCCTGATTTCCGTCGCGGCCGCCGCCGCGCTTTACCTCGGCGCAGCGGGCGCTACCGCACCGGCCTGGGCGCACGTCCATGCCAGCAGCGACAACGCGGTCCGCGGCGCCATGGCGATCGTGACCTTTCAGGTGCCCAACGAATCCGACAAGGGCGCCGCCACGACGGCATTGACCGTCACCCTTCCCGACGTCGCATCCGCGCGCACCGAAGCCATGCCCGGGTGGACGGCCAAACTCGACCGCGACGCGGCATCCGGCACCGTTCACTCGGTGACCTGGACCGCCGCGCCCAACACCGGGATCGGAGTCGACCAGTTCGCGCTGTTCCGGATATCGGTGCAGCTGCCCGACGCCGATACCGTCAGCTTCCCGGCTACCCAGACCTACGCCGACGGGTCGGTGGTGAAGTGGGACCAGGCGTCACTGCCCGACGGTGGCGAGCCCGAACATCCGGCGCCCACGCTGACACTTGCGGCCGGGCCCGCTGCCCCGCACGCACACCACCATCCCGGCATGCCCGCCGGCCACGCCGGCGCAGCGGGTTCGCCATCGGCCGACAGCATCGCTCGCGTCTTGGGCGGAGCCGCCCTGGTCGTGGCCGCACTGGGCATCGTCCTGGTGCTGGTCCGCCGCCGGACATGAGGCGGCTGGCCATCGTCGCCTGGGCGGCCCTGGTGCTGGCCGCCATGATGTTGACCGCAACACTGACCGCACAAGTCGCGTCGGCGCATGCCACCCGGGTGTCCGCCGAGCCCGCCGACGATGCGGTTCTGGCGAGCGGTCCCGCCCGGGTCAGCGCGACTTTCAATGAGCGATTGCAGACCACCTTTGCGGCCATGACGGTGGTCGGGCCGGACGGCAACGTATGGTCCAGCGGGGACGCCACCGTGCAGGGCGCGATCGTGGGCATCGGGTTGCGCCCACTGGGACCGGTCGGCACCTACACGGTCAACTACCGGGTGACGTCTGCGGATGGCCATGTGGTGTCCGGGTCGTGGTCGTTTCGGCTGACGGTAGCCGGTACCGGCACACCGGGGCCCACCGCCGCCACCAGCGACACCGGCGCCGGCATTCCGGTCTGGCCGTTTGTGGCGGTCGCCGCGGCGATCGTCGGCGCGGGCCTGTGGTGGAGCCTGCGCCGAAAGCCCTGACTGACCTGGCAGGCAAACCCCGATCACACGTCCTGGCATGATGGGTTCCGAGTAACTTTTGGCGGCGCTAGATATGGCCGGGAGAAAGCTGCGAAGGAGCGGCCGCATGGCAGACCCTCAAGATCAACCTAACGGCGAATACGACGGCGCCGCGGCGCCGCAGAAGAAGCCGCCCGCCAAGGCCGTCAAAAAAGCACCCGCCAAAAAGGCACCCGCGAAAAAAGCCGCCGTCAAAAAGGCGCCAGCCAAGAAGGCACCCGCGAAAAAAGCACCCGCCAAGAAGGCAGCTTCCCAGAGCCCTGCGCCCACACCGCCGAAATCTCCGCCGGCGCAGCCGGATCCACAGCCCCGGATCGAGCCCGATGGTGAACTTGCCGCCGCTGCTAAAGATGTCGCGGCACAAGCAAAGTCAACAGTAGACGGCGCCAACAACCCGGTCCCCGCCAACATTGCGCAGTCGGTACCCGGCCAGTCGCCGTTGCCACTGGTGGTTGCCATCGCCCTAAGCCTGCTGGCAATCCTGATGATCCGGCAGCTGCGCCGCCGCTGATGAGCGTCTCATTTACCGCGACCGCCGATCTTGTCGACGACATCGGACCCGACGTGCGCAGCTGTGATCTTCAGCTCCGTCAGTTCGGCGGCCGGGTGGAATTTGCCGGACCGATCAGCAGCGTGCGCTGTTTTCAGGACAACGCGCTGCTGAAATCCGTACTGTCACAACCGAGCGCGGGCGGGGTGCTGGTGATCGACGGCGCCGGCTCACTGCACACCGCGCTGGTCGGCGACGTCATCGCCGAGCTGGCCCGCTCCAACGGCTGGGCGGGGCTGGTCATCAACGGCGCGGTGCGTGATGCCGCCGCATTGCGCGGCATCGACATCGGTATCAAGGCGCTGGGCACCAATCCCCGCAAGAGCTCCAAGACCGGCGACGGCGAGCGCGATGTCGAGCTCAGCCTCGGGGGTGTGACGTTCGTGCCCGGAGAGATCGCCTACAGCGATGACGACGGCATCGTCCTTGTCAAACCCTAAGCCGGCACTGCCACAGGCTTTTTGGAGAACCTCAATCCCTCGTCGGCGATCTTGCCGCGCCGGATCATGCGCATGTCGAACAGATAGTTCTGCTTGAGCCGCCATGGCGCACGTGAGCCCGATTTGGGGAGTAAGTGCGCCGAACGCTGGAAGTAGCCGGGGCTGAAGTCCATGAACGGCAACTCATCTACGTCATCGCCCGGATGCTTTGGCTCCACGGTGTCAAAACCCTTGGCGTCCATATAGTTCAGTACCCGGCAGGCGAACTCGGAGACCAGATCGGCCTTCAGCGTCCATGACGCATTGGTGTAGCCGAAGGTGATCGCGAAATTCGGTACCCCGGAGAACATGCACCCTTTGTAGGTCATCAGCGATGTCAGTTCGACAGGTTCACCGTTGCGGGACGGCCTCACCCCGCCCAGCAACTGCATGTTCAAGCCCGTCGCAGTGATGATGATGTCGGCAGCCAGTTCCTCGCCCGAGCTGAGCCTGATTCCGGTTTCGGTGAACCGGTCGATGGTGTCGGTGACGACGTCGGCCTTGCCGTGCCGGATGGTCCGGAAGAAATCGGCGTCAGGGGCCAGGCACAGCCTTTCGTCCCACACGTTGTACCGCGGACCGAAGTGCTTCTCGACGTCGTAGCCCTTCGGCAGGCGCCGCTCGGCCATGGTCATCAAGGTCTTGCGCATGTAGGCCGGCGCCTTCCGGGCCAGCTGGTACTGAAAGGTGCTGAACACGATGGCTTTCCAGCGATTCGCCATGTGCGCGAGGCGCTCCGGCAGCAGCCGGTTGAACTGCTCGGCAAAGGGGTCGACCGAGGGCAGCGAACCGATGTAGGTCGGCGAGCGCTGCAGCATCGTCACATGGCCGGAGCCGGAGTTGACCAGCGCCGGGATCAGGGTCACCGCGGTAGCGCCGGATCCGATGACGATGATTTTCTTGTCGGCGTAGTCGAGGTCCTCAGGCCAGTGCTGCGGATGGACGATCGTTCCCTTGAAATCCTCGGAGCCGGTGAACACGGGCGAATATCCCTCGTCGTAGTTATAGTAGCCGGTGCAGGCGAATAGGAAGGAGCAGGTGATGTCGCGCTGCTGGCCGTCGTGCTCCACGGTCAGCGTCCAGAGGTTGTCGGCATCCGACCAATTTGCGGCCACCACGCGGTGCCGATAGCGGATGTGTCGCGCAATCCCGCTCTCCTGCGCGGTCTCCTCGATATAGGCCTTGATCGAGGCGCCGTCGGCGATCGACTTGGCCGAACGCCACGGCTTGAACCGGAAGCCGAGGGTGAACATGTCCGAGTCCGAACGAATGCCCGGGTATTTGAACAGGTCCCAGGTGCCGCCGAGATCGTCGCGGCGTTCGAGTAAGGCATAGCTCTTGGTCGGGCAACGGTCCTGCAGGTGCCAGGCCGCGCTCACGCCGGAGATCCCGGCGCCAACGATGACGACGTCAAGGTGCTCAGTCATGAGGGCCACGCTATCAACGGGGTGTCGACCTAGTCAACACACTGTCGAGATTCTCAACAATGTGTAAAGTAGCGGGCGTGACCACTGCCGGCCAGACTCGCGCCCTGCGCGGCCGCCGCTCCCTGCGTCCGTCGGGCGACGACCGCGAACAGGCGATCCTTGCGACCGCCGCGCGGCTGCTCGAGGAGCGTTCGCTCGCCGACATCTCGGTCGATGACCTGGCCAAAGGCGCCGGCCTCTCGCGTCCGACGTTCTACTTCTACTTCAAGTCCAAAGAGGCGGTGCTGCTCTCGCTGCTCATGCCGGTGATCGCGCGTGCCGACTCCGAGTTCGACGGCGCGGTGCAGCGGTTGCCGACGGACCCGCGCCGCGTCTGGCGCAACGGCATCAAAGCGTTCTTCGTGGCTTTCCACTCACACCCTGCGCTGGCCCGGGCCGCAACCGAGGCACTGGCCACCAGCTCGGAAGTGCGCACGATGTGGTCGGGATTCATGCAGAAGTGGATCGACCAGACCGCGTCGTTGATCGCCGCGGAACGCGCGCGTGGGGCAGCCCCGGAGACCATCCCGGCCGCGGACCTGGCCACGTCGCTGAACCAGATGAACGAGCGCACGATGATGGCGGCTATGGCAGCAGAGAAACCGGCGGTCGACGTCGACCGGGTCGTCGACACCCTCACCCACATCTGGGTCAGCAGCATCTACGGCGAATCAGGCTAGTTGTCACCGCCTAGTGCGAACATATGTTCGTGTGAGGTGACGCGTCCATCCTGCACGCGGACCTGGATACGTTCTACGCGTCGGTAGAACAGCGAGACGACCCGAGCCTGCGCGGCCGCCCGGTGATCGTGGGCGGCGGGGTCGTGCTGGCCGCCAGCTATGAGGCGAAAGCCTACGGCGTGCGCACCGCGATGGGCGGGATGCAGGCACGCCGCCTGTGCCCCGATGCCGTCGTGGTGGCACCGCGCATGACGGCCTATTCGCGCGCCAGTGAGGCGGTATTCGAGGTGTTCCGCGACACCACACCTCTGGTGGAACCGCTGTCGGTGGACGAGGCCTTCCTCGACGTCGGCGGCCTGCGCCGGGCGTCCGGGCCGCCGGTTCAGATCGCGGAGCAGTTGCGCGTGGATGTGCGCGCCCATGTTGGGCTGCCCATCACCGTCGGGATTGCCCGGACGAAATTCCTGGCCAAGGTGGCCAGCCAGGAAGCCAAGCCCGACGGGCTGTTGCTGGTGACGCCCGATCAGGAGTTGGCGTTCCTGCGTCCGCTGCCGGTGCGCCGGTTGTGGGGCGTGGGTGCGGTGATCGCCGACAAGCTGCACGCCCACGGCCTCACGACGGTGGCCGACGTCGCCGAGCTCAGCGAGTCGACGCTGGCCTCGCTGCTGGGCATCGCGATGGGCCGCCAGCTGTATGCGCTGTCACGCAACATCGACCGGCGCCGGGTCAACACCGGTGTGCGTCGCCGGTCGGTGGGTGCCCAGCGCGCGCTGGGTCGCGCCGGAAACCGCATGTCTCCCAATGAGGTCGACG
The DNA here is from genome assembly GCA_963712615.1 of uncultured Actinomycetota bacterium. Classification (GTDB taxonomy): domain Bacteria; phylum Actinomycetota; class Actinomycetes; order Mycobacteriales; family Mycobacteriaceae; genus Mycobacterium. The sequence continues at coordinate 3,541,900 of CAVQIO010000002.1, forward strand.
CCGTGGTGGTCAACCTGATCGACCGCATCACGGCCCGGATGCGCGCCGCCGGTCGAACGGGGCGAACCGTGGTGCTGCGCCTACGCTTCGACGACTTCACCCGGGCCACCCGGTCACGTACCTTGGCCTGGGCGACGTCGTCGACGCAGCCTCTGTTGGCCGCCGCGCGGCAGCTGGTCGCGGCGGCCGCGCCCGCGATCGCGCAACGTGGACTGACGCTGATTGGTTTCGCGGTGTCGGGCATCGATCGCAGCGGTGCGCAGCAGCTGATGCTGCCGTTCCATCGAGAATCGCTGGCGGTAGACGCCGCCGTCGACCAGGTCCGTCAGCGCTTCGGCAAATCCGCCCTCACCCGTGGGGTGTTAGTCGGGCACGACACGGGTATAGAGATGCCGCACCTTCCAGACTGAGAGATCTCGACTGCTCGGCCAATTACCGTTCAGCACATGCTATTTCGGTGATATGAGCTTGATTTGAGACGGTTTGCAAACCCGACGTGCCCAACGGTCTCTTGTAAGCTGGCGAAAACCCGACCACGAAAGCGAGTAACTGAACCCGATGCCGCCGCCGGGCAAAGCCCGCGAAAGCGTCGTGCCTCGCGAAGGTCTGCTGCTCGCCTATAGCGCGGTACTCGCGTTATCCGCAGGCTTCGTCAACGCGGTGGCCCTGCTGATTTTGGCGGCTCTTCGCAGATGAGGGTGTAGGGGTGGTCGGCGCGTCGGTGCCGGTGTAGGGGTCGAGGTCTTCTGATGATGGAGGTTCCTACGCCGTCCATCAGGAAGACCTCGACGTGCCTGACGCTACCGGTCGGGCGGGCTTTGCCTGCGCTGACGTGACGACTTTCTGCCGCCTTGATGAACTCAGGCTGGAGGTGACCGGTCAGCGCCTCGATGCTGATCGTGCTGTGCTGGCGTGCCGGATCGCCGAGGAGGATCGATGGTGCCGGCGCTGCGGTGAAGAAGGCGTTCCGCGCGACAGCGTGACCCGTACGTTGGCCCATGAGCCGTTGGGGTGGCGGCCCACGACCTTGCTGGTCACCATCCGCCGCTACCGATGCGCAGGATGCTCTCATGTGTGGCGTCAAGACGCCAGCAAGGCCGCCGAACCACGAGCCAAGCTCTCGCGACGCGCTCTGCAGTGGGCGCTGGAAGCCATTGTGTGCCAACACCTGAGCGTGGCCCGAGTCGCCGAAGGACTGGCAGTGTCGTGGAACACCGCCAACAATGCGGTGCTCGCCGAAGGCAAGCGGCTGCTCATCGCCGACCCGGCACGATTCGACGGCGTGGCGGTCATCGGCGTGGACGAACACGTCTGGCGCCACACTCGCCGCGGCGACAAATACGTCACCGTCATCATCGACTTGACCCCGGTGCGCGACAAGTCCGGACCGGCGCGGTTGCTCGACATGATCGAAGGACGTTCCAAACACGCCTTCCAACAGTGGTTGGCCAACCGGCCCAAAGACTGGCGTGACGGTGTGGAAGTCGTTGCCATGGACGGTTTCTCCGGATTCAAGACTGCGGCCACCGAGGAACTGCCCGACGCCGCCACGGTGATGGACCCCTTCCACGTGGTCCGGCTGGCCGGCAACGCCCTCGACGAATGCCGACGCCGCGTGCAGCTGGCCACCTGCGGGCACCGCGGCCGCAGCACCGACCCGCTCTACCGTGCCCGGCGCACCCTGCATACCGGTGCCGACCTGCTCACCGACAAACAGAAAGCCCGGCTTGCCGCCCTGTTCGCCGTCGATGCCCATGTCGAGGTCGAGGCCACCTGGATGATCTATCAACGCACCGTGGCCGCCTACCGCCAACCCGACCGCGCCAAGGGCGCCACGATGATGACCGCCCTGATCACCACCCTCAGCGCCGGCATCCCCAAACCGCTGCAGGAACTGATCACCCTCGGGCGGACGCTGAAGAAACGCGCCGCCGACGTCCTGGCCTACTTCGACCGCCCCGGCACCTCCAACGGCCCAACCGAAGCGATCAACGGACGCCTCGAACACCTCCGCGGCTCCGCCCTGGGCTTTCGAAACCTCACCAACTACATCGCCAGATCCCTCCTGGAAACCGGCGGATTCAGACCCCGACTACACCCCCGATCATGAAGAGCCATTTTGGCGTTGCCGGTCGGCAACCTCACCGCGATCACCACCCAGCTGGGCATGAACACAGCCAATCCGTGGCTATACGAAGGCCACGTGCTCGCCGCGATCTTGTTCGGCTTCCTGGTGGGCGCGACTATGGCCGGGGCGGTTCTCGCACCCACCCAAGCCCACGCGGGCCGACGCCACGCCGTCGTGCTGTTCACCGAGGCGGCGCTTCTCGCGCTTGCCGCAGCCGGTGTGGAAGACACCTTCGTCAAGGCACAGATCAATGCCCTGGGGATCGAGCTCACCGCGGTCCAGGCACTGTTCGCCGCCACCGCCTTGGGACTGCAAAACGGGATGACCTCGAGCTTTCGCGGAATGTCGATCCGCACCACACACTTCACCGGGACCGTCACCGACCTCGGGCTGATGCTCGGCCGCAGCCGGCAGGACGGGATCAAGAAGTGGAAGGCCGCAATCCTCATGACGACGCTGTTGCTGTTTCTCGGCGGCGGCATAGCCGGGATCGTGTTCGGTGCTCAACTCGGCGGATACTCGCTGCTCATTCCGGCCGCAACATGCGCACTCGTGGCCGTCGCCAACGTGCTGCACAGCCGTGGCAAGCGCGACGAACCCATTCCCGAGACAGCGGAAATGGTGCGCGTCTGAGCGGTCGCGCTCAGTGGGATCCGGTCCACTCCAGCAGCTTGTCGGCCGGCCAGGTGTTGACGATCCGGTCGACCGGAACGCCGGCGTCCAGCGCCCGCTGGGCGCCGTAACCGAGGAAGTCCAACTGGCCGGGGGCGTGCGCGTCGGTGTCGATGCTGAACACGCAACCGATTTCCAGCGCCAGGTTCAGCAGCCGGGTCGGCGGGTCACGCCGCTCGGGACGGGAGTTGATCTCGACCGCGGTGCCGTGATCCCGACAGGCGGTGAAGACCGTCTCGGCGTCGAACTTCGACTCCGGCCGGATGCCACGGCTGCCGGCGACGAGCCGGCCCGTGCAATGTCCGAGCACATCGGCGTGGCCGTCGGAGACGGCGCGAGCCATCCGGCGGGTCATCGCCGCCGAGTCCATCGACAATTTGGAATGCACGCTGGCCACCACGATGTCGAGGCGTTCCAACAACTCGGGCTCCTGATCCAGGCTGCCGTCGTCGAGGATGTCGACCTCGATACCGGCAAGGATGCGCATCGGCGCGAACGTGTCCCGCAACCCGTCGATCACGTCGAGCTGTTTACGCAACCGCTCCGGCGACAGACCATTGGCGATGGTCAACCGCGGCGAGTGATCGGTCAGCGCGCAGTACTCATGGCCCAGGGCCACAGCGGTGGCCATCATCTCCTCGATCGGCGCCGACCCATCCGACCAGTTCGAATGCAGATGCAGGTCTCCGCGTAACGCGGCACGTACCTCGCCACCACCGAGATCGGTTGCCTCAGCGCGTAATTCAACCAACGCGTCCGGCTCCCGGCCGGCCCAGGCCTGGGCGATGACCTTCGCGGTCTTGGGCCCGATGCCCGACAACGTCTGCCAGCTGTTGGCCTGCCCGTGACGCTCGCGTTCGGCGTCGTCGAGCGCCTCGACGATGTCGGCGGCGTTGCGATACGCCATGACGCGTTTAGGGTCTTGGCGGCTCCGGTCCTTGTAGTAGGCGATCTGCCGAAGAGCAGCTACCGGGTCCATGGCTCCAGTGTGCCCGCGCGGTGACTGCAAGCGCGGCGCAGCCGGGGGCCGCAGGTCACCGCCAAATTTCCAAGCTCACCACAGCTGCCCGGCGATGAACCCGGCGAAAACCACCCCGAAGCCGCCGATCTCGCCAACGATCAGCATGGCCATCAGCACCCCGGTTCCCCGCGCCGGCTTCTCGAATTGGTTGACCGTGTCGCGCCGCGCACCGTGGTCGATGTAGGCGGCGATCGCCGCGACGAAGAAGAACACGACGATCATCGCCGCCGTCAGGTTGATCCACGTCGGCCACGCACTGAGTTCGACGAAGACCGCGAGCAGCAGCGTCGCGAACGAGTAGAGCAACGCCGCGCGGTGGGCGATGTCGACATACGGATGCGCCCGGTGGTCGTCGGACGTCATGATCTGCCGGTACTTCCAGACCCCGAGCACCAACGCCAGCAAAAATATCAGGCCGGCGGACAGCAGCGTGATCTTGGTGTCTAGACCGAGCGGCCCCGCAGCAGTAATCATGGTCGGCACGAGTTTAGTTGCGCTTCATAAGTTTCGGCTAGCGTCGATGTCATGCGATTCGCGTTCAAAACCTCACCGCAAAACACCACCTGGGCAAGCATGCTCGCGGTCTGGCAAGCCGCCGATGACATCGATGTCTTCGAGTCCGGGTGGACATTCGACCACTTCTACCCGATCTTCTCCGACAGCACCGGCCCTTGCCTGGAGGGCTGGACGACACTGACCGCGCTGGCGCAGGCTACCAAACGGCTGCGGTTGGGTACCCTGGTCACCGGCATCCACTACCGCCACCCCGCGGTGCTGGCCAATATGGCCGCCGCCCTCGACGTCATCTCCGACGGGCGGCTCGAGCTCGGGATCGGTGCCGGCTGGAACGAGGAGGAGTCCGGCGCATACGGCATCGAACTGGGCAGCATCAGGGAACGGTTCGACCGGTTCGAGGAAGCCTGTCAAGTGCTGATCAGCCTGCTCAGCGAGGAGACCACCACCTTCGACGGCAAGTTCTACCAACTCACGGATGCGCGCAACGAGCCCAAGGGTCCGCAGCGCCCGCACCCGCCAATCTGCATCGGCGGCAGCGGCGAGAAGCGCACGCTCCCGCTCACCGCGCGCTACGCGCAGCACTGGAATTTCGCGGGCGGGACGCCCGAGGAGTTCGCCCGCAAGCGCGACGTGCTGGCGGCGCGCTGCGCGGACATCGGCCGCGACCCGAAGGAAATCACCATGTCGGCCCACGTCCGCCTCGGCGAAGACCTCGACTTCGGGCACGTCATCGAGACCGCAGCCGGCCTGGGGGCCGAGGGGCTCGACCTGGGAATCGTCTACCTGCCCCCGCCGCACGACCCGGCCGTCCTGGAGCCACTGGCTGAGGCGATCCGGGATTCGGGGTTGTGGAGCGGATAGGTCGGGCCGCTAGTCGGCAGTGAACTCCCGGAATTTCCGCAAGAGCCCCGTTCGGCTACTGCGGCTTGTCCCACGCATGGCCTCGGATAAGCCGCTTCCAGCCATCCGCCTGGGGCCCCACCTCAAGAACCGGTGCCGTGGCCAGACACGAGCCCGAACCGACAACTTGAAGCTATACCGGCGTCTCACCTCGCGAACGTGCTGGCCACTGCGACTACAACACCTTCGATTGTGCGAACGAAACTCTGAAAGATTTCCCTATTTTTGGGCTTGCTTGATCATAAATACGGCGGCTCGCTTGAGCAGGTCCCGTTTCTTGGTTAGGTCGGTGAGTGTTTTGCGCAGCTGGTCGAGTTCTTCTCGGCCGCTGATCGCCGCAGTCGGTGCGCCGAATGCACGGTGGTGCGGCGGCAGCGGGCGGGTTCGTGCGCGTTGGGAATCATCTGGCTCCGCAGCCCAGGACGGCAGCGCTTTGCTACAGAGACGACGCGGAAGGGCTTCACGCGAACGTGGTGCGTTGACCATGCTGGCTACCGGGGGCATACCGCCGAAGAAGCCTCCCGGTGCAGCTGGCCCCGCCGCGGGCACGACATCGAGACTGGTCATCGGCAACCCCGCAGAGACCAACCGGATCCCCGGTGGCGCCGAACCCCAAGCCGGCGGCACCGACAACCCGCCCACCGATGCCGCTTGGCCCAGACCGGCCGAAGTCCCGGCCTCGCCAAAACCCGAACCGAGACCACGAGCAGCCGCGCCCGAGGAACTCGCCAAGGTCCCCAACCCAGCCCCCGGCTCCGCGGACTTGGCCGCGGAAAGCGCGGCCACTAACGGCCCCTCCGACGTCGCTACCATCGGAAAAAGAATGAATAACGTGCCTGTAACAGAGAAATTGGTCGCGGGTATCAGCGTCAAAAATCCCGATATGTCACTGGTTAGTGATTCGAATGTGTCAGTTATTTGTGATACGCCGCCAGGTGACGATCCGCCCGCTGCCAGGCTATGCAGTGTGTTGGGCACGTGAGATAAGACGGTTTGCGTATTGCTTGCTGTTGACGTGGCCACCGTGTGGCTAGCAGCAACATGTTGGGCGGCCATACCGCTCGGGTTGGTGTTGCACGGCGCTTCGGTGAACGCGACCAACGCCGCCGCAGCAGCTGAGGCACCCGCATAGCCAAACATCGCCGCGGCATCCTGGGCCCACATCTCACCGTACTGCGCCTCGGTAGCCGCAATCGCCCCCGTGTTCTGCCCGACAACATTGCCGGCTACCAACGCCACCAACAACGCCCTATTAGCTGCAACCTCCGACGGCGGCACCGTGGCAGCAAATGCCGCTTCATACGCCGCGGCCGCCGATCTGGCTCGATCAGCGGTCTGTTCCGCCCGCGCCGCGGTCACGCTCACCCACGCCGCATAAACAGCCGCCGCAGCACTCATCGACATCGACGACGCACCCCACCAACAGCTATCAGCAACCTCGGAGACCACCCTCCGATAAGCCCCCGCCGCCGAATTCAATTCCGCGGCCAACCTGTCCCACGCCCCCGCAGCCGCCATCAACGGCCCCGATCCCGCACCCGCATACATCCGACCCGAGTTAACCTCCGGCGGCAACACCGCAAAATCTAGCCCGATCATCGAATCGCTTCCCCGCCGCGGCATCGACTGGCTGAAGCTATCGCGGTACCGTCACACTGCATACGGATATTTATCCGGAATTTGATATTTTCGGCCATATTGCGCACTCCCCAAGTCTTTATATACTACATCGCTACAATTCTTCGTATTCGATGGTGAATATTGCTATTCGCGCGCTTCCTCGATCAAAAAGGCTGCCGTCTCTTTGAGCAGGTCCCGTTTCTTGGTTAGGTCGGTGAGTGTTTTGCGCAGCTGGTCGAGTTCTTCTCGGCCGCTGATCGCCGCAGTCGGTGCGCCGAATGCACGGTGGTGCGGCGGCAGCGGGCGGGTTCGTGCGCGTTGGGAATCATCTGGCTCCGCAGCCCAGGACGGCAGCGCTTTGCTACAGAGACGACGCGGAAGGGCTTCACGCGAACGTGGTGCGTTGACCATGCTGGCTACCGGGGGCATACCGCCGAAGAAGCCTCCCGGTGCAGCTGGCCCCGCCGCGGGCACGACATCGAGACTGGTCATCGGCAACCCCGCAGAGACCAACCGGATCCCCGGTGGCGCCGAACCCCAAGCCGGCGGCACCGACAACCCGCCCACCGATGCCGCTTGGCCCAGACCGGCCGAAGTCCCGGCCTCGCCAAAACCCGAACCGAGACCACGAGCAGCCGCGCCCGAGGAACTCGCCAAGGTCCCCAACCCAGCCCCCGGCTCCGCGGACTTGGCCGCGGAAAGCGCGGCCACTAACGGCCCCTCCGACGTCGCTACCATCGGAAAAAGGACATATAAGGCGCCCGATCCTAAAAACCCCATGCCGGAAGCGAATCCCGCGAACCCCGTAAAATCGCCAAACAGTGATTCGAATGTGTCAGTTATTTGTGATACGCCGCCAGGTGACGATCCGCCCGCTGCCAGGCTATGCAGTGTGTTGGGCACGTGAGATAAGACGGTTTGCGTATTGCTTGCTGTTGACGTGGCCACCGTGTGGCTAGCAGCAACATGTTGGGCGGCCATACCGCTCGGGTTGGTGTTGCACGGCGCTTCGGTGAACGCGACCAACGCCGCCGCAGCAGCTGAGGCACCCGCATAGCCAAACATCGCCGCGGCATCCTGGGCCCACATCTCACCGTACTGCGCCTCGGTAGCCGCAATCGCCCCCGTGTTCTGCCCGACAACATTGCCGGCCACCAACGCCACCAACAACGCCCTATTAGCTGCAACCTCCGACGGCGGCACCGTGGCAGCAAATGCCGCTTCATACGCCGCGGCCGCCGATCTGGCTCGATCAGCGGTCTGTTCCGCCCGCGCCGCGGTCACGCTCACCCACGCCGCATAAACAGCCGCCGCAGCACTCATCGACATCGACGACGCACCCCACCAACAGCTATCAGCAACCTCGGAGACCACCCTCCGATAAGCCCCCGCCGCCGAATTCAATTCCGCGGCCAACCTGTCCCACGCCCCCGCAGCCGCCATCAACGGCCCCGATCCCGCACCCGCATACATCCGACCCGAGTTAACCTCCGGCGGCAACACCGCAAAATCCAGCCCGATCATCGAATCGCTTCCCTGATCAACAGGGCCACCGCGTCATGCTCCCTCGCCACTTCAGCCACCTCCCTGCGCAACCGCTCAAGCTCCTCGAGCTCACCTTGTGTCCAGCCGGCTTCGTCGTTTCGACTACGCTGCATCGGCGGCGCAGGTCGACCCCGTCCGCACTCGCCGCCGCCCAACTTCCCGGCCTCCGACGCGAGTACAGTGCTTCGCAAGCCCTGCGAATAGGTGGAGCTGGCTGATGGTGCGTTGACCATGCTGGCTACCGGGGGCATACCGCCGAAGAAGCCTCCCGGTGCAGCTGGCCCCGCCGCGGGCACGACATCGAGACTGGTCATCGGCAACCCCGCGGAGACCAACCGGATCCCCGGTGGCGCCGAACCCCAAGCCGGCGGCACCGACAACCCGCCCACCGATGCCGCTTGGCCCAGACCGGCCGAAGTCCCGGCCTCGCCAAAACCCGAACCGAGACCACGAGCAGCCGCACCCGAGGAACTCGCCAAGGTCCCCAACCCGGCCCCCGGCTCCCCAGACACCGACGAAGCCGCAGCCGTGGCGCTTGGCAGCGCGAGCGACATGAGTGGAAAGACTTGGGCGAGAATTCCCCCGGCCGTATACGCCGCGGAGGCATACACCAGGGCGTAGGACCCCGTATCGCCAGCCAACGTATTGATCTGCTGAAACGGGTTGCTAGCCAAGATGTCCTCTAGCTGGTCAATGGACCTGAATGGCGATCCGCCCGCTGCCAGGCTATGCAGTGTGTTGGGCACGTGAGATAAGACGGTTTGCGTATTGCTTGCTGTTGACGTGGCCACCGTGTGGCTAGCAGCAACATGTTGGGCGGCCATACCGCTCGGGTTGGTGTTGCACGGCGCTTCGGTGAACGCGACCAACGCCGCCGCAGCAGCTGAGGCACCCGCATAGCCAAACATCGCCGCGGCATCCTGGGCCCACATCTCACCGTACTGCGCCTCGGTAGCCGCAATCGCCCCCGTGTTCTGCCCGACAACATTGCCGGCCACCAACGCCACCAACAACGCCCTATTAGCTGCAACCTCCGACGGCGGCACCGTGGCAGCAAATGCCGCTTCATACGCCGCGGCCGCCGATCTGGCTCGATCAGCGGTCTGTTCCGCCCGCGCCGCGGTCACGCTCACCCACGCCGCATAAACAGCCGCCGCAGCACTCATCGACATCGACGACGCACCCCACCAACAGCTATCAGCAACCTCGGAGACCACCCTCCGATAAGCCCCCGCCGCCGAATCCAATTCCGCGGCCAACCTGTCCCACGCCCCCGCAGCCGCCATCAACGACCCCGATCCCGCACCCGCATACATCCGACCCGAGTTAACCTCCGGCGGCAACACCGCAAAATCCATTTCTAATACCTCCTTGTGGGTTGCAGCGTCTGCAGAAGCCGGGCCCGGTCCTAGTTACCAACCGTCTCCCACCGTAAGAAACGGCTGCCTTGATTTTTCAAATTTCAATTACGAACCACGAAACCGCGCTGCTGGTTATGCATGCTGGAGTAATTCCCCGGTGCTCATCTGGTGGCAATCGCATTGGCCGCCTCGGTCACGGCATAAGAATCGGCACTGGAAGCCCAGGTGTTGACAAACATTTCGTGAATTTCCGCGGCCTGTATACTAAGTGCCTGGTAGATACGGGCGTGGGCGCTAAACTGGGCAGCAGTCAAGGCCGAAACTTCATCGGCTGCCGCAGGAGTGATCCCGGTCGTCGGGGCCGCTACACTCGCATTTTCGGCACTCCCCGCCGATCCGATTGCCCGCAAACTGGTAGCGGCCACCGCCAGTTCGGCAGGCTGAGCAGTGACGAATGGCATACATTATCTCCAATTCTCTAATCGAATACGTGGTCCGCAAACGGACGCGGGACCGACGCAACATCCGGCCACGCCGTCGACTACCGGCTAGGGCCGTAACCCGTCTATCTGTGTCAAATCCCAGCTGTGTTTATTGATGCTCTGCTCGGTTACAGACCTCTCTGCGCTGACGATTTTGGTAAGCGAATCTGGGATGTGCAGCCCAGCACCCGGCATATCCCCACCAGATCGCCGCGGACAGGATGCCGACGGCGGGTACCTCAGGCAAAAGGTGCGCATTCATGTCATTTCCTGTCGGTCCGAACTTCCGAAATTCCTGAAGGCGTGGTGTGGATCAGTCGATCAAAAGCGGTGCCCCCGTTCGCTGCCGGAGCTGCTTCAGGTCGACCCCCCTCGCCAGTTCGACCAGACGTAGGCCGTCGCGGGTGACGTCAATGACGGCAAGGTCGGTGATTATTCGGTCGACAACGCACCTACCGGTAAGCGGCAGACTGTTCTCCACGCGGATCTTTGGAGTGCCGTCGCGTGCGCAATGCTCCATGAGCACAATGATTCTGCGCGCTCCCTGCACCAGGTCCATCGCGCCGCCCATGCCCTTCACCAGTTTTCCCGGCACCACCCAGTTACTCAGGTCGCCCCGGACGCTGACCTGCATGCCGCCCAGGATCGCGATGTCTATCCGGCCTGAGCGAATCATCGCGAAGCTGGCTGCCGAATCGAAGAAGCTGGCACCCGGAACAATGGTGACCGTCTCCTTTCCGGCGTTTATCAGGTCCGGATCTTCCTCCCCGTCATAGGGATACGGCCCGAGGCCAAGAATTCCGTTCTCCGACTGGAGCACGATGTGTAACCCGTCGGGCACGTGTTCAGGCACCAGCGTCGGCAACCCGATGCCGAGGTTGACATAGTCACCGTCGTGCAGTTCCGTGGCGGCGCGTGCCGCCATTTGGCCGCGGTCCCAAGCCATTACGGCACCTCTTCCACAATCTCGTCGCACGGTGGTCGGGTCCGCACGGTTCGGCGTTCGATGCCTTTGGCGGCGATGTCGGCCGCTGTCAGCGCCAGCACCCGATCCACATAGATGCCCGGCAGATGGACGGCGTCGGGTTCGATGTCCCCCGGCTCGACGAGCTCTTCGACCTCGGCGGCCGTGATTCGTGCCGACATCGCACACAACGGGTTGAAATTACGTGCCCCCCTGCGGAATACGAGATTCCCGTGCCGATCTCCCTTCCAGGCATGAACCAGGGCGAAGTCGGGCCGCAGCGCCGTCTCGAGAACAAACTCGTGCGCACCGCCGTCCCAGTCGAACGATGCGACGGGCTTGGGCTGCGACGCAGTGTCCACCGATCTATCCGGTGCGTACCTGATCGGCAGCCCGCCGTCGGCGACTTCAGTGCCCACGCCGCTGCGGGTGTAAAAGGCGGCGATGCCCGCGCCACCGGCACGCAGCCGTTCGGCCAGAGTGCCTTGCGGGATCAGCTCGATCTCGATCTCTCCGGCCAGGTACTGGCGCTCCAGTTCCTTGTTCTCGCCGACGTACGACGCAACGAGCCGGCGGATCTGCCGGTTCTCCAGCAGCAGTGAATTTCCGACGCCGGCGATACCACAGTTGTTCGACACCAGGGTGATATCGCGGCTGCCCAACTCGGCCAAGGCCGCCAACAGCACGGCAGGAATACCGCAAACGCCAAATCCACCGGTGGCCAACATGATCGAGTCTGGGATGTCGGCGACTGCCTCTGCGGCCGTGCCAATTGTCTTGTCCATGGGGCCCCCTACTGCAGTTTCGCCAGTTGTTCGAGCACCTGCTCGGGCGATGCCGAGACGGGAATGGTGGTGAGCAGAATCTCGCCCGCCGGGATGTCGGCGCCCGCCGTCCAAAATTCGTCGGAGAGAAGTCCGATGGGCGGGTCGCCCGGCGAGCTCTCGACTGCGGAGTCCGTCCACAGCGCTAATGACCAGTCGAAGTGCCCGGCGACGTTGCCGATGGGGGCGTAGGACTCCAGCTTTTCCGGGATTCCCGTTGACCCGCCGCGGCTGTCGAGCAGAACCAGAGCGACCGGCAGGGAACCCAGCTGGCCGAGCCATTCGGCGATGTACATCGCGGCCCGGTCGGCGTCGTCGGCTGCCACCGCATCAAGTGCGTTGTCGGCGACTTGGTGGGCCCACGACAGCCAGGACACCGGCGATGGCACGTGCAGCACCAGTTGGCGCCGCGAGGTGCTCGCCAGCGTTCCGAGCACCTCGCGACTCGCCGCCAGCACCGCATCGTCGGCCAGCAGCGTGCGCAACGGATAGCCCGTGCGGGCACGGCTGCCCATGGCTTGCGCCAGTCCCGGACGGGCTTCGATGTGCACACCCTGGAAGCGACGGACGTCGACCCACATCGCGTCCGGATCAAGCAGGCCGCGGACTTGCGCGAAATGGCCCGCCGCCAGCGTGGTATCGGTCCACGGAATCGGTACGCCTTGTCGGATCACCGCGGTCGAATAGTCGACGTCGTTGATCAGCAGGGGCCGGGTCCGCCCACTCGGAGGAAGAGCCACCAGCGATTTTGCACTCAACGCTTTACCTTTCCAGCGGTCGGCGACGATGCGTCGCGGTCAGGCCAGCCGCGTAACGTTTTCGCCGTATCGCTGCTCGAGCTCGGCGATGCGCGCCTCGAGTTTGGCGATCTTGACCTCACGACGGTCGGGCACCATGACGATGGGCAGTTCCTGCAGCGGTGCGGTGACGCGTTCGGGGCCGTCGATCGAGTAGACCGTGGCCACGATGTCCGGTGTTTCCGGGGTCCACGAGCCCCACGACCCGTAGTAGGCGAGGTCCTTTGGCGGCTCCGGCTTGACGAATTCCGCGCAGAATTCGGCAAACGGCTTGCCGCGTTGCAGGCGCGTCTTGCGAATCCGCGCCCTCGCCTTTTCGGTACCCCCGGCGTCCAGCCGGAAGGTCGCCGGGTCATAGCGCACCCCGAACACGTCCTCAGCCACCCGCTGACTGATCCGACCGAATTCGGCGTCGCGGACTACGGACTCGGGCAGCCGCTCCAGCGGATCCCCATAGCCGCCACCGGCGCCCTGGCTGATCATGTACAGCTCGCCGTCTTTGGCGAGATCGAACTGCAGACCCATGTGATAGGTGGAGTAACGTCCGTCCGGGAACGGGCGTTCGTTCATCACCTTCTCCATGGACAGGTCGAATTTCTTGTTGTCCTGCCGGAAGTGCTCATAGACGTTGGTGCCCTTGACCATGGCCAGCGGATAGGTGCCACAGCCGTAACCGCCGTACATCCCGTAGATCGACGAGAACTTCGCGCCCGAGGTCACCGTCATGAACCCCCATTGCGGGCTACCCTCCGCAGCTACGATCATCTCGTATCCCATTCCGCCGTTGAACTTTCCGAAGCCCATGTTGTCGCGGACCAACCGCTTGGCGACGAGCTGCATGAACGGCACCTCTTCTTCCATCACCTCTTGCTCGGCGGTGTCTGCCATGGCGCAGAACAACGGCGACACGGCATCCTCACCATCGCGGAATGGCTTGGCGCCACCGGGCATTCCGTTGAGGTCCGCACACAGGTTCCCGACCATGTCTCCGTGCTGGGTGATGCCGCCCCACAGGAATGTGTTGATCTGGTTGAACCAGTTCGCGACCACGTTGCTGTACTTGTGCGGGCAAGAAAATGACATCCGGCCGTATAGGGCCTGCATGGCCGAAAAGCCGCGGAAGGAGGCCTGCAGGGACTGGCCCATCGGTGCGTCGTAGGACGCATCGGCCCAGGTGCCTTCGTCGGAGATGATCTCGATACAGCTCATCGCGGCGGTGCAGCGCGGCAGGTCCGGCCACCAGAATGCCAGAATCGCCTGCATCATCATCGATTTCACCGAGCATAGGGGTGAGTTGATGGCACGGTTGAGGATCTCCGGCCCGGTCCCGCGCAGATCGACAGTCATCGTGTCGCCTTTGACGGTGATCTTGCACGCGAACTTGATCAGGATGTTCTCTTTAAGAGTGCTGTCCATGAACTGGTCGAATCGGTAAGTGCCATCCGGTAATTCACTGATCCGGCGGCGCACCTCGGCGTCGACGTCCTCCACGGTGATACGCAGCGCGGCTACGAACGTGTCGGTGCCGACCTCGTCGATGACCTTGTCGATGCGCTCCATGATCTTGCGTACCGCACTGATCTTCACCTTGAGATCTGCCAGTTGCAGCTTGGGGTCGCGCACGGAGTGCTGCAGGAAGGTCAGCAGATCACGGCGCAGCTCACCACGCTCGACGATCTTGAACGGGCTCATCCGCAGCCCATCGTCGAACGCGGTCTCCGAGCCCGATGGCATGCCGCCCGGTTCGCAGGCGCCGTTTTCGCCTTCGTGGATGGTGGCGGCCACCCACGCGATGATTTCGCCGTCACGGATGATCGGCATGATCATCGACTGGTCGGTGTTGTGCACGTTGCCGAACCGGGCGTCGTTGTGGATGAACCCGTCACCTTCATGAATGCCGACCGTCGGCTCGTCCTTCCAGTACTTCATGATGTAGCGGATCGGGTGGTGCAGGATCGCGCTGAAGGCGATGACACCGTGGCACGACAGATACGAGACGTCACCGGCACCGGTGTAGATCGCCGTCGTCAGGTCGCCCCACTTGGCGCCGGGCGCAGCGCCCTGGGCTTCGCACAGCTCGTAGCCCTCGTCCAGCGCGCCGGCAATGCGTTTGCGGATGCGTTCCACCTGCAGTCGATCCACGCCGGCGGCGATGGCCAGGTCTTCGTGCAGCGACCGGGCGGAGATGCTGTGGCTGCGCATGATCTCCCGGTCGGGCCCCAGGAAAAGCGTTGTCTCGTCCATGAATCGGTCGACCCATTGCTGCTCTTCGGCAGTCAGATGGCTGGTTGGGCGTTCGTTGACTGTGGTCATTGGTTGTCCGTCCTTTGGTCTTCGCGAAACGTTGGCGGTGTCAGTCCTGCAGGAACCACACGGCACCCTGCACGGTCGGCTCCAGCCGCCAGCCGGGTTCGACGAGGAAGGTGGTGTTCTCGGTGGTGACGATGGCCGGACCGGCGATCACGCGATCGGCCGCGAGCGCGTCTTGGTCGTACACCGCGGTGTCGATCGGGTCGCCGTATCCGATCAAGTACGCCTTGCGCGTCCCGATCGGAGTTGGTGCGCTGCGTTCTCCGCCGCGCTCCAATGTTTCGAAGTTCACCACGTCGCCGTCGACGAACGACGCGACCCGCACGGTGTTGCAGCGGATCCCGGCCTCCGGAGCGGCAGAGGACGCGCCGAAGCGATGGCTATAGACGTCCCCGAAGGTCCTGATGATCTGCAGCACGTCGCCGACGCCGTTGATGCGGTGGATGTCCTGCAGGGCCACGGCCTGGGTCAGTAGTTGGTTGCCGTAGCGCATGTCCAGTTCGAGGCGGTACTTGACCACCTCGCCGGAGAAGCCCTGCCGGATCAGATCCTCACGCCCACTCGCCTCCAATTCCTGCACAACGGCGTTGAACTCGTCGTACTCGTCGTAAAGCTTGCGTGTTGTCGCGTTGTACATCGTCACATGCACACCGCGCTCGTGGAAGTGCAGCTGCTTCATGTTCCCGGCGCCGCAAGCCGCGAATACGGACGAGAATGGTGGCGCCAGAACGCGTTTGATGCCGGCATGGCGTGCGATGCCGCAGGCGTGCAGCGGTCCATTGCCCCCGTAGGCAAGCATTGTGAAGTCTTCGGGCAGGTATCCGCGGACCCGCAGCTCCTTGCCGATGCCGATCGCCATCTGCTCGTCGACGCCGTCCTTGATGACCCGCGCGACCTCGACCGGATCCATGTCGAGGTGGTCGCACAGGTCTTCCTCGATGGCGAACAGCGACCGCTTGGCGTTCAGCTTGATGTATCCGTTGGCGTAGTTGTCCGGATCCAGGTACCCCAGCAGCAGGTCGGCATCGGTGACGGTGGGGCGCAGGCCACCGCGGTCATAGCAGGCCGGGCCCGGGTTGGAGCCCGCCGACTTCGGCCCGATCTTGACCGAGTTGTGAATGCGGTCGTAGCTGGCGATCGAACCCCCGCCAGCGCCCAGAGTATCGAGGTGCACCATCGGCACCGACACCAGCCACCGATCGATGGTGGGCAGGAAGTCGTAGTGCTTCACCCCGCCCTCGGGAACCAGACCGATGTCGAACGAGGTCCCTCCCATATCGGTTGCGATAACGTGGCCGATCCCCGTTTCGTTCGAAAGATGCTCAGCCGCACCAACACCGGCGATCGGCCCGGAATGGATCGTCTGCAGCGCGTCGGTAGAGTTCATCTGCGCCATGCCACCGGAGTTGTGGATCACCAACATCGGCTTGTCGTAGCCGAAGTCGCGAAGATTGCTCGACAGCTGCGCCAGGGCGTGAAACATGATCTCGTGCAGGTAGGCGTCGATGATCGTCGACGTGGCGCGGACGTACTCCCCCTTTCGCCCGGAGACCTGGTGGCCCAGCAGCACCGGGATCGCACCGAGCTCGTGCGGGGGAAATTCATCGAGAATGATCTCTTGAATCGCGAGCTCGTGCTCGGGGTTCTCGGTCGAGTTGACCAGTGATACCACGATCGCCTCAGCGCCGCCGTCGACCAGCTCGCGAACCATCATGCGCACGTCGTCGGGGTCCAGCCGCGCGACGACCTTCCCGGCGGAGTTGATGCGCTCCTTGACCGAACGGATCATCGCCCGCGACACCAGCGGCTCGGGGCGCTCGGCGGCCGGCAGGTTCTGCTGCATCGCATAGTCCAGGCCCTCCCCATAACCGCGACCGCGGGATAGCGGGATGGTGTCTTCGAAGCCGTGGGTGACAATGGCGGCCACCTTTG
Organism: uncultured Actinomycetota bacterium; assembly: GCA_963712615.1. Lineage (GTDB taxonomy): Bacteria > Actinomycetota > Actinomycetes > Mycobacteriales > Mycobacteriaceae > Mycobacterium. Next base: position 3,558,972 of record CAVQIO010000002.1, read on the forward strand.
GCCCATTGCGCTCGATGAGCGCATTAGTGCCCAGCGTGGTCGCGTAGCGCACCGAATCCACTTCCGACAGCACCGTGGACCGGTCCAATCCGGCCCGCTTGCAGGCGAGGTCGAGTGCATCGTTGAACCCGATCGCCAAATTGTGATGGGTCGTGAGCGCTTTGGCGTCGACGTAGACATCGTCCCAGACAAAGAAGCAGTCGGTGAATGTGCCGCCGATGTCGACCGAAATTCGTTTCATGCTTTGAGTTCTCCGGGGTGAGTGGGGTCAGCGGATGTGGCCGGCGGCCTTGAGCGCGGCGGTGTACTTCTGCGCATCTTCACCGGGCCCGTAGTTGTGGACGGCTTCGGCGTCTAGACGGCGCTCCGCCCATTGCTTACGCAGCGCGGCGACGTCGACGAGGATGTCAACGGCCGGCGGATGGCCCGGCGGCAGGTACTCGCACTCGATCTGTGTGCCGCAGCCGGGGCAGTAGTACTCGAGAATCCGGCAGTAGGTCGGATCGGGGCTAAACGTGTACTCATACCGCTCGGGATCGACGATCGGCTGGTGGATTTCGCGGGGATCGCGGTCGTGGACCAGGGTTCCCGACTTGTAGTTCTCGTGCGCCGAGCCCATATCCTGGGCACACACCCGGCATACCCACCGTTCGGTGTCGAGATCGATGACGAGGTATTCGGTCATAGGGACTCGCATCGGAGCCCTCCTTCCGCAGAACAGCGTGGACAGTTCGATTCAGAGGTTGTCGGTCAGCAGCAGGTCACCGGCCCAGGTGACCCGGAACTCCCAACCCGGCAGTACCCGGGCGGTGAAGAACGGCCCCTCGATGATGGCGGGCCCCGTACCGGCATGGCCGGGACTCAGCTCGTCGAGCACATGCACCGGAACGTCGTCGACCCGGTCTGCGGCGGCGCGGATGGGGCGCCGACCGATAGACGGCGCGGTGCTCGGGTCAGCCCGTGCGCTCTTCGGCAGCTCTGGATGTGGAAGCGCTGCAACCACATCCAGCTGCAGCGAAACAACGTAGCCCGGATAGTCAACCTCGTCGCCGCGCTGGTACGGCAGGTGCGACACCGTCGCGTCATCTACGCTCTCCAGCAGCAGCCGCCAGGTGGTCTCGCAATCGGCCAGTAAATAGCCTTCCTGGAACATGTCTCGGTCGGCACGCGCCAGCAGAGCGTCGTGGACGGCACTGGCCGAATCGGCACTCGGCTCGGGAATGATCACTTCGTAGGTCTTGCCGATGTCGGAGAACGAGATCCCAAACGCCGAGAAGACAGCCGCGGTGCGTGGGATCAGCACCTGCTTGATGCCGGCCAGCCTGGCCGCGCCGGTGGCGCTCATCGGCCCGGCCCCGCCGAACGCCAGCAACGTCGTGACGTCTTTGACGGCCCCCGCCAGCGCGACCGCGAGCGCGTCGAAGTAGGCGTGTTCCATGCGGATCAACGCCTCTTCGAGCGAGATCCCGAGCGGCTCGGCGATCGTTTCGGTGATCACCGACCTCGACCGGCCCGGATCGAGGGTGAAGGTCCCGTCCAGGTAAGTGTCGGCGTCGAGCACGCCGAGCAGCAGATTGACGTCGGTGATGGTGGCCTGTTTCCCGCCGAATCCGAAGCATGCCGGACCCGGTGCGGCACCGACCGACTGCGGCCCTACCGTGATTTCCCCGTCGAGAACCTGGATCACCGATGAACCGCCCACACCTGCCGAGGTGAGGTGGCTCATCGGATAGGAGATGCGTACCCCTTCGATGCTGCCCCGGTCAGCCACCGCGACAGTGTCGTCTTCGACGACACCGACGTCGGTGGTGGTGCCCCCCACGTCCATCATCAGGGCGTGCTGCAACCCGTAAACTTTCGCCAGCGCCGCCGTACCTTCCAGCCCGCCACGCGGCCCCGACGAATACGTCTTTAGCGCAACCGATTTCGCAACTCGCGAGGACGCGCCGTCGTTGCGGTAAACAAGCAACGGGTTGACCACCCGGTAGCCCTGCAGCCGCCGCTCGGCACTGTACAAGAACCGCTCCATCGTCGGATGCAGGAATGAATTGACCACACATGACCACGCGCGCCGCGTGTGATCGCGGTCTCCGGCCAGCTCCCAGCTGTAGATCAGCGGGACCGAGCCCAGCAGGTGGCGGGGAAACTTGCGCAACAGCACGTGCCGGAGCCGCTGCTCCTGCAGCGGGCTTGCTCCGGTGACGACGACCCGAGCCGCCCCCAACGTGGTGAGCCGGTTGATCTTTTGCACCGCATCGAACTCGAAAGCGTCGGTGTCGGCATCCGGGTCGAAGGTCACAAAGCGATCACCGACCAGGTCGGCGAACAGTTTTTCCCCGGCGGGAGTCTGCTGCATCGCGGTCGCCAGCCCTGTTATCGAAGTCAGGATCCCGATCATCGGGCCTCGCCGTTCCACCAGCGCGTTGGTGCCCTGGGTGGTGGAGTACCGAATGTGCTCGGCCTCGTGCAGCAGCCGGGTGATATCGGCGTCGCCGTAAAGGGCTTGTGATGCCTTTTCAATTCCGGTGAACAGGCATTCGGACAGGTCGTGCGGGGTGGTCAGCGTCTTGGTGAAGCGGAAGCCGTCGCCGTCCCAGACGCAGATGTCGGTCAGGGTGCCGCCATTGTCGATGTTGATGAGGGTTCCCATGCCGCTCCGTTTCGAGGTCGCGTTTCACATTCGGGTAGCGATGTGCTGCACACCACATCGCTGCCCGAAAAACATTGCCGAGGTCTCACGGCGGCGGACTGTCCCAAAATGGGACACACCGCATGCCCGTGACCGCCCTCTCTTTAAGCTGGGCGTGACGAAGCGATGACGCAAAAGTCGTCCAGCAGCCAGGAGCGCGCGATGCCTGATAAGCCCGGCCGGATGCTGCGGGTAGCTGCTGCCCGTGCGGACTTCCTTGAGTACGGCAGCACGGGTGCGGCGGGCGTCTCGGACATGGTGGTGGCCTCGTGGGAGCGCAGTCAGGCGGCAGGCGTGGATGTATCCAGCCCGAACAGCGTGTTCACCGATCATCTCGACACCGGATCACTTTTGGTGCGCTGCGCGCGACCGGTACTGGAGCAGCTCGAGACCGATACCGCTGACATGCCGCTGGTCATCGCTTTGACGGACAGCAAAGCGCGGGTGGTGCGACGAATCGACAGCTCGGCGGCGGTGGCACGGTTGCTCGACCGGGTGGATCTCGCACCTGGCTTCGACTATTCCGAGTCGACGATGGGCACCAACGGCATCGGCACGGTGTTCGAAGCGGGCCGACCGGTCAGTGTGGTGGGTCCCGAACACTTCAGCGAGAATCTGCACCTGTTCGCGTGTACCGGGGCCCCGGTGATCGACCCGGTCACCGGACGCGTCGAGGGTGTGCTCGATATTTCGACGCTGTCGGACGCGTGGAGTCCCCTGATGCACACCCTGGCCAGTAGCGCCGCCAAAGACATCGGACGTAATCTTCTGCTCGACCGGGGGCAGTCGCAGCATGCCATCTTCGAGACCTACCTGAAGGTCACCGCGCGTTCGCCCCGCGAAGCCGTCTTTGCGTTCGGCGACTCGGTGTTCATGGCCAATCCCGCTGCCCAGCGGCTGTTCGACCCCAACGAACAACGCACACTGCGCGAGCACGCAACCTTCCTGATGGCAGGCAAGGATCGGGCCAGCGACACCTTGGCTCTACCGGGTGGGCAGCGGCTGGTCCACATCCGCGGAATCCGTATCGTCGCTGGCTCGGAGGTAGCGGGGATGGTGGTGGTCGCGGAGCTGGTCGCCACGCGCCAACCCAGGTCGCCGCGCGATTTCAGCGAGCAGCAACTGCCGCCGATCGCGATCGCGGCACCACGGACTTCGCAGATCGTCGAGCAGCTCCCCCGGTCCCGCGAATCTCTGGCCGGAGGCACCACACCGGCGTGGATGCGAGCGGTCGGCGAGCTGCGTGATGCGCTTGAACAGGCAAAGCCGGCCCTAGTGCTCGGTGAGACGGGCGTCGGCAAGTTCACGTTGGTAGCCGAGCTGTTCCATGCCGTCTATCCCGAGGCGCGCAGCATCTCACTCGATGCTGCGCAGCTCAACGGCGGGGGCCCGCCATCGGACATTACTTCGCTGGCGGGATGCCCACGGGAACCCACTCTGCACATCATCAGAGACATCGACCAGGCCACTGCCGAAAGTGTGCAGTGCCTGGAAGCCTATTTCTCGGCGGTGGAATCGCTGGACGGGCCGGTCTGGATAGTGGCAACGGGAACGGATTCCTCGCCGGGGTCCGATCTGCCGTTCCAGGAACTGTTGCACCATTTCGAAGTCGCTATCATGGTGCCCCCATTACGTTGCCGCACAGACGATCTGCCCAACCTCACCAAGGCATTACTGCGCGACATCGCCCCCGCCCGCAACGTGCGGATCAGCCCCGACGCCCAACGAGTCATTTCGCGATATTCGTGGCCTCGCAACATCTCTCAATTGCGCGAAGCACTGGCGCACGCGATGCACCGGCGCCCGGTCGGCGAGATCCAAACCTCCGATCTTCCCAGATACTGCCAGACCGCAGCCCGGCATACATTGACTCCGTTGGAGGCGGCCGAACGCGACGCAATCGTGGGCGCCTTGCAGGAAGCCAATAGCAACAGGATGGCTGCCGCCGTACAACTCGGGATGTCGCGTTCCAGCCTTTACCGCAAGCTCAAGGCATATGGCATCACCGTCTGACCAGCGGACAGAACTGGCCGACGAGTGGAGCACGATGACGTCCGGTCGTGGTAGGTCTCCGACGGGCTTCTATCGTCTCGACCGCAAACCCTCAGCGCGAGCAAACCCGCCGTAGAACCGTGGGTAGAGAGATTGGATTGTTATGTCCCGAACAGCAACAGCTCCTGGGCGGTAACCAGGCGCTCTTGCTTAGCGGGAAACTCGCGGCTCTTCACGGGGTGCCGAAACAATGACCAGGCCATTCGCCCCACCCGTGTACGAGGTACTGGTTTCACATGCACAGTGACCACTCCTGCGATCGGTCTACCCCAATCGTGACTCCGCTGTGACGAAGCACACAGGTAGTTATTAGACACCCACTGCCTGGCAAACCGTGGGAGACGCGCCGAAAAATTGCCGGCGTGTTTCTGGTGTGACTGATGTGATTATTGAAGCGGTGCGGCCGTCGGCTTGATGGGCGCCGGAAGTGCGGTTGACCCCATCAAGTACCGGTCCACACCCGCCGCAGCGGCCCTACCCTCGGCGATCGCCCAGACGATCAACGACTGGCCCCGACCCATGTCTCCGGCAACGAAAACACCGGGCACCGAGGTCTCGTAATCGGCGCCGCGGGCAACATTGCCCCGGTCGGTCAGCTTCAGGTCGAGGTCGGTGAGCAGGCCCGGCTTCTCCGGGCCGACAAAGCCCATCGCCAGCAACACCAGGTCGACCTCGAGGTCGAAATCGGAGTCCTCGACCTTGACGAACTTGCCGTCCTGCATGGTCACTTCGTGCGCCCGCAGCGCGGTCACACGACCGTCTTCGCCGACGAATTGCTCGGTGTTGACCGAGAAAACCCGTTCACCGCCTTCTTCGTGCGCCGATGACACCCGGTACATCAGCGGGTACGTCGGCCACGGCGTGGATTCGGCGCGGGATTCCGGTGGACGCGGCATGATCTCGAACTGGTGGATGGCGACCGCACCCTGCCGGTGCGCGGTGCCCAGGCAGTCGGCGCCGGTATCGCCACCGCCGATGATGACCACCTTCTTGCCCTTGGCGGTGATCGGCGGCTCACCGTCGGACCCCAGCACGTCGTCGCCTTCCTGCACGCGGTTGCCCCACGGCAGGTATTCCATCGCCTGGTAGATGCCCTCCAACTCACGGCCCGGAATCGGCAGGTCGCGCGAGGCGGTAGCGCCCCCGGCCAGCACCACCGCATCGAAGTCGGCGAGCAACTGTTCGGCGCTGATGTCGACTCCGACGTTGACGCTGGCCCGGAATTCGGTTCCCTCAGCCCGCATTTGGTCCAGTCGCCGGTTGAGGACGCGCTTCTCCATCTTGAATTCCGGAATACCGTAGCGCAGCAGTCCACCAATGCGATCGGCTCGTTCGAAGACGGTGACGCGGTGTCCCGCGCGGGTGAGCTGCTGGGCCGCAGCCAATCCGGCCGGGCCCGAACCAATTACGGCGACCGTCTTTCCGGTCAGCTTCGTCGGCGGCAGCGGCACCACGAAGCCTTCGTCGAAGGCGTGATCGATGATCTCCAGCTCGATCTGCTTGATCGTCACCGGATCCTGGTTGATGCCCAGGACACACGCCGGCTCGCAGGGCGCCGGGCACAACCGACCGGTGAAGTCGGGGAAGTTATTGGTGGCGTGCAGCCGTTCGATCGCATCGCGCCATCGGCCCTTGCGTACCAGGTCATTCCATTCCGGGATCAAGTTGCCCAGCGGGCAGCCGTTGTGGCAGAACGGGATACCGCAGTCCATGCAACGGGTCGCCTGCTCGCGCAGGGTCTCGTCGCTGAATTCCTCGTATACCTCGTTCCAGTCCTTCAACCGCAGCGGGACAGGCCTGCGCTGCGGCAGTTCCCGGTGCGTGTACTTCAGGAAGCCGCTTGGATCAGCCATGCGCGGCCGCCATGATCGCCTTGCCGACATCGACGCCGTCGCGCTCCGCTTGGGCGATCGCCTCCAGCACCTTCTTGTAGTCCCGGGGCATCACTTTGGCGAAGTGCCGTTGCTGCCCACGCCAGTCGGCCAGGATCCGCTGACCGACAGCGGAATCGGTGGCGTCGACATGCGCCTGGATGATGCCGTGTAGGAAGTCCACGTCATCGGAGTCGAGAGCCTCAAAGTCCACCATCTCGGTGTTCAGGTTTTGCGGCAGCTCCTCGTCGGGGTCGTAGACGTAGGCCACACCGCCGGACATGCCGGCCGCGAAGTTACGCCCGGTACGGCCGAGGATCACCACCCTGCCGCCGGTCATGTATTCACAACCGTGATCGCCGACGCCCTCGACCACGGCATGGGCGCCGGAGTTGCGAACCGCGAACCGTTCCCCGACCACACCGCGCAAGAAAACCTCCCCACTGGTAGCGCCGAACAGGATCACGTTGCCGCCGATGATGTTCTCCTCGGCGACGTAGTCCTGCGGCGCATTGTCCGACGGCCGCACCACGATTCGGCCGCCGGACAGGCCCTTGCCGACGTAGTCGTTGGCATCGCCGTACACCCGCAAGGTAATGCCTTTGGGCACAAAAGCACCGAAGCTGTTGCCGGCGGAGCCGTCGAAGGTGATGTCGATCGTTCCGTCCGGCAAGCCCTGGCCGCCATAGGCTTTCGTCAGCTCGTGGCCGAGCATCGTGCCTACCGTGCGGTTGACATTGCTGATGGTGGTGGAGAACCGGACCGGTTTGGCAGAATCCAGCGCCTCGCGGCTCATCACGATCAACTGCTGATCCAGCGCCTTGTCCAGGCCATGATCCTGGCGGGAGCTGCAGTACAGATCCTGGTTCATGAAGGCGGACTCCGGCTCGTGCAGCACCGGCGCCAGATCCAGCTTGTGCGCCTTCCAGTGTGCGCGCGCCAGCGTGGTGTCGAGTGCACCCACTTGACCGACGGCCTCGTTGAATGTGCGGAAACCCAACTGCGCCATGTATTCCCGGACTTCTTCGGCGATGAACATGAAGAAGTTCTCGATGAACTCGGGCTTGCCGGTGAAGCGCTCCCGCAGCACCGGGTTCTGGGTGGCCACGCCGACCGGGCAGGTGTCGAGATGGCAGACCCGCATCATGATGCAGCCCGCCACCACGAGCGGAGCGGTGGCGAAACCGAACTCCTCAGCGCCCAGCAGCGCGCCGATCATCACGTCGCGTCCGGTCTTGAGTTGCCCGTCCACCTGGACGACGATCCGGTCGCGTAACCCGTTGAGCAGCAAGGTCTGCTGCGTTTCGGCCAGCCCCAGCTCCCACGGAGCTCCCGCGTGCTTCTGCGAGGTCAGCGGGGTGGCGCCGGTGCCGCCGTCGTGGCCCGAGATGAGCACCACGTCGGCATGCGCCTTGGACACACCCGCGGCCACCGTGCCGACACCGTTCTCGGAGACCAACTTGACGTGCACCCGCGCCGACGGGTTGGCGTTCTTCAAGTCGTGGATCAGCTGCGCCAGATCCTCGATGGAGTAGATGTCGTGGTGTGGCGGCGGCGAGATCAGGCCGACGCCGGGTGTGGAGTGCCGGACCTCGGCCACCCACGGGTACACCTTGTGCCCCGGAAGTTGGCCGCCCTCACCGGGCTTCGCACCCTGGGCCATCTTGATCTGGATATCGGAGCAGTTGGTCAGATAGTGCGAGGTCACACCGAACCGTGCCGAGGCGACCTGTTTGATCGCGCTGCGGCGCCAATCCCCGTTGGGATCGCGATCGAACCGCTTGACGTCCTCGCCGCCCTCACCGCTGTTAGATCGGCCACCCAGCCGATTCATCGCGATGGCCAGCGTCTCGTGCGCCTCGGCGGAGATCGAGCCATAGCTCATCGCGCCGGTAGAGAACCGCTTGACGATCTCGCTGGCGGGTTCGACCTCGTCCAATGGAACCGGCGGGCGCACATCGCCGCGGAACTTCAGCAGGCCGCGCAGGGAGGCCATCCGTTCGCTCTGGTCGTCGACCAGACGGGTGTACTCCTTGAAGATCTTGTACTGGCCGGTGCGGGTGGCGTGCTGCAGCCGGAAAACCGTTTCCGGATTGAACAGGTGGTACTCGCCCTCGCGGCGCCACTGGTAATCCCCGCCAACCTCCAGTTCGCGGTGCGCGCGCTCATCGGGCCGGTCCAGATAGGCCAGGTTGTGCCGAATGGCGACGTCGGCGGCGATGTCCTCCAGCGTGATCCCACTGGTCGGGCAGGCCAGCCCGGTGAAGTACTCGTCAAGGATGTCCTCGGAGATGCCGATGGCCTGGAACAACTGGGCGCCGGTGTAGGAGGCCAGCGTCGAAATGCCCATCTTGGACATCACTTTCAGCACGCCCTTGCCGGCGGCCTTCACGTAATTGTTCAACGCCTTGTCGCGGTCTTGCCCAGTTGAGAAGCCGTCGATGTCGCCGCGGTCCAGCATGTCCTCGATCGACTCGAACGCCAGGTACGGGTTGACCGCGGCGGCGCCGCAACCGATCAGCATCGCCATGTGGTGCACCTCGCGGGCATCACCGGATTCGACCACCAGGCCCACATGAGTGCGGGTCCGATCCCGCACCAGATGGTGGTGCACCCCGGCGACGGCGAGCAGTGACGGTATTGGCGCCATCTGCTCGTCGGAGTCGCGGTCGGAAAGAATGATGACCCGGGCACCCTCGGCAATCGCGGCCGACGCCTGCGCGCGCACCTCGTCCAGCGCAGCTGCCAGCCCGGCGCCGCCGTCGGCGACCGGGTACAGACAGCGAACCACCTTGGAGCGCATACCGTGTGGGCGCCCGTTGACCTTGTCGTCCGGATTCAGGTTGACCAGCTTGGCCAGCTCATGGTTACGCAGAATCGGCTGACGCAGCACGATCTGGTGGCACGATTCGTCGTTCGGGCTGAGCAAGTCACGCTCGCCGCCGGTGGTGCCCTGCAAGCTGGTCACCACCTCCTCGCGGATGGCGTCCAACGGCGGGTTGGTCACCTGAGCGAACAGCTGGTGGAAGTAGTCGTACAACATCCGGGGACGCTGGGACAGCACCGCGACCGGGGTATCGGTACCCATCGATCCCAACGGCTCAGCGCCGGTCCGGACCATCGGGGACACCAGCAGGCTGAGCTCCTCGTAGGTGTAGCCAAAGGCTAACTGCCGCATGACAAGTCGATCATGCGCCATCCGCACGTACTCGCCCTGGGGCAACGAGTCGAGCGGAACGAGGTTCTTGTCGAGCCACTCCTGGTACGGGTGCTCGGCGGCCAGCTCGGCTTTGATCTCCTCATCGGCGACGATGCGGCCCTGGGTGGTGTCCACCAAAAACATCCGGCCCGGTTGCAGCCGCATCCGCTGCACCACCGTCGACGGGTCCAGATCCAAGACGCCGGCCTCGGACGCCATCACCACCAAACCGTCCTCGGTGACCCAAATCCGGGATGGGCGAAGGCCATTGCGGTCAAGCACCGCGCCCACGACCGTGCCGTCGGTGAACGTCATCGACGCCGGGCCGTCCCAGGGCTCCATCAGCGATGCGTGGTATTCGTAAAACGCACGCCGCGCCGGGTCCATCGACTCGTTACGTTCCCAGGCCTCGGGAATCATCATCAGCACCGCGTGTGGCAGGCTGCGCCCGCCCAGGTGCAGCAATTCCAGCGCCTCGTCGAAACGTGCGGTATCCGAAGCGCCCGGGGTACAGATCGGGAACAACTTCTCCAGGTCGTCAACCGACCCGAAGACGTCGGTCTTGATCAGCGCCTCGCGGGCCCGCATCCAGTTCTCGTTGCCGGTGACGGTGTTGATTTCGCCGTTGTGGGCGATCCGGCGGAACGGATGCGCCAGCGGCCAGGACGGGAAGGTGTTGGTCGAGAATCGCGAGTGCACGATGCCCAGCGCGCTCGTCATCCGATCGTCTTGCAGGTCAAGGTAAAACGCCTTGAGCTGCGGGGTGGTCAGCATGCCCTTGTAGACCATCGTCTGGCCGGACAGGCTTGGGAAGTAGACCGTTTCGCGGCCCGGCCCATCTTGGCCCGGGCCTTTGGTGCCGAGTTCGTGCTCGGCGCGCTTGCGGATCACGTAGCAACGACGTTCCAGGGCCATGTCGGAGGCACCCGTCATGAACACCTGCCGGAAGGTGGGCATCGCGTCGCGGGACAGCGCGCCCAGCGACGAGTCGTCGGTGGGCACATCGCGCCAGCCCAGCACCGTCAGGCCCTCGGCCTCGGCGATCTTCTCCACCGCGGCGCACGCCGCTGCGGCATCCTTGGACGATTGCGGCAAAAACGCGATACCGGTGGCGTAGCTGCCCGGCGCGGGAAGCTCAAAGTCCACGACTTCCCGTAGGAATGCGTCCGGGACCTGAATCAGGATGCCCGCGCCGTCACCGCTGCGCGGCTCGGCGCCCTGGGCGCCACGATGCTCGAGGTTGACCAGTGCGGTGATCGCCTTGTCGACGATGTCGCGGCTGCGTCGGCCGTGCATGTCGACGACCATGGCTACCCCGCACGAATCGTGCTCGTACGCGGGGTTATACAACCCAACGCGCGTGGGCGTCATATGCACCTGCCTCTTCACCAGAACCTGCTGCGCGGCCGTTTTTAGTAGCTTCGATGGTGCTGCACCCGGAGGTTGCGGGCCGGCCCCTTCGGACTTGTCGATAGGCTGTCTCTCAGACGGAAAATGATCCGATGAGGGAATCGTCCGTGCAGCATTGAACGGTGGCGTGTACCCGATCTCGACAAGTCGTAAAACGATATGACAAAAACCGCCTGACATGCCAACTTCGCCAAGTCTAACCCGGCAGGTAGCGGCAGCGTAAATTCGCTGCAGGCGGCGATCGATAACCCCGGGAAATGCGCTTGGGCGCCGACAATCTGCACGCGACAGCGCAGACGCCGCTGCGGCGCTGCCTGCGCCGGCCGCTTACCGGGGTTTGCTGTGACCCCGGCCTCACGGCGGTACCGGCATGGCGGGGCGTCACAGCGCACCGGCGCAGCCGCACCGGGGTAGCGATAATGCGTGGCAGCAATGCTGTCCATGTCACCTTTCGGCATGCCCGGCCCATCCTCGGGCCGTTGGGGTGGCGCCGGGTCAGGCTCCACCGAGTTTGCGCGATACTAATGAGACCGCGTCGACCGATACTGGACCGAGATGGGCCGGGTAATCACCCTGCGGCCGGCCCAACGCGCGGCGATCGATCGCCCGGCACCGAGGAGCCCATGAACGAGCGCGACGAATTCCTGCGGGACCGTCTGCAGCCCGAACGGCCCAGTACCCCCGCCGCCCGACCGCCCGGTCCCCATCTCAGGGACCACCAGAGCGCTGCACCCGCAGCTTTTCCCCCGCCGCCAGCTCCGCGCTCGCCGGCGTTTCCGCCCCCTCCGCCGCGGCCCACGGCGCCCCCACCTGCACCGCGCCAGCGGCCGATTCCGCCCCCACCACCGCGTCAACCCGTGGCTCCCCCGCCCTGGCCGCGACCCGCTGAGGCGCCTCAGCAGCCGGCCTCTTCGCTGGTAGCCCAGCTGGCGACGTCGCGGTTACCGGCCGCCGACGCCGGCCTCGCACCAGGTGCGCCGGCCGCAGCCGAGGTCGGTGATCGCGGGTGGCGGCGCATCCTGCGGATGCTCACCTTTGGCCTGGTCAAGCTCGGTCCGCCCGCGCAACGCCAAGACGCCGAATTCGAAGCAGCCATCCGGACCGGTTTCCGTGGCAACCACAAGGTCGGCGTGGTCGGCAAGGGCGGCGTGGGAAAGACCTCCGTCGCCGCCAGTGTCGGATCGCTATTCGCCGAACTCCGCCGGCACGACCACGTCGTGGCGATCGACGCCGATACCGCCTTCGGCCGGTTGAGCAGCCGGATCGATCCACGCTCAACGACCTCGTTCTGGGAACTCACCGCCGACAAGAACTTGGAGTCCTTCACCGACGTGGCCGACCGGGTCGGCCGTAACTCGGTTGGCCTGCATGTTCTCGCCGGCGAACCCGCGTCCGGCCCGCGCCGGGTGCTCGATCCCGCGATCTACCGGGAAGCCGCGTCGCGGTTGGACCGCCATTTCACCATCTCGGTCATCGACTGCGGCTCGACGATGGATTCACCCGTCACCCAGGAAGTCCTGCGCGACCTGGATGCCCTGATCGTGGTGTCCTCGCCGTGGGCGGACGGGGCCTCGGCGGCCGCCCGGACCATGGAATGGCTGTCAGATCAGGGCATGACGGAGTTGTTGCACAACACGATCGTGGTGCTCAACGATTCCGACGGACATGCCGACAAACGCACCCGGGCCCTGCTGGCCCGCGAGTTCGTCGATCACGGACAGCCGGTGGTCGAGGTGCCGTTCGATCCTCATCTGCGGCCCGGGGGCGTCATCGACGTGAGCCACGAGATGGCCGGCGCCACGCGGCGCAAGCTTCTGCAGGCCACCGCGATGATCGCCGGGTATTTCGGGGCCAGCCCCGACCGTGGGCGCGACTTCCGGCCCGGTGCGGACAAGAGCTAACGCTGCTCGGAGCCCGCTTCAGCCGGCCGCCATCCGCGCCGAGGGGTCGGCGATCGCCTCGATCTGGGTGACGAGCGCGCCGCGGATGCTCAGCACGATGACCGCGAAGAGCCGGCGCTCGGCGAACGCGAGCACGACGTGCTGCCCGGCGGGACCGCTGACCAGGGTGACTCCCGGGCCCAGATAGCGCATCAGATTGGTGGCCACCGCATGCGGCCCATGGTTGATCTGCGGCGGAGGCGCCGGGTCGGCCAGGATCGTGCCGATGCCCCAGACCGTCGGGTCCAGGGCGGCGGTCAATGCGGCGATGTCACCGTTGGCGCAGGCAGTGATGAATTTCTCGGTGACGAGCTGGTGCTGGGCGGCGGCTACTTCACTCGACTGCGGCTGTGCCGCAGTGAATTTCGCCCGCGCACGCCGCGCCAGCTGTCGGCAGGTGCCAACCGGGCGGCCCACTGTTTCGGCGATCGTGTCGAACGGGACCCCGAAAACATCATGCAGCACAAACGCGACCCGTTCACCGGGACTGAGCCGCTGCAGGACTTCCATCAACGCGGTACGGACCTCGTCGTCGAGGGTGACTCGATCGGCCGGGTCCAGGCTGCGCGCCTGTACGGCGAATGCATCGCGGTCTGGGTGGGCTGGGTCGCTCAATCGTTCATAGCGCGTTCGTGCCGAGCGCACCTGATCGAGGCAGAGCCGGCTGGTTACCACGGTGAGCCAGCCGCGGATGTCGTCGATCTCACCGGGACTAACTCGCGATAACCGCAGAAATGCCTCTTGCGCAACGTCTTCGGCGTCGCCGACATCTCCGAGTATTTGATACCCGAGATTGACCAGATAGGGGCGGTGCCGACGCCACGCGTCGGCAATCTGGTCGGTGGGCGGCTGGGTCTGGTTCATGAAGTATCGACGATCTGGTGCCGGAAAAAGTTACTTGCTACCGACTGTAACTTTCCCTGGGCCGCGCCCGTCGTTGATGAAGAGCTGTCGACTTCAGGAGGAACCATCATGACAATCGTCGTAACCGGAGCGACCGGCAATGTCGGGCGCCCGCTCGTTGCCGAACTTCTCGCCGCGGGCGCCCGAGTGCGGGTCGTCACCCGCACACCGAAGGCCGCCGGGTTTCCCTCGAGCGTCGAGGTGAGTGGCGCGGTGGCCGACGCGTTGCCGGGGGCATCGGCGGTGTTCCTCAATTCCCGCGCGCTCGGCGCAAACCTCGCCACCGCGGTGGCCGAATGCCGGCGCTCGAGAGTCGCCAAACTGGTCGCGCTGTCGGCGATCAACGCCGATGACGACTTTTCACGGCAGCCATCGCGATTCCGCGGCGACCGTAACAAGGAGGTTGAACAGCTCGCCGTCGACTCAGGCCTGGCGTGGGTGAGCCTGCGGCCCACGGTCTTCGCGACCAACTTCGCCGGTATGTGGGCCGCACAGATACGCGCCGGCGATCTGGTGGCCGGGCCCTATGCATCGGCTTCGACCGCACCGATCGCCGAGATCGACATCGCTGCGGTCGCGGCGCGGGCGCTGCTCACCGATGAGCTTGTCGGTCAGCGGGTTCCGTTGACCGGCCCCCAGGCGTTCACCAACTCAGAACTCGTGGAGGTAATCGGCGCCGCGCTGGGCCGCCCACTGCAGTACCGGGAAATACCGCCGGACGCAGTACGGCAACGATTCATCGACTTAGGGTTCGGCGCCGAGTTCGCCGACGCCTATATGGCCATGCTCGCCGAAACGCTCGACAACCCCGCACTCGTCACTCACGACGTGGAGAAGATTCTCGGTCGCGCACCAGTCTCCTTCGCGCAGTGGGTGTCTGAGCACCGCGACCTGTACACGAACTAGATCCCAGACAGGAGTTACGAGATGTCCGAACCACACCCACCGCGTTACCTCAAACCGATGAACAAGATGATGATGCCGGTGCAGAAATTAGGAATACCGACCGGTCCCGCCATGGTGCTCACGGTGCCCGGCCGCAAGTCGGGCCAACCGCGCAGCACGCCGATGACGCCGTTCGAATTTCAGGGCGGTCTCTACGTGGTCGCGGGCTATCCGGGCGCGGACTGGGCGGCCAACGCCCGTGCCGCGGGTACCGGCACGCTGGCCCGAGGCCGACGATCACGCGAAGTCAGAATCGTCGAACTCACCGCCGAACAAGCGCGGCCGGTGCTGCGGGAGTTCCCCAAGAAAGTTCCGGTTGGTGTGTCGTTCGCGAAGCGCTCGGGAATAGTGCGCCACGGAACGGCCGACGAATTCGAGGCGCTGGCGGGCCGGCTTGCCGTTTTCCGGTTCGACTAGGCCACTCTGCCGGCCTTCGAATCGGCGGGTCCCGGGCTTAGGCCGATTTGGCGGTCTCGCGCACCGGGTGTCCGTTGCGCTCGGCCAGCGAGCGCAGTTGGTTCAGCGCGAACGTCCGGGGCCGGCCCGATTCCGGAATCACGACGCCGGCCCACAGTCCTTCCGCACCGGCTGACTCGACAGCCTCCCGGGCGCACAGCCACCGGCGCGGGCACGCCCGGCACAGGGCTTTGGCCTCCGCGTCAGGAGTCGTTGTCCAACGATCGGGGTCGTTGGTGCAAGCGCCCAACGGGATGTTGTACAGAGTTGTTGCGGCCATCGCTACGTTCCTCCAGAAGCGTTGCAGTTCTGCGTCCTCTGATGCGAGAGGGCGTAGCACTAACCATGGCAATGCAACGGTTAGTGCTACGCTTTCGACTGCGCCCGATCCCGTCAGTGCAGGGCATGTGCCACCCGCCGCACGTTTTGCCTGGCTTCACTCCCGGAAGGAACGGGCCGATAAGCGCCCTGAATAGTGGGTCAAGCAGGGTCTAAGCCAGATGGCGGCGGCTGCTTCAGTGAACGTCCGCCGGGACGGACCAGGCTGTAGCGGTGATGCGGAACCCCGAGGGGCGCTGGCGGGCTACTTTCATATCCGCATAACGCTTAACTGTAGCTATGCGGAGTGCAGCAGTTAGAATCCTTCTGGCGGGCAGCCTGCCGCCAAGGAATCGTGAGCGAGGAGTCCACGACGATGTCCACTGCCGCGTCAACTCCCCGGCCGGGGTAGAGCCTTGACATTTGAAATCGTCAGGACGGCGAAACCTGTTGAGCGACATGAGCCTAGCGATTCCGACGAGCGGGACTCCGACCTTCAGACCAGCGATCTGGATGCAGGTGTGGTTCGCGCCGGAGCCGCCGCCGCCGCCCGTCGCCGCGAACTCGACATCAGCCAGCGCAGCCTCGCGGCGGACGGGATCATCAACGCCGGCGCGCTGATCGCTTTCGAAAAGGGCCGCAGTTGGCCGCGTGAACGGACCCGCGCGAAGCTCGAGGAAGTGCTGCAGTGGCCCGCAGGAAACATCGCGCGGATCCGCTACGGGGAAACCGTCGCCAGGGGCACCACCGCGCAAGCCCTGTCGCTCAACGGTCCGTCGGGCGACAACCCGGAGGCCGATGGCGCGGCGTCGTTGATCGCTCAGGCCGTGGTGACGGCCGTGGACGGGTGCACCTTCGCGGTCGCCGCACTGCCGACAGCCGAGGATCCCGATTTCATCGAGCGCGCGGCGCCCATCCTCGCCGATTTGCGGCAACTCGAGGCGATTGTCGTCCGCGCAACCCGGATCAGCCGAATAACCCCGGAATTAATCCGGGCACTGGGCGCCGTTCGCCGGCACCGCGACGAGTTGATGACGCTCGGGGCAAGTGCTCCGGGCGCGCCGCTGGCGCAGCGGTTATATGCGGCCCGGCGGCAGGCGAACCTTTCCACGCTGGAGACCGCACAAGCGGCCGGTGTCGCCGAAGAAATGATCGTGCACGCGGAAGACGACGAGCCATTGCCCGCGCACGTCATTGCGGCGATCAAAACACTGATCAGCCGAATCAACTAAAGTCCGTCGGCCCGGGGTCAAAGCACTATCGGCACATGCTTTTCCGCGCACGCACCCTTCACCGCCGCAACGATGTCCTGGGTACGCAGCGTCTGCAGATCCTCCACCGTCACCGACCCTTTGTCGACGCGATTCTGTGCGGCCACCCGCGAGTCCCGCAGTCGCTCCGCGCGCTCAACGACGTTGCGCGCAAACCGGCCGTTGTGCATCGCATCGATGCCATGCTGGCCATCGGGAGCCCGGTAGGCGCGCAGTGTTGCGCACGCGGCCCTCAGCGCCTCGGAGGTGGCGGGGTCGAGCACCGTGGCGCGCGGCTTGCCGTAGCGGACCGCGATTTCCACCAGCTCATCAGGCGCATAAGACTCGAACCGCAATTTGCGGTTGAACCGGCCCGCCAAACCCGGGTTCACCGTGAGGAATTCGTCGACTTCCTTCTCATACCCGGCGCCGATGAAGCAGAAGTCGAACCGGTGCACCTCGAGTGCCACCAGCAGCTGGTTGACCGCCTCCATACCGATCATGTCCGGCCGACCGTCCTGATGCCGTTCCACCAGCGAGTAGAACTCGTCCATGAACAGAATGCGGCCCAGCGACCTGCTGATCAGCTCGTTGGTCTTCGGTCCGGACGCGCCTATGTGCTCCCCGCAGAAATCGGCCCGCTTGACCTCGACGATCTCCGGATGGCGGACGATGCCGAGCCCGGCGTAGATCTTTCCGAGCGCCTCGGCGGTGGTGGTCTTACCGGTGCCGGGCGGTCCGACCAACAGCATGTGGTTGGTTTGATTGGCCACCGGCAGCCCCGCCGCCAGGCGCAGCGCACGGACCTCGATCTGGTCCTCCAGCTCGGCGACCGCGCGTTTGACGTCGGCCAATCCGACTTGGTTGTCGAGTAATGCGCGGCCCTCGTGCAGGAGTTCGGTGCGACGCTCTTGGTGCCCCTCTTCCTGCCGCTGCTGCTCCGACAGCTCGGTGGTCACATCCCATTTATTGCTCCGGGAGCTGATCGCGTCCTCGTCGGTGATCACCAACTGCAGCGCCGGGTCGGCCAGCGCTTGCTTGGCGGGCTCGATCAATGCCCCGTTGATCGTCGCTTTGGACAACCAGATCTGCGCCTTGGGCTCCTCGCCGAGCTGGCGATGCGCCATCCCGCGCACATAGGCAAGATCGGCGGCGATCAGCGGGAAGTCGGTGGGATCGACTGCGGTGACGGCAGTTTCGAGATGCTGACGACGTGTCTCGCTCGGGCCGCCGAATCCGGTGCGCAGCTCGACCCGGTCGGTCCACTCCAGCGCGACCCGGGCCTGACCGAGATGGGCCGCGGCGTGTGCGGCCAGCGTGGAGGTGGCTGCGGTGACCGCGGACATGATGATCGCCTGCGGCGGCAGGATGGCCGCGGCCACCGCGATAACGTCCGGCCACCGTTGGGTGGCGAACATCAGATAGGACTCGACGTACTGCTTCCACTGGTGGTTTTCCCAGGTGTCCAGCAGGGTCGAATCCGCAAGCAGTGCTTCGGCTTTCTCGTACTGACGGTCGTCGATGAGGCCACTGGCCAGTGCCAGGCCGGCATGCGAGGCCTCCGTCACCGAAATCGACAGGTACGGCCCGGCTTTGATCGGCGCCGACAAGCGTGCGCCTATCCGGTTGGTCTCCCGGTGCAACCGGCTCCCGTAGGTGTAGAGCTGCTCGACGCTCGACAACGACTCGTCACCCGCAGCGATCCGGCCCAGCCAGGCGTCGGCCATCGACGGGTCAACTTCCGTCGCTTCCCGGAACCGCGACGCAGCTCCGGTGACATCGGTGTCAAGCAACGCCATCGCCGCATCGAAATACTTACGTGCAGCGGCCGGCGTGGTGCTGCTGGTCATGGGGTGTCCACCGCTTCGAGCTCGGGGGTTCGCAACGTCATCGGTTCCGACGATACGTACCTATTCTCGGCGCGGAACAACTCGACCTCCACCGAATGCACGTGACCGTCCGCCATCACGTCCACCGTCGCCGGACCCGTCTGGGTGATCAACACATTGGCGGTCCCTCGGTACGGCTCGCCCGGTCCGCCGACGGAAATCAGTGTGTTCGGCCGCGGCGCCGGCGACATGCTGCCGTCCACGACGCTGACCGTGGTGCCGGACACCGGCTTCGGCTGATCGGTCACGGCGATGTCCGGCATGCGAACACTGGTCCACCGCTGCATGTTTCGAGTGTGCACCGTGATTCGCTCGCCGGCCCCGGCGAGGCGGATGATGAACCTCCTAGCCAGCGTGTCTTCGGCGGCGATGTGCACCCGGCTGAACTCCCCGGCATCGTCGAGCGGCAGCAGCATGCGATTCCCGCCGGCGACCTTGCCGAGCAGCACACCCGACGGTCCGATCGGGACGACGACCGGACCGTGCAGCACACCGCGGCGGATTCCGCGCAGCGCCGGCAGCGGACCGCACAGATTGGCGGCAACGGCTTGGGCCTGCTCGCCCCGCAGGGTCCGCAACCGCATACTCAACGACGCCGTAGGTGGTTGGGCGCTGCGCACGGTCACGGTGGCCGTGGCGGTGGTAGTTCCAGTCTTGGAGCCGAAAAGTGTGACGTTCTGCACGATCCCGTCGACGCGCGCCGACCACGCTTCCGCCAGATTCTCCGACGTGATGTCGCCGGGCCGGTACCAATAGGTCGTCAACCACCCGCTGTCAGCACGCACCGATCGCCACCGCCGATTACCGACGTCCAGCGCGGACCGCCCCAAACGCCGCTCCATCTCCACGATGTCGGTGGCCGTCGCGACCCTGGCGCCGATGCCGTGTTGGCGCATCGCAGCACTGATCCGCTGCGCGGCCGCCAGCGTCGCGGTGCCGACCGAGGTACGCCCCTGCAGCGCCTCGACATTGTCCAGTGCCGAGATTCGCACGATGAGCCAGGTTTCGCGCTGACCCGCATAGGGCGGCGTGCCGATCAGGGTGTCGTACACCCGCGGATAGTCACCGGTGCTGCGCCGGCGCGCCCCCGCGGTGAGGACGCTGAGCGAATCCAAGGTGAGGCCGAGGCTTTGGTGCAGCAGTGGCATCAGCTCGGTGACGTCGAAGGAGTTGTCGGTGTACGTCGCGGTCGAACCGGTGAACAACGTTGGCGCGTGCGCCTTTCCGAGGAGTTGGACGGCGGCCACCGCGACGCCGTCCTGGTACCGGATGCCGCCGCCGGCACGGTCATTGGCCACCGTGAGCGGCTCGCTCCACCAAATCGGCCGACGGCGCCGGAACCACAGGATCAGCCAGGACCACAGCGGCTTGCCCCGCCATCGAATGACGCCGACGGCGACTCCGATCACCAAACCGGTTGCCGCACCCGGGTATCCACCGACCGCCCATCCAATGAGAACAGCCAAAAAGATCGAGACGATGATCGTCAGCTTCGTCGCGGCAGTCATCGCTCGCGCCGTGCTCGAACGATCAGGGATACCACCGCGATGGCGGCCGCCACGACGCCGGCGAAGACCAGTGCCACATTGCGGGCGCGGTGATCCGGTGGCGGTGGCGGCGGTGCCGGATGCACTAGGCGGCTCGCCGCCGCCGGTGGAAGTCGTTCCCCAGCAGGCACATCGAAGGTCAGCGCGGCCACCGGATCGACCACGCCGTAACCAACCTGGTTGTCGACTCCACGCGGCGGATTGTGTGCGGTCTGCAAAATCCGGTTGATGATCTGGTGCGCGGACAGGCCCGGGTATTTGGCCCGGACCAATGCGGCCACCCCGCTGAGATACGCCGCGGAAAAGCTGGTGCCCCAGAACGGCATGTTCTTCTCACCCGGGCGGATCGGGGGGTAGGCGTTCGCCGGTCCCCCGGTATCCGCCGACAATCCCATGATCCCGACGCCGGGCGCCGCCGCGGCCACCCAGGGCCCGGCCAGACTCTTGTTGATGGGTGCGCCGGTGTTGTCGACCGCACCCACCGACAGCACGTAATCAGAGAACCAGGACGGCGACGACACCGTCTTGACTTGGTGCCAGTCGCGCGGATCGGACGCGTTGAGTGGGTCGAATGACGGGTTTTGCGCACAGCCGTCTTCGCTGTCATTGCCCGCCGCGGCAACGATGGCGGCGTCTTTGACGGTGGCGGCATACCAGACAGCGGCGCCGATGGCGCCCTGATCCAGCGGATCGGCAGCCGAAACACATGCTGTCACACTGATATTGATTACTTTCGCGCCCATGTTCGCCGCATGGACGATGGCGCTGGCGAGGGTCGCGATGGTGCCGGCCTTCTTGCGTCCCTCCATGTCGCCGGCGCCGGGGTTCACCGGCTCAAAGGCCCGCGAGGACTGGCGGATGGAGATGACGACCGCGTGCGGCGCGACGCCGACGACTCCGTCGGGTGCGCCGGGTGGCGGCGGTGGCACCTCGGGATCGTCGGGCTGGCCGGGAGCAGGATCCCCGGGCCCGTTCGACGGCGCGTCGGGTGGGGGCGGCGGCGGGGCTGCCGGCACGGTTTGGGTGATCGTCACCGGCGAGGGTGGCGGTGGCGGCGCGGGCGGCGGCGGTGGGCCACCCGGTGGCGGCGGTCCGGCATCGGTCGGCGGTGGCCCGGCCGGCGGCGGAAACGCCGGCACGCTCGGCATCGGAGCGGGCATCGGACTACCTTGCGGCGCCGCGCCTATCAGCGATGCCACCGCAGTTCCGTGGGCGTCACAGTCGCTCAGCCCGTCACCGCCCATGATGTAATCGCCACCGGCAACCACCGGCAGCCGCCGACTGGGATTGATGCCGGTGTCGATGACGGCGACCGGCACCCCGTTGCCGGTCGAGTACTGCCAGGCCTTGCTGACGTTCAGCATCGTGAACCCGGGCGCGGGCAACGCAATGTTCGGATCGGCGACGGTGATCGTGCGTGCGCAGGCAAAGCTTTGCCGCATCGGCTGATCCGAGGCCGGCTTGCCGTCGGCCGGGACTCGGCCGGGATCGACGATCGGCGGTGGAATCCCTTGTGCCGCAGGAAGGCCCGTTATCAGGGCGACGAGCAGGCTCGTCAGCGCCATGGCGGCGACCCGCTGGGTCAATACGCGAGCGGCTAGCGCCATCCGGATCATCGCATGCGCACCCAGTTGAACAATCCGCCGATCCACGCGGCCAGCGGCAGGGCCGCGATGATCGCCCCTATCTCCACCCATTCGGCGATCATCCGGACCAGCGGAGTGAACCTGGTGATCGGTACCAGCAGAGCCGCCAGCAGGCCGGCACCGCCGAAGCCGAACAATATCAGCGCACCCCACAGCACCCCGTAGCCCGATGAAGTCGGCTCGTGCACAACATATTTGGTAACGCCGACGCACATCGCCGCGGCACCCCCGCACACCAGCGCGATCGCCTGTCGTTTGTCGGCGAAGGCCCGCCCGCGGCTGGTGAAGATCACCACAAACAGCCCGGCCAGCACTGCGGCCGCCATGCTCCGGTCGTGGCCTGGCATCAGAGTGGCCCATACCGCGGCGGGCAGTGTCAGCCCGGCTCCCACGCAGATTCCGGTCAGGACGTTGTTGGCGTGGATCGCGCCCAGTGCGATCTGCGCACCGCGTGGCGTGGTGTCCGGACTTGCTTCCTCGTCGGCACCCTCATCGACGGGCGACACCGCATCGGCCGGCAGCCCGGCGCTGCGACGGAACAGATCGCGCCCGGTGATCGACCCGAAGTAGGGCGGCCGGATCCGCGCGACCCACAGCGCGACCGTCGGGGCCATGGTCAGTAGCAGCAGCAGGGCGACAAGCGTGCACATCCCCAGCCATTGCGCGGGAACCGGCCACCACATTCGGGCGGCGGCGACCGCGCCACCGAGTCCCAGGATGGTCACCGCGGTCGCCGCGACGTTGGCGTGGCGCCCTGTCGCAGAAGCGATTCCGCAAGTCAGTACCGCTCCGGCCAGGGCGGCGATGAAGGCATGCGCGGCCCCGAGGTGTCCGGGCGCGCCGCCGGCAACGCTCACGGTGAGCAACGGCAACGCGATCCAGCCGAGTGCGTCGGCCATGTCGGTGCGACCCGGCCACCAACGCCACACCGCGGCCGCGCCACCGGCGATCAGCAGCCCGGCCACGCCAGTCACGATGGTAGGCATCAAGGAGTCGGTCGAGAGGCGTTGGCGCACAGCCAGTCCCAGCAGGGTCAACGACACCATCGCGAGGATGACCAACGCCGTGCGTGCAGCGGTCTGGAGGGTGACCGGCTCGAACAACGCTTTCCCGACGCGGGCCAGGCCGGTGGACAACGATTCGTACTGCGGCTCGAAAGATTCACCGGCTACCGCGGGCACCAGGGTGAGCGTGGCCCCGTCTTCGACACCGAGTTCGTCGAACGTCTTGGTGACATCGAGCCGCACTCCGTTGGCTTTGTGGAGTTCGTATCCGACCCCGGACTCCAGTCCGGTGAAGCCCCGGCGCTTCAGTTCCTCGTTGAGCAGCTCCACGACGTTGTCGAGGAAGGCCTCGATCGGGACCGATGCCGGATATACCTGCGAAACCAGGTGTTCTCCACTTACGACTGCAACCGCGCAACGGGCTGGAAACGAGACCTTGCCCACGTACGCGGTCATTAGCGCGGCCTGTCGGCATCTGGAATGTATTTGTCAGCCAATGCCGCGGTGATTTCGAATATGCGCAGGCGGGTTTTCTTCTTCAGCTCGTGCCGCGTATCGATGATCCCGCCTTTGGCGAGATAAGGGTCATACGGCATGAACTCAACCGTCGCACCCGATTGCGCGAAACGTTCGGTGAGATACGTGCGCGCCTCGGCGTCGTATTTATCGCGGCTATCGTTCAGGATGACCATGCTGCGAGACACCAGCTCGTGATAACCCATGGATCGCAGCAAGTCGATTGCCCGGGTCACCGGCAACGAGGTGTCCGCCGTCAGCCCGGAGATGAACACCAGCGTGTCGCACGCGTCGAGAACCGCCTTCATCACGGGGTGCTCGAGGTCGTCGGAGGTGTCCACCACGATGACGGTGTGGGTGCGGCGCAGCCGCGAAAGCACTCCGGAGAACATCGATGCAACTAGCGGCCGCGGCTGGTCCGAAGCTCGGTTTCCGGCCAGCACATCAAGGCCAAGACTGTTCTGCCCCAAGTGTTCTCGGATGTCCGCGTAGCCCTGCACGTCGGTATCGTTGAGTACCGCCGCATAGTCGCCCAGTGGAGATTCGTCGATCCGTCCGGCCAGCGTGCCAAATCCGGGGGCGGCGTCGATCGCCACCACATTCTCCGGCCGGCATTCCCGGAACACTGCGCCGATGCAGGCGGTCATCGTGGTCTTACCGACGCCGCCCTTGCCCGAGATGACTCCGACGACATACTGCTTTCGGATATGGCGCCGAATTCGCTCTTGCAATTCCCGATAATGTCTCTCGGCGGGTGATTCGCCGAAATTAATGGTGTGGAATGTCGCCTGGTACAGAAATTTTCGCCACCCCCCGCCGGGCGGGATTTTGCGTGGCGCGACCATATCGGAAATGCGTAGTGTGCCCGATACTGAATCTTGATTTTGGTAGCGCGCGGCGGGCGTTTCTCGCCGAGTCGGTCCGCCCTGTTCCGGAGAATTGGATGAGCCCGTCCACGGAGTCGTCACGATGCCGATGCTATCATTTTCGCTCTACCCTTCGACTACACGATTTTTCGGTACGAATGCCATTCTTGGTCGGCGGGCAACCGCCGCACCATATGGCTGATCGCGGAACCGATGTTGCTCTTGGTACCCGGAGCGATGATCATCCACTTCTTGGCCCCAGAAGCAACGCGTTCTGCGACCAGACGTCCTTCCGGCGTATCGATGATCGTCACCGCGCCGTGGTCGATGTGGGTCCGAGTGGGCCGGCCGCTCTCCACCCCGGACTGGATCGCGATGATCGAGGCCTGGGCCGATCGGTCGGGATCGTTGGCCAGTTTCAGCATGTGCACCTGATCGGAGTCGAGTCCTTGCTTGCCCAGGAATGCATGCAGTGCTGCCAGGTCGGTGGCGGCCTCACGCATGGCATCTGCGTCCAGCGTGGCTGGCCGCAACGGTGCGGGATCCCTTGCGCCGCATAAACGCTCGATCTGCGCGTTGATCACCGAACTGGCCGTGCCCTCATTGCTTGCGATTCCCGCGCCGCCGATCCGGGCGACGTCCCCGGACCGTTCGATGGCAACCCACCATTGCGCGAACCTGGCCAGCATTGCTTGCGCCGGTTCACCGTTCTCCGCCAAGCGGAAGTGGATCATCAACCCGACATCGCGGCGCGACAGCACGGTCAGCCATTCCACGATCGCGCCGTCGACGGAGTCTGTCTCATCGATAGCCCCGGCAGCTCGCAGTTCGGCCGTTACCGGGTGCGCCAGCGCCTTGTGCTTGGGTTCAACGCTGGGCAAATGTGGTCGTAGCCCCATTTCGGGAGCCAGGACCTCGATGCCGGTGAGTACCTGAAGAACCCACAGGCCGTCCAATGAGGTGGTTAACACGGTCTTCCCTTAAAGCCCAGTGCGGGGCGCACGCTCGCGTGCGCCCCGCCAAGCCGGGACTAGACGAAGAAGTTCGGAATCTGGTTGTCCGTATTGATCGCGTTCTCGTGCACGCTGTTGACCGTGTGGCCGTGCAGGCTGACGGTCTGAATCATGTCCTCCAACCCGTGCAGCATCTGCTGTTGGGCATCGAAGAACGCCGTGGCGCCGTGGCCCTGGAAGAACTCGGTCAACGACTGCGTGATGTGCAGAACGTCGTCGTGAATCTCCATCAACTGCGCGGCCTGCGTGGCGATGTCACCGGTAAGGCCGCTGACAGCGGCGTGGTTGTAAACAATTTGGTCTGACATGTTCGTAGTTCCTTAAGTTAAATAAGCTTGGCTTTTGGGATTGGCGGAATGCCGACTTAGGTGGACTGTCCGCCGCCGAACACGCCATTCAGGCTGTGGGCTGAATCCGCTTCATGGTGTTCCATCAGCGTGGCCGTCTGGCCGAGGCCGTGGGCCAATCGGTTACCGCCGGTCATGATCTGCTGCAGGTCATGCTGGATTTGGCCGGCCGTGTTCAGCGACGTCGACCCGGCCTGGCCGGCCCACCCGGTGGCGCTGACGATGTTCTCGTGGCCATGCAAGTATTGGTTCGCAATTGCGGCTGCCTCTTGCAGTCGCGTTTCGATCCGTTGCTGTGAACTGCGCAGCAGTTCCGGTGTGACGACCGTTGTCCCCGCCATGTTTTTCTCCCTTGATTTCCGTAGGCTCCCCGACCTGGATGTGAGTAGCAGTCTAGACAGGGATCGGGGTCTGTCACTTCAGTTGTTTTGCCGGCTGCACAGCCCTTGATTTACCCGTTCGCCAAAACGGCAAAACACCAAGTCAAACGTTGCTGGCGCCGTCGGCCGAGCCGTCGCCATCGGTATCGGTCAGCCGGACGTCCCAGCGGCCGTCGCCATCGGTGTCCACATAGCCGGTCACGCCGTTCTCGTCGGCGCACAGCACCCGGTCGGCGACCCCGTTGCCATCGATGTCCACCAATCGATCATCCGGCTGGCCGTGCCCGTCGAAGTCGACCAGCGAACCGCCGAAGTGCTCGGCGCCGTCGAGCCCGTACCAGCGCAATCCCCCGCCCCGGTCCACGATTACCGCCCAGGTCCCCGATCCGTCATCGGTGAAGTACGCCTCGGGAGTGCCGTCGTTGTCGAGGTCGAGCACGGCGTGATCTGCCAGCCCGTCGCCGTCAAAGTCGCCGAGTGCGTCGTCGCGCATTCCGTCGTGATCGAAATCGAGCCCGATCGATTCGAGCCGGCCGTCGTGGTCAAGGTCCAGGTCGGGCTGGCCGTGCCACATCGCCGCGCCGTTATCGCCAGAGAGGCAGTAGTCCATGCGTGCTCGGACGCGCGGCCGCCGCTAACCGTTCCCGCGGGACTGCCACCAGACCAACAGCTCCGCGGTGGCGTCGTCGTCGGACAACGGCCCGCGGTCCAGCCGCAACTCCTTCAAAAACCGCCACGCCTCGCCGACCTGCGGCCCCGCCGGGATGTCCAGCAGCTCCATGATCCGGTTGCCGTCCAGGTCGGGACGCACCCGCGCGAGATCCTCCTGGGCGGCCAGCTCGGCGATGCGCGTCTCGAGGCGGTCGTAGTTGGCCTGCAGCCGCGCGGCCCGGCGCTTGTTGCGGGTCGTGCAGTCGGCGCGCATCAGCTTGTGCAGCCGCGGGAGCAGCGGCCCGGCGTCGGTGACATAGCGGCGCACCGCGGAGTCGGTCCACTTCCCGTCGCCGTAGCCGTGGAACCGCAGATGCAGGTAGACCAACTGCGAGATGTCCTCGATCATCTGTTTGGAGTACTTGAGCGCCCGCAGTCGCTTCCGGACCATCTTGGCGCCGACCACCTCATGGTGGTGGAAGCTCACGCCGCCGTCGGGTTCGTGGCGCCTGGTGTCGGGCTTGCCGATGTCGTGCAGCAGCGCCGCCCAGCGCAACACCAAATCGGGGCCGTCATCTTCCAGCGCAATCGCCTGGCGCAGCACGGTCAGCGAATGCTGATAGACGTCCTTGTGCTGGTGGTGTTCATCGATGGCCATTTGCATACCGCCGACTTCGGGCAGCACTACCTGACCCATGCCGGTCTGCACCAGCACGTCGATACCGGCGACGGGATCCGCGCCGAGGAGCAGCTTGTCCAGCTCGGCAGCCACCCGTTCGGCGCTGATCCGGGCCAGCTGCGGCGCCATCTCCTCGATCGCCGTCCGCACCCGCGGGGCGACGGTGAAGCCGAGTTGCGAAACGAACCGCGCGGCGCGCAGCATCCGCAGCGGGTCGTCGCCGAAGGACACCGAGGGCGCCGCCGGGGTGTCCAGCACCCGGGCCCGTAGCGCCGCCAAACCGCCTAGGAGATCAAGGAATTCGCCCGGCCCGGTCGACGTGATGCGCACGGCCATCGCGTTCACGGTGAAATCCCGGCGCACCAGATCGTCTTCGAGACCGTCGCCGAACTGCACCTCTGGATTACGCGACACCTGGTCGTAGCGGTCCGCGCGGAACGTGGTGATCTCCAAGCGGTGCTTGTCCTTGCCGACGCTCACGGTGCCGAACTCGATCCCGGTATCCCAGACCGCGTCGGCCCAGCCCCGCACGAGCTGCTGCACCTGCTCGGGACGGGCGTCGGTGGTGAAATCCAGATCGGCACTCAAGCGGCGCAGCAGCGCGTCTCGCACCGAGCCGCCGACCAAATACAGCTCGTGCCCCGCGGCCTCGAACAACGCGCCCAGTCCGCTCAGCACCTCGGCGTGCGGATTCAGGGCGACCGCAGCCGACGTCAGCAGCTGCACATCGTCGGCGGGTTCGGACACGTTCGATGAGCCTAGTCGCGTGACGATGCGGGCCGGAACGGCCCGCTGAGAAGCGCGACGATCAAACGTAGTCGCGTTTGTCCGGCCGGGACGCCTCCCACCGTCGCGCCCGCACCAGCGGCGAGTATGTCCGGAAGACCAGCTCGTGCCAGCTACTATCGCTTGGGTGTCGGATGGCGAACAAGCCAAACCACGTCGGCGCCGGGGCCGCCGTCGCGGTCGTGGCGGTGGCAGTGCATCCGAAAACGATGCCGACGCCAAAGTCCCCGCTAACCCCGCGACCGGCAACAAACGACGCCCCCGTGCTCCCCGCCGGGTGCCGGAGCGCCTCCGCACCGTGCACGAAACATCCGCGGGCGGGCTGGTCATCGACGGCATCGACGGCCCGCGCGACGCGCAGGTGGCAGCCCTGATCGGCCGGATCGATCGGCGCGGACGGATGCTGTGGTCACTACCGAAAGGCCATATCGAACTCGGCGAGACCGCCGAGCAGACCGCCATTCGCGAGGTTGCCGAAGAGACCGGAATTCGCGGCAGCGTGCTGGCCGCCTTGGGGCGTATCGACTACTGGTTCGTCACCGACGGCCGCCGGGTGCACAAGACCGTGCACCATTATTTGATGCGCTTCTCAGGCGGCGAGCTGTCCGACGAGGACCTCGAAGTCGCTGAAGTGGCGTGGGTACCGATACGGGAACTGCCGTCCCGGCTGGCCTACGCCGACGAACGTCGCCTCGCCGAGGTCGCCGACGATCTGATCGGAAAGCTGCAGACCGACGGTCCCGCCGCGCTTCCGCCGCTGCCGCCCAGCGCGCCCCGGCGAAACCCGCAGACACATTCCCGAACCCGGCATTCCGACACACCCCCCGGCCGTAAGAACGGTCACGGGCCGGGCCCGTGACCGCGCCGCGACTCTGCTGGGCCGGCTTGTTGCGCCTTGCCGCCGTGGTCGGCATCGTGGCCGGTTTTGCGGTGGTACTCATCGGGCCGGCCGGCATGCCTCGCGCAGCTGCCCACGAGCCCGGATCCACGCCGTTCGTCCGGGTCCGCATCGATCAGGTCACCCCGGACGTCGTCACCACAACGAGCCCGCCCGTCGTCACCGTCACCGGAACGGTGACCAACATCGGTGATCGACCGGTCCGCGACGTGATGGTGCGGCTCGAACACGCCGCCGCGGTCAACGCATCCGCGGGCCTGCGTACCTCCTTGGACGGCGCCACCGACCAGTACCAGCCGGCTGCCGACTTCCTCACGGTGGCACCCGAGCTGCAGCGTGGACAGGAAGCCGACTTCACGCTCTCCGCTCCGCTGCGCTCATTGGCCAAGCCGTCGCTGGGGATCAACCAGCCGGGGATCTACCCCGTGCTGGTCAACGCCAACGGAACACCCGACTACGGCGCCCCCGCGCGGCTCGACAACGCGCGCTTCCTGCTGCCCGTGATCGGCGTGCCCCCCGACCATGGCGATTCCCCGGAATCCGCGATCGCTCCCGACACCTCCAAACCCGTGTGGCTGACCATGCTGTGGCCGCTGGCCGACCGCCCCCGGTTGTCCCCGGGACAACCCGGTGGCACCTTCCCGGTAAGGCTGGTCGACGACGATCTAGCCACCTCGCTGGCCACCGGCGGCCGGCTCGACATCCTGCTGTCCGCTGCCGAGGTGGCCACCAGTCACGACGTCGACCCCGACGGCGCGGTCGGCCGCGGCCTGTGCCTGGCCATCGACCCGGATCTGCTGGTTACCGTCAACGCGATGACGGCCGGTTATATCGTGTCCAACTCCCCGGACGGATCCGCGCAGCAACCCGGTACCCCGACGCACCCCGGCGCCGGGCAGACCGCCGCGACCGGCTGGCTGAACCGGCTACGCGCACTGGGCAGGCGCACCTGTGTGGCGCCGCTGCCCTACGCGCAAGCCGACCTGGACGCCTTGCAACGCATCAACGATCCGGGGCTGAGCGCGGTCGCCACCACCAGCGTCGGCGACATCATCGACCACATTCTGGATGTCGTGTCCACCCGCGGTGCGACCCTGCTGCCCGACGGCCCACTGACGGGCGGCGCGGTCGATCTGCTCAACGCCAACAACAGCACGGTCGCCGTCGCCGCCGCCGACCTGGTCGCCCCGGACTCGCAGAGCTCGTCTGGGCCCGGTGCGCCAACCGGGGTCGACACCGCACCCCGGCGGGTGTCCCCGCAGGTGGTCGCCGCGCCCTTCGATCCGGCCGTCGGCGCGGCACTGGCCGGGGTGGGCAACAACCCCAGCGTCCCCACTTATCTGGACCCGTCACTGACGGTTCGGCTCGCGCATGACTCGGACACCGCCCGGCGTCAGGACGCCCTGGGCTCCATGTTCTGGCATGCGCTGGATCGAGACGCCCCGCCGCGGACGCAAATCCTGGTCCCGCCCGCGACCTGGAACCTGCGCGCCGATGACGCGCAGGTCATCCTGACGGCGCTGGCCACCACCATCCGCTCCGGGTTGGCGGTGCCCCGACCGCTCGCGGCGGTAATCGCCGAAGCCGCGGCCCGCCCCGAGCCGCCGGATCCGCTGGACGCTGCCGCCCCGGAGCGCGGCCGCTTCGGGGAAAAGATCACCGCGGACATCGGCAGCCAGGCCAGCCGGCTGTGGAAGCTGACCTCGGCGTTGAGCACCGACGAGCGCACCGGGCTGACCGGCGCCCAGTACACCGCGCCGCTGCGCGAAGACATGCTGCGTTCGTTGAGCCAATCGGAACCACCCGATACCCGCAACGGGCTGGCGCAGCAGCGGCTGGCCATTGTCGGTATGACGATCAACGACTTGTTCGGCGCGGTGACGATCGTCAACCCGGGCGGCTCCTACACCCTGGCCACCGAGCACAGTCCCCTGCCGGTAGCGCTGCACAACGGCCTCGCCGTACCGATCAAGGTCCGCCTGCACGTCGACGCTCCGCCCGGGATGACGGTGACCGACGTCGGCGAGATCGAATTGCCACCCGGCTACCTGCCGCTGCGGGTGCCGATCGAAGTGAACTTCACCCAGCGCGTTGCGATCGACGTGACGCTGCGGACCCCGGACGGCACCCGGCTGGGCGAACCAGTGCGCATGTCGGTGCACTCCAACGCCTACGGCAAGGTGCTATTCGCGATCACCTTGACCGCGGCGGCCGTCCTGGTGCTGCTGGCCGGGCGCCGGCTGTGGCACCGGTTCCGCGGCCAGCCCGACCGTGCCGACCTGGACCGCCCCGACCCGCCGCAGCACAACCCCGCCAAGACGGGGCGCGAGGTCGGCGATCGCGTCGACGAAGAGCACCGCGTATGAACCCCGCCTACCGGCGGCCACATCCACGGCAACCGCCGCAGCAACACCAACCAGCACCGCCACAGCGACCGCCCCGTGTTCCGCCGCCGACGGGGCTGACGCCCCTGAGCCCCCCGGGCCCAGACCTGCCGGCGCGGCGGGTGGAGCTGTCCGACGCCGCGCTGGTCTCGCGGTCGTGGGCGATGGCGTTCGCGACGCTGGTCAGCCGGATCACCGGCTTCGCCCGGATTGTGTTGCTGGCCGCGATCCTGGGCGCGGCGCTGTCCAGCGCCTTCTCGGTGGCCAACCAGTTGCCCAACCTGGTTGCGGCGCTGGTGCTGGAGGCGACCTTCACCGCGATCTTCGTGCCGGTACTGGCGCGAGCCGAGCAGGGCGACGCCGACGGCGGCGCGGCATTCGTCCGGCGTCTGGTCACGGTGACCACCACGCTGCTGGTGTTCGCGACGGCGGTATCGGTGGTGGCCGCTCCGCTGCTGGTCCGCTTGATGCTGGGCCGCAACCCACAAGTCAACGAGCCGCTTACCACCGCATTCGCCTACCTGCTGCTGCCGCAGGTGCTCGCCTACGGGCTCACGTCGGTATTCATGGCAATCCTGAACATCCGCAACGTGTTCGGGCCGACGGCGTGGGCCCCGGTCGTGAACAACGTCGTCGCGCTGGCGACCCTGGCGGTGTATCTGGCGGTCTCCGGCGAGCTGTCGATCGATCCCGTCCGGATGGGCAACGCCAAGCTGCTGGTGCTCGGCATCGGCACCACGTTGGGCGTCTACGCGCAGACCGCGGTGCTGCTGATCGCGCTGCGCCGTGAGCGCGTCAGCCTGCGCCCGCTGTGGGGAATCGACGAGCGGCTCAAGCGGTTCGGCGCGATGGCCGCCGCGATGGTGCTCTACGTGCTGATCAGCCAGCTCGGCCTGGTCGTGGGAAACCAAATCGCCAGTACCGCAGCGGCTTCCGGACCGGCGATCTACAACTACACCTGGCTGGTGCTGATGCTGCCGTTCGGCATCATCGGCGTGACTGTGCTGACCGTGGTGATGCCCCGGCTGAGCCGCAACGCGGCGGCCAGCGACACCAAGGCCGTGCTCGCCGACCTGTCGCTGGCTACCCGGCTGACGTTGGTCACGCTGATTCCGATCGTGGCGTTCATGACCGTCGGCGGGCCTGCGATCGGTAGCGCGCTGTTCGCCTACGGTCACTTCGGCGGGGTCGACGCCGGCTACCTGGGCGCCGCGATCGCGTTGTCGGCGTTCACGTTGATCCCCTACGGGCTGGTGCTCTTGCAGCTGCGGGTGTTTTACGCGCGGGAGCAGCCCTGGACGCCGATCGTGGTCATCCTGGTCATCACGGCCGTCAAGATCGCCGGCTCGGTGCTGGCGCCCCACCTCACCAACGACCCCCAACTGGTGGCCGGGTTCCTCGGGCTGGCCAACGGGCTCGGCTTCCTGGCCGGCGCGGTCGTGGGCTACTCCTTGCTGCGCCGCACTCTGCTGCCGGCCGGCGGCCATCTGGTCGCAGTCGCCGAGGTGCGGACGGTCCTGGTGACAATCGTCGCGTCGATGCTCGCCGGCCTGATCGCCCATGTCGCCGACCAGCTGCTGCGGCTGGCCGAGTTGACCGCGCACGGTGGGGCCGCCGGTTCGCTACTGCGGCTATTGGTGCTGGCCTGCATCATGCTGCCGATCATGGCGACGGTCATGGTGCGCGCGCGAGTCCCCGAGGCGGTGGCGGGGCTGGCTGCCGTCCGGCGCCGAATCGGCGGCCGGGGCGCCGGCCCGAGCGCGGCGCTGGAATCCCGCCCGGCGGCTACCCCACGGGGATCGTCTCACCGGGGCCCTGTCACGTACCCTGAGCAGAGGAATTCGTCCCCGCCGGGGGGTCCTGCGCTTCAGGAGGCGGTCCAGGAGCCGATCCGGCGCAGGCCTCCGGATCAAGCAGGCAACGCCCGGCTAGCGAAAGGACCGGAGGTGACCGACCGCCCCTTCGACAGCGCCGCCCCCGGCGCTGGTTCCGGCGTGGGGTCGGGCGGCGTGCCACCGCGATCGGCTGCCGACGACTTCCAGCCTGACATTCCACCCGAGCGCAAGCCGGACCCGTCGGGCCCACCCCCGTCAGAGCAGCGCAACGGCGGTTTCCCCGGCGAACCGGCCCGCGGGGCGATCCCGTACGAGGCTCCCCGCGAACGAGGTGCGGAATCGTCGGGCGACGACGTGCAGCTGGTTCCCGGCGCCCGTATCGCCGGTGGCCGCTATCGGTTGCTGGTCTTCCACGGCGGTGCCCCTCCCCTGCAGTTCTGGCAGGCACTCGACACCGCGCTGGACCGGCAGGTGTCGCTCACGTTCGTCGACCCGG
This sequence comes from uncultured Actinomycetota bacterium, assembly GCA_963712615.1. Classification (GTDB taxonomy): domain Bacteria; phylum Actinomycetota; class Actinomycetes; order Mycobacteriales; family Mycobacteriaceae; genus Mycobacterium. The sequence goes on from CAVQIO010000002.1 coordinate 3,592,942, forward strand.
ACGGCGCCCTGCCCGAGGAGGTCCTGCAAGAAATCCTGTCCCGCACGTTGCGCCTCAGCCGGATCGACAAGCCCGGCATCGCCCGGGTGCTCGATGTGGTCCGCACCGGCGCGGGCGGCCTGGTGGTCGCGGAGTGGATTCGTGGCGGTTCGCTCCAAGAGGTGGCCGACACCGCACCCTCGGCCGTCGGCGCCGTCCGTGCCATGCAGTCGCTGGCCGCTGCCGCCGACACCGCCCACCGCGCCGGGGTCGCCCTGTCGATCGATCACCCCAGCCGGGTGCGGGTCAGCATCGAAGGCGATGTCGTGCTCGCCTACCCGGCGACCATGCCGGACGCCAACCCCGAAGACGACATCCGCGGAATCGGTGCCTCGCTGTATGCCCTGCTGGTCAACCGGTGGCCGCTGCCGGAGTTCGGAGTGCGCAGCGGGCTCGCGCCGGCCGACCGGGATGGATCGGGCCTTCCCGTCGAACCCACCACCATCGATCGCGACATTCCCTTCCCGATCTCCGCGGTCGCAGTCCGGGCGGTGCAGGAGGACGGCGGAATACGCAGCGCGTCAACACTTTTGAACCTCTTACAGCAGGCCACCGCGGTGGCCGACCGCACCGAGGTGCTGGGTCCGATCGATGACTCGCCGCCACCACCGATCCCCCGCTCGACCGGACGGGAGTACGCGACCCTGATGCGGCGGCGCCGCAACCTGATGATCGGTGGTGCTGCGGCGGTCGCCGTCATCGTGGTCGCGCTGCTGGTCCTGGCATCGATCGTGAGCAAAATCTTCGGCAACGTCGGCGGTGGCCTCAACAAGGACGAACTCGGACTCAACGGGCCGGGCTCGTCGAGTTCGTCGTCGGCGGCGAGTTCCGCGGCGGCGGGCAGCGTCGTCAAACCCACCCGGGCCATGGTCTTCTCCCCCGACGGTGAAGCCGACAACCCGGGCCAGGCGGGCTGGGCCATCGATGGCAGTTCCACCTCGGGCTGGCAAACCGACATCTACACCGACGCTGTCCCGTTCCCGAGCTTCAAAAACGGTGTCGGGCTGATGTTGCAGCTGCCCAGCCCCACGGTGGTTGGTGCGGTCTCCATCGACACCCCCAGCACCGGGACCAAGGTCGAGATTCGCTCTTCGTCCACGGCGGCGCCGGGCAAGCTGGAAGACACCACCGTGCTGACGCCGGCGACCACGCTCAAGCCCGGGCACAACACCATCCCGGTGCGAGCCGGCGCTGCGACGTCGAACGTGCTGGTGTGGATCACGACACTCGGGAGCACCGACGGCAAGAATCGCTCGGAACTCTCGAAGATCACCGTTCAAGCCGCGTCCTGAGACTCACAACCACGGCTGCGAGTGAAGTGCCGCATGGCAACCGATTGGTTACTGTCCGGCCGTGGGCTTCGGTGGATACATCCAGCAGGAACGCAGTGACGCCGAGCTGCTAGCCGCGCATATCGCCGGCGACCGCTACGCCTTCGGCGAATTGTTCGGTCGCCACCGGCGCCAGCTGCACCGCCTTGCCCGGCTGACCACCCGCACTCCTGAGGACGCCGAAGACGCGCTGCAGGACGCCATGCTGTCGGCACACCGGGGCGCCGGCGCGTTCCGGCACGACGCCGCGGTCGGTAGCTGGCTGCACCGGATTGTGGTCAACGCCTGCCTGGATCGGCTGCGGCGCACTAAATCTCACCGGACCGCACCGCTCGAGGACATCTACCCGGTGGCCGATCGCACGGCTCAGGTCGAAACCGCAATGCTGGTGCAACGCGCACTGATGCGGCTTCCCGTCGAGCAGCGCGCCACGATTGTGGCCGTCGACATGCAGGGTTACTCGATCGCCGACACCGCCGCGCTGCTGGGTGTCGCCGAGGGCACGGTCAAAAGCCGGTGCGCCCGCGCCCGCGTGCGGCTCGCCGAGCTGCTCGGCTATCTCGATGCCGGCGCCCACACCGCGCCCGACCACCCTGCCGGACAGCGTTAACACCCCTCGCGCGGGCCTTGTGTGACCATCGGTCTGCCGATGACGGACACTGGGGCGGATGGGCGAAGCAGAGAACCAACCGGCGGATCACGACCCGGATCAGGGGAATGCGGGAACAGACCCACCGCTGACGGCCGAGCTGCTCGCCGACCTCCAAGCCGGTCTGTTGGACGACGAGGCTGCCGCCCGGCTGCGTAGGCAAGTTCGCGACGACCCGACGGCCGAAACGGCCCTACACGCTTTGAACCAGGTGCGCCGCGACGTCGCCGCTGTCGGCGCGGATCCGGCATCGGCGCCCGAGCCACCCGCCGAGGTGACCGCCCGAATCTCCGAGGCGCTGCGATCGGCAGGTTCCGACGGCTCCCCGAGCGCGGCCACCCATTCTGCGCGTCCGCACATCCGCCCCGCCAGGGTCGCCGCCGGTGCGGCCGGTGTCTGCGCGGTGCTGGCCGCGATCGGCTTCGGCACGGTCGCCCTGCTCAACGCGCCTGCACCCGTGCCAAGCACCCCGACCACGGCCGAGCACATCACGGTGTCGACACCGCCCATGGCGATCCCGCTCTCGCCGGCCGAGATCGTCGGGCTGCTCGGCCGCGCTCCCGACTACGGTCCGCTCGGCGACCCGACCCGTCGCGCGTCATGCCTCGGCGGTCTGGGCTATCCCGCGTCGACGCAGGTGCTGGGCGCACGGCCGATCGAGGTCAACGCCCGTCCCGGCGTGCTGCTGGTGCTCCCCGCCGACACGCCAGCCGATCTGGCGGTCTTTGCGGTGGCGCTGAACTGCAGCGCCGCCGATACCGGGCTGCTAGCCAGCACCCAGGTCCCCCGCCCTTAAGGTGGTGCCAAGTGTTGCGCGACACGAGCGGGAACACCCACGCTTACGCTGGCGTTCGACACGATTGAAGAAGTTTGCATCGGAAAGGTTGGTATGTCCGACTCCGCTCATGACAAAGTCCACGACGTCATCGTCATTGGTTCCGGTCCGGCCGGGTATACAGCGGCCCTCTACACCGCGCGCGCACAGCTGGCGCCCCTGGTGTTTGAGGGGACGTCCTTCGGTGGTGCGTTGATGACCACGACCGAGGTGGAGAACTACCCCGGTTTCCGCGACGGCATTACCGGCCCGGAGCTGATGGACCAGATGCGCGAGCAGGCGTTGCGCTTCGGGGCGGACCTGCGGATGGACGACGTCGAATCGGTTTCCCTGGACGGCCCGGTCAAGTCGGTCGTCACGGCCGACGGCGAGACCTTCAAGGCGCGGGCCGTCATCTTGGCGATGGGCGCCGCAGCACGGTATCTGCGGGTGCCAGGTGAGCAGGAGTTGCTGGGTCGCGGGGTGAGCGCGTGTGCCACCTGCGACGGGTTCTTCTTCCGCGATCAGGACATCGCCGTGATCGGCGGCGGTGACTCGGCGATGGAAGAGGCGACGTTCTTGACCCGATTTGCCCGTAGCGTGACACTCGTGCACCGCCGCGACGAGTTCAGAGCGTCGAAGATCATGCTCAACCGTGCCCGCACCAACGACAAGATCAAATTCATGACCAACCAGACCGTGGTCGCGGTGGACGGGGACACAACGGTCACCGGATTGCAGTTGCGCGACAACGTAACTCGCGAAGAAACCACACTTCCGGTGACGGGCGTCTTCGTCGCGATTGGCCACGACCCGCGGTCGGATCTGGTGCGCGATGTCCTCGATGTCGACGCGGAGGGCTACGTACTCGTCAAGGGCAGCACCACAAACACCGCGCTGGAAGGCGTCTTCGCGGCCGGCGACCTGGTGGACCACACCTACCGCCAAGCGGTCACCGCGGCCGGCAGCGGCTGTGCGGCAGCCATTGACGCGGAGCGCTGGTTGGCCAACCAGGATGAGGCGGATGCCGCCGACGGGAAGCCGGCGGCCGGAAATGCGGACAGTACCGATTTGATTGGAGCACCACGATGAGCGATGCCGAAAAAGCCGGAGCCACAAAGGAAGTCTCTGACGCGTCCTTCTCTACGGACGTGTTGTCCAGCGATAAGCCTGTGCTGGTTGACTTTTGGGCGACATGGTGTGGACCGTGCAAGATGGTCGCGCCGGTTCTCGAGGAGATCGCGGCCGAACGCTCGGATCAGCTGACCGTCGCCAAACTCGACGTCGATGCAAACCCGGAGACGGCGCGCGACTTCCAGGTGGTGTCCATCCCCACGATGATCCTGTTCAAGGACGGCCAGCCGGTGAAGCGGATCGTGGGCGCGAAGGGTAAGGCGGCGCTGTTGCGGGAGCTTGCCGACGCCGTTCCCAACCTCACCTGAACGCGATCTACTTTGCGGCGTTGCCCCGCCGTTCAGCCTGGTTTTCCGAAATTGAGCAGGATCTGCGACAATACCGGTTAGCTGTCGTGCGTTTGTGTGCCTGTCAGTTTGTCCCGGAGGGCCCCTGGTATGTCGAGTCCGCGCCGCGAAAACGGCGACGCGCTGCGCTGTGGTGACCGCAGCTCAGCGGTGACCGAAATCCGGGCCTCGCTGGCTGCGCTTGGGCTGCTGGATGACGCCGACCAAGATTTGACCACAAGTCGGCATGTGGCCCTCGAGCTCTTCGATGAACAGCTCGACCAGGCGGTGCGTGCCTTCCAGCAGCATCGTGGACTGCTCGTTGACGGCATGGTCGGCGAGGCCACCTACCGTGCGTTGAAGGAGGCCTCCTACCGGCTCGGCGCGCGCACGCTGTACCACCAGTTCGGCGCTCCCCTCTACGGTGACGACGTCGCGACGTTGCAGGCACGGCTGCAAGACCTCGGCTTCTACACCGGGTTGGTCGATGGACATTTCGGTTTGCAGACCCACAAGGCGCTGATGTCGTACCAGCGGGAGTACGGGATGTCCGCCGACGGGATCTGCGGCCCGGAAACCTTGCGCTCGTTGTACTTTCTGAGTTCGCGGGTCAGCGGTGGCTCGCCCCATGCGATTCGCGAAGAAGAACTGGTCCGCCGATCGGGTCCCCGGCTCTCGGGCAAGCGGATCATCATCGATCCGGGCCGCGGCGGCGGCGACCATGGTTTGATCACGCACGGCCCGGGCGGCCCCGTCAGCGAAGCAGATATCTTGTGGGACTTGGCCAGTCGGCTCGAGGGCCGGATGACGGCCATCGGCATGGAGACCTTCCTGTCCCGGCCGACCAACCGCAGCCCCTCGGACGCCGAGCGCGCCGCTACGGCCAACAACGTGGGCGCGGACCTGATGATCAGCCTGCGCTGCGAAGTTCAATCCAGCCCTTCGGCCAACGGCGTGGCCTCCTTCCACTTCGGTAACTCACACGGTTCGGTGTCGACCATCGGTCGCAATCTCGCCGACTTCATTCAGCGAGAAGTGGTGGCGCGCACCGGGTTGCGGGATTGCCGGACGCATGGCCGGACGTGGGATCTACTGCGACTGACGCGGATGCCCACCGTCCAGGTCGACGTTGGCTACATCACCAACGCAGGTGATCGCGACAAGCTGATCTCCACGCAGACCCGTGATGCCGTCGCCGAAGGCATCCTCGCCGCAGTCAAGCGGCTCTACCTGCTCGGCAAGAACGACCGGCCAACTGGCACGTTCACATTCGCCGAGTTGCTTGCTCACGAATTGTCGGTGGAGCGGACGACTCGGCTCGGCGGCTCTTAACCGTTCTGCTTGTTCTGCAACGTATTTCCCGCCTTCAAAACATTGCCGGACCCGGCGCCGACCGGCTGCTGCAGCTGGGCGCTGGCCAGCAAGCGCTCCAGGGCCGCCTCCACCTCGGCTTTCCACCCCAACCCCTTGTCCAGCTCGAGGCGCAGCCGCGGGAAGTACGGATGTTGCGCCACCACAACGAAACCCACGTCTTTCAAGAAGTCGGCATCGATGATGCAGCGATCCACCGAGCAGTCACCGAGGGACTCCAGCACTGGACGCGTCGCGGGATCGGCCAGCTGCGGATCCGACAATTCCGAAGCGGCCGGTGTGCGGCCGAAAGCTTCCAGTGCACGGACTCCGCGCCGAACCAATTCGACGATCACCTCGGCCAGCAGACTGTGTGGCAGGTCGTCGCCAGCATGCCCGAGTTCGATACCCATGGATGTCAGCAACACCGCGTCCGGTGACACCGGCGCGGTGGGAAACCGATGCGCCCGCGGTACCGCCCCCGGCGGTGCGTACAGAACGTAGCCCACACATGGCGGTTCGGTGTGGCTGTGCTCATCGGTGATCGCGGTCGCCACCTGACCGCACGAGCCCCACTCCAGCATCACCATCGACAGCCAGGCTTCCTTTTCGAATTCGGGGTCGGCAAGGTGGTCCTGGTCGCCGAGGGTCGCGGGATCGACCTCCCAGAAAACACATCGGCGCGCATGCTTGGGGAGCTGCTCGAAGGCTTCGAGCCGCAGCGGCGTGATTCGAGCAGACACTAGCCTCCTGGCTTCCGTGCGTACCGCAGCCCATTGCCGCAAGCCCGGCTGTTTCCAGACTGACGTGTACCAACAACCCCTCCAGGATAGGAGAGTTTGTCACTCTCGGGCCAGTGTTGGTCTCGCCACGTCGACGCGGCCGTCGAGACGGTCCGCAGCGCCACGCGGCCGCGCGCCAAAAGCTGAAAAGGCTTGATCCACACCGGATTTCCGTCCGATCGCGGCCCCCGAACGCGCCTGATACGTGCCCCAGGGGCGCGCGGTGTCACCGTGACGTAATTACACGGTATGGCGGGTCATGCCTTGGGCGGGGCCATAGTGTCGATAATCCGCTGTAGATCCTCGACCGAGGCGAACTCCACAACGATCCTTCCCTTGCGCTTGCCAAGGCTGACCGTCACCCGGGTATCGAAGGCGTTCGACAGCCGGTCGGCGACGTCTTGCAGGCCGGGCATCTGAATCGGCTTGCGGCGCGGTTGCCCGGGCGCCGCGGTGTCGCCGCGGTGGGCCAGTGTCACGGCCTCCTCGGTGGCGCGCACCGACAGGCCTTCCGCGACGATCCGGCTCGCCAACTCTTCCTGCGCCGCGGGGCCGGAATCCAGCGACAGCAACGCGCGGGCATGGCCGGCGGACAGCACCCCCGCGGCCACTCTGCGCTGCACCGCGATCGGAAGTTTGAGCAACCGGATCATGTTGGTGATCAGCGGGCGCGACCGCCCGATCCGCGAGGCCAGTTCGTCGTGGGTGACCCCGAACTCGTCGAGCAATTGCTGGTATGCCGCCGCTTCTTCCAACGGGTTCAGCTGTGCCCGGTGGATGTTCTCCAGTAGGGCGTCGCGCAACAGGTTGTCGTCGTCCGTCTCCCGCACGATAGCCGGGAGGGTGGCCAGGCCCGCCTCTTGCGCCGCTCGCCAGCGCCGCTCCCCCATCACGATCTGGTAACGCGCGCCGCCCGGCGAAGCGGGCGCCACTCGCACCACGATGGGTTGCAAGAGACCGAACTCGCGGATGGAGTGCACCAACTCGGCCAGCGACTCTTCGTCGAACACCTGGCGCGGCTGGCGGGGGTTGGGCTCGATGTCAGCCGGCGAGATTTCGCGGTACACCGCGCCCATCCCGGCACCGGCCGGCGCCGGCCCACCGATCAGGACGTCCGCGGCCGCGTCCCCCATCCGCGGGCCAAGGGTCGCCGGTCCGGAGTCACCCTCTGCGGGGCCGGTCGGAATCAGCGAAGCCAGGCCCCGGCCGAGGCCGCCCTTCTTGCGTAACGGCTGCGTCATGGTCGTCCCTTCACGGATGGTGATTAGTCGCGCTGCGCGAGTTCGCGGCTCGCGTCGAGATAGCTCATCGCCCCGCGCGAACCGGGGTCGTATTCGATGATGGTCATGCTGTAGCCGGGTGCCTCGGACACCTTGACGCTGCGCGGGATAACGGTGCGCAACACCTTGTTGCCGAAGTAGCGGCGCACCTCCTCGGCGACCTGGTCGGCTAGCTTGGTCCGGCCGTCGTACATCGTGAGGATCACGGTGGTCACATCGAGCTGAGGGTTGAGGTGGGCCTTCACCATTTCGATGTTCCGCATCAATTGGGACACTCCCTCGAGCGCGTAGTACTCGCACTGGATCGGGATCAGCACTTCGGGAGCGGCGACGAGCGCGTTGATGGTGAGCAGTCCCAGCGATGGCGGGCAGTCCACGAAGACGTAGTCGAAGTCGAAACCCTCCAGCTGCGCCAAGGCGGTGCGCAACCGGTTCTCTCGCGCCACCATGCTGACCAACTCGATCTCGGCACCGGCCAGATCGATCGTCGCCGGGACGCAGAACAGGCGCTCGCTGTGCGGGCTGCGCCGCAGCGCGGACTCCAGCGACTCTTCGCCGAGAAGCACTTCGTAGGACGAGGGCGTGCCCGATTTCCGATCGGTGATGCCGAGCGCCGTGCTGGCGTTGCCCTGCGGGTCGAGATCGATGACGAGGGTCTTGAGTCCTTGCAGCGCGAGCGCGGCGGCGACGTTCACCGCCGTGGTCGTCTTGCCGACACCGCCCTTTTGGTTGGCGACGGTGAAGACGCGGCGGTGGCTTGGCCGGCGCAATGGTGGGTACGTGGTGTGCAGGACCCGCATCGCGCGTTCGGCGGCGGCACCGATCGGTGTGTCGAATTCCGTGGAAGTTTCACGTGAAACATCCGCCACCGTTTCGCTTGGCGAGTTGTCCGCCGGGGGCACGGCCTCTTCCGGCGCCAGCCGTTGGGCACCGGGTGCTGCCGCCGTCGGCGGATGCTGTACGCGGGAGCTGACGACTTCGGACCCATCCCGGGGGGAGCTCATCGCTTTCTCCTGTCCGCGATTGGTGCCGACCCGCGACGCGACCGCGTCGCGCGCTGCGCTACCACCACGGTTGCGGGCGGACGCAAATAGCTCGCGCCACATGTCACCACCCTGACATCAACTGCATTCAACGCCGCCGTCCCACGCCGGTGCTCCTCGACTTCGGCGGGAGCGCGCTCCCCCTTGATCGCAATCATCCGTCCGCCCGGCCGTAGCAACGGCATGCTCCACTTCGTCAACTTGTCTAATGCGGCGACCGCTCGCGACACCGCGACATCCCTCTCGCCGAAGCACTCGCGCACCCAGGGCTCTTCGGCGCGACCCCGCACTACTTGGACGCTTAACCCTAGTTCCGCGACGACCTCTTTGAGAAACTCGCTGCGGCGCAGGAGCGGTTCGAGGAGGGCGACGTCGAGGTCGGGCCGGGCGATGACCAGCGGTATCCCCGGCAATCCCGCTCCACTCCCGATGTCGACCACCTGCTCGCCGTGCTCGAGCAGTTCGGCCACCGCCACACTATTCATAAGGTGGCGGTCCCAGACACGGTCTACTTCACGCGGCCCCAACAGTCCGCGTTCCACACCGCTGGTGCCGAGCAACTCCGCATACCGCTGCGCGATGTCGAGACGCCGGCCGAAGATCTCGGCGGCCCCGAGCGGCACCGCGCCGCGAGCGGGGTACGGCGTACCGGCAGGCGCCGCTGCCCGGTCGGAACCGCCGACATGTTTCACGTGAAACATTCCTCCGGTCTTTGGACCTATGGCATCGCGCGCGGGGGGTGAACTACACCGATGTAACCCGCTTGCGACTAGTCGTGCAGAACAACGACGCGGCGTGCCGGCTCCACGCCTTCGCTCTCGCTGTGCACACCGTCCACCGCCGCGACGGCATCGTGGACGATCTTGCGCTCAAACGGAGTCATCGGCTTGAGCTCTTCGCGCTCGCCGCTCTCCAGCACGCGTCGCGCCACCTTGTCGCCGAGTGCCGCCAATTCCTCGCGGCGCCCGCGCCGCCAACTCGCGACGTCGAGCATCAGCCGGCTACGCACGCCGGTCTTCTGATGTACCGCTAGCCGCGTCAGCTCTTGAAGCGCATCGAGTACTTCGCCGCCGCGGCCGACCAACTTATTCAGGTCGTCGCTACCGTCGATGCTGACGATGGCCCGTTTTCCCTCGACGTCCAAATCGATGTCGCCGTCGAAGTCCAACAGGTCCAACAGCTCTTCCAGATAGTCGCCGGCGATCTCTCCTTCGGCGACCAATCGCTCCTCCAGGTCCTCACCTTCGTCGACACCGGCGCCTGCGGCCGTCGCCTCCTCGGTTTCGTCCACGACCGCGAGTTGGGTGTCCGAGTCGCGTTCGGTGGTGTCAGCGTCCGTCATTCTCTCTCCCTCATCCATGGGTCCGTCCCTGTCTCATTTGGATCACTCTCCGGAGACGGCCCGGTAAAGCTGTGGCGCCTTTTGTCAGCGCTTCCGTTTCTTCGGTCGCGCCCCGGGTCTGGGTGTGCGGTTACCCGGACCATCGGCGCCTGCTGCTACATCCGGGTTGTCCGGTGCGGCGTCCGTTGTTTTTCCGTCAGGCAGGTCGTCGTCGGTATCCGTCTTCGGCGCGCCCTCGTCGCCGGTCGTCGACGAGCCGTTGCCACTCGCCGGGGTCGCCTTGCGCTTCGGCTTGGCTCCCGGAAGCGGTGCGTTGGCTGCGCGACGCTCCAGCACTTCCTGCTTCTTGGCTTCGTCCTCTTTTTCGATCATCGTGAACACGTAGTGCTGCTGACCGAAAGTCCAGATGTTGTTCGCGAACCAGTACAGGATGATCGCGATGGGAAGGAACGGCCCACCGACGACCACGCCGAGCGGAAACACGTACAACGCGAGCTTGTTCATCATCGCCGTCTGCGGGTTGGCGGCCGCTTCCGCACTTTGTCGGGCCACCGAGGCGCGGCTGTTGAAGTAGGTGGCGACGCCCGCCAGGATCATCACTGGGGCGCCGACCGCGATGACCGCGGGGCGGCTGAAGTCGATGAATGCGTCCAACCCGGTGCGCTGCGTCATCGACGCGCCGATCGGCGCACCGAACAGGTTGGCGTCCAGGAAGTGGCCCACGTCGACCGGGTTGAACATGTAGTTACCCGTCAAGCGGTTCTGGACAACCGACATCTGTGGCTGGCCGAAGCCGCCCGTCGTGCGGTTGAACGAGCGCAACACGTGATAGAGCCCGAGGAACACCGGGATCTGGGCGAGCATCGGCAAGCAGCCCAGGATCGGGTTGAACCCGTGCTCGCGCTGCAGCTTCTGCATCTCGAGTGCCATGCGCTGACGATCCTTGCCGTACTTCTTTTGCAGCGCCTTGATCTGTGGTTGCAGTTCTTGCATCTGCCGAGTGGTGCGGATCTGGCGCACGAACGGTTTGTACAGCAGTGCCCGCAACGTGAACACGAGGAACATCACCGACAGCGCCCACGCGAAAAAGTTCGAGGGTCCCAGCAGCGCACCGAACAGCTTGTACCAAACCCACATGATCCACGACACCGGGTAGTAGACGAAGTCCAGGCTGAATACATCAAACAAAAGATTCACTCTCCCCTCGCGGCGCCGGGGCATCCCCGACGGCGCTGGTGTCTTTGAAGTTCACCCGGCAACCCCGGTGTTCGGAGGCGCGCTCCGGTATCGGGTCCCATCCTCCCCGGTGCCATGGTCCACACTTGGCGAGCCTGACGGCGGCCAGCCGGCTCCCCCGAATCAAGCCGTATTCGGTGAGCGCCTCGACGGCGTACTGACTGCAGGTCGGCATGAAGCGACATGTCGGTGGGCGCAGCGGCGAGACCGTGTGGCGATATAGCTGGATCAGGAAAACCAGTCCCCGCACGACGGTCCTGCCCGCGCCACCAACGCCCGCCCGCACCGGCGCCGTCGCACTCAACGGCTCGTCCCCGCCCGTTCGAAGGCACGCCGGAGACCACTGCGCAGCTCCTGCTCCAACCGAGCCGACGACACCCGCCGACTGCCGGGCAACGCTCGGATGACCACTTGGTCGTACTCATCGAGATCGGGCAGCATTCCCCGGACGGCATGCCGAAGCCGGCGCGACACCCGATGGCGTTCGACGGCCGAGCCAACCGATTTAGCCACGATCAGCCCGACGCGTGGCCCCTGATCCGCTTTGCAATCGGCGCCCCGGCGCACATGAACGACGAGATCGGGCTGCGCTGTGCGCAGCCCGTACTTCACTGCCGCGTCGAACTCCCGTGACCGCCTCATGCGGTTGCGTGCGGGAAGCACCGCCAACAAACCCGTCGTGTCAGATCACGCAGATAGCGTGCGGCGGCCCTTGCGGCGCCGGTCAGACACGATCTCACGCCCGGCACGGGTGCGCATACGCAAACGGAAGCCGTGCACGCGGGCACGGCGCCGGTTGTTCGGCTGGAAAGTCCGCTTGCCCTTGGCCACGGCGTTCTCCTCGTTCTGTCTCGCTAGAAGCTCTCCCAGCCATCCGGCCGTTCACGTTTGGTTCAGCTAAATTGCTTCGTGACTCGGTTGGAAAGTGGTCTCGCTGCTGGCCGGCGCGGTCCCCGGGGCACTTGATTCCTGGGTCGCAGCCGTATCGCCGACTTTCGGGCGACTGTATGAGGGTACTGACGCTCGTTCGCTGGGTCAAACTTGGCCTGCCCCAACGGACGCAGCGCCACCCCACATGAAATCTTGCCTGACAATGACCCCCAGCGGCACGCCGTGATCGACACGCCGCAACACGCCCCGCCAGACCCTAAAGAACCCGATTGGAATGCAACAGAACTGTTGGCAGCCGCACGGAAAACTGTTAGCTTCGGGCAATGCCGTTTCAACTGAAACGGCGCTCGACAACGAAGCATGATGGTGGATCTACCAGCTGTGCAGGCGACCTAGCCCGGGTTGTCTCCGGCCCGAAGATCGCGAGCTGTCGCCGGTAGGTTGCGGCTCGCATACGCTTATCCTGTCCACACCTGTGTATAACTATGTGGACAGTTGCCTTGTCACCAAAGCGTTGTTGTAGCTCGACGTCAGACCAGGGAGATGCGTCGTTGACCGATGACCCCGGTTCTGGTTTCACCACCGTGTGGAACGCGGTCGTCTCTGAACTCAATGGCGATTCCGAGGCCGACGGTGCCGCCGGCAGCCGCACGACTCTCGTCACTCCCCTGACCCCTCAGCAGCGAGCATGGCTGAATCTCGTCCAACCGCTCACCATCGTCGAGGGCTTCGCCCTGTTGTCGGTGCCGAGCAGCTTCGTCCAAAACGAGATCGAACGACATCTGCGCACCCCGATCACCGATGCACTCAGCCGCCGTCTCGGACAGCAGATCCAACTCGGAGTCCGCATCGCGCCGCCATCCGACGACGCCGAGGACACCCCCTTTCCCCCAGGCGGCACCCTCACCGACGACATGGGCCTAGAAACGTCAAGTGACGCCGACGAAGACGGCGAAGTCGTCGCCGTCGAACAGGGCTGGCCGAATTACTTCACGGAGCGCCCGCACAGCACCGACCCGGCCGTTGTCGGCGGCACCAGCCTCAACCGCCGCTACACCTTCGACACTTTTGTCATCGGTGCTTCCAATCGGTTCGCCCACGCCGCCGCCCTGGCCATCGCCGAAGCACCGGCCCGCGCCTACAACCCGCTCTTCATCTGGGGTGAGTCCGGGCTCGGCAAGACTCACCTGTTGCACGCCGCCGGCAACTACGCCCAACGGCTGTTCCCCGGTATGCGGGTCAAGTACGTATCGACCGAGGAATTCACCAACGACTTCATCAACTCGCTTCGCGACGACCGCAAGGTCGCCTTCAAGCGCAGCTATCGCGACGTCGATGTGTTGCTCGTCGATGACATTCAGTTCATCGAAGGCAAAGAAGGTATCCAGGAGGAGTTCTTCCACACCTTCAACACGCTGCACAACGCCAACAAGCAGATCGTCATCTCGTCGGACCGCCCGCCCAAACAACTCGCCACCCTTGAAGACCGGCTGAGAACACGGTTCGAGTGGGGCCTGATCACCGACGTGCAGCCACCTGAACTGGAAACCCGCATCGCGATTCTGCGCAAGAAAGCACAGATGGAGCGGCTCGCTGTGCCCGACGATGTCCTCGAACTCATCGCCAGCAGCATCGAGCGCAACATCCGTGAGCTCGAGGGAGCACTGATTCGGGTTACCGCGTTCGCCTCGTTGAACAAAACACCGATCGACAAGGCCCTGGCCGAGATCGTGTTGCGCGACCTGATCGCCGATGCCAGCACCATGCAAATCAGCGCGGCGACCATCATGGCCGCCACCGCCGAATACTTCGACACCACCGTCGAGGAGTTACGCGGGCCGGGCAAGACTCGAGCACTGGCTCAGTCGCGCCAGATCGCCATGTATCTCTGCCGCGAACTCACCGACCTGTCGCTACCCAAGATCGGCCAGGCATTCGGCCGCGATCACACCACGGTCATGTACGCGCAACGAAAGATCTTGTCCGAGATGGCCGAGCGGCGTGAGATCTTCGATCACGTCAAAGAGCTCACCACTCGCATCCGTCAGCGCTCCAAGCGCTGATTCAGGCCACCGCGCGCCAAACTTTTTGAAAAAACTTCTCGCGCGTCTGTAACTCCAGTCACACAAAAACGATGTGCGCAACATTGTGTACAAATGTGCCAATCAACAGTGCAGCGATCGTCCTCGACGTGCACACCGCTCCCCCATCCCCACGGGCCAACATCCGCTGCACAGTTACCAACCCGGTAATCCACAGGCCGATCGTCGCGCTAGCTGCACCTAGACCCACCTGTCCCCAGACTGCACAGGACCTAATACTGGTACTGAGATCTCTTCATCGATTCTTCTTTGAAGAACAGCCTTGGGGACGGAGCGTTTCACAGCACCCATGAGGCTCTCCTCCACTCGGCTTGTCGGCCTTTGCGATTAGCTTTCAAGATGGGCGCAGAAGCTCTACGGTTGTGATTCGACTCCCGTTGTGGACGTCGTGGCTCATGACTCGCCATCGGCGTTCGTTGCGGGGCCCCGCTAGCCGGGGCGGACGGCGAGCTGCTGGATTCGAATTTTTGGTAGGTGAAGGGACGCTATGGACGTGGCGACGACAAGTGCTGGCCTCACCGACCTGAAGTTTCGCCTGGTCCGAGAATCTTTCGCTGACGCGGTGTCGTGGGTTGCGAAGAATCTGCCGAGCCGGCCTGCGGTGCCCGTTCTGTCCGGCGTGCTGTTGACTGGCACGGATGAGGGCCTGACAATCTCGGGATTCGACTACGAAGTCTCCGCCGAGGCGCAGGTGGCAGCCGAAATCGCTTCTCCAGGAAGCGTTTTGGTATCGGGGAGGCTGTTATCTGATATCACCCGGGCATTGCCGGACAAGCCGATCGACTTTTACGTCGACGGTAATCGGGTCGCATTGACCTGCGGAAGCGCAAAATTTTCGTTGCCGACGATGGCGGTCGAGGACTATCCGACGCTGCCGACGCTGCCGGAAGAAACCGGAACGTTGCCGTCGGACTTGTTCGCCGAGGCGATCAGCCAAGTCGCGATTGCCGCCGGCCGCGACGACACGCTGCCGATGTTGACCGGCATCCGGGTTGAGATTTCTGGTGAGACGGTCGTTTTGGCCGCCACCGATCGGTTCCGCCTGGCGGTTCGTGAGCTGACCTGGTCGGCGTTGTCGCCCGAGATCGAAGCGGCGGTGCTGGTGCCGGCGAAGACTCTGGCCGAGGCTGCCAAAACGGGTACGGACGGTTCTGATGTTCGGTTGTCGTTGGGCGCCGGCACCGGAGTCGGAAAAGATGGACTCCTCGGCATCAGCGGAAACGGGAAACGCAGCACCACCCGATTGCTGGATGCTGAGTTCCCGAAGTTTCGTCAGCTGCTGCCCGCCGAACACACCGCGGTGGCGACCATCAACGTGGCCGAGTTGACCGAAGCCATCAAGCTGGTTGCGTTGGTGGCGGACCGGGGAGCGCAGGTGCGCATGGAATTCGCCGAAGGCACGTTGCGTCTCTCCGCCGGTGCCGACGATGTCGGCCGGGCCGAAGAAGAACTTGCCGTTGATTTCGCCGGCGAGCCGCTGACCATCGCCTTCAACCCGACCTATCTGACCGACGGGCTCGGATCGGTGCATGCCGATCGGGTGTCATTCGGCTTCACCACCCCGGGCAAGCCGGCGTTGCTACGCCCGGCGTTCGACGACGCCAGCCATCCGACAGGCGCTGGCCCGTTTGCCGCGTTACCCACCGACTACGTCTACCTGCTGATGCCAGTTCGGTTGCCCGGATAGGTGTACGTCCGGCATTTGGGACTACGTAATTTCCGGTCCTGGGCTCACGCCGACCTCGAGCTGGAACAGGGTCGGACGGTGTTCGTCGGTCCCAATGGGTTTGGGAAGACGAATTTAGTTGAAGCACTGTGGTATTCGACGACTCTGGGTTCACACCGGGTAGGTACCGATGCCCCATTGATCCGTGCGGGCAGCACGCGAGCGGTGGTTTCGACGATCGTGGTGAACGAGGGCAGGGAATGCGCGATCGATTTGGAGATTGCCGAGGGACGTGCCAACAAGGCTCGGTTGAACCGCTCGCCGGTACGCAGTACGCGCGAGGTGGTCGGGGTATTGCGGTCGGTGCTGTTTGCTCCAGAGGACCTGGCCCTGGTTCGCCGAGATCCAGCGGACCGGCGCCGCTATCTCGACGATTTGGCGACCGTGCGCCGGCCGGTGATCGCCGCGGTACGCGCGGATTACGACAAGGTGTTGCGGCAGCGCACCGCGCTGTTGAAGTCGGCGGCCGGGTCACGGCACCGAGGCGACCAAGGAGCGTTGGAAACCCTCGACGTGTGGGATAGCCGATTGGCCGAGCACGGCGGCGAATTGATGGCTGCCCGTATCGATTTGGTGAACCAGTTGGCGCCGGAGGTGGAGAAGGCGTATCAGTTGTTGGCACCAGGATCGCGGCCCGCGGCTATCAACTACCGAACGAGTATCGACGGTTTGGCCACCGAGGGCGCGGGAGATCGCGGGAGCAGCGACCGGGAATTTCTGGAAGCCGCGCTGCTGGTCGCGCTGGCCTCCCGCCGCAGTGCCGAATTGGAACGCGGGGTGTGTCTTGTGGGCCCACATCGCGACGACTTGGAACTACGACTCGGCGATCAACCGGCCAAAGGCTTTGCCAGCCACGGAGAATCGTGGTCTTTTGCGATTGCGCTGCGGCTAGCCGCCTATGAGTTGCTCCGGACCGACGGCAGCGACCCGGTGTTGTTGCTTGACGACGTGTTCGCCGAACTCGACGCGGCGCGCCGCCGGGCATTGGCCGCCGTGGCGGAATCGGCCGAACAGGTGTTGGTGACCGCGGCGGTGCTGGAAGATATCCCGTCGGGCTGGGACGCTAGGCGGGTGCACATCGACTTGCAAGACGATGACTCCGGACGGGTATCGATGATGCAATCATGACCGGCAGCGACCAACCACCAGACGGCGATCGCGAACAACCAAGTGGGCTCAGCGGGATGGACTTGGTGCGGCGCACTCTCGAGGAGGCCCGTGCGGCGGCGCGAGCCCAGGGCAAGGACGCCGGACGCGGGCGGGGAAGCAGTCCCGTGCCGCGTCGTGTTGCCGGGCGGCGGCGAAGCTGGTCGGGCCCCGGCCCCGATATGCGCGATCCACAACCGATGGGAAGAGTCGTACGCGACGTTGCGAAAAAGCGCGGCTGGTCGGGACATGTCGCCGAAGGCACAGTACTCGGTCATTGGACGTCGGTGGTGGGCCACCAGATCGCCGACCACGCGACTCCAACCGCCCTCAATGATGGGGTGCTCAGTGTGACAGCCGAATCAACCGCCTGGGCCACCCAGCTGCGGATGGTGCAGGCGCAGCTGCTGGCCAAGATCGCCGCGGCAGTCGGCAACGGCGTGGTGACATCGTTGAAGATCACCGGGCCGTCCGCCCCTTCCTGGCGGAAGGGGCCCCGACATGTCTCCGGCCGAGGGCCTCGCGACACGTACGGCTAGAGACAATTGGGGGGTTGGTCCAAGCCGGCAACACGCCGTACACGTAGCGTATAGAACCGCCCGCTCAGATCGGCGAGAACGAAACAGACCCCTGCGACGCACGTCCGGACGCGCCGTCGATAAAGAAATTGAGCACACGGCGCGTCCAGATAGGTAGAAACGCTCCCAGAGAATCGGTCCCGACCCCCGATCGCGGTAGGGTGAGAGGGTGCGACTGCTGCGGTGACCGAACCGCCCGCATGAAACCCCGAGGAGAACATTCCGACCGTGGCTGCCCAGAAGAAGAAGGCGCAAGACGAATACGGCGCGTCAGCGATCACCGTGCTCGAAGGGCTGGAGGCGGTCCGTAAACGCCCCGGTATGTACATCGGGTCCACCGGCGAGCGTGGTCTGCACCACCTCATTTGGGAGGTGGTCGACAACTCGGTGGATGAGGCGATGGCCGGCTATGCGAGCCAGGTCGATGTGCGGATCCTCGCCGACGGCGGCGTCGAGGTCGTCGATGACGGCCGCGGCATCCCGGTCGCCATGCACTCCACCGGTTCCCCCACCGTCGATGTGGTGATGACACAGCTGCATGCGGGCGGCAAATTCGGTGGTGAGAACAGCGGCTACACGGTCAGCGGCGGATTGCACGGTGTTGGTGTCTCGGTGGTCAACGCGCTCTCGCGGCGACTCGAGGTCGACATCTCCCGCGACGGCCATGAGTGGGCGCAGTACTACGAGCGCGCGGTACCCGGAACGTTAAAGCAGGGTGAGGCCACCAAGAAGACCGGAACCACCATCAGGTTCTGGGCCGATCCCGAAATCTTCGAAACCACCGAGTACGACTTCGAGACGGTGGCGCGCCGGCTGCAGGAAATGGCTTTTCTCAACAAGGGCTTGACGATCAACCTCACCGACGAGCGGGTGGCCCAGGAAGACGTCGTCGACGAGGTCGTCAGCGACACGGCCGAGGCGCCCAAGTCGGCCGAAGATAAGGCTGCCGAGTCGTCCGCCCCACACAAGGTCAAGCGCCGCACCTTCCACTACCCGGGCGGTTTGGTGGACTTCGTCAAGCACATCAACCGCACCAAGAGCCCAATTCAGCAGAGCATCATCGACTTTGACGGCAAGGGCCCCGGCCACGAGGTCGAAATCGCGATGCAGTGGAACGGCGGCTATTCCGAGTCGGTACACACCTTCGCCAACACCATCAACACCCACGAGGGCGGTACCCACGAAGAGGGCTTCCGGAGTGCGTTGACGTCGGTGGTGAACAAGTACGCCAAGGACAAGAAGCTACTGAAGGAGAAAGAAGCCAACCTCACCGGCGACGACATTCGCGAGGGCCTGGCCGCGGTGATCTCGGTCAAGGTCAGCGAACCCCAGTTCGAGGGTCAGACCAAGACCAAACTAGGCAACACCGAAGTCAAGTCGTTTGTGCAGAAGGTTTGCAACGAGCAACTCACACACTGGTTCGAAGCCAACCCCTCGGAAGCGAAAACCGTTGTGAACAAGGCGGTGTCGTCGGCACAAGCGCGGATGGCCGCGCGCAAAGCTCGAGAGTTGGTGCGCCGCAAGAGCGCCACCGATATCGGTGGTCTGCCAGGCAAGCTGGCGGACTGCCGCTCCACCGACCCGCGAAAGTGTGAACTGTACGTCGTGGAGGGCGATTCGGCCGGCGGCTCGGCGAAGAGTGGCCGCGATTCGATGTTCCAGGCGATCCTTCCGTTGCGCGGCAAGATCATCAACGTCGAGAAAGCCCGTATCGATCGGGTGCTCAAGAACACTGAAGTCCAAGCCATCATCACGGCGCTGGGTACCGGAATTCACGACGAGTTCGATCTCACCAAGTTGCGCTACCACAAGATCGTGCTGATGGCCGACGCCGACGTCGACGGCCAGCACATCTCGACGCTGTTGTTGACGCTGTTGTTCCGGTTCATGCGCCCGCTGCTCGAGCACGGGCACGTGTTCTTGGCGCAGCCGCCGCTGTACAAGCTGAAGTGGCAGCGCAGCGAACCGGAATTCGCCTACTCCGATCGCGAGCGCGACGGCCTGCTAGAAACCGGCCGTGCGGCGGGCCGAAAGATCAATACCGAGGACGGTATTCAGCGTTACAAGGGGCTCGGCGAAATGGACGCCAAGGAGCTGTGGGAGACGACGATGGATCCGTCCGTGCGGGTACTGCGACAGATCACCCTAGACGACGCCGCTGCGGCCGACGAGCTGTTCTCGATCCTGATGGGCGAGGACGTCGAGGCCCGGCGCAGCTTTATCACCCGTAATGCCAAGGACGTTCGCTTCCTGGATGTGTAAGACGTCGAGACAGTTAGCTCTCAGGACCGAAGGAACACATGACTGACACCACGTTGCCGCCTAGCGACGCAACCGGCGACCGGATCGAACCGGTCGATATCCAGCACGAGATGCAGCGCAGCTACATCGATTACGCCATGAGCGTGATTGTGGGCCGCGCTCTTCCGGAGGTGCGGGACGGCCTCAAGCCGGTGCACCGCCGGGTGCTGTACGCGATGTTCGACTCAGGCTTCCGTCCCGACCGCGGGCATGCGAAATCGGCGCGCTCCGTTGCCGAGACGATGGGCAACTATCACCCGCACGGCGACTCGTCGATCTACGACACCCTGGTTCGGATGGCACAGCCATGGTCGCTGCGGTACCCGCTGGTCGACGGCCAGGGTAACTTCGGGTCTCCGGGTAATGACCCGCCCGCCGCGATGCGGTACACCGAGGCTCGCCTGACTCCGCTGGCGATGGAGATGTTGCGCGAAATCGATGAGGAGACAGTCGATTTCATCCCGAACTACGACGGTCGGGTACAGGAGCCGACGGTCCTGCCCAGCCGGTTCCCCAACCTGCTGGCCAACGGTTCGGGCGGTATCGCGGTCGGCATGGCGACCAACATCCCGCCGCACAACCTCCGCGAGCTCGCCGAGGCGGTGTTCTGGTGCCTGGAGAACCACGACGCTGACGAGGAAGCCACCCTGGCTGCCGTCCGCGAACGAGTCAAGGGGCCGGACTTCCCCACCGCAGGTTTGATCGTTGGCTCCCAAGGGATTCACGACGCTTACACCACGGGACGCGGGTCCGTCAGGATGCGTGGCGTAGTGGAGATCGAAGAGGATTCGCGCGGGCGAACCTCGATCGTTATTACCGAGCTGCCCTATCAGGTCAACCACGACAACTTCATCACCTCGATCGCCGAGCAGGTCCGCGACGGCCGGCTGACCGGCATCGCCAACGTCGAAGACCAGGGCAGCGACCGCGTCGGTGTGCGAATCGTCGTCGAGATCAAACGCGATGCGGTGGCCAAGGTTGTGCTCAACAACCTCTACAAGCACACTCAGCTGCAGACCAGCTTCGGTGCCAACATGTTGTCGATCGTCGACGGGGTGCCCCGCACGCTGCGCCTCGACCAGATGATCCGCCACTACGTGGCGCACCAACTCGAGGTCATCATCCGGCGCACCACCTACCGGCTGCGCAAGGCCAATGAACGCGCGCACATCTTGCGCGGTCTGGTCAAAGCGCTCGACGCACTCGATGAAGTCATCGCCTTGATCCGGGCGTCGGAGACCGTCGACATCGCGCGGACCGGCCTGATCGAACTCCTGGACATCGACGAAATCCAGTCCCAGGCCATCCTGGACATGCAACTGCGGCGCCTGGCGGCCCTGGAACGCCAGCGCATCGTCGACGACCTGGCCAAGATCGAGGCCGAGATCGCCGATCTGGAGGACATCCTGGCCAAGCCGGAGCGGCAGCGCGGCATCGTGCGCGACGAACTCGGCGAGATCGTCGACAAGTACGGTGACGACCGTCGTACCCGCATCATCGCGGCCGACGGCGACGTCAACGACGAGGACCTGATCGCGCGCGAGGATGTCGTTGTCACGATCACCGAAACGGGCTACGCCAAGCGCACCAAGACCGATCTGTACCGCAGCCAGAAACGCGGCGGCAAGGGTGTACAGGGCGCGGGGCTCAAGCAAGACGACATCGTCGCGCACTTCTTCGTATCGTCGACCCACGACTGGATCCTGTTCTTCACCACGCAGGGGCGGGTGTACCGGGCCAAGGCCTACGAGCTACCGGAGGCGTCCCGGACCGCACGCGGTCAGCACGTCGCCAACCTGCTGGCCTTCCAGCCCGAGGAGCGCATCGCCCAGGTCATCCAGATCAAGAGCTACGAGGATGCGCCGTATCTGGTGCTGGCCACCAAGAACGGGCTGGTCAAAAAGTCCAAGCTGACCGACTTCGACTCCAACCGCTCGGGTGGAATCGTGGCCGTCAACCTCCGCGACAACGATGAGCTCGTCGGAGCGGTGCTGTGCTCGGCCGAGGAGGATCTGCTGCTGGTCTCGGCCAACGGGCAATCCATCAGGTTCTCGGCGACCGACGAGGCGCTACGGCCGATGGGACGTGCCACCTCCGGCGTCCAGGGCATGCGATTCAACGAGGACGACCGACTGCTGTCGCTGAATGTGGTCCAGGAAGGCCTCTATCTGCTGGTCGCCACGGCCGGTGGCTACGCCAAACGCACCGCGATCGAGGAGTACCCGGTGCAAGGCCGTGGCGGTAAGGGAGTTCTGACCGTCCAGTACGACCGCCGGCGCGGCAGGCTGGTGGGGGCGTTGATCGTCGACGACGACAGCGAGTTGTACGCGATCACCTCGGGCGGCGGCGTGATCCGCACCGCGGCGCGCCAGGTCCGCAAGGCCGGACGGCAGACCAAGGGCGTTCGGTTGATGAACTTGGGCGAGGGCGCCACACTGTTAGCCATCGCACGCAACGCCGAAGAAGGCGCCGACGAAGACATCGAGGGAGTCGACGGCGTCGAGGAGTCTGAAAGCTAGCCCGGCAGGCCGCGGGTCAAGCAGTGGCCTGCCAACGGACCGCCACAGGACACGGGCAATTAGACTCAGCCGAACCAGAGACAATGCGACTGCCAAGGCAGCAGAGCTAAGGAGTCGGGGTGACCTCACCGAGCGAGCCGGGCGCCCCCAAAAAAGGCGACAGCCCGAATGGGGATGTTTCGGCCGAGCGTGCCGGTGCGCCCCAGCGCGGGACGCCTAGCCAGGCAGGCCGTAGTCAGGACGGCGGGGACTCGCCACCGTGGCAGCGCGGCGCCGCCCGGTCCGCTAACACCGCGAATCGTCCGACCGAACCGCCGGCCGAGGCGCGGCCGCAGGGCGCGCCTTCCGGTGTTGATGCGCGACTGAACCGCTTCATCTCCGGTGGCAACCCGCCGGGAGCCGGCGCCCCACCGCCGTCGAAGAGCCAGGACTTCGACGCGCCGGCACGCGGTGACGGGTCGCATGACGCCTACGCCAGCGAGTTGCCGGATCTGTCGGGCCCGCTTCCGCGGGGAACGCAGCGCAAGACCACACCGGAGCGCAGCTCGGAAACGGCGCCACCGGCGGCCTCGGGGCGCTCGGCCACCGCCGAATCCCGGGAGAGCCGCGACAGCGTCGTTCAGGTGCCGCGGCGAGGCCGCGGCCCGGTCCGGGCCAGTATGCAGATCCGCCGGATCGATCCGTGGAGCACGTTGAAGGTGTCTCTGATGCTTTCGGTGGCGCTGTTCTTCGTCTGGATGATCGCGGTGGCGTTCCTGTACCTGGTGCTCGGCGGCATGGGTGTCTGGGCCAAGCTCAACAGCAACGTCGGTGACCTGCTGAACAACACCAGCGGCAGCAGTGGAGAACTCGTGTCCAGCGGCACGATTTTCGGCGGCGCCGTGTTGATCGGCTTGGTCAACATCGTCTTGCTGACTGCCATGGCCACGATCGGGGCGTTCGTGTACAACCTGACGACCGACCTGATCGGCGGCATCGAAGTGACGCTGGCGGATCGGGATTAGTGCGAGGTTTTGGGGTGGGGCGGCGATTGCGGTAATCTCGGCGCTCGGCCGTACGCGTGTACGGGCCTATAGCTCAGGTGGTTAGAGCGCTTCGCTGATAACGAAGAGGTCGGAGGTTCGAGTCCTCCTAGGCCCACAACCATGTGCCCGTCAAAACGTTGTGTGAGACTTGCATTGCCGTTGGCACTGATTGCCTTGGTGGCGGCGGTGATGCGGTCCCGACGCGGGGTCGAGGTATGGCACGTGGCAGCAGTTGATCCAGCACCCGTTGACTCGCCTAACGGTCAAGAGGGGCCTTAGCTCAGTTGGTAGAGCACTGCCTTTGCAAGGCAGGTGTCAGGGGTTCGATTCCCCTAGGCTCCACAATTCAAAAGCCGGGCTCGAGCGAACTCCGAACTTCCGGTCGCGGCGTCCAATTGGGTAACCCCTGATAGTTAGCGGGCCGCGGATCTCATCCCCGCTCGGCGTTGTTTGCTCGTTTGCTGAACTCGGCAGGCGCGGTCACACTGACAGCGGTATCGTGCGGGTCATGATGAAATCAGCAAGGCTGCGCCGCCGCCGCGACGCTGGTAGTGGCACTGACGATCGGCGGCGAAATCGGAATCGGCATCGGACTGGCTCCGCGCGCCTCGGCCGGCTGTCAGCCCACCCTGCTTCCGGGAGAGTCTTTCTGCGACAAACCGATCGGCCCGGACGGGACCTATGAGCGGTGCCACCAGGGCCCCAGCTACCCGGTCTACGGCGGCAAGGGCGTGATCGAGGACATCACTCCTGCGCCGGAGTGTTACCCCGTTGACCCGGCGCAGCCCGTGCCGCTCGGGCAGCCGCCCAACCACATCGACGACTAAAGCGGCGAACGTGCCTCGCCCCCTCGGCGGAACTTGAGATCGGGCCGGCGATAGCTGGCCAGCCAGTCGGGTGCAACGGACAGCGAACGGGCACAATGCAATTGGTGAATCTCCGCGATTTGCTTCCGGCCGTCTCAGGGGCGCGGTTGCACATCCACGCTGGGCGGCCGCGGGGACGGCTCCGGGATGTCTCGGTGGGCTGAGCGCCGAACGATGCTGAATGCGGCCGCGCCACCGGCCAGGACCACGACGGCGGCGCCCACGATCAGCAGGGGGCGCTTGCCGCGGCGGCGTTGGGATTTGCGCGCGCTCTGCAGCGCCTGCGGCAGGTTGGAGACGACGTCCTGTGCGGCGGCCAGCTCCTGGGCGATCGTTTCCTGCGCCGCGGCGATATCGCGAGAAAGCTGACCCTGGCGGTAGCGGCGGCGCAACTCCGATACGGTCGACTGCGCGGAGTCGACCCCCAGTCCGATAACGCCGCGCGTGACGTCCACCGGCCCCACCGTCGAGTAAGCCAGGCCCCGAGACAGTCGCTGCCTAGGGGTCAGCCGGGATTCCGCCTTCGCGCTCATCTGCCGCCTTTCTGTGCCGCTCGTGGAACCTACAGACTGCCACCATCAAAACACCGGCGGGCCTATTGCTGCGCAACGTCGGCATTTTCGGCACCGGCCCGCACCGGGTGACACCGGGTGCGGGCGTGCCCGCGGGTAATGGCAGACTCTCCTGTCGTGACCAACAGCCCGCATCAGACTGCCACTGCCACACTGCACACCAACCGCGGCGACATCAAGATCGCCCTATTTGGAAACCACGCCCCCAAGACGGTCGCCAACTTCGTCGGCTTGGCGCAGGGCACCAAGGAATACTCGACCCAAAACGCCTCGGGTAGTCCTGCCGGTCCGTTCTACGATGGCGCGGTCTTTCACAGAGTGATCCAGGGCTTCATGATCCAGGGCGGCGACCCGACCGGTACGGGGCGCGGCGGCCCGGGCTACCAGTTCGCCGACGAGTTCCACCCCGAGCTGCAATTCGACAAGCCCTACTTGCTGGCGATGGCCAATGCGGGTCCCGGCACCAACGGCTCGCAGTTCTTCATCACGGTCGGCCAGACCCCGCATTTGAACCGGCGCCACACGATCTTCGGTGAGGTGACCGACCCCGATTCGCAGTCCGTCGTCGAGGCGATCGCGACGACGTCGACCGACGGCAACGACCGCCCGACCGACGCGGTGGTCATCGAGTCGATCACGATCTCGTGAGCCGTCCCTAGCTAAGTCGGCTCGACGTCGTTTCGACCGGCGTAGCCGGCGGCGGTGAGCGCGTCGAGCACGTCCAACGGCTCGGTGCCGAGGTTCCATCGGGAGAACAGCACCAGCCCCTCGTCGACCGTTTCGACTTCGAGGAACCGAATCTTGCGCCCAAAGCGGCGGAACTCGGTGATCCGAATGATCTTGATGTCGGAGTGCTGCAATACCTGCGTTCGGAACCACCCCCGGACCGCCAGACCGCCGGGGGTAATTGCCAGCTTCGGACGCGCATGCCACGTCGCGCCCGCAAACAACAGCAGACCCGCCCCGGCAATCCCCGCCAGGACGCGCCCCGACAGGTCTGTGACGACGGTCACACTGGCGATAGCCATGAAAAGCCCGGCGACCCCACAACCAGCAATTCCCGCAGCGTGCGGTTCCCACCGTGTTTGCTGCATGCGGTTGTTAGCCCCTCCCACCACTGCCGATGCAGTTATCCACATCAGCTATCAACAGTGGGGATAAATCACACGCGTGTGATTGGGTACTCACAAGGTTGCTGGCTCAGCCGCGAATCGACCCCGAAATGAATTCATTTCTCGTCTGATCTTGGTCAGTGCCAGCGCATCGTGAGCAACAACCCGGTGATCATGAAAGCGAACGCGATCGCGTAGTTCCACGGACCCAGATGTGCCATCCAATTGAGGGCTGCCGGTGCCTGGCTTCCGACGGCCGCCAACTGGAACACCATCAGCCAGACGAGGCCGATCAGCATGAGACCCACGAACAGCGCGACGAACCACACGCTGGACGGTCCGACCTTCACTTTCACCGGCGTCCGGCTGACCGCGGTGACGGTGAAGTCGTTCTTCTTGCGGACCTTGGACTTGGGCATCATTACCTCGGGATAACGGTGAACGGGACGGGGTGCAACGATAGCGCTTGTAGCTACATGCAGGACTTCGCTACGAGATTAACCCACCTGGCGCCCCGACCAGGAAATTGGAGACTCGATGATTCAGACCCGCCGGTCACCATGGAGCTTCGGTGTCCCCTTGGTCTGCCTGCTGGCCGGATTGCTGCTGGCCGCCACGCACGCGGTATCCGGTGGCGCCGAGATCCGTCGCAGCGATGCACCCCGTCTGGTTGATCTGGTGCGAGACACGCAGGCCACCGTGAATCGGCTCAAAGCCGAACGCGACCAGCTGGCCACCAAGATCGACTCGACGCACCTGAAGTCCTCCGACGCCGCGTTGGCGGCGATGCTGCGGCGTTCGGCGGAGCTGGCGGGTGAGGCGGACATGAACCCGGTCCACGGACCGGGCCTGGTGGTGACGCTCGATGATGCCCAGCGAGACGCCAACGGCCGCTTCCCGCGCGATGCCTCCCCCGATGACCTGGTGGTGCACCAGCAAGACATCCAGGCCGTTCTCAACGCACTGTGGAGCACCGGCGCGGAGGCGATCCAGATGCAGGATCAGCGGATCATCGCAACCTCGGTCCCGCGCTGCGTCGGCAACACGCTCCTGCTCAACGGGCGTACCTACAGCCCGCCGTACACGATCACCGCAATCGGCAATGCCACCGCCATGCAGGCGGCCCTGGCCGCCGCTCCCCTGGTCATCCTCTACAAGCAGTACGTTGTCCGGTTCGGGTTGGGCTACCACGAAGACGGCAAGCCCGATGTGCAGATCGTCGGCCATACCGAACCGGTCCGGATGCATTTCGCGCAGCCCGACGGCCCGATCGGGTACTGAGGACCCACTGAGCAGCGTCCGGATCGTGGCCGGGCGGTAACCTGACACGATGCGGATCCTGGTTGTCGACAACTACGACAGCTTCGTGTTCAACCTCGTCCAGTATCTGGGGCAACTCGGAGTCGAGGCTGACGTGTGGCGCAACGACGACACCAGGCTCTCCGACTCACGAGACGGCCATGCCGCCATCGCCGCGCAGTTCGACGGCGTCCTGCTCAGCCCCGGGCCGGGAACCTCGGAGCGCGCCGGCGCGTCGATCGACCTGGTCCGCGCGTGCGCCGCGGCGGCCACCCCGCTGCTCGGTGTCTGCCTCGGGCACCAGGCCATCGGGGTCGCGTTCGGCGCCACCGTCGATCGCGCCCCCGAACTACTGCACGGTAAGACCAGCAGCGTCTACCACACCAATACCGGTGTGCTACAAGGACTTCCGGATCCATTCACGGCGACCCGCTACCACTCGCTGACGATCCTGCCGGAGTCGCTGCCGGCGGCGCTCGAGGCTACGGCCCACACGCGCAGCGGGGTCATCATGGCGGTGCGCCACACCGAATTACCGATCCACGGTGTCCAGTTCCACCCGGAGTCGATTCTCACCGAGGGCGGACACCGGATGCTGGCCAACTGGCTGGCGGATTGCGGATGGTCGCGCGACGGCACCCTGATCCGCCGGCTGGAGAACGAAGTTCGCTCCGCGGTGCGGCCGTATTTTCCCGCCGACCCGGCGGCTACTGACCGAACTTCAGCGTGACGATGCCGTCCCGGTTGACCCCGGCGCCCGCGGGCGGGTTCTGGTAAACCACCCGGTGGGACTGGGTGCCGCCGGCATCGACGTCGGCACCCTTGTCCAGCACCCCGATCCAGCCCAGTGCGCGCAACCGCGGTTCGGCGTCGGTCCAGAACATGCCGGTCAGGTCGGGCATCGTGAACTGATTGCCCTTGGACACCTGGAGCTCGATGATCGAGTCCACCGGAACCGGCAGGCCCTTGGGGGGATTGGTGCCAATCACGTCGCCGGCGGGACGGGTGCTGTCCACCTGCGCCTGGGTGACCTTGGTGAAGCCGTAGACCGTGAGGTTCTTCTGTGCGACGTCGACCGTCTGGCCCGCGACGTCGGGGACCTGCTTGGTCTCGGGTCCCGCGCCGACGATCACGGTGACCACGTTGGTGATCGCCGACGTCTGATTGGCGGGCGGGTTGGTGCCGATCACCTTGCCCAGCAGCTCCGGGGTCGACGGCGAGTTCGCCTGCTTGAACTTGGTGAACCCGGCGGCCTTCAGCTTGCTCACCGCGTCGGAGTAACTCAGCGAGGACACGTCGGGCACTTCGCGTTGTTCGGGTCCGGTCGAGACGTTGATCGCGATCTCGTCGCCCGCGGCCACCGACGCGTTGGCGCCGGGATCGGTACTGATGACGTGGTCGGGCGGGATCGACGAGTCGGGCTTCTGCAGCGTGCGCGTCCTGAAGCCGCGGTTTTGCAGGGCGGCAACGGCGTCGGCGGACACCTCGCCCCGCACGTCGGGCACTTGAACGTCGCGGGTCGACCCGCCGAAGGTGTTGAACCCGATCACGACCACGATCGTCAGCACCGCCAGCACGGCGACCGCGACCACCCAGCGACCGACCGGACCAACCATGCGATCGGGGTCGGTGGCGCTGAGGCGTTGACGGGGTAACGGGTCGGTGCGCGGACTCCTGTGACCGGGGCCGGTGGCTGCCATCATCGAGGTCCGCTCGGCATCGGTGAACACCTTGGGTGCTTCCGGAGCCTCACCGTTGTGTACCCGAACCAGGTCGGCGCGCATCTCTGCCGCGGTCTGATACCGGTTATCCGGGTTCTTGGCCAGCGCCTTGAGCACGACGGCGTCGAGTTCGGCGGAGATGCCCGCGTACCGTTTCGACGGTGGCACAGGGTCTTCGCGGACATGTTGGTAGGCAACCGAAACCGGTGAGTCTCCGGTGAAAGGCGGCTCGCCCGTAAGCATTTCGTAAAGCACACAGCCCAGCGAATAGACATCGGAGCGGGCGTCGACGGAATCGCCACGAGCTTGTTCCGGCGAAAGATATTGGGCGGTCCCGATCACGGCCGCAGTTTGGGTGACGCTGTTGCCGCTGTCGGCGAGCGCCCGCGCGATGCCGAAGTCCATCACCTTGACCGCGTTGGTGGTGCTGATCATGATGTTCGCCGGCTTGACGTCGCGGTGGATGATGCCGTTCTGGTGACTGAAGTTGAGGGCCTGACAGGCGTCGGCGATGATCTCGATCGCTCGACGCGGCGGCAGCGGGCCCTCGTTGTGCACGATGTCGCGCAGCGTGACACCGTCGACGTACTCCATCACGATGTAGGGCAGCGGGCCCGCGGGTGTTTCCGCCTCGCCGGTGTCGTAGACCGCGACGATCGCCGGGTGATTCAGCGCCGCGGCGTTTTGTGCCTCGCGACGGAAGCGCAAGTAGAAACTGGGGTCGCGGGCCAGGTCAGCGCGCAGTACCTTGACCGCGACATCACGGTGCAAGCGGACGTCACGGGCCAAGTGAACCTCGGACATACCCCCGAAACCGAGGATGTCGCCTAGTTCGTAACGGTCGGACAGGTGCTGAGGGGTGGTCATCGGGCTGTCTCGCGTCGGGCCGTCGACAGGCTGGGCGTCAAGGGGTTAGCCCAGCTCAGTTCGGGTGGCCTGCCGTGGAGTCCAGAATCGCTTATCGTGCCGCGATCCGTCCAATCAAGTCGCAGACTCGGGCCGGAACCGCTGGGGGTCTTGCTTGGCGGCGGAGGCGCGTTCGCCGGCGGGGTGCCGGTGTCGGTGACCGTCGGGGGCGGAGGTTGCTGCGGGGTGTCCGAGCGGGAATTGATCA
Organism: uncultured Actinomycetota bacterium; assembly: GCA_963712615.1. Taxonomy (GTDB): domain Bacteria; phylum Actinomycetota; class Actinomycetes; order Mycobacteriales; family Mycobacteriaceae; genus Mycobacterium. The sequence goes on from CAVQIO010000002.1 coordinate 3,623,240, forward strand.
CGATGAGCACCGCGATGATGATGGCGAGCGCGCCAAGCACGCCGGCGGCCCACAGCAGTGCGCGCTGGCCCGACGAGAAGGTGCGACGGGCCGGGGGCGGCCGATGACTACTCGTGGTGGGCCGCGATCGGCGGGGCGGAGCACTGCGCGCACTGGCGACGGGCGCCGACCTGGTCTGCGGGCCCGCCGACGGAATGGCCGCCGGCGCGGCCCGTCCTGCAGGCGGTGACTGACTGGGCCGCGGAGGCCGCCGGCCGGCTCGTACCGCGGCTACGGCGTCGGCGAACGGTCCCCCGCTGCGGTAGCGCATGCCGGGGTTCTTGACCAGAGTGAGCTCGATGAGTTCGCGCACGTTGGGCGGAAGCTCGGGAGGCAGCGGCGGCGGGGGCTCCTTGATGTGCTTCATCGCCACCGTCAGAGCGCCATCACCGGTGAACGGACGCTTGCCCGAAACCACTTCGTAGCCAACAACTCCCAGTGAGTAGACATCGCTGGAGGGGGTGGCGTCGTGGCCCAGCGCCTGTTCGGGCGCGATGTATTGGGCGGTGCCCATCACCATGCCGGTCTGGGTAACCGGCGCCGCGTCGACGGCCTTGGCGATACCGAAGTCGGTGATCTTCACCTGCCCCGTCGGGGTGATCAAGATGTTGCCCGGTTTGACGTCGCGGTGTACCAGCCCGGCGGCATGCGCAATCTGCAGAGCGCGACCCGTCTGCTCGAGCAGGTCGAGCGCATGGCGCAGTGACAGCCGACCGGTGCGCTTGAGCACCGAATTCAGCGGTTCACCATTGACCAGCTCCATCACCAGGTAGGCGGTGCGCCCCTCCCCGTCCATCTGACTCTCGCCGTAGTCGTGCACGGCGGCGATCCCGGGGTGGTTGAGCATCGCGGTGGTGCGCGCCTCCGCGCGGAACCGCTCGATGAACTCGGAGTCCTGAGAGAACTCCGCTTTGAGTACCTTGACCGCCACGCGCCGGCCCAGCCGGCTGTCCACCGCCTCCCAGACCTGGCCCATGCCACCGGTGGCGATCAAACGTTGCAGCCGGTACCTGCCCGACAGCGTCACACCAACTCGTGGGCTCATGGGCCCGCCTGCAGTGCGGCCTGGATGACGGCCCGTCCGATCGGCGCAGCGAGCGCACCGCCGGTCGCGGAAAGGCGGTCGGCGCCATTCTCCACCAGCACCGCCACGGCGACCTTCGGCGTCTGCGCGGGCGCGAACGCGATGTACCACGCGTGCGGTGGAGTGTTGCGCGGGTCGGTGCCATGCTCTGCGGTACCGGTCTTGGATGCGATCTGCACGCCGGGAATGGCCCCTTTCTGTTGTGCGGCCTTCTCGGCGCCGATCATGAGCTCTGTCAGCTTAGCGGCGATCTGCGGCGATACCGCGCGACGCTGCTGATAGGGCGCCGTCGTGCTGATGTTGGCCAAGTCTGGCCCTTTGAGACTCTCGACCAGGAAGGGCTGCATCGTCACGCCGCCGTTCGCGATGGTCGCGGCGATCTGGGCGTTCTGCAGCGGGGTAAGCGCCACGTCCTTCTGCCCGATGCTGGACATCCCGAGCGCGGCGGCATCCGCGATTATCCCAACCGTCGATTCCGCCACCTGCAGCGGAATCACGCTGGGGGTGCTGTCCAGGCCGAACGAATGCGCCATGCTGCGCAAGGGCTGGGCCCCGGTGAGCATGCCTAGCTGGACAAATGCGGTGTTGCACGACTTGGCGAAGGCCTCGCTCAGCGACACTGTTGGTTGGTCGCCGCACGGGGTACCGCCGTAGTTCTCCAACGTGACCGTGCTGTTGGGCAGGGGGATCGTGGGCGCCGACGTCAACTGCTCATCCTCGGTGGCGCCGCCCTGCAGAGCCGCCGCGGTGGTGATCACCTTGAATGTGGAACCGGGCGGGTAGGTCTCCGAGATCGCGCGGTTGACCAGCGGGTTATCGGGGTCGTCGCGCAGTCGTTGCCAGGCCTGCGCCTGCACCTCGGGATCGTGGGAGGACAGCAGGTTGGGGTCATAGGACGGCGACGACACCATGGCCAGAATTTTGCCCGTGGACGGCTCCAGGGCAACGACGGCTCCCTTGCAGGGTGGCCCGCCGCAACCCTGCTGCATCGCGTCCCAGCCGGCCTGCTGCATACGCGGGTTGATCGTGGTGTCGACGTTGCCGCCGCGCGGATCGCGGCCGGTGAAGAAGTCGGCCAGCCGGCGCCCGAACAGCCGCTCGTCGGAGCCGTTCAGCAGCGAGTCCTCGGCTCGTTCCAGGCCAGAGCTCGAATACCGCAACGAGTAGAAGCCGGTGAGCGGCGCGTACACCGCGGGGTTGGGATACACCCGCAGGAAGCGGAACCGGCTGTCGGTGGCCACCGAGTAGGCCAGTAGCTGGCCGCCCGCGATGATCTGGCCGCGTTGCCGCGAATACTCGTCGAGCAGGACCCGCTGATTGCGCGGGTCGGCACGCAACCCGTCAGCGGCGAAGACCTGCGTCATGGTGGCGTTGACGAGCAGCAACACGATCAACACCATCACGGTCACCGAGATCCGCCGGAGTGAGGTGTTCATACCCGCTCAATCACCTCGGTGCCGGCCGCCGCGATCGGCGAGGTGTCGTGCATGCGGGTTCGCAACGGGCGCCGGGCGCTATGTGAGATGCGCGCCAAGATGGCCAACAACACGTAGTTGGCCAATAGCGAGGATCCGCCGTAGGACATCCACGGTGTGGTCAATCCGGTCAGCGGGATGAGCTGGGTGACGCCGCCGACGACGATGAACAATTGGATCGCCAGCGTCGATGCCAGACCGGCGGCCAGCAGCTTGCCGAAGCTGTCGCGGGTCGCGATCGCGGTGCGCAGGCCCCGGACGATGACGATGGTGTACAGCATGAGCAGGGCCGCCAGACCCACTAATCCAAGTTCTTCACCGAATGCGGCGATGATGAAATCGGTGGACGCGGCCGGCACCGTGTCGGGCTGCCCGTTGGCCAGCCCGGTGCCGAAGATGCCACCGGTAGCAAAGCTGAATAGCGACTGCACGATTTGATAGCCGCTGCCGTCGGGATCCGAGAATGGATCCCACCACATCTGTACGCGAATGCGTACGTGCGCGAAAATGAAATACGCTGCAACGCTTCCCGCGGCGAACAGCACTAGCCCGAGGACCACCCAGCTGAAGCGTTGGGTGGCGAGGTAGACCACCACCAGAAACGACGCGTAGAGCAGTAGCGAAGTGCCGAGGTCTTTTTCGAAGACCATGACACCGATCGAGATCACCCACGCCGCCAACAGCGGTGCCAGGTCTCGCGGACGCGGCAGGGTCATACCCATCAAATGCTTACCGACGCTGGTGAACAGACCGCGCTTGGCGACCAGCACCGCGGAGAAGAAGATCAGCAGCAGAATCTTGGAGAACTCGGCGGGCTGAATTGAGAAGCCCGGTAAGCGAATCCAGATCTTGGCGCCGTTCTGCTCGGACAGCGATGTCGGCAGGATGGCGGGGATTGCCAAGAAGACCAGACCCGTGAGTCCGAAGATGTAGCCGTAGCGCGCGAGCTGTCGGTGATCTTTGAGGAAGGTGACCACGAGCGCGAACGCGGCAACACCGACCAGGGTCCACAGCAGTTGCTGGGTTGCGCTGGGGTGATGGCGACCGCTGAGCTCATTACCGACAAGGTCGAGCCGATGGATCATAACCAGGCCAAGTCCGTTGAGCAGAGCCACAATTGGCAGCAGCAGCGGATCGGTGTAGGGGGCGAAGCGCCGGATGGCCAGGTGCGCACTTCCGAACACGGCCAAGAAGACCAGCCCGTAGGCGGTCAGGTCCCAGCGCAGGCCGCGCTGCTGGTTGGCCTCAACGATCAGCAACGCGGCGACGGTGATCGCGGCAGCGAAGCACAACAGCAGCAGCTCGGAGTTGCGCCGAGTAGGCAGCGGAGGCGTAACCGCGACCGGCGGTTGGACCTGTGTGGTCATGCAGCCGCCCGGCAGTCGATGCCCGGTTGAGGTGGAAGTGGCGGGAGAGTCGTCACCGTCTGGGTGGAGGTAGTGCCCGCTTGCAGGGGAGTGGTTGTGGGCGACGTAGTCGCGGGTGCTGCGGGAGGGGTGCTTGCGGGTGTGGGGCTTGAGCCGGTGCTGCTGGGTGGGGTGCCGATGGAAGGGGTGGGGGGCGCGGTGGCGCTCGGCGGCGTTGTCCCGCTGGTCGCCGGGATCGGTGAGCCGGGCGGCGAGGTCGCGCGCGGCGGTGGGCAGGGCGGCAGGAGGTTGTTGGCCGACAACTCCTTCAACTGCGATTCGGCCTCATCGAGAGTCCCGGCCGGAAGCCCGGCCGACACTTGTGCGCGGGCGGCAGGGCGCAGGTCCTGCAATTGCATCGTCCGGCAGTCGAGGTGACTGCCGGATTGGCTGTAGCCGATGATCGATAAGTCGTTGCGTACGTTCAGACAGCCCACCAAATAGGGTTCATGCAGGGACATGCCCAACAGCGACCCTTGAATTCCCCGCATGATCGACACCATGCCGTTGTATTCGGCGACGTAGTAGTTGCTGCGGATGATGGCTCGTCCCATGGCCAGGCCCGCGAGTGCCAGCAGTACCACCAGCGTGACGACAATGAACATCCGTCGCCAAGCCCAGCGGGGTCGGCTAGCCGGCTCCTCTTGTTGCACAACGCGTTTGGCGGCCTCCTTGCGGGGGCCGATCGCGGAAGCCCGGCCCGCCGAGGTGTTGGGCAGCGTCAGCTGGTCTTCTTCACCGGATACCGCACCGGCAAGAATCGGCTGGGTCTGGCCGTAGTCATAGTCGACGACATCGGCGACCACGACCGTCACGTTGTCGGGGCCGCCGCCGCGCAACGCCAATTCGATGAGACGGTAAGCGCTTTCGGCAACGTCGGGAATCTGTAGGGCCTCGTGGATGGTCTCGTCGCTCACCGGATCGGACAGCCCGTCCGAGCAGAGCAGGTAGCGATCGCCGGCGCGCGCTTCGCGCATGGTCAAGGTGGGCTCGACCTCGTGGCCGGTCAGCGCCCGCATGATCAGCGATCGCTGCGGGTGGCTGTGCGCCTCTTCCCGCGTGATCCGTCCTTCGTCCACCAGGGTTTGGACGAAGGTGTCGTCCTTGGTGATCTGGGTTAGCTCGCCGTCGCGGAGCATATAGCCGCGCGAGTCACCGATGTGCACCAATCCAAGACGGTTGCCCGCGAACAGGATTGCGGTGAGTGTGGTGCCCATCCCTTCGAGATCGGGCTCCATCTCCACTTGTGCGGCGATGGCCGCGTTACCGGAGCGCACTGCGGCATCGAGCTTGGCGAGCAGGTCGCCACCGGGCTCGTCGTCGTCGAGGTGAGCCAATGCGGCAATCACCAACTGGGACGCCACCTCGCCGGCCGCGTGGCCGCCCATGCCGTCGGCAAGGGCAAGAAGTCGAGCGCCGGCATAGACCGAGTCTTCGTTGTTGGCGCGCACCAAGCCGCGATCGCTGCGGGCGGCATATCGCAAGACCAGGCTCACGGGCGCAACTCGATTGCCGTCTTGCCGATCCGAACCGGCGTTCCGATTGGAACTCGTACCGCAGTCGTCACCTTCGCCCTGTCAAGGTAAGTACCGTTGGTCGATCCTAGATCCTCGACGTACCATTCCGAGCCGCGCTGAGATAGCCGGGCGTGCCGCGTCGAGGCGTAGTCGTCGGTCAGTACCAGTGTCGAATCGTCGGCACGCCCGATCAACACGGGCTGTCCGCTGAGCGTGATGCGCGCACCTGCCAATGCCCCTTCGGTCACCACCAGATAGCGGGCGGCATGGCGGCGCTGGCGGGACGGCAGCAGCGTGCCGCGCAATACCAAGCCACGACGCACCATGACCGCACCGGTTGGTGCGTAGATGTCAGTCTTCAAGATTCGTAGAACGGACCAGATGAATACCCATAACAACATTAAAAATCCGGCACGCGTCAGCTGCAGTACCAGTCCCTGCATCTGGCGTCCTTTCCGTCCTGGCGCCGCACCTCGTGAAACCAAGCAACGTCACGATACTTGGAGGTCGCTCGACGCGCGGCGAAGCACGGCAGCTTATGCCCGGTGCGTTCAGTGGATCCGAACGATGATCTCCGAGTGGCCCAAACGGATCACGTCACCATCGGCCAACTGCCACTCTTGTATCGGCGCGTTGTTCACGGTCGTGCCGTTGGTGGAGTTGAGGTCCGACAGCAGCGCGACCTGTCCATCCCAGCGGATTTCCAGGTGGCGTCGCGACACACCGGTGTCCGGCAAGCGGAACTGGGCGTCTTGTCCGCGACCGACGATGTTGGAACCTTCGCGCAGCTGGTAAGTCCGGCCGCTGCCGTCATCGAGCTGCAGCGTGACCGCCGTTCCGGCGGCCCCATAACCGCCTTGGCTGTAACCGCCGTAGCCGCCACCGGCCGGCTGGCCGTACTCACCCTGCTGCCCGTACTCGCCTTGTTGGCCGTACTCGTAGTCGCGATGGGCCGTCTCCGGGTATCCACCGCCGCTCGGGGGGCTGTAGCCGCTGGGGGGAATGCTCTCGGCGTATTGCGTGTAGTCGCCGGCCCCGCCGCCGTACTCCTGCTGGCCGCCGTAGCCCGGGGCGCCCTGCTGGTAACCCTGGTCGTACCCGCCAGCCTGCTCGGGGTAGGACGGCCGTTGCTGTTCGGGCGCACCTGGGGGCGGGTAGCCGCCGCCCTCTTCGGGACGCGCAGGCCCGCGCCCGTAGTCGCCGTAGCCGGCGCCGTAGCCCTGCTGGCCACCACCGGGCTGGCCACCACCGGGCTGACCGCCGGCGGGAGGAGCGTAGCCGCCGGCCCCCTGGCGGTAGCCCTGGTCGTAACCCTGCGCGCCTTGGTCGTAGCCCTGGCCGCCGTAGCCGCTGCCAGCAGGCGGGCGCTGCTCATACGACGGCGGGTAGCCGCCCTGCCCCTGGTCGGGGTAGCCGCCTTGGGCCGGGTAGCCGCCCTGCGAGGGGTAGCCGCCGCGTTGCTCTTGGTGCCCGGGGTCCGGGTAGCCACCCTGGTCGGGCTGGCGAGGCGGCGGGTATCCCCCCGGGGGTGGGTATCCGCCCTGCTCCGGCGGAAATCCGCTGCGAGGATCGGGCCCGCCCTGCGGATCCTGACCGGCGCGCTGGTCGTCCTGCGGACGCCCATAACGCTCGTCGTAGTACTCGTCGCCGGGACGCCCCTGCCCCTGACCGCCGTGGTAGCTCGAGTTGTCACTCATTGGTGGTACTCCTGGTTCTGCGCTGAACGCCTGATCTGATTGTGGCCGGGCGTGATCGTTGACCGTCGGGCGGGGCTCGACATCGGGGTTGACAGCACCGCGGGCGCGGAACTGGCCGGTATGCAGGTTCGGCAATTGCTCGAACCGAACGACGACATCACCATACGTTTCCCACCCCTGTTCATGGATATAGTCGGCCAGGTATCTAGCGAAAGCGCTCGACGTGAGATCAGGATCGGCGCCCACCTTCTCGAAGTCGTGCACACCGAGGGTAATGACGTATTCGTTAGGCGCCAAAAGGCGATTTCCGTGCAGCGGCCGGACGCCGTCTTCGGCTTCACGGCGCAACAGCGCCTCTACCTCTTGGGGGACAATCGCTCCGCCGAACATTCGGGCAAACGCGTCGCCGACGGTCGACTCAAGTCTGCGCTCGATCCGTGCGGCGAGCCCCTTTTGGCTACCCATGCCCGCGCGCTTGCCCGCACTTGTCGCGGTATATCGCCCGGCGCAAGGCAAACGTCCCGCCCGCGTGTCGCATCACCCAAGCATGGTATCGGGACACCGCGACGCTGCGTCACCGTGAGAATTCTGAGAATCTCATCCGTGCAGGTCAAGCCGGGTCCTGGCGCGAGGCGGTCCGGTACGGGATGGGCTCGGACGCCCCCGGGCGCGGTTAGGGCGAACGGCCACTACAGTGATATGTTCCTGCGGTCGTTTTCCCCGGGCGAGTGGCGGAATGGCAGACGCGCTGGCTTCAGGTGCCAGTGTCCTTCGGGACGTGGGGGTTCAAGTCCCCCTTCGCCCACCACAGCGGTCCTACGGACTGCCGGCATTGAGGTCACGAACTGTACGAGGGGTCGTGACCTTTTTGTTTGGCGGGGTTTCGGAGAAGGAGTTCGCCTCCTTGCCATCGGAAACCTCCTCCGACATCAAGGTACCGAATGCCTTCTTGCAATTAACGAATCGAGATTGGTCACGCTCGCCGGCGGTGGTTAACTGCAATCGTGCGCAGACAACCAGACCTGGCGCGACGCTTCTTTGATCGATTCGAGCCGGTGCATGCGGTGACATACTTCGCGCCCGAGGCGCGGGCGGCACTCGACGAGTTGGGTTACCGAGGCTGTTGGATGGGCTACTTCGCGGCCCGGTCGGCGCCGCTGGGCACGGTGCCGCCGGAGGTGGTCACCGCGATCTTCCACAACTTCGCCCCCCAACGGGTCGCCAAGGCGCTGCCGGCGGCATGGCAAATCGCCGGCCCGGAAGCCGCGTTGCGAGCCCGCCAGGACTCGGCGGTCGCGGCGCTGCGCCGCTACGGCTTGAAAGAAGATGAAAACATCAGTGCCGCAGCAGAATTGGCAGGAAAGGCGGTGCGTCACGCGACGGTCGACGGACGACCGCTATTCGCCGCCAACCGGGCGCTTCCGTGGCCGGACAATCCGCTGGCCGCGCTGTGGCACGCCGCCACGCTGTTGCGCGAGCACCGCGGCGACGCCCACGTGGAGGTCTTGACCGCCGCCGGCATCTCGGGACGAGAGTCCAACGTGCTCCATGCCGCGGCGGACCGCGTCCCGCGGGACTACATCGCCCGTACCCGCGATTACGACGACGCCGAGTGGCACCACCACGAACAACGGCTGGCCGAGCGCGGACTGCTCAACGACGACGGGGCGCTGACCGCGCCCGGCCGGGACCTGAAGGACCACGTCGAAGCGAGCACCGACGCGCTTGGCCTGTCGGCGCTCGACGGGCTGAGCGATGACGAGGTGGACGCGATGTTCCAGGCGTTGACACCGATCACCCGGGCGGTGGTTGACGGCGGCGATGTTCAGGCCGCCACTCCAATGTCGTTGCGCCGCGACGGATTACACGACGCCAGCGCGCACTTGGACTCCGCCTAGCGGCGCTACGGATCGCGCGGAAGCAGGCGCTGCTTCTGGTCGACGAATTCGTCTTGGGTGAGGATGCCCGCGTCCCGCAGTGAGGCCAGCTCCCGTAGCTCGGCGGCGATGCTGGTGATCGGGCCACCGACCGGGATCTGCGGCATTTCGGTCGCCTCAGCCGACGGTGAGTCCTTCGGCTTGCGCCCGAGTATTCCGGTTCGCTCCTGGCGTCCCGCGACACCACCACCGGAGGTGCCGGCCATCGCGCGTCCGGCCATGCTCGCCAAGGCCATCTGGCTGAACAGGCTTCCCGCGCTGGAGCCGGTGGCTTGTGCGGCGGCGCCGACGGTCGCGGCCGGCAGCGCCGTCGTCAGGGCGCGCAATTCGGGGGCTGCGGCCGCCCATCCTGGTGGTACCGACAACCGTCCGATCGAATTCGCTTGGTTGAAACCACCGGTAACCGTCGAAGCGGGGTTGGTGAGTACCGGAAATGACGTCGGCGGCGTCGGTGCGTTGCCGGGCCACGGTTGTACACCCCCCCAGCCGCTAACGATGTCGTCGGTGTGAACACCGGTGTAGTAACCGCCCACGTCGTATGGAAGAGCCGTGGTCCCCAGCGCGGTGTCGACGCCAAGGCTCGTTGCCCCGAATTCCGGGTCGAGGAAAACCGCGCTCAAGTCTGCGAGCAAGCCCAGCAGATCCCGCCCGCCAAACCCCGGGAGACCAAGATCCGGGCTCGCCAGGGTGGTCAGCGCGTTAGGGACCGCGGAGAAGGTCTGCTGGACGGTCCGTTGGGCGGTGCCGGCGGAGACGCCGGTGGCTTGGGCGACCGCCTCGGCTTGGTTGGCGGACCCGTCGGCGCTGGTGCTCGATGATGGCGACTCGAACGGTGTCAGCGATGTGGCCGATGCCGACTCGGTTGCGTAAGTCTGCATGGCGCCGGTGTCCTGGGCCCACATCTCGCCGTACTGCGCTTCGGTAGTCGCGATCGCCGACGTGTTCTGTCCGAAGAAGTTCGTGGCCACCAGGGCAGCCAGCAGGCTGCGGTTGCCGGCGACCACCGGCGGGGGCACCGTTTCCGCAAACGCGGCTTCGTAGGCAGCCGCCGCCAATACAGCGCGGTTGCCGGTCTGCTCGGCCTGCTCGGCGGCGGTTCTCAACCAGGCCACATAGGGGGCCGCCGCGGCAGCCATCGCTGCCGCGGCGGGGCCCAGCCAGGGTCCATCGGTCAGCTCAGCGACTGCCGACTGATACGAGGTTGCTGTCGAATGCAGCTCGGCGGCGAGTGTTTCCCATGCCGACGCAGCGGCCAGCATCGGTCCGGAACCAGGTCCGGCATAGATGCGCGCAGAGTTGATCTCCGGCGGCAGAACCGCGTAGTCCATCAGTCCCTCCGATCGAGCAGGCCCAGTGCTGGCGCCATAGTGAACGGCAAACGAATACGACGCCTTCGTCGGGCCTGGCCGCCTGCGTCAACTATTTTGCTCACGGAGACCTGTGAATTAGCTGGGAGGTCCCGGACCCCGCGATGTAACCCCGATGCACGCGTACTGGAATACCCAATTTACCTAGCTGTCCTGCTAGAACACGTTATGCCACGTGATTAGGCGATATCTCCTGAATGCGCAAGCCGGACTCGCGGTTCCTGGGAAGGTTTAGCTGCCCGATGAGGTCGGCAGACGATCGGCGCCCGTCGCAGTAAAGCCGGCTGGAGTCGTCGTCGACAAGAGGTCCGCTAGCTGCTGGGTTGGGTCAGCGCCCAGCCCCTTACCTCGGCGGTGACGGGGTCGGTGACCTCGTCGAATTCAGGATGCTTCTTGAGCACCGTCTCGACCATCGAGCACACCGGCACGATTCGTTTGCCGGCGTCGCGCGCCCCGTTCAGCGCTTCCTCGACCAGGATGGTCGCCAGGCCGCGTCCGCCGTACTCAGGATCGACCACCGTGTGGTAGAAAACACGCTGTTCGCCGCGGTCCGCGTAATCCGCGTGGCCGACGGTCTGACCTTCGACGGCAATGATGTAGGTCTGGCGTCCCTCGGTGACGGTGGTCGGTGCACCGGTCTTATCGGTTGTCATAGGGATTGCTCTCTATTCGGTCCGTGCGGTGTAGATCGTGGTCGCAGCCGGGTTGCCGGCAGCGGCGGGGCGGGCAGTCGCGTGACTGGGCCCCGATAGCCCTCGACGGCGCCGAAGCGCCCGTCGGCGTCTTCCCATAGCTGGCGATAACGGACGATCTCGTCGTGGTTGCGCCCGACGAAGTTCCACCACATCAGCAGCTCTTCGGCGAACGGGCGCCCCCCAACAGCATTATCCGCGCCCGCCCATCCCCAACATTGCGCAGGTGTAGCGCGGCGCGGCCCGGGCCTTGGTAGCCGAGGTCGGCGACCGCAAGGGGCGTTCCGCTGAGCGCAACGGTGCCCGAGTCGCAGAGCACACCGTGTTCGAATGCCGGGTTGACGTCGATGTGCAGCTCAGCTTTGCGGTCGAGATCGATCTGGGCGCCCAGCAGCGCCGTGAACGTATGCACCGGCGACCGGGTGCCGGCCAGCTCTCCGAGAAATACTCGCGCGACCGCGCCCAAGCGAGACCGGGTCGGGCACATGGTGCGCGAAGCCTCGGCCGGTGTCGCGATCGGCGTCGGGCAGTGCGACCCCCAGCTGCACTCCGTGCAGGACGGCGCCCGGCTCGACCGATACCTCGGAATGGCAAATCCCCGCCCCGCGGTCATCAGATTCAACTCGCCGGGACGGACCAGGGCGTGCACACCAGCACTGTCACGGTGTTCCACCTCCCCACTGAACAGCCAGCTCACCGTTTGTAATCCCGTATGCGGATGAGGAGGAACATCCATGCGCGCGGTGACGGGGCCGTAGTGGTCGATAAAACACCACGCACCGATCAGCGAACGCTTTCGCTGCGGCAGGGTGCGTTGCACCCGGATAGCTTGCGGCCCGCCCAGCGGAACTTCTCGCGGCGACAGCACCTCGATACCCGAATCCCGTGAGGCGCTGCAGGCGACTTCGGCCGGCGCGGTCTCCAGGTTGCTCACCGTGCACCCTTCGTTGCGGGCGTAACAGCGCGACCGTACCGCGCGCGCTTACCTACCCGGCGGCCGCAGCATCCGCATGGCCACCTGCATGATCGGTTGGGGGATTTGATCCTTCACCGAGAGCGCCATGTCGGCCGGGCGGGACCGCAGCGGGGCGCCCCGGCCGAAGGTGCGGTTAAGCGGTCCGCCGGACGGCTCGAGCACGACATGCAGCGGCGGGGTTCCTACAGTGGCGCCCAGCGCATTCGAGATGACCATCCGCTGAATCTCGCTGGTGCCCTCGAAGATGGTGTACAGCTTGGCATCTCGGTACCACTTCTCGACGGGGTGATCGGTGATATAGCCCCAGCCGCCCATGGTCTGGATGGCGCGTTCGGTGGCCTTGATGGCGACCTCGCTGGCGGCGAGTTTGGCCATCGAGCCCTCTCCCCGCTCGAACGCGACTTCGTTGGCTGCCATCCAGGAGGCCCGCCAGGTCAGTAGCCGAGCCGCGTCGATCTGCGTGGCCAGGTCGGCTAACGGAAATGCGATGCCTTGGTTGTCGATGATCGGTCCGCCGAACGCTTCCCGTTCGGTGGCATACGCCGTCGCATACTCCAATGCGGCGCGCGCGATGCCGATTGCCTGGGCTGCGACCATCGGACGGGTCTGCGCGAAGGTGCCCAGAGTCGCCGAGCCGGAGCGCTGTCCACCCGCAACCAGTTCGCGTGCCTTGGCGAGTTTGTGTTCGAGTTTGTCTTGTCCGCCAAGCAAATTAGCGTCCGGAACGCGTATACCGTTGAACCGTAACTCGGCGGTGTGTGACGCGCGGCAGCCCAGCTTGTCAAGCTTGCGCACCAGTTCCAGCCCCGGTGTGCCGCCCGGCACCACGAATAGGGCCTGACCGCGATGGCCGAGCTCCTCGTCCACGACGGCGTTGACGACGTGCACGTTGGCGATACCGCCGTTACCGATCCACATCTTGTGGCCGTCGATGATCCAGTCGTCGCCGTCGCGGCGGGCCGTGGTGCGCAGATTACGTACGTCACTGCCACCTTCGGGCTCGGAAATCGCCAGCGCGGCGAGTTTGAGATCACCTGGGGTACCGAAACATTCGGGTGCCCACTGCAGCATCTGCTCCGGGGAGGCGGACTGACCGATCGCTGAGAGCGCCAGCGCCGGCATCACAATCGCCAAACCGATTCCGGCACAGCCCCAGAACAGCTCTTCCATGAACATCGGCAGCGACAAGCCGGTGGGATCGCCGATGAGATCGCGGTAGAACAACGGGCTATAGAAGCCGCGCTCGGCGGCCTCCTCGAGGACCGGCCACGGAAATTCCTGCCGCTGGTCGTAGTCGAGCGCGACCGGACGTATCACCGACTCCGCGAATTCGTGGGTGCGCCGGGCAAGGTCGTGCTGTGCTGCCGTTGGTGTCAGGTCGAACGTCATGAATGGGCCTCTGGGTCGACGGTCTGATGTCCCGCCGCGACCGACTACCCCGTCGACTGGGTGAACAAACGTTCACGCTGCCCGGCACGGGTCAGGCTGCCGAACGTGGCCCAACCTGTGCGGTCGGCAGGTGCAACACCACCGCGGGCATCGTTATCGTCGCGTGCTCGCTGCGTGCCAACAGCGTCGCGTTCTCGGGTAGCTGCCGGGAGTTGATCTCCCCGGCGGCGATGCGTCGCAGGACGTCGTGGGCTCGAGCAAGCTGGTCGCGCTTGCGGTACTGGCCGCCGGGAAGTTTGACGCCGGCCCAGACGCCGTACTCCTCGCGATGCGCGATGGCGTACTGGGCGCATCGACGCTGTTGTGCCAACGGGCAGCGGCGTAGGCATTGGATCCGCGCCTCGGTGGCCGACCGCTCGTAGGCACGCGCCTTTGCCGCGCCGTCGCCGCTGTCGTCGTCGGGGTAGCCGAACCACAGTTCCGGGTCGGTTGTGCAGGGGTGTCCCATGTCGGCCTCCTTGTCTGGGATGGAACGTAGGCAAAAGCGTATACACAACAACGGACCTCGCGCAAGAGAAACGAGATAAAAACGTATACATATATAGCGATAGCGGCGGGGCTGTGTAATATCCGGCCCATGGCCGGAGACCGCGGTGAGCCGTGAATCGGCAGGTGCGGCCATCCGTGCATTGCGCGAGTCGCACGACTGGTCCCTAGCGGAGCTTGCTGCCGCAACCGGCGTCAGCATCATGGGCTTGAGTTATCTGGAGCGCGGCGCCCGCAAGCCGCACAAAAGTACCGTTCAGAAGGTTGAAAACGGCCTGGGCCTGCCGCCCGGCACCTATTCGCGGCTGTTGGTGGCCGCCGACCCGGATGCCGAGCTGGCCCGATTGATTGCCGCGCGCCCCCCAGAAACGATGTCCCCGCCACGCGCCGGGGCGGTGGTGGTCGACCGTCACAGTGACACCGACGTGCTGGAAGGCTATGCCGAAGCCCAACTCGATGCCCTCAAATCCGTCATCGATCGGCTGCCGGCGACGACATCAAACGAATATGAGACGTATATTCTCTCTGTGATCGCGCAATGCGTGAAGGCAGAGATGCTGGCCGCCAGTTCATGGCGCGTGGCCGTGAACGCCGGCGCCGACTCGACGAACCGGCTAATGGAGCATCTCCATGCCCTCGAGGACACCCGCGGCGCTCTGCTGAAGCGCATGCCCAACAGCTTGAGCGCGCGGTTCGACTGGGCCTGCGCGCAGTCCCCGTTACCCGACGCGATCATCGCGGCGCTGCTCGGTGTGAGCAGTGACGAAATGTGGGACATCCGCAACCGCGGGGTGATCCCCGCGGGAGTACTCCCCCGCGTTCGCGAGTTCGCCGACACGGCGGGGCCGGCGAGCCAAGGCAGTACAGATCAGGGCAGCGGCGAGGGGGACCGATGACCGAAAGCGATATCGAGGCGTTGCGCCGCGCTCATCAGTTGTTCGCCGGGAGCACTCGGACGCCAACGCTGGACGTGCCCAATCGTTCCGTGCTGAGCCCAAACCCGGCGCTGAATACCAGTGCTGGACCGCAGGGCTACCAATCCCGGGTGCACCGCAGCCACGAAGCGCTGCGCTCGGCAGCGCGCACGGATGTCGCCGCGGCGGGTGTCATCGCCGCCGCCCACCACGATCGGGCCCAGGCTCATGAGCTGACCAAGAACGTCCTCGCCGAGGCCCGCGCTGATGCCCCCGTTGGGCCAATGACGCCGATGGCCCAGCGCGAGGCCATGCGTCGTCGAGTCGCGAGGCTCCGCGCACAACGGGCACACGTGTTGGCCGCCCGCTTACGCGCACGACGGCATTCGATGGTGCTGCGGGCACTGCGCTACCGGACGCTGCACCATCGCCGCCCGGGAATGGCAGGACTGCGGTTGCCGTCGCCGAGCGGCCGTGCCGGAATTGCGGTGCGCGCGGCGCTATCCCGACTGGGTCGCCCCTACGTCTGGGGCGCGACTGGCCCCGATCAATTCGACTGCTCCGGGCTGGTCCAGTGGTCTTATGCGCAGGCCGGTATCCATCTGGATCGCACCACCTATCAGCAGATCAACGACGGGATCCCGGTGCCCCGCTCGCAAGTCAGGCCCGGCGATCTCGTCTTTCCGCACACCGGGCACGTGCAGATGGCCATCGGCAACAATCTCGTCATCGAAGCGCCCTATTCGGGTGCTCCGGTTCGGATCAGCCGGCTGGGAAACTATGTCGCGATCCGGCGGCCGATATGAGAAGTGGGCTCGATGATTAGGTTGAACGCATGTCGGAACAAGCCGCACCTTCGTTAGGCGCCATTCAGGCGCGGCAGTCGGCACTGGCGACCCGGCACGGCACGGTCGCCGAGGCCGACCGGGTGCTGACGGACGTTCTCGCCAGCGCACATGCCGCGATGCGGGAGAGCATCAGGCGTCTGGACGCGATCGCCGACGAGATCGATCGCGCTGTTCCGCAGCAGGCGAGCCTGGCCGTCGATACCCCCATGGGCGCGAGGGAGTTTCAGAAGTTTCTGGTTGCCAAGCAGCGTGAGATCGCGGCGGTCGTGGCGGATGCGCACGAGTTCGACCGCGCGAAAACAGCTGTGCTGGAACGCTTGCGGGGAGAGTACGCCGTATCGGCGGGCTAGCGAGACGCTGTCGGCGATGTTCATCCACAGTCGTGTCGCGGTGAATTGTCGGCAGCAGCCCGCCTAAGTACTGTCACCGGGCATGGAGGGGTCGCGACACTGCCCGCACTCGGGCGCAGCGCCGTTTGCCTAGCCCGATGTCGACATATGACGAGCTGCTGGCCACGGTCAAAATCGTGCGCGACCGCACCGGCGATCCGAACGCGTGGCAGAGCGGGCTGGCGCCGGCAGAGCTGGCCGCGGTGGTCACCCCCACGACACGTCCGGAACAACTCGACACGATCCTGGCCAAGATGCGTCAACAACACCCGGACGTCTTCGACCCCGCCGCGGCCCCCGGTGGCCCGCCGACTCGATGGACATCGGCCCCACCCGACGGGGCGTCGGATCGAGAGCAGGGGCCGCTGCCGAAGCCATAGCAGGAGCTGAGGCCGCTCTGGCACACCAGAATTCGGCGAGTTCTCAGCTCGACCTGCAAGTGATTTCAGCGATCATGAACGCACACTTGAAGACTGTCGAAGGTGCAGAAGCGCTCAGCGCGTTGCAGCGCGAGACCGAGGCCGCCGTGCACAACCGATCGGACTTGGACACTCCGGCAGGAGCCCGTGACTTCCAGCGGTTCCTCATCGGCAAGCTTCGAGACATCCGTGCGGTGGTCGTGAACGCCAGCCTGGACGACACCTCGAAATCAGCACTGATGGCCGCATGGACATCGCTGTACGACGCCGCGAAGAGCGGACAGGGCGTTGCCGGCGAGAGTGCGTCGGTAGCGCCGGTTGCCGCACCCGTGGGCGACACCGGTCTACAGACGCCCGACTCCGCCGACGCCGGATGGGATCCGTTACTGGATCCGCTGCTCGCTGACGATCCCGGCCTGCTGACCGGGGATCCGGGGCAGAGTCCGACCGAGAGCGCGGCCGCACCCGCGATGCCGTCGGCGCTGCCGGGCATTCCCAACTTTGGTCTCGGGTCGACGCCCGGGCCGGGTTCGATGGCCGGCTGGGGTACGCCGGGCGGATTTGCGCTTCCCGGGCGCCAAGAAGGCGGCGAAACCGATCCGGCGTTGCAGGGTCTCGACGACCTGGAAGCGGACCCCGCCGATGAATCGGACGATCCGGACAAACACGACGGCGACGACCACGATCAGGACGTGTCAACGACTGAATCGCAGCCGGCGGGTCCCACAACGGTGACCCTGCCCGATGGTGAGACGGTGACGGCTGCCAGCCCGCAGTTGGCGGCGGTCATCGAGGCGGCAGTGGGCGGCGCGCCGATCCCGGATGCGTTCCATCAGCAGGGAATCACCATTCCCGCACCGGGAACCACGGTCGCCAGTCCGATCGACCCGATCCAGGTCGCCCCCGGAGATATCGGGATTTTCACCGATCGCCATGCGCTGGCTCTAGGCCATAGCAAGGCCTTGCTCGATGGCCAGATTCAGCACATCGCCACCGTAAGCGGCCCGAGCTTTCTAGGCTGGGAGCATCCGCCGGCCGCGGCGGCCGCGACCGCCCCCGCGAGGACCGACGCACCGACACCGACCCGGCCGGCGGCCACGCCGACGACGCGACAATAGTGAACTCGCCGGCCCGGCCGGCGGCGCAGGAACAGGAGACAGCGGATGGCAGATCGAATCCATGTGGTGCCCGCGCACTTACGTGAAGCCGCTGCACATCACCAGGAGACTTCCGACTACCTGCGCACCATTCCGTCGGCGCATGCCGCGATCCAAGAGAGCCTGGACTCACTGGGGCCCATCTTCAGCGAACTTCGCGACGCCGGACGCGAACTGCTCGAACTCAGGCGCCAGTGCTACCAGCAGCAGGCCGACGACCACGCCGATATGGCCCACAAGCTGACGGTCTCGGCGACAACGTGGGATCAACACGACCAAGATGCGGCTGGTGAACTCGGCCGCATCGTCGACGGCGGTCGATGACAGACGCCAATCCCGCCTTCGACACCGTTCACCCGAGTGGGCACATCCTGGTCCGCTCCTGTCGCGGCGGGTACATGCACAGCGTCGCGCTGAGCGACGAGGCGATGGACACCGACGCCGCGACCCTGGCCCAGGGCATTCTGTTGACCGCGGATGTGTCGTGGCTCAAAGCGTTGCTGGAGGTCCGGGAGGAGATCGTCGCGGCCGGACACACTCCGTCGGGGGAGGTACCGAAGCCAAACGACCTCGATGCGGCGATCGAGAAGCTGTTGGCGCATAAGCTGCGCCGCCGCGACGGCGCGGATTAAGCTCGCGGACGTCTAGATCAGCCAAGTTTTGGCGGCGTCGGGATCCGGCGCGATATCTGTCGGTGGCTCAATAGGATTGGCTCCAAACAACTCTCGTGCGCGGCCGAGTAGAGCGCGGACCTCGTCGAGTTGCTGCTGCAGCGCAGAATCAGCCATGGCCCCACGCTACCGAGCTCCGCACGGCCGCACAATTCACCGTCTGTAAAGAGCGTTCGCAAGATGTCGGTAGTCTGAGCCGGTGGCGGTCTTCGGTCGAAAGACGGCGCGCCAGCGCCTTCGGAGAGCTCCCCGGGAGTCATTGTCGACGCCGGCCTTCAGCTCTCCTACCGATTGCACCCCGTGGGTGATCGGTGGGCTCTGGCCTGCCGAACTGTCGACAGTGACCGACGAAACCGCCACGCTCGCAGAGTATCTCAGGACCGATCTGCAGCGAATCACGACTAGCGCCAACCACGAGCTGAAGATCGTCAAACGAGCGGGCCTGGCTGATGCGGCGCGGCACGCGGCAGAGACCCGAGTCATCGACGATGCTCGCGCGCGCGCCGAGCGGCGAGTCGAATCGACGATTCGCCAATTGGACATGATGAAGGCGCAGATTCGCGCGCGACGGCATAGCGCGCAGGTGGCCGCGCGATTCAGGATCGATATCGAAAAAACGCAAGTCATCCCCGCGGTCCCGGCGGTAGAGCCCGAATTCGACGAGGCGGCGCTCGACAAGACCCAAATCATTCCTGCGGTCCCGGCGGCAGCGCCCGATATCACTGAGCCGACGATCGATCAGACACAGGTCATACCGGTCGTCCGGGCGGCAGAGCCCGTCGCCGACGAGCCCGTCGTTGCTTCCGAGGAGCCGGCGGCTGGCGTTTCCGACGATGTCGATGTCGATGACGATGACGACGAGGCTGCGGAGGGCCGGCACCGCGCTCCGGCCGAGAGTGACCTCGCGGTGGTCACCAGCTCGCCGGAACCAGAACCGGAACCGGAATCAGCCCCGGACGCAGATGAGGCCGCCGCAATTGCCGCGGAACCCGCAGCCGAGGTGTCGGACGATGACGATGACGACGCCGTAGCTGCGGACGGCCGGCATCGGGTCGCCCGCGAGCATGACGTCGCGGTGGTCGCCGATACCCCGCCGGAACCGGAGGTCGAGGAAGCGGCGGCCCCGGTCGCCGCCGAATCCGATACCGAACGACTGTCATCCGCGAGTCGCTGATGGCCCACAGCGCGCGTCCACCCCACCAAATCTGGCTTCCGCCTTTGGAAGTAAGCGAGCCGATGGACGTGCTGGTGGCCAGCTGGCGGCGCAAGCCGTGGTACGTCGACTATGGGCAGAACCCGGGCCTGGTGTTGCCCGTCGCGGTGGTCGACATCCCGGAAGAACACGCACAGCGGGTGTACACCATCGACGCGGAGATGGACAACATCATGGTGGTGGCGACCGCCCAGCGCGGCAAGTCAACGACCCTGATGGCGTTGATCACTTCGGCGGCGTTGATGTACCGGCCCGAGCGGGTCACGTTTTTCTGCGTCGGCGCTTCGCTGTATCCGGTCGAAGATCTGCCGCACGTGGCATCGGTTGTCAGCCAAACGGACAACGAGGGCGTGTCGCGGACCGTCGCATCGATCGAGGGCCTGATCCTGGCGCGTGAGGCGGCGTTCAAGCAGTACCAAATCGACATCTCCGAATTCCGCGAACGGCGGTTCGGGACGGAGTGCGAGGGCGGCACCGATCCCGCCGACAAGTTCGGCGATGTCTTCCTCGTCGTCGACAACTTCAGCGACCTGTACGACAAGGACTCGGTGATGGGAGACCGCCTGGTCACGATCGCACGCCAGGGCTTGTCCTACGGGATCCACATCGCAACTACTGCCACGGCGTGGCTGGTCGGGCAGAAGCAGGCGCTCGTCAACGTGTCGAACGCGCGTATCCAGCTGCGGCTGAGCAATCCCGACGAAACCCAGATGGGCGAAGGCCTCGAGCGGCGAAAGGCCGCCCGCAACACACTGGACCGGCCCGGGTTCGGGGTTACCCGGGAGGGCCACGAGTTGCTGATCGGCGTTCCGGAAATCACCTCGGCCACCGGTGAACGGGTGACGACGCGGCAACTCGGCGCCGTCCTTGCCGAGGTGACCGGTGTCGGCCGGCTGGAGAAGTTGGCGCGACTGCCCGAACGGATCGAGCTGGCCCAGATCATCGCCGCGTTCGCGGAGACCGATGTCGCGTCGGACCCGTTCAACGTTCCCTTCGCCATCGGCGAAAGCGCCTTGCAGCCAACGTATTTGCCGACCCGGGTGGCGCCCAACATGTTGGTGCTGGGCCGCCAGGGGTGCGGCAAGACCACGACCCTGGCTGCCTTCGGACAGGCGGTGATGAGCCGGTTTGGTCCCGAGCAGGCGCAGATCACCATCATCGATCCCAAGACATCGCTGATCGGCAAGATTCGCGGACCGCACGTGCGGGCGTACGCCTATACCGCCGACGATATCGATGTCGTGATCGAGGAATTGGCGGCGATGATGCGCGACCGTCTTCCGCCCTCGGGTCTGAGCCAAGAGGAGTTGCTTTCCCGGAGCACCTGGGACGGGCCGCACCAATTCCTGCTGATCGACGACGAGCAGGAACTCCGTCCGCACGGTGCGATCGGCAAGGCTGCTGCCAGCGCGCCGCTGTGGGGATTGATCGAACGCAGTCGTGAAATCGGCCTGCACGTGATTGCCTCGCGCTTGCCCGGAAACTGGGCGGGCATCTCCGTGACCAATCCATTCCTGCAAAAGATGACCAGTTCGCGGGCGCCGACGCTATTCATGGACAACGACCCGGCGATGGTAAAGGTGTTCGGCAGGGTGGGCGCTCAGCAACTGCCGCCGGGGCGTGGGTTGCTCGTCACCACCGACGGAGCGATCGAAGGTGTGCTGGTGGGAACGCCGGAATAGGCCGATCTTCGGCGTATGGGCGGGGCGGCAGAAAAGGTGAATCGACACCTGCCAGCGGCCACCATAGAATCGGTCCATTCCGCGTGTTATCGGCGGGCACAACTTGCCTGGTGGGGAGCCAGCCAAAGGGGGTATACCCCTCCGGATGCATCCGGGCATTGAGAAATACGGAGGGCAAAATGACTGGGATCTTTGGAATGGTGCCGGGCGCCGTTGACTTGTCGTCGGCCACAGAAGGCGCGATCAGCGAGGAAATGTCAGCAACGACCGCTGCCGGCTCGGCAGCGCTGACCGGCGTGCTGCCGATGGCGCCGGACGCCGATTCTGTGGAGTTCGCCGCCGCGCTGAACGCGGCCGGTGCGGCCTACTTGGCGACCGCGTCCGAGCACGCCGGGCAGCGGTCCGCCTTCTCGGGTGCACAGGGCCTTGCTTCTGTCAGTAACGTCGCGGTCGATCTAGCCAACGCCGCCGCGACCGCCACTTAAGCAGTCAATATGGCCGACCCCAGATTCAACGGTCCCCCCGAGGGGATCGCTGCGATCTTCGAGGCGGGCAATCCGGCGTCGGTGATCGCCAACAATGCGGTCTGGATCACCGAGACCACGAACAAGGAACTGGCGGCCGGTCTTTCCAGCGTCAATGCTCTTGCCACGGCGGCGCAGTGGCAGGGCGTGGGTGCACTCGCTTCGATGGTTACCTCGACCGGGCTCAATGCCGGACTGCAAACGCTGGTGGGCTGGACCGCGGAGAAGATCGGCGTCACCACGGCCGCCGTGGAGGCGTTCATGATCGCGCGGTCGTCGGTCATCCCGTCAGTGGTGTCGGTGACCAACCGGTTTGAATGGCAAGGATTGTTCGACACCAACTTCTTCGGTCAAAACACTGGCGGCATGATCGAGCGAGATGGCGAGTACTACGGCGAGCACTGGCCGCACAACTCGAGCATCGGATGCACCTACTCGGCTGCGCTGGCCGCACTCGTCGCGGCCCTAGCCGTTCCCCCGCCCTTCGCGCCGATGGGCGCTTCTCCTGCCGGCCCGGCGGCGGCGGCCTCGGCCGTGGGACAGGCGGCGGCCCAGGCGGGCATGAACGGCGCCACGCAGCTATCGAGCCAGGCGACGCAGGGTGCGGGGCAGGCAGCCGCGGCGCCCGCCGAGGGCGGCAGCCAGCTCAGTTCCCTGATGCAGACGCCGATGCAAATGATGTCCGGCGTGATGGAACCGCTGCAGCAGGTCGTCAAGGCCCCGATGGATGCGTTCCAGGGGATGGCCAGCATGCCGCAGGGGCTGCTCCAGTCGATGACGAGCGCGTTTTCGTCGGCGGGCGGAGGCAATGCCGGAGCGGCCGGCGCTGCCGCCGAGCCGTTTCTGGCCGGGGCGACCGGTCCGCTTGGCGGCGCGTCTGGAGGCGGCGGCGTGGGTGCGGGTGGTGGCTTCCCGGGCGCTGGCCTGACCAGTTACACCCGCCCGACCAGCAGCTTTGAGCCGGAGACCGGCGGCAGACCGACCAGCCTTCGCGCCGGCGTGCTCAATGCCTCCGAAGTGCGCGGTCCCACCTCCCCGACGGGAACCGGGATGGGTGGCTCGGCGATGCCGATGTCACCGGCCGGCATGCTGGGACAGGGCAAGGAAGGCCAGGCCGACAAGGACGTGACCCGCGCCCGAGTCGTTATCGGCGGCGAGCCGTCCGACCAGACGTAGCAGTCGCGACTTCCCTATCGCTCATCGCCCGGGGCTCGAGTGGATAGCCCCGGCTCTCCTCGCGCTTACGCGCTCATCGCCCGGGGCTCGAGTGGATAGCCCCGGCTCTCCTCGCGCTTACGCGCTCATCGCCCGGGGCCGGGCGGGCCGGCGAAGGCTTGGGCGACCTCCAGCCAGTGCTGCGCGTCGGGACCGTGCGCGGTGATGTCGAGGGCGCTCAGCGGACGCCGCTGGGTGACCAAAAAGCAGAAGTCCTCGGCGGTACCGCTGACCCGCTGCGCGGCATCCGCCGGACCCCACGACCAGGTGTCGCCACCGGGTGAACGCAGCTCGACCAGAAACGGCTCGGACGGCGGCACCAACTCGTTGACCACGAACGCGTAATCGCGGGTGCGAACGCCCAAATGCGCGATCGAGTGCAGTCGCTCGGTAGGTGTCCGTTTGACGCCAAGCGCGTCGGCGACATCCAACCCGTGCGCCCAGGTCTCCATCAACCGCGCGGTAGCCATTGACGCCGGACTCATCGGCGGCCCAAACCACGGCAACTTCCGGGCCTCATCCGCGGTGAGCAGCGCTTCGTGCAACCCCTCCCGGGTGGCCCGCCAATCGCTCAGCAGTTCGGGCGGCGGCATGGCCGCGAGTTCTTCAGCGCCCGCGTCGACAAAGCCGACAGGGTCCTGCATCGCGGCGGCGAGCACCGCGGTGAACCCCGCCTCGTCGGTGACCGAGATCAGGGCGACCCGATCGGTCCACAACAGGTGCCCGATCTGATGGGCAACGGTCCAGCCCACCGAAGGCGTCGCGTCGGCCCAGCGTGCCGCGGCGAGCGGCGCGACCAGCGCGTCGAGGTCGTCGCTTTCGGCACGCAGGTCGGCCACCATCGGCCCGGGATCCGCCATCATGACCTCCTTAGCGACTAGTCACCGGCTGACCACGCCGGCCGACGACACTGTGCACGACGAGCCCGACCAGGTACAGCGCCGACCCGAACATCACGAATGCGGGCGCTTGCCCGTCGGCGGGGATCAGCATCGCGGCCACCGTGATCGAGACGATAAACGAGACCCAGAACAGCGCGTCCTGCACCGCGAACACATGACCGCGCAGGGCGTCATCGACATCCATCTGCATCGCCGAGTCGGCGCACAGCTTGACCATCTGGCCGGTTACACCGAGGAAGAAGCTGCACGCCACCATCACCGGCAGCGTTAGCGTCGCCCCGGCCACCTCGATCAACGCGGCCGCGATCAGCGCACCGTTCACCGCCGCGTAGCGCCCCCAACGGCGCACCGCCGGCGGGGTCAGCAGGGTGGCCAGGAAGGACCCCAGCCCCGAGGCGGCGAAGAACACCAGCGCGATACCCAAGCCACCGACCGCCAGGTTCTTGGTGTGAGGCACCAACAACAGGATCACCAGTGAGTTGATGCCCACCACCATCCGGTGTGACGCCAAGCCGGACAGGGCGGCAGCGACCGTTGGCGTGGACACCACCGTGCGCGCGCCGTGCAGCCATCCGGTGATCACCGCATAGAAGGCCGATCCGTGGATCGCCCGCTTGGTGTCGTCCGGCCCGAGCACCCGGGGTCCGAACCGCAGGGATAGCAGCAAGGCGACCGATACCGGAATCAGGGTCAAAAAGATGATGACGGAAGCACCCCGATCGCTACCGCCGACGAACCAGCGGGGTATCAGCATGAAGTTGGCGCCGAAGAAGGCCGCGATCGCACCCGCGGCGGTGGCGAGCGAGTTCATCGTCACCACCTGTTCACGCGGCACCACGTGCGGCAGCGATGCCGAGAGGCCGGAGGCCACGAATCGCGAAAAGCCGTTGGCGAGCAGTGCCCCCAGCAACAGCGGCAGCTCACCGGCCCGTACCGCCAGAATCGTGCCGATCGCGATGATCAGCACCAGGCGGCTCAGGTTGGCGCCGACCAGTACCCAGCGGCGGTCCCAGCGGTCCATCAGCGCTCCGGCGAACGGTCCCAGCAGCGAATAGGGCAAGAACAGCACCGCGAAAGCGCGCGCGATCGACAGCGGGTCGGCCGCCCGGTCCGGATTGAACAGCAGCGCCCCGGCCACAGTCGCCTGAAAGAGCCCATCACCGAATTGACTCGCCATGCGCAGCTGAATCAGCCGCCAGAAATCTGGCATACGGCGCACCGATTGCCAGAGTTCGACGGATGCGCGCGATCGCATTCGGGTTTGGAACACGGAACCGACTTCCACGATTGAGCTGGACAGGGGCCGTCATACTCGACGTCGTCGTAGTAACAGTACAAATATTTGCGGCCGGCGTTTGTTTGTGCCGAGCGATGCTACGGGAGTGCGATGATGGATTGATGCCGCAGCCAGAAGATCCCGAAGATTACATCGCGCCCGCTGCTCAGCGGGTGCGTGCGGGTACCTTGCTGCTCGCTAACACCGACCTTCTCGAACCGACGTTTCGCCGCAGCGTTATCTACATCGTCGAGCACAATGATGGCGGCACGCTCGGCGTGGTGCTCAACCGGTCCAGCGAGACCGCGGTCTACAACGTGTTGCCGCAGTGGGCCAAACTCGCCGCCAAGCCGAAGACGATGTTCATCGGTGGGCCGGTGAAGCGCGACGCGGCGCTGTGCCTGGCGGCATTGCGGGTCGGCGCCGATCCGCAAGGCGTGCCCGGGTTACGGCACGTGGCCGGTCGAATCGTGATGGTCGATCTGGACGCCGAGCCCGACCTGATGGCACCGCTGATCGAGGGTGTCCGGATCTATGCGGGGTACTCGGGCTGGACCATCGGTCAGCTCGAGGGTGAGATCGAACGCGACGACTGGATTGTGTTGTCGGCGTTGCCATCTGACGTTCTCTCCGGGGGGGAGGAGGACCTGTGGGGGCAGGTCCTGCGCCGGCAGCCGATGCCGTTGTCGCTGCTTGCCACCCACCCGATCGACGTCAGCCGAAACTAGGCCTCCTCCCCCACCTCCGCCGTCGCTGACTGCGACGACGTCTCGTCGGCGTCCCGTGCGAGCCTGCTGGCAATCACCGCGCACACCACGAGTTGGATCTGGTGGAAGATCATCAGCGGCAATATGGTCAGGCCCACGGTGGCGGCGGGGAAAAACACCAGCGCCATCGGCAGCCCGGATGCCAGGCTCTTTTTCGAACCGCAGAACAGCAGCACGATCGCATCGCCGCGGTCGAGTCGCGCCACTCGGCCAATCACGGTGGCGACGGCCAACACCACGGCCAGCAGTACCGCCGCGACAAGGGACACCAAGATCAATCGCCACACGTCGACACTGACCCAGATGCCCTGCACCACGCCCATCGAGAACGCCGTGTACACAACCAGCAGGATCGACCCCCGGTCGACGACTTTGAGCAGCGCCGCGTAGCGGGCGATCAGCCCCGCGATCCATGGTCGCGCGAGCTGGCCGGCGCCGAACGGCAGCAAAAGCTGCACCACGATGTCGCGGATCGAACTACTGTCCACCCGGATTGCGCCGCTGGTGTTCATCAGCAATACCACCAGTAGCGGGGTCAGCACGATGCCCAGGATGTTCGACAACGTCGCGCTGACGATGGCGGCGGAAACATGGCCCCGCGCAATCGAAGTGAACGCGATGGACGACTGCACAGTCGACGGGACGAGACACAAAAACAGCACGCCGTGGTAGAGGTCGCTCGTCAGTACCGAGGGCACCAACGCCTGGGCGGCCAGCCCTAGCAGCGGGAAAAGCACGAACGTGGTGGCCAGCACGAGCAGGTGCAGTCGCCATTGCCGGACGCCGTGCCAGGCCTGCTGCGGCGACAGGCGGACGCCGTACAGGAAGAACAGCAGCGCGATCGCGGACTTCGCGGCGATCGACGCGACTTCGGCGGCGGCGCCGTGAGCGGGGAGGACGGCGGCAAGCGCCACGGTTCCGGCTAATGCCAGCAGAAATGGATCGAGGATCGTCGACAGGCGCATCAGCATGGAGGTTTACCGCACGACGTCGCGTCGGCGAGAATTCGTCAGTGGCACGCCTGGGTGCAGGCGCCGCATTGGCCGGCGCAGCCAGGTGCTGCTGCCTCCCGGCGCAACGCGAAGCGCGCGCTCTGCCATGAGCCGGCGGCCAGCGTGCCGAGCGAGCCGGCGACGCAGACGATCAGCACCACCAAAGCCGTGTGCGGGGATGCGGCCAGTGCCACCACACCGCCGGCGGTCAGCATCACCGCGGCCGCGAGCTGTGTCGGGGCCATGGCCCGCAGCGCCAGTTGCGTCGCATCGACGGTGTTGTTGTGCGACAGCGACCAAGTCCCGAACCCGGCTGAAGCCACTGCTGCAGACACGCACACCACGCCCGCGATCAACATGGCCTCACAATACGAGCCCGGTCATCGATGCGCGCGCCGGGCTCCACAGCGTTTGTGTCGGTGCCGAATTAGCGCGCGCCGAGGTTACTGAAGTTCGGCAGGGGCGGCAGCCCTGGCACGAGGGACAACAGGTTGGGCCTGGGCTGCGGGGAGGGCAGCTGGTTGGGTACGGCCGTCTGCGCGGGAAGCTGGACCGGCGCGGCAGCGGGAGCCTGCACGGGAACCGCGGCGGGCGCGGCGGCCGGCGCCTGCACCGGAACTGCGGCCGGCGCGGTAGTGGGTACCTGCGGGGGGACCGCGGCGGGAGCCTGGGCGGGGACGGCTGGGGCCCCGGGTGCGGCCACCCGGAACCCGCTGATGATGGCGTCGGTGGCGGGCGCGTCTGCGACGGCCACGGCTCGGTCGGTGGTCACCGAGAACGACACCAGGTACTTGTCGCGACCCGACGTCGCGATGATGTGACGCCGCGAGGTGTTCAGCGTCATGTCGCCTTCGCGGTACGTGCCCTCGATCACCGACGAGGGGAAACCGTCGAAATCGGCCATCGAGGCGTTGGTGGACTGCCAGGCAAGCAGCTTTTGGCTGTCGACGTAGCCGTGCGAGATGGCTTCCCTGGGATCAAGGTTGCCAACCAGTTTATAGACTACGACCTGCGCGTTTGATGTGTAGACGCTGCTGCCTTGCCGGTCGGCGATCACTGCGAACGCGTCGGGCACATTGGGGTCGGGCACCTGGGTCCAGCGCGCAGGCACGGGCAGCGTGATGTCGAGTGCCTTGAACTCCTGCGGCTTCTGCGGCTCTAGCTTGACGCCCTTGGACTGGAAGTAGTCGCGCAGCGTTCCCGAGGCCGCGGGAGTGACCGTCTGCGGCATCGGCGCCGCCGCAACGGTGCCAGGCGCCGCAGCAGCGTTGGGCACCGCGGCAGCGTTAGGCGCCGCGGGTGCGGAGGCCAGGCTCGGCGGTGCGAACGGATTTGCGGCCGGGGGGGTGGGGACGAACCGGTTGCTGTTGGGCGTACTCGGAGCCGCCGGGATGTACTGCGTCGCCGGCACCGGGACGATAGGACCTGGTGGCACGGGAACCAGCGGGTCGGCCGAAGCCGTCGCACTCGAAAATAGGGCGAACCCGATCACACTGGCGGCGAAACCGCCTGCGATTACGCGCCGGGGGGCGGCGATCTGAGTCATCTCTGTCGGTCCTTCCGAATGGCTGTCCACCAGCATCCGTACGTATAGAGGCTGACTGTAACCAGAGGTCAAACCCCAGGACAGGTCCGAAATAGAGCTGGGATGAACCCCTGACCCGCGCGCAATGCAACCTTTACCAACCTGTGGCCGGCGGGCACGTGGATGCCGTCCTTATACGCTGTTCAGGTGAGCCAATCGCCGACCACCTCGTCTCGGAGCAACCCTGCGGGTGCCCAGACGGAGTCCGACGCACCGCAATACCGTTACACCGCGGAACTGGCCGGCCGTATTGAGGGCACCTGGCAGGACAACTGGGCGCGGCTTGGGACATTCCACGTGCCCAACCCGGTCGGGTCACTGGCTCCGACGGACGGTTCCGATGCCTTGAAGGCGTCCGGCTCCAAGCTGTTCGTGCAGGACATGTTCCCGTATCCGTCGGGCGACGGGCTGCACGTCGGACATCCGCTGGGCTACATCGCGACCGACGTGTACGCCCGTTACTTCCGGATGCTGGGCCGTAACGTCCTGCACGCCTTGGGTTTTGATGCTTTCGGATTGCCGGCAGAACAGTACGCCGTGCAAACCGGCACCCATCCCCGCACCCGGACCGAGGCGAACATCGTCAATTTCCGCCGGCAGCTGGGCCGACTGGGTCTTGGTCACGACAGTCGGCGTACCTTCTCGACCACCGACGTCGAGTTCTACAAGTGGACGCAATGGATCTTCCTGCAGATCTACAACGCGTGGTTCGACACCGCGGCCGGCAAGGCCCGTCCGATCGCCGAGCTGGTCGGCGAATTCGACTCTGGTGCCCGCCGTCCTGACGATGGCCGAGACTGGGCGACGCTGTCGGCGGGGGAGCGGTCCGACGTGATCGACGGCCACCGCCTGGTCTACCGGGCCGACTCGATGGTGAATTGGTGCCCCGGGCTGGGCACGGTGCTGGCCAACGAAGAGGTCACCTCCGACGGGCGCAGTGACCGCGGCAACTTCCCGGTGTTCCGGAAGCGGTTGCGGCAGTGGATGATGCGAATCACCGCCTACTCCGACCGGCTGCTCGACGACCTCGAGGTGCTGGACTGGCCGGATCAGGTCAAGGCCATGCAACGCAACTGGATTGGCCGTTCCACCGGTGCAGAGGCGTTGTTCTCGGCGACGACGACGCACGGCGAGATCGTCGATATCGACGTGTTCACCACCCGCCCCGACACGTTGTTCGGCGCAACCTATCTCGTACTGGCACCCGAACATGAGCTGGTGGACGACCTGGTCGCCACCGCCTGGCCGGACGGTGTCGACCGCGGTTGGACGTACGGAGCCGCCACACCGGCCGAAGCCATCGCGGCCTACCGGCGCGCGATCGGCGCGAAGTCAGACCTCGAGCGTCAGGAGAGCAAGGAGAAAACCGGCGTCTTCTTAGGCAGCTGCGCGACCAACCCGGCCAACGGTAAACCGGTACCGATCTTCATCGCCGACTACGTGTTGGCGGGCTACGGCACCGGCGCCATCATGGCAGTGCCGGGCCACGATCAGCGTGACTGGGACTTTGCCAACGCATTCGAACTGCCGATCGTGGAAGTGATTGCCGGCGGCGACATTTCGGAATCCGCATACGCCGGCGACGGCGTGCTGGTGAATTCCGGTTACCTCGACGGAATGGATGTGGCGGCGGCCAAGGAAGCGATCACCGCGCGCCTGGAGTCCGAGGGCCGGGGCCGGTCCCGTATCGAATTCAAGCTGCGTGACTGGCTTTTCGCGCGTCAGCGATATTGGGGTGAACCGTTCCCCATCGTCTACGACAGCGACGGCCGCGCGCATGCGCTGGACGAGGCCGCCCTGCCGGTCGAGTTACCCGACATCGCGGACTATGCGCCGGTGTCCTTCGACCCGGACGACGCCGAGAGTGAACCGTCGCCGCCGCTGGCCAAGGCCACCGACTGGGTGCACGTCGAGCTGGATCTCGGCGACGGGTTGAGGCCCTACTCGCGCGATACCAACGTGATGCCGCAGTGGGCCGCCAGTTCCTGGTACGAACTGCGTTACACCGACCCGCACAACTCAGAGCGGTTCTGCGCCAAGGAAAACGAAGCCTATTGGATGGGTCCACGACCAGCCGAGCACGGCCCGGACGATCCCGGCGGTGTCGACCTGTACGTCGGCGGCGCCGAGCACGCGGTGTTGCATCTGCTCTATTGCCGGTTCTGGCACAAGGTGTTGTACGACCTGGGTCACGTCAGTTCCCGCGAGCCCTACCGCAGGCTGGTCAACCAGGGCTACATTCAGGCCTTCGCCTACACCGACGCTCGCGGCTCCTACGTGGCAGCCGAGCAGGTGATCGAACGTGACGGCAGGTTCTTCTACCCAGGACCCGACGGTGAGATCGAGGTCTTCCAGGAATTCGGGAAAATCGGTAAGAGCCTGAAGAATTCGATATCGCCCGATGAGATTTGCGATGACTACGGTGCCGACACCTTGCGGGTATACGAGATGTCGATGGGGCCGCTGGAGGCGTCCCGGCCGTGGGCTACCAAGGACGTCGTCGGCGCGTACCGCTTTCTGCAGCGAGTGTGGCGGCTGGTGGTAGATGAGAGCAACGGCGACATCCGGGTGGACGATGCGCCGGCGCAGCTGGACACCGGCACGCTGCGCGCGCTGCACCGCACCATCGCTGGAGTAGCGGAAGACTATGCGGCCCTGCGTAATAACACCGCGGCGGCCAAGATGATCGAGTACACCAACCACCTCACCAAAGGGTATCGCGACGCGGTACCTCGGGCAGCGGTCGAGCCGCTGGTGCTGATGTTGGCACCGCTGGCGCCGCATATGGCCGAGGAGCTGTGGTCGCGGTTGGGGCACACCGCCTCGCTGGCGCACGGCCCGTTCCCGGAAGTTGATCCCGCCTACCTCGTCGACGACACCGTCGAGTACCCGGTGCAGGTCAACGGCAAGGTGCGCGGACGGGTGGTGGTTGCCGCCGACGCCGATGACGACACGCTCAAGGCCGCCGCGCTCAATGACGAAAAGGTCCAGGCGTTCTTGGCCGGTGCCACCCCTCGCAAGGTGATCGTGGTTGCCGGCCGGCTGGTCAACCTGGTGGTGTAAACGTCGGCTATTGCCGGCTCGGCCGCAGCACTAGCTCGTGCAGATGGCCATCGGGCGGGGTAGCCACCGCCTGGGCGACCGCCGCCGCGACGGTTTCCGGTCGCAAGAAGTTGGTGGCGTCGTACTCGCCGCCCTCGAACGCGACGAGGTCGCGCTGCATCTCGGTGTCGGTGCGGCCCGGAAATATCGTGGTGACCCGCAAGTCCGGCTCGTCGGCACGCAGCGAATCGGCGAACGCGCGCAACGCGAACTTGCTGGCCGAATAGGACGCCATACCCGGCGACACCACACGTCCCGTCCCCGAGTTGATGAACACCACGCGACCGCGGGCGCTGCGCAGGGCTGGTAACAGCTCCAGCGTAAGAGCCACGGCGCCAAAGACATTCACGTTGAAGGTGGCACGCCATTCGTCGACGTGTGAGTCGGCGACGCTGCCCGGGAGGGACAATCCCGCGTTGTGCACCAACACATCGAGTTCGTCCACGATTTCACAGGCGGCCTCGATCTCGTCGATGTCGGTCAAGTCCAGTGGGAAGGTGGTGGCGCCGAGCCGCTCCGCGACGGCATCGAGCCGGTCGGAGGGCCGACCGGCCAGTAGCAACGTATGCGTGGGGGACAGTGCTGTCGCGATGGCGGAACCGATACCGCCGCCGGCACCGGTGATGAGTGCGGTTGGCATGTGCTTCAGTCTACGGCCAGCACCAATGCCGTTGGAAAGCAGTACTTTCAGGCGCGCTTGCGTGCGGGGGATTCTCCTCCCGCGGGGCCCGACGTCGGTTCGCCCAAGGCCAGGCGTTCCAGTGGCGCCAGTGCCTTCGTCAGCAGGTTCAGGTCGGATTCGGGGAGTTGGCTGAGCATCGCGGCCAGGGCGGCGCGCCGGTTGGCGAGCGATTCGGCATGAACGGCTCGCCCGCGCGGGGTGATGTCGACCAGCACGGCCCGCAGGTCGGACGGATCGCGAGAGCGCTTCACCAGCCCGATCTTCTCCAGGCGGCGGATCGCCACGGTCGTGGTGGGGGTCCGCACCCGTTCGTGTGCGGCCAGGTCCGTCATCCGGATGGGGCCTTGATCGAGCAGCGTGACCAGGATCGACAGCTGCGCCAAGGTCAATTCGCCGGCGACCACCCCGCTCGGGTCGCCGCGGCGCAGTATCGAAAACAGTTTGGACAGGGCGCGGTGCAACCCTTCCGCAAGCTCGGTTACCTCGGGCGCGGTGGATTCGCTGTCCGCCATAAGTCGGCAGTCTAACCCGATATGGGTGCCGTACAAGGTAGCTACAGCGACTATTTCTAGCCCATCAAAGCACTTGCGACAGGAACCGCTGCAGGCGCTCGGTCTTAGCGGCCTCGAAAAGCTGCTCTGGCGGCCCGGATTCCACGACCTTGCCGTTATCCATGAATACGACGGTGTCCGATGCCGACTGGGCGAAACCCATTTCATGCGTGACCACAATCATCGTCATCCCGCCGGCGCCGAGGTCGGCGATGAGCTGCAGAGCGCCCTTGACCATCTCCGGATCCAGTGCGGAGGTGGCCTCGTCGAAGAACATCACCTGAGGCGCCATGGCCAGCGCGCGGGCGATCGCAACACGTTGTTGTTGGCCTCCGGACAACATTGCCGGGCGGGCACCGGCCTTGTGCTTCAGGCCAACTCGTTCCAGCTGTGTCAGCGCCAGCTCGTTGGCCGCGTCCGCGGACAGCCCGCGTAACTTGCGAGGCCCCAGCGCGACGTTCTTGAGGATGCTGAGATGCGGGAACAGGTTGTAGTTCTGGAAAACCATGCCGATGCGCTGTCGGAGCTCGTCGGGATCGTCGTCCAGCACCGACCGTCCGTCGAGCAGGATGTCGCCACTGTCGGGCTCGTGTAGGCGATTCAGGGCGCGCAGCAGTGTCGACTTACCAGAGCCTGACGGCCCGATCACGGCCACCGTCGTTCCGGCGGGGGCTTCGAAAGTAACGCCGCGCAGCACCTTGTTTCCACCGAGGGTTTTATGAATATCTCTGGCTTCCAACGATACTGACGCCCGCCCTACGTTGTGGTCGGTCATATCATCCCCTGACCGAGGGTGGAGGTGACCATCGTGGCAGATTCGTCTGCCTCGTCAGTGGGATTGCCGCGGCGCAGTCTTGTGTCGATGTAGTTCACCAAATGCGTTAACGGGACAGTCAATAACAGGTAGAAGAGCCCCGCGGCCACTAGCGGCGACAAGTTGCCGGTTTGCGCGTTGAGGTCGCGGCCCACCTGAAACAGCTCTCGCTGCTGGGCGACCAGGCCCAGGAAGTACACCAGCGCGGAGCCCTTCAACAACGCGATGAATTGATTTACCAGCGCCGGGAGCACACGCCGGATGCCCTGCGGCACCACCACCAGCCGCATCGCGGCCGAATAACTGAATCCCAGCGCGCGCGAGGCTTCCAGTTGACCGGCGTCGACACTTTGGATCCCGGAGCGCAAAATCTCGCCGATGTAAGCGGCGGCCATCAACCCCAGTGCGGCGATGCCCAACGGATAGGGATTGTTGTTCGTCAGTCCGCCCACCAGCGGTCCGACGCCCATTCCGAGGATGAGGATGATCACCACTTCAGGAAGACCGCGGAAGATATCGGTATAGACCCGCGCGGGCCAGCGCAGCCAGCGTGACTGCGACATCCCGGCCATGGCGAGCACCATGCCGAACATCAGCCCGATGACGCCGGCGCTGATCGTCAACATCAACGTGTTGGGCAGGCCCGTCATGAGCAAAGCGGGGATGGCCTGCTTGTACAGATCCCAGTCCAAAAACTGGTCGCGCAATTGCGCGAGTGTGGATTTCGGGGCGGCCGGACCCGCCGGTTTGTGGTGGTTGCTGGCCGCAATCGCGGCGAAGTCCGGCAGGTGTGGAGTCAGGGCGGCTT
This sequence comes from uncultured Actinomycetota bacterium, assembly GCA_963712615.1. Classification (GTDB taxonomy): domain Bacteria; phylum Actinomycetota; class Actinomycetes; order Mycobacteriales; family Mycobacteriaceae; genus Mycobacterium. The sequence continues at coordinate 3,657,876 of CAVQIO010000002.1, forward strand.
TAGAGCCGGGCTTCCAGCCGGGTGGCAACGGTCGCGGGACCCAGTCGGAGTACAGCTTCGCCCACGTGCCGTCCGCGATGACGGCATCCAGCGCGGAGTTCAGCGCAGCGATCAGCGGCGGGTTATCGTCCGTAACGGCATAGGCGACGAAATCGCCGGGGCTGAATGCATTCGCGACGACCACCGCCGGATCGCCCGGACGCATCACGTTGGCCGCCAGCGCGGCCGGCGCCACCCAGGCATCGAGCTGGCGCATCTTGAGATTGGCGTAGACGGTGGCGAAGCCGGGATACTTCACCGGCTGCAGGTGCAGGTCGTCGACGACGTAGGACTCCTCGACGGTGCCCTGAACGACTCCGATGCGTTGGCCCTCGGCGAGATCACCGAACTTCTTGATCGGCGAACCGGGTGGCACGATCAGCGCGTAGTAGCCGAAGTCGTAGCCGTTGGTGAACCCGACGGTGCGACGCCGCGCGGCGGTGGCTTTCACCGATGCCGAGCCGACGTCGAAACGCCGGGAGTCCACCTGGGCCAGTAGCGCGGAGAAATCCGTGCTGGCGAAGCGGACTTGCAGGCCCAGCTTTTTCGCGATGGCAACCAGCAGCTGATTGTCGAAACCGGTGAAGGTGCCGGTGGCGTCGACGCAGATGGAGGGCGGGGCATCCGACAGGGTGCCGACGTTCAGGACGCCCGGCGTCCCAAGGCCCAACGCGTCGACGTTGATCGCGCTGAGCGGCTCAACGGTCGGCGTCGTGTGGTCGTCGTCCTGGCCGACGCCGCTTATGGTGCTCAGGTCTTTCGGCAAGGCGGCCGCGCTCTCAGAGCCGCCCGGCGCGCATTGATTTTCATCGGCGAGCGCGGGTCCGGCCAGCACCAGGCCGCACACGATCAGAATTGTCGCGCACAGTCCGAACAGCTTGGCGCCGCACTTGGCGCGCGGGCTTTCGCACGGATTCATCACCGTCACGGTATCGACCGGACGCCGACTCGGCGCGATGACTGCGCTATCTAGAGCGCCATCGACGGCTTACCGCAGATTGCATCCGACCCCGGCAGGGCGCCCACAAGAGGGCTCGAGACAACCTGGCGCGCGTCGTCGGGTGCGGCGAAGACCCTGCGCCGGAACAGTTCGGCCAGCATGGTCTGCGCCATCAGGTAGGAGCGGCCGACGCACGCCGCCCGTGCGGCTTCCGGGTCCCGCCGCTGGATCGCCGACGTCTCGTCTTCGTAGTACGGCAGCATGTCGTCGCGATTGTTCTGGTCGGTCATCCAGAACGTGTGGGGGATGAGATTCTGCGAGGCGCGGATCGTGGAATGCAGTCGTGGGCCCGCGTACTCGTCGTTGACGGTGCGTCGGTACTCGGCAGTGAGTTCGGAAAAGAGCCGGGAATCCTTCGCCGTGCGCAGCGCACGCATCAAGGTGTCGAGCTGTCCCAGGATCCGCGGTGTCGGGTTGGTGGCGGCGCGTGCCGACGCGACGCCGTTGAGTAACCCGTCGAGTTCGTGATGCTCGAGGACAGTGGCCTCATCGAACCGCTCGATGAACGCGCCCCGGTGATAGCGGGTCGACACGATGCCGTCGTGCTCGAGTTGGACCAGTGCCTCCTGAATCGGGACACGACTAACTCCCAAGCCAAGGGCAATCTCGTTGCGGTCAACCCGGTCGCCGCTACGCAGTTTGCCGGTCAGCACCAGGTTGAGGATGTGGTTGACGACCAGGTCCTTTTCTTTAACCCCATATTTCTTCGGCATGCATCTCTTTCTGCCGCTCCAGCGATCAGCGCAGGAAAGTTTCTCATGACTTCGCGCGTTCGTTAAGAGGTTTTGGCAGATGAATTGGACCCGAACCCGAATTGGACCGCCCACCGCTTGTCGCGCCAACGGCACAATGCCTCGGCCGAACTGAGGTCGTAGTCCGGACCATTGACTCCGATGGTCAGCAGCGTCACTCCCAATGCGGTAAGGCCTTCGGCATTGGCGATCAATCCGTCGATGCCTTCGCCGCGGCGGACACCGCTGTTGTCCTCCACGCCGGCTGACCTCTCGATGGTGGATGGGTCCCGCCCGACGGTGGCGCAGTGCTCTTCCAGCACGGCGGCTGCGGTCGGATAGGTGTCGACGGTGGTGAACCCGTGCCAGATGTCGCCGTATTCGGCGACCAGTCGCAGTGTCTTCCGCGGACCCTTGCCGCCGATCAATATCGGGATGTCACGGGTCGGCGCGGGATTGAGCTTGGCCAGCCGCGACGTGATCCGGGGAAACGCGGCCGCCAAGTCGTCGAGACGGCTACCCGCAGTGCCGAATTCGTAGCCGTACTCGTCGTAGTCCTTTTCTTTCCAGCCCGATCCGATGCCCAGGATGAGCCGGCCCTCGGAAATGTGGTCGACGGTGCGCGCCATATCGGCCAGTAGCTCCGGATTGCGATAGGAGTTGCACGTCACCAGGGCGCCGAACTCGATACGCGATGTCTGCTCAGCCCAGGCCGCCAGGACGGTCCAGCATTCGAAATGCGCTCCGTCGGGATGGCCGTAGAGCGGGAAGAAATGGTCCCAGGTGAATGCGACATCGACCCCAATGTCCTCGCAGCGGCGAACGGCGTCGCGGATGGGGCGGTACTGGGGGGCGTGCTGCGGCTGCAGTTGCACACCGATTCGAACGGGACGGTCGGCTGAGGTCATGCGACCACCGTAGGAGCCGCAAACTCTCAGCGCGCGCGGAGTACCCCGCTCAGCAGGTCGATCAGCGCGTGAGGCTGATCGCTTTGTACGGAGTGTCCGGAATTCTCGACGACATGTGTCTGGCGGAAATGTGTTGCACGCGAGGCGAGTTCGGCTGCATCGTCGTCGGTGACGAAGGGCGATGAGCCGCCGCGCACCAGTGTGACGGGCGCGGCCAACCCGTCGACATCGTTCCACAGGTCGCCGAAGTCGGGCACGACGCGGATGGCGTCGTAGCGCCATGCCCAGTTGCCGTTATCGAGGCGGCGCGAGTTGTGGAACACGCCCCGGCGCAGCGCCTTGACTTCGCGGTGCGGTGCCGCGGCAACCGTCAGGTCAAGGATGGCCTGGAAGCTGGGGAACTCCCGCTCGCCCTGGACCAGTGCCACCGTGCCCTGCTGCTCGGTGGTCAGCTCGGCATACCGGTGCAACGCCGACGGAGTGACGTCGACGAGAACGAGTTCGCGCACCAGGTCGGGTGCTATCGCGCCCAACCGGATCGCGGTCAACCCGCCCAACGACATGCCCACGATGAGCTCGGCATCCGGTGCGAGGTCGCGGAGCACGGGCGCGACGGCGTCGGCGTTGTTCCGCGGCGAGTAGTCACCGTCCTCGCGCCAGCCCGAGTGGCCGTGACCGGGCAAGTCCACCGACAGCGCCGGCTCGCCGAGGCCCACGATGACGGTGTCCCAGGTGTGTGCGTTTTGGCCGCCGCCATGCAGAAACACGATCCGCGGGGGAGTGCGGCCAAAGCGCAGCGCGCTGATTCGGCCGTTGGCCGTGTCGGTCTCGACCCGCTCCACCTCAGGCAGCGGACCCGTGACACCGGCCTGCTCGGCGTTCTCGGCCAGCAGCGAGAATTCGGACAGCCCGGCCAGTTCGCCTTCGGAGATCTCGGTCATAACCAATGACACTACGAATTCTGTCGCGACCGGCGCGAGGCGCACCCCGTCCGGGACGGGTCGAGTCCTCGGAGATGAGCGCAATCTCGGCGAGCTGATGCGCCGCTCTGGTGGGGCGTCGGGCTCGGCTATTCCAAGACGAAGAGCGGGATCCGCCGTGTCGTCTTGGTCTGGTATTCGGCATATGGCGGGTAGGCATCAACCGCCCGCCGCCACCACTCCTCGCGCTCGGCCCCGTCGAGCTCGCGCGCTACCAGCGCGACAACCTTGTTGCCATCCTGCAGCGTCACTGCGGGGTTGGCCTTCACGTTGAAATACCACGAGGGGTGCGCGGGATCACCACCCTTGGACGCCACCATGAGGTAGCGCGCGTCCTTTTCGACGCGCATCAGGGGTACATACCGCTGCTTGCCAGACTTCGCTCCGGTGGTGGTCACCAAGACGATGGGCCTATCCAAGATCTCGACCCCGTCGGTCGTGCCTTGCTCCAGAATCCGTTCGGTCTGTTCGCGTACCCAATCTGTGGGGCTTAACTCGACATGTTCAGTCACGTAAATGGCGAACACGGATGCATGCGCACCTATTCCGCAAATCGTGAATCCTGCTCGGATCCAAGCCGAATGCTCCAAACCATAAGCAGTGCAGAAAGTTCAGGTTCAACCGCCCGCCAGCGCGGCCGGCGATCGAGCCGCTGATTTCAATCACGGCACTCCCGGCGTCTCTTCAGAGGACATACCGACGGCGAATGCCGTTGAATCGCTCCGACATCGCGGCGCTGCGTTCGGCCGCGCTCACCATGGCGGTTTCCAGCGGTAGTGCGCGCAGGACGTCGTCGTGTTTGACCACTCTGGTGTCCAGCGCCGCGGGTTCGCCGTCCAGCATGTGGCGGTAGGTCAGGTTCCCGCGCGAAAAGCCTTGGGTGTCCAGCCAGTTGTGGACATTGGGATCACGATGGGCCATGACCAGACGGATGCGACCGTCGCGGTCGGTTTTCGTGCGGCTCGGCGTGTAGCTCACCGGCCGGTAGAGGTAGTCCATGCTGTTGAAGAAGACGCCCATGTTGGTGAACATCCACAGCCCGTCGTGGGCGTCGAATTCGACGATCAACGCCTCGTCGGCCGCCAGTTCCCAGTACATGTTGGCCGCGGCGCGGCCGCGCTTGCTGTCAGCCTCGGACGTGCCGATTCGGGGAAACGTGTTCGGATGCTCGGCGTCCACGCCGCCGTAGGTGAACGGAAACTCCGGCCAGTCAGACATCAGGCCGGTCACGAAATCCCCGGCCCACTCGACGGCCTCGACCATGGTCTCGGGGGTAGGCAGCGGTTTGGGGGTGGCCATGTCGACCCGCTCGATTCGCATTTGCGCCGGAAGTTCGTCCCAACCGTCGAATCCCTGACGGATGAATAGCTTTCGCGATTGCGCGGTGGTGGGCAGCCAGTTGGGGCCACGCTCGGGCCCACCGATGTAGATCTCGAATTCACCGTCGTCGTCGACGCTGAGTTGACGGCCGAACAGATTGGCCTCCGGGGTGTCGCCGAAGGGCTCGTGCAACACGCCGGGACCGGGTATGCGCGCGCCCTGGACGGTGACGTTGAAAAATCGTGCGGTGCCGCGGGTGCCGGACAGCCTGCTCGATCCGGGGCCCGATCAGCTCCAAGTCGAACCCATGCGAGTAGCCGCTCGCAAGAGTTTGGGCGACGAATCCTTCAATGGGGATCGTGCCGTCACCGGGAACCGCCCGGCCGGGCAGCGCACGATCACCCAGTACGTAATCGCTGAGCTGGATGAGCTCGGCTCGCGGCAGGGCGCGCTGCACCATCGCCTCGAAATCGCCTTCCGCCCAGCAGTGGAACACGTCGATGCAGACACCCAGCCCGCTCATCTCGGCCAGCGTGACGGTGTCGCGCAAGGTGTGGGTGAGATGCATGTCGGCATACAGGCTGGAGGCGTTCTCGACCGCAAGTGCGACACCGGCTTGCTTGGCGTGCGCCACGCAGGGGGCGATCATCGTGGCGAACCGGTCGGCGGCCTGTCCCCAGGTGAGAGTGTCCCGGCCGCCGGTGAGCAGGTAGACCATCCGCGCTCCCGCGCGGGCAGCGGCGTCGATCACCGGCAGCAGCGCATCTCGCGCGCGCTGCGGGTCGCTGGTCAGCCGCCCGCCGGCGAACAGATGGTAGACCGCCTCCACGGTGTAGTCGTTGCGCTGCAGCAGCTTTGGAAAATCGGGATCGAGTAGCTGGCTGTCCAGGATGCTCAACCTCGATACGCCCAGTGTCGCCCAGAGTTGTTCCAGCTCGGCCAGTGGCGCACCGTAGAAAGTGACGTTGTGGACGGAAAGACGTTTGTGGGCCGGCATCGGTCAGCCGCGGTTTTCGATCGCGACACCGAATCGCTCACGGAATGGCCGGAATTCCGCGTGCAGCGCATCGAGGTCTTCCCCGATGTCGATCAACAGCTGAGTGGAGTAGCGGAACTTGCCATATCGGTCCCCGCGGTTGTCGGCCAGATAGGTGCGCATCGCGGATTCGGCTTCCGGAGCGACCTCGCGGCCGCCGAACCGGTAGTAGCGCTGCACCGTCGCGACCGGATCGGCGATGAAGTCGGTGTAGCGGATATGCAGGATGCGCGGATCGTCCACGATCGGATTGCTCATCGTGTTGGCGATGCTGGCGCGGGTCATTTCGAGGTGCTTCTTTGCTTCGGCGTGCAGGTCGACGGGACCGACGATGCCATCCATGATGTCAGCCATCATCATGGTGCGCGACGCCGCGACCCCTACCGGGTCGCGATGCAGCCAGACCAGGGTGGCGTCGGGGTAGGTCTCGAACATTTCTTTGAGCCGGAATCCGTGAAAACCCTTCAGCACCCAGTATTTTCGTGGCCGATCGTATTGCAGCTGTTGCAGCATGGCCTTGTGCAGTCGGTACTGGGCCGCCGGGTCGGTGGCCAGACCGCCGACCAGCGACTGCATCCGCACCCGCCGCCAGGCCGTCGGGGTCATGACCCGGAAGTCGAACGCCCAGGTGCGCTCGTCTTCGGGTAAGCCGTTGCCGAGCATGTCGTTGTAGGGATGGCTGTGCAGCCATTTGGGCATTTTCCCGTTGATCTCGCGCCAATCCGCGTCGGCCTGCTCGCGTCGGGGGTCATCGGGGCCGGCCAGACCCGGCGGCGGTGACGGGTACATCACTTCCCAGAAGCGCAGCGCCCGCGCATGCGGATCAACCGACATCAGCGCGTGCATCAGGGTTGTGCCGGAACGCGGTTCGCCGGTCACGAACATCGGTGCCTCGACTATTTCGTCGCCGATCGGGTAGCGGTGGCGGTCCTCGATGAATTCCAGGCGCGACGTCAGCAACCATCGGCACACCTGTGCCGCTTCGCGGGTTCCGTCGGCGTCCATACCGAGGCCGTTCAGATGGTCGGCAGCGACGGCGAAGCGTTCCGGCAGCGTGGGGTCGCCGTAGTCGCGCAACCCGGTTTCTGCTTGCGCGGCGTGCAGTAACTCAGCGGCATCCAATTGAGTGCTCACGACAGATCTCCGCACAGCCGCATCAGTCATCCTCTGCCGCATGGACATTCGTCGCCGAAGACCCGGCGTACGTCAGGCCGGCCATGGCGCCGTAGTCGAGAATCTTGGGCACCCGCAAACCCGCGTCCACGTAGGTCTGGATGATCTTGGCGACCTCTCGGGGGGTTCCATGCGGCACGACGGCCAGCAGCATCTCGGGCTGCACGTTGGCCAGGAACGCTGTGATCCGCTCACGCGTGAGCACCGCGGGGTCGATGTCTTGGAACCCACGCCAACTCTCGCCCATCGGGTGGTCAAACCCGAAGCCGCGCAATGTCTCTGCCGAAACCTGCAGCAGAAACGCCTTGACCAGCGGCGCCTGCAGGATCTCGGCCAGGGCGCCTTCGTTCGCACCGATCAGGCATATCTGCATAAAACCCGGCGTGATCGCCAGAGGATCGCGGCCGGCGTGCTCGGCGCAGACCCTTACGGCCGAGAGCATCTCGGCGTAATGCTCCGGGGTCCAGGCCCCGGCGGGCCACCACCCGTCGGCGTGGCGGCCGGCGATGTCGAGCATGCGTGGGCCGCTGGCGCCGATCCAGATCTGCGGCGGGTTCCCTCCGTACGGCTCGGTGTCCAGGCGCGCGTGGTGCAGTCTGTAGAACTGCCCCTCGAAGTCGACCGGCCCGTCGCTGTCCCAGAGCAGGCGGATCACCGTCAGCGCTTCCTCGAAACGGCTGACCGGTCGTGAAAAGTCGAAGCCGTACGGCAGGGTGTTCTCGCTCTCGCCGCTGCCCAGGCCGAGGATGAAACGCCCCTTGGCGAGATGGTCGATCGTCAGCGCGGTCTGGGCGAGCAGGGAGGGGTGGCGCCGCACGGTGTCGACCACCGCGCTCACCAGCGGAACCCGCTCGGTCAGCACGGCCGCCGCGGCCGCTACCGACAGGCCGTCGAGATGGCGATGCGGCGACGGCGACGCGGTGGCCAGGTCGGTGAATTCGGGAGTCCAGATCGAGTCCGGCCAGAAGCTGACCATGTGGTCGGGCAGCCAGATCGAGTGGTAGCGCCCGCCGTCGAGCTCGGCGAGGCGCGACAAGTCGAGGGGAAGGGTCGTTCGCAAGAACGCGGCGGGCTGAACTCTCATCAGTGATTCGCGGCCTGATTCGTCGATGGCGGGGTGCTGTGGGTTCCGTCGGTAATGCTAAGCGACTGCACAGCACGAATGGCAACCATGTCGGCGAATTGAGTGTGCTGTCCTGGCTTCGACTGCGCGGCCAGGGCGCGAATAGCGGGATATTTCAACCATCAGCGCACACCCGAAACCGTCAGTGCACGCGAAAACGACTGTGGGGCCGAGCCGCACCAAGCGACCCGACCCCACTGTCGATGACTTGCGGTACTAACCCTCGGCGATGAACTGTTCGAGCTGGGTGCGCGCAATATCGTCGGGCAGCTGCTTCGGCGGGCTCTTCATCAGGTAGGCCGAAGCCGCGGCCACCGGGCCGCCGACGCCGCGATCCTTGGCGATCTTCGCCGCCCGCACCGCGTCGATGATGACGCCGGCAGAGTTCGGCGAGTCCCAGACCTCGAGCTTGTACTCCAGGTTCAGCGGCACGTCGCCGAACGCGCGGCCTTCCAGTCGCACATAGGCCCACTTACGGTCGTCGAGCCAGCCGACGTGATCGGACGGGCCGATGTGCACGTCCTTGGTGTTGAATTCCTTCTGCAGGTTCGACGTGACGGCCTGGGTCTTGGAGATCTTCTTCGACTCGAGGCGCGACCGCTCGAGCATGTTGAGGAAGTCCATGTTGCCGCCCACGTTGAGCTGCATGGTGCGGTCGAGCTGCACACCGCGGTCCTCGAACAGCTTGGCCATGACGCGGTGGGTGATCGTGGCGCCGACCTGGCTCTTGATGTCGTCACCGACGATCGGCACGCCCGCGTCGGTGAACTTCTTCGCCCAGACCGGGTCGCTCGCGATGAACACCGGCAGCGCGTTGACGAACGCCACGCCGGCGTCGATCGCGCACTGGGCATAGAACTTGTCGGCTTCTTCGGAGCCCACGGGCAGGTAGGACACCAGCACGTCCACCTGGGCTTCCTTGAGCACCTGGACCACGTCGACGGCGTCGGCATCGGACACCTCGATGGTGTCGGCGTAGTACTTGCCGATGCCATCGAGCGTCGGGCCGCGCTGCACTGTCACGTTGGTCGGCGGAACGTCGGCGATCTTGATGGTGTTGTTCTCCGACGCGAAGATCGCCTCCGACAGGTCAAAGCCGACCTTCTTGGCGTCCACGTCGAACGCGGCCACGAACTTCACGTCTCTGACGTGGTACTGGCCGAACTTCACGTGCATCAAGCCGGGCACGGTGCTGTTCTCGTCGGCGTCGTAGTAGTACTGCACGCCCTGAACCAGCGAGGACGCGCAGTTACCGACGCCGACAATGGCGACCCGTACCTCGGTCGAGGCCTCTGGCGCGTTGTTCTCACTCATTGGGCGTTCTCCTAACCTCAATTACCTATGTCTTGATGTGCGGTGACTGTTTTTTAGTGCGGGTTCGTGCGGGGGATCTATATCTGCTCGGTGAGGCCGGGTGCCGCACGCTCGGCGGCGATGAGCTCGTTGAGCCACTTCACTTCGCGCTCGCTGGACTCGAGCCCGAGTTGATGGAGCTGACGCGTGTAGCGGTCGAGAGAATTGCTGGCCCGTGCCACGGCGTCGCGCAGACCTTCGCGGCGTTCCTCGACCTGACGGCGGCGACCTTCGAGGATCCGCATCCGCGCCTCCGCCGGAGTGCGATTGAAAAACGCCAGGTGTACCCCGAAGCCGTCATCGGTGTAGTTGTGCGGACCGGTATCGGCCACCAGCTCGCCGAAACGCTGGCGACCCTTTTCGGTCAGCTCGTAGACCCGCCGGGCCCGCCGGACCGGAGTACCGGCCGGCGCGGCGTTCTCGGCGATCAACCCATCCGCCTGCATGCGGCGCAGCGCTGGGTAGAGCGAACCGTACGAAAACGCACGGAACGCGCCGAGTAGGCCGGTCAGACGTTTGCGCAACTCGTAACCATGCATCGGCGATTCGATCAAGAGACCCAGGATGGCGAGCTCCAGCATCGACTCACCTCCTTCGCATGATCTGTTACGACGATTCGACGCCTCGCGTAACTGTATCGTCTCGATATATTCGCCACAACACAACTTGGTGTTGGCATGCAATTAGTCACATCAAAATCTGCCCGGGTTCGGCCGGGAAAAAACTCTGTACCAGCAGTTTTAGGAAGGCAGATCTAACCGTTGGACGGTGCCGTCACCGGAGAAGGTGATTGAGCCCCCGCCGTAGTCGCCGGAGACGTGCAACGACAGCGACAACGTGCCGGGCGCGGTCGGATCGGTGGCCGGCTCGACGATCAAGTACATGGTTTTGACGTCGGACGGCTTCATATGCAGCGTCTGCGGCGCCCCGCGCATGATGCCGACCGTCGCCGTGACGTCGAATTTGCTCAGGTCAACCGCCACCGGCCCGTCGGCGGAACTTCTGGCGGAGCTGGTCGGGTCACCCCAGCCGCCGCGGTAGTCATAGGCCAGCACCCGGCGGTCGTCGGAGGGGTCCGGACGGTCGAGGATCGCGTAGGTCGGGTAGATCACCAGGCGGTAGCCCACGACGTTTCCGAATCGTTTGCACGTCTGCTCGATTAGGCCGGTGAGTCCGCCGAGCGAATGCAGCTGCGTCGGCGGGGTCAGCACCACGGCGGACACGCCATCCGGCTTGGCGCCGGGGTCGCTGGTGAAGTCCAGCGGCGAGCTGGTGTTCCCGTACAGACCCCAGCCGAGGCCCATGCCGAATAGCACCGACACCACCAACGCGGCGATCGCGATGCCCCGCGCGCTGGGCACTATCTTCGGCTTTGCCGAGCGCAGCCGCGCTGGCGTGTTGTCGCCTTGCAGATCCGACACGAGGACCTTGAGGTCGCCCAACGTCACGGCATTGGTGGCCTTGCTGACCCGCTCGCGGTGTTCCTCGCCGGACAGCTCGCCGTCGCTCAGCGCGCTGTCGAGCACCGCACAGGTCTCTTGCCGGTCAGTGTCTTTGGCCCGGGTCGCGGTTGTCACACCGCCGCCGAGTGGTGCGCCCAGCCATTTCGCCATGGGGACGATCGTAGAAGTCACAAGTGGTTGCCGCGGCACAGCGGCGATAACAGCCGTCGTTGCGTATCGGCGGTGCCGACGGCGACGTACTCTGGTCAACGTGCGACTGCAGCGACAGGTAGTGGACTACGCGCTCCGGCGGCGCTCACTGCTGGCCGAGGTGTACTCGGGCCGCACGGGTGTGTCCGAGGTATGTGATGCGAACCCCTATCTGCTGCGCGCCGCGAAGTTTCACGGCAAAACCAGCCAGGTGATGTGCCCGATCTGCCGAAAAGAGCAGCTGACGCTGGTGTCGTGGGTGTTCGGCGATCACCTGGGCGCGGTTTCGGGTTCGGCGCGCACGGCCGAAGAGCTGGTCTTGTTGGCGACCCGGTTCGCGGAGTTCTCGGTTCACGTGGTTGAGGTGTGCCGGACCTGCAGTTGGAATCACCTAGTCAAGTCGTATGTGCTCGGCGCGGAACGCCCGCCCAAGGGGACCCGCGGTCCGCGGACGGCACGCAACGACGCCCGCACGGCCATTGAATAACGAAGGGCGCCACGATCAGTCGTCCGATGACCCGAGCGGGTCCGCGACTGAGCGTATGAGCAAGGATGCCAATGCCGACCGTCCAGACGATTCGGACCGTCCGGCCCACCGCGCCGATGGTGGCACCCGTCGCCGGGTTCCGCCCGACGACCGGTTAACGACAATCCTGCCTCCGGTCGTCGACGACCGGTCTTCTCGCCGGCCGGACTCTATCGACGAGGTCAAGGCCGCGTTGGCCGGCCCTTCGTCGAAACCCCCGCCCCGGGATGCGATCGAGGAGGTGAAGGCCGCGCTCGACGGCCGGTCGACTGCCTCGCCGCGGCGTGACCGCCCGCTCTCCGGGCGCCCACCGGAAGGTCCGCCACCTCCACCGCGGCCGCCCGGCGGTCCCGGCGGCCCCGACGGGCCAGGCCACCGCGCTCCCGGCTCGGGGGTGGACTGGAGCTGGATCGAGCAGATCAACTGGCGATGGGTCCGGCGCGCGGTCTACCTCGCCGCGGTGGTGCTGGTGCTGTTGCCGGTCGTCACCTTCACGATGGCGTATTTCATCGTCGATATTCCCAAGCCGGGCAATATCCGCACCAACCAGGTCTCGACCATCCTGGCCAGCGACGGTTCCGAGATCGCGAAAATCGTTCCACCCGAAGGTAATCGGGTCGACGTCAGTATCAACCAAGTTCCCGTGCACGTTCGTCAGGCCGTCATCGCCGCCGAGGACCGCAACTTCTATTCAAACCCGGGGTTCGACTTCACCGGCTTCGCGCGGGCGGTGAGCAACAACCTATTCGGCAGTGGCGATCTGCAGGGCGGGTCGACGATCACGCAGCAATACGTGAAGAACGCGCTCGTCGGCTCCGCGCAGCACGGGTTCGCCGGCCTGATGCGAAAGGCCAAGGAACTCGTCATCGCCACCAAGATGTCGGGGGAGTGGTCCAAAGATGAGGTGCTGCAGGCCTATTTGAACATCATCTACTTCGGCCGCGGCGCCTACGGGATTTCGGCGGCGTCCAAGGCTTATTTCGACAAGCCCGTCGGCCAGCTGAGCGTCTCCGAGGGAGCCCTGTTGGCGGCGCTGATTCGTCGGCCGTCCTCACTGGACCCGGCCGTGGATCCCAAGGGCGCCGAGGCTCGCTGGAACTGGGTTCTCGACGGCATGGTGGAGACCAAGGCCTTACCGGCGAGCGATCGTGCGGCACAAGTATTTCCACACACCGTGCCCCCCGATCAGGCGCGTGCCCAGAACCAGACCACCGGCCCGGGCGGCCTGATCGAACGTCAGGTCACCAAAGAGCTGATGGAGCTGTTCAACATCGACGAGCAGACTCTGAACACCCAGGGTCTGCAGATCACCACCACGATCGATCCCAAGGCCCAACAGGCCGCGGAAAAGGCGGTATCGAAATACCTTGACGGGCAAGACCCCGACATGCGCTCGGCCGTCGTGTCCATCGACCCGCACAACGGCGCGATCCGCGCGTACTACGGCGGCGCGGACGCCAACGGGTTCGACTTCGCCCAGGCGGGGCTGCAGACCGGTTCGTCGTTCAAGGTGTTCGCGTTGATTGCCGCCCTCGAGCAGAACATCGGCTTGGGTTACCAGGTCGACAGCTCGCCGCTCACGGTCGACGGCATCAAGATCACCAACGTCGACGGCGAGAACTGCGGCACCTGCAATATCGCCGAGGCGCTCAAGATGTCGCTGAACACGGCCTACTACCGGCTGATGCTCAAACTCAAGAACGGACCCCAGGCCGTCGCCGACGCCGCATTCCAGGCCGGCATCGCGAAGAGTTTCCCCGGCGTTGCCCACACGCTGTCCGAGGACGGCAAGGGCGGCCCACCCAACAACGGGATTGTGCTGGGGCAGTATCAAACTCGGCCCATCGACATGGCCTCGGCGTACGCCACGTTGGCCGCTTCCGGTGTCTACCACCCGCCGCATCTGGTGCAAAAGGTCGTCAACGCCGATGGCCAAGTGCTTTTCGACGCCGGAACCTCGGACAAAGGCGCTGACCAACGCATCGACAAGGCGGTCGCGGACAACACCACCGCCGCCATGCAACCGATCGCCGGCTATTCGCGTGGCCACAACTTGGCGGGCGGCCGGGCGTCGGCAGCCAAGACCGGCACGGTACAGCTGGGCGACACTCAAGCCAACAAGGACGCCTGGATGGTCGGATACACCCCGTCGTTGTCGACGGCGGTGTGGGTGGGGACCGTCCCAGACAATGTGCCGCTGGTAACCGCTTCGGGCGCAGAGGTTTACGGCTCGGGTCTGCCTTCAGATATCTGGAAGTCGACGATGGACGGTGCGCTGAAGGGCACTTCCAACGAGACCTTCCCCAAGCCGGCCGAGATCGGCGGCTACGCGGGTGTACCCGTGGCGCTCCCGCCTCCGCCGCCGTCGGAGACCGTCATCCAGCCCACGATCGAGGTAGCACCGGGCATCACCATCCCGGTCGGACCGCCCACGACGATCACCGCGGCCCCGCCGCCCCCGCCCGGCGCACCAGGCGTCCCACCGGGCGGCCCCCAAGCCCCGCCATTCGGCCAACCGCCACCGTGACCGGCGCTCAGCAGGAGAGCGCCACCATTTCACCGCGGCCGCTGGCGGACGATCTGCGGAGCGCCGGCAATCGCGATTGCCCCAGCCACACCGACTCTTTGGGCGCTGCCCTGGCCGATGTCATCGGCGGACCGGTGGGCCGGCACGCGCTGATTGGCCGCGCCCGGTTGATGACGCCGCTGCGGGTGATGTTTGTGGTTGCGCTGGTGTTCATGGCGCTGGGCTGGTCGACGAAGGCGGCGTGCCTGCAGAGCAGCGGCACCGGGACTGGAGATATGCGCGTCGCCAACTGGGACAACCAGCGCGCCTATTACGAGTTGTGCTATTCGGATACGGTGCCGCTCTACGGCGCGGAGTTGTTGAACAAGGGCATGTTTCCGTACAAGTCGAGCTGGGTCGAAACCGACGCCAACAACACACCGCAGATTCGCTACGACGGCGAGCCCGCGGTGCGCTACATGGAATATCCGATGCTGACCGGGCTCTATCAGTACGCGTCGATGGCGTTGGCCAAGACCTACACCGCGATGAGCAAGCTTGCCCCACTTCCGGTGATCGCCGAAGTGGTGGTGTTCTTCGACACCGCCGCGTTCGGGCTGGCGCTGGCCTGGCTGGCGACGGTATGGGCAACCGCAGGTCTGTCGGGCCGCCGCATCTGGGATGCGGCGCTGGTGGCCGCCTCGCCGCTGCTGATCTTTCAGATATTCACCAACTTCGATGCGCTCGCAACGGGATTCGCGATGGCCGGACTGCTGGCCTGGGCGCGGCGAAAACCGGTGCTTGCCGGTGTGCTGATCGGGTTGGGCGCAGCGGCCAAGCTGTATCCGCTGTTGTTCCTGGGCCCAATGCTGGTGCTGTGCATTCGGACTGGGCGCTTTGGTGCGCTGGCCCGCACGGCGGGCGCTGCTGCGATGACCTGGCTGTTGGTGAATCTGCCTGTCTTGGTGACCCATCCACGCGGCTGGTCGGAGTTCTTCCGCTTCAACGCGCGCCGCGGCGACGACATGGATTCGGTGTACAACGTCGTCAAGTCGTTCACCGGCTGGCGCGGTTTCGATCCGAAGCTGGGCTTCTGGGAGCCGCCCCCGGTGCTCAACGCCGTGGTCGTGGTGTTGTTCGTAGCATGTTGTGCGGCAATCGCTTACATCACGCTCACCGCGCCGCAACGGCCACGGGTGGCGCAGCTGCTGTTCCTGGTGGTCGCCGCTTTCCTGTTGGCCAATAAAGTGTGGAGCCCGCAGTTCTCGCTGTGGTTGGTGCCGCTGGCGGTGCTGGCTCTGCCGCATCGGCGGGTGCTGCTGGCGTGGATGACGATCGATGCGCTGGTGTGGGTCCCGCGGATGTATTACCTGTACGGAAACCCGAATCGTTCGTTGCCGGAGCAGTTTTTCACCACGACGGTGTTACTGCGTGACATCGCAGTCGTCGCGCTGTGCGCGTTGATGATCCGCCAGATCTACCGGCCCGACGAAGATCTGGTCCGCTGGGGCGGACGCGTTGACGATCCGGTGGGCGGCCCTTTCGACCGCGCCCCCGATGCGCCGCCCCGCTGGCTTCCGGACTGGCTGCGTCCGGTCCGGTCGCGGCGGTCGCCCGCACTCGCGGCGCCGCTCGACACCGACGCCGACCTTGAGACGACAACCGGTCAAAGGCAGGCGTGATGCTGGTCGCGATCCCGCTGTTCCCGCGCTGCACCGCACTCGATGCCATCGGGCCCTACGAAGTGTTGCAACGCATTCCGTCGATCGACGTGACGTTCGTCGGGCACCGCCGGGGCGAGGTGCGCACGGAGAACGGCATGCTGGGCGTCGCCTGCGACGCCAGCTTCGACGAAGTCGGCGCGCCCGACGTGGTGGTAGTGCCCGGTGGCATCGGAACCCGCCAGCTGATTCACGACGAACCCATCCGCGCCTGGCTGCAGTCGGTGCACCCGACGACCACCTTCACCACCTCGGTGTGTACGGGCGCACTGTTGCTCGCCGCCGCGGGATTGCTCGAGGGCCTCACCGCAACGACCCACTGGCGGGCCGCGGATCTGCTCAACGAGTTGGGCGCGCGCTACGTGTCCGACCGGGTCGTCGAACACCTACCCGAACGCATCATCACCGCTGCCGGGGTGTCCAGCGGCATCGACATGGCCTTGCGGCTGGCCGAGCTCCTCGTCGACCGAGAGGCCGCGCAGGCCGCGCAGTTACTCATCGAATACGACCCGCAGCCGCCGTTCGACTGCGGTTCGCCCGCCAAGGCCGACGAGGCGACCAGGGCTCGGGCCGAGGAATATCTGCGCCAGCGGCAGTAGCCAGACGGCGTGCCCTGCAAAGGATCGACCCCTTCGCACGCGTCGCGACCCTGATGCTCATGCGGTCGAGTGGACCCAGTTCACAACCGAAGTTCGCCCGCTGGTAACCACCCCGTCTCCTCAACTGCACCGGCCCCCAGAACCATCTGGGCGTCTGCTCTGCCAGCAGGCCGACGAATAGGAGAATCTCCGATGTTAGCTCGCCCCCGAAGCCCGCTCGGCTTAGCTGCGATGGCGGTGCTGACGGCGGTGTTGCTGGCTGCATGTGGCCAAAGCGCCAACGCCGGCCGCAGCGGCAGTGGGTCCGGCGCCGGCCGCAACCCCGACGAGCTGGTCTTCGCCGCGGTTCCGTCGGAGAACGCGCAGAGCCTGCAACAGGCCTACCAGCCACTCATCACGTTGCTGCAGAGGGCAACCGGCAAGAAGATCCGGTTCCAGAGCGCCACCAGCTACTCGTCCGCTATCGAGGCCCAGCGCGCCAACAAGGCTGACTTCGTCCAGTACGGCCCGTTTTCGTTGGTCACCGCGCAGAACAGCGGGGTCAAGGTCACCCCAATCGCCGCGGAAACAGTGGCCAAGGGCGTCGTGCCCGGCTATCACTCCTACGGCATCACTCGGCCCGGTAGCGGCATCAACTCCATCGCTGACTTCAGGGGCAAGAAAGTCTGCTTCGTCGATCCGAACTCGACGTCGGGCTACCTGTACCCGTCGGCGGCGTTGATCAACGCGGGCATCGACCCGAATAAGGACGTCACGCAGGTGATGGCCGGTGGCCACGACGCGTCGGCGATAGGGGTACTCAACGGCCAGTGCGACGCCGGTTTTGCGCAGGAAAGCATGATCGATACGACCCTCCCGGGTAAGGGCCAGCTCAAGCCGGGCCAGCTCAACGTGGTGTGGAAGTCGGAGCTCATCCCCGGCTCGCCTATCGGCATCAGCGATGACCTCGCGCCCGATTTGAAGACCAAGATCATCAACGCCTTCCCGAACGCCAACGTCGACTACATGAACGCCAACGGCATCTGCACCCCGGCGTGTGCGCATCTCGGTGAGGTCAATGGCTGGGGTTATGCGACGGTCGACAATTCGTTTTACGACGGTGTTCGCAAGGTGTGCCAAACAACTCACGCCAAGCAGTGCGCGGGGCAGTACTCATGACCGGGGAGGTGGCCGTCCGATTTGAGGGCGTCACCAAGCTTTTCGGGCCCGAGATCCGCGCGCTCGACGATATCTCGCTGACCGTAGCGCCCGGTGAGGTCACAGTCCTGCTGGGGTTGTCCGGGTCGGGCAAATCCACTCTGCTGCACCACGTCGATGGGCTGCAGCGGCCGACCTCCGGCACGGTCACCACACTGGGCATGGACGTGGGCCGCGCGACCGGCGGCGAACTGCGCCACCTGCGTCGTCGGGTCGGGTTCGTGTTTCAACACTTCCACCTGGTTGGCAGCCTCAGCGTCCTGGAGAACGTGTGCACCGGCGCGCTGGGCCGGCTGCGCTGGCCCCGGCTCGGGCTTTTCACCTACCCGCGGGATGTGCGCCGCGAGGCCCTGGGACACCTGGACCGGGTTGGCTTGCTGGACCGCTCTTTTCAACGTGCCGACACCCTCTCCGGGGGCCAGCAGCAGCGAGTCGCGGTGGCCCGGGCGCTCATGCAGCGCCCGGAGATCCTGCTCGCCGACGAGCCGGTGGCGTCGCTCGATCCCGAATCGGCCGCCCAGGTGATGCAGCTGCTCCGGGAGATCAGCACCGAGCAGCGGCTCACGGTGCTGTGCAGCCTGCATCAGGTTGCGCTCGCACTGAACTGGGGCGACCGGGTGATCGGGCTGCGGGCCGGGCAGGTGGTGCTCGACCGGCCGGTGGCGGGTCTCGACCACGACGACGCGATGTCGCTGTACGCCAATGTGGATGCGGGCCCGTTGCTGGTTGCCGGCGCTCCTGCGTGACTTCGCTTCCGACCACCGAGACCGCACCGCAGGCTCAGCGCACACTGGCGGCACCGCGGGTCGGGAGCACAGCGGCCTGGCTGGTCATCGGAGTCCTGGCCCTGATCGGTTGCTGGGCCGTCGTCGACTTGCGGATCAACGCCGCGACGTTCATCGATGGTGGCCGCAATGCGCTGGATTTCGCCGGACGCATGCTGCCGCTGGACTTTCCGCCCGTTGGGGAGCTGCTGCGGCTGTCCGGGCAGACGCTGGCGATCGTCGTGTCCGCCACGGTGTTATCCGTGATCCCCAGTGTTCCGCTGGCGATCCTGGCCGCGGCTAACACGACACCCGGCACCGGGGCCCGGCTCGGTGCCCGCACCCTGATCGTGATGGTCCGTGCCGTCCCCGACGTGGTGATGGCCATCGTGTTCTTCCGGATATTCGGACTCGGCGCGATGACCGGTGTGCTGGCGATGGGCCTGCACTCGGTGGGCATGGCCGCCAAGCTCTACGCGGATGCGATCGAGCACATCGACGAGGGACCGCGCGCGGCGATTCGTGCCAGCGGCGCGGGGGAGGGCCAGGAGCTGACCTCCGGCGTGCTGCCGCAACTGATGCCGGCGTTCGTGGCGACCGCGCTGCACCGCCTCGACATCAATCTGCGGATCTCGGTGCTGCTGGGTTTCGTCGGCGTCAACGGCCTGGGCTACGCGATTGCCACGGCATTCAAGCAACTGGACTACCGGCGCGGGATGGCGTTGGCCGCTGTCGTTCTGGCGTTGTGCATCCTGGTCGAGCTGTTGTCCGGTGCGATCCGACGGGCGTTGCTGCGCAACACCGATGGGCAGTCGACGACGCACAGCGCGCCCTTGCATACCGGCGATCAGATCAGCCCGCCCTGGACGGTTGCGCGGGCGCGCCACGCCGGGTACTGGGTACTGACCGTACTGGTGGTGCTGATGGCGGCATGGGGCGCGGACCTCAACCCGGTCCAATTTCTGGATTCACTGCAGGGCATCGGCAAGAATCTCGGGCTGTTCTGGCCGCCCAACACCGCGGGCATCTTCGGCCAGTTGTGCTCCGATCTGTGGCTGACGGTCAAGATTGCGCTGGGCGCCACGTTGCTGGGGGCCGTCCTGGCATTACCCGTCGGCTGCCTGGCCGCTCGCAATGTCGCGCCGAATCCGCGCGTCGCTCAGATGTTCCGGATCTTCGTGGTGGTGATCCGCGGCATTCCGGAACTGGTTCTGGCAGTGGTATTCGTGGTGATCACCGGGCTCGGTGCGGTAGCGGGGACCCTGGCGCTGAGTGTGGGCGGCATCGGGTTGCTGGGCAAACTGGTCGCCGATTCGCTGGAGGAAACCGATCCGGGTCCAGAGCAGGCGATCCGCGCGACCGGCGCCGGTCGCTGGCAGGTGTTCTGCACCGGAACACTGCCGCAGGCCGCACCGAGTTTCATTGGACACGTGCTCTACCAGCTCGACGTCAACGTCCGCTCAGCTACCCTGCTGGGCATCGTGGGGGCCGGCGGTATCGGCTTCGACCTGCTCAGCGGCGCACAGATCCTCGAATTCGGTTTGGTCACAACGATCTTGCTGATGGTGTTCAGCACCGTGTTGGTGGTGGAGGCGCTGGCCGTATGGCTGCGGCACGAGGTGAGCTGAGTGCAGGGCAACAACTGTTCCTGATGTTCACCTCTGGGCGCGCCGACGTTGGCCGCGGCGAAGTTGTTCGGACAACCACGCGCACCAACGTGGTGGCGTGACATCAGCGCGGTATTTGGACATCGCCGACGAGCTGGCGAGCGAGCTGGCCGCATGCGCGCCCGGCACCCGGGTGGCCAGTGAGCCCGAACTCGCCAACCGATTCGGTGTTGGACGCGCAGCGGCACGTTCGGCGCTTCAGGAACTGGAGCGGCGACTGTTGGTTCGCCGCATCCAGGGGGCCGGCACCTTCGTCAATCGCCGCATCGACTATGTGATTTCGCGGTCCAGGCCGCCGTCCTGGCACGCGACGGTGATCGCCAGCGGCGCCACCCCCCGCGCGCAGACCAAGGATGTGCAACGGATCGCGCTGGCCGCCGAGGACGTCGATCAGCTGGGCTGGCCGCTGGGTACTCCGATGTACCGGATCGAGCGGCATTTCTTCATCGACGATCTGCTGGCCTCGGTGACCCAGGAGCTGATCCCGGTCGAGGCCGTGCCTGACCTGGACATCGCGCTGCGCAGCGTGGAGTCGGTGGACATGGTGCTGCGGCAGTTAGGTGGGGCGCGACCGGTGCGAGCGTGGTGCCGCGCCAGCCTGGACATTCCGCCCGTCGACGTGCTGCGGGGCTTGGGCATCGAGGCGAGTGTGCCGGTGTGGCGGATCGACAGCATCAGCCGTGACGCCGAGAGCGGTCGAGTGCTACTCAGCAGCAGCGCATGGACCCGCGCCGACGCGGTGCGCGTGGTCGTCGAACTCGAAGATGTCAGCGCCGCGGGCGGTTCAGAGGAGGGGGAGCACGGTGAGTGACTTGAGCCGCGCCGAGCGCTGCGGTCTGCTGGCCCTGGCCGAGGAGGACGAGTTACGGGTGCTGGCCGACGCGTGTCTGGCCGACGGTGTCGACGTACAGGTGCTGGTCGCGCCCGAGGTCGGATTCGTGTCCGCCCAGGTGCGGGAGCCGGTGGCCGCCGAGCGATTTCTGCTCGGCGACGTGATGGCCTGCCGCGCCGAGGTGGAACTCGACGGGCAGCGCGGCTGGGCGATGCGCCTCGGCGACGACCGGGCCGCCGTGTTGGCCGCCGCGGTGCTCGATGCCGAGGTCCAGGCGGGCAGACCGCACGCCGCGGACGTGGACGCGCTGTGCCATGTCGTCGCGGCGCGCCGGGCGGAGCGCGAGGTCAGCGAGTGGGCAGAACTCGCCCCGACGATCGTCGCATTCGAGGAATTGACGTGACGACAGCGAGCACAATTGCGATGCATCCAGCGGATTCGCAGCAGGTGTTCCGCGCGGTGCTAGAAGCACTGGCTCGGCCCGGCACGCCAATGACGTTGCCGCACAGACCATTAGAGATGTTGGCAGCGGCTGTGGTGCCGGTTTTCGCGCTCGCCGACCTAACCACCGGGGTGTGCGTGCTGGAGAACGCCGGCGACCCATGGGCCGCCGCAGTCACCACCGCCACCTCGGCACCCATCTGGCCGGCCGAGATGGCTCGGCTGGTGGCCTCGGTCCGACCCGTCAGTGACGACGAGGTCCGCGGCTTCACTCGCGGTTCGGCAGCGGCACCGGAGCACGCGGCGCTGGTGGCGTTGGGCGTGCGCGATGTGCACGGCGGCCCGCGGCGGTGGACGCTGTCGGGTCCGGGTGTTCGTGGCACCGCCACCGTCGCGCCGCAAGGACTGCCCGCCGGGTTCGTCGGGGCCCGCGCCGAGGCGGTCGACGCCTACCCGACCGGCATCGACGTCCTGCTGGTTACCGACGACGGGCGTGTCGTCGGCCTGCCGCGCACCACCGCGATCATCGAGCAGAACTGATGGGGTATTCAGGAGCGCGGGGCGGGCTGGCAGCCATTCTGGCCGCGGAGGATTTAGTATGCCGGGCACGCGATCTCGCACCGGTGCCGTGGGCGAGCACCGAGCAGATCGTCGCGCGCTTCCGGCTGGCGGTCGACCGGGTCATGGGGGAGGCGGGGCTGTTCGACGAGGCCGCCGCGGCGGCGGCGTTGCGCCAGGCCGAAGGCGACCCGCTGGAGGCCGCGCACCTGCTGCGCGCGCACCGGTCCACGTTGGCGCGGCTGGCCGTCAGCGAACCGATCGATCCGGACCGGATTACGGTCATGCGCCGCATCGTGCCCGCGTTCCGCGAGCCGGACGGGCCGCAGCTGCTGGGTCGCACCACCGACTACACCCGCAGGTTGCTGGATAAGCCGACCGCACCGCCCGCTGCCCCAGCCGGTAAACCCGAGGCGCCGGTGCGACAGCGAACCGCGCAGCAGCGCAGCCCGCGGCGGTTCCTCGACCTGCTGCGCGAGGCCGGTCTGGTCGTCGAACACCGTACTGGCGACGACCCGGAACCCTTTGACATCGCCCGGATTCCACCGCGGCCCCCGGCGCCGCGCTCGGCGACTCTGGCGGCGATGGCGCGCGCGGAGACCGGCGCGTTGGTGGGGTTGTGGTATCGGTCGATCCTCGGCCCCGACGGTGACATTCACGAGGTCACCCTCGGCGAGGTGCGGCACGGGCGGTTGCCGCTGGAGGTGAAGCATCCGCACACCGGCGAACCGGTCACGATCGGTGAGTTCCGGGTCACCGAGGCCGAGGCTATCGAGGACCTCGACGGTGCCGAGGAGGATCGCAGCCGGTTCGACGTCGGGTACGGAATGTGTTTCGGGCACAACGAACGCAAGGCGATTGCGATGGCGAACCTCGACATCGCCAACCGTCGGTTCGGTCGGTCCGGTCCGCTGGAGCAGCTGCTGCTGCTAACCACCGACGGACTTGACGCTGGCGGCTTCCTGGAACACCTCAAGCTGCCGCACTACGTGACGTTCCGCTCCATGGTCGAGCGCAAGCAGGCGTTGCAAGCGGCCGGCGGTGTCCGGGCCGCGCGCGTGCCCGAACCCGCCGGAAGGGACTGCGAATGACCACGACAGCCGAATTGCTCGCTGCGCTACCCGATCACGATGCGCCGTCGGGCATCCTCGACGAAAGCGGTAAACGCGAGATCCGCCGTGCCGCGCTGACCGCGGTGTGCGTGCCGGGCTACCAGGTCCCATTCGGCTCGCGGGAGATGCCGGTGGCGCGTGGCTGGGGTTCGGGTGGCCTGCAGGTGACGTTGGCGACGATCGGCGCGGGCGACACGGTGAAGGTGATCGACCAGGGCGACGACGGTGGCGTCAACGCCACCAACCTGCGCCGGATGATCGTGGCCACCACCGGATGCTCGGAGTCGGTCGACACCCGGGAGGCGAACGTGGTGCAGACCCGCCATCGCATCCCGGAGGAGGCGCTGTCGTCGGGCGACCTGCTGGTGTATCAGGTGCCGGTGCCCGAGCCGCTGCGCAGAGTGCAGAAATCGGTCGCCGAGTGCGCCCGCATGCATGCCGAAAACGATTACGCGGCAATGTGGGTGGGCCTGTACGAGGACATCGTCCGCAACGGCATGATCACCCGAACCACGGGTTACCCGGTGCTGGTCGCCGGCCGCTACGTCATGGCCACCACGCCTATTCCGCGCTGGGACGTGCCGCGGCTGCATCACTGTGAGCACATCAACCTGTTCGGCGCCGGCCGGGAGAAGCGAATCTACGCGGTTCCGCCACACACCGACGTGACGCCGCTGACATTCGACGATGTGCCGTTCGAGGTGGAGTACGCCGGCGACGCGGTGTGCAAACTGTGCGGCAGTGCCGACGTGTTCCTCGTCGAGGCCGGCCCCGCAGGCGGTTTCGTGTGCAGCGACACCGAGTGGTGTGCCCGGGTGCGCGCCGGTGACGCCAACCGCGCGGCGCATCGCAAGCGGGCGCCGCTGCACCTACTGCCGGATCCACAGCGCCGCGCCGGGGCCGACATCAACAGACCGCAGCGCGCCATCCCCAGGCGCGAGGTGCGGGTGGGCAGCCCCGAGTGGATGCTGCGGGTACATGCGATCGGCAAGGTGCACGGCACCGGCGGGGTCTATGCGGTGGAGGGCACCGGGCCCGAATACGGCACCGCGATCAGCCCTAACACGGGCGCGATCGTCGCGGCGTGGGACGTGTCGTTCGATGTCGCACCCGGCGAGGCGTTGGGCGTGATCGGGGAATCCGGATCGGGCAAGTCGACCGTGCTGTCGTGCGTCATCGGAAACGAGCGCGCGACAACGGGTTCGGTGCACCTCGCGACTGTCGACGATGGGGCCACCGACCTGTTCTTGCTGCCCGACGCCGAGCGCCGCCGCCTGCGCGTCGACGCGATGGCAGCGGTACACCAGAACCCAGCCGACGGGCTCGACCTGCAGATCAGCGCCGGTGGCAACATCGCCGAACGGCTCACCGCGGCGGGCTGGCGCGGATACCACGACATCCGCAACCGGGCCGCCGAACTCCTTGAGCGGGTGGAGGTTCCGCTGTCCCGAATGGACGACCCGGTGGGGACGTTCTCCGGCGGGATGCGGCAGCGCGTGCAGATTGCCAAAGCACTGGCGACCGAACCGCCGGTGCTGCTGCTGGACGAGCCGACCACCGGGCTGGACGCGTCGGTGGCCGCCGGTGTGCTCGACCTTCTGCGTGGATTGTTGTTGGAACGCAATATCGCGGGAGTTGTGGTCAGCCACGACTTCTCGGTGATCGAGGCACTGACCGACCGCGCCATCGTCATGCAGCTGGGCCGGGTGATCGAACGAGGCCTCACCGATCAACTGTTCTGTGACCCGCACCAGCCCTACACCCAACGGCTGGTCGCCGCGGCCAGGAGGTGATCGTGGTGCCATCGGTATTGACTGTGCGCGCGCTGCGCAAATCATTCACGCTGCACACTATCGACGGTCGCGTCGTGCACTCACTGCGGGGCGTCGACCTCGACGTGCATGCGGGTGAGCATGTCGCGCTCGCCGGTCCGAGCGGCGCGGGCAAATCCTCGCTGCTGCGCTGCATCAACCGCACCTATCTACCGGACTCGGGTTCGGTGCTGTTGCACACCGCGGCGGACGAAGAGATCGAGCTGACCGAGCTGTCCGACCGGGCGATGGCCGGCGTACGAGGCCACGAGTTCGGTTATGTATCACAGTTTTTGACCGCACCGCCGCGCACCAGCCCGCTGGAGTTCGCGGCGGCCACGGCCCGGCGTCGCGGTCTCGACCACGCCGAGGCGCGCGAGGCGGCCGCAGACGCGCTGCAACGACTCAACCTCGACGATGTGCTGTGGGACGTGGACTGCTCGGTGCTCTCCGGCGGCGAGCGTCAGCGGGTGAACTTGGCGGCCGGGATGGTCCGCCCGCCGCGGCTGCTGCTGCTCGACGAGCCGGTGTCAGCGCTCGACCCGGCTAACCGCGAAGCGGCGCTCGCGTTGATTGAGACGTTGACGACGCAGGATGTCGCGGTGCTCTCGGTTTTTCACGATCTGGACGCGATGCGGCGCTTGGCATCTCGGGTGCTGCTGATGCACGACGGCAGCATCGTGAAAGACGGTGCCCCGACCGAACTTCTCGAAGGAGTGGCATGACGACCCACACGTTCGAACGGACAGTGCAGCACTGGCCGCTGGCGGCGCCGCCGGCGGACTACGTGCTCGGTCACGTCCGTGCCGTGCTGCCGGACGGCGTGATCGACGACGCGGTGGTCGCCGTGCGCAACGGTCTGATCGCGGCCGTCGAACCGCATCGCCCGGGGCTGGCGGTCGACGTGGACGGCGAAGGCCTGCTGTGCATTCCGGGTCTGGTGGACACGCACAGCGACGGGCTGGAGAAGGAGCGGCTGCCACGGCCCGGCGCCGACCTGCCGATGGAGTTCGCGCTGCTTTCGTTCGAAGGCAAGTTGCGGGCGGCGGGGGTCACGACGGTGTTTCACGGCGCCGGGTTCGAGCAGAGTATGGGCCGTGGCACACCGCGCACCGTCGAGAACGCGGTGCTGCTCTGCGACACCATCGAGGGCCGTCCCGACGGTCTGGTCGGTCACCGGATCCTGTACCGGCTCGATGTCCGCAGCGCGGAAGGGCTTGTTGCGCTTAAAGATCGGCTGACCACCCAGACGGGACAGCCGCTGGTCTCGCACGAGGACCACACTCCCGGAATTGGGCAGTACGCCGAACGCGCGTATTACGAGCGCTACATGATGGGCTCACGCGGGATGACCGCCGACGAAGCGGTTCGCCACGTCGACGATCTCATCGCCGAGCGCAGCGGCCGGCTCGGGATCCGCGAGGAAGCGATGGCCTGGCTGGCCGAGCAAGCGCTGGCCGGTCGGATCCGGCTGCTCGGCCACGATCTGACGTCGGAGGCCGAGGTCGACGAATTGGTGGCGCGCGGCGGCGCGGTCGCCGAATTCCCGACCACACTGGCGGCCGCGCAGGCGGCACGTGAGCGCGGGCTCCCGGTGGTGGTGGGTGCGCCGAACGTGCTGCGCGGCAGCTCGCACAACGGCAACGCGTCCGGCCGGGAACTGATCGAGCGCGGGCTGGTGACCTCGATCGCATCGGACTACCTGCCGTCGGGCCTGCTGGCCGCGGTGTTCACGCTTGTCTCCAGTACCCGGGTCAGCCTGGCCGCGGCCGTCGCGTTGGTGACCTCGGGTCCGGCGGACGTGGCGGGGCTGACCGACCGCGGCCGGCTGCAACCCGGCTTGCGGGCGGATCTTGCGCTCATCGCGGCGCAGGGTCGCTGGCCGGTCGTGCATTCGGTCCTGGTAAGCGGCCGATGACCCACATCGGTTGGCCGGTGCCCGAACCACAGCTGCCCGACGGTGTCCATCCCGCACTGGCCGGCGCCGCCCGCGCCGCGGCGGAGGCGTTCGGCGACGCACGCATGCGATACGACCGTGCTGCCCTGGCCGAGAAGGTGCAGATCGGCGCGGACGGTACGCCGACGATGCGCCTGGACATCCTCGTCGACACGGCGGTGGCCGAGGTGGTGAACCGGCATGGGGTGAACCTGCTCAGCGAGGAGATCGGTGCGATCGACAACGGTTCGGCGGTGACCTTGGTGGTCGATCCGGTCGACGGCACGGCCAACGCCGCGGCCGGGGTTCCGTTGTCGGCGTTCTCCGGGGTGGTGGCCGTCGACGGCGCCGCCATCGAGGCATTGACGTGCTGGTTCGACACCGGGCGGTGCTGGCATGCGATAGCGGGGCGTCCGGTGCCGTATCGCACCAGCGGGCGCGGGAGCCTCGACGGCGCGGCGGTGAGCCTGTTGCGTCCGCACGGCCAAGACGACGCGGCGTGGTGGCGCGTCGCCAAGCGCGCAGCCCGGGTGCGGATCCTGTCCACCAGTTGTCTGGAGGCGGCGCTGGTGGCTGAGGGGTCCACCGACGCTTTCGCCGATGCCGGATCCGACAGCCATCGGATCATGGACCTGGCCGCCGCGATGGTGATCGTGCCCGCGGCCGGCGGCGTGGTGCTGGATGTCTGGGGCAGGCCGCTGGAGATCGATCCCGACCTGAGCCGTCGCTGGTCGGGTGTGGTGGCCGCGACGCCCGCGCTGGGCGAAGAACTGGTCAGCACGCTGCGGGAGCCGCAGCAGAGTAAGGAGACGTCGTGACCCTGACGCGCGAAACGCTCACCGCACTCATCGACGACCTGGCCGGCCTGCCTTACGGCGGGGAGGCGGTGGACCAGCGGGTGCATGCGCTGCAAACCGGCTGGCACGCGAAACAGGCCGGCGCCGCAGACGAGCTGATGCTGGCCGCCACGCTGCACGACATCGGGCGGGCCAAGTCGGTGGCAGCCCAGTGGCCAGATCTGCCGCATGAGTTGTCCGGCGCCGAATTCGCACGCGCGCACCTCGGTGAGCGCGCCGCCTGGATCATTGCCCAACATGTGCCGGCCAAGCGCTACCTGGTGGCCACCGATAAGGCGTACTCCGCCCAGCTCAGCCCCGCGTCGATCGCTTCACTGCAGCGTCAGGGCGGCCCGATGGGTGAGGCGGAGGTCGCCGAATTCCGTGCCCACCCCGGCGCCATCGAGGCGATCATGGTGCGGCGCTGGGACGACGGCGCAAAGGATCCGCGTGGCCCCGAGCTCACCATTGCCGAATTGCTTGACGCCTACGACAGGCTGACCGCGGGACGGCGCGATTTCGCAGCTCAGTGACGATTGCTGTAACCTGATCCGGTTGCCGACGCAGGCGACCCTCCTGCCGCGGAACGACCGTGGCCGACCAGACCAGAGGAGGTGGTGAGGTTTCATGCGTCCATACGAAATCATGGTCATTCTCGACCCCACACTTGACGAGCGCACTGTTGCTCCGTCCCTGGAGACGTTCCTCAACGTCGTCCGTAAAGACGGCGGAACCGTCGACAAGGTGGACATCTGGGGTAAGCGCCGGCTGGCCTACGAGATCGCCAAGCACGCCGAAGGCATCTACGTGATTGTCGACCTGAAAGCGGAACCGGCAACGGTGTCCGAGCTCGACCGTCAGCTGAGCCTCAACGAGTCGGTGTTGCGCACCAAGGTGATGCGCACCGACAAGCACTAAACCGGTGAGCGTGCACGCTCCCCGCCGTCGGTGCGTTTGCGTAGGCTCAGCGAAAACACGCTCATGACCGTTTACCGTTCCCGGGCGAGAGCCAGGACGGACCCAGGAGGAAACAGTGGCTGGTGACACCACTATCACCGTTGTCGGAAACCTGACTGCAGACCCTGAACTGCGGTTCACGCCGTCGGGTGCCGCGGTCGCGAATTTCACCGTGGCGTCGACGCCCCGGATCTTTGACCGCCAGAGTTCGGAATGGAAAGACGGCGACGCGCTGTTCTTGCGGTGCAACATCTGGCGCGAGGCCGCTGAGAACGTCGCGGAAAGCCTCACCCGCGGGTCGCGGGTGATCGTCACAGGGCGGCTCAAGCAACGCTCTTTCGAGACCCGTGAGGGTGAGAAGCGCACCGTGTTCGAGGTCGAGGTCGACGAGATCGGGCCCTCGCTCCGGTACGCCACCGCCAAAGTCAACAAGGCCAGCCGCAGTGGCAGCGGCGGCGGTGGTGGTGGGTTCGGAGCAGGCGGCGGATCCCGCCAGGCGCCGCCCGCCGCGCAGCCAAGCAGTGCGCCGGCCGGCGACCCGTGGGGCAGTGCCCCGGCGTCGGGCTCCTTCGCCGGCGGCGACGAAGAACCGCCGTTCTGACTTCGACCACTGCACTGCACACAAGACAACTAGCAAACGGAAAGAAAGAAACACATGCCCAAGTCCACCAAACGGCGCCCGGCTCCGGAAAAGCCGATCAAGACACGGAAGTGCATCTTCTGCTCGAAGAAGGGGCAACCGATCAACTATAAGGACACCACGATGCTGCGCACCTACATCAGCGAGCGCGGCAAGATTCGGGCACGTCGTGTCACCGGCAACTGCGTGCAGCACCAACGCGACATCGCGATCGCTGTCAAGAACGCCCGCGAGGTTGCCCTGCTGCCCTTCACCTCCTCGGCTCGATAGCCGCCGAACGTCCAACTGAAAGCACCAAAACGATGAAGCTGATACTGACGGGTGACGTCGACCATCTCGGTACCGTCGGCGAGACTGTCGAGGTCAAGGACGGGTACGGCCGGAACTTCCTCCTTCCGCGTGGCCTGGCCATCGTCGCTTCGCGCGGCGCGCAGAAGCAGGCCGATGGCATCCGACGAGCCCGCGAAACCAAGGTCGTGCGCGACCTTGGGCACGCCAACGAGATCAAGACGGCGATCCAGGCGCTGGGTCCGGTGTCGCTGCCGGTGAAGACGGCGGTCGATTCCGGGAAGTTGTTCGGCTCAGTCACCGCCGGCGATGTCGCCGCGGCGATCAAGAAGGCCGGCGGCCCGAATCTCGACAAGCGCATTATTCGGTTACCCAAAGCGCATATCAAGGCTGTCGGTACCCATTCCGTCGAGGTGCATCTGCACCCCGAGATCAATGTCGACGTTGTGCTCGACGTCGTCGCGGATAGCTAACTCAGCACTGTTTGTTCGCATCCGGCGGTTGCGGTAAATCGGCGGCCGCCGGATTTTGTCGTGCCGTCAGCGCGCTAACAGCGTCTGCTTAGCGCGGGCACTTTACCCTCGGCTGGCGAACTATTTCAGCGGGGTCGCCGAGGGGGTCCCTTAACCGCCCCGTAACTCAGCGAAAATGTGGCCGAAAGCCAACACGCCCGGCGCAGTAACCTGCGCCGACACGCCGAAGAGATTCTTCTCCACACCAATTCACTGGTGTTGTACGACCCTTATCTGCAGGGATGTCGCAGCGCCGCGTTTTAATCCACAGGTTCTCCACACCCCACTCAACACAGGTGTCGAAGGATATGCACACACGATGCACAGCCTTATGAACAGCGGCCCTTTCAAGTGCTGCCCAGCAACGCTTACGGTCTTCCCGGCGCTTGCGCTTTACGCGCTTGTCTCGGGGGTGGGAGGGCCCCGGCCGACGCCGTTCAGTGTCGGTTATCGAATGTATGTTCGTATCATGGTGCACAGGAGGTGAGAGCCTATGGCGGTCGTCGATGACCTAACGGCTGGAATGAACGCTTCGCGGCCCAGCGAGGAGTTCAGCCGTCAACCACCGCAGGATCTGGCCGCCGAGCAGTCGGTGTTGGGCGGGATGCTGCTGAGCAAGGACGCCATCGCCGATGTCCTCGAACGGCTGCGGCCCGGCGACTTCTATCGCCCGGCACATCAGAACGTCTACGACGCGATCCTGGACCTGTACGGGCGCGGGGAGCCCGCCGACGCGGTGACGGTGGCGGCCGAGCTGGACCGCCGCGGGATGCTGCGCAGGATCGGTGGAGCACCGTATCTGCACACCCTGATCTCAACGGTGCCGACCGCTGCGAACGCGGGCTACTACGCGGGCATCGTGGCCGAGAAAGCGCTGCTGCGCCGGCTCGTAGAGGCCGGAACACGGGTCGTGCAGTACGGCTATGCCGGCGCCGAGGGTGCCGACGTCGCCGAGATCGTCGACCGCGCGCAGGCCGAGATCTACGACGTCGCGGAGCGCCGCACGACGGAGGACTTCGTTGCGCTCGAGGACCTGCTGCAGCCGACGATGGACGAGATCGATGCGATCGCCTCCAATGGCGGCGTCTCGCGCGGCGTGCCCACCGGCTTCACCGAGCTCGACGAGGTGACCAACGGGCTGCATCCGGGACAGATGATCATCGTCGCGGCCAGGCCTGGCGTGGGCAAGGCGCTCGCGTTGGATACGCCGCTGCCCACCCCGACCGGCTGGACGACGATGAGTGACGTCGCGGTTGGTGACGAGTTGCTTGGCGCCGACGGGCAGCCGACGCGGGTCGTGGCCGCCACCGACGTGATGGTGGGGCGTCCGTGCTACGAGGTGGAGTTCTCAGACGGGACAGTGATCGTCGCCGATGCGGCGCATCAATGGTTGACCGAAACACGCGCATCCCGGAAGTCAGCGCAAGCCGCGGCGGCGGGTTACAACCGCTCCAAAAAACAGCGCACGTTCGCAGCAGTGCGAACGACGGTCGAGATCGCCGGAAGTCTGCGCTGTGACACGAGAGACCGGCGCCTGAACCACAGCGTGGTCAATGCGCGTGCACTTGACCTGCCGGACTGCGAATTGTTAGTCTCCGCATACACTCTCGGAGCCTGGCTTGGGGATGGCACGAGTGCCGCGGCACAGATCACCACGGCCGATCCGGAAATCATCATGCGGATCGAGGCGGACGGCTTCGACCACGCCGCTGTGGGGACATTGCAGGCGCGACTACGAACACTCGGCGTGCTCGGAAACAAGCACATTCCAACGGAATACCTGCGGGGGTCCGAGATACAGCGGCGCGCCCTGCTCGCCGGCTTGCTCGACACTGACGGAACAGTGACACGGGGCGGGGCGGTCCAATTTTCCGTCACCAGCCGTCGGCTAGCTTGTGATGTCGCCGAGCTGGTCGTCAGCCTTGGCTATCGCTGCCAAACCTCAACGAAGCGCGTGCGAGGCCGCCAGGAGTCGTCCAGCATCGCTTACACCCTGAATTTTTCCACCGACGACGTGGTGTTCGCATTGCAGCGAAAAGTGTTAGCGCACAAGGAACGTCGGGCTGCCGTGGGCACCGAGCGCTCTGGATCGCGCTTCATTGTGGACGTCCGCCAAGTCGAGACGGTTCCCGTGCGGTGTGTCGAAGTGGACAACGCCAGCCACATGTATCTGGCGAGTAACGCCATGATTCCCACGCATAACTCCACCCTGGGATTAGATTTTATGCGGTCGTGCTCGATCAAGCACCGCATGGCCAGCGTCATCTTCTCGCTGGAGATGAGTAAGTCTGAGATCGTGATGCGGTTGCTGTCCGCCGAGGCGAAAATCAAGCTGGCCGATATGCGTTCGGGCCGGATGAACGACGACGACTGGACCCGGCTGGCGCGGCGGATGAGCGAAATCAGTGAGGCGCCACTGTATATCGACGACTCGCCGAACCTGACGATGATGGAGATCCGCGCCAAGGCGCGACGGTTGCGGCAGAAGTCCGACCTCCGGCTGATCGTGATCGACTACCTGCAGTTGATGACGTCGGGCAAGAAGCACGAGTCAAGGCAAGTCGAAGTCTCGGAGTTCTCCCGTCAGCTCAAGCTTTTGGCCAAAGAGCTCGAGGTACCGGTGGTGGCGATCGCTCAGCTGAACCGTGGTCCAGAGCAGCGCACCGACAAGAAGCCGATGCTGTCCGACCTTCGCGAGTCCGGATCGCTGGAACAGGACGCGGACATGGTCATCCTGCTGAACCGGCCGGATGCCTTCGAACGCGACGATCCGCGTGGGGGAGAGGCGGATTTCATTCTGGCCAAGCACCGCAACGGCCCGACCAAGACGGTCACCGTCGCCCACCAGCTGCACCTGTCGCGCTTCACCAACATGGCGAGGTAGGACGGGTCCATTGCGAGCCCGGCGAACAATGTAGTTGCCCGAGTTGTCAGGGCGAGTTGCTCAGGGCCCGAACGCTTTCGCTTGTGCATTTGACAACGTGGGTAGTCGCTCGGTGCCGTCACACGCGCGTGACACCCGGGAAGTATCCAGCTGGGTAAGGTGCTGAGCGTAACCGGTATCGATCGAAGGACACCGAGCACTGCGCCTCTGTGCTGAAGGCTGGCGTCGGCGACGAAGTGACGGTGTCCGCTCCGCAGGAGCGGTATGGCCAAGCACTGGGGCATGTCTCGGAGAGGCCTGCTGACGGCGGGCTTGGCGGCGGCCGGGACTGTTGCCGCGACAGCACTCGTGACAGAACTTCCGAGTACTCCTGCTGCTTCGCCCGTGCGTCCGCCACGGACGATCGCGGAGGCCGGCGCGCTGCTGCGGTCCGGCCGGGTGACGTCGGTGCAGCTGACGCGCGACGCTCTGGCCGAGGCGACACGGCAGCAGCCGCGGCTCAATGCGTTCATCACGCTCACCGCAGGGCAGGCGCTGGATGTCGCGGCGCGCCTTGACGCGGAGCTTGCTCGCGGCGCCGACCGTGGCCCGCTGCACGGTATCCCCATCGTGTACAAGGACCTCTACTCGACCGCGGGTGTGCTCACCTCTGTCGGGTCGCACGTGTTCGCCGATCGGGTGCCCACCGAGGACGCGGCCGTGGTCGCCAAACTGGCCCACGCGGGAGCGGTCAGCATCGGCAAGACCAACCTCAATGAATTCGCCGCGGGGATCGACGGCAAGAACGTCTACTACGGCGACATACACAACCCGCTGCAGCTGGACCGGTCGGCAGGCGGGTCGTCGAGCGGAACAGGCGCGGCGGTGGGAGCGGGCATCGTCGCGGCCGGCGTCGGCAGCGATACAGGTGGGTCGGTGCGAGTCCCCGCCGCGTGGAACGGAGTCGTCGGCATCCGGCCGACCCACGGCCTCATCAGCCTGTACGGCGCATTTCCCCGTGCGCCGCGGTTCGATGTCGCGGGCCCGTTGGGGCGCACGGTTCACGACACCGCGGTGATGCTCACCGCCATGGCTGGCTACGACCCGCGCGATCCCTACTCTCGGCCCGCTCCGACGACCGACTATCTGGCTGGCCTCGACCGCGGCATCGCAGGCTTACGCATTGGGCTGATCGAGGACTTCAGCCTCACCGGCCTCGACCCCGACGTGGAAGCCGCGGTGCGGCGGGTCCTGCCGGTACTCGAGCGCCTCGGCGCGCGGGTCGCGACCGTCAAGATCGCGAACCTTGCGACGATGCTGGACTTCACCGCCGCGTTCACGATCCTGCACTGGGAATTCGCGCAGGCGATGCGCGACATCTATGGCCCGGTCGCCGACAAGAACATCTTCGGGCCCGCCGTGCGCGCCGACATGTCAGCTGCAACCAAGCTCACCCAGGCCGACTACGACGCCGCGGTCGCCCGCCGGTTCGCCGACGCTGCACCCATGCGGGGCACGCTCGACGAGGTCGATCTCCTCCTGACGCCGACGATGCCCACGGTCGCGCCGCGCCTCGACACACACGCCGACGAATTCACCCGAGGGCGGCGCTACACCATCCCCTTCAGCTACGCCGACCTGCCGTCGATCTCGGTACCGTGCGGCCACGGAGCTCAGGGTCTCCCGGTAGGGCTGCAAGTCGTCGGCCCTGAGTTCGGCGAGGCGCTGCTGCTCCGCGCCGCCGCGGAGATCGAACGTCAGACGAGCGCCTGGTAGACCTACATTCGCCAGAGGCCGCGGCACCGGGTGAGCGGTCGGCGTCTCAGCGGAAACGGATACTCGACGTCGCCAGGCCGAAGATCTTCCGGCCACCGGATTTCGCGGCGACTATGACGACACCGGCACGAGTTGCGGGGTCCAGCGACTTGATCCGGCCGGTGTATTCGATGTCTGCACCCTCGCTGGCCGACACGATCACGGGCTGGGACAGCCGGACCGCGAAGCGGGTAATCGCACCGGGGTCGCCCGACCATGCGGAGGCGAATCCGGCACCCAAACCCATGGTGAGCATTCCGTGGGCGATCACATCGGGCTGCCCCGCCATTTTGGCGAGGTTCTCGTCCCAGTGAAGCGGGTTGGCGTCACAGGCCACCCCGGCGTAGTTCACCAGGTCGCCGCGGGACAGTCGGGCGTGGTGCGCCGGCAACTCGTCGCCGATCTTCACGGCTTCGAAGGACGGCGTCCCTGGGGTTCGGGCCGTGCCTCCCTCAGAGATCCGTACCTCGCCCGCGGGGCGCACCGTCTTCTGGTAGTTCGCATCGGCGTAGTCGATTCCGGCGAGGTTCACGTCGTGCATCATCACTTGCTGCGCGGTCGCCCTGATCGCCGGATCGACGTCGTCGGCGGTGACGCCGACGACGGTGGTGTGCAGGGTGTGCACCCGCTCGCCGGCAGTGTCGGTGAACGTGTTGGTCACGGTGATCAAGTCTCTGCCGGCGATCCTGCGCACCGATGAAAGTGCGACGTCAATGTGCAGTTCGTCGCCGGCCACGATCGGACGGTGCTGTTCGAAGACTTCTTCGGTCTGCAGATACATCTCGTAGCCGATGACCACCGATTCGAACAGGTGCCGATTGGCGGCCATAGCCGGGGCCGACGTGAATGTCAGCGGCGCCACCAGGTCCGAATATCCCAGCTCAGCGGCGGCGGCGACATCCCAGTGCGCGGGGTGATAGTCCTGCACGGCACGGGCGAACTCGCGCACCTTCTCGCGGCCAACCTGGTAGGTGTCGTCGATCCGGTAGTAATGGCCGACCCGCGATTCGAGCGCCGACGTTTCTGCTGCTGCGGTCATGAATTGCCCAACGTTTCTACCGGCCTGTTCACGGAGGCCGACCAACGCACACTAACGCGTGGACACCGACCACGTAGCGTCGGTGACCATGAGCGTTTATGCCCTGAACCTCTTCGACATCGCCGATGCTGAGGAGTACCGCGCCTACTCACGACGGTCACCTGCCGAGGTGGCACGGCACGGCGGCCGCGTCGTTGCGCTCGGGAGTTTCAAGCGTGCGGTTGTCGGCGACATCGAGCCTCGTCAAGTGCTGATACTCGTGGAGTGGGACTCGCAGGAAGCCTTTGACAGTTACTGCAATGACCCGGAAATCGCCGATCTACATCCGCATCGCGAGGATGGGTCATCGGGATACGTCTGGCACCTGTTCGACCGTCTCGACGACCTCAGGCCGGTACTGAGTCGATAACAGCGGTCCGATGCCGTGCGCCACGATTGCGGAACTGGCCAAATCTACTACCGCACAGTGGGGTCCGGTCCACGTCACGGCGCCGCGGGGCATGAAAAGCCTTCCATCGCAGTCGAAGACATTTCCTACCCGCGGCACGTGCTAGTGTGTCCCGGGATGCCCGTCGGCATCCGTACAGAATGAGAGAAGTTGAAGGTATGGCACAGGGAACTGTGAAATGGTTTAACAGCGAAAAAGGCTTCGGTTTTATCGCTCCGGACGGCGGCGCAGCAGATGTGTTCGTCCACTACACGGAAATCCAGGGTGACGGCTACAAGTCGCTCGAGGACAACCAGCGAGTTGAGTTCAACATCGAGCAGGGGACCAAGGGTCCGCAAGCAGTCGGGGTAACTGTCGTCTAGTGTGATTTACCTCTTGTGGGCTGGTGGGTTGTTTCCCGCCAGCCCACAGCTCGTTGAGGGGGGTTTCTCGGCCCTTTCCGCTCAACGCGACGTCTTTCTTGACGCTGGCGTGTAGATTGGTTGCTAAGCCGTTCGTGTTGGCACCGCCACCGTAGGCATTTTGTGTATAGATGAGCAGCTCACGAATCGATCGCCCTTCGCTCGACAGACGAACGTTTGTGCCGAAGCCCAACCAATTTAAGGACCCCGCTCCATGAAATCTTCGGATTTGTTTTCACATCAGCCCGAACCCGAGCCCGAGGCCGCGTCTCGCGCCGGTCACGATTCGGAGCCGGTGCAACTTCCAACTTTCTCCGACCGTCCCAACAGCGAATCCGCCGCCAAGAGGCCACAGTCGTAATTGCTTGACCGGGACGCGGCTGGCCGCTCGACCTGTCAGGCCCGCTACGGACCCCTACGCCGACGGTGTCGTGGCAGGATGCTCAGATCTTGAGATAGCCCTTGTCGGCGGGGATTTGGGCGGCCGTCACCAACGAGGACGCATCGCTGGTGAGCCAGACGACGATGTCAGAAATCAAGTCGGGGGCAGCCAGCGATTCGGTCGGTAGCGCGCCCGGTGAGAAACTGTGGATGTAATGCGGATGGTCCTGAAAGACCTGGTACATCGATAGATCGTTGCCCATCGGGGTGTCGGTGGCGTACGGGTGCACCGAGTTGACGCGGATGCCGAATTCACCGAGTTTCGACCGCCAATGAGTTGGTCAGGCCGACTACTCCGAATTTGCTTGCGCAGTAATGGCCGCAGCCCGGGACGGCCTTCATTCCTGCCGCGGAGCTGATGTTGATGATCGACCCACCGTTGCCGGCAGCGATCATCGGCGGCACCACGGATTTGATGGTGTTCCATAACCCAGTCAGGTTGGTATCGAGGGTCTCCTGCCACTGCTGAGCCGAAATCTCCCATAACCGGCCCCAATTCAGCACACCGGCATTGGCCACGACGATATCGAGCCGCCCGAACTGTTCGATCGCATTCGACACGAGCCGCTGCTGGCCGGCCAGGTCGCGGACGTCAATCTCCTCGGCAAGAATTTTGCGGCCCTCGCCCTCGACCAAGCTGACCGTCTCGGCGAGGTCTTCGAGCCGGGCCGGGGGATAGCCATTGTGTTCGGCAACCGGCGTGCACGCGTCGATCGCGACGATGTCGGCACCGGCCCGGGCTAGCCGGATGCAGTGTGAGCGGCCCTGTCCGCGGGCCGCTCCCGACGTAAGCGACCTTCCCGACTAACGGGGTGGCAGTCGGTCATGCCAAGCTCCTCTGCTTGCGGTGCGATGCGGTGATGGTGTGCGAGTGATTGTCACGCCAGGTGCCACTGAGATCGGTTATGTCCTTGTCGCGCGGCGGCTTTGCGGCGGCGATACCTTCCGGCCCGGCGCCGATGACCGATACTTCGTAGTCAGGGTCAGCCACGGTCGACCCCGGTCAGGCCGGCGACGATGTGGTCGCCCACGTAGCGGCGCACGGCACGTGGACTATCCAGATTGACCGGGATGGGCGGGATGAGCTCGAAACTGAACAGCATTCGCACGATCCATTCGCTAGCGCGCGCCGCATCGACCGTCGGGCCAACTTCTCCACTGCGCTGGGCGGATTTGACCAAGGGCTTCCACAATTCGATTGAGCGGCGCATCAACTCGTCGCCGCCGTGATCTAGCAACAGGACCAGGATGCTCCGGTCGATGCCACGCGGCAGCGACTGCGCGCGTTGACGATGCGCACAAATCAGCACCGCGACGGCCGCCGCTTGTTCGGCGAGGGTGGCTTCCTTGCCACCTCGACGGCCATGGTTTCGATGAGCTCCGCGGCCAGCCGGTTGAGAGCTGCCGCAATGGCGTCGTCGCGGGTGCCCAACACATTGTGGACGGTGCCACGCGATACGCCGGCAGCCTCGGCCACCGCCGTCAAGCTGAAGTGCCGTGGTCCAAGCTGGCGCAGGGTGTCGCTGGCGGCGGTCAATAACGCGTCAGGCACCCGCTTGGTGTCGCGCGCAGCGTCGGCGGGCACTTGAACACATTAGCGATATGTGTTCAAGGCGGTCAATCGTGCGCCAGCCGCCCCGCCCGTTACGAATTCTTGAAAATTGATGGTTTGACCAGGCGCCGAGCGGGTATTTTCTCGGCACAGTTGAGTTAGGGGCCAGGACATGACGACAGTAGAAAAGGGTCGTACGCGGTGCCCGCGCCGCGCGACCTGGGCCGAGTACCGGTTCCTGGAAATCGGCGACGACAAACTCAAGTACGAGGTGCGATGCGCAACCTGCAGCCACGTGCACTCCGAGGTGACCGCGGTATCTACGGCCGGGGCGACCGCCGCCTAGCCAGGACCGCTCATGCCCGCGAGCGGGACCGATCTGGTCGCCGTGCCGCAGGCAAAACGACGACGCCACTACTCAGGCCGCCAACGATGGCGGCTCGATGGTCAATTCGATGCTTTGACAGCGCTATTGAGCGCGTGGGTGGGCCACGATGCGTGCGCCGTGCGACGGCGCGT
Organism: uncultured Actinomycetota bacterium; assembly: GCA_963712615.1. Taxonomy (GTDB): domain Bacteria; phylum Actinomycetota; class Actinomycetes; order Mycobacteriales; family Mycobacteriaceae; genus Mycobacterium. The sequence continues at coordinate 3,697,172 of CAVQIO010000002.1, forward strand.
AGACGACCTGACGAGCGCGCGGCTTCTCGGGCCGGTTGCGGCCGGGCACGAGGCGGTAAGTACGCAGGATCTCACGCAGGATGATGGTGGCTTCCATCATCGCGAATCCGGTTCCGAGGCAGCGACGGACACCCGCGCCGAATGGCAGCCAGTTCGCCGCCGTGGCCGAACCGTCGAAAAACCGTTCGGGCCGGAAGACTTCCGGATCGGCGTGCTGACCGGAATCGCCGTGTATCGGTCCGATGCCCGGAAACACGGTGTGGCCGGCCGGGATACGGTAGCCGCCCAATTCGACGTCCTCGGTGAGTACTCGTGCGACGGCGTAAAACACCGGATGCATCCGCATCGACTCCTTCAAGACGGCGTCCAGGTATTTGTCGTCGTCGGTCGCCGCGGCTGCGGCGACCTTGTCCTGCAACACGGGATCATGCGCCAGCTCATGCAGCGTCCAGGCCAACGTGGTGGCGGTGGTCTCGTGGCCGGCCAGCAACAGGGTGACCATTTGGTCGCGAAGCTCGACATCGGAGAGCCGATCCTCATCGATCGGCGCGGCTATCAGCTGAGATAGCACGTCGCTGCGAGCGGCGGTGTCCGCGGCGCTACGGCGCTCCCGGATCTCCGCGTAGAGCAGTTCATCGATGCGCGCCAACAGTTGACTGAATCGCTTCCAGGGCCCGAAACCCTGTAGCGGCGTGACTAATTCGGCCAAGTACACCACCGCGGGTGCGGAGACGAGCCCGGAGAATGTGCGACGAATCTCCTCGAACCGGGGCCCCTCGCTGACACCCAGGACCACCCGCAAAATCATCTCGAGCGTGACCGCGTTCATCCGTGGCTGCGCCGCGAACGGGGTGTCGACCCGCCATTGGCGGACTTCTTCGGCGGCGAGTTCGCTCATCATGTCGCGGTACCCGCGCAGCGCCGGGCCGTGGAAGGGCGGCATCAGCAGTTTGCGAAGCCGTTGGTGGGCAGCCTCGTCGGTGGTCACCACGGAGTGGTCGCCCATCACCCGGCGTATTCCCGGGAGCCGTCCTTCGCCGGCGTGGAAGGTCGTCGCGTCGCCGAAGAACACGCGCCGATTGAGCTCGGGATTACACAGCAGGACAGCGGGGCGGCCGAGTACCGAAACCGCGATGATGTCGCCGTAGCGTCTGCGCATCAACGGCGTGATGCGGTGGCGGTAGGGGAACAACGCGGTGTGCACGACACTGGGCAAGCGCGGCCCGGGCGGTGACGGTAGCTGCGCCAGACGATCCGTCACGGCTGGCGTCGTCTGGTTCATTCAGCTCGCCCAACCGGTGCGGGACATCAGCGCCTCCTCGGGGCTTCGACGCCCACTCAGCCTACCGAGCATCGGCCGGTTGCGAACCTCGAGACGACGATGCCCGCGCATCAATGTGGCTGAGCAATCCTGCCCATCTCGGTGAACATCGATTCGCGCAGCTTCTCCTTAGGCAGATCGTGGAGTTCGGTTGCCGAGCGGATGAACGGTTCGAACAGGTGCCAGCCCAGCAGCAGGGCGATTGCGTTCGCCGCTCCCAGCCGGGCGCTTTCGTCGCTCTCATGCTGGGGCCGGATGTTATCGAGCAGCCGGGCGGCGGCGGGAAAGCTGGACTGCAGTTGACCCACCGCAAACCCGTCGAGCAGCGCGCGAGCGATGACCCGCAGTTGCCGCGTGGTGGCCGTCTCGATCTCGCTTGCGGACGCCTCCCCGTCGGTCAATGTGGTCAGCTTGGCGGCCAAGTGATCGAGTACGGCCGCGACGAGCTGCTCCTTCGTTCCGAAATGGCGGAAGACCAGGCCGTGGTTCACCCGTGCCCGCGCGGCGATGTCGCGAATGGACGCCGCCGCCGGTCCGCGTTCGGCGAACATCTCCGCCGCGCTGTCCAGGATCGCGGCGATCACCTCGTCGCGGCCGGTCGGAACAACTTCGGGCGCCGAGTCGGGGCTTGCGCTCCGTGTAGTCATGTGTCTACACTACACTGTAGTCAAACGACTACAGACGGGTAGGGCAAAGAGAAAGCGGGCTTCCTTCAGGGGTTGCTGGTCGCGGGGTACCAGCAACCCCTGAAGGAGGCCCGCTTTCGTGCACCCACGGGCTTCCCAGGGAGCATCCGTAACCTCGCGCAAGAGCAGGTTCGAAGCCGATAGGAAGGCGGGCCCATTGTCCCCACGAGTCGAACACCGATACGTGATCGTCGGCGCCGGCGCTATCGGCGGCACCGTGGGCGGGGTGCTGGCCCGCGCCGGTATCCCGACGGTGTTGATCGCCCGCGGGCGGCATGCCGAGGTCTTGGCGGCCGAAGGCTTAACGCTGAAGACGCCCGACGGAACCTTCCACACCGCGGTCGCCACCGCGTCGCGGGCCGACGATGTTCAGTTGACCGATCGTGACGTCCTGGTCTTCGCGACCAAGGCCCAACAACTCGATGCGGCCCTGCAGGAATGGGTGGACCAACCCGTCCACGGGCCGAACGGCGTCATCGGGACCGCGGGCGAGCACCTGCCGGCGATGACCGCACTCAACGGAGTTGCCGCAGAAGAGAAGGCACTGCGCTATTTCCGTCGGGTATTCGGGATCTGCGTCTGGTTGCCGGCCGTGCACCTCGACCCGGGCGAGGTTGTCGTGCGGGCGTGGCCGGTGGTCGGGCAGTTCCACATTGCGCGGTGGCCGGCCTCGCTGCGCACCCAGGACGACGCCGACCTGTTGGCGGAGCTCGCCCAGACGTGGACCGCGGTGGGGGTCCGGGTACGCAACCCCGATGACGTCGCCCCCTGGAAGTACAACAAGTTGCTGAGCAATCTCGGCAACGCCGTCGGCGCCCTGACCGCAGGCGCGGCCGATGGGGGCGAGGTGGTGGCCGCGCTGCGGCGTGAAGGCGAAGATGTGTTGCGGCAAGCGGGAATCGATTTCGTCTCATTCGAGGTGTCCAAGGCGACGCGCGTCGACGGACCCACGATACGTCCGGTGCCCGGATCGAATACCGGACCGAACAATTCCACGTGGCAATCGTTGAGCCGCCAGACCGGCAACGTGGAGACGGACTTCTTCAACGGGGAGATCGTCCGGATCGCCCATCGACACGGCGCCGCGGCGCCGCTGAACAGCGCATTAGCCCGCGCGGCACGTGCAACGGTGCAAAACGGCCTTGCCCCGGGGCAGTACTCAGCTGAGAAGCTCGCAGAACTCTTGGGGCTCAACGGGATTCCCGCTGCGCAAAGTTGACCCGGTCGGCGCGGCCCCGGCCCTCCCACCATGCAAGCTTTTCGGCCCATGCGGTCCGGTCGGCCGAAGCGCCCGCCCAGGCGAGGTAGCCGTCGGGACGCACCAACACCGCCGGGCCCCCGTCGGTCCGCACCGCCTCGGGGAGCCGGGCCGCGTCGACCACCGGCGCGCCCCGCTCACGAACGAACACGAAACCGGGCAGGCGTTGCAGCTCGGTGATTCGCCCGTGCCGCAACGGTATTTGTGTTGCGCGGGTGCCTACCAACGAGCTCTCGCCCTTGCGGTGGGCATACCGAAGTGTTGTTCCGGCGAAGCTCCCGGCGATCGCATCACGAACCCGCGGAAGGCGAAGCAACCTGGGGGCCAGCGTGTTTCGTAGCGCGCGCGCAACGGGCGGGCGAAGCGTGATGCCCCGGGCCATCAGGCCGGATTGCAACAGGACCCGCTTGCCGATCGGATGACGTTCGTCGTGGTAGCTGTCGAGCACCGCGTCGTCGGCACCGGCGAGCGCGGCATCGATCTTCCACGCGAGGTTCGCCGCGTCCTGAATGCCGGTGTTCATGCCCTGACCGCCCATGGGGTAGTGGACATGCGCGGCGTCTCCGGCCAGAAATACGCGGCCATGCCGGTACTGCGCGACTTGGCGCTCGTCGCAATGGAATCGGGACTTCCACCCCACCTCGAGCAATCCGGGATCGGGGTGCATGGCCCGCGTCAGGATGCCGGCGATCTCGTCGCGGACGACCGGCTCGCTATCGGGCAGCTGATTGTTGCGGTCCCACACCATCGCGCGGTACCACGAACCGCTGGCGTCGCTGTCGTCGTAGGGGGCCAGGAATGCGAACTCGTCGCGAGTGCTGCTCAACGTCAGGCCACGTCCGGTGGGCCCATGCGCCAACTTCACATCGGCGAGGACGATTGACGACAGGATGGTCCGGCCGGGAAAATCCGCCTCCACCAATGTGCGAACCGTGCTGTGCGCGCCGTCCGCACCGATCAGATACTTCGCCCGCCAACGGATGTGATCGCTCGTGTCGCTGTCAGGTGTGCGCACGCTCACGGTTACCCCGCCAGCGTCCTGGTCGATGCCGACGACCTCGACACCGCGCCGGATGTCGGCACCTTGCGCGGCGGCATAACCGGCCAGCGCCTGATCGACATTGGTCGGGGGCGTGATCATCGCGAATTGGTAGGGCGAGTCGAGCTGGGTGAGATCAATGCGGGCACCGCCGAAAATGGTGACTCCCGGTGCCTGGTGCGAACGCGCCAGCAAGTCGTCGGCGAGCCCGCGGGCGTCGAGAACCTCGAGCGTGCGGGCCATGGTGGCAAAGGCGCGGCTGGACGGGTTGATCGTGGGCCAGCGCTCGAGCACGGCGACCGAGCGTCCCGCGCGCGCGAGGTCACCGGCGGCGGTCAGCCCCGTCGGTCCGGCGCCGACGACCAGGACATCAACTTCATGGATGTTCATCGCGGCAGCGCTTCCGGGTGCGGGTACCAGCGACGGATGTCGTCGGGAATCGCAACGGCAGCGCGATTGAAGACGAAGCGGCAGCCGGGCGCTGTAATGTGCGCGGCGTTGACGATCGCCTCGAACAGCAGCGTGTTGCTGGCGACCAGTCGTACGCCGGCGCCGATGAGCACCGCGTCGTATCGCTTGGCCCCCAACCACTGGCGGGCTTTGTCGGCACCCCCTCGCCAAAGTCGATCAGACAGTTGTCGACGTCGTAGCCCGCGGCGCGCAACGCGGCGACATTGTCGTTGTTGGCGGCCCGCAGCTTCTGCGTGGACAGGCCGGGAAATTGAGCGAAGTCGGGTGAGGAGCAATCGATCACGTCGGGACGAGTCCGATCTGGATGGCTGTGACGGCCATGTTCGTGGCCTCCTATTTCAACAACCGTTGAACTCAACGATAGGCCCCCGCCCGAACCGTGTCAACAGCTGTTGAATACACTGGCGCCATGCCGACGAAGCCCCGCGATGGGGAGGCCACGCGATCGACGATTCTGACCGCCGCGCGTTCGCAATTCGGGGCCAACGGCTTCGAACGCACCACCATCCGTTCGGTGGCGTCGGAAGTCGGCGTCGATCCCGCGCTCGTGATGCACTACTTCGGTAGCAAGGCAGAGCTTTTCGCCGCCGCCTCCCGCTTCGACGTCAAGTTCCCCGGTCTCGCCGACGTCGCTCCCGACCGCATCGCCGATGTGCTGCTGCCGGTGTTCATCGGCGTGTGGGGTCCGCAGGGCCCGCTGCTGCCGCTACTGCGCGCGGCCGCGACCAACCGGACTGCCGCCGACGCGCTGCTCGCGGTGTTCGTCGACCAGGTGGCCCCGGCGCTGGCCGCGGTGGTCCCCGACCGCGCTCCCGAGCGAGCCGCTCTGGTGGGATCGCAACTGCTCGGCCTGGCAGTGGGCCGCTACATCCTCTGCATCCCGCCGCTGGCCGGCATGGCCGATGCACGACTCATCGAATGGATGCGACCGGTGCTCGCGCACTACCTGACGGATCCTGCACCATGATGGCGTTACGGCTCTAGTTACTTCGACCTGAAAAAGTCGGGGCGTGGCGGTCCCTGACCTAGGTGTTTTTGGCGAGAAGATGGCCTCAACCCCTTGGCGAGAAGGGATTGAGGCCATCGTGCTCAGAACTGTAAACGACCAGCCGACGTTGTGGGATTCGATCCTGCCGCCTGAGTTGTTGGTGTTGCCCGTGGAGTTGGGCCGGGTGGATGCGCTGCTGGATGATCCGGTGTTCTTCGGTCCGTTCGCGGCGCATTTCGATGCCCGGATCGGTCGGCCGTCGATCCCAGTGGAGACCTATCTGCGGTTGATGTTTCTGAAGTTCCGCTACCGGCTGGGCTATGAGTCGTTGTGCCGAGAGGTGTCCGATTCGATTTCCTGGCAGCGGTTTTGTCGGATCCCGTTCGGTACCCGGGTGCCGCATCCGACCACGTTGATGAAGATCACCACCCGCTGCGGCGACGACGCGGTCACCGGGCTCAACGAGGCGCTGCTGGCCAAGGCGGCCGCGGCCAAGCTGCTGCGTACTGACAAGGTTCGCGCTGACACCACCGTCATTGCCGCAGCGGTGGCCTATCCGACTGATTCGGGTCTGTTGGCCAAGGCGATCGGTTCGATGGCCCGCAGCGTGGCGCGGATCAAGGCCGCCGGAGGCGCGAGTGGCACTGCGTCACGGGATCGGCGGCGCTCGGCCGGGCGGCGGGCCCGCTCGATCGCCGCGAAGTTGAAGCTGCGCGGTGAGCAACAGCGCGATGCGGCCCAGGCCGCGGTACGGCGGATCACCGGTGAACTGGCCGGGATCACCGAAGCAGCCATGCGCGAGGCCACCGGGGTGATCCGCAACGCCCGGCGCGCACTCCGCGGTGCCAGCGGGCACCGCAAGGGCCGGCTGCATCGGGCGATCAACCGCCTACAGTCCGTCGTGGGAACCGCGGAACGCATTGTGGCTCAGACCCGTAGCCGCCTGGCCGGGGTGATGCCCGAGTCGGCGAGTCGGGTGGTGAGCCTGCACGACGTCGACGCCCGCCCAATCCGCAAGGGACGCCTAGGCAAGCCCGTCGAGTTCGGCTACAAGGCTCAGATCGTCGACAACGCCGACGGCGTGATCCTCGATCACAACGTCGAGGTCGGTAACCCGGCCGACGCGCCTCAGCTGGCCCCGGCGATCGCACGGATCACCACCCGCGCCGGGCGCACGCCGCGAGCGGTCACCGCCGACCGCGGTTACGGCCAGCCATCGGTGGAACGCGACCTACACGACCTTGGCGTACGCAGCGTGGCGATCCCCCGCATGAGCAAACCCAGTGCGGCACGCCGTGAGTTCGAACACCGACGAGCCTTCCGCGACAAGATCAAATGGCGAACCGGATCCGAAGGACGCATCAACCACATCAAACGAAGCTACGGCTGGAACCGCACCGAACTCACCGGCATCAACGGAGCCCGAACCTGGTGCGGACACGGCGTCTTCACCCACAACCTAGTCAAGATCGGCACCCTCGCCGCATGAAACCGACACCCGAGCAACCCGACCACGACACCCGACCCGCCATCACACGACCACTAACGGTTTTTCAGGTCGAAGTAGTTAGACCTCTAGTGAGGAAAGGTGACTGATGCATCCCTTCCGGAAGGCGGTCGAGGACCGTGACGAGGCGGCCATCCAGGCACTGCTGGCCGACACCGTCGTGTTCACCAGCCCGGTGGCGTTCAAGCCGTATGTCGGCAAGCCGATCACCGCGGCGATTCTGCGCGGGGTGATGCGGATCTTCTCGGACTTTCATTACGTCCGGGAGATCGCCGGCAGCGACGGCCGCGACCATGCCCTGGTGTTCGTGACCGGGATATCCGGGGCACCGGGCGTCAAGATCACCGGTTGCGATTTCTTGCACTTCGACGAGAACGGTCTGATCGATGACTTCATGGTCATGGTGCGGCCGCTGTCGGGGGCGACGGCGTTATCCGAAGCGATGGGCGCCCAGTTCGATCGGATCCAGCAGGACGCGGTCGAACTGGCCGAGAAGTTTGCCACCGCGTAACAGCTGCGGCACCAAGCTATTTCAGGACAGCGGTCAGGATTCCGACGCGTTCGGCGTCGGCTTCACTTCGCAGCACGGTGGTGGCCAGATCGAACGTCACGCCGGGAATCGTTTCGTTGACGAACGGATTGCCCGTCCACCAGGTGATCCGGCATGCCCGGCGGGTGATCCGCCAGCCGTCTGGAGTGCGCACCAAGGCGTCGTCGTACCAGCCCGTGCCATCCCAGAGCGGGTTGCCGTCGGCAGCCTTGCGCACCAGGCGCCAACTGCCGTTGCAGAAGCTGTGTGCGCGGTCTCCGTCGACGTGGACGACATGGGTGGACATCGTGTGCTGGGTGGAATCGAAGGGGTCATGAAACGCCGCGAACTCGGATTTGAACTGGTCGCGATCCGTCCAGTGCGAAGGTGGACCGTAGTCGGCATCCACGTCGGCGGCGAAGATCCGGTCGAACAGCTCCCACCGCTGGGCGTCGACCGCCAGCCCATAGAGGTTCACCAGCTGCGTGATCGCCAAAACGTCGCTATCGGTCATGGTCCTCCTCGGATGTGCGTAGCCCATTGTCGGCCTGCCGATTGCGAAGCGGGCACAAACGGCGGCGCCGCCGTGTTGCGATACGCACGTGCGCGACAACACGGAGGGAGACGCGGGTGAAGATTCGCTTCGGGGTCGGACTGGGTGCGGACAGCGCTCCTGATCAGCTCGCCGGCATTGTCGATCATTTGGAGAGCAGCGGAGTGGACTCGCTGTGGTTCTCGGAGCTGGTGTACGCCCCTGCGGTGGACCCGATAGTCGGCATGGCTTATGCGCTCGCCCGGACGAGCCAGTTGAAGGTGGGCACGTCGGTGGCGGTGTTGCCGGGACGCCATCCGGTGCTGGTGGCCAAACAGCTGGCGTCGTTGGCGGCCATCGCGCCCAAGCGGGTTCTTCCGGCCTTCGGGTTGCGTTCGGCGATTCCAGCCGAGCGCGAGGTATTCGTGGTCCCGAACGGAGAGCGGGCGGCGGTGTTCGACGAGTCGCTGCGGGTGCTGCGTCTGGCCTTGACGGACGATTCGGCCAGTCATTCTGGCCGGTATTTCACCGTCAACGCGGCTGCGGTCGCACCGAAACCCATTCCGCCGCTTGATATTTGGTTGGGCGGTTCGGCGCCCGCGGCGTTTCGCCGAATCGGTGCGCTGGCCGATGGCTGGTTGGGTAGTTTCCTCACCCCGGCTGAGGCGCGGGCCGGGCGTGAGGCGATCGAGCGGGCTGCAGAGCAGGCTGGCCGACAAATCGAGCCGGATCACTTTGGTATTTCGTTGGCCGTAGCTGACGGCGAGTTGCCGCCAGAACTGGCCGCTGCGGCCCGCCGGCGTCGTCCAGATGTCGATCCTAGTGACCTGATCGCCGCCGGCTGGGATCAGCTGCACCGTCGACTGGACGGCTACCGGGATGCCGGATTGACGAAATTCGTCATCCGGCCGGCCGGTAGGGGACCGTTGGACGGCTTCATCGATCGTTTCGTCGCCGAGCTGGTCGGCCGGCAGCACTGATCACGACGCCGCATGGCCTTTCAGGCTGCCTATGCCAAGCGAAAAATCCGCCGGTTTGGACGGGTTCTCCAGATCCTCGACGTACCTTTCGGGGTCGCGGTCGACGATTTCTAGTCCTTCGGTGGTCGGATGGGCGGTCATGAACTCGCTGTATTGGCGGCCGAGCGCTTTGCGCAGACCGATCGGGGCATTGCGGCGAAAGTCCGCCAACCCTTCGCGTTCCTCCTCGCCCATGTGATCGTCGTTGGCGAGCCGGGTGCGGCCCACTGCCGTCCACCACGGTTCGGTGCCGACCTGCGCGGCATTGGCCTCGCGCACGCCGTCGCGAATGTCGTTGTGATCACCGATCGCATCGAGGGTCTCGCCTTCGGGATCGTCGGCGCCGCGCTGGAGCAGTTGCGGGTAGAAGATCTTCTCTTCGATTAAGGCATGCACGTCGAGCTTGTCGGCGAGCGGACGCCACACGCGCTCGAGTGCGCGCTGGTCGATCGGAGTCTGCGCTTGCAGTTCGTCCAGCTTCGCGAACTGGTCGCGGAACCAGTCATGGTCGTTGAGGATCAGCGTGGTGATGTCAGCCATTGCGACTCCCCGCCTTTCCCTGAGCGCTACGCGTTTCGGGCATCGTGTCCGACGATGCCAGACGCGCCGTCAGCTCGCTACACCGTCGAACGCCCGACAGACATGTGCGCCCGGTCGCGTCCTATGGTCGAGTGGTGACGATCACCTATGACGAGACGCTGCGGGAACGGTTCCGGGTAAATCTGGCGAGTCACGACCGCCGCACCGTGACCGACCCGACGAAGCGGCGCGCGGGGGTCGCGGTGGTGGTCGTCGACTCCGAGGTCGGTGAGGACAGGGTGGATCCGGCGCCGGTCGATGACTGGATTGCCGGGCGACCGATGGAGGCCGGTCTCGACGGGCGTATGGTCGACGTTTCGGGAGGTGCCGCTTTCCTGTTGTGCCGCAGGGCATCTCGTCTCTCGTCACATGCAGCGCAATGGGCACTGCCGGGCGGCCGGCTCGACCCGGGTGAAGGCCCTGTCGACGCCGCCCTGCGGGAGCTTGACGAAGAGGTGGGTATCAGGCTGCCTGATTCGGCGGTGTTGGGGATGCTCGATGACTACCCGACCCGATCGGGATATGTCATCACGCCGGTGGTGATCTGGGGTGGCGGCAAGCTCGATCCCCGTCCCGCACCCGACGAGGTGGTGGCCGTCTACCGGGTGGGGTTACACCAGCTGCAACGCGACGACTCGCCGCGCTTCATCACCATCCCGGAGAGCCCGCATCCGGTCGTCCAAATCCCGTTGGGAAACGACCTCATCCACGCGCCGACGGGTGCTGTGTTGCTGCAACTGCGGCGGCTGTGCCTGGAGGGCCGGCACGACCCAGTCGACGAGCTGGAACAGCCGGTGTTCGCCTGGAAGTGAGATCTGGGAAACATCAACGGGTGCAAACCCGTTCGCTCTGGACTTCGTCATTAAGCGGTGCGGTTGTGGACGTCCGCCACAGTGCGAGCGCTGCGGCGATGAGTGCGGCGGTTCCTGCGGCCACGGCGATGAACTCCCAGCCTCGCCGGATGGTGCCCAGGTCGATGCCCGGCTGGTAGATCATCGTCAGGACCGCGGTGCCCAGGACCGTGCCCAGCTACCGGGCGGTATTGGTCAGTGCCGATCCGGCGCCCCACCGGTGTGCGGGCAGTGCCAGGCCGTGACCGCGGAGAGGCTGGGAAGACCAGCCCCACTCCGGCTCCGGTGAACAGCTGGCCTGGAAGGAAATCGGCGACATAGTCGGGGTGTGGGCCCACCCGGCACAGCCAGATCACGATCCCGACCACATAGAGGGCGGCCCCGGTCGAGGCGACAGCGCCGACGCCGATCCTGCCGATCAGTCGACCGGCCAGCGTGAGCGACATGATCACTACGACAACGGGACCCGGCGACAGAAACAAGCCGGCGACTTCTGGGGATTCGCCCCACACGGTGGTGAGCAGCATGACGCCGCTCAGCAGCATCGCACCGAACGCCGCGGCAAACAGCAACAGCGCGAGGCAACTCGACCACATCGGCAGCACCCGCACGGCAGCAAGATCCAGGGCCAGCGAGGGATGGCGTAACGAACGCCATATTGCCAGCGCCATCGCGCACCCGGCACCCACTGTGGCGATCACGACCTTCGCGCCACTGGAGGCCACGGGCAGTTCGATCAGGGCCCAGACCAAGGCGCCGACACCGAGCACCAGGCACAGCGCGCCGAATAGATCGGGAACCCCGCCGCCGGTGGGGATGGTTTTGGCGAGCACCCAGGGGCCAGCGGCAAGGGCCAGCAATCCCAGCGGCGCATTGACGAAAAAGATCCACCGCCAAGACAACTCGACCAGCATCCCGCCGACCGGCGGCCCGAGCGCGGCCGCCATGGCGCCCACCGCCGACCAGGTGCTGACCGCAACGGCGCGCCGCGGGGCAGGAACGGCGGCCAGCAGCAGCGCCAGCGAGCTCGGCATGAGCATCGCGGCGCCGAACGCCTGAACGACGCGGAACGCCACCAACATGGCGAATGATCCCGACAGCCCGCACGCCGCCGATCCCAACGTGAACACGGCCAAACCCCACAGGAAGATTCGGCGATGCCCGTATCTGTCGCCGAGCCGACCCGCCGGCGTCATGAATGCGGCGAACATCAGGGTGTAGCCATTGAGGATCCACGACATCGCGCCGAGGTCGGCGGTACCGAAAGCTCTGCGGATGTCCGGGAAGGCGATGTTCACGATGAACAGGTCCAGGCTGGCAAGAAATGCCGCGGCGGACACCACCAGCAAGGTCATCGCCGAGCGCGCCGCCGATAACTGCCTGGTCGTCACTGATCCGCCTCGCGGTTGAGCTCGCTCACCGATCGACGAGACCGCACCGTCCGCCGAGTCAACTAGATATAGTTGACTATACCCAGGGGACGGCCGCTGCTAGCGCCCGGCCCCGGCTCTCAACGCGGATTCTTCTCGCCGGCCTCCACGGCAACCGCGAGCCTGTTCTCGGCGGGAGCTACCGGGCAGGTCGCGTAGTCGGTGAATGCGCACGGCAAGTTGGACGCCCGGTTGAAGTCGAGCGTCACTGTCCCGTCGGCGTCCGGCGCGTCGATCGAAAGCGCCCTGGCGCCAGGGTATGTCGACACTCCGCTGGTGGCGTCGGTGAACAGCACGCGCAACCCGCTCGAGATGTCGCCAAAAGCGACCAGGGCGCACGTGATGCCCGCGAGGTCGAAGTCGATGACGCCGACGGCGCGCAGGTGATGCTCGAGGCCTTCGACGACGGCGCCCGTGGTGACGATCCTCGGCTCGGCATACGGTGTGAACCTGCCGACCACCTGCCACCGCTCGCTCGGGGAATACGCGGGAATACCGCTGTACGCCTTGAGGTGCGGGGACTTCGGATCGTGCACGCGCAATGCGACCAACCCTGTTCGGCGGATCACCTCGATGCGGCGGTCACCGGCCTGCACGAGTAGCCCCGGAGCGCCCTCGACCGGTTGGAGCCGGTCGGTTCCGTCGATCCCCTCGATGTACACCGCCTCGCGGTCGGCCCGCCAGCGTCCCGGAAGGTCGGCGACCGACTCGAATTCTTCGGTGATCCAGTACAAGCCGGTGAGGCTGACCCAGCCGAGTGGATCGGCGTAAGAGCGTTCACGCTCAGCGTGCCACTGGTTCCAGGCTGCCTCGAACGTTCCCACTGTGGTGTCTGAGCTGGTGGTCATGATCCTCACTTACCTACTTGCTTTGTCGAACGGACACAACATCATTCGGAGCCGACTGCGCGATCAGCGGTCGACTCGGAATACGCTCACGGAGAATGGGGGCGACCTCAGACTGAAACAGCTCAAGGCTACGACGCTGTTGATCAGGTGTCACGCCGTCGGTATCGGCGGACAGGTGCATCACTTCGTGCCCGAGCTGCTCGTGGTAGCGACCCACCTTGTCGATCACCTGATCGGGGCTACCTATCAGCGCCGAGCTTCGTTCGACGAAGTCTTCGATCGAGTCGAATACCACCGGAAGTCCGGTGCGGCGGATGAATGCCAGGCGTGCCTCGAACATCGGCCGGTAGGCGGCCACCGCTTCTTGCGACGTTCGAGTGACGTAGAAGCCCGCGGTCCCGGCACCGACCAGGGCATCCTGGGCTCGATGGCCGTAAAACTCCCAGCGCTGGCGGTAATAACGAACGAGCTCAACGTACGGCTCGATGGAGTTGATGACGTTGGCGGAGAAGAGGGGATCACCGTGCCGAGCCGCGAGGTCAACCGAGTCCCTACTGGTCGCGCTGCCGTGCCAGATCCGGATCCGCTCCTGCAGCGGACGGGGAAGTGTCTTGGCGTTGACCAGTGGCGGCCGGAACCGGCCAGACCACGTCACATTCTCGCTCTCCCATAGCAGGCGAAACAGCTCGTAGCCTTCGCGGTTGCGACCCCATTGATCCTCGGTGGTCACGTGGAACAACTGCGCCTGTGCCGCGCCGTTACCCTTGCCAATGATCAGTTCGAGGCGCCCGCCGGAGAGATTGTCGAGCGTCGAATAGTCCTCGAACGCGCGGACCGGATCGAGCAGACTCAACGTCGTAACCCCGGTGAACAGAGCAATTTTCGTGGTCCGCGCCGCGACGTTACTCAGCACCACTGGTGGGGACGACGAGATGAACGGATCCTCGTGACGCTCGCCCACCGCGAAGCCGTCGAAGCCCAGTTCTTCGGCGAGTACCGCCTTGTCGAGGACTTCGCGCAGCCGATCGGCAGGGCTCTTCTTCCCGCCCGTCACCGGATCGGCAACGTGGGTGATCAGGGTTATCAGCAGAAACTTCATTTGTTTAGGCGAACCGATTGGTTCCCAACTTCATTCCCGAGTGCTCGGCGAACCCCGGTGTACAGTTTCGTTAGTTGCCCGAACGAAATGGGCGGCCCCGAGATCCTTCTGGAGAGGCTGCTATGTCCAGAACTGCCGGTGACACCTGGGACATCGTGACCAGCGTCGGCTTGACCGCGTTGGCGGTCTGCGCAGCGCGCGCCTTCGACGCCGCGCTCGATCCGCCGCTGGCTAACGACGATTTCGCCGCGAGCTTTGTATCCGCCGCTGGTGAGCCGAATTTCGTTGCCGCACTGGCAAACAACGATATGGACAGTGCGGCGGCGTTCCATGCGCAGTGGGTGGGGGTGCGCACGCGGTTTTTCGACGACTTCTTCACGCGCACCGGCCAGTCCGGGATTCGGCAGGCGGTCATCTTGGCCGCCGGACTCGACTCCCGTGCCTACCGATTGGCTTGGCCCGCGGACTACGCGGTTTTCGAAGTCGATCAGCCGCGGGTGCTGGAATTCAAGCAGCAGGTCCTTGACCAGCAGGGCGCGGTCCCGACCGCGCGCCGTGTCGCCATTGCCACCGACTTGCGTGAGGACTGGGCCGGCGCTCTGATCGCGGCGGGATTCGACCCCGGCCAACCGACGGCCTGGGCGATTGAAGGCTTGCTACCCTATCTTCCGGGCGCCGCACAGGACGCGCTGTTCGAGAGGTTGCACGAGCTGTCGGGTGTCGGCAGTCAGATTGCCGCCGATTTGGGGCCGGTGCCCGGGGAGCTGCGGGAATTCGCCGACAGCATGTCCTCCATCAGTCATCTCGCGACCCAGCCATCGGTCGCCGATCTGTGGTATGACGATCCGCGCAACGACACCAAAGACTGGCTCGCCGAACGGGGTTGGGCAGTTGCCGGTGCTGACCTGTTAGATAAGGCCGCGAACGAATACGGCCGACGGTTCCGCGGTCTGCCGCCGGTCTTCGAGCGGTTGCTGCGCGACAAATTCTTCACCGCCACACGCAATTGCTGAGTGGGACGGCGCCACAAATGCGCACCGACATGCACAGGGCACACAAACACCATATCGATCTAGCCAGATACCGACCCCACGGGCAAGATTACTGAGCGACATTGCCGTTGATCGATTCAGGAGTGCCAATGACGACCTATGCGTTCGATCCGGAGCTCGCTCCGGTGGTTCCACTCCTCCCCGCCCTCCCCGGCGGCGATCCGCTGGCCATCCGCGCGGCGCTGTCGGACATGATCGCCCAATTTCCGCCACCGGACACCACCGGAGTGCAGATTGAGGACCGTCAAATCCCCGGCCGCGAGGGCGATCCCGCGGTAACCATCCGTATCTACCGGCCCGAGCAGCACAGCGTTCCGGCCGCGATCTACAACGTCCACGGGGGCGGGTTCATCGCCGGCGATCTCAACACCGAACATGCCCTCAACGTCAGGCATGCCCGCGAACTCGGCGTCGTCGTGGTGTCCGTCGACTACCGGCTCGCTCCGGAAACACCGTTTCCCGGTGGGCTGGAAGACGTCTACGCCGGACTGGTCTGGACGGCGGCGCACGCGGAAGAATTAGGTATCGATCCCGGACGCATCATCATCCAAGGCACCAGCGCCGGTGGCGGACTGTGTGCGGCGCTGGCGCTGCTGGCCCGCGACCGCGGTGGACCGCATATCGCGTTCCAATTGCTGTCCGCGCCCGAACTCGATGATCGTCTCACCACGGCAAGCATGACCGACTTCACCGATACCCCAATGTGGAGTCGGCCCCGAGCGGTGCTCAGTTGGGACTGCTACCTGGGACCCGGTCGCGCCGGCACCGCCGACGTTCCGATCTATGCCGCGCCGGCTCGTGCGACCGAGTTGGCGGGTCTGCCGCCCGCGTATGTCTCCGTGATGCACTTTGACCCCCTCCGCGACGAAGGCGTCGCCTACGCGCTGGCCATGGTGGCCGCCGGCGTGAGCGTTGAATTACATTTGTTCCCGGGGACTTTCCACGGCTCGATGTTGATCCAGGACGCGGCGATCTCGAAGCGTGAGCAGGCTGAAACGGTAGCGGTTTTACGCCAAGCACTGGCGTTGTAGCGCAGCCGATCACGCAGAGAGGAACTCGCTCTGCCGGTGGTTATCCCGGCGCAGCCGTATCGCCCGGCTTGCGGCGGTCGCCGACGCCAGCACCGCCATCACGGCAAGGATCGCCGCGGATCCGGCGGACCCGATGGTGCTCAACAGGATCGGCAGGCCGAAACCGAGATAACTCACTGTGTAGAACGTCCCGGTGAGGGCGCCGCGCAGGCGTTGCGGCGCAGCGGCTTCCAAATCAATCAAGCCTTCGCGGAGCAGCAGGCCGGACGCACAGCCGAGAACCACCAGCAGTGACAGGCCCACCCCCAGTGGCATGGTCGACGGCGCAGCCGCGGTTACCGCGTAGCCGACGGCAGCAAGCACGGCACCAAAGGTGCCGGCTTGCGGTCCCCACCGGCGTGCGCGGGCGATTAGCTGCGTAATGCCGCTGGCACCGTTGGCAATCAACGCGGCGGTCCCCGCCGCTATCGGGGCGGCGAGGCCGGTGTGCACGCGGGTAGGGATCGTGATGAACGCAAGAGTCGCCGAGGCGAACACCCATGGCGCCAGTGGCAGCGCCCAGCTCAACGCCCGCGTGATGTCCCGACGCGCCGATACCGCATGCCCCTGTCCACGCACGGCCGCCGGCGGGGGCGCGGCGGCGCGCTGAGCTGCCACCACCGCGAGGACGGTCGCCAGTACGACCAACGCGGCGGCAATCCCGAACGACCCCCAGAGCCCGGCTTGCCCCGCCGATACGATCACCCCGGAAGCGAATGGACCGACCGCGAAACCGGCCGTCAGGACGGCGCCGGCGACGGCTGCGCCAGCGGGCCCCTTCAGATCCGAGGCCCATGCCGTGCATGAGCTGATCACAAGCCCCACACCGGCCCCGACCACCAAACGGCCGCCCAGCAACACACCGGAATGTTGCGATACCAACATTGCTACCGTGCCCGCCAGCGAGGTGATCGCCCCCACCCAGGCCACCGACTGCCGTCCCAGCCGATCCGAGGCACGGCCGCCGATGAGCAGGCCGGGCAGCAGTCCCACCGCATAGATCCCGAAGATCGCGTCGAGCGTGGCCCTGCCGAGATGCTGCCGATCGCTGATCGCGGGGATCAACCCGGCGTAGTGGTTGGCCGCCCACCCCGTCGCCAGCAGGAGCGTCAACACCGCGGCGAACAGGAGCTCGGATCCGCCGGATTCGCCGCGCCCGTCAGGTCCATGCCGTTGGACCGGCGCGGGTCGAACCCGGCGGCACACTGCCACATTCGACCTGATCACTGACTTCCTCCAGAATCCCTGCACGCGGTTGATCGACGAAGCCTGTGTTGCGGTGATGTCGGCCACACTGTGGTGCCTCGAAGTGCGCCGCGAGAATATGCGCTGCACTCAGTGCACAGACGATGCCGGTGAAGGGGTTATTCCCGCCCGCATTACAACCTCGATTGTCACCGCGGAGTCTGCCCGGCCGGCGCGGGTTTGAATCACGACCGAAGCAAACCTGGTGGTCGGCCAACGGGATTCCTAGGCTTCGCGGGTGATGTCGACCAACCCGGCGCCGGCACGGGTGTCACTTCGGGGCATCGACCGCACGTTCGGAACGCACACCGTGCTCCACGGGGTCGACATTGAGATCGAGCCCGGCGAGGTGGTCGCGTTGCTCGGGTCGTCGGGCAGCGGCAAGTCGACATTGTTGCGGCTCATCGCGGGCCTCGACAGTCCTACCGGCGGACAGATCGAGATCGATGGCGTAGCCGTCCGCGGAATCGATCCGCGCTGTGCGGTGGTGTTCCAGGAGCCCCGCCTGTTGCCCTGGCGATCGCTGGCAGCAAACGTGGAGTATGGCTTGCCGCCCGGCACGACCCGGGCGAAAGGCTCTGGCACAGTGCAGCATTGGCTCGAAGTCGTCGGGCTGAGCGAGTTCGGTGGGCACTACCCGCGACAGATGTCCGGCGGCATGGCGCAGCGCGCAGGGCTGGCTCGCGCTCTCGCGCGGCGGCCGCGGGTGCTTTTGCTCGACGAGCCGCTGGCCGCCCTCGACGCCTTGACCTGAATACGCATGCAGGACCTGCTTGACGCCGTGCAGCAAGAGGCCGGCACGACAACGGTATTGGTGACACACGATGTGGACGAGGCGGCGATTCTTGCCGATCGAGTGCTGATCCTGGGTGTTGACACGACGGGCAGCGCCCGTACCGCCGCGACATACGACGTCGGAATACCCAAGCCACGCGACCGCGGTGACCCCCGTATCACTGCGCTGCGCGACCAGTTGTTGGACGAGCTCGGCGTGCCCCGGCGCATCGGCGCGAGTCTGCGGGCTGTTATCGACGAGGAGGCCACAGCATAGTGAAGGCTCGATATATCACCTCAATTGCGTTGATTGCCAGCGTGATCGCGGTGTCGGCCTGTGGTTCGAACGGCGGCAATTCGGCCGCGAAAGACCTCCATCTGGACTACGCGTACTACAGTCCGCTGAGTCTGGTGGTGCGCGATCAGCACCTACTGGAGAATCGCGGTTACAACGTGGCGTGGGTGCTTTCGGCGGGGAGTAATAAAGCCAACGAGGGCCTGCGGTCCAAGGCGCTGGACGTCGGCTCTACCGCCGGCTCGGCCGCATTGGTCGCGCGGGCCAATGGGTCGCCGATCAAGGCCGTCGACTTGTACGCCGGCGGTGAGTGGACGGCACTGGTGGTCACCAAGGACTCGCCTATCAGCTCGGTGGCCGACCTGAAAGGGAAGAAGGTCGCGGTCACCAAGGGCACCGACCCGTACTTCTTCCTGTTGCAATCGCTTGCGACAGCCGGGCTTTGCCCAGCGACATCGAGATCGTGAATTTGCAGCACGCCGACGGTAAGACCGCCTTGGAACGCGGCAACGTCGACGCCTGGTCCGGACTGGACCCGTTCATCGCGCAGACGATCCAGCAATCGGGCTCCCGTTTCATCTACCGCAACCCGAGTTTCAATTCCTATGGCTTCTTGAACGCTCGGGAGGATTTCATCGCCGCCCACCCCGAGGCCGTCCAGGCGGTGGTCGATAGCTATGAGGAGGCCCGGAAGTGGGCGAAGGCGCATCCCGATCAACTGCTGAGCGTGGCCCAGGAGGAGCTGACCCGGACATTGGTGGACATCGACCCGGTGCCGGGGGACGCTCAGCGGGCGGTGCTGACTCGAGTGGAGCCGATCGCGGTGGCCGACTCCGATATCAAATCCGACGACGCCGGCCGCAACGCGCTGAGCACGCTGATCGATCCGAAGTACATCCAACAAGTTCACTGACGTCCCGGCACGGGCGACTCGCGCAGTTGCCGGGGCTGTTGGTGGGGTTGATCGTCCCCGTGCTGCTGCTGGTGATCTGGCAGGTTGCCACGGCGGGCATGGGGTATTTCTCGCCCAGCCAGCTCCCACCTCCCGCCGATGTGGTGTCCGCGCTGGGCGACCTGGTTCGCCGCGGCGAACTATGGACCCACTTGCAGGCGAGCGGTTCTCGAGTTCTGGTCGGCTACCTGGCCGGCGCGGCCGCAGGGCTCACACTCGGTTCACTCATCGGGTTATCAATTGGCGTGCGCCGATTGCTGGCACCGACCGTCGCTGCCTTCCGCACCGTGCCCTCCTTGGCGTGGGTGCCGTTGCTGCTCTTATGGTTTGGCATCGACGAAACCCCGAAGATTCTGATGGTCGCCATTGGAGCGTTTTTTCCCATCTACACGACGACGGCGTCGGCGCTCGCACATGTTGATCCGCAGCTGTTGGAAGTGGGACGGGCTTATGGCCGTCACGGCGGGTCGCTGTTGACGACGGTGATGTTGCCCGCTGCCGCCCCGGAGTTGGTGAATGGGCTTCGATTAGGGCTGGCGAACGCCTGGCTGTTCGTGGTCGCGGCCGAGCTGATCGCCTCATCGAAGGGTCTGGGTTTCCTCCTCCTCGACAGCCAGAACACAGGTCGCACCGATGTGATGCTGCTGGCGATCGTCCTGCTGGCCGGGCTGGGCAAACTCACCGACAGCGCTTTGGCCGCTCTGGAGCAGCGGATGGTGCGGCAGCGCAGCTAGCCAGCACTCGTGGCTTGGCCCCGAATGCTCAGCAGGCAGGCGGCGGTAAGTAACTGCCACAAGATGATTGAGTACACGCTCCCGCGTTCCCAAGCCCCGTCCGCCAGCAGGTTGGTCTTGGATGTCGCCGAGTTGACGATCAACATCAGCAGACATAGCAGGCCCAGGGTCGCGAGGAGATTGGAGATGCGGCGATACCAAATCCAGCCGCCGACCGTCGCGACGACTGCGGATCCCGCCAGAATCGCGGTGTTGCCGCCGACAATCGCCAGCGCGGCACCGGCGCGATGCACGTCCCCGCTGTGCACAGTTCCGATGACCATGTTGCCGATCGAGTTCGTGGTGATTAGCCCCAAAAATATTCGGGCCCTTGCGCTTTCGGGGATACCCACGAAGAGCACTGCGCCCAGGAAATACAGGACGCCCTGCAGATAAAACGCCGCGTGCATTAGGTAAGAGCGTGGGGAGACGGCGCTGAGTCCGAGGTCGCTGATGTAGTTACGCGTATAGCTGTAAGCAGGCGCGAAACCTGCGGCGGCAACCGCCTCGAGCAGAAGATATCCGACGGCCGCCACGACCCAGAGCGCGGCGCCACGTCGGGTAACCAGGGTGGTCAACCTCCCGTTGATACGCCGACCGCTACTGAAGCGGTCGACGGCACGATAGGCCGACGGGTTTCGCGCAACGCCGCGGGCCGTCCGACGCAGGCACGCTGCGTGCCCGCACAATGAACGCGATGCGTCCAGTTTGCAAAGTTCTTCTGTCGACCGCCCTCCTGGTGCTCGCACTGGTGAGCTGCGCCGGCCCACACGGCGGCCACCCCACGCCGGGATCGGGTTCGTCGGGCGATTTTCGCGGACCGATTGACATCGGCAACGGGCGACACCTCTACCTCGAATGCCGCGGAAAGGGCAGTCCCACAGTCATTTTAGAATCCGGCTATCACAACTCAACGGATCCGTGGAGCCAGGCTGAGCCCGCCGCGCCGGCAGTGGGCCCCGCCGTGCTGCCCGCCCTGGCCGGCACCCATCGCGTCTGCGCATACGACCGGCCCGGCACCTTGCGGAATTCGGATCCGCCCACTCTCAGCGACCGCAGTTCACCGGTCACGATGCCGCGCAGCGCGCAGGACGTCGTCGGCGACCTGCGCGCGTTGCTCGCCGCCGCCCATCTTCCGGGGCCGTTCATCCTGGTCGGGCATTCGCTGGGCGGCTTGTTCGCCCGGCTGTACGCCCAGAGCTACCCCGACCAGGTGTGCGCCGTGGTGTTCGTCGACGCCTTCGGCGTCGAGATACCGAGCCTGTTGGGCGCCGACTGGCCCGCTTACCGCCAGGCGTTGGATGAACCGCTGCCGCAATTCACCGACGCGTCTTCGTTCGAGGTGATCGACATCGACAGAAGCGTCGCGCAGGTCGGCGCCGCTCCGACCTTCCCGCCCATCGCCACCGTCGTGCTGACGAGGACCGAGCCTTTCGTGATTCCCCCGACAGCGCCATCCGAACAGGGCGCGAAATTGGAACAGGCATGGCGGGACGCCGCCGCAGATCTTGTCGCGCTGCGACCGGAAACGCCACACATCGTCGCGACCGGCAGCGATCACTTCATCCAGATCCGCCAACCCGACCTGGTGGTGGCCGCGGTAACTCTGGCGACGCAGAGGTCTGCCCCGCAGCGCTGACACGGTCCTGCGGCATACTCGGCCAAATGACAGCGTCTTCAGCGGCGGGAGACGAGGAATGACCGTGACGGTGCTGCTTGCCGTGCTCGCCCTGGTCGAGCTGGCCGGCCTCATCGCCCTCGGAGTTCTGCTCATCGTGTCGCGACAACAGCTCAAGGGAGCTCGCACCGCTCTGGATCGCATCCGCAGTCACGGCAACAGGCGCCGCCGGCGTCGTCCCGGCGTCGCGCCGTTTGCGATCAGGACGGCTTTCAAGACGGCTGATTCGCTGATCAGCAAAGGCATCGGCGCCACGGTACGAAACTCCGTCGAGGATCTCGCGGGCTGGGCTCAGGTCGAGCGTCCCGACCTTGCCAGGCTCACCGCCGACGGCGATGTCGTGATCGCGTTCTCCGACATCGAGAATTCGACTGCACAGAATGAGGCCTTAGGCGACCGCGGATGGGTGAAGGTGCTGGAGCGCCACAACAAGCTCATTCACAAGCATGTCAAAGATCGCGGCGGCCATGTCATCAAGAATCAAGGCGACGGATTCATGATCGCGTTCGCCGATGCTGGCCAGGCGGTGCGCTGCGGCATCGATGTACAACGGGCCCTGCTCGACAAGGCCGATGAGGGTGCGGAAATCCGGGTCCGGATTGGCATCCATATGGGGACCTCGGTCAGGCGCGGCGACGACCTTTTCGGGCGCAACGTCGCCATGGCGGCGCGAGTCACGGGTCAAGCCGACGGCGGTGAGATCCTCATCAGCGAACCGGTGCGCGCCGCGATTGACGGTCTGCCCGAGATCGAGCTCTGCGAACCGGTAGAGGTCGAACTCAAAGGCCTCCAGGGCAGCCATAACCTGTATCCGGTCAAGGTGTCCGAGTGATCACCGGGTTAGAAGAAGACTCCCGCGTACGGGGCGTCGGGCACCGCGAACAGTCGATCGGCCGCAACCAGCGCCGCAGGCTCGTCTGCGTGGGCCAGGCCGGCTACGGCGAGACTCCGCCAGGTGACGCCGCCGAGTAGCACGGCGGCCAGGCCCTCAACTCCCACGTGTAGTTGGGCTCGCTGCTTGGTGGCTTCGGCGCCGTCGCACGTGATGGCAAAAACGGCCGAATTATCCTGCAGCATTGGGTCATTGACAGCGACGGTGACTGAGCCGTCTCCGATGTATTGCCGCGTGGTCAGCGCGCTGCGGGCATCGATGATGCGAAGCCACGTTTCGTCGTGTGTCGCGGTGACCCGCATCGCTCGGCGATCGACTAGCAGCCAGGGCAGCGGATCATCGAGTGGAAGCATCCAAAACATCACGCGGTCGACAAGATCCAGTCCGAGCAGAAATCGCAGCAGCCCAAGGTAGGCGTCCCTGGTGGGCGCGAAGAAATCCTCGACCACGATGGTGCGCTGGTCACTGACAAACCACTTGTCGGTGTCAATCGGGCGGTAGCGGGCGAAACCGGACTCGGAACTCCGTTCGCCGTGCGCCGCGACGTACCAAGCCCCCGAGGATGTTTCGGTGCGCATCCGCACCCCCTGCCACCAAACCCCGGGACGATCAATGGTTCCCGGTCGGGACGGACGATTGGCGTCATAGATGCGGGGTAGGACCTCCCATGCTTCGGCGGCGTCCAGCAGTCGCACCGGACCGCCGGCCCCGACATCGGGACGTAGCGCAGCCCGTGCGGTCTGAATCTCCACGCTCTGGAATGAGCTCGCCACGCCGTAGCCGTACCGCTCGTAAATCGTTGCTTCCGAAGCTCGTAACGTGGCGACAACCTCACCGCGCGCGGCGATGTCCCGCAACTGATGATGTATCAGGTCGGTGGCGATGCCTTTTCGAGTGAAGGACGGCAGCACCCCGATATGCGTGACGGCGGCGTGGTTTACGATCGCCCCGCCGGGAAGCGTCAGCGTGCTCGTCGCCGCGTCCGCTGTGCCTGCGAGTTGCCCTCCGACGAATGCGCCGACGGTGCGGCCGGGATCGAGCAGCGTGGTGATCTGGCCCGGCGGCAGCTCCGACAGGGGCGGAAAGCCCACCATTGCGGCGCGAAACACGTTCACCGCGGCGATAAGGTCGTCTTCGCTGTCGAGAATACGGATCTCGGTGGTCACCAGGCCATCATGTCTGGTGCCCGCACCGGCAGCCCAGGCGCCTCAGTTACCCGCCCAACGCTCGAGCGGTACGCCAGGCAAAGGTACTCCGCGCGGTCCCGGGTGGAGCGAGTTAAATCCGGCCAGAACGCAACTTGCACGCCACCCGGCGGGAACCTAGCGTCGGCTCGGATGGCCGCTGCAAAATTCTTCTGGTTCCTGCCCACTACCGGTGACAGCCGCTCGATTGTCGGCAGCTCGCACGCTTCGTCGGACCGGGATATCCCGAACGGCTACCGCGCGCCGAGCCGGCGCTATCTGGCCGAGGTGGCACGCGCCGCCGACCGGCTGGGCTTCGAGGGCGTGCTGACCCCGACGGGTACCTGGTGCGAAGACGCGTGGCTGACCTCGGCCGCGTTGTTGGCTGAAACCGAAAAGCTCAAGTTCCTGGTCGCATTCCGGCCCGGGCTGGTGCCCCCACCCTCGCCGCGCAGTAGACCGCGACGTTGCAACGGTTTTCCGAAGGCAGGGTGTTGCTCAACGTGGTCAGCGGCGGCGACGACGTCGAGCAACGCCGTTTCGGCGATTTCCTCGGTCACGACGAGCGCTACGGCCGCACTGCTGAGTTCCTGCAGATCGTGACATCGGTGTGGACGCAGGACTCGGTGAACTTCAGCGGCGAGTACTACACCGTTGAGGATGCCCGAGTGTCGGCACCGCCGAATCCGTTGCCGCAGATCTACTTCGGCGGTTCATCGGGGCCGGCGCTGCCGATCGCGGCCGAATTCGCGGACGTTTACCTCACCTGGGGCGAGCCGCCGCAAGCAGCCGCCGCCAAGATCGAGAAGGTGCGGGCGGAGGCCGCTGCGCGTGGCCGGAAGATCCGGGCCGGGATCCGGCTGCACACCATCACCCGTGACACTTCGGCCGCGGCCTGGGCCGTCGCGAGCGAGATGCTGGCCGAACTCAGCGACTAGCAGATCGCCAAAGCCACCGCGCAGCATGCCAGTTCGGAATCCGAGGGACAACGACGAATGACCGCACTACACGGCAGCCGGGTCGACAAGTTAGAGATCTACCCCAATCTGTGGGCCGGGGTGGGCTTGGTCCGTGGCGGGGCGGGCACCGCGTTGGTGGGTAGCCACCAAGAAGTCGCGAACCTGATCACCGAATATCATTCGCTGGGCTTCGACGAGTTCATCCTGTCCGGCTACCCGCACCTCGAAGAGGCGTACTGGTTCACCGAAGGCGTACTGCCACTGCTGGCCAAGACGGAATAACGCCGCTGGGCGCCGCGTTTTTACTCGCAATGATTTAAGCAGCGCCGCTGCACATCGGACCGTGCGAAACGCGCAGACCCCGTTTCGCGGCCCGGTGTCATCGGATCGGCGCAACTAGCATTGACACGCAAGGTGTGCGAGTAGGACGGGAGTCGACAATGCGATCAGCACAGTGTTGTCAGCCGCCGGCACCACATTCGTGCGCGGCGGCTTTTCCCGCCTGATCGGCGACTCCCCGCTTAGCGGGAACTGGCCCCCACCCGTTGTCGTCGCACGGGTCCCCGCGTCAATTACGAAAGGGGTCTTGCTGATGCCTGATTCGTCGAACTTCACCCACCTCGCCGTGGCGTTGGATGGTGCCGGATGGCACCCTGCGGCGTGGCGTGCAGAAGACGCGCGTCCGGATGAGTTGTTTAGCGCGGGCTACTGGGCCGATCTGGTCGCTGAAGCCGAGCACGGCGCGCTGGACTTCGTGACGATCGAGGATTCGCTGACGTTGCAGTCCGACGACCACCTCCAGGCGGACGACCGTGGCGATCGCGTCCGGGGCGTGCTGGACGCGGTGCTCATCGCCGCCCGGATCGCGCCGCGCACCAAGGGAATTGGGCTCGTGCCAACGGCGATCGTCACCCACACCGAGCCGTTCCACGTGTCAAAGTCGATCGCTACGCTTGACTACGTGAGCACGGGACGAGCCGGAGTCCGGGTACAGATCTCGGCGCGCCACGATGCGGCAGCGCACTTTGGGCGCCGCAATCTGCCCGCCCTGTCGGTCAACCCACTCAACGATCCTTCGGTGCAGCAGCAGATCGGCGAGTACTTCACCGAAACAGCGGATTACGTCGAAGTATTGCGTCGACTGTGGGACAGCTGGGAAGACGAGGCTGAGATTCGCGATGTCGCCACCGGCCGGTTCATCGACCGGGACAAGCTGCACTACATCGATTTTGATGGACGCTGGTTTTCCGTCAAAGGACCATCCATCACCCCCCGACACCACAGGGCCAGCCGATCGTTGCGGCCCTGGGGCACGGCGGAATCTCACACCAGCTCATCGCCGACAGCGTCGACGTCGGATTCGTCACCCCGCACGATACCGCGCAGGCCGCAGACATCACTGTCGAGATCGGGGCGCTGCAACGCGCCGTCGATAGAAGCCAGGACACGTTGCACATCTTCGGTGACTTGGTGGTGTTCCTCGATCACACTCCCGCCGCTGCACGCGCGCGACGGAAGCGCCGCGACGACCTCGCCGGCGCCGAATACCACAGCGACGCTGAAGTTTTCGTCGGAACTCCGGCGCGGCTGGCGGACCTGCTGCAGGAGTGGCACGCGGCGGGCCTATCCGGTTTCCGGCTACGTCCGGCCACGTTGCCGCATGACCTGATCCAGATCACCCAGCATCTGGTGCCCGAATTGCGGCGCCGGGGCGTCTTCCGCGCCGGGTATGAAGCCGACACGCTGCGCGGGTTGCTCGGCTTGCCACGTCCCGCCAACCGCTACGCGATCGCCTGAGATAGCCGAGGACTTTCCAATGACCAAGCCGATAAAGCAGATTCACTTGGCGGCGCATTTCCCCGGCGTCAACAACACCACGGTGTGGAGCGATCCGGCGGCCGGCAGCCACATCGAATTCAGCTCGTTTGCGCAATTCGCCCAAAGTGCCGAGCGGGGCAAGTTCGACTTCCTGTTCCTCGCCGAGGGCCTACGCCTTCGCGAACAGAACGGGCAGATTTACGACCTCGATGTGGTGGGTCGCCCCGACACGTTCACCATCCTGGCCGCACTTGCGGCGGTAACAGACCGACTTGGGCTGACCGGAACGATCAACTCCACCTTCAACGAGCCCTACGAGGTGGCTCGGCAGTTCGCGTCTTTGGACCATCTCTCCGGCGGGCGTGCCGCTTGGAACGTCGTCACCTCGTGGGATGCCTTCACCGGCGAAAACTTTCGGCGTGGGGGATTCCTGGCGGAGGACCAGCGCTACCAGCGGGCAAAGACCTTCCTGCGGACGAGCCAGGAGTTGTTCGACTCGTGGCGCGGTGACGAGATCGTGGCAGACAAGAAGACCGGTGTCTTTCTGTCCGATCCGGACGCCGGTGCATTTGCACACCGGGATGCGCATTTCGACATCCACGGTCGATTCAACGTTCCACGAAGCCCTCAGGGCCGCCCGGTGATCTTCCAGGCCGGCGATTCTGAGGAGGGTCGCGACTTCGCCGCGGCAGCCTCGGACGCGATCTTCTCCAGGCACAGCACTCTGGGGGCCGGGCAAGCGTTTTACGAAGACGTCAAGGGCCGCCTCGCCCGCTACGGACGTGGCCGTGACGAGCTGCTCATCCTGCCGGCCGCGACCTTCGTGATCGGCGACACCGACGCTGAGGCCGCCGACATCGCATACGAGATACGGCTGGCGCAGGTATCCCCGCAAACCGCGATCAAATTCCTCGAGCAACTCTGGAACCGAGACCTGTCCGACCATGACCCCGATGGGCCGCTGCCCAGGGTGGACCCCGTGGTGGGGGAGAACACCATCTCGCGGGGCCGGGCCAGCGTCCGGATGTTCCGGGACCCGGTCTCGATCGCCAATGACTGGCGGGCCAAGGCCGAGGCGGAGAACCTGAGCAGCCAAGAACTGATCGTCGAGGTCACTGGCCGCCAGTCATTCATCGGATCGCCACAGACCGTCGCCGCGACGATCAATGATTTCGTCCAGGCGGACGCCAGCGACGGCTTCATCCTAGTCCCGCACATCACACCCGGTGGCATCGATCCTTTCGTCGATCGGGTCGTGCCGCTGCTTCAGGAGCGTGGCGTGTTCCGTGCCGACTACACCGGCAGCACGCTGCGCGAGCACCTCGGGCTCGCGCCCCTGCCGACGCCGCGGCGGTCCGGCGGCCGGAATGCCTCGACCGGGGTGGCGTCGTGAAGCCTTGCGCGCGATGACGACTGCCTTGGGGGTGCTCGACCTGGTCCCGATCTCGTCGGGATCGACCGCGGCCCAAGCATTGCGCCACAGCATCGATCTCGCCCGCCAGGCCGAGAGTCTGGGCTACACGCGGTACTGGTTCGCCGAACACCACCTCAATCCCGGGGTCGCCGGGACGTCCCCCGCGGTGCTGCTCGCCTTGACGGCTTCCGAAACCACGACGATCCGACTGGGGTCGGGGGCGGCGCAGATGGGGCATCGCACCGCGTTGGCCACGGTGGAGGAGTTCGGCCTGCTGGATGCGTTGCACCCCGGGCGATTTGACCTCGGCTTGGGGCGCTCCGGCGGTAAGCCGCGCGAGCCGGTGTCCCCGGCTCCGGCAGCATCGGCATCGCGAAGATCGGTCGACGGACGTACACCCGAAGGGCTGTTGATACCGGTGGGGTTCGACCTGACACCGCTGTTGAAATCGCCGCGCTTCGCCTTGCACAAGGCCTTGCTGCAACTGCCCGGCGCCCAGTCGCAAAACTACACCGAGCAGGTCGACGACATTCTTGCGCTGATCGCCGACACCTACTCCGCCGATGGCCAAGAGGCGCACGTCGTACCCGGCGGCGGTGCAGACCTCCAGGTGTGGATTCTGGGCAGCAGCGGCGGGGAGAGCGCAGCGGTCGCCGGGCGCAGGGGGCTGCGGTTCGCGGCCAACTACCACGTCGCGCCCGCGTCGGTCCTGGAGGCGGCCGATGGTTACCGCGCTGCGTTTCGGGCCTCGGCCGAACTCGACTCGCCCTACGTCGCGGTGTCGGCGGATGTCATCGTTGCCGATGACGAGGCGACCGCGCGCGAACTCGCCGCGGGCAACGGGCCCTGGGTAAAGAGCATCCGCAACGGTGCGGGCGCGATTCCGTATCCGACCGCGAACGAAGCACGCGGCCATACCTGGACCGCCGCCGATCGCGAACTCGTCGCGGACCGGGTGGACACCCAATTCGTCGGATCAGCAGTCCAAGTCGCCGACCAGCTGGAGCGATCGCGCGATGCCACCGAGGCCGACGAACTGATCGTGACCACGATTACCCACGATCATCGCGACCGAGTCCGCTCGTATCAGCTACTCGCCGAAGAGTGGGCACGCCGATAAGGAGCAGCGCCGCTGCCAGCCATGCCACGGTGGGCAACCAGGGCAATGCGGACGCGACCGCAGGAACCCGATCACCGTGGGCGGTCACCAGCGCGATACGCGCCATCGTCGCCACCGCGATCACCGAGAAGAGGGCGCCGACCGCGGCGCCTTCGCTGCCGTGGCGACCGATCGCGAAGGCCGCCACAACCGCGCTCACCATCACGCAACCCCAGGCCGCCCCGCAGATGAATTGCGCGATGCCGAGGGAGGCCACGTCGGCGGCCTGTGCCGCGGCGCCGGCCGATCCGGCGGCTACCAGGGCCCCCAACATCATGGAGACGACGCCGCCGAGCCGTTTCGCCAGCAACGACGCCAGCGGCGTCAGCAGCGTGAATCCGATCCAGAACACCGACAACAGGGTCGGAAGTTCATCCGGGCGAGCGTATTTGGCGAAGAGCCGCTGAGCGTTGACCGCGGAGTGCACCTGGAATCCTAGTTGCGCCAACAGGGCCGCCGCGAGGAACACGAGCAGGATGCCGATTCGAATCTCGGTGGGCGCGGGCTTCTCTGGCGGCGTGGTATGGGTGAGCGTCTTGTCGGCCCAGACGATCGCCAAGGTCACCGCGAGAACGGAGACCGCCGATACGCCGAAGAAGATCCGCGGGTCGTACGCCGTGATCCGCCCGGCAAGAAAAGGCGTCGAGGCGGTCGCGAGGCCCACTCCGATCACGAACAGTGAGGACACCCACGGTTGTCGGGCGACAGGTGTGTAGCGGCCGAGAAGCGCCAGCGGCGGGGCGCGCAGGGCGGAGGAAGTGATCGCCCAGATGACAATCAACGCGACGAATACGTCAGTGCCAGAATGTGATACGAGCGGCAAAAGCAGGAACGCCAGCGCCGAGACCGCCGTCGCTCCTGCGACGATCTTCCCGACTCGCCCCACGACGCGCATCACGCGGTCGACGGCGACGCCGGCCGCCCAGTCGCACAGCGCGAAGATGATTTGATCGAACACCAGAAGCCAACCGACCACGCCGGCGTTGATCCCGGCGCGCGCAGCAAGCTGCGGCAGATAGATGACGTACCCCACCCAGGTCAGCCCAAAGACCAACTGCAGCAACCCGAAATACAGCCCGACCCTGGTCGACACCGCACGGGACATGATGTGGCCCTCCCGACGAAACTACATTCTCAAAAGATTAGGTAGTGGGTCGGTTTGAAGTCACCGTGAGGCGCGCTACTTATTTCTTGAGCGCGTCAATGCCCTTCTCCGCGCGGTTGGTTGGCTACAAAACACTGCACTCGGGTAGCGGCATCGTTCGGCTTGACTCCCATGTCCACTAACCTCCGAGTTACTTCGGCGGCGGGCACGCCAGAATCGAGGTCGTTCGCGATCACATGAACGCTGGGAAACCAAAATTCGGCATCTACCCCCGGTGGCGGGGGCTTCGCGTCGCCTCCTACGCAATGAACGTAGCCACTGATGCCAGTGTCAGCGTGCGCAGGCGATGCCCCCATCAGCGCGACTGGGACGACAATGGCCATGCTGACCGCCGCGGCGACATAGCTGGAACGCATGCTCATAAAGACCAAGCTACGGCGATCGGTAACCGCCCGGAAGTGACTTTCAAACTGACCCATTACCAAAGACTACGGAGCAGGCGGCGAGAGGTGTTCGGGCCAGTACTCTTTTGTCTGGAAAAAGGACGGAAAGCGAAGCGCGGACTCGCGCGCGTGCGGGACGGCGCGCAAGCTCACCCGATGGGTGTGATCCCCGCATCAGAGATCGTGAACCCGTGGCCCGGGGAAACGGTGCAGTTAGTTCCGTCGGGCTTCGCTGTGCAACTGAACGGGCCGACGCCGGCGGTTTGGTCGTAGGCAAGGGTTGGCGTGCCCTCCCCCGCGTTGCCGACACAGGAAATGCCCGTGCAGCTGGTGACGACGCCGCCCTTGGATAGGTGCGCGGACTGCGGCGGCGAGTTGGTTTGGCAATAGGCCTCGTCCGATATGCCGGGGTCGCGCTGGTAGTTGAGCTCGCAGCTGATGTTGCGTGACGGGGACAAGAAGGCGCACATCGACGCCGTGCAGGCCGGATTATCCGCGCCGGCCGCAGGCGTGCCCAGGCAGCCGCCGACGACGGCGAATCCGATTGCCGCGACGACCGCACGGTTTCATGACGCCAAACCTAACGGATGGGCAGGCCGGTCAGCGCCCTCGAAATCACGAGTCGCTGGATCTCGCTGGTTCCCTCGAAGATGGTGAAGATTTTCGCGTCGCGGTGCATCCGCTCCACGGGATAGTCCCGGGTATAGCCATTACCACCCAGGATCTGGATGGCCTCGTCGGTGACATAGACCGCGGCCTCGCTGGCCACCAGCTTGGCCATCGAGCCCTCCGCCGAATCGAAGTTCTGGTTGTTGCGTGCCATCCAGCCTGCGCGCCACACCAACAGCCGGGCGGCGTCGACCCGGCTCTTCATGTCGGCCAGCTTGAACGCCACCGCCTGGAACTCACCGATCTTACGGCCGAATTGCTCACGCTGGCAGGCATATTCGAGGGCATACTCGTAAGCGGCGCGGGCAACGCCGACGGCCATGGCGCCCACGGTGGGTCGTGTCCGCTCGAAGGTCTTCAGCGCTGGTTGCCCGCCGGCGGCGGTGCCGGATTTGACCCGGGCGATGCGGGCTTCGAACTTCTCGCGGCCGCCGAGAATGCAGTCCTCGGGCAGCCGCACATTGTCGAGAACCACTTCGGCGGTGTGCGAGGCGCGAATGCCGTGCTTCTTGAATTTCTGCCCCTGAGCCAGACCTTTGGTGTCGGGTGGAATGACGAATGAAACCTGGCCGCGGGTGCCCAATTCGGGATAGACCGACGCCACCACGATGTGGACGTTGGCGATACCGCCGTTGGTCGCCCAGGTCTTGGTGCCGTTGAGAACCCACTCACCGGCCGCCTCGTCGTAGCGGGCACGGGTGCGGATGGCGCCGACGTCCGAGCCGGCGTCGGGCTCCGACGAACAGAACGCGCCCAGCTTCGGGTCGCCGGGCGTGCCGAACATCTCGGGCAGCCAGCGGCCCAGTTGTTCGGGAGTGCCGTTGCCCGCCAGCGCGGCTGCGGCCAGCCCGGTCCCCATGATGGACAACGCTATCCCGGCGTCGCCCCAGAACATCTCCTCGAACGCGGTGATAAAACCCAATCCGGTCGGCTCGGCGGCTTGTTGCGCGAAGAAGTCGGGGGAGTACAGACCCACCTTCGCGGCCTCCTGGATCACCGGCCACGGGGTTTCCTCCCGTTCATCCCATTCGGCCGCGGCGGGGCGAATGGTCTCGGCCGCGAACTGGTGCACCCAGTCGCGCACCTGAATCACGTCGTCACTCAATTGCAGTGAGAAAGTCACGGTTTGTCTCCTGAAATAGGTTGATGCTCAACGATTTCTGTGATTGGTGTGCTGGGCGAGGACGCTGACTGTCTGGTCGACCCAGGCCTCGAAGTATCGGTCCTCATCGACGTTGCCCGGCAAGCGGCCGGACAGCGCCTGCAGCGTCGCCGCGTAGGACAAGGATGCGATCGCCACGGCCGCGGCCGCCTCGGGATCGGGAATGCTGGTGCGGCCGGAGCGATTGGATGCGGTCAGCTCGTCGGCGAACCGCTGATAAGCGTTGTCGGTGATGACCTGCCAGGTTTTCTCGTCGAGATCGCCGAGCTCTTCGGGCTCGCGCAGCATGACCTTGAGCAAATCCTCGCTCTGATTCAGGTTGCTCCAGATCAGTCGGCCCGCGGTACGCACGGTCTGCTCGACGGTGCCCGGCTGCCCGGCGTCGAACTGCTCGCGCGCGGCGACGATGCTGTCGATCCGGTGGGTGACCGCCGCCTCTAGTAGTGCGCGCTTGGAGGCGAAGTGCTTGTACAACGCGCCCGATCCCGGAGCAAGACCCGATGCCCGCTGGATATCGGCCACCGACGTCGCCGCGTAGCCCTTGGCGGCGAAAAGCCGCAGTGCCGCGCCCAGCAGTCGATCGCGTCCCGAGTCGGACATGGTGAGAGAGTACTCACTCACCAGCTGCATGGCAAACGCGGTCCGCGCCCCGGCGGGGCCGGGCCGGTAGCCGGAAGGGGTGGCATTGCGCAATGCTGGAAGCCGGGGGTCGGACGTTCCCAGCACCCGGGCCCGCGGGTCCGGATCAAGCAACGACGGAAGGACCGCAGTGAACGAAGAGTAACGCAACGCGATGGCGTCGGGGCGCGGCTTTATCGCCGCGCTGGACCAAAGTGGCGGCAGCACGCCAAAAGCCTTGAAGCTTTACGGGATTGAGCCGGACGCATACGACGGCGACGAGCAGATGTTCGACCTCATTCACCAGATGCGCGCCCGGTTGATATCGAGTCCGACCTTTACCGGCGACAAGGCGATCGCGACGATCCTTTTCGAACAGACCATGGACCGCACCATCGACGGCGAGGACTCCGCGGCGTTTCTATGGAAGCAAAAGCACATCGTGCCGTTTGTGAAGGTCGATCAGGGGCTGAGCGATGTCGAAAATGGCGTGCAGCTCATGAAGCCTATGACGAAGCTCGACTCCCTGTTGGAGCGGGCCGTAGACAAGGGCATTTTCGGCACCAAGATGCGGTCGTTTATCCAGGAGCCCAACGAGGAGGGCATCAAGGCCATCGTCGACCAGCAATTTGACTACGCCGACAAAATCGCCGGCCGCGGATTGATGCCGATCATCGAGCCCGAGGTCAGCATTAAAAGTCCCGACAAAACCAAGGCGGACAGCCTGCTGGTGACGGCGCTGCGCACGAAACTCGACGAGCTGCCGGACGACAGGCAGGTCATGCTCAAGCTGACGTTGCCCGACGAAGACAACCTCTATGCCTCGCTGATCGACCATCCCCGGGTAATGCGGGTGGTCGCCTTGTCCGGCGGCTACAGTCTCACCGAGAGTTGCGCGATCCTGGCCCGCAATCACCGCCTGATCGCGAGCTTCTCGCGGGCCTTGACCGAGGGCCTGACCGCCCAGCAGGCCGATGCCGAATTCGACGCAAAGCTTGGATCCAGTATCGATGAGATCTACGCGGCCTCGGTGACGTAGCCGCATGGTGCGGCGATGAGAGTCGTTGCACCGCATAGTGTTTCATTCGAACAGGCGCTGCCAGCA
Organism: uncultured Actinomycetota bacterium; assembly: GCA_963712615.1. GTDB lineage: Bacteria > Actinomycetota > Actinomycetes > Mycobacteriales > Mycobacteriaceae > Mycobacterium. Next base: position 3,731,696 of record CAVQIO010000002.1, read on the forward strand.
TCCCAACACGCTATTGGCGTAACACGGTTGAGCGATCCGGTAAACGAAAATTAGGCCATGATGGTCGCAAACCTGCAGTAGCTCAGCAAGGGAGCCCAACATTCGCGCGTTGAGAAAAATCCGGTTACCGATGCGTGTGTTGTCGTTGCGCACCATCGTCATCGCCGCGCAATTAGGGGTGATCGCCCTCGTCGTCACGCTGGGCGTCTGGGTGTGGGTCGGTGTCACCAACGATCAATACAGCCAGCTCGATCGCCGCCTGGATTCGGTCAGCAGCCTGGGCGATATCAACTCGCTGATCAACAGCCCGCAGCAGATCAACCCCGATCGGCCCACGCCCGACGGGAACCTGGTACGCACCGCACGCATCGGCGACATAACGGTGTCGGTGCCCAGCAACATCGTCTTGCCCAAACTCGCGAACGGGTATGCGAACACCACCATCAACGGCGTGCAATACCGTGTCCGCACCTTTACGGCGGGTCCGGTTTCGATTGCGCTCGCCGCGCCGCTGGCTGAGGCTCAACATCGAATCAACGAGCTGCACCTGCGGGTGCTGTTGATCTGCGCCGGGGTCATCTTCGGCACATTCCTGGTCGGGTGGGTGATCTCGCTGATCATGGTCAACCCCTTCGTGCTGCTGGCTCGTCAAGCCCGTGCCATCAACGCCCAGTCCAGTCCCGACGAGGTTCAGGTCCGCGGCGTGCGTGAGGCCGTCGAGATCGCCGAAGCGGTCGAGCAGATGCTGGACCGCATCGGCAACGAGCAACAGCGCACCAGGGCAGCACTCGAGTCGGCTCGTGACTTCGCCGCGGTCGCCTCGCACGAACTCCGCACCCCGCTGACCGCCATGCGCACCAACCTGGAGGTGCTGTCCACCCTGGAGTTGGGCGCCGAGCAGCGCCAGGAAGTCATCGGCGACGTCATACGTACCCAGAGCCGCATCGAAGCAACCCTGACGGCACTCGAGAGACTGGCGCAGGGCGAGCTGACCACCGTGGACGACTTCGTCCCGTTCGACATCACCGAACTCTTGGATCGTGCCGCACATGACGCGCTTCGCATCTACCCCGACGTGGAGGTATCACTGGTGCCGTCGCCCACCGTGCTGATGGTGGGTTTGCCCACGGGTCTGCGGCTGGTGATCGACAACGCCATTGCGAATGCCGTCAAACACGGCGGCGCCTCCACGATCAAACTCAACGTGAGCAGTTCCAGCGAAGGCGTGGCAATTGCGATCGACGACGACGGCACCGGCGTTCCCGAGGAGGAACGCACGGCGGTCTTCGAACGCTTTTCCCGCGGGTCGACAGCATCGCGTTCGGGTTCCGGGTTGGGGCTGGCGCTCGTCGCCCAACAGGCCGAATTGCACGGCGGGAACGCATCCCTGCACGCCAGCGCGCTGGGCGGGTCGCGACTTCTCTTGAATCTGGCGGGTGACGGTCGCGGCCCGGCGTGAACCGATCACATCCGAAATATGCGGTAGGCCAACAGATTTAGCCCAAACGGCGTCTTTCACCGCGGGGCCATTACAAATTCATTACCGCGCAACCAAAAAATTTGCATTCCATATGCGCGCGGCTCGTCCGGTTGACCCGCGCCGATAGCGCACATACCTTCGAACAGAAGCCAGGCGTTCCCAGCCGAACAATGGAGTTGGTGAATAACGTAATCGCCTGTGTACCGGTCCGTTACGTCAAGGTTACCTATCGCAGGACGGGGCGGACAGCGAAACGTCCCCCGCGCAAATCCAACGAGGGAGGTACCGATGCAATGCATCGAACAGCCCGAAGGGCAAGCTGTCGAGCACCGATCCGTATCACTGAAGGACCGGCTGCGACCGGTGATCCGGCACGACTTGTCCTCGTCGCTGGTGGTCTTTCTTGTTGCTCTTCCGTTATCGCTGGGAATCGCAATCGCATCCGACGCGCCCGTGCTCGCAGGTCTGATCGCCGCCATCGTCGGTGGAATCGTGGGCGGAGCCATTGGTGGTTCGCCACTGCAGGTGAGTGGCCCCGCGGCCGGCCTGACTGTCGTTGTGGCCGATCTGATCAGTGAATTCGGCTGGATGGTCACATGTTTCATCACCGCTTGTGCAGGGATCATGCAAGTTCTCTTGGGATTCAGCCGGGTTGCCCGCGCCGCCCTGGCGATCTCACCCGTCGTTGTGCACGCGATGCTGGCTGGAATCGGCATCACCATCGCACTTCAGCAATTCCATGTCTTGCTGGGCGGAGAGTCCAAAAGCACGGCCTGGCGGAACGTCATTGAGCTGCCCGAACAAATTGTGAACGCACACCGGCCCGGAGTTCTGTTGGGGCTGCTCGTGATCGGTATCCTGATCGCCTGGCGTTGGGCGCCCGCGCGGGTAGCAGCTGTTCCCGGTCCGCTCGTCGCGATCGTGGTGGTGACGATTGTCTCGCTGGTCTTTCCGTTCCGCGTATCCCGGATCGAGCTGGACGGATCGGTGCTGGAAGCGCTGCAACTGCCGGCAATTCCCGAAGGGAATTGGGGCGCCGCCGTCATCGGCATCATCACCGTGACCCTCATCACCAGCGTGCAGAGCCTGCTGACGGCGGTATCACTCGACAGGATGCACCACGGTCCACGGACCGACTTCAATCGCGAGCTGATCGGACAGGGTGCCTCCAACATCGTTTCCGGGGCGATCGGCGGCCTTCCCATCGCCGGCGTCATCGTCCGAAGCGCGGCCAACGTCAACGCGGGCGTGAAAACCCGAGCCTCGACCGTCATGCACGGCTTTTGGATCCTGCTGTTCGCGCTACCATTCGCGGAATTGGTGGAGCTGATCCCGACCGCGGCATTGGCCGGTCTGCTCATTGTCATCGGAATACAACTACTGCAGCCGGCTCACATTGAAACGGCCTCGAAGACAGGGGATTTGGCTATCTACCTGGTGACCGTCGTCGCCGTCGTCTTTCTCAATCTGCTGCACGGTGTGATGATCGGACTCGTTCTCGCTATCGCACTGACCGGGTGGCGGGTGATTCGCTCCACGATCGAGGCCAAGCCCGCAGGCGACGAATGGCGGGTCGTCGTCGAGGGGGCATGCACCTTCCTGGCCTTACCCCGGTTGACTCGGGTCTTGGCGTCCGTTCCTGAACGGACCACGGTCACCGTCCATCTACTGGTCAGCTACCTGGATCACGCTGCGCACCAGGCCATTAGCGACTGGCAGGAGCAACACCACGCGACCGGCGGATCGGTTCAGATCCATGGAGCGGTGGAAGTGGGCCGCCCGACGCCGGTTCAACCCGTTCCGGAACCGGCCTAGCGCAGAGCTTGTTACTTAGGGTACCCTAACTTGAGCCACACGTTAGGAGGACCGATGCCGACGACCTGGGTGGATGCCCTGCTCCACAAGAGGCGCCAGAAAGGCGCCGCCCCTTACCCCCATCAGGCGGCGTTCTTGCTCAACAATCCGGTCCGCCGGGCGTTGTCCAATCCGGCGCGGAAGGTCGACAGCATCGGCCTCACCGGATCTGAGCGGTTATTAGAGGTCGGGCCGGGCCCGGGCTTCTACAGCGTGCAGATCGCTCGCCGGCTCACCTATGGCCGACTCGACTTGTTCGACCTGCAGCCGGAGATGCTGGACAAGGCCCGGCGGCAACTCGAGCTGGCGGGCTTCCACGACGTCGGCTTTACTGCGGGGGAGGCGAGCGACGGATTTCCTTACCCTGAACACACTTTCGACGTCGCCTTCCTGGCGGCGGTGATCGGGGAAGTGCCTGACAAACCGGTGTGCATCCGTTCGCTGGGCCGTGTGCTGAAGCCGGGTGGGCAGCTCGTCTTCGCTGAGGCGTTTCCTGACCCGGACCGAATGAGCGTTAGGGAGTTATGCGATCTCGTCGAGCCCGAGAATTTCGAATTCCTCGCAGCGACCGGAAATCGGTGGCATGGCATAGTGCGCTTTCGCAGGATAGACGTGGCCTGAGGCCACGTTGCAAACGCTTCTTCCTGCGGCGCTGCGGGACCCGCAGGCCCTCGTCGCGCCACAGACGGCTGTTGACCTCCCATCCGGCCCGGCGAGCCATCTTGGCTGCCCGTCGCCATCCCCAGCGAGGACGGTCAGTAGAGAACCGGCGCAACCATGCACGCAACTCGGCCTCGGCCGTGGTGATCGGTCGCGGCCTCAGCCGCATCGTGGAACGGTGGATGCCCACGACGAGGCAGGCGCGGCGTTGCGACACCCCGAACCGCTCGCGCAGCACCGTGGCTGCGCGGCGTTTGCGGTTCGGGGTCAGAAGTTTCCCGCCGAGATCTCCTTGAGCCGTTTGGCCTCGTTGGCCTTCATGCCGCCGTACTGGGCCAGCCAGCGATGCCACGTCGACTCAGCAATCTCCAGATGCCGGCACACCTCGTTGAGTTCCTGCCCGGCCCCGAGAAGCTTGTTCCCCTCGGCCAGCTTGCGAATGATCTGATCCGGCGTGTGCCGCCGGCGATTGTGCGATGCCATGTCGTTGCTCATTCTTCCTGCCCGAACACCGGGCAACGAAGTCGCATAACGACTGGACCACTACAACGGACTCACCTCACACCCTCCACGAGGTAGGACGCCAGCGTGAATGGTGCACCAGCGAAGTCGATTAGAGCGACTTGCCCTAGCTCCTGCACAAGCAGTGAAACCGCCTTCCGCACCGGTTGAATCTGTTGCATGTCAAGTGGTTTGATGGCAACCACGTCGGCAGAGCTCCGGAGGGGGTGCCGGATGACCGGCAGAGTATCAGCCACGATGTCCACAGCTATCCCAGCCGCGCGTAGTGGCACGATGATGTCAGAAAACAGGAGCGCGGCATCCACGCCGTACCTTCTCACCGGCTGTAGCGTGATTTCGCAGACAAGTTCGGGAGTTAAGAAGGTAGCCAGCAGCGTATGGCCCGCGCGCAGCTCCCGAAATTCCGGCAACGCGCTGCCAGCCCGCTGCATCAACCAAACCGGCACGCGGCTAGGGTGCCGTCCGGCAATCGCAGAGAGGTACGGCGAACCTGGCAACTCACGACGGCTATTGATCGTAATCAACGTCGGCTCGCGGTGGCTTCACCCGATTGGTCGTTCTATGCCGTCTGGATGGCGCAGGTGGGTGTGAAGATGACCGGCATCGCCGGCGGCCCGGTAACGCAGTTGGCGGCGTGGTGCGCTGCTTCAGCGCTGTAGGCTAGGCGGAGGTCGGGCAACCGCTGCAGCACGCGTTTGGTCATCACCGAGATCTCTAGTCGGGCGAGCTGGTTGCCTCGACAGAAATGCGTTCCAAAGCCAAATGCGAGATGGTTGTTGGGGTTTCGATCGATACGGAAGTTGTCTGGGTCGCCGAATACGGATTCGTCGAAGTTGGCCGACTCAAACATCAACATGATTTTCTCGCCCTTCCACAGCTGTACGCCGTGAAACTCGATATCGGCTGTCAGTGTGCGACACATATTCTTGATCGGCGAGGTCCAGCGCAACATTTCCTCGATCGCACCCGGAAGCAAGTCTGGATGGGAGACCAGCCGGTCCCATTGATCACGATGTTGCAGCAGTTGTTCAATGCCACCCGCCAATGTGTGCCGTGTCGTCTCATCCCCAGCGATGAGGATCAACAGTGTCTCGTAGGCGATTTGGTCATCAGTCAGTCGCGGTCCATCGACTTCGGCGTTGACCAAGATACTGAACAGGTCGTCGGCGGGCTCCGCGCGGCGTTTCGCAATGATGTCCATGGTGTAGGAGGTGTATGCGCCGAACGCTCTCAGCATCGCCTGCACCTTCTGGCCGTCGGCAGCTGAGCTCAGTCCGGTCATCAGGTCGTCGGACCATGCTCAACAGCATGTCGTGATCCTCGGGTAACACTCCCAGCAATTCGCCGATCACCGCCATCGGTAGCGGCCCGGCGATATCGCGGACGAAATCACACACCCCGCGTTCGCAGACCGCGTTGATCAAGCGGTCGCACAGCCGACGGATCGAGATCTCGTAGAGCACCCTTTTGCGAGCGAAGCCCATGTTGACAAGCTTCCGGCGCAACAAGTAGGCGGCGTCATCGAGATCGAGCATGTAAAACATTCCTGGGTATGGCAGGTCCCCGATAGTGGGACCACGTCGTTTTAGAGTCGTATGTGGTTGATATCAGTGGATCTCGCAGCCTGCACTGGTTGGGGGGTGTGGGTGCATCGGGCAGCGTACTTGGCCGGGGTCAGGTAGCTCAGTGATGAGTGCCGGTGCCGATGGTTGTGGTCGTCTTTGAAGTCCTCGATCACCACCCGCGCTTCGAGGAGACTCGTCCAGTGGTTGCGGTCGAGGCACTCCTTGCGTAGTCGGTTGTTGAAGGATTCGATGTGCCCGTTGTTCCACGGCGTGCCCGGTGGGATGTAGCAGATGCCGATCCGGTCACCGCAGAACTGTTGCAGCACATGGGAGATGAACTCCGGACCGTTGTCCATTCGCAGCACCAACGGCGGGCCGTCCCATAACGTGAACGCCTTGTCCAACTCCTCGGTCAACCTCTGCGCGGTGATCGAGCGCTCCACGATGTTCATCAACGACAGCCGGGTGTGCTCGTCGATCATCGAGGCGATCTTGATGGCCTTACCGTCGACGGTGGAGTCGAACTGCAAGTCAAGCGCCCATACGACTTTAGGTGCATCGGCTTGCACCTGTGGGGTTGAGCTGATGCCGGCGCGTTTGCGGGGGTGGTAGATCCGGACCTGCACACCCCTCTTCCTTCCACAGCCGGTGCACCTTCTTCTTGTTCACCCCTACGCCCAGGTCGTGCCTCAGGTGCGCCCACGCGCGACGGAACCCATGCACCGGGTGTTCGCGTGCCTAGGTGCCTAGCGTGGCCCTCAGGCCCGCATCTGGATCGGTGGGTGTCTGCGCGATCGGGATGCGGGCGTAGGTCGAACGAGGCAGCCCAACTGCTCTGCACGCCAACCGTTTCCACAGGTTCATCGTTGTGACGAGCATGTCCACGGCGCGGCGCTTGGCAGCCGGGTCTAAAATTTTCCCCGCGCCACCTCCCTCAATGCGTCCTTCTCCAGCTCGGCGTCGGCGAGCAGGCGTTTGAACCTGCCGTTCTGCTCGCGCAGCTCCTTGAGTTCCTTCGCTGCGTCGGTATCCATCCCGCCGTACTGGCGTCGCCAGTTGTACAACGTCGCCACCGACACCCCAAGCACGGCGGCGATCTCCTCTTGGGTCTTGCCCGCCGCGGTGAGCTCATCAGCACACCGCAGCTTGCAAACGATGTCCTCAGCAGAGTTCCGCTTCCATCCAGCCATTTCTTCACCGTCCTATCCGCCCAGGTCACGGGCAACAGAACTCTAAAACAAGACGGCCCCGTCTACTGGGAACATGCCACGTACTCTGGTCGGACCCCGCCTGCGTTCGAAAACACGGTTGGATTCTGCGCTGCGTCCGTGATTGACCGATGCGTCGTCGCTGCCGCCAGGCCGTTGCGGTCGCGAAAAACCGGTTGATTTGCCCGCATCCATCGATACGCATCCCGTGCAGTCCCGCTCGCATAGAATTCGCCGTCGATCAGGTTGACGTCTGGCTTAGCCTTGCGAAGATATGGTTGCATCGAATGCCTTTCGAGTGAACGCAGCGTGTTTGTGATTCTGGCCGAGCCGGGAGTTCTGCGCTGGCGCAGTCCTTTCAAGGCGGTCTGCGGAATCGCTGAAGCTCATAGCGCTGATAGTGCGGCGGTATTTCAGAGTTATCCAGGACGGCTAATTCCTGGCTGCGCGACAGCCAGGAATTAGCTAGAGGCCAGACGTCGGAGGCCGGCTTCGGATGCGGACCCAGGTTCGGCCCAGTGAGTGGCAAGCCAGTGACCGGTCCCCGGCAGCACCATCTGCTGATAGTTGAGATCAAGGGGTCCTAGCTGCGGGTGATTGATAAGCATACTCGCGGGAGTTTCCTGGCTGACGTCATGGCGGGCCCACAAGTGACCGAACCACGCACTGTGGGTTCGCAATTCATCGACCAGACTGATCAAGGTAGGGTCGGGACGTTGACCGAGCATGGCGCGGATGAACGAAACGCACCATGTTGTTAGCCTCTCCCAATTGCAAAAAAAGCGCCGCATCTCCGGATCGAGAAAGAACGCGCGCACAGGATTGGCGCCGACCCCAAAATGGGGGCACAGTGCCTCCGCGAGGTTGTTCGCAATCACCACGGTCATGCCAGGATCAACGACAGTCGCGGCCGTCACCGACCAGCTGTCAAGCAACACTCCGATTGCAGAATGGGGCTGTTGCAACGATTCCACGCGGCCGTCAATAGTCGTCTGGCGCACCAGGTTCCGCATATACATCACAGCATGGTCATCGAGTCGCAACGCCCGACCGATAGCGTCCAGCACCTGAATCGATGGCCTGTCTTCCTGGCCCTGCTCCAGTCGTCGGTAGTAGTCGTTGCTGATACCGGCCAGCATCGCCACTTCCTCTCTGCGCAGCCCAGCCACCCGGCGGCGCCCACCCGTGGGCAGACCGACATCAGCGGGGCGGATCAGGCCGCGACGAGCACGCAAAAACTCCGCCAGGGTCGCCGCAGAAAGCGAATGCCCGTCGCCTGCCCGCCCACCCGAGTTCTTGGCAGCACTCACCGAAGTAAATTCCACGAGTCGAGGCCTTCGATGAGGTTGTGAGCGCCCAACTGCACCCGGGATCCGCAGCGGAAGGTCAAGCCGGTCGCCCCATCGCATCGATCGTCATCGACGCCTGAGCCAGCACGGTCGGCGGACGCGCAGTTATCGTCGCGATGCTCGTGCCGAGGTTCATCCGCGCTGTTGCTGCCGCTGGAGATACAACTTCGGCTTCCAGGTGAGTGGTCATACCGGGTAAACCACGTCAGTAAGTTCAGTCGAAACGCTCCATAGTCGCCGCTGTGTCTCCCTATCGTGTGATTGACGGCTTGATTCAGCAACGGATGCAGTCCCGCGGAGACCTGCGAATCCATTCGGGCCGTAGTACTCGCCGCCTTGCCCAGCCGGATCGGTCGCCGCCCGCAGCGTCGGGCGCGCGCCGAAATCGGCACCGTCGGGGAACAAACGCGGCCCGAGAATCGGGGCCAGGGTTGACACGACCGGGATAGACCGGCCGAGGTCCGTCCCGCCCGAGACGCCCGGGTGTGCCCCCATCGCGACAGTCGCCGAACGGGCAGCGGTCAGCCTGCGTTGAAGCTCGTAAGTGAACATCACGTTGGCCAGTTTCGATTGGCCGTACGCACGGAATCGGTTATACCCGTGCTGGCCCTGCAGGTCCGCGAACTGTATGGACGCTAGATACGCGTGGCTCTTGCTGCTGACTGTGACTACTCGCGAATTTGGCACAGCCACCTATGTTCCAGCAATAGACCGGTGAGCGCAAAGTGACCAAGGTGATTGGTGCCGAACTGGAGTTCAAAGCCGTCTGCTGCGGTCATGTAGGGCGTCCAGCAGACACCTGCGTTGTTGATTAGCAGATCAATTCGTGGATAACGCGCCTTCAGTTCGTCGGCCGCTGCGCGCACCGAGTTCAGGGCCGCGAGGTCGACTCTCTGCACGGTACAATCAACGTGACGGTGACCCTGAGACATTTTGAGTGCTGCAGCGCGCCCCTTGTCTAGGTCGCGCACTGCCAGGACTGTATGCGCACCGTGGTCGGCTAGGGCTTTTGCAGTTGCATAGCCGAGGCCGCCATTGCCGCCCGTGACGATAGCGACGCGATCACTCTGATCGGGTATGTCGGCGCCAGTCCACTTCGCACCGATAGTCTGGTGACCTCTTAACGCGCCTAATAATGATTTACATTGCAACGTCATTCGACTCCGCCTGACGACAAGTCACCCACCGACAATATTTTGCGAACAGTCGTGGACCGCCACTGACAGGTTGTTGGGTGGCGCTTGGACGCCGGCTGCAGGTTCCCACACCCCTCGACGCATGGCCCCGGAGGTTAGGCCCCACGCCGCCAAGATGCAGCTCGGTGGGTATCCAAAGGTGCTGCCGCTCGGCGGAATTACGGATTCCAGCCTGCTCAACAACTCCGGACTGCAGCGCTGTTTGTCGGCAAACCATCGCGTGAATTCATCTCCGCGCTCCATTTTTCAGTCATCGTGAGGATGCCCGTTCTGTAGCACTGGATTTGACCCATCAACGCCCGGCGGAAGGTGCCATCGACCTCGCATCACCACCGAGGCACCGGAAGCGGTTGCATTTTTTGAAGTTGGTGATCACCCCATGGGTGTTCGCGTCCATGAGTTGATCGTCGGCGCGCGGTCCAGTTTGATACAGGCCGAAATCATCCTGGCTGCGTCGCAGCCCGGATACGCCTGGGCCGGCCGTCGTCTCCGCGCTCATCCGCCGGATAGCGGCTGCAGCGGTGCTCGGAGGCTGCAGGGATGACCACCATCGCCGCCGATTCAGTAGCCGGCCTGTTTCTTCACCTGCTCATAGACAACGGTGGAAATTTCGCTTGATTGAGGCGGCCGCAAAAGATGGAAGCCGTTGTCCACGACCAGGCTTATCCCGGTCACCGCGGCTGTGGGTGAGGATAGCCACAGGCACGCCTCACCAATCTCGTCGGGTTGGACCAGCTTACCGAGGGGGATCTCTTTGAGAAAGACGTTCCAGGCTTCCGGTATGGCGCGGAGTCCGGCGGTCATCGGCGTTTCGATGAGACCACAGGATACGGCGTTGATACGGATTCCGCGCTGGGCGTACTCGAGCGCCGCGTACCGTACGAGGACTTCCGCGGCCCCTTTGGCGCAGGCGTAGGCACCATAGCCCGGCGCCTGCCTGATCGCTGTAAGTGAACTCAGGATGACGATTGACCCCCCGGCTCTCATCCGCCGGGCCATTTGCTGAATGAAATGCACAGCGGAAAAGAAATTATTCTCGATCGCTGACCTCCACGCTGCACCGTCGAGCTCGTCGATTGTGCCGACGACCGGCATGCCCGCAGACAGGATCGCAATATCGATCACGCCTGCGGGTGCGGCCGCTGCTTCCGCCATCGCCTCGACGTCGGCTTCCACCGAGGCATCGCATTGAATCGCCAGTCCGTCGATCTCGCTGGCGAGCTCTTGGACACCCTCGAAACGCCGTGCGCCAACCACCACGCGTGCGCCGCGTTCGCTAGCAAGCCTAGCCGTGGTCCAACCACTACCTCCTCGCTGCGAAGCCCCCAGCACCACAACGGTCTTACCTTTAAGCTCCATTTTCACGCTCCTATCTCCTTGGGGCCCGACCATGGGCGTCCGATTCGATCGCCGAACGCGCTAGGTGCGATGAGAAATTGTCAAAAGCTGTGGGTCGGGTGCCCGTGACATCCCGGCTGCGTACGTTTGGGCCGGTTTTCGAGGTGGATTGCGCCGCTTAGCAACCCATCGATCCCCGCCTTAGCTATCACGACGATGTTCTCTGCGAGGAGTTTCCATCGCGAAAGCGAGGAACTGGGTTGTGTGGGCTACATGGACACGATGTCGAGGAACAATTCCTCGACGGCAGGGATGTGGGTGAATCGCCGCTTAACGGTGGTGCCAGTCTTAACGGCGTAGCGCGGACACGCCCGGTGAAACTCCTCGACCTCTACCCTCTTCATGAGTCTGGCGAAGTGGATGCCGAGGCACCGATGGATGCCACCTCCCCACGACAGGTGACGGTTCTGCTCCCGCGCGAAGTCGACCCGGTGAGGGTCAGCGAAGGCGCAATCGTCACGACCGGCCGAGTCGAGAAGTAGATAGACCCGGTCCCCTGGTTGGAGGTCAATACCGTTGAGTGTGACCGCTTGCCGCACGATTCGGCCCATGTGAGTCACTGAGTCGTAGCGCAGTAACTCTTCGACCGCCGACGGGATCAGATCGGGGTTGGCAACCAGACGCTGCTGCTGCTCGGGATGCTCAGCGAGATAGGCGACCATATTATTCAGAGTCGACGTCGTCGTCTCCAAAGCCGCCGCCGACAGCAATCGCATCATGCTCACAAGCTCCGCGTCGGTGAATTTGCGCCCTCGAAACGTCACGCGAATCAGCTCGCTCAGCAGGTCGTCGCGCTCGCTAGCCGTCGCTCGACGATCGGCGACGAGCTTGTTGAAGACCGCGTTGACTTCCACTTTGGTCTCGTCGCGGCCTTCGAGCTCAGACGCCAACTCATCTGGACGATCCATGCCCACGAACCGGCGAGTAGTGAACGACTCCTCGATGACAGTCGAGGCGAGAGCCAGGTTCTCCTCGGGGAGTCCGAAGATCGTCAGAAACACTGCGCTGGGAACAGGGGCCGAATACTCCTCGACGAAGTTACAGTCTCCGGCCGCGGCGATCTTCTCGGCACGAGCCCTTGCCTCCCTTCGCATCGGGGGCTCGAACCGCTGGACCCGTGCCCGCGAGAACAGGGGTGTAATGGCCCGGCGATAGTCCGTTGAGTCCGGCGGATCCATCATGTTCGGCAGCATGTCGGGCACTTGGCCGGGTTCCACTGGCGGTACTAGGACCGGCCACACCGTACTGGTGCTGGAGAAGAGCTCCGGGTGCTTGAGAACGAACTGGCAGTCCTCGTAGCGGGAGACCAAGTACAGCGGGCCATCCCGGCCCGGGACGTCAGTGCGGGCCACGGGACACTTGCTGCGCAGTTGGTCGAAGAACGGATGGAGATCGCGCTGTTGCAGCTGCGGATCGTAGACGTCGAACGTCCGGATCTGCTCGTCCAGGCCACTCAAATCGCTGGTCATTGTGAGTACCTCTCCGAAAGACCGAGGACGTCGTCGCTGACCACTAGGTCGACGATCGCCCAGATGTCGAAGTCTTCCCGCCGCTTACCCGCACCGGCGACTGGTTCTGGTCGCATGTCACGGGATCCATTCAGGTTGCCACTGTTTCAACGTCAGGGGCCGACAAGAGCACGGAGTGTGGTCAGGCGGGGTATCAGGTCGCTATCGTCGCGGCGTAGGAGGGCCTTGTCGGCCAGCGTGATTCGCCCGAACCGCTTAATCAAGCAGCCAATCGCGATCTCGCCCTCGAGCCGCGCCAGGCGGGCTCCGAGACAATGATGAATCCCCGATCGGTGAGGGAAACTGGATTCCCTCACCGCATCCCGTGCTCGAAAACCACACCGGCGCGCGTCGTCATTGGCCAAGAGCATGCTCACGAACACGAGTTGACCGGGTGGAATCTCGACATCGCCGACCCGCACGGTTTCGGTGGTGAGCCGCGTGGAGGCGATATTGAGCGGGCTTTCAAATCGCAATAATTCCTCCACCGCGCCGGGTAGTAGTGATGGATCGGCACGCAGCGCCGTTAGCTGGGATATGTTGCGCAGCAAGGTGAGAAGGCAATTGCTGATTAGGTGGGTAGCAGTGTCGTATCCCGCCAAGATCAGCAGCAGCGTCATCGAGACCAACTCATCGTGGGCCAGCCGTGCTTCTCCGTCGGAGGCGTGCACTAACGCGCTTAACAGGTCATCCGCCGGATGCGTGCGCTTATGTGCGATCAGCCCGTCCAACAGGACGGCCAGCGCATCCTCGGTGGCGCCCAGCGCGGCGACATCGGTGGTGGTGAGTAACGGTTCGATGTGGACCCGATAGTTTTCGGCCTCGCCAGACGGCACACCCAACAAATTGCTGATCACCCTGAGCGGCAGTGGCACTGCGTACGACTGCACCAAGTCGATGGCGTTGCCGGCTGCGGCGGCAACCGCAACGCCGTCAAGCAACTCGTCGGCGATCCGCATGATGTCGGTCCGCATGTTCTGCAAGCTGCACGCGGTGAATGCGGTGGTAACCAGTTGGCGTAACCGACTATGCTCGGCCGGGTCTTGCTGCATTATATGGCTGTTCACCAGCGACCAGCGGGGACCATAACTGCCCCATGGCAACAGGTCCATTAGTTGGTGCCAGTTCCTGCTCAGCCGGTGATCGTTTAATGCAGCCTTCGCCTCGGCGGGTCGAGTGACTAGCCATGCGCGCCTTCCGCCCCAGATCACCACGGGATGGGTGGGTGCTTGTATGTGGAGCCGGTGGTATAGGTCGCGTGGGTGTTGGATGATTGGCTGACTGGGCCGCGGCGACTTCTGCGCTGGCGCAGTCCTTTCAAGGCGGTGCGCGGAATCGCTGAAGCTCATAGCACTGATAGTGCGGCGGTATTTCAGAGTTATCCAGGACGGCTAATTCCTGGCTGCGCGACAGCCAGGAATTCGCTTGAAGCCAGACGTCGGAGGCCGGCTTCGGATGCGGACCCAGGTTCGGCCCAGTGAGTGGCAAGCCAGTGACCGGTCCCCGGCAGCACCATCTGCTGATAGTTGAGATCAAGGGGTCCTAGCTGCGGGTGATTGATAAGCATACTCGCGGGAGTTTCCTGGCTGACGTCATGGCGGGCCCACAAGTGACCGAACCACGCACTGTGGGTTCGCAATTCATCGACCAGACTGATCAAGGTAGGGTCGGGACGTTGACCGAGCATGGCGCGGATGAACGAAACGCACCATGTTGTTAGCCTCTCCCAATTGCAAAAAAAGCGCCGCATCTCCGGATCGAGAAAGAACGCGCGCACAGGATTGGCGCCGACCCCAAAATGGGGGCACAGTGCCTCCGCGAGGTTGTTCGCAATCACCACGGTCATGCCAGGATCAACGACAGTCGCGGCCGTCACCGACCAGCTGTCAAGCAACACTCCGATTGCAGAATGGGGCTGTTGCAACGATTCCACGCGGCCGTCAATAGTCGTCTGGCGCACCAGGTTCCGCATATACATCACAGCATGGTCATCGAGTCGCAACGCCCGACCGATAGCGTCCAGCACCTGAATCGATGGCCTGTCTTCCTGGCCCTGCTCCAGTCGTCGGTAGTAGTCGTTGCTGATACCGGCCAGCATCGCCACTTCCTCTCTGCGCAGCCCAGCCACCCGGCGGCGCCCACCCGTGGGCAGACCGACATCAGCGGGGCGGATCAGGCCGCGACGAGCACGCAAAAACTCCGCCAGGGTCGCCGCAGAAAGCGAATGCCCGTCGGCTGCCCGCCCACCCGAGTTCTTGGCAGCACTCGTCGAAGTAAATTCCACGCGGTTGCAGTCACGGCATTAGGACATAGTGGGTATTGGGTGCCTGGCGTGGCGATCATCAAAACGGGATTATGTCGGCCATCTTGGTCTCGCTAGGCTGTGCCGTTCTCCGACTTAAGCAGCCATGCATGTTTTTCCAGGTCATCGATGATGGCGTGCAACAGATCTGCGGTCGAGGGATCGGCAGCATCGACGTCATCGTGTACGGCGCGGATGATCCCCACGACGGCGTAAATCCGGGTGGTAATTATTTCCACCGCTTCGGTGGTGCCGAGCAGACCGGGCGGTATGGCGGGAATGGTTGTCCTTGCGACGACCGTGTCTGAGCGCCCATCAGGAACGGCGTCCAAGGCGCGCATGCGCTCGGCGATGGTATCGCTGGCTTCCCTGGCGGTATCGACCATACTGTCCAGCTGCAGATGCAGGTCGCGGAAGTTCGTCCCAACAAGGTTCCAATGGGCCTGTTTCCCTTGCATATTCAACTCGATTAAGTCGACGAGTACGGATTGCAGGTGCTTGAACAGGATCGCCGAAGCGTGAAACGGCCGGACCTCGTCGACGTCACGACGGTTGGTGGAAAGCGAAGTTGTCATGGCAAATTCCTTCAGTTAGTGGGTTGGGATCGGGCCGCGTCTGTAGCCCTGGCGCGGCGCCCTAGGATTCAGGGATAAAGACGTATCCCTGTTGCGCCAACTGTGTTAGGCGCGCCATCGCGTCAGTATTGATCTTGATTCCGTCGATGGTGTCGGAGTTTCCCCATCCGTGGGCTTTAGCAGTCGCTCCACACAGTTCGACGCGTACGCCCCTATCTACCATGTCGGTGACGAGGGCTTTGTAAGGATTCCCAGTGGCGATGTTCCGATCGCGGTTGTACACGTCGTCGCCTAACGTCAGGTGACCCGCATTGGTATGGAACACCACGACCAGTTGTGGCTTCACCTTCCACGACGCCGCATCATCAAGAAGGAGTCCGATGTGGAAGATGGCGGCCGGTAGATCGCCTTCGAAAGTGAGCGACGCAACCCCGAAGGCAACCTTCACCTCGTCGAGTACCACGGCGATGTCGATCTCAAGTTTTTCCTGGCCGATAGACATCTAGTCCCCTTCATTGCAGGTGGCGGGCGTGAACGTGTAGGTCTCGCCATGTGCAAGGTAGACAAATTCCGTTCTTGCAGGGGATGTTTCGGCAGCCTTCTTGAAGTCGTCGAGTCCAGACATAAATACCGAGAAGTCGTTGTAGTGGATCGGGATGGCGGCGCGCGGTCTGGTGATCTCGACAGCTCTGACCGCTTGCTCGCCGGTCATCGTCACGACCGTGACAAGGAAGGTCGTGCCCCCGGTGTGGATCAGGCCGAGGTCGATGTCAGGGTAGCGACGGGGGATGTCCTCGAGGTCATCGACGAGCATGGTGTCGCCTGTGATGTAAAGACGGTAGAGGTGATCGCCGTTGCGGTTGAAGTCGAGCAGATGGCCGTTAACGGGCATCAGTAGTTCGTCAACCGCGTCGTCCGTGGCGTGTTTGCCCGGCATCGCGGTTATCGTCAGCTCGGCGTCGCCCTTGCGGATCACGAGTGATTCCCAGGTTTCGAGGGGGTGGCCGTGCTTGAAGCCCAACGCATTCAGCTTGTCGACTGCGTCAGCCGTCGACACGATGGGCAGACTCTTGTCGAGTTCGCGAGCGGCAACGTCATCGAAATGGTCACCGTGGTAGTGGGATAAGACGACTAGATCTATCGGGGGCAGGTCGGGGATTTGACACGCCGGCTCAACCTCGCGCCGCGCCCAAATCCCGTGGCCCAAAAAGACGTGCTCACCCTTGTGAAGAAATGCGGGATCAGTCAGCACAGTCAATCCGCCGAATCGGATCAAGGTGGTCGCGTTACCAATGAAATAGACCTCGCCCCGGCTGAAATCCGCAGTGTCACTGCTAGTTAGATCCAGGGACCTCATCGCGGGCCCTCTCCTGTTGCCATTGCCGCGGTCGCCTCGGCTGTAGATGGAACGGCATGTGCAAGAAACGCGTAGTTGACCAAGGCGGCCTGGTAGCCGTCTCCGCGGGTTGGGTGCCGGGGGCCGGCTGTAGCATCGCGGACCACGGCTACTTCGAATCCCTGCTCAAGCAAATCCCGCAGGTGCGACTCCACACAGATGTTGGCGAGCATGCCGCACAGGACCACCTTGGTGATCTGGCGCTTGCGCATTTGCAGCACCAAGTCGTTGGTCTGCGGTCCCCACACTTTGTGAGGGGAGGCGACGACGGTCGCTGAGTCCTCGATGAACGGCTTCAGCTGCTCGAGCCAATCAGCGCCAGAACCAGCGAAGCCGTCAAGGCTCAGCGGGCCAACGCGGGCAAAGGTGTTGGTGCGAAGTTCGTCTTCCTCCAGCGGCCCATTGAACAACCAACGGTGGTCGGTCGGGTAGAAGTAGTGCGGAGAGACGAACACGGCATAGCCGCCCACCGCGGCGGCTGTCAGGATGTGGATGAGGTTCTCGACGGTCTTGTTCTCAGTCACACTTGCGCCCAAGACATCCCAATTTCTGCCCAAAGGGGAGAGGACATCGTTCTGCGGGTCGATGACGACGACTGCGGTGTCGGTGGGGTCGTAATTCACGGTATGGCTCCTGGCGTGGACGAGCATTCGGTTAGGAGCGAAACCATGCGGGCGGTTACGCAGCTTCCTTCGTCGTGCTGTTAATGGATTGAGTGCAGACTACGCTGCTGCGCCGATCCGATAAAGGGCCAATGTGGGATCGCTGTGATCGTCGCTGCCGATTAATCGAGGCCGTTCACTTCCGCAGTGGTTAGTATTTGCCGGTGGAGCTGCGACAGCTTGAGGCCTTCGTTGCTGTGGCTACGGAGCTGCACTTCGGTCGTGCTGCGCAGAAGCTGCACATGGGGCAACCAACGCTGAGCGATCTGATCCGGCGTTTAGAGCGTGAGTTGGGTGCGCCGCTGTTGACGCGCAGCACCCGCCGAGTGGTCTTGACGTCCGCGGGAGCGGAGTTGCTCGACCGCGCCAGAGTCGTTCTCGACGAGGTTGCGTCTGCTGCCGCGGCAGTGCATCGATCTGCCCGGGGCGACACCGGCACCGTGCAAATGGGTATCACGCCGCCGGTCGGGCGGGTTCTCGCACCTCACCTTGCCGCAGCCCTACGCGCCGAGATGCCCGAAGTCGATCTCGTTGTCCAGCGGATGTGGTTGACCGACTTTAATCGTGCTGTCGCTGAGGGCACCGTCGACGTTGCGATCACATGCGGTCTCGTGTCGTATCCTCCGGGAGTCGTCGGGAAGGTGTTCTGTGGCGAGCTTTTGCTGGTCGGATTGAGGATCAATCACCGCCTTGCCATTCGCGATGAGATAGCTCTGGCCGAGTTAGCGGGTGAGACCCTCGGCATTCACAGCGATGCATTGTTTCCGGCGTGGGCGCTAGCCGAGCGACAGGCCCTCGATGCCGCAGGTGTGTCGCCGGCCACCGTCGAGCTCGTAGATTCCGATTTATCCGCATGTGAGTGGACGACGCAGCCCGATGTTGACTGGATCCTTACAGCGGCATCTATTGCGGGGCCGGAGATGAACACTCCAGTTCGGCCCGTGGCGCCCACCCAACTCGTGCCGTATGTGATGCAGTGGAATCCCGGCCGCGCCTCGACCGCCGCTGTGAACCGTTTTGTGCAGTTAGCGCTCACCGTCGATGTGCCCATGGGCTGGGTCACTCAACCTGACCACTTGCGGCATAACGCACGCTGAACCTGCCGAGATCGAAATGACCTGAGCTGCAACAATTCACAGATATGCGGTGGCGGATGGCCGACGAGCGCCTGCGAAAACAGTCTGCGTCGCCTGCCCGGTACTTAATCCTGGGTAGCGCGTTACCAGGAAGGGCGCAGCCTGGATATCCGCCGGTACCCATTCCAGAGAATGGACCGAATCGTTACGCCCGCAGCTGCTTGACTATCGGCGCGGTGCCGACGGGTGGTCGGCGGTGTTCTAGCCGGCAGACACGGCGGTGATGCGTTCGTTCTTAGGTTGCTCATTGCGTTTCAGCGTCTGGCCCTATGCATGCAGGGTCCGACCGTGGAGGTGAAGGGACTGCCCCGAGTTCAGTTGACTCGCGGGGTGTGAATATCAGGGCGCGGTTGCGACTGGTCTGTGGAGCAGTTCGAACTCTATCGGGGTGAGCTTGCCCAGGGCGCGTTGCCGGCGCCGTCTATGGTAGGTCCGCTCAATCCAGGTCACGATCGCCAGCCGCAACTCCGCCCGGGTGGACCAGCGTTGCCGATCTAGGACGTTGCGTTGCAGGAGCGCGAAGAAGGACTCCATCGCCGCGTTGTCACCGCACGCACCAACGCGGCCCATCGATCCACGCAACCCGTTGTGCGACAACGCATGGACGAATTTCCGCGATCGAAATTGACCGGGTTCAACCGGTGGATGCAACACCGGCTTGTTGGAGTGAGAGTAGTTGCTCGTTGAATACTTCGGCGGGTGTCTTCCACCCGAGTGTCTTTCGGGGCCTGGTATTCAGTGCGTGAGCGACTGCTTCAATCTCCTCTGCCGACCACCGCGAGAGATCGGTGTCTTTCGGAAAGTACTGGTGTAGCAGGTGATTGGTGTTCTCATTCGTGCCGCGTTGCCAAGGAGACTGAGGGTCAGCGAAAAAGACGGGGATGCCGGTCTCAATCTTGAACTGGGCGTGCGCTGACATTTCCTTGCCACAGTCCCAGGTCAGTGACCGGGCGAGTTGATCGGGCAGGGTCGACATGGTTTGAGCGAGGGCGTTTTTCATCGTGAGCGCGCCGTAGCCGGCCAGGGCCGGGCCGTTCTTCAGGGTTTCCTTGTGCCGGTAGCCCTCTTCGCGGGGAAGATGAATCAGCATCGCGAAGCGCGTCTTTCGTTCGACCGGTGTGTGCCAATCGCCGAGCGCTCCAAACCGATCAGGAGATCGCCCTCCCAATGGCCCGGAACCGCGCGGTCTTCGGCCTCGGCGGGTCGCTGGCTGATCAGCGTCTCAGAGGTGACATGGGCCCAGGTCTTTCGCCGTGATCGTTCCCGCGGCGCTCGCAGTGCACGTCCGGTGCGCAGACACCAGACCAGTTCCCGCTTGAGCGCACCACGTCCCTGGATGTAAAGCGACTGGTAGATCGCCTCGTGGCTGATACGCATGGAATTGTCCTCAGGGAAATCGACTTTGAGCCGGTTGGCGATCTGCTCTGGGCTCCACGCTAGCGACCACGGCCGGTCCTTGCGGTGGGGCTTATTGCGCCCGGTGAACTTCGGCGCCCGCGGCCCTGCGATCAGGGTGCCATCGGGTCGGCTAATCTGCCCGGACAACCGTTGCTGGACATAGGTGTGCAGTCGCGGATTCGTGACCAATTTCGCGGCCTTGGGGCGCTTAGCCGCCATGTCAGCCTTGCACTGCGCAACCGAGGCTCGATAACCGCGACTCCCATAGCGAACAGCGGCGTTACGACGCAGCTCGCGCGACACCGTTCCCGGGTCACGCCCGATCAGTCTTGCGATCTCGCGCACACCCCTGCCCTGCGCCCTGAGTAGCGCGATCTCCTCTCGCTCAGTGAACGACAGGTAGCGGCCAATGGGCTTGAACTTCAGGTCAAATGGCGCCATGCCGCCAGCGTTGTGGAACCAGCGTGCTCCAACCGGCTGCGACACCCGACAGCCAGTGCGGCCTCCTCGGGCAGCAGCCCTTTAGCGATCTGCTCCCAGAAGGCCACCTCGACATGGCGCTGGAACTTCGGATGACCCGGCGACCGGCGCTTCGGCCTGATCGCCCGATCTGCTGCATGCTGACGACGAACCATTCAACACCTCCACGATCACGAAGTGTTGCGACAACCGATTGAATCCGCCCAGAGATCCGCGATCGGTGTGAACGATGGTCGCCACCGGCGACCGGGTGGCGAATGCGTGATCCAAGGCGGCGACCGCCAGTGACGCCTTCATTCGCGAGTCGATCGAGTAGCCGACGATCTTGCTGGAGTAGACGTCCTTGATGGCGCAGAGGTAGACCTTGCCCTCGTCGGTGCGGTGCTCGGTGATGTCGGTCAACCAGACCTGGTTGGCGGCCTGGGCGCCAAACTGGCGGTCGACGAGGTCGTCGTGGACCGGCGGCCCGGATCGTCTGTTGAGTCCTCTCTTCTTGGCGAAGATCGACCAGATGCGTTCTTGAGAGCAGAGTCGGGCGACCTTGTTCTCCCCGGCGACGATGCCGTGTGCGGGGAGCTCGTCGGCGATGAACCGGTACCCGAAGGCCGGATCGTCGGTGTGGATGGCCAGTGCTGCGTTGATCAGATGTGCATCGTCCCAATCACGCTGTGTCAGGGGAGCTTTACGCCATTTGTAGAACCCTTGGGTGGAGAACCCAAGCACCCGGCAGGTCACCGTGACGGGCACACCGTCAGCGGCAACGTCGAGGACCAGCGGGTACATCATTTTGGGTTGACGTCCCGACTGAGGTAGCCGACAGCCCGGCGCATCACCTCGGCTTCCTGTTCAAGGAGTTTGATCCGCTTGCGCGCTTCGCGCAGCTCCACGGACTCATCGCGGGCTACCGGCGACCCAGTGCGGTCGACACCGTCTTCGCGGTCAGCGATCTTGAGCCAGCGATGCAGGCAGGCCTCAGAGATCCCGAAGTCCTTCGCGATCTGGCGCAGCGGCGCTTCGCCCTTGCGGGCCACGGCGATCACGTCAGCACGGAACTCGGCAGGAAATGCTTTCGGCACGGGAGTTGATCCTTCCAGCAAGGATTGAATCCTCACAGGTCAGGAGTCAACCGAACCGGGGGCAGTCCCTATGATGCCCGTTCGCAGGCCGGCGGTCGCCTCCTGCTTGATCCGCACGGCCAGGAGCAGGTTGTAATCGGCACCGACCGCGATCAGCGCGATGAACGCGATAGGCGCTACGGCCCAATGCAAGTCATGGTGGAACAGGTCCTGCCAAATCAACACACTGGTGCCCAGCGCCGACGCATAGGAGGCGATGACGGTGCCAACGACGACCAGTCCGGCCACCGGGCTGCGCAGCATCGCGGTGATGATGACGAAGATCAGCGCCAGCGCCGCGCCCACCAGCAGTGCGATGTCGTCGGTGACAAATCGCTGCAGATCCGCAGTCACCGGCCCGACACCGGCCAGGTAGACACTTGTCGGGGTCTGGGTTCCCTCCTTGGTGGCCTCCTTGATCGCGGTGCGTACTTCCTCTGTCCGCTTGGCGCCGTCAGCACCCCACTCGTCGTTGTCGCCGTAGACGAGGAAGTACGTGACGCGACCATTGGTGGAGACCAGCTGGCGCAGAACGTCGATATATTGCGGGTCGCTCAACGCGCGCTGCGGCAGATAGAGCCCCGCGGCGGCACTGCCTTGAAATTCGCTGGCGACTTCGGCCAGGTAATCGGTCAGCTGGTGCATCTGGGGCCCGATCGTCTCCGAAAGGCCCAGCAGCTCGTGTGTCGCCGAACGTGCTTGTCCCAGAGCACTATTCATCGACGCCACGGTCTGTGGCAGACCGGCCACCGCCCGGGCGGCCGTTTTCGACCCGCTGGTGAGCTTCGTGGCGCCGTCGCCGAGTCGCGTCGAATCCTGCATCAGACTGTCGCCAGGTTTGAGTAGCCGGTCGACGGTTGAGCACAGCGGATTCGTCGCGCAGTCGGGGGTCCCCGCGACGAAGCCCCGCAGCGGGTCGAGGTAACCCGACACCGTCGTGAGAGTGCGTTGCACGCCGTCCATGCCGGTCCGCATGTCGTCGGCGGCCGCCGACATATCAGCCAATCCCGCGCCGCCACCGCGTAATCCACTGCCCAACCGGTCCACCGCCGTTTGCGCCTGCGTCAGGGCGTTCTCCAGTTCGGAGATCCGGCCCAGTCGTTGGGTGAGTGAGTCGACCGCTTCCCCGAATTGATGGCCGATGACACCGGCCTGGTAGCTGAAGGTCGCTTGGTCGGGCACCTTACCGTCGGGCCGGGTGGCCGACTGCACCGTATGTACGCCCGGTATGGCCATGATCTGGCGGGTTATCCGCTCGATCGCAATCAGCCCGGCCGGGTTGCGCAGATCGTGGTCGGTCTGCACGGTAACGACGTCGGGCAGCAGCGAATTGGCGGGGAAATGCTTGTCGTTCGCCGAGTAGCCACGGTTGGATTCGCTGGCCGAGGGGGTGGCCGCGGGTTCATTCCAGCCGATCCGCAGTCCCACCCGCGGTGACCAGTATCGGCCCGGGCCAGCGGGCCACGGCGGCCCCGACGCGGCGCCAGCGTCGCGCCGTCCGCGACGGCCGCGGCTCAAGAAAACCGCGCCGCACCACCAGACCCATCAGCGCGGGAGTCAGTGTCAACGCCGCTGCCATGGTCACGAGAATTCCGATAGCACAGGGTATTCCAGCGCTGCGCAGCATTCCCACCTTGGCGAAACCCAGGCAGGCCAGCGCCACCGAGACGGTCAACGCCGACCCGATCACCACCGGAGCGATAGCGCGGTAGGCATCGGTCAGTGCCTGGGCCGGTGCGACGTCTCGGCGCCGGCCCTCGTGATAGCGGCCGATCAGGAAGATCGCGTAGTCGGTCCCGGCGCCCGGTGTCATCGCCGCCATCAGTGCCATCGAGAACAACGACACCTCGACCAGGTCGGACTGCCCGAGTGCGGCGACGACCGGGCGTGCCACGGCGAGGCCGAGACCGACGGACGTCAGCGGTATCGCCGCGGCGATCGGTGATCGGTACACCAGCAGGAGCAGCAGCAGGATCAGCCCGACGGTGGCGGCGGTAATGCCGAGCATCTGCCGATCGATCGCGGAAAACTCGTCGACGATGGTGCCCCCGGGGTCCGTGACGTTGACGTGCAGGCCTGCCGGCGGGCGCAGAGCGGCAACGGTTTTGCGAACGGAGCCCACCGAATCGCGCGCTTGCGACGTGCCCAGCATTCCCACCAGCCGCACCATCACCCGGACGGCCTGCCCATCCGAACTTTGTGCGCCCGCCGCCGTCGCGGGTTGCGACCACAGATCGGTCACCACATCCACGTGCCGCCGGTCGGCGGCCAGGGACGCCGTCAAAGCGTCGTAGTACTCGCGGTCGCGTGGCGTCAGGCGCTGATCACGTTCCAGAACAACGTAAATGAAGTTATTGCTTGGTTGCTGGCCGAACAATTCGGCGGCCCGGGAAGCGGCGACCGAGCTGGGCGCGTCGGCGGGCATGAAGGATCGGGAATGCGAGTCGATCACTTGCTCCAGCTGGGGCACCGCCAGATTGCCGACGGCCGCTGCCAATACCCACAGCCCGACGATCAGGATTGCGTATCGGCCGGTGAGACGCGCGAGTATTCCCCTCCAGGTCATGACTCCTGACGCTAAATTGGCGGACGGCGCTTGCGCGTCTTGCCGAAGTGCGGTCTTTGCCTCCTACCACGGGAGGAGGCCGATGCCGACCCCAGCATGATGTGAATGAGTGGCCGGCTCTTCTACGATTGGTCGGTGTTGCGTGCTGCGACGAGTCACGTGCGGGAACGGCTGCGCCGACGGGCGAGCTGATTCCGGTCGGCCTTACCTGGTCGTCGTTCATCGCCGTGGATGCCGCCGTCGTTCTTGGCGGGGGGATCGCCACACTGCAGCGGCCGGCCGCTGACCTGCCCGTAGCGCTGATTTCGTTCGCGATCGCCGTGTCGCCGTTGCTGACATTCTTCTTCCTCAACATGACAATCAACCCGCCGCTGATGTGGCTGACCTGGTCGACCGCCGCGGCGCTGCTGCTGTTCGCCACGTCGACACCCATTCGCGCCGACTTCGCCCCGGCTTTGCTGGTGCTCTCGGTCCTGGCCGTCGGGACACTGTCCTCTGTTCTGGGCGGCTTCCTGGCTACCGCGTCGGCGGCCGCGCTGCTAGTCGCCGCATCTGCACTGCACCGCCTCGACGCGGTGGCGCTCTACTTGGGCTTCGTCGCGGCAGGTTGGCTGCTCGGCTACCTGATGCGCACCCAACGGCTAGTGGTGGCCGAACAAATTCGGACGCACGAGGCGTTGGCCGAGCACGCCGCCGCCGACGAGAGACGGCGCATCGCCCGCGAAGTGCACGACGTCATCGCGCACTCGCTTTCGATCACGCTGCTGCACCTGACCGGCGCGCGGCGAGCGCTGCAGCAAGATCGCGACGTCGATGACGCGGTCGAGGCCCTCGAGCAGGCCGAGCAACTCGGCCGGCAGGCGATGGCCGACATCCGCCGCACCGTCGGACTGCTCGACAGCGGACCCAAGAAAGCCGCGGAGTTCACGCCCGAGCCCGGCATCGACGACATCGGCATTCTGGTGCGGGACTTCGACCGGGCCGGGCTGGCGGTCACGTTGCGCATCGAGGGACCCACCCGGCACGTCCCGGCCGCGGTCGGTCTCGCTCTCTACCGCATCACGCAGGAGTCGCTGGCCAACATCGCCAAGCACGCGCCAGATTCGAAATCTGAGGTGATGCTCGATATTTCAATGAAATCGGCGCGGCTTGTCGTCCGCAATCGGCTGGCCGCCGCGGTGGCCGCTCAGTCCTCGGAGGGGCGCGGTCTGCGCGGCATGCGCCAGCGGGTGGAGATACTGGGCGGGGCCAGCGAGGTCGGCCCGAGCGCCGATGGGTGGTCGGTGTGCGCCGAGATGCCACTGCACGACAGCGATCCCGGCTGGCACCCGCCGTGGTGCAAGTTGTGAGCCCCGATATCCCTGAATCCCCGGAGATCGCCGTCCTGCTCGTCGACGACCAGGAGCTGGTGCGTTCGGGCCTGCGCCGAATCCTGCGCCGCAAGGACGGGTTTGCCGTCGTCGCCGAATGCACCGACGGGGACGAGGTGCCGGCCGCTGTAGTAGAGCACCGGCCCGACGTCGTCGTGATGGATCTGCGGATGCGGCGGGTCGACGGCATCGAGGCGACGCGCAGGCTGGCCGGCGGGCCACCGGTGCTTGCCCTGACGACGTTCAACGAGGACGAGCTGCTTTCGGGGGCCTTGCGTGCCGGCGCAGCGGTTTCGTGCTCAAGGACTCCTCTGCTGAGGAGCTGATCCGGGCCGTGCGCTCCGTCGCCAGGGGCGACAGCTATCTGGATCCCGCGGTCACCTCGCGGGTGCTCACCACCTACCGCAAGGCCGCCGAGGCGCCGCGCGGGACCGACATCGCGGAACTGACCACCCGCGAACTCGACGTACTGACCTTGATCGGAAAAGGTCTCTCCAACACCGAGATCGCCGATGAACTCTGCATCTCCGGTGTCACCGTCAAAAGCCACATCGGCCGGATCTTCGGCAAACTCGGCCTGCGAGACCGTGCGGCCGCGATCGTCTACGCCTACGACAACGGGATCGTCGCGCCGCGCTGATCGTTCCGAAGGCTCAGAGGGGGGCCTGGTCGGTCAGGTTGAGGAGGACGTAGGCAAGGCAGAACAGGAAATTCATGACAAGCAGAATCATCCCGGCAAACATGAGCGAGCGGGTCCCCTGACGCTGTAGCTGTCTGAGTTTCGCGCCGCGCTCATCGCGCTTTATCTGGGTCGCAATGAGCGCGAAATTGACATCGGTCACTTCGTCTTCGGTGACCGGCAAGCCGGCGAGCATCTGCTGGAGGCGGACCGTCCCCGTGTCGACACCCACGTCCGCGAAAGACCGGCACATGCGCCGCGCCCGCCGCTGACCAACAATCTGATATCGCATATGCAACCGATGTGGCAGCTGTCCTCGTTCGTCACCACAGGGATTCGACGCTGTCGTCACAAGCCGGAAGTCTAGACCCGTCGGCGCCCTTTCGGGTGCCCTCGCCGATTAAATCGGCCGCACGAATTCGCCGGGTTCTGGCGCACGCCAGGCTTACTCATTCGCTGGGATTCCGGTTGTTCAGGCGGGATCGGAGAGCATCCAGGCGATCAACGAGATCCCGCCGCCCACGATGACCACCGCCACCGCCGTCCCAGCCGCCGTGCCGACCGCTATCGATACCCAACGGCGAGCACCCAGATGCAGCAAGGCGGCGAGTGCCGCGCCGAGGAGCACCAGCGCGGTCGGGAAGATGACCAATCCGAGCAGCATGGTGTCGGTGATCGTCGCGCCCGACTGCATGAGTGCGAGGTAGCCGATCAACGTCAACAGTGGCCCGAGCGGAAGACCGACGATGACGTCCTCGCGATCGACTTTCACGCGCGGGCGTCACCCCCGGTCATGCGCTGGGATGCCGGTAGGTCGAGGTAGCGCTCGAGATTGCGGTGCATATTGATCACCCGACGCTCCTCGCCGGAGAGGACCAGGTGGGTGAAGCCGGGCTGATGCATACCGCGCTGCAGTCCTGGCAGCACCCGGATGTCCTGCGTAAGCACCAGACCGGGTTCGGCTTCGCCGGCCGACATCCGGACGTCCGTCGGCTTGTTGCGCGCCGCGCCCGTTGGCATCCGGGCCTGGGCGCGAGGACATGATCGTCAAGTGGTCGGCGTTGGCCAAAAAGGTCATGTTCGGGAACACGTTGTACTGGTGTAGCCGGGTGACCCGGTCGGTATCGGCCCAGTCGAGGTTCACTCCCCGGGTCGCCGCAAATTGCCGGGTGCGTGCCGCGATCAGATCCTGGACCGTCTATCCAGGCTCGCGTTCGCCGGCCGGGAAGGGTGCGCCTTCGGCCACGCCCATCAGCGCACCCTGGGTGCACACGTATGCGTCCCAGACCTCTTCGTCGCTCAGCGTGCCGTCGAAGCGCGGGCTCTGCACACCGTAGGGCTGGTCGGACTTGCCGGTATGGCCCCAGACCTGTTGTGGCGCATGGATGTCGTCCACGCAGCGCAGCAACTCGGGATGAAGGGTTTGGATGTGGTAGGTCTCACTGTAGCCGTCAGCGATCGTCTTCCAGTTTGCTTCGACCTCGACCGTCAGTGTGGCGTAGCAGCGGAAGTCGCCCAAATGGCACCATGCGATGTCCTCGGGTACCGCCTCCGGATACTCGATCAGTGGCATCGCGTTGACGTCGAGATTGACGAAGACAAGTCCTTCCCAGCTATCGACCCTCGCCGGCACCAGCGGGAAGTCGGACATGTGCAGTGCGCCGAACCCTTTGCGGTTGGGCACTCGCTTGAGCGCGCCTGCCAGGTCCCAGGTCCAGCCGGGGTAGCCACATTTGAGCTCGCGCAGTCCCGAACCCGACCCCAGGCACAGCGTGTTGCCGCGATGGCGACAGGCATTCTGGAATGCGCGCAGCACGCCGTCGTCACCGCGGACGATCAGCACCCCGTATGGGCCGCAGCGGTACTCGAAGTAGTCGCCGGGCTCGGCGACGTGGTCGACCATGCAGGCGACCTGCCACACCTTCGGCCAACTTCGTTCGATCTCGAGTTGTGCGAATGCCGGCGAGTAGTAGCGCTCAGCCGGCACCAGCGTCGGGCTTTCGGGCGGGGTGCCGATCGCATCCTCGTCCCGGGTGCGTGCCGGATTACCGGCAGCCGCTGTCATTGACCGAAGCCTTAGCGCGCTCCGCGCACCAGGCGGCCGGGCCGGGCTCCGGTGTCGACGTCTTTGCGGCGCGTGACCGTTCCGCTGACGATCGTCGCCGCGTATCCGCTTGCTCCCTGCAATATCCGGTTACCGCCGGCCGGCAGGTCGAAGGCCATCGCCGCGGGGTGCAGCGCCAGGGCGTCCATGTCGATGACGTTGATATCGGCCTTCTTGCCCGCCTCAAGGGTGCCGCGGTCGGTGAGACCGAAGAGGTGAGCGGTATCGCGAGATTGCTTGCGGATCACGTACTCCAGCGCCAGCTTCTCGCCTCGGTACCGGTCCCGCGCCCAGTGCGTGAGCAGGAAGGTGGGATAGGAAGCGTCACAGATCATCCCGCAGTGGGCGCCGCCGTCGGAAAGTCCGAGTACGCCGGCGGGGTGCAGCATCATCTCGCGGATCGCGTCGTGGTTGCCGTCGGCGTAGTTGAACAGCGGCAGCATCAGCATGGAGGTCGCGTCTCGCTCGAGCATCAGGTCGTAGAGGGTAGACAGCGGGTCCTCGCCACGCGCCTGGGCGATGGCCGCGACGGTGCGGTCCGGGGTGGGCTCGTAGTCCGGCGGGTTGCCGAGCGCGTAGAGCCGCCCCAGGGAGTACTGCACCAAGGCGAACATTCCGTCGAACAACAGGCTCGGGTCGGCGGGCAGGTCGTCCTCGGAGAGGATGGCGGCCTTCACCGCCGGATCGGCCAGCCGCTGCGCGAGCTCCTCGCGACCGCACTCGGCCTTCAGCCGGCGATAGGTGGGCCGATGGCTGAAACCGTGATGGCCCTGGAATCCGATCATCATGCCGAACGGACGGGCCGCGACTTGCGGGTACAACCGGCTGCCCGCCGCGTGCGCGTCGGCGGAGAGGTCCAGCATCTCGCGCCACAATTTCGGATCGGCGTCCACCTGAATCAGAGCGAATGACATCGGCCGGTCGATCTCGCCGCTCAACCGGCGCATCCAGTCCAGTTCCTTTTTCGGGGCGACGATGTCCTCACCCGCGGATCCCTGCGGGGCCAGCTCGAACACCGCCTGCCCCCCGGCCGCCATGGCGCGGCCCAGACCGAACAGTTCGTCCTCGGCGGCAAACGTGCCGGGCACCGGCTCGCCGTCCATGGCGCGGTGTCCCATCGTGCGGGACGTCGAAAATCCGAGCGCACCGGCTTCGATCGCTTCGGTGACCAACCGGCCCATCGCCGCGATGTCCTCGGGGGTGGCCGGCTCATTGCGGGCTCCCCGCTCGCCCATCGCGTAGGCGCGAATGGCGCCGTGCGCCACCTGGCTGCCCACGTCGATCGAGTAATTCTGTTTGCCGATCGCGTCCAGGTACTCCGGATAGGTTTCCCAGCCCCAAGTGATGCCCTCGGTCAGTGCGGTGCCGGGAATGTCCTCGACACCCTCCATCAACTCGATCAGCCATTGCTCACTGCCGGGCCGCACCGGCGCGAAGCCGACACCGCAGTTGCCGGTCACGATCGTCGTGACGCCATGGCCGCTGGACGGTTCCAGCGAACTGTCCCAGCTCACCTGGCCGTCGTAGTGGGTGTGGATGTCGACGAAGCCGGGGGCTACCACATGTCCTGTCGCATCGATGGTTTCGGCAGCCTCGCCGCCCATCTCGGGGTCGTCGGCACCGCGGCGGACAACGTCGACGATCAGGCCATCCTTGATGCCGATGTCGGCACGGTACCGTTCTGCGCCCGTGCCGTCGACAACAGTCCCACCGGTGATCTTGAGGTCGAACACGAGTCTCCTCCGAGTCTGCTTCGGGGTCGCCATGGGCTGGCTGGCCGGAGATGGTGGACGCGAGACCGGGACGCCCGGCCTCGGCCGAGCATTACGCTACGCCTCGTACCGTAAATAGTGAAGATCTTCGCGAGAGTTGAACGAATCCTCCCGCCGCGTCGTGGTCCGTATTGTGTGCGTAGGTAGCCCCTAAGAGTTGCGCACCACAACAGCCCATGGATTGAATTGCCTTCAGCGACTTAGTTCCACGCTGCGCGGCAGTACGGAAAGGACGGTGGGCATGGAGCCCGCTGATCGCGATCGCGAGCCGGATGACCGGCCCGCCGAAACACCGCCCAGTCAAAGCCGGTTCGGGGCGCTGACGCGGCGCGGCGCGCTGCTGGGGATGGGTGCGGTGGCCGGCGTCGCCGCAGTGGACGTCGGCGGTTTCGCCTATGCAGGCGGATGGCTCGGCCCTTCAGGGCCCGACGACTTGACCCCCCCGCGCTTCGCCGATCGATTCGAAAACGTCTTTGGCCGCCATGATGGATTTCGGCGAAACCACGCGAAAGGCCTCAGCGCGACGGGATCGTTTACGAGCACCGGAGCAGGCGCGGCCATCTGCCGGGCGGCGATCTTCCAGCCCGGAAGCGTTCCAGTGATCGGCCGGTTCTCGCTGGGCGGCGGTCTGCCGGGCCAGAGCGACAAGCCCGACACGGTTCGCGGTCTGGGGCTGTTGTTTCAGACACCCAACGGCCAGCAGTGGCGCACCGCGATGGTCAATTTCCCGGTGTTCACCGACCGCACTCCGCAAGGCTTTTACGACCGGTTGCTCGCGTCCAAACCCGTTCCCGCTACCGGCAAGCCCGATCCGCAGAAGATGGCCGCATTTCTCGACCGCCATCCCGAAACGGCGGCGGCGCTAAAAATCATCAAGCAATCACCGGCGAGTGCGGGATTCGCGGACAGCACGTTTCACGGTCTGAATGCCTTCTACTTCACCAACAGCGCCGGTGCGACTGTCCCGGTGCGCTGGTCGGCTGTTGCGCAACAAGCCGGCGGCGAGGCAATCCGGCCGGGATCGGTGGGCAAGGACTACTTGTTCGACGACCTCATCCACGCGGTGGCGCAGCGGTCGCTGACGTGGAAGCTCGTTCTCACGGTCGGCGAACCGGGCGATCCGACCAACGATGCCACCAAGCCCTGGCCGCAATCGCGGCCGTCGATCGATGCCGGCACCATCACGATCACCGGGGTGCAGACCGAGGGGGCCGGCAATGCGCGCGACATCAACTTCGACCCGACGGTGCTACCCGACGGCATCACCGTGTCCGACGATCCGTTGCTGGCCGCGCGGTCGGCCGTTTACGCGCGCTCGTTCACCCGCCGCGCCGAGGAGCCCAAGTCACCCAGTGAGGTCAACGTCCGCCAGGTGCTCTCATGACCGCTGAAAAAGTTGAAACGGCCAAACCAGCAACACGTTTCACGCTCCCGTCCCGGATTTTGCACTGGACGATGGCGCCGATGGTCATCGCTCAGCTGCTCATTGGCGTGATCATGATCGTTTCGCTGAGTTACTACCCACTGCTATTGGCCATCCACCGGCCATTGGGTGTGGCGATCCTGATTTTCGCGGTGGTGCGGCTGGCGAACCGTCTCAGCCACCGGCCGCCGGCGTTTTTGGCCACCATGAGCCGCGCCGAGCGGCGCATCGCGACGTGGTCGGAATACGCGCTTTACGCCTTGCTTCTGGTCCAGCCCGTGATCGGATGGGCCACGCTGTCGGCCGCCAGACTCCCGGTCACGTTGGTGGGGCCGGTCCGCCTGCCCGGCATTGCACCGCACAACCTCGATCTGTATGCGCTGCTGCGGGAGTGTCACGGGGTTTTCGCCTCCCTGCTCTTCGCGACGTTCACCGCCCACATGTGCGCGGTGCTTTTTCATACGCTCGTTCTGCGGGACCGACTCATCGATCGAATGGCACCGTGGCCCACCAAGCGCGGTGCTGCGCGGCGGCAAGGCGAAACACCGGCCAGTCCTTAGGTCTAGCTGCCTTATCGGGACTGCTTGGTGCGCAAGATAAGTCACGCCGGGCCCGGACGGCACGCTTCCTGGTAGCAGCGGGGTTACCCTTGGCGACCGGGTTAGCGCTATCGTCGGGCTATGCCCGATCCGCAGTCGTTGGCGACGTTTCTGCGAGCCCGCCGCGATTTGCTGAAGCCCGTCGATGTCGGGCTGGCCGAGGGTGAGCGTCGGCGGGTGGCAGGCTTGCGCCGCGAAGAAGTCGCGATGCTGGCCGGCATCAGCTCCGAGTATTACCTGAGACTCGAGCAAGGCCGGGAACGCCAGCCTTCCGATCAGGTGCTCGAGGGCTTGGCCGGCGCGCTACAGCTCAACGACGACGCGACCCAGTACATGCGCAACTTGGCTCGCCCCGCGCCCCGACGCCGCGGCGGTACCACGGCCGAAAAAGTTGATCCCGGGCTGCAGACGTTGATCGACAATTGGTACCAGACCCCCGCGTATGTGCAGAACCGGCGGATGACGGTCGTGGCCGCCAACGCGATGGCGTGCGCGCTGTCGCCGTACTTTGCGCCGGGCGTCAACCACCTGCGGTCGGTCTTCCTGGAACCTGAGATGCATAACTGGATCTGTAATTGGGACGAGGTCACCGGTGTTCTGGCGTCGTCGCTGCGCTTCAACGTCGCCGAAGAAAGCTCCAACGATCCCGAACTTCAGTCGCTGATCGGTGAGCTCAGCATCGCCAGCCAGCGGTTCCGCAGCTTGTGGGCCCGCCAGGACGTCAAGCAGAAGACCAGCGGTCCGGTCCTGATGGACCACCCCCAGGTCGGCTTGCTGGAGCTGCGCTACCGCACCTTCGTACTACCGGACACCAATCAGGTGCTGGTCGCCTATTACCCCGAATCCGGAACGACCGCCGAGGAGAGGCTGCGTTTGCTCGCCACCCTCGCGGACCCGCGCACCTAGACCTTCGCGTCAGCGGCCCCACGCGCAACATTGCCGACTGGTCGCGCTACTACCAGTAGAGGCGCGGCCTGGCGGCTGCCCGATGCCCCACGGAACCCTCGGCGTATGACCTCAGAATCGGCATCTGCCAAATCCGTCGGCTGTTCGGAACCGCCAGAAGAGTTTTCCGAAAAGGTTCATGCCAACCAACAGCTTCTCACCACAGCGTTGAAACCCCGCTACGACTTCATCGTGTGCGGGTCCGGCTCGTCGGGTTCCGTGGTAGCGCGACGGCTGGCGGAGAATCCCGACGCCACCGTGCTGTTGCTGGAGGCCGGTGGTTGTGACACCGCCCCGGCGGTCGTGGAAGCAGGCCAGTGGCCCACCAACTTGGGCAGCGAACGTGACTGGGCCTTCCGCGCGGAACCGAACCCGCGAGTCAACGGGCGGTCAATAACGATGTCGATGGGCAAAGTGCTGGGTGGCGGATCTTCCGTCAACGTGATGGTCTGGGCCCGTGGACATCGCACCGACTGGGACTTCTTCGCTGCCGAAGCGGGCGACCCCGCCTGGGGTTACGACGCGGTGCTCGACACCTACCGCCGGATAGAAGATTGGCACGGGCCCGCCGATCCGGCCTATCGCGGCACCGGCGGCCCGGTGTTCGTGCAACCAACCCCCGAACCGAGCCCGCTGGCGCCGGCCATCCTGCTCGCTGCCCGGTCGATCGGCATTCCCACGTACGAGAATCAGAACGGCCGCATGATGGAAGGCCCGGGAGGGGCCGCTATCGCTGACGTCCGACTACGTAATGGCAAGCGGGAGTCGATCTTCCGCTCCTATACCTACCCCCTGATGGACCGGCCGAACTTGACGGTGCTCACCAACGCACTCGTGACGCGCCTGACGTTGCAAGCAAACCGTGCCACCGGTGTGGAAATCTCCTATCGCGGTTCGACCAGGGTCATCGGAGCCGATTCGGAGGTCGTGCTCTCGTTGGGGGCGATGCACACGCCCAAGGTCCTGATGCACTCGGGCATCGGCGATGAGGAGCAGCTGCGACGCGCCGGAATCCCGGTGCGCCAGCATCTTCCGGGTGTGGGCCGCAACCTCCAGGATCACGTCGCGCTGTTCTGCGTGTGGCAGGCCCGGTTGCCGCTCAACGCCATCGCCGAGTCTACCGTGTACTGGACGGCGTCTGACGCCGATACGCCCGACGTGCTCATCTGCCAAGCGCAGGCACCCTTCGGCACCGATGAGACCGTCGCACGATTCGGTCTCCCGGAGTCCGGGTGGTCCATGGCCGGCGGTGTCGCCCGCCCCAAGAGTCGCGGCTGCGTGGGATTGACCGGCCCGAACCCAGACGACCCAATCCGGGTCGACGCCAACACTTTCGACAACCCTGACGACGTCAAGACGGCGATCGCCGCCGTGCGGCTCTGTCGCGAAATCGCCAACTCGCCCGCCCTGGAGCCGTCTGGCGGCCGTGAGGTCATGCCCGGCAACCTCGAGGGCGGCGATCTCGAGGAATTCGTGCGCGACGCCGCCACCAGTTACTGGCACCCGTGCGGCACCGCGAAGATGGGGCGGGATTGCGACGCCGTCGTCGACGCCTCGCTGCGGGTGTATGGGATCGAGAACCTCCGCGTCGCGGACGCCTCGATCATGCCGCGAATCACCACCGGCAACACGATGGCCCCGTGCGTGATCATCGGTGAACGTGCCGCAGAAATGCTGATCGCCGACCATTCGGGCTGAGGTTGGCGTGGGAGCATGTCAACGTGACGCAGGAAAAGAAACTCACCGGCCTTGTCGTAATCGATCCGTACAACGATTTCATCTCCGAAGGCGGAAAAGTATGGGATCGACTGAAGGGTGTCGCTGAGTCCAACGGATGCGTCCCACATATGCGTCAAACCCTTGACGCCGCACGGGCGGCCGGGATTCGCGTCTTCTACGCGCTGCACCGCCGCTACCGTCCGGGCGACTACGAGACGTGGAAGTACGTGGCGTCAATCCAGAAGGCCGCATGGTCGCGCAAAACCTTCGAGTACGGAACCTGGGGCGGCCAGCTCCATCCCGACTTCGAGCCGCAGCCGGGCGACCTTGTCGCCCAAGAGCATTGGTGCTCTAGTGGTTTCGCCAACGCCGATTTGGATCTACTGCTCAAGAAGCACGGCATCCATCGACTGATCGTGGTGGGCCTGATCGCCCACACCTGTGTTGAGGCAACCGTTCGATACGGCGCCGAGCTCGGCTACGAGGTCACGATGGTCAAGGATGCGACGGCGAGTTATTCCGACAATGAGATGCACGCCGCTCTCGAAGTCAATATCCCGAACTACGCGAGCGCGATTGTCACCACCGACGAAGTCGTCGCAACGATTTCGTCGCTATGACGCTAACCAGTCGTCGTTAGCTGCAGGCCTGGTCAACCACCGTGGGCGGCGGAAGCGTCTGAACATGCTGTTCGCGGCCCTGCGCGACATGCAATGGCGAAGCCGGCGCCTCGCCATCGCGGTAGTAAGCACCGGACTGGTGTTCGCGATGACACTCGTCCTGACGGGACTCGCGAACGGCTTTCATGTCGAGGCTCAGCGAACCGTCGATGCCATTGGCGTAAATACGTTTGTGGTCAAGTCCGGGGCGGCCGGGCCATTCCTGGGTGCCACCCCATTCGCCGAAACGGAGTTGGCTCGGGTGGCCGCTGCGCCGGGCGTCGTGGCCGCGGCCCCATTGGCGTGTGCGCCCTCGACGGTCAGAGATGGCTCGTCAAGGCGAAACGTCACAGCGTTCGGGGCGCCAGAGCACGGACCCGGCATGCCACGCGTTTCGGAGGGGCGGGCGCCGGCGACGCCGGACTAAGTCGCTGTGTCGAGCACCCTCAGCCGCCACCTGGGCGACGAAATCCAGGTCGGCGTGCGCAGCATGCAGGTCGTCGGCATCGTGCCGAATTCCACCTCTCTGGCGAAGATGCCCAACATCTTTCTGACCACCAATGGCGTGCAGCAACTGGCGTACAACGGGCAGCCGATCATCACCTCCATCGCGATCCAGGGCACGTCTCGGCAGCTGCCGGACGGCTACCAAACCGTCGATCGAGCGGCCGGTGCCGACGACCTGATGCGCGCGGTGAAGGTCGCTGGAGGTTCCATCACGATCGTGGCGGTGTTGCTGTGGATCGTCGCGGTTTTGATCGTCGGATCGGTTGTCTATCTCTCCGCACTGGAACGCCTGCGCGACTTCGCGGTGTACAAAGCGATTGGCGTGCCTGCGCGGTCGATCCTGGCGGGGCTGGCGTTACAGGCGGTCGTCGTCGCGCTGCTCGCGGCGGTGCTGGGGGTAATCCTTTCGCGGCTGCTGGCACCGTTGTTCCCGTTGCTTGTCGTGGTGCCTGCGAGTGCCTACATCTCGCTACCGCTGGTCGCAACCGGGGTCGGTCTGCTGGCAAGCCTCGCTGGTTTCAGGCGCGCGGTGGCCGTCGACCCGGCGCTCGCGTTTGGAGGTCCCTAGCCGATGGGCGATCTGAGCATTGCCGACCTGGTCGTCGAATACTCCAGCGGTGGGTACGCGGTCCGGCCGATCAACGGCTTGAACCTCGAGGTGGCGGCGGGGTCGCTGGTGATCCTGCTTGGGCCGAGCGGCTGCGGGAAGACGCGGCAATTCGGTGAGTCAGCCGCTGCTCATCAATAGCATTGCGCCCCAAACCAGCATCGTCACCAACATAGCGATCAACGCCTCGCTGGTGGTGTGTTTCAGCCTGGTCGCCGCCCTCGTCGGGCTAATCTTATTGGATCGGGTCGGCCGTAAACCGCTGCAGATGTTCGGCTTTGGCCTTTCGGCACTATCGATGGCGCTGATCGCCGCGATACCGGGGTTGACGTCGACGGTGACTCCGTTTGCGGTGGTCTTCGGGTTGTCGCTCTTCGGCATCGCCGTGGGACCCAACTACACGACGATGCTGCTGGCCGCGGAAAGTTATCCGACGGCGATCCGCAGTACGGCACACGGGACCAGTGCGGCCGCCGATCCCGGCCCGGGCCGGGTGCTGGTCGCGATCGATCTCGCCACCATCTGCGGTAGCGACCTGCACACCGTGCACGGACGCAGGGACGCTCCGCATCCGGGCATCCTCGGCCACGAACAGGTCGGCCATGTGGTGGCAATCGGTTCGGGCGCGCGTCCGCACTATCCCAGTGGCGCCGAGGTGGGGATCGGCGACCGGGTCGTGTGGTCTATTACGGCGTCCTGCGGACGATGCCGCAATTGCGTATGGGGCTTGGAACAGAAGTGTCTGCACCTCAAGAAGTACGGTCACGAGGCGCTCGACAACGCCTGGCCGCTCAACGGCGGTTTCGCCAGTCACTGTGTCTTGTTGCCGGGCACCACGATCGTGGAGGTACCCGACAGCGTGCCGGACACGGTGTCGGCGCCCGCGTCGTGCGCCACCGCGACAGTCGCGGCCGTGCTTGACGCCGCCGAACTGGACCGGCACCGAGATCCCACCCGGATCCTGATCACCGGCGCCGGC
This sequence comes from uncultured Actinomycetota bacterium, assembly GCA_963712615.1. Lineage (GTDB taxonomy): Bacteria > Actinomycetota > Actinomycetes > Mycobacteriales > Mycobacteriaceae > Mycobacterium. The sequence continues at coordinate 3,769,429 of CAVQIO010000002.1, forward strand.
ATGTTGGGAATCACCGCCGCTGCGATGGCCGATGCACTCGGTGCCTGGGTCGCGGTGTGCGACCCCGACCCGGCGCGGCAAGAAACGGCGTACAGCTTCGGCGCCGACCTCGTTGTCGGCGACGTCGAGGACGTGCCTCCGGTCGACGTGGCGCTGGAACTGTCCGGCAGCCCGGTTGCGGTTGAGGCGTGCATCGCCTGCCTGGATGTCGGCGGGCGGGCCGTTCTCGCGGGATCGGTGCCGCCAGTCAGCACATCTCGATCGACCCGGAGTACCTCGTCCGCAACCTCATGACCATCACCGGAGTGCACAACTATCGTCCCCAACATCTGCGGACTGCCGTCGACTTCCTGGTCGTTCACCACGACCGCTACCCCTTCGCCGAGCTGGTGGCAGCGGCGGCCGACCTTGACCACCTCGACGACGCGTTGCGCAGCGCGGCGACCTCGCGATCGTTGCGCCAATCTGTATGCCCCACATGGTGATTAGCCTGCATGCCGTCACGGTGGTCACAGAAGTCACTTGAAGTGCGACTTGGAGATCTGTCCGTGCACCCCCACGGTCCGGTCGACCACCCGGGAGACGGAGAAGTCGGCCGCCGCGGCCAGGTAAGCGATGCGGTCGCGCGATCCATGCCCTTGTCGAACTCCAGAAAATCCAAGGCATTGACGACCGCCCGCCGCATCGCGACGTTGAGGTCATTGATCTGCCCGTTGACGCTGCCGTCGGGATCGGACAGCCCGATCGGTACCCAGAGATCGGCGTTCTCGGCGAAGGGATAGCGGTAGGCAACCGACGGGGCATCACCGGATCCAGGCTTACACACCGTGAGCCGAAATGTTCCGCGCAGCGATCCCTCCATTGCCGTCAGCGCGACTTCACCGTTACCCATCGCCAGGTGGGGGTCGCCAGCGTAGAACAGCGCGCCTTCAGCGAACACGGGCAGGTAGAACGTGGGGCCCACGCCCAAGAGCCGAATGTCGATGTTGCCGCCGCCCAGCGTGGGCGGAATTGAGTTAGAGCTCGGCGCAGTGAGATTGGAGTCTTGTGAGAAGGCAACACCCATCATCCCCATAAATGGATTGAGTGGGAATCGCACCGACTTATCGCCGTAACGCATGACACCGAGGCCATTGTCGACGGTGGTGAAGGTAGAGACGTTCCGGTATTTCGTCGGGTCGGCGTTGGGCGGCCCGTCTTGGCCCGCCGGCGGCATGACCTCTTCGATGGTTATTCCGGCAGGCGCGCTCCCGCATTTTTCGCCAGCGCCCCCTTGCCATGCCGGTTCGAGACGACGCCGTAGGGTACCCCCGGGGTTGCCTCCAGTGTTTCAATTTTGAGGACGTCTCCCGGCTGCGCTCCCTCGACGAATACCGGTCCGGTGACTACATGGGGTCCATCCTTGTCGAAATTTCGTGGGGTGCGGCTGTATTCAGATGCGATGGCGACGACATCTTCAAGGACATCCACACGGGAGACACCTTTCGAACCGAAGTACGCCAGGGGATTACGCCCCTGATCTTCGAGGATGCCCTCGTGGGACACGGCATCGATGGTGATCGTCTCGGCCGACTTCATTCGGAGCACCGCCGTGGCGTGCACATTAGGGACGTATCCCCTGAGGACCTGATCGGGAATCGACTGCAGGTAGTGGTTGCCACCGATCGTGCCCTGGCCTGGCTGCAGAACCTTGACGTCGCCCAAAACTGAAGTCGCCGAACCGCTCCTGGCGCAACTGGCGGCCAGGCCGGCGACCCCGACACCGGCGCCGACCGCCGCGACCGCCCTTACGAAGCCGCGTCGCCCAACCCCTTCGGCGACAACTTCACATGCACTTCGCGCAAGCGCCTCATCCATTGATGGCCTCCAATTACCGGCTCCGTCGACATTTCTACGGATACTGGCACCCGTATGGAATCGAGTCCAATACCCATTAGTGATCAATGTGATCGAGATCGATGATGTTGTAGCACAACGACTTTCGAGGCAGGGGCAGCATTCTTCCGCACGCTCGTTCCGGGCCGGTTAACTGTTGGTTACAGTGTTCAGGGCCGCCGAGTTGGTGACGGGTCCGATGTCGGCAACGCCGAATCCGTCAACGGGACAGCCGAACTGGCGCGCCGGTGTCGCTGCGCCGGCATGCGAAGAGAGCCCTATCACACCGCGGGCTGCTCGCCTGGTTCGCGGCGGCGCACAACACGATCTTCGCCACGCACCAATCAGACAGCGCGGGCGCCGCACCGAGGAAGAGCGGACCCCGAGTCGACTAGTACGGCGCGGACTGTTGGGCCAGGTTCAACAGCGCGTAGGCCGCGCAGAGCAGGAAGTTCAATGCAAGCAGAGTCATGCCCGCGATCAGCAGTGACCGCGCCCCCTCGCGTCTCATCTGCCGGTACTTTGCGGTGCGGGCCTCACGATGGATTTCGGCCGCGATCAACGCAAATCTGACGTCTGCTTCTTCACTGGCCGCGACGGGCGCACCGGCCGCCATCGCTCTGAGTCGGTCCGGCGACGTTTCGACGCCGACACGCGCGAAGCGGTGGCAAAGTCGTCGCGCGCGCCTGCGCCCCAGAACGTCACCGCGCATGTCCAGCTGATGCGAGAGTCTTCCTCGCTCATTCCCCCACGGATGCGGCCGGTTCGTCATAAGCCGGAGCCTAAATCGCTCGTGCCTGTTTGCGGGAGGCCGCGCGACTACCACCCTGGGTATCTCGGTAATCGTCGATGCAGTTGCTCGGTCGGTCCGGCGTGGAGGTCTGAGAGCTCCGCGCTCGCACAATAGCTAGATCCATTGCTGGGCTCCTGGATTGTCGTCCGGTCGACGTACTGATCGGATCTTTACATCCGCCCGCAACGAGGTCCAATCCGAATTCGTGATACCAGCGATCCATATTGATGATGCTGTAGCCCAGCCACTTTCGAAGCCTCCCGGGCAGGGGTGCGCAAATCTTTTGCGGAACCGTCAATTTCGTGCGCGCGCCGCCTATATACCTTGCCTGTCTAACTTTTCTGCGCGGATCACGCGTACCGTCTCGGCCACGATCCGATCGGGTAAATCTGGTGTGCTCAGCGTTTGCGCTGTAAGGACTCGACGATGAGTTGTGTGGTCAATTCGGCTCGCCGGCGTGAATATTGCTGCGCGACAGAGAGGATCGGATATACCACGCCGCCGACAATGGCGTCGGCAGCCGACTCGGCGGTGTCCGCGTCGATGCCAGCGGCTAAGAGCCTGATGCGGACGCTGTCGTGCAGCGGCAAACTGAATCCGGCGCGCAACTTGACCGCGGTTTCCGCATGCTCCATGCAGGCGACGGTCAACGTCCGCAGCATGGCCGAGCCCCGCTCCGTCGTCAGGGTTGCGGTCAGTTTGCGTACCCACCCCACCAGGTCGGCAGCCAGGTCGTCGGTGTGATCGACCGACGCGAGAATCTTGTCGGCGTCTTCGAGCATGACATCGGCGACCAGCGCCGGACGGCTGGGCCACCAGCGATAGATCGTCTGCTTTCCCACACCGGCGCGTGCGGCGACCGCCTCGATGGTCAACCCGTCGAATCCGCGCTCGAGAAGGAGCTCACGCGTGGCGGTGACGATCGCCGTCCGGGACTTCTCGCTGCGGCGGCGCGGCGGACTCGCGTGAGTGAGATCGCTGGGCATCTGGTGATCCTCATCTCTCAAGGTCCCGCGCCGTCCTCGCCGCTGGCCGCGCGGGGACCCGGATCGCTTTACATACCTCGATCCGCCCCGGTAATCTGCCACAAGACGAGACGGTTCGTCTTGTAAGTCGGAAGGATATCAGCCGGTGCGGCCGAAGCCCATGTCCGCCAATTGGCGGCCCACCTCATGACCAAGTCATGACGCTGGGACTGACGCCGGAGCAGCAGGATCTCAGCGAGGCTGTCGGGCAGTTCGCCGGCCGGCACTCCCCGATCGCCGCAACACGGGAAAACTTCGAGGCCGTGGCGGCCGGGCAACTTCCCGACTGGTGGGATGCGTTGGTCGCCAACGGCTTTCACGCCGTCCATCTGCCCGAGCAGCTCGGTGGTCAGGGTGGACGGCTGATCGATGCCGCGTGCGTGCTGGAGTCGGCGGCCAAGGCGCTACTGCCGGGCCCGCTGCTTCCGACCGTAACTGCGGGAGCCGTCGCGCTGCATGCCGATCCGACACCGGCCGCCGAGTCGCTATTGCGAGAGCTGACTGCCGGGCTGCCCGCCGCAATCGTCCTTCCCGACGGCGGCGATTTCCAGGCGCGATCGGACGGTCAGCGCTGGCTGATCTCCGGCAACTCCGAGGTGACCGCGGGGGTGTGTTCGGCGCGGGTGATCCTGGTCGGCGCCCGCGGCCCGGATGGCGATGTCGTGTGGGTTGTGGTGGCCGTCGAAAACCCCACGGTCACAATCGAATCTGTGTCGGGCACGGATCTGGTCGCCGATGTCGGAATTCTGCGGCTCGCCGAGTATGCGGTGGCGGAGTCGGACGTCCTGACCGGAATCGACGAAGATCGCGCGGCAGGTGTGGTCGTCGGTCTGGTGGCCAGCACGACGGCCGGTATTGCCCAGTGGTGCGTCGACGTCGTCACCGCCCATCTGCGTACGCGAGAACAGTTTGGCAAGGTGATCGGAACCTTCCAGGCTCTGCAGCACAGCGCGGCGATGCTGTTGGTCAACAGCGAATTGGCCACCGCGGCGGCCTGGGACGCTGTGCGTGCCGCCGACGAACCGCCCGACCAACACCGGATCGCCGCGGCAGGGGCGGCGACGATGGCGATCTCCCCGATACCGGACCTGGTGCTCGATGCGCTGACGCTATTCGGGGCGATCGGTTACACCTGGGAGCACGACCTGCACCTGTACTGGCGGCGGGCCATCAGCCTGGCGGGATCGATCGGTCCGGCCAGTCGTTGGGCCCGGCGGCTGGGACAACTGGGCTGCGCCCAGCAGCGCGACATGTCTGTCAATCTCGGTGATGCCGAGTCGGACTTCCGCTCGTGGGTCGCCGAGACGCTGGATGCCGCCCTGCAGTTGCGTAACGACAAGCCCGCACCGCACGGCGACTACGAGGACCAGGCCAGCGGACCGCGACGCACGTTGATCGCCGACGCCGGTCTTACGGCGCCGCACTGGCCGGCACCGTGGGGCGTCGACGCGGGCCCCCTCAAACAACTCATCATTGACGAGGAGTTCGCCAAACGTCCCGGGCTGGTCCGGCCGTCGCTGAACATCGCCGAATGGATCCTGCCTTCGGTGCTGGCTGGCGCACCACAAGACTTGCAGGAAAGCCTGATTCCGGCGACACAACGTGGCGACATCCACTGGTGCCAGCTGTTCAGTGAGCCGGGCGCCGGCTCCGACCTGGCGTCGCTGGCCACCCGGGCGACCAAGGTCGACGGCGGCTGGCGGATCAACGGCCACAAGATTTGGACGTCATTGGCGCAGTTCGCCGATCTGGGCGCCTTACTGGCGCGTACCGACCCCGAGGCGAGCAAGCACCGCGGCATCGGCTATTTCATCCTCGATATGAAATCGCCCGGTGTTGAGGTCCAGCCGATCAAGACGGCGACCGGTGCGGCGCATTTCAACGAGGTCTTCCTCAACGATGTCTTCATCCCGGACGACATGCTGCTGGGCGGCCCCACCGACGGCTGGAGCTTGGCGATCGCCACCATGGCCGAAGAGCGTTCGGCCATCGGCGGATACGTCAAGTTCGACCGGGCTGTTGCGCTGCGTCGGTTGGCGTCCGAGCCCGGGCCCGAACGCGACGACGCCGAGCGTGCGCTGGGCGAAGTCGACGCTTACGCCAATGCGATCAGGGCGCTCGGGGTGCGGGAAACCATCCGACTGCTGGATGGCCAGCCGTCCGGCCCCGCATCGAGCATTGCCAAGGTGGCGATGAACGTGCTGCTGCGGCGGACGTTCGAGGCGACCTTGCGCTTGATCGGACAGACGGCCATGGTCACCGAGTCTGAGCCCCCGGTCGTCCAGTCTTACCTGCATCTGCCGTCCGAACTGATCGGCGGCGGAACCAGGGAGATTCAGCTGAACATCATCGCCCAGATGATTCTCGGCCTGCCCCGCAAGTAAACCCCGAAATAAGGACACGCCATGGGATTACGTGGAGAGACCGCGATCGTCGGATATGTCGAGCTGCCCCCGGAGCGGCTGAACAAGGCCTCGCCCGCGCCTTTCGTCCTCGAACAGTGGGCGGACCTCTCCGCGGCCGCACTCGCGGACGCGGGATTGCCGGCCGAGGTGGTCAACGGCATTGTCGCGTCCCACCTCGCCGAGTCGGAGATCTTCGTCCCCTCCACGATCGCCGAATACCTCGGCGTGGGGGCACGATTCGCCGAACACGTGGACCTTGGCGGAGCCAGCGCCGCGGCCATGGTTTGGCGGGCGGCGGCGGCCGTCGAGCTCGGCATCTGCGACGCCGTGCTGTGTGCATTGCCGGCCCGCTACATCACGCCGTCATCGAAGAAGAAACCCAGACCGATGATCGACGCGATGTTCTTCGGATCGTCGAGCAACCAATATGGCTCTCCGCAAGCAGAATTCGAGATTCCGTACGGAAACCTCGGCCAGAACGGGCCATATGGTCAGGTGACCCAGCGGTATGCCGCGATCTACGGCTACGACGAGCGGGGGCGATGGCCAAGCTCGTCGTCGATACACGCGTTAATGCCAATCACACCGAGGGTGCGATCTGGAAGGACAAGCCACTCACGGTCGAGGACGTGCTGGCCAGCCCGGTGATCGCCGACCCGCTACACATGCTGCAGATCGTCATGCCGTGTGTCGGGGGAGCCGCGGTGGTGGTCGCCAACGCCGACGTCGCCAAGCGCTCGCGTAATCGCCCGGTGTGGATCAAGGGTTTTGGTGAACACGTGCCGTTCAAAACGCCCACCTACGCCGAGGATCTGCTCTCAACGCCAATTGCGGAGGCCGCCGACACCGCGTTCGCCATGACCGATCTGACCCGTGCGCAGATGGACATGGTATCGATCTACGACTGCTACACGATCACCGTTCTGCTGTCGCTCGAGGACGCGGGCTTCTGCGAGAAGGGCACCGGGATGGAATTCGTTGCCAACCACGACCTGACCTTCCGGGGCGACTTTCCGCTCAACACCGCCGGCGGGCAGCTCGGCTTCGGCCAAGCGGGATTGGCCGGCGGCATGCACCACGTCTGCGACGCCACCCGTCAGATCATGGGGTGGGCAGGCGCGGCCCAGGTCGCCGACTGCAACCGTGCCTTTGTGTCCGGCAATGGCGGAATCCTCTCCGAGCAGACGACCCTCATCCTGCAGGGAGGCTGAGAACCCATGGCGACATTCGAACGCCCAATGCCCGTCAAAACTCCTACCACCGCGCCATTTTGGGATGCGCTGGCCCAGCATCGCATCGTCATTCAGTACTCGCCGTCGTCGGATGCGTATGTGTTCTATCCGCGGGTACGGGCACCGCGCACGCTGGCCGACGACCTGGAATGGCGTGAGATATCCGGTATGGGGACGTTGTATTCCTTCACCGTCGCGTACCGCCCGGTCAGCCCACACTTCGCCGACGCCGTTCCGCAGCTACTGGCGATCGTCGAATGGGACGAGGGGCCAAGGTTTTCCACCGAAATGGTCAACGTCGAGCCGTCCCAACTCAACGTCGGCATGCGGGTGCGGCCGGTGTTCTTCGACTACCCCGAACATGACGTCACGATGCTGCGCTACGAGCCCGCCGAATAACGCCGAGCACCCGGCCAGCCGGGCCCACGAGTTCGAGCGCCCGGCTGGCCGGGCGTTGGGCGGCAGAACTCACTTCAGCTGTTCGGTTGGGACGTCGTAGCGCTCCTGGTAAGTACGCACCCGGTCACGCGCTTCGCCGGCGTCCAGGCCGGTGTCCGACCAGGTGTAGCGGCCGCGTCCACCGTCGCCGGGATGGGCGGCCAAAAAGTCGCGCATCTTCTGTTCGGTTTCCGGCCGAAGCTCGCGCCCCAGCTTCTGATAAATATCGCTGATCGTCCGCAGTGGATCCTTCATGAAATCCGCGAACTGCACGTCGATCATCCGGCCCGCGGGGACAACGCCGCTGTCGCGCGACGCCATCCGCGGTCGAGGCCGACGGTAATCTCCTCATACGACTGCGCCGCGCACTCGGCGATGTTGGACTCGTCGCTGCACATCCGTCGGAGGTGGTGGGTTAATGCGGCGATCGACGAAATGACGTTGAGCGGATCGCGGTGCGTCTGCACGATCAACGCGTCGGGGTATTCGGCGAGCAGTTTGTCGAGCTGCCACAGATGCGCCGGCGATTTCAGCACCCACTGACCGGGGACACCAGATTGCAGGTGTTGCAAGAAGATTCGATGGAATTGGTAGGCGCTCGTGTGGTCCGCCTCGTACAGCAGCCACCGATAGTAATCCGGGAGCCGGTACTGCACGGTGTAGATCATGCTGGTGAACTCGCTGGCGGTGATGCGGACGCACTCCTGCCCGACCAGCGCACCCATCGGGTGGAAGGCCAGGAACCCCGGAACGATCTGCTCCGACATTTCGATGGTCGCCTGTGTTTGGGCGATGCGTGGATCGTCGTGCTAGGTCTCGGGCTGCGGGACCGGGCAGGGTGCATCGACCTCCCAGGTCAGGGGTGCTCGCAGCGCGGGGTCCTGGGCCAGCAGGTCGAACAGGATGGTGGTCCCGGTGCGGGGCTGACCGACGATGAAGATCGGGGAAGCGATCGGCTTCTCGGCGATCTCGGGATGTTGCTTGCGCCAGGCGATCACGTCGAGCCGATTCTTCAGCGCACGTATCACGTCGAGATGGGCGACCTCCACACAGATCACCGAGACCCGCGCATCGTTGGCCAGTCCCTCGGCGACGCGCTCTAGTCCGGGTTGCCAACCGTCATCGCCGAAGTCGTCACTGCCGGCCTCCGCGCAGGCGGCGGCGATGAGGCTCTCCGGGTTGAATCGCGCCTGCAAGGTCATGCTTGCTCATCGCCTTGGCACACCGACACCTTGACGTCGGGCGGGCTGGGGTTGTCCAGCCAGCGCAAAATCACGAACCCGCGATGCCGGCCACCGGTGTCGAGCCAATGTCCAACACCGAAGTCCTGTGCCGAGATCGCGATACGCACCCGCCCATCGTCGTCCGGCTGCACGGCCCGATTGGTCACCGAACTGTGCCGGCGGCGCGGCTCCAGGCACTCGTGCCAGATGCTTTCCAGCGTGACGTTCCAGTAGCGCGTATCGGGCGGCGCGATGTCGAGCACCAGCGCCTGGCCGGGATCGAGGCGGTAGGTGCCCATCATGTCCAGGTTGTCCGGCGTGGTGTCGGCAGCACCCAGATCGGCGGCCTCGGCAGTCAGCAGGGTGTTCGGGTTCTCCAGCAGCTCCGGCTTGATGGTGCGGTGCAGCGTGGTGAGCTTCATCAGCGACCACGCCATCGCGGTGAATTGGTCGGCGAGTTCGCTGTCGGACAGCGCGTTCACCGGGTCGGGGTCTCGCGCCTCGATCCGCATCGTGGCCGGCGCTTCGGAGTCGCGATCGCCGATGTACTCCCGGACCACGACCGACGATGCGTCATCGGGGATCTGCACCCATTGCGCGCCACCGAGATCGGCAGGTTCGTCGGCCGAGAGCACCAGCGCGAATTCACCGGAATTCAGGGCCAGGTTCGTGTCGCCGACGTAGTTGGACATTCGGCGCGGAGTCAGGCCGGTGCCGGCCAGGATCTGAAACCCCAAGTAGGCGGTAGTGCCGCGGGTGCCGGTGATCCGGTAGCGCCGATCGCCGCGGATCATCGCCAGGAAGTAGCTGCCGTCGGGATTAGGTCCGCCGATCATCCTGGTGTCCGAACACATGTCAAAGAAGGTCGGACGAGCAGGGTCGGCCTCGACCGACATTTGCGCGCACAGCGACGACACCCGGGCGATGACCCGCAGCCCTTCGAGGAGCTCGCGCTCGGATTCGGCGTCCTCGGTCACGATTTTGGTGATGTCGGCGATCATCTGCTGGAAGAACTGCCATGCCGCCAGCGCCTTTGCGGGACGTGTTGTCTAGCACGACCTCGCCCGCCGAGCGCCGGCGCGCGGCCACGCGGCAGCGTATCGCCGCGGTCGCCGCGCAGCTGGTCGCCAGTCATGGATTGGCGGGCGCAACGGTGGACCGCGTCGCCGATGCCGCCGACATCAGCCGAGCGACCTTCTTCCGCTATTTCAACTCCAAGGAAGACGCCGTCGCCGAGGGCGTGAATGTGCACTGGCTGACCCGGATCACCGATGCGCTGGCCATTCAGCCGCCCGAGCTTTCCGCCACCGAGGCGGTCGTCGGAGCTTTTCGTCACCTCGCACTCGGATTCGCCGAGATCGAGGACCAGGTACGCGAATTAGCCACGCTAACAATATCATCCGAGACGCTAGACGCCTGGACGCTACACATCTACGTGCGCTACGAAGCGGCCATCGCCGAGTTGGTCGCACCGCGCCTGGGTGAGTTAGCTCCCGAGGATCCCCGGCCCCGTCTGATCGGTGCGCTGGCAATGGCCACGGTTCGCATCGCCCTCGACGATTGGCTGCGCGACGGCGGATCGCTGCCCGATCGGGTTGGTCATGGCCTGGCCGCGATCACCATCACCGCTTCGGACCCTACGAACTAGCTTGCGGTGCTGGCTATTTCAGAATCTTGCGGGCCGTTCCGCCCAAGATCCAATTCTTTTCGTCCTCCGACAGCGCCGCGGAGCCGCTGATGCTGAACAGCGTCTCGGCCCACGTGGCACGGTGGCGGGTCATCGTGTAGTCGCTGGCCCACATGACGCGCTGGGGTCCGAAGGCATCCAGCGCGCGGCGCAGCTTGGGCTCGAGGTCTGGAAACGGGTAGGGCTCGGTTGACAGGAAGGATGCGGCGTGTGCCCACTTATAGGCCACGTTGGGATAACTCGCCTTCGCCACGGCGTCGTCAATGCTGGCTTGGCGTTCGAATGCGGCGCCGCAATGATCGATGACGAACTGGACGTCGGGATAACGTTGCGCGTATTGCGCCAGGTGCGGAACCCTGCCCGGGCACGTGACGAATACGGGCAGGCCATGGGCCCGTGCGGTTTTCAACAGTCGATCGTGGCCGCCTTCCTCGAACACCGCGCCCTCGGCAGGGGTGAAGATCGTGGTGCGTAGGGCCTTGAACCCGGGGGCGGCCGTCAGCGTCTCGACCCAGGATTCGATGCCCGGATCCGTTGGATCCACCCGCATCAGGAATCCGAATCGTTCGGGATGGCGTATCGCCGCCGCCTCGGCGTTGGGTCCAACGCTGCGAAAGGCGCCGTTGGCGAGCCGATAGCCGGGTCTCAATGTCCCGTCCTCGGCAAAAGTGTCGAACTCGTCGACGAGCACCGCTGCGATGCCCAGGGCATCCATGATCGCCAGCGTGGTCTCGGTGCCGAGCATGTTGGCGTGCACCTGGGCGTCGACAATGTCCATCGAGATGCTCCTATCCGGTGGTGTGCTCAGACGGGAGTATGCCAGCGTGGCTAGGTCGACGAGCGCACGATGAGGCGGGCGATCTCGGTTGGCGCGCCGGATGGCGGGGCCGGGTATCCCAACCGTTCGCAGAGTGCGGCGAGGGCGACGTCGGCGACCGCCCGCGGATCGAATTGCACGGTGGTCAGTGGCGGGCTGCTCACCACCCCCATTGGGCTGGCATCAACCCCGATGACGGCAAGGTCGCGCGGGCAGTGCAGCCCCGCTTCGTGAATGCCGTACAGGACGAGACAGGCGATCTCATCGCTTTGCGCGCACACGGCCGTCACGCCGTCGCGCACCCAACCGCGCACCACCTCCGCGGCGTTGTCCACGGTCACGCCGGCGACGGCCAGCCGTGGCAGATCGCGCGCCAGCGCCGCGCGCGCGACGCCGCCGAACCAGTAGTCGCCCAGCGCACGCCATCTCTGAATTCCGGTGTAGGCAAACGCGATCTGCCGGTGACCGCGCGAGACAAGATGCTCGACCCGCAGCTCGCCAATGGACAGGTGTGGATCGCCGAGCGCAGGCAGCGTCCCGATCTCGATGTTCGCTATGCCCGCAGCCTGGACCGCGCGCGCGGCGGCCGCGCTGAGCGGGAACAGGCTCGTGACCGCGACCGGGTCGAGGTTCTCGATCGCATCGACGACGTGCTGATCGTCCTCGGTCTCGAAGATCTGCACCTGAAGCAAACCCATGCGCGTCAGTTCGGTCGTCATCCGGCTGCCGGCTTGCATCGGCATCTCGCCCACCGCCACGTGCGGTACCACGTAGAGAACCACGCCGCTCTTGCCCCGGGCGAGGTTGCGCGCGGCGAGGTTGGGCCGATAACCCAATAGCTCCGCGGCGCGGCGGACCTCTTCCCGGGTCCGTGCCGAGATTCTGCGGCCCTCAGCGTTGTTCAAGACGTAACTGACGGTCGCGGTCGACACGCTGGCCAACCGAGCCACATCAGCGTTGGTGGGCCGCACCGCCTTATTCGTGGTCAACTCGCGTCACCTTCCGGGCCCAGCCATGACCCATGGTGGCACGCGACGACGATCGGCAGCCCACGATCCCGCATCCCAGGAGAAGGCCCGCGAGCGATCATGACGGACTAATAGTCGCTTCATGGCGCCCGAGAGCCGACGTGGTTGCTTGTCCGGGTATCCGCTGTATATTACTGCTACTACGGCACTTTAACGTCCCAGAAGCGGCAATGCCTGGCATTGGCCCTGTGACTGAGATCATTGTCTACTAGTCGCTGTATTCGAGGAGCGCGGCATGAACAAAGACGATCTGATCCTGATCAGCGTGGATGACCACATCGCCGAGCCGGCGGACATGTTCGACGCGCATGTTCCGGCGAATTACAAGGAGTTCGCGCCGCGGGTGGTGAACGAGCCCGACGGTATCCAGCAGTGGTACTACGGCGAGGTTCGCGGCCGGAATATGGGCCTGAACGCCGTCGCGGGCAAGCCCCGCGAGATGTACAACATCGACGCCTCGCGCTACGACGAGATGCGGCCGGGCTGCTTCAACGTCGACGAGCGGGTCCGCGACATGAACGCCGGCGGACAGCTGGCCGGGTTGAACTTCCCGAATTTCACCGGTTTCTCCGGCCAAGTGCTCAACCAGGGCCCCGACCGCGACGTCAACCTGGTGATGATTAAGGCCTACAACGACTGGCATGTCGACGAGTGGTGCGGCGCCTACCCGGGGCGGTTCATCCCGTGCGGCATCCTGCCGCTTTTCGACGTCGCCGAGGCGGCCAGGGAAGTCAAGCGCCTGGCGGACAAGGGTTGCCACGCGGTGACGTTCTCGGAGAATCCAGAAGCTTTGCAAATGCCCAGCATTCACACCAAATACTGGTACCCGTTGTTCGAGGCGGTGTGTGAAAACAATACGGTGCTGTGCACCCATGTCGGCTCCGCGTCGCGATCTCCGCAAGTGTCGACGGACGCCCCACCCAGTGTGCAGATGACGGCTTCGTCGATGATGAGTATGTTCACCTTCACCGAGCTGATCTGGGCCGAGTTCTGGGCAGACTTCCCGCAACTGAAGTTCTCGCTCACCGAGGGTGACGTCGGCTGGATGCCGTACTTCGTGTGGCGGGCCGAGCATGTCTATAACCGTCACTCAGGTTGGACACTCGCGGAATTTCCACCGGGCTACAGCGGTCCCAGCGATGTGTTCAAGCGGCACTTCTACACCTGCTTCATCAGTGACAAAGTTGGTGTGCGAAATATGGACTGGTTCAACGAGGACATGCTGTGCTGGGAGTCTGACTTCCCGCATTCCGACAGCAATTGGCCATTCGCGCCCGAGGACATCGTGGCGACGATGGGCCACCTCGATGACACGGTCATCAACAAGATCACGCACGAAAATGCCATGGCCGCGTACTCATTCGATCCATTCAAGTACATGCCGAAGGAGCACGCCCGGGCAGGCTACCTGCGCGCGCAGGCCACTGACGTGGACGTCGTCACCCACGTCGGCCGCCAGGCCAGCCAGCGTGACCGTGACGCCTGGACGCGGATGACGCAGTTCGCCCTGCAGGCACAGGCTACGGCGCAGGCACCGGTGACCGCCGAGGTTGCCGGCATCACCGGCCGCGCTACCACGCTGGGCAATTGAGCGTGGCGCCGCAGGCACCGTTCACCGGCTGGCGTGTGCTGGAGCTGTCCAATGGGATCGCGGCGTCGTATTCCGCCAAGATGTTCGCCGATGCCGGCGCCGACGTGGTGAAGGCCGAATCGCCGCAAGGTGATTCGATGCGAGGTTGCTCAGCTGGCGGGCCGCCCGGCGCGTTATTCGACTACCTGGCGGCGGGCAAGAAATCGGTGATCCGTCGCGACGATGCGGAAATCGCTGCGCTGCTGGCCGGCGCCGACATCGTGCTCACCGACCTGACCGATGGCTGGGCACTCGACGACATCACGGCGCACACGGGCGCGTGGGCGGTGGTTGTCACGGTGACGCCGTTCGGGATGACGGGACCCTATGTCGACGACCGACTGGTCGCCAACGAGTTCATCCTGCAGGCGTTGTGCGGCTCGATCGCCGGCCGAGGCTGGCCGGGCGACGAACCGGTGCAGGCGGGCGGCCGGCTCGGGGAGTGGTTGGCGGGTTCGTTCGCCGCTGCGGTCGCGGCGGCCGCGGGTCGGCACGCCGCCCGGGGTGGTTGTGGCGACATCATCGACGTCTCGACCTATGAGGCGATGGCGATCGCGATGGGTGGGCTCTCCGCGATGTCGGCCAGTGTCTTGGGCGCGGATTCCCTACTGCACCAACGCAGTCTGGAACTACCGTCTATCGTCCCCACGGCCGACGGTATGGTCGGCTTCTGCACGATCACCGCACAGCAGTTCCAAGACTTTCTGATCATGATCGATCGTGCCGATCTGGTCGACGACGCCGAGTTGGCCTCGTTCGTCGGTCGCGTCGAGCGCCGCGACGAATTCCTCGGCATGGTCACACAGTGGACCCAGACCCGGACCACACAAGAGATCGTCGACCTCGCCGTGGCGTTTCGCATCCCGGTGGCGCCCATCGGTGCGCCAGACACGCTGCCCACAGTCGACCACTTCGTAGAGCGGGGCGTGTTCGTCGAATCCGAGCTCGGGGTCCTGCAGCCGCGGGTTCCGTATCGCAGCGACGCCTTCACGACGCGGCCGCCCGGGCGGCCTCCGCTGCTGGGTGCCGACAACGACCGAGTCCACTGGCCACCGCGGTCCGGCCGGCTGGAACTTGCCGACCCCAATGCACTTCCGTTGTCCGACATCCGGATAACCGACTTCACCGCGTTTTGGGCCGGGCCGGTGGCCACCCAATTCCTCGGTGCGCTAGGCGCCGACGTGATCAAGCTCGAGGGGGTTCGCCGGCCCGACGGTATGCGGTTCTCCGCTGGCCGCCCGCCCGACTGGGACCAGTGGTGGGAGTGGGGTGCGGTCTTCCTGTGCAGCAACAACAACAAACGTGGCATCAGTGTCGAACTCAGCACCGACGCCGGCCGTGCGCTTGCACTGGAGCTCATCGCCGCAAGCGATCTGGTCATCGAGAACTTCTCGCCCAGGGTGATGGAAAACTTCGGACTGCAGTGGGACGCGGTGCGTGCGGCCAATCCGCGAGCGGTCATGGTCCGGATGCCGGCGTTTGGCCTCGACGGTCCGTGGCGCGACCGCGTCGGCTTCGCACAGACGATGGAGCAGGCGACGGGGATGGCATGGATGACGGGACATGCCGACGGCCCACCGGTGATTCCGCGTGGCGTGTGCGATCCGATGGCCGGGCTGCATGCCGCGTTCGCAGCCATCGCCGCGCTGGCGATCCGGGACCGGGAGGGGATCGGCATGCATGTCGAATCCACGATGGTGGAGTCCGCGCTGAACGTGGCCGCCGAAATGCTGCTTGAACACTCGCGCAACGGAATTCAGATGCGCAGGCAGGGAAATCGGGGTCCCGGCGCGACACCGCAGGGCGTCTATCGCTGCCAGGGCGACGACGAATGGGTCGCGCTCGCCGTGCAGACCGACGCCGCGCGCACATCCTTGGCCGCGCTCATCGACAAGCCCGAACTCGGATCCGAAGAGGCCGGATGGCGAGAGCGGTCCGACGAAATCGACAAGCTCATCTCGGATTGGACTGCGCGGCAACCGGTGGCCGACGCGGTCCGCGCGCTCCGCGCCGCGGAGGTGCCCGCGGCGCGCGTGGCCGAGGCGGCCGCGCTGCTGAGCGACCCACACCTGCTAGCCCGGGGGTTTTGGGAAACGGTCGACCACTCCGTCGCCGGCTCCTTCCTCTGCACCGGAATGCCCTTCGCGTTCATCGGCAAGCCGAGACGCTGGGTGCGCCGGGCGTCGCCGTTATACGGCCAGCACACCACCGAGGTGCTGACGGGCATTCTTGGCCGCAGCCAACAAGATCTGGCGGAGTTGCGGGCGGCGGGCGCAACCAGCGTGCGGCCGGCGGGCTTGTGACATGGCGGTCACGCTGTGCGTGCCACCGCGTGCTGGGGAGCTATGCGCCCCGGTGCGCTTTCTGGTGCGCCAGGACTCCGTCGTGATGGAACTGACTGCGCGGCACCGGATCACCAGCGTCGAGTGGGACGAGCAAGAGCGCGCGGTGGCCATGGTCGTCGAGATCACCGACCCACAAACCGCACGGCCGGTGGACGTGCGAATCGACGTCTTAGAAAGCGGGGCAGCGGGCGCGAAACCCGAGGATGCGCGGACGACGATGATCGGCACCATCGTTCGCGACGGACGGCAATGCGAGGTACTGGGCACCTATCTAGGGGTAGTGGCAGATGAAAACTAAAGGGCCGCACGCGTGAGCGCGACGAAGCGCACCGCAGCGATCGTCGGGGTGCACAACACCCGGCAGGGACGACGTCTAGACGACGAAACCTCGCGCGGTTTGGCGATCAAGGCGATTCTGGGCGCGCTCCACGATGCCGGCTTGAGCCTCGACGACGTCGACGGCATCAGTGCCAGCCCGCACTCGACCTCGTTGATCTACGACCTGCGGATCGGACCGGCGTGGCAGGGCCTGGCTTTCGGGGTCGGAATGATCACCGAGGCGGTCACCGCGATCGAGCACGGCATGGCCGACGTCGTGGTGCTGGTGGCCGCCCAAGCCGGTGAGTACCGCGATCACGAGGCCACGGCGCCATGGACCAGGCCCGAGAACGAATTCGTCGCGCCGTGGGGAATGTTCACCACTGCCGAGTTCGCGCTTATCGCCCGGCGGCACATGCATGTCTACGGAACCACGCGCGAGCAGCTGTCCATCGTGGCGGCCACCATCCGCACCAACGGATCGCAGAACCCCGAAGCCGTTTATTACCAACGGGGTCCGTTCAGTCCGGACGACATCACCGCATCGCGGCCGATCGCGGACCCGTTTCATCTCCTCGATTGCGCCACCACCTCCGAGGGCGGCTGTGCACTGGTCGTCGCGAACATCGACAAAGTTGATGCGGCACGCCGGCCGATTTACGTGCTCGGCAGCGGCGCGGACTTCCACGGTCCGTCGTATCAGCACCCACCGGCCTGGGACCTTGCCGGGCGGCGCGGTGATCATGGCCGCTACGTCAACGGTGTCGTCGGAAGACGCGCAGCCGAATGTGCGTTCCGCCACGCCGGGATCGGGCCCGATGACGTGGATGTGCTGGAACTCTACGACCCGTTCTCGTTCGAAATCATCCGCCAGCTCGAGGCATTCGGATTCTGCGGCGAGGGCGAAGGGGGCCCATTCGTCGCCGATGGCCACATCGCCATTGGCGGCAGTCATCCGATCACCACCGATGGAGGAACCATGTCCTTCAGCCACGCCGGCGCCAATCCGCAAATGATGCAACGTGCCATCCGGGCCGTCCAGCAACTACGCGGTGAGGCGGGCGCGCTACAGGTACCCGATGCGCATATTGCGTTGTGCAGCAACGGGGGAGCCGGCGCACTGTTCACTACGGTGCTGCTCGTCGGAGACGAGCCGCTGTGACCGCCGAATCGTTGCGACCGCAGACCGGTCCGTTGCCGCACGCGAATAGTCACCTCAGCGGGCCGTTTTGGCAGGGATGTCAGTCAGAGGAGCTGCGCTATCAGCGTTGCGATGGGTGTGGACTGGCCAATTTCCCGCCGACCGAGCACTGCCGCCAATGCCTCTCAGCCGAATTGCGCTGGGCCAACAGTGATGGTGCGGGTGAGATCTACAGCTGGACGGTGGTTCACCGGCCTGTCACGCCGGAGTTCGAACCGCCCTACGCGCCCGCCATCATCACTCTGGATGAGGGCTACCAGATGCTCACGAACGTCGTCGGTGTGGCGCCCTGCGATCTGGCGATCGGTATGCGCGTGCAGGTCCACTTCCATGTCGTTGGCCCGGACCTGACGTTGCCGTACTTCACCAGTCAGAAATAGACGGTCGTGAGTCCCCGGCGCACGACTAACGGCCTACCGGTAACGGCTTACCTGGTGCTGGGTGTGCTGGCGGCCAACGATGAACAACTGACCGCAGGCGAGATCAAGATGCGCGCCGAACTCACCGTGGGCCACTTCTACTGGTCGCCATCGGTCAGTCACGTGCGGCGCGAACTGAACAGACTATTGGCGCGGGGGATGGTCAGTGAAATCGGCGCGCAATCCGGCAAGCGCGCCATCACGTTGTACGAGACAACGGATTCCGGGCTCGATGCCCTTCGTCGGTGGGTCCAGCACTTTCCGGGCGACGATCAGGTCGTCATCAAGCACCCTGTCATCCTGCGAACCTGGCTCGCGCGGGGCGAAGATCCCGAACGCATCGTCGACACGTTGGACCGCCATCTGGACGCGACCCGGGCTCGGCTGGACGAGGCGCTATGGTCGCGCCAGCGCTCCCACGAACTCGGTATCACCGACGATCCCGACCAACGCTTCTCGTTTGCCGTCCTGGACTACGCCATCCGTGGGTTGTACGCAGAGATCTCCAACATCGCGCAGCTGCGCGACGAGATCGCCTGCGGCACAACCCGGGATCCAGTCAAGCGGGTGCCACGGGCGAAGGGGCAGATCCGTCGTCGGGCACCTAAGGACTAGCCGCAGACGAAGCGATCCGGTAGGCCGTGCCGCGTGGTTCGCGTACCCAGAGGGTTTCGTCCGTACCGATGGCCGTTGACTGGGAGATCAATTGGCGTTTGAGGACCTTGTGGGTGGCGGTGCTCGGAAGGTCGGTTGCGATACGCACGTATCGTGGCCGCGCCTTGGGGGATAGATCGGGCTGCGCGTCGAGGAACGCTTCGAACGTATCGGCATCGAGGGTCTGGCCCTGATTCAGAACGACAGCGGCCATTACCTGGTCGCCAACATGCTCGTCCGGTACGGCGTACACGGCGACACGATTGATCACGCTGTGGCGCAGCAGGATTCGCTCGATCGGCGCGGCGGCCATGTTCTCGCCGTCCACCCGCATCCAGTCGGCGGTGCGGCCGGCGAGGTAGATCCATCCGTCGGCGTCGCGGTAGGCGAGGTCTCCGGACCAGTACATTCCATGACGCAGCCGTTCGGCGTTGGCCGCGGGGTCGTTGTAGTACCCGGTGAAGAAACCCGATCCCGTGGTGTTGACCAGCTCGCCCACGGCGTCGTCGGCGTTGGCAAGCGCGCCGTTGGCGTCGAAATGTGCCACCGCACACTCGGTGATGCTGTCGCTGTGGTAGATCGCGATCCCGTCGATGCCTCTGCCGATCGAGCCCTTCGGAGTGCCTTCTTCGCGAATCACGATGACCGCGTTCTCTGTCGAGCCGAAGCCGTCCTCTACCTGGACACCGAAGCGGCGCCCGAATTCGTCGATGTCCTTGTCGTTGGCCTCGTTGCCGAACGCCACCCGCAGTGGGTTGTCCGCGTCGTCGTCACGTTCGGGGGTGGCCAGGATGTAGGCAAGCGGTTTGCCGACGTAGTTCATGTAGGTCGCGCCGTGGCGGCGGACATCGTCGAGGAAGTTGGTCGCAGAGAACTTCGCCGGCACGATCGCGGCGCCGGAGACCACCGCGGGCGCCCATCCGGCGACGACCGCGTTGGAGTGAAACAGCGGCATGGACACATAGCAGGTGTCCTGCTCGGAGAGGGCGAAGCGCTGAACCAGGTTGGTACCGGCGAACATCGCCATCAGATGTGACACCTGAACTGCCTTGGGATTTCCGCTCGTTCCCGAGGTGAAGATCATCATAAACGCGTCCGTCGCGCTGACTTCCCGATGCGGAGCAAATTCGCCGGCAGCACCGATGAATTCGGCCCATTGCGGTGTCGAGGTGTCGAGGATCTGTGTTTCCTCGAGGTTCAACCCGTCCAACAGCGCCCGGTGTTCGGCGTCGGTCACCACGAACTGACAGTCGGCCCGCCGGACGTCGGCGGCCAGCGCCTCACCACGCCGGGTGTTGTTCAGACCGCACAGCACGTAGCCGCCAAGCCCGGCCGCCGCCATCTGGTTGAGCATCTCGGGAGTGTTGCCCAACAGGGCGCCGACGTGCATCGGCCGTTGCGGATCAGCCGCGCCGATCAGGGCCGCCGCCCGCGCGGTCGCCTGCTCCAGATGCTGGCTCCAACTCCATTGCAGGTCATGGTGTTTCACGGCGATATTCGGATCCGACAGGCGCCGTCGCAGGAACGCCTGCATCGTGTCGTCAGCCATCGAAATTCACCTTCACTCTGCCCACCCTTACGAGACGAGACGGTCCGTCTTATCTTAGCGGGTCGGCCTCCGCAGCAATTCACGTGCTGCTGCCATACCTGGACGAAGGCGATCCACGGCGCCCACTCACGGGTGAGCGCGTCGGTGATTCCCTACCCGCCCACCATCATCAGGCCGCCGTCCACGGCCAGCAATTGCCCGGTGATGAAGCCCGACCCCGGGCCGGCCAGGAAAACCAGCATCGGTCCGACATCGCGGGCCGGATCTCCCAATGTTCCACCGAGCGGAATCATCATCTTCATCTGCTGGTCGATCAGCGCGGCAGCCTCCGGCCCGAGGAAATCCCGCAGCCGGTCAGCACCCGGCGTCTGCACCGCGGGCGCCAGGGCGTTGACGGTGACATGGTCGGCAGCCCAGGCTTTGGCGGCCGAGCGCGTCCACGCCTGCACCGCTCCCTTGGTCGCGGCATAAACAGCCGAAATCGGGCTACCCATAACGGCTTCGGAGGACCCGAAGTTGATGATCCTGCCGCCCTTGGGATCTTGATTTTTCATGACGCCATACGCCGCCTGATTGGTCAGGATGGTCGCCTTGACGTTGGTGTCCAACAGGA
The DNA here is from genome assembly GCA_963712615.1 of uncultured Actinomycetota bacterium. GTDB lineage: Bacteria > Actinomycetota > Actinomycetes > Mycobacteriales > Mycobacteriaceae > Mycobacterium. Next base: position 3,790,681 of record CAVQIO010000002.1, read on the forward strand.
ACGAAATCTCGTCAGCGCCGATATAGCCCGGTATCCCGGCCTGCCACAGCCCCGCGGCATTCACCAGGACATCGAGCCCGCCAAGCTGCTCGGCGGTTTGTTGAACCATCGCCGAGACGGCATCGGCATCGCGCACATCGCACTGCGTCCAGGCGGTCGCTCCACCGGTCACCAGGATTCGTCGGTCTTTGAGCGGTGACGTCACGTCTGACATGGCCGAAACGCTATACGGCCCGGGCAACCGCCACTGCACCGCCTTTAAAGAGGTGAGCGCGCTACGCGCGCACCGCGATGGTCGACAATAGATCGGCGAGCCGCTCAGGCTGGTCCACCATCGAGAACGTCCGCGCGCCGTCGATGACTTCGAGGCGGGCGTTGGGGATGGTTGCGGCCAGACGCCGGCCGTCCTCCTGGGGAAAGAACACGTCGTCGGCCGACCAGGCGACGAGGGTGGGTATGTCGATCTCGTGCAGCCGGGCCGCGACACCGGTGGCGACCTCCGAGCGCAGCGACAGGGTGAATTGGCGCAGGTCTTCGGCGATCGCCGGGTCGCTTTGTGCCGGGCGGACCCAGAGCTGGGTCAGGTGGTCAATGTCGCTGTGCGCCAGTCCGTTGAAGGCACGCTTGCGCACCAGCGGCGCCCGCACGGCCTGGATTGCAGTCCGAAACAGCGGCTTCGCCTGTGCCGCCATGATGAGCGGCTTGAGAATGGGAGGCGGAAAGTGTTCGAACGCATCGCAACTCGTGAACACAAGTCCGCCAAGCCGCTCGGGATGATGCACGGCCACGAGTTGGGTGACCAATCCACCGGTGTCGTTGCCGACCAGCACCACGTCCTCGAGGTCGAGCGCGGCAAGCACGTCGGCCACGATGCGCGCCACACCGTAGATGGTCTGGTCGGCTCCGGGGCGCAGCGGTTGTGTGTGCGCGCCGAAAGGAAAGGTGGGGGCGATGCACCGCAGACCCAAGCCGGCGAGGCGCTCGCTGACCAGACGCCAGAGCTCCCTACCCATCATGTAGCCGTGCACGAACACGACTGGCCTGCCGTTTTCGGGTCCGGTGGCTTCGTAGTGGATGGTTCCGGCGCTAATGTCGATCGTCGACATGGATGACTCCTACTAGGGATAGACTTACAAACAGACTGTCTGTTCGTAAGTTACCAACAGGTTGCATGGAAAGCAAGAGACGCACTCAGGAGGAGCGCTCCGCGGCGACCCGCGACGCGCTGATCTCGGCTGCCCGCCGGCTGTGGGGACAGCGGGGTTACGCGGAGGTGGGAACGCCCGAGATCGTCACGGCCGCGGGCGTTACGCGGGGGGCGATGTACCACCAATTCGCCGATAAAGCGGCGCTATTCAGTGAGGTTGTCGAAGCCGTCGAACAAGATGTCATGGCCCGGATGGCCACCATCGTGGCCTCCTCGGGGGGGGCATCACCCGCCGACGCAATTCGCGCTGCCGTCGACGCCTGGCTGGAGGTCTCCGGCGATCCAGAGGTACGTCAGTTAATCCTGCTGGATGCACCGAGCGTGCTCGGCTGGGCCGGCTTCCGCGACGTCGCCCAGCGATACAGCCTGGGCATGACCGAGCAGTTGCTCGGCGAGGCCATCAAGGCGGGCCAGCTGGCTCGGCAACCGGTGCGGTCGCTGGCCCACGTGCTGATTGGCGCGCTCGATGAGGCGGCCATGGTCATCGCCACCGCAGACGACCCCAAACGCGCCCGCCGGGAGACGGCGCAGGTGCTGCACCGGCTGATCGACGCGATGCTGCACGACCCGACGGGTTGACAGACGGTGACGGGGTGGCCGACCGGCTCAGGCGGGGGCCATGTTGCTCGTCGCGCCGGGCCCGGGGATGACTCTGACTGTCCGCGGAACAAGGTCGTCGCCGCAGTAGGCACACACCATCCTGTGGCCGGCGGCGTGGCCGCATTCGTGTTCGAAGATCAGCGGAGGGCCGCCGGGCGGTGCGGCGTACCGGTCGCCCCACGCCATCAGGGCGCTGAGCACTGGGAACAAGTCTTTTCCCTTGCGGGTGAGTCGGTAATCGTTCCGATTGCCGGCACCGGTGTAAGGGGTCTTCTCCACGATGCCCTCATCCACCAATTTCTGAAGGCGAACTGTCAGAACGTTTTTGGCGATTCCCAGTTTGCGTTGGAGCTCGGCGAAACGATGGGGACCGGTCAGCAGGTCGCGAACGATCAGCAGTGTCCAGCGCTCGCCGACAACTTCCAGCGCGCGCGCGACCGAGCAGTTCTCACCGCTGTACTCACTATTGAGCATGTGCGCGAGATTACTACAGGTTGCATGAAGAAACTAGATTTGCATGATCGACATTAGAGCGCGCGGGTGGCTGCCGACCGTTTCGAGCATGTACGGCGGCTTCGAGCCCTGTCTATAAGCGTTTTCCGCGGATCATTAAGCCACCGGACTTATCATGAGTTCCGACACCTGCGCGAGATAGTTAGTTGCTTCATAAAACCTCGCTTGCTAGGCTGGCGGTGGCCAAAGGAGGCAACACATGGCGCAGTGCCCGCCGGTGTCACTCGATGACGCCGCAATCATGGCCCGAGTCAAGGAGATTGACCCAATTGTGCGCGAGCACGCCGCCGAGGCCGAGCATGAACGCAGGTTGAGCCCGGCCGTCGTCGATGCGCTGCGGTGGACCGGCGTGTTCCGGATGGCGATGCCGGCGGCCTGGGGTGGCCCGGAAACCGACATCTGCAAACAGGTCGAGATCATCGAGTCGCTCGCACGGGCCGACGCGTCTGCGGGGTGGTGCGCAATGATCGGCTCGGAGAGTGGGTTCTTCGCGTCATACATCGACGAGGCAGCGGCCCGGCGCCTGTTCCCCTCGTTGGACACGATTGTCGCGGGCTTTCAGGGACCGGCGGGAAAGCTGGAGGTCTGCGACGGTGGTTACCGGCTGTCGGACCGCTGGTCGTTTGGCAGCGGGGTCACCCACGCCGACGTCATCTTGGGCGGCGCAACCGTGACCGAGAATGGCGAGCCGCGACGCACCAAGAGCGGAAGGCCTGATGTGCGGGGTGGCCATGCTGCCCGCTACGCAGTGGCAGGTGCTGGAAACGTGGGACCCAGATGGACTGGCCGGCAGCGGAAGTCATGACTACACGATTGCCGATGTATTCGTTCCGGATGAGTACACCTGGATTCCTGGACACTACAAGCGGTGCGAGCCGCTGTACTCCTGGTTTGGACTCGCCCCCAGCGCCGGCGTGGGCGTGGCACTCGGGGTGGCTGCCGAGGCGTTGGATGTGGCTCGCGGCTCGCTGGAGGAAAAGTACAGCAAGGTACTGATGGGCTCGGTTACGGGAGAACCCAATGTTCGTGCGGCCCTGGCTCGGGCCGCGGCGTTGATCGGGTCGACGCGCAGCTATGTCTACGACACGCTGGGCGGATTCTTTGCCACCATTCAGGCGGGCGATGAACCCTCCTTCGATCAGCGGGCGCAATGGGCGGGATGCGTTGTCCACACGGGAACGACTTGTCGAGACGCCGTGCAGATGCTGGTCGACGCGGTCGGTTCGGCTGCGCTGCAACGCTCCTCCCCGTTGGGCCGACGACTGCGTGATCTCAACATGATTGCCCAGCATGGCCTGACCAACCAACGGGTGTGGGAATGGGCCGGCGGACTCTACTTCGGCAAGCGCCCGCCCTACCCCGCCTATTGAGCCGAGTTGGCGCCGCGTGGCATATCAGTCGCGGTGAACCTGAGCGACACCCGCGATGACGCCCTGGATGAGTCGGTCGAGGTGCTCGGCGCTGTCGACGACTGGCTGGCCGGCAACGAACGTCATCATCACGCCGTTGATGTACGTCAGGGTGGCCAGCGCCTGATCTTCGACCAACGCCGGATCCGGTGTGCTTCCCGCGGGATGCCATTGGGTGACAACCTCGCGGGCCAGCGTGTAGAGCCTGTCGGAAGCCTCGTTGAGGCTGGTAGCCAATTCGGGATCGCGGGTGGCGAGCAACATGAGTTCGTAGCGTGCCTTAGCGCGGGTCAGCCACGGTTCGCTGTTCACGTACATCACGATCCGGGCCAGGCCCGCTGCGCCGGTGAATTGTGTTGACTGCGAGCCGGCCAGTTCGGTCATCAACGAGAAGTCGGTGACGTCGAGCTCGGCCAGCCGCTCGGCGACCGCATGGAGTAGTGCTTGGCGGGTGCGGAAGTAGAACGATGTGCTGCCCGCGGGCACGTCGGCGCGTTCGTCGACCTTCGGATGGCTGACGCCGTGGACACCGTTGCTGCCCAGCAAGTCGATCGCGGCGTCGGTGAGGTGTCGACGCCGCTCGGGTGCGTTGTGCTTCCTGCGTGCACTGGTCGCCATGGCGACCTCAATGTTATGAGCGATTCAGAACTGCCCGCAGTTCGGTGCGCTGGGCTCGCCGTTGAAGCGGGCGGCGATCCATTGCATGGCCGGTTCACCGTCGACGAGCATCGGCAGCGCGTGGTTGATGATCAGCTTGTTGAGGAACGCCGGCTCCTCGTTGGTGCGGAATTCCACGTCGGCGCCCTGGGCGCACCAGTCGCGACCGAGCTGATTGGCGGCAGTCCACGGCACCAGCGGGTCGTAGCGGTTGCTGTTGATCAGTACCGGCGTGGTGGGTTTATAGCGTCCGAGTTTCTGCTCTTCGAACAGGGTGTTGAAGGGTTCTTCGTTGACCAATTTGTAGATGTCTTCGGTGAAATAGGGCTGTAGATGCCGAAACATGAAATCCAGCAGCGTCTGTCCGACGCATTGCCGCGACGCCGATTCGAGCATCGCCAGCCCACGGGGGGTCATTTTGGAGCGGATGACGTCGGCGAACTCCGGGTACTCGGCCATCACACCGTTGAGGGCGTAGCCGACGACGCCGACCAAGACACTGCCATCTGCGTAGGGCAGGAGTTCCTTCAGGTTGGCCGGAGGCGCGCCGGCGTAGGTGCCGACGACGTGCAGCTCCGGGGCATACGACGGGGCAAGCTCCGCTGCTGACGCCGTCGCTCCGCCACCTTGTGAATAGCCCCAAAATGCCACGGGCCCATGCGGATCCAGTGAGGTCCCCGGCAGATGCATTGCGGCGCGAGCGGCATCGAGTACGGCCTGTCCCTCCGCTACTCGACCTACATACGTGTGCATCGACGCGGTCCCCAGGCCCTCGTAGTCGGTCATCACGATGGCGAAACCACGGGCAACCATGGTCGCGACGAACAGCTCCTCGTAGTTGAACATGATGTCCCAGCCGCCCGAATAGTGGATGCCCTGGTTGAACATCCGCGACGGGGCGCATTGATTGCCCTGGCCTTGAGTGCCGGGCGCATAGCTGATCAGGGGGCGCGGACCTTGGCCCGGCCACGCGTTGTACGGCTCGAAGTAGGTGCCGGTGACCGCGATCGGATTACCGCGAGTATCGTTGCTGCGGTACATGATTCGCGTACCGGTGGCCATGATCGCACCCAGCTGGCCCGACGGCTCCAGAACCAGCCGCGATGGCTCGGTGCGGATCAGGTCACCCGGTTGGCCGGGCGGCAGCGGATCGGGCGGGGTATAGAACTCGGCGTACTGCGGCTCATCCCCGCCGTCGGCTCGCGCATTACCGACGCAGATCAGCGCCGAAACGCACACGAGAAGTATTGCGAAGATTCCCCCACCCCGGCGCATCACGAAACGGTAACAATGTCTAGGCCGCCAGCGGAAGGGCAATCTCTAAAATTTTAGAGATTGCTTCGGGAGAACGCTTTAGCGGTGGCTTTATGATGTCGTTGTCAGCGAAACCCACTGCACGACCTCAGGAGTCGAAAGGTGCTAGCCGCACGGCCAACGGCAATCCACAGCGGACGAGGAGGCCCATGCGGCCGGCCGGCACCGCTGCCGCCTCCGCGCGGATCATGCTGACGAGTTGGCGTTTGAAATCGCCTCGTGGATAACGGCGCAGGGTCTCGGATACGTTGCCGGGGGCGATGTCCCAGATGCGCAACCCGGCGCCGTCGGCCATCGCGCCCCATTGCAGATAGCAGCCCATCCCGCCGTCGGTTTTCACCTTGATTCCCGGTGTCGCATGCACGCAGATGCCGTCGGCGAGCAGATCCGCACTCTGGTCATCAACACCCGCGGCCTGTGCGCAGGCGAACATCCGGTCGACGCTGCCGAGCGTGAAATCACGGTTGGCCGTTGGGTTGACGATGCCGTAGTCGTGCAGCAGCGCCCCACAATAGAAGAGTTCGTCGTCCAACTCGCACCCATCGACCACTGCGAGTGCATGCCCGAACAACAGGTGCGGTAGGAATGCCCCAGCAGGGCCGGTGGTAATTCGGCGCACGCCTCTTCGGCCGCCCGCGCGAACCTGGAATCGGGCACCCGCAACGCGTCGAGATCAACGCGCGCGGCCGCCACCGGAACCCGACCCAATCTGAGTTTGATCCGTCCCACGGCGTTCGTCCATTGCCCCACCGCGGTCGCGACCAGGAGACGCCGGCGCTCCGTACGCGATAACTGACCACTGGTGCGACGTGCCCAACCGAGGCCGCCGAGCCGCTGCGGATCCGGGGTGTGCGCGGCCAATCGTGTTGTCGCTAAGGCGTTCTGATGAACACGTCGTTGAGCGTGACGGTGCGAAGATTCCGGTCGCGGATGGTGTCGATGAGTTGTGGATAGACGTGCGTGACGGGCAGGTGATTCAGATGACCGATCACAATGTTTTGCGGAGTGAAGTACTCGTCGATCATTTTGAGAATGTATTCCTCGGTGATCAAGGTCGAGTCCGACAACGATCCCGACCAGAGGGTCGGGACGGTGTAGCCGAGCTCGTTCGCCACGGCGTCGACGACGCCGTTGTGTTTTCCATAGGGCGGCCGGTAGTACGGTTTCGCGCCGACGCCGTAGGTTTTCTTCAGGAACTCGTCATTGCGCTTGAGCTCTTCGACGACCTTGCTTTCCGGCACCGTCGTCAAATCCGGGTGCGACCAGGTGTGGTTGCCGAGCTGGATCTGCCCGGAGTCCACCAGCGGCCGCAACAGATCCAAATTTTCGGTCCACGAGTCGTAGATGCCGTTGACGAAAAATGTCATCCGGGCACCGGTGTCCTTGGCGAGCTGCGTATAGGCGCGCACCACGTCGCTGTTGACCCCGTCATCGAGGGTCAGTGCGAGCAGGTCACCGTCTCCGGGGATCTTCATCAGGGCGCCACCGCCTGGCAGTGGGATGCGAGCACTCAGCGGTGGGGGCGGCAACAAACCGACCGGCGACGGGGCGACCGGGCCGGAGGTCACGGCCGAGTCCAGGGGCACCTGAGCGGAAGTTCGCGGTTGCGGGTCGACGATCAGGCGTGCCGCGCCTACGGCGGCAACGGTGGCCGCGGCCAGCGAGCCGAGGAAGCGACGGCGCTTCATCTCTGACTGCTCGGCGGTGCGGTGGACCACCCGCGATGACCGCCGCCTGTTTGCCGCGCGGTGGCCGCCAGACGAGCCCGCGTACGGGTCGCCTACCTCGCCAAACTTCGCAGCCACAGCAGCGAACCGTACCATCGGCCGCCCCGATATGTCGGTTACGTTACGGGAGGGTCAGCTGTGAATTCCCAGGGAAAATGGTGCGCAGAGCTGCGACGGCCCCGGATGCGGTCTCGGCAGCCACCGGATTAGTGCGGTTCCCCGCTGCCCCGTTGCGGTAGCTGCACCGGCTCGACACCGGGGGTTCCGAGCGTCGCAGCGAGCCATGGCAACGAGGCGTCGAATGCCTGGGCGGCGAATGGCCAGTCGTGTTTGCCTGGCTGAGTCACCACCGCGCAGCTGATTCCGTTGGCACCGGCGATGGTGCACAAAGCATTCGCGGCAGCATCTTGGCCCTCCGGGTTGGCCGCGGTGGTACTCCCGAGGGCGGGGTTGGCCGCTTGGGCAACGCTGTGTGCACCGGGCGGGGTGGGGATGTCGAACCATCCCGACAACCCGGTATAGCGGCCGTGTCGAGTCATCACGGTGAGCGGGTCGAACTCCGGCCACGCGGCCGTATTGCCGCCGAACAACTGGGCGATGGTGTGTTCCTTGCTGCCGATGTTGGGCCGGAAGTCGCCGGCGATGTCCACGAAGGCGCTGAACAACTCCGGGTGCATGACGGCCAGGGTGACGGCGCAGGTACCGCCCATGGACCACCCGGCGATTCCCCAATTCGCCCGGTCGGCGCTGACCCCGAAGTTCGAGACCATGAACGGCACCACATCTTTGGCCAGGTGATCGGCGGCGTTGCCGCGGCTGCCGTTGACGCACTCGGTGTCGTTGTCGAACGAGCCGGTGGCGTCGACAAACACGAACACCGGGGCGAAACCGTGGTGGCGGGCGGCGAAGCCGTCGATGGCAGTGAAGGCGCCGCCGGGCCCTAGCCAGTCGGAAGGGAGGTTGAACGCCGAGCCGATCATCATGACCGTCGGCAGGCGGGGCGGCGGGTTGGTGTTGAACCACGCCGGGGGCAGGTAGACGAGTTCCTGGCGGTGCGGAAAGTGGGATGCGTCGGAGTCGATGTTGACCGGCACCACGACTCCTTTGTCTGGCTTGGTCCCGGCGACCTGCATTGCGGTGACGCGGAGCCGGTCGATCTGATCGGGCAGTGGCTCGGAAGTCAGCTGATTCCAGGCGGCGAGCACGGTGGGGAAATAGCCGACCCAAAGGTTCAAGGACATGCTCGCGCACAACGCACACAGCGGCACGGAAAGAAACGCGAGCCCCCGACGCCACCAGCGGGCGCCCTTCCACCCCAGCACCAGCACCGTGGCGGTCAATCCGCTCATCGCGATCCACAGCCACAGCGACTTCGGTGCCGGGTCCCCGGCCACTCCGAGCGAGGCGATGTACCAGTGCGCCAGCAGGGTCACTGCGACCGCGGCGACCAGCGCCACCGGCAGCGCGCGCTGCCACCAACTCCGCCTGCGCCAGTCGATGACGATCAGCGCCACGAGCAACGCGAACACTTGCGTAGCGAGTGGCAACCAGCCGTGCAGCAAGGACAGTTGTCCGAGGAATTGGGGCAAACGTCGAGACCTTAAAGCTATGGAACCCGGTAGGCCAGACCAACTATCCCATATCGCCCGAACGGCTCGAGCTGGCGAAGGAGCGCAACCGCAGGCTGTTGCCGACGACGAAGACGCTGGAGAAGGCCATCGCGGCGCCCGCGAGCATCGGGTTGAACAGGCCGCACGCGGCGAGCGGGATCGCGGCAACGTTGTAGCCGAACGCCCAAAACAGGTTCATCTTGATCGTGGCCAGCGTTCGACGGGAGAGGCGAATCGCGTCTGCGGCGACGCGGAGGTCGCCGCGGACCAGCGTCAGGTCGGCGGCTTCGATCGCGACGTCGGTACCGGTGCCCATCGCAAGACCCAGATCCGCGGTGGCCAGGGCGGCGGCGTCGTTGACCCCGTCGCCGACCATCGCGACGACCTTGCCGTCGGACTGCAACCGCTGAATCACTGCGACCTTGTCGGCAGGCATGACCTCGGCGATGACGTGCGCAATCCTGAGCTCGCCGGCGATGCGGTTTGCCACGTTCTCGTTGTCACCCGTCAGCAGGACCGGCGTCAGGCCAAGCCGCTTGAACTGCCGGATGGCCTCCGCGCTGGTGGGCTTGACGGTGTCGGCGACCACCAGGATCCCGCGCGCGCTCCCGTCCCAGCCGACGGCGACGGCGGTCTTGCCTTCGCTCTCGGCGCGAAGTTTCGCCTTCGAAAGGGCCGGGGAAAGGGCAGGGTCGAGGTGCTGATCCCAATCGGCCAGCAGGCTCTCGCGGCCGACGACGACGTAATGGCCGTCGACAATGCCCTGCACGCCTTTGCCTTCCACGTTCGCGAAGCCGTCAGGTGCCGGCAGGGAACCGAGTTCGGCGGTGGCGCCCTTGGCGATTGCCTGGGCGACGGGATGTTCGGAGGCGCCCTCCAGAGTTCCGGCGTAGCGCAGCAGCGTTGCGCGGTCCGTGTCCGGCGCGGTGATGACCTCGACCAGGGTCATCTTGCCGGTGGTCACGGTGCCGGTCTTGTCGAGCACGATCGTGTCGATCCTGCGGGTGGACTCCAGTACTTCGGGTCCTTTGATCAGTACGCCGAGTTGGGCGGCGCGACCCGTGCCGACCAACAGTGCGGTCGGAGTGGCCAACCCGAGTGCGCACGGGCAGGCGATGATGAGCACCGCGACCGCGGCTGTGAACGCGGCGGCGATCGGGAACCCGGCGGCCAGCCACACCACGAGGGTGGCCACGGCGATGGCGATGACGATCGGAACGAAGACTCCGGAGATGCGGTCCGCGAGCCGCTGCACCTTGGCCTTGCCCGATTGGGCGGCTTCGACCAGCTTGCCCATCTGCGCCAGCTGGGTGTCGTCGCCAACCCGGGTCGCACGCACGACGAGACGCCCGCCCGCGTTGACGGTGGCACCGGTCACGGCGTCGCCCTCACCGACCTCGATCGGAACGGACTCGCCGGTAAGCATCGAGGCATCCACGGCCGACGAGCCGGAGACGACGATTCCGTCGGTCGCGATCTTCTCGCCGGGACGCACGACGAACTCGTCGTCGACTTTGAGCTGGTCGATCGAGATGCGAATCTCGCCGCCGTTTCGCAGCACCGCGACGTCCTTGGCGCCGAGCTCCAGCAGGGCGCGCAAAGCGGCACCGGCGCTCCGCTTGGAGCGCTTCTCGAAGTAGCGGCCGGACAGGACGAACAGGGTCACACCGGCGGCCACTTCGAGGTAGATGTTGCCCGTACCATCACTGGGCGCGGCGGTGAGCGCGAAGCCGTGGCGCAGCCCCGGCTCCCCGGCAGTCCCGAAGAACAGGGCATACAGCGACCAGAGGAACGCCGATAGGGTCCCGATCGAAATCAGCGTGTCCATGGTGGCGGCGCCGTGCTTGAGGTTGGCCCAGGCGGCGGCATGGAACGGCCGGCCTGCCCACACGACCACCGGGGCGGCCAGGGCCAGTGACGCCCACTGCCAGTAGCGGAATTGCAGGGCCGGGATCATCGCCATCGCGATCACCGGGGTGGCGAGCACCATCGAGGTGATCAGGCGACTACGCAGCGATGCCAGCTCGAGATCGTCGCCCGTGGCGGGTTCCTCGTGCCGTTGGGGCAGCACAGCGGTATAGCCGGCCTTTTCAACCTCGGCGACCAGCGCCTGGGGGTCGTATCCCGCCGGGACGGTGACGCTGGCCCGTTCCATCTCGAAATTCACGGTCGCCGTCACGCCGTCGAGTTTGTTGAGCGCCTTTTCCAGACGGGCCGCGCAGGAGGCACACGTCATCCCGGCGATGTCCAACTCCAGGTTGCTGACCGCGCTCGAGGTCATGGCGCTCCTTCCGATACCCCCCAGGGGTAATTACTATCCACAATATATACCCCTGGGGGGTATTCCCGTCAAGACCTGGTCGTCGCGTGATGTCAGACGATTCTGCCTGGTCGGCGATGTGGGCGTGTGGCCGGGCACTCGGCAGTGCGGAAGAACGCTAGTTAAGCGTCATTGCCGAAGATGAGAACCGCCGCCGATGTACCACACCTGACCGGTGATCCACTCAGCTTCCTCAGAGAGCAGGAAGGTGGTGACCGCAGCAAGGTCGTCTGGCTTACCCAGCCGGGTGGTCTTGCCGAACATCAGGAAGGCCTGCTGCAGCGCTAGATCGTTTTGCCGTTCCTGGGTCTCGCCCATCACCAGACCGGGCATCACGCCATTGCTGCGGATGTTGTGTTTGCCCCAGTTGACGGCGACGTGGCGGGTGAGGTGGTTGACGGCGGCCTTGGAGGCGCCGTAGGCGACATGTTGCGGGTCACTGCCCAGTGCGGCACCCGAGGACGTGTTGACGATGCTGCCACCGCCCCCCTCCAGTAAGTGGGGCAGAACCGCTTGGATCGTTCGGACGTAGCCCAGCACGTTGACGTCGAGCGTGCGCCGCCAGACATCCAGGCCGGTGTCGAGAATTGTGGTGTCGCGGCCGAGGTTGTCCTCCGAGAGATCGGCGCCGACGTTGTGCAGACCGTGAATAGCACCAAACTCACCGATGGTCCGGTCGACGAGATCCCGCACGGACTCCGCATCGGCGAGGTCGAATTCGATCGCGATGGCACGGCCGCCGGAATCGGTAATCTGCGTGGCGGTGGCGGTGGCACCGCCGATGTTGATATCGCCGATGGCCACGCGGGCGCCCTCGGTGGCGAGGCGTTTGGCGGTGGCCGCGCCGATCCCGGTGGCGCCGCCGGCGATCAGGAAGGTCTTGTCTTTCAGCCCGCGCATTAGACGTAGCTCACACGTATCCAACGCCGATGTCCACCGAAACCTGGGTAGCGGTAACCAATCTGGATTGGTCGGAGGCCAGCCACGCGACGGCATCGGAGATGTCTTCGGGCTGGGCGATGCCTTCGGGTAGCAGCGGCTTGTGCATACCGCGTAGGTGCGGGTAGTCGTCGGCGGCCGACTGCAGCGCCTCGCGCATCCGGCCGGTACCCATCGGGGTGGCGACCGCGCCCGGGTTCAGGCTGTTGACCCGGATGTTGTACCGGCCGAGCTCGGCGGCGAACGCGCGTGCCATCCCCACGACGGCGTGTTTGCTTGCCGTGTAATGGATCATGAACGACTGCATCTTGATACCGGCGGCGGATCCGATCAGAATGATCGACCCGCCGCGGCCACCGTCGATGATGTGATGGGCACCGGCCATCACGGTGTTCCAGGTGCCGATCACGTTCGTGTCGATGGTGTCCCGGAATGCCTGCGCGGTGATCTGATCCCACGGGGCCGGGCTGCAGATTCCGGCGTTGGCGACGACGACGTCCAGTCGGCCCAGCTCGACGACCGCCTGGTCGACGGCGGCTTTGAGCGCCTCGAGGTCGCGGGTGTCGACCGCGGCGGTGACGACCTTTCGGCCGTTAGCGGTCACCAGTCGCGCCGTCTCCGCCAGATCGTCTTGTGTCGGCGAATCGTAGGGGACGCTCGACGGCAGCGGGCCGGCGATATCCACCGCGATGATGTCGGCGCCTTCGGCGGACAGCCGCACGGCGTGCGCCCGGCCTTGTCCGCGTGCGGCGCCGGTAACCAGTGCCACCTTCCCTGGGATTAACTGGCTCATAGGTCTTTTGAGCTCCTTTGCCTTTTAGCGGCCGGTGATCTTGTCGAGTGGGTTGGAGCGTTCGAGCATGCCATAGCCCTCCTCGCCGTCCCAGCTGTATCGGACCCCGGCTTGCTGCACCGCGGGGAAGCTTGCCATCTCCTGTTTGAGGGCTTGCATGGAATACATGTCGTCGTTGTGGTGAATGTCGTGCGTGGAAAAGACTGTTTCACCCGCGATTTCAACGACACCCTCGGCGGTTTCCAAGACCAGCGAGACGTCCTCGCCCAACGGCTGCAGCCGAGTCAGCCAGGGGGCCTGCACCGCACGGGCCGGGATGAGGCCGCCGTCGCCGGTGAACACGAAGCCCTCGTTGAAGGTGGGCTCGCCGTCGGGACGCGGTGGGTAGGCGATGTAGCCGAATGCTCTCCCGCCGGGAAACACGGCCGACTGCCAGCAGTGTCCCCAGAAACCGGCCAGCTTGCGCACACCGGTGCGACGGATGCGCAGCCCGCTGCCGGTGAACGCGTGCTGCTGGCCCGCGCTGCGGAATTCACCTGTGGCGGTGAACAATTGCTCGTAGCGCGGCCCGCCCATCATCTCACCGACGTTCGAGGTGCGCAGCTGGTTGTCGGCATCGGCCTGCAGGGCCCCCTGCACCCAGGGTGGCACGGCCATCGTGGCTTCGACGTGGAAACTGATGTCGACCGTCGGACCCGCTTTCTTGCCGTCGACCAAATCGGCCGACGACGTCTGCACCGCCGGTCCGTCGTAGGACATCGTCCAGGTGTCGAAGGGCTCGTTACAGCGGAACACCAGGCCCCCGGCACCCAATACACTGGCGCGCCCGTCGTGACCCTCGGCGGGTAGCGACGGCCCGTTGGTGCGGAGCCGGTAGACCCGGCCGTCGGGAAAAGCGACATTGACTTGAATGTCGTGAGCGTCCCAGTTTGCGCCCACCGCCTCGATTCCGATGCGCGGCAGGCCAATCTCGCCGCGATCGTCGACCACCCAGAAGCTCACCGAGTCACGGATCTCGCGATCCTGCGGCCGCTGCGCCAGCATGTACTCGCGTGCCGGATCGATACCCCCGGTCAGATCAACAGCCATCGAATATCCTTTGCTCGGGCGTTTCAGTGCGAAGTCCACCGGCTCACGCTGTCCACGTAATGGCTGAACCGCGGCCGCACCTCGTCGAAATCAATGCCGAATTCCACCGGATCGGCGTGCGAGCTCGGCTCACGTTCAGTGGCAGCATGCGTCCACCAGCTTCGCATCCGTGCTTCGAACGGCGCACTCACCGGGGCACCCAGCCACGCGTACAGGCCGGTGACCTCCGCGATCGGATCGTCCTGCATGGCGCGAAAGTCGATGTCGTAGAACCGATCCTCAGCACCGTCGGCGCGGAACTGTAGCGCCCGCTGCATGCCCAGCGACCAATGCTCGACATTGAGCCGACCGATGTAGGGACGGTCGATCGTGGAGCTGAATGATCCGATGATGTCGGCATACAGATCGGCCACGGACAAGATGACATCGGTCGGATCGCGATGCGTCATCACGAACCGCGCGTCCGGAAACACCGTATTCAGGGCGTCGAGCCACAACACGTGAGAAGGGCACTTCAGCCGCCACGGGCGATTCGGTTCACCCCACGCGAGCAGCTTCATCACCCGGCGCTGATACCGCAATGTCGAGGTGAGGTCGGCTTGTTGGACCAACCATGTTGAATACGAGGGGATTTCCGCGAAGGACTGAAAGATGTGCGACTTGAAATCCAGCGCCATCAGTTCGTGGCATTCCATCGGCCCATGCGTGTCGCCGGGGACATGGTGGCGGGTGCCGACCATCTCACCTTTGTCCGGCGGGATGCGCGGGTCCACGCCCCGCACCGTGCAAGGCGGGGGACATGGTTGCGACGATTCCCATCGCCGTAGATAACGCACGTCGGGATCCTGAGCCAGCAGCATCGACAGCGCGGTGGACCCGGTCCGTGGCAGACCCAGGCCGATCAACGGCGCGGCGACCGGCACGTCGTCGATCTCCGGGTGGCGCCGATACCAATCCTCGACCTGCAGTCGCTGCGACAAGTAACCCACGATGCGCTGATGCAGGAATGCCTGGCCGCGGTCGTTGAGTCGCGCCTCGTCGCCTAGCGCGGAGAGCAGGATGTCGAGGCCTTCGGCGAAGGAGTCCACACCGAAGTCGGCCAGCCCGGTCTGCGTCCTCGACTCGTCCATCACCTCGGCGGTGGTCAGCATCGCCTGTGCCCTGCGAAAGTCGTTGGCGCCATGGTCAACCCATCCACTGGCCGCCGGCGACGTCGATGGTCTGGCCGCACATGTAGTCGGCGGCCTCCGAGGCCAGGAATGCGACCATGTTGGCGGCTTCCTCGGGCAGCGAGGCGCGGCCCAGTTGGACCTGGTTGGTGATCGCCTCGTGGATGGCGCCGCGGCCGGCGCGCTGCTTGTCGTCCTGCGGGTCCAGCAGGTACTGCCTCATCTCGGGTTTGATCATGATGCCCGGAGCCACACCCAGGACATTGACGCCACGCAGTGCGACCTCGTGGGCAAGGTTGCGGGTGAACCCGATCACCCCGGCTTTGCAAGCGTTGTAGACGACCAGGCCGCGTTGCTGAATGCGGCCGCCGACCGATCCGATGTTGATGATCTTTCCCGAACCCTGCGGGAGCAGGTGCTCCAGCGCGGCGTGCGCGCCGTACATCATCATCGTGAGGCTGCCCAGGACGGTGTAGTCGATTTCCTCTTTGGTCTGCTTCTCGAAGGGACCGGCAGCGACCATCACCGGATTGTTCACCATGATGTCCAGGCCGCCGAGTTCGCCGTGCGCCTGCGCGACCGCGCGGTGCACCTCGTCCCAATCGGACATGTCGGCCTTCACGGGGATGGCCCGCACGCCCCAGCGCTGTTCGACCTCCTTGGCGCGGCGCTCCACCTTCTCGAAGGTCCGGCCGATCAGTGCAACGTCGGCGCCGCAGCCGGCCAGTCGGTTCGCGATCGCTTGACCCAGGCCGTCGCCCCCGGCACCGGTCACGAACGCCTTCTTGCCGGACAGATCCATCAGCTCGGTCACCCGCTTGCCAATGATGTGCTCGGGCAGCCGGTCCAATCCGAGCAATTGGACCCAGTCCTGTTCGTCTTGCAGCGGCTCGTTTTGCATTAAAGCCGACCTCCCTTTCAGCCGCTCGACTGGTTCGCCAGCCAGACCCGTACGGCATCGCATCGCGGCGCCAGGTCCACATCGCTGACGATATGGCCGGATGGGGCGCGTCAGGTAATACCAATTCGGGAAAGCAGTCATGCTGGATTTATATGGCTGGTAGATCTGGAAGCGATGGACACTCACCGACTCAAGTACTTCCTGCAGATCGCGGAGGAAGGCTCGATCTCTCGCGCCGCGGCCGTGCTGGGTATCGCGCAGCCCGCACTGAGCCGCCAGATCCGGCTGCTGGAGGAAGACCTGGGCATCACGCTGTTTCATCGGACCCGCCGGGGCGTGCATCTGACCGAAGAGGGCGAGCGCTTGCGCTCCTCGACCGCCGCGCCGCTGCGTCAGCTGGAGCTCGCGGTCCGGTACGCGGGATCACCGCTGGCGCGCATCGAGCGCGGACTGCTGTTCGGGATGGTGCCTACCGCCGCCGGTGTCCTGGCCGCGCCGCTGTTGGCCAGCCTTGGCGCGGCGTTTCCGAACGTGCACTTCCACGTTGCCGTCGCCGAAACCGACGACCTCGTGCAGCGCATGCTCAAAGGCGCGATCGATCTTGCGGTGATCAATCCGGTCTCTGACGACCGACTGTTCTATCGCCACCTCGTCGTCGAGGACCTCGTTCTGGTCGGTGGGCCCGCATCGGATCTTTCGCCCGCCAGCCCCGTGCGCTTCACCGACCTGGCCGCATTGCCTCTTGTCATGCCCAGTGCGCAGACCGGGATCCGCAATACCTTGGAGAACACCGCGCTGCGTATGAAAGTCGCTATCACGGCCCGCTTTTCGACGGATTCGTTGGAAGTCTCAAAGCATTTGGTCGAGGCGGGACTGGGATATGCGGTGCTGCCGCTGGCGGCGTGTGGTGCCGACGTCGAAGCCGGGCGGCTGCGCAGCGCACCCATCTGCGAGCCCGAGATCAACCATCAGCTAGGGGTGGGTGCGACCGCGGCGCTGGAACTGCCGCGCGAGTTCGCGACCAAAATCGGAATCGTGCTGCGCGAAGAGGTCGCGCGGCTGACCAAGTCCGGCTTTTGGCCGGCACGCTTCGTGCCCTCACCCGTCTGGGATCCGAACATCCCGGAGCCGCAGGACTAGCCGGGTCTACGCTGCCCGGTAGGCGGAAGGAGATTCTCAATGACGTTGTCAAGCCGCCGCGGCTGTAGTCGTGGGTTGGTAGGCGGCGTGGTCGCGGAGCATGGCCCACAGGACGTTGAGGCGTCGGCGGGCCAGGGCGATGACGGCTTGGGTGTGGGTTTTGCCTTCGGTTCTCTTGCGGTTGTAGTAGGTCCGGGAGGCGGGGTCGGTGCGGATGGCGATTTGTGCGGACAGGTAGCAGGCCCGCAGGAGTCGTCGGTCGTAGCGGCGGGGTCGTTTGAGGTTGCCGCTGATGCGCCCGGAGTCTCGCGGTACCGGGGCCAGCCCGGACACGCCGGCCAGGCGATCGACGCTGTCAAAGGCGGTCATGTCGCCGCCGGTGGCGGCGAGGAATTCAGCGCCGAGCGCGACACCGAATCCGGGCATGCTCAGGATGATCTCGGCGTGGCGGTGGCGGCGAAATCGGTCCTCGATCATCGTTTCGGTGTCGCCGATTTCGGTGTCGAGGCCCATCACCTCCTTGGCCAGCCGCGCGACCATCGCGGCGGCGATCTGTTGTCCGCGGACGGTGGTGTGCTGGGCGTCGGCGGCCTCGATCGCTCTGGCAGCCACAGCAGCGGCGTTGTAGGCCTTGCGTTTACGCAGCCAGCCTTCCAGTCGGGCGACACCGGCGCGGCGCAGCCCGTCGGGAGTTTGATAGCCCGACAGAAGGATCAGGGCGGCCTTGCTGTGGCTGTAGTCGAAGGCCCGCTCCAGGGCCGGGAAGTATTCGAGCAGCTGGGCGCGCAGCCGGTTGATCGCCCGGGTGCGATCGGCGACCAGATCGGTGCGTCGGGCGGTCAGGATCCGCAGGTCTACTGCGATCTCGTCGCCGGGGCGCAGGGGTTGCAGGTCGCGGCGCATGCGGGCCTGATCGGCGATGATGGCGGCATCCTTGGCGTCGGTCTTGCCGTCACCGCGGTAGCTTCCCGAGGCGTGATACACGGTGCGGCCTGGGATGTAGAGCAGCCTTTGCTCTGCGGCGATGAGCAGGGTGATCAGCAGTGCGGCTCCGCCGTGGTTGAGGTCGATCGCCCAGGTGACCTCCTCGCCGTCGGCCAGCGTGGTGACCGCGTCGATCAATTCGAGCAGGACCGTCTCGTCGTTGGCGACGCGCTGGGACCGTACTCGCTGCCCGTCGCCGTCGATGACCACACAGTGATGTTCGGATTTTCCGGCATCCACACCGGCCCACAGTTGTTGTCCCACAACCACCTCCACGATTGTCGTCATATCCCAAAGCCCAGCAGACGACCACGCCGACGTGTCCTTACACAGCGATCGAATCGCATCTCTCAATTAGCGGTCAAGTCGTCGCGGGACATCGGGCGGCCAATCTCCTTCGGCCATGAACAGCAGCAAAACCATGAAAGCCATACCCGACGTCCCTGGGCAATTCGAAGCCTACGACCGACGGCCCCAAACACCCCCCAAGAAAGGTAAGGACATCATGACTGTCGTCGTTGTCGAGGCGGGGCCCCATCAGGTAAGCCGGTCGGTTGACGTGGCCGCGCCGGCCGCGGAACTCTACGACCTCGTTGCGGACCCCCGGCGCCACCATGAACTGGACGGATCAGGCACCGTTGTCGGCAACGTCAAAGTGCCCGACGCACTGGTTGTGGGTTCGAAGTTTTCGACAAACATGAAGCTGCTGGGTCTGCCGTACCGCATCACCAGCACGGTGACCGCGCTGACACCGCATGAGTTAATCGAATGGCGCCATCCGCTGGGTCACCGCTGGCGCTGGAAATTCGAGTCGGTCTCACCGACCCTGACCAGGGTCACCGAGACGTTCGACTACCGCGACGCGGGCGCATTGAAGAAGAAACTGAAGTACTACGAGCGGATGGGTTTCGCGAAAGCCAATGCGGCCGGCATTGAGTCGACGCTGGCCAGACTGCGCGATCGCTACGCCGCGACGTAGCTCAGCCCGGATCGTCCGCGTCCCACGCGACCATGCCGGAGACCCAGTGAGTCACTTCTTCGGCCTGATCGTTGCGGTGCAAGTGACGCGGTGGCTGGCCGAGCGTGGCGTAAGGGCGACAGCGGATGATCAACAGGATGCCGACCTGGCCAAGGCATTTCACCAACTTGATCCGTCACGATATCCCGCAACGGTCGCCGTCGCCGACGAGCTTCCCGTTCCTTTGGCGGAGGAGTTCGTCTTCGGATTGCGGCTCAGCGTTGCCGGACTCGAGCGATTGCTGATGTGAACTCGATCACGGCGTGAATCGTGATTCTTTCGGAGAATCAGCCCCGCCCAGCGAAGGACTTCATCGATGACCAGCCAAAGCCTCACCCCTGCCACAGCAATGCACTCATCGTCGGAACGACTGATCCGTCTGGGTCACCTGATCAGCCGTTACGGTCTGGTCGTTGTCTTGGCCTGGATCGGATTCGGCAAGTACGTGAAAATGGAATCGCGCGTGTTGATCGAGCACAGCCCGCTGATGAGTTGGCTCTACGACGTCTTCAGTGTGACTTTCGTTGCGCGCGCGTTGGGCACGATGGAAATCGTTGCCGCGGTTCTGATTGCATTGCGCCCGGTCTGGCCGCGCGTGTCGGCGGCCGGAAGCGCATTGGCGGTCGTGTTGTTCCTGGGGACGCTGAGCTTTCTGTTCACCACTCCCGGCGTGATCTCCACCCACGCCGCCGGCCTGCCCGTGCTGTCGGGGATGCCGGGCCAATTTCTGCTCAAGGACCTGGTGCTGATCGGAGTGGCGCTATGGACGCTGGGCGACGCGCTCAGTGAACAGCGTTCCCCTGATCAGTCCCTTGGCTGAGCTCAGCGTGGCCTGGTAGGTCTGCGCGCGCAGGCTGTCCGCCTGTTCCGACAGGCCCCGGGTCAGCGCACAGATCGCATCCACCGTCGAGCGGGTATCGGTCTCGGGGGACAGGGTCCCGCGCTTTTGGGCGTCATCGACGATCTCGAAGACCACGTCGTGCAACGCCTTGGACCCGGGGGATTTCGGGAGACCGCGCCGTGCCCCAGCCGTGCTCCCGGCGCGCAGCGCCCGCAAGAAACCGGTCAGGTATGGATAGTCGCGGATCAGCCGCGTCGACTCATCCAGCACCGCTTCGAGTCGGTCGATGACGTCGTCGTGCTGCGCCGCCGCCGTACGCAGCCGCGGCAGGACGATCTCCTCGATTTCCTCGCCGGTCGCTTGGAGTAATTGCGACTTGTTCGGAAAGTAATGGTAGAGGCTGCCACTGGTCATGTCGGCAGCCCGGGCGATCTCGCGGATGGTCGCCTGCGAGTAGCCGACTTCGGCCACGCAGCGCATTGTGGCGGTGATGATTCGCCGACGGGTCTCTGCACTGCTCGCCCCCACCGGGCGGCCCAGCGGAGTCACGGGTCTTCGGGGCGGTGTACTCGCGTGCCGATCCGAATGCGCCACGTCCGCTTTCGCCGCGTCAGGTAGTAATCCGCGGGCGAAGTCTCACCCAGCCGCCAACCGCGCCACCTGGCCAGCAGACACAGACATGAGCCGACCACGATTCCGGCCAGTTCGCCCTGCGGTGCCAGACCGTAACGGGAGAGCACAACCACGGTGCCGCTGGCCGCCACCGCGCACGTCGCATAGAGAGTGTTGCCGCCGAAGATCGCCGGAGTGCGGTGCACCGCCAGGTCCCGCAGCGCCCCGCCGCCCACGGCGCTGACTGTGCCGAGCAAAATCGCTGGGAGCCAACTCAATCCCGCCGCCAATGTCTTCTCCGCGCCGGCCACCGCCCAGGTGCCCAACGCCAGCGCATCGACAACCGGATAGGTCAGCGACCACAGTCGGGCGCGCAGCGGTATCAAAAACGCGACCGCCGCTCCCACCAGGGCAACCACCACGTAGAGCGTGTCTGTCAATGCCACCGGCGGCCCGTGCTGCAACAAGGTATCGCGGATCACGCCGCCCCCAAGGCCCGACAAGATCGCGAGCGCAACGAATCCCACAGGGTCCATACGGAATTCGCGCGCCACCACGCCGCCCAGCACAGCGTTGACAAACACGCCGGACAGGTCGATTGCGCGCGAGAATTCGCCCAATGCGGGGTTCACGGCCGCTCACCCACCGTGCACCTCCGGGATAAATAGGTTGGTCCAATATATTCGACGATGAACTGCGCCCGCGGTCGAAGGGTGGGCAACTATGCGAGCCAGGACCCCGTTGGGCCGCCCCGTCGGCGCCAGCGGCGAAGAGACCCGCCGGCGCATCATCGCCGCGACCATGAAATGTGTGGCCGAGTCCGGCTACGCGAAGGCGACGATCCGTGAGATCGCCCGCATGGCCGAGGTCACCAGTGCCAGCTTGTACAACTACTTTCCGAACAAGTCCGAACTGATCAAGGCCACTATCGCGGCCAGAACCGATACGGCTATGCCCCGGCTGCGAGGGGCCGCGGAAGGTCCCGGCGACATCGTCGATCGAATCGAAGCGGTGCTCGACGAATGTGGCCAATTGATGCGTGAGTACCCGGACCTGGCCGCGTTCGAGTTCGCGATCCGGGCGGAAACCATTGCGGCCCCGGTTCGGCGAAAAGCCCGCGGGCAACCGAAGAATCCCGGGTTCGAGGCGTTCCGCGACATCATCGAGGGCGTCGTCGACGATGCGCGACAACGTGGTGAGCTGGGTGATCATTCTGATCCCCGGGGCGTCGTCGCGGCGATCTATGCGCTCGTCTACGGCCTGACGGAGTTGGCGGCCACGCTGCCGCCGGAGGAGTACCACGCCGCGCTGAGTTCGGCGAAGGTGCTGGTCAGGGGCGCCTTATTCGGCGAACAGGCGGCTTCTCCTTGATACGATCAAGCGATTGATTATAGAGTCGACTCACGAAGAGCGGAGTCGGGACTTGACCGAGACTGTTGGGTGCGCGTTCGACGTCGATGCGCTGCGGCGGAAGTATGCCGAAGAGCGCGCGCGGCGACTGCGCCCCGACGGCATCGACCAGTATGTGGAAATAGCCGGTGAGTTCGCCCGTTTCGCCGAAGACCCGTGGGTCGACCAGGAATTCGTTCGCGAACCCCTCACCGACGAGGTCGACGTGGCGATCGTGGGCGCCGGCTTCGGTGGGCTGTTGACGGGGGCGCGGCTACGTGAGCTGGGTGTCAAAAGTGTGCGGTTGATCGACCGGGCTGCCGATGTTGGCGGCACCTGGTATTGGAATCGTTATCCGGGGATCGCGTGCGATGTCGAGTCCTATGTGTACATCCCGCTGCTGGAGGAACTCGGCTACATACCGACGGAAAAGTATGCGAAGGGCGCCGAGATCTTTGCGCACTGCCAGCGCATCGCAAAGCAATATGATCTGTACCGCGACGCGTGCCTGCGCACCGATGTTCATGAGATTCGTTGGGAATCAGCGGAATCCCGTTGGATCATCCGCACCAACCGGGGCGACGAGATGCGGGCCAAGTTTGTGTCGATGGCAAACGGGTATCAAGCCAAACCCAAACTGCCCGGCATCGAAGGCCTCGAGTCTTTTCGCGGTCACACGTTCCATACCAGCCGCTGGGACTACGGCTACACCGGCGAGAAGCTGGAGAACTTGGCCGGTAGGCGAGTCGGGATCATCGGCACCGGCGCGACCGCGGTCCAGTGTGTGCCCCATCTTGGTGCCGCCGCGCAACACCTCTACATCTTTCAGCGCACGCCATCGTCGGTCGACGTGCGCGCGAATGCGGCCACGGATCCGGAGTGGGCCAACACATTACAGCCAGGCTGGCAGCGCCAGCGCATCCAGAACTTTCAGATCCTGACCGCCGGCGGGCAAGCACCCGAAGATCTCGTCGCCGATGCCTGGACGAGCATTACCCGCAAGCTACCCGTGATGCGCCATGACAGCGACGCATCGGTGGACCCGGAGCAGCGCAGCCGCAATAGCGAGCTCGCGGACTTCGCCAAGATGGACGAGATCCGGGCGCGAGTCGACGAGATCGTGGCCGACCGCGCCGCAGCCGAGGCCCTCAAACCCTGGTACGGCTACTTCTGCAAACGCCCCTGCTTTCACGACGAATATCTGCAGACGTTCAACCGAGACAACGTGACCCTGGTCGATACCCGTGGTCGCGGCGTGGAACTCATCACCGAGTCCGGCGTCGTCGTCGAAGGCGTGTCGTACGAGCTCGACTGCCTCATCTTCGCGACGGGTTTCGAGGTGGGCACCGACTACTGCCGCCGCTCCGGGTTCGAGCTGATCGGCCGCGACGGCGTGGCCCTGAGTGAACGCTGGCGTGACGGTGTCCGCACCTTCCAGGGCTTGTGCGCCAACGGTTTTCCGAACTGCTTCATCGAAAGCATCTCCCAGGCCGGGTTGACGGTGAACTTCCCGTACCTACTAGACGTGCAAGCCAGCCACGCTGCCTGGATCATCGCCTGGGCCCTTGAACACGGTGCCACCGAGGTCGAGGCGTCGTCGGCCGCCGAAGCCGCCTGGGTCGATACGGTTGTGGCCCGATCGACCGCCACTGCCGAGCGCGCTAAGACGTGCACTCCCGGTTACTACAACCGCGAGGGCAAGGCGGACGCCAAGACGCGGCAGGGCAGTTTCTTCTTCGGCGCTCCCACCGAGTACGCCGACATCTTGGAGACCTGGCGGGCCACCGGAGATCTGGCAGGCCTAGACATTCGCGGTGCCGGGGCCGGGCGGTGAAGTACCTGCTCGGCCGGATGAGGGCGGCCACCCGGCGTCGGCGCTCACCGAAGGTAGCGATCATCGGCGCGGGATTCGGCGGGCTGGGCGCGGCGGTGGCACTGCGCCGCGCCGGAATCGACGACCTGGTGATCATCGAGGCCGACGACGGCGTCGGGGGCACCTGGCGGCGCAACACCTATCCCGGCGCCGCATGCGACATCCAAAGTCACCTGTATTCATTCTCGTTCGCGCGCAACAAGTCCTGGAGCCGAACCTACGCTCGGCAGCCGGAGATTCTTGCCTACCTGGAGTCGGTGGCCGACGACTTCGATCTGCGCCGTCGGCCTGTTCGGGTCGTTGAAGCGTCCCGATATCGCGGGCTTGAGCGATTTCGGTGGTTCGGTCATCCACACCGCACAGTGGACTCACGACATCGCACTGGTGGGCAAGAAGGTGGCGGTGATCGGCACGGGTGCCAGTGGGGTGCAGCTTGTTCCCGAACTGGCGAAGGTTGCCGCTGCGGTGACGGTGTTTCAGCGCACGCCGCCGTGGATGGTTCCCAAAGATGACCGACCTTACAGTGCAACAGAATTGGCGCAATTCCGGCGCAACCCCGTGGCGGTGCCCCGCACCCGCTGGCAGATCTGGAAGTTTCAGCACGACAACACCGCGACCTTCGCCGACGACCCGGTGGTCGCCGCCCGCTCCCAGGTCGCCACCTCGTTCCTGGAGCGCATCGTGGCCGACGAGCGGCTTCGCCGCGCCTTGACGCCGGACTATCCGTTCCGCTGTAAACGGGTGCTGCTCGGCGAGGACTACTACCGGGCGTTGCAGCAAGACAACGTCGCGCTCGTCACCGACCCCATCGACCGGATTACCGAGACGTCGGTCGTCACGGCGGCCGGCGATGCGCTCGACGTGGACGCGATCGCGCTCGCCACGGGATTCGAGACGTCGCGCTACCTGTCGGGGATCGACGTGGTCGGCCGTGGCGGACAGCGCCTGCACGAGCGCTGGGGTGATGATCCCAGCGCGTATCTGGGCGTGGCTGTCAGCGGGTTCCCGAACTTGTTCATGCTTTACGGCCCCAACACCAACCAGGGCGGTAATTCAATCGTGTACATCTTGGAGGCCGGCGCGCGGTTGGTGGCCAGCGCGGTTACCAGGCTGGCGCGCCGGGGCGGCTATCTCGATGTGCGCCGCGAGGCGGAAACCCGGTACAACGACCGGCTTTCCGCCGATTTGGAGCGCACCATCTGGACTCAGTGCGACAGCTATTTCCGCTCGCCGACGGGCCGGATCGTCACCCAATGGCCCTACACCGAGCTGGAATACGCTCGCCGGACCTGGCGACTGCGACCACGAGACTGGCTGCACCGCGCCGGGGCGGCTTCGGCCAGCCGACGAAGGCCAGCAGATGTCGAAACCGGTTACCGCGCAGATCAATTCACCGTTGGCTAGGTCGGAGTGGACCTCGTTGATCTCGGTGAACCCGTAGCGAGAACTCGCAGCTTGTGGTGGGTTAGCAACCGTGATGACAGCTTTCCTTTCCGGGACGATAGCCAGCGGCCACGCGGCTGTTCAACGTCTGCGTGGTGTGTTGTGGCCGATCGCCGAGGCATCGGTGGCCGCGGGCGTGGCGTGGTACATCGCCCATGATGTGCTCGGTCACCCGGATCCCTTCTTCGCTCCGATCGCCGCGGCGGTGTTCGTGTCGGCGAGCAACGTCTTCCAGGCGCAACGGGCGATCCAGAACATTGTCGGTGTGGCACTGGGGATCTGCCTGGGCGCCACGGTGCACC
The DNA here is from genome assembly GCA_963712615.1 of uncultured Actinomycetota bacterium. Taxonomy (GTDB): domain Bacteria; phylum Actinomycetota; class Actinomycetes; order Mycobacteriales; family Mycobacteriaceae; genus Mycobacterium. The sequence continues at coordinate 3,816,531 of CAVQIO010000002.1, forward strand.
AACTGTTCGGCACCGAGTGGATCGCGATGGCTGCCATGGTGTTTGTCGCGCTGTGCGTCGCGGTCCTGCTCGGGCAGGGGATTCTCGGACGAGATTTGACCTTCGCCAATCAAACCGCCGGGTCCGCGATCCTGGTGATGGCACTCTCGGTCGGTACCGACAGCGTTTTCCAACGCCTTCAGGAGGCTTTGATCGGTGGCGGTGTGGCGCTCGTGTTGAGCATCTTGCTGTTCCCGCCCGACCCGCACACCGCGCTGCGCAACGCTCGGATCGGCGTATTCGGCGCCCTGCATGACCTGCTGGCCGAGACCCAGGACAGGATCGGCGGTCCTGCGGTGACCCCGTCCGGCTGGCAGTACTCCGCCGTCGATCAGTTGCATGAACGACTGGATGTACTCAGCAAGGCCCGCACCCACGCTCGTCATCTCGTATGGATCGCGCCGCGGCGTTGGGCAGCGCGCGGCGGCATCCAGGCCGCGGATTGGCAAGCCGCGCAGGTGGCCCTGCTGGCCGGTTCGCTGTTGTACCTGGCGCGTACCGCAACGACGGCCTTCGGCGCCGGCGGCGCGGTCCCGCAACCCGTGCACGACGCGATCGGCGAACTCGCGGTCGGGCTTACCCGCAGTGAGCCGGATCCCGGCGCAGCGACCGCTCACGTCGCCGCCGCCCGCGAACACGTTGCCGCACTGGATTCGGCTGGCGGAACCCGAACGGATCTGGCGCTTACCAACGTCATCGAAACCTGTGTCGACGACCTACAACTGGTGATCGAGCTTGGGCAGTAGTGGGCTATCGGGCGGGATCGTCGGCAACCTCGATCTCGCCGGCCGCGGCCGCGGCGCGCAGCTGATGAAAGTCGTCGAGGGACTTGTCGGCGTAGGCGTACGACCACTCGGCAACCGCGTCATGCACCGCGTTGCTGGTGCCGACGTACCCGCGCAGTATCGAGGCGTTCGCACTCTGCGCGTGCGCCCGCGCCAACAGCACCGCGCACGCACTGACGTAGTCAGAGAACGTGGAAGGCGACATGCCTTCGGTTTCGATGGTGCCCTTCATGTCGTGGAACTGGCGAACGTAGTAGTCGCGGCCGTCTTTGCGGGTCGTTCCGAGGAACACATCCGACATGGCCTGCAGGATCAGCTGGCCATCGGTGACGCGTACCCCCTGGCCGTTGGCTTCGATTGCCGCGGTCAGGGTGTCCGGCTGGCGCCATCCGCCGTACTCGTCGAGCACCGAGCGGGTGGCCTCCTTGATCTGCAGGATCAACGGCGTGTCGTTCGGGCCCACCAGGATGACCAAGTAACAGCGGGTACCGACGCTGCCGACGCCGACCACCCGCAACGCGACGTCGGTGACTCGGAAGTGGGAGAGCAGCAGCGCGACGTCGGCCGGGACCGCGGCCAGATACTCCTGAATCGAATCCACCAATAGGTTTTCGATGTCCTTGTCGACGTGCTGCAGGACGGGGGGTGCTTCCCGCAGACGTGGCGTCCCGTCGGGCCCAATCTCGGTGATTTGCTTGAAGACTCGCGCGGATGTCCGGGTGCGGGCCCTGGATATTGTTTTCTCGATCACTCCCTGTAGGCCCTTGGAGAACTTTCCGGTGTAGTGCTCGGGTTCCACCCGCAGGTAGTAGCGCTCCAGAACGTTCATCTCCTCGAGCATCTCTTCCAGGCTGGTCTGGTAGCCCACCAGTGCCCGCTCGACACATCGGCGGACGGCCTTGGCCGGATACCCGGCATGGCGGCCCCCGATGATCGCGCTGGTGATCAGCCGCTTGGTGTCCCACTCGGCCGGTGCCACCGCGGCCTCGTCGAAGTCGTTCAGGTCGAAGACGATCGATCGGTGCGGGGCGGCGTACAAGCCGAAGTTGGAGACATGTGCGTCCCCGCAGCACATGATTTCGATCCCGCTGGTCGGGCTCGCGGCCAGGTCGGCGGCCATCACTGCCGCCGAACCCCGGTAAAAGGAGAACGGGTCGGCGAGCATTCGAGCGAATCGCAACGGGACGAGTTCGCTTAGCCGCCCGGCATTTTGGGCGACGAGAATGTCCGTCGCTGTTCGCGGGGACGGGGTCAATTGTGCGAGGGAGCGTCGCGGGGCGGTTTTGCGTAGCGCCCGGCCGCGTGCCACATCCTGGCCCGGAACTTCGAGTTCGATCAAGCGATCACGCAACATCCGTTGCGGCATGTGCTCAGCATACGTAGCCGAGTGGGCTTTCTTCGACTCGAGAAGGCCCCTTTAGCGTCAGACTGATTTTCACCGCTGTCACGAAGTGTCCCTCTTGGTTAATATCGCTGGAAATGCTGGGTGCCAGGCGAATCGTCTGGAATTTTGTGCTGAGAGGACGCCTGCCGATGGTGGACACGCCTCCGCCAGCCGCGCACGCCCCTTCCCGCCGGCGCATTCCCTGGCTCAACGTCCTCGGTGTGGTGGCCATCGTGCTCGCGACGAGCGCACTCGTGGTCAAGAACATCCCCGAGGCCGGGTCCAATCAAATCCTGAATGTCTCCTATGACCCCACGCGCGAGTTGTATGCGGCGATCGACAAGTCGTTCATCCCGCAATATCGCACGCGCGCCGGTGTCACCCTGGACATCAAAGAGTCGCACGGCGGTTCAGGTCGCCAGCTACGCAGTGTCCTCGACGGCAGCCAGAAAGCCAACGTGGTGTCGCTGGCGCTGATCAGCGATATCCAGACGTTGAGCAAGCGGGGTTTGATCGCGCCCGATTGGCAGCAGCGGCTGCCGAATAATTCGGTGCCTTACACGTCGACCGTCGTCTTCGTCGTCCGCAAGGGCAATCCAAAAGGAATCCATGACTGGCCCGATCTGGTCAATGCCGGCGTTTCGGTGGTGACACCGAATCCGCGCAGTTCCGGCAATGGCCAGTTGAGCGTTCTGGCCGCCTGGGGTTCGGTGACTACTCGTGGCGGCACACCGGCTCAAGCAAGCGCCTACGTGAAGGCGTTGTTGCAACACGTGGCGGTATCCGACGCCGGTGCCCGCAGTGCGGGCGACAGCTTCACTCTCGCCAAGATCGGTGACGTGCAGCTGACTTGGGAGAACGAGGCGCTGCGCGAGGTCGCCGCCAATAAGGACGAACTCGAACTCGTCTACCCTCCGGTCAGCATCCGGGCCGAGCCGGCGGTGGCCTGGGTCGACGCCAACGTCACCGAGCCCAAGACCGCGACCTATGCCAAGGCGTATCTCGAGTACCTATTCACCGATGCCGCACAAGAGCAGGCCGCACAATTCGGCTACCGGCCGTTCAAGCCGGAAATCCTGGCCAAACACGCAGACCGGCCGCCCCCACTCGCGCTGTTCCCGATCGGCGAGATCGCCAAGGACTGGAACGACGCGCGGGAGCAGTTCTTCGGCACGAACGGAATCCTCGACACGATCTCAGCGCCGCCCGCCGCGGCGTCGGGAACCTAACGGAAACACTTGTGCAAGTGGGCTTCGCGCTGAACTACAACTCGGTGAAGGGCAGGCACGATGTCATTGCCGGCCTCACCGTTGCCGCCATCTCCTTCCCCCAGGCGATGGCCTATGCGCTGATTGCCGGGGTTGACCCCAGGTTCGGCGTGTACTCGGCCATCGTCGTCACGATCGTCGCCTCGATCTTCGGGTCGTCCTCGCATCTGATCAACGGGCCGACCAGCGCGATATCGCTGCTGGTGTTCACGGCGCTGGCGTTCATCGACTCGGAAAACAGCACCGAACTGTTCGAAGGCCTGTTCCTGCTGGCCGTCCTGGTGGGCGGCTTTCAGATCGTGATCAGCTTGTTCAAGCTCGGCAGCCTGACCCGCTACATTTCCGAGTCGGTCATCATCGGTTTCATGGCGGCCGCGGCGTTTCTGCTTGCCGTGGGACAGCTCGGCAACGCGCTGGGCGTGCGTGACAAAGGCAATGGGCACATGCAGGTTCTGCACCGGGTATGGCTCACTCTGTCCCATGGCGATCACGTCAATTACCGCGCCGTGATACTCAGCACGGCGGCAGTGATTTTGGCGGTCGTCTTGCGCAAGCTGGTGCAGCGTTGCGGTTTGCCGCAGATCGACATGCTTGCGGTGCTGATCGTCACCGCGCTGATCGCCTACTTTGCGGGATGGTCGATCCCGGGAGCCGGCGGCCATACCGCGGTGTCCGTGGCCGCCAAGATACCGCGCAGTTTGCCCGCGCCCCACGTCCCTGACGTCAACGCCAGCTGGCTGCCCCAGCTGTCCACGGGCGCACTGGCCATTGCCTTCGTCGGCATCATCGAGGCCTTGTCGATCGCCAAAGCCATTGCCCACCAGACGCAGCAGAAGATCGACTACAACCGCCAGATCATGGCCGAAGGCCTGGCCAACCTCGCCGGCGGCTTCTTCCAGAGCCTGCCCGGCTCGGGCTCACTGTCGCGATCGGCGATCAATTTCCAGTCCGGAGCCAAAACCCGATTCTCCGGGATCGTCTCGGCTGCAACGGTTGCCGCGGCGCTGCTATTGTTTGCCCCGTTATTGCGATACGTTCCGCAACCGGCACTGGCGGGCCTGCTGCTAGTGACTGCCGTGCGGCTGGTCGACTTCAAGCGCCTGATCTACACCGTCAAGGCATCCCGCTATGACGCGGGCCTGGTGATCATTACCGCATTCACCGGTGTGGCAATCGACCTCGACAAATCAGTCCTGCTGGGAGTGGTCCTGTCGATCTTGCTATTCGTGCCGCGCGCAGCGAAGCTGAAGTCCAGAGAACTCATTGTCACACCCGAACGCGTTGTGCGTGAGCGTATTTCGAGTGATATAGCGGATTCGTTGGTCGTCATCTACGACCTGGAGGGCGAGCTGTTCTTCGGCGCCGCACCAGAATTGGACCGCTACCTGCTGGAGGTCAGCAAGCGGATCGCGGATGACGACATCAAGTTCGTGGTGTTGCGGCTCAAACGGGTGCGCCATCCTGACGTCGTGTGCATCGAGCGCATCGAGCACTTCCTGCGCGAAGAGACCGCGCGGGGCGTGACCATCCTGCTGGCCGGGGTGCGCCCCGATACGCTCACGGTGCTGAACAACGTCGGATTCCAAAGTTGGATCACCGCAGAGCATGTCTTCCCCGAAGAGGACGAGGACTACTCGGCGACGCTCAAGGCGGTGCGCTATGCCCACAACAAGCTGGCCGAGCTGAAGCTGAAAGCGCCGTTGGCGGCCGCACCGGAACTCACTGCCCACCCCGACCTGTACTACCTGGTCTAGTTGGCGGCGGCCACCCTGGCTCGCTCCGTCATCGAGGCGACCACGCCACCGTCGTTGAGGATGTCGGTGCCGGTGAGGTAACCCGCCTTAGCGCTGGCGCAGAAGGCAAGTAGCTCTGCCATCTCCTCCGGCTTGCCCCACCGCGGGACGGCGGCGTCGGCAACCATCGCGCCGGCACCGGCCTGCTCCTCGAGCCGGCCCATCTCGGTGTCGACGGACCCCGGAGAGACCGAGACGATACGCAAGCCCTTGGCATTGAACCTTTCCGCCTGCGATTGGCTGTACCACTTCACAAAGCTCTTGCTCAGCGCGTAGGCGTAGCCGGATCGCGCATTTTCGGGAATGGGGTCCAACGCCGCCATCATGGCGTCCCAGAAGGCGTCACCGTCGCTGAGCGCCCCCGGGAATTGTGCCGTCGGAATCAGTTCCGCGGGTAACAGGTGGGCCGCCATCGATGCCACGTTGACGATCACCGAGCCCTCGCCGGCGATCGCGTAGAACACCTCGTTGACGTTGACGTTGACGTTGACGTTGACGTTGACGTTGACGTTGACGGTGCCGATGGCATTGGTCCGCATGATGTAGTCGGCGGGCCCCATGCTCGGGCTCACCCCCGCGGTATGGATGACTGAGGCGACCGACCCGAGGTTATTCGCGGTGTCCAGCAGGTCCGCGATCGCGCCCCGGTCCGTGACGTCACAGTTGACGATCGTGGGAGTGATCCCAAGGTCTTCCAGCGTCGCGGCCGCGGTAGTCAGCCGGTCTTGCCTGACGTCGCAGAGGACCACGGTGTGGTCTCGGCCGACGAGTTTGGCCGTGGCCAGACCCATACCGAGCAATGATCAGAACCTGTGGATGAGCCTTGGCGAGGTGGTGTGAAAGTGGGCGCACCTTCCCGAGGATGATCTGAAGTCCAAGGTTCTCTGATCAAGACCGGCGTTGGCGCGCTGGTTGGGAAGGTACGCCCATGCTCACGGTAGTTCACGACGCGGAATGCTCCAACGAGAAGAACGACGGTGTCGGTCGGTCGTTGCTCGATGAGATCGTCCGCGACGGCGCCCGACAGATGCTTGCGGCGGCGTTGCAGGCCGAAGTGGCCGCCTACATCGACGCCCATGCCGGAGAGGTCGACGACAACGGACGGCGCCTGGTGGTCCGCAACGGCTACCACCGGGAGCGTGAGGTGTTGACCGCGTCGGGCGCGGTCACGGTGACCGCGCCGCGCGTCAACGACAAGCGCGTCGATGCCGATACCGCAGAGCGGCAAAGGTTTTCCTCCGCGATCCTGCCAGCGTGGGCGCGCAAGTCACCGCAGATGAGCGAGGTTCTGCCGCTGCTGTATCTGCATGGCCTGTCGACGAGTGACTTCGGTCCGGCGTTGGAGCAGTTCCTGGGCTCGGGTGCGGGTCTCTCGGCCACGACGATCACCCGGCTCACCAGCCAGTGGCAAGACGAAGCCAAGGCCTTCCAAGTCCGTGACCTCTCGGACACGGACTACGTCTACCTGTGGGTCGACGGCATTCACCTCAAGGTCCGTCTCGAGCAGGAGAAGCTCTGTTTGTTGGTGATGATCGGGGTGCGCGCCGATGGTTGCAAGGAGCTCGTCGCCTTGGCCGACGGCTACCGGGAATCGACCGAATCGTGGGCCGATCTGCTACGGAGCTGCCGCCGGCGCGGGATGGCAGCCCCGGTGCTGGCTGTCGGTGACGGTGCGTTGGGGTTCTGGAAGGCGGTCCGCGAGGTCTTCCCGAACACGCGTGAGCAGCGGTGTTGGTTTCACCAGCAGTCCAATGTGCTTGCTGCACTGCCGAAGTCAGCGCACCCAGCCGCGTTGGCGGCGATCAAGGAGATCTACAACGCCGAGGACATCGACAAGGCGCAGATCGCGATCAAGGCCTTCGAGGTCGATTACGGTGCCAAGTATCCCAAGGCGGTCGCCAAGATCGTCGACGACGCCGACGTGCTGCTGGAGTTCTACAAGTACCCGGCCGAGCACTGGATCCACCTGCGCACCACCAACCCCATCGAGTCGACCTTTGCGACCGTGCGGTTGCGAACCAAGGTCACCAAGGGGCCCGGCTCCCGCGCCGCGGGAATTGCGATGGCCTACAAGCTGATCGACGCCGCGCAGGCCCGGTGGCGGGCCGTCAACGCCCCGCACTTGGTCGCCCTGGTCCGTGCCGGCGCGGTGTTCCACAAAGGCAAACTGCTCGAACGCCCCGTCGATATCACACCCGCCGAAACCAGCGAATCAACCGAAACGGAGGTCGCCTGAAACAACCTCATCCACAGGTCTTGACAATATCTCACCCATACCACCGGCACCCCCGGTGATCACCGATACTCGATTCATACCTGGACCGTATACGCAGGTCCTCGAGCAGTTGGCGCGTACTAGCTCGAGAGGGCAGGGCTCTCCGGTTCGTGCTGCGGATGACCAGCGTGTCGGATGGCGGTCCCGAGGAACGGCGCCTGGAGGGTGGCGGCCAAGTGGCGGCGGTTGACGATGAGCCCGCCGATGGCGATCACGGCGTAGATACCGCAGAGTCCTAGACGTCCGGTGGTCGAGGTGAGTGGGAACTGAACGATGAACAGTCCCAGCAGCGTCCAAGCGGCAGTTCGGTTGAACCGCAATGCCAGGATCAACGCGACACCCATCAGCGTTTGGCAGGCGGTGAGCAAGACTTCCTCGATCTGGCGGGAGTCGAGCGCCAGGGAGAAGCCGCCGCCGCCCAGCAGATGGGCCACCGGCAGCGATCCGATCAGCAGCGTCCACTGGTTGACCTTGGACGAGATCAGCGTGGCGATGGCCGCGGTGCCCTTGCCGCGGGAGGCGAAGATGGTCGCGATGATGAATTCGGGTGCCTCCGACGCCAACGGGGCGAGCCACTGCACCAGTAGGAAACGGTCGATACCCAGCTCAGTGCCGGCCGCGACCAGATTGTCGGCGAACGGTTTGGCGCACAGCAGGATCACTGCCCCGGACACCACGAACAGGCCGACGACGACAACGCGCCGGCTCCGATCCGACAGTTCCCCGAGGGCAGCGGCGGTACCGACCAGGTCGGGCTCTTCGACATCACCGTGGCTGACTTTGTACAGGTAGAAACCGAACCAGGCCAGCAGCGCCAACCCCAGCGTCAGGTGGATTTCGCCACTGGCCGGTATCGCGAACGCGACCACTCCGGCGATCATCAGGAATCCGAGTTCGACGCGATTGGCGGGCTCCAGCCTCAGGCCGGCAGTCTTGCCGGCGCCGGCCCTGCGCGCCGCCACCATGCTGACCAACACCACGACCGGCCAGCCCAGACCCATCAATAGCCGGTTGGATCCGGTCATGTTGGCCGCGGCGTACTGCGTGTAATCCGGGTTATGGCCCGACACGTACGCGTAGTAAAGGTCAACGGCGTATTCGGGCAACACCGCGACCAGAGCGAGCACCGCGATGGCCAGGCCGCCGGAGACGTCGATCTGCGCGGCCTCGGCGGCCCACGCGAGCAGAAAGCTGGCTGACACGACCGCGGCACCGAAGATGAACAGCGCGGCCACCGGATCTGGATGCAGGCCGACGACCCGGACCACCACCGCAGGGACGATGAATATCGCGGTGATCACCGCTGAACGCGAGAGAGTGCGACGCGGCGAGCGTGCCGCCGTCGGGACCGAGGCGAGCGGCCTGTCAGTGGCGAGCATCGTCGTCCTTAACTCTCGGCGCCGATCATGAATGGGTGCATGGCTCGCGGCCGTGGCTTGACCTGCTCGCCAAAGGTACCTGCCGTAGCGTTATCCAGCAACGTTATGGGCGTGCCAAGTGGCGCGAGCTGCCACGCTATATTTGCTGGCCAGAGCACTCAACTCGAAAGTTAGGTCCAGCTAAATCCAGATTATGGCAAACCGATCTAGCGGCCTAGCAGTGACACCGCGGGCCGTGGGACAGCTTCGGGGAAGTGTTCGGTGACGCGTCAATGCACCAGCCGTGGAACATCAACATCCACTTCGGCGCATTGCTGGAGTCCAGCGGCTCCGCCCGATGCCCGTTAGTGGTCCGGCCCCATCGCCGCGGCCGCGGCGTGGGTGAACAGTTCGACTGCCTGATTGCGCGTCAGCGACGCGATCATTTGTGCGCCGGCGCGCATCATCTCGCCCGCCATAAAGGTCGGCCCATTGGTCAGGTTCTCGAACGCCTCGGCAATGACCTCGTCCACCGAGCTTGCGCCGGCGGGAACCTCGTCGGGCGAACTGATCTGGCCGCGGCTGTATTCGAGTTCCCGCAGCGCCGGTGTGTTGGTCTTGCCCAGCATCAGACCAAGCACGTCGACGCCTTTGTCGTGCAGTTCGGCCCACAGTGCTTCGGCGAAGACCATGTCGAACGCCTTGGAGGCGCTGTAGGTGACCATGTTGGGGCTGCCGGCCAATGCGGCGCCGGAGGAGAAGATGACGATCCCGCCGCTGCCTTGCTCGACCATTGCGGGGGCGAAGTGGTGGCACAGTTGCATCGGTACCGTGCAGTTGCGTTGCACCATCGACTCGGCGGCCTCGATCGAATTATCAAGAAAGGGTCGGTAATTCGGGTCCGCGCCCGCGCAGTACACCAGAAAGCCGATCTCTAGGTCCCTGGTGGCTTCGGTGATCGCGGATGCCGCGTCCGTCCGGCCGAGATCAATGGCGAGAGTCCGGGTTTGGGCACCAGTCTGGGATTCGATCTGGGCCGCAACCTGATCGAGCACGCTCTGCCGGCGGGCCAGTAGCACGACATTGACGCCGCGCTCGGCGAGTCCCGCGGCGAATGCGGCGCCTAAGCCGTCGGAGGCACCGGCGACCAGCGCCCACGGTCCGTATTTGGTTGCGAACGTCACCTGAATCTCCTGCTCGGTTACGGGCCGAATGTCGCGATACGCACCTGGGTGAACCGGCGGCGGGCGATGCGCCAGCCACCGGCGGTTCGGACGATCTCGTCGTCGTAGAAACCCCAGGCATTCACTCCGGATTGGTTGTCGCCGACCATGATTACTGCATCGATGTAAGTGCGGGCCGATGCATTGTCGCCATCGAGCGTGATGGCTTGGTTGGTCAAGCGATGCAGGGTATGGCCCGCCATCGCGTGCGTCGTGTCCATGAAGTCGGTGACCGCATCGACACCTTGCCAGGTGCCGATTTCGCCGTAGTCGAGTTCGCAATCGTCGGTGAACACGGTGCGGAACAACGGCCAGTCGCGCCGATCGATCCCGGTGGCGTAACGCACCAGGAGATCGGAGATGTCCTGACGATCGTCGCGTTCGGTCACGGGTTGTCTCCATTCGGATGGACCACGATGCGGGGCGGCCCGTCAGACCTGCGGGCGAGATCGAGTGCTTCGGGAACCTCGTCGAGGCCGATGACCTTCCCGACGCTGGGTAGCGGATCCAGCCGGCCCGCTGCGATGGCGTCCAGCGTTCCGTACCAGTCCTGCGAGTGTGGTCCGCCGCCGAACTGAATGGTGACGCCTTGGCGAGTCGCGGTCGTGATGTCCAACGTGTCGCCGGTGTACCAGCCGCCCGCGCAGTAGATCCGCGTCGCCATCTCGGCGGATTCGACGATGTTCTGGATCAGCCCGGCGGCACCGACGCACTCGAAAACCACAGCCGGGCCAGGCAATCCGTGCTGGCCGCGCGCCTCACGGAACGCGTCGAACGCTGACTTCTCGGCTGGGTCCACGACCACCTGCGCGCCGAATCGGCGGGCCAGCTCGCGGCGTTCGGACTTGAAGTCGGCGGCAATGATCGGCTCGATGCCACGGCTGGCCAGCGCGGCGACGGCCGAGAGGCCGATGGCTCCCGCGCCGATGACTACGGCGATCTCGCCCTGCTGGATCTGCGCCGAGCGGACATAGAACTCGCCGACGGCAAAGGCGTCGACCAGCGCGATGGCGTCACTGGAGACATCTCCGGCAACGGGTTTGGCCGCCGCCTCCGAAACCACCAGCAGCTCACCGAAACTCCCCTGGGCTTCCGGGTGCTGACCGATGATCCGCATGCCACCGGCACCGCCATCCACCAGGAGGATCGGCATCGCCGTTACCCGATCGCCGACCGCGAATTGATCCGTGCAGCCGGATCCGTGCCCGATCACCTCGCCGACGAACTCGTGGCCGAGCACGATGTCGCGGTCCCCGTCATACAGCGAGCGACCGGTCGGATCGTCGATCGCGAGCTCGGGGTGGTCCATGAAGTGGACGTCCGACGCGCAGATCGCGGTGCTCAGCGTGCGCAGCAACAGCTCACCCGGCCCGGGCTCGGGGTCTGCCGTCTCGCGGACCGTCAGCCGACCGTCTCTCAGCACCACAGCGCGCAACGCGTCTGCCCCATTTTCTCGAATAATCGAGTAAGCCTGTCGAATGTTCGCTATAACTGTAGGAACCGGATCGCAAAGGAGTCAAGACATTCGCGGATCTACCTCGGCGCCGACCGCGCGGGTGCTCGACGTCGTCGAGTTGCTGGCACGGTCCGGAAATACGCGGATGCGTTTCTCCGACATCGTGCGTGAGCTCGACCTGACGCAGGGGACGGTGCACGCGATCCTGAAGACGCTGTGTGATCGCGGCTGGGCGAGCCGGGACCCTGCTTCCAAGACCTTCGCTCTGGGCCCCGCGCTCGCCGTGGTTGCTGCCCGGATGGACACCGCACGGCCGCTCGCACATGCCGCTCGTGCTGCGGCGTTGCGACTCTCGCAGGAGGTCGGCTACGCCGGCTCGGTGGTCGAGCGGTTTGGTGATTCGTTGGTAGTCACGGCCTTTGAGGGTGATCCCGCCACCCAGCCCGCGGGCATCCCGGGTGATCGCATCCTGTACGCACCGCCGTTCGGCGTCGCCTTCGCCGCCTGGGATGGCGCTGAAGAGCAGCGCGCGTGGATCCGTCGGGGTGCGGGCAGCAACGCCGACCGCACTCAGCGCCTGGAACGCGTCTTGGAGCGCACCCGCGAACGCGGGTTCGACGTCGACTGGACGACGCCCGCGCTGGCCCAGGCCGTCCAGGTGGTCGGCACGTTGGATAGCAACGAGATGCCCACGCAGGTACGCCACATTCTGGATCAGCTGCTCGTCGAGTTCACCACCATAGGTTTGCTGTCCGACGACAACCCCGGTCGGCGGAAGCAGCCCGTCGTGACCATCGCCGCACCGGTTTTCGACCACCGGGGTCACATCGCCCTGATGGTTGCCGTGCATCCGCTGTCGCCCCTGAACGCGCGGCAGATCCAGCTCATCGGGAAAAAGCTCACCGACGAAACCACGGCAATCAGCGAGGCCCAGCAGCATCCGGCAGTGGTGGACCTCGAGGAGCACAGCCGGTACCGCGGCGCCTGATTCAACTCATCGTCTGTCGCAGCGCTGGGCGGAGGTGGGGTTGTCAGAGTCCTTCGCGGCCCGGTACGCCCGCGTCGAATGCGTTGAGGGTAACCGCGACCATCGAGAAGCGGCCCACCAGGAACACGACCTCGGCGGCCCCTTGCTCGCCGAGCCGATCCACGACGGCCCGGTAGGTGGTCTCCGGCAAGACGCCACCGCGATTAAGGGCTGCGGCCATGTCGTAGGTGACGTGTTCGTCGTCGGTCAGGTCCGCGGGGCGTTCGCTGGCGACGATCGTCGCGATCTTATCGTCAGCCAAACCGGCTCGCAGCGCGAAGTATTCGTGACCGTAGATTTCGTAACGGGCACCAAACTTCGCCGCGGTGACGAGGATGACGAGTTGATGCAAGCTGTCTGGCAATACCCTATGCATCCACAGAGATTTGTTCAATGACCAAGCGGCAGTACCAAATTGCGGAAAGTGAAGCCACCCGTTAAACGGGCCGACTAGAGCACCGTCGCTGTCCCGCCGCGACGAGTTCGCCAAAGCTGCTGTCGACTACGGCAGCGATGTCCCGGTAGAGGTGTTGTTGTTCGTTGCTCAGGCTGGCCGGTGGCAGGGGCCGTAAACGCATCAGGTGTCCTTTCCAGTGTCCGCGTTTCACCCAATACCCGACACGTCCGTACGTCCACGACCGGTGTCCGACCAGTCGTAAGTAGCGCTTCGTACCGCAGGTAGGCGCGTTTAAGCTCGACCGATGGAACTGCGGCAACTGCGCTACTTCGTGGCTGTCGCCGAGGAACTGCACTTCGGCCGCGCCGCCCAACGGGTACACATCTCCGGGCCGGCGTTGTCGCAACAGATCATTGCGCTCGAGCGGGAACTGGGGACCGAGCTATTCGTGCGGGACCGCCGCAGTGTTCGGCTGAGCGAAGCGGGCCGTTCGTTGGTGGGAGATGCCCGCAGGATTCTGGCCCTTGCCGCCGACGCGAAGCATCGGCTGCAGCGGGCGGGCGCCGACAGCGCGCCGGTGCGGCTGGGTTATGTCAACTGGCTTCCAGATGACCTCAAAGGCGTCGTGCGATCGGTGGCGGAACTGCGGATTGACGAGTGGGTGCTCCCATCGCACGTGCAAGCCGACCGCGTCGCCGAAGGCACCCTCGATATCGCGCTGGCCTGGATCACTGCCGGACAAGCCAAGCAACGCGGACTCACCGCACACTTGCTGCGCGCCGAGCCGCTCCATGCCGTGTCACCCGGTGTGAGTTCCGCGGAACCCATTGCGGCACGGGAAACAAGAGTGCTCACCGATGCCGATGAGGCGGCGTGGGTGTCGTGGAATCGGTTCGCCGAAGAGTTCGCCGCCCACACCGGTGCCCGCATCGTCAGGATCGACGACGGTGGCATCACCGGGGATGCGTTCTACGCGCACATGCGCAGAATCGGCGCTTCCGTGCTCGCCTCGCCGAAGCGTCACAGCGCGGTAACCCACCGAACCTGGGGCAGCGTCCCGTTGCGGAACCCGTTCCGTTGTGGACTTGGTCCTTGCTGCACCGCGAAGACGACGATCGGGTCAGTGTTGCGCTATCCCGACCTGCTCGACACGTATCTGACCGTGGGCGGCCTATGCCACCCCGCCGACAACTTCGGCGCGATCTTCGCAGTGGCGGAGCACGTCGACGCCAGTGGCCGCCGGCGTTGAATGATCGGCCATGGGCAAAGATCGCGGCATCAATCGCTGGGAATTGGTTACCTGCGCGCTCGCAGGCCATGTCACGTACGCGCCCGATGAACAATCGCTTGCCGACCGGCTCAGCGGCACTACCGGACTGGGCGAAGTGTGGCGGTGTCTGCGCTGCGGGGAGTTCACCATCGGTGAACCATACGGCCGGGGCCACGCCGAAGATGCCCCGATGATCATGCGCGGCAAGGCTTTACGGCAGGCCATCGTCATTCGGGTGCTCGCGGTCGAACGACTCTTCCGGGCGCTGGTGATCGTGCTGGCCGCCTATGCGGTGTGGAAGTTTCGCGGCGCACGGGGATCCATCCAGGCCACCCTCGACCGCGACCTGCCGATCTTCCGGGCCGCCGGATTCAAGGTCGACCAGATGGCGGTCGTACACGAGCTGGAAAAAGCACTGGCCGCCAAACCATCCACGTTGGTGCTGCTGACCCTGATGCTGACCGTCTACGCACTGATCGAGATGCTCGAGGGTGTCGGCCTGTGGTTGCTCAAACGCTGGGGCGAATACTTCGCAGTGATAGCCACCTCGGTTTTCTTGCCCTTGGAGATCCATGACCTGGCCAAAGGCATCACGATGACGCGCGTGGTCACGTTTTCCATCGACATCCTCGCGGTGATTTACCTGCTGTTCTCCAAGCGGTTGTTCGGCCTACGAGGAGGGCGCAAAGCCTACGACGAGGAACGCCGTGGTGAGCAACTTCTCGATGTCGAGCGGGCCGCTATGACCACCTGACGCGCACGTGCCACGTCACTGCTTGGGGTGGATGAACACGCCCTCGGCTTCCACGGTGACACCGTCCTCGTCGGCGATATGACCCACGGAGTACGTCTTGACCCCTTCGGTGCGTTCGACGTGCGCTTCCACCCGCAAGGGGCGGCCGAGCGCGGTCCGACGCCGATAACGCAGGGTGAGGGTGCCGGTGTAGGCGGGTCGACCCAGCTTGTGGGCCGTTGCGCCCAGCACGTGGTCGAGGATCAGAGCAGACACCCCGCCGTGAACATGCTCTGGCAGACACCCCGCCGTGAACATGCTCTGGCGGGCCTTCGTATGCCGCGCCGAGAATGAACTCTGACCACACCAGTCCGTCCGGGTCGTGATGGAGCACCAGTGGTGGGGCGACCGGGTTGCGCAGACCGGCCACCGCATTTCCCCAAGCAATAGTCTGGCCGTCCGGAGTCAGCTGCACACCAAACGTTCCCGGCCGGGCAGAGACACTCAATTCGTCTGCGGTGCTGTCGATTTTGGCTTTTGCCTGCGCCACTGTCGCGGGGTCGACTTCGGTCCGGATGCTGAGGTCGATGAGCCGGCGGATTGATTCGGCCAGCGGACCGTAGACCGATTCGAGCCGGCGGTAATCAATGCAGACCATTTCGTCAGAAATGTAGGCAACCTAACATTCCGGTAACGCGGCCGCCGTACTGGCGGCGCATGTGGCACACTGGAATCGACTACCGCCAGAGTCGGCGGATTTCCATCGTGGCAGCGTCATTTTCGCCAGCGTGAATCTAACCGAGTCCCGAAACGATTGCTGGGCCGTTGAACAGGGTCCGCCCTGGCCGGGTCGTACTGAAGGCGCGTGGGATGCGTGACGTGTGCCACGGAACGTCCTGGAGCGTGCGCCAGGGCATAAATCGCATTAGCGCGGCGTTTACCCACTTGCTGCACACTTGTAAAGCAGCCGCGGTGAAATAGAGCCAGTCGGGTGACTGGACCGGCGGAGGAGGGGTCGAGACTGTGCCAACGCTGCAGAGCTTGATCAACCAGAGCGCTACCAACCTCGACGTAGTGACCCCGATCAAAGCGCGCGCTTGTGACGCATTGAACCTTGTGCGGAGAAGCAGGTCACGCGTGCAGGTAGCTGACTCGCGCGTCATGCGCAGAGGCGACGAGCGCTGCTGACCCCCTGACCGGGTCGATACAATCGGCGGCGGTGCCGGGTCCACCGGCCGGCGATTGGAGTTCGAGTTGCGCCCGAGCGGATCACGGTGACGATCGGGGTCATTTGTGCGATCCCGCAAGAGTGGGCTTATCTGCGCAGCGTGTTGTCGGAACCCGACCGCGAACAGATTGCACAGATCACCTTCGATACCGGCGAACTCGACGCACACCGGGTGGTGCTGGCCGCGGCCGGCATGGGCAAGGTGAACACCGGGCTGGTGGCAACGCTAATGGCAGACCGATTCCATTGCTACACAATAGTTTTCACCGGAGTCGCGGGCGGACTGGATCCGCGACTGCGGATCGGTGACATCGTCATCGCCGACCGGGTGGTGCAGCACGACTTCGGGGTCATCGAAGACGATCGGCTGAAGCCCTACCAGCCCGGACATGTCCCGTTCATCAACCCGACCCAACGGTTCGGCTACCCGGTCGAACCCGCACTCATCGACCGCGTCAAACGCCGGCTGGAAGGATTCACCCTGCCGGCGCTGCCGGCCGCGGCGGGCGGCACCGGCACGCCTCCCCGGATCAGCTACGGCACCGTCTTGACCGGCGACCAGTACCTGCACTGCGAGTCCACTCGCGCCCGGCTGCGCGACGATTTCGATGCTCTCGCCATCGAGATGGAGGGCGGAGCGCTGGCCCAAGTCTGCGAAGCCTTCGACATTCCCTGGCTGGTGATCCGCGCACTGTCCGACCTGGCCGGCGCCGACTCGGGCGTTGACTTCAACCTCTTCGCGCAAGAGGTTGCGATCAGTTCGGCTCGAGTCCTGTTGCACTTGCTCCCGACGCTGGGCTGAGACCGCCGTCCTCGGCGGCGCGCTGACGTTCGCGCCGGCGCGCCCGCGAGGCCCGCAGATTGGCGACGTTGCCACACGTCTTCACGTCGTGCCATACGCCGCTGTTGTTCTTCGAGCGGTCGTAGAAGGTCGAGCCGCAGGTGTGGTTGTGGCATCGCTTGACCCGTCGCCAGGTGCCATCCTGCTGGCCGAGCATGATCTCGGCCCAGAGTGCCGAGGCCAGCCAGCGCCAGCCACCACCGCTGGGTTCGAGCCGCACCTCGCCCGTGTCCGACAGCGTGAGGGTGGCCGAAACAGCGGCCGTCTGGTCCGGTGGTTCTCCGGCGACCATCTTGGCGATGGTGTCGCGTAAGGCTCGAAGCCTCGACAGGTCCGCGTCGTTCAGTGTGGGCGGCTCGGCGTCGACGCCGCGCAGCAGCGACCACGTCCGCACGGAAACGGCGGCCCAGGCCCGCGCGAGCGCGGTGTCAGCCAGTAAGTCGGGGCCGTATTCCTGCACGTTGACCGTGTTCAGGAAATCCTGCACCAGCCCCAGGCCGCCGGGTGCCGACGTGAAATCGGCCCTGTCCGGACCGGTCGAAGTGCTCCAAATGAGGTGAGATTCGCGGTCCGACAAACGCATGTCACCCGCGGCCGGGGCTGGCCCTCAGCCGAGCCCCGTCGCGGGTGACATGTTTGGATAGGGCCATGGCTGATACGGATCCCGAAGGCATTGTGAGCGCCACGCGCGCCATCTCGGCCAGCGCCGAGCGAATCTTCGCATTGATCGCCGAGCCGTCGAGCCAGCCGAGCTGGGACGGCAACAACAACCTGGCCTCCTCGGCCCCGGGGCAGCGCGTTCGCCAGGTCGGTGACGTGTTCAAAACGACGCTGACCAACGGTGCCGTGCGGGAGGACCACGTCGTGGAATTCATCGAAGGCGCCAAGATCGGTTGGCGCCCGGCAGAACCCGGAAAGCAGCCGCCCGGTCACCTGTGGCGCTGGGAGCTCAGCGAGATCAACTCCACCTTGACCACCGTCACCCACACCTACGACTACACCGCGCTGACCGACGTGAAGCGGCTGGAGAAAGCGCGTTCGACGACCGCCGATATGCTGCGCGAGTCGATGGACAAGCTCGCCATGCTCGCCCAGCGTTCGGAGTAAGAGGGCTACGGTCACCGCAAGGCTCTCCCACCTCCAGGAAACGACCGCGCCGCCATCGTCACCGGCGCACCATCGGGGATCGGCGAACAGTTCGCCGCAATACTGTCTCGGCGCGGCTATCAGGTAGTGCTGGTAGCCCGCAGCGCCGGACGCCTCGAAGAACTCGCCGCACGCCTGGGGGCGAACGCGCATCCGCTGCCCGCCGACCTGTCCGACCGATCCGAACGGGCCGCCCTGCCGGACCGGATCGCCGCACTCGGCCTGACGCCGGAGATCTTGGTCAACAACGCCGGGTTGTCGACCCTCGGACGCGTCGCGAAGTCGGTTCCCGAGCAGGAAGTCAACCTCGTCGAGGTCGATGTGGCCGCCGTGGTCGATCTCTGCAGCAGGTTGCTGCCCGGAATGGTCGAGCGTCGCGGGGCGCGGTGCTGAATGTGTCGTCGGTGGCCGCATTCGGGCCGCTGCCCGGCCAGGCCGCGTATGGGGCCGCCAAGGCGTTCGTGTTGTCCTACGCCCACAGCCTGCGCGGTGAACGGCGCGGCACCGGCGTGACCGCAACCGCGCTGTGTCCGGGCCCGGTGGACACCGGGTTCGGTGAAACGGCGGGCTTCAGCAAAGAGGATGCCGAAGCCGCCCTACCGCGGGTCATGTGGCTACCGGTTGACAAGGTCGCGCAGGCCGGAATCGACGGGCTGGCCGCCGGCAAGGCCGTCGTCGTCCCCGGCCGGGTCAACCGGATCGCTTCGGCGTTCTTCCGAATCGCGCCGCCCGAGTTGTTGTTGCCGGTGCTGGTACGCGGTCACCCAGCTTTCAAAGACGACTGAGCTCAACCGTTTTTGCCGCGTACCCACTGAAACGTGCCGAGGTTCTTCACTCGCACGCTAACGAAGCCGTGGTCCTCGAGGATGTCGCCGATTTCGTCTTCGCCGAACACGTGTGCCCCGATGTTCGGCACGAGTTGCCAAAGCCGCGCCGCACGACCCGCGGTCGGGACCATGACGGCCAGCCGCCCGCCGGGTCGCAGCACCCGCGCCATCTCGGCGAGGGCGGCCGCCGGATTCGGAACCAATTGCAAGACGGCCATCGATACCACCGCGTCGACAGTGTTGTCGCGCAGCGGAAGTCGTTGTGCGTCAGCACGTATGAAGCCGACGTCCGGGCCGGCCTCATTGCGCACGGCCCGGGCCAGCATCGCCTCGGAAATGTCCAAGCCCAAGGCCAGTCCGTTCTCGCCGGCAGCGCGCGCCAGCGAGGCGGTGGCGGTACCCGGACCGGAGCCGACATCCAGCACGGTCCCACCCGGGGGCACGTCCAGCCATTCGGCGGGGTGTTGCAGCGCGGCGATCAACCGCCGTGAGAAAGCCTGGGTGTTGTCGTAAAGCATCGACCCGATCGGCGACGCCCACGCCGCCTGGATCGGACCGGTGTTCTTCGGGACATCCTCCGATCCGGTGCCGAGCAGATCGAGATAACCGTTGCTGACATCCGGATCCGCCGGCGGGTCAGTCAGAAGTTCCAGCGCTCGGCGCAGCGCCGGAGGAAGCGAGATGTGCACGTCGGTCATGCGTACTCCTTCGATCAAATACCAAGCTGTACACCGATATCCGGGAGCCGCGACGCTGACAGCCCCCAAGGCAGCCTACGCGCGGCGCCCGGGCACCTCGACCCGCAGAGCATGTGGTTTTCGTTAACGCTTGACGACCGAGTGCTCGCTTTCCAGGGTGTACAGCCGCCACTGGCCCGGGACCCCTTTGAGTGCGCTCTCGCCGCGGTCGGTGAACCTGTGCCGCGATCCAGTGACGATGTCGCGCAGCGTTGACGACACCAGTACCTCGCTGGGGCCGGCATGGGCGGCGACCCGGGCGCCGATGTGCACGGCCAGGCCGGCGATGTCGTCTTTCAAGGCGCCGCCGCGCACCTCCACCTCACCCGCGTGGATTCCGACCCGCACCTCGATTCCCAGCACCCGGACCGCGTCGACGATGGCGTCCGAGCACGCGATCGCCGCACTCGGGCTGCTGAACGTGGCGACGAATCCGTCTCCGGCCGTATTGACTTCGCGGCCGGAGAAGCGCTGCAGTTCGTGACGCACGATGGTGTCGTGGTTGTCCAGGAGATCGCGCCAGCGGTCGTCGCCGAGCAGGGCGGCGCGCTCGGTCGAACTGACGATGTCGGTGAAGACGATCGTGGTCAGCAGGCGCTCGGCATCCGACCCGCCGCGCACGCCGGTGATGAACTCCTCGATCTCGTCGACCATCGGCGCGGTGTCGCCCACCCAGTACAGCGCGTCTTCGCCCGGTAGCTCGACGAAGCGCGACCCCGCGATGTGCTCGGCAAGGTAATGGCCGTGCCCGATCGGACTGAACTCCGCATTGTCGCGGTGCAGGATCAGCGTCGGCGCGGTCACGCGCGGCAGAGCGTCGCGCACGTCGGATTGCCGGATGGTCTCGATGAAGAGGCGCGCCATGCTCGGGGATGCGGCCCGGTTTCCCGCGTGGTCCCACCACGCGCGGAACGCATCGTCGCCGCCCACGGAGGGAGCGATGATGCCGAGCATGTCGAAGCCCTGCTCGACGGCATCCGGTTCGACCCCGACGGTCGTGTACGGTTCCGCGGCGCTCGCGTCGCTGCCGATCGGGTAATCGGGAGCACGAAGCGTCCTTGCCGCACCGTTGAAGATCACCAGGTTGCTTACCCGCTCGGGAAAATCCGCGGCGAGCACCAGTCCGGCCAACGAAGTGAATCCGGGGGCGAAGACCGTCGCCCGCTCGCACCCGACCGCGTCCATCACGGCGACCGCATCCTGTGCCCAGGAGCTCGGCCCGATCATGTCCAGCGAAGGAAGCCGCGATGACAGGCCGATCCCACGCTGGTCGAACCGAATCACGCGACAAAAGGACGCCAGCCGACGGTGAAAGCGGTACATCGACGGCTCGCTGTCGACACAGTCAATCGGAATTAGTGGGCCCGGCAGCACCAGCAAGTCGATCGGGCCATCGCCAAAGACCTGATAGGCGATGTCGATCTCGCCGCAACTGGCGTACCGAGTCCGCGGAACCGGCGCCACGTCACCAGGCTAATGCAGGGCTATGACAAGTCGCCGATGATCGGCACCAGATAGCGCGCGGCGTACTCCCGAACGGCGGCGTGATCCGAGATGTCGAGCCGATCGGTGGGAAAGACGATGATGCCCAGCGCGACGCGCAGCAGAATATCGGCGATGTTGGCCAAGTCGGTGTCGGGAATGTCCGCCCCACATCTGCGCAGGGTGTGGGCGATTCCGTCGGTGAATTGGCCGATGGGGAAGACGTGCGATCGGGAGAATAGGCCGAACAGCTCGGGTTCGCTTTCCACGATCCGCGAGTACAGGGGTGAGTCCTGGACCAGGCGTACGCCCAGCGCGAACGCCTCGATCACGGCTTCTTGCGGATTACAACCGCTGGTGGCCTGGTCCAGAGTGGAGAAGAAGAGTTCGGCCTCGCGCCGCACCACCCGCTCTAACAGGTCATCCTTGGTGGGAAATCGCCGGTAGATGGTGCTGCGGCTGACTCCGGCGCGGACGGCGACGTCCTCGATGTTTGCCCGGCGCACGCCGTAGGTCTCGAAGACCGCCCGCGCGGTGTCCAGGATGGTGCGGTCGATATCCGTGATCTCGCTGAGATTGCCAGCAAGGCTGCGGTTCTGCATGGGTTACGACCCTCACGGCGGTCTCGGCGCAAGAATTGGTAGCTTGGAACAAAGATACACTTTTGTGTCAGTGCTTCACGACGAGTATGCCGCAGAGAGGTGGGCATGACCGCCCAGAATGATCAGTCGGCCGGCCCGACCGCCGGTGCCCGTTTCGATACCGGTGTTCGGGAAGCCGTCCCGCTGTTGGTTGACGAGCCGGTTGACTTCGCCGAGGCCGCGCCTCGGCCGGGACCCGACCCCCTGATCTGGAAGTTCTATGGCGATCACCGCACACAATTCTTCGGGTTCCAGCGCGTTGCCGGTGTCGAAAACTGCATCGAGCAACTTGCCCAAGGAGTGCTCGATCACTCGGTGATCTTCAGCGACACATTGGGCCGGGCCAAGCGAACCGCGCCGCCATTGATGAAGACCGTCTACTCCGACGACCCGCGCGAGTGGGGCCGCAAGGTGCGCGACTTCCACAAACCGATCAAAGGCACCATCAGCGACGGTTCCAGGTATCACGCCCTGAATCCCGAGTTGTTCTATTGGGCGCATGCCACGTTCGTCGACCAGGTCATCTACAACACCGACATGTTCATCCGCCGGCTGACGGACGCGGAGCAGGAACAGATCTTCAATGAAGGCAAGGTCTGGTACAGCCTGTACGGAGTCAGTGGGCGCGGCCAGCCGGAGACCTACGCCGACTTCGTCACGTATTGGGACGACATGCTCGAGCGGTTTGTGCCGCACAAGACCGTCCTGTACGGCACCGGCTACATCCGCAAAGGCATCCCGGGGCCGCGCTGGATTCCCAAGCCGATCTGGAAGACTTTGTCCGCACCGCTGAACGCCTACACCCGCCTGGTGCTGGTCGGGACCATGCCGCCACAGATGCGCGCGGTGTGTCAGCTGCAGTGGGACGCGAAGAGGGAGAAGCGATTTCAGTGTTTCGCTGCCGTCGTGCGCGCGCTGAACCCGGTGCTCAACCGGTTCCCGCTCTGGTTCCTCTACACGACGTGGGCGGTGGCGGCATGGCGCCGGGCGGGCGTTGACCCGCGCCGGCTGCACAACCGCTCGGCCTAGCCGATCCGTAGCAGCCGTTCGGCGTTGCCGTGCGCGATCTTTTCCCGGTCGGCGGGACACAGCGTCGTCTGCTCGAATCCCCGGACGGCGTCATATGAAGACTCGTACGGGTAGTCGATGGAGAACATCACCGCGTCGGCGCCGACCTCGAGTACGGCACCGAGCATTGCGGCCGGTGAAAACACGCCGCTGTTGGTGAAAACAATGTTGGTGCCGAGGTAAGCCGACGGTGCGCGCTGCAGCGTGCTGGTCGCTCCAACCGATGTCGACGCGAAGCGGGAGTCCAGTCGGCTGCGCTGGAACGGCAGGGACTCGCCCATGTGCCCCAAGATCATCGTCGCCGCCGGATGCCGGTCGAACACGCCGCTGAACAGGATCCGCAGCGCGTGCCCACTGACCTCGGCGGCCCAGCTCCAGGTTGCGCCATACAGTTCGGGACGACCGTCGATGACGCGCCACTGATCGGCCGGCGGAGACCCGGGGTGCAAATACAGCGGCACGCCAAGGGATTCCGCCGCCGACCACACCTCGTCGTATTCGGGGGCGTCCAGGTAGCGGCCGCCGGGCCCGGTCACGCAATCGTTGACCAGCGCGCCGCACAATCCGTCCTGAGTCACGGTGCGTTCCAGCTCGGCCGCGGCAGCAGCGGGGTCCTGTAGGGGCAGAGCGGCGAAACCGCGGAACCTGTCCGGATGTTCGCCGATGACCTTCGCCAGGTATTCATTGGCGAACCGGGCGTTGTCGCGAGCCTGCTCGGCGGCGATGTCGACCTGTAGACCGGGTGATGTCAGGGACAGCACCTGGATGTCGATGCCGGCGTCGTCCATCTCCGCGATCCGGTATTCGGCGAAGTCGGGCAGCCGCAGTTCGCAGCGCTCGGCGTATTGCGGCTGCATGCGTTTCCACAGCTGCTGGTGCGCCGTGGTGGGCTGGCGCTCGGCCAGCTCGGGGATGAAAAACGCTTCCTCTAAGGCGATGTAACGCATCGGCTTTCCTTACCTCGGTTGCTTCTCTCCCTTCGAATCTGCCCTCGATCCCCCTATTTGTGAAATGAATATTTAGTATTAGGAGTATGCCTGAGACGCATATCGACCGAGTGGATCTCAATCTGTTACCGCCCCTTGAGGCGTTGCTCGAAGAACGCCACGTGTCGCGGGCGGCCGACCGCCTAGCGCTCAGTCAGCCCGCGATGAGCCGGGCACTGCAGCGGTTGTGCCGGCATTTCGGCGACGAGTTGCTGATCCGGGGACCCGAGGGATATTCGCTGACGCCGCGCGCCGAGCGCATTCGCACCCAATTAGCAACGGTGGTAACGGAATTGGATCAGCTGTTCGCCACCGAGACCTTCGATCCGGCCACGACGCCGCAGTCGTTCCGTCTCGCCGTCAGCGACTACACCGTCGCGGCCTTCGGCCCGGCGTTGGTCCAGCGGATCCTGATGCAGTCGCCGAATTCGACGATCGTCTGCGAGGCCCTCGACGCGCGTGCGTTCGACAAATTGGACGCCGGGACGCTCGACCTGGCGATCTACGGCCGCGCGGCACCCGACCGGTACCGCAGCCAGCACCTGTTCGCCGATCGGTTCGTCTGTGTGGTGGCCGCCGAACACCCGCTTGCCGGGCGCGCGTCGGTGTCGTTGTCGCAGTATCTGCGGTGGCCGCATCTGAGTATCGATGTGGGCCGGCAGGGTGGATTTGGCCCTCGAGGCGCGCGGTGCGGCTCGTCGCGTCGCCGTCGTCATGCCGTACCACGTGGTGGGGTCCAGCATTTTGCCCGGCACCGACCTGGTCCTCACCGTTCCGGCTCGGCTGGTTTCGCGGTTTGCCGACTCGAATCGTGTTCGGGTACTCGACGCTCCCCGCGAGCTCGGCGACGTGCAGTTCTATGCGGTCTGGCACCCACGCCTCGACACCGATCCAGCCCACAGCTGGCTTCGCGGGATCGTGCACGCCGTCGCCGATTCCTGACGACGTGTTGGTGACTCGCCACGAAACTGGTGGTTACCCCGAGGCATATCGCGGCATTACGCTACGTCGGTCCGAGCGTAAGGAGCACAGCGATGCAAATGACGGGCAATACCGTGCTGGTCACCGGCGGCGGCAGCGGAATCGGCCGCGGATTGGCGGAGTCGTTGCACCGGCTCGGCAACCAGGTAGTGATTGCGGGCCGTCGTCGTGAGCTGCTGCAGGCCGTCGTAGCGGCTAACCCCGGCATCGATTACCTGTCGTTGGATCAATCGGACGCGGCCGATGTCAGGCGGTTCGCCGTCGAGCTGACGGACCGCTTCCCGGAACTCAACATCGTGGTCAACAACGCCGGGACTCAGCGCGTCGAGGACCTCACCGCCAGTAACGCCGGTTTGGCGGAGCAGAGCATCGCGATCAACCTGCTGGGCCCGATTCGGCTCATCTCGGCTCTGCTTCCGGCGCTGTTGCGAAAGCCGCACGCGGCGATCCTCAACGTGACCTCGGGCCTGGCGTTCATGCCCAGTGCGCTGACGCCGACCTACTGCGCCGCCAAGGCGGCGCTGCACTCCTACACGCAGTCGCTGCGCTTCCAGCTTCGCGACACCGCGGTCCGGGTCGTCGAAATCATTCCGCCGCATGTGCAGACCGCGCTGCAGGGCGAGCGCGGTTTCGACCCGAGGGCGATGCCGCTGGACGACTACGTCGCCGAGACGATGGCCCTGCTGCAGTCGGAGCCGACGCCCGATGAGATCGTGGTGGAGCGCGTCAAGAATTTCCGGTTCGCCGAACGCGACGGCACTTACCACGAAATCTATCCCGCCTTCAACGAGGCGATAACGGCCTGGCTGCGGACTGCGGATAAGTGAAAACCTTGCGATAACCCAGAATTCGCCGCCACAGAGGCTAACGTTCAGTCTTTGTATGCCCGGTGGGAACTGAGCCTGCGTGGCGGGCGGGATCGGCATGCGACAGGATCGATCACATGGCCGATATCGACTTCTCGTTGTTGGACGTCCCGAGATCGGCACCGGTGGAAAACCCCGAGGCCTATCTGCATGCGGCGATCGCCTGGCACTTCGGTTCGGACACCGGCTCCGCTTTTTGGCTGCGGACCGCCAAGATGCTGGACTTCGACCCGTTGACCGATATCGAGACCTTCACGGATCTGCGGTTGTTTCCCAATCTGCTCAGCGAGCTGCGCAATGTGCCGATCGAGGATCTGATACCGCGGGGATACGGCTCACCGGCACCGGTGCCGCAGATCTTCGAATCGGGCGGCACTACCGGAGCGCCGAAACGGACTGCACAGCTTCCGGATTGGGTCGCGCAAGTCATCGAATGGCAAACCGAGGACTTCGCCACCGGTGGCTTTCAGCGGGGCCAGGGCTTCCTGTGTCTGATGCCGAGCGGCCCGCACGGTGTGGGTTATTTCTCGCGGTTAGTCGCCGAGCGGCTCGGCTCGGCGTTTCACGCGGTCGACATCGATCCCCGCTGGGTGAAGAAGATTGCCGCACGCAATGCCGCCGCGGAGGTGGCGGCCTATGTCGATCACGTCCTCGAGCAGGCCGTCCACGTGCTGCAGACGCAGAACGTCGCGAACTTGCATGCCACTCCGCCGTTGCTCGAAGCGATTGCCCGCAATGACGACGTGGTGGATCTGCTGAACGCCAAGATTCGCTACCTATTGCTCAGCGGCGCCCACGTCGACGCCGACACGCTGGACCTGCTGCGCGACATCTTCCCGGACACGACGATCACGATGGCCTTCGGCAGCACCATGATTCTGTCGCAGGCGGTCACCCGAACCGACGGTGAGGCATTCGTTTTCGACCCGCGGACGCCGTATGTGGTGTTCTGGGTGATCGACCCGGACACCGGAGAACAGGTGCCCTACGGGGAGCTCGGTCAGGTGGTGACGAACCACATCAGCAAAGGCATGTTCCTGCCGAATAACCTGGAACGCGACATGGCCATCCGGATGCCCGGGCCCGCGGGGCAACTCAGCGATTCGGTCAGTGCGGTGCGGCCGGTGTCCACCTTCGAGGGCGAGGCCGTCATCGAAGGCGTGTACTGACATCGTGAGCGAAACACCAAGTTTCACCGCCGATTTAGTGCTCATTGACGCGCTCGGTCCCAGCGGCGAAGATCGCACCCGTCGCCGCGAGATTGTCACCAGCACAGCCGGAGTGCCGGTCGCCGAGTTGAGCATGGTGCCGCCCCTGTACGTATCGCGCGCCGTCAGCGCGCAGCGCAAGGTCGCGCCGCTGCCGGTCGCGCAGCGCGAAAAGGCTTTGGCCAATGCGGCCGATATCTTCCGGACCGCCACCATCGGCGGCCTGGACTTCGACGCCTATGTCGAACTGGGCAGCCGGATTTCGGGGGTGCCGATCGCGGTGACCCGCGCCGGCGCCCGCAACGTCGCCGACGCCGTTGCGGGCGCCTTCGACGCGGTGCGTCCGGCCCGGCCGGTCGGCGCGGCTCGCGACTGGCGGGAGGAACGCACCCGCGAGGGCAGTGCGGTCTGGACGCGGCGCGGTGAGGTGTTCGCCGTGCACGCCGCGGGAAACGGTCCGGGCGTGCACGGCCTGTGGCCTCAGGCGCTTGCCCTCGGCTATCGGGTCGCGGTGCGCCCATCGCGGCGCGAGCCCCTCACCGGCCATCGACTCGTTAACGCCTTGCGCCAGGCCGGATTTCGTTCCGAAGACGCGGTCTATCTGCCCACCGACCATGGCGGAGCCGACGAGGTGATCCGGTCGTCCGACCTCGTCATGGTGTACGGCGGCCAGGATGTCGTGGACAAATACGCCGCCGATCCGACGGTGATGGTGAACGGGCCGGGCCGCGCCAAGATCCTGATCACCGCCGACCGGGAATGGCGTGACTACCTCGACCTGATCGTCGACTCGATCGCCAACCTGGGTGGCATGGCGTGCGTCAACACCACCGCGGTGCTCTACGAAGGCGACCCGGCCCCGCTGGCTGCTGCGATCGCCGACCGGTTGGCGACGATCGAGCCGCTGCCCACCGAGGACGAACGAGCGATCCTGCCGACCCAGCCCGTCGAAAAGGCGCAGGAGCTGGCAAACCATCTGGCGGCCAAGGCCGCGGGCACGACCCCGTTGCTCGGCGCCGATCAGGTCGTGGCCGCATTGGGCGGCGGCTGTGCCGCCCTGAGGCCGGCCGTGCATCTGCTGGCCGAACCCGATGTCGACAAGCTCAACATCGAACTACCGTTCCCGTGCGTGTGGGTGTCGCCATGGTCGCGGGCCGCCAGCCTGGCGCCGCTACGAAACTCCTTGGTAATCAACGTGATTACCGGCGACGACGATTTGATCGACGCCTTGCTCGGCGACCCGACGGTCAGCAACGTCTACCGCGGAAACCACCCGACGTTCTACGGCGCACCCGAAATCCCGCACGACGGATTCCTGGCGGACTTCCTGATGCGCAACAAGGGCTTCATTCGGGACTAGCGGGCACTGGCGTAGGGCAGCAGCGCCATCTCGCGGGCATTCCTGATCGCGGTGGCCACCTGCCGTTGCTGCTGAACGGTCAGGCTGGTGACCCGGCGGGGTCGTATCTTGCCGCGCTCGGAGATGAACATCCGCAACGTCGTGGTGTCTTTGTAGTCAACGTATTTGAGACCGAGCCCGGCCAGCAGGTTCCTCTTTTTCTCCGTTGGCTGAGGTGCTGGGGGGCGGCCTAAGCGTTTCGATCTGCCGGCCATCTACCAACTCGCTTTGCGGATGCCGGGTAGTTGTCCCTGATGCGCCAGCTCGCGCATCCGTACCCGGGACAACCCGAACTTGCGCAGATGTCCGCGCGGACGACCGTCGACCGCGTCGCGGTTGCGTACGCGCACCGCGCTGGCATCGCGAGGCTGGCGGGCGAGTGCCTGCTGTGCGGTCAGCCGTTGCTCGGGAGTGCTCGCCGGCGATCGGATGATCTCTTTGAGCATGGCGCGGCGCTCCGCGTAGCGTTCGACGATCGCGCGGCCCTGGTCGTTTTTGACGATCTTAGATTTCTTGGCCATTCAGCGTTCTTCCCGGAACTCGACGTGGCGGCGGACCACCGGGTCGTACTTCCTCAGCGTGAGCCGGTCAGGGTCGTTCCGCCGGTTCTTGCGGGTGATGTAGGTGTAGCCGGTGCCCGCGGTGGAGCGCAGCTTGACGATGGGACGAATCTCGTTGCGCGCCATCAGATGCGCTGCCCTTGCCGGCGCAGCCTGGCAACGACGGCCTCGATGCCGTCGCGATCGATGACCTTGATTCCCTTGGCACTCACTCGCAACGTGAGGCGCCGGCCCTCCGATGGCAGGTAATACGTTTTCGTCTGGATGTTGGGCGACCATCGCCGCCGGGTTCGGCGGTGCGAGTGTGACACCGAGTTACCGAAACCCACTGTGCGGCCGGTGACCTGACAGTGCATGGGCATGACGCCTCCTCTCCGCGGCATACTGGTATTGAAAATCATTTTCGACAAGGTCTGCGGGGGACTGTACCGTGGCGTAGGCGTTATTGAGAAAGCGGCGGCGGTCAGATCGTGAACGTCTCGAGTGTCGGCGTGCGCGTGGTGCCCGGGCCGCAATGGGGCGCCTACCAGGCGTCCAAGGGCGCTTTCGATCGCTGGTTGCGCAGCGTGGCGCCGGAACTGCACGCCGACGGAGTGGAGGTCACGTCGGTCTACTTCGCACTGGTCCGGACCCGGATGATCGCACCGACGCCGATCTTGGGCCGTCTTCCCGGTCTATCCCCGGAGCAGGCCGCCGACGCCATCGCTAAGGCCGTCATCGAGCGCCCGCGCACCAACGAACCGCCCTGGGTGTTTCCGGCGGAGCTGGCCTCGGTGCTGTTGGCCGGACCGGCAGATTGGGCAGCCCGGCTGTGGCATCGGCGGTTCTTCGCCGCATCCGGCGCCCGAAACGACGAGCGATGACCGACGGCGTGGTTGTCACGACGGCCCGGGCGCTGGTGTCGTCGAGGCTGCTGGGTGCGCCCGCACCGATCGTGGTGCTGCGGCTTATCCGCGGGTTGTTTCGCGGTGGCACGAATCTCTGCACGTTGCCGGCCACCGCGGCGGCTCGCTGGCCGGAGCGCACGGCGATCATCGACGACGACGGGGCGCTGAGCTACCGCGAGTTGCAAGCCAAGACCGAGGCGCTGGCGCGTGAGCTCGTCGACGGCGGTAACGGTCCGGGTGAAGCAGTGGGGGTGATGTGCCGCAACGGTCGCGACTTCGCGACGGCGCTGTTCGCGGCCGCCTTGGTCGGAGCGGACGTGGTGCTGGTGAATACGGAGTTTCGCACCAACGCTCTCGCGGACGCGTTGAGCGCGCACCAGGTGACAACAATGTTCTGCGACAACGAGTTTGCCGAACAGATCCGTGCTGCCGGGCCATCGGTCCGAGTGATCGAGCCGGCTACCGTGCAGATCCAGCCGGACGCGCCGCGACCCCACGTCGTGGAGTCCGGCCGGCTCATTCTGCTGACCTCGGGTACTACCGGCAAGCCCAAGGGTGTTCCGCGGATGCCGGCCCTTGGCCAAGGCGAACGAACCACGGCCCGACGTGCTGGGTGCCGCGTTGCGACCATCAGCATCGCAGCTCTGACCGGGGTCTTGGTGCAAGCACCACACTGGGGTTGGTCCGCCGACCGCACGATGGGACTGTTCGCAGCGTTCCTGGCTACCGGCGTGGTCTTCGGTGTCCGCTGCCGGACACATGCCGTGCCGTTGATCGAAGGTGCCATCGTCCGCAACCGATTGTTCTTGGCCGCCAACCTGGCCAACCTCATATTCAACACAGCCTTCGGGATCTTTCTGCTGTCCGTCACGATATGGTGCCAAAATGTATGGTATTACTCTGCGCTCAAATCCGGATTTGCCATAGCGCCTGGGCCACTGATGGTTCCAATCGTGGCAGTGTTGACGATCCCACTCGTGCGCGCGCTCGGTGTCCGTCAAGTGTGCGTTATCGGCGCCTTGATATTCGCTGGCTCCGCGATATGGATAGTCAACACCGAAACTCCCCACCCCCGGATACGTTCGGTCTCTGCTGCCTACCCTGATACTGGCCGGTTTCGGCTTTGCACTGACCGCGACCACACTGATGGGTACGGCCGCGGCGGCACTCCCGCCGTCGCGCGCAGCGACCGGGTCGGCAGTTATCAATGCGGGCGGCAAATAGCCTCGAACTTCGGTGTCGCCATCCTGGTGACCGTGATTGGGGCACAGTTCTTGTCATCGCACTTGGAGCACCAAATCAACATCAGCTGGCGTATTGTCGGGGCGCTCGCGCTGATTTCTGCCCTCGCCTGTCTCTGCCTACCCGGGCGAAACTCCACACCAACACCCGCCACCTGATCCTTTCCAACGTCCTGCGTGGAAAGCGTTCGGTCACTACACAATTGGGCGACTAAACTCAACGGAAGGCAGGCCGGGCCGTGATGATCATGAGGGGGACCTGTTTGGCGGTCCAGTCGCTACGCCGTTCGGTGTTGATGGGTCGTGGTCCACTGTAGATCGAATTCGGTTGGGATGGGGTCGCCGTGGGCTCTGTTGGCGCTGTAGTCGCAGCGCCAGTCTTCGACGATCACCCGGGCCTTCGCGCAGCGAGTTGAAGCGCAATGAGTGCAGTTCATCTCGGCCGGCGGAACTACCTCGGCGTTCGGACAAGAGCGGCGACAAGTAACATAACGCCCACGTCGGCTGCCGCGAGTGCATCCGCCGGCAGGCGGGGTTGTCCGTTGCCAGTTCCGCCCGAGGTCAGCTACTCGAAGTCGCACCCCGGATTGGGCACACTGTCGGCGGTCGGGGCGCCCGCCTGGTCGACGTAGGTCACCTCGAGAATCACCGGCACGGTACCCAGATTCCTGGCCAGGTGGACGTGATTGGGTCCCACGGGATCGGTGATCGGCGCACCGGCTTCGTAAAACCCATCCTGTTTGCAGTCCGCGGAGTAATGTGTCAGCTCACCTTCCTTAACGACCCCGTAGATGATCTCGCCGCGGTGGATGTGCCACCCTGTGCTGCCGCCCGGTGCGATCGTGATGTCGGAGATGATGTAGTCCTTGCCGCCCGTGGTCTGCTTGGACAGCACCACTGCGGTGGCGCCGATGGTGGACGTGGCCCGAGCCGGTGGCGCCACCACCCCGCCCAGCGACGCCGTCAGTGCGGCTACCGACACCAACATCGTTGCCGTGGACATCGGATAAATTGCGATCATTTTTCTGCCTCCTGGCCTAGATTTTCCTGAAAACTGGCGTGACACGGCCTTGGTATAGCGAATGTGTCTGTCCTGCAGTGAAATACTTGGATTTGTCGAAGAATCCAGGTTCCGGCGGGAAGGCACTCCACAGGTGAAGAGTAGCCCAGCGCCGACGCGTGCGCGCGGCCGCAGCGCGGGCAGTGGCTCTGTCCGGCCGCCATAGAGCCTTGCGTTCGACCCAGGGGTAACGATAGTCCGACGGGGACCCTGAGGAGGTGATGCGTGACCAGCCGTGTCACGGATAGCGCGTCGACGTCATGGGCCGCGTCGGCCGTGGCTGACTCGAACGCGGCGAGGATGCCGGGAGACATCAGGGCGACGGGCGGCTAGCGATCGGGGTCAGTAAATCCGGCGCTGATCAAGGTAGCGTTGCCGGTGCAGCCGCTTGGCGATGCGGCGCCCCACGGTGACGGCGCGGTCACCAACGCCACCGACAGGCCAACCATCAACAGATACAAGCCGGTGTGCTGGTTGAGGATTGCTTCGCGGCCCAGCGCGGGCCGATACTTCACCTACGGCACTAACGACAATGCGGCGACGCATCGCCGGCCAGCAACAGCGCACGTGCCCCAGGCCTGGCTGTTGTGGCCTGAGTGAACCGCCTGTAAGTCTTTACACGGCTGGCCCGGTGCTGGCTGACAGGATCGGTGTCGCCGTCCTGGCTGAGTGTGACTCGTGAATCGCCTGGCCCCGGTGAAGGGTGCTCTTCCCAGGATCTGTCCACTTGGCCGAGGGCGGCGGCGGCGGCCCGGTCTTGCTTCGGTGGCTTGATTAGAAGCCTGCCCGACTCGTTGCCGCGAGTCGTGGCCCGTTACAGGCCTGCCTCGAACTGCTCTTTCCGGGCTGACGCCGCCAACGACGTCGTCTACGGGAAGGAAATCAACGTCGCCATGTCCATCGTCGCAGAGCAGTATGCGTTTGTCATCGGAGTCGATACCCACGCCGCCACTCACTCGTTCGCGCTGATCAACGCCACCAATGGCGGTGTCATCGATCAGGCCGTGTTCCCCACCTCGCCCGCGGGCCTCGACCGTGCCTGCACCTGGATCCTCCGCGGGATCAACGAGAAGCCAACGTTGGTCGTCATCGAAGGCGCGGGTTCCTTCGGCGCTGGCCTGGCCGGGCGGGTTACCCGCAGCGGACTGTCGATCGCCGAGCCGGCGGCGATGCCCGCCGCGCAGCGTCGTGGTGTCGGCAAGACCGATGCCTTGGACGCGGTCCGCGTCGCACGCTCGGTCCTGGGCGTCGACGTCACCCGGTTGCGGCGGCCCCGCGCTACCGGGCAACGGGTGGCGTTGCGTGTCCTGACGGTCGCGCGTGAGGAGATGGTCGCCGAACGCACCCGAGCGATCAACGCCCTCACTGCACTGTTGCGGACAGTAGATCTCGGGCTTGATGTTCGTAAAGCGCTGCCACACAGTCAATTCAAGTCGATCGCAGCCTGGCGTGACCGCAAAGAAGATCCAGTTGTCGCCACCTGCAGGCAGGAAGCGATCCGATTGGCCAAGCGCATCGCCGCCCTCGACGGCGAACTGGTCGCCAACCGCAAGAATCTCGATTCCCTCGTCGAGGATCTCGCCCCGGAGCTGTGCCAACTGCCCGGCGTGGGCTCGGTCGTGGCCGCGTGCGTCCTGACAGCGTGGTCACATCCAGGCCGTGTCCGGTCCGAGGCAGCCTTCGCCGCCCTCGCCGGCACCTGCCCGATACCAGCATCGTCAGGAAAAACCCTGCGGCACAGACTCAACCGTGGTGGAGACCGCAGGCTCAACCGCGCGTTGACCACCGTTGTCATCGTTCGGATGCGCACCCACGCCCCAACCCGCGCCTATGTTGCCCGACGACGCGCAGAAGGCCGAACCACCAAAGAGATCATGCGTTCGCTCAAGCGCTACATCACCCGACAGCTCTACCGAACCCTGGCTGCAGCACATCCGCTGCCCATAACCCCTTGACACGATATAGAAGCATCCCGGAAATGGTGGAGGCTCTGCCCTGTCCCGGGTTCGGTGGTGTCGCCATACTTGGTTTTGAGCGGATTGGCGGAGCAGTTCGAACTCTATCGGAGTGCGCATCCCGAGTGCGGAATGACGCCGTTGGCGGTTGTGGAAGATTTCCAAGTAGTCGAAGGTCGCGTTGGCCAACTCGATCCGCGTCTTCCATCGCTTGCGGTGGAGCAGCTCGGTTTGCATTCTGCCCCAGGATGATTCGATCATCGCGGTGTCGTAACAGTCACCGATCGAACCCATCGACGGAACCAGCCCGGACCGCTTGGCGCGATCGGTGAAGGCCCATGAGGTGAATTGCACTCCGTGATCGGAATGGATGATCCCGCCCGATGGGGGCTCGCGGTTGGCGATGGCCATCCCGAGAGCGTTGGTGACCAGCGCCGCGGTCTGGCTCGAGTCGATCGACCACACGACCACCCTGCGGGAGAACGTGTCCAGCACGACCGCGCAGTACACCTTGCCCTCGTAGGTGCGATGCTTGGTAATGTCGGTGACCCACAACCGATTTGGAGCCTCGCGCGTGAACATTCGCTCGACCAGATCGGTGGCCATGTGGGTCTCGTGGCGGGGCCGGGACCGCCGATTGCCCGGCAGTCCCTTGAGCTCTGCCCGCGCCATCAGCAGCTCGACCTGGTTGTTACCGACCGCCAGCCCCAGACCGAGGGTCAGCTCAGCGTGGACCCTGCGGGCACCGTAGGTGCCACGCGAGGCGGTGTGCACGGCCTGGATCTGGTTGGTGAGCCAGGCGTGGCGGACCGCGCGTGCTGAGGGCGGTCGTGAGCGCCATTCGTAGTAGCCCGAGTTAGCAACCTCGAGCAGTCGGCACGCCTTTTGCACGGGGAGTCCTTCTGCGGCCATGGTGGCTATGGCCGCGTACCGCCTTTTGGGTCGTGCGGCTCCCTGAGCAGCTCACGCTCCTTTTTCAGGATGGCGACCTCGGTCTCCAGTTCGCGGATGCGTTTGTTGGCCGCGCTGAGCTCGGACAGCTCAGCACGGTTGAGCCCGGGCAGCTGCCCGGTATCGATCAGCTCCTGGCGACGCCAGTCATAGATGGTTTGGTCGCTGACGGCGAGGTCAGCAGCCATCTGGGCCACCGGGCGGCCAGCGGCCACCAAGTCGAGCACTTTGCGGCGGAACTCTTCGGGATAACGCTTGGGCACGGACACGGCTGCTTCGGGGGATGTCGTGACCAGAAGTCAAGCAAACCGACTCCGTGCAACCTAGGACACATCACCATCAGAATCAGGATGCTTCTATATCGTGTCAAGGGGTTATGGGCAGCGGATGTGCTGCAGCCAGGGTTCGGTAGAGCTGTCGGGTGATGTAGCGCTTGAGCGAACGCATGATCTCTTTGGTGGTTCGGCCTTCTGCGCGTCGTCGGGCAACATAGGCGCGGGTTGGGGCGTGGGTGCGCATCCGAACGATGACAACGGTGGTCAACGCGCGGTTGAGCCTGCGGTCTCCACCACGGTTGAGTCTGTGCCGCAGGGTTTTTCCTGACGATGCTGGTATCGGGCAGGTGCCGGCGAGGGCGGCGAAGGCTGCCTCGGACCGGACACGGCCTGGATGTGACCACGCTGTCAGGACGCACGCGGCCACGACCGAGCCCACGCCGGGCAGTTGGCACAGCTCCGGGGCGAGATCCTCGACGAGGGAATCGAGATTCTTGCGGTTGTCGACCAGTTCGCCGTCGAGGGCGGCGATGCGCTTGGCCAATCGGATCGCTTCCTGCCTGCAGGTGGCGACAACTGGATCTTCTTTGCGGTCACGCCAGGCTGCGATCGACTTGAATTGACTGTGTGGCAGCGCTTTACGAACATCAAGCCCGAGATCTACTGTCCGCAACAGTGCAGTGAGGGCGTTGATCGCTCGGGTGCGTTCGGCGACCATCTCCTCACGCGCGACCGTCAGGACACGCAACGCCACCCGTTGCCCGGTAGCGCGGGGCCGCCGCAACCGGGTGACGTCGACGCCCAGGACCGAGCGTGTGATGCGGACCGCGTCCAAGGCATCGGTCTTGCCGACACCACGACGCTGCGCGGCGGGCATCGCCGCCGGCTCGGCGATCGACAGTCCGCTGCGGGTAACCCGCCCGGCCAGGCCAGCGCCGAAGGAACCCGCGCCTTCGATGACGACCAACGTTGGCTTCTCGTTGATCCCGCGGAGGATCCAGGTGCAGGCACGGTCGAGGCCCGCGGGCGAGGTGGGGAACACGGCCTGATCGATGACACCGCCATTGGTGGCGTTGATCAGCGCGAACGAGTGAGTGGCGGCGTGGGTATCGACTCCGATGACAAACGCATACTGCTCTGCGACGATGGACATGGCGACGTTGATTTCCTTCCCGTAGACGACGTCGTTGGCGGCGTCAGCCCGGAAAGAGCAGTTCGAGGCAGGCCTGTAACGGGCCACGACTCGCGGCAACGAGTCGGGCAGGCTTCTAATCAAGCCACCGAAGCAAGACCGGGCCGGCGCCGCCGCCCTCGGCCAAGTGGACAGATCCTGGGAAGAGCACCCTTCACCGGGGCCAGGCGATTCACGAGTCACACTCAGCCAGGACGGCGACACCGATCCTGTCAGCCAGCACCGGGCCAGCCGTGTAAAGACTTACAGGCGATTCAGGTGCCGGGCCGTAGGCGAGTTGGGAACCGTCTCGGCGCGTCAGGGCAAAACCGAACCCACCGGCGATGAGCACGAACCAGCGCTACAGCTCAGGCGGAGGGACAACGGCCTACTACTGAGGTCGGACGGCCAGCCAGACGATCACCGCGTCCTCCGTCCCCAGATTGCGCCAGGTGTGCGGTTGCTGTGTGCGGAACTGTATGGCATCTCCCGGGCCGAGTCGGTGCACGACGTCGCTGACCTCGAACTCGAGGGCTCCCTTGAGCAAAAGCAACAATTCCTCCCCTGGGTGCTGCATCGGCTTGGTTCCGCTGCTCGCGCCGGGGATCACCGTCGCGACGGCCCCGGCCAGCAGAAACTCCCCGTAGGGCCCACTGATTCCGGCGAGGTCGATGCCCACGTGGGAGGTATAGATCGATGGTCGATCGTCGGCTGGCGTGACGACCGTCGGGGGCCTGTCACCGTCTCCATCGACAAAGTACGCAACCGGCCGGTTGAGCGCCGACGCAATCTTGAGCAGAGTGGAGATCGTCGGCACCATGCCGTTCTGCTCGATCTTGTGGATCGTCGCTGCCGAGACGTCCGCCCGATCCGCAAGTGCCTGCAGGGAATAGCCGTTCTGCTTGCGAAGCACCTTGATCTTTGGGCCGATGCTGGAAACGACGGTGGTGATATTGGAACTCATACGGCACCTCCGGTACGCGGTCCGGTGCGGTCCGCCAAGGAGTATCGCATCCTGGCTTGACTAGCGACCGCAGACACGTCAATTATGGTAAATAGATCGTTGCGCATGTTGAATATCGTGTGATTCCTTTGGAGAGCGAGCGGATGGCTAGGCGAATCGTAGTAGTGGGCGGCGGTGCCGCTGGAATGGGCGCTGCCGGAGCGGCCAAGGGCACGGACCGAGACGCGGAAATCATCGTGTTCAGCGAGTACGAGGATGCCGCCTACAGTCCGTGCGGCATTCCCTACGTGCACGGCAGGGAGATCGCGAGCTTCGAGTCGCTCTTCATGGCGACCAAGCAGCAGTACGTCGACCAGGGCATCGACATTCGCTACGAGACCCAGGTCGCGAGCATCGATACGAAAGCCAAGACGGTGACGACCTCGACCGGCACTGTCGAGCGCTACGACGCGGTCGTCGTCGCGACGGGTTTCACCTACGCCGACCCCCAAGTCCCTGGCGGTGGGCTGCAGGGACTCTATTACGTCAAGAACATTCGCCAGGCCATGGAGTGGGACAAGGTCCTCGACACCGTCAAGGCGGCAGTCGTGGACGAGGCCACCCCGCTGGGCGCGGAGATGGTGACGGCCTTGGCCCACCGCGGGATCGAGACCCATCTGGTGGACCCCGCGCCGTGGGCGCTGTCGATGGCAACGGACCCTGACATCGCCAAGCCGATCGAGGACTCCTGGGAGGAGATGGGGGCTCACCTCCACTTCAACACCAAGGTCACCGAGTTTGTCGGTAGCAACGGCAAACTCAGCGCCGTAGCGACTACCGCAGGCGAGATCGCCGCCGACCTCGCCGTCGTTGCCACCGAGAAGACGGCCAATACCCGGCTCGCCACGGCCGCCGGGGTCAAGACCGGTATGAGCGGCGGCATCATCGTCGACGGCCGGATGCGCACTTCCATCCCAGACGTCTACGCCGCGGGCGACTGCGCGGAGATCCCACACGGCGTCTCCAACGTCCCCATCCAGGGTCTCTCCGGCAGCCACGCCTACGCGCAGGGCAAGGTCGCCGGCGTCAACGCGGCGGGTGGCCGGCGTGAGTACCAGGCGGTCTACGTCCCGTGGGGCATGGCGGCCGGCAAGTGGATAGTCGGTGGGGTCTCCTTCAGCGAGACCCTGGCCACCGCACTGGGTAAACCATTCGTCGTCGGCCGGGCACAGGGCATCTCACGCGCTCGCTACTACCCGGACGTCAAGCCGGTACACGTCAAGCTGCTCGCCGAACCCGAGCACCTGCGTCTCATCGGCGCCCAGATGGTCGGCGGCGAGGGGATCAAGGAACGTGCCGACTTCCTGGCCATGGCCGTGCGGGTGGGCATCACACTGCACGACCTGGCGACCATGGAGAACGTCTACAGCCCACCCATCGGAGCCCTCAACGAGCCCATAGCGCTCGCTGCCCAGGACGCTCTGGCCAAACTTTAGGAGCTGACATGAGCCTGACTCGGTGGGTGCGCTCAACGTCGGAGCACTACCTGATGATCGACGCTGAGGACAAGATCGGGAGCCGGCTTGGTATGCGGCGGCCACTTCCGCCCAAGGGCGTCGAGATCTTCTGGCGCCGCGTCTACGTGCCGGTTTTCCACCGCCTTCCGCCGAAGTTGCGGGACGCGGTCATCGCCCGCATGCCGGGCAGCCACCAAAAGGAGTGGAAGAGCCAGCCGCCCTCCCGAGGGCCTGCGGTCTGATCTCCACGGGAGAAGTACAGCTAGAACGCATTGCCAGTAGTGCACACGACGAAGGAGAGAGTATGTCCACCCAGACGGTATCTGTAGCGACCCCCAAGGACGGCGACGTCAACTGGGATACCAGCGAGAAGATCTTTCCGGATATCAAGGCCAGCGAGGGGCAGTCGGCCACCGTCTTCATTCACTCCGTCCCCTTTGAGGGATCGGTCTCGCTGGTCAACCTGATGACATCAACGCGGTTGCAGCGCAAGGGATTCAAGCTCACGATCGTCCTCTACGGGCCGGCTGTGCTGCTCGCGGCCGCCGGCCGTGGCTACCCGGCCGTCGGGACCGAGGGCTTCCCCGGCAACCTCGCCGTCAACAGGCAGCTCAAGGTCCTGCTCGACGAGGGCGCCACCATCTATGCCTGCCGGTTCGCCATGGGCGCGCTCTACGGCATGCGTGAAGACGACCTGATCCCTGGCGTCAAGGCCTTCAGTCCGCTCGACGTGCTGGACGCGGCTCTGACGGCGTGGCAAGAGGGGCACTTCCAGCTCAACACCTGGACCGTGTGATGGCCAAGCCGCCCGCCCGCCACGCGGACGCGCACCGCCACCTCGGGGTACTCCCGGCGTTCCCCTTCTACGGCGGCCCGCCGGTCAACCCGGACCAGCGGGCCCGCGCCACGGTCGAGGAGCTCCTGGCCGACCTCGACGCCGAGGGCACCGAACGCGCCCTGGTGATACCCAACTACGGTGTCCCCGACCCGAGCCAGTCGTTCGCCTTGAACGAGGTCGTCCTCGACGCGGTCGGTAAGAGTGACCGACTCAGCGCAGCGCTGTGGGTGTCCCCGCGGCCGCAGGATGCGGAGTACACCGACAAGGCGCTCGCGCTCGCCGGCGAGCGCGGCGTCAAGGCACTCAAGCTCAGCTTCCTGCTGGGCGGCGGGGCCGACGACCCGGACTGCCTGACCGAGCTGGACAAGGTGTTCGCGGTGGCCAAGGACAAGAACCTCATCGTCCACATCCACACCTCACCGGGAGCCGCGTCGGACATCGACAAGATCGGGCTGCTGGTCGAACGCTACGCCGACGAGACACCGATCCATCTCGTCCACTTCGGTGGCGGCATGAGCGGTCACATCAAGCTCATCGGCGGCCGGTTCTTCGACTGGATCGAGTCCGGGAAGAAGGTCTACACGGACCTGACGTGGGCCATCGGGTTCGCCCCCAACTGGCTCGCCAATGAGATCGACAAGCGCGGAATCGGCGGAGACCGAGTGCTGTTCGCCACCGACCAACCATGGGGCGATTTCGAGGGTGAGTACCACCGGATGATCGACGCGGCCGGTGGCCGTGAGATCGCCGACCTCATCTTCCACGACAACTTCGACCGTCTCTACGGCTGAGACCTGGTGGTCGCCGGACCCCGGCAGCGGCCGGGGTCCGGCGACCATGTGCATCTTCGGGAGGGCACGCGTCATGACGCGATCCGGACCGTCCGATGCCGTCGTCGCACGCTGGGAGGGCGGCTGGAAGGCCACCGTCACGGCCGGGCCGTTCAGCTTCACCGTCGATGAGCCAGAGGATGCGGGCGGCACGTTCACGGGGCCGATGCCCACCGAGTACTTCCTTGGCTCGCTCGCGTCGTGCTACGCACTCGCCCTCGCGTGGTGTGCCCGCAAGCGCAGCTTCGAATTGCCGGACCTGTCCGTGTCAGCGGTCGGGTTCTACGCCGGGCAGAGCTTCTCCCAGCTGCGTCTGACGGTCGCGACATCGCTGCCGGCGCACCGGCTCGAGCCGCTCCTGGAGCCGGCCAGGCGCGTCTGCTACGTATCGAACACGCTGGCGCACCCGCCGGTCATCCAGGTCGCCGAGACCTGAGGCGGCCCGGCCGTCGCGCGGCTACCGTGTGGTACCGCTGAGTCGGGCGTCCAGGGCAAGGAGTGCGTCGACGAAGACCTGCAGCGGCGCTTCGGCCACGCCCGCCCCCACCTGGCCGGTGCCGCCGGAGTTGTCCAGAATCCCCGTGGTGACGCTGGGCGTGATGCCGAGCTCGACGACGCGTCGCACGTCGACTCCGACGGGGGAGCCCTTCATGCCCCAGAACGGGATCATGAAGCGACCGGAGTTGCCGACGCACACGGCGTCGAGTGCCTCGGTGAGCTCGGCCGCGTTGGCCATCGCGCCACCCACGATCTGCGCGACCGCCGGCGAGCCTGCCGCACACGCCCCGCCGAGACCGACGAGCTCGAGCACGGAGCTGTCGCCAATGTCCGGTGCTGCCTCGGATTCGCTGCGACCGGGTTGGTAGAGGGCCCGCCCGACCATCGGCGACGGCGCTAGGTGCCACTCCGCATCGGGTCCGGCAAGCCAGGCCGCGAAGTCTGTGCCGTTGCGGGACATGCCGATCACGACGGAGCTGTTCTCGACCTGGGCGGCCCACGTCGTCAGCGCCCGGGCCGAGGCCATGGCCAGTGTTAGGAAGAGCAGGTAGTTGCCGGTGAGGAAGGCGGCGACCTCGACCCGGCGCGGGTGCTCTCCCGCTACGAGGTGGGGGAGCAGATTGCGCAGGAGCAGGTTGGTCGCGGCCTGGGTGCGGACGTGGACGTCGTCGCCCATGGCGACCGCCTGGGCCGCCAGCGACATGACGTCGAGGGGGCCATGGGCGCGCACGGCCGCGGCGAGGACCGGGCCGCACGCCTCCCGCAGCAGCACCAGTCGGTCGATGGCGCCGGGGGAATCGCGCCCAAACCACGCGACATCACCCGATCCCTGAGTAATCGGCGCGTAGGTGCGGATGCCGGCGTCGGCGAGCTCCACCACCCATACGGGTGTGCTCGGCCCCATCGAGGTGGCCATGGGGACCACGACACCGTGCAGGTTGGCCGGCTCGAGCCGTACCGTCCCGTCGACCAGCAGACGGTCGGCTGCGGCCGGTGTCTCGGCCCAGCCCTCCGCGCAGATCGCGGCCCGCATCGAGCGGCGCAATGGGTCAGTGACACGGCCGATGTCGATGCGGGGTCCGCAGTGCAGCAGGACCTGTCCCGTGGCGAGGACGGGGACGACGTCGCGGGCCGTCTGCACATCGACGAGTTGGGGGGCGCCGCGGTCGAGTCGGTGGAAAACCTCGGCGTTGGCCCGGTCGATCATGTCGGCGTGGGGCCCGAACGTCCGACGGAGAGCCGCGACGACCTCGGCGTCACCACCGCCGGGGATTCGCCAGTCCACCTGCACGACCGGGCGCCCTTGCTGTGCAACGGCATCGGCGAAAAGGCCGAGCCCCACGTTCGCAACGTTGACTTCACGCGGGAGTTGCACCGGGGTATGAGTTGGTTTAGTTGCCATGGTCATGATCGTCTCCGTGGGTGATGAAGGTTTCTGCCTCGGCGAGCAGATCTGCCTCGGCCTGCTGGAAGGATTGCCGCAACGCCCTGGCCCGGTCACGCAGGTCGGTCGCGGCGGCGGCGCAGTCGTGGGTCATCGCCTCCACAACCGGGGGTGCGGCGCCGCCGGCCAGGACGCGGCTCTCCACGATGCGTCTCGGGTCCAGGATCTCGGTAAGGTCCGCGTCGGCGAGGCCGAGGGACA
This sequence comes from uncultured Actinomycetota bacterium, assembly GCA_963712615.1. Classification (GTDB taxonomy): domain Bacteria; phylum Actinomycetota; class Actinomycetes; order Mycobacteriales; family Mycobacteriaceae; genus Mycobacterium. The sequence goes on from CAVQIO010000002.1 coordinate 3,859,320, forward strand.
GGCCGGAGTACTCCCGGGCGGCGGCATCGATCCGCTTGCCGTCGAGGTCGATGCCGCGCAAACCGTCACGGCTGGCGTGGCGGACCGCGATGCCGACAACCTGATAGGCGGTCCGGTAGTCGACGCGACAAGTCTGCATTACGTACTCGGCCAGGTCGGTGGCCTGACAGAACCCGGCCTCGAGCGCGGCCCACATCTGGTCGGCGTTGACCGTAAGGGTTCGGATGACACCCGCAGTGAGACGGGTCGTGCGCAGGGCAAGGTCGAGCGCGCGCGGGATCTCCCCGTACGCGTAGATCAGGTTGTCACTGCGGGCGGACGGGCTCTTGCTGACGGCGAGAAAGCCGGTGAGGCGGCCGATCAGGGTGCCGGACGCTCCGCGAATGATCGATAGGGCGTACGGGTTGCGCTTCTGTGGCATGAGGACCGAAGAGCGGCTGTAGCCGTCGGCGATCGTCACGTAGTCGAACTCGTTGCTCGCCCAGATCTCAAGGTCCTCTGCCAGCTTGCTCTGCGTGGTGAGCAGGCTCGAGGCATTCGACAAGGCGGCGATGAGGCCATCGATCTGCCACATCGCGTCTCGGGTGTGTTCGATGACGCCGTCGAATCCGAGCAGTCGGGCGACCCGCGTGCGGTCCTCGAGCAGCCGGCTACCGTTGACGCAGCCGGCACCGCCCGGGCTGGTGTTGACCCAGGTGAACGCGTCGATCAGGCGCTCCGCGTCGCGCAGGACGGGGTAGGCGAAGCTCAGGAGGTAGTGGCCGAACGTCGAGGGCTGGGCGTGCTGGAGGTAGGTCTGGTCCGGCAGCCAGGTGCGGCTGTGCGCCCCCGCCACTTCCGCGATGGCGAGGGCCAGTTCCGCGGCGGCCTCGACCACGTCTTCGAGAAGGCTGCGGACGTTGAGCCGCAAGGCGATTCGCACGGCCTCGCGTCGGGGGCGACCCGCGTGGAGCCAGCCGGCGTCGTCGCCGATCTGGGAGGTGAAGTAGCGTTCGCGGGAGTTGTAGGGCTCGCCGAAGGCCGGGTTGTACGGGAAGTCCTCGGCCGGGGTGCGCGTCGCCCGAAGAACGACCCGCACGATCTGCCGTGCCGCGGCACCGGGGATGACGCCGCGCTCGTGCAGGTCGATGACGTGCGCCAGATCGGCCAGGTTGAGGCCGGCGTGCAGCAGTGGAGCGTCGGCGTTCTCCAGCTCGAAACCGCTGTCGATCAGCTCCTGGGCCGGCCCGCCGAGCGGGGGTCCCAGTCGGTCCAGCCCGCCGGCATGATGTTGCGACGGGGCGGACGGCAGTCCGTCGTGGGTCATGATCGCTCCCATCCGGCGACCGCGTCGAGCAGCCCCCCGGTGTGCCAGAAAACAGTGGTCAGGTCGGGGTCCTCGCGCTGTTCGCGGAGGATGCGCGGCAGGGCACCGAGGGCCTTGGCCGTATACACCGGGTCGAGCACGAGTCCGGCGGTGCGCAGTGCGATCGCCGCCGCCTGCTCCCCCTCCGCGGAAGGGATCCCGTGGCCGGCACCGCGGGCGTCCTCGATCACGACGTCTGTGGTCTCGGGCGGTCGGGTGCCGAGAAGGTCAGAGCACCCGCAGGCCAGTCGGAGCACGCGCTCGCGGGTCTCGTCCGGCGGCCGGCTCACCGCGGCGCCCCGGATCCGCAGGTCGTCCCCGAGTGCGGCCGCCCCGGATACCAGGCCCGCGATCGTCCCTCCCGAACCCACCGCCACGACGACGATCGCCGGTCCGGCCAGCTGGTCGTGCAGTTCGCGCGCGGCGAGGTGGAAGCCGAGGGTGCCGACCGCGGTCGCGCCGCCGCGAGGAGTGGCAAAAGGCGTGCGGCCGGCCCGGGACAGCTCGTCCGCGACGCGCTCGATCCCCTCATCGACCGACGCCCGGTCCTGGTCGCCTGTCCACCTGATCTCGGCCCCCCAATGCGACGCGGCCGCACGGTTGGGGTGCACGTCGGAGACTCCGGCCGCCGTCCCCGGCGAGCCGGCGTAGACGAGGACACAGTCCAGGCCGGCGAAGGCGGCGGCCGCGGCGGCGGCCTGACAGTAGTTCGATGCCGGTGCGCCTCCGGTGACGAGGACGTCGGCGCCGCGCTCCAACGCCTCCGCGACAAGGAATTCCAGCGGCCTGGCCTTGTTGCCCGCGACGGCGAAACCGGTCAGGTCGTCGCGCTTGACGAGCAGACGACCGCGTAGGCCGATGGCCTTCGCCAGGCGCGGGGTCTCGTGCAGCGGGGTGGGCAGCGCAGCCAGCTCGAAGCGCCGGGCGAGTCGGACGGCGACCGCGGTGGTCACGGCCATGTGGTCGCCTCCTCGGCCTGGGCTCGCCGGGCCCGATCGACCACGAAATCGACCATCGCTCCGGCTGCCCCCGTGTCGGACGGGTTCTGTGTGGCACCGAGGTAGGTGCCGACGTTGGCCGCCATCCGGTCCACATTGACCTCGAGGCCGTCCAGGAGATCGCGGCCGATCGACAAGGCCGCCCCGGTCAGCAAACACACCTCCGGCAAGGCCACCCACTCTGCCTTCCAGGCGCGCCCGTCGCGTTCGTGTGCGCTGACCAGTGACTCCATCAGGACGCCGCAACTGGCCCGCGCGAGGCGGGCCAGGGTATCAAGGTGCTCGCTGCCCTCGGGATTGCGCTTGTGATGCATCGTGATGCTGCCGACGGCCCCGGCCGGCCGCGGCTCGCCGAGCTCGCCGATCTCGGGTCGCTGCAGCTCATAGACCTCGCCGCCGATCCGGGCGAGAGTGCCGGTGACCATCGTGAGGACGCTGCCGAACTCGGCGATGCGGTCGCGGGAGCTGAGCCAGGAGATGCCAGGGTCGCCGAGCCCGAGGTCCGCTGCGAAGCGGGCCCGGACGGCGAGTCGCTGCTCGCCGAAGTCGACGAGGGTGCCGAGACCTCCACCGAGCTGAGCCACCAGCCATCGCCGCGAGCCCTCGTGGAGCCGGTCCAGATGGCGCCGGATCTCATCTGCCCAGGACGCCACCTTCCAGCCGAAAGTGGTTGGGGCGCCGGGCTGCCCGTGCGTCCGCCCCGCGATGAGGGTGTCGCGGTGCCGGGTCGCCAGCTCGATGAGGGTGGCCTCGATCGCGCGCAAGTCCCGCCAGGCGATGCAACCAGCCGTCCGCATCGCCACTGCGGTCCACGTGTCGGTCACGTCCTGCACGGTGGCGCCGACGTAGATGTGGGCTCGTGCCGACTCCGGTAGCACCCGGCGCAGCTCGTGGATGAGTCCCAGCGTCGAGTGGCCGGTCGCACGGGTGCCTTCGGCGACCCGCGCCAGGTCGAGCCTTTCGACGCGGGCCTCCCGTGTGATCACCTCCGCCGACTCGGCGGGAATGAGGCCCTCCGCGGCCTGCGCCCTCGCGAGTGCGGCCAGGACGTCGAGCCAGCCCTGCAGGCGCTCGGTCTCCTCGAAGACGGACCGGAGCTCAGGCGTGCCCCACAAGTGGGCGTAGCTCAGCGAGTCGGTGATCCGGGCGCTCACTCGGGCTCCTTTCCGGCGGTTCGGTCGAGCGACTCGGCGTTGAGTTGGTCAGCGAGGTCGGACGCGACCGCGAGACCCTGCGCGACAAGGGAAAACGAGGAGCCCCACGGGACGACGACCGTGTCACCGCGGGTCTCGATGTGCTCCTCGAGCAGGCAGCATTTGGTCAGGCGCGCCTCGCCCGGCGGCAACGGCAGCGTCGTCGCCAGGTGGATCGGGCAGGTATCGACCTGGCGCACGGTGGTGGCCCGGTCCGGATAGAAGTGGTCGTGGATGGCCCTGGAACGGGCGCAGCCCAGCAGAATCCAGTCGCCCTCCGGGGGCACCTCGTCGAGGTAGGAGATGATCGCGCCCGGCACCGACATGCCACCTCCGCGGCAGGGCAGCAGGTAGTGCCCGGCAGGGGCGGCCGCGGCGAGATCCTCGAGGTCGACGACCTGGGGCACGCACGCCGTCGCGGGCAGGTCCTCGGCCGTGTCGACGACTCGCTGGACCTGGTCGACGAGTTTGGCCGGCCACGGCGGCGCGACGTCGAGGACATGAATCCGCCGCGGCGCGCCATCGAGGATGAAGTTGATGTGCTCGTAGCGCCCCCGTACGACGACGCAGCGGATCCCGTCGGGTGCATCGGCCGCCACCCGGGCCAGGAGGCTGGGCACGGCGGTATCGATGTCGGGCCGCACGACGAGGATCGTCTCGTCGGGGCGGGCCAACATCCGGACCTCCGCGACGTCGACGAACAGGTCGTCCTCGGCGGTCTTCACCAGCTCGACGACGGCGATCTCACTGCCGCGCCGGGCGACCACGAACCGGGTGCGTCGATACACCTGACGGCTCAGGAAGAACTCCCGCAGCGTCTGATCGTCGAGGTCGATTTCGACGTCGGTGAAGGCAACGGTGCGGTATTGGTGCGGAATCACGAGGGATCACCCTGGGGCGGCGACGGTCGTTCCGGGGAGCCGGTGACGGAGGGCGCGTCCATCGTGTCGGATCGCAGGCCGAGACGCAGGGTCTCGACGGAAAGGGCATCGCCCGCGCTGATGTTGCCGAGGTTGACGTTGGGCCCGAAATGCTGGATGAGCCAGGCTTGTTGGGCGCGCTGCGGTGCCTCGAACAGCACGACGTCCGGTCCGACGCTCGCCACTACGGCATCGACGACGGTCCGGCGGATGTCACCCTGGGCGGTGAACAGTCCGACCGTTCCGCTCTCCCGGCCTTCGGTGACGACCCAGTGCGCTCCGGCGGCGAGGTCAGCGGCGGCGTCGCGGGCCCATTGGGCGGCGGAAACCGGCTCGGTCGGGTCCTTGCGCCCGATCTCGGTCAGCACTGTGAACCGCTTGACCGCCGTGTCGATCAGCGTGTCCTTGACGTCGCGAGTCATTGCCACAGAGCCGCAAGAGATCTCGATGGCCGGGAAGCCCGTCGCCTCGGCCCAGTCCAGGAACTGGCCGGCCACGCCCTGCCGCCAGGCGATCTCCAGCAGCGTGCCGCCCGGGCATGCCAGCACGCCGTGCTCGGCCAGCAGATCGAGCTTGGCTTCGACCGACGGGTCGATATATGCCGTGCCCCAACCGAACTTCCAGATGTCGATCACGTCGGAAGCGGCGGCGAGTCGCTGTTCCGTCTCGGCTAGGGAGATGCCGTTGTCCACGACATGCGAGATGCCAGTCCGGCGCGGTTTCGAGGTCCGTTCAGGCAGGGTTATGAAGTCGGGCCGTGCCGTTGGGGGCGACTGCCAACTGTGACTATGGTGAATGCCGCGTCCTGTCATGGCAGGTTCGTCCTCACTATCGTGGCGCTCTTCGTTGGCCGCGGTCGTCGCTGCACCTCGTCTGGAAAGAGTGCGTAATGTCCACTGCCCCAATCGATCTCGATGCGCTGGCCCAGCACGTGCGCAGTCTCCCCGGCGTCGTGGCGAAGAGCTCGATCGGCGTCGTCGCCGACGTGTTCGGCGGCGGCGACTGGTGGGCGGGTCCCGGCGACGACGGCGCCGTGGTGGTCGATCGGGGCCGCAACCTCATCGTCGGCGGCGAGGCGATGCTGCCCAGTTTTGTATCCCATGATCCGTATGGCGCTGGGGTATCGGCGGTGCTGGCCAATGTCAATGACCTGGCCGCCATGGGTGCGCGACCGCTTGCGATCGTCGACACGGTGACGGGGCCCCGCGACGTCACTAGGCAAATCCTCGAAGGGCTCAAGTGGGCGAGCAATGCCTACGACGTGCCCATTGTCGGCGGCCACCTCACCGAGACTCAAGACCCGCCGACCCTGTCGGCCTTCGGACTCGGGGCAGCCGAGACGGTGCTGTCGGCGACCCGGACGGCGCCAGGGCAGGCGTTGCTGCTCGCCGGCTGCGTCGAGGGCCGGATGCGGGAGGACTTCATGTTCTTTCCGTCTTTCGACGAACGCGAGGGCCGGCTGGCCGGTGACGTCCGGGTGCTCGCGGACGTGGCCGAGAGTGGCGCCGCCGTGGCCGCCAAGGACGTCAGCATGGCCGGGCTGATCGGCTCCTTGGCTATGCTGCTCGAAGCCAACCGGCTCGGGGTCGTGGTGGATCTCGACCTGCTGCCGGTGCCGACCGGGGTGTCCATGCAGGACTGGCTCTCCTGCTTTCCGTGCCTGGTGTTCATGCTGACCGTCCCCGCGGATCGGGTCGAGGAGTGCGTGGACCGCTTTGCGGCCCGGGGACTGACGGCCGCGCGGATAGGCACCCTCGACGACACGGGTGAGGTCCGGATTGCCACCGAGTCCGCATCCGCGGTGGTCTTCGACCTGGCCCGCGAGTCGGTGACGCGACTCAGGCGGTGAGCCGGCCCGCGACCCCGTCATTGCCGTCGTCACCTGAGATCGATGCTCATCTGTTGGTGCGGCTGGCCGACATAGGTGAATGGCTCGCCGACAAGTGACCAGCCGAGGTGCCCGAAGAAGGCGACGTTGGTGAGCTGGACGTAGGCGATCATCTGGTCGCCCCCGGCCGCTCCAGCGGTGGTGACGGCGTAGCGCACCAATGGCCCGCCGAGCCCGACGTGCCGATACCCGGGCAGCACTGCGAGGCGGTCGCCCTTCCACAGGCGCTCACCCCGGTCATCGGAGGGCAGGCGGTACAGGCGGACCGTCCCGGCCGGTACGTCGCCGACGTATCCGACGACGTGCTGGACGGTCGGGTCGGTGTCGAATCCGTCGCGATCGGTACCGTCGAAGAGCCCCTGCTCCTGGACGAAGACGGCATGGCGGATTACGGCGTGGACCGCGGCCTCGGCCGCCGACTCTACTGAGCGACAGGTGAGGTCGTGGCCCAAGAGGTCAGACGAAGAGCGGGAGAGAACGACGTCCATTGGGTCCCACACCTCCGGTTTCCATATTCGTGGCGCGCTCGAGCGCGCCCATCGCTGAGCAGGCCTGACAACGGGCGCAGCCCGCCAGCACTCCGGTCGCACTGAGGCCCCGCGCCAGCATGTAGGGAACGACCTGGCGGTTGATGCTCTCGACGTAGTCACGCGACGGCGGCAGCTGGTCCTGCATCAGGCTGCCCGGGACGGGCCGTAGCGGCACGATGAACGGATAAACCCCAAGGTCCACCGCGCGCTTGCAGCCCTCGACGGTCATCTGCGCATCCTCGCCCATGCCGAGGATGACGTAGGTCGACACCTGGCCCTCGCCGAATGCCTTGACCGCACGCTCCCAGGCCGCGAAGTAGGCGTCGATGCCCCAGCGGGCCTTGCCCGGCGCGACCCGCGCCAGCACCGCCGGGTCGAAAGTCTCGACGTGAATTCCCACCGAGTCCGCGCCGAGGTCGCGCACGCGGTCGATGACGTCGAGGTCGGCAGGCGGCTCGAACTGGACTTGGACGGGCAGGCCCGAGGCCTCTTTGACCGCGTGAGCACAGGTCCCGACATACAGCGCGCCCCGATCAGGGGTCGCGGTGCTCCCGGTCGTGAGCGTCGCGTCGACGGCGCCGTCGAGGTCACGGGCTGCGACGGAAACCTCAGCGAGCATCGCCGGGGTCTTCTTGGCGATGGTGCGACCTCCAGCGAGGCTCACCCCGATTCCGCAGAACGTGCACTGGTCGGAGTTGCCCCAATAGGCGCAGGTCTGCAGGACGGTGCTCGCCATCGAGTCCAGGTGCATCAGCGCAATCTTGGAGTACGGGATACCGTCAGCGGTGGTCAAGTCGTAGTACTTGGGTCTCGGGGCGAGCGTCGCGTCCGCCAGTCGGGTGTCACCGCGGTAGATGCCGAAGCCGTCATCCTCCTGCCGGAGCACATAGGGCGAGTCCGCAACGTAGGAAGCCGTCGTGGGCACCGTGGCGGGGGCGCCGTCGATCCAGAGCATCCCCGCGTCAGCAGGGCCGGCCCCGCCGACGCGGGAGTCGATCGAGATCTCGGACCGCAGACCGTCCGTCTGCAACTCGGCGATCAGCGCGGCGACACCAGAGGCGTCGAGTGTGTGGGCGTTCTCGACTGTGTCAGTCACGATTTGGCTCCTCGCTGGGCCGGAGTGACGGTGCGGGTCGGCGGCCCGCACCACTTGGACCTGTCTCCTACTAGACACATCCACCGCTAGGCACTCTACGTCCCATCTACTATAGGAAAAATTCATCGTGTGGCAATGGGCACTGGAAGCTAATCAACCGCCGACCCGGGCAACCCGGTGCCCGAGGGGTTCTGGGCCTTGAGTTCGGTCACATGCGCTTCCCGCTCGGACGCCGACGCGAACTGCTGGACGAGGTTCTGACCGTCGGCATCTACCGCAGCGGTGACCTCGCCGGTCGGGACGTCGAGGGCGAGTACCTCGACGTGGTGCGTGCATGCGCTGTAGCTCTCGTCCGGCGCCGTTGTGACGAGGATCACGCGACCGGTCGCCGGGTGTACCTCAACCCGGCGGTAGGGGACGAACGGGTCCCCGTGCGCGTAGCCGTGCTCTTCGAGCACCGACCAGGCGGTCAAGGGGAGGTGTGAGATCGCATCCCGGCGTGCGTCGACGGCTATCTCATGCGCGACCTCGCGGTGGCGCATGGCGAATGCGGCAGCTGCGACGGCCGTCACGTCAATTCCCTCGGTGGTCAACAGGTCGTCGTCGGCTGTGACCCGGAGCATGATTTCGCGGTGCCTGCTCCACGCCGAGATCAACGGTGCGGCGCCACGCCCCAGGGTCTGCAGGTGGGCGGCGACTGCCCCGGCGAGACGGGTGGCGCGGATATAGGCCTCGGGGTCGCTGAGGGCTGCGGTGAAGACTTGGTCCGCCGCGGCTCGCCACTGTTGGACGAGCATCCCGAGCGACGGTTGGCCGGAAGCTTTCGAGTCCGGCGGTTCAGTCTGATCGGACACATTCTTCGGCATGATCGTTAATTATCCTCGCAAGTCGGTTTACTATGATGAACGAAGCATCTTCTATCGGATATGTAGACGAGGACGGCTCATGAGAGGCATCGCGGTAGTGGCGGTGGGCGGCAACGCCCTCACGCGAGAGGACCAGGAGGGCACGCCGGAGCAGATCGGCGCCAACGCCGCCCGGGTGGCTGCCGGCGTAGCCGATCTGTGCCGATCCGGTTGGCGGGTAGTCGTCGTGCACGGCAACGGCCCGCAGGTGGGCAACCTCGCGATCCAGCAGGAGGGCGGGCTCAGCCTGGTGCCTGCACAGCCGTTGCATTCCCTTGGCGCAATGTCTCAAGGCCAGCTCGGCAGCATACTAGTGCTCACGATCGACAGCATCCTCGGTCCGGGCAGCGCGGTGGCGGTCGTCTCCCACATGACCGTCGATCCGGGCGACCCGGCGTTCGAGACGCCGACCAAGCCGATCGGTCCGTTCTTCTCCGCCGACCAGTCCGCCGCGCTCGCCGCCGAGCGTGGCTGGATCATGCGGGAGGATGCCGGTCGCGGGTACCGCCGGGTCGTGCCGTCGCCGCGCCCCGGTCGGCTTCTCGAGGATGCGGCCGTCGCGGCACTCCTCGCGGACGGGCGGGTCGTGCTGGCCGGGGGTGGCGGCGGGGTGGCGGTCACGACCGACGCGTCCGGCCGGTATCGCGGCGTCGAGGCCGTGATCGACAAAGACACGACCGCGGCCCGCATTGCCGGCTCACTCAAGGCCGACGCCCTGATCCTCGTCACGGGAGTCGATGCCGTGTCGATCGACTTTGGTACACCGCAGGCACGGGTGGTCCGCCAGATGCCCATCGACCTCGCCGAGAAGTACCTCGACGAGGGCCAGTTCCCGGCAGGCAGCATGGGGCCCAAGGTGCGGGCCGCCATCGACTTCGTCAAGTCGAGTGGCGGGACGACGGTAATCACGTCGGCCGAGCACCTCCTCGATGCCCTGGACCCTGCGGCCTCGACGGGGACGCGGATCGTCACGTCGTCCGTGATGAGCCCCGCATGAGCGCCGACATCGCTCCGGGCATGACCGAGATTGCGCAGACCCGGGTGGTCAAGGACACCTACTGTGACTCCCTCCGGCTCCTGGTGGCGACGTCCGCGATGTCCAAGGTCGCGGACGTCTCCTGGGCCGGGGCCGTCATGGCGACCCCGGCGGGACTTGAGACCCTCGCCGCCAAGGGGTTCGGTGGGGACGTCCTCGACGGGCTCGGATCCAACGAGCTCGTCCTGGCCGTGCTGGCCGCCGACGAGCTGTCGGCGGGCGCGGCGCTGGACGCAGGCGCCGAAGCGGCGTTCGCTGCGGAAGAGGCCGCGGATGTCCCGCAGGGCTCGGGCCCGCGCACCCTGACCCAGGCGGCCGCGCAACTGCCTGGCGCCAACGTCGCCATCGTTTCGGTCGCTGGTGACTACGCCGCGCTCGAGGCGCACCACGCGCTGACATGTGGGATGCATGTGCTGCTCTTCAGCGACAACGTCCCCCTCGAGGAGGAGGCCGAGCTCAAGGATCGCGCCAACGGTCTCGGGCTGCTCGTCATGGGGCCGGGCGCCGGTACCGCGATCCTCTCCGGCACCGGGCTCGGCTTCGCCAACCAGGTGCGTAGCGGGCCGGTCGGGGTGGTCGCGGCGGCCGGCACCGGCGCGCAGGAGGTGTCGGCGCTGCTCGATCGGTGGGGCGTCGGGGTCTCGCACGTCATCGGGGTCGGCGGGCGAGACCTGTCCGCCGACATCGGCGGCCGGATGGCCAAGGCCGCGGTGCGTGCCCTCGAGGCCGACCCCGAGACAACGGCGATCCTCCTCGTGTCCAAACCGCCGGACGAGGCGGTGGCCCGCGAGGTCCTCGCCGAATGTGCGTCGACGCCCGCGGTGGCCACCTTCCTCGGGGTGGCCGAGCTGGACGGCGTCGGTACGGTCCACCTCGCCCGGACGCTGGAGGAAGGTGCGCTCACGGCGGCGCGACTCGCCGGCACCACGCCGGCGACGCCCTCGACCGGTCTGAGCGCACGTGTGGCGCGGTGCCTTCCAGACATCGATCCCACGCGCCGGACTGTCCGCGGGTACTTCTCCGGGGGCACCCTCTGTTATGAGGCCCAGCTGATCATCGGCGAACTCCTCGGCGCCGTTTACTCCAATGAGCCGCTGGTCCACGAACACACATTGCCGGCACCCGCGGGCGCTCACGTCCTGCTCGACCTCGGGGCAGAGGAGTACACCGTCGGCCGCCCCCACCCGATGATCGATCCGTCCTCGCGCATCGACCTGATGCGCGTGGAGGGACGCGATGCCGAGGTTGCGGTCGTCCTGCTCGACGTCGTGCTCGGCCACGGCTCCCACCTGGATCCAGCCGGAGAGCTCTTGCCCGTCCTTGCCGAGCTGATGGCTGACGGCGGCCCGCAGGTAGTCGCCTACGTCCTTGGCTCCGACTCCGACCCGCAGGACTACCGCCGGCAACGGGCGATGCTCGAAGGCATCGGTTGTATCGTCACCGAGACCGCGGCCAGGGCGGCCTACGCCGCGGCCGCAATCGCCGGCCGGCGTCCCGAGCTCGCAGAGGAAACCTGATGCCAGATCGCTTCGCGACCCCGCCCGTCGCACTGGTCACCTACAGCACCCGTCCGCGTGGCGGCGTCGCCCACACGCTGGCACTCGGGGAAGCCATGCACGCCCTCGGCCAGGACGTCCTGATCGTCGGCCTCGGCGATCCCACCGCTGGCTTCTTCCGCCCGGTGCAGGCGCCGACCCACATCGTGCCCGCACCCACAGTCACCGGGGATCTGGAGGACAAGGTCGCCGCCAACATCGACGCGCTCGAGGTGGGGCTCGGCCAGATCGTGTCCGGCCACCCCATCCTGCACACCCAGGACTGCATCTCAGCTCGGGCTGCGGCCAGGGTTCGCGACGCCGGAGTGCCGGCGAGGGTGATCCGCACCGTCCACCACGTCGACGACTTCGAAACCGAGGTCCTCGTCAACTGTCAGATTCAGGCAATCCTGGAGCCGGATCAGATCCTTGTCGTCAGCGAGATCTGGAAGGACATCCTGAGGTCGGACTACGGGGTGGAGCCGGTGGTCGTGCCCAACGGCGTTGACGTGGCCCGGTACCGCCGCGCCGATCCCGCCATGGTGGCGCGCCTCCGGGCCCGAGTCGGCGCCACGGACCGGCCGATGTTGCTGGCAGTCGGTGGTATCGAGCCGCGCAAGGGCAGCGACAAATTGGTGGCGGCTCTCGCCAAGCTGGTGCGGTCCCGGACGCCGGCACCCGTGCTTGCGGTCCTCGGCGGCCACTCCTTCCAGGACCATCGCGCCTATCGCGAGCAGGTACTCGCGACGGTTGCGCCGCTCGGCCTCACCCTTGGCATCGACATCATGGAACTCGGCTCCGTCCCCGAGGACGAGATGGCCGCCTGGTACGCAGCCGCAGACGTGCTCACCTTCCCGTCCGTCAAGGAGGGATTCGGCCTCGCCGCACTGGAAGCCATGGCTGCCGGGACCCCAGTCGTGACGAGTGACCTGCCCGTTTTCCGGGAGTGGATAGTGCCCGGCCGTGACGCACTGCTGACCCCCGTTGGTGATGTCGACGCACTCGCCCAGGCGGTCGGCGACATCCTCGACGACGAGGTGCTGCGGACCCGCCTCATCACGTCCGGTGTCGCACTGGCGGACCGCCGCACATGGACCGCAAGCGCGCGTCGGCACCTTGAGCTCTACGCCCAGACCTCGTCGGCGATCGTCGACTGAGTGCGGTTGTTCTCGTGATCGGCACGCCGATGTTGCTTGCACCGACGCGGCGGGCGGCCCCTCAGACGTAGGTGTTACCGCGCCGAGGTGATCGTCCCATGGCGCGGGGGGCTGGGCCTGGGCGGCGGAGTGAAGGCACCCCAATTCTCCGCCAGATAGGCAGCAGGTCCGGCGTCGGCGCGGTACGACGGCTGCACGCTGCGGACGACCGCCGACGACGGACATACCGACCGTCCCACGCGACATCCGCTTTCGCCCAACAGGGACCACAGCAAGGGGCATAAACCTGTCCGCATGGTGAACGCTAAGAAAGACGTTGTCGCCTCGAGGATTCGATGGTCGGTTACGGTTGGGCAATACGGCGCTTCAACGCACGGATCATCTACCACAGTTCGGCGAGTCGACGGCTGGTTGACGACATCATGACCCCCCGGGCATGTCAGAGCCTCCACCATTTCCGGGATGCTTCTATATCGTGTCAAGGGGTTATGGGCAGCGGATGTGCTGCAGCCAGGGTTCGGTAGAGCTGTCGGGTGATGTAGCGCTTGAGCGAACGCATGATCTCTTTGGTGGTTCGGCCTTCTGCGCGTCGTCGGGCAACATAGGCGCGGGTTGGGGCGTGGGTGCGCATCCGAACGATGACAACGGTGGTCAACGCGCGGTTGAGCCTGCGGTCTCCACCACGGTTGAGTCTGTGCCGCAGGGTTTTTCCTGACGATGCTGGTATCGGGCAGGTGCCGGCGAGAGCGGCGAAGGCTGCCTCGGACCGGACACGGCCTGGATGTGACCACGCTGTCAGGACGCACGCGGCCACGACCGAGCCCACGCCGGGCAGTTGGCACAGCTCCGGGGCGAGATCCTCGACGAGGGAATCGAGATTCTTGCGGTTGGCGACCAGTTCGCCGTCGAGGGCGACGATGCGCTTGGCCAATCGGATCGCTTCCTGCCTGCAGGTGGCGACAACTGGATCTTCTTTGCGGTCACGCCAGGCTGCGATCGACTTGAATTGACTGTGTGGCAGCGCTTTACGAACATCAAGCCCGAGATCCACTGTCCGCAACAGTGCAGTGAGGGCGTTGATCGCTCGGGTGCGTTCGGCGACCATCTCCTCACGCGCGACCGTCAGGACACGCAACGCCACCCGTTGCCCGGTAGCGCGGGGCCGCCGCAACCGGGTGACGTCGACGCCCAGGACCGAGCGTGCGACGCGGACCGCGTCCAAGGCATCGGTCTTGCCGACACCGCGACGCTGCGCGGCGGGCATCGCCGCCGGCTCGGCGATCGACAGTCCGCTGCGGGTAACCCGCCCGGCCAGGCCAGCGCCGAAGGAACCCGCGCCTTCGATGACGACCAACGTTGGCTTCTCGTTGATCCCGCGGAGGATCCAGGTGCAGGCACGGTCGAGGCCCGCGGGCGAGGTGGGGAACACGGCCTGATCGATGACACCGCCATTGGTGGCGTTGATCAGCGCGAACGAGTGAGTGGCGGCGTGGGTATCGACTCCGATGACAAACGCATACTGCTCTGCGACGATGGACATGGCGACGTTGATTTCCTTCCCGTAGACGACGTCGTTGGCGGCGTCAGCCCGGAAAGAGCAGTTCGAGGCAGGCCTGTAACGGGCCACGACTCGCGGCAACGAGTCGGGCAGGCTTCTAATCAAGCCACCGAAGCAAGACCGGGCCGCCGCCGCCGCCCTCGGCCAAGTGGACAGATCCTGGGAAGAGCACCCTTCACCGGGGCCAGGCGATTCACGAGTCACACTCAGCCAGGACGGCGACACCGATCCTGTCAGCCAGCACCGGGCCAGCCGTGTAAAGACTTACAGGCGATTCAGGTGGCATCGGAGCTATCGCCGGGACTGCCCCGAGTTCAGTTGACTCGCGGGGTGTGAATATCAGGCCGCGGTTGCGACTGGTCTGTGGAGCAGTTCGAACTCTATCGGGGTGAGCTTGCCCAGGGCGCGTTGCCGGCGCCGTCGATGGTAGGTCCGCTCAATCCAGGTCACGATCGCCAGCCGCAACTCCGCCCGGGTGGACCAGCGTTGCCGATCTAGGACGTTGCGTTGCAGGAGCGCGAAGAAGGACTCCATCGCCGCGTTGTCACCGCACGCACCAACGCGGCCCATCGATCCACGCAACCCGTTGTGCGACAACGCATGGACGAATTTCCGTGATCGAAATTGACCGGGTTCAACCGGTGGATGCAACACCGGCTTGTTGGAGTGAGAGTAGTTGCTCGTTGAATACTTCGGCGGGTGTCTTCCACCCGAGTGTCTTTCGGGGCCTGGTATTCAGTGCGTGAGCGACTGCTTCAATCTCCTCTGCCGACCACCGCGAGAGATCGGTGCCTTTCGGAAAGTACTGGCGTAGCAGGTGATTGGTGTTCTCATTCGTGCCGCGTTGCCAAGGAGACTGAGGGTCAGCGAAAAAGACGGGGATGCCGGTCTCAATCTTGAACTGGGCGTGCGCTGACATTTCCTTGCCACAGTCCCAGGTCAGTGACCGGGCGAGTTGATCGGGCAGGGTCAACATGGTTTGAGCGAGGGCGTTTTCATCGTGAGCGCGCCGTAGCCGGCCAGGGCCGGGCCGTTCTTCAGGGTTTCCTTGTGCCGGTAGCCCTCTTCGCGGGGAAGATGAATCAGCATCGCGAAGCGCGTCTTTCGTTCGACCAGTGTGCCAATCGCCGAGCGCTCCAAACCGATCAGGAGATCGCCCTCCCAATGGCCCGGAACCGCGCGGTCTTCGGCCTCGGCGGGTCGCTGGCTGATCAGCGTCTCAGAGGTGACATGGGCCCAGGTCTTTCGCCGTGATCGTTCCCGCGGCGCTCGCAGTGCACGTCCGGTGCGCAGACACCAGACCAGTTCCCGCTTGAGCGCACCACGTCCCTGGATGTAAAGCGACTGGTAGATCGCCTCGTGGCTTAGCGCGATCTCCTCTCGCTCAGTGAACGACAGGTAGCGGCCAATGGGCTTGAACTTCAGGTCAAATGGCGCCATGCCGCCAGCGTTGTGGAACCAGCGTGCTCCAACCGGCTGCGACACCCCGACAGCCAGTGCGGCCTCCTCGGGCAGCAGCCCTTTGGCGATCTGCTCCCAGAAGGCCACCTCGACATGGCGCTGGAACTTCGGATGACCCGGCGACCGGCGCTTCGGCCTGATCGCCCGATCTGCTGCATGCTGACGACGAACCATTCAACACCTCCACGATCACGAAGTGTTGCGACAACCGATTGAATCCGCCCTGAGACCCGGCGTCGCTGTGGTGAATAGTGTTGCTCAACAACGGTTTCCCCTCACTGTGGCGGAGTTGGGCCGCGTGCCGGATCGCCTGGCGGACAAACCGGTCCCCTTTGCTGGCAGAGCAGGTCCATCCCACGATCCGGCCGGCGTAGGCATCGATGGCGAACGCGGTGTAGACGAATTTCCGTTGGATAGGCGGACGTAGGTGAAGTCCGCGACCAGCAGCACGTTGGGGGCGGGCACCCGGAATTGGCGTTTGACCAGATCGGCTGCCCGCGCAGCGGCGGGATCTGCGATGGTGGTGCGGACCTTCTTGCGGCGGGTGACCCCACGCCAGCCGTGGGCCCGCATGAGGCGTTCGACGGTGCAGCGGGCCACTGCGATGCCCTGACGTTGCAGATGAGCCCACATCTTGGTCGCGCCGTACAGCGACTCTGGCGGGCGGCGGCCATCCTTCTCAGGCTCGTAGTAGCCTGCCAGTACCTCGGTGATGACCGTGTCCCACAGGGACCGCGCTGACGGGGGACGGGTCAGCCAGGCGTAGAAGGTTCTCGGGGCGATCGGCACACCGTGCTCGGTGAGCACGCGGCAGATCGGAGCGACCCCGAACCGAGCGCGATGCTCGGCGATGAACGCACAGATCAGTGGTGTCGCGGGTCGCTCTCCTGCACGAAGAAACTTGTTGCCGCCTTGAGGATTTCGATGGTTTCCTCAAGCTCACGATTCTTGCGCTTGAGTTCGCGCAACTCACGTGCGGCATCGGTGGGCACCCCGTCACGTTGGCCGGTGTCGACCTCGGCCTGGTTGACCCACCGGCGCAGCGTTTCATAGGACACTCCCAACCGCTTGGCGACCGCGGTGATGCAGGCCGTGCGGGTGTCGTACGCCTCGGCATGGTCGGGACCAACCGCACCGCCCGGGCCTTGAACTCGTCGTCGTACTTCTTCGGCATGATGCGAACAACCTTCCCTCGAAAGAAGGCGTGCATGAAACCCGGGGCGATCCACAGTGCATCCAGAACTGGGGAGATGTGCGGCTGTATCGCACCGTCATGGCTGAGCAGTTCAGCCAGCAGCGTGCGACGGGCACACTCGGTACATCGTCCGTGATGATGCAATCGTTCGACCACCCCGCACTCGGTGCACTGGCTTCTGGCGGCGGGTTGCTTCGCATAACACCGGCGGCACAATGCTTCTCCGGTGGCTAGGCGTGCTGCGACCTTCTTGCGTGTTCCGCACTCAGAGCAGGGCTGCACAACGGTGTTGCGCTTGTTGCACATAGCTCCGCTGTCATCGAGACGTCGGGAGACCACTCGCACGTCGCCGCAGACCGCGCAGGCTTCGGGCGGGCGCCGGTATTGTTCGCAGGAGTCACAGAGAGGCCTGTCGGTCGATGCCGAGTGGCAGGGCCTAACCTTCTTGCAACGCGCACACGTCGCGATCGGCGGTTGATAACAACGGCCGCAGAGTCGGCCTTCGCCACCGGCTAGACCCGACGATGAAGGCCCGGCGACCGCATTGGATGCACTCTTCGAACAATGCCGACTCGCGCTTTCTGCAGGGCAAGCACAGAACTTTGAGAATGAGTTCGGGAGTGGGCGTAGGTATGACGATCCTCGAGCGCACCGGTTTGCGCGTAGGGTCGCGAATCGCGGTGGCGGTACCGATGTTTCATGGCCTGGGACTCGGAATGTTGTTGCTCACCGTCAGCCTGGGTGGCAAGGTCCTGACCCGTCGGCGCTTTGATGCCGAGGCCACCCTTGCGCAGGCGTCGCTGCAGCGTGCCGACGCGTCGAGTGTGGTCCCGATCATGCTGGCGCGCATCATGGATCTGCCGCAACGGGTGCGCGCGCGAAATCCCGTGGCGTTTCAGGTCGTGATATCCAGTGGCGATCGGCTCGATCCCAGCCTGGCGCGCCGGTTCATGGATTTTTACGGCGACGTCCTCTACAACGGCTACGGTTCCACCGAGGTCGGGATCGGCCCTTTGGCAACACCTTTCGAGCTGCGCCATGCCCCGGATACGGTGGGCCGGCCCGTCGCGGGCTGTCCGGTTCGCATCTTCGACAAGACCGGCAGGCCCGTAGGCTCGCGCGTGACCGGCCGTATCTTCGTGGGCGGTGAGCTGACAACCGAGGGCTACATCGGCGGTGGCGCCAAGACCGTCATCGACCGGATGACCAGTACCGGCGATATGGGCTATCTCGACAACTCGGGCCGGCTCTACATCGTTGGCGGTGAGGACGACATGATCGTGTCGGGCGGTGAGAACGTGTATCCCCGCGCGCTGGAAAACGCACTCGCCGAACATCCCGATGTCGCCGAGAACGCGGTCGTCGGGTGCCAGACGAGCAGTTCGGGCGACGACTGGCCGCGTTCGTCGTTGCTCGCACTCAGCGGGGCATCGACGTGGCGGCGCTACGGGAGTATCTGAAGGGCAAGGTTTCCCGTTTCGAACAGCCCAGAGACATCCACCTTGTCGACAGCATTCCGCGCAATCCCGCCGGCAAGGTCATCCGCAAGGCACTGGGGACCTAGGCGCCGACGTCTCACTCGCCGTCGGGCTCGCCATTGGGCTGGATGACACCGATCGTCGTGTTCAGCCAGTTGGGTGCCAGCCAAGAGATCGCGGTGGCTCCCGCCGTGGCCCCCATCACGCCTGACCAGGCGACCGGACCCAACGGTGTGCATCCGAAAAACTGGCTGATCACCGGGGTCTGAATGATGCCGACCAAGACACCCGCGCTGCCCAACGCGGTCGCCACGACCAGCGGGCTGTGCCGGCGCGTCAGCAGTGTCTGCGCGAGCTGTGTCGTTACCAAAGCCGCCAATCCCATTGTCGCCGTGCGGCGTTCGCTGCCCGGCGTATAGCGCCCAATGGCCCAGGCGGTCGTCGCGCCTGCGGCCGTGACGACACCGCGGCTGACGATCTGGCGCATCAGCGGGGCGTCGAGCGAAGGCGTGGGTCCGGTCAGCACCGCGAGCTGGTGTGCTGCACGCGCCTTTTCGGCCTGTTCTTCGGTTTCGTACTCGGTTTCGTCGGGTTCGACGTACTGGGAAGTGACGGCAACCGCAAGTGCGGGGAACATGTCGGTGAGCAGGTTCACCAGCAGCAGCTGACGGGTTCCCACTGGAGCGCGCCCCTGGCCGAACGCGGTTCCGATGATGGTGAACAACACCTCGCCCACGTTGCCGCCGACCAGGATCGTGACGGCGTCGCGAACACCGGCCCACATGCTGCGGCCCTCGACCAGCGCGTCGAGCAGCACACTGAGATCGCGGTCGGTCAACACGATGTCGGCGGCCCCGCGGGCGGCCGATGATCCGCGACCGCTGACCCCGATGCCCACATCAGCCATCCGGATCGCGGCGGCGTCGTTGGCGCCGTCGCCGACCATCGCCGTCACTCGCCCACAGCGCTGCAGTGCCCCGACGATCTGCACCTTTTGCTCCGGGCTGACGCGGGCGAAGACCTGGACGTCGGCGACGACCTTGGCGCAAGCGTCCTCGTCGAGACCGGCAAGCTCGGCGCCGGTGACGACGCGCGCATCGGCCGGCAGCCCCAGCTGACGCGCGATCGCGCGCGCCGTGATCGGGTGGTCACCGGTGATCAGCACCACGTTGCGGTCGGCGGCCTCCAACGCCTCGATCAGCGGGCGCGACGATGCCCGCGCGGTGTCGGCCAAACCGACGTAACCCAGCAACTCGAGGTCCTGCGCGGTCGCGTCGACGGCGTCGACGTCGGTGTCCTCGTCATGGGTGGTCCCGTTGGGCCACGGGCGCCGCGCCACCGCCAGCACGCGCAGGCCTTGTTCGGCGAGGCTGCGTACCACCGCATCGGCGTGGGAATGGTCAGCTTCCGGGTCGCTGAACCGGCAGCGCGGCAAAACCACCTCGGGTGCGCCCTTGAGCATCAGTACCGGCGAGTTGGAGTCCGTACTGAAGGTGCCTATCGCGGCGGCGAAGCCACGGCTGGACTCGAACGGTACCTCGGCGAGCACCTGCCATCCCGAGTTGTTCTTGGTGAGAAGAAAACTCGCTGCGGTGATGATCGCCTCGTCGGTGGCGTGCGCGTGGCCCTGTCCCTCTTGGGGCTGCGTGGACGCCCATGCGGCTGCCCGCAGTACTGGGGCCGATCGCGGATCCTCGGCTTCAGGGAATGGATCGCCCGGACGGGCATCGTGCGGCACGGCGCACAGGACGCGCAGCCGGTTCTCGGTGAGAGTGCCGGTCTTGTCGAAACATACGGTGTCCACCCGGCCCAGGGCTTCGATGGTGCGCGGCGAGCGGACGAGCGCTCCGCGCGCCGTCAGGCGCTGGGCGGCGGCGAGCTGGGACAAGGTGGCCACCAGCGGCAGTCCCTCCGGCACGGCGGCCACCGCAATGGCGACGCCGTCGGCGACGGCCTGACGCAGTGATGCGCGGCGCAGCAGCGCCAGCCCTGTCACCGCGGCGCCGCCGGTCAGGGTCAGCGGCAGAACCTTGCTGGTGAGTTCGCGCAGCCGGGCTTGGACTCCGGCCGCCGTTTCGACGCCGGCGACCGCCGAGATCGCCCGGTGCGCAGCGGTATTGACTCCGGTGGCCACAACGATCGCGCGAGCGTGGCCCGCGACGATCGTGCTGCCCTCGAACAGCATGCTCGACCGCTCGGAGTCGTTGACCGCGACGGGTTCCACCTGTTTGTCCACCGGCAGCGACTCGCCGGTGAGGAAGGATTCGTCGACCTCGAGGTCGACGGCCACCAACAGCCGCGCGTCCGCCGGAACCACTTCGGGTGCGGCCAAGTCGATGACGTCGCCGGGCCGCAGCGACTTGGCGGACACCGTGACCGTGCGGGTGGCATGCTGGGCCGCCTCCAGGCGGCGGCGTGTGGTGGCCACGGCCGGGACGACGACACGCCGCACGAGTTGGTCCTGTTCGGCGAAAAGCTCGGCGGCTGCCGACTCGGCCCGCAACCGTTGTGTCCCACCGGTTATCGCATTGACCATCATGACGCCGCCGACCAGCAGCGCGTCGATGTTGCTGCCGACGATGGCCGACGCGGCAGCGCCGACAGCCAGGATCGGGGTCAACGGGTCGGCGAGCTCGACGCGGGTCGCCGACGCCAGCCGTGCCACGTTATGCAGCGGTCCGCGCAGCGGCTCGAATGCGGGGCTGTAGGACAGGTCGTCGAGGCGCCGCCGCCAGGACGGCGTGAGGGTCTCGACGGCCAACGGTCGCGCACCGCCGGCCAGCCGCGAGTACACGATCTCCGGGTCCAGTGCGTGCCAGGCGGTGAGCGGCTGCGGGGTGGGGTCGGGTAGGCGCAGCACTCTGCTGGCCGAGAAGGTTCCGGCAATCAGCGCGGTGGCCGCGGCGGTGTTGACCGGATTAAGCCAGCGGCGGAAGCTCAACGGGTTGGTGGATCGCTGTTGCCCACTGCCGGTGACCAGCAGCAGTCCGGCCAGCGTGGTACCGCCCTGGGCGAGGTGTACGGCCGATTCGCTGGCCGACCGGGCTACCGGAATCGCGGACAGGATCCGCACCGCATCAGCCAGGTCGGTGCCGGTGATGATGTCCGCAGTCCACGGCGTCGCCGCACGTGGATCATCAAGGGCCACACCCACATCGGCGATTGCCAAAGCAGCCAGCGTATCGGTCGACGCGAAATCCCGGTGCACCGCGGTGATCAGCAATACGGGCCCGCGATCGGCCCGCAAGTCGCGCACCACACCCAGCAGGGGCGTGCCGGGCGGATGCGTCGCACCGACGCTGGCGGTCAGGTCTTCGGTGCCGGCCACGTGACGCAGAACCACCCGGGCTCCAGTCCGGTGCGCGGTCTGCAGCAGCGGGATGGCGTACGGGTCGACTTCCCACCCAACCTCGACCCTGCCCACGATTGCGCCGTCGACCACCAGGTCGGCATTTTCCAGGCCTTGGGCGGGCGTCGCCGACGTGCCTTGCGACGGAACCCATCTCAGATGCGCGCCGGTGGCGGGCAATTCGTCGGGGTCTGGTTCCGGCGCCTCTTCGCCATGCAGCAGCGCGTCGGCCACCTCATAAACGCGGTCGTCGTCCCAGCCGGGTGCATCGCCGAGCGATTTCAATACGGCCCGGTGATCACCGCGCAGCGCAGCGCCGTCGATGACGACGACTTTCACCCGGTCCAGGCGGCGCAAGGCACCTGGGTCGAGCACTAGCTGTCCGGCGACGGCGAGCCCACGACCGAGTACCGCGGCGAACGCCTGTCGTCCCATGTGCGCGGCCCTGGGTACCCCGGCTTCGATCGCGGCGGCGGCGTCTTCGGTACCGCCACCGGCCACCAGCGCACTGGCCGCGGCGATCAACGACCCGTTCGCCGCGGAATCGACGTAACTCTCCACCGGCCCCGCGATCGAGCCTTTCTCCTTATCCATCGCCGCGTCGATGGCCCCGCCGACCACCACATGCGAGGCTTCGCCCGCCGCCGCGGCGGCCCAGCTGTGCCGCGGAACCTGCGACTTGGCCCCGGCTGACGAGATGACCGGGACCACTGGAGCTTGCGGCCGATCGGTGGAGGCCAGCTGCGGCTCGCGGTCGCGCCACACGCGCCGGTGCGCGGCCGCCTCGGTGATCTGCAGGGTCCGTTGCGTCATATCGAGCAGCGGTGTGCCGACCGCCTGGGTCAGCCCGTTGGCGGCGGCCGTCGCGGCAGCGAGGGTGATGTCGGTGCCCACGCGCCCCAGCCTCGACTCGAGGATCGACACCATTCGGGGCTGGTGATTGAGCAGGGCGGCGGCGGCCCGCGTGGTTTGCGGTGCGGCGGGCAGTCGCGTCACCCAGCCGGTGACCGCGGCAGTGATCGCGACCATATCCATGGCCGCCGCGGTGAGCGGCACCAGAATCGCCAGTGGGTTAGCCGGGTCGGCGAACGGCGCGGTACGCGGCGCCGATTCCGACTTCGAGGACGTTAAGTCGGCGGCAATGGACGCGACCGTCGACCGCACCTCGTCCACGACGGCGTCGCTGTCCGCATCGTCGGAGAGTTCGACCACCAACCGGCCCAGCGATCCCTCGACGTGCGCCTTTGCCACTCCGGGAATCCGGCGAACCGGCTCTTCGACGACCGCCGCGTACTCGTACCAGCGGGAGAATGGCAGCAACGGGTCGAGGTCCAGGTGTACCCGCTGCCCGCTTTGCCAGCGTACTGGAGGCGCGATGTGCTCAGGGGACCCGTTGGGGGAGATGTTGATCCCGAGTGCCCGGCCGGTGGAGTTGGCCATCGACTGCACCACGGGGCCGGCCAGTTCGACCATCGGGCTCGCCAGTAGTTGCATGGCTCCCGCAGCGCCGGCCGCAGTGGATACCCCGGCTTTCACTATCTGGGCCGCTCCGCCGGTGACACCAGCAACAACGCTGGTTACCCCCGGAATCTTCATTCGGCCATCCTTCAAATGCGTCTGTCGCGCTAATAATCCTGGGGTGTCGGGGACCTGTCCACATCTGCGCCCGAAGGCGGGCCGTGCGACGACACCAGCAGCTCTGGTGGGTGGGGTTCGCCGTGCTACCAGCGGATGTAATCGCGTCCCGTCGACAAGGTTACCGGCTTGACGGCAAATCAAACGCTGCGAACAACGCCGGGTCGAGGAAGACCGTGATGGCGGCGACCCCGGCGGCGCCCGGGGTGAGGACGTGTATCGAATGGGCGTGCATGACGCCGGCGGTGCGGCGGTACTCGGCCACGGCGGGTTGGGCATTCGCGGCAGTCGGGACCATGACAATATCGCCGGCTTTTGTAAATGCGCGTACGGCAAGGAATTTCAGCACGGTGTCGCGGCCGGTGAACCAGACCGGCAGCGGCGGCATCTCAAGTTTGACGTCGGTTTGCAGCAGCTCGGTCAGGGCGGACATGTCGGCGTTTTCGAATGCCGCGCAGTAGCGGTCGAGCAATTCGCGGCGCTGCGCATCGTCGGGCTCGACGGCGTCGTCTTCGGTGGGCGAGATCTCGGCCAGGCGGGCCCGTGCCCGCTGTAGCGAGCTGTTGACCTAGGCGGATGTGGTTTCGAGGAGTTCGGCAACCTCGGCCGCACTGAACTGCACGACGTCACGCAGAATCAGCACGGCCCGCTGACGCGCGGGAAGTTCCTGCAGGGCCGTCATCACGGCCAGCCGCACACTGTGCCGCGCCGTGACGGTGTCTTCCGGGGTCGCGAACACTCGGGTGTCGGGGATTGGTTCCAGCCACTGATGGGCGCCGGCGTTCGCGTCGAGACTCGTTTCCGGGTCAGGCGAGCTGTCACCCAAGCCGGCCGGCAGCACACGCCGACCGCGGTTCTCCAGCGCCCGCAGGCACGCCGTCGTGGCGATCCGGTACAGCCAGGTTCGCAGCGCTGCGCGCTCCTCGAACGCCTGATAACCACGCCAGCCACGCAGATAGGTCTCCTGGACCAGGTCTTCGGCGTCGTGCACCGAGCCGAGCATCCGGTAACAGTGCGCGATCAATTCGCCACGAAACGGGGCCGCCTGCTCGATGAATTTCTCCTGAGCGGGCACGGTGGCTCTCCTATCTGGGAGTCGGTCCCGGATGGCCCGAGACGCTACTCCAGTACAGGGACATCGGGGACGCGAAATTCATCGGTCTGCGGCGATGAATTCGGTGGATGCGTCGTATCTGAACTTGTAGAAGGTTTTAGCCATCCAGAGGAAAGTTGAGTACGGATATGAACCGGCCCATGCAGACCCACGCCGACGACCTGGCCGGCAGCACAGCGATCGTGACCGGGGCGAGTCGCGGATTCGGTCGCGCCATCGCGACCGCCCTGACACAAGCCGGCGCCGAGGTCGTCGGTGTCGCGCGCACCGCCGCCCAACTCGATGAGGTTCGCGGAGCGCTCGGCGACGCCTTCCTCCCCGTGGTCGCTGACGCCGCCGACCCGGTCACGGCGAGCCAGCTCATCGATAAGTACGCCCCGCGCACGCTGGTGCTGTGCGCCGGGTCCGCCCCCCGGATGAGCCCGTTGCAGGACCAGAGCTGGGAGACCTTCAGCGCCAACTGGAATGTGGATGTCGCGCAAGCGTTTCACTGGACCCGCCACGCGCTGCAGCGCCCGCTGGCGCCGGGCAGCTCGGTAATCCTGATGTCCAGTGGCGCCGCGGTCAACGGGTCGCCGCTGTCCGGTGGTTACGCGGGCGCCAAGGCGACCGTCAAGTTCATCGGCAGCTACGGCGCCGGGGAGTCGGACCGGTCCGGCCTCGGGATCACCTTCGTGTCCGTGCTGCCGCGGCTGACGGCGGTCACCGACCTGGGGGCGGCGGCCGCGGCGGCCTACGCCGAGCGACAAGGCGTCGACGTCGACACCTTCGTCGAGGCGACCGGACCCGCACTTACTGCCGAGCAGGTCGGCAAGTCGGTGTTGGCGATTGCCGGCGGCGATCCCGGGCAGCACGGCGCCTACCTGCTCACCACGGCGGGCCTGTCGTTGCTGAACTGACGCTGACCCGAAGCCACCGGAAAAAGAAAGGCGGACAACACAATGGACACACCCCCGATCGTGTCAGCCCAGGAGTGGGCGGCCGAACATCAGCGGCTGCTGGTCAAAGAGAAGGAGGTGCTCAGGGCTCATGATGCGCTGGCCGCCATGCGGCGGCGGATGCCGTGGCTGGCCGTCGACCAGCAGTACGAATTCGACGGGCCCGCCGGCAGGGTGAACCTGCGGGGCCTTTTCGACGGCCGCCGCCAACTGGTCGTATACCGCGCCTTCGTCGGGCCCGATATCGACGGCTGGCCCGACCACGGCTGCCGGGGCTGCTCGATGATCGCCGACCACATCGGCAACCTCGCCCACCTCAATGCGCGCGACACCACACTGGTGTTCGTTTCGCGCGCGCCGCAGGACGGCATCGAGCGGCTGAAGGCGCGGATGGGCTGGCAGATGCCGTGGTACACGCTCACCGACAGCTTCGATGTCGACTTCGGCGTGGACGAATGGCACGGCACGAACACGTTCATCCACGACGGCGACCGGGTCTTCCGCACCTACTTCATCAACAACCGGGGCGACGAGGTGCTGGGCAACACCTGGAGCTTCCTGGACATGACGGCGCTCGGGCGCCAGGAATCCTGGGAGGATTCGCCGCCGGGATACCCGCAGACCGCGCCGTATGAGTGGTGGGACTGGCATGACGCCTACGGCCAGCACGAGCCGTCGCGATGGTTTGGTGAGCCCGACCCGAACGATCCCAACGGCCGCCGCGCAAAAGCTAGCGGCCCGGCGGATTTCAAATGGTGTTATACGCCCGGATAACACAAATGCGCGGCAACCGTCGAACGGCTACTCGCGCATTACTTTCCGACGCGTGAATTCGTTTATAAAATGCGGTGGTTCGCCCTGCCGACGTGATATCCAGTCGGGAACGATTTCTCGATGACCTGCAGCTGGTGGTCCACTCTGGACTCGAGCTCGAGCACCACGCAGCTATCGCCGAAGGATTTCGATTCGAGCACTATGTACCGTTGGCCGCAATCGGTGATCGGATCGCCCGAGTGCAATGTTTCGACCGGCACCAATTCCGGGGTTCCGTGTGACTCCACCTCTGACACGTTAGGTCAATTCCGCGGGTGAGGGAATAGTCCTTTGGCCACCGCTAGGCCCTGTCGGCTCCGCGCTGTTTGAAAAACACGCTGACGTGAGAGATCAGCCCGTCGTCGTCCTTCTCAAAGAGAAGGCATTCCGGCCACGAGACCGCCATGCCGTCCATCTCGAACGACTCGGTCAACTCGACGTATGACACCCGGTCGTTCACATGCGAGACCCGCCGGACCTCAAGCCGGTGCCCCTGCAGAGTCGTGAGAACCTTGCGCAGGTAGGCCAGGTAGTGCGCCTTGCCCTCGATGAGATCGCAGAATGGGCCCTCCCGGGTCAGGCCCTGATCGGCGATGGTGGTGGCCAGGCCATCCCAATCGTGGTCGGTCAGACATTTCAGGTAACGCTCCACGATGCCGGTGTCGACTTCAGTCGTGCTACCCATGTCGTCTCCGCTCGCTCGACGCTGACTAGTCCACGGTAAGCCCGACCTGGCGCCCGGCTCATTCGGATTGCCCGCTGGCCCCCTCAACGCGCCGCTTCTCGGCGCGCATCGTCGGCGGGCTAGGTTGGATTGCCCGCCTTCTCAACGTGCCGCTTCTCGGCGCGCATCGTCGGCGGGCTAGGTTGTCTTGTTATGAGCTGGTGGACCGCCCACTCCGAACACTCGCTGTCAGAAGACGTGCCCGCGCCGCCCGAAGCGGTACGCGACTTCTACGTAGATTTGGACAACATCAAACTCGTGCACCCGCTGATCGTGTCGGTGGAGTCGGTGTCCCGCAAAGAAACCTCGGATGGCTACCGGGAGAGTTACCGGGTAGTGGATCGAATTCCGCTGGGGCCCTATCACTATGCAGATCACCTATCAGGCGCGCCTGAATGTCCGTCGTGACGGCGATGTGCTTACCGAGGCCGATCAATCCCCGGGGGTGCGACTGCGTGGCACGGTGAGCTTCGAGCCGATCGACGCCGGCCCCCGGGTTACCGAGCGAATCCGGATATCGGCGCCCCGGCTACTGGCGCCGATCACCAGACGCGAGGGAATCAAGGCGCATATTGAGATGCTTGCCGGCATTCGTAGGCACTTCGAGTCCGGTTGAGCGGCTTGGAATCCGGTGAGTTGGCTAGAAGGCGGCGAAGTCGATGATCCCGCGAATGTTGCGGCCTCCACGCAGATCCGTGAACGCCTCGTTGATCTGCTCAAGCTCGTAGTGGCGGGTGACTAACTCGTCTAGCTTCACTGCGCCTGCCTGATACAACGACAACAGCATCGGCACGCTCGTGCGCGGATTCATCCCGCCGTACAGCGCTCCCCTGAGCTGTTTGGCCGACAGCGTCATCTCCTGCAAGACCAACGGAACTGGTGGCTCGGTGAACGGGGTGATGCCGGTGAGTACGCAGATCCCGCCTTTGCGAAGCAGCTTCAGCGCCAACGGGATCAAGTCCACGTGCACAACGCCGGGACAGACGACGACGCGGTCGGCCATGAGGCCGGCGGTGATCTCTTGGACCAGCGGTATGGCTTCCTCAGCCGAGACGGCGGTGTGTGGCACCGAAGATCTTGGCCGAATCCCGCTTGGACTCAACCGGATCCACTGCGACGACATATTTTGCGCCGACGGCGCGCGCACCTTGCAGGGCATTCATCCCGACACCGCCGGCGCCGATCACGACGACGGTATCGCCGGGTTCGGTGCCTGCCGACACCGTCGCGGAGCCCCACCCGGTGCTGACACCGCACGACACGAGTGAGGCGGCATGGAACGGGATCGCGTCCTCGATCTTGATGACGGATTTCTCGGACAGCACCGCGTACTCGGCGAACGTGCCGAGGTGGCCGTAGGCCAACAGGTTTTCGTCACCGAGGTGCCGGCGGCACGTCCCGTCGGTGGGCATCTCCCGGGTGAACGGGCTGGCGCCGATATCGCAGATGTAACTCTGGCCGTTCACACAAAACCGGCAGCTGCCGCACCCGGGGATGAAGGAGAGCGCCACGTGGTCCCCCGGCTGAACCGTCGTCACGCCCGGCCCGACTTCTTCGACGACACCGGCACCCTCGTGACCGCCGAGCAGCGGGAACCAGTCGGGTGCCGGCTGACCGCTCGCAGCCACCGCTTCGGGGGTCGGCACCACGTCGCCGGTGAACAAATGGTCATCGGAATGGCATACTCCGGCGACGGCCATCCGCACCAGCACCTCTCCGGCACGGGGCGGGTCGAGATCGATCTCGCGGATCTCCCAATCCCTGCCGACCCCTTGAATCACAGCGGCACGACACTTCATTGCACCCTCCTTGATGGTGGTATGCGATCCGTCACCGCGCAATCCATTCCGATTCCAACGCGAACTCCGAAAGGTACTTCGTCGAACTCCACCCGCCGTCGACGACGATCGTTTGGCCGTTGATGAAACTTCCGCCCGGCGAGCACAGGAAGGCGACGGTGCTGGCGATGTCGTCGATGGTGCCCAACCGCTGATGTGGGGTCATCTCGGTATTGATCTTGCGGAATCGCTCATCCTCCAAGCGTTTTCCGACCATCGGTGTCACCGTCACGCCGGGCGCGACGGCGTTGCAGCGAATGCCGGATGCGCCGTACTGGCAGGCGATGTGGGTGGTCAGCGCGGTCAGCCCGCCCTTGGCGGCGGAGTACGCGCCGCCGCGCAGCCCGCCGACGACCGCGAAAGTCGATGTCACATTGATGATTGCCGATCCGGGTGCCATGTGTGGCAGCACGTCGCGCGCCAGCCGAAATGGCGCCCGCAGCATCAAACCCAAGAAGTAGTCCAGGGTCTCGTCGTCGGTTTCGTGTAACGGCTTGGGGCTGCCCACTCCGGCGTTGTTGATCAGGAAGTCGATGTGGCCCCACCGGTCGACCGCGAGGTCTACGACGCGTCGCGGCGCGTCGTCGTCGGTCAAGTCCACGGCAATTGTCGCGACGCGATCCGGATCGTTGATCGCCCTTTCGAGGTCGGCCAGCCGATCCCGGTTGCGGCCGGTGCCCACGACCGCCATGCCCACCTCGGCGAGTTTTGTGGCGCAGCCGAAGCCGATGCCACTGCTTGCACCCGTGACGACTGCGACCTGCATCTCACCCATCCATCTGTGTCAGCACTGCTCGGATCCGATGCTTGAGTATCTTGCCTGCGTCGTTCTTAGGTAGCTCATCCCAGACGACGACCTGTTCTGGCGCCTTGAATTTGGCGACGCCCTTGCTCTGCAGGAGCGCGAGCAGGCTGGCGGCGTCCGGCGCTGACCCGCCCTTAAGTACGATGACCGCGCACGCCCGTTCCCCGGTGCGCGCGTCCGGCAACCCGACGACCGCGATTTCGGCGATGCCGGGATGGTCGGCGAGCAGATCCTCGACTTCCCTGGCAGAAATGTTCTCGCCGTTGCGGATGATGACGTCCTTGGCGCGGCCGGTCACCATCAAGTACTGGTGGTCGACCCAGCGCCCGAGGTCTCCGGTGCGGAAAAACCCGGCGGCATCGAAGGATTCGGTGTCATCCTCGGGATGGCGATAGCCCAGTAGCATCTGCGGCCCGCGCACACAGATCTCACCGTCACCGGCCGGCGCGGCTTCGTGTGCAACCAGCTTGATCTCGGCGATGCCGGTCCGCCCGTCGGTGTCTGCGGCGTAGTCGGTTTCGTCGCGCCGGGGTGCTCCGATGGTCGTGACCGGCACTTCGGTGCAACCGTATACGCGCGTGACAACGGCCTGCTCGAAATAGTCGGCGGCGCGGCGGATCAGCGACGGTGACGCCGATGCGCCGCCGCAGACGAACAGCTTCAAGTCGGGCAGCCGGGTACCGGCGTGCTGCGCGGCCGACAATAGCTGCTGCAGAAATGGTGTCGCCCCGGCCATGTGGGTGCACCGTTCGCTATCCATCAGAGCCACTGCCGCCGCCGGATCCCAGCGATCCATGAGTATCGCGGTGGTGCCCAGTAACAGCGGACATTCAAAAGCATATATCGAGCCGCCGATGTGGGCGATCGGCGACGGGACCAGGAACGTGTCACCCGGATTGACCATCCAGGCCTCACGGATCTGGCTGATCAGCGCATGAATCGAATTATGGCTGTGCAAAACACCTTTCGGTCGGCCGGTAGTGCCGGATGTGTAGAAGACCATCCGCACCGAATCGGGATCGAGCGCCGGCAGCGGCGCGGCATCCGGTGGCTGCCCTAGCAGCGCGCGGTACGGCGTGTGTGAGCCGGGCTCACCGCGCAGCACCACGACTTCGGGAGCCGGGTTCATTGCGGAGGTTATCCGTTCGAGCATCGCCGCGTAGTCATGACCGCCGAATCGGCCCGGGACGAAAATCATTGTGGCGTAGCTATCTTCGAGAATTAAGCGCACCTCGCTGTCGCGAAGCGATGGCAGGATCGGGTTCACCACCATCCCGGCCAACGTCGCCGCCAGGTAAATGACTGCGGCCTCGTGCCAGTTCGGCAGCATGAACGACACCACGCTGCCGGCCGGCATGCGGGCCAGCAAGGTGCTCGCCAGCCCGGCGGCCTGGGTATGCAGCGTGGCACAGTCTAGCCGAATATCGTTATCTACCAGCGCTGTTCGCAGCGGAGACATCTCCGCGGCGGCTTGTAGCGAATCGGCCAGCGTGCTGTGCGTCCACAGTCCACGCTGGTAAGCCGCTGCCGCATATGCCGCGTCGTGTCTGGCCCCGGCGATCACTTCAGTCGGCCTGACCAATCACGCGGCGCATGGTCAACGCATACCGAAAACTCGACGACAGATGGGTGTTGACCGTCACCTGGGCTACCTCACCCTCGGAAGTCTTGTAGGTGCGCTGCATTTGCAGCGCGGC
This sequence comes from uncultured Actinomycetota bacterium, assembly GCA_963712615.1. Classification (GTDB taxonomy): domain Bacteria; phylum Actinomycetota; class Actinomycetes; order Mycobacteriales; family Mycobacteriaceae; genus Mycobacterium. The sequence goes on from CAVQIO010000002.1 coordinate 3,890,528, forward strand.
CGTCCCCGCCTCCACTCCGAGTCCGTCGGCCAGCTCGGGTGAGAGCACGACGGCGGCGATCTCCTGGTGCAACTCGGCGATGCTCACGCCGAACAGGTCCTCGATCAACGGGAAAATCGGACCGGTGTGGCGGTGCAAAAGTCTGCCGACCGCGGCGAACCCGCGGCTGATGTAGTACTCGGTGCGGCACATGGGCGCGGACGCGCCGTCGGCTTGTCGGTAGCCGCGCACCGATAGCCACTGGGTGCCGATCTGTAGTCCGGTCCGCAGGGCGATGTCCTCGTCGACGGTCACCATCTCGTTGGACTCGATGGTCAACTGCGCCCCGGCCGCGAACGCGAGTAGGTCGTCGATCGACATCGCGTCCTGTGCATAGGAACTCGTGCTCGGCCGGGGAACCACCCGGGTGCCCGCCCGTGGCCGCGACGTGACGAGGTTGTCCTCCCGCAGCCGGCGCAGCGCCTCGCGAATGGTGTAGCGGCTGACCGCGAATCGTTCACACAGCTGGTGTTCGGTGGGCAGCTGCGAGCCCACCGGATAGACCCCGTCAACGATCTCTTTACGCAGTGTGCGTGCGATCTGTAGGTAGCGGTGGTCGGTTGCGATCGCCGGGGGCATCAGCGGCCGTCCGGTGTCCGGTGCAATGCCACGACGCTGCCGTCGCCATCGGCCGAGATGTAGAGCGTACCGTCGGGCCCCGCGGTGATGCCGGCGAAAGGACCCTGCGGCCCGGAATACGGCGGCATGCCTTGGAGTGGTTTCGGCGTGACCCCCGGCGGGGAACCGACCGGCAGGCCGGACGCGATGGTCTGCCGGGACTTGCTGTTCAGGTCGAACGCGATCACTTCCTTGGCGCCGGCATCGACGATGTACAGGACACCGTCGCGCACCATGATGCCTTGCGGGCGTTGCAGATCGGCGACGACGGTGTCGATCCCCGACCCGTCCACCCCCACCACCGTTCCCGCGCCGGCCTGAGCTACCAGGCACGTCCCGTCCGCGTCGGCCGCGACGCCGATCGGATCCCGCAGATCGGTGGCCAGCACGTCGACGCCACCCGGTCGCACCGACAGCAGACGTCCGGTGCCCAATTCGGCGACGATGACATTATTGGGCCCGTTCGGCCCAACGGCGACTCCGTAGAGCTGGTCGAAACCGTCGGCCAGTACCTCGCTTTCGCTGGCGGCCGGCCGGTAGCGGGTGACCTGGCCACCCGAGGTCGTCACGACGAACTCGCCGGGCCCACTCGTCACCACGCCGCGCACGAATCCCGGATAACCGGGGCTGAACAGCATTCCGACGGTCTGCAGCGATCCGTCGGGCAGCACGGCATAGAAATACGTGCCGTCGGCCACGTAGAGCTGCCTGTCGTGGCCCACGGTCAGGTCCAGCGGCCAGTTGAGCCCGCCGGGCAACACGGTTCGCGTTGCGCCGTCGGACGATATCTCGGTGATCTCCCCGGTGAAGTTGGAGACCAGCAGCCGGTTGCCGACGAAGGTGCAGTTGTCCAAGCCCGGATTGAGCTGGCCGAGCAGCTGTTGTTCGCCGCAGCGCGGGTCGATGCGCAGCACCTGGCCGCTGGCCACCTGAGTCGACACGATATAGCCCTGCGAGTCAAACTTGACGGAGTCTGGGACACCGAGATCGCTTGCGACACAATGTGGTTCGCCCCCATCGAGGTCGACACGCCAGATCTCGTTGGCGCCCATCACCGGGAAGTACAGCAGACCGTCCGGCCCGACTTCCATCGCATTCGGAGAGGGAACGTTTTCCAGCAGTATCCGCGGCGGCCCGCCGGCCAGGTCGAGCTCCAGCAGCCGCCCGCCCTCACGACATTCACCGATGAACAACCGGCCCTGGTGAACGGTGATGCCGTTGGCCGACGGAACATCATCGCGCAGCACCCGGGTATGGCCTGCGGTGTCGAGCATGCTGACCCGACCGTTCATGACCTCGGTCGCGTACAGGTTGCCGCTCGCGTCGAACGCGACGTCGTCGGGTGCGATGATCTCGCCACCTTTGGCGCTGACCGTCCCCAGCTGCCCGGTGCGGTGATCGAGCGCGCTGATCTGGCTGCCGGTCACCTGCGCGATGTAGACGCGACCGTCGGGACCGGTGCGCAGACCGTTCGCGCCGAACAGCCGACTGGGGGCCGTGACCCGATCGAGCCGCCAGGACTCGGCGACTTCGACCTCGGGTGGCCCGGAAGGCGGGGCGGCATACCGCGATGGCCGTGCGCCGATGGCCTCTGAAAGGGACATGTGTCGCCGACATCCTTCCCTGCCAGACGGAAGTGCCCGTTTGGCCGGACGTTATCAAAGTCAAGCTAGTCCAGACAATAGCCGCCAGAGCATCGTGTCCTACCTTGACACCAGAGTTCCACGATGGGAATAGTGTTCTCCAAGGGACCGAATGCAATATTTTGTCCAGACAAATCGTGCAATACATCCCGTTGCGGGTGGAAGCAGGCCATGGAGGATTTCCTCAAACTCGACGGTCGCGTCGTGGTGGTTTCCGGCGCCGGAGGCGGCGGGATCGGCACCACCGTGACGGCGATGACCGCCCGGGCCGGGGCCACCGTGATTGCGGTGAGCCGGTCGAAGGAAAACCTCGACGAGCACGTCGTTCCGCTCGCTGAGCAGGGTCTGGCGGTGATCCCCGTTGCTGTCGACGCTTCGACGGACGAGGGTATTGCCGCAGCTATTGAGTACGCGCGCAGCGCCGACGGGGAACTCCACGGTTTGGTCAATGTCGCCGGCGGCGCCGCGCCATCGACCTGGATGCCCTCGACCAGGGTGACTCGCAGCGATTGGCGCACGGTTTTCACCGACAATCTGGAGACAGCTTTTTTTATGAGCCGGGCCGTCGCCGCCGAACTCGTCTCGCAACAGCGGCCCGGGTCGATCGTGTCGATCTCCTCGATCAGCGGCATGAATACCGCACCGTTTCACATCGCCTACGGGACCGCCAAGGCCGCGATCACGGCGATGACCCGCACGATGGCGCTCGAGCTGGCGCCGGCCGGAATCCGGGTGAATGCGGTGGCGCCGGGCGTCACCGAGACCGTGGCCTCGCGCACCTACGTCGACGAGGACTCGGACCGGGATCGGCGGGCGATTGCGATGGGGCGGCGCGGGCGGCCGGACGAGCAGGCCGGCGCGATCCTGTTCCTGCTCTCGGATTTGTCGACCTACATCACCGGCCAGACGCTGCTCGTCGATGGCGGACTCAACCTCAAATGGAGCCATCTCGACGCAGACAACACCTCTTTGTTCCTCAAGGACGAGTCCTTCCGCGCAGCCATTAGGAGGATGTGATGACCGGCCTGGCCAAAGACGCGAAGCCCGCTGTGCCCGACACGGAGGCCGAAGAGTTGTCGAAACCGATGACGATCGGCGTCGAGGCGTACGTCAGCGAGGACTATGCCCGCGCCGAACGCGACAAGCTATGGCGGAAAGTCTGGCAGCAGGTCGGCCGCGTCGAAGAGCTGCCCGAGGTGGGCAGTTACCTGACCTACGACATCCTCGACGACTCGATCATCGTGGTGCGCACCGGCGCAAGCGAGTTTCACGCCCACCACAACGTCTGCATGCACCGCGGCCGGCGGCTGATCGACACACCCGACGGCACGAAGAACTGCACCGGCCGTACCCGCAAGTCGTTCGTCTGCGGATTCCACGGCTGGACGTACGGCCTGGACGGTGCGTGCACGCACATCCGCGAACAAAAGGACTGGCAGGAAGCGCTGACACCCGAGGACACCCGCCTTCGATCGGTGAATGTCGACACCTGGGGCGGCTGGTTGTGGATCAACATGGACCTCGACTGCGAGCCGCTAGCCGACTACTTATTCCCCGCCGCGAAGATTCTGGATCCGTTCGGCCTGGAGAACATGCGCTTCAAGTGGCGCAAATGGCTGAACTTCGATTGCAACTGGAAGGTGGCGCTCGAGGCGTTCAACGAGACCTACCACGTCTACACGACGCATCCGGAGTTCAACCAGTTCGGCAAGTTCAAGGGCTGGGCCAAGGCGCAGGGCAAGCACAGCAACATCGGCTACGACGCCCCAGAAGACCTGGAAGCCACTAAGTCCAAGATCCGCCTTGGCACGGGCGCAGATCCGCGGGTGTCCACCGCGCAGATGCAGGTGTACACGATGGAGGAAACCAACGCCACCACCACGCAGACCTTGGTGAACGCCGCCAAGCGGCTGGTCGACGAATTACCTGAGGGCACACTGCCCGACAAGGTTCTCGAGCATTGGCTGGCCTCAGCGCGCCGCGATGACGAAGCCCGCGGCGTGGTCTGGCCAACGATTCCCGGCGACATCCTCGGGCAGGCCGGCACGGCGTGGCAGGTCTTTCCGAACTTCCAGATCGGGCAGGGGCTGACTAGCGCGCTGTGCTACGGCGCGCGGCCGCACCCCAGCTACGACCCGGGCAAGTGCATCTTCGAGGTATCGGTGTTCGAGCTGTATCCGAACGGCGAAGAGCCCCAGACAGAGTGGGAATACACACCGGTCGGTGACCCCCGCTGGCGGTCGGTCTTACCACAAGATTTCTCGAACATGGCTGCGGTTCAGCAGGGCATGAAATCCCTGGGGTTCCCGGGCACCAAGCCCAACCCGTACCGGGAACGCAGCTCCGTCAACCTGCACTACCAATTGTCGAAGTACATGGGCGCCGGCGAGCCCCGACAACTTTCAGATGAGGAGCAGCCGCGCGCATGACGATGTACCAAGACAGCTGCGGGCCGTCGCAGACGCCTGACGACGTCGATATTCCCGCGCTGCGCGAGAAGTACCGGGTCGAACGCGAGAAGCGGCTGCGCAAAGAAGGTTCCAAGCAGTACATCGAATTGGAAGACGATTTCGCCGGCTACTACGAAACCGACCCCTACACGCCCGTGACGCCACGCGCCCCGATCGCCGAGGACATCGACGTGGCGGTTCTCGGTGGCGGGTTCGCCGGAATGCTGGCGGGAGCCCACCTGAAGAAGGCGGGTGTCGATGACGTGCGGATCATCGAGCTCGGTGGCGACTTCGGGGGCGTCTGGTACTGGAACCGGTACCCCGGCATTCAATGCGACAACGAATCCTACTGCTACATACCGCTTCTCGAAGAGCTCGACTTCATGCCATCGAAGAAGTTCTCCGATGGCGCCGAGATCTACCAGCATTGCCGGAACATCGGCAAACATTTCGGCCTGTATGACTCGGCGATCTTCTCCACCCAGGTACGCGATCTGCGCTGGGACGAGGCGATCCAACGCTGGAGGATCAGCACTAATCGCGACGACGACATTCGTGCCCGGTTCGTGGTGCTGGCGTCAGGGCCATTCCACCGGCCCAAATTGCCCGGCATCCCCGGGATCAAAACGTTTGCCGGACACAGCTTTCACTCGTCGCGGTGGGACTACGGTTACACAGGCGGCGACGCCACCGGTGGCCTGGACAAGCTCGCCGACAAGCGGGTCGGGGTGGTCGGCACCGGCGCGACCGGAATCCAGATCGTGCCCTTCCTGGCGCGTGATGCCAAGCATTTGTACGTGTTCCAGCGCACCCCGTCCACCGTCGACGAGCGCAATAACACTCCGACCGATCCGGAATGGGTCAAGACACTGCAGCCGGGATGGCAACGGGAGCGTCAGCGCAACTTCCACGGATGGACGTTCGAGGGTATGGCGCTGGGCCAGCCGGATCTGGTGTGCGACTTCTGGACCGAGCTCGGGCGCAACACCGCAGCCCGCGTGCTTGTCCTCGATGACCCCGCGTCCATGACACCCGAGCAGTTCATGGAGATTCGGGAAGAGGAAGACTACAAGATCATGGAGCGGCTGCGGCACCGCATCGACTCCTTGATCGGAGACGAAGCGACCGCCGAAACGCTCAAGCCCTACTACCGATTCCTGTGCAAGCGGCCCTGTTCCAACGACGACTTTCTGGCGAGCTTCAACCGGCCGAACGTGACGCTGGTCGACGTGTCGTCGAGCAAGGGCGTCGAACGGGCCACCGAGAAGGGGCTGGTCGCCAACGGCATCGAGTACGAACTCGACTGCATCATCTACGCCAGCGGCTTCGAGATCACCACCGAGATCGGCCGCCGCTACTCGATCGAAACGATCGAGGGACGCGACGGGCTGTCACTGTTCGACTACTGGCGTGACGGCTACCAAACATTGCACGGCATGAGCAGCCGCGGGTTCCCGAACCAGTTCTACACCGGCTTCACCCAGGTCGGCATCTCCGCCAATATCGCCGCGAACTACGAACTGCAGGGTGAACACATCGCCTACATCATCGCCGAAGCCCTGGCTCGCGGCGCGACCACCGTGGAGCCCAGCCAAAGCGCTCAGGACGACTGGTGCACCACGGTCCGGGAGACCGCCATTGACAACTCGGCGTTCGACGCCCAATGCACGCCGGGCTATTACAACAACGAAGGCGGAGGCGGCGGCGAAGGGATCCGGTCACACCTGGGCGAACCGTACGGGCCCGGCTTCTACGCTTTCGAGGACCTGCTGCGGCTGTGGCGCGAAAAGGGGGACCTGGAAGGTCTGGTCTTGGACGCATGACGGTCGCGAGATTTGACGATCGCGTTGCCGTCGTGACCGGCGCCGGCCGCGGGCTGGGGTGTGCGTACGCACGGCTACTCGCCGAGCGCGGAGCGAAGGTCGTCGTCAACGACCACGGCGGCAGCCTGGCCGGCGACGGGGCCGACGCCGGTCCGGCCGAGCAGGTGGCCGATGCGATCAGGGCGGCTGGGGGAGAAGCCGTCGCCTCTACCGCGTCGGTCGCGACCCGCGACGGTGCGGACGCGATCATCCAGCCCGCGCTCGACCACTACGGCGGCATCGACATTTTGATCCACAATGCCGGTAACGTGCGCCGTGGCTCGCTCAAGGAGATGAGTTACGAGGACTTCGAGGCGGTGCTCGACGTCCACTTGCGCGGTGCGTTCAACGTTGCGCGACGAGCGTTTCCGATTATGTGCGAGGCGGGCTACGGCCGCATCGTGCTGACGTCGTCGATCGGCGGCTTGTACGGGAACCACCACGTGGCCAACTACGCGGCCGCCAAGGCGGGCGTGATCGGGCTGTCCCATGTCGCGGCGCTCGAAGGTGCGGCGGATGGAGTGACCTGCAACGTGATCGTGCCGGCCGCGGTGACCAGGATGGCCGCCGGCATCGACACATCGGCGTATCCGCCGATGGGCGCGGAACTCGTTGCGCCCATCGTGGGCTGGCTGGCGCACGAATCCTGTTCGGTGAGCGGGGAGGTGTTCATCGCGCTGGCGGGCCGGGTGGCGCGGGCCGTCATCGCGGAAAGCCCGGGGGTGTGCCGGCGGTCGTGGACAGTCGAGGATGTCGGCCAGCATCTCGACGCGATCCGAAACATCGAGGCACCGTTGATCTTTCCGGTCCTGCCCGACGGGCATGACAAGCACATCCGCTACAGCTTCGAACTGGCGCAGCGCTCAAACGATCGGGGTGCACACCATGGTTAAACACACCGGCCCGATGTCCGGCGTGCGGATAATCGACCTCACCGCGATGGTGATGGGCCCGTATTGCACGCAGATCATGGCCGACATGGGTGCCGATGTGATCAAAGTCGAGCCACCACAAGGTGATAACACCCGCTACATCTCGGTCGGACCGGCGCCGGGAATGAGTGGTGTGTTCGTCAACGTCAACCGGGGCAAGCGCAGCGTGGTGCTGGACCTGCAAACCGAGGCCGGAACACGCGCGCTGCGCGGGCTGGTGGAGACCGCCGACGTCTTCATCCATTCGATGCGCGCCAAAGCGATCGACAAGCTCGGTTTCAGCTACGACGACGTCGCCGCGATCAACCCCGCGATCGTCTACACCAATTGCTATGGATACGGTCGCCGTGGACCCGATCGGGACCGGCCCGCCTATGACGACACCATCCAGGCGGAATGCGGCCTACCGGCCGTACAACAGCAACTGACCGGCGAGGCCGACTACGTCGGAACCATCATGGCCGACAAGGTCGCCGGGCTCACCGCGCTGTATGCCACGACGATGGCACTGTTTCACCGTGCACGCACCGGGGAGGGGCAGGAAGTCGAGGTGGCGATGTTCGAAACCATGGCCTCGTTCATGCTCGTCGAACATGCCAACGGCGCCCTGTTCGACCCGCCCCTGGGACCGGCGGTGTATCCGCGAACCGTGGCGCCCAACCGCCGGCCGTACCGCACCAGCGACGGATACATCGCCGCGCTGATCTACAACGACAAGCACTGGAACGCGTTCATGAACGCCGTGCGCCCGCCGTGGGCCAGTGAGCTGTATTCGACTCTGGAACAGCGGGCCGGCCAGATCGACACCGTCTACGGGCTGGTGGCCGAGACGATGAAACAGCGTTCGACCCAAGAGTGGCTGGAGTTGTTGCGCGAACTCGAGATTCCGGCGGCTCCACTGAATACTCCCGGTGCGCTGTTCGACGACCCGCACCTCAACGCCGTCGGCATGTTCGAGACCGTGGACACTCCGCACGGGCCGGTCCGCTTCCCTGGCGTGCCCACCTGGTTCTCTCGCACACCGGGTCGCGTCGCGGGGCCGGCGCCGGAGCTCGGTGCCGACACCGCAGAAGTGCTCGCCGAAATTGGCACGAGCAGTCGGAAAAGCATCCGAAATAGCCAGCCAGACGGTGATTTTGCGTCTGCTCACGAGATCAAGGAGTTTTGACAATGGGTGTGCCGGTATACAAACGCATTCTCGACCTGTTCGAGGCCGAGGGCGTGAACACCCTGTTCGGCATCCCGGACCCGAACTTCGTGCACATGTTCGCCGAGGCCGACAAGCGCGGGTGGTCCGTGGTCGCACCGCATCACGAACTGAGCGCCGGATTCATGGCCGAGGCAGTGTCGCGGATGACAGGGAAGCCCGGTCTGTGCATCGGAACGCTCGGCCCGGGTGTGGCCAACATCGCCGGGGCGATGATGTGCGCCCTGGTGGAGAACTCGCCGGTGATCTTCCTCGGCGGCCAGCGCGCCCGCGTCACCGAGCGCCGGGTGCGCCGCGGCCGGATCCAATTCGTGCAGCAGGAAGGGCTTTTCGCGCCTTCAGTCAAGTACAGCAGCTCGATAGAATACGCCGACCAGACCGACGAGATCATTCACGAGGCGATCCGCCGCGCCATGTCGGGTACTCCCGGCCCGTCCTATGTCGAGTTTCCGTCGCACGTCATCCTCGAGGAGCTTGATGTGCCGGATCCACTGCCGCCCAGCAGGTATCGACTGGTCAACCAGGGCGCTGGGGTAGCTGAGGTCGCGGCGGCCGCCAAGCTGATCCGGGAGGCCAAGAGCCCGATCCTGCTGGTCGGCCACGGCGTGCATACTTCCCGCACCGGAGCCGCGGTCAAGGAGCTCGCAGACCTGATGGCCTGCCCGGTGATCCAGACCTCCGGGGGCACCTCGTTCATCCCGGGACTGCAGGAGCGGACGTTCCCCTACTTGTTCTCCCCGGCCGCCAACGAGGCAGTCGAGGAATCCGACCTGTGCGTTGCGCTGGGTACCGAACTCGGCGAGCCGATGCACTACGGCCGGACCCAGCATTGGGCCGGCAATGATGCGAACCGCAAATGGGTGTACGTGGAGCAGGACCCGACCGCGATCGGCGTCAACCGCCCGGTCGACGTGGCGCTGGTGGGCGATCTGCGTGGTGTCGTGCCGCAGTTGGTCGAGGCGCTGAAGGATTCTCCGCGCAAACCCGCACCCGCGCTGCAGGTCCTGATCGAAAAGGATGCGAAAGAGCTTGCGGACGTGGCGGAATCGGCTCCGTCGGGTCGCTCGCCGATCCACCCGGCGCGCTACGTCGTCGAGGCCACCAAGGCATTCAACGAACTCGAGGACGGCATCATGGTGCGCGACGGCGGCGCGACCGTGATCTTCCAGTGGACCTACTCGCAGGCCAGGCCGCGCGACGTCATCTGGAACCAGAACTTCGGTCACTTGGGCACGGGTCTGCCGTACGCCGTCGGCGCCTCGGTCGCCGAGGGCGGCAAACGTCCGGTGATGCTCCTGACCAGTGACTCGGCGTTCCTCTTCCACATCGCCGAGCTGGAAACCGCTGCGCGGCAGAACCTGCCGCTGGTGTGCGTGGTGGGCGTCGACCACCAGTGGGGCTTGGAAGTCGGCGTGTACAAGCGCACGTTCGAGCAGCCGTCGCCGCAGCCGGGCGTACACTGGAGCAAAGACGTCCGGATGGACAAGGTTGCCGAGGGCTTCGGTTGCCACGGCGAGTACGTCGAGAAGGAAGAGGAGATCGGTCCGGCGATCGCTCGCGCCTACGCCAGTGGCAAAGTCGGCGTAGTGCACGTGTGCATCGACCCGAAGTCCAACTCCGAGGAGATGCCCAAATACGACCGATTCCGTACCTGGTACGCCGAAGGCACCCAATAAGGCACCCCCGTAGGAAGGGATCGATCCGATGCGCGAATACCTGAAGTTCTACATCGACGGACAGTGGGTCGACCCGTTGCGACCGAACGACTTTGACGTGGAAAACCCGGCAACCGAGCAGGTTTCCGGGAAGATCTCGCTGGGATCCGCGGCCGATGTCGACGTGGCGGTCAAGGCTGCCCGGCGAGCCTTCGCCGGCTGGTCGCAAACCACCCGCGAACAGCGCCTGGACCTGTTGCAGGCCATCCTCGCCGAATACCAGAAGCGCGCGGACGACCTCGCCGAGGCGGTCACCGAGGAAATCGGCGCGCCGACCTCGCTGGCCGCGGGGCCGCAGGTCTTCCTCGGGATCGGCCACCTGACCACGGCCATCGACGCGCTGAAGAATTTTCCGTTTGAGGAACACAAAGGGGCGAGCTTGATCGCCAAAGAGCCCATCGGTGTCTGCGGCTTGATCACGCCCTGGAACTGGCCGATCAATCAGGTCGCGGTCAAGGTCTACCCGGCGCTGGCCACCGGCTGCACCGTCATCCTGAAACCCTCTGAGGTGGCACCGTATTCGCCCTACATCTTCGCCGAGATCCTGGCTGCGGCAGGAGTGCCGGCCGGGGTGTTCAACCTGGTCAACGGCGATGGCCCCGGCGTGGGCGTGGCCCTGGCCAGCCACCCCGACATCGACATGGTGTCGTTCACCGGATCAACCCGCGCCGGCATCGAGGTCGCCAAGCTTGCTGCCCCGACCGTGAAGCGAGTGACCCAAGAGCTGGGTGGCAAGAGCCCCAACATCGTCCTCGACGACAGCGGCTTTTCCCAGGGCGTTAGCGCCGGCGTGGCCAACATGATGCCGAACTCAGGGCAGAGCTGTAACGCGCCGACGCGCATGCTGGTCCCAAATTCCCGTATGGCCGAGGCAATCTCCATCGCGCGCGAGGCGGCCGAGAAGGTCACGGTAGGTCATCCTGACGCAGGGACGACAATCGGGCCGGTGGCGTCGAAGACGCAGTTCGACAAGGTGCAGCGGCTGATCCAGCAGGGCGTCGACGAGGGCGCGACCGTGGTTACCGGCGGCCCGGGCCGGCCGGCGGGCCTGAACAAGGGCTACTACGTCAAGCCCACCGTTTTCGCACATGTCACCAATGAGATGACGATCGCGCGTGAGGAGATCTTCGGGCCGGTGCTGTGCATCCTCGGCTATGACGATATCGACCATGCCGTCGAAATCGCCAATGACACCGAATACGGCCTGGCCGGGTTCGTTTCGGGAGCCGACCTCGATAAGGCGCGCGAGGTTGCCCGCAAGATCCGGGCCGGCTGGGTGACGATCAACCATGCCTTCGACATGAACGCGCCGTTCGGTGGCTACAAGCGCAGTGGCAACGGGCGAGAGCGGAGCGAATTCGGGTTCCACGAGTATTTGGAGGTCAAGAGCACGTTGGGCTACGCGCCCGAAAAGGGCGCGCAGTAGCTTCAGCCAACGGTTAGAAAAAGGAAGCCCCGACGGCGAAAACCGTCGCGTGTCTTCGCCGGTATCGCACGGCCCCGCCTCTAAGCTTGCTGAGATCAAGAGGAGGGGCGACGACATATCGGCAGCAATTACAGCGCCGGGCAACAGAGTGGTCAGGGCGCGCTAAAAGCGAGCGCTGAGCCGGGCGGGACGGACCCCGCGCCGGCACCTTCTGCTCGGCGGGCTCGTTGGGTCGCCCCGGTGCGCCGGGTCGGCCGGCTCGCGATATGGGACAAGCCCGAGCGACACAGCGGCATTCCCGCGCTGGACGGACTACGCGCGGTCGCTGTTGCCCTGGTACTCGCCGACCACGGCGGCATTCCCGGCATGAGTGGCGGGTTCCTCGGCGTCGACGTCTTCTTTGTGCTCAGCGGATTCCTGATCACTTCGCTATTGCTGGACGAGCTCGGGCGCACCGGACGTATCGACCTGACCGGGTTCTGGATTCGCCGAGGCCGCCGACTGCTGCCGGCGCTGGTGCTGATGGTGCTCTCCGTCGGCGCGGCGCGCGAACTTCTTCCCGCCCAAGCCCTTACCGGGTTACGCGACGACGCGATCGCGGCGTTCTTGTGGGTGGCGAACTGGCGCTTCGTCGCACAGAAGACCGACTATTTCACGCAGGGTGCCCCGCCGTCGCCGCTGCAGCATGCCTGGTCGCTCGGCGTCGAGGAACAGTACTACTTCGTCTGGCCGGTTCTGCTGACCGTGGTGACCCTGCTGCTGGCGGCTCGGGCCAAGCGGTATTTCATGCGGACCACCGTCGGCGAGGTGCGGTTCGCCATCTTCGTGATTGCCACGCTGGGGGCACTGGCCTCCGCGGCGGCCGCCATCGTCTTCGCCTCCGGCACCACGCGGGACCGAATTTACTTCGGCACCGATACCCGTGCGCAGGCACTGCTTGTCGGCTCGGCGGCAGCGGCTCTGCTGGTTCGGGATTGGCCGTCGCTGAACCGCGGCTGGTGCATGATCCGGAGTCGATGGGGGCGTCGGGTCGCCCGCTTGCTGCCGGTTGTCGGCGTGGCGGGTCTGGCGGCATCGGCTCACTACGCGACCGGCAGCGTCGGCGATTTCCGCCACGGCTTGCTGATCGGGGTCGCCATCGCGGCCGTCTTCGTGGTCGCCCCGGTGGCACTGGAGCAGCGCGGGTTGGTCGCCCGTATCCTGGCCGCGCCCCCGTTGGTGTGGCTAGGCACTATTTCCTACGGCGTCTACCTGTGGCATTGGCCAATCTTTTTGGCGCTCAACGGCGAACGCACCGGATGGTCCGGGTTCCCGCTGTTCGCCGCTCGGTGCGGGCTCACGCTGGCGGTGGCCGCCGGCTCGTGGTGGCTGATCGAACAACCCATCCGACGCTGGCGACCGGCCCGGGTGGCGTTGCTGCCGCTGGCCGCCGCCACCGTGGCCAGCGCCGCCGCGGTGACATTGCTGGTGATTCCGGTCGGGACCGGGATCGGTCTACGCGAGGCGGGCTTGCCCCCCGGGGTTTCGGCAGTCGCTGCGGTATCCCCGGCGACGCCAGGCGGGAGTCGCCCGGTCGGCCCGCGAAACCCCAACCGGCCGTTCACCGTTTCGGTATTCGGTGATTCGATCGGGTGGACCTGGATGCACTATCTTCCGCCGACGCCCGGAATCGCGTTCCTCGACCACACCGTCATCGGATGCAGCCTGGTCCGCGGCACGCCGTATCGGTACATCGGCCAAACCCTGGCTCAGCGGTCGGAGTGCGATACCTGGCCGGGCAGGTGGTCAGCGCAGATCAGTCAAGACCAGCCAGACGTGGCGCTGCTGGTCGTCGGCCGTTGGGAGACGGTGGACCGTGTCAACGAAGGGCAGTGGACCCACATTGGTGATCCCACCTTCGATGCGTATCTCAACGCCGAACTGGAGCGGGCGCTGAATATCGTGAGCGCCAGCGGGGTTCGCGTGGTGGTTGCCACCGTGCCGTACAGCCGGGGTGGTGAAAAGCCGGACGGCCGCTTGTATCCGGAGGATCAACCGGATCGGGTGAATCAATGGAACGCCATGCTGCGCAAGACGGTTGCGCAGCATCCGAATGTCGCGATCCTGGATCTGAACAAAAAGCTTTGTCCGGACGGCGTTTACACCGCCAAGGTCGATGGCATCAAAGTGCGCAGTGACGGCGTCCACCTGACCCCGGAAGGGGTGAAGTGGCTGACGCCCTGGCTCGAAGAGTCCCTGCGCTAGGCGTTAATCGTCGGTGCGGCAGCTGATTTCCATGCTGTCGCTTTCCCGGACGAGGAAGTTGAAGCTGGTGTATCCGTTGGCGGGATCGCGCACGCGATCGAGATAGGGTGCCATGTCGGCCGCGCTGGCATTGTCGGCGACGACCAAAGCGCCTGTGGTGAGGCTGCGTTCGAGCAGCTTGATCACCGGAAGATAGAGATCCTTCCAGCCGTCGAGTAACACGAATTCGACGGGCCCGTCCAGGCCCTTCAGCGTGGTCAGAGCATCTCCTTCGAGAATGGTGATCACGTCATCCAAACCAGTCTCGGCGAACGTCTTCTTCGCGGCGGATATCTTGGTCGCGCTGAGTTCTGTGGTCACCACGCGTCCGACGCCATTGTCGCGGACCGCCGCCGCGAGATGAATGGCCGAGATACCGAACGACATTCCGAATTCGACCACCGTGGTCGGCCGGGTCGCTCGCACCAGCGCGTACAGCAGTCGGCCGGCCTCCGGAGTCACCGGGATGTAGAACTCGCTCATCGCCTCGGAGCGTTCCGCAGTGGTCATCGGTCGATCGAACTGACCATGCCGCTCACGCAGCAGCGACGTCTGGTCCTTCGTCTCGGCGTACATCCGGTCGAGCACGGTCTCGACGCGAGGGTCTTGCAACGTTGTGGCCATGTCCTTGAGGGTAGGCCTCGACATCGCGCGACCAGGACAGCGGCCACACGCCGAGGGATGTGAATCAGAACACGCCGGGCGGAATTGTTGTCTCGGCGTTTGACGAGGAGAGGGTGGCGGTGCCAGCATGGATCGGCAAGCACCTCGGTAGGTGAGGCGTCTGCACGGATACAGGCACTGACCCCGAACGTCGAGAGACGCCCCGGGCAGGACAGCTCTTCCCGGACCCAAGGGTTGAGCCCAAGTGGCTTCTGGAGATGTTCCAGATACGCCGTGCAGTGCCGAAGCTCCAACGAGGGGGGTGCGGTATGCGGGCTGTAGCCCGGCATTCGTACCTCTCCCGCGTAGGTGGATGTGCTGACACCCGCGTGTGTGCTGGCCGTGAGGAGGTGAGGGCGAGATGAGTCCCGGCGATAGTTCCTATCCGAAATCCATCTTGTTCCGATCCGGTTCCGGCATTTCTTTCTGCTGACGCACCCTTCTGGATTTCACTGTCCCGCGGCCGTATTGGCGGTTTGTGGAGGGCGGTGACGCCTGGGTGCACTCGGCATCGTGGCGAGCCGGTCGGACTTCCTGCAGGGGAAGATCATGACATCTGTTGTTGCCCAACGTATCCGCAGTGCTGGAAAGATGGGCGGACGGTCGATGCTGCGCGCGGGTCGGCTGCTGACAAACAGGCTGTGCGCCATGCGGATCCCGACTCCCGAAGAGCGGGCGAACCTGTATGTGTCGCGGATGCCGATTGCCGTGCTCTCGGCCGCGCCGGAGACAGCAGCACCGGGCAGTGCGGGCAACCACGCCGTCGGTAGATGAGGCGTTAGGCCGCCGCGGCGTCGGCGATCGATAGCAGTCGGGAGTTGAGACCCTGGTAAGTCGCCGTGGCGGTGTTCGTCATCGCTTCACCCGTTCGGGCATGTCATCGTGTCGGCCCACGCGATATGTGCGTCGTAGCCAACCGATTCCGCCATGGCGTGATAGCGGTGGGCTAGTTCTCGCCTGGAGGCCTGATCACCGCGCGCTTGCGCCAAGAGAGCTTGTAGTCGCACGAGCCAAATGTCCCGGACACGGAAACTGTCGTCGATCGGTGTCGCCCTCAACCGCTCGATCGCGGCCTCGGCCTCGGCTAAGTCGTCTTCTAGGGCACTCTGACCCCCGCGCTCGAGCAGCGTCTCAACCAGAACCCCCGTTGCAGCAATGCCCCACACCAGCAGTCGCCCCTCCCGGAAGAGATGGTCGACCGCGGCGCGCATCAGCGGTACCGCCTCGTCGCGATCTCGGCGCCGAGCCCTCTCGCGCGCCAAATACACCTCGATAAGCGGTAACTCGGCGAGATTGTGTCCCCGGCGCAGTAGTACTTCGCTGACCTCGGCTAGCAGTTGCTGTCCGAGATCCCGGTCCGCATCCGTTTGGCGGTGGACCAGCGCAATGCCGCGAGTCATCCGGGCCAGGGTCAGCGCGACGTCGTCACCGGATCGTTCGGCAATCCGTAGGGCATCTTCGATCTCATGGATCGCTGAATCGTCAGGCCTTAGCGCGCCATTCGTCATTCCCGGGAGGTAGGCGTAGGCGACGACTGTGGCATAGGACATCGGGTCAGCGCTACGGGCCATGGCCAGGCCACGCTGCACGTCATCTAGCCATCCACTACGACCGAGCCAACAACGGGCAAGGGGCCGCGTCGTAAAAGCTAACGCTAACGGACAGCCGAACAGGAAGTTGCCCTTGGATGCGTCACCCTCGGCTAGGTCGATGACTCGTTGTGACCACGGCAGCACGTCACCCCACTCGGCGCTTTCTACCTTGGCGTAGATCGCCGCGAAGGACAGCCCCACCGTGATGGTCGGATCGCCGACGGAGTCGATAAGGGCCATGGCTTCCGATGCCAATTGCGTCGCCTCGCGTAACCGTCGTGGTACACGTGATCTATCACCAGCCCCGCCATCGCAATGGCCAGCGACGCCTCGTCCCCGTCGTCCGCGCACAACTGGCGTAGCTCGTCGAAGCGGGCGGCGGCCACGTCCATGTGGACTCGAAATGCGATCCCGCACAACATGGTCCGTGGGGCGATCCGCATGGCCGCCCGGCGCGGGGTATCGCCAGGCAGGGTGTCGGCGATCTTTTGGGCGCACTCCCAACTTTTTCGCGCTGTGATGATGTCGCGGTTGGTCGCCCACTTCGCGGCGCGCATGTGCCAGCCGTAGGCGGCGTGCAGATCGCGGGCGGCCTCGAGATGTTCGGCGATCAGCGCCGCGTTCTGGTCGGCCGATCCCGGCTCACGTTCTTCGATCGCCGCGGCCAGCCGCCGGTGCAACCGCGCGCGATCGGACTTCAGTTGTGATTCGTAGGCCACGGTCCGAACCAGTGGATGCCGAAACGCATACTCCGGGTCCGCGTTGGACCGCACTTGGTCGATCAGCTCGACATTGATCAGCTCTTCGACGGACGCGTCGATTCTCAAGCTCGCCAACAGATCCGAGCCGAAGCGAGAGCCGATGACCGCCGCCGCGCCAAGCGTGCGTTTAGCCGCCGCGCCCAGCCGGTCGATGCGAGCAGCGATGGTCGCCTGCAAGGTTGCCGGCACGCGCACTTCGGCCGCTTCGCTCACGCAACGGTAGCCTCCGTGCTCGCCCTCCAGGACACGACGTTCGGCGAGCTCACGGGTGATCTCTTGCGCGAAGAACGGGTTACCGGCCGCTCGCGCTGCAATGATCTCGCCGATTTCGTCGACCGACGGATCGGGGCCCAACAGCTCACCAACCAACGCGACGGTTTCCGCATCCGTCAGGGGCGCCAGGGCAATGGTCTGTGCGCCGGCAACATGCCGCAGAACCCCGCGGTACTCGGGGCGATAGGTGATCAGCACCAGCCAGTTGGTCTGTGGGATCACCGCCAGAAGGTCTGCCAGCATGGCTTCGCTGATCGCGTCGATCCAATGCACGTCCTCTAACACAACAACCGTCGATCGAGTGCGGGCGAGCTGGGCCCGGCTGATAAGCGCAGTCAACCGCCGCCGCCGCGCATCCGGGGCGATCCTGGGAAGCACCACATCGGGATCGGCGATGCCGAGAAGATCGTCCAGCAGCAGCATGTCCTCTGCGTCGGCGTCGCGAAATTGTGTCCGCATCCGTGCTCGTGCGGTCGGATCGTCCAGACCGCTGATCTCTCCCAGCGCGCAGAGCAGACACGCGATCGCCCCGAACGGTACATGGGTCGCGTGAGATTCACAAAAGGCGGAAAACACTTTGACGCCAGGGTTTCTCGCCAGCTGGGCGACTTCACGGACAAGCCGCGTTTTGCCGATCCCAGCAGGGCCGGCCACGCCGACAATGCACCCGCGTCCAGCAACCGAACGGTTCAGCATCGCCGCCAAAGCGGCCAACTCCCACTGCCGGCCCACCAACATCGACTCCGAAGGGCCGGTCCGTTGGCGCTGCGCGGCTACGCCCCACAATCGGCGAGCGGCCACCGGCTCGCCGGCACCCTTGATCTGCACCAGCTCAGGCTCGCCGAGCTCCGCCGCGCCCTCGACGAGTCGCGCTGTGGAGGCGCTGAGCATCACCGTATCGGGCGGCGCGGCCGACTCCATACGACGCGCCATGCCCACCTCCTCACCAATTGTGGTGTAGCCAAGAGCGCGCGAGCCGATCTCACCGGCAATCACCTGCCCGGAATTGAGACCCATCCGCAGACGCAGATTCACACCGCCATGGCGTTCGACCTCAGCGGCGAGGCGCTTGGCCGCGTCCTGAATACCCAGCGCTGCCAAACACGCTCGCAATGCGTGATCCTCTAACGCGGCCGGCGCGCTGAACACCGCCATCACGCCGTCACCCGTGAACTTGTCCACAATGCCGCCGTAACGTTGCACCACCGCGTCCGCCAGGTTGACCAGCTCGGTCATGATCTCGCGCCACCGCTCCGCTCCCACTCCCGCCGCAATGTCCATCGAATGCACGACGTCAGCGAACAACACTGTGACCTGCTTGTACTCCGCAAGTGTGCCCGCGCGCACAACCGGCGACCCACATTCATCACAAAAGTTCGCGCCCGCCCGTAATTCTGTGCCGCATGCCACGCACGCCCACAGGGCTGCCATGTCAGGCGCCACCGACCTCAAGGTTATGCGCGCACTCGAAACGAAATTCTCCGGCTGAAAGGCGAGTCCCCGAGGGACTTTCAGCGACCTCGGCGCCCACCAAGCTCACCCCCGACCAGATCACTGTGGTCGACCTCAGCCAGTGAGCGCTGGGAGCCGGTCACGGCTTCACAAGCATGCTGGTCGGCTTGCTGTCATGATTCCGAGCTTGTCGACGCCCACCGCGATGTCGTCGAGGGCCACGATGTCGCTGATCGAGCGGGACTGGTCGAGGCGGGCGAGCGATCTCGGCGATGTTGTCGGGTATCCCGTCGTTTCGCAAGCCTCGGGTGGCATCGATGACTTGAGTCCGATTCTGTGGCAGTGTGATTGGGCGGCTAGCGGTCTCAAAGCACCGCTCAGTATCGAGGTGATACTCAACGTGGCGACGGCGATCCTCGTAATGAAAGTCTGAATCGCACTGGATATCCCGGAGACTCCTGATCTTGGAAACGAGGATGCAGGTATGCCGAAGGAACCGTCGCCGGGAAAGACGTCAACCAGCCGTGGGTATAGCCCTGAGGAGAAGGGCGCCGCGGTCCGGATGGTGCGCACCTTGCGGGCGGAGTTGGGTACCGAGCAGGGCACTGTGTCGCGGGTAGCCCGCCAACTCGGCTACGGCGTGGAGTCGGTGCGCTCGTGGGTCCGCCAGGCCGACATCGACGACGGGTACGCGCCCGGGCTGTCGACTGCGGAGTCCGCGCGGGTCAAGGAGCTCGAGCAGGAGAACAGAGAACTGAAGCGCGCCAACGAGATACTGAAGCGAGCGGCGAGTTTCTTTGGGGCGGAGCTCGACCGTCAACACAAGAAATAGTCGACGTCATCGACGATAGCCGCGAGGAGTTCGGGGTCGAGCCCGTCTGCACGGTCCTGCGATCGGCAGGCGTGCAGGCGGCCCCCGGCACCTACTACGAGGTCAAGGCGCGCACCCCGTCGGCGCGGGCCCAGCGTGACGCCTTCCTGTGCCCGGTGTTGCGGACGCTCTGGGAGGACAACTACCGGGTCTAGGGCGTGCGCAAGCTGTGGAAGGCCGCCCGCCGCGCCGGCCATGACGTCGGCCGTGATCAGGTCGGGCGGCTGATGCGTGCCGCGGGCCTGGAAGGGGTGCGTCGCGGCAAACGGGTTCGCACCACCAAGGCGGACCTGACCGCCCCCGGCATCCAGACTTGGTCAAGCGTGAGTTCACTGCGATCGCACCGAATCAGTTGTGGTCACCGATCTGACGTTCGTGCCCACGTGAACCATCCCGGGTTTCATGCACCCTCGGGGTTCTGTGAGCCGGCCGGTCGGTCGGTCACGTGTTGGGAATAGTAGTGGGCTTCGGCTTCGGCGGGTGGGACACGACCGAGGCGGTGCATTAGGCGCTGCTGGTTGTACCAGGAGACGTAGTCGGCGGTGATGAGCTCGACGTCGGCGAGGGTGCGCAGCGGGCCACGTCGGAACGGGGAATCCGCGCGGATGCATTCGTTCTTGTAGAGCCCGATTGTGGTCTCGGCCAACGCGTTATCGTAGGCGTCGCCAACACTGCCGACCGATGGACGCAGATCTGAAAGGCTCAGTGTTTCACCGAATCTCACGCTCGTATACTGCGACCCGGCATCGCTGTGGTGGATGGCACCGTCGATCGGATGGCCTTGCCGGGAACGCAGTGCGGCGGCCTGGCGGATCGCCGATTCGACGAACCGGGTGTGCTTGGACCCCGATGCTTCCCAGCCCACGATCGCTCCGGCGTACGCGTCGATGACGAACGCGACATAGACGAACACCCCGGTCACCAGTTTGACGTAGGTGAAGTCCGCCACCAGCAGCCGATTCGGTACGCCTACACCGAACTGGCGGTCCACCAGATCCGGCGGCCGCGCCGCTGAGGGGTCGGCGATGGTGGTGCGCACGGTTTTCTGGCGGCGCACGCCCTGCCAGCCGTGACGGCGCATCAGGCGTTCCACCGTGGACTTGGCCACCGGGATGCCCTCACGCTGCAGGTGCGCCCACATCTTTACCGACCCGTACAGTGACTCCGGTTTGCGCCGACCCTGCTCGTCGGGCTCGTAGTGGCCGACCAGGATCTCGGTGATGGTGGCATCCCACAGGGCCCGCTTCGAGGGCGCGCGCTGGACCCAGGCGTAGAACGTTCGTGGGGCGATCGGCACACCGTGCTCGGTCAGCACGCGGCAGATCGGAGCGACCCCGAAACGGTCCCTGTGGTTAGCGATGAACTCGCAGACCGAATTGGTCAGCGGCGGTTGCGCGGGTCGCTCTCCCGCACGAAGAAAGACGTTGCTGCCTTGAGGATTTCGATGGTCTGCTCAAGCTCAGCATTGCGCCGTCGCAGTGCCCGGATCTCCGCGGCGGCCTCGCTGGAGACCCCGTCGCGCGCACCGTCGTCGACCTGCTGTTGGCGGATCCAGTTGCGCAGCGTCTCGGCGTTCATCCCCAGCCGCTTGGACACCGCGGTGATCGCCGCCCATTCACTCGGATAGTCCTCGCGGTGCTCCAGCACCAGACGGACAGCCTTCGACCTGGTCTCGGGGTCGTACTTGCTCGGCATGCGATGCACCTTCCCAAGAATGGAGGTGTGCATCAAACGCGGGACGGTTCAGTCCCGTCCACCCGACCGGCCAGCGTCACAACCCCGTTGGAAGGTCGCAATGACAAGCATGAACCCTGACCGGCGCCGCGGTCGAGTCGTGATCGGCGTCGATACGCACAAGTACGTCCACGCCGCGGTGGCACTCGATGACTTCGGCGGCATTCTGGGCACTGAGAAGTTCACCGCAGACGGCGCTGGCTATGGCCAGCTGATTGACTGGTCCATGACTCACGGTCATTTGCTGACCTTCGCGATTGAGGGCACCGGGTCCTACGGTGCCGGCTTGGCTGCCGCGGTGCGCCGCCGTGACATCGGCGTCATCGAGGTGATGCGCACCGATCGCCGCGACCGACGCCTGCGGGGTAAATCTGACTTCCTCGACGCCGAGAACGCCGCTCGCGCAGTGTTGGCCGGTCACGCTGATGCGGTCCCGAAGTCAGCTGATGGTGTGGTGGAGATGATCCGCACCGTCAAAGTCGCCAAAGATGTTGCGGTCAAGGCACGTACGTCAGCGATGATCTCGTTGAAGGCGATTCTGGTCAATGCTCCCACCGCTTTGCGCGAGCAATTGCAGCCGTTATCGAAGATGGCGCTGATCCACCGCTGCGCAGGGTTGCGTCCCGGTCCCATCACCACGGTGGAGGCTGCCGCTAAACACACGCTGCGCTCGATCGCACGGCGCTGGGAACAACTCAACGTTGAGATCACCACCCACGAAAAGCTGCTCGCCGAGCTGACCAACCTCGTCGCACCACAACTGGGTACTGCGTTCGGGATCGGCGCCGACACCGCCGCCCAGATGCTCATCGTCGCCGGCGACAATCCCCAGCGAGTGCGCTCCGAGCCTGCGTGGGCCCGGCTGTGCGGCGTGGCGCCCATCCCTGCATCCTCGGGCAAGACCACCCGACACCGGCTCAACCGCGGCGGGCACCGCCAAGCCAACGCCGCGCTCTACCGCACCGTCATCGTGCGCATGCAACACCACGAACCCACCAAAATCTACGTGGCTCGTCGAACCGCCGAGGGCAAGACCAAACCCGAGATCATCCGCTGCCTCAAACGCCTACTCGCCCGCGAAATATGGTCTCTCATGCGCCCTTTGCGAATGACTCCGCAGACCACCGCATGCGCCGCTTGACCGATATAGGAGCATCAACGCGCTCGCGGAGACGGTCAACGGCTACTACAAGGCCGAGCTGATCTACGGACCCGCCCGCTCCGAGCCGTGGAAAACCGTCGAGGACGTCGAGCTAGCCACCCTGGAGTGGGTGCACTGGCACAACACCGGCCGCCTCCACAGCTACCTCGGCGACCTACCGCCCGCAGAGTTCGAAGCCGCGTTCTACGATGCACAACGGACCGACCAACCCCTGGTAGGAATCCAATAGCCCGAGCCTCCGGCAAAACCAGTGCGATTCATCAGCCCATCACGGAAGTTAGTGGCATTCGGGTTATTTAGCCGGTGGGGCGATTCCGCTTATATGCGCTGGGCTTCGTCACCACTGAAGCTACCCGGCGTGAGGAACCATACCCTTGCGGTATTTCGCACTAATGCTGAGATACTTCGAATGCAACAGTCGGTGGCCATTCAATCTCGCCGGTGTAACGTGGAACGTATCACGCTAGACAACAAAGGGATTCGGATTCATCGGTGATCAACAAGTGGATGCAGCGTGATTGCCAGATGCGTGAAGAACATGCAAGCGGCGCAGAGCTTCTGCACTGAAACCCTTCTCTGAGTGGGATATTCGATCCCGACAGGCCGCGCCGAAGAACAGTCAACAGTAGTCCAGGCGGTCTGCTTGCCCGTCGCACCTCTATGCAGCCCGTTGTCGGCGCGATCCGGCTCTCAATGACAAACCGAGAACGCCCGATAAGGACGAGACTATGACCACTCATACTGACAGATCGAATCGCCCTACCGTCTTTAACACGGGTTTGCCGACGATCGACTACCGGCATGCTGAGTACCCCGAAGAGGCTTACGACATCATCCGCCCGGCGCAACAGCAGGTGTCCATCGCGATCGGGTCTCACGGACCTGAACTACTGAGCTATGAGCTCGTGCGCACCGTGCTGCGCGACCCACGACTTGGTGTGCCACCAGGTATGTTCCTCGCCGGTCAAGGAATCTCATCCGGGCCGCTATGGGACCTGGCGAACAAGCTGATCATTTGCCTCGACGGCGAAACGCACCAACGGTTACGTCGACTGGTGTCAAAGGCATTCACCCCCCGAGCGACTGCCCGAGTACGTGCCACGATCATCGAAGTCATCACAGGGCTCGTCGACCGTGTCGCCGACGACGGACACTGCGACGTGGTCACCGACATCGCCCGGAGGTACCCGATTCCGATCATCTGCGCGCTCCTCGGTGCGCCAGCGCAGGATTGGGAATTATTCTCGCGCTGGACTGACGATATCTTCAAGCTGTTCGACTGGAATGTCTTGCGACACCAGTCGGCCATCCTGAGGTCATGGTGGGAACTCGATGCCTACATCGACGATATGGTCGCTCGCCGGCGCCACACGTTGACCGACGACCTCATCTCCGGTCTGATCCGCGCTCAAGAGGACGGTGACCACCTCAGTGCCGATGAGCTACGTAAGTTGGTGGCCACCCTCTTGATCGGCGGCACCGACACCACGCGCAATCAGCTCGCCGCCTCGATGCAGGCCCTGTGCGATCACCCCGACCAGTGGGCACTGCTGGCCAGCCATCCCGACCTGGCGGCTAGTGCCGTCGAGGAAACAATGCGGCATTCCGGGGTCAGTTTCGGGACCGTGCGCGTTGCCCTCGTTGATGTGGAGAGCCGAGGTCATCATCCCTACTGGCACGGTGGTGGTTGCCAACACCGCTTCGGCTAATCGCGATCCGGCCGTCTACGACGATCCCGATTGCCTCGACATCGCTCGGGAGGCCACTTCGGCGATTCAGACGTTTGGCGGCGGCGCGCACTATTGCCTCGGCGCGCACCTGGCAAGGCTTGAGCTCACCGAGGCTTTGAGGGTGATGGCGCGGCGGATGCCCAATGCCCGCCGTACGGGGCCGGCGCCGTGGAAGCCCCTGACCTCACTCACGGGGCCGACGATGCTGCCGATCGAGTTCGACGCCCGACGGTGAATCGCGGCCCCTCAGACCCGGTCACTCGGGGTATCGGCCGCGGGAGCGTTCAGCCCCGATCGTTGGGCAACAGGACGATTTTGCCGTGCGTGTGCCGGCGCTCGAGTTCCTCGAAGGCGTCAGCCACCCGCTCCAACGGGTAAGTGGCGGCAATGTCGAAATCGACGGCGCCGCTGGCGATCAGGCCGGCGATTTCGCTGAGCACTTCCGGTGTGGACGCGTCGGTGCTGCCCTCGGTCTTTGCGCCGACTTCGCCGGCTTTCCGGAAGGCGATGATGGTGTCGATGCGCTCTGGTGCCACCCCGAGGTCCACGGCGAGCTGGACATAGTCGGGGCCGAATAGGTCGATGAAAGCGTCGATTCCGTCCGGTGCTGCCTCGCGCAGACGCTCGGCCAACCCCTCGCCGTAGGCGATCGGGATGACGCCGTGCGCACGCAGCCAATCGGCGTTGCCCGCTCCGGCGATGCCGAGCACCTTTGCCTTGCGGAGTACCAACAGCTGGACGACAAGACTGCCGACACCGCCGGCGGCCGCCGAAACGGCGACCGTCTCGCCGGGCTGCGGCGCGACCGCGCGGACAGCTGCGTAAGCCGTCACGCCGACGACGTACAGCGAACCTGCTGCCTCCCAACTTAATTCGGGAGGTTTGCGGATCAATTGGCCCACCGGGACGGCGGTGTGGGTGGCATGGCTGGATCGCTGGAAGCTGAACCCCAGCACCTCGTCGCCGACCGCGAATGCGGTGACCCCGGGTCCGGTCGCCGTCACGACGCCGGCGAGGTCGCTGCCCTCACCGGAGGGAAATGTGGCGGGGAACATCTCCTGCATCGCCCCCGATCGGATGCCGGCTTCGCCAGGGTTGATCCCGGCGGCCCGAACCTCGACCACGACCTCACCCCCCTCGGGCGTCGGCATCTCGATATCCGCCACGTACAGCACGTCACGGCCCCCATAACGGTCGAACCGTACGGCGCGCGCCACTGCAGTCGTCATGTCGATCTCCTTACCGCGCGAATCGAAGCTGTCAGCCCTGGATGCTGGCCAGCGTAGGTGCGAAGGAGCGCCCGTCGGTTGATACGTGCGCGTATGTTCATATGCGCTGACCTTGTTCCCGCCGGAAGGAGTGCCCCATGGAACGTGCTCGGATGACTCTCACCGGTTGGGCGGCGGCGACCATGGTGGTCGGCGTGGTAATCAGCGGGTGCGGCAACAACAGTAAAACGGCGTCTCCCTCCAAGAGCGCCGCAACGACGGCGGTGAGCACCTCGGCCGGGCCTCCCCCGGATTACAGTGCGCTTCTGATCCAGCCCAATGACCTCGGCGGAGACTTCACTGCACCCGATCCTCCGGTGCTGAATTTCAATAACACCACTGGTGTGGCGCAACTGTTCGTCAACGCCGACAACAGCCGTCGAATCGGGGACACCATCTTGATCGTCGACAATCCCGCGGTAGCAGCGGCCGGCCAGGAGAACACCAAAACGAACTACGCGAAGAAGGTCGCCGGCACGTGGCAGCCCGTCGACGTCGGCTCCAACGGTGCGATGATCTCGGGCACGTCGCCGGACAATTCGCAGTCGATCACGGTGTTGTTGTTCACCGAGGGCCGCGCGCTGGTCAACCTCGAATTCGACGGCGCGCCGGGTGACCCCATCGATCCCGGGCTGGCAACCGACATCGGCCGCAAACAAGACGCCGCGATCAAGAACGGTTTGCACAGTTAGGCTTTCGGGGCCGGCCAGAGACCGAGCAGCTGCAGTCCGTGACGTACTTGTCGATCAGCTCCGCCGACAGATGCGGAATGTCTTTGTCCGCACCGATTTTGGCGGCCTGCACGGCACCGCGGAACACATCCGTCGGAGCTGGCGCCTCGCGCAACGGCGTCTCGGGTTTCCGGTAAGCCTCGAGCAGAGGTAACACCGACTGCTGACGCTGCTTATCGGGTAGGGCCCTAATGGCGGTTTCGAACCGTTGCAACCATTCGCCGTAGTCGTCGATGCGCCGGATGTCGTGACCGGCGGCAACCAACCAGTCCACGAATACGTCCAGCGAGATGCCATCGTCGTGCGGTTCATCACGTCGAAGGATCGATAGCAGCCGGAATCCTCGGCGGCCGTTGCCGTTTACTCACCGAGCTTGGTGATCGACTCCGCCACGAAATCGGCGGGCAGACCGTCGAAGTGTGCGACGGCCCGGTCTCCCTGGGCATCGGTCTGGTAGAAGGAGAACGGCGCGATACCCGTCACCAGCAAGCTGAATATCAACCGGGTGAACATATCTGGCACATTGAGCTGTCCCGCATAGTGGCTGTGCGCGAGGATCAGGTCGGATCGGAAGACCGCGACCGGCAACCCGCATAGGTCGTGTGCCTCCCGAAGCAGAACCTCGCCGCCCCACTTGCTGTTCCCGTATCCGTTGGCGTAGCTGTCGTCGACGGGGCGCACCGCACTGACGGCGCGGATATCGCCGTCTTGAAGGAATCGCGCGGGGTCGACCGACATGGTGACCGAGACGGTCGAGAGATAGGTGACCGGCTTGATCCGCGCCGTGATCGCCAGCCGGATCAGCTCGGCAGTGCCCACCACGTTGGGGCCGAACAACTGGTCGTAAGGCAGGACATGGTTGACCAGCGCGGCCGGATGGACGATCATATCGACGCTCTGTGCGAGGCGCTCCCAAGTCGATTGGTCCACACCAAGATTCGGCTCACCGATATCGCCGACGATGACCTCTAGATGATCGGCGGCCAAGGTGCGAAACCGCTCCAGCAGTTGCGGATCCCCGCTATCGAAGACCGCCTCCAGCCGCTTGGTGGCCGCCGCGGTGTCCGTACCGCGGATGATGGAGATGAGTTTTCCGCCGCGTTCGGACAGCCGCTCGAGCCACTCCAGGGTCAGGAAGCGGCCGAGGTAGCCGTTGGCGCCGGTGAGCAGAACCGTCTGCGGGATGCCGGTCGCGCGCGGCAGGCTCGGAGCGGCCGCCAAGGTTTCGGCGTCGATGAACTTGTCGAGGGTGAGCTCGGATGCGCGGACCTCGGTGGCACCGCGGCCGTGCACGGTGGAGAACGTGGGTCTCTTGGAGCCGGATTCACGTTCGGATTCAACATATTCCGCGAGTTGACGCAGGTCGGATGCCGGGCTGATGATCTGGCCTACCGGCACTTCCACGTCGAAAAGGTCTTGCAGCAGGTTGGAGAAGGTCAGCGCCGACAGCGAGTCCCCGCCGAGGTCGAGGAATTGGCTATCTGGTTCCGGTGGGCCGCCGGCCAAGCCCAGCAACGCCTCGGCTGCGTGTGTCAGGGTGTCTATCACTGGCCGATCCGCTGCCCCTCGCGCAGCGCCCGCAGCTCCGCTGTGCGGGTGGCGGCGAGTTCGGCGTAGAGCTCCTCGAGCCGTTGGCCGTAGTGTTCCTTGAGCTTTGGCCGAAGTAGCTTGCCCACCCCCGACAGCAGGCCGTTGTCCTCGCTGAACGGCTCGGACTCGACCACAAAGTCCGCCGGCACTTCGTAGGATTGCAGCTCGGCGAGTTTGGCGGTGCGGCGCAAAGATTCGCTCAACGCGGCTTTGAGGGCGTCGGGATCGCCATCGAATCGTTCCTGCGCTTCGACCGTCGGGACCACGACGCTCAACAGATAGGGGCGTTCGCTGTTGCCGTATACGAAGATCTGGCGGACCAGGGCCGCGCTGCTGAACACGGCTTCCAGGCGTGCCACCGCGACGAATTCGCCCTGCGCCAACTTCAGCACGTTGTTACGCCGGTCCACGTAGACCAGATGATCCGGCGCGAGTTCGGCCATCACGTCGCCGGTGCGGTAGAAGCCGTCCGGGTCGAAGGCATTGGCCGTCACATCGGGACGTTTGAAGTAACCGTGGAAGGCGGTGAGCGATTTCACCAGTAGCTCACCGCTCGGATGGGGCTTATCAGTGCGGAAATAACCCAATTCGGGTACGTCGATGAGTTTGTAATCGAGCATCGGGGGCCGGGTAACCAGCCCGTCCTGCAAGACCATCCCGACTTCGGTCAGCCCGTAGCCGTCGAGAACATGCACGCCCAAACACGATTCGATAAAGGACTTCATCTCGGCGGCCAGTGGCGCTGTGGTCGAGAAGCTGGTGATCACCCGCCCGCCCAGCAGCTGCTCGCGCAGTTCGGCTTTCGCCCGCTCGTCGGCGGACTCGGGTTCCGCGCCGGCGCCAATCAGCCGCTCCACGGCGCTCTGGTAGCGCTGGTACAACATCTCGACCACTCGTGGCACCATGCCCATCTCGGTGGGGCGCACCAGATTCCAGTCGTCGAACAGCGTGGAGAGGTCGGTTTCCGGCACGAAGTAACTGGTGCCGCCCGCCTGGAAGGACGAAGCCAGCGGTATCCGACCACCCACGTGATTGAGCGGCATGAAGTTGACGTTGAACACCGAGATGTCGGCGAATTCGGGGTAGAGCTCGTTGGTCCACAGCTTCAAAACCATGCGCTCGGTGTACATCGCACCTTTGGGCAGCCCGGTGCTCCCGGACGTGTACATGATCATGGCCAGGCGCTCGTCGGTCTCGCCGGTGTACATCGGCTCGGGTGGCAACGCGCGGCCGCGCTCGACCAATTCGTCGAAGGTCTCGATGGTCACCGCCATGCCGGCGTCGGCCAGCGTCGCCCGGGCGCGCTCCAGGTTCTCCCGCTGGTCGTCAATCTCCGGCCGGTAATCGAAAACAACGAGGCGACGTAACGACGCGCTGCCCAGGACCGCCGCGACGGCAAGGTCGAGATACCCCGCCCCGGTCGCGAGCACCTGCGGTTCGATTTCGGCGATGATCGGCTGCAAGCGCGAAGCTGTTGCGTTGTGTTGCAGCGGCACCGCTACCAGGCCCAGGTAGCCGCATACCAGATCGAGCGTCAGATACTCCGCGCTCGCGAAACCGACGGTGGCGACAACGTCGCCCGCTGTCACGGGGGTGGTCTCGTTGCGCCGCCACGCCGTGGCGACGGCACCCACGTTGGCCCACAGGTCGCGGTAGCTGATGGTGTCGAACCGGGGCAGCAGCCCGGAACTGGTGCGGCCGGTAGCGGGATCGGTCGTCAGATCGCGCGCTCGCCACCCCACCGCGGGGCGATCCGCGTAGCCTTCGGCGAACATCTGCAGGATCTGTGGGGAGTCGAAGGCCGGGCTCGCGCGCCGCGGCCTCCAGCGAGAGGTCAGGTTTGGCGGTGCGGAACTGGTCGTCAGTGGCTTCCAACCCCTGGATACGCTCAGCGACTCTTCCTCGGGCCGTGCCCTCCGAACTCGCCAGAGTGTCGTTCTCGTAACTCCCGTTGGCAGCCATGCCCAGCCTCTCGTTCGGACGACTCCTTAGCGAGAACCCCCCGTCCGCTACGAGTCTTCCACCGAGCAGTGTGACCGTGGCCACAGCCCTGCCGAGAGGCCTCAGCCGGCGCGGCAGCGCTGCCGCGGCACAGATTTGCTGGTGTCGACGAACTGCTACGCGACGACCTGGATGGGGTCGCCGACGTTAACGTTGTTGAAGTACCACGCGGCGTTGTCCGGGCTCAGGTTGACGCATCCATGGCTGACGTTCGAGTGGCCCTGCGAGTCGACCGACCATGGGGCCGAGTGCACGTAGACACCGCTCCAGGTGACCCGCACCGCGTACTGAGCGGTGATCTTGTAGCCCTCCGGCGAACTCAGCGGGATACCGATGGTCCGCGAGTCCATGACCACGCTGCGTTGCTTCTCGAGCGCGGTGAAGCTGCCTACCGGTGTCGGGCGGCTGGGCTTACCCATCGAGGCCGGCATCGTGCGCAGTATCTCCCCGTCTCTGCTGACGGTGAAGGTGTGGCCGGAGATGCTGGCAACACCAAGGAATGCGTCACCGGTGTCGAAGCCCGTCGTCAGCTCCTGCACGCCCACCGACACATGGCTGTGGGCGGGCCAATACTGGTTCGGAACCCATTGCACGACATTGTTCTCGGGCCACTCGAAGTGTCCGGACATGTTGCCCGGCGAGGCGACGTGAATGGACCGTTCGGCGGCGGCGCGGTCGGTCACCGGCGCGGTGAATTTCACTATTACCGGGTGCGCAACGCCTACCACCGCGCCGTCGGCCGGCAAAATCGAGGCAACTGAGGGGACCGGGTCGGGTACCGGGACCGCGGCGAGCGCGCGCGCTCCGGACCCCACCACGCCCAAGCCCGTGATCGCGACCATAACAAATAGATAACGAACCCCTCGACGCATGGCGTCCACCCTCCGAGACGGTGCGATCAACACACCGATATCCTACTGGCTGTCGGACCAATACGGCTTGTAGCAAACAATGACACCCCGCCTGGTCTCTATGATAACGATCCGATCACCGGTTGGGTTCGATCCCGTCACGGGCCCGGAGACCGAGGAGGTGCGGGTGCTCTTCCGTCAACTGGAGTACTTCGTCGCGGTCGCCCAGGAGGGGCACTTCGCCCGGGCCGCCGAGAAGTGCTACGTGTCGCAACCCGCGCTGTCCGCCGCGATCGCCAAACTGGAACGCGAGCTGAACGTCACGCTGATCAACCGCGGGCACAGCTTCGAAGGTCTCACTCCTGAGGGCGAGCGACTGGTGGTGTGGGCCAAACGGATTCTGGCCGAGCACGATGCGTTCAAGGCCGAGGTGCACGCCGTGCGGTCGGGGATCACCGGAACGCTCCGCCTGGGTGCCGTCCCCACCGCATCGACAACGGCATCCCTGCTGCTCTCGGCTTTTTGTTCGGCACATCCGTTGGCCAAGGTGCAAATCCATTCCCGATTGGCCGCCACGGAGCTCTACCGGCGCCTGCGCGAATTCGACCTCGACGCCGCCATCGTGCATGCGTCGCATGACGATGCGCACGAGATGGATCTGGTACCGCTTTACGCGGAGCGCTACGTGCTGTTGGCACCGGCGGACATGTTGCCCTCCGCCGCATCGACGTTGCGGTGGCCGGACGCCGCCCAGTTACCGCTGGCATTGCTCACCGCCGACATGCGGGACCGCCAGATCATCGACGACGCCTTCGCGGGCCACGGCATCACCGTCACCCCGCAGGTCGAAACCGACTCGGTGGCTTCGTTACTCGCGCAGGTCGCCTCCGGCAACTGGGCCTGCATTGTTCCGCATACCTGGCTGTGGACCTCGCCGCTGGGTCCAGAGATCCGTGGCGTCGAAATGGTCGATCCGGTCGTGAAAGCCGAGATTGCCCTCGCCACCAACGCCGGGGGGCCGGGATCGCCAGTTGCCCGCGCGCTCATCGCAGCCGCGAAAGAGCTTTCGCTGGACGACTTCTTCAACGTTCAGCTGCTGGGGGTCACGCACCGGCGCTGACTGCAGCCTGCCGGGTGGCCGCGCTGGTCGGGTTGAGATTAGCCAGATGTCCGCTTTCCACCCCGGCCGCCGGGTCGAGTTCGCAGTCGATGATCGTCGGCGCGTGCGATGCGAGCGCTTCGGTCAGCGCCGACTGCAGCTGCGCCGGGGTGGTGACGTGATATCCCCTGCCGCCGAACGCTTCCGCGAGTAGCTCGTGACGTGCACCCGCGTTGAGCACGGTGGGGGCGGGACTGTCTCCCGCGGGCTTTTCGTCGCCGCGGTACACACCGCCGTTGTTGAGGATGACGACCGTCACCGGTAGCCGGTAGCGGCAGATGGTCTCGATCTCCATGCCGCTGAACCCAAATGCGCTGTCACCCTCGATCGC
This sequence comes from uncultured Actinomycetota bacterium, assembly GCA_963712615.1. Classification (GTDB taxonomy): domain Bacteria; phylum Actinomycetota; class Actinomycetes; order Mycobacteriales; family Mycobacteriaceae; genus Mycobacterium. The sequence goes on from CAVQIO010000002.1 coordinate 3,922,872, forward strand.
CACGACGGGCTTACCCGTCTCGACGGCGGCGGCGATGGCGTAGCCCATGCCGATGCCCATCACGCCCCAGGTTCCGGTGTCGAGGCGGTGTCGCGGCAGCTCCATGTCGATGACGTTGCGGGCCAGGTCCAGCGCATTGGCTCCCTCGTTGACCACGTAGACATCCGGATTCGCCTGCAGCACTGATCGAATGGCGCCGAGCGCGTTGTAAAAGCGCATCGGGTGCGGATTTTCGGCGAGGTGCTCACGCATCTTGGCGTCGTTGCGCACTCGGCGCTCGGACAGTTCGTCGGTCCACTCCGCCGGTACATTGACCGGACGGGCGGCCAGGCCGTCGCGCAGCTCGGAGATCACCGACCCGATGTCGCCGGCCAGCGGCGCCACGATCGGCTGGTTGCTGTCGAACTCTGAGGCCGCGATGTCGACTTGGACGAACTTGGCGTCGGCGGACCATTGCGGCGACTCGCCATGACCGAGCAGCCAATTCAGTCGTGCGCCGACGAGTAACACCGCGTCGGCGCGGGCGATGGCCAGTGAGCGCGCGGCCGCCGCGGACTGCGGGCGCGAGTCGGGCAGCAGGCCCTTGGCCATCGACATCGGCAGGAACGGAATTCCGGTGGCCTCGACGAACTCCCGGATCACGGCATCGGCCTGCGCGTACGCGGCACCCTTGCCGAGCACGATCAGCGGCCGGCGCGCCCGCGCCAGCACGTCCAGTGCGCCCCCGACCGCCTCCGGCGCCGGCAGCTGGCGGGGCGCGGGGTCGACGACCCGCCACACGCTCTCGGCTCCCGCCGCAGCCTCCATGGCCTGGCCCAGCACCGCGCCGGGGATGTCGAGGTAGACGCCGCCCGGCCGGCCGGAGACGGCGGTGCGGATCGCGCGCGCCACGGCGCGCCCGATGTCCTCGACCCGGTCGACCCGGTATGCCGCCTTCACGAACGGTCGTGCGGCATTGAGCTGATCCAGGTCCTGGTAGTCACCGCGTTGCAAATCGACCAGCGCTCGATTGCTCGATCCGGAAATCTGGATCATCGGGAAGCAGTTCGTGGTGGCGTTGGCCAGTGCGGGCAGGCCGTTGAGAAATCCTGGCCCCGACGTCGTCAGGCACACCCCGGGGCGGCGGGTCAGAAAGCCCGCGGCCGCGGCGGCATTGCCGGCGGATGTCTCCTGCCGGAAACCGATGTAACGCATTCTGGACGCCTGCGCGACCCGGGCGAGGTCGGTGATCGGGATGCCGACGATTCCGTAAATGGTGTCGACGTCGTTGGCCGCCAGCGCATCGACGACAAGATGGAAGCCGTCGGTCAGAGCGGTGTTCTCCGACCCCGCCGGCGCTCCGGAGGATGTTGCCGAAAGTGTGGTCATGTCCCGACTCCTCGTATCTCTATGCGTGTTGTCCATCACTGTGGTCGGGCGTCCCGCTGGTGTCCAAGACCAAGCCGCTATACAGCGATTGACGCTCGCTTCGGGGCGAGCTCGCCTACGCTGCATCGGATTCACATAGAAGAACTCGGTGCGCTCCAGTGAGGTCGACGCCGCGAGGACGTTGTAGAGGCGTGGCCATCGAACGCGGACCAGTCGTCTACTGCCTCGAGCAACCCACCGACGACTCGGCCCGCCTGCCCGGAGAGAACACGGACCTCGCCGCCGTCATCCTGCCGTTAGGGTCACAGCTGACCGAGGAGCGGATCGACGGAATGCTCGGCGGGACAATCGTTGTACATGCGGAGGGATTCGTACGCGATGACACACTGTGGGCCGGCTCCGGCTGGATGGACAGCAGCAGCTGCCCCGAGCGGCGAACGACACAAATTCGGCTCAGCGCGATTCCCTACGCGCTCTGGGCGAACAGGGGGCCGTCCGAGATGCGGGTCTGGATCCCCACCTCCTGATCTGCTGCACCTCACGCCTCACGGACTCTCAGCGGCAAGGTCGGCGGGCCGGGATGGTGCGCTCTGTCGTTCTCCGTCAAGGACGTGCCTGGCAGTGCACTTGGCCGCAGCCATTGGCGCAATGTGCATGCGGCGCAGGGTGTCGTCAATCGGCTGGTCCGTGCCAGTCGTGACCCCATCGCCGTGTTGCGTGGTGTGACAGCGCCGAAGTCTGACCAGTGGGCGCCGCAGCGAGGCAAGAGCGACGGCCAGTCGCTCCGCCACACCAGCGTCCACTCTGAGTCCACGTAACCACCCATACGGAGGTCTTCTGGGTGACAGGAATTTTCGCTCACTAAGCCGACTAAGCTAAGGGCATTGGCCGCCGGGTGCCCGAGGCTTTACGTCACGCGCCGGTGTGCTCACCAGTGCACAGCCGGCATCGCTCGCCGGAGGGTAAGGCAATGCGCTGTTCCGAATCGAACCGCTTCGCTCGCCGGAAACTACGCCATAACCACACCTCACACAGGAGCGCAGCAAAAATGACCGACACCAACCCCGCCACCTGGGCATTGTTTGATACGGCGATATTCACACGCTACGGCGACGTGTTCGTCCCGCGTCGCGCCGAGCAGGCGGAGATCGTCGTAGATCTGCTCGACAGCGCGCCGGCCGGCGATGTACCGGGTGCGTTCGCAAGGTCATATTGCGAATAATGAAGCGAGAGTACTCTTCCGGGTACTTGAGGGTCTGTCGAAAGAAGGATGTCGCGAGGGTGGCGATATCGGCAACGTGTGAGCGTGGCTGGAACGGAATCGATGACTGCGCTTTCCAAACACCGAGTTTGTCCAATTGGTCCTGGTTGGGGAGGCAGCGGAATCAAACTCCGCGAGACCGTCGAGGGTGATCGCCACCGTAGTGGACGAGCCGTAGCTGCGCGACAACTGATGTTGAGTGTCGAGAGGAAGCGCGTGGATTCGGTTGCGCAACTGTCCAATCACCCAGGCGAATGAATCGGGCGATTCCAGCTGACAATCACCACCGCGGCCACACCGGACCAATCAAATCTCGTATGACGCAGATCCGAGGTCGCCCGGCAGTGTCGTCTGGATAAGCAATGCGGCCGCACTTCGAAACAATGGCAACCCAGCGGTCGTCCGAGCGCCGCGGCCAAACGGCAAGTGCACACCGACGATGGGTTTCACACCGATGGCGGCGAGCGCCGACTGTTGTGCCGGGTCAGTGGCTTCAAGTCCGGCCGCGAACCACGCCGAAGCCCCCTCCGCTACTCGGTCTGCTGCAAGTGCGGCAGCGGCTCCGTCGACACCTTCAACTAAGACGGGGATGCCCGAGCGGGCGGCCTGTATCAACAATCCGACGGAGGCCACTAGGCCAATGCTTCCCACAGCAGCGAGAGTCGACAGTGGGTCGGCCGGGCATTGCGATAAGCGCGCCAATACTCCTTCCAGGAGTGTCACTATTTGCTGCGCCGACACCTCGCCATCGGGGCGGTCGCCTTGGGCAACCACGGCGTTCGCGGGGAGGCCAAGCAACGCCGCCACCAAGGCGGCGGCCGAGATGGAAGCGGTCTCGCCCAGGTCACCGATGATGAGGAGTTGCGCGCCCTTCGCGATCTCCTCTCGAGCGACGGCGGCACCAGCGGCGAGCGCTGCGCGAGCCTCTCCGTCGGACAGAGTGTTTCCGACGTCGATCGGAGCAGTGCTCCGTCGAATCTTGAATGCTTGCAGAGCAAGTCGGGTCGATTGCGGGAGCTCCGTGAAGTCGTCGTCGACGCCCACGTCGAGAATCCGCACCGATACGCCGTGTGCGATGGCCTGCGAGTTGAGGCCAAGGGTTTCGTCAAGTGCGGCCCGCAGTTCCGTGGCAATCCGTGGCGTTGAGATCGACAATGCTCCGTAGTCGCTGGCTAGAACCACGAGACGCACGTTGACGAGCTGACGCGGCGGAATGTGTCCTTGAGTTGCGGCGACCCACACAGCGGCATCACGAAGTCCGTCAGACGAGCCCGGAACAGCAGTGGCGATGTTCGTGAGGCGCTCGATCGCCGCTGCCGCGATGGCGGCCGATGGGGGGAGCAATCGATGCCCCCATGCCGGAGTCGGGCGACGGCTGATCCATGGCGCTCACGACGCGACCGGGTCGCGGTACGCAATGGGTGTACGGAGGGCACGTGCCATGGCGTTCTCTTGCCGGGGACTGCGTCCCCTGTGTCTCGTGGTGAGCGTGAGATTGCGCGCTCGCCTGTTTCCGGTCGTGGTCAGACTACGACTACGCGACCCGTGAGACAGCGGTGGTCGGCGCTCCAGGGACGGGTTGCCGCCTCGCGCACAGCGCTCCGACTGGTGCCCTACTATGGCCTCGTACGTCTCGTGGCGAAGGAACCCGGTGAAAATCCGGGGCGGTTCCGCCACTGTGAGGGTCGCCGGAGTGGAGCGACCCGAAGCCAGATACTGGCCACGGGGCATCCGAAGACGAGGGGCGAGAACCCTGAGTAGGAGCCCAGCATAGCCGTCGCGCCCGACACGCGTTTCATCGCGTTGCTGTCCACGTCCGATACCGACCTGCTGTGCGCGCGCGCGAGCAACGCGGCATTCCGACTAGGCAACCCAGTTCGACAAGACATAGCGGAAGTCATCCGAGGCTGCGACCTGGCCGTCCTTCGGGTGCTGGGTTCGTCCGCGGAGATCGAATCAGAACTCACCGAACTTCGAGCGAGCGGGCTGCCACTGGTGGTGGTGGGCGGCGAACGGCAGCCGAGCGCCGACGTGATGGAGTGCTCCACAGTCCCCATCGGCGTTGCTTCGCAGGCGCACGCCTACCTCGCCGAGGGCGGCCCGGGCAATCTGGCGCAATTGCATGCATTCCTCTGCGACACAGTGCTTCTCACCGGTGAGGGGTTCGACCCGCCAGCCATCGTCCCGGAGTGGGGATTCGGTCGTGGCGGGGCCGATCCCGCCACCCACGCAGCCGCGGCGACACAGTCCGACAAGGTGCATGTCGGCGTCCTTTACTACCGCGCCCACGAGACAAGTGGCAACGCCGGCTTCGCCCACGGTCTCGTCGAAGCGATCGATGCCACGGGCTCGGCAATCGGCGTGCCAATCTTCGCGTCATCGCTGAGAAGCGCGCCGCAGGAACTGTACGACGCGCTCGGTTCACTGGACGCGCTCATCGTGAGCGTCCTGGCCGCGGGCGGATCCACGCCGGCCGAGGCCACTGCAGGCGGCGAGGACGGATCATGGGATGTCGAACGCATCGCCGCGCTCGACATTCCCATCCTGCAAGGCTTGTGCTTGACGTCCTCACGGGCCGATTGGCAGGCGAGCGATGACGGGGTCACCCCGCTTGACTCGGCTACCCAGATCGCGATCCCAGAGTTCGACGGACGAATCATCACTGCGCCGTACTCCTTTAAGGAAATAGACCGTGACGGACTCCCGCACTACGTCGCAGACCCCGAACGATGCGCGCGGGTGGCGGGGATTGCAGTCAAGCATGCCTCGCTGCGACGAGTTCCGAACGGCGGAAAGAAACTAGCGCTGGTCCTGTCGGCCTACCCGACCAAGCACTCTCGCGTCGGCAATGCGGTTGGATTGGACACCCCAGCCTCGACCGCCCGGCTGCTGCACCGACTCGTCGAACAAGGCTATGACGTCGGTGATGGCTTCGGGGTACTGGAGATCGAGGACGAGACGGTAGCGGGTGACCGCCTCATCCACACGTTGATTGCGGCCGGTGGCCAAGACGAACAGTGGCTGACCGAGCAGCAGCTGACCGACGCACAGGTCAAGATCTCCACCGATGAGTACATCGCGTGGACGGAACACTTGCCCGCTGCGCTACGCGATTCGATGGAAGCGGCGTGGGGTCCGGCGCCTGGTGAGCTCTTCGTCAACGACGCTGGGGAAATAGTCCTTGCAGCTTTGCAGTCGGGCAATATCGTGCTGATGATCCAGCCGCCGCGCGGCTTTGGGGACAATCCCGTGGCGATCTATCACGACCCGGACCTGTCTGTGAGCCATCACTATCTTGCCGCGTATCGCTGGCTGGAGTGCGGATTTGGCGCCCACGCGGTGGTGCATCTCGGTAAACACGGGTCGATGGAGTGGCTCCCCGGCAAGAACGCCGCGTTGTCTGCCGAATGCGCCACCGACGCGACCATCGGCAACATGCCGCTGATCTATCCCTTCTTGGTCAATGACCCAGGCGAAGGCGCGCAAGCGAAGCGGCGAGCGCATGCCACGATCATCGACCATCTCATCCCCCCAATGGCTCGCGCCGAGAGCTACGGCGACATAGCTCGGCTGGAGCAACTACTCGACGAGTACGGCAACATCGCCTCGATGGATCCGGCGAAGCTACCGGCCATTCGAGGCGAAATCTGGAATTTGATGCGCGCGGCCGAAATGCACCGTGACCTCGGTTTGAACGACCGACCGGACGATGAAGAGTTCGACGACTTCATCCTCCACGTCGACGGATGGCTTTGCGAGATCAAGGATGCTCAGATCCGGGACGGCTTGCACGTCCTGGGCGCTGAGCCCATCGGCGCGGCACGAGTCAACCTGGTTCTCGCGATACTGCGCGCGGCGCAGGTGTGGGGTGGACAGGATCACGCTGTTCCCGGACTGCGGGCCGCTCTCGGCTTGAAGGACGGCGCCGAGGTCGCCGCAGTCGACGAGATCGAACGCCGCGCCAGGACGCTTGTGGAGGCGATGGAAACCGATGGCTGGAACCCAGAGATCGTCGAAACGTTGCACGACGATCCGGGGGTGCAGATGGTGTTGCGCTTCGCCGCTACCGAGGTGGTTCCGCGGCTTGCGGGAACCGCAGGCGAGTTAGACGCCGTAATACGGGCGTTGGCAGGCGGATTCATTCGCCCCGGACCCTCCGGCTCACCGCTGCGCGGGTTGGTCAACGTACTCCCGACTGGCCGGAACTTCTACACCGTGGACCCGCGTGCGGTGCCCTCGCGGCTTGCCTGGCAGACCGGACAGGCGATGGCCGAATCGTTGATTCAGCGCTACCTCGACGATACCGGCGGTTATCCGGAGTCGGTGGGCCTTTCGGTCTGGGGCACCAGCGCCATGCGCACCTCCGGTGACGACATCGCTGAAGTGCTTGCCCTACTCGGAGTTCGACCCGAGTGGGATGAAGCATCCAGGCGGGTAGCGCGTCTCGAGGTGATCTCCCTCGAAGAACTCGGCAGACCACGCGTCGACGTGACGGTGCGGATCTCCGGGTTCTTCCGCGACGCGTTCCCGCACGTCGTCGCAATGCTCGACGACGCCGTCCAAATGGTCGCGACGCTGGACGAGCCCGACGAACGGAACTTCGTCGCCGCTCATGCGAGGACCGATCTCGCGGTGCATGGTGACGAGCGCCGCGCGACAACACGGGTGTTCGGTTCTAAGCCGGGCTCCTACGGCGCGGGCATCCTGCAGGTCGTGGAGTCCGGAACGTGGCGTGACGATAAGGACCTCGCCGAGGTGTATACGGCGTGGGGCGGCTTCGCTTACGGGCGAGGCCTGGATGGCGTCGAAGCCGCAGACGACATGCGCACGAACTACAAGCGGATCAAGGTGGCGGCGAAGAACATCGACACCCGGGAACACGACATCGCCGACAGTGACGACTACTTCCAGTATCACGGCGGCATGATCGCTACCGTGCGCGCGTTGACCGGTACCGATCCGAAGGCCCATGTCGGAGATTCGACGACCCCTGACGCGGTCCGAACCCGCAGCTTGTCAGAGGAGACCGCACGGGTCTTCCGCTCCCGAGTAGTGAACCCCCGTTGGATTTCCGCTATGCGACGGCACGGATACAAGGGCGCATTCGAATTGGCCGCGACGGTCGACTATCTATTCGGATTCGACGCGACGGCTGGAGTCGTACACGACTGGATGTACGAGAAACTCGCGCAGGAATACGTCCTCGACCCGACCACCCGCGAATTCCTCGACACCTCGAACCCGTGGGCGCTTCAGGGCATCGTCGAACGACTTCAAGAAGCAGCCGACCGTGGATTGTGGGCCGACCCGTCACCTCAGACCCTGGCCGCTCTGCAACAGGCCTATCTGGATGTCGAGGGCGATCTGGAGGACCGTTAGCGATGGCTGCAGTCGTCGTTCGGATCATCGGTGTCGGGATGGGCCCCCAACACGTCACTGCTGAAGCTGCGAAGGCGCTGCGCTCGACCGACTACGTCGTCGCCGCGGACAAGGGCGACGACGACGGGCTCCTTGCGCTGCGTCGCGAGATCGTAAAGGCCTACGCCGGCGCGGAGGGCCCGGTCGAGGTGGTGTCGGTGCGCGACCCCGAACGCGACCGTTCGACGGGGTTGAGCGGCCTCGGCTATGAGGGCGCCGTCTCGGATTGGCACGAGGCCAGGGCCGCGGAGTACGCCGCGATCCTGCGGGAGCGTGGAGGAAAAGCGGCGTTCCTGGTCTGGGGGGACCCCTCGTTGTACGACTCGACGATTCGCATGGTCGAAAAGGTGCAGCAGCTGGGGGTGGACGTGGAGTTCGACGTGGTGCCGGGCATCAGTGCACCGCAGTTGCTCGCCGCGCGGCATGGCATCGTGCTGCATGAGGTGGGGCGACCCGTGACCGTCACGACGGGCCGCAGATTGCAGGAAGCGGTCGCAGCCGGATTGGACAACATCGTCGCCATGCTCAATCCGCCCCCGGAGCGGCTGGACCTGACCGGGCTCGACGACTGGACGATGTGGTGGGGTGCCAATCTCGGCGCATCGGGGGAACGACTCGTCGCCGGCCGACTCGGTGACGTCATGCCCGTTGTTGCCGAGGCTCGCGCGGCTGCCAAAGACGAGGCCGGCTGGGTGATGGATCTGTTCTTGGCGAGGAAGCGACGCTAGTGGCCGGACTTCTCATCGCGGGCACGACGAGCGACGCAGGCAAGAGCGTGGTGACCACCGGGCCGTGCGCTGGCCCGACGTGGCATCAAGGTGGCGCCGTTCAAGTCGCAGAACATGTCGAACAACTCCATGGTGTGCGTCGTCGACGGTGACGGCGTCGAGATAGGGCGGGCCCAGTGGATCCAGGCGCTGGCGGCGCGTGCGACTCCGGAAACCGCGATGAACCCGGTGCTGCTCAAGCCGGGCAGCGACCGACGCAGCCACGTGGTGCTGATGGGCAAGCCTTGGGGCGAGGTGTCGTCGTCGGACTGGCTCGACGGCCGGCGGGCGCTCGCGTCAGCCGCCTACGCCGCGTTCGACCACCTCGCCACGCGCTTTGACGTCGTCGTCGCCGAGGGCGCCGGTAGCCCGGCCGAGATCAACTTGCGTGCAGGCGATTACGCCAACCTCGGACTTGCCCGACACGCCGACCTTCCGGCTGCGGTGGTCGGTGACATCGACGGCGGAGGCGTCTTCGCGGCGTTCTTCGGCAGTGTCGCGCTGCTGTCTCCTGCGGACCAGGCGCTGGTGGCCGGCTTCATCGTGAACAAGTTCCGTGGTGAGCCAGACCTCCTGGCTCCCGGCCTGCGCGACCTCGAACGGCTCACAGGCCGAACCGTGTACGGCACCTTGCCCTGGCACCCCGACGTCTGGCTGGACTCCGAAGACGCCCTCGACCTCGACGGCCGACGTGCCGCCGACACGGGCGCTCGTCGGGTGGCAGTCGTTCGGCTTCCGCGAATCAGCAATTTCACCGACGTCGACGCGCTCGGTCTCGAGCCCGGCCTAAACGTTGTCTTCGTGTCGGACCCGCGTGCAGTGGGTGACGCCGATTTGGTGGTGTTGCCCGGCACCCGCGCCACGATCGCCGACCTCGCATGGCTGCGGTCGCGCGGCCTGGACCGAGCGGTCGAAGCGCACGTGGCCGCTGGCAAGCCGTTACTCGGAATTTGCGGCGGCTTTCAGATGTTGGGTCGGGTCATCCGCGACCCTGAGGCAGTCGAGGGATCCGTCGCCGAGGTCGGAGATATTGTCAAGACCTGTGGATGAGGTTGTTTCAGGCGACCTCCGTTTCGGTTGATTCGCTGGTTTCGGCGGGTGTGATATCGACGGGGCGTTCGAGCAGTTTGCCTTTGTGGAACACCGCGCCGGCACGGACCAGGGCGACCAAGTGCGGGGCGTTGACGGCCCGCCACCGGGCCTGCGCGGCGTCGATCAGCTTGTAGGCCATCGCAATTCCCGCGGCGCGGGAGCCGGGCCCCTTGGTGACCTTGGTTCGCAACCGCACGGTCGCAAAGGTCGACTCGATGGGGTTGGTGGTGCGCAGGTGGATCCAGTGCTCGGCCGGGTACTTGTAGAACTCCAGCAGCACGTCGGCGTCGTCGACGATCTTGGCGACCGCCTTGGGATACTTGGCACCGTAATCGACCTCGAAGGCCTTGATCGCGATCTGCGCCTTGTCGATGTCCTCGGCGTTGTAGATCTCCTTGATCGCCGCCAACGCGGCTGGGTGCGCTGACTTCGGCAGTGCAGCAAGCACATTGGACTGCTGGTGAAACCAACACCGCTGCTCACGCGTGTTCGGGAAGACCTCGCGGACCGCCTTCCAGAACCCCAACGCACCGTCACCGACAGCCAGCACCGGGGCTGCCATCCCGCGCCGGCGGCAGCTCCGTAGCAGATCGGCCCACGATTCGGTCGATTCCCGGTAGCCGTCGGCCAAGGCGACGAGCTCCTTGCAACCATCGGCGCGCACCCCGATCATCACCAACAAACAGAGCTTCTCCTGCTCGAGACGGACCTTGAGGTGAATGCCGTCGACCCACAGGTAGACGTAGTCCGTGTCCGAGAGGTCACGGACTTGGAAGGCCTTGGCTTCGTCTTGCCACTGGCTGGTGAGCCGGGTGATCGTCGTGGCCGAGAGACCCGCACCCGAGCCCAGGAACTGCTCCAACGCCGGACCGAAGTCACTCGTCGACAGGCCATGCAGATACAGCAGCGGCAGAACCTCGCTCATCTGCGGTGACTTGCGCGCCCACGCTGGCAGGATCGCGGAGGAAAACCTTTGCCGCTCTGCGGTATCGGCATCGACGCGCTTGTCGTTGACGCGCGGCGCGGTCACCGTGACCGCGCCCGACGCGGTCAACACCTCACGCTCCCGGTGGTAGCCGTTGCGGACCACCAGGCGCCGTCCGTTGTCGTCGACCTCTCCGGCATGGGCGTCGATGTAGGCGGCCACTTCGGCCTGCAACGCCGCCGCAAGCATCTGTCGGGCGCCGTCGCGGACGATCTCATCGAGCAACGACCGACCGACACCGTCGTTCTTCTCGTTGGAGCATTCCGCGTCGTGAACTACCGTGAGCATGGGCGTACCTTCCCAACCAGCGCGCCAACGCCGGTCTTGATCAGAGAACCTTGGACTTCAGATCATCCTCGGGAAGGTGCGCCCACTTTCACACCACCTCGCCAAGGCTCATCCACAGGTTCTGATCATTGCTCCCGAGGTCGACGGGCTGGGCCTGCTCGACGTCGAGACGACGTTCGCGGCGTCGAAAGTGCTTCGACTTCCGCAGGGCACGGGACTCGGAGCTCTGGCGTCGGGATACGAGATCCACCACGGTCGCATCACTCGCGGCGGGGACGCCGACGAGTTCCTCGGCGGCGCGCGGGCCGGACATATTTTCGGAACCATGTGGCACGGCTCCCTCGAGGGAGACTCGTTGCGCGCAGCCTTCCTTCGCGAAACCCTAGGCCTCGAGTCGTCCGGCACCAGCTTCCCGGCGGCACGCGAGCGACGCCTCGATCTGCTGGGCGACATGGTCGAGCGATCCCTCGACGTCGAGGCACTCTTGGCTCTGGTCGACAGGGGATGCCCGTCCGAGCTCTCCTTCCTCCCGCCCGGTGCACCGTGACGCCGTTGCGGGTGCTGCTACTGGGAGGCACTTCTGAGGCGCGCGCTCTCGCCCGAGGGCTGGTCGCCGACGGGGTAGGCGTGACGAGTTCACTGGCGGGCCGGGTCGCCGACCCGCAACTGCCCGTCGGGGCGGTGCGCATCGGCGGTTTCGGTGGCGCCGAGGGCCTGCGGTCGGCGCTCGCCGATTACGACGCGGTCGTGGATACCACCCACCCATTCGCGGCGACGATCTCGGCCAACGCCGTTGCCGCATGCACCTCGGGGACGATGCAACGCCCCCTGCTCAGATTCGAACGTCCAGGCTGGACCGACCGGTCGCGTCCGGGGTGGCACTGGGTAAGTTCGCACGCACATGCCGCCCGAGGAGCGAGCCGACTCGGTGCTCGCCCCCTGCTCACCGTCGGTCGGCAACGACTCGCGCAGTTCGTCCCGGCGCTGTCAGATCACGCCGTGCTCGCGCGAGTAGTGGATCAGCCAGCCATCGAGTAGGCCGCCTCAGTCGTCGCGTCCCACAGCTCGTCGGTGTCCAGCACGGCGGTGAGCCAAGTGCCGAGGCAATCGATGAGCACGGGCCCGGTCGCCGCCCGGCACACCTCATCCAGATTGGCACTTTCGACCGTGATCCAGCTCGGTGGCCGTCGCGACCGATGACGCGCACGCGGGCGTCCCAATCGATGTCCCGGCCGTGAGCTGCTTGACCCGGCGCAACGTAGGCGACGCCGGTGAGCGCGCCGAGGGGGCCTTCGGCGTGGATCCACTTGCCGGACCGGACACCGCCCGTAACCAGGATTCGCACGGTGTCATCCTAGGGAGTCGTGGTCAATGAAACCGATGACGACTCGCGCGGCGGGTTTGTTGCTGGGTCATGCAGCCGATCGGATTTTTGGGGACCCTCGGCGGTTCCATCCAGTCGCCGGATTCGGCGCGACGGCGACATCGCTGGAACGGCGCATCTACGCGGACACTCGCGTCCGCGGCGCGGTGTTCCTGCTGGCTCTGGTCGGCGGTACTACAGCGATTGTCGTCGCCGCTGAGCACTCGGCCCGTGGTTCCCTTGCACGGATACTGCTCACCGCGGTGGTGACTTGGACGACGCTGGGAGGGCGTTCACTCGAGCGCGAGGCCGAGGCTGTCCATGCCCTCCTCGACGCTGGCGACCTCGACGGTGCAAGACGGCGGCTGCGCAACCTCGTCGGCCGCGACACCGCCGTGCTGAGCCCCGGCGAGATCGCCCGTGCCGTCATCGAGTCGGTCGCAGAGAACACCAGCGACGCCGTCGTCGCGTCCCACGCGTGGGGTGCCATCGCTGGAGTGCCCGGCCTGGTCGCACATCGAACGGCCAACACGCTCGATGCCATGATCGGCCACCACAATCCGCGTTACGAGAACTGCGGATGGGCAGCAGCCCGTTTCGACGATCTGCTCGGTCTTCCCGGTTCTCGGCTGAGCGGGCTGCTCACCGCAGCCACCGACCCGAGCCGGCGCGGCGCGGTCGCCGCATGGAAACGCGATGCGCGCCGACACCCGAGCCCCAACGCCGGCGCCGTCGAAGCCAGTTTCGCAGGTGCGCTCGGGATTCAGCTCGGCGGAACGAACACGTACTACGGCAACCGGCGGGAGCACCGGGCGTTGATGGGCGACGGTCGTGCGCCGAGGCCGAACGACATCCCGCGCACTACTAGGCTCGCCCGCCGAGTCGGGCTGCTGGCGGCACTCACGGCAGTGTCCCTATGCCTCCTTCTCGGAACTGTTCGACGCCAGTCGGCGATCAGCGCAGTGCTTGTAGCCAACTCCTAACGTCGTCCACATCGGAGACCACAGGGACATCACCCTCAACGCGTGGGCGGCACACGACAACCACCGGTAATCCCCGCCTGTTCGGCGGCGAGCATCTTCGGCCACGTGTACTCGCCGCCGGAGTCCTTGGTGACGAGAACGTCTGCGCGGTGTTCGGCGAGCAGAGCGAACTCACCTTCAAGTGCATAGGGCCCGCGGTCGGTCAACACCCGCCAGCGCGACGGCGTCGCGGCGGTCGGGACGGGCCTCGACAGCTTCTGCGAGGTACTCAGTGAGCTGCCCGACGCGGTCGTGGTCACCAACGAGGTCGGCCTCGGCGTCGTCCCGTCCCATCGGTCGGGCGTCTTGTTTCGCGATCTGCTCGGCACCGTGAACCAACGCGTTGCCGCCGTGTGCGATGAGGTGCATCTCGTCATCGCGGGCCGCGTGTTGAGGCTGTGAGACGACCAGCGCTTGACCGCAGTTCATGCGATCGCCATCAACAGCGCCGCCAACGCCTACTCGATCGATGCTCCGAAGACGTCTCCGGTGACGCCACCGAGTCGTCGGTGCACACGACGAAGCAGCAACGCCACGCAGACGACGGCAAGCATGACCGCGACCGTGCCGCGCCACCACGGCAGCTCCGTCCAGCCACACGCAGGCGCCAGGGCGGTTGCGACGAGTGCCCAGCTGACGAGTGCCCCTGACCGGGGCACGGTGCCGGCGTAGGCAACTCCCAGGCCGTCAGCCTGCGCCGAGGGAACTCCGCGCAGGCAGCAGAGTGCAAGCGCGGCACAGGACGCGATTACGCAGAGCCCGGCCAGAATCGGCCCGGCCGGCGTCGAGAACAGCGTGGACATCGCGGCGACTTGCACGCCGATGACGACTATCAGTCCGACGGCACCCGCAGGACCGGCGGTTCCACTGTTCATCACCTCGAGGCTGCGATTGCGGTCGTAGGATGCGGTGAGGCCGTCGCACGTGTCGGAGAGTCCGTCCAGGTGCAGGCAGCGGCTACCCATCGCAAGGCCGCCGATCGCGAGAAACGCTGTGACGAGCGAGGGCAATGCCAGCACCTGACCGAGCAACCCGATCGCGGTCACTGCCGTTGCGAGCGGTGCCGCTGCCACCGGTGCGAGGAGGATGGCCCTTCGGGCGGTGTCGACGCCGACGTGCCGAGGCGGAGCCATCGGAAGAACGGTCAGGGTTCCGACGGCGAGCCGCCAGCAGTCCAGCAGATTTGCCGCTGTGGCGACGGGTCGACTCACCCCGGAAGCAGGTCTCGAGTAGCGCCGTGTTCGCGAGGGCCGCTGCGGCGCTGCGCATACGGGTACCGCGGCAACGGCGCCCGAACCCTCGCCTAGTCGCATGTCCAGTGCGAGCAGGGGTTCGAGGCCGAGTTTGTCCAGAGCGAGACTCTGGGCGGGCTCCGTGGACCGGTGGCCCGACGCGAACCACGCTGCGGCGCCGGAACCGATGCGGTCCGCGGTCAGGGCGCACGCCACCGCCATGAGACCAAGTAGGGCCGGAACGCGGAGCCGCGCCGCCGTCAAGAGATAACCCGTGGACGCGGCGAGATCTGCGCTTCCGAGGGCGGCGAGCGTGGCGATCGGGTCCGACGTACTGTCGCCGGCGCGAGCCAGGGCGTCACGGATGATGGTGGTCTTGTGCTCCAGCATCGTGTCGTCGATGCCCGTCCCTCGGCCGACGACTTCGTCAGCGGGTACGCCAAGCCCGGCCGCGACGAGGGCGGCGGCGGGAGTGGTGTTGCCGATACCCAAATCTCCGCTGATCAACAGCTGGGCGCCGGCCTCAACCTCCTGCTTGGCCACGGCGGCGCCTGCGGCGAGTGCGGCACGGACCTGTTCCGACGTCAGCGTGCGGTTCGGTGAACTGCGGGTGCACCACTGCTGGGCGCTGCCACTTCTTGAGGTCCGCGACGAGCGCGAAGGCCTCCGATGCTCCTGCTGTGGGAAGCACCTCGTCTGAAGGTCGTCGGTGGCATGCGGCCAGTGCGGCTCGGGCCACCTTCGCATCCGGGTAGGAGGTGGCATCGTCGACCGCGCGGTGCAGGGCAGCGTTTAGCCAGGGTGGTCGTGGTCCCGCGTAGACGTTGACCGCGAAGTCGACGAGCCCCTGACCGGTCTCCGCGTCACCGTGGTGATGCATCGCCACCGCCGGCGCCGTCGACGACGTTGACGAGGCCGCCCTGCCGTGCGCGGCGCTAGCGAAGCGCTGCGCGAGTTGTGGATGACCCGCCCAGTGCACGTGAAGGTAGGATGCGTGCAGGGTGCGGGTGGCGAAGCCGTCCGGCGCCGCAGGAAGCTCCCAGGCGGCTGCGAAACCTGCATCCGCGCTTACCGATTGGCCGGCGTGGGGGGTCACGCGCGTGCGATGAAACTCATGGCCGGTGACGGCTTCGCCACGCCTCGCCAGCAGTGAGTCGACGGGAGAGCTTGCGGTCCGGTATCCGAGCGTCAAGCGGGGTGTCATCGCGGCGGCGGCGGCGACGGCGCCGATCGCGGGCACCTCGTCGAGAGTGCGGCACAGGTAAGCGAGACCGGCGCATTCTGCGACCGTCGGGACACCCGATTTGATCGCCGTCCGCAGGGCGGTGACCAGCGACGCGTTGCCCGCGAGGGCGGCGGCGTGCACCTCTGGGAATCCACCGCCAAGATAGATGCCCGCCGTTCCCGGTGGGAGTGCCGGATCGGTCAGTGGATCGAAGTCGACGACGTCGCAGCCTGCGGCCCGGAGTAGCTCCTCGGTTTCGGCGTAGCGGAACGTGAAGGCGCGGCCGCCGGCCATCGCCACCACGGGTTGCGCTCCCGAAGGAGCGGTGACCTCTGCCGCCGCGGACCACATCGGTCCCTCAAGGGTGGCTGACCGCTCAGCGATGTCGATGACGGCGTCGAGGTCGACGTGGTCATCATCACCTGCGCCAACCGGAGCAGCGTCGCCGCGGACTCGGCCCGTTCGGCAGCCGGAACCAAACCAAGGTGCCGTGAGGGCATCTCGAGTCCGGCGTCGCGAGGCAACACCCCGAGCACGGGGATGCCCGTGGGTGCTAATGCATCGCGGACTTCCTGAGCGTGCCGATCTGTCCGGGACTTGTTCAGGATGACACCGGCGATCCTGATGGAAGGATCGAAGCTTGCGAGGCCTGCGATCATCGCCGCGTGTGTGCGCGAGGCATGCGAGACGTCGACGACGAGGACCACCGGCGATGCCGTCAGTTCGGCAACGTGCGCGGTCGAGGATTCGCCTTCAGTCCCGAGACGGCCATCGAACAAGCCCATGGCTCCTTCGATGACGGCGATGTCGGCGCTCATCGCGCCGTGGAGCAGCAGCGGGACGATGCGCGCTTCGCCGACCATGAAGGGATCGAGGTTTCGGCCAGGCCGGCCCGTGGCCATGGCGTGGTAACCCGGATCGATGTAGTCGGGGCCGATCTTGTGGCCCGAGACGTCGAGCCCTCGGTTCGTCAGGGCCGCCATCAGACCCGTTGCGACCGTCGTCTTGCCGTGTCCCGATGCTGGCGCCGCGATGACCAGTCGAGGTAGCGACGTGCTCACCATTCGATGCCCCGCTGGCCCTTCTGCCCAGCGTCCATCGGGTGCTTCACCTTGCCCATCTCGGTCACCAAATCTGCGATTTCGGTCAGGCGTGGGTGGGCGCGGCGGCCGGTGATGACGACGTGTTGGCGACCGGGGCGGCTTGTCAACGTCTCGACGACGTCGTCGACGTCGATCCATCCCCAGGTGAGTGGATAGGTGAATTCATCTAGTACGTACAGGTCGTGAGATTGGGCTCCCAGTCGCCGTTTGATCTCTGTCCACCCTTCGGCTGCGGCGGTCGCGTGATCGTCCTCGCTGCCGGCCTTTCGGCTCCACGACCAGCCAGATCCCATCTTGTGCCATTCGACGGGGCCGCTCACCACGAGCTGGGCTGGCGGGCTTCCCGACGACTTCTTCGACAACGACGGTCAACTGACCAAGCGAGACTTGCGTGCAGCCGCGTTGGCACGCCTGATGCCGGCGCCCGGCCATCTGCTGTGGGACGTCGGCGCGGGCGCGGGCTCGGTGGGCATTGAGTGGATGCGTGCCCACACGACGTGCCGCACCATCGCCGTCGAAGCGGATGCGAAACGTGCGGAGCGCATCGGACGCAACGCAAGGGCTCTTGGCGTACCCGGGTTGACGGTGGTCTGCGGTGATGCAACGGAGGTTCTCGGGGGCTTGCCGACTCCGGA
This sequence comes from uncultured Actinomycetota bacterium, assembly GCA_963712615.1. GTDB lineage: Bacteria > Actinomycetota > Actinomycetes > Mycobacteriales > Mycobacteriaceae > Mycobacterium. Next base: position 3,940,631 of record CAVQIO010000002.1, read on the forward strand.
TGCGGTGTTCATCGGGGGTGGCGCCGCTCGGCCAGGTGTCCTGGAAGCCTGTCTGAAAGCGCTGCACACTGGCGGGCGGATCGTGGTGCACGGTGTGACGGTCGAGACCGAAACGCTGCTTGCCGACGCCTTCCGCGAACACGGAGGCGAACTCACCAGGATCCACGTCGAACGGGCCGCACCCGTAGGGTCGTTCACCGGATGGACGCCCGTACGTGCGGTCACCCAGTGGGCGTTGTGCCTGCATTGATGAGTGCCCGTCAGCGCGCGGAGTACCGCTCATCGTGGAGCACGCTTCCAAGAGGCGAGCGATGGCGCCAGCCGTGGCGCTCGAGGTCGGGGACGTCAGGAAGTGCGTCCACGTGGCCGACACACAGCCACGCGACTGGGCGAATATGGTCGGGCATGTCGACCAATGAGCGCAGAAAGCCTTCTCGGTAGAACGAGACCCATCCGACACCAAGCCCTTCCGCCGTGGCAGCTAGCCACAGGTTTTGGATCGCGCATACGACCGAGTACAGACCGGCGTCGTCGATCGCATGCCTGCCTAGCACCCGTGGTCCTCCGCGAGTGGGGTCGTATCCGACGACGATTCCGAGGCGTGACTCGCAAATGCCCTCGACCTTGATTCGTGCGAAGGTGTCGGCGCGCTCACCAGCCAGGGAACCGGCGAACAACGCGCGCTCGTCGGCTACGTGAGTGCGGAACGCCGCGAGTGTGTCCGGGGAGCGCACCAGGACGAAGTCCCATGGCTGCGACATGCCGACCGACGGTGCCGCGTGAGCGGCGGACAGCACACGCTCAAGGACCTCGGGTGCGACCACCTCACCGGTGAACTCCCCGCGGGTGTCACGACGGCGACGGATGACGTCGTACAGGCTTCCGGTGGCGGACAGAACGTCGCAGCTAGCTGACGCACGGGTCATCTCAGACCTCCACCAAGCTTGACTGTGCGGTCGCGGCCCGGATCGTAGAGGTGGCTGGCGCCGCCACAGGGATCCGGTCGATCAGCGAGTGCGCGACCGACGAGGATGACCGCGGCCTGACGGAGACCTGCCTTCTCGACCTGTTCGGCTATGTCGCCGATGGTGCCATGGAGGACGAGTTCTTGAGGTTGCGACGCTCGGTAGACGACGACGACGGGGCATTCCGTTCCGTATTCCTGGGCGAGTTCAGCCATGAGTGGGCGGGTTCGTGTGATGGCGAGGTGAAGCACGAGGGTCGCGTGTGTCGCGGCGAAGGCAGCCAGGGACTCGGGTGCCGGCATGGCGGTTGATCTTTGGTGCATGCGAGTGAGGACGACCGACTGAGAGACCAAGGGCACGGTCAACTCTCGACCCACCCGCGCGGCTGCGGCGGCATAAGCGGGTACGCCGGGCGTCACACACCATGCCACGTGTGCGATGTCGAGTCGGCGCGTCTGCTCGAAGACCGCGCTGTAGATCGTGGGGTCTCCAGATACCAGCCGCACGACGCGCAGGCCGGCGCGGTGAGCCGTGACGATCCGGGCGACGATGACCTCCAGGTCGAGATCCTGGGTATCAACGAAATCAGTTGTTGGCGGCATGTTTGTAGGACGTCGGGATCGAGGTACGTTCCGGGATAGAGCACCACGTCGGCTTCGCCAAGGAGGCGCGCGGCGCGCAGCGTCAGAAGGTCAGCGGCCCCAGGGCCCGGCCCCGACGAAGTGCAGCGGGCTGGTCACTGCACCCACCGCGGCGTCCACACTCGTCCGGATCGCGTGACACGGGTGCTGGAAGAGCCCACGATCAGTAGGCACTTCATGTCGATGGCGTCGGTGTCGAGGTCACCGAGGCACGTGACCTCCAGCGATTCCTGCGCGCGACCGACGTCACGGCCGACGACGACAACGGTTTCGGCGCTGCGGTGTTCAAGCAGAATCTTCCTGGCAACCACAATCTGATCGGGTCGGGATCGGGAGGCTGGGTTGTAGACCGCGAGGACCAAGTCGGCTTTGGCGATCGCACGAAGTCGCGTCTCGATCACCGCCCACGGCTTGAGCCTGTCGGACAGGCTGACCACCGCGAAGTCGGCACCGATGGCGGCGCCGGCCCGCGCGGCGACGGCTTGCACTGCCGAGACCCCGGGGATGACCCGGACCGGTACGTCAGCGAACTCGTCATCGTCTGCGGCTTCGAAGACTGCGGATGCCATGCCGAACACGCCCGCGTCTCCGCCTGACACCACCGCCACCTTCTCGCCTCGGCGCGCGAGGTCAAGGGCGAAGCGCGCACGATCAACCTCTACTGTGTTGCCGGACGCGTGGCGCTGCAGGCCCTCGCGTTGAGGCACACGGGCCACGTAAGGGCCGTATCCGACGACGTGGGTGACGTCGTTGAGCGCTTCTGACGCCTCCGGGGTGAGCCACCCGTCCGGGCCGGGTCCGAGACCGACGACGACTAGCTCTGCGGCGGACTCGACGGACGAGCGAACCGCGGCTTCGGTCTGCTCGTCAGCAGCGCGGGAACGCAGACCGTTGAGCGAGTCACCGTTGACGACGATGAGCGAGAGGTACGGCACGGAGGCCTCGTCGACGTCGCCGACCGGCATCCACCGCTGCTCGGCATGGCTCGCTCGCTCGACGTAAAACGCGTGCCCGAGGCGCCCAGCCGAGGCAAGGGCTCGACGCACGGCGGGAAACGTCCGACCGAGTTTCATGATGATGGCGCCGTCCGTGTCAGCCAATCGACGGGCAAGTTCTGCTTCCGGAAGGGTGCCGGGCAGCACGGTGAGGACGTCGGATTGGCGGACCAGGGGGGACGCGGTGGCTGCGGTTGCGGCCACAAAGGCCGGCAATCCAGGGATGATTTCCGTCGGGTAGCGGCTGCTAAGGCGGTCGTGCATGTACATGTAGGAGCCGTAGAACAGCGGATCCCCTTCGGCCAGGAGTGCCACCGTACGGCCTGCGTCGAGATGGGTGGCCATGCGAGCAGCCGACTCCTCGTAGAAGCCGGCAAGAGCACCGGCGTAGCCGCCCGGATGATCGGTGGTTCCCGTGGTGACCGGATAGCGCAACTCTTCCTCGATCGCGTCCTGTCGAAAGAGGTGCGCAGCGATGCCGCGGGCGTATGACCGCTTGTTCACGCCAGCGTGATAGGCGACGACGTCGGCCTCGGCGATCACGCGCGCCGCTTTCAGCGTGACCAACTCGGGGTCTCCTGGGCCAAGCCCGACACCATAGAAACGGCCGAGCCGAGTGCAGGTCGTCATTCTGCCTCCGAGGCAAGCGCGTTGATTGCCGAGGAGGTGATAGCCGAACCTCCACGTCGCCCCCGGATGGTCACGTAGGGAACGTCGATGCCATGGGCATCGGCGAAGTCGACCAGTGCCTGCTTGGATTCCGCGGCACCGATGAAACCGACGGGGCAGCCGATGATGGCAGCTGGTGGCGGGGCGCCGTCGAGGAGCATTTCGAGTAGATGGAACAGCGCTGTCGGCGCGTTGCCGATCGCGATGACCGCACCCTGCAGGAGGGGCGCCCAGAGAGACACTGCTGCGGCAGTACGCGTCGTGTCCCATTCGCGCGCCAGCGACGCCACGCGACCGTCGTGAAGAAAGCAGTGAACGTCGTTGCCGGCGGGCAGGCGACTCGCGGTGATGCCGGTGGCCACCATTCGCGCATCGCACAGAATCGGTGCACCCCGGTCGAGAGCCTGGCGCGCAGCCGGTACGAGGTCTGGGTGTACGACCAAGTCTTCGACCAGATTTGTTTGACCGGTGCCGTGAATCATCCTCACCGCCAACTTCTCCGCGTCGACTGGAACGCCGGAGAGGTCGGCTTCGCTCCTGATCGTCGCGAAGGAGTCCCGGTAGATGGCGGGACCGTCCGCGATGTACTCATATTGCCTCCGGGGCCGAGTGATGGAGCTGATGTGGGCGCCGGTCACGGCGTTACCTCCCGGGTGGTTGGGACGAAGATGCCGTGCCATGGAGTGACGACGACTTCTGCGTGGTCGAGGTGGACGAGGTTGGTGATCGCTCGGGCCGCCGCCGGGGTGAGGAGGCCTTCGGGGATGTGCACATGGGTGCCGCCTGCGACGACGCCGTAGGGGAGCGGTGACGTCGGCGCGGGCAGCCTGGGGTCTGGAGCCTTCGGCGTGCGCAGCGGGGCGGGTAATTCCCGGAGGTGCCAGGGCGCTGATGTGCCGGCACCTCGCACGTCAAGGAATGCAGACGCCAAGCCGGCGAGGTGAAGTGCGGCCTCCTCCACGCCCACGACTTCGCCCCAGTGAGCGCCGATGCGTAACTGCACCTTGTCGGGGGAAAGCGCCACCAAACCCAGATCGCTTCCACGGCGCCCGCCGCCGGTCAGCTTCGTCAGCAGATCGCCCCGCCCGTCGTCCAATGTGAAGAGGAAGCGCCCGGGTAGGCCAGCCATGTCCGGGTCGGCCTGCAATGCCGAATCCAGCGACCTGGCAACGGGAGTCACGTCCGTGCGGCCGCCCGCGATGCCGGTCTGCGGGGAGACCAGAATATTGCGGATTAGCTCGTGCGTCGTGCTGGGCAGCAGTCCTGTCGAGGTGATGGCAATCAGTGCTTCTGGCGTGAGTTGGGCGCCGTCGCGGTGGGGAAGTCCCCGAATTTGCAGGTTTGCACGCCTGGTGAGGTACACCTGCCCGTTGCCGAATTCGTCGCTCACCTCCAGCATGCGGATGAGTGACGTCGCGGCCACCCGCCCACCAATGAGGCGTAGGCGTACGAGCAGCCCGTCGTCGGCGACCCACGGGCGAAGGACGCCGGGGCACATATCCGTGCGCGTGCGCTCGACTGGCGCCGTGTTGCTCCTCATTCTTCCTCCGCCCTGTTGCGCAGATCACTCCATCGTACATATGGTAGAACCACGCTGTGGTCAACCGCGCAGATCGTGGGGAGTGAGCGTCGTCCGGGACGGCGCCCTACTCACTGTTCGACCCCGCGAAATACTTTGAGGCCTTGGAGGGAGCAAATGACGACATCGGTGATCGTTGCTGGAGCACGCACCCCGGTCGGCAAGCTGATGGGTTCGCTGAAGGACTTCTCGGGCAGCGACCTGGGCGGGATCGCCATTGCCGGCGCCGTGGCGAAGGCCGGCGTGGACGCCTCGGCCGTGGAGTACGTGATCATGGGCCAGGTGCTGACCGCCGGAGCGGGGCAGATGCCGGCGCGTCAGGCCGCGGTCGCCGGTGGGATCGGCTGGGACGTGCCCGCGCTGACGATCAACAAGATGTGCCTGTCGGGCATCGACGCGATCGCGTTGGCCGATCAGCTGATTCGCGCCGGCGAGTTCGACGTGGTCGTGGCCGGCGGCCAGGAGTCGATGACCAAGGCGCCGCACCTTCTGATGGACAGTCGCGCCGGCTACAAGTACGGCGAGGTCACGGTGCTCGACCACATGGCCTACGACGGTCTGCACGACGTGTTCACCGATCAGCCCATGGGCGCCCTGACCGAGCAGCGCAACGACGTCGACCAGTTCACCCGCGCTCAGCAGGACGAGGTGGCGGCCCGGTCCCACCAGCGCGCCGCCGCGGCGTGGAAGGACGGCGTGTACGCCGACGAGGTGGTGCCCGTGAAGATTGCGCAGCGCAAGGGCGACCCGATCGAGTTCACCGAGGACGAGGGCATCCGGGCCAACACGACGACCGAGTCGCTGGCCGGGTTGAAACCCGCCTTCCGCAAGGACGGCACCATCACCGCTGGTTCGGCCTCGCAGATCTCCGACGGCGCCTGCGCGGTCGTGGTGATGAACAAGGCCAAGGCGCAGGAGCTGGGCCTGACCTGGCTGTGCGAGATCGGCGCCCATGGCGTGGTCGCCGGGCCCGATTCGACGCTGCAGAGTCAGCCGGCGAACGCCATCAAGAAGGCGATCGCCAAGGAGGGCATCCCCGTTGACCAGCTCGACGTGATCGAGATCAACGAGGCGTTCGCCGCGGTCGCCGTGGCGTCGACCAAGGAGCTGGGCCTCGACGCGGACACGGTCAACGTCGACGGCGGGGCCATCGCCATCGGGCACCCGATCGGCATGTCCGGAGCACGCATCACCCTGCATGCCGCCCTCGAACTGGCCCGGCGCGGGTCGGGCTACGCGGTGGCCGCGCTGTGCGGCGCCGGCGGCCAGGGCGACGCCCTGATCTTGAAGAGGGGGTCGTGAGCATGGTCAATCTCACCCGAATTTATACGCGCACTGGAGATGGCGGCACGACCCGCCTTGGTGACATGAGTGAGACGTCGAAGTTGGACGCGCGCCTGGAGGCGTACGCGACGGTCGACGGAACGAACGCCTTCATCGGGGTCGCTTTGGCCCATCCGGAAATCGAAGACTCGGTCGGAATGGTGTTGCTCCACATTCAGAATGACTTGTTCGACGTGGGTGCCGATCTGAGCACCCCGATCGGTGGTCGATCCTCGGTACCCACCGCTGCGAATTACCGCCGATTACGTCGACCGCTTGGAGAAGTGGTGTGACGAGTACAACGAGCATCTTGAATCGCTGCGCTCCTTCATCCTCAACGGCGGTTCGTCCACCGCGGCGAACCTGCACGTTGCGCGAACGGTCGCCCGCCGGGCCGAGCGCGCAGCTTGGCGGGCGTGGGAGTTGCACTCGGATTCGATGAACAAGTTGACGATCACCTATCTCAACAGGTTGTCGGATCTGCTCTTCATCTTGGCGCGTTACAGCAACCGTGAGCACGGTGACGTCATGTGGATCGAGGGGCCCGGTACTGATCGACGACTGGACGGACATGACCGACGCACGAAACCGCTGGGGCCTGGAGGATCACATGCAACACTCACCGAACGGCGCTGGTGTGTGCACCGACTCCTCGCCGGAGTTTCGAGATCGCCGAAGCTATTCGGCACGTTTCGACATCGCGGGGCGGGCGGTGGTGGTATTCGGCGGCGGGGGTGCCGCCATCCGTCACGTCGGGTCCCTCGTGCATGCCGGTGCCCGCGTGACGGTGGTGAGCAGCCACGTCGAGGCGACGATCGAGGATCTTGCCCAGCGTGGGTTGCTCCTGTGGCGACGGCGTGACTTTCGAGAGCAGGACCTTGCTGGGGTGTGGTTGGCAGTCGCGGTGACCGAACGTCCCGATCTCGACGGTCACATCGCCGACCGGTGCGACGCCTCCCGACTGTGGTGCCTTCGGGATCTGGAGGCCGCGGAGGTCGACCGCTCGGGCCAGGGCCGGGTGACGCTGGTGGTGGGGGGGGGGCAGTGAGATCCGGGGCTGATAACGGTTGCGGGACTGGAGGCGCTGCACGCCGCTGACGTCGTGGTCACAGACCGGTTGGCGCCGGTCTCGATTCTGTCGAACTTGGGACCGACGGTGACCATCATCGACGTCGGCAAGATTCGTTCGGGAAGGCAACGTCTCAGGAGCGGATCAACGAGATTCTCGTCGACAACGCCCGACTCGGCAGAGCCGTGGTGAGACTCAAGGGGGGAGACAGCTTTCTGTTCGGGCGTGGTGGCGAAGAGATGATCGCCTGCTCGGAGGCCGGCGTACCGGTGTCGGTCATACCCGGGGTGACGTCGGCGTTCTCGGTTCCGGCATGCGCCGGGATTCCGGTCACACACCGAGGCTTGACCCAGGGGGTCACCGTCGTGTCAGGGCACGTTCCGCCCGGCGACGAGGCTTCGACCGTTGACTATGCCGCGTTGGCCCGCTTCGGGACGACTCTGGTATTTCTCATGGCGGTTAGCACGCTGCCCGCCATCACTGAAGCCCTCCTTCGCCATGGCATGTCGCCAGAGACCGCGGCGGTGACCGTCGCAGACGGCACGCTCGCTCAGCAGCGGGCCATTCGCAGCACACTGTCCGGCATCGCGGATCTGGTGGTGGCAGAAGGCATCAAACCGCCGGCGATCACCGTCATCGGGGCCGTCGCCGACTTCGATCCTGGTACGACGCCGTTCGTTGATGCCGATGAACACGGGGCGCGGCAACACAGAACGACTAGGGCTCGTCCGCTCGTCGCCGGCTGAACAGGTCCCATGCCGCCTTCACCAGCCGCCGACGACGAGTGGGGTGCCGATTGGCTCGAAGAAGGCGGCGACGTCGGCCTTCGACACCTGGGCGGGGCTCGGAGGACTCCACTTGGGCATCAGGTCCTTATCGACCACGCGAGCCCGAATGCCCTCGCTGAGATCGGGGTGCCTCGCGCAGTGCTGGCCCACCACCAAATCTTGGGCGAGGCAGCTGGCCAATTGGGGCATCGCCGATGCCCGTCCAAGGGCTTCGAGGGTGACGCAAAGCGCAGTCGGAGAGGCCCCCTGGAGCGCTTCGAGGGCGATCGCGGCCACCGTGGTGTCTGTCGATTGCGCCAGGTCTAGTACCTCGACGACAGAACGTGCGCCGAACACCTCGTCGATGTCTTCTTGATTGTCCTCCACCCACGACGGCGCGCTGACGTCGTAGCCGTCGAGCGCCTCGTCTACGGGTAAGCGGCGCAGCCGTTCCACGAGCGTTCCGACCTCAGCGTTCGGCACCAGGTAATCAGCCAGGCCCATGTAGAGGGCGTCGCCACCCGTCAGGTGCGTGGCGGTAAGGGCTGCGAAGGTGCCGCTGTGCCGCGGTGCCCGACCGTACAGCCACAGTCCCCCCACATCGGGTGAGAGCCCGATCAACACCTCGGGCATGCCCATCTGCGTTGAATCGGTGACGACCCGGCGCGACGCGTGGGCCGTCAAGCCCACGCCGCCGCCGAGGGTCAAGCCGTGTGCGATGGACACGATCGGTTTGGGGCAGGTGGAGACCATGTGGTCGAGGCGGTATTCCGCGGACCAGAACTGAGCAAGTTGATCCGAGTCGCCGGACGCGATCATCTGCCGCACTCTCTTGATGTCGCCCCCGGCGCAGAACCCGCGATCGCCTTGTCCGCGGATCACGATGGTGTCGACCGCAGGATCGTCGACGGCCTCCCGCAGCGCCGAAGTGATGGCGGCAATTTCCTCCGGGCCGATCACGTTGAGCTTCCGCGGATTGTTGAGCGCAATCGTGGCCAGGTGTCCCTCGACGGTCAGTGACGGTCCTGACCGTGGATCCGGTGTCATGGGGTTCCTTCCTGCGGATGGTCGACGGCCAGCATCTTGCCCCACCTCCCGCCGGCCGCTGCTTCGCCCTTCGGCGCGGTGTGGCGGCGAACAAGATGTGTTAGGCGTGTTGTGCAAGTCACGTTACCCCGTCTATGGTAGAACCACAGTTTGGTCGCCCCACAGAAGAGGTAAATCCATGAATCAACCGTCGGCGCTGCCCATCCGCGTGATGCTGGCCAAGATTGGACTCGATGGTCACGACCGTGGCGTCAAGGTCGTCGCCCGCACCCTGCGTGACGCAGGCATGGAGGTCATCTACACCGGCTTACATCGCAGCCCCGCCCAGGTGATCGAAGCTGCAACGCAGGAAGACGTCGACGTGCTCGGCGTCAGTCTCCTGTCGGGCGCGCACATGCCGATCTTCACCAAGATCTTCGACATCCTGGCCAACATGGAAGAGCGCCCGAGGTTCGCGATCGTCGCTGGTGGCGTGATGCCCGACGAGGATGAGATCGAACTTCAGAAGATGGGCGTGGCAGCTGTTCTCGGCCAGGACACCACCCCAGAGAAGATCGTGGAAACCATCAAGGCGGCCGCTCCGGTGGAGGCGACTTCCTGATGCCGGAGATGGAGTCGTGGAGTTGGCCTCCACGCTACGACGACGAGTACCGTCCTCCGCCGGACCAGCAGCACTGGTTTCCCGTCCGCGAGACCATGGATCCCGAGCAGCGCGACGAAGCAATCCTCGGGCGCATTCAGCAATTGATGGCGTATGCCTGGGAACGGGCGCCCTTCTACCGGCGTAAGTGGTCCGAGGCCGGGTTGGAACGCGGGGACATCACGTCGCTGGAGGCGTTCGAACAGGTTCCGGTGATCTACAAGGAAGAACTGCGCATCGATCAGGCGGCCAACGAGCCGTACGGCAGCTATCTCTGCGTCGAGCCCGTCGAGGTCACGCACATCAAGGGCACGTCCGGCACTACCGGCCGGCCGACCGCGTTCGGTGTCAACCAGCGCGACTGGATCGCCATCGCCAACGCGCACGCCCGAATCATGTGGGGAATGGGGATCCGACCGGAGGACGTCGTCCTGATCGGGTCACCGCTGACCCAGTACTGGGGCTCATGGGGCGCGTACAGCGGCGCGGAGCGGCTGGGGGCAGCGGTCTTCCCCTTCGGCGCCGGCGTGCAGGGGCAGAGCCTGCGCACGCTGCAGTGGATGCGTCAGATGCATGCGACCGTCTTCTACGGCACTCCCTCGTACGCCCTTCGCCTCGCCGAGGTCGCCCGTGAGAACGACATCGAACCTCGCGGTTTGGGATTGCGCAAGATGTTCTTCTCGGGTGAACCCGGTGCCAGCGTTCCGGCGATCCGCCAGCGGATCATCGACGCCTTCGACGTCGAGGTGTACGACTCGGGCAGCATGGGCGAGGTTGCACCGTGGATGTCTCTTGGCGCGGCGTCGAACGAGCCGGGCGTGTTCACGTGGCAGGACTTGGTATACACCGAGGTGTGTAATCCGTCGACGATGAAGCGGGTTCCCTATGGCGACGAGGGCACCCCGGTGTACACGACGCTGGAGCGCACGTCGCAGCCGATGATCCGACTGCTCTCCAACGATCTCACCCGCTGGGAGGCGCCCGACGCATCCCGTGGACGCACGTACCCGTTCCTGCCAAACGGCATCTACGGACGCATCGACGACATGTTCCAAATTCGCGGTGAAAATGTGCAGCCGAACGCTATCGACGACGTCGTGATGAGCGCGGAGGGGTACGGCGGTGAACACCGCATCGTCATTACTCGGCAAGGCGTGATGGACGAACTACACGTCCAGGTCGAGTTCGATGCCAACCGCTCGACCCTGGCGCGTGACGTCTGGGTCAAACGGGTGAGCGAGGATCTGCGCACAGTGTTGGGGGTAGGTGCAAAGGTCGTCGCCGTCGAGCCGTTGACGTTTGATCGCACCGACTTCAAGGCACGGCGCGTGATCGACGATCGCAACCTCTTCGAGTCTCTCGAGCGGGGGTCGTCGTCATGACCAACGCCTCGACCACGACCCCGATCGTGGCCATGGCCGATCGGATCCGCGCGAGCTCACAGGTGTCCCTGGCCCGTGGCCTGACACTCGTCGAGAGCCGCTCCGATGCCGCGACCGAACTGCTCGCCGAGGTCTGGAAGGACAGCGGCCGTGCACATGTCGTGGGAATCACCGGCCCCGCGGGCAGCGGGAAGAGCACGCTCGTCCTCCGGATGGCGCAGGAGTACGTCGCTCGCGGGATGCGGGTGGCTATTCTCGCCGTCGATCCGTCGAGCGCCTACTCCGGAGGGGCGATACTCGGGGACCGGATCCGGATGACCGAACTCGCGGGCCGCGACGACGTCTACATCCGTTCGATGGCGTCGCGGGGTGCTACCGGCGGCCTCTCGCGCGCGGTGCTTGACGGCATCGTTCTGCTGGACGCTGCTGGCTACGACGTCGTCATCTTGGAGACCGTCGGTGTCGGGCAGGCCGAGGTAGACGTGATCAGCGTCGCGCATACGGTTCTCGTCGTCAGCGTCCCGGGGTTGGGCGACGACATCCAGGCCATCAAGGCCGGCCTCATCGAGATCGCCGACATCCACGTCGTGAACAAGGCCGACCGACCAGGCGCGGACCTGACCGTCAAGCAGTTACGCGAGTCGCTTCGACTGGCGCACAACCTGGCCAGCAAGTGGGACGTGCCGATCAAGAAGCTGACGGCGGCCACCGGTGAGGGCGTTGCCGAACTCCTCGACGAAACCGCCAAGCACCGATCGTGGATTGCCGAACACGGCGCGTTGCGCGACATCGAGCGGCGCAATGCGGCAACCCGAATCCGTTGGGCTGCAGAAGCCTTGATGGCCAGTCTCCTCCGCACCGGCCATCGCGACTTCGACGCCGCCGTGGACAAGTTGATTGCCCGCGAGGAAGAACCGCGGCAAGCCGCAGCGCGGCTACTGACCGCCATGGCCGTAGAACCAACCGACATCAAAGGAAAAGGACGATCATGACCGACCCGCTGACCAACCCCGGAGACGAGTCGCACGCAGAGGAAGTGGGCCCCGCCACCGACACCCTGTCCAACCCAGGTGAACCGTCGACCGCCGACGAGTTGCGCCTTGCCACCGACGCGTTACGCCGACGCGCCCAGGCTGAACTCGAGCAGTGGGAAGGCCACGAACTCGCCGACTTCATCGCCCGTGCGCCCGAGTCCCGAAAGCAGTACCTCAGCGGCGTCGGGATGCCCGTCAAGCGCGTCTACGGCCCCCAGGACCTTCCGGAGAGTTACGACGAGATCGGCCTTCCAGGAAAGTTCCCCTATACGCGCGGCCCATACCCGACGATGTACCGCGGGCGGAAGTGGACCATGCGCCAGATCGCCGGTTTCGGTCAGGCCGAGGAGACCAACAAGCGCTTTCAGTACCTGATCGCCCAGGGCCAAACCGGCCTGTCCGTCGACTTCGACATGCCGACTCTCATGGGTCTGGACAGCGACGACGAGATGAGCCTCGGTGAGGTCGGCCGCGAAGGCGTGGCGATCGACGTCCTGCCGGACATGGCGGCACTGTTCGAGGGAATCGATCTCGAGAACATTTCGGTGTCGATGACCATCAACCCGTCGGCGTGGATCCTGCTCGCGATGTACGTCGCAGTCGCCGAAGACCGCGGCATGGACCTCAACAAGCTGTCCGGGACGATCCAGAACGACATCCTCAAAGAGTATGTCGCGCAGAAGGAGTGGGTCTTCCCAGTCCGCCCCAGCATGCGCATCGTGCGGGACTGCATCGCCTACGGCGCCGAACACATGGCGCGCTACAACCCGGTCAACATCAGCGGATACCACATCAGTGAGGCTGGCGGCAACGCCCTTCAGGAGGTCGCCTTCACGATGGCGATCACCAAGGCCTACGTCGAAGACGTAGTCAAGGCCGGCTACGACGTCGACTCCTTCGCCTCGCGGCTGTCGTTCTTCTTCGTCTCCCAGGCCGATCTCTTCGAGGAGGTCGCCAAGTTCCGCGCGGTGCGCCGCTACTACGCCAAGATGATGAAGGAGCACTTCGGGGCGAAGAAGGCGAACTCGATGCGCCTGCGCTTCCACGCTCAAACCGCGGCCGCGACGCTGACCAAACCTCAGCCGATGGTGAACATCGTCCGCACCGCACTTCAGGCGCTGTCCGCCGTGCTCGGTGGGGCGCAATCCATTCACACCAATGGACTCGACGAGGCGTACACGATCCCAAGTGAGATGGCGATGAAGCTGGCGCTGCGTACTCAGCAAATCATCGCCGACGAGACGAACGTTCCCAACGTCATCGACCCACTCGGCGGCTCGTATTACGTGGAGGCCCTCACCGACGAGATCGAGAAGGGCATTCAGGAGTACATGGACAAGGTCGAGGCCATGGGCGGCGTGGTGCCGGCCATCGAGCAGGGCTTCTTCCAGAAGGAGATCTCAGACACCGCTTACGACTACGCCAAGCGCAAGGCCAGTGGTGACCGTCCAGTGATTGGCGTCAACAAGTACGTCGACTCGGGAGAAGATCAGAAGATCGAGATCCACAAACTGGATCCGGAGTCCGAGGCCCGCCAGATCCGACGGCTCAAGCAAACCCGTGCCGACCGGGACCCGCAGCGCGCCCAGGCCGCGTTGGACAACCTTCTGGCGGTAGCTCGCGACGAGAAGGCCAATCTCATGCCGGCGACCATCGAAGCCGTGCGTGCGCACCTGTCGATGGGAGAAATCACTGGAGCATTGCGGGAGGTGTTCGGTAGCTACCAGGAGACCCCAGTCTTCTGACGGCATTCCGACGTGCCGACCACTGGGCGGGCAAACCATCCTGTGGTCGGTAGGATCGGGGCCTCAGGGTCATTCCCAGGAAGAGGTGGCTGGTGTGGACGAGTTGTCGCAGTCTTCTCAGTGGAAGCCGCTTGCGCGGATGCGCACGCACGAGCAGGTCGTCGCCGAGATCGAGAACCGCTTGACCTCGGGGACCTTGAAGGCGGGGGACAGATTGCCCCCCGAGCGGCAATTCGCCGAGGCGCTCGGCGTTAGCCGAGGTGCCGTGAGGGAGGCCCTTCGCATCCTCGAGGCGATCGGTGTCGTCGAGGCAGGTACGGGGTCGGGGCCAACCTCCGGATCGATGATCGTGAAGGACAGCATCGCCGGCATGGCGATGGTGTTGCGCATTCATCTGCAGCTTGCCTCGTTCACGCTGGAGGACCTCGTAGAGATCCGCTTGCTCGTCGAGGGCATGGCGGCGCGGAAGTCGGCGCGGAGCGCCACGCCGGAGGAGATTGCCACGCTTCGCGGACTGGTCGAGGAAATGCGCGGCGTCCACACCACGGCGTCGTACAACGACCTCGACGCGGCGTTCCACATCGGGATCGTGAAGGCGTCCGGGAACGGTCTGGCAGGGGTGCTGATGGCAGCATTACGTGAGGCACTGCGGCGAGCGATGGTAACGGCCTTCGAAACCCTCGAGGACCCGGTGAGCACGATGACCGTCTTGACCGACGAGCACGCCGCGATCCTCGGGGCAATCGCTGCAGGTGACGGAGATACCGCCTCCGACTTGGTGATCAAGCACATCCGCGGCTTCTACAAGTCGGTTGGATTCAGTGAAATGAAGTGGGCCGGCTGACCACGGTCATGTCCACGTCCATGCAATGTCTCAAGGCGATCACAGCGCCGAGGTCCTGACACCACTTCGGCGCCGTACGCCGACGATCGAAGGAGTGGTGTCGTCATGCATATCGCCGAGGGCTTTCTGCCACCGCTGCACGCCGCCGCGTGGACGGTCGCGGCAACGCCGTTCGTCATTCACGGAGCCCGCGCGGTGGTTCGAGAAATACGCGAACGACCTGACTCCCGGCTCTTGTTGGCCGCGGCAGGTGCCTTTACGTTCGTCCTGTCGGCGATCAAGCTGCCGTCACTGACGGGAAGTTCAAGCCATCCCACCGGGACCGGTCTCGGCGCAGTGTTGTTCAAACCCCCGGTCATGGCTTTCCTCGGCACGGTCGTCTTGGTCTTTCAAGCACTGCTGCTAGGACATGGCGGGATCACCACTCTTGGTGCGAACGCCTTCTCGATGGCGGTCGTAGGGCCATGGGTCGGGTACGCCTGCTGGAAGCTGATGCGCCGGTTTGGCATGCTTCCCGCAATCTTCGTCGCGATGATGGCTGCCGACCTCTCCACTTACTGCGCCACGTCCGTCCAGTTGGCGCTCGCGTTCCCCGACGCACAATCCGGAGTGTTCGGCTCCCTGGTCAAGTTCTTGTCGGTCTTCGCCGTCACGCAAATACCGCTAGCTGTGATCGAGGGCCTGCTCGGCGTGGTCATCTTCCGAGTACTCATCAGCGTTGCCACACCAGAACTCACCCACCTGGGCGTCGTCGTGGTCAAGCGTCAGGAGGTTGCAGATGCCTAGGCCCATGAAGTCCGCCAAGTCCTCGATGGTCAATGTGGGGCTTCTCGGCGCGGCGGCGCTCATCTTCGTCGCGTGCTTGACGCTCGGGGGACGAGGTGCCACCGACGCGGCCGACGAGGCATTCGTCGGCACCGACACGGCTGCGGTCACGTCGATCGAATCCAGCCACCCGGAATACAAGCCGTGGTTCGACCAGATCTTCGCGCCACCATCGGCCGAAGAGGAGTCCGGTCTCTTCGCGCTGCAGGCGGCGGTGGGAGCAAGTGTGTTCGGATACGCGCTGGGCGTGTTGCGGCGGCGACGGGCCGTGCCAGCTCCCGCGTCCGGGAGGTCCGTCAGCGACGAGCTCAGGTGATCGCGTCGCCGCTGGACGCCGTCGCTTGGAAGAGTCGATGGCGGACTCGATCGGTAGCGCAGAAGGTGGCGTTGTGCGGTGGATTGCTTCTCTGCGCGGTGCTCCTACCGCCGTGGCCGGCGGCCCCAATGGTGCTTCTCGCGGTATTCGCCTCGTCGCGTCTGGCGGGCGTGCCATGGGTGCACGTTCTGAAAATGCTTGCGATCCCGATGATGTTCATCGTGGTTGCGGCGACGTCCACCGCGGTATCGGTGGACGTTGCCGGTCCGGCGCTGACGATTCCCGCGGATGCGATCGGCAGGGCATGCAACGCGGTGGCACGATCGCTTGCCGCCACCGCTGCACTGATGCTGTTGGCCTCGACCACACCCATGAGCACCCTCACCGCCTCGTTACGCAGATTGGGGGTCCCCGCAGCATGCGTGGACGTCGTTACCGCGATGTATCGGATGATCTTCTTGCTCTTGGACTCGATGGCGGTGGTGGGAAAGTCGCAGACGGCACGCCTGGGATACTCCAGCATGTCGCGATCGGTGCGTTCTGCCGGTCTCATGACAGCGGCCGCTCTGATCCGCGCATGGAAGCGGGCTCACGCGCTGGAGCACGGATTGGCCGGCCGCACCCTGGGAACGCCTGTGGCTCGCATCGGCAAGCAATCCGTCTCGACGGCGTTCGTCGCCGCAGCGCTGTCGACGAACCTGGTCATCGTGGTGTGCTGCATGACGGTAATCATCCGGAATTCACCATGAGCGTCGGCCGATGAGCCACCGCCATCTCGTCGGAGTCGAGCTTCGCTTCGGTTACGAGCGGCGGGTCGAGGTCCTGCGCGGGGCCAGTCTCGACATCTACCCTGGGTCACGGGTGGCGCTGCTCGGTGGAAACGGGTCCGGCAAGAGCACACTGCTGCAATGCCTCGCAGGGACTCTTACCCCGCGGTCGGGTGACGTGACCCTCGATGCGCAACGGATCAATAGGTCCAAGCGTGGACTACGGGCACATCGGCAAGCGGTCCAATTAGTCTTCCAGGACCCCGACGACCAGCTGTTCTCTGCCGATGTCGCAGAGGACGTCGCCTACGGCCCCGTCAACCTCGGATTGTCCGAGACAGAGGTACGGGAACGGGTCGACCAGGCGTTGGGCCTGCTGGGGATCGACGACCTGAGGACCCGTCCGACGCACCAACTGTCGTTCGGGCAGCGCAAGCGAGTTGCGATTGCCGGGGCCGTCGCCATGCGCCCGTGCGTATTGCTGCTCGACGAGCCGACTGCTGGTATCGACCCGGCGGGGATAGAAGCGCTGTTCACCACCCTTGCGGGATTGGAGCGCGCAGGGACTACCGTCGCGCTCTCCACCCACGACACGGCGCTTGCCCTCGAGTGGGCTCAATCCGTCGCAGTGATGGCCGACGGCAAAATCCGCCAAGGGGAGCCGTCAGACATATTCCGCGACGGACCTCTACTCGAGGCCGCGCAACTGCGCGCCCCATGGATTGTAGAACTGACACAAGAGCTGAAAAGGGACGGCCTCTTGCCCCCGACCGCCAAACCCGCGACGGCACTGGAGCTTCGGGACGCGCTGAAGTCGGCGCGGTGGCGTCGCCGCGTACCGTACACACGGGCATCCGGATGGCCTAAGCTAACTTCGCGAGCCCGATGAAGTTGGTGAGATTCCAGCACAGTCGCGCTACTGTGACATCTCTTCCGAGAAGAGATGAAGTCAGACCTGACGGCTCGCGCCAGATCCAATTATCAGGGACGCTGATATCCCTGCAGGAGGTCACAGTGGCGAGTGTCGGCTCTGCTTGGACAGTGCCATGGAAACCGTTGTCGCGCATGCGTACACACGAGCAGGTCGTCGCCGAGGTCGAACACCGATTGAGGTCGGGTGCGCTCAAGGCCGGTGACCGCCTGCCACCGGAGCGTCAGTTCGCCGAGGCCCTGGGCGTCAGCCGGGGAGCGGTGCGGGAGGCCTTGAGGATTCTGGAGGCCCTCGGCATCATCGAGGCTGGCACCGGCTCGGGGCCGTCGTCGGGGTCCGTAATTGTCAAGGACGGCATCGCTGGCATGTCTTTGGTGTTGAGACTGCACGAAGGTGTCGCATCGTTCAGTGCCGCCAACCTCGACGAGGTTCGACTCGCGATCGAGCGGGCCACCATTGTGAAGGCGGCGAAACTTGCGACGCCTACCGACCTTGCCGACCTGCACGCTCTCGTCGAGCACATGCGAGCCGCATCCGCCGGCGCGACCATGCGCGATCTTCGTGCCGCATTCCGCACCAGGGTTGTCCGAGCCGCTGACAACGCTCTCGCCGAAGTCCTCATCGGGGCCTTGGCGGAATCCGAAACTCATTCCCCGAAAACGGATTTCGATGAACCCGACCTTACAGCGCACAACGTCCAACGAATCGCAGACGAATACGCCGCGATCGTCCAGGCCATTTCCGCGGGAGACGGCAATCAAGCTGCCGAGCGGCTGGCCACAAGCCAGGCAGGCAAGGAGCAAGCAGACGGACCTAGCGCGCTGAAGTGGGCTGGCTAGACGGCCGAGGAGGAGTTAGGGGATCCTCGACACGGAGTGGGGCGCTGTCGAGGGTCCACCCGGTAAGGTCAAGTACGGCGACCAGGAACTCCTCGAAGCTGTCGAACGCGAAGTGACCTAGCCCCCGCTGCGTTCGATACATCTCACCAGACCATGGTGCGGTCGCCGCGACGATGAACTTGCGCCTGCTCGAGCCCAATTCACCCTTGTGTGTCGGGAGCGGTCGAACCGCGCAGCCCTTCTGTCTGGCCCGGTCCATGCTCGTCGATCCATGACCGCGACCGGAAGACGGACTACACAATGACCAATCCGTGACCGCAAGCACCGCGCTGCAGAAGCCCTCCAGCGTGCTGAAGTGACGCCGCTGTCGGCCCGGCCGGGTGTGGTAGATCTCGCCTCGCCACGGACCATCGGCTGAAATAACGAGTTTCCAGGCCGTCACGGCGTCCGTAGGCGGCGGACACGGCTTAACACCTCCGCTGTTTTGCGCCATCCATCAGACCCGGGCAGCGGTTCCGGCGTAATCAGCGTCCTGCTGAATCCAGCTCATCAACTTGCACAGGTTGCGGCCGGTGCCCTCGATGAGGTGCTCCCGCCCTTCTGACGAAGTTCACGAAATTCGGTTGCCCCCGCGTCCTGATCGTCGATGAACCGCTTCGCGAAAGTGCCGTCCACGATGTCGGCCAAGACGGCCTGCATGTTTTCCTTCACGTCCGGTGTAATGACGCGGGGTCCGGACACGTAGTCGCCGAACTCGGCGGTATCCGAGCACGACCATCGTTGCTTGGCGATTCCGCCCTCGTACATGAGGTCGACGATCAGCTTCAGCTCGTGCAGGCACTCGAAGTATGCGACCTCGGGTTGGTAACCGGCCTCGATTAGGGTCTCGAACCCGTACATCACGAGCTGCGATGCACCGCCGCACAACACCGATTGCTCGCCGAACAAGTCGGTCTCGGTCTCCTCGGAAAACGTCGTCTTGATGGCGCCCGCACGTAACCCGCCCAGGGCCTTGGCGTAGGACAACGCCAGCGGCCACGCGCTGCCCGAGGTGTCACGGTCTACCGCCACGAGCACCGGAACGCCACGGCCGTTCTCGTACTCCCGGCGCACCAGATGGCCAGGCCCCTTCGGGGCGACCATGAACACGTCAACGTCCTCTGACGGGGTGATGTATCCGAAACGGATGTTGAAGCCATGACCGAAGACCAACGCATCGCCAGCGCTCAACGCGGGCGCGATGTCTTCGGTGTACAACCGGCGCGCGTGTTGATCGGGAACCAGCAACACGATGACGTCCGCCTCTCGAGCTGCCTCGGCGGGAGTCATGACTCGCAGCCCCTGCTCCTGGGCCTTTCCCTGACTGGACGACCCTGGGCGAAGGCCAACCCGGATGTCGACCCCGCTATCTCAGAGCGACAGCGCTTGAGCGTGGCCCTGACTACCGTAACCGATCACGGCAACGCGCCTGCCTTGAATCAGAGAGAGGTCAGCCTCGTCGTCGTAGAACATCTCGGCAGGCCCGGTGCACTCCAGTATGCGGTCGGGGGGCAGGGCCGACCATGAGACGACCTCTCTGTGGTCAGGCCATATCGCAGGCCGAGTGGCTCGTCAAGGCACGAAACGTGTGCGGCGCAACTGCCCCCCGACGCTTGTGGCATGAACCACAGTTGTGGTAGGACCATATAGAGACCCATCCACTCATTGGAGACCGCCTCATGCACCCACAGAGCCATGCCGAGACCCTGGACCCGAATAAGGCTGCGACACGCCGCGGGCTTCGAAAGGTGGGTGCGGCCAGCCTGATCGGCACGACCATCGAGTATTACGACTTCTTCGTTTACGGAACTGCTGCTGCGCTGGTCTTCCCCAAGGAATTCTTCCCCAGTTCGAGCCCGACGGTGGGCACGATCGCATCGTTCGCCACTTTTGGCGTCGCGTTCTTTGCCCGCCCCTTTGGCTCAATCCTGTTCGGACACTTCGGCGACAAGATCGGTCGCAAACGGACCCTGGTCTGGACGCTGCTGATCATGGGGCTTTCGACCGTCTTGATCGGCCTGTTTCCGGGCTATGGCGCCGGCGTGTTCGGAGTCTTCGACAGCGGAATCGGCATTTGGGCGCCGATCCTTCTGGTCGTCATGCGTTTCTTGCAGGGCCTGGCCATGGGCGGCGAATGGGCGGGGGCGACGCTTTTGACTGCCGAGTACGCCCGCCAGGGCGAACGAGGGCGGATGGCCATCTATCCGCAGTTGGGTCCGCCATTCGCCTTCTTCCTGGCCAGTGGAACGTTCTTCGTGGCGTCGGTGACGATCGGGGCCACCAGCGACACCTTCCTCAATTACGGTTGGCGGCTACCGTTCATCGCCTCACTTCTGCTTGTGATGGTTGGCCTGTGGATCCGCTTGTCGGTCGAGGAAACCCCGATCTTCAAGGCCCACTTGGAGAGCAAGAAGCTCGACACCGCGCCGGTCGAACTTCCCTTCGCCGACGCAATTCGGTTGCAGTGGAAGCAGATCGTCGTCTCCGGCTTGGCGATGTCCACTCTGTTCGCCATGTTCTACATCGGCAGCACATTCCTCACCAGCTACGGAACTGGGAAGCTGGAGTTCAGTCGAACGATGATTCTCGGCTTCGGCATGATCGCCGCCGTGGTCTTGGCCGCGGCCACGGCGGGAGCGGCCCTCCTTTCGGACCGGATCGGCCGACGGAAGGTCATTGCCGGCGCCTACGTCGGGTCCTTCATCTGGTCGCTGGTGTTGTTCCCTCTGCTCGACACCGGTGCCGCCATCGCCTTCCTCATTGGTGTGACTGTCACGCTGTCGCTCTACGGCATCGCCAACGGCCCGGCCGGCGCTCTGCTACCCGAAATGTTCCAATCGAAATTTCGTTATACCGGCGCCGGACTGAGCTACAACCTCGGCGGCATCATCGGCGGCGCGATACCACCCATCCTTGCCGCCCAGATCGTGGCGCACTACTCGAGCATCTGGGTGGGGGTCCTGCTGGCGGGGTTGTCAGCGATCAGTCTGCTCTGCGTCCTCGCGCTACCCGAGACGAAGAACAACGACCTCAACGCAGTCGCCGCCGAGAAGAGCACGTGATCAGAACGCTTGTCGGAAGAATGCTTCGCGAACTAAAAGCCAGTTGAACGGATGATGCCATGAGTGGGAACGAACAAAGGGTCGGCGTGGTCGGCTGCGGCCTGATGGGAGCTGGGATCGCCGAGACCTGCGCCCGCGTCGGACAGGACGTCGTAGTGGTCGAAACCAATGCCGCCGCAGTGGATTCCGGACGCCATCGCCTCGAGACATCTTTGAAGAAGGCAGAATCTCGGGGCAAGATCGTCTCGGCTGAAGAGATCCTCGACCGCATCCGGGTTGTCGAGCAACTCGAGGCGCTTGCTGACCGGACCGTTGTCATCGAGGCGATCATGGAGGACGAAACGGTCAAGACCCGACTCTTTCGGGAACTCGACCGGGTGGTCGCCGACCCCGAGGCGATACTCGCCTCGAACACGTCGTCGATTCCCATCATCAACCTCGGCGTGGTCACCAAGCGCCCCGAAAGCGTCATGGGCATTCACTTCTTCAATCCCGTCCCGGTGCTGTCGCTCGTTGAGTTGGTGCCTAGTTTCCTCACCGCGGACACGACGACCCGGCGTGCCCGCGCGTTCGTGCAGGACGTCTTGGGGAAGCACGCAATCGACTGCAAAGATCGCGCCGGATTCGTGGTCAACGCACTTCTCATTCCCTTCCTGTTGTCGGCGATCCGGATGGTCGAGACAGGCGTCGCGACTGCACAAGACATCGACGAAGGTCTGGTGCGAGGTTGCGCTCACCCACAGGGCCCGCTGGCGCTCAGCGACTTGATCGGACTAGACACCGTCAGAGCTATCGCGGACTCGCTGTACCAGGAGTACAGGGAGCCTCACTACGCATGCCCGCCGCTACTGGCTCGCATGGTCGAGGCCGGCATGCTGGGCCGAAAGAGTGGCCGCGGCTTCTTCACCTACGGCTGAGGACGTGATGCGGGTCCATACGCTTTGGGTGCGGCACGGTGAATCAACTTGGAATCAAGCGGGTCTCATGCAAGGACAGACCCACCACCCCAGATTGACAGACCAGGGACGGGCACAAGCTCGTGCGGCAGCCGAAGCTCTCTGGGAGGCCGGTGCAGTCGCGATCGCGAGTTCAGACTTGGTGAGAGCTTCGGACACGGCTCGGATCATCGCGACCCACCTGGCTCTGCCCATCTGGTACACGACGCTGTTACGTGAACGCTGCTGGGGTGTCTATGAAGGCAGACCCGTGGATGAGGGACAGCGAGCGGACTCAGTGACGGCCGCAGAGCAGGCCCTGCCGCACGGTGAGTCACGTGAGGACGTGGCCGCGCGGCTCCGCCGCTTGATGCCATTTCTCGCGGCCTCGCGGGGCCCGCTGGTGATCGTCACCCACGGTGACGTCATCCAAGAAGCGGTCGGCTTGTGGGTTCGAGACAGGGACGCCCGCGCACCTGACAACGGTTGCATAGTCGGCATCCTCGTCGATCAGCCAGAGGTGGACTCCTCTTGGCGTGGCCCGGCAACTCCACCACCGAACTCTATGTCGACCAGCGACGCAGGATGACGGAAGCGGACGAGGACGACGACGGTGAGCCGTCCGAGCGGAGGGCACTGCGCTCGGGCATCGTGGCCATGCTTCCGATCCTCATCGGAATAGTTCCCTTTGCTGCTGTCGCCGGACTAGCTGGCACTCACAACGGATTGTCGATCATCGAGACTGCGGCGTTCTCTCTTCTCGCTTTCGCCGGCGCAGCGCAAATCGCAGCAGTCGAACTCATCGGGAATGGCGCTGGCGCCGGCGTCGTCATCGTCACAGCCCTCGTCATCAACCTGCGCTTCATCGTTTACTCAGCCACCTTGGCGCCAGTGTTGGGTCAAGCAAGCTTCAGGGAACGCCTCGTGTGTTCCTACCTATTGGTCGACCACGCCGTGCCACTGACCTTAACGCGCACCGAAGGCAAGTCGCCGCGCGCACGAGTCGCATTCTATCTGGGGGCCTGCACGGCGTTCTGGTGCACCTGGCAGGTGTGCTCACTCGTCGGATCGTTGCTCGGCTCGTTGCCCAACACCGGGTTCGTCACCTTTGCCGTGCCGGTGTCCTTCTTGGCGTTGTTGGCCCCGCAGCTCACTCAACGTCCCAGGGCCTTCGCAGCGATCGTCGCGGCAGTCGTCGCGACCACGTGCACGAGTCTTCCCGCCAATGTCGGCATGATGTTGGGTACCGCAGCAGGCATCGGAACCGGTGTCGCGTTTGGCTGGCGGTCGGCCAGCAACGGGTCCGCCGTATGAACGACCTGGCGATCGGGTTTGTCATCGTCGCGATTGCGCTGGGTAGCTTCACGCTTCGCGCCGCGTTCATCGTCATACCGTTCCTGCCTCGAGATCTCCCGCCACGCGTGAACCTGATACTGGAGATGGTGCCGGCAGCAGTTTTCGCAGCGTTGGTAGCGCCATCGCTGTTCCTCGTCGAAGGTCGGATAACACTGTTGTCGCCCGCGACGCTGGCCGGTGCAGTAGCACTGCTGGTGTCACTTCGGTGGAAAAGCCTGGCGCTGAGCGTCACCAGCGGTCTGGTCGCTTATGCCTGTATCGACTTGTTCATGTGAGTCGGCCGCAGGACCCCAGCTTGATGGGCTGACGTAATCGGCACCGTGTGCGTTCGGCACAATAAGCCCATGATCGAGCCGCTGATCCTTTCCCTCGAGGGCCGCACTCCAACACTGCACCCCGAAAGCTGGGTGGCTCCGACCGCGTCCGTGGTCGGAGCGGTGACGCTCGCCGAGAGGGCCAGCGTCTGGTATTCGGCGTCGTTGCGCGCCGAGTTCGATCCCATAGTGATCGGTGCGGGCGCGAACATTCAGGACAACGCAACCGTTCACGCCGACCCTGGATTTCCAGTGACGATCGGCGCACGGGTGACCGTTGGACACAACGCGGTGATCCACGGATGCACTATCGAAGACGACTGCCTCATCGGCATGGGGGCCATCATCGGCAACGGCGTCGTCATCGGTGACAGCTGTCTAGTCGCCCCTGGAGCGGTCGTACCTCAAGGGGCAATCATTCCACCCAAGTCCTTCGTCGCGGGCGTTCCCGCAAAGGTCCGCCGTGAACTGAGTGACGACGAGATCAAGTTCAATGGGGTGAACGCGCCAGCGTATGAATATCTCATCGGGGTGCATCGAGGTGCGACAGCCGTTGAACTGGGCTGAGCACGGCGCCTCGGTCACCCCCACACGTGACGATGTTGACTGTCGGTGCCAATCCGGTCGGGAGCGTCCCATTGTTCGCGTTGTCGCCTCTCGGGGCGCCGGCTGTTGGGCGACAGTCGATGACCCGACTGCGGGGGCGGACGCTCGTACCCAGAGTCGACTGCGCCCCCATCATGACTAATTCGTCACAGTCACGTATTAGACTCTCGGGATCCGTTTGCGGCACAGGCACTTTGACCCGATGTATCAGGGCTACGACCGCTCGGAGTTGACTCCGGCCTCGGCGTGGGGTCAAGTCCAGGGACGTGGTGTACGAGCTAGTCGTGTGATTCTCCGAGGTTTGGTTCAGGCGGTCAGTGCCGCGGGGGTGTCCTCCTGTTCAGTCGGTGAGTTCTGATCTGCTCGGGATTTGCTGAGGACGTCGAGGCCGAGGTAGCGCCGGGATTCGGCCCATTCGTCGTGTTGTTCGGCCAGCACGGCACCGACGAGGCGGATCAGCGCGTTGCGGTCGGGGAAGATGCCGACGACGTCGGTGCGGCGGCGGATCTCCTTGTTGAGGCGTTCCTGGGGGTTGTTCGACCAGATCTGGCGCCAGATCTGCTTGGGGAAGTTGGTGAACGCCAGCAGATCCGGTCGGGCCGCCTCTCGGTGATCGGCGACCTTGGGGAGCTGGTCCGATAGTGCGTCGGTGATCCGATCATGTTGAGCAGCACCCGATTCCGCATCGGGTTGGTCGAACACCGAATGCAACAGGGTACGCACCCACGGCCACGAACTCTTGGGAGTCTTCGCCATCAGGTTGGTCGTGTAGTGGGTTCTGCACCGCTGCCAGGTAGCTCCGGGCAGAGTCGCGCCTAGCGCAGCCACCAGCCCGGCGTGCGCGTCGGAGGTGACCAGCCGTACCCCGGACAGGCCCCGGGCCGTCAGCGACCGCCAGAGCGCCAACCACCCGGCGCCGTCCTCAGCGGTGCTGACGTCGATGCCCAGGATTTCGCGGTATCCCTCGGCGTTGACCCCGACCGCGATCAGGGCGTGCACGTTGACCACCCGCCCGGCTTCGCGGACCTTGAGCACCAGGGCGTCGGCGGCGACGAACGTGTACGGGCCGGCGTCCAGCGGCCGGCTCCGGAACGCCTCGACCGCGACGTCGAGCTCCTTGGCCATCACGCTGACTTCAGACTTCGACAAGCTGGTGATGCCCAACGTCTCGACGAGCTTGTCCATCCGCCGGGTAGACACCCCGAGTAGGTAGCAGGTAGCGACCACGGTGGTCAGGGCCCGCTCGGCGCGTTTGCGGCGTTCCAGCAGCCAGTCCGGGAAGTAGCAACCCTGCCGTAGCTTGGGAATCGCCAGATCCAATGATCCTGTGCGGGTACGAATTGGCGATGACGGTAGCCGTTTCGCTGATTGATGCGCTCGCTACTGCGTTCACCGTATCCGGCGCCGCACAGGGCGTCGGCCTCCGCACCCATCAGGGTGTGGATGAACGTCGACAACAGTTCGCGCAGCACGTCGGGGTGGGTGGTGGTGAGTCGTTCGGCCAGCGCGGCAGGCAGGTCGATATTGTGGGCAGTGGTCATCGCGTTGATTCCTTTGCTCGAGTGACTTTGGTCGGTCTGTCGAAGAATCACGCGATGACCTTCAATCATTCGGCTACGACACGCCGGTACCGCTAATCAGGTCCGACTCGTACACCACCTAGATGGACGCAACCTTTTTGCGAGACTTGGCGGTGGTGTAGCGGTCGGGGTCGTCTCCGAACTCACCGAGCACCCGGGCGCCGAGGATGACACCGAGTCCTGGCAGGGAGAGTAGATGTCGGCGTCCGGGTGCGTCTCAAAATGTGTGGCCAGTTCAGCTTCGAGGTCGGCAATCTGGTGGTTCAGTTCACCGATGATGCTGTCCGCGGCGCGGGTGGTCGCGGCGAATGCGGCGGTAATTGCAGTGGGCGCGGTGAGCTGCTCGGTGCGCAGCACCCCGGCACGGAAGTAGGCGGTCCAGCCCCGCAGCACCGAGTTGAGCCGGTGCAGTAGGACCGCCAACGGCAGGCTGACGTTCATCCGGCATAGCGTCTTGCACTTGGCCTTGATAGACCGTAGGGCCTTCTTCGCCGGATAGTTGTAGACGTAATGCCGGGTGGTTCCTCGCTTCTGGTGACGCTGGATGCGCCAACCAAGAAAGTCGAGGCCCTCGTCGATGTGGGTGATCAACGTCTTCTCCACCGAGAGCCGCAGGCCCACGGTAGACAAGACAATCGCTACTTCCGGTAGCAGCGCCTCGGTCTGCGACCGGGTCCCCGACACCAAAATCACGAAGTCGTCCGCGTATCGGAACAGCCGATAGTTGGGCAAACCTTTCTGGCGCCGAGTCCACCGCTGCTTGGTGGTCGAGCGTGGTCCGCCGGGAGCCTTGGCGAAGTGCTCGTCAAGGACCGACAGGGCCACATTGGCCAGCAGCGGCGAGAGAATTCCACCTTGTGGGGTGCCGGTGATGCTGCCCTGGGCGGTGCCTTTCTCGGTGAGAATGCCCGCCTTCAAGAACGCCTTCACTAGCGCGAGCACACGCTTGTCTCCGACTCGCGCCCGCACCCGGTCCATCAGGGCCGAATGCGAGATCTCGTCGAAACAGGCCGTGATGTCACCCTCCAGCACCCACTCATACGTTTTGGATGCCAGAAAGCGTGTCTCGGCCACGGCGTCGTGCGCACGCCGGTTGGGCCTGAAACCATACGAACACGGCTCGAAGTCCGCCTCGAAGATCGGTTCCAGCACCAGCTTCAAGGACGCCTGCACCACCCGGTCGGCCACGGTCGGAATCCCCAACCGCCGTCGCTTGCGCGACCCCGGTTTGGGGATCGTCCGTTCCCTGACCGGCAGCGGACGGAAACTGCTGGACCGCAATTGATCCCGCAGCTCGGCGAGGAAGTTCTCCGCACCGATGCGTTCCCGAACCGAAGCGGCGGTCTGGCCGTCGACTCCGGCCGAGCGTGCGCCCTTGTTTGCCTCCACCCGATCCCATGCCATCAGCAGAAAGCTGGGATCGGTGACGAGGTTGAACAGATCGGCGAACCGACGATGAGGATCGTCGTTCGCCCAACGGTGCAGCTTGGTCTGGATCTCCAGTACCCGCTGCTTGGCCTCAAACAAGCCATGCAGCGGTTCACTCATATTCATCAGCGTTCTCCCGGTATTCCAGTACTTCAGCTACTGACTTGCTGGCTCCCTTCGCCATGTGACCGGCTTTCCCGGCCTCGGACTACTACGGAGCCTCCGCCCCGACCGGTGCCATCAGCTGACGACGTGCCTGCCCTTCCGCGGTGCTGGCTGCACGGCGGTGAGGGCGACACCGGACGGTTCCCACGTTCATCTCGAATCGATCGACGAGCGAGGCGTCCAGCTCTACCCCTGCGGCATCGCCACGGTTACACCGCAGATCTTCACCGTGGCCTCCTGGCCGGTTGTCACATCGCGACCGGGAGTTCCCCGCCCCCGCAATGCGGAGTCGGGTACGCACCGCGACCAACCCATATCCGCCAGATTTGAGCTGGTGGGCCGTTAAGGGGCGTCTAACACTGGTTTCTCGCGTACACCTTCTCGTCTCGCTGACCGGACCCGCATCGTCTGGCAGTGCCGACGCGTCCCGGCGTTGTCAGGGCTGCTCCCACCCTCACCAGCATCTCCTGGATCAGGCTGCCCTCAGCTTCACCCAGCCGCTGCGACGGCCAGGCGACGAAGGTCTTTCACCTCCATTCGATTCAAGACGCCTCGTGGCGCACGTGTTCCTCGGCCCAATCGACGCCCATCGAAGATCATCGTCTGCCTCCTTAACTCCGTTGTGGTGCAACCCATTACCAAGCCAGAGACCACCCGGCTGCAACCTAATGGGCCAGTGCTCAACCGGCACGACACCCCATAAGCGCTATAGGCGACCTCACCAACCGGCCGGGGCGCGATCTACAATCAGGAATCGACCATCGCTCCTGGTTCTCACGGTGCTCACCGGCCGGCGGCTCGGTAATCAGCGTCCCGCGCAGGAAACCAAAACCCTGTGAAGAACACGCTGATCGATTCCCATTAGGTTTCTCGGCATCCTGCAATCAGGTGCTGATAGATATCGACTAATACGGAGGATCACCGCGATGACTGACTTGATCGCCTACGTTCGGAGGCGGAGTTGACAGACGAATTCCCGAGCATCGCCGATTTGGTCGCGGCGGCGGCAACCCGCACACCGGAGGCGCCGGCGCTTGTCGTCACCCCCGATCGCATACCGGTCAGCTACGGCGAGCTGGTGCGGCTGGTTGACGACCTCGCCGGGCAGCTGAAGGACGGTGGTTTGTGCCCGGGGGACCGGGTCGCGCTGCGGTTCGGCAGCAACGTCGAATTCGTCGTCGCCTTGTTGGCGGCGTCGCGCGCGGAGCTGATCGCGGTTCCGCTGGATCCGGCGTTGCACGTCGGCGACCAGCGCGTTCGAAGCGAGGTCGCGGGCGCGGGTGTGGTGCTCGTCGACGGTGCGGGACCCGCCGCGTTGCAGGAAGCGGGATTGGCGTGGTGGCCGATCGCGGTGACCGTGGGGCGCGACGGCAGCCTTTCGGCGGTCCACCTGAACGCCACGGCAGCACCGAATCGAGAGCTGTCGACACCCGAGGGACTCCGGGACGACGACGCGATGATCATGTTCACCGGCGGCACCACGGGCATGCCGAAGATGGTCCCGTGGACGCACGCCAACATCGCCAGTTCGGTGCGGGCCATCATCGCGGCCTACCAGCTGGGCCCGCAGGACGCGACGGTCGCGGTGATGCCGCTCTACCACGGCCATGGTCTGGTCGCTGCGCTGTTGTCGACGCTGACATCCGGAGGGACGGTGCTGTTGCCCGCGCGCGGGAAGTTCTCGGCGCACACCTTCTGGGACGACATCGACGCCGTCGGGGCCACCTGGTACACCGCGGTTCCGACGATTCACCAGATCCTGTTGGAGTGCACCGAGACTGAGCGGCCGAACAGCGGACGCACCGCGTTGCGCTTCATTCGCAGCTGCAGTGCTCCGCTCACCACGGAAACGGCCCAGGCGCTGCAAGACACTTTCGGCGCAACGATGGTGTGCGCTTTCGGGATGACCGAGGGCACTCATCAGGTCGCCACCACAGGGATCGATCAGAACGAAAACCCGGCTGAGACAAACGGTCTGGTGGGCCCCTCGACCAGTCCGCAAATCCGGATCGCCGGGCCCGACGGACAGTCGCTTCCTGCCGAGACCGTCGGGGAGGTCTGGCTCCGTGGCCCGACCGTGGTGCGTGGCTACCTCGGCGATCCGGACATCACCGCCGCCAACTTCACCGACGGCTGGTTGCGCACCGGCGATCTGGGCTCACTGTCGGCAACGGGTGACCTGAGCATCCGCGGCCGGATCAAGGAACTCATCAACCGCGGCGGCGAGAAGATTTCGCCGGAACGCGTCGAGGGGGTGCTGACCAGTCATCCCGCCGTCCTCGAGGTGGCCGTGTTCGGGCTGCCGGACAAAATGTACGGCGAGACGGTGGCCGCGGTGATCGTCGCGCGGGAATCGACTCCGCCGAGCCCCGAGGAGCTTACGGAGTTCTGCCGCGAGCGACTGGCGCCGTACGAGGTGCCCGCCACCTTCTTGGCGACCGGCGAGCTCCCGCACACCGCCAAGGGTTCGCTCGACCGCCGCGCCGTGGCCCAACAGTTCGGCCGAGGCGCGTGAGAAGGGCTGTGCGGCAACCTCACTGGGCTGACGATGTCACGCTGCCCCAGGCGGCGCGTGCGCCCGAATCGCCGACGCGGTAGATCTGTACCAGCGTGGCCACGGCCGCGATGATCACCAGCACCCCGACCGCGGCATGCAGTGTGAGTTTCATGTCCACACCGCGCGCCTCACGAACGTGCAGGACGGCCAATACCGCGATCGTCGCCGCCAGCGCCGCCACGATGTAGATCAGGGTTGAGCCGAGTTGTTCGTGGTTCGTGAGTACCGGCGACGGCGCACCGACGCGAGCCGACAACCAGACGCCCGCGCTGGTCGTCAACGGGGTCAAGATGAGCGTGCCCACCGCCAGCAGCAGAACCGGCCAGATCAGCCGGCGCCGTGCCGCGGGCCACACCACACACAGGATCGCCAGAATCGCTGCCAGCGGACCTAACACAACGACGAAATGATTGAGCAGGATATGGGCAGGTAGTCCATTGAGTGTCGACATGGCTCCCAATCCGGCTGTTTCACAGGTGCTTTCAAACAGTAGCCTTCAGCCGGGCCGCGGCGGACTCCGGCATCGGTTCGTAGCGGGCAAACGAACGGGTGAACGACGCGGCCCCATGCGCCAGTGAACGCAGGTCGATCGCGTACCGGGTCAGCTCGACCGCAGCCACTTCGGCCCTGACCAGCGTGCGCTCCTGGCCCGCGGTATCGGTACCGAGCACTCGGCCGCGACGCCCCGACAAGTCGCCCATCACCGCGCCCACGAAATCGTCGGGCACCAGCACCGAAATCTCGTCGATCGGCTCCAGCAAGGACACCTTCGTCGCCGCAGCCGCCTCCCGCAATGCCAGCGAACCCGCCATCTGGAAAGCGAAGTCCGACGAATCCACGCTGTGAGCTTTGCCGTCGAGCAGGGTGACCCGGATGTCGACCACCGGGTAACCGGCGTGCACACCCTTTTCCATCTGCGCGCGAACGCCCTTCTCCACGCTTGGGATGAATTGGCGCGGTACCGCTCCGCCGACCACTTTGTCGACGAACTCGAACCCGGAGCCCTCCGGCAACGGCTCGACCTCGATGTCGCACACCGCGTACTGGCCGTGTCCGCCGGACTGCTTGACGTGGCGGCCGTGGCCTTTCGCTTTGCCGCCGAAGGTTTCTCGCAGCGGGATGCGCAGCTCCACCGTGTCTACGGTGACCCCGTAGCGGTTGGCCAGCGCCTCGAGGACGACACCGGCATGAGCCTCGCCCATGCACCACAGCACGATCTGGTGCGTCTCTTGATTCTGCTCGATCCGCAGGGTCGGATCCTCGGCGGCCAACCGGCCCAGCCCGACCGAAAGTTTGTCCTCGTCGGTTTTGGCATGCGCCGCAATGGCGATCGGCAGCAGCGGTTCGGGCATGGTCCACGGTTTCAGCAACAGGGGCTCGGCCTTGTCGGAGAGCGTGTCGCCGGTTTCGGCGCGGCTCAGCTTGCCGATCGCGCAGATATCGCCGGCCACCACCTCGGGTGCGGGCCGTTGCTGCTTACCGAGCGGGAACGACAACACCCCGATGCGTTCGTCTTCGTCGTGGTCGGGGTGAGTATGTCCGTTCCCGTCGGGTTCCCCGAAGAAGGACGAAAAATGGCCCGACACATGCACCGTCGTGTCGGGCCTGATGGTCCCGGAGAACACCCGGACCAGGCTGACCCTGCCGACGTAGGGGTCAGACGTCGTCTTCACCACCTCTGCCAACAACGGGGCTTCGGCGTCACAGGCGAGTTCGGCATGCGGAACGCCGTGCGGCGTAAACACCTCCGGTAGCGGATGTTCCATCGGGGACGGGAAACCGCGGGTGGCGACCTCGAGCAATTCCAGGGTGCCGACACCGGTTCCGCTACACACCGGGATCACCGGGAAGAACGACCCCCGGGCGACGGCCCACTCCAGGTCTTCGATGAGCACAGCCTCGTCGATCGCCTCACCGCCGAGATAACGGTCCATCAGGGACTCATCCTCGGATTCCTCGATGATTCCTTCGATCAGCGTGCCGCGGGCGTCGGCGATCCGGTCGGCATCCGAGGGATCCGGCGGCGCCATCGTGCGCTGACCGCCGACGTACTGGTAGCGCGTCTGCGACAGCAGGCCGATCAGGCCGGCGCAGTTCGTTGAGGTCGGGAGGTAGAGCGGTAAAACCTTGTCGCCGAACGCGTTTTGCGCGGCGGCCAGTGCTTCCAGATAGTTCGCCCGGGCGTGGTCGAGTTTGGTGATCACCACGGCGCGGGGCATACCGACCTGACTGCATTCCTGCCAGAGCGATTTGGTCGGTTCGTCGACGTCCTCGTTGGCCGCGATGACGAACAGCGCGCAATCGGCGGCGCGCAATCCGGCGCGCAGCTCGCCGACGAAGTCGGCGTATCCGGGCGTGTCGATCAGGTTGACCTTGATGCCGCCGTACGACAGCGAGGCCACCGCGACACCCACCGACCGCTGTTGGCGGATTTCGGCGTCGTCGTAGTCGCAGATGGTGCTGCCCTCGGTGACCGAGCCCGCTCTGGTCAGCACGCCGCCCGCGACGAGCAGAGCCTCTACCAGGGTCGTCTTGCCGCCTCCGGAGGGGCCTACCAGGACGATGTTGCGAACATCGCCGGGACAGTTCGCGGTGGGAGCGGCTCCGGTGCCCGAGTTCGCTTTGTCCGCCATGACCTTCCTCCAATTGACTAGGCCGCCACGGTGTGTCCTAGCTCACAGAGCGTAGTAAGCAACCTTTCTCCCAACTGCCGCCCAACACAAGGCCGCCGGCCAGCCACAATCGCGTTGCTGCAGCCCGTCGGGTCAGCCGTGCCAGCTCGACCAGCGGCGCACCGTTATCGCGATGACCGGGCCATCGAGCGAAACCGATTGATACTGAGGGTATTTGGCGCGCAACAGCCGGTATCCGGTGTCCATGGCCTCGCCGTCGGAATGAATAACCGCGTCACCGTCGACCCGGACCCACCACAACTGTGTCCAATCGTCGGCGTAGTGGTCGACCAGCAGGCTGACCTGCTCATTGCCCGCGATGTTCGCCAACCGGCGCAGCCGCCGGGTGCGTTTCGGCTTCGCATCGATGGCGGTGTACACCACGTCGTGGTTGTCGGGGGAGTCGCCGCTGGCCGCGAACACCACCGGCACCAGGTGCGGTGTTCCGTCGGGCGAGCTGGTCGCCAGTCGCGCCACCGGGGACTGCGTGAACCTGACCTTCGGGTCGAATTCGCCCACCCCGCCAGCTTAAGGGCGCGATGACGGACCAGCGCTTAGTGAGGCCTGAACTAGCTACCTGCATTACGGTGAAGTACATAAAATATGCGGTCCAGACGTACAGGCTGGGCCGCATATGCTTCGCACCCCGATGCAGGGAGGTACGGGATGAGCAAATGGCACCACCGCTCAGTCTGGTCATCATGGTTGGTCAGCGTGCTGGCTGTGGTCGGCCTGGGACTGGGCCTGACCACGGTGCCGGCAGCTGCATCGCCGTCAACGTTGGCGCGCGACCGGTTCAGCGACGCGCCCATGATTCCGCTGGATCCCGCGGCGATGGTCGCACCGCAGGTCGTCAACATCAGCACCAAGTTCGGCTACAACTCCGCCGTGGGGGCCGGAACCGGCATCGTCATTGACCCGGGCGGTGTGGTGCTGACCAACAACCACGTGATCTCGGCCGCGACCGATATCAGCGCGTTTGATGTCGGCAACGGCCAGACGTACGCCGTCGACGTGATCGGCTACTCCCGTACCGCGGATATCGCGGTCCTGCAGCTTCGCGGGGCCGGCGGCCTGCCCGCTGCCGCAATCGGTGGTGGCGTCGCGATCGGCGAGCCGGTCGTCGCGCTGGGCAACACCCATGGCCAGGGCGGAGCGCCGGGCGTGGTGCCCGGACGGGTCGTCGCGCTCAACCAGACCGTCTCGGCCAGCGACACCCTGACCGGTGCCAACGAGACGCTCGGCGGGTTGATCCAGGCCGACACCGCGATCAAACCCGGGGACTCGGGTGGGCCCCTGATCAACAATGCCGGGCAGGTGGTCGGGGTGAACACGGCCGCCACCGACAGCTACAAGATGTCCGGCGGCCAGGGCTTCGCCATTCCGATCGGTAACGCGATGGGCGTCGCCGGTCAGATCCGGTCCGGCGCCGGTTCGAACACCGTGCACATCGGCCCGACAGCCTTCCTCGGCCTGGGCGTTGCGGAGAACAGCGGCAACGGCGCGCTGGTCCAACGCCTGGTCGGCGGCGGTCCCGCCGCAGGGAGCGGGATCGCGCCCGGCGACATCATCACCGCGGTCGACAACGTGCCGATCAACGGACCCACCGCGATGACGGACGTGCTCGTGCCGCATCGCCCCGGCGACACCATCGCGCTGCACTGGCGCTCCGGGGCGGGCGACCAGACCGCGAACGTGGTCCTGGGGGATGGGCCTCCGGCCTGATCCTGACCTGCGGACTTTCGGGCCGGCCTCCAATTCGGTTGCCGGGTCGGCAAATTAGCTGCGTGATTCCGATCGGCCCGCCTCGGGTACACGTGGCATCGTGGAATTGATGAACGACGCAACCGACGCCGTTGAGCACGATCCCGCGGGAGGTAGTCACGTCGAAGGGGGTGTAGTCGAGCACCCCAATGCGGAAGACTTCGAGATCGCGGCCTCGCTGCCGGCCGATCCGACCTGGTTCAAACACGCGGTCTTTTACGAGGTGCTGGTCCGGGCATTCCTGGATGGCAATGCGGACGGGTCCGGTGACCTGCGCGGCCTCCTGCAACGACTCGACTACCTGCAGTGGCTGGGGATTGACTGCATCTGGCTGCCGCCCTTCTACGACTCTCCGCTGCGAGACGGTGGCTACGACATCCGCGACTTCTACAAAGTGCTCCCCGAATTCGGCACGGTCGAGGACTTCGTGGCGCTGCTCAATGCGGCGCACGAGCGGGGGATCCGGGTCATCACCGACCTCGTGATGAACCACACCTCGGATTCACACCCTTGGTTTCAGGAGTCACGGCACGATCCCGACGGCCCGTACGGCGACTTTTATGTGTGGAGCGACACCAGCGAGAAATACACCGATGCCCGCATCATTTTCATCGACACCGAAGAGTCGAACTGGACCTTCGACCCGGTGCGCAAGCAGTTCTACTGGCACCGGTTCTTCTCGCATCAGCCGGACCTGAACTACGACAACCCGGCCGTGCAAGAGGCGATGATCGACGTGCTGCGCTTCTGGCTCGATCTCGGGATCGACGGGTTTCGGCTGGACGCGGTGCCCTATCTGTTCGAGCGCGAGGGCACCAACTGCGAGAATCTGCCGGAGACCCACGCCTTCCTCAAGCGCGTCCGCAAAGTCGTCGACGACGAGTTCCCGGGCCGGGTGCTGCTGGCCGAGGCCAATCAGTGGCCTGCGGATGTCGTCGAATACTTTGGCGATGCCACCACCGGCGGCGACGAGTGCCACATGGCATTCCACTTCCCGCTGATGCCACGCATCTTCATGGCGGTGCGGCGCGAGTCGCGGTTCCCGATCTCGGAGATCCTGGCGCAGACGCCGGAGATTCCGGACCTGGCGCAGTGGGGGATTTTTCTGCGCAACCACGACGAGCTGACCCTGGAGATGGTCAGTGACGAAGAGCGCGACTACATGTACTCCGAGTACGCCAAGGACCCGCGGATGAAGGCCAATGTCGGGATCCGCCGCCGCCTGGCACCGTTGCTGGACAACGACCGCAATCAGATCGAGCTGTTCACCGCGCTGCTGATGTCGCTGCCGGGATCCCCGGTGCTGTACTACGGCGACGAGATCGGCATGGGCGACGTGATCTGGCTGGGTGACCGCGACGGGGTACGCACCCCGATGCAGTGGACCCCGGACCGCAACGCCGGTTTTTCCCAGGCCAACCCCGGCCGGCTGTATTTGCCGCCCAGCCAGGACTCGGTTTACGGCTATCAGGCCGTCAATGTGGAAGCCCAGCGGGACACCTCGACGTCGCTGCTCAACTTCACTCGCGTGATGCTGGCGGTGCGTCGCAGGCACGACGCGTTCGCCGTGGGCACATTCGAGGAACTCGGCGGATCGAACCCGTCGGTGCTGGCGTTTCTGCGCCAAGCACCCGACGACGGCGACATCGTGCTGTGCGTCAACAACCTGTCGCGGTTCCCCCAGCCGATCGAGTTGAACCTGCAACATTGGAGCGGCCACACGCCGATCGAGCTCACCGGGCGGGTGGAGTTCCCCCGCATTGGACACCTGCCCTATTTGCTGACACTGCCGGGACATGGGTTCTACTGGTTCCAGCTGTGCGCATCGGAGGAGAAGGTATGACACGCGCCCACCACGATTCGAAGCGAAGGGATGAGGAGTGGCGCCGATGACCCAGTCAGCCAAGCTGCCTTGGACCGAATGGCTGCCACAGCAGCGTTGGTACGCCGGGCGCAATCGCGAGCTGTCCAGCGCCGCACCCGCGGTGATCGTTCCACTGCGTGAGGGCCTCGACCTGGTGCTCGTCGACGCCAACTACACCAGCGGTCCCGCGGAGCGCTATCAGGTGCTGGTCGGCTGGGACGTCGAGCCGTTCACCGAGTTCAACACCGTCGCCACAATCGGCTCGGCCGACGACCAGACCGGCTACGACGCGTTGTACGAAACCGAAGCGCCCAAGTTCCTGTTGTCGCTGATCGACACGTCCGCCGCCCGCGACTCCGCCGGCACCGAGGTGGTGTTCCGCAAGGAGCCGGATGTCACGCTGCCGCTGGAGGCGATGCCGCGGGTCGCCGACGCCGAGCAGTCCAACACCAGCGTCATCTTCGATCGTTCCGCCATCTTCAAGGTCTTCCGGCGGGTCAGTAGCGGTATCAACCCGGACATCGAGCTGAATCGGGTGCTCGGCCGGGCCGGCAACCCCAATGTGGCCCGGCTGTTGGGCACCTACGAGATCGCCGGTGCCGACGGCGCCGAGGCCTGGCCGCTGGGCATGGTCACCGAGTTCGAGTCCAACGCCGCCGAAGGCTGGGCGATGGCCACGGCCAGCGTTCGCGACCTGTTCGCCGAGGGTGACCTGTATGCCTACGAGGTCGGCGGCGACTTCGCAGGTGAGTCCTACCGGCTCGGGGAGGCCGTCGCGTCCGTGCACGCGACCCTGGCCGAACACCTCGGAACGGCGCAGGCCACCTTCCCGCTGGACAACGTGCTGGCGCGGCTGGCGTCGACCGCGGCGCTGGTCCCTGAACTGCAGGAGCACGTGGCGGCGATCGAACAGCGCTTCGGCAAGCTCGCCGGCGAGGCGATCACCGTCCAGCGCGTGCACGGTGATCTGCACCTGGGACAGGTGCTGCGCACCCCGGAGAGCTGGGTGCTGATCGACTTCGAGGGCGAGCCAGGCCAGCCGCTGGACGAGCGACGGGCCCCGGATTCGGCGTTGCGCGACGTGGCCGGCGTGTTGCGGTCGTTCGAGTACGCCGCCTACGGGCCGCTGGTCGACCACGGGGGCGACAAGCAGCTGGCCGCGCGCGCCCGGGAGTGGGTCGAGCGCAATCGCACCGCCTTCTGCGACGGCTACGCGGCCGCGTCGGAAACCGATCCACGAGATTCCGCGCAGCTACTGGCCGCCTACGAACTCGACAAGGCCGTCTACGAGGCGGGCTATGAGGCGCGGCATCGGCCGGGTTGGCTGCCGATCCCGCTGCGGTCCATCGCTCGGCTCACCGCGGTCCGGTAGGCCGCTGCGCGTCTGAAAGCATGTCCATGTGACCAGTGAGATTTTCGACAGCGAGGCTCGATTGTCCTGGGTGCTGGCCGGGCTGGCCGGTGTCCTGGGAGCGACCGCCTTCACGCACTCCGAGGGGTACTTCGTCACCTTCATGACCGGAAATGCCCAGCGCGCGGTGCTGGGGTACTTCCGGCACGACGTGCTGCTGTCGATATCGGCGGGGGTGCTGATGCTGTGCTTCGTCTCCGGCGTGGTGGTCGCGTCGGCGTGCCGTCGCCGCTTCTGGTCGGCGCATCCGCATGGGCCGACCGTGCTGACCACCTTCAGCCTGATCGCTGCCACCGCGCTCGACGTGCTTGACGAGGGCTGGCAGGAGAACATGCTTGATTTCGCGCCGATCATGCTGGTGGTCTTCGGTGTCGGCGCGTTGAACACGTCGTTCGTCAAGAACGGCGAGGTGTCGGTGCCGTTGAGCTATGTGACCGGCACCCTGGTCAAGATGGGCCAGGGCATCGAACGGCACATCGCCGGCGGAACGGCGGCGGACTGGCTCGGCTACTTTCTGTTGCTCTCCAGTTTTATGCTGGGTGCGGTGGCCGGTGGCTGCATCAGCCTGGTCGTCAACGGCACCTGGATGCTGGTGGTCGCCTCCGGGGTGTGCGCGTTGACCACCGGCATCACCTATTTCCACCTGGACCGGCGCGGTGTCCTCGGTTAGTCCCGGTCAAAAAAGCATCGGCAGCAGCGCTGACTAGTGCGCTGCTGCCGATGCTCGGGTGGATTGTCAGGCGTCCTTAGCCGGCCGGAGGGGCGGCGGGTGCGGCGGGCGGGGCCGGCGGGGCGGGCGGCGCGTTGAGCACCTGGATGATGTCGGGCTTCATCGCCACCAACTGGGCGTTCCAGTACGGCCACGAGTGCGTGCCGGCGGCGGGGAAGTTGAACACACCGTTGCGTCCACCCGCAGCCGCGTAGGTGTTCTGGAACTGCTCGTTGGTGCGCAGCGTGAGGCCCTCGAGGAACTTCGCCGGCATGTTGTCGCCGCCGAGATCGCTCGGTGTGCCGTTACCGCAGTAGACCCAGACCCGGGTGTTGTTGGCGACCAGCCGCGGAATCTGGAGCATCGGGTCGTTGCGCTTCCACGCCGGGTCGGTGGACTGACCCCACATGCTGCTGGCGCTGTAGCCGCCCGCGTCACTCATCGCCAAACCGATCAGCGTCGGCCACCAGCCGTCGGACGGGTTGAGGAAGCCCGACAGCGAAGCGGCGAAGGGGAACTGCTGCGGGTAGTACGCGGCCAGGATCATCGCCGAGCCACCCGACATCGACAGTCCCACCGCGGCGTTGCCGAACGGCGAAACCTGCTTGTTGGCCTCCAGCCAGGTGGGCATCTCCTGGGTCAGGAAGGTCTCCCACTTGTAGGTGTAGTTCTGGCCGTTGCTTGTCGACGGCTGGTACCAGTTGCTGTAGAAGCTGGACTGGCCGCCGACGGGCATGATCACCGACAGGCCGGACTGGTAGAACTCCTCGAAGGCCGGGGTGTTGATGTCCCAACCGTTGTAGTCCTCCTGTGCCCGTAGACCGTCGAGCAGGTAGACCGCGTGCGGTCCGCCGCCCTGGAATTGGACCTTGATGTTGCGGCCCATCGACGGTGACGGAATCTGCAGGGTTTCCACTGGAAGACCCGGCTTGGAGAATGCCCCCACGGTCGGCGAGCCGCCGACTACGCCGACGAGGCCGGACAACAGGGCAGCACCGATACCGGCGATAGCCAGCCGGCGCGGCATGGTCGTCGCAGCGCCGCGGAACCTTTCAACGAACCTCATAGCACTACCCCATCCCAACTTTCATCTGCCGCGTCACGCGGTGGAATCTGTTCTCCGGGAGTCAAACACAGACGTGGGGAGTTATTCGTTCGTCGTGGCCGGGGTGGCAGATCGCGGTTCGCTAACGATTGAGAATCGGCCAGGAATCATTGCAAACAGGTCACGATCGGCTCTCGGAACCATGCGGACGTCTTGCAATTCGATAGCGCATGCGCTATTGCGTTGGCAGCGCAACGTATTCGAAGGACTAAGCGACAAGCCTGCGTAAAAGCGTTGAGGCCGTCGCGATTCCGATCAGCGCCGCCACCATCAACACGACGATGTCCAGCGGATTCAGTGGAGTGCCAATCAACAGCGCCCGCAGGGCGTCGACCTCGTAGCTCAGCGGGTTGACGGTGCTCAGCACGTGCAGCCACGAGGGCATCACGTCGACCGGGTACAGCGCGTTCGACGCGAAGAACAACGGCATCGTGATGGCTTGCCCGATACCCATCAGGCGATCGCGACTGCGGACCAGCCCGGCCAGCGTCATCGACAGGCAGGCGAAGAACGCGGCACCGAGCATCACGACACCCATCGCCGCCAGGATCCGCAGCGGATTGATGGTCAGTCCGACCCTCATCACATAGGCCAGCGCCATCACGCCGACGACCTGGGCGACCGATCGCACCCCGGCCGCGAAGGCCTTACCGGTGATCAACGCCGACGCCGGGGCCGGTGTCACCATGAGTTTGGCCAGCACGCCGGCGTCTCGATCCCAAATGATCTGGATGCCATAGAAGATCGAGATGAACAACGCCGACTGCGCGATGATGCCCGGCGCCAGGAAGGCCAGATAGGACACCGATCCGGTGTTGATGACGTGCAGCTTGCTGAACGTCGTTCCGAAGATCAGCAGCCACAGCGCCGGCTGCACCATTCGGGTGACGAGCTCGGTCCGGTCGTGCTGCAGCTTCTGCAGTTCGACGATCGCGAACGCGCCCACGCGCCCGAACGTCGCACTGACCCGCTGCCATCCGCGCGGTGCGCGCACCAGGGAGGCTGCCGGGGTTTCACAGGTGTGATCAACTGGCACGGCTGGCAACCTTTCTGCTGGACCGGATTTCGCGGAAGTCAGACGTTCCCGATTCGGACGACGCGTCACCGCTGAGGTCCGAGGACGAGTAGTGACGGAATACGTCCTCGAGTGTGGCGCCGGACGACACTGTCGACTTCAACTCGGTGGGAGTGCCCACAGCCCGCAGCACGCCGCGGTGCATCAGCGCGACTCGATCGCACAGCGCGTCGGCTTCCTCCATGTAGTGAGTGGTCAGCAGCACGGTCATGCCGAACTGGGCCTGTATGCTGCGCACCTGGGCCCACACGCCGTCGCGGGCGATCGGGTCCAGCCCGACGGTCGGCTCGTCGAGCACCAGCAACGACGGGCGGTTGACCAGCGCCTGGGCCACCTCCAGGCGGCGCACCATGCCGCCCGAGTAGGTCCCCGCCAGCCGGTCGGCCACGTCGAGTAGCTCCATGGCAATTAGTGCCTGCTCGACGCGGTCGGCGCGCTCAGCGCGCGGCACACCGTAGAGCCGGGCGAACCATGCCACATTCTGCCGGCCGGTCAGCGCGGCCTCGATCGAGAGTTGTTGCGGCACATAGCCGATATTGCTTCGGATGTCGACGGTCTGATGCCGGGAGTCCAGCCCGAAGATTCGCAGCTCACCGTGTTGCACGGGGGTCAACGTCGTCAGCATCCGCACCAGGGTGGTCTTTCCGGCGCCGTTGGGTCCGAGCAGGCCCATCGTTTCGCCGGGTCGCACCTGCAACGTCAGGTCATCGACGGCAGTGAACCGACCGTAGTGGAAGGTCAGGTGCCGGCAGTCGATTGCCATCGGTAGTAATTTCGCCATAGTCATCTCTCCTGTAATCTGCGGGCCACCGTGTCAAGGACCTCCAACCCCTTTGTCAGAGAGGCGATTTGGCCGTCGTCAAGTTCGTTCAGCACCTCGGTCAGCAGCGCGCGCCGGGCGGCCCGGGATGCGTCGACAATCTGCTGGGTCGGTTCGGCGAGCCGCAGCTGGCAGGCGCGACGGTCGGTCTCGTCGACGGTCCGGATCAGCAAGCCGTTGGCCACCAGCTTGGAAACCATCGTCGAGGCG
This sequence comes from uncultured Actinomycetota bacterium, assembly GCA_963712615.1. Classification (GTDB taxonomy): domain Bacteria; phylum Actinomycetota; class Actinomycetes; order Mycobacteriales; family Mycobacteriaceae; genus Mycobacterium. The sequence continues at coordinate 3,982,681 of CAVQIO010000002.1, forward strand.
GTATTGGGAACTAGCCCGAGTTCTCCTGCGGCGGCGCGAACCGAGATCCCCGGTCGCCGGCCGACCAGCCATAGCAGCTCGGACTGTGACTCGGTGACCCGCGCGGAGTCGAGTCCCCGGCCGACAGACCTGCGCAACTGGCGGCGGAATCGGCCGACGACGCCGAACACCTCGGCGACCGGGTCGGTACGTGATTCCACTGCGTGCATATAGCTCTGTCTACGAGCTATCTATGTGTGGAAGCTATGTAGGGCCTATATCTGGGCTACTTGCCGATCCGATGCAGCGTGACGTCCGTCACCGTGCCGTTGTCGACGCCGGCGGTCATGTAGGTGCAGAACGGTTGCCGGCGGCGATCCGTCGGCGATCCCGGATTGAGCAGGCGCAGCCCGGTCTCGGTCGTGGTATCCCACGGAATGTGACTGTGGCCGAACACCAGCACCTGGCTGTCCGGATACAGCCGCGACATCCGGGCCTCGCGGCCGGTAGCGGCGCCGGTCTCGTGCACGACGGTGAAGCGCACACCCGCCAATGTCACGTCGGCTCGCTCGGGCATTCGTGCCCGCAGCGCCGGCCCGTCGTTGTTTCCCCAACATGCGACCAGCCGCGCGGCTCTGGATTCCAGCTCGTCGAGCAACTCGAGGGCTATCCAGTCGCCGGCATGTATGACGACGTCCGCCTTCGCGACTTCCTGCCAGACCCGGGCGGGCAGGTCGCGTGCGCGCTTGGGGACATGGGTATCGGCAATCAACAGCAGCCTCACGAGTTCTATGCTTACCCGCGAGCAGAGGAGAACGCATGCGCACCTTCGAGTCAGTCGCCGACCTTACCGCCGCCACGGGCGAGACCATCGGGCAAAGCGACTGGGTGACCATCACTCAGGAAGACGTCAATCTCTTCGCCGACGCGACCGGCGATCACCAATGGATCCACGTCGATCCGGAACGGGCGGCCGCCGGTCCATTCGGCAAGACGATCGCCCACGGCTTCATGACCCTGGCGTTGCTGCCCCGGCTGCAACATGAGATGTACACCGTCAACGGCATCAAACTCGCAATCAACTACGGCCTGAACAAGGTTCGCTTCCCGGCGCCGGTGCCGGTCGGCTCCCGGGTGCGGGCGCAGAGTTCGCTGGTCGGCGTCGAAGACCTTGGCAACGGCACCGTGCAGGCGACGGTGTCGACGACCGTCGAGGTTGACGGATCACCGAAGCCGGCCTGTGTGGCCGAAAGCATCGTTCGCTACATCTCCTGAAGGCCGTCAGAACTCGGCGATCGAGTGCTCCAGCCGTTCCGCTAGGCGAGCTTGGGCTTCCGCGCGCCGGGTCGGTATGTGCGCCGACGGGAAAGGCGTTGTCACAGGCTGGTATTCACGCAGCGTGCGCCGAGCCACCGTCATCTTGTGCAGCTCGGTGGCGCCGTCGGCGATACCCAATGACTCGGCGGCCACCAACATCTTGACGAACGGCATCTCGTCGGACACCCCGAGCGCGCCGTGCAGGTGCAGGGCACGCTGCGCGACGTCGTGCAACACCGTGGGCATGGCGACCTTCACGGCCGCGATGTCGCGGCGCACCTTCTGGTAATCGTGATGCTTGTCGATCAGCCACGCGGTGCGCAGCACCAGCAGCCGGAATTGCTCGATCTGGATCCAGCTGTCGGCGATCTTCTCCTGGGTCATCTGCAAGTCGGACAGTCGCCCCTGCCTGGTCTTGCGTGACACCGCGCGTTCGCACATCATGTCGAAAGCCTTGCGCGCCAGTGCGATTGTGCGCATCGCGTGATGGATGCGGCCGCCGCCGAGGCGGGTCTGCGCGATCATGAACGCTGAGCCTTCACCGCCCAGCACATGGTCGGCGGGGACGCGCACGTCCTTGTAGCGCACATAGCCGTGCGAACCGTGCTTGCCCGACTCGCCTCCGACCGCGACATTGCGAATGATCTCGATGCCCGGCGTCTCGCCCGGAACGATGAACAGCGACATCTTTTCGTAGGTGCGGGCCTCGGCATTGGTAACGGCCATCACGATGAAGAAAGACGCGTGCTTGGCGTGGCTGGAAAACCACTTCTCCCCGTCGATGACCCAGTCGTCACCGTCGCGGGTTGCCTCCGTCACGAACATGCCGGGGTCGGAGCCGCCCTGCGGCTCGGTCATGGAGTAGCACGACGTGATGTCGCCGTCGAGCAACGGCTGCAGGTAGCGCGCCTTCTGTTCGTCGGTGCCGAACAACGCGAGAATCTCGGCGTTGCCGGAGTCGGGTGCCTGGCAGCCGAACACCGACGGCGCCCAACGTGAGCGGCCGAGGATCTCGTTGAGCAACGCGAGCTTGACCTGGCCGTAGCCCTGGCCGCCGAGGTCTGGCCCCAGATGCGCGGCCCATAGACCTTGGGCCTTCACCTGCCGCTGCAACGGCCGCAGGATGGACATCATCTCGGCGTTGTTTTTGTCGTAGGGATCAAGGGCGACCAGATCGAGCGGTTCCAGCTCGTCGACCATGAACTTTTCGACCCAGTCCAGCTTCGCCTGGTATTCCGGGTCCGTTTCGAAGTCCCACACCGTGGCCAACCGTTCCCCGGGGCAGCGTCGCACCGGCATCGTTGAGTAGAGCCCCCTCATCGTAAATGCGGCCTACCTGGGGCAGCAGAGCGGCGACTCTTTAGTGCAGCTTGGGCAGGACATAGTCGCGGTAGAAGTTGATGGCCGCGATGGGGTCGCCCTGCGGGAAGTGCACAAACGGCACGGCGCCGCCGTCGAGAACCCATTGCACGGCAGTGATGTGCGTGGCGGCATCGGTGCCGACCGTCCAGTTGGCGAGCACCTTGTCGATGGGGTTGGACTCCGCCGCACGCTGAATTTCGACCGGATTGGGCTGGTCGACGGCGCCGGCGGTGAAGCGCCACAAGGCCGCCGCGCGGGCAGCCTCGTCGTTTTCGCCGACGAAGGCGAACAGTTCGGCGCGCTTGCCCAGACTCTTGGGATCGCGCCCCGCGGCCTTCGCCCCGGCATCGAGTGCGGCCAATAGTTTGAGATTCGTGAGATTGCGGGACTGGGTGATCCAGCCATCCGCGTATTGTCCTGCCAGCCTTGCGCTTTTGGGTCCGCTGGCGGCGACGAAGATCGGCGGTGGCGCCGCCGGCACGTCGTAGAGCTTGAGCGAGTTGGTCTGAAAATAGCGGCCAGCGAACGAGAGTCGCTGACCACTCCACAGCTGACGGATCAGCTCGATCGCTTCGACCAACCTGTCGTGACGCTCGGTATATTTGCCGAACGTGTTGGTGGTGGCCTGTTCGTTGAGCCGCTCACCGGTGCCGAGCCCCAAGAACACCCGGCCTGGATTCAGGATCGCCAGCGAGGCGAACGCCTGCGCGACCGTTGCCGGGTGGTAGCGGTAGGTCGGACAGGTGACCCCGGTACCGAACGACATGCGACTGGTGGTGTTGCCCACCAGTGCCAGGGTCAGCCACGGGAACATCGAGTGGCCGTCATTGTCCTGCCACGGCTGGATATGGTCGCTGGCCCAGACATATTGAAAGCCGGCCCGTTCGGCTGCCTGTGCTTGCGCCACCAGCTGATCGGTTCGAAATTGCTCGTGCGACAACGTGATTCCCACGCCCTTGGCGGCCGGTGGCGGCAGACCGTCGGGGGTGCTGCGACGATTGCTGGCGCACCCGCCAGCCCATCCGCCGGCGCCGAGCACGCCCGCCCCCGTCGCAATCCGCCCGAATGTCCGTCGCGAGTGTCCGGTCATCGAGCCAGGGTACCCATGGCCTGCACCGTCACGCCCGGGGAATTTCGTGTTCATTCCGTGGGTCACCCACTAGCCTGGCGTCATGGCTCCTCCCCAGGCACGTCCGGCGCGCAAAGCCGACTTGCACGAGCTGTCGGCCACTCTGAGCCGGGCCTTTTTCGACGACCCGGTAACGGCCTGGATATTTCCCAACAACATGACGCGGACGACGCATCTGACCCGGATGTTCTCGGCGATGACCCGGCACCACCATCTGCCGCGCGGCGGCGTCGAGGTGGCCCACGACGGACCGCGCATCGGCGCGGCCGCCCTGTGGGATCCGCCGAATCAATGGCAGGAATCCCGCTGGGCGGAGCTGGCGATGACGCCGGCATTTCTGCGCGTGTTCGGCCTGCGGACGGGGATGGCACGTGGCGTACAGGAAGTGATGAAGCGCGTGCACCCGGAAGAACCGCACTGGTATCTGGCCGCGATTGGCAGCGACCCGGCGGTCCGCGGCCAAGGCTTTGGGCAGGTGTTGATGCAGTCCCGGTTGGACCGTTGCGACGCCGAACACTGTCCGGCGTACCTCGAGTCGAGCAAGCCCGAAAATGTGCCGTACTACCTGCGCTTCGGCTTTGAGGTCAGCCAAGAAATCGCACTGCCCGACGGTGGCCCGCCGCTGTTGGCGATGTGGCGGGGGCCGCGGTGACGGATCAGGGGTGGCTTCGCCAGCCGGCGATACCGATGGCGATCATGCGCAGCTGTTTGACGGCGATCCGCCGGATGTCTTCCAGTGTCTCGGCGCTCTGGGCGTCTTCGATCGCCTCGGCAATCACGATCATCGAGTTCACGAACAGCGTCGCCAGCACATTGAGGTCCTCGGTGCTCCACTCGTGCAGCCCCGGGAAGCGCGCCAAGTCGGTGGCCAGCTCGGAGGTGATCAGCCGAATCTCGGTGCGGATGGCGTAGCGCAAGACGCTCAGCCCGCTGTTGCGCTCGCGGGCGATCAGGCGCCAATGCTCGCGTCGATCGGCGACGCTGGCGATCAGGATTTCGACGGACGACTCGATCACCCGGTTCGGGTCCAGCTTGCCGGCGCGCGCGTCGCGCAGGGTGTCGCGCAAGCTGCGAAACGACTCGTCGATGAGCACCAGCCCGAGCGCCTCCATCGACTCGAAATGCCGATAGAACGCCGCGGGCACGATCCCCACCTCGCGCGTCACCTCGCGCAGGCTCAGGCTGGAAAAACTGCCGTCCTGCAGCAGCTTGAGTGCGGCGGCGATGATGGCGCGCCGGGTCGCTTCTTTGCGCTCTTCACGTGACGGGCTTTCCCGGGAGCGCTCGCGGCTAGACCGGTGCGGCCGTGAGCTAGGAGTACGACCGTTCACTGTGTGAAGCCTACCACAGACCTGCAGAAAGCCTTGACTAGCTGCACAGTCTGAGAGGACGGTGTACATATGTTCACTGAAACAACGCAAACTTCCAGTCGGGGTTTCGTCCAAGCTTTCCGGAAGCGGGTCCTGGGTTCTGACCTGGTAGACCTGCTTACCGGTCCGCACGGTGTTGATCGCTACACCGAGCTGGTGGAGCCGACCTGGACGCTGGGCGAGGCCCGCGCCAAGGTCGTCGATGTGCGCCGCACCACGCCGCGCAGCGTCACTCTCACCCTTGCTCCGAACCGGCGCTTCACGTCCGCCCAGGCCGTCAAGGCCGGCCAGTACGTCAACCTCACGGTCGACGTCGACGGTCGTCGGCACACCCGCTGCTATTCACCCGCCAACAGCGAAGACGACAACCATCTCGAGCTCACGATCGGTCACCACGAGGGCGGGCTGGTCTCGACCTACCTGTACGAACAGGCCCGGCGCGGCATGGTGGTGGGCCTGACCGGCGTCGGAGGTGACTTCGTCCTGCCCGAGCAACGGCCGCGGCGGATCCTGTTCGTCTCCGGCGGCAGCGGCATCACACCCGTCATGGCGATGCTGCGCACACTGGTCGCCGAGGGCCACCAAGGCGAACTGGCCTTTGTCCACTACGCGCGGAACGCCGCCGAATCGTGCTACCGCGACGAGCTGGCCGCGCTGCCCGGTGTGCGGGTACTGCATGGGTTCACCCGTCCGAGTTCGGGTGACCTCGCCGGTCGCTTCGGACCTGACCACCTGGCTGCGGCCATGCCGGCACCGGATGCGGTGTTCGTCTGTGGGCCAACCGCTTTGGTGGAGGCAGTGCGAGAGCACTGCGACAACGTGTTCACCGAGAGCTTCGTGCCGCCGGTCGTCGAGGCGCCAGCGAACCCAACGGGCGGCCGGATTACCTTCGCGGACAGCGGCATTGACGCCGTCGACGATGGCCGGTCACTGCTGGAACAGGCCGAATCGGCTGGCCTGGCACCGGCGAGCGGATGCCGGATGGGCATCTGCCACACCTGTACCCGACGCAAGAACACCGGCACTGTGCGCAGCCTCACCACCGGCGCGGTGTCCAGTGTGCCCGACGAGGACATTCAGATCTGCGTGTCCGTCCCCGTCGGCGACATCGACTTATCGCTCTAAATCATGGGAGGAAACATCATGTCACAGAACAAGATCACCATTACCCCCGAACAGGTCGACGAATTCGGCCGTGAACTCGACGCCATCAGAGATCGTGTGATGGCGGACCTCGGCGAAGTAGACGCCGACTACATCCGCCGTGTGATCAAAGCGCAGCGAGCGCTGGAAGTCGGCGGACGCGCGCTGCTGTTCCTGCCGCCGGCCTGGCTGCTAGGAACCACAATGCTGGGCTTGTCGAAAATCCTGGACAACATGGAGATCGGCCACAACATCATGCACGGCCAGTACGACTGGATGCGTGACCCGACCATCTCCGGCCGCTCATTCGAGTGGGACACCGCGTGCCCGGCCGACCAGTGGCGGCACTCGCACAACTACATGCACCACACGCACACCAACATCGTGGGAATGGACCGCGACATCGGCTACGGCATCCTGCGGATGAGCGAGGACCAACGCTGGCATCCCTACTACCTGGGCAACCCGGTCTACGCATTCCTGCTGATGGTGCTGTTCCAATATGGCGTCGCACTGCACGAACTGGAAACCGAGCGCATCCGCTCCGGTGAAATCCGGCTGCGCGACAAGCGCGACGTGATCAAGGCCATCTCGAAAAAGACCCGCCGGCAGGCGCTCAAAGACTATGTGGCGTTCCCGCTGCTGGCCGGACCGTTCGCCCCGTTCGTCTTCACCGGCAACCTCACTGCGAACCTGATGCGCAACGTGTGGTCGTACATGATCATCTTCTGCGGCCACTTCCCGGACGGCACCCAGGAATTCACCGTCGAGGAGACCAAGGATGAGTCCCGCGGCCAGTGGTACTTCCGCCAGGTGCTGGGTTCGGCAAACCTGACCGGAGGCAAAATCTTCCATCTGCTGTCCGGCAACCTGTCGCACCAGATCGAGCACCATTTGTTCCCCGACATGCCGGCCCGCCGGTATTCGCAGATCGCAGGCCAGGTACAGGAGATCTGCGAGCGTTATGGGATTCCCTACAACCAGGGCCCGCTGCCGCAGCAGTTCGGCACCGTCGTCCGCAAGATCATCAAGCTGACCCTGCCGGACCCGGGCAAACTGTCGTCGTTGCTGCCGAAGATCAGGGCCGGCAAGCCTGCTGATCGAGAGGCCGTCGCCGCGTGACTCCGGCCCCGGGTAGGGGACAATGGGCTGCGTGGAATGGACCGGTGCACGCTATGCGGATAAGCCGACGGTGGAAGCCTCGACGTGGGTTGACGCCGATCCGGCCAGGGTCTGGAATCTGATCTCGGATATCCACCTGATGCCGAACTTCAGCAGCGAGTTGCAGTCCGTGGAGTGGGCCGGCGGCGCCGATCGGCCCAAAGTCGGTGCTCGCTTCATCGGACACAGCCAGCACGACTCGTTCGGGGAATGGAGCACCACCTCGCACATCGTCGCTTGTGACCAGCCGTGCGAATTCGCCTGGGCGGTCGGTGATGCCGATAATCCGTCGGCGATCTGGCGGTTCCGGCTGACACCCCGGGACGGCGGTACCGGCCTGAGCTTTTGGATGCAGATGGGACCGGCACGCTCGGGCCTGTCGGCGGCGATCGACTCGATGCCGGACAAAGAAGAAAAGATCGTGTTCGTCCGGATGCGCGAGTTTGAGACGGCGATCAGCAAGACCCTGGCGGCGATCAAAAGGCTGGCCGAACACGGGGTGCGCTGATGCGTACCGCGACGACGGTCGAGTTATCCGGCGGCAGCGACGAAGTCGCCGAGGTGGTGACGCTGGCCGTCGAGGCGGAAAAGCTGGGTCTCGACGTGTGCTGGGTCGCCGAGGCGTGGGGTGCGGATGCACCGTCGGCGCTGGGCTACCTCGCGGCTCGCACCGATCGGATGCTGCTCGGCTCCGCCATCCTGCAGGTCGGCACCCGATCCCCGGTCCTGGTAGCCCAGACCGCGATCACGCTGTCCAACCTGTCGGACGGGCGATTCTTGCTGGGGCTGGGCGCCTCGGGCCCGCAGGTGATCGAGGGCCTGCACGGCGTCTCATTCCGCCGGCCGCTGGCCCGCATCAGGGAAACCATGGACATCGTGCGGCAGGTGTTCGCCGGAGGCAAGATCTCCTTTTCCGGCAAGGAATTTCAGATCCCTCGCCCCGGCGAGACGGTGCCGATGCGGGTGTCGAACGCGCCTGCGCACGCCATCCCGATCTATCTGGCCACGCTGTCACCGGCAATGCTGCGGCTGACCGGGGAGATCGCCGACGGCTGGCTGGGCACCAGCTTCGTCCCGGAGGGCGCGGCCGAGGCGTACTTCGCTCACCTCGACGAGGGCCTGGCGACCGCCGGCCGCACCCGCGCGGACCTCGACATCTGTCAGGGCGCCGAGGTAGCGTTCGCGGCCGACGAGGACGAACTGAGCGCCATGATCGCAGCCCGCAAGAAGGAACTCGCCTTCAGCCTGGGCGGCATGGGGTCGTCGAGCACGAACTTTTACAACCAGGCCTACAGCCGGCAGGGCTGGGCCGACGTCGCCGCCGCGGTACGCGAACGCTGGCAGGACGGTGACCGTGACGGCGCCGCAACGCTGGTGACTGACGACATGGTGCTGGGTACCACCTTGATCGGGACCGAGCAGATGGTCCGCGCACGGCTGGCCGTGTGGCACGACTCCGGCGTCAACACCGTGCGGCTCTATCCCGCCGGCGACACGCTTGCTGCCAAGCTGGCCACGCTGGGCCGGGCGATCGAGCTGGTGCGTCAGACCTAGCGCACGTCGGTCGGTGCGTCGGCCGGGGCTCCCTGACGAATAATCCAGTGGGGCAGGGTAAGTGCTTAAGCGCCGCAGGTGAGGCATTCGCGAAGCGACGAAGTCGACTACCGGTGGCTACCCGTACAGCCCACAGCGTTCAACGAGAATCTTGGCCAGCCATTCCGGCTCGCTGTCCATGAGGCAGTGACAGGTATCGATCTCAATGAGCGTACTCGGAATCATCGCCGTAAGCGCCCTATCGACTCCGGGCTTGACTGGAAGTCCAACGGTGTGCCGACAAGGTCGGCGTGCGTCGCCTGCTGGGCGGAGCCCGACGGGCGAATTCGGGCTACGCCGGCAACAAGCGGAGAGTTAGGTTGAGATATCAACCCACTGATAGGTATCTTTGAGGTGCCAAGTTGATATATCAACCCGGATCCTGACGAGGATGCTATGACTAAACGACGGTCGACCGCACTGGTCAATGACGATGCCCCACTGGAAGCCTGATGCGGAGTCCGTGCGCGCCCGCCTCGCGCAGTACGTCGCCATCCGATCCCTACATGTACGCAATGTACGTCGTCGTCTCCCGTGGCACATCCGCTCGGGCTATGAGGCGCGCAAGACCGTTACGTCTGCTTGGCGATCTGGTTGTGCGGCTGGCGCATCGAAATATATGAAAAAATTCAATGGACACCACCATCGCATCGGAGGGTGACGGCGTTCCACCGCAACGGAATTCCGGTCTATGCCCGTTTGCAAAACACGGCGTGCGCTCGAGTATCCCACTAGGTCGACAAAAATTCGCGTGCTCTGGCCAATAAACGCACGGCTACGAGACCAACCAGATGACAAGCGCCCGGCGAATATGGCTGTCTGAGGGGGACCCGTTTTGTGGTCCAGGCGCTATGCGGCTTGGGGTTGGTGGGTCGTGGTCCACTGTAGAGCGAACTCGGTTGGGCTGAGGTGGCCGTGGGCGGAGTGGGGTCTGTTGGCGTTGTAGTCGGCTCGCCAGTCTTCGATGATTACGCGGGCTTCCAGTAGCGAGTCGAAGCGCCACGAGTTGAGCAGTTCATCGCGCAGCCGGCCGTTGAACGACTCGATCCAAGCGTTCTGCCACGGCGAGCCGGGATCGATGAAAAGTGAACCGGCGCTGTTGAATCGGCACCAATCACTCACGGCATGTGCCACGAACTCGGGACCGTTGTCGAAACGCACGTAATGCGGCGCTCCTCGTTGGTGGGCCAGGCGATCCAAGACCTCGACGACGCCGTCGGCGTTGATGGCGCGATCGACGTCGATCGCGAGGGCTTCACGGGTGAACTCGTCGATCACGTTCAACATCTTCACGGTGCGGCCATCGGCGGTGGTGTCGAACTGAAAGTCCATCGCCCAGATCACGTCCGGAGGAATCGGCGACATCGCCCCCACCGCGACACCGATACCGGTCAAACGCTTCTTCCTGCGGCGCTGCGGGACCCGCAGGCCCTCGTCGCGCCACAGACGGCAGATGCGCTTGTTGTTGACCTCCCATCCGGCCCGGCGAGCCATCTTGGCTGCCCGTCGCCATCCCCAGCGAGGACGGTCAGTAGAGAACCGGCGCAACCATGCACGCAACTCGGCCTCGGCCGTGGTGATCGGTCGCGGCCTCAGCCGCATCGTGGAACGGTGGATGCCCACGACGAGGCAGGCGCGGCGTTGCGACACCCCGAACCGCTCGCGCAGCACCGTGGCTGCGCGGCGTTTGCGGTTCGGGGTCAGAAGCTTCCCGCCGAGATCTCCTTGAGCATGTCGATATCGAGAGCCTGGTTGGCCACCAGCTTCTTCAACCGGGCGTTCTCGGCCTCGAAGTCCTTGAGCCGTTTGGCCTCGTTGGCCTTCATGCCGCCGTACTGGGCCAGCCAGCGATGCCACGTCGACTCAGCAATCTCCAGATGCCGGCACACCTCGTTGAGTTCCTGCCCGGCCCCGAGAAGCTTGTTCCCCTCGGCCAGCCTGCGAATAATCTGATCCGGCGTGTGCCGCCGGCGATTGTGCGAGGCCATGTCGTTGCTCATTCTTCCTGCCCGAACACCGGGCAACGAAGTCGCATAACGACGGTCAAGTCCAGGGACGTGGTGTACGAGCTAGTCGTGTGATTCTCCGAGGTTTGGTTCAGGCGGTCAGTGCCGCGGGGGTGTCCTCCTGTTCAGTCGGTGAGTTCTGATCTGCTCGGGATTTGCTGAGGACGTCGAGGCCGAGGTAGCGCCGGGATTCGGCCCATTCGTCGTGTTGTTCGGCCAGCACGGCACCGACGAGGCGGATCAGCGCGTTGCGGTCGGGGAAGATGCCGACGACGTCGGTGCGGCGGCGGATCTCCTTGTTGAGGCGTTCCTGGGGGTTGTTCGACCAGATCTGGCGCCAGATCTGCTTGGGGAAGTTGGTGAACGCCAGCAGATCCGGTCGGGCCGCCTCTCGGTGATCGGCGACCTTGGGGAGCTTGTCCGATAGTGCGTCGGTGATCCGATCATATTGAGCAGCAACCGATTCCGCATCGGGTTGGTCGAACACCGAATGCAACAGGGTACACACCCACGGCCACGAACTCTTGGGAGTCTTCGCCATCAGGTTGGTCGTGTAGTGGGTTCTGCACCGCTGCCAGGTAGCTCCGGGCAGAGTCGCGCCTAGCGCAGCCACCAGCCCGGCGTGCGCGTCGGAGGTGACCAGCCGTACCCCGGACAGGCCCCGGGCCGTCAGCGACCGCCAGAGCGCCAACCACCCGGCGCCGTCCTCAGCGGTGCTGACGTCGATGCCCAGGATTTCGCGGTATCCCTCGGCGTTGACCCCGACCGCGATCAGGGCGTGCACGTTGACCACCCGCCCGGCTTCGCGGACCTTGAGCACCAGGGCGTCGGCGGCGGCGACGAACGTGTACGGGCCGGCGTCCAGCGGCCGGCTCCGGAACGCCTCGACCGCGACGTCGAGCTCCTTGGCCATCACGCTGACTTCAGACTTCGACAAGCTGGTGATGCCCAACGTCTCGACGAGCTTGTCCATCCGCCGGGTAGACACCCCGAGTAGGTAGCAGGTAGCGACCACGGTGGTCAGGGCCCGCTCGGCCCGTTTGCGGCGTTCCAGCAGCCAGTCCGGGAAGTAGCAACCCTGCCGTAGCTTGGGAATCGCCAGATCCAATGATCCTGTGCGGGTACGAATTGGCGATGCCGGTAGCCGTTTCGCTGATTGATGCGCTCGCTACTGCGTTCACCGTATCCGGCGCCGCACAGGGCGTCGGCCTCCGCACCCATCAGGGTGTGGATGAACGTCGACAACAGTTCGCGCAGCACGTCGGGGTGGGTGGTGGTGAGTCGTTCGGCCAGCGCGGCAGGCAGGTCGATATTGTGGGCAGTGGTCATCGCGTTGATTCCTTTGCTCGAGTGACTTTGGTCGGTCTGTCGAAGAATCACGCGATGACCTTCAATCATTCGGCTACGACACGCCGGTACCGCTAATCAGGTCCGACTCGTACACCACCTAGATGGACGCAACCTGGCAGGTTCGAGTAGCACATTTTTCATCAGTGTGCCTGCGGGCGTGCTGGCCGCACCGCTGATGTTGATCTGCTCGAAATACCGGTACCAGCCTGAGTCAGCTATGCCGGCTTCAAAGAGTCGTTGTAGCCGAATGTCGGGGACCCGATAGACGCAAAAGAAGTCGTAGGGAGCGCGGTGAGCTGTGTCGGGCTCGTTGACCCCGTAGGCCAGTACTTCCACGCCCTGGGCTTGAAGTCCTGCCAACGCGCCGGAAAGTGTTCCCACGAACGCTTCGCGGTCGGGGATGCTGAGGTCCGACCACTCCTGGCGATAGTTATAGAGCTCGATGAAGATTTGTTGCATGACAGTGACTTACGTTATGCGGGTGGAGGTGGGCAGGGACGGCGGCCGGGCCGTCATAGGGCGGAAGCAGCAAAGCGCTGTCTGTATTCACGGGGAGTGGCACCAACTCGGGCACGGAATACGCGGTGCAAGGTTTCTACCGAACCCAACCCGCTTTCCTGGGCAATCCGTTCAGCGGTTAGGTCCGTGCGTTCGAGCAGCCGCCGTGCGTGCTCGACGCGCATGCGCTCCACGAATTCGCCTGGCGTTACGCCTACATCGGCGTGAAACACTCGCGCCAGGTGGCGGGGAGTGACAGCTAGCCGCCGTGCCAGAGCCGCGACCGACAGGTCCTCGCTAAGATGTGCCCCGATCCAACGCCGCAATTCGGCGATATCTGACCGCGTTCCCGCCGGGACCGAGAGCGCCGCGCTGAACTGGCTTTGTCCGCCGGGCCGCTGCACGAACATCACCAGGATTTGCGCCACTTTGAGAGCGATGTCGTCACCATGGTCGGTACCGACGAGGGCGAGCGCAAGGTCCATCGACGCGCTGATTCCCGCGCTGGTCCATATGCGTCCGGACCGCACGAAGATTGGATCGTGGTCGACCTCGACCAGTGGGTACTCGCTGGCAAGTTGGGCTGCCGTGCCCCAGTGGGTCGTTGCTCGATGGCCGTCCAACAGGCCGGCGGCCGCAGCGATGTGACTGCCGGCGCATACCGCGGCGACTCGGCCGGCCTTCGGGCCGTGTACGCGCAACCAGTCACGCACCTCGTCGTCGACCACCGCGGTGGGGAGGCACCCATCGCCGACGTCGACTCGTCCCGTTACCACGATGGTGTCGGGGCGGTCCCGCAACTCGGCGAACGCCTGGTCGACCTCGAGACGAAGTCCAGAGGACGTCGGCACCGCTCCATGTCTGGCGGCGACGACACGCACTTCGTAGCGTGCCGCAGCGCGGGGTAGCGCCAGATTCGCCATCGCGAACACCTCCGCCGGCCCGGCGACATCCACGCAGTCGATACCGGCGAACGCCGTAATGACGACTAGGTGGGAGGGCCCGGTGTCCATGGGTTGAGCATGAACTCCGTATGCACTTGTCTGCAATGACCAAACTATGTCCAAAACGGACATAGACCGGTTGCCAGCGACGCGGGACGTTGGCGAAGTCAGGGTGAATACGCCGCTGCCTGCAGCGAAGGCCAAGGGCTGGGTGATGCGGTCCAGCTTGGGGCTTCGTGAGGCTCAGCAACATTTCCTCGATCGCACCCGGAAGCAGGTCTGGATGGGAGACCAGCCGGTCCCATTGATCACGATGTTGCAGCAGTTGTTCAACGCTACCCGACAATGTGTGCCGTGTCGTCTCATCCCCAGCGATGAGGATCAACAGTGCCTCGTAGGCGATTTGGTCATCAGTCAGTCGCGGTCCATCGACTTCGGCGTTGACCAAGATACTGAACAGGTCGTCGGCGGGCTCCGCGCGGCGTTTCGCAATGATGTCCATGGTGTAGGAGGTGTATGCGCCGAACGCTCTCAGCATCGCCTGCACTTGCTGGCCGTCGGCAGCTGAGCTCAGTCCCGTCATCAGGTCGCCGGACCATCTCAACAGCATGTCGCGATCCTCGGGTAACACTCCAAGCAATTCGCCGATCACCGCCATTGGTAGCGGCCCGGCGATCTCGCGGACGAAATCACACACCCCGCGTTCGCAGACCGCGTTGATCAAGTGGTCGCACAGCCGACGGATCGAGAGCTGCTTGCTGAGCGCACTTTTGCGAGCAAAGTCGATGCCGACGAGCTTGCGGCGCAACAAGTGTGTGGGGTCATCGAGGTCGGCTGTGTAACCCATTCCTGGGTACTCCGGTCGGACCCCGCCTGCGTTCGAAAACACGGTTGGATTCTGCTCTGCGTCCGTGATTGACCGATGCGTCGTCGCTGCCGCCAGGCCGTTGCGGTCGCGAAAAACCGGTTGATTTGCACGCATCCATCGATACGCATCCGTGCAGACCGCTCGTATAAAATTCGCCATCGGTCAGGTTGACGTCTGGCTTCGCTTCGCGAAGATATGGTCGCATCGAATGCCTTCCGAGTGAACGCAGCGTCTTTGTGATTCTGGCCGAGCCGCGGCGAGTCCTGTTCTGCGCTGGCGCTGCCCTTTCAAGGCGGTGCGCGGAATCGTTGAGGCGTGTAGTCCGATAGTGCGGCGGGCGAGCAGATCTATCCAGGACGCACACTTCCTGGCTGTGCGATAACCCGGTTAGCTACCGGCCAGACGCCGAAGGCCGGCTTCGGATACGGACCCAGGTTTGGCCGACGAGCTCGGCGTGGTGGGCCCGCGCTACGTCCTGCAGTCATGCACGCGTTTGGCACCGCCGGGCTGATCCCGGGACGCCTCGTTTGTGTTTGGAGAGTGGGCGTCCGCTAGGAGAACGGTGGGCTTTGCGCCTCATGCATTTAGCTGCCTGTCCGTTCCGGGGTTAGTTGGCGAATTCCGTGATTTGTTGGCGAGCGTGTGGCGAAGTTCGGAATTAGTTGGCGAGTCGCTACGGGCTGGGCGGGGTTGTCGGGTGCAGAATTTGGCGCGTGGTGATGAGCCGAACCGCCGACGCTGGGTGGGCGCGGCGATGGGTTTCGAGGTCGGATATCTGACGTCGGCGGGTGATCAGGTTCGACTGCCGTTGGCCGATGCATGGGGTGTTGGGTTCGAAGACGCCGTGCCGGTGCGCCGATTCGCGGCGTATCGGGGGCAGCGGCATCTGAGTGGGCGCTGGTGGAGTGCTACGACCTGGACGCATGTCGGGTACGAGTCGTGGCTGGAACGCGATCATGTGATGGCGCTGGATTTCGATCCGGCGGTGGTCGGGATCGCCTCGCAGCCGTTCTGGTTGTCGTGGCCGGTTGATGACGGGCGCGCCCGGTCGCGGTCACACACCCCGGACTACTTCGTGCGTCTTGGCGATGGGGCCGGGGTGGTGATCGACTGTCGGCCCGAGCGGCGCCGGCGCCCGCGTGACCTGGTGGCGTTCGAGATGACCCGGGATGCGTGTGAGCTGGTGGGCTGGGAGTACCGGTTGGTCGGCGGGCTCGATCCGGTGGTGACGGCGAATCTGCGGTGGCTGGCGGGGTATCGGCATCCGCGCCACTTCCTGGAGCCGGTGGTCGAGCGGCTGCGCGCAGTGTTCGTCGAACCGGTCGCGTTGATGGACGGCGCGCAGATCGCCGGCGACCCGATCGCGGTCCTGCCGGTGCTGTTTCACCTGATGTGGAGACATGAGCTGGTCACGGATCTGTCCGTGCCGCTGCGCGCCGACGCGCCGATCGTGCGGGTGAGTTGATGAGCCCGTGGGCTTCGGTTCTGCGGCCGGGTGACTGGGTGCGCTTCGATGGGGACGACCACCAGGTGGTGGCCCTTGCCGGGACCTCGGTGCGGTTGAAGTCAACGGCGGGCGCCGAAATGGTGGTGTTGGTCGCGCATTTGATGGGCTCATCGGGCTTCGAGGTGATCGGCGGTGACCCTGTTCCGCAGCTGGCCCCGTTGGGGTTGTTGGACGCATTGCCGGCCGACGCGGTGGCTGCGGCCAGGCAGTGGGAACGCCACATCGCGGAACTCGTGACGGGCCTGGTGCCCGACGCCGGTCCGGGAGCGACACCACGCCCGGACTATGACCCCGCGACCCGGACGCTAAGCCAACGCGAGAACGCCAAGGCCGCCGAGCTCGCCGCGGCGGGGCGCCCGGTCGCGGTGCGCACATTGCAGCGTATGCGCGCCCGCTACACCCAGCAGGGTCTGTGGGGGCTGGTGGATCAGCGGGTCGTGCGGCAGTGGGAGGCAACCGGACGGGTGGACCAGCGGGTAGTGAGCGCTGTTCGTGCGGCGCTGGCCGCCGAGACCGCGGCCTCCACCGGAACGCGGTCGCGGCTGATCCGACGGGTAAACAAGGCGCTGGAGGAAGCTCACGGCTCGGGCGTGGTGCCGATGCCGGGCAAGACCACGTTTTACAAGCTGATCGACACGCTGTCGACGGGTCGTCATAGTTTTGGGTCGGCGGTGACCCGACGCCAGACCGCGAACCGTCCGGCGGGACCGTTCACCCCGACGCTGGCGGCGCGTCCTGGCGAACAGGTGCAAATCGACTCCACGCCGTTGGACGTGATGGTGGTGTTAGAGCCGGGTGTGATCGTGCGCGCGGATCTGACGATCGCCGTCGATGTCGCGTCGCGCACCATTTGCGCGGCGGTGCTGCGACCGGTCGGCACCAAGGGGGTGGACGCGGCGCTGCTGTTGGCGCGGATGCTTGTGCCCGAACCGATGCGGCCGGGTTGGGCGGCGTCGCTGCGGATGTCGGCGTCTCGGATGCCGCACCCGCGGTTGGTCGACATCGACACCCGGATGGCGTTGGCCGCCGCGAAACCGGTGATCGTGCCCGACACCATCGTCATCGACGGCGGCAAGGTGTTCGTCTCTGAGACGTTCACCCGGGCGTGTGAACGTCTCGGGGTCTCGGTGCAGAACGCCCGGCCCCGTACACCAACCGATAAGGCGATCGTGGAGGCGACGTTCGGGGCGATCAACACCCTGTGGTGTCAGCATCTTCGCGGATACACCGGCGCCAACACCAGCCGCCGCGGGGCCGACGTCGAAGCCGACGCGGTGTGGACGCTGCCGGAACTGCAAGACCTGCTTGATGAGTGGCTGATCAGTGGGTGGCAGGCGCGCCCGCATGACGGTCTTCGCGATCCGTGGTTTCCCAAGCGGGCGATCTCACCCAATGACGCCTACGCTGCGATGGTCGCGGCGGCCGGCTATCTGCCGGTCACGTTGAGCGGCACCGACTATCTCGAGCTGCTACCGGTGACCTGGCGGGCCATCAACGACTACGGCGTGCGCATCGACTACCGCACCTATGACAGCGACCACCGCGAACTCGGCTGCGACCCACTGGGACCCTATCGGCGCCAGCCGTCCGGTATCAGCGCGAAGAACAATCTGTGGGAGATCCACTACGACCCCTACGACCTGTCGCAGGTGTACGTGCGCACCCCGGACGGCTGGATCGCCCTGGCTTGGACGCACCGGGCCATGGTGAGAGCGCCGTTCGCCGATTTCACCTGGACCCAAGCACGGCGCCTGGCCGCCGAGCGCGGCGGTGACGACACCGACGAAACAGGGATCGCCCGCGCCCTGGATGATCTGCTGACCCGATCCGAGCGCGGCCCCACGGTCAACAAGCTCGATCGGGCGAGCGCCCGCACGGCGGCCCGCACCAGGACGACCGCGACCCGACGGCCCGCCCAACCCGCCGCCGCCGAAACCCGAACCGAGACCGAACAGCCCGCCGCCGAGACTGTGATCGCGTTCGGGATCTTCGACGCGCACGCCGAAGCCGAAAAGTGGAGGTGACCAAAGCCCGCAAGACCCGCGCCCGCACCACCGCCAAACGCGCCGCCGGGCGGGCGGCACGAAACCTCGGCGTCGATATCCCACCTGATAACCCGCTGACCACTAAGGAGGGGTGGGGTGCGTTCGTTCGCCACACGCCCCAACCACCGCCGCAGCTCAGCTCCGCCGAGCCGCTGGCGCTGAGCCCGGCGCAACGCTTCGCGCACGAGGAGCTGCTGTTGGACTACCACGCCGAGCTTCCGCTGGTGAACACCCCGACCATCCAGAAAGTCATCAACACCGGGCGGCTGTTGATCCAGCTCAACCGCCGCCAGATCTCCGCACGGCGGGGCGCGGTGATCAGCGGCATGTCGGGAACCGGGAAAACCACCGCGTTGACCCAGCTCGGTCGGGCCCACGAATTGGCGACCATGCGGCGACACCCCGACGCCCGCAACCGGCTGCCGGTGATCTATGTGACCGTGCCACCGGCGGCCACACCCCGGATGCTGGCGGTGGAATTCGCACGGTTTTTGGGCTTGGAATTCAACTCCCGCGCCAACATCACCGACGTCACCAACTCCGTGTGCGCGGTGGCCGCCCACACCCATGTCGACCTTGTGCTGGTCGACGAAATCCACAACATCTCCCTGGCGACGCGCTCGGGCGCCGAAGTGTCCGATCAGCTGAAGTATTTCGCCGAACGGCTGCCCGCGACGTTCGTCTACGCCGGGGTCGAAGTCGAAGCCCAAGGGCTGTTCGCCGGGCCGCGCGGGCGCCAGCTTGCCGGGCGGTTTGCGGTCGTGTCGGCCGCGCCGTTCGCTTACGGAACAGGCGAACAACGCGACACCTGGCACGCCCTGGTCGCCTCACTAGAAACGACACTGCGGCTTCGTGATCACCCGCCCGGCACCCTGGCCCCGATCGCCGAAAAGCTCTACCGACAAAGCGGCGGCATGATCGGCAGCCTGTCGCAGTTGATCCGCAGCGCAGCCATTCTGGCCATCGAAGACGGCAGCCAGAAGATCACCCCGCAACTGCTAGAACAGGTGCCCGTCGACTACGCGGCCCAACGCTGGGCCAACCCAACGGCCGCGCAGCCGCGGGCATTCGCAGACGCGGCCGCGATCGGGTGACGGCGCCGCTGCCGCGTCGACTCCCGATCGTGGTTGCACCCGCACACCTGGAAACCGTCGCGTCTTACCTGGCGCGGTTGGCCAATCTCAACAGCGTCATCGGTGACGAGCTCTGGCAGCGCGTCACCATCGCGAAACCAACCCCGGTGCGGCGCACCGCCGATCCTGTGCTGCTGTCCGCGATCACCGGCCACCCGCCCGGCCAGCTCGCCGGCGCCCTGCTCGAGCTGCGCGACCCGCCGCCAATCTGGCCCGTGTTCCGTCACGTCCCCCAAGTCGGCTGCCCCCGCTGCGACGCCCGCCACGGGGGAGGGCCGGTGTTGCGGCTCTACCCACACCACCGCTACGTCTGCACTCGTCATCGCTACTGGATCGGACCACCCGACATCAACCATCCCAACCCCTCGCTGGAGAATCTGCCCGAAGTGGTTGCCGCGCAACGTCGACACCTGCGGCTCGTGCGCCGGCACGGCTGGGCCGCCGCCTATGATGCCGTGCTGACCGCGTTTCGGATCTGCGCCCACTACTGGCACGATGAGCTCACCACAACGATCGGGTTCGGCCGCCGACGAAGGCTCTGGGCCCTGCGCACGTCGATCCTGATCCCGCCGGGCACCGAAGACTCGACATTTAGCACGTCGCGATTGTTCGCGCCGATCTACCCCGACGCCGTCGAGATTGCCAACTTGCTCGCCGCACCGCACTGGCGGCGCCTGGCCTGCGGCGACGACACGGGACTGCGGCGATTCCTCGCCGAATACCGGCGGCGAATCGGTGAACCCGACTACCAACCCCGAGGCGAAAACGACCCTCTCGCCCATTGGATCGAAAACGACTGTTGGCGGGCTCCCACCGCGCCGCCGCGCATCTTCCCTGACGTACCCGGGCATCGACGGCCCAGCCACATCAACACCCCGTACGAGATGAGCCGCACTCGACACCACAAATCCAAGCAGTGGTTCATCATCAAGCAGCGAAGCGCCTGCGGCACCGTCATCCTCAACCACCGCACCGTTCACCCGGTCCTCACCCGCCAATGGACACCGATCATGCAGGACTGGAAAGGACAAATCTGGATCACCCAACGCGCCACAGACCGGTTCAAGACACCGCAACGTGCCACGTGAAATCCGAACCACCACAAGACTGTTCGCACCACGATAGGCGTGGGAACGTGACAACAGCAACGAGATCGCAGGTCCAAGTCCGATCGCGCGGTTGCAGACGAATCGCGTCGCGATTATCGCGGGCAGTTGCCGCTGGTGACACGCCGACCATCCGGCAGGTCCTGAGGACCGGCAGGCTGCTGGTTCAGCTCAACCGCGGCCAGATCTCGGCGCGACGCGGGCTAATCCTGTCCGGCGCCTCCGGCACGGGTAAGACGACGGCGCTGACTCGGTTGGGCCGCACCCACGAACGCGCGCTCCGTAAACGCCATCCGGGACCGGCTGGGCGCAACCGGATTCCGGTCGTCTGTATCACCGTCCCGCCCGCAGCGACCGCGCGCGTGACCAGACCAGCTACACCAGTGCGGCATGGTTCGCGCACCACCGCGGCGGTGGCGATGCCATGCTCCATCACCGCACCCTCAAGCCCGTCATCCTGCAGGACTGGTCCGAGCACAGGGAACTCTTCGAGAGCTCGCTCTCGGCGACGAAGACGGTCAGCCAGCCACGCAGTGAGCGGAGCGGGATGTGTGCGTCCGAACCAATCCCGCACTGGCTCAACTACATCCGGCTGCACCGCGAGACCGGCGACTACCTCGACAACGCCACCGAGCCCGTCCCCTGGCCGCAACGAAACGAGCCACGCCGGGACCTGAACCCGCGCCCCTGGTCAGTCCGCGAACGCCGGCACTTCCAACCCGCCCCCGCCGACGATACGGACCGCGCTAAAAATCCGGGGCCAGCGAGAAGGATGTGAGCTGAGCGCAACACGGCACCGCGACAGCGACCTGCTCGGAATTTCGCCGTGCAGGTTTTCGACAGCCCGCTTACCCCTGAGACGGTGTGCAGCCCGTGGCTGCCCGGGCTCGGCGGTGCCGTCGCAGGCTGTGGTAACCAGGTAACAACCTCGGCGGCCGAGACGCCCAGACTTACCCGATCGCAACCTCACAGACCCTGGAGGGCCTTGGATGCTTCGGACCGATCTACCGGTTCTGACAACGCTCGAGGGCAGGGATGTCACGCTGCGCTCATTTGACATGGGCCGATACACCGTGCACGCCTCCTTGCCCGAGTTCGCACGGATCGCGATGGCCCCGGACACGGGTACGGCGAGCGGTTTCAGCGGCTACTACCACCTGCAGGCGCCCACACATCCGCTCGGGGGGCCAGTGCCGCGTTTATCCGCGGATGAGCGACGGCCCTGGCCGTGGCTGCCGGAACTCAACCCGTTTCTCATCGCCGCGCACTCGTCTGAGAAGGACCAGTTATGCCTGGTGGTGGACGGCATGCAACAACCGGTCGCAGATCCGGCGGTGGGCTCGTGGCTGCGCGTGCTGCCGCAGTTGAGCACCCCGACGCGACCGCTACAGGATCCGCTGGCAATCTTGACCTGCAACCAAGGTGCCGCCCACCAGCAACTCGCCGACTCACTCGGACGCCTGGTCTGGTTTCCGCACGGTGAGACTGATATCTGGGGTGAACGCGACTCGGTCGGCCGCCACCAGCTAAGGGTGGGCCTGCACCGAACTCAGGACGGCCACGGCGGGCAGTTCAGATCGACCTATCCCCAGGGCCCGGCCGGTGACCGAGTACGGTGGGCCTACCGATCCCAGTTTGGTTCCAATCCCACCCGCTGGCTCGTCGAACGCTCAGCCCCACCCGGCTCGCCGATTCCGGTCGGACTGCGCCCACACCCGCTCGGCGGCAACCACGTCGGTGGCTTGTCCTATTTCGACCGGCGTGACTGGCGATCCCGCTCACCCGCTCTAAACGCGTCGGTGCTGGGATCCTCGCACGTGGCATGGACGCCGAACGACGCCTACCAGCCGGGGACGCCGGCCCAGACCGACCCGGCCACTGGCTCACCACGCACGACGGCGTTGCCCTGGCGCAGCGGGAAACTGGGCGAGCTACCAATTGGCCTCGAAGACGTGGCCGTGGTGGTCAGCTACTTCGCCGGTGGCAGATTTGCCGTCTACGACGAGCGGCACGACCTCAGCTATTGGGAGACACCGCTTTCCTTCGGCTTGCGCCTGCGCAAGGACCTGGCCGCAGCTGGCGAGCCAGCCCACAGACCGATACCGTCGCGGGTGCTGCTGCTGACCGACTACGAAGCGGTACCCGATGTGGCGCGCTGGCAGGTCGCGCGGGGCCTTCGCGATGCGAAGCTGATCACCGTGAACACGCCCTCGACCCTGTTCCTGGACGAAGACTCAGAGCATGGCGTTGCTACGGCGCGCATCGCGCTGCTGCCCCCGACCGGCGGTGTCACCCGGCCAGTGTGGACGGCCACAACGCCTGCCGGTACTTCCACCAGCCTGCCGCCTGCTTCGCGACACCACACAGGCGGGGCGCTGTCAGCCGGTTCCGCGTTGCGGTCGACTTATACCACTGGGACACCCCATCTCGCCCCGCAACAACGCCACCGCTCGGCCTGGAACATCGGTGCCGGCATCCAGGCATTGCCGGCGCAGCGGCTGCAGGAGTGGGCTGAGACTTCCGGTGTTCGTAGGGGGGCGGGTGCGGTCGGCCAGAAGAGCACGCCGGCGCTCAGCACGGCGGCCCGGTCCACGTCGACGGGCACGGCGGCGGCTCAAACGGTCCCTCAGATGGATGAGGACAAGTGGACAGAGTGGGAGGGCACGCTCGACGCACATGCGAAGGCGTTCGGCAAAACTGCGCTCGGCGAACCTGAAGCACAGCAGTTGTACAGTGCGGCAGCCATCATCGCCGAAGCTCACCATCAGAGCCCACCCGTCGACCAATCCCCTTCTGCACCGCCGGAGGCTCGAGAATATGGACGTCGGTACCGAGTCATTGTTCAGGCCATCACCCGCATCCTGCACGATGGTGGCCAACCCGGAAGCGTCCTCCCACCGGCAGAGCGCCAGCAGCGTGCTCAGGAGCTGTCCGTCCAGCTCAGCGAGGATCTAAAAACCCGCCGTCGCCGTTCTGCTGCGCCTCCCGGGCGCGGACGTGGCGAGCAGGATCAGCAGGACTTGGCGGCTTCCGATGGAGCGGAATCATCCCGCGTCGCACTCGATGCCGAAGGCACTCCGGAGCAAATGGCCTCGCATTCACGCGGCGATAACACTGGATCGCAGTTGTCCTCACACGTAGTCCGGGCCAGCAGGAGCAACGCGACGGTGGGTTATCAGGCTCTTCATGATCGGGGGTGTAGTCGGGGTCTGAATCCGCCGGTTTCCAGGAGGGATCTGGCGATGTAGTTGGTGAGGTTTCGAAAGCCCAGGGCGGAGCCGCGGAGGTGTTCGAGGCGTCCGTTGATCGCTTCGGTTGGGCCGTTGGAGGTGCCGGGGCGGTCGAAGTAGGCCAGGACGTCGGCGGCGCGTTTCTTCAGCGTCCGCCCGAGGGTGATCAGTTCCTGCAGCGGTTTGGGGATGCCGGCGCTGAGGGTGGTGATCAGGGCGGTCATCATCGTGGCGCCCTTGGCGCGGTCGGGTTGGCGGTAGGCGGCCACGGTGCGTTGATAGATCATCCAGGTGGCCTCGACCTCGACATGGGCATCGACGGCGAACAGGGCGGCAAGCCGGGCTTTCTGTTTGTCGGTGAGCAGGTCGGCACCGGTATGCAGGGTGCGCCGGGCACGGTAGAGCGGGTCGGTGCTGCGGCCGCGGTGCCCGCAGGTGGCCAGCTGCACGCGGCGTCGGCATTCGTCGAGGGCGTTGCCGGCCAGCCGGACCACGTGGAAGGGGTCCATCACCGTGGCGGCGTCGGGCAGTTCCTCGGTGGCCGCAGTCTTGAATCCGGAGAAACCGTCCATGGCAACGACTTCCACACCGTCACGCCAGTCTTTGGGCCGGTTGGCCAACCACTGTTGGAAGGCGTGTTTGGAACGTCCTTCGATCATGTCGAGCAACCGCGCCGGTCCGGACTTGTCGCGCACCGGGGTCAAGTCGATGATGACGGTGACGTATTTGTCGCCGCGGCGAGTGTGGCGCCAGACGTGTTCGTCCACGCCGATGACCGCCACGCCGTCGAATCGTGCCGGGTCGGCGATGAGCAGCCGCTTGCCTTCGGCGAGCACCGCATTGTTGGCGGTGTTCCACGACACTGCCAGTCCTTCGGCGACTCGGGCCACGCTCAGGTGTTGGCACACAATGGCTTCCAGCGCCCACTGCAGAGCGCGTCGCGAGAGCTTGGCTCGTGGTTCGGCGGCCTTGCTGGCGTCTTGACGCCACACATGAGAGCATCCTGCGCATCGGTAGCGGCGGATGGTGACCAGCAAGGTCGTGGGCCGCCACCCCAACGGCTCATGGGCCAACGTACGGGTCACGCTGTCGCGCGGAACGCCTTCTTCACCGCAGCGCCGGCACCATCGATCCTCCTCGGCGATCCGGCACGCCAGCACAGCACGATCAGCATCGAGGCGCTGACCGGTCACCTCCAGCCTGAGTTCATCAAGGCGGCAGAAAGTCGTCACGTCAGCGCAGGCAAAGCCCGCCCGACCGGTAGCGTCAGGCACGTCGAGGTCTTCCTGATGGACGGCGTAGGAACCTCCATCATCAGAAGACCTCGACCCCTACACCGGCACCGACGCGCCGACCACCCCTACACCCTCATCTGCGAAGAGCCGGTTATCAGTCGATTTCACCGAAATTATTCAGAGTGGTTGAACGGCAGATTATTTCGGAGGACGAACGTGACAACCGTCATCTCACTTTCCCTCGCGGTTCCGACGGCGAACTGAGCAGCGAGGCGATCCAAGATCCCAACGAGGCCAACGAGGGGCCCCATTGGAGGCGTATCCTAACCCGGCTAGAACGCGACGAGAATCTCGATTCGAGCGATATCAACTTTATCGCTCGGGTGCAGCGCGGCGTACTGCATGTGCCGTGGCATTTGCTGGAGAGGTTTGCTGCGGTGGGCTTATGCGACCCCACCGCGGGCTATATGCGGCAATCCACGTCACGAGCAGCGGTTGTCGGCGAGCTCGACAACGGCGGGGCGAGACGTCACGGTCTAGCGCGGTATCCTGCTTCACAGCTCGATTCAACAGTAGATGCGACTCTTATGTCGGGCGTGCCAACATCGCGGCAGAATCCCGTTGGTGAGCCGGTGTTTCGGGCGAGCGATGAACTTTTGTATCGCGAGGATAGCCGTCCACCGGATGTCATTTTCATCAGTGGTTTTGCCCCTCGCGACGTCAGACAGACTGAGCTCGAATTGCATGTCCTCGGAGCACGCACAGCGTTCGTTTCGACTACCCGTGATCGGCGTCTTAATTACGTTGGCGAGAAAGCATGGGATACCCAGATCTTTCGGTACACAATTGATGCTCCGGGTGGAATCGACATAAATGCGACAATGATCGATCATCCTGAACTCAAACAGTTCCACTGGCAGCAGGAGATAGCCTTTGCCGGTGGTATCCGTCCCGAGTATATCGTCGGGGCGGCACCTCTTCTTCCCAACGAGCATCCTGCCGCCGGTAGTCAGTCGGCAAGTGCTGAGCGTCCTCCACGTTACGGGGTGTTCATACCAAACCCGAACTACGATCCGTCCAGGCCGAATGTTCCAGTCGAAGTGGATTCGAGTGGGCGGCTCACGGATCGGCATCTCGGCTCAGACACAACCGGCCTTGGAGATGCGGTCGCCGAGTTGCCGAAAGTATCCAAAAACCACGCCATCGCGCTCGCGGAGGTGTCAGACGAATCCCAATGGTGGCGCTTCTATACCGAGTTCGACCACCATACGCAAGCCAAGGAAAAACTCTCCGCGCGGGAAGGTGGCCTTCTCATCGATCGCATGCCGTGGCCGTACTATCGTGCAAACATAGAGTATGCGTATCAAACTGTGCTCAACAATTTAACGGAACTCCGGACCCGTTTCGACTGGGAAAAGTACCAGAGAATGTTCGCCATCTTGACACGCAACTCTGGACTAAATGCCGAAGTCAATGGAGTCAAAGCAACGAGATTGCGGCGCCGCTATCGAATAGCGGCGACGCGGATTCCACGCGACTTACTGCTAGAATCTGTCGCGGGCCGCCGGATTGTTTCCCAACACGATCTTGCCTATTTCGATGGCCAAGCTAGTGATTTCATCCTGACGTCGGTCACGCCGACGGGAGAAGGCGAAATGATAGTGGACATTGCCTACGATGCAGACGCCGTGCCAGAGATCGTCCAAGGCGTCTTTGATCGCTATCACCGCGATACAGGACAAGCAAACAATGAGTACGAAACCCTTCGAGCTATTGCACGTGCCATTCGCACCTTGCAGATTATGCAACCCTTCGTCCAAGGAAGCGATCAACTCAACATCCATCTCCTCTTACCGGCCATGTTGCTCGCCAATGGCTTTCGGCCCGTCGTAGGTCAATCACTTCCGGCCCTCCTGCGAGGCGCATCCACTCTAGAAGTGATCGCCACTTCTATTTACGAGGGCCAACATGAAGACTCCTCGCGTCTTCAAATCGGCCGCCAGGTCACAACCGGCAGCTTCGCTGAAAAGGCGTCTATCCATCGCAGCGCCCACGGACACTACCCATTAACATTTAACGACAGCTTTCCGAGTTCGCAGCTGGACCCGAACGTCGATTGGCACCAGATCCTGCCGGTGTATCCCAGCAGCGAGAACCCCACTGGCGCCGTGCAGTACCGCACCGACCAAAATCGCCTGTATCGCGAGGATATACGCCTGCCATGGGCAAAGGAGGGTATCCCTGGAGTGTTTGAGACAGGCTTTGTCGCGCAGACAGACCGTTTGGATTTGATGGCACATCTGAATGGCCGCGTCACAGGATTCGTATCGACGACCCGCGACCGCGATCTGCGAGTTTTCACCGACGGCGACTACGGACGCGCGGTGTACCAGTACGAGATCCATGCTCCCGGTGGCATCGACATTAACGCCTCCGTGGGTCACAATTGGTCTGCGCAGGAGATCTCATTCCCGGGAGGTATTCGGCGGGAGAACATCGTTGGCGCCCGCCGTATCGTCGCCAACCCCCACGGCGCAATTTACGGCGACGCAGATACCGCACCGGAAGCTGCAACCGAGCCAACTGAGTTCATTCCCAACCCTCATTACCAGCCCCGCGCACTAAACCCATCAGTGCCATCGACCCCGTTTAATAATATTCGGCCGTACGTCGACGACGGGCGAGGTGAGGTAATCTTCGCCCCTAGCGACGGCGCGGGAGCTGCGCATCAGGGGAGAATTCCGCAACTATCTGTAGGTCATCGCAGGATGCATGAAACCAAATGGGCGTCGTGGCGGGTAACACTTGAAGCACACGAAAAAGCGTGGGGGAAAATGGTTGAGCTTCGCGAATCTGAGGCGGCGTGGCTGTTGGATTCGGCGGCCAAGATCCTCGAACTTGATCAGGGTAGCCCTCCGTACG
Organism: uncultured Actinomycetota bacterium; assembly: GCA_963712615.1. Lineage (GTDB taxonomy): Bacteria > Actinomycetota > Actinomycetes > Mycobacteriales > Mycobacteriaceae > Mycobacterium. The sequence goes on from CAVQIO010000002.1 coordinate 4,010,579, forward strand.
CGCAGACAGACAGCGCATCAGCCGAGTCTGAAGAATATGAGCGTCGGCATCGGCTTGTAATAATCGCCGTTGCTCGCATACTGCGGCATGGTGGTCAACGTGGTACTGCTCTTTCACGAGGTCAGCGTGAACGGCTCGCAAAGGAGTTCGCGGCCCGACTTAGTTCGGACTTGTATGGTCCGTGACAATCCCGAGCGCGTGTGGCCTTGAAATGGGCCTGATCTACGTGTCCGTGGCCATGAAAAAGTAGGCGGATCCCAATGAACGTCGCAACATCGTGGTTGCTGGGAGGTTGCGGTGGTTGTTGTGCGGAAGAGTCGCGGTGGCGTGATGCTGGTTGAAGAACCGACACGGTCACCTACGTCGACAAAGACGGCAATTACGTGTCGAACGCGCTGGAAACGGGCAACGTGACGATCATGCATCGCCCGGGCCCGCAGGATGGGGCCCCGATGGTCTGCTGGCTGCCCAGCGCCGGCTCGGATCGTTCAATGTACGAGGATACGTTGCGGATTCCGGACTTACGTTGCGGATGACCTTGCGAAGTCGAGCCGAATTAGAGTGCGAGTTACTGCCGTACGTGAGTGGCTGGGCGAGTCTTGACCTGGTGGTTCGGCAGGTATCGCTCGGTTCCGATGGCATTGCATGCCGCAGAGCGTGACCCATCCGAATGCGCCGGTCGCCGAAATCGCAATCTGAACGCCCGACGCAGGCATCGTCCGGTTGAAGATTGCGAACCCAAGGTCGCGCGCGGTCTAAGTCGCAATCATCAACCGGACGGGACACTGCCTTCTGGCTGTTCGATTGGCCAGCGGTTCGAATTTCATGCATCAACAGCAATGGCAGCCGGTCCCCCGTGGGGCGAGATTCGGATACGGCGCGCCGCTGAAAAACCTCAGCTACCACGAATTTCCGGTGGGCAGTCGATTTGCTGGTGCTCTTCGATAGCCGCGAGCACGTCGTCAGAGGCTTTGCGCAGCATGGCGAGGCGGTCGGGCCCAAGAACGTCGATGAAGAATTTCCGTACGCGGGCCGCGTTGGCCGGTGCGCTAGCCACGATCGCCTCCCGTCCGGCCTGGGTCAAGACGATGTCCGGATAACGGGCCCCGGAGACTGTCCGGCGGATCAGCCCGCGCTTTTCCATCCGGCTGAGGTGATGCGACATCCTGCTCTTTTCCCACTGTGTTGCCTGGCCGAGTTCGAATGTGCGCATCCGCCCCTTCGGCGCTTCGGACAGGTTGACCAGGATCTCGAAATCGGGGTCAGATAGGCCGAACTCACGCTGCAAATGCCGCTCAAGATGTTGCTCCAGGACGTGCCGCATCTCTGTGAAAGCTCGCCACGCCTGCTGCTCCTTGGCGCTGAGCCAGGGTTTGTCGGCTCTTCGCAGATGAGGGTGTAGGGGTGGTCGGCGCGTCGGTGCCGGTGTAGGGGTCGAGGTCTTCTGATGATGGAGGTTCCTACGCCGTCCATCAGGAAGACCTCGACGTGCCTGACGCTACCGGTCGGGCGGGCTTTGCCTGCGCTGACGTGACGACTTTCTGCCGCCTTGATGAACTCAGGCTGGAGGTGACCGGTCAGCGCCTCGATGCTGATCGTGCTGTGCTGGCGTGCCGGATCGCCGAGGAGGATCGATGGTGCCGGCGCTGCGGTGAAGAAGGCGTTCCGCGCGACAGCGTGACCCGTACGTTGGCCCATGAGCCGTTGGGGTGGCGGCCCACGACCTTGCTGGTCACCATCCGCCGCTACCGATGCGCAGGATGCTCTCATGTGTGGCGTCAAGACGCCAGCAAGGCCGCCGAACCACGAGCCAAGCTCTCGCGACGCGCTCTGCAGTGGGCGCTGGAAGCCATTGTGTGCCAACACCTGAGCGTGGCCCGAGTCGCCGAAGGACTGGCAGTGTCGTGGAACACCGCCAACAATGCGGTGCTCGCCGAAGGCAAGCGGCTGCTCATCGCCGACCCGGCACGATTCGACGGCGTGGCGGTCATCGGCGTGGACGAACACGTCTGGCGCCACACTCGCCGCGGCGACAAATACGTCACCGTCATCATCGACTTGACCCCGGTGCGCGACAAGTCCGGACCGGCGCGGTTGCTCGACATGATCGAAGGACGTTCCAAACACGCCTTCCAACAGTGGTTGGCCAACCGGCCCAAAGACTGGCGTGACGGTGTGGAAGTCGTTGCCATGGACGGTTTCTCCGGATTCAAGACTGCGGCCACCGAGGAACTGCCCGACGCCGCCACGGTGATGGACCCCTTCCACGTGGTCCGGCTGGCCGGCAACGCCCTCGACGAATGCCGACGCCGCGTGCAGCTGGCCACCTGCGGGCACCGCGGCCGCAGCACCGACCCGCTCTACCGTGCCCGGCGCACCCTGCATACCGGTGCCGACCTGCTCACCGACAAACAGAAAGCCCGGCTTGCCGCCCTGTTCGCCGTCGATGCCCATGTCGAGGTCGAGGCCACCTGGATGATCTATCAACGCACCGTGGCCGCCTACCGCCAACCCGACCGCGCCAAGGGCGCCACGATGATGACCGCCCTGATCACCACCCTCAGCGCCGGCATCCCCAAACCGCTGCAGGAACTGATCACCCTCGGGCGGACGCTGAAGAAACGCGCCGCCGACGTCCTGGCCTACTTCGACCGCCCCGGCACCTCCAACGGCCCAACCGAAGCGATCAACGGACGCCTCGAACACCTCCGCGGCTCCGCCCTGGGCTTTCGAAACCTCACCAACTACATCGCCAGATCCCTCCTGGAAACCGGCGGATTCAGACCCCGACTACACCCCCGATCATGAAGAGCCGGTTTGTCGGCCATTTGGCTAATCGTAGCCCCGCGAGTTGACACATCAACCACGGCAACGTGAAATATTTGCACACCCAAGTTGACGCATCCATCCAATCCCGATGGTGTCCTATGGTCCTAGCCGTCGGCGATCTCGGCGATCTCGGCGGTCCGCTCGAGCGTTTGGGTGCGCCTGACGCACAAGGAGGACCTCTAGCTCGAAGCTGGAATCGACGGACTCGACCCACGGCTCGACGCCGAACGCTCAACGGCCCAGCCGGCGGTCATCAATCGACCAGCGGAAAGGCCTCGGAACGATTTGTGCGATCGGCCTGTAGGTGCACCCTAATCGTTGCGCGGTGGCGATGCGCCGCCCGAAGGGGGAGACACCGCCCAGCCCACGAATTCGAGGAGTGACGACCCGTACACGCGCCGGAACCGACTCTGACCACCCCACGCCAGGTGATGCTCAACGCCGCATTCACGTGCCGTGTCACCTTCGGGCTATCGTCCGGGGGTCGACGGCCGCAGCGGTGTTTCGTTCGAGGCCGACTCGTAGGCGTCGTGTTTTGGTTTCGCGGGTAGAAATATCGCCACTATGGCGGATCCGAAGAGGGTGACGCCGGCGGCCACCAGACAAGATGCGGACAGACCGTCGAGGAATGCCGTATACGCGGCGTCGAGGAATACGTGGCCTGCGTCTGGTCGGGCGGCGGCCGCCAACTGCTCGGCGACGATCTTGGCTGCACCGATCGATTCTTCCGCAGTCAGCCGGGCTTGGTCGGGTACCGGCTCGTCCGCGAGCGAATCGTGGAGGCTGCTGGCGTAGATCGAGGCGAAGATACTTCCGATGACGGCGACGCCCAGGGTGCCGCCCAACTCTCTCGTGGCGTCGTTCATGGCCGATCCGATCCCGGCCTTGTTTTCCGGAACCGCCCCCATGATGGCCTCGGTGGCTGGTGCGCTAGTGAGGCCCAGGCCCAGGCCCAGCGGGATCATCTGGAGGGCTATCTCCAGATAACTCGTGGTGGTGCTGAGTGTGGATAACCAGCCGAACGCCAGCGTGAAGCTTAGTAGTCCTGTCGCGACGACGACCTTGTTGCCGATGCGCACCGCCAGTGCCGCACCAATCAGCGATCCGATCGCGATCGATGCCGCTACCGGCAGCATGCGAACCCCGGTCATCAGCGGGCTGTAGTCCCGAAGCACTTGAAAATACTGGGTAATCAGGAAGATGAACCCGAACAGAGCGAAGTAAGCGAACGTGATCGAGGCGCTCGCGGCAGTGAATCGCATGTTGGCGAAGAGGCCGACGTCGACCATGGGTTGGCGACGTCGCCGCTCCCACATCGTAAAGGCGACGAACAACACCGACGCCACCGCGAACCCGACCAACGAACGCGCAGATAGCCATCCACGTTCCGGCGCGTCGATGATGGTGTAGACCAAACTGCCCACCGCGCCGACCGACAACACCAGTCCGAGGTGATCCAGCGCGGGCGCCTCGGGGTCGCGCGAGGTAGGCACGATCAGTACGGCCAGAGCCAGCGCGAGGATGGCGGCGGCAGCCAACCCCAGATACACGCTGCCCCACCAGAACGACTCGAGAAGCCAGCCGCCCAGCACCGGTCCACAGGCCACCCCCAAACCCGTGGCTGCGCCCCAGATTCCGATTGCCCGAGCTCGCGCACGACGTTCCAGGAATACGTTGGACAAGATCGACAGCGTTGTCGGGAAGATGAACGCTGCGCCGAGCCCCATCAGAGCCTGCCACGCGATCAGCTGGTGCGACGTACTGGCATGGGAAGCGCCGATGGAGCCACCGGCGAACACGATCAATCCCAGTGTGAGCGCGCCCTTGCGGCCATACCGATCGCTGAGACTTCCAAAGGCGAGGACGAAGGTCGCGAACAGCAAGTTGTAGGCGTCGACGATCCATTGCAGATCCCGCGTGCTCGCGTGGAGGTCAGTGACCAACACCGGCAACGCGATGTTCACCGCGGTGGTGGCAAGGCTGATGGCCAGCGTGGCCGCGCACAGGACCGCCAGCACGACATGGGGTGATCGTAAAACGCGCCCCACCGTCATGACCGCGCCGCACCTTCGATGACGGCGGGGGACCCCGCGGGGAAGGTATCGATTGCCAGTCGAGCGGTATCGACTAGGACGATGGCGACCCCGGCTGGATTGAAGGCGTTTACCACGTGGTCGCCGGCGGTCGAGGACTGTCGCTCGCTGGAGCCTGGCGTGTCGGCGGTTCCGGGACTCTGTGTGCTCACTGCGCCGCGCTAGCCTGCGACGGAAACGCGGCTGCGGGCTGGGCAAGCATTGTCCGCGCGACCGAAGGCGACCCAGCAGTCGCCCCGGCAACTGCCGCTGCGTTGGCGGTAGTTCGAATTCCTCGACATCCACGCAAGATCTGGTAGAGCCGCACTCGGTGGGAACCGAACAGGGCAAGTCCGCCCAGAACCTGGCAACACAGCATCAGAATCGTCTCTCTCACTTTCACTCTTGCCGAGTTCCTCCCGGCAGCCATTGCGACGATTACACCCATCAGCTCGCGCTAACACAGACCACCATCCATGCCTACGGCCTTAGGGCCGGTCAGGCGTCACGGCTGCCGTTGGGGGAAGGACTCGTTGTCCTGGTCCAGTCTTGCGTCGCATCCCCGTGTCGGCAATGACCAAACGCTGTCAGATACAGACATCGGGCGACGACCGACGCTGTGAGCCGTTTTGTGCACCTAGTGCTTACCGTCGATGTGCTCACAGGCTGGGTCGCCCAGACTGACCACTCACGGCACAATGCACACTGAACGCGCCGAGACCGCAACGACTTTGAGCTGCAACGGATAGCAGCTATGCGTTGCACAAGAGCCATCCGGCCGCTTGACGAGGTGTCGGGTGTCGATAGCGAAAGCACCATCCGGGTTGAGATGGCCGGCGCGACTGCGGATTTACGCGTGAAGTGTTTGATTCAACTCGGCCAGGATTCGCAGTTATCGGTGGCGGATGGCCAACGAGCGCGCCTCCGAAATCGGTCTGCGCCACCCGGTCGGTAGTTAATCCAAGTTACCGCATTGCCAGGAAGGGTGCGGCCTGGATGTCCGCCGGTACCCAGTCCAGTATCAGAGAATGGACCGAATCGTTACGCCCGAAGGTGCTTGACTATCGGCGTTCCGACTCAGCACGAGAAGCTGAGAGCCGAGGTATGAGCAAGGACAACCGCTCCACGGGTAGCCCTCAGGTCACAGCAACGTTCGATCTAATAGATCACGATGGGCGGCCGGTTTCCGAGCGATCGTACCGGGGCAAGCGAATGCTGGTGTTCTTGGATTCACCCATTGCCAAAAGGTGTGTCCGCGGGCGTTGGGTCGGTTGTCCTCTGTGCTTGACCGCTTAGGGTCGAGGGCAGAGTCGTTCACTGCGCTCTACATCACCGTCGATCCTGAGCGAGACACGCCTGCGGTGATGAAATCTATTCTCAATCAGCATTTTCCGCGATTCATGGGTCTAACGGGTGAACCGCGACAAATCGCGGATGCAAAGTCGTCGTTCCGCGTCTTCGCTCAGAAGGTCGCCGACCCCGATGACCCCGACGGCTACCGGATGCCGCATTCGGCTTTTACCTATGTTCTCGACGAAGAAGGAAACTATCTGACGCATGTTACCGATGCCGTCGGTGAGGACGAGCTCGCTGATCTGCTCGGTGAGCTGTAACCCCGACACGTCTCGGCCGCGGTCGCTCAGGTCGATTATTAGTTCATGCATCCTAATTCACTTCATGGATAATGTCGACGATCCATGATGAGAGACGGAAGACGCTGTTGTGCAACATAATTAGGCTATCAAGCATAGCTTGACCAAAGCCGGGGAGAGTGCGATGGAATGCGTCGACGTCGTCGTGGTCGGGGCGCGATGCGCCGGCTCGCCTTTGGCCACGATGCTCGCTCGCCGCGGACTGAAAGTCTGTGTCCTCGATCGGGCCCGGTTTCCGTCTGAGACCCCATCGACGCACCTGATTCAGCGGTGCGGCGTGGACGCCCTCGACGAGCTCGGGGTGCTGGACGCCCTGACCAGTGCAGGCGCTGTCCCGCTGCACGGTGCCACGATGGCTAGCAGCGACGTCCGGATGCATGAAACCGCAGACGGCTTGGCCGATCATCCGGCGCTGTGCCTGCGACGCCTGACGTTAGACGTGCTGCTGGTCGAGGCCGCCGGGGCCGCCGGGGCCGAGGTGCGTACCGGCACGTGGGTCAATGGGCTGCTGCGCGAGGGGGACCGCGTGACCGGCGTGCGCACCGACAAGGGCACGATCCGTGTGCGAATGGTCGTCGGTGCTGACGGGCGACGCTCGACGGTAGCCAGGAGTGTCGGGGCGCGGGCGTACGACGTGACCCAGCCTGGCCGCATGGTGGCATGGGGCTACTTCGAAGGGGTCGATCGAGAAGGCCTGGTCCGGTTCGGTCGGATGAAAGACATGGGCTACCTCGCCGGACCAACCGACGGCGACCTGCACATGGCAGCGATCGCGCCGGATCTGTATTGCGCCAACGAATTTCGGGCTGGCCGCGATACATTCTTCACCAACGCCATCCGGGATTGGCCCGAGTTGGCCGGCCTCATGGCAGACGCCAAGCGGGTCGGGCCGCTGCGGGTTTTCACCAAGTGGCACCGCTACTTCCGCCAGTCCTCCGGCCCAGGGTGGGTTCTCGTCGGCGACGCTGGACACTTCAAAGACTTCACACCGGCCAGGGCATTTCCGATGCGCCGCGGCAAGCACGACAACTGGCGCGCAGCATCGAATTTGGCCTAGTTGGCGACGGGATTGATAATGCATTGCGACGGTGGTGGCGCTGGCGTGACCACGATCTTACGAAATGTATTGGTACGCAGCTCGTATGGGTGCCACCGGCCCGGCCACACCGTGGGCGAATGGTCTCCTGCGCCAACCCCGCCGCCACGCGCGCATTCTTCCAGGTCCTCAACCACGACATACCGCCTTCGAAGCTTCACACCCCCGCCCTGGCGTTGCGGGCCACCGCCCGCGCCATCCGAGATCAACCCAGACATGCGCCGGCGACCGTCAAAGAAGTCATTTCCGCTGCCAGGCAAGCCATTCAACAAGCGCACAGCAAACAATGACTAGCCACCGGACCAAAACCAGGAACCGGGAGCCGGATCATGCTTAACCATGGACCCGGGCGAGCCCAGTTCCTCCCACGTCGACAATGGCGAATCAGATTGGTTTCCAACTCGTTTCGACATTCGCACCAATCATTTTGACCGGTTCCTCACGTCAGCGACCGCAGTCAGAATTGGCTAGGCCGTCAACCCCGGCACGGGGCTCGATTCGCGGGGCTATCGGCTGCGCTGCTTACTGGAACCGTCCTCTACGAGGTGGATAGATCGGAGGTGCAGTGGGCGACGGTGAATTACCAGAGACTCGGTGGAAGACCTCGTCAGTGTGCGCTGGCACCGTTACCGCGCGAGTCAGCTCCTCGAATTCAGCAGCTCACTCAGGATCTCGTCGAAGTGGTCGACGCACACCAGGTGACCCTCACCGGGCGCGATGTGCAGAATTGCGCCCGGGATTGCTGCCGCCTGGCGATCGGCATGGGCCACGGGGACGTTCACATCGACGTCGCCCTGCCACGCCTGCACCGGCACCGTGATGTCCTCGAGCCGGAAACCCCAGTCGCGAGCGAAGAGTCGGAAATCCTGCGCCGCTGCGCGGCCCGCGGTAGGGGAGGCGTCGGCGAGCATCCCCAAGAATGAGCTCCGCACCTCGGGCCGCGAGAGTACGCCGGCGTCGACGGCAGCATGCTGTTCACCAGCAACGCCAAGACCCGCGCAGGGGCCCGGCGGCCAAAATGAAAGACGAGCCCGAAGAGCACGTTATTGGCCGCGGGCGCCTTCCGCGCGAGCCCGGCGAACAATCTGTTAGCCGGCATCATTCCTGCTTCCGAACCGGGCTCGGCAAGGGAACCGACACCGCTGACGAGCGCGGCGGCACTGACCCGGTCGGGCAGGAAGCGGCCACAGGCCGCCGCATGCGGCCCGCCGCCGGAGATGCCGAACACCGCGAAGTGTTCGATGTCCAGGTGGTCTGCCAATTCGGCCACGTCGTTCGTCCATCCCGCGAACGTGCGCTGCGATTGCCAGGTGCTGGACCCATATCCCGGCCGGTCCGCAGCGATCACTCGGACGCCTGCCGAGAGGGCGGCCGCCGGGTCGAGGAGGATCTGGCGACGCGAGCCAGGTGTGCCGTGGAACGCGAAAACCGGGTAGCCCGCTGGGTCGCCCATCTCGGCCCAGGCCAGCTCGCGCCCGTCGGTTAGCCGCATGAGCCGTACGTCCATAACTATGACCCTATGCAATCAAGGTGTATGTGGCTGTCCAACAAAGCTTTACGCATTCGTGACAACCTTGCTTTTCAAGCGTTGATATCAGTACGTGGTATCACAACATCGCGACCACGAGGATCAGCAGCTAATATATAGCCACTGTCAATATCAGCTCTACCAGGCCAGCAAACCAGCTCAGAGCAGCACGCCGGACCTATCGCGATCATCAGCCCGAGCGAGCCGGCGGTCGACGGCGTCGATCGGCTCAACGATGCCATAATCTTCAATAGTCCAACGGCAAATGAACTCACCGCCGAGTCCCACTACCACTACGAGATGAGCATGCGGCGCACACCGCAAGACATGCGGCTCAGCGTTTGGCTGCGCGGCGATCTCTGGTTGAACGCGGTCAACGAGGCGCGAGCTGGCCACGCGAAGCGTCTGTCAATGTGTCGGAATAGCGGCACTGAGGTGATCGAGGCCAACATCAGGATAAGCGTTCGTGCAGCCGCTTCAGCAGGCACGTCCGGCAACCCAGAAAGCATTGTTGGCTGACTGACCAGAAAACTGGTGCGCCCGCGGTCCGCGAGAAGGCATGCTGTCACACGCTTTAGCGGCGCACGATTGCGTGTGGCCTGACCCCAATCGGTTGATCCATGCAGGAGAGGCCAGCGCCCGAGGGCGCTACCTCGGAGCCGGCACTCAACGTGGCTGTCCCGCAGCCAGGAAATACGTGTCCTGGATACCTGACATCTGATACAGCAGCATTCGAGATGTGAATGTGAACGACGAGTTAGGCATTCAAGAGCTTGCGACCGGCGCGGCTCTTGGAGTTGGGTCCAGAATCGTCCGGTGATGATGCGTTCGGATGCTGTCCGGATGTATATATCTCTCTACGAGAAGCTCATCACATCGTTCCAATTCTCCCAAAGATGCTGTCCCGCTGTATAGTTCGTTAGATACCGTATCCGATAGTTGCGCGGAGGCTCACGATGGTAACGGAGCGATGGAATGAGTCAGACGAGGCCAAGAGTGGTTACGTCAACGAGCTGTTTTCGGCGCTGGCGCCGCGCTACGACGTGATGACCGATGTGTGGACGTTGGGGCTTCACCGCCTGTGGAAGCGGCAGGCCATGGAGGCTTGCGCCCTGCGGCCCGGCGAACGAGTGCTGGACGTTGCGACCGGGACGGGCGATCTGGCGTTCGCGGAGGCAGCAGCGGTTGGGCCGCAAGGCCAGGTCGTGGGCGTCGACTCCTGCGTGGCGATGCTTGAGGTCGCCCGGCGGCGGCAGAGAGGTGACGTCGACTTTCAGGAGGGTGACGCCATGGACCTGCGGTTCCCGGATGCGTCGTTCGGCGTAGTGACGATCGGCTTCGGCCTGCGTAACGTCGCCGACCGCGCCCAGGCGCTGCGGGAATTCCGGCGCGTTCTGCGGCCGGGTGGCCGGTTGATGGTGCTCGATTTCAGCACGCCGACCTCGAAACTGCTGAAAGCCGTTCACGACCTGTGCTACTTCGTCCTGATGCCGAGGGTGGGCAGGGCCGTAGCCTGGCATCGCGACGCTCATCGTTACACCGCCGATTCGATCCGCAGTTGGATGTCGCGGGACGAGCTGCGCGAGGCGATGCTGGAAGCCGGCTTCGTCGATGCCCGCTACATCTCGCTGAGCACCGGGTTCGGAACGGTCCATTTCGGTTTGCGCGCGGCCAGCTGATTAGAATGGCAGTAAAGCAAGGCCTCCTTCGACGCCGCGCGCCAGACACCTGACGGGGCGGCTGCCCGCCGGACACGCCCACCGGACTTGACAAGCAACCCAATCCCACCCCGAACATCGGCGGATCAGTACCGGGTCAGCTGCCATTCACTGCTCGCCAGACTTAGTGCCCGTCTGTTGTCACCGAGAAGTTGTGATCGGTAGCGACACCCAGGGCCTGAAATTGCGGCAATAGCCGCGCGGTGGGCGTGGCATTGACGGAGAGGCCATGTACCGCACCCTCATTAAGGGAGTGGTAGCAGCTACCATCGCGCTCAGTTCAATGGGCTTGGCCGGCGGCCACTGCTCAGGCTGAGCTGACGCTCCACGACGGCCTTAGGGGCCGCCCCCGTGCTATGGAGCCCCGAGCTGCTTGCCTGGTCTCTAGTTCTTAGGACACCGCCGTCGGTGCGTCCGATACCTTGACCAGTTCGACCTCCGCGCGTGCGGGCACCGCGTCGGTGAGAAACCACCGGAACGCGAGATTGCCACGCGGATAGCCCAGCGTCGTCAGCGAATTCGGGTGGGCCGTTATCTCGCGGGACAAAACGATCGTCACCGAGCCATCGCTATTGGGGACGGCGCTGTGGTTGTTGAGGGAGCAACGGGCATCCCCGTCGCCGTAGCTGGCCATGAACTGGTTCCACACCACCAGGTTCCAAAACCTGCACGACGGCGGCCGGTGCGTGACCACCAGGGCCTCGTCGTCGTCGAGCACAAAACTGCCGTACGAGTAGCAGGCGTCGCGGGCCGACCAGCCGAAGTTGGCGTCAGGCACCTGATAGGGGTCGGCGAATTGATTTGCGGCATGGACAGTTTCGTGGCCCAGCCCGTGCTGTTCGTCAACACGCGTGCCGACCGGCATCGGCACGATGGCAAATATCATGCGCATCCAAGCGGCCGCGGCCCGCAGGCTGGCCGCGGTCTCGGCGTCGCCATGCCGGATCGGGTCGGGCTCCTCGAGCGCCTCGATTTTCCAGACAATCGGGCGGCCGGTCAGCGGGTGGGCTTGGTAGTCGCGGGTCATCAGCACGGCCGCATCTTGTGTCGCGGGGAATTCGAAGGAGAAGTTGCCGTCGGCGTCGACGTCGAGATCGGTGTCGCGGACGATCGCGACGATGCGGTCCGACCATGCTCCCGGCGAGGGTTCGTTGTAGGCGGTCACCGAGAAATACACGCTGTCGCCCTTGTTGCCGCTGATGCGATAGCGCCGCTTCGGGTCGACCGGGCAGACGTAGTAGTACGCGTCGGTGTTGTCGCCGCCCCAGCGACGATCGCGACGGAATGGGGTGTTGCCGCGACGAACTGGGGTCGACCGGGTTCGGTGAACAGGTAGGTGTCGAAGGCGACGCCCAGGGTGGTGGCCAGTATGCGGTAGCCGTCGGCAATATGACGGTCGTCGGTCACCGCACGGTCGCCTACGGTGAAGCAGCGGTCGAGGTCTCCGATGGTGGCCACCAACTCTTGCCAAGCGGCCGTCGATTCGTGCGTCATGCGCTGATTCCTTTCAGGAGCAACGTGGTGGTGCGGTCAACCCAGGTGTCGTTGAGTTCATCCGGGCGAGTGAGCAGGCTCAGCGACGTGATGCCGGCGATCGCCTCGGCCAGTTCGGCGGCGGTCATGTCGGGCCTGACAGCACCGCGGGCGGCGGCGGCATCGAGCCATTCGGCCATGCCGCCGCCGATGATGCCGGCGAACCGCTCCAGCAGGGTCGAATGCAGGGTCGGGTCTGCTGCCATCTCGCCGACCAGGCCGGGCAGTGCCGCTCTGGCGGCCGGGGTGGTCAGGAAAGACATTGCACGGCGGACCATCTCACGCAGATCCTCAGGCAGCGACCCGGTGGCGGGTACCGCGGTCGCGGCGCCGATCGGGAACACCGCCTCGTGCACCAGGTGCGCCTTGCTGGGCCAGCGCCGATAGATCGCGGGCTTGCTGGTACCGGCGCGCTCGGCGATGGCGGAGACCAACAACCCGGGATAGCCCGTTTCGGCAAGCAGTTCGACGGTGGCGCGCAGCACCGCACCGTCAATACGTGGGTCACGAGGCCGGCCAAAATCTGCACTCATTACGAAACTCAGAGTAACATAAGTCCGGTGACCGACGCCGTTCGCCTTGACGACTTAGCCCAGCCCCAATTCAGCGCCGAGGGCCAACAGATCCTCGACATGATGGCCACGATGGCCCCCGTATGCCCGTTGGACGCCGAGGCGCTGCACCAGCAGGCCAGCGCCGACACCGGCCTGCACGATTTCGGGCCCGACGATTACCGAGAACGCCTCGAGGTGTACCTCGCCGCACTGCGCGAGATCGACGGGCTGCACGACGCCGGAGTGGTGAACTTCTATGGGCAATTGCTGCAGGTGCTCAAGAACCGGCTGTTGTTGACCGACTTAGTGGGTCGGCATCCCGAGATCGACGACATCGAACTGCGGTCACCGCTGGTGATTGCCGGGCTGCCCCGCACCGGCACCACCCATTTGCACAACCTGCCGGCGGCGCCGCCTTCCTTCCGCACCATGCCGTACTGGGAAAGCAACGAGCCGTTCCCGTTACCGAATGAGGTTGGGATTGAACCGGATCCGCGGCGAGCGCGGATGGATGTCGCGGTCGGGGTGGTCAACATGATGATGCCGCATTTCCCGCTCATGCACGAGATGACCACCGACCACGTCCACGAAGAGATCCAGCTGCTGGCCAACGACGTGTCCACGATGCTGTTCGAGACGCTGGCCGAGGTGCCCCGCTGGCGTGATTACTACCGGGCCCACGACCAGACTCCCCACTACGAATACCTCGCCACGCAACTCAAGGCGATGCAGTTCCTGCGTGGGGGGAGCCGCTGGCTGCTCAAGTCGCCCCAGCATCTCGAGCAGGTGCGGGTGCTCGATCGAGTCTTTCCGGACAGCGTCGTTATTTTCACCCATCGCGACCCGGTGCCGGTGGCGCTGTCGATGATCGCGATGATCACCTACTCCGCCCGTATGCACCGCTCGGTGGTGCCGGTGGAGCAGATCGCCCACTCCTGGATCGACCGCCTCGATCAGATGCTCACCGCACTCGTCCGCGATCGTGACGCGATCGGTCCGCAGCGCTCGATCGATATCCGTTTCGGCGACTTCATGGCCGACGAATTCGGTGTTGCCGAGCGGATCTACGCCCTGGCCGGCGAAGCGTTCACCGACGAAGCGCGTCAGTCAATTGCGGACTACCTGGGGGGCCACCAGCGCGGCCGATTGGGAAACATCGAAACGTCGTTCGAGATGTTCGGGCTACAGGAGTCTGCGCTACGCGATCGGTTCGCCCCCTACGTGGAGCGGTTCCTGAAATAGCTCAAATCGTCCGGTTCGCTCGCCGTCAATTGGGAACCCTGTAAAGCACCACGGCTGCCCACCCACCCATTCGGTGGCTGGGTCACATCGCTTTGACCGTGGAAACGCTCGACATTGCACCCACCCACCCGCATCCCGGGCCGAAGGAGATTTTCTATGGCTGAGCAAGACAAGTCCGGCCAGGCGCGCAGAGGACTGATCGATTCCGTCAAGGGCAAGGCAAAAGAGGTCGTTGGTGCCTTTACCGGCAACGACTCGCTGACCGCTGAAGGCCAACTTGATCAGACGCACGCGCACGAACGTAAAGAAGCCAACGCGATCGATGCCGTAGCCGAGTCCGAGGCACGGCAGGCGCGGGCCGAAGAATCCGAAACGAAGGTCGAAGGCGTCCAGGAGCGTCTCTCGGCCAACGCGCAGGCTGCGGCCGTCGAGGATTCGATCGAGACCCAACAGGCAGCCCAAAAACGCGCTGCGTATCAGGCCGCTCAACAAGGCGCTGCGACAAAACAGACTCAGGCCGAACTCGATGCCCAGCGCCAGATCCAACAGGCCAAAGTCGAAGAGCGCGAGGAAATACGTGCTGCGGCAAATGAAGTCACCGATGCCGCTGCGGAGCACCAAAGTTCGGCGCAGGTAGCCGCTACCGAGAAGCTCGCGGCAGAGCGTCTTCGTCGCGATGCCGCCGACTTGACCAACGAAGCCGATCTCCCTTAAGCGGTCCGACCAGACACAGGAGTAGTAGATGAAAATATCCGACGTCCCGTTTGCAGTCTTGCGATTTCAATATCAGCTCGCGCGTTACCCGTTGCAGCTGATCGAGGATCGGGTTGTCACACGCATCGGCACGGAAGCTCCCGCGCGACTGATCTATGAGCGGTCGCTGGGCACGCTCGACGCCGCTGTCGGCAATGCGCTTGGGGACGCCAAGCTCGCCGAGCGCGGCGCGGCGCTCGTTGAGCGCGCCGACACGCTGGGACGGGCCGCAAAACTCGAGGCGAAGGCAGCAGTGCGGCTAGAGCAGGCGGACAAGAAGCTAAAAGTGGCGCGCGACAATGTAATCCAGGAACGTCAAGAAGTTCAAGACGCGACCGAGCAAGAGATCAAAGTGGCGCGCGAAGCCGCACAAGAACGCAAGCGGGAGGCAATCGATTCCGCCCAGAAGCAGAGCGCAGCGGCCAGGCGACAAGCCGATCAGGTTGCTGCTGATTGCAAAGGGGCGGCCGAATCGGCAAGACGCCAGGTGGAGGCCAGGACCCGCGCCGCCGAGAAGGCCGCGTCGAAGGTAGCCGCGTCGAAGCTGGACGAAGCCCAGGACAAGCGCACCGAGGCCGCAGCCAAGCGGTCCACGGCGGACCGGCTAGAGGAACTCGCCGACGCCGAAAAGGAGAAACGCCAAGCGCAGCGCGCGAGCGACTGACAACCATTGCCCAGGGGGCCCGAACGGCGGCTTGTTGAGCGCACACGGCCAGGGCTAGCTTTTCCAGCATGGTCACTATGCCCGCGCTGGACGGCCCTGTTGAGGTGGAACACCGGTACGTCGACCTCGGCGACGGTGTCACGATCCACGTCGCGGATGCCGGTCCGGCCGACGGACCGGCCGTCATGCTGGTGCACGGCTTCCCGGAGAACTGGTGGGAGTGGCACGAGCTGATTGGTCCGCTGGCCGCCGACGGCTACCGGGTGTTGTGCCCGGATCTCCGCGGAGCGGGCTGGAGTTCGGCGCCCCGCTCGCGGTATCTGAAAGCCGAGATGGCCGAGGATCTCGCGGGCGTGCTGGACCACTTGGGCGTCGACAAGGTCAGGCTCGTCGCCCACGACTGGGGCGGACCCACCGCGTTCATCATGATGCTGCGCCATCCGGAGAAGGTGACCGGGTTTTTCGGACTGAACACCGTGGCGCCCTGGGCGAAGTTCGATCTCGCGGCGGCCCGCGACCTCTGGCGGTTCTGGTATCAGGTTCCGATGTTACTGCCGGTTATCGGGCCCCGAGTGATCAGCGATCCCAATTCGCGGTTCTTGAAGCTCTTGGCATCGTGGGTCGGCGGCGGGTTCTCAATTCCGCAGGAGCAGGCCCTCCTCTACGCCGAGTGCATGCGCCAGCCCGGCCACGCCGGGGTTGCGTCCATCTAGGTGGTGTACGAGTCGGACCTGATTAGCGGTACCGGCGTGTCGTAGCCGAATGATTGAAGGTCATCGCGTGATTCTTCGACAGACCGACCAAAGTCACTCGAGCAAAGGAATCAACGCGATGACCACTGCCCACAATATCGACCTGCCTGCCGCGCTGGCCGAACGACTCACCACCACCCACCCCGACGTGCTGCGCGAACTGTTGTCGACGTTCATCCACACCCTGATGGGTGCGGAGGCCGACGCCCTGTGCGGCGCCGGATACGGTGAACGCAGTAGCGAGCGCATCAATCAGCGAAACGGCTACCGGCATCGCCAATTCGTACCCGCACAGGATCATTGGATCTGGCGATTCCCAAGCTACGGCAGGGTTGCTACTTCCCGGACTGGCTGCTGGAACGCCGCAAACGGGCCGAGCGGGCCCTGACCACCGTGGTCGCTACCTGCTACCTACTCGGGGTGTCTACCCGGCGGATGGACAAGCTCGTCGAGACGTTGGGCATCACCAGCTTGTCGAAGTCTGAAGTCAGCGTGATGGCCAAGGAGCTCGACGTCGCGGTCGAGGCGTTCCGGAGCCGGCCGCTGGACGCCGGCCCGTACACGTTCGTCGCCGCCGACGCCCTGGTGCTCAAGGTCCGCGAAGCCGGGCGGGTGGTCAACGTGCACGCCCTGATCGCGGTCGGGGTCAACGCCGAGGGATACCGCGAAATCCTGGGCATCGACGTCAGCACCGCTGAGGACGGCGCCGGGTGGTTGGCGCTCTGGCGGTCGCTGACGGCCCGGGGCCTGTCCGGGGTACGGCTGGTCACCTCCGACGCGCACGCCGGGCTGGTGGCTGCGCTAGGCGCGACTCTGCCCGGAGCTACCTGGCAGCGGTGCAGAACCCACTACACGACCAACCTGATGGCGAAGACTCCCAAGAGTTCGTGGCCGTGGGTGTGTACCCTGTTGCATTCGGTGTTCGACCAACCCGATGCGGAATCGGTTGCTGCTCAATATGATCGGATCACCGACGCACTATCGGACAAGCTCCCCAAGGTCGCCGATCACCGAGAGGCGGCCCGACCGGATCTGCTGGCGTTCACCAACTTCCCCAAGCAGATCTGGCGCCAGATCTGGTCGAACAACCCCCAGGAACGCCTCAACAAGGAGATCCGCCGCCGCACCGACGTCGTCGGCATCTTCCCCGACCGCAACGCGCTGATCCGCCTCGTCGGTGCCGTGCTGGCCGAACAACACGACGAATGGGCCGAATCCCGGCGCTACCTCGGCCTCGACGTCCTCAGCAAATCCCGAGCAGATCAGAACTCACCGACTGAACAGGAGGACACCCCCGCGGCACTGACCGCCTGAACCAAACCTCGGAGAATCACACGACTAGCTCGTACACCACGTCCCTGGACTTGACCCCACGCCGAGGCCGGGTCGCGGTGGTATCGCAGCTTCCAGACCACGGAGATGCGCAGCTGGCTGCGCGGCGAGTACAACGACCTTCGCGTCGACGTACCGGTTCGCTGGCTCAGCGGTACCGAGGATCCAGTGATCACACCCAGACTATTCGACGGATACGCCGACCGGATAAGCGATTTCGAGGTCGAGTTGGTCGACGGTGTCGGCCACTGGATCGTCGCGCAGCAGCCCGAGCTGGTGCTCGACCGCGTCCGGGCGTTTCTTACGGCTTGACCAAGATCCGGATCGGGTTGCCGTCCGCGTGCTCCAGCATCTCGATCCCCGACGCGATGTCCTCGAGCGATATGATCTTGCTGATCGAACGTGAAAGATCCAGGCGCCCAAGTGAAACCAGCTTAACGAGGGTCTCGATGTCGACGTTCTGGTAGCCGAGATGACCGAGCACCTGCTTGTGGGCCAATGCGAACATGGCCGTGGGCCCGACGCTCGGCGACTCCGCACTCATTCCCACACCCACCAGCCGGCCGCCGGGCCGCAGGCAATCCAGGGCCTGCTCGAACGTCACCCTCAATCCGACAGCATCGAAGGCCACGTCCAGTTTGCGCCCACCGTTGACCTCGGCGATCTTGTCCCGCAGGTCGTCGTCGCGTGAGTCGAAGGCATAGTCCGCGCCGAGTTCGACGGCGCGTTCCAGAACGGCCGGATTGATGTCGAGGGCGATCACGGGTGCCGCACCGATCAATCGCGCAAGCTGCACGATGTGTGTCCCGACTCCTCCCACGCCCCACACCCCGACCGCTTCCCCGACAGCCACTTTCCCGGTCCGGACACCGCGCCATACGGCGTCGACACCGCGTCGGCCAGAATCGCGGCCTGCTCCAGCGGGACGTTGTCCGGCACGCGGGTCAGTCCGGACGCTTGGGCCACGGTGTATTCGGCCCAGGCGCCGTCGTAGGCGAAGGCCATCAACTGAGTCCGTAGGCAGTTGACCGTGTCGCCGCGGCGGCAGTTCGAGCATCTCTGGCACGGCCGGCCGGCGGCGACCACCACCCGGTCGCCCTCGGCCCAGTTGGTCACGTCGGGTCCCAGCTGCGCGATCGTGCCGGAGGCCTCGTGGCCTTGGGTCACCACCGGCGCCTGGGTGGGAAAGGTTCCGTTGATCAGGCTCAGGTCCGAGTGGCAGATCCCGCAGAACGCCACTTTGACCAGAACTTCGCCCGGTCCCGGCTCAGGGATCGGAACATCTTCCAGGGCAACCGTTTTGGTATCAGCGTAGAAGCGTTCGGCGCGCATGGTCGATGTCATGCGTGGCGCTACTCGACTCCGATAGTGACTTCGGTGGACTTGATGAACACCGTCGCGGGCTGGCCGACCGCAAGGCCCAGGTCGAGTGCCGCATCCTTGGTGACCGAGGACGTGACGACCTGGTCGCCGCCGTCGAGCCGAATCTTGACCACTGCCATCACGGTCCCGAGGTCAACCTCGGTGATGGTCCCTTTGAGCTGGTTTCGAGTCGATAGCCGCATTGCAGTCCTCCGTGTCTAGGGTTGCGATGAGCCTAACCCGTGGGCTACTGGCGAGGACCGAGCAGCGCGATCGACGCATCCACGGCCGGTTCGACAACCTCGCGGACGGCCCGCCCGTCCTCGACGGCAAGCGCGGTCAACTCCCGCAACCCACCCAGCAAGATCACGGCCAGCGGCGCGGTCAACGGCGGCAGGTCGGCGCGCCGGAATCCCGGGTTGGCGCTGAGGTCGATCAGCAGGTCGGACAACAGCTGCAACCCGCGGCGCTGGACGGGGCGTGCGACGGCTCCCAGCGAGGGAAGCTCACGAATCCAACTCAAGGTGATGGCCGGCCGGGCTTCGATATAGGCGACGTAGGCCTCGACGGCCTGACGGATCTGCTGGTGCCAGTCGGCTTGGGGATCGACAGCGGCGGCGATGCTCTCGCCGATCTTTTCGATGTCGGTGGCCAGCAGCTCGAGGAAACACTCTTCCCGGCTGGCGAATTGGTCGTAGAACGTGCGCTTGGACGTGCGCGCGTGCCGCACGACGTCGGCGACCGTGCTGGCGCGGTAGCCACGTTCGCCGATCGAGGTGGCGAGCCCGTCGAGCAGCCTGAGCCGAAAAGGATCTTGGACAACCGCGACGTCAACCGCTGCTCTCGCCGTTGTCGCTGATGACATCGTCGGCGGCCCTTTCGCTGGTGACACCCTTGTCAGCCTTGGTACTTCAGAGTACCGTACGATAAAAGGTCTGTGGTACACCGCGGTACCAACCCCCGACCGGGCGGATGTTGGGAGCAATGACGCCATGAGCGATGCAGTCACCGCAGCCCGGGCCCCCGCAGTCAGATTGCCCCCGGCGGCCCGAGCTCCAAAGATAGTGCAGGGCCTCGGCTTTGCGATGTCGCGGCGCTCGATGATGCGACGATTGTCGCGCCGCCATGGCAGTGTCTTCGCTCTGAAGCTGCCGATGCGGGGGCCCGTCGTTGCGGTCAGCGACCCGCAGCTGGCCAAGCAGATCTTCACCACCGGCCCGGACGAACTCGGCAACATCCAGCCCAATCTGGGCAGGCTGTTCGGCTACGGTTCGGTCTTCGCGCTCGAAGGCGACGACCACCGCCGCCGCCGGCGGCTGTTGGCGCCGCCGTTTCACGGCAAGAGCATCAAGAACTACGAGACCATCATCGAAGAAGAGACGTTGCGCGAGACCGCCGACTGGCCGCAGGGCGAGTCGTTCGCCACGCTGCCGCCGATGATGCGGATCACACTGAACGCGATCCTGCGCGCGGTGTTCGGCGCCGACGGCGCCGAGCTCGACGAGTTGCGCCGGCTGATTCCGCCGTGGGTCACTCTGGGCTCACGTCTGGCGGCGCTGCCCAAACCGAAACGGAACTACGGACGGTTCAGCCCGTGGCACCGGCTCGACGCGTGGCGCGACCAGTACGACAACGTCATCGAGAAGTTGATCGCGGCAGAGCAGGCCGATCCGAACTTCGCCGATCGCAACGACGTGCTCGCGCTGCTACTGCGCAGCAGCTACGACGATGGTTCGACCATGTCACACAAGGACATTGGCGACGAACTCCTCGCACTGTTGGCCGCCGGGCACGAAACCACCGCCTCCACGCTGGCGTGGGCATTCGAGCGGATCAGCCGGCACCCGCAGCTGCTGGCGGCGCTGGTCGAGGAGGCCGACGGGGCCACTGAAGGCGGCAACGAGCTGCGCCAGGCAACGATCCTGGAAGTCCAACGGGCAAGAACCGTCATCGATTTCGCCGGTCGCCACGTCTATCCGGAGACTTATCAACTCGGCGAGTGGACGATTCCGCGCGGCCACTCGATCATCGTCGGCATCGCGCAGCTACACGACAATCCCGACGTGTTTCCCGACCCCGGGCGCTTCGACCCGCAGCGGTTCATCGGCACAAAGCCGTCGGCCCTGTCCTGGATTCCGTTCGGTGGCGGGACCCGCCGGTGCGTCGGGGCTGCGTTCGCCAACATGGAAATGGATGTGGTGCTCCGAACAGTGTTGCGCCACTTCACTATTGACACCACTGACGCGCCGGATGAGCCCTGGCACAGCCGCGGGGTCGCGTTCACCCCGAAGGACGGTGGCCGGGTCGTGGTGCGGCGGCGCTGAGCCTCTACTGGTTGGCGGACGCCCGCCGCGGCAGTCTCCAGCCGGGGCGGATGTAGTGGCAGGTGTATCCGCTGGGGTAACGCTCCAGGTAGTCCTGGTGCTCGGGCTCGGCCTCCCAGAAGTCACCGGCGGGACTGACCTCGGTCACCACTTTCCCCGGCCATAGCCCGGAGGCCTCGACGTCGGCGATGGTGTCCAGCGCGATTCGCTTCTGCTCGTCGTCGACGTAGAAGATCGCCGATCGGTAGCTGGCGCCGCGGTCGTTGCCCTGCTGGTTTTTCGTTGTCGGATCGTGGATTTGGAAGAAAAACTCCAGCAGTGCGCGGTAGTCGGTGGCCGTGGGGTCGTAGACGATCTCGATGGCCTCCGCGTGTGTGCCGTGGTTGCGGTAGGTCGCGTTGGGGACCTCACCGCCGGTGTAACCGACGCGGGTCGAGACCACACCGGGCAGTTTGCGGATCAAGTCCTGCATTCCCCAGAAACAGCCGCCGGCGAGGATCGCTTTTTGGGTGTCTGTCATTTCTTGTCCTCCCACCTGGCGCGTAATCAAGCCCAGGCTACACTCCGCCGATGAGCTGCAACGGCGCCGCAAAACAGAAATCGCAGGCCGCGCTATGAGTGCCCCATCGTTCTCGCGTAGCGAACTGGCCGCCGCCTTCCAGAAATTCGAGCAGACGGTTGCCCGGGCGGCCGAAACCCAAGACTGGGACGCCTGGGTCGAGCACTACACACCCGACGTCTTGTACATCGAACATGCCGCCGGCACCATGCACGGCCGCGCCGAGGTCCGCGAATGGATCAGTCGGACGATGGGCAGCTTTCCGGGCAGCCACATGGTCGCGTTTCCGTCGCTGTGGTCGGTGATCGACGAGCCCACCGGGCGCATCATCATGGAACTCGACAACCCGATGCGCGATCCCGGTGACGGCACCGTGATCGGGGCGACGAACATCTCGATCATCACCTACGCCGGCGACGGCCTGTGGCGTCAGCAGGAAGACATCTATAACCCCCTGCGCTTCGTGCAGGCCACGTTGAAGTGGTGCCGCAAGGCGCAGGAATTCGGCACCCTGGACGAGGACGCCGCGCGCTTCATGGAGCAATTCGGCGCCGCCCAGTGAGCACCAAACCCAAACTTGTCATCGGCGCCAACGGTTTTCTGGGCTCGCATGTGACCCGCCAGCTCGTCGCCGACGGTGCGCAAGTGCGGGTGATGGTGCGCGAAGGCGCCAATACCCGCTCCCTCGACGACCTCGAACTCACCCGCTTGCACGGCGACGTCTTCGACACCGCCACGGTGCGCGAAGCAATGGATGGTGTCGACGACGTGTACTACTGCGTCGTCGACACCCGCGCGTGGCTGCGGGACACGGCGCCGCTGTTTCGCACCAACGTCGAGGGGGTGCGCAACGTCCTTGATGTCGCCGTCAGCCAACCCCTGCGCAAGTTCATCTTCACCAGCACCTACGCGACGGTGGGCCGGCGGCACGGCCACGTCGCGACCGAAGACGATGTGATCGCGTCGGGCGGGCTGACTCCCTACGTCCAATCCCGGGTCCAGGCCGAAAACCTGGTCATGCGCTACGCTGCCGACGCCGGGTTGCCCGCCGTCGCGATGTGCGTCTCCACCACCTACGGCGACGGCGACTGGGGCGGCACTCCACACGGCGCCTTCATCGCGGGTGCGGTCTTCGGCAAGCTCCCCTTCCTGATGAACGGCATTCAGTTGGAAGTCGTCGGTGTCGACGACGCCGCCAGGGCGATGGTCCTGGCCGCCGAGCACGGCTGCATCGGCGAGCGCTACCTCATCTCCGAAAAGATGATGGCGCTGAACGACTCGATCCGGATCGCAGCCGACGAGGCCGGCGTCCCGCCGCCGCAACGCGCGATTTCAGTCCCGATGCTCTACGCACTGGCCGCGGCGGGCACGCTCAAGGCCAAGCTCACCGGCACGGATGCCCAGCTCAGCCTCGCGTCGGTGCGGATGATGCGCGCCGAAGCCCCGGTGGACTGCAGCAAGGCGAAGCGGGAGCTGGGCTGGCAACCCCGCCCGATCGAGGAATCGATCCGCGAGGCGGCCCGATTCTGGGCCGCGATGCGCACCCCTCGAACGGCCGCGCAACCCGAATAGGCACCGCTGGAATGGACCGGATACACGTCGATCTGAACGGGCCGCCGCAGACGATGCTCGCAACGCTGTACGCCAAAGCGCTCGACGCCGACGCTCCCAACTCGATTCTCAATGACCACTACGCCAAGGCCGCCGTCGAGCGCATCGACTACGACTGGGACGCAACGACTATCGACGCGCGACGCGCTCCGTCGGTCGCGGTACGCAGCGCGCACTTCGACAACTGGGCCCGCCAGTTCCTCGCCGTGCACGAGGAGGCCGTCGTGCTGCATGTGGGGTGTGGCCTGGACGCCCGGGTGTACCGACTGGATCCGGGTCGGGGCGTGCGGTGGTACGACGTCGACTACCCGGAAGTGATCAGCCTGCGCGAGCGGGTGTACCCCGGCCGGACCAACTACCGGATGCTGCCCGCCTCGGTCACCGATCCGGCCTGGGTGGCCGAGATACCGGCCGATCGTCCCGTGCTGTTCCTCGGTGAGGGCCTGACGATGTATCTGACGAAAGACGACGGGCTGGCGCTGCTTCGCCGCGTCGTTGATCGGTTTGGATCCGGTGAACTGCAGTTCGACGCGTTCAACACGTTCGGCATTCGATCGCAGGTGATCAATGCCGTCGTCCGGCGCTCCGGCTCGAAGCTGCACTGGAGTATCGACGGGCCGAACGACATCGTCGACGCCGTTCCCGGGGTGCGGGTCTTGGTCTGGGAATCGGTCTTCGACAGCGATACGTTCGAGAGGGTTTCGCCGGTGGTGCGCTGGATCGGCAGGGCGATGGCGGCGGTACCGGCATTGCGAACGATGTCGCAATACCACCGCTACACCTTCGGGCCGGTCACGGCCGGGAAGTCTTGAGCGCGTGCCGGTGTTGCATCCATACGTCTGAGGAGGAGCAAACCATGAGCCACAAGGAAGTCCTGGAACCGAACGCCGGACACCCGATCACCATCAGCGCCACCAAGGGACGGGTCCAGGTTCGCGTCAACGGCGAGCTCGTCGCGGACACCACCGCGGCCCTGGAATTGCGGGAAGCCAGTATCCCTGGGGTGCAATACATTCCGCTGCAGGACGTGATCCAGGAGCGGCTGACGCGCACCGAGACCGTCACCTACTGCCCCTTCAAAGGCGACGCCAGCTATTACGCCGTGACCACCTCGGCCGGCGACACCGTCGAGGATGTGATCTGGACTTACGTGCAGCCGTATCCCGCGGTCGCCGAGATCGCCGGGCATGTCGCGTTCTACCCCGACAAAGCCGACATCAGCGTCAGCGCCGAATAGCTCTCCGCGCGGGGCTCATTCGCCCAGCAGTTTGGCTTGGGTGCGGGTGTCGCTGTACTCGCGCATCGAGATGATGATTCCGTCGCGAGTCTCGAAGATGCACACGAACGGGGTGTCGTATCGCAGGCCCTCGGAGTTGGTGCCGGTGGCATGCGCCTCCACGATCACCGTGTCCCCTTCATTGATGCAGCGGAGCAGGTCGATGGTGAGCTCGAGGGATTGTTTGCGTCGTTCGGTGGCGCGCCGCAGGGTTTGTTTGTCGTAGGACGTGCGGGTGAACAGGCTCCAATAGCTGAAGTCGTCGCTGAGTAGTGCGAAACCCTCGTCGAGATCGCCGCCCTCGCTCAGGCTCTGGATGAACATCCAGGCCAGCTCGGCATTGGGAGCGTCGAACGGCGTCATCACCTCGCAATATTGTCTTGGCAGGTAGTGGACGGTCAATCAGAGCGGAAATCGGAGAGTTTTGGCGAAGAGCGCGCGCATTGTGACGTTCCCCGGGGCGGTCAGCTTCGGGGACACCCTGGCGCCACTTCGCCGCGGACCCCGGGACCCGTGCTTCCGCCTGCCGGGTGACGGGACCATGTGGCGGACCAGTCTGCTGGCCAGCGGACCCGTCACGGCGCGCGTCAGCCGCGTGGCTGCCAATGCGGCGCAGTGCGACGCCTGGGGCGACGGTGCCCAGGAATTCCTCGAACGGCTGCCCGCACTCCTGGGCGCAGACGACGACGCGTCCGATTTCGTGCCCGCGCATCCGACGGTTGCTGCCGCGCAGCGGCGAGTCCCGCACCTGCGGCTGGGCCGCACTGGGCAGGTACTGGAAGCCCTGATCCCGGCGATCATCGAGCAGCGGGTTCCCGGCGCTGACGCGTTCGCGTCGTGGCGGGTACTGGTGTCCAAATACGGCACACCGGCGCCGGGCCCGGCGCCGGCCGGCATGCGCGTGTTGCCGTCGGACGAGGTGTGGCGAAACATCCCGTCGTGGGAGTTCCATCGCGCCAACGTCGATCCGCGGCGGGCCCAGACCGTGGTGACCTGTGCCCGACGCGCCTCCTCGCTGGAACGGCTGGTGTCACGGCCCGCGGCGCAGGTACGCGACGCGCTGATGTCGCTGCCGGGCGTCGGGGTATGGACGGCCGCCGAGACCATGCAGCGTGCGCTCGGCGACGCCGATGCCGTTTCGGTGGGCGATTACCACATCCCGAAAATGATCGGCTGGACACTCGTCGGCCACCCGGTCGACGACGAGGGGATGCTCGAGCTACTGGAACCGATGCGGCCGCAACGCCACCGGGTGGTTCGCCTGCTCGAAGCAAGCGGATTGGCCTACGAGCCACGCCGTGGCGCGCGACTGCCGCTCCAGCAAATCCACACACTCTGACCAGCCCGTGTTTTCGAGCCGGGTCATCGGGTAACCCGTCGAGAATTGACGGATACGAATACAGGGGAGCATCGATGACGCAGTTCACCATTCCGGGCTTGACTGACAAACAGGGTGCTCGGCTCGCCGAACTGTTGCAGAAGCAACTGAGCACCTACAACGATCTTCATCTGACGCTCAAGCACATTCACTGGAATGTGGTGGGGCCCAGCTTCATTGGCGTGCACGAGATGATCGACCCTCAGGTCGAGGCGGTGCGCGCATTTGCCGACGACGTCGCCGAACGCATTGCGGCGCTTGGCGCTTCGCCCGAGGGCACTCCCGGTGCGATCATCAGGGACCGGTCCTGGGATGACTATGCGGTCGGCCGCGACACCGTGCCTGCGCACCTGGCTGCGCTGGACTTGGTCTACAACGGCGTGATCGAAGATCTCCGCGCGGCCATCGACGAGACAGACGAACTCGACCAGGTGACGCAGGACCTGTTGATCGGTCAGGCCGGGCCGCTGGAGAAGTTCCAATGGTTTGTGCGCGCGCATCTGGAGAGCGCGGGTGGCAAGTTGAGCCACGGAGGCTCGACGACCGAGAAGGGTGCCGCGAAAACCGCGCGCGGCAAGTCCAAGTAGTCGCTGCTAGTCGGGCGCCGCTTGGCGCTCGCGCTCAGCTTGGGCGGTTTCCCGATTGAGCCGCTGCGCCTCGTAGATGGTGACGTTGGTGCGCGACATCAGCAACGACGCGATGCCTACCGCGATGATCGCTCCGGGCACCACCGAGAACGAGCCGGTCATCTCCGCGACCATGATCATGATGGCCAGCGGAGCCCGGGCGACGCTGCCGAAACACGTCATCATGCCGACCACTACGAAGATCCCCGGCCCAGCGGGGATGCCGGGCAGCCCGGATAACTCGCCCAGCCTCCAGATGGCGGCTCCCACGAAGGCGCCGATGCCGGGGCCGAACAGTCCGCCGGAGCCCCCGGTGCCGATCGACAGCGACGTCGCCACGATCTTGGCCAGCGGCAGCACCAGGATGATCCACAGCGGGATGTGCATCAGCGAGCCGCGGTCGGCCGCCAGTTGGGCCCAGCCGTAGCCGCTGCTCAGGATCTCGGGTATCACCAGGCCCAGCAGCCCGACCAGAAGACCGCCCGCGGCGGGCTTGAGCACCGCTCCGCCCGGAAGCCGGCGGGTGAGCCGGACCGACGCGTAAAGATCCAGGCATACAGGTAGCCGATTGCCGCCGCGACCAGACCGATCACCACGAACCACAGCAGCGGCCAGGCCTTTTCGAAGCGGTACTCGGCGTCGATGTAGCCGAACAGGGGATCGAAGCCCAAGAACGCTCCGAACACCGCATACGCCGTTCCCGAGGTGATGAACCCGGGCAGCAGGCAGCGATAGTCGAAATCGTCTCGGTAGGTGATCGATGCGCCGAGCACCGCTCCGCCCAAGGGCGCGGCGAAGATGCGCCGATGCCCGCGCCGATGCCGAGCGCGACAGCGATCCGGCCGTCCTCGTCAGACAGGTTGAGCCGTCGCGTCAGCAGCGAGCAGAAGCCGGCCGAGATCTGTGCGGTCGGGCCCTCACGGCCACCTGAACCGCCCGAACCGATGGTCAGCGCGCTGGCGACCATCTTGACCAGCACCGCCCGGAAGCGGATGGCGCGGGGATCGGTATGCACCGCCTCGATGGCCTCGTCGGTGCCGTGCCCGGTAGCCTCCGGCGCGAACTTGGCCACCAGCAATGCCGACAGCAGCGCGCCGACGGTCGTCACCAACGGAATCGCCCACGGGCGTGCGAAGCCGGCGGAACCGCGGCTGCCGCCGCCCTCGCCCACGGGCGTGGGGATCTGGTAGTCCGCCAGATAGCCGAGCAGGAAGTCGCCGGCGTATTTCAGGGCCAGATAGAACACGACCGCGCCGAGGCCCGCGATGATGCCGATCGTGATACCCAGCAGCAACCACTTGCGCAGGTAGCCCGAATCCCTGATCGATGCCCCGAATCGCCCGCCGGCAGCCTGGGGCCGGGGCGGCCCCAGGCTCCCCCTCCGTCGGCTCGCTCACCGTACGAGTCTGACCCCAGACTCCCGCGCCTTCCACCCGGGCGGCCCGCGTGGCGCGCCGCGCGTGGCACCACGGAATAAACGGACCCTAGTCCGGTTATATGGGTAGTTGAAAATGAAGGAGATTGACATGCCTGCTATCACCGCAGACACGTTGATGTTGCCCCGAATTAGTGGGGCCAGCCCGCAGGAGACCGAACGCCCGGTCCGGTCGATCACCACCGGCCCCCGCGGATACGAGGGCGAGGGGTTCCCGGTCGTCCGGGCATTCGCCGGGGTCAGTAGCGCTGCCCTGGACCCGTTCGTGCACATGGACCAGATGGGCGAGGTGGACTACGAGCCGGGCGAGCCCCGGGGTACCGATTGGCACCCGCACCGTGGCTTCGAAACCGTCACCTACATGATCGACGGTAAGTTCGCTCATCAGGATTCCCACGGCGGTGGCGGCCTGATCACCGACGGCGCGACGCAGTGGATGACGGCCGGCTCGGGCATCCTGCACATCGAGACCCCGCCCGCCGAATTGGTCGAAAGCGGCGGCGTCTTCCACGGCGTCCAGCTCTGG
Source organism: uncultured Actinomycetota bacterium (assembly GCA_963712615.1). Classification (GTDB taxonomy): domain Bacteria; phylum Actinomycetota; class Actinomycetes; order Mycobacteriales; family Mycobacteriaceae; genus Mycobacterium. The sequence continues at coordinate 4,039,401 of CAVQIO010000002.1, forward strand.
GTGAACCTGCCGAAGAAAGACAAGTTCGCACCGCCGGCCTATCAATCCATCGAAGGCGACGATGCCAGGTTGCTCGCCTCCGACGACGGCGGTGCGTTGATCCGCATCATCGCCGGTGAGATCGATGGTCACCAGGGGCCGGGTGCCACTTACACGCCAATCACGTTGGCGCACGCCACGATTCAAAACGGAGCCAAGCTCAACATTCCGTGGCGACGCGATTTCAACGCACTGGTATATGTGTTGTCCGGCAGTGCCTCTATCGGTCCGGTTGGTCACCCGATTCATCGGGGCCAATTAGCTGTGCTCGGGCCCGGCGATCGGATCACAGTGGCTGCCGACGCTGCTCAGGAATCGTCGTCGACCTCGGCAATTGATGTGCTACTGCTGGGCGGACAACCGATTCGCGAGCCGGTTTTCCACTACGGGCCATTTGTGATGAACTCGCGCGCGGAATTGATCCAAGCAGTGCAGGACTACCAAGCGCGAAAGTTCGGCCACATTCCGCCAAATGCTTTAATGCCGCATCATGTGGGTGGCACACTCTAACGGTGCCGTCAACGGCGAGGCGCAGGCCGGGCCGTCCCCCCGCCGCAAAGGCTGATGAGACGCGCAAGCGAATCTTGCGCGCCGGACGAATTGTGTTCAGCGAACGCGGCTATGAGGGAGCGACTTTCCAAGCGATCGCGGTGCGAGCCGATCTCACCCGGCCGGCCATCAACCACTACTTCTCCAGCAAACGAGCGCTGTATCGGGAAGTGTTGAGCCAAACCACCGAGCTTGTGTTCGGCGCCGGCATTGCACAGGCAGACCGCCAGACAACGTTGATGGCGCGGCTCACCGGATTCATCTCGGCGGCGGTGGCGGTCAATTCCGAGCATTCTTCAGCGTCGGCATTTTTGATCAGCTCCATACTGGAATCCCAGCGTCACCCGGAATTGAGCCAAGCCGAAAACGACGCGGTACGGATTTGCCGGGAATTTTTGACCCGGGTAGTCAACGATGCGATCGAGCAAGGGGAGTTCGCTGCCGCGATCGATGCCAATGCGTTGGTCGAGACGCTTCTGGTGGTGATGTGCGGTGCCGGCTTCTATGCCGGATACGTCCAGAGCTACCAGGAGATGGAGGCCGTCACCGGCATGCTGGGCCAGCTGCTGGACGGCGCGCTGTTTCGGTCGTAGGCGTAGCCGGTCACCGCACAGTGAGATCGCGCACAAAGCGTATAGGCTAACTAACTTATTCGGGTACCATAGACCCTTGATGACTGATCTCGACGACTCTTCCTCGTTGCAGCCCTCGCTACCACCCTCGCTACGCACTGCGGGGGATTCGTGGGCCATCACCGAACTCGTCGGCGCCACCGCGTTGGGCGTCGCGGCCGCACGCGCCGCGGAGACAGCGGGGTCCGACCCGCTGATTCGTGACGATTTCGCCTGGAAACTGGTCTCACCCGCGGGAGCGGCCTGGGCCCGGCTGACCGATCCCGAGCTGGCCTGGCTGGATGGCGACGAGCAGGGGCAGCGCGCGCATCGCCTCGGCATCGACTACCAGGCGGTACGCACGCACTTCTTCGACGAGTACTTCGCGGATGCTGTCGGGGCCGCCGGCTCCGGGATCCGGCAGGTGGTGATTCTGGCCGCCGGCCTGGACTCCCGGGCCTACCGGCTGGATTGGGCCGCCGAGACCGCGGTCTACGAGATCGACCAGCCCCAGGTGCTGGAGTACAAAACCAGAATTCTGGAATCGCACGGCGCGGTGCCCACCGCGAGCCGGCGCACGGTCGCCGCGGATCTGCGTGACGACTGGCCGGCGGCGCTGACGGCCTCCGGATTCGACCGCACCCAACCGACGGCGTGGCTCGCCGAGGGCCTGTTGCCCTATCTACCCAGCGATGCCCAGGACCGGCTTTTCGAGATGTTCACCGCGCTCAGCGCGCCCGGCAGCCAGGTCGCCATCGAGGTGTTCGGCATGAACTCGAGCAGCAACACCCACCGCTGGCAGCGGATGCGGGACCGGCTCGGGCTGGACGTCAATGTCCAGGCGCTGACCTTCCACGAGCCCGACCGATCCGACGCCGCCGAGTGGCTGACCGGCCACGGCTGGCAGGTGAAAGTCGTGAACAACCGCGAGGAAATGGACCGATTGGGCCGCGCGGTCCCCGAAGACCTGGCCGACGATGCCGTACGCAGCGCGTTGCTGCGGGCGCGTTTCGCCGGGCCATCCCACTGACCCAACGAACCAACCACCACCAGAGCGGGAGCACGCGATGAGTTCACTTCGCACACATGACGACAGCTGGGACATCAAGACGAGCGTCGGTAGCACCGCCGTCATGGTGGCCGCCGCCCGGGCCATCGAGACCGAGCAGCCCGACGCGCTGATCCACGACCCCTACGCCAGGCTGCTGGTGAACAACGCCGGGGCCGAGATCATCTGGGAAGCCATGCTCGACCCGGAGGTGGTGGCCAAGATCGAAGCCATCGACGCAGAGTCCGCCGCTCGCATCCACCACATGCGCGGCTACCAGGCGGTGCGGACGCATTTCTTCGACGCGTACTTCGCCGACGCGGTCGCCGCGGGGATCCGCCAGATCGTGATTCTCGCGTCGGGTCTGGATTCACGCGCGTACCGCCTGGACTGGCCGGCCGGCACCACCGTCTACGAGATCGACCAGCCCCAGGTGCTGGACTACAAGTCCTCCACACTGGCCGAAAGCGGCGCCACTCCTTCCGCCGATCGTCGCGAGGTAGCCATCGACCTGCGTGAGGACTGGCCGGCCGCGCTGCGTGCCGCCGGCTTCGACCCGGCTCAGCGCACCGCGTGGCTGGCAGAGGGATTGTTGATGTATCTGCCTGCCGAGGCGCAGGACAAGTTGTTCACCCAGATCGGCGAGCTGAGCCCGGCGGGCAGCCGGGTGTCGGCCGAAACCGCACCCACGCACTCCGACGAGCGGCGTGAGCAGATGCGGGAGCGGTTCAGCAAGGTGGCCGACGAGATAGGCATTGAGCAAAGTGTCGACGTCGGCGAGCTGATGTACCGCGACGACAATCGGGCTGACGTCGCGGAGTGGCTGAACCACAACGGCTGGCGCGCCACGGCGCAGAACTCGCTGGACGAGATGGACCGCGTGGGCCGCAGGGTGGCCAGCGTCGAGCTGGACGATGACAAGGACGCCTTCTCCGACTTCGTGATCGGGGAGCGCCGGTAATGGCACGCACCGCGAACGACTCCTGGGACATCGCCACTAGTGTCGGGGCGACCGCGGTGATGGTCGCGCTGGCGCGAGCCGCCGAAACCGGCAGCGCAGATCCGCTGATCCGCTGATCCGCGACCAGTTCGCCGAGCCGCTGGTCTCCACGCCTGAAGTCGAGGGCGTTCGCGAGCAGGTGACCGCGTGGTGGGCCGGCGCTGAGGAAGATGATCCGGACGGTGCGGTTCGCGCCCAGGAGATGATCAACTACTAGGCGGTGCGCACACACTTCTTCGATGCGTACTTCGCTGAAGCCGCTGCCGCCGGTATCCGCCAGGTCGTCATCCTGGCGGCCGGTCTGGACTCGCGCGCATACCGGTTGGACTGGCCGGCCGGCGTGACCGTCTACGAGCTCGATCTGCCCAAGGTGCTTGCGTACAAGGCCGAGACGCTGGCCGGCCATGGCGCGGCGCCGGCCGCCGACCGGCGCCCGGTGCCGGTGGACCTGCGCCACGATTGGCCACAAGCATTGCGCGACAACGGCTTTGACGAGAGCCAGCCGACGGCGTTCCTGGCCGAAGGGCTGTTGCCGTTTCTGCCGGCAGCTGCTCAGGAGGCCCTGTTCGCCTCAATCGATGCGACTGAGCGGGCCGGGCAGCCGGGTGTCCGTCGAGAATTTCGGAGTCGACGTGGACAAGCGCCGGGAGGCCGAGGCGAGGTGGGCTGAGCTCAAGGCCAAGCGCGAAGCGCGCGGCCAGGACACCTCGTTCAACCCGTTCGACCTGTGGTTCGAAGACGAGGGCCGGCCCGACTGCGGTGACTGGTTCGCCGCGCACGGCTGGACCGTTCGCACGGTGAACGCGCGCGAAGAGGCCGTCCGCCTGGGCCGCGAGCCGCAATCCGACGAGCGGCCGTTCGCGAACAGCTTTGTGACGGCAACCAAGGCCTGACCAGCTCGCACCGGATCTTCCTCACTGCCCTCCCAACCGGATGGTTAGGATCGCGGTATCGCCCGTTTGTGTCCGCGCGCACAGTCGTGGGCCGCTCCGGGAAGGTGTGAGAGGGGAAGACAAAGATGACTACCGAATCGGTTGCACCCAAGACATCGGGGTCCACCAACGGCGCGGCGGCTCAGCAAGTCGACGTCGCCGCGACGGTGGATCGGCTTCGTAAGACCTTCGCCACCGGCCGCACCCGCGACATCGAGTGGCGTAAGCGGCAGCTGTTGCAGCTGCAAAAAATGATCGACGAGAACGACGCCGCGCTCACCGCCGCGCTCGCCGCGGACCTGGACCGTAGCCCGTTCGAGGCATTCATCGCCGATATCGCACTCACCTCCGGCGAAGCGAAGTACGCGGCCAAGAAGGTAGGCAGGTGGGCCCGCCGCAGATACCGATTGCTCGAGGTGCCGCAGCTTCCCGGCCGAGGCTGGGTGGAGTACGAGCCCTACGGCACCGTGCTGGTCATCGGCGCCTGGAATTACCCGTTCTACCTGACGCTGGGTCCGGCGGTCGGGGCGATTGCCGCCGGTAACACCGTGCTGCTCAAGCCCTCGGAAATCGCACCCGCGTCCTCACGGTTGATGGCCGAGTTGGTGCCTCGCTATCTCGACAACGACGCGATCGCGGTGGTCGAGGGCGACGGCGCGGTGAGCCAAGAGCTGATCGCGCAGGGACTGGACCGGGTGATGTTCACCGGCAGTACCGAGATTGGTCGCAAGGTCTACGAGGGCGCCGCGAAGCATCTGACGCCCGTCACCCTCGAGCTGGGTGGCAAGAGCCCGGTGATCGTCGCGGCCGACGCCGACGTCGACGTCGCGGCAAAGCGGATCGCCTGGATCAAATTGCTCAACGGCGGGCAAACCTGCGTCGCGCCCGATTATGTGCTGGCGGACGTGAAGATACGCGACGAACTCGTGGACAAGATCGGCGCCGCCATCACGAAGTTCACGTCGGATAAGCCCGACGGAATACGGATCGTCAACCAGCGTCAATTCGACCGGATCAGCGGTTACCTCGCCGACGGTGACGGCAAGGTCATCGTCGGCGGCGACAGCGACGCGTCGAGCCTGCGCATCCAACCCGCCGTTGTCGTCGACCCGAATCCGGACGGGCCGCTGATGCAGAACGAGATCTTCGGACCGGTGCTGCCGGTGATCACCGTGCAAAACCTTGATGAGGCAATACGTTTCGTCAACGCGCGACCCAAGCCACTGTCGGCGTATCTGTTCACCAAAACACGAGAGACCCGGGAACGTTTGATCAAAGAGGTGCCCGCCGGGGGAATAGTGGTCAACCACCTCGCCTTCCAGGTGTCGACGACCAAGTTGCCGTTCGGTGGCGTCGGCGCTTCCGGCATGGGTGCCTACCACGGCAAATTCGGGTTCGAGGAGTTCAGCCACCGCAAGTCGGTGCTGACCAAGCCGACCCGGCCCGACCTATCCAGCTTTATCTACCCGCCGTACACGGAGCGCGCCTTCAAGATGGCTCGCAGAATGTTCTGACACCGGCGCCGGCAACTGCCGGTGCCGAACCCAACCCTTGATTTCTCAACGTAGAGAGGAACCCGATGCCCGGAGTGCAGGATCGCGTCATCGTCGTCACTGGAGCCGGTGGAGGACTGGGGCGCGAATACGCGCTTGCCCTCGCCAAGGAGGGCGCCAGCGTCATCGTCAATGACCTCGGTGGAGCTCGTGACGGCACGGGCGCCGGCCACAACATGGCCGACGACGTGGTCAAGGAGATCAAAGACGCCGGTGGCCGGGCAGCCGCCAACTACGACAGCGTCGCCGAGTCCGAAGGCGCCGAGAACATCATCAAGACCGCGCTCGACGAGTTCGGGGCGATTCACGGCGTGGTGAGCAACGCCGGGATCTTGCGCGACGGCACGTTCCACAAGATGTCGTTCGAGAACTGGGACGCCGTGCTCAAGGTGCACCTGTACGGCGGGTACAACGTCATTCGGGCCGCCTGGCCGCATTTCCGGGAGCAGAGCTACGGCCGCGTGGTGGTCGCCACCTCCACCAGTGGGCTGTTCGGCAACTTCGGCCAGACCAACTACGGAGCGGCCAAACTCGGGCTGGTCGGCCTGATCAACAGCCTGGCGCTAGAGGGGGTGAAGTACAACATCCACGCGAACGCGGTCGCCCCGATCGCGGCCACCAGGATGACCGAGGACATCCTGCCCAAGGAAGTGCTGGAGAAGCTCACACCCGAGTATGTCGCACCGGTGGTGGCCTACCTGTGCACCGAGGAAAACCCCAACAACGCTTCGGTTTTCGTGGTCGGCGGTGGCAAGGTGCAGCGCGTCGCATTGTTCCAGACCGATGGTGTCAACTTCGACAAGCCGCCGACAGTGGACGACATCGCCGCGCACTGGGACGAGATCACCGACCTGTCCGCGGCAAAGCAGGCTGATTTCAAGCTGGGCTAAGCCCAGCGGGGGTCAGGCGAGCAGTTCGTTGCGCAGGCGGTCCACATCCGCCTGCGTGACGCCTGCATCGCGCAGGTAGGCGTCCAGCGAGCCGTACGTCGTGTCGATGGACCGGCGCGAGGCGTCCAGGTACTCCCGGCGCACGCCGAGGACGCCGTCGGCCAGCCGCGCCTTGGTGAACGTGACGACCTCCTGGGTCAGTTCGACGTCGGAGCGGTGCTGGATCATCTCGTAGATATGGTCCCGCAGTTGAGGTACCGCGGCGTTGCTGCGCAAGTAGTCGGCGACGATGGTGTCGCGATCGATTCCGATTGCTTCCAGCACCGTAGCCACCACGAAACCGGTGCGGTCCTTTCCCGCGAAGCAGTGTGTGAGCACCGGACGCCCGGCCCCCAACAATGAAAAGACTTGCTGCACAGCGCGTTGCGCCCCGTTGCGGGACGGGAACTGTTGGTATTCGTCGATCATATGGCGGACGGCGGCCTCGTTGACGGCTTCGTCGGATTGGTCGGGATCGCCCTCGAACAGCCGCCGAAACGCGGTTTCGTGCGGCGCATCGTCGTCGATCGGCGCCTCGTCACCGAGATCGGGAAATGGCAGCAGGTGGATGTCGATGCCGTCGGGAACCAATCCGGGCCCGCGCCGGGCGACCTCGCGTGCGGCGCGCAGGTCGGCGACGTCGGTGATACCCAACTGGCGCAGTGTCTCTCGGCCCTCGTCGTCCAGCCGGCTCAGTTCGCCGGACCGGAACAGCCGTCCGGGTCGAAGTGCGGGCGTGCCGTCGGCGACGTCACGAAAGTTCCACGCGCCCGACAGTTCTCGTAGCGCCTCAGTCATGTGGCGTCACAGCTGCGGCGAACGCGGACTGTTCCCGTCCGATTTCGGAGCGCGCGATCGTTCGCATGTGCACCTCGTCGGGCCCGTCGAAGATCCGCATCGCGCGATGCCAGCCGTAGAGCCGGGACAGCACCGTGTCGTCGCTGACCCCGGCGGCGCCATGCACCTGGATGGCGCGGTCGATGACGTCACAGGCCACTTGCGGCGCCACCGCTTTGATCTGCGACACGAGCAGATGAGCGGCCCTGTTGCCGTGCTGGTCGATCGTCCACGCCGCCTTTTCACACAGCAACCGGGCCTGGTCGATTTCGTTGCGGGACTTGGCGATTGCCTGTTGCACGAGCCCTTGGTCGGCCAGCGGCCGGCCGAACGCGATGCGGTTGTTGGCCCGGTGCACCATCAGGGCCAGGGCACGTTCGGCCCCGCCGAGCGCGCGCATGCAGTGGTGGATGCGGCCCGGCCCGAGCCGGGCCTGGGCGATCGCGAAGCCGCCGCCCTCTTCGCCGAGCAGGTTGGTGACCGGCACCCGGACGTTGTCGTAAGTGATCTCGCAGTGCCCGTGCTGGTCCTGCCAGCCGAACACCGGAGTGGAGCGCAGCACCGTCACACCGGGGGTGCCCATCGGCACCAGCACCATCGACTGCTGCTGGTGGCTGGCCGCGTCGGGATTGGTGCGGCCCATCACGATCAGGATCTTGCAGCGCGGGTCGGCCGCGCCCGAGGTCCACCACTTGCGACCGTTGATGACGTAGTCGCCGCCGTCGCGCTCGATCGACGTTTGGATGTTTCGGGCATCGCTGCTGGCGACCGCGGGCTCGGTCATCGAGAAGGCGCTGCGGATCTCGCCGGCCAGCAGCGGTTCCAGCCACTGCTTGCGCTGCTCGTCGGTGGCGAACAGGTGCAGGGTCTCCATGTTCCCGGTGTCGGGCGCCGCGCAGTTGACCGCCTCGGGGGCGATCTCCAGGCTCCAACCGGTCAGCTCGGCCAGCGGAGCGTATTCCAGATTGCTCAGGCCCGACTCGGCCGGCAGGAACAGGTTCCACAGGCCGCACTCTTTGGCTTTGGTCTTGAGTTCTTCGATGACTGGCGGAATGGTGTGGTCGTCGGAGCCGGCCTCGTGGCGGTAGTTGTCGTAAGCGGCCTCAGCCGGAAAGACAAATTCAGTCATGAAGTCGGACAACCGCTTGTGGTAGTCGGTGGCCTTGGCCGACATCGCGAAGTCCATGACCGTCACGATAGGACACGTGGGTCAAGGCGGCGCTGGCGGGACAAACGCTTCGCCTCCGGGTCGCCGACGCGACACTGAAACCACGCAGACGACACGCCGGGGTGGGTATGCCAGGTTGCAGTCTCGGCGAAATGCACGCGCTCGGGGTGGAGCACGATGGACACATGACCGACGCCGCCGAGTCCCGCCCCCCGTTCCCGCCGTTCACGATGGAGACTGCGCTGCAGAAGGTGCAGGCCGCAGAGGATGCCTGGAACACCTGCGACCCCGAGCGCGTCAGCAAGGCCTACACAGTCGACTCGCAATGGCGAAACCGCGGCGAACACATCGTCGGCCGGGACGAGATCGTGGCGTTCCTGACCCGCAAGTGGCAGCGCGAACTCGACTATTCGTTGCGTAAGGGACTGTGGGGCTTCCGCGAGAACCGGATCGCGGTGCGGTTTCAGTACGAGTGCCACGATGCCTCCGGCCAGTGGCACCGCAGCTACGGCAACGAGCTGTGGGAGTTCACGGAGTCCGGACTGATGGCGCGTCGCGAAGCCAGCATCAACGACGTGCCGATCGACGAATCCGAGCGGCGCTACTTTGGACCACGCCCGGTGTCAGAACACGGCCAAGACTTTCCGCTCTGGTAGCGGCCGATAGGGTGTCTGGGGCAATCGCCGGGACAGAACCTTAAGGAAAGTAGATGTACGCGCCATGACAGATCCGCAGACTCACGCCGTCAGGGTTGGGGTGGTCGCCGAGTCCGGAACCGATGAGCGGCGTGTTGCGCTGGTACCGAAGGCGGTCGCATCGCTGGTGAACAGCGGTGTGGCGGTGGTGGTCGAGGCCGGGGCGGGCGAACGGGCGCTGCTGCCCGACGAGCTCTACACCGAGGCCGGAGCCAGCATCGGAGACGCCTGGGCTGCCGACGTCGTCGTCAAGGTGGCGCCGCCGACCGCCGACGAGGTAGGCAAGCTGCGCAGCGGTCAGACCTTGATCGGCTTCCTGGCGCCCCGCAATGCCGACAACTCGATCGGCGGGCTCAAACAAGCCGGCGTGCAGGCGTTCGCGCTCGAGGCCATCCCGCGCATCTCTCGGGCGCAGGCGATGGATGCACTGTCGTCACAGGCCAACGTCTCCGGCTACAAGGCCGTGCTACTGGCGGCGTCGGAGTCGACGCGGTTTTTCCCGATGCTGACGACGGCGGCGGGCACGGTGAAGCCGGCCACCGTTCTGGTGCTCGGGGTGGGCGTTGCCGGGCTGCAGGCGCTGGCGACTGCCAAGCGGCTGGGGGGCCGCACGTCGGGCTACGACGTGCGCCCCGAGGTGGCAGACCAGGTGCGCTCCGTGGGGGCGCAGTGGCTCGATGTTGGCATCGATGCGTCCGGTGAGGGCGGATACGCCCGCGAGCTCACCGACTCCGAACGCGCCCAACAGCAGCAGGCATTAGAAAAGGCCATCAGCGGATTCGACGTCGTGATCACCACGGCGCTGGTTCCGGGCCGGCCCGCGCCGCGGCTGGTGACCGCCGCCGCGGTGGAAGCGATGAAACCCGGCAGCGTGGTGGTGGACCTGGCCGGGGAGACCGGGGGCAACTGCGAGCTCACCGAGCCCGGGCAGACCGTCGTCAAGCACGACGTCACCATCGCCTCGCCGTTGAACCTGCCGGCGACGATGCCCGAACATGCCAGCGAGCTCTACAGCAAGAACATCACTGCGCTGCTGCACCTGCTGATCAACGACGGAAAGCTGGCCCCGGACTTCGACGACGAAATCGTCGCGGAGTCTTGCGTCACGCGCGCAAAGGTCGGAGAGGACTCCTAGATGTACGACGAGCTGTTAGAGAACATCGCGATTCTGGCGCTGTCGGGGTTCGTCGGATTCGCGGTGATCTCCAAGGTGCCCAACACCCTGCACACGCCGCTGATGTCGGGCACCAACGCCATTCACGGCATCGTGGTGCTGGGCGCATTGGTGGTATTCGGGGAGGTTGAGCACCCGTCGCTGGCGGTGCAGATCATCCTGTTCGTCGCGGTGGTGTTCGGCACGCTGAACGTCATCGGCGGCTTCATCGTCACTGACCGGATGCTCGGGATGTTCAAGGGCAAAAAGGCGGTCCCGCAAGCTAAGACCGAACACACCCAGGAGTCGGTGGCCAAATGAACTATCTGGTCACGATCCTCTACGTCATCTCTTTCGGGATGTTCATCTACGGCCTGATGGGCCTGACCGGGCCCAAAACCGCGGTGCGCGGCAACCTGATCGCGGCGGTGGGTATGGCCCTCGCAGTGGTGGCGACGCTGGTCAAGGTCCGGCACACCGAATCCTGGGTGCTGATCATCGCCGGTCTGGTCGTGGGCGTTGCGCTGGGCGTTCCGCCGGCGCGGCTGACCAAGATGACCGCCATGCCGCAGCTGGTGGCGTTCTTCAACGGCGTGGGCGGTGGAACGGTCGCGCTCATCGCGCTTGCGGAATTCATTGATACCAAGGGCTTTTCGGCCTTTCAGCACGGCGAATCGCCGACCGTGCACATCGTGGTGGCGTCGTTGTTCGCCGCGATCATCGGCTCGATCTCGTTCTGGGGATCGACCATCGCGTTCGGCAAGCTGCAGGAGATCATCGCCGGCAAGCCGATCGGATTCGGTCGGCTCCAGCAGCCGGTCAACCTGCTGCTGCTGATCGCCGCGGTGGCCTCAGCAGTGGTGGTCGGCCTGCACGCCCATCCCGGTAGTGGCGGAGCCCCGCTGTGGTGGATGCTCGGCCTGTTGGCCGCGGGCGGTGTGCTCGGCCTGATGGTGGTGCTGCCCATCGGTGGTGCGGACATGCCGGTGGTGATCTCACTGCTCAACGCCATGACCGGGCTGTCGGCCGCGGCGGCGGGGTTGGCGCTGAACAATACCGCGATGATCGTGGCGGGCATGATCGTCGGCGCCTCCGGCTCGATCCTGACCAACCTGATGGCCAAGGCGATGAACCGCTCCATCCCCGCGATCGTCGCCGGCGGTTTCGGCGGCGGCGGCGTGGCTCCCAGCGGCGGCGACGACGGCGACAAGACCGTCAAAGCCACCTCGGCCGCCGATGCGGCCATTCAGATGGCCTACGCCAATCAGGTGATCGTGGTCCCGGGCTACGGTCTGGCCGTCGCGCAGGCACAGCACGCCGTCAAGGACATGGCGGCCCTGCTGGAGAACAAGGGTGTGACGGTGAAGTACGCGATCCACCCGGTGGCAGGCCGGATGCCCGGCCACATGAACGTATTGCTGGCCGAGGCCGAAGTCGACTACGACGCCATGAAGGACATGGACGACATCAACGACGAGTTCGCTCGCACCGACGTCGCGATCGTCATCGGCGCCAACGACGTCACCAACCCCGCCGCGCGCAATGACGCCTCCAGCCCGATCTACGGCATGCCGATCCTCAATGTGGACAAGGCCAAGTCCGTGATCGTGCTCAAACGGTCGATGAACTCCGGATTCGCCGGGATCGATAACCCGCTGTTCTACGCCGACGGCACCAGCATGCTTTTCGGGGACGCGAAGAAATCGGTGTCCGCGGTGGCCGAGGAGCTCAAGGCCCTCTAGGTGGGCGGATAGGTTTTTTCGCCCGGGCGTTACGCTCGCGAGCTGTTTAGACGGGCGGGTAGGCGGGCGGCGGGTACCCGTTTCCGTCAGTAACCCCGCGCAAACCCCAGGTGAAATACTTCATGAAGAATTCGATTTCGTCGCTGCCGTCGTAATCCGGACTCGGATCCATCGCCCCACCTCTGTACTCGCGACTAGTTCAGAAATCGAGTCTAGTCCCATCCGTGCCGGTGCGACAGGCGGCCGAAACGTATCGAGGCCTTAAACTGTCCAACCAGTTGATTGGTACCTTGCCTAGACCACCCAGGTAACAAGCCCATCAGGGCCCGCTGGCAGCGACGATAGTGAGTAGAGATGTCATCCGACAGCATCACCCGCAACGGGTTGACGCGCCGCGAGGAGTTGCTGGCGGTTGCCACCAAGCTGTTCGCCGCCCGCGGTTATCACGGCACCCGGATGGATGACGTCGCCGACGTCATCGGTCTGAACAAAGCGACGGTCTACCACTACTACGCCAGCAAGTCGCTGATTCTGTTCGATATCTACCGTCAGGCCGCCGAGGGCACCCTGGCCGCGGTGCACGACGACCCCTCCTGGACGGCGCGCGAGGCGCTCTACCAATACACGATCCGGCTGCTGACCGGGATCGCGAGTGACCCCGAACGGGCCGCGGTGTATTTCCAGGAGCAGCCCTACATCACCGAATGGTTCACCGACGAACAGGTCGCCGAGGTCCGCGAGAAGGAAGCTCAGGTCTACCACCACGTGCACGGCCTGATCGACCGCGGGATCGCCAGCGGCGAGTTCTACCAGTGCGACTCCCATGTGCTGGCGCTGGGCTACATCGGGATGACGCTGGGCAGCTATCGGTGGCTGCGGCCGAGCGGACGGCGCAGCGCGAAGGAAATCGCCGCCGAGTTCAGCACCGCGCTGCTGCGCGGGCTGATCCGTGACGAGTCGATCCGCACGGCATCCCCGCTCGGGCCCTAGCCGCTTGAGTAGTACTACTCAGGGTTAACGCGTAGAACTGCGCGGGTCCCGGCGTTCGCGCTTCGCGATGCTTTTGCCATGACAACTTCGCTGGGCATTCCCAGCCCCACTGAGCTGGCCGCGCAAACGCCGGCTGACCGCGACCGCGCCCTCGACGTCATTCGCGTCGTCTCCCCGATCGGCGTCGTGGCCGGTCACACAGTGATGGCGATCAGCGTGATCCGCAACCACGTGCTCATCTGGGACAACCTGCTCACCACCTCGGTGGTGTTTCAGGGCGCTCACCTGGATTTTGCAGATCACGCCGCTGTTCTTCTTCGCGGGTGCCGCGGCGAGCCTGTCGTCCTGGCGGCCCGGGACCAACTGGGGTGGGTGGCTGATGAAACGCTGCACCAGGCTGTTCCGCCCGGTGTGCTACTACCTCGGTTTTTGGGCGGCCGCGCTCACCATGCTGTATCCGGTTCTGCCCCAACACATCTACCAGCCCGTCGCCGGCGTCAGTATCCAGCTGCTGTGGTTCCTGGGTGCCTACGTGCTGGTGTTGGCCGCGATGCCGGTATTGGCCCGGATCGCCACCGGAACCCGCTTCGTCGCGGGGGTGGGTGCGGTCTACGGGACTATCGCCGTCATCGACGCGACCCGGCTGCACTGGCCCGCCGCGTCGGCGCTGGGCTACCTCAACCTCGCGGTCTGGCTCATCCCCGCCATGTTCGGAGTCGCTTACCGGCGTGGGCTGCTCACCGGGCGCTCCGCGCTGACCACGGCGGCGGGCGTCCTCGCGGTCAACGTCGCCCTGGTGTGCTGGGGACCCTACGAAATCAGCATGGTCGGCACCGGGGACCACCGTCTTTCCAACACCAGCCCGCCGTCCCTACTGCTCGCTGGGCACGCAATCATCTTGAGCGCGTTGGCAATCGCGGCAATTCCCGCGATCACCCGATGGGCGCATCGCCCCCGCGTGTGGTGGTGGACCACGGTCGGCAACTCCGGGGCGATGACGCTGTACTTGTGGCACATGCCCGCACTGCTCGGCATGCACCTGCTCTTCGACTACCTGGGCCACCCTCGCTTTCCCGGCCAGCCCGATTTCCTCGCGATCAGCCTGGCGCAACTGCTGCTGATGGTCGCCGCGGTGGGAGTGCTGTTCGTGGTGCTGCGGCCGCTGGAGAACAACCCGCTGGCCGGCTGGGACGGCGTCCCGGCGATCACCTCGGTCGGCCGGGGTGTGGCAACGGGCCTGCTGCTGTGCGTCGCCGGCGTGGCGACGCTGGCCGCGATCAAGTGGGGTCTCAAGGACGACGGGCTGATTTGCGTGGCGACGATGGTGGCCGCACTGGTGGGCGCTCGGGTGCTCGCCGCGGCCGGCCGGGGTCCAGCGTGAAAGACCCGCGGCAGCGCACCGCCGCCGTCGTGGTCGCACTGCTTGGCCTCGTCGGCTCCGCGGTGAACGGGCTGGGCTTTTTCGCCTGTGACCTTGCGTTGACGAAACTGGTAGGCGGCCTCGGGGTTTTGACCCCGCTACTGCTGGTGGGCCCCTTGGGGATCGACTTGCTTGTGGTGGGATTGCTCGAGGCGGCCGCGGCGGTAGCGATGTTCAGCGGCGCGGTGATGCTGCTATGCCGGCGCCGCGCCGGTATCTAGGTCACGGTGGTGGCATGCGTGCCGGGCGTGCTGGCTGGCCTGCTGCTGGTGACTCAGATCGTCCCCGCGTCTCTGGTGTTCGGCAAAACGATGGCCGGACTGCCCACCCAACCGTTGGCGTGGACCATTTTCGCTTGCACCGTCATCACACAGCTGGCGACTTTGGCGCTCGCGGTGTCACGGCCTTCTTGTCCGGCTCGCGCCGGTCAAGGTTCGTCGTCCAGACCGTGCTCGATGGCGTAGCGGGTCAACTCCACGCGGTTGGCGACCTGCAGCTTACGAAATGTCGCTTGGATGTGATTTTCGACGGTGCGGTGGCTCAAGGAGAGCCTTTCAGCAATCTGCTTGGCGGACAGTCCTTTTGCGACATGGCGCAACACCTCGGTCTCACGCTCGGTCAGGCTGGGGCCGGCCGGCCCCGAGTACTCCTTGCTCTGAGCGATGCGGCGATATTCGCCCAACACCAGTCCGGCCAGGCTTGGGGTGAACACGGCCCGCCCGGCCGCGGTGGCCTCTACGGCTTGTGCCAATTCAGCTTTCGAGGCGCTTTTGACCAGGTATCCGCTAGCCCCGGCCTTGACGGCTTCCAGGACGTCGTCGCGTTCGTCTGAGGCCGACAGCACCAACACCCGAGACGAGGGTGCGACGGCGGGCACCTCCGCCGTTGCCTGCGCGCCGTCGCCGTCGGCAAGGTGCATGTCCATCAGCACCACGTCCGGCTTGACCACGGCCGCCCTGCGCCGCGCGGTGGCCACCCCGTCGGCGGTGGCGATCACGTTGAACCCGTCCTCGGCGAGGTCGCGGGCAACCGCGTCGCGCGAGATCGGATGGTCGTCGACAACCATCACGGTTGTCGCGCTGTCATCAGCCAATGCGTCCTCCTCGGCGCGGCACGCACAGCTCCCACTCGGTGTCCTCCCCGGGGCTGCTGTGCAGCTGGGGGGTGCCGGCCAGCGAGTTCAGCCTTCCCACAATCGACTTCGAGATGCCGAGGCGCCCCTGGCCGGCGGCCGCCGGCGATGCCCACGCCGTCGTCGCGAACGCTGACCGTGACCGAATCGCCCAGATCCTCCAGTAGCACGAATGCATGGGCGCCCGCGCCCGCGCGCGCCGCAACGTTATCCAGGGCATTGCCCACCGCGGCGTCGAGCTCGACGGCTGCCCACCGCTGTAAGGCCACCGGAGTTCCCGCAAGCTCACCGATACGCGATCGGACTCCCGTCGGCGCAGCAGCGTGCGGAGGTCGATCGTCGTCGCATCGCCGTGCGGGTCGCTGCCTGCGGAGGTGATCCATCGCCGCAGAGCACGTTCCTGCTCACTGGCGAGGTCAGCCAATTCAGCTGTGGGACCGCCGATTTCGTGGCCCCGCTTGGCGACCAGCGCCAGCACCTGGATGGCGCCGTCGTGCACCTCTCGAGACAGCCGTTCTCGCTCTTCCAGTGCGGCGGACAGCTGGGCGGCTCGTTGCAATTCGTCGTGGGCCCGGCGCGCGGTTTGTGCGGCCATGCCGATCGCCATGCCGATCGCCAGCTCGATGATGATCGAGGCGTTGTGGCTCATGTTGAGGTCGAAATAGTTCTTGACGGCGAAGTTGGTGGCCATCACCGCCAGGCCGGTCAGCATCCCGCCGACGGGCCCGAACTGAATGGCGGCCGAAATCGTGGGGTTACTGGCCCACAACGTCGTCGGCCACGTCTGATTCTCGGCGGCCCAATGCTGCGTGGTGACCACCTTGTTCGACGCCATCAGCAGGACGACGATCACGATTTCGGCGATCACCCACGCCGGCTTTCGGCCGAACCCGCGCAAGTAGGCGATCGCGCAGGCGCCGCTCCAGCCGATCAGCACCGCGAACAGCACCCAGCCCAGGGTGGGCCGGCGCAGATCCGGGTTGATCGCGATCTGGAAGCCCAGCGCGTACAGGCAGCTCAGCAGCCGAAACACCTGGGCCGCGCGCCACAGCGGAGCGGTCGGATCAGGGTTGCTGGTCGCCATCGCGCTCAGCATAAGTCGGCGGCGGCCCGCGCCGGGGCATCGGATCAGGTCGCGGCGGTGAACGGGTTGTGCTCGGCGAAGAGCTTCTCCATGCGTGCCTCGACCAGGCGCACCCGCACGGTCGCGGATTCTTGCTGATCGCGGATCACCTTTGCCAGGGTGAACGCGCTCGAAACGAGGAGCAAGACGGTGATGCCGAGGAACAGCCGCTGCCACGGGTCCAGCGGAAGAAAGAAGATTCCACCGAGCGCGGCGAGGAAACTGACCCCGAACGCGACCGCC
Organism: uncultured Actinomycetota bacterium; assembly: GCA_963712615.1. Classification (GTDB taxonomy): domain Bacteria; phylum Actinomycetota; class Actinomycetes; order Mycobacteriales; family Mycobacteriaceae; genus Mycobacterium. The sequence continues at coordinate 4,056,565 of CAVQIO010000002.1, forward strand.
GCCTGAATGAAAAAAGCGGCGGTATTCGTCGACATGTTATTGGGAATTGCCATGCAATCCAGGATGCGAAAGCAGGCCGTCGCCGGACAGGGTAGGACTACTCAGATTCGGTTGCGGACTTCAGATGTCTGTCGAGGAAGGCGAGCTGGTCGGCGACCACCCGATCGAAGGCGTCGTCGACATAGATCGCAAAATGCCCTTCGGGGTAGGTCTTCACCTCGCCGTGGACCGCGTTGGCCGCATGGCGCAGGGTGGCCTCAGCGGGGGCCAGCGAGTCGTATTCGCACACGCAGAACAGGATCGGGCAGCCGATCTTCGGGGTGAGCAGGCCGGGCCGGTAGGTGAAGACCTTCAACGCGATGCGTGCGGCGATCTCGTTGCGCACTTCGACGCCGTCGGGAACCAGTCGCAGGTAGCCCGGGTAGGCGTCGGGCGTATTCATCAGCGCGATGTCACCGGGCTTGCCCGCGGTGGCGATCATCACCGGGGACCGCCCCAGCCGCGCGCCGACAACGTCGCGGAGCGCCCGCGCGGCGATGCGCGCGGTGGCCAACGGGTTGGAGATCGTGCGCCCCGACGCGATGCCGTCGGTAAACGGGCATTGGGCGATGACGGCGGCGATACCCGGCAGCCGGGCGGCCGTGGTGATCACATGACCGCCCGCAAAAGACGTGCCCCACAATCCGATTCGATCGCGGTCGATGCCGTCAAGGGTGCGGGCATAGGCCACGGCCGCGGCCCAGTCCGCGAGCTGCAGGTCGATGTCGAGGACTTGGCGCGGCTGACCCTCGCTGTCGCCGAAGTTGCGGTAGTCGAAGACCAGGCAGGCGTAGCCGGCCGCGCCGAACCGCTCCGCGTAGGCGTCGAGTCGCATGGTGCGCACCGCGCCCAATCCGTGCGCCATCACCAAGAGCGGTGCGGCGGCGCTGCCCGCGGGCCGATAGAGCCACGCGCTGATCCGGTCGTCACCAGAGGTGAATTGGACATCTTCGCGCTGAGTCATAGGCGTTCATTCTGCCTGGCCGGAGTTGACTCCGGCCTGTAGGCGCCCCGGAAGTTATGGACTAGTGTCTAGAAAAGTTTTCCAGGCTGCAAGGGACGGAGACTGAAGATGGCGATCCGCGTCGCGCACGTCGGTACCGGAAACGTCGGAGGGCTGGCCCTGGCCGAACTGATCACCAATCCGCAGTTCGAACTGACGGGCGTGTGCGTGTCCACACCGGAGAAGGTGGGCAAGGACGCGGGGGAACTGTGCGGGGTCGGCCTGGACGCCAGGACCGTCACGGGAATCGCGGCCATCAGTGACCTGGACGCCATTCTGGCCGCCAAGCCCGACTGCGTCGTCTATTGCGCGATGGGCGACACCCGGCTGCCCGACGCGATGGCTGACGTCATGCGCATCCTGGCTGCCGGCGTCAACGTCGTCGGATCGTCGCCGGGGCTGCTGCAGCACCCGTGGGGTGTCATGCCCGACAAGTACATCGCTCGCGTGGAAGACGCTGCTCAACAAGGAAATTCGAGCATATTCATCAGTGGTGTCGACCCGGGATTCGCCAACGACCTGATCCCGTTCGCACTCGCCGGGACCTGCCAGCGCATCGAGCAGGTGCGCTGCATGGAGATTCACGACTACGTGTCGTACAACGGCATCGAGGTGATGAACTACATGGGGTTCGCCAAGCCCCTGGACGAAATCCCGATGCTGCTGCAACCGGGCATTCTCAGCATCGCGTGGGGGACCGCGATCCGTCAGCTGGCGGCCGGACTGGGCATTGAGGTCGACGAGATCATCGAGTCCTACCAGCGCGAACCGGCGCCCGAAGATTTCGACATCGCGGTCGGCCGAGTCGCCAAGGGCACCCTGGCCGTGCTGCAGTTCGAGATCCGCGGCATGGTCAACGGTCACCCCGCCATCGTCATCGAGCACGTCACCCGGCTGCGGCCCGACCTGCGTCCCGATTTGCCGCAGCCCGCCGCGGGCGACGGCTCGTACCGCGTCGAGATCACCGGCGAGCCGTCCTATGCCGTCGACATCGTTCCGAGCAGCCGCAAGGGCGACCACAACCACGCCGCGATCGCCGGCGCGGCGGGCCGCATCGTCAACGCCATCCCGGCGGTGATCGTGGCGCCTCCGGGCATCCGGACCACACTCGATTTGCCGCTGGTAACCGGAAAAGGCCTTTACACACCAAGCACTTTGGTGCCCACCTAAACCGAAGGAGACCCACGTGGGACGCGTAGACGGCAAAGTTGCACTGATCAGTGGCGGTGCCCGGGGGATGGGCGCCGAAGACGCGCGCCTGCTCGTGGAAGAGGGCGCCAAGGTGGTGATCGGCGACATCCTCGACGACGAGGGCAAGGCGCTGGCCGACGAGATCGGCGAGTCCGCCCGTTACGTGCACCTCGACGTCACACAGCCCGACCAGTGGGACGCCGCGGTGGCGACCGCCACCAGTGAGTTCGGCAAGCTCAACGTGCTGGTGAACAACGCCGGCACGGTCGCGCTCGGGCAACTGAGGAATTTCGATCTGGCCAAGTGGCAGAGGGTGATTGACGTCAACTTGACCGGCACGTTCCTGGGCATGCGGGCGGTGGTCGACTCGATGACCGCGGCCGGGAGTGGCTCGATCATCAACGTGTCGTCGATCGAGGGACTGCGTGGCGCGCCGGCCGTGCACCCCTACGTCGCGTCCAAGTGGGGGGTGCGTGGCCTGGCTAAGTCGGCGGCGTTGGAGTTGGCGCCGTTGAACATCCGGGTGAATTCGATACACCCGGGTTTCATCCGCACCCCGATGACCTCGCACCTGCCGGAAGACTTGGTCACTATTCCGCTGGGCCGGCCCGGAGAGGTGCGGGAGGTCGCGACGTTTGTGTTGTTCCTCGCCAGCGACGAGTCGTCCTATTCCACCGGTAGCGAGTTCGTCATGGACGGCGGGCTGGTGACCGACGTAAACCACAAGGAGTTCTAGAGCGCGGCGTTCAGTCCTCGACGAACACGACGTTCCTCTCGATTGGTTGCCGGCCGATGCGGATCTTGTTGGCGGGAAAGTCCGGATCCGGGTAGCCGACCGACAGACCGCACAGGATCGTGAACTGCTCTCCGATGTCCAACTGTTGGTGGATGATTTCGGGGTAGCCCGCGATCGCCACCTGCACACAGGTGCCCAACCCACGCGCGGTGAGCGCCAGCACCAGCGTCTGCAGGAACATCCCGACACCGAGGCTGTCGACCAGTCCTAGTTCGCGATCCATGCTTACGATCCCGGCCAACGGGGCGCGGAAGAACTCCCAATTACGCAGCACCGCAGCGCGTCTGCCCTCGGGGTCGTCGCGCGCGATGCCCATCGACCCGTAGACCACCTTGCCCGTTTCGCTGCGGAAGTGCGTGAAATGCTCGGGCAGTTCCGGGACTTTCGGTGGGCCTGCCTGCGCCGCCTCGAGCAATGCTGCCACCAGCCGGTCCCGGGCCGGGCCGGATGCGAACACGACATGCCATGGCTGAATGTTCGAGTTCGACGGTGCGCGAATCGCCAGGTCGACCGCTTCGTCGACCAATTCCCGGGCCACCGGCCGATCAGGCAGAAACATCCTGATCGAACGGCGTTCCCGGATCACCTCGTCGAGGTTGTCCACCTGCACTCCTCGCGTTGTCATCCGAACCGTTGGACCAGCATCGCGGTCCGGGGTGCTATAACCGCGAGCATGCCAGGCAGCCTTTCAGACCTGAAAAATATTGTCGGATCCAATCACGTCATCACCGACCCCGACATACTGGCCGGCCGCAGCGTCGACCACACCGGCCGCTACCGGGGCCGCGCCAGTGCGCTGGTTCGGCCGGGTTCGGCCGAGCAGCTGGCCGAGGTACTGCGGTTGTGCCGTGACGCCGGAGCCCACGTCACCGTGCAGGGCGGTCGCACCTCGCTGGTGGCCGGCGCAGTTCCCGAGCACGACGACGTGTTGTTGTCCACCGAACGCCTTTGTGCGCTAAGCGATGTCGACACCGTCGAGCGCCGTATCACGGTCGGTGCCGGAGCCACGCTGACCGCGGTGCAACACGCCGCGATGGCGGTGGGCCTGGTGTTCGGGGTGGACCTGGCCGCCCGCGACACCGCGACTGTCGGCGGCATGGCTTCGACCAACGCCGGTGGCCTGCGCACTGTCCGCTACGGGAACATGGGCGAGCAGATCGTCGGCCTGGATGTGGCGCTGCCCGACGGGTCGCTGCTGCGCCGGCACAGCCTGGTGCGCAGCGACAACACCGGATACGACATGTCGGCACTGTTCGTCGGGGCCGAGGGCACTCTCGGTGCCATCACCGCGCTGGATCTGCGGCTGCACCCCACGCCGTCGCATCGGGTGACCGCGGTCTGCGGCTTCGCCGATCTCGAAGCTCTGATCGACACCGGCCGCACATTCCGGGATGTGGACGGGATCGCCGCGCTGGAGCTGATCGACGGCCGCGCCGGGGCGCTGACCGCCGAGCACCTCGGCGTCCGCGCGCCGGTCGAGGCGGACTGGCTACTGCTGGTGGAGCTGGCTGCCGATCACGATCAGACCGATCGGCTCGCCGACCTGCTCACCGACGCGCCGATGTGTGCCGAGCCGGCGGTAGGCGTGGATGTTGCTGCGCAGCAACGACTATGGCGTGTTCGCGAATCGCTGGCAGAGGTACTCGGCGTGTACGGGCCGCCGCTGAAATTCGACGTGTCGTTGCCCCTGGCCGCGATTGCCGGGTTCGCCGCGGATGCTGTCGCATTGATTGGTGAGCGGGTCCCCGACGCCGTGCCCTTGCTGTTCGGCCACATCGGTGAGGGCAATCTGCACCTCAACGTGCTGCGAGTGCCGCTCGATCAGGAGAAGGCGTTGTACGGGCCGATGATGGACTTGATCGCGCAGTGCGGGGGCAACGTCAGCTCCGAACACGGGGTCGGCAGCCGTAAGCGTTCCTACCTCGGGATGTCAAGGGAGACAACCGATATCGCCGCGATGCGGACGGTCAAAACCGCGCTGGACCCGACCGGCTACCTCAACGCGGCGGTGCTGTTCGACTAGTCTTCTGCCGCGAAACTGTATTCCACGACGGGTCCTCTCGGGAAACGCGTAGCGGAATACAGTTTCGCGGGACAGTTAGTCAGCCCTGTGCCTTGATGCCAACGGCGTGGCGCAGCTGCGCCAGGAACTGGTCGGCGTCGTCGCTACGGACGATGTAGTGCGAGATGGCGATCCGGATCACCGTCGCCGCCTTCACCGCGGCGTTGGGTCCGGGCAGGTGGCGCTGCAGGCCGTCGCGCATCTGCGGGATGACGTGGGCGAACTGGGCGATGGTGTGCTCGGGTTCGACATCGACCATGCGCACGCTCGAATACGAATGTTGGTACTCGACGATGAATCGCAGCACGGCGTCCAGCTTCTCGATGCCTTTGAGTCCCGCGGTCGCTTTGACCAAGCCGCTTTCGAAGAGCTGGCGCTCGTATTGGGAGAACGCCGACAGCAACTCCTCTTTGGACGCGAACCAGCGGTAGAGCGTGGGGCGCGAGACCCCGGCTTGGGTGGCAACTTCGGACAGGCTGAGTTTTGTTTTGCCGTTTCGTCCGAGGACCTCGGCGGTCGCCAGAAGAATCCGCTGACGTGTCGAGGTGTCAGTCTCGGTCATGGTCGTCGCCCGCCCCGGCTGGGTCATACCTGAGACTTTACGAAGTATTGCCGAACTAGCCACGTTTCTGCCGCTCCCACGTCAGGCTGACTCGGGTCGGCGGCGCACCAGCACCGATTGCTGGATGGCGCCGACTGCGCCGTGCTGGTCAAAAAGCGTGCCGATCGTCGTCCCGATGCCGTCCGGTCCGTAGCTGGTTTCCGCGCGAATGCCGACCCATTCACCGTCGGGGACGCGGAACACATGGACCGCCAGATCGGTGTTCAAAAACGTCCACTTGGTGATGTCGAGCTTGCTGCCGATGCCGTTGGCGCAGTCGGCCACCGCGAACAGCCGTTCCAGCTGCGTCATGCTCTCGCCCTTGACCACGTCTGCGGTCGGCTTGATCCACGATTCGCCGGGGCCCGGGGTGAGCGGTTTCGTCAGCCAGAGCCACTCCAGGCTGTGTACGTAGTTGCGGTCCCACTCCCGTGCCTTGAGACTGCGGTCGCGGGCGTCGGTCGTCCTCGGCCGGGGCAGCTCCGCGGCCGCGTGAGCGACCGCCTCGGTGTCCTGCTGCTGCAGCCGCCAACCACTGGCGCGGGCGACCGGGCGGGGCTGGCCATCGGGGCCCAGGGCCAGCATCTCCGCGCTGATCAGTTCGATCTGCTTGCCGCCGCGCTGTAGCTCCGAGCGGACCCAAAGATCTCCCTCGGCCGGCACCCCGCCCAGCAGGTCGATCACGACCCGGGACGGCCGGGTGTCCTCGCGCTGCTCGCACCGTTGCAGCGCCCGGCCCAGCAGCGCCGACACCGGACCGCCGTGCTGGATCGACGCCGACCAGGTGCCGCGGGCCAAGTCGGTCGCCCGGAACTTCTCGCACTTCGGGTAATTGTCGCCGGGGGTGCTGGCGTCGTTGATCAGCTCGTAATAGGAGTCGGTCACGTGTCTACCTCTCGGGGATCTCAGGGCAGTCCGGCGCCGGGCGTGGCAACCTGCACGGCGTCCAGCTGGGAGAGCCAGGTACCCACCAGGCGCTGAGGATAGGCGTCGGTGCTCGACAGCAGAAACAGGATGCGGCGTTCGGGACCGCCGAGCGCGCAGGCGATGGCGACGCGCTCGCCGATGTCGATGCGGTCGGTCACAGCGCCGCCCTCGGTGATCCGTTCAAACTGGTGAGCCAGCGTCATCGACGTCCACACGCCGCCTTCGGCGTCCAGAGCGATGCCGTCGGGCGGCCCGTCCAGACCGTCGGCGAAGACCCGCCGCTCACCCAGCTCGCCGTCGTCGTCGATGGTGAACGCGGTGAGGCGCCGGCCGACCGATTCGGCGACGATCAAGGTCTTTCCATCCGGCGTGATCACCATTCCGTTGGGAAAGTCGAGATCCTCGGCGACGACGCTGGCGCTGTCGTCGGGATCGAGGCGCACGATCACGCCGCCGGAAAACGCCTGGGACCCGATGTAGGCGCGCCCCGCCGCGTCGACGACCATGTCGCCGAGGCTGGCCGGGACCAGGGCCGCGAGATCGGCGATCTTGACGACGGTCTCTCCGTCGTACCGCAGCATCTGCCGGTCCTCGGTGGAGGCGATCAGCAATGATCCGTCGGGGCGGAACCCCAGGCCCGACGGGGAATGCCCGGGCAGCGGCAACGTGGTCAGCGACCCGCCCAGGGTCGAGGTGTGTACCGCTTCGCCCAGCATGTCGGAGAACCACAGCAGGCCCTCGAACCAGCGAGGGCCCTCACCGAAGCAAAACCCGTTGGTCAGCGGCTCGGGGATCATCGGCTCACGCCTTTACAAAACGCCGCAAAAGTGTCATGCAACGCCTGCGCTGGTGTCAATCTGGCCCATCACGTGCGACGGTCGCGCGATGGGCGTCGGTCCTCGCCGGGTTGGCCTGCTCGAAGCGCCGATCGGACAGCGTCGGAGTTTTGCGGGTTGGTGACGAAGTCGTACACGTCTCGGCGGACTGGGTGAAGGCGTCTCTGGCGCGCTCGCCACGATGTCCAATTACGTTGCCGTTCTCCGCTTTCCATCGGCCCGTTCAGGACTTGTGCGCGGTGCTGGCCGCAGCCTTGTTAGCCAAGCTTTACAAATCATGCTCAAAGTGTCACGCTGAGCCAAAGCTGCTGGTGCGAGAGGCGGACCGGATTTTGACCACGGAATCTGAGCAGACTGAGTGGACGGTTGAGGGCCTGCTGGATCTGTTTGACGTGCAGGCCGACGGCGACGACCGGTACACCGGCGTCACCGGCATCGCCGGTGCCGATGAACGCCAGGTGGTGGAAGGCACCCAGGTGCTCGCCCAGGCGATTGCCGCCGTGGCCAAGCGATTCCCGGACAAGTCGGTGCGCTCGGTGCACGCGGTGTTCTCCCGTGCAGTGGTCGTCGGCCCGCCGATCGAACTCGTCCTCGACGTCGTATCCGAGGGCCGGTCCACCGCGACCGCGATCGTTGCCGTCCATCAGAACGGGCGGCGCTGCCTGAGCATCACCGTGCTGGCCGACGTGCCGACCGACGATGTCATTCGGCACCACCTGCCGCGCCCCGCCGTGGCCGCGCCCGCCGACGCCAACCACGCCGCGATGCCGATGATCGGGCGAGAGCTGCGCCTGGTCGACGTCGTCGATGTCAACAGCCCCGACGAGGTCGGACCGCCGGAGCTTTACGCGTGGCTGCACTACGACCCGATCCCGGCCCGGGACGATCTGGCCAAGGCGCTGCTCGCCTACTTCACCGGCCACCTGGGGATTTCCACCACCATGCGGGCGCACCCGGGTATCGGCACCAGCCAGGCACACCTGACCGTGTCCACCGCGCCGATGAGCATCTCCGTGGCGTTCCACGAACCGGTGCGCTGGGGTGGATGGCTGCTCTACACGCACGAGAGCACACAGGTCGGCGCGGGCATGTCGTATGTGCGCGGCGCCGTGCACTCGGAGGAAGGCGAGCTACTGGCCTCCTTCGCCCAGGAAGCGCTGATCCGTCCGCTGCGCACCACCGACACGTCGATCGACTCGCGCGCACGGTTCTAGCAGCCATGTACTTCACCATCACGCACCCGATGCACAGCCATCCCTACAACCCCGAGCTGGTCAGCGGGGTCGGCATCGGGAAGGTGGCCGCGGCCGCCGAAGCGGCCGGCATTCATGGTTTCGGCCTCACCGATCACCCCGCACCCTCGCAGCGATGGCTGGAGGCCGGTGGGCACGACGCGTTAGATCCTTTCGTCGCACTGGGTTTCGCGGCGGCCACCACGTCCACATTGCGGCTGATTCCCAACATCGTGGTGCTGCCGTATCGAAACCCGTTCGTGGTAGCCAAGTCCGGCGCGACCCTGGACCTGCTCTCGGGCGGCCGCTTCACGCTTGCGGTGGGCGTGGGCTACCTCAAGCGTGAGTTCGCGGCGCTGGGTGTCAGTTACGACGAGCGCGCCGAGCTGTTCGAGGAAGCCCTGCAAGTCATTCGGGCGATCTGGACCGGCGACGACATTTCCTTCGAGGGAAAGCATTTCAGCGCCCGGGGTATCACCGCGCATCCTCGGCCGGTCAGCAGTCCGCATCCACCGATCTGGATCGGCGGTAACACCACGGCTTCCCGTCAGCGGGTTGCGCAGTACGGCGATGGCTGGTGTCCCTTCCCTGCCCCGCCTCAACTGGCGCAGACCGCCGGCACGGCCGCCATCGACTCGGTGCAGAAGCTCACCGACGGCATCGAGGATCTTCGGCGCCGGTGCGATGCGGCCGGCAGAGACTGGTCGGCGATCGACATCACCTTTACGAACTTCGAAGGAGGCAGCCCGACCGACGACGCGTTCAACGCCGACGCCTACCTCGAAGGTCTGGACAATCTCGCCAAGCTCGGGGTCACCTGGGTGAGCGTGCATCTGCCCGGCGACAGCATGACGCACGCACTGGAGACCCTCGACCGTTTCCGTACTCTCGTGGTCGACGCGGCTTAGTCGGATTGGCCACGGTCAATGGATTTTTCCCCTGTCGCGCTTTCCCCCGAGGACCAGGCCTTCTGCGAGCAGACCCGGGCGTTCGTCGCTGAACACGTCACCGAGGATGTCCTTCGGCGTGATCGTGAGACAGGCGAAAACTTCAGTGAGCAAGTGCATTTGGCACTGGGTGAAGGGGGTTATCTGACCTCGGATTTCAAGCTTGAGTCCGAGGGGGGATTCACTCCGGTGCGCCGGCGTATCTTCCACCTCGAGATCGGTCGTGCGCACACGCCGTGGTTTCACTGGGGCACCACAGCGGTCGTCGCGAAATTGGTGCAGCAATTCGGGCCGGCGGAACTCGTCGACGCGGTACTGCCGGGTGTGCTGTCCGGTGAAATCCGGTTGTGCCTGGGCTACACCGAGCCCGAGGGCGGCTCCGACGTCGCCACCTGCAAGACCCGCGCGGTGCGCGACGGCGACGGATGGGTCATTAATGGCTCCAAGATGTTTACCTCCAACGCACAGAACGCCAAATATGTCTTCCTGCTCACCAACACCGATCCGCAGGGACGTAAACACAAGAACCTGACCATGTTTCTGGTGCCGCTGGATTCCCCGGGCATCGAGATCCAGGGCATCCGCACGCTCGACGGCGATCGCACCAACATCGTGTACTACAGCGACGTACGCGTCGATGACCGCTACCGCATCGGTGAGGTCAACGGCGGCTGGACGGTGATGCGGTTCGCCCTCGACGCGGAACACGGCATCACTGATCCCGAAGACCATGGCCTGCAGAATATTTCGATGATGTCGGAGCACGGCCACCTGATGGCCGAGGCGGCCGACGGAGTCGCGGCGATCCTGTCCACGCCGGATACCGACGGGCGGCGCCCGATCGATGACGAGTCGATGAAATACCGGCTGGGGCGCAGCCTCGCCCGCATCGAGGCGGCGGTGTCGACTCCCGGAATGTATGGACGTGTGGCGCTCATTCAGACCATGCGTGACGTCTCGCCCGAATTGATGGACATGCTGGGGGCGGCATCGGCATTGCCCACCGATACAACGGGTTCCGCGGACGACGGCGCTGTCGAGTTCATCTTCCGGCACGGCGTGCCCGCCGGCATCTACGGCGGCACGATGGAGGTCTTCCGCAACATGATCGCACAGCACGAGCTCAAGCTCGGCCGCCCTAGCTACGGCGGCTGAGCGGGAGGTCGGCCAGCACGTCCACACGTGCGTCGTCGAAACTCAGAAAGCCTTTGATAGGACGGCTTTCCGGGGGCGGGTCCGGATAGCTCCAGGCGATGTCGTCGACAATGTGATCGTCGATGGCGACGGACCAATACGTAGCGAAGCCTTTGTAGTTGCAGTAGCTCGATGTCTGCGAGCGCCGCAGCAGATCGGTGCGCACCTGCGCGGCGTTGACGTAAAGCCTTGGCTGCAATGCGGTTTCGAAAAGAATCACCGTGTCGTGTGAGTCCACCAGCGTGGTGCCTGCCGCCGCGACGCGCAGGTGGCGCGATGTGGGCCGGCAGTCGATGCGGTGATACGGATTCGGTGGGTAGTGAACGAGTTCGCGGCCTTCCTCCAGCCAGGTATCGACGGCGTCCCACGGCACGTGGACGAAGCCCGGTGCTTCCGGCTCGGGTTCGGCCGGCAGGTCACCCACTTCGTCGGCCCGGAACAGGTAGCTCAGCGGGCGACCCTGCCGGTGCACCATCAGCACCTGCTCGGTGTCGATCACCGGGCGCCCGTCCAGGAACGCCTGGATGCGGCGCGGATGCGGCTCGATGTAGACGACGTCGGCAAGCAGCGGGGGAGAGAACCGCCCGGCCGGATCGCTGCTGAGCGGTCCACGTCCGGCGACCAGAGTCATGGTGCCAGGTTAACGCCGTCGTGCGGCACCTATGCCTCGCACCTCGATGTCTGCCGAACGCTTCTTCGGGGCGTCGGTCTCGGGGGTCACCCGAACCGCCAAGGGTTGGCCGGTGGCGGTATCGACGAACGACAGCGGTGCCGGTCCGTCCTGCAGGTAGGTGTCGCCCCACTGCACCAGGGACATGAACAGCGGCAACAGATCCTCCCCCGCCTCGGTCAGCCGGTACTCGTCCCGGGCGCGGCTTCCCGGCTCCTGATACGGAACGCGGATGACGATCTGCGCCGACTCGAGTTGCTTGAGCGCCCGCGACACTGCCGGTGCCGAGGTTCCGATCCGCTCCACGAAGTCCTCGAATCGTGTGGTGCCGAAGAACAATTCGCGCAGGATCTGGAAGGTGGTCTTGGTGCTGAACAACTCGAGCACTTTCGACATCGAACAGCGATCCCTGATCGACCATTGCTGGCGGTCCTGCAGCCGCTTCTCGAACTCCATCCAAACTCCTATGGCTAACGCTTGCGTTAGTCAGCATACAGTGGTTTGATCGTACTAACGACATCGTTAGTCAGCTAGACGGCGTCACCGTCGCGGCTACCGATGCTCGCCCCGATAAATTGCAAGGAGACGAGATGTCGACCGACAAGCTGTTCCTGATCACCGCGCCAGCCGGCAACGCCGGAGCGCCCACCGTCAAAATCCTGCGCGAGGCCGGCCATCGGGTGCGCGCCCTTGTGCACCGCATCGACGACCGCTCCGAGGCGCTGGCGGCCCTCGGCGCCGAGGTCGTCGAGGGCGACCTGCTGAACTTCCATGCCGTCAGCTCGGCCCTGGCCGGTGTCAGCGCCGCCTATTTCTGCTACCCGATTGCCCCGGGCAGCCTGTTGCCTGCCACTGCGATCTTCGCCCAGGCCGCCAGCGAGGCCGGCGTCAGCGCCGTGGTCAACATGTCGCAGATATCGGCCCGCCGGGAGGCGAAAAGCAATGCCGCTCAGCAGCATTGGATAGCCGAGCGGCTGCTGGATCGCTCGGCATTCATCACCACTCACCTGCGCCCGACCTTCTTCGCCGAGTGGCTGAAATGGCAATGGCAGCGCGACGACAACGAGGGCGTGCTGCGGCTGCCCTTCGGCAATGGACGCCACGCCCCCGTCTCCGGACACGACCAGGCCCGGGTGATCGCCGCCGTCCTGCAAAACCCCGCACCCCACGACCGCCAGATCTACCCGCTTGTCGGCGCCCGGGAACTCGACCACTACGGCATCGCGGACGAAATCGCCGAGACACTCGGCATGCCGGTCCGCTACGAGCCGATCACGATCCCGAGCTTTGCCGCCGCCCTCACTGCCCAGGGCAGGCCGGAATTCTTCGTGCAACACATCAGCAGCGTCGCGCAGGACTACCAAGACGGCATCTTCTCCGGGGAGAACAACCTGGTCGAGGTGATCAGTGGGCACAAGCCGATGGCGGTGGCCGACTATGTCAATGCCAACCGCGCCGAGTTCGACCACGACGGCTTTCGTGCAACGCGATCAGCTGGCGAGCTGACGTGTCGTAGTGCGTGATTTTGAAGGGTCGAGCCGAATTCGGCACGCACGCTTAGCCGATAGCCGACTCTGCCTGCGCGAGCAGCGTCGCGTACTGGTGCTCGAGCACCTTGGCGGCGCCATCGTGCCAGCTCGTCGCCAACGACCGCGACATCGGATCGGGGAAGATCTCGTCGTCGTCGTTTTGCACCCCGTCGAAGATGCCCTGTGCCACGGATTGTGGAGTGGCCTTGGGTATTTCGAGGCCTCGAGTCATATCTGTATCCACGGGACCGGTCAGCACCGCATGGACCCGCACGCCGTGTCCGGCCAGGATGACGCGCAGCGACTGTGTCAGGGAGAACGCGGCAGCTTTGGAGATGGAGTAGGCCGGAATGAGTGGCAAGGGGGCCAACGCATTTAGCGACAGATTGTTGACGATCGATCGCCCGGAGTGAGCCAGCGCCGGCAGGAATGCCTGGATCATGGCGTAGGTGCCGAAAAGATTGACTTCAAGGTGCCGTTGGAGCGCGGAAGGATCGCTCAAATCATCGTAAAGCGCCAGACCGGCATTGTTGATCAAGATGTCGAGAGAACCGACCGTGTCCACGGCCTGCTGAATATCCGCGCCGTCGGTGATCTCTAGGGCCAAGGGCGTCACACGGGGATCACCGTTGGCGGACAGGGGTTTTCGGGTGCCGACGTACACCCGGCCGGCTCCCCTTTTCAGGGCCTCCTCGGCCAGCACGCGCCCAATACCGCGATTGCCTCCGGTAATCAGAACCGATCTGCCTGAGATTGTCACCACGATGACGATCTCCTTTCCGCTGGTTTCGGTGTCGGTAGGCCGCATGTGTTGGTGGGCTTACCGCGGCCAGCCGTCGCACGGTGCCCGCAGGTATTCCGATACATCGGGCAGCAGAGAATCATCGGTGGGCAGATCAGGGGCCTAGTCCGCTACCCGGTCACATCACCCCGGTAGGCGTTGACCCCACTAAGAACTGGAGACCGGGCTGATAGCAAACGTCGAAGCTTCGCAGCGCGTAATTGAGGCAACGGTAAGGAAACGGCCAGATCACAAAGCTTGACCTAATCGTGTCGTAAAAGTGACAAAAGGGGCCCATTGTTATCAAAGTGAAATGAGTGCAACTTGTGCACTTCCGCCACCACCCAGGAGATCAATGACCGCCCTGACGATGTACCGCAAAAGGATTGACACAGTCCGCAGCGCCTCACGGGTTCGCCCAGCAGAGGTGCGGGTGGGTCGAAGCAATGTGGCTTCGACGGTGCTTCGACCCCTCGTGGTTACGGTGGGAGTCCTCACCGCCGGAGCAACAGCACCGGCTGGGCATGCGGACCCACCCAATGGCTCAGTCACCAGCTCCCTCACCGGGATCGGGCAGTCGATCTGTCCAATGTTGGTGAAGCCCGGCGCGACGCTCGCGTCGGTGATGTCGCAATTTTCCGGAAAATCCGGCCTTTCGCCGGGCATGGCGGGACTTGTCGCCAGTATGGCGATACAGATGGAGTGCCCGGGCATGATGGCATCGGTTGCCAACGGAAAAATGCCTTTCCCGCTGCCAGGCATAGGTGGTGGCAACGGCCTGCCTATTCCGGGCCAGTTGCCCATGACCAACCCCGGCCCGGCGATTCCGTTTTTGCCCGGCGGGGCTGGTCCCGCGGTACCAACCACCTTCGGATTGCCGGGCCGCTAGCCGCGCAACTCGATCACCGTGTCGCGCCGCTCAAAGCCGAATAACACTTGGGCCTATGGCGTTCGGGTGTTGTGCGCTGAGGGTTTTGAGCGTGCGCGCAGGGCGGCATCTGGGGCCGGACTGCACCCTCAGTGCACACTCGAAAACCTCAGTGCACGCTCGAAAACCTCAGTGCACCGCCGCTTGCGGACGTCAACCCGGTGGCCCAGGAACAACACGCGGTAGCAGTGCGGAGTAGGAACGTACCCATGGCAGGACCGGTAGCAGGCATCAAAATCGTCGAGCTCGGAGTGTGGGTGGCCGGCCCGGCCGCCAGCGGCATCCTGGCCGACTGGGGCGCCGACGTCATCAAGATCGAGGCGCCGGCCGGTGATCCGGGGCGGATGTTCGGCCGGATGCTCGGCTGTGATCTCGGGGTCAACCCGCCGTTCGAAATGGACAACCGCTCCAAGCGCAGCATCGCGCTGGACCTCACCACCGACGAGGGCCGCGATACCGCCTTCGAATTGCTGGCCGACGCAGACGTTTTCGTGACCAACGTCCGCCCCGGCGCGCTGCAACGCCTCGGCCTGGACTTCGAGTCGCTGTCCACGCACAACCCTCGCCTGGTGTACGGCCTGATCACCGGATACGGCCAAACCGGTCCGGATGCCGACCGGGCTGCCTACGACGTGGCCGCGTTCTGGTCCCGCGCCGGGGTGGCCCACCTGCTCACTCGGCCCGGCCACACGCCGCCGTTTCAGCGCGGCGGCATGGGTGACCACGCGGCCGGCATGACCCTGGCCGCGGCCATCTGCGCGGCGCTGCTTGCCCGCGAACGCACCGGCACCGGTCAGCTGGTAACGACCTCGCTGTATCGCCAGGGTGCCTACACCGTGAGCTTCGATCTCAATACCTATCTCCTGACCGGCCAGCCGATCGCGATTGGGGAACGCGAGACGATGGGCAACCCGTGCATGAACAACTACGCCGCCGGCGACGGGCGACGATTCTGGATCGTCGGTCTCGAAGGCGACCGGCACTGGCCTCCGCTGTGCCGCGTCGTCGGCCGTCCCGAATGGCTCGATGACCCGCGGTTCAGCGATGCCCGCGCCCGCGCCGTCAATGGGGTGGCGCTCATCGCCGAGCTGGACGAGATCTTCGCGACCCGCACGCTGGACGAATGGGCGCAGGCCTTTGCGGCCGAATCGGATTTCTTCTGGTCGCCGATCAACTCGATCGAAGATGTCGTGGCCGACGAGCAATTCCACGCCGCGGGCGGCATCGTCGATGTGCCCGACGGAGAAGCCGGTGTCTCGATGGTGGCCACCCCGGCGGATTTCCACGGCACCCCGTGGGCGCCCCGCTCGGTGGCACCCGAACTGGGGCAGCACACCGACGAAATTCTGGCCGAGCTGAAGGCGCGCCGCGACCCCTGACCGCTCGGGAGAAGCTTTACAAATTTCGGCAAAAGTGTCACGCTGTGCGATGGGCTGCGTCACCCGTTGCGTGAGGCGGCTTCAGCCCTTGAGAAAGCCCATGACAAGCGCTGCAGCTGGATGCCTAGGAACCAATGCACTCCGCAGTGTCGCGGTGAGGAATGGATTTGATGGTCGCTCCGACGTTCGACATCGCCGAGAGCGCGCGGGTCGCCGCCGCCGGAGCAAACGGTGAGTGTCTGCGATATCGGCTGGACGTGGTTGCCGGCAGCGCCGTCGATGTCGTGCGCTCGGCCGGGGGATGGCTCTACGACCGGGTGATGGCCGGGTGGGAAGTGACCGTACTGCTGCCGGGCAACGATGACACCCGATCGCTGCGCATCCTCGGGGTCGCGGTGGTGAACACCGAATCGGAGTTCGTCCCGACCGCGCTGGGCTCGACGAGCCAAACGCTGGCTGTCAGCGCCGAGGCGTTCACCGCGGACGATCGGGTACGTGACAAGGTGCTCAAATCGCTGGACGATCGGTTGACCGAAGTCACGCTGTGGGGCGACGGGTGGCCGTTGGGAGTGAACCGCGGGATGACCCGAGGGCAGCACGTGCTCAGCGCGGCGGCGCGCAAGTTCAAGGGCTATGCCCTTGCGGCAGCGGGGATCCCGGTTACCTCAGTCGAACCGACCGAGACACTGTTGTGTGAGGCGAGCTGTGCGCGCGTCGATTCAGAGCTGGTGCGGCTCGACTGATGAAGAAGTATCACGGCAACACCCTGCTCTACCTGCACGAGACAATCTCGCTGGGCTCCGGGCAAGGGGACCGTTTCACTGAGGCTTTTGCCGATATCTACCAGCCGATGATGGACGAGCTCGGCGCCCGGCTGTTCGCGATCTGGGAATCCACGCCCTACAACGGTCATTGGCCACCGGCGACGGTCATCTGGGAAATCGACGGATTCGCCGACTATGCCAGGATCGGGGCGGCCCAGGCACGCGGTGGCAGTCACGAGGCCGCGGCCGGCAAGTGGTCGGCGTTTCTCGCCGAGATCGGCGCCTCGGGGGAAGGGCGAATCATGTACCCCGGGCCCAGCAACAAAACCCTGACCCAGCTTCGCGAGGCTAATTTTGCTGCGCCGCTGGTGATTCAGGAGATCATGCAAACCAAGCCGGGACGGCAAGACGACTACATCCGCGAGCTGGAACGCCTCTATGTCCCATGGTCGGAGCGCACCGGCAAGCGCTGGCTGGGTTCCTTCACCACCACCTTCCGCTACAACGAGGTCATCCATTACTGGGCGTTGGAAGGCGGCTGGGAATGCTTCGCCAACCACTACCCCTCGTGGAAGGAGAGCCCGCCCGCCGAGATCGTCACCTGGATGAGCGTGGCGCCGGCATTGCGCGACGGCTGGGAAGACCGATTCTGCAGGCGCTACCGCCGGTGGCGCATGTGGCTGCCGATCAGCAGGCACCAGTGGACTTCAGCTACGACCCCTTCGATGCGCGGGTGATGGCAAACCCGTTGCCGTACTACCGAATTCTGCGCGACGACCATCCGCTGTACTACCTGCCGCAGTGGGATACCTTCGCCCTGTCCCGCTTCGAGGACATCTGGAAAGTGCTGGAGATCAACGACGGGACGTTCGTCGCATCGGAGGGTACGTTGCCGCCGACGGCGGTCCTGGGCAAGCACAACACCGGGCCAGTCGAAGATCCACCGTTGCATCCGTTGCCATTTCACGCGGTGTTCGACGCCGACCTGTACGGCGAGATCCGGCGGGCGCATTCGGCACCGTTGCGGCCCAGGTCGGTCGCCGGGCTGGCGGACAGGATCCGTGCGCTGGCCAACCAGCGGCTCGACCTGCTGCTGCCGCAAGGATCGTTCGACCTAACCCAGGAGTACGGCGGGATCGTGGCGGCCTCGATGGTGTGCGGACTGCTCGGTCTCCCAGAGGATCTCGCGCCGCAGGTGTTGGCGGCTGTCAACGCCGGCAGTCTGGCCGAGCCGGGTGTGGGCGTCGACACCGCCGAAGCCCGGCCCAACTACTTGGGGTTCCTGACGCCGGTCGTCGAGCGCCGCCGTGCCGGCTCGTCGGGGGACGCGCTACCCGTAGTTGACGGCCTGCTGGGCTATCGGCTGCCGGATGGCAGCGCGCTGAACGACGTCGAAGCCGCGACCCAGATGCTCTGCATCTTCATCGGCGGCACCGAGACCGTGCCCAAGATCGTCGCGCACGGGCTCTGGGAGCTCAGCAAGCGCCCGGATCAGTTGGCCGCGGTGCGTGCCGACCCGGCCACCAATGTCCCGCTCGCGCGGGAGGAGATGATCCGGTACTGCGCTCCGGCGCAGTGGCTCGCCCGGACTGTGCGCAAACCCTTCGATATTCACGGCGAGACGCTCAGTCCGGGTCAACGCATCATCATCCTGCTGGCCTCGGCCAACCGAGACGAACGGGAATACGAGAACCCCGACGAGTTCAGCTGGAATCGGCCCATCAAGCGGTCGCTGGCGTTCGGCCGCGGCCAGCATTTCTGCATCGGCTATCACCTGGCCAGGCTGGAAATCGATGTGCTGCTGACCGAATGGCTGCGGCGGGTGCCGGACTACGCGATCCAGGGTGACGCCGCCAAGCGGCTGCCGTCCAGCTTCCAGTGGGGATGGAACCAGATCCCGGTGGAGGTCTGACGTGTGGTCCTACCGGATCATCGCCCCCTACGTATTCGAGCGAACGTCGATCGCTGACAAGACCCCCGACGGCCTGGCCGATGGTCAGGTGCTGCTGCGGTTCTTGGCCGCCGGGGTGTGCGGCAGTGATTTGCCGGGCTTTCGCGGAGCCAAGGGCAGACTCCCGGGCGACGACGGACCAAGCGCCGCCGAGAAGGACGGCTTCCCGATCCACGAGGTGGCCGGCGAGGTGATCGCCAGCCGGCATCGGCAGCACCGTCCCGGCGATCGCGTGGTGGGCTGGGCCTCGGGGTTCGACGGGGTGATGGAGCGGGTGGTCAGCGACGGCAACGGCCTCGCGCCGTACGACCCGGTACTCACCCCCGCGCAGGCAGTCGGCCTGCAGCCGCTGGCCTGTGTCCTCTATGCCTGCGAGCAACTGCCCGACCTGGCAGGGCGTCATGTCGCGATCATCGGTCAGGGCTCGATCGGGTTGTTGTTTTCCTATGTCGCCAAGGCCGCCGGTGCCCGCCGCGTCACCGGGGTCGACCCCATCGATCGCCGAAGCCTCGCAACGCTATTCGGTGTAGACGATGTCGTCCGCTCGACCAGCGACCGATGGGTCAGTCAACTCGCGCCGGCCGACCGCCCAGATATCGTCATCGAGGCCGTCGGCCATCAGGTCGCCACCCTGGGACACGCCATCGAAGCCGCGGCGCCGGGCGGCACCGTCTTCTACTTCGGCGTTGCCGACGACGAGGCCTACCCGATTAGCATGCGTCTCATGCTGCGCAACAACCTGACCCTGAAATCCGGTGTGACGCTTGACCGGCGGCGGGCACTCGAACTCGCCGGTAAGTTCGCCGCGGACCATCCCGAGCTGCTCGGCTGCTATCTCACGCACACCTTCGGCGTCGACGACGTGCAGGGCGCGTTCGACCTGGCGGGCCGGCCGGTTCCCGAACGCGTGAAGATCGCGATCGCGCAGTGAGCACGCCCCAGATGCCGCGGAGCAACTTCCAGCAGGCCCTGCACAAGACGACACCGATATGGGGTGGCTGGGTCACCGGCCCGACGCTGATCGGGCCGGAAGAATTCGCGCGCGCCGGATACGACTACGTCGGCTTCGACGCCCAGCACGGATACCTCGACGACGCTGACATCGCCGGCATGTTGCGGCGCCTCGAGCAGGTGCCCATCGCGACCGCGGTGCGGCTGCCCAATGCCGACCCGGCACCGATCGGCCGGGTGCTCGACGCCGGCGCCGACGCCGTGTTCGTCGCGATGGTCGAATCGGCGGACCAGGCCGCCGCGGCGGTGGCCGCTACCCGGTACCCACCGGCGGGCCGGCGCAGTTTCGGCCCGCTGCGCGCCAGCCTGGGCCTCGACCCCGCCGCTCACGAGGCGCGGGTGAGCGTGTTCGCGATGATCGAAACCGCTGCGGCACTGCAGAATCTCACCGATATTTGCGCGGTCGACGGCCTGGCTGGAATCTATATCGGGCCCGCTGATCTGGCGATCTCGATGGGGGTCGATCCCGTGGGATCTACCAGACACCCGGAAGTGCTGGACGCGATCGCGCAGATCCATCGCGTCGCTACCGAAGCCGGACTGGTCACCGGGATTCACGCCAGCGAGGGCAAGACTGGTCACGCGATGGCGCAGCTCGGCTTTGCGATGATCACCCTGGCCGCCGAATCGCAGGCATTGCGGCGCGGAGCGATCGAGCACCTACGTGAGGCGACAGGACAGTGACCGACGACCACACGGCGGTTCGCGAACTGATAGCCGACTACGCGCTCGCCCTCGACGCCGGCGACATCGACGCGTGCGTGCAGTTGTTCACCGCCGACGCGGAATTCCTGGTCTACGGACGGACTTTCGCCGGGCCGGAAGGGATCGCCAAGATGTTTCGTGACGCGCCACGCGGACTGCATATGACCGGGGTCTCGCGCATCGAAGTCCGCAACGCCACCGCGACGGCACCTACACCTGCGGCCCGCGCTGTACGACGACGAACTGGTCCGCCGCGACGGGCACTGGCGATTCCAGCGGCGGCGCTGCCAATTCATCACCGGCCACGGCCTGTCCGATAGCCCGGAGGTTCCGTCATCATGAGCGTCGCACTCGTCACCGGCGCCGCAGGCGGCCAGGGTTGGGCCATCGTCAAAAGGCTTCGCGCCAACGGGTATTACGTGGCGGCCTGCGATCGGCGGGCCGACGACATCGTCGCTGCGGTCGATGACTTGGGCGACGACGCGGTGATCGCGATCGAGCTCGACGTGACCAGCCCGCAGCAGTGGGAGGCCGCCGTCGAGAAAACGGTGGACCGATTCGGGATGCTGAACGCACTGGTCAACAACGCCGGAGTGCTGCACCGCGCAGCGTTGGCCGACGAGACGGCCGAGGATTTCGAAAACGCCTGGCGGGTCAACTGTCTGGGTGCATTCCTAGGCATGCGCGCCACCCTCGCCCAGTTGCGAGAGGCGAAACACGCTGCCATCGTCAACATTTGCAGCACGGGGGCGATCCGCCCGTTCCCCGCGCACTGCGCGTACGGATCGTCGAAGTGGGCGCTTCGCGGTCTGACCCAAACCGCGGCGGCCGAACTCGGCCCGTCCGGAATCCGGGTCAACGCGGTGTTCCCCGGACCGATCGCGACCTCGATGCTCGATGAGACAACGCAGACCCGGCTGACGTCGACAGCGATGTTCGGGCGGCTGGGGCAGCCCACCGAAATCGCCGACGCGGTGGCTTTCCTGGTGTCGGACGCGGCGTTGTTCATCACCGGTTCGGAACTGGTCGTCGATGGCGGGCAATGCCTGCAGATTCGATGAGAACGAATTTGTCGGTCGCCATCATCGGCGCCCCCGGGTGGCCTGGCGCTGGCAGTCTTGCTGTCCCGTGCCGGTTTTCATGACTTCACCATCTTCGACCGCGAAGACGACGTCGGCGGCACCTGGCGGATCAACACCTATCCGGGCCTGGCGTGCGACGTAAAGTCGCATCTGTATTCGTTCTCCTTCGACTTGAATTCGCAGTGGTCGCGGCTGTGGTCGGGGCAGCCCGAGATTCTTGAATACTTTGTGCGCTGCGCCGACAAATACGGGCTGCGGGCACACCTGAAACTGCGCACCGAAATCCACACGGCGCGTTGGGAGGAAGACTCCCAGCAGTGGTGTCTGACGACCGCCGGCGGCGAACGGCACCGCTTCGATGTCGTGGTATCCGCCGTCGGTCTATTCACCCGGCCACTTTTCCCGGAACTCGTCGAACGGGAGCCGTTCACCGGAACCGTGATGCACTCGTCGCGCTGGGACCATGGGGTCGACCTCGAGGGCGCGCGGGTGGCCGTGTTGGGAACCGGATCGACGGCGTCGCAGCTGGTGCCCGAACTCGCGAAGGTGGCCGGCCAGGTGTATTCGGTGCAGCGCTCACCGACGTGGATTCTGCCCAAACCAGACCGGCATTACACGCGACGGGAGCGCTGGTTCTTCGCCCATCTGCCGTTCGCCAAAAAGCTGTACCGGACCCGGTTGTGGTTGCGCAGCGAATCCAACACCTCGGTGATCGAACACGGCAGCGAGAAGACTCAGGATTTCACCGCGATCGCGCGTGGCCTGCTTGAAAAGACGGTCGCCGACGAAGAATTGCGCCGCAAGCTGACTCCGGGCCACCCGATGGGCTGTAAACGACTGGTGTTCTCGTCGGACTACCTCCCGGCACTGACCCGGCCCAACGTCGAGGTGGTGTCCAGTCCGGCCCGCTATCTCAAGAACCGATCCTTCGTCACCGAAGGCGGCACCGAGCGCGAAGTCGACGTCGTGGTGTGCGCGACCGGTTACGCCGCTGCCGACTACCTCGGACAGCTCGATGTTTCCGGAGAAGGCGGCACGATGCTGCGCGAGGTCTGGAGCGAAGGGGCGCATGCCTATCTCGGCATGGCAGTTCCCGGATTCCCGAACTTCTTCATGCTCTACGGACCAAACACGAATGTCGGCTCCAACAGTGTCATCTTCATGCTGGAAGCTCAGGCGCGTTACATCGTGCGGGCACTGAAGTACATGCGGCGCAAGGGCAAGACCTATGTGGCGGTGCGGCCGTCCGCGCTGTCGCAGTTCATCGCCAAGATCGACCAGTGGATGGTCGGCACCGTGTGGACCACCCAGTGCAGCAACTACTTCCGCGCTCCGAATGGGCGTGTGGTCACGCAGTGGCCCCGAAGCGCGCGTAGCTTCTGGGAGATGACGCGCAGGTTCAAACCTGCCGACTTCAGCTTCTCCAGCC
The DNA here is from genome assembly GCA_963712615.1 of uncultured Actinomycetota bacterium. Taxonomy (GTDB): domain Bacteria; phylum Actinomycetota; class Actinomycetes; order Mycobacteriales; family Mycobacteriaceae; genus Mycobacterium. The sequence goes on from CAVQIO010000002.1 coordinate 4,079,622, forward strand.
GTCCGGCTCAGGCCGCGGCCGTCCCGGGCAGCCAGGCTTTGATCGCGCCGAACAGGACGAGTCGATGACGGAATTGGACGGCGCGCGGCGCCTCGATCCCGTGTTACGCGCGATTGCGACCACCCGGACGACCTTCTCCCGGGAAGCGATCGGGCTCATGCGCGCTCCGTTCGATCAGCGCCGCTGGGAGGCCGCCGAACTCACCGAGATGCCGGGCGTGCACATTGAGAACGACAACGTGGCCAGCGCATCCGGGCAAGTTCGCGTCCGCATTTATCGCGGCGGCCCGTCGCCGTCGCCGGTGGTCGTCTACTGCCACGCGGGCGGATTCGCGCTGGGCAACCTCGACACCGATCATCGGCAGTGCGCGGAACTCGCCCGTCGCGGCCGCTGCACAGTGGTGTCGGTCGACTACCGGCTGGCGCCGGAACACCCCTACCCGGCCGCTCTCGATGACGCGACAGCGGTGCTGAATTGGGTGGCGGGCAATGCGGCGGAACTGGGTGTCGATGCCGCGCGGCTGGCCGTCGCGGGCAGCAGCGCCGGGGCCACCCTGGCCGCCTCCCTGGCGCAACGTGCCGCCGACGGATCGCTGCCGCCCGTCGTGTTCCAACTGCTGCATCAGCCGGTGCTCGACGATCGCGCCACCGCGTCGAAAGCGGAGTTTCGCACCAGCCCGGCCTTCGACAGCGAGGCCGCGGCCCTGATGTGGCAGTACTACCTGGGCGAAGAGCCCGGATCACCGGATGCCGTGCCGGCGCGGCGTGACGAATTACGCGGCTTGCCAACAACCTTGATCACCTGCGCGGAGATCGATCCGTTCCGCGACGAGGCGATCGACTACGCGCTGCGGCTGTTGCACGCCGGGGTCTCCACTGAATTGCACGTGATTGCCCGCACCTGCCATGGCTTCGATTCACTGCTGCCCGACTGGTCGGCCTCCGAGCGACTGTTCACGCTGCAAGGCAATGCCCTGACGGGCGCCTTCTACGGCGACTAGCCGGGCGCCGGGCCAAACATGTTGGAATACCACCATGGCTACGCCGATCCCGCCGCCACCAGAGCAGCTCACCAGCAGCGACTTCCCGGTGCTGTGGCCGGTGGGCACTCGGTGGGCCGACAACGACATGTTCGGCCACCTCAACAACGCGGTTTACTACCAGCTGTTCGACACCGCGATCAACGCCTTCATCGCCCTGGGCACCGGGCTTGACCCGACCACCATGCCCGCGCTGGGCATCGTCGCCGAATCGGGCTGCCGCTACTTCTCCGAACTGAGCTTCCCGCAGGACCTCCGGGTAGGCCTGGCGGTGACACGGCTGGGCCGCAGCAGCGTCACGTACCGGCTCGGCGTGTTCGAGTCGAAAGAGGGCCCGAAAGAGGGCCAGGCGTCGCTGCCGGTCACCGCGCTCGGACATTGGGTGCACGTCTACGTCGACCGGACCAGCCGCAAACCCGTCGGAATTCCCGACCCCATCCGGTCCTTGCTATCGACGGCCTGTGTCGCGGAATCTGCCTAGAGATTGGCCGAGATAGCGCCCTGCGCTGGGACTTTCGCTTACCCGGTTATGCTTCGCCCATGCCCGTTTTGAGCAAGACCGTAGAGGTCGGCGCCGACGCCGCCGCGATCATGGCGATCGTCGCGGATTTCGAGCAATACCCGGAGTGGAGTGACGGGGTCAAGGGCTGCTGGGTGCTTGCGCGCTATGACGACGGCCGGCCCAGTCAGTTGCGCCTGGACGCCGGTTACCAAGGCTTCGAGGGAACCTACATCCAGGCGGTGTACTACCCGGGACCGAACCAGATCCAGACCGTCATGCAGCAGGGCGAGCTGTTCAAGAAGCAGGAGCAGCTGTTCAGCGTGGTGGAAACCGGCACCTCGAGCTTGCTGACCGTTGACATCGACGTGGAACCGTCGCTGCCGGTGCCCGCGCCGCTGGTGAAGTCGATGCTGAACAACGTGCTGGATCACTTGGCGGAGAGCCTCAAGCTGCGCGCCGAACAGCTGGCCGCCAACTAGGGCGAACCGCCTGGTTATCCGAAAATCCCCGCCCCGTCCAGCATGTCGGTGAGCCGCTGGGCGGCGTCGGTGAATTGCCAGACCGTGTGCTCGATCACCGCGGGCGTATCGCGCCGGCGCAGCGCGGCGATCAGCTGCCGGTGATTGTCGACCGCGGCCAAACCCCACTGTGGATCGCCGGCGTACACCAGCACTGGCATATACCGGGCGGCGTTGAGCAGGAACCAGGCCAACTTGATCCGCCGGCTGGCCTGGTTGAAGACGCGATGGAACGAGAACTCGATGCCGGCGATGGTTTCGGGATCGCTGGACCCGACGGCCGCCTCGAGTGAATTGTTGATGCGTTCCAGCTCGTCGATTTCGACGTCGGTGATGTGGTCGGTGGCCGCGGCGGCCAGTTCCCGGGCGATCGTGGCCTGCAGCCAGAAGATGTCCTCGATGTCCTGGCGGGTCAACGGCAGCACGACGTGGCCGCGGTGCGGCTCCAGCTGCACCATGCCCTCACCACGAAGCTTCAGCAGGGCCTCACGCACCGGCGTCACGCTGACCCCGAGTTCGGCCGCGGTCTCGTCGAGGCGGATAAATGTTCCCGGGCGCAACCTCCCCGACATGATTGCCGCCCGCAGATGGCCCGCGACCTCGTCCGACAGCTGCGCCCGGCGCAGCTGCCGCCGCCTGCCGTGGGTTCGCGTAGATAGCGGTAAGTTCACGTCGGTTGCCAGGGCTTTCGGGGGCGTTTTCAGGGCGTTTTCAGAGCGCATCGGGGCTTGTCATCAGGGCGGTAAGGCCATAGTGTGACCCACACAACACTATGTTTTATCAAATATCAACCTGTCGCAAGCGGTGCGCGAGTGAAGGGAAGGTATTAGTTGACCGCGCAACTTGCTAGCCACGAGGCACAAGCATCACAGCCGTCACACCCGACTGAGCAGCCGTACCTGGCCCGTCGGCAGAACTGGGTCAACCAGCTCGAGCGGCACGCGCTGATGCAGCCGCAAGCCGTCGCGCTGCGGTTCATGGGCCGGACTTTGACCTGGGCTGACCTGCGCGGTCGGGTCAGCGCATTGGCCGGTGCCCTAAGCCGGCGCGGGGTCGGCTTCGGGGACCGGGTCATGATCCTGATGCTCAATCGCGCCGAGTTCGTCGAGGCGATGCTGGCCACCAACATGCTCGGGGCCATCGCGGTTCCGCTGAACTTCCGGCTCACCCCGCCCGAGATCGGTTTCCTGGTCGAAGACTGCGAAGCGCGGGTAATGGTCACCGAAACGGTGCTCGCTCCGGTGGCCACCGATGTCCGCGACATCCAGCCGCTCCTTGGCACCGTCGTCGTGGCCGGAGGCTCGAGCGACGACAGCGTGCTCGGCTACGAAGACCTGATCGAGGAGGCCGCCGACGCGGCCGAGCCGGTGGACGTCCCGGACGACGCGCCGGCCCTGATCATGTACACCTCGGGCACCACCGGGCGTCCCAAGGGCGCGGTGCTCACCCACACCAACCTGACCGGGCAGACGATGACCGGGCTTTACACCAACGGTGCCGACATCAACAACGACGTCGGCTTCATCGGCGTCCCGCTCTTCCACATCGCCGGGGTGGGGAACCTGCTGGGTGGGCTTCTGCTGGGCTTGCCCACGGTGATCTATCCCCTGGGCGCGTTCGACCCGGGGCAGTTGCTCGACGTGCTGGCGGCCGAGAAGGTCACCGGCATCTTCCTGGTGCCGGCCCAGTGGCAGGCGGTCTGCGCCGAGCAGCAAGCCCGACCCCGCGAGCTGAAGCTGCGGATCATGTCGTGGGGCGCGGCGCCGGCGCCGGATGCGCTGCTGCGGGAGATGTCGGCGACGTTCCCCGGCACCCAGATCTTGGCCGCGTTCGGTCAGACAGAGATGTCGCCGGTCACCTGCATGTTGCTCGGTGAGGACGCGATTCGTAAACGGGGATCGGTCGGCAAGGTGATCCCGACGGTCGCCGCCCGCGTGGTCGACGAAAACATGAACGACGTGCCGGTCGGTGAAATCGGCGAAATCGTCTATCGGGCACCAACATTGATGAGCGGCTACTGGAACAACCCGCAGGCCACCGCGGAGGCGTTTGCCGGCGGCTGGTTCCATTCCGGAGACCTCGTCCGAACGGACGAGGAGGGCTATGTCTGGGTCGTGGACCGCAAGAAGGACATGATCATCTCCGGCGGCGAGAACATCTACTGCGCCGAAGTGGAGAACGTTCTTGCCGGCCATCCCGGCATCGTCGAGGTCGCGGTCATCGGCCGTGCCCACGAGAAGTGGGGCGAGGTGCCGATCGCGGTCGCGGCCATCACCGACGACGGGCCGCGCCTGGATGACCTGGACGAGTTCCTGACCGAGCGGCTCGCACGCTACAAGCACCCCAAGGCGTTCGCGGTCGTCGACGCGTTACCCCGCAACCCTGCCGGGAAGGTGCTCAAAACTGAGCTACGGCAGCGCTACGGAACGGCGGACACACCTCAAAGTCAGCGTAGTTCAAGGGATTTCACGACAGGGGAGGAAAGCTCATAGAAACTGTAACGTTTGCCCGCTGTTGGCGAAGGGTTAATTGTGGTGATGCGGTTCACACGTGCTTGGCCATCGGGTACATTCCTGTGGTCTCCGTTACTACTTGCCAGTAGGGAGTCGGTGGTCACACATGTGGGATCCGTGCAAGGGGGAGGCGTGCGACACGATTCGCGGCGCCACGGGGCGCGCGGTGCCGGTGTGAGGGGGCGATGGTGACGACCTCGACTCGTCCGCATCTGGTCGGCTATGTGCGCGACCAATTGGAGACACCGCTGACTCTGATCGGCGGGTTCTTCCGGATGTGCGTCCTGACCGGCAGGGCGTTGTTCCGTCGGCCATTCCAGTGGCGCGAGCTCGTCTTGCAGTGCTGGTTCATCATGCGGGTCGCGTTCCTGCCGACCGTCTTCGTCTCGATCCCCCTGACCGTGCTGCTGATCTTCACGCTCAACGTGCTGCTGGCCCAGTTCGGTGCCGCTGACCTGTCCGGTGCCGGCGCGGCGATCGGTGCGGTCACCCAGCTCGGCCCGTTGACCACGGTGCTGGTGGTTGCTGGCGCCGGGTCCACCGCAATCTGCGCCGACCTGGGCGCGCGCACCATCCGCGAGGAAATCGACGCGATGGAGGTGCTCGGCATCGACCCGATCCACCGGCTGGTGGTGCCCCGGGTAATCGCCGCGACCGTGGTCGCCACGCTGCTCAACGGACTGGTCATCACCGTCGGCCTGGTGGGCGGCTATCTGTTCGGGGTGTATCTGCAAAATGTCTCGGGCGGTGCTTACCTGGCCACCCTGACCACCATCACTGGCCTGCCCGAGGTCGTCATCGCGACCATCAAGGCCGCGGTGTTCGGCCTGATCGCCGGCCTGGTCGGCTGCTTCCGGGGCCTGACCGTGCGCGGTGGCTCCAAGGGGCTGGGCACCGCCGTCAACGAAACCGTAGTGCTCTGCGTCGTCGCCCTGTACGCGGTGAACGTCATTTTGACCACGATCGGCGTGCGATTTGGAACGGGACACTGACATGACTAACGTCGACGTGGTGCGTGCCCGGTTTCCGCGGGCAGCCGAAAATCTAAATCGCTACGGCGGTGCTGCCGGCCGGGGACTCGACGACATCGGCAAGATGGCGTGGTTCGGGCTGCTCTGCATCGGACAGGTGCCGCACGCCCTGCGCAACTACCGCAAGGAAACGCTGCGGCTGATCGCCCAAATCGGCATGGGCACCGGGGCCATGGCCGTGGTCGGTGGCACCGTCGCCATCGTTGGTTTCGTCACGCTGTCCGGTAGCTCGCTGGTCGCGATCCAAGGTTTCGCTTCCCTGGGCAACATCGGGGTCGAGGCGTTCACCGGCTTCTTCGCCGCACTGATCAACGTGCGCATCGCGGCTCCGGTCGTCACCGGAATCGCGATGGCCGCCACGGTCGGCGCGGGTGCCACCGCCGAACTCGGCGCGATGCGGATCAGCGAAGAGATCGACGCCCTGGAAGTGATGGGGATCAAGTCGATCTCGTTCCTGGCGACCACGCGGTTCATGGCCGGGCTGGTCGTGATCATTCCGCTGTACGCGATGGCGATGATCATGTGTTTCCTGTCGCCGCAGATCACCACGACGGTGCTCTACGGGCAGTCCAGCGGCACCTACGACCACTACTTCCGGACGTTCCTGCGCCCCGATGACGTGTTCTGGTCGTTCCTGGAGGCCATCATCATCACGGCGGTCGTGATGATCACCCACTGCTTCTATGGCTACAACGCCGGCGGCGGGCCCGTCGGCGTCGGTGAGGCCGTTGGCCGTTCGATGCGCTTCTCCCTGGTCTCGGTGCAGGTTGTTGTGTTGTCCGCTGCGTTGGCGCTTTACGGCGTCAACCCGAACTTCGCGCTAACGGTGTAGCCATGAGCCAACCCGGCAAGGTCAACGCATCGCGGACGCCGCCCTACAAGTTGGCGGGCATCGGCTCGTTGGTCATCGTCCTGGTGGCTTTCGTCTTGGTCTACGGCCAGTTCCGCGGGGACTACACCCCCAAGGCCACGCTGACGATGCTGGCGTCACGGGCCGGGCTGGTGATGGATCCGGGTTCCAAGGTCACCTACAACGGCGTCGAGATCGGCCGGGTGGACGCCATCTCGGAGATCGTGCGCGACGGTAAGCCGGCGGCCAAATTCACCCTGGACGTCTATCCCAGGTACCTCTCGCTGATCCCGTCGAACGTGAACGCCGACATCAAGGCCACCACGGTGTTCGGCGGTAAATACGTGTCGCTGACCACGCCGCAAAGCCCGTCACCGCAAAAGCTCACCGCGTCGTCGGTGATCGACGCGCGGTCGGTGACGACGGAGATCAACACGTTGTTCCAGACCATCACCTCGATCTCGGAGAAGGTGGATCCGGTCAAGCTGAACCTGACGCTGAGCGCGGCCGCGCAATCGCTGGCCGGGCTGGGTGACAGGTTCGGGCAGTCGATCGTCAACGCCAACGCGGTGCTCGACGACGTCAACCCACAGATGCCGCAGATTCGCCACGACATCCAGCAGCTGGCCGGCCTCGGTGACACCTACGCCAACGCCTCGCCGGAGCTGTTCGACTTCCTCAACAACGCGGTCGTCACCTCGCGCACGATCAATCAGCAGCAAAAAGATCTCGACCAAGCACTGTTGTCGGCGGCCGGGTTCGGCAACACCGGCGCGGAGCTCTTCGAGAAAGGTGGCCCGTATCTGGCGCGCGGCGCCGCTGACCTGGTGCCGTCGGCGCAGCTGCTGGACACCTACAGCCCGGCGATCTTCTGCACCCTGCGCAACTACCACGACATCGAGCCCAAGGCCGCCTCCTTCCTGGCCGGCAACGGCTACTCGCTGAACGCCCACACCGAGGCGCTGTCCGGCCTGGGCCTGCTGGCCAACCCCGTCTCGGCGGTGGCCACGATTGCCAGCTTGGTCGGCGGCCTGGCCGGCGTGGTCGGTGGAGCGCCGAACCCCTACATGTATCCCGAGAACCTGCCGCGGGTGAATGCCCGTGGTGGACCGGGTGGTGCGCCGGGTTGCTGGCAGCACATCACCCACGATCTCTGGCCCGCACCCGAGTTGGTGATGGACTCCGGCAACAGCATTGCGCCGTACAACCACCTCGACACCGGTTCGCCCTACGCGATCGAGTATGTCTGGGGCCGTCAGGTAGGGGATAACACGATCAACCCATGAAACTCACCGGTACGCTCATTCGACTCGGCATCTTCTCCCTGGTGCTGCTGCTGTTCACTGTGATGATCATCGTGGTGTTCGGCCAGATGCGGTTTGACCGCACCAACGCGTACTCGGCGGAGTTCAGCAACATCAGCGGGCTGCGGCAAGGCCAATTCGTGCGCGCCTCCGGCGTGGAGATCGGCAAGGTCGACACCGTAGAGCTGGCCGACGGCGGCAAGCGGGTGCGGGTGAAATTCAACGTCGACCGCTCGATTCCGCTGTATCAGTCGACGACGGCGCAGATCCGCTACCTCGACCTGATCGGCAACCGGTATCTGGAGCTCAAGCGCGGCGAGGGCGAGGGGGCCGACAAGGTCCTGCCGCCGAATGGATTCATCCCGCTGTCGCGTACCTCGCCGGCACTGGACCTCGATGCGCTGATCGGTGGTTTCAAGCCGCTGTTCCGCGCGCTGGACCCGGTCAAGGTCAACTCCATCGCGACCGCGCTCGTCACGGTGTTCCAGGGGCAGGGCGGCACCATCAACGACATCCTCGACCAGACCGCCCAACTGACCAGCCAGATCGGCGAGCGTGACCAGGCGATCGGCGAGGTGATCAAGAACCTGAACATCGTCCTGGACACGACGGTTCGGCATCGTCAGCAATTCGATCAGACCATCAACAACCTCGAGGTGCTGATCACCGGTCTGAAGGACCACGGCGATCAGCTGGCCGGCGGGGTCGCGCACATCAGCAATGCCGCCGGCACGGTGGCCGATCTGCTGGGCGAGGACCGCGCGCTGCTGCACAAGTCCCTCAACTACCTCGACGCGATTCAGCAGCCGCTCATCGACCAGCAAGACCAACTGCAGGACTACCTCAAGAAGGTGCCGACCGCGCTGAACATGATCGGGCGCGCCATCGGGTCCTACGGCGACTTCGTGAACTTCTACGCCTGCGACATCACGTTGAAGATCAATGGTCTGCAGGGCGGCGGCCCGGTCCGCACGGTCCGGCTCTTCCAGCAGCCGACGGGTAGGTGCACGCCGCAATGAGAACGCTGGAACCTCCGAACCGGCTTCGGATCGGCCTGATGGGCATCATCGTGACGCTGCTCGTCATCGGCGTCGGGCAGAGCATTACAAGCGTCCCGATCCTGTTCGCCAGGCCGGCCTACTACGGACAGTTCACCGACTCCGGCGGCCTCAGTGCCGGCGACAAGGTGCGCATCGCCGGCATGGACGTCGGCAAGGTGGAGGCTCTCGATATTGAGGGCGACCACATCGTGATCAAGTTCTCGATCGGCACCAACACCATGGGCACCGAGAGCCGGCTGGCGATCCGCACCGACACCATCCTCGGTAAGAAGGTCATGGAGATCGAGACGCGGGGCTCCCAGCAGCTACGGCCGGGTGCCACCTTGCCGGTCGGCCAGAGCACCACTCCCTATCAGATCTACGACGCATTCTTCGACGTCACCAAGGCCGCGTCCGGCTGGGACATCGACACCGTCAAGGAGTCGTTGCATGTGCTGTCGCAGACCATCGATCAGACCTACCCGCACCTGAGCGCCGCGCTCGACGGTGTCGCCAAGTTCTCGGACACGATCGGCAAGCGTGACGCGGAGGTCAAGCATCTACTTGCCCAGGCCAACCAGGTGGCCAGCGTGCTCGGCGACCGCAGCGAGCAGGTCGACCGCCTGCTGGTCAACGCCAAGACGCTGCTGGCCGCTTTCAATGAACGCGGGCAGGCCATCAACGCGTTGCTGAGCAACGTCGCCGCGTTCTCGGAGCAGGTGAAGGGCCTGATCAACGACAACCCGAACCTGAACCACGTGCTCGAACAGTTGCGCACAATCAGCACCATCCTGGTCCAGCGCAAAGACGACGTGGCGCAGGGGCTGACCGAGGTCGGCAAGTTCCTTCCGTCATTGAATGAGGCGATCGCGTCGGGACCGTTCTTCAAGGTGGTCCTGCACAACCTGGCGCTTTACCAGATCGTCCAGCCGTGGGTGGACGCGGCGTTCAAGAAGCGCGGCATCGACCCGGAGAACTTCTGGCGCAGTGCCGGTCTGCCGGAATACCGGTGGCCCGACCCCAACGGCACCCGGTTCCCCAACGGTGCGCCGCCGCCGGCCCCGCCGGTGCTGGAAGGCACCCCGGAGCATCCCGGACCGGCCATCCCACCCGGATCGCCCTGCTCGTACACCCCGGCGAACCCCGGCGGCAACGTCACCGTCGGTGACGAAGGTTTGCCGCGGCCAGGGAATCCGCTGCCCTGCGCGGGTGCGAGCATGGGCCCGTTCGGCGGGCCCGGCTTCCCCGCACCGGTCGACGTCGCGACGTCGCCGCCGAACCCCGACGGTCTGCCGCCTACGCCAGGCATCCCGATCGCCGGGCGCCCGGGTGACCCGCCGCCGAATGTTCCGGGGACTCCGGTGCCGCTGCCGGCGCAAGCTCCGCCGGGCGCGCGCACCGAGCACTTGGGGCCGGCCGGCCCGGTGCCGCCACCGTCGACGTTCGCGCCAGGTCTGCCGCCGGGGCCGCCGGCGCCGGCTGGACCTGGGAACCAGTTGCCAGCGCCGTTCATCAACCCGGGCGGATCGGGCGGTAGCGGTGTCACGGGAGGTAGCCAGAATTGAGCACCATCTTTGACATCCGCAACATTCGGCTACCGAGGCTCTCCCGGACGACGGTGATCGTCGGGGCGCTGGTAGTGGTGGTGGCCCTCGTCGTCGGTTATGTCGGCTACCGGCTGTTCGAGAAGCTGACGAACAACACCGTGGTCGCCTACTTCCCGGCGGCGAACGCCCTCTATAAGGGGGACAAGGTCCAGATCATGGGCCTGCGTGTCGGCTCGATCGACAGCATCGAGCCGTCCGGCGACAAGATGAAGGTGACGTTTCACTACGAGAACCGATACAAGGTTCCCGCCAATGCCTCCGCGGTGATCCTGAACCCGACCCTGGTGGCGTCGCGTGCGATCCAGCTGGAACCGCCCTACAAGGGTGGGCCCACGCTGAGCGATAACGCCGTGATTCCCGAAGAGCGCACCCAGGTGCCGGTGGAGTGGGACGAACTGCGCAACAGCATCACCAACATCATCTCGAAGCTGGGCCCGACCAAGGAACAGCCGACGGGGCCGTTCGGTGAGGTCATCACGTCCTTCGCCGACGGCCTGGCCGGTAAGAGCAAGCAGATCAACACCGCGCTGAACAGCTTGTCGTCGGCGTTGACCGCCTTGAACGAGGGCCGTGGCGACTTCTTTGCGGTGGTGCGCAGCCTGGCGCTGTTCGTCAACGCGCTGCACCAGGACGATGCGCAGTTCGTCGCGCTGAACCAGAACCTGGCGGATGTCACCGGTCGGCTCGCGTCCAGCGACGGTGACTTTTCCAATGCCCTGCAGCAGTTCGACAGCCTGCTGACCACCGTGCGCCCGTGGCTGGCCAAGAACCGCGAGGTACTGGCGACCGACGTCAATAACCTGGCCACCGCGACCAACACGCTGCTGCAGCCCGATCCGCTGAACGGGCTGGAGACCGCCCTGCACGTTCTCCCGACGGCCGCGGCCAACATCAACCAGATCTATCACCCGTCGCACGGTTCGGTTGTCGCCATTCCGACGATCACCAACTTCGCGAACCCGATGCAGTTCATCTGCAGCTCGATCCAGGCCGGCAGCCGGCTCGGGTACCAGGAATCCGCCGAGCTGTGTGCGCAGTACCTGGCGCCGGTCCTCGACGCGATCAAGTTCAACTACCTGCCGATCGGCATCAACGCGTTCAGCACCGCCGAGGTGCTGCCCAAAGAGGTCGCGTACTCCGAAGACCGGCTGCATCCGCCGAACGGCTACAAGGACACCACCGTCCCCGGGATCTGGGTGCCGGATACGCCGACCTCGCACCGCAACACCCAGCAAGGGTGGATCGTGGCCCCGGGCATGCAGGGCCAGCAGGTCGGGCCGGTCACCTCGGGCCTGATGACTCCCGAATCGCTTGCCGAACTGATGGGCGGCCCCAACATCGAACCGGTTCAGTCCCAGTACCAGACCCCGCCGGGGCCGCCGAACGCCTACGACGAGAACCCGATCCTGCCGCCCATCGGGTTGCGGGCTCCGACGCCGATCCAGCCCCCGGCGCCGGGACCGGAAGTGATCCCGGGACCGTTCGCGCCGACGCCTGGGCCGGTCGCGGTCCCGGCACCCAATGCCGGTGGTCCGGCGCCCGTTGACGCAGGGCTGGGCCAGTGAGGCGCGCGATGAGCGGCGTAGCCGCGAGGAGCAAGCCGAACCAACCGGCACTGAGGCGCGCGATGATCCGCCGCCGGGCCTCGCAGGCCATGGTGCTGCTGATGGTCGCCATGGTGCTGAGCTCATGTGGATGGCGGGGCATCTCCAACGTCGCCATTCCGGGCGGTCCGGGCGACGGCTCGGGGGCCTACACCATCTACGTGCAGGTGCCGGACACCCTGGCGATCAACGGCAACAGCAAGGTGATGGTGGCCGACGTCTTCGTCGGATCGATCCGTGCGATCAACCTGAGGAACTGGGTGGCCACGCTGACGCTGGGCGTGAAGAAGAGCGTCAAGCTACCGAAAAACGCGATCGCAAGGATCGGCCAAACGTCACTGCTCGGTTCCCAGCATGTGGAGTTGGCCGCCCCGCCTAACCCGTCGCCGGAGCTCCTCAAAAACGGCGACACCATTGCGCTGAAGAATGCGACCTCCTATCCCACGACCGAGCAGACGCTGGCCAGCCTGGCGTTGATCCTGCATGGTGGCGGCATCCCGAACCTGGAAGTGCTGCAGAACGAGGTCTACAACATCTTCAACGGGCGGGGCGAGCAGATCCGCTCCTTCCTCGGCAAGCTGGACACCTTCACTACCCAGCTCAACCAGCAACGCGACGACATCACGCATGCGATCGACTCCACCAACCGGTTGCTGACCTACGTGGGAGGCCGGTCGGACGTCCTCGATCGAGTGCTGACCGACATCCCGCCACTCATCAAGCACTTCGCCGACACCAAGAACCTGCTGATCAACGCCGTGGATTCGGTCGGACGACTCAGTCAGTCCGCCGACCAGTACCTGTCGGAGGCCCGCGGGCCGCTGCACACCGACCTGCAGTCACTGCAATGCCCGCTGAAGGAACTCGGCCGCTCGTCGCCGTATTTGATCGGCGCGCTGAAGTTGATCCTGACCCAGCCGTTCGACATCGACACCGTGCCCAAGATGTTCCGCGGTGACTACCTCAACATCTCGCTGACGTTTGATGTGACCTACAGTTCCGTCGACAACGCGTTCCTCACGGGCACCGGATTGTCGGGAGCCCTGCGCGCACTCGAGCAGTCGTTCGGCCGCGACCCGGAGACGATGATCCCCGACGTCCGCTACACGCCGAACCCGAATGACGCGCCCGGCGGCCCGCTGGTGGAAAGGGGGGACAGGAATTGCTAACACCATTCATCCGACGCCAGCTGTGGACGTTCCTTGTCCTGACGGTTGTCTCCCTGCTGGTGCTCGGCGTCTACTACCTGCAGGTTCCCAGCCTGATGGGGATCGGCCGGCACTCGCTCAAGGCCGACCTGCCGGCCTCGGGCGGCCTGTACCCGACGGCAAATGTGACCTACCGAGGTATCACCATCGGCAAGGTCACCGACGTCGAGCCGACCGAGCATGGCGCCGAAGCGACGATCAGCATCGACAGCCAGTACAAAATCCCGGTCGACACGGTCGCCAACGTGCACTCGGTGTCGGCGGTCGGTGAGCAGTACCTGGACCTGGTCTCGAGCGGGAACCCGGGAAAGTACTTCGCCGAGGGACAAACCATCACCAAGGGCACCGTGCCGGCCGAGATCGGGCCAGCGCTGGACACCGCTAACCGCGGCCTCGCGGCATTGCCGAAGGACAAGATCGCCACGCTGCTCAACGAGACAGCGGAATCCGTCGGCGGGTTGGGTCCCGCGCTCCAACGCCTGGTCGACTCCACCCAGGCGATCGTCGGTGATTTCCGGATGAACATCACCAACGTCAACGACATCATCCAGAACTCCGGCGGGGTGCTGGACAGCCAGGTCAAGTCGAGTGACGCCATCGAACGCTGGGCGCGCAACCTGAACACATTGGCCGCGCAAGCTGCGCAGCGCGACCAGAACGTGAAAAGCATTCTGACTCAAGCGGCGCCCACCGCCGATCAGGTCAACTCGGTGTTCAGCGACGTGCGCGACTCGCTGCCGCAGACGCTGGCGAACCTCGAGGTGGTGTTCGACCTGCTCAAGCGCTACCACACCGGCGTGGAGCAGGTACTGGTGTTCCTGCCGCAGGGTGCCTCGATCGCGCAGACGGTGGCCGCGCCGTTCCCGAACCAGGCCGCACTCGACTTGGCGCTGTCGATCAACCAGCCGCCGCCGTGTCTGACCGGCTTCATTCCGGCCGCGGAATGGCGATCCCCGGCCGACACCAGCATGCAGGCACTGCCGCAGGGCACCTACTGCAAGATTCCGATGGACCAGCCCGCCAACAGCGTGCGTGGATCACGCAACATCCCGTGTACCGATGTACCGGGTAAACGGGCTGCCTCACCGCGGGAGTGCCGCGACCCCAGGCCGTACGTACCGGCGGGCACCAACCCCTGGTTCGGCGACCCGAACCAGATCCTGACCTGCCCCGCGCCGGGAGCACGATGCGATCAGTCGGTGCGTCCGGGCATGGTGATTCCCGCGCCGTCGATCAACAACGGCCTGAACCCGGCGCCCTCGGACCGAGTCGCGGGGACGCCGCCGCCCACGAGTGACCCCTTGTCACGGCCCGGGTCCGGTAGCGTGCAGTGCAACGGACAGCAGCCCAACCCGTGTGTCTACACTCCCAGCGGACCTCCCTCAGCGGTATACAGTCCCCAGAGCGGTGAACTGGTAGGTCCCGACGGTGTCAAATACTCCGTCGAAAACTCGACCAAAACAGGAGACGACGGATGGAAGGAGATGCTGGCGCCAGCCGGCTGAACCCACCACCGATGTCGATGATTAGTCGTCTGCGTCGGAGACGACCGAAGATTCGTCAGGAATCGGACGTCGCCGCCGACGCGACCAGTCCGGAGGTGACGGCCGAGGATTCGTCAGAATCCGAGGTCGGAGCCGACGCGACCAGCCCGGAGGTGACGGCCGAGGATTCGTCGGAATCCGAGGTCGGAGCCGACCAAACCAGCCCGGAGGTGACGGCCGAGGATTCGTCGGCCCCGGAGGCCGAACCCGTCACGGAAGTCGAAGCCGCGCCGGAAGCTGACGCCGCGCCGGCGGCCGAAGATCCGGAAACGCCAGAAGCCGAAGGCGATCAGATCGATGCCGCGACCGAGGATTCGGTGGAGGCCGACGCCGAGACTGACGGCACCGGTCGCCCCCCGTCGCGGGTGGGCCGCGGATGGCTGGCCGGCATCGCCGCGGTCCTCGTCCTGCTGGCCGGTGCCCTCGGCACCGGCGGTTACTTCGCGCTGCGTTCCCACCACGAGAGCCAAGCAATAGCGCGCAACAACGACGCGGCGGTCAAGGCGGCGATCGACTGTGTTGGAGCGACGCAGGCGCCCGATACCAACGCGATGATCGCCAGCGAGCAGAAGATCATCGACTGTGGCACCGATGCTTTCCGCGCCCAGGCCGTGCTGTACACCGGAATGCTCGTGCAGGCCTATCAGTCGGCGAACGTGCACGTTCAGGTCGCGGATGTCCGGGCCGCGGTCGAGCGCAACAATCGTGACGGTTCGGTCGATGTGCTGGTGGCAATGCGCGTCACGGTGGCTTCCGATCAATCGCAGAACGAAACCGGCTACCGGCTGCGGGTGCGAATGGCGCTCGACGAAGGCCGGTACCGGATCGCCAAGCTCGACCAGGTGACGAAGTGACGGTGGTGGTCGAGGACACTGAGACCACGGCCACCCAAGTGTCATCGGAGAATGCCTTGGCGCCCTGGCATATTCGCGCGTGCGCGTTCGCTGTCGATGTCCTGCCGGCTATCGCCGTGGCGACCACGATGGCATTGGTGTCGTTCACCGTGCCGGCCCGCGGCGCCTGGTGGTGGGTGTGCATCTGTGTCTTCGGACTCGCCGTCCTGTTGATGTTGGTCAACCGGTTGCTGCTGCCGACCACCATCGGCTGGAGCCTGGGACGCGCGTTGTGCGGAATCGCGGTGGTGCATGACGATGGCGCAGCCGTCGGGGCATGGGGCCTGCTGCTGCGGGATCTAGCTCACCTGCTCGACGCCGTATCGGTGGTGGGATGGCTTTGGCCGCTGTGGGATTCGCGACGCCGCACCTTCGCCGACATGCTGGTGAGCACCGAAGTGAGGTGCTCCGACTCGGGGAGGCCGCGGCCCGACATCCGGCGGTGGACGGCCATCGCGCTGCTCACCGCGACCGGGCTGTGCCTGGCGGGTGCCCTCGTGAGCTACGCGGTCGTGTACTCCCGCGATCGGGCGACCGATCAATCCCGGGCACAGATCGCGGCACAGGGGCCGAAGATCGTCGCGCAGATGTTGACCTACGACCCGAAGTCGTTGCACGACGATTTCGCGCGGGCTCAGTCGTTGTCGACCGACAATTACCGGGGTCAGCTCAAGGCTCAGCAGAACATCGTCCAAAAGGGAAACCCCGTCGTCAACGAGTACTGGTCGATGGACAGCTCGATCGAATCGGCATCGCCGGATCGGGCGACGATGCTGCTGTTTTTGCAGGGGCGGCGCGGCGCGGCGCCCGAGGAGCGGTACATCACGGCGACCGTCCGGGTGAAGTTCGCCAAGGACGGCAGCGGTCATTGGCGCGTTGACGACCTCACCGTGCTGACCAAGCCGAAACCGTCCGGGAACGGAAAATGAGTCCCCGCCGTAAGTTTCAGCCCGGCGAGGGAGCGCTGCTCATCGCGGCCGACCCCGTGACGCGGCGCCGCCCACGGGGGTTGCCGCTGGTGAGCGCGCTTGCCGCGGTGCTGATGGCTGCGGCGATCGCGGTTTGCACCCTGATGCTGAGCTCGCACGAATCCCGCGAGCGGACCGCGTCCGGGGAGCGCGAGGTGCTCCACTACGTGACGGGGTTCATGACGGAATTCACCTCCGTTGACCCCTATCACGCCAACGACTACATCACTCGGATACTGGCCCAGGCGACAGGCGATTTCGCCAAGCAGTATCGCGACAAAGCCAACGAGATCCTCCTGCAGGTCGCCCGGGCAGAGCCCGCCACCGGCACCACCCTCGGCGCGGCGGTGGAACGGTGGAACGATGATGGCAGCGTCACCGTGATGGTCGCGACCGAAGTCACGTCCAAATCGGCGGATCAAAAGCAGGTATTCGAGAACACCAATCGTTGGACAGCAACTGCTACGCGGGAAGGGAATCAGTGGAAGATAAGCAGCCTGCTGCAGGTGATCTGACCGCCGACGCGGACCCCGGCGACGCCGCTGAGAGCGACGAAACTACCTCCGGGGCAACAGAAGTCGCCGCGGACCAGGTCGGCGAGACCGACGCGGCAGATAAGACAGCCGACGCAGCCGAACCGGAGGCCGCGAAGGAGACTGACGAGCCCGCGACGACGGCCGAAGAGGAGGAAGGCCGCCGGCGCAGACGGCCGCGCGGTAAGGCGATGGCCATCGCCATCGTGGTGGCCGCTGTGCTGTTTGTCGGCTCCGCGGCGTTCGCGGGCGCGACCATGCAGCCCTATCTGGCCGACCGTGCCGCGGCGGCAACCAAGCTCACCGTGGCCCAGACCGCGGCCAGCGCGATCACGACGTTGTGGACTTACACGCCGGAGAACATGGACAGCCTGGCTGATCGCGCGGCGACCTACCTCAGCGGTGACTTCGAGGCCCAGTACCGCAAGTTCGTCGACGCCATCGTGGCCCCGAACAAACAAGCCAAGATCAGCAACCACACCCAAGTCACCGGCGCGGCGGTCGAATCGCTGGACGGTTCGAACGCGGTCGTGATTGTGTACACCAACACGACTTCCACCAGTCCACTGACCAAGAACATCCCGGCGCTGAAGTACTTGTCCTATCGGCTGTTCATGAAGCGTCTGAACGGGCGTTGGCTGGTGACCAGGATGACCACCGTCACCTCGCTGGATCTGACGCCTCACGCGTAACCCGGACGAACTCGGGGCGCCGAAATATACTGCACCCGTGGCCGCCACGTCGCCGGTATCCGAGCGATCGACCGTCGCGGCGTTGTTGTTGCTGACGTTCGCCACCGGTCTGGCCGACTCGCTCAGTATCTTGGTCCTCGGCCACGTGTTCGTGGCGAACATGACCGGCAACGTGATCTTCCTGGGCTTCTGGCTGGCCCCGCGAACCAGCATCGACCTGACCGCCGTCGCGGTCGCCCTTCCCACCTTCGTCACCACCACCATCCTCAGCGGCCGGTTGTCGCGGTATTTCGGGATCCGGACGCGACCGTGGATCACCACGGTGCTGGCCACGGAAATCGTGTTGCTCGTAACGCTGTCGATCCTGGCCGGCACGGGTGTGCTGCACTATCACGACAACACCAAGCTGATCATGATCGGCTTCCTCGCGGTGACGTTCGGACTGCAGCACTCCAGCGCCCGCCAGTTCGGGATTCAAGAACTCTCCACCACCGTTTTGACGTCGACGATCGTCAGTCTCGGAATCGACAGCCGGCTGTCCGGCGGCACGGGTGAGCGCCAAAAGTTGCGCTTCACCGTGGTTTTCACCATGTGTGCCGGTGCGTTTCTCGGCGCGACGATGTCGCGGTACGTCGTCGCTCCGGTGTTCGCGCTCACCGCGGCGGTGGTGACGGTCAGCCTGCTGATCTTCCGATTCGGCGCGACCGAGGCGAAAATCGCTGCCTTGGACGATGTCTAGACGAGGTTTAGTTGAAGGCCAGCCAGCTGGGCAGGGCCCGCTCATGCGAGTCGCAGAGAACCTGGCGGGTATCGCAGGACCCCCGCGGTGATCCCGCACCGGCCCACATGCCGCCGGTATCGCGGCGCAGCACGATCGCCGACGAGCCGCCGCCATCGAGCAGGATCGCGGTATCGCTGCCGAGGCCGCGGAACAAGTCCTGCATGTTGTCCGGGGTGTAGCTGCCACCCTCGAAGATGTACATCTCGTCGCGCTGCTTCACGAAGGCCAGGGCCGTTCGAGCCGCGCTCGGGCCGCCGTCGCGCAGCTGCTGGGTGTTGCCGGGACCCAGCAGTCCGATCCCGGACACCGCGACGAACTTCTGGTTCCTGTTGAGCAAGTCCTCCACCACCGGGGTGGCGGCGTCGTAGTCGTTCTTGGTCCGCGGCCACACCACATACGGCGCCGCGCCCGTCGGCAGGATCATCGTCGTCAGCGAAGACCAGCTCTCGCCGCCGCCCGAGAGCCCCTGCTTGCCGGGGTAGGCCACGGTGCCGGTGACTGCCTGGTTGGCGCGGCCCTGTCCATTGGTGTTGTCCATGAACGCGCCGAGCGGCGAGCTGCAGCCGGTCTGGCGCCACGATCCGGCCTTTTGTCCGCGCACGTCGAAAAAGTTGGCGTTGATCGCGATGGTCGGTTGTCCCATCCGCTGCCACGCGTTCAGGGGCGTATAGAGCTCGGAGGCCTGCATCAACCCCTCGCCCGTGCGGGCCCCGGGGTTGCTCTCGCAGCGGGCCTGGTTACCCCGGTGTGTGTCGACCAGCAGGTGCGGCGCCAGGCGTGTCGACGCGTTCTTGATGATCATCAGGTGGCCGCCGTTGTTCATCTCGTACCAGCGCCCGCTGGCGTCCAGCAGCGGCGCGGGGTGTCCGGGACCGAAGTTGTAGACCAGATAGGAGCCCTGGGTGGCGCCGATCGCGCTGGCGAGAAGTTCGCGGGCGTCGGCGGCGTGGGCGACGGGCGACGGCAGGGCGCTCGCCAGGGTGGCGCAGGCAAACATGGCCGTGAGGCTGGCTGCCAGTCGGCGCAACCTGGCGCGTCGTGTCAGCACGGCACCCCTTTCGGCCCTTATTTGGATGCAGCATCCACAGCATCAGTCACATAAGTCCCACTGTCAACTTGAATAACAAACGTGTGACACTTAGGCCGCGCCCGAATTACGTTTGTTCGCTTGGGCTTTCGGGATCCGGCTCGCTGGGGATCGGCTCACTCGGTTTGCCCGAGGTTTCTTGCTTGCCCGTCCGCGCCTGGTGTTGGGCTTGGTGGGCCTCGGCGATCGCCAGCTCGACGGCCCCGGGAATCCGGTGGAACCCGCTGCGGTCGTAAATGCGCGTGACGATGCCACCCAGCAACAGGCCGATCACCAGCCCGATCGACGTCATCAACAACGCCTGGGACAGACCCGACGCCTCGGCGCCGTTGAGATAGAGCAGCGAGCGCACGCCCAGAAACACCTGGTGCATCGGCTCGAACTCGGCCAGCCAGCGGAAGAACGGAGGCACCGCCTCCAGCGGGACGGTGGCGCCGGCGGAGGGTAAGCCGAGGATCACGAAAACCAGCATGCTGAACAGCAAGCCCATCGAACCCAGCACCGCGATCAGCGAACTGGATGTCACCCCCACCGCGGTGATCGCGAAGACGCCATAGGCCCACAATTGCCAACCGAGCTGGATGGGCATACCGAGTCCGTGGGCGATGGCCAGGTAGACCCCCGACGTCAGCAACGCCAGCACGACCATGATGCCCCACTTCACCAGCAAGGTGCGGAAGCGGGATATCTTCGCCTGCTCGGCGAAGCGATACACCGGGCCCCATTCGGCCGGGACATATCCGAGCAATGAGTCCACCAAGGTGGACACGACGATGCTGCCGGTAAAACCCGCCAGCAGCAACAACAATGCGTAATAGAACGCCGACAGCCCGTTGCCCGTGCCGTTGGGGAGCGGGTTGTAGACGGCCGACTTGATGTCGATCGGGTTGGCCAGTCCCGAACGCGACGCTCCGGTCAGCGGCGCCCCGCCGGTCTGCTGAGCGACCTCGGACGAAAGATACCGTCCCACTTTGGTATTAGCGGTGGCCATGGCCTGGCTCAGCGTCTGTCCGGCGATGCCGGCGCCCAGCGTCCCGGCGCGCTGATTGGTGAAGATCGTGACCGACGGCCGGTCGGCATGGTCAGGCGTGAGCGCGCTGGCGCCGTACTCGCGCAAATTCGACGAGAAGGTAGGCGGGATCAGCAATTCGGCGTACACCTGTGCCCTGTCCAGCAGCCGCTTGGCCTCGTCGTGCGATACCACCTTGACGTCGAACTTGTTCTTATCCAGCGCGGAGACCAGGCCGTCGACTATTTTCGGGCCGGCGGTTCCGGCGTCCTCGTTCACCACGGCGATCGGGAAATGGCGCAGGTTGGTGGTGGGATTCAAAATGCCGCCGAGATACAACGCACACAGCGCCGACATCAGGGCCAGGGTGGCGCCGACCGGCAACGTCCAGAACTTCACGGTTCTCAGCGCTTTTACATTCCGCTTCGGGTTCGGCACCGCGTGCCGCGGCTGCGCTTTCGGCATGCCCGCTCCTGTCTGTCGTGCCCACTCTATTGGTCGAGTCAGCCCAGCTTTGCGTGCATCTCCCAGATCAGCAGGTCCGTCGGCTCGCTCGCCGTCAGTCGCGGTCCATCGGTGTCGGTGAACCGGGCCGCATCGCCGTCGGCAACCTCGCCGGCGCCGTCGACGGTGAGCCGCCCGCGGGGCACGAAGACGTGCAGAAAGGGGGCGGTGGGTGCGGTGACGGTGTCGCCGGGTCGAAGCCGCGCCCCGTGCAGGGCCGCGTTGCGGTTGTGCAGAAAGATGGCGGCATCACGCCCGGGTATGCCCGAGGCGATGGTGACCAGGCCGGAGCGCAACGCCTGCTCATCGATTTCGTGCTGCTGGTAGCCGGGGGAGATCGCGGTTTCGTCGGGGACGACCCACATCTGAACGAAATGCACTGAGTGCGTTGATGAATCGTTCTTCTCCGAATGTAGGATCCCGCTACCCGCCGACATGCGTTGCGCCAGACCGGGATAGATCACACCGTCATTGCCGGCGGAATCCCGGTGCGTCAATTCGCCCTCCAGCACCCATGTCACGATCTCCATATCGCGGTGTCCGTGGGTGGCAAAACCGGCATCCGGCTCCACGACGTCGTCGTTATTCACCACTAGCAGCCCGTGGTGGGTGTTGTCGGGGTCGTAGTGGTCGCCGAACGAGAAGGAATGTCGGGACTTCAGCCAGGGTGTCGTGGTGACAGCCCGGTCAGCCGCGCGCCGAATCTCGGAGTTGGCAGCCATGTCTTCAGGGTAATCACTGGGTCAGGCCACCCCGGCGCTGAGCAGCCCCTGCGCGTGCGCCAACGCGGCGTCGAGTGCGGCCGGAGTCAATCCCGCGCAGCCACCGAGATGGATCTCGATTTGATACTCCGGTTGCCCGCTCTGCCCGAAAATCGGCAGCACCACGAATTCTGTTGAGGCCAAATCAGTTTCGAGTGTGTCGGTGATCGACTGCAGCGTCACCATCGTCATCAGCGTGATGAGTTGCCGGGTAACCTGCCCGGTCGGCTCCAGCGACGCGAGCACCCCGGCCAAGCGGTTGTGCAGCGATTGATGGGTGTCGTCGAACCGCCACGCGCCATAGCCGCGCGCCCGGATATCGGCGAGTACCCGTTGATGCTGTGCGATTTCGGCGCGGGTCAGCCGTGGCATCACCCGCTGCAGCCAGGACGCGACGTTGTCGTCGTCGCGCCAGGCCATCGCGACCAGGCCGAACGGCGGATCGATCGGGAAGCGCTGTCCCACGGCGTGCGCGCCGTCGGTGCCGTGCCCGACCGCGTCGACCGTGCTCAGGTGCCGGTCACCGATCTTCGACATCGAGCAGCCGGCGCCGAGGGTGTCGTGCAGGAATGTGAGGGCGTCGCGGCCGCGGTCCAGCAGGGGGAACTGCGTGCGCAGCCCGTGCACCAGCCCGAACAATCCGCTGCCGAGGCAGAAGCGCCGGTCCCCACGCCGGGTGACCCAGGACCGGCGTTCCAGCTCGGCCAGCACCAGGGCGCAGGTCGAGGTGCTGATTCCGCAGGTCTTCGCCAGCTCGGCCGACGTCCGCCCGTTCGGCGAATCCGCCAGCGTGGCAAGCACGTCCATCACCCGGCCGGTCGGCGGCGACTTCACGGTTGACGTACCCATGCCCAACTCCCTAGCATCCGTCCAAAATGTGACAATGGTCGTCCTAATATTAGGGGAATATCGTGCTGAAGGTGGGAGTCTGGGGGCCGGGTTCGATGGGCATCATCGCCCTGCGAGGCGTGATCGACCACCCCGAACTGCAACTGACCGACCTCGTCGTTCACAGCGACGCCAAAGCCGGTCGCGACGCCGGAGAGCTGTGCGGGATCGCGCCGTCGGCGTGGTGGCCACCCAAGACCCGGCGCCGATGCTCGCCGGGGACGCCGATGTGGTGGTGTATGCCGCCGGCGCCAACCTTCGGCCATTGGAGGCCGTCGGGGACATGGTGTCGATCTTGGCGGCCGGCAAAAACGTGGTGTCGTGTTCGGTGGTTCCGCTGGTCTTTCCCGACGCCGTCGACGGGGCGTTCACCGATCCGTTGCGCCAGGCCGCGCTGGACGGCGGGGTGTCGTTCTTCACCACCGGGATCGACTCCGGATTCGCCAATGATGTTCTGCCATTGGTACTTACCGGGGTATCTAGGGTCATCGAGTCGGTGCGGGTGACCGAGATGTTCAACTACGCCACCTATCCGGATCAGGCCGCGGTGTACGAGATCCTCGGATTCGGCAAGCCCCCGGAGTTCACCGCGTTCGCGGCGACACCCGGGGTGTTCACCTTCGGGTGGGGCCCGGTGCTGCACCAGCTCGCCGCGGGGCTGGGCGTCAAGATCGACAACCTCGAGGAGAGCAACGAACGCATCCCCGCCGCCGAGTCGTTCGACACGCCCACCGGGCACATCGCGGCCGGGACAATCGCGGCGATGCGCTCGACGCTGACCGGTTACGTCGGGGGCAAGCCAACTTTCGTCGTCGACCACGTGACACGCATGCGCGACGACCTCGCCCCGGACTGGCCGCAACCGCGCATCTGCCTTGCGCCCAAGGACCTCGGCTACGGATTGGCTTCCGGGCGCGGTGCCTATCGCGTCGAGATCGAGGGCTCCCCGAGCATGCGATGCGAATTCGAGATGGCCGAGGAGAACGACCACGATCTGGGTGCGCGGATTGCGGGCTCGTCGCGCATGGTCAACGCCATCCCCGCGGTATGCGCGGCCCCACCCGGCCTGCTGTCCGCGCTCGACCTGCCGATGGTTACCGGGACCGGACTGGTTCGCCCGGTCGACGGGCCGTCGCCGGACAGCCGCCTATTCTGACGCCGAACAACTCACCATGCTCGGCGCGGACGCCGGCCGCGGGCTTTGCTTGGCCGCGCGGTGCCGGCTGGCCGCCCTACTGTTCAGCCAACAGGCGAGGCCGCCGACGAGCAGGCCGATCGCGACACCGACATCCGGACGCTGCCCGAGTATCAGCCACGACAGCACCGCGGAAGCCGCGGGGATGATGGCGAACAGCATCGCAACCGCCGCCGCGCCGTGAAGACTGATGGCGCGCAGGTAAAGACTGCCCGCCAGCGTGGCATTGAGCAGCACCATGCCGGTGACCGCGACGGAGGCTTTGGCCGTGTCGTGCACGGCGAAGGGTGT
Organism: uncultured Actinomycetota bacterium; assembly: GCA_963712615.1. Classification (GTDB taxonomy): domain Bacteria; phylum Actinomycetota; class Actinomycetes; order Mycobacteriales; family Mycobacteriaceae; genus Mycobacterium. The sequence goes on from CAVQIO010000002.1 coordinate 4,103,984, forward strand.
GAGCATCGCGAACGCCACCGCGGGAATGAGCGCGACGGCATTTTGCACGGCGCTCATCGTGCGGAAGTCGACACCCGCGCAGTACCGCTGTTGGTACACGCCGCCGACCGAAAGCCCAAGCAGCCCAACCACAAGCAGTGCCATGACCGGGTCGAGGCCGTGCGTGCCCATCAGCCGTCTGGCGCAGGCGGCGAGCACCGCGACGACGCCGAGGGCCAGTGCGGCAACCCGCAGCGAGCCGAGGCGCTCACGCAGGAACATCGCGCCCAGGATCGCAGTGGTGACCGGATTCATCGCGATCACCACCGCACAGAGCACCGCGGACGCTCCGAGCAGAAGCGCCTCGTAGAGGCAGCAGAACTGCACGGCCTGGATCAACAGACCCGCGACCATGACGTGACCGAACTGCGCTCCCCGGGGCCACACCGACCTGGCCAGCAGGGCCCAGGACGCCAGAATGATTGCGGCTAAACCGAATCGCAGCACTAAAACGGCCATGGGGGTCATCGAGGCCACCGCGAGCGCTCCGATCGGATAGCCGAGCGCGTAGAACAACGTCACCGACGAAGCGGTGCTGAAGGGCATGCGGGGCAAGTCCATGGCCCCATACTCGCGAAGGCCGACCCATTCCGTCCAACGATTTTTGGCGATCATGACCGATCACGATTACTGATCAGCAGACCTCGCGTGGACGGGAATCGCAGCTCTTCGCGAGATCGATTGATCATTAATGCTGATCAAACGAGGGTGGCGAGATGGCCCAGGCGCTCGATATCGCCCCGCTGCACCTCAGTCAGTCCGCGGTCAGCCAGCATCTGCGCAGAGTCGAGAGTGTGGTCGGCGAGCCGGTGGTTCAGCGCTCCGGGCGCGGCGTCTTGTTTACCGAAATGGGTCAGAAGGTGCTGCGGCATGCGCGCACGATATTGGCGGCGCATGACGCCGCCCTCGACGACCTCGGCGCGACCGAGCAGAAGGTGCTGACGGTCGGCGCCACCGAACACGGCGCGGACGTCATGTTGCCCGCCCTGACCAGCGTGCTGCGGGAGCTGCTTCCCGACCGGCGGCCGCGCTTGCGGCTTGACCGCAACGTCTCGTTGGCAGACGCGATCGACCGGGGTCTGGTGGACGTGGCGATCATGCTTGACGGATCCGGGTTGGATCGCGCCAATGCGTCGGGAATCGTCCAGCTGCAGTGGGTTTCAGCGCGGACATTCACCGTGCGACGCGGAGATCCGCTGCCGCTGGTGATCTATGCCGAACCGTGCACCTTGCGCGAGCCGGCATTCGCGCTGCTTGAAAAGCAAGGCATCGATTACGAGATCGTCGCCGAATGCGGCGATCTGGCCAGGCTTTACGCGGCGGTGCGGTCCGGGCTCGGATTGGCTCTGCTGCCGAAGATCGGCCAGCTGCCCGACGGCGTGTGCCCGGCCGAGGGGCTGCCGACGGCCAACAGCGCCTCGATATTGGTCCGCGGCCGCTCCGGCATAGATCCCGAGCTGCTGAGCACCGTCGACGCTGCGGTACGCGACGTGCTGTCGGCCGAAAAGTGAACGCCGACTTTACGAATCCCCGCCGGGGTAAGTGGCGGCGGCCAGCTCGAGGATCTCGGCGCGGTCTGCGGGCAGGATGAACCCGGATCCGATGGCGGTGTCCAGTGCCACCGTGAAACTGTCCAGATACTCGGTTGCCCCACCCGGGTAGAGCCGGCCTAAAGTTGCCTCGTCAAACGGTTCGCCGGAGCCGAAGATCGCCGACATCAGGCTCTCGGTGTCACTTTCCCAGGCGCCGCCACCCGACGTCCGGGCAATCGGCACGTCCACCCACGGTGTCCTGACGCCGCCCTGCGCCAGACCTTGCGAGTCCAGAACCGGTTGTGGCAGCCCGGATTCGCGCATTTCGATGGGTGGCGCGACCGGTGCCGCCTCGCCGGCTGTGACCCAGGTGTTTAGCGCGGCAATCGCCGCCTGCACGACGTAGTGGTGTTGCGGCGCGAAGTTGATGTAGTGCCCGAGCTGCTGACCCATCAGCATATTGGTCGGTGCGTAGGCGGCCACGATGTCCTTGAGCGGCGCGGAGCCGTTGTCGATCGGCGCCACCTGGATCGTGTAGTTGTCGGCGTGCGCGGCACCGGGAATCTCCCAGACCCGCAGCCACTGGTTGTCGGGCTGCCTGGCGAAGTAATAGCCATGTCGTACGGCGCCGAAGAGGTCGGTTTCGGTGATGATCGTGACGAGCGGGACGCGCAGGTCGGCACGGAAGGCGACCGCTTGTGGTGTGTTGGACTGCAATTGGTCGAAGACGGAGCCGCCGTCCAGTGGTGCGGCAGAACCGAATCGGGAGTGCACCAGAAAGCCGTCGTAGATCTGTGCGAGCGGGTCGACGGCGTTGATGTAGGTGGTGAGAAACATGGCTGACTGCGACTCACCCAGGGCAACAACGTGTTCGGCGCGCAGATCCCGCAGAATGGTCGCGGCGCCAGCACTCCTGACCAGCGCAGCGGTCTGGGAAAAGATGTCATAGCTGAACGCGTCGCCCGGGTGGCCCAGCGGGGCATACCGGGTCGGATTCTGATTCTTCAGGGACATGTCCATACCGAGCATGTTCGCGCCGCCGTCCACCCCTACCTTCTGGGCCGAGACCGCGACATAGGCGTAACCCGCGCGGATGATCTCGCGGTGCGCCATCATCCAGACTGCCGGAGCGTCGATGCCGCCGCTGACGTTGAGCCACTCGACCAGCACCGTCCCGTTGAACCGCGCCGGGTCGGCCGGCGTCAGCACCACGATCCGGGTGGTGAATTCAGCGGTATCCGACGGCGTTACCTGCCAACGGCCGTCGGGACTCAACTCCGAGGTGGGGGTGTACGAGGTCGCCGTTCCGGAGACGAAGAACTCCTCGGCGACATAGCCCAGTTCGCCAATGTCGAAGCCGCCCAACAGTATGGATGGTGTGCCGGGCACCGGCGTGATGTGGGGGGACTCCGTCATGGGCTACACCCTTCTCGGGTTCGGCGTCTGCCCCGTCACAGCGCGCGGGGCAGCCCGAATTTCGTGAACAACGCGTCGTCCAGGAATGCAACCACATGCGACACCCCGTCGGCGCGCACATCCAGCACATGCAGCTGAAACGCCACATGCTGCTCGCCGGCGCGCATGTACATCGCGGCGGCGGGCTGTCCGTTGGCGATCAGCGGGAGCATGCGCATATCGCCCGCAGATTCGGCGGGACACTGCTGGTGAATCAGCGCGATTATGGCCTGCGGGCCTTGGTACCAACCGGTATACGGCGGCATCTCCCAGACCGCTTCGGCGGTGAACAGTTCCACCAGCCGGTCAATGTCATAGGACTCGAACGCCGCGATGTAGCGGGCCAGCAGGTCCTGCGCTTCGGTCGAATCCGGCGCTGCCAGGCGGTCGCTGGAGCTGGGCCGGACGGTGTCCAGCTGGGACCGGGCCCGCTGCACCAGGCTGTTGACCGCGGTCGTGGTGGTGCCGATCGCCTCGGCCACTTCGGCGGAGCGCCACTGCAACACGTCGCGCAGGAGTAACACCGCGCGCTGCCGGGGTGAGAGATGCTGCAGCGCAGCGACAAATGCCAACCGCACCGACTCCCGCGAGCCCACGATGACCGACGGGTCGGCCGGGTCTTCGGTCAGGTCGGGCAGTGGCTCCAGCCAGGGCACCTCGCGGCGTTCCACCAGCTCGGCGGTCGGATCCGAGCTGGGTCCGCCGAGCCCGGTGGGCAGCGGCCGCCGTTGCCACCCCTCCAGCGCGCTCAGGCAGGTGTTGGTGGCGATGCGGTGCAGCCAGGTCCGGAGCGACGACTTGCCTTCGAAGCGGTCGTAGGCCTTCCAGGCCCGCAGCAGCGCCTCCTGCACCAGATCTTCCGCGTCGTGCAGCGACCCGGTCATCCGATAGCAGTGCGCAAGCAATTCGCGCCGGTACGGCTCGGCATGGGCCGAGAAATCGCCGTGGCCCCCGCCCGCGGCGGGGATTTCTGCGTCGTCGGAGTTGTGCGCGAGCAAGCTCACCCGGACGAGCCTACGCAGAGCCGCGGACGATAGCGCCCCAGGAGCCATTACGCTGCCCTTAATGACTAGGACTAGCCATGACCCGCACTGAACGGATTTTCGACGGCCTGGGCGGCGTGCGCATCGTGTACGACGTCTGGACGCCGGACACGCCGCCGCGAGCGGTGGTGGTGCTGTCGCACGGTCTCGGAGAGTATGCCCGCCGCTATGACCATGCCGCCCAGCGCTTCGCCGCTGCCGGACTGGTCACCTACGCGCTGGACCATCGCGGTCACGGCCGCTCCGGCGGCAAGCGCATGCTGGTCCACGACGTGTCCGAGTACACCGCCGACTTCGACACCCTGGTCGGTATCGCCACCCGGGAACACCCCGGCCTCAAGTGCATCGTGCTCGGGCACAGCATGGGCGGCGGGATCGTCTTCGCCTACGGCGTCGAACGCCCGGACAATTACGACCTGATGGTGCTGTCCGGGCCACTGGTCGCCGCCCAGGATCAGGTGGCGCCGGTGCTGGCGTTCGCCGCCAAAATCCTCGGTGCCGTGCTGCCCGGCGTGCCGGTGCAGGACCTCGACGTCGACGCCATATCCCGCGACCCAGCGGTGGTGGCGGCCTACAAGGCTGACCCGCTCGTCTATCACGGCAAGGTCCCGTTCGGTGTCGGCCGGGCCATGCTGCAGGTCGGCGAGACCATGGCGCAGCGGGCACCGGCACTGACCGCGCCGCTGCTGGTGGTGCACGGTGAGCACGACCGGCTGGTGCCCGTCGCCGGCAGTCGCCGCCTGGTCGAATGTGTGGGGTCCACCGACGTCACGCTGAAGGTCTACCCCGGGCTCTACCACGAGGTCTTCAACGAACCCGAGCGCGACCAGGTGCTGGGCGATGTCGTCTCGTGGATCACCGACCGGCTCTAGGCGAACTGTCGGATCGCTCCCGTATTTTGGCGCTATGACTGACGACAAAATGTTGGCGCGCATCGCCGCGCTGCTGCGTCAGGCCGAAGGCACCGACAATGCGCACGAGGCTGATGCCTTCATGAGCGCCGCGCAGCGGCTGGCGACGGCGACATCCATCGACTTGGCGGTCGCCCGGTCCCACGCGTCCAACCGTTCGGCGGCCCAAGCGCCGACTCAGCGGACCATCACGATCGGGACGGCCGGCGCCAAGGGGCTGCGGACATACGTGCAGCTGTTTGTCCTGATCGCGTCGGCCAACGACGTGCGCTGCGATATCGCCTCGAATTCGACGTTCGTCTATGCCTACGGGTTCGCCGAGGACATCGACGCCAGCCACGCCCTGTACGCCAGCCTGGTCATCCAGATGGTGCGGGCATCGGATGCCTACCTCGCCTCGGGTGCGCACCGGCCCACGCCGACGATCACCGCCCGGCTCAACTTCCAGCTGGCCTTCGGGACCCGCGTCGGTCGGCGCCTGGGCGAGGCCCGCGAGGAGACTCGCCGCGAGGCCACCAAGGACCGTAGCAGTCGGCCCGGTACCGCTATTGCATTGCGGGACAAAGAAGTCGAGCTACACGACCACTACCGCAGGGCATCCAAAGCGCGTGGCACCTGGCAAGCCAGCCAAGCCACGGCGGGGTATTCGTCGTCGGCGCGGCGCGCGGGTGATCGGGCCGGGCGGCGGGCGCGGCTCGGCGACAGCCCCGAGTTGCCCGGGGCGCGGAGCGCGCTCGGAACGTGACCGCAGGGGATTCGACAAAGCGGGATTCCCAACGCTCCAAGGTGTACGCCGCCGAGGAGTTTGTCCGCACGTTGTTCGACCGTGCCGCTGAGCACGGATCTTCGGCCGTGGAATTCTTCGGCACGCAGTTGACGCTGCCCCCGGAGGGGCGATTCGGCTCCGTCGCGTCGGCGCAGCGCTATGTTGACGATGTGCTTGCGCTACCGGCGGTGCGGGAACGTTGGCCCGAGGTGTCACCGCTGCGAGTGCGGTCACGGCGGGCCGCCACCGCGGCGCACTACGAAAACCATGATGGCACAGGCATTATCGCGGTTCCCGACCGTGATACCGCAGACTGGGCGCTGCGCGAGCTGGTGATGCTGCACGAGGTGGCGCATCACCTGTGCGCGGCACAGCCGCCGCACGGACCGGAGTTCGTCGAGACGATCACCACGTTGGCGGAACTGGTGATGGGGCCCGAACTTGGGCATGTGCTACGGGTGGTATACGCCAAAGAGGGTGTGCGGTGGACGGCGACGACGCGGGCCGCGGCACGGCCCGCTGAGGAGCCGGACAATTGAGCTCGGGCGAACTAGACGACCCGGACGTCCGGGCGCGTGACATCGAGAGCCGGATGACCGACGACGAGCGATTCACCCTGCTGGTCGCGGTGATGGGAGTCTCGGAACTGTGGCCGCTGCCGGATGACCGCATCCCGCCGGGCGTCCCGATGAGCGCCGGGTATGTTTCCGGAATCCCCCGGCTTGGCATCCCGGCCCTGCGGATGAGCGACGCCGGCCTCGGGGTCACCAATCCCGGCTACCGGCCGGGCGATACCGCCACCGCGCTGCCGGCCGGATTGGCGCTGGCCGCCGGTTTCGACCCCGCGCTCGCTCGCGCCGCGGGCCAGGTGATCGGCCGCGAGGCACGCAGCCGCGGATTCAATGTGCACCTGGCGGGCGCGATGAACCTGGCGCGCGACCCGCGCAATGGCCGCAACTTCGAATACGTCTCGGAAGACCCACTTTTGACGGCAACGATCGCGGCTGAGTCGGTCAACGGGATACAGCAGCAGGGTGTCATCTCGACGGTCAAGCGCTATTCGCTGAACTGCAACGAGACCAATCGGCACTGGCTGAACGCGACCATCGATCCCGACGCACATCGCGAATCCGATTTGCTGGCCTTCGAGATCGCCATCGAGCGCTCCCAGCCCGGCGCGGTGATGACGGCCTACAACAAGGTCAACGGTGACTATGCCTCGGCAAATCGCTTGTTGATCAACGACATACTGAAAGGCGCCTGGGAGTACCGCGGCTGGGTCATGTCCGATTGGGGTGCCACACCCAGCTGGGAGTGCGCGCTGCACGGGTTGGACCAAGAATGTGGTGCCCAGATCGACACCGTGTTCTGGCAATCCGAGGCGTTTACCGAACCACTGCGATCCGCCTACGCCGACGCCAGGTTGCCCAAAGACCGCCTCTCGGACATGGTTCGGCGGATCTTGCGGTCGATGTTCGCGGTCGGAATCGACCAGGGCGAGGCCGTAGCCAGGCCCCTTTCCGGGCCGGATATGGTCGCCCACCACGAGATTGCGCTGCGGATCGCGCGCCAAGGAACCGTGCTGCTGCAGAACCGCGGGGTGCTGCCGCTGGCTCCCGGTGCCCGTATCGCCGTCATCGGTGGTCATGCGCAGCTCGGTGTGCCGACCGGCTGCGGGTCCAGCGCCGTCGTCCCCCCGGGCGGCTACGCGCACGTGCTTCCGATCGGCGGTCCGGGCCTGACGGGCGGCACCCGAAACCTGTACCTCTTGCCGTCGAGTCCGCTAGACGAGCTGAGGAAGCAATTCCCCAACGCGCAGATCGAGTTTGATCCCGGGATGAGCCCGGCGGAGGCGGCGCTGGCCGCGCGGCGAGCAGACGTCGCGATCGTGTTCGGGATCCGCGTCGAAGGCGAGGGCTTCGACAGCGCCGACTTGTCGCTGCCGTGGGGTCAGGACGCGGTCATCGCTGCCGTCGCGGCCGCCAATCTCAACACCGTGGTAGTGCTCGAGACCGGTAACCCGGTGGTCATGCCGTGGCGGGACGCGGTGAACGCGATCGTGCAGGCGTGGTATCCGGGGCAAGCCGGTGGTCAAGCGATCGCGGAGATCGTTGCCGGCCAGGTGAATCCGTCAGGGAAACTGCCGATCACCTTTCCAGTCGACCTCGCTCAGACGCCGCGTCCGGAGCTGACCGATCTCGGCGCCGGGTGGGGAACACCGACCACCATCGACTACTTCGAAGGAGCCGACGTCGGCTACCGGTGGTTCGCCGACAGGGGTCACACGCCGTTGTTCGCCTTCGGTCATGGCTTGTCCTACACCAGCTTTGAGTATCGCGACTTGGCGGTCACCGGCGGTGACACCATTACCGCGAGCTTCAGCGTCATCAACACCGGCCAGCGCAGCGGGGCCGACGTCCCGCAGCTGTATCTGACTGACGCGGCCGGTGAGCAACGCGTGCGGTTACTGGGATTCGAGCGGGTCGACCTGGACCCGGGCGCCACGAGCCGAGTAAGCATCACGGCCGATCCACGCCTGCTCGCCCGCTACGACGGGAGTACCGAGCGTTGGCAAATCAAGTCGGGCCGCTACGCCGTGGCGGTCGGCGCTTCGGCGGTCGCGCTACGGCTGACGGCCGATGCCGAGCTGACCGGTCGTGCGTTCGCGCGCTGATTGGGAATCCGAAGTGAAGCTCGAACGCACGACTGGTCGACGGCTCTACTTGACGGGCACCAATTGGTCACCGCAGGTGCAGCGGTAGGCCTCGGCTGAGCCTGAGCAGTGGCATTCGACCTCGATGCGGACGCGACACCCGCACCCGTCGTGACCGCAGGTCAGCAGGGTCCCCTCGTCGTACTGTGCCATCTGAATCACCCTTGTCCGTTACGGGATTCCGGTGGATGCACTGGAATCCGGTGGTTGTTTCCCGTGGTTGCCCTGGCGGGCCGTCACACCGTCAATGTATACCCCATACGGGTATCTGGTAAAGCATCGCCGCCGGGTCCGTTGTCGATCGGACGCGTGACCAGGTGCTCCGGCCGGGGGTAGCGGTCGCGGCTAGCGTTGATCGCATGACCGAGAAACCCACCCCTCAAGACGTCGATGCCTTCTTGGACAGCACAGTGATCGGTGACGATCCGGCATTGGCGGCGGCCCTGGAGGCCAGCAACGCGGCCGGTCTACCTCAGATCGCCGTGTCGTGGCAGCAGGGCAAGTTCCTGTCCCTGCTGGCCACAGCGACTGCGGCGCGCCGCATTCTCGAGATCGGCACCCTCGGTGGCTTCAGCACCATCTGGCTGGCGCGCGGCGTGGGTCCGGACGGGCGGGTGGTGACGCTGGAGTACGAGCCCAAGCACGTCGAGGTCGCACGAGCCAATGTGCAGCGGGCCGGTGTCGCCGACCGGGTGCAGGTGGTGGTCGGCGCGGCGTTGGAAACCCTGCCGACGGTGGACGGTGATCCCTTCGACTTGGTGTTCGTCGACGCGGACAGAGAGAACTATGTCGCGTATCTGGAGTGGGCGGTCAAGCTGGCCCGCCCCGGCGCACTCATTGTGGTGGACAACGTTATTCGCGAAGGCGGAATCCTGTCGCCGGAGTCCGCCGATGCGAAGGTGGCCGCGACGCGCCAGACGTTGCAGGCGATGGGTGAGCACCCGCGGCTGGAAACGGCGGTGATCCAGACGGTCGGAGCCAAGCACTGGGACGGTTTTGCGATCGCGTTGGTGAGGTAGCTCGAAATCGGCGAAATGCGCTGAGTCGCGGCTATTTTGCGGCACCGATTTTCGTTGCTGGTGTCGCTTAATCGGGCGTACTCTTGAGAAGATGGATGGCTTGCAGTGAGCCCACAGTGCTTGTTGCACAACGGGCCTGCTGCATAACAGAAAGGTCACAAAATGAGTACAGTCCATTCATCAATCGAGCATCACCCGGATCTGATGGCTCTGCGCGCGAGCTATGAGCGCGTTGCCGAATCGATGAGTGCGCATCTCACTTTCGGACTGAGTCTACTGGCGGGCCTGTATGTGGCTGCCTCACCGTGGATCGTTGGTTTCGGTTCGACGGGATCGCTTTCCACATGTGATCTCGTCGTCGGGATCGCGGTGGCGTTCTTGGCATATGGGTTCGCGACAACGCTGGACCGCGCGCACGGGATGACCTGGACCTTGCCGGTACTCGGCGTGTGGGTCATCGCTTCGCCGTGGATTCTTCCGGGCGTCACGCTGACTGCCGGCATCATCTGGTCCCATGTGGTCGCAGGTGCATTGATGACCTTCTTGGGTCTCAATGCCACCTACTTCGGCATGCGTACCCGTGCCGCGACTACCCACGCATAGCGCGCTAGCCGCAGACCGCGCCGATCGCTGCCGAGCTGACCAGCTTGACGTACTTGGCCAGCACGCCAGTCTTGTAGCGCGGCGGAGGAGGTGTGAAACCTTCCTGCCGAGAAGCGAATTCGGCTGGGTCGGTCAGCACGTCCAACGTTGCGCTCTTGACGTCGAGCCGGATCCGATCGCCATCGCGCAGGAAGGCGATGGGCCCGGCGTCGACCGCCTCCGGCGCGACGTGCCCTACGCACAGGCCGGTGGTCCCGCCGGAGAACCGGCCGTCGGTCAGTAGCAGCACGTCCTTACCCAGTCCCGCGCCCTTGATCGCGCCGGTGATAGCGAGCATCTCGCGCATTCCTGGCCCGCCCTTGGGACCTTCGTAGCGGATCACCACGGCGTCGCCCGTGGTGATGGTGCCGTCCTCGAGGGCGTCCAACGCGGCGCGCTCTCCGTCGAAAACCCTCGCGGTTCCCTCGAATACGTCGGAGTCGAAACCGGCCGACTTGACCACCGCGCCGTCGGGCGCGAGCGACCCGCGCAGGATGGTGATCCCGCCCGTCGCGTGGATCGGTTTGTCCAGCGCGCGCAGCACCTTGCCATCGGGGTCCGGCGGAGCGATGTCGGCCAGATTCTCGGCCACCGTCTTACCGGTCACCGTCAGGCAGTCGCCGTGCATGAGGCCCGCATCCAACAGTGCCTTCATCACCACCGGCACGCCGCCGACGTGGTCGACGTGCGACATCACGTGGCGGCCGAACGGCTTGACGTCGGCCAGATGCGGCACCTTCGATCCAATCCGGCTGAAGTCATCGAGCGACAGCGCGACCTCGGCCTCGTGGGCGATAGCCAGCAGGTGCAGCACCGCGTTGGTCGATCCGCCGAACGCCATCACCACCGCGATCGCGTTTTCGAACGCCTCCTTGGTGAGGATGTCGCGCGCGGTGATGCCGCGCCGCAGCAATTCGACGACCGCCTGACCGCTGCGCCGCGCGAACCCGTCGCGACGGCGGTCGGTGGCCGGCGGAGCGGCACTGCCGGGCAGTGACATGCCCATCGCCTCGGCGGCGCTGGCCATGGTGTTGGCGGTGTACATGCCGCCACAGGCGCCCTCGCCGGGACAGATCGCGCGCTCGATGGCGTCCACGTCCGCCCGCGACATCAGCCCGCGTGCGCAGGCGCCGACCGCCTCGAAGGCATCGATGATCGTGACCTCGCGCTCGCTGCCGTCGGAGAGCTTGGCCAGCCCCGGCAGGATCGAACCCGCGTAGAGGAACACCGAGGCCAGGTCCAGCCGCGCGGCGGCCATCAACATTCCGGGCAGCGACTTGTCGCATCCGGCCAAGAGCACCGAACCGTCGAGGCGCTCGGCCATCATGACGGTCTCGACGCTGTCCGCGATCACTTCGCGCGAGACCAGCGAGAAGTGCATGCCCTCGTGGCCCATCGAGATGCCGTCGGAAACCGAGATGGTGCCGAACTCCAGCGGATAGCCGCCGGCCGAGAACACACCGTCCTTGACCGCCTTCGCCAGTCGGTCCAGGGATAGGTTGCACGGCGTGATTTCGTTCCATGACGATGCGACGCCGATCTGCGGCTTGGCGAAGTCCTCGTCGTCCATGCCTACTGCGCGCAGCATCCCCCGGGCGGCGGCCTTCTCCAGGCCGTCGGTGACGTCACGACTGCGGGGTTTGATGTCGGCGAGCTGGGCCGCATCGGTGGTTTTGGGCATTGCTCAAGTATGCGCGGGCGCGGCACGCTGCAAGTACGCGGGTGATACCCCGCAGGGGTATAGTATGAGGTCAGGCGCGTGTCGAGAGGGGCTTGAGGGACCGAGATGACGACTGCACACGGCTATTCGCAGCAGAAAGACAATTACGCCAAGCGGCTGCGGCGCATCGAGGGTCAAGTGCGTGGCATCGCGCGGATGATCGAGGAAGACAAGTACTGCATCGACGTCCTTACCCAGGTCAGCGCCGTCAACAGTGCGCTGCGGTCGGTGGCGCTGAACCTGCTCGACGAGCACCTCAACCACTGCGTGACCCGCGCTGTCGCCGAGGAGGGGCCAGAGGCTCCGGAAAATGCCCAAGCCAAGCTTGCCGAGGCATCGGCCGCCATCGCGCGTCTCGTTCGTTCCTGATCGGTGACGTAGTTGAGACCGATGTTGCGGCGCTAAGTTGGCCGAAGCCGCTGTTGCGGTGCGTACGGTAATGCAGTGTGATCGCATTAGGCACGACGACCCAGGAACTGGGAAGCCCGGCCGATACCGCATTCCACGCCATGACCGCCGACACCGGACCAGCCGCCGCTACCACGCGAACGTGGACGCCACGGATCGCCGCGCAACTGGCGGTGTTGGCCGCGGCGGCCTTCATCTATGTCACGGCAGAGATCCTGCCGGTGGGCGCGCTGTCCCCGATCTCCCGGGACCTGCACGTCAGCGTCGTCTACGTAGGAACCCTGCTGACCTGGTATGCGCTGGTCGCGGCCCTGACGACGGTTCCGCTGGTGCGCTGGACCGCGCATTGGCCGCGCCGGCGCGCGCTGATGCTCAGCCTGACCTGCCTAACCACCTCGCAGGTCATCTCGGCGCTGGCGCCCAGCTTCGCGGTGCTGGCCGCGGGACGGGTGCTGTGCGCGATCACCCACGGCCTGCTGTGGGCGGTGATCGCCCCGATCGCCACCCGGTTGGTGCCACCCAGTCATGCGGGACGCGCGACCACCTCGATCTATGTCGGCACCAGCCTGGCGCTGGTGATCGGTAGCCCGCTGACGGCGGCGTTGAGCCTGATGTGGGGCTGGCGGCTGGCGGTGGTGTGCGTCCTGGTCGCGGCGGCCATCGTCACGGTCGCCGCCCGGGTGATCTTGCCGGAGATGGTGCTCACCGAGGGTCAGCTGGCCTGCGTCGGCCCACGGTCGCGTCACCACCGCAACGGCCGCTTGATCACGGTGAGTCTGCTCGCGATGGTCGCGGTCACCGGCCATTTCGTTTCCTATACCTACATCTCGGTCATCATCCGCGATGTCGTCGGGGTGCGCGGGCCGAATCAGGCCTGGTTGCTGGCCGCCTATGGGGTGGCCGGCCTGCTGTCGGTGCCCCTCGTGGCGCGGCCGCTGGACCGCCGCCCGCGCGGCGCCGTCATCGTGTGCATCGCGGGATTGACCGGCGCTTTCGTGGTGCTGACCGCGCTGGCGTTCGGCGACCGCACCACCGCGGCGACGGCGCTGGTCGGGACCGCCGCGATTGTGCTGTGGGGGGCCTTGGCCACGGCGGTGTCGCCGATGATGCAATCCGCCGCGATGCGCAATGGGGCCGACGACCCAGACGGGGCGTCCGGCCTGTACGTGACCGCGTTCCAGGTGGGCATCATGGCCGGCTCGCTGTCCGGTGGCTTGTTGTACGAGCACAGTGTGGCGCTGATGCTCACCGCGTCGGCGGGTTTGATGGGTATCGCATTGGTCGGCGTTGCGGCCAACAAGCGGATGCTGAACGTTGCCGCGTCAAGCTCACTCGATTCATAACTTGGCAGCTCACCGCCCTCAAGTGCGCTTCCGATCGGTACGACGTCCATCCTGGATTAGGTAGCTGGCCACGCCGCTATGCCACACTGGATCCAGCAACTGACTGGAGGGATGCATATGTCGGGCTGGACGAGGGCAAGCGTCTTCGCGGCTCTGAACGCAGCTGGAATCGCCGCTGTGTTGGTGTTGGGCTCCGGCCCGGCGTTGGCGGATCCGGACCCAGTTCCCGGCGATCCAGGTGTGGTCGCCGCGCCTCCTGCTCCGCCGCCCCCTTTCGAACTGCCTCCGCTGCCGGGTTTGCCGCCACCTCCGCCTCCGCCGGGTGATCCGCTGGCACCGCCGCCGCCGTGGGCGCCGCCGGTCGCGCTACCGGCCGCCGCGGGTACCGCCGATGGCCAGGACCCGACCCCGTTCACCGGCACGGCGCCCTTCGGGACGCCGTCGTTCGTCCCGAAGACCGGCTCGATGGTGGGTGTGGGACAGCCGATCATCATCAACTTCCCCGGACGGGTCGATGACTCCGGCGCGGCCCAAGCCGCCGTGCACGTGTCGTCGATCCCGCCGGTCCCGGGCAAGTTCTACTGGATGACCCCGACCCAGTTGCGCTGGCGCCCGCTGAGTTTCTGGCCCGCCAACACCGCGGTGAACATCGACGCCGGCGGCACCAGGTCAAGCTTCCGGACGGGAGACTCGCTGATCGCCACGGCCGATGACGCCACGCATCAGCTCACCGTCACGCGCAACGGCACCGTGGAGAAGACCATCCCGATGTCGATGGGCATGTCGGCCGGTAACCACCAAACCCCCAACGGTACTTACTACGTGCAAGAGAAGATGCCCTCGGTGGTGATGGACTCCTCGACCTATGGGGTTCCGGTCAATTCGACGTACGGCTACAAGGTCACCGTCGAGCTGGCCGTCCGGTTCGACAACGTCGGCGACTTCGTGCACAGCGCCCCGTGGTCGGTGGACGACCAGGGCAAGCGCGACGTCAGCCACGGCTGCATCAACATCAGCCCCAGCAACGCGAAGTGGTTCTTCGACAACTTCGGTCCGGGTGATCCCATCATCGTGAAGAACTCCAGCGGTGGCTCGTACAAGAAGAACGACGGCTCCAGCGACTGGATAACCAACTAGCCAGACGGCCGCTAGGCCGAATTGTTCGTGACGATGACGTGGTCGTCGGTGGTCGATGCGGGTGCGTCGGCCCGGGCCCAAGAACGCTGTTCGATTGAACCGTGCTTCGATTCGCTCGCAGCGTGATTCGTACGCAGAATCGCTGGGCGGCTCATGTCGACCGACAGGCTGAAGATGTCCGCCCGGTTGTAGGTGCCGACGATGTCGTGGGCCTGCTTGGCGATGACCTCCTTCTGCAGGTCGACCTCGGCGTGCAGGATTCCTTCCTGCTGGGTCATCGGTCCGGCGACGACCTGACCGTCGGGGCCGATCACCATCGCGGCGGGAGGGGCTGCCGTCAAGGCCTTTTCGATGCGGCCGTCGCCGCGGGCTACCTCACGGACGGCAGTGTCGTCCAGCGTCGTCGCCGCGACAACGACGAACACCTTGCCCTCGAACGCGTGGGCGGCGCTGCGAAGCCGGATGAACTCAGCGAGGTCGTAGTCGAAGTCCTGGGACCGGCCGTCGAACGGCCAAGCCGGTGGGTAGGTCGCAATATGCAGCCGTTCGCCCTGGGCGAGCAGAGCGAATCTCGCTAGCGTGTTTGTGTTTTCGCCACAGATGAGCGCCCCGAGGCGCCACCCGCCGAGTTCGACCGGCCGCAGGTCGTAAGCGTCTCCGTGTGACCAGGTCAGGCGTTCGTACCAGGTGGCCACGAGCTTGCGACGGTGATTCACCAGCCGGCCGCTCGGGTCGAACACCAGGTTCGAGTTCCAGAGTTGGCCCAGGCAGTCCGGGTTGCGTTCGTTGACGCCGATGGACAGTGTCACCCCGTACGTGCGGGCAATACGGCCGAGTCGTTCCGTGTGGGGACTGGGGACGACGATCGACTCGGCAATGAGTCGCTCGTGCCATTCGTGTTGATCGATCGGAGGCAGAACAGCATTCCAGACCGGGAATCCGGCAAGAAACGCCTCACCGAAGACGACCAACTGCGCACCGTCTCGAGCGGCGGTGCCGACCAGGTCCTCCACCTTGTCGAGGCTGGCCTGCAGGTCGAGAAAGACGGGCGACGCGTTCACGGCGGCGACGGCCACCTTCGGGAGATCGAGCGATGACATGTCGTTGCCTTTCTCGAGATTGTTCTGATCCATCGACAATATTTGGGGTGTCGGTCGATCCGCGAATCCCACTTTAACCGTGACTGATTGGCTGTCAATCGGATTGTCCTGCCGTTGATTCCGGCTTGACTGTCGACATTTCTCGACAACTAAGTGTGGCTGGAAGCCTTTACCGAACACGTAGGAGGTAAAGCCTTTCACTGTCAAGTTGCCGATAGCGAATCGCCACTTATAGTGATGCACAACACTATTCAATGCTCTCATCTAGTGTGTCGACACTTATCGACACACCATTTTGTGCTGAATTCGGAGGCGCACGTGTCACAGCCAACGGCGAGTAGCGAACAGCAGCGGGACTCTACCGGTCCCATTGCGTCGCCGCAATCACCCAACAATGGCTATTCGGCAAACAATTCGACCTCGGTAAGCCTCGATGCCGGCGCGGAAGAAGAATCGCACGAGGCGAGAACGACACCGAACCTTGACGAATTCGTGCGTGTGCAAGCCTCCCCGGAGTTCCAGGATCTGCGCCACCGACTGCGCCGCTTCGTCTTTCCGATGACGGCGTTCTTCCTCACCTGGTACCTGGCCTACATGTTGCTCGCCACGTATGCGCACGCGCTCATGGCGACAAAGGTGTTCGGCCACATCAACTTAGGTGTGGTACTTGGGTTTGGCCAATTCGTCACGACCTTCGGGATCACGATTCTCTACGTGAGGTTCGCCGGACGAACGCTCGATCCGCGGGCCGCGAAGATCCGCAACGAACTCGAAGGAGCGGGCGAGTGACCGCTACCCTTGCAGCTGCTGCCAACGTCGGAAATCCACTGATCAACATCGCAGTCTTCGGGGTGTTCGTCGCCGGCTCGATGGCATTGGTGATCCGGGCCGGTCGAACGACCAAGAAGGCCACCGACTTCTACACCGGTGGAGGTCAGTTCTCGGGAGCGCAAAACGGATTCGCGATCGCCGGTGACTACTTGTCGGCCGCATCTTTCCTCGGCGTGTCCGGTGCCATCGCGATTTACGGATACGACGGATTCCTCTACTCGATCGGTTTTTTGGTGGCGTGGCTGGTGGCGTTGCTCTTGGTCGCGGAGTTGCTGCGGAACACGGGTCGGTTCACGATGGCCGATGTGTTGAGTTTCCGACTCAGCCAGCGTCCGGTCCGCATGGCCGCCGCCCTGTCGACCCTCACGGTCTCGCTGTTCTACCTGCTTGCCCAGATGGCCGGTGCCGGTGGGCTCGTCGCGTTGTTGCTCGACGTCCGGAGCGAGGTTGGCCAGTCGACCGTGGTCGCGGTCGTCGGTGCGTTGATGATCGCCTACGTGCTCATCGGCGGGATGAAGGGCACCACATACGTGCAGATGGTGAAGGCCGTTCTGCTGGTGACGGGGGCGGCGATCATGTTTGCACTTGTCGTGATCGCGGTGCGCGGCGATTTCTCCAAGCTGATCGCCAATGCCCAAGCGGTGGTTGACCATTCGCACAACGAGGCCGTCGCCGGTCGGGACATCCTGGAACCGGGAGCCAAGTACGGCGCGTCTCAGATCACCAAGCTGGACTTCCTGTCGCTGGGTATCGCTCTGGTGCTGGGAACCGCCGGTCTGCCCCATGTGCTGATGCGCTTCTACACGGTTCCCACCGCCATCCAGGCCCGCCGCTCGGTCACGTGGGCGATCGCCTTGATAGGTGGCTTCTACGTGTTCTCGTTGGCCATCGGCTATGGCGCGGCCTGGTTGGTCGGCCCTGACGTGATTCTCGCGACCGCCGGAAAAGAGAACTCCGCTGCGCCGCTGCTCGCGTTCAAGTTGGGCGGAACCGTATTCCTCGGTGTGATCGCCGCCGTCGCATTCGCCACCATCCTGGCGGTGGTGGCCGGGTTGGCGATTACCGCGGCCACCTCCTTCGCTCATGACATCTACGCCGGTGTGATCAAACGGGGCCAGGCCTCCGAGGAGCAACAGGTTCGGGTATCGCGCTTCATGGTCGTGGTGATCGGGATCCTGGCCATCGTTCTCGGAATCCTTGCGATGGGCCAGAATGTGGCTTTCCTCGTGGCCCTGGCATTTGCCGTCGCGGCCTCGGCGAACCTGCCGACCCTGCTGTATTCGTTGTTCTGGAAGAATTTCAACACCGTCGGCGCCTTGTTCAGCATCTATGGCGGGCTGCTCAGTTGTCTGGTGCTCATCATCTTCTCGCCCGCGGTTTCCGGGAATCGCTCGGCGATGTTCCCGCACCACGACTTCACCTGGTTTCCGCTGGCGAACCCGGGCATTGTCAGCATTCCGCTGGCCTTCGCGCTCGGCATTGTCGGAACCTACGTCGGGCGGCGCTGGCCTGAGGATCCGGCCAAGCAAGCAGAAATGGAGGTCCGATCCCTCACCGGCGTCGGCGTGGAAAAGGCCCTCGTCCATTGATGATCAGAGAGACACCCAATGTGGGCAGAGCTCGTTGAAGCCGGGCTTGAACCGAAGGAAGCTCGCTTCTACCTGGCTGCGCTCAACATGGACTCGGGAACGATCGCCCAGCTCGCCGAGGCGTCGCGGATCAGCCGCACCAACGCGTACGACATCGCCAAACGCCTTGCCAAACGCGGGTTGGTCTTGCTGATCGAAGGCGGCAGCCATTGGGACGACCCGAAAGCCAGCGGGCGCCCCAGAACCGTTGTGCGAGCAGCAGATCCGCAATGTCTGCTGGACGAATGGAGTCAACGGCGCCGGGTCCTGGAATCAGTGGTGCCACAGCTGCGCGCCTTTCATGCCAAGGCCGGCACGGCTCCTCGTATGCGGTACCTAGAGGGCGCGAGTGGTATCAGGACGGCGTTGTTCGAGACCTTGGACTGGCCTTCGCCGCTGCGTGGCGTGCTGTCGATGCGCGACCTGTTGAGCGTGCCGGGAGTCGAGGCGATGGAGGAGTACATCGCCTGGCGCCGTGAGCGGCAATTGTGGCTGCATGTGCTGAGGTCACCCGAAAAGGATCTGCCCGGCGGCTGGCCCACCAGCCATGACGACTATCGCCGCACCCGTTATGTGCCCGCTGAATACGTCTTCACGATGTCGATGATCATCGGCGACGTGTCGGCAGCGATGATTTCGTCCAAGCGCGAGAACTTCGCTCTGGTGGTGGAGAGCCTCGAGTACGTCGAGATGCATCGCAACTTGTTCGAAGTTCTTTGGGCCGTCGCCGCTCAAGATCCGCCCGCGCGCGGTACCCAGAGCCGCCGCAACACCTGATCCCCGCCAATGTCGCGGTGAGGCCTTTCGCCCGCCGGCCATTATGTATAGCATCATACATAACCTGGTAGAGGGAGTGTCGATGCGAAGTCCACGCGAGCGGATGGTCATTTCCGCTGCGCTGTTGATCCGGGAGCGCGGCGCTCACGCCACCGCGATCTCCGACGTGCTGGCGCACAGCGGCGCGCCGCGCGGGTCGGCGTACCACCACTTCCCGGGCGGGCGAACCCAATTGCTGTGCGAGGCAGTCGATTACGCAGGCGATCACGTCGGCGCCGTGATCGGCGAGGCCGACAGCAGCCTTGATCTGCTGGACACGCTGATCGACAAGTACCGGCGCCAGCTGCTCGACAGTGATTTCCGCGCCGGCTGCCCGGTCGTGGCCGTCTCCGTGGAATCCGGCGACGAACAGGACCGCGAGCGGATGCTGCCCGTGGTCGAACGTGCGGCAGCGGTATTCGACCGCTGGACCGGCCAGATCGCGCAGCGCTTGATCGCCGACGGCATACCCGCCGACCAGGCCGGCGAACTGTCGGTGCTGACCATCTCGGCGCTCGAGGGCGCCATTGTGCTGGCCCGAGTGCGGCGCGACATGGCGCCGCTGGATCTGATCCACCGTCAGCTGCGCAACTCGCTGCTGGCCGCGGTAGAAGGGAAGTCCCGCGATGACCGCTGAATGGCAGTCCACCGCATGCATCCTCTGTGAATGCAACTGCGGCATCGTCGTACAGGTCGAAGATCGCACGCTGTCGCGCATCCGCGGCGACAAGAACCATCCCGCGTCGCAGGGCTACACCTGCAACAAGGCGCTACGGCTGGACCACTACCAGAACAACCGCGCTCGACTGACGTCGCCGATGCGCCGATGCGCCGACGGAACCTACGAGGAAATCGATTGGGACACCGCGATTGTCGAGATCGCCGAGGGGTTCAAATCCATCCGTGACACCTACGGCGGGGACAAGATCTTTTACTACGGTGGCGGCGGACAGGGCAACCATCTGGGCGGGGCTTACAGCGGCGCGTTCCTGAAGGCACTGGGATCGCGGTACCGGTCAAATGCGCTGGCGCAGGAGAAGACCGGCGAAGCATGGGTCGACGGACATCTCTACGGCGGCCACACTCGCGGCGAGTTCGAGCACGCCGAAGTGTCGGTGTTCGTCGGGAAGAATCCGTGGATGTCGCAGAGCTTTCCCCGAGCTCGGGTCGTGCTCAACGAGATCGCCAAGGACCCCAACCGGGCGATGATCGTGATCGATCCCGTCGTCACCGACACCGCGAAGATGTCCGACTTCCACCTGCGGGTGCGGCCTGGCACCGACGCCTGGTGCCTGGCCGCCCTGGATGCAATCCTCGTTCAGGAAAACCTCTGTAACGAAGCATTTCTGGCTGAGCACGTGCATGGTGTCGACACCGTGCGCGACCCGCTGCGCGACGTCCCGGTCGGTGACTACGCGCTGCGCTGCGGGGTGGACGAAGAGCTGCTGCGGGCCGCGGCGCGTCGCGTCGGCAGCGCCGAGAGTGTCGCGGTGTTCGAAGATCTCGGAGTGCAGCAGGCGCCCAACAGCACCCTGAGTTCCTACCTGAACAAGCTGCTGTGGATTCTCACCGGCAACTTCGCGAAAAAGGGTGGCCAGCATCTGCATTCGTCGCTGGCGCCGCTGTTCAGCACTGTATCGGGGCGCACACCGGTCACCGGCGCGCCGATCATCGCCGGCCTGGTGCCGTCCAACGCCGTGCCCGAGGAGATCCTCACCGATCACCCGGACCGGTTCCGGGCGATGATCGTCGAAAGCGCCAATCCCGCTCACTCGCTCGCCGACTCGACGGCGTGCCGGGAGGCGTTTCAGTCGCTGGAGCTGATGGTGGTCGTCGATGTTGCGATGACCGAAACGGCAAGACTGGCCCACTACGTATTGCCCGCGGCGACCCAATACGAGAAGACCGAAGCCACGTTGTTCAATTTCGAGTTCCCGCACAACGGCTTTCACCTGCGCCGACCGCTGCTCGAACCGCTGCCGGGAACGCTGCCCGAGCCGGAGATCTGGGCACGGCTGGTGCGGGCGCTCGGCGTCGTCGACGAGGCGGACCTGCGGCCGCTGCGCGAGGCCGCCGAACGGGGCCGCGAGGCGTACGCCGAGGCATTCCTCAGCGCCGTGGCAGCCAATCCGACTATGGCGCGGCTGGTTCCGTACGTGCTCTACGAGACGCTCGGCCCGACGCTGCCCGACGGTATGGCCGGAGCGGCCGCGGTGTGGGGGCTGGCCCAGAAGACCGCGATGACCTATCCCGAGGCGGTGCGCCGGGCCGGGCACTCGGACGGCAACGCGCTGTTCGACGCCATCCTGAACAGCCCGTCGGGCGTCACGTTCACCGCGCACAACTACGAGGATGACTTCGCGCTGATCAGCCACGCCGATCACAAGATCGCGCTGGAAATCCCGGAAATGCTGCGCGATTTGCGGGCGCTGGGCGCGACGCCGCCGCAACTGACCACCTCGGAGTTGCCGATCGTGTTGTCGGTGGGCGAGCGGCGCGCCTACACCGCCAACGACATATTCCGCGACCCGTCCTGGCGCAAACGCGACACCGACGGTGCTCTGCGCGTCAGCGTCGAAGATGCCCAAGACCTCGGCCTCGTCGACGGTGCTCGGGCGCGCATCACCACCGCGGCCGGCAGCGCCGAGGCGACCATCGAGATCACCGAGACGATGCTTGCCGGACATGCGGCTTTGCCCAACGGTTTTGGGCTCGACTACATCGGCACGGACGGAGAAACCGTCATCCCCGGCGTCGCCCCGAACGCGCTGACGTCGACCGGGTGGCGCGACTCGTATGCCGGAACGCCCTGGCACAAGCACGTGCCGGCCCGCATCGAGGCGTTGGCCGGAGTCAGTTCCAGATCCTGACCCTTCGTTGGGGCGCCAGGAACAACTTGTCGTCCTCGGCCACCTCGAAGGCCTCGTAGAAGGCATCGACGTTGCGGATGACACCGTTGCAGCGGAACTCCGGCGGTGAATGCGGGTCCACGGCTAGCCGTCGAATAGCCTCTGCCCCACGGGATTTAGTGCGCCACACCTGAGCCCAGCCATAAAACACCCGCTGCACACCGGTCAGGCCGTCGATGACCGGGGCCGGCTCACCCTGCAGCGACAACTGGTAGGCCAACAGGGCAATGGATAGCCCGCCCAGGTCGCCGATGTTCTCACCGACGGTGAATGCACCTTGGACATGGGGCGGGCCGTGGTGGCCCTTCAATTCGCGGGGAATGTAGCCCTCGTACTGCTCGATGAGCGCCTTAGTCCGGGTGCCGAACTCGCTGCGGTCGTCGTCGGTCCACCAGTCGACCAGGTTGCCGTCGCCGTCGTACTTGGCACCCTGATCGTCGAAGCCATGCCCGATCTCGTGTCCGATCACCGCGCCGATCCCGCCGTAGTTGGCGGCGTCGTCGGCTTGGGCGTCGAAGAAAGGCGGTTGCAAAATCGCTGCGGGGAACACGATCTCGTTCATCCCGGGGTTGTAATACGCGTTGACGGTCTGCGGCGTCATGAACCATTCGTCACGGTCCACCGGTCCACCCAGTTTAGCCAGCTCGCGGTCGTGGTTGACCGCGTATCCGCGTTGGTAGTTGCCGTACAGGTCGTCGCGGTCGATCACCAGGGCGGAGTAGTCGCGCCACTTAGCCGGGTAGCCGACCTTCGCGGTGAACTTACGCAGCTTGGTCAGCGCGCGCTCCCGGGTCTGCGGTGTCATCCAGTCCAGGTTGCTGATGCTGATCCGGTACGCCTCTTGCAGGTTGTCCACCAGCGTGTCGATGCGGGCCTTGGCATCCGGCGGGAAATGCTGTTCTACGTAGAGCTTTCCGACCGAGTCGCCCATCAGGCTCTCCACCAGTGAAACCCCTCGCTTCCAGCGGTCCCGGATCTGCTCGGTCCCGGTCAGCAGGCGGCCGTAGAAGTCGAAGTCCGCCGCAACCAGGGCGTCGGTCAGCCAGGAGGCGCGGGCGCGGATCAACCGCCAACGCGCCCAGCGCTTCCAGTCGTCGAGGTCTTCGCTGTCCCACAATGCGGCGAAGGCGGTGAGGTAATCAGGCTGGCGCACAACGACTTCCGAGACAGTCTGGACAGTTCCGCCCAGCGCAGTGATCCAGCCGGTCCAGTCGAAGCCCGGACCTTCGGTCTGCAGCTGCGCGAATGTGCGCAGGTTGTAGGTCAGGTCGGCATCGCGGCGTTTGACCACATCCCAGTGCGCGGCAGCAAGTTTAGTCTCCAGCGCAACAATGCGGGCCGCGGTATGGGCGTAGTCGTTCGCGTCTCCGCCGTACACCAGGCTGGACATTCGCGCGATGTGTCCCGGGTAGGCCGCGAGCACCTCGGCGTGCTGCTCGTCGCGGTAGTACGACTCGTCGGGCAACCCGATGCCGGATTGGCTGACGTGCACCAGGTAGCGAGTCGAGTTCTTGGCGTCGGTGTCCACGTAGACGCCGACGCCGCCGCCCACCCCGGTGCGCTGCAGGGCACCGACGGCAGCGGCCAATGCCGACGAATCGGCGGCGTCGTCGATGGTGGCCAGCTCGTCGAGCAGCGGTTGGGTGCCCCGGCGTTCGACGGCGGCCTCGTCGAGGAAACTGGCGTACAGATCGCCGATGCGTTGCTCGTCGGAGCGCGCCGCCGCGGCGCTGTTGCTGGCTTCGATGATCAGGTCGCGGACCTGCTCTTCGGCCTGGTCGAACAGGGTGCGGAAGGCGCCGTCGGTGGCGCGGTCCGGAGGAATCTCGTATTCGGCTAACCAGCGCCCGTTCACGTAACCGAACAGGTCGTCCTGGGGTCGGGCATTTTCATCGATATGGCTCAGGTCGAGGCCCGAGCGGATGGCCGCATACGTCACCCCGCCATCCTTCCATCTCCTGCGTGGCGGGCGCCTGCCGCGCTGACCACGACCGGGGGCGGGGTAACCTCGCGCCCATGCCTGAGGGCGAAACGACGGAGCAGGCGATCGAAGACGAAGCAGTCGACGCGCAGGACGCCGAGTCCAGCGCGGCAGAACCCGACCCCGAGGGCGGCCCGGTCTTTTCTCCGTACGGCGTCGCCTCGGCGGTGCTCGGCGTGCTGTCGGTCGCCGCGATCGTGCTCGTAGCGATCATCTGGTCCACCCACCGCGACGAGGCGGCCGAGCGCAGCTACCTGAGCCGCGTCATGCAGACCGCCGCCAACTGGACGGGCGTGCTGATCAACATGAACAGCACGAACGTCGACGCCAGCCTGCAACGTCTGCATGAGGGGACGGTCGGCGAACTCAACACCGATTTCGACGCGACAGTGCAGCCCTACCGGCAGGTGGTCGAGAAACTGCAGTCGCAAAGCAGCGGGCGGATCGAGGCGGTCGCGATCGATACGGTGCACCACGACCTGGATACCCAACCCGGTGTCGCGCGGCCGGTGGTCACCACGAAGCTGCCGCCGTTCGCCACCCGGACCGATTCGGTGATGCTGGTCGCGACGTCGGTCAGCGAGAACATCGGCGCCAAACCGCAGACGGTGCACTGGAACTTGCGCCTCGATGTCTCCAACGTCGATGGCAAGCTGATGATCTCTCACCTGGAGTCGATCCGATGAGAAATCTGGCCCGGCTGCTGGCGTTCGACGTCCTGGCGCCGTTGGCTACGGTCGGCGCGCTGCTGATGATCGGGGTCATCCTCGACTGGCCGCTGTGGTGGGTGTCGGCGTGTTCGGTGCTGTTGGTGCTGATCGTCGAGGGGGTGGGGGTCAATTTCTGGCTGCTGCGCCGTGATTCGGTCAGCCTCGGCACCGACGACGACGCACCGGGGCTGCGCCTGGCCGTTGTCTTGCTGTGCACGGTCGCCCTGTCGGCCGCCGTGCTGACCGGCTACACACACTGGACGGGCAAGGACCGCGAGTTCAAGAAGGACTCGCGCGACGTGGTCCAGGTCGCCAGCGGGATGGCCGAGGCGATGGCGTCGTTCACTCCGAGTTCCCCGACCAGCTCCATCGACCGGGCCGCGGCGATGATGGTGCCGGAGCGCGCGGGCGCGTTCAAGGAGGAGTATCAGAAGTCCAGCGTCGATCTCGTGCAGCACAACATCACGGCGCAGGCATCCACCCTGGCGGCCGGAGCCGAAGCGATCGGACCCGCGGCGGCCAGCGTGACGGTCATCCTGCGGGTAACCCAGAACATTCCCGGCAAGCCACCCAGCCGGGCGTCGCCGGCATTGCGGGTGGCACTGATCAAGCGGGGCAGCGACTGGCTGGTGTCCGACGTGCTGCCGATCAACGCCCGCTGACGGATCAGTTGGCTTCGGGCGAGGGGTCCGACTGCACCTTGACGAACCGGTCCGACAGCCGGCGAATCCGGATCATCAGCGAGGCCGACGGGCTGACGCTGCCGTCGAGGTAGGTAGCCAGATCGTCGGGTGCGACCCCAATACGGGCCGCGAATTCCTGCTGGGCCAGGCCGGACCGCTCGATCAGCAGCCGCACGTGGCGCGCCACCTCGGCGCGTTCGTTGGCTTGCAGGTGGGTGCGGGCGCGGTCCAGCACCTCCCACAACGCTTTGGAGATGCCATAGGGGCGGGTGCCCTCGAGGACTTCCTCCACCTGGCGGGCGGTGCGGCCGAACGGGTCGCGTTTCAGCGCCGCGGCAATCCGCTTCCAGGTGTCAATGTCGCCGCCCTGCAGCGCCGAGCGGATGGCCGCGGTCGGCCAGAACTCGACCGGCTGATCGAAGTCATGGGGGGGACCCTCCGCGGCGGGCTGCTGATGCGGCGGAACGCGGCGTCGGTCGGATGCCAACGTCACCTCGCCTCCTCCAACATTGCGACGGCCACAGACAGGCAGCGCTGCCGGACCTCATCCCAGTCTGCCCTGGCATCTGGTTCCGAGAGATCGTCAGGCGAATCAGAAGGATTCGGATCGGCGAGTTGACGGACCAACTGGGAGGCGATCCATTGCTGCCTGGGTGGTTGACAACAGTAATACCTGTCCATTCCGGCGAGCACCACAGCAGCCGTCTCGGGTTCTAATGTGTCGACCATGTCAGCAAATTCGGCATAATCGCGGCTGCTGTTACGGCACATGATCAGATAACCCTTGAGACGCAGCGTCTCGGCGCCGGTCGGGACCTGCAGCCGATCGCCGGTCGGCAATTGCACGTGGGTGGTTTCCACCGGGCTGCGACGTGCGTAATGCGGCCGGTCAGCGGTGTCGCGTTTTGAGATGCGCTGGGCCTCGAGCGCGTCGATAGCAACCGACAACCGCCCCCGCCACAGTGTCACCGGGTGGACGGGCCGGTCGCCCCACGGCATGGCTCGGGCGATGCTGTTGCGCGACGCCAGGCCGTCGACCAGCTTCTTGGCCGCGGAATTACCGTTGGTGCCGGTTTTCAGCTCGCCGGCACCCACGCCGACGCCGACGCCGTCCTCGCCGATATTGACCTGGTGCGGAATCTGTCCGGGGCCCTGACCGCGGGTTTCCTCGGTCAGCTTGCCGTTGCGCCCACAGCCGCTGAACGCCAGCGGATCGGCCACGCAGATGGCGTCGGGCGCCAGGTGCCTGAGCTTCGCCGCCGACTTGAGCACCATCCTCAGGTCCGCGCTGGGCGCTGTCAGCGCCGAGATGTCGTCGGGAATGACGACGACATCAGCGAGGTCGACCTCGGGTAGCGGCCTGTCGAAGTCGACCGACGGCAAGACCCGGGCCAGCCAGCGGGGCAGCCACCAGTTCCACTGGGCGAACATCGCCATCAGCGCCGGCACCAGCACCAGCCGCACCACGGTCGCGTCGACCGCGATCGCGACCGCGCAGGCCACTCCGATTTCGGCGACCAGCGGCATGCCGGCGAACGCGAAGCCGATGAACACCGCGATCATGATCAGCGCGGCGCTGGTGATGGTGCGGGCGCTGGTGCTCACCCCGTACGCGACCGCATCCCGGGTGTTCCCGGTATGCAGGAAGCGTTCCCGGATGCGGGTGAGCAGGAAGATTTCGTAGTCCATCGACAACCCGAACGTCATCGCCAGCACCAGCGGGGGCACGGTGCTATCGATCGAAATGATCTGGGCGAAGCCGAGATCCTTCAGCCAGCCCCACTGGAAGACCATCACCAGGCTGCCGTAGGCGGCGGCGACCGACAGCAACGTCATCAGCACGCCCTTGAACGCCAAGAACACCGAGTGGATCGACAGCAACAGCATCACGAACGCGATCAGCGCGACGAACAGCAACACCAGCGGCTCGGTCGCCGACACCCGGTCGTCGAAGTCCTTGATCAACGCGGTCGGGCCGCCGACATCGACGTGCGCCGTCCCCTCGTCGGGAACCTTGGGTAGCTGGGCGCGCATCCAGTCGACGGTGTGGCGGGCACCCATGTCCTCGGGATCGACCGACAACACCGCCGACAGCAAAGCGCTGGTGTTGTCATCGGCGAATTGCACCGGCGTCACCGAGATGATGTTGGGGGCCTGCGTCATTCGCTGCCGAATGGCGTCCAAGGCCTGGCTGTGTTCGCGTGCCGACGCACCCCCGTCGGGAAAGCTGACCAGCACCTGAACGGGGCCCAGCGCGCCGGGCCCGAGCGCCTGGGATGCCCCGGCGACCCCGGCGCGGATCTCGTGCGAGGAGTCGAACTGGCGCAGCAAGCTGTTGCCCAGCACCATCGATGCGGCCGGCGCCGCCATCAGGAGCAGTACCGCCGTCGCCGCCAGTGACGATATCCACGGCCGGCGCATCACCGATCCGACCCAGCGGTTCCAGAACCGGGACTGTGTGCTCTCCGGCCGGCGCGACCAGTGCAGCAGCGCCGACCTCTTGGCGGCCGCCCGGCCGAACGTCCCCAGCACCGCGGGCGTCAAGGTCGTCGATGTCAGCATTGCGACCGCGACCGCCAGAATCGCGCCGGTAGCCATCGATTTCAGCGCCGGGGTGTTGATCAGGTAGATCCCGGTCAGCGAGGCGACGACGGTCATCCCGGACAGCACCACCGCCAGACCCGAGGTGGCCATCGCGGCGTCTACCGCTTCGCGGTGCTCACGCCCGGCACGCAGTTCCTCGCGGAACCGCATCAGGATGAACAGCGAATAGTCCACGGCAAGGGCGATGCCGAACATCGACACCGTCGAGGTCACGAACACCGACATCGCGGTATAGGCCGACAAAAAGTAGACCAGGCCCATGGTCACCACGACCGTGCAGACACCGAGGGTCAGCGGTATTGCCGCGGCGGCCAGCGAGCCGAACACCGCGAGCAAGACGATCAAGATGATCGGCAGGTTCCAGCGTTCCGCCTCGGCGATGTCATGTTTGGTGTTCGCCGCCGCGGCGGCGCTGAGCGCACCCTGCCCGATGACATAGAGGCGCACCCGGCCGTCCGCGGTCTGCCCGGACTGGTCGCCCTTGACGCCGACCGCCTGGCGCAGCCGCTTGGCGATGTCGCTGGTTCCGGCGTTGCGGGCGTCCAGCCGCAGCGTCAGTACATAGGGCCGGTCGGGTTGCGGCGGGCGCTGCGTGGGGTTCGTTTTTTCGGTGACGCCGGGGAATTCGCCGGCAATCTGTCGCAGCTGAGCCACTGCGTTGTTCATGTCGTCGTAGCTGGCATCGGGACGGGGGGCCGCCACCAGCGCCAACGACGACGCCCCGAGGTCGTGGTACTGCGCCTCGAGCTGATCGTGGACACTCAGCGACTGCGAACCGGCCACTTCGAAACCGCCGCCGGTGAGATTTCCGGACTGCGAAATGGCCAAATAGATCGCCGGCACTAATGCCAACAACCAGCCTGCGAAGACCAACCAGCGGTACCTGCGCAGGCTGCGACTGAGGCGCATCATAAACTGCTGGATTTCAGGCTCCCCGAGTTATCTCGCTTACGCGTGCTGGCGAGAATACCGCAGCAGCCTATGTATTAGTTCGGCTTAACGAATTCGTGAGCTGCGCATACGCCCCTGTAGCCAAGACGCGACCAAGTCGTTGCGAACCTGTGCCCCGCGGGATCTCGGTCACACCAGCTGGCCGGGTACCGGCCCCGGTGGCAGGATGTCGCTGGGCCGTGCGGGGGCACCGGGGAACCCCACAATATATGAGGCCTGCTATCGCAGCCGTTTGCCATCCGCCGCCACTCGGCAGCCCTGGCAAACCGTGAGGAGTTCAGGCATGAAGACAGACACTGCGACCACTCGGCGCAGGCTCATCGCAGGGTTGATCGCCACCGCAGTGCCGACCGCGGCCGTTGCCCTCATGGCCGGGCCGCCGGCGACGGGCGCCAACGACCCGTGCGCGGCCAGCGAAGTCGTCCGGACGATCGGTGCGGTCTCGAAGTCGATGGGCGACTACTTGGACTCGCATCCGGAGACCAACCAGTCGATGACCGCGATGTTGCAGCAGCAGGCCGGCCCGCAGTCGGTCAACTCGCTGAAGTCCTACTTGGGGGCCAACCCCAAGGTGGCCCTCGACATGACGTCGATCGCGCAGCCGCTGACCAATATGTCGACGCAGTGCAAGCTGCCGATCAGCATCCCCCAGGCCATGGGCCTGATGCAGCAGACCCAGGGTGCCGGCGGGCTGCCCGCTGCGCCCGCCGCCGGGCTGGGCGGATTGCCGTCGGGCGGAACGCCCGGAACCCCGCCAGCAGCGGCCGTACCGGCTCCGCCGGCGTCGGGTGGCACGCTTCCCGGCCCGTCGCGGCAGAACAACGTCGGCTAGCCGCCCCTAGGGTCCGGTGGCGGCAATGGACCCTGCAGCGCGGCCTCGTTCGCGGCGAGATCGTTCCAGCGCCGCAGATGAGGCTCTAACGGGGGGAGCGGGCCGGTCGGTGAATCGTCGTCGGAGCCGCCCGTGTTTTCGGTGCGGAACATGAAGAAGAACACCACCCAGCCGACCGCGGAGATGAGCAACCAGCTGATCAGCCGATAGAGCAACATGGCCGAGATGGCGTTGGGCAACGACATGCCGCTGGACACCAGGCCGGGCACCAGCACCGCCTCGACGATCAACAGGCCGCCCGGCATCAGCGGAATCGTGCCAACGGCGCGCGCGGCCGCGTAGGCGACCGTCAGGCCGGCGACAGACGCATGGTCGCCGGCGGCGTACGCCGCGAAGGCGAGGCATGCCACGTCGGCAACCCAGTTGAACATCGACCAGCTGAATGCCACCCCCAAGTCGCGCCGGCCCAGGCTGACCGACTCGAGCTGCATCAGGGTCTCGCGCCACTTCGCCAGGCCGGAGTCGGCCGGCTTGCCGCGAACCGAGTTGGACCACGTCAGCACGCGAGTGCCGATGCCCTCGATCAGCTCCGGCCGCGATGCCACCGCCTGGGAAAGCAGCAGCAACGCGATGAAGCCGCCGAGGGTGAACAACAACGAGAAGGGGTTGTTCTTCGCGCCCAGGAAGAAAGCGCCGCCCAACCCGAGCAGCGCCAATCCGACCGTCTGCAGCACACCCGACATCACCAGCTGCCAGGACGCCACCACGGTCGAGGCGCCCCAAATGCGTTGCTGGCGAAGCAAAAACGTCGCCGACAGCACCGGGCCGCCGGGCAGCGTGGTGCTCAGCGAGTTGGCGGCATAGAACGCGGCCTCGGAGCGCAGTTGCTTCACATGCACCCCGGCCGAACTCAGCAAAGTGCGTTGGATCTGGGCGAAGCTGTGCATCGATGCGGCCGCCGCCAGGACCGCCGCGAGCAACCACCACCAGTTGGCCTGGAACAAGCTCGTCCAAGCCTTGGCCAGCTGATCCCAGCCCAGGGCGACCTCGACGGCCAGCACGATCGCGACCAGGCCCAGGACCGCCCAGCGCACCCACCAGTACTTGCCACGCGGCGTCTGGCCGCCGGAGGCGGGGACGGGCGGCTCACCCTCACGGGCGAACGGACCGCCGCCCGGGAAGCGGAGGTTGCGGATGGATGCGTCGTGCGACACGGGTTTAGGGTAACCGCGCAGGTGGCACCACAATCGAGGTGCAACTCCGAGCGTGTCGTCCTCGTAACCGGATCGTGCCAGGGCGCAACCGCCAAACAGGCCTCTCGATGGTCCACCGAGCGTCTGCAGATGGCCGTCGGAAGCCGATGGTGCCAGATAGGCTGGCCGGATGCCGGCAAACATCGACGACGCTTCGGTCGAACCCCTTGTCCGCAAGACGGCAGCCTGGGCGTGGCGTTTGCTGGTGATCCTGGCCGCGGGTGTCGCCTTCCTGTGGGTGGTGGCGCGCCTCGAGATCATCGTCGTCCCGGTGCTGCTGGCCTTGATGATCAGCGCGCTGCTGGTGCCGGTCGTGGACTGGCTGGACCGGCGCGGCCTGCCGCGCGGCGGCGCGGTCGCGCTGGTGTTGCTGGGCGGGTTCGCGCTGCTCGGCGGTGTCCTCACCTTCGTCATCACCCAATTCGTCGTCGGGTTACCCGATCTGACCGAGCAGGTCACCCGCAGCATCGACAGCACCCGCAAGTGGTTGATCGAAGGACCGGCGCATCTGCGCAGTGAACAGATCACTAACGCGGGCAATGCCGCGATCCAGGCGCTGCACAACAATCAGGCGAAATTGACCAGCGGGGCGCTGTCCACTGCGGCCACCCTCACCGAATTGCTCACGGCCGCGGTGCTGGTGCTGTTCACCTTGATTTTCTTCCTCTACGGCGGCCGCAACATCTGGCAATACGTGGCCAAGATCGTCCCGGTCGACGCGCGGGAGCGGGTGCTGGAAGCCGGCCGTGCCGGATACGGGTCGCTGATCGCCTATGTGCGGGCCACCTTCCTGGTGGCACTCACCGACGCGGCCGGTGTCGGTACCGGGCTGGCCATCATGGGCATTCCGCTGGCGCTGCCGTTGGCGTCGCTGGTGTTTCTCGGTGCCTTCATCCCGCTGATCGGTGCCCTGATCTCGGGGTTGGTGGCCGTGGTCGTCGCACTGCTGGCCAAGGGGATCGTCTACGCGCTACTCACGCTCGGCTTGCTGATCCTGATCAACCAAATCGAGTCGCATCTGCTGCAGCCGTTGGTGATGGGGCGCGCGGTCTCCATCCACCCGCTCGGGGTGGTGCTGGCGATTTCCACCGGCGGTGTGCTTGCCGGGATCGTCGGCGCCTTGCTGGCCGTTCCGACGGTCGCCTTTCTCAATAACGCGATGCAGGTGTTGCTGGCCCGCGACCCGTCCGCCGAGGCCGAAAAGCAGGTCGAGGACGCCGACGATACGGCGATGGTCAAGGCAAAGCCGGACAGCCCGAAGAAGGGGTCCGATTAGGAGCCGAGCGGGCCTATAACCGTCCCTCGCGGCGCAGCAGATCCTGCGCGGACAGCCCGCCGCCGGCGCGCCGTCGCGGACGGGGATTATCGCCGTTGTCGCCCTGCCCGCGGGCGTTCAGCTTCTCGGTGGCGGCGTCGGAGTCGTCGCCCTCCGACCGCATGACCGGGAGAGCGGTGGTGGGGTCGGCCGGGTCGCCCTTGTTCTCGTGGTTACCCGGGATCGGCATGGCTCGCGTCTGACCGGCCGATGGCGGCGGCGCGGGTGGCGGGGGTGTGGCCGGCGTCGGTGCCGGCGGCCGCGCGGTGCTGGGCTCGGAGTTGCCCGGCGCCGAGAAGCGCGTCGTCTTGGCTTCCGCTGGCTGGCTGGGCCTGGGCTGAGTGCGGGCGGCGTTGGGACCCGCCGGCGGGTCCGTGGCGGGGCGAAGCTCGGGCTGGCTCGCCGGACCCGGACGGAGCGCGCGCGACGGCTCCGGGGGTGCGCCGGGATGCGTGGGGTCGTGCGGTGCACGTGGTTTCGAGGCGACCAGGCTGGCCGCGACCGGCGGCCGGACCGCACGGCCGTTGACGGTGGTGCGCTTGCGCTCGTCGGGCAGGTCGATCTCGCCCAGCCCGATGCGGTTCTGCAGCCGCCGGGCCCAGCGCGGGGCCCACCAGCAATCGTCACCGAGCAGCTTCATCACCGAGGGCACCAGGAACATCCGCACCACGGTCGCGTCCAGCAGCAGCGCCGCCATCAGACCGAACGCCAGATATTTCATCAGCACGAGGTCGGAGAACACGAATGAACCAGCGACCACGGCGAGGACCAGGGCAGCGGCCGTGATCAGGCGCCCGGTGGTCGCGGTGCCGATCCGGATCGCCTCCGCGGTCGACATGCCACGCTCGCGCGCCTCGACCATTCGGGATACCAGGAATACCTCGTAGTCGGTGGCCAGACCGAAGCCCACCGCGACGACCAGCGCGATCACCACCACCATCAGCGGAGTCGGCGTGAAATTCAGCCATGTCGAGAAGTGCCCGTCGACGAAGATCCACGTCAGGATGCCCATCGTCGACCCGAGTGTCAGCGCGCTCATCACCGCCGCCTTGACCGGCAACACCACCGATCCGAACGCCAGGAACATCAACAACATGGTGGCGGTCAGCAACAGCACGAGCATCAGCGGAGCCTTGTCGAACAAACTGTGGATGCTGTCCTGCTCCAGCGCCGGGGTGCCGCCGACCAGCAGGGTGAGGCCCTTCGGCGGGTTTATCGCCCGCAGATCGTCGATCTTCTTCGCGGCATCATTTTTGTTGACTAGGCCGTTCTGGATCACCCGCACCGAGTCGTCTTTGGGCACCGTTGTCCCGTTCGGCCCGGGGACGCAGGGGTTTCCGGCAATGGTCGGGCACGGCCGTTCCTCCCACGTCTTGTCGGTGAACCCGTTGATCCCCGCGATTCTGCTGCGGATATCGGCAACCTGCTGGTCGGTGACCTTGCTGTGGTTGTTGCTCTCGATCACCACCGTCAGCTGCTCGGTCCGGTATCCCGGGAACTGCTTGTCGAAGTGCTCCTGCGCCAGGCGCACGGAATTATTCGGTGGCAGGTATTTCTCGCTCATGCCGCCGAACGAGAGGTTGCCCAACGGGATGACCAGCAGGATCATGCCGACGGCGATCGGGATGGCGAACGCCAGCGGCCGCTTCATCACCCAGTTGACCAGCTTGCCCCAGAAGCCGGCCTCTACTTCTTCTCGGGTCTTGGTCTTCTGCAGCCGGTCCGCGAGCCAGTTGAGGTAGGCCCGCGAGTACTTCCAATTCCGCAGGAACGGCACCCGGAAGGCGGTCCGCACGCCCAGCGCGTCGACGTGGCGGCCGAGGATGCCCAGGCAGGCCGGCAGGAACGTAATCGACAGCAGCGCCGCGAGTCCCACCGCGGCGAAGATCGCGTAGGTCAGCGAATGCACGAAGCCCTGCGGCAACACCAGCAGGCTGGCGCTCGACGCGATGATCAATACTGCCGAGAACGCGATCGTGCGCCCGGCCGTCATGACCGTGCGCCGCACGGCGGCCTCGGTGTCGTAGCCCTCGGCGATCTCTTCCCGGAACCGGCTCACGATGAAAAGCCCGTAGTCGATGGCCAGGCCCAATCCGACCAACGAGACCACCGGCTGGGCGAAGAAGTGCACCGGCCCGAACATGGTGGCGAGCCGCAGGATGCCGATGGCGCCCGCGATCGTCAGTCCGCCCACGATGGCCGGCAGGCCGGCGGCGATTGCGCCCCCGAAGACCAGGAACAGGACCACCGCCACCAGCGGCACCGCAAGGACCTCCATGCGGCGCTGGTCGGTGGCGATGGTGCCGGTCAGAGCGTTGGCGATCGGCTCAAGGCCGGCGAGTTGGGCCGTGCCGCCATCGAGCCTTTGCAGGTCGGGTGCGACGGCCTTGTAGTTATTGAGGATGGTGTCGTCGTCGTCGCCCTTCAGTGGGATGCTGACGAAGGTGTGCTTTCGGTCCTCGCTCACCATCCCCTTGATGAGCGCGGGGGCGTCGGCGGGGTTCTGTATTGCCAGCCAGCCGGCCCAGCCGACGATCTGGTCCGGATGGTCGCTTTTCAGCTTGTTCAGTTCGGCGACGATCTTGTCCCGCCATGCCGGGTCATCGACGGTTTTCCCGTCGGGGGCGGTGAAGCTGGCGACGACGTGGCTGGTGCGGTCGCGGCCGTAGACCTTGTCGCCCAGTATCGAAGCCTTGACGGATTGACTGCCGTCGTCGTAGAAACCGCTCTGCGTGACGTGCTTACCGAGGCTCATCCCGAAGATGCCTCCGCCAAGGCACAGAGCCACCATGACCCCGATTACGATGAATCGGTAGCGGTACACAGTTCGACCCCACCAGGCGAACACGTAAGCTCCTTACTGGATCACTAGCAGCGACCCGCGCATTGGTTTTCCAGTGTCACACACGCGAGGTCAATAGCGCGGAGAGCGGCCGGAACGGCTGCAGCCACGCCCCCCCGTCGGGCAGCGAATCTAGGCCGATCCGCGGCAACGGTTCCCGGAAAACACCTTCGATGTCCTCCAGGTCAACAAAGTCCAAGGTATCCGACGCTAGCGCCCAACTCGCATGTTCGCGAAATCCGATCACGTGGACAGGGGTTGTGCCACCGGCCCCGGTGTGTGCGATTTCTTCCAGCGGCTGACGGAACGCTTGGCCGTCAGCGGACGCCACAACCAGCGCCGCCAGGCCTTCTCGGCGGCGCAGTTCGATGTGCTCGAGCATGTCCCGGTCGACATCGCTGTCTTCATCTATTTTCGGCTTGGCGAAGACCGCGAATCCCACGTTGCGCAAAGCGTCGACCCACGGTCGAACCACGTCGGCGCTGCCCGGAACGATGTTGGTGAATACGGTGGCCTCGGGTTCGACGACGACGCCCGGACGTCCGCTGCTCACCTCGGCCGTGCGTGCCAGCAGCCAGCGACCGAGCGCGTCGAAACGGGGGCGTTCCAGAGCTGTTGGGCGCCGGCCCAGGATCGAGCCCAGGCCCATGTCGAGGTTGGGAGCGTCCCATACCAGCAGCACGCGCTGGGGCGGTATATCGATGCTCAGGTCGTCGCCGGCCGGGGCCGCCGGTGCAGCGGCGGTCGTTTGTTCTGCGAGGCCCATACTCATCGTCTTTTCCAGATGAACTCGGATACGGAGCTGCCCGCTTCTTGGGCTTTCATCTCGTATTTGGTGGTAGGGCGCACGATCGAGATCGGTAGCAGGCTGCCGGGATCGGCGCGGCACAGCCGGGGTTCACCCATGCCGACTTCGGCAATCTGCTCGGCATAGCCGGGGTGGTCCGTCGCGGCGTGCAGGACACCACCGGGGAGTAACCGGTCCGCGATCAGGCGAACCGTGGCCGGTTGCAGGAAGCGTCGCTTGTGATGGCGTGCCTTCGGCCACGGGTCGGGGAAATAGACACGAACCCCGGTCAGCGAACCCGGTGCAATCAGATGCTGCAGCACGTCGATCCCGTTGCCGCGGATCAACCGGATGTTGCGCACCTGCTCGCGGTCGATGGCGCACAGCAGCTGAGCCAGGCCCCGGCGGTAAACCTCCACTGCGATCACGTCGATTTCAGGTTCGTCACGCGCCATCGATAGCGTCGATATGCCACTGCCGCAGCCGATCTCGAGCACCAGCGGCGCCTCCCGGCCAAACCAGGAACGAGTGTCCAGCGGTTCGGGGCGGCGCGGTATTTCGGACAGCCCCACTGTCGGCCACAGCCGGTCCCAGGTCTCCCGCTGGGCGCGGGACAGGTTGGAGCGCCTGGAGCGGAAACTTGTGGCCGGCAGATAGCCCCGTTCGGGGGTGTCCGAACCGGAAGGCTCTGGCGCTGGCGTCATGGCTTCTTCAATCTCCAGGCCGGCTCCCACCTCCACCGGTGCATCAGGACACGTCCCGACCCCGGGTTGCGCATGCATTTGTCCATCGTGGCCCATGAACCCCCGATGTAGCCGCTCCTGGTCCAGATTGATACCCAACAGTTGCCTTCAACTGGTAACAGATAAGCGGTGGCTCGCAACTCGGTGACGCAAGTGTCACTATTCGGTGGGGCGCGATCGGCTGCCCGGCAAACAGGCCTGGCACCGGCGATGACCCCGCATTCGGCGGGAGCAACGCCGGCGTGGGGATGCCGGCCAATCGGATCGAGCAGGCAAGAAATGAAGGTACGGGGGCACCAAGTTTTCGTCGACGAGCTGGCGCGATTTGCTAACGGGTGTGCCGACGGGCGGGTGAGCGCGATCGCCGACAAGGCCGCCGCACCGCTGCGGGTGACGGTCCGCGGACGCCGGGGGGTGGGCCGCAGCACCGTGGCACGCGCCCTGGCACACGCCGCGACCGCGTCGGGAATCACCGTGATGCCATCGGCGGGCGAGGCCGACGTGGTCGTCCAGGTGATCGCTGAGGTGGTCAAACCCGAGGACGCCGACGCGATCGCGACGGCCGGGTGCCCGGTGTTGGCCGTGCTCAACAAGGCCGATCTGATCGGCGGGCTGTCGGGCCGCACCGGAACCGCGCCGCTCGCGGATGCGCGAACTCGCTGTGCCGAGCTCGCCGAGTTCGCCGGGGTTCGGTTCGAACCGATGAACGCTTTGCTCGCCGTGGCCGCAATCGACAGCCTGGACGACATGTCGTGGGCGGCGTTGCAGGCGCTGGCCGCCCATCCCGGCGGCGCTGCTTGCCTGGACGGCTCCTTCGAGGGGTTCGTGGCCGCCGATAACCCGGTGCCGACGGACGCTCGGCTACGGCTGCTGGACACTCTGGACCTGTTCGGCACGGCGCTGGGTATCGCCGCGGTGCGCCGGGGCGGCTCGCCATCACAGGTCCGCGCGTTGCTGCGCCGGGTCAGTTGCGTCGATGCGGTCATCGCCACGTTGTCGGCCCTCGGCGCCGAGGTGCGCTATCAGCGGATGCTCGTGGCCATTGCGGAGTTGGAGGCCCTGGCCGTCGGCACCACCGGGGCCGGGGAGCAGGTCAGCGGGTTCCTGTCCCGCGACGAGACGGTGATCGCGCGGATGGCCGCCGCGGTCGAGGCGGCCGAGGCAGCGGGGCTGGATGTCGGCCCCGCCGACCTGGACAGTGAGGATCCGGCCGAGCACCTGCCCCGGGCAGCGCGGTGGCAGCGCTACAGCCGCGGATCGGTGAGCGAGTTGCACCGCGCCTGTGGTGCCGACATCGCCCGAGGTTCACTGCGGTTGTGGTCGCAGACTCGGGAGTCATGGTGAGCGACAAGGCTTCTGGCGACTCGACAGCCCAGGTCGACGACCTGGTGGCGGCGATTGGGCCGCGGCTGGATTCGCCCGCCGTCAGCCGCCACGACGTCGTGCTGGTGACCGGCCCGTGGATGGCCGGCGTGACCGGGGTGGCCACCGCGCTGGGCGAGCGGCTGCCTGAGCACAAATTCGTGGAATCGACGGACCTGCGGCCCGGAGAGGCGCCGATGGCGGTGGTGTTCGTGGTCTCCGCGGCCGCACACCTGACCGAATCGGACTGCGCACTGCTGGACGCCGCCGCCGAGCACACCGACGTGGTGGTCGGCGTGGTGTCCAAGATCGACGTGCACCGCGGCTGGCGTGACACGCTCAGCGTCAACCGAGACCTGCTGGCCGCGCATGCGCCGCGTTACGCCCAGGTGCCGTGGATAGCTGCGGCCGCCGCTCCCGAGCTGGGCGAGTCGCAACTGGGCGAACTGGCCGACACGGTTTCGGCGCAGCTTGCGGTTTCCGATCTCGAGCGGCGAAATCGGTTGCGGGCCTGGGAATCCCGGCTCCAAACGGTCGCCCAGCGGTTCGACCGTGACGCGGACAGCGCCGGCCGGCGGGCCCGGGTGGACGCGCTGCGCGAGGAGCGCAGCACTGCCCTGCGTGAGCGTCGGCAAGTGAAATCCGAGCGCACCATCACCTCGCGCGGCCAGATTCAGCAGGCGCGGGTCCAGCTGTCGCACCTCGCCCTCAACCGTTGCTCGTCGGTGCGCGGCGAACTGCAAGAAGACGCCGCACGTCTGCCCCGGCGAAATATGGCCGGATTCGAGGCGCACGCGCGGGCACAGGCCGCCGAGGTGGTCGGCGAGGTGTACGAAGCCACCACCACCCACCTCGACGACCTGGCGCGCGAGCTGGATGTGCCGATCGAGTTAGCGCCCGTCGAGCAGCTGCCGACGGTCGCCGTCGCGGCTCCGCCGCTGAAATCGCGGCGCCAGGAGACCTGGCTGATGATGCTGCTGGGAGCCGGGTTCGGGGTGGGCGTCGCGCTGACGCTGTCCCGGCTGGTCGCCGGCGTGGCCCAGCGGATGAATCCGGCACTCGAGATCGCCGGCGCCGCGGTGTGCGTGGCGGTCGGTCTGGCGGTCACCTTCCTGGTGGTCAACCTGCGCGCCCTGCTGCATGACCGTGCGTTGCTGGACCGGTGGGTGGGCGATCTGACGTCGTCGCTGCGATCGGTGACCGAGGAGTTGGTCGCGACCCGCGTGCTGGCCGCCGAGTCACTGCTGAGCACGGGGCTGGTTGCCCGCGAGGAGGCCGAGAACGAGCGGGTGTCAGAGCAGGTCGGCGCCATCGATACCGAACTACGCGAGCACGCCATCGCCGCGGCGCAGGCGGCGGCGGCCCGGGACCGGGAGATGCCCACGGTTCACGCCGCGCTCGACGCGGTGCGTGCAGAACTCGGCCAACCGGGTATATCTCCATCCGATGGCCCCGCCGACGACGCCGGTGGTGCCGAAACGGGTAAATCGGCCTCGAGGAGCGCGGATGACGATAATTCTTGACGTTTTTGGCGCTTCTGAATCGTTGATGTGAGAAGGCTTATACCCGCCCGGGCCTTCCCCAGCAAGGGGATCGCGATAACCTGTAGCTAACGCCGCCATGTCAATATTTGTGTGGGCGACTGCATACGCAATCACAATATGCCCACACGTCCGTCGA
The DNA here is from genome assembly GCA_963712615.1 of uncultured Actinomycetota bacterium. GTDB lineage: Bacteria > Actinomycetota > Actinomycetes > Mycobacteriales > Mycobacteriaceae > Mycobacterium. The sequence continues at coordinate 4,143,739 of CAVQIO010000002.1, forward strand.
TGAATTCAGGAGAGTTCGATGACCTCAGCGACCATTCCCGGCCTGGACACCGCGCCCACCAATCATCAGGGGCTGCTGGCGTGGGTAGAGGAGGTTGCCGAGCTCACCCAGCCCGACCGGGTGGTGTTCGCTGACGGCTCCGACGAGGAGTTCAATCGGCTGGCCGCGCAGCTGGTCGAGGCCGGCACCTTGAAGAAGCTGAACGGGGAGAAGCGCCCCAACTCCTACCTCGCGCTGTCGGACCCCTCCGACGTGGCGCGGGTGGAGTCGCGGACCTTTATCTGTTCCGAGCGCGAGATCGACGCCGGCCCGACCAACAACTGGACGGACCCGTCCGAGATGCGGTCCACCATGACCGACCTGTACCGCGGCTGCATGCGCGGTCGCACCATGTGGGTGGTGCCCTTCTGCATGGGCCCGCTCGGCGCGGACGACCCCAAGCTGGGCGTGGAGATCACCGACTCCGAGTACGTCGTCCTCTCGATGAAGGTGATGACCCGGATGGGCAAGGCCGCCCTGGAGAAGATGGGCGACGACGGGTTCTTCGTCAAGGCGCTGCACTCGGTGGGCGCCCCGCTGGAGCCGGGCCAAAAAGACGTGCCGTGGCCGTGCAATGACACCAAGTACATCACCCATTTCCCGGACACCCGCGAGATCATGAGCTACGGCTCGGGCTACGGCGGTAACGCGCTGCTGGGCAAGAAGTGCTACTCGCTGCGTATCGCCTCGGCGATGGCGCACGACGAGGGCTGGCTCGCCGAGCACATGCTGATCCTCAAGCTGATCTCTCCGGAGAACAAGGCGTACTACTTCGCCGCGGCCTTCCCGTCGGCGTGCGGCAAGACCAACCTGGCGATGCTGCAGCCGACCATCCCGGGCTGGCGCGCCGAGACTCTCGGCGACGACATCGCCTGGATGCGGTTCGGCAAGGACGGCCGGCTCTACGCGGTCAACCCCGAGTTCGGTTTCTTCGGGGTCGCGCCGGGCACCAACTGGAAGTCCAACCCCAACGCGATGCGCACCATGGAGGCCGGCAACACCGTCTTCACCAACGTCGCCCTCACCGACGACAACGACGTGTGGTGGGAGGGCCTGGAAGGCGAGCCCGACCACCTGATCGACTGGAAGGGCAACGACTGGATCCTGCGCGAATCGGATACCAAAGCCGCGCACCCGAATTCGCGGTACTGCACCCCGATGTCGCAGTGCCCGATCCTGGCGCCCGAGTGGGACGACCCGCAGGGTGTGCCGATCTCCGGGATCCTGTTCGGCGCGCGCCGCAAGAGGACGGTGCCGCTGGTGACGCAGGCCCGCGACTGGCAGCACGGCGTTTTCATGGGTGCCACCATGGGCAGCGAGCAGACCGCCGCCGCCGAGGGCAAGGTCGGCGCCGTGCGCCGCGACCCGATGGCGATGCTGCCGTTCCTGGGCTACCACGTCGGCGACTACTTCCAGCACTGGATCGACTTGGGCAAGAATTCCGACGAGTCCAAGCTGCCAAAGGTGTTCTTCGTTAACTGGTTCCGCCGTGACGAAGACGGCGGCTTCCTGTGGCCGGGCTTCGGCGAGAACAGCCGGGTGCTCAAGTGGATCGTCGACCGCATCGAGCACCAGGCCGGCGGCCAGGACACCCCGATCGGTATCGTGCCGACGGCCGAGGACCTGGACCTGGACGGCCTCGACATCGAGGGCAGCGACGTGACCAAGGCGCTGGCGGTCAACGCGGCCGAGTGGCGCGAGGAGCTGCCGTTGATCGAGGAATGGTTCGAGTTCGTCGGCGACAAGCTGCCCGCTGGCGTCAAGGACGAGTTCGAGGCGCTCAAGCAGCGGCTGGCGGAGTCCGACTAAGGCGGGCTAAGACCCCGCCCAGAACACGTTGAATCGGGCCGGCGCAAGATGCGCCGGCCCGATTTTCTTTGTAGGGCTTTGGCAAACGCGACGCCTTGATTCCCGTGGGTGTTTGGAAGCGCATGCTTGTGTCTATAGATAGCTAACACCCCTCTTGGAAGGCCGACGATGAAGTCTGAGAAGTCCATGACCCCCTCCGCGCTCACGATTGTGGTTGCCGCGGCTGGAATTCTGTTCAGCGGATGCTCCGCGTCGCAGGTGATCAACACCGGTGGTGACACCAAGTGCAAGGACTTCACCACCCAGGATGAGAAGAAACAGAACGACGAGATCAGCAAAATGCTGAAGGACAAGAGCGGCCAAGACCCGACTAGTTTGGAGATCTCCGCGACGCGTTTGTCGGCGCAGACTTACTGCCAGACGTTGGGCAAGCCGGACAGCAAGATCTCTGAGGCACCGCATGGCTGACGCCTGATCAGGCCCGGTCTTCGGGCCATTTAACACCCGTCAACTTCGGCGGCGGTACAGTCGGCGCATGCAGATACGCCCCCATATCGGCGCCGACAAACCTGCTGTCATCCTCTATCCGTCCGGGACGGTCGTCACGTTCGACGACCTCGAGGCTCGCGCCAACCGGCTGGCACACCGGTTCCGCAAGGCCGGTCTGCGCGAAGGCGACAGCGTCGCGATCCTGATGGAGAACAACGAGCACATCCACGCGGTCATGTGGGCGGCTCGGCGCAGCGGCTTGTACTACGTGCCGATCAACACCCACCTGACTTCGGCTGAGGCCGCCTACATCATCGACAACAGCAACGCCAAGGGGATCATCGGGTCGGCGGCGCTGAGGGAGGTCTGCGCGGGCCTGGCCGAGCACCTACCGGGCGGTCTACCGGACCTGTTGCTGATCGCCAGTCCTGACCAGGAAGGCGACCTCCCGGGTTGGGAGCGTTACCCCGAATGCGTTGAAGGACAGCCGGATACCCCGATCGATGACGAAATCGAGGGCGATCTGCTGCAGTACTCCTCGGGCACCACCGGCCGGCCGAAGGGGATCAAACGCGAACTGCCGCACGTCCCCCCGGAGGAGGCGCCGGGCATGATGTCGGCGCTGGTGGGGTTCTGGCTGGACCCGGACGCGGTCTACCTGAGCCCGGCCCCGCTATACCACACCGCACCGTCGGTGTGGTCGATGACCATTCAGGCCGGTGGCATCACCACGGTGGCGATGGAGAAGTTCGACGCCGAGGGCACCCTCGACGCGATCCAGCGCCACCGGGTTACCCACGGCCAGTTCGTCCCGGCCATGTTCGTCCGGATGCTGAAACTGCCTCAGAGCGTGCGTGATTCGTATGACCTGTCCAGCCTCAAGCGGGTGATGCACGCCGCGGCACCGTGCCCAGTGCAGATCAAGAAGCAGATGATCGACTGGTGGGGGCCGATCGTCGACGAGTACTACGCATCTTCGGAAGCGCACGGATCGACACTGATCTTCGCCGAAGACTGGCTGACGCATCCGGGTTCGGTGGGCAAACCGATGGCGGGCGGCCTGCACATCCTCGATGAGAACGGCAACGAGCTGCCGCCCGGCGAGGCCGGCGAGATCTACTTCGAGGGCGGGTACTCGTTCGAATACCTCAACGACCCAACGAAAACCGCTGCATCGCGTGACAAGCACGGTTGGGTCACCGTCGGCGACATCGGCTACCTCGACGAGGGCGGCTACCTGTATCTGACCGACCGGCGGCACCACATGATCATTTCCGGCGGGGTGAACATCTATCCGCAGGAAGCCGAGAACCTTCTGGTCACCCACCCGAAGGTGCTGGACGCGGCGGTGTTCGGGGTTCCCGACGACGAAATGGGCCAGCGGGTCGTGGCGGCCGTGCAGACCGTCGACGAGGCCGATGCCACCGATCAGTTCGCCGACGAGCTGATGGCGTGGCTGCGAGACCATCTGTCGCACTTCAAGTGTCCGCGGTCGATCGCGTTCGAGGCACAGCTGCCGCGCACCGCCACCGGCAAGCTCTACAAGAACGGGCTGATCGAGAAATACTCGGTGTGACCGATGCTCCGGGTGGTCCAGCTGTCGGACTCAGCATCGAGCGCGCTGGAGGGCGGCCCGGCGTCGCCGCCGGGAGTGATTGTCGGCGTCGGCTCCTCCGCTGAGATAGCCCAAGGCCAATTCTGGCTTCAGGCAGCGACTTTCACGCTGACCGAGGATGACTGCGCTGACCGCCGGGTGGTCACCGTCGACTCGGTTCCCGAGACGCTGGCCGAGCTGCGCGCACGTTATGAACAGTGGCCGCATGCCAGCAGCGTCTGCGACGATGTGCTACGCGCCGTGGCGCCTGACGGCCCGGCATTGGCTTCAGTGGTGACCGAATCGCTGGCCTACTCGACCCTGCAATCCGGTCCGGAGTTCGCCCGTTGGCTCGACGAGCGCGGTCCGGTCCGCATGCCCGAGATCGCCGACCCGGTGCAGGCGGAGCGTGACGGCGACACCTTGCGGATTCGGTTCAACCGGCCGCAACGCCATAACGCGTTCTCCACCGATGCGCGCGCCGCGCTGCTCGAGGCGCTGAGCGTCGCGCAGCTGGACCCATCGGTGACCGGGATCGTGTTGAGCGGCAACGGCCCCTCATTCTGCAGCGGTGGAGACCTCGCCGAATTCGGCACCGTCGCCGACCCGGCGAGCGCGCACCTGGCCCGCACTCGTCATAGCCCAGCCCTAGCGCTGGATGCGCTGACCGCCAGGCTCGGCCGGTCCTGCCGTGCCGACGTACACGGCCGGGTGCTGGGCAGCGGACTGGAGATGGCCGTATTCTGCGGATGGGTTGAGGCGCAAGAAGGTTCGCTCTTCGGACTCCCCGAACTGAGTCTGGGACTGATCCCAGGCGCCGGCGGCACCGTCAGCGTCACGCGCCGCATCGGCCGCTGGCGTACGGCCTATCTGGTGTTGTCCGGCCGCACCATCGGCACGGACACCGCGCTGGACTGGGGACTAGTGGACGCGACTTACGTTGGCGCGCAAAGGGTTGCTCAGTAGCCCGAGAATGTGGTGGTGGTCGTCGACGGGATGCTCGAGACGGCGACCACGGCGATGACGATGTACAAGACGGCGATGATCGCATAGGTGACGCCACCCGCGATCGCACCGATGATCGCCCACTTCTTGGCGTTGCTCGACGCTTCCTGCGCCTCGCCGAAGCGGCCTTGGGACCACAACCCGGCGACCTTGTTGGAGTAGACAAGCGACACAATTCCAAACGGGAGGCAGCACAGGACCGTGCACAAAATCGCCCAGACGAGGTAGTTATCGGGTTCCTGCTGGCCCTGCCAACCCACCGGCTGCTGGGCCGGCCAGCCCCCGGGTTGTTGCGGCTGCTGCCAGCCTTGCGGCGGCTGCCCTTGCCACTCCGGCTGCTGGGGTTGGCCCTGCCACTCGGGAGAACCTTCGTACGGCCCTGGGGGATAACTCATGGCAGCTGCCTTCCTGGGGGTTCCTCCGGCCAAACAGGTTTACTCCCGCGCCGCTTTGCTGGCGCGCAAGTCAGGCAAATATAGCGCACCAGGAGTGGTCGGGCGCTGGATTCAGATCCCGCCCCGGGCAACCAACTGCCCGGCAATGACATTGCGCTGGATCTCATTCGTGCCCTCGCCGACGATCATCAGCGGCGCGTCGCGAAAGTAGCGTTCGACGTCGTACTCGGTGGAGTAGCCGTAACCGCCGTGGATGCGTACCGCGTTCAGTGCGATCTCCATCGCGACCTCGGAGGCGAACAGTTTGGCCATCCCGGCCTCCATGTCGCAGCGTTCGCCGCTGTCGTAGCGCTCGGCCGCGTAACGGGTGAGCTGGCGGGCGGCGGTGAGCTTGGTGGCCATGTCGGCGAGGTAGTTGCCGATGGCCTGATGCTTCCAGATCGGCCGGCCGAAACTTTCTCGTTGCTGCGCGTACGCCAACGCTTCCTCGAGCGCCGCGGTTGCCACGCCCAGGGCCCGGGCCGCCACTTGGATTCGGCCCGTCTCGAGCCCCTTCATCATTTGTGAAAAGCCCTCGCCCACAAGGTTTCCCAAGACGGCCGAGGTAGGCGCGGCGAAGTTATCGAAGGACAGCTCACAGGACTCGACGCCCTTGTAACCCAACTTGGGTAGGTCCCTGGATATCGTCAGACCCGGCCCGTGCTCGACAAGCACAATCGAGATGCCCTTGTGCCGCGGTGTGGCATTCGGGTCGGTCTTGCACAGCAGCGCGACCAGTCCGGAGTGACGTGCGTTGCTGATCCAGGTTTTGGCACCGTTGATCAGCAACCCACCGGATCCGTCCGGCAGCGCGGTGGTCGAGATGTTCTGTAGGTCGGAGCCGCCGCCGGGCTCGGTCAGCGCCATGGTGGCGCGCAGCTCGCCGGTGGCCATCGGCGGCAGGTAGGCCCGCTGCTGCTCCTCGGTGCCGAACAGGGCCAGCAGCTTGGCGACCACGGTGTGCCCGCCCATCGCGCCGGCCAGGCTCATCCAGCCGCGGGCCAGCTCCTGGGTGACCCGCACATAACCCGGCATCGACACCGGCGACCCGCCGTATTCCTCGGGGATGGCAAGGCCGTAAATGCCGATCCGCTTCATCTGTTCGATCCACGCCCCGGGATAGGTGTTGGCGTGCTCGACCTCGCGGACGGTCGGTTTGACCTCGCGGTCGATGAACGCTCGCACCGTGGCGACCAGCATGTCTTCTTCGTCGCTCACCTGTGACCCATCCATTTAGCACCTCCGGCGTTGCGTTCCGATTCGACAGCCTGCCAGCATGTGGCGTTGTGACGGGTAACGGGTATGCGAGCATCCGCGAGGGCGGGCCGTACTTCGACGATCTCTCGATGGGCCAGGTCTTCGACTGGGCCCCGGTGGCGACGCTCTCAGCGGGACTGGCCGCCGCTCATCAGGCGATCGTGGGCGACCGGCTGCGCCTAGCCCTGGACGCCGACCTGTGCGCCGCGGTGACCGGCGCTCCAGGGCCGCTGGCACATCCGGGATTGGTCTGCGATGTCGCGATCGGGCAGAGCACGCTGGTCACCCAGCGGGTCAAAGCCAACCTGTTCTACCGCGGGCTGACGTTCCATCGATTCCCGGTGATCGGCGACTCCCTCTACACCCGGACCGAAGTCGTTGGACTGCGCGCCAACTCGGTCAAACCCGGCCGTGCGCCGACGGGGCTGGCGGCGCTGCGGATGACCACGATCGACCAGGCCGATCGATTGGTGCTCGATTTCTACCGCTGCGCCATGTTGCCCGCGAGTCCGGACTTCAATCCCGATAACTCGGCCGCCGACGATCTCTCCACGATCGGCGCCCGGCCTGCGCCGCCCGCTGTTCCTCCGGCCGCGCACTGGGACGGCGAGGTTTTCCGAAAGCGGGTTCCCGGACCACATTTCGATACCGCCATGGCTCCCGCGGTGCTGCACAGCACTGGCGACGTCGTCAGCAGTGCGCCCGAACTGGCCAGGATAACCCTGAACATCGCTGCAGTACATCATGATTCGCGGTCCGGCGGGCGGCGGCTGGTGTATGGCGGGCACACCATCGGGCTGGCGCTTGCGCAGGCTAACCGGCTGCTACCGAATCTGGGGACGGTGCTGGGCTGGGAGTCGTGCGATCACACCGGGCCCGTCTACGAGGGTGACACCCTGTACAGCGAGCTGCACGTCGAATCGGCCGAGCCCACCAGCGACGGCGGCATGCTGGGGTTGCGGTCGTTGGTCTACGCGGTCGGTGACGACGCACCCGACCGGGCGGTGCTGGACTGGCGACTGCGCGCACTGCACTTTTAACCCGGAGCACAATGATCCGGGTGAGCAACGCGGCGTCCCGGTGGGGGAGCAGCGGGCTGGCCTACCTGACCGGACTGCCCGACGGGCCGCCCGACTTCTCCCGTGCCGAGGTGCTGGCCCACGCCGAACAGGTCGCCGCGTCGGTTGGCCGTCATCTTGGTATCGCCGTTGACGTGTGCGCCCTGCTGGCCGGACGGGCCGGCTTGTTGGGATTAACCCGCGGCGGGCGGATCTCGGCCGGTGGTGGCACTCGGCTGCTCTCGGCGCTCGACGGCTGGTGCGCACTCACCCTGTCGCGCCCCGACGACATCGCTGCCGTCCCCGCCCTGCTGGAGATCGAGGAGGCGCCTGCCGACCCCTGGCCGATGCTGGGACATTGGGCCGCAACACGTCCCGTATCCGCGATCGCCGAGCGGGCGGCTCTGCTCGACATACCGGCGGCCGGGCTGGGCGAGGCTGCGGCCACGCCGCCGAGGATAGACCGAACGGGTCCGCCCGCCGCGGCGCGCGCCTGCGTGGGCCTGTTGGTGGCCGACCTGTCGTCGATGTGGGCCGGCCCGCTGTGTGGGCAGCTGCTGGCCCGGGCCGGGGCCACCGTCGTCAAAGTGGAAAGCCCACTGCGGCCGGATGGGACTCGGGCCGGTAATCGCGAGTTCTTCAACTGGATGAACGGTGAAAAGCTGTCCTACTGTGCCGATTTCGACGGCAAAGCCGACGAGCTGCGCGAGCTGCTCGCGGTCGCCGACATCGTGATCGAGGGCTCGCGGCCCGCGGCGCTGGCCCGGCGCCGGCTGGGCCCGGAGCACATCGCGTCGCGTCCGGGCCGAATCTGGCTGCGTATCACCGGGTATGGCTCGGACTCGACGCGCCCCGCGTTTGGTGACGATGCGGCGGTAGCGGGCGGCCTGGTGGGTGCCGCCCGCCCCGCAGGCTTTGAAGCGCCGGTGTTCTGCGGGGACGCCATCGCCGACCCGCTCACGGGTCTGGAGGCGACATCGGCCGTGGCCGAATCGCTGGCCCGGGGTGGCGACGAGTTGATCCACGTGTCGATGGCGGGAATCGCCGCGGGGTACGCGGCCCTGCCCACCACGGCACCTATCCCGGCAGGCCCGGCGTCACCGCCGCAGGCTCCACCGCCGCACCGCCAAGCCGCCGAGCTGGGCGCCGACAACGACGCCGTACGCCGCTTGGTCGCCGAAAGACGGCTACCGACATGCTGATTCACCGAGCAGCCTTGCTGGACGGCACCATGACCGACATCCGGGTCGGCGCGCAGATCGACGAGATGGGCGAAGGCCTGGCACGCCGGCGCGGCGAGACCGTCCTCGACGCGCGCGGCGGAACCGTGCTGCCCGGCCTGCATGACCACAATGTGCACCTGCGGTCGGCTGCTTCCGCGTTGGACTCGCTCATGCTTGGCCCCCCCGCGTACGGACTAAAGACCAACTGGTACAAGCACTGTCGAATGCCATTCCGAGTGCCGACGGATGGATCCGGGCCATCGGCTACCACCAATCCGTCGCCGGCGAGTTGGACCGTGCCGCGCTCGACGCCGTGCTGCCCGGCATTCCGGTTCGCGTCCAGCACCGCAGCGGCGCCTTGTGGATCCTCAATTCCCCGGCTCTGCGCCTGCTCGGCATGACCGAACACCCCGACGGGCGGCTGCGTGCTAGCGACCGTTGGTCGGAGGCTCTGCGGCGTGAACACGCCGACCTCACCGAACTCAGTCGGCGCCTCACCGCGGCGGGCGTCACCGGAGTCACCGACGCCACACCGGATCTCGACGCCGACGACATGGTGTCGCTGTTGATAGCGCATCGGCGTGGCGAGTTCCGGCCCCAGCTGTCCTTCCTGGCCCCGGGCAAGATAATCCTGCACGACGACCGTCTCGACCTGGAATCACTCACATTATGGATCTCAGATCACCACGCCGACGGACAGCCGGTTGCCGTGCATTGCGTGACCGCGGCCCAATTGGTGGTGACCATCGCGGCCCTGCGTGCCGCCGGTAGCCATCCGCTCGATCGCATCGAGCATGCCGCGGTCGTCGACGACGACAATCTGGCCGACCTCGCCAACCTCGAGGTCACGGTAGTGACCCAGCCCAACTTCGTCGCCGAGCGTGGCGATCAGTACCTCGCCGAGGTCCCCGCCGCCGAGCACCCCGCGCTGTGGCGGGTCGCGTCGCTGCGGAAAGCCAAAGTGCGCGTGGCACTGTCGACCGACATGCCCTTCGGTCGCGGTGACCCGTGGGCGGCGATGCGTGCCGCGGTGCATCGCACCACAGAAAGCGGAGCCGTGCTGGGCATTGACGAATGCGTCTCGGCGACAGAAGCTTTGGCGATGTTTCTGGGCTGCGCCGATCAGCCGGGCCGGACCAGGGCCGTCGACGTGGGACAGCCGGGAGATCTATGCGTGTTGAGCGAGCCACCCGCGGCGATGCTGGCCGAGCTGGACGCCGGGCTGGTGGCAGCGACCGTCATCGGCGGCACGATCGCTTACCCGGCGGACTAGCGCGCCGCGGCCAGGGCGGTCCGCAAGGTCTCGCACTGGCTGTCGAAAAAGCCCCGGGACACTTGCAGTTTCGGTGCCACCAGGTCGAAGCCGTGGAAGGCGCCGGAAATGATTTCGACCTCGCACGGCACTCCGGCCGCGCGCAGGCGCTCGGCGTAGGCAAGGTCTTCGTCGTGGAACAGGTCGTGTGTCCCGACACCGATCCACGCCGGCGGCAAGCCGCTGAGGTCATCCCGGCGGGCCGGGACGGCGACCTGCGGATCGGCGTCGCCGAGGTACGCCGTCCAGCCGAATTGATTGCTGCGGGGGTTCCACAGCCGATAGTTCGGCTTCTCGGCGGTCGCCGAACTGCGATCGTCGAGCATCGGGTATGCCAACAGCTGGAATAGCGGCGCGACCTCGCCGCGGTCCCGGGCCAGGAACGCCAGCGCCGCCGCAAGACCGCCGCCGGCACTCGCGCCGCCCATCGCCAGTCGCGTCGAGTCCACGGCGGGAAGCCCGGCCAACCAGGTCAGCGCCGTGTAGCAGTCCTCGAGCGGTGCGGGATAAGGATTTTCGGGCGCCAGGCGGTATTCCACCGCCGCGACGGTGATGCCGAGCCTGGTGCTGAACCCGCGGCAGATCCGATCGTCTTGCTGGGCGCTGCCCATCACGTATCCGCCGCCGTGTATCCACAGCAGGGCCGGTGCGGGTTCGGTGACACCGGGCGGCCGGAACAACCGAATGCCGGCACCAGAACCCAGCGTGATCACTTCGGCATGGCGGGAAGCGCCGGGGCTGCGGCGCTCCCGCAACGTGGTCAAAACCCGGATGGTGGACAGGCTCCGGCGACTGACCAGTTGTCGCGGGGCGATGCGCGCGATCCGGCGCAAATCGGGGTGAACGTCGCTGTTCGGCACCGGTCCAGTATGCGCACCCGGCCTAGCTCCCGGCGGCGGGCTGGCATCGGGTGTTGTCGGCCGCCGATACGGCGAGGTCAGTGGGCGACGGCGCTTAGGCTTGCTGATGAATATGGAGGCGAAGTGACCACGTTGGTTCCGCGGTTTGTCGACACCGTCCTTGGCAAGGTCCGCGTTCAGGTCAGCCAGGGAACCGGCCCCGCGGTGTTGATGTGGCCCAGCCTGCTGATGACGGGCGATTTGTGGGCCGGCCAAGCCGACCGCTTCGGTGCAGATCACCGCCTGGTGCTCATCGACCCTCCTGGGCACGGCGGCAGCGAGCCGCTGCGCGCGATGTTCAGCTTCACCGACTGCGCGCGCTGCGTCGTCGACCTGATGGATGGGCTTGGCATCGACAAGGCGCACTTCGTCGGCAATTCCTGGGGCGGGATGATCGGGGGCACCTTCGCGGCTCTGCATCCGAGCCGCCTCGACCGCGCCGTCCTGATGAATTGCACCGCCTCGAAAGCCGGCTTCCCGCAAAAGGTCCAATACGCGGCCATGTTGCAGTTGGCGAGAATCCTCGGGGGCATTCGACCGCCGCTGACTCGTTCGGTCGTCCGCGGCTTCCTCGGACCCACGACGCTGCGCACCCGGCCCGAAGTCGTCGAGGCCGTCCGGGCGAGCGTGCGAGCCGTCGACCTCACTTCGGGCAGCTGGGCGGTGCGCAGTGTGGTGCCGGCCCGACCGGATCAGCACGCGCTGCTGAACCACGTCACCGCCCCGGTGCTGGTGGTCGCCGGGGTCGAAGACCCCACCTTCCCGGTGGCCGAGACGCGGGCCATGGCCGACTCCATCCCCAACTCGTCCTTTGTGGTTCTCGACGAAATCGGGCACCTTACGGCGATGGAGGATCCGGCGCGCGTGAACGAATTACTCGAGAGGTTCTTGTTCGACCGCGCCAGCTGACACCGCGAAAGCCCGCTGCGCATTCGGCCAGATCCATCGCCGTCCGGGGCTGCTTCGGCTCCGAATCACCCGTGTGACGTATCTCGCTGCGCCGAGCGACCCGCGTTGATCGGCGTGGTTAGCCCGCGCGAGATCCGGGTATCGATCCGAGTGATTCAAATGCTGGCGCCCGGTCGGTGCGCCCGTTCTTGCACGACGCGGGGGACGTGAAATGCTGGGGCACCTCTACGAACGGGCGCTCGGCGGCGAGCGATGTTGGATCCGCCATGAGGACGGCGAGGTCCGGGTACTTCCAGCCCACCGCTGGTTGGGTGCTCGGTGTCCGTCGAACGGATCGGCTGACCCCCAGGACGAGGTCTTCGACGAAGCCGTGACGCGGATGTGCAGCGGGCCGACGATCGAGTTGGGCTGCGGGCCCGGCCGATTGGTCGCGCGGCTGTTCGAGCGGGGGATTCCCGCGCTGGGCATCGACCGGTCCGCGACCGCGATCCGGTTGGCCGGCCGCGGCGGCGCGCCGGCCCTGCTGAGTGACGTCTTCGAGCCGCTGCCCGGCATGGGCCGGTGGCATACCGTCCTGCTGGTCGACGGCAATGTCGGCCTGGGGGGTGATCCGCGACGGATCCTGGGTCGCGCCGCCGAGCTGCTGCGCGGCGGTGGGCGCTGCGTGGCCGAGTTCGAGGCCGACGCCGTTGGCATCCGCGAGCGCTGGGTGCGCCTGGAGTCGGCCTGCGATGTCGGGCCGTGGTTCCGGTGGGCATCGGTCGGTGCGGACAGCGCCGCCACCCTCGCGGCGCAAGTCGGTCTGACCTTGACCAGCGTTCGTCTGATCAGCGGCCGGGTGATTGCGAGCCTGGCCGCGCCATGAGGGGCTTACTCGCCCGGTTTCGCAGCCCGCTAAGTGGTCCGTGGCTGATGTCGGTGTTCGGGCTGGTGTTGTTGCTGGCACTGCCGATCATCACCATCACCGGTCTGCTGTCCTACATCGCCTACGCTCCGCAATTCGGCCAGGCCATCCCCGCGGACGTCGGCTGGCTGCGACTGCCGCTCTTCGCGTGGCCCACCCGACCGTCGTGGCTCTATCGGCTGACCCAAGGCATCCATGTAGGGCTCGGGCTGGTGATCATCCCCGTGGTGCTGGCCAAGCTGTGGTCGGTGATCCCGCGGCTGTTCGTCTGGCCGCCGGCACGGTCGGCCGCCCAGCTGCTGGAGCGATTGTCGCTGGTAATGCTGGTCGGGGGGATCCTGTTCGAAATCGTCACCGGGGTGCTCAACATCCAGTACGACTACATCTTCGGGTTCAGCTTCTACGACGCCCACTACTTCGGCGCCGGGGTCTTCATCACCGGATTTCTGATGCACATCGCGGTCAAGTTGCCGCGCATGGTCACCGGGTTGCGGTCGCTGTCGCTGCGTGACGTCTTACGGACCAGCCGCGCCAACACCCGCCCACAGCCGGCCGATCCCGACGGCCTGGTGGCCGCCGATCCGACCGAACCGACGATGAGTAGGCGCGGCGCCCTGGCTTTGGTCGGTGGCGGTGCGCTGCTGATCGCGGTTCTCACGGTCGGGCAGACGGTCGGCGGGGCCGCTCGTGGCGCCGCACTGCTGCTGCCACGGGGGCGGGGCCGCGGCGATTTTCCAGTCAACAAGACCGCTGTCGCCGCGGGAATCGGTCCCGAAAGTGTCGGCGAGAGTTGGTCGTTGGTCCTGCGCGGCGGTCCGGCAGATGTCTCGCTGGACCGCACCAAGCTGACCGGTATGGCGCAAAGCACCGCGCGTCTGCCGATCGCCTGCGTCGAGGGATGGTCAACCGTGCAGACCTGGAGCGGAGTACGGCTGACCCAGCTTGCCCGCGCCGCGGGCGTCGCCGCTCCGCGCTCGGCGCGGGTGGTGTCGCTGCAGCGCGGCGGTGCGTTCGCACAGGCGACGTTGCAAGCCAACCAGATTGGCGATCCCGAGGCGCTGCTGGCGCTGCGGGTCAACGGCGCCGATCTGTCCCTGGACCACGGCTATCCGGCCCGCGTCATCGTTCCCGCGCTGCCCGGCGTGCACAACACCAAATGGGTGGCCGCCATCGAATTCGAAGCCGGTTGAGATGTCAAGGTTCCCAACACGTTTCACTACAATCTACGGATCTCATCCACTGCATCTGCTGACCATGGTGTCCGGTTTCGCCCTGTTGGGCTACATCCTGGCCACCTTCAAGCCGGCGACATTGTGGAACCCGGGCAGCTGGTGGCAGTCGATCGCCGTCTGGTTCGCCGCCGCCGTGGTCGTCCACGACCTGCTGTTCTTCCCGCTTTACGCGCTGGCCGACCGGGCGCTGTCCGCTCGTCTCGGTCAGCGACCGGCCCGCGGCCACCCAAAAGCGCTGGTTCGCAACCATATTCGAATTCCTGCTCTGGGCGCTGGTCTGACGTTGCTGATATTCCTGCCGGGCATCATCGAGCAGGGCGGACCCACCTACCAGGCGGCGACCGGGCAGACCCAGCAGCCCTTTCTGGGCAGGTGGCTGCTGCTTACCGCGGTGATGTTCGCGGCGAGCGCTATCTGCTATGCCGCGCGTCTGATCGGGGCACGTCGACGCGCCGCGGACGCCTGGATCAGCGAAGGGCAACAGGCTGTCTAAGCCGGTAAATTCGGCAATTCAGCAAACATTTGCCGGGGCGATTTCTCGGCACGTTCAGGACTTCTACGCGAACGTAAGTTTCCCCCGTCGGGCTGGGGGTACAGTCCCCTACATGACGGCGAGGGTGCCGAGCATGACACCTTGTTTGAGATGGTTGCTGCGGGCCCGTCCCGCCGACTATGCGCTTGCACTAAGCGTCGCCGGGGCTTCGCTACCGGTGGTCGGCAAGCACCTGGAACCGCTGGGTGGCGTTACCGCGATGGGCGTCTGGGGCGCACGCCAGGCCCCCGAGGCCTTGGCCGCACTGAAGAAGGGCTGGCTGACGCCCGGGATCAACGACGAGCGTCGTCGCGACCGGGAAAGCACCCTCGAGGTCTCCGTCGCGGCCCTGCGCGGAGTCGTGTCGGCCGCGGACCTCGATCTCGAATGGCCGGTTGCCGAGAAAACGCCGCCGATCTGGGAGGCGTTGCGGCAGCGCCGTTACCTGTATCGCCGGGCGGTTCACTACAGCGACCACCCAGCGCAGGTGCTCGACGTGTGGCGGCGCAAGGATCTGCCGGCCCAACCCGCGCCGGTGCTGATCTTCGTCCCCGGCGGCGCCTGGGTGCACGGGCGCAGCATGATGCAGGGCACCGCCCTGATGTCACGGTTGGCAGAGATGGGCTGGGTGTGCCTGGCGATCGACTATCGCGTCGCGCCATATCACCGCTGGCCGCGACACATCACCGACGTCAAGACCGCGATCGCGTGGGCGCGTGCCAACGTCGACAAGTTCGGCGGTGATCGCGAATTCGTTGCGGTGGCGGGCTGTTCGGCGGGCGGGCACCTGTCGGCACTGGCCGGACTCACCCCCGACGACCCGCAGTTCGAGCGGAAGCTGCCGGAGGGCGCCGACAGCTCGGTGGACGCGGTGGTCGGCATCTACGGCCGCTACGACTGGGAGGACCGTTCCACCCCCGAGCGTGACCGGTTCGTCGAATTTTTGGAGCGGGTGGTGGTCAAAAAGTCCATCGCCCGTCACCCCGAGGTGTACCGTGACGCTTCGCCGATCGCGCGCGTGCACCGAAATGCCCCGCCGTTCTTGGTGATTCACGGCAGCAAGGACAGCGTCATCCCCGTCGAGCAGGCGCGCAACTTCGTCGAGCGGCTGCGGGCCGTCTCCTATTCGATGGTCGGCTACCTGGAGCTGCCCGGGGCGAGACACGGCTTCGACATGATCGACGGCGAGCGCGCCGGCGTGGCGGCCCACGCGATTTCGCTGTTCCTCAACCAGATCTATCGCGCCAAGGCGCAGATCAGGGCAAAAGAGGTTATCTGAGCTCCACCGCTGAGTAAGGTCCCTCCTGAGGGGAAGGGGCAGCGATGAAACGGCTGAGCGGCTGGGATTCGGTACTGCTGTACAGCGAGACCCCGAACGTGCACATGCACACGATCAAGGTCGCCGTGATCGAGGTCCACCCGGATCGCCACGACTTCGGCCTCGACTCGTTTCGCCAGGTTATCGGCGGCAGGCTGAATAAGCTCGAGCCCTTCACGTATCAGCTCGTCGACATCCCGTGGAAGTTCCACCATCCGATGTGGCGGGAGCACTGCGAGGTGGACCTCGACTACCACATCCGCCCGTTGCGGCTGCCCGAGCCGGGCGGGCGTCGCGAGTTGGACGACGCGATCGGACGCATCGCCAGCACCCCGCTGGACCGCGACCGTCCGCTGTGGGAGATGTACTTCATCGAAGGCCTGGCCAACAACCGGGTCGCGGTGGTCGGCAAGATCCACCACGCGCTTGCCGACGGTGTCGCGTCGGCCAACTTGATGGCCCGGGGCATGGACCTGGTGCCCACGCCGGAGAGCGGCCCGCAAATCACCGACCCCGCGCCGAGCAAGTCGCAGCTGGTGAGGTCGGCGTTCACCGATCACCTCCGGCAGGCCGCAAAACTGCCGGCGACGGTCCGCTACACCGCACAAGGTGTCGGCCGGGTACGGCGCAGCTCACGCAAGCTTTCGCCGGAGCTGACCATGCCCTTCACCCCGCCGCCGACCTTCATCAACCACCGGATCACCCCGGAACGCCGTTTCGCCACGGCCACCCTGTCGCTTGCCGACATCAAGGAGACCGGCAAGCGGTGTGGCGCGAGCATCAACGACATGGTGCTGGCCATCTCCACCGGGGCGTTGCGCACCTTGCTGTTGCGCTACGACGGCGCGGCCGAACCGCTACTAGCCTCCGTGCCGGCGAGTTTTGACTTCTCACCGGACCGGATATCAGGCAACTACTTCACCGGGTTGATGGTGCCGCTGCCGGCCGACCTCGATGACCCGTTGGCGCGGCTGCACGCTTGCCACGACAACGCCAACTTCGCCAAAGAGGCGTTCCACTTGGTCGGGCCCGAATTGATCAGCCGGTGGTCGGCCTACATGCCGCCGCTGGCCACCGAGTCGTTCTTCCGCTGGGCGTCCAGCCGCGACGGCCAGAACAAGGTGCTCAACCTCCCGATCTCGAATGTTCCCGGGCCACGTGAGCGCGGCCGGGTCGGCGATGCGGTGGTCACCGAGATCTATTCGGTAGGGCCGCTCACCGCGGGCAGCGGCCTCAACATCACCGTGTGGAGTTACGTCGATCAGCTCAACATCTCGGTGCTGTCCGACGGCGCTACCGTCAAAGATCCGCACGAGGTGACCGACGCCATGGTCGCCGATTTCATCGAATTACGCAGGGCTGCAGGGATTTCCGAAGAGCTGACGGTCATTGAGGCCGCGATGGCGCCGGCCTGACCGGTCTGGCTCGTCCGGCGACTTGGTTTCTGGGTAACGCGACTCTTTCCTGGTGCCAGTGCCATTTCCGTCGACGGTTACTATCAGTCGGAACCACTGGTTTGCACCGACTCGAAGGAGATTCGCAGCACCGTGAGCACTGGGAATGAAGAGGCCAACGAGCCCGAAGTTCTGGTCGAACAACGGGATCGGATCCTGATCATCACGATTAACCGGCCGAAAGCCAAGAACGCGGTCAACTCGGCGGTCGCCAATGGCCTGGCCGATGCCGTCGATCGGCTGGACGACGATCCCGGGCTTTCGGTGGGCATCCTCACGGGCGCGGGTGGCTCGTTCTGCGCGGGTATGGACCTCAAGGCGTTTGCCCGGGGGGAACTGCCCATCGTCGAGGGCCGCGGCATGGGATTCACCGAGCGCCCGCCGGTCAAGCCGCTGATCGCGGCCGTCGAGGGCTACGCGCTGGCCGGCGGTACCGAGCTGGCGCTGGCCACCGACCTGATCGTGGCGTCCAAGGATTCGGCCTTCGGTATCCCGGAGGTCAGGCGTGGTCTGGTCGCCGGTGGCGGCGGACTGCTGAGGCTGCCGCAGCGCATCCCATCGGCCATCGCGATGGAGCTGGCGCTGACCGGTGAGAACCTCAGCGCGGATCGCGCGCACGCGCTGGGCATGGTCAATGTGCTGGCCGAGCCGGGCACGGCGCTGGACGCCGCGATCGCGCTGGCGGAGAAGATCGCCGCCAACGGGCCGCTCGCGGTGGCCGCCACCAAGCGGATCATCGTCGAGTCCCGCGGCTGGAGCCCGGACACGTTCTTCGCCGAGCAGAACAAGCTGCTGGCTCCGGTGTTTGGGTCCAACGACGCCAAAGAAGGCGCGATCGCGTTCGCCGAGAAGCGCGCGCCGAAGTGGACCGGCACCTGAGCTCAGGCGGCGCGTTCCTCGGCGTCGGCATTGTCCTCGGCGGTGACGGGGCCCGCCACCTTCGATGCTGCATCAGTGGTGGGTAACGGTGCCAGACCCGGCTCCGGGGTGAGCAGCATCGTTGCACGCGCATCGAGGACCCGGCCGATGAAGAAGTCGTACAGGTCGATGCCGAGGACGGCGCCGATCAGCGGACCGACGATCGGGATCCACCAATACTGCGTCGTGCTGCCGTAATCGCCGGAGAACGCCAGCTTCCCCCAGCCCATGAAGTAGGTGAACAGCCGCGGCCCCAGGTCGCGGGCGGGGTTGCTCGCGTAGCCCGCGTTGGTCCCGAAAGAGCACCCGATCACCGCGACGACCAAGCCGATGATCAGCGGCGCCATGTTGCCCGCGGGGGCCTGGTTGCGGTGGTCGATCAACGCCGCGATCAGCGCCACCAGGATGGCGGAGCCGACCAGCTGGTCGACGAGCGGTCCCAGGTAGCCGCCGTGGAAGTACGAGGCCGGGAAGGTCGCGAAGATCGAATAGGTCTCCGGTGAATCCGGCCTGGCGAGGTGATTGGCCGCGTTGTAGTTGTCGATGGCGGGGCCGTAGACGGCGTACACCACCGCGGCCGCGCTGAACGAGCCGACAAACTGCGCGATCCAGTACGGAATGACGTTGCGCCAGGAGAACTTTCGCGCAATTCGAACGCCAGCGTGACCGCCGGGTTCAGGTGTGCACCGCTGATCCCGCCGGCGACATACGCCGCGAGCATCACCGCGAATGCCCAGCCGAAGATGATGATCAGCCAGTTCGCCGGGCCGAACGCCACGGTTTGCCGGCCCGTCCCGGGCAGGCCGACAACGTTGAGTGCGCAGGTGCCGAGGCCCAGCAACAGCAGCACGAACGTGCCGAAGAACTCGGCGAGCATCGCGCCGGGCAACCCCGCGCGCAGCCGCACGGCGGTAGATGTCGCTTTCATGTGTCTCCCCCACTAGCTTTCATGTGTCTCCCCCACTAGAGCGTCGCAGTGGGTTAACCCAGCGCCAGCCGCGAATAAACTTCGCCGGCGCACACGGGCGATGGCCCACGCCTACTGCGCTGGGCCGCAAGATCCTTGCGTGATCTAAACTACAGTCGAGCATGACACTTCTGGCCAGCTTTGTAACGTGTTGATACCGGAGAAACTTCAAGCGTGAGCATTTCTTTGCTTCTTGAGATGGCTGCGTCGAGCAACCCCGATCGCACCGCTGTCGTGTCGGGTGACCTGCGGCTGACCACGCAGCAGCTCAGCGATCTGGCCGAGGGCGGGGCGGGTGTCATTGCGGAATCGGGAGCCCAGCACGTGGCCTACGTGGGCCTCGGCGGCGCGATGCTGCCGGTGCTGATCTTCGCCGCGGCGCGCGCCGGGCTGCCCTTCACCCCGCTCAACTACCGGCTGTCCGCCGAGGGCATCCAGACCCTGATCGAGCGGCTGCCCGAGCCGCTGGTCATCGTCGACAGCCGCTATCGGGACATGCTCGGCGATTCGTCGAAGCGGGTGATGAGTTCCGACGACTTCCTGACGGCCGCCCGCAGCACCGAACCCGTGACTGAAGGCCTTGCGTTTGCGGACCCTGAGTCCGTCGCGATCGTGATATTCACCTCCGGCACCACGTCGCAGCCCAAGGCCGTCGAACTCTCACACAACAACTTGACCAGCTACGTCACCGGAACCGTCGAGTTCGATTCGGCCGGTGCCCAAGACGCGGCATTGATCTGCGTGCCGCCGTATCACATCGCCGGGGTAGGCGCCGCACTGTCGAATCTGTATGCCGGCCGCACGATGGTCTACCTGCCCAACTTCGATGCCAACGAATGGGTGCGGCTGATCAACGCCGAGCACGTGACCACCGCGACGCTGGTGCCCACCATGCTGGACCGGGTCGTCACCGTGCTCGAGGCGGGCGGCCAGGAGCTGACGTCGCTGCGCAACCTGGCCTACGGCGGCTCGAAGGTCGGTCTGCCCCTGGTCCGCCGGGCACTTGAGCTGTTGCCGGGTGTCGGCTTCGTCAACGCCTACGGGCTGACCGAGACGAGTTCGACGATCGCGGTGCTGACCCCTGACGACCACCGCGCCGCGCAATCCGCAGCGGACGTGACCGTCGTCAAGCGGCTGGGTTCGGTGGGTCGCCCGGTCCCCGGCATTGAGCTGGAGATCCGCGATGACGACGGCAAGGTGCTGGCGGCCGGCGAGACCGGCGAGCTCTTCGTGCGCGGCGAGCAGGTCTCCGGCCGCTACACCGGGATCGGCTCGGTGCTCGACGAAAACGGTTGGTTCCCAACCAAAGACATCGCGATGCTGGATGAGGAGGGCTTCCTGTTCATCGGCGGACGCAGTGACGACACCATCATCCGCGGCGGTGAGAACATCGCACCCGCGGAGCTGGAGGAGGTGCTCGTCGAGCACCCCGCGGTGCGCGATGTCGCTGTGGTCGGTGTCGAGGATGCGCAGTGGGGACAGGCGATCGTTGCCGTGGTGGTACCGCGGCCCGGCGCCGAACCCGATGCCGAGGAATTGCGGGAGCATGTCCGTAAGAGTTTGCGCGGTTCGCGTACCCCCGACCGCGTAGTGTTTCGCGACGAGCTGCCGACCACACCCACGGGCAAGGTGCTGCGCAGGGAGATCATCGACGGATTGCAGGCCGCGCCGGCCGAGCAGTAAGCAGAGGACGTAATCATGATCAAGAACGGAACCCGCCTCACCAGCCAGGTGTGTGACACCCAGGTCATCGTCGTCAGGAGCGCCGACAGCCTCGACGACCTGCGCTGCGGTGGGGTGCCGATGGTGCCGATCGGTGGCGAGCGCTCGGGCGAACTTGACCCGGCCTTCTCCGAGGGCACCGTGATGGGCAAGCGCTATGTCGATGACGCCGGCGCCGAGGTGCTGGTGACCAAGCCGGGCGCGGGCAGCCTGAGCATCGGTCAGACCGCGCTTGCGCTCAAAGAGGTCAAGCCGCTACCTGCCAGCGACTGAGGTTCACCCGGTGGCCCCGGCAGGGGTTACGCGTCGTCGTGCTTGCCGGGCATTCCATTACGGGTAACGAATTCCCTTGCCTTGATCAGGAATTCGAGCTGTTCGCCAACCTGGCTGAGCGGGCGGATGCAGCGCGTCGAGCGCGACAGCACGATTGCGCCCTCTAGCGCGGAGATCGACATCACCGCCAGCGAGGCCGCGTCGTCGTCGCCGAAGCCGTCTTTGATGAATGCCTGAGTCAATGCGGTACACCACCGGCCCAGGATCACGCCCGCTTCGTTGGTCAGATCCTGGTCGTTTTCGTCCGCGCTGATCGCGGCCGCGACCACGGGGCAGCCGGCGTGGAAGTCGCCGGCGGTGAGCAGGCTCTCCCAGAGTTCGATGAACCCGCGGAGCAACGCCCTGGCGCCCTGGCCGGCGGCGGCGTCGATGGTGGCGGTGATGGAATCACCCGAATACCGCAGCGCCTCGTTCAGGATCTGGTTGCGCCCGTCGGGAAAGTGGTAGTAGACCGAACCGCGGGGAGCGCCGCTGCGCGCCAGCACGGCGTCGATGGTGACCCCGGCGGCCCCGCGCTCACGCATCACTTCGGCGGCGCTGACGAGCATCTTGGTCCGGGTGCCGATCCGTTTCGCCGGCGTGGCTTCCGGCGCGACGTCGCTTGTAGTAGGCACTGTCGTACCTCCTGGGGCTGACGTCATGCAGCGTGCGAATGCCGCGATACCGGCCAGTGCATGTTACGCGGACTGAACCGGAATGTCGGGCGTTTCAGGTCGGGCACCTCGCGGATGTATTGATAGCCGGCGACGTTGAGTTCGATGATAAACATGATCTTTCTCCCGGCCCAGTGTTGCTGTCATGCGCCGGGGCCGGCGGCTCATGATTATGCTGAGAATCATATAAGTCATCCGTCTACTAAGCAAATTGTTAGTGGGACTAAACGCGCAGACCAGGGGATTGTGTGCCCTAGGTCATTGCTTCCATTCGCAATCGAGCTGAGTAAACACTAAGGATTATGCTTTATTGCATAATTTTGGGTTGTCGGTTTGACTGAGGCCATGGCAAACACGTCCAACAGCCCTGCCGCCCAGATCCTTCCCGCCCTGGACACTTTGACCCTGGAGCGCGACGGCAATGTTTTGCTGATCGGCCTGAACCGACCGCACAAACGCAACTCGTTTGACCGCGTGATGCTCGCCGATCTCTCCCGCGCCTACGCCCTGTTGGAGTCCGACACCTCGGTGCGCGCCGGGGTGCTGTTCGCGCACGGCGACCACTTCACCGCCGGTCTCGATCTCGCCGACGTCGGCCCGGGCATCGCTTCTGGTCAGAACGCCTTCCCCGACGACGGCGGGGACCCGTGGCGGCTGGAGGGCAGCTGGACCACACCACTGGTCGCGGTCGCGCACGGCTGGTGCATGACGCTGGGCATCGAGCTGCTGCTGGCCGCCGACATCCGTATCGCCGCCATCGGTACCAGGTTCACCCAGCTCGAGGTGCGCCGCGGGATCTACCCGTTCGGCGGTGCGACGATCCGCCTGCCGCGCGAGGCCGGCTGGGGAAACGCCATGCGCTGGCTGCTCACCGGCGACGAGTTCGACGCCACCGAGGCGCACCGGATCGGGTTGGTCCAGGAGGTGGCCGACGACGCGGCGGCGGCCCTGGCCCGAGCCCGCGACATCGCCCACACGATCGCCGAGCGTGCCGCGCCGTTAGGTGTGCGGGCCACGCTGGCGTCGGCGCACCTGGCGCGTACGCAAGGTGAAGCCGCCGCGATCGAGCGGCTGCGCCCCGCCGTCGCCGAACTTTTCGCCAGCGAAGATGCCGCCGAGGGCGTGCAGTCGTTCATCGAGCGACGCGACGCTCACTTCCAGGGCCGCTAGCCGCCAGCGGTCGGCCGTTAGCCGCCGAGCGTGAAACCAACTTCACGCTCGGCGCACAGGCGTTAGGCGTCGATCGTGTAGCCCATCGGCATCAGCACGCTCTTCTGCTGGGTGAAGTGCTCGACGCCTTCTGGCCCGTTCTCGCGGCCGATGCCGGAGTTCTTGTAGCCGCCAAACGGGGCCCCGGGGTCGAAGGCGTACCAGTTGATCGCGTAGGTCCCGGTGCGGATCTTCTCCGAGATCTCGATGCCCTTGGGGATGTCGGTGGTCCACACGCTGCCGGCCAGACCGTACGCCGAGTCGTTGGCGATCTTGATCGCGTCGTCCACGGTGTCGTAGGCGATGATGCTCAGTACCGGCCCGAAGATCTCCTCCTGAGCGATCGTCATCTTGTTGTCGACGTCAGCGAACACGGTGGGCTCCACGAAGAAGCCGTTGTCCAGGCCTTCGGGACGGCCGCCACCGCACACCAGCCGCGCGCCCTCCTCGACGCCCTTGGCGATGTAGCCCTCGACCCGGGCGCGCTGCTTCTCCGAGATCAGCGACCCGATCTGGGCGGCCGGGTCCGACGGCGGCCCGACCGGCAGCGCCTGCACGAAAGCGCTTACCGCGTCCACGATTTCGTCGTAACGCGACCGCGGCGCCAGGATACGGGTCTGGCCCACGCAGGCCTGCCCGGTGTTCATGATCCCGGAGAACACCAACATCGGGATCGCGGAAGCCAGGTCGACATCCTCGAGGAGGATGGCCGCCGATTTTCCGCCGAGCTCCAACGTGCACGGCTTGAGCAGCTCGGCGGCGCGGCGGCCGATCTCCTTGCCGACGCTCGAGCTGCCGGTGAAGGTGAACAGGTCGACGTCCGGGTTGGAGGTCAGTGCCTGGCCGGTCTCGATACCGCCGGGTACCACCGATAGCACGCCCTCGGGCAGGCCGGCCTCGGCAAAGATGTCCGCCAAAGCGTTTGTGGTCAGCGGGGTTTCGGCGGCCGGCTTGAGTACTACCGTGCAGCCGGCCAGCAGGGCCGGGCCAAGCTTGTTGACCGCCAGGAACAACGGCACATTCCAGGCCACGATCGCGCCGACCACGCCGACCGGCTCGCGGTGCACGATGGTCTGCCCGTAGGAGCCGTTGCGGATCTCCCGCCACTTGATCTGATCGACCGCGGGCCCGGCGAAGAAGTTCATCGCGCCCATCGACCCCATCCAGTGCATCGTTTCGATGGTGGTCGGCGGCTGACCGGTCTCGCCGGCGAGTAGCGCGCTCAGCAGCTCCTTGCGCTCCTCCATCAGCTTGACCACATTGGCGATGACGGCCGCGCGCTCCTTGGGCGGCGTCAAGGGCCAAGGGCCACTGTCGAAAGCGGCGCGGGCCGCGGCGACCGCGGCGTCGACGTCGGCGGCCGCCGCCAGCGGCGTCTTGCCGAAGTACTCGCCGGTCGCCGGACAGTGCACCTCGATGACTTCGGCGGTCGATGGTTCGGTCCATTTCCCGCCGATGAAAAGCTTGTCGTATTCCGTCTTAATGTCGCCCATGGCCGCCACCCTACCCAAGCGGAAGCTAAACGAGAACATGTTTCATTCTCGGGGTGAAAGGACCAGCGCGAGATTGCTGACCAGGAACTCGCGCAGCACCGGCACCGACGTCAGCCACCACGCCCATCGCGGGTGGTAGCGCGGGAATGCGGCGACCATCGCGCCCGTGTTCTCGGCCCAGTTCAGTCCCTCGGCGGCGGACACCGCAAACAACGACGACCCGTAGTCGTTCTTTGCGGGATGGCCCTGTTTGCGGGCATAGTGCGCCGCGGCGCGGGCACCGCCCAGGTAGTGGGTCAGGCCCATCTCGTGCCCACCGAACGGACCTAGCCAGACGGTGTAGGAGAGCACGACCAGCCCGCCGGGCTTGGTCACTCGTAGCATCTCGGCGCCCAGCTGCCACGGCCGCGGCACGTGTTCGGCGACATTCGAGGACAGGCAGATGTCCACCGAGTCGTCGGCGAACGGCAGCGCCATGCCCGACGCCCGGACGAACGTGTCAGTTGCCCGGGCGAAGGCGGGTCCCGCGGCATGCATTTCGCTCGGATCGGGTTCGACGCCGAGGTAGCGGACACCGGCCTCGGTGAACGCCTGCGCGAAATATCCCGGCCCCCCGCCGACGTCGAGGAGGGTGCGGCCGGTCGGTGGTTCGCCGCAGGCGGCCAGCCAGAGGTCGCCGACCATCGCCGCGGTATCGGTGGCCAGTGCGCCGTAGAAGCGGGCCGGATCCGGCTGCTCGCAGCGGAACGCCGACAGCAGCCGCACTGAGCGCGACAGCGTCGCCCGTCGCGCAAACACCTCAGTGACCGCCACCGGCCACACCCTACGTCGGGCAACGGCTATCCTGACCGGGATGTCTGACCTGCGCTCCGTCCTGCTGCTGTGCTGGCGCGACACCGGCCACCCGCAGGGCGGCGGCAGCGAAACCTACTTGCAGCGCATCGGCGCGCAGCTGGCCGCATCGGGGATCACTGTCACACTGCGCACGGCCCGCTATCCGGGCGCGCCGCGCCACGAGGTCGTCGACGGCGTGCGGATCAGCCGCCGCGGTGGGCGCTACTCGGTGTACATCTGGGCCTTGCTGGCAATGGCCCGCAACGAATTGGGAGCCCGGTTGGGGCTCGGGCCGCTGCGGCGAGCGCGACCCGACGTGGTGGTCGACGCGCAGAACGGTTTGCCGTTTCTGGCCCGGCTGCTCTATGGCCGCCGCGTGGTGGTGCTGGTACACCACTGCCATCGCGAGCAGTGGCCGGTCGCCGGGCCGGTGCTCGGCCGGCTGGGCTGGTTTGTCGAGTCGTGGTTGTCGCCGCGGTTGCACCGGCGCAATCAGTACCTGACCGTGTCGCTGCCTTCGGCGCGCGACCTGGTCTCCCTGGGCGTGGACAACGAGCGAATCGCGGTGGTGCGCAACGGCCTCGACGATGCGCCGGCCCGGTCGCTATCCGGCCCGTGTTCGGCCGTGCCGCGGGTGGTGGTGCTCTCGCGGTTGGTGCCGCACAAGCAGATCGAGGATGCGCTGGAAACGGTCGCCGAGTTGCGCCCGCGACTGGGCGAATTGCATCTCGACATCATCGGCGACGGCTGGTGGCGGCAGCGTCTCGTCGACCAGGTGCGCAGCCTCGGCATCAGCGACGCGGTGACCTTCCACGGCCATGTCGACGACGTGACCAAACACCATGTGCTGCAAAGCGCTTGGGTGCATGTGCTGCCCTCGCGCAAGGAGGGCTGGGGTCTGGCGGTTGTCGAGGCCGCGCAGCACCGGGTGCCCACCATCGGCTACCGATCCTCGGGCGGACTGTCCGACTCGATCGTCGATGGGGTGACGGGGATCTTGGTGGACAATCGTGCCGAGCTGGTGGATCGCCTCGAACAATTGCTGTGCGATCCGGTGCTGCGCGATCAACTCGGGGTCAAGGCGCAGACGCGCAGCGGGGAGTTTTCTTGGACGCAAAGCGCCGACGCGGTACGCGCCGTGCTGGAAGCCGTCCAAGCCGGCGAATTCGTCAGCGGCGTGGTCTAACCAGGCCTCCGGCGCCGGACTGCGGCGACCAGCGCACCGCTTGCGCCCACAATCAGCATCCCCAGCCAGGCCAGGTGCGCGATCACCGTGGCTAGGTGCCGATTCGGCGACACCCCGGCGTCCGCGCCGCCGATCCGGTACAGCGTCAATTCCTCGTCGCGGAACACCGGTGTGAGCGCGCCGAGAGTGCGGGCGGCCGAACCCATGTCACCGGCGCTGTCCGATTCGACGACCAACCACCCGACACCGGCCGGGGCCAACGCGGACGGATCGGGCCCGGATCGCAGCAACTCCTGGACCGCCCGGGCGCGGTTGCCCTCCCCGGGCACGACCACCCCGGAAATCGCCAAGTCACCGGTGCTCAGCACGTCGGCGCGGAGCCAGCGGGGCAGCGGATCCAGCACCGGCGCCGGACCCGACCACGCGAAGCGGCGCATCTCACCCGCGGGCAACACGGCGACCGGGGCCGGCGCACTGTTGATTGCCGCCGCGACCACAGCCCACCCGCGCGGGTAATGCCGCGGCGCAACCTTGCCCCCCACGCCCCACGCCAAGTCGGGTAACACCGCGATCAGCGCGAGACAGCCGACGAGTGCCGTCACAAAGTCTGCCGGAGGGGGCAGCCACCTACGCAGCGTCACCACTGCGCCGGCACCCGCGAGCGCGTATCCGGGCACCGCCAGAGCGACCCACTTCTGCCCGTCGCGCAGCACACCGAGGCCGGGTGCGGCGTCGACCACCGCGGCCAGCACGTGCAGGCCGGGCCCGGTGGCCAGCGCCGCCGGTATCAGCACCGACACCGCGGCCAGCACCAGCAACGGCGCCGCCGCCGGTCGGCGTATCACGGTCGGCAACCCGGCGGCGACCACGCCCAGCAGTACCAGCGCCGACACCATCGCGAAAAGTGTTGTCCGCGAACTGGGTACGGCCGCGCCGTTCCATATCCCGCCGAGGCTGGCCAGGCTGGCCAGCGTGCCCAGACCGGGCTCGGCGCGTGGCGCGAAAGCGAGGATCCCGAGCGTGCTCGCCGCTTTGGGGGTGCACAGCGACGAGCCCATCGCCGCGGCCGTCAGCCAGGGCAGCGCCGCCACCAGCGCCGCGCTCAACGCCGCCGCGGCGCACAGCCACCGCGGCCTGGACCCAGCCGGGTCCTCAACCGGGACAGCGACGCAGACCAGCGCCACCGTCGCGGCGAGCATCAGCCCGGTCGGGGTCAGTCCGCCCAGCGCGATCCAGAACGCCAACGCGAAGAAGCCGGCCCCGCCAGTGGACTCGCCCGAGCGCAGCGTCAGCACTGCCGTCGCCACCCAGGGCAGGCAGCCGTAACCCACCAGCAGGCTCCAGTGGCCCTGCAGGAGTCGTTCTGCGACATAGGGATTCCAGATCGCCAGCGTGATCGCGACCAACTGACCGGACGTGCCGGCGCAGGGCACGGCGACCGCGACGAGTCGCGCCGCGCCCCAGCCGGCCAGCCACAGTCCCAGGACCAGCAGCGCCTTCACCACGACGCCGCCATCGATCAGGTGTGAGGCCAGCGCCACCGCGAAATCCTGTGGCGTCGCCCGCGGCGGCGACGTCAATCCCAGGGCGGTGTCCGACAAATACGAGCGTGGCGTGGACACCGCGTCGCGCAGCAGCAGATACCCCGGTCGCAGCAACGGTGCAACCACCAGCAGCGCCAGGACCAACGCGTATGCGGGCAGTGACCAGTGCACGGCCCGGCGGCGTGGCGCGGTCACCGTCGGCGCGACCGCGAGCTAGTCCCGGTCGGCCGGGGCGGGCGGGTTGGGTTCGGGCGGGCCCACGTCGGGCGGATCGCCTGGTGGTGGGTCCGACCCGGGTGCATCCGGATCGTCGTCGGATTCGGAGCGTTGCGTGGGCAACTTCTCGGTTTCGGCTTCGGCGCCGGGTACCCGTTCCTCGAGCCCGCTGCGCCCGAAGAACTCCTCGTCGCCGCGATCCAGGCCGGGGTCGGTCAGTGCGCTCTCGGTCCGCAGGCTGAACGCCGCCAGCACTCCGCCGCCGATCAGCGCGATCAGGCCGACCGCGGTGAACGTGATCGGTAGTACCCGCGACCACAAGGCGAGCCGGTCACGCTCGTCGCGGGCCGCGTTCACCTGGGATTCCACGGTGTCTTCGTTGGAGGTGAGCTTGTAATCGGCCAGCGTCACCTCTGGCTTCAGCGGATCACGGGCGAAGAAGTGGTTGGCGTGCTCGGTTTGCTTGATGATCGTGCCCGAGACCGGGTCCACCCAGAAGGTCCGCTGGACCGCGTAGTAGCGGGTCATGGTGATCTGCTCGGCCGGGTCGCCGGGCAAGCCCCACATCGCCGCGGAAGTGGTCACCTTGCCGTCTTCGTCGCCGGCGTACAGCGACGGGTACTTGACCGGGGCCACCAGCTTGCCGTCGGCGCTGTAACCGATGTTCTGGGTGAACCGGTAGGCGCTGAGGCCGTTGACGTCCTCTTGGGTGTCGTAGTTGACGTCGTAGGGCTTCTGCGCGACGGCGTCGAAATACGGATAGGTCTTCTTCTCGGTGTGGAAGGGGAATCGGTAGGACAGACCGTCGTGGCGCACCGGGATCGAGGTGGGCGGGTTCTCGTCGTTGAAGGTCCGCGGCTTCTGGACGGCGCCGCCGGTGTGGGTGTCGTCCGAGACCGCCATCGCCGTCTTGCGGTTGAGCGTGACGGTGTCAACGATCGCCAGCAGCAGCCCGGTGTCCTTTTGCTTATCGGTGCGCCGAACCGAGTTGCCGACCTGCAGGGTGACCACATCGGCGTTGGCGGGCGACTCGACACTGATCTGTTGCTGGGAAACCAGCGGCACGTTCTGGTTGACGACGACGTGGTCACTGGACAGCGACGCCGAGTCGAGTGCGGTTCCGGTGCCGTCGCTGACCAGCGTGGCATCGAGGTTCAGCGGGATCTTGGTGATCCTGCTGGTGGTGTAGGTCGACAGCAGCAGCGCGGCGATCAGCAGGGCGGCCCCGAGCCCGATGATTCCGCATGCGGCGAACCGCAACATAACCGCTCGGTTCACGTTGCTGTGCCCTCCTGTAAACGCTCTATTGGACTCGCCGGCCGCTGCCTGCTCCCGGCCCGATCAAGCAGCGAGGCAAACCCGCTTGACCCTAACAGCAGTACCCGATCCGCCAGGTAACACAGCGCAGGCAGACTGGGATCGTGACCGATAGCCAGCAGGTGGGCGGAAGCCGCAGCTTCCTGCCCGCTGTCGAGGGTATGCGCGCCTGCGCGGCCATGGGTGTGGTCATTACGCATGTGGCTTTTCAGACCGGACACTCCAGCGGTGTCGACGGCCGGTTGTTCGGCCGCTTCGACCTTGCCGTGGCGGTGTTCTTCGCGTTGTCGGGGTTCCTGCTGTGGCGGGGCCATGCGGCAGCGGCGCGGGATCAGGAGCCGCGTCCACTCACCGGCCACTACCTGCGCTCGCGGGTGGTCCGGATCATGCCGGCCTATCTGGCGGCGGTCGTGGTGATCCTTGCCCTGCTGCCCGACGCGGATCACGCCAGCCTGACGGTGTGGCTGGCAAACCTGACGCTCACCCAGATCTACGTACCGCTCACCCTGACCGGCGGCCTGACCCAGATGTGGAGCCTCTCGGTCGAGGTCAGTTTCTATGTGGCGTTGCCGATTCTCGCGTTACTGGCCCGCCGCCTTCCGGTGGGCGCCCGGGTGCCGGTGATCGCTGCGCTGGCGGTCCTCAGCTGGGCGTGGGGCTGGATGCCATTGCATTCTGGAGCCGGCAACCCGCTGAACTGGCCGCCGGCATTTTTCTCCTGGTTCGCCGCGGGCATGCTGCTGGCGGAGTGGGTGCACAGCCCGATCGGACTGGCAGCGCGCGTGGTGCAGAAAAAGGCGGGCCGGGTGCTGATGGCCGTCATCGCGGTGCTGGCCTTTGTGGTGGCGGCTTCCCCGCTGGCAGGTCCGGAGGGGCTGATTCCGGGTACCGCGACACAGTTCGCGGTGAAGACGTCGATGGGCTCGCTGGTCGCGTTCGCTCTGGTCGCGCCGTTGGTGCTGGACCGGGTCGATACCGGCCACCGGCTGCTGGGCAACGCCGGCATGGTTACCCTGGGCCGTTGGTCCTACGGTCTGTTCATCTGGCACCTGGCCGCCCTGGCGATGGTGTTCCCGGTGATCGGAACGTTCCCGTTCACCGGGGACATGCCGACGGTGTTGATACTGACGCTGATCTGCGGGTTCGCGATCGCGGCAGTGAGCTACGCCCTGGTGGAGTCGCCGTGCCGGGAGGCGTTGCGCCGCTGGGAGAAACGCGGGAAGCTGGCCGAAACTCAGCAGGCGGTCGATGCCGAGGCGGACGCGATCGCACCCTAGCCGGTGCGGTCCATCCACTGTTCCAGCGTGTCCGCGGAGGGCAGGCAGATGGCCTGCTCGATCTTCTCGATCAGATCGGCCCCGTACTCGACGGTGGACTTGATGAAGTTCCCCAGCGCCGCCAGGTGGATGCCATCGGTCAGCAGGTAAGCGCTCTCACCCACCACACTGACGTGGCTTGGCGCGGCGGTCTCGCGCACAAACGCCTTAGGCCAATGGGTGTCGCGGTTCCAGTCGTTCACCAGTTCCATCAGGCGCGGGCGCTCGCTGGCCTGGTAGTACCCGGCCGGGCTGATCGAGATCTCCAAAATGTCGGGCCGCAAGCCGTTGATCCGCAGGTTCACGTGCAGCTTGCCTCGCTCACAGCTGGAGAGCACCATCATGAATTCCGCGCCTTCATCGCTGCGGAAAAATCGCAAATGGCGTGATCGCAGATAACGTTCGATCAGCTCGGTACTCAATGGCTCGATCTGCATAGCCCCATGGTGGGCCGGCGGGCTTAGAAGATTCTCTACGAATTCTTGGTGCCCGCGATCCGATAAGCGTCAGCCCGCCTCTGCGATCAGCGATCGCGCCATGATCTCGGCTCGGACCGCCGATCGCCGGGCCTTGCCGGCGTCGTCGCGCAGGGGAGCGTCGACGAATTCGATGAAGTCGGAGCTGGGCGGCACCTTGTATCCGGCGATGTGGTCGCGCAGAAACTGCTGCACACCCGCGGTGTCCAGGGTGGAGTCGTCGGTCGTCTGCACCAGCGCGTAGGGCACCTGACCCAGATCACCGGCATTCGGGTCGGGGACACCAACGACCAAGCAGGACAACACATCCGGGTGTGCCGAGAGGGCGCTTTCGATCTCAGCGGGGTAGACATTGCGGCCGCCGACGGTGAACATGTCGACGCGGCGGTCCGACAGATACAGGAACCCGTCGGTGTCGAAGTAGCCGAGATCGCCCAGCGAATCCCAGCCGTCGCGGCTTTTCGCCGTGGCGCCGACGTAGCGATAGGTGGGTGCACTGCCTGGGTTGGGCCGTATATAAATCTCGCCCACCACGCCGGGCGGGCAGGGGTTGCCGTCGTCGTCGAGCACCTTCATATCGCCGGCGACGACCACGCCCACCGAGCCGCGGTGGGTCAGCCACTGGTCGCCGGAGATGAACGTCAGCGCCTGTAACTCGGTGCCGCCGTACAGTTCCCAAACCTTCTCCGGACCCAGCAGGTCGATCCAGGCCTGCTTGATGGCCGGTGGGCAGGCGGCCGCCAGATGCCAGAAGCGCCGGATCGAGGACAGGTCGTAGGACTGCGGGTTGGCCTGGTACACCGGCAGCGTCCGCTGCATGATCGTCGGCACCGTCGTCAGGAACGTGACGCGATGGTCGGTGATCAGTTGCAGGAACGCGATCGTCGCCGCGGTGAAGCCGGTGTTGTGGCTCAGCGGCACCGGCACCAACGTGGTGTCGCCCTCCTGGGCGCCAAGCGGATAGCCGATGGCGGCCGGGATCCGGCTGTCGTCGCCGGACTCGATGAGCTTGGGCCGGCCCGTGCTGCCGCCCGACCCCATCGCCTTCCACACCGGCGAGACCGCTTCCGGCAATGCGGCGTCAGACAGCGCCGGGTCGGGAGTGAAACCAGCTGGCACACTCGGTATTTCGGCGTTGCTAGGCTGTCCGCTCGGCGACCCGCTGCGCCCGGCTTCGCCGAGCTGGCGATCGCCTCCGTGCCCGACCAGCAGAGCCGGTGGGCGTAACTCCAGCAGGCCAGCCAGCTCGGCGGCCGGCAACCGTGCCGACAGCGGCTGAGCCACAGCGCCGAGCTTCCAGCACGCCACGGCGGCTTGAATCCACTCGACCGAGTTGGGCAGCACCATGGTCACGTAATCGCCGACGCCGACACCGCGATCGGCGTAGGCGCGGGCCAACCGGTTCGTCGACGGTCGAGTTCGGCGCGGGTAATCGTCAGGCCGTCACAAGTGACCGCGGGCTCGTCGGGGGCCAGTGCGGCAAGCGCCGAAATCTGGGTACCGATCGGCGGGACCGGCTCACTCATACGCGCCCTGCCGCTCGAAGATGCACCGCGGGTTGTCCACCAGCATGGTGTGCAGCTGCTCATCGGTGACCCCACGCTCTTTCAACGCGGGGATCACGTCGTTGTGGATGTGCAGGTAGTGCCAGTTCGGCGCCATCTGCGGCACAAGATCTTCGGGGAGCGCGTCGAAGTAACAGTTGGCGTCGTGCGAGAGCACCATCTTGTCGGCGTGCCCGCGCTCGCACATCCGCGCGACGATGCCCGCCCGTTCTTCGAACGGCAAAAGCAAGTCGAGGCCGAACCGGTCCATCCCGAGGTACGAGCCCGCGGCGATGAGCTCCTCGAGGTAGCCGACGTCGGTGCTGTCGCCGGAATGTCCGATGACCACCCGGGTCAGGTCGACGCCTTCTTCTTCGAAGATGCGCTGCTGCTCGAGGCCGCGCCGCAGGCCGGCATGGGTGTGCGTGGAGATCGGGACCCCGGTGCGCTTGTGCGCCTGGGCGACGGCGCGCAGCACCCGCTCGACGCCGGGGGTGATGCCGGGTTCGTCGGTGGCGCACTTGAGGATTCCGGCCTTGACGCCGGTGGCGGCGATGCCCTGCTCGATGTCGCGCACGAACATCTCGGTCATGATCTCCGGGCCGCCCAGCATTCCGCCCGGGCCCTCGTAGTGAAACCGGAACGGCACGTCGTTATAGGTGTAAAGGCCAGTCGCCACAACGATATTCAGCCCCGTGGCCGCCGCGACGCGCGCAATGCGCGGGATATAGCGGCCCAGACCGACCACGGTGAGGTCGACGATGGTGTCCACGCCGCGGGCCTTCAGCTCGTTGAGCCGGGCGATGGCGTCGGACACTCGCTTTTCTTCGTCGCCCCAGGCGTCGGGATAGTTCTCGGCGATTTCGGTGGTCATGATGAACACGTGCTCGTGCATGAGCGTCACGCCGAGATCAGCGGTATCGATGGATCCACGCGCGGTATTTAGTTCGGACACGTCGCTGATGCTAGGCCCGGCCGGTGGTCGTCCAACAGGGGCAGTCGGGACAATATGGATTTCGCTGGCAACCATCCGATGATGTCCAGGTGGCCTGTTATTGGCGTACCGTCGGCCGCGTCCGTTTTGCCAACCGTTTGACCGGAGCCCGCCATGTTGCTCAATCCCAATCAATTGCAACGCCGTTACTCAGACGATCGGTCGAGGGAGATCATGGCCGCCACCGTGGACTTCTTCGAGTCCAGGGGCAAGGCCCGACTGAAGGCCGACGACCACGCCCGGGTCTGGTATTCCGACTTCTGAACCACGTCGGGCGGGAGCGCATCTTCGCCTCCCTGTTGACGCCGTCGGAATACGGCGCCTCCGATTGCCGCTGGGACACCTACCGGATCAGTGAGTTCGCCGAGATCGTCGGCTTCTACGGGTTGAACTACTGGTACCCCTTCCAGGTCACTGCCCTTGGCCTGGGCCCGATCTGGATGAGCGACAACGAGGACGCCAAGCGCAAGGCCGCGGCCCAGCTGGAAGCCGGCGAGGTGTTCGGCTTCGGATTGTCGGAGCAGAGCCACGGCGCCGACGTCTACCAGACGGACATGATTCTGACGCCGGCCGAGCACGGCTGGGTCGCCAACGGCGAGAAGTACTACATCGGCAATGCCAACGCGGCCCGGATGGTGTCCACCTTCGGCAAGATCGCCGGCGCTGGCGAAAAAGACGACGAGTACGTGTTCTTCGTCGCCGACTCCCAGCACGACCGCTACGAGCTGATCAAGAACGTCGTCAACTCACAGAACTATGTCGCCAACTACGCGCTGCGCGACTACCCGGTCACCGAGGCCGACATCCTGCACCGCGGCCCCGAGGCCTTCCACGCCGCGCTCAACACGGTCAACGTGTGCAAGTACAACCTCGGTTGGGGTGCGATCGGCATGTGTACCCACGCCATGTACGAGGCGGTCACCCACGCCTCCAACCGCTACCTGTACGGCACCGTGGTCACCGACTTCACCCACGTGCGGCGTCTGCTCACCGATGCCTACGTGCGGCTGATCGCCATGAAGGTGGTCGCCACCCGGGCCTGCGACTACATGCGCAGCGCGTCGGCGGACGACCGTCGCTACCTGCTCTACAGCCCGCTCACCAAGGCGAAGATCACCAGCGAGGGTGAGCGCGTGATCACCGCCCTGTGGGATGTCATCGCCGCCAAGGGTGTGGAAAAGGACACCATGTTCGAGGGCATGGCCCGCGAGATCGGGCTGCTGCCGCGGCTGGAAGGCACCGTTCACATCAACATCGGGCTGCTGGCCAAGTTCATGCCCAATTACCTGTTCGCGCCGAACACCGAATTGGCGGTGATCGGCCGTCGCGACGAGGCGACCGACGACTCGTTCCTGTTCGACCAGGGCCCGGCCGGGGGACTGGGCAAGGTGCGGTTCCACGATTGGCGACCGCCGTTCGACCACTTCGCTTATCTGCCCAACGTCGATCTGCTGCGCAAGCAAATCGACGTGTTGGCCGAGATGCTGGCCAGCGCTACCCCCGACGCCGCCCAGCAGAAGGACATCGACTTCGCCTTCGGGGTCGGTCAGCTGTTCGCGGTCGTTCCGTATGCCCAGCTGATCCTGGAGGAGGCGCTGCTGACGGGCTTGGATGAGGCGTTGCTCGACGGGATCTTCGCTGTGCTGGTGCGCGACTTCAACAGCTATGCCGTCGAGCTGGGCGACAAGCCCGCCACGACCGACGCGCAGGCCCGCTTTGCGATGCGGATGATCCGTCGTCCGGTGTTCGACCAGGCGCGCTACGACCAGGTCTGGAAGGAACACATCCAGCCGATCAACGGTGCCTACCAGATGCGGCCCTAGCCGGGCCTGCCGCGAACGTGAAGTTAGTTTCACGTTGGGCCCCGCGAGCGTGAAGTTAGTTTCACGTTCGAGCTACTGAACGGGCTTTAACCCCTTGACTGTGACGCAGCTCACCTTAGAATGACCAGTGGTCATTCTAAGCGAGGTGAGGCCATGCCAACGGTGACATGGGCGCGCGTCGACCCCGCTCGTCGCACAGCCATCATTGAGGCCGCAGAGGCCGAATTCGGCGCGCACGGATTTTCCGGCGGCAGCCTGAACGTCATCGCGCGTCAGGCCGGTGTCGCCAAAGGCAGTCTCTTCCAATACTTCGCGGATAAGCGTGATCTGTTCGCGTTCATCGCGGACCTCGGCAGCCAGCGGGTGCGGGGCTACATGGAGGACATGATCCGCGAGCTCGACGCGAACCGGCCGTTCTTTGAGTTCCTCACCGATCTGCTCGACGGCTGGGTCGCCTATTTTGCCGAGCATCCGCGGGACCGTGCGCTGCATGCCGCGGCGACTCTGGAGGTCGATACCGACGCCCGCATCACTGTGCGCAGCGTCATCCACCGTCATTACCTGGATGTGCTCCGGCCGCTGGTGCACGGCGCCAAGATCCGCGGCGATCTGCGCGCCGACGCCGACACCGACGTGCTGTTGTCGCTGCTGCTGCTGCTGATCTTTCCGCACCTGGCGCTGGCGCCCTACATGCGCGGCCTGGACCCCATCCTCGGGCTCGACGAGCCCAGTCCCGAGCAGCCGGCCCTGGCCGTGCGCAGACTTGTCGCGGTGCTCTTCGCCGCATTTGCGGTATTGCCCGCAACTCCGAATGCCTCCGTTAATCCAGCCCCAATGCGATCTGAGGAGGTCACATGAACCGAACCCGAATTGCCTCGATGGCCCAGGGTGGTCTCAACTGGGACAGCTTGCCGCTCAAGCTGTTTGCGGGCGGCAACGCGAAATTCTGGAATCCGGCCGACATCGACTTCTCCCGCGATCGAGAGGACTGGGAGCGTCTGACCGACGACGAACGCAGCTACGCGACCCGGTTGTGCGCCGAGTTCATCGCCGGCGAGGAATCGGTGACCCAGGACATCCAGCCGTTCATGGCCGCGATGCGCGCCGAAGGCCGGCTCGGCGACGAGATGTATCTGACGCAGTTCGCCTTCGAGGAGGCAAAGCACGTTCAGGTGTTCCGGATGTGGTTCGACGCCGTCGGCATCACCGAGGACCTGCATTACTACCTCGATGACGTGCCGACCTACCGCACGATTTTCTACGAGGAGCTGCCGGCCTGCCTGAGCGTGCTGTCGGTTGATCCCTCGCCGGCTGCCCAGGTTCGGGCGTCGGTGACCTACAACCACATGGTCGAAGGCATGTTGGCGCTGACCGGCTACTTCGGCTGGCACAAGATCTGTGTGGACCGCGGCATCCTGCCCGGCATGCAGGAGCTTATCCGGCGCATCGGCGACGACGAGCGACGCCACATGGCGTGGGGCACCTTCACCTGCCGGCGTCACGTCGCCGCCGACGACGCCAATTGGGGTGTCTTCGAAGCGCGGATGAACGAGCTGATGCCGCTCGGACTGCGCCTGATCGAAGAGGGCTTCGCGCTTTACGACCCGATGCCCTTTGGTTTGTCGGTCGACGAATTCATGCAGTACGCCTCCGAAAAGGGGATGCGACGGTTCGGCACCATCTCCAGCGCTCGCGGGCGCCCGCTCGGCGAGATCGACCTGGACTACTCGCCACTGCAGCTCGAGGACACCTTCGCCGAGGAGGACGAGCTGGCTTTGGCGAGCGTGTAGCT
Organism: uncultured Actinomycetota bacterium; assembly: GCA_963712615.1. Lineage (GTDB taxonomy): Bacteria > Actinomycetota > Actinomycetes > Mycobacteriales > Mycobacteriaceae > Mycobacterium. The sequence continues at coordinate 4,181,544 of CAVQIO010000002.1, forward strand.
CACGGGGCGGGTTAGCCCACCCAGACGGTCTTGGCGTTGCAGAACGCGCGGATCCCCATGTCGGCCAGCTCGCGACCGTAACCGGACCGCTTGACGCCGCCGAACCCCAGCTCCGGGTAGGACCCCGTCATCCCGTTGATGAAGACCTGCCCTGCCTCGATGTCGTCGATGAAGCGCTCCTGCTCGGCCTCGTCGTTGGTCCAGGCGTTGGACCCCAGCCCGAAGGTGGTGGCGTTGGCGATCTCGATGGCCTCGTCGATGCTCTCGGCGCGGTACATCGAGGCGACCGGACCGAAGACCTCCTCGGTGTAGAGCGCCATGTCCTTGGTGATCTCGGTGACCACCGTCGGCGGGTAGAACCATCCCGGTTGGTCGGGAGTCTTACCGCCGAGGCGGACCTTGGCGCCCGCGGCGACGGCGTCGTCGACCTGCTTGGCGATCTCGTCGCGGCCCGACTCGGTGGCCAGCGGGCCCACCTCGGTGTCCGGGTCGGTCGGGTCGCCGACCTTCAGGGCCTCCATCCGCTCGACGAACTTGTCGACGAACGCGTCGTAGATGTCGGTGTGCACAATGAACCGCTTAGCGGCGATACAGGACTGGCCGTTGTTCTGCACCCGGGCGGTAACCGCGGTCTTGACGGCCTCGTCGAGGTCCACCGAAGGCATCACGATGAACGGGTCGCTGCCGCCGAGTTCCAGCACGGTGGGCTTGATCTCGTCACCACAGATGGCGGCGACGGATTGACCCGCCGGCTCGCTCCCGGTCAGTGTGGCCGCCTTCACCCTGGGATCGCGCAGGATGCGCTCGACGGCGCTCGACGACACCAGCAGCGTCTGGAAACAATCCGCGGGGAAGCCACCGCGGGTGATCACATCGGAGAGATACAGCGCCGACTGCGGCACATTGGACGCATGCTTGAGCAGGCCGACGTTTCCGGCCATCAGCGCGGGCGCGGCGAACCGGACGGCCTGCCACAGCGGGAAGTTCCACGGCATCACGGCCAGGACGACGCCGAGCGGCTGGTATCGGGTGTACGCCTTCTTCGCGCCGACCTTGGAGGCTTCGGCCGGTTCGTCGGCGAGCAGCTTCTCGGCGTTTTCGGCGTAGTACCGAAAACCCTTGGCGGACTTGAGCGCTTCGGCCTTGGCGGACTTGAGCGTCTTGCCCATCTCGAGGGTCATCATTGCCGCGACATCGTCGGCCTCCTTCTCCAGCAGGTCGGCCACCACCTTCGCCCATTCGGCGCGCTGGGCGAAGGTGGTGGAATGGCGGTAGTCGAGGAACCGCTCGTGGGCGCGCGTGATTGCTGCGTCGACTTCCGCGTCGGTTGCTGGGGTGAAGGTCTTGACCGTCTCGCCGGTGGCCGGGTTGATGGTGGCGATCGCCATGCTGACGTCCTTCGCTTGCGATGGTTGTGAGAGGTTCAACATCTAGCCTGCCACTATCGTTCCCCCGAGGGAGGTGCCGGATGAGTACTGCGGCTCAGCTGATGGTCAAGTGCCTGGAAAACGAGGGCGTTGCGGTGGTGTTCGGGCTGCCCGGCGAGGAGAACATCCGCTTCGTGCAGGCGCTGGCCGCCTCGAAGATCCGTTACGTGCTCACCAGGCACGAGCAGGCCGCGGCGTTCATGGCCGAGATGTACGGGCGGGTCACCGGCCGGGCGGCGGTGGTGTCGGCCACCTTGGGCCCGGGCGCGATCAACATGCAGTTGGGCGTTGCCGATGCCACCACGAACAGCACCCCCATGGTGGCGATCTCCGCGCAGGTCGGCCAGGACCGGCAGTTCAAAGAATCGCACCAGTACGTCGACCTCGTTTCGATGTTCACCCCGATCAGCCGGTGGGCCGCCGGGGTGCCCACCGCACGCGCCATTCCGGAAATGTTCCGCAAGGCGTTCAAACTCGCCGAGACCGAACGCCCGGCCGCGGTCTACCTCGCCGTGCCCGAGCACATCGACGAAGACGAGACCGACTATGACCTGAAGCCGCTGCCGCGCAACGTGGTCCACGCCGATGCACCGGCCCCCGGTCAGGTGGAACGCGCGGCCGCCATCCTGCGTAACGCGAAGCGACCGGTGATGCTGGCCGGGCATGGTGCCGCGCGCAGCGACGCGACGGCGGCGCTGGTGAGGTTCTCCGACAAATTTGGGATTCCGGTGGCCAACACCTTCCATGGCAAGGGTGTCATGCCCGACGACCACCCCAACAGCATCGGGACCGTCGGGTTCATGCGGCATGACTACGTCAACTTCGGATTCGACAACGCCGACGTCGTCATCACGGTCGGCTACGAGCTGCAGGAGTTCGATCCGGTACGGATCAACCCGCAGGCCGACAAGAAGATCATCCATATCCATCGCTTCCCGGCCGAGGTCGACGCGCACTACCCGGTTGACGTCGGCATCATCGGCGACATCAGCGACTCGCTAGACGCACTCGGCGATGCGCTGGCCGACCACGCCTACGAGGCCGAACCGGAGGTGCCCGGATCCGGTCTGCTGGCCGAGGAATTCGCTCGGGGACAACAGGACTCGCGTTACCCGCTGGCGCCGGCCCGGGTGGTGGCCGACACTCGCGAAGCGCTGGGCCGTGGCGACGTGGTGCTGGTCGACACCGGCGCCACCAAGATGTGGATGGCCCGGCTCTACCCGACCTACGAACGCAACACCTGCCTGATCTCGAATGGCTTGTCCACCATGAGTTTCGCGCTTCCCGGAGCCCTCGGCGTCAAAGTGGCGCTGCCCGAAGCGAAGGTGCTCGCCGTGGTGGGCGACGGCGCATTTCTGATGAACTCGCAGGAAATCGAGACCGCTGTCCGGGAGCGCATCCCGCTGGTGGTGCTGATCTGGGAGGATGGCGGTTACGGTCTCATCGAATGGAAGATGGATCTCGAACTCGGCGAGCACTACTACGTGAAGTTCGGCAACCCCGACATCGTGAAGTACGCCGAAAGCTTTGGCGCCAAGGGATATCAAATCAACAGCGCCGACGAACTACTGCCGACGCTGCAGGCTGCACTCGATGACGACGGGGTTTCGCTGATCTGCTGCCCGGTCGACTATTCGGAGAATCTGCGGCTGACCGACCGACTCGGTGAGCTCGACGAAACCCTGTAGCGCTGCGGGCGGCGGTCGCCTTGATTGGCCACTAAACGCTGACATATGTCCGATTAACGCGCCGGCTAGTCCGTGAGTCGCAATCACGGCGGCAACGCGATAGTCATGGGCTATGCAATTGACACACGGTCTGCACCGATCATTGCAGACCACACCGGATGCAACAGCGACGATCTTCGGCTCGCGAGTGCGCACGTTCCGTGAGCAGGCCGAGCGCATCGCCCGGTTGGCTGCCGGCTTACGCGGGTTGGGTGTCGGTGTTGGTGACCGAGTCGGGATCCTCGCCCTGAACAGTGACCGGTACGCGGAATATCTGTTGGCGGTGCCGTGGGCGGGGGGGTGTCCTCAACCCGGTCAACATCCGCTGGGAGGCGGTGGAAATTGCTTATTCCCTCAATGATTCAGGCACGGTCTGCTTGCTCATCGACGATGTATTCGTAGGAACCGCCGACGTGCTCCGACAACAGTGTCCGGCGTTGCGGTGGCTGGTGTACTGCGGCGAAGGTTCGGTTCCGGATGGGATGGTTGGCTACGAGGACCTGATCTCGAGGCACCGGCCGGTGCCGGATGCGCGCCGGTCCGGAGATGACCTTGCGGGCTTGTTTTATACCGGCGGCACAACGGGTTTCCCCAAGGGTGTGATGCTCTCCCATCGCAACATGGTCACCTCGACACTTGGCCTGCTTGCGACGGTCAGTTCCCACATGAGGGGGTCAGGCTGTTGCACGCGGCGCCGATGTTTCACCTCGCCGACCTGGCTGGGTGGCTGTGCCAAATGGTGTGCGGTGGCGTGCATGTGATCATTCCGGCATTCAAGTCTGACGCCGTTTGGGCGGCGATCCGCGATCAGGGGGTCACCGATTTAGTGCTGGTTCCCACGATGATCCAGATGCTCGTCGATGACATGACCGACAGCAATGGCGACGCCGGCTCTTTGCAGCGCATCTTCTATGGCGGATCGCCGATCTCGGAAGGCCTGCTCGAGCGCGTCACGCACGTGCTTCCCGAGGTCAGGTTGACTCAGGTTTACGGCATGACCGAGGTTGCACCGCTAGCAACTGTGCTGGAATCCAAATATCACCGCGGGGCGTCGCTATGTTCGGCGGGGCGGGCGGCGCCGCACGCCGAAATACAGATCCTCGACGATGCCGGCGCCGTGCTGGCGATCGGCGCGGTGGGTGAGATCTGTGTGCGCGGTGACCATGTCATGCACGGGTATTGGAACCGGCCCGGCGAAACCGACGCCGTCCTGGTCGACGGCTGGTACCGCACCGGAGACGCCGGGTATCTCGACGCGGGGGGGTCTCTACGTTGTCGATCGCATCAAAGACATGATCATCACGGGCGGAGAAACGTCTATAGCGCTGAGGTGGAAAACGCGCTGGGTACCCACCCGTCGGTCGCCGTCTCGGCGGTGGTCGGCCTGCCCAGCGATCGATGGGGCGAAATCGTGCACGCCGTGGTCGTCGCCGCACCGAATGCGCGCATCGATCCGGCTGAGCTGCAGGCGCACGTCAGAGGTCGGCTTGCCAATTACAAGGTGCCGCGCAGCGTAGACGTCGTCGACGAGCTGCCCCTGTCCGGCGCCGGTAAGGTTCTCAAGCGCCAAGTGCGCGAACTTGCTCTCGCACGGACAGCGGGGGCCACGACCAGCGCGCCATGACTAGTGAACCGTCCCGCGTTTGATGCACACCTCCATTCTTGGGAAGGTGCATCACATGCCGAGCAAGTACGACCCCGAGACCAGGTCGAAGGCTGTCCGTCTGGTGCTGGAGCACCGCGAGGACTATCCGAGTGAATGGGCGGCGATCACCGCGGTGTCCAAGCGGCTGGGGATGAACGCCGAGACGCTGCGCAACTGGATCCGCCAACAGCAGGTCGACGACGGTGCGCGCGACGGGGTCTCCAGCGAGGCCGCCGCGGAGATCCGGGCACTGCGACGGCGCAATGCTGAGCTTGAGCAGACCATCGAAATCCTCAAGGCAGCAACGTCTTTCTTCGTGCGGGAGAGCGACCCGCGCAACCGCCGCTGACCAATTCGGTCTGCGAGTTCATCGCTAACCACAGGGACCGTTTCGGGGTCGCTCCGATCTGCCGCGTGCTGACCGAGCACGGTGTGCCGATCGCCCCACGAACGTTCTACGCCTGGGTCCAGCGCGCGCCCTCGAAGCGGGCCCTGTGGGATGCCACCATCACCGAGATCCTGGTCGGCCACTACGAGCCCGACGAGCAGGGTCGGCGCAAACCGGAGTCACTGTACGGTCGGTAAAGATGTGGGCGCACCTGCAGCGTGAGGGCATCCCGGTGGCCAAGTCCACGGTGGAACGCCTGATGCGCCGTCACGGCTGGCAGGGCGTGCGCCGCCAGAAAACCGTGCGCACCACCATCGCCGACCCCTCAGCGGCGCGGCCGCCGGATCTGGTGGACCGCCAGTTCGGTGTAGGCGTACCGAATCGGCTGCTGGTGGCGGACTTCACCTACGTCAAACTGGTGACCGGGGTGTTCGTCTATGTCGCGTTCGTCATCGACGCGTACGCCGGAGCGATCGTCGGCTGGGAAGCATCGGGGTCCAAGCACACCCGGTTCGTCGAATCGGCGATCCGCCAGGCCGCCGCACTGCGTTCCCGGCAAGGCCATCCGATCGACGGTGCCATCCACCACAGCGATGCCGGGTCGCAGTATACGAGCGTGAGATTCGGTGAAACACTGAGCCTTTCAGATCTGCGGCCATCGGTCGGCAGTGTTGGCGACGCCTACGATGACGCGTTGGCCGAGACCACAATCGGGCTCTACAAGAACGAATGCATCCGCGCGGATTCCCCGTTCCGACGTGGCCCGCTGCGCACCCTCGCCGACGTCGAGCTCATCACCGCCGACTACGTCTCCTGGTACAACCAGCAGCGCCTAATGCACCGCCTCGGTCGTGTCCCACCCGCCGAAGCCGAAGCCCACTACTATTCCCAACACGTGACCGACCGACCGGCCGGCTCACAGAACCCCGAGGGTGCATGAAACCCGGGATGGTTCATAGTGCCGCAGCTTGTCCAGCTGTACGTCGACCTTGAGCGCGTTGGCGGCCATTTTGTAGCCTTCGATGACACCCTCAAGCCTTGCGCGTGAGCCATCAAAGCAAGTCCAATCAAAAACGGCCTGACACACGTGGTCGCCGCGGGCATCGGCTCCGATCACGTGGATCTCGAGGCGGCCAAGGAGCACGGCATCACCGTCGCCGAGGAGACCTACAGCAACAGCATCAGTGTCGCCGAGCACACGGTGATGCAGATCCTGACGCTGGTGCGCAACTTCGTCCCGTCGCATCGGTGGGCCGCCGAAGGCGGCTGGAACATTGCCGATTGCGCGGAGCGTGCCTACGACCTGGAGGGTATGGACGTCGGGCTGATCGCCGCCGGCCGGATCGGGCGGGCCGTGCTGCGCCGGCTGGCGCCGTTCGACGTCAACCTGCACTACACCGACACGCGACGGCTGTCGCCCGAGGTCGAGAAGGAACTCAACGTCACGTTCCATCCCGACGTCGAGTCGCCGGTGCGCTCGGTCGACATCGTGTCCATCCACTCGCCTCTCTACGAAGCCACCCGTCGGATGTTCAACGAGCGGTTGCTGGGCACGATGCGGCTCCTACATCGTCAACATCGCCCGCGGCGAGGAAACCGTCCCCGAGGCCATCGCGGCAGCGCTGCGTAGTGGCCAGCTCGCGGGCTATGCCGGCGATGTCTGGTTCCCGCACCCGCCGCCGGCCGACCACCCATGGCGGGCCATGCCGAATAACGCGATGACGCCGCATGTTTCGGGAACCACCCTGTCGGCCCAGGCCCGTTACGCTGCCGGCACCAGGGAGATTCTGGAAAGTTGGTTCGCCGGCCAGCCCATCCGTCCGGAGTACCTGATCGTCGAGGGCGGTAAGCTTGCCGGAACGGGAGCCCTGTCCTACCAGAAGTGAGTCCTGTCCTAGCAGTAGTAAGGCTTTAGCGGTCTCGGTTGTGCCGAGGCCGCTAAAGCCTTTTCGTCTCGTCGGTCCATGCTGAACTCGCTCGAGCGGGGCAGACGAGGCCCGATTTAGACGCGGACCTGCGCGCGGCGGCGTCGATGTTTCTCAACGGGTGGCGTTGCGGGACCTCATGATATGTCTTCACCCCGGATGTATCGGCTGACGAAGTCCAGCCCAGCATCGGCGACTTCGTATTTGTAATGGGTTGGTTCGCCGCGTTGGATCGCTACCGGCGATAGTTCGACTCGTTTCAAAAGCCCATCATTGACGGCGTGCAGGAGAGGGATCTCCAAACCCGCCTCGACAATGAAGGATCTCCGGTCGGTCTCGGCAATCTGATCGAACACTCGGCGCTCGAAATCAGAGTAGCGGCTGTTCAAGATCCCGAGATTGCGCTTGTACATGCCGATCGACTGCCGATCGATTTCTTTCTTTTGGCAATCCGGGCATAACGCGATGAGGTTTTCGAAGGAGTCGTCATGGCTTTGTGACTTAGGCGCGATGTGAGCTATCTCGGTCGTTGGGTTCCGACAGGTGGGGATGGCGCATCTATGGGCCGCCTCGGCTAGCACCCTTCTCTTAACCGCTGAGACTGGAGGATCAATCGCCGGAAACGTGAGCGCGGATGTGGCGGCTAGCGCACCGCGGCTGGCCCGGCGAGGTTCCGCCCGGGGCGGGATCGGATGTGTGCCACTGGCGCGACGTGAAGACAATCCGACAGTCCAGGCGACAAGGCCCACGGCTGTCACCAACACCCCATAGTGCAGCGCGGCCGAGTGCCCCCAGGGTCGGGTCGGCTCCTCGTCTGCGGCTGTGCCGGAATCGTGGTCGGGGGGGGAGGACGTGGCGGAAAGTGCTCCAGCATCGGGAGACGGAGCCGCCTGCGCTATACCGGGTGTGGTTGCTACCACAGCGAACGGCGCGAGTGCTATGACGGCTGCTGCCGCAATCCCGAGTGCTTTCATCTCACCGATGCCGATGCCGATGCCGATGCCGATGCCGATGCCGATGCCGATGCCGATGCCGATGCCGATGCCGATGCCGATGCCGATGCCGATGCCGCTAAAGCCTTCTCGTCCTCGTCGGCGAAGGTATCCTCGAGCTGCAGCGGCGTGTAGTCGAGGTCGATCTCGCCGAGCGGGCGGCCACGGGCGCTGGAGATGGTGCCGAACCGTCGCATGCCCTTGTCGGAGGCGTACTGCCTTGTCTCGTCCATGTCCAGGTCGAACGGGATGGGGCCGTTGTTGTACATGGAATAATTTTCCTCGGTGGATTGCAGGACCAGCGGGATGAGCTCGTTCATCCGCGTTTCAAAGACGGTCCAGTTGGCGTCGTCGGCCGCGACGTGGCGGCGGCAGGTGAAGGTACCCCACGCCATGTGACGTCGCTCATCGTCGCCGATGCGCCGGACCAACTCTTGCATGCCGGGAAGAATGTTGCGGTCGGAACGGATTTTGTGCCAGGAGTAGTAGCCGGTCAGCGCCATCATGCCCTCGACCACGTGGTTGTAGATGACGCAGGCCCGGACCTGGGCGGCCGGTGAGGGATCGTTTGTCAACGCGCTGAGGCTGTTTGGCAGCTCTTCGTAAAATATCTGCCGGTATGCCGGCAGGGGTTCGAGATAGCCGTGCAGATCTTCGGTGATGCCGACGGCATCTGGCCACATGCGGAACACCTGGGTGTGCTTGGCCTCTTCGAAAGCGAACTGCGTCAGAAACATCTCGTCACCCAGCCGGCCTTCGGCCCCATCGCGGACATGAACGGCTGGATGTCCTGGGTCACCGCTTCCTCCCCCGCGACGAACTGAGCGCACAATCGGATGGCATAGTCGTGTTCGTCATCGGTCAGTTGTTCCCAGTCCGCGCGGTCGCGGGACAAGTCGATATCGGCGGGATCCCAGAACTTGGCATTGCCTCCGGCGAAGAGCCGCAGCGGCAAGCTATCCCAGTTGAGTCCACCTGCAACCAGCGAACCTGTGTGTGTTCGTCTCATCTGACCGACCTCCTGGACTGGCGAGCCGAGCCCGCATGAATTCGATGGTGCCGCCCGGCCGGAAATACGGCCAGCAACCTGGACAGAAGGCGCACGAGTTGATACGCCAACCGCAGGAGTGGGCTATCTCGTTGTGACGTAAGCCATGTACGTCGGCGAGCCGTAACACTGGTCGGGCAGTTCAAAATCAACTATGCGGCGCGACGAAGCCAAGATCATCGGTCAGAAGGCCTACCAATGTTGTGGCACAGACGTATATCTGTAGCAGCGGCGGCAACAGGGGCTGACTCGTTCACGACCCTTGCAACGGCTCAAAGCAGCCCGCTGCGCCGCCGCTGACCCGCGAATCGAGCTCGTCCGCCAGGCGAATTGTCCATATGCTGTTGAAGTAGCGGCCGACTCGCGGTCGCGGGCCGAGGGAATATACGCATTTGGGCTGATGTTCGTCGCCAGTGTTGGCTGCAGAGTGGCGAGTGTGACGGATATTGACCGGTGTGCCTATACGACGCCGCCAGAATGGCGGGATCTTGGGGTGAGTGAGTTGGTCCCCACCGGAACGGTGACGCTGTTGCTGGCAGACGTCGAGGCATCGACCCGGCTGTGGGACACCGCTCCAGTCGACATGACGGCCGCCATCGCCGCCCTCGACCGCACACTGTCTGACGCGATCGCGGCGCATCGTGGCGTCCGCCCGATCGAGCTGGGCGAAGGCGACAGCTTCGTGGTGGCATTCGCCCGGGCCAGCGACGCAGTCGCGTGTGCCCTGGAGCTGCAGACGTCGCCGCTGGCACCAATCCGGTTGCGCATCGGCATACATGCCGGCGAGGTGCAGCTGTGTGATGAAGGCAACTACGTCGGGCCCACCATTAATCGGGCCGCACGCATCCGTGATGTTGCGCATGGGGGCCAAACCGTGCTGTCGGGCATCGCGGCAGACCTAGTCATCGAACATCTTCCCGCCAACGCGTGGCTGACCGACCTCGGCACGCACTGCTTGCGCGATCTGCCCCGGCCCGAACGGGTAATGCAACTGTGCCACCCCGACCTGCACAGCGAGTTCCCGCCGCTGCGGACGGCGGATCCCGTTGTGGCCCACAATGTTCCCGTACAGCTTACCAGTTTCGTGGGGCGGATCGAGGAACTGAACGAGGCAGGGAACCTGTTGGCCAACAGCCGGCGTGTCACCCTTACCGGCGCTGGGGGGTCGGGAAAACGCGTCTGGCCCAGGCACTTTCAGCTCAGCTAGCCGCTGATTTCAGTGACGGAGTGTGGTATGTCGATCTGGCGCCGATCGGCTCTCCCGAAATCGTGGCGGCCACCGTGGCCCGCGCGCTTGGTCTCTGCGACCAACCGGGCCGTGCCGAGATCGACATGCTGGCTCAGTCCGTAGGCGGCCGCCAGCTGCTGATCATCTTGGACAACTGCGAGCATCTGCTCGATGCTTGTGCTGCTCTCGGCGGCGCCGTATTAGCGGCCTGCCCACACTTGACTGTGCTTGCCACCAGCCGGGAGCCCCTTGGCGTGGCCGGCGAGGTCATTTGGCGGGTGCCGTCGCTGCCGATCACCAACGACGCCCTCGAACTGTTCGCCGACCGTGCGGCTCTTGCCCGACCCGATTTCCGCATCACGGACGACAATGCGGCCGCCGTGGCGGAGATCTGCCGGCGCCTCGATGGGGTGCCGTTGGCCATCGAGCTGGCAGCCGCTCGGGTGCGCGCGTTGTCGCTGGCCGAAATCCTCGACGGACTGCACGACCGCTTCCGCCTGTTGACCGGTGGCACGCGCACTGCAGTGCGACGCCAGCAGACATTGCGTGCCTCCGTCGACTGGTCGCACGCCCTGTTGACCGAGCCCGAGCGTGTCCTGTTCCGACGACTGGCGGTCTTCATGGGCGGCTTCGACCTCCACGCAGCGCAAGCGGTCGCAGGCAGTGGCGAACTCGAGCGCCATCACGTGCTGGATCAGCTCAGCCTGCTGGTGGACAAGTCGCTGGTGGTCGCCGAGGATCATCGGGGCAGGACACGATATCGGTTGCTGGAGACGATGCGTCACTACGCCCAGGAAAAGCTCGGCGACTCGGCTGAGGCCGAGACCATTCGGTCCCGCCATCACCGTCATTACGCCGCGTTCGCGGCAATGTTCGAGACCTTGGCGCCCACCGACGTCCAGCGACACACCGAGCAAGCCGAAACCGAAATCGACGATCTCCGTGCAGCTTTCGTCTGGATACTCAGCCAAGCTGAACCGGAGGCGGCGCTAGCCCTGGCATCATTTCTGCAGCCGCTGTGGCGGCGACGAGGACGGATTCAGGAGGGGCTCGCCTGGTTTGACGCCGCCCTCGCCACTGCCGAAGCCCACGGCGCGGACATCGCGCCCGCCATGCGGGTCCGCGCGCTCACCGACCGCATCATGCTGACCGCCTCGGTGATGGACCCGGGAAGCAAAGACGCGGCCACGGAGGCGCTCACCCTCGCCCGCGGTATCGGCGAACCCGCCCTTTTGCTGAAGGCGCTTACCGCGTGGTGCTGCGTCTCGTCGTACTACGGAGAGGCATCCGAGGAGTCTTTCACCGAGGCGCTCGACCTCGCCCGATCGCTGGGAGATTTGGCGGCGTGGTGTCAGATCCTGCCGTTCCGGGCATTTGCCGCCCTCTGCGCCGGTGATGCCAGGGCGGAGCGGGCGGCCGCCGAGGAGGGGCGCGATATCGCGGAGGCAATCGGCGATCAGTTCGTCGCGCGTCACTGCCGCTGGAACCTCGGGATGGCGCAGATCCATTGTGGCGATCTCGACGGAGCCGTTCGACGGTTCGATGCGCTGATCACCGATGCCGACGCTTGTCAGGACCCGCTCCTCGGTTTCGCTGGGCGGTGCGGCCACAGTATGGCGCTCGCATTTCGAGGAGACACGACCGCGGCCCGCGCCATCGCGGCGGCCGCCGTCGAGCAAGCGACTGAACTCGGTGACTTCAGGGAAGGGTTCAGCAATGCGACGCTGGCGCTGGCGGCGCTCGCCGCCGGCGATGTCACAGCCGCGGCTCAGGCCAGCGAGATTGCGATGCAGCGATTGAGCCAACGACGGGAGTTCTTGGCGCTGTGCGTGAATCCCGTTGCAGAGATTGCGCTGGCTCGCGGCGACCTTCGGGCGGCTCGACGCTGCGCCGACGAAGTTGTCCGCGCGACATCTGGATGGAATGCTGCCATGGCGCTGACAGCGCGAGCCCGCGTCGCCATCGCCCAAGGTGACTTCGGGCAAGCCGAGCAGGACGCGCACCACGCGCTCGTCTGCTCATCAGGGTCCAAGGCGTACTTGGGAATTGCCGACACCCTGGAGTGCGTGGCCGGTCTGGCGAGTGAAGCGGGCAGCCATCGGGAGGCCGTACGGCTGTTCGGCTCCGCACAAGCGATTAGAGAGCAGACCGGCCAAACCCGCTTCCGGATCTACGACCTCGCCTACGAAGCATCGGTTTCAGCGTTACGTGATGCGTTGGGTGACAGCGAGTTCGAAACCGTGTGGGCTGCGGGCGCCGCGTTGTCGATTGCGGAGGCGATCGCGTACGCGCAGCGAGGCCGCGGCGAACGGAAGCGGCCATCGAGCGGTGGGGCCTCTGTGACGCCGACGGAGCGCGAGGTCGTGCAGCTGGTGAGTGATGGACTTGCCAACAAGGACATCGCCGCCAAGCTCTTCATCTCGCCGCGCACGGTACAAACCCACCTCAGTCACATTTACCGCAAGCTGGGCATCGCTTCCCGTGTTCAACTCGCTCAACAAGCCGCACACCACCGCTGACGGGGTGCACATCGGCCAGGGCAACCCGGCAATACCTGCAACAGTCAATATCAGTCGCAACCTATCGGTTGGTGAATGAAAGATGGGGTTATGGACGCACTTTCGCCGGTTGATCTGACCGGAAGTATGGTCGGAGACTTGCACGGGACGCTGCGCGAGACGGCGCGCAGGGGTCCGCTGGCCAGAGACGAGACGACCGGCGCCGTTGTTGTGCTCCGCCAGCGCGACGTCGAACTACTGGTGCACGATCCGCGGCTGAACGGGATCGGCTTGGCCCTGTTCGACATGATGGGGATAACCAGTGGGCCACTGCGCGATTGGTATGGGCGGCTGATGTTCACGACCGAGGGTGACTATCACCGACGGATGCGATCGCTGGTTTCGCGCGCCTTCACGCCCCGGTCCGTTGCCGCGTTGCAGGAGACCGCTGCCGAGATGGCCGCGGCGGCGATCGCGTCAGTCGGACAGGGCGGGGACCTTGTGGCGGCGTGCTCGGCGTTGGCCGCGCGGCTGACCTGCCGATTGCTCGGCGTGCCAGATAGCGATGTTGGATTGTTCGCACAATGGGCAGACGCCTTGAGCCCAGTTTTCTACGTGATGACCCCCGAGCAGGTCAGTGATGCAACCACTGCCATCGTGGGACTACAAAGCTATGTGCACGAGCTGACGTGGCGACGCAGCCGGAGTCCGGGACCAGATCTCATTACCGAACTTCTGAGCGCCGAGGCCGACGGAGACCGCCTCAACCACGACGAGACTGTGGTTATGATATCTAATCTCCTTGTGGCAGCGCATGATACGACGGGAAGTCAAATCCCTTGCAGTATCTGGGTAGCCCTGCAGCACCGTGACGAGCTCGGGGACATCCATCGGGACCAGGCGCGCCTGGCGAGGGTAGCCGCTGAGACGATGCGGCTGGAGCCCAGCATTCCTCTCATTCCCCGTACAGCGATCGCGCCGATCGAGCTGCACGACACGACTATTCCCGCCGGCTCAATGGTGTTTCCCTGTATCGCCGCGGCTTGCCGTGACGGGCAGGTATGGCAGGATCCCGATCGGTTCGATTCCGATCGCTTCACCCGTGAAGGTACGCCAAGACTGCTGAATTTCGGTGCGGGTACGCACTATTGTGTGGGGACCGCCCTCGCAAAGCTCGCTGTGGAAGAGTGCATACGCGCGGTGCTGGCCGAGGTTCCACCGTTGTCCCTGACCGAGGATCCGGCTGATATACCGTGGCGGCGGGTTCTTGGCCGTAGCCCGGCGCGACTCATGGTTAGCCACGACTGCGGGCCCAGCGCTACGGTGAGGTAACTATGGATGTCAGTGGGTATCTCGGACTATTCGGTGAACCCGGTCTCGCGCTCTCCGACGCGGAATGGGTTGAGCACGCCAATAAGCACGTGACACCGAATCTCTCGGCGCTGAATGCGAGGTACCTCGACGGCTGTCGCGAAGAGCGATGGCTGCGCATGTCCTACGAACCGGGCCCTACCGCTTTCAATTTCAGGCAACTCAGTGGAGGGTCGATCGCCGAAATGCTGGATCAGACGGCCACGCATTGCGGCTCGCTGCTGACCGGTTGTCCCTGCCCGACGCTGAGTATGACGGTGACGATCCTGCGGGCCGGAGCGGCGAAATCCTTTGTGGCGACTGGGCGGGTGCTCAAGCTGACGAGAACAAACGCCGTTCTGGCCGCCGACCTCGACGACGACGCGGACCGCCGGATCGCCACGATCACGGTGGTCTCCCAGCTCATTACGGATCTCGGCCGACTGGGCTGACTGCGTTGCTCAGCCGGCTGGAGGCGCTGTCCCCAATGCCATCGGCGCGACGTAGCGGCCCACCAGCGCGCGATGCCACCACGCGTGATCGCGCCGCAACTCCGCCGGCGTGGTGAAGCGGTACTGGTAGAGCTGGGCCCGCACATAGCGGGGCGGCGAGTCAGGGAATGGGTTGTGCCGCAACAGGTGCAGAGCGGCACGGTCGTTGCGTAGCAGCTGTTGCAGGAACGGCGTCAGCCAGGGCTGGGCATAGCCGGGCGAGATTGCGGCGAACCACATCAGCCAGTCCAGCCGCAGATGATACGGGGCCCATTGCCGTGGCAGCCTGCCTACAACGCCGGGCTTGCCCTTGAATTCGTATTCCTTCCATACCGTTTGCGCGGTGACACTCGGTTCGTCGGTGCCCTCGATCACCACCTCTCGGCGGGTGCGGCCGATGCTGCCGAAGGCTCCGTAGGTATTCACCAAGTGAAATGGGTTGAACGACATGTTCATTCGCTGACGCGGGGACAGCATGTTGCGCGCCGGCAAATAGGTCAGGAACAGCACCCCGACGGCAAACGCAACCACCAGGGCGGCGAACCACGGCGGCGGTGCTGACAGCGGCGGATACCCGGGTATCGGCAGCAGCAACGCCACCGACGAGTCGTCGATGGCACTGAACGCGAGGACGATCGTCGCCCAGTTGAGCCAGGCGAAATTGCCCGACAGCACCAACCACAGCTGCGTGGCGACGATGATGGCCCCGGCCGCGCTGGCTATCGGCTGTGGCGCGAATAGCCCGAATGGCACCACCAGCTGCGCGAAATGGTTGCCCGCCACCTCGATTCGATGCAGCGGTTTGGGGAGATGATGGAAGAACCAGCTCAGCGGCCCCGGCATCGGCTGGGTTTCGTGGTGGTAGTACAGGCAGGTGAGGTCGCGCCAGCACGGGTCGCCGCGCATCTTGATCAGTCCGGCGCCGAACTCGACCCGGAATAGCAGCAGTCGCGCCATCCATAAGGTCAGCACCGGGGGTGCAACGTGATCGTTGCCGAGAAAGATCATCAGGAATCCGCTTTCCAGCAGCAGGGATTCCCAGCCGAACGAATACCACGCTTGCCCGACGTTGACGATCGACAGGTAGAGCACCCACAACGTCAGCCATATCGCGATCGCCGCCCACAGCGGCACCAGATCCGCCGCGCCGACGACGACGGACGCCGACAGCGCCGCACCGAACCAGGAGACACCCGCGAACAGCAGATCGGAATAGCGCAGATGGAAAATGCTTGGCGTTCTCCAAAACGACTGTCCCGCCAAAAACCGTGGCACCGGCAAGATTCCATGTTCTCCGATCAGCGACCGGAACTGCGCTGCCGCGGCGACGAACGCGATCAGGTAGATGGCCGCCACGCCGCGTTCGAGCACCAATCTGCCCACCCAGTAGTCGGGTGCAGAAAACCATCCCATGGCCAGCACTACCCCCCGCGGCGTCCGCCCAAGAGATCGGGTGTCACCACCGATACGGTGACCGCCGCAAGTGAAATCAGAGCCAGCAGTTGCACATTCGCGGAATGACCGGCGTAGCCGTCGACCGACCGCCAGGGATGGCGAGACAGCGCCGCCCCGGCCAGAATCAGTCCGCCCGCACTGGCCACGATGGTGGCCCGGTCGCGCAACTGCTCTCGATGGCGCAGCGCGTACCGCAGGCCGAGGGCGGCCCCGATCACGACGACCCCGGCCACGCCTGCGATCACCGCACCGGCCGCCAACACCGGCACCGCCGCCCAGGGCCCGGGCGACCATGGTGGTGGGGGTGGGTCGTCGGAACGCCCTCGCCGGGTGCGCCACCACGCGAGCATCGCCAACAGCGGCAGCAACGCCAGGCCGACGGCCAGGCCAACCCGGTACAGCGAATTGGACGCGAAGGTCAGCGTGATCGTGCCGGGGTTTCCCGCGGGTACCACCCAGCCCTGCTGCCACCCGTTGACGGTTACCGGCGTCAGTCGAGCCCCGGTACTGGTGCGTGCCACCCAGCCCGGATTGATGCTCTCGGGGATGACCAGCACCCGTGGGGTGGCCGACGCCGGGGCGCGCACCTCGCGACGGTCGGGACCCCAGGCCCCCGTCGCCGCGGCAGCCGGCGCGGAGCCCGTGGCACTGGGCACTTCGGCGGCAGCTGGTGTCGACAGCTGGGCTCCGTCCACCACGAACTGGGCGCCGGGGCTGATCAACAATTCCTGTTGCCCCGCCGGCAGCGCGATGGGATTCCGATCGCACGGGCTCGCGGGAACCGGCTCGCCGTCCAGCAGTGCACCGGCCGTGGTCCGGATCGAAGTGTGCACAAACCGGCCGGCGACCGCGATGACCGGACCGTGATCGCAATCGACGACGATCTCGCGCGACCGGTTGCGGGCCGCGTCGGCGGGAGCGATCGGGTTGCCGTCGGTGCCGAGCACTGCGACTTCGGCCAGCCCCGGCGGCTTGAGCTGGTCGAAGCCCAACGCGTTGCGGTCGATGATGTCTTGCCAGTCCAGCAGGCTGATCGTGACGGTGTCGGTCACCCGGGGTCGCAGCGACAGGGTTTGCGGCCGGGCGGCCCCGCCGGAAACCTCGTCGCTGCGCCTGAACTCCCGGACCTGTGGGCCGTCGCCGAGGTTGACGGCCACCACCGTCGGCTTGGCAGGCAGTGTCGACCGGCTCGGCAGTAGCCGCAGCCCGGCGACCTCGGTGGGCCGTGGCAGCACCAGCGTCAGCGTCGGAGCGCTCTTGTGTTGCACCACCCGCTGTGGCGCCGTCCACGCCGTGGCCGGGTCACCATCGTTCACCGCGTACGTCGAACCGAGAATGTCCAAAGTGTCGGAATCACCTTGGGCCCGAGTGGTATTCGGCTCGGCGATCAGATCGGCCAGCTTGGGACCCTGTCGGGGCCGGACCCACAGCCGCGGGGTCACCGACACCGGAGTGGGAACGGTCAGGGTGCGGCTGAAATTGACCGGCTCTTCGGGGGCCAGCGCGATCGACGGCGCGCACCGGACGCTGTCGGTTGCCGCGGCGCAACCCGGCCGCCCCAGTAGCTCCGAGCCCAGGTCCCAGCCCGCGATCGCCGAACCCTGCGGCGGCCCCGGCACCCGCACCGTGTGCCGCAGGTCGACGGGGTGAGCGAATCCGGAGGCGTCGTACTGCGTGATCGACAGGTCGGTGATGCCGAACTGCACGCCGCTGGATCCGTCGTCGGTGCCGGCGGCGGTGATCCGGACCCACGGGGTTTCCCCGTAGGGCAGCGCCGCGGTGAGCGGTTTGCCCGGCTGGTCGAATCGCAGGGTGGTGCTGCCGGTGGCGGTATCGATCGCGATGCGACGAACCTGGGAACCGACCGCGGTCGCGCTGGGTGTCAGTGTGATCGCGGCGTTGGTCACCGGGTGGTCGAAATTGACCTGCAGCCACTGCCCGACCGCGGATTGCAGGGCATTGGTCACCCACGCTGTTGCCGGGTCGCCGTCGATGGCGGCGGCGGGGGAGGCCGCCGGAGCGACATCGGGCATGGCGGTGGAATCCGACGACGAACTCGACACGGTGATCCGCCCGCCGTTCCAGCCGCCGAAGACCGGGTCGGCGCCGGGCACCGGGTAGTCGGGCACCCGGTTGTAGGTGTGCCTGCTGTCGCCGTCGGCGCGGATCGCCGACGAATGCTCATCGACCCGGCCGTAGTCGGTCTCACGCGACACCGGGGTGTCCGTCACGGTCACGACGGGCGCCGGCAGGCCGGCTCCGCGAGCGTCGGCGGTCATCAGCACCGGACCCAGTGGCGGCTGGCCCAGCAGCCGGCGCCGCTCGTCAAGCCGCAGCAGCACTTCGGGCCCGCCGTCGACGCGGGCCAGCTGGTCGATGTCGGCGAAATAGGGCGCGCCGGGATCGGCGGCGGCCACGCGGTAGATCTCCAGCGCCGGGTAGCGCGGGCGCAGCCCGCTGTCGGCGACGAACCCGGGCAACGTGCCGGGTCCTACCGGCGCGCCGAACTGCGCCACCTTCTCCAGCCGCGGTGACCCTTCGATGGCGCGGTGTACCAGGATTGGGCGCGCCGAACGCGACGAGTCGGGATCCAGGTCGTTGCGCACCACCACATACGAAATGCCTTGGCGGGCAAGAGTATCGGCCAGGCCGGCCGAGGGCAGGCCGGCGGCGAACAGCCGTTGCACGGAATCCAGCGCCCGGATGGTCTGCGGCGGGGTCAACGGGATGGAGTCGCGCACGCCCCACGGGCTGCTGCCGAGCACTTGGAGTGGTTCGTCGTGGCTGGTGCCCCACGTCTGCGTCGCGAACGGCGCCCCCGGGGCCACCAGCACTCGTCCGGCGGGTGGGCTCCCGGTCCCCGATCCGGAATTGTGCTCGCTGAGCCAGTCGGCGGCGTCGTGCCAGTACTGGGGGATCACGCTGAACGTGCCCGGCGGGGTGAGCCGGGCGCTCCACGCCAGCGAGGTGCTGACCGTCAGCGCGATCAGCACCACAACCGTCGCGGCGATCCCCTTGTCGCGCTCGGGGTGGGCGAACGCGCGCAGCCATTGCGCTCTCGGCACGCTGCCGGGCAGCGGTATCCGGCCCAGCAGGTGCGCTATGCCCAGCACGATCGGAATCCGGATCACCGATTCCAGCTTGTGCACGTTGCGCAGCGGCGCGCCCGCCGCATCCAAAAACACCTGCACCTGATGTGCCAGCGGCGAACCCAGCCCACCGCTGTAGCCGGCGGCCATCAGCACCACCCCGACCAGCAGCATCGACACCAGCCGTCCGCGGGCCGGCATCCCCGGGCCGGCCAGACCGGCCAGTCCGGCCGCAGCGACCAGGCAGGTAGCCAGGATGGCCGCCGATCCGGTCACCAGCGGGGCGCCCGCGGTGGCCGTGGGTGCCACGAACGGAGTCCAGCTGTCGGTCCCGCGCAGCATCTCGACCAGCGACGACCACTGCGTCGTCACGCCCGAGGATTCGATGAAGTCCAGGAAAGGAGGGCTGACGTTACGCAGCAGCACCAGCGCCACGACCCACCACAGCATAGCCAGCACCAGACTCAATAGCCACCACGCGGTGTAGCGCCACCACAACCGATTGGGCCGATGACTTGCCCACCAAATCACCGCCGGCAGGCAACCCGCCAGCGTGGCGATCGCGTTGACCGCGCCCATCAGCGCCACCGCCAGCCCGGCCTGGCCGGCCAGTGCGCGCACCGAGCGGTCCGTGGTCCCCCGCGCCGATTTCAGAGCCAGAATCGTCGGCAGCAGCACCCACGGCGCCAACATGATCGGCAAGGTTTCCGACGAGATCGATCCGAGCGTGGTCAGCACGCGTGGCGACAGCGCGAACGCGGCCGCCCCGATCAGACGCGATGCCGGGCTGCCGATGCCCAGCGCCTCGGCGACCCGCAGAAATCCCCAGAAGCCGACCGTGAGCAGCAGCGCCCACCACAGCCGCTGGGTCATCCAGCCGGGCATCCCCAGCAGGTGGCCGATCAAAAAGAAGGTGCCGTGCGGAAACAGGTAACCGTAGGCCTGATTCTGCGTCTGGCCGAACGGTAGCTCGCTGTTCCACAAGTTGGTCGCGCGGAGCAGGAAGCGCAACGGGTTGGCGGTGAGGTCGAGCTTGGTATCGGGGGACACCTGCCCCGGGGATTGCGCGAACGTCAGCGCCAGCGCGATCGCAGCGACCAAGAACAGCCAACGCCAGGACAGCGGCACAGCCGACAAGCCCACGTCCGATTCCGCAGGCGCCGCCGGCGCAGTCCGAGTCGCCGAGCTAGCTACGGTTGCCGTATTCGACCCGGTTGAGCACTGACGACTGCGGATCGCCCCCGGGAAGTGGCGGCTTCGTGTCCTGTTGCACCATCAGCGTGATTCCGAAGATCGCGGCCGCGCCCAGCAACAAACCAACCACCACGCTCGCGGCGGCGGGCGCAACGATTCGGTTCATCGGTGACTCCCTTGGGTTTGGCGGGCATGACTGAGGACAACCCCAGGCCAACCTAGCAGAACGGCTGTTGCCATCCGGCCCGGCGAGTCACGGCCACGGCACGCAATGACCGTGCCAACAGCGGTCGCCATAGTTCACCAGAAGGGGCCCCGAAGGGATCGGGGTAGCCGGTGGGGCCTGTGCCGGCACCACGCCGTGGTCTTCGACGACGAGCGTGACGCCGACGGTCGCCGCGGCACCGATCATCAACCCCGCCGCGATGCCGGCGGCAGCGGCCAGCGCCATCCCGCCCATCGCCGGCTCCTCTCCCCGTCCGCCATCTTGCCAGCGGACGCGTCCAAGGGGCCGCGCCGACGCGAGCGCGCCGCGTGACAACATGTCCCGATGGCTTTTCCGCGCACCCTGGCCGTGCTGGCTGCCGCCACGGCGCTGATAGCAGCGTGTGGCCACGACACCACCCGGCCCCCCGCGTCGACCACGACCAGCAAAGCGGTCGCCGCACCCCCCGCGCCACCGGTCTGCGCCGACCCGACCAGCCTGCCGGCCAAGCTGTCGACCCGCGACAAGCTGGCCCAGCTGCTGATGGTGGGTGTGAAAAACGCCGACGACGCCCGCGCGGTGGTCAACGGCAACCACGTCGGCGGAATCTTCATCGGCAGCTGGACGGACCTGGGCATCTTCGGAGGCCCGCTGGCCGAGATCGCCGGCAGCGCGGGGCCGCTGCCGCTGGCGGTCAGCGTCGACGAAGAAGGCGGCCGGGTGTCCCGGTTGAAGTCGCTGATCGGGACGGCCCCGACGCCCCGGGAGCTGGCCAAGAGCCAAACCGTCGAGCAGGTCCACGATCTGGCGGCCCAGCGCGGCAAGAAGATGCACGACTTGGGCATCACGATCGACTTTGCACCGGTGGTCGACGTGTCCGACGCCCCCGATGACAGCGTGATCGGGGACCGTTCGTTCAGCAACGACCCGAACACGGTCACCGCCTACGCCGGGGCCTACGCCCGAGGTTTGCGAGACGCCGGACTGCTCCCGGTGCTCAAACACTTCCCCGGCCACGGGCACGGGTCCGGTGATTCCCACACCGGTGGTGTCGTCACCCCACCGCTGAGTGAGCTGCAGAACGTCGACCTGGTGCCGTACCGGACGCTGGTGACCGCGGCGCCGGTCGCGGTGATGGTAGGTCACCTGCAGGTTCCCGGGCTGACCGGCGACGACCCGGCCAGCCTCAGCCGCGCCGCGGTGCAGTTGCTGCGCGATGGCATCGGCTACGGGGCCCCGCCCTTCAACGGACCGGTGTTCAGCGACGATCTGTCCAGCATGGCGGCGATCTCCGATCGGTTCGGCGTGGCCGAAGCGGCGCTGCGGACTCTGCAGGCGGGTAGCGACATCGCGCTGTGGGTCACCACCGACGAGGTCCCCGCGGTCCTGGACCGGCTCGAAAAGGCCGTGGCAGCAGGAGAATTGGCGCTGCCCGCGGTGGACCAATCGCTGGTGCGGGTGGCGACGATGAAGGGCCCCA
The DNA here is from genome assembly GCA_963712615.1 of uncultured Actinomycetota bacterium. Taxonomy (GTDB): domain Bacteria; phylum Actinomycetota; class Actinomycetes; order Mycobacteriales; family Mycobacteriaceae; genus Mycobacterium. The sequence continues at coordinate 4,203,686 of CAVQIO010000002.1, forward strand.
GCCGGACGTGTGGGCACTAACCGGCCGCTCGATCGTTACCCTGGAGTCAGACGGCTAGAAGGGCACATCGATGGCAGGTGGTACCAAGCGGCTACCGCGCGCTGTCCGGGAACAGCAGATGCTCGACGCCGCCGTGCAGATGTTCTCGGTCAACGGCTACCACGAGACCTCGATGGACACCATCGCCGCCGCGGCCGAGATCTCCAAGCCGATGCTGTACCTGTATTACGGCTCGAAAGAGGACTTGTTCGGCGCCTGCCTGAACCGCGAGCTGACCCGGTTCATCGACGCGTTGCGTGCCGACATCGACTACAGCCAAAGCCCAAGGGACCTGCTGCGCAACACCATCGGGTCGTTCCTGCGCTACATCGACGCCAACCGGGCGTCCTGGATCGTGATGTATACCCAGGCCATCAGCTCGCCGGCGTTCGCCCACACCGTGCGCGAAGGGCGCGAGCAGATCATCGAGCTGGTGGCCGCGCTGGTGCGGGAAGGCAGCCGCCGGCCGCGGACGGACGCCGAGCATCAGATGATGGGGGTGGCGCTGGTGGGCGCGGGCGAGGCGATGGCCAACCGGCTTTCCACCGGCGACATCGACGTCGACGAGGCGGCCGAGCTGATGATCGAGCTGTTCTGGCACGGCCTGCGTGGTGTGCCGGTGGATCAGGACGTCGGTCCCGCCCAGCGTCCCGCGTCCTAGGGGCGACAGCGTCGGGTCCGGGCTAGATTCGTGCAGTGCCTCGCTTGCACGCATCAACCTCGCGCCGCAATTTGGACTTCTTCTGTGCGGTCGTCATCGTGGGAGTGCTGGCCGGGGTCGCCGGGCTGTCGACCACGTTCGTGCTGCGCTTCGTCCAGCACCTGACCTATCACTACAGTTTCGGCACCCTGCTGGCCGGGGTCACCGGCAGCAGTCCGGTTCGCCGCGTGCTGGGGCCGATGGTCGGTGCTGCGCTGGCGGGGATGGGTTGGTGGATCCTGCGGCGCAGAGCCGAGGTGCCGCCGCTGGCCGGAACCATCGCCCGCCACGAGCGCATACCGCGGCTGTCCTGGAGCATCGACGCCATGCTGCAGGTGCTGTTGGTCGGCTCGGGGGCATCCCTTGGCCGGGAAGGGGCACCACGCCAATTCGCCGCGGCGCTCAGCGATTTGGGGACCGGATGGCTGAAGCGGCTGTCGCGCCGTGACCGCGAGATCCTGCTGGCCTGCGCGGCCGGGGCCGGGCTGGGCGCGGTGTACGCCGTGCCGCTGGCCGGTGCGTTGTTCTCCGCACGGATCATGCTCAACACGTGGCATCCCAGGGCGCTGGGCGCCGCGTTGCTCAACTCCAGTCTGGCCGTCGCGATCGGCTCGGCATCACCCGCGATCAACCCAATCTGGATTGGCCAATCGGGGAATCCACCTATCTGCTGACCGCGCACGGGCTGCTCTTGGCTCCATTCGCCCTCGCCGTGGGGTTGGCGTTCAACCGGCTGATGGCGGCCGCGCGCCCCGCGCGCCAGATCCGGACCTGGATGCTGATCCCCGCGCTCGCCGGAGCCGGCCTGGTGATGGGCATCTGCTCGCATTGGCGGCCCGAACTACCCGGCAACGGCCGAAGCATCCTGACCGTCAGCCTCGCCAGCGGGCTGACGCTGTCCGCGGCGGCCGCGATCCTGTTGCTGAAGCCGCTGCTGACCGCCTTGTTCCTGCGCGCCGGCGGTGCGGGCGGGATGCTCACCCCCTCGCTGGCCACCGGCGCGGCAACGGGCACGCTGCTGGTGCTGACGATCAATTGGATTGCCGGAACACACCTGCACGTGCCGGCGGTCTCGCTGGCCGGTGCAGCCGGGGTGCTCGCGGTCACCCAGGGCTCACCGATCTGGGCCGCGATCTTCGTCTGGGAGCTCGCGCGGCCGCCGCTCTGGCTGTTCTTGGTCTTTCTGCTGACTGCGACGGGTGCGCACGGGCTGAAACGGCTGCTGAGCATCCGCGCGCCGAAGCACGACGAACGCGCGGGCTGAACGGCGGCTACAGCGGCCGGACGTTGCCCGTCAGGTGTGGGTAGCCCTTGGTGATATTGCGCAGCGAAAGGTCCCAGCCACCGGCCCCCTGGTCGCCTTCATCGATGTAGAGGCCCGCGGTGGCGGGCAGAATCACCGGCTTGCCGAACCGCACCGAGTACCGCACCGCATCGGGAAGTCCGGCTTCGATGTTTGCCAATACCGCTGCAGCACTGAACATTCCGTGTGCAATCACGGTCGGGAATCCGAATAACTTGGCGGCGATCGGGTTGGTGTGGATCGGGTTGTGATCGCCGCCGACGGAGGCGTAGCGCCGGATCTGGCCGGGCGTAATGCGTAGCACGATGGGCGGCGGCGGAAGCTTGGGCTGTTTTTGCGGTAGCGGTTTTGGTTCGTCCGACAGGCTGGTGCGCTGCTGGTGCAGGAAGGTCGTCACCTGGTGCCATGCGATTTCGTTGCCGACGCTGACGTCGGTCACCAAGTCGACCAGCAGGCCCTTGCGGTGCTCGCGGAGATTCTCGGCATGCACCTTCACGGCGACGGTGTCGGTGACCGCGATGGGGCGGTACTGCGTGATGTGGTTCTCGGTATGCACCGAACCCATTGCGGCGAAAGGAAAGTCAAATCCCGTCACCAACGACATCAGCGCCGGAAAGGTCAACGCGAAAGGGTAGGTGAGTGGCACGTTGTTGCCGTAGCGCAGACCGGTGATCGCGGCGTACTCGGCAACGTTTGTCTGGTCGATGGGCAGCTCTTCGACGGTCACTGTGCGGCTGGGCAACTGGTCGGACCGGGAGACCACGGGCAGTGCCCCGGCGGCCGCTCGCAGCATGTTTCTCAGGCCGCTTGGTTGATTCATCGTGTTCTCCTAGATCGCCGGACTCAAGCGCCCAGCATCGCCTGGCCGCAGACACGAATAACGTTGCCGGTCACCGCGTTTGACGCCGGGCTGGCGAAGTAGGCGATGGCCTCCGCGACGTCGACCGGCTGCCCGCCCTGCAGCAGCGAGTTCATCCGGCGGCCCACCTCGCGGGTGGCCAGCGGGATCGCGGCCGTCATCTGAGTTTCGATGAAGCCCGGCGCCACGGCGTTGATCGTGACGCCCTTCTCGTACAGTCCCGGTGCCAGCGCCTGGGTGAGGCCGATCATCCCGGCCTTCGTGGTGGCGTAGTTCGTCTGCCCGCGGTTACCGGCGATGCCGGCCATCGACGACAAGCCGATCACCCGGCCTCCCTCGCCGATGCTGCCGTTTTCGACCAGGCCTTCGGTAAGTCGCAGTGGGGCAAGAAGATTGACGGTCAAGACGGCGTCCCACCGGGCGTCATCCATGTTGGCCAGCAGCTTGTCGCGGGTGATTCCGGCATTGTTGACCAGGACGTCGGCGTGCCCGGCGTAGTGGTCGCGCAGGTGCTCGGTGATCTTGTCGACGGCATCGTCGGCGGTGACATCGAGCCACAACGCCGTGCCCCCTACTCGGCTGGCGGTTTCGGCCAATGCCTCGGCGGCGGACTCCACGTCGATCGCGACGACGCGGGCACCGTCACGGGCGAACACTTCGGCGATCGTCGCGCCGATGCCGCGGGCGGCGCCGGTCACAATGGCGACCTTGCCGTCTAGCGGACGGTCCCAGTCGGCCGGTGGGGTGGAGTCGGCGGCCCCGAGGTAGAAGACCTGGCCGTCGACGTACGCCGATTTGGCCGAAAGGATGAATCGCATCGTGGATTCCAGGCCCGTCGCGGCCGGTTTGGCCTCCGGCGACAGGTAGACCAGGGCCACGGTGGCGCCCTGGCGCAGCTCCTTGCCCAGCGAGCGGGTGAAGCCCTCCAGTGCGCGCTGTGCGATCCGCTCGCCGCTGCTGGCGGTGGCGTCGGGGGTGGTGCCGACCACGACGACGCGACCGCTGTGGCCCAGGTTGCGCAGCAGCGGAGTGAAGAAATCGTGCAACGCCTTGAGACCCTCCGGCGTCGTGATGCCGGTGGCGTCGAAAACCAGACCGCCGAATCGGTCGGCCCAGCGGCCCCCCAGGTTGTTGCCCACCAGGTCGTAGTCGTTGTCCAGTGCCGCGCGCAGCGGCTCGACGACCCGGCCTTCGCCCCCGATCAGCAGGGCTCCGGCCAGCGGTGAATCACCGGCCCGGTAGCGGCGCAGCTCCTCGGGTTGCGGTACACCAAGTTGCCTCGCCAGAAAGGAGCCGGGGCCGGAGTTGACGACTTGCGAGAACAGATCGGACGAACGATTGGGAGCCACTGAGCTGCCTTCCGTTTTCTTTCTGGGTCGAACGTGTCGTATAAGCCAACCGTATCGGGGACGAACTTACTGCAGAGTAAGAACAGTCGGTAGTATGGCCCCAGACGGCCGAATCCAAACTGATAACCGGAGATGAACGTGGCCCCTGCAAGTTCTGAGACAAGTAAACAGTCTGCTCAGACGAGTGTGAAATCCCGGCGACGCGTCGCCGTGCTCGGCGGCAATCGCATTCCCTTCGCACGCTCGGACGGCGCCTACGCCGACGCGTCCAACCAGGACATGTTCACCGCGGCCCTGGGCGGGCTGGTGGATCGGTTCGGACTGGGCGGCGAGCGACTGGGCGTGGTCGTCGGCGGTGCGGTGCTCAAACACAGCCGAGACTTCAACCTGATGCGCGAATGCGTGCTGGGATCTGAATTGTCTTCGTACACACCAGCATTCGATATTCAGCAGGCTTGCGGCACGGGTCTGCAGGCGGCCATCGCCGCTGCCGACGGCATCGCGTCGGGGCGCTACGACGTCGCCGCCGCCGGCGGGGTGGACACCACCTCGGACCCGCCGATCGGCCTGGGCGACAACCTGCGGCGCACCCTGCTGAAGCTGCGCCGGTCCAAGTCCAACGTGCAACGGCTGAAGCTGGTCGGCACGCTGCCCGCCGCCCTGGGTATCGAGATCCCGGCCAACAGCGAACCGCGCACCGGGCTGTCGATGGGCGAGCATGCCGCCATCACCGCCAAGCAGCTGGGGATCAAGCGGGTGGACCAGGACGAACTGGCCGTCGCCAGCCACCACAACATGGCCGCGGCCTACGATCGGGGCTTTTTCGACGACCTCGTCACGCCCTTCTTGGGGGTGTATCGCGACGACAACCTGCGGGCCAACTCCAGCGTGGAGAAGCTGGCCACGCTGCGCCCGGTCTTCGGAGTCAAGGCCGGTGACGCGACGATGACGGCGGGCAACTCGACCCCGTTGACCGACGGCGCCTCGGTGGCGCTGTTGGCAACCGAACAGTGGGCCGCCGACCATTCGTTGCCCGCGCTGGCCTACCTGGTGGACGCGGAGACCGCCGCGGTCGACTACGTCAACGGGCGTGACGGGCTGCTGATGGCGCCCACCTATGCGGTACCGCGGCTGTTGGCCCGCAACGGGCTGAGCCTGCAGGATTTCGACTTCTACGAGATCCACGAGGCCTTCGCTTCGGTGGTGCTGGCGCATCTGCAGGCCTGGGAGTCCGAGGAGTACTGCAAGGAGCGGCTGGGTCTGGACGCCGCGCTCGGCTCGATCGACCGGTCCAAACTCAACGTCAACGGCTCGTCGTTGGCCGCCGGCCACCCCTTTGCGGCCACCGGGGGGCGGATTCTCGCCCAGGCTGCCAAGCAGCTCTTTGAAAAGAAAGAGGCCAAGAAAGCGGAGCGCAAAGGTGAGGGTCCGGTCCGCGCGCTGATTTCGATCTGCGCGGCCGGCGGGCAGGGCGTGGCCGCAATCTTAGAGGCTTGACCAGCGCATAAGGCTGCGGCCGGGCCATCGACTGCGGTGACAGATGAGGTTTGTCACAGCTGATTAGTAACAGCCGGGGATGGGTAACCGAAGAACGGATTGCCCCGTGTTGTGGTCTGACCCCCCGACCCCGACCCCGACCCCGACGCGGGGCTTCCCCGATTCGATCGCCTGTATGAAAAACGGGCGTACGAAAAGGGCCGCCGCTGAAGTGAGGGGATCCAGCGGCGGTCTTTTTCGTACGCTCCCACAGACTCAATATCCCCCGCTTCAGCGTGGAAGCGGGGGATATTGCGTGTGTAGTGCGGGCGCTTAGAAAGCGGCCTCGTCGAGCTCCATGATGTCGTTGTCCAGCGCCTCGATCACCTCGCGGGTGCTAGCCAATAGCGGCAAGTAGTTCTTCGCGAAGAACGACCCGACCGCGATCTTGCCCTCGTAGAAGGACCGTTCGGCGCCGCTGGCGCCCGCGTCGAGCGCCGCCACGGCCACCGCGGCCTGACGCTGCAGCAACCAGCCGATGACCAGGTCGCCGACGCTCATCAGCAAGCGCACGGAACCCAGGCCCACCTTGTACAGGCTGGTGGCGTCTTGCTGGGCTTCCATCAGGTAGCCGGTCAGCGTCGCCGCCATGCTCTGGACATCGGCGAGCGCCTTGGCCAGGTGCTCGCGTTCGGTCTTCAGCCGGCCGTTACCGGACTCGGCGTCGACGAACTTCTGGATCTCGCCCGATACGTGGGCCAGCGCCACACCCTTGTCGCGGACGATCTTGCGGAAGAAGAAGTCCTGCCCCTGGATGGCGGTGGTGCCTTCGTAGAGCGAGTCGATCTTGGCGTCCCGGATGTACTGCTCGATCGGGTAGTCCTGCAGGAAGCCGGACCCGCCGAACGTCTGCAGGCTCTCGGTCAACTTCGCGTAGGCCTGCTCGGAGCCCACACCCTTGACCACCGGCAGCATCAGGTCGTTGATCTTGACGGCCAGGTCGGCGTCAATGCCGTGAATCGCCTCGGCAACCGCCGTGTCCTGGAAGGTCGCGGTGTAGAGGTACAGCGCACGCAGACCTTCGGCGTACGCCTTCTGGGTCATCAGCGACCGGCGCACGTCGGGGTGATGTGTGATCGTCACGCGTGGTGCCGACTTGTCGGTCATCTGGGTCATGTCGGCGCCTTGCACGCGAGACTTGGCGTACTCCAGCGCGTTCAGGTAACCGGTCGACAGGGTCGCGATGGCCTTGGTGCCGACCATCATGCGGGCCTGCTCGATGACGTCGAACATCTGCGCGATGCCGTTGTGCACCTCACCGACCAGCCAGCCCTTGGCGGGCACATCGTGCTGACCGAAGGTCAGCTCACAGGTCGCGGAGGCCTTCAGGCCCATCTTGTGCTCGACGTTGGTGACGAACACGCCGTTGCGTTCGCCCAGTTCACCGGTCTCGAAGTCGAACAGGAACTTGGGCACGAAGAACAGTGACAGACCCTTGGTGCCGGGACCGGCGCCCTCCGGGCGGGCCAGTACCAGGTGGAAGATGTTCTCGAACAGGTCGCCGGAGTCGGCCGAGGTGATGAACCGCTTGACGCCGTCGATGTGCCAGGAGCCGTCTTCCTGCTGCACGGCTTTGGTGCGGCCGGCGCCGACGTCCGAACCGGCATCCGGCTCGGTGAGCACCATGGTCGAACCCCAACCGTGCTCAGCGCACAGCACGGCCCACTTCTTCTGCTCCTCGGTACCGAGGTGGTAGAGGATGTTGGCGAAGCCGGCGCCGCCGGCGTACATCCAGACCGCCGGGTTGGCGCCCAGGATGTGCTCGTGCAGTGCCCACAGCAGGGACTTGGGTGCGGGTACGCCGCCGAGGGCCTCGTCGAGACCAACCTTGTCCCAGCCGGCTTCTTGGACTGCGCGGACTGACTTCTGGAATGACTCGGGCAGGGTCACCGAGTGCGCTTTGGGGTCGAATACCGGCGGGTTGCGGTCGCCCTCGACGAACGACTCCGCGATCGGCCCCTCGGCCAGACGGCTGATCTCGTTCAACATCTCCCGGGCGGTGTCGACATCGAGGTCGCTGTACTCGCCTTGGCCTAATGCCTTCTCTACGCCCAACACCTCGAACAGGTTGAATACCTGGTCACGGACGTTGCTCTTGTAGTGGCTCACTACTTTCCTCCTCATTGAGAATGCCACGTAATGGTTGGGTACTTGGGCTAAGTTACCCACCAGTAACACCGTTAAAATATAACGGCTTGTTATATGAACGCAAGGGACTGTGAGCTAAATTTCATTGTCTAATTAACCAACCGGTTGGGAAGTGCCAGTTCGCGCTTTCGACAGGGGCTCTACCTGCGGCGATAATGGATGCGTGACAAGTGTGAAGAGCGTCACCGCCTTGCCCGTGGTGGACCTGACGGTTAGTGCAGAGCGGCTGGGTGAGGGCCTGCGCGAGGCTGCCCACGAGGTGGGATTCTTCTATCTGACCGGCCATGGCGTGCCCGAGACGCTCTTCGCCCGGGTGCTTGAAGTGGCGCGCAAGTTGTTCGAGCTGCCGCAAGCCGACAAGGACGCCATATCGATGGTGCGCAGCCCGCATTTCCGCGGCTACACGCGGCTGGGCGGCGAGCTGACGCTGGGCGAGGTGGATTGGCGCGAGCAGATTGATATTGGACCCGAGCGTCCGCCCATCGGCGGGCCGGACCGGCCCGACTACCTCTGGCTGCAGGGCCCCAACCAGTGGCCGGCCGCGCTGCCGGAGCTACCGGCGATCATCGCCGTGTGGGACGCCGCCCTGTCGCGGGTGTCCCACACGTTGTTGCGGCACTGGGCGGCATCGCTGGGCAGTCCGCCCGACGTGTTCGACGGCGCCTTCGCCGAGGCGCCGGCCACCCTGATCAAGGTCATCCGCTATCCCGCCCGCGCGGCCACTGCGCAGGGTGTCGGCGCGCACCGAGACTCCGGGGTGCTGACGCTGCTGCTGGCCGAGCCGGGCAGTCGGGGCCTGCAGGTGCGACGGGGCAGGGGCGATGATCCCGAGGACGGCTGGATCGACGCGGCACCGCTGGACGGGGCGTTCATCGTCAACATCGGCGAGCTGCTCGAGGTCGCGACCGGCGGCTACCTGCGTGCTACCGAACACCGGGTGAATCTGGGCGGGCAGGGGGCGGAGCGGATCTCGGTACCGTTCTTCTTCAATCCCCGGCTGGACGCGCAGATACCCGTGCTGTCGCTACCCGGCGAACTCTCGGTGCGCACCGATAAAACCTGGTCCCCGACCGAGGACCCGGCCGATCCCATCTTCTCGGTCTACGGTCGCAACGCCTGGACGAGCCGGCTGCGGGCCCACCCGGACGTGGCCGCCGCGCATGGATACTCGGCAGGTAGGGTCACAAAAGCGAATCCGTCGTCATCTCAAGGGGCGAGTGAAGTCCAGTGAATGCACCGAACAATCTGACTCCCTCCACATTGCGTGATGCCTTCGGCCACTTCCCATCCGGCGTGATTGCGATCGCCGCCGAGGTTTCGGGTGTTCGGGTGGGCTTGGCGGCCAGTACCTTCGTCCCCGTCTCGCTGGAACCGCCCCTGGTGTCGTTCTGCGTGCAGAACACGTCGACGACCTGGCCCAAGCTCAAGGACCTGCCGATGCTGGGCATCAGCGTGCTGGGCGAGTCGCACGACGCGGCGGCGAAGACCTTGGCCGCCAAGACCGGCGACAGGTTCGCCGGTTTGGAGACGGTGTCCAGGGACTCCGGCGCGGTCTTCATCAAGGGCACCGGCCTGTGGCTGGAGAGCGCGATCGAGCAGCTGATCCCAGCGGGAGACCACACGATCGTGGTCTTACGGGTCAGCGAGGTGACAGTGGACGCCGAGGTGGCGCCGATTGTCTTCCACCGCAGCGCTTTTCGCCGTCTCGGCGTCTGAGTCTCGCGGAAATTAACGCCTGAACAGCTTGTTCCCCAGCCAGACGATCGGGTCGTATTTATGGTCGGCAACCCGCTCTTTCATCGGGATCAGCGCGTTGTCGGTGATCTTGATGTGCTCCGGGCAGACCTCGGTGCAGCACTTGGTGATGTTGCAGAAGCCCAGACCGTGCTCTTCCTGGGCGTCGTTGCGGCGGTCCCGGGTGTCCAGCGGGTGCATTTCGAGTTCGGCGATGCGCATCAGGAAACGGGGCCCGGCGAACGACGTCTTGTTTTCCTCGTGGTCGCGAACGACGTGGCAGACGTCCTGGCAGAGGAAGCATTCGATGCACTTGCGGAACTCCTGCGAGCGCTGAACGTCGACCTGCGCCATCCGGTATTCCCCGGGCTGCAGTTCCTTGGGCGGCGCGAAAGACGGGATCTGACGGGCCTTCTCGTAGTTGAACGAGACGTCGGTGACCAGATCGCGGATCACCGGGAAGGTCCGCAACGGCGTTACCGTCACGACCTCCTCCTCGGCGAATGTCGACATCCGGGTCATGCACATCAATTTTGGCTTGCCGTTGATTTCGGCCGAGCAGGATCCACACTTACCCGCCTTGCAGTTCCACCGCACCGCCAGGTCGGGGGTCTGGGTCTGCTGCAGGCGATGGATGATGTCGAGCACCACCTCGCCCTCGTTGACTTCGACCGTGAAGTCCTGCAGCGCGCCGCCGGCTTCGTCGCCGCGCCACACCCGCATCGTTGCGTCGTAGCTCATTAGCCTCTCCGTCCTGGGTGGTCGGCCAACTCTTCCTCGGTGAAGTACTTCTCCAGCTCGGAGACTTCGAAGAGCTCCAGCAAATCGGTCCGCATCGGCACCTGGTCCTCGCGGGTGACAGCGACGTCGGGAATCACGACGTCTTCGCCGCGGCCCGCGCGGCACACCAGCAACACCTTGCGCCAGGACGAGTCCATTCCCGGGTGGTCGTCGCGGGTGTGTCCGCCACGGCTCTCGGTGCGCATCAGTGCCGCTTTGGCCACGCATTCGCTGACCAGCAGCATGTTTCGCAGGTCGATAACCAGGTTCCAGCCGGGGTTGTACTGGCGGTTCCCCTCGACGTGCATGCGGGTGAACCGTTCGCGAAGCTTGGTGAGCCGTTCCAGGGCCTCGGAGATTTCCTCCGACTTGCGGATGATCCCGACCAGGTCGTTCATCGACTGCTGAAGTTCCAGTTGCAGGGTGTACGGGTTCTCGGTGCTGGCGCCGTTCGTCGGTCCCTCGAAGGGGGTCAGCGCCCGCTTGGCCGCCGCGTCGACGGCGTCGTCGCTGACGGCTGGGCGGGTGGCCAGGCCGCGTGCGTAATCCGCGGCGCCCAACCCGGCGCGCCGGCCGAAGACCAGCAGGTCCGACAGCGAGTTGCCGCCCAGTCGGTTGGAGCCGTGCATGCCGCCGGAGCACTCGCCCGCGGCGAACAGCCCGGCGACGGTGGCGGCGCCGGTGTCGGGGTCAACCTCGACACCACCCATCACGTAGTGACAGGTGGGCCCGACTTCCATCGGCTCCTTGGTGATGTCGACCCCGGCCAGCTCCATGAACTGGTGGTGCATCGACGGGAGCCGCCGCTTGATCTCCTCGGGCGTCAACCGAGAGGCGATGTCCAGGTAGACGCCACCGTGCGGGGTGCCGCGACCGGACTTGACCTCCGAGTTGATCGCGCGGGCGACCTCATCGCGGGGCAGCAGGTCCGGAGTGCGGCGGGCCGAGTCGTTGTCTTTGAGCCATTGGTCGGCCTCTTGCTCGGACTCGGCGTACTGGCCCTTGAACACCGGGGGGATGTAGTCGAACATGAAGCGCTTGCTGTCGGAGTTCTTCAACACCCCGCCGTCGCCGCGCACACCCTCGGTGACCAGGATCCCCTTCACACTCGGCGGCCACACCATGCCCGTCGGGTGGAACTGGATGAACTCCATGTTGATCAGCGTCGCGCCGGCCCGCAACGCCAGCGCATGGCCGTCGCCGGTGTACTCCCAGGAGTTCGACGTGACCTTGAAGGACTTGCCAATGCCGCCGGTGGCCAGCACCACCGCGGGTGCTTCGAAGACGACGAACCGGCCGCTGTCGCGCCAGTAGCCGAACGCGCCGGCAATTCTGTCGCCGTCCTTGAGTAACTCGGTGATCGCGCATTCCGCGAACACCTTGATCCGCGCCTCGTAGTCGCCGAGTTCGGCGAAATCCTCCTGCTGCAGCGAGACGATCTTCTGCTGCATGGTGCGGATCAGCTCCAGCCCGGTGCGGTCACCGACGTGCGCCAGCCGCGGATAGGTGTGCCCACCGAAGTTGCGCTGGCTAATCTTGCCGTCCTTGAGACGGTCGAAGAGCGCGCCGTAGGTCTCCAGCTCCCAGACCCGGTCGGGTGCCTCCTTGGCGTGCAGTTCGGCCATCCGCCAGTTGTTGAGGAACTTGCCACCGCGCATGGTGTCGCCGAAGTGGGTCTGCCAGTTGTCTTTCGGGTTGGTGTTGCCCATCGACGCGGCGCAGCCACCCTCGGCCATCACCGTGTGTGCCTTGCCGAACAGCGATTTGGACACGACCGCGACCTTGAGGCCCCGTTCGCGCGCTTCGATGACCGCCCGCAAGCCCGCGCCGCCGGCACCGATCACTACGACGTCGTAGGAGTGCCGTTCGACCTCAGTCATAGAACCTCACTTAACTTTCTGATTTGCGTGAAAGGGCTTCTCAGCCAACAAATCTCAGGTCCGAAATGGTGCCGCTGGCCACCAGTGCGATGTAGAAATCGGTGAGCATCAGGGTGCCGAGCGTGATCCATGCATACAGCTTGTGCCGGGTGTTGAGCCTGCTGACCTGGGTCCAGATCCAATACCGCACAGGGTGTTTGGAGAAATGCTTAAGCCGCCCGCCGGTCACGTGCCGGCACGAATGGCAGGAAATCGTGTAGACCCACAGCATGACGACGTTGCCGACCAGGACCACGTTGCCCAGGCCGAAGCCGAATCCGCCCGGTCCGTCCTCGGAATGGAACGCGACGATCGCGTCGTAGCTGTTGATCACCGAGATGATGCCGGCGATGTAGAAGAAGTACCGGTGGGTGTTCTGGACGATCAGCGGGACCTTGGTCTCACCGGTGTAGTGGACGCGGGGCTCGGCCACCCCACAGGCGGTGGGCGACTGCCACACCGTCCGGTAATAGGCGCCGCGGTAGTAGTAGCAGGTCAATCGGAACAGCAGCAGGAACGGCAGCGTCAATGCCGCGTAGGGCAACCACCACACATCCGGCAGGATCCGCGGCCAGAAGTCGCTGGCCTCACCGCAAGCCGTGCTCACGCACGGCGAGTAGAACGGCGTCAGGTAGTGGTATTTCGGGACGAAGAAGTAATCCTGCTGAAACGCGCGCAGCGTCGCGTAGATGACGAATGCGGCGAAGCCAAGATCGATCCGCAACGGCGACAACCACCACCGGTCGGTGCGAAGCGTCCGTTGCTGGATGTGGGCTCGCGTGGGTGAAAAGACACCGGACGCAGGACGGTTCGCCGTAGGTGCGCTCATCAAATGTTCCTCTTCGAACAGGGCTGTTGGTCGAAGGGTACAAGACAGAGCCCGCCGTTTTAACGGCGGCTTGGAATATCAGGAGCGATTGTGACCCCCGACACCCTCGTCATCGACATCGCGCCAGAAATCGCTGTCGTATTGGGTGTCGGGAATGGTGATTTTCTCGCCGGAATGCTGCACCGTGGCGCCCCCCAAGTCTAATTCCGAAACATCGGTGTCGAGTAATTCGACATCGCTCATGATCCGGTCGGCGTCGATGACGATGCGGCGCATCGCCGGACTGTCGCCGTAGCGCGACTTCAAGGAGCTCACACACCGCCGCAAGCCGCCGATGAGATCGTGCAGTTCGGCGAGTTCAGTCGTGGTGGACAAGGGATCTCCTAGGGCCGAGGTGTCGCGGATCACAGTCCGTCCCTCGATAGTATCGACCGCACACGATTGACGCCGGACAGATGACTCGCCCAGAGCGCGGAGCAAACAGCCATGACAGGTCAGACCACGTCCGCGCAGCGCGCGGCGGCGCTGCTCACATTGCATCAGCCGGGCAACCCGGTGGTGCTGCCGACGGTGTGGGATGCCTGGTCGGCGGGTCTTGCCGTGGATGCCGGATCCGCCGCGCTGACCGTGGGCAGCCATCCGCTGGCCGACTCGATCGGCAAACCCGATGGCGAGGGCATGTCGTTCGACGATGTACTGACCCGGGTAGCACAGATCACCGCGGCCGTCGAGGTCCCGGTGTCGGTGGACATCGAGTCGGGCTACGGCCAACCGGCGCCGCGCCTGATCGAAGGTTTGCTGAGCGTCGGCGCCGTCGGCCTGAATATCGAAGACACCGTGCACTCCGAGGGCAAGCGACTGCGGTCCGCCGGCGAGCACGCCGAATTAGTAGGCGCGCTGCGGTCGGCCGCCGATACCGCCGGGGTCCACGTCGTGATCAACGCCCGCACCGATCTTTTCCTGCGCAAGGACGGGGACCATTCCGACCGTGTCGAACGCGCGGTGGCGCGGCTGAACGGAGGCCGCCGACGCCGGCGCCGATGTGCTCTATCCGGTGGGCCGTCACGACCCGGAGACATTGCGGCGCTTGGCAACTGAGTTGCCGCTGCCGATCAACGCGATCGCGCTGCCCGATCAGGACGACCCGGCGTCGTTCGGCCCGCTGGGAGTGGCGCGGATCAGTTTCGGCCCATTCTTACAAGCCGCGCTGTCCGGCCGGGTCAAGGAACTGTTGGCCCGCTGGGGCTGAGTGCTAGATCGGCTCCAGCATCCGGTGCGGCCGGCGCAGCGCAGCGCTGGCCGGATCGTCGCGACCCGAATCGCGCGGTCGCCGCGCCGGGTGCACGATGAGGTCGTCGACCTCAGGGACCTGGCCACACCGTCGACACACGCGGTCCTGCCCGATGACGCCGTCGCACTCCGCGTGCCGATACGTCCACCTGCTGAGCTTCTCCAGGTAGTTCTCGGTTACCGAACCGTACAGGCGTAATGGGCAAGTTCATTCACCGAACCACTTGGCAGGTCACTTTGAAGGCAGTCAGCTACGACCGCCTCGGTGGGTGGGAAATGCTTGAATCCGTCGACCTTCCGGAACCCGCGCCGGGTCCAGGGCAGCGGGTGATCGTGAGGCGCACCGGCGGTGGAAAGCGGGTGCGCGGCGCCATTGTTTTGAACCCAACTATCGAATGATGAGGAATGTCATGACAAATAGCCTTAAAACCGCCGGATTCAGCGTGGCGTCGCACACCATGAACCGCATCGACATCAACACCGGTGTGGAGTTCGAGGAATTCATCGCGGCTTTCGAAAACGCCGCGCCGCCGTTCGACCCGGCGACGTTGAGCGAGATCGCGGAACGCGGGGTCGGCAACCACGCGATCGCCGAAACCATGTTCGGCCATGACCCGAAAATCGGGCTGTACGCCCCATTACGGCTTTTGATCCACGCCGACGCTGAGGGCAATGCGGTCTTCACGATGGACCAGCCCAGCCCCGCGTTCGGCACCTGGGGATCGCCGAGGTGACCACGGTGGGCGAGAGTCTGGATCGCAAGGTAGTAAACCTGTTGCGAGTGATCGGAATTGACGCCGAACCCGCCTTCCGATAGGCGCGCGAACGTCGAGTTGTTGGGCGGGTTTCCCGAAATTTACCCAACAACTCGACGTTGGGTAGTACCTACTTCGTGATGGCGATGCGCTGCGCCTGGGCTCCGGTGTAGGCGCCGGTGACCCGCACTGTCAGCACACCGGCGTCGTAGGAAGCCTTGATGGCCTCGCCGGTGACGTGCGCGGGCAGCCGGAACGCGCGACGGAACGATCCATAGCGGATCTCCCGCAAAGTGCGGCCGGCATCATCCCCTGCGTCCTGGGCGTATTCGTCGCGGTGTTCGCCGTGGATAAGCAGGCGGCCCCTGTCGACCTCGACATTGACGTCCTTCTCGACATCAACACCAGGCAACTCCAGGCGTACCACTGCGTCGTCGCCGTCCTTGACGATCTCGGCGGCGGGGCTGAAACCGCTGGTCACTGGCTTGAACCAGTCCGCCGTCGCGGCAGGGCCGAAAAAGTCGCGCAGCCACCGGTCGGTGTCCCAGGCCGGGCGCGACCACAACGCGAGATTACTCATGTCGTCTCCCCTTTGCTTCCTTGAGTTTCATTGTGAATTTGCTGTGACCGGCGGCTTGCCGGCCAGCCACACCGATAAACATGAGTGGACTACGCTTAAGTTCCATCAGGTCGTTCGCCGGGCGCGAACACACATCACACAGGAAGTTGTGAGGTGTGAGACCCACGTCATACGAGCGATACATTGGGCGATTTTTCCTTAATTTCTGACCCCTAATCTCATGGCATGGCCCCACCCCCCAACCCGCGCGCGCGGTGTGCTGCCCGTCACTTGGTTGTGGTCGGGCACGGCATGGTCGGCCACCGCTTGGTCGAGGCGCTGCGCGCCCGCGACGCCGACGGCTCTTGGCAGATCACGGTTTTGGCCGAAGAGACCGACGCCGCCTACGACCGTGTTGGACTCACCTCGTACACCGAGAGCTGGGACCGAGCCCTGCTGGCACTGCCCGGTAACGACTACGCCGGCGACGAGCGGGTACGGCTGCTGTTGAACGCGCGGGTCACCGAAATCGACCGCGGGACAAAGTCAGTGGTGACTGCGGACGGCGAACGGCACAACTACGACGCGCTGGCCCTGGCCACCGGCTCCTACGCCTTTGTGCCGCCGGTGCCCGGCCATGACCTGCCCGCCTGCCACGTGTACCGGACCCTGGACGACCTCGACGCCATCCGCGCCGACGCCGAGCGCGCCCGTGACGGTGGTCACAATGTGGCCGGCGTTGTGATCGGCGGCGGTCTACTCGGGCTCGAAGCCGCCAATGCATTGCGGCAGTTCGGGTTGCAGACGCACGTCATCGAGATGATGCCGCGATTGATGGCCCAGCAGATCGATGAGGCCGGCGGCGCACTGCTGGCCAGGATGATCAGCGAACTCGAGATTTCGGTGCACGTCGGCACGGGTACCGAATCGATTGAATCCGTTGAGCATGCGGATGGTTCGGCAGTGGCACAGGTGCGGCTGACCGACGGCGACGTGATCGACGCCGGCCTGGTGATCTTCGCGGCCGGCGTCCGCCCGCGCGACGAGCTGGCCGCGGCAGCGGGATTGACGCTCGCCGAGCGGGGCGGCGTGCTCACCGACTTATCCTGCCGAACAAGCGATCCCGACATCTACGCCATCGGCGAGGTCGCCTCCATCGACGGGCGGTGCTACGGCCTGGTCGGACCGGGCTATACCTCCGCGGAAGTCGTGGTGGACCGGCTGCTGGGCGGCGCCGCGGAGTTTCCCGAGGCGGATCTGTCCACCAAGCTCAAACTGCTGGGCGTCGACGTCGCCAGCTTCGGCGACGCAATGGGCACTACCGAGAACTGCCTCGAGGTCGCGATCAACGATGCGGTGAACCAGACCTACGCCAAGCTGGTGCTCTCTGATGACGCCAAGACCCTGCTCGGCGGGGTGCTGGTGGGCGATGCCTCCACCTACGGGGTGCTGCGGCCCATGGTCGGCAGCGAGCTGCCGGGCGACCCGCTCGCGCTGATCGCACCGGAGCAGGCCGGCGGAGGCGCTTCGGCTCTGGGCGTTGGCGCGCTCCCGGATTCGGCACAGATCTGTTCCTGCAACAACGTCACCAAGGGCGATCTGAAGTGCGCGATCGCCGACGGGTGCAGCGACGTTCCCGCGCTGAAGTCGTGCACCGCCGCTGGCACGTCGTGTGGGTCGTGCGTGCCGCTGCTCAAGCAGCTGCTCGAAGCCGAGGGCGTGGCACAGTCCAAGGCGTTGTGCGAACACTTCAGCCAGTCGCGCGCCGAGCTTTTCGAGATCATCTCCGCCACCGAGATCCGGACCTTCTCCGGTCTGCTGGAACGATTCGGTCGCGGAAGGGGCTGCGACATCTGCAAACCCGTGGTCGCTTCCATCCTCGCCTCGACCGGCTCCGACCATATTCTCGAAGGTGAGCAGGCATCGCTACAGGATTCCAACGACCACTTCCTGGCCAACATTCAGAAGAACGGCAGCTACTCGGTGGTGCCGCGGGTCTCCGGCGGCGACATCAAGCCCGAGCACCTGATTCTGATCGGCCAGATCGCCCAGGACTTCGGGCTTTACACGAAGATCACCGGCGGCCAGCGGATCGACCTGTTCGGCGCCCGGGTGGACCAGTTGCCGCAGATCTGGCAGCGGCTGGTGGACGGCGGCATGGAATCCGGCCACGCCTACGGCAAGTCACTGCGCACGGTGAAGAGCTGCGTCGGCACCGACTGGTGCCGCTACGGCCAGCAGGATTCGGTGCAGCTGGCCATCGACCTGGAGCTGCGCTATCGCGGCCTGCGGGCACCGCACAAGATCAAGATGGGAGTCTCGGGCTGCGCGCGGGAGTGCGCCGAGGCACGCGGCAAGGACGTGGGCGTCATCGCCACCGAGCAGGGCTGGAACCTTTACGTCGGCGGCAACGGCGGTATGACTCCCAAGCATGCCCAGCTGCTGGCCAGCGACCTGGACACCGAGACACTGGTCCGCTACGTCGACCGGTTCCTCATGTACTACATCCGCACCGCCGATCGGCTGCAGCGCACCGCGCCGTGGGTCGACTCCCTGGATGGCGGCCTCGATCACCTGCGCGAGGTCGTGTGCGACGACTCCCTGGGCCTGGCGCAGGAATTCGAGGCCGCAATGGAGCGGCACGTAGAGAACTACCAGTGCGAATGGAAGGGCGTGCTCGAAGACCCGGACAAGCTCTCTCGGTTTGTCTCCTTCGTCAACGCGCCGGAAGAAATCGATTCGACTGTGACATTCACCGAGCATGCCGGGCGCAAAATCCCCGTGTCCATTGGCATGCCGCGGCTCCGTTCCTAAGGAGGCAGCGTGACAATTCTCAACGACATCCAGGTGTGGACCACCGCGTGCTCCTACGACCACCTCATCCCGGGCCGTGGGGTCGGGGTGCTGCTCGACGACGGTTCCCAGGCGGCGCTGTTTCGTTTGGACGACGGTTCGGTGCACGCGCTCGGCAACGTCGACCCGTTCTCGGGCGCGGCCGTGATATCGCGCGGGATCGTCGGTGACCGCGGCGGTCGCGCAACCGTCCAATCGCCTATCCTCAAGCAGGCTTTCGCGCTCGAAGACGGTTGCTGCCTGGACGATCCGCGGGTGTCGGTGCCGGTGTACCAGGTGCGCGTCACCGATGAGGGCGAAATCCAGATCGCGCGATTGGCTGCCTAGCCGATATCGCCGACCAGGTACCGCTGCATCGTCGGGCCGATGGCGTCCACAAGCATATCCACCGACATGGAGCGCAGCGGCTCGGAGCGCACCCCGTAGCGCATGATGCCGAGGCCGACCAGCTGCGAGGCGCACAATGATGCCCGCACCGCCACCATGTCTGCGCCCAGCATCTTGAGCAGCGGGCCGAAAACCGGTCCGATGAACATGCTTTGCACGACCTCGGCGGTCTTAGCCATCCCCGTGGAAGCGACGGCACTGGCCGCGAACGGGCCACCGCCGGCCGCATCCCAAGTGGTAATCAGCATGTACAGGGTTCGGCGACCGACCTGGTTGACCCCACCGGTGACGATCCGGTCGATGAATTCCGGTGTGCCGAATGGCAACCGCAGCATCTTCGCGACCGGGTCGAGGAGCCCACGCGATGGCTCTTCGCGACGGGGCATGGTGCCAGGATCACCCGTGCGTGATCAAAGATCAAGCATTGCCCGCGTCGGCGCGCCCCGCCGGTAGCGCCGAACCGGGTGCCGGGTAGCCGGCGCCGGTAGTGCCCTGCGGAATCGATTCGCAATCAACCGTGCCAGCCGCGGATGGGTCCCCAACGGCCGGCTGACCAGATCGGCGCCACAGCCGCGCAATCTCTCCTGAAACAGGCCGTCGGCGAGCAGATAGGAGGCGATCGCGACGCGGCGCGCCCCGTCGGCCCTGGCCATCCCGACGGCCTCGCTGATGTGCGGATCGCCAACGGCCGCAAATCCCAGGCTGACTCGTGATCCGGTCAGCGCGGACAACAGCGTCGCGGTGGTATGCAGATCCGCGCGGGCCAGCGGATCCGATGTTCCGGCTGCCCCGAGAATCACCGAATCGCCAGGGCGCCAACCGGATTTCATCAACTGGTCGGCGACGATCCGGGCGATCTCCCCATCCGGACCTAAAGCCGGCGTGACGATCACATTGGGGTGTCCGCTGGCCGCGACATGGGCGGGGACGTCGGTGCGGACGTGGTAGCCGCGGGACAAAAACGCGGGTACCACCACGGCGCGGTGGCCGCCGACCGCGGAAAGTACCTCGCTGGGCGTGGGTCCCAAGACGTCGACGAAGGCGACCCGCACCGTGCGGCCGAGGAGTCTGCTCACCTGCGCCGCCAGGTCGCCGATCATCGTGACACCGCCTGGTCGGCGGGTGCCGTGCGCTGCGAGAATCAGGCTCATGGCAATCCCGCCGGTTCGTCAATCGCGAGCCGGTAACCACGCTTGACGACAGTTCCGACAATGTTCTTGTCGCCCAAGGATGTTCGCAACCGAAGCACCGCCGTGTCGACAGCATGCGGGTCGTTGCTATGGCCGGGCAGTACCCGTAGCAGATCGCCGCGGGCGACGACGTCGCCGGGACGCTGGGCCAGCGCGCGCATTACCGCCATCCCGGATCCGGACAGCGATTGGACCAAACCGTCCACCAGCACGCAGTTTCCCCGGATCTCAATCGTGTGTCCCGCAGCCTTCATACGGCACGATCCGAGTTCCGGGAGCATTTGGGCGATGTGGCGAGCCAAGGCGCCCAGCCGCATTCGCTCGGGCGCCGATGTCGGAATGCCCTTGCGGTGCAAGGGCTGTGACGTCACCGGGCCGACGCACATCGCGTGCACGTCGGTGCGCAGCGCCTCGATTACCTGGCTTTCGATATTCAGGTCGCGGCTACGTTCCAGGACCGCCGCCGCGGCGGGTGCCGAGGTGAAGCTGACCGCATCGAACTGCCGCCGTGCGATTCCGGTGACGAGTTGGTCGAAGTGGCCGCCCATGGCGGTGGATTTCCAGCGATACACCCGGATGGGCACCACCTCGGCACCCGCGGCGCTTAGTCCCCCGATGAACTCGGGGAACGGATCCCACGCGTCGGCGGCCCCGTGCAGCTGGACGGCGATACGCTTGCCGGACATATCCGAATCGAGCAGGTACCTGAGAAGCTCCTGGGAGGACTCGGATTTCGGGGACCACTCTTCGTGCAGGCCGGCGGCGCGCAGCGCGCCGGTTGCTTTCGGTCCGCGGGCCAGGACTCGCGCCTTGGACAACGACGTGATGAGCTGGTTGGACAGACCCCAACCTTCGGCGGCGGCCACCCAGCCGCGAAAGCCGATGCCGGTGTGGGCGACGAGAATGTCAGGCGGATCGGCGACCACGGCTTCGGTATTGCTCTGCAGTTCTTCGTCTTCGGGAAGTGCGATCATGTTGATCGCGGCGGCGCTGGAGACTTCGGCCCCCTGACGGCTCAGCAGCGCGCACAGCTCCTCGGAACGGCGCGACGACGTGACCGCTATCCGGTAACCGGTAAGCGGTGGTGAGTCGGGCTGGTCCATACGACCTGTGTATTCCTGCGAGGTTTCGGCGGCGTTACCTGGTGATTGCTGACGCATTGCCCGGGTTGCGGTGGTGATCACACTCGGGCGGGCTCTGCTGTGAGTGCTGACATAGGCGCGCCCGGCACCGATACGGGACGGTGCACATACATCCTCCACGTCAGGATCGCCGCGACAACGTAGGAGGCCAGGAACAGCCAGTACGCCGATGTCTCGGTGCCGCTGCACAGGTAGGACTCGCGCAGCGCCAAGTTGATTGCGACGCCGCCGAGCGCGCCGACCGCTGAGCAGATACCGATCAGCGATCCCGACTTGGCGCGCGACCATTGCCGGCGCTCCGCCTCACCGACGTCCAGCGAGCGACTGCGTGCCTCGAAGACCGACGGAATTAGCTTGAACACCGAGCCATTGCCCATTCCCGACAGCACGAACAGCACGATGAACCCGAGGACGTAGCCGACCATCGCGGTCGACGTCGTGCTTGCGCTGTGGTCGTCGAACGTGCTGATGGCCACCAACAGCCCGGCGCCCACAATCATGCCGCCCAGGACGCCCAGGGTCACGCGGCTACCGCCGCGGCGGTCTGCCAGTCTGCCGCCGTAGATCCTCGACAGTGAGCCCAATAGCGGCCCGACAAAGGCGATTTGGGCCGCGTGCAGTGACGCGTGCGCGGGGCTTTCACCATTGGCTCCGAAGTTGACCTGCAGCACCTGGCCGAAGGCGAAGGAAAATCCGATCCAGGAGCCGAAGGTGCAGATGTAGAGCAGTGAGATCGCCCAGGTGTCACGGTCGAACAGGATCGACCGCATGTGGTTCAGCTCGACACCGTGGTCGAGGTTGTCCATGAACAGCGCCGCAGCGATCCCGACGACGGCGAGCAAGACCAGGTAGACCGCGCACACCCAGTACGGCGCCTGGTGGCCCGCAGTGGCCAGCACCAGCAAGCCGATCAATGGATCACCGCGACACCGAGGTTGCCGACGCCGGCATTGACGGCCAGCGCGGTGCCCTTGAGCCGCTGCGGATAGAACGCGTTGACGTTGGCCAGCGATGCCGCGTAATTGCCGCCACCGAGTCCGGTCAGCCCTGCGCACACCACGTACGGCCACAACGGCAACCCGGGGTTGGCCAGCAACACGATGGTGCCGACGGTCGGGATCAGTAACACGAACGCCGAGAAGGTGGTCCAGTTGCGGCCACCGAACCTGGCGATGCCCAGGGTGTAGAAGATGCGCGCGCAGCCGCCGACCAGCGTGGCAACGGCGCCGAGCAGCAACTTGTCACTGGCGGAAAAGCCGTAGACCGACATCGGCATGAACAGTGCCATCACCGACCAGAGGGTCCAGATCGAGAAGGCGACATGGTCGCCCGCCACCGTGCACAGCAGATTGCGGCGGGCGATCTTGTTGTTGCCGGCCTCCCACGCCACGGTGTCTTCCGGATTCCAGTCGGTGATGCGGTGGTTGCGGCCCATTCGATCTGCACCTTTCGCCGAAATCGCCTGGGCGCCTTGAAAAGACAGACCGTCGCCAACTTCGGGCATATGGAGTCCCTCTCGTCGAGCCGCCCACCTCAACCACACACCAGCGGCCTCGGGCGAGGCGTCAACCAGCTCACCCGATAAGCGGGGAGAGCTGTTGTGAGTCTGGCCTTCGATGCCCTTGTGGGCGCCCCGAATTAAGAGGTACGCGCTGCCGTAACCTCGATGCTCACATTCGGAACCGAACTCCGTCAACTCAATCGGACCATAATCGCCTGTAGGTTGAATCCCAGTTATCTGGTAGGTCGCTGAAGGATTATCAGAGCACGAAAAGCCGCTGGTCAGACGAAATGTTGCGGACAATAATCACATCCACCGGTGGTAAGTATTCGACACCGCCAGGCAGGCTGTGGAATTCGGTGTGAGGTGGAATACATTTCGCGCTATGCGACCTCTCTATCGAATCGGTATGGCACATATGCCGCGTCTATACGTGAGCCAGTCGCGGTGGTGATGAAGCCTCCGGCGTGATCGGAGCGGTGACCTCGAGTGGGCGGCGGATGTATACCGCCCAGGTCAGTGGTGAAGCGGCCACGTAGCACAACGTGAAGGCCCAGAAGGCCGAGGTTGCCGTGCCGCTGTGCAAATACGATTGCCGCAGCGCCAGATTGACGCCGACGCCGCCAAGGGCGCCGATCGCCCCGGCGAGTCCAATCAATGCGCCGGACATGGAACGTGACCACTGCCGGCGCTCTGCCTCGCCGACCTGCAGCGAGTAACTGCGCGCCTCGAAGATCGACGGAATCATCTTGTACACCGACCCATTTCCGATGCCGGACAGGATGAAGAGAGCAACGAAGCCGATCACGTAGCCGACCATCGTCGCAGCGGGAGTCCGCCCGGTGCTGTGACCACCGAAAGTGCTTGCGCTGACCAGTATTCCGGCGGCCAGGATCATAGAGCAGAAGACCGCGAGGGTGACCCGGCCGCCCCCGATACGGTCGGCGAGTTTACCGCCGTACACTCGCGACGCCGATCCCAATAGTGGTCCCAGAAAAGCGATCTGGGCGGCGTGCAGCGAAGCCTGCGCTGTGTTCTGACCGCTGGCGATGAAGTTCATCTGCAGCACTTGGCCAAACGCGAACGAGAACCCGATGAATGAGCCGAAGGTGCCGATGTAGAGCAGCGCGATCACCCAGCTGTGCGGCTCGGCCAGCACCGCCCGCATGGTGTTCATCTCGATGCGATACTGCGGCAGATTGTCCATGTAGAGCGCGGCGCCGAAACCCGCGATCGCCAGCAGCACAAGGTAAATCGCGCACACCCAGTAGGGCTGCCGGTTTCCCGCGGCCGCGATCACCAGCAGGCCGACCAGCTGGACCAGCGGCACACCGAGGTTGCCGCCACCGGCGTTGACCGCCAATGCCCAGCCCTTGAGGCGTTGCGGGTAGAACGCATTGATGTTCGTCATCGACGACGCGAAGTTGCCGCCGCCGAGGCCGGCCAGCGCCGCGCAGGCCAGATATGGCCACAGCGGCAGACCGGGATGGGCCAGTAGCAGCATGGTGCCGACGGTCGGGATCAGCAGCACCAGCGCGGAGAAGACCGTCCAGTTGCGACCGCCGAACTTCGCGGTGGCAAACGTGTAGGGGAACCGCAGGCAGGCCCCAACCAGTGTTGCGGTGGCGCCGAGCAAGAACTTGTCGCTGGCGGAGAAGCCGTAGACCGATGCCGGCATGAACAACACCATCACCGACCAGATCGACCAGATCGAGAAGCCGATGTGCTCGGCGGCCACTGACCAGATCAGGTTGCGACGGGCGATCTTGTCGTTGCCGGCCTCCCAGGCTGCCGTGTCTTCGGGGTCCCAGTCCGAAAGGACATGCGAACGGCCCAGCGAGATTTTCATGGGACTCCAATCGTCATCGCTCTTGGCGATTACGCTAGGAATCCTTTGTTGCGCAGGCGCTGCCCGCAGTCACCCGGGCGTGAATTTCCGCTCACTTGTGACGGGCGGCAATGTGAGGGTGGTCAATCAGTGTGGCGTGCACCACTATTACGGTGCACTACGCGATGACAACGCACATTGTAGCCGACTGCGGTGCGATGAATCGCGCTGGCATGAAGGAGGTTTCGGGCGCACGAACGGCGGGTTACCAAGCGTCGCCCGCGCGCCAATCACACATCAGTTCCGCGGAAGTGTCCACGCCGATCGTGACCGGGAAGACGAATATCGTTCCGTCGTCGTCGGGTGTGTGCGTTGGCCCGGCCGGGGTCAGCACTGACGTCGGCCCAATCCAGGGTGTCCAGCCGCGCGCCGCATAGAGGCCGCGGGCCCGAACGGAGGAACTCAGCGCCCCCACCTGATACGCGCCGCGCAGCACCTGCTCGACCCCGTCCAGCAGCGCGTGCACCAGCCCCTGGCCGCGGTGGTCTTCCCGCACCGCGACCCCTTCGACGTAACCGCAGCGCAGTACATCGCCCTGGTAGAACAACCGCCGCTGGACCACCGCAGCGTGCGCGATGATCGCACCGTGATCCCAGATCAGGGCGTGCATGCCGCCCAGGGCGTGCTCCCAGTCGCTCTCGGTGAAGTCGTCGGCGAAGGCTTCGGCAACCATCTGGTGGACTCGCTGCCGAGTCTCGCTGTCGAGATCGGCAGTGTGGACCAGGCGGGCGGTGTGGACCTGGGTGTGCACCCTCCCTGTCTACCGCCTTACGGCCGGGCTCGCATTACGGAGATGGCGAGCCCTAGTCGGACTGGGTGCCGGCCGGAGATCGTGGCCGCGCCCAATGCAGCCGCACCCGCTGACCCGCCCGCACCTGGGCGACCTTGTCGATGTCCTGATCGATCACCACGCCGACGACCGGGTAACCGCCGGTGATCGGATGATCAGGCCCCAGGATCACCGGTAATCCGTTGGGCGGCACCTGGATCGCACCTCGGGTGGCGCCCTCGCTGGGCAGCTGCCGGTCGGGGAAGCGGTACTGCAGCGGGCGGCCGATCAGCCGCATCCCGACCCGGTCGCTGCGATCGGACACCACCCAGTCGGTGTGCACCAGGATGTCGGGATCGACGAACCAGTCGTCGCGTGGACCGGGGACCACCAACAGTTCGACCGTGTCGGCGCTGATGGCCGCCACGGGAGCCTGGTCGAGTTCGGGGTACTCGTCGGTGTGCGGGCCGACCGGCAGTTGGTCTCCGGGCGACAGCGGTGACGGTCCTATCGCCGACATCACGTCATAGCTTCGCGACCCCAGGACCGGTTCCACGGAAATGCCGCCGCGCACCGCCAGGTACGTCCGTAGGCCCGCCCGCGGGGTGCCCAGCGTAATCAGTTGACCATCGCGGACATGATGGATGCTGTTGGTGCCGAACTTGATTCCGTTGACCGAAGGATCGGTGTCGGCGCCCGTCACCGCGATGTCGACATCGCCGCCGTGCACCCGGGCCGCGAAACCGCCGAAGGTCACTTCGACGGTGGCGCGGTCGTCGGGGTTGGCGACCAGCCTGTTGGCTAGCTTGTGCGAGCGGCGGTCGGCAGCGCCGGACCGGCCGACGCCGATGTGGGCTTGCCCGATCCGGCCGAGGTCCTGGACAACGGCGAGCGGTCCGGTGCGCAGAATTTCAAGGGTTGTCACGACGTACTCCTCTACCCGGCCCGGAACTGTACCCACATGCCCTGCATCAGCAGCGCGGGATCGGATCGCACCAAGTCCCACAGGACCACGTCGGTGTGACCGATGAGCTGCCAGCCACCGGGGGACCGGCGTGGATATATCGCGCTGAA
Organism: uncultured Actinomycetota bacterium; assembly: GCA_963712615.1. GTDB lineage: Bacteria > Actinomycetota > Actinomycetes > Mycobacteriales > Mycobacteriaceae > Mycobacterium. Next base: position 4,230,290 of record CAVQIO010000002.1, read on the forward strand.
TTCACCCGCGAGTCCTACCGAGCCGGCCGGCACCGAGGTCCGCGGCTCGGCGCGGCGCGGCACCCGCAGGCGCGGGTCGCCGTCGACCAGGTACGCGAAACCCGGTGCGAATCCGCTGAATCCGACTCGCCACAAGGTGGCGGTGTGCGCATTGATGACCTGTGCGGTGGTGAGTCCGGTGTGGCCGGCGACCTCGGCGAGGTCCGGGCCGTCGTAAACGACGTCGATCACCACGTCGGCGGTGAGCTCGGCCGGGGCGGGCGGATCGGCGGTGACCCGCAGTTTTCGTAGCCGCTGACGGATGACTCCCTGGTACCGGGGGCCGTCGAGCTTGACCAGCACGGTGCGGGCGGCGGGAACGATGTCGAGCACGCCGGGCAGCGCCGCCGCACGCAACGCGTCCGCCCAGGCCAATACCTCAGCGGTGCTGCCACATTGCACCAAGAGGGCCTGATCGCCGTAGTCGAGAACGACATTGCCGACTAGTTCGGTGGGCAGGTCCGCAGGGAGATCCGTCACGCTCATTACTCGACGGTAACCCCGGAATCGGGGCAGGCGGGAGGGGGCGGCGCGGGATTTTCGAACTCTGCCAGAGGTGCCTTAGCGAACGCTCAAAGTGGCGGGCCCGCCGCGGGATCTATCCGAGGACCTTGCCGATCTGTGCGGGCAGTTGATCGGCGACCATCGGGTAGCTCAGAACCGAGGCGAAAGCAATCGCGCCGGCCTGGTCCTTGGTGGTGAAGATGTGGCGGTTCTGCGCGGTCGCCTGCGATCCCGCTATCTCGGGGTCGGCCAGCAGCGTCTTCTGGTCGTCCGGATTCTCGGTCGTCCAGATCACCACGTCGGCGGAATCGAGCACCGCTTTGATCTGATCGCGGGGGATGACGGCGCGGTGGTCGGTGACGAAAGGCTTGATGCTGTCGGCGATCACCAGACCCATCTGGTTCAGGAAGTCGGTCCGCCAGCCTGCCGCGGTGGCGACCACCGTGCCCTGGAACAGGCGGCCCTGCAACAGCAGCGCCTTCTTGGCTTTCCACTGCGGATGATTCTCGGCGACGGCGGCGAACTGCTTGTCGACGGCATCGATCAGCGACTTCATCTGGTCGGCCTGATACACCGCTTGGCCGATCGTGCCGGCCTGGTCCTTCCACGGCTCGAAAAAGGCGTCGCCGCCGGACTGCGCGACGGTCGGTGCGATGGCGGACAGCTTCTGGTAGATATCAGCGTCTACGCCGGCATTGATGGCCACGATCAAGTCGGGCTTCAGCCCAGCGATCTGGTCGACGGGAATTCCGTTGTCCAGGTTCAACACCACGGGTTGCGCGCCGCCGAGTTTGGGCTGGGCCCACGGCCACACCGCGAACGGCTGATCACCGAACCACTTGGTCACCGCGACCGGCACGACGCCCACCGCGAGCAGATCGTCTTGCTCGGTGTAGCCAGCACTGACGACGCGCTTGGGCGGCTGCTTGATGACGGTCTGACCGAAAAGATGGGTGATGGTCACTCCTTCGCCGCCAGCGGCGCCCGGCGTCGGCTTGGGCGATGAGCACCCCGATGCGAGCCCGGTCGCCCCGGCCGCCGCGGCCGCCGCCGCAGCACCGGCGAGCTGCAAGAACCCCCGCCGAGTCCATCCCTGTCGCATCGCGTGAGAGTATCGCGTCGCCGACTCTGACCTGCATCGCCGCGCGGTTTTGCCGCTCAGCCCAGCCGCAGGCCGGCGTCCACGAAGTCCAGCGCCCGATGGATCGTCGCGGCCGTCTGCGGCGCGCCGTCGAAGGCGGCCATCATGGCGCCGGTCAGCGCACCGGCGAACACGCGGACCTCGAATCATCTGCGGCACGGCCGATTCGGCGGCCGATCAACTCGGCGACGACGTTGACGGTGCGGTAGTACTCGTCGTACATCGCGGTCTTGAGCTACGTGCGCTCGCGCAAACCCAGGGCCTGATCAGTCGCCGGCATGGGGCGATTCTCCCGCACCCGCGGCACGCTGCCGGGAAGCTGCCGGTGTGTACCCCACCCAAGGGCTGTAATCGGCGATCAGCTCCTCCTGCGGCGGGCGTTGGTCGACCGGAACGTGCTGCAGGTTGATCCTGATCCGGTACCAAATCGAACTCGGCCCGCGCATGCCGTCGACCAGCACGTCGGCCGGCTGCAACCGCCCGGCCACGGTGGGGTGGCGGTCGCGCCAGGTGTCCAGCGCGGCCATCGCCTCGTCCTTGGTCTTGGTCCGGGCGATCTCGATGAGCGGCTTCGACGACTGGCGCCGGCCGTCGGCACGCTTTTTAGAACCCTGCGGCGCCCGCTCCGGGGGGCCCAGTTCCTCGGCCAGCACCAGGAGCCGGTCCAGGTCCCCGACCGCGCCGTCCATCCCCGCCCACGGGTCGCCGATGTCGGCGAACCGGTCGGGCACGGTGGCGATCGTGAACGCCTCCGGTCGGCAGTCGGCGACCTCGTCCCAGTGCAGCGGCGTCGACACCCGGGCGTCCGGCGTGGCCCGGACCGAGTAAGCCGAGGCGACCGTGCGGTCCTTGGCGTTCTGGTTGAAGTCGACGAATACGCCCTCGCGCTCTTCCTTCCACCAGCGGCTGGTGGCCGCGTCGGGCACCCGCCGCTCGACTTCACGGGCCACGGTCTGGGCGGCCAGCCGGACCTCACGAAACTCCCAGCGCGGGGCGATCCGGGCGTAGATGTGAAAGCCGCGGGACCCGGACGTCTTCGGCCACGCGACCAGGCCGTAGTCCTCCAACACCTCGCGGGCCACCAACGCCACGTCGACAATCCGTTGCCATTCGACCCCGGGCATCGGATCCAGATCGACGCGCAGTTCGTCGGGGTGATCGAGGTCGTCGGCGAGCACCGGATGCGGGTTGAGGTCCACGCATCCCAGGTTGACCGCCCACGTCAGCCCGGCGGCGTCGTGGATGACGGCTTCGGCTGCGGACGTGCCCCGCGCGTAGTGGAGTTCGGCAACGTCGACCCAGTCCGGCCGCTTCGTCGGCGCGCGCTTCTGGAACACCGCCTCTTCGGAGATGCCCTTGACGAAGCGCTTCAGGATCATGGGTCGGCCGGCTACCCCGCGCAATGCGCCGTCGGCGACCGCGAGGTAATAGTGGACCAGGTCGAGCTTGGTGTAAGCCCTGGTGCCGCCTCGGCCTTCGAAAACGACTTTGTCCGGATGGGTGATGGTGACCGGGTGCCCGGCTACCTCAAATGACGCCGGACCGGTCATGAGGTTCATCGTAATTCCGGGAAAATTTCCTGGCCGCGATGCGACCCGCGTCACATATGGTGAGGTTATGCCTAACCTTCCTGGCCTGCCCGGGCAAGCCGTTTCAAAGCTCCAGCAGTACGTCGAACGCGGTGCGGCTGAATTGCACTACGTGCGCAAAATCTTCGAATCGGGCGCGTTTCGGCTGGAGGCGCCGCAGAACTACGCCGGGTTGGTGACCGACATCGCCAAGTGGGGCGAGTTCGGCATGCTGCCCTCGCACAACGCCAGGCGCACCCCCGACCGCGCCGCACTGATCGACGAAGACGGCGCGTTCAGCTACCGGGAGCTCGATGAAGCCGCCCACGCGGTGGCTAATGGCCTGATCGAGAAGGGCGTGAAGGGCGGCGACGGCGTCGCCATCCTGGCCCGCAACCACCGCTGGTTCGTCATCGCCAACTACGGCGCGGCCCGGGTCGGCGCCCGCATCATCCTGCTCAACAGCGAATTCTCCGGGCCGCAGATCAAAGAGGTCTCTGAGCGCGAGGGCGCCAAGGTCATCATCTACGACGACGAGTACACCAAGGCCGTCAGCAAAGCGGAGCCGAAGCTGGGCAAGCTACGGGCGCTCGGCGTCAACCCGGACAGCGACGAGCCGTCGGGCAGCACCGACGAGACGCTCGCCGAGCTGATCGAGCGCAGTAGCAAGGAGCCCGCCCCCAAGGCCGACAAGCACGCCTCGATCATCATCCTGACCAGCGGCACCACCGGGACCCCTAAGGGCGCGAACCGCAGCACGCCGCCCACCCTGGCACCGGTCGGCGGCATCCTGTCGCACGTTCCGTTCAAGGCGAACGAGATCACCTCGTTGCCTGCGCCGATGTTCCACGCGCTGGGTTATCTGCACGCCACCATCGCGATGTTCCTGGGCTCGACCCTGGTGCTGCGGCGCAAGTTCAAGCCACCGCTGGTGCTCGAAGACATCGAGAAGCACAAGGTGACGGCCATGGTCGTGGTGCCGGTCATGTTGTCCCGCATCCTCGATGCGCTGGAAAAGATGGACACCAAGCCCGACCTGTCCAGCCTCAAAATCATCTTCGTGTCCGGGTCCCAACTGGGTGCCGAGCTCGCCAACCGCGCACTGAAGGACGTCGGTCCGGTCATCTACAACATGTACGGCTCGACCGAGATCGCCTTTGCGACCATCGCCCGGCCCGAGGACCTGGAAAAGAACGCGTCGACGGTCGGTCCGGTGGTCAAGGGTGTGAAGGTCAAGATCCTCGATGACAACGGCAATGAGTTGCCCCAGGGCGACGTCGGACGGATCTTCGTCGGCAATGCCTTCCCGTTCGAGGGTTACACGGGCGGCGGTCACAAGCAGATCATCGACGGCCTGATGTCCTCCGGCGACGTCGGCTACTTCGACGAGGACGGCCTGCTGTACGTCAGCGGGCGCGACGACGAGATGATCGTCTCCGGCGGCGAGAACGTCTTCCCCGCCGAGATCGAGGACCTGATCAGCGGGCATCCCGACGTGGTTGAGGCCACCGCGATCGGTGTCGAGGACAAGGAGTACGGCCACCGGCTGCGCGCGTTCGTGGTCAAGAAGGACAGCGCCGACGTCGACGAAGACGGAATCAAGCACTACGTGCGCGACCACCTGGCCCGCTACAAAGTGCCGCGGGAAGTGATCTTCCTCGAAGAGCTGCCGCGCAACCCGACCGGCAAGATCCTCAAGCGCGAGCTACGCGAGATGGAAGTCGAGTAGCGCCAGGCGGTTTAGCGTCGGTCCTGGATGGCGCGAACGATCTGCGTCGCGAGTTTGGGGTCGGCCAGCAGTTGATCGATCAGCGCGGTGAGCACCTCTTGCCCCGTCACGCGCGCGACACCGAGGCGGTCTGCGGCTTCCCGCTGCCAGATGTCGAGGGCTCGGTGGGTCGAGGCCGGAAGGTCGACGGTGCGACGCGTCCGTTGGATCCGAGCCGGCTGCTCGCCTGCCGACCGCTCTCGTGGCTGGGGATCCACCGGCTGGGTAACCAGTCGTTGGGGGCGTGGCTGCCGGAAGCCGGTGATGCGTTCGGTGGGCGCGCCATCTCCGGGAGGGGTCGCAGCGGACATCTGCGCGCGGATCGGTCCGGCGCCGGGTCCGATGTTGCTGGGGTTGAAGCTCACTGCGGCGACGTCCCTCCAATGGGTGCCAATCAGTAGATCAGTGCTTGCACGACGTCTCCTGATTGTCTCACTGACCCCAGCGTAAGTCGCGTCGCGCGGCGTCGGGTGTCACCGGCCGCACGGAAAGTCGCCCGGCCGCGATGAGCGGCCTCACCAGCGCTTTCGCAACGCGAATTCTACTAAAGTAGCTGCAGGCAATAGAATTGTGTGGCGCATCGACTACCGCATAGCCCACCAGCCTTGCCCGCCCGCTTATCTTTCAGCGGCAATAACAGTGGGCTGGATCACTAGTTGAGGGCGTGCACAAATACGACAGTAATAATTTACGGAAGTGCACGGATCCGTACTTCAGTAGGTCAGTAGAACACGTTTGAGCTAGGCATTTGATGCGATCAGTGCGTACTGATCTCAGTACCGGCGAATATCATGCATGGCACGAATGCGTATTAACGGAAACGCGGAAATTGATATACTCGGATACGGAAATCTGCAATAGATGAAAAGCTGAGACTGGCAACAAATTCACAGCTGGAATTAGTGCTATTGCCATTGTTCGCCTAGCTATTTATGAGTAGCGTTCGAAATGTCGGGGAACTGAGGTCTCGGAAGGAGCTCACCAAAATGAATTCACTGCGATCGATCCGCGGCGCAGCCGCTGGTGCAGTCGGCGCCAGCGCGGTGGCCGGCGCGATGTTGTTCGGCGGCATTCCCGCGGCGCAGGCCGCACCGGCGCCCGCCCCCGCCACAAGCTTCGAAACCGCCGGGCCGCATGGGGGCGCACCGCTTGGCCCTGGCTTGCTCGCGGAACGTCCCGGTTGGGGTCATGGGGGCTGGGGCCACGGGGGCCACGGAGGCTTTGGCCGCGGCGGTGGCTTTGGCAATGGTTGGGGCCACGGGGGTCACGGAGGCTTTGGCCGCGGCTGGGGTCACGGTGGCTGGGGCCACGGTTGGGGTCACGGAGGCTTTTGGCGCCCTTGGTGGTGACCAGTGGTGACCAATAGCGGGAGGTCGGCCAGCCTCGTCCTGCCAGAGTCATAGGTCGGCCGGCCGACCTTTGAGGGGGAAACCACGCCGGTCTGACAATCTCAGACCGGCGTGGCCTCACCTCTGAAGACGTCCATGCCGACCCGAGACCGGCCTCGGGTCGGCATGGATTTTGTTTAGGGGTCGCGGGGCAGGCCCAGGAGTCGCTCGGCGATGATGTTGAGCTGCACTTCCGATGTGCCGCCGTAGATGGTGGTAGCCCGGCTGGCCAGCAGATACTCGCCCCACTTGCCCGCTAGCTGATCCGGGTCACCGATCGCGGCGTCGGTCCCGAATGAGGACACCGCGAATTCGGCGTACCCCTGTCCGGTGCGCATCGACAACAGCTTGGAGATCGCCGCGGACGGCATGGCGTCGCCGCCGGCCAGCGTCAACAGCGTCGAGCGCAGGTTCAGCACCTTGGCCGCGTGCCCTTCGGCAATCAACTGTCCGGCCCGGTGTTGCGCGACCTGGTCGAATTGGCCCTCGCGAACGAACTCGACGAACTGGGGCAGGGTCGCCAGGAAGTTCGCATCGCTGCTGCCAATCGACACCCGCTCGGCGGTCAGCGTGTTGCGGCTGACCTCCCAGCCGCGATCGACCTCGCCGAGCACGCACTCATCGGGCACGAACACGTCGTCGATGTAGACGGTGTTGAACATTGCGTTCCCGGTGAGCTCGCGCAGCGGCTTGACCGTGACGCCTTCACTGCGCATGTCCAGCAGGAAGTACGTGATGCCATTGTGTTTTGGAGCGCTGGGCTCACTTCTTGCCAGCAGTGCACCCCATTGCGAGTACTGCGCGGCGGTGGTCCAGATCTTCTGGCCGGTAATGCGCCAGCCGCCGTCGGCCCGGGTCGCCTTTGTCGTCAGCCCGGCCAGGTCCGATCCGGCGCCCGGCTCGGAGAACAGCTGGCACCAGATCATTTCGCCGCGGAAGGTCGGCGGCAGGAAGCGTTGCTTTTGCTCCTCGGTTCCGAACGCGACGATCGACGGAATGATCCACGCGGCGATGCCGACCTGCGGCCGTTTGACCCGTCCGGTGGCGAACTCCTGGGCGATGATGACCTGCTCGATGGGCCCCGATGCCCGGCCCCAGGGCGTCGGCAGATACGGCAAGACCCAGCCACCCTCGGCGAGCGCCACCGTGCGAGGCTCCCGATCCATCGCTTTGAACGCGGTGACCTCGGCACGGATCTCGTCACGCAGCTTTTCGGTCTCGGGATCCAGGTCGATGTCCACCGCGCGCATGCCGGTGGTGGTCGCGGTGTCAACCACTTTCTGGGGGTATTCCGAGCTGCGACCAAAGCAGGCGGCCAGCATCAGCGCCCGGCGGTAGTACACGTTGGTGTCGTGCTCCCAGGTGTAGCCGATGCCACCATGCACCTGAATGCAGTCCTGCGTGCAGCGCTGGGCGGCCGCGGGCGCCAGCGTCGCGGCCACGGCGGCGGCGAACTCGACTCCGGAAGCAACGATGTCCCCATCGTTTTGGCCGGCATCGTCGATCGCGCGGGCAGCGTCCCACACCGCGGCGGTGGCCCGTTCGGTGTCGGCGATCATCTCCGCGCACTTGTGCTTGATGGCCTGGAACTGGCCGATCGGCCTGCCGTACTGTTCCCGGATTTTGGCGTATTGCGCCGCCGTATCGGTCGCCCAGCGCGCCACACCGATCGCCTCGGCGGACAGCAGCGTGGACATCAGCGCGTACGCGGTGGTCATGGTCAGGTTGCTCAATGCGGCATCATCGCCGAGTTCGACGGCATCCGCCCGCACATGCGCGATCGGACGCAACGGGTCAAGGCTTTTCACCGGCTCGATCTCCAGCTGGTCGGCGCGGAGCACCACCCACTCGTCGCGGCTCTCGATCGCCACCGGGAGCACCAATATGGATGCCTGCGCCGCGGCCGGCACCGCGCGGACTTCGCCGCGGATCACCAGCACTTCCTCACCGGGATACCCCTGCCGAGTGGCGGTCAGCCCGGAATCAAGCGCATAGGCCGCGATGGCCGCGCCGGACGCTAAGTCGGCGAGCACCTTGGCCTGCGGGTCGTGCGCTGCGATCAGCGCGCTGGCGATCGCCGACGGCACGAACGGCCCGGGCACGGCGCCGTAGCCGAACTCGGCCAGCACGATGGCCAGCTCGAGCAGGCCGAAACCCTGGCCGCCGACGGACTCGGACAGGTGAACGCCTTGCAGGCCTTGGTCGGCGGCCGCCTGCCAGTACGGCGGCGGGTTCTCGACCGGGGTTTCCATCGCCGCATGCAACACCTCCGACGGCGCGACGCGCGCCACCAGGGAGCGCGCCGAGTCCGCCAGGTCTTGATGCTCAGGAATTATTGCGATCGGCATTGGTCGCCTTCCCATTCTTTCGGGGTTCGTTTCGGCCAAGCACTCATCAATCTAATAACCGGTCGGTTGGTTGACCACATTGGCCAGGGGCTCGCCGTCGCGCAAGTGGCGGCAGTTGGCTACGGCCTCGACCAGATAGCGCCGCATCGTGTCGGCGGTATACCAGGTGACGTGCGGTGACAGCACGGTGTTGTCCAGGTCAAACAGCGCACTGTCGGAGGCCACCGGCTCAACCTCGAAAACGTCGAGACCCGCGGCGGCCAGCCGTCGGTCGCGCAGCGCGCCGACGAGGGCGTCTTCGTCGACGATGGCCCCACGTGACGTATTGACCAGCACCGCGCTGGGCTTCATCAAGGCGATCGCATCCCGGTTGAGCAGATGGTGGGTGTCCGCCGTCAACGGTAGGTGCAGCGAGACGATGTCGCTAACGGCCAGCAGCTCGGGCAGCCGCCGCCAGCCGGGGTGCCCGTCGTCGCGCGTGCTGGTGTGCACGACGGTGGCGCCCATGACTTCGACGATCTCGCTCACCCGCTTGGCGATATTGCCGTAGCCCACCAGACCGACGGTGCAGCCGCCGATGTCGCGGACCGTCTCGCCCAGTTCGGGATCGAGCGGCCAGCCAAGCCCCTGCCGGGTGGCACGGTCCAGCGCCGGCAGTCTGCGCAACGCGGCGAGCATCAACAGCACCGTTCCCTCGGCCACCGACCGCGCATTGGCGCCGGGCATGTTGGCGACCGCGATGCCGCAGCTCGTCGCGGTCGCGACGTCGATAGTGTTCACCCCGGCGCCGAGTTTGTGCACCAGCCGCAGCCGTTCCCCGCGGCGCAGGTCGGCGCCTGACAACGGTCGTAGTACATGCCAAATCACGTCGGCTTCGGGCAGCTCGCGGTAGAAGCCGGTGTCGTCATCCGCGGCACACCATCGAATATCGAGCCAATTTGCCTCGGCAGCAAGGAAATCGAGGACTTTGTCACCGGGAACGAAGTGCGCGAGAACTCTCAGCGCCACCGCTTGCTGATCCACCTGGCGATGGTATCCGCCTGCTCGCTACGCGCGCGCGGGGTGGTGAAGTAGTGGTCGGTTTCGATCGAGGCCCGCGACTTGTCGGTGCCGGCCAGCGCGTCGTAGATCCGTTGGGCGTCAGACGGAAACACTCCGGTGTCGGCCTCGGCGTTGATCACCAGGGCGGGGCAGGTGATGCGGCTCAGGTGCGGCTCGGCCCGGGTTTGCGCCACCCGCAGGCTCCACATGCCCAGCCAGTTACGCAGTGTGCAGGACGCGGCGATGCCCTGGGCCGAGCGGTTGGCCTTGGCCGGCACGCCCGCGTAGCACTGGTTGGGCGCACGTTTGGTGGGCTCGATGCCGGGATCGACCATGCGGGGATCGGCCCAGGTTCGCATGACCGAGAACGGCCGGTCGGAAAACCCCGCGGCGCGAACACGTTTGAGCTCCATCTCGGCCCAGTCGGTAATGGCGTGGTTGCGTGCGGTCTGGGCAGTGCGGTAGCGGGCGATGAACTCCGGCGAGTATGGCGGCCCGTTGATCTCGTTGAACAGGTCGAGTCCGGGTTCGCTGGCGACGGGATCATGTTCGTCGACAACGGAGGCGTCCATCCAGGCGGTCAGCACCTCGGGGCGTCCGGGATGAGCTGCGGTGGCGACGTAGCCGTCCGCGAGCGGTAGCTCGGTCAGCCCGACCGCAGGCCGCATGCCTTGCAGCGGGGTCACATTCGGGTCGGCGGCCTGTGACTGATAGGCGGCCATCAATGACCCGCCCCCCGAATTGCCCAGCAGTACAACCGTATCCACTCCTTGGACCTCCCGCAGCCAGCGCACCCCGACGCCGATGTCGACCAGCGCGTGGTCGAGCAGAAAGTTGGCTTCGAAGCCGCGGAACCTGGTATTCCAGCCGAGGAATCCGATACCCCGGATCGCCATGTAGTCGGCGAGATAGTGCTCGGAGAAGTCGATTTGGTAGTGCGTGGCGATCATGGCCACCTTCGGCTTGCGTCCCACGCCGCGGTGGTACAGCCCTTGGCAGGGATGTCCGCCCGCACCGGCCCGCCCGGCGGTGGGCGACGGCAGGCCGACGAACTCGCGGATAACCCCTGCACTGCCGCCATTACGCGTCAATTCAGCGACCTTCCTTCGAGTAGATCGCCCGGTAGTAGATATTGGCGAGGGTCTGGATGCAGGCCTGGTCGTCGAGCGTGTCGGAGTCGGCCCGGCTGAGCTGGATGTAGCAGAACTGGTTGAACATCGCCACGATCGCCTGGGCGATCAGTTGCGGGTCATCGCCCGCGCAGTAGCCCTTGGTTTGGGCGCGTCGGACCGTCTCGGCGATGAAAGAGATTGGGATATCGCAGATTTCAGCCCAGTACTGTGCGAAATCGTCGTTGACCATCGCCAGCTGAGAAACGCTGATCACCTCGGCGAGCTGGTTGCGGTAGGTGCGCCAATGCGCGGCGGCGGCCTCGTGGGCACGTTCACGATGGGACAGGCCATGCCCGGTGACCGAGCGCGCGCGCTCGTTGGCCTCGTCGCGGAAACGCAGCGCCCACTGGCGGACCATCGCCTCTTTGGAGTCGTAATAGTTGTAGAAGGATGCCGACGAGCGGCCCGCTTCCGCGGCGATGTCGGCAATGGTCGTCGCCAGGATTCCTTTGCGCGCGATGACCGTTCGCGCGGCGGTGTCGATCGCGGCCTGCGTCCGCCTGCCGCGGTGTGTCGGGAACTCGGCAGGCCGGTTTCCCCGGCCGTTGGGTTCCGCGGCGATCGACACTTGATGTTCCTCCCCTGGAGCAAAACTGAATCTGATGTTAGATTCAGTTTTGCATCTTGGCCAGGCCCACCAATCGATGGGAGCCGCAACATGATCAAGCCGGACAACGCCAACACCGAGTTCGAACTCGGTGGGATCAATCATGTTGCGCTGGTGTGTTCCGACATGGCTCGCACCGTGGACTTCTACAGCAACGTCCTCGGCATGCCGCTGATCAAATCGCTTGATCTGCCCGGTGGCGCCGGCCAGCACTTCTTCTTCGACGCCGGCAACGGCGACTGTGTCGCGTTCTTCTGGTTCGCCGATGGGCCCGATCGGGTGCCCGGCATCTCGTCCCCGGACGCCATCCCCGGCATCGGAGACATCACCAGCGCCGTCAGCACGATGAACCATCTCGCCTTTCATGTACCGGCCGAGAAGTTCGACGCATACCGGCAGCGACTCAAGGACAAGGGTGTTCGGGTTGGCCCGATACTCAACCACGACGAGAGCGAGATGCAGGTTTCCGCGACGCTGCATCCCGGTGTGTACGTGCGCTCCTTCTATTTTCTGGACCCCGACGGCGTAACGCTTGAGTTCGCCTGTTGGGTAAAGGAGTTCGGTGCCGGCGATGCCCAGGCTGTTCCCAGGACGGCGGCCGACCGGCGACCCCGGGAGCAGGCCGTACGCTAATCGGCACAACCGTGGCCGAGCCGGGGAGTTCGTGATGACCGACGGCATTTTGACCGATGAGCAGATCGATGCGCTGACACCCGAGCAGCGGCGCGACCTGATCACGCGACTGGAAGCACCGCTCAGCGAAGTGATCGACCCGATGCTGCTGGCGCGGATACGGCGGATCCGACTGGGCCTGATGGTCGGTGGCTCGATCGCGATGATTCCGTGGCTGGTCTATCTCTCCCTGACGTTGCCGGACAACTACGTCGCGCACAACTGGCCCGCGACCTGGGTCGGCTTCGACATCCTGTTGGCCAGCTTCATGGTGGCGACAGCGGCTTTCGGTTACTTTCGCCGCCAGCTGCTGATGTTTGCGGCGTTCACCTCGGGCGTGCTGCTGATCTGCGACGCGTGGTTCGACCTGATGACCGCCGGGCCCAATGATGTCTGGTTGTCGGTGGTCACGGCGCTGGGCATCGAGGTGCCGCTGGCGATTTTCATGATCACCGGAGCGCATCGCATTTTGCGACTCACCATGATGCGCCTGTGGCTCCTGGATCCGAAGATGCGGCTCTGGCAGCTCCCGTTGTTCCCCTGAGGCCGTACAGCCTCGGATGTGCGAGTTCGTCGAGCAGCGACGCCAGCTGCTCGACGAACTCGTCGGGCTCCAGTCGTACGTCCCCGGCCAGCCAAGCGCTGATCATCTGTCCGACGCCACCCACCGCGAAGTGCGCGCCCGCTTTGATCCGATCGTTTGCCGGCATCCGCAGCGCCTCGCCGGCATGCTGGCCGGACAGCATCGCGAACAGCGCGCTCGATTCGGCGCGCTTGCGCACGATCACGGCATCGGCGAGCTGGGTGCTGAACAGCAGGCGCCCGATGCGGCCATCTCCGACGATGGTCCGCACGATGTTGGCCATGCCGGCGCGGGTCTGCTCCTGCGTCGGCACCGCCGCCACTGCGGCCTGGGTAGTGGCCGCGAGGTCGGCGATCACCCAGTCGAAGACCGCGCCCACGAACCCGTCCCTGTCGCTGAAGCTTTCGTAGAAATAACGAGGGGTCAGGCCGGCGCGGCCACAGACGGCGCGAACCGTCAACGCCGAGACATCCTGCTGGTCGGCGCCCAGTAAGTCCAGGCCGGCGGCCAGCAGTCGGCCACGGCGCTCGGCCAGTCGCCGGGGAGCCTCGACGCCGCGGTAGGGGCGCTCGCTTGGGGTCTCCACCATGAGCACCATCTTGACACCGTCGCGATGCCCGGACAATATCAGGAAACAATCGTTGTCACATTTAGCGCACGACCGTCGGAAAGGTTTTCGGATGGCGATTCAGCACGCCGTTGACCGGCCGATTCCGCATGTCGAGCGCCCGGTCTCCGACCCGCCCCGGCCACGGCGCGCACGCCGCGGGCGCAGGCTGGGCATCGACGAAGGCCTGATGGGTGTGGCGCTGTTGGCCGGTCCGGCCAACGTGATCATGCAGCTGGCGCTACCGGGCGTCGGCTATGGGGTGATGGAGAGTCGGGTCGAAAGCGGTCGGGTCGATCTGCATCCGATCAAACGGGCGCGGACGACCTTCACCTACCTGGCGGTGGCCACCGGCGGCAGCGACGGGCAAAAGGACGCCTTTCGCCGCGCAGTGAACAAGGCGCACGCGCAGGTCTACTCCACCGCCGAAAGTCCAGTGCAATACCACGCTTTCGACCTCAACCTGCAACTGTGGGTGGGGGCGTGCTTGTACAAGGGCGGGGTCGACATCTACCGGATTTTCATCGGTGAGCTGGACGGCGAGAACGCCGATCGGCACTACCGCGAGGGCATGACGCTGGCCACCACGTTGCAGGTGCCGGTGGCAATGTGGCCGACGGACCGGGCGGCCTTCGACCGGTACTGGCAGGAGTCGCTGAGCAAGGTGCACATCGACGACGCCGTTCGGGATTACCTGTATCCGATCGCCGCGGGTCGCGTGCGCGGGGTGGCGCTGCCGCGCCGGCTGCAGCGTCGGCTGGACAGTTTCAATCTGCTGATCACCGCCGGGTTTTTGCCGCAACGGTTCCGCGACGAAATGCGGCTGCCGTGGGACGCCGCCAAACAGCGTCGGTTCGACCGGCTGATTGCGCTATTGCGAACGGTGAACGGGCTTCTGCCGCGGTTCGTCCGACAGTTCCCGTTCAACATCCTGCTCTGGGACGTGGACCGCCGGATCAGGACGGGACGCCCATTGGTCTAGGCGCGGCCCCAGCATGCCGATGGTCCCGGGGACCTGGGCCCCCGAAGACAGCGACGGGGCTCACAACAGCGACGGCTGATGCGCATGCGCGGCGGCGTAATGTCCTCGGGATGCGTAGCGAAGGTGATAGCTGGGACATCACGACAAGCGTCGGTTCGACGGCGTTATTCGTAGCGACCGCGCGGGCGTTGGAGGCGCAAAAGCCCAACCCCTTGGTCGTCGACCCGTATGCGGAGATCTTCTGCCGAGCCGTCGGTGGTTCGTCGGCGGACGTTCTCGACGGCAAGGAACCCGACCACCCACTCAAGAGCGCCGACTTCGGCGACCATTTCGTCAACTTCCAAGGCGCTCGCACGAAATACTTCGACGAGTACTTCCTGCGATCCGCCGAGGCTGGTGCGCGGCAGGTAGTCATCCTGGCAGCCGGACTCGACTCGCGCGCCTACCGTCTGAACTGGCCCGCCGCGACGACGATCTTCGAGCTGGACCGCCCGCAAGTCCTCGATTTCAAGCGTGAGGTGCTCAGCGGCCACGGCGACCAGCCGCGCGCCGAGCGGCGCGAGATCGCTGTTGACCTGCGGGAAGATTAGCCACAAGCGTTGCGGGACAGCGGTTTCGATCCCGCCTTGCCCTTGACCTGGATTGCCGAGGGTCTGCTGATCTATCTCCCGGCCGCCGCGCAGGAGCAGCTGTTCACCGGTATCGATGGCCTGGCGGGCCCCGGCAGCCATGTCGCCGTCGAGGATGGCGCGCCGCTGCAGCCCGACGAGTTCGAGGCCGCCGTCGAAGAGGAACGTGCCGCCGCCGCCGAGGGCGACAAGCGGGTGTTCTTCCAGTTGGTCTACAACGAGCAGCACGCCCCGGCCACCGAATGGTTCGGCCGGCACCGATGGACCGCGGTCGGCACCCCCTTGGCCGACTACCTGCGTGCGGTCGGCCGCCCCGTTCCCGGACCGGAAACCGAAGCGGGGCCGATGATTGCGCGCAACACCCTGGTCAGCGCCGTCAGGGCCTAGCCACACGAGCAGTCTCGTGGGTGGCTTTCTCAGAACTTTCAATGAGTTGAACGTGAGCCGGAACTTTTTCGGACTGCCACCCGACTCCTAACGGGGTTAATACGTGCGCCATCTACACCCAGGCGTCGTTGACTCGCCCCGGTGAGGAGTCCTGGTATGGCACTACCGGTTCTGTCCGATGGATTAGTCGCATCGCCGGCGGTGCCGCCTTTGATCGCGGACGGCCGAGAATGACCGGGCCGATCTGGATGGCATCGCCCCCTGAGGTTCACTCCGCGTTGCTGAGCAGCGGGCCGGGGCCCGGCAGTCTGTTGGCGGCCAGCGGCGCATGGAGTTCATTGAGTGCGGAATATGCCCATACCGCAGACGAACTCGGCGCGACGTTGGCGGCGGTACAGGGCGGCGCGTGGGAGGGCCCGAGCGCCGAGGCGTATGTGAGCGCACATGGGCCCTACTTGGCGTGGCTGGCGAAGGCCAGCGCCGACAGTGCGTCGATGGCTGCCGAGCACGCGACGGCTGCCGCCGCCTACACCGTGGCGTTGGCCGCGATGCCGGCCCTGCCGGAGCTGGCTGCCAATCACGTCGTCCACGGCGTGTTGACGGCGACCAACTTTTTCGGGATCAACACCATCCCGATTGCGGTGAACGAGGCCGACTATGCGCGGATGTGGGTTCAGGCCGCCACCACGATGTCCACCTACCAAGCGGTCGCCACCACCGCGCTGGCCGCGGCACCGCAGGCTGATCCGGCGCCGGTCATCTTGCACGCCGACGACGACAGTGGCGGCGACGGCGACGGCGGCGACGACATCGTCGACGATGATTCCGGCAACCCCTACCAACTGAGTTGGTGGATAAACCGATTCCTGGAGATATTCAAGACTTTCGCACGCGACCTGAAGGATTTTCAGACGGACCCGATCGGGGCGATCACCCACCTGTTGGCCGACATCGGGCCCCTCATCGCCGATGAGCTCGGCCACGCTCTCGAGGCCATTCAAGCCTTCGCGCCCCAAATCGCGATCCTCGTCGCGACTTCCACCCTGGGGTTTGCGGGAGCCCTCGCGAGCCTGGCTTCGCTGGCCGCGATCCCACCCGCCTCCGCCGCGGCCCCGGCCGCACCACTGCCCGAGGCACCCAGGGCGCTGGCGGTGACAAGTAGCCCATCTGCTGCGAGTGCCGCGGCCCCGACGCCCTCTGCTGCCCCGTCTTCGGCTCCGGCATCCGCGCCGGCCTCGACGGCGGCGGCCGGATCCCCACCGCCACCCGCCGGCACCGAGCGCGCCGCGTACCCGTACCTGGCAGGAGGCCCCGGCATTGGCACCGGCGCGGGAATGAGCAGCGGTGCACAGCGCAAGGCTCCGGAGCCCGATTCGGCCGCGGCCCTCGTGGCAGCAGCGGCAGCCGCGAGGGAAGAGAGTAGGGCACGTCGGCGCCGCCGGACGGCGATGCGGGGCCACCAGCCTGGCTACCGTTACGAATTCCTGCACTCCGAAGATGAAGATGGGGCAAGGCCCGGGCTATCAGCCGCCGAGGTCGCACCGACCGCAGCGTCGGACCGGGGCGCGGGTGCTCTGGGGTTTGCTGGGACGGTCCGCAAGGGCGCCGCAGAGGCGGCGGGGTTGGCGACGCTAGCCGGTGATGAGTATGGCGGCGGACCGTCTGTCCCGATGCTGCCTGGTACTTGGCAGCCCGGCGAAGATTCTGCCAAGGGTCGTGCGCACCACAGCGAGCCCGACTAGTTTTCTGCATGAAAGCAATATTTGAGTGTGTTTGGGGGATGCGTGCGCTGGCGAAACCTGCTGGCGGGGAACTTTTCCGCTGCGGTGGCCGACTAGTACTTGCGTGCTTGCTGAGCCGTCCGCCAGTCTCGGCGGGTATCACGCGTTCGCCCCGATCGGTAAGGAGTCGTTGCTATGAGCGCGCCGGTCCTGCATGCCACTCCGCTCAGCCGACAGCGACAAGTGTGCTGATGGACATGATTTTCAGTAAGGGTTGCCGCCAAGGTGGTTGCGGCCAACGTCATAACTGGAGAGGTGGGCCGGTGATCACGCGGAACGCCATGGTCAGAGCCTCCGCGAGGGCCGACGAGTGTTTCGTCACCCGGGTCCGGAAACCTCGACAGTTAGCTTATGCAATGCTAACTTCAGCAAATTAAGTTAGGGGAGACTATCTTCATGGGAAAAAGCGGCCGTGGAACGCGGTGATAGTGGTGTGCTCGCAGTCCAGCCGGGCACTTCTCGGTTGGACAGCAGAGTCGATGCCGACGTCGTCAGCCGGTTTGCTACGTGTCTCCGGGCACTCGGCATCTCGGTTTACCAACGCCAGCGTCCGGCCGATCTCGCCGCCGCCCGTTCCGGCTTCACGGCGCTGACCCGCGTCGCCCATGACCAGTGCGA
Organism: uncultured Actinomycetota bacterium; assembly: GCA_963712615.1. GTDB lineage: Bacteria > Actinomycetota > Actinomycetes > Mycobacteriales > Mycobacteriaceae > Mycobacterium. Next base: position 4,248,125 of record CAVQIO010000002.1, read on the forward strand.
CGCATGGACCGGGCTCGCCGCCGCCGGGGATGCGTCCTTCCGTGTGCTCGAGGCGGTGTCGCGCACCGCGGCCACCTCAGGTGTGCTGCAGCGGCAGGTCGACTTGGCGCCCGGCGCCTTGGGCTTCCGCTACGACAGTGGGCTGTATCTGCGGTTCCGCGCCACCAACACCGACGATTTCCATCTCGGCTATGCCGCGGCGCTGGCGACGGAGGGGCGGTTTGCCGAGGCGGACGAGATCGTCACCGCGCTCACCGCGCGCCGGCCGAGCTGGCGTGAGGCGCGGTGGATCTCGGTCGTCATCAACTATCGCGCCGAGCGCTGGTCCGACGTCGTCAAGCTGCTGACCCCGATCGTCAACGACTCCGATCTCGACGAGGCCTACGCGCACGCGGCCAAAATCGCCCTGGGCACCGCGCTGGCGCGGCTGGGCATGTTCGCCCCCGCGCTGTCCTATCTCGAGGAGCCCGAGGGCCCGGTCGAAGTGGCCGCCATCGATGGGGCGCTAGCAAAGGCGCTCGTGCTGCGCGTGCACGTCGACGAAGAGTCGGCCAGCGAGGTCCTGCAGGACTTGTATGCCGCACACCCCGAGAACGAACAGGTCGAAAAGGCGCTGTCCGACACCAGTTTCGGGATTGTGACCACCAATGCGGCCCGCATCGAGGCCCGCACCGATCCCTGGGACCTGGAAACCGAGCCCAGCGCCGAGGACTTTGTCGACCCCGCTGCCCATGAACGCAAAGCCGTGCTGCTGCACGAGGCCGAACGCCAGCTCACCGAGTTCATCGGCCTGGAGGAAGTGAAAAACCAGGTATCGCGGCTCAAGAGCTCGGTCGCGATGGAACTGGTGCGCAAGCAGCGCGGGCTCCAGGTTGCGCAACGCGCCCACCACCTGGTCTTCGCCGGACCGCCCGGGACCGGTAAGACCACCATCGCGCGGGTGGTCGCCAAAATCTATTGCGGCCTCGGCCTATTGAAGCGGGAAAACATCCGAGAGGTGCACCGCGCCGACCTGATCGGTCAGCACATCGGCGAGACCGAAGCCAAGACCAACGCGATCATCGACAGCGCGCTGGACGGGGTCTTGTTCCTCGACGAGGCCTACGCCCTGGTGGCCACCGGCGCCAAGAACGACTTCGGGCTGGTGGCCATCGACACGCTGCTGGCCCGCATGGAAAACGACCGCGACCGGCTGGTGGTGATCATCGCGGGCTACCGGGCAGACCTCGACAAGTTCCTGGACACCAACGAGGGTTTGCGGTCGCGGTTCACCCGCAACATCACCTTCCCGTCCTACAACTCCCACGAGTTGGTGGAGATCGCGCACACGATGGCCGAGCAGCGAGACAGCATCTTCGAGAAATCCGCGCTCGACCATATGGAGGGGCTGTTCGCTAAATTGGCGACGGCCAGCACTCCCGACTCCAACGGAATCGAGCGTCGCAACCTCGACATCGCGGGTAACGGCCGTTTCGTCCGAAACATCGTCGAGCGCTCCGAGGAGGAGCGCGAATTCCGCTTGGACCATTCAGAACAGGCGGGAACCGGTGCGTTCACCGATGAGGAGCTGATGACGATCACCGACCGGGACGTCAGTAATTCGGTAGAGCCGCTGCTGCGCGGCCTGGGGCTCTCGGTGCCGGCATGACCAACCCGGAGCCGCAGGACGATCGGCGATCGTTCTCCTCACGCACCCCTGTGAATGACAATCCCGACAAGGTGATCTATCGCCGCGGTTTCGTCACTCGGCACCAAGTGACCGGCTGGCGCTTCGTGATGCGCCGTATCGCTGCCGGAATCGCCTTGCACGACACCAGGATGCTGGTCGACCCGCTGCGTACCCAGTCGCGTGCGGTGCTGATGGGCGCGGTCATTCTGATCACCGGCTTGGCGGGTTGCTTCGTGTTCTCCATGATCCGGCCCAACGGGCAGGCGGGCACCAATGCGGTGCTTGCCGATCGGTCGACCGCCGCACTGTACGTGCGGGTGGGTGACGACCTGCACCCCGTGTTGAATCTGACCTCGGCCCGGCTGATCGTCGGCAAGCCGGTCAACCCCGCCACGGTGAAAAGCAATGAGCTGGACCGGTTTCCGCGTGGCAACCTGATCGGTATTCCGGGCGCGCCAGAACGTATGGTGCAGAACACATCTCATGACGCGAACTGGACAGTCTGCGATGCGGTCAACCAGGCCGCCCAGGGGTCGCACGCTGTGCACAGCACCGGTGTCACCGTGATCGCCGGAACGCCCGACAGCAGCGGCGCACGTGCCGCCGCGATCGCGTCCGGCCAGGCGATCCTGGTCGAGTTCACCGGTGACAAGGGCGCCAGCACCTGGCTGCTGTGGGATGGCAAGCGCAGCCAGATCGACCTGGCCAACCACGCGGTCACCAACGCACTGGGCCTCGGTGTCGACGTGCCCACACCGCGGCCCATCGCCGCGGGGCTGTTCAATGCGATACCCGAAGCGCCGCCACTGACCGCGCCGGGCATTCCGAACGCCGGCACCCCGGCGAACTACCCAGTCCCGGCGCCGATCGGGGCGGTAGTGACGTCCTACGCCGTCGATCCGGGCAGCCTGCGGCATTACGCGGTGTTGCCCGATGGCCTGCAACCGATCTCGCCGGTGCTCGCCGCAATCCTGCGTAACACCAATTCCTATGGCCTGGACCAACCGCCGCGGCTCGGCGCCGATGAGGTGGCCAAGCTGCCGGTGTCACGGATGCTGGATACCACGCGCTTTCCCGACCGCCAGGTGTCTCTCGTCGACGCGACCAAAGATCCCGTCACCTGTGCCTACTGGAGCAAGCCGGCAGGGGCCGCAAGCAGCTCGCTGAGCCTGCTGGCCGGCTCTGGGTTGCCGGTGCCCGACGCGGTTCGCACCGTGAACCTGATAGGTGGTGGCTCCCAAGGGATAGCCACCCGGGTCGCCCTGGCACCGGGCACTGGCTATTTCACTCAGACCGTCGGTGGTAGCGCGACCTCGCCGGGCACTGGCTCGCTGTTTTGGATCTCCGACACTGGAGTGCGCTACGGCATCGACAACGAGGCCGAGAACGGAGCCGCCGGACGCGGCAAAACCGTTGAGGCCCTTGGCCTAACCCCAACACCCGTTCCTATTCCATGGTCGATACTGTCGCTGTTCGCGACGGGCCCGACGCTATCGCGCGCCGACGCGTTGCTCGCACACGACGGTTTGGCGCCCGACAGCAGGCCCGGTCGTCCGGTGTCGGCCGAAGGAGGACCCCGATGAGCCGACTGATCTTCGAAGCGCGCCGGCGGCTGGCGGCACCGAGTACCCGCCAGGGCACCATCACCATCGAGGCGCCTCCCGAACTGCCCCGAGTGATTCCGCCGTCATTTCTGCGGCGCGCGATGCCCTATGTGATCGTGATCCTGATCGTCGGCATGATCGTCGCGCTGGTCGCCACCGGGATGAAGGTGATTTCCCCGCAGACCCTGTTCTTCCCATTCGTGTTGCTGTTGGCGGCAACCGCGCTCTATCGCGGCAACGACAACAAGATGCGCACCGAGGAGGTCGATGCCGAACGCGCCGACTACCTGCGTTACCTGTCGGTGGTGCGGGACAACATCCGCACCCAGGCTGCCCAGCAGCGGGCGGCAGCGCACTGGTCCCATCCCGAGCCGGCGGAGCTGGCCACGGTGCCCGGATCTCGCCGTCAGTGGGAACGTGACCCGCGTGATCCCGACTTCTTGGTGTTGCGGGCCGGGCGTCACCAGGTTCCGCTGGCCACCGCGGTACGGGTTCAGGACGCGGCCGACGAGATCGATCTGGAGCCTGTGTCGCACAGCGCATTACGCAGCCTGCTGGACACCCAGCGCACGGTGCGCGATGTGCCCACCGGAATCGATCTGACCAAGGTCTCGCGGATCACCGTCCTGGGCGAGCCGGATGAGGTGCAAGGCGCGCTGCGGGCCTGGGTTGCTCAGGCGGTGACCTGGCACGACCCGACGGTGCTGGGGGTGGCGCTGGCTACCCGCGATCTGGAGAACCACGACTGGTCCTGGCTGAAGTGGTTGCCGCACATCGATATTCCCGGAGAGGCGGATGGCGTAGGGCCCGCCCGCTTCCTGGCCACCAACCCCGATGAGCTGGTCTTGATGTTGGGCCCGGCGCTGGCCGATCGCCCGGCATTCACCGGGGGGCCGTCCGATGCGCTGCGGCACCTGTTGATCATCGTCGACGATCCCGACTACGACGTGAACGCCTCGGCGTTGGCGATCGGCCGGGTCGGGGTCACCGTCGTGCACCGCAGCAGCACGGCACCCAACCGCGAACAGTATTCAGATCCGGAAAAGCCGATTCTGCGCGTCGCGCACGGGGCCATCCAACGCTGGCAGACCGGCGGCTGGCAGCCCTACATCGACAACGCGGATCAGCTGTACGCCGACGAGGCTGCCCACCTGGCCCGTCAGTTGTCACGCTGGGACTCCAACCCCACCCACACCGGGCTGCGCTCAGCGGCAACTCGTGGCGCCACATTCACGACGCTGCTGGGTGTTCCGGATGCGTCGCAGCTTGATGTGCCGACGCTGTGGGCACCGCGTCGCCGCGACGACGAGCTGCGGGTGCCGATCGGTGTCACCGCGACCGGCGAACCGCTGTACTTCGACCTCAAGGACGAAGCCGAGGGCGGCATGGGTCCGCACGGCCTGATGATCGGTATGACCGGTTCCGGCAAGTCGCAGACCCTGATGTCGATTCTGTTGTCGCTGTTGACCACTCATTCGGCGGACCGGTTGATCGTCATTTATGCCGACTTCAAGGGTGAGGCCGGCGCCGACAGCTTCCGGAACTTCCCGCAGGTTGTCGCGGTGATCTCGAACATGGCCGAGAAGAAGTCGCTGGCCGACCGGTTCGCCGACACCCTGCGGGGTGAGGTGGCCCGTCGCGAGACGCTGCTTCGCGAGGCCGGTCGCCGGGTTCAGGGCAGTGCGTTCAATTCGGTGGTGGAGTACGAGAACGCCATCGCCGCGGGGCACGATCTGCCGCCGATCCCGACGCTCTTCGTGGTCGCCGATGAGTTCACGCTGATGCTGGCCGACTACCCGGAATACGCGGAACTCTTCGACTACGTGGCACGCAAGGGCCGCTCGTTCCGCATCCACATCCTGTTCGCGTCCCAGACACTGGATGTGGGCAAGATCAAGGACATCGACAAGAACACCTCGTACCGCATCGGGTTGAAGGTGGCCAGTGCCAGCGTGTCTCGCCAGATCATCGGCGTGGACGACGCCTACCACATCGAATCGGGCAAAGAGCACAAGGGCATCGGCTTCTTGGTGCCCGCTCCCGGTGCGGCCCCGATCAAATTCCGCAGCACCTATGTCGACGGCATCTACGAGCCGCCGCAGACCGCGAGAACCCTTGTGGTGCATTCTGTTCCGCAGCCAAAGCTGTTCACCGCAGGCAGGGTGGAGCCCGATCAGGGCACGGTGATCACCGGAGCCGACGAACAAGAGCTGGCCGGACCGCCGCGCAAGCTGATCGCGACCATCGGTGAGCAGCTCGCCGGCTACGGGCCGCGGGCACCGCAGCTGTGGCTGCCGCCGCTGGACGAGCCGATCCCGTTGACCATGGTGCTGGCTCACGCCGGAGTGCCGGACCGGCAGTGGCGCTGGCCGCTCGGTGAGATCGACAAGCCATTCGAGATGCGCCGCGACCCGCTGGTGTTCGACGCCACGTCGGCGTCGGGCAACATGGTGATCCACGGGGCGCCAAGTCGGGGAAATCGTCTGCGCTGCAAACGTTTATCCTGTCGGCAGCCAGCCTGCACTCGCCGCGTGATGTCACGTTCTACTGCCTGGACTACGGCGGTGGGCAGCTACGTGCGCTGGAAGATCTGGCGCACGTCGGCAGCGTCGCGTCGCCGCTCGAGCCCGAACGTATTCGCCGCACCTTCGGCGAGCTCGAGCAGCTGCTGCTTGCCCGGCAGCAGCACGAGGCCTTCCGGGACAAGCATGGTTCGACTCACGACGACGGCTTCGGCGAGGTGTTCCTGGTCGTTGACAACCTCTACGCATTCGCCCGGGACAACACCGACCAGTTCAACACGCGTAACCCGTTGCTGGCCAAGGTGACTGAACTCGTCAATGTCGGTCTGGCATACGGCATCCACGTGATCGTCACCACCCCGAGCTGGCTGGAGGTGCCGCTGGCGATGCGCGACGGCCTCGGGCTGCGACTCGAGCTCAAGCTGCACGACGCGCGGGACAGCAATGTGCGGGTGGTCGGGGCCCTGCGCCGTCCGGCCGACGCCGTGCCGGCCGACCAGCCGGGTCGCGGGTTGACCATGGCCGCCGAGCATTTCCTGTTCGCAAGCCCCGCGCTGGACGCGGAAATAAACCCAGTGGCCGCGATCAATGCTCGTTACCCGGGCGTGGCCGCACCACCGGTTCGGCTGCTGCCGACCAACCTGGCAGCCGATGCGCTCGGGCCGTTGTATCGCGGAGCCGAACAAGTGGTCATCGGCCAGCGCGAAGAGGACCTGGCACCGGTCGTGCTCGACTTCGCCGAGAACCCGTTGCTGATGGTGTTCGGCGACAGCAAGGCGGGCAAGACCACACTGCTGCGCCACATCATTCGCACCATCCGCGAGCATTCCACCGCGGACCAGGTGGCTTTCACGGTGCTGGATCGTCGGCTGCATCTCGTCGAGGAGCCGCTCTTCGCCGACAACGAATACACCGCGAACATCGACCGCATCATCCCGGCGATGCTCGGGCTGTCCAACATCATCGGGTCGCGGCGCCCGCCAGCGGGCTTGTCGCCGGCGGAGTTGGCCCGGTGGAGCTACGAAGGGCACACCCACTACCTGATCATCGACGACGTGGACCAGATTCCGGATGCACCTGCGATGAGCGGCCCGTACATTGGGCAGCGCCCCTGGACCAGCCTGATCCCGGAACTCAGCCAGGCCGCTGATCTGGGGCTGCGGGTGATCGTCACGGCACGGGCCACCGGGTCGGGGCACGCGCTGATGACCAGTCCGTTGCTGCGCCGCTTCAACGACTTGCAGGCAACCACGTTGATGCTGGCGGGTAATCCGCAGGACAGCGGCAAGATCCGGGGTCAACGATTTGGCCGGTTGCCTGCCGGACGGGCAATTCTGTTGGGAGACAGTGAAAGCCCGACGTACGTGCAGTTGGTCAACCCGTTGGTTGGCGAGTCTGTTGTAGGGGGAGCCGACGATGGTTTCGCCCGCTGATGGTTAGTGAAGCGCAACGAGAGGAGCCGTTATGACGTTGCGAGTAGTTCCTGAAGGCCTGGTGGCGACCAGTGCTGCGGTAGAGGCGCTGACGGCACGGTTGGCGGCCGTGCATGCGGCGGCCGCTCCGGCGATCACGGCAGTGTTGCCGCCCGCGGCGGATCCGGTGTCGCTGACGACGGCCGCCGGGTTCAGCGCCCAAGGCCAGATCCACTCCGCGGTGGCCGCCGAAGGCGTGGAGGAACTCGGCCGCGCCGGTGTAGGTGTGGCCGGGTCCGGGACAAGCTATCTCGTGGGTGACACCGCGGCGGCCGTTGCGTACGGAGGGGCGGGCGCCTGATAATGACCGGGCCTATCTGGATGGCTGCTCCGCCGGAGGTGCATTCGGCGTTGCTGACCGCGGGTCCGGGACCGGGGCCGCTGTTGTCGGCTGCCGGTGCGTGGACCTCGCTCAGTACCGAATACGCCGATGCGGCAGCCGAACTCAGTGGGCTTCTGGGGGAGGTACAAGCGGGGGCGTGGGAAGGGCCCAGTGCCGAGCAGTATGCGGCTGCGCATGTCCCGTACCTGGCGTGGCTGATGCAGGCCAGTGCCGACAGTGCGGGTGCGGCCGCGCAGCATGAAGTCGCGGCGGCGGCCTATACCGGGGCCTTGGCGGCAATGCCGACGCTGGGGGAGTTGGCCGCGAATCACGTGATCCATGGGGCGCTGGTGGGCACGAATTTCTTTGGGATCAACACGATTCCGATTGCGGTCAACGAGGCCGACTATGTGCGGATGTGGGTCCAGGCCGCCACCACGATGAGCACTTATCAGGTCGTCTCCGACGCAGCGCTGGCGTCGGCGCCACAAACTGGCCCGGCGCCCAACGTGATGCGCCCCGGCGCCGAAGCCAACAACATGTCGACCCTGGCCGCGCCGAACGCTAACGACTCCGGTAACTGGCTGGACAACTTACTCAAGCAACTGCAGCAGTTCTTCCAGGGCCTGTCCGACATGATTCAGCAGTTCATGCAGGCCTTGTTGCCGTGGCTGGTGGCAAACGGGCCGTTGCTGTTCTTCATCGCTTACGAGGCGTTTTTCATTCCATTCGGTACTACGTTCTGGACCGTGCTGTTGACCGCACCGTTCCTGTTGATACCGCTGATCATTGGGATTGGCGCCTACCTCTTCCTGCAAACTCCCGGGGATCTACCGGATGCGGTGTTGCCACCGGCACCCGCTCTCGCGTCGCAAGCTCCCTCGATGCCCCCGGTGGCGGCCATGGCCCCGCCGGCACCCGCACCCGCTTCGGCTCCGGCGACTGCTCCGGCCCCGGCTGCCAGTGCGGCCGCCGCTCCGGCTCCGGCCCCGGCGGCCGGGATGGTCGGCTACATGGTGACCGCCGGCGGCGATCCAGAAACGGGCTTCGGGCCCACGCTTGGTGGCCGCGGTGGGATCAAGGCGCCTGCCGCGACCATTCCGGCGGCCGCCGCGGCGGTACCGGGTCGGGCGGCCGCCGCGCGGCGGCGCCGGCAGGCCGCAATGCGTGATCACGGCGACGAATTCCTGGCCATGAATGTCGACGTCGACCCGGACTGGGGTGGCCCGGCCGATGAAGACGCGCTGTTGGCCGCGGCGACGGCTTCCGGCAGTGGGGCCGGCCGGCTGGGGTTCGCCGGGACCGCGCACAAAGACGCGGATCTGCGGGCGTCGGGGCTGACCCAGCTGACCGGCGATGAGTTCGGCAGCGGCCCGCGGACGCCAATGGTGCCGGGCACCTGGGATCACAACGGCGAGGGGCCGGGCGAGCCCGAAGAAGCGGGGGGAGGGGCCTCCGAAAGTTAGCCAGACAGTTAGCAACTTCTCAGCCAGTAACCGAAATCGTAAGGGACGGAAAAGAAAGGAACCGCTATGAGTCTTCTAGATGCTCACATTCCACAGTTGGTGGCCTCGCAGTCGGCGTTCAGCGCCAAGGCGGCGCTGCTGCGCAGCACGATCGGCCAGGCCGAGCAGGAAGCGATGTCGGCCCAGGCGTTCCACCAGGGTGAGGCTTCGGCGGCGTTTCAGGCCGCTCACGCCCGCTTCGTGGAAGTCGCCGCACGGGTCAACACCCTGCTGGATATCGCCCAGGCCAACCTCGGTGATGCAGCGGGCACCTATGTGGCCGCCGACGCGGCTGCTGCGTCCGGCTACACCGGGTTCTGAGCCGACCACTAACAACCGCGAAAGGACTTGTGATGTCGCAGATTATGTACAACTACCCGGCGATGCTGAGCCACGCAGCAGACATGTCGGGCTACGCCGGCACGATGCAGGGGCTGGGCGCCGATATCTCCACCGAGCAGGCCGCACTGCAGAACGCCTGGCAGGGTGACACCGGTATGAGCTACCAGCTCTGGCAGGCCCAGTGGAACCAGGCCATGGAGACGTTGGTGCGGTCCTACCAGGCGATGGCCAGCACGCACGATTCCAACACCCTGGCCATGTATGCCCGCGACACGGCTGAGGCCGCCAAGTGGGGCGGCTAGTCCCGTCTCGATGAGTGTCGAGCCCAATGCCGTCGAGCTGACGGTCGAAAACGCGTGGTTCATCGCCGAAACCATTGGAGCGGGCAGCTTCCCATGGGTTTTGGCGATCACGACTCCCTACCGCGATGCGGCGCAACGAGCCGCGTTCTTCCAAAGGCAGAAGGAAGAACTGACCCGGATGGGTCTGATATCGCCAGACGGTGCCGTGAATTCGGCGGTCGCCGACTGGATCAAAGTGGTGTGTTTTCCCGACCAATGGCTTGATCTGCGTTACGTGGGCTCCGGCGCAGCCAGCGGTGCCGGCGAGTTGCTGCGCGGCATGATCGCGCGCAGGGCCGGCACCACCGGCAGGTCGTCGGTGACCATCGTCGCGCTGCGCAGCGCGCAGCTGGTCACGTTCACCGCCATGAATATCGACGACGCCCGGGCGCTGGTCCCGGTCCTCGGCGTCGGGCTGGCCCAGCGGTCGCCCGCTCAGTTCGCGGAGTTCAGCATGCCGACGCGCGTTGGAGCCCGGGCCGACGAGCGGCTGCGCTCCGGTGCGTCGTTGGTGGAAGTCCTTGACTACTTGGGGATTCCGGAGTCAGCGCGAACGGTGGTGGAATCAGTTTTCACGGGTCCACGCAGTTACGTCGAGGTTGTCGCCGGCTGCCATCGCGACGGGCAGCATGCCACCACCGAAGTCGGATTGAGCATCGTCGACACCACCGCGGGCCGAATCCTGGTCAGTCCGTCCCGCGCGTTCGACGGCGAATGGATCTCGACGTTTCGCCCCGGCACCCCGTTCGCAATTGGCGTCGCCATCGAGCACTTGACCACCTCCCTGCCCGACGGCCACTGGTTCCCCACCCAGCCGCTGTCCCGAGATTTGTCCACCCAATACGCCTAACCACAACGAGATAGAGAGAGAGCACGATGTCCCAGGAACGGCCCCAGTCTAATTCGAGGGTCCGGTGACCTCCGGCGCCGTCATGCCCATCGTTCGCGTGGCTATCCTCGCGCACAGCAGGCTGACAGAGATTGCGCTGCCCGCCGAACTGCCGCTGCGCGAAATCCTACCCGCGGTACAACGATTGGTGGTCCCGACGGCCCAGAACGGTGACGGTGGTGACCTCAATGACGGTGCAGTGGGCACCGGTGGGATTTCCCACCTGAGCCTGACACCCATCGGGGGGGCGCCGTTCAGCCTGGATGCCAGCCTGGACACCGTGGGCGTCGTCGACGGGGATCTGCTTGCGTTGCAGCCGGTTCCGATCGGTCCGGCCGCGCCTGGAATCGTGGAGGACATCGCCGACGCCGCGATGATCTTCTCGACCTCACGGCTGAAGCCCTGGGGCATAGCGCAGATCCAGCGCGGGGCGCTGGCCGCCGCGATCGTGGTGGCTTTCCTGGCGACGGGCCTGGGAGTTGCCTACCGGGTAGCCGTCGGCGGACTGACCGGACTGGTTGCGGTCAGCGTGATCGCGGCGGTGACCGCGATCGCCGGCCTGTTCGTCACGCTGCGTTCCGAACGCACCGGGATGGCGCTGTCGGTGGCAGCGTTGGTGCCCATCGCCGCCGCCCTGGCGTTGGCGGTACCGGGGAAGTTCGGGGCGGCACAGCTGGTGCTGGCCGCTGCCGGTGTCACCGCTTGGTCGCTGATCGCCCTGATGGTGCCGAGCACCGAGCGCGAGCGGATTATCGGCATCTTCACCGCAACCACGGTGGTCGGGGCCGGGGTGTTGTTGGCTGCCGGTGCCGAATTGCTATGGCAGCTACCGATATCGACCATCGGTGCTGGGCTGATCGTGGTGGCTCTGCTGGTGACCATCGAGGCCGCGCAGCTTTCCGCACTGTGGGCGCGCTTCCCGCTGCCGGTCATTCCGGCACCCGGCGATCCGACCCCGTCAGCGCCGGTGCTTCGGGTGCTCGAGGACCTGCCCCGGCGGGTGCGCATCGGCGACGCCCATCAGAGTGGCTTCATCGCCGGTGCCGTGCTGCTCAGCGTCCTGGGATCGGTGGCGATCGGGTTGCGCCCCGAGTCGCTGAGCGGTTGGGGATGGTACGTGGTGGCGGCAACCGCGGCCACGTCCGTCTTGCGGGCCCGCGTGTGGGATTCGGCCGCGTGCAAGGCGTGGCTGCTGGCTCAGCCCTACCTGGTCGCCGGCATCCTGCTGGTGTTCTACGCCTCGACCGGACGATTCCTCGCCGCGCTCATCGCGGCGGCGGTGCTCGTCGTGCTGGTGTTGGCGTGGGCCGTGGTGGCGCTGAATCCGGGCATCGCCTCGCCGGACACCTATTCGTTGCCGTTGCGCCGGCTGTTGGGCTTCGTCGCGACCGGTCTGGATGCTTCGCTGATCCCGGTCATCGCCTACCTGGTCGGCCTGTTCACCTGGGTGCTCAATCGATGATCCGTGTCGGATTCGCCTGCCTCACAGCGGCTTTGATACTTTTGCAGGCCGTTGCGCCGTGGGCTTGTCCGTCGGCGTCCGCGATCACCCAGCCGGTGGTCGACCCGGGCGCGCAACCGCCTAGCGGGACGGCGGGACCGGTGCAGCCGATGGAGCAGCGCGGGCCCTGTAGTACCTCCGGTGTGGTCCCCGGTAGTGATCCCGCTGCGGTGACGCCCAGCCAGGGAATGCTGAATCTCCCTGCAGCGTGGCAGTTTTCCCGCGGTGACGGGCAGCTGGTCGCGGTGCTCGACACCGGTGTGCGGCCGGGCCCCCGGCTACCCAATGTCGATCCCGGTGGCGATTTCGTGGAGACCACCGACGGCCTGACCGACTGTGACGGGCACGGAACGCTGGTCGCCGGGATTATCGCCGGCCAGCCGTCCGGTGAGGACGGTTTCTCCGGGGTCGCTCCCGCGGCGCGCGTGTTGTCGATCCGCACGGCGTCGGGCAAGTTCTCGCCGCGCACGCCGGGTGGCGATCCGATGGTTGCGCGGGTCTCTCTCGAGGTCGCGACGCTGGGTCGGGCAATCGTGCACGCGGTCGATCTGGGAGCCCGGGTGATCGACATCTCGGATGTCACCTGTGTGCCCGCCGATCGGCCTGTCGACCAGGGCGCGCTCGGCGCGGCGATCCGCTACGCGGCGGTGGACAAGGACGTGGTGCTCGTCGCGGCTGCGGGCAACACCGGGTCGACCGGATCGGTCGGCGGCGGAACGTCCTGTGAGTCAAACGCTCTCACCGATCTCGGCCACCCGGACGATGCGCGGAATTGGGCCGGCGTCACGTCGGTCTCCACGCCGTCGTGGTGGCAGCCCTACGTGCTGTCGGCGGCCTCCCTGACACCGGATGGGCAGCCGTCGAAATTCACCATGTCGGGGCCGTGGGTCGGGATCGCCGCGCCGGGCGAAAGGATCGTGTCGGTGAGCAATCGCGACGGCGGCGGCCTCGCCAACGGCCTGCCCGACGAGCATCAGCAGCTGGCCGCGCTCAGCGGCACCAGCTACGCCGCAGGCTACGTGTCGGGAGTAGCGGCGCTGGTGCGCAGTAAGTACCCCACCTTGTCCGCCACGGAGGTGGTGCGCCGGATCACCGCGACCGCGCACAACGGCGCCCGTGCGCCCTCCAACATCGTCGGCACCGGCAGCGTGGACCCACTGGCAGCCCTGACCTGGGAACTGCCCGCTAGCACCGGGCCGGCCGGAACACCGGCGAAGCCGGTCGCCGTTCCCACGGCGCCGGCCCCGAAAGACAACACCCCGCGAACCGTCGCGTTCGCCGGGACTGCCGCGCTGGCTTTGGTTGTCGCGGCTGCTGCTGCGGCGGCCGCGATCGCCGCGCGCCGACGGAAGGAGACCACCTCGTGAGCTCGATCCCCCTCCCAGGGAGCGCCCGAATTACCTTGGCGGCGCTGGCGGTGGTGCCCGCGGCGCTGGCCTACCCCTGGCACTCGACTCGCGACTACTGGCTGCTCGGTATCGCCGGTGTCGTGGTGATCGTGTTGTTCGGCTGGTGGCGTGGATTGCATTTCACCACGATCCTGAGGCGTCGGCTGGCCATCATGGGCCGCGGCTCCAACCGAGCCACCGAGCCCGCCACCGGATCCGTTGTTGCCGAAAAGACAACCGCGCTGGTGCGGATCGGGCCGCCCAGCACCGACGGGGCGGTGCTCCCCCTGGAGTTGATCGCCGGGTACCTCGACCGCTACGGCATCCGCGCCGACAAGGTCCGTATCACGAGCCGCGACAACGCATCTGACGCCTCGCGACGCGAGACATGGATCGGCATCACGGTGTCGGCCGCGGACAACCTGCCGGCCCTGCAGGCGCGCTCGTCGGCGATCCCGCTGTATGAGACGGCTGAGGTCGCGGCGCGCCGGCTTGCCGACCACCTTCGTGAGATCGGCTGGGAAGCCACTGCGGTCGCATCCGACGACGTGCCGCGCTGGCTTACTGCCAAGGCCCGTGAGACCTGGGGTGCGGTGCAGCGCGGAAACTCGGATTATGTTGCGGCATACCAGATCGTCGTCGACTCGGCGTTGGTCGAGACGTTGGACGCCATCCGGTCGCATCCCGCGCGCGAGACCTGCACGGCACTCGAGATCGCCGGTCCGCGATCGGGAGACCAGAACACGATCGCTGCGGCCTGTGCATTTCTCAGCGATGCGCCGCCCGAAGGCGCGCCGCCGGTGGGCGGACTGATTCCGCAGCGCGGCAATCACGGGCCGGCGCTGGCGGCGTTGGATCTATTGTCTACGCAACGACTTGACGGCCACACCGACGCGCCTGCCGACGTCCTGGCGAGCCTGGACTGGCCGCCTCCGGTGGCGGGGGCCCATCGGACGGCGCAAACCGAGGCGGCTAGTCCAGCATAAATCCGTGCAGGAAGCTGGTCATCCGGCGCAGATAGTCCAATTGACTGACGGGCAGCACGTGACTGCCGGGAAACCAGTGCAGCGCACAGCGATCCCAGTGTTCCCAAAGCATTTCGGCCTGCCCCGGGGGGGCATCCGGTCGGCGAGGCCGGTGATGATCATCCGCCGGTCCTTGGAAAGCAGGGGCTGGTAGTTCAGCGGGCAGTGGTAGGCCAGCCGGCGTTTAATGGCTCTTCATGATCGGGGGTGTAGTCGGGGTCTGAATCCGCCGGTTTCCAGGAGGGATCTGGCGATGTAGTTGGTGAGGTTTCGAAAGCCCAGGGCGGAGCCGCGGAGGTGTTCGAGGCGTCCGTTGATCGCTTCGGTTGGGCCGTTGGAGGTGCCGGGGCGGTCGAAGTAGGCCAGGACGTCGGCGGCGCGTTTCTTCAGCGTCCGCCCGAGGGTGATCAGTTCCTGCAGCGGTTTGGGGATGCCGGCGCTGAGGGTGGTGATCAGGGCGGTCATCATCGTGGCGCCCTTGGCGCGGTCGGGTTGGCGGTAGGCGGCCACGGTGCGTTGATAGATCATCCAGGTGGCCTCGACCTCGACATGGGCATCGACGGCGAACAGGGCGGCAAGCCGGGCTTTCTGTTTGTCGGTGAGCAGGTCGGCACCGGTATGCAGGGTGCGCCGGGCACGGTAGAGCGGGTCGGTGCTGCGGCCGCGGTGCCCGCAGGTGGCCAGCTGCACGCGGCGTCGGCATTCGTCGAGGGCGTTGCCGGCCAGCCGGACCACGTGGAAGGGGTCCATCACCGTGGCGGCGTCGGGCAGTTCCTCGGTGGCCGCAGTCTTGAATCCGGAGAAACCGTCCATGGCAACGACTTCCACACCGTCACGCCAGTCTTTGGGCCGGTTGGCCAACCACTGTTGGAAGGCGTGTTTGGAACGTCCTTCGATCATGTCGAGCAACCGCGCCGGTCCGGACTTGTCGCGCACCGGGGTCAAGTCGATGATGACGGTGACGTATTTGTCGCCGCGGCGAGTGTGGCGCCAGACGTGTTCGTCCACGCCGATGACCGCCACGCCGTCGAATCGTGCCGGGTCGGCGATGAGCAGCCGCTTGCCTTCGGCGAGCACCGCATTGTTGGCGGTGTTCCACGACACTGCCAGTCCTTCGGCGACTCGGGCCACGCTCAGGTGTTGGCACACAATGGCTTCCAGCGCCCACTGCAGAGCGCGTCGCGAGAGCTTGGCTCGTGGTTCGGCGGCCTTGCTGGCGTCTTGACGCCACACATGAGAGCATCCTGCGCATCGGTAGCGGCGGATGGTGACCAGCAAGGTCGTGGGCCGCCACCCCAACGGCTCATGGGCCAACGTACGGGTCACGCTGTCGCGCGGAACGCCTTCTTCACCGCAGCGCCGGCACCATCGATCCTCCTCGGCGATCCGGCACGCCAGCACAGCACGATCAGCATCGAGGCGCTGACCGGTCACCTCCAGCCTGAGTTCATCAAGGCGGCAGAAAGTCGTCACGTCAGCGCAGGCAAAGCCCGCCCGACCGGTAGCGTCAGGCACGTCGAGGTCTTCCTGATGGACGGCGTAGGAACCTCCATCATCAGAAGACCTCGACCCCTACACCGGCACCGACGCGCCGACCACCCCTACACCCTCATCTGCGAAGAGCCCGTTTAATTCGTCGCGGTTGATATTGGACAACAGCAGCCCCAGGCCGACCAATTTGTTCGCCGGGAACCACTGGTCGAACACCGTCGCCGGCGTGACGACCGGGCAGTTGGGAATGACGGCCTCGAGCCGGTCGTCGACGGAGGCCACCAGTGCCGAGGTGTAGCCGCCCAGCGAAATACCGGTCAGTGCGATGCGCTCAACACCGGTGTGACGCAAATAGTCGACGATGGACCGGAAGTCGTGTACGGCCTGGGCCATCGATTCGGCGAAGCCGCTGAGCCCTCCGGCGAAGTAGCCGAACCGCTGAACGGTGAGAACTTTTCGGCGCGCTGGCCGTGGAACGGCAAGGTGTACATCAAGACGTCGTAGCCGGACCGGTAGTACCACGGCAGCGAGAAGAAGCGGCCGTTGGCCAGATACGACGACCCCATGAACCCATGGATGACGCACAGCGTGGGACGCGGTCCGTCGTCGTGGCGCCAATGCTGAGCACGCACGATGTTGTTGGATCCCCACCCATTCCACCGTTGGCGCAGCGCGGGATTGATCGCTGCGAAATGCTGGCGAAGGAGATGTTGTCGACGGTGCCGCGGGCGATCCACTTCGCGAGCGGTCCCGCCGGCCGCGACGACACCCGGGGCAGCTCGGTGGGAGCCGGAAACGATTTCTCCGGGTCATGCTGGGCCGCCAGCTCGGCGTAGAAGTTCAGGTTGCTGCGCTCGGAGCCGGATTTCGTGTGGCGCAACGAGGTGGCGACAACGGCAGGAGCTGCCGTCGCGGCCAGCAGCGACGAGACCCAGGTGCGCAAGGCGAGATCACCGACCGCCGACGCCGCGACCACCCTGCGCTCATGCGGCGACAACGCCGAGAGCGGGGGCAATCCGTCGGCACCGGCTGCTACGTCGGCACCGGGAACGTCGGGAACGGGAATGGGCGGATCGATCGGATCGGTGTCGGACGCCACGAATGCCGATGCTATCCCGCCGGAACGCCCGATCTCGGGCGTTTGGCACCATGCGGTAAAACGGTTTGTCTAGATGGCCGACTCGCGGCGATGTTGATCAGGAGGACCGACATGTGGGATCCCGACGTCTACCTGGCATTTGCAGACCATCGCAGCCGGCCGTTTTACGACTTGCTGTCGAGGGTGGGGGCCGAGCGGGCGCGCCGGGTGGTCGACCTGGGCTGCGGACCCGGCAACTTGACGAAGTACCTGGAAAAGCGCTGGCCGGGCTCGACCATCGAGGCGATGGACACCTCGCCGGAGATGGTCGCCGCCGCCCGGGAACGCGGGATCGATGCCTCCGTCAGCGACTTGCGCGACTGGAAGCCGAAACCTGACACCGACGTGGTAGTCAGCAACGCGGCCCTGCACTGGGTGCCTGAACACGCCGACCTGCTGCTCCGCTGGGCCGGCGAACTACCGGAAAGGTCCTGGATCGCGGTCCAGATACCTGGCAACTTCGAAACGCCGTCGCATGCCGCCGTACGGGCGGTGGCACGCCGCGAGCATTACGCAAAGACGCTGAAGGACATACCTTTCCGAGTCGGCGCGGTGGTCCAGCCGCCGGCGCATTACGCTAATCTGCTGATGGACGCGGGCTGCCGGGTCGATGCCTGGGAGACGACCTACCTGCACCAGCTGACCGGTGAGCACCCGGTGCTGGAATGGATCACCGGCACCGCGCTGGTTCCGGTGCGGGAGCGGCTCGATGACGCGGGCTGGGCGCAGCTCCGCGAGGAGCTCATCCCGCTGCTGGAGGATGCCTACCCGGCCCGCGCCGACGGTACGACGATCTTCCCGTTCCGTCGGGTGTTCATCGTCGCCGAGGTCGGCGGTGCCCGGCGCACAGGTGGATAGCCGGGGATCGCTTACTCTTCGACGCCGCGGTCGGCGGCGATCGCCGACCGGCTTGTCGGCGTCGTGTGATGGATCCGTAGATACGTTTCGGTGTAGCGCATCGCGATGCGGCTGCCGGCGAAGTCCGATGGGATGACGTCGCCGGTGCGCTGGCGCCAATCATTAAGGCGAACAGCAAGATCGGCGGCGATCGCATCCATGCCGGAGTCGGCGTCGGCCAGCAGATTGGTGGTCTCGGTGGGATCGGTTCGCAGATCGTAGAGTTCACGCTCCGGACGTGGCGACTTGACGAACGGCGCGACCGCCAAACCCGACGGGCTCTGCTCGATATCCCAGGGCAGGTCCAGTAGCGGCCGTGGCACGTAGTTCTCGATGTAGCTGTATTCCTTTGTGCGAATTGCCCGAATCGGATCGAACGAGTCGTGGTAGGTCTTCATCGTGTACACCTGCTCACGCACCGGATCGGGCGGCGTATCCGCTGCGAGCAGGGCGGGCGCGTGCGACACACCCTCGATGTCGCCCGGCACGTCCAGCCCCAACAGCTCCAGCAACGTCGGGACCAGGTCGACGCCGCTGAACAACTCGTCGTAGACCCGGGGCCCCGCGGGGGCCCGGCCGGCGGGCGGGCGGACGAGCAGCGCAATGCCGGTTCCGGCGTCGTACAAGGTCGATTTCGCGCGGGGGAGGGCGGGACCGTGATCGGTGAAGAACACCACCCAGGTGCTGGCATCCAGCCCGGTCTCGGACAGGGTGTCCAGTATCTGGCCGACCGCGGCGTCGGCCGCGGTGATGGCCCCGTAGAAGTCGGCGAGGTCGCCGCGTACCTCGGGGGTATCGGGCAAGTAGTCGGGAAGGTCGACGGCCGCGCTGTCGGCCGGCTCGTAGCGTTCCCGCGGATAGGGACGGTGGGTTTCGAAGAATCCCGCCGTCAACAGAAACGGTTGCCCGTCAGCTTGCGGGCCTTGCGCCCGCAGCCATTCTCCGACCTTGTCCACCACGTAGTCGCAGTACGAGTTCGACACATCGAATTCGTCGAAGCCCAGCCGTTTTGGGTAGGATGTCTCGTGCTGCATACCGAAAAGCGCTGAACGCCAGCCAGATTCGGACAATATCTGGGGGAGGGTCTGGACTCCGGCGCGGTATTCCCAGCCGTGGTGGGCTAGGCCGACGAGTCCGTTGCTTTGCGGATACCGGCCGGTGAACAACGATCCCCGCGACGGCGTGCATAGCGGCGCGGTGGCGTGGGCCCGGGTGAACTGGATGCTCTCGGCGGCGAGCCGGTCCAGTCGTGGGCTACGGACGTCCGGATGACCGTAGGCACCGAGATATCGCCCGAGGTCGTGCCAGTGCACGATCAGTACGTTGTCGCCGGTCATTTCCGTCACCTTATTCACGTTGCCTCTGCGACCGGCGACGATACCGCAGCTACCTGCGATGAAGCTGGGTGTGTCGCCCAGTCAGACAACAGCAGATGGCCAGCTGGTTAAAACGATCTCCGCGAACAGAAGTCGGGAGGCACCCGCGATGGATGCTCTGATCACCGGGTTGGGGTTGCTGGAGTCGCCGCGTTGGCACGATGGGCGGTTGTGGGTGGCCGACTGGACGGCGGGGCTGATCCGCACCATTGACCCGGCCGGACGGACCGAGGTCGTGCTCGAACACCAGTCACTGCCAATGTGTTTCGACTTCCTGCCGGCAGCCGGCAGCCGGCAGCCGGCGGGCTGGTGCTGACATCGACCTCGCAGCGAGCGCTGCTTCGGCTGTCCCCAGACGGCAGGCTGTCACGATATGCCGACCTGTCGGCGCTGTCGCCGCACGGCCCCAACGACGTCGTGATCGACGCTCGCGGCAACACCTACGTCAACAACGTCAACTTCGACTTCGCCGCCGGCCCGCCCGCCGGTGACCCGGCTCCCGAGTTCGTGGCCCTGGCCAGTGCGGGAAGCGCCCGGGTGGTCGCCGACGACCTGGCGTTTCCCAACGGGATGGCGGTTACCGCGGACAACACCAGGCTGATCGTCGCCGAGTCCTACCGGCACCGGCTGACCGCCTTCGACATCGGCGCCGACGGGTCGCTGTCGAACCGCCGGGTGTGGGCGGATGTTGGGGATCACTCACCCGACGGCATCTGCCTCGACCGCGACGGCGCCGCGTGGTACGCCGATGTCGCCGATCGCTGCTGCGTGCGGGTCAGTGCGGGCGGGGAAGTGCTGGATCGGGTCCAACTCGACCGCGCGGCCTTCGCCTGCATGCTGGGCGGGAACGATCGCCGCACCCTGTTCATGGTTGCCGCGCATTGGCCCGGCCCGCAGAACTTGCTGCATCACACCGAATGGGACGGCACCGTGCTGGCCGTTCCGGTGCCGGTGCCCGGCGCGGGCTGGCCGGGCGCGGGGTCCGGCGGCTGAGCCCATCGGTTTTCCGAGACGAACTCCGACAGCGGCCGTGCGTAGGTCCACCCGTCGAGCTCCAATGCCGGCCGATCCGGAAATTCGGGCACCGGGCCCACGCACAGGATGGCCACCGGTTCAGCACCGGCGGGCATTGCCAGCAGTTCCGCCAGGGGTTGCGGGTCGAACAGCGAGACCCAGCCGACCCCGATTCCTTCGGCCCGGGCGGCCAGCCACAGGTTCTGGATCGCGCAGGACACCGACGCCAGATCCATCTGCGGTAGCGTGCGCCGGCCGAAAATGTGGGCGTCGCGATTGTCGGCCAGCGCCACCACGAGGAGTTCGGCGCATTCGAGAATGCCCTCGACCTTCAGCCGCAGAAACTCCTCGCCGCGGGGTCCCAGCGCCTGCGCGGTACGCGGGCGCTCCTCGTCGACGAGCGCGTGGATGCGCCGGCGCAGCGAGTCATCGGTGACCCGGATGAAGCGCCACGGCTGCATCAGCCCGACGCTGGGCGCGGCGTGCGCGGCCTGTAACAACCGGGCCAGCACCTCCTCGGGCACCACGCTGCCGGGCACGAATTGACGCATGTCTCGCCGTTCGGCGATCACCCGGTAGACGACACGGCGGTCCGATGAGCTGAACGCGTGTTCGCTCACAGCGCCATCGGAGGACTCGCCGGGGGAGAAAGGCATTAACGTCAATCTATCAACGGTGCAGGCCCACAACACGAGCAAAGGGAGCGTGCAGTGAAGTATTCCGACGTGCTCGACCAGCTGCCCATCGACCGCGCCCCCCGGCGTGTCTACGGCGAGCCCTACGAGACCGCCGACGGTGCCACGGTGATCCCGGTCGAAAAACCGGTCGGCGTCTTCGTCATCAGAGCGGGCGAGGCGTCCTGGGTCCCTGCCGTCGACGGTAATCGGGTCGCGCTGATCGGGGTGCTCACCGGCCTGCTCGCGGCGGTAATCGGCAGCCTGGCGGTGCTCCGGCAGCCGCCGTGGCCGCGGATCACGATCACGGACTATAGGTAACGCCGACCGCGCGGACCACGCAGTCTGGCGCCATGTCGAAACTCAGCGACCGTGCCGGCAGCTCACTGAGCACATCCGCCGGGATGGTGGCCTTGTAGAGCAGCGAGAGTTCGCCGCTGAACTTCTCGTCGACCTGCGCGACGTCGACGTTGACCGCCAAACCCGCCGGCGAGATCTCGGCTTCGGCCGCGCCGGTCTGCGCATCCCAGCACGCGTCGACCGTTACGCCGGCCAGCTTCGGCAGCATCGACAACGTCGCCAGCACCCGTTGTTTGGTGAGCACCAGCGAACCGGTGTAGTAGGCGACACTGTGCGGCACCCGCACACCGGGGACGATGCCGCTGAACCGCCTGGTCACCGCGACGTAATCGGCAAGATAGAGCAGGCCCTCCGCCTCGACCTGAGTATGCAGATCCTCGGGTAACTTGCCGATGCCGAGCAATCTGCGGACAAAGACCGCCATGACGCCAGTATGGCCCTTCCCGGGGGCGTCGAGTGTGGGGCTGGCGGTCCTGGTATCGCTTAGGGATGATCCGCCCCCGGCCCGCCATGGCCGTTTACGTCGCTCTGGTGGCCGTCGTCGTCTATGCCGCGATGTGGGTGGGTTACGGCCACAATTGGGGTTGGCTGCACGGCCTCGATTGGTCGTTGCTGAACGCCTCCCACGACATCGCGATCAAGCATCCGCTGTGGGTGCGATCCTGGGAGCTGGTGTCGTTTGTGTTGGGCCCGGTCCCGCTGCGGCTCCTGGACACGGCGGCGGCGGTGGCCGCATTGGTGAAGCGCAATGTGCGCGCGGCGCTGCTGTTGTTGGCCGGTGGGCTGTTGAACGGATTCGTGACGCTGGTGGCCAAGGCGCTGGCCCATCGGCCGCGACCGCCGACCATGCTACCCACGCCCCAGACGTCGTTTCCGTCGGGGCATGCGCTCGAGACGATGGCCGCCTTGCTCGCCCTGCTGGTCGTCGTATTGCCGATGATGAGTCGGGCGATGAGCCGCGTCGCGATCACGGCGAGCGTGCTCATTCTGGTCTTGGTCGGAGTTTCCCGGGTCACCCTGAACGTGCATTACCCGTCCGATGTGTTGGCCGGCTGGTCGCTGGGATACCTCTACGTCCTGGGGTGCTTTTGGGTACTTCGACCTAAACCCTTGCTGCACTGAGCTTTCCGTTGATCACGGTGCTGTGACCCAACTGGGGCTAAAGCTTGACTTGACCCTGGGGCCGGTGTCGCCGGACGATGGAATGCATGCGCCGACTGCTAGTTTCACTATGTGCCGTGGCGTGCTTCGCTTGGGTATCGCTTGTGCTCGCACCGATGGGAAGCGCCGCTCCGGCAGGCACCACGCCCGGCACTCCGTGGTTTGCGAACGCCGTTGGCAATGCCACACAGGTGGTTTCGGTTGTCAGCACCGGCGGCTCGAACGCGACCATGGATATCTACCAGCACACCGCCGCCGGCTGGCAGGCACTGCGCACCGGTGTTCCGACGCACGTCGGTTCGGCGGGCATGGCACCGCAGGCTAAGAGTGGGGTTCCGGCCACGCCGATGGGCGTGTACAGCCTCGACTCCGCATTCGGCACGGCGCCGAATCCCGGTACCGGACTGCCCTACACCCAAGTCGGCGGGGCGAATTACTGGTGGAGCGGCGACGACCACAGCCCCACCTTCAATTCCATGCAGGTCTGCCCGAAGGCGCAGTGTCCGTTCAACACTGCCGACAGTGAGAACCTGCAGATCCCGCAGTACAAGCACGCCGTGGTGATGGGCGTCAACAAGAACAAGACCCCGGGTGGGGGTGCCGCGTTCTTCTTCCACACCACCGACGGACAACCTACCGAGGGCTGCGTGGCGGTCGACGATGCTCAGCTGGTGTCGATCATGAAATGGCTGCGGCCCGGCGCGGTCATCGCGATTGGCAAATAGCTTTCAGTCGACGCCCGCGATGGCGCGACCGGGCTTGACGTTGAAGTCCATGCCCTTCAACGACATTGTGGCGTCATAGGTCCGGTCGTAGCCGGTGCCACTGATCTTCCACCCGTTGTCGGTGCGTCGGTAGGTGTCGCGGTAGAACGCCGCGCCGATCAGCATGAAGTCGAGCTCCGCGACGATGACGCGGTCCTGCAGATACCAACTGCCCGTTGCGGTATCGCCGGTCACGATGATCTCCGGGTGCGTCACCCGGTGTTCGGTGATGACGTTCTGCGGCAGCGACGTGCGCATGTACTCGACCAGGTCGGTGCGGGTGGTGAAGTGCAGCTCGTTACCGATCGATGGTCCGTGGTCGGCCTTGATGTCCTCGGCCAGCGTGTCGGCGAAGTCGTCCCAGCGCTTGGTGTCCAGCGAGCGCAGATACCGGTATTTCACTTGTTTGATGGCTTCGATGTCGGTCAGGTCGTCGAGGGTCATCCCGTCATTGCAGCACATAGTGCGATGCCTACTGCGGTCGCATCAGACGACCGCCGTCGCCGAGACATAAACCTCGGTGCTGTCTTTCGGGGCGGATTCATACGGTCGGTGCAGCATCCGTGATTTTGGAGGTTGCCATGCCGGGTGGATATCTGTTTTCGAGGGCAGTGCGGCGGGAGTTTTTGGACCTGGTGTGTCAGGGCATCCCGGTGATCCAGGCCGAGCGTGTGGTGGGCGTGTCGCTGAACACCGGGTCATGCTGGTGGCGTGAATCTGGGGCAATGAAGCTAAGAGTCAATGCTTGGGGGTGCGGGGGGGTTTAGCAAACCCGGGAAAGGTGTCGACGTCAGGCGGCAAGGGGCATCGACTGAGCCTGGATGAGCGCATCTCGATCATGCGGGGCTTGGACGGCAAGCTCAGTTATGCCGAGATCGGCCGGCTCATCGGGCGTGACCGGTCAGTGATTTGGCGCGAGCATCAGCGTCACCGCAATCCCGGCGGGGACTATCACGCCCGGATGGCCCATGCCCGTGCGGCCCAGAAGGCTTGTCGGCCTCAGGACTTCAAGCTCAAGGACAACCCGCTGTGCGCGCTCATCGAAGGATGGATGGATGATGGGTGGAGTCCCAAGCTGATCGCCGATATGTTGGCCCGCGATTACCCCGATGACAGGCAGGTCCGGGTGAGCCACGAAACCATCTATCAAAGTTTGTATATCCAGACCCGCGGCAGTCTTCGCGCTGACCTGCACAAATGCCTGTCCACGAGGCGGGCGGCGCGCAAACCCCGGGGCCGCTACGTCAGCCGCGGTGTCTATAACGGCGACGAATTCAGCATTAGCGATCGTCCCGCCGAAGCTGCTGACCGTGCCGTTCCCGGTCACTGGGAAGGTGATCTGATCCTGGGCCCCGGCGGCACCAGCGCGATCGGCACCCTGGTAGAACGCAGCACCCGCTTGACGATCCTGCTGCACCTGCCCACAAACCACAGCGCCCAAGCCGTAGCCACCGCGATGATCGAGGCAATGAGCGAGCTGCCCGAACACCTACGGCGTTCCATCACGTGGGATCGCGGTAGCGAAATGGCCCACTGGCGCGATATCCAGCTGCAGCTAGGGGCCCCCGTCTACTTCTGCAACCCACACTCGCCCTGCCAGCGCGGCAGCAACGAAAACACCAACCGGCTCTTAGGGTTCTGGTTCGAAAAAGGCAGCGACCTATCCGTCCACACCAAAGCCGACCTCAAACGCATCCAAGACACCCTCAACCGCCGGCCCCGACCAACCCTCAACCTCAATACCCCCGCCCAACAACTCGCCGAACTCCTCGAACAAGCCACCTGACCCGATGTTGCACCGACCGATTGACAATCCCCGGCGTGTCTTGTGCGTAGGTTAAGTGTCGCGGTATCCGCGACCGTCGGACAAGTAGAGGGTGACCATGTCGATCAGGGCGCGTCGTTCCAGGCTCCAATCGATGGTCGTCCCGGTGACCATCTGGGCCAGCACCACGCCCCGCAGCGTGGCCCAAATTACCTCGGCCACAACCGCATTCGCCGGATCCGTGGTGATCAGCCGACCGAGCTGGGCGATCGCGGAGTTCATCTCCAGCAGGTGGCGCCGCGAGGAATCACCGAGGCTGCCGCGGGTTGCCCGCAGGATTTCGAAGGCCGCCAGCGACGTCGGGCTGCTGTAGCAACTCCACGCGGTGTCGATGACGACTTCGATGCGCTCCGGTGGCGGTAGCTCGCTGACGTCGGCCGACGACAGGCTCTCGATCAGCCTGTCCACCCCGTCGTCGACGACGGCCATCAGCAGGCCGTTGCGATCGCCGAAGTGGTATTGGATGACACCCCATGTGACGCCGGCTCGTTCGGCCACGTGCTTGGCCGTGGCGGCGGCGAAACCTTCCTCCTGGATGCAGCGCACCGTCTCGTCGATGATCTTCGCCCGGGTGTCGTCGCCGCGTTTGCGCGGCGCACTGGTACGCCGGGTCGGGCTGACCGAGCGCCCGGGTGTCTGGCCTGCGGCAATGGACATTGTTGACTTTATAACATAGTCGAGTCTATTTTTGTACTGTGAGCAGCCCCTCGCGTTATGCCCAGCTGTCCCGTGAGCAGCTGGCCGTCCTCCTTCCCGAACTGCTACTGATCGGGCAGCTGATCGACCGGTCCGGGATGGCCTGGTGCATCAGCTCGTTCGGCAGAGACGAGATGGTTCAGATCGCCATCGAAGAGTGGGCGGGCGCCAGCCCGATCTACACCAGGCGCATGCAGCAGGCGCTGAAATACGAGGGCGTCGACGTGGTGACCATCTTCAAGGGTCTGCAGCTCGACATCGGCGCCCCGCCGCAGTTCATGGATTTCCGTTACACCGTCCACGACCGCTGGCACGGCGAATTCCAGCTGGACCACTGCGGCGCCCTGATGGACGTCGAGCCGATGGGCGAGGAGTACGTCTTCGGCATGTGCCACACCATCGAGGACCCGACGTTTGACGCCACCGCGGTAGCGACCAACGTTCACGCTCAGGTGCGCCCGCTGCACCGGCCGCCGCGGACGCCTTCGGATCGGCATCCGCACTGCGCGTGGACCGTCATCATCGACGAGTCGTACCCGGAAGCCCAGGAAATTCCGGCACTAGACGTCGTTCGCCAAACCCGCGCCGCGACATGGGAACTCGATCCCATTGATCGTTCCGACGAGGGGCAAGCGGACTACTCGGGTGCGTTGCTCTCCGATTTCGACTTCGCCGCCTTCTCTCATTCAGCACTCGTCCGGATGGCCGACGAAGTCTGCCTGCAGATGCACCTGTTGTATCTGTCGTTCGCGATTGCGGTCTGGGCGCGGGCCGCCGACGAGGCCCAGGCCGTTTCGGTGTGTACCCGCGGCCTGATCGGCATCGCGGGCGTGGCCGCCGAGCGCATTCACCACGCACTGGGACTTCCGGGCGGGATCGAAGGAGTGCAGCGGGTACTCGAGTTGCATCCGCTGCTGAACCCTCTGGGCTACGTTGCCGCAGAGATCGAATCGAATCGACTGCACGTGCACCGGTCGCCGGCACACGACGACAGGTCCTGGATCTCGTTGTGCTCGCCGGACTCTCTGCAGCCGCTGCAAGCGATCGCTACCGCGGTGGATCCGCATATCGAGGTCCGTGTTAGCGGGACGGACACCGACTGGACCGCAGAACTCACCGAAACCGACGCCACCGCAGGCCAACTACCTGAGGTGGAAGTGGTTAAGTTCAGTGGCGGAGCGTCGTTTCAGTTCGAGCCGAGGCGTTCGCTGCCGTTGACCGTCGTGTGATCTCGGCGCGTTTGTCAAGGGGTTTTTGATACCGCTTCGGTGACGCAACCGCATCGGCGCGATACCAATGGCATTGCAAGCCATCGGCTTTCCGCGTGTCCGCGGCTATCGTTAACGCTGGCCACGCCCCCTTTAGACGGAAGTATTCGCTCTATGTACGACCCCCTTGGGTTGTCGATCGGGACCACGAACCTGGTCGCTGCGCGCGACGGAAACCCACCGGTTTCACGTCGTGCGGTACTGACGCTGTACCCGCACTGCGCACCGAAAATTGGTCTGCCCGAAGAAGACTCGGACCCGACCGAATCCGGCATGCGGCTGGGCGGCTTTGTCGAGCGCATCGGCGACTCGGTGGCGCTGGTGTCGGGCGACGGCTCCGCTCATGACCCGGAACTGTTGATGGTCGAAGCGCTGGATGCGATGGTGTTGGCGGCGGGTGCGGACGCCGGCTCCTCGGAGATCTCGATCGCCGTTCCGTCTTACTGGAAACCCGGCACCACACAGGCATTGCGCAACGGATTGCGCACACATCTGGGGTTCGTTCGAAGTGGCATGGCGCCGCGCCTGGTTTCGGATGCGCTCGCCTCGCTGACCGCGGCGAACGCGGAGCTGTGCCTCGCCGCGACCGGCGTCGTCGGATTGCTGGATTTCGGCGGCTCGGGTACGTCTGCCACACTGGTCGACCTCGCGGGGGATTTCAAACCGCTCAGCGCCACAATGCGTTACGCGGACTTCTCCGGCGACGAGATCGACCAGGCTTTGTTGCTCTGTGTGTTCGAGGAGCTGGGACACGGCAGCGGTATCGACCCGGCCAGCACCGCCGCGGTCGGGCAACTGGCCCGGCTGCGGGAGCAGTGCCGTACCGCCAAAGAACAGCTATCCACGGAAAGCGCAACAGAATTCGCGGCAGAGCTCGGCGGACGCCGGGCCACCATGAAGTTCACTCGTGACGAGCTGGGCGACCTGATACAGGACCGGCTGACCGGCTTCATCTACGCCTTCGACGACTTGCTGTCCCGGCACCGTAAGGGTTGGTGCGACCTTGCCGCGGTGGTCACCGTCGGCGGTGGCGCCAGCATTCCGCTTGTCAACGAACGCCTTTCGGTACACAGCCGTAGACCGGTCGTGTCGCCGTCGGAACCCGCATCCGCGGCCGCTGCCGGCGCGCTGCTGCTGGCCTCCCGTGGCGAAGACGTCGACATCCGCACCCGCACATCCATCAGCGTGCTCGCCGCGTCGTCGGGAAGCGACGTCATCGAACTTCCCGCTGGTGACCTGCTGGTGATCGACGAGGAAGCACTCACCGATCGCGAGCTGGCCTGGTCGCAAACCGAATACCCCGGCGATATCCGGGTGCCTTACACCCCCGAGGCCTTCGACGAAGACAATCCCGCCGGCTGGTCGATGCGCCTGAACGTGATCGACCCACCCCGGGCACGGGCGTGGCGCAGTGTGCGGCTGTCACAGTTGGTGGTCGGGATGTGCGCACTGATCGCCATGACGGCGATCGGCGGCGTGGCATACACATTGACGGGGATAGAAAACCACCAGGCGCCCCCGGTGCCTTCCGTCGCGCCCATGCCGCTGCCACCGGTCAGCTCGCTGGTGCCCAGCCCCGTCCCGCCGGCTCCGACGGCCGTGCCGCCGCCGCCCACCGCCGCGCCGGTTCCCAGCTCGGAGCCCCCGCCCCCGCCTCCGCCACCTGAACCGCCACCGCCACCACCGCCACCGCCACCGCCTCCGCCACCGCCACCGCCGGTCGTGGTGGCCCCGGAGCCGCCGCCGGTCGTCACGCATCCGCGGCCGCGCCCACCGCAGCCGACTCAGCCGCCGGTGACGACGGTCATGACGACGCCGACCACGCCGCCGCCACCGCCGCCACCCCCGACGACTCCGCCGCCTCCGCCGCCGACCACCACCACGGTGCCGATGACGACGCAGTGGATCCACGTTCCGCTACTCCCGGTGCCGATCCCCATTCAGGTTCCGGCAAGTCAGGCCCCCGCCAACCCGGCTCCACAGTATCCGGGCCAGCAGCAGTACCCCGGGCAGTACGGGGGCGGATATCCGGGCGGTGGGTATCCCGGCGGCGGGTACTCGCAGAACCCGTTCCTGGGCCCCAGCTATTAGTGGGTGGCGTTTCCCTTGCAGCAAAGTCCGTGGCGGATCGTCGCGCGCGGGCGCACACTGGGCAGTAACGCTACGAGCTGCAAGGAGGCCCACGTGGGCGAGCACGGAGGGTTCGGATTTGATCCCGAGGACTTCGAACGGGGGATCAGGGAGGGCAGCGAGGGGCTGCGCGACGTGTTTGAGCGGCTCAGCAGGTTCGCGGTCACTCCGGGGACCCGGACGGGTTGGTCGACGCTGTTCGACGACCTGTCACGGCGCCCCCGTTCCGCCCCGGAGACCGCCGGCGAGGCCGGCGACGGCGTCTGGGCGATCTACACCGTGGACGCCGCGGGTGGCGCGCAGGTCGAACAGGTGTACGCGAGCGAGCTCGATGCGCTGCGGGCCAACAAGAACAATGTCGATCCCAAGCGCAAGGTGCGCTTTCTGCCGTACGGCATTGCGGCAAGCGTCCTCGATGATGATTCGGAAGAGCAGGCGTAATCCGCCGATCGCCGTCCGTTCCTTCGAGCAGCGAACACGCCTAGGGTTTCAGACGTGACGCCCGCATCGTTGGTGTGCCCGGTGTGCGGCTCGGAGCCGCGTCAGGGTGCGCGTTTCTGCGATGCCTGCGGCGCCCCCTGGCGCCGAGCGCCGAGCCCGCCGAGTACAAGCAGGTGACCGTCCTGTTCGCCGACGTGGTGCGATCGATGGACATCGCCGCGTCGTTGGGCCCCGAGCGGCTGCGCGAGGTGATGACCGAGCTCGTCAATCAGTCGGCGACGGTGGTCCAGCGTTACGGCGGCACCGTCGACAAGTTCACCGGCGACGGCATTATGGCGCTTTTCGGCGCACCAATCACATTGGAAGATCACGCGTTTCGCGCGTGCCTGGCGGCCCTGGACATTCAGGAGGTGGTCCGCCAACTGGCGGCCGAGGTCGGCCGCCGAGACGGGATCGACTTGCGATTGCGGGTCGGGCTCAATTCCGGCCAGGTGATCGCCGGCGAGGTCGGCGCGACTCATCTCGGATACACCGCGGTGGGCGAACAGGTGGGCATGGCCCAGCGGATGGAATCAGTGGCGCCGCCCGGCGGTGTCATGCTCAGCGAATCGACGGCGCGGCTCGTCGAGGACCGGACCGTGCTGGGCGAGCCCGAGACCGTGCATATCAAGGGATTCGCCACCACGGTGCCGGCCCGGCGCCTGCTCGCCGCTGGTGAACACCGCAAGCCGCGCCGCCAGTCCCGCCTGGTCGGGCGGCAGCGGGAAAAGGACGCCGTCGCGGAATTACTGGAGCAGGCCAGCCGCGGCGCGGGAACCGTGATCACGGTGACGGGCCGCCCGGGCGTGGGCAAGACACGGCTGGTCCGCGAGTCGTTAGCCATAGCGCGCAGCGCCGGATTCGAGGTGTCGGTCACCTATTGCGAATCCCACACCCGCGAGATTCCATTCCACGTGATCTCCCGGTTGCTGCGCGCGGTCTTCGGCCTCGGCGGGCTCACCCTGGAGGTGGCAAGGGCACGCGTGCGCACCGAAATCCCCGGGGCGGGCGTCGAGGACCTGGTCCTGCTCGACGACCTGCTCGGCATCCGCGACCCCGATACGCCCTGCCCGGACATCACCCCGGACGCCCGGCGCCGCCGGCTGGTCGACCTGATCAACACCATTTCGCTGGCGCGGCCCGAGTCCGCGATCTACGTCATCGACGATGCCCAGTGGATCGACAGCGTGAGCGAATCGCTGCTTGCCGAATTCGCGGCGGCGGTACCCGGAATGCACGCGACGTTGCTCGTCGCCTATCGACCCGAATACTCGGGGCCGCTGGCACATGTCCCGGGTGCTCATCCGTTCGCCCTTGAGCCACTGGTTGATTCGTACATCACCGAATTGATCAACGAGCTGCTGGGGGCCGACCCTTCGGTGGCCGGATTGTCGACGGTGATCGCCGACCGGGCGGCCGGTCTGCCGTTCGCCGCCGAGGAGATCGTGCGTGACCTCGCCGAGCGGGGCGAGCTCGAGGGCGCGCCGGGTGCCTACGTGTGCGTCCGCGAAGTGCGCGAAATCCACGTTCCGGCAAGCCTGCAAGGCATCATCGGGGCGCGCATCGATCGGCTCAATGCCACGGCGAAGCGCACCCTGAACGCCGCGGCCGTCATCGGCGCGCAGTTCGACACCGAATTGCTGAAATGTCTGCTGGGCGCCGTCGACGTCGCGCCACTGGTCCAGGCGGCACTAGTCGAACAGGTCGGCTTCACACCACACGCGACGTATGCCTTCTGCCATCCGCTTATTCAGGCGGTGGCCTATGAATCCCAATTGAAGATCGGCAGAGCCGAATTACATCGTCGGGTGGCGGCGGTGTTGCAGCGCACCTACGGCGAGTTCACCGGCCAGGAGGCCTCGATCGTCGCTACCCAGTACGCGGCGGCCGGGGATTTGCGTGAGGCCTACCAGTGGTACATGAAGGCCGGGACTTGGTATGGCGGACGGGATATCCGCGCGGCCCGGGCCAGTTGGCAACAGGCCGAGCGATTCGCCGACCTGCTCCCCGACGATCACCCCGACCGGCTGGCCATGCGCATCGCGCCGCGAGCCCTGCTGTGCGGCAGCGTATTTCA
This sequence comes from uncultured Actinomycetota bacterium, assembly GCA_963712615.1. Classification (GTDB taxonomy): domain Bacteria; phylum Actinomycetota; class Actinomycetes; order Mycobacteriales; family Mycobacteriaceae; genus Mycobacterium. The sequence continues at coordinate 4,280,056 of CAVQIO010000002.1, forward strand.
GGTGGGAGGCACGCCCGACGAGACCGGATTCGACGAATTACGCGCTCTCACCACGCGGCCAGGCGACAAGAGATCATTGGCCGTCGGCATGGCGGGCCACCTCACCACGCTGACGTTCAACTCCCAGCATCGGGAGGCGGCCGCCATGGCGATGGAGTTCGCCACGCTCGTCGATTCGATCGGCGACCCGGCGATGACCGCCGGGCTGTTCTATGCCGCCGCCCAGGCCAAGTGGGAGGTTGGCGAGGCGACCGAAAGCCTGCAGCTGGCGCAACGGATCATCGACGTCGCACACGGCGATCCCGCCATGGGTAACTTCGTGATCGGCTCCCCGCTGGCCTGGGCGATCACGTTAAAGGGCGCAGCCGGAATGTTTTTGGGCCGGCCGGGCTGGCGACAGGACCTCGAGGAGGGCATCGCGATGGCCCGGTCGTTCGACCCGACGACCCACCCGTTCGCACAGCTGTACAAATATGCGGCCGCGGTGCAGAACGGCGGGGTGCTACCCACTGCCGAAGACGTGGCGCAGACGGCCGAGTCGCTGAACATCGCCCAACGTTCCGGCGACAACGCCGCGCTGGCGTACGCGCTGGTGAATCGGGCCACCGCGCTGATTCACTGCAACGGCGAAAGTGCAGGGGCGGGCTTCGAATATCTGGCCAAGGCTCGCGAGATGCTCGTCGACGAGAAGCTGATCGTGGCGATTCGGCGCATGACCGACGCCGAAATCGCGCGGGGGCGTGCCCGCTCCGGCGACCTCGACGGCGCGATCGACCTGGTGTCCCGGATTCTCAACGCGCAGTTCAAAGCCGGGACGATGATGTTCCGGGCACCCGCGACCACCGTGCTCGTCGAGACACTGCTGGCACGCAACGGTCCCGGCGACATCGAGGCCGCGCAGCGCGCGATCGACAGACTCGCGGACGTCCCGACCGAGCCGGGATTCGTGCTGCACGAAATTCCGGTGCTGCGGCTGCGGGCGCTGCTGGCCCGGGTCCATGGCGATGAGTCCGGCTATCGGCAGTTCCTGCAACGCTTTCGGGCCAGAGCGCAAGATGTCGAGTTCGAGGGCTATCTGGCGCTTGCCGACGCAATGGCCGGCGACTGACGCACCTCAGCCCTGCGTGACGATGTTGTCGACACCGGAGTTGGAGATCTTCGGTGCGCCCGAGTGATAGGTCACTTGGTTGTTCATGCCGGACGCATCGATGGTGTCGGACGCGTCGACGGTGACCGAGTTCTTCATGCCGGATACCGTCAGGCTCGCGCAGTGACCGGTGATCACGATCGTGTTGGAGATCCCGCTGACGGTGACGACGTTGTCGTTGCAGGCGATCGTCTTGTTCTCGCTGATGCCGGACACGTCGAGCGGCGCGCCCTGCGGCGGCAGCGGCAACGTCGATGGGCCGGCGCTCGGAGTCGTGCCGCCCGAAGGCCTCGGGCTACGCGTGGTCGTTGTCCGGGGCGAGGTCGTCGCCGGCGCGGTGCTCAGGCTGGGGGAGGTGATGATCGACCGAACCCCGGAAAGTTGGTGTGCGGCAAAGGCTGCGATGCCTCCCGCAAGAGCCAGCACGCCGATGACGACGATCGTGCCCAGGATCCACCACATGCGGTTGCCCGACGGAGGTTTGGGTGCGGGTCCGGCGTACGGGCCGCCGTAGCCGTACATGGGCGGTGGCGGTGGCGGTGGTGGCACCGCGCCAGGTGGCGGCGGCGGGTAGCCGTGACCCTGCGGAGCGCCGCCCAGTTCGGACGCGCGCGCGGTCTCGGCCAGCGGGCGCTCCAGGTCCTGGATCCGTTTTTCCGGGTCGTCCTGCGATTCCATGGACAGATGCTCCCACTGCGCGGCGTCTAATGGGTAGTTTCAGCACCGTGCCCGACATGCCGAATCGCCAGATCCTGTTGCGTCGCCGCCCGACCGGGCTGGTCCAGCCCGATGACACCGAGCTGATCACCCGGCCGGCACCCGAGCCCGCCGACGGTGAAGCGCTGCTCCGAACCACCTACGTCGGGCTCGACGCGGCGGTCCGGACCTGGCTGAACGACCAGCCGGGCTACCTTCCGCCGGTACAGCTGGGCGAGGTGATTCGGGCGGCCGGGATCGGCGAAGTCGTCGCGTCGCGGTGTGACGCCTACGCCGTCGGCGACGTGATTACCACGCTGACGGGTTTCCAGGAGTACGTGATCATCCGCGACGACCTGTTCAGCACGCCCATCCCGGGTGAGGACGACCAGCTGGCGATCATGTCGGTCTACGGCCCGACCGGTGCCACCGCCTACTTCGGCATGACCGACATCGGTAAGCCGCAGGCGGGTGAGACGGTGGTGGTCTCGGCGGCGGCGGGCGCCACCGGATCGGTGGCCGGGCAGATCGCCAAGATCGCCGGTGCCCGGGTGGTGGGCATCGCGGGCGGGCCGGAGAAATGCCGGGCGGTGGTCGAGGACTTCGGATTCGACGCGTGCATCGACTACAAAAATGACGACCTGCCGGCCGCGCTCAAACAGCACTGCCCTAAGCGGGTCGACGTCTACTTCGACAACGTGGGCGGACCAATCCTCAATGCGGTGCTGGGCCGCCTGGCCACCAACGCACGCGTCGTGCTCTGCGGCGTCATCTCCAGCTACCTGACCGGGGAGCACCCGGGTCCGGCCAATTACGTGAACCTGCTGTCGAAGACCGCACTGATGCGGGGATTCAACGCGCTCGATCAGTGGGGCCGCTTCGACGAAGCCTTCGCCGCGCTACGTCAGTGGGAGGCCGAGGGCGGGCTCAAGCACCGGCAAAAGATTTTCGATGGCATCGAGTTGTGCGTCGACGCCCTCAATGGGTTGTTTACCGGGGCCAACATCGGCAAGACATTGGTCAAGCTCAGCGAGCCCGGGTCCGCCTAGGGACCGCGGGGTTGTCGTGCAATCGCATCTGCCTCATCCGCCCCTGCCAAGAAGGGTTGTTCTTTTGCCCGCCTCCGAGCGACTGCGCCGGGCGCGTGTTGGCGCGACCTGTCGCTCGGAGGCGGGCACAAAGTGTGCCCCGCAGAAAGCTCATGCGGCCAATGTGACCGGTGCTGTCGTTAGTCCTCGCCGAGAACTCGGTGCAGCGTCTTCTTGGCCTCGCGAAGGGCGTCCAGCACCTTGGTCCGCGATTCGGCGAGCTGTTGCTTCTGCTCGTCGGTGCCGGTCCAGGTGATCGTGCGGGCCAGACCCGCGATCTCGAACAGCTCCCGGCGGATCTTGAAGACGTCGCCGAACTGACCGGCGCGCGCCAGGAAAGCGTGTGCGGTCTCGCTGCTGATACCGCGCCAGGCCAGCAGGTTGTTGCCGAGCTCGGTCAGGGTTGCCACGCCGTTGTCGACCGTCACCACGCCACGGCCGGCGAGCAGCCCGATGGCCAGCTCCGCGATTTCCTGCGGGGGAGTTATCGCGCCGTCGGTCGCGTCCGACACCCGCTGGACAACCTGCGCGGCATCGGCCGGACCGTCGAGCAGCAGCGCCGCGGTGACAAAGGCCGCGCGCTTGAGCGGAGGCCGACCGCCCGGACCGAAACCGCCGCCGAAACCGGGACCGCCGGGCCCACCGTGACCCTCACCGTGCCTGCCCCAGCCACCGCCGAAACCGCCGCCACCGAAACCGCCGGGGCCGCCGAAGCCAGGACCACCGAAACCGCCGAAGCCCCCAAAGAATCCGTCACCAGACATCCTTGTCGTTCCTTTCCTGTCGGATCATCAAGTCCTATCGGACCATCAAGCTCCTTGATACCACCGACTGTGGCAATGTCAACAAAGTTGATGGTTGCCTGTGGTGAACGACTCGGCGCATGCCAGCATGTGGGGCATGAGTCAATCCCACGATGAGCCTTTGGGGTTCCTGTTGTACCGAGTGATGGCGTCGTTGCGGCCCCAGGTCGCCGCGGAGCTCAAGCCGCTGGAGCTCGGCCTGCCGGAATTCGTGTGCATGCGGATCCTCGCCAAGCATCCGGGGCTCACCAGCGCGGAGTTGGCTCGCGGCACCAATGTCTCCGCGCAGGCGATGAACCAAGTACTGCATGCGCTCGAGGACCGCGGTGCACTGAGCCGTGCGGCTTCGGCTCCGGCTGGACGGGCGATGCCGGCCCGGCTGACGCGGCGCGGCAAGGCTTTGCTGAAGCGCGCGGACACCGCCGTAGGGGTGGCCGACCAACGGATCTTGACCCGACTCACCGCCGAGCAGCAAAGCCAGCTCAAACAACTCCTTTATGCTGCGGGAACCCCGTAGCCGAGAGGTTGAGATGGATCGTCGCCGGATGATGATGATGATGATGATGCTGGCGGGATTCGGTGCGCTCGCCGTCGCCATTCCCACGGCGACGTCCGGCGCCGCGCCGGCGGGGCCAACCGGGACGTACCTGTTTCACGATGAGTTCGACGGTCCCGCCGGCTCGGCTCCCGATCCGTCGAAATGGGTTGTGGCGAGCCACCGTACGCCGATCAACAACCCGACCGGGTTCGACCGGCCCGAGTTTTTCGGGCAGTACTGCGACAGCCGCCAAAACGTGTTCGTCGACGGCAAATCCAATCTCGTGCTGCGCGCCACCCGAGATGGCGGCAGCTACTTCGGCGGCTTGGTCAGTGGTACTTGGCGGGGAGCCATCGGGACCACCTGGGAAGCCCGCGTCAAACTCGACTGCCTCACCGGCGGTTGCTGGCCGGCCTGGTGGTTGTCCAATGACGATCCCGGTCGCAGCGGCGAAGTCGACCTGATGCAGTGGTACGGCAACGGGCAGTGGCCCTCGGGTACCACCGTGCATGCGAACCCCGACGGCACGGCATTCGAGACCCGCCCGATCGCGGTCGACGGCGGGTGGCACAACTGGCGAGTGACCTGGAATCCCGGCGGCATGTATTTCTGGGAGGACTATGCGCAGGGTGCCGAACCGTACTTCAGCGTCCCGGCGACCGGCATCGAGGATCTGCACGACTCGATCCGGATGTGGCCGTTCAACGACGTCGGCTACACGATGTTTCCGATCTTGAACTTAGCGGTCGGCGGCTCGGGTGGCGGCGACCCCGCGGCGGGCGCCTGCCCGGCGGAAATGCTCGTCGACTGGGTGCGGGTGTTCTGATGCCGCTGGGTGCAGGATGCGCGCCATCCCGAGGCATGGTTGTATAACACCGTTTGCGGGAGTTGGCCAAGGGGGATCGTGCCAAGCCGGATTTCCCGGCCTTTTAGCGATTGGGTGGTACGTGGATATGGATCGTCGCAGCATGTTGTTGACGACAGGGCTCGGCATGCTGGCAGCTGCGGCGTCGATGCCTTTCCCGGAAGCCGGAGCTACCCCGTCGGCGCCGGCGGCGCCGCCGTCGGCCGGGGGTGGCGGGCCGTACATCTTCGCCGACGAGTTCGACGGGCCCGCGGGCTCGCCTCCCGACCCGGGCAAGTGGACGATCCAGACCTGGCAGGACGACGTCTTCCCGCCCGTCGAGGGCATCTATCGGGACGACCGCCAAAACGTGTTCCAGGACGGGCACTCCAACCTGGTCCTCTGTGCCACCCACGATTTTCTGACCAACACGTATTACACCGGGAAGCTGCGCGGCAATTTCCGCAGCATGATCAACCAGACCTGGGAGGCGCGGATCAAGCTCGACTGCCTGTCCCCAGGCCTGTGGCCGTCGTTCTGGGGCGTCAACGAGGACCCACTGCCCGATGGTGAGGTCGACATCTTCGAGTGGTACGGCAACGGCGCCTGGGCCCCGGGTACTACGGTGCACGCCGCATCCAATGGCAAGACGTGGGAAGGCAAGTCGATTCCCGGCTTGGTCGACGGCGGCTGGCATACCTGGCGAATGCACTGGGGCGAGGAAGGATTCGAGTTCTCGCGGGACGGCGCCGAGTACTTCAAGGTTGGCAACAAACCCATTCACGTTGCCGGCGGCGCTCCCGACGATTTCCGGTGGCCGTTCAACATTCCCGGCTACTGGATGACCCCGATGTTCACCCTTGCCGTGGGCGGCGTCGGTGCCGGTGATCCCGCCGCCGGCAATTTCCCGGCGTCCATGCTCATCGACTACCTCCGCGTCTGGTAGTCACCGCGTCGCTTTGAACACCTGCACAAGGTTGAACTGCCAGCGCTCGACGAGCAGGAAGCCCAGGCCGTGCGGGACCGTGAAGGCCGGTGTCGCGCCGTAGCGCGGGCCGGGTGGTAGCGCCAGCCCCTGCTCGTGGGCGGGCATCGACTCGTCGGCTTGGGTGATGATCCATACCACGTGGCAATCGCCGAGCGGTTTGGCGACCACTTCCGGAATGAGGTTGGTGTCGAAGACGTCCCGGCGCTGCGTTGCCCGCTGCCACAGGGTGAGGTCGATCAGCTTCCGGTAGGCGTCGGGGCGCGCCGCCAGCAACGGCCGCATCGGTGCGGGCATAAACGTCACAGTGTCGTTAATCAGTAGGCAATCACCCGGGGCTGCCTTCGCGGTGATCAGATCGGCCACCTGGCTGTAGTCCATTCCGTACTTTGCGTACGGGCTGCGTTGCACCCGAAGGTAATTCGGTGCCGCGGCGACGGCCAACAGGGTGACGAGTGCTGCCGCCACCCACGGTTTGGCCGCCAGTGCGCCAATGCAGACGCCCAGGACCAGTGCCATCGCCGGCCCGGTGAAGCACAGGTAGCGCGGGGTGTAGATGGGATGAACCAGCGCCGACCACGCCACGATCAGCGCGGTCGGTATCAGCAGCCACGCGACCGCCAAGGCCAGCAACTGCCGTTCTGCCGCAGCCAGTTTCACCGATGTCCAGCACCACACGGCAATGGCCGCCGCGATCACCAGCGCCGACAACACCGCGAAGGGTGGGCTGCGCTCGAAGTATTGCTGAACCGTCACATCCTCGATCGTTCGGTGCCCAATCGGTGCGACCCAATTGATCTGATGCACTTGCCCTGCGGCCACGACCAAGAACGGCGCCACGGCGCAACCCGCCAGAACCGACGTGAACGCGACGGAGGCTACGACCGTTCGCCTGCGCAGGAAGGCGCAGACAAAAGCGAAGTGGACCAGCACCAGCAGCACCAGGTACACGTCGAGCACAATCGAAACTGCTTGGGCAACACCATAAGCCAGCCAGACCCAGGCGTCGCCGCGCCGCGTGGCATAGACGAACAGCACGGTCAGCCACACCGCGGCCATCATCGAAACGGCGTACGGGCGAGCTTCGATACCCGCCCATGTCGAGCGCGGCAAGACCGCGCAGATGACCCCGGATGCCACCGCGACCGTGCGAGACGAAAACTGGTTGCCCAACACCACTACTCCGGCGGCCGCACCTCCGACGGCCAGGCCGCTTGGGCCACGCGACCAGAACTCGGTGGGCGGAAAGAGCTGGAACCAGCCATGCATCAGCAGGTAGTACAGGCCGTGGACGGCATCGACGTTGCCCAACATCTGCCACAGCTGGCCAAGCGACCGACTGTATGCGGCCGAGATGGTCGCGGCCTCGTCGTACCAGAAGGAGGGACGGCCGGCGCCGCCAAGACTTACCGCGGCCGCGAACACCGCAACGATCAGCGGGTCCAGCACGCGACGCCGTGACACACCGTTATGGTGCCAGAAGCAGGCCCGGACTCGGCCGGGCGCATGCCCTAGTTGGTCAGGTACAGGCAATACAGGCCGTCGGAGTGCTCGCGGCAATCCCAGTGGGTGTACAAGTGGTCGTTCTGGGCGAGCTCGACCTGCGGGCCATCGGTTTCGCACGCGCCCAGGGTCGAGTAGACGCCCTCGACCTGAATTTCATCAGCATTGGCCACGCCCACCGCGGTGGTCATCAGCCCGCCTACGGCCAGCAAGCCGGCCGCGATAACCCTGATCATGCCCGATCTCTCCCGTCGTATCGGTCGGTTGCGAGGCGAACTATATCGATCTGGCGGGGCCGCCGGGCGGCAAATGGTAAGGTGCCGCCTTACCCATCGTTCGAACGTATGATCGAACGATGGGTAAGCTCGCCTCGATTGGCTACAACGGCCAGCCGGTCCGCAGCCCGTTTCGGGTGGTGCGCCCGCCGATCGCGGTGCTGGTCGACCTGACCGTGCTTTTCCCACGCGAGCCGCATCGCTCGGGCCGGTATCAGCCCAACGGTCTGCAGCTGCACAAGGTCGTCGAGGGGCGGCTTAGCTGCTGGGGTCTTTGCGAGCAGGGCGACTGGTGGGGACTGGTGACTTATCCAATCGTGTACGGGTCCAAGCAGAAAAGCGTGACGCACTGGGTACCGGCCTGGACGCTGCACCGAAAGGGCCAGGCCTAAAGCCGGCGTCCTTGCACGTAGGTGCCGGCAATGGACGTCTCGCGGGTGCGCATCAGCAACCCGAACAGGGTCTGGTCCCGGGCCATGGCCGGGTCGTCGGATCGCACGCCCTCGGTGATCACGGCCCGCAGAGCGGGCGTCCGGTTCGGGTCGATGACGACGAAGTCGGCCTCCTTGCCGACATCGAAATTGCCGAAGCGCTCCTCCATATCGAGCGCGCGGGCACCGCCGAGCGTTCCGAGGAACAGCATCTCGGCCGGATGCATGGACACGCCCGCTTCGCCCGGTTCGGAGATATGTACCTTGAAGGCCGTGGCGAGTACCTGAGAGATCGGCCACTCGTCTCCGCCGCCGAAATCCGTTCCGGCGGCGATGTTTACACCGGAAGCAACCGTGCGAAGCCACGGCATGGTGCCGGATCCGAGGAATTGTTGAGACACCGGGCAGTGCGCGATGGACGTGCCGGTCGCCGACATCCGCGCGAGCTCTACGTCCTGGCAGTGCACCGCGTGCGCCAAGATGCTGCGCCGCCCCAGCATGCTCGGACCGCCGACTTTCGAGCCGGGCAGGAATTTGCCGTCATAGGTGTCCAGGTACGAGTCGACCTGATAGGTCTGCTTGGTTGTGTCGACCTCGCCGGTGCCCGGGCGGTCGTTCTCGTTGAGGTGGGTGTGGAAGTAAACCCCGCGATCGCGTACCGAATCATACAGCTGGCCAAGCCTTTTCAGGGTCTCTGTGGTCACCGCGATGCCGAATCGCGGTACCAGCGCCACGTGCAACCGCGCGGTCTTCACATTGCCGGTGTCGGCCGCGTGCCACTTGTTGATTTCTTCTCTGGCCAGCCGGATCGCGTCGTCTTCCGACGTCATCAACGGCCTGGCCGGCTGCGGTCCGACGGTCTGGATACCGCGGCCGCTGACGATGCGCAGCCCGCGGCGCGCCGTTTCGGTGAACAAGGCATCCTGGGCGTCGGGAAACGGGGATCCGAACACCATGGCGGCGGTGGTTCCACTCGCGATGCGCCGGTCGCAGAACTCGACCGCGGCCCGCCGCGCGAAGTCCGGATCGGCGAAACGGGCTTCGGATGGGTAGATGCAGTGGTTCAGCCATTCCAGCAGCTGCCCCCCGTTGTACGAGTCGCCCGCAAAGGTCTGCGGGAAATGAACGTGGGTATCGACGAACCCCGGGAGCAGGAACCCGGGCCGGTGATCGGTCACCGGTGTCGACCGGTACTTGAGCGGGACGCCGGCCCGGTCCCCGCAGAACGCGATCTTGCCGTCGTCCTCGACGACCAGCGCACCCTCGGGGATGGACACCAATGCGCGGGCGGCTTCGAAGACCAGCGGAGAGCCGGCCAGGTGAAAAATATGCCCAAGGTGAATCCGAGCCACGTGATCTTCCCCTAGTGTTTTGCGCGACGGTCTTGCTTATTTTGTTGGTACCCGAGCGCTGTCCAGGCGGGCTCGATGAATGTGGTTGCGCTGCAGTTCACATACAACCACCTGGAGGTGTTCGGCGACCGCCCGGACAGCGAGTGCTTCGCGCTCGATGGCACGATGACGATGTCAATGAGAGGGTTGCTGCCCGTGACAGGAAGCTGGAGCTCGCTGTTACCCACGCTCATTCCGCTGGCGCTCGTCACCGCCGTCTCTCCGCTGTCGATCATCCCGCTGTCCTCGTGCTGCACGCACCGCAGCCGCGGCCCACCGGGCTGGCCTTCCTCGGCGGCTGGCTGTTCGGACTGGTGGCGGAGACGGTGCTGTTCGTCGAGGGCTCCGGCGCGCTCGGCGATATGCACAACGCGCCACCGAAGTGGGCGTCCTGGCTGCGGGTGGTGCTCGGGTCCGCGCTGATGCTGTTCGGCATCTACCGGTGGGTGACCCGGCATCGTCACACCGAGTCGCCGGCCTGGATGCGCTCCTTTTCCACCATGCGCCCCAGACGCGCGGCCATCACCGGGCTGGTGCTCACGGTGATCCGGCTTGAGGTGCTTCTCATGTGCTTGGCGGCCGGCTTGGCCATCGGCACCAGCCACCTCGACGATGTCGACAAGCTGGTGGCCGGCATCGTCTTCGTCGCCGTCTCCGCGTCAACGGTCGCGGTCCCGATCTTGGCCTACACGGCCGCGGGTCATCGCCTGGACGATCTGCTGGAACGCGTCAGGAATTGGATGGAGAAGAACAACGCTGCGCTGCTGGCGGCAATCCTGGTGCTGATCGGTTTAATGGTGCTGCACAACGGAATTCGCAGCTTATAAATCACTGGTAGCCCCCATCGGACAGGCCGGCGTCGGCTTCGAGCCTGTTCGTCTTGCCAAAGAGCCTGTCGCGGAGGGCTTCCCAGAGGTACGCGGTGATCATGCGAGCGTGGCCTTTGGCGGCCCACTGCTGGGAATGCAGCTCCTCGTGGTGCAGCACGCGATCGAGCGAGAGGTTGCTTTGCAACGGCGTGCCCTTGCGGTCGGTGTACCAGGCGTGCCCGGACTCGACGATTTGGCGCAGCCGTCGGGCGGGGCCGGTGGAGTCCTTGTCGTCAACCGAGACGTTGACCATGAAGATGTCACCCCAGGCCGTGCCGCCCTGCTGGCTGAACAGTTGCTGGATCCAGTTGCCGCCGAGGCCCATCAGCATGCCGTTCGGGGTGGTGACGAGGCGTCCGCCATTACGGTCGACGAACCCGACGTCCTGGTCGTAACTCCAGCTGTTGGCGTCCTGGCGATCGATAATCCGCTGGACCTCGTCGGCGGTGTAGGGCGTCTCGGGGAAGTCCGTGGGCGGCCGCCCCGGGCCGCCATAACCGGTGTCCGCGTTGAGGATGTAGGTCATCAGCGTCGCGCGGCGCGCTTCGTCGCCGGTGGTGCCCGGCGGAATGAGGAAGAACGACTTGGCATCCGGGTCGTTGATCTCCGCCATGTTTTCCAGCACCCGAAAGCTTTCGGGCGTGATGCCATGGTGAGTAGCGATCGCGGCGGTGACTGCCGAAGACACGCCCAGACGTTCGGCGTTGGCCAGCCACCTCTGGTGATAGTCCACTGCCGCTCGCCTGGTCATAGTGCGTCAATTCTTATCAGTCACATCTGATTACGTCACGCACCTGCCAGACCGGCCGCGAGCTCGGGCTAGGGTGTAGCGAATGAACAGGGGGCCCTGGCGACGGGCGCGCGGCATCAAGCAGATCACCCGCGGTCTGGGCACCCTTGATCGGGAGTTGTTCATCGCGGTGGCCGAAACGCCCACCCCGCTGCTCGACACCGTCATGCCTCCGCTGACCCGGGCGGCCGACCATTCCAAGCTGTGGTTCGCCATCGCCGCCGGACTGCTCGCGTCGCGGAAGCCCGCCGCGCAGCGCGGCGCGACACGTGGCCTCGTGAGCCTCGGTGTCACGAGCTTGTTCACCAACCAGGTCGCCAAGCGAATTCGTCCGCGCCCGCGCCCGCTCTACGACTCGGTGCCAGTGGTCCGAAGAGTCCACCGCCGCCCGACGTCGAACTCGCTACCGTCGGGACACTCGGCCAGCGCCGCCGCTTTCGCTGTCGGTGTGGGTTTGGAGAATCCGCCGCTGGGCTTCGGGCTGGCGTTACTGGCCGGACTGGTCGGATTGTCGCGAGTGGCAACCGGCGCGCACTACCCCGGTGATGTCGTCGTGGGGTTGGGGATCGGCGCCGGGATCGCGGTCCTGGGCGGCCGGCTCGTCCCTCCGGTCACCGAAACCGCTCTGCCGCAATCGGAACCGCTGCGCATCGAGACTCCGGAACGGCCCGACGGCGCCGGGGTGGTCCTGGTGGTCAACCCGGCATCGGGCAGCGGCAACGGTGCTCGGGTTGTCGATGAGGTCCGTGCCGAGCTGCCGAAGGCAGAGATCGTCGAACTCGGCCCCGACGATGACCCGGAGCAGGCGTTGCGCAGCGCCGCCGCGCGAGCCGAGGTGCTCGCGGTGGGTGGCGGCGACGGCACCGTGGCCACCGCCGCGGCCGTGGCGGTCGACGCGGGGCTGCCGCTGGCGGTCTTCCCCGCCGGAACCTTCAACCACTTCGCCAAGGACATCGGTTGCGACACCGTGGGCAAGACCGTGGAGGCGATCCGGCGGGGCAGTGTGGCCCGCGTTGATCTGGTGTGCCTCAACGAAAGTCAGCTAGTCATCAACACCGCCAGCATCGGTGCCTATCCGGCGTTCGTGCGGCTGCGCGAAAAGCTCGAGAAACGCATCGGCAAGCCGCTGGCCGGCTTCTACGCCATGCTGCACGCGCTGCGCAACGAGCAACCCGTCCGCATCCGCTACGACAACAAGACCCTGCTGACCTCGCTGTTCTTCCTCGGCAACTCGCTGTATCTGCCGACCGGGTTCACCCCGTCTCGGCGTAGTCGTATGGATGACGGCCTGATCGATGTGCGCATCCTCGAAGCCGGTCGCCGGTTCACCACGGTCAGGATCCTGACCGCGCTGGCCTTCGGGCGGCTGCAGCGCAGCCCCCTCTACCACGAGCTGCAGGTGCCCCAATTCAGCTTCTCGGCTGTTGACGCACCCACCGTCATCGCCCATGACGGCGAGGTCGGCGATGAATACCGCGAAGCCAGCTTCACCGCGAAATACCGGATCCTGCCGGTGTTCCGTCCGCTTCGCTGAGCAGCGGCGCTACCAGTCCGTCTGATTGGCCAAGCGGTCCAGCCACTCCGCCATCATCGCTTTTTCGCCCAGCGACAAGGCGCCATTGGTGTTGCTGCGCAATGCCTCTCGCAATGCAACCGCCCGCCCGGGTAGGTCTGCAGGGGCCGGCTGCCGCGACCCGTCGGTCGCTATTGCGGCGATCGCGTTCTCCCGCGTGATGACCGACAGCTGCGGGTCGCGTTCCCCGGGTGGCACGCGCATCTGGGACAGCACATGGCCCACTCCCGCGGCATGCACATACTCGACGGCCCGCTTGACGCTCATCTTGAGCAGGCCGCGATCGCCGATGCGCTCGACCAGCCGCTGCAGGATCTCCAGCGATTCGCGGGCCAGCACCGGCATCCTGGCGGGATGCGGCTGGACGTAGGCGAGGATGTAGCAATCGGGATGGGTGAGGCCGAAATCGACGTGCAGGTCCCAGGAGTCGCGGAAGTCCTGCACCGGGTCGTCGGTGAGGGCGGCCCGCCGCTTGTGCTGTAAGTAGTTCTGCAGGACGTATCCCGTCACGGCGTCCAACAGGCCCTGCTTGTCGCCGAACTGCCGATAGATCGTCGGCGGCTGCACCCCGGCCGCCGACGCAACGGCTCTGGTCGAGACCGCGTCGACGCCACCGGAGCCGAGCAGTCCGGCGGCAGCTTCCAGCACCTTCTCTGCCGCTTCGGCGCCGGTATTGCGCGCCCGTTGACCATTCATGTTTTCAACGATAACAAATTATCGGTTGCAGTGATTCGATTCAGTGATACCGTGTTTATAGGTATCAGTGTTAACAACGAACGCGGGGAGGAAATCGCCATGTCAGCAGCATCGAACTCATACGACGTCGTCGTGGTCGGCGCCGGGGTGGCCGGCTGCGTGATCGCCAGCCGACTCTCGGAACAGCCCGGCACCCGGGTGTTGCTCCTGGAGGCGGGCAGCGCGACAGCGCCGCCGGCCAGTGCGACTCCGCAGTTCTGGCCCACGATGATCGGCGGTCCGGCCGACTGGGGCGACTCGACCACTGTGCAGTCGGCCACCGGGTCGTCGGTGCGCCTCGTCCGCGGGCGGGGTATCGGCGGATCGTCGTCCATCAACGGCATGATGTTCGTCCGCGGACACCGGACCAGCTACGCCGCGTGGGAGCAGGTCGGCGCCAAGAGCTGGGGATACGACGACCTGCTGCCGTACTTCAAGCGCAGCGAAACCGCCATCGGCGGCGATTCGGCCCTGCGTGGCGATAGCGGCCCGATGAAGATCGCCGAGATCGATCCGCTGCATCCGGTCACCGCCGCCGGCCTCGCCGCCGCGGTCCAGTGCGGATACCGTAGGGCCACCGACATCAGCGCGGGATCCGAAGTCGGCTTCGGCCCGACGTTCAACAACATCGCGGCCGGAAAACGACTCAGCGCCGCCGATGCTTATCTGCTGCCGGCGTTGAGCCGGCCAAACCTGGAGTTCGTTGCGCAGGCCATGGTGCACCGGCTCCGGATCGAGAACGGCCGATGCACCGGCGTGGAATACAGCACCGTCGACGGGACGTCGATATCGGTCGCGTGCTCCGGTGAAGTAGTGCTGGCCGCGGGCACGATCGGCTCGGCGCAGTTGCTGATGTTGTCGGGAGTTGGTCCGGCACAACATCTTCGGGATGTCGGCGTCGGGGTCACGCTCGACCTTCCCGGCGTGGGTTCCAATTTCCACGACCACGTGATGGCACCGGTGATCTATAGCTCCACGCGGCCGTCGCCGGCGGGCAGCGGCGGCCACGGCGAGGTGATCGGTTTGATCCAGACCGAGTATGCCGGCGACGGCCCGGACGCCCAACTGCTGTTCATCGATTCCACCGGGATCGGCTTGCCGGGCGACGACGGCAGCGTGGCCGGCTACGTGATTGCGGCTTCGGTGATTCTGCCGTACAGCCGCGGCAGCGTACGGCTGTCGGGAGCGAATGCCGGCGTGTTGCCGATCGTTGACCCGAACTACTTCGGCGACGAGCGCGACCTGCGCACCCTGGTCGCCGCGCTGCGGGCGGCCCGAAAGATCGGCGCCGCAAGCGCATACGACTCGTGGCGCTGCGCCGAAGTCGCACCCGGGCCCGACGCCGAGGACGACGAAGCCTTGGGTAATTTCGCGAAGGTCGCGTATCAGTCGTACTTCCATCCCGTGGGTACGTGCGCGATGGGCGACACCGACATGGCGGTCGTCGACAGCGAATTACGGGTGCACGGCATCAGCGGTTTGCGGGTCGCCGACGGATCCGTCATGCCGTCGATCCCGTCGGCCAACACGGCCGCGACGGTCTATGCGATCGCCGAACGGGCCTCCGAGCTCATCGGTGGCTGATCAGCGGGTGACGCCACTCAGCTTTCCGCGTCGGTTCCCAGATAGGCGTCGGCCCAGGCGCCGATGATCCGGCCGGCCCGATGAGCTTGGCCGCGGGCGGTGAGCAGGTGATCGGAGCCCTCGAGCGAGACGAAGCTGCGCGGGTGACGGGCCAGGCGGAAGATCTCGCTCGCGTTCTCGATGCCGACTGTGTTGTCGGTGGGCGAGTGCAGGATGAGCAGCGGCAGGCGCAAGCTTTTGATCTTGTCGTGCAGGTGAGCGGCGCGGACATCCTCGACGAATGCCCGCTTGAGGGTGAGCTTGCGCCCACCGACCAGCCACTCGACGCTGCCCTCGGAGAGGCAGCGGTCGACCACTGCGTCGTAATGCTTTTCGACGTGGCTCGGGTCGACGGGCGCCGCCACCGTGACGACCGATCGCACGCCCGGTGACCGCATGGCCGCCGCGATCACCGCCGCGCCGCCCCATGAATGCCCGACCAGGATGTCGGCCGGCGTCTGGTGGCCGACCATGAACTCGCATGCCTGGACGATGTCGTCGACCTTGACGGTGAACGACCCGTCACCCCAGTTCCCGTCTGATCCACCGAGACCCAGCGCGTCGAAGCGCAGCATGCCGATGCCGTCGGCGGCCAGCTGCTTGCAGATCCGGGGCGCGGCCGGGCAGTCCTTGCCGAGCGTGAAGCCGTGCGCAAACATCCCCCAGCCGCGCACCGCGGTTTCGGGAACCTCGATGATCCCGGCCAGATTCGCGCCCGTGGAGCTTTGGAACGTCACACGCTCGCCCATAGTGCAGATCTAACCTGTCCCGCGCCGGGACCGCCGCTCGGCGAAACGGCAGGAATTTGCTGCGAGGTCGGCTTAGGATTTGCTCATGCCGCTCACGGTCGGCGAAGAATTCGCGGGATACACCATCTTGCAGCTGCTCGGCGCCGGCGCGATGGGCGCGGTGTACCTGGTTCAGCATCCGCGGTTGCCGCGCCAGGACGCGCTGAAGGTGCTGTCGGCGGACCTGACCACCGACCCGCAGTATCGGGCCAGATTTCTGCGCGAGGCCGACATCGCGGCCAGCCTGTCGCATCCCAATATCGTGGGCGTTCACGACCGGGGCGAGGCCGGTGACCAGTTCTGGATCTCCATCGACTTCGTGCGCGGCACCGACGCGGCCAAACTGCTGCGCGATCGCTATCCGCGAGGGATGCCGATAGGCCTGGCGATGCAGATCATCGACGCCGTGGGATCGGCACTGGACTACGCGCACCAGCGGGGCCTGCTGCATCGCGACGTCAAGCCGGCCAACATCTTGATCGCCGACCCGGGGTCGGACTCACAACGGGTGTTCTTGGCCGACTTCGGGATCGCGCGGCGTGTCGATGACACGGGTCTGACCGCGACGAACATTGCCGTCGGCACCGTCGCCTACGCGGCACCCGAGCAGTTGATGGGTGAGTCGATCGACCCACGCGCCGATCAATATGCGTTGGCCTGCACGGCATTTCACTTGCTGACCGGCACCCAGCCCTACGAACACCCCAGTGCCGCCGCCGTCATCGGCAAGCATGTGATGGCGCCGCCGCCGCCGATCGGCGAACGTATTCCCGAATTGGCGCCGCTAGAGCCGGTGTTCCCCAAGGCGATGGCCAAGAAGCCGGCCGATCGCTTCGCCCGCTGCCAGGACTTCACCCACGAACTGCAGCGTGTCCTCGCCGCGGGCGTCGATGCCACCCGCCTGGCGTCCCGGAGCGTCGACGCGACGCAACTGGCGCCCGTGCCGACACCCGCGACACCGCCGACGCCGCCGGCTGCCGCCCATCCCGCGGCACGGCGCACCCGTGTCGTGGTTGCCGCGGTAGCGGCCGTGGCGTTGCTGATCGGCGGTGGGATTTTCGCGGCCGTCAAACTTGCCGGGCACGATGGTCCCGCCGCGCCAAAGACCCAGCCGTCCAACAGCGGCCCCTTCACCGGCACCTATACCGCCGACTTCGGCCCGAAGCTCGACGTGCTGGGTAAGGAGGTGCCGAATGCCGTGCCGCCCGCAAAGAAACGTGGCATCTGCGCTCAGCGTGCGGCACCGGCGGTTGCGTGGCCACCGCAAAGAAAACTGCCGGCCCTTTTACCGCCCACGCGACGGACATGACCTTCGATGACATCGCGGGACGCTGGATAGCGGTGTATCTGCAACCCGCGAAGTGTCAGGGCCGGGACGTAGACGAGTGGACTTTCATCTGGCTCCAGCCGCGTCCTGATGGCAGCATGTCCGGCGAATGGATATCGGATGCCATTGACTGCTATAGCAAGCGAAGCGTGACCTTCACCCGAAACGGTGACACGGATGTCGCCAGCCTGCCGGACCCCGCCGCCCAGCCGCCCGGGTGGTATCCGCGGGACAGGGGCTGCACGGCGTGTACCACTCGTCGGTGAAATACACGACCAGCGCTAAGACACCCGACCAGGATTTCCGGGTGGACACCGCCTGCCTACGCACCGGGGACCGGTGCATAAGCCGTTTGGTGCTCACCGACGGCAGTGGCGGCATCCTCTTGTTTTTCGCCAATGGTGCCTGGACGCGAACCCTCGAGGACGACTACACGTGCGGGGATGGCCGCACCGAGCACCGCAAGATCAGCACCGTGTTCCCCGCGCCCCCCAACCCCAAGACCCGATAGCGCAACTCACCGGACGTGGCTACAAAGAGACAACCGGTAGTTCCTGCAAAGGCGGGGATTTCCAACAGGTTCTCAACCGCACCGGAAACTAGCCGTTTATTCCAAGCGAGAGGTTGCAGCACGCGATGAAACTGCTCAAAGCATTGTGTTGGATTCTGCTCGCGCTCACCTTGCTTGCGGTGGTGGTGATGGTGGTGCGGCCATCACTGGCCGCCCAAGCCGCAGCTGTCCAATCCGGGTTGCTCGTCGCATTCATCTTCGTCCACGCGTGGCTGGGTTACACAGCCCGGGGCATGGCCGCATTCGTCGTTATCGCCGGCGTTGTCGCTTTCACCTTGGAAGCGATCAGCATCGCCACCGGATTTCCGTTCGGCTTCTACACCCATCACCTGCCCGGTCTGAAACCCCTGGGCGTCCCGCTCACGATAATTCCCTACTGGATCATGTTCAGCTGGCTGGCCTGGGCGCTGGCTCGGGTGATCATGCGGCCCGTTGCCGCTACGGCCGTCGGTGGCGCCGAACGCTTTACGACTCCCATTGTGGCGACGTTCATTCTCGGCGGCTATGACCTTGTCAACGACCCGATCGGGGCGACGGCACACAACTGGTACTCCTACGACCATCCGACCGGCGCGCTGGGGGTGCCGCTGACCAACTACCTCGGCTGGCTGCTGACCGGCTGGGTGATCTTTCAGCTCGTCGCGCTCATCGAAACCAGATTCCCCGGCCGCCCCGTCACCCAAAGTCACGCCTACTGGCTGCTACCCTGTCTGTTCTGGCTTTCCACCACCGCACAGGTCTTCAACAGTCTGATCCATCCGACCGACGGCGTTGTGGTCCGCGGCGGCAAGACCATTGTGATCGCCGATGTATACGAATCATGCGCGTCGGCAGCGCTATTCACCGTCATCCTCACCGGGATCACGGCGCTGTTCCGTCTCTACAGCCGCCCCCCGCAGCCAGAGTATCCCGCTGATCCACGTTCTCGTTGGTACGGCGCAGTCTGCGCGCTACCGGCCTGTGACACTGTCGTGACGCTTTCCGTTTCAAGGGATTTCAAACGTCACCGTTTGGACACGGCGCGGTGCGGCGCGCGTCGTGTTCTACATGCGCCACTAACAATGAGGGCGTTGCCGAGGGGCGACTGGGGTTTTGGCTATGTGTACTGCTGCGCGAATGAAGGAGTTGGGCGTTGATGACGATCTTCGATCGAATCACCATCGGAGTTGTTGCTGGCGTTGGGTTATGCGGTGCGGCCATAGCGTTGAGCCCGGACGCGGCAGCCGTCCCATACATGACCGGCGGCGGGGCATGCATGTACGGGCAGGCCGGCGAGGCTGCCGCCCCGGCAGCCGGTGGACCGGTAGGTGCCGCGGGAGCGGCAGCCTGTGCTCCACTGACTGATATGGCCGGTATTCCGATGGTGGTGCCAGGGCCGGCGGTTGTTCCGGTTCCGGCTGGCGCCCCCCTGATTGCGCTTGGGCCGCCGATTCCTCCGGTGCCGCTGGGTGCGCCCTTGCCGTTGGGTGCTCCGATCGGTGCTCCGTTGCCGCTCGGGGCTCCGCTGGTTGCCCTGGATGGCGTCCCGGTGGCTCCCCTCATTGACATGTCTGGGGTCAAGGACGCGCCGACTGGCCCGGCGCCCACCGGTGGGCCGGTGGCCGGTCAGCCGGTTTCGCCCGGTCCCTCGCCAGTACACGGAGGCTGATCCCCGATCGGATTAAAAGGCCCGCTGGGTTACCCCCAGCGGGCCTTTTCCGTTGTGGGAGTGTGTATCTCATTGTGCGCAATAGCGCTACGCATTGCGCGCAATAGGCCCGCAATATACCTACGCATTGTGCGTAATAGGCCCGCAATAGACCTAAGCGAGATGATGGCGATCTCAACGCCATCATCAATGTCAGTGAAAAGACTGTGCGACAACAGCGGCAACAGTATTGCGACAACGGTATTGCGGCGCGTGTGCACCGTGGGTGCTAGTCCTGCACAACCACCGGGTCGCCGACGCTGACCTTGTTGTAGTACCACTCGGCGTCATCGGGGCTCAGGCTGATGCAGCCGTGGCTGACGTTGTCCAACCCGAGCGCATTGACCGCCCACGGAGCTGAGTGCACGAAGAGGCCGTGGTGGCTGATACGGACGGCGTAATTGACCGTCAGCAGGTAGCCATCGGGATCGTCGACGGGGATGCCGACGCTGCTCGAATCCATAGTGATTGTGCGTTCCTTGGACAGAACGGTGTAGGAGCCGACCGGGGTCGGGTACTCGGGCCTCCCCGTCGAGGCCGGCATCACGCCCTGTTCGCCAAAGTGCGGGCGGTGGTGCGGCGCCGGTAGTGACTGCGGCAGCCCGGCCTCGGCTCCGTCGATGCTCACGGTGAAGGTGTGCTGCGAGATGCTGGCGAGACCGATGACGGCAGGACCCGTTTTGATTTCCGCGGGCTGGCCTTCAACCGTCAGCGCGATCGTGGTGTGCGCCGGCCAGTATCGGTCTGGAGTCCACTGCACCACTTTGTTGTCGAGCCATTCGTACTTGCCGGTCATTGCGGGCGTCGACCTGATCTGGAGGGCGCGCTCGGCCGCGCGACGGTTGGTGATGGGCGCGCGGAAGGTCACCACCAGGGGGTGTGCCACACCGACCACCTGGCCGCGCGCTGGTAGCAGCGCTGCGATCGGAAACGCATACGACTCGCTCGCCGCTGCCAGGTTCACATCGGCCGGCACCGGCAGACTTACGACGGCGCTCCCCGCGACAACACTCGCGCCGATCCCGATGACAGCAACGGCACACCGAAATCCTGCGCGCATAGCCCCAATTCCTTTTAACTGACCGAGTTTCAATAGAGATCGTAAAGGTGCGCTGAGCTGCGGAAGCGCAAGGGCGCGTGACTAATTGATCAAGTGTCGGTCACGATTTGGCCACAGCCGGTAGATCTGTCAACGTGATTGTGCGCCGCCGTAGTCGAGGCCGCAGTCCTGACAGATATAGAGGAGAACAGTGACCGCATGTGAGCAATGATCAGAACCTGTGGATGAGCCTTGGCGAGGTGGTGTGAAAGTGGGCGCACCTTCCCGAGGATGATCTGAAGTCCAAGGTTCTCTGATCAAGACCGGCGTTGGCGCGCTGGTTGGGAAGGTACGCCCATGCTCACGGTAGTTCACGACGCGGAATGCTCCAACGAGAAGAACGACGGTGTCGGTCGGTCGTTGCTCGATGAGATCGTCCGCGACGGCGCCCGACAGATGCTTGCGGCGGCGTTGCAGGCCGAAGTGGCCGCCTACATCGACGCCCATGCCGGAGAGGTCGACGACAACGGACGGCGCCTGGTGGTCCGCAACGGCTACCACCGGGAGCGTGAGGTGTTGACCGCGTCGGGCGCGGTCACGGTGACCGCGCCGCGCGTCAACGACAAGCGCGTCGATGCCGATACCGCAGAGCGGCAAAGGTTTTCCTCCGCGATCCTGCCAGCGTGGGCGCGCAAGTCACCGCAGATGAGCGAGGTTCTGCCGCTGCTGTATCTGCATGGCCTGTCGACGAGTGACTTCGGTCCGGCGTTGGAGCAGTTCCTGGGCTCGGGTGCGGGTCTCTCGGCCACGACGATCACCCGGCTCACCAGCCAGTGGCAAGACGAAGCCAAGGCCTTCCAAGTCCGTGACCTCTCGGACACGGACTACGTCTACCTGTGGGTCGACGGCATTCACCTCAAGGTCCGTCTCGAGCAGGAGAAGCTCTGTTTGTTGGTGATGATCGGGGTGCGCGCCGATGGTTGCAAGGAGCTCGTCGCCTTGGCCGACGGCTACCGGGAATCGACCGAATCGTGGGCCGATCTGCTACGGAGCTGCCGCCGGCGCGGGATGGCAGCCCCGGTGCTGGCTGTCGGTGACGGTGCGTTGGGGTTCTGGAAGGCGGTCCGCGAGGTCTTCCCGAACACGCGTGAGCAGCGGTGTTGGTTTCACAAGCAGTCCAATGTGCTTGCTGCACTGCCGAAGTCAGCGCACCCAGCTGCGTTGGCGGCGATCAAGGAGATCTACAACGCCGAGGACATCGACAAGGCGCAGATCGCGATCAAGGCCTTCGAGGTCGATTACGGTGCCAAGTATCCCAAGGCGGTCGCCAAGATCGTCGACGACGCCGACGTGCTGCTGGAGTTCTACAAGTACCCGGCCGAGCACTGGATCCACCTGCGCACCACCAACCCCATCGAGTCGACCTTTGCGACCGTGCGGTTGCGAACCAAGGTCACCAAGGGGCCCGGCTCCCGCGCCGCGGGAATTGCGATGGCCTACAAGCTGATCGACGCCGCGCAGGCCCGGTGGCGGGCCGTCAACGCCCCGCACTTGGTCGCCCTGGTCCGTGCCGGCGCGGTGTTCCACAAAGGCAAACTGCTCGAACGCCCCGTCGATATCACACCCGCCGAAACCAGCGAATCAACCGAAACGGAGGTCGCCTGAAACAACCTCATCCACAGGTCTTGACAATATCTCCCGCATGTTGGTTTCGACTGGTCGGCCTTGCCGCTACCGCGGTGATGAGCGCGATGGCGTGCGCAGGCACGGCCCTGGCAGCACCGCCTCCCGCGCCAGGAATCCAGGTCAGTGATGGAATCACCCGTTGTACAGCGGGTTTCGCGGCCCAGGACAACGATGGTAGCTACTACTTGTTCACCAGTGGACATTGCAACCATGGTTCGCCATTCACTTACGAAGAGAACGTCCCGCTCGGAAATGTCACTTCCAGCGAGGAAGAGGGTGACCGAAGAGACGCCGCGATCATCCGTATTGACCCGAGTGCCGGCGCGCCGGTAGGCGATGTCGGTGGCCAGCGCGTCCGGGGTGTGTTGAGCGCTTCCCAGATCAAGGCGGGTATGCCGTTCTGCAAGCTCGGTGGGTTTACCGGTGCGACCTGCGGCACCGTCAAAGGCATCGACGGCGAAGTCCTCGAAGCCAGCGTGTTCGCCCAGCCCGGTGACAGTGGTGGTGCGGGTTATGTGAAGAACGCGGACGGGACGGTGACTGCGGTCGGCATCGTGATGTCCACATCGCTCGCCGGTGACCCCAACACGACATACTTCGTGCTGGTGCAGCCACTGCTTGGCAGGTGGGGCGTGCGCATCGTCCCGTGACGCTCCCTTGAATTGCTACGGGGCGAGGCCACTCGTTGGCGTATTGAGCCGGTAGACCTCGACATCCTCGGGCAGGCCTCTACTTACTTTTGAAAGCGCGGCGTGTTCTCCCGCGCGTTTGCCGGAGAAGACGCAATCCGCCAAGGAGAGTCCACTGACGTAGGAATTAGAGCAAATACCAACGGCCGTACGGCCCGCGGCATGTAGCCCGTGGATAGGCGCTCCGCTGCTTGTCAGCACTTCGCCGCTGGCCCCGTCAACTACCAATCCGCCCAACGTCATTCGGGGGACAAAATACCCCGGCGCGGTTCCGACGGAAACATCGAGACCGTAAAACGGCCCCTGCGACAGTGGTTTACACAACTCATCGATTTTGTGCGCGGGATCTTCAACCCCTGTGGCGATCGCACGGTTATATGCCTCGACAGTCTCAGCCAGCCCGGAAGGCGAGATCCTGAGCTTGCTGGCAAGATCGCTGAGGGTAGCTGCCTTGCGGAGCTTCGTTGCGACCGCCGCCAGCAGCTGCAAACGTTGAAACGGTTGGGTCTGCTGGCGCAGCTGGGAGCGGCAGCGTTTCAACATCGCCGAATCAAGGATGAGAAATCCGCGACCAGCGAACTTGCGCACCATCACCTCAGTGTGCGTGGCGCCATAGAGATCCTCGTTTGCGATCCTTTCGCCGCTCACACCGACCGCGATGCCCTCTAACATGGCCACCGGGGGGCTCATGTTCCGCCACGCACTTACCCGATGCATGTATCCAGTAACACCGCCTGCACTTTGCCCGAGGTGAATTCCGCTGCCGTCGTCACCTTCGGTGCCTAAGGGAGTCGTCCCTTCGAAGTCGGGCGCGTAGCGTCGCACCATGTCTGTATTGAACGCAAAGCCGCCGGCCGCCAAGATCACGTTCGGTGTGCGTAGGGTGAGTGCGCGCGCGTCGCGCCATAAACGGTTCTGCCCGGTCGGAATTCGGGGGCCAAATGACGGAGACCAGTTAGTCAACTTGGCTCGAAGGTTTGCGGTGCGTTGGTAGAAATTTAGCGTGATCGAGTCATCGGTGCCCACGGTTAGGCACCGCAGGCCTGCAACTCTGCCGTTAGCCATGATGACTTCTTCGGCGCGGGTCAAGGGTAAAAATTCAACGCCCAACTCGATCGCCGCACGGCTGAGTGCATCCCATAGAGCGCGGCCAGAGTTGAGGCCTGTGGCGACTTGCCGGTGGCCACGCGGGACCGGGGTGGCGTGTTGGCGGTAGGGGTAGGCGCGTTCGTTGCCGGAAAAATACAAGTAATGCTTGTCGGTCGGATATGACGTTTTGTAATTGCAGAGCGAGCCGTCGAACTTGGCGCCATGCCGCTCCAGCCAAGCCAGTTGCTCCACGCTCTCGTCACAAAAGCTTCGCAAAGTCTCGTCGTCGACCACACCGTCTGCCTCGTGCCGAAGATAGTTGAACATGTTCTCTGGCGACTCGTCGTATCCGGCGGCCCGCTGGTATGGGGTGCCGCCTCCCGCGTAGACAATCCCCCCGGAGAGCGCTGATGCACCACCGCCGAGCGCGCGGTCGATCACTAAGACTCGAGCGCCGTTTTCGGCAGCAGCGATCGCGGTACACGCACCCGCCGCGCCGAATCCGACTATCACAACATCGAAATCATCAGAAGGGTCGACGCCGGGCTTGGGCATATGTGTTTCCCCTATTTCTGCACCGTCTGCACGACAGTTACTGTCGTAACAAATACTTCAATGCTGTCGCCAAAAGCGCCTAGCCGCAACGACATACCTTCTACCAGCTGGAAGGATATCGCTATTAATGAACTCCAGGAACACATCGGCATCGTCGACGATCTGGCCACCGCTTTGGGGTGTTTGGCGCCATAGTTGACTTCGAAGGCTTTGATCGCGATCCGCGCTTTGTTGATGTCCTCGGCGTAGTAGATGTCCTTCATCGCGGCTGGATGTGCTGATTTCAGCAGTGCAGCAAGGATATTGGCCTACTTGTGATCCCAGCAGCGTTGCTCACAACGAGTGTCCCGAGACAGTTGCCAACTATGTCGTGAACCAGACGCACCTTGTATATCGCAGGCTCGCAGGCTATTTACATCACCAGTGAATGAACGCGTTCCGGGTACGTCGCCGCGAACAAGAGGCTCATGGGCCCACCCTCGGACATACCAAAAAGGGCCCGGCGTTCGACCTCGCCGCGTCGAGAACAGCACGGAGATCGTCCATTTTGCTCGTCGAGAGGCAGGACATGGGTGGCCGGATCGGAGCGAGGTCAGTAGGTGCGCAGATTTCGTTCCTGTGGAGCCGATGACGGGAATCGAACCCGCGTATTGGGTAGGCCGCGGCTGAGTTTGGTCTGGAGGGGGCTCGCATTGAGCAGCACCGGGTACCGGACACCGTGATCGCGGTAGGCGGCGAGCTGATCGAGAATCTCGTCGGGCGTACCGCTGAACAAGCATCGCCGAATCAACGGCAGCGGCGCCGCGGCGACGTAGGAGAGCACCGTTGGCTCGTCGAGTAACTGCGGCAGAATGTCCTGAAAGGCGCTGAAGCCTTCGCCCATCGGGTGACGCGCACCGTGCTTGGCTCACTCCGAGTCCGAAAGAAGCAGGGAATACGCGCGCACCGGCACCGAGCCCAAGGCTTCTTCGACGTCGGCCGCACTCCGCCCGATCACGACGAATCGCGCGAACGCCGCGGTGATGGAGTGCGGGTCGCGATTGGCGTTGTCGGCGGCGGTCCGGATCTGCTGCAATCCATCTGCGTACCGCTCGGACTAAAGATCGAAACCGGGAGCCACGCATCGGCGTAGCGACGCGTCGCGCGCAGCATCCGCGGTCCGTGCGCGGCGACCCAGATCTGCGGGCAGGTACCTTTCATCGGAGGCAAGCTGAATATCACGTTTCGCAGCGGAAAGAACTCCGAATCCCGGCTAAACAGTTGCCCGTTCGAGTTCCAAAGCGCGCGAATGGTTGCCAGCGCCTCTTCGAACCTTGCCACGGGTCTGGACCAGTCCACCCCGTACGGCTCGTTGCCTTCGCGCTCGCCCGTCCCGATCCCTAGGATTGCCCGGCCTCGGGTCATCAGATGCAGCGTCACCGCGGCTTGCGCCGTCACGGCCGGATTCCGGCGCGCGGTATCGGTCACGCCGACGCCCAAGCGTGTCCGGCTGAATCGGTGCCGGCCCGGGAGAGCCCCGAGCGTCGTCCACGGTTCGAGGAACGCGTCGGCATCCGGCACCAGTCGGGCTATCCCGCTGTACTTCGGCGTCATCACGGCGCGGGGCAAAAGCCGTTGAGGTGGTCGGAAATCCAGTACGAATCGGCACCGGTCCCCATGGCCGTCCGGTAGCCCATTTCGGCTGCCATCATCGGTGCGAACCGGGTGCGCAAGGGCGCTTCGACGACCCCAAACTTCACTGCGTGCCCCCGGTTGTTGTGGCGAAATATCGTATGGCTGCGGGCATTTGGACATACCAGTGGACGCTGTCTCAATGTCGGCATGGACAGTCGCCTCGTTGGTGCGGGTATTGCGCCGCCAACGTTATGCAGGCCAACGCAAGCAGGACAGCCATCGCGCGCCGCCTTCTGTCCAGACTGCGCACGACAACCGCAATCGCCGCGGCGCGCCACCGAGAGCCTCGGCGATTGGTTCACACTTCCGGTGCCTTTAGATCCGCGCAATCATGCGCTGGCGGGTGATGTGGTTCAACAAGTCGCGCGCTGCGCCTGGCGAGGGTGTCGGGCCGCCGAGCCAGATGGCCCTAAGCTCACGCCGCAGATCCAGGCCGGCGACGGGTATGACTCGCAACCGGTTCAGCGTGAGGTCGTCGGCGACAGAAAGGCGACTCACTACCGCCGGGCCTGCACCGGCGAGAACGGCCGCGCGAATAGCGGTCGTTGACGACAATTCGATCGCTGGCGGCGACTGCTCCGCGGCGGTCCCCAGGCCACGTTGCAGCGCGGCGGACAGCGACTCTCGAGTCCCCGATCCGGGTTCTCTCGACACCAATGGGGCAAGGCGGAGTTCGTCCGGTGACAGTGGTGTCGAACGGCGGGCCCATTTGTGGCTCGGGGGGACGATCACCACAAGTTCGTCATGGGCTATCACTCTATTGCGCAACCCTTTTGGGGCATCCGGACCTTCGATAAATCCCAGATCGGCCTCTCCCGCCCGTACCGAATGGATTACCTGATCGCTGTTCGTCGTGACCAAGACGATGTCGGGCGGGCGAGTCCCGTGTTGTTTCGCGTCGTCACGTATAGACACCAACCACCGCGGCAGGAGTTGTTCTGCGATAGTGAGGCTCGCGGCGACCTTGAGCCGCCGATGGCTTTCCTGGCGCAACATCGCCATCCCCGCATCGAGACGCTCAGCGACGCCAAGAAGCTGTTCGGCCCATTCGGCAACCATTGAACCTGTCGAGGTAAGGGTCGAACCCCGAGCGCCGCGCGTCACCAACCTCAGGCCAGTCAGGCTCTCTAGCGAGCGAAGGCGTGAAGTGACCGCCTGCTGTGACAGACCCAACTCGCGGCCTGCGGCCCCAGGCTGCCGGTGCGCGAAATGGCCAGCAGGACCTCAAGAGCCCCGAACTCAGGCATTCGCGCGCTCAGCACGAGATCCCACGGTATCAGCGCCGTTCGCAAGCAGTCAGCCACAAGTCATTCTTGTGGATCGGCAAGGACAAGGCGGCTAGTGAATATTGGCGTAGCGGCGAATCATCAGAAATATCAACACATTCACGTAACTTGGCAGGCGTCGACCAATGGGGAGATTCATTATGACCGAGTATGTCTGGACTGTCATAGGTGCGGGACCCGCCGGGATTGCGACGGTCGGGAGACTGCTCGACCACGGCATCGAACCTGACGAAATCGCTTGGATTGATCCAGACTTCACCGGGGGTGACTTCGGTACCCGCTGGCGAGGGGTTTCCAGCAACACACGCGTCGCGGGGTTTCTCAACTACTTAGCCGCGTCGCCAGCGTTTTGTTTCGCCGAGGCCGCCGCAGTTCGAATTGGGTGACCTTGATCCCGAGCTGACATGCCAACTCGGCCTGGTGGCCGATCCGCTCATGTGGGTGTCGGGCAGGCTTGCTGAGCAGGTCAAGACTCATCGTACTTTCGCGACGGAGTTGCGTCTCGAACAACGCCATTGGATCGTGACCACCGAGCAGGGCAATCTCACGTCGTCAAACGTGGTTCTCGCGGTTGGTGCGACTCCCAAGACACTCGATCACCCCGGTCTTGAGGAGATCCCGCTCGAAGTTGCCGTGGATCCCAATAAGCTTGCCCGGCAAGCCCTGGACGCAGCCACGGTTGCCGTCTTCGGCTCATCACACTCATCGATACTGGTGTTGCAGAACCTACTGGCGACACCGGCGGCGAAAGTCGTCAACTTTTACCTCGAGCCCCACAAGTACGCAGTTGAATTCGAGGACTGGACACTGTTCGACGACAGCGGCCTCAAAGGGCAGGCGGCCTGTTGGGCCCGTGAGAACATCGATGGGGTTCAACCGCGCCGGCTCCAACGCTGCCTGGTTGGCAGTGCGGGCTGCGACGAGCTGATCAATCAATGCGACCGAGTGGTCTACACCGTCGGATTCGAACGCCGACGGCTTCCATTGACGCCGCAGTGGGGTCACCTGCAACACAACGCAGCTAACGGAATCATCGCTCCGGGGCTGTTCGGGATCGGCATCGCCTTCCCCGGGTATCGGATCGATCCGATGGGCTACGGGGAGTACCGCGTCGGACTGCAGAAGTTCATGCGGGACCTCAATGAAAGCCTGCCGATCTGGTTGCGCTACGGCAATGATCCAGCCGCGCCGCGTGAAATAAGCCTGGGCTGACCGCTCGAAAGCCGAGCTACGGGCGTCCGAACGGATTCAGTGGCGTTTCCGCTGGCAGACGTGGAGCCGATGACGGGAATCGAACCCGCGTATTCAGCTTGGGAAGCTGATGTTCTGCCATTGAACTACATCGGCGCGGTTGCCACAGAAGGCTAGCATCCGAGCGCGGGACCAGCCGAAACAGTTCAAGGGCGACGCCGGAATGCGCCTATTCCGTAAATTTAAAATGTCCACATTTATTATTTCGTTATTGTGTCGTAATGTGCTCTGGGTGGGTCGGCACAGATTAGCCAGGAAGCGGCGCAAGTCACCAGCAGTCCTGGCTGCGATGCCGGCCCCCGCTGCAGTGTTCTTCGCGGTGGCCGGAGATGTCGGTCCATTTGCCGTTCGAGCCTAAGCCAAACCTGTTATTGGTGACGCGGCCCCATGCTGCGTGGAAATCGTCGCGGCGGAATCGAATTTGCCGCATAGCGCGACGGGTTTGGGTTTCCGCGATAACCAGCCGGCGGCATCGAGATACCACGTCCGATCCCGCTTCTTGCCCGTCGGGCTCGCGTCGGAGCAGGGGCTGCAGGTGAGAACGATCCTGGTGTCCCGCAGTATCAGCGCGACGTTACCCGAGATTCACGAAATCGGCGGTGTCCGACCGGATCCGCTGCCCTGGCATCCCCTCGGCTTGGCGCTCGATGTGATGATTCCCGATGCCGCGTCACCGCAGGGCATCGCGCTCGGCAACGAGATCGTCGCGTACGTGCTGAAGAACGCGAGTCGATTCGGAATACAGGACGCGATTTGGCGTGGCGTCTACTACACGCCCACTGGCTCGCAAGCGAGTCGGCTCGGCCACTACGACCATGTTCACGTCACGACTACGGGCGGCGGCTACGCCAAAGGCGGGGAGATGTTTCTCGCCGACTGAGGGCGAGGCAACAAGCATTGCGCAACAGATTAGGCTCGTCGCGTGCTGCTCTCCGATCGTGATCTCAGGGCCGAAATCACTTCCGGCCGGTTGGGCATCGACCCGTTCGACGACACGTTGGTGCAACCGTCCAGCATCGACGTTCGCCTCGACAGCATGTTCCGGGTGTTCAACAACACCCGCTACACCCACATCGACCCCGCCAAGCAACAGGACGAGCTGACGACGCTGGTCGAACCCGCCGCCGGGGAACCGTTCGTCTTGCACCCGGGCGAGTTCGTGCTGGGCTCCACCCTCGAGCTGTTCGCCTTGCCCGACGACCTGGCCGGGCGCCTGGAAGGCAAGTCGTCGCTGGGCCGCCTGGGCCTATTGACCCACTCGACCGCGGGTTTTATCGATCCCGGCTTCAACGGTCACATCACCCTCGAGCTGTCCAACGTCGCCAACCTGCCGATCACCCTGTGGCCCGGCATGAAGATCGGCCAGCTGTGCATCCTGCGATTGACCAGCCCGGCCGAACACCCGTACGGCAGTTCCCGGGTCGGCTCGAAGTACCAAGGCCAGCGGGGACCGACACCGTCTCGCTCCTATGAGAACTTCATAAGAACTACATAGCTTCGCCAGGGCGCCCGCACAGCCTTTTTGCGGGAGTATTGAGTGGTCCGTGGTTCCTCCTCCACCCGACCATGGCTTGTCTCGCAACACTTTTGGAGGGATTGATTTTGGAAATCGTGCTCGGGGTGTCGATCGCACCGGCTTCGGTTCAGATTGTTCTGGTCGAAGGCGAGAACGGCGACGGCGCTTTGGTCGAAGAGGACGAGTTCCACGTCGCTGCGGCCGATGACACAGAACCCACCGCCGTACCCGATCGGGTGATCTCGGCAATCCTGGGCACCCGCGAGGGCGCGGCCGATGCCGGCCTGGAGCTGTCCTCGATCGGGGTGACGTGGACTGACCAGCTGCATGCGGCGGTGCTGCGCGACGCGCTGGCGGCTTACAAGCTCGAGAACGTCATGCTGGTCTCGGCCTTTCTGGCCGCCGCGGCGCTGGGCCAATCCGTCGGCGGAGCAATGGGTTACGACAGCACCGCGGTGCTTTTCGTGGAGCCCGACACCGCGACGTTGGCCGTCGTGGCGACCTCAGATGGTTCCATCGCCGACGTCTACAGAGAACAGCTCGATCCCGACTCCGACGACGAGGCCACCGCACAACTGACCGGGATGCTCTCGGGGCTCGATGAGCTGGAATCGGCTCCCGGTGGGGTGTTTGTGGTCGGCTCGGACGTCAACATCGCCGCGATCAAGCCGGCGCTGGATTCTGCGACCTCACTTATTGTGAGCGCGCCGGAAGAGCCCGAGACCGCGCTGGCCCGCGGGGCAGCGCTGGCGTCGGCGAATGCCCCGTTGTTCGCCTCATCGACCGCGGCGCTGGCTTACGCGCAAGACCCCGGCACCGGTGCCGTCGATCCGTCCGCGATGCCCGAATACTTCGGCGTTTCCTACCTTCCCGACGGTGCCGGGCCCGGCACCGACGAACTCGCCTACAGCCTGGTGCCCGACGAGGACGCCGACGCTCCAACCGTCGTTATCAACCCGATCGACCTGGTCGATCCGGACGAAGCCCAACCGCGTCGCAGGCCGGTCCTGCTGCTCGGCAGCGGGATGGCGGTGGTTGCCATCAGCGCGGTGGTCGCCCTCGAGATCGCGCTGGCGATCGGTATCCGTACGACCGACATAGCGCTGCAGCCCACTCCGCGCGAAAACCTCATCGTCCCAACCCAATCGGCCCCCGCGCCGCCACCGGTTGAGGCGTCGGCTCCGAAGCCGGAAATCAGTGCGCCCCGGCCGATGGCGGCGCCTAAGCCGCTGAATCCGGCGTTGGCGGCGCCGCTGCCGGCGGCTCCGCCTCTGCCCGCGGCCCCGGTCCCCGTGGTGCCTCCACCGGTTGTACTTCCTCCGATGCTGCCGATTCCTGTGCGAGTGCCGACACCGGATTGGATCATGAGCCCGCCGGTGATCCAGGCCCCGCCGCGCTTGGTACCGCCGCAGCCCGTGTTGCAGCAACCGCCCGTCCACCTTCCGCAGCCGCAGTCGCCGGAGCCGGGCTGGGGCACCGGCCCGCAGTCGCCCCCGCATCAAACTCGTCCAGAATCGGGCCCGTCGCCCAAGCCGAGTGGCCCTGGCGGCCAGGGCGGTGGGCATGTTCCTCCTCCCGGCACAGGTTCCGGTGGCGCCAACGGCGGCGGCCCCGGTCACCTGCCCGGGTCGGGTCCCGGTGGTCCCGTTCACGTGCCCGGCGGTGGTCCGGTTCACGTGCCCGGCGGTGGTCCCGCCACGGGTCCAGGTGGTGAAGGTGGCGGCGGTCCCGTTCACGTTCCGGGCACGGGTCCCGGCGGTGGCGGACATGCCCCGAGCGGACCTATCGGCGGCGGGCCCATCGGTGGTGGGCCTTCGGGTGGACCCTTCGGTGGAGGCGGCCACGCTCCGAGCGGGCCCATTGGCGGTGGCGGCCCGATCGGCGGAGGTGGGCCTTCGGGTGGGCCCTTCGGCGGAGGCGGTGGCGGTGGCGGCCATGCTCCCAGCGGCCCCATCGGCGGCCACGGAGGCGGCGGCTTCGGCGGCGGCCACGGAGGCGGCGGCTTCGGCGGCGGCCACGGAGGCGGCGGCTTCGGCGGTGGTGGTGGCCTTGGCGGCGGCGGCCACAGCGGTGGGGGTGGCGGCTTTGGCGGCGGCGGGCACAGCGGTGGCGGCGGCGGTGGCGGCCACAGCGGCGGTGGTGGCGGCCACCACTAGGTCGTTACCGCGCCTAACGATTCGCGAGTAGGGTCGAATCGTCGCGGCCAAGCAATCGACCGCGGGGCAGCAAATTAACTCAGGGGGAGTTTCAAGCGGTGCTGGACATCGTGCTGGGCGTCTCGATGGCGCCAACGAAGGTCCGCATGGTGCTCGTCGAAGGGGAAAGCGCCGACGGGGTCACTGTCGACCAGGACGACTTCGACGTCGCCGGTGATGCGGCGCCCTCCAGCGCGCCCGCTCAGGTCGTCTCGGCCATCTTGGGCACTCGCCAAGGCGCCACCGAGGGCGGCTTCCAGCTGCTGTCGAGCGGGGTGACATGGACCGATCACGTCGAGGCCGCGCTACTGCGCGATGCGCTGATCGCCCACAAGATCGAGAACGTCATGCTGGTCTCGGCCTTCATGGCCGCGGCCGCGCTGACCCAGGCTGTCGGCGACGCCACTAACTACGCGCGGACCGCGCTGCTTTTCGTCGAGCCATATACCGCCACCTTGGCTGTGGTCGACACCGCTGACGGCTCGATCACCGATGTCCATCGCAGAGTTCTTGCTGACGACGAAGAGCAGGCGGTGGCCGAGCTCGTCGAATTGGTGGCTAGCGCTGAAACGCTGGAAATGGACCCGGCGGGAGTGGTCGTCGTCGGTTCGGGCGTCGATATCCCGCTGATCAAACCGGCGTTGGAGGCCGCGACGTCGCTCGAGTTGGCGGTACCCGATGAGCCGGAGATGGCCCTTGCGCGGGGTGCCGCGCTGGCGTCGGCGAATGCGCCGTTGTTCGCCTCCTCCACCGCGGCGCTGGCTTACGCGCTCGACCCCGGCACGGGCGAG
The DNA here is from genome assembly GCA_963712615.1 of uncultured Actinomycetota bacterium. Lineage (GTDB taxonomy): Bacteria > Actinomycetota > Actinomycetes > Mycobacteriales > Mycobacteriaceae > Mycobacterium. Next base: position 4,313,491 of record CAVQIO010000002.1, read on the forward strand.
ATGGATCCGTTGGCGCTCGCCGGACAGTCGCCGGGACTCCTTCCCGGGTATCTGCCCGAACATCGAGCCGCTGCTGTGCCTGCCGCCGATGACGGGAAAGGCCCAGGCAACGTTGCCTACAGTGCGGTACCGGACGACGACGCCGATGCCCAGACCGTCCTGCGTCCCGATGAGGACGCGCAACGCCGCAAATCCATTCTGTTGGTGGGCAGCTCGCTGGCGGTGATATTTATCACCGCGGTGGTGGCGCTGGAGATTGCGCTGGCAATAGGCATCCGCCCGACGGTCGCTTTGCGGCCAGACCCCAACGAAAACGTAGTCGTCCCAACGCATTCCGCGGCACCGCCGGCGGCTTCGGTCCCGAAGCCGCGAGTGGCGTCGCCGTCGCCCCTCGCTGTGCCTCATCCCTTGAACGCGCCGGGTCCCGCTCCGATCCCCGCGGCTCCGCGGGTGCCGGTGTTCGCGCCGCCGGTTCCGGTGATCGCTCCGCCGGTGATCGTTCCGCGTGTGCCGGTTTTCCGGCCCCCGGCGCCGCGTGGACCCTTCGGCGGAGGACCCGGTCCTCGTGGTCCGTTCGGCGGCGGTCACGGCCCGTTCGGGGGTGGCCACGGCCCCTTCGGGGGCGGGCATGGTCCGTCCGGAGGTGGACCCTTTGGCGGCGGGCACGGTCCGTTCGGCGGTGGCCACGGCCCCTTTGGCGGTGGCCACGGTCCGTTCGGCGGTGGCCACGGTCCGTTCGGCGGGGGGCATGGATTTGGCGGTTTCGGCGGTGGCCACGGATTCGGTGGATTCGGGCACCGCTAGCTGCCTCGTCCCAGACGCGGCCGGCGGAACGCGCGTAAAATCGTGGCGCCGGGGGAATACAGGGTGAGGATTCATAACGTCTCGAGGTGGCCGGAGCCTGCGATGACGGCGAATCCCGCATCAGCGGTTAGCAAATGACAATGGAGGGGCTTTGGACACCGTACTTGGCGTGTCAATGGCGCCGACAGCAGTCCGGATGGTGCTGGTCGAAGGCGAAAATGGCGATGGCGCCACCGTCGATGAAGACAATTTCGACGTTGCCTCCGACGACGACGCCGCAACGACTTCTGCCGCGGACCAAGTCGTCTCGGCGATCCTAGGGACGCAGGAGGGGGCTGCCCAGGGCGGCTACCAGCTGACGTCGACGGGAGTCACCTGGACCGATCCCATTGAGGCTGCCGCGCTGCGCGACGCGTTGGCCGCGCACAAGGTCGAGAATGTGATGTTGGTCTCGGCCTTCCTGGCCGCGGCCGCTCTGGCGCAAGCGGTCGGCAACGAAACCAACTACGCGCAGACGGCGCTGCTGTTCATCGAACCCGACACCGCGACGTTAGCGATCGTCGACACCGCGGACGGGTCGATCGCCGATGTCCACCGCCAGGCCCTGCCCGACGACGACGACGCCGCCGTGGCGCAGCTGGCAACGATGGTCTCGGAGGCCGAGGGGCTGGAAACGCGCCCGGGCGCCGTGTTTGTCGTCGGCTCCGGCGTCGATATTCCGCTGATCAAGCCGGCGCTGGAGGCCGCAACTTCGTTGCCGCTGGCGATGCCCGAGGAGCCCGATACCGCGCTGGCTCGCGGAGCGGCGCTGGCGTCGGCGCATGCGCCGCTATTCGTGTCGTCGACCGCCGCGCAGGCCTACGCGCAGGACCCCGGTACCGGTGCCCTTGACCCGCTAGCGATCGCCCCCGGCTACTTCGATATCCCGGATTCCGGCGAAGACGCGCTGGCATACAGCGCCGTCCCCGAAGACGATGCCGACACCTATACCGGTGAGCACTCTGCCGCAACTGAGCTTGCGGACTATCACCAAGCCAGGTCTTTCGGGTTGGTTGGCAGCGCGGTGGCCGCGATCTTCATCGTCGGGGTGGCGGCGCTAGTCGTTTCGCTGGCAATCGCGATCCGGCCGACGGCCGGTGTGAAGCCCGTTCCAGGCCACAACATCGTCGCCCCTGCCCAGGGGATACCGGCGCCTGAGGCGGCCCCGATTCCCGCACCGGCGCCTGCTCCTGCGGCTCCCGCGCCTGTCCAGGTCCCCGAGGCGCCCGCGCCCGCCCCTGTCGAGCTGCCGGAGGCACCTGCTCCCATACCCGAGGCTCCCGCTCCGATTCCGGTACCGGCGGCCCCAGCTCCCGCGCCGGTGGCGCCGATCCCCATCCCCATCCCACTGCCCATACCCCCGATCATCGGCGGGCCGTTAGGCCCGGGTGGTGGCGGGTTCCCTGGTAACCAGGGCCCCGGTCACGGCGGCTTCCCGGGCGGCCCCCGCGGCGGAGGTGGCTTCCCCGGTGGCGGCCCCGGCGGTGGCCACGGTGGTGGCGGCTTCCCCGGTGGGGGCGGCTTCCCGGGCGGCGGTCACGGTGGTGGTGGCTTTCCCGGTGGCGGTGGCCACGGTGGCTTCGGCGGCGGTCACGGCGGCGGTGGTCACCGGTAGCTTTCCGACGACCACCTGTCACCTTCCGTTTGCCTCCCGCTCAGCGACGCGATGCAATTAGCTCATGGCGGCCACCTACACCGGACGTATGCGATGCACCGTCTTCGGCACTGGGTATCTGGGCGCCACGCACGCAGTCGGGATGGCGGAACTCGGGCACGAGGTCATCGGTGTCGACATCGACCCAGGGAAAGTTGCCAAACTGGCCGCGGGTGACATCCCCTTCTACGAGCCCGGTCTGCGAGAGCTGCTGACCGACAACTTGGCTGCCGGGCGGCTGCGGTTCACCACCGACTACGACTTGGCGGCCGATTTCGCCGACGTGCATTTCCTGGGCGTCGGCACGCCGCAAAAGAAGGGCGCATACGGCGCCGACCTGAGCCATGTCCACGCCGTCATCGACAATCTCGTACCGCGGCTGACCAGACCAGCCGTCCTGGTCGGCAAATCGACTGTCCCGGTCGGCACTGCGGCGGAGCTGGTCGAGCGGGCTGCCGCATTGGCGCCGCCGGGAGTCGACGTCGAAATCGCATGGAACCCAGAGTTTCTGCGAGAGGGCCACGCGGTGCACGACACCTTGGAGCCAGACCGCATTGTGCTTGGCGTCCAACAGGATTCGGTGCGCTCGGAGGCGGTGATCCGCGAGTTGTACGCGCCACTCCTCGACGCCGGTGTGCCGTTCCTGGTAACCGATTTGCAGACAGCGGAATTGGCCAAGGTTTCGGCCAACGCCTTTCTCGCGACCAAGATTTCGTTCATCAACGCGATCTCCGAGGTGTGCGAGGCATCGGGTGCCGACGTCACGCTGCTCGCAGACGCGCTCGGATACGACTCGCGCATCGGACGCAAATTCCTCAACGCCGGCTTGGGTTTTGGTGGTGGCTGCCTGCCCAAGGACATCCGGGCGTTCATGGCCCGCGCGGGCGAGCTGGGAGCCAACCAGGCGTTGACGTTCCTGCGCGAGGTGGACAGCATCAACATGCGCCGGCGCACCAAAATGGTTGAGCTAGCCACCGCGGCGTGTGGTGGTGCGCTGCTAGGCGCCAACATCGCCGTGCTCGGTGTGGCTTTCAAGCCCGAGTCCGACGATGTCCGCGACTCGCCGGCGCTCAACGTCGCGGGCCAGCTGCAGCTCAACGGGGCCGCGGTCAACGTCTACGACCCGAAAGCTCTGGAGAACGCGCGCCGACTGTTCCCGACGCTGAACTACGCGGTTTCGGTGACTGAGGCGTGCGAAGGCGCGGACGCGGTCTTGGTGCTGACCGAGTGGCAGGAGTTCACCGACCTCGACCCCGACGACCTCGCCGACCGGGTGCGGGCCCGCGTCATCGTCGACGGCCGCAACTGTCTGGACGTCGACCGCTGGACACAGGCGGGCTGGCAGGTGTTCCGGCTCGGAGCGCGGCGGCCCTAAGCCGGGCGGGTAGCCTGATTTCGTGGATTACGCGGCCGCCTTTTTCGAGGAAAACCGCGCATTTTCGGAGCTTTTCCGCGATGTCGACGAATCACAGCCGGTGCCGACGTGTCCCGGCTGGAGCCTCAAGCAGCTGCTGCGCCACGTCGGCCGGGGCGATCGCTGGGCGGCGCAGATCGTCCGGGATCGACTCGATCAGCCGCCGGATCTCCACAGCGCCGAAGGCGGCAAGCCGCCGCCGGATCCGGCCGACGCGATCTCCTGGTTGCACGGCGGAGCGCAGCGACTCGTCGACGCCGTCGAGCTGGTGGGTGTGGAGACGCCGGTGTGGACCCGTCTCGGGGAACGCCCGGCGAACTGGTGGATCCGGCGCCGGCTGCACGAAACGTCGGTGCATCGCGCCGACGGGGCTATCGCGATTGGGCGCGAATTCACCCTCGAACCCGACGTCGCGGCGGACGGGATCACCGAGTTCCTCGAGCGAATCGCGATCCAGGCCGGCAGCAACGGCGCCCCACTGCCGCTCGAGGACGGCAAAACCCTGCACCTGCACGCGACCGACCCCGGGCTCGGTGAAGCCGGTGAATGGTCGATCAACGTCTCCGACAACGGCATCGCCTGGTCACACGAGCACGGCAAGGCCAGTGTGGCGCTACGGGGCGGCGCCACCGAGCTGTTGCTGGCGATGGCGCGGCGAACGTCGCTCGCCGAGACCGGCATCGAGATGTTCGGCGACGACGCCGTGTGGCAAAACTGGCTGGAGCGCACGCCTCTGTAACAACGCCGGGGAAATGACGTGCCGGGCAGGGCCACACGGTAATTTGCACATCATGACCACTTCGGAGCTCGCCACCGTCCTGGCTTGGCACGACGCCCTCAACACGTCCGACCTCGACACCTTGGTGGCCTTGTCCAGCGACGACATCGACATGGGCGAGGCGCACGGAGCTGCACAGGGCCACGAGGCGCTGCGCAGCTGGGCCACCTCCCGCCAGGCGAGAACGGAGCTCGGCCGGATGTATGTGCACGACGGAGTCGTAGTCGTCGAACAAAAGGTCAGCAGTCCCGACAATCCCGAGGCGGTCACCAACACGGCGTTGGCGTTCCGCGTCGTCCACGATCACGTCACCTCGGTATTCCGTCATCAGGACTTGGCGTCGGCGCTGGCAGCCACCGACCTCACCGACGCCGACCTCGTGGATTGAGGCATAGGAGCCATACATGCGCGGAATCATCTTGGCCGGCGGTTCGGGCACTCGTCTGCACCCGATCACGATGGGTATCAGCAAGCAGTTGCTGCCGGTCTATGACAAACCGATGATCTATTACCCGTTGTCCACGCTGATGATGGCCGGCATCCGCGACATTCTGGTGATCACCACCCCCCACGACGCGGCCGGCTTTCAGCGACTCCTCGGCGACGGCTCGCAATTCGGCATCAACCTCAGCTACATCAAGCAGGAACAACCCGACGGACTGGCCCAAGCCTTCGTCCTCGGCGCCAAGCACATCGGCAATGATTCTTCGGCTTTGGTGTTGGGGGACAACATCTTCTACGGTCCGGGTTTGGGAACCAACCTGAGCCGCTTCCAATCCGTCAGCGGCGGAGCCATTTTCGCGTATTGGGTGGCGAATCCATCGTCCTATGGTGTCGTCGAATTCGGCGACGACGGGATGGCGTTGTCGCTGCAGGAGAAACCGGAAACGCCGAAGTCGAAGTATGCGGTGCCGGGGTTGTACTTCTACGACAACGACGTTATCGAGATCGCCAAGAACTTAAAGAAATCGGACCGCGGCGAATACGAGATCACCGAGGTCAACCAGATCTACCTCAACCGCGGCCGGCTGTCGGTCGAGGTCCTGACCCGCGGCACCGCCTGGCTGGACACCGGCACATTCGACTCGCTGCTGGATGCCAGCGACTACGTCCGCACCCTGGAACGTCGGCAGGGTCTGAAGGTCGGCGTTCCCGAGGAGATCGCTTGGGGACAGGGCTGGATCACGGACGAGCAGCTGGCGAAACGCGCGCACACCATGGTCAAGTCTGGCTATGGCGGCTACTTGCTGGAGCTGATGGAACGGGGCTGACGTCGCTCGGTTTGGCCAGCACCGCGGCGATCGCCGTCGTCAACGGCACCGACAGCGCCAGCGCGATTCCGCCGACCGCGGAGCGCACGAGTTCGATGGCCACGCTCTCGCTGATCAACACGTCGCCCAGCGACCGGTTGGCGACACTGAACAGCAACAGCAGCGGCAGCGAGCTGCCGGCGTAAGCCAGCACCAGCGTGTAGACCGTGCTGGCAATGTGATCGCGTCCCACTCGAATTGCGCTCAGGAATATCGCCCGCCGGGAGGTATCGCCACCGACATGGGCGAGTTCGAAGACGGTCGAAGCCTGCGTCACCGTCACATCGTTGAGCACACCCAGCGATCCGATGATGAACCCGGCGAGCAGCAGGCCGCTGATCGACACACTGCCCAGATACGCGCTGACCGCAGAGTTCTGTTCATCCGACAGGCCGGTCAAATGAGCCAGTCCGATTGCTGCCCAAGATAATCCGGCGGCCAGCAGCAACGACGACAAGGTGCCCAACAACGCGGCACTGGTACGCAGGCTGACGCCGTGCGCCAGATAGATGACGACGTAGAGGATCGCCGCCGACGCCGCCACGGCCACCGGAACCGCGGGTGCGCCGTCACGCAGTGCCGGCAGCAAGAACACCACCAGCACCAGAAACGCGACCACGATGCCGACCAGCGCCAGCAACCCGCGCCAGCGCGCCACAGCCACGATGACCACCGCGAACGCCAGGGCCAGCCCGATCAGCGACCAGCCTCGCTCGAAGTCGTAAAACGCATAGGTCGTGGCGCCTTGGGCGTCGACCTGCCGCACGACCCGGATGTGGTCATTGGCCCTGAATTGCGGCTGACCGGGGCCCGGGGAGGACTCCAACAGGGTTTTCGCGCCGGCATTCGGCCCAGAATCGATTGCGACCAACGTTTCTACGCATCGTCCCGCGCCCGCAGCCCCGGGCTGCGGCGCCGTGGTGAGCACCTGACTGGCCGACGGGCTGCCGCAGTCGCCCAGCTCGCTGGACAGCACGTGTGCGCGCTGGGTGCTCACCACCCCGCCGGTCGCGCTCTGGAAGGGCATCGGGACGTCGACGTGCTGGCGGCTCGGCCACAACAACGCCGCAGCGGCGATTACGGCTATCCCGATCGCAACCAGCAACCCCACCATGATCTTGGCGGGCAGCGGCCCAAATGGGGACGGACCTGCCGACAGGTTGTGCGAGTGCGAGTGGGTCACCCGCTCCACCGTAGAGGCGGTGGGAAGCTGCTTACTGGCGATAGGCAGTGAGGAAGTTGCCCAACCGCTCGATCGCGGCCGACAGGTCACGCGCCCACGGCAGGGTCACGATGCGCAGGTGGTCCGGTGCCGGCCAGTTGAAGCCGGTGCCTTGGCCGACCAGGATCTTCTCCTGCAACAGCAGATCCAGGACCAGCTGCTCGTCATCGGCGATGTCGTAGACCTCGGGGTCCAGTCGGGGAAACGCGTACAGCGCGCCTTCCGGCTTGACGCAGGACACCCCCGGAATCTGGTTCAGCTTGGTCCACGCGACGTCGCGCTGCTCGAGCAGCCGGCCGCCGGGCAACACCAGGTCGTCGATGCTCTGGTAGCCGCCGAGGGCGACCTGGATCGCATGCTGAGCGGGGACGTTCGGGCACAGCCGCATGTTGGCCAGCAGGCTGATTCCCTCGATGAAGCTGCCGGCGTGTTCCTTGGGCCCGGTGATCGCCAGCCAGCCGGCCCGGTAACCGGCGACCCGGTAGGCCTTCGACAGGCCGTTGAAGGTCAGGCACAACACGTCCGGGGCGAGCGTGGCCAGGCTGATGTGCTTGGCGTCGTCGTAGAGGATCTTGTCGTAGATCTCGTCGGCGAGCAGCAGCAGTTGGTGCTTACGCGCCAGTTCGACCATCTGGCTGAGGATTTCGCGGCTGTAGACGGCGCCGGTGGGGTTGTTCGGGTTGATCACGACCAGCGCCTTGGTGCGCTCGGTGATCTTCGACTCCATGTCGGCGATGTCGGGCTGCCAGCCCTGCGTCTCGTCGCACAGGTAGTGCACCGGTGTGCCCCCGGCCAACGACGTCGACGCCGTCCATAGCGGGTAATCGGGGGAGGGAATCAGCACCTGATCGCCGTTGTCGAGCAGGGCCTGCAGCGTCATCGTGATCAGCTCGGATACCCCGTTGCCCAGGAAGACGTCGTCGACGTCGAAGCGCGGGAAGCCGTCGACCAGTTCGTAGCGGGTGACCACCGCGCGCCTGGCCGGCAGGATGCCCTGCGAGTCGGAGTAGCCCTGGGCATAAGGCAGCGCCTGGATCATGTCGCGCATGATCACGTCGGGTGCATCGAAGCCGAACGGCGCGGGGTTCCCGATGTTGAGCTTGAGTATGCGGTGGCCCTCGGCCTCCAGCCGCGCAGCATGCTGATGCACCGGGCCGCGGATTTCGTACAGAACGTCCTGCAACTTGGACGACTGCGCGAAGGTCCGCTGCCGGTGGTGGCCGGGGCTGTGCACGGGCACCTGGTGAGTGGTCACGTCACCTATGGTGCCATCGTTGTCCACTGATATTTGCTGGTCGACGCGAATCCGTGATCAGCGCTTGCCCGGCGGACGGGCGCCGCGCGCGATGCCCAGCCCCTTGACAGGTGCTGCCGGTGGTGCCGAGTCGCCGTTGGTTTCCCCGGATGGCTCCGGCTTTGGTTCCGGTTTGGCGTCCGCCTTTTGCTCGTCGGGCGCGGGAGCCTCCGCTTCGGGTTCGGGTTCGGGTTCGGGTTCGGGTTCGGTTGCCGGGGGCGCTGCTTTCTTGGCGCCGGGTCGCTTGGCACCTGCGGCGATACCCAATCCCTTCACCGGGGCGGCTGGCGCCTTCGGCTCTGCGGCCTCCGCCTCGGGTTCTGCGGCCTCCGCCTGGGGTTCTGCGGTCTCGGCCTTGGGTTCCTCGGCTGCCGGTGCCTTAGCGGCCGGGGCCGCTGCGGTCTTCTTGGCGCCGGGTCGCTTGGCGCCGCCGGCGATACCCAGGCCTTTAGCGGGTGCGGCGGGAGCCTTGGCTTCTGCGGCCTCGGTGCCCTGCTCGGCTGCCGGTGCCTCCGCTGCCGGTGCCGCTGCGGTGTTCTTGGCGCCCGGCTTCTTGGCGCCGCCGGCGATACCCAGCCCCTTCGCGGGCGCCGCGGCAGCCTTGGTGGGCTGCTCCGGCTCGGCGGCCGCGGGTTCGTCGGCTTCCGCGGGCGCCTCCGCTGGTGCCGTCGGGGCAGGAGCAGCGGCCTTGGGCTCGGCTTTCGCTGCCCGTTCAGCTTTTTCTGAAGCTTCCTTCGCGGCCGTGCCCTTCTCGGGCAGCGTCGCCTTGTCGTACTCGAGCGACTCGAGCAGAATCTGCGCGACGTCGAGCACCTGGACCCCGCTGCGACCGGCCTCTTCTTGCCTGTCGTTGACCCCGTCGGTGACCATTACCCGGCAGAACGGGCAGCCCGTGGCGATGGTGGCCGCATTGGTGGCCAGCGCTTCGTCGACGCGCTCGTGGTTGATGCGCTTGCCGATGTGTTCTTCCATCCACATGCGCGCACCGCCGGCGCCGCAGCAGAAGCTGCGGTCGGCGTGGCGCGGCATCTCGGTGAGATGCGCCCCGGCCGCCCCGATCAGCTCGCGCGGCGCGTCGTACACCTTGTTGTGCCGGCCCAGGTAGCAGGGGTCGTGATAGGTGATGTCCTGCGAGACGGGGCTCACCGGCACCAGCTTCTTGTCGCGCACCAACCGGTTGAGCAGCTGGGTGTGGTGCAGCACGCTGTAGTTGGCGCCCAGTTGGCGGTATTCCTTGCCGATTGTGTTGAAGCAGTGCGGACAGCTCACGACGATCTTGCGATCGACGGTCTCCACGCCCTCGAACACCCCGTCCAGGGTCTCGACGGCCTGCTGGGCAAGCTGCTGGAACAGGAACTCGTTGCCCGACCGGCGTGCCGAGTCGCCGTTGCAGCTCTCCCCGGTGCCGAGCACCATGAACTTCACCCCGGCGACAGCGAGCAACTCGGCGACGGCCTTCGTGGTCTTCTTGGCCTTGTCGTCGTAGGCGCCGGCGCATCCCACCCAGAACAGGTACTCATAGCCGTCGAAGCTCTCGACGTCCTGGCCGTAGACGGGGACGTCGAAGTCGACCTCGTCGATCCAGTTGGTGCGGTCCCCGGCGTTCTGGCCCCAGGGGTTGCCCTTGGTCTCCAGGTTCTTGAACAGCACCGACAGCTCGGAGGGAAACTCCGATTCCATCATCACCTGGTAGCGGCGCATATCGATGATGTGATCGATGTGCTCGATGTCCACCGGGCACTGCTCGACGCAGGCGCCGCAGGACACGCACGACCACAGCACGTCGGGATCGATCACACCGCCCTGCTCGGCGGTGCCGACCAGCGGGCGGGCCGCCTGCTCGGGGCCGTGCCCAGGAATCCGGCCGAAGCCAGACTCCGGCACATGGTGGCCCTCTTCCTTTACCGTCTCAAGGTCCAGACCCTCAAGCGGCTCGGCGGTCTTCTCGCCAAGGATGTAGGGCGCCTTGGCCATCCAGTGATCGCGGAGATCCATGATCACGAGCTTGGGTGAGAGGGGCTTGCCGGTATTCCAGGCCGGGCATTGCGACTGGCAGCGCCCGCACTCGGTACACGTGGCGAAGTCGAGGTTCGCCTTCCAGGTGAAGTCCTCGATTTTGCCGCGGCCGAAAACATCGTCCTCGCCGGGATCTTCGAAGTTGATCGGCTTGCCACCGGACTCCATCGGCAGCAGCGGGCCCAGGCCGTCGGGCAGGCGTTTGAAGGTGACGTTGATGGGTGCCAGGAAGATGTGTAGGTGCTTGGAGTGCAGCACGATGAGCAAGAAGAACAGCGCCACAGCGATGTGGGCGAGCAGTGCGAAGGTTTCGATCCACTCGTTGACAGTCGGGCCCAGCGGATGCATGAGCGCGCCCATACCGTGCGAGAAGAACGCACCCCCGCCGTAGGGGAAGTTTCCGGTGTTGACTGCGGCACCGCGGAAGATTGCGTAGCTGAAGATGACCATGAAGATCATGAACAGGATTAGCCAGGCGCCGCCGGTGTGTGAGCCGTAGAAACGCGATTGGCGGCCGTATTCCTTTGGCTCGCTGCGCAATCGGATGATTGAGAACGTGAGGATTCCGGCGACCACGGCAAGGGCAATGAAGTCCTGCAAGAAACCCAGCGCGTCCCAGCGGCCGACGATCGGGATGTGGAAGTTGGGAACGAACAGGGTGCCGTACGCCTCGATGTAAACCGTGATGAGGATGAAGAATCCCCACATCGTGAAGAAGTGGGCAAGGCCGGGGATGGACCACTTCAGCAGCTTGCGCTGACCGAACACCTCGGAGACCTGCGCCCAGATTCGGGAGCCGATGGCGTCGGTACGTCCGCTTACCGGCTGGCCGGACATGACTAGCTGGTACAGCCACCAGACGCGTTTCAGTGCGAAGAAGACCACGACCGCGGTCAAGCCCAGCCCCAACACCAATCTGATGAGCGTCTGCGTGGTCACAGCAGGCCTCTCCCCATTGCATCGTCACCCAGCGAAAATTCGTTCGATCTTTGCTAGCTCATAGTGACATCTGCGCCGCTATCGACGCGAGAAAGGTTGCCCTAACTGGGTTTCGCCGAAGCCGTTGACCTGCGGCTTAGCTCTCCGGGGTCAGCATGGCACGTAACATAGACAACATCTCCGAGCGCGATCCGGCGCCCAGCCGGCGACGGATCCGGGCCACGTGGTGCTCGACCGTCTTCGCCGAAATGAAGAGTTGCGCGCCGATGTCGCGGTACGGCAGCCCCAGCAGCAGCAGTTCGGCGACTTCGCGTTCGCGGTGCGACAGCGCCGATCCCGACGTCGGCTGATGCGGGGGCGACGGGGCGCCGTCCTGCGGTTCGTCGCCGCTCGGCCCGCCGGGCGCATCGCCCGAGGCCGCGCCCAACTTGAGATCCCGGGCTAGTTGCAGCATCGCGCCGGACACCCTGCCGTCGGGCGTCTGCAGCGCGGCCTGGCCGGCCAGCCGAGTCGCGTCGGAGGTCAGCCCGACATGCGATAGCGACCGGGCCGACGCGGTGACCTCGTCGGCGTCGACCTGGTTGGCCAGCACGCGGAGCCAAGTTCGGCCGGCGCCCGACAGGGCCTGCGCGAGAGTGCTGGCCCCGGCCGCGGCACCGAGGGCCTGCCCATGCGGGGCGACCAACTCCGGCACGTTGGCGAGGATTGCCGCGTGCACCCCGGCCCAGTGCAGTGGGATTGCCCACAATGGTGGGTTGCCCAGCGATTCCAGCAGAGTGAACGCCTGGTCCAGCGTGTGTCGCAGCTGTTCGACCCGGCGTATCCGGGCGGCCGCCACCCATAACTCGCCCAACGGCAGCAGCGCGAACAAGTCGACGGAGTACTCGGCGAGCACTTCCATGCCTGCATACCAATGCTTGTGCAGCGCGCCGGCGTCACCGCTGCGCCGCGCGATCGCCGTCTGCAGTGCCGCGGCCCACAACGCGTCGCGCCGGTGCAGGCCGGCAGAGCCAACCGCGGCGACATCGGCGCCGGCCGATGCCAGCTGCCCGTCCTGCATTTTGATCCAGCCCGAGAGCAAGGTGTGCCGAGCCTGAAACAACGCGTCACCGTCGGCGCGCACCGCCCGGCCGATCACGCTGCGGGCGCGGACCGGATCGCCGCCGTGTATCGCGGCCAACGTCACCAACGCGGCCGGGCTGTCCGGAATGACTTCGTTGATGGATGGTTCGGCCGCGATGGCCTGACCGAGTTTCGTCATCGCCGCCGGATACGGCTGGTCCATGGTCAGCAGCAGCCCCTCGGCGAGACTGCGTGAGGTGCGGGCGGCCAACGTCGGTGGACCGGAGTCCTTGAGACGCAGAGCGTCACGTGCCGTTTCCAGGTCACCGGCCCCGGCAAGTACGATCGCCGCGGCCGCGCCGACCACCGAGTCCGGTTGGGGGCCCAGCCAGCCGAACAATTCCGCCGCCTGATTTGCGTTGCCCTCGTGGGCTGCAACGCTGGCCGCGATCCGAACCGCCGCGGAACGTTCGGCGGAATCGGAGGAGCTGAGCAGGCCGTCGGCCAGTGCTGCTGCCGCGGCGCAATCTCCGCTGCGGGCCAGCGCGTCGGCGACGCGGGACGTCAGTCCTTCGGCGCCGGCGTTGACCGCGGCCTGGTAAAGCCTTGCGGCCCTGACCGGCTCGCCCTGTGCGGCCGCGGCTTGCCGAGCGAGCATGGCCGCCAATCGGTCGTCTTTCAGCCCGTGTGCGGCGAGTCGCAGCGCAAGCTGCGGCGAAACCGTTGACATGTCGAGTTGTGAACGCAGGAGCGCGGTTTCGATCTCGCGGTGGTGGGCATTGCCGACGATTTGGGCGATGGCGCCGTGCACCAGCTGCAGGAATTCGGGGCTGTGCGACGGTTCGATCAGTCCGCTGGCGCGCGCCCGATCGACCAGCCGGTGCGCATCAGTTGCCGAAACCCTCAGTGCCACAGCCACATCAGCTGCCCCCAGCTCCTGGGTCAGCGACATGATCAAAAGGGTGTCCAGCGCCGGTTCGTCGAGCCGTCGCAACCGCGCGATCAGCGTGAACATAGCTGCCTGGGCCGGGGCGTGTGCGCCCTCGGCGGTTGCGTGCACCAGGAACGCGAGCCCCGCAGTGCAGCCCAGAAGGTCCTCGGCCACCGCAAGGGGCCCCAGCGATATGCGTGGTCGATCCCGTTCCATCGCGACGGTCAGGTCTTGCAGCTGCTCCTGCGGCTCGCCGGCCACCACCACGGTGGTGCGCGGGTCGGTGACGCACTCGGCGAGGCTGAGCAGCTCGGCCTCGCTCAGCAGGTGAGCGTCGTCGATCACCAGCGCGGCGTTGGGCGCATCGTCGGGGTGCGGAGAGTGTGCGAGCACGGTCAGCCCGGCGTGCCGCAGGGCCTCGCGGGCGGCGGCGAGCGCGGTGGTCTTGCCGGTCCCGATGCCGCCGCTGATCAACAGCTTCACCGGAACGGTCGACGCATTGGCCAGCGCCTGGATGGCGTCCTCTGGGATCGGGGTGCGAGCCGCACTCATGTCGTGTACCCCCTGAATAGGTGCTGCGCAGGTGGTCGGGAGCGGTTTTCCCACCATAACCGCACCGACCCCCGTATCCGGGTAGCCATCCCCGTAAGCCTGCCATTCCCCTAAGGCGGCACCCCCTAACGCCGTCGGGTCGCAGGTGGGTTGCGCACCGATCACAGCGCCCGACTGGGCCGATAACATCGTGGTAATTGGCTGGGCGTTCCCTGGGGACGGCAGCGGCAAGGGCAAGTGCGGCAAGGAGATGTGCGCGATGGCAAACTCATTGCTCGACTTCGTCATCTCGCTGGTGCGTGATCCCGATGCTGCGGCGCGCTACGCTGCCAACCCCGTACAGTCCATCGCGGACGCCCACCTTACCGACGTGACCAGCGCCGACGTGAACAATCTCATTCCGGTAGTGACTGATTCGCTGTCGATGTCCACTTCCGCCGGCCCTGCCTCGGCAGTGCCTGCCGCTGATCACACAAACGTGTGGGCAAGCGGTGCGGCCGCAGCCGCCCTCGATGCCTTCGCGCCGCACACCCCCGCAGGAGTGGTCGCTTCGCACGGTCCCGCGGGCAGCGTGATCCATCAACCGACGACGCCGGCACCCGTTCAACCGGCGGCCGATCCGGGTCCGCTGGGCATGGACTTTTCTGGGTCATCGGCGCAGTTCTCCGGCGCTGAGGCACCCGACAGCGCGGTCGACCACGGGGCGTTCCCGGCGCACGATGTGAGCCTGTGGGACCACTCGGTCGACCACCCGCACCCAGTCGAGCCCGAGCACCACGACTTCGGCCTGCACGGGTAAATCTCTCTGTCCGCAGCCGACCATCGCGGTCCTGAGCTGCTTCGATGCTGCCTGATAGGGGCATCTTTGGTGCTGCGCGGGGGTTCCCCGCAAAACCCCTAATCCCCTAACGGCGGGGTCTTACGGATCCCGGTGGGGCCCCAGGCGGCTGGGGGATCCGTCCCCGATTCGGAGCACGGGCGGAATCCATAGCGTGTATTGCAGAACGCCGGTTGTCGGCGAAGGGGATTTCGAAGGGGAATCGATCATGGACTCGCTGATCCAATACATTCTGGATTTGTTTACCAACCCGGACGCGGCCCGCGCGTTTGTCTCGGGCCCCGGGCAGGCCATGACCGATGCCGGCCTGGTCAACGTGGCTCCGGCGGAGTTCTCGTCCGCGGTGGCCAACGCCGTACCGGGTCTGCCTCTCGGTGTAGGCGACCCGATCGGTGGGTTGCAGCAGGTGCTGGCCGACCAGTACGGCTACGACCCGGGCTACGGCGGCTACGACCAGGGCTACGGCGGCTATGACCAGGGCTACGGGGGGTACGACCCGGGCTACGGGTCCGGGCCCGGCCTTGTGGACGCGGTTGCCCAGGACGCGGGCGCCCTGGTGGGTGACGCGATTGCCCCGGTTGTCGACGGCGCCGGCGCCGTCCTCGGCCTTGGCGGCGCGATCGTGGGCGATTTGGGTGGCGGACTGGTCGGTGCCGTCGACGCCGGACTGTACGGCGGCGGCGGGTTCGGCTGGCAGCCCGGTTGGGGTGGATTTGGACCAGGCACCGGCGAGTTTGGTCCCGGTTTCGGACCTGGTTGGGGCGGCTTCCGCCCGGGTTGGGGCGAGCCGGGCTGGGGCGGACCCCACCATGGGTGGGGCGACGGACGGCCTGGTTGGGGACACGGATGGGGCGACCGGCCTGGGTTCGGACCTGGTTGCGGCCCCGATTGGGGCGGTACTGGCGATGGCCCCGGCTGGGGCGGGTTCCGGCCTGGCGTGGGTGAATTCGGCCACGGCCACGGCCACGGCACCGGCTTTGGTGGCGGTTTCGGCGGCGAGTTTGGTCTGGGTGTCGGGATCAATGCGGGCTTGGGTCTTGGCGGTGGCTTCGGCGGACACACCGGCCTTGGTATCGGCGGTGCCGGCCTGACTGGCTTTGGGTTGGGTGCCCAAACCGGGTTCGGCGGCCGGGGCGGTCTTGGTTTCGACGGCGAGGGCGGCGCTGGCTTTGGTCTCGGTGGTGGTGCCGGCTTGGGCGGACACACCGGCTTCGGCTTGGCCAGCGAGGCCGGCCTGGGCGGCCGCGGTGGTTTCGGTCTTGGGGGCGACGCCGGTTTTGGTAGCCGCGCCGGTTTTGGTAGCCGCGCCGGTTTTGGTGAAGGTGTTGGCTTGCGGGCCGGTGGTGGACTTGAAGGTGGCGCTGGTCTAGGTGGCGGCGCGGGCCTGGCCGGTGAGGCTGGTCTTGGCGGCCGCGCCGGTTTCGGTGGTGACGCTGGCCTTAATGGCGATGCCGGCTTTGGCGGGGGTGTCCGCGCCGGTGCCGGTCTGGGCGGAGGCATCGGCGGTCAGACCGGGGGCGGATTCGGCGGTCACGCTGGGGGTCACGCTGGCATTGGTCTGGCGGGTGAAGCCGGTGGTGGCTTTGGTGGACAAGCTGGCGGCGTTCTAGGTGGCCGCGGTGGCTTTGGTGCTGGCGGCCAGGCTGGCGCCGGCGCTGGTGCCCTTGCAGGTGGTCAGGCCGGTGGTGGTTTTGGTGCTGGCGGTCAGGCTGGCCTGGGTGGCCAGGCGGCTGGTGGCTTTGGTGGCCAGGCCGGTGGTGGCTTCGGTGGTCAGACCGTCGGTGCGTTCGGTGGCGGTGCTGGTGCTCAGGCGGGTCTGGGGGGTCAGGCCGGTTTCGGTGCCAGCAGCCAGCTGGCTGGTGCCGGCAATGCCGGCGCACTCGCTGGCGCGGGGGGTAATGCAGCGCTGGGTGCCGGCGCGAGCGGTCAGGCGGGGTTGATCGCTAGCGAAAGCGCTGCGCTGAACGGTGCGGCCGCGCCTCACATGGCAGGCCCGCTGGGGGGCGTCGGTGTCGGGGGTCAAGGCGGTGCCGCCGCTGCCGGCGGCGCCGGCCTCGGCATCGGCGGCGCACGCGGCACCAGCATGTTGAGCGGAGAGAGCACCGGGCTGGGTCACGCGACGCCGCAATCTGCGACTCCCGCAGTTGCAGGTGGTGCGGGTATGGGCGGGCACGCGGGCGCTGGCGGCGCTGCCGGCGCCGGCGGTGGCTTGCCGGCCGGAGGAGCCGGCGGCGGCATCAATGCGGGTGCCGGCGGGGGAGCTCACGGCGGCATCCTCGGCCAGGAGGGCGCCACGCTCGGAGGCGGCGGCAGTGTCGCCGGTAACGGCGGTATCGGCGCGCAGCACGGACCGACCGGGCCTGTTGGCCATGGTCCGGTAATCCAGGGCGGCGGCGGTGCCGGAGGCGACATTGGTGGTCACACCACGCCGTCGAACCCCGGCCCTGTCCTCCAGGGTGGGGGCTCCGGCGGTGCTGCCGGCCACGGTGGCGCGGGCGGACCGGTGATCCACGAGCCGGCCCAACAGGCCCCGGTCCAGCATTCACCGACCCCGGTCCAGCATTCGCCGGCTCCGGTTGAGCATGCGCCTGCGCCCGTCCAGCATGTGCCGGTTGAGCATGCCCCGGCACCGCACAGCCCGTCGGTGTTCGAGGGCACTCCGCACGCTCCGGCCCCGGTGCACGCACCCGCGCCGGAGGCCCACCCGTCGCCCGCTCACGTCGGCGGCCCGCACGGATAACTGGTTGTCAAAGCGAATCGGCGGGGACCTTTTGATCCCCGCCGATTCGCGCGCCTACGGTAAGCGCAGACGCGAGAAAGTGGGGCCAGCGCGGTGACTCAATTCAGCGATCCGAGACGGGTCAGCGTGATCGTCGAGCTGATCGACCACACCATCGCCATCGCCGAACTCAACGAACGCAATGACCTCGCGGAGCGACTCGCGCGAGCCCGCGAGCGCATCACTGACCCGCAGATCCGGGTGGTGATCGCCGGGCAGCTCAAACAAGGCAAGAGTCAGCTGCTCAACTCGCTGCTCAACCTGCCGGTGGCGCGAGTAGGCGACGACGAGGCCACCGTGGTGATCACCGTCGTCAACCACGGCGACCCGCCGTCGGCCCGGCTGATCGTGGCCGCCGGACCCAACGGCGAATCCGCGGCCATCGACATCCCGATCGACGACATCAACACCGATCTGCGACGAGCGCCGCAAGCCGGCAGCCGCGAAGTGCTGCGCGTCGAGATCGGTGCGCCCAGCCCGCTGCTGCAAGGTGGGCTGGCCTTCATCGACACCCCCGGCGTGGGGGGTCACGGGCAGCCGCACTTGTCGGCGACGCTTGGTCTGCTGCCCAACGCGGATGCGCTGATCATGGTCAGCGATACCAGCCAGGAATTGACCGAACCGGAGATGTGGTTCATCCGGCAGGCACACCGGATCTGCCCCGTCGGGGTGTTGGCGGCCACCAAAACCGACCTCTATCCGCACTGGCGCGACATCGTCGACGCCAACACCGCGCACTTGCAGCGAGCCGGCGTACCGATGCCGATCGTGCCGGTCTCGTCGCTGCTGCGCAGCCACGCCGTCACGCTCAACGACACCGAACTCAATGAGGAGTCCAACTTCCCGGCGATCGTCAAATTCCTCAGCGAGAAAGTGCTCTCCCGTGAGACCGACCGGGTGCGCGACCAGGTACTGCGCGATATACGTTCGGCTGCAAAGCATTTGACGATGTCTGTGGGATCAGAGCTCGCGGTCGTCAACAATCCGGGGCTTCGAGATCGTCTTGGCGACGACCTGGAGCGACGCAAGCGCGACGCGCTGGACGCGCTGGAACAGACCGCACTGTGGCAGCAGGTGCTCAACGACGGATTCACCGATCTGAGCACCGACGTCGACCACGACATGCGGGCCCGCTTCCGTTCGCTCACCGAGGACATCGAGCGCCAGATCGATGCGTGTGACCCGTCTCGGCATTGGGCCGAGATCGGCAGTGACGTCGAGGACGCGGTCGCCACCGCCGTCGGGGACAACTTCGTGTGGGCCTACCAGCGGGCCGAGGAGTTGGCCGACGACGTGGCACGCTCATTCGCCGCCTCGCGACTGGATTCGGTGCTGACGCCCCAGCTGAGCCAACATGCGATGGGCGAGGATTTCGGCCGGCTCAAGTCGATGTCCGAACTGGAGTCCAAGCCGGCCGGCAAGGGCCAGAAAGTGGTTACCGGGCTGCGTGGTTCGTACGGCGGTGTGGTGATGATCGGCATGCTGTCCTCGGTAGCGGGGCTGGGCCTGTTCAACCCGTTGTCCGTCGGCGCCGGGCTGATCCTTGGCCGCATGGCCTACAAGGAGGACAAGGAGAACCGGCTGCTGCGGGCGCGCGCCGAGGCCAAGACGAATGTGCGGCGTTTTGTCGACGACATTTCGTTCGTGGTTGGCAAGGAATCTCGCGACCGGCTCAAGATCATCCACCGCACGCTGCGCGATCACTATCGCGACATCGCCAACGAGATCACCCGTTCGCTCAACGAATCGCTGCAGTCCACCATCGCCGCGGCGCACGTCGAAGAAGCCGAACGCGACAATAAGGTTCGTGAACTCGAGCGGCAGTTGAATATCCTGAACCAAGTCACCGACAATGTGGACAAACTGACGCCACAGGTGACCGTAGGACAGGTGTGAGCACTAGCGATCGAGTCCGTGCGATTCTGGGCGGGACCATCCAGGCCTATCGTGGTGAGCCGGCCTACCGGCACCGTCCCGAGGTTTTCTACGAACTGGACCGCATCGGCGCGCGGCTGAACGAACCGATCCGCATCGCGCTGGCCGGCACGCTCAAGGCCGGGAAGTCCACTCTGCTCAACGCTTTGGTCGGACAGGACATCGCCCCGACCGACGCCACCGAGGCCACCCGGATCGTGACGTGGTTCCGGCACGGCCCCACCCCGAAGGTCACCGCCAACCATTGGGGCGGAAGGCATTCCAATGTGCCGATCAGCCACAGCGCCGGACCAGAGGGCGGGCTGAGCTTCGACTTCCACAGCCTCAACCCCGCCGACGTGGCCGACCTGGACGTGGAATGGCCCGCCGAAGAGCTTGTCGATACCACCATCATCGACACCCCGGGAACGTCGTCGTTGACGCGCGAGGCCTCCGAACGCACGCTGCGGCTGCTGGTACCGCCCGACGGGGTGCCGCGGGTGGACGCGGTGGTGTTCCTGTTGCGCACCCTCAACGCCGCAGATGTCGCCCTGCTCAAGCAGATCGGGCAACTCGTCGGCGGGTCCGCGGGCGCACTGGGCATCGTCGGGGTGGCCTCGCGGGCCGACGAGATCGGCGCGGGCCGGATCGACGCAATGCTTTCGGCGGCCGATGTGGCGCAGCGATTCACCAAGGAGATGAATCAGACGGGCATCTGCCAGGCCGTGGTGCCGGTGTCCGGGCTGCTGGCGCTGACCGCGCGCACGCTGCGGCAAAGTGAGTTCATCGCGCTGCAGAGACTCGCCGGTGCCGATAAGGCCGCGCTCAGCAAGGCCATGCTGAGTGTGGACCGCTTCGTCCGGGTCGACAGCCCGCTGCCCGTGGACGCGGCAACCCGCGCCCAGCTGCTGGAGCGCTTCGGCATGTTCGGCCTGCGGATTTCGATCGCCGTGCTGGCTGCCGGAGTCAGCGACGCGGCGGGGCTTTCCGACGAATTGCTGGAGCGCAGTGGGCTGGTCGCGCTGCGCGAGGTGATTGATCAGCAATTCGCGCAGCGTTCCGACATGCTCAAAGCGCACACCGCGCTGGTGTCGTTGCGCCGGTTCGTGGAGGCGTTCCCGATCGTGGCGACGCCCTACGTCATTGCCGATATCGAACCCCTGCTGGGCGACACCCACGCTTTCGAGGAGCTTCGTCTTATCGGCCAATTATCTTCGCGGCAAACAACATTGAATGAGGAAGAGATTGCCTCACTGCGCCGCATCATCGGTGGATCGGGCACCCGCCCGGCCAGCAGGCTGGGTCTGAATCCCGACGATCCGCACGCCGTCGCCCGCGAGGGCCCGCGGGCCGCATTCGCTGCGGCGCAACGCTGGCGCCGCCGCGCCGAGCATCCGCTCAACGACCCGTTCACCACTAAGGCATGCCGTGCCGCGGTGCGCAGCGCCGAGGCGATGGTGGCCGACTTCGCCGCGCACGGCTACGACATCCAGCCTCAGTAGCGCCGCCATGGCCAGTGTCGCTCACGCGTGGGCTCCACCGGTGGCGTGAAGGTCGTAGTGACCGGCGGCTGATATGTCGTGGTGACCGGCGGCTGATATGTCGTAGTAGGCACTTCGGTGGTCGTCGACGGCGGCGGTGGTGGGGTCGTTGTCGCGGTAGGGCTGGGGGTGTCGGTGATGGTCACGGTTTGTTCAGGCGGTGGAGCCGTCGGTTGACTCGGCGGGGTCCGGACTGGGCTCGGGCTCTCCTCGCCCAGGGTCAACGCCAACACCACGGCGATCAGTATTGCAGCGCCCGCAGCGGCCAGGCTCAAGATCAGGGCGGGGCGCTTGTACCACGGCAGCGGCGCGGCTTCAGCGTAAGGATCGTCGTCCGCGTCGTCGAATTCCATTGCGTCCCGGACGTATTGGCCACTGTGTTCGGGGCCGGTGTAGGCGACGGGCTCGTCCTCTTCATCGTCTTCCGACCAGGCGAGGGGGCGCTCTTCTTCTATCGGCGCACCCGGCAGCATTTGAGTCATGTCGGCCGGCGCAGCGCTCGCCAATTGCGTCGGGTTCTCCACGGGGGGACTGGCAGCCATGCGTGCCGCGGGGTGCTGCTGACCGAAGGTGGCCGCCCCGATGGCGGCGCTGAACCCCGGTTGCGGCGCGGTGTGGATCGGCACCTCTAGACGCTCGGCAAGGCGGGTGGTGAGCAGGGGGATAACGGCGCCGCCGCCGACAATGGCCACAGCGGCCAGGTTTGATTTCGGAATAGCGTTGCGCTGCAGGATGTCTTCGACCGTCGCGACGAATTGGTCCAGCGGTCCGGAGATCAGTTCCTCGAAGTCGTTGCGGGACAGCTCGACATCCTCACCGGTCACCGCCGGGAGCGTGGTCACCGTGACTGCCGACAGGTTTTCCTTGGCGCGTCGGCATTGACCGAGCAGGCGGGCAAGTGACCCTATCCGCGTCGTGCTGGCCATGCCGCCACTGGTATCCGTCTGAACGCCTTCGCGTAGGTGGTCGAGGAGAAGCTCGTCGATCGCGTCGCCGGAGAATTCGCGGTACCGGACCGACGGGCCGATCTGCGCGAAGTCCGACCCGGCGTCGCTGAGTGTCACGGTGGTGCCGCTGGCGCCGAAGTCGCACAACGCGACGATGCCGTCGGCCGGGAAGTCTGGTCCGGCACGGAGCGCCGTGAGCGCCGCGGTGGCATCGGAGATCAGAGTCGGCGGTACGCCATTGGGCGCCAGGCCCGGCTGCGCAAAAAACTCCTCACGCAGCGCCGCGGACTGCTCCTGTGACCAATACGCGGGGACTGCGATAGTGACCGACGTCCCGTAGTCGACGGCGCGCGCCATCGCCTCGAGCGCTTCGACTGTGAGCGCGTCTCCGAGGTACTTGGTCCCGTCGGTTGCCACCAACGGAGTTCGGTCCCCGACTCGTTCGACGAATCCCCGCATCACCAGGCCGGCTTCGGACGGATTTTCTTCCGGCAGACCGACTTCGGATGCGCTCTGGTCGAACAGCGTCAGCACGGACCTGCGAGTCACCGCATCGCCGCCCGCGCGGGCCGCGACCAGGTTGGCCACCCCGATCGACAACCCGAGCGACTCGCTCATCTGGCATACCCCTGTGTTTTGTCGTAATTGTGACTGTGGGTTCCCGAGAGTCTAGGTGGGAGCCCTTTTCAGAGGCCGGGCGGCAACGTGATCTCGGTGGGTAGCCCGGGCAGCGCGGGCAGCGTGATCACCGACGGCAGTTGTGGCAACGGATAGGCCCCGCCCGACGCGGACGTGGACGTGGACGTGGTCGTAGCCGTGGCGGTCGACGTTTGGGAGTCCTCGGTGGACGCCGTCGGAGCGTCCGTGGTGGGTGTGGTGGTCGTCTGCTCACTCGATTGCGGGGCGGGTGGAGTCGTGGTCGCGGCACTTGACGGCCGGCTCGTCGCGGTGGTGGTCGCCGGGGTCGGGGTGGTTGGTTCCTGCGGCGGGGCTCCGTGGAGGAGCTGGATGATGCCCCAGATGATCAGCGCGATCAGAACTGCGATGAGGATGCCCCACCCGGCCAACGCAATTGGTTTGCGCCAACCCGGAATCGGGTTGTCGGGCTCGGGCTCCGCGCTGCCGTCCTCGTCGTCGCTGTAGTAGAGGCGCACGGTCGGGTCGTCGACGCCATAGTCTGCCGGCGCGTGCCTTGCCATGGTTGCCGAGACTAGTGGCGAGGGTGAGGTGGACGCGGGTCCTACACGAGCAGCTTCCGATCGGCCGCGAAACGTTGACCTAATTGCAACCAACTCGTTAGGGCAAGGCGGGGATGGTCGTGGGTAGCCACGACGGCCAGTGATGCCGATGCGTAGGTTCCTGGGACGGCTGACGCGCGGGCGGCTGGGCGGCGCTGCTGGTGGGCGGCGCCGTGGTTGTCGTGGCGGTGGTGGACGGCGCCGTCGTGGTCGTGGTCGTGCTGGGGGTTGTGGTCGTCGTGGTGGTGGTGGGCGACGGAGTGGTCGTGGTACTCGGGGTGCTGCTGCTGCCCCGGTCTCCGATGAGCTCGATGATCCCGTAGACGATCAGCGCGATCAGGATCAGAACCATCAAGCCCCAGGCGATGAGCACCACCGGCCTGCGATACCACGCGATGGGCTCGGTGTCCTCGTCGAGGAGATCCACCGATTCGGGCGGTTCGACCTGGCCGGGAGCGGGCGGTGGCGGTTCACCGGATGGCGGGGGATCGCCCCTGCCGACGTCTCGATGCCGGGTCGGCTGGTTGTTGAAGTCGTCCGGTCCTGCCACGGCACCGATCGTACTGACACCAACTGTCAGTCTGGTGCAGAAGTCGCCGACTGAACCTCATAACGCCTACACAACTGCGGCAGGATCCCGGCACAGCTTCCCCGGCGACGATCAGTTAGCGGTCGGCGTGGTCTCTCCTGGGCCCTGGCCATCGCTGGCCGCCGAGATTTGGGAGGCGTGGGTAGTGGACATCGTGCTTGGAGTGTCGATGGCGCCAGCCTCGGTTCAGATCGTCCTGCTGCAAGGCGAAAACGCGGACGGCGCCACGGTACACGAGAACGAGTTCGCCGTCACCGCCGGCGATGACGCACCCACCATCAGCGCGTCGGATCGAGTGGTCGCCGCCATCATCGGTACCCGCGAAGATGCGGCGGGCGCCGGCCTTGACCTGTCCTCGGTCGGAGTGGCGTGCACCGACCAGCTCGAAGCGGCGGCTCTACGCGACGCGCTGGCCGCCCACAAAGTTGAGAACGTCATGCTGGTCTCGGCATTTCTGGCCGCCACCGCTCTGACTCAATTTGTCGGCGGGGCAATGGGTTACGAGCGTACCGCGGTGCTTTTCCTGGAGCCGGGCACTGCGACTCTGGCCGTTGTCGAGACCTCCGACGGTTCCATCGCCGATGTTCACGAAGAACACCTGAATAGCGCTTCCGGGCAGATCGCCACCGCTGAGCTGATGGAGATGGTCGCCGGGCTCGACGAGCTGCCAACGCGTCCCGGCGGCCTGTTTGTGATCGGTTGCGGTGTCAACATCGCGCCGATCAAGCCGCATTTGGAAGAGGCGACGTCGCTTACCGTGAACGCGCCGGAGGAGCCGGAGACAGCGCTGGCCCGAGGAGCCGCCCTGGCGTCCGCGAATGTGCTCGCGTCATCGACTGGCGTGCTGGCCTACGCGCAAGACCCCGGCACGGGCGCGGTCGAGATGTCTGCCCTCCCCGAAAATCTGAGCTTCACCGGCGCCGCACTAGGCGACGACGACCTCGCCTATAGCGCTGTGGCCGACGACGAGGCGAATGCCCCGACGGTCGTCATCGGCGCTCCGGGCGAGAGTGGACCGCGGCGCAGGCCGGGCCTTTTAGTCGGAACTGCGTTGGCAGTGGCCGGCTTCAGCGCGGCGCTGGCGTTGGAGGTCGCCTTGAGCCTCGGCATCCGCACGACGGTCGGTTTGCTGCCCGCCCGGTCCACGACCTCATCGCCCCGGTCCAGCAGGTGCTCGTGCCTGAACTCGGGCCAGTGGCCGCTACCAAGGCGGTAGCACCCAAGCCGCTGAGCCCACCCGCAGGCGGACCGCCGGCAGCTCCGGTTCCCCCAGCTCCGCTTCCCGCGGCTTCGGTGCCCGCAGCCCCGGCCGCGCCGGTGCCGGTGGTGCTCCCACCGATAGCGCCAATTCCCGTGCCGCCGGTTTACCTGCCCGATCCGCCGGCAAATCCGCCCGTGGTCCAGGCTCCGCCTCGCCCGTCGCCGCCTGCCGAGCCGCCACCGATCCACGTCCCGCCACCGATCCACGTCCCGCCGCCGATCCACGTCCCGCCACCGGTCCGGGTCCCGCCGCCACCCCACCAAAGCCCACCGGGGCAAGGGCCGTGGCCCAATCCGGGCGGCAGGCCCGGCGGACCTTCCGGCAACCCGGGCGACGGCGGCCCTGTCAACGGCCCCGGCCCTACCCGCGGTAATCCTGGCGGCGGTGGACCGCATGGTGGTGGGCCCGGGAACGGCCCCGCTCCGGGCCACGGGACTCCCGGTGACGGGCCGCCTCAGGGCGGTACGCCTTCCGGCGGGGGCACGCCATCCGGCGGCGGGCAGCCTCCCGCCGGCGGCGGAGCCCCTGGCGGTGGGCCGGTTGGCGGCGGCGGAACCCGTAGCGGCGGTGGGCCTCCCGCTAGCGGCGGCGCTGCAGGCGGTGGCGAGACCTCTGGCGGTGGTGGGTCGGTGAGCTCCGGCGGTGGTGGTAGCTCCGGCGGGAGTGGTGAGAGTAGCGGCGGTAGCTCCGCAGGCGGCGGCGAGAGCGGCGGTGGCGGCGGTAGTTCCGGTGGTTCCAGCAGCTCTAGCGGTAGCAGCGAAAGCAGCTCTGGTGGTTCCAGCAGCTCTGGCGGCGGCGGCCACTGGTAGCCGTTGCGACACGGGTCTTAAAAGCGTTGCCTGCTGCGCCTTTTAGTTGATCGTCGGTTGGTGGCTTGCGGCGCGGATTGGGGCGGGATCGCTTTGGCCGAGTGCGTTCGGAGTGGTCGCGATGACCTGTGCCGGTGTGAACTCCACGCGGCGCCCGGTGGGGGCGTCGTCGCTGGGGGGCTGGTCCCAGCACACGGTGGCGGTTCCGGACAGCTGAAGCATGGCGCCGGTCTGGAAGTCGACGAAAAGCAGTGCAGCCGTGGGATCTACGGAAAGGTTGCCGAAACTGTTGAACATGTCGTTACCGGGATAGTCCGGCCACTGAAGGCGCTCGGGTGTGGCTCGGACGAATCCAGTGGGGCCGCCGCGGTGGGAGGCGTCGTTGCCGGAGTCGGGATGGGTGGTGCCCAGGAAGAACGTGTCCGCGGCATGGATGAGGTGAATGTCTGTGGGCCGCAATTCTTTCCCTTTGAACACTGGTGTCCGATGGCTGGCGTGCGGGTCGGCGACGTGCAGGTTGCGCCGCCGGATGTATTGAGGGCAGTTGCCGTATACCTGATCGACGTTGACTACCAGACTGTCTGTACCCGCATAGGTGAGGACGCTGTTGATGCGTACGCGGCGGCGGGTGGCGAAGTCGATGATGATGATGCCCACCGGCTGTCCGTCGAGCAGTCCGTGCAGCGGGTCCGCATCGGGCAGGGTGGTGTTGATCCGCAGCGTGGTCGGCGAGGTGGCTTGCAGAAACCCGGGCGGGCCGAGCAGCGGCGAAATCCACAACTGACCCGTGCGGTCGCGCGCAGTGATCGTGGCGAATGTTGCGTCGGCGGCGAATGCGGCCATCCCGGCGCGCAACTCACCGCGGGCAACCATCCGCGACAGCCGGGCGGCGTCCGCCGCGACACCGGCCCGCTGTTGGACCGCCAACTCCCCGCCGTGGTAGCCCACCGCGGTGGCCAGGCGCCTCTCGCTCATTGGTCGGCCTCGGTCATCGTGGTTCCTTTCCCAGCACATCCACTTCTAATGGATGTAAGCTATTTCACCCGTGATAGTATTTCCGTGTGGCCGAAGAAACACCGGCATGGGTGCTGCCGGGTGAGCCCGTGCCGGTGCGCTTGATGAACACCATCTGGGCAGATACCACCGGGGTGCACGACGATCTGACGACCCCAGCCGCGCTGCGCGACTGGGTTGCCCTGGTCCACGGTCACGACGCCGGTTCTCTCGACGATCCTGGCCCCGACGAACTGGCCGAGGCCAGGGCGCTGCGGGATGCCCTGCGCCGATTAGCCGCCTTCAGTACCGACGACCCCCGACCTGCCGCACAGTCGCCCGTCGACACCGTGGGCGACGCGGTTGCTGCCATCAACAAAGCGGCCGCCCACCGGCCCCACGCCCAACTCACGGTCTGTGACGGTCAACTCCAACGTGGCAGCCCGCCACATGCATCGCCGGTACGCACCGCGCTCGCTGAACTCGCACACAACGCGATCGACCTATTCACCGGGCCCGCCGCAGCCAAACTGCGCGGGTGCCAAGCTCCCGGCTGCGTGCTCTACTTCGTCAAGACCCATCCCCGGCGCGAATGGTGCTCCGAAGCCTGCGGCAACCGCGCCCGAGCGGCACGCCACTACCAGCGAATCCGCAACCGACGACGCTGAAACTGCCCGCCCATGACGGCCCAAGTGAGCGGCTTCAAAGGCGCTCAGAAGGTGTTGACCTTCTCGACACTGACAAACCGTCTTGGGCGTTTGCATCCACAAGCTGCGTTGGACGTATTGAGAGCCTGCTGCTCAGCGAGTTGATCTTGTTGGTTGATGAAAGCCGTTATCGGCTGTACTGCGGACTGTCTGCGGACGGGGACCGGCACGCCTTGAATGCCTCGCCGCTTCAGCCTCGAGCTGACCTGCGCGTGTGGGCAGGGACGATCTTTCCGCCCCTCATGTACGCGCCGACCGCAACCTCCCCGCTTGACTGCTCGGTTGGATGCGCGAAGGCCGACATGGCCTTATCGTGCAGCTCTCGCGCCATGTCTTTGACATCGGCGGTGAACCATTCGCTGTCCTGCACGGTTTGGTTGACGTGATTGAGGAAGTCGCGGGCGTCGGAGTGCTCGACGCCCATCGCCTCAGCGGCGGTGGGTAGACCGGCGATGATGCCTTGGACATCATCCCGCCCTTCGAGCATGGTCGCGTGGCTGGTGCGCAGGTTCGTGTTGGGGTTCACGTCGAACACGGGGGAAAGCTGCCAGCGACCGTCTACGCGAAGGAAACCATGGTTGCGCATGTGGTCGTCGGTGTTGTTAACCGCAGCACCTAGCGCTACCCGCCGCCAGAGTTCCTTTTGGTCGGCCTCGTCGCCGCCGGACTCCTCCATGACGGCGGCGATGTCCAGCCAGTCACCTTTCTCACCCTCGGCAGTACCGAGCAGGGTCTTGGCGCTGGCGTAGGCGATCCGCCCGTCATTGGCGGTGCGGTCGAACCTGGCAATGATCAGCGCGACCTCCGCCTCCTCGCCGCCATGAACCAGGGTCGGCGCTGGTCCGGTCCGCAGCCCGACTTCTGCTGCCAACAGCAGTGCGGCGTACTCGTTGCGGGTATTGCGCGAGTCGGCAGTGTCCAATGCGAGCTTGGCGATGCAAAGTCTGCCTCTCTCGTCGGTGACGGATGCTTTGGGGTGGGCACCGCCGAGTGCGGAGGTTCCGACATCGAGCAGTTCCTTCGCAGCCTGGTTGACCCGTCGCGGGTCACCGGCCACGACCTCTCGCGCCAGAGCGCGCAGCGCGGGGAGGTTCACAAGGCGTGGCACGGTGCCGTCATGGTTGAGCCAGCGCCCGTCCTCACGGAAGCGCAGCGCGCCCTGGCGCAGCGGGTCGTGCACGTCGAACAGATAACTGGACTCGAAGAGCGTGCCGGGACGGACACGCTCGATCAGGCTGCGTCCCCAGCGGTCGGGTGCGGCGTCGGTGAACGCGCCGAACAAGTTCGCCACCGTCAAGGATGCGCCAGCGGCGCGGGGCAAGTCAGGGTCGATGTCGTATGAGTCGGTGTGCTGCAGGAACTCTGGGCTGTAGGAGAATCGGTTGTTCTCCACACCGCGTGTAACGGACACGGCGAGCGTGCCCGCTACGACGCCGAGTTGGTCGTCGTGGACTTCGACGACACGGTAGTCAGCCATCTCTGCGCACCCGTTTGGGCAGCCCGTGCTGGAGCATAGCGACGCCGAAGTCCGACCGCGCCGGGTCGGCAGCGGCGACCAGCTCGGGCAGGAACCCGAGCGTGTGCGCAACCGACAGGACGATGGCGAAGGACACCGAAGGGTCGCCGGTCTCGATGCGGGAGATGGTGCCTACCGACGTGCGCGCGCGCTGTGCGATGTCGGCTTGTGTCATGCGCTGGGCGCGCCGCCACGCCGAGACCGATTCGCCGATCTGTGCGGCGGCGTCGGTGATGGCGCGCTGCTTCGCTACGGACATTTTCGTCGTCATAACTACCATAATATGAGGTCTTAATTCGGTTAACAACTCATATATGATGGGTAATCGGCCTCGTGACGGACGATATCGGGACGTGATTCATCCGCTGAGCACCGGCGATTTTCGGCTGTTTCGGCGGCGTGACCTGCTGACAGGCGTATAACACCCGCATGACGCTTACTGGGGTCGCAGGAGCCGCGCTGCTGGCAGTGGGGATGACCTGGGCCGGTCCGGTATCCCTGTCGCCATCCTGTGACTACGTGAATGTAGATAACCAGTGTCGGTCAGGCCGAACCATGATCCATCTGATGGAGGTTTAGATCTTCCGTGTCGAGATGGGACGATTACCCACTCGACGCACCGCCAAGGCGCGTGTTCCCACCACGGCGGGCTCGTGTAGTTTCCGCAGCTGACTTGCGCAAGAGACTTGAAGGGTCTGGGGATGAGACTGATGATGCGCAACCTCAGCGATGTTGGTGGCAGTTGTCTTAGCGGGGTCTGTGCCCGTCGCCAACGTGGTCACTGGCGACGAGATGTGCAAGGCGATGCATTGGCCTATGCCGCTGCCGCAGATTGTCGGCTGGCCCTGGCGCACTGGAGCAACGATTCGATTCTCCTATGCTTCGACAACGCCACGGCCACCGCGCCTGATGGCCACGATGCAATGAACACCAGTTCGCCTGTGCAGCCGTGGTCACAACCCCGATCTGATGCCACCAGGAGCCTTACACGCTCTCGACGGTGGGAATTGCGTGAACTAGTTGGCCGCCGCTCTCGTATCGGCGGATCGCTGACCTGATGTGGTCGCTAGCAACGGTGTAGATGTCAACGACAGAGCCAATGTCGTGCCGTACGCCGTTGTCTTTGCCTTGCTCAAAGGTGGTAACGAACTTGACGCTCTTGCCATTGAGATGCAGGCGGATTATCGGCTTTCGGTTGTTGTTGTCGAGCAAAATCGCGAAGTATGCCTTCCCGTCGCGATAGCAAATGCGATCGGGAGTGACGTCGGACACCGCGATCGCGCGGACGATGTTGAAGCCCTCACGCTCCTCGTCGGTGGTCACAACGTCAGGGTCGGCGCGGTCATCGATGTTGTCCGGCACCTCGGCGGCCACGTCGTGGCCGATGGGGGCCTGACCGGGCTGCGGCGGCGCAGGCGGAACCTCAGTCGCGCGGTTTGGATCGGGCGCATCGTCACCCAGAGCCGTCTTTAGCCGACTGTTGACTTGATCGCCGACGTACTGGTTCAACGCCTTTGCAACCAACGGTCGGAACTGGTCCACGATGCGCTGCGTCGTACGCCCTTCGTAGATTCGATTCACAAAGAACCGTATCCATTCCTCCGATGGTTCTTTCACTTCGGCGGCGATGATCCGGCGGATGCCCCCGATGTATTTGAGTTCTTCGGCAGCGTTTACGACGGAGTCGATGTCAAACGATTCCTTTGAAAATTTCTGGATTTCCGGTACCAGGGTCCGGTCGATATCGAGAAGGTCGAACACCAGGAACGGCTTCTCGTCCATGCGGTTTGGGAGGTCACCATCGGTATAGACGTGGTATTGCTGGCCATTGGTCAAGATCGCGATGCGTGCTGTAGTGACGGCGAAGTAACGGAACAACTGGGAGGCATACCGCAATTCCAGTGGATCGCCGATTCTCTTGCACTCCATGAGTATTTGCACTTGGCCGTCTTTCAAGATCGCGTAGTCGACCTTCTCGCCCCTTTTCACGCCTACGTCGGCCGTGAACTCGGGTACAACCTCCGACGGATCGAACACGTCGTATCCCAGCACGGTCGATGAAGGGCATTATGAAGGAGTTCTTGGTCGCCTCTTCGGTCGCGACGGAGTCTTTCAAATCGCGAATCTTCTTCGCGATGCTGGCCAGGCCGTCTGAAAACGCCATGCTTCCCTCCTTCTGGTGATCGTCGCAGCAAACGGTAGATGAACTAGGCGACAAAAACACGGTCGATTGCTTCCAAGTTTCGATGCTGCTACAGCGTCCGCACCGGGTGGTAACGCCCGTAGCGTTGCAATGTTTGCCGGCCACAGGCCGTCGTCATATGGATGTCGAACCGGGTCCAACGGTTCAACTTCGTAACTGAACTGCTCGCCCGGCCTTCACGATTCGGCGACCCAGTGTGACCAGCCCAGTAAGCTCCTTTAACGCCCTTTCGGCGGCTCAGAACGTGCTGACGTTCTCGACACTGACGAACATGCCGTGCCCGGTTTTTGCGTTGGTGAACCGGGTGCCGGCTTCGGAACCGACGATCGTCCAGCCCAGCGCGTCGTAGGTCTTGTAGTCGATGGGCACGGCGGGGATGGCGCCCAGGTTGCCCAGTATCCACTGGGCAGAGCCGCCGGAGGTGATGTGGATGCCGTTGGCGTGCTCGCCATCCTGGACGGGTGAGTTGGTGAATGGTGCCTCGCAGCCGACGCTGTCCTGGTTGATCTGGCAGCGCGTGATGCCTGACTTGGTCTCGATGAAGACGTAGCCGTTCTGGTCGGGCGGCAGCGGAATGGCGCCGGCCGGCACGGTCGGGCTCGCCGGCGTGGTCGGAGGGGCCGCGATGGGGTTCGACGGCGACGGCGCGGTACTCGACTTCGGCGTCGGAAACGACGGCTCGGTGGGTCCGGTGCCCGGTGTGGCGACCGGCCTGCCTTCGATGACGGAGCTGCAGCCCGAAATCAGCACGGGACTAGCCAGCAGGGCCGCGAGCACCAACGAACCACCCGCTAGGCCCCGCCGTGCATTTCGGGATAACAGCACGCGTCGCTCCCCAGATCTGAGATGTCAGACGTAGATTACGCACGAGGTGGGGCAAGCTACCGCGGCGGCGCGCTTTTGAAATGTCGCCGATAGCAAAGTGTTACGTCACAGACCGAGCAGCTTCTCGGCGTTGCGGTGGCTGATGCGCGCGCGCTCGTCGTCGGTCAGGGGGAGCTTGTCCAGGAAGGCGCGAGCGTTCTTCATCGACCCGAACGGGTAGTCGGCGGAAAATGCGACCTGGTCAATGCCCACCTGCGCGATCAGATTGGCGTACATCGCTTCGTCGTTGAAGTTGGCGAACATGTAATGCAGGTTCTGCCGCAGGTAGGTGCTGACCGGGTGCTTGAGCCCGGTCAGGTCCGGCTTCAGCGTGGCGTCGAACCGCGGCAGCATGAACGACGTCCCTTCGCCCATGTGCCCGATGATGACCTGCAGATCCGGGTACCGGTCGAAGACGCCGCCGAGAATCAATCGCAGGACGTGTGTGGCCGTGTTGATGTGCCAACCCCATCCCACCGTCGCCAGTGCGAACGTGACCTCGGCGGAGAAACCCGCGTAGCTGGACTCGATGACTGCCGCCGGCGGGATCGTGGGGTGCAGGTAGATCGGAACGTTGAGGGCCGCCGCGCGATCGAGAATCGGCTCGAAGTAGGGGTCGTCCAGGTAGCGACCTTGGCTGTGCCCGTTGATAACTGCGCCGGGGAAGCCGAGCGTTCGCACCGCTCGCTCCAGCTCGTCGGCAGCCGCGTCGGGTGCGCTGGTCGGCACGGTCGCGAACCCCGCCAGCCGATCGGGGTACCGGCTGACCGCCGCCGCGAGTTCGTCATTGCATTCGCGGGCCAGCTCAACGGCTTTCGGTCCGTCGAGCTGCTCGACGCCGGGCGCGGCCAGCGACAGCACCGCCAGATCGACGCCGCCCTCGTCCATCGCCGCGATGCGACCGTCACCGAGATCGGCGATGACGTCGATCACACCGGCGCGCGACGCGAGCTAACTACCTGGGCCGCGCAGGAATGCCGCTGTGGCGTAATGCTCTTCGAGTGCGATCGTCCGCAACTGGTTGCCTTAGCTCTCCAGCACTCGGGTGGCGGCGCTCCAGTACGACAGCTCGTCGCGCTTGGCGGCCCACCGGACGGTCTTCGTGTAGCCGTATTCCGCCAGGGTCTCCTCGGCATGCTCGCGCCCGAAACCGCTGTGGCCGACCCCGCCGAATCCGGTGCCGATGGCAATCCGTACGTAGTTGTTGACGAAGACGGCCCCGGCCCGGATCTGCCGGCTCACCCGCTGCGCGCGATCGCTGTCCTGGGTGAACACCGCTGCGACGAGTCCGAACGGGGTGCTGTTGGCGATCCGCACCGCCTCGCTTTCGTCGGTGAACGGGATCAAGGTGACTACCGGACCGAAGATCTCTTCCCGGGCTATCCGCATCCGCGGAGTCACGTCGGTCAGCACGGTCGGCGCGACATAGAAGCCGTCGGCCAGCCGGGGATCGTCGGGCAGCGCCGCCTGGGCGGCGATGTGCGCGCCTTCGGCCACGCCCAGCTTGAGGTAATCGAGGACCTGTTTCTGCTGCGCCCGGGTGACCAGGGGGCCGACGTCGGTCGTGGGGTCGGCGCCGTCGCCCACCCGAAGCCGTTTCACCGCCTTGCACAGCTTCGCGGCGAACTCGTCATAGATCGTGTCCTGCACCAGGATTCGCGACGACGCGGTGCATGCTTCGCCTTGGTTGAAGAAGCCACCGTCGACAGCGGCCAACAGCGCCTCGTGCATGTTGGCGTCGTCGAAGACCACCAACGGGTTCTTTCCGCCCAGCTCCATCAGCGTCGGGGTGAGGTTGCAGGCCGCGTTGCGCATCACCGCCGAACCCGTCCGCGGTGATCCGGTGAAAGAGACCTTGCCCACCAGCCGGTGTCCGGCGAGAGCGGCACCAACCTCGCCCCTGCCGGGCACGGCGTGCACCACGCGGTCCGGAAGTACCGATTGGATGAGTTCGACCATGCGCAGCACCACCGAGGGCGTCTGCTCCGGTGGTTTCAGCACGACCGCGTTACCGACGGCCAGTGCCGGCGCGATCTTTCCCGCGGTGTGGATGGGCGGCCAGTTGAACGGAACGATGGCGGCGATCACCCCGTACGGTTCCAGCGTCGTGACGTCGAGGACCGTGCCGTAGTCGCGCGCCTGGTTCGGCAACGCCTCGACCATGCTGCCGAAGTATTCGAAGATCGAGATCGCCGCTTCGATGTCGAACTCGCGCGCCTGGACGATGGGCTTACCCATTTCGCGTGACTCGAGCATGGCGAGTTCGTCGGCGTGCGCGCGGATGACTTCGGCGATCTTACGCAGGTAGCCGCCACGTTCCCGCGCCGGGCGCTGCTTCCACCGCAGGTGCGCGGCGTGGGCTTTGCGCATCGCTTGGTCTACCTCGTTGGGTCCCGCTCCCTGGACCACGGTGACGGTCCGGCCGGTGGCGGGGTTCTCGACGACGAACTGGTCGTCGGTAGAGGGAGACGACCAGCGCGTTCTGGTCCTGGTCAGGGCGGGAGCTTGCAGAGTCATTGGCACGTCCAGCACGGTCGGCGGTTGGGAGGGTCGACGGACGGTCAGGCCCGATCAACGTGGTCGACGCTACGATGACCTGCGGCATCAGGGCCAACGACATGTTCTGATGGCCGTCAGCACAGCCTGTGATAATAGCTGGATGGAGCTTCGCCATCTTGAGTATTTTCTCGCCGTCGCCGACAACCGGAGCTTCACTGAGGCCGCGAAGAAATTGCATGTCGTCCAGTCGGGTGTATCGGCGACGATCAAGGCCCTGGAACGCGAGCTCGGCGCGGAATTATTCGTTCGTGGCTCGGCCGGCGTGGAGCTGACGCCGGCGGGAGAGGAGCTGCGACCCCGCGCCCGCGAAACCCTGGACGCCGCGCGCGCGGCCAAGGACGCCGTCAACGCCACCCGTGGTTCTATTCGCGGCACCGTCACGGTCGGGATTCTGACGTCGATCAGCGTGATTGACATGCCTGCGGTGCTGGCCGAACTGCACGCCCGGCACCCCGGCGTGACGGTGCACTTGCGTGCAGCCAGCGCCGGATCGGCCGGACTCGCTACCCAACTCCGCGACGGCGATCTCGACGTCGCCTTTCTCGTCTTCACCGGGCCTCCGCCGGCCGACCTGACCGCCCGGCTCGTTGCCGCCGTCCCGCTGCTCCTGGTTGTTCCCGCCGATCATCCACTCGCCCAACAGGACTCGGTGCCATTGGCGGAGCTGGCCGGAATGTCGTTCGTCGACAGCCCACCGGGATACGGCACCCGAACCGTGATCGACAACGCGTTCACCGCCGCCGGCGTCGAACGGACCGTCGCGGTGGAGGTGGCTGATCTGGGCACGGCCGCGACCTACATCCGAAACGGCCTGGGGATCGGCTTTCTGAGCTGGACCATCCTCGACGAAATCGACGATTTCGGCCTGGCCACGCTGCGGGTGAGCGACTACAACCTCGAATGGCGGTTGTTCGTCACCACGTCTGCGGCCCGGTCGACGAGCGCGGCCACCCGCGCAGTCCTTGAGTTGATCGACGAAACCGCATCCCGCTGAATCACACTGCGACGGGTGCCTTCGAGGATCACATCCTCAGCCGCCGCTCCATAGCCGTAGCGATCGATGAACTCACCCCAGCGATCCGCGATGATCGCTCGCTGTTCGGATGTCATTTCGTAGGTGTTCGTCCGGTAGGTCGCTTTGTCGGCAAGATATTGCCGCAGCCGCGGCCGGTAGCGCTCGAAGTCGCCCAGGTCCAGGTGCTCGTACATTTTGCGCAACTGCCCCTCGGGATCGCCGATCAGATCCTCGTAGCGCAATTCGTAAAACCTTGACGGGTCGACGAATTCGCGCCCTTCGTCCAACTTCCGATACAGGTCGACGTAGGTGGACAGCACGTTTTCGTTCAATCCCTGGAATGTCGGTCGTTGCAGACCGTGCACGAGGGAGAACGCTTTGAAAAGGTTGACCGTCGACGGATACACGGCGTACGGATCCCGGACGATGTGGACGAATTTCGCCTGCGGAAATATCTCCAGCAGCACCTTGATCCGGAAACTATGCGTCGGACTCTTGAGGATCACGGCCTTATGGCGGCGGAAGTACACCTGCTGAACGAACCGGTGCAGGGTCCGTTTCCACGTTTCCAGTTCTCGCGACGTCAGCAGGTCCATATCCAGATACCGCTCGTCCTGAATGGGCCGGTTCGGGAACGCGATGGTCAGGTAGGGCGACGGCAGCCCCAGCATGCAC
Organism: uncultured Actinomycetota bacterium; assembly: GCA_963712615.1. Lineage (GTDB taxonomy): Bacteria > Actinomycetota > Actinomycetes > Mycobacteriales > Mycobacteriaceae > Mycobacterium. The sequence goes on from CAVQIO010000002.1 coordinate 4,349,954, forward strand.
CACGCAAACTCATCTTCCTGCGGATGCGCCATGCTCAAGTCCATGTTGTCCATGGCGCGATGCTTCGAGGTCAGAAATTCCGCGCAGCGGGCAAACCGCTGGGTCAGCAGAAAGTGGTGCGGCGCAATGCATTCGTAGGTCGTGGGACCGGTGTGGTGATCGTCGAGGACCAACATTTCGTGCAGCATGGTTGTCCCGGTACGCCAGTGCCCCACGATGAAGATCGGCGCATCGGCGATCGCCGTGTTGGCGACTCGCCTGCCGAACACGATCCTTTGCCACATGCCCAGAAACGAGTTGACGACGCTGAGAACCGTGTAGAGCACCGCGTAGTGCCAACGGCTCCAGTGCACGGCGAAGCGATTATGGATCAGAAGGCGCGTCCAGGCGGTGAAGTTGCAACCGATCCAGAGCGGCGCGGCCCACTCGTGCCACCACGCAAATCGCGACGGCGAGCGGCTGGCCTTCATTGCAGGGAAGACCAACAGTCTGGGGTTGCGCGACGCGCAACGATGACCCGCGGAGCAGTCATGACGCTTCGCCCTTCTCGTGGAGGAACCGGAACAGCTGTACAGAACATGCTGACGGTACTGCTTAGTTGATCTACGCACGTCTAATTAACGAGAACGTCATTTTGATGACATGGCGAATTTGGGCAGTGCCGCCATATCGGCTGGTGACGGCGCGAACCAAGACCGTCAAAGAAATCGTCAGGCCCCCGGGAACAAGCTCCCGACACCAATCGTTAGCATGATCGACAAGTTGAGTGACCCAGACTCAATACTGGGTTGACAGGCCGACCCCCTCGGGGGCAGGCTTGAGCGCGGTTCACTCAGCATAGTGCCACCAAAAGAAGAAGCTCTACTCAATAGGAGGAACCACTATGGCTCGTGCGGTCGGTATCGACCTCGGGACCACCAACTCCGTCGTCGCAGTTCTCGAGGGCGGCGACCCAGTTGTCGTCGCCAACTCCGAGGGCTCACGGACCACGCCGTCCGTTGTCGCCTTCGCTCGCAACGGCGAGGTGCTCGTCGGCCAGCCCGCCAAAAACCAGGCGGTAACCAACGTCGACCGCACCATCCGTTCGGTCAAGCGGCACATGGGCACCGATTGGTCCATTGAGATCGATGACAAGAATTACACGGCTCAGGAGATCAGCGCCCGCATCCTGCAGAAGCTGAAGCGCGACGCCGAAAGCTACCTCGGTGAGGACATCGCCGACGCGGTAATCACGGTGCCGGCGTATTTCAATGACGCGCAGCGTCAAGCGACCAAGGAAGCCGGCCAGATCGCCGGCCTGAACGTGCTGCGCATCGTCAACGAGCCGACCGCCGCGGCACTGGCCTACGGCCTGGACAAGGGCGAGAAGGAACAGACCATCCTGGTCTTCGACCTCGGCGGCGGCACCTTCGACGTTTCGCTGCTCGAGATCGGCGAGGGCGTGGTCGAGGTCCGTGCCACCAGTGGTGACAACCACCTTGGTGGCGACGACTGGGATGACCGCGTTGTCGAATGGCTCGTCGACAAGTTCAAGGGCACCAGCGGAATTGACCTGACCAAGGACAAGATGGCGATGCAGCGGCTGCGTGAGGCCGCCGAGAAGGCCAAGATCGAGCTGAGCTCCAGCCAGGGCACCTCGATCAACTTGCCTTACATCACTGTCGACGCGGACAAGAACCCGCTGTTCCTCGATGAGCAGCTCACCCGCGCCGAGTTCCAGAAGATCACCCAGGACCTGCTGGACCGCACCCGTAACCCGTTCCATTCGGTGATCAAGGATGCCGGTATCCCGGTGTCCGATATCGATCACGTCGTGCTGGTGGGTGGCTCCACCCGGATGCCCGCGGTGTCTGAGCTGGTCAAGGAGATGACCGGCGGCCAGGAGCCCAACAAGGGTGTCAACCCCGACGAGGTCGTCGCGGTCGGTGCCGCCCTGCAGGCCGGTGTGCTCAAGGGTGAGGTGAAAGACGTTCTGCTGCTTGACGTCACACCGTTGAGTCTCGGTATCGAGACCAAGGGTGGCGTGATGACCAAGCTCATCGAACGCAACACCACAATCCCGACTAAGCGATCGGAGACCTTCACCACGGCCGATGACAACCAGCCGTCGGTGCAGATCCAGGTCTATCAGGGTGAGCGCGAGATCGCATCGCACAACAAGCTGCTCGGCAGCTTCGAGCTGACTGGTCTGCCGCCGGCTCCGCGCGGCGTGCCCCAGGTCGAGGTCACCTTCGACATCGACGCCAACGGCATCGTCCACGTCACGGCCAAGGATAAGGGCACCGGCAAGGAGAACACGATCAAGATCCAGGAGGGCTCCGGCCTTTCCAAGGACGAGATCGACCGGATGATCAAGGATGCCGAGGCGCACGCCGACGAGGATCGTCAGCGTCGCGAAGAGGCCGACGTCCGCAACCAGGCCGAGTCGCTGGTCTACCAGACGGAGAAGTTCGTCAAGGAGCAGCGGGAGGCCGAGGGCGGGTCGCAGGTTCCCGAAGAGACGCTGTCCAAGGTCGACGCCGCGATCGCCGATGCCAAGTCGGCGCTGGGCGGCACCGACATCGCCGCGATAAAGTCGGCGATGGAGAAGCTGGGCCAGGAGTCTCAGGCGCTGGGTCAGGCTATCTATGAAGCCACCCAGGCGGCCGGGCCGCAGTCCGGCGGCCCCGAGTCCGGCGGCTCATCCGGCTCTGCTGATGATGTCGTGGACGCGGAGGTGGTCGACGACGACGACCGGGAGTCCAAGTGACCGAAGGCAATCCGCAGGAACCGGTGACCGTGACCGACAAGCGGCGGATTGATCCCGAGACCGGAGAAGTACGGCAGGTCCCACCCGGCGCCCAAGCAGAAGGGCCGCCGGGCGGGACCGCCCCGGCGGGTTCCGCGGCGGAGCAAGGCGACGGCAAGGTTGCTGAGTTGACCGCCGATCTGCAGCGGGTGCAGGCCGACTTCGCCAACTACCGCAAGCGTGCGCTGCGTGACCAGCAGGCCGCGGCGGATCGGGCGAAGGCTACCGTCATCAGCCAATTGCTGGGCGTGCTAGACGATCTCGATCGGGCGCGCAAGCACGGTGATCTGGAGTCGGGCCCGCTGAAGTCGGTCGCCGACAAGCTGCTGAGCGCACTGACCGGGCTCGGTCTGGTGGCGTTCGGCGCTGAAGGCGAAGATTTCGACCCGGTACTGCACGAAGCCGTCCAGCACGAGGGTGACGGCGGCCAGGGCTCTAAACCGGTGATCGGCACCGTCATGCGCGAGGGCTACAAACTGGGCGAAAACGTACTGCGTCATGCCCTGGTTGGCGTCGTCGACACGGTCGCGGGCAACGGTGCAGAAGCCGTCACCACCGTCGATGCCGAAAGCGCGGCCAAAACCGAACCGGGCGACACCGACGATAACGCGGACACCTCCGGTCAATAGGGCACAGAATCAGCACAACAGGAATAGCGGAAGGTGAAAGGAGGTGACGCGACATGGCCCAGCGTGAATGGGTCGAAAAGGACTTCTACAAGGAGCTGGGCGTCTCCTCCGACGCCAGCCCCGAAGAGATCAAGCGCGCCTATCGCAAGTTGGCGCGTGATCTGCATCCGGATGCGAATCCCGACAACCCCGCCGCCGGTGAACGGTTCAAGGCGGTGTCTGAGGCACACAACGTGCTCTCGGATGCGACGAAGCGCAAGGAGTATGACGAAACCCGCCGGCTCTTCGCCGGCGGGGGCCTCGGTGGTCGACGGTTCGACACCGGCGGCTTCGGCGGCTTCAACGTAGGGGGCGACGGCGCCGAGTTCAATCTCAACGATTTGTTCGACGCCGCAGGCCGCAGCGGGGGCAACAACATCGGCGACCTCTTCGGCGGCTTGTTCGGACGCGGCGCGAGTGCTCGTCCCAGCCGGCCGCGACGGGGCAACGATCTGGAAACCGAGACCGAGCTGGATTTCGTCGAGGCCGCCCAAGGCGTCGCGATGCCGCTGCGGCTGACCAGCCCGGCACCGTGCACCAATTGCCATGGCAGCGGCGCGCGTCCGGGCACCAGCCCGAAGGTGTGCCCCACCTGTAACGGCGCCGGTGTGGTCAGCAGCAACCAGGGTGCGTTCGGATTCTCCGAGCCGTGCACCGACTGCCGGGGCAGCGGCTCGATCATCGAGCACCCCTGCGACGAGTGCAAAGGTACCGGTGTCACCACCCGCACCCGCACCATCAACGTGCGGATCCCACCGGGTGTTGAAGACGGACAACGGATCCGGCTTCCCGGGCAGGGTGAGGCCGGGTTGCGGGGTGCTCCCTCGGGTGACCTGTACGTGACGGTGCATGTGCGGCCAGACAAGATCTTCGGCCGCGACGGCGACGACCTCACCGTGACCGTTCCGGTCAGCTTCGGCGAATTAGCTTTGGGATCAACGCTTTCGGTGCCCACGCTGGACGGGAAGGTCGGTGTCCGGGTGCCCAAAGGCACCACCGACGGCCGCATCCTGCGGGTGCGCGGGCGTGGTGTGCCCAAGCGTAGTGGCGGTAGCGGGGACTTGCTGGTCACCGTGAAAGTCGCTGTGCCGCCGAACTTGGAAGGTGCTGCGCAGGAGGCGCTGGAGGCGTATGCGGAGGCCGAGCGGTCTAGTGGTTTCAATCCACGGGCAGGATGGGCGGGTAATCGCTGATGGCGAAGCACCCGAAAGAAGATGCCCGGGCGTTCCTGATCTCGGTGGCGGCCGAACTGGCCGGTATGCACGCACAGACGTTGCGTACCTATGATCGCCTCGGGCTGGTCACGCCTCGCCGCACTTCCGGTGGGGGACGCCGTTATTCGCAACACGACGTGGATCTGCTGCGCGAGGTCCAGCGGCTCTCCCAGGACGAGGGCGTTAATCTCGCCGGCATCAAGCGCGTCATCGAGTTGACCAACCAGGTCGAGGCGCTGCAGTCGCGCCTGAAGGAAATGGCCGACGAGATAGCTATTTTGCGCGGCAACCAGCGCCGTGATATCGCCGTGGTGCCCAAGAGCACCGCGCTGGTGGTGTGGCAACCGCGCAAGCGACGCTAGCTCAGACCCTGATCGAAAACACCGCGACCGCGTCGGGCACGCCGGTGGCCTTGTGGTGCACCAAGGCTGACATGGCCGCAGAACGCATTCCGAGATCCGGAAGCTGGCTGACGGCAATCTCTTTGGCCTCTTCTGTTTGATCCGGCCAAGCCAGCGGACTAACTCAACGTCATAGGCCGATTGCTAACACGCTCGAAGATCCGCGTCGAACAGGAGGCCTCGTCCTATGTCGCGGTGAACGGTGCGCCTGAGTTGACCACTGTCCTAGCGGCATTCATGCAAGGTCCGGTGAGAATTCCGAAACTCGTTGTGCCATTCGGAGAAATTAATCTAGGGAACCAAAGCTCTCATGCGTGGAGGTCTAGTCGCTATCATCCAGTCCGGATAGCCTGTAGCGGAGGACCACGTGCGAACAACGCTGCGAGACAGGCGAAAAGAAATAGTTACGGCGCCCCGGCGGCCAATAGGCCGTGATTCCTTCGAATTCGATCGAAGGGGACCCAACTGAATCCGTCGGCCTGATCGAGGCGGATCCGGACTCGTATCTTTGTGATTGATAAAGAAGCCGTCATGGCCGAGTGGACCGCTGGCGACATTCCCGATCAAACGGGTCGTGTCGCCGTTATCACTGGAGCCAACACCGGCCTGGGCTACGAAATCGCCGCCGCACTGGCCGAGCGCGGCGCGCATGTGGTGCTGGCGGTGCGCAATCTCGACAAGGGCAAGGACGCCGCCGCACGCATCGCGGCCCGGTGTCCGCACGCCGACGTGGAGCTGCAGGAACTCGACCTGACGTCGCTGGCGTCCGTGCGGGCCGCCGCTGAGCAGCTGCGCTCCGACTACGACCGCATCGACCTGCTGATCAACAACGCGGGTGTGATGTGGACGCCGAAGTCGACCACCAGCGACGGCTTCGAGCTGCAGTTCGGCACCAACCACTTGGGCCACTTCGCCTTCACCGGCCTGCTGCTGGATCGACTGTTGCCGGTCGCCGGATCCCGGGTCGTGACGGTCAGCAGCGTCGGTCACCGCATCCGCGCCGACATTCACTTCGACGACCTGCAATGGGAACGCGGCTACAGCCGGGTCGGGGCCTACGGGCAGGCCAAGCTGGCCAACCTGCTGTTCACCTACGAACTGCAGCGGCGGCTGGCTCCGCGCGGCACGACGATCGCTGTCGCAGCCCACCCCGGCGGCTCACGCACCCAGTTGTACCGGAACTCGCCCGCGCTAATCAGACGCCTTTCCAAGTTGGTTGAATTGCTCGTTTCCCAGGACGCCGTTACCGGCGCGCTGTCGATCCTGCGTGCGGCTACCGACCCGGGCGTGATGGGCGGACAGTACTTCGGGCCTGGTGGTTTCGGCGAACTGAAGGGTCACCCCAAGATCGTCACGTCCAGCGGAAAGTCCCACGACCTGGACGTGCAGCGCCGGTTGTGGGCAGTCTCCGAGGAACTCACCAACGTGACCTATCCGCTCAGCTGATCTGCCTGCCGACTCGCTCCCGCGCTAACACGGTGGGCCTGTGCCTCGGTGCCGTGTTGGCAGGAGGGAGATCGACAGCTATTTTGCGCAGCCACTATTTGCTTGCACCAATTGAATTGCCGGAATTCATCCTGCTGCATCATCTGCGCGACCTCGGGATGCGGCGACGCTAGCTCAGACCCTGATCGAAAACACCGCGACCGCCGGCTCGCCGGGACGCGCGCTCCGGTAGCCGCCGCGGCTCAGGGCGTCGGTCGGAGCGGTCATCGGCTCGAAGCACACCACGTCCTCGCAGGGCGGCGCGAAGATCTGTGCGGCCGAATATCCTTGCTCGAAGTGCACTTCCAGGCGGCGTCCGCCGCCGGATACCGTGAACACCGCGCCGTCGGCCACCTGGTCGTAGGCATCGTCAAAAGTGTTGTCGCCCAAAGGTTCTTTCTTGGCCGGCTGCGACTGCGTTTCGCCGGTCGGCAGGCCCTTGTCGTCGAGGCTCAAATGCCGCAGCGGCGGTGTCTCGATGTCCCAGTCGCGCCGCGACGCGTCCGGGACCTGTAGGTAGGGGTGAAAGCCGAAGCACAGCGGGACTGCGGTGTCGCCGGTCGCGGTGACGGTGGTGCGCACCGTCAGTGCCCGTTCGGCCAGCCGCACGGACACCGTCAGCAGGTGCGGATACGGGAAGCTGGCGAGCAGCCGCTGCTGGGCACCGAAGTCCACCTCGGCGGTCAGCTCATTGCCCGACTCGGCCACCACCCGCCAGCCCGGATAGGCGGCCAGGGTGCCGTGGATGGGCAGCCCGTTGGGATCCGCGTGCACCCCGTTTTCGCCCGGCGTCAGCTCGACGGTCACGTTCTCGGCGCTATAAGTGTTGTTGCCCAAGCGATTTGCCCAGGGATAGAGAATCGGTATGCCCATCGTCTTGCCGGCTTCGATGTAGGCATCCAGTCTGCGCCGCTGACCCAGCAACTCCACCCCGGAATCGGTCAGTGAGGTGCCGATCATGCCCGCATCCGGCACGAACTGTGCGGCCAACGATGACGACGGGTCGCGCAGGGTGACGACGTGCACGCGGTTAGCCTAGCGGCGATCGCAAGCGCGGCGTAGCCGGGCGAAGCGGGTCGCCGCCGTTGGGTCTAGTGGCGATCGCAAGCGCGGCGTAGCCGGGCGAAGCGGGTCGCCGCCGTTGGGTCTAGTGGCGATCGCAAGCGCGGCGTAGCCGGGCGAAGCGGGTCGCCGCCGTTGGGTCTAGCGGCGATCGCAAGCGCGGCGTAGCCGGGCGAAGCGGGTCGCCGCCGTGGGGCCTAGCCCGCATATGCCGGCCTAGCGGGACAAAGGGTCGTGCTGAATACACTCCGGCGGGGCACCTTTGGCGATCAGGGCGGCCTTGGTGGCGCGGACCATGGCCGGCCCGCCGCAGATCAGAATCTGCCGGTCACCCCAACCGCCGTATCTGGTCACCGCGTCGGGTAGCTGACCGGTTTGGTGGACGTGCAGGCCACGCGGCGGCGTCACGTCCGGGTAGTCGGCGGCCCATGCGGGGTCGCTGTTGTACTCCGACACCGGCGAGACCGACAGCCAGGGGTTGTGGCTCGCTACCTGCCACAGCGTCGGCAGGTCGTAGAGCTCGCAGCGGTAGCGGGCGCCGAAGAACAAATGCACCCGTGGGTTTTCCGCGTAGCGGCTCAGGTCCATGAGCAGCGCCCGCAGCGGCGCCAGCCCGGTGCTGCCGGCCACCATCAGGATGTCGCCGCCACCGCGGTCGGCGTGCAGCCCACCGTGCGGGCTGGATAACCGCCACCGGTCGCCCGGGCGACTCTCGTTGACGATGGCGGTGCTGACCACGCCGCCCGGAACCTGGCGGACATGAAACTCGATCCCGCCCTCGGGGTCGGCCGGAATGGCGGGGCTGAGGAATCGCCAGCGGCGCGGGCATTGCGGAACGTGGACGTTGACGTACTGACCGGGGTGATAGTGCATCGGGCGGTCCAGTCGCAGCCGAACGACCGCGAGATCGCGCGAGACCCGATGGTGTTCGATCACGGTGCCGTCCCACCAGGCGGGTCCTTGTTCGGCATCGGCGGCACCGCTCATCACCCCGGTGATCAGGTTGAGCGACTGACCGGCCGCGTCGTCGACAGCGTCGGTCCAAGCGTCGCCCAGGTGGGTGCGCAGCGTCGCATGCAATGCCCGTCGCAACGACTCGTAATGGGTTGGCAGCACACCGTATTTGCGGTGATCACGCCCGAGCTGGGCAAGAAAGGCCACCGGCTCCTGGGCGCGCTGCGCTACCAGCTCGTCGTAAACCCAGTGCACAGCACGAGCGAAAGCGGCTCGCTGAGCGCCCATTTCGGGGGGAAACAGGTCGCGTACGGAGACGTCGAGGGCAAACCAGTGGTCGTAGAAGCGGTGCACGAGTTCGCTGCCGGCGCCCGAGTCGTCCGGGGCGAAGGCGTCGCGCAGCACCCGCAACGCATCGGAGTCCTCTAAGCCCACGGAGCCCGATTCTAAGCTCTCCCAGTTAGACAGCGCCCGCGTCAGCCCTGCTGGACCGTGTTCGACGTTCCCGCGTTGGCGATCTGCGGCGAGCCCCAGTGGTAGATGACTACGTTGCCCGTGCCCGAGCTGCTGATCGCGTCCGTGCTGTCGATTGTGACGCGATTTCCCTTGCCGGAGACGCTGACGCTGGTGCAGTGGCCGGTGACCGTGACGGTGTTGTCCACGCCGCTCACCGAGAGGTAACCCCCGTTGCACGGGACCGTTTTCGTCGTTCGCGTCCCGCTGACCTGCAACGTGCCCGCCTGCGGCACAGGCGCAGCAGGGCTGTCGCCGGTGGGAGTCGTTCGCGACCCGGTGGCCGCCAGGCCGGCCAGGACAAGCCAGCCGATCATGATGGCCCACCAGCAGGCCATCCCCACCCGCAGGCGTGGGCGCAGCTTACCGACCCAGTTGCCGGTTTCGTCGCGGTCGAGGTCGTAGGCAAAAGCGGTTACGCAGCGGGCCCGCGCCGGATTTCGCTCGTCGGCCAGGATCACTCCGTCGGCGTATTCGCGCCCGCGCACCACGAGGTCTCCCTGGTGGCCGTCGAGCGTGTAGGACACCTTCGTCTTGGTGTTGGGGCCGCTCCAGCGCTGCCGGGTGACGGTCCATCCCCGTGCCATCGGAAGGTTGACGTTGTACCAGGTCGTTCCGCTGTAATAGGTTGCGCGCGCGATTGTTTCGGTGTTGGTGACGGTTGCGACCCGGCCCCGCCTGAGTAATCCGATCCGGATGCGCGCGCCCCACAGTTGCGCGGCATAGATCCCGGCCAGGCTGAGCACCGCCGCCGCGGCGAACGCCACGGGCAGCTGGATCCACAGCGCGATCGGCGCGATCGCGACCATGAAGAGCGTCCACACGTACCACCAGCGAAACGGCAGCACCTCGGCCAGCCGGAAAGCAACCGGAATCCTGCGCGGCGGCGGCGCTAGACCGGGGTCGACGGATCCCATTAGGCAAAATGCTTCCATAGAATTTAAACTTGAGCGGAACAGACTCAACCTTGACGGCGTTGAATAACGCGACAAGCATTTTCCCTACGTACCCGAACGGAGGTGTCGTGGACTCTTTCAACCCGACCACCAAAACGCAAGCAGCCCTGACGTCGGCCCTTCAGGCGGCCTCCGCTGCCGGAAACCCCGAGATCAGGCTCGCGCATCTGTTGTTGGCGCTGCTGACGCAGAACGACGGGATCGCCGCCCCGCTACTGGAGGCTGTCGGCGTCGAGCCCGCGACCATTCGCACCGAAGCCGAGCAGTTGCTCGACCGGTTGCCGCAGGCCAGCGGCGCCACCTCGCAGCCGCCGTTGGCGCGCGAGTCGCTGGCGGCGATTACCACCGCCCAGCAACTGGCCACCGAGATGGACGACGAATACGTCTCCACCGAACACCTGATGGTGGGCCTGGCCACCGGCGACTCCGACGTCGCCAAGCTGCTCACCGGGCACGGCGCATCCCCGCAGGCCTTGCGGGAGGCGTTCGTCAAGGTCCGCGGCAGCGCGCGAGTCACCAGTGCCGATCCCGAAGCCACCTATCAGGCGCTGGAGAAGTATTCCACCGACCTGACCGAGCGCGCCCGCGAAGGCAAACTCGACCCGGTTATCGGGCGGGACAACGAGATTCGCCGCGTCGTGCAAGTGCTTTCCCGTCGTACCAAGAACAACCCGGTGCTGATCGGCGAGCCCGGCGTCGGCAAGACCGCGATCGTCGAGGGCCTGGCCCAGCGCATCATCGCCGGCGACGTGCCCGAGAGCCTGCGCGACAAGACCGTCGTCAGCCTGGACCTCGGATCGATGGTGGCCGGCGCGAAGTATCGCGGCGAGTTCGAGGAGCGGCTCAAGGCCGTGCTCGACGACATCAAGAACTCCGCCGGGCAGATCATCACGTTTATCGACGAACTGCACACCATTGTCGGCGCCGGTGCGACCGGCGAGGGCGCGATGGACGCCGGCAACATGATCAAGCCGATGCTGGCCCGCGGCGAGCTGCGGCTGGTCGGCGCCACCACGCTCGACGAGTACCGCAAGTACATCGAAAAGGACGCGGCGCTGGAGCGCCGCTTCCAGCAGGTGCTGGTCGGCGAGCCGTCGGTGGACGACACCATCGGCATCCTGCGCGGGCTGAAGGACCGTTACGAGGTGCACCACGGTGTGCGCATCACCGACTCCGCGCTGGTGGCCGCGGCCACGCTGTCCGACCGCTACATCACCGCCCGTTTCCTTCCCGACAAGGCCATTGACCTGGTCGACGAGTCGGCCAGCCGGCTGCGGATGGAGATCGACTCGCGACCCGTCGAGATCGACGAGGTCGAGCGGCTGGTGCGCCGGCTCGAGATCGAAGAGATGGCGCTGGCCAAGGAGGAAGACGAGGCATCCAAGGAGCGGCTGGAGAAGCTGCGCGCCGAGCTGGCCGATCACAAGGAGAAGCTGGCCGAGCTGACCACCCGCTGGCAGAACGAGAAGAACGCCATCGACGTCGTCCGTGAACTCAAGGAACAGCTGGACACGCTGCGCGGTGAGTCCGAGCGCGCCGAGCGCGACGGCGACCTGGCCAAGGCGGCCGAGCTGCGATACGGGCGCATCCCCGAAGTGGAGAAGAAGCTCGACGCGGCGCTGCCGCACGCCGCGGCCCGCGACAACGTGATGCTCAAGGAGGAGGTCGGTCCCGACGACATCGCCGATGTAGTGGCGGCATGGACGGGCATCCCGGCCGGGCGGCTGCTGGAAGGCGAGACCGCCAAGCTGCTGCGGATGGAAGACGAGCTGGGCAAGCGCGTGGTCGGACAGAAGAAGGCCGTCCAGGCCGTCTCCGACGCGGTGCGCCGCACCCGGGCCGGGGTCGCCGACCCCAACCGGCCGACCGGATCGTTTTTGTTCCTCGGTCCCACCGGCGTCGGCAAGACGGAGCTGGCAAAAGCACTGGCCGACTTCCTGTTCGACGACGAGCGGGCGATGGTTCGCATCGACATGAGCGAATACGGCGAGAAGCACTCGGTGGCTCGACTGGTGGGCGCGCCTCCCGGCTACGTCGGTTACGACCAGGGCGGCCAGCTGACCGAGGCGGTGCGCCGGCGGCCTTACACCGTCGTGCTGTTCGACGAGGTGGAAAAGGCTCACCCGGACGTGTTTGACGTGCTGCTGCAGGTGCTCGACGAGGGCCGTCTGACCGACGGTCAGGGCCGCACGGTCGACTTCCGCAACGCGATCCTGATCCTGACGTCCAACCTCGGTTCGGGCGGCAGCGAGGAGCAGGTGATGGCGGCGGTGCGTTCGGCGTTCAAGCCCGAGTTCATCAACCGGCTCGATGACGTGCTGATCTTCGAGGGCCTGAACCCCGAACAGTTGGTGCAGATCGTCGACATCCAGCTCGAGCAGCTGGGCAAACGGCTGGCCCAGCGGCGGCTGCTGCTGGAAGTGTCGTTGCCGGCCAAGAAATGGCTGGCGCAGCGCGGGTTCGACCCGGTGTACGGCGCGCGGCCGTTGCGTCGGCTGATTCAGCAAGCGATCGGTGACCAGTTGGCCAAGATGCTGCTCGCCGGCGACGTGCATGACGGCGACACCATTCCGGTCAACGTCAGCCCGGACGGCGACGGCCTGATCCTGGGCTAGTGGCGATCGCGAGGGCGGCCGCGGCGATCGCAAGCGCGGCGTGGCCGGGCGCAGCGGGTCGCCGCATCAGTCCGAGCCGGGCGAAGCGGGTCGCCACCATCGGGCTAGTTCTACCGGGTTCTACCGGCGCCGGTTGCCCAGCTCGAAGTCACGGGTCTGGGCGCCGGCGTCGATCACTGCCTGCAGCATTCGGCGGGCGGCCGGCCGCGCGAGGGTTTCGCGAAACAGCTGATCCTCGATGCGCAAGCCGGTCGCCAAATCGCCTGCGTCGGCCGCGTCGACGGCACGCTTCGCGTTCGCGACGGCCACGGCGGGGGACGACGCGATGCGGGCGGCCAGCTTGTCGACGAACCGCCGGAGCTCATCGGCCGGCAGCGCGCGGCTCACATATCCCCAGGCTTCGGCGGTCGCGGCGTCGATGTCCATGCAGCCGAGGATGACTTCGAGGGCTCGCGCCCGGCCGACCAGCCGCGGCAGTCGCTGGGTGCCGCCGCCGCCCGGGATGATCCCGACCGCCAGCTCCGGATGACCCAGGACGGTCGCACCGAGCGCGGCAAAGCGCATATCGAACGCCATCGCGAACTCGCAGCCGCCACCGCGGCAGACGCCGTCGATGACGGCGATGGTGGCCTTCGGCAGCGTCCGGACCTGCTCGGTCACGGCGTGGAACAACGACAACTCGTCGTGCGGCCCGATGTCGTCGGGCGGCAGATCCATGATCAGCCCCACGTCGGCGTGCGCGATGAAGACTTCCGGGTCGGCCGAGTCGACGATCAGCACGCGCACGTCGTCGTCGGTCGCGACCTCGCGCGCCAGCCGGTCGATCTCCGAGAGCAGCGGCACATCCAGCAGGTTGATCGGTGGATTGTCGATCGTTGCCCGGCAAACCCCGTCAGCAGTGGCGACACGAATCAGCTGGTAGTCCTCGTAGACCATGCGCGGAACCCTACGGGAGCCGAGTCTTAATGTGGTTGTGACCAGGTCGCATTCTCGGTTCCGGTCTGATAGCAGATACGCTACTTAGGATGGTCCCCCTATGGTTCACGCTCTCCGCGCTGTGCTTCGTCGGCGCGGTGGTGCTGCTGTACGTCGACGTCGATCGACGTCGCGGGCGCAGCAGGCGTCGTAAATCGTGGGCACGCTCGCACGGGTTTGACTACGAGCGCGAATCGACCGACATTCTCAAGCGGTGGAAGCGTGGCGTGATGTCGACGGTGGGGGATGTCCCCGCCCACAACGTCGTGCTGGGCCAGATCCGCGGCGAAGCGGTGTACATCTTCGATCTCGAGGAAGTCGCCACGGTGATCGCGCTGCACCGCAAGGTGGGCACCAACGTCGTGGTCGACCTGCGGCTCAAGGGACTCAAAGAGCCGCGCGAGAGCGACATTTGGCTACTGGGTGCTATCGGCCCGCGGATGGTGTACTCGACCAACCTGGACGCGGCCCGACGGGCCTGCGACCGGCGCATGGTCACCTTCGCCCATACCGCACCGGACTGTGCCGAGATCATGTGGAACGAGCAGAACTGGACGCTGGTCGCCCTGCCGGTCTCCAGCACTCGCACCCAATGGGACGAGGGTCTGCGCACGGTGCGCCAGTTCAACGACCTCTTACGGGTGTTGCCGCCGGTGCCTGCCGACAGCGACGACCCGGCGGGACCCCGTAGCGCGGCGCCCAGCCGTCCGTTGGCTCCGGCCGGCCGGGCGGAGTTGCCGCCCCGGCGCTCGGGCCAGGATGTGGCCGGGCTGCTGGGAGACGCCAACCGCCGTGCCCCGGAGCCGGCCCGCCGCGACGAGGGCCGCACCGAAGCCGTACGGCGTCCCCCGTCGACCGGACGCAACGGCCAGCAGGCCACGAACTACCACTGAAACCTGTTGCACTGCAACGGTAGACAAATAAAGGGTGCACAAAGCCGTGTCCGAATCTGACCGTGCGGAGCTGGCCGAGCTGGTGCGCCGCCTGTCGGTCGTGCACGGCCGGGTCACGCTCTCGTCGGGCCAGGAGGCCGACTACTATGTCGACCTGCGCCGCGCGACCCTGCACCACCGAGCTTCCGCGCTGATCGGCACGCTGATGCGCGAACTCACCGGAGACTGGGATTACGCGGTCGTCGGCGGTCTGACCCTGGGTGCCGACCCGGTCGCGACCGCCATCATGCACGCGCCCGGCCGCCCGATCGACGCCTTTGTGGTGCGCAAGTCCACGAAAGCCCATGGCCTGCAACGCCTTATCGAGGGGTCAGAGGTAACAGGTCAACGGGTACTGGTAGTCGAAGACACCAGCACCACTGGTGGCTCGGCGCTGACGGCGGTACACGCTGTCCGGGACGCGGGTGCCGAGGTGGTCGGCGTGGCCACCGTGGTGGACCGCGCCACCGGCGCCGCCGAGGCCATCCAAGCCGAGGGACTGCTGTATCGCAGCGTGCTGGGTCTGGCCGATCTGGGGCTGGGCTAGGCCGTTATCGCTGTGCGCACTTTCATTGCGATAGTCGCCTGCTTGGCCACCTGCCTGGCGGGCTGCTCGGGGTCCAACCATCCCGCTGCGCCCTACGGTGCCCCGGGCGCGCGGCTGGGTGAATCGCTGGCGTTGCTGGGCTGGAACATGTCGGTGTCGAACCTGCGCTGGGACGGCGACTATGTGCTGACCGACGTCGACGCCTCACCGACGGACCCGAAAGCGCCGCATGCCAAACCCGAGGACATCCGCTTCGGGCTCTACGGCGCGCTTGCCCATCCGATGGAGTCGGCCGGATTGGGCAGTTGCGACACCGCGATGGCCAGCGTGCGCGATATCGCCTCGCCGCTCTCGGCGCCTCCCGGCCGGCTGACCGGCACCGTGTGCCTGGGCCCGTTGAAGGACCGCAGTCAGGTGCGCGGCGTGTACAGCTACTCGATGCGGGACCGGATCGCCGATACCTCAGCGGCTTATCCGGCGGCGTTTCCGTTGGGGCTGATGCCGACCAACATCAACGACACCGGCCTCGTGGTCAAGACCACCAGCCTGTCGGCATGGCGTGCTGACGGAAAACCGGTGACCCAGGCCCAACTCGGTGACCCCACGGCGTTCACCGGCAACGGCTACATGTTGCTAGGGCTGGAAGCCGACGCGATTGCGGATCGGTACCGCGACGACTCCGCTCGTCGCGGTGGCCCGATGATGCTGCTCGCTGCGCCGACGCTGCCGGGCGCCGGCCTGAACCCGGCCTGCGCGGCGTACGGGTCGTCGGTGCTGATCCTGCCCGACGCATCGCGGGACGCGGTGCACGTCGCCGCGTCGTTGTGCACTCAGGGCGAAATCAGCCAGGCTTTGCTCTATGCGACGGTGGCGATCGTCGGAACCCACGCCGGAGTATGGACGCAGCGATGAGCGAACCCGGGCCCACCGAATGGGCAGCGCCCGCCACCGGCGTCGGACCCTGGCCGGGGGATCTGCCTGACGACCCCCGGTATGACCCAGTTCTGTTGCGCGACGGCGATACTCGCAATGTCGTCGACGCCTACCGGTACTGGACCAGGGAAGCGATCGTCGCCGACATCGACGTCCGCAGGCATCCGCTGCACATCGCGATCGAGAACTTCGGTTACGACGCGAATATCGGTTCGGTGGTGCGCACCGCCAACGCGTTCGCCGTGGACACCGTGCACATCGTCGGGCGGCGACGCTGGAACCGCCGTGGCGCCATGGTGACCGATCGCTATCAGCGGTTGTGTCATCACGACAGCACCGCCGAGCTGCTGGATTTCGCGGTCGCCGCCGGCTTGAGCGTGGTCGCGGTGGACAACGTGCCGGGCGCGGCGCGCCTGGAGGAAACGGCGCTGCCGCGCGAGTGTCTGTTGGTTTTCGGCCAGGAGGGGCCGGGCATCACCGGCGATACCCGGCTGGGTGCGGCGATCACGGTGGCGATCGCCCAATTCGGCTCGACCCGCAGCATTAACGCCGGCGTTGCGGCCGGCATCGCGATGCATTCCTGGATCCGGCAGCACGGGGACCTCACCCGCGCCTGGTAGCCGGGCTACTCCCACCGGCCACCGCCACCGCCAGCCGGCGTCGAGTGTGCGGCCTTGGCGTTGAGTGTGCGCTCAGGGCGGAGAAATCGCCGAAATCCCGCCGCCACCGCACATTCAAAGCCGTAGAAGCACACCCAACGCCGTGGACGCACACTCAATGAGGCGTAATCCGGCCTAGCTGCTCTGCGCGCCGTCGACGGCCAGTCCGCTGCGGGAGGAGTCTTTGAGGGCGATGCCCGAGCGGCCGAGTTTGCGTGCCCCGGCGACGAGCGCGGCGGCGACTGCCGCGGCCGTCGGGTAGTCCAGGCCGTCGGGCAAATGGATGTTCGAGATGCAGTTGCGGTCGGCGTCGGTGCGCCCCGGCGCCGGTCGATGCGTCAAGTAGATGCCCAGACTGTCGGCGACCGAGAGCCCCGGGCGTTCACCGATGAGCACCAGCACCGTTTTGACGCCGAGGGCTTGACCGATGTGGTCCCCGAGCGCGACGCGTGCCTGGGTCGCGATGACCAGCGGGGCAATGCGATAGCGGTCGTCGAATTCTGCGACCAGCGCGTCGACAATGCCCGCGGCGTGGTCGGTCAGGGCACGGGGCGAGAGCCCGTCGGCGAGGACAAATCCGATGTCCGCCTTTGTCTTCGGCAGACCCGACAGGTCGACGGGGCTGCGACCGAGATCGGGCCGGCGCAGATACTCGCTGCGCGAGGTTGCCTGGCTGCTCATCCGCAGCGGCTCGTCGATGCCGATGTCGTGCAGCTGCTTGACGAGTTGGTCGATGTCGAGTGGGTCGTGGACGGCGTCGCGCGCTGCGGCGTGTGCGGCCTGGAACTCCAGGACGTGGCGGGTCGGCAGCGAGTTTCCGGCCCGCCCGAGCCCGATGCGTGCCTGCGTGGTGGTCCGCAGCGGCGCCCAAATGTCGTTGTCCGCCGGTAGGTTTGGGGTGTTCATCAGCCCGCTGCCAGTGCCCGCAGGGGCGACGTTGCGAGGTCGACGGGAAGGATCCGGCCGTTGGCGTCGGCCATGCCCAGGCTGGCCAGCCAGGCTTCGAATTCGGGTGCGGGGCGCAGCCCCAACACTTTTCGCACGTACAACGCGTCGTGAAACGACAGGCTCTGATAGCCGAGCATGATGTCGTCGGCGCCGGGAACGGCGATGACGAACGCGGTGCCCGCCGCGCCCAACAGGGTCAGCAGCGTGTCCATGTCGTCCTGGTCCGCTTCGGCGTGGTTGGTGTAGCAGACGTCGACCCCCATGGGCAGGCCGAGCAGTTTCCCGCAGAAGTTGTCTTCGAGCCCGGCGCGGATGATCTGCTTACCGTCGTAGAGGTACTCCGGTCCGATGAATCCGACCACGGTGTCGATCAACAGCGGCTCCAGCGTCCGGGCCACCGCGTAGGCCCGCGCCTCCAGCGTCTGCTGGTCGACCGGCTTGTTTCCGACGCCGAGGTGGGCCCCCGCCGAGAGGGCCGAACCCTGTCCCGTCTCCAGATACATCACGTTGTCGCCGACCGTGCCGCGGTGCAGCGATCGGGCGGCCTCGTTGGCTTCCCTCAGCATCGCGATGGAGGTGCCGAAGCCGGCGTTGGCACCCTCGGTGCCCGCGATCGACTGGAAAACGAGGTCGACGGGC
Source organism: uncultured Actinomycetota bacterium (assembly GCA_963712615.1). Classification (GTDB taxonomy): domain Bacteria; phylum Actinomycetota; class Actinomycetes; order Mycobacteriales; family Mycobacteriaceae; genus Mycobacterium. The sequence continues at coordinate 4,368,243 of CAVQIO010000002.1, forward strand.
GCGCCCCGCTCGATCAGTTCCATGGTGGTCGTGACGTGGCACAGCACGCATGACTGCACGGGAATGGCGAACCGCTGGCGAATATCGTCGAGCAGGTGCAGTAGGTCCGACGCCGCGTGCGGCGAGTCGGTCGCGGGGTTGATACCGATCACTGCGTCGCCGCAGCCCATCAGCAGACCGTCGAGCATCGCCGCGGCGATCCCGCGGGGGTCATCGGTGGGGTGGTTGGGTTGCAGCCGAGTGGCCAGCGTGCCCGGCAATCCGATGGTGGTTCGGAAGGCCGCGGTAGCCGTCGCGGCGGCGGCGACCAGGATCAAGTCCTGGTTGCGCATGATCTTCGACACCGCGGCAACCACTTCCGGGGTGAGCCCGGGGGAGACGGCCGCGATCCGCGCCGCGCTGTCTTCGCGGGACGCCGTATCCAGCAGCCAGTCGCGGAAGCCGCCCACGGTCAAATGCGCGATGGGGCGCAACGCCTCGCGATCGTGGCTGTCGATGATGAGCCGGGTGATCTCGTCGGTCTCGTACGGCACGACCACGTCGGTGAGAAACGTCGGCAGCGATATGTCGGCGAGCGCCCAGGCGGCCGCGGCCCGCTCGGCGTCCGAGGCGGCGGCACAACCGGCGAGCTGGTCACCGGAGCGCAACGGGGTCGCCTTTGCCATCACGTCGACCAGCCCGTCAAAGGCGTACGTGGTTCCCGAAATGGTTTGCCGGTAGCGCATATTTCACAGTAGGCCAGCCGGTGGCGCGGATGAGGCAGGATCGGCAGGTATGGATCAGCTATGGGCCAACCGGGCGGCCAGCTCCGAAGCCGCTGTCGCGCAACGACACCTGAAACGGCTGTGGGCGCTGCCGGGAACACAGCTTGGGGTGGTGGCCTGGCCGGCGACGCGGCGGGACCGGCTGTTCGGCACCTGGCACTACTGGTGGCAGGCGCATCTGCTGGATTGCCTCCTCGACGCGCAGCTGCGCGACCCCCAGCCGCGGCGGCACACCGAGATCAATCGGCAGGTCCGTTCGCACCGGCTGCGCAACAACTTTCGTTGGGCCAACAGCTATTACGACGACATGGCGTGGCTGGCGCTGGCGCTAGAACGCGCTGCCCGGATAGCCGGCGTGCAGCGCAGCCGCGCCCTGCCCAAGCTTGCCGACCAGTTCCTCAAGGCATGGGTGCCCGAAGACGGCGGTGGTATCCCGTGGCGCAAGCAAGACCAGTTCTTCAACGCCCCGGGCAACGGACCGGCGGGAATCTTTCTGGCCCGTTACGGCGACCACCTCAAGCGCGCCGAGCAGATGGGCGACTGGATCGACCGCACTTTGATCGACCCGGAGACACACCTGGTGTTCGACGGCATCAAGGCCGGCTCGCTGGTCCGCGCGCAGTACACCTATTGCCAGGGTGTGGTGCTCGGGCTGGAGACCGAGCTTGCCAAGCGCACCGGCGCCGAGGTCAGGGCCAGGCATGCGGCGCGGGTGCACGCCCTGGTCGCCGCGGTCAACGAGCACATGGCGCCCTCGGGCGTGCTGAGGGGTTCCGGCGGCGGCGACGGCGGACTGTTCGCCGGCATCACCGCCCGCTATCTCGCGCTGGTTGCCACCGACCTGCCGGGTGACTCCGCCGCCGACGCCGTCGCCCGTGACACCGCCCGCGCGATCGTGCTGTCCAGTGCGAAATCGGCGTGGGACTTCCGGCAGACGGTGGACGGGCTGCCGCTGTTCGGTGCGTTTTGGGATCGCGACGCGGAGCTGCCGACGACGGGCGGCACCCAGGCGCAATTCGTCGAGGGTGCGGTGAACGCTTCCGAGACTCCCGAGCGGGACCTGTCGGTGCAGCTGTCCGGGTGGATGCTGATGGAGGCCGCCTGTAATGTCACCGCCGTGGCATCAGGAAACGGGTGATTGGCTCGCGGTCCTGGCAGTCTCGAGCCATCGACGGCGGTGGCGGTCCTAGCTTTGAGAGGAGCTTTCGATGACCCTTTCCGGCGGCAAAGTCCGTCCCGACGCCGAGTCGGCTCTGGGAAACCTGCTGAGGGACGGCATCACGATCGCCGCGGGGGGATTCGGGCTGTGCGGTATTCCCGAGAACCTGATCCAGGCCTTGGTGGACAGCGGCGTCAAAGACCTGACAATCGTCGGAAACAACGCCGGCGTCGATGATTTCGGCATGGGTCTGTTGCTCAAGGGGCGGCAGGTTAAGAAGGTGATCGCCTCGTACGTCGGCGAGAACAAGGAATTCGAGCGCCAGGTGCTGGCCGGCGAGCTGGACCTCACACTCACGCCCCAAGGCACCCTGGCCGAGAAGTTACGTGCCGGTGGCGCAGGGATTCCCGGCTTCTACACGCGCACCGCCTTCGGCACCCAGCTCGCCGAAGGCAAGGACATGCGGGTCTTCGACGGCACCGAATATGTTCTGGAGGAAGGCATCCGGGCCGATGTTGCGATCGTCAAGGCGTGGAAGGGCGACACGGCGGGCAATCTCGTCTATCGAAAGACGGCGCGCAACTTCAACCCGATGATCGCCACCTGCGCCAAGGTGACCGTGGCCGAGGTCGAAGAGCTGGTGGACGTCGGCGAGCTGGCTCCCGACCTGATCCACACCCCCGGAATCTATGTGGACCGCATCATCGAGGGCCGCGGCTACGAGAAGCGGATCGAATTCCGCACCACGAGCGACGGCGCCGCGGTCGGGAAGAACAGCCCCATCCGCGAGCTCATGGCCAAGCGCGCCGCCCAAGAACTGCGCGACGGTTACTACGTAAACTTGGGCATAGGGATTCCGACGCTGGTCGCCAACTTCATCCCCGACGACATCAGCGTGACGTTGCAATCCGAGAATGGGCTGCTCGGCATTGGGGCATATCCGCTCGACGATCAAGTGGATCCCGACCTCGTCAACGCCGGCAAACAGACCATCACCACGATCAGCGGCTCCAGCTTCTTCAGCAGCGCCGACTCCTTCGCGATGATCCGCGGCGGCCACGTCGACTTGGCTATCCTCGGTGGCCTGGAGGTGGCCGAGAATGGCGACCTGGCCAACTGGATGGTCCCGGGCAAGATGGTCAAGGGTCCGGGCGGCGCGATGGACCTGGTGTCGGGGGTCAAGCGAGTGATTGTCGTGATGGATCACACCGCTAGAGACGGCAGTCCCAAAATCCTCAAGCAATGCACGCTGCCTCTCACCGGAAAAGGTGTGGTGGACATGATCATTACTGATCTGTGCGTCTTCGAGGTCGACTCCGAGCGCGGACTCATCCTCACCGAACTGCACCCTGAGGTGACGGTCGCCGATGTCCGGGCCAAAACCGGCTGCGATTTCCTCGTCGCGTGAATTCTCAGGCGCCGGCCGATCAGTCGGCAACCCGTATCGGCTCGGGGCCCTCCTTGGTTCGGCGCCGCCGCGCCCGGTAGCCCCGCCCGGCCGCGATGAACGCCGGCAGCATCGACACGAACAGGATGACCAGGATGACCTTTTCCAGGTTCTGGTGGACGAACGGCGCATTGCCCAGGAAGTAGCCGGCCAGCGTGACGCCGCCGCCCCACAGCACGCCGCCGACGATGTCGAAGGCCAGATACACCGGATAACGCATGTACGACACCCCCGCGACCACCGGGGTGAACGTGCGTATGAACGGCATGAACCGGGCCAGGATGATCGCCCAGGGCCCGTACTTCTCGAAGAAGGCGTGCGAATCCGTCACATAGTGCTGCTTGAAGAAGCGCGAGTCTTCCTTCTTGAACAGGGCGGGCCCGATGCGGCGGCCGATGAAATAGCCGGTCTGGTCGCCCAGGATCGCCACCAGCGCAACGGCCGGGGCAAGCACCCATATGTTGAGCGTGCCGTGGGTGGCCAGCAGCCCGCCGGTGAACAGCAACGACTCGCCCGGCAGCAGCGGGAACAGCAGTCCGGTCTCGACGAAGACGATGACCAGGATGGTCGGCAGCACCGCCGAGGCGAATAGGCCCTGGGGGCCGATCCAGAACATCGGGTCGAGGATGTTCGGCAGGGCCATCACGGCGGTGCTCATGACGTGAAACATACCGGTCCCCGGGGGGCTGCCCGCCGTCAACGTCGAGTTGCGATACTGAGGCAACTGAAGTCTTCAGGAGGAATTCATGCCCATCGCCACCCCCGAGGTCTACGCCGAGATGCTGGGACGCGCCAAGGACAACGCGTACGCCTTCCCGGCCATCAACTGCACCTCTTCGGAGACCGTCAACGCCGCCATCAAGGGTTTCGCCGACGCCGGCAGCGACGGCATCATCCAGTTCTCGACCGGCGGCGCGGAGTTCGCCTCCGGCCTCGGGGTCAAGGACATGGTCGCCGGTGCGGTCGCGCTGGCCAAGTTCACCCGCAGCATTGCGGCCAGGTACCCGATCAACGTCGCCCTGCACACCGACCACTGCCCCAAGGACAAGCTGGACACCTACGTCCGCCCGCTGCTGGCGATCTCGGCCAAACGTGTGAGTGCGGGCGGCGATCCTTTGTTCCAGTCGCACATGTGGGACGGCTCGGCGGTGCCGATTGATGAGAACCTCGCCATCGCCAAGGGGCTGCTCAAGGCCGCGGCGGCCGCCCAGATCATCCTCGAGGTCGAGATCGGCGTCGTGGGCGGCGAAGAGGACGGCGTCGAAGGCGCGATCGACGACAAGCTGTACACCACCCCGGAAGACTTCGAGAAAACCATCGACGCGCTGGGCCACGGCGAACACGGGAAGTACTTGCTGGCCGCCACCTTCGGCAACGTGCATGGCGTCTACAAGCCCGGCAACGTCAAGCTGCGTCCCGACATCCTTGCCCAGGGGCAAAAGGTGGCCGCCGCCAAGCTCGGACTGTCCGATGACGCGAAGCCGTTCGATTTCGTCTTTCACGGCGGCTCAGGTTCGGCGAAATCGGAGATCGAGGAGGCGCTGGGGTACGGCGTCGTGAAGATGAACGTCGACACCGACACCCAGTACGCGTTCACCCGGCCGCTCGCCGGCCACATGTTCGCCAACTACGACGGCGTGCTCAAGATCGACGGCGAGGTCGGCAATAAGAAGGTCTACGACCCGCGAAGCTACCTCAAGAAGGCCGAGGCCAGCATGACCGAGCGCGTGATCGAGGCGTGCAACGACCTGCACTGCGCCGGAAAGTCAGTCGGCGCCTAGCCGATTTCGCCGCGAGTGCCCGCCTGGCCGGGCACTCGGCGCCGAACGTGCGGCTGGCCGGGCACTCGGCATGGGACGACGCTAGCCGCTGGGGGACTGGCAGATCTTCCACTGCTCGTCGCGGTACTGCAGGTCGAGGCTGCGTGTTGAGCGGACCTGCGGGTCGTAGGCCATGAACGTGGTGATGTTGGCCTCGGCATGCTGGCCGTTGACGACGATCTGGTCGATGCTGGCGATCACCGGATATTGTTTGGCCGCCGAGACTCGCTGGTAGGTCTCGGTCCACGCGTGCTCGTCGTAATCGACGTATCCGTCGTGGGTGGTGCCGCAGGTGATGCTGCGCAGCTCGGTCAGGTCGCCGCGCTGCACCGCGTTGTCGAAGGAGTGGATGGACTGGCGCACCTGGTCTTCTTGCGAGACTTTCGTGTGCTTACCGCGGGTCAGCAGCACGGTGCCCAGGATGGCGATCGCTGCCAATGCCAAGACGATCACGGTGATCGCCAGCACCCAGCCCCAGTTAAAACTCCTGGATGCCGACCGCGGCTTGTTCCCGTCACGTCCTGGGATTGATTGCGGCACAGCAGGTTTCGGAGGCATTGGGGGCTGTCCCGGCTGCCCCGGCAGGCCGGGCTGGCCCGGGGTGGTGCTGAAGACTTCGGTCGCGGGCTCCGCGGTGGTGGCGATGATCGCCGTTTCTTTGGCGTCGAAGCCGGGCGCGGTGAAGCGACGTTCGGGCTGCTGTCCGTCCGGATCCGCCTCGGGATCGGTGCCGAGATCGGGTTTGTCGATCACCACGGTCTCGGTCTCGGGGTCGGGAGGGACCAGCGGGTAGGCCTCGGTTGCCTCGTCGACCCGCTCCTGTTCCGGGACGCCGGCGGGCTCGGCCCCCGGTTCGCGCGGGGTGCCGCGGTCGGGCTCCGGTGGGTTAGGCATGAGTTGGAGCTTAGCGACCCGCGGCGGGACGGCAGAATAGAACTTATGACACCAATGGGTGATCTCCTGGGACCTGATCCAATCCTGCTACCCGCCGACAGCGAAGCCGATGCCGAACTGCTCGCCGACGGGAATCCGGGCATCGTCGCCGCGGCGCATCCGCCGGCGTCGGTGGCCTGGGCGGCCCTCGCGGAGGAGGCGCTGGCCGACGACCGGGCCATCACGGCCTACGCGTACGCCCGCACCGGCTACCACCGCGGCCTGGACAAGTTGCGCCGCAATGGCTGGAAGGGCTTTGGGCCGGTGCCCTACGCCCACGAGCCCAACCGCGGCTTCCTGCGGTGTGTGGCGGCGTTGGCCCGGGCCGCCGACGCGATAGGCGAGACCGACGAGCTGAACCGCTGCCTGGACCTGCTCGACGACTGCGACCCCGCGGCCCGTAAAGAGCTGGGGCTTTAGAAAGTTTCCGTGCAGTCCTCGGAGCTCTCCGGGCATTCGATCTGGACCGTGGCGTGGTCCAGCCCACGGTCGTGCAGCACCGCACGTGCGTCGCTCAGCACACGGGCGAAGTCGCCGACACTGGTCAAGTGACAGGTGCACATGTCCTTGCCCGGCGACAGCGTCCACACGTGCAGATCGTGTACTTCGGTCACCCCGTCGACGGCACCGAGCGCCGCACGCAGCTCCTCGACGTCGATGTGGGCCGGCGACGACTCGGACAGGATCCGCAGCGCCGTGCGCGCCAATGCGAAGGCGCGGGGCAGCACCCAGAGCGCCACCAGGATGGCGACCACGACGTCGGCGTAGGCCCAGTGCCTCGTGACGGTGACGATCCCGGCGATCAGTACGCCCAGGCTGCCGACGGTATCGGCGACGACCTCCATGTAGGCGCCCTTGGCGGCCAGGCTGCCCTCGGAGTGTGACCGCAGCAGCATCGCCACCGCGAAGTTGGCGACCAGCCCGGCCAGCGCCACCGCGATCATCGGCACGCCGGGGACCGACGCTCCGGTCCCTAGCCGTTCGATCGCTTCGTAGAGGATGAACAGCGCGACGCCGACCAGCAGCACCGCGTTGGCCACCGCGGTGAAGACCTCGGCGCGGTGCCAGCCGTACGTGCGATCCGGGGACGTGCTGCCGCGCTTGGCCAGCATCACGGCGGCCAGACCCATGAACACCGCGACGACGTCGGTCAGCATGTGCCCGGCATCGGCCAGCAGCGCAAGGGAATTGATCAGCAGCGAAGTGGTCAGTTCGATCACGAAGAACGTCGCCAAGATCGACGCGGCCATGACCATGCGGGGGATCATCCTAGACGCATCGGCCTCGGCGGGGGTGTGACTGTGTCCAGCGCCCATAGTCGATCAATATATGCGTGCTAACGCATGTATTGCAAGGGTTAGAACCAGCGGCTCCAGAAGCGGGTCAGCGAGTTGCCCGCGCTGGCCAGCACATGCGGCACCCCGGAAAAGTCGAAGAACCAGTCCACGATCGCGAACAACCACTGGTTCACCACCGGCGCCAACAACAGGAACAACAGGATGAACACGCCGTACTGCTTGGCCGGCGCGACGGCACGTTGCGTCTCGGGGCTCAAATGCGGTTCCAGCGCGTCGTAACCGTCCAGGCCCGGGATGGGCAGCAGGTTCAGTACCACCCCCATGATCTGCAGGAACCCCAGAAACGCGATGCCGGCCCAGAGCACCCAGTGCTCCGGGTCGAAGAGCAGCCGGCTCAGCGTCAGCAGCAGCACCGCCAGCAGGAGGTTGGCCGCCGGGCCGGCCAGGCTGACCAGGGTGCGGCGCATCGGCGTCATGAACCAGGTGCGCAAATACACCGCGGCACCGGGCAGGCCGATCCCGCCCAGCGCGATGAACACCATCGGCAGCAGCAGCGAGAGCCCCGGATGGGCGTAGCGCCGCGGATCCAGTGTCAGGTAGCCGCGCACCGCCTCGTCGTGGTCGCCGAATCGCCAGGCGGTCACCGCGTGACCGAATTCGTGCAGGCACAGCGAAACGAGCCAGCCGGCGATCACGAAGATGAACACCCCGGCGTACGCCAGTGGCCGCACGGTCGTCCCGGTCAGCCAGGCCAGCACGCCGCCAACGGCTGTCAATCCGATCAGTGCCAAGAAGATTGGGCTGGGTCGCACCGACGCGCGCTCCCTTGAGTTCACTGGTCGAAACTACCGGACCAGCAGCCAACCCTCGACGTGGCGGTAGAACGTCGATCGGCGGGCAGGGCGGGACGCTGCGACGCCGTCCCGCATCACCACGACGCCGGTGCTGCCCAGCTGGACCGCGCGGCCGGCGACCCAGCGAGGCCAGGCTCCGTGTACCGAGGCCCGCAGACCCGGTATGGCCAGCGACGGCTCGATGGAGGCGCCGGTGACGCCGCCGTTGAACAGCTGCGTGTCATCGACGACGGCCTCGCCGTGAATTCGTTGCCCGCCCTCGGGGGGCAGCCAGCCAGCCCGGCCCACGATCACCGAGCCGGTCTCGTCACGCACTAGGGTGACCCGCGCGGCCGTCCCGCGCCGGGCCCGCCGGGCCGCACGCCATCCCGCCGGTAATCGGTAGATCCGGGTTGCACGGGTGCGGCGGCGTGGCACGTAGGCCACTTCGACGTCGAGTCGTTCGGCGCGCAGCAGTCTGCTCAGTACGGCCGCCAGCTCGGCGTCGACACCGACCACGACCAGCCGCCGGTAGGGCCCGATTGCGGCGTCGATGGCGGCCGCATCGGCCGAATTTTCGGGCTTATGGGTCGGCAGGCCGTGTAGCCGACCAGGCAGTCGCCGCGCGTCGAACCACAACACCGCCACGCTAGCCGTGTCCGCGGCGATATTCATGGGCTCCTCGCGACCTGCTGGGCTGGGCTGAATTGCCTGGTTCCTCAGCGGGCCGCAAGCCGCCCGCATCGTCTCCAGGCTATGGTTGGTCCCCGGCTGGACCACAATAAGCAGGCGAGACCAGGCGGGAGCATGCCATGCCGGCAATCGTTCTCATCGGCGCCCAATGGGGTGACGAAGGCAAAGGTAAGGCCACTGACCTGCTCGGTGGGCGTGTGCAGTGGGTGGTGCGTTACCAGGGCGGCAACAACGCCGGGCACACCGTCGTCTTGCCGACCGGGGAGAATTTCGCACTCCATCTGATCCCCTCCGGGGTGCTGACACCCGGTGTCACCAACGTCATCGGCAACGGTGTGGTGATCGATCCCGGCGTGCTGCTCGACGAGCTGAAGGGCCTGGAGGATCGCGGTGTCGACACCTCGAGGCTGCTGATCTCCGCCGACGCGCATCTGCTGTTGCCCTACCACGTGGCCATCGACAAGGTCACCGAGCGCTACATGGGCAACAAGAAGATCGGCACCACCGGCCGCGGCATCGGCCCGTGCTACCAGGACAAGATCGCCCGCCAGGGAATCCGGGTCGCCGACGTGCTCGACCCCGAGCTGCTGACCCACAAGGTCGAGGGCGCTCTCGACCTCAAAAACCAGATCCTGGTCAAGATCTACAACCGCAAGGCGCTGGATTCGCAGCAGGTGGTCGACGCCCTGCTGCAACAGGCCGAAGGGTTCCGGCACCGCATCGCCGACACCCGGCTGCTGCTCAACACCGCGCTGGAGGCCGGCGAGACCGTGCTGCTGGAGGGCTCCCAGGGCACGCTGCTCGACGTCGACCACGGCACGTATCCCTATGTGACGTCCTCGAATCCGACCGCGGGCGGGGCGGCCGTGGGGTCCGGCATCGGCCCGACCCGGATCACCACCGTGCTGGGGATCCTCAAGGCGTACACCACCCGGGTGGGGTCGGGCCCGTTCCCGACCGAATTGTTCGACGGGAACGGCGAATACCTGTCCAAGACCGGGGGCGAATTCGGGGTCACCACCGGGCGGCGCCGCCGCTGCGGCTGGTTCGACGCCGTGGTCGCGCGCTACGCGACCCGGGTCAACGGCATCACGGACTACTTCCTGACCAAGCTCGACGTGCTGTCCAGTCTGGAGACCGTGCCGGTCTGCGTCGGATACCGGGTCGACGGGGTGCAGACCGACGAGATGCCGATGACGCAGAGCGATCTGCACCGGGCCGAACCGATCTACGAAGAACTGCCCGGCTGGTGGGAGGACATCTCCGCCGCGCGCGAGTTCGACGACCTGCCCGCCAAAGCGCGTGACTACGTGTTGCGTCTGGAAGAGCTTGCCGGAGCACATGTTTCGTGCATCGGCGTGGGGCCGGGCCGGGATCAGACCATCGTGCGCCGCGACGTCCTGGCGGCCCGCCAGTGACGGAAGCCGACCCAGGCGAGCTCGACCCCGAATACGAACATCACGGCGGCTTCCCGGAGTACGGCCCGGCCACCCCCGGCCCCGGATTCGGGCGGTTCGTGGCGGCCGTGCGCCGACTGCAGGACCTTGCCGTGTCCGCTGACCCAGCCGACGCTGTCTGGGACGACGCGGCCGACCGGACCGCCGCACTGGTGGAGCTGTTGGGGCCGTTCGAAGCCGATGAGGGCGTGGCTCCAGCGGGCCGCACGCCCGATCTGCCCGGCATGGGCAGCTTGCTGCTGCCGCCGTGGACGTTGACCCGCTATGAGCCCGACGGTGTCGAGATGACGGGTCATTTCACCCGGTTTCATGTCGGCGGCAATCACGCGGTGCACGGCGGTGTGCTGCCGCTGCTGTTTGATCACATGTTCGGGATGATCTCGCACGCCGCGGCGCGCCCGATCAGCCGGACGGCGTCCCTGCACGTCGACTACCGCAACGTCACCCCGATCGACGTTCCGTTGCTGGTGCGCGGACGGGTCACCCGCATCGAGGGCCGTAAGGCGTTTGTCTCCGCCGAGTTGGTCGATGGCGACACGGTGCTGGCCGAAGGCACCGGGCTGATGGTGCGGCTATTGCCCGGCCAGCCGTGACGAGCCGCCCCCACCTTCAACGCACCTATCCTTAGCTGGTGACCGACGGCTTGACCGAAAGACAGCACGAGCCCCGCGTGATGCTGCTGGGTTCCAGCGAGCTCAGCTGGGAGCTGGCGATTGCCTTGCGGCGCCTGGGCGCGGAGGTCGATGAGCACCCCGACCCGATGGCCGAGGCCGACGCGTTGTCGGGGGCGGTCGACCGGCTGCAACCGGACTTCGTGGTGACCGCCACCGGCGCGGTCTCCGTTGCTGCCCTCGAGGCGCTCGCTGCCCGCGCCGAGGGCGAAGCCGTCGAATTGGTGCCCAGCGCGCGCACTGTCCGGCTGACCACCGACCGGGAGGGCCTGCGCCGGCTCGCCGCCGACCAGCTGGGCCTTCCCACCGCGCCGTTCTGGTTCGTCGGGTCGGTCGACGAGCTCAAGGCGGTGGCCGCGCACGGCGGATATCCGTTGCGGGTGGAGTCGCTGGGCGGGGCCGCCGGGCATGCGGTGCTTTACGGGCCCGACGACGTCGAGCCCGCGTGGCGGCGCGCGGTGGGACAAGCCGAACACCAGCGGGTGTTGGCCGAAACGGTGGTCGAGGTCGAGTTTTGCGTCACGCTGCTCGCAATTCGCAGCGAGGGCCCGAACGGCCCGACGATCGAGTTCTGCTCACCCATCGGGCATCGCCGCGCGGAGCCCGACGTGCTGGAATCCTGGCAGCCTCAGAAAATGAGCCCGCCCGCACTCGATGCCGCCAAGTCGATCGCCGCGCGAATCGTCAAAGCACTCGGCGGCCGCGGCGTCTTTGCCGTCGAGTTGATGATCAACGGCGACGAGGTGTACTTCGCGGATGTCGGCGCCGTCCTGCCGCAGAGCGCCTGGGTAACCCTGGGCAGCCAGCGGCTTTCGGCGTTCGAGCTGCAGGCCCGGACGATTCTCGGCCTGCCGGTCGACGCCCTGATGATTTCACCGGCCGCCGCCCGCACGATTCACCCGGCGCCCACTGCTGAGGCGCTGACTGCGGCGCTAGCCATCCCGGAAAGCGACTTGCGCGTGTTCGCTCGGGGCTCTGCCCCGCGGCGGGGGGTCGCACTGGCCACCGCACCGGACGTGGCGGACGCTCGAGACCGCGCCCGCGAGGTGGCCACCGCGGTGTCCGGGGGCCGTCAGCTGTGAGGTTCGCAGGGGAGGAACTGAATATGCGAGACTCACGCGAATGAGCTACGCAGGAGATATCACCCCGCTTGAGGCATGGAAGTTGCTCAGCGACAACCCCCAGGCCGTCTTGGTCGACGTGCGCACCGACGCCGAATGGCGATTCGTCGGGGTGCCCGACTTGTCGAGCCTTGGTCGCGATGCGGTCTTCATCGAGTGGAACACAACGGCCGGGCAGCACAACGGGACCTTCCTGGCCGAACTGAAAGACCGGGTCCCTGCGGAGTCGGGACCGGTGGTCTTCCTGTGTCGCTCGGGCAACCGCTCCATCGGTGCCGCCAAGATCGCGACCGAGGCAGGCATCGCGCCGTCCTACAACGTGCTGGACGGTTTCGAAGGTAATCTCGATGCACTCGGCCACCGTGGTGAAACCGGTTGGCGGGCAGTCGGGTTGCCCTGGAAGCAGCAGTGACCGACTCGGTCCGCACTCCGAAGGCACTGCCTGACGGCGTCGGCCAAGCAACGATCGGCGTGCGCGGGGGGCTTTTGCGCTCGGAGTTCGAAGAGACCGCCGAGGGGATGTTTTTGACCTCCGGCTACGTCTACCCGTCGGCGGCCGCCGCCGAGCAGTCGTTCTCCGGCGAGCTGGACCGCTACGTGTACTCGCGCTACGGCAACCCCACCGTGTCGATGTTCGAGGAACGGCTGCGGCTGATCGAGGGCGCGCCGGCGGCGTTCGCCACGGCCAGCGGCATGGCCGCGGTGTTCACTTCGTTGGGCGCGCTGCTGGGCGCCGGCGATCGGCTGGTGGCCGCGCGCAGCCTGTTCGGATCGTGCTTCGTGGTGTGCAACGAGATCCTGCCGCGCTGGGGCGTCGAGACGGTCTTCGTCGACGGCGACGACCTCGCTCAATGGGAGCAGGCGCTGTCGGTGCCCACGCAGGCGGTGTTCTTCGAGACCCCGTCGAACCCGATGCAGTCGCTGGTGGATATCGCGGCGGTGACCGAGCTGGCACACGCCGCAGGCGCAAAAGTGGTGCTGGACAATGTCTTTGCCACACCGCTGCTGCAGCAGGGTTTTCCGATCGGGGTCGACGTGGTGGTGTACTCCGGCACCAAGCACATCGACGGTCAGGGTCGGGTGCTCGGTGGTGCCATCCTCGGCGACCAGGAGTACATCGACGGGCCGGTGCAGAAGCTGATGCGGCACACCGGCCCGGCGATGAGCGCTTTCAACGCCTGGGTTCTATTGAAAGGCCTTGAGACACTGGCGGTTCGAGTTGAATACAGCAACTCCTCGGCGCACCGGATTGCGGAGTTCCTGGAAGGGCACCCGGCGGTGAGTTGGGTGCGCTACCCGTACCTCTCGTCGCACCCGCAGTACGACCTGGCCAAGCGTCAAATGTCCGGCGGCGGGACGGTGCTCACGTTCGAGCTGGATGCCCCCGACGGCGCCGCCAAGGAGCGTGCCTTCGAGGTGCTGGACAAGCTGCGGCTGATCGACATCTCGAATAACCTCGGCGACGCCAAATCGCTTGTCACACACCCGGCGACGACGACGCACCGGGCGATGGGGCCGGAGGGCCGCGCCGCGATCGGGCTCGGTGATGGCGTGGTCCGTATTTCGGTCGGCCTGGAAAACACCGAGGATCTGCTCGCCGATATCGACCAGGCCCTGAGCTAACCTGCTCTTTGCTCGGCCGTTTGTTCGGCTGCCGTGGTCGCCTCTTGCGCTTCCATCCAGTTCTGGGTCACCACCCTGGCGTAGATCATCTGGGTGGTGATGGCCATCTGGCCCCTTCCGTCGCCCAAGAAGGTGATAAACCAGGCGATCACCGTGGTGAATCGGTTCTTGAAGCCGACCAGGTAAAGCAGGTGCAACCCCAGCCACGCCAGCCAGGCGATGAAGCCACCGAACTCCAGCTTGCCGACCTGCGCGACGGCGCTGAATCGGGAGATCGTCGCCATACTGCCCTTGTCGAAGTAGCTGAAGGGTTTGCGGGTTGCCGGATCGTCGGTGCCCTTGACCATGTGCTTGATCAACGTCGCGGCGTAATGCGCGCCTTGGATCGCGCCCTGGGCCATGCCGGGAACGTCGGGCACGGACATCAGGTCACCGACGACGAAGACGTTCGGGTGGCCCTTGACCGTGAGATCGGGCTCCACGACCACCCGTCCGGCGCGGTCGACCTCGGTGCCGTCGGACTGGTCGGCGATGATCTTGCCCAGCGAGCTGGCCTGGACGCCGGCCGCCCAGACCTTGCACGCGCATTCGATGCGGCGCGTGGTGCCGTCCTTTTCCTTGACGGTGAGGCCCGTGTAGTCGACGTCATCGACCATTGCGTTCAGTTGGACTTCGACGCCCATCTTTTCCAGCCGTTGCTTGGCCTTGAGGCCTAGTTTCTCGCCCATCGGCGGCAACACTGCGGGTGCGGCGTCGAGCAGGATCACCCGGCAGTCGCGGGGCTCGATGGTGCGAAAGGCGTCCTTCAGGGTGCGGTGGGCGAGTTCCTTGATCTGTCCCGCCACCTCGACGCCGGTGGGCCCGGCCCCGACGACGACGAACGTCAGGCGGCGTGCCCGCTCGGCCGGGTCGGTGGTGACTTCGGCGGCCTCGAACGCGCCGAGGATCCGGCCGCGCAGCTCCAGGGCGTCGTCGATGGTTTTCATGCCGGGCGCGTAGGTCGCGAACTGGTCGTTGCCGAAGTAGGACTGCTGGGCACCGGCGGCCACGATCAGGCTGTCGTAGGGCGTCACGGTCTCCATGCCCATCAACTTCGACGTCACCGTGTTGGCCTTCATGTCGATCGCGTAGACCTCGCCCAGCAGCACCCGCACGTTTTTGTGCCTCTGCAGAATCATCCTGGTCGCGGGGGCGATCTCGCCCTCGGACAAGATGCCGGTGGCCACCTGATACAGCAGCGGTTGGAACAGGTGGGTCGTCGTCTTTGAGATGAGGGTGACGTCGACGTCGGCGCGCTTGAGCGCCTTGGCCGCATTCAGCCCGCCGAACCCGCTTCCGATGATGACGACGCGATGGCGCGACATGATTCCTTACCTTTCTTGGGGGGTGTTTGGGGCCGTCGGTCGTAGGCTTCGAATTGCCCAGGGACGTCGGGTATGGCTTTCATGGTTTTGCTGCTGTTCATGGCCGAAGGAGATTGGCCGCCCGATGTCCCGCGACGACTTGACCGCTAATTGAGAGATGCGATTCGATCGCTGTGTAAGGACACGTCGGCGTGGTCGTCTGCTGGGCTTTGGGATATGACGACAATCGTGGAGGTGGTTGTGGGACAACAACTGTGGGCCGGTGTGGATGCCGGAAAATCCGAACATCACTGTGTGGTCATCGACGGCGACGGGCAGCGAGTACGGTCCCAGCGCGTCGCCAACGACGAGACGGTCCTGCTCGAATTGATCGACGCGGTCACCACGCTGGCCGACGGCGAGGAGGTCACCTGGGCGATCGACCTCAACCACGGCGGAGCCGCACTGCTGATCACCCTGCTCATCGCCGCAGAGCAAAGGCTGCTCTACATCCCAGGCCGCACCGTGTATCACGCCTCGGGAAGCTACCGCGGTGACGGCAAGACCGACGCCAAGGATGCCGCCATCATCGCCGATCAGGCCCGCATGCGCCGCGACCTGCAACCCCTGCGCCCCGGCGACGAGATCGCAGTAGACCTGCGGATCCTGACCGCCCGACGCACCGATCTGGTCGCCGATCGCACCCGGGCGATCAACCGGCTGCGCGCCCAGCTGCTCGAATACTTCCCGGCCCTGGAGCGGGCCTTCGACTACAGCCACAGCAAGGCCGCCCTGATCCTTCTGTCGGGCTATCAAACTCCCGACGGGCTGCGCCGCGCCGGTGTCGCCCGACTGGAAGGCTGGCTGCGTAAACGCAAGGCCTACAACGCCGCTGCTGTGGCTGCCAGAGCGATCGAGGCCGCCGACGCCCAGCACACCACCGTCCGCGGACAACAGATC
Source organism: uncultured Actinomycetota bacterium (assembly GCA_963712615.1). Lineage (GTDB taxonomy): Bacteria > Actinomycetota > Actinomycetes > Mycobacteriales > Mycobacteriaceae > Mycobacterium. The sequence goes on from CAVQIO010000002.1 coordinate 4,384,365, forward strand.
GCCGCCGCGATGGTCGCGCGGCTGGCCAAGGAGGTGATGGGCCTCGACACCGAAATCGGCGACACCGAAACGATGATCGAGGACCGATTTCGCCGCCACCGCCACGCCGAGATCATCCTGAGCATGCCCGGATTCGGTGTCGCGCTCGGCGCTGAATTCCTCGCCGCCACCGGCGGCGACATGACCGCCTTTGACAGCGTCGATCGCCTGGCCGGCGTGTCCGGGCTGGCCCCGGTACCGCGAGACTCCGGGCGCATCAGCGGCAACCTCAAACGACCCCGCCGCTACGACCGACGACTCCTGCGGGCCTGCTACCTGTCCGCACAAATCGCCATCCGCACCGACCCCGCCTCCCGGACCTACTACAACCGCAAGAGAACCGAAGGCAAAACCCACACCCAAGCCGTCATCGCCCTGGCCCGCCGACGCCTCAACGTCCTGTGGGCCATGCTCCGCGACCACGCCGCCTACCAACCCACGACTACAGCCGCGGCGGCTTGACAACGTCATTGAGAATCTCCTCCAGGTTTGCTGATGCTTCTGGCCCCTACAGTCTCCGCAGCGCAAGTCCACCGTACGACTTCAGCGGCATGATCTCACTCGAGCAGTGCAAAGCGGCGGTCGCGGAATGTTCACCGCGACCGCCGCATGCGCTGGTATGCGGGTCAGCGACCGCCTCCTCCTCCACCACCACCACCACCACCGATGCCGCCGCCGCCACCACCGATGCTGCCGCCGCCGATTCCGCCGCCTCCGCCGATGCTGCCGCCGCCGATTCCGCCACCTCCGCCGGGTGCGCCGCCACCACCGCCGATACCGCCGATGCCGGTGCCGCCACCTGGGGCGCCGCCACCTCCGCCGGGTGCGCCGCCACCACCGCCGATACCGCCGATGCCGGTGCCGCCACCTGGGGCGCCGCCACCTCCGCCGGGTCCGCCGGGGCCACCGGGTGCGCCACCTCCGCCGCCGGGTCCGCCGGGAGCGCCGCCTCCGCCGGGTGCGCCGCCTCCGCCGGGTGCGCCGCCTCCGCCGGGTCCACCGCCTCCGCCGCCGGGTCCACCGGGTGCGCCGTCTCCGCCGCCGGGTCCGCCGGGTGCGCCACCACCGCCGCCGGGTCCACCGGGTGCGCCGCCTCCGCCGCCGGGTCCACCGGGTGCGCCGCCTCCGCCGCCGGGTCCGCCGGGGCCGCCGGGGTGGTCAGGTCCGCCCGGTCCGCCCGGTCCGCCCGGGTAGCCAGGGTGGCCAGGGTGGCCGCCGTGACCGGGGTGGCGCCCCGGCGGGTAGGGCACAACGTCGGGGCCCGGCGTCACCAAGGTGTTCAAATCGTCTCGGCAGTTGATCGGAGTCGGGCCCCATCCCGGGTCCCAGAAATCGCCGGGGCACCAATGCGGGGGCGGCGGGTCGGCCTGAGCTGGGCTGGCAGCGCCCAAGCCGGCCAACCCGAAACCCGCGGCCATCAGGGCCGTCGCTGCTGCAGCACACGTGAAATTCTTCATACCTATATTATTACTTAGGCTAACTGTGTACAAGATAAGACAACGTCTGTTTTCAGTTGTCTATCAACGTTTTTCGCTTTCATTCACTCGAAAAAGTTTCGCGTGCAGGTTATTTCGTAGCAGCGCCCGCCGTAACCACCGTGTCCCGCGCCTGCGTCATCTGATCGCGCTGTGGGAGCGCATGCCCTGGCCGTTGGCGGCATTCGTCACACGAGCAATCTGTGTTGTCGCCGGTGAGGAGCCCCCGCCGCGCAAATTAGAGGTAGTCTCCCAACGGCATGAAGCGATTTGTCGTCGCGGGATTAACTACCACGCTGGTGGCCGGCGTGCTGACTGCTGGCGCGCTGATCGCCTCGCCCCCGGTCAGTGCTGCCTGCCAATTCGGCGGCATCGTTATCAGCAAGTGCGATGGACCCGTCCAGCCCGACGGCACCTGGCAACGGTGCGTGGTGTTTCCCCCTACCAGCGGGCGTGACGGCTCCCCGGTTTACGTCACCAACACCAACTGCCAAACGCTGGGTCCCGACCAGCACCCGTCGGGTGTCGCCTTCACTGACCCGTCGACCCACATCGACGACGACTAGCGCACTCAGCTTCTCACCGGCCTCGAAGTCGGTTCCCATCCCATTCTGAACTGCGGCCTCGACACTCTTTGGGATTGGTAGTAGCGCGGGCGGCATTCACTTGCCACCATGCGACCAAGGAGAAACATGAACCCCAACGTCAAGGCGCCGCGGATCACGCGATTGGCCATTACCGCTTTGGTGTCTAGTGGTCTGGCTCTGGGGGCTGCGGGATTGGCGCCCGTCACCGCCCACGCCGACGCCACCGCCGACTGGGGGCCGGCGAAACATTGGTGTCCAGGGGAGCCCCTACCGCCGACCGGTAATCACGTCACCGACCCGATTCACGACTGGAACCCGACGGTATGCCACACCTACTACTACCTGTGGCCCGGAATGGGCAATGTTTCGCACATGATCTGGGACGGCGACAACCCACCCCCCAAGCCGCCGCCCCCGCCGGCCCTGATCAGCACCAGGGAGCAGTGCGAGGCGATTCTCGGAATGTTCTGTCCCAAGGCGTGACTCACGGCCACACGGATGCGGTGCCTTTGTAATTCCCGTTGAGTGCGGTGCAGAAGTCCGAGTTCGTGCCGGCGAGCAACACGGAGAAATCGCCCCCCTTGTTGTCAAATGTCTGCGGGGGATAGGCCCAGCCGCTGTTGCACATCGACGTCGGGCTGCCCATCGAGGGCCTGCGCCAGTTGGACATCTCGCACGCTTTCATCGCCGCGACGTCCGGGTAGGCGCTCTTGGTGATGACCAGCATGGCGCCTCCCCACTTCCCGTCATTGCGGCGGTAGCCGCGCGCCCCGAATCCGGCATTGTTCTTCTGGCACACCAGCGCGCGCTGCAGCGCCATGAAGGGCAAGGCGAGGTCGCGATCACTGATACCTGCTGCCGCAGCAATGAATTGAGCCGCGTCCGGGCCGTCGACTTCTTGGACGTTGGGATCGTTGAGGCTCTTGAGTTGTTGTGACATCTGCGGTGCGGCGCCGCCGCCACCGATGATCGGCCCGCCGTTGGTGGGCGTCATCGGGGGCAGTGTGCCGGTTGGATCGGCGACGGCAGTGGGCACGCCCAAAGCGCCCAGGGCCAGCGTGCACGCAACGAAAGCACGAATCCGCATGCCTCGACTCCTTCGGTTATCTCCCCGTCGGCATGGGCGGGGCTGCGTCAGGAGCCACCACCGCACCGACCTTGCGGAACAGTATGTCGGCTTGGTTACTGTAGTTGCCCTGGTCATCGAACGCCTCCGGGGCATAGGTGACCGCGACGGCGATCGCCACCTTCTGCGCAGGCAGGTATGCCTCCACACCCGCGCAGCCGGAGAACAACGGGTTCTGCATCAGCCAGTCGCCGGAGGTGATGATTCCCAGACCATAGGTGTAGCCCTCGTTTTGGTCGAAGCAGGTTGGGCAGCCCGGTTGGGAGTGCGTCTTGCCGCGCAGCGCGGTCGACACCATTTTCTTGTACGAGTCCGCCGAGAGCAGCTTGCCCGAGCCGACGCCGACAGCGGTAGCTTCCATGTCGTAGATGTTGGTGGTCTGAATCGCGCCATGGGTGATGGTCCAGGACGGGTTCCAGTACGTCGACTCTTCGTAGAACGGAGTTCCCGCCGGGATTTTGAGTGCCTTACGCCGCTCGGAGCTGAACGTGTGCAGGACGGGCCAGGGAATTTCGGGTGTCTCGGAGTTCGTGGTGGATTTCAGGCCCAGCGGGCCCAGCACCTCGTTGTGCAGCAGCGTCGGCATGTCCTGGCCGGTGGCCTTCTCCAGCGCCAGTCCCAGCAGGACGTAGTCGGTGTGCGCGTAGTTCCAGTTTGTTCCCGGATCGTAGAGCAGTGGCCGTCCCGAAATCTGGGCGAGCATGTCCTGAGTTGTCAACTGCTGGAACGGGTTTGCGTACAACTCGTTTTCGAGCTGACCGTTGCCGATGACGTAATCGGGGTAACCGGCCGTCATCTGCGCCAGTTGCCGCAACGTGACGCGTTGCGCGTTGGGAAAGTCGGGCAGCCATTTCGACACCGGTCGTCGAGGCTCAGCTTCTTGTCGTCGACCAGCTTCAGCAGCAACGTCGACACGTAGGAGATCGCGACTGCGCCGTTGCGGAAGTGCATGTCGGTGGTGGCCGGCACCCCGGTCATCGAGTCGCCGACGGCCTGGGTGACCACCTCCTTGCCGTCCACCGTGACGCGAACGATTGCGGCCTTCAGGTGGGCCTGCGTCATGAAATTGTGGACCACCCGCATCACGGCATCGGCTTTGGCCTTGTCGGCTGAGTCCGCCTGCGACGCTGGCGGGGCCGACTTGTGCCCACAGCCGAGTATCAGCGAAGCGATGACCAGACACGCGACCCAGCGCAAGAACGGCATATCCGAGTCTTACAGCCGGGCGCGCTACCCGTCGACGGTTTCCAGCAGGAGCGCATAATCCGCCCGGCGGCCGTCGGAAACCAACGAGTGGAGGACGTGGCGGGTCTGCAGCCGGATGTATTCCTCGACGGTGTAAATCGGGCCGAAGTGCCAGTGCTTGAGCGCCCAGCCGTGCGCGATCAGCATGATGTCGAAAACGGTGAGGTCGACATCGACGTCGCGGAACACCCCCGCAGCGATGCCGGTCTCGATCGCCGCGCGCAACGGTGCGGCACTGGCGATTTCGACCTCCTTGATCTGCGCACGCCCGCCCGGCCCCAGCGTTCGGCTCTCCCGGTAGGTCAGCACCACGCCGTCGAGGTTCTCGTCGACGATCTCGATGTAGCGGCGGATTCCCGCAACCAACCGCTCGACGGCGTCGTCGCCGGCCGCATCCATCACCGGTGCCAGCTGATCGCGAAACACATCCAGGATCCGCACGATCGTCGCCAGCAGCAGATCCTCCTTGCCGCCAAAGTACTTGTAGATCAGGCCGACACTGACACTGGCCTCGGCGGCGAGGTCCTGCATGGACATCTGGTGAAATCCGGTCTGACCCATGACGGTGACCGCCGCGTCGAGCACCTGTCGGCGCCGCGAGCTGACCCGGGCCGCCCGTACCGCCTCCTCGACGGGGAGGTCACCGCAATCGACGGACATCAGATGCCTAAGTCCTTGGCGATGATGGTCTTCATGATCTCGTTGGTCCCGCCGTAGATGGTCTGGATGCGGGCGTCGACGAACGCACGCGACACGCTGTACTCCCGCATGTAGCCATAGCCGCCGTGCAGTTGCAGGCAGCGATCGGCGGTGCGCACCTGCAGGTCGGTGGTCCACCATTTCAGCCGGGCCGCCCGCGCCGCGGTCAGCTCGCCGACCAAATGTTCGGCCAGGCAGTCATCGAGGAAGGTACGGGCGATATCGAGTTCGGTCGCCAGTTCGGCGAGCACGAATTGGCTGTGCTGGAAACTGGCGATCGGTGACCCGAAGGCCTTGCGGCCACGGACGTAGTCGAGCGTGTCGGCCAGCACGGTTTCGGCGGCGGCCACCGCGCCCACGCCCAGGGCGAGCCGCTCCTGCGGCAGATTTCCCACCAGCTGATAGAACCCGCTGCCCTCTTCGCCAAGCAGATTCTCTTTCGCCACCCGCATGTCGGTGAACGCGAGCTCGCTGGTGTCCTGGGCGTGCAGGCCGATCTTCTCCAGGTTGCGGCCACGCTCGAAACCCGGGGTGTCGGCGTCCACCACCAGAAGTGACAGGCCCTTGTGCCGGTCCGGCGACGTGCGCACCGCGATGACGAACAGGTCGCCGCTTTGGCCGTTGGAGATGAACGTCTTGGCGCCGTTGACGACGTAGTGATCGCCGTCGCGCACCGCGGCGGTGCGGATTCCGGCCAGGTCGCTTCCGGTGCCGGGCTCGGTCATCGCGATGGCGAGCACCGTCTCGCCGGTCACCACGCCGGGCAGCCAGCGTTGCTGCTGCTCGGGTGTCGTCAGATCGGTCAGATAGGGCAGCACGATGTCGTTTTGCAGCGTGAACGAAATCGACTCCGACGCCGCCCCGGCCCGCTGCAATTCGTCGATCACGATCGCGTTGTAGCGAAAGTCATTGACCCCGGCGCCCCCGAGGTGTTCAGGGACCGAAAAGCCCAGCAGCCCAAGCTTTCCAGCTTCGGTAAACAGTGAGCGGTCCCATTGACGGTTCCGTTCCCAGGTTTCGTGCGAGGGTACGACGGTCTGCTGCACGAAATCGCGTACCAGTTCTCGGAACTGGTGATGCTCAGACGTGTATTCCAGGCGTGCAGACATCGGGTACTCCTGTCAGCGGAAGGCGTCGCTACCGGTGAAAGCCTGGCCGAGCACCAGCTGGTGCATCTCCGGGGTGCCTTCGTAGGTCAGCACCGACTCCAGGTTGACCATGTGCCGGATGACCGGGTATTCCAGCGATATCCCGTTGCCGCCCAGTATCGTTCGTGCGGTGCGGCAGATCTTGATCGCCTCACGGGTGTTGTTGAGCTTGCCGAAGCTGACCTGCTCGGGGCGTAGCCCGCCGCTGTCTTTGAGACGGCCGAGGTGCAGCGACAGCAGCTGTCCCTTGTGCAATTCGACCGCCATGTCGACGAGTTTCGCCTGGGTCAGCTGGAATCCCGCGATCGGCCGGCCGAACTGCGTGCGTTGCATTGCGTAGTCGAGTGCGGCCCGCCACGCCGTGCGGGCCGCTCCCATCGAACCCCAGATGATGCCGTAACGCGCCTCGGACAGACACGACAGCGGCCCGCGCAGACCCTTGGCGTCGGGCAGCATAGCGTCGGCGGGCACCCGCACGTCGTCCAGGACCAGCTCACTGGTGATCGACGCCCGCAGCGACAGCTTGTGGTGAATCGTGTTGGCGGTGAAGCCCGCGGAACGGGTGGGCACGATGAAGCCGCGGATCCCGTCGTCGGTGTTGGCCCACACGACCGCGACATCGGCGACCGAACCGTTGGTGATCCACATCTTGCGGCCGTTGAGCACCCAGTCCGAACCATCCTGTCGCGCATGGGTTTTCATTGCCGAGGGATCGGATCCGGCGTCGGGTTCGGTGAGCCCGAAGCAGCCGAGCAGTTCGCCGGTGGCCATGCCGGGAAGCCACTGCTGCTTTTGTTCCTCGGAGCCGAAGTGCCAGATCGCGAACATCGCCAGCGATCCCTGCACCGAGACCATCGACCGAATCCCGGAGTCTGCGGCCTCGAGCTCGGTACACGCCAGGCCGTAGTGCACCGCCGAGGCGCCGCCGCAGCCGTAGCCTTCCAGATGCATGCCGAGCAGCCCGAGCTCGCCGAACTGCTTGCCGAGTTGGCGGACCGGTAGGTCGCCGATCTCGAACCACTCGGCGATGTGCGGCACGACATGCTCGGCACAGAACTTTCTGACCGTGTCGCGCACGGCGATCTCATCGCTGGACAGCGATGCGTCGAGGCCAAGGGGATCGTCTCGGTTGAACGCCGGAGGTTTTTGAGTACTCATAGAAGTCAGCCTGCCATCGTTAGGCCGCCGCTGACGCTGAGCACCTGTCCGGTGATGAACGACGCGGCGTCGGAGGCGAAGAACAGCACGGGTGCCGCGACCTCGTCGGGCCTGGCGAGCCGGCGGAATGGGATCGCTTTGACCAGCGCCTCTTTCAGCTTCTCGGGCTGCGCATGGAACAGCGGTGTATCGGTCGGGCCGGGGCATACGCAGTTCACCGTGATCTGGTGGCGGGCCATTTCCCGGGCCAGTGACTTGGTGAGGGCGATGACTCCGCCTTTGGCGCCGGCATAGATCGATTCGCCCGCGCTGCCGACACGGCCGGCGTCACTGGCCAGGTTGACCACGCGTCCGCCGCCGTGCGTCTCGATCATGCCCGGCAGGAACGCGCCGCAGATATGCACCGGGCCCAGGTAGTTGATCGCGACCACCTTGGCAGCGAATTCCGGCGTGGCATTGAGGAATTGGTCGGTCCGGTCCCAGCCGGCGGCGTTGACGACGATGTCGGGCACGCCGGCCTCGGCGTGGGTCCTTTTCCGCAGGGCGTCGACTTGGGCAGGGTCGGCGACGTCGACCGGCAGCGCGGTGATCAGCGCGGGCTGCTCCTTGGCGGTGGCGGTGGCCGCGGTTTCGTCGAGATCGGCGGCGATGACCCGGTCACCCTGGGCGGCGAAGGCCAGGGCTATCGCCTTCCCGATGCCCGACCCCGCACCGGTTACCAGGGCGAGCCTGCTTTGTGAATGAGTATTCATTCTGAACGAATTTAGGTTCACCGCGCGGTGGGGTCAAGGAGTCAGCCCAGCGGTAGTCTCGCTGCATGCAGCGGCTGGGGTGGCTGGCGTACTTTTTTGCAGACGCCGTTGGTGTTTTGGTGTTTTGCACGGTGGGACGCCGCAGTCACGACGAAGGGCTCAATATCACCGGCGTCGTGACGACGGCCTGGCCGTTTCTCACCGGGACCGCGATCGGTTGGCTGGCGGCCCGCGCCTGGCAGCGGCCCACCGCAGTGGTGCCGACCGGGGTGGTGATCTGGTTGTGCACCGTGGTGATCGGCATGGTGTTGCGCAAGGCCAGTTCCGCGGGTGTGGCTGCGAGTTTTGTCGTGGTCGCGGCGTCGGTCACCGCCGTTTTATTGCTCGGTTGGCGAGCGGCCGTCGGGCTCACCCTGCGGCACCGCTCCGATATCTGACCACGGATGGCGCGGACAGACGACGACACGTGGGGTCCCGACAGCGGCGTGGGTACGCCCGCGACGTTCGGGGCCGTCGCGAGGGCGCTGGCGACCAATAAAGGTCTGATCGACGACCCGTTCGCCGAGCAGTTGGTGCGCGCCGCGGGGGTGCAGTACTTCACCCGGATAGTCGACGACGAGCGATATGCCGACGACGGCGGCGACAACGCCGTCATGACCGGGCTCATCACCCTGCTCGGGGCGCACGCCCGCTTCCTGGATCAATTCCTGGCCGCCGCCGGGCGGGCGGGCATTCGCCAAGTGGTGATCCTGGCCTCTGGTCTCGACACCCGGCCGTATCGGTTGTGGTGGCCGACCGGCACGACGGTGTATGAAGTCGATCAGCCGGACGTGATCGATTTCAAGACCGCCGTGTTGCGCGGACTGGGCGCCGAGCTGAACGCGAACCGTCGTGCCGTGGGCGCCGATCTTCGGCGAGATTGGTTGACGGCGATGCAGCGGGTGGGTTTCGATGCTGCCCAACCCACGGTGTGGATTGCGGAGACGTTGCTCGTCGGGTTCTTGCCCCCCGACGGGCAGGATCAGTTACTGCACGATCTCACGGCGGCCAGTGCCCCGGGTAGCCGTTTCGCCGGCGATCACCTGCCCACCTGGACCTCGGTCCAGCGCGAGGCTGGGCAGACGTTCGTCGACACCTGGCGGCAATTCGGTCTCGACGTCGACCTGGCCGGGCTGACTTACTCGGGCGAATACCGCGCTGTCCCGCGGTATCTGGCGGACCATGGCTGGGAAACCGTCGAAAGAAATGTCGCCGATTTGTTCGCCGCGATTGGAATGGGCCCCCAGTGGCGTGGCACCGCCGACGACAATGCGATTGCGCCCCGATATGTCACGGCCGGAATGCATCCGCCGGACAGGCGTTAGAGGTGAGGTGATGGTGAGTCAGCTTGAGTTTGTGCCGGCGGCGTTGGATGACGCGTTGGCGCAGCCGTTGCTGGCCGAGCTGGCCGCGGAGTACGCGCAGCGGTATGACAGCACAACACCAACGGTATTGGCGTGGCTGAAGGACAACCCCACGGACGAGTTCGCGGCACCGGACGGGGGCATGTTGATTGGTCTGCTCGATGGCCGCCCGGTGACCGGGGGCGGGTTTCGGCGATACGACCCCGATACGGCCGAACTCAAGCGAATCTGGACCGACAGCGCGCATCGCCGCCGCGGCTACGCGATGGCGTTGCTGGCCGAGCTGGAAGCCGAGATCGCCGCGCGCGGTTACCGGAGGGTCTACCTGATGACCGGCAACCGTCAGCCCGAGGCCGAGGAGCTGTACCTTGCCACCGGGTACACCCGGTTGGCCGGGCCGTTGCCGTCGCAAGGTCCGGTCTTCCCGATCGCATTCGAAAAGCGGCTCCCATGACCGAGCAGCTGCATGTGGGCGTCGCGCTGGACGGATACGGATGGGATCCGCAAGCATGGCGGGCCACCCTGGCGTCCGAGCCCGACACGGCACCGGTGCTGAGCGGTCGGTACTGGGCCGGCCTCGCCGCCACCGCCGAGCTTGGGCTGCTCGACTTCCTCACCATCGACGACACCTTGATGCCGCAGCCCGGACGCCGTGAGCGGATCTCTGCGCAACGGTTGGCCGGCCGTGGCGACGCCGTGCTGGTCGCGGCCCGCATCGCACCGGTGACACGGCACATCGGGCTGATTCCGGTGGCGACGGTGACGCATACCGAGCCGTTTCATATCTCCAAATCCATTGCCACGCTTGACTATGTCTCACATGGCCGGGCGGGCTGGCAGCCGCGGGTCAGCTCGACTACGCACGAGGCGGCGCTGTTCGGTCGCCGGGACGGATCCCTGGACGGCTTGTTCGAGGAGGCAGTCGACTACGTCGAGGTGGTGCGCCGGCTCTGGGACAGCTGGGAGGACGACGCGATCATCCGCGACGTGACGACCGGCCGCTATGTCGACGTCGACAAATTGCACTACATCGACTTCGCCGGAAAATTCTTCTCGGTCAAGGGCCCCTCGATCACGCCGCGTCCGCCGCAGGGGCAGCCGGTGGTGGCCGTGCTGGCACACTCCGGCCCCGTCTACGAATTCGCCGCCACCAGTGGCGATGTCGTGTTCATCACGCCCACCGACGACGCCTCTGTGCGCAGCATCCTTGACGAGGTGCACGTGGCCGGAGGCGACCGGCTGAAAATCTTCGCCGACGTACTGGTGTCGTTCGGTGGCACCGGTGACTTCAAGTCCGACGCGCTGGTGTTCACGGACAGTGCAACGGAATTGGTGGACCTGCTGTTGGAATGGCAGGGGTTGGGCGTTGACGGTGTGCGATTGCGACCGGCCGTCAACGCCACCGATCTCCCGTTGATCGTCGACGAGGTGGTTCCGCTTCTGCAGCGAGCCGGCCGGTTCCGCACCGCGTATCGGGACGGCGAAACACTGCGCGCCCGGCTCGGACTGCCGGTAGCACCCAACCGGTACGCGGCGGTCAAGCAATGACCCCTCTTTCGATCCTGGACCTCGCGCCGGTCACCGCCGGCAGCGACCCCGCGACCGCGTTGCGCAACACCATCGAACTTGCTCAGCGCGCCGAACAGTGGGGGTTTCGCAGGTACTGGGTTGCCGAGCATCACTTCGTCGGCGTGGCCAGTTCCGCACCGGCGGTGCTGATAGGGCAGATCGCGGCCGCTACCAACAGAATTCGAGTGGGTGCGGCCGCGGTCCAGCTGGGCTACACCACCGCCATCGCGGTGGTCGAGAGCTTCGGCATGCTCGAGGCCTTCTACCCCGGACGCATCGATCTCGGTGTTGGTCGGTCCGGGCAGCGCCGGTCCGAAGAGCACAAACCGAAGAAGCCGAAAGAACCCCGGCCGCCGCGGGTGTGGCACGAGGTGGACGGCGTGGTCATTCCGACCCCGTTTGATTTGCGTGGCCTGCTCGATCTCGAACGGTTGCGGCCCACCATGGAGATCCTGCAGCAACCGGAGGCGCTGACGCCGGACTTCGCCGAGCAGGTTGACGACATCCTCGCCCTGCTCGACGGCACCTACTACGCCGGCAAGTTCGACGTGCACGCAGTGCCCGGCGAAGGAAGCGGGTTGCGGCCGTGGATCTTCGGCAGCACTAGGGGCCAAAGCGCGCGGATTGCCGGAGCCTCGGGATTGCCGTTCGTGGCGAGCTATCACATCACGCCGGCCACTGCGCTGGAAGCTATCGAGGCTTACCGCGACACGTTCGTGCCGTCAGCGGCCTTGGCGAAGCCGTATGTGGTGGTGTCAGCCGACATCGTGGTAGCCGATGACAGCGCGACGGCCCGGCGTTTGGCTGCCGGATATGGCCATTGGGTGTATTCGATCCGGACCGGCGTCGGCGCCATGCCCTACCCCGACTCTGACGACTGCCCCCCGCTCACCGAGGAGCAGCTGGCGGTGGTAAAGGACCGGTTGGCAACGCAATTCGTGGGGAACCCCGACGAAGTCGCTGAACGGTTACACGCATTGCAGCGGGTCACCGGCGCCGACGAACTCGTCGTCACCTCGGTTACGCACCGTCAGGAGGACCGGCTACGGTCCCACGAGCTGATCGCCCAACGCTGGGGGATCACCGAGTGAGTACCCGAGAAGGCAACAACCGCAAGCCGATTCACTTGGCGGCACACTTCCCGGGGGTCAACAACACCACTGTGTGGACCGATCCCGGCGCGGGCAGCCAGATCGAATTCGACTCGTTCACCCACCTCGCCCGAACTGCCGAACGAGGGCTGTTCGACTTCTTCTTCCTGGCCGAAGGCCTGCGGCTACGTGAGCACCGGGGCCGGATCTACGATCTCGACGTCGTGGGACGGCCGGACACCTTCACCGTGCTGGCGGCCCTGGCGGGTGTCACCGACCGGATCGGGCTGACCGGGACGATCAACACCACCTTCAACGAACCATTCGAGGTGGCAAGGCAATTCGCCACTCTCGACCAGCTGTCCGGTGGCCGCGCCGGCTGGAACATCGTCACCTCCTCGGATGCCTTCACCGGCGCCAACTTCCGGCGCGCCGGCTTCCTGGACCATGCCGATCGGTATCAGCGGGCCGAAGAGTTCCTCACTGTCGCACGCCAATTCTGGGGCAGCTGGGAAGCCGGCGCCGTACTGGCGGATGTCGAAGCGGGCACGTACCTCGACCCGTCGAGCATTCGGGCGGTCGAGCACCAGGGACGGCATTTCGATGTCCGAGGGTTCCCGACGCTGCCGGTCGGGCCGCAAGGCCATCCGATCCTGCTGCAAGCGGGCGACTCCGCCGACGGCCGCGCGTTCGGCGCCCGGTACGGCGACGCCTTGTTCACCCTGCACTCGTCACTGGAAGACGGGCAGCGCTACTACACCGACGTCAAGGGCCGGGCCGTGTCCGCGGGCCGAGACCCTAACCAGCTCAAGGTATTTCCGGCGGCGACCTTCGTGCTCGGCGACAGCGACGACGACGCCCAGGACAAGGCGCGACACATCCGCCATCAGCAGGTCAGCGGAGCGACCGCGATCGCGATGCTAGAGCAGGTCTGGGGCCGCGACCTCACGGACCACGACCCGGACGGGCCGCTGCCCGATTTCGATCCGGTCGTCGACAGCGACATCACCCAGGGCCGCGTCCGCCACGTCGACCCGATCGCGGTTGCCCGCCGTTACCGTGAACGCGCCGAGGCGGAGAGCCTGTCGATCCGCGAACTGGTCATCGCCGTCACCAACCGCCAGCAGTTTGTCGGCACCGCGGCGCACATCGCCGACGAGATCGATGAATACATCCAGGCCGACGCCTGCGACGGGTTCATTCTGGTGCCGCATCTGACCCCACATGGTCTCGACGAGTTCGTCGATGAAGTGGTGCCACTACTGCAGGAGCGCTACGCCTTTCGCACCGAATACGCCGGCGAAACGCTGCGAGATCATCTGGGGCTCAGTGAGTTCGCGGCGCGTACATGATGACGGCCACACCGAGTAGACAGATCACGGCTCCGGTGACATCCCAACGGTCGGGCCGAAAACCGTCGAAGCCCATGCCCCACAGCAGCGAGCCGGCCACGAAGACGCCGCCGTACGCGGCCAGGATGCGCCCGAAATGGGCGTCGGGCTGCAGGGTGGCGACAAAACCGTAGGCGCCCAGCGTGATGACGCCCCAGCCCACCCACATCCAGCCCCGATGTTCGCGCACTCCCTGCCACACCAACCAGGCGCCGCCGATCTCGAACAGCGCTGCCAGGACGAACAGCGCGATCGACTTGGCAACCGTCACGACGCGCCCGCTTTTTCCAGCGCCGCATTAGTCGCTTCGCGGATCGGACCGCGCCACAGCGGGCCGTGACCGGGTGCCAGGATTGCGGTCTCCAACAGGGCCAGCGCCGAAAGTGTTCGGATGCAGTTCTCCTGGCTGTAGCTGAAGATCGCGGGCAGCAGTTGTGGCCCGTCGTGCCGTATCAGCGGATGCCCGGTGACCAGTGCGTCGCCGCTGGCCAGCACGTCGTCGACCAGGTACGAGCAGTGGCCTCCTGTGTGGCCTGGGCTGAAAACGGGCACCGGGTGTCCCGGCAGACCCGCGGCGATGTCGGGCGTCAGCGCCTTGGCGGTCGGAATCCCATCGCGGATCAGGCCGCCGCTGCGCACCACATGGGCGGTCCACACTGCCCACCGTGGCCGCCAGAGCCGTCGCGCGAGATCGATGATGGACACCTGTTCGAGGTACTCGCGCTTGGCGTGGCCGACTTCGTCGGCGTGGCAGTAGACGGGAGTGCCATGCTCGGCGGCGAACCAGATCGCCGAACCCAGATGGTCGATGTGGGCGTGCGTCAGCAGGATCGCGCGAACGTCGCCGGCGTGGTAGCCGAGCTGGTTGAGCGAGGTCAGCACCGCCTCCCGGTCACCCGGATAGCCGGCGTCGATCAGCAGCACACCGGTGTCGTCGGCGACCAGCGTCCAATTGACGGCCTCACCCTGGGCGAGGTGCACGGTGTCGCTGACTTGAACAAGTGTTGGCGCTGATGCCATGCCCGCGAGTCTAGAAGCGATCGCAAGCGCGGCGAAGCCGGGCGTAGCGGGTCGCGACTGTTTGTGGGGGGGCGATCGCAAGCGCGGCGAAGCCGGGCGTAGCGGGTCGCGACTGTTTGTGGGGGGGCGGGGAAGGAGTAGAAAGAACGAGTGGCTGAACTCAAACTTGGATACAAAGCATCTGCCGAGCAATTCGCACCGCGTGAGCTGGTCGAACTGGCTGTCGCCGCCGAGGCACACGGCATGGACAGCGCCACCGTCAGTGACCATTTCCAGCCGTGGCGACACGAGGGCGGACACGCCCCGTTCTCGCTGGCCTGGATGACCGCGGTCGGCGAACGCACCGAGCGGCTCATCCTGGGCACGTCGGTGCTGACTCCGACCTTCAGATACAACCCCGCCGTCATCGCACAGGCGTTTGCCACGATGGGGTGCCTCTACCCGGATCGCATCTTTCTCGGCGTCGGCACCGGAGAGTCGCTCAACGAGATCGCCACTGGATACGAAGGCGAGTGGCCGGAGTTCAAGGAGCGCTACGCCCGGCTGCGCGAATCGGTGCGGCTGATGCGCGAGCTGTGGCTGAGCGACCGGGTCGACTTCGAGGGCGAGTACTACCACACCAAGGGTGCCTCGATTTACGACGTGCCCGAGGGCGGCATCCCGATCTACATCGCCGCGGGCGGACCCCAGGTCGCCAAGTATGCGGGCCGCGCGGGCGACGGCTTCATCTGCACCTCCGGCAAGGGTGAGGAGCTGTACAAGGACAAACTCATCCCCGCCATGAGAGAGGGCGCGGAGGCGGCGGGCAAGAATCCCGACGACATCGACCGGATGATCGAAATCAAAACCTCTTACGACACCGACGCGGACCTGGCGCTGGAGAACACCCGGTTCTGGGCGCCGCTGTCGCTGACCGCCGAACAGAAGACCAGCATTCACGACCCCCTCGAGATGGAGAAGGCCGCGAACGAGCTGCCGATCGAGCAGGTCGCCAAGCGCTGGATCGTCTCGTCGGACCCCGACGAGGCCGTCGAAAAGGTCGGCCAGTACGTGGGCTGGGGCCTCAACCACCTGGTGTTCCACGCGCCCGGCCACGACCAGCGCCGGTTCCTGGAGCTCTTTGAAAAGGATCTGGCGCCCAGGTTGCGGCGACTTGGCTGACGCTGGTTCCGTTTCGAAAGCGATTTACATCGCGGCGCCCGAACCGGAGACCGGCAAGTCGACGATCGCGCTGGGGTTGCTCAACCGATTGACGGCCACGGTCGCCAAAGTCGGTGTGTTCCGGCCGATCACGCGGCTCGATCGCGACGGGCAGCGCGATTACATCCTCGAGCTGCTGCTGGCGCACGCCACCGCGGAGCTGAGCTACGAGCAGTGCGTCGGGGTGACCTATCAACGGCTGCACGCCGATACCGACGCCGCGATCACCGACATCGTCGCGTCCTATCACGCGATGGCCGAGGTGTGCGACGTGGTGGTGATCGTCGGCAGCGACTACACCGACGTCACCACGCCGGCAGAGCTGTCGGTGAACGCGCGGATCGCGGTCAACCTGGGCGCGCCGGTGTTGTTGACGGTCAGCGCGAAGAACCGCACCGCCGCGGAGGTCGCGAGCGTCGTCGAGGTTTGCTTGGCCGAGCTGGCCGCGCAACGTGCCCACACCGCCGCGGTGGTGGCCAACCGGTGTGAGCCCTCGCAACTCACCGCCGTCACCGACGCGCTGGCCGGGTTCGCGCCGCGCAGCTATGCGCTGCCCGAGGACCCGCTGCTGTCGGCGCCGACGGTGGCCGAACTGGAGCGGGCCGTCAACGGCGTGACGGTCAGTGGCGACGCGTCGCTGCGCAACCGCGAAGTGACCGGTGTGCTGGTGGCCGGGATGACCGCGGACCATGTGCTGGAACGGCTGCGCGACGGCATGGCGGTGATCACCCCGGGCGACCGCTCGGATGTCGTGCTGGCCGCGGCCAGCGCCCATGCGGCCGAAGGGTTTCCGTCCTTAAGCTGCCTGATCCTCAACGGTGGCTTCGACCTGCATCCGTCCATCTCGGCGCTGGTTTCCGGTTTGCGACTGCGGCTGCCGATCATCGCCACCACGCTGGGTACCTACGACACGGCCAGCGTGGTCGCCGCGGCCCGGGGCCGGGTCACGGCGAGCTCGCAGCGCAAGATCGACACCGCGGTGGAGCTGGTGAACCGCCACATGGATGTCGCGGATCTGATTGCGCAGCTGGCTATTCCGATCCCCACAGTGACGACACCGCAGATGTTCACCCACCGGATCACCCAGCAGGCGCGTGCGGATCGCAAGCACATCGTTCTGCCCGAAGGCAGCGACGATCGGATCCTCAAGGCCGCGGGCCGAGTGCTGAAGCGCGGCGTCGCCGACCTGACGATCTTAGGCGACGAAGCCCAAATCCGATTGCGCTCAGCAGAACTCGGAGTAGACCTGCACGACGCGGCGATCATCGACCCGTACAACGAAGAATTGTGCAACCAGTTCGCCGAGCAGTACGCGCAATTGCGCAAGGCAAAAGGCATCACCGTCGAGCAAGCCCACGAGATCGTGCACGATGTCTCGTATTTCGGCACCATGCTGGTACACAACGGCATGGTCGACGGCATGGTGTCCGGCGCCGCCCACACCACGGCACACACGGTTCGCCCGGCGTTCGAGATCATCAGGACCGTCCCGGACGTCTCGACGGTGTCCAGCATCTTCCTGATGTGTCTGCCCGATCGGGTGCTAGCCTACGGTGACTGCGCGATCGTCCCGGATCCCACGCCCGAACAGCTCGCCGACATCGCGATCAGCTCGGCACGCACCGCCGCGCGGTTCGGCATCGAGCCGAAAGTGGCGATGCTGTCCTATTCCACCGGAGATTCCGGCACCGGAGCCGACGTCGACAAGGTCAGGGAAGCAACGGAATTGGTGCGCGCCCGGGATCCGCAGCTATTGGTCGAGGGGCCAATCCAGTACGACGCCGCGATTGAACCGTCGGTGGCCGCCACCAAGCTGAGCGGCTCCGCGGTCGCCGGTCACGCCACCGTGCTGATCTTTCCCGACCTCAACACCGGCAACAACACCTACAAGGCGGTGCAGCGCAGCGCCGGGGCAATCGCGATCGGTCCGGTGCTGCAGGGCTTGCGCAAGCCGGTGAATGACCTATCCCGCGGTGCGCTGGTCGAAGACATCGTCAACACCATTGCGATCACGGCAATCCAGGCGCAGGGTGTCGGCCATGGCTGATCCCACGAACCGGCCGGTGCTGGTGATCAATTCCGGGTCATCGTCGCTGAAGTACAAGTTGGTGGAGCCGGACTCCGGCGTCGAGCGCGCGGGCGGCGGCATCCAGCAGATCGGTGAGCCGTCGTCACGGGTCGCCGACCATGAGGAAGCGTTGCGCTTGGCGTTCGACCAGATGGCCGAGGCCGGTATCGACCTGAAGTCGTGCGGGTTGCTGGCCGTCGGACACCGTGTCGTGCATGGGGGCCAGGCTTTCTATCGCCCGACGCTGCTCGACGACGCCCGGATCGCCGACCTCGATAAGCTGTCCGAGCTTGCCCCGCTGCACAATCCGCCCGCAGTGCAGGGAGTCAAGGTGGCGCGCAAGCTGCTGCCGGACGTCGCGCACATCGCCGTGTTCGACACGGCCTACTTCCACAACCTGCCGGCCGCGGCCGCGACGTATGCCATGGATCGGGAGCTGGCCGAGCGATACCAGATACGCCGCTACGGATTTCACGGCACGTCGCACCGGTACGTGAGCGAGCAGGCCGCTGCCTTCCTGGGCAGACCGCTGGACAGCCTGAACCAAATCGTGCTGCATCTTGGCAATGGCGCCTCAGCCTCGGCGATTGCCGGTGGCCTGCCGGTCGACACGTCGATGGGTATGACCCCATTGGAGGGCCTGGTGATGGGCACCCGCAGCGGCGACATCGACCCCAGCGTCATCAGCTACTTGTGGCGCAGCGCGAAGATGGACGTGGACAAGATCGAGTCCATGCTCAACCATCGGTCGGGCGTCTGGGGTCTGGCCGGTGAGCGTGACTTCCGCAGGCTGCACGCGATGATCGAATCAGGCGACAGCTCAGCACAATTGGCCTACGACGTGTTCATCCACCGGTTGCGCAAGTACATCGGCGCCTACCTGGCCGTGCTGCGGCACACCGATGTCATCAGCTTCACGGCCGGGGTTGGCGAGAACGATTCGGCGGTGCGCCGCGACGCGGTGGCCGGGCTGGAACTGCTGGGCATTGTGCTTGACGAAGGCCGCAATACCTCCGGCGACGAAGGCGCGCAACGGATTTCCGCCGACGACTCACCGATCGCCGTCCTGGTAATCCCGACCAATGAGGAACTGGCAATCGCCCGTGACTGTGCGAGCCTGCTGGAAGAGTGACCCGACGGGCCTGTGGATAGACGAAATCGCGCGCGGCGCTGATGTGCGAGTGTTCGCAGCATGGTCGATGCGGCAACACCATTCATCGGTAGCGAGGCACTCGCCGGCGGGCTGCTGAGTCGGCATCAACTGAGGACGCGCTATCGGGCTGTGTTTCCCAATGTCTACCTGGGCAAAGACGTTCACGCTTCTCTCGAAAAGCGGATCGCCGGGGCGTGGCTGTGGTCCAGCCGCCGGGGGACCATCGCCGGTGCGGCCGCCGCTGCGGTGCACGGCGCCCAATGGATTCCCGATAATGTCCCGGTCGAACTGATCCATGCCAACCCGCGCGCGCCTCGGGGTGTGCTGATGCGACGCGGTGCCGTGAAGGACGGCGAGACACAGATTATCGACGGGCGCGCAGTCACCACACCCGAGCGAACCGCCTTCGACATCGGCCGTCTCGGGGCCGTCCATTCAGCAGTCGCCCGCCTGGATGCGCTAGCTCGCGCAACGGGTTTCAAAGTCGATGACGTGCTCCGCGTGGCTCGTGACCACCCTCGCTCGCCGGGGCTTCGATGCCTGGAGACCGCGTTGGAGCTGGTCGATCCGGGGGCACAGTCGCCGCGGGAAAGCTATTTGCGGCTGCTGTTCATCGACGCGGGGCTGCCGCGGCCGCAGACCCAGATACCGGTCCTGGGTGTGGACCGGATTCCCGTGACCTACCTGGACATTGGCTGGCAGGAGTGCATGGTCGCAGTGGAATACGACGGCGATCAGCACCGAATAGACCGACGGCAATACGCCAAAGACATCCGGCGACAAGAGCTGCTCGAGGAGATGGGGTGGACCATCGTGCGTGTGGTCGCCGAGGATGCCCCCGCGGCGGTGCTGCGCCGCGTCCGGGCCGCTATTGCGGCTTCCAGTGTGCGATAACGGCTTTGAGTGTGCACACACGGCTTTGAGTGTGAATACACGGCGGGGATGCCGCCGAATTCCCGCCCTGGACGCACACCCAACGCCCTGGACGCACACCCGACGAGACGAGAAGGGAGCGACCTAGAAGGTGCTGGTGGGCCGGACGTTGTTGGCCATGTCGACGAGCGTGTAGCGATGCCGCTGGGTGGGCGCTACCCGGGCCAGGCTGCGCAGCGACGCCTCGACGCCCAGCCGCAGTCCGTGTTGGGTGAACGGGAAACCGAGGATGTGGTTGGTGCTGGCCTCGTTGTCCTCGAGCCAGTCCATCGCACCGCCGAGGACCAGGGCGCGGATCTGCAGCACCCGCGGTTCGGTGGGCGGCAGCGCCTCCACTCGCCGGGCGGCATCGCGGATCTGCCCCTCGGTGATTTCACTGGTCGACCGGCCGGACAGCAGGGTCACCGCACTGGTCAGGTGGGCGGTCGTGAAATGCCGGGAAGTCGGCGGCACTTCGTCGAGTGTGCGCACCGCGCCGATTCGATTACCTTCGGCCGAAAGGGATCTCGCCAACCCGAACGCCGCCGAGATCGCGCCGTCGTTGGTGCGCCACACCGTCCGGTAGAACTTGTCCACGTCGATGTTGCCGGCCAGTTCACCGGTGGCGGCCAGCGCCAGTTTCGGTGCCAGCTCGCCGGGGAAGGTATCGAGCACCTCGGTGAAGTGCTTGATGGCGGACTCGTAATCGCCGGTGAGCAATTCGGCGACGGCCCGGAACCAGACCAGCCGCCAGCGCCAGCCCACCCGCTCGGCCAGGTCGTCGAGTTTGCGGGTGGCCTTGGCCACGTCGCCCAGGTCCAGCAGCGCGCGGACTTCCATCAGCGGCAGCTCGACGGACTCCGACACGTCGATGCCCTCGGCGGCCAGTGAACCGTGCCGCGCCGCGCGCAGCGAATCCAGGGTCTGCACCGGCTGCGAGAGCACCGTCGCCTGCAGCACCGGGGCGGCGACGTCGGTGGGATCGACCAGCGGCACCGATAGCGCCGTCACGATCTCCCGGGCGGTCAGCTTCTCCGAATGCACCTGCCCGTCCAGATACACGTCGGTGTGCGCGACCGACAGGTCCACGCCGAATGTGGACCGGCTGGGGCTGAACAGCGTCGACAACCCGGGCCGCGGCACGCCGGAGTCTTGAGCGACCACCTCGCGCAGCACTCCCATCAACTGCCCGGACATCTCCTCGGCGGAAGCGAACCGGCGCCGCGGGTCGGGGTCGGTGGCGCGGCGCAGCAGCCTTGCGAACGACTCATAGGTGAACAGCACCGGATCCTCTTCGGGCAGCCCGTCCACGTAGCGGCCATTACGGGTGCGCAGGTTCAGCGTCAGCGAGGCCAGGGTGCGTCCCACGGTGTAGATATCGGTGGCGATCGTCGGGCCGGTGCGCACGATCTCCGGCGCCTGGTAACCGGGCGTGCCGTAGAGGTAGCCGAAAGAATTCACCCGTGACACCGCGCCCAGGTCGATCAGCTTCAGCAGCTCTTCGGTGAGCATGATGTTCTCCGGCTTGAGGTCGTTGTAGACCAAACCAATCGAATGTAGATAGCTCAGCGCGGGCAGGATTTCCAGCAGGTAGGCGATGGCCTCGGCGACGGGCAGTTTGTCGTCTTTCTTGCCCCGTTTGAGCGACTGCCCGCCGATGTACTCCATGACGATGTAGCCGACCGGATCGCCGTGCCGGTCTTTGTGTTCGACGAAGTTGAAGATCTGCACGATCTGCGGGTGAACGACCTCGGCGAGGAACTGCCGCTCGGCCATCGCGATCGCTTGCGCCTCGGCGTCACCGGAATGCACCAGGCCTTTGAGCACCACCGGGCGGTCGTTGACGTTGTGGTCGACCGCCAGATACACCCAGCCCAGTCCGCCGTGCGCGATGCAGCCTTTGACCTGGTACTGGTTTGCGACGATGTCGCCTGGATTCAGTTGGGGCAGAAACGAATAAGGACTTCCGCAGGATGGGCATTTGCCCTCCGAGGCGCCCCTGCCCTCGGATCTGGACCGGCCCACCGGCTTTTCGCAGTTCCAGCAGAACCGCTTGGCCTCCGGCACCATGGGATTGGTCATCAGGGCTTCGAGCGGGTCGATGTCGCGGACCCGCGGGATTTCGACCAGCCCGCCACCAAGCTGCCTGGTCGGCGGAAGCACCCGGGTCGCGACCGTCATCCGGTCATGCAATTCGGTGTCTAGGCCACCGAGCGAAATGTGCGGCAGGTTGTCGTCATCGTCGTCCCAGTCGGGACGGAAGAGTGCCTGGGTGGCATTCGTGCGCCCGGTCGTCGCACCGGTCTGCGCGTCCGGCGCCTCGGTGCCCGAGTCCATGTCCTCGGAACCGGATTCGTGTTCGGCTTCGGCCATCAGTCCACGTACCTCGGTACGGGCGGGGCGGGCGCCGGGCCCAGAACCGTTAACCACTTGCGGTACAACGTGTTCCAGGTGCCGTCTCGACGGATGCGTTCCAGCGTGCCGTTGACGAATCGGACGAGTCCCGTGTTGTCCAGATTGATCCCGATGCCGTAGGGCTGGGTGGCCATGTTCGGTCCGACGATGTGCAGGTACGGGTCTTCTTCGACTAGCCCGGCCAGGATGGAGTCGTCGGTGCTGACGGCGTCGATCTCCCGCTGTTGCATGGCCACCAGGCAGTCCGCCCAGTTCACCACCGAGACGATGACCGGCGGCGGGTCGATCTGCCGGATTCGATGCAACGACGTGGTACCCCTGGCCACGCAGACGCGCTTGCCGGAAAGGTCGGCCACTTTGGCGATCGGCGAGTCACGCGAGGCCAGGATGCGCTGGTTGGCGTCGAGGTAGACGGTGGAGAAGTTCACCTGCTTGCGGCGGTCGCAGGTGATGGTCATGGTCTTCACGACGACGTCGACCTCGGAGTGCTGCAGCGCGGTGACGCGCTCGTCGGACGACAGGATCCGGTACTCGACATGCGACGGGGCGCCGAAGATGTCGCGCGCGATCTCACCGGCGATGTCGACGTCGAAACCAGTGATCTCGCCGGTGATCGGGTCGCGGAAGCTGAACAGATTGCTGCCGATGTCAAGCCCGACGATCAGCCTGCCGCGGGCCCGGATGGCAGCCACCGATGCGTCGGCCTCGGCCTTGGTGGGGAACGGGCGCAGGCTGGCGGTGGCGTTGCAATCCTGGCCGGAATCGTCCGGCGGCAGCACCGGTTCTGCCGACAGCTGCTCCATGCCGACGGGAGTGGGCGGCGGCAACGTCGGTGCGGTGGCCACGGTCAGCGATTCGGTGCGCCCGCAACCCGCCAGCACGATCGCCGTGGCGACCACGGCGCACGCCCCGCGGATCCTGGGCAGACGGTTCATTACCGATACTCTTTCAGCCGCGGCCACAGGCCCAGGGCCACCGCGAGGGCGGCACCCAGGCTGAGCACCACACCTCCGACCTGGGCGCCGGACAGCCCGCTGCGCGCGTTGATCACGTCGTTGCGCAGGTGCGTGCGGGATTGGGTCATGGCCTTGCCCAACTGATCTTCGAGCTTGTCGAACGCGGGGGTCGAGTCGTCTTCGGCGCTGCCCAGCGCGATCTGGGTGGCGGCGCGATAGTTGCCGACCGAGATGTAGGAGTTGATCCGGTCGTTGGCTTGCCGCCAGCGGACCAAAAGCTGGTCAGCACCTTGCAGATCGGTCTTGTCGACGGCGTCGCTGCGGGCCATGTACCGGTTGATCTGGTCGTGCATGTAGTCGATGCGCTGATAGAACGACTGCTTCCGGATCTGTTCGTCGCCGCGCCTAATCAGCGACAGCGTCTCGTCGGCTCGGGCCTGCTGCGCGGTGATCGCCACGTTGGTCACGGTCTTGAGCGACTCGGCCGCCGTGTCTTTGGCGCTACGGCTGGCAGTCGTGGAGATTGTTAACGCAGTTCCGACCCACACCACCATGACGAGAATACCGAGCGCGCCCACGACCAGGCCCGGGTTGATCCGTCGCCTGGTCCGCCGGGCTAGCCAGCGATGCGAGAACACGCCGAACACAATCGTGGTGGCAATGACGAGGACCACCGGAGCCGGAAAGTGGGTAGAGGCGGTGGTTTCCGCGTCCACCCGATCTGACGTCGCCTGATAGAGCTGCGCCGCATCGGGCAGGATCGTCGACTGCATCAGGCCCGAGGCCTCCGACAGGTACGACGACCCGACCGGGTTGCCTTCCCGGTTGTTGGTCCGCGCTATCTCGATCAACCCCGTGTACACGGCCAGTTCGGCGTTGATCTTGCCCAGCAGCTGCACCAGCGGCTGATCGTCGATCCCGCTGGACGCCCTGGCCACGGCCACCGCGGCGTCGGTGATGGCTTGTTCGTAGCGCATGCGCACCGGCCACGGCTCGGCTTGCGCGATGAACGCGGTGGCCGCCGCGGCGTCGGCCACCGACAGCGTGGTGTAAAGCCGTCCGGCCGCGAATGACAGCGGCTCGGTGTGGTTGAGCACGGTCGACAGCACTTGCTGGCGGTGGTTGATGGTCGTCGAGGTGGCAAACGCGCTGGAGACCCCGAGCGCCGCCAGGACGATGCCGATCGTCAAGATGCGACCCGGAGTCGTCGAGATGAACCACCAGCGGGGGTGGGCCGGTTCGCCCGGCGACCGCGACCCTTGCGGCTCGGTCGTCGGGTGCGCCAGCTCAACCGTCACGTCTGTTCAAACCTCATTTCTCGGCCACTGAAATGCGCTGCTCGAACCTGTATAAGCGAATTCTAAGAGAATGTCGGGGCGGATGGGGGAGGCGGACCCAATTTCGGCGATCGCCTGCATATCCTGAACGCGTGCATGGCGACGGTGACGGATGGGTGGTATCCGACAACGGCGCCCACTACTGGGGTCGGTACGGCGCGGCCGGTTTGCTGCTGCGGGCGCCACGACCCGACGGTACCCCCGCGGTGCTGCTGCAGCATCGAGCGGTGTGGAGCCACCAGGGCGGCACTTGGGCGTTGCCCGGTGGTGCCCGGGACAGTCACGAGTCTCCGGAGGAGACGGCGGTCCGCGAAGCTCACGAAGAGGCCGGCCTGCTCGCCGAGCGCCTCGCGGTCCGGGCGACGGTGGTCACCGCACAGATCGCCGGGCTCGGCGGTACGCACTGGACTTACACCACCGTGGTCGCCGACGCCGGCGAGTTGCTGCACACGGTGCCCAACCGGGAAAGCGCCGAGCTGCGCTGGGTCGACGAGAACGAGGTGGCCGACCTGCCGCTGCATCCCGGCTTCGCCGCGAGCTGGCAACGGCTGCGCACCGCCCCGGCGCTGGTTCCGCTGGGCCACGGCGACCAACGGCGTCAGCATCTGCCGCGCACCATGGAGATCGAAACCGGAGTCTTCGTCTGGTGCATGCCCGGCGATGCGGATCAGG
Source organism: uncultured Actinomycetota bacterium (assembly GCA_963712615.1). Classification (GTDB taxonomy): domain Bacteria; phylum Actinomycetota; class Actinomycetes; order Mycobacteriales; family Mycobacteriaceae; genus Mycobacterium. The sequence goes on from CAVQIO010000002.1 coordinate 4,409,781, forward strand.
TGCCGTCGCAGTTCAGTCCCCGGATCAATTCGCTGCTAGAAGCGCTGACCTGAGCTGCTGCGCCGCGGCGCGGGGGTCTTCAGCGGCGGTGATCGCGCGCACCACCACGATGCGCTGGGCGCCGGCCTCGAGCACCTCGGGCAGCCGCTGCGCGTCGATGCCCCCGATCGCGAACCAAAGCTTGCCGCTTCCGCGTGCCGAGTCCAATTGCGCGGCGGCGCGGACCAGTCCCAGGCCCGGTGCCGCGCGACCCGGTTTGGTGGGCGTGGGCCAGCACGGTCCGACGCAGAAATAGTCGGCTTGCTCTGCTTCCGGGCTGTCGGCGGCCGCCGCCACCTGGTCCGCGTCGTGGGTGGACAGTCCGATCACCGTGTCCGGCCCGACGATCTCGCGGGCGACGGCCGGCGGCAGGTCGCCCTGGCCCAGATGCAGCACGTCGGCGCCGGACGCGTGGGCAATGTCGGCCCGATCGTTGACCGCGAACAGCGCACCGTGCCGGCGGGCCGCGTCCGCGAGGATCGCGCAGGCCTCCAGCTCGTCGCGCGCCTCCAGCGGGCCGAACCGCTGTTCACCGACCGAGCCCTTGTCGCGCAGCTGGATGATGTCCACCCCGCCGGCCAAGGCGGCATCGGCGAATTGGGCCAGGTCGCCGCGCTCGCGCCGGGCGTCGGTACACAAATACAGCCTGGCGGAGGTAAGACGGGTAACAGGTTGGTGCACACCGCGACGCTAGCGCGCTAGCGTAGAACCCGAAGAACTGCCAGACACGGGAGTCCCGGGCGAGCTGCGGGGCTGAGAGTGGGCACAGCCGGGCAACCGGAGCTGCCGTTACCGTCACACCTGATCCGGATCATGCCGGCGAAGGGAGGCCAAGGATGCCAACGAACGTATTGGGTCCACCGACCGGGTGTTTGGCCGTCATCGGCGGCGGCGTCATCGGACTGTCGGTGGCGCGCCAGGCAGCGCGGGCCGGATGGTCGGTGCGGGTGCACCGCACCGGCGAGCAAGGCGCATCCTGGGTCGCCGGCGGCATGCTGGCCCCGCACAGCGAAGCTTGGCCCGGCGAAGAACGATTGTTGCGGCTGGGCCTGGAGTCGCTGCGGATGTGGCGTGAGGGCGGCTACCTGGATGGACTGCCGCCGGAGGTGATCACCGCCCGCGAGTCGCTGGTGGTGGCCGTCGACCGCGCCGACGTCACCGACCTGCACACCGTTGCCGACTGGCTGGCCGGCCAGGGACATCCGGTGATCTGGGAGTCGGCGGCGCGTGACGTCGAACCCCTGCTCGCGCAAGGCATCCGACACGGCTTTCGAGCGCCCACCGAACTGGCAGTGGACAACCGCGCGGTCCTCGAGGCGCTGTCGGCGGACTGCGAACGTCTCGGAATTCAGTGGGCACCGCCGGCGCATGATCTGTCGCGGGTCGAGGGTGACGCGGCGGTGATCGCCAACGGGATTGACGCACCGGCGCTATGGCCCGGGCTGCCGGTGCGCCCGGTGAAGGGCGAGGTGCTTCGCCTGCGTTGGCGCAAGGGATGCATGCCGTTGCTGCGCAGGGTGATTCGTGCTCGTGTGCACGGGCGCCAGGTGTACATGGTGCCGCGTGCGGACGGAGTGGTCGTTGGCGCGACGCAGTATGAGCACGGACGCGACACGGCGCCGGTCGTGTCCGGAGTACGTGACCTGCTGGAGGACGCGTGCGCGGTGCTGCCGGCATTGGGCGAGTACGAGTTGGCCGAGTGCGCCGCCGGACTGCGCCCGATGACGGCGGATAATCTGCCCCTCGTGCAACGCCTGGACGAACGCACTCTGGTTGCCGCCGGGCACGGCCGGTCAGGTTTTCTGCTGGCGCCGTGGACCGCCCAACAAATTGTGTCCGAACTTATTCCGGTTGGAGTCCACTCATGATCGTGCTAGTCAACGAAAAGACAGTCGAAGTCGACGGGCAGACCACAGTTGCTGGTTTGCTGGAGTCGCTGGGCTTTCCGGAACGGGGTATCGCGGTGGCGCTAGACCTCTCCGTCCTGCCCCGATCCTCTTGGACGACAAGAGTTTCGGAACTTCCCGGTGAGCCGGTGCGGCTCGACATACTGACGGCGGTGCAGGGTGGCTAGGTCTGATTTGTCCCCCTCTCCCTCGCAAGCGGGAGGTGCCCCCACAGCGGGCCAGGCTGGCCCGCATCGTCAGGCGACGGAAACCAAGTTAACGATCGCGGACCGCAGCTTTTCTTCGCGGCTGATCATGGGGACCGGGGGAGCGACGAGCCAGGCGGTGCTGGAGGAGGCGCTGATCGCCTCGGGCACCGAGCTGACCACTGTCGCGATGCGCCGGGTCGACTCCGAGGGCGGTACCGGATTGCTGGCCCTGCTCAACCGGCTCGGCATCACACCGCTGCCCAATACCGCGGGGTGCCGTGGCGCGGCCGAAGCGGTGCTCACCGCCCAGCTCGCCCGCGAGGCGCTCAGCACCAACTGGGTCAAACTCGAAGTGATCGCCGACGAACGAACGCTACTGCCCGATGGGGTCGAATTAGTCCGGGCGGCAGAGCAATTGGTCGACGACGGATTTGTCGTGCTGCCATACACCAACGACGACCCCGCGCTGGCCCGTCGGCTGGAGGACACCGGTTGCGCCGCGGTGATGCCGTTGGGCTCGCCGATCGGAACCGGCCTCGGCATCACCAACCCACACAACATCGAGATGATCGTCTCCCGGGCCGGTATTCCGGTGGTTCTCGATGCCGGCATCGGCACCGCGAGCGACGCCGCGCTGGCGATGGAGTTGGGCTGTGACGCCGTGCTATTGGCCAGCGCGGTGACCCGGGCCACCGATCCGGCCGCGATGGCCGCCGCAATGGCGGCCGCGGTAACCGCCGGCTATCTGGCGCGACGCGCCGGGCGAATCCCGAAACGCTTCTGGGCGCAGGCATCCAGTCCGCAACGATGAAAACAGCCGGGCGATGAGCGAAGCGAAGAGTCCACCGAAACGGTATGTAGCACTCGGTAGTTCGATGGCTGCCGGTCCTGGCATCTCGCCACGCGCCCCTGGCGCGCCCCGATGGTCGGGCCGATCCGCGCGCAATTACCCGCATCTGGTCGCCGATCGGATGAACCTCGAGTTGGTTGACGTCACCTTCTCCGGCGCGACCACCGCCCACATCCTCGCCGAGGAGCAGCATTCCGCGCCGCCCCAGATCAGCGCACTGGACGGCTCGGAGGCGCTGGTCACCGTCACGATCGGTGGCAACGACGTTGGCTACGTTCCACTGCTGATGGCAGCGGCGCTGCCGCGACCCGCCCGGCGGCTGCCGCTGCTGGGCACGCGGATAGCCGAACTGCTCGACGGCGGCGCACGCGATCGGGCACTGGCCGACGTGTTCGATTCCTTATGTGCGGTCGGAAAAGCGGTACGCGAACGCGCCCCGCAGGCACGGGTTTTCTTCGTCGATTACCTGACGATGCTGCCGCCCGCGGAGGTGTCTGCCCCGCCGCTGTCGCAGGCGGACGCCGACCTGGGCCGCCACGTGGCTGCCACCCTGGAACGACTTACGGCTGACGCGGCCTCGGCGACCGGCTGTGAGGTCGTCGGCGCCGCTGAGGCCAGCCGTCAACATCATGCATGGTCTGCTGAACCCTGGACGACCATGCCAGCGAAATACATTGTCCCGCTACCGGGTCGGCCCGCACCGTTGCACCCGAACAGCGCCGGGATGCGCGCGGTGGCGGAAGTTGTTGCAGCCCAGCTATAAAACTCAGCCGTTGGCCTGCCACCACTTGTACAGGGCGGCAGTGTCTGCGTTGGATCCGCGGACGAAGGCCAGCACGTTCTTGGAGTCGACGGTCCAGAGGACCTCGGCCTGACCGGAATCTGTCCCGCACGCCACTTGTCCGGCCGAGTCGGAGTTGCCCTGGTGCCATGTGGTCGGCGACTTGGCGTCCCCGCAGTTGGTGAGGGTATCGCTACTGATGAGCTTGGTGAACGAGCTGGCCGTGTCGGCGCTGCTGCCGAACAGGAAATACTTGCCGCCCATCGGACCGGCGGAATCGGAGTTCTGTCCGCACTGCAGCACCGCTACCACAGGGGCGTTAAAGGAGCCCTGCACGTCGGCCACCGCCTGGGGCGAGCAGTTGGTGCTGGTGTAGCCCTTCGACAACGCGCTGGTGAGCGTGTCGATGGGGCCCGCGGTCGCGGTGGCAGTACCAACACAGAAAAAGGTCGCTGTGAAGGCTGCGGCCGTCGCGGCTCGCAGAGTGTTGGTCAGGTAAGGCATCCTCGACTCCTGAATTTGTCTATCCTCGGAAGTTTGCTCTGGCGACTTTTTTCGCCGCGAGAATGATCGTAGGGGTAAACCCCAGCTATGCAACCCATTCCGCCGAATATCGTTTCCACCGGCATCATTCCCATAACTCGAGCAACTTCGAACGACTGAAGGGCGGGCCGCCGGTGCGGAGGTGGAATCCTTTGCGGCTCAACTGTAAAGGTCAGCCATTGTTTCGCCACCACTGGTAGAGCGAGGACACGTCACCGCTGGAGGCGCGGATCAGGCCCAGCATGTCTTTGGCGTCATTGGTCCAAATGATCTCGGCATGGCTCTGAAAAGTCCCACACGCTACCGATCCCGCGTTGGTGGTGGAGCTGCCTTGATGCCATGGCGCAGGTGAGGGAGCATCCCCGCAGTTGCTCAGGGTGTCACCCCCGATGACGCCCTTGAATGAGCTGGCCAGATCGTTGCCATTGCCGAACAGAAAGTATTTGCCCAGTATCGGCCCGCTGGGGTCGGGGCTCTGTCCGCACTGTAGGTAGGCCAGCGCGCCAGTGGGAACCGCCTGGGCGGTGCAGTTGTTCAGGCCATAGCCCTTCGAGAGCGCACTGGCCAACGTGTTGATATCCGTGGCGGTACCGGTAGTGGGGTCGGCGGTCGCCGGCGCGGCGCCCGCAAACGCGAAACCGCCCACAAGCGCCGCAGCCGTTGCGGCATGCAGCGCGTTGGTGAGATAAGCCATCTACCGACTGTAGGGCGCTGTCGTAGCTATGTAATAGATTCCAATGGACATTGTCTTTCTGGGCATCATTCGCGTACGGCGTTGGCATTTCCCGATGACGTTGGAAAATGATGGCTACACAACGTATTTGGCTAACGGATCCGCTAGCCATGCGAGATGGCTGCGTGCCGGGCCGCTGGGGTGCTGCCGAGGCCGAGGACCTGGCGTAACTGTTTTTCGCGTACCTAGTGCCCTTAGTACTCCGCTCGGGTAGGGTAAGCACCGCTTCACGCCAGCTAACTTCTCGTGACTGGAGAATTCATGACTGCACAACCGCCACCCCTCGGCTATCCGCCGCAGCAGCCGCCCGCTGGGCAAGCGCCGGATAACTATTTGGTGTGGTCCATTTTGGCAACGGTGTTCTGCTGCCTGCCGTTCGGCATCGTGGCCATCGTCAAATCCACTCAGGTGAGCGGATTGTGGGCGCAGGGTCAGTACGCCGAGGCACAGGCATCCGCCGACGCCGCCAAGAAATGGGTGAAGTGGTCGGTCATCGCCGCGGTTGTGAGCGCTGTCCTCTACGGCATCGCGCTGGGCATCATTGCCCTGACCGCCGACACCTCAACCCCTGCGGCACTGGCCGCGATGCTCTAAAGGGATTGCGCTTCCGGTGATCGACCAGCGGCAGCTCCCGCTTGGGCTCGGCGCCCCCTGGTGGTCGCCGCGACCGCGATGTTTGCGTGTGCTGCCACCTGGGTGGGCGATCCGACCACCCAGGGTGGCCCCCTGCCGGTATGTCCCACCAAGGCGTTGCTGGGGATCGACTGTCCCGGATGCGGCAGCCTGCGCATGCTGTATTCGCTTTTGCACGGCAATCTGATGGCCGCCGCCAGGTTCAATGCACTAGGCCTGGTGGCGGTCGTGCTGTTGGTGTGGGCGTATCTGGTCTGGACCTACGGCCGCATGACGGGCAGACGGATCCGGAGCTGGCAACACCAGCGCTGGGCAGCCATGGTGACGCTGTCGTTGGTGCTGGTTTGGTTTGTGGTGCGCAACATTCCGTTTGCCCCATTCAGCGGGCTGCATGTCTGATGTGATGCCGCGGTGAGCCGGGTGCGCTGACGGCCCACGGGCGTCTAACCTTGGGCGCGATGGTGAACAAATCACGGACGCTGCCGGCAATGCTCGCCACGGTCGCCCTCGCCGCGGTTTCGACCGGCTGCTTCCATGGCTCGGCTAACTCCGGGCAGGCGAGCGACCCCGCCGCGACCGACTTCGCCACGGCAGTGCACAAGAAGGTCACGGCCGACGCGATGATGGCGCACCTGACAAAGCTTCAAGACATCGCCAACGCCAATAACGGCACCCGTGCAGTCGGCACCCCCGGGTATGAAGCCAGCGTTGATTATGTGGTGAATACGTTGCGCAACAACGGTTTTGACGTGCAGACTCCAGAGTTTTCGGCGCGCGTTTTTCACGCCGAAAAGCCGGCGGTCACCGTTGGCGGCAAGACCGTCGAGGCGCATGCGCTCGACTACAGCCTCGGCACCGGGGGCGACGGGGTGAGCGGGCCGTTGCTGGTCGTGTCGACGGGCAATGGCCAGGGCTGTGCGCCGTCGGACTACGACCACCTTGCGGTGCAGGGCGCGGTCGTGCTGCTGGAGCGCGGCAGCTGCCCGTTCGCGAAGAAGGAGGACGCCGCGGCGCAGCGTGGGGCCGTGGCGATGATCGTCGCCGACAACGTTGACGAGGAGCAGATGGGCGGCACGCTGGGGGCAGACACCGTGGTGAAGATTCCGGCGGTGGGAGTGACCAAGTCCGCGGGGATGCAGCTGCGCGCTCAGCCCGGGCCGACCACGATCAAGCTGAACGCCGGCAGTCACAGCTTCAAGGCCCGCAATGTGATCGCGCAGACCAAGACGGGATCGCCCACCGATGTGGTGATGGCGGGCGCGCACCTGGACAGCGTGGCCGAGGGCCCGGGTATCAACGACAACTGCTCTGGTGTGGCCGCAATCTTGGAAACCGCAGTGCAGCTGGGGAATTCGCCGCAAGTGCATAATGCGGTGCGCTTCGGTTTCTGGGGTGCTGAGGAACTCGGATTGATCGGATCGCGCAACTACGTCGAATCGCTGAATCTCGACGCCCTCAAAAACATTGCGCTGTACCTGAATTTCGACATGCTCGCCTCGCTGAACCCCGGCTACTTCACCTATGACGGAGACCAATCCCTGCCGATGGAAAGCCGCGGCCAACCACTGGTACCGGAAGGCTCGGCCGGTATCGAACGCACGCTGGTCGCCTACCTGAAGTCGGCGGGCAAGACCGCGCAGGACACCTCGTTCGACGGTCGCTCCGACTACGACGGTTTCACCCTGGCCGGTATCCCGGCGGGCGGCCTGTTCTCGGGTGCGGAAGCCAAGAAGTCCGGCGACCAAGCAAAGCTGTGGGGCGGGGCGGCAGATGAGCCGTTCGATCCCAACTATCACAAGAAAACCGACACCCTCGACCACATCGACCGCACCTCGCTGGGGATCAACGGCGCCGGCGTCGCCTACGCGGTGGCTCTGTACGCACAGGACCTCAGCGGACGAAACGGGGTTCCGATCGCGGGGGACCGCACCCGCCACGTGCTCGCAAAGCCATGACGCGTGCCGGTGACCCCAGGCTGCGCCGGCTGAGCGCGGCGGTGCTGACGGCCGGCCTGCTGGCGGGCTGCGCCGCACCACGACCGGCTGCGCCCGCCGCGGCACCCGATCTGGGTCGTGGCCTGGCCGCGAAGGTCACCGCGGACGGGATGTTCGTCCACTTGCGCGCGCTGCAAGATATCGCCAACGCCAACAAGGGGAACCGGTCAGCGGGGACGCCGGGCTACGACGCCAGCGTCGAGTACGTCGCAAAGGTCTTGCGCGGCAAAGGATTCGAGGTAGCAACGCCTCAGTTCGATCGGCTGCATGCGGTATCACCGGGTAAGCCGTCGCTGACGGTTGCCGGCAGTAACTATCCGATCGACCAGGCCTCACTGCTGGTCCGGACACCGCCCGGCGGTCTCACCGGCCAACCGGTGCGGCCCACCAAACCGTCGGGCTGCGCGGTGAGCGATTACCCGTCCGCGTTGCCCGCGGGTGCGATCGCCGTCGTCGACGACGCTGGATGCTCGGTGGTTGAGAAGCAGAACAGCGCGAGGGCCAAGGGAGCATCGGCCATGATCGTGGTCAGCGCGCCCAACGGCCAGGGCGCCCCGCCCAGGTTGTTCAACCCCGGCTACTTCACGCAGCTGACCATGCCGGTTGCCGTGGTGGGTAGCCACGGTGGCAGTGCGCTGGCCAGCACCACCGCACCGGTACGCCTGGTGCTGGACGCCGAGAACGTCAAGATCACGTCCCGAAACGTGCTGGCGCAGACCAAGACCGGCTCGACAAAAGACGTGATCATGGTCGGTGCACATCTCGACGGCACCCGTAGCGGTCCGGGCATCAACGACAACGGGTCCGGGGTGGCGGCGGTGCTGGAAACCGCGCTGCAGCTGGGCCCGTTGGCACCGGTGAACAACGCGGTGCGCTTCGTGTTCTGGGGAGCCGACGAGGGCGGCCTCGACGGCGTGATGGATTACGTGTTCGGCCTGGATGACGAGCAACTCAACGACATCGCGATGTACCTGAACTTCAATCTGCTCGGTTCACCCAACGCCGGCTTCTTCACCGATGACGGCGATCAGTCCGGTCCGCCCGGACAGGGGATCGCTTTCGGTGACGTGCCCGAAGGGTCGGCCGGCATCGAGCGCACGCTGTCCGGCTATCTGAATTTGGCCGGGAAGCGGCCCGCCGACATGCCGTTGGGTACCCGGACCGACTATCACCCGTTCATGATCGCGGGCGTGCCGATCGGCGGCATGAGCACCGGGGCATCGCAGCTGAAAACTACTGTGCAAGCACGCCTATGGGGCGGTCAGGTCGGCGTCGGGTTCGATCCCAATTTCCAGGGCCCCCGGGACACCGTCGAGCACATCAACCGGGAAGCATTGGCAGTCATGGGTTCTGGCGTGGCATTCGCGGTGGGAAGCTACGCCGAGTCGGTTGGGGGTGTCAACGGCGTCCCGCCCCACGACAAACGGCACCGGACCCGGGTACCCTAGCTGCGTTTGCTGGGTCTCTCGTCTTTTGCTACGCCCGTCAACCGGCGGATCTAGAATGAGAACCCTTTGCTGCTGCCGTGCAGCCGGTCGGGATGAGGTTGGTCATGATGAGCCGTGGGCAAAATCGACGTCGGTCGCAGGGTGGGCACAGGAGTACTGTAATTTGTTCGCTGAGGGCGGTACTTGCCTGTACGGGGGTGCTACTTGTGGTAGCTGGCTGTACTACCGTCGTCGAGGGGCGGTCCCTGTCGATGCTCAACGACCCTTTCCGTGTGGGTGATCTTCCCGCTACCAACGGTCCCAGCGGGCCGCGCGCGAATGGACCAGGTTCGACCGGCACGGTGGTCAACACCGACAACGGGGCGATCGACAAGTTGTCGTTGCTGTCGGTTACCGATATCGAGGACTACTGGAAATCGACGTACAGCCAGTCGCTGAAAGGAACGTTTCTTCCGGTCGCCAAACTGGTCTCGTACGACTCTAACGATCCGAGCAGTCCCATCGTTTGCCACAACGAAACGTACAAGCTCGTCAACGCTTTTCTCACATCCCGCTGCAACTTGGTCGCTTGGGATCGCGGGGTGTTCATGCCTGTCGCGCAACGCTATTTCGGCGACATGTCCGTCACCGGCGTGTTGGCGCACGAGTTCGGACACGCCCTGCAGCAGATGGCGAAACTGGTCACGAAAAAGGACCTCACCATCGTTCGTGAACAGCAGGCCGACTGCTTCGCGGGCGTCTACCTGTATTGGGTTGCCGCTGGCAAGTCCGCGCGCTTCACGCTGAGCACCGCCGACGGGCTGGACCATGTGCTGGCCGGGATCATCACCACCCGTGACCCGGTGATGGATTCCGACACGGACAACGACGACGAGCATGGGTCGGCGCTGGATCGGGTCAGTGCCTTCCAGATGGGCTTCATCAGTGGCGCGTCGGCCTGCGCCGGGATCAACCAGCAGGAAATCGCGGGGCGCCGCGGTGACCTGCCTAAGGGGTTGCAGACCGATCCCAACGGAGACCCGGAGACTGGTGAGGTCGCGATCAACGAAGACACTTTGTCGACGCTGATGGAGCTGCTGGGAAAGGTGTTCTCGCCGAAGAATCCGCCGACCCTGTCCTTCAAGACGGAGGGTTGCCCGGATGCGAAACCCAGTCCGCCGGCGTCCTACTGCCCGGCCACCAACACCATCATGGTCGACCTGTCCGGGCTGGCGACGGTCGCGAAGGTCTCTGCCGAGAGGGAACACACCTTGCCGCAAGGCGATGACACCGCCTTGTCGATGGTGATGTCGAGATACGCGCTTGCGGTGCAGCACGAACGCGGTCTGCCGATGCAGAGCCCATGGACCGCGCTGCGGACCGCGTGCCTGACCGGTGTGGTGCACCGCAAGATGGCCGAACCGATCGACACGCCCTCCCACAAGGAGCTCTTGTTGACCGCCGGCGATCTCGACGAAGCCGTCGCCGGTTTGCTCACCAACCACATGGTTGCCAGTGACGCTGACGGGACCAGCGTGCCGGCCGGCTTCACACGCATAGCGGCATTCCGTGGCGGCGTGGCCGGGAACATGGACGCGTGCTACTCGCGCTATCCCGGCTGAGCGAGAAAATTCCTGCGCGACAAGGCAGCACGCGCAGCGTAAAGTATAGGCCACTCGATCTCAGGAGGCGTTCGTGACGGAAGAACCGCCCAACTATCCTCCGCCTCCGGGCGGCTCCGGGTATCCCCCGCCGGGGCAGGGTTATTCGCCTCCACCGGGAGCCGGTTACCCACCGCCGCAGGGTTATCCCCCACCGGGGCAGGGTTATCCGCCTCCACCGGGCGCAGCTTACCCGCAAGCCGCCGGCACCAACGGCATGGCCATCGCGTCGCTGGTCTGCTCGTTGTTGGGGTGGCTCTGCGGCATCGGTCCCATCTTGGGCATCATCTTCGGCGTTCTCGCACTGAACAAGATCAAGCAGACCGGTGAGGGCGGTCGCGGGTTGGCCATTGCTGGAATAGCTATCGGTGCGGTCCTGATCGTCTTCGGCGTTATTGGCGGGATCCTCTCGCTGGTCAGCGGGGGTTTTGAAGAACACCACCACTATTCGGGCGCGCCCGCCGTGGTCCTCACCATCGACACCGTTGCGCCGCCTGCTATCCCGGGCATCGCCGCCTAAGTGCTTGGTGCTCAGCCGATCTCATCGAGTCGTGGAATCAGTTCGTCGCCGAGACGGCGGATGAAGCCGACCGGGTCGGGGTTGCCGGGGACCGGCCCGGCGTTGATCATCTCAATTCCCAGCTCGGCGTAGCGTTCCACGGTCTTGAGGTACCGAATTCCATTGCAAACAGTGCCCTTTCATGATTCGGTCAATCGTTCGAGCAGTGATAGCGCGTCGAGCATGATGCGACGCTCGGCTTCGGAATAACGCTCCTGCAAGGCGCGAGCCAGCCACTCCTCTCGCACTTGGCGATCGCTCTCGGCGCGCTGACGGCCGGCCTCGGTCAACGAGACCACTTGGCGCCGACCATCTTCGGGGTCGGGCGTGCGCTCGATGAGTCCGCGTTGGCCCAGGGCGGCCAGTATGGTTGCCATCGACTGGGGACGTACCCGTTCTGCGCCGGCCAACTCGCTGGCCGACGATGGTCCCTCTTTCCAGAGCCGGGTGAGTGCCGCTGTCTGTGACGGGGTCAGATCGTTGCGAACCTCGACATCTCGCAACCGACGTCGTAGGCGGCTGAACATCACTCGAATATCTCGGGCGGCCGTTGCGGCGGACTCGCCGATGTCATCGATGTCACCACGCTAAACTGGGCAGCTAAAACTGTCCAGTTTGGACTGACTAAATTGCGGTGAGCGTCATGTCATGCAGACGTTGGAGAACAGCAGCACCGGCCAGGAGACGATCGAGCCCAGAAACGACACCACCAGGTCCGCGCCCTGCATACCGCGAAGATGGTCGGTGTGTGTCGAGGACCAGATCAGCCCGACGATGGAGTATGGAATCCCCAGCAGCACCGCGAGCGCGATCCACTCGGCCACCGTCATCTCGTAGTTCAGCAACTGCCGAAGCTTAGTGAGCAACTACCTCACTCCTTCCAAACATCGCGAGGCCGCCGGTTCCTTAAATTATCGTGGGGGCATGCACGGTTTGGCGTCGTCTTTTGCCGGAATTCGGCGCGCGCTCGCCCATCCGGTGTCGGTGCAAGCGCTCATCGAGTTGGCGATGTGGATCGCGGTGCCCTACCTCATCTTCGGATTTTTCTGGGCCGTCATCCACCCCGACAAGGTTCAAGCGTTGCAAAACCAATGGACAGGTGTCGTGCCCGCGAACGCGGACATCGCCGCGTTCGGTGAAGCTGCGGTGCTGTGGCCCGCGATCCTGGTGCTTCCGACCACGTGCCCAGCGCTGGGGCAGTAACGCCTCAGGGCAACAGCCGTAGCGCCGCGTCGACCGCGAGCGCGGGCACGTCGAGGGTCTTTGAGCGCAAGTCGTGTCGGGCGCCGGTGATTTCGACTACTTCGATCGGTGCGCTGATCAGCGCCGCGGCATCGCGCACCTCGGCCGGCGTGCCGAAGGGGTCCGATGTTCCGTGGGTGAACACGGTAGGCGCGGTGATGTCGGGCAGATGTTCGGTGCGGGGGCGCTCCGGCTTCCCCGGCGGATGGACCGGATAGGAAAACAACGCCAAGACGTCGACCTGCGCCGGGTTGGCCTCGGCGACCACCATCGATGTCTGCCGACCTCCGTAGGAATGTCCACCGGCGATCAGCGGGCCGTCGGTAAGCGAGCGGCACAAGGTGATCGCCTCGACGATTCCGGCGCGGTCGGTGGTTGCTGAGCCCGACGGTGGACCTTTCGGGCGGCGCCGGCGGTAGGGCAGGTTGTAGCGTATGGCCAGCCAGCCGCGCCCGGCCCATTCGTCGCAAATCCGTTGCAGCAGTTCAGAGTCCCGGTTTCCTCCAGCGCCGTGGGTGAGCACCACTATCCCTTGTGGGCCGCCCTTGTGGTCACCCACAGGTTCGTGCGCGATGCCCGCGATCTGGTCGAGATTCACGGCAGTCATGTCAGCCGAAATAGCGGTGAGACCGGGCCGTGGCCGTGGCCGAGCGGGTAGGCGGCACGCAAGCATTCGGTGACCCATCGCTTCCCGAAGTCGACGGCGTCGGGCACGGTGAACCCATGGGCCAGCGCGCAGGCGACCGCGGCGGCCAGCGTGTCACCACCGCCGTGGTCGTTGCCGGTCGCGATCCGCTGCGCATCGAACTCGTGGAAATCGGCGCCACCGTAAAGCAGGTCGCAGCTGCGTTGCGACGACCGCAGGTGACCGCCCTTGACCAGCACCCACTGCGGGCCCAGCGCGTGCAGGGCCTTCGCCGCCGCGCGCTGCGATTCGGCGTCCACGACGTCGATACCGACCAGCAGGCGCACCTCGTCGAGGTTCGGCGTGACCAGCGTGGCCAACGGGAACAGTTGGCCACGAAGCGAATCCAGGGCCGGCGGCGCCATCAGCGCATCGCCGTGCATGGATGCCGCAACCGGGTCGACGACGAGTGGAACCGTCAATCCGAGCCGGCGCCAGGTCTCGGCCACGGTTTCGATGATGCGCGACGACGCCAACATCCCAGTCTTGGCGGCCTGGATGCCGATGTCGGTGACCACCGCTTCGATCTGGCCGGCGACGACGTCGTCGGGAACCTCGTGAAAGCTCTTTACTCCCAAGGTGTTCTGAACAGTAACCGCGGTAACCGCGATGCACGCATGCCCACCCAGCATCGCGATGGTGCGCATATCGGCCTCGATGCCCGCGCCGCCCCCGGAGTCCGATCCGGCGATCGACAGCACCCGCCGCGGCGTCGTGCCCGGCGCGGGCAGCGGCAGGTATTTCACTGCGTGATCGGCAGATACACCCGGTTGCCGTGGTCGGCGAATTCGGCCGACTTCTCCGCCATCCCGGTGGCGAACATGGCCTCGATGTCCTCTTCGGTCTCCAGGCCGTGCTTAGCGGCGTAGTCGCGGACATCTTGCGTGATGCGCATCGAGCAGAACTTCGGCCCACACATCGAGCAGAAGTGCGCCGTCTTGGCCGGTTCGGCGGGCAGCGTCTCGTCGTGGTATTCCCGGGCGGTGTCGGGATCCAGCGACAGCGCGAACTGGTCGTTCCAGCGGAACTCGAAGCGCGCCATGCTCAGCGCGTTGTCGCGGTCCTGGGCGTGGGGGTGACCCTTCGCCAGATCGCCTGCGTGAGCGGCGATCTTGTAGGCGATCACGCCGACCTTGACGTCATTGCGGTCCGGCAACCCCAGGTGTTCCTTGGGCGTCACGTAGCAGAGCATCGCAGTACCGGCCTGGGCGATGATGGCCGCGCCAATCGCCGAGGTGATGTGGTCGTAGGCCGGTGCGATGTCGGTGGCCAGCGGGCCCAGCGTGTAGAAGGGAGCCTCCTCGCACAGTTCCTCTTCCAGCCGCACGTTCTCCACGATCTTGTGCATCGGGACGTGGCCCGGGCCTTCGATCATCACCTGCACGCCATGGGCTTTCGCGATCTTGGTCAGCTCGCCCAGGGTGCGGAGCTCGGCGAACTGCGCGGCGTCGTTGGCGTCGGCGATCGAACCCGGCCGCAGCCCGTCACCGAGGGAGAAGGTGACGTCGTATTGGGCCAGGATGTCGCAGAGTTCTTCAAAGTTGGTGTACAGGAAGGACTCTCGATGGTGTGCCAGGCACCAGGCCGCCATGATCGAGCCGCCGCGGCTGACGATGCCGGTGACCCGCTTGGCGGTCAGCGGCACGTACCGCAGCAATACCCCGGCGTGCACGGTCATGTAGTCGACACCCTGCTCGGCCTGCTCGATCACGGTGTCGCGGTAGAGCTCCCAGGTCAGCTCGGTGGGGTGGCCGTTGACCTTTTCCAGTGCCTGGTAGATCGGCACGGTGCCTACCGGTACCGGCGAGTTGCGCATGATCCACTCGCGGGTTTCGTGAATGTTCTTGCCGGTGGACAGGTCCATGATGTTGTCGGCACCCCAGCGGGTGGCCCACACCATCTTGTCGACCTCCTCGCCGATCGACGATGTGACCGCCGAGTTGCCGATGTTCGCGTTGACCTTGACCTTGAACGCCTTGCCGATGATCATCGGCTCGCTCTCGGGGTGGTTGTGGTTCGCCGGGATCACCGCGCGACCGCGGGCCACCTCGTCGCGCACCAACTCGGCGGGCATGCCTTCGCGGGCGGCGATGAAGGCCATCTCGGCGGTGATCTCACCGGCCCGGGCGCGTTGCAGTTGGGTGCCGCGGTCGCGGACCACGCCGGGCCGCGCTGGCAGACCGGTCGTGAGGTCGATCGTCGCATCCGGATCGGTGTAGGGACCCGAGGTGTCGTAGAGATCGAAGTGGTCTCCGTTGGACAGGTTGACCCGTCGCAGCGGCACCCGGAGTGTGGTTCCGTCTGGGCCCTCTACTTCGCGGTAAGCCTTGCTGCTGCCCCAGATGGGTCCGGTTGTCACGGATGGTTCGACGGTTACGGTCATTTTTCATCTCCCTACGCCGGCATTACCCGGTCAGGTTCGTACGGTCGACGGCCCCAAGCCGTCCTCTCAGCACACTGGCGTGCGCTCCCGCGGGTATTTACTTTGGTGTGGCCAGATGGCCCGCACGCGACGTTACCCTCACCCCGGCTGATCCGCGCCTCCCCGTCGGGGAAGTGGTCGAGATTACGAAACCAATGACCAGGTCTTGCTGCGGAAACGGTTCCCAATGAGCGGATTGCTTTTCGGTGCATTCGCCGCAGTGCGATGATCAACAGGTGCAGCAGCCCTCGACCACCGTTACTGGGGACACCGCTCTCTCGCATCTGGACGTCGGCAGCTTCCGGTTCTGGTTCGACGGTGAGCGGTGGGAGTGGTCCGACGAGGTTGCGCGGATGCACGGTTACGAACCCGGGACGGTCGCACCGACGACGGAACTGATGTTGTCCCACAAGCATCCCGACGACCGCAAACACGTCCGGGACCTACTCCAGCACGCGTTGCATTCCGGGGAGTCTTTCTCGAGCCGGCACCGGTTCGTCGATACGGCCGGCGGTGTGCACGATGCGATCGTCGTGGCCGATTCCATCGTGGACGAGTCGGGTGCGGTCTCGGGTACCGCGGGCTACTACATCGACCTCACCAGCACTTTCGACGAAGCCCGCTACGAGAGCCGTCAAGAAGTGCTCGACGAGGCGCTGCCGGATCTGTTCGAGAACCGCGCGGCTATCGAGCAAGCCAAGGGCGTGATGATGGCCGTCTACCGGGTCAGCCCCGACCAGGCGTTCCGGGTGTTGCAGTGGCGCTCGCAAGAGACCAACGTCAAGTTACGCAGGTTGGCCAAACAACTGATTCACGAGGTCAGCCACATGCCACCCATGTCAGCCACCGTCCAGAGCCAATTCGACCGTCTGTTGCTGACGGTCCACGAGCGCATCCCCCCTGAAACCGGCTGCTAGACCTCTTCCATCGCCTCGCCGAGGTCTTCGAGGAGCCGGTTGTGGTGATTGCTGGCCAGCAGATGTCCGGTCGCGATGACAAGAGCGACCGGCCAGTCGATGAGCTCCAGGGCAGCCAGGGCTGCCAGACCGCCGTAGTAGGCCAGCTGTTCGGGCCGCGGAATCTCCATGTGACCGACGAGTGGCAGCTTCACGACGAAGGTTTCGCCTTCGCGAACTTTCTCCACCGCATCGCGCTGAGACGTTGCTCGGTGAGTTTTCTTTTCCGCCATCATTTGCCTTTCAGTAACGAAGGGTTTCCCATCCCGCCGGGTGACCCGGTCACCGTCGGACGTATGTCGACGACCGACTCCCTGGCCGATCCGATATTTTCGTCCGTTGCTTCGGTTTTGCGCGTGCCGTTGCTCGAACTCTATGCGCTTCTGTGGCGCGTCGGGATCGTGGAGATTGTGGAGCCCGATCGCACGCATCGCGGGCCGCCGCGGTTTTCGGCCCGGGTAGCTCCGCGGCCGAGGGCGAGGGCGGCACTCTGCCCTGACCCGTCTGCACACGGTTCAGCACGGCCGCACCGGCGGTCGCAACGCGCGTCGGCGTAAGTCGGCTCCGGCGTCAGTTGGTGCTGCGCAACCCGGCGGCGCCCGCCCGGCGTCCTGCCGTCTTCTTGGCGGGCGATTTGGCGGCGGACTTTTGCGGCGCGGCTTTTTGTGGCGCCGACTGGGTGGGTACCGGTTTGAGATTGGCTTTCGCCGGCGGCCCGGATTTCCCGTTCAGTCGGTGCAGCACCAACGCACCGCCGCCAACGGCCAACAGCACTGGCCACTCGATCAGCCCGGCCACGCCAAGCGCACCGATGGCGAGTGCGGCTGCCGGCGTCGAATGACTGCCCGAGTTGATTCCACGCTTGATGCCGTCCGCGGCACCGGTTACCGCACCGACGATTCCGTTGACTGCCGCACCGCCAGCAGCGCCCGCGGCGGCGGTGGTGGCATCCGCCGCGCGATTGATCGTCTTGCCCGCGTTACGGACTGCCCCTCCGACGACACCCATGATCACTCCCTGGTTCCTCGGTCGCTCTGGTTGCAAACCGCGTAGTCACATGTATACCCGCCGAACGGGGAGTTAACAGCGCCACGAGAATTGTTCACGCACCTACCACCGGGAAATGCTGCCACGTCAGAAACGCGCAGACAACGCGAAGTCGTCTGCGATCTCCGTGATTTACCCAGGTTTGAAGTCGACTAATACCGGCGCATGGTCACTGGGCGCCTTGCCTTTGCGTTCGTCGCGGACGATCTGCGCATCGGCCACTCGGCCGGCCAATGCCGGTGAAGCGAGGATGAAGTCGATGCGCATGCCCTGCTTCTTGGGAAACCGGAGCTGGGTGTAATCCCAGTAGGTGTAGACGCCGGGGCCCGGGGTGAAAGGTCTTACTACGTCCGTGAATTGCGCGTCGACAATGGCATTGAACGCGTGGCGTTCCGGTTCGGAAACATGCGTGGCGCCGGTGAAGAATTTGATACTCCACACGTCCTCGTCGGTTGGGGCGATGTTCCAGTCACCGACCAATGCGATCGGCGCGCTGGGATCGTCGTGTAACCAGCCTGCCGCCGTATCACGCAGGGCAGCAAGCCAATCCAGCTTGTAGGTGTAGTGCGGATCGCCCAGGGCGCGACCGTTGGGCACGTACAGACTCCACACCCGGACACCGCCACAGGTGGCGCCCAGGGCGCGGGCTTCCGCGGTGGCGGCCACCTCCGGCTTGCTGCTCCAAGTGGGTTGGCCTTCGAATCCGATCTGCACATTGTCCAGGCCCACGCGCGAGGCGATGGCCACGCCGTTCCATTGATTGAAACCGACATGTGCGACCTCGTAGCCGAGTTCGAGGAATGGCAGGGTGGGGAACTGGCTGTCGGAGCACTTGGTCTCTTGCATGGCCAGCACGTCGACGTCGGCGCGGGCCAGCCAGTCGACCACACGGTCCAGGCGAGAGCGAATCGAGTTGACGTTCCAGGTCGCTAATCGCACGTGCGGCGGGTCGCCGCCATCAACGAGCGGCGATCGCAAGCGCGGCGAAGCCGGGTGCGGCGGGTCGCCGCCATCAACGGTGCCGTCGGACATGGCTAGACGGTATCCCAGCCACCCGAAGGGGCTTCGAAGTAGCGGCGGCCGTGGTGGAGTCGGAAACCCAGGGATTCGGCGAGGCCGGCGGTGACGGTGTCGTGCGCGGCGACTTCCAGGTAGCCGCGGGTAGCGCCACCGCGTGCACCCCAGGCGAGAAGCTCCTCGCACTCCCGGCTGGCGGCGCGGTAGTGGTCGGCCGCGCGGATCTCGGACAGGCCCACCCAGCGGGTGCCGTCGGGCGCGTCGGTCACCGCCGCGCGGGCGAACTCCCCGAATGTGACGCCAGCGTGGCCGTCATCACCGAGCGACACGCCAGCGTGGCTCTCGCTTACGTCGTGCACCAACACCCGCTCGGCGTTGTCGCTCACCAGGGTTGGCGGCAGGGTCAACAAGCGGTCCGGGATCGCGAGCCGCGGGGTCAGGCCGCGACGGTTGTACCAACTGGCGATTGCGGAGATGGAGCTGAGCTGGGCGGAAATATCCAGTGGCACTGCCGAATTGGCGGCGAAGCCGGCTCCGTGCCCGGCCCGCAGCAGCCAGCCGTCCAACCGGGCATGTTCAACGCCGGCCCAGGCCGCCGCGGCGGCGTGCTCCAGCGCGCGGATCGCCGACGTGCGGACCG
This sequence comes from uncultured Actinomycetota bacterium, assembly GCA_963712615.1. Classification (GTDB taxonomy): domain Bacteria; phylum Actinomycetota; class Actinomycetes; order Mycobacteriales; family Mycobacteriaceae; genus Mycobacterium. Next base: position 4,429,105 of record CAVQIO010000002.1, read on the forward strand.
GCGCGTCGGTCAGCGCCCGCAGTGCCACCACATCGGCGGCCGCGCATTCGACGACTGCGCCCGTCTTCGTCTGCACCCGCACCACCGGATCCACCGCCAACAGGTGTCCTACGACATCCGTCAGCGGGGGGACCGATCCGGCGGGGCGCCGGTAGCGAACCGTCACCCGGGTGCCGAGGTCCGGCCACGAGACCATCAGTGACCGAACGGATCCGGTCCGTCGCCCGGTGTCCACAACAGCCCGGGTACGCCCCAGCCCTGGGATTTGACGGCTCGTTTTGCGGCGCGGGCGTGCCGGCCGATGAGCCGGTCCAGGTACAGGAATCCGTCCAGGTGTCCGGTTTCGTGTTGCAGCATCCGGGCGAATAGCCCGGTGCCTTCGATGGTGACCGGTTTGCCGTCGGCGTCGAGGCCGGTGACCCGCGCCCATTTCGCACGCCCGGTGGGGAAGGACTCGCCGGGAACCGACAAGCAGCCTTCGTCGTCGTCGCCCGGGTCGGGCATGGTCTCGGGTATCTCGGAGGTTTCCAGGATCGGATTGATGATCACACCGCGGCGGCGCTCGGGGATTCCGCGATCCTCGGCACAGTCGTAGACGAACACCCGCAGGCTGTGTCCGATTTGATTGGCGGCCAGCCCGACGCCGTGGGCGGCGTCCATGGTGTCGTACATGTCGGCGATCAATCCGGCGAGCTCTGCCGGTAGCGAACCGTCGGCGCCGACGGGCACAGGTGTTGTCGAGGTGTGCAACACGGGATCCCCCACGATGCGAATGGGTACGACTGCCATGGTCGGCTAGCTTAAGCCCGGTGACGATGCGCGCCGCTCGGTGGGCAGGGCCGCGAAGCAGGCAATGAAACCAATCGGCCGACGCGCGGGTCTGCATGACGGCTTGAGGGTTCGCGGCGTGGTTCAATATTCGCCGAAACATGCCCCTATATAAGTCAAGTCATTCGAGCAACCGGGAATTCGGCGGAAGGGTCCAGGGGAAGCGATATGGACAGCGCCATGGCGCGGGCAAATCGATCAGGGGACGATTCTGGAGTCGCCGATGGGCTGACCCGCCGCGAACACGACATCTTGGCTTTCGAACGCCAGTGGTGGAAATTCGCCGGTGTCAAGGAGGACGCGATCAAAGAGCTGTTCTCGATGTCGGCGACGCGCTACTACCAAGTGCTCAACGCGCTCGTGGATCGGCCGGAAGCTCTGGCCGCCGATCCGATGCTGGTGAAGCGGTTGCGGCGGCTGCGTGCCAGCCGTCAGAAGGCTCGCGCCGCGCGGCGCCTCGGCTTCGAGGTGACCTGACTCGCTACAGTAGGGCTCGATGAAAGAGCGTGTTCCCGACTCCACGGGGCTCCCACTGCGGGCCATGGTGATGGTGCTGTTGTTCCTGGGCGTCATTTTCCTGCTGCTCGGCTGGCAGGCCCTGAGTTCCTCCGGGAAGTCCGACGACGACTCGGCGTCGGCGGCCTCGAGTGCAACCAGCTCCGCGAGCCCTGCCTCGTCGACGTCGACAAGCGCGAAGCCCGCGGCGAACGAGGCCGACGTCCACGTGTTCAACATCTCCGGCAAGGAAGGCATCGCCGGGCATGCCGCAGACCAACTCAAATCCGCCGGCTTCAAGGTCATCGACGTCGGGAACCTGTCGTTGCCCGAGGTGTCGACCACGACCGTGTACTTCACCGACGCTGACGGTGAGCACGCCACCGCGGACGCCGTGGGCAAAAACTTGGGAGTGCCCGTCGAACCGCGCATCCCTGCACTCACCGGCCAGCCACCGGGCGTCATCGTCTTGGTGACGGGCTGACTCTGAGTCGTGAGCCGGTTAGGCTCTCGCTATGCCAAAGTTTGCCGGTCACCACAATGCAGTTGCCGTCACCGTCTCCGCATTGTCCGCAGCCACTTCGGTCGTGTTGCTCAGTGCGTGCTCCTCGCCCCAGCACGCGTCGTCAGTCCCGGGTACCACACCGGCCGTCTGGACGGGCTCACCCGCGCCTTCGGGAGCCGCGGGGGCTGAAGGTGAGGGTGCCGGGAAGCCGAGCATCACCACTCACCTACGGGCGCCCGATGGCACACAGGTCGCGACGGCGAGGTTCGACTTCAGCAATGGCTATGCCACCATCACGATCGCGACGACCGGCGCCGGGCTGATCGCTCCTGGCTTCCACGGTGTGCACATCCACAAGGCGGGCAAGTGCGAGGCCAATTCGGTTGGCCCCACCGGGGGCGCACCCGGCGACTTTCTCTCTGCCGGCGGCCACTTCCAAGCGCCTGGCCACTCGAAGGAGCCAGCCAGCGGGGACCTCACCTCGCTGGAGGTTCGCCGAGACGGTGTCGGGATGTTGGTAACCACCACGGACGCCTTCGCCATGGACGACTTGTTGACGGGTGAGAAGACCGCGATCATCATCCACGCCGGGGCCGACAACTTCGCCAACATTCCACCGGAGCGCTACAGCCAGACCAACGGCACACCGGGTCCAGACTCGATGACGATGAGCACCGGGGACGCCGGCAAGCGGGTGGCGTGCGGTGTCATTGGTGCCGGCTAGCACGGCCTCCAAAAGAGGCGATGCTCACATCGGTTTCGCCCGCTCGCCGCGGCCAACCCTTGGTGTGGAGTGGGAGTTCGCTCTGGTCGACGCGCAGACCCGCGACCTGAGTAACGAAGCCACCGCGGTCATCGCCGAGATCGGCGAAAACCCGCGCGTGCACAAGGAATTGCTGCGCAACACGGTCGAGGTGGTCAGCGGCATCTGTGACAACGCGGGTCAGGCGATGGAGGACGTGCGCCAGACCCTGGGTCCCGCTCGCCGCGTCGTCCGGGATCGCGGCATGGAACTGTTCTGCGCCGGGGCTCATCCGTTCGCGCAGTGGTCCACCCAGCAGCTCACCGACGCACCCCGCTACGCCGAGCTGATCAAGCGCACCCAATGGTGGGGCCGACAGATGCTGATTTGGGGTGTGCATGTGCACGTCGGTATCTCGTCGGCGCACAAGGTGATGCCGATCATGACGTCACTGCTGAAGTACTACCCGCATCTGTTGGCACTCTCGGCATCGTCGCCATGGTGGACGGGCGTCGACACCGGATACGCCAGCAACCGGGCGATGATGTTCCAGCAGTTACCCACCGCCGGGTTGCCGTTCCAGTTCCAGACCTGGGCGGAGTTCGAAGGCTTCGTCTACGACCAGAAGAAGACCGGAATCATCGACCACGTCGACGAAGTCCGTTGGGACATCAGGCCTTCACCGCGTCTGGGCACTCTCGAGGTACGGATCTGTGACGGCGTGTCCAACTTGCGTGAGCTGGGTGCGCTGGTCGCGTTGACGCACTGTCTGGTCGTCGACCTGGATCGCAGGCTGGAGGCTGACGAGTCGTTGCCGACCATGCCGCCGTGGCACAACCAGGAAAACAAGTGGCGCGCTGCCCGTTACGGCCTCGACGCGGTGATCATCCTGGACGCCGACAGCAACGAACGGCTCGTTACCGACGATCTCATCGACGTGCTGAACCGGCTGGAGCCGATCGCCACGTTGCTGCACTGCACCGACGAACTGGCCGTGGTGGAAGACATCTGCCGCCACGGCGCCTCTTATCAGCGGCAGCGCCGGGTGGCCGAAGAGCACGACGGTGATCTGCGCGCGGTCGTCGATGCGTTGGTGGGCGAACTGGACATCTAGGTTGATGTGATGGCGGATCCCGAAACAATCGAGCTGGCGATGTTCCCGCTGGAGACGGCATTTCTGCCGAACCAGGATCTGCCGTTGCGGATTTTCGAGCCTCGCTACGTCGCGCTCGTGCGGCACTGCGTCGAGGTCGATGAACCCTTCGGTGTGGTGCTGATCGCCCGCGGCCGCGAGGTCGGTGGCGGCGATTCACGATGCGATGTCGGCGTCCTGTGCAGGATCACCGAATGCGTCGAACAGGGTGCGGACCGATACTCGCTGCGCTGCCGGACCGGCGAGCGGATTCGGGTGTGCGAGTGGCTGCCCGACGATCCTTACCCCCGGGCTTTCGTGCGGCTGTGGCCCGACGAGCCCGACGCGCCCGGCGACGCGGTGACCATCGCCCAGCTTGTCGATGTCGAAGAACGGGTGATGGCCTTGTTCGAGCGGATCGCGGAAGCTCGCGGCGCCACGCTGCCGGACCGCGACGTGCTGCTGGGTTCGGGCGAAGCCGACGCGGGACCGCGGCTGTTCGAGTTGGCGTCGCGGATCCCGATCGGCGCGGCCGATCGCTACGCCGTGCTGTCGGCGCCCTCGGCAGCCGAACGGCTCGCCGCACTGGACGAGGCGGTGGACGCGATCGCCGAGATGGTGGAGTTCCAGTTGTCGGAGTAGCCGGCTGTGCTTTCCTATAGGGAAACTGATTGCGCGACTCGAAGGTTGACGTGAAAGTACATCTTCAAGTCGACGGCTCGCCGACCGGGGCGTCGGCAAGTGCTGCCGAGATCGCCGAGACGGGCGCCGATGGCCTGTTCACCTTCGAGGGCCAGCACGATGTGTTCTTTCCGCTGATCATCGCCGCCAAAGAGATCAGCCTGGACTTGATGACGAACGTCGCGATTGCCGCGCCACGCAGTCCGTTGCACATGGCCCACGCCGCCTACGATTTGCAGGTCTTCAGCGGCGGCAGATTCCGGCTCGGTCTGGGTTCGCAGATCAAAGTCCACATCGAAAAGCGCTACAGCAGCACGTGGGATCGGCCGGCGGCGCGGATGGCCGAAACGATCGCGGCGATCAAGGCAATATTTGCCGCGTGGGAAGGCCAGTCCCGCCTGAATTTTCGCGGTGAGTTCTTCACGCACACCCTGATGGCACCGAACTTCAACCCGGGCCCCAACCCGTTCGGGCCGCCTCCGGTGTTGATGGGGGCACTGGGGCCGATCATGACGCGCACCGCAGCGCAAGTCGCCGACGGCCTGCTGGTGATGCCGTTCAACAGTGCGCGGCATTTCGCCGAACGCACGGTCCCGGCGATCAACGAGGGGCTGCGCCGCTCGCAGCGCACAGCTTCCGATTTTCAGGTGATCGCTCAGGCCATGGTCGCGGTCGGCAGCAACGAGGCAGACCTGGCCGCCGCCGTCAACGGCGTCGCTTCGTTGATCGCGTTCTACGGCTCGACACCGGCCTACCTGCCGGTGCTCGAAGTCGAGGGGTGGGCGGATATCCAGCCGGAACTCAACGCGCTGTCCAAGCAGGGACGCTTCGCCGAGATGCGCGCCCTGATCACCGATCCGATGGTGGCCAAAATCGGGATCGTGGGAACTCCCGACCAATGTGCGCAGCAGCTCGTCGCACGGTTCGGCGATCAGGTCGACGAGGTGTGTTGCTACTTCCCGGGATACACGCCGTCCAGCCCGGACATCGCCGACCTGATCGGCGTCTTGCACCGGAGCCCGGCGCGGCGATGAGCACCGACGTGGTGGTCGACATCGACGCTGGCGTGGCGGTGCTCACGCTCAATCGGCCCGACCACCTCAACGCCTATACCGCCGAGATGGGCGCGCTGTTGAGCCGGGCGTACCGGGAGTGCGACGAGGACGACGACGTCCGGGCCATCGTGGTCACCGGAGCCGGCCGGGCGTTTTGCGCCGGCGCTGATTTCTCCGGCGGCGCAATGCCGTTCGAGAGCCCGCGCGACGATGCGGCGTTCTCCGCGTCGCCGATCGACCCGGCGGCGTTCGAATTGCGCACACCGGTGATCGCCGCCGTCAATGGGCATGCCATCGGAATCGGACTGACCATTGCGCTGCAGGCCGACATTCGCATCGTTGCCGAGGATGCCAAATATGGTGTGGTGCAAGTACGCCGGGGAGTGATACCCGATTGCATGTCGCACTGGACATTGGCGCACCTGACCAGTCTGGGCGTGGCCGCCGAGGTGCTGCTGACCGGGCGTACCTTCAACGGCCCCGAAGCAGTCCAGTTCGGTATCGCGAATCGGGCGCTGCCCGCCGGGCAGGTTCTCGACCACGCACTGGAGATGGCCCGCGACATCGCGGTGAACGTGGCGCCGATGTCGGCGGCATTGAGTAAGCGGCTGTTATGGGACAGCGCGATCCACAACTACACGCCGCGCCAGGTCGCGTCGCTGGAGACGCAGTTGCACCACCGCGTGATGGGCACCCCCGACGCCGGTGAAGGCGTCGCCGCCTTCGTCGAGAAGAGACCCGCGCGGTTCAGCGCGCGGGTGTCGAGCGACTGGACCGCCCTACCGGAGCCGTGAGCAGCGCGGGAACCGACGTTCGTCGCCGATGTCCGTATCTGTGGGCTAGACGGCCGAATAGCGATTCGCGGATTGCCGCCGGTAATCGGTGCTGGGGTTAGCCGGTTCAGACGGCCCCCGTCTGGAGCCGGGCATCCGCCCCGTGTCATTACCGAGGAGATCTAACCGCGTGACTATTCCGTCCAACACCACGATTGCGGACATCACCGTCCCCGACACCGCTTTGGTGCGCGATGCCACTGAGTTCATCCGCGACACCGAAAACGACTTGCTGTTCGACCATTCCCGGCGGGTGTTTTTCTGGGGTGCGCTGCACGGCCGTCGCCTCGGGCTGACGCCTGAACTGAAGTTGCTATACGTCGGAGCGATGTTCCACGACCTGGGCCTGACCGAACGATACCGAACCTCGAACATTCGTTTCGAGGTCGACAGCGCCAATGCAGCAAGCGATTTCTTGCTGCAGCGCGGGTTGAATGAGAGTGACGCCCGCAAGGTCTGGCTGGGCGTCGCTTTGCACACCACTCCGGGAATTCCTGAATACCTTGACCCGGAGGTCGCGCTGATCACCGCCGGTGTCGAGACCGACAACCTGGGTATTGGACGTGACAAGCTCTCCCCCGACGCGCTTGCCGCGGTGACCACGGCCCACCCTCGGCCCGATTACAAACGCCGCATCTTGCTCGCCTTCGCCGAAGGGACCAAGCACCGCCCGGCAACGACTTTCGGGACCGTCAACGCTGACGTACTCAAGCACTACGACCCCTCGTTTGTGTGTGACGACTACGTCGAAAACATCCTGAATTGCAGCTGGCCGGAGTAAATCCTCGTTTCGTCGACCCTGTAAATCTGCAGGCTCTCACTCGTACTTTGTCTGCAAATCTACAGGCTCGGCGAAACGAGCCCTCAGGCCTTGAGCAAGTCGGCCAGCGCGACACCCAGATTGTGCAGGTTGGTTTCCAGCGAGTACGTGCGATCGGCCGTCCAGTTGAGGATGCCGCCGGACAGTGCGCCAACGATGATGTCGGCCAACGTTTCCGCATCGTGGCGCGCGTTGACCTCTCCGCGGGAGATGCCTTCTTTGACCAGCTCGACGAAGGTGTCGTGCACGTTGAATCCGCGGTGGACGCCGTGGCCGCTGGTCGCCATCATCTCGCCGATCAGCTCGCGATAGGTCTCACCCGATTTGACCAGCGTCGCGCCGATGTCGTCGAAGACCCCGACCAGGCGCGCCGGGATGGGTTGGTCGGCGCGGTCGAAGACGACGTCGTGCAGGTTGACCAGCCGCCGCTGCGCCAACGCGCTGATCATGTCCTGGCGGGTGGCGAAGTGGTTGAAGAACGTCCGGTTCGCGACATCGGCGCGCTCACAGATTTCCTCGATGGTCGTGGCCGCGACGCCCTGCGCCATAAACAGGTCCAACGCCGCCACGAGGATCTTCTCCCGCATCTCCTGCTTGCGCCGTTCCAGCCTGTTCACGCGCTGGCACACACCTTCTCGGAAAGGGCCCACCACTGTTCCGCGCGCTGCCCATCGCGGGCATACCCCGCGCCCGTCTCGCTGACCGCGCAGTCTTCGAGGTGCAACGCCCCCTGGCCGGCCAGCTCCGGGCTTACTGCGGCCCACACCTGGTTGGCCGCACCATGTTCGGGCGTGACGAAGTCGAGGAAGCCGTCGCTTGGCTCACCGCGCACCGCGCTCCCGGCGGCGGCGTACCGGCGCAGCTGCGAGAAGTCCGCGCGCGACATGTACCGCGCCAGCGAGGTGGCAACCGTGCCGGGATGGACGGAATAGGCGCGAATTCCCAAGTCGCACAGTCGCCGATCGGCTTCCTTCGCGTGCAGGATGTTCGCGGTCTTGGATGCGCCGTAGGCGGTGAACTTGTCGTATTCGCGGCGCTCCCAGTGGGGATCGTCGAAGTCCACGTCACCCATCACGTGACCGCCAGAGGACAGGATCACCACCCGCGCGCCCCCGGCGGCGGCAAGCTGCGGGACCAGCAGGCGGGTGAGCTCGAAGTGCCCGAAATGGTTTGTCCCCATTTGTAATTCGAACCCGTCGCGAGTCCGCCCAAATGGGGTGAACATGACGCCGGCGTTGTTCATCAACACATGCACCGCCGGCGTGATGTCGCGGATGATCGCCGCCGCCGCGCGAACACTGGAAAGCGCGGTGAGGTCGAGCTCGACGGTCGAGGTCGCAGCGCCCGGCACTTCGGCCGCTATCCAGGCGGCGGTCTCGGCCAGGGCATCCCGATTGCGCGCGGCCAAGATCACGCGTGCGCCCCCGGCCGCCAGCGCTCGCGCCGACTCGCGGCCCAACCCCGACGAGGCACCCGTGATCACACAGACTTTGCCGGACAGGTCGATTCCCTCGACGACCTCACACGCACTGCGGCGTTCGGTCATGCCCGCGCGAGCTGCCAGAGCGGGACGACCACGTTGGGGTCGCATTCTTCGTCGACGATCCACTTGCACATCCGCCGGATCGGCTCGATGGCATCCTGGGGCATCGCGATAGCGACGCTGCACGCGTAGCCCAGGCTGGTCAGCCGCTGGGCGCCGAACAGCGGCAGCGTGTTTCGTAACTGTCGCTTGAGCGACTCCGGATAGATGCCGATGGTCTGAGTGTAAGCGTTGACTGCCGCGGTCACCCTGTCGATGCTATCCACCGGCACGATGTTGGCGTCCCGCCCGGACAGCATCGACGTATAGTCGACCGGCTCGTCGAATTGGGAGACGACGATGGCGCCCTCGCGGTGCTCGCCGCCGATGACGCGGTAGAAGTCTTCGGTCATGCGCGACGCTCGACATGATCGAGCAGCTCACGGTTGGGATATCGCGGCGGGGTGCTGACGACGGCGGGCAGCGAGACCAGTTCGGCGTAGATCATTTCGCCCAGCCGATTGGCGTTGGCCAGACCCTCGGCGTCGGTTCCGCTGAGCACGTAGATGACCCGGGCGTTGGCACACCCTTCCTGGTTGGCCACGCCGATGTCGGTCGCGGCGCGACGGGCCACCTCCCGCAGGGTGTCGTCGTCGGCGAACGCCTCGGCGCCGATGATGGTCGCGCTGCGCTTCGGGTCCAGCGCGATGAGCTCCAAACCCGGCTGGATGTACCGGGTTACGTGCTTGACCGACGCCATCCCGCCCCACGCCACAATCTTTTCGATGTGCTGGGGCTGGTAGAGGGTTTCTTCGACGGCCAGATCGCCGCCCTTCCAATATCCGACCGCCAGATGCCGGGTGATCGGATGGCCCGGTGCGACCTCGGCAAGCGTGCGGGCGATGGCGATCGCGGTGAGTGGATCGTTGGACCGGGCCTTGATGATGACGTCCGATCGGGTGATCACCGAACGCAGGATCGTCACTGCCGAGACCAATCCGCCGTTGCCCGCGGGGATATGCAGCACGCGCGATCCGAAGGCGCGCACGCGTAGTTCGCGTCCGTCGTGCAGCGTGTGCGGGACCCATCCGTTGAGGTAGTCCAACCCGACCTGACTGTCGGCGACCTCGGTGACGTTGTCGCGGGAAAACAGCGGCTGCAGCACGCGATAGCTGTTCTTCATCATCTCCGCCGGCAGCACGTTGGCGACCAGCGAGCCTTCGTGGGCCTCCTGCAGGTGGGCGTTGGACTCGAAGTCGAGCGCATCGCCCAGCGCGGCCAGCACATCGAGGATTTCGTCGAAGCTCAACTCGTAGAGGTCGCTCATCTGCGCGGGGCTTTTGAGCGGCAGGCGCTCGACGTACTTGCTCATGTCCGGCGCGGCGAACTGCGCGGCACCGACGCGGGTATCGAATCCGACGAGATCGTCGGTGATGACCTGGCCCCGCAGGAACAGCGGAACGGTGTAGGCGATCACAGTTCGACCCCCTTCATGAAGTTCACCGCCTCATTGTGCACCTCTTGCGTTGCGGCGCAGGTGATCCGGTCGTCCTCGACGCCTTGTTTCTCGCTATAGCGCATGATGTCCTTTTCGAACGCGAGGCTGGTCTGACCGCAGGGGCACTGCAGGTCCCAGTCGATTGTGACTTCGTCGCCCGAGATCACGCCGCCCCAATGGGCGCGCAGCAGGATGTCGTAGACGGCGGCGCGGCCGGTCTGCACACCGGTACGCGGAAGGGGCTCGCTGGTCTCGGGATCGAGCACGAACGGAACCACCCACGGGGCGACGTGATAACGGCCCTCGCTGCAACCCCAGTGGAAGGTGCTCGACTCGGAGAAGCCGTAGCCGACCTGGATGCGGTCGACGCCGAGGAAGTCAGTGATGATGTCCATGAAATCATCGGGCAGCGCAACACCTTTCATGCCGCCGCCGGTCAGAATCGCGGAGTTGGGGGCGAAGACGTTGCGCACGCCGCGTTGCAGGCCGGCCTTGGCGATGTCGTACATCAGGTGATAGGTGCCGAGCATGAAAACCCGCTTGCCACGCAGCTGGTCGGTGATGCGGGCGAAGAACGCGTCCATGTCCTGGCCCTGCCGGGCCTGCATGGCGATGAACTCATCCTTGCGGGCGGACAGGGCCGGGTCGATCTCCAGCCGGTCGAGCTCCCCGCGGGACGCGGCCGCCCGCATCTTGGAGGCCAGGAACATCAGGTCGGTGTCGACCGCGAAGGGGTAGAGCGCGTGAAATCTAGTTTCGTCACCGCCGGTGAAGCCGCGCTTGATCATGTTGGCAATGCGTAGGTGACCGAGCTTGCCGTTGGCGAAGTTGGGCCACACCACATCGACCGCAGGGTTGAGTTCCGCGTCGGTCGGCTCGTGGCCGAAGGTCTGGAAAAGGCAGATCTTCCACAGCGTCATGCCTTCTTCGGCGCCGTGCTTGTCCTTGGGGAGGATCGAAATGGTGCCGGTGGTGCCGCTGGAGGTGATCACTTCCAGCGGCGTCTGCTCATCAAGTCGGTCGATCCACTCGGCGATCCCGGCGCAGCCGGCGGTATCCACCGCCGACAGGTCGTAACTGGTGAGCTTGTCCAGCCACTGGGTCATCAGGTCGAAGCGTTTTCTATCGACCAGTGCGGCCGGGTACGACTTGAACGCGGTATGTGAGAATAGCAGTGGCACAACATCATTGAACTCGTTGAGCTCCGTGACTCCGAGGCGGTCGGCCAGCTTCCGCAGCATCTCGATGCGCCGATAGTGCTCCCCAAAGCGGATGGCCATGGCCTGGCGCTGCAACGCTTCAAGCTCGTCGCGGCCGATGCTGTGCATCTGGGTGTAGGACTGGCCGAAAAAACTGATCGGGTCGTTCATGAACTCGGTCACCGAGCGCGCGGTCTGTTCCGTGACTGCCATCGGGCCATCGTAAACGCAATATGCAGTTGTACGCAATAGTGTAGCCAACTGCAATTAGTACCTGACGGCACGCTCGGGCTGGTGGGCGGCACGCGCCATCAGCCGCGGCGCGATGACTCGATGCAGGGGGCCGACCAGGGTCCAGACCGTTCGGGCGGCGATTTTGCGGTGATAGTGCACACGAGTGGTGAGGGTGGCACGCAGACCGTCCGCGCGTCGCAGCGTCAGCTCGCCACGCATCAGTGACCCGCTTGTCGTCAGCGGGATCTCATCGTGATCCGAATGCACGATCGGCCAACCGATTACGTGATCAGGCGAGGAAAGTGGGCCCAGGCGAAATCTCAGTACGTGGCGGTGGATCCACAACACGATGCCGCCGGCTCGTTCATCCTGAAGCGCGTCACGAAACATCTGTTCGGCACTGCGTGTGTCGCCGTGCGGGATCGGGACTTCGAAGACGTCCGTGTAATCAGACGCGGTCTCGCCGGCCTCGGTTTGCTCGGCGTACACCGCCGCCGCAATGCGTTTCAGCGTCCATCGGACTGCGACACGGTGTCCGCCGGTGCCGATGACCAGGGCTCGATAGATCTTCCCATGCGCGCCGGGGAAGGCCGCCCAGGTGCCCGCGCGCACCCGGGTGCGGCCCGCCGACTCTTTGTCATCTAGCTGGTCCAGCTCGAACACCCACCGGTAGACCGCGAACAGGTGGCGGCCTTTCAGCGCGAACCGTTCGGGGCGGCGTGCTTCGTCGAGCACGAAACCGATTGGCACCGTGGACGGATCGTGCGGGTCGCGACACATCACCCGCAGTAACGCCGACCACGTTTCTGCGCGATTCGCGTCGACGGTTATGGCATGCTCATCAATATAGGGTAATCGTTCCATATAGAAGGAATGTACTAGATCATGGCACCTCCGCGGAAGCATGAAACCGATGTGATCCTCGACGCAGCCCGAGCGCTGGTGCTCGAGGGCGGACCGCGCGCCGCCAGTGTCGCGGCGATCGCGAAATCCAGCGGTGCGCCGGCGGGCACGCTGTATCACCGTTTCGGCAACCGCGATGGCATCCTGACGGCGGCGTGGCTGCGCGCGCTGGAACGCTTCCAATCCCGGGCGATGGCGGCCTCAGAAACCGGTGTGGCCGACACCGCCGATACGCCGGCCGAAACCGCGGTCGCGATGGCGGTGGCCGCGATCAGCTTCGCGCGGGAAACTCCGGAGGACGCCCGGCTGTTGTTGACCATCCGCCCGGGTGACCTGCTTGACGCCGAGCCCGACGCGCAATTTCAGGAGACGGTGGCCGCCATGAACGCGCCACTGATCGAGCGGGTCGGCGTCCTGGCTCGAAAACTATATGGGCGCAAAGATTCCCGTTCCGTCGACGCCGTTGCGCGCGCGGTCTCCGATCTGCCCTATGCCGTCGTCCGGCGGCACGCGCGCGACGACCCGATGCCGTCCTGGCTGGAGGCCGACGTCGCGGTGTCGGTGCGCGGGATGCTAGACAGCTTTGGCGAACGCGGGTAGGCGTTTGATGGGACAGATCGGCTCCGTGACAAAGAAGCCGCTGACCAACGCGCCGATGAAGTACAGCGACGCAGCGACCTGTAGCAGCCGAGCAAAGCTGGTATCGGTCAGCATGCCGCTTGCGATCAGACCCACGCAGGCCACCGAGCTCAGCGCCGACGTCCTGCCCACCGCGTTTTGCATGGCTGCTGCGACTCCGCTGCGGGCCGGCTCGACGGACGACAGATTCGCAGCGGCCAGCGGTGTCAGGGTCAGCGCCATACCGATGGCCAGCACGATCGTCCCGGGCAGCAGATGGGTGACGATGTTGAATCCGTGACCGGGGCGGATGAGCAGCAGACCCAACCCGGCCAGTGCGGGGCCCGCTATCAGGAAGATCCGGGGCCGCGAAGTTGCGGATCGAGAAGAGGCTGGGCGGCACTAACGGGTGTGCGGCGCGGCACTGCCAGGCCACGAACGCCAGCAGTGTGACGACGCCGGCAACCAGCGACGTGGCGACGCGGGGATCGGCCCATCCGTGGTTCCTCGATTCGATGAGGGCATACACGGTGCCGGCCAGCCCGACGGCCGACAAGGCGGCCCCGGCAACGTCGAGGTGGGCATGGCGCGTGGGCCTTGAATCCGGGGACGGCACGGGGCGCAACCAAAACGTCAACGCGAAACCGATGACCATCGGGACCGCCGACAGGGCATAGACCCATCGCCAGCTGAGAAAGTCCACGGCCAAGCCGCCCAGCAGCGGGCCGAGCGCGAACGCGGTACCGGTCCACGCGGTCCAGGACCCGATGGCCGCGGGACGGTCTGCGCGGTCGAACGTGGAATTGATCAAAGCGAGGGACCCGGGGACCAAGAACGCCGCACCTAGCCCTTGGACCACGCGCCCGGCGATCAGCATGACCGGCGAGGCCGCGCTGGCCGCGAGCAGCGAACCGGTGCCGAAGGCCACCAGCCCAAAACGGATGACCGGCACTCGCCCGAAGAGATCGGAGAGGGAACCGCCCGGCAGAATCATGGCCGCCTGCGCCAGTAGATAGCCGTCGACCATCCATTGCTGCAAACGAAGGCCTCCGCCGAGGTCACGCGCCGTGGCAGGCAGTGCCAGGTTCACGACGGTGACGTCGAGGAACGCGACCATCGACACCATGGTGGCTACCACCATGACCCGACTCGTTGGCGCGAGATGACGCCATTTCAGCAGCGATGCCGCCCGGTACCCGGAAGCGGTGCGGACGATCCCGGAAGAGGGAACCGCGATCATGCTGGTCTCACGAGGCCGCGCCGCTCGGCCTTCATCTGATTCCTCCTCGAAACCCCGTGATCCCGAACACTTCTCGGGCCCCGTGATCCGGAACACTTCTCAGAAAGATGTATACGACGTGGTTACAGGCGGAAACTGGGAATGCGCTGTGGCGCGCTTATACGTGCTTTGCTAAGGAGCTTTGGCGAACGCGCGTAGCGACTCCACCTGGGTGGGGTCCAGCGATGGCCGTACGGTTTTGCGCGCCGCCTCGAGGTCGGCGGCAGTGACATCTGCGACGTCGATGGAGCGCCGCATCGCGGTCAGTGCGGCCTCGCGCAGCAGGGCCACGCAGTCGGCCGCGCTGTACCCGTTGAGTTCGCCGGCGATGTCGTCGAGATCGACGTCGGCACTCAGCGGGATGGATTTCGCTGCGGTGCGCAGGATTTCGCGGCGGGCAGCCGCGTCGGGCGGCTCGACGAACACCAGTCGTTCCAGCCGGCCCGGGCGCAGCAGCGCGGGGTCGATCAGATCGGGCCGGTTGGTGGCGCCCAGCACCACGACATCGCGCAGTGGGTCGATGCCGTCGAGTTCGGTCAGCAGCGCCGCCACCACCCGGTCGGTTACGCCCGAGTCGAAGCTCTGACCACGCCGGGGCGCCAGTGCGTCCACCTCGTCGAGGAATACCAGCGACGGTGCCGAATCGCGTGCCCTGCGGAACAATTCGCGGACCGCTTTCTCCGAGGAGCCCACCCATTTGTCCATCAGCTCGGAGCCTTTGACGGCGTGCACGCTCAGCTGTCCGGTGCTGGCCAGCGCGCGGACCACAAAGGTCTTGCCGCAGCCGGGCGGCCCGTAGAGCAGCACTCCGCGGGGCGGATCCACGCCTAGGCGCGCGAAGGTGTCGGGATGCTGCAACGGCCACAGCACCGCTTCGGTCAACGCCTGCTTGGCTTCGATCATGTCGCCGACGTCGTCGAGCGTCACGTTTCCGATGGTCAGCTCCTCGCTGGCCGAGCGGGATAGCGGCCGGATGACGCTCAGCGCACCGACCAGATCTTCCTGGTTCAGCTTCGGTGGTTGACCGTCGGCACTGGCCCGAGACGCTGCCCGCAGCGCCGCCTCCCGCACCAGGGCGGCCAGGTCGGCGGCGACGAAACCTGGTGTGCGGCCTGTGATTTCATCGAGATTCAGTTCGCCGGTCGGCACGGATTTCAGCAGTGTCTCCAGCAACGCCTTGCGGGTCGCCGCGTCGGGGAGTGGTAAGCCCAGTTCGCGGTCGCACAGCTCGGGGGAGCGCAGCCTCGGATCGAGCTGGTCGGGTCGCGCGGAAGTGGCAATCAACGCCACGCCGTCGGTGGCCACCGCGTTGCGCAGCTCGGCGAGGATCAGGGCGGCGACCGGTTCGGCGGTCGACGGCAGCAGCGTGTCGGCATCGGTGATCAGCAGCACGCCGCCACCGTCGCGCACCGCGGTCACCGCAGCGGCCACCGTTTTGAGCCGGTCCTCGGCGGCCAGCGCGCCCACCTCCGGGCCGTCGAACTCGACCAGCCTGCGGCCCGCGCATACCGCGCGCACCATCGTGGTCTTGCCGACACCGGCCGGCCCCGACACCAGCACACCCAAATTGGTCGTGGCGCCAAGGGTTTTCAGTAGGTGCGGTTCATCGAGGGCAAGCTTGAGCCATTCGGCGAGTTTGCCGGCCTGCGTCTGGGAACCCTTGAGATCGTCGACGTGGATGGCGGGATTCGCCACGCCGATCCGTTCTGGCCGGTGCGCCGCGGCCCCGGCGCCGACCGTCACCCCGTCGCCCCAGGCAACCGACGAGTTGGGCTGGACGCTCACCGGTCCGTCGGGGTCCACGCCGGTGACGGTCAGCAGCTCCGAGGTCCAGCTGATCCCGACTGCCGACGCCAGCGCCCGGCTGGCTGGCGACGTCGACGTGCCGGGACCGAGGTCGCGGGGCAGCAGCGACACCGCGTCGCCCACGGTCATCACCTTGCCGAGTAGGGCCTGTCGCAGGTGGGCCGATGTAATCGATTGGGTGGCAAGCGAAGAGCCATTCAGCGTCACCGACCGCGCGCCGTAAACCGTGACCGCGCTGACGATCACCGCAGTGCCCTCCCGCAGTCCGGCGTTGGACAGCGTCACGTCGTCGAGCAGCACCGTGCTCACCGGGGTGCCCCGGTCGGCCAGCCCCGCCACCGCGGCGGTGGTTCGCGAACCCGTCAGGGATACCGCATCCCATTCCCGGATGCCAAGGGCCGCAACGGCATTCGGGTGCATTCTGATGACACCACGGCGCGAGTCGACGGCTGAGGTGTTCAGCCGGGCCGTCAGCGTCAGCTGCCTGGACGCTGCGCCGGGCCCCGTCATGGCAATCGTCCACCCGGCTTACGCAGCCCCAGCCGCGTCATCGATCGCCCGCGCGTTCTCCCCAACCGGGCTATCGGCCGGCGGTGGGGCCCGGCGCGGCGGGTCGCGCGGCGCACGGCGCGCCGTTGCTCGGGCTTTTCATCCCACACCTCGGGGTGGGCGGCCAGCCAGCGCTGGTTGCGCACCGCGAACGGCACATGGCAGAGGTAGGCGATGATGATCACCCAGATCAAGACGTACGGGGCCAGCACCGCTGCCGCCGCGCAAATCGCAAGCAACGCCAGCAGCGGGGCCGCCCAGTTCGGCGGCACCGCCGCCGCGTGCATCTTGCGCATCGGGATCTTGCTGATCATCAGCACCGACGTCCCGGTGATCCAGATACACAGGAACACCGGCGACGACCACCAGCCCGTACCGAATTGCAGATGGAGACCGATCAGACCGATCATCGAGATCGCGCCCGCCGGCGCCGGCATCCCGACGAAGAATTCGCGCGCGTAGGCCGGCTGGGTCCCGTCGTCCTGCAGCGCGTTGAACCTGGCCAGCCGCAAAACCACGCACACCGCGTAGAGCAGCACCACGATCCAGCCGGCCGGCGACGCCGACAGCAGCGTCACGTAGAGCACGATCGCGGGGGTCACCCCGAAGTTCACCGCGTCGGCCAGCGAATCGATCTCCTCACCGAGCCGCGACTGCGCGTCCAGGATGCGGGCCACCCGGCCGTCCAGTCCGTCGAGAATCGCCGCGGCGGCGATCAGGGCCATCGCCGCTTTCGGCTGGTGCTCGAGGGCGAACTTGATCGAGGTCAAGCCGGCACAGATGGACAGCACCGTCATCGCGCTGGGCAGGATCTGCAGGTTGACCGCGGGCCTGCCGCGGGGCCGGCTGATCACGGCAGATCCGCCAATACCGTCTCGCCGGCGACGGCGCGCTGGCCCACTTTGACAACGGGTTCGGTGCCCGGCGGCAAATAGGTGTCCAGCCGGGACCCGAACCGGATCAGGCCGTAGGTGTCGCCGATCGACAGCTTGTCCCCGACGTGGGCGTTGCATACGATGCGACGCGCGACCAGCCCGGCGATCTGCACGGCGACCACGTCGGCACCGCCGGCCGTCCGGATTCGCACGCTGGTGCGCTCGTTCTCCTCGCTCGCCGAGGCCAGGTCGGCCGACCCGAATCGGCCGGGACGGTGCTGCACGGCGACGACTTCGCCGCTGACCGGGGCGCGCTGCACGTGGGCGTCCAATATCGACAGGAAAATGCTGACCCGGGGCAGCGGCGCGTCGCCCATGCTCAATTCCGCGGGCGGGGCCGCGGAATCGATCAGGCAGATCACGCCGTCGGCGGGCGCGACGACGGCACCGGGCCGGGTGGGCGGCACCCGCGGGGGGTGGCGGAAGAAGGCCGCGCAGGCTCCCGCGGTCAGCAGGCCCGTTCGGCGCAGCCACCGGACGTTGCGTCCGGCGAGGGCCACCGCCAGGCCGGCGGAGATGAAGGGCAGCCCGGCGGGATGCACCGGCGGAATGGTTTCGCGCACCAACTCGAGGATGTGCCGTGGGCTGACGGTCGGGCTCTCGGAGGAGAGGCCTTCCTCTGCGGAATGGCGGGGGCGTCGTGCCACGCGCGTCATCTTACGGAGCCAGGGGGGCTTACCGGTTCGTCTGGGCCAGCAACGGGAAGCATTGAACTGTCACGCTCGTAGGGAGGTGCACCGATTTCGACGCAATCGCGGGCTCGCGATAACTCGGCGGCGCAGCTACGTCGCGCAAAATGGACCGTCACCATCACCTTCACGGCTCACGCAGTGCTGGCCTCGGTCTGGGTTGCCTATATCCCCCAAATCAAAGCCCAGCTTGACCTGTCCAACGCAGGGCTTGGCACGGCACTCTTCGGTGCGCCGCTGGGGTCAGTCGCTGCCATGATCTTTTGCCACTGGGCGCTACCCCGGTGGGGCAGCCACCGGCTTGTTCCCGTCACCCTCGTCGGCTACGCCGTCGCCGGGACAACCATCGGGCTGGCCTCCTCCGAGCTGTCGCTGTTTGCAGCGCTGGCAGCGTGGGGCGTCTTTCAGGGTGCGCTGGACGTCGCGCTGAACACCCAGGCCGGCACCGTCGAGCGGCTGGCCCGGGCGCCGATCATGGCTCGCTTCCACGGCATGTGGAGCGCCGGCGGATTGCTCGGAGCCAGTACCGGCGCGGTGTGTGTCAGCGCCGGCGTCGGTCTTGCCCCGCTATTGGTGATCGTGGGGGTCGTGGTGCTCGTCGTCGCGACACCGTTCACTCGTTACCTGACCGCCGATCAGGCCGATGCGGAGGTTTCGGGCGAGCGGCCTACGAAGCGCTCGGCGTTGACCGCAACCGTCGCCGTCCTCGCCGCGGTGTCGTTCGCGTCATTCCTGTCCGAGGGCGCCGCGGCCGACTGGTCGGCCAACTACTCGCACAACGTCGTCGGCGCCAGCCCTAGCGCGTCCGCGCTGAGCTATGCCGCCTACATGCTGCTGATGGTGGCCACTCGCCTGGGAGCCACCCGACTGCAGGCGCGCATTTCCACCCGCGTTTTGCTGCCCGCCCTGGCCCTGTTCGCTGCCATCGCGATGAGCGTGACACTGGTGCTGGCCAACCCCGTGGTCAGCGTGATCGGGTTCGCTTGTCTGGGAGCCGGAGTGGCGCTGCTGGTGCCCACCGCGTTCAGCGCCGCTTACTCAGCGGGTAACACGGGATCGGCCATCGCGATCGTCGCGGCCAGCGGCTGGCTGGGCTATCTCCTCGGGCCGCCGCTGATCGGCCATCTCGCCGACTGGATCGGACTGTCGGGGGCGTTGGTGACCATTCCGGTGGAGGTTTCCGTGGCCGCGATCGTGATCCGGTGCACCACGGCTTTCGAGAGCGCCGACGAGTTTCACCGGGACGCCGTTTAGCTCAGATCCCAGACCTGCAGCTGGGTCCCGGCGGACACCTCGACGACATCTTCGGGGATATCCAGCAGTCCGTTCGCCGATGCCAGCCACCGCAGATGGTGTGAAGCCGGCGGCCCGTAGCTGACCACGCTGCCCGCGTCGAGTATCGCCCGGCGGAACTGGCGCTTACCTCGCGGCGAGGTCAGCGACTCGGCGAGCACCGCGGGCCGGTGCGGACGTTGCGGATCCGGCAGCCCCATGGCCGTGCGCAACGCCGGGCGGATGAACACCTCGAAGGACACCAGCGCGCTGACCGGGTTGCCGGGCAGGGTGACGATCGTCGTGCCGGCGACCCGGCCGACGCCCTGCGGCATCCCGGGTTGCATTGCCACCTTGACGAATTCGACCCCCTGGTCACCTTCGCGGCCGAACGCGTCCTTGACCACCTCGTAGGCGCCGGCGCTGACTCCGCCGCTGGTGATAATCAAGTCGGCCTTCCCTGCGTGCCGATCGAGAAGAGCGCTGAACTGCGCGACGTCGTCTTCGGCGGTCGCGACGGCGATCACGTCCGCGCCCGCCTCACGTACGGCACCAGCCAGCATGAGCGAGTTGGACTCGTAAATCTGTCCGGGCTGTAGCGGGGTGCCCGGCGTCACCAGCTCCGTGCCGGTCGAGATCACCAGTACCCGCTGCCGTGGAATCACCGGCAGCCTGGGCAATCCCAGCGCCGCGGCCAACCCCAGCACCGCGGGCGTCACGACCTGGCCCTTGCGCAGGACGGTGGTGCCCGGCGCCACGTCTTCGCCCGCTCGGCGGATGTGCTTGCCAGGTTGCGAGCGTGAGCGGATCGCCACCGAGTTCACACCGCCGTCGGTGTCTTCGACCGGCACGATCCCCGTCGTCCCCGCCGGCACCGGCGCCCCGGTCATGATCCGGTGCGCGGTGCCGGGTTGCAGCGTCAATTGGTCGGTGCGTCCGGCCGGGATGTCCTCGGCGACCGGCAACACCACCGGGCGTTCGGGTGTGGCGTCGGCCGTGTCCTCGGCGTACACCGCGTATCCGTCCATCGCGGAGTTGTCGAAAACCGGCAGCGCCAGCTGGGCAACCACGTCGTCGGCCAGGACCAGGCCCTGCGCCTCCGTCAGCGGCACCGTGACGGCGGGGCGGGCGGTGATCATGTCAGCTACGACGCGCTGATGTTCTTCGACTGATCGCACTCGGCCATTATCTTCCCTGTCATATTCCGAAGCTGACGCCGGTGAGTTCTTCGGAGACGGGCCGGAGCCCAAAACGTACTCATCGTCTCCGATCGGCGCGGCCCGACGTAGAGTCGAGAACGTGATTACCGGGTTGGCCCACACCGGGGTGTGCGTCCCGGATTGTGAGGCCGCAGTGGCCTTCTACCGAGATGTATTGGGGCTGCGTGTGCTCTCGCCGCCGTCTGTCATGGCCGGTAATGCCATTCGCAACGACATGGGTGAACTGGTATCGGATCCCACGATGAAGGCGGCCATCGTCGGCTTCGGAGACGGCAGCGACCGCGTCCTGGAGGTGATCGAGTACCTCAACGTGGACGGTGGCGATCAGCGAGCCACCGCGGCCCTGACCGACCACGGGCTCTCGCACGTCGGACTGATCTGTGCGGATCTCGACGCCACCCGGGCCGAGCTCGAGAGCAAAGGAGTCCACTTCCTCGTCAGCGGGATCGCGGACGTCGCGCGCGTGCGCACCACCTGGTTCGTCGATCCGTGGGGCGTGGTGTTCATCCTCGTGGAGAAGAGCCGGCCCGAGCGACCCTACTTCGCGCAATGGGATTGAAGCCGCGCGTCGGGGTCATCGGCGCCGGCGCCGGGGGCATCGCGGTGGGAATCCAGCTCGCCGCGGGCGGCTACGACTTCACCATCTTCGACCGCGCCGACGGATTCGGAGGCACCTGGCGGCACAACACTTTTCCGGGTGCGGCCTGCGATGTCCCGTCACATCTGTACTCATATTCGTTCGCGCTCAACCCGCGATGGAGCAAGACCTACGCGAACCAGCCCGAGATCCTGGCCTACCTCGAAAAGGTCGCCGCCGACCACGGGCTGGGTCCACACCTGCGGCCCAACACCGCGATCAGCACGGTGCGCTGGTCGGACGCTGCGCACCGCTGGACGCTGGTCACCGACGACGGTCAGCAGCACGACTTCGATGCCGTGGTCAGCGCGGTCGGAATGCTCGATGTTCCCCACATCCCCGATATTCCTGGGGCGCAGCGGTTTCGGGGCCGGCGCTTTCACTCTGCGCGGTGGGATCACCGCAAGTCGAGGGCAGGGGAGCGGGTCGCGTCGATCGGTACGGGCGCCAGCGCTATTCAGTACGTTCCCGCGATCGCCCCAAAAGCCGCGCATCTCAACGTGTTTTAGCGGACCCCGATCTGGATTTCGCCCCGGTTCGATTTCCCGTTCAGCCCCGAGCATCACGATGAATTCGAACGCGATCCGGCGGCGGCGCAGAAGCTGCGCGATGAGGCCTTCGACGCCTACGAGTCATCCAGTTTCGACGTCGACGCCACGCAGACGCGCGAAGCGACCGAGCTCGCGCGCAGCTACCTGATGCGCAAGATCGCCAACCCCGAACTGCGCGCAAAGCTGACGCCGGACTACCCGGTCGGCTGTAAGCGCCCGCTGATGTCGCGGGACTGGTACCCCACGTTCGGGTTGCCCAACGTCAGCCTGGGAACGACCGCGATCGCCGAGTTGACCGAACGCGGAGTGCGCACCGCCGACGGCGTCGAGCACCGCGTCGACACCATCATCTACGGCACCGGGTTCAAGGCCGCCGACTACCTGGCCAGCATCGACGTGTACGGAAGCGGTGGCCGCCTGCTGCGCGATGACTGGAGCGACGGCGCCGAAGCCTACCTGGGCACGCTGATAGCCGGCTACCCGAACTTCTTTATGCTCTACGGCCCCAACACAAATGGCGTCAACTCGATCATCTACATCCACGAGGCGCAGACGACGTTCATTCGCCAGCTGCTCGACGTGATGGGCGGTCGCGGTGCGCGCACCATCGAAGTCACACCCGATGCGCAGCGGCGCTACAACGACGAGATCCAGGCCGCGATGGAAGGCAAGGTGTGGATGGCCTGCACCAACTACTTTCGTCATCCCAGCGGCAAGGTCGTCACCCAACTGCCCTACAGCGGGCGGACATTCTTCGAGCGCACCCGCACGCTGGTCGACGAGGACTACGAGCTGCGCGCGTAGCCAAGCACCGGCAGCAGCAGCCGCGACGACGATCGGACGGTGTTGATTGTGCTGGTGCCGACGGGCGCATGACGGAAGTCCATGATCGCCGGAACTTCGGGATTCTGGTCGTCGCTGGTGAGCGTCAACCGGATGCGGTGCCCGCGGTGGAAACGGCGGGCGTTGGGCAGCAATGGGATTCGGTAGACAACGTCTTCGCCTATCGGGACCCCGACCGCGGTCCGGCACGGTAGCACCGGGGCTCCGGGACGGCTGGCGTCTTCGTCAACCTCGCGGAGGCTGGCCCGAAGCCAACCACTGGTGAGGTGGTCGACAAGCGAGCCGTCCTCGGCAATATCGGCCACGATCACGATCCAGCCGGTGTCCAGCGCCGTTGCCGAGGCGACCAGTCGCAGCTCAATGTCGCCGGCCACATCCAGGTCGTCGTCCAGCGGTGCGGTGGTCCAGGTCAGTAGCGAGGGCGGATCGATCTCGCTGGGCCTGGCGCGGTTGAGTCCTGTTCCCAGGGACCAGTACTCGCGGCTACCGGACTCGCCCTCGTCGGCGGCGAGACCACCGTCGGCGCGCAGCGCGAACTCCACATATGAGCTCTCGAGCGGTGGCCATGATTCCTCCGCCTTCCACTCGTCGGCTTCGGGCAGGAAATAGCGGAACGCGGGACCCTCGAGAATGCCCGTATCCTGCCCCTTCAGCCAATGGTCGTACCACGCAAGCGCCTCGATGTGCATGCTCTCTCATGGCCAGGTCAGGCCGTATTTGCCGAGCATCGCGATCCGCACACAAGGGCTCTTGGTCAGGTTGCGCAACGTCGAAAAGGTCGACGGCAGATGTAAGGGCGCATTCTCCCAGTCGCAGCCTAAATAGACTGGTATGTCGATGTTTTCGAGCAACGGCGTCAGGTCGCGATCGTGCCACCAGGCATCCCGTATCGGATGTTTGACGACGGCGTCCTGCCAGAGCTCGTCCCACGGCCGCGGCGGATGGGGCAGTTTCATCAGTAGATTGAGCATGCCGTTGGCCGATTCACCGTTCATCGTGGCGAACTTCTTGTGTACGGGGGGCAGGTTCAGCAGGCGGCGGGTAATGGCGAAAGGCGCGCTGCGGTAGAACCTGTCGCTCTTCGTCGCCGTCAGCCCAAGCATCGACAGAAACGAACTGACAAATTTCGTACTGGGCAGGCCGTGGTGCGTCGCGGCATCGTAGAGATCGCTAGTGACGGCGAACGGAAAGATGGCCTTGAGGTGTGCGGGCCGCTCGACGGCGGCCTCGAGTTGGGTCATGGCGAAGTAGCTGATGCCCAGCATGCCGACATTGCCGTCACACCAAGGTTGTTCGGCGACCCACTCGATCACATCGTGCATGTCGTGGCGCTCTTGGCTGTCGAAGAAGGTGAAAGTGCCACCGGAGCCGCCGGTTGCGCGCAGGTTCACGATGATGTGGACATAGCCGCGCGGCACCCAGAAGTCGGTGGCCCCCGCCTCGATGAAGCCGGCCGGCGCGCCGAGGTCTTGCACTTGCCGGGCGTACGGAGATGCGGCCACCAGCGCCGGAAACGAGCCGTCGGCATCAGGGCGAAAGATGTTAGCTACCAACTCGATTCCGTCGCGCATCGGAATCTTGACGTTGAGATGCCGGTGCGTGCGGTACCGCGGTTCGCTCAGGTTGCGGAACTTCCGGCCCGATGTCTGCGGTCCGTTCAGCTGACGCTGGCCGGGCTCAATTCCGGCGACCCGCTTGGAAGTGGTGCTCATGGCCTCCTCCTGTTTTTCACGATCCGTTGAAACTAGTCTCACGCTACGTTGAAACAAGTCTCAACGCAAGAAGAAATTCACGCTATGATGAAACTCATGCCGAAGAAGTCGATAGCTCCGGGACCGCGGGACGAACGCGGGGTGCTGGCCGCGCGGATCGTCGCCGCCGCCCGTGATGAGTTCGCCGAGCACGGCTGGGCGGGAACCACCATCCGCGCGGTCGCGCGCGCCGCCGACGTCGACCCCGCGCTGGTCTACCACTACTTCGGCTCGAAAGAAGGCCTGCTGGACGCCGCGACGAACCCGCCGCTGAAATGGATGGAGAGCGTCGCCAAAGTCTGGACCACACCGATCGATCGGCTCGGCGCCGCGCTGATCACGCTGCTGCTGGCGGCCTGGGCCGACGACGAGGTCGGGCCGACCTTGCGGGCCATCCTGCAGACCGCCGCGCACGAACCGGCCACCCGCGAGAAGCTGCGCCGCGTCGTGGAGGGCAACCTGATGGGTGTGTCGGAACTCGGCGGCGACGAGCGCGACCGGCTGATCCGCAGCGGGCTCATCTCGTCACAAATGATGGGCTTCGCGCTGATGCGTTATGTCTGGAAGATCGAACCCCTCGCGTCGATGACGGACGACGAGGTGATCGCGGCCATCGCCCCCAACCTGCAGCACTACGTCAGCGGGGACCTGACGGCTCAGATCCAATAGTTGTCGTGCCGGACGAACCACTCGCTGCGTTCGTCGTCGGGCATATCGGCCAGGGCGGCGAAACCTTCGAAGTAGGCCTCGCGGGGCGCGCCCGGGGCGAACAGCATCAGGATTGAAGCGGCTTCGTCGGCCTCGTTGCGGAAGCCACGGATCCCGCCCGGCGGGACGTACAGGAAGTCGCCCGGACCGCCGTCGGTCCACGCGGTGCCGTCGAAGAGCTTCATCGTCCCGGAGAGCACGAAGAACGCCTCGGACATGGCCCGGTGAAAGTGGGCCGGAGGCCCGCCGCCGGCCGGGGCGATATCGACCCGGTAGAGGCCGTAGTCACCGTCGGTGGCCTGCTGGTTGGAGAGGTAGTGGTACGTGACCCCGGCGGTCTCGTAGTCCGGCGGCGAGTCGGCGCGTTTGAGCCAGGCGCTGACCTCCGGCTCGTCGGCGGTGTATCGAGGCGGCGGATAGGGCGGCACGACGAGGGACACCCGACCAGCCTGCCAGTTAGCATCGTGGGTGTGGAGGGGTCGACCGCCGCCGAAGAAGTGCGAGTGCAACGACTGCTCGACGCCCAGGACAAGGCGGCGCAACTGTTCGACGAGATCGAACGACGCGCGATGATCCGGCCCGGCGTGGCAGAGCAGACGTTGTCCGACGAGATCCGCGACCTGGCCGCGGAGATGTTCGGCGTGACCCGGCACTGGCACCGGCGGATCGTGCGGGCCGGCGAGAACACGTTGCAGCCCTTCAAGGAGCATCCGCCGGACCGGGTGATCGCCGACGACGACATCGCCTTCCTGGACCTGGGCCCGATCTTCGAGGAGTGGGAAGCCGACTTCGGTCGCACCTTCGTGCTGGGCGACGATCCGGGGAAAACCGCTGTGCGCGACGCGCTTCCGCGGGTGTGGCAGGCCGGGCACGACTATTTCGACAGTCATTCCGAGGTCACCGGCGCCGAGTTGTTCGACTACGTCGTCGGCAAGGCCCGCGCCGAGGGTTTCGAATGGGGCAGTGCCATCGCCGGCCATTTGGTGGGCGAGTTTCCGCACAAGAAAATCGTCGGCGATGGCCTCGAGTGGTACATCACGCCCGGCTCGGATAAGCCCATGCGGCGCGAGGACCGCGGCGGGCGGCCGTGCCACTGGATCCTCGAGATCCATCTGGTCAACCGCCCGCGCGGTTTTGGCGGGTTCTACGAGCAGCTGCTCGATCTGCCCTAGTGCCGATCGCAAGCGCGGCGTATGCGCCGGGTGCAGCGGGTCGGCACCATCTGCCTCAGTCGACCGGATATACCACCCCGGTGAGCTCCTCCGAGACCGCCCACAACCGGCGCTGCACGTCGACGTCGTGCGACTTGTCGCTGGACGGCACGACCTTGGGGTAGCCGCGTTGCTCGCCGATGCCGTCGGGACCGTAGTACTGCCCGCCCAGCACGCCGGGGTCGGTCGCGGCGCGCAGGGTCGGCAGGGCGCCCATGTCCGCTCCCTGGAAAAGCGGTGTCAGCACCGACGAGACGGCCGTGAGCAGGGGAGGCAGGTTGCGGGTCAGCTCGCTCCGCGAGCCACCGGGGTGGGCCGCGGCGGCGATCGTCGTCCCCTGCGGAGCCAGCCGCCGCTGCAGTTCGTAGGTGAACAGCAGGTTGGCCAGCTTGGCCTGCCCGTAGGCCCCGACCCGGCTGTAGCCGCGTTCCCATTGCAGGTCGTCGAAATGGATGTCGGCGCGGATGCGGTGACCGACGCTGCTGACCGTCACGACCCGGGATCCGGCGACCGGCAACAGTCGATCCAGCAGCAGGCCGGTGAAGGCGAAGTGGCCCAAGTGGTTGGTGCCGAACTGCAGCTCGAAGCCGTCGCTGGTGGTCGACTTCGGCGTCCACATCACGCCCGCGTTGTTGATCAGCAGGTCGATGCGGGCGTGTTCGGAGCGCAGCTGCTCAGCGGCGGCCCGCACGGACGCCAGCGACGTCAGGTCGAGTTCCTGCAACTCGACGTCGGCGTGCGGACTCCGGGCGGCGATGCGTGCGGCGGCGTCCTTGCCCTTGTCGAGATTGCGCACCGCCAGCACCATGTGGGCGCCGCGCTCGGCGAGCGCGGCAGCGGTTTCGTAGCCCAGGCCGGTGTTGGCTCCGGTGATGACGACGACGCGACCCGTCTGGTCGGGAATGTCCGCGGCTGTCCAGTTCGCCATGGCAAACTCCTCACTAGTAAAGTAAACGGGGCGAGCGCTCCGGTTGGTTTTACTATACGGAACGCACGCCCCGTTTTGTCAACCGATGGGTGGTGAATAGATGGCGCAGCCCGAACGTCGGCTGCGTGCCGACGCGGCGCGCAATCGTGCGCGCGTGCTGGAAGTCGCCTACGACACCTTTGCGGCCGAGGGCTTGTCGGTGCCCATCGATGAGATCGCCCGGCGGGCTGATGTCGGGGCCGGCACCGTCTACCGGCATTTCCCGACCAAGGAGGCGCTGTTTCGGGCGGTCATCGAAGACCGCATGCAGCGGCTGGTCGACGACGGGCGCGCCCTGCTGGAATCCGACGGGCCCGGCGAGGCGCTCTTCACCTACCTCCGCTCGATCGTGCTGCAGTGGGGCGCGGGCGACCGCGGCCTGGTCGACGCCCTGGCCGGATTCGGCATCGACATCGCCACCGCCGCGCCCGACGCCGAGGGCGCCTTCCTCGGCGTGCTCGACGAGCTGCTGCGCGCCGCGCAGCGGGCGGGCACCGCACGCCAGGACATCGGCGTGCGCGAAGTGAAGGCGATCATGGTCGGATGCCAGGCGATGGAGGCCTACAACTCAGAGTTGGCTGAACGGGTTACCGACGTCGTCGTCGACGGTTTACGCGCTGGGCGATAGCGGCCACCTCTTCTTGCACTCGGCATAGGCGAGTGCTAAGAATGACACTGGCACTCGCGATGGGCGAGTGCTAGGTCGGGACGGTGAGACCAGTCTGGTCGTCCGTCGCGGGCACTGCGCCCGGCCAGCGTAAGTAACCTGATGGCCCACAACGCGGCCATCCGGTGTCATCCCCAATCCGGAGGAATCACTTCGCAATGGCCAAGACAATTGCGTACGACGAAGAGGCCCGTCGCGGCCTCGAGCGGGGTCTGAACGCCCTCGCCGACGCGGTAAAGGTGACGTTGGGCCCCAAGGGCCGCAACGTCGTCCTGGAGAAGAAGTGGGGCGCTCCCACGATCACCAACGATGGTGTGTCCATCGCCAAGGAGATCGAGCTGGAGGACCCGTACGAGAAGATCGGCGCCGAGCTGGTCAAGGAAGTCGCCAAGAAGACCGACGACGTCGCCGGTGACGGCACCACGACGGCCACCGTGCTGGCCCAGGCGCTGGTCAAGGAAGGTCTGCGCAACGTCGCAGCCGGCGCAAACCCGCTGGGTCTCAAGCGCGGCATCGAGAAGGCCGTCGAGAAGATCACCGAGACGCTGCTGAAGTCGGCCAAGGACGTCGAGACCAAGGAGCAGATCGCTGCTACCGCGGGCATCTCGGCTGGCGACCAGTCGATCGGCGACCTGATCGCCGAGGCGATGGACAAGGTCGGCAACGAGGGCGTCATCACCGTCGAGGAGTCCAACACCTTCGGCCTGCAGCTCGAGCTCACCGAGGGCATGCGGTTCGACAAGGGTTACATCTCGGGCTACTTCGTCACCGACGCTGAGCGTCAGGAAGCGGTCCTGGAGGACCCCTACATCCTGCTGGTCAGCTCCAAGGTGTCGACCGTCAAGGACCTGCTGCCGCTGCTGGAGAAGGTCATTCAGGGCGGTAAGCCGCTACTGATCATCGCCGAGGACGTCGAGGGCGAGGCACTGTCCACCCTGGTCGTCAACAAGATCCGTGGCACCTTCAAGTCGGTGGCGGTCAAGGCCCCCGGCTTCGGAGACCGCCGCAAGGCGATGCTGCAGGACATGGCCATCCTCACCGGTGGTCAGGTCGTCAGCGAAGAGGTCGGCCTCTCCCTGGAGACCGCAGACGTCTCGCTGCTCGGCAAGGCCCGCAAGGTCGTGATCACCAAGGACGAGACCACCATCGTCGAAGGCGCCGGTGACACCGACGCCATCGCCGGACGGGTGGCCCAGATCCGCGCCGAGATCGAGAACAGCGACTCCGACTACGACCGCGAGAAGCTGCAGGAGCGCCTGGCCAAGCTGGCCGGCGGTGTTGCGGTGATCAAGGCCGGAGCTGCCACCGAGGTCGAGCTCAAGGAGCGCAAGCACCGCATCGAGGACGCAGTGCGCAACGCCAAGGCCGCCGTCGAGGAGGGCATCGTCGCCGGTGGTGGCGTGGCCCTGCTGCAGGCGGCCCCGGCCCTGGATGAGCTCAAGCTCAAGGGTGACGAGGCCACTGGTGCCAACATCGTCCGCGTGGCGCTGGAGGCTCCGCTGAAGCAGATCGCCTTCAACTCCGGGCTGGAGCCCGGCGTTGTCGCCGAGAAGGTGCGCAACTCGAAGGCCGGTACCGGCCTGAACGCCGCCACCGGTGAGTACGAGGACCTGCTGAAGGCCGGCGTCGCGGACCCGGTCAAGGTGACCCGTTCGGCGCTGCAGAACGCGGCGTCCATCGCGGGGCTGTTCCTGACCACTGAGGCCGTCGTTGCCGACAAGCCGGAGAAGGCGTCCGCTCCCGCGGGCGACCCGACCGGTGGCATGGGCGGTATGGACTTCTAAGTCCTGAACTCAACGAAAAGCCCGGCTCTCACGAGGAGCCGGGCTTTTTCGTGTCCGACGGCCGGACCCCAACCGTCCCGCCCGTCTCTTGGTGAGGCGGCATTGCTTTGCCCGGCTACGAGCGACAGATCGAATTGTCGCTACGAGGCGGGCAAGCCGGCCATTGTCCCGTCTCCTTCGGACCGGGCATTTTCGGCCTTTTTTGGGTAACTGATGTACTGAACATTCGAACAGTTGGGTACGAAGGGGCCACGCAATGAGCAAATCGCTATGGCGCACAGTTTTTGGAGTGATTCCCGGCTGCGTTCTCTGCATTACGATCGCGCCGACCGCGGTTGCCGCGCCTGATCCGTGCTGGGCGAGCGGGGTCGCTGCCACCGCCAGCGGGGTCCTGAACGCGGCGAGCGGATATCTCGATGGCCATCCCGATGCCAACAATGTGCTGACTGCCGCGGTCAACCAACCGCCCGCTGAGGCGAAGTCATCCGTCCGTGGCTATTTCCTCAGTCATCCCGGTGAGGCGTTGGAGCTGAAGGGTATCGCGCAGCCGCTGCTCGACCTGCGCAGCCAATGCAACACGTCGGTGTCGCCGGATCAGTTGGCGGCTTTGTTCGACGCACTGTCCGGCTAGGCGGGGCCTGTAGGTTCGACCCGTGGCTCTTCCGACTCCATCACCGACCAGTACCGCCGTCGTCACCGGGGCATCGTCGGGAATCGGCGCCGCCCTCGCGCGTGAGCTCGCCGATCGCGGGCACGGTGTCACACTCGTCGCTCGCTGCGAGGACCGGCTGCGCGAGCTGGCCGACGAACTCGCGGGCCGCGACTCGCACGTAGAGGTGATCGCCTGCGACGTCGCGGATTCCGCTGCTCGCGCGGGAATCTTCGACGAGGTCGACCGTCGCGGACTGACGGCCGACATCCTGGTCAACAATGCCGGCATCGGCACCATCGGGCTAGTCACGAATTCCTCTGTCGACGACGAGATCGCCCAGGTGCGGTCAATGTCGAGGCCGTCATCGATCTGACCACCCGCGCGGTCCAGCAGATGGTGCCCCGCGGAAGAGGCGCGATCCTCAACGTCGGATCCACCGCGGGTTACCACCCCTTCCCGGGCCAGGCCGGCTACGCCGCCACCAAGGCGTTCGTGATCACCTACACCGAAGGACTGCGCAGCGAACTCGCCGGCACCGGTGTCACCGTTGCGCTGCTGAACCCCGGGCCGGTCGCACCGAATTCCTGAAGAACGCCGGCATGGACGAGCGGACCTTCGCCGACGCCTTCCCGAAGTTCCTGTGGCTGCCCGCGAGCGACGTCGCACGCACCGCAATCGACACGCTCGACGGCGATCGCGGCACCGTAATTCCCGGGCTGCCAAGCAAAATCAGCGCCAAGCTGTTTCAGTTCATGCCGCGACGCCTGCTGCTGCCGCTACTGAAAAGCCAACATCCCGGCCTCAAACGGGACCGGTCAGCGAGCTGAGGGCCAGGGCCGCATCCAGCCCTCCGCCGGAAGCGCGAGTGCGTTGCACAGCGTGCAGATCGTGCGATACCAGCCGACGGCCGTGAGCAATTCGATCCGCTGCTCGTCGTCGAGGTCGCGGCCCAGCGCGCTCCATGTCGCCTCCGACCACGAGCCGGTGCGCTCCAGTTCGTCCACCGCTTCGATCAGCGTTCGGTCGGTCGGGTTCCACCGGGGGTCGTCCGCACCGCCGGTCACCAGCGCGTCGCACTCGTCGTCGCTGACGCCCGCGATCGGGCCCCAGAACGCCGCCTGCCCGCCCCACTCGTACTCGCATCCCACCAGCGCGCAGATGCGAAGGATCGCGATCGTCCGGGTTCGGGGCGGCAAAAGCGCTGCGATGTAAAGGGATTCGCCGAGCTTGCGCAGTCGGCTGGCCAGCGCGGGATGGCGCTGCAGGCAACGCACCAGAAGCAGCGGCTCATAGGCGCGGTCTGGGTGACCCCAGCTGTTGATACTGGTGGCATCTTCCTCGCTCCACGGCGGAGCAAGGGGCGCGACGCGGCTCACGCGAATGACTTTACGGCGGTGGCCGTTCCGTTTCGTCAGGCGGGTAGCGAGAACACCACGCAGTCGTGCAGGCAGCCTTTGGCCGTGTTGGGGGAGTCGGGGTCGGCGTCGCGATGCAGCAGGGCGCGGGTCGGTACCACTTCGCAGCGCACCGACTCCGTGTCTGCCTCGCTCACTTCGGCACGGCCGTCGACGATCAGCGAGTATCCGCCCGGTTCGGGTGGGGGCCACAGCAGGGTGATGTCGCTGCGGTGAGCAAGATTCTCGCGGGTGCCTCCACCGATCAGACCGACGTCCAGGGTTGACCCGCGCAGCTGCGGTTCGACCGTCACGGTGTGCACGCGGTATCCGTCATCGACGGTGATCAGGTAGGCGAACGGGTAATCGGGCAGGGCGGCGGCAAGCCTGTCGAGGTCCACCCTCTTCTTCGTGCGCATGACGTCGAGGATAGGCCTTACCCGGGTGGCGTCAGTCCGGTGAACCCGTCGGCATGGCGCTCGAGCCGAGATCGCCGAGCAGGCCCGGGTTCGTGCTGCCTGGGTTGAAGCCCGTGCCCGCGGTGGGTGAGCTGAGCAGACCCGAGTGGACATTGGCCGCACCCATACCGCCGGTGGCGTAGTGACTGGAGCCGAGCACGCCCGCGTCCGGCCCGGCGTTGGCGAACCCGGCGCCGGGGCTGTCGGTTAGCCACGACCCGACATGACCACCGGTGTGATCGAGGCCGGTCATTCCGCTGAGGTGGTGCGCCAAATTTCCGGTGGCCGCGTGGGGCCCGAAAGTCAGGTTGCCGTTGCTGAAGTGCACACCGAGGTTCTGCATGACGTGCTGCCACGGCGCCAGCTGGTCGGCCGCCGCCGATGCGTCGGCGTGGTAGCCGGACATCGCCGCCACGTCCGTTGCCCACATCTGTTCATAGGCGGACTCGATGTCCATGATCGTCGGAGCGTTTTGCCCCAGATAGTTCGTATTAGCCAGCAACTGCACCAAAGCACGATTAGCCGACACCACCGCCGGCTGCACCGTGGCCGACAATGCCGTCTCGAATGCGCCAGCGATTGCCGCAGCCTGGCTGGACGTCGCCTCCGCCTGGGCTGCCGCAGCCTTGAGCCAACTCACGTATTGGGTCGCGACGGTCAGCATGGCCTTCGCCGACGGGCCTTGCCACGCACCGTTGGCAAGATCGGATGCCACGGAGAAAAACGAGGATGCTGACGTCGCCAAGTTCTCGGCCAGCCCATCCCAGGCTTCCGCGGCAGCATGCAGCGGCGCCGATCCAGGACCGGCGTAAAGGAGGGCCGAATTGATCTCTGGCGGCAACCACGCAAAATGCGGGCTCGTCACGGAAATAACTTAACCGGGACAGGCCCCAGTTCGTGGCGTTATGGGGTGGGTGCGGGCGCGAACTGGCGGCCGCGGACCAGCTTTCCGGGACGGGCATCGGTGGGTTTGCCGTTTTCGGCAATCACTTCGCCGGCCACGATCGTGGCCACGTAGCCTTCGGCGGTCTGGTTCAGGCGACGGCCGCCGGCGGGCAGGTCATAGGTGAGCACCGGCTTGTGCAGCCGCAGCGCGGCGTGGTCGATGACGTTGAGGTCGGCCTTGTATCCGACCGCGATGCGGCCGCGATCGGCCAGCCCCGCGACACGGGCCGGAACGGACGTCAGTTCGCGGACGGCCTCGGGCACCGTGAAACGGCCTGACGCCCGGTCCCGGGCCCAATGCGTCAGGAAGAACGTCGAGTAGCTGGCGTCGCAGATCATCCCGTAGTGGGCGCCGCCGTCGCCGAGGCCGAGCACCACGTCGTCGCGATGCAACAGCTCGCCGACGGTGTTCAGCGAGTTGCCCTCCAGGTTGCTGGTCGCGACCAGCAGCATGGCCCGGCCGTCCTCGTCGAGCAGGCGGTCGTAGGCCTCTTCCATCGGGTTGACCCCCTTGGCCCGGGCCCGCGCTCCGATGCTGTCCGCCGGGTTGGGTTCGTAATTGGGGTTGTCGTCCAGCGGGAAGATCCAGTCCCACATCTGCGCCACGTACAGGATCGGGTGCCCATGGCCGGGTTTGTCGGCCAGGATGCGGGCGCGGACCTCGGGTTTGCGCATCTCGGCGACCCGCTCGGCCAGCGGCAGGTGGGCGATCTCGCGGTAGCTGGGGTACAGCACGAACGGGTTGGCGGTCAATTGCAGCCCGATGATCAGCCCGATCGGGCGCGGTAACAGCTGCGCGGTGACGTCACCGCCGGCCGCGTTGGCCTTCTCGATCATGTTGATGGCGTCCGGCCATGTCGGATCGCCCGCATTGGCGACGACCAGGGTGAAGGTGACCGGCAGCCCGACGTCTTCGGCGACGTCGAACACCGTTTGCAGCACCGGCTGATAGCCGCCGGCCGGAATGTCGGGCACGAACTGCAGCAGCCCGCCGCCTGCGTCGACTACACCCTTGGCGATCTCTTCGATCTCCTCGCGGGCGGCGTCGTAACTCGGGATGGGGGAACCGCTTTCGGTCTTGTGGATCGTCAACCGTGACGAGGCGAAACCCAGCGCCCCGATCTCGATCGCTTCTTTGGCCAGCGCCCGCATCTTGGCGAGGTCCTCAGCCGTGGCCGGCTCGCGGTTGGCGCCACGCTGCCCCATCACGTAGACCCGCAGCGGAGAATGCGGCAGATAGGCGGCCACGTCGATGTCGCGCCTGCCGGCGTCCAGCGCGTCCATGTATTCGGGGAAGGTTTCCCAGTTCCATGGCAGGCCGTCGGTCATCACGACACCCGGAATGTCTTCGACTCCGGCCATCACGTCGACGAGCACGTCGTGGTCTTCCTGGCGGCACGGCGCGAACCCGACGCCGCAGTTGCCCATCACCACGGTGGTCACGCCGTGCGCCGAGGACGGGGTTAGGCGCTCCGACCAGATGGACTGGCCGTCGTAGTGCGTGTGCAGGTCGACGAAGCCGGGCGTGACCAGCAGGCCGGTCGCGTCGATCTCGTGCTCGGCGCTGTCGCCGTTGATGGAGCCGACAGCGGTGATGACGCCACCGCGTACCCCGACATCACCGACGTAGGGCTCGCTTCCCAGGCCGTCGACGATGGTGCCATTGCGAATGAGCAAGTCGTAGATCACCTAATCAATCTACGACCGTGCGCGAAGTCGTGCCACGATCTTTTCGTGATTGACCACATAGGTATTAATTGCGCCGATTACCCGAAATCGCAGGCGTTCTACGACACCGTGCTGGCGGTTCTGGGCTTTTCGCGGCAGCTGGATTTCGGCGTGGCCATCGGGTACGGACCCGACGGCAACGCGACATTCTGGATCGCCGACGGCACCGGGCAGGGACCCGATCGGGAAACCCACATCGCGTTTGCGGCCGCTGACGAAAACGCCGTACGCGCGTTCCACGAGGCGGCCCTGGGGCAGGGTGCCGAATCGCTGCATGAGCCGCGGCTTTGGCCGGAATATCACCCGGGCTACTTCGGTGCTTTCGTGCGCGATCCGGACGGCAATAACGTCGAAGCGGTCTATCACGGGGCCCCGTAATGTCGCGGGTATGTCAGATACCGCCGCCGCCGCCCGGGAGTTGCTCCGTGACGCGTTCACCCGGTTGATCGAACACGTCGACCAGCTCACCGACGGCCTGACCGACGAGCTGTCCAACTTCCGCCCGACCCCGGACGCCAACACCATCGCCTGGCTGATCTGGCACAGCGCCCGAGTGCAGGACATCCAGCTGGCCGACGTGGCCGACGTCGAGGAGGTGTGGACCCGCGACGGCTGGGTGGACCGCTTCGCGCTGGACCTGCCGCGCCGCGACATCGGCTATGGCCACAGCGCCGCGGACGTGGCGAAGGTGCGTGCCCCCGCCGACCTGCTCTCCGGCTACTACCACGCGGTCCACCAATTCAGTCTCGAGTACATCGCCGGCGTGACGGCCGAGGAGCTGGCCCGTGTGGTGGACACCAACTGGGACCCGCCGGTCACGGCCAGCGCCCGAATAGTCAGCATCATCGACGATTGCGCCCAGCACCTCGGGCAAGCGGCATACGTGCGGGGGATCGCGCCGTAGCTCGGCCCGTAGATTGGGCAAGTGCGATTCATCGCGACGCTAGTGCTGTGGCTGGCCACCACGGTTGCGCTGGCGGTGGTGGTCCCCGCGGCATGGACACAGCGCAATGTCGTCGACGAGAACGGCTATGCCGTGCTGGCCCAGAAGGCGGCGGGCGACCCCGCCCTGCAGTCCGCGATGGCCGGTGAGCTCACCACCCGGACGATGGCGCTGATCGCAGAGCACGGCGGTGGACGATATCCGGTCGACAGCTCGCAAGTGCACGATGCTGCCGCCGCATTCACGGCGGGGCCGTCGTTTCCGCCGCTGTTCGCGGCGGCGAATCGGGCGGCGCACCGTTGGCTGTTCGCCGACGCAAACTCCGGTGATTCCTGGGCGGTCGACGTCGCCCCAATGCTCAACGACAGTGCGTTTCAGCAGATCTTGAGCGATCACAACGTGCAGGTGCCCGCAACGTTGACCGTCCCGCTGACGGTGTCGCTGCCGCACTCGTTGCGGCAAGGGGAGCTGAGCCGGGTCGCCACCTGGGGCTCGTGGGCGAGTCTTGGGGCGACCGCCCTGTGCGGTGTGTGGGCGCTGCTGACGCTGCTCGCTGCCCGGCGCCGCGGCAAGGCGCTGACCAGTCTCGGGGTATCGGCCCTGCTGGTTGGCGCGGCCGGGTGGGTGGGCACCGAGGTCGCCGGCCGCTACCTCAACGACGCGCTCAATCGCACCACCGGCGATATCCTCCAGATCGCGGACGGGATGGTGCACATCGCCGAAGCCGGCCTGCGCCAATGGCTGAGCCTGACATTGGCCGCAGGCGCAGCGCTGGTGGTATTCGGCGTGGTCGTCGCGGTGCTGGGCAGCCTGGTGAAGAAGGCCTGAACCGGGTCTAGCCGAGCGGCAAGGTGGCCAATATCGGCGAGGTCGGCTGCGGCGATCCGGCGCCGGGTTCGACGGTGAACGCCAGGGCTGTCGACTTTCCGAGGTTGCTCAGCGTCGCGGTCGTCGACGGCGACACGGCCGCGGTGCTCATCGTCCCGGCCGATGTCGGGCCGTTGGCGTCGATCAACCACATCTGGTAGACGGTGCCCGGAGTTGGCGGCGGCACATTGTTCATCACCAGCACACCCGCGTTGCGATCGTGGGAGAACACCACCGTGGCCGTCCCGTTGGCCAGCGGGCGCGAAACCGTCCGCACATCCGGGGCCGCCATAATCTGCTCGGCGACCGACTGCGTCGGCGTTGGCCGCAACAGCGTCTGGACTCCGAATGCCGTCAACCCTGCCACGATCGCTGCCGCCACCGAGATCAAAGCGGTGGTGCGCCAACGTCGTTGGCGCTGCGGCAAGCTCGGTACGGCCAGGGCCAGGACGGCTGATCGCAGTTGTGCCGGCGGTTCGGCGGCGGTCGCGGCCGAGACGACGGCCATCGTTTCGCGCACCACACGAACTTCCTCGGCGAAAGCCGACGCGATCGATGCCGGCGCGGCCGCGAGCTGCCGGTCGATGTCCGCGCGCTCCGCCCCGGACACGGCGTGCAGCGCATACGGCGTGGCCAGCTCCAGCAGTTCGAAATCGTTCGGCGCGGTCATTGGACGTCCAGGCAGTTGCGCAGTCCCCGCAACGCGTCACGGATGCGCGATTTGATCGTCGACAGATTGGCGGCCAACCGCTGCGACACCTCGGCATACGTCAGCCCGCCGTAGTAGGCCATCTCGATGCACTGCCGCTGGGCGTCGGTCAGCGAGCCCAGGCAGTCGGCCACCCGGCGGCGCTCGTCACCGGCGATGGCCGAGTCGGCGACCACATCATGGTCGGTGTCGACGTTGGCCGCGCCGTAGCGCGATTCCCGGTTGCTGCCTGCCTGCTCGGAGCGCACCCGGTCGATGGCCCGCCGGTGTGCCATGGTCAGCATCCAGGACAGCGCGGAGCCTCGGGCGGGGTCGTATTCCGACGCCGACCGCCATACCTCGAGATAGATCTCCTGGGTGGTTTCCTCGCTGTAGCCAGCGTCCCGCAGCACCCGCACCACCAGCCCGAACACCCGGCTCTTGGTGAGGTCGTAGACGGCTGCGAAGGCTTCGGAGTCACCGCGCGCGACTTGACGCAGCAACCCATCGAGGTCGCTGCTCATCTGCGCGAGTCCGGTCATTACCAAATAGCCTATCGCTCCCGGCCCGGACCGTATCGGCGATGGTTATCGACGTGCTGGTCGCGGTGGCCTTGGGAAGAAACATGCCGTCCTCTGCTGGAATTCCGCAAAGCCCGGACGGCCGGCCATCAGCTTCTCGGTAAGCCGGGCGCCGGTCACGTAGACCAGGAAGTAAGTCATCAGCAGCGGCGAGCCGACAGTGGCCAGTGGCCACCACCCGTTAATGGTGATCAGCCACAACCCCCACCACACGGTGGCATCGCCGAAGTAGTTGGGGTGACGCGTCCACGCCCACAGGCCGCGATCCATCACCACACCGCGATTGGCCGGGTCCGATTTGAAGACGCGCAGCTGCCGGTCGCCGACCGCTTCGAAGGTGAGACCCACCACCCATACGGCCACACCCAGCACCATGACCGCGGTCAGCGGTTTCGGCGTAGCCCCGGTCACCGCCGACAGTTGCAGCGGGATGGCGACGAACCAGGTGATGAAACCCTGCAGAAGAAAGACCTTGCGGAGCACTTGCCCGGGTGTGGCGTCGCGCAGCATGGCGGCATAGCGCGGATCCTCGCGCTTGCCGGCGGTCTTGCGCTGGATGTGCCAACTCAGTCGCAGGCCCCAGATCGTCACCAGTGCCAACAGCAACCATCGCCGGGTCGGGTCGCCATGGCCGAGCGTCGCGGCGACGGCGGCGATGCCGACGAAGCCGATACCCCATGCGACGTCGACGACGTTGTAGCGCCCGATGCGCCTGCCGATGGCGAAGGTAACCGAATGCACGACGGCGAGAACCAAAACCGAGGCGCCGCACACCTGGGCCAAGTCTCGGGCGAAGCTCACGTTGCTCATCAGCACCCCTCGCGTGCGAACGTCCACTGGTAGACGTTCAGATAGCCCGACCGGAAGCCCGCCTCCGAATATGCCAGGTACAGCTCCCACATCCGATGAAACACGTCATCGAAACCCAAGTGTGCCAGCCGGTCTCGTTGCTGCAGGAACCGCTCCCGCCACAGCCGCAGCGTCTCGGCGTAATGCGGGCGCAGCGACGCCATGTCTACCGTGCGTAAACCCGTGCGGCACTCGGTGATTGCGGAGATAGCTTGAGTGGACGGCAGTAGTCCGCCGGGGAAGATGTACTTCTGGATCCAGGTGTGCGTGTTGCGGCTGGCCATCATCCGGGAGTGCGGCATCGTGATCGCCTGGATCGCTACCCGCCCACCCGGTCGCACCAGCCGTTCGAGCGTGGCGAAATACCGCTGCCACGCATGGAATCCGACCGCCTCGATCATCTCCACCGACACCACCGCGTCGTAACACCCGTCGACGTCGCGGTAGTCGCACAGGTCGATCGTCACCTTGTCGGACAGCCCCGCCGCAGCAACCCGAAGCCGCGCCAGCTGCTGCTGTTCGACCGACAGGGTCACCGAGCGGACCTCCGCTCCGCGGGCGGCCGCGCGGATGCACAGCTCACCCCAGCCGGTGCCGATTTCGAGTACCCGGCTGCCCTGCTGGACGCCGGCGATGTCGAGCAGCCGATCGATCTTTCGTCCTTGCGCTGCAGCCAAATCCGACGACGACGCGGGCAGCCGGTCGAACACCGCGCAGGAATACGTCATGGTCTCGTCGAGGAATTCGGCGAACAGATCGTTGGATAGGTCGTAGTGCTCGGCAATGTTGCGCCGGGCGCGTTCGCGGCTGGCGCCTCGCCAGCGTGGCCGGAAGGCCGGCCCGATCGGGCGTAGCCATTGCAACGGGCCCGGCACCAGGTCGCCCACCGAGGCGGCGAATACCGTCAACAACCCGCTGAGGTCATCCGAGGACCATTCCCCGGCCATGTAGGACTCGCCGAATCCGATCAGGCCGTAGCGCCCGATCCGGCGCGCCAGCGCTTCGGGTTGGTGGACAACCAAGGTCGGCACGGTCTGGTCGGCCGCACCGACCATCGTGCCGTCGGGGTAGGCCACTCGTAGCGGCAGGCGCGCGGCCGCACGGCGCAGCAGCCGGTCGGCGACCATCGCCGCCGCCGCGCTCACGTGCCCGGACGGCACCTTAGCGATCGCCGGCCAGCGATTGGAATCGATTGCTGCCGAGGGGTTTACGATGGTAGATACGGTCATCGCGGTACCAATGGAACTCGTCGTAACCACAGTTTGATCCCCTGAATTCGGATACGTGCGGCCACCACCAGCGGTGCCAGTGGCGAAATGATTTGCATGATCACGACCTGCCGGTTGGTCGCCGGTCGCCGTTGTCCGCGCAGGTTGGCGGTGAACGCCGGAGCACGATCGCGGCGCAGCTCCACGGTGATGTCGACTTCGCTGTCGGGTCGCGGTGCTTGCACCAGGTAATAACCGTCCACCGCATTGAACGGCGACACGTAGAACTTCTTCGCGGTGACCACCGGCAGATCGGCCGGGGGCAACAGGTAAGCGTGGCGCTCGCCGTAGGTGTTGTGCACCTCGGCGATTACGTGGCGCAGCCTGCCGTCACGGTCGTGGCACCAAAAGACGCTCAGCGGATTAAACACATACCCGAACACGCGTGGCTGCAGCAGCGCGGTGATGCGACCCTCGGGGGCGGCCAGGTTGCGGTCGTCGAAGAAGGCGCTGAGCCGGTCGCGTAACGAGCCGTGCTGCGTGCTGGCGAAGTGATCTGCGGCGCTGAAACCCGCGAATGGCCGCAGCCACCACGGCAGCCGGGGCAGGTCGTCGACGTCGACATACCAGCTGTAGCTTCGGTATTCGAATGAATGGCGCACCGGGGCCTGCCGCGAATGACTGACCGTGGTGCGGTAGATCGCGGGCGTCAGCATCGGGCCACCGCCTCGCACCGGGTCGCCGTCGGCCAGTCGGCACCCAGGCGCCGCGCCGCGGCCAGGCCCGAGGCGGCGCCGTCCTCGTGAAAGCCCCAGCCGTGGTAGGCGCCCGCGAATACCACCCGATCGTCGTCGAGTGTCGGCAACGATGCTTGGGCCGCAACAGATTCCGGTGTGTACAAGGGATGGCTGTAGGTCATTTCGGCGATCACCGACGCCGGATCGACGCGGTCAGCACCGCCCAGAGTGACCAGGTACCGGCGGTTGCCATCCAGCCGCATCAGTCTGCTGGCGTCATAGGTGACCACCACATGGTCCTTCCCGGGGGTTACCAGGCAGTTCCACGATGCCCGCGCACGGCGATGCCGGGGGAGTACCGATTCGTCCGTGTGCAGCTGGGCTCGGTTGGTGGAGTAGGGAATTGCGCCTAGCACCGCGCGCTCCCACGGGGTCGGATCGTTGAGCAGCAGCAGTGCCTGGTCGGGGTGCACGGCGACGACGGCCGCGTCGAAAAATCGCGGCGCCGCGGTGCCCGTCCGCACCCACACGCCGTCGGGTACCCGGCGCAGCGAGTGCACCGGCGTCCCGGGCAACACCTCGTCGAGGCGAGCGGCAACGGCCTGCACGTAGCGCGCCGAACCACCGGTCACGGTGCGCCAGGTGGGGGAGCCGAAAACCGAGAGCATGCCGTGATGGTCGAG
The DNA here is from genome assembly GCA_963712615.1 of uncultured Actinomycetota bacterium. GTDB lineage: Bacteria > Actinomycetota > Actinomycetes > Mycobacteriales > Mycobacteriaceae > Mycobacterium. The sequence continues at coordinate 4,470,772 of CAVQIO010000002.1, forward strand.
GAAGACGAACAGATAGCGGGCCGGGTAACGCAGGGCGTCGTCGCTGGCGCACGACCACACCGCGGCCACCAGGGGGGTGATGAAGAAGTCGATGAAATACGGCGAGAAGCGGTGCCGGCTCAGGAAGGCTTTCAGCGTCTCCAGATCGTCGTCAGCGGTGGTCTCCTCGCGCAGCAGTCGCTTGGCGGCGCGGTGGAAGCGGATGATCTCGCCGAGCATCAGCAGGTAGCGGGGCCGCAGCGACTGCGGGCAGGCGAACATCCCGCCGGCCCCCAGCGCGCCGGCGTATTCGAGCCCGATCTCGTCGGCGCGCACCGACATCGACATCTCGGATTGCTGGGTGGGGACCCCGAGTTCGTCCAGCAGCCGGCACAGCGTCGGATAGGTCCGGTCGTTGTGCACCAGGAACGCCGAGTCGACGCCAATGAGATTTCGGTCCGGACCGTCGCCGTCGTCCACGACATGGGTGTGTGCATGGCCGCCCAGCCGCACATCGGCTTCATACAGGGTCACGCGGTCATGGTTGGACAGGACGTAGGCGGCGGTCAGGCCGGCCACGCCACTGCCGATAACGGCAACCGACCGCGCGTGTGACGTGTCCACGGTTGCTATTCGGAGCCACCGACCCGGCGGATGGGCCGCTACGCGCGTATCGATGCCTAGCCGAAAGTGAACGAAAACACCTGCAAGCCCTTGCTGACCTGCATGTCGAGCTGATCGCGATGCGCGGCGTCATCGCCCACAATCTGGTGCAGCGTGGGAGTGCCGCCGATCGGAGTGACCGTGGTCTTCCCATCTCGGGTCACGGTGATGGATCCGGTACCGCCGACGACGGCGTAGACGTTTCTGCCGGTGTAGTTGAGCCGGATGGCGGCATCGTCGCTTTCGGCGGTGACACCCTGGTCATCCAGGGTCCACCGGCCGCGCAAGGCGAATTTGTCGTTCGCCAATTGCCCCGGCAGGCTGAACCCGGCGGTACCCGTCTGGTAGCTGCCGTCTCCCCCGTAGGTGGTGGCCTTGTCGGGCACCAGGTAGGTCTCGGGGGTGAGGTTGGTCTTCGGGGTGGTGTCGACCCCGTTCACCGCCGCCGGCAGCCGGACATTCGGGTTAGCGTCGACCAGCAGCTGGCGGATCAGTTTCTCGGTGCCGTCGTAGTCGCCTTCGCCGAACTTGGTGTGCCGGAGGGCTCCGTTCGCGTCGATCAGGTACTCGGCCGGCCAGTACATGTTGTTGAAGGCGTTCCAGGTTGCGTAGTCGTTGTCCAGCGCGATGGGGTAGTCGATGTGCAACCCGGCGGCACCGCTGGCCACGTTGGCGGCAACCCGCTCGAAGGCGTACTCGGGGGTGTGCACCCCGATGACCACCAATCCGCTGTCGCGATATCGGTTGTACCAATCGACCACGTGCGGGATGGCGCGTTGGCAGTTGATGCAGGAGTACGCCCAGAAGTCGATCAAGACCACCTTGCCCCGCACCGAGGCGGGGTCTAGCGGTTTGCCGTCCGGGGTGTTGAGCCAGCCGGTGATGCCGGTGAGGGCGGGTGCCGGCCCGCACTGTTGCAGCTCCGTAGAACCGTCGGTGCAGTTGGTCGCCAAGCCGTTGTTCGTGTTGCCCTGACTCAGCTGCAACGCGTCACCCGCGGTCGGCCGCTGCGGGCTGCTCGGGTTCAGGGTGCGCTGGATGTCGTTGGCGCCGAGGCGATTCTGCATCGCGGTCGTGTAGTCGGGGATAGCGCGCTGCAGCATCGCGGGCAGCTTGAACACCAGCGCGACAGCCAGCACGATCATCGCGATTCCGCCCACGATCTGTATCTGGCGCTGCCAGCGGCGGAAGGACGCAACGCGCTCGGCGACGTGCCGGCCGGCCAGCGCGAAAGCCAGCAGTGGAAGCGCGTTGCCGAGCGCGAACGTCGCCGTCAACACGACTACGGCAGCGCCTAGCTGTGCCGTGCCTCCGGCCACCACGATCGCGGCCAGCACCGGTCCCGCGCACGGCACATACAACGCGCCCAACGTCAGTCCTAGTCCGAAACCATCTGTGCCGCTACCTAATTGACGTTGTGGGAGGGATGCGAACGGCCGCTCGATCAGGTGTTGCAGCGGCGGGAAGATCAATCCCAGGCCGATGATCGTCAACACCACCAGGGCGGCCCACCGGATCGCGTCCTGCGGCAGATGCATCGCCGACAGCAGCGCCGACCCGATCAGCGTGGCCAGACTGAAGCTGCACACCAGGCCCGCGATCACCATGTATGGACGGGTCGTGGCGCGCATGCTGCGACTGCTGGCGCCGGTGCCGCTGTCCATGCTGGACAGAAAAACCACCGGGAGCACCGGCAGGATGCACGGTGAAATGCCGGTGATCAGGCCGCCGAGGAAGCCGATGAGCGCAATTGTCTGCATACGTGTTATTCGAGACGACCGGGGATGCGGATTGGTTCAAGCCTGACGGATCCCTACGTTAGCCCCACCACGCAAAGCACGTGTTGTGCGTTATACTAATCACATCACGTGCGTTACGCTCCGTCAGTGGCGCAACTCACATTTCAGCGCGCCCGCACGGAAGAGAACAAGCGCCGACGTGCGGCGGCACTCGTCGAGGCCGCACGCTCCCTGGCATGCGAGACCGGCGTCGCGTCGGTGACGTTGACCGCCGTCGCCAATCGCGCCGGCATTCACTATTCGGCCGTGCGCCGTTACTTCACTTCGCACAAAGAAGTTCTGCTGCACCTCGCCGCCGAGGGCTGGGTGCGGTGGTCGGGCACGGTGTGCGAGCAGCTGGCCGAGCCGGGTCCGATGTCGCCGGCGCGGCTAGCCGAAACGTTGGCCAACGGTCTCGCGGCCGACCCCCTGTTTTGCGACCTGCTCGCCAACCTGCACCTGCACCTCGAGCATGAGGTGGAGGTCGAGCGGGTCGTCGACATCCGGCGAACGATCTCTGCCGCCGCGGTCGCCCTCGCCGACGCCATCGAGCACGCGCTGCCCAAGCTCGGCCGCTCCGGCGCGTTCGACAGCCTGATCGCCGCCTACTCATTGGCCGCCGCTTTCTGGCAGATCGCCAACCCGCCGGAGCGGCTCACCGATGCCTATGCCGACGAGCCCGAGGCGATGCCGTCCGAATGGAACATCGAATTCGGCCCCGCCTTGACCCGGGTGCTGACCGCCACGTGCATCGGCCTGATCGCCGAATCGCCATGAGCAGAAAGCCGATTGGTATGTGCGGACGGGGAGCGGTCGAACCGAGGCCGAACCTGGAATTGACCGTGGCGCGCGCTCGCGCCCCGGCGTGTTTAAGCAACCGGTGCGCAATGGGACGGGCGGTCGGCCGCTCGGTTAGCGGAAGGTGATCGGGTGGCAAAGGCTCCTGTTGCCAACGCGGTGACGAAGATATGGATCGTATTGGTCATCGACTTGGTTATCGCTGTGGCGGGGTTCTGCGTCCTTCGCCTGCGCTCCTTCTTCGGCAATCACGACTCTTCAGGAATCGGCAACAGCAGCCTGGATGACATCAAGCCGTTCAACCCGAAGCACGTGGTCTACAAGGTCTACGGGTCTGGAGCCACCGCCGACATCAACTACCTGGACGTCAACGCCCAGCCGCGGCGCATAGACCACGTGCCGCTCCCGTGGACGCTGTCGGTCACCACGACGCTGCCGTCGGTGAGCGTCAACGTGGTCGCGCAGACCGATGGAGACCAGATCAGCTGCCAGATCATCGTGAACGACGTGGTCAAAGACGAAAGGTCGATCACCGGCGTGAACGCTGAAACCTTTGCATAGTGAAGTCCGCATGAGCGACAACGCCGCCGTCGGCCTGCCGCATATGCCGTTTTTTGCGCGGACGGTGTACAAGTACGCGCTGCTGATCGTGGCGGGCTGGATCGCGATGGTCGTATGCCTGTCCATGTTCGTTCCCGACCTGGAGAAAGTCGGCAAGGAACACACGGTGCCGATGAGCCCGAAAGAGGCGGCATCGATGCAGGCGACGCAGCGCGTCGGCAAGGTGTTCAACGAATTCGAGAGCGATAGCGCGGTCATGGTCGTCCTGGAGGCTAGCCAGCCGCTCGGCGACGACGCCCATCACTACTACGACGCGCTGGTCAAAAAGCTCGAGGCGGACACGAAACACGTCGAGCACGTGCAGGACTTCTGAGGGGATCCGCTGACGGCGGCCGGCTCGCAGAGCACGGACGGTAAGGCCGCCTATGTGCAGGTATATCTCCGGGGTAACCAGGGCGAGACCAAGGCCAATGAGTCCGTCAAGTCGGTCCACAAATTGGTGGACGACACGCCGCCGCCGCCGGGGCTCAAGGCCTATGTGACCGGCGCGGCGGCCCTGACGGCCGATCAGTCGGCGGCCGGTGAGAAGGGCGTCATCCTGGTCACCCTGCTCACGTTCGTTGTGATCATCGTGATGCTGCTGTGGGTCTACCGCTCGATCGTCACCGTGTTCATCACCCTGCTGATGGTGGTGCTCGAACTGTTCGCGGCACGGCAGGTTGTCGCGTTTCTGGCCGATCACGACATCATTGGCCTCTCGACCTTCGCGGTGAATCTGCTGGTGTTGATGGTGATCGCGGCAAGCACCGACTACGCGATCTTCGTGCTGGGCCGGTATCAGGAGGCGCGGTCGCTCGGTGAGGACCGAGAACAGGCCTTCTACACCATGTTTCATGGCACCGCGCATGTGGTGCTGGGCTCCGGACTGACCATCGCCGGAGCGATGTATTGCCTCAGCTTCACCCGCCTTCCGTATTTCCAGAGCCTCGGCGTCCCGTGCGTGGTGGGGACGCTTGTCGCCGTATTTGCGGCGCTCACGCTGGGCCCGGCGATCTTGGCGGTGGGCAGCCGCAGCCGTTTTCACCTATTCGACCCCAAGCGGAAGATGCGGACGCGAGGATGGCGGCGGGTGGGCACCGCCATCGTCCGGTGGCCCGGGCCGATCCTGGCCGTGTCGATCGGCATCGCGCTCATCGGCTTGCTCGCGCTGCCCGGGTATAAGACGGATTACGACAACCGCGATTATCTGCCGCAGAGCACGAAGGCGATCGTCGGATATGAGGCCGCGGAGCGGCATTTCTCCAACGCCCGGATGAATCCGGAACTGCTGATGATCGAGACCGATCACGATATGCGGAATCCGGCAAACATGTTGGTGCTGGACAGGATCGCCAGGGGCGTCTTCCATATCCCCGGGGTTGCCCGCGTCATCCCCGGGGTTGCCCGCGTCCAGACGATAACGAGGCCGCTGGGAGCGCCGATCGAGCACACGTCGATCCCGTTCCAGATCAGCATGAACAGCATTACGCAGGTCGAAAACCAGGAGTACATGAAGAAGCGTATGGCCGACATGCTCAAGCAGGCCGACGCGATGCAGGAATCCATCGACACGATACAGCGCATGTACAACATCACCGCGCAGATGGCCGCCGTGACGCACCACATGGACGGCCTCACGCACGAAATGCTGGACGTGACAGCCACATTGCGGGATCACATCGAGGATTTCATTGACTTCTGGCGACCGATTCGCAGCTACTTCTATTGGGAGAAGCACTGCTTCGACATCCCCATCTGCTGGTCGCTGCGGTCCATTTTCGAAAGCCTCGATGGTTTGGATCAGATCGTCGAAAAGTTCACCTATCTCACCGGCGACATCGCTCAGCTGGACGCCTTGTTGCCGCAGATGCTCGCGCAGATGCCGCCGATGATCGCGACCATGTCGACGATGAAGCAGATGATGCTGACCATGCACAGCTCGATGAACTCCATGTATGACCAGATGGACGTGATGAGCCAGAACTCGACCGCGATGGGCCAGGCCTTCGACGCGGCCAAGAACGACGACTCGTTCTACATTCCGCCGGAGGTCTTCGACAACCCCGATTTCAAGCGCGGCTTGAAGATGTTCCTGTCGGCCGACGGCCACGCCGCCCGTTTCATCATCCCCCATGACGTCCCGCCGGCGACGCCCGAAGGGATTTCGCACGTCGACCGATCAAGTTAGCGGCGAAGGAAGCCATCAAGGGCACGCCACTGGAGGGTTCCAAGATCTGGCTGGGCGGCACGGCCGCGGTCTACAAGGACATGCGTGACGGATCCAAGTGGGACCCGATGATCGCCGGGATATCGGCGGCCAGCCTGATCCTGATCATCATGTTGATCATCACCCGCAGCCTGGTCGCCGCGATCACCATCGTTGGGACGGTGCTGATTTCGTTGGGGGCCTTCATTCGGCCTCTCGGTGCTGGTCTGGCAGGACATCATGGGCATCAAGCTGCACTGGATGGTGCTGGCGATGTCGGTCATGCCTGCTGTTGGCGGTGGGATCCGACTACAACCTGCTGCTGGTTTCCCGGTTCAAAGAGGAGATCCATGCCGGAATAAAGACCGGGATCATCCGGTCGATGGCCGGCACCGGCGCGGTGGTGACCTCTGCCGGTCTGGTGTTCGCCGCCACGATGTCGACGTTTGCGATCAGCCCGCTACGGGTCATGGGGCAGGTGGGAACCACCATCGCGCTGGGTCTGTTGTTCGACACGCTGATCGTGCGGTCGTTCATGATGCCGTCGGTCGCCGCGTTGATGGGCCGTTGGTTCTGGTGGCCGACCCAGGTGCGGCCCCGTCCGGCCAGTCGGATGCTGCAGCCGTACGGGTCGCGTCCGGCGGTTCGCACCCTGCTCGATGAACCCGTGCTGTCGCCGAGCAATGGGCAATCGCCCAACGGGGAGGCGGCCCACACCGATCGCTTCCACGCGAGCTCACCGCACTACTGACGGCCACCAGGGTTACCGCGAATACAAATTAACCCCGGGCGCCGGGCCCGGGGTTAATTGGCGTGAGTCAGGGGGCTCGTTAGCCCCAGTTCCAGACCGACATGTCGCCGGGCGGGTACGTGCTGCAGACGTCGGTCGCCTTGGCGACGACGCCCTTGTTGTTGAAGAAGATCTTCATGTGGTTGGGCCAGGCCACCCACAGCGGGTCGGAGACCGGGGCGTAGAAGTTCTCGGAGTAATTCCGGCGGTCCTGCGGAGACAAGGAGTAGAACCAGTGCGCCTTGTCGATCGCCGCCTGCGAGACGTTCGGGTGGTTGTTGAAGTCGATCATGTACCGCTGGTAATACACCGGGCTGGTGTCCCTGGTGGCCGCGAGTATCTGCTCGGCGTCGCAGGTGGTGTTGATCATCCGGCGGGGGATCGGGAAGTCCTCCGTGGAGTCTGCGACCGCGGTCGTCGGGAAGGTCGCAGCGGCGAAACCCAGGGAGAGAAAGACAGCGCCTGCACGCAGGCAAGAAGTCAGCCGAGACATAGTTGTTACGGTAGCACTTCGGGTGCTTTGCGGGCGAGTCTTGGCAGATTTCTAGTCCGGCTTATTAGCTATCGCTATCAGCGACGATGACGTGCGAGGGGTCGGGCCGCAGTTCCGGTGGGGCCTGGCTGTAGTCGCCGAACGGGCCGTCGCGGCGCTGCACTGCTGCTCGTACACCCTGGGTTTCGGCGGTGTTGATGAAGTCCCGCGCGTCGGGGGTATTGCGCATCAGGCCGTCAAGAATGCCGCCCAGCGTCTGGGTGGAGGCCAGGCCCATGTTCTCGTAGGCCTGGTTGACGATCAGCTTCTGTGCCCGCAGCTGTGACAGCGGGATTTGCGCCAATTCGGCGGCGATCTCGGCGACCCGCGCCTCGAGTCGTTCGAACGGCACCGCCTCGTTGATCAGCTCGATCTCGGCGGCCTGCACACCGGTCAGCGGCCGGCCGGTCAGCGAGTGCCACTTGGCCTTGGCCAGGCTCAGCCGGTACAGCCACATGCCGGTCAGATAGGCCCCCCACATCCGGCTGTACGGCGTGCCGATCACGGCGTCTTCACTGGCGACGATGATGTCGGCGCACAGCGCATAGTCGCTCGCCCCGCCGACGCACCAGCCGTGCACCTGCGCGATCACCGGCTTGGACGCCCGCCAGATGGCCATGAACTTCTGCGTCGGCCCGGTCTCGCGAGCGCTGACCATCGCGAAGTCCTTGCCCGGATCCCACTTGCCGTCGGTCATCATGCCTTCGCCCCAGTGCTGGAAGCCGCCGCCGAAGTCGTAGCCGCCGGAGAAGGCGCGTCCGGCGCCGCGCAGCACGATGACCTTGATCCCCTGGTCCCGCTCGGCCAGGCCGATCGCGGCCTCGATCTCGTCGGGCATCGTTGGGACGATCGTGTTGAGATGCTCGGGGCGGTTCAGCGTAATGGTGGCGACCGGGCCGGCGGTTTTGTACAGCAGGGTCTCGAAGTCGGGTTCGGATACTGACATAGCCCAAGTGTGGGCTAGCCCTCGTCGGTGGGAGGGTCGGGCTCGCGGTTTTCCGGAGCCGACGCATAGATTCGGTCGCCGATCTTCAGATAAGGCGTGGTGAAGTAGGCCGTGGACAAGACGACCGTGCTGAAGATCAACGTCGTGATGACGGCATTCGGCCAGAGTTGCCCCGTCCCGAAGCCAAAGAAGACGATGCCGAGAGCCGAGGCGCCCCAGTAGAAGTACCGGGCCTTGCGCCGCTCGCGCACGAAGCGAAAACGTGCCTGCGCCCAACCGGCGATGATCAGGAGTAGACCGGCAATGACTAAGCCGAGTTCGATCATGTCGAGGATTTTCACGCGTGGCCTCCCAATGTCCGCCATAGGAACGAATAACTCAGGGCCGACTTGAATGCGGCCTGCTCATTGTCGGCCGCGCCGGCGTGCCCGCCTTCGATGTTCTCGTAGTACCACACCGAATGGTCCGCGGCCTGCAACGCCGCGACCATTTTGCGGGCGTGGCCGGGGTGCACCCGGTCGTCGCGCGTGGACGTGGTGAACAGCACCTGCGGGTAGTGGCGGGTCGCCGAAATATTCTGGTATGGAGAGTATTTGGAGATGAACTCCCAGTCGTCGGGGTTGTCGGGATCACCGTACTCGGCGACCCACGACGCGCCGGCCAGCAACAGGTGGTAGCGCTTCATGTCCAGCAGCGGCACATCGCAGACCAGCGCGCCGAATTTCTCCGGGTACTTGGTCAGCATGATGCCCATCAGCAATCCACCGTTGCTGCCGCCCTGTGCGCCCAGCTGCTGCACGGTGGTGATGCCGCGCTGCACCAAATTCTCTGCCACCGCTGCGAAATCCTCGTCGACCTTGTGCCGGTTCTCGCGCATCGCCTGGGTATGCCAGCCCGGCCCGTACTCGCCGCCGCCGCGAATGTTGGCCATCGCGTAGGTGCCGCCCCGGGCCAGCCACAACCGGCCCAGCACCCCGCTGTACCCGGGCGTCTTGGAGGACTCGAACCCGCCGTAACCGCCCAGCAGGGTGGGGCCGGGGCCTTCGACGGTGCGCGACCGCACGACGAAGTACGGGACTTTCGTGCCATCCTTCGATGGCACGAAATATTGCTTCACGTCCAGGTTTTCGGCATCGAAGAATGCCGGCGCGGACTTGATCTGCTCGAGTCGGTCGGCGCCGGTGCCGCGTAGCAGCTGCGAGGGCATGTCGAATCCGCTTGAATCCAAGAAGAATTCGTCGCTGGTATCGTCGGCGGCCGCGATCACCGTGTTGGTCGCCGGCGGGATTCCGGCAATTGGCTTGCGCTGCCAGGTGCCGGGTGTGACGATCTCCACCCGGCTGGCGACATCGGCCAATGTGACGAGCAGCAGGCGGTCGCGGGTCCACGCGCTCTGATGCAGGCAGGTGTGCTCGTCAGGTTCGAAGACCACTCGCAAATCCGCTGTCCCGGCGAGGAATTCGTCATAATCAGCGGCTAACAGCGAGCCGGCACGGTAGGTGAGGTTGCGAACGGTCCAATCCGTGCGCAGCTCGATCAGCAGCCACTCGCGGTGAATCGACGCGCCCGCGTCGGTGGGCACGTCGATGCGGATGAGTTCTGACCCGCGTACTTCGTAGATCTCGGAGTTCCAGAAGTCCAGGGATCGGCCCGCGAAGCTGCGTTCGAAGCCCGGCGTCCGATCGACATTCGCCGACGCGCTGACGTCGGTGCGCGTTCCCTCGAAGATCGTCTCGGCATCGGTCAACGGTGTGCCGCGACGCCATCGCTTGACGATCCGCGGATATCCGGATTCGGTGAGCGAATCGCCGCCGAAGTCGGTACCTACCAGCACGGTATCCGGATCGGCCCAGCCGATTTGCGACTTGGCTTCCGGCAGCGCGAACCCGTCGGGGATGAATTCGCGTGTCAGCATATCGAATTCACGCACGATCACCGCATCCGAGCCGCCGCGGGACAGATTGACCAGGGCGCGGGTGAGCTCCGGTTCGATGACCGTGGCGCCGGCCCAGACCCATTTCTCGTCGTCGGCACGGCCCAGTTCGTCCACATCGATCAGCACGTCCCATTCGGGGGAGTCGCTGCGGTAGCTGTCCAGTGTGGTCCGCCGCCACAGCCCGCGCGGGTTGGCAGCGTCGCGCCAGAAGTTGTACAGGTACTCGCCGCGGCGGCGCACATAGGGGATCCGGGCATCGGTGTCGAGGACCTCCAGCGCCTCGGCACGCATCCGCTCGAAGTCGCCGCCGCGGAATTCCGCCATGGTCGGCTTGTTGCGTGCGCGCACCCAATCCAGCGCCGTCTCTGCGGTGACGTCCTCCAGCCACAGGTACGGGTCTTCCGGCGAGTGAGGGTCCTCGGCAACCTCTGCTGTCATGGAAGCCATTGTGGCCCCAGCGGTAGTGTGAGGTGTATTACCACCGTGGTTGAGGATCCGAGTGAGGAGCCGAGCAGATGACTGTTTTCGCACGTCCCGGTTCTGCCGGGGCGCTGATGTCGTACGAGTCGCGCTACGAGAACTTCATCGGAGGCCAGTGGGTCGCCCCCGCCAAGGGTCTCTACTTCGAGAACCCGACGCCGGTGACGGGACAGACGTTTTGCGAAGTGGCGCGATCCGACGAGGCCGACGTCAACAAGGCGCTGGACGCCGCGCACGCGGCCGCCCCGGCGTGGGGCAAGGCGTCGCCGGCCGAGCGGGCGGCCGTGCTGAACAAGATCGCCGACCGCATTGAGGAAAACAAGGACGCGTTGGCCCTGGCCGAGGTCTGGGACAACGGCAAGCCGATCCGCGAGGCGCTGGCCGCCGACATTCCGCTGGCCGCCGATCATTTCCGGTATTTCGCCGCGGCGATCCGCGCCCAGGAGGGCTCGCTGTCGCAGATCGACGAGGACACCGTCGCCTACCACTTCAACGAGCCACTCGGGGTGGTCGGGCAGATCATTCCGTGGAACTTCCCGATCCTGATGGGTGCGTGGAAGTTGGCGCCGGCGCTGGCCGCCGGCAACACGGTGGTGCTCAAGCCCGCCGAGCAGACACCGGCGTCGATTCTCTACCTGATGTCACTGATCGGCGACGTGATGCCGCCCGGGGTGGTCAACATTGTCAGCGGGTTCGGCGTCGAGGCCGGCAAGCCGCTGGCGTCCAGCGACCGGATCGCCAAGATCTCGTTCACCGGGGAAACCACCACCGGGCGGCTGATCATGCAGTACGCGTCGCAGAACCTGATCCCGGTCACCCTGGAGCTCGGCGGCAAGAGCCCCAACATCTTCTTCTCCGACGTGATGGCCGCCAACGACAATTTCCAGGACAAGGCCCTCGAGGGTTTCACGATGTTCGCGCTCAATCAGGGCGAGGTGTGCACCTGCCCGTCGCGCAGCCTGATCCAGTCCGACATCCACGACGAGTTCCTGGAGCTGGCCGCGATCCGGACCAAGGCGGTCCGGCAAGGCGACCCGCTGGACACCGAGACCATGTTGGGTTCGCAGGCCTCCAACGACCAGCTGGAAAAGATCTTGTCCTACATCGAGATTGGCAAAGGGGAGGGCGCCAAGCTCATCACCGGTGGCGAGCGCGCCGAGCTGGGCGGTGACCTGTCCGGCGGCTACTACATGCAGCCGACCATCTTTTCCGGCAACAACAAGATGCGCGTCTTCCAGGAGGAGATCTTCGGGCCGGTAGTGACGGTGACGTCGTTCACCGACTTCAACGACGCGATGGGCATCGCCAACGACACCCTCTACGGGCTGGGCGCTGGGGTGTGGAGCCGCGACGGCAACGCCGCCTACCGGGCCGGCCGCGAGATCAAGGCCGGCCGGGTGTGGGTGAACTGCTACCACGTGTACCCGCCGCACGCGGCGTTCGGCGGTTACAAGCAATCCGGGTTCGGCCGGGAAACCCACAAGATGGCGCTCGACCACTACCAGCAGACCAAGAACCTGCTGGTGTCCTACACCGACAAGGCGCAGGGCTTCTTCTGATGCGCGCTCCGGCCGGGGCGGTCGTCACCGCCGCTGCCGCCGAATTGCTGGCCCGGCTGCAGGACCGTCACGGCCCGGTAATGTTCCACCAGTCCGGCGGCTGCTGTGACGGGTCATCGCCGATGTGTTACCCCAACGGCGACTTTCTCGTCGGTGACCGCGACGTCCTGCTCGGAGTTCTCGACGTGGGAGCCGATGGCATCGCGGTGTGGATCTCGGGTCCGCAGTACCAGGTCTGGAAACACACCCAGCTGGTCATCGACGTGGTGCCCGGCCGCGGTGGCGGATTCAGCTTGGAAGCGCCCGAAGGCGTGCGGTTTCTCAGTCGCGGCCGCGTCTTCACCGACGAGGAGAAAGCCCAGCTAGAAGCCGTACCGGTGATCACCGGCACCGCGTACGAGGGGGGCGCCCGCCCGTCGATCCGCGGGCTGCTGGTCCAGGAAGCCGCGCCGGGAATGTGCCCGCCCAGTAGTCGGTAGCCGCAGTAATGTCGATGAGGTGATCCCCCTACCCCGGCCCTGGCTGCTGGCCAGCGCGATGCTGATCGGCGCCGCGGTCGGGTTGCTGGCGGGGGTGGCATTGACTGTGGTGGTCCGTACCCCGGTCCGCCCCGACGTCGTCATCGCGCTGGTGGTCGGGCTGCCCAGCGTGGTCGGGCTGTTGACAATCCTGTTTTCCGGTCGTCGTTGGGTCACGATGCTGGGCGCGTTCCTGCTGGCCGTGGCGCCCGGCTGGTTCGGCGTGCTCGTCGCTGTCCAGGTGACCTCCGGTGGCTGACAAAGAGGTCGGCCAAGACCGGGCGTCGAATCCCGGGACCCAGCCGTTCGTTCCGGACTTCGAGGAGGACACGGGCACGCAAGGCTTCGTCCCGGATTTCGGCGACACCGGCTCCCAGCCGATACCCGCCGCCGAGAAGCCGGGTAAATCCGGGGACAAGGATGCGACCGAGACGCCCGCTGCCGCATCCGAGCGGGATCCCGGGACCGAGCCGCTTGGCGCATCGGTGCAGTCGGTTACCGTGCCCGGCCGCTACCAGTACCTGAGGTGGTGGAAATTGGTCCTGGTGCTCGTCGGCGTGTGGGCCGCGACGGCCGAGGTCGGGCTGAGTCTGTTCTATTGGTGGTACCACACGATCGACAAGACCCCCGCGGTGTTCATGGCCCTGGTCTACGTCGTCGCGTGCACGGTCGGCGGGGTGATGCTGGCGATGGTCCACGGCAGGCCGGTGATCTCGGCGCTGTCCATCGCGGTGATGTCGGGACCGTTTGGTTCCGTCATCGCCGCGGCCCCCTTGTATGGCTATTACTACTGCGCCCGTACGGGTCATTGTCTGGTCGGCGTCATCCCGTATTGACCTGCCAGGGTAGGTCGCGTGACCGACGGTCTAGTGCAGTGAGAAGTCACCGCCCACTAGTGTGGGCTCGTGACTTCTCACTATGACGTCGTCGTCCTCGGGGCCGGTCCCGGCGGATATGTCGCGGCCATTCGCGCCGCGCAACTGGGCCTGAACACCGCAGTCGTCGAACCGAAATACTGGGGCGGAGTCTGCCTCAACGTCGGCTGCATCCCGTCCAAGGCGCTGCTGCGCAACGCCGAACTCGCGCACATCTTCACCAAACAGGCCAAGACGTTCGGCATCAGCGGCGAGGTGTCTTTCGACTACGGGGTCGCCTTCGATCGCAGCCGCAAAGTGGCCGAGGGCCGCGTCGCCGGCGTGCACTTCCTGATGAAGAAGAACAAGATCACCGAAATCCATGGCTACGGCCGATTCGCCGACGCCCACACGCTGTCGGTCGATCTCAATGACGGTGGTACCGAGACGGTCACATTCGACAACGTCGTCATCGCCACCGGCAGCAGCACCCGCCTGGTTCCGGGCACGTCGCTGTCGGAGAACGTGGTCACCTACGAGGAACTGATCCTGTCCCGCGAGTTGCCGGAGTCGATCATCATCGCCGGATGCGGGGCGATCGGCATGGAGTTCGGCTACGTGCTGAAGAACTACGGCGTCGACGTGACCGTCGTCGAGTTCTTGCCGTGCGCGCTGCCCAACGAGGACGCCGAGGTGTCCAAGGAGGTCGAGAAGCAGTTCAAGAAACTGGGCGTCAAGATCCTGACCAACACCAAAGTCGAGTCCATCACCGACGACGGGTCGGTGGTGCGGGTAGCGATCAGCAAGGACGGTAAGACCGAGGAACTCAAGGCCGAAAAAGTGTTGCAGGCCATCGGTTTTGCGCCCAACGTCGAGGGCTTCGGATTGGACAAGGCCGGGGTAGCGCTGACCGACCGCAAGGCCATCGGGATCACCGACTACATGCGCACCAACGTCGACCACATCTATGCGATCGGCGACGTCACCGGGAAGCTGCAGCTGGCCCACGTCGCCGAGGCGCAAGGAGTGGTGGCAGCCGAAACCATCGCCGGCGCAGAGACTTTGGCGCTCGGCGATTACCGGATGCTGCCGCGCGCGACGTTCTGCCAGCCGAACGTCGCCAGCTTCGGGCTGACCGAGGAGCAAGCCCGCGACGAAGGCTACGACGTGGTGGTCGCCAAATTCCCGTTCACCGCCAACGGCAAAGCGCACGGTGTGGGTGACCCCAGCGGTTTCGTCAAGCTGGTCGCCGACGCGAAGTACGGCGAGCTGCTGGGCGGGCACCTGGTCGGCCACGACGTGTCCGAGCTGCTGCCCGAGCTCACCTTGGCGCAGAAATGGGATCTGACCGCCAACGAGCTGGCCCGCAACGTACACACCCATCCGACCATGTCCGAGGCGCTGCAGGAGTGCTTCCACGGCCTGACCGGCCACATGATCAACTTCTGAGCTGCGAATGATTCGCAGCGAGACCATCATTGGAGCGATCGGCGGTGCCGCCGCCGGTTATGTGCTGTGGCTGGTTGCCATCTCGATCGTCGGCGACAACGCGACGGCGGGCAACTGGGGTCCACTGGTGTTGCTGGGGTCGGTGCTGCTGGGAGTCGTCGCCGCGATTTGGGGCTGGCTGCTGCGCCGGCGCCGGAAATATCTGTGGGCGGCGTTCGCGTTCGACTTGCCGATACTGCCGGTGGTCCTGACGCTGGCCGTGCTGGCCGACGTCTACGTCTGAGGCGTTACCTCGGGTTGTCCAACGGGATGTTCAGGGCGGTTATCGTCGCGGCCAGCCCGTCGTATTGTGTTGCAAGCAAGCAGAATTCGATGAGCCGGCGCCGATCGAGGTGCGTCGCCAGTTGCTGCCAGGTGCCTTCGCTGATCGACCGGTTCTTGATCAGCTCATCCGTCGCGTTCAGCAGCGCCTGTTGCCTGGCGCTCAGTATCACGCGGGGTCCGTCGCCGTCTGGAACGTCGGGCCAGGCGAATATCGTCGCCTGCAGGTGAGCGTCCAGACCGTATTGGCGTGCCATCCGCCGATGGTGCTGCAGCTCGTATTCGCTCGAGCGCAAATGCGCGACGCGCAGAATCACCAATTCGGTATCCACTCGCGGCAGCCTGCCCCGCAGCAGCCGGCCACCATAGAGGGACCACGCCCAAAACAGGCCTTGGCGCTGACCGAGTGTGGTGAACAGATGCATCTCCGGGGCCGACACGGTGCGGGCCGCCAACTTCGCGAGCACCCAGTTGATCGGCCCCAGCCGGCGCAGCTTGGTCGAGGACGGTATGCGGCCGGCTTGGATGTCGCTCATGGCTGCTTCACCAAGTACGGCGACACCGTGCTGCGATGCTCGTCGAGATCGAGTGCGCGTCCCAGAGCCGGGAAAGCTCGCTGTGGACAGTTATCGCGTTCGCAGACACGGCAACCCGCGCCGATGGGTGTGGCGACGTCTCCCGACAAGTCGAGTCCTTCCGAGTAGACGAGCCGGTGCGCGTGCCGCAGTTCGCAGCCCAGCCCGATCGCGAAGGTTTTACCTGGCTGACCATACCGGGCAGCGCGGCGTTCAACGGTGCGGGCCACCCACATGTAGTTACGGCCGTCGGGCATCTGGGCGATCTGCACGAGAATCTGGCCCGGGTTGGCAAACGTCTCGTAGACGTTCCACAACGGGCAGGTCCCGCCGCTGGAGGAGAAGTGAAAGCCGGTGGCGGACTGGCGTTTTGACATATTGCCGGCGCGATCCACCCGGACGAACGAGAACGGCACCCCTCGCATCGACGGTCGTTGCATCGTCGACAGCCGGTGCGCGATCGTTTCGTAGCTCACCGAGTAGAAGGCCGACAGCCGTTCGACGTCGTAGCGGAAATTCTCGGTGACGTCGTGGAATTGGCGGTAGGGCAGCACCGCGGCGGCGGCGAAGTAATTGGCCAGACCCAGCCGGGCCAATGTGTGGGACTCGGCGCTGGTGAACTTGCCATCGGCGACCATGGTGTCGATCAGGTCGCCGAATTCGAGGTAGGCCAATTCGGCGGCCATCTTGAAGACCTGCTGGCCCAACGAGAGGTGATTGCTGATCTCCAGCGTCTTGGTCGAGGGGTCGTAGCGGTGCAGCACCGTGTCACCGAGGTCGATTCGCCTGTTGATGTGTACGCCGTGCACTTCGGTGAGCCGCCGCGTCAACTCGCGGGCCAGGTCGCCGTGGTGCAGCCGCGTGTGGATCGTGAGGTCTTCGGCGGCGGTGTCCAGCTCGTGCAGGTAGTTCTGCCGCTGGTAGAAGTAGTCGCGCACCTCTTCATGCGGCATCGTGATCGATCCGGTGCCGCTGCCGTCGGAGTAGCGCTCCTCGGTGGCGGCGGCCAGCTGCGCCGTGGTGAGCCGGTAGCGCCGGTGCAGGTTGACCACCGCACGGGCCAGGGCGGGATAGGCGTTGACCATTTCGGCGACCTCGGGCAGATCGACGTTGATGTCCAGGTCGCGGTCCATGGTCACCTCGCGCAGCTCGGCGACCAGGCGGGTGTCGTCCTGGGAGGCGAAGAAGGTCGCGTCCACTCCGAACACCTCGGTGATCCGGAGCAGTACGGCCACCGTCAGCGGGCGAACGTCGTGCTCGATCTGGTTGAGGTAGCTCGGCGAGATCTCGAGCACCTGAGCCAGCGCGGCCTGAGAGAATCCGCGCTCGTTACGCAGCTGGCGGACACGTGAGCCGACGAACGTTTTGGACACTTAACTCAGCCTACCTGCACTGCGAAGAATGGATTTGCAGACTTGGCATCCCAAGCCGACTTCGTCAGGTTTGGCGTTTCATCGTCGTCGTTGGCATGATTCGCCTCGGGGCTTCGAGGTAAACCTCGGGGTAACAGATGTAGGTCAAATGGGGAGCGAAGTCGTGAGCCTGGACAAAATAATGATGCCGGTGCCCGACGGTCACCCCGATGTGTTCGGCCGCGAATGGCCACTGCGCGTCGGCGACATCGATCGCACGGGCCGGCTGCGGTTGGACGCGGCATGCCGGCACATCCAGGACATCGGGCAGGACCAACTGCGCGAGATGGGCTTCGAGGAGACGCATCCGCTGTGGATCGTCCGGCGAACGATGCTCGACTTGCTGCGTCCGATCGAATTCCAAGACATGCTGCGATGTCGGCGCTGGTGTTCGGGCACCTCGAATCGATGGTGTGAGATGCGGGTTCGCGTAGACGGACGCAAGGGCGGCCTGATCGAATCCGAGGCGTTCTGGATCAACATCAACCGGGACACCCAGATGCCCTCGCGCATCTCCGACGACTTCCTCGAAGGCCTGCACAAGACCACGTCCGTCGATCGGCTGCGGTGGAAGGGCTACCTGATGCCCGGCAGCCGCGACGACGCATCGGAGATTCACGAGTTCCCGATCCGGATTATCGACATCGACTTGTTCGACCACGTGAACAACTCGGTGTATTGGAGCGTGATCGAGGATTACCTCGCGTCGCACCTGGAACTGATGGCCCGACCGCTGCGCATCACCATCGAGCACGAGGCGCCGGTGGCGCTGGGCGACAAGCTGGAGATCATCTCGCACGTTCACCCGGCCGGATCGACCGACCTTTTCGGCGCCGGGCTGACAGATCGCCCTGTTACAACGCTCACATATGCAGTCGGCGAAGAGACAAAAGCCGTCGCCGCGCTCTTCGCAATCTAACCGGACAAGCGTCCCGTTAATCCCTGGCTGACCTGCAGATTTTAGTTACTGGCCGGTAGCTTCTGGAACGGTTAAGTTCCGACGCGCCTTCGCAAACTTCGCAAATCCACGCTGCGTCGTTGCCGAAATTGGCAATTGAAATGGGTGGACCAGCATCAACACGCTGTGCCATGGTCGTGTTAACACGCCAGTGAAGTTAAGCCCCCGGCTACCGCTGCGAAGGCGGTATGGCGTTAACCGTTCACCGTTTGAGTTAAGGAGTAAGACCAATGTCTGTCGTTGGCACCCCGAAGAGCGCCGAGCAGATCCAGCACGACTGGGACACCAACCCGCGCTGGAAGGACATCAGCCGCACCTACACCGCCCAAGACGTCGTGGCCCTGCAGGGCAGCGTCGTCGAGGAGAGCACGCTGGCCCGCCGCGGCGCGGAGGTGCTGTGGGAAGAGCTGCACGACCTGGAGTTCGTCAACTCGCTTGGCGCACTGACCGGCAACCAGGCCGTCCAGCAGGTCCGCGCCGGCCTCAAGGCCATCTACCTGTCGGGTTGGCAGGTCGCCGGTGACGCGAACCTGTCCGGCCACACTTACCCCGACCAGAGCCTGTACCCGGCCAACTCGGTGCCGCAGGTCATCCGCCGGATCAACAATGCGCTGCTGCGCGCCGACGAGATCGCCAAGGTCGAGGGTGACCGGTCGGTGGAGAACTGGCTGGCGCCGATCGTCGCCGACGGCGAGGCCGGCTTCGGCGGTGCGCTCAACGTTTATGAGCTGCAGAAGGCGATGATCGCCGCAGGCGTCGCGGGGTCGCACTGGGAAGATCAGCTCGCCTCGGAGAAGAAGTGCGGTCACCTCGGTGGCAAGGTGCTGATCCCGACCCAGCAGCACATCCGCACGCTGACCTCGGCCCGGTTGGCGGCAGACGTCGCTGACGTCCCGACCGTCGTGATCGCCCGCACCGACGCGGAGGCGGCCACCCTAATCACCAGCGACGTCGACGGGCGCGACCAGCCGTTCATCACCGGCGAGCGGACCAAGGAAGGGTTCTACCGGGTCCGCAATGGCCTCGAGCCGTGCATCGCGCGGGCCAAGGCCTACGCGCCGTACTCCGACCTGATCTGGATGGAGACCGGCACACCGGATCTCGAGCTGGCCGCCAAGTTCGCCGAGGGCGTCAAGGCCGAGTTCCCGGACCAGATGCTGGCCTACAACTGCTCGCCGTCGTTCAACTGGCGCAAGCACCTCGACGACGCCACCATCGCCAAGTTCCAGAAGGAGCTGGGTGCGATGGGCTTCAAGTTCCAGTTCATCACGCTGGCCGGCTTCCACGCGCTGAACTACTCGATGTTCGATCTGGCCTACGGCTACGCCCGCAACCAGATGAGCGCCTACGTCGAGCTGCAGGAGCGTGAGTTCGACGCCGAGGAGCGCGGCTACACCGCGACCAAGCACCAGCGTGAGGTCGGTGCCGGTTACTTCGACCGCATCGCCACCACGGTGGACCCGACGTCGTCCACCACCGCCCTGACCGGCTCCACCGAGGAAGGTCAGTTTCACTGAGGATGGGCGGGCGTAAGCCCGCGAGGACGAAGTGAAACCGATAGCCGAAGTCACTGAGGATGGGCGGGCGTAAGCCCGCGAGGACGAAGTGAAACCGATAGCCGAAGTCACTGAGGATGGGCGGGCGTAAGCCCGCGAGGACGAAGTGAAACCGATAGCCGAAGTCACTGAGGATGGGCGGGCGTAAGCCCGCGAGGACGAAGTGAAACCGATAGCCGAAGTCACTGAGGATGGGCGGGCGTAAGCCCGCGAGGACGAAGTGAAACCGATAGCCGAAGTCACTGAGGATGAGCGGGCGTAAGCCCGCGAGGACGCCGAGCAGACGCAGAATCGCCTTTCTGCGATCCAGATCATGTGAGTTTGCGTCTGCCCGCGAGTGAAACGCAAAGTTGACAGCATAGGCCCTGCCCAGCGAACCTGGGCGGGGCCTATTGCGGTGTAAGACAATACGACTGGAGAGAAATGCAGTGAGCGACACAGGGATTCAGCGGGTAGGGGTTATCGGGGCCGGGCAGATGGGGTCCGGAATCGCCGAAGTCTCGGTCCGCGCCGGCGTCGCAGTCACGGTGTACGAAACCACCGATGCGCTGATCACCGCAGGACGAAACCGCATCGTCAAGTCGTTGGAGCGCGGCGTCAGTACGGGCAAGGTGACCGAGCGTGAGCGTGACCGCGCTTTGAGCCAGCTCAGCTTCACCACCGACTTGAAGGACCTCGCCGACCGCCAGCTGGTGATCGAGGCGATCATCGAGGACGAGGCAGTCAAGGCCGAGGTCTTCGCGAGACTCGACCAGGTGATCACCGACCCTGACGCGGTGCTGGCGTCGAACACGTCGAGCATTCCCATCATGAAGATCGCGGCGGCCACCAAGAACCCCCAGCGCGTGCTGGGCCTGCATTTCTTCAACCCGGTGCCGGTGCTTCCGCTGGTCGAACTGGTCAGCACGTTGGTCACCGATGAGGCGGCCGCCGCCCGTACCGAGGAGTTTGCCAGTGCGGTGCTGGGCAAACAGGTGGTGCGCTGTTCGGATCGGTCCGGATTCGTGGTGAACGCACTCTTGGTGCCGTATCTGCTCTCGGCCATCCGAATGGTGGAGGCGGGGTTTGCGACGGTTGAAGACGTCGACAAGGCAGTCGTTGCCGGCCTGTCCCACCCGATGGGCCCGCTGCGCCTTTCGGATCTTGTTGGCTTGGACACGCTAAAACTGATCGCCGACAAAATGTTCGAGGAATTCAAAGAACCGCATTACGGTCCACCGCCGCTGCTGCTCCGGATGGTTGAGGCGGGGATGCTGGGCAAGAAATCGGGTCGGGGCTTTTACACGTACTGAGACCAGGTGAATCGCTAGCGGCGCGTCGTGCGCCGAGGGCCGGTGGCATCGGCTTCGTTTATTGGATAAAATTTTTGCGATCCACTGACGAGAGGTTCCGCAAGAGCATGGCCCAGTTGAGACCGTATTACGAAGAATCGCAATCGATCTACGACGTCTCCGACGACTTTTTCGCGTTATTCCTAGACCCGACCATGGGCTACACGTGCGCGTACTTCGAGCGTGATGACATGACGCTGGAAGAGGCGCAAAACGCGAAATTCGACCTGGCGCTGGGCAAGCTCAACCTCGAGCCCGGGATGACGCTGCTTGACATCGGCTGCGGCTGGGGTGGCGCGCTGGCGCGCGCGATCGAGAAGTTCGACGTTAACGTGATCGGAATCACGCTGAGCCGCAACCAATTCGAGTACAGCAAAGCCAAGCTGGCCAAGATTCCCACCGACCGTACCGTTGAGGTGCGGCTGCAGGGCTGGGAGGAGTTCGAGGACCGGGTCGACCGAATCGTTTCGATCGGCGCCTTCGAAGCGTTCAAGCTGGAGCGCTACGCGGCGTTTTTCGACCGCGGCTACAACGTTCTTCCGGACGACGGCCGGATGTTGCTGCACACAATTTTGACGTATCAATGGCAAGAGATGCCCGCGCGCGGCATCAAGCTGACGATGCGCGACATTCGATTCGCGCGGTTCATCGGCACGGAGATTTTCCCGGGCGGACAGTTGCCCGCACAGGAAGACATTTTCAAATTCAGCCAGGCCGCCGGGTTTTCAGTCGAAAAAGTGCAGTTGCTGCGAGAGCACTATGCACGCACCCTGAACATCTGGGCCGCCAATCTCGAGGCCAACAAAAAGCAGGCGATCGCCATCCAGTCCCAAGAGGTCTACGACCGCTATATGCACTACTTGACGGGATGCGAGGACTTCTTCATCAAGGGCATCAGCAACGTGGGGCAGTTCACCCTCGTGAAGTAGGCGGGCGGTGGGCTGATGTCACCGCGACATGAGCCGCATCGCCAATTCGCTGCCGGGAACCGGCAGCGAGTGAGTTGATTACTTTTCCAACGTGAACTGGTCGACGTCGGTGTAGCCCTGGCGGAACAGGTTCGCGCAGCCGGTCAGGTACTTCATGTAGCGCTCGTAGACCTTCTCCGACTGGATCGCGATAGCGGTCTCTTTGTTCGCCTCCAGTGCGGCCGCCCACATGTCCAGGGTGCGCGCGTAGTGCAGCTGCAAGGACTGGGTCCGGGTGAGCGTGAAGCCGGCGTCAGAAGCGTGCTCTTCCACCAACGGGGGGGTGGGCAGCCAGCCCCCCGGGAAGATCTCGGCCAGGATGAACTGGGTGAAGTGAACGACTTCGTGGGTGAGCGGCAGGCCCTTGGCCCTGGCGTCCTTGAACGGCGGGCGCACGATGGTGTGCAGCATCATCACGCCGTCGGCCGGCAGTACCGAGTACGCCATCTCGAAAAAGCGGGCCCACCGTGAGCGGCCGAAGTGCTCGAAGGCGCCGATCGAAACGATCCGGTCGACCGGCTCGTCGAACTTCTCCCAGCCCTCGAGCAACACCCGCCTGGTACGCGGGGTGTCCAGCTGATCGAACGTCTTCTGAACGTGCTCGGCCTGGTTCTCGGACAATGTCAGGCCGACGACGTTCACGTCGTATTTCTCGATGGCCCGCCGCAGGGTGGCGCCCCAGCCGCAGCCGACATCGAGCAGCGTCATCCCGGGCTCGAGGCGCAACTTGGACAGCGACAGATCGATCTTGGCGAGCTGCGCTTCCTCCAGGGTCATGTCGTCCCGCTCGAAGTACGCGCAGCTGTACGTCTGGGTGGGGTCCAGAAAGAGCCGGAAGAAATCGTCAGACAGGTCGTAGTGCGCTTGCACGTTGCCGAACTGCGGGGTGAGCTGCACGGACATAACGCAAGGAGCCTTTCTTTATCCCGGAGGCGCGGACGGATCTGCAGGGGATGCGCGTCGACCACCGGTGCATGCCCTCTGCATGCTATCGGGTTGAACCGGCACAGGTCATGTGCGCGGCCGTCACATAGGGTCACACGGGACAGGTGCTATTCACAAAACGTGGGCACGCCGGCGCCGGTTCAGAGCTCTCGCGGCGGCACGATCGGCGAAGGATGCGGCTCCCCGCGGAATTTGTCCAGCGAGCCGCCGACTTCGACAATTCCGCACAGCGCATTCCAGCTGAGCATCGTCAGGTAGTCGATCAATTCGTCTCTGGTCATCCGCGGGTTCGACATCCACGAATGTGTGGCTAATTGCACACCGCCGACGATCAAGTACGACCACGGCTCCGCGCCACCGGTGTCCACCCCGGCCTGGATCATGCGGCGCCGCATCATCACCGCGATCATGCGGGCGATGATCCGCTCGGAGTCGGCGATCACTTTGCTTTTGCTGGCCGAGCTGTTCGCCATCACGAACCGGTACGGCTCCGGTTCATCCGCCACGGTGTCGACGTAGACGCGGAGGACCGCGCGGGTCAGGTCGATGCCATCGAGATTCGATGACAGCGCCGCGGCCATGTTCGGAATCAGCGTGGTCTGCGCGATCCGGCGCATCACGGCGGTCGTCAAGTCGTTCTTGTCGACGAAGTAGCGGTACAGAACGGTCTTGGACACACCGATCTCCGCGGCGATCTCGTCCATGCTCAGGTAGCGGCCGAGTCGGCGAATCGCGTCGATCGTGCCGTCAACCAGCTCATTGCGGCGCTCCACCTTGTGTTGGTGCCAGCGTCGCTTACGGCCGTCCGTCTTAACGATCACAGCCGGGACCTGCTCTGCCACCATCGACGATTCCATTCCCTAGACGCCCTGATAGTACGGCGTGGTGGAGTCGTTTTGGCGGATAGGACGCCTCGGGAGGGGGCTCCATCAACCGTGTAGTAACACTAACTGGCCCGCGCGATACATGATGGTGTGGTGGTACACAGAGCCTCACCAGCAGCCGAGGCATCGGCCTCGGCCGCGTCGCGGCCAGAGTCAACGGTGCCGGCGGCCGCCGCGGCTCGGCCCCAAACGTCCCTCGCGGAATCGTTCGCTGGAGCCGATCCGGACGCGGACGCGCAACGGCGGGTGGGGCTGCGCCGGATGAAATTGGTGGCGCTGAGCTTTTTGGTCGGTGCCACTGGCGTGTTCCTCGCCTGCCGGTGGGCGCAGGCGCACGGCAGCGTGGGCGCCTGGGTCGGTTATGTCGGCGCGGCCGCCGAGGCCGGCATGGTGGGCGCCCTGGCGGACTGGTTCGCGGTGACCGCGCTGTTCAAGCACCCGCTGGGCATACCGATTCCGCACACCGCGATCATCAAGAAGAAGAAGGACCAGCTCGGGGAGGGCCTGGGAACCTTCGTGCGGGAGAACTTCCTGTCGCCGGCGGTAGTGGAGACCAAGCTGCGCGACGCTCAGGTGCCCGGTCGGCTCGGCAAGTGGTTGTCGGAGCCCGCGCATGCCGAGCGAGTGGCGGGCGAGGCCGCGACCGTGCTGCGAGTGGTCGTCGAGTTGCTGCGTGACGAGGACGTCCAGCAGGTGATCGACCGGATGATCGTGCGCCGCATCGCCGAACCCCGGTGGGGGCCGCCGGTGGGCCGGGTGCTGGGGACCCTGTTGGCCGAGAACAGGCAGGAGGCGCTCATCCAGTTGCTGGCCGACCGGGCGTTTCAGTGGTCGCTGAACGCGGGCGAGATCATCCAGCGGGTGGTCGAGCGTGACTCGCCGACCTGGTCCCCGCGGTTCGTCGACCATCTCGTCGGCGATCGCATCCACCGCGAGCTGATGGACTTCACCGACAAGGTGCGCCGCAACCCCGACCACGAACTGCGGCGTTCGGCGACCCGCTTCCTGTTCGAATTCGCCGACGATCTGCAGAACGATCCGGACACCATCGCACGCGCGGACGCCATCAAAGAGCAGCTGATGGCGCGCGATGAAATCGCTAACGCGGCCGCGACGGCGTGGAAGACGCTGAAACGGCTGGTGCTCGAGGGCGTCGACGATCCGTCGTCCGCGCTGCGTAGCCGCATCGCGGACGCCGTCGTGCGCATTGGGGAGTCATTGCGGGACGACGTCGAGCTGCGCGACAAGGTCGACAACTGGATTGTGCGGGCGGCCCAGCACCTGGTCATGCAGTACGGGATCGAGATCACCGCGATCATCACCGACACGATCGAACGCTGGGATGCCGAGGAGGCGAGCCGGCGGATCGAGCTGCATGTGGGCCGTGACTTGCAATTTATTCGGATCAACGGCACCGTGGTGGGCTCGCTGGCGGGCCTGGGGATCTACACCGTGGCGCAGCTGTTTTTCTAGGGGTGCTAACTACTGCTTGCAAATGCAAGCACATGTCCGTAGGCTCTGACCTGTCAAGTAGGCCATCGGACTCAAGGAGCATGCAATGCCACCGGAGGAGACGCTCTCCGCCAAGGTGTCCACTGCGGCCTCCGACATCGGCAGTTTCATCAGAAGCCAGCGTGAACTCGCCCAGGTCTCGGTGCGACAACTGGCCGAACTGGCCGGTGTCAGCAATCCCTACCTGAGCCAGGTAGAGCGCGGCTTGCGCAAACCGTCTGCCGACGTGCTCAGCCAGATCGCCAAAGCGCTGCGGGTTTCCGCCGAGGTCCTCTACGTGCGGGCCGGAATTCTCGAGCCGAGCGACAAAAGCCAGGTGCGTGACGCGATCATCACCGACACGGCGATCACCGAGCGTCAGAAGCAGATCCTGCTCGACATCTACGCCTCATTTGCCCAGCAAAACGAATCCAGCCACGAGGAGTGTCCGACCGAAACTGATAGCCAGGAGTGATTGGCCCGGTCGGGCCGGCCCAGCTGCGTAATCGCCTGGGCCCGGGTTGGTGACGTATATCCCAACGGCCGTCGGGTTACTCAGAAGGGAAGGGTCCACTGATTCCCCGGCACGGCGCCCGCGCCGATACCCACTCGATCGTCAACCCGACCCGACCAACCAGGAGGTTTCCCGGCAAGTCGCGTGCCATGTCAATCCGCGGGTCTTGACTACTCCTCGCCAGAGGAGCCGACGCTTGCCTCGAACCAAACACCACAAACCCCTGATAACGAAAACCCAACCATGAAAGGAAACACCATGGCTGAAAACCCGAACATCGAAGAATTGCGGGCACCGTTGCTCGCGGCCCTGGGCGCCGCAGACCTGGCCCTGGCCACCGTCAACGAGCTGCTCACCGGCCTGCGGGAGCGCGCAGAAGATACCCGCACCGACACCCGTAGCCGTGTCGAGGAGAGCCGTGCTCGCCTGGCCAAGCTGCAGGACGACCTGCCCG
This sequence comes from uncultured Actinomycetota bacterium, assembly GCA_963712615.1. Lineage (GTDB taxonomy): Bacteria > Actinomycetota > Actinomycetes > Mycobacteriales > Mycobacteriaceae > Mycobacterium. Next base: position 4,497,269 of record CAVQIO010000002.1, read on the forward strand.
AGCAGTTCACCGAGCTGCGCGAGCGGTTCACCCCCGAGGAGCTGCGCAAGGCAGCCGAGGGCTACCTGGACGCCGCGACCAACCGCTACAACGAGCTGGTCGACCGGGGCGAGGCCGCGTTGCAGCGACTCCGCAGCCAGCGGCCGTTCGAGGAGACCACGGCGCGCGCCGAGGGCTACGTCGACCAGGCCGTCGAGCTGACCCAGGAGGCGCTGGGCACCGTGGCGTCGCAGACCCGCGCCGTCGGCGAGCGTGCGGCCAAGCTGGTCGGCATCGAGCTGCCCAAGAAGGCTGAGTCGGCCAAGGCGGCCAAGAAGGCTCCCGCCAAGAAGGCTCCGGCCAAGAAGGCCCCGGCCAAGAAGGCCCCGGCCAAGAAGGCTCCGGCCAAGAAGTCGGCGGCCAAGAAGGTCACCCAGAAGTAGTTCGAACTCCCAGTTGCCCTGCGGGGCAACTCGGATTCGACGTTTCCGACGGCGCCCGCATACCCTTATGGCGTGAGCCAAGCCGTGGGTACCGTCATGTTGGTTCTGCAGATTGCCGTCCTGGTGATGGCGGTATACGCGTTCATACACGCAGCGCTGCAGCGGTCCGATGCCTACACCGCCGCGGAGAAGTTGACCAAGCCGGTGTGGCTGGTGATCCTGGGCCTGGCCGTTGCGTTGACGTCCTTCCTGAGCTTCGTTTTCGGCGTGCTCGGGATGGCGATCGCGGCGTGCGCGGCCGGTGTGTATCTGGTCGACGTCCGGCCCAAACTTCTGGAAATTCAGGGTAAGTCGCGCTGACGCGATGAAGGCCCTGCTGGCCGCCCCGGCGGCGGTTGTCGCCATGCTGGCCTCGGTGCCCGCGACGGGTCTCGCCGTTGCCGAACCTGGCGCCGGCGAGGTCAACCTCTCCGGGCCCCCGTATTCGCCGCCGTTTGTCGATCACACCGAATGGACGCAGTGGGGAAGGCTGACCAGCCTGCGGGTCTTTCCGACACCGTCCGGGCGGCTGGCCTCCAGACAACCCGGGACGGCAGATCCGGCCGACGAGGCCTGGGGCGAGGTGTTGGCAATGGCACCGAACGCCGACAGCCCTGGTATGCGCGCGCAATTCATCTGCCACTGGCAATTCGCCGAAACGGCGCAACCCGGTAAGACCAGCTGGAACCTCGAGCCGTGGCGGCCCGTCGTCGACGACGCCGAGATGTTCGCGTCCGGCTGCAATCCGGGTGGTCCGGAAGAATCGCTCTCGTGACGCCCAGTCGCGCGCAGCTGGCGGCGCTCGTCGACCACACCTTGCTCAAACCCGAGGCCACCGAGGCTGATGTGATCGCGCTGGTGGACGAAGCCGCCGCCCTGGATGTCTACGCCGTGTGCGTTTCTCCGTCGATGGTGCCGGTCGCCGTGTCGGCCGGTGGCGTGCGGGTCGCGGCGGTGGCCGGCTTTCCGTCAGGCAAGCACGTGCCGGCGGTCAAGGCGCAAGAGGCCGCCCGGGCGGTGGCATCCGGTGCGAACGAGGTCGACATGGTCATCGACGTCGGTGCTGCACTGGCCGGCGGGCTGGACGCGGTGCGCTCCGATATCGCCGCGGTGCGCGCCGCGGTACCCGACGTCGTGCTCAAGGTGATCGTGGAATCGGCTGTGCTGTTAGGCGATTCGGATGGGCACACGCTGGTTGAGGTGTGTCGCGCCGCCGAAGACGCAGGTGCGGACTTCGTCAAGACCTCGACCGGATTTCACCCCGCGGGCGGGGCGTCGGTGCGTGCCGTCGCGCTGATGGCCGAAACCGTCGGCGGTCGCCTCGGGGTCAAAGCGAGCGGCGGGATTCGCACCGCCGCCGACGCACTCGCGATGCTGGATGCCGGTGCGACCAGACTCGGCCTGTCCGGCACCCGGGCAGTCCTCGACGGACTCAGCTAGAACCGGCTAGAGGTTGGCGAAGCAGGAATCGTTATTGTCGCCGGCCGGAATGGTCGCGTTCTGCGTCGAGAAGTGACTCGTCACGCCGGTAGGCGTCACCTGCACACTGTCCGCGTGAATACCCAACGGGTAGTTGCCGGTCAGTTTCGCGGTGTAGGCGTCTAGCGTCGACTGGACGCTCTCTCTCGGCATCGTGAAGCCGAGTGCGTTGAAGCTCTGAATCTGCAGCTGAATCCCGTTGCCGGACACCACCGGCTTGGTCGTGATGTTGTCCAGCATTCCCTTCAGCTCGACCGTGCCGTCAGCGGGGTGGGTGGTCACGCTGTTGGTGACGAACGGACCGAGCACCGGTATCGCGTTTTGCACCGACTCCTTGATGCCATCAGTCGTCCAGGTGATCGTGGCGTCGAGCGCGCCGATGGTTCCCTTGGATGAGGAGTTGCCGTCGAGCTTGACGTCTTTGATGCTGAGGTCGATCTTCATGCCCTTGGCCTCGCGGATTTGGTTGCCCGCCGTCGACACCGAGATATTGGTGAAATGCTGCGTCGCGAGCTGCCACAGCAGCAGCGGCGCTACCCCGAACGACGCCGTGGCCTGATCCTGGAGCTCGCATGCCACCGCCTCTGCCACCTTGGTGTCGGCCACGTGGCGGGCGTACAGCTCGCCTCCGATCAGCCCCGCGATGACCAGCGAAACCACGATGACGCAGATCAGCACGATGGATAGCGGGTCGCGAAGTCGCTTCTTCTTCGCCGGAGCCGGCTCTTGGCTGGTGGCGGCAATCCGCTCCGTGGGACCCGCCGGCGGAACGGGCGGCGGCGGATAGCCAGCCTGCTGAGTGTCCGCGATGGGCGGGTACGGCGGCTGAGCTGCGGCGTTGTGCGGCGGTGGGGCTGCATCGCCGGTGTGTATCCGCTCGGTGGGGCGCTCAGTGGGAGGTGGCCCGAACGGACCTTGATCCCCGGGACGAGCCCACGACGACGGGCCCTCGTTCGGTGGTCCTGGCGGGTTCGTCACCCAACCGATTCTGCCCTATCGCTACGAGCAAAGTCGGACTGGTTGCGCAGCACCGCGATACTGTCCCGGGCCTTGGAGACCTTGTCGATGTCGATGTCGGCGATCACGAGGTCTGGGTGGCTGCCCGCCGACACGACCACTTCGCCCAACGGCGAGGCCACCAGGCTGCCGCCGACCCCCGTCGGCGCGCCCGAGGCGGACCCCGAGCCGGCCAGCGTGTCACCGGGATCGGCCTGACCTGCCGCGGCGACATAGCTCATCGAGTCCAGCGCGCGGGCGCGGGCCAGTAGCGTCCACTGCTCGAGTTTTCCGGGACCCGAACCCCAGGAGGCGCAGACGGTAATGAGTTGGGCGCCGCGGCGGGCCAGCTCGGTATAGAGCTCCGGAAAACGGATGTCATAGCAAACGGTCAAGCCCACGCCGACCCCGTCGACCGTGATCACCACCGGTTCCCGGCCGGGCGCGACGGTGCGCGACTCGGTGAAGCCGAACGCGTCGTAGAGATGGATCTTGTCGTAGTGGGTGTCCGGCTGGTTGGGCGTGCCCGGTCCGGCTGCGATCAGTGTGTTTGTCACTCGCCCGTCGCCGGCCGGGGTGAACATGCCGGCGATCACCGTGACGCCGGAGTTAGTCGCGATCCGCCGGACACCGTCGGCCCACGGCCCGTCGACGGGCTCGGCGATCGGTCCCAGCGGAACGCCGAACCGGCACATGGTCGCTTCGGGAAACACCACCAGCGACGCGCCGGCGTCGGCGGCCCGGCCGGTGTAATCGCGCACCTGCTGCAGATTCGCCGCCGGATCGCCGCCACTGAGCATTTGCGCCAACGCGATTCGCATGGCCGCCAGCTTAGGCGCGGTGACGATGCGCTCCGCTTGCGGAGCGAGGTGGGGGTACCCCCAGCCGCGGAGCGGTTAGGGGGCGAGGCGGGCAGTTCAGCTTAGGCGCGGTGACGATGCGCTCCGCTGGTCAGGCGTTGTTGGTGATCCACTCCGAGGTGAAGCGTTGTTCTCTGCTCACCAGCTCGGCCAGATGGTTTCCAATGATCTTCTCCACCTTGCCGCCGATCAGGGGGATCCGTACCTGGATGGTGACCCGGAAGGTCAGGCGGGCGCCGCCCGCAGCGATAGGCGAAAGCTCGGCGGTGCCCGACACGTTCACCGGAGTGTCCACGATCGAGCCGTTGATCCACGCCGTGGCGGTGCCATTGGTGACCGGCCCCCACGTCTCTTCGCGTCGGAAGTAGAGATCGCCCCGGTGCAGCTGGGTGACCATGGCCGGCAGGTTGTGGCTGTGGACTTCCTGCAGCGTCACCACTTCGATGGTGCCGTCGTCCCCGGATTCACCACCGACCCGGATTGACTCCAGCCGCGCCTCGTCGACCGGAATGTCGGCCAGCCTGGCCCGCCAGTAGCCCGCCTCACCGAACGCCCGATGAAGTTCTTCGACGCTGCCCGGATATTCCGCGGACAAGTCGAATGAGCGGGGCATAGCAGGTCAGGCTACCGTTACGGGCCATGAAACCCAGCGAAGCCGGATCGCTGTTCGCTGGTGCGCGCGTCGCCGAGGCGGTGCCGTTGGCGCCGTTGACGACGTTGCGGGTGGGACCGGTCGCGCGCCGCCTGATCACCTGCACCAACAGCGACCAAATTGTGGCGGTGCTGACCGAGCTGGACTCGGCAAACCGCAGCGACGGCGGGCCGGTGTTGGTGTTAGCCGGTGGCTCCAACCTGGTGATCGCCGATGACCTGACCGACCTGACTGTGGTGCAGGTGGCCACTCGCGGGATCACCATCGACGGCAATCTGGTGCGCGCGGAGGCCGGTGCGGTCTGGGATGACGTGGTGGTCGCGGCCGTCGAGCACGGTCTGGGCGGGCTGGAATGCCTATCCGGCATCCCGGGATCGGCCGGCGCCACCCCGGTGCAGAACGTCGGGGCCTACGGCACAGAAGTGTCGGACACCATCACCCGCGTCCGGGTGCTGGATCGCTGCGACGGCGCGGTGCGCTGGATACCCGGCGGCGAGCTGGGCTTCGGCTATCGCACCAGCATGTTCAAACGGGCCGGCGGTCAGCGGGTTCCCGACGTCGTACTGGAAGTGGAGTTCGCACTGGACGAATCGGGCCGCAGTGCGCCCTTGCGCTACGGCGAGCTCACGGCAGCGCTCAATGCGACCAGCGGCGAGCGTGCCGACCCGCGAGCGGTTCGCGATGCCGTGCTGGCCCTGCGGGCCAGAAAGGGCATGGTGCTCGACCCCGTCGACCACGACACCTGGAGCGTGGGTTCGTTTTTCACCAACCCGGTTGTCGCGCCGGAGGTCTACGAATCGATGGCCGCCCGGAGCGACGGGCCGGTGCCGAATTATCCGGCCCCCGACGGCGTCAAGTTGGCCGCCGGCTGGCTGGTGGAGCAGTCCGGCTTCGGCAAGGGCTATCCAGAGGACCCCTCGGCGCCGTGCCGGTTGTCCACCAAGCACGCGCTTGCTCTGACCAACCGCGGCAACGCCTGCGCGGCGGACGTGTTGACGCTGGCGCGCACCGTCCGCGACGGGGTCCGCGACGTGTTTGGCATCACACTGGAACCGGAGCCCGTCCTGCTGGGCTGCGGGCTGTAGCTGCAATTCGGGTAGCTGTAGGCTTTCGCGACTTGTCGTGGCGGAAAGCGCGTCGTTCCTGCCGGTATCTTTTAATGTCGTGAGCACTTCGCGCGCCGAGCCGCCGATTAACCGGCGACTGGCTTTGGCAGCCCTCGGGCTGGGTGTGTTCGCGCCGAGCGTGCTGGCCGCCTGCAGCGGCACCGTGACCAGGCAAGCGCAGAAGAATAAAGAGCAGTCGGCGCCGAATCTGAAATACCAGCCCGCCGACGCCGCCAGCGATGTGGTTCCCATCGCGCCGGTCAGCGTTGTGGTCAGCGACGGATGGTTTCAGAAGGCGGCGTTGACGAACGCGGCCGGCAAGGTCGTTGCCGGAGCGTTCAACCAGGATCGCACCGTCTACACGACGACCGAGCCGCTGGGCTACGACACGAGCTATAGCTGGAGCGGGTCGGTCGTGGGCCACGATGGCAAGGCGGTTCCGGTCACCGGCAAGTTCACCACCGTGGCACCCAGCAAGAAGATCGGCGGGTCATTCCAGTTGGCCGACGGCCAGACCGTCGGCGTCGCCGTGCCGATCATCATCCAGTTCGACGCTCCGATCAGTGACAAGGCCGCCGTCGAGAAGGCGCTGACCATCACCACCAACCCCCCCGTGGAGGGCAGCTGGGCCTGGCTGCCCGACGAGCAGCAAGGCGCCCGCATCCACTACCGGACGCGCGAGTATTACCCGGCGGGCGCCACCGTGAACGTCGAGGCCAAGTTCTACGGACTCCCGTTCGGCGATGGCGCTTTCGGCTCCGATGACATTTCGTTGCACTTTCAGATCGCCCGGCGGCAGGTGGTCAAGGCCGAGGTGACCTCGCACCGCATTCAGGTCGTCACCGATGCCGGCGTCATCATGGACTTCCCCTGCAGCTACGGGGAGGCGGACAAGGCTCGCAACGTCACCCGCAACGGCATCCACGTGGTCACCGAGAAGTACTCCGACTTCTACATGTCCAACCCGGCCGCCGGCTACACCAACGCCCACGAACGCTGGGCGGTGCGGATCTCCAACAACGGCGAGTTCATCCACGCCAACCCCTCGAGCTCGGGCGCACAGGGCAATACCAACGTCACCAACGGCTGCGTCAACCTGTCGACCGAAGACGCCCAGCAGTACTTCGGTTCCGCGATCTACGGCGACCCGGTCGAGGTGACCGGCAGCACGATCCAGTTGTCCTACTCCGACGGCGACATCTGGGACTGGGCCGTGGACTGGGACACCTGGGTGGCCATGTCGGCGCTGCCGCCGCCGAACGCGCATCCGCCGGCCAGTCACATCCCCGTCACCGCGCCGGTCACGCCGTCGACTGCCCCCAGTTTGTCGGGGACGCCGACCACGACGACGACGTCGCCTAGCCCTGGCGGTTAAACCGCATCGTGGTGGCCTGGTCCCGCGGCTTGACGACGATCAGGTCTAAGTCGACGTGGGATGGCCGCGACGCCACGAATCCGATCACCTCGGCCACGTCGGTCGCCGTCAGCGGCGTGATGCCGCTGTACACCGAGTCCGCGCGCTGCTGATCGCCGTCGAAGCGGACCAGCGAGAACTCGGTTTCCACTGCGCCCGGGGCGATTTCGGTGAGCCGCACCGGCTTTCCGAGCAACTCGCCGCGTAGCGTGCGGTGCAGCGCGCCCTGGGCATGCTTGGCTGCCGCGTAGCCGGCGCCACCGTCGTAAACGTCGAGCGCGGTCACCGAGGTGACGGTGATGATCAGGCCGTCGCCGGAGTCGACCAGCTTGGGCAGCAGCGCGCGGGTTACCCGCAGCGTGCCAAGCACGTTGGTCTCCCACATCCACCGCCAGTGCTCGAGGTCGGCATCGGCGACGGACTCCAATCCGCGAGCCCCTCCGGCGTTATTGACCAGCACATCGACCCGCCTCAATTTGGCGGCCAGCGCTTCGACGGCCTGGTCGTCTGTGACGTCAGCCACGATTGCGGTGCCGCCGATCTCTTTCGCCAAGGCAGTTATCCGGTCTGCGCGGCGCGCTACCGCTACGACGTGAAACCCAAGCGAGGCAAGGCTTTTAGCAGTCGCCTCACCGATGCCCGAACTGGCACCGGTGATCACCGCCACCCGTTGATGCGCGTTAGCTGAACTCACCGAGACAACTCTAATAAACGTGCTAAATTTCTCGTGTGCACCACAGCGCCCAGTTCAGCACCACCGCCGCGTGTCTTTGCGCGGCATGTGCGTGTTGTTGCCGCGCACTTTGCCGCGCCTGACCCAAAACAGGTTGTGGCCAAGACCGGCCATCAGAACTCGGACAAAGGACGCTCGTGCGCTCGACTGCTCTCACTCACACACTTCATTCCCCCAGTCGCAAGGGCCACCTACGGCTGCACCGTCAGATTTTGCCGCCGTCGCTGCACATCTCGGACTCTGCGGCGGCCTCGGTGTTCCGGGCGGTGCGGTTACGCGGCCCGGTCGGCCGCGACGTCATCGCCGGCGTCACGTCGCTGAGCATCGCGACGGTGAACCGGCAGGTCATCGCGCTGCTTGACGCAGGTTTGCTGCGGGAACGCGCCGACCTGGCCGTCTCCGGGGCTATCGGACGCCCACGCGTGCCAGTCGAGATCAACCACGAGCCGTTCGTGACACTGGGCATCCATATCGGCGCGCGGACCACCAGCATCGTGGCCACCGACCTGTTCGGCCGCACGCTGGACACCGTCGAGACCCCGACGCCGCTGAGCCCCCCGGCAGCCGCTTTGATATCACTGGCCGAGAGCGCCTCCCGGTACTTGAGGCGCTGGCATCGCCGGCGGCCGCTCTGGGTCGGAGTGGCAATCGGTGGCACCGTCGACGGCGCCACCGGCCACGTCGACCACCCGCGGTTGGGCTGGCGGCAAGCGCCGGTCGGACCGGTGCTGGCCGACGCGCTGAGCCTGCCAGTTTCGGTGGCCTCGCACGTCCACGCGATGGCCGGAGCCGAGCTGCTGCTGGGCCTGCGGCGGTTCGCGCCGAGCTCGCCGACCAGCCTGTATGTCTACGCTCGCGAAACCGTGGGCTATGCGCTGGTGATCGGCGGGCGGGTGCACTGCCCGTCCAGCGGCCCCGGCACCATCGCGGGTTTGCCGGCGTACTCCGAGCTGCTCGGCGGGACCCGGCAGCTGGAGTCCACGGTCAGCGACGAGGCCGTGCTGGCGGCGGCGCGCCGGCTGCGAATACTGCCGGCGGCCCCCGCCGGCCGTGCCAGCGGCTCCGCCACCGCGATCACCGACCTGCTGCGGGTCGCCCGGGCCGGGAACCAGCAAGCCAAGGATCTGCTCTTGGAGCGGGCCCGGGTGCTCGGTGAGGCGGTCGCTTTGCTGCGTGACCTGCTCAATCCCGACGAACTGGTGGTCGGTGGCCAGGCTTTCACCGAATATCCGGAGGCGATGGAGCAGGTGGAGGAGGCGTTCGCCGAGCGCTCGGTGCTGACGCCGCGGGATATCCGCGTCACCGCCTTCGGTAACCGGGTGCAAGAGGCCGGAGCGGGAATTGTGTCGCTGGGCGGGCTGTACGCCGACCCGCTGGGTGCCATGCGCCGCGCCGGTGTGATCGGCTCCCGGGTCCCGGAGATCATCCCGGAGTCGTCCGCCTGACGCGAACAAGCCGCCGTGGCTTGGGCTGTCGCAAGGCCAGTCCTGTAAAGATGAAAGTGTGCGGCACGACGACTTCCTCCTGAATGATCCGCGCCGGGTCGCGCTATTGGCAGTGCACACCTCACCCCTGGCCCAACCGGGTACCGGCGACGCCGGCGGGATGAACGTGTACGTGCTGCAAAGTGCGTTGCATCTGGCCCGGCGGGGTATCGAGGTGGAGATCTTCACCCGGGCCACCGCGTCGGCCGATCCGCCGGTCGTCGAGGTCGAGCCCGGCGTGCTGGTGCGCAACGTGGTGGCGGGGCCGTTCGAGGGCCTGGACAAATACGACCTGCCCACCCAGCTGTGCGCGTTCGCGGCCGGGGTGCTGCGCGCCGAGGCGTCGCACGAACCTGGCTATTACGACATCGTGCACTCGCACTACTGGCTGTCCGGACAGGTCGGCTGGCTGGCCCGTGACCGCTGGGCGGTGCCGCTGGTGCATACCGCGCACACGCTTGCCGCGGTCAAGAACGCGGCACTGGCCCAAGGCGACGCGCCCGAGCCGCCGCTGCGCACGGTGGGGGAGCAGCAGGTCGTCGACGAAGCGGACCGGCTGATCGTCAACACCGATGACGAAGCGCGGCAATTGATTTCGATCCATCGCGCCGATCCGGAGCGAATCGACGTGGTTCACCCCGGCGTCGATCTGGACGTGTTCCATCCGGGTGATCGCCGGGCGGCCCGGGCCGCGCTGGGCCTGCCGCTCGACGAACAGATCGTGGCGTTCGTCGGTCGAATCCAGCCGCTGAAAGCACCCGACATCGTGTTGCGGGCAGCGGCGAAACTGCCGGGGGTGCGCATCGTGGTGGCCGGCGGGCCGTCGGGCAGCGGTCTGGCGACCCCGGACGGGCTGGTCCGCCTCGCCGATGAACTGGGGATCACCGCGCGGGTGACCTTCCTGCCGCCGCAGTCTCGCGAGAATCTGGCCACCCTGTTCCAAGCCGCGAATCTGGTTGCGGTGCCCAGCTATTCGGAGTCGTTCGGCTTGGTCGCCGTCGAGGCGCAGGCCTGCGGAACGCCGGTGGTGGCCGCTGCGGTCGGTGGGCTGCCGGTGGCGGTGCGCGACGGTGTCACCGGCTCGTTGGTGTCCGGGCATGACGTCGATGACTGGGCGCACGCGCTCGACGAACTGCTGCGGTTAGACGGCGCGCCGCAAGGCGCGGCGATGCGCCGCGCGGCGGCCGCGCACGCGGCGACGTTCTCCTGGCAGAACACCACCGACGCGCTGCTGGCCAGCTATCGGCGCGCCATCGGCGACTTCACCGCCGCACGGCAGCGCCGGGTCCGGGACCGGGCAGCGGCGCGCAGGCCCCGCCGCTGGACACCGCGTCGCGGGGTGGGCGCATGAGTTCCTCGGTGCAGCAGGTGATCGAGCATGCCTTGCAGGCCAGCGACCTGACGTATTCGGAACACGACGGCGTACATGGCGGGCTGCCGGGGCTGGTGGTGGAGTTGCCCGGTGAACGCAAGCTCAAGACCAACACCATCCTGAGCATCGGTGAGCACTCGGTGCGTGTCGAGGCGTTCGTGTGCCGCCAGCCCGACGAAAACCACGAAGGCGTCTACCGGTTCCTGCTCAAGCGCAACCGCCGGCTCTACGGAGTCTCCTACACGCTGGACAACGTCGGCGACATCTATCTGGTGGGCCGGATGTCGCTGGCATCGGTTGACGCCGAGGAAATCGACCGGGTGCTCGGACAGGTGCTCGAAGCGGTGGATTCTGACTTTAATACGTTGCTGGAGTTGGGGTTTCGTTCGTCGATCCAGAAGGAGTGGGACTGGCGGGTATCGCGTGGCGAGTCGCTGAAGAACCTGGAGGCCTTCGCCTACCTGATCGACGACGACGATGACGAATGAGTGCGTGAGAGACTAACGCGCATGGGTGACACTGCCACGCTGGTGCTGCTTCGCCACGGCGAAAGCGAATGGAACTCGCTGAACCTGTTCACCGGATGGGTCGACGTCGGCCTCACCGAAAAGGGCCGGACCGAAGCGGTTCGCAGCGGTGAGCTGTTGACCGAACACGTCCTGTTGCCCGACGTGCTCTACACCTCGTTGCTGCGACGCGCGATCAGCACGGCACACCTGGCGTTGGACGCCGCCGATCGGTTGTGGATCCCCGTACACCGCAGCTGGCGGCTCAACGAACGCCACTACGGCGCTCTTCAGGGTCTGGATAAGGCTGAAACCAAGGCCCGCTACGGCGACGACCAGTTCATGGCCTGGCGCCGCAGCTACGACACCCCGCCGCCGCCGATCGAGCAGGGCAGCGAGTTCAGCCAGGACACCGACCCGCGTTATGCCGATATCAGCGGCGGCCCGCTCACCGAATGTCTGGCCGACGTGGTGGTCCGTTTTCTGCCGTATTTCACCGACGTCATCGTCCCGGATTTGCGCTTCGGCAAGACGGTGCTGATCGTCGCGCACGGCAACTCGCTGCGCGCCCTGGTCAAGCACCTCGACCAGGTATCCGACGAAGAGATCTCCGAGCTGAACATCCCGACCGGCATTCCACTGCGCTACGACCTGGACGCCGACCTGCGCCCGGTGCTGCCCGGGGGTACCTACCTGGACCCGGAGGCGGCCGCTGCCGGTGCCGCGGCGGTAGCCAGCCAGGGTGCCCGGTAAGCTTCGGTCAGCGGCCGGCAACCGTGTTTTTGTGCGGGAAAGGCCCGTTGGCCAAACATCGCATGAACGGCAGCCGAACACCTGTAGCGCAAGTTGTGACTTGTCCGAATTTGGCCTCGTTCCGCTAGGGCGGCGTTCACCAGATTTGTAGGATTTAGACGTGACTGTGTTCTCGGCGCTGTTGCTGGCCGGGGTCTTGTCAGTGCTGGCGCTGGCCGTTGGAATAGCGGTCGGCGCTCGGTTGTCCGCGCGTGCCGTGCGACGCCGCCAGCGAGCGGCCACCGAATCGACCGGGATCACCGTTGCGCAGATGCTGCAACGCATCGTCACCTTGATGCCACTGGGCGCTGCCGTGGTGGATTCACATCGCGACGTCGTCTACCTCAACGAGCGCGCCAGGGAATTGGGCCTGGTGCGCGATCGGCAGCTGGATGACCAGGCCTGGCAAGCGGCGCAGCAGGCGCTCAGCGGCGACGACGCCGAGTTCGACCTCCAGCCGGGCAAGCGCGGGGCCGCCGGCCGCTCCGGGATATCGGTGCACGGGGAGGCCCGGCTGCTCAGCGAAGAGGACCGCCGGTTCGCGGTGGTGTTCGTCCACGACCAGTCCGACTATGCCCGGATGGAGGCCACCAGGCGTGACTTCGTGGCCAACGTCAGCCATGAGCTCAAGACCCCGGTCGGTGCGATGGCGCTGCTCGCCGAGGCGCTGCTGGCGTCGGCGGACGACTCCGACACTGTGCGCCGATTCGCCGAGAAGGTGCTGATCGAGGCCAACCGGCTGGGCGACATGGTCGCCGAGCTCATCGAGTTGTCCCGACTGCAGGGCGCCGAGCGGTTGCCCAATGTCACCGACGTTGAGGTCGATATCGTTGTGTCCGAAGCGATTGCGCGCCACAAGGTGGCTGCTGACAACGCCAAGATCGAGCTTCGGACCGACTCGCCCACCGGCCTGCGGGTACTCGGGGACCAAACGCTGCTGGTGACCGCATTGGCCAATCTGGTCTCCAATGCGATCGCCTATTCACCGCCGGGTTCACCGGTGTCAATCAGCCGTCGCCGTCGTGGCGACAACATCGAGATCGCGGTCACCGACCGCGGTATCGGGATTGCTCTGGAAGACCAGGAGCGGGTCTTCGAGCGGTTCTTCCGGGGGGACAAGGCGCGTTCGCGAGCCACCGGCGGCAGTGGGCTGGGGCTGGCGATCGTCAAACACGTTGCGGCCAACCACGACGGCAGCATCGGTGTGTGGAGCAAGCCGGGAACCGGTTCGACGTTTACGTTGTCCATCCCGGCGTATCAGGACAGCGATAGCGACGAAGAACCCGAGCAACCCCGGGCTCGCGAGGTGCGGCCCAACAGGTCCCAACGAGAGGAAGAATTAAGTCGATGACCAGTGTGCTGATCGTGGAAGACGAGGAGTCGCTTGCCGATCCGCTGGCCTTTCTCCTCCGCAAGGAGGGCTTCGAAGCCACGGTAGTGACCGATGGACAAGCGGCTCTCAGCGAGTTTGATCGTGCCGGCGCGGACATCGTGCTCCTCGATCTGATGCTGCCCGGCATGTCCGGCACCGACGTGTGCAAGCAGCTGCGCGCTCGTTCCAGCGTGCCGGTGATCATGGTGACGGCCCGGGACAGCGAGATCGACAAGGTTGTCGGCTTGGAGCTCGGCGCCGATGACTATGTGACCAAACCGTATTCGGCGCGTGAGTTGATCGCCCGTATCCGGGCGGTGCTTCGCCGGGGCGGTGACGACGACTCCGAAATCAGCGACGGCGTCTTGGAGTCCGGTCCGGTGCGGATGGACGTCGAGCGGCACGTCGTGTCGGTCAACGGTGATTCAATTACCTTGCCGCTCAAGGAATTCGATCTGCTCGAATACCTGATGCGCAACAGTGGGCGCGTGCTCACCCGGGGGCAGCTGATCGATCGGGTCTGGGGCGCGGACTACGTGGGCGACACCAAGACACTGGACGTCCACGTCAAGCGGCTGCGGTCCAAGATCGAAGGCGATCCCGCCAACCCGGTCCACCTGGTGACGGTGCGGGGGCTGGGCTACAAGCTCGAGGGCTAGCTGACTGAGTCGGTGAGAGCCCTGCTGGGGTCCTCTGCCGATTCGACCATGGTCGCATGGCGCACGGATAACCGAATTTTGTGCATCATCTGATCGGTTGGCATGTACCGGTCGCGGTAGTCACCTGGCCGGACCGAGCTGGCGCGCCGACGAGGCCAGGGCCAGGGCGAATACCGGCGGTAATGTCCGCAGCGAATTATCAAACTAGTAGCTTGTTAGCGGTGGCTTTTGTAGTACTGTAGGCCGCTATCACATGGCTATGAGTCGCCCTTGGGGTACCTGACAGCTATTGCGCAACCGTCAGTCGCTTCGCGGGACGGCGTCTGGCTGACGGTGTCCCGGCAATGGAGTGAGTGGAGGCGTTCTCGCGCCATGTTGACGAGTCATGACCCTGGTGTAGGTGAAGCCTGACCAACAGTGGCATCTGGTCCGAGTCCGGCGCCATCACCGTCAATGGTGGTGGCACCCTGACCGACAACGGCGCGCTGCTCATGTCTTCGGGTGGCACGCTGACCGACGCCGGCACCCTGACCGACAGCGGCACCCTGACCCTGGGCTCCGGCGTGACGTTGACCGACAACGGCATCGTCAACATCAACTCCAGCACCGGTGTGACCCTGACAGGCAGCACCATCGACGTGGGCTCCGCCGGTCAGCTCAACATCGGCACCTTTGGCCCCAACAGCGGCTCGCTGACGGTCAGCACCGGTGGCGTACTGACCGACAGCGGAACCGTCACCATCAACCCGGGTGGCACCCTGGCCGACGCCGGCACGGTCACTGTCAATTCTGGTGGTGTCCTGACCGACAGCGGCTCGCTGACTGTCAACGCGGGTGGCACCTGACCGACAGCGGCTTCGTGACCGTCAGCACCGGTCATACCTTGACCGATAGCGGCATTCTGACCGTCAACTCCGGTGGCGTCCTGACCGACAACGGCACGGTCACGGTCAGCTCGGGTGGCACCCTGAGCGTAGACTCCGGCGGCGCGGTCAGCGTCGACTCCGGGGGCCTGCTCACCGACGGCGGCACCGTGGCCGTCAATGCTGGCGGCACGGTGACTGACAGCGGCACCGTGACCGTCAACGTTGGCGGCACCGTGACTCACGGCGGCACCCTGACCGTCAACGTCGGCGGCAGCCTGACCGACGGCGGCACCCTGACCGTCAACGTCGACGGCGCCCTAACCGACAGCGGCACTCTCACCATCGGCTCCGGCGGCGTGCTCACCGACAGCGGCATCGTCACCGTCAGCTCCGGTGGCACCGTCACCATTAATACCGGCGGCGCCCTCATCGTCGACACCGGCAGCACTCTGATGGTGGATGCCGGCGGTACCGTCCCAGTCAATACCGGCGGCGCCCTGACCGTGGGCCCCGGCGGGAGCTATACCTCCACGGGCATCATCGGCCCAGTCACCATCGCCCGGGGTACGGCGCCGGTTCCGGTGCCCGGTGGGCTTGGCGAGGCGTTGGGTGCGTCGGGCCTGGCGGGAAACTCGGGACTTTCGGGACTTTCGGGAATTCAGGGAGAATCGGGAACGGAGGACAACCGGGGAATTCCTGAGCTAGATGTCGACGACTCATTGGATCGCGCTTTCGCTCAATTAGATTACGCCATATCGGATGTCGAGAACGATCTGCAGAACGTTCCCCCTCTCCCGTCAATCTACTTGTGCTCGAATGACGATCTGAATTGTAGATGGGCTGTTAGTTTTTCGGTCATCCAATGCTGACTAGCCCGGATCGTTCACGGGTGATTGGGGTTGTCGCGTGTGAATGCACGGAAGTGCCTGTCCGGCGGGGGATTCTTGGACTTGCGACGGTTCAAGTTTCTCAAGCTGGAAGGCACTCCGTAGGTGAAGCGTACTTCGTGGTCTGTCGGGTTGAAAGTATCGGGCGGTGGGACGGGTGTGATAGCCCATGTCGGTAGTGCTGGCCTGCGACTTTTGGCTGATCGGACTGGATTGACCGGCGTGTTGTCGGCGGCGTTGACGCGTCGGTCGTTCCTGCCACGCCATGATCGGGGACAGGTGCTCTGCGAGGTGGCGGTCATGCTCGCTGACGGCGGTGAAGCGATCGCTGACATCGCGGTGCTGCGGCATCAGTCGTCGCTGTTGGGGTCGGCGGCGTCTGCGCCGACGGTGTGGCGCGCCCTGGCCGAACTGTCCCCGGCCCGATTGGCCAAGATCGATAAGGCCGGTGCCCGGGTACGCCGCCGCGTCTGGTCGCTGCTGCCTGAGGGGGTTGCGGCCTCGAAGGTCGCCGACACCGATCTTGGTGATGTTGTGGTGTTGGATGTGGATGCCACGATCGTCGTGGCTCACAGCGAGAAGGAGTCGGCGGCACCAACATTCAAGGGCAGCTTCGGCTTTCATCCGATCGCTGTGTGGTGTGACAATACCACCGAACTACTGGCTGCCCGGCTGCGTCCGGGTAATGCCGGAGCCAACACCACTGCAGATCACCTTGAGGTGCTCGCCGCGGCGATCACCCAGATCCCCCGCTCGCACCGCAAGAACATGTTGATCCGAGCGGATGGCGCCGGAGCGTCCCACGGGCTGCTGGACTGGCTGACCGATCACAATCAGATCCGCGGGCGTCGGGTGGAGTACTCGATCGGCTTCGCGCTCACCGAAGCGTTGCGTCAGGCGATCATGCTGGTGCCCGAGAAGGTGTGGGAACCCGCCCTCGACGCCGACGGCGGGGTCCGCGCCGGTGGGGATGTCGCCGAGCTCACTGGGTTGTGCGACCTGCATACCTGGCCGGCAGGGATGCGGGTCATCGTGCACCGGGAGCGGCCTCATCCAGGTGCGCAGTTGTCGATCTTCGAGGAACGTGACGGGTGGCGTTATCAGGTGTTTGTCACCAACACCGCCACCGGTCAACTGGCCTTCCTGGAGGCCCGCCACCGCGCCCACGCCCGTGTCGAAGACCGTATCCGCCACGCGAAAGACTCTGGCTTGGGCCGGTTTCCGTCCCGCGATTTTGCGATCAACACCGCCTGGCTGACCGCCGTAGCCATCGCTGCTGACCTCGTTGCCTGGCTGCAACTACTTGCGTTGACCGGGCCACTGGCCACAGCTGAACCCAAAGCTTTGCGTTACCGCCTGCTGCACGTCCCAGCCCGACTGACCCACAGCGCCCGACGCCGATGTCTCCGCATCCCGGCCACCTGGCCCTGGGTCAACGATCTCGTCGGCGCCTTCGCCCGAATCGCCGCGATCGCGCAACCGGCCTGACCCACCGTCCACTGCAACCCAGGAACCTGGAGAACCGCACACCGGCAGCGCCAGCCGGCCCACAGCCATACCTACCCAGCAGAATCCGACGAACTCAACCCAACCCCGGCAACTCAACAACACCGTGAATGACCGGGACTAGCGCCCGCCGGGCGGGTTGGGGACATCGTGGCAAGTACTGGGACAGAGGGTAATTCGCACCGCCAGTCGCTGGGGCCGCGGCGGACCTCATCTGGCGTTCCGTCTGCGGGCGTGGGCAATGCGGCCTCGCTCGGGTCGTTGTCGGTGCCGCCGGGCTGGGCGATGGCCGCCTCGCCGGTCGAACCGGTCTCTTCTTCTGAATCTGCTCGCAGCGATGCCCCGGCCGACGTCGTAGGTAGGCCACCGGGCCACGCGTTTCAGGCGGCGCTGATGGCAACGATGACTGGGAGCGGCACCCCTTTGGATGCGACCGACCGCAACAAGGCCGACGCAGACGACAGCGGCGAGGCGAATACCGACGAGAATCCAACACCGGGAGCCGCGCGAAACACCCAGAGGGCGACTGAGCGGCCCGCCGCTGCGCGGTATCGGCAAGTGGCTGCTTGGCGGATCCCGCCTCGACAACTCCGGCCGGCGCAGCGGCGCCCGACGACTGTGTGACCAACCCTATTCGGCGCGTGACGCAATCACATTGCCGCTCAAGGAATTCGACCTACTAGGATACCTGATGCCCAACGGCTGTGGCGGCTAGCTGCTGAATCCCGTTGGCCAATTTCCCTTAGTGGTCACAACGGTTCCCGTAGTGGTCACACTGGCTTGCCCAATCAGTCGGTAGTGCAGACGGCGCAGGACGGCCTCGTCAATGCCAATGGTGAAGACGTATGACCCTAGTTTCTCTAACGGAAGTACGGGAACGTTGACGGCAAAAACAACTGACTGGGTCTCGCCATCCTCAAGGTGGGGCGGCCGGCCAACGGTGAATTGAAATTGGGCGCGGAACGGCTCGCGTTCGTCTGGGCCCCTCTGCAGCTCGACCGGGTGCCCGTCCGCGTCCTCCAATTCGACGGTGACTGTGTGCTCCTTGTCGGTCGCCGTCCACGGGACCTCAACGATGATGCCGAGGGCCAGTGCGATGTTAAAGGTCCTGAGCGTCCGGCAGGGATAATAGCCCGATCGATGCCCGCCCCCAGGACGTACAACAAGTTGTTTTGCGCCTCGGCGTGGTTACACAGAAATGCGGTTAACTCCATGAGCTATTCACCAATACGACGATTGCTGGCATGGCCGACATACCATATCCGATTCGGCGGTATGACCGGTAGAAGGAGCGTGATGGAATCGCGGTCCGATGCCCAGTTGGTCGAGATCGACGAGGGGTGAACGTTGTGGGAAATTTTATGTACCAGGCCACATTTGGCCCGTGAGCTGCTCGCCCGGATCCGGGCGGTGCTGCGCGGTGGTGGTGACGGTGACTCCGAGATCAGTGACGGCGTGCTGGAGTCGGGGCCGGCGCGAATAGACGCCGAGCGTCACGTCGTGTCCGTCAATGGCGATGCAATTACCTTGTCGCTCAGGGAATTCGATCTACTCGAATACCTGATGCGCAACAGCGGGCGAGTACTCCATCCGCGGGCAACGCATCGATCGTGTCTGGGACGCCGACCCGCGAACCCGGTGCACCTGGTGACGGTTCGCGGGCTGGGCTACAAGCTCGAGGGCTAGCTGACTGAGTCGGTGAGAGATTAGGCGTTTCGCCACTAAATGTTTAGGCGAGACTGTTTAATAACCTCATCAAGCTGCGTCGAGTAGTGGGGACGTCCGTGGAACCTGATGAGACGGCAACGCAGGTGAACTCCTCGGCGCTGACGGGATTTCGCGACTTCTCGAGTGTTGAGGTCCAGTGCTCGGGATTTGGTGCGGCGGGCTCGCTCGGGTCGCTGTCCGTGCCGAGCTGGGCGGTGTCCGCCCCGGAAGTCGAGCCCCCCACCCTGGTAGGCGAGCCTCCATGGCGCACGTTCCAGGAGGGTCTGAACGGAGTGATGACCGGGCCCCGTCCTGAGCCTGGCGGTCGGCACCGACGCGATGGGTAGATCGGCCGGGGGAGTGGGCTAGCCGGGCTGATCTGTCGCTAGCCGGCTGGTGCTATCGAAAACGGTCCGGACATCGTCGCTGACGCACAGCGCGATGCGCCGCTGCATATTCGCTGTCATCGGCGGAAGCTGACTGAGGTCGAACCAGGCCGCCGCAGTGCTCTTGTCGTCGGCTGCAAACGGTTCCCCGGATAACCACTCCATC
Source organism: uncultured Actinomycetota bacterium (assembly GCA_963712615.1). GTDB lineage: Bacteria > Actinomycetota > Actinomycetes > Mycobacteriales > Mycobacteriaceae > Mycobacterium. The sequence goes on from CAVQIO010000002.1 coordinate 4,516,673, forward strand.
CGGAACACGTGGTTCAGGTACTGGGCCTGATCACCGTTGGCGTGCACGGTCGGTTGCGTCACGTGCACCCACGCGAGCCGGGTGGCCCGGGCACTGACCCCGGTTTCCTCGCGTACCTCGCGGGCAGCGCCATCCGCCGGATTTTCTCCTGGCTCAAGAATCCCGGTCACGGCCGTCCAAGCCCCATTGTCTGATCGCTTGAACAGCAGTACTTTTCGGTCTCGGACCGTGACGGCGGTAATGCCGGACAACCACAACGGCGCATGTCCGATGGCGCGACGCAGCTCGACGATGAATTCGGGAATTGGCACTCACCGTTCCTAACACAGTGTGCGGTTAGGGCGTCCAGCGTGCACTGATGGCCGCCAGTGTGCGTGAGCGGCGCCCCTGACGCACAGTCGCCTAACGCAAACCGACTTCGGCATGCCCGGTTCCCAGCACTGACCAACTGTGATCGATCACCCGGGTGCGATGCTCGCGATGGCTGATCTCGATGTGAATGTCGGCCTGCTCGGTGTTGGTGCACACCGCGGTGCCCCCGTCGGGATCGGTGTATCGCAGACTCACGCACCTTTCCGGAGGCTGGTCGACCCGGATGAACACGTCGCGGTCCCCCATGCGTCCCGTCAATTGCCAGTGCGGCAGACCAAGTCTTGTCCGCATCCGAAGAGAGGGCAAAGTGGTTGCGGGCCAATCATTTCCGCCAATACGGAAGCGAATGAAGGCCATCGGCGCAAGTCTGCGCAGCCCCGGCTTGTGCGACACCGCGGTGACCACCTCGCACACGTCGCCGTCGCCGAGGTCGGCGTGGATCCACCCCCAGCGCTTGGCGTTGCCATGCCCGTAGATGTGGGCGATGGCGCCGCGCCAGCCCTGGACGCGGTGAGCGGTGTCGTCGACCGTCAGCGACCCGGTGAAGGCGGCGGTCGGTGCGGCCACCACCTGCGCGCCGGGCAGCAGGTCGCGTTCCCACGCCACGCGGGGAAAGGTCCACAGGGGCTTGCCGGCGTCCGTCCAGGACAGTTCCCAGGCGAGCGATCCGGCCCGCCCCGCCAGCCCTTCGGGGCCCACCCGCACGCCCCCGGTGTCGAACCAGGCCGCACCGACCGCGGGATGGGCGGGCTCGGGGCCGAACCGCTCGGTGCGCGGTGGGCCGTCAGTGGGAAACCAGGTCACCCAGCCGTGTGCGTAGGGGCTGCGGTCGTGAGTGGGCGCGACCGTCTCGCCGTGAATCCACAGGCCGGCACGTGTCAGCGGATCCGACAGGGTGGCATACCAGACTTCCAGGCGCCCGGGATCGCCCTTCCAGCGCGGGGCCGCCGCCGATTGTGCGTCGTTGTCCACTGCTGTACCTGGGGCTGGGCGGCCAGACTACTCGGCGATGCGGGTGGCGGGGTGCACGGCGATGAGCCCTAATTGGCTGCGGCGCTTGCACATTGCCGCCAGTTCGGAGTAGGCCTTGGAGCCGAGCAGCTCGGTGAGTTCGTCGGCCAGGCTCTCCCACACGGGCTTGGCGCCAACATGCGCGGCCGGATCGCCGGTGCAATACCAATGCAAGTCGGCACCACCTGAGCCCCAGCCACGGCGGTCGTATTCGGTGATCCAGGTCTTCAGGATTTCGGTGCCGTCGGGCCGGGTCACCCACTCTTGGCTGCGCCGGATCGGCAGCTGCCAGCAGACATCGGGTTTCATCGTCAACGGCGGCACACCAAGCTTGAGGGCCTTGCTGTGCAGGGCGCAACCAACACCGCCGGCAAAGCCGGGCCGGTTCAAGAATATGCACGCCTGCTTGTATTTGCGGGTGCGGTACTGGGGTTGGCCTTCGTGCTCGTCGAGTTCGAGGTAACCCTTACGGCCCAAACCCTTTTCGCGGAATTGCCAGTCATCGTCGGTGAGGTGTTTGACCGCGTCGTCCAGCCGGGCGCGGTCGTCGTCGTCGGACAGGAATGCGCCGTGCGAGCAACACCCGTCGTCCGGGCGGCCGGCCACCGTGCCGCGGCAGGCCGGCGTGCCGAAAACACACGTCCAGCGGGAGAGCAGCCAAGTGAGGTCGGCCGCGATCAGGTGCTCCGGGTTGTCCGGATCGAAGAATTCCACCCATTCACGGGCAAAATCCAATTCAACTTCCTGCCCGGGCTCGGGGTGCGAATTCGCCACGGATGCAACGTTAGACCAAAATTCGTGTCCATTGCGTCGCTGACACTCGCAGCGGCGCGGTCATGGATCAGCGAATCGCGAATGGCCCAGCGATCGCGGTCCGCGACTCGGAATATTGTGCTCCCCAGCGGGGCGCAACCCGAACCGCATCGTCGTCCCGCTAGGTTGTTTTCGTGCGATTAGGCGTGCTTGACGTGGGTAGCAATACGGTCCATCTGTTGGTGGTCGATGCCCATCGCGGCGGGCATCCGACGCCGATGAGTTCGACGAAGGCCACCTTGCGATTGGCCGAGGCCACCGATAATTCGGGCAAAATCACCAAGCGCGGTGCTGAAAAGCTGATCTCCACGATCGACGAGTTCGCCAAGATCGCCGTCAGCTCCGGTTGCTCGGAGCTGATGGCCTTTGCCACCTCCGCGGTCCGCGACGCGGAGAATTCCGACGACGTGCTGAGCCGGGTTCGGAAAGAGACCGGTGTCGAGCTGCAAGTGCTTACCGGGGTGGACGAGTCGCGGCTGACCTTCCTGGCGGTGCGCCGCTGGTACGGGTGGAGCGCCGGGCGAATCATCAACCTCGACATCGGCGGCGGCTCGCTGGAGCTGTCCAGCGGTGTCGACGAGGAACCCGAAGTGGCCATGTCGTTGCCGCTGGGCGCCGGGCGGTTGACCCGCGAGTGGCTGCCCGACGATCCGCCGGGGCGGCGCCGGGTGGGGATGCTGCGCGATTGGCTGGACGCCGAGCTGTCCGACGCCGGTGTGGCCGTGCTCGGCGCCGGCGCCCCGGACCTCGCGGTGGCGACCTCGAAGACGTTCCGCTCGTTGGCCCGGCTCACCGGCGCGGCGCCGTCGGCAGCCGGACCACGGGTGAAGAGAACCCTGACCGCAAACGGGCTTAGGCAACTCATATCTTTCATCTCTAGGATGACCACCGCTGACAGGGCCGAATTGGAAGGAGTCAGCGCCGAGCGGGCGCCGCAGATCGTGGCGGGCGCTTTGGTGGCGGAGGCGAGTATGAGAGCGCTGTCGATAGAAACGGTGGATATCTGCCCGTGGGCGTTACGGGAAGGTCTCATCTTGCGCAAGCTCGACAGCGAAGCCGACGGAACCGCCCTCGTGGAGACTTCGGTGCGCAATGCTGGAGGTCACGGAGTTGATCGGAACACCAACCGATCGAGAGGCGACAAACCATGACCGGACCACATTCCGAGACTGAGAGCCCCGGCACTCGGCCCATTTCGGTGGCCGAACTGCTGGCCAGGAATGGAACCATTGGCGCCCCGGCGGTCACCCGACGCCGGCGCCGGCGGCGCGGCGATAGCGACGCGGTTACCGTCGCCGAGCTGACCGGCGAGATTCCCATCATCCGCGACGATGCCGAGCACGGCGAGACGGGGCGCGAGGCCCACGGGTCGGTCCAGGTTGCCGAACCCGAGGTGGAAGAGCACGCCGAACCGGTCTCGGAACCCGCCGTCGCCGAACCAGCTGACCAAGACCAGCCCACGACGGCGTACTGGTCTGAGTCGGAGCCGCGTTGGCCCAAGTCGTCACCGCTGCCGCCTCGCTTGGGGCCCGAGCGCAGCGCCTACCCGCGACCCACGCGCCGCCCCGACGCGCGCGAAGCCGAGCACCCGGCGGGGGCCGCCACCCCGGCGTCGCCGCCATCCGGCGCCGAGGACATGAGTCCGGATCCGCTGCAGCAATACGCCGATATCCCGGTGGACGTCATGGACTCCGACGTGCGCGAAGCCGAACTCGCGACCGAAGATTCCGCCTACGTGCGGTCCTACCTGCAGGCTTCGGATTCGACCCTGTTCGGCGGCCAGACCCTCGCCGATGAGGTGGCTCGACGGCGCAGCGACGAGCGAGGTGGACCCGACGCAGGCTCGCTGACCACCGCAGCAGCACCCGATCAGGACCACGCCCACGTCGAGGCTCCGCCTGCGGGCCAGCCCACGGATGCCCACCCGGCGCCCGGCAAACTCGCGGCGCTGTGGCGCGGAAGCTTGATCGTTTTGCAGTCGATCCTGGCAGTGGCATTCGGCGCCGGGCTGTTCATCGCGTTCGATCAACTGTGGCGGTGGAACAGCCTGGTGGCGCTGGTGCTGTCGGTGCTGGTCATTCTCGGCCTGGTGGCCGGGGTGCGGGTGGTCCGCAAAACCGAGGACATCGCGAGCACGCTGATCGCGGTGGCCGTCGGGGCGCTGATCACCTTGGGACCGCTGGCCCTATCCATGCAAACCGGCTAGGCGTCACCCACGAACAGTGCGCCCAGCAATCAAAGTCGGCCTGTCTACGGCCTCGGTCTATCCGTTGAGGGCCGAGGCCGCGTTCGAGTATGCGGCCAGGCTCGGCTACGACGGCGTCGAGCTGATGGTGTGGAGCGAGTCGGTCAGCCAGGACGTCGAGGCCGTCAAGAAGCTGTCGCAGCGCTATCGCATGCCGGTGCTCTCGGTGCACGCTCCCTGCTTGCTGATCTCGCAGCGGGTGTGGGGTTCCAACCCGATTCCCAAGCTGGAGCGCAGCGTGCGGGCCGCCGAGGAGCTCGGCGCGCAGACCGTCGTCGTGCATCCGCCGTTCCGCTGGCAACGGCGCTACGCCGAGAGGTTCAGCGAGCAGGTGACGACCCTGGAGGAGTCCAGTGACGTGATGGTCGCTGTGGAGAACATGTTCCCGTTCCGGGCGGACCGGTTTTTCGGGTCCGATCAATCGCGGGAACGGATGCGCAGGCGCGGCGGCGGCCCAGGACCGGCGATCTCGGCGTTCGCGCCCTCCTATGACCCGCTGGACGGCAACCATGCGCACTACACGCTGGATCTGTCGCATACCTCGACGGCAGGCACCGACGCGCTGGACATGGCGCAGCAGATGGGTGCGGGGCTGGTGCATCTGCACCTGTGCGACGGCAGCGGCCTGCCCGCCGACGAGCACCTCGTGCCCGGGCGCGGCACCCAGCCCACCGCCGAGGTGTGCCAGATCCTGGCCGCCGGCCATTTCGCCGGTCACGTCATCCTCGAGGTGTCCACGTCAAGCGCACGCTCAGCCAACGAGCGCGAAGCCACGCTCGCCGAATCGTTGCAGTTTGCCCGCACGCATCTGCTGCGCTGACCGTCCCGCTACCCCTCAGGAGACCATGACCGCGTTATTCACCACCGCAATGACCCTGCGGGAGGTCAATCCGGGTGTATTCGAGGGAGAGCTCAACAAGCACTGGACCATCGGGCCCAAGGTGCACGGCGGCGCGATGATGGCGTTGTGTGCCAACGCCGCACGTACCGCATGCGGCGGGTCCGGCCTCGAACCGGTGGCGGTGTCGGCGAGCTTCCTGTGGGCACCCGATCCGGGGGAGGTGCAACTGGTGACGTCGATCCGCAAGCGCGGCCGTCGGATCAGCGTCGTCGACGTCGAACTTGTCCAGGGCGATCGCACCGCCGTCCACGCCGTGGTCAACCTCGGCGAGCCCGAGCACCTTCCGCCGGGCGGCGACACTGGGCCGCTGCTGTCTGCGAACCCCGTCGTGGACCTGATGGCGCCAGAACCGCCCGACGACATCGAACCGATCGGGCCTGGCCACCCGCTGGCCGGCCTGATGCACCTGGGCGAAGGTTGCGATGTCCGGCCCTTGCTGTCGACGCTTGCCCCCAGCACCGACGGGCGACCCCCGGTGCTGCAAATGTGGGCACGCCCGCGTGGTGTCGCTCCTGACGCCCTTTTTGCGCTGATGTGCGGGGATCTATCAGCACCGGTGACGTTCGCCGTGGAGCGCACGGGCTGGGCGCCCACGATTCAGCTCACCGCCTTCCTTCGCGCCCTGCCCGCCGACGGCTGGTTGCGCGTGATCTGCACCTGCGTGGAGATCGGGCACGACTGGTTCGACGAGGACCACATCGTCGTCGACAGCCTGGGCCGGCTCGTCGTCCAGTCCCGCCAATTGGCGTTGGTGCCCGCGCCCCGGTAACCGGAGGACGCCGGGCTGTCTGCGATGCTTTCTCCCATGGCGAGAATCGCGATCATCGGTGGTGGCAGCATCGGCGAGGCCTTGCTGTCGGGCCTGCTTCGGGCGGGGCGGCAGGTCAAGGACCTGGTGGTGGCCGAACGGGTGCCCGAGCGCGCCAAGTACCTGGCCGACACCTATTCGGTGTTGGTGACGACTTCGCTGCCCGATGCTGTGGAGAACGCGACGTTTGTCGTCGTCGCGGTGAAGCCCGCCGATGTCGAGTCGGTGATGGGGGAGCTGGCCCGGGCGGCCACCGCAGCCGAGGGCGACAGCGCCGAGCAGGTTTTCGTCACCATCGCGGCCGGGATCACGATCACCTACTTCGAGTCCAAGCTGCCGGCCGGGACACCGGTGGTCCGGGCGATGCCGAACGCGGCGGCAGTCGTGGGTGCGGGGGTGACGGCCCTGGCCAAGGGCCGATTCGTCTCCGCCCCGCAGCTCGAGGAGGTCACAGCGCTATTCGATTCCGTCGGTGGCGTGCTGACCGTCCCGGAATCGCAGATGGACGCGGTGACCGCCCTGTCGGGTTCGGGTCCCGCGTATTTCTTCCTGATGGTCGAGGCCCTGGTGGATGCCGGTGTCGCGGCGGGTCTGAGCCGGGACGTGGCGACCAGCCTGACGGCGCAGACGATGGCCGGATCGGCGGCACTGCTGCTGGAACGGCTGGATCAACAGCGGCCGGCACCCGAGGGTGAGACGTTGGGGATACCGGCGGACGCCACCGCCGCGCAGCTGCGCGCGACGGTCACCTCGCCTGGCGGTACGACCGCCGCTGCGCTGCGCGAACTCGAACGAGGGGGTCTTCGGATCGCCGTCGACGCGGCCGTTCAGGCCGCTAAAAAGCGCTCTGAGCAGCTAAGAATTACAAGTGAATAATTTAAGGATTTCAAAATGATTGTCCCCCACCAGTACCAGTAACCACACTAGTCCCGCTATTCTCCTTGTGTATGCCCGTGTGGGTGCCTGCGGCGGGGAAGCCGATGGCATTGCGTGGGCCTGACATGATTGGGTTGCGATGACGTCTACGAACGGGCCCTCGGCGCGAGATTCCGCTGGAAAGCGGGAAACCGCTTCTGTCGATAGCCAGCAGGCCAGGACACAATTTCTCACCGTCGCTGAAGTGGCGGCCCTGATGCGGGTCTCCAAGATGACGGTTTACCGCTTGGTGCACAACGGCGAGCTGCCGGCGGTTCGGGTTGGTCGTTCCTTCCGGGTGCACGCCAAGGCCGTCCACGACATGTTGGAGACCTCCTACTTCGACGCGGGCTGACCCGTCCGCCGCCGCGAGACGGCGGCGGACCGGGTCAAGACCGAAGCATGGCGCGTGGCCGTTTGAGTGGTCACGCGACTGGCGGTTTGGTGTTCGGTGTGTCCTGCCGGGTAAAGTGGCCTGGTCCTTTAGCAGTCCTTAAGAAGCGGTCACGGGTTCAGATAGCGGAGTTCATGGGTTCAGTAATCAAGAAGCGGCGCAAGCGTATGTCGAAGAAAAAGCACCGCAAGCTACTACGCCGCACACGGGTGCAGCGCAGAAAACTTGGCAAGTAAGCCCCGTCCCGCCAAAGTCCCGTACTGCCCGACCGACACGCGGCCGTAACGCTGCGGTTTGTTTCGGCCGTTAGGCTACTCGGGTGGATTCCTCGAGCGGGGACGGCGCCGGAACCGGCGACAGCACGGATAACGCCATGCACTACCCAAAAGTGGTGCTGGTTACTGGTGCGTGCCGGTTTCTCGGCGGCTACCTGACTGCTCGGCTGGCGCAGAACCCGCTGATTCAAGGGGTGATCGCCGTGGATGCGACCGCCCCCAGTAAGGACATGCTGCGCCGGATGGGACGGGCGGAGTTCGTCCGCGCCGACATTCGGAATCCCTTCATAGCCAAGGTGATTCGCAACGGCGGTGTCGACACGGTGGTGCATGCCGCGGCGGCGTCGTATGCGCCGCGCTCCGGGGGTACGGCGGCGTTGAAGGAACTCAATGTGATGGGCGCGATGCAACTTTTCGCGGCCTGTCAGAAAGCGCCCTCGGTCCGCCGCGTGGTGCTGAAATCGACCTCGGAGGTTTACGGGTCGAGCCCGCACGATCCGGTCATGTTCACCGAGGACAGCAGTAGCCGTCGGCCGCTGCGCGGGGGTTTCGCCAAGGACAGCCTCGACATCGAGGGGTACGTGCGCGGGTTGGGCCGCCGCCGGCCCGATATCGCGGTGACAATTCTGCGGCTGGCCAACATGGTTGGCCCGGCGATGGACACCACCCTGTCGCGGTATCTGGCCGGGCCGTTGGTCCCGACGATGTTCGGCCGGGACGCGCGATTGCAGTTGCTACACGAGCAAGACGCCTTGGGTGCGCTGGAGCGCGCGGCGATGGCCGGCAAGGCCGGCACCTTCAACATCGGGGCCGAGGGCATCGTGATGCTGTCGCAGGCCATCCGGCGGGCGGGCCGGATTCCGTTGCCGGTACCCGGATTCGGTGTGTGGGCGCTGGATTCGCTGAGACGGGCTAATCGTTATACCGAGATAAATCGTGAACAATTCAATTACTTAAGTTATGGCCGAGTTATGGACACCACGAGGATGCACTCCGAGCTCGGCTACCAGCCGAAATGGACGACGGCGGAGGCGTTTGATGATTACGTTCGCGGCCGTGGCCTGACTCCCATAATCGACCCGCATCGGGTACGCTCCATGGAAGGTCGCGCCATAGCCTTAGCGCAGCGCTGGGGTAGCCGAAATCCAATTCCGTGGACTGAGGTCAGGTAGATATCGTGGCGGGTGAAACCAGAGCGAATGTTATTCCCCTGCATAGCAATAGGGGTCGCGTCGCAGCTCGCCGGAGAGCCGTCCAACGTGCCGATGCCTCGCGTCAACATCCGTCGTTGCTCTCCGATCCGCACGGCGGCGCATCGGCCGAACAGATCGCCGCGGCGGTTCGCGAAATCGACGAGCACCGCCGCGTCGGCGGTTCGACTTCGTCATCCGACGCACCGCTCAACGAGTTCGCCCAACAGGTCGCCGCAGTCACCGGGTTCTTCCGGCAGCGGCTGACGGGCGACTACTCCGTCGACGAGTTCGGGTTCGATCCGCACTTCAACAACGCCATCGTTCGGCCTTTGCTGAGGTTCTTTTTCAAGTCGTGGTTCCGGGTCGAGGTCAGCGGAATCGAGAACCTGCCGAGCGACGGTGCCGCGCTGTTGGTGGCCAATCACGCCGGGGTGCTGCCGTTCGACGGATTGATGTTGTCGGTGGCGGTGCACGACGAGCATCCGGCGCAGCGGGACATGCGGCTGTTAGCCGCCGATATGGTGTTCGACTTACCTCTGGTTGGCGGAGCTGCCCGCAAGGCGGGCCACACCATGGCCTGCACGACGGACGCGCACCGGCTGCTGGCCGCCGGCGAACTCACCGCGGTTTTCCCGGAGGGCTACAAGGGCCTCGGTAAGCGCTTCGAGGACCGCTACCGACTGCAGAGGTTCGGTCGCGGCGGCTTCGTGACGGCGGCGCTGCGCACCAAAGCGCCGATCATTCCGTGCTCGATCATCGGGTCCGAAGAGATCTACCCGATGCTCGCCGACGTGAAGCTGCTGGCGCGGCTGTTCGGCCTGCCCTACTTCCCGGTCACCCCGCTGTTCCCGTTGGCCGGTCCGGCTGGCCTGGTGCCGCTGCCGTCGAAGTGGCGCATCGCGTTCGGTGAGCCGATCTACACCAACGACTACGCCGCGTCCGACGCCGAGGACCCGATGGTCACCTTCGAGTTGACCGATCAGGTGCGCGAGACGATCCAGCAGACGCTCTACCGGCTGCTCGCCGGGCGTCGCAACATTTTCCTGGGCTGAGCCCGCCTTTTTGCGCCCAGCGTCGAATTGTCGGGCGATTTGACCGTAATTCGGCCCAACAACCCCGACTTTCGCGGCGCGGTCGCGTCCGTAGATACGCAAGTGCCCCGGCGACAATCGGCGTCGGGGCACTCTACGTGCAAGCGGTTACTTGACCATCGTGAACTGGCAAACGTTCGTGTAGCCGTCGCGGAACAGATCCGAGCAGCCCCGCAGGTATTTCAAGTAGATGTCGTAGGTCTCCTGCCCCTTTAGGGCAATCGCCTCATCCTTGTGCGCCTCGAGGGCATCGCCCCAGGCGGTCAGGGTCGGTACGTAATTCTTACCGATCTTGTGGTGACGCTCGATCTTGAAACCCGCCTCGGTCGAATACTTGTCGACCAGGTCGATCTGGGGCAACTTTCCGCCCGGGTAGATCTCCTTGAGGATGAAACTGATGAACCGCAGCAGGGTCATATTCACCTTCAACCCGAGTGCTTTGCCCTCTTCGGCGGTGGGCACCACGATCGAGTGCAGCAGCATGCGGCCGTCGTCGGGCAGCAAGTCGTAGTACTTCTTGAAGAAGGAGGCGTAGCGCTCGTACCCGGCGTCGCCTGCGCCGTCAGCGAAGTGCTCAAACGCACCCAGCGACACGATCCGGTCGACCGGCTCGTCGAATTCTTCCCAACCCTGGATCCGGACCTCTTTATGACGGGGGCTGTCCATTTTTTCGAACTCGGCCACACAGTGGGCGTACTGGTTCTCGCTCAGCGTCAAGCCGATCACGTCGACGTCGTACTCGGCCACCGCGTGCCGCATCGTCGAACCCCAGCCGCTGCCGATATCGAGCAGCTTCATGCCGGGCTCGAGGTTCAGCTTGTCCAGCGCCAGCTTGCGCTTCGCGTACTGCGCCTCTTCCAGCGTCTTGGTCAGATTCTTGGGGTCTGGATTCTCGTCAAAGTAGCCGCAGCTGTACGTCATTGACGGGTCAAGCCAGAGCTTGAAGAACTCGTTGGATTTGTCGTAGTGGGACCGGACCGCTTCGACTGGTGGCTTTAGCTGGGTGCCACCCGTTTCCCCCTGTGACGTCATTAAATCGACCCTACTTTCCAGCTGATATCGATGCAACGGCGGCGACGGTTGCTTCAGCGCCGGCTTCTTGTTGTGCCGCCTCGCCCAGCATCGTCACGATGCTGGTGAGGATCGGCTTGCCCTCGGCGTCTGTGATTTCGCTTCGGATCTCCGCGATGACAGTGCCGTGGGACTCGATCACCGAGTCTAGATAGGTGTCGAAGTGCAACTTGTCGTTGGCCAGCATTGGGCGATGGAATTGGAACTTTTGGTCCCGGTGGAGAACCCTGGCGATGTTGATCGGGATGCTGAACTTGGTGAAGATATCTAGCTGCACGCGCCGTCCCGCGATCGCCAGGAAGGTCAGCGGGGCCACCACGGTCGGGTATCCGGCCTCGGCGGCGTGAACCTCGCTGAAGTGCGCCGGGTGGTCGTCTTGCACCGCGGCCGCGAACTCTCGGATCTTCTCGCGTCCGACCTCGAAGTAATCCGGCGCCCGATAATGGCTGCCGATGAGCCTTTCGGCTCCTTCTGGAGTTGTCATGGCTTTGCCGCTCTCCACTCGAATTGTTGCTCAGCGGCGCAGCTTATCAGCGTGATTGGCGTCGCGACGCCAGCGCCGCTAACGCACCGCCCGCGGCGCCGAGCGCCAGTGCCGACGGCACGCCGATCCGCGCGGCCTTGCGGGCGGTCCGGAAGTCGCGGATTTCCCATCCCCGTTCGCGGGCCAGGCCGCGCAACCGGGCGTCGGGGTTGATGGCGACAGCCGTGCCCACCAGCGACAGCATGGGTACGTCGTTGTAACTGTCGGAATAGGCTGTGCAACGTTTGAGGTTGAGGCCCTCGCGGATCGCCAGCGACCGCACGGCGTGCGCCTTGCCGGGGCCGTGCAGGATGTCGCCGACCAGGCGGCCGGTGAAAATCCCGTCGACCGACTCGGCGACCGTCCCCAGCGCACCGGTCAGGCCCAGCCGCCGCGCGATGGTCGCGGCGAGCTCGTACGGCGTTGCCGTGATGAGCCACACCTGCTGGCCGGCGTCGAGGTGCATCTGGGTGAGTTCGCGGGTGCCGGCCCAGATCTTGTCGGCGATGATCTCGTCGTAGACCTCTTCGCCCAGGGCGACCAGCTCCTCGACCGAGCGGCCCTCGATGAAGGTGAGCGCTTTGCGCCGACCGGCGGCGACGTCGTCGCTGTTCTCCTTGCCGAGCAGCTGAAACTTGGCCTGCGCGTAGATGAATCCGAGCACGTCGCGATAAGTGAAGTAGTTGCGCGCGGCCAGGCCGCGACCGAAATGCGCCGCGGAGGAGCCTTGCACCAGCGTGTTATCCACATCGAAGAACGCGGCGGCGGTCAGGTCGATCGGGGGCTGCGGGCCACCCTCGGCGGCGGCCGCTTCCTGTAAACCCTCGAGCGCACGGGCGGCGCTGGCGTTGGCGGCCACCGATTCCAGGTCAGCCCGCACGGCGGGGTCTGCGCCGTTCGACCCACCCGACTCAGAGGAAGCCATCGCCGCTCCTCCTGGTTCGCCATGCCGCCCGATGGCCGGTGTTGCGGCCGCTATCAACCCTATCCGGCAGATGTGATGGGCAGGTTTACGCCTCTGGCATCAGTTGGTGTCACGTGGGCTGCCCGCGTGTTGGCGTTCTGCTCAGGATGCGAAAGACCCTCGCGGACTTAGGTTTTACCCACATCGTCCGAGAGCCATCATTGCCTACGACGCAGCCTTGCGATCGAAGCCTTCGCGTTACGTTTCGTACGCCCGGTTATCGGTGCGCTGTGTGCTTAACGCCGGGCTGCCTGCCGTTCACTTGAGACACAAAAATCCGAATCTCTTAATCGCCCCGAAGGTTGAGATAAAAGCATAAATCGCTATGGTCTTGACGGACCCCAGTATTTCACCGCATTCGCGTCTTCGAGCGCAATCAGAGCTGCGCAAGACTCGGCGGCCAAAGTATCGGAAACAGATCGTCGATACGATCACGGTTATCTCGAACCCAGGTTACTGCCTCTATTGGGGAAACCACGTTCGTCTCGTCATAGTCATCGAGATATCGCCGAATAATTGACCGAATAATTGATAAGCGGAACCAGTTTTGTGGCTGGGCCGCCAATTTGGTAGGGACGATGCCGATCAGAACCTGGCCCCGGTCATTGGAGATCTGCCACGTCGTGAGGGGACTCGTTAGTGTCAGCGATGCTCCGTTGTTCGCAACCCCTGAAGTGCTGGAATCCGTTATACGAAAATGCGGATCTAGATACAAGAAATCCAGGTACTTTAAGAAGAATTCCAGCAACGTAGTCACAGGTCAGCCCCCTTGGTTGGCGGAATCAACGTGTGGTCACCCGCTCTATGGTTGCCGTGGGATTCGAGGTATCTGATTTCTGCGACAGTAAACGAATTTGGATCGATTCCTCTGAATGGTACCGACAGAGTGACAGTGTCGCCGTGCGCGATGGCTATGTCGAGCACATGCTGATTCGCGGCAAGTCTTTTGATTGGGGCGGCTGATCTCCAAGCGTCACCGATATCGACGTAGCTAGCTCCGTGTTGCCGTGCGACATCAATGTAGGACGGGCCGCCCCTCGGGGCCATTAGCTCACGACCACATCGCCAAATTCGTTGACATGGCGCCCGTGTAGTTGCCGTGCGCCGTCGTGCCTGCGGTTCGCAACTGAGCCAACGCCACGCGCATCATCGCCTCGCCGCGGGCCCAGCGTTGGTGAGCTTCGGCGTGGGCTGTCGCCGCCTCACCCGACCAAGTGGCGTGCAAATTGATTACCAGAGAGTCGATTTCGGTGATCGTGCTTTCCGCGTAGCGCTGAAATTCGGCCATCCGCTGCACAGCGTCGGACAACGCCTGAGGATCCAACCGAAAGGCATCAGCCATCGTGCACCTGCCGAATCACTCGGGTGGATACCGCTTCGTTGTGCTCGAAACCAGCACCGGCATGGGCTACCGCGTTCGCCAGGATCGACAATCCGGCCTCTACCTCGTGAGCCCCGCGGTGCCACAGCTCCCACGCAGACGAGTAGGCGCTGCCCGATCCACCCTGCCAGCCGCCCAACATCTCGCCGACCTGGCCGTCCAGCTCGGCTAGCTGATTGCGCAGACTCTCGGCACCCCCGCGCAGCGCCTCGGCAAATCCATGCAAGACCTGTGGATCGACGCGCAGATTGTTGACGGCAGCCATAGCCGCAACCTAATAATCGGCGGCCCGGCCCACAATTCACCCTGAGTCGCCCGGGACCGCATGGCGTCGATGCCACACTGGTGCCATGACCGAGGCCACCAGCCGCCCAACGGTGGAGCTGCTGACCCGCGAGGGATGCACCATTTGCGCGCGGGCCTACGCGCGGCTGGTTGAACTGGCCGGGGAGCTGGATTTCGATCTCGCTACCAAAGACGTCGACGCGGTCGCGGCGGCCGGCGATCCCGGGCTGCGGGCCGAGTTCGGCGACCGTCTGCCGGTGATTTTGCTGGATGGCCGCGAACACAGTTACTGGGAAATCGACGAACCGCGGCTGCGTGCCGACCTCGCCCGCTAACGTCGCGGGCCTAGAGCGTGCCCAGAGCTTGGTGGTCGCGGACTCATTATTTGGTAGCCCACCGAATAAACGTTTACCGTAGACACCAGTTCAGATACTGGAGTAGCGAGGGAGCTGGCCAGGTGATGCTGCCGTGAGCATCTTGCTCTTCGGGGTTTCGCACCGTAGTGCGCCGGTCTCCGTCCTGGAACAACTGAGCATCGACGAATCCGATCGCAACAAGATCATCGACCGTGTCTTGCAATCGCCGCTGGTCACCGAGGCCATGGTGCTCTCGACCTGCAACCGGGTCGAGGTCTACGCGGTGGTCGAGGCGTTCCACGGCGGGTTGGCCGTGATCGGGCAGGTGCTGTCGGAATACTCCGGAATGTCGATGGGCGACCTCACCAAATACGCCTACGTGCGCTACAGCGAGGCGGCCGTCGAGCACCTGTTCGCCGTTGCCAGCGGTCTGGACTCCGCGGTGATAGGCGAGCAGCAGGTGCTTGGTCAGGTGCGCCGGGCCTATACCGCCGCCGAGGCCAACCGCACGGTCGGGCGGGTGCTGCACGAGCTGGCCCAACGGGCGCTGTCGGTGGGCAAGCGGGTGCACTCCGAAACTGCCATCGACGCTGCCGGCGCCTCGGTCGTGTCGGTCGCGCTGGGCATGGCCGAACGCAAGCTGGACGGCCTGGCGGGCAAAACCGCGGTCGTCGTCGGCGCCGGAGCCATGGGCGCACTATCGGCGGGACACCTGATCCGCGCCGGCATCGACCAGATCCTGGTAGTCAACCGGTCGCTGTCCCGCGGCCAACGGCTGGTCCGCAAGATCCGCGAATCGGGCGTGCGAGCTCAGGCGCTGACGCTCGATCGGCTCGCCGACGCGCTGGCGGACGCCGACGTCGTGGTCAGCTGTACCGGCGCGGTGAGCCCCGTGGTTTCCCTGGCCGACGTCCACAACGCGCTGGCCGCCGGGCAGCGCGACGAAGCTGGCCGCCCGCTGCTGATCTGCGATTTGGGCATGCCGCGCGACGTCGACCCCGCGGTGGCCGGCCTCCCGGGTGTCTGGGTCGTCGACGTGGACCGCATCCAACATGAACCCGCGGCTCACGCCGCTGCCGGCGACGTCGACGAGGCTCGCCACATCGTGGCCGCCGAGGTTGCCGCGTATCTGGCGGGACAGCGGATGGCCGAGGTGACCCCGACGGTGACCGCATTGCGCCAGCGCGCCGCCGACGTCGTCGAAGCGGAGTTGCTGCGGCTGGAAAACCGGCTTCCGGGACTGGAGAGCGCCCAACGCGAGGAGGTTGCTCGCACCGTCCGCCGGGTGGTGGACAAGTTGTTGCACGCGCCCACGGTCCGGATTAAGCAACTCGCCAGCGCTCCCGGCGGCGACAGCTACGCCGAAGCCCTGCGCGAGCTTTTCGAACTTGACCAGACCGCCGTCGACGCCGTCGCCACCGCGGGTGAATTGCCAGTTGTATCAACAGGATTCGATGCTGGTACGCACCCCGCGCCCGGCGGCCCAAAACAATCCGCCGAGTAATCGATTGGCGCACGTGATCCGGTTAGGCACGCGGGGCAGTTTGCTGGCCGCCACCCAGGCCTCCGTCATCAGAGACGCTCTCATCGCCAACGGCCACCCCGCGGAGCTGGTGATCATCAGCACAGCCGGTGACCGGTCGTCGGCGCCCATCGAAAGTCTGGGTGTCGGCGTTTTCACCACCGCGTTGCGCGAGGCCATTGAGGACGGCCGTGTCGACGCGGCCGTGCACTCGCACAAGGATTTGCCCACCGCTGACGACCCGAGGTTCACGATTGCGGCCATACCGCGTCGTAATGACCCGCGCGACGCGCTGGTAGCGCGCGACGGACTGGTGCTCGGGGAGTTGCCGACAGGTTCGCTGGTGGGAACGTCCTCGCCGCGGCGGGCCGCACAGCTTAGAGCACTGGGTCTCGGTTTGGAAATCCGCCCCCTACGAGGCAACCTAGATACCAGGTTGAACAGGGTAAGCAGTGGTGATCTTGACGCCATCGTGGTGGCCCGGGCCGGACTGGCCCGCTTGGGCCGTCTCGCTGATGTCACCGAGACGCTAGAGGCGGTGCAAATGTTGCCAGCACCGGCTCAAGGAGCGCTCGCCGTCGAATGCCGCGCGGGTGACAGTGCGCTGGTGGGAGTGCTGGCGGAGCTGGATGACGCCGAGACACGCGCGGCGGTCACCGCCGAGCGAACCCTGTTGGCCGAACTGGAGGCGGGTTGCTCCGCACCGGTGGGAGCGATCGCCGAGGTGGTCGAGTCCATCGATGAGGACGGTCGCGTCTTCGACGAGCTGTCGCTGCGCGGCTGCGTGGCGGCGCTGGATGGATCCGACGTGATCCGTGCGTCCGGCATCGGCGCTCCCGAGCGGGCACGAGAGCTGGGGCTCTCGGTCGCCGCGGAGCTGTTGGAGTTGGGCGCGGGAGAGCTGATCGGGGAGGCGCGGCGAGACTCCGCGCAAGGAAACTGAATGAAAATGACTTGGGAGCGACAATGACGACGCGAGGGCGCAAGCCGAGACCGGGCCGCATCACGTTCGTGGGTTCTGGCCCGGGTGACCCGGGATTGTTGACCACGCGGGCGGCCGCCGTACTGACCAACGCCGCCTTGGTGTTCATCGATCCTGATGTACCCGAACCGGTGCTGGCGCTGATCGGCAAGGACCTGCCGCCCGTCTCGGGTCCGGCGCCTGCCGAACCGCCTCCCGGGACGGCCGATGGGTTACCCGACGGCACTCCGCCTCAGGCCGCGCCCACTGTGCTGTCCGGCGGGGCCGACATCCGCCCGGCGCTGGGTGAGCCCGCCGAAGTGGCCAAGACGCTGACCGCCGAGGCCCGCACGGGTGTCGACGTGGTGCGACTGGTGGCCGGTGACCCGCTGACGCTCGATGCGGTCATCGGCGAGGTGAACGCCGTCGCGCGCACTCACCTGCACATCGAAATCGTGCCCGGCCTGGCCGCGACCAGCGCGGTGCCGACCTATGCGGGCCTGCCGCTGGGCTCCTCGCACACGGTTGCCGATGTGCGCGGCGACGTGGACTGGGAGGCGCTGGCGGCGGCTCCCGGACCGCTGATCCTGCAGGCCACCCCGACGCATCTGGCCGACGCGGCCCGCACCCTGATCGAGCACGAGCTGGCCGAGACCACTCCGTGCGTGGTGACCTCACACGGCACCACCTGTCAACAGCGCTCGGTCGAGACCACGCTGCACGGATTGACCGATCCGGCGATCGTGGTCGGCGCCGGTGACCCCGCGGGCCCGCTGACCGGTCCGCTGGTGGTGACCATCGGCAAGACGGTGCACAGTCGCTCGAAGCTGAACTGGTGGGAGAGCCGGGCGCTGTACGGCTGGACCGTGCTGGTGCCGCGCACCAAGGACCAGGCCGGCGAGATGAGCGAGCGGCTGACGTCGTACGGCGCGCTGCCGGTCGAGGTGCCGACCATCGCCGTCGAGCCGCCGCGCAGTCCCGCTCAGATGGAACGCGCCGTCAAGGGACTGGTCGACGGCCGGTTCCAGTGGGTGGTGTTCACCTCCACCAACGCGGTACGCGCGGTGTGGGAGAAGTTCGGCGAATTCGGGCTGGACGCCCGCGCGTTCTCCGGCGTGAAGATCGCCTGCGTCGGTGAATCGACGGCTGACCGGGTCCGGGCCTTCGGGATCAGCCCCGAGCTGGTGCCGGCCGGGGAACAGTCCTCGCTTGGTCTGCTCGACGACTTTCCGCCCTACGACAGCATTTTCGACCCGGTGAACCGGGTCTTGCTGCCGCGCGCCGACATCGCCACCGAGACGCTGGCCGAGGGGCTGCGCGAACGTGGTTGGGAGATCGAGGATGTCACCGCGTACCGGACGGTGCGTGCGGCACCCCCGCCGGCGGCTACCCGCGAAATGATCAAGACGGGCGGCTTCGACGCGGTGTGCTTCACCTCCAGCTCGACGGTGCGCAACCTGGTCGGCATCGCCGGTAAACCTCACGCGCGCACCATCATTGCCTGCATCGGCCCCAAAACCGCCGAGACCGCCGCCGAGTTCGGCTTGCGGGTGGATGTGCAGCCCGATACCGCTGCCATCGGCCCACTGGTCGACGCGCTGGCCGAACACGCCGCGCGGTTGCGCGCCGAGGGCGCGCTGCCACCTCCGCGCAAGAAGAGCCGCAGGCGCTAGGTGGCGATCGCCAGCTCGGCGAAGCCGGGCGCAGCGGGTCGCCACTCATGGGGCCTGGGTGCGATCGCCAGCTCGGCGAAGCCGGGCGCAGCGGGTCGCCACTCATGAGCGGGGGCGGCTACCCGCGGCAACGCCCGCGTCGGCTCCGTTCCACCCCCGCGTTGCGTCGCTTGGTGGCGCAAACATCCTTGGAACCAAGGCATTTGGTGCTGCCGATGTTCGTCGCCGACGGGATCGACGAACCGCGGCCGATCCCCTCCATGCCTGATGTCGTGCAGCACACCAGGGATTCGCTGCGCCGCACGGCCGCCGATGCGGTGGCGGCCGGGGTGGGCGGGCTGATGCTGTTCGGTGTGCCGCGCGACCAGGACAAGGACGCATCCGGCTCGGCGGGCACCGACCCGGATGGCATTCTCAACGTCGCTCTGCGGGATTCGGCCAAGGATCTCGGTGACGCCACGGTGTTGATGGCAGACACTTGCCTCGACGAGTTCACCGACCACGGGCACTGCGGCGTCCTCGACGCGCGGGGCCGGGTCGACAACGACGCCACCCTGAGCCGCTACGTGAAATTAGCCGTGGCGCAAGCCGAGTCGGGTGCTCATGTGGTCGGTCCGAGCGGGATGATGGACGGGCAGGTGGGCGCCATTCGCGACGGCCTGGACGCCGCGGGCTACACAGACGTGGTGATCCTGGCCTACGCCGCGAAGTTCGCTTCGGCGTTCTATGGGCCGTTCCGGGAGGCGGTGAGCTCTAGCCTGTCCGGTGATCGTCGCACCTATCAGCAGGAACCCGGCAACGTCGCCGAAGCGGTCCGCGAGATTGAACTGGACATCGACGAGGGCGCTGACATCGTCATGGTCAAGCCCGCGATGGGCTATCTCGACGTGGTGGCCGCCGCGGCAGAGGTCTCGCCGGTGCCGGTAGCCGCCTACCAAGTGTCGGGGGAATACGCGATGATTTGTGCTGCGGCAGCGAACAATTGGATCGACGGGCGCGCCGCGGCGCTGGAATCGCTGATCAGCATCCGCCGTGCCGGAGCGGATATCGTGCTCACCTATTGGGCCGCCCAAGCGGCGGGTTGGCTTTCGGGATGAGGCTCCAATGACCGCAGCGAGGGACGTCAACACCAAGCCGTTGTTCTACGAACCCGGCGCCAGCTGGCTTTGGGTGCTGAGCGGCCCCGCCGCCGCTGCGTCGATGATCCTGATTGAAATGTGGAGTGGCGCCGCGATATCGCTGTGGGTCCCGGCGATCTTTCTGGTGATGGTGTCGGCGTTCATCGGGCTGCAGATAAAGGCCGCGCGGATCCATGTTTCCGTCGAACTGACCCACTACGCCTTGCGCCAGGGCACCGAGACCATCCTGCTGCGCGAAATCGTCAAGGTCTTTCCCGAGCCCGAGAATTCGGTGAAGTCCGACAAGCCGCTGGCGAAGTGGCAGGAGTCGCGCGCGCTCGGCGAACTGTTCGGGGTCCCGCGCGGCCGTACGGGCATCGGTCTGAAGCTCACCGAGGGCCGCAGCGCGCAGGCGTGGGCGCGACGCCATCGCCACCTGCGGGATGCGCTGACCCCGCTGGTGCAGGAGCGGGTGGAACCGGCCCGATCAGACGCCGCCGATCTCGATCCGCACGACGGCGACGGGTCGCAGCAGTGAACGCCCGCTACCGGGCCGTGGTCGAACTCGTCCTGGCCTGCGCGGCGCTGGTGGGTGTCGGCGCGAGCTGGTCGCAAGCGCGTCACATCGTGGGAGTCGCGCCCATCACGGATGGGCAACCGTCGACCACTTCGTTGGTTTATGACCCTCAGCTGCTGCTGCTGGCCATGCTGCTGGCGATGATAGCCGGAGTGCTGGCAGTCGTCGGGACGGCGAGGCTGTGGCGCGCCCGTTCCGGCGCTAGGCCGTCTTCCTGAACAGAGGCAGCGCCATCCGGCGGCGGCTGACGACCGCGTCGGCCAGGTCGCCGAACGCCTCGGGCACCGAGCCGACGATCGGGAACGCGGAATCGCCGTCGACGGCGACCAGCTCCTCGATCTCCGCGGGGCTGGCGACCAACGTCCAGTCCACCCCGGTACGGCGGCAGTCCTCGTCGAATGTGTACAGCAGTGCGAAACCGGCACCGGCGAAGTGGCTCACCTCACTGATGTCGAGCACCACGGGATTGTCACCGACGAGGAAGTGGCGAAGGCAGTCGCCGACTCGATCGGCATTGACGGCGTCGACCTCACCTCGGATGGTCACCACCGTCGCGAGATGACGGCAGTGAGCCCGAACCTCGGCTCCACCGCAGTCGACGGTGCCGTTGCCCTGTCGAGTGGTGATCGTCGCGATCGTCATGAACGCTCCCATTCCCCGTGCTAGTGCGATGGCCGACACAACGTCGACCGAAGCTAACTACAACGTTCCCCGCCAAACCTAAGGAGACCGACAGCCAGGTCTAACTGTTTGCTAAAAAGCTGACCCGCCGGTGCCGTCGCCGACGACGCGGCCACAGCGCCGCCGTCACGCGATCCGGGCTGCCACGCTGTTAGGCTGCTCTGGCTACCGGTTACGAGTCGGGGGGCTTGTGATAGGGCGAAACGCCTGGTCAGCCCGGTGAGAAAGCGAACGAAACTGCAGAGTCCAGACCGAAAGAAAAGCCCTGTGCGCATCGGAGAGACAAAGGGCGAGATCAAGGGTGAAATCAAGGCCCTGACGGGACTCCGCATCGTCGCAGCGGTGTGGGTGGTGCTGTTTCATTTCCGGCCGATGCTCAGCGACATCTCGCCCGATTTCCGCGAGGACCTTGCGCCGGTGCTCAACTGCGGCGCGCAGGGCGTCGATCTGTTCTTCATCCTCAGTGGGTTCGTGCTGAGCTGGAACTACCTCGACCGCATGGGCCGGTCCTGGTCGACGCGCGAGACATTGCACTTCCTATGGCTGCGGCTGGCCCGGGTGTGGCCGGTTTACCTGGTCACCTTGCACCTGGCCGCGCTGCTGGTGATTCTGTCGCTGCACGTGGGTCATGTGCCGCTTCCCGAAGCCAATTCGCTCACGGCGATCAGCTATGTGCGCCAGGTCCTGCTCGTGCAGTTGTGGTTTGAGCCGTTCTTCGACGGGACAAGTTGGGATGGGCCGGCCTGGTCGATCAGCGCGGAATGGCTGGCCTACCTGCTGTTCGGCGCGCTCGCCCTGGTGATATTCCGGATGAAACTGGCCACCCGGGCCCGGACGCTGACGTGGCTGGCGTGCGCGGCCTCGCTCCCGCCGGTGGTGCTGTTGTTGGCCAGCGGTCACTTCTATACGCCGTGGAGCTGGCTGCCGCGGATCGTGACACAGTTCGTCGCCGGCGCGCTGGCCTGCGCCGCCGTCCGCAGGCTGCGGCTGACTGAACGTGGTCGTCACGTCGCCGGGTACATTTCGCTGCTTCTGCTGGCGGCCGTGGTGGGCGTCCTCTACTGGTTCAACGCGCAGCCGATCAGCGGAGTCGTGGAAAACGACAGCAGTGGGGTGGTTGACGTGTTGTTCATTCCGCTGGTGATCACGCTGGCGGTCGGCCTGGGCAGCCTGCCGAGGCTGCTGTCCACCCGGGTGATGGTTTACGGCGGGCAGATCTCGTTCGGCCTGTACATGGTGCACGAACTGGTGCACACCTCCTGGGGATGGGCGGTTGACCAATTCACGCTCACGCCTTGGGAGTCCGATTCCCCCTGGAAATGGAACGTCATCGGTCTGTTCGCGATCGCCCTGGCTCTTTCCAGCCTGCTGTACCACTTCGTGGAGGAACCCTCCCGTCGCTGGATGCGCAGGATGGTCGACGTGCGGCCGGCGAGTTCCCGCAAGGTCCACCAGATCGACGGTGGGCTGGAACCGGTTACCATCCGCGCGGTGTGACCCTCGCCTCAGTGTCGATGAATCATGCTGTGCACCAAACTCTCTCGGATGCGGATGCGGATGCGGATGCGGATGCGGATGCGGATGCGGATGCGGATGCGGATGCGGATGCGGATGCGGATGCGGATGCGGATGCGGATGCGGATGCGGATGCGGATGCGGATGCGGATGCGGATGCGGATGCGGATGCGGATGCGGATTCGGCAGTCTTGGTCGCGCCGCACTGGTAGTTTGAGCCTTGCTGCTGATCGGCTTCGGCGGTGGGTCACAGGGGTGTCACAGCGCGTTGATGGTCAGTTCGTGCGAGTTCTTCGTACGATTTCCTTGATTGGGGTGCGTTACACGGCCATGCCGTGCGCAGGGGGGAGGTAAGGGTGAGCCGTCTGGCCGTGTTCGTCGTCAATTTCGCTCTGCTGGTCGGCGTGCTCTTTCAAGGCATGGCACACCCAGCACGCGTGCGGGCTTACGACGCGTTGACGCTGGATGGTCGGCTGACCCACCTCGCGGTGGTCGGCGACTCCTATACGACCGGCACCGACGAGGGCGGGCTGGGCCCGCGATCGTGGACCTCTCTTACCTGGCAGACCCTCGGTAAACGTGGTCTGCAGATCGCCGCCGACGTGGCAGCCGAGGGCAGGGCGGGTTATGTCGTGCCCGGCGACCACGGCAGCATCTTTCAGGATCTGACGGCCAGGGCGGCCAAGCCCGATGACGTGCTGGTGGTGTTCTTCGGCTCCCGCAACGACCAGGGCACCGACCCCGGCCTACTGGCCGGCAGGGCTCGCGACGCCTTCGATCTCGCGCGCACCCTCGCTCCGGCGGCGAGATTCCTGGTGATCGGTCCGCCGTGGCCGACCGCCGATGTGCCCGATTCCGTATTGCAGATTCGCGACGTGCTCAACGCCGAGGCCCGGGCCGCGGGAGCAGCGTTCGTTGACCCGATCGGCGCCCACTGGTTCGCCGACAGGCCCGACCTGATCGGCCCGGATGGCGTGCACCCCAACGATGCCGGGCATCGATATCTGGCCGACAAAATTGCACCGCTGATTCGCACGCAACTGTTCAGGTGATGAGGCACTCGCATTTTCGGCGGGCTGGCTCCCCACCAAGATGCCAGCCGCGCAAGGCTTTACGCGCAAACGGTTAGCGCTTAGTCCTCTGCGTGCCGCTCGTAGTCCCACTGCTCCAGGCGTGCTTGCACGTGCATCCAACCGATTCCGACGACCGGCGTAGCAGCCGCGATGCAGACCAGCAACAGCGGGGACATTTCAAACCTCCAAAACCCTTTCATTCCTAACACGTTCGGAATTGCGGTGGGGTTCATTTGCAAAGAAAGTCATCGCAACGTCACCCGTCCGTTATGGCATCGTCGGCCAGTGCGCCCATCACCGGTGCCAGCAGTTGCGCGTACTCGGTTGTGACGTGGTTGTCGTCCCGGAACACCAGGGTGTTACCGACGATCATCGGGCAGCGCTCGGCGGTACAGAACAGGTCGGTGAGATCGGCGTAGTGACCGCCGTTCCCGGTGGTCGCCGCCCGCTCCGCGGAGATGCCCCCGTCGTCGACCGCGGCCGAACGGTTCGGCGCGCAGGCTGTGGCGTCCTCGAGGTGCCCGGACAGGCACGTGGGCGCCGGGGATTGCGGATCCGGGGCAGGGCCGAGGACCAGGACGGTCGCTCCGGTTCGCCGCAGCTGTGCGACGGTGCGACCCAAGGTGTCGATCCACGCCGGGTGGTAGGACACAAAGCCGAAATCGTGGCCGTAGCGCCGGCTCATGTCCAGCACGACCAGACGCGGGTGTTCGGCCGCCACGCGGCCCATGACCTGGCCGCGCCACTGTTCGCACTCGGTATACTCGCGGCCCAGATACGGGCTGTCGATGGGCAGGTCCTGCATCGGGCAGGTCACTTTGGCTAGCGTCTCCAGCCGCCAGTGCCGCTGCTCGGCAACCTGTTGAAAGGCCGGGCTCCACATCGCTGCGTGCGAGTCGCCGATCAAGGCGACCGTCGTCCCCGAGCCGAGGTCGCCTGCCGCGCATTCGGGTTGCCCGGCGTCGCGCCAGGATCGCACGCAGCCGTTGACGAAGACGGCGGCCTTGTCGGCCGGCGCCTGGGCCAGCGGCGGGTCCAGATTCGACGGGACGGCCTGCAGTCCCGCGGCCGCGGCGACGGCGTCGCGAACCTGCGCGAAGGCCTGCTGGGTCGCCGGCCCCTGCGGATCGGCGGCTTGCGAACTCGCGGCCGGGGCGCCCGAGGGCAGCGCCGCGAAGTTGGCCCTCGACGCGGCCGGACCGTGACCGACCGGAACCGGTATCACCGTCAGCAACAACACACATGCCGACGCCGTGGCAGCGCTGGCGATCCCGGCCACCGCCAGGCTGGCCTTGGCCGACCGACGCAGGGCGGCGGCGAACCTGCCAGGGTTTTCCACCAGATGGAAGGTGATCACCGCCAGCCCGGCGGAGATGGCGGTCGCGGCCAGTCGAGCCGGCAAACCGGCGGGCTCACCCAGCAGCCGCGGCAGCAGCAACAGCACCGGCCAATGCCATAGGTACCAGGAGTACGACACCCGCCCGATCGCTCGCATCGCCGGGTGGCACAGCAGGCGACCGACCCCCAGGCTGCGGGTGACACAGCCGCTGCCGATCACCAGCGCGGTGCCCAGTACGGGTAGCAGCGCCGCGGTGCCGGGGTAGGGGGTGGTGGGGCCCAGCTGCGTGCAGGTCAGCACGACCAGAGCCAGGCCGCCCCAGCCGGCGATCGCCGCCGGCAGCAGCGGCAGCCGGCGCCACTGCTGGATCGACAGCGCGACCAGGCCGCCGGCGGCCAGCTCCCACGCGCGGGTGGGCAGCGAGAAGAACGCCCACGGCGGCGAGGTGCGGGTCCACAGCACGGCCGTCGTCAACGAGGCCGCGGCGACCAATGCCAGGACCACCGCGTACGGCGCCGCCTGTGCCGCGGCGCCGCGCCGGCTGTGCCGCGGCGCCGCGCCGGAGGCGTCCGGCGAGCCACGCGGTACCGATGATCAGCACCGGCCACACCAGGTAGAACTGCTCCTCGACGCCGAGTGACCAGTAGTGCTGGAACGGCGAAGGCATGTCTGCGTTCAGGTAGTCGGTGCCTTGGATGGCGAACCGGTAGTTGCCGACGTACAGCGCGCTGGCGATCCCGTCGGTGAAGACGCTTCGCGCCTGTAACGGCGGCAGCGCGACCGCCGCCGCGATGGCGGTGATGACGCCGACGGTGGCCGCGGCCGGCAACAGGCGCCGGGCCCGTGCACCGTAAAAGCGGCCTAGCGCAACGGTATTCGCGGTGCTGGCCTCGCGCCAGAGCAGGCCGGTGATCAGGAAGCCGGAGATGACGAAGAAGACGTCGACGCCGATGAAGCCGCCGGCGGTACCCGGTACGCCCGCGTGATAGAGCACGACGGCAACCACCGCGACGGCCCGCAGGCCCTCGATGTCCGGGCGGAACCCGCGTCGCCGCACTTGGCGGGTGGGGTCAGCGCCCGCTCGCTGGGGCGGGCTGGTCGCCGTTTCCTGCCGTACCGTCATACCTCTTTCGGGTGCATCGGTTAGGTGGCCAGCCAGGAGATCTCACCGGGCAACTGCAAACGCCACCAGGTCGCGTCGTGGCCGCCGACCGTGAAGCTCACTGCCGGTGGTGTTTGCAGTTGGCTGACGAACTGACGGGTGGCGGGATAGAAGCGGTCGAAGGTGCCGCAGTCGACCCGCAGCGGGATCTGCGACAACGCCGGCAGGCCCATCACGCTGTTGGCCATCCAATCGTCGTAGCTGTCGAACGACCCGGGTGCGCTATCGGTGTAGGACGTGTACAGCGCCGGGCTGATCGCGCAGATCCCCGCGGTCCGCGACGGCCCCAGCTTGGCGCCCAGGCGTAGCGCGCCGTATCCGCCCATCGACCAGCCCATGAAGCCCACCCGGGAGGTATCGAGGCCCATCGAACCCAGCATTGGCAGCAGCTCGTCGAGAACCATTGCGCCGGAGTCGCTGCCGTCGGCCCGTTTGTGCCAGTAGGAATCGGAGCCACCGTCGACTCCCACCACCGCGAAGGGGGGCCTGCCCTCCTTGACCAGCCGGATCAGGGCGTCCTCCACACCGCAGTCGAGCATCATGTTCGCGTCGCCGTCCTTACCGTGCAGCGCGATCACCGGGCGTAGCAGCCCGCTCTGCGAGGTATGTCCCGGCGGCAGGGCGATCACCCAATTGGTCTTGACGCCGCCGCGCGCCTTCGAGATGAACGAGCCCGTCAGTGTGGTGGGCAGGTTGCTACTCGCGGTCGACGGCTCGAAAGGGCTGGGCGCCTGCGGCTGTGCCTGCGGTTCCAGCGGATCCAGCCAGGCGTTCAGGGCCCAGACGCCTGCTGCCGCGGCGCTGGCACTGGCGCCCATTCGCAGCACCGCGCGGCGGTTCAAATCACGCACGAGGGCCATAATGCCGCGCGCACTGGGGTTTTCCGACGCTGCCACGCCGTTTGCAAGGCCATTGTGACGTGGCAGTCATCGAGCAGTGACGTCCACCGGGGCCGGAATTGAATCTGGCAGGTTTCAACCCTCGCGCGCCGCGGCGAGCTTGGGGACGCTGGAACTTTCGTGTGTGGCTTCGATAGTCGACCGAATGCTGATCAAGAACGGAAGAGGATCGGATGAGCCTGGCAGTTCATTGGTTTTTGCCTACGTACGGGGATTCGCGCAACCTCGTTGCCGGCGGGCACGGCACCGCGATGCAGGGCGACCGGCCCGCCACCTTGCGCTATTTGCACCAGATTTGTGCGGCCGCCGAAGACAACGGTTTCGAGGCGGTGCTCACCCCGACCGGATTGTGGTGTGAGGACGCCTGGTTGACGACGGCGATGCTCATCGAGCGCACTGAGACGCTGAAGTTCCTGGTCGCATTCCGCCCGGGGTTGCTCAGCCCCACGCTGGCGGCACAGATGGCCGGCACGTTCCAGCGCCACTCGGATGGACGGCTGCTGCTCAATGTCGTCACCGGCGGTGAACCGCACGAACAACAGGCCTACGGGGATTTCCTGGACAAACAAGCGCGCTACGCGCGTACCGCTGAGTTCCTGCATGTGGTGCGCGAACTGTGGACCTCGACGGAGCCGGTGACGTTCGCCGGTGAACACATCCGCATCGAGGGCGCACAGCTCAACAACCCGCCCGACCCGGTACCCGCGGTGTTCTTCGGCGGATCGTCGGGATCGGCCGGGCCGGTCGCCGCCAACTACTCCGACGTCTACCTCACTTGGGGCGAACCGCGGGCTGCTGTCAGCGAGAAATTGGACTGGGTGCGCGGGCTGGCCGCTGATGCCGGCCGCAAGTTGCAATTCGGATTGCGGATCCACGTGATCAGCCGCCCCACCGCCGAAGAAGCGTGGGCCGAAGCCGACCGGCTGTTGGCGGCCATCGATCCGGCAGACATCGAGCGGGTGCAGTCCAGTCTGGCGCGCAGCGAATCCGAGGGGCAGCGCCGCATGCTGAAGTTGCACGACGGCAACAGCGGTCGGCTTCTGATCGCGCCCAACCTGTGGGCCGGGGTGGGCTTGGTGCGGGGCGGTGCGGGCACCGCGCTGGTCGGGTCACACGAAGAGGTCGCCGAACGGCTGATCGAATACGCAGACCTCGGCATCGACCACTTCATCCTGTCCGGATATCCGCACTTGGAAGAGGCTTACTGGTTCGGCGAGGGTGTGCTGCCGCTGCTCGAGCGCAGGGGCGTGTGGAAGCACCCCAACCGCAAGTCCCAGCCGGCCTCGGCGACGCCGTTCGCGGCCGCCTCGGCGCAGTAGCCATGGCGACGACCCTGCCCGACGCAGTGATAGCGGCGCCGGGCGGCTACGACGAATCCGACGCCGATCGCCGCCGGCGCCTGCGGACCGTCGTTGCCGCGAGCCTGCTCGGCACCACCGTGGAGTGGTACGACTTCTTCCTCTACGCCACCGCCGCCGGCCTGGTCTTCAACAAGCTGTTCTTTCCGAATGCGAGTTCTCTGGTGGGCACGCTGCTGGCGTTTGCGGCGTTCGCGGTCGGGTTCGTCATGCGTCCCATCGGCGGTCTGGTGTTCGGCCACATCGGAGACCGGATCGGCCGCAAGCGCAGCCTGGCATTGACGATGCTGATCATGGGCTTCGCGACGGCGCTGATCGGGGTGTTGCCCAGCGCTGCCCAGATCGGGGTATGGGCGCCGGTCCTGCTATTGGTGTTGCGCGTGCTGCAGGGGTTTGCGCTCGGCGGCGAGTGGGGCGGCGCGGTGCTGCTGGCCGTCGAACACAGCCCCGGAGACCGGCGCGGCCGGTACGGGGCGATCCCGCAGATCGGTCTGGCGCTGGGCTTGGCGCTGGGCACCGGCATCTTCGCCTACCTGCAGGTTGCCCTGGGCCAGACGCGGTTTCTCGCCTACGGCTGGCGCATCGGCTTCCTGCTCAGCCTGGTGCTGGTGGTCATCGGCATCATCGTGCGGCTGCGGGTCGAGGAGACCCCGGCGTTCCGCCAGTTACGCGACCTCGAAACCGCATCCACCGTGCCCATCCGGGAAATCATCCGCGAACCTCGGTCCCGGCGGAACACCTTGCTGGGACTGCTGTCTCGCTGGGCCGAGGGGTCTGCCTTCAACACCTGGGGTGTTTTCGCGATCAGCTACGCCACCGGAGCGTTGGGCTTCAACAAGGTGTCGGTTCTGGTCGTGGTGACCATCGCCGCCTTGCTGATGGGGGTGCTGCTGCCCGTTTCGGGAGCATTGAGCGACCGGTACGGCGCGCGCCGGGTGTATCTGATCGGTGTGGCCCTGTATGGGCTGGCGGTCTTCCCGGCGTTCGCCCTGTTCGGTACCAAGAACCTGGTCTGGTTCGGGCTCGCGATGATCATCGTGTTCGGTGTCGTGCACGCGCTGCTCTACGGTGCCCAAGGCACCCTGTACTCGTCGCTGTATCCCACCGGCACTCGCTACACCGGTTTGTCGTTCGTCTATCAGTTCTCCGGCATTTACGCCTCCGGCGTGACCCCGATGATCCTCACCGCGCTGATCGCGGCCGTCGGCGGCGCGCCGTGGCTGGCGTGCGGGTATCTGGTTGCGACCGCGGTGATCAGCGTGGTCGCCACGGCACTGATCCGGGAGAAGGATCTGTATCTGCGGTGACCGGGGTGGTCCGTGGTGGCTACCTCTTTGGATGAGCTGCACGCCTGAGCGATTGTGCCCGCGTTCGTCAGCTGTCCGTCATCTGCGGTATGAGCGAGATCGCGTCGCTTTGGTGAGAGTTGTATCGCGGATGAGTTTCGCTGTCCCAAACCTGGCCCTCGGCCCGCCGGTTGGGCTCGCTGCCGTGACTACAAGCATTGTCTCAGTAAGGATTTCAACCCGTTAAGCTGAATCTTGCCAGCGAATTTAGTGAACAATTCCGTCTACAAAGTGCATCACTACCGATCGCACGAGAGCGAGAGCACATGACAACCGACATCAATGCGGCCAGTTTCGAGCCGCTGTACGACGAAGCCGAAAATACCAAGGACCTGATCCCGTGGGACATCGGTGGACCGCAGCCGGCGGTGCAGCAGTTGGTGGCCTACGGTGCGATCCGCGGTGAGGTGCTCGACCCGGGCACCGGTCACGGGTACAACGCGATCTACTTTGCCTCGCAAGGGTTTTCGGTTACCGGCATCGACGGGTCGTCCACGGCGATCGCGCAGGCCAGGCGCAATGCCGAGCGTGCCGGGGTCAAGGTCGATTTCCAGGTGGCCGACGCCACCAAGCTAGAGGGCCTCGAGAACCGGTTCGACACGGTGGTGGACAGTGCGTTCTACCACGTGTTCTTGGGTGACGAAGCCGTCCAGACTGCGTATGCGCACGCGCTGCACCGGGCCACCAAACCCGGCGCGCGGCTGTTCATGTTCGAGTTCGCCCCGCACAACGTCAACGGCATTCAGTGGGAAGCCATACCCGCCGACAACTTCGAGCGGGTGCTGGGCGCCAGCGGCTGGCACCTCGACTATCTCGGGCGTACCACCTATGAGGGGCGTTGGGCTCCCGACACACTCGACCGCATGACCGCAATCCTCACTGGCCCTCTGGGCGACAATGTCGAGAAATTGGAGGTCATTAGGCAGCAGCTTGACGTTATCCGGCCACTGCTACAGGACAACCGGGTGCACATGCCGGTGTGGTCGGTAGTGGCCACCCGCGTGGATTGATCCGTGGCAGGTGCTGTTTGCTGCTAGCGTCCGGTAATGCGGTGCGCGCAGAGGCGGGCGGATTCCGGGGGCGGGGACACCAGCGATAGCGGCCCCCGACACGGGGTGCAACGTCCCGATCCGGAGTCCGTTCCGCAACTGCGGCAAGGGCTTTCGCAGCGGCAGCTGAGCATGGTCGCGCTCGGCGGCGTCATCGGCGCGGGGTTGTTCGTCGGCTCTGGTGTGGTGATCCGGGACACCGGGCCCGCCGCATTCGTCACGTATGCACTGTGCGGCGTGCTGGTCGTTCTGGTGATGCGGATGCTGGGCGAGATGGCGGCCGCGAACCCGTCGACCGGGTCGTTCGCCGACTACGCGGCACAGGCGCTGGGCGGCTGGGCCGGATTTTCGGTGGGTTGGCTGTACTGGTACTTCTGGGTGATCGTCGTCGGATTCGAGGCGGTCGCCGGCGGCAAGGTCCTCAACTACTGGTTCCACGCCCCGCTGTGGGTGCTGTCGCTGTGCCTGATGGTGCTGATGACCGCGACGAACCTGTTCTCGGTGACATCGTTCGGCGAGTTCGAATTCTGGTTCGCCGGAATCAAAGTCGCGACCATCGTGATCTTCCTCGGCATCGGCACGGCGTTCGTGCTCGGGCTGTGGCCCGGTCGCCACGGCGGGTTCGCCAACCTGACCGCGCAAGGCGGGTTCTTCCCGAAAGGCGTCGGCGCGGTCTTCGCTGCCATCGTGGTGGTGATCGTCTCGATGGTGGGCGCCGAAATCGTCACCATCGCCGCGGCCGAAAGTCGCGACCCGGCGCGCGGAGTTCAGCGGGCGACGAGATCGGTTGTCGCACGGATCGCGATCTTCTTCGTCGGCTCGATCTTTCTGCTCGTCGTTATTCTGCCGTGGAATTCGGTGGAGCTCGGCGCATCGCCCTATGTCGCCGCGTTCAAGCACATGGGCCTGGCCGGCGCGGATCAGGTGATGAACGCGGTAGTGCTCACCGCGGTGCTGTCCTGCCTGAACTCCGGGCTGTACACGGCGTCGCGCATGTTGTTCGTGCTGGCCGCCCGCAACGAGGCGCCGATGCGGCTGGTCAAACTCAGCGGGCGCGGGGTTCCGCACATCGCCATCTTGTTCTCGTCGGCGATCGGCTTCCTGTGCGTCATCATGAGCTGGGTCGCGCCCCGCACGGTATTTCTGTTCCTGCTCAACTCCTCGGGCGCGATCATCTTGTTCGTCTACTGGTTGATCGCGCTTTCGCAGATCATCCTGCGTCGCCGGACGCCCGCCGAGAAGTTGCGCGTGAAGATGTGGTTCTTCCCGGTGCTGTCGATCCTCACGTTGGCCGGGATCACCGCCGTGCTGGTCCAGATGGCGTTCGACCGTTCGGCGCGCAGCCAGCTCTGGCTCAGCCTGCTGTCGTGGGCGGTGGTGCTGGCGATCTACGCTGTCGCACGCCTCCGCAACCGAACCGCCGCCGCTAGGAAGTCCGGGTAAACAGCACCGCCTGCTCGAATGGCAGCCTGCCGAACACCCGTCGCGTCCCGCTGCCCACGTGCTCGGCCGCCTCATCCCTGGTGACGACTTGCGGGTCGGCGATGCCGAAGGTCTTGCCGTGGCGGCGCATCTGGCCGCCGCCGGCCGCCTTGAGGTTCTTCAGCCAGTCGCGGTCCGGGCCGTAGGTGAGCAAGACCGCAATGCCGGGCTTGCCGTTGACGGTGGCGCTGAACGCGCTCACCGGGGTGCGGAACTCCTTGCCGGACTTTCTTCCGACGTGCTCGATGATCGCGAACGACGGGGCCCAGCCGGCCCACAGCCGCTGAATGGGGTTGGTGACGTGGCGGTTGAAACGAAGTCGCATACCACCATCCAACTCGCCGAACCCGGCCCACTTCAGCCCGCAAACCAACTCTTACACCCTGTAGTTGATCGCTGTTCGCAGGCTGGAACACTGGTCGTCATGGGCAGCACTGATCAGGGCGCCGCTGTGTCCAGGGGCGCCGTGACCGCCTCGGCGCGTCTCTTCGACGACGCGTGCGCGGTCATTCCCGGTGGGGTGAACTCGCCGGTGCGTGCCTTCACCGCGGTGGGCGGCACGCCGCGCTTCATCACCGAGGCGCACGGATGCTGGCTCACCGACGCCGATGCCAACCGCTACGTCGACCTGGTTTGCTCGTGGGGCCCGATGATCCTCGGCCACGCGCACCCGGCCGTTGTCGACGCGGTCGCCAAGGCCGCGGCGACGGGGTTGTCGTTCGGGGCGCCCACCCCCGCGGAGACCGAGCTGGCCACCGAGATCATCGGCCGCGTCGCTCCGGTGCAGCGGCTCCGGTTGGTGAACTCCGGCACCGAAGCCACCATGAGCGCGGTGCGGCTGGCCCGCGGTTTCACCGGCAGGGCCAAGATCGTCAAGTTCTCCGGCTGCTACCACGGCCACGTGGACGCGTTGCTCGCCGACGCGGGCTCCGGGGTGGCGACGCTGGGCCTACCCTCCTCACCAGGGGTCACCGGCGCCACTGCGGCCGACACAATCGTGTTGCCTTACAACGATATTGACGCGGTACGGCAGACATTCGCCCGGTTCGGCGACCAGATCGCCGCGGTGATCACCGAGGCCAGCCCCGGCAATATGGGCGTCGTCCCGCCGGCACCCGGCTACAACGCGGGGCTGCGCACAATCGCCGCCGAGCACGGCGCGCTGCTGATCATCGACGAGGTGATGACCGGTTTCCGGGTCAGCCGAAGCGGTTGGTACGGAATCGATCCGGTCGACGCCGACCTGTTCACGTTCGGGAAAGTGATGAGCGGCGGGCTGCCGGCCGCCGCGTTCGGCGGCCGGGCCGACGTGATGGAACGGCTGGCCCCGCTGGGCCCGGTGTATCAGGCCGGCACCTTGTCGGGTAACCCGGTGGCGATGGCCGCCGGGCTGGCCACCCTGCGCACCGCCGACGCCGCCGTCTACGCCGCGCTGGACGCCAACGCCGACCGCCTGGCCGGGCTGTTCTCCGATGCGCTCACCAATGCCGATGTGCCACACCAGATTCCGCGGGCCGGCAATATGCTCAGCGTGTTCTTCGCGGACACGCCGGTCACCGACTTCGCGTCCGCACGCAAGAGCGAGACCTGGCGCTATCCGCCGTTCTTCCACGCCCTGCTGGACGCGGGCGTGTACCCGCCGTGCAGCGCCTTCGAGGCATGGTTCGTCTCGGCGGCACTCGACGACACCGCGTTCGGGCGCATCGCGGAGGCGCTACCCGTCGCCGCCCGTGCGGCCGCGAGCGCCACCCCGGAAGGGAAATCCTGATGGCCGAGCAAACCCGCGTGCATGTGATGCGGCACGGCGAGGTGCACAACCCTGGCGGCATCCTGTACGGCCGGCTGCCCGGATTCCACCTGTCTGACCGGGGCAGAGCGCAAGCGGAGGCGGTCGCCGACGCACTGGCAGGCCGCGACATCGTCGCGGTCATCGCCTCCCCGCTGCAGCGGGCCCAGGAGACCGCCGCGCCCATCGCGGCCAAGCACGACCTGGCCGTGGACACTGACCCCGACCTGATCGAATCGACCAACTTCTTCGAGGGCAAGCGCATAGGCCTGGGCGACGGCGCGTGGCGGAACCCGCGCTTCTGGTGGCAGCTGCGCAACCCGTTCGCACCGTCCTGGGGTGAGCCGTACGCGGAGGTCGCGGCCCGCATGTCCACGGCAGTGGACAAGGCGCGTGCTCGCGGCGCCGGCCACGAGGTGGTGTGCGTCAGCCACCAGCTGCCGGTGTGGACGCTGCGGCTGCACCTGACCGGCAAGCGGCTGTGGCACGACCCGCGGCGGCGCGAGTGCGATCTCGCCTCGCTGACCACCCTGGTCTACGACGGCGACCGGCTGGTCGACGTCGAATACTCCCGACCAGCGGCGCCATGACCCCGTGGCGGCTGGTGATCGCCGGGGCGGCGTTGGCAATCTCCGGGTTGCTCACCGGCTGCTCGGCCGGTCCTGACGCCGTCGCGCAGGGCGGCACCTTCGAATTCGTCTCGCCCGGAGGGAAAACCGACATCTTCTACGACCCGCCCTCGAGTCGTAGCCGCCCGGGCCCGTTGTCCGGGCCGGACCTGGCCGACCCGGCGCACACGCTGTCGCTGGACGATCCGATCTTCGCCGGCAACGTCGTCGTCATCAACGTCTGGGGCCAGTGGTGTGGGCCGTGCCGCGCCGAAGTCACCCAGCTGCAGCAGGTGTATGACGCCACCCGCGAATCCGGCGCATCCTTCCTCGGCATCGACGTCCGCGACAACAACCGCCAGGCGGCGCTGGACTTCGTCAACGACCGCGCCGTCACCTTCCCGTCGATCTACGACCCGGCGATGCGCACTCTGATCGCGTTCGGCGGCAAGTACCCCACCACCGTCATCCCGTCCACGCTGGTGCTGGACCGCCAGCACCGGGTCGCGGCGGTGTTTCTGCGCGAAGTGCTGGCCTCCGATCTGCAACCCGTGGTGCAGAAGCTGACCCGGGAAGCGCCGCCCGGCCTGAAAACGCCGAGCCAGAAATGACCGGTTTCGCACAGACCGCCGCCGCCGGCCCCCTGCTGCTGGCGCTGGGTGCCTGCGTGCTGGCGGGGCTGGTGTCCTTCGCTTCACCCTGCGTGGTGCCGCTGGTGCCCGGCTACCTGTCGTATCTGGCCGCCCTGGTCGGCGAGGAAGTGGCTGAGCAGTCGGGGGCGGGCCCGGTCAAAGCCCCACCGGCGACCCGGTGGCGAGTCGCGGGATCGGCGACATTGTTCGTCGCCGGATTCACCACGGTGTTCGTGCTCGGGACCGTCGCCGTGCTCGGCATGACCACGACGCTGATCACCAATCAGCTGGTGCTGCAACGGGTCGGGGGCGTGCTGACCATCGTGATGGGGTTGGTGTTCGTCGGCCTGATCCCGGCACTGCAGCGCCAAGTCCGGTTCAGCCCGCAACAGCTGACGACGGTGGCGGGGGCGCCGGTGCTCGGCGCGGTCTTCGGGCTCGGGTGGACGCCGTGCCTGGGCCCGACCCTAACCGGCGTGATCACCGTCGCCTCGGCCACCGAAGGCGCGAATGTCGCCCGCGGAATCTTGCTGGTGATCGCCTACTGCCTGGGGCTGGGGATTCCGTTCGTGCTGCTGGCCTTCGGCTCGGCGCGCGCGGTGGCCGGCCTGGGCTGGCTGCGACGGCACACCCACGCCATCCAGATCTTCGGCGGGGCGCTGCTGATCGTGGTCGGAGTGCTGCTGGTCACCGGTGTGTGGAACGACTTCGTCTCCTGGCTGCGGGACGCCTTCGTCAGCGACGCGAGGTTGCCGATCTGATGCGTCTGCTCATAGCCGTGCTTGCCCGGGCGCGCAACACCTGGCGCGCGCTGACCTCGATGGGCACCGCGCTGGTGCTGTTGTGTCTGCTGGCGCTGGGCGCGATACCCGGGGCGCTGCTGCCGCAGCGCAGCCTCAACGCGGGCAAGGTCGACGAGTACCTGGCCGCCCATCCGACGATGGGCCCGTGGCTGAACCGGCTGCAGGCCTTCGACGTGTTTTCCAGCTTCTGGTTCACCGCCATCTACGTGCTGCTGTTCGTGTCCCTCGTCGGCTGTCTGACCCCGCGGATGATCGAACATGCCCGCGGCCTGCGCGCCACCCCGGTGAGCGCCCCGCGAAACCTGGCCCGGCTGCCCAAGCACACCAGCTCGCAGCTCACCCTGGCCGACGAGGCCGACCTCAACGCCGTGGCGAACACGATCGCCGGCCGGCTGCGCGGCTGGCGCACCGCCATCCGTCATCGCGACGACACCGTCTCGGACACCATCGAGATATCCGCCGAGAAGGGCTACCTGCACGAGTTCGGCAACATCGTCTTCCACTTCTCGCTGCTGGGGCTACTGGTCGCGGTGGCCGTCGGCAAGCTGTTCGGCTACGAGGGCAACGTCATCGTCATCGCCGACGGCGGCCCCGGCTTCTGCTCGGCCTCACCGGCCGCATTCGACTCATTCCGGGCCGGCAACACCGTCGACGGCACGTCGCTGCACCCAATGTGCGTGCGGGTCAACGACTTTCAAGCCCACTACCTGCCCTCGGGGCAGGCCACGTCGTTCGCGGCCGACATCGACTATCAAGACGGCCGCGACCTGGCGGCCAACAGCTGGCGGCCCTACCGGCTGGAGGTCAACCACCCGCTGCGGGTCGGCGGCGACCGGGTCTACCTACAGGGCCACGGCTACGCCCCGAGTTTCACGGTGAGGTTCCCCGACGGGCAGACCCGCACCTCGACCGTGCAGTGGCGGCCCGACAACCCGCAGACCCTGCTCTCGTCGGGGGTGGCGCGCATCGACCCGCCGGCCGGCAGCTATCCGAGCGCCGCCGAGCGCCGCAAACACGAGATCGCAATCCAAGGCCTGCTCGCACCGACCGAACAACTCGACGGCGCCCTGTTGTCGTCGCGGTTCCCGGCCCTGGACGCCCCGGCGGTGGCCATCGACATCTACCGCGGCGACACCGGCCTGGACACCGGGCGCCCGCAGTCGTTGTTCACCCTGGATCCCCGGCTGATCGAGCAGGGCCGGCTGAACAAGGAAAAGCGGGTCAACCTGCGCGCCGGCCAAGGGGTGCGCATCGATCAGGGTCCGGCCGCGGGCACCACCATCCGCTTCGACGGCGCCGTGCCGTTCGTCAACCTGCAGGTCTCCCACGACCCCGGGCAGACCTGGGTGCTGCTCTTCGCGATCACGATGATGGGCGGGCTGCTGGTGTCACTGCTGGTGCGCCGGCGCCGGGTATGGGTGCGCCTCACTCCAGTCACCGACCGGGCCGGCCAGGCCCCCGGTACGGTGGACGTCGAGCTGGGCGGCTTGGCCCGCACCGACAACTCCGGTTGGGGCGACGAGTTCGAAAGGCTCACCGAGCGCCTGTTGACCGGTCTCGACGAATCCGGCGCCCCTGACCAGGCTGACGACCCAGCGTTCAGAAGGAGTTCTCAGGTGGACGTCACATGAACACGCTGCACGTCAACATCGGCCTGGCGCGCTACTCCGACTGGGCGTTCACCTCGGCGGTGGTCGCCCTGGTCGTCGCGCTGCTGCTGTTGGCCTTCGAGCTGGCCTACGTTGGCGGCCGCCGAGCGGACAACCGCGCGCGGGTGCTGGCCGGCGGGGTCGCGGCCGACAGCGTCACCCCCGGCATCGTCGATGACGTTGCCCAGCGGCCGCTCGACGAACGCGTCGGGCGGGCCGGGCTGGCGGTGGTCTACCTCGGCATCGGGCTGCTGTTGGCCTGCCTCGTGCTGCGCGGCCTGGCCACCATGCGGGTGCCCTGGGGCAACATGTACGAGTTCATCAACCTCACCTGCTTGTGCGGGCTGGTGGCCGGCGCGATCATGCTGCGTCGTCCGCAATTCCGCCCGCTGTGGGTTTTCTTGCTGCTCCCGGTGCTGATCCTGCTCACGGTTTCCGGCCGTTGGCTCTACACCAACGCGGCACCGGTGATGCCGGCCCTGCAGTCCTACTGGCTGCCCATCCATGTGTCTGTCGTCAGCCTGGGTTCCGGGGTCTTTCTGGTCGCCGGCATTGCCAGCATCCTGTTCCTGCTGCGGACCTCGCGGCTGGGCGACCCCGCCGCCGAACAGGGCGCTGGGGGCACGCTGGAACGAATAGTGCATCGGCTGCCCGACGCGCAGACCCTGGACCGCATCGCCTACCGAACCACGATCTTCGCGTTCCCGGTGTTCGGTTTCGGGGTCATCTTCGGAGCCATCTGGGCCGAGGAGGCCTGGGGCAGGTATTGGGGGTGGGACCCCAAGGAGACGGTTTCGTTCGTCGCATGGGTGGTCTACGCCGCGTACCTGCACGCCAGGTCAACCGCGGGATGGCGGGACCGTAAGGCCGCCTGGATCAACGTGGTGGGGTTCGTGGCGATGGTCTTCAACTTGTTCTTCGTTAACCTGGTGACCGTGGGCCTGCATTCCTATGCGGGCGTGGGCTGACAGATAGGAATCGACACCGCAAGGGGGAATGCACGTGTCTGAGCAATCAACGAGCGGGGTGGGGGCGCCCGAACATCCGACGGCGGACCTGTCCGCGCAGGAGCCATCACAGCAGCACGGCGGCGACCAGTCCGCGGATTCCGGCGCCGAGGCACCGACCCGGGCCTTCGCCGGCTTCCGCACCGAACGCCGGGTTCCCGCGACCGAGCGCCGGGAAGCGCAGCCCGCCACCGCGGGGCCACCGGCCGGGATGCCGCCCTGGGATTCCACGCCGGTGACCGGCATTCCGCGGGTCGACCCGACCGCATACGGTGCGTATTACAACGGTCGCGCCGACGCGCCTTCGCCGGAAGCCCCCTATCGCCCCGAGACGGTGCCACACACGCCCTACCCGGAACTGTCCACCGGAATGCTGCTGCGGCCGATCAAGCCGCCGCCTTCGGAGGGCTGGCGCCGGTTGGTCTATGTGCTGTCCGGCCGGCTGATCAACCTGGGGGAGGGCCCGCGGGCCGCTCGGCACAACAATTTGGTGGCGCAGGTCAACCGGCCGCTGCGCGGTTCCTACCGGGTCGCGGTGGTGTCGCTCAAGGGTGGCGTCGGCAAAACGACGATCGCCGCCACGCTGGGCTCTGCCTTCGCCGCGATCCGCGGCGACCGGGTGGTGGCCATGGACGCCAACCCCGACCGCGGCACCCTGAGCCAAAAGGTCCCGCTGGAGACGGCGGCCACGGTGCGCCAATTGCTGCAGGATGCCGGAACCGTCGAGCGCTACAGCGATGTCCGCCGCTACACCTCGAGGGGCCCGAGCGGGTTGGAAGTGCTCGCGTCGGAAAGCGATCCTGCTGTATCGGAGGCTTTCGACGCTGACGACTACACCCGCACCCTGGGGATCCTGGAGCGGTTCTACGGCCTGGTGATCACCGACTGCGGCCCCGGACTGCTGCACTCGGCGATGTCGTCGGTGCTGGAGAACGCCAACGTTCTGATCGTGGTGAGTTCTGGCTCCATCGACGGGGCGCGGAGTGCCTCGGCGACGCTCGACTGGCTGGACGCGCACGGCCACGAAGCGCTGGTTCGCAACTCGATCGCGGTCATCAACGCGGTGCGTCCACGGACCGGCAAGGTCGACATGAACAAGGTGATCGAGCACTTCTCCAGGCGCTGCCGCGCGGTGCGGTTGGTGCCGTACGACCCTCATCTCGACGAGGGCGGCGAGATTCATCTGGATCAGATGCGCCGGGAGACGCGCGAAGCACTCACCGGGCTGGCTGCCGTTGTCGCGGAAGGGTTTCCGGGAGACCAGCCCAGCCTGGGCGTCACGTAGCGAGGGCCGGTGGCGCGGTCAGCGGGGGTTGTTGTCCCCGTTTCCTAACCGCCGCATGAAGTCTGGATCATCGTCAGGTCCGATGACGCGCGTCTTCTGTCGGTGCGTCTGCGACCGCGCCGCGCGCCAGCCAATGTAGATCAGCGTCCCCAGGACCAGGACGACCACCAGGTAGAGCACTCAAACACCTCCTTTCAGCGAATATACCCGCGCCGTAGGCTCAACCTGTGTCAGAAGGGCCGAGCGACAACAGCACTGGGGATAACCCGGCGGAAGCCGCGCAGGAGCGCGCCCGAGATCGGGTGATTGTCGACGTTTTGCTCTACGCGGCGGCGCGGTTGCTGCTGGCCGTGGTGCTCACCGGAGTGATCTACCTGGCCGCGCGGTTGCTCGGGGTCACCCAGGTCCCGGTCGTGGTCGCGGCGCTGTTTGCGTTGATCATCGCGATGCCTTTGGGCATCTGGCTGTTCGCGCCATTGCGCCGACGTGCCACGGCCGGTCTTGCCGTCGCCGGTGAACGGCGTCGCGCCGAACGCGAGCAGCTGCAAGCCCGGCTGCGCGGTGAGGTGGTCATGGATACGGGACCCGACGACGAGCCCGGCGAGAAGTGAGCTTGCGCACTCAACCGTTGGGCATCCGCACGACCTGTGCGGCATAGCTCAACCCCGCGCCGTATCCGATCAGCAGGGCCAGATCGCCGGGCTTGGACGCCCCGATCGCCAGCAGTTCGGCCATCGCCAACGGAATGGAAGCCGCGGACGTGTTGCCGGTGTGCTCAATGTCATTGGCCACTATCGCGTCCGGCCGCAGATCCAGATTCTTGGCCAGCACTTCGTTGATCCGGGCATTGGCCTGATGCGGGACGAACACGTCGATTTGATCGGATCTGACGCCCGCGGCGTCCATCGCCTGGCGCCCGACTTTGCCCATCTCGAATGCCGCCCAACGGAAGACGGCGCTGCCCTCAAGCCGAAGAAACGGACGCGGCCCGGTCGGGTTCTCCGTGTAAGTGATCCAGTCGATGTCCTGGCGGATGGCCTTGGCCTGTTCACCGTCGCTGCCCCAGACAGTCGGTCCAATCCCCTGAGCCGGCGTCTCGCCCACTACGACTGCGGCCGCGCCGTCGGCGAAAATGAAGCAGTTGCTGCGATCGAGCATGTCCACCGTGGGGGACAGTTTCTCCGAACCGATGACCAGCATCTTGGCGACGCTTCCGCCGCGGATCATATCGGCCGCGACGCCCACCGCATATCCGAAGCCGGCGCACCCGGCTGAGATATCGAATGCGGGCACACCCGTAGCGCCCAACCCCGACGCGACCGCCGGGGCGCTGGCCGGGGTCTGGTAAAACTGCGTGCTGGTGGCGACGATCACGCCGTCGATGTCGGTTGCCTGCAGTGCGGCGATTGAGATTGCTTGGCGAGCGGCCTCGATCGACATGGAAGCGACGGATTCGTCGCGAGCGGCGAATCGGCGCGTCTTGATTCCGGTGCGGGAGTAGATCCACTCATCGGACGAGTCGATGTTCTGACACAGCTCGGCGTTCGTGACCACGCGCTCGGGGCGGTATGCGCCGACGCTGAGCAGTCCGATGTTTGTGGGCCCACTGGTCGCGGCGATCTGCTGCATTTGCGCTCCTCGCTCGGCTAGCGGTGTAAGGGCGGTCACACCCGACGCTAATCCCTCAACGATCGCCGCGTGCCAAATCGCCGTGGGTGCGTCAGTGCGCCAGCGCTAACGCCGCTGCTACCGCGACCGCCCACAGCAGCATCGCCAGCCCGGTGTCGCGCAGCACCGGGATCAGCTCGGGCCCGCCGCGGCCGGACCGCACCGGCCCGGCGGCGCGCAGGGCCAACGGGGTGGCCAGCAATCCCACCGCGCACCACGGCGTGGCCAGTATCAGCACCAGGGTCAGCACCCCGGAGGTCGCCAGCAGCCCTTGGTAGAACACCCGGGTGCGGGCATCGCCGAGGCGTACCGCCAGCGTGATCTTGTGCGCCTGCGCGTCGGTGGGGATATC
Organism: uncultured Actinomycetota bacterium; assembly: GCA_963712615.1. Classification (GTDB taxonomy): domain Bacteria; phylum Actinomycetota; class Actinomycetes; order Mycobacteriales; family Mycobacteriaceae; genus Mycobacterium. The sequence goes on from CAVQIO010000002.1 coordinate 4,558,816, forward strand.
CCGCAGGTTGTTGGCTACCAACACCGACGATGACAGCGCGCCCGTCGCCACCGCCAGCACCAGTCCCACCCAGTCCACCCGTAATGCCTGGGTGTACTGCGTGCCCAGCACGGCGACCAGACCGAAGAACACGAACACCGCGACCTCGCCGAAACCCGCGTACCCGTAGGGCCGCGACCCGCCGGTGTACAACCACGCGCCGGCGATGCACGCGACGCCGACCGCGATCAGCCACGGGGCGGACAGCAGCGCCAGCGCCAAGCCGGCCGCCGCGCCCACCGTGAGAGATGCCACTGCGGCCGTCAGTACCGACCGCGGTGTCGCCAGTCGCGAGCCCACCAGCCGCGCCGGGCCGGTCCGGACGTCGTCGGTGCCCCGGATGCCGTCGGAATAGTCGTTGGCGTAGTTGACGCCGACGATCAGCGCGACCGCGACGGCCAGCGCCAGCAACGCCTTCCACCACACCGCGGAATGCAGCCATGCCGCCGCGCCGGTGCCCGCGATCACCGGCGCGATCGCGTTGGGCAGCGTCCGCGGCCGGGCGCCCGAGATCCACTGCGCAAAACTGGCCACCAGGGCATCCTGCCCTATGCATCACAATGGGCGAATGCTCGGAGTGATCGGCGGCAGCGGCTTCTACACGTTCTTCGATTCCGACGTCCGCGACGTCGCGGTGGACACCCCCTATGGCCTGCCCGCCGCCCCGATCACGGTCGGGAACATTGGGGAGCACGAAGTCGCCTTCCTACCGCGGCACGGCGCCGAGCACGAATACTCGGCGCACACCGTGCCGTACCGCGCGAACATGTGGGCGTTGCGCAAGTTGGGCGTGCGGCGGGTGTTCGCGCCGTGCGCGGTGGGCAGCCTGAACCCCGTGTACGGTCCCGGTGCCGTGCTGGTGCCCGACCAGCTGGTGGATCGCACCAACAGCCGCGCCGACACCTACTTCGACTCCGGGGCGATTCACGTCGACTTCGCCGATCCGTATTGCCCGCCGCTGCGGGAGGCGGTCACCGGCCTGCCCGGCGTAGTCGACGGCGGCACCATGGTGGTGATCCAGGGTCCGCGATTTTCCACCCGCGCCGAAAGCCAATGGTTCGCCGCTGCCGGCTTCACTCTGGTCAACATGACCGGCTACCCGGAGGCGGTGCTGGCCCGTGAGCTCGAAATCTGCTATGCAGCAATCGCTTTGGTCACCGACTTGGACGCCGGTGTCAGCGCAGGCGAGGGTGTGAAAGCCGTCGACGTGTACGCGCAGTTCCAGAAGAACATGAAGGTGTTCAAGAAGCTGGTGCGCGAAGCGATCGGCCGGGTGGACGTCGAGCGCAGCTGCACGCACTGCCTGGCGCACACCGGCGTCACGCTGCCGATCGAGCTGCCGTGAGGGTGTTGCTGACCGGTGCGGCCGGTTTCATCGGGTCGCGGGTGGACGCGGCGCTGCGCGCGGCCGGTCATGATGTGGTCGCCGTCGACGTGTTGTTGCCCGCCGCGCACGGCCCAAATTCGGTGCTGCCGAACGGATGTCACCGGGTTGACGTTCGCGACGCCGACGCGTTGGCACCACTGTTGGACGGTGTCGATCTGGTGTGCCACCAGGCCGCGATGGTGGGCGCCGGGGTCGACGCGGCCGACGCTCCCGCCTACGGCGGTCACAACGATTTCGGCACCACGGTGCTGCTGGCGCAGATGTTCGCCGCCGGAGTGCCCCGGCTGGTGCTGGCGTCGTCGATGGTGGTGTATGGACAGGGCCGCTACCGCTGTCCCGAGCATGGGACGGTCGAGCCGCTGCCGCGGCGGCGTGCCGACCTCGACGCCGGGACCTTCGAGCATCGCTGCCCGCTCGGTGGCGAGGAGCTGGCTTGGAGGCTGGTCGACGAGGATGCCGCCCTGCGACCGCGCAGCCTGTACGCCGCCAGCAAGACCGCCCAGGAGCATTACGCGCTGGCCTGGTCGGAGTCCACCGGCGGCTCGGTGGTTGCGTTGCGCTACCACAATGTCTACGGCCCTGGCATGCCGCGCGACACCCCGTACTCCGGAGTGGCGGCGATTTTCCGCTCGGCCCTGGAAAAGGGCGAGACGCCAAGGGTTTTCGAGGATGGCGGCCAGATGCGTGACTTCGTCCATGTCGATGATGTGGCGGCCGCCAATCTCGCGGCGGCCTGGCTGTTAGCGACGGACGAGTCCGGCTTCACCGCGGTGAACGTCTGTTCGGGACGGCCCATCTCGATCCTGGAGGTGGCCGCGGCGCTCTGCGATGCGCGCAACGGCGCGGTGTCCCCTGTCATCACCGGGCAGTATCGCAGCGGCGACGTGCGCCACATCGTCGCCGACCCGGCCCGCGCCGCCGACGTGTTGGGTTTCCACGCGGCGATTGATCCCCTCGAGGGGCTGCGCGAGTTCGCGTTCGCGCCGCTGCGCTAACCCGCGTTACGACGGGTCTTGCGGGGGCCGGTAGATCTTGGGCTTGGAGACGGGTATCTGGCCGGTGGCCGAGTCGTCGCCGCGGAAGATCCGGGGCGAGCCGGTCAGCTGAGGTATTGCGGTGGTGGGTGCTTCACCGGTCTGAATTAGGGTGGTCGCGGCGGCCGACGGCGGGGGAGCACCGGTCGGGATGCGGGTCGTCGGGGCGTCAGCGCCCGGCGGAACCGCATGCTTGCGCGCGGCACGACGCCGCAGGCGCAGACGGGCGAAGTGCCCGGTGATGATCGCCGCCACCAGGATGCACAGGGCCAGCGCAGACAGCGCGACTTCGAAGGTGCTGGTGATCTGCTGGGCGAGATCGTTTCCGTAGACCGGATTTTGCACGGCATTTGGCGGTTCCTGGAATCGCGGCGCAAGCACAACCCCGACGATGACGCGCGAAATGCTCAGCGCGGCAACAAGTCCGGACAGCGAGGTGATGAGCCGGGCGGACGAGCCACTGCGCAGCTTGATCCGCAGCCAAATCGCCAGGGCCGCGGTGGCCACATCGAAGGCGGCCAGCACCACGGTGTCGTACCGCGAATACGGGTAGTCCAGGCTCACCGCGACGGCGAGGTCGGTGATCCGCATCGCCATCGACCCCAGGCACCATACGGCGATGAGCAGCAAGCCATTTCGGGCCGACGCCCGCCACGCATTCTCCTCGGACGACGCGGTGCCCGCGCGACCGAACAGCGTCCGGGGTGCGAAAATCGCCGCGGCGGCCGCCCACGCCAGATAGCCCTCGAACCCCACTCCTGCCGTCGACGTGTTCTGCGCTATGCCGTGGAACGCGTCGATGTCACGGCCGGCCGGAAGAAACCACACGATGATCCCGGCGACCAATGTCGAGGCCCCTAGCGCGATCGTCGCCAATCGAGCGGCTCTGCTCTGGCGAACAAGCCACCTCGAGGCGACGAGCACGGCGATCAGCGCCACCAGCCCGTACACCGCCGCCGTCGTGATGACCGCGATGTTCTGCTTACCGAAGTCGGCAGCGCCGCCCGCATCGCCCAGCGCGTACTTCACCCGCCAGTACAGGGTGAAGCCGAAGCTCAGCGCCGCGGCCACCATCGATACGTAGCCGATGATCTGGGCCGACCTCTGCCGCCCGCCCGACGCGTCGTCCACGGCTGCGCCGCCGCTCGCCGCCTGCGTGCTCAACAGTGCACCGGCGACCCCCAGCCAGGCCCCCGGTCCGACACCGCCCGGCACGGTCACGCTCCCACCCAATCGGACCGTCTCGAACGCGTCGAACCCGACGAAGGCGAGCACCAACAGCAAATAGGGAACGTTGAGTGCCAGCCGAAGCCCGCGGCTGGCCGGCCCGGAACCGGGCAAAGCAATAGCGATCAAAGAAAGCAGCGTCACTGCGATCAGCACCGCGAAAACGGTCGTGTCGCTATCGGGGATCGTGATACCGAAGTACAGATTCCACGGCAGCAGCGGCGCCAGGAGCAGTAAGACGGCGGCGGTCAGGTCGACCACCACATTGCGCTGCCGGGCGGGCGCCCGGCTGCCTGCGGGCCCGGAGCGGTCTGCTGCGCAGGAGCACCCCTGATGGGGCCGGTAGGCGCCTCGTCGCTGCTCTGACTCACGGTTCCCCCCGGGTATCGAGGACGGTTACTGACGGCGCAAATTCGCTTTGGCGGCTGGGGAACCCCCTGCCGAGGCGACTTCGTTGCTTACTTGGAAACATAATCTCCGTTCGGACGCCGCGGGAGTGCGTCCCCCGATCTGCGGAACGCGGTTACGCTGCGCCTGTAGGCGAACGGGGTCGCCCGAATGATTGTTACTGCCGACGGTGCCGAGTGTAATGATGCCGGGACATGCTGGTTCTGGGGTGGCCAGCCGAAGGAGAGCAGGGATGGACGTCGTTTTGGGGGTCGCTGTCACAGGCCCCGTCGCCCGCTTGGCGCTTGTCGGAGCGGGTGCGGACGGCAGTGACGTGATCGACCAATCCGTCGTCGACCTGGCTAACAACCCCATCGAGCAACTGACCGAGACCGTTGTCGGCACCAATCGGCTGTTGGCGAACGAGAACCACCGGCTGGTCGGGACCCGGCTGTGCTGGACGGATCATCCCAGTGCCGACCAGCTGCGCCAGGCGCTGGAGGATTCCGGCGTGCACAACGTCGCGGTGCTGTCGCAATCGCAGGCGGTGACGGCCCTGATGCGCGCGGCGGGCCGGTCCGGCGGTGTGCTGGTGCTTGACGACAACACGGCGACGCTGTCGGTGTTGGGCTCGGCCGAAGCTGACCCGGACGCGCCGCCCACCATGTTGGCCAGCGAGCTGCTGGGCGGCGATGCCACCGGCACGCTGGACACGATGATGGCCCGGCTCGGCGAGCACCCGGGCGCCCCGAGCGACGTGTTCCTGGTGGGCGGCTCCGATGATCTCACCGGGGTTGCCGAGCAGCTTCGCGACGCCACTATGCGGGTGCAAATTCCCGAGGACCCCACCTTCGCGCTGGCCCGCGGCGCCGCGATCGCGGCCGCACCGCTGGTCGGGGATGCCACGGCGATGGCTCCGGCGGTCGGGCTGACCAGCGATGCGACCGCGATGGCCCCGGCGGCCGGGCTCAGCGGCGACGCGACCGCGATCGTACCGGCCGCGGTGATCGGCGATCCCGATGCGGCCGACCAGCAGCTGGCGTATTCGCTGGCCGAAGACGACGCCGAACTGCTGCCGGGCGAGGTCGACGAATTCGACGATTACTACGACGATCCGGACGCCGAGACCGGCCCGCTGAAGCTCAGCAGACAGTCATTGCTGGTCGGCAATGCGGTGGTCGCGTTCGCGGTCGTCGGAATCGCTTCGCTGGCCGTCGCGGTGGTCGTCGCTGTCCGGCCGACCGCCAGCCAGGAGCCGGTGGTGGGACACCAGAACGCCGCCCCGGGCAAGTTCATGCCGCTACTGCCGACCCAGCAGCAGGCGCCGGTACCGCCGCCGCCACCCGAAGCGCCTAACGCGGGATACCAGGGCGGCATCATTCCGGCGGTCCCGCAGGCGCCGGCGCCCGGAGTGGGCCCGGTACCCGTCGCCCCCGTTCCGATCCCGGGCGCGCCGGGTGTTCCCGGTCTGGTGCCCAACCCCAATGGGCCCATTCCGATCCCGGTCCCGATCATCATTCCGTTCCCGGGCTGGCGACCGCAGCCCTGGGTGCCGCCATACAACCCCTACCCGCCGTTCACGCCGCCGACCACGACGACCCCGTACACCCCGCCGACGACGCCGACCACGCCGACCACGACCGTCGCTCCGACGACGCCGACCACGACGGTTGCTCCGACGACGCCGACCACGACGGTTGCTCCGACTGCGCCGACGACGACCGTTGCTCCAACGACAACGGTTGCGCCGACCACGACCGTCGCTCCGACCACGACCGTCGCTCCGACCACGACCGTTGCTCCGAGGACGCCGACCACGACCGTCGCTCCCACCACGGTCGCTCCGACCACGGTTGCTCCGACGACGGTCGCCCCGACGACGGTCGCCCCGACGCAGAGGACCCAGCAGCCGACGCAGCAGACCCAGCTGCCGACGCAACAGCCCACCCAGCAGACCGTGGCTCCGAAGGCGCCCACGCAGCAGCAGACCGTGGCACCGAGGCCTCCGCCGCAGACCGCGGCCCCGAAGGCGCCGTCAGGGGGCGGCGGCAGTCATTCGTCGTCCGGGTCCTGATCGCGGGTCGGAGGCATGCCCGACGATCTGGTCACGGTGGTGCTGCCGTGTCTGAACGAGGAGGAATCGCTGCCGGCGGTGCTGGCGGCCATTCCCGCCGGCTATCGGGCGCTGGTGGTGGACAACAACAGCACCGATGACACCGCCGGCGTCGCTACTCGGCACGGCGCTCAGGTCGTCGCCGAACCACGGCCCGGGTACGGGTCCGCGGTACACGCCGGTGTGGTCGCCGCGGCGACTCCGATCGTGGCGGTCATCGACGCCGACGGTTCGATGGATGCCGGCGAATTGCCGCGGCTGGTTGCCGCACTCGAACAGGGCGCGGACATGGCAATCGGCCGTCGCCGGCCCGTCGCCGGGCTGCACTGGCCGTGGGTCGCTCGGGTGGGCACCGTGGTGATGAGCTGGCGGCTGCGCACTCGGCACGGGCTGCCGGTCCACGACATCGCGCCGATGCGGGTAGCCCGCCGCGAGGCGCTGCTGGGCCTGGGCGTCGTCGATAGGCGGTCGGGGTATCCGCTGGAACTGCTGGTGCGCGCCGCCGCCGCGGGCTGGCGCGTGGTCGAGCTCGACGTCAGCTACGGCCCCCGTACCGGCGGCAAGTCGAAGGTCAGCGGTTCGCTGCGGGGCAGCATCACCGCAATCCTGGATTTCTGGAAGGTGATCTCGTGACGGACCTGCCGGTGACGCTGCTGGTAGTCGCCAAGGCGCCGGAGCCCGGCCGGGCCAAGACGCGGCTGGCCGCGACGGTCGGCGACCGGGTCGCGGCCGACATCGCCGCCGCGGCCTTGCTGGACACGCTGGACGCGGTGGCCGCCACTCCGGCGTCCTCGCGGGTGGTCGCGCTGACCGGCGACCTGAATGCGGCCGCTGCCGCGGCGCAGATCCGCCAGCGGCTGGAGTCGTTCACGGTGATCGAGCAGCGCGGTGACGACTTCGCCGACCGGCTCGCCAACGCTCACACCGACGCGGCCGCCGGCTTTCCGGTGCTGCAAATCGGGATGGACACCCCACAGGTGACCGCCGACCTGCTGGCCGACTGCGCGCGCTCGCTGCTGGGGGCACCGGCCGTGCTCGGGCCGGCCGTCGACGGCGGTTGGTGGGTGCTCGGTGTGCAGGACCCCGCGATGGCCGAATGCCTGCGCGCTGTGCCGATGTCTCAACCCGACACCGGGGATCTCACATGGAAAGCATTGCGCAACAACGGTATTGAGGTGATATCGGTGGATCGGTTGGCCGACTTCGACGTCGCCGACGATGTCGCTTCGGTACGCGGGGCCTGCGGGCCCGCCAGTCGCTTCGCGCGAGCGACCCGCGCCGCGGGCCTCTAGTCGCCGTCATCGAGTGTGCGCCCTTGGCTTTGGGCGTGCACTCTTGGCTTTGACTGTGCACTGAAGGCGGGAAAATCCCGGGATTCCCGCCATGGACGCACACTCGACGCCAAGGGCGCACACTCGACGCCGTCATCGCACACTCGACCCCGAGGGCGCACAGCTCAGGCTCGCCGCCGCCGCAGCACCGCGGCGCGCCCGGCGACCCCGACGGCGAATACCGCCAGCCCGGCCACCGCCGATTCCCACGGCAGGGTAGCGATCAGCAGCAGACATCCGACCAGGCCGCAGACATTCCGGACGCGACGCCGAGGAGCGGGCAACGTATAGGCGGCGGCGTTGGCGATCGCGTAGTAGACCAACACCCCGAACGATGAAAAGCCGATCACCCCACGCAGATCGACGGCGCTCACCAGGATGCAGACAAGCACGCCGATCGCGATCTCGGCATGGTGTGGCACCCGGTGGTCCGGGTGAACAGCCGCCAGCCAGCCCGGAAGATCCCGATGCCGTGCCATCGCCAGCATGGTGCGCCCGAGTCCGGCGATCAGGGCCAACAGCGCGCCAAGGCTGGCCAGCGCGGCCCCGACCGATATCACCGGCACCAGCGCGGGGACGCCCGCGGCCCCGACCGCCTCGGTCAGTGGTGCAGCGGCATGCGCGAGCCGGTCGGGTCCCGCGGCCAGCAGCACGGCCACCCCGACAACCAGATAGATCGCCACCGCGATCGCCAGGGCAACAGTTATCGCCCGGGGGATGGTGCGGGCGGGGTCGCGGACCTCTTCGCCCATCGTCGCGATCCGCGCATATCCGGCGAATGCAAAAAACAGCAGCCCCGCCGACTGCAGCACGCCGTAGATCGTGCCAGTGAACCAGGCGCCGCTCAGATGCGACGGGCCAGGATTGCTCGTCGCGATGCCAACGACCACGGCGGCTAGTGCAATCAGGGTGCACGCCAACAGAACTCGGGCCAGCATTGCAGTCTTAATGACTCCGCGGTAGTTCAGTGTGGTCAGGAAGACCACCGCGGCGACCGCGACCACACGCTGCACCCACACCGCCGCGCCGGGAGCCGTATAAACGGCGACGGTCAGTGCCATGGCCGCGCATGAGGCGGTCTTTCCGATCACGAAACCCCACCCGGCGATGAATCCCCACCACGGGCCGAGGCGTTCACGCCCGTAGACGTAGGTCCCGCCCGACGTGGGATACACCGCGGCCAGTTGCGCGGAGGCGGTGGCGTTGCAGTAAGCGATCGACGCGGCAATTGCCAGCCCGATCAGCAGGCCCCCGCCGGCCGCCCGCGCGGCCGGACCGAACGCGGAGAACACCCCGGCGCCGATCATCGATCCCAGCCCGATGACGACTGCATCGGTCGTATCGAGGCGACGGGCCAGCCCCGGCTGCTCTTCCATATCCGCCTACCAGTTGGTGACCATCACGGTGTTCACCAGCAGCGCGCCGACGGCATTGATCGCCAGCCACAGACGGTGCGAGCGCACCGGCAGCAGCGCGGGCGCCGCAGTGAGCCAGATCGTGAACGGCAGCCAGATCCGTTCCACCTCGGCCTTACTCAGCATGCTCAGGTCGGCGCAGGCGATCGCCGCCAGCATGGCCAGCAATAGCAAGTGGAAACCGGAGCGCCGACGAAGGGCGGCAACGTCGAATACCCGGGTGATTCCCGCCACGCTGCCCAGGCCAATCGCACACACCACGCACGCCAGATTGGCCCACCACCAATACTGGAACGGCCGGTCGTTCGCAATTCCTTGCCAATACCGTTGCTGCACAAGGGTATAGCCGTCGAACCAGTAAAACCCGGCGACGGCGAAGGTTGCCGCCACCGCCACCGCCACCAAGGCGGCCGGACCCAGAGCGCGTAGCGCCGCCCTGAAGTCGGTGGCCGAAACCAGCACCGCCAATGCGGGAAGGCCCATCAACACCAGGCCGTAGTTGACGAAGACGCCCCAGCCGAGCAACAGACCTGCGGCCGCCGCAACGAATGCGGGGAACCGAACCTGGCGGTGCACGGCCACCGCCAACAGCGCGATGCCCCACGCCGCGACGCCGGCGAAGTAGCCGTCGGCCGAGACCGCCACCCAGATCGCCGTCGGCGCTATGACGACGAACGGCGCGGCTCGCCACGCGGTCTGCTCGTCGGCCAGTGCGCGGATGGCGATCACCACGGCCGCCGTCGCGCTGGAACCGACCAGCAGGCACAGCAGGCCCGCCCAGGCGCCGCCGTGCAGGCCGAGCCGGTCCAGCCAGACGAACGTCAACAGCGCGCCCGGCGGATGCCCGGAAACGTGGGTGATCCAGGAGTTCGGCTGGTAGTCGAGAATCCGGCTGGAAAACGTGCGCAGCGCCGCCGGGATGTCGGTGATGCCGGGCACCTGGGACAGGTACTCGTCCCTGGTTGTCAACCGGCCCGCGAAGCCGCGCTGCCAGCCGTCGATCATGGCCAGTGCGAATGCCCATCCGCAGGCGACGGCCCAGGTGCTCAGCGTCAACGTCCGCCATGAAAGGCGTTGTGCTACAACAGGTCCCCACACCACCGCGGCCACGGCGAGCAGAATCGCCGGCACGGTTCCCCAGCTGGCGTGGATCTCCCATGAGCCGAACAGTGGGGCCGACTGGGCGTGCGTGGCGAAGCGCTCCGGACCGATGTCGAGGCGCGGTCTGACCCCCCGATCCAGCCACGGGAGCACAACCGCGGCGATCACCAGGCCGGCACCGATCGCGACGGCCAGCATTTCCCGGCGAGCAACCCTCACGATCGACCAGCCTATTGATCGGCGGCGAATTGGCGCACCAACGCCGCGCGGTCCACCTTGCCGATGCCGCGTCGCGGCAACGCGTCGACGATGTGTAGTTCGCGCGGCGCGGCGGTGCCGGCCAGGGTGCGGGTCACATGTGCCCGCAGCGCGTCCAGCGTCGGCGGGCCGAAGCCGTCACGGACCACGACCGCCGCGACCACCCGCTGCCCCAACCGGTCGTCGGCGAGACCGAACACCGCGCAGTCGCCGACAGCGGGGTGGGTGCACAGTGCGGCCTCGACCGGCTGCGGCAGCACCGTCAGACCGCCCGTGCTGATCGCATCGTCGGCGCGGCCCAGCACGGTCAGCACGCCGGACTCGTCGACGGCGCCAAGGTCGTCGGTGCGAAACCAGCCGGGCTCGGCGAACGGGTCGGGATCAACCGGGTTGCGATAGCCCTTGGCCACTGTCGCGCCCCCGATCACGATCCGGCCGTCGGCCTGCGTCCGCAACTGCACGCCGTCCAGCGCAACGCCGTCATAGACGCAGCCTCCGGCGGTCTCGCTCATCCCGTAGGTGCGAACCACCGCAATCCCGGCGGCCGCCGCGGCATCAAGAACCGGCCGTGGAGCAGGGCCGCCACCGAGCAATACGGCGTCCAATTCGGCGAGCGCGCCCGCGGCCGCCGGATCGCTGAGCGCCTTGGCCAGTTGGGCGGCAACCAGCGACGTGTATCGCCGCCCAGTGCCTAATTTGCCTACAGCGCCTGGCAATTTGGCAGTGTCGAAGCCGGAGGAGACGTCCAGCTCAACGGGCGCCGAACCGGCAAGCAGGCTTCGCACCAGCACCTGAACTCCGGCGATGTGATGAGGCGGCAATGCCAGCAGCCAGCTGCCTGGTCCGCCGAGACGCTGATGGGTGGCCGCCGCGCTGGCGGCCAGGGCGGCGGCGGTGAGCAAGGCACCTTTGGGCGAACCGGTGGTTCCCGATGTCGTCGCAACGACAGCCACGTCGTCGTCGATAGCTTCGCCCACGCGTAAAGCGTCCAGCTCGGCTTCGCGATCCGGCTGTGCTGCAACGAAAGCCGGATCACGACCCGCAAGCACTCGTTCCAGGGCGGGCAACATCACTACCGCGGCAGAGCCGGGCGAGACGCTGAGCGCGCGCAGTACGGCTATCCGCGGACTCCGTTGCCGCGATCGCCCTGCTCGTCATCATGCTCGTCGTCGAGCGGCCAACCTTTTGCGGCGAGCCGGTTTCGCACCCGCTCGATGTCGGAGTCTGACGGCAGCTCGTCGGTGAGTTTGCTGATCAGCACCCCGATATCGATCGTGTCGAAATCGCCACGCTCCATTAGTGCATTGGCCACGAGTTTGACCTCGTCGTTGGACAGTCGGTTCGCTAGCAGGGCCAGCAGCGCGAAGGTATCGGTAGGCGGAACGCCTTCCGGATAGCCCGCGCGCAACCATGAAACAACCGACGTGAGAAATCGGTTCACTTTTCACTCCGCCCGGGGGCTCGGTATTCGGTGGACTGACGAATTCGATGCTACTTGAGCTTGGCACCTAGGAAGGGATACCCCGTGTGGTGCGCAATGAAATCGCGGGCGATGTACAGCAGCGCGATGACGATCACGGTAAGGACCAGCCCGTAGATCGCCCATGCGAGCGCGATCAGCACCGGATTCCGCTGACCACCGTTGCCTGTGTCTCCGGCACCGACGGCTTGTAACCGGATCCCGACTGCGGACAGTCCAGGCAGTGCGGCACCGGCCACCATGCTGAAGAACAGGATCTTCAACGTGGCTTCGTAGTTGAACCAGTCACTGAAGTGACTCATCAGAGCTTCCCCACAGTCACGTCGTCGGATCCGGAGGCGGCGCCCACTTTGGCGCTCCCGTTACTGGATGGCGTACCGCTGTCCGAGTCATCGAGGCCGGCGGTCAGGTCGCCTTCCCACTCGGCGTTGACGTTGTTGTGGTCGACCTTGTTCTTGCGCGACCGGACGTAGATCGCGGCAGAGACCGCGACCAACAACCCGAAGCCGACGACCGCGCCGGGGTATCCGCCGATGAAGTGGACGATGTAGTAGGTGAACGCCCCGACCAGCCCGGCCAACGGAAGCGTCACCAGCCACGCGACCGCCATTCGCCCGGCCACGCCCCAGCGCACCTCGCCGCCGGGCTTGCCCAGCCCGCTGCCCATCACCGAGCCGGTGCAGACCTGGGTGGTCGACAGCGCGTAGCCGAAGTGAGCGGACAGCAGAATGACTGCGGCAGAAGATGATTCGGCAGCCATGCCTTGCGGCGACGTGATTTCGACGAGTCCCTTGCCCAGGGTGCGGATGATGCGCCAGCCGCCGAGGTAGGTACCCGTCGCCATCGCCAGGGCGCAGGCCACGATGACCCACAGCGGCGGGACCGCGGCGCTCTTGCTGACCGAGCCGTAGGACATCAGCGCCAGGAAGATGATGCCCATCGTCTTCTGCGCGTCATTGGTGCCATGCGCCAGCGAGACCAACGAAGCCGAGCCGATCTGGCCGCGCCGGAACCCGGCTTCGGTGCGCTCCTTCTTCAGGCCGCGGGTGATCCGGAAGACCGCCCAGGTCGCGACCGCGCCGACCACGATGGCCATGAACACGGACACGAAGGCCGGGATGATCGCCTTGGACATCACGCCTTGCCAGATCACCCCGTGGGCGCCGACGGCGGCGATGGTGGCACCGACGATGCCACCGATCAGGGCGTGCGAGGAACTCGACGGGATACCGAGGAGCCAGGTCAGCAGGTTCCAGACGACGCCGCCGACGAGCCCGGCGAACACCAGTTCCAGGGACACGATGCTCGAATCGATCAGGCCCTTGGCGATCGTGGCCGCGACGGTGGTGGAGAGAAACGCGCCTACCAGGTTGAGTACCGCGGACAGTGCGACCGCTGTTTTGGGCTTGAGTGCACCACTGGCGATGGAGGTTGCCATCGCATTGGCGGTGTCATGGAAGCCATTGGTGAAATCGAAAGCCAGTGCCGTGATTACGACAATGATTAGGAGGAACAGTTGGATGTCCACAGGGCCTGATTCTGGTGGTTGAGGGTTTTAATTGTCGAATGCACAGGCAGGCGAATCGCGGGTATATCGCGACTCGTCGCCAGATGTTACCTGCTAGTTAACCGGATGTTCCCTGTTGTTCACCTCGGCTGTCGCGGCGTACCGGATGGTCGAACGGGACCTCAACGAAAATCAGGGTCATGCCGTCCGGATCGGTCACATGCATCTCCTTCAAGCCCCACGGTTCGCGGCGCGCCTCGCGCGCAATCGCCACCCCGCGACCGGCCAGCTCGGCCTGGGTGGCCTCGATGTCGCGGACCTGTAGCCACAGCGCGCCGGAAAAGGGCCCACCGGAATGGTCGGGGTCGCTCCAGCCGGCCAGCTCCAGTAGCCCCTGGCCGGTGAAAAACACTGTGCCGGCACCGTAGTCGCGGAAGGTAGCCAGGCCGATCTCGTCGCGATAGAACCGCAGCGACCGCTGATAATCCGCCGGCCGAAGCAGCATCCGGCTGGCCAGGATCTCCATAGCGATGTGTCTATCACGTCCCCGACCGGCCGCCGCTCTCGGCGGCGACGCCGGCTCAGCTGTCGGTTCCGCGGTTGGGCTGCAGATTCTGGCGCTGCATGATGCTGTTCACCAAGCGGGGCCCGATCGTGTCGAGTGCCCGGGCCGCGATTGCCATCCGCGGGGCGATTCGCACCGGCTGGCTGCGGGCCGCGGTGACCATCCACTCGGCGGCTTCTTCCGATGTCAGGGCCGGCAACCCGTCGTAGACCTTCGTCGGGGCGATCATCGGGGTGGCGACCAGCGGGTAGTACAGGGTCGTCGAGTGCACGCCCCGTCGACCCCACTCGGTTTCGACGATGCGGCTCACCGCTGACAGTGCGGCCTTGGATGCGTTGTAGACCGCGAATAGCGGCGACGCCTCCGAAAGCACCCCCCATGTCGAGACGTTGATGATGTGGCCGTCGCCGCGCTGCAGCATTGCCGGCGCGAGCCCGCGGATCAGTCGCAGCGGTGCGTAGTAGTTGAGCACCATGGTCCGCTCGACGTCGTGCCAGCGCTCCAGCGACTCGGCCAACGGGCGCCGGATGGACCGGCCGGCGTTGTTGATCAAGATGTCCACCCCGCCGAGGCGGTTTTCGACGTCGGCAACCAGTGCGTCCACGGCGTCCATGTCCGAGACGTCGCACGGGATCGACAGTGCGGCGCCGCCCGCCGACGTGATCCGGTCCGCGAGCGCGTCGAGGCGGTCCTGGCGGCGGGCGACGACCACCACGGTGGCGCCTTCGTGGGCCAGCCGCTCGGCCGCGGCCTCGCCGATGCCCGACGATGCTCCGGTCAGCAGGATCCGCTTCCGGTCCAGGTTGATCGGTTTCATCGCGGGCCGGTTGACCAGCACTTGCGGCGAAATAGGCGGTCGCATCGTGGCCAGCACGATCTGGTCGGTCAACCGGCGAAACGGGCTCTTACTCACAGGCGGGAGTCTAGGCAGCGCGGCAGCTGGGTGGGCAGGTTGCTGCAATACGATCCGGAAGCGGTGCGGCCGGGCTATCTCAGAAAGCGGATTCCATGCAGCAGATCGCGCTTGTTTTAGCGTGTCTCGCGATCGGTGTCGCATTGCGCCTGTCGGGACGATTGCCGGACAACGCGACCCAGGTGCTGGGCGGCTGGGTGATCAACGTCGCGCTTCCGGCCGCGGCCTTTCACAGCGTGCACAACTTGACCGTCCGCCCGGACTGGTGGCTGGCGGTTGCGACGCCGTGGCTCGACGTGGCCCTGGCCTTCGAGCCAATTCAGCTGGCGTGCCGTCGCCAAGCGGATCGCGACTTTCCCGCCCTTCCTCGCGATCCTGATCGCTTTCGCCACCAACCATCTGGATCGTCCGACGTGGCTCACCGAGATCATCGACGTACTAGCGCACACGTTGACACCGCTTGCGATGGCGGCGGTCGGCTATGCGCTTCGGTTAGACCGGGTGGCCGGCCGCCTGGTGCCGCTGTGCGGCGGTCTGGGCTATCGGCTGTTGCTGGCACCTTTGGCTCTAGTGCTGGCGTACCTCGCCCTCGGCCAGGCCGGCGATCCGGTGGCCAAGGTGGCGATGCTGGAAATGGCGATGCCCCCGATGCTCGGCGCGAGCATCATCGCCATGGAACATGACCTGGAGCCGGACCTGATCGCGCTGCTGATCGGGATCGGGGTTCCGCTGTCGATACTGACGACGTGGGGTTGGTGGGCGCTGATCCAGGTGCTGTGAGCCTGGCGCTCAGAAGTAGCGCGGGAAGGGGCTCCAGTCCGGCGGCCGCTTCTCCAGGAATGCGTCGCGGCCCTCGACGGCCTCGTCGGTCATATAAGCCAGCCGGGTGGCCTCACCGGCGAACAACTGCTGGCCCACCAGTCCGTCGTCGAGCAGATTGAAGGCGAATTTGAGCATCCGTTGCGCCTGTGGCGATTTGGCGTTGATCGCGGCCGCCCACTGGATGCCAACCGTTTCCAGTTCGGCGTGCTCGACGACCTCGTTGACCGCACCCATGTGGTGCATCTGCTCGGCGGTGTACGGGCGGCCCAGGAAGAAGACCTCGCGGGCGAACTTCTGGCCGACCTGACGGGCCAGATACGCGCTGCCGTAACCGCCGTCGAAGCTGCCGACGTCGGCGTCGGTCTGCTTGAAGCGGGCGTGCTCGCGGCTGGCCAGGGTGAGGTCGCAGACTACGTGCAGGCTGTGCCCGCCCCCGGCGGCCCAGCCGTTGACCAGGCAGATGACCACCTTGGGCATGAACCGGATCAGCCGCTGCACCTCCAGGATGTGTAGCCGCCCCGCGCGGGCCGGATCGACGGTCTCGGCGGTATCTCCCGCGGCGTACTGGTAGCCGCTGCGACCGCGGATGCGTTGGTCCCCACCGGAACAGAACGCCCAGCCGCCGTCTTTCGGCGAGGGCCCGTTGCCGGTCAGCAGTACCACGCCCACGTCGGGGGACATCCGGGCATGGTCGAGCACCTGGTACAGCTCGTCGACGGTGTGCGGCCGGAACGCGTTGCGCACCTCGGGACGGTTGAACGCCACCCGCACGGTCGCGTCGGCGACGTGGCGGTGGTAGGTGATGTCGGTCAAATCGCCGAACCTGTCGACAGGATTCCACGAGTCAGCGTGAAAAGGATTGTCGCTCAAGGTTATTGAATTCCGTCCAGTCGAAATACCGCGCAACGGCCTGCCAGAGCTTCGAATTCCTCCGGTCGGCCTTCTTCGACCAGGCCGGCCCGCTTCATGAAGCCCACGCCGGTGGGCACTTCTTCGGGGAACACCCGCAGCAATGGACGGGCATCCTCGGGGGGCAACTCGACCATCTTCACGCGCCGAACCTTGCGACCACGTGCCACCGTGGCCTCACCGGCGGCCCGGACGTTGGCTACCCAGTCGGCACCGGGAAATCCGGCGACGACGTACTCCTGGCCGGCGACCGTCATCGGCGTGACCGGGGTGGACCGCTCGCGTCCCGATTTGCGGCCCGGCATCGTCAGCACGACCGGGCTTTCGCCGCCGAAACTAAGGCCCAGCCGCGACATCTGGACGAACAGCTTGTTCGCTGGTTTGAGCCACCACGGCGGCCGAACCGATTTGCTCATACGGTGACGGTACTCGTCAGCTCTGGTCGACGAACCTCTCGATGCCGTGCGGCATTGGGTCGGCATGGTTGGTGCCGTCGAGATGTTGTTGCAGGCCGGCGCCGAGGACGCGACCCTGCGGCCCGACGTGCCCACCAGCGCCCGGCTAAGCGGGCGCTGGGCCGCTAGCCCCCGGCTAGCCGGGCGCTCGGCGCCGAAAACCTAGCCGACGGCGCGGCCGGCACCTTCCCAGAACTGCGCCCGGACGGCCTTCTTGTCCGGCTTGCCCAGCCCGGTCAACGGCAGCGCCTCGACGATCTCCACCCGCTTGGGTGACTGCACCGAGCCCTTGCGCTCTTTGACCGCGGCCTGGATCTCGGCGGTCATGGCCTCGATCGCGGCCTCGTCGCGGGGCGCGTCGGCGCGCAGCACCACCACCGCGGTGACGGCCTCGCCCCACTTGTCGTCCGGTGTCCCGACCACGCACACCTGCGCGACCGCCGCATGTTCGGCGATGACATCCTCGACCTCCCGCGGGAACACGTTGAAGCCGCCGGTCACGATCATGTCCTTGACCCGGTCGACGATGAAGTAGAAGCCGTCGTCGTCCTCGCGTGCCATGTCACCGGTGTGCAGCCAGCCGTCTTTGAACGCTTCGGCCGTCGCCTCGGGCAGGTTCCAGTAGCCGCCCGCCAACAGTGGCCCGCTGACACAGATCTCGCCGGGCTCACCCTGCGGCACCGGCTTGCCGTCCTCGCCGAGCAGCGCCACCCGCGCGAACAGCGTCGGGCGCCCGCAGGAGGTGAGCCGCTTCTCGTCGTGCTCGCCCTTGGCCAGGTAGGTGATCACCATCGGCGCTTCGGACTGCCCGTAGTACTGGGCGAAGATCGGGCCGAATCGCCGGATTGCCTCGGCCAGCCGGACCGGGTTCATCGCCGAGGCGCCGTAATAGACGGTCTCCAGCGACGACAGGTCGCGGGTGTGCGAATCCGGGTGATCCATAAGCGCGTACAGCATCGACGGCACCAGCATGGTGGCCGTAATCTTCTGCTCTTCAATGGTTTTCAGCACCTCGGCCGGATCGAACTTGCTCAGCACGACCATCTCGCCGCCCTTGACGACCGTCGGAGTGAAAAACGCCGCGCCGGCGTGCGACAGCGGCGTGCACATCAAGAACCGCGGGCTTTCCGGCCACTCCCATTCGGCGAGCTGAATCTGGGTCATGGTGGCGATGTTCCCGGTGGTGCCCAGCACGCCCTTCGGCTTGCCGGTGGTGCCGCCGGTGTAGGCCATGCCGCCGATGTGGTCCGGCGTCAGCTCGGCAACCACCAGCGGCTTGGGTTCGTACTTGGCCGCCTCGGCGGACAGGTCCACGGCCACCTCCTTCAACTGCTCCGGCACCGGACCGATCGTCAGGATCTGCTTGAGCGAGTCGACCTTTTCCAGCAGCCCCAGCGCCCGCTCGACGAACGCCGGGTTGGGGTCGACGATCAGCGAGCTGGCACCGCAGTCGGACAGCACATAGGCGTGGTCGTCCAGCGAGCCGAGCGGATGCAGGGCGGTGCGCCGATAACCCTGGGTCTGGCTGGCGCCGAGGATCATCAGCACCTCGGGGCGGTTCAGCGCCAGCAGTCCGACCGTGACACCGGTACCGGCGCCGAGGGCCTCGAATGCCTGGGTGTATTGGCTGATCCGCTCGGCGAGCTCACCGCCAGTCAGCGTGGTGTCGCCGAGGAATAGCACCGGCCGGTTCTTGTGGCGCTTGAGCGCGCCCACCAGCAGATGGCCGTTGTGGGTCGGATGGCGCAACAGATCGTCACTCATGGGGTCAGACTAGAACGTGTTGCAATTCCGGTCAGCAAGACCCTGACACACCGCAACCATCACTAGGCTCTGGGCTCATGGCCGCCGCAGATGTCGTCATCACCGGAACCGTCCTGACCGTCGACGACGCGCGGCCCACGGCCGAGGCGCTCGCCATTGCCGATGGCCGGATCATCGCCGTCGGCAGCCGGTCTGACGTCGCCGATTTCATCGGCCCCGACACCCAGACCATCGATATCGGCGACGGTTGCGTGATGCCGGGATTCATCGAGGCACATGGCCATCCGCTGATGGAGGCCGTCGCGCTGTCGGACCGGATCGTCGACATCCGCCCCGTCACCCTCCCGAGCCCCGACGACGTCGTCGCGGCGATCCATAGCGAGGTCGCGCGACGCGGATCGGCGGGCGCCTACCTGAACGGCTGGGACGCGCTGCTGCAGTCGGGCCTGCCCGAGCCGACGCGGGCCTGGCTCGACGACATCGCGCCGGACGGGCCGCTGGTCATCATTCACAACTCCGGGCACAAGGCCTTCTTCAACTCGCACGCCGCACAGCTCAACGGACTGACGCGGGACACCCCGGATCCCAAGGGCGCCAAGTACGGTCGGGACGCCAACGGCGAGCTCGACGGGACTGCCGAGGAGATCGCCGCGGTGTTCCCGCTGCTGGGTGGTGCCATCTCGGCCGACAGCTACCCGACGATGCTGCTCGCCGAGTGCGATCGGCTCAACCGGGCCGGGTTGACCACCTGCTCGGAGATGGCGTTCGACCCGAACTTCGGGCCGCTGGTCGCCCAGTTGCACGGCCAGCTCACCGTCCGGCTGCGCACCTACGAGGTCTCCAACCCGCAGATGACCACCACGGCCACGCCCGGCCAGGGTGACGACATGCTGCGCCAGGTCGGCATCAAGATCTGGGTGGACGGTTCGCCGTGGATCGGCAATATCGCGTTGTCCTTCCCGTACTTGGACACCGAAGCCACCCGGACGATCGGCATCCCGCCCGGCTCGTGTGGATGCGCCAACTACACCAAAGAACAGCTGACCGAAATCGTCGCCGCCTACTACCCACTGGGCTGGCAGATGGCCTGCCATGTGCAGGGCGACGCCGGCGTCGACACCATCCTCGACGTCTACGAAGAGGCGCTGCGCCGCAATCCGCGCGACGACCACCGGCTGCGGCTCGAGCACGTCGGCGCCATCCGGGATGAGCAACTCCAGCGCGCCGCGGACCTCGGCGTGACCTGCAGCATCTTCGTCGACCAGATCCACTATTGGGGCGACGTCATCGTCGACGGGCTGTTCGGCGAAGAGCGCGGATCCCGTTGGATGCCAGCAGGATCCGCGGTGGCCACCGGGATGCGCATCTCGTTGCACAACGACCCGCCGGTGACGCCGGAGGAGCCGCTGCGCAATATCAGCGTCGCCGTGACCCGAATCGCACCGAGCGGCCGGGTGCTGGGGCCTGAAGAGCGGCTGACGGTCGACCAGGCGATCCGCGCCCAGACCATCGACGCTGCCTGGCAGCTGTTCGCCGACGACGTGATCGGCTCGCTCGAGGTCGGCAAGTACGCGGACCTGGTGGTGCTGTCGGCCGATCCGCGCACGGTGCCGCCCGAGCAGATCGCCGACCTCGACGTGCGGGCGACCTATCTGGCGGGCCGCCGGGTCTACCAGCAGTGACACCGTCGCTGCCGGATCTTTTGGAGCGCCTGCATGTGGTGGCGCTGCCGATGCGGGTGCGGTTCCGCGGCATCACCACCCGGGAAGTCGCGCTGATCGAGGGTCCGGCGGGGTGGGGAGAGTTCGGGGCTTTCGAGGAGTACGGGCACGTGGAGGCATCAGCGTGGCTGGCGTCGGGGATCGAGTGCGCTTACCGCCGGCCGCCGCCGGTGCACCGCGAGCGCATCCCGATCAACGCCACAGTTCCGGCCGTGGCCGCCGCCCAGGTGAGCGAGGTGCTGGCCCGCTTTCCCGGCGCCCGCACCGCCAAGGTCAAGGTCGCCGAGCCGGGGCAGACGCTGGCCGACGACGTCGAACGGGTCAACGCGGTGCGCGAACTGGTCCCGGTCGTGCGGGTCGACGCCAATGGCGGTTGGACGGTCGAACAGGCAGTGCGGGCCGCGGCCGCCCTGACCGCCGACGGCCCGCTGGAATACCTCGAACAGCCCTGCGCCGGCGTCGACGAGCTCGCCGCGCTGCGCCGGCGTGTCGACGTGCCGATCGCCGCCGACGAAAGCATTCGCAAGGCCGAGGACCCGCTGGCGGTGGTCCGCGCCGGCGCCGCCGACATCGCGGTGCTCAAAGTCGCTCCGCTGGGCGGGATTTCGGCCCTCCTGGACATCGCGGCGCAGATCGACATCCCGGTCGTGGTCTCCAGCGCACTCGATTCGGCGGTGGGCATCACCGCCGGGCTGACCGCCGCGGCGGCATTGCCGCGACTGCGGCATGCCTGCGGGCTGGGCACCGGCAGGCTGTTCGTCGAAGACATCGCCCCGGCCGCCATACCCGTCGATGGGTACCTGGCCGTCGGCCCGGTCACGCCGGATCCGGCGCGGCTGCACACGCTGGCCGCACCTCTCGAGCGGCGGCAGTGGTGGATCGACCGGGTCAAGGCTTGCTATCCACTCCTTGTACCGTCGTCCCAGTGATCAACCTGGCTTACGACGACCGCGGCAGCGGTGAGCCCGTGGTCTTCATCGCCGGCAGCGGCGGCCCCGGGCGCACCTGGCTACCGCATCAGGTTCCAGCGTTTTTGTCGGCGGGATATCGCGTGATCACCTTCGACAATCGCGGGATCGGTGCCACCGAAAACGGTGACGGGTTCACGACGCAAACAATGGTCAACGACACCGCGGCCCTGATCGAATCGCTGGGCGCCGCCCCGGCGCGCATCGTTGGGGTGTCCATGGGTGCATTCATCGCGCAGGAGCTGATGGTGGCCCGGCCTGGGCTGGTGCGCGCCGCCGTGCTGATGGCCACCCGCGGCCGCTTGGACCGCGCCCGTCAGGGCTTTCATGACGGCGAGACCCAGCTCTATGCGTCGAACACCGAACTACCGCCCGCTTACGAAGCGAAAGTCCGTGTGCTGGAAAGCTTTTCGCGCAAAACAATCAACGACGACGTGCTGGTCGCCGACTGGATCACCATGTTCCGGACCTGGCCGGTCAAGCGCACGCCCGGGCTGCGTACTCAGCTGAGTGTGTCTCCGCAGACCGACCGGCTCGCGGCGTACCGCGGTGTCGTCACCCCGGTGCTGGTGATGGGTTTCGCCGACGACGTGATCACGCCGCCCCACCTGGGGCGCGAGGTCGCCGACGCGATGCCCAATGGCCGCTACGTGCAGATACCCGACACCGGTCATCTGGGGTTCCTGGAGCGGCCGGAGGCGGTCAACAGCGTGGCGCTGAAGTTCTTCACCGACGTCTGATTCGACGGGCCGTTAGCGGGCTGTGACACCCTGTAAGGGTGAATCCCTCGACGACACAGGCTCGCGTCGTCGTTGACGAGCTGATCCGCGGGGGCGTCCGCGACGTGGTGTTATGCCCCGGCTCGCGGAATGCCCCGCTGGCGTTCGCCTTGCACGACGCCGATCGCTCCGGGCGGATCCGGCTGCACGTGCGCATCGATGAACGCACCGCCGGCTATCTGGCCATCGGCCTGGCGATCGCTGCCGGGTCGCCGGTATGCATCGCGATGACCTCAGGCACCGCCGTAGCCAACCTCGGTCCGGCGGTGATCGAGGCGAACTACGCGCGGGTGCCGCTGATCGTGCTGTCGGCCAACCGGCCCTACGAATTGCTGGGCACCGGCGCCAACCAGACGATGGAGCAGCTGGGCTACTTCGGGACCCAAGCCCGCGCCACCGTCAGCCTGGGCCTGGCCGAGGATGCACCGGAGCGGATGGATTCGCTGAACGCGACCTGGCGATCGGCCACCTGCCGGGTATTGGCTGCTGCCACGGGTTCTCGCACCGCCAACGCCGGCCCCGTGCAATTCGACATCCCGCTGCGCGAGCCCCTGGTGCCGGATCCGGAACCCCACGCTGCCCTCACTCCGCCGGGCCGGCCCGGCGGAAAGCCGTGGACCCACACGCCGCCGGTCACCTTCGACCAGCCGCTGGACATCGACCTGACGCCCGACACCGTCGTCATCGCCGGGCACGGCGCGGGCGCGCACCCGAACCTCGCGCAACTGCCGACGGTGGCCGAGCCGACCGCGTCGTTCGCGGCCAATCCGCTGCATCCGCTGGCGCTGAGCCTGCTGCGCCCCAAGCAGGTGATCATGCTCGGCCGTCCGACGCTGCATCGCCCGGTCTCGACGCTGCTGGCCGACCCGAAAGTGCCGGGGTATGCGCTCACCACTGGGCCGCGCTGGCCGGACGTCTCGGGAAACTCGCAGGCCACCGGCACCCGTGCGGTGACCAGCGGGACACCCAGCCCGGCGTGGCTGCACCGCTGCGCCGAGATGAATCAGCACGCGGTCACGGCGGTCCGGGGCCAGCTCGCAGCACACCCCTTGACGACCGGCCTGCACGTCGCCGCCGCCGTGGCGGACGCGTTGCGACCGGGCGACCAGCTTGTGCTCGGGGCGTCCAACCCGGTCCGCGACGCCGCGCTGGTGGGTCTGCAGACCGACGGCATCCGGGTCCGCTCCAATCGCGGCGTCGCGGGCATTGACGGCACAGTGTCCACGGCGATCGGAGCCGCACTGGCTCACGAACGCGGTGGCACTGCGCAGCATCCGGCCCGCACCGTCGCATTGATCGGCGACCTGACGTTCGTCCACGACAGCTCCGGGCTACTGATCGGCCCCACCGAACCGACCCCGCGGCATCTGACCATCGTGGTGTCCAACGACAATGGCGGCGGCATCTTCGAATTGCTCGAGCAGGGCGACCCGAGGTTCTCCGATGTGTCCTCGCGGATCTTCGGAACCCCGCACGATGTCGATGTGGGTGCGTTGTGCCGCGCTTACCACGTGGACAGTCGGCAGATCGAGGTCAACGAGCTGGACGCGGCACTCAACGAATCCGCTGTGGGCATGCGGGTTCTGGAGGTCAAGGCGGACCGGTCCTCGCTGCGACAACTACATGCCGCCATCAAGGCCGCCTTGTGAAGTCGCCAAAAACATTGCTGCGCATTTTGATCCACGGTCGCAGCGATGTGGCGCCGATCACCCCGATGCGGGTTGCGCTGCGATTGACGAGGATTGCGGTGTTGATCGTGACCGGCCTGGTCACCCTGCAGTCGGTGCTGCTGGTGGCCGGGGCCTGGCGCGACGATCTCACGATTAGACACAATATGGGCGTGGCGCAGGCGGAGGTGCTCAGCGCGGGGCCGCACCGGTCCACCATCGAATTCGTCACCCCTGAGCGCATCACCTATCGGCCCGAGCTCGGCGTGCTCTATCCGTCCGAATTGGCCACGGGTATGCGGATATACGTCGAATACAGCAAGGCCGACCCAAACTTGGTCCGGGTGCAGCACCGCAACGCAGGGCTGGCGATAATCCCGGCGGGGTCGATCGCGGTGGTCTGCTGGCTCGTCGCAATGGCTGTACTGGTGGGCTTGGCGCTGCTGGACAAGCGATTGGACCGCCGTGACGCGCCCGCCAGTGTGGGTAGCAAAGATTCATAACGCGTTCAGCAGCAAATTTCGCGCCCCGTATGCCCCTTCGCAACCTTATCGACAGGCAGTGCTGCCACTGTGGTGGCGTGCGCGTTGCGATCGTCGCGGAATCTTTTCTGCCACATGTCAACGGTGTCAGTAACTCAGTAATTCGAGTGCTGGAGCATTTGCGCCGAACCGGTCACGAGGCTCTCGTCATCGCTCCCGATACCCCGCCCGGTGAACCTCCGGCCGAGCGAATTCACGACGGCATCCGGGTGCACCGGGTGCCGTCGCGGATGTTTCCGAAGGTCACCACGTTGCCGCTCGGTGTGCCCAGGCCGCGACTGCTCAAGGTGCTGCGCGGATTCCAGCCCGACGTGATGCATCTGGCTTCGCCGGCGCTGCTCGGCTACGGCGGGCTCCGAGCCGCCCGCTACCTCGGAGTGCCGACGGTTGCCGTCTACCAAACCGACGTACCGGGTTTCGCCGAGAGCTATGGGATCGGGATAACGACGCGGGTGGCGTGGTCCTGGTTCCGCCACCTGCACCGCCTCGCCGACCGCACCCTGGCGCCATCCACCGCGACGATGGAATCTCTTGTGGCCCAACGAATTCCGCGGGTACATCAGTGGGCGCGCGGGGTCGACATCATGGGGTACGCGCCGTCGGCTCGCGACGAGGCGCTGCGGCGACACTGGTCACCGGACGGCAAGCCGATCGTCGGCTTCGTGGGCCGACTGGCGCCGGAAAAGCATGTGGAACGGCTCGCCGGGCTGGCGGCGGCCGGCGACGTGCAAGTCGTCATCGTCGGAGAGGGCGTCGACGCACGTAAACTCCAATCAGCAATGCCTACAGCGGTTTTCACCGGCGCCATGTACGGGCCGGATCTTGCCGCGGCATATGCGAGCATGGACGTCTTCGTGCACACCGGGGAGCATGAGACGTTTTGCCAAGTCGTACAGGAAGCGCTGGCGGCAGGACTGCCGGTGGTCGCCCCCGACGCCGGCGGACCGCGTGACCTCGTCACACCGTGGCGCACCGGATTGCTGCTGGGTGTCCACGAATTCGAGCAGCGGCTGCCCGACGCGGTGGGGCATCTGCTGCAAGAACGCGTGCGCTACTCGCAGGCCGCGCGCAAAAGCGTGCTCGCCCGCACGTGGCCCGTCATCTGTGACGAGCTGCTCGGCCACTACGCGGCCGTGCAATCCCCGATCGCCAGGTCGCGCGCCCGTATCTCGCAACGGCAATACGCGCAAGGCGAATGACGTTGCGCCGCTAGCCCTGCGCCAACTCGGCGACGGGCTGCCACTGCTCCCAGGTGCGTAACCGGTTCTCGTAGTCCGTCTTTGCGGTCTTCAGCGGCGAAGCCCCGAAGAACACCCGCAGCGGCGGCTCCTCGGCGTCGACCACCTTCAGCAGCGCGGCCGCCGAAGCTGACGGATCGCCGGGCTGGGCCCCCCGCTGACTGCGCGCAGCGTCCACCGCGGCATGCGCCTCGTCGTAAGCCGGCAACCGAGTCGCGTGCTTAGCCGAAGAACCGCCCCAATCGGTGCTGAAAATGGCGGGTTCGATCAAGGTGACGTGCACGCCGAACGACGCCACTTCCTGCGCCAGCGACTGCGAGAAGCCCTCCAGCGCCCACTTGGACGCGTGATACATCCCGATGTTGGGGAACGCCGTGATGCCGCCGATCGACGACACCTGGATGATATGGCCGCTGCGCTGTTCGCGCAGGAAAGGCAATGCGGCCTGGGTGATCCACAGTGCACCGAACACATTGGTCTCGATCTGATCGCGCGCGTCCTGCTCGGACAGTTCTTCGACGAACCCGAACTGGCCGTAGCCGGCGTTGTTCACCACGATGTCCAGCCGACCGAAGTGGTCATGGGCTTGCTTCACCGCGGCGAAATCCGCGTCGCGGTCGGTGACGTCCAACTCGATGGGCAGCAGCGCGTCGCCGTACTTCGCGACCAAATCGTCCAGCGTTGCGGTGTTGCGTGCGGTGGCGGCGACCTTGTCGCCCCGCTCCAGGGCCGCGATCGCCCAGGTCCGTCCGAACCCACGTGATGTACCGGTGATAAACCAAACTTTTTCGCTCACGCAGTTGTGCAACGCGTTCGTCGGCGCACCATTCCCGTACCGGCCGGATTGGGCCGGGTAGCGTCTTCGTCGTGAGTCGTGCGGCCTTGGACAAGGATCCCCGGGAGGTCGCGTCGATGTTCGACGGCGTCGCCCGTCGCTACGACCTGACCAACACCGTGCTGTCGCTGGGCCAGGACCGCTCTTGGCGGCGGGCCACCCGCTCGGCGTTGCGGATCGGGCCCGGCCACAAGGTGCTCGACCTGGCCGCGGGCACCGCGGTGTCCACGGTCGAGTTGGAGAAATCCGGGGCCTGGTGTGTGGCGGCCGATTTTTCGGTCGGGATGCTTGCGGCGGGCGGTGCGCGTAAGGTGCCGAAGGTCGCGGGTGACGCCACCAAGCTGCCGTTCGCCGACGGCGTATTCGATGCCGTCACAATCAGTTTCGGGTTGCGCAACGTGGCCGACCCGCAGGCGGGACTGTGTGAAATGGCGCGGGTCACCCGGCCCGGCGGCCGACTGGTGGTGTGTGAATTCTCCACGCCAACCAACGCGCTGTTCGCCACCGCCTACAAGGAATATCTGATGCGGGCGCTGCCGCGGGTGGCGCAGGCGGTATCAAGCAACCCGGATGCCTACGTGTATCTCGCGGAGTCGATCAGGGCGTGGCCTGATCAAGCCGCACTGGCAGAGCAGATGGCACAGGCAGGATGGTCGGGCGTGCGGTGGCGTAACCTGAGTGCCGGGATCGTGGCGCTACACGCCGGGCATAAGCCGTTGCGGTGACGGACTAGTTCGGGTGATTCCCGGCCGCCTGCACCACGCCCACCTGGTCCGGGCAGTAGTGATCCACGGCCGCACCAAGGAACTGGAACGCTTGCCCCTGGCTGGTGCCGCGCGGCAGGTTGTGCTGGATGAAGTTGGCCGACTGGTAGGCGTCGTGGTCCACGCCCCGGCCCAACCGGTCGCAGGTGATCTTGCCCAGCCACGCGAGCTGATCCTGCGGCTGGTAGATGCCGAAGCCGTTGATGGTGTTCTTGAACGGAGCGTCGTAATCGCTGGGCGGCGACGGCGTCCTGGGCGTCGGCGGCGGATCGGCCTGCGCCGGCGTGGCCAGCGCGATTGCCGCTGCCGCCATGGCAAAGCTGGTAAGCAGGTTGGTACCCCTCATTAGCCGGACTATACACCTCGATAACGGCTCGGTCTCACGGATGATCAGTCCCGATGAGCGATCAGCAGCCAGGCGCTGACCGACTTCAGACCGTTGGATTCATCGCGGACGCCGACGAACGGCATCTCCGGAGAGTTGTCCGGCAGGTTGGCAAAGATGCGGGCCGGCCGGATCTCGTCGACGACCCAGTATTCGGACACCACGTCGCGCAGCTCGTCGGCGGTGACCGCGTTGATCGGGCCTTCCGGTGCGGCCGCCTTGTCGAAGACGAGGGCGAAGTAGGAGGCGTGCGCGGCGGCCCGGCTGATCGACTGCTGGTAGCCCTCGCGCGCCTCGACCGGGATCGAGTGGAACAAGGTGCTGTCGACGATGGTGCCGAATCGGCCGTCGTGCCTGGTGAATGAGCTGATGTCGGCGACCTCGAAGGCGGCCTTCGTCAGGCCCCATTTCTCGGCCTCGCGACGGGCCAGGTCGATCGCGGTGGGGGAGAGGTCCAGTCCCAAGGTGTTGTGACCGAGCTCGGCAAGTGTCAGCGCGATCGCGGCTTCCCCGCAGCCCACGTCGAGCACATCGCCGTGGAATTTGCCTTGGTCGATCAGCGCGGACAGCTCCGGTTGTGGGGCGCCGATGCTCCAGGGCGGGCGCACTCCCTCGCCGAGCTGAGTGGATTCACCGCGGTAAACCGATTCAAACTCGAAATCAGTTGGCTTAGTCATGCTGCCCAGCATATATCAACCGGCCTGATGCATGTCAACCAAGTTGATATTGTGCGCATGTTGGATTGCCGGTGAAAAAGTTGGTTCAGCTGAACGGCGTTCGACGATCGATGAGCCGCGAGAATCGGCCGCCGCCGCGCCACGCCCGCGCCACCCAGTCGGCGTCGTCGTCGGTGACCAGGTTCGCCATCACCCGCACGGCGATGGTCATCAGCGTGGTGGACCGCATCGCGAGGGGTCCCGTCGCGGGCAGGAACCGTTGAAAGGTCAACAGCAGCGCCAGCCTGCGCGCGACCGAGAACCCGCGGCTGTAGTGGTCCTGCAAGATTGACGGCCACAGCTTCGACACGTCGCCGGTGTCCAGCAGCTCGGCGGCCAGCCGCCCCGTTTCCAGCCCGTAGTCGATGCCTTCGCCGTTCAGCGGGTTCACGCAGGCCGCGGCGTCACCGATCAGCATCCAGTTCGGCCCGGCCACCCCGGAAACCGCGCCGCCCATTGGCAGCAGCGCCGACGAGATTGCCCGCGGCTCACCGGTGAAGCCCCACTCGTCGCGGCGCAGGTCGGCGTAATAGGAGATCAGCGGTCGCAGCGCCAGGTCGGCCGGCCGCTTCGACGTCGACAACGCCCCAACGCCGATGTTCACCTCGCCGTTGCCCAGCGGGAAGATCCAGCCGTAACCGGGCAGCACCGCGCCGTCGGGGGAGCGGAGTTCCAGATGCGATGTCAGCCAAGGGTCTTCGCTGCGCGGGGTGGCCAGATACCCGCGGGCCGCGACGCCGTACACCGTCTCTTGATGCCAGCGCCGGCCCAGCTTGCGGCCCAGCGTAGAGCGGGCCCCGTCGGCCACGATCAACCGGCGGCAGCCGACCTCGGTGCCATCGGCCAGCAGCACTGAGGTCACTCGTCTCGATGAGTCATGGTGCACACCAACCGCTTTGGCTCCGAGTAGCATGCGTGCCCCGGATTCCTCGGCGACTTTTCGGATTCGGTCGTCCAATTCGAGGCGGGCCACCGCGCTGCCGGTCGACGGGAATGACGGGCCGGGCCAATCCACTTCCAATTCGCCGCCGAACCCGCTCATCCGCAGTCCCCGATGCCGGATGCGGGTATCCAGCCAGTCGCCGAGCCCCAGCCGCTCCAGCTCGGCGACCGCGCGCGGTGTCAGCCCGTCGCCGCAGGGCTTATCGCGGGGAAAGCCGGCCGAGTCGACGACGAGTACGTCGCGACCGGCGCGAGCGGCCCAGGCCGCCGCCGCCGAACCGGCGGGTCCGGCGCCCACGACCACCACGTCGGCTCCGGAGGCCTTCCTGTCCACGCCCACCAGTATGTTGGTCGCGTGAGTACTCTGGCGACGGTGGTGGCGGGTGTTGACTTCGGCGACGCCGCGTTCGCCACCACGGTGCGCGACGGCGTCGCCAAGATTGAGCAGCTCATCGATGTGGAGTTGCGCAGCGCCGACGAGATCATGACCGATTCGCTGATGCATCTGTTCACGGCCGGCGGCAAGCGGTTCCGGCCGTTGTTCACTGTGCTGTCCGCGCAGATCGGCCCCAACCCGGACGCGGTGGAGGTGACGATCGCCGGCGCGGTCATCGAGCTCGTGCACCTGGCCACGCTGTACCACGACGACGTGATGGACGAGGCGGAAGTCCGCCGCGGCGCTCAGACGGCCAACGTGCGCTGGAGTAACAACGTCGCGATCCTGGCCGGTGACTACCTTTTCGCCACGGCGTCGCGGCTGGTATCGCGGCTGGGGCCTGACGCGGTGCGGCTCATCGCCGAAACGTTCGCTCAGCTGGTCACCGGGCAGATGCGCGAGACCCGCGGCGTCGCCGACCGCGCGGATTCGGTCGAGCACTACCTGAAGGTGGTGTACGAGAAGACGGCCTGTCTGATCGCCGCGGCCGGCCAGTTCGGCGCGATGTTCTCCGGAGCCGACGACGATCAGGTCGCCCGATTGAGCCGGGTTGGCGGCATTGTCGGCACCGCATTTCAGATCTCTGACGACATCATCGACATCGACAGCGACTCCCACGAGTCGGGCAAGCTGCCCGGCACCGATGTGCGCGAGGGAGTGCACACCCTGCCGATGGTCTACGCGCTGCGTCAACCCGGGCCGGACGGCGACCGGCTGCGCGAGCTGCTGGCCGGGCCCGTCGAAGACGACGACGCGGTGGCCGAGGCGCTGACGCTATTGCGGGCGTCGCCGGGCATGGCCGAAGCCAAGGAATTTCTCGCCCAGTACGCCGCCAAAGCCCGCCAGGAGCTGGCCCTTTTGCCCGATGTCGCCGCCCGGCACGCGCTGGAGGCATTGGTCGATTACACGATCAGCCGGCACGGATAGCGGGTCCTGGAACCCGGAAGGTCATCCCGGGCGTTCAATTGACGTTGGTCAGCAAGAACGAGTGTTCCAAGTCTTTGCAAGGAGGGCACGATGACCTGGCATCCCCATGCCAACAGGCTGAAGACCTTCCTCCTATTGGCCGGTATGTCCGCGATGATCGTGTTCGCCGGGCGGTTGTTCGGGCCGACGATGATGTGGCTGGCGGTGTTGTTCGCCATCGGCATGAACGTTTACACGTACTACAACAGCGACAAGCTGGCGTTGCGGGCGATGCGCGCGCAGCCGGTTTCCGAGCTGCAGGCACCGATGATTTATCGGATCGTGCGCGAGCTGGCCACCACCGCCCACCAACCGATGCCCCGGCTGTACATCAGCGACACCAACGCACCCAACGCCTTCGCCACCGGGCGCAACCCGCGTAACGCCGCGGTCTGCTGCACCACCGGCATCCTGGACATCCTCACTGAACGCGAGCTGCGCGCCGTGCTGGGCCACGAGCTGTCGCACGTCTACAACCGCGACATTCTGATCTCCTGTGTGGCCGGCGCGCTGGCGGGGGTGATCACTGCCCTGGCGAACATGGCTTTGTGGGCTGGCATGTTCGGTGGCAACCGCGATGGCGAGAATCCCTTTGCGCTGCTGCTGGTTGCGTTGCTGGGCCCGATCGCGGCGACGGTGGTGAAGCTGGCCGTGTCCCGATCTCGGGAGTACCAGGCCGACGAGTCGGGCGCCCTATTGACCGGCGACCCCCTGGCTTTGGCGTCGGCGCTGCGCAAGATTTCCGGCGGCGTGCAGGCGGCCCCGTTGCCGCCCGAGCCACGGCTGGCCACCCAGGCGCATCTGATGATTGCCAACCCGTTCCGTGCGGGTGACCGCATCGGCTCGATGTTCTCGACGCACCCGCCGATCGAGGACCGCATCCGCCGGCTGGAAGAAATGGCGCGGGGCTGACGCAGTCGCTATCGCAGGTGCGATCAAAGCCGTCGACGCACCGCGTGATCGGCCTATGGTGGGAAAGATGACTGCTTCGACACCACCGCACTCGTGCCGGCACTGACCCGACGGCGGATGCTGCTCGGCACCACGGGTCTCGGCGTGCTCGTCGGGTGTAGCACACTGACCGCCTCCATTGCGGCCGGTGCGCCGGGCCCTTTGCCCGAAACATTCGAGGTCAATCACACCGACGCGGAGTGGCGGCAACTTCTGACGCCACAGCAGTATGCCGTGCTTCGTACGGCGGCCACCGAGCAGCCCTACAGCAGTCCGCTCAACGATGAGCACCGGTCCGGAACCTTCGGTTGCGCGGGCTGTGCACAGGATCTGTTCTCGTCAACCACCAAGTTCGACAGCGGCACCGGCTGGCCGAGCTTCTGGAAAGCCTTGGGCGGCGCCGTACTCGAGCAGTCGGACAACGGCCTGGGCATGGCACGCACCGAGGTGCAGCGGTTGCGGCGGCCACCTCGGCCACGTCTTCAACGATGGCCCCCAACCCACGGGTCTGCGCTACTGCATGAACGGCGTGGCGCTGCGTTTCCGATCTGCGTAGATACTTGGCGCCAACTAGCCTGCGGCGCAGGGCTATTCGGGCTCGACTAGAACCCGGAGCCGTGCACCTCGTGTCCCGGGACCTCGGCGATCAGGCCGCTGTAGGCCTGCTCGACCGACGAGCCGTGGTTGATCACCCCATCGACTTCGCGGGCGATGGGCATGTTCAACCCAAACTCATTGGCGAACTCCATGATCACGCTGGCGGCCTTGACGCCCTCGGCGACTTGGTTCATCGAGGCGATGATCTCCTCGATCGACTTGCCCGCGCCGAGTTGTTCACCGACGTGGCGGTTTCGGCTGCGCTGGCTGGTGCAGGTGACGATCAAGTCGCCGAGACCGGCCAGCCCGGGGAAGGTGTCCGGATTGCCACCCAACGCCACGCCCATCTTCGTCATCTCGCGCAGGGCCCGGGCGATGACAAGTGCGCGGGTGTTCTCGCCGATGCCCAGGGAGTAACCCATCCCGACCGAAATGGCGTAGACGTTCTTCAGTGCCCCGGCCATCTCGACGCCGACCACGTCGTCGGTCGTGTACACGCGGAAGCGCCGGGTGCGGAACAACGCCGCCAGCCGGGTCGCCAAATGCTGGTCGGGCATCGCCAGTACTGCCGCGGCGGCGTAGCCTTCGCCCACCTCGCGGGCGATGTTCGGGCCGGCCAGGATGCCGGCCGGATGACCGGGCAGTACTTCCTCGATGATCTGCGACATCCGCATATTGGTGCCCTGCTCTAGCCCCTTGACCAGCGACACCACCGGCACCCAGGGCCGCAGTTCTTTACCCAATTCGGTGAGCACACCGCGGAATCCGTGCGAAGGCACGCCCATCACGACGACGTCGGCACAATTGGCGGCCTCGGAGAAGTCGGTGGTGGCGCGCAGCGTGTCGCTCAGGACGACGTCGTTTCCGAGGTAGCGAGTGTTGCGGTGCTGCCCGTTGATGTCGTCGGCGGTCTCATCAGAGCGCACCCACTGCAACGTCGGTCCTCGGCGTGCGCAGATGGACGCCACCGTGGTTCCCCAGGAACCGCCTCCAAGGACAACGACTTCGGGTTCGCGCTTCTCGGCTGCCATGGAGTTCAGCGTATTGCCGAAACCTCACATTTAGTGGCAGTTCACCCCGGAGCAGTTCACTCGGAGTGCGGGGCCCGGGTCGGCGGCCGCGTAGGGAACCTAGCCCGCCACCGGCACCCGGTCGCCGACACGGCCGAATTCCATGGCCTCCTCGATACGGTCGAACCGGTAGTCGAGGGCGTCGGCGAGGTAGTTCTGCCGCACATTCCATGGCCGCTTGGTGCCCGACTTCGGCAGCTCATGCGCCGAGCGCTTCACATAGCCGGCGTTGATATCCCAGGACGGCTTCTCGGCCATCGGCTCGTTGCCGCGGTGTGGATAGGCATGGGCGTAACCGTGAGAAGCCATGTGCGCCATCAGTTTGGCCGTGGCACGGGCGGTGATGTCGGCCCGCAGCGTCCAGGACGCGTTCGTGTAGCCCACGCACCAGAACAGGTTGGGTACGTCTTCGAGCATGTGTGCCTTGTAGACGAAACGCTGGCGGTGATCGACTCTTTCGCCGTCCAGGCTGATCGCGGCCCCGCCGAGCGCCTGCAGTTGCAGGCCGGTGGCGGTGACGATGATGTCGGCGTCGAGGTGCGTGCCGGATTTCAGCGCGATACCGGTGGCGTCGACATGGTCGATCTCATCGGTGACGACGTCGGCGCCGCCCTCGGCAATCGAGTTGTACAGGTCGGCGTCGGGGATTAGGCACATCCGCTGGTCCCACGGGTTGTATCGCGGCTTGAAGTGGACGTCGACGGCGTACCCGTCGGGCAGGCTGTCGACCGCCTTGCGCCGCAGCAGCGACTTGATCAAGCCAGGAATCTTGCGGGAGATGAAGAAGAACACCGCTTCGGTCAATGCGTTGTACATCCGGATAGCCCGATGAGATGCCTTGCCGGGCAACAGAGCACGAGCGACCGTGGTGATCTTGCTGTACTTCGGCGCCGAAATCAGGTACGTCGGCGAGCGCTGCAGCATCGTCACTTTCGCGGCCCGCTCCGACAGCGAGGGGAGCAAGGTGACCGCGGTGGCACCGCTGCCGATCACCACGATCTCCTTCCCGGTGCAGTCCAGATCCTCGGGCCAGTGCTGGGGATGGACGACGGTGCCGCCGAACCGCTCGATGCCCGGGAAGTCCGGGGTGTAGCCCTCGTCGTAGTTGTAGTAGCCGGAGGCGAAGTACACGAACTTGCTGCGGTAAACCATGCGGGCGCCGCCTTGCTCGACGGTGACCGTCCAGGTGTCGGTGGACGAATCCCAGTCCGCCGAGCGGACGTGGCTGTTGAACTTGATGTGGCGATCGATGCCGTATTTATGCGCGGTGGCCGTCAGGTATTCGCGGATGTGCTCGCCGTCGGCGACGCCTTCCTTCCGGGTCCAGGGCTCGAAGGGGAACGACAGCGTGAAGATGCTGCTGTCGGAACGCACGCCGGGATACCGGAACAGATCCCAGGTGCCGCCGATCTGCTCGCGACGCTCCAGGATTGCGTACGTCATGTCGGGATTGCGCTCGGCGATCCGATAGGCAGCGCCGATACCGGAGATCCCGGCGCCGACGATGGTGACGTCGAAGTTGCCGGCCTCAGGGGTCATCGTGAAACCTCGCTCGAATTGTGGGACTCGTCACTAGCCTAGAACCGAGCGGCTGGTCGGATGAGCGAACCCGGCGAATCACACCTGGCCGCTGATGTCGCCGAGATGGTGTTGCGCTTCGTGCATGGTGTGCACGGCGACGCACCGCAACGACCTTAGGCTGGTTTCGGGGAAGTGGCAGACAACCGCGCGGTCCCAGTCGTCGGCGGACAAGCGGCGCAACACGTTGCCGAACATCAGTGCGGCGTCACCGAGCTGACGGGCCACGTCGGCGGGCTCCTGGTCGGCATACCCGTCGTGCACCACCCGCTCGTCGCGTCCCATCGCGGTGCAGTCCGGCCGATCCACGCGAAGGGCGGCAAGCACGCGCTCGCGCTGGACAAGCAGCATGTCTCGCAGATGACATCCGTACTCCAGCGGAGACCACACCGCGGGTTGCCGCCTGGATCGCACGTCCACCTCGCCGTCGCTCAAGATGGCCACGGCGGCACCGACCCGCGCGTTAATGGCCTCCCCGGCGGCCCCGGCCGCAGTGAGGTCGTAGACGAAACCGCACTGCGGACACTTATCCGTCATCGCGACGTGCCGGTGCGCGCAGGCTAGCGGTAGTTCACGAACTGCACTGCCACATCCACGTCGGCCTGCCTCACCAGCGCTTGGACGGCCTGCAGGTCGTCACGCTTCTTACTCGTGACGCGGATTTCGTCGCCGTGGATCTGGGTCTTGACGGTCTTGGGCCCGTCGTCGCGGATGAGCTTGGTGATCTTCTTCGCGTTCTCGCTGTCGATGCCCTGCTTGAGGGTTCCGGTGACCTTGAAGGTCTTGCCCGAGGCTTGCGGCTCACCGGCGTCGAAGGCCTTCATCGAAATGTCGCGGCGAATCAGCTTTTCCTTGAACACGTCGACGGCGGCCTTGACGCGCTCCTCGGTGGACGACGTCAGCTCGACGGCCTCGTCGCCCTTCCACGCGATCTTGGTGTCGGTGCCGCGGAAGTCGAAGCGGGTGGATAGCTCCTTGGCGGCCTGGTTAAGCGCGTTGTCGACCTCTTGCCGATCGAGCTTGCTGACGATGTCGAACGATGAGTCGGCCATGCGATCGCCTCTCCTCCTTGCTGCTAGCCGTTTGTGAATTGTCTACCCGCTCGTTGTAACCTGCTAGGCGGCAGGTTGCCCGAGCGGCCAATGGGAGCGGACTGTAAATCCGTCGGCTTACGCCTACACTGGTTCGAATCCAGTACCTGCCACCAGTGGAAATGTCCGCACGTGGCACCGTCGCTCACGACGTCAGGTGCCGTCGATTTTGGCGATGATCTTGCCGGGGACTTTCCGTGCACCAAGTCGTGTGAGCGTTTCGGGGGTATCCCCGAACGACACCCGGTCAGCTACCGCGTGCTGGATGGCACCGGCGGCGACCAATTCCTCGAGGCCCCGCAGGAACCCTTCGACGTGTTCACGGCCGTAGCCCGCCGCAAGCACACCAACCAGCGTCGTATTCGTCAGGACCATCGTTGGACGTCGGGGGTTGGCCACGCGCCGCTGGCGAAACCGACGGCCAGATGCGGCCGTCGCGTGCCAGGGCGGTCATGGCCGCGGTGCCCTGCGCACCGCCGACGGGATCGAAGATCATGTCGACCCCGACCCAGTTCGTTGCTTCTCGCAGCGCGTGCGGGAGGGGAGTTCCATCAGCGGCGGTGTCGCCATTGGCGACGACGGCGATTCGGGTGCTTCGCGTTGTCGATCATCACCCCGCTCAGCCGCTGTCCTGCATTGTTCTCGGCGCGGACCGCTTAAGCGGCGGCACAACAACAACCATTGAAAAGTTGCGGATCCCTTGTTGCCGTTCAACCCTCGCGATCTGGATCCAGTCACTTCGTGACCGTCGACCGCGATATCACCACCGGATGGCGCGCCACATGCCTTCTGGCGCAGGACCTTGCACCGCAAGCGGGCACCGCCAACAACATCCGGGGCACTGCGGACGGGTAATGGAGCGACGAACCCGCGAAGCTCATAAATAGATTTCACGAATGTCAGACTTTTCGCGTTTGTTGCATTCGAACCAGTGCAGTCGGTTGCGGACATATACGAATGTGTTTGGTACTCAACAGAGTTCGATGGTAGAGGCGGGCGCTGGTGGGTAAATCATCGCATGGCCTGGGCTACCAAAATCACGGCCATCGATCGTGCGGTGATCGTCGGTGGCTAGCCCTTGGTTACGGCCCGGTGCTATCGTTCCGCGGCAGGTGGGTGGCGGGGGGCACGGTGTGATGGCGGCCGGGCGAACCCGAAGATTCCGATGCAGCGAAGGGGTTGAGAGTTGAATATCCTGAAGCGGGCCTGGGTCTCAATGTTCGTCGTCGTTTCGCTTACCGCGGGCGGGATCGTTATCTACCGACTCCACGGGGTTTTTGGTACCCAGACCGGTGCGCCGACGCTGGATCGCCGTGGCGAGACCGCACCAAACCCACCCAAGAGCGCCACTTATGAAATCACCGGACCCGCCGGGACCATCGGAGTCGTTAGCTACTTCGACCTGAAAAAGTCGGGGCGTGGCGGTCCCTGACCTAGGTGTTTTTGGCGAGAAGATGGCCTCAACCCCTTGGCGAGAAGGGATTGAGGCCATCGTGCTCAGAACTGTAAACGACCAGCCGACGTTGTGGGATTCGATCCTGCCGCCTGAGTTGTTGGTGTTGCCCGTGGAGTTGGGCCGGGTGGATGCGCTGCTGGATGATCCGGTGTTCTTCGGTCCGTTCGCGGCGCATTTCGATGCCCGGATCGGTCGGCCGTCGATCCCAGTGGAGACCTATCTGCGGTTGATGTTTCTGAAGTTCCGCTACCGGCTGGGCTATGAGTCGTTGTGCCGAGAGGTGTCCGATTCGATTTCCTGGCAGCGGTTTTGTCGGATCCCGTTCGGTACCCGGGTGCCGCATCCGACCACGTTGATGAAGATCACCACCCGCTGCGGCGACGACGCGGTCACCGGGCTCAACGAGGCGCTGCTGGCCAAGGCGGCCGCGGCCAAGCTGCTGCGTACTGACAAGGTTCGCGCTGACACCACCGTCATTGCCGCAGCGGTGGCCTATCCGACTGATTCGGGTCTGTTGGCCAAGGCGATCGGTTCGATGGCCCGCAGCGTGGCGCGGATCAAGGCCGCCGGAGGCGCGAGTGGCACTGCGTCACGGGATCGGCGGCGCTCGGCCGGGCGGCGGGCCCGCTCGATCGCCGCGAAGTTGAAGCTGCGCGGTGAGCAACAGCGCGATGCGGCCCAGGCCGCGGTACGGCGGATCACCGGTGAACTGGCCGGGATCACCGAAGCAGCCATGCGCGAGGCCACCGGGGTGATCCGCAACGCCCGGCGCGCACTCCGCGGTGCCAGCGGGCACCGCAAGGGCCGGCTGCATCGGGCGATCAACCGCCTACAGTCCGTCGTGGGAACCGCGGAACGCATTGTGGCTCAGACCCGTAGCCGCCTGGCCGGGGTGATGCCCGAGTCGGCGAGTCGGGTGGTGAGCCTGCACGACGTCGACGCCCGCCCAATCCGCAAGGGACGCCTAGGCAAGCCCGTCGAGTTCGGCTACAAGGCTCAGATCGTCGACAACGCCGACGGCGTGATCCTCGATCACAACGTCGAGGTCGGTAACCCGGCCGACGCGCCTCAGCTGGCCCCGGCGATCGCACGGATCACCACCCGCGCCGGGCGCACGCCGCGAGCGGTCACCGCCGACCGCGGTTACGGCCAGCCATCGGTGGAACGCGACCTACACGACCTTGGCGTACGCAGCGTGGCGATCCCCCGCATGAGCAAACCCAGTGCGGCACGCCGTGAGTTCGAACACCGACGAGCCTTCCGCGACAAGATCAAATGGCGAACCGGATCCGAAGGACGCATCAACCACATCAAACGAAGCTACGGCTGGAACCGCACCGAACTCACCGGCATCAACGGAGCCCGAACCTGGTGCGGACACGGCGTCTTCACCCACAACCTAGTCAAGATCGGCACCCTCGCCGCATGAAACCGACACCCGAGCAACCCGACCACGACACCCGACCCGCCATCACACGACCACTAACGGTTTTTCAGATCGAAGTAGCTACTTCGACGAAAATGTCCAGTCGCAGCAAGTCACCTTTATGACACTGCCGTGGTCGCATACGATTACGGCGCGGACACCAGGGATATTCGCTTATGTTGTGGCGCAGGGTGATAGCGACTCGATTGGTTGTCGCATTCTGGTGAACGGGCAACTTGAAGAACAGCAAAGCTCTCACCAAGTCAATGCGCAGACGTCGTGCCTAGTGAAGTCCGGATGAGCGACGGGCTCGTCGGGCGTCAACGGCTGGCGCGCACGATTCGTCGGTTGTCGGTGCCGATCATCCTGGCCTGGCTGACGCTCGCGGTCGTCTTGACCGTGCTCGTCCCGCCGTTGGAGAAAGTCGGAGACGCGGTTTCGGTCCCGTTGTCTCCTGCGGATGCACCCTCGGTGCAGGCGACGAAAAGCATCGGTCAAAAATTTAAGGAGGACGACTCCGACAATATTGCCATGGTCATCCTGATCGGCGCCAAAGAGTTGGACGACGATGCCGGCCGCTATTATGAGTCTTTGTTGCGACAGATTGGCCAGGATACAAAACATGTCGAACATATCGCCACCTTTTGGCATAAGCGGATTACCTCAGCTGGCGTCCAGAGCGTTGATGGGCGCGCCGCCTATGTGCTAATCAATCTGGCTGTCAATCAAGGCGGGGCGCGTGGGAACGAGTCTGCCGACGCGGTCCGCAAAATCGTCGCGCAGTCGAAGCCGCCGAACGGCGTCAAGGCATACGTTGCTGGCCATGGGGTGTTGCTGGCGGACACGCTCGAATCCGGTAATCAGAGTCTGACCAAGCTGACGCCGGTGACCATTCTAGTGATCACGATGATTTTGCTGTTCTTTTATCGTTCCATATCTACCGTATTGATCATCCTATTCTTTTTTTATTGAATTATCTAGCGCCAAGGGACTAATTGCCTTCCTCCGCCTGCACGGCCATCTTGACCTGTCAGGGTTTTCGGTCAACATGGTCATCTCTCTGGCTATCGCCTCGGGAACCGACTACGCAATCTTTCTCATCGGCCGTTATCACGAAGCGCGTAATGCGGGCGTGGATCGGGAGACCGCTTACTACACCGCATTTGGCGGCGTCAACAAGGTCATCTTGGCGTCGGGCCTGACCATCATTGGAGCCACCTCTTGCTTGGCTTTCACGCGGCTGAACTATTTCAGCACGTTGGGTGTTCCCACATCGCTCGCGCTAGTCGTGGTGCTTGCGGCGGCTCTCACCCTGGGGCCGGCTGTCCTCACGGTGGCGAGTCGTTTCGGCCTGCTGGACCCCAAGCGCCGGCTGAACGCGCGGCGATGGCGACGCCTGGGGACTGCGATTGTCCGCTGGCCCGTACCTATTCTTACCGGGGCGCTCGTGGTGGCCTTCATCGCGTTGCTCGGTCTGGTCGGCTACGACCCCGGCTATGACGACCGCGACTACATTCCGAAAAGCTTGCCATCCAATATCGCGTACGGCGCCGCTGAGCAGCATTTCACCGCTGCGCGGCTGGATCCCGATATTTTGATGATCTCAGCAGATCATGATCTTCGTAATCCCACCGATATGCTGGTGCTTGAGCGGGTAGCGAAAAATATCTTCCGGGTACCTGGGATTGCGCGAGTGCAGAGTATCACCAGGCCGCTCGGGACTCCGCTCGAACATGGTTCGATACCATTTCAAGTAAGCATGCAAAGCGTACCGATCACGAGCAATATACAATTTCTTACACGCCGGTTAGCCGATACGCTTAAGCTGAGCGACGACCTGGGCACCATGATCGCAACTCTGCAGCGCACATATGAATTGACCCGCCAATTAGCAGATGTAAGTCATGATACGGCTGGCGATCTCAAGAAGTTGCAAGTCACCGGGCAGGAAATCAGGGACCGTCTCGCAGATTTTGACGATTTCTCCAGATCGGTCCGCAGCTATTTTTTATTGGGATAAGCATTGTTTTGATATACCGATCTGCTG
The DNA here is from genome assembly GCA_963712615.1 of uncultured Actinomycetota bacterium. Classification (GTDB taxonomy): domain Bacteria; phylum Actinomycetota; class Actinomycetes; order Mycobacteriales; family Mycobacteriaceae; genus Mycobacterium. The sequence goes on from CAVQIO010000002.1 coordinate 4,599,698, forward strand.
GGCAGTTAGGTCACTTTACCAGGCAATGGACGGCGTCGACCAGCTTTCCCAGAACACTGACCCACTAATCAACGACGCAAACAAGCTCGACGAGGTCACCCATGGCCTGCTCACCCAGTTACCGCCGATGATCGCTATCTCGAAGTCCATTCAACAGACGACACTGACGATCTACAGCACATTCAATAGTCTAATAACACAGACGGGCCGTCTGACCGACAACTCATGGGTCATGGGCCAGGCATTCGACGCCGCTAAGATCGACGACTTTTTCTACTTGCCACCGGAGGCTTTCAGCAATCCAGATTTCCAGACAGGCTTAAAACTCATGGTGTCCCCGGACGGCAAAGCCGCCCGAATGATCATCACTCATGACGCTGACCCCGCTACCACGCAGGGCATCTCAACCGTCGATGCCGAGCGCAAAGCTGCTCAAGAGGCCCTGAAGTTGACCTCCTTGGCCAACGCCAAGATCGATCTCGCCGGCACTGCGGCGACCTATAAAGACATACGCGACGGCGCGATCTACGACCTGATGATTGCAGCGTTAGCCACCGTAATTTTAATCTCCATCATCATGGTGGTCGTCACGCGAGCGTTAGTCGCTGCCCTGCGTAATCGTCAGCACCGTAGCGTTATCCTTGGGCTCCGCATTCGGGCTGTCAGTGCTCATCTGGCAACATCTTCTACATCTTCAACTGAATTGGATTGTGCTGGCATTCAGCGTGATCGTTTTGTTGGCGGTGGGATCCGACTACAACCTGCTGCTGGTATCTCGGTTCCAAGAAGAGTTGGCCATGCCACGGATGATTCCAGTCTTAAGTCCCGCGCCGATCTCACAGGCCAAGTCGTGACGTCCGCCGGCCTCGTGTTCGCGTTCACGATGGCCTCACTGCTGGCCAGCGACCTACGCGCAATCGGACAGGTCGGAACAACAATCTGCCTGGGCTTGCTGTTCGACACGCTCGTTGTGCGGGCACTCATGACCCCGGCGATCGCCGCGAGTCTCGGACGCTGGTTCTGGTGGCCGCGGAAAGTCCAATCGCGTCCTAACGGTCAGCCAATCCGGACAATCTGACATCGGCGACCCGGTTGACGCGGTCGCCACCGCCTGCAGGCGGGCGCAGTGCGGTTTCCATACGGCCCCCGAAGCCAAATAGAGGAAAGGACGTTGAACAAATGATGGCCGAGTCTTCGCCTTCGACTCACCGGACACCGACGCAGGCACCCTCTTACCTGGAAGGAGCCGGCGCAAACGACTTGCGGAGACTGCGAACGATGGGAGCCGTCGCTTTCCCCCCTGGTCCCGGGATAGCAACACCGTGGTACGCCGCTCGGTATTTGACACACCGAAAAGAAACTATTGATGCCTGCGTGCGTCGGTATGGCGACGTCTTCTCTCTGTGGCTTCCGATGTATGGACGCTCTGTCTTCGTCGCTGATCCATCTCTGGCAAGGGACGTGTTCAAAGCTAACGTTTGCGATATCGGCCGCCTTGCACCCGGTTGGAGTTAATTCTCGGATCGGGGTCGTTGATCGCCCTCGATGGTCCCGATCACCGCCGGCGTCGGCAGTTACTAGCCCCGACGTTTCACGGCACCATGATCAACCGATATAAAGACATCTTCCGGGAAGAGACGCTGCGCGAAATGGCAACGTGCCACAGGGTGACCCTTTTCCGACGCACGCCCTTCCCCGACTGGCGAGTCCCCGTTACTGAGTCCACCCGCGTTTAGAGTCGGGGTGTTTTTGGTTCCGGATTCAGTTGATCTCGCAGGCCACCGGGGTGTGGGTGCACCTGCATGCCGCAGCGTACTCGGCCGGTGTTCGGTAGCCCAGCGATGAGTGGCGGTGTCGATGATTGTGTTCGGTCTTGAAGTCACCGATGACCACGCGGGCTTCGAACAGGGTGTTCCAGTGATTGCGGTTGAGGCACTCCTTGCGTAGTCGGTTGTTGAAGGATTCGATGTGTCCGTTGTTCCACGGCGTTCCGGGCGGGATATAGGACGTGCCGACCTTGCGGTCGCAAAACTGTTGCAACGCTTGAGAAATGAACTCAGGCCCGTTGTCCATCCGCAGCACCTTCGGCGGACCGCCGGCCACGGCGAACACCGTCTTGAGCTCGTCAACGAGCCGGTGGGCGGTGATCGAGCGTTCCACCAGATGCAGCAGCGATTCACGGGTGCGTTCGTCGACCATCGAGGCAATCTTGATCGCCTTGCCGTCGGTGGTGGAGTCGAACTGGAAGTCGATCGCCCACACCACGTTCGGGGCATCGGCCTCAACCGGCGGGATCGACGACACCCCGGCCCGCTTGCGCGGCGAGATCACCTTCACCTGCAATCCCTCTTCGCGCCACAGGCGATGGATCTTCTTCTTGTTGACCTCGCGGCGCTCGTCGTAGCGCAGCGCGGCCCAGGCGCGCCGGAACCCATGGCACGGGTTTTTCGTGGCGTAGGAACGCAACCAGGCCCGCATATCGGCATCGGGATCAGCCGGAGTCTGCGCTTGCGGGAGGCGGCGGTGCGTGGAGCGGGCCAGCCCAACTGCTTTGCACGCCAACCGTTGCGACATGCCCAACGTGGTGGTGAGCATGTCGACGGCGCGGCGCTTGGCAGCTGGGCTCAGAATTTTCCCTTCCCTACCTCCCGCAGTGCGTCTTTGACCAGCTCAGCTTCGGCCAGCAGCCGCTTGAGTCGGGCGTTCTGCTCGCGCAGCTCTTTGAGTTCTCTGGCGGCGTCGGTGTCCATCCCGCCGTAGGCGCGCCGCCAGTTGTACAACGTCGCCGCAGACACCTCCAGCTCGGCGGCGATCTCCTCACCCGTCTTGCCTTCGGCAGCCAACTCATCTGCCCGGCGCAGCTTGCGCACGATGTCCTCCGCGGAATGCCGCTTCCGACCAGCCATACGTTTCATCGTCCCTTCTCGGCCCGACATCGGACCACAGGACTCTAAAACTGGTTGGACTCCTTCAGCGGGAACACGCCACGACGGCTCGATGCCCGAGGTCGAAGACGTGGCGCGCGTCGCGGCGAACGTCTTCTCGGCGGGCCAGGAGACCACCGTGCGTCTTCTCGGGGCCGCGCTGCAGACGCTCGGGGAGCGCCCCGACATCCAGGCGCAGTTGCGCAAGGACCGGAGCCTGCTTCCGAACTTCATCGAAGAGTCGCTTCGCCACGAAAGCCCCGTCAAGGGCGACTTCCGGATGAACCGCAAGCCGGTCAACGTCGGTGGCGTCGACCTGCCCGCCGGCACCACCGTGATGATCGTGCAGGCGGCCGCCAACCGCGATCCGCGCCGGTTCGACGACCCCACCACCTTCGACCCGGAACGCAAGAACGCTCGTCAGCACATCTCGTTCGGCCGTGGCATCCACAGCTGCCCCGGCGCGCCACTGGCGCGCGCCGAAACCCGGGTGGCGATCGAACGGCTGCTGGACCGCACGACCGACATCAGGATCAACTCGGATGTTCACGGGCCGGCGAATGATCGCCGCTATCAATATGTTCCGACGTACATTTTGCGCGGCCTAACCGAATTGCACTTGGAGTTCACGCTGGCATGAAGGTCTGGGTAGACGATCAGCGCTGTCGCGGTCACGGGATGTGTCTTACGCTCTGCCCGGACGTGTTCAGCCTCACCGACGACGGGTACGTCGAAGCGATAGATTCAGATGTCCCAACGGAATTGGAAGCCGCGACTCAGGAAGCCATCGAGTGCTGTCCCGAGCAGGCCATCAGCGAGAAATAACGAAATACACGGCGAGTAGGGAGATTCGAGTGGCAAAGGGCTATGTGATCCTTACCGAGGCCATCAAGGACCCGGAGGGAATGAAGGCTTACGGCAAGGCCGCCGGTTCGGCAATGAGCGGTGCCACCATTCTCGCGGTGGACACCGCGCCCAAAGTCATTGAGGGCAACTGGCACGGTGACCAGACCGTCGTGCTGGAGTTCGAGTCGGTCGACGCCGCCCGCGCCTGGTACGAATCCGAGGGCTACCAGAAGGCGGCGAAACTGCGCCAAGCAGCCGCAGACTGCAACGCAGTCATCCTCGCCGGGTTCTGATCGCTAGTCTCCCACGATCGCGATAGCCTGCCGGGGGCATTGACGGACGGCCTCGCGCACGTCGGCCTCGTTCTCCGGGGTGACCTCTTCCTGGTGGACGGTCAGCATGTCGTCGTCGCCGAGTTCGAAGATATCCGCATTGATGCCCATGCAGACGCCGTTGCTCTCGCAGAGTCCCCAATCGACTTCGATCTTCTTCGTCATCGTGACCCCCTTATCGAAGCACCTTGAGGGGCACGTTCTTCCAGCCCGCGACGTTTTGCATGTTCACCCGTTTGCACCCGGCCCAGTCCACCTCGTAGCGCGGCATGAAGTCGACCAGCCGCTCCAGCGCGATCCTGCTTTCCAGGCGGGCCAGTGCCGCGCCCAGGCAGCTGTGAATTCCATACCCGAGACCGACGTGCTGTGCCTCGGTCTGGTCGCGCTCGATGTCGAATGTGTCGGCGTCGGTGAAGGCTTCCGGATCGCGGTTCGCTGCGGCGCCGCAGAGAAACACCGGCTTGAATGGCGGAATCACGCCACCGCTGACGTGTGCCTCCTGGAGGGTGTAGCGGACGTTGTATTGGACCGGACCCTCGTAGCGCAATAGCTCTTCGACGGCTCCGGGAATCTTGTCGCGGTCTTCCTGCAGCTTCTGCCACTGGTCGGGGTGACGGGCGAAGATGACCGCCGCGTTTCCGATCAGCTTGGTGACGGTCTCGGCACCCGCTCCGCCCAAAAGCGTTGCAAAACCTGTGATTTCAATATCATCGAGCTGCCGAGTCTGGCCGTCCTCGCCGGGGATCTCGGCCGCGATCAGTCTGCTGATCATGTCGTCCTGCGGCTCTGCGCGCCGCTCCTGGATCAGGCCGAAGTAATACATCGCCGTGTCGATGTTGGCTTGCATGCCGGCTTCGCTGACTTCGATCTGTCCGGGTTCGTGATGCAGGCTGGTGTCGATCCAGTGCCGCACCTGCTGGCGGTATTCCTCCGGCACCCCGGCCATCCGGGTAATAACCTCGACCGGGAAAGGTCCGGAGAAGTCCTGCACGATGTCGAAGCTGTCGGAGCTGATCGCGCCCAGGTACTTGTCGATCACCTCGATGATTGTTTCGCGCTGGGATTGAACGGCCCGAGGCGTGAACGCCTTGTTGAGCAGGCTGCGCATATGGCGGTGTTCCGGCGGGTCCATGAAGATAATCGACTTCTGCTCGGGCGATATGCCTCTACGCACCATGGCAAGGTCGCAGCCGCGTGCCGAGGAGTACGTCTCGAAGTCTTTAAATGCCGCCGCCACGTCTTCGTGGCGAGTCAGCGCGTAGAAGTCCTCTTTCTCGTCGTAATACAGCGGCGCTTCCTCGCGCATCTGTCGATATATGTCGAACGGGTTGTTGTAGTAGTCCTCGGAATACGGATCGAAGACGATCTTCGGTTTTGTCACTGACATCCTCCTCAGCGGTGAGGGTTGGGGCGGGCTGGAACCGTTACGATCGAATGCCTGACTGTAACGCTAACGGTAGCGCTTTCATGGCGAACCGAAAAGGACCCCAGTTGCGTCATGTCAGACCTTTCCGCCGGCACCGATAACTTCGATGACGTCGTCCAAGGCGCCGAGGTCGCTGCCGAGGTCCTCGGCGATGCTACGAACGAGTGCGACGTCCTTGCCGACGAACTCCCCGGCCACCTCGATGAACCCCGCGACCGAACCCCGTGCGGCCACAATGTCCAGCACCCGGCTGGTGGCGCTGCCGTGGGCCAGCGCCCCAGCACGGTCGACTCCGGGACGCCAAGTCGCTCGCCCAGCCGAATTGACTCCGCGAGCAGCCCGATGTGACCGGCGAACAGCGCGTTGTTGACCAGCTTCACCGTCTGACCGGCGCCGATCGGGCCGACGTGCAGGACCGGATCGCCGTAGCAGCCCAATATCGGTTGCAGCCGTGCCACGGTGTCGTCGGCGCCGCCCACGAACAGCGTCAGCTTGCCCGCCGCGATGTCGTGCGGGCCTCCGCTGACCGGCGCATCGACGACATCGACAGCGTCGGTGCGGGCGGCGACGGCCTCGATCGTTTTCGGGCTGGCCGTGGTGTGCACGACCAGCGTCGACCCCGGCCCCATGGTTGACAGCAGAGCGCTGTCCAGGCAGACCTGGCGCACCTGTTCGTCAGGTGAACACGCAGAGCACCACCACGTCGGCCTGCGCGGCGGCGTCGGCCATCTCGTACACCACGGCCGCGCCCAGCTGCTCGAGATCGCGCCGCTTGGCGTGATCCGCCGGGTCGCGGACCAACACCCGGACGTCGTGGCCGCCGGCCGCGAGACGTGCCACCATGGCGCGGCCCATCCGCCCAGCGCCGATGAACCCGACTTTCACCGGGGGTGATCCATCAGGGTGAGGGCGGCGTCGGCCGCATCGAGCACGACGCCCGCACGGGCGGCAGCCGCCTCGGCGAGGTCGACGACCAGCCGGACGTCCTTCTGCAGCAGCGTGCCGGCCAGGCCGGCCAGCCGGTCCAGTCCGCCGGCCCCATCAATCGCATTGAGAGCAAAGCTGTTTCCGCTGCCGCGTGAGACGACTTCGATAAGCCGGTCTGGGGCCACGCCAAGGGACTGCGCCAGCGAAAGGGCGGTGGCCGCGGTGCCCAGGTGGGCGGTGAACAACAAGTTGTTGAGCAGTTTGGTGGTTTGCCCGGAGCCCAGTTCGCCGAGGTGGACCACCGGATCGCCATAGGTTTCAAAGACCGGACGGCAGCGTTCGACAGCATTGGACTCGCCACCGACCATCACCATCAGGCGGCCCTCATCGGCCGCCGGACCGCCGCCGCTGACCGGTGCGTCGATCACCGAAACACCCTTGCCACTGGCCTCTTTCGCCAGCGCTTTGCAGGTGTTGGGGTGCACCGTGCTGTGCACCGCAATCACGCTGTCGGGCTTGAGCCCCGTGAGCAGCCCGTGCTCTCCGTGGGTGATTTCCTCGATGTCGGCTTCGCCGACGACACAGAGGCAGATCAGATCGCTGGCCGCGGCGAGTTCGGCCGGTGACTGGGCGACTTCCGCGGGGGTGTCGGCGAAGGCCTCAATCGTTGCGGGTCGGCGTGCCCACAGCGTGGTCGCGAAGCCGCCCTCGATGATCCGCCGGGCCATGGGCCCACCCTGACTGCCCAATCCGATGAATCCGACGTGCATCAGCCGGCCGCCTCTTCCTCCGTGGCAGCCGCCACGCATTCCTCCACGAACGCAACCACTTCCGCGTGATAGTCGGCGGCGGTGTGGCCGAGGCTGATGTTGTGCCCCGCGTCGAGTTGCCTGTGCACGGTGAAGCGCGGCGCGGCAGAGAACATCGCGGTGACCTCCTCCACCGCCGAATCGTCGGTCTGCCACACCTTTTCGTGTTCCGCGATACTGAAGTGCACCGGTACCCGCACGCCGGGGGCCAGCGTTGGGAAGGTTTGGCGGGCCCAGTCCGATACCATCCGGTCTTCGTAGGCGGGGGCTGACGGGGAAACCGTGACCCCCGTGAGGATTTCGGGCGGATACAGCCGCTCCGGATGCCACAACAGTGCACGTAACCCGGACGGTCGGCGTTCTCGCGTCGCCGTCTTCAGCATTTCGCGGGCAGCCGGATGATAGTGGCGGCCGGTGCCGGCCAGTTCGATGCCGAGCAGATCGGCGCCGCGCTCGTCGGCCGCCATCCGCATCGTCAGTTCACAGCCGCCGGAGTGGCCCATCACGAACAAACCTGCGCCGCTGGGTCGTTCGCCGAGAATGCGATTGACGGCGCCGTACGCCAGGTTGACGCGCTGCTCGCCCTCGACCATCGCCTCGGGATAGGGGGCCGAACTGCCGTAGCCCGGCCGGTCAAGCGCCACCACGGTGAATCCCGCTGCCGCGCCGGTACGTAACAACGAATACGACGGGTGGCCCGGGCAGTCGAAATAGATCGCGGTGGTGCCGCCGCCGTGAATGGCGACGATCACGGCCTTGGGGTCAGGGGCCTCGCAGACCACCGCCGACATCGGCACTCCGTCGACGATCACCAGCCGCGGACGGACGCTCATGCGCCGGCCCGCAGCAGGACCACGCCGCTGGGAGTGAGGCCGCCGCTGCTGACCACGCCCACCCGGGCGTCGGCGACTTGGCGGTCACCCGCCTCGCCGCGCAACTGCGTGATGGCCTCGTGCAGCAGGCCCATGCCGTGGGTGCGGCCGTGGGAGAGCTGGCCTCCGTGCGTGTTGAGCGGCAGCTGGCCGTCACGGGCGATGTTCTTGCCGCCGTCCAGAAAGTCTTTGGCCTCACCGATTCCGCAGAAGCCCAGGGCCTCGATCCAGGACAGGCAGTTGAAGCTGAACCCGTCGTACAGTTCGGCGACGTCGACGTCGACGTCGTCGGGTCGCAGGTCGGTGCGCGTCCACATGTGCGCCGCCTGGCCCAGCACCTGTGGCTCGTGGGTCAGCGTGCTCTGGTCCCAGTCGAGGCGCTCGACGATCTGGGTCCCGACCGCCTCCACGAAAACCGGCGGCTTGGGCATATCGCGCGCGGCATCGACGGCGGAGACGATGACCGCGATCGCCGCATCACAGGGCACGTCGCAGTCGTAGAGCCCGAAGGGGGTGGTGATGGGCCGCGCGCTCAGGTAGTCGTCCATCGTCATCGGGGAGCGGTAGATGGCGGTGGGGTTCAGCTCGGCGTTGGCGCGCTGATTCAACGCGATCCACCCCAGGGTCTCTTTGGTGGTGCCGTAGCGGTGAAAGTGGCGCTGCGCGTTCATCGCCAAGGTGTGGGCCGCAGAGGTGGCGCCGAACGGCATCTGCCAGCCGGACATCCGGCCCATCGATGGGGCGATCTTGCCCTGCTTCATCAGCTCGCCGTGGGTGGCCTCCCACAGGGTCCGGAAGCACAGCACGTGACGCGCCAGCCCGCAGGCGATCGCAAGCATCGCGGAGATCACCGAGCCGCCCGGGCCGAACGTCTCCATGGTGCCGTTGTGCCACGTCGGCCGGATTCCGAGCGCGGCCTCCAGCGCGGTGACACCGCCTTCTCCCATGCCGGCGACGTTGAGCGGGCCCGGATAGGTTGACAGGCCGTCGATGTCGGCGAATGTCAGTCCGGCGTCGGCGATCGCCGCCTCGCATGCGTCGATGGTCAGCGACAGCGGGGGCACCATCAATCGCCGCCCGATCTTCGAGACGCCGATCCCGGTAAGGGCGGATTTGTCCTCGAATTTGTCCGTGGTCAGCATGGGAAGCACGTGTTCGCCGAAGCGTTCCGGCGCGATCTCATCCACCGGCAGCTGACCGGGCTCGGCGTCGGCGATCGGCCGAAACAGCGGAAACCACACGTCCTCGACCGGTTCGAAGACGACCTCGACCTGTTGGCCGAGTTCGAGCGCTTCGGGATCGGCCTCGATGATGTTGGTGGTGAGCCGTACCCGCGGGTCTTCGGCGATTGCCACCTGCGCGATCACGTAGGGCGCCGGCAGCCCGGGCAAGCTGAACCGCTCGTTGATCGTGAAGCCGGCCAGCGTCCCCGTGCCGGAGAGCTCCCGCACGCCGATGTTGCGCGACCGGCAGTAGCGGCACACCGGCGCCGGCGGATGGACCAGGGATTCGCAGGCTCTACATTTCTGCAGCCGTAGCTTTCCGTCGGCGCCCGAGGTCCAGAAGAATTCGTTCTCCACCGTGACCAGGGGCAGTGGGCGGCCCGGTGCTGCTGACACGTCACCTCCGGGAGTCGGGGCGGCCCGACGATAGGGTCTGGTAGGCCCGTTATACGAATCGGAGAATTACGTTATCACTCGCCAGCAGGCACGATCCACCCTGCCGCTGGCCAAGGGCGGAGAATGCACCCGTTACATCGGCACCCAGACGCCGCCCACGTAAATGCCCCACTGGTGAAAGCCGGTGCTCCACATCGGAGCGTGCGGTGCCCACCACGGGAATGGCGGCGGGCTCCCTGTCCACTGCGGCGGCGGCGGCACATCCGGCCCGGCGAAGGACGGCGCGTAGGGGGGCGCGGCCACGTACCACGCCGGTGGCGCCGTCGGCGGTTTACACTCGCCGGTCGCCTCATTCCACGACATTTCGGGATCGCACTGCGCCCAGCCGATGCCCGGCGTCGCGATCACCGCAACCGCCATCGCCACGAAGACGACCGCGAAGGCGGCTGTCAAACGACCAAGAAACCACCTCATGGTGGGCCTTTCATTGGGTCATCCCGACCTTGTTCGTTTCAGCTTATTCCGTTCCGATCGCCACAACCAGGTGAACAACGTCCGGGTGGCCGGACAATACCGAGCCCGACCACCCGCGTATTTCGGATCGGCCGGGCTCGTCCTGATTGGAGGGCTTGTTGCTCGACACGGAGAAGATCTTGATCAGCGGGGCGACGGGCAGGCTGCGTTCCCCGTCGCGCCTGCGCTGGCCGCGGCGGCAAACGAGCTATGGGGTGCCGCTCGCCTGAAGACCCTGAGGTGAGTCACTCAAGTTGCGTGGATTGCCGGCCCCGATAGTCGAGCAGAGCCACGCGGTTTGCCGCACTAGTGAACTCTCGTCGCGCCGGGCGGCGTTGTCCTAATGAAACCAACGGACGGCCTGCGCGACGCCATGTCATGTGGTGTCATGTCACCACCGACCTAGGAAGCCTGCGGGCATCCGGAGACGGTGTCGTCTGGTTGCATAGAGGGCGCGAATGACACTGCAGATTCCGGAGCCTTTGCAGTGGTTGGCGTATCTGACCGGTTCGGAGTGGCCGAAGGGCGACGAGTCGGCCATGTTTCAGATCGGCGAGTATTGGCACGAGGCGGCCGACGGGGTCAACGCGTTGATTCCGGAGCTGGATCAGGTCAGTCGCAAGACGGACGCGGTGTTGACCGGGGAGGTCGGGGCAGCCACGCAAGCCGCCTTCGCGTCGTTGCTGAGTGGTGACTCCTCGATCTCGAATTTGGTCGGGGCGATGGCGGCCGTGGGTGACTTGGCCAAGAGCGCCGGCACCGAGATCGAGTACACCAAACTGCAGATCATCTTTTCGTTGGCCATTGCCGGCGCGGAGATCGCCTATGCCCTTGCGTGCGCCCCAGCCACTTTCGGGGGGTCATCGTCGTGGATTCCGCCGATCGAGGCGATCACCAGGGCCGCGGTGCGCCAGCTGGTGGCGCTGCTGCTCAAACGTCTGGCCGCGGAATTGGCGAAGGCCCTGACCCTCACCGGGGTGAAGGCCCTGCTCAAGCACGCCGCCAAGGAGGCCGTGGAGGAGTTTGTCGAGGAGGCTGTTCAAGAGCTCACCATTGAGGGGATCCAGAAGGGCGAGGGGCATCGCGACGGCATCGATTGGAAGCAAGTCGGTATGAACGCCGCCGGTGGTGCTGCGGGCGGGGCGGCCGGTGGTGCGGTGCACGGTCCGTTGAAACATGCTCTCGGGGATTCGAGCAGCGTGTTCGGCAAGGCCACTAAGGGGGCGTTGACCGGATACGGATCTGGTGTGGTGGGCAACGTATTCGGGTCGATCGCCTCCGATGGCGGTCTGACCGCGGGTGGGTTGGATCCGTTGTCGGTGTTCGGGGGGGCCGCCACCCAAGCCATCAGCGGTGCTTTGCACGGCACCGGGCATCCGCACCCCGACCCCTCGACAGCCGGGCCCGAAGGGGTGCCACCCCACGGCGACCCGCAGCTCGTCGGCCCGGGGCTCGACGTCAAGTCCGACCCGAAGATCTTCGACTACAAGGCCGATCCGAAGGTCTCCGACGACCACACCGAGTTCGGCCCCGCAGAGAAGTCCGACGAGTCGAGCAATAACGACATCTCGAGCCCACCCGACGAGCCGCAGGACCCTGACGCGGCGGCGCCACCCTATTCGCCCGACAAGCCACCCCCCTATGCGGCTGCGCCAGGTAGCACAGCCACCGAGGTGACGAGCACCGATGGCTCGTTGGGCGGGTCAACGAACACCGCTCGCGGCGAGGGCTCCGGCGACGTCGGTGAAGGCCGTGCTTCCAGCACCTCCGGTGGGTCGAATACTGCTGGGTCAGCGAGTGATCGTGGCGCCGGCTCGCCGGCTGGGGTGCCGAAAACCCTTGTGGGCCAGAGTTTTACCTCCGGTTCGGAAAACGTCGCTACCGGTGCTGCCATGGACGGTTCGACTGGCAGGACCGCACCGGTCCGGACCGCTGCGGCGACGTCCACGTCGAACACTTCTGCGACAAGCACCGCCGGCCTGTCGTCCGAGGCCGCGACATCGCAGGGCGGGACACCCGTGGCAGCGCCGGCTGCGGCATCAGCGTCACCTGCGTCGGATGCCACCAGCCCGGAGCCGGTGGCCCCGTCGGCGTCTACCGGCTCTGGTGGCCTCAATCCCGGGAGCGGCCGGGGGGCCGAGGGCCCGCTGTCCACGACCCACTCGGGGATGACCGGCTCGGGCGCGCTGTCTGTTCCGACTGAGCAATCCGCGCGGGAGGGCGACAACGACTTCGGGGGCCGTCGCGCCCAGGCGCCGCCGACGCCGATGGTCGGCGAGCGTTTCGAGGCCGCCACCGACGGGCTTCAGGGAGACGGTCTGCTGGCTGGATGGGGTACTCAGGTCAGCTATGACCAGCGCCGGTTCCAGTTGCCCAATGGCAGCTGGGTGCGTGACTTTGAGGTGCGGCTGAGTCTGGAGCCGAGCAGTGGGGTCAGGGACGACAAGGTGGCCGCGCTGCGGCAGCGTCTCACTGACGCGGTCCAGGAGCACCTCAACGATCGCTACCACCTTCCCGGCGGTGACGCACTGAACGTCACCGTCCTCTTCGACTCGGTCGCACCGCACGCCACGGTCACGGTCCACACTGGCGCGCACACTGATCAGGCGAATTTCTCCACCCGCGCCGGTGACGGCGAGCTGGTGCACGAGGTTCTGCACTTTCTGGGCCTGCCCGAGGGGTATCACGACCCGCCCGCGCCCATGCAGCCGCTATTGCGGCGCCGCATTGATTCCGACGGCCCGATGGGCGCACGTGCTCTCCAAGGGGGTGCGACGCTGTCGGTCGAGCAGTTGGCCAAGATCGACGAGATCGCCCAGCACGGGCCGATCCATGAGCTGGCTCACGACGCCACACCGCCGCCGGTGCCACCTCGTGACGTGCCGCACCGTGACTCGATGCGCACCCACGTGCCAACGCCGGCACCGAAATCACAGCACGGCGAGTCCTCCGATGCTCGGTGGGATGACGCTCCGGAGTGGTTACGGCAGGGTGCGGTGGCCGCCCAGCGGGCCGAATCGGGCGAGAGTGATCCGGCGCGCGACGACGACGTGGCACCGGCCGAGACGACGGTCGCGGCTAACGCACCCGCTGACCGCGGCGTGCACGATGGCCCGTTGTATGTGTCCTTCGATCAGTACTCCAAGACCGTCGACCCAGCGCATGCCGACAGGATCGCCTCGTTTGCGGACTACGTCGTGACCGAAGCTGGGCGCCGCCATAACGCAGGACAACCCGGGGTGGCGCTGCGCGTGCAAGGGGGCGGAAACGGTGGACGGCGCAGCGAGGGTGCCGACGCCGTCGGTGAGCAGCGTGCCCGATCGGTCCTCGACGCCGTCCGGCCCCGGATTGAGGCGCTGCTGCAGCAGAAGGGCCTGCCGGTCGACCTCGTGACCTTCCCCGACCCCACCTCTCGGGGCAAGAAACTGACCGAGCAGATCCCCGGCGCCGACAAGCACGCACGACGACGCATGGTCGTCGCCAACATCGAAGAACAACCACCCGCCGCTGCCCCGACCGCGCCGCACCGCACCGAGACACCGCCCGTGGTCGAATCCGCACCGATCGACCAGATACTCAGTGACGAGCAAGCAGCAGACTTCCGGACATGGGAACGGCGGGCCAGTGACGGAGCCTCCGATGCTGGCGATACCCACCATCCCGGGCGAAACCGCACCAATCAGGCTACCGCGCAAGGTGATTCGTGGCCTTCTGGGCACCGTGGATCCCACTGGGTGGGGTCGGTAGGTTCCGGCACTGGATTAGGCTTGCCTGCAACGGATTTCGATTCGGACAGCGACGTCAGCGATGACGAGGTAGGGGACGAAGGCGGGCTCGTGCCGGTGGCTGATCAGTCGGCGGCGTATCTGACGCTGACGCCCCGGCTGTCGGACCTCGTGGTGCGCGAAGTGCCGGCGGCGGGCCTTTCCCTGGATGATCAGTTCCTCTATGCCTATCCCCGCACGGCGGAGGGTGCATTGTCGCAGCAGGCGATTGAGCATTACGAGAGAATCAGGACGTCGGTCTTCACGGGGCAGATAGAGAATGTGCGACGGCACGCCGGGGTTTCGGTGGAGGGTATTGATGAAGACACCCTGGCCGGGCTGATCAGTGCGAACCCGCACTACCTGTCCGCCTTTCCGGAGTTGCAGACCTACCTGGCCCGGGCTGGTCAGGCGAGCAACTCCGATAACAACTGGGACGCTGCCCAGCGTGTCGTGGATCTGACGCAGCATGGCATGCCGGTGGTGTTTCACTTTTCGCGGGACGATCCGACGGCGGCACCGCGCAAGGAGCTGGTATTGACCGCGTTGGATGTCTTGCGGCAGGGCGGCTTCGAACTTCCGGAGACCCCGCTCGAGGTTCACCTACCGCGGTATCACCGTGTCGTTCACATGCGGGCCGGGATCGATGCGGATGGCCAGGCGGCCTTGGAAATCACCGCGACCGAGATAATGTCGCGCAGCCACGGCTACATGGCCGGATTTGAACCGCCGAACCACCTGATCGTCACACCTGAGGTGACGTCACCGCCGCTGGAAGCCTCCGTCGCACCGACGAGATGGAGTGTCTCCCAAGAACTACAAGACCGCGGGCTTGGCATCGTCTTGCACGAGCTTATGCATCGGCTGCACTGGCATCAGCAGCCGGACCTTTTCGTCGACCTGGCGGGGACGCGCTTGAGAAGGGTTCGCCACAGTTCGGCTGGCGCGGTCAGTCAGTACGCCGCCGAGGGCGGTTCTCGGGAGTTCGTTGCGGAGGCCGGAGTGGCCCGGTTACTGGGCTGGTCATCCGGGTTTGCAGGACTCGATGATCAGATCGACGAGCTCTACCGAGGATTGGGTGGGCCGCTGCCCGAGGATCATGGCGCCCTGGTAGGGGCACCGGAGTTGACCACCGACGAGCTGGCACAGCTCACCGATGCGGTGTCTCGCCAGACGGGGCTGGATGTTCCCGCAGACGTGGTGCAGAGCGCGGAGTCGCAGTTGGCGCCATTCGACCAGTGGCGGACGTTGACCGACCGGGCGCAGCTGATCGTCAACGAACTCGGTGGACCTCAGTCGGGATCGTGGGAGGTCGATCCGACCAGGGGCAGCGGCCTCGGTGTCTCCGATGAGAGTGACACCGGAGCGGCGCATGCCGATCCGGGTGACCTCCACGACGGGCAGCTGCATGTGCCGCCCCATGATCCGACACCGGCACCACACGCGGATGCCGCTGAGCTCCCGTCTGACGGGGATCCGATGCAGCGTGTCCCAGTACCAGGGGACGGTTGGTGCTTGTTGTATTCGGCGATCGCTGGACTGGCACCGCAAGGCTGGCCTGACGCGCTGCGCGGTGAGTCCGCTGACGCCGCTGCCACCCATGCGGCAGTGCTCGAGCAGCTTCAACGCACGGGCGGGCGTGGGCCTGTGCCGCTTGACTCCCCGTTGGGACGTGCGGCACACCGGTTGCGGGAGTTGGTCATGGAACGGGTGCGTGAGACCCCTGCCGATCAGTGGGGTGCCGACGTGGTCCTGCCGTTTCGACGTAGCGCCGGGGAGATGCGGGCGCTGGAATTGGAGCTCGAGTCGGCGTCCACTGAGGAGCTACTGGTGCGCTTGCTGAGCGTGGGTGTCGAGACGGCGTATCCGTCAGATTCATTGTCGCTGACGGTCTTACGCGACACCTACATACGTGAGCGAGCCGCTCAACTGCGTGACGAGAACTCGTGGCCGCAGGAGCGTGCGCAGAACGAGGCCGAGATTGAAGTGGCAGTGGCAGCAGCCTCGGCGGGTCGGGTGACGTTGACCGACCGCGCATTGGGGATGCGCGATCTGGTCGCATACCTGCAAGAGCGCGACGTCATGATTCCACTGAACGAGTTGAACGACGTCGATCTCCACACTGTGTTCGTCGAGGCGATGACACATCGACCCTTGACGGCGTCCGAGCACGCCGGGCTGGTCCGGGCACTGGGCCGGTGGCAGTCCAGCACGACTGGGTGGAATTCCGATTTCGGCGAGATGTTCGCCCCGTTGGTGGCGCATACCTTGGGGGTGCGGTTGCGTAACCGGGCCGCTGAGGGATTACAGGATGTGGGACCCACCGGTACCGGGCGCACGGTGGATGTCTTCTACAACGGCGTGGATCATTATGACGCCAGTCGACCGGTCCAGCCCGAACAGGACTGGGATGTGTTGCAGGACAACGCCAATGGCGGCGATCTGCGGTGGATTGATTCGCAATGGCAGGCGGTGCGGAAGGATTCCGAGTTTCGGCAGCGGTTGGCGGCAGTTCATCGGTGGTTGTCGCCGGGTGGGGGTGTGCTGACCGAGGAAGATTATCGGTTGGACGCGCATCGTGACGAACCGGCGGCACAGGCGGTGCTGCGGGTGCTCTACATGTGGCATCGCTCCGGTGAGGCTGCAGCAAGGGATTTCGCGGCGCGCCAGCGTGTAGTCGGGCTCCGCGGTGGTGCACAGCACGGGCCCCAGGAATCGTTCTTCTCGGATACCGATTCAGAGGACGGTTCCGATGACGACGCTGAATCGGTTGCACCGGAGACTCGTTCGTCCGAGAAGGGGAAGGCCAAGCAGGTCGAGCCGCTCGACAACAGGGATTTGATACCGATCCCCGGCGACGGGTGGTGTTTGTTATACGCGGTGGTGCTCAGCACGCCGCCAGAGCATTGGCCGGCCGAGTGGTTGTCGGAGTCCTCGACTCCGGCGGATGCGTATTCGACAGCTCTGATCCAGGCGTCCGAAGGGACTGTCCTTCCCGACGGATCCGGGCCGTTGGAGTACGCGAGGTCTGCGTTGTTCGACCAGGTGCGGCAATTCGTCCTGGATCGTGGTGGTCGCGGGTTGCCGGACCGTGCGGTGGAGTTGTTCCGGGGCAATCCCGAGGAGCGGACGCGACTGGCGCAGTGGGTGGAGCGTGCCAATGAGCAGCAACTGCGGGATCGGCTGTCCAAGTTGGGGTTCGACGAGAACCATGTCGTGGATTCCGAAGAGTGGCTGTCTCCCGACGAGTTGCGCCAGCGCTACATCGCAGAGCGCACCCGGCATCTGACCCCGGAAGCGGGCCATGAAGAGGCACGACGAACGGCACTTGATGAGGTGGGGGTCAAGCCTGACGGCGGAGTGAACGCGGACCCGCGGGTGGGTCGACAAGGTCAATTCCACTACCTGCGGAACCATCGCGTGGTGCCGACCATTGGCGGCCTTCACGGTGTCGAGGACTTGCGTGCGGCGGTGTTCGCCGCCAGCACACGACGCTTGACCGATATGGAGTACGCCCACCTGCTGGAGGCCGTGAACTCGTGGCAGGACCGGGGGTGGACGAGCAGTTATGGGGACATGTTCTCCACGTTGGTGGCACATACGTTGGATGTACAGGTGCACGACCTCATCAACGGGTCCACCATCGGCCCCGAAAATGCCACTCGCACAGTGAATGTGCGATACAACGGTCACAATCATTACGACGGCAACCTGCCGTCCTCCGAACGCAGTGGTGGGCACGGTCACAAAGACAGTCCGTTGGACGCACATATCCGGCGTTCCGTAGATGCGGCGTTGCCAGGCCGCGATGTCGAGGAGGTAACGCGACCGGAGGCGTCCGGCAACGGTGCCACACGAAGCAGGGGGAATCCTTTGGTCGCTGCCGCAAAGGCGACGACTGCTTACAAAGACATTTCCCAATATGACGACGCGGCGTTCATTCACCTGCTGCGTGAGCAGTTGACTGATCCCGAGACGGGCAAGCCAGTCCTGACAAGTCTCATGGAGGATCTGGACGACCTGAAAGTCCTTGTTACAGCGCCCCCTCGCCATTCGCTCCCCGCGTCGGAGCAAACGGCCTATCGAGTCTTGCGCAACTCTGCGGGCCCGATCATCGACAAGGCGATGGGCTCGGTGCAGGCGTTGCTCCGAGATGAAAGCGCACTCAACCGATTTCTGCATATCGGCCCCACAGCCCTGCCGATGGCACTGTCGTATATCGGGCCGGCTTTGCAGCATCCTCCGTCGTTCAACTTCATCTCCTTGATTGCGGGTACGCATTTGAAGGCTGTGCTCCAGATGGGCGGCATGGCAGGCCATTCCAGTTACAGTTCGCGTCTGCTGCGTGAAACCGCCTTGGACTTGATACTTCCGTTCACCGTCCCGGGGGCCATCAATTTTCTTCCGCACGGGAAGCTGACGGATGGTGAGTTTGCCGCTCTCTCCGGTTCCTTGCAGGGCGCAATCTATTTCGGAGCCGGAATGGCGGACTACATCCCCGCCTTGGCCAACAAAGTTCTTTCGCTGGCAATTGGTTCTGGGATACCTCTACCGAAGACTGGACACCATGCGTTGACCAAAGGTGAGTTGCGCCTCATTTCCGAGTCCGATACCCGGCCACCGGCCGATGCCAACGAGTTGGAGAGCCAGCCTGACTATGCGACGCAGGAAGCCTTGACTCGTCAAATCAGCAAGATACGTGCGCGTTTCGCCATGGTCGAGACTGCGCAGCAGATCTTCGAAGAGCGCGGGGCCCATGTCTCAGAGAGTACGGATCGCCAGATTTCATTGATTCGCAAGGATGTTTTGAACCTGGAGCGCCTCGGTGCCCGACTAGTTGACGCACCGGACGAGCACAGCCTAGGTAATGTCGATTTTTGGCCCAAGTTGGGGTACTCGGCCATCACCGTTGTGGTTCGGGGAGGAGGCCTCGCCGCGTCTTTGTTCGCGCACAATCCCTCAGGATCGGCCATTGTTGTGCCGGGTTCTTCGTTTCTCATCACGCGCTCGATTACCGAACTGTTCGACCCGAACGTTACCGCGCATGATGCGACCACCTCTTTCATCCACTTCACTCCACCGGCGCTGGTGGCGATCCTCCCGGCTGCGGTCAACTTCGCTACTCACGGCCGCCAATTCCAGAGCCTTCGATCAGCGGCACCATGGATCGCCTACTCGCTCATAGCAAATGGCTCCTACAGCGACCGGGTCGGTGAGCGGCTGTCGCAATGGATGTCGGCCGGCATCGCAGCGGGCCAACGCAACTATCCCGCTTTTCGCGACAGGGTGAAGTCCTGGCTCGCGCGATGGGGCACGTCCGCCGGGCCGCAGGACACCAGTGGCGGGGATCCGTCACCGAGTGATGACGATGAATCGCCCCACGGAATGGGGGCCCCTGGCGTGCCGGGTGGGTTCACCCCCGATGCCACCCACCCGCCGCACAGCCAGATAACGTCGGTAGGTCCGGTCTCGGCTGCCGAGGGACCGCAGGCTACGAGTGACGAGGTTTCGTCACCGAGTCATGTCGAGGACTCTCCGCACGCAATGGGCGCTGCGGGTGTGCCGGGCGGGTTTGTTCCAGACACTGACGATCTGCCGGCCGCGCCTACACATCATCCGACGTCGAAAGAATCAGTCTCGCATAGTGATTTAACAATTCTTCCGATTGGCCGGTCGTCCGGCAAGGTGCCAGCCCTCGAGGTGAACTCCCCGTCGTCGGCGGTGCCCACTGCTCCAGGTTGGCGGCGATTCGACGACGGAGACGATGTTGGAGATGGTGCGACCGTCGGTCGCCACCCGTCGACTAGGCCATCACGAATTGGGCCGTTGCCACGGTCGATCGTGTCACACCAGATAGCAGGCAGCTCAGAGTCGAGGGATGGCATCGACGAATCGACACCGAGCATCAGAGATATCGACGACGATGTTGCCGACTTCACCGACGACGAAGTTTCCCGCTATACGGAAGACGATGCCTCGTATTACACCGACGACGATGTTGCCGACTACACCGCCGGGACCGACCACGAGCCTGACATCACCGTGGAAGACCGAATCCCGCCAATGACGCCGCATATCCCGGTGCAGCCGCCGCCCTCGTCGACAGTGCTGCACCCGCCGGCAGGCAGCTCACTCGATGCGAGCGCGGCGAAGCACGTCCGATTTGTTGATCCCAGTACATCGCCGGACCCGGAGGTGGGCTCGCCCAAACTGGTTTCTGGCCAACACACGTCGTCCGGCATTGACGCTTCTTCACCCCAGACCGGACGTCCGCATCAGGGTCCGCCGGCCGCGTCGCTGCGCCGACAGCCGCTGCCGCCGGCATCGAGGCGGCGCGGCGGAGGGAATCAATCGGGCGTCAGTTTCCTGAACATGTCGGAATCGCGGCGCGATGACGTCATCGGGCGGGATGTGCCTGGTTTCGAACCGAACCTCGCGGTCGATTCGCACACCCGAACGCTGGCCCACGATGCCCTGCGCCGGCGGGCGCTGTACATGAATCCGGTCTCGGGCGGACGTCCCGCGCGTACTGATGTGTACGCGATACGTCATCCGTTGAATGATGCCCCACAGGGTGTTGAGCGCGCGCGGCTGAATGCGCGCTGGTGGCAAGGATTGTCGGGGGAAGAGCGTCGTGCGATGGTTGCCGCCTTTCCGGAACACGTGGGTAATGCCGAGGGGCTACCGCCGCGGGTGCGGGATGAGGCCAATCGAATCGTGTTGCAGGACAATCTGGCTCGAGAAGGGGCCGACAACCTTCGGCTGATCAAGCCGATCAAACGGCTGGATGCCGTCAACACCGCGTTGCGCCGGGCCGCAAATCGTCTGGGCCGGATCGGCAGTGAGCCGCCGTCGGTGTTGGCGCTCGACCCGATGGCCTTTCGCCACGACGGCCGGATCTTGGTTGCCGTCGGGGGCGATCCCTATCGCGCGTCATCGGTATCGTGGATCGTGCCGGGCATGACCACCACGATGGCGAGCCTCGACGACCTCCTCAATGACGCGGTGAACCTGGTGGAATCCGCTCGCGCTGAGGGCGCTCCTGATCCGGTGGTGATCGTGTGGGTTGGCTACGACGCGCCGAGTGGTTGGCGTTCTGGCCGAGTGACGATGAGGTCGGCCGCGAAGGACGGCGGTGAGATC
Organism: uncultured Actinomycetota bacterium; assembly: GCA_963712615.1. Classification (GTDB taxonomy): domain Bacteria; phylum Actinomycetota; class Actinomycetes; order Mycobacteriales; family Mycobacteriaceae; genus Mycobacterium. The sequence continues at coordinate 4,620,873 of CAVQIO010000002.1, forward strand.
CTGCATGCCGATATCAAGGCGTTCAACGCGGGGCGGGACGCCAACGACACTGCTGGCAGCCACTTTTCGAACAACCACGTGTTTGGCCATTCGTATGGTTCGACGACCACGGGGTTTGCGGGCCGGGGTGGACGGCTGGCCGGCCAGATCCGGACCGTGACATTGCTAGGTTCTCCCGGAGCGGGACCGATCGCCCGCGCCCGCGACTTCAACATCGGAGACAATGTCTTTGTCGCCGGCTCTTCACGTGATCCGGTGACTGCGCTGGGGCGTACTCCGGATCCGAGTGCGACGATTGGCCAAGGGATCGATCCCACGCTGGAAGCTTTCGGTGCACGACGTCTGGCGTCTGAGTTTCCGAGGTCGATGGACACAGTGTCGACAGCGGCCACACATGTGTCGTATTACCGGCACATCGATGCGATGGGATCGCGCTCGCAGTCGTTGACCAACTTCGGGCGGATCGTGGCGGGTCAGCATGATCGACTCGAACTGCATGGCAACCGAGTCGCTGGGCAGCCGCTCCTCGGGATTCGGCGGACGTTCGAACCAGCTCAGGGGCCAGCCGCGGGCCGTCGGTTGTACGGTGTCAAGTGGGGCCTACCGGCGCCTCACGCGACTCCGCCGTCGGGGTCATCCCATGTCGCACCGTCGAATGAAACGTCCGAGCTTCGCTTCCGTGAGGAGGCCAAGAAATTCAACGACCAGGAAATCCGGATCGTCCGAGCTCGTGCCGCCGAGATCGCCGGCGAAGCCGAGAGGCGGTACCGGTCCAACCAGAACGCGACCCGCCTGGTGGTGCACGTAGAGGTCGGCGCCAATGGGCGGCGATGGCCATTCGAGGGATGGCCATTCAACGGGAGGCCGATCGCCGTGGGCCGGCGGCGGGCCACCGAAGCCCGCAAAGCCCTGGAGTTGGAGGTCCGCCGCCTACTCGGTGAACGCGGAGTGCCGGAGTCGACGGTGACGTTCAGGGAGGAGTCCCGCGGGAGGGGCCTCCCCGACAGCGCTGGCACGGCGCACGATCTCGAGTCGGACGAGGTAGCGCGACGTGTGGTCGTGATTCGAACCGAGGAAACTGCGCCGCTGGCGGATCGACGATTACACGTCGATTTCGCGGAGCGAGGCAAGAAACTCGGCGGTGTCCAGAGGGACGAGCTCAAACCTTTTGTCGCCCATGTAGTTGAGGAAGCGGTTCGCCGGTCTGCGGCCAATGAGGGCGCTGTGGTCGTGAACATCGATGGTGGTGGTAACGGCGGAAATCCGTTGCAAGAGGCGAATGCGGTGGGTTTGAAGCGTGCCCGCGCTACACGTGCATTCCTGGAGGCGGAGGTGCGAGCCGGACTCGTCGACCGTGGAATCGACAGGGACATGGTGCGGTTCAGCAAACCCACATCGCGCGGGCGCTCGCTCCCCGCCGGCGCCCCCGCCACAGGCAATCGTCCGGCAAATGCGGCAGCGCGACGAATCGTCGAGATTCGACTCGAAGATCCCTGGGCGGCGGGCGATGTCGATCTGCATGCCTCGGTGGCTGACCACCACCATCCTCCGGCTGACCCGCCATCGTCCGTCTTCGGGCGTGACCAACGAACCCTGACAAGCGAAATCGGCCCATCGCGCCCAACCAGACACGCTGGGCCGCAGCCACATCCGTCCGATATGGAACGTCCACCACAAATCGCGCAGGAGTCAGCCGCGCCGCATTCCGCAGGTGCTTCGCATGCCGGCCCCTATCTTCCGCTGGCATCGACCATCAGTGCGTACACGTCGCGGTGGTTCGGCAACGCCGCATCGGTTGATGATGAGGTCACCGGCCATCGGCCGGGGCCATCGTCGCAAGGGCGCAGCTCTATTGGCCGCAACTCGACTGACATTGCCCGATTCCTTGCCGTCAGTACACCGTGGGGGCCGAGGAGAGCTGACTCTGACACCGAGTCAGATTCCGAGGTCGAGTGATCTTTCGGGCTGGCGCCGAAGCGGGGATTGCGGATGCCCCAGCGACGACACCGGTTGAATTCGCCCGGCGCTGCGCGGCGGTGTTGGCCGCCTCCTGAGCCTGTGCCGACATGGCGGTGACGTCGCCAGCCCGTGCCATTTCCGATCGGCCGGGAGTTATGCTCTAACCAAGATATCAAGTACTTCACGTTGGCTGCTCGTCCTGATTGGAGGGGTTGTTGCTCGACGCGGAGAAGATCCTGATCACCGGGGCGACGGGCAAGATCGCGTTCCCCATCGCGCGTGCCCTGGCCGCAGCGGGAAACGAGGTGTGGGGCTCCGCCCGGCTGAAAGACCCCGCAGCCCGGGAAAGACTCGTCGACGCCGCCATCTTGCCCGTGGCGCTGGATATCGGCGCCGGCGACTTCTCCGTTCTCCATGACGATTTCACCTACGTCTTCCACGCGGCGGTGGATCCCGGCGCAGACGACTGGAATCGTTGCGTCGAAACCAACGCCCAGATGTCCGGCGAATTGCTCTACCACTGCCGCACCGCCAAGGGCTTCGTCTTCTGTTCGACGGGCTCGATCTACGCCTACCAGGGGCAGCGACCCCTGACCGAGTCCGATCCGCCGGGGGTACCACTGCGCGCGAACTACAGCATGTCAAAGGTTGCGGCCGAGGCAGTTTGCACGTGGATCGCCCGGCAGTATCGGATTCCGCTCACCATCATCCGGATCTGTTCGACGTATGGTCCGCAGGGCGGGGCGCCCGCCGATCGTCTCGATGCGATGTTGGCGGGCAAGCCTATTCGGCTGCATCCCGACAAGCCGAACAACTACAACCCCATCTACGAAGACGACTACGTGGAACTCGGCATCCGCGCACTGGAAGTCGCCGCGGTGCCACCGGTCGTGGTGAACTGGGCCGGCAGCGAGACGGTCAGTGTCGAGGACTACTGCACATTCATGGGTGAGCTGATCGGTGTCGAACCGATCTTCGAGTACACGGCCCAAGCGCACACGCCATTGTGGCCGGATGTCAGCCACATGCATCAGGTACTCGGCCGCACGAAGGTGCCCTGGCGTGACGGCTTCCGGCGCATGATCGAGGCCCGCCACCCCGAAATCTCGCTGCCCCACCATGATTCGACGAGACCCTGAGGACGTACGTGAAGCAGCTTCCCGGCACGCCATCCGACGAGGTCGCTGAGGTCCTCGCCGCCGGGCGAGGAGAGATCACCACGCTGTTCGTCTCCATGGCGACTCGCCATCCCGACGGAACAGACGCCGAGTACCTGCGCTGGCACACCCTTGACCACCGCCCGGAGCAACACCGACTGGCCGCCGTGCGCGCCTCGTTGCGGCTGGTGTCCACGCCGGCCTGCCGCTCCGCACGTGCGGTCAACAATGGGCCGCTGGACGCGGTCGACCACGTGATGACGTACTTCTTCACCGACGCGGCCGGACTCCGCGGCTTCAACGAACTGTCAACGGCACTCGGCAACGCCGGGCGCAAACTCCCGTTGCTGCCACCGGTGGAGCGCGGTGTGTACGACGTCCAGTCCCGAGCGGCCGCGCCGCGGGTCAAGGTCGGCTCAGATGTGCTGCCCTGGCTGCCCGTGCGAGGCGCGTTCCTGTTGGTCGAGCTGGGATCGGCGGCGGTGAACCCGCTGGTCGAAGTCGAGGGTGTGGCCGGTGTCTGGTCTGCACTATCGCGCCGGGTCGACGCCAACTTGGATAGTGCGCAAGGCAATCAGTCGATCACGTACTGCTTTCTCGACGATGACCCGATCGCCACGCCGGAACGGCTGCGGCCAGTGCTGGCGGCCCGCTGGGCTCAGTCGGGAATCGAACCTTTGTTTGCCGCACCGTTTTTCGCCGTGGTGCCGTACCAGTGGGATCGCTATGTCCCGTAGACAGTGGGCCACATGCGCATCGGCTTGATGGTCGGCTCCGACAAGGAGCGCCCGCGTGCGGACCGGCTGGCCGGGCTGATCGCCGACGGTACCGCGGCCGAAAACGGTGGCTTCGCGACGTTCTGGATGCCCCAGGTTCCCGGCTACCTCGATGCGATGACCGCCGTGACGCTGATCGGCCAGGCGACCGACCGCATCGAAATCGGCACGGCGGTTGTTCCGATTCAGACCCGTCACCCGCTGATCATGGCGCAACAAGCCCTGACCACCCAGATCGCCTGCGCCGGGCGGTTCACGCTCGGTATCGGGCCGTCGCATCATTGGATGGTCAAGGGCCAACTCGGATTGGACTACGATCGCCCGGCCCGTTTGCTGCGCGACTACCTTGACGTGCTCGATGCGTCGTTCGCCGGACCGGGGAATGTCGATGTCGACAATGGCAACTATCGCGTGCATGCGCCGGTGGACGTCACGGACACTTACGACGTTCCAATCTTGTTGTCCGCGCTGGGGCCGACAATGCTGCGACTCGCGGGCGAGCGGGCCGGCGGCACCGTTCTGTGGATGGCGGATGAACGGGCCATCGGCGACCGCGTCGTGCCGCGTATCACCGCGGCGGCCACCGGGGTGGGCCGGCCCGCGCCACGGATCGTCGCCGGTGTTCCCGTCGCACTGTGCTCCAACGACAAGACCGACGATGCTCGCGCCTACGCCAGCGAGGTACTCGGGCACGCCGATTTCTCGTCGAACTATGTGCGACTGCTGAAACACGGTGACGCCGAGGACGTCGGCGACACGATGGCGGCAGGTGATGAGTCGGCCATCCTGGCGCGGCTGCGCCGCTACCGCGACGCGGGCGCTACCGATCTAGCGGCGCGAATTGTCCCGTTGGGCAAGGACACCACGGAACGCAACGTATCGCGGCGTCGAACCCAGGAGTTTCTGTCGTCACTGTGTCCCGTGATGTGATCCCCGCAGCGCGCTAGCGCGACGGCAGACCCAGCACTCGCTGCGCAATGATATTGCGCTGAATCTCGGAGGTGCCGCCCGCGATAGTGCCCGCGTAGCTGCTAATGTAACGGGTGAACCAGCTCGCGGTGAACACGTTGGGGGCGTAGGGATTATCCGGTGCCGTAAGCATCGGGTCGCGCAAGCCGTCGGCCCCGACCGCATCCAGCGCGTGCTGGAGTGCGCCCTGCTCGGCTTCCGAACCGAAGACCTTCAGCACGGACAGGCCCGCCACGTCCACTACGCCGCGAGCCGCGCGGCCCAGCGCCGCTGACCCGAGTAGCCGCAGTGCGCAATAGTCCATCGCGATGGTGGCGTAGTGGTCTGCGTTCACCTCGTCCGCCGGCTGGTAGTCCTCGAGAAGCTGCTCGAGCCGGTTCGCGAAGGCCATCCACATCAGGGTGCGTTCATGACCGAGCGAGCCGTTGGCGACCTGCCAGCCGCCGCCCAGCGGGCCGACGAGATTTTCCGCCGGCACCCGCACGTCGTTGAAGAAGACCTCGTTGAAGTCCAGATCGTCGCGGTCATAAACCGAAGCGAAGGGACGGCACACCAGCCCGGGAGTATCGGTGCGGATGAGCAGCGCGCTGATTCCCTTGTGCCGTGGGGCGGTTGGGTCGGTGCGAACGAATGTCAGAATGACGTCGGCGTCGTGAGCGCCCGAGGCCCAGACCTTTTGTCCGTTGACCACGAAGTGATCGCCGACCAATTCTGCCTGTGTCCGCAGCCCGGCCAGGTCGGAGCCGGCTCCTGGTTCACTCATTCCCAGTGACGCGGTCATGTCGGCCCGCAGAATCGGCACCGCCCACTGCTGTTTCTGCTCGTCGGTCCCGAACGACAGCAGCGACGCCGCGATGATGCCGACGCCTTGGGGATTGAAGCAGTGATAGATGCGGCGTCGCGACAGCTCCTCGCGGTGCACGAACTGCTGCAGGATATTGGCGTTGCGGCCACCGAATTCGGGCGCGTTTCCCGGCAGCAGCCAGCCGTTGTCGAACTGCAGCCGCTGCCAGCGGCGCCACCACTCGGGCACGTGCGATGTCGACGTCGGCCGCTGGGCGGCCTGTGCCTGGGTCGGCAGATGTTCGGAGAGGAACTCGATGAACTCCGCGCGGAAGGCTTCGACCTCGGCGTCAAAGGTGAGTTGCATGACCGCTACGAATCAGAGCCGGGAAAGCTCAACGCGTGAATCCCCATTCGGCTTCGTTATCTTCGGTCTTGAGGTGTTCGGCCGGATCCTCTGCGTCGGTCAGGGGCGGCTCGGAGGCGCGCGTTCTGCGCTCACCGAGCTCGGTGATGGCATGCACCGGACAATCCAACAGCGCGCGCTTGACCGCGTCGCGATCCGGCTCGGCCACGGTGCCGTCGCCGATGAGGGCCGCGTATCCCCAGTCGTCCAGCGAGAAGTATCCGGGCGCGTGCTTGGCGCAGATGCCGAAGCCGTCGCACATGGTGCGGTCCAGACGGATCTTCATGCCTGCCTAACGGCTTCCGCCTCGTAGGGACGGTCGGCGCGGAAGGCGCCGCGGGCGCAGTCCGGGCAACCGCCCTCGAGATGGGCGGCGACTTCGCCCGGGAATTGATCGAGCAGGCTGGCGGCCACATTGGTGGCGGCATCCAGCGTCGCGCAGGCCCCGCGTCCGCGCAGCAGCACCGACCAGCGGCGCAATCGGCCGACATCTTCTTTCGTCGCGGCACCGTCGCGCAGCGCCCCGGCGGCAGCGGCCATCGCCGCCGTCCCGTTGAAGCACGACCCACATTGCCCGGCGTTTTCGCGGTCGAAGTAGGCCAGCACCGATGCCGCGACCGCGACGGGGCAGTCGTCGGTGATCACCGAGACCGCGCCGCAGCCCAGCCCGCTGCCGAGACGTCGCATCGTCTCGTGGTCCAGCGAGGTCTCCAGCACGGTGCGGTTGAGCAAGCCGGCGAAGTACCCACCCATCAGCGCCCCCCTTACGTGTTCGGGGGAAATACCGTGCAGGGCAAGCAATTCAGTAAACGCCAAGCCGTGGGGGAGCTCGTAGAGAACCGGCGGCTTACCGCCACCGGTGATGGTGGCCAAAAACGTACCCGGCGACAGCGACGTGCCCTCGGAGCGGAACGCGGCCGAGCCGTGGCACTGCAGGTAGGGCAGATTGGCCAGCGTCTCCACATTGCTCACCAAGGTGGGCAGATCGTCGACACCGGCTTCGAACGGGCGCGGTGGTTTGTCGGTCGGCTTGGCCGGGCCGCCGTTGATCACCCGAACCGCGGCGGTCTCCTCGCCGGCCACGTAGCCCGGCTGCACCGTCAACATCTGTACCGCGCCGCCGCCGAGGGTTTCAGGATCGAGCTCGCCCAGCGCGGTTTCGACACTGTGCGCCGACTCCGGGTCGGACACATAGACGTAGGCGCGGTCCGCGGAAACGATCGCTGCGGCTAACCGCAGTCCGTCCAGGATCAGGTGGGGGCGGTTGCGCAGCAGCCAGCGGTCCTTGATCGAAGCCGGTTCTCCCTCTTCGCCATTCGCGACGACGACGGTGCCCCCGGTGTCTGCCGTCAGGCGCCCGTTGTCGCGGACCGTACGTAACTTCACGGCAAGCGGAAAGGCCGCGCCGCCCCGGCCGACGAGCCCGCTGGATTCGACTTCATTCAGCAACGCATCGGTGTCGGCGAGCGCTTGGTAGCCGCCGAGCCGTCGATAGGCGGCGAGGTCCTCGGGGGCTTGGCCGGCTTGCTCGATCAGCAGCCGGGGCGTGCACCCGGGAAGGGTGGCGGTGGTGATAGTCGTGGACTGGGTGGTGTTCAAGGCTGGCCTGCCATCGTCTTAGTTAGGCTTGCGCACATGCGAACTGCCGTGGTGCGTGTCAACGTCGACCCGGAAAGCGTGCTCACGCCTGCGCAACTACGTGACGGCATGACAGCACTCCTCGAGCTGGCGGCGCAGGCCGGCGCGGGCGTCATTGAAAACGACCTCGCGTCCATGCCCGCGGGCCGTCGTGAACTCGAATTGCTGATCGCGGCCGAAGACGGCGCCACGGCCAAAGAGGCGGTAGTTGCGTTGTGCGCCAAAGTCTTCAGTGCTAACCCAGTTCCGGGCGTGATCACCTTTATCAGCCGGGGAACCGACGACGACGCGCACGGTGTGCTGTCCGCGCTCGGGCTCACCGGTGACATCGTGCGCACGCCCGGCGACGACGGATTCGACATCGTCCATGTGACGCTGCTCGAGAAGGACCTCGAACGCATTCCGGAAAGCCGGGTCCACACGGCGCTGGAGGCGTCGCTCAACTGTGAGGTCCACATTCGCACCGTGTAGCGCCATTAGCTGCCCAGGAACTCGAGGATCGCGGGCGCGGCCTGCACCCAGGTGTCGAACATGTTGAAGTGCTTCACCCGGCCCGCGGCGCGCTCCTCAGACGCGCGCTCCCAGGCATCCTCGGGCCACGGCGGGTCGATAAGCTTCGATCCCTTGATCAGGCAGCTGACTTCCAGCGACGTCCGCTTCGGGTGATCCATATCGTTCTCGCCGCCACGAATGATCAACGTGGGGACCTTAATCCGGTCGAACATCTCGTCCTCGACGCCCGGGATCGTCTGTCCCGGCTTGGAGACGAATGCGTTGAGCCAGCGCAGCATGATCTTGAGAAACTCGTTTTGGTCGAAGGCGAGTAAGCGTTTCTCGTTGTCCGGATTCTCTTCGATGCGCTCGCGCCATTCGCCTACCTTCGCCACGCCGTCCATTCCGGTGCCTCGCACCGCAAGAATGCTCGGGATGATGTAGAAGGAGCCGAGCACGAACGAGCCGTAGATGCCGCCAACGATGTTCCACACCACGAGCTTGGTGACCATCTCGGGGTAAAGCATCGTGGTCAGCATGGAATCCCTTGCCCCGCCGGAACCTCCGGCGAGAATGCAGCGCTCGAAGCCCAGCCCGGTCACCAGCTTGTGCAGCGTCTCGGCGCGCATGTGCGACTCGCTTTGCCCGTAGAACTGCACATCGGATGCGCCGCAATTGGGCCGATCCCATAGCAGCACCCGATGGCCACCCGCGGCCAGGTCCTCGGCCAGTGGACGTAGGCCGGGGATCTCCTTGCTGAACCGCCCGCCCGGCGTCAGAGCAATGAGATCGCCTGAGTCACCGAGGAGTTCGTAGACAACATTTCCACCGTTGATCTCGATAGAAGGCACGCGATTCTCCTGTAGTTAGGCCTGCACCAGAACGTCATTGCCGACGACGCGCACCGGATAGGTGCGGATACTCCACTCCGGCTTGACTGTTGTCGTGCCGGTCGCCAGTTCGAAACCCCATTGGTGCCAAGGGCAATAGATGTACTCCTGGTCGCGCACCATGACCGCGTCACCGGGAGCGGTCTCGTCCACGATAGTGCGTCCCCGGGGGCGTCCCGAGCACAGCGGACCGCCCTGGTGCGGGCAGTAATTCGCAATCGCATAGAAGGTGCCGTTGACGTTGTAGACGCCGACGCCGTGACGCCCGATCGGCACCAGCTTGTGTGTACCCGAAGGTATTTCGTCCACTGTCGCGACAACATGCTCGCGGCCCTGGGCGAGACGAGGCTCGGGCCGCTGGGTTTCTTCCGTCAATTCAGAGCACCCGAACTTGACCCTCGAGGACGGGAACCGTCTCGGGCAGGTGATAGGTCGCGATGCCGTTTTTGTACATCACCGCGTCGCGGGCGTGCTTGGGCAGGTGTTTGACCAACCAGCGCGGGTCGTCGAACGTCCAGTGCGGGTAGTCCGAGGAGAACAACAGGATCTTTTCGCACTCCATCCACTCCAGGGCGCGGGTCAACTCGGTCTTGTCCTCGGGGTAGTCCAGCGGCTGGGTGGTGAACTTGATGTGCTCCTTGACGTACTCCGACGGCTTGCGCTTGATGTCCACCCACGACTTACGCGCGTCGTAGATCGCATCCATGCGCCACATCAGCGGCAGAATCCAGCTGAACGCGTGCTCGACGAAGACGATCCGCAGGGTGGGGAACCGGTCGAAGACACCGTCGAAGATCAGGCTCATCACTTGGTTGGCGGCCAGCAGCGAGTAGGTGACCATGAAATCGTGGTTGTAGCTGGGGAATCCCACCGGCGGGATCGGCAGCTCGTCGAACTGGCTGCGCGACAGGTGGCAGCTCACGGTGATGTCGTGCTTGGTGGCGGCCGCCCAGATCGGGTCGTATTTGGGGTTCCCCCACGGCGGACGTGGCTCGGCCTTGATCAGAATCTGCGCCATGTAGGGGTGCCCGGCCCACTTCTCGATCTCACGCGCGGACGCTTCCGGGTCTTCAATGGCGGCACAAATCGAACCCCGCCACCGCTGGTGCCAATTGTTGTGGCTGTCGAGCCAGTGATTGGCCTGCCAGTCGTTCAGCGCGGCTGACATCGCGTGCTGCGCTTCAGGAATGCGGGCCGGGTAGGCGGCCGGTTCCAGGATCGCGATGTCGGAGCCGGCTTCCATGATCAGTTGACGAAACGCCAAGTCCGGGTCGCTGCACGGGAATTCGCCGTTGGACGGGAAGGAGTCCACGCGCATTGCGTAGGAGTGCGCGTAGTCGGGCGCGTCATAGTAGATCTGCTCACCCACCGCGCGGGTGAGGAAATATTTGCTGCGCCAGGGTTCGGGGATGTACGGAACGAGCTCGCCGCGCTTGGGTGCCGGGTGGACATCCGAATCGACGCATCGGACGGCTATGCGCTCGGTAGCGGGAACCCGCTCCTGCGAATGGGTCAACGTCATCTGGGTCTCCTCAGTCTGCCGCGTTACTTCTACTGTGCGCCTACCCCGGCGGGGATGTCTATGCCGTACAGCTGTGCCGCGTTGCGCCAGCACAACTTCTCGCGCTGTTCGGCGGAGAGCGCGCGGGGCAGCTTCGTGACATCACCGCATTGCCAGTGTGGGTAACTCGAGCCGAACATCGTCATGTCCTCTTTGCCGGTGAAGCCGAACCATTCGCCGGCGAACTCGACGTCGCCGGGACCGTCGAGGCTGCCCTGGATGAAATACACGTGACCGGGCAGGTAGTCGCTGGGCATCCGCGGCGCCCAGGGCGTCTGTTCGAGGTGCGGCCGGCCGAACGTGTCCATCCGCCACATGAACGGCGTCACGAAGTCCGCGGCGCCATCGCCCCAGACGAATTTGAGGCCCTCGAAGCGCTCGAACACTCCCTCGGCGATCAGGTTCATCTGGTGGTACAGGTAGTTCAGCGCCATGAAGCTGAGGTACTGCTCGTAGGTGCGGGTGTTCCCGTTCGGTGTCGGCGGAAAGGCGATCCCCGAGCCGACTTCGATGTGCGCAGCAACCGGAAGGCCCGCGTCGACCGCGGCTTCCCACAGCGGCCAGAACTGCGGTTTGCCGTACAGCTCGCGGGATTGCAGCGGAACTCCGATCTGCACCACGCGCGGATGCGAACGCCACTTCTCGATCTCCCGCAGCGCGCCGGCGATGTCGTCGGGGTTGACCCGGATGGTGCCGCGGAACCGGTCGCCGAACTGGCTGGACTCCAGCCAGTTGGACACCATCATCTCGTTGTGCGCGGCGTGCAGCGCGCTGCCCAAGTGCCGGTCCGGCATGATGCCGCGCGCCGCCGGATGCAGCACCGCAACGTCGACCCCGCACTTCGAAAAGAGCTCGTTGCCAACGAATTCTGGATCCGAACCGGGGTACTGGCGGTCCGGCCCCTCGGTGTTGGGCGCGTACTCACCGCCCGGAGCGCCGTACCAGTCCATCTCGTAGTCGGGGAAGCCGCGGCTCTTGAACGGCTCACGCAGGGTCTTCCGCAGCGCCTTGGTGGACGGGAAGAATATGTGCACGCTCGCGTCGATGAGCGGCGTGCTTGTCCCGTCAGCGTGTTCGATCACGACAGCCACCCTTCGGTTTCGGTAGCCAAGGTGAAGCAAACCAGGTCATAAGATAGATAATCTAACATTCTTGTCGGCTGTCGATCAATGGATTTCCGGTAAGCGTCTCGGTTAGTCATCTGCCCTGGTAAGCGCAGGTAATGCAACCATCAGAGCAATCGTCGTTCTTCAATCCGGATAATACCATTCTCCTGGTTCGGCGGAAGGCGGCTGCCGCGGCGGCGAGGTTGCCTTCGGCGGTCGGCCGGCCACCGGCTTGCGACGACGGCCACGGCCGCTGGCGTTACATAGTCGGCGAACAGTGTCACGTGGTCTGAGTGGAGTCCCCGGCGTCGTCGACACCGCCGACGGTGACGCCGGCAGCCCTTTCGAACGGTTTGATGACGGTCGTGAAATCTGAGTCGGCGCCCTGGTCGAGTAGGGCAGTCTCCCAGAGCCCGCCGATGGTCTCGGCGACATCGACCGGCACGCCGAGTGCTTTGGCTTCGTCCAGATAGAGCCGGACATCTTTGACCATCAAGCCGGTGGCAAAGCCGTAGTCGAAGGTGCGGGGCAGTACTGCGCGCGGAAACTTGTCCCGACTGGCGCTCGTTGCACCCGAGCCCGCGTTGAGCACCTCGATCATCACGGCCGGGTCGAGACCGGCCTTGACGCCCATCACGACGACTTCTGATGTCGCGACCAAGACATTAGCCGCCAGGATGTTGTTGGCGAGCTTCATCGTCTGAGCCGTGCCGGGTTTGTCGCCGATGTAGAACGGGTGGCCGATCGCTTCGAGTGCTGGTCGTATCACCTCGAATTCGTTGCGTGGGCCGGACACCATGACGGCGAGCGCCCCTTTCTCGGCCCCGCCCACACCGCCGCTGACCGGGCTATCCAGAGCGACGATGCCCCGTTGGGCCAGCAGGTCGTGGATCTGCACGGCGGTTCGACTGCCGACGGTCGACAAGTCGACATAGCGCTTGACCCGCGAGCCCTCGATCACACCCGTGGCTCCGGTAGCGACCTCGAGCGACACGGCTGGTGATGGGAGGCTGGCCAGCACCGTTTCCGCGCAATCGGCGACCTCTTTTGCCGATGATGCGGCGCGTGCCCCGAGCGAGACGATGCGGTCGAGTGACGCGCTGCTGGTGTCGAAGGCGATGACGTCGTGGCTTTCGCCGATGAGCCTGCGTGCCATGGGAAAGCCCATGTTCCCCAAGCCGATAAACCCGATCTCGGCCACGACTGCTAACCGTCGCCCGGCTTCTGGTCCAGTTCGGCGAACGCCTCGCGGGCGATGCGAAAGCTGTCGACCGCGGCCGGGACACCCGCATAGATGGCGACCTGCAAGAAGATCTCGCAAATCTCCTCGCGAGTCACGCCGTTGGTCAGTGCTCCGTTGATATGGGTGCGTAATTCGTTCGGCCGGTTGAGGATCGGGATCATTGCCAAGTTGAGCATGCTGCGCGTCTTGCGAGGCAATCCGTCCCGGCCCCACACCCCTCCCCAGCAGTACTCGGTAACGAGATCCTGCAGGGGCTTGGTGAATTCGTCCGCGTCGGCCAGTGCCCGGTTGACGTATTCCTCGCCCAGCACCGCGGAGCGGATTTCAAGTCCCCGCTGGTATGTTTCGCGATCCAATGGTTTTCCTTACCTTTCTTGGGGGGTGTTTGGGGCCGTCGGTCGTAGGCTTCGAATTGCCCAGGGACGTCGGGTATGGCTTTCATGGTTTTGCTGCTGTTCATGGCCGAAGGAGATTGGCCGCCCGATGTCCCGCGACGACTTGACCGCTAATTGAGAGATGCGATTCGATCGCTGTGTAAGGACACGTCGGCGTGGTCGTCTGCTGGGCTTTGGGATATGACGACAATCGTGGAGGTGGTTGTGGGACAACAACTGTGGGCCGGTGTGGATGCCGGAAAATCCGAACATCACTGTGTGGTCATCGACGGCGACGGGCAGCGAGTACGGTCCCAGCGCGTCGCCAACGACGAGACGGTCCTGCTCGAATTGATCGACGCGGTCACCACGCTGGCCGACGGCGAGGAGGTCACCTGGGCGATCGACCTCAACCACGGCGGAGCCGCACTGCTGATCACCCTGCTCATCGCCGCAGAGCAAAGGCTGCTCTACATCCCAGGCCGCACCGTGTATCACGCCTCGGGAAGCTACCGCGGTGACGGCAAGACCGACGCCAAGGATGCCGCCATCATCGCCGATCAGGCCCGCATGCGCCGCGACCTGCAACCCCTGCGCCCCGGCGACGAGATCGCAGTAGACCTGCGGATCCTGACCGCCCGACGCACCGATCTGGTCGCCGATCGCACCCGGGCGATCAACCGGCTGCGCGCCCAGCTGCTCGAATACTTCCCGGCCCTGGAGCGGGCCTTCGACTACAGCCACAGCAAGGCCGCCCTGATCCTTCTGTCGGGCTATCAAACTCCCGACGGGCTGCGCCGCGCCGGTGTCGCCCGACTGGAAGGCTGGCTGCGTAAACGCAAGGCCTACAACGCCGCTGCTGTGGCTGCCAGAGCGATCGAGGCCGCCGACGCCCAGCACACCACCGTCCGCGGACAACAGATCGCCGCCGCGATGGTCGCGCGGCTGGCCAAGGAGGTGATGGGCCTCGACACCGAAATCGGCGACACCGAAACGATGATCGAGGACCGATTTCGCCGCCACCGCCACGCCGAGATCATCCTGAGCATGCCCGGATTCGGTGTCGCGCTCGGCGCTGAATTCCTCGCCGCCACCGGCGGCGACATGACCGCCTTTGACAGCGTCGATCGCCTGGCCGGCGTGTCCGGGCTGGCCCCGGTACCGCGAGACTCCGGGCGCATCAGCGGCAACCTCAAACGACCCCGCCGCTACGACCGACGACTCCTGCGGGCCTGCTACCTGTCCGCACAAATCGCCATCCGCACCGACCCCGCCTCCCGGACCTACTACAACCGCAAGAGAACCGAAGGCAAAACCCACACCCAAGCCGTCATCGCCCTGGCCCGCCGACGCCTCAACGTCCTGTGGGCCATGCTCCGCGACCACGCCGCCTACCAACCCACGACTACAGCCGCGGCGGCTTGACAACGTCATTGAGAATCTCCTTTTATGTCCGGGGCCCGTGCATCAGGAGCGCACGACTACGGTCTTGGTGGCCCTCAACATGTCGAGGGCTTGGTCGTGCCAACGGTTTAGCTACACGGTAATGAATAGTTGCATCAGGTGAGCCCGTGCCCAAAGGGAGTGATCATGACGGGAGCGAGCAGCGACGTCTGGGAAGTGATGTCGACCGCCCGGACGATCCGGCGTTCCACCGACGAGCCCGTCGACGACGTCACGCTGACGCGCTGCCTGGAAGCCGCGAGATGGGCGCCCTCGGGCGCCAACGCGCAATGCTGGCGCTTTGTCGTGCTGCGCTCTCCGGAGCAGCGGGCCGTCGTGGCCAAGGCGGCGGCCCACGCCCTGGCAGTAATCGAGCCGGTCTATGGAATGACGCGCCCCGCCGCCGACGACAGCAGCCGGCGTGCCCGTACCTACCGCGCGACCTACGAATTGCACGACCGGGCAGGTGAATTCACATCGGTCTTGTTCGCGCAGCAACACTACCCGACGGCACCCGAACTGCTGCTCGGCGGATCGATTTTCCGGCGATGCAGAACTTCCTGCTAGCCGCTCGCGCCCAAGGCCTCGGGGCGTGCATGACCAGCTGGGCTTCCTATGGCGGCGAACAGCTGCTGCGGGACGCCATCGGGGTGCCCGACGGCTGGTTGGTTGCCGGCCACATCGTCGTCGGATGGCCCGAGGGCAAGCACGGTCCGCTGCGTCGTCGCCCGCTCGGCGAGTTCGTCGATCTCGATCACTGGGACGAGCGGGCCGGTGATATTTCGGCCGCTACGCAGGACCGCCCGGCGAACTGAGCTCCGGACGCGCTGGCCGAGCCCCCGGCTGGCCGGGCGCTCGAATTCTTGGGCCCGGCTGGCCCGGCTGGCCGGGCGCTCGGCGCAGGCCCTGTGCAATCCGGTTAACGCACATCGATACGTCGTGCGCCGAATCCGAGATTATTACTTCCAGAAGAGAGAATGGTATTCTCGCCAGGGCAGTGACGACAGGAGGCGGGCCCAATGCTGTTGGAGTTCGATGCTGATCAGCGACTGTGGCAGGACACGGTGCGCGACGCCGTCGCAAAGCAGTGCCCGCCCTCGCTGGTGCGGAGCGTGGCCGAGGATGGCGTTGATCCGAGCCCGCTGTGGAAGTCGTATGTGGACCAGGGCTGGACCGAGCTGAACGATCCGGACAGCGCCGTGGAGCTGGCCATCGTTCTCGAAGAGCTGGGCCGCGCAACCGATCCCACTCCGTTCCTGGCCACGATGAGCCAGTTCGCACCGCTTGCCGCTGACCGGTTCGACCCGCACGAGTCGGGTACCGCCGTGTACACCGGAATCGCTGCCCACCGTGAGGCGCAGGGCTGGGTGCTGGATGGAACGGCGCGCCATGTCCTCGACGGTGATCGGGTGGACCGGCTGGCGGTGGCGACCGATGCCGGCGTGTTTCTCGTCGCGTCCAATCAGGTGTCGGCCCGGCGCGCGACGGTATTCGACCCGGTCCTGCACGTCGCCGACCTATCGTTCGCAAGCGTCCACGTGGCCGACACCGAGCGGCTGACCGTGGATGCGGAGCGCGCGCATCATCTTGCGCTGACCGGCATGGCCATCACGATGGTCGGCGCCTGCCAACGCATCCTCGACCTAGTGCTCGAGCACGTCCGCAGCCGTCAGCAATTCGGCGCGCCGATCGGCACCTTCCAGGCCGTGCAGCACAAGGCCGCAGACATGCACGTCGCGGTGGAACGGGCGCGAGCGCTGGCCTACTTCGCCGCGTTGACGATCGCCGCCGACGATCCCCGCCGCCGGCTGGCGGCCGCGATGGCCAAGGCGTCGGCAGGGGAGTGCCAGTCGCTGGTGTTCCGGCACGGCTTACAGCTGCACGGCGCGATGGGGTTCACGTGGGAGAACGACCTGCAGTTCGCGCTGAAACGGGCCAAAGCGGGTGAGCTGTTGCTCGGCGGCGCCGCCGAGCACCGGGCGCGGATCGCGGAGGAATACCGTGCAGCTGACTTTTGATTCCGACGTCGAGGAGTTTCGGGCGCAGTTCTCCGCGTTCCTCGATGAGAATCTGCCTCCCGCAAGCGAAACGCTCGAGCGGCCCCGGTCGGTTTCGCACATGCCGCAGTGGGCACGCGACTGGCAGCGGCTGCTGTTCGACAACGGATGGCTGCTGCCCAATCAGCCACCGGAGTTCGGCGGGCGCAATGCGAGCGTCATTCAGCAGTTCGTTTACCTGGAGGAACTCAGTCGGCGCCGGATCTACCACAGCTTTAACCCGCAGGGCGTGAATATCGTTGGCGCCTCGCTGTTGTCGTTTGGCAGTGATGAGCAGAAACGACGCTGGGCGGTGCCGATCCTGCGCGCCGAGATCACCGCGTCACTCGGGATGAGTGAGCCCAGCGCGGGCTCCGACCTGGCATCGCTACGGACTTGCGCGGTGCTGGACGGCGATCACTTCGTGGTCAATGGGCAAAAGGTGTGGACCTCGGGCGCCCACGATGCCGACGTCTTGCTGACGTTTGTGCGCACCAATCCAGATGCGCCGAAGCACAAGGGAATCAGCGTGCTGATCATCCCCACCGATACCCCGGGTGTCGTGCGCCGCCCGTTCCCGTCGATCTGCGGTGTGGACGATCTGGATTTCAACGAGGTGTTCTTCACCGACGTCCGGGCACCGGCGGAGAATCTGGTCGGCGAGCTCGACCAGGGTTGGCGGGTGGCCAACGGATCGCTGGGGCACGAGCGCACGATGATGTGGCTGGGTTTCGCGGACCGGATGGACAACATGATCGCCGATTTCCGTCCCAGCACCGAGGTCGAGCGCGACCAGTACGCCAGCACGATCATGGACAAGCAGGCGCTGCGACTTCTCGGTTCGGTGGCTCTGGCCCGCGCCGCACGCGGTGAAGACGACGTGGCCGCGATCTCGGTGCTCAAGCTGCTCGGCTCCGAGGCCGAGCTGGGGGGGATGGAGCTTGCGCTGCACTCCGCGGGATCCGACGGGCTGGTTCACCCTGGCCAGACCGGGCCTTATGCGCACATGAACCTCGACCACTATTTCGCCAGCTGGTTCGAGCGTTATGCGCGAAGCTTTTCCGGCACCATCGCCGGGGGTACCTCTGAGATCCAGCGCAACATCATCGCCCAGCGCGTGCTCGGCCTGCCGCGCGGTTAGCGATTTACGCGACGTCGTCTCCGAGTTGCTTTTAATCGCAACGGCATTCGAGGGTCTTTTAGACCGGCTCGAATTTGGTGATCAGCCAGTTACCGTTGACGCGGGCCAAACTCACCAGCACGCTGCTGGCAGACATCGCGGGATCGGGATTGTCCTTACTGGTGGTGCTCTGGTCGACCAACACCAGCACGACGGCCGAATCCGGATGTAATTCCTGAACCGCGGCCCCCAACACCCGAGCGTTGGTTTTCAGTGACTTCTGTTTGGCTGCGGGAGCCACGATCTGTTCGGTGAACTGGTTGTAGTACGACAAGAAGTCCCCGGACAGGTGAGACTTGGCGGCAGCGAAGTCTTTGTCGAGTGAGTCGGGTGAGTAGGACAGCAACGCGACAGTTCCGTCGGACGCCGAACTGACGGCTGCGCTCGCGACGCTGGCGTCGGTTTGTTTATCTGGCCGGTACTGCTTGAAGTACAGCCAAGTCGCCGCGCCACCGGATATCAGCAGGAGCAAAATCAGAATAACGGGAACGACTTTCACCGTGCGCCGCGCGCGTGGCTCGCTACTTCCACTCGGTTCCGTTTGTTCGGAAGAGTCGTCAGCGGCGTCGGTGCTGCGGTCGTCCTCGCTCATGGGACGAACTCCAGTTTGGACATCTTGTATTGCCCACCGTCGTCTGTGACGGACACCTTGAGCCGCCAACGGCGTGGTTCGTCTTTGGCGCCCGCGGCGTTGGTGATCCGCGATGTCGCCGCCACGATGACCAACGCGGAATTCCCGTCGATGGATTGCACGCCCGCCGCATTCACGGTGCCCTCGGTGACTACCTTGGACTGCTCAACGACGGTCGTGAAATCCTTTGCGCGCTGCTGGAAATCGTCCCTGAACTGGCCGGTCGAGCTGTCGATCACCCGCTGGACGTCCTCCTTGGCCCTCTTGAAGTCCAAGGAAAGCATGTTGACGACACCTTGTCTGGCTCCCGCAATGAAGTTCGCGGTGCGCTGGTTGCGCTCGGTGGTTTCATAACGCTGCCACACCATGTATCCGCTGGCCCCGACGAAAGCGCAGATGAGGATGATGACGGCTGCTTTCCACGTCACGGACAACGGTGGCAACGGCACGCGTCGCCGGGAGCGGGCCGACTTGGATTCCGATTCTGCGTCTTCGGCCGTTTCGTCGGAGACTTCTTCCTCGGCCTCGTCGGAGTCGGTTACGTCGGCTTCGGTCTCCGCCTCGGCAGTGTCGGTTACGTCGGCTTCGGTCTCCGCCTCGGCAGTGTCGGTTACGTCGGCTTCGGTCTCCGCCTCGGCAGTGTCGGTTACGTCGGCTTCGGTCTCCGCCTCGGCAGTGTCGGTTACGTCGGCTTCGGTCTCCGCCTCGGCGGCGTCGGTCTCGTCGGAGTCGGTTACCTCGGTGCCGGTTACGTCCTCGTCGGCGTCCGGGGCTTCTTCGGTGGGTTCGGCGCTCTCGGCCTCTGCCTTATCTTGGGCCTGCACTTCGCGCCGGAGCCGGGCGGCACGGGCGCGGGCACGCGCCGCAGTAGCCAGTGCTTCGGCTTCGGCGGCTTCCTCCTCGGCTTCCGCGATCAACGCCATGGTCTCGGCTGTTGATGTGGCCGAATCTTGCGGCGGTTTCTTCGCCTCAGCCATCGTGCTTACTCCCCGTCCCCTCATCGGCGACTGACTCCGGTACGTCTCACGCGGCTACCATCGCACGAGCGAGAACGGGTAGGTGTTGGTGCCCCCTGGCCCGCCACCGCAGCCCGTGTTGAATGTCGAGTCGACCTGACCCGCGAGCGTCAGCGCATCCCACGAATAAACATCGTGCGAGGGAAAGAACTGAACTACGCAGCGCACACCGTCGGGCACATCAACGGCCAGGGTGTAGCGGCCGTTGGACAGGTGAGCGTCGCCCCTGTACGGCACCGCTTGCCCGTTGGGTTGCGGAGTCGCGAAGACGTTCAGGCATCCCGGCGCTTTAGGAGTGCACGGGTTAAGCGACCAAATCCAGCTGTGGCCGGTATCCCGGTTTGTGTCCAGCCTGTAATTGCCAACCAACGTGTCCGCGTGGGCGGTCGGCGTGACAGCCAGCGCGGCCGTCGCAAGCGCAAGGCTCACTGCGAAAGTCTTCACCGGAGCGTCTCCCATCTCTGCACACGTTTGCCTCAATATAGGGCGCGGTCGGGCTGAACAGGCCGACTCGGAAAGATTGGATCAGTCAACGGCCGGTTCGTCTAGGCCTGCTAGTCGATAACCGCGACTTCTTTGCGCTCGGTGATCGGCAAGGCGAGTTGTTGCTCATCGCAGATGCGTTGCAGCTTGTCCAGTGTTTCGTCGAGGCCGGCGCCAACCGTGGGGCCGGGAGTAAAGGTGGCCGGCAGCTTGCGCATGCCCTGGATGACACCGATGCACTCATAGTGGATCGCGCCTTCGGGGTCGCAGTGGTAGTCCGGCATCCGGTCCAGAACTGCGGTGAGCATGGACTTGAACACGGTGCGCGCCACGTTGGATCCGACGCATCGGTGCACGCCGATGCCAAAGCTGAAGTGCCGGTTGCCTTTACGATCGAGATCAACCTTGTCCGGGTCGGCGAACACCGAGGGGTCGCGGTTGGCCATAGCCCACGAAATCCACAGTCGCTCACCCTCTTTGAATTTGTTTCCATTGAGTTCGACGTCGTCGGAGAATGTCCGGCCGTCGCCGGCCGCCGGGGTGAAGTAGCGCAGGAATTCCTCGGTTGCGGGATCGAGGAGGGTGTCGCGGTTCTTGGAGAGCAGATCGCGCTCCTTGGGGTTCTCCGAGAGCCATTCCAGTGAGTGGGCCGTCAAAGCCGTCGTGGTGTCGAAGCCGCCGCCGATGACCAAGCCGAGGTTGCCCAGAATTTCCAGATCCGGCGCCGGCTCGCCGTCGATTCGCAACTGCAGCAACCCATTGACGATGCCGGGCCGCGGATTCTCACGGATCTCGAGCATGTTGTTGACCATGTCGAGGCCCATCTCCCGGTGCATCGCGGTGACCCGCTCGATGTCGGGTGAGTGCTCCGGCGTGTAGACCGCCGCGTGCACCGGCTCGCTGTACAAGTTCCACTTCTTCAGCGGAATGCCCAGCATTGCCAACGTGAAGACGGCGGGCACGATATTGGCCAGATCGTCGACGAAGTCGATGCTGCCTGTTTCGATCTTCTCGTCAAGGCAGGCGCGGGTCACGTCGCGGATGAACGGCTCCCAGCGCTTGACCGCGGCCGGCGACAAGTATGGGTTGAGCACGGTGCGGTAGGTGCGGTGCTCGGGGTCGTCCATCTCGAGGATGCCG
This sequence comes from uncultured Actinomycetota bacterium, assembly GCA_963712615.1. Lineage (GTDB taxonomy): Bacteria > Actinomycetota > Actinomycetes > Mycobacteriales > Mycobacteriaceae > Mycobacterium. The sequence goes on from CAVQIO010000002.1 coordinate 4,642,156, forward strand.
CCGCGCACCATGCTGACGCGTCTGGCCTTGGGAATGGAAATCCCGCCGTAGCCGCAGCGTTCGTTGTTGATGTCGTGGTCGTTGGAAACCGCAGGGCAGCGGGCGAGCTCGAAGACTTCATTGCTTCCGGCCGCGACCCAATGCCCACCGTAGGTCTCGGTCCACGCCATCGGGCACTTGGCGTGCATCTCCTCGGTGATGTCCTTGAACTGGGAGCGGTACTCCGCGGCGTTGCGGTCATAGTGATATCGCGGCTTCTCGTGGTCGCCGCCAGTGACGGCGTCATCGACACTCAAGGTGCTGTCTCCCTTTAGGTTTCGTCCGTGATCATGATCGCCTGTTCGGGACACGAGTGCGCGGCCTCGCGCACCTGGTCCTCTTGGTCGGCCGGCACCACCTCGTGGACTGTCGACGAACTGCCGTCAATGTCACTGAGCTCGAATGAATCCGGCGCAATCATCGCGCACAGGGTGTGGCCCTGGCAGCGTTCTGAATCAACCCAGACCTTCACGATGTCTCCTCCAGGGGCTGTGGTGGGGGCTTAGGTGTTTCGACCGCCGTTGACACCCAATATCTGACCGGTGATGTAGCCGGCTTCCTCGGATACCAGGAATGCGCACGCGGCGGCGATGTCTTCCGGCTTGCCGATCCGGCGCACCGGGGTCCGGGCGATCGTCTGCTCGATGTCACCGAGGTAGCCGCGCTCCTCGGCGTTGCGCAGCATCGGGGTGTCGATGAAGCCGGGCGGCACCGCATTGACCGTGACTCCGCTGGGCCCGTACTCGAGCGCCAGCGATTTGGTGAGCCCATTCACCGCGGATTTGGCTGCCACGTAATGACTCATGTAGGCCGCACCGGAATGCGTGCTCGACGACGAGATATTGACGATCCGTCCCCACCCGGCCTCGACCATGTCGGGCAGCACGGCCTGAATCGTGTGGAAGACCCCGTGCAGGTTGACGTCGATCACCCGTTGCCAGTCCGCGAACGTGAGGTTGGTGAAGCGCTTGAACCCATCGAGGCCCGCGGCGTTGACCAGAATTGCCACCGGCCCCAATCGCGCGCGGATCGCCGACAGCGCGGCATCCACCTGGGACCGATCCGTCACGTCAGCGGTAAAGGACAGATCGGCATCCGACGGCGTGAGATCGATAGTCGCGACGTCGAGGCCGTCGGCGCGCAACCGATGCGCGACCGCCAGACCGATCCCGGATCCGCCACCGGTGACCACCCCGGTCTTCACGCCGAGGCCCCTGGGGGAATCGCGGTCGTCTCAGCCACAAAGAATCTCCTTCGCAATTATGAGAACCTTACTCTCACACCGCAGTGGCGCACAATATCCCGGTGAAACGCGCTGCAGCCTGGGCTCGGACTGGTCATATGCTATCGCCCCTGGCTTTTTGGCGCTGGTCAAGGCCCTTGTCCCATTCCTATGACTTTCTTGAATTCTCGAGAGTCGAATGTAAGATTCGCCCCGGAAGAGAATGAAAGTTTCGTGACCGCCACCACAAGGGGAGCCGAATGCCAGGTCAGGTCACAGTGCCGGACGTCGCGGATATGACCGGCTCGCGGGTCGACCGACGACTGTTGATCGAGGCATTCTCCTCGCCCAAGCCGGCCACTGATGCGGTCGCCGTCCCGGTTGTGGGGCGCGGCAAGTGAGGCCATTGGAGGGCATTCGCGTTCTGGAAGTCGCCATGTACGGGTTCGTTCCGTCGGCGGGCGCCGTGCTGGCGGAGTGGGGCGCCGATGTGGTCAAAGTCGAGCACGCGGTGACGGGCGACCCGCAGCGTGGACTTCGACAGACCGGCATGTTGCGCGTCGAAGGCGATCCCAATCCCAACATCGAGCACGCCAACCGCGGCAAGCGCAGCCTCGGACTCGACATGTCGGTTCCCGAAGGCACGGAAGTGCTCTACGAGTTGACCCGTCGCTCGGACGTGTTCTTGACCAGCTTGCTGCCCGGCGCCCGGCAGAAGTTCGGCATCGACGTCGACGACATCCGCGCGGTGAACCCGTCGATCATCTACGCGCGGGGTAGCGCGCTCGGACCCCGCGGTGAAGAGGCGACCAAGGGCGGCTACGACATGACCGCCTTCTGGTGCCGGGCCGGAACAGCCGCCACCATCACTCCGAAGGGGATGCCCGGCATGATCGCGCCGCCCGGACCTGCCTACGGCGACACCATTTCCGGCACCAACCTCGCGGGAGGCATTGCGGCGGCGTTGCTCAAGCGCGAGCGCACCGGCGAACCGTCCGTTGTCGACGTGTCGCTGCTCGGCAGCGGACTGTGGTCGATGGGTCACACCGTCGCATTGACAAAGCATCTGAATCAGCGACTGGAAGCACCGCCACCCGGCGTGCACGGCGCACCCAACAACCCGTTGGTTGGGTTGTACACGACATCGGATGGCCGCTACATCTCCTTTGTGATGATGCAGCCGACGAAGTTCTGGGCCGACGTGTGCCGGCACGTCGAGCTGCCGGAGCTGGCCGACGATCCGCGGTTTGCCACTGTCGAGCAGATCACCGCGAATACGGCAGAAGCAGTTGAGATCTTGACCAAGGTCATCGCAACCCGCACGCTTGCGCAGTGGAGCGAACGCTTTGCCACACTCGCCGGACCGTGGGCACCGGTCCAGGACACGTTGCAGGCAGCCGATGACGCCCAAGTCCGGGCCAACGAATATGTTGTCCGGGCAGGCGAACTCGACCTGGTCGCCAACCCCGTCCAGTTCGACGTGACCGCACCGCAAACCGGGCCTGCACCCGGATTCGCGAAGCAAACCGACGAGATCCTGCTGGAATTGGGACTCGACTGGGACCGCATTATCGACCTCAAAACGGCAGGCGCCGTCACTTAAAACCGTTACTAAGAAGCGGAGCAGCCCTCAATTGTCTAACCCGAATGTCACTAGTGTTCAGACCCGCCCGCCCTGTCCGGGTGCGGCGGCTACTGGCCATTCCATAAGGGTTGCGCGTTTTTTGCTCCGCCAGGACGTGGCATGAGTCACAATGACCCGACGCTTCTGGCGCGACAGAACGGAGGACTGGCGTGAGGACGGTTTCCGTTGTCGCACCGGATCTCGATGCCGTGTGGATGCCAGGTGGGCGTTTCGCCAACGCGGACACGGATTTACGGCCACCGGTTCCGTCAAATTTACGGCAGCCATTGCGCAAAAACAAGACTGCCAGTCTCGTGGCGTGGGAAGGGGCTGGCGCTGATGGCAACTAAGGGCGCAGACCACTGGTCAGCGGGATTGCCTGCGCTGAAACTGAAATGGGACATCGCGGGGCCCATGCAGGCGGTCGGAGCCTTGTTCGCAATGTCGGTCGACGCGGTGAAATTCGCGTTCCGCCGGCCCTTCCAGGGCCGCGAATTCCTGGAACAGTCCTGGTTCATCGCGCGGGTTGCGCTGGCGCCCACGTTGCTGGTTGCGATCCCGTTCACGGTCCTCGTCAGCTTCACGCTGAACATCCTTCTGCGCGAACTGGGCGCGGCGGATCTATCCGGTGCGGGTGCCGCGTTCGGTGCAGTCACCCAGCTCGGTCCACTGGTCACGGTTTTGATCGTGGCGGGCGCGGGCGCAACGGCAATGTGTGCGGATCTCGGGTCGCGAACAATTCGCGAAGAAATCGACGCGATGGAAGTGCTGGGCATCAACCCGGTGCAACGGTTAGTCACACCGCGCATGCTGGCGTCCGGATTGGTGGCCTTTTTGCTCAACAGCCTGGTTGTCATCATCGGCATCCTGGGCGGCTACATATTCTCGGTGTTTGTGCAAGACGTCAATCCCGGCGCGTTCGCCGCGGGCATCACCTTGCTCACCGGCGTGCCCGAGGTGATCATTTCGTGTGTCAAGGCAGCTCTTTTCGGCCTCATCGCCGGTTTGGTCGCCTGCTATCGGGGCCTGTCGATCACCGGCGGGGGCGCTAAGGCTGTTGGCAACGCGGTAAACGAAACCGTGGTGTACGCCTTCATGTCCCTGTTCGTCGTCAACGTGGTCGTCACCGCGGTCGGCATCAAGATGACGACGAAGTAGGGGCTGCCAATGGCACTGAGGGCCGCATATCCGCGACTGAGCCGCCAATTCGAGAGGCCGGTCGCCTCGTTGGGTCGGATCGGCGACCATACCCTGTTTTACGGTAAATCTCTCGCCGGAATACCCTTCGCAGCTACCCATTACCGGCGCGAGGTCGTTCGACTGATTGCCGAGATCAGCATGGGTGCAGGCACTTTGGCAGTGATTGGCGGCACCGTCGTGATCGTCGGCTTCCTGACGCTGGCGGCGGGCGGCACACTGGCCATTCAGGGTTACACCTCGCTGGGCAATATCGGCATCGAGGCGCTGACGGGCTTTCTGGCCGCGTTCATCAACGTGCGTATCGCGGCACCGGTGGTCGCCGGGATCGGTCTCGCGGCCACCTTCGGCGCCGGGGTGACTGCTCAGCTGGGCGCGATGCGGATCAACGAAGAAATCGATGCGTTGGAGGCCATGGCCATTCGGCCGGTTGCCTATTTGGTGAGCACCAGGATCCTGGCGGGAATGATCGCTATCACGCCGTTGTACAGCATCGCCGTAATCCTGTCGTTCGTGGCCAGTCAGTTCACCACGACGTTCTTGCTCGGACAGTCGGAGGGTTTGTACCAGCACTACTTCAACACGTTCCTGAACCCGATCGACTTGTTGTGGTCGTTCCTACAGGCCGTCCTGATGGCGCTCACCATCCTGCTGATCCACACGTACTACGGATATTTCGCTTCGGGGGGGCCGGCCGGCGTCGGCAATGCGACCGGTAACGCGGTGCGCACCTCGCTCATCGTCGTGGTGTCGGTAACGCTGCTGATCTCGCTTTCTATTTACGGTTCCAACGGCAACTTCAACCTGTCCGGCTAGCAGAGGAGGTGGAAAGGCAGTGACGCAGAGTGTGCCAGCGGGTCGCGGCGCGGTCGCCGGTCGACCGCCGCGTGCCGGCCATGCCCGGCCCCCGGCCGGGCGGAATTACCTGCCGCCCCTACTCGGCCTGATCACCGTCGTCAGCATTTGCTTGGTTTTCGCGGTGGCGGTCGGTCTGTTTCAGGGCTCCTTCACCGAAACGGTGCCGGTGACCGTGATTTCGCAGCGAGCCGGCCTGGTCATGAACACGGACGCCAAGGTCAAGATGCGCGGCGTGCAGGTGGGCAAGGTCGCCTCGATCGATTCGCTGCCCAACGGCCAAGCGGCCATTCACTTGGCGATGGACCCCTCGCAGTTGCGCTTCATTCCCGGCAACGTGCTGGTCGACATCGCGTCATCGACGGTGTTCGGCGCGAAGTCCATCCAGCTGCTAGAGCCTGCCCAACCCTCGGCGCAGCGGCTACACGGTGGCCAGACGCTGCAGGGCCAGCACGTCATGGTTGAAATCAACACGGTGTTCCAGCAATTGGTGTCCGTTCTGTCCCAGATCGACCCGCCTAAGCTCAACGAGTCACTGGGCGCGCTGGCACAAGCGTTCAGTGGGCGGGGCACAAAGCTCGGCCAAGCCCTGAGTGACTTCGATTCGTTTCTGGCAAAGCTGGAGCCGAGCCTTCCCGCGTTCAGGCATGACCTCGCGGTCTTACCGGCGGTGGCCAACGCCTATGCCGATGCGGCACCGGACCTGGTGAAGACCGCGGCTAACGCGACCCGGATCAGCAAGACCATTGTCGATGAGCAGCACAACCTGGATGCATTGCTGATCAGCGCGATCGGCTTGGCCGACATCGGCAACGACGTCTTGTCGACGAACCGCCAACCACTGACGGACGTGATGCATCTGCTGGTGCCGACCACCGATCTGACCAACGAGTACCACGAGGCGCTCACCTGCAGTTTCGCCGGGCTCGTACACATAGGGCACGGTGCTCCATTGTCGGAGCCGAGCATCAATATATCGGCGAGTCTCACATTGGGCGCCGAACGTTATCGGTATCCGGTGAACCTGCCGAAGGTTGCGGCGACGGGCGGCCCCCGCTGCGTGGGTCTGCCGGCCCTGCCGTTCAACACGAACCCGCCGCAATTGATTGCCGATATCGGCGCCAACCCGGGGGGGTACGGAAACCAACAGGTGTTACTCAACTTCGACGTCCTCAAGCAGCTGTTGTACGGGCCGATCGCCGGCCCGCCACGCAACCCGGCTCAGATCGGACAACAGGGATGAGAACGCGTGCCACGCTGATCAAGTTCGCGGCCTTTGCGGTCGTGATGGCGATCCTTACCGCCTTCCTGTTCTTCATCTTCGGCCAGTACCGGACGGGCTCGACGACTACGTATTCGGCAGTGTTCTCCGACGTGTCGCGTCTCAAGCCGGGGCAGTCGGTGCGGGTCGCCGGGATCCGGGTGGGCACGGTCGATAGCGTTTCGCTGCAGCCGGACAAAAAAGTTGTGGTGAAATTCGACGCCGACCGCAATGTCGTCCTCACCGAGGGCACCAGGGCGGCGGTCCGCTATCTCAACCTGGTGGGCGATCGCTACCTCGAACTCGTCGAGGGTCCGGGCTCGACCAAGCTGCTGTCGGCAGGCGGTCAGATTCCCGTCAACCGCACCGCGCCGGCGCTTGACCTCGATCTACTGCTCGGCGGACTGAAACCCGTTACCCAGGGCCTGAATGCGCGCGATGTCAACGCGCTAACCTCAGGATTGTTGCAGGTGTTCCAGGGTCAAGGCGGGACTCTCGAGTCGCTGTTCACCAAGACGACCTCGTTTTCAAATGCCTTGGCCGACAACGATCAAACCGTGCAGCAACTGATCGACAACCTCAACATCGTGGTCGGCACGGTTGCCAAGGACGGCAAAGAGTTCTCCGGCGCAATAGATCGCCTCCAGAAGCTTGTCAGCGGGCTGTCGGATGACCGCGACACGATCGGGTCCGCCATTGACGCCCTCGACAAGGGAACAGCGTCGCTCGCAGATCTGCTGTCCAGCGCGCGCCCGCCGCTGTCCGGCACCATAGCTCAGTTGAATCGGGTGGCGCCGATACTCGATAACGACAAGGACCGCCTCGACGCCGCAATCGCCAAGGCGCCCAAGAACTACCGCAAGCTGGTCCGACTCGGCGTAGCCGGCGCCACCATCCCGTACTACCTCTGCCAGTTGGAGCTTCGGGGCACGGATCTTCAGGGCAGGACGGTGCACTCCAATGTCTTCAGGTCTGATGCAGGAAGGTGCACAGAACCCTAATGCTTAAGTATCGCGGAGGCGGGCGGGTCAAGGCCGGACTCATCGGCGTCATCCTGGCGGTGATGGTCATCCTGGTGGGCCTGTCACCCGACCGGTTCATTTCATGGGCGACGATGGTCAGGTACCAGGCGTTGTTTACCGAAGCCGGCGGCATCGCGACCGGCAACCCGGTGATCGTGTCCGGGATCAAAGTCGGCACGGTGTCGGATGTGTCGCTGCGCCACGGCGATGCTCTGCTGACGTTCGCGATGAAGGCCAACATCCTGCTCGGGTCGGAGACCACCGCACATATCCGCACCGGCTCGCTGCTGGGTGAGCGGATGCTGACGTTGGAGTCCGCCGGCGGCGGCACGCTGCATCCGATGACTCTGATTCCCCTCTCGCGCACGTCCTCGCCTTATTCGTTGACGGAAGCGGTCAGCGACTTGACATCGGACACTGCGGGAACCAACACCACGGCGCTGAATCAGTCGTTGGACACGCTGTCGGCGACGCTCGACCAGCTCGCACCCCAGATGGGACCGGCCTTCGACGCACTCACCCGGTTATCACGCACCATCAACAGCCGTAACAAGAACCTGGGCGACTTGCTCAAGAGTGCCAGCGACGTCACCGGGGTTCTTTCCGAACGCAGCCAGCAGGTCAACAAGCTCATCCTCAACTCCGATTCTCTGCTCCAAGTCCTGGTGGCGCGGCGACAAGAAATCGTGGACCTGCTGGCCAACACGTCGGCGGTGGCCAAGCAGCTGACGGCGTTGGTGCACGACAACGAAAGCACTTTGGCACCGACGCTGGAGAGGCTGAACAGGGTGACCGAGGTGCTGCAGAAGAACCGCGACAACATCGGCAAAGCGCTGCCGGGTCTCGCCAAATTCGAGATCACGGTCGGTGAGGGGATCTCCAGCATGTACGCCTACTCGGCGTTCGTCCCGAACTTCCTTGCCCCGCAACTCTTCCAGCCGTTGTTCGACTACCTCTGGGGATTCCGCACCTTCGACACTTCTCGCGGTCCCGGCTTCCCGTCGCCGCTACCTCGGTCGCTGACTCCCTGGCCGTACAACGCTATTCCTCCGTGCCCGGGCTGCACGTTGGGCGGCAGGGTCGGAGGATCGCAATGACCTCCCGGATCCCGCGCAACAGGCTGGCCGGCGTAGCGGCGCTTGTCCTGGTCGGGCTGATCGTTGCCGGCGTGGCCGTGGTCGTCCGTAATACGGTCTTCGGCCCACGGACGATTACCGCCTACTTCACCACCACCACCGCGATCTACCCCAGTGACGAGGTGCGGGTGTCGGGTGTCAAAGTCGGCAACATCAAATCCATTGAGCCGCAAGGCACACAGGCCAAGATGACCCTCGAGGTCGACCGCGACGTGCCCATTCCGGCGGACGCGAAGGCAATTATCGTCGCCTCGAATTTGGTGTCTGCCCGTTACGTCCAGCTCTCACCGGCCTATCGCGATAGTGGGCCGGTCATGCGCGATGGGGCAGTCATACCGGTCGAACGGACTGCGGTGCCGGTCGAGTGGGACGAGGTCAAAACCCAATTGATGCGGCTGGCAACGGATTTGGGGCCCAAGAGCGGGGTGTCGGGCACGTCCGTGGGACGTTTCATCGACAGCGCCGCCAACGCTCTCGACGGTAACGGCGACAAGCTGCGGCAAACACTCGGTCAACTGTCAGGGGTGGCCCGGATCCTCGCCAACGGTAGCGGCAATATCGTCGACATCATCAAAAGCCTGCAGACCTTCGTCGGCGCGCTACGTGACAGCAACGTCGAGATCGTGCAGTTCAACGACCGCCTGGCCACTCTCACCAGCGTGGTTAACGACAGCAAATCCGATCTGGACGCCGCGCTTACGGATCTGTCGACGGCGGTCGGCGAGGTACAGCGATTCATTGCCGGGACTCGCAATCAGACCAGCGAGCAAATTGGCAGGTTGGCCGACGTCACGCAGAACCTGGTTGATCACCACATGGCTTTGGAAAACATTCTGCACGGCGCGCCGAACGCCCTTGGCAACTTCTTCAACGACTACAACGCCGACACGGGAACCATTGTGGGAGGGTTCGGACTGATGAACTTCGCGAATCCCACCTGGGGCGGGCAGCTTCTGCTGTCCGCACCGGGCTGCGACCAAATCGGCGCGATCGAGAACGTTACCGCGGTCGAATCGGGCAAGCTCTGCGCCCTGTTTATGGGTCCCGGATTGCGAGTGCTCAACTTCAATAACTCGCCACTTCCCATCAACCTGTTCCTGCAGAAGTCCATCGACCCGTCCAAGATCCTCTACACCGAACCGCGCTTGGCACCCGGTGGCGAGGGCCCGAAACCCGGACCAGCCGAGATCCCGCCCGCGATATCGGCCTACACCGGCCTGCCGGGTGATCCGGTGGGACCGCCGGGGTCGGTGCCCCTGGGGCCGATTCCGGGTGCTGCGATGCCGCTGCCGCCCCCGCCGTCGACACCGATGCCGCCACCACCGGCACCGGCGTTCGGCGCGTCGGACATGCTGCTGCCGACCGATGGGCCACAACAATGATCGCCGGAGTTGCGGCTCGGCGGGTGTTCACCGTCGGCTGTTGTGTGGTGTTGACGGCGACAGGATGCGCATTCCACGGCCTGAATTCACTACCGCTGCCCGGTGCGGTCGGACGCGGGCCCGGGGCCACCATCTACCACGTCGAGCTGCCCAATGTCGGGACGATGGAGTCGAATTCGCCGGTGATGATCGACGACGTCGTCGTCGGCAGTGTCGGTGCGATGCGGGTGCAAGGCTGGCACGCCGACGTCGAGATCTCGGTCAAGCGCGATGTCGTCGTCCCGGCCAACGTGGTAGCCACCGTCGGTCAGACCAGCCTGCTGGGGTCGATGCATGTGGAGCTCAATACGCCGCTGGGCCAGTCGGGAAGCGGACGGCTGTCGCCGGGCGCCACCATCCCGCTGAGCCGGTCGTCGGCCTACCCCTCGACAGAGCAGACGCTGTCGTCGCTGGGCGCGGTCGTCAACGGCGGGGGACTGGGGCAGATCGGGGAGATCGTCCACAATTTCTCCGTCGCCCTGTCGGGGCACGAGGGCGCCTTCCGTGATCTGATTACTCGCCTCGACACATTCGTGGGAACTCTGGACCAACAACGGGACAACCTGGTCGACTCCATTCAGGCGCTGAACCGGCTTGCCGGCGCCTTCGCCAACCAACGCGACGTTCTCACCGACGCGCTGCGCAAAATACCGCCCGCGCTCGACGTGCTGATCAAGGAGCGCCCGCGCCTGACGACCGCCCTGGACCACCTTCGCGTGTTCAGCAACACCGCCACCCGGCTGGTCAACGACGCGCAGGCCGACCTGGTCAAGAATCTGCAAAACCTGGAGCCGACCATCAAGGCACTCGCCGACGTCGGACCGGAGTTCGGCACGGCGATCGCGGCGGGGTTCGTGTTCCCATTCACCCAGAACTTCGTCGACCGCGCGGTCCGAGGCGACTACTTCAACCTGCATGTCGATCTTGACATCTCGATTCCTCGGCTCAAGAAGGGACTGCTGTTGGGCACCCACTGGGGGCAGCTCGACGAGCCCGTGCCACCGCTGCCCGGGGAGCCGTATCGCATGAATTACACCCTCGATCCGCTGCATGACCCCGTGCGGCCACCGTGGGTCGATCCCAACGCGCTTCCCCTGCCCGGACCTCCGCCGGGTGTGCCCCTGGGACCGGGGCCGGGGAACGGTGCCCCGCTTCCTGGGTCGGCACCGGTGCCTGACGCGGGTCTTGGTCAAGCGGCACCGAATGGAGGTGGTGGATAAATGCTGACGCGCTTCGTTCGGATCCAGTTGGCGATCTTCACGATCGTCGGGACCCTTGGCGTGATCGCGATGGTCCTCTTCTACATCCAAGCGCCGACCCTTCTTGGCATCGGCCGGATGACTGTGACGCTGGAGCTTCCGGCGACCGGCGGCCTGTACCAGTTTTCCAACGTGACCTACCGTGGGGTTCAGATGGGCAAGGTCACTTCGGTGGCTTTGACACCGACTGGCGCGAAAGCGACGCTGTCGCTTAACACTTCACCCAAGGTGCCTGCAGACCTGACGGCAGCGGTGCTCAGTGTCTCTGCGGTGGGTGAACAGTATGTGGACTTGCGGCCCAGAACCGGTTCGGCGCCCTACCTGCACGACGGCTCGGTTATCGCCATGCACGACACGACTATTCCGCAGGCGGTCGGGCCGATGCTCGAGCAGGTCAACGCCTTGGTCGGTAGCATCCCGAAATCCAAACTCGGCCAATTGCTCGACGAGACATTCCAGGGCTTCAACGGGACCGGCTACGACCTGGGGTCACTGCTCGATTCCTCAGAGACACTGTCCCGCGATTCCAACAGCGTCGTCGATCGCACCCGAGCCCTCACCGAAGACACTGGGCCGCTCTTAGATACCCAAGCACGCACCACCGATTCGATCAGGACGTGGGCACGTAGCTTCGCGGGACTCTCAGATGTGTTGGCGGACAACGATTCCCACTTCCGCACTATCCTTCAAAACGGTCCTGAGACTGCGAACGAAGCGTCCCGGCTTCTCGAACAAATCAAACCGACGCTGCCGGTGTTGCTTGCCAACCTGACTACCATCGGGCAGATCGGCATCACCTATCACCCCTCGATCGAGCAGCTGCTGGTGTTGCTGCCGACCGCGGTTGCTATCGAGCAGGCTGCTCAGGGCGAAAACCATCCCGACGGAAAAGCCTGGGGTGACTTCGCACTCACGATCGACGATCCGCCGATTTGCTCGGTCGGCTTCATGCCACCCAACACATGGCGATCCCCGGACGACCTGAGCGACATCGATACACCGGACGGGCTGTATTGCAAACTCCCGCAGGATTCGCCGATGGCGGTGCGCGGTGCCCGCAACTATCCCTGCATGGGTCACCCGGGTAAGCGCGCGCCTACCGTCGAAATCTGCAACAGCGACAAGCCATACCTGCCACTGGCGATGCGCCAGCACACTCTCGGTCCCTACCCTCTGGATCCGAACCTGCTCGCCCAGGGCGTCCCGCCCGATGACCGAATTACCGGCAACGACAGAATCTTCGGCCCGGTACAGGGAACGCCGCTGCCGCCGGGAGCGGTGCCGCGCGGCACACCTGCGGGGCCGCGAGGAGAAAATCCACCACCGGGCACGGTCGGAGCAGCGGTCCCCCCCGTGCCGTCGTCGGGACCGAGGTTAGCGCCCATTTCGCCAATGTCGGCTGAGCTTCCGCCCTTCGCACCACTCGATGTCCCTTTGCCGGGAGAACTTGCCACGCCACCGCCACCGCCACCCGTCGTCGCGGCACCACTGGACCAGGTGGACGGCGGACAACCCCAGGCTGCGCCAAGCTCGTTCGGAGCCAAGGCATCTAAGCCCACGCCCTCGGTCGTGGTGGCAAAGTACGATCCGCACACCGGTCGTTACGTCGGTCCGGACGGGAAGTTGTACGAGCAGTCGGATCTCGCGACCTCGAAAGCGCCCAAGACGTGGAAGGACATGCTCCCCACCTGAAGCCGCCTCGAGACCCTGCCCGACAAGGGTGGGGCGATGAAGCTACGACCGCCCGGTCAGCTCAGCTGATCCAGGCGCAACGGCATCGCGATATCCAGCCACTGGTTTTGCCCGCAGGCACCGCTTGGGCCGACCGTCTTGTCCTTGCCGGATAAGGTGTGCGACCCGACTTGATATCCACCGTTGTCGTTCACCGGGAAGAAAGAGAAGGTCTGCTGCCCGGTGAACGCGGTACCGTCTTCACACCGCTCCCAATTCGGCACTTGGCGTTTCAGCTTCCACACCTGCCCATCATTCATATATAGGGGCGCGGTCCATCCCTGGTCGCTCGTCACCGTGCCGTGGCATTCCTGGAATGTGACGCACGTCGAGCTGATGGTCCATATCTGGTAGACCGTCGGCTCGCCGAAGAATTGATCATTTCTCTGGGCCCAATCGCCAATAGACGTGGCGCGGAACGTCCCGTTGATGGCCACTTCTTCCTTGGTTATTGCCTGGGCCGGGGATGCCGTGCCCAAACCGCCGAATGCAGTGGCAGCCACCAGCGTTGCGGTGGTGAGTGCTTTTACTGAACGCATCAGGTACTCCTCGAAGCGCATAATCCGACAGTGCCTCTGGCAGCTTTTCGCCATCGGTGGCGGCGTTCTCGAGCGATGACGTTACACCGCTTCGGCCGACTAGGTAACGGTTAGAACAAGATTTGCCGCACTCATCCGACCGGGTCGAATTTCGCAATCAGCCAGGACCCATTGACCTTTGTCAGTGTGACCAGGACGGCGCTCTGCGTCTTCTCGGGATCTTTCTTTTGCAGGCTTGCTGTGGTCTGGTCGACGAAAACCAGCACGACGGCCGAATCGGGATGCAATTCCGAAACTGCGGCCCGAATCACCTTGGCGGTCGTCGTCAATTGCCCCTGCTGCGCTGTCGGCGCGACGACAGCGTCGGTGAATTTGTTGTAGTAGGTCAGAAAGCCGCCGGTGAGATGCGATTTCGCGTTGCCGAAATCGCGATTTAAATGGTCGTAGGAATAGGACAACACCGCTACCGCACCATCTGACGCCGCCTGCGCTGCCCGGTGTGCCGCCGCAGCGTCGGTTCGCTGATCCGGCCGGTACAGAATGACGTACACACCTGCAGCGACTCCCACGGCGGCAACGACAAACGCTGTCGCGACTATTGAAAGCCACCTCGCCAAACACCGGCGAGCCCAGTGCCGGATCGCTGCCAGCCGGCGCAAGCGTGCCGATGCCTCCCCAGCGGGTGGCCGTCGCTGCTCCCCGGTGAGCGGAATCTCCGCGCTGTCATTCGCCGTTTCAGTGTTGTCCAGCGACGATCCATGCTCGACAGTCATTGCAGGAAATCAACTTTCGACATCTTGAGCTGACCGCCGTCGCGGTCCATGTTGACACTGAGCCGAAACAAGGCCGGTGGTGGTTTGGCGTTATCCGGCCCAGTGGGAACGGTTTTCGCGACCACAAGCACGACTCCCGAATTGTCGTTCAACGACTCGACGGAGACGGCTTCCACGGTGACCTTGCTGCCGACCTTCGTGTCCTCGGCTTTCTTGACGATCAGGGTCGACAGCACTGACAGCATGTTCTTTTGGTCGCCTGTAGAGGCATCGATCATGCGCTGGACGTCCTCCCTAGCATGATCGGGATCAATGGACATCATCGCCGTGATCCCTTGCCGGGCGGCGGCAGTGAACTCCGCGGTGAGCTGCCGATTATGGACCGCGGTACGGTGCTGCCACAGCATGTAACCGCTCGTGCCGAGAGAAGCGGAGGCGAGCGCGATGCCGACGCCAACAGCTATCGTTTTCCGCCCTGGGCGGCGCAGCCCCCGCGGACGCCCGGGACGACGCGGCAACCGTAGCCATTTCCGGGCCGGCTTACCGGTGCGCTGCTTGGCATCTCGGGACACGGCGTCGTCGTCCGCGTCCCCGGTTTCTGCTCCCTGGCGGAGCCGTACGAGGCGCGCCCGAGCCGCCTCGGCGCGCGCTTCGGCCTCGGCAACTTCGTCTGCTGTGCCCGCTTCCGCGACGGGCGCCACTGCGCCGGAGTCGACCCCAGGGCGCGACGGTGATTGGTCGGACTCGGTCACGTCCGCCGCGTCATCACAATGGTCGGCGTCAGACCGCTCCGGATGGTGCACGGAGAAGGAGCTTATCACTTCGGACCGGGGTCAACACTGACCTCGCGCAACCGCTTTCATCCCTCTTACATGCGGAAATGCTCGCTCGTCGGGGAACGGGTCGGAGTAGCGTTCGGGGACCTCCGCTGGGCACGGCCGTTCATGCTCAGGCGATCTTCTCCAACCAGGAGAATTTTCTTTTCAGGTGTGGCAAAGTAATCTGGTGCGATTAGTCGTGGCCGTGTTCGCCGCGTTCCTCGGCGTCGGTGTGCTGGCGGCGCCGCCGTCCTTCGCCGGGCCGACCGTCTGTGACTACCCCGACTGCACCCCTGGCATCATGGCGCACCAGGTCCTCGGAGCACCGTGTGACAACACCAGCTACTACGCCTTCGGTGTCGCGGATAACTATGTCTCCTTCGCCTCGCAGCCCGGACGGCTGATGTTCTGCGGCTCGCCGAGGAGATACCAGCCCCGATGGTTCCGGTCGCCTCCGATGGCGGGCGTCAAGGACGAAAACGCCAACTGCCAGAATTACCAGAACTACGTCGCGCAGTCGCCCGATGGCCTGTTCCTAATCTGTTTTGCCCACGATGGTGTGATGACTTGGATCCGCGCCGACGCGTAGCCGCACTGTTTTTGTTCAGCCGCTCTTAGTCTGGGGCCACACCGATCTCGGCCGCGTGGATGAGTCGGCGGGTGATGCGCCGCAGCTGGCAACGCAGCGTTTCGTCGTCGATGCCGCCCACCAAGGGATGCACCACTCCCACCGCAATGGCCCCCGACATCATCGCCGCCAGTACCTGGCTGTCGTCGCCGGCGTCGCCGGCGTCGCCGACGAGCACTCGGTAGAGGCGCTGGATGAACTGTTGGAACGGTTCTTGCTCGCCGAGCAACCGGACAATGACGGGATCAAACTGCAGGGTGCTGGCCGCCCCGCGGCGTTCGACGGCCAGATCGATGACCCGGTCCAGCAGTAGCTCGCGTGCCCGCGGCGGGTGATCCTCGGCCTCGGCGGCCTCCAAGGCCTCCTCTAAATCCCCGAGCTCGCGTTCGGTCAGCGCGATGACGATCTGTTCCTTGGTGTTGAACTGGTGATAGACCGCCGCCTTGGTGACCCCTATCGCGTCGGCGATCATCTGCAACGACGTCCCGCCCACACCGTGGTCCGCGATGAGTTTCAGCGCGGCATCCAGGATCCGCGTCTGCGCTGGGCTGCGTTTGACGGAGCTGAATCGATGTCCGGCCAGCGGGGGAACCACCCCCAGAGCGTAGCCGAACGGCTATTGACCTTCGGGTAGCCGTTCGGCTAGCTTCGCTGACGAGCCGACCTTGGCAAGCGGGGTACGTGCCGGAAGGAGTCAGGCAATGTCCGACGGCGGCGAGAAGACGGAACACCCGGGGCCTTCGCGACCGTCGGCGCGGGGTACCGACGGTGAGGTGATCCTGCTGTGGACGCTGCCCGTCACGGTGATCCTCTGGATCGCCGCCTTCTTCCTGTTTCCGGGCTTCAATCCGCCGATGTCACCCTCGATGCCGGCGGAGCAGGTTGCCGCGTTCTATCGGGATCCGGCTCATATCCCGGAGATCCGGTACAGCGTGATCGTGTTCAACTGGTTCGGCGTGTGCCTCGTCCCGATTCTGGCTCTGATCGTGCTGCAGATCCGCCGGATGGCACACCGGACAACGATCTTCTCCTACGCGATGCTCGGTTGCGCTGCCGGCGGCCCGACTCTGTTTCTCATCGCCAACGTCTGCTGGCTGCTGGCCGCCTTTCGTCCGGAGCGCAGTCCCGAGCTGACACAGCTGCTCAATGATTTCGGCTGGATCACCTTCACGATTCTGGTCCCCTATCTGATTGGGCAAAGCGTGATCCTCGCCCTGGCAATCTATTTCGACGATCAACCGCACCCCGTATTCAAGCGTTGGGTGGCCTACTTCAACCTGCTTGTTGCTCTGGCGCTGGTGCCCGCGGCATTCGTCGGGGTCTCGTTGACCGGCCCGCTGGCGTGGGACGGGTTCCTGTCGTTCTGGGTGAAGAACGTTGCCATTGCCATCTGGATCATCGTGATGGGCGTTGTGTTGGGGCAGGCCGTCTATCGGGAACGCGCCGAGAACCTTTCGCGCGGCGAAGAATTGGTCGGCATGTGAGCGCGGTGATAACGCCGCCGGCACCGGCGGTCCCACCCGCGGGTCCGCCGCATCAGCGGATGGCCTGGCACTTAAGGCACAACCCGAAGCGCGAACTCTGGCTGGCGTGGTGGACGATGGTCGTCTTTTACAATCTTTTCTTCCCGATATTCTTCATTGTGGCGCAAGTCCAGCCGCCGCCGGAGCCCACCTGGGACCTCGCGACGCAGGTGCACTGGTTCTCCGAACGTCACCTCCGCATACCCGTTGGCCTTGGCATCATCTTCGCGATCGGCGGCATGAACGCGATAGACAATGCCCTCATCGCGTATTCGATGCGACGCATGTCGGTCAGCCGCGCGTTCGGGTATTCGTACTTGATCATCTACTCGCTCAGCGCAGTTCCCGGTCTGTACTTACTCTGCATCGCGCTGATCGTCGGGACGTTGCGGCCAGAGCGCAACCCCGAAACGATCGGTTGGCTCTACGACTTCGCCTTTTTGTCTTTTGACGGGACCATGGGAGTCTTCCTGATCGGTTCGCTGATCTGGATGATCGCGATTCTGCTCGACAAGAATCGGGTGTTCCCCAAGTGGTTCGGCTATCTCAACCTGTGCAACGCGCTGACCGAAGTCGTCGTGGCGCCCTGCTGGATCTTCCGGCGTGGCGTGTTCGCGTGGGACGGCGAGATCGCCTGGTGGCTGGACATGGTCGTATTCGGCGTCTACCAAGTCACGTTCATTGTTATGCTGTATCGGATGATCCGCCGCGAAGACTTCGGTAGCGGGCCGCTGCCCGACCTGCCCCGGAAGCAGGAGGCCCAGCGATCAGTTGCCGAGGCGGAGGCCTGATGTCTGAGCTCAGCGAAGCAACCAAGCGGGCCAGATTCGTGCCTGGTCAGCCGGACATGTGGGCCTTCGTGCTGTTCGAGACCCTGGTCTTCACAGGGTATTTCGGCTTCTACGTGTTCTCGCGCGGCCGCAACCCGGAATTATTCCTGCACGCCCAGGCGCACCTGGATTTGCGCGTCGGAGTTTTCAACACCCTCGTGTTGCTGCTGAGCTCCTGGTCGGTGGCGCGGTGCGTTCAGTCGTCCCGCGCCGGCGCCTACCGGGCGGCGCTGCGCGACGTGTTTATCACTGCCGCGTTCGCCGCAGTCTTCCTATTCTTCAAGGTGTTTGAGTGGGCCCGGTTGGTCGGCACAGGAAACGGGTTGGAAAGCAACGACTTCTTCACCTATTACTTCTTCCTCACCGGGATCCATTTCGTTCACCTCCTGATCGGCTTCGTCGTCCTCGGCGTCCTCGTCTACCAACTCCGGGGTGCGGCGCCCCGATCGCGAGATTCCCAGAGGCTCGTCGAAACGTGCGCTACCTATTGGCACACCGTCGACTTCCTATGGGTGCTCATCTTTGCGTTGCTGTACGTGGTGAGGTGAAGGGTGAAATTCAAGAAACGGCTACTGGTGGTGTGGGTGATCCTGGCGTCGCTCACCCTCGGCTACCTATGGATAGACCACTCGGTCGACGGGTCGTTGAAATCCAGTGCGATCGTCACATCAAGTGTCATCGTGATCGCACTTATCAAGGTGCGCATCATCTTTCGCGAGTTCATGGAAGTCCGAAATGCTCCGGTCTTACTGTGCCGACTGACCGATGCCTGGGTGGTGGTGCTGGCCGTCGCGATGCTCGGCTGCTATTTCGTCGGCATGCAGATCCACTAGTACCCGCGAGGGAGCGTTTCAGCCCACCGCCGCAACCGAATCGGCGGTCGTGAACGACAGGTGCAGTTGGCTCAGCCCTCGCAAGATGTACGTCGGCTCGTAGTTGTACCGGCGCTCGGCGGCCGGCCCGTGGTGGGTTTCGTTGATTTCGATGTGCGGCATCCGGTCCAGGATGCGTTCGATCGAGACCCGCCCCTCCACCCGGGCTAGCGGTCCGCCCGGGCAGGAGTGGACCCCGCGGGCAAAAGCCATGTGCTCGCGCACGTTCTTGCGGCGGATGTCGAACTCGTGCGGGTTCTCGAACCGGCGCGGATCGCGATTGGCGGCACCCGGCAGCACCATCACAACGGTGCCCGGAGCGATGTCGACACCGCCAATGCTGGTGGCCCTACGGGCCAGCCGGCAGTCGCTCTTGACGGGGCTGTCCATGCGCAGCGATTCTTCAATGAACCCGGGAATCAGGCTGCGGTCGTCGCGCAGCTGCTGTTGTATATCGGGCCGGTCGCCGATCACTTGGAGTGCGGCGCTGAGCAGCTTGGCCGTGGTCTCCTGCCCGGCCGCGAAAAGGAAGGTAGCGGAGCGAGAGATTTCGATGACCTCGGGTGTGGATTCGTCTGGATATTTCGCTGTCGCGAGCGCGGTGAGCACGTCCTCGCGTGGATTGCTGCGGCGATCCTCGATGTAGGAACAGAATTTGTCGTCGAGCCACTCCAGTGGGTTGGTGCCGACCGATTCGTGGTCAAGTGCCCCGACCCGCGCGCCGGGACGGTCGGCTCCCAAGACGGAGCGGAACTCCTTGTGATCCTCCTCGGGAACGCCGAGTAGGTCGGCGATCACCAGGGTGGCGAATGGCTTCGAATACTCGGCGATGAACTCGCACTCACCGGTGCTGAGGAATTCGTCGAGTTGGCGGTCGGCGAGGCGCCACATGAATTCCTCGTTGTGCTTCAGCCGGCTCGGTGTCAGCAGCCTGCTCAGCACTGACCGGGCCTTGGTGTGGCCCGGCGGATCCATGGTGACCATGTGCTCGTTCATCGGAAACGAACTGCGGTGCTGATCGATCAGCGGGCTGATGTCGTCACCCTCGGGCTGGAAAGGCAGCGGGGGGAAGGGGCCGCCGAGCGCGACGATGTTGGAGAACGTCTCGGGGTCCTTGTAGATCTCGGTGGCTTCGGCGTAACCGGTGACGGCGACAACCCCGTAATGCGGCAGGCGCAGCACCGGGTTCTGGCTGCGCAGGTAATCGAAGTACGGGTGTGGATCTGGCACCAGCGACTGGTCGGTGAAGAAGTCGATCGAGTCGTAGTTGCTCATCGGGTTGCGTCTCCCTGGGCTGGGTTTACCGGTGATGTTCGGCGGCATGGGTTATGGCCGCGCGATTTCGACAATCTGCTGAGCACCTGCTTAGCACGGCGGTAATGTCGTGGTCAAGGCCACAACGCCGGGCCGCGCTAGGATTCCCGTGGTCGGAGCGCGAGCGCGGACAGGACGGAGCAGCGGCATGACATCGGCCCGCAGGATCGGGGCGCCGGACGCCAAGAACCGAGGTCTGCTGCTCGACGCGGCTGAACAACTGATGATCGAAGAGGGCTATGCCGCCGTCACGTCACGTCGACTGGCGAACAAGGCCGGGTTGAAACCTCAGCTGGTGCACTATTACTTCCGCACCATGGAGGAGTTGTTCCTCGAGGTCTTCCGCCGCCGCGGTGAGGAAGCGCTCGAGGTGCACGCGCAGTTGATGCAGTCGCCGCAGCCGCTGTGGGCGGTGTGGCGATTCGGCACCGATCCCGCGTTCACGCGTATTTCCATGGAATTCATGGCGCTGGCCAATCACCGCAAGGAGATGCGGGCCGAAATCGCTTACTACGCGCAACGATTCCGCGAGGAGCAACGGCAAGCGGTGACGACCGCGCTGCAGAAGTATGGCGTGGCCAGAGAAGAGATGCCGCCGGTGGTGGTTAGCGTGCTCATGTCGAGCCTGTCCAGATTTCTGGTGCTCGAGCAGGCGGTCGGTATTTCCGACGGTCACGCCGAAACCGTGGAATTAGTCGAAAGTTATCTGCGTCGCCTCGAAGGCGAGCCGCAGCCTTTTGCGGGGGTACCGGAGACCTGGGTGGTTCACCAGTTCCGCAGCGAGCAGAGCACGCCTTTGAGGCCATCCTTGGATACGACGACAACTCCGTCCACCGCCAGAACGCAGTGAAGCCCCGGCGTGCCCGGCTCCGTGCCCGTGCTCGCCACGACCATCGCGTAGTCGTTGGGGTTCGTCATGTCCAGATCGAAGGTCCACGGCTTGCCCGGGGCGAGATCGACATCGACGTGCGGTGTAAACGAGTACGGGTTGTGGCTGTAGTCGGCGAATTTATCCGGCTGGTGGTCCAGGTAGTAGATGTCGGTGTAGATCGGATTCTCCGCGGTGACCGCATACTTGACGTGATGCATGACCGGGTCGGCATGGGCCAGTGGAGTGCTCACAGCCAAACCGGCGCCCACCAACAGCCCTGCCAGAGTCATCGCCGATCCGATGGCCAGTGATCTCTTCACGCTGGTACTCATGGTGCTCCTCCGGCGGCTGGGTGCGGCTTGGCGGTGCGGTTCATCACCCGCTCGGCGGCCTGCCAGTGAGCGTCCGCAACCCATAGCCGCGCAAAGGATGCTATCGCTTCATCAGCAGAAACACCGCGAATTACCCGCTTTATGTCGGTTGCCGGGTGGCGAGCGAGTTTCGTCGCGATCGATCGCCAGCCGTCGTCGAACGATGACCGAGGCAACACCAGATCGACCAAGCCCATTCGCTCGGCGTCAACGGCGTTGACGGCGGTTCCGGTGCCCGCCAACAACAGCGCCCTGCCCTGTCCGATCAGGGCGGCCAGTCGCTCGGCACCTCCCCAGGCCGGCATGATCTCCAGCTCGACCTGGTTGAAGGCAATCTTGATGTCGTCGGCAGCCAACCGGATGTCGGCGGCGACGGCGATTTCGGCACCGCCGCCGAAGGCGCTTCCGTTCAGCGCGGCGATGACCGGAGCGCGGAAGTTCGCCAGCTGATCGCAGATCGACCGCATCCGCTTCGCCATCGCCGCGGCGTCCTCTTCGGTCCGCAGCGAATTCAACTCCTTGAGATCGCCGCCTGACACGAAGGCCCGATCGCCGGCACCCGTGATGACCAGGGCATTGGCACCCGCCGCCGCATCGAGCGCCTTTTCCAGCTGTTCCATGGTGCCGAGCGCGATGGCATTGCGTGCATGAGGGCGATTGATGGTCAGCACTGCCAAACCATCGTCGATCTCTAGGTCAAGCATGCGTTAGTCGCTCCTCGGACAAGGGCCCCGATATTAGCATTCTCTTTTCGCGAGAATAACATCACTGCAGGCCCAAGAACTTTCGTAGCGAGGATGGAGGTGATCCGGTGGGTAACCGAATCGGGGTGGTCGTTGCCGCCCTCACTGTCGCCCTGCTTGGGGCATGTACGCCGCGTCCACCAACCCAACTCTCTAGCACCGCATCTGTGACCGTCAACGGTAACGAGGCGAATTTCCACATCGTGAAGTGTGGTCAATTGGGGTGGACTCGGACGATTGATATCGGCGGCAACTTCGCCGGGGCCAAGCTTGTCATCGACGAGGGGGCGCAGCCGGCGTCAGCCGAGTCGGTGCGCATCCAGAACCTGGGTGGATTCACCGGCATGTACTCCCGGGGAGGCGGCGGCGATGCCGATATGAGCATGACCGCTGACAAATTCACCGTCAGCGGCACCGCCAACGGCTACAAGACCGACAAGCCCAGCGAACCGGTGACGGCCACCTTCAAAATCGTTGTGACGTGCTGATCCTGGGGGCACGTTGCGGTCTCGCCCCTCAAGAGAATAGTATTCTCACAAAACGCGAAGGAGGATTCCATGGGTCAGTTGTCGCATCGGGAAGACGTCCCGTTTCCGATCTTTGACGCGGACAACCATCTGTACGAGCCGCCGGAGGCGCTGACCAAGTTCCTTCCCAAGGAGTACAAGAACCACGTCCAGTACGTGCAGGTCAACGGCCGCACCAAGATTGCGCTGCGCGGCCAGATCAGTAACTACATTCCCAACCCGACCTTCGAGGTCGTCGCTCGGCCGGGCGCCTGGGAGGAGTACTTCAAGTACGGCAACCCGGACGGCAAGACCAAGCGAGAGCTGTTCGGTGAGCCGATGCGCGCCATCCCGGCGTTCTTCGAGCCCGGCCCGCGTCTGGAGAAGATGAACGAGCTGGGCCTGGACCGCACCCTGATGTTCCCGACGCTGGCCAGCCTGCTCGAGGAGCGGCTGGCGGACGACCCCGTCGCCATTCACGTTCTCGTCCACGCGCTGAACGAGTGGCTCGACGAGGTCTGGGGCTTCAACTACCAGAACCGCATTTTCACCACCCCGGTCATCACCCTTCCGATCGTCGAGAAGGCGATCGAGGAGCTGGAGTGGGTGGTCAAGCGCGGCGCTCGCTGCATCCTGGTCCGCCCGGCCCCGGTTCCCGGCTTCCGCGGCCCGCGGTCGTTCGCACTGCCCGAGTTCGACCCGTTCTGGGAGCGCGTCGTCGAGTACGACCTGCTGGTCGGCATGCACTCCAGCGACAGTGGCTACTCCCGCTACACCTCCGAGTGGGACGGTGCCAGCGCGGAAATGCTGCCGTTCCAGACCAATGCGATGGGCATCCTCAACGAGTGGCGGCCGATCCAGGACTCGGTGGGGTCGTGGGTGATTCACGGTGCGCTCTACCGCCATCCCAAGCTGAAGGTCGCGATTGTCGAGGCCGGTTCGAAGTGGATGACTCCGCTCCTCGACGGCCTGGCCGAGGTCTTCCGCAAGGCCCCGGAAGCTTTCCCGAGTGACCCCGTCGAGATGGTCAAAAGCCGAATCCACGTCAGCCCGTTCTTCGAGGACGGTATCGACGACCTGGTCAACCTCGTCGGCGTGGATCGGGTGCTGTACGGCTCGGACTGGCCGCACCCGGAGGGGCTGGCGGAGCCGACCTTCTACGTCAATGCGCTATCGCACCTGTCGGCCGACGACCAGGCGAAGATCATGGGCGGCAACCTGTCCCGCCTCGTCACGGTGTGACGGACCAGCAAAACTGGCAGACCATCCCCGAGATGGTCTTGAGCGCGGCGGACCGCTTCGGCGACGCAGAAGCAGTCGTCGATGGTCCGCTGCGCTTGACATTCACCGAACTCGTCGAGCGAATCCGTTGCGCCGCAGGCGCATTTGCGGACCTGGGCATCGAAGCGGGTGACCGGGTGGCGGTGTGGGCGCCGAACTCGGTGGAATGGATCGTCGCGGCCTTCGGGTTGCTCACCGCGGGTGGTGTCCTGGTGCCGGTCAACACCCGCTTCAAGACCGAAGAGGCGGGCGACATCATCGCCCGCGGTGCAGTGAAGGCCGTCCTGGTGCAGAAAGGATTTCTGGGCCAGGACTACACCGCACCCGCGGGGACGCCGGTCATCGACCTGAAGTCCGACTTCCTTTCCAACGGCTCCCCGTTCGAGCGGACGGTGAGCGGCAGCGATATCTCGGACATCATCTTCACCTCAGGCACAACCGGGCGCCCGAAGGGCGCGATGATGAATCACCGCCAAACGCTGCGAATGTATGAGGAGTGGGCCACGCTCGCTGATCTGCGCGAGGGCGACCGCTACTTGCAGATCAACCCGTACTTCCACACGTTCGGCCTGAAGGCAGGACTCATCACGTCCTTTCTGCGTGGCGCGACGATGCTGCCGGTCGCGGTTTTCGGCGTCGACACGGTGGTGGAAATCGTTGCGCGCGAGCGCATCACAATGCTTCCCGGGCCGCCGACGCTGTACCACTCATTGCTGACGGTGGCGGACAAATCCAAGCTGTCGACGTTGCGTGCCGGCGTGACCGGCGCCGCCGATATCCCCGTCGAGCTGGTCCGTCGCATCCACGACGAACTGCCCTTTCAGACGCTGATGACCGGCTACGGGCTTACCGAGGCGGGCAACGTCACCCTGTCCCTGCTGGGCGATTCCTTCGAGGATGTCGCCACCACCGCGGGCGTTCCGTGCGAGGGGGTAGAGGTGCGCATCGCCGACGATGGCGAGGTGCTGGCCCGCGGCTACGGCGTCATGCAGGGCTACCTCGACGACCCGGCGGCCACCGCGCAAGCGATCGACGGCGACGGCTGGCTTCACACGGGCGATCTGGGAAACTTCACCGAGACCGGACGCCTGCGCATCGTCGGGCGCAAGAAGGACATGTTCATCGTCGGTGGCTTCAACGCCTACCCGGCAGAGATCGAGGGGTTCCTGCTGAGCCACCCGGCCATCGCGCAGGCAGCGGTGATCGGCGTTCCCGACGAGCGACTCGGCCAGGTGGGCAAAGCGTTTGTGGTCCGCAAAGGCGATGTCACCCCCGACGAGTTGATCGACTGGTGCCGTGACCGGATGGCCGGATTCAAGGTGCCGCGCGCGGTACAGTTCCTTGATTCACTCCCACTCAACGCGACGGGCAAAGTGATGAAGGACCAACTTCGTTGACCAACGGCGATATTCACTCGATGGTGATCGCCTCGGACTACCGCGTCCCGGATCCGACCCGGGTGTGGCCGCTGCTCGAGCGCAACAAGGCCGCCCTCTCCGATATCGGTGCGCACCACGTGCTGGTCTACACCTCGACGCACGACTACGGCCGCGTCCTGGTGATGATCGGTGTGCACAGTCGTGAGCCGATCGTGGAATTGCTGCGATCTCGGGTCTTCTTCGACTGGTTTGACGAGGCGGGTGTCGAGGACATCCCCGCAGTGTTCGCCGGAGAGATCATCGACAGATTCATCCCGGCGCCCTCGTCGACTCCAACGGTGCCCGGAGTCGTGGTGGCCGCCATCGCGTCGGTCGACAGCGTGCCGGCGCTGGCCGCGGGTGTCGACTCGGCGATGGACCGGTTCACCGCGGCCGGCATCCGAAAGACGTGGATATTCCGGGCTTTCGACGACGATCACGAGGTGTTGATTCTGCAGGAATTTCCCGACGAACAGAGCGCGCGGCAGTGGATCGAACACCCCGACTCCGCCGCCCAATGGATGTTCGGCGCGGGAGTCGGCCCGTACCCGCCGCTGTTTGTCGGCCAATTCTCCGACATCATGCGCATCGAAAGTTAAGTGCGCCGACCGCTCGATGTTCGTGTGCCTGTGTAACGGAGTCACCAGCCAGACCGTGTCGGAGGTGGTCGACGCCGAGGCATCCTCGACAAAGGCTGTTGCGCAGGCCTGCGGAGCGGGCGCCGACTGCGGCCGCTGTCGGCGAACCGTCCAGGCGATGCTCAAATCGTCGAAGCCGGATCGAACGGCACACCGGGCCTAGACCCGTTCAGTGAGGCCTCAGCGACGCCTACTGCCATCCGGCGACATGGGTTGGACGAGTTGGGCCAGCAGAGGCGGAATCTCCAGGCGCGGCAAGACCACCTCGACGAACACCATGCGGTCCTGATGCTCCGCGGCCGCGGTGAGTGCGTCGTCGAGCTCGCCGTGGGTTTGCGCCCGGAACGCGAGGCTATTGGCCACTCCCAATGCGTGGGGAATGTCGGTCCAACTCCAGCTGGCGATGTCGTTGTAGGGCGCCGTCTCGCCATGGATCGCCCGTTCGACCGTGTAGCCGTCGTTGTTGACCACCACGATGACCGGGGACAGTCCTTCGCGGAAGAAGGTGCCGAGCTCCTGCACCGTGAGTTGCGCGGCGCCGTCGCCGATCAGCAACACCGTCCTGCGATCAGGATGTGCCAGTGCCGCTCCGACGGCCGCGGGCAATGTGTAACCGATTGAACCCCAGAGGGGTTGGCCGATGAAGGTGACGCCCTGCGGTAGCCGGTGGTCGGCCATCCCGTAAAAGCAGGTGCCCTGATCGGCGAGCACGACGTTTCCGGGCGTGAGGGCGCGGCACAGCCGGTCCCACACCATCTGCTGGGTCAGGGGCTGATCGCGCCCGGGCGCTTCGGCGCCGGTGTCGGGCTCTTGGCCGTGTGGCGACACGACGGCTGGCGAACTTATCCCGCGCCGCACCAGGATCTGAGTCAGTGCGTCCAGCGCGGCGCCCATCTCCAGCGGCGCGAACACGTGGCCGGCCACGCTGCTCTGGTATTGGTCGACGTCGATGGTCCGGGCGGAGTCGATGTGCTGGCTGAAGAAGCCGCTGACCATGTCGGTGAACACCACCCCGGCGGTGACCAAAACGGGCGCGTCTTCAATCGCGGTACGCACCTTGGGCGCGCTTGCTGCTCCGGCATAGATCCCCAGATAGTTGGGTGAGCTTTCGTCGAGCAGACTCTTTCCCCACATCAGCGTGGCGTACGGCACCACGTCGGCCGCCAGTAACGACTCGAGCTCTTTGACCACCTGCAGCCGATGGACCAGCAGGTCGGCCAGCACCGTCAACTGGTGGTCTTCGATGAGTTCGGTGGCGGCCTCGACGAACATTGACAGCGCGCGCGGGCTAGTGCCACCGGTGTAGCGGGGCAACGGTGCCCCGGGGGGTTCGGTGGGGAAGCGGGCGACGTCGGTGGACATGAGTATGTAGCCGGGCCGCTTCTGCTCGCGCACCTCGGACAGCACCCGGTCGATCTCCCGGCACGCCGCCGCCGGCATGAGATTGGCTTGAGCACAGGTGATTTCGCGACTGATGCGGAAGAAGTGCTCGAAGTCGCCGTCACCGAGCGAATGGTGCAGCGCCCTCTTGGTTCCCTGGGCGTCTTTGGAGGGGCCGCCGACGATATGCACGACGGGCACATGCTCGGCGTAGCTGCCGGCGATCGCATTGGTCGCCGAGAGTTCGCCCACTCCGAATGTCGTTACCACAGCTGACATTCCGCGCAGCCGTCCATATCCGTCCGCGGCGTAGCCGGCATTCAACTCGTTGGCGTTGCCCACCCACCGAATCCTCGGGTGCGCGACGATGTGGTCGAGGAATTCCAAGTTGTAGTCCCCGGGAACACCGAAGATCTCGGAGACGCCGAACTCGGCGAGACGGTCTAACAAATAGTCACCGATGGTGTAGCCGGAATCCGCGGGGCGCAAGGCCGCGTCGGTCGTGGTATCAGTCACGAGAACGACGGTACGCTCGGTCGAAATCGCGCCCGGCCGGACGCGTTTTCGCTATCGTGCGGGCCATGGCGATCAAAGAAACCCGCGAAGTTGTTATCGAAGCCAGCCCCGAAGAGATCCTCGATGTGATCGCCGATTTCGACTCGGTGACCGAATGGTCGCCGCCCCACCAGAGCGCTGAAATCCTCGAGCGGAACGCCGACGGGCGTCCGACCAAGGTCAAGATGAAAGTCAAAGCCGCGGGCATCACCGACGAGCAGGTGATCGCGTACACGTGGAGCGATAACAAGGTGAGCTGGACGCTGGTCAGCTCCGGTCAACAGCGGTCACAGGATGCGTCCTACACCCTGATACCCGACGGCGACGCCACCAAGGTCAAGTTCGAGCTCAGCGTCGACCCGGTAGTCCCACTGCCGGGCTTCGTCCTGAAACGCGCCATCAAAGGCACGGTCGACACCGGGACCGAGGGCTTGCGCAAGCGGGTGCTGCAGGTGAAGAAGGGTAAATAGTCGCCGTGGCCAGCGGCGGGCCCTTAGCCGGGGTCAAAGTCATCGAACTCGGCGGCATTGGACCGGGCCCGCACGCGGGGATGGTGCTCGCCGACCTGGGTGCCGACGTGGTGCGGGTGCCTGACGATGCCGGCCGAAGACCGCGACTTGTTGCACCGCGGCAAGCGGATCGTCGACCTGGAGGTCAAGACGCAGCCGGGTGCGCTGCTGGAGCTCGCCGCCAAGGCCGATGTGCTGCTGGACTGCTTTCGCCCCGGCACTTGCGAGCGACTCGGCATCGGACCCGACGACTGCGCGGCGGTCAACCCGCGGCTGATCTTCGCCCGCATTACCGGTTGGGGGCAGGACGGGCCGCTCGCCTCGACTGCGGGCCACGACATCAACTATCTGTCGCAGACCGGCGCGTTGTCTGCGCTGGGCTATGCCGACCGGCCGCCGATGCCGCCACTGAACCTGGTCGCCGATTTCGGCGGCGGTTCGATGCTGGTGCTATTGGGTATCGCCGTCGCGCTCTATGAGCGGGAACGGTCGGGCAAGGGCCAGGTCGTCGACGCCGCGATGGTCGACGGGGTCAGCGTGCTCGCCCAAATGATGTGGACCATGAAGGGAATCGGCAGCCTGCGCGACCAACGCGAATCCTTTCTGCTCGACGGCGGAGCCCCGTTCTACCGGTGTTATGAGACCTCCGACGGCAAGTACCTGGCCGTCGGCGCCATCGAGCCGCAACTCTTCGCGGCGCTGCTCAACGGCCTGGGCCTGTCGCCGGACGAGGTGCCGAGTCAGCTCGAGATCGGTTCGTATCAGCAGATGTACGACGTGTTCGCGCAACGGTTCGCCAGCCGGACGCGTGACGAATGGACCGACGTTTTCGCCGGCACCGACGCCTGCGTCACGCCGGTGCTGACATGGAGCGAGGCCGCCACCAACGATCACCTGACCGCGCGCTCGACGGTGATCACCGCCCACCGCGTCGAGCAGGCCGCGCCCGCTCCGCGTTTCTCCCGCATGCCGGCCGGTCCCGTCGGGCCGCCCCCGGCCGCCACCACGCCGGTTGGCGAAATCAACTGGTAGCGAGTCAATTACCCCGAACACGTTCCGTGTGCCGTGCGGTGTTGCTAGGTTGAGTTAAGTGGCTGTAAAGGCATCACGTGAGTTTGTGGTTGATGCGCCGCTAGACGTGGTCATGGGGGCGCTCGAGGATGTCAGCGTGCTGGAATCCTGGTCGCCGTTGCATAGACGCATCGAAATAATCGACCGTTATCCCGACGGCCGCGCGCACCACGTGAAAACCACCATCAGAATTTTCGGTCTCGTCGATAAAGAGGTCCTCGAATATCACTGGGGCCCCGACTGGGTGGTGTACGACGCCAAGGGCACGCACCAGCAGCATGGCCAACATGTCGAGTACAACCTCAAACCCGAGGGTGTCGACAAGACGCGGGTGCGGTTCGATATCACCGTCGAACCGGCCGGGCCCATTCCCGGATTCGTTGTCAGGCGCGCAATGGAAAATGTCCTCGACGCCTCGGTGAGGGGGCTACGCGACCTGGTCATGGGCAGCGGCAATTCGGATAAGGCAACCTAATTCTCCCTCCGCGCGGGCTCGCGATTGCTAATTTGGTAGCCAGTGGCCGTACAAGCATCGCGGGAAATCATCATTGATGCGCTGCCAGATGTGATCCTGGCCGCGCTAGCCGATGTCGGCTCGGTGCCCTTGTGGTCCCCGGTGCACAAGCGGGCCGAAGTCGTCGACACCTATCCCGACGGGCGTCCGCACCATGTGAAGGTGACGATCAAATTGATTGGGCCCGCCGA
The DNA here is from genome assembly GCA_963712615.1 of uncultured Actinomycetota bacterium. Classification (GTDB taxonomy): domain Bacteria; phylum Actinomycetota; class Actinomycetes; order Mycobacteriales; family Mycobacteriaceae; genus Mycobacterium. The sequence goes on from CAVQIO010000002.1 coordinate 4,672,268, forward strand.
TCATGAGCTGCTCGAATATCACTGGGGCCCCGACTGGCTGGTGTGGGACGCGAAGAGGACTGCCCAGCAGCACGGCCAACACGTCGAGTACACGCTGCGGCGTGAGGACGAGACCAGGACACGGGTGCGTTTCGACGTCACCATGGAGCCGGCGGCCCCGTATCCGGAATTTCTGGTCAACCGCGCCCGTCAAAAAGTCCTCAAAGCAGCAACCGAGGGCTTGCGCGACTTCGTCATGAGTCGCCAGGTTGCGATTCCGTCTGAGTAATTGATCCGTTCTTGAGCGCGGACAGTCGTCTGATTGCCTCGTCGAGGGTGTCGTCGCGCTTGCAGAAGGTGAAGCGCACCAGGTGATTCCACAGATCGGCATGCGGTGCCGCCGGATCGCAGAATGCCGACATCGGAATGGCTGCCACGCCAACCTTTTCCGGTAAGGCTGCGCAGAACGTTGTGCTGTCGTCGTACCCGAGCGGACGCGGGTCGGCGCAAAGGAAATAACTCCCGTTGCTGTCGTGCACCGCGAAACCGATGTCGGCGAGGCCCGCGGCCAGCCGATCGCGTCTGGCCCGCAAAGAGCGCCGGAGTTCGGCCACCCACGCATCCTCGGTGTCCAGCGCCAGGGCCACTGCGGGCTGAAACGGCGCGCCGCCCACATAGCTCAGATACTGTTTGGCCGCACGCATACCAATGATGAGTTCCGCTGGGCCGCAAGCCCATCCGATCTTCCATCCGGTGCAGTTGAACATCTTGGCAGCACTCGAAATGGTGATGGTGCGTTCGGCCATGCCGTCGAAACCGGCCAGCGGCAGGTGGTGATGGCCGTCGAACACCAGGTGCTCGTACACCTCATCGGTGATCACCAACAGGTCGGCCGCCATCGCGATCTCGGCGATCGCCGCCAGTTCGGTCGCGCTCAGTACGGCGCCGGTGGGGTTGTGCGGTGAGTTGATGATCAGTGCCCGCGTCGCCGGTGTCACCGCCCGGCGCAATGCGTCGATGTCCAGCGCGAAGCCGCGACCGTCGGCGACCAGCGGTACGGCGACGCGCCGCGTGCCGGCCATCGCGACCACCGGCGAGTAGGAGTCGTAGAAGGGCTCGATCAGCAATACCTCCGAGCCGGGCTCGACCAGTCCGATCACCGCCGCCGCGATGGCCTCGGTGGCCCCGACCGTCACCAGGACCTCGGTGTCGGGGTCGTACTCGGTGCCGAAATGGCGCTTGCGCTGGGCCGCGACGGACTGTCGCAGCGGCGCGATGCCCAGTCCCGGCGGGTACTGATTGGCGCCGGCTGCGATGGCGTCCTGCGCGGCCTTCAGCATGGCCGGTGGTCCGTCCTCGTCGGGAAAGCCCTGACCCAGGTTCACCGCGCCGATCCGCGCGGCCAGCGCCGACATTTCGGCGAACACCGTGGTTGCGTAGGGCCGCAATCGCGACACCGTCATGGTCGTCAAGCTTAGGCGGGACGCGCTGACACTCGTCGGCCGGCGAGTGTGAGCCTGGCCGCACGTTCGGCAGCCAGCGTGCCTGATCAGGGCTAACTTGCCCAACCAACAGGTTGGCCGGGAGCCCCTGTTAAGGTGCACGTAGACGGACCCGAAACCCCAATTTGTGAAGAGGAAGTCGACATGTCCGAAGAAGCCTTTATCTATGAGGCCATCCGCACACCACGCGGCAAGCAGCGCAACGGATCGTTGAACGAGGTCAAGCCGGTGAACCTGGTCGTCGGTCTGGTCGAGGAGCTGCGCAGGCGCAACCCCGACCTCGACGAGAACCTGATCAGCGACCTGATCCTCGGCGTGGTTTCGCCGGTCGGCGACCAGGGCGGCGACATCGCCCGTACCGCCGCATTGGTGGCCGGGCTGCCGGAGACCACCGGTGGTGTCCAGCTCAACCGCTTCTGTGCCTCGGGTCTGGAGGCCGTCAACACGGCCGCCCAGAAGGTGCGCTCCGGCTGGGACGACCTGGTGCTGGCCGGTGGTGTCGAGTCGATGAGCCGCGTCCCGATGGGCTCCGACGGCGGCGCCTGGGCGACCGACCCCGAGACGAACTACCGGCTCGGTTTCGTGCCGCAGGGCATCGGCGCCGACCTGATCGCGACCATCGAGGGCTTCTCCCGCGAAGACGTCGACGCCTACGCGGCCCGTTCGCAGGAGAATGCCGCCGCGGCGTGGTCGGGCGGTTACTTCGCCAAGTCGGTGGTACCGGTGCGCGACCAGAACGGTCTGGTCATCCTCGACCACGACGAGCACATGCGACCCGGGTCCACCGTGGAGAGCCTCGGCAAGCTGAAGACCGCCTTCGACGGCGTCGGCGAGATGGGCGGCTTCGACGATGTGGCGCTGCAGAAGTACCACTACGTCGAAAAGATCAACCACGTCCACACCGGCGGCAACAGCTCCGGGATCGTCGACGGGGCGGCACTGGTGCTGGTCGGTTCGGAAGCCGCCGGCAAGTCGCAGGGGCTGACCCCGCGGGCACGCATCGTGGCCACCGCCACCAGTGGTGCGGACCCGGTCATCATGCTGACCGGCCCGACTCCGGCGACTCGCAAGGTGCTCGACCGCGCGGGCCTGACGATCGATGACATCGACCTGTTCGAGCTCAACGAGGCGTTCGCGTCGGTGGTGCTGAAGTTCCAGAAGGACCTCAACATCCCGGACGAGAAGCTCAACGTCAACGGTGGCGCCATCGCGATGGGCCACCCGCTGGGCGCCACCGGCGCCATGATCACCGGCACCATGGTCGAGGAGCTTGAGCGCCGCAATGCGCGTCGCGCGCTGATCACGCTGTGTATCGGCGGCGGCATGGGCGTCGCGACCATCATTGAGAGGGTTTAAGGCCATGGCAGAGAACACCATTCAGTGGGATAAGGATGCCGACGGTATCGTCACCCTGACCCTTGACGACCCGACCGGGTCGGCCAACGTGATGAACGAGCACTATTCCGAGTCGATGCACAACGCAGTGGAAAAGCTTGTCGCCGAGAAGGATTCGGTCACCGGTGTGGTCATCACCAGCGCGAAGAAGACCTTCTTCGCCGGCGGTGACCTCAAGGCGATGATCAACCTCGGTCCGGAAAATGCCGGCGAGGCGTTTGACACCGTCGAGTCGGTCAAGCGCGACCTGCGTGCACTGGAGACGCTGGGCAAGCCGGTGGTCGCCGCCATCAACGGCGCCGCCCTCGGCGGTGGCCTGGAGATTGCGCTGGCCTGTCACCACCGGATTGCCGCCGACGTCAAGGGTCTGGTCGTCGGTCTGCCCGAGGTGACACTGGGCCTGCTGCCCGGCGGCGGCGGAGTGACCCGCACCGTGCGGATGTTCGGTATCCAGAACGCCTTCATGAACATCCTGTCCCAGGGCACCCGCTTCAAGGCGGACAAGGCCAAGGAGACCGGTCTGGTCGACGAGCTCGTTGGCTCGGTCGACGAGCTGGTACCCGCGGCGAAGGCGTGGATCAAGGCCAACCCCGAATCGCACACCCAGCCGTGGGATGCCAAGGGCTACAAGATGCCTGGCGGCACCCCGTCCAGCCCGGCGCTGGCGGGCATCTTGCCGTCGTTCCCGGCGCTGCTGAAGAAGCAACTCAAGGGTGCGCCGATGCCGGCGCCGCGGGCCATCCTGGACGCGGCCGTCGAGGGCGCGCAGGTGGACTTCGACACGGCCAGCCGCATCGAGAGCCGCTACTTCACTTCGCTGGTCACCGGCCAGGTCGCCAAGAACATGATTCAGGCGTTTTTCTTCGACCTGCAGGCCATCAACGGCGGTGGCTCGCGACCCGACGGCATCGCGCCGATCAAGATCAACAAGATCGGCGTGCTCGGCGCCGGCATGATGGGCGCGGGCATCGCGTACGTCTCGGCCAAGGCCGGTTACGACGTGGTGCTCAAAGATGTCACCATCGAGGCCGCCGAGAAGGGCAAGAATTACTCGGAAAAGATTGAGGCCAAGGCGCTTCAGCGCGGCAAGACCACCGAGGAGAAGAGCAAGGCGCTGCTGGACCGCATCACACCTTCGGCTGACCCCGCCGACTTCAAGGGCGTCGACTTCGTGATCGAGGCGGTCTTCGAGAGCCAGGACCTCAAGCACCAGGTGTTCGGTGAGATCGAGGACGTCGTCGAGCCCAACGCGTTGCTCGGGTCGAACACCTCGACGTTGCCGATCACCGGTTTGGCGACCGGCGTGAAGCGGCAAGAGGACTTCATCGGGATCCACTTCTTCTCTCCGGTCGACAAGATGCCGCTGGTCGAAATCATCAAGGGCGAGAAGACTTCTGACGAGGCGCTGGCCCGGGTGTTCGACTACACGCTGGCCATCGGCAAGACCCCGATCGTGGTCAACGACAGCCGCGGCTTCTTCACCAGCCGCGTGATCGGCACTTTCGTGAACGAGGCTTTGGCGATGCTCGGCGAGGGTGTGGAACCCGCCAGCATCGAGCACGCCGGATCGCAGGCCGGTTACCCGGCGCCGCCGCTGCAGCTGTCCGACGAGCTCAACCTGGAGCTGATGCACAAGATCGCCGTCGCCAGCCGCAAGGGTGTCGAGGACGCCGGCGGTACCTACGAGCCGCACCCGGCGGAGGCCGTCGTCGAGAAGATGATCGAGCTCGGCCGGCCGTCGCGGTTGAAGGGCGCGGGCTTCTACGAGTACGTCGACGGCAAGCGCACCAGCCTGTGGCCGGGTCTGCGGGAGACGTTCAAGTCGGGCTCCTCGCAGCCGCCACTGCAGGACATGATCGACCGGATGCTGTTCGCCGAGGCGCTCGAGACGCAGAAGTGTCTCGACGAGAACGTGCTGATGACTACCGCCGACGCCAACATCGGGTCGATCATGGGCATCGGGTTCCCGCCGTACACCGGTGGTAGCGCACAGTTCATCGTCGGCTACTCCGGCGCCGGCGGTACGGGTAAGGAAGCCTTCGTGGCCCGGGCTCGTGAGCTGGCAGCCAAGTACGGCAACCGCTTCCTGCCGCCGGACTCGCCCACGTAAGTTCCGCCTGAGCAAACGCGAAAGCCCCTGAGACGACGCCGTTTCGGGGGTTTTTGCGTGATGTCGCCGGGGGCTACGCCGAGACTTAAACTACGCATCCGCCTTTCGGGGGATTGTCAATCGGTCGGTGCAACATCGGGTCAGGTGGCTTGTTCGAGGAGTTCGGCGAGTTGTTGGGCGGGGGTATTGAGGTTGAGGGTTGGTCGGGGCCGGCGGTTGAGGGTGTCCTGGATGCGTTTGAGGTCGGCTTTGGTGTGGACGGATAGGTCGCTGCCTTTTTCGAACCAGAACCGTAAGAGCCGGTTGGTGTTTTCGTGCTGCCGCGCTGGCAGGGCGAGTGTGGGTTGCAGAAGTAGACGGGGCCCCTAGCTGCAGCTGGATGTCGCGCCAGTGGGCCATTTCGCTACCGCGATCCCACGTGATGGAACGCCGTAGGTGTTCGGGCAGCTCGCTCGCGTGACCCGGTGTTCAGCGACACGCCCACCACGCGCTCGGCCTGGATCACCGGGATGCCCTGACACACCAGGTCCAAAACCTCCCGCCGCACTGCCCTGAAAACAGATATCCACTCGGCATGGCAACCTCCAAAATCACGGATGTTGCACCGACCGTATGAATCCGCCCCGCGTGTCGTCGCAGCCGTTTAAGTGTCGCGGCCCCCGGGCGCTACAGGGCCGCGGCGATCCGGCGCCACTGCTCGCGGGGGAAGGCCTGCGGGTCGGCCAGCAGCACCTGGACGCAGACGTGGTCGGCGCCGGCAGCACGATGTTCGGCGATCCGGCGCAGGATGGCGCCCTCGTCGCCCCACGCAATGATCGCGTCGAAGAGCCGATCGCTGACCTGTGCCAGATCATCGTCGGAGAATCCGCTGCGCAGCAGATTGTTGGCATAGTTGGGCAACGCCAAATAGGAGCGCAGCCAATCCTTTCCGATGCTCCGCGCTTCCTCGGCGTCATCGGTGAGGATCACCGTCTGCTCAGGTAGCAGCAACGGACCCTCGCCCAACGTCGAACGGGCAGCGGCGGTGTGATCGGGCGTGACCAGGTAGGGATGCGCCCCGCCAGCGCGGGTGGCCGACAGGGTCAGCATCTTCGGTCCGAGTGCGGCGAGAACCCGGCGCAGGGTAGGAACCGGCTGCGGCGCGGCATCCAATCCGTCCAGAAACGAGGCCGTCGCGGCCAGTGGTTTGCGGTATCGCCCGGGTTCACCCGCGTCGATCAGCGGGGCGTGGCTGACCCCGATCCCCAACAGGAAGCGGTCGCCGTGCTCGGCGGTCAGCGCGGCATAGCTTTGTGCGACATCACCGGCCGAGTGCATCCACAGGTTCAGGATCCCGGTGGCGATCACCGTGCGCCGGGTTGCGGCGAGCAGCCGGCCCACCGCGTCGAAGACCTGCCCGCCGACGTCCGGGATCCACAGCGCCTTGAAGCCCAGCTCGTCTAATTCCGCCGCGGCGTCGGCGGATTCGGCTGGGTCGCCGTAACGCAGTTGACTGCTCCACACCCCGACACCGGCAAGCTCCATCGCAGATCGTTCCTTTCGTGGCATGCATCCGTGGACCGCAGTGGCCATTCTCTCAAACGTCGGCGTAATCCTTGTACTGCATCGAGTCGTACAGACGGGCACCGTTGGTGTTCATCTTGGCGATGGCTCGGCTGAGACCAGCGGGCAGCACCGAGATCAGTCGAGCGGCGCGGGTCAGGGCCCAGACCCCGGCCCGGGAGCCGGGAACGATGGACTTGGCGGCCGCACGCGCAAAGGTGCGGCTGCGGCGTACCGCGTCGGCCATTGCCCGTTCGTAGGCCGCGAACGCTCGCGCGTAATCACCGTTGGCTTCTGCCAATTCACCCGCCAGCACATAGGCGCCCAGCACCGCGATGCTGGTGCTGCCGCCGACAGCCGGCCCGGGGCAGTACCCGGCGTCGCCCACCAATGCGACCCGCCCGCGCGACCAGGTGTCCATCTCCAGCTGGATGATCGAGTCGAAATAGAACGTCGGTGAGTGGTCGAGTTGCTCGAGCCAACCGTTGACCGCCGGATGCATCCCGGCAAACGTTGTGTGCAATAACTCCTTCTGCCGCACGACATCTCGGTGGTGGTATTGCAATTCTTCCTTGCTTCGGAACATGAACAACGCACGCGCGTCATCCAGGGGCTGGGCGGTGTAGGTGCCGGCCATTCGGCCGGCACCCATGTGCACGACCATTTCCCCGTCGCGGGCAAGCGATTTCGGCACCGATTCGACCGCCAGATAGCCACCGAGGAACCTGGTGCGCCCGGCGTCCTCGCCGAAGACCAGACGGCGAACATTGGAGTGCAGACCGTCGGCGCCGATGACTACGTCGAAGGTCCGTGGAGCGGCGTGCTCGAAGGTGACTTCGCCATCGGGCGAGATGGAGGTGATCGAGTCGCCGAATAGGTACTCGACGTCATCGCGGCCGGCGTTGTAATACGCCTCGCTGAGGTCGTCGCGCATGATCTCGACATCCCGGTCGGATGACGCGCCGAAGCCTTGGTGAGATCGACGCGCGCCGGTCGCCCGACGCCCTCGCGATACATGGTCAGCTCGGTCGTCCCGGTGGCGAGCGCTTCGATCTGTGGCAGCACGCCCATCTTTGCCGAGATTTCCATGGCCGGGCGAAACAGATCGACGGCGTGACCACCGGTCTTCCGCAGGTCGGGCGCGCGCTCGACGATCGTGACATCGAATCCGTGGCGGGTAAGCCAGTACGCCAGCACGGGGCCCGAGATGCTCGCCCCCGAGATGAGAATCCGCATGTCGACCTCCCTGGAGTTAGGTTACCCTAACATAGCACTTACCTATCGGTAAGTCAGCTAAAATTTCCGGGTGACGAGACCGCGGTCAGATACCCGTCAGCGCATCCAAGAGGTCGCTCGGGAGCTGTTTCTTCAGCGCGGCGTGCAGCGGACCAGCCTGCAGGACATCGCGGACAAGCTGGGGATCACCAAACCCGCGCTGTACTACCACTTCACCTCCCGCGAAGAACTGGTGCGCAGCATCGTGATGCCGTTGATCGACGAGGGCGAGCGATTCGTCGACGACCAGGAAGCCCGCCGCGACATCGATGCCCGCGAATTGCTGGAGGGCTATTTCGATTTCCACTATCGGCACCGTGAGCACATCGTGTTGGTGCTCACCGAATTGACGATGCTGGCCGACCTGGGCCTCATCGACAAGGTGCTGGCGTGGCGTGATCGGCTCGGCAAACTGGTGTTCGGATCGCGGCCAACGCTGGCGCAGTCCACCCGCGCGGTGGTGGCGTTCGGCGGCTTGCAGGACTGCTGCCTGCAGTTCCCCGACACCCCGTACGGGGCATTGCGTGTGGCATCGGTCGACGCCGCGCTGGCCGCGTTGGGCGGGTAGCCCAGGACTCAGGAAACCGATTCTGGCGAAACAACTCTCGCGGCCGCTCAGCCTGACGAAGTCCAGCCTGCGCGGTGCTCTGGTCCTGGGCGTTCTGCGCGAATATGTCACCGGAGGTCTGTGATCCACCCGAAGCCGCTCCGGGCCGCCTCGCCGACAGCTAGAGTCGCTAGCTACTTCGACCTGAAAAACCGTTAGTGGTCGTGTGATGGCGGGTCGGGTGTCGTGGTCGGGTTGCTCGGGTGTCGGTTTCATGCGGCGAGGGTGCCGATCTTGACTAGGTTGTGGGTGAAGACGCCGTGTCCGCACCAGGTTCGGGCTCCGTTGATGCCGGTGAGTTCGGTGCGGTTCCAGCCGTAGCTTCGTTTGATGTGGTTGATGCGTCCTTCGGATCCGGTTCGCCATTTGATCTTGTCGCGGAAGGCTCGTCGGTGTTCGAACTCACGGCGTGCCGCACTGGGTTTGCTCATGCGGGGGATCGCCACGCTGCGTACGCCAAGGTCGTGTAGGTCGCGTTCCACCGATGGCTGGCCGTAACCGCGGTCGGCGGTGACCGCTCGCGGCGTGCGCCCGGCGCGGGTGGTGATCCGTGCGATCGCCGGGGCCAGCTGAGGCGCGTCGGCCGGGTTACCGACCTCGACGTTGTGATCGAGGATCACGCCGTCGGCGTTGTCGACGATCTGAGCCTTGTAGCCGAACTCGACGGGCTTGCCTAGGCGTCCCTTGCGGATTGGGCGGGCGTCGACGTCGTGCAGGCTCACCACCCGACTCGCCGACTCGGGCATCACCCCGGCCAGGCGGCTACGGGTCTGAGCCACAATGCGTTCCGCGGTTCCCACGACGGACTGTAGGCGGTTGATCGCCCGATGCAGCCGGCCCTTGCGGTGCCCGCTGGCACCGCGGAGTGCGCGCCGGGCGTTGCGGATCACCCCGGTGGCCTCGCGCATGGCTGCTTCGGTGATCCCGGCCAGTTCACCGGTGATCCGCCGTACCGCGGCCTGGGCCGCATCGCGCTGTTGCTCACCGCGCAGCTTCAACTTCGCGGCGATCGAGCGGGCCCGCCGCCCGGCCGAGCGCCGCCGATCCCGTGACGCAGTGCCACTCGCGCCTCCGGCGGCCTTGATCCGCGCCACGCTGCGGGCCATCGAACCGATCGCCTTGGCCAACAGACCCGAATCAGTCGGATAGGCCACCGCTGCGGCAATGACGGTGGTGTCAGCGCGAACCTTGTCAGTACGCAGCAGCTTGGCCGCGGCCGCCTTGGCCAGCAGCGCCTCGTTGAGCCCGGTGACCGCGTCGTCGCCGCAGCGGGTGGTGATCTTCATCAACGTGGTCGGATGCGGCACCCGGGTACCGAACGGGATCCGACAAAACCGCTGCCAGGAAATCGAATCGGACACCTCTCGGCACAACGACTCATAGCCCAGCCGGTAGCGGAACTTCAGAAACATCAACCGCAGATAGGTCTCCACTGGGATCGACGGCCGACCGATCCGGGCATCGAAATGCGCCGCGAACGGACCGAAGAACACCGGATCATCCAGCAGCGCATCCACCCGGCCCAACTCCACGGGCAACACCAACAACTCAGGCGGCAGGATCGAATCCCACAACGTCGGCTGGTCGTTTACAGTTCTGAGCACGATGGCCTCAATCCCTTCTCGCCAAGGGGTTGAGGCCATCTTCTCGCCAAAAACACCTAGGTCAGGGACCGCCACGCCCCGACTTTTTCAGGTCGAAGTAGCTATGCGTTTTGGCTTCTTCATTCCGCAGGGCTGGCGGATGGATCTGGTAGGCATCGACCCCGCGAAACACTGGGCGGTGATGCGGGACCTGGCGGCCTACGCCGACGGCAGCGCCTGGGACTCGCTGTGGGTGTACGACCATTTCCATACCGTCCCGATGCCCAGCGCCGAAGCCACCCACGAGGCCTGGTCATTGATGTCGGCCTACGCTGCCACCACGTCGCGGATCAAGCTCGGCCAAATGTGTACGGCGATGAGCTACCGCAACCCGGTCTACCTGGCCAAGGCGGCGGCCACCGCCGACATCATCTCCGGCGGCCGCATCCAGATGGGTATCGGTGGCGGCTGGTACGAACACGAGTGGCGCGCTTACGGTTACGGATTCCCGTCGGCCGGGGTGCGGCTGGGCCGGTTGGACGAAGGCGTGCAGATCATGCGGGACGCCTGGCGCGACGGGAAAGTCAGCTTCGATGGCAAGCACTACCAGGTCGACGGTGCGATCGTTGAGCCGAAGCCCTTACAGGACAATGGCATTCCGCTGTGGATAGCCGGCGGGGGCGAGAAGGTGACCCTGCGCATCGCGGCAAAGTACGCGCAGTACACCAATTTCACGCCCGAGCTCGAGGCGTTCAAGCGCAAGTCGGACCTGCTGGCCGAGCACTGCCGCGCGGCGGGTACCGACTTCGATGCCATCGTGCGGTCGGCGAACTTCAGCGCGATCATCGGCACCTCGGACGCCGACGTCAAAGACCGGCAGCGCAGGGTCCGTGACCGCATCGCCGGCTACGTCCCGGAGGAGGTGGCCGAGGCTATGGTCTCCGGCGGCTCGGAGGGGGCAACGGGCACAACGGAACAAGTAATCGAGCGCATCGCTACGGTCCGCGACCTTGGTTGCGAATACGCGATCGTCTATTTCCCCGGGGCCGCCTACGATCGCTCCGGCATCGAGTTGTTCGAACGCGAAGTGATTCCCGCCCTCAGCTAGACGCCCCGAGCTAGACGTCGCTGGTGACGTACCTCGTCTTGACCGGCGGGGCGGCCAGCAGCGGAGGCTGTTGCGTCACTTTGCCTTCGCCGGCGCGAAACGCGCGGTAGGCCTGGTCGGCGTCGACACTCTCCCACTCTTCGTAGACGATCCAGTGCGCTTCGTCGTCTTCGTCGACCCAGACGTCGGTGCGGAGATTTCCCTCGAATGCCCGGGTTGTTTCCAGCGTCCGGCCCATCAATTCACGCCCGGCACCGACCTCGTCGGGCTTGAACTTCAGTTCCAGTAGCACGATGACCGTCATCGTCGTCTCCTCGTATCGTCGCTGTGTGCTGCTCGCCGCGAGCACGCTATTGAACCTACGGTCGACCCACTTGGCGAACTGCGGCGCCTCCGGAATCTGGTCGGCGGCCGCGAACAAGTCGGCGAGACGTTGTTCGGCGGCGACCACTTTGTCGTCGAGATCCGAAGGATCGCCCACCGGCGCTGCTTGCGGGGCTTGCCGCCCGCGGATGCCGGCGCTGGTCCGATGACCGTCTGGGCGGGGGTGCTGACCATTATTCGGGCAACCTCTGGGAGCGGGCAGGTGCTAACGGATTGGTGGCGGCATTGCCCGTCCAGACGGTATGCGGACCGGCCTGTCGGCTAACGGGTTTGCTCCGTGTGACGGGAACCGGCACCGATGCAGGTAATGAGAATGCCGTTTCCACTTTTCGGAAGGCTGTTATACGGTTCGGTGAGCACAATTCTGCTCACCGACGACGGAGGACCCCTCGATGCAGAAGGCACTCGCTCCCGAGATCTCCACCTGGCCCGACGCCCGCAGCTGATCGGCAGTCGGTGCGGAGATTGCGGCGCCACCACCTTCCCGGTGCAGGAGCGGTGCCCGCGATGCAGCGGCGGAGCAATGAGTGACGTGCTGTTACCGCGCAGCGGAACCCTGGTGGCCTGGACGACCCAGGACTTCCCACCCGGAGCCCCCTACGCCGGCCCGACCGGCAAAGACTTCGTCCCGTTCGGCGTGGGCCTGGTCCAGCTCGGTGACGTGATCCGGGTCGAGGGACGGCTCACCGAGAACGACCCGGCCAAACTTGAGTTCGGCCAGGAGGTCGAGCTCACCATGCTGCCGTTCACCACCGACGCAGACGGCAACGAGATCATCACGTTCGCCTTCCAGCCGGTCTAGAAAGAAAAGGAGCCCGAGATGACAAACGATGTAGCCATCATCGGTGTGGGCCTGCATCCCTTCGGCAGGTTCGACAAGACCGCGATGCAAATGGGCGCCGAGGCCATCCAATTCGCCCTGACCGACGCCGGTGTGGGGTGGAAAGACATCCAATTCGGTTTCGGCGGCAGCCACGAGGTGTCCAACCCGGACGCGGTGACGCGCTTGGTGGGACTGACCGGCATCACCTTCACCAACGTCTTCAACGCTTGTGCCACCGCTGCCAGCGCCATTCAGCAGACCGCCGACACCATCCGGCTGGGCAAGTACGACATCGGCATCGCGATCGGGCTGGACAAGCATCCGCGTGGTGCGTTCACCGACGACCCGGCCAAGCTGGCGCTGCCGCAGTGGTACGCGCAGAACGGGCAGTTCGTCACGACCAAGTTCTTCGGGATGAAGGCCAATAAGTACCTGCACGACCACAACATCTCCCAGGAGACCCTGGCGCGGGTGGCCAACAAGAACTTCCGCAATGGCGCGCTGAACCCGAATGCCTTCCGCCGCAAGGAGATTTCCGTCGAGGAGATCCTCAACTCGCCCGTGGTCAACTACCCGTTGAGGCAGTACATGTTCTGTGCGCCCGACGAGGGCGCCGCGGCCGTCATCATGTGCCGCGCCGACATTGCGCACAAGTACACCGACAAGCCGGTCTACGTGCGGGCCTGCGAGATCCGCACCCGCACGTTCGGTGCCTATGAGGTGCATGCCACCTTCGCGCCGCTCGACGAGGACGTCTCCCCGACGGTGTACGCGTCCAAAGCGGCCTATGAGGCCGCCGGCATCGGACCCGAGGACGTCGACGTGGCTCAACTGCAGGACACCGACGCCGGCAACGAGGTGATCCACATGGCCGAGACTGGTCTGTGCGCCGACGGCGAACAGGAAAAGCTGCTGGCCGACGGCGCCACCGAGATTCACGGCTCGATCCCGGTCAATACTGATGGCGGTCTGATCGCCAACGGTGAGCCGATCGGTGCCTCGGGGCTGCGGCAGATGCACGAGCTGGTGCGTCAGCTGCGTGGCGAGGCGGGTGACCGTCAGGTGCCTGGCGACCCGAGGGTCGGGTTGGCGCAGGTGTACGGCGCTCCCGGCACCGCGTCGGCGACGATCCTGTCGCTCTAAATCGCCGGCCACACCGTTCTCAGGGTCAGTTCGCGGTCGGCTATGCGACGTATTCGGGTAGTGCGATGTCGTCGCGGAATTCGCGCCGGACGACCCAGTCGGCCAGCTGCGGAATGTTCAGCAGTTTGGACGCCTGATTGCGGGTCCACACGCCCAGCGCCGTCTTGGGCGCAAACATAGAGGCGAATCCGCGCGCCGATCGCTGCCTAGCCTCGACGATCGGACGCAGCTGCCGTTCATAGCGACGAAATGCATCCTGGTGATCGGCCCTTGTGCGATTGAGCTCGCCCGCCAGTATGTAGGCCTGCACCATCGCCAGGCCCGCCCCCTCACCCGCCAGCAGGGAGACCGCAGCTGCGGCATCGCCGAGAAGGGCTACTCGCCCGTCCGACCAGTGGTCCATGACGATTTGGCTGGCGCGGTCGAAGTACACGTCGGAGGTCCCGTCGAGTCTGCGCAGGATCTCCGGGCATTCCCAGCCCGCGTTGCCGAAGACCTGATGCAGGGCGGTCCTGACCTGCGACACATCCTGTGGATCGGGTCCGCTCATGTGGGCAGTGGTGAAAACGAAGAGAAACAAGGTCTTTTCGTGGCGCATCGTGAATCGTGCGACCATGCGTCCCGGCATAGTGTAGGCGAGGTAGACGAGTTCATCACGCGGCTGATAGCCCTCGACTTCGAATGCGGCGACTCGGTAGCCGAGGTCCGTCGCAAATCTAGATTCCGGGCCAAACACCAAGTCCCGCACCGGCGAATGGATGCCGCCTGCGCCGACGAGCAGGTCAAATTGTCGTGACCCTCCGCGCTCGAGCGTGACCCGCACGCCCGAGTCATGTTGCGTGATGGCCGAAACGCTTTCACCAAACAGAGTTTCGGCACGGTGGTTGATGGAGCGATAGATCATGGCCGCCAGATCACCACGGGGAACAGTGGCGAACCGGCCATCGAGGTTTCGCCGAAACGGCTCAGCCGAAAATCCCCCCACCCTTCGCGAATTCCGGTCCACGAGTCGCACTTCCCGTACCGCATACCCTGCGGCGTGCAAGTTGGCGGTGAGTCCCATGCGTTCGGCAACGGCATACCCGCCACCCCAAAAGTCCACGACATAGCCGCCGGTGCGGAGTCGCGGCGCCTTTTCGATCAGGGTCGGTTCGTGACCGTAGCGCCACAGCCAGTACGCAAGCGTTGGGCCGGCGACGCCGGCACCGACAATGGCGATCTTCATGCGCGCCCCTCTCCAGTGGATGGAGTTGGGATTACTATAGCACTATGCAATAGTTGCATTAGCATATATACGTCAAGTGATGGCCGAACGCGTCGATCTCCCCGTCGACGCCGAGAGGGGGGCGCTGTGCTAGAGGAACTTACGGGCATGCCTGCCGGCATTCAGGCGCTGGAGGCCGTCGGAACTGTGACGGCAGCAGATTACGAGCGTGTCTTTGCGCCAATAGTCGATCAGGCCGGCCGTGCAGGAGGTCGGATGCGGCTGCTCTACGGATTCGGCCAGGACTTCCAGCGCATCACGGTGGGAGCGCTGTGGGCAGACACGCGACTCGGGATGGGCTACTTGCGATTGCTCGACGGCTGCGCTGTCGTGAGTGATATCGGCTGGATTCGGGCACCGAGCCGCGCCATCGGCTCCTGGATGCCGTTCCCAATCCAGGTGTACGACAACGACAAACGCGATGATGCCGTCGCGTGGTTAACCTCGCAAGCGGAATGCGCTGACGTTTCCGCGCTCGAGATCGCCAAGGCCGACATCGGCGGAGTCGGCGCCGCTCTCGTGAGCCTCGGCAGGCTCGTCATCTCCAAGGATGGCTAGAGCTCATTGAGTGCGGTCGTCGGCCGCGAGCGGCCACCCCACCCCGACGCTAAATCGCCGGTCCCAGAAGGTCGTCCGCGTCGCGGATGATGTAGCCGTAGCCCTGCTCGGCTAAAAAGCGCTGCCGGTGCGCGGCGTATTCAGCGTCCAAGCTGTCACGGGCCACCACGGAATAGAAAATGGCGCCGCCGCCGTCGGCCTTGGGTCGCAGTAACCGGCCCAGCCGTTGGGCCTCCTCTTGGCGCGAGCCGAACGTGCCCGAAACCTGGACTGCCACTGAGGCTTCCGGTAAGTCGATGGAGAAGTTGGCGACCTTGGACACCACCAGCGTCGATATTTCACCGGTGCGGAAGGCTTCGAACAACGCCTCGCGTTCCTTGGTCTTGGTCGACCCCTGGATCACCGGGGCGTTCAGTTCGGCGCCGAGCTCGTCGAGCTGGTCGAGGTAGGCGCCGATCACCAGCGTCTGCTCGCCCGGATGCTTCGCCAGAATCGACTTGACCACAGCGATTTTCGTGTGCACCGTCGAGCACAGCTTGTAGCGTTCCTCAGGTTCGGCGGTGGCGTACATCATCCGTTCGTTGTCGGTCATCGTGACCCGGACTTCCACACATTCCGCCGGAGCGATCCAGCCCTGCGCCTCGATGTCCTTCCACGGCGCGTCGTAGCGCTTCGGGCCGATCAGGGAGAACACGTCGCCCTCGCGGCCGTCTTCGCGGATCAACGTGGCGGTCAGGCCCAGCCGCCGCCTGGACTGCAAATCGGCGGTCATCCGGAACACCGGTGCTGGCAGCAGGTGCACCTCGTCGTAGATGATCAGTCCCCAGTCGCGACTGTCGAAGAGCTCCAGGTGCCGGTATTCGCCCTTACTGCGACGGGTGACCATCTGGTACGTCGAGATGGTGATGGGCCGAATTTCCTTGCGCTCGCCGGAGTATTCGCCGATCTCGTCTTCGGTCAGCGAGGTGCGCGCGATGAGCTCGCGCTTCCATTGCCGGGCAGCGACGATGTTGGTGACCAGGATCAGCGTCGTCGCACTGGCTTTGGCCATCGCGGCCGCGCCGACCATGGTCTTGCCGGCGCCGCAGGGAAGGACGACCACCCCGGAGCCGCCGGCCCAGAACGAGTCCGTGGCCAACTGTTGGTAGTCGCGCAGTTCCCAGCCGTCGAACTCCAGGCTGATCGGATGCGCCTCGCCATTGACATAGCCCGCGAGATCTTCTGCGGGCCAGCCGATCTTGAGCAGCATCTGTTTGACCCGGCCACGTTCGCTGGGATGGACGACAACAGTGTCGTCATCGATCCGGGCGCCCAGCATCGGCGCGATTTTCTTGTTGCGCAGCACCTCCTCGAGCACCGCGCGGTCCATACTGACCAGCGTCAGGCCGTGCACCGGACTTTTGACCAACTGCAGCCGGCCGTACCGGGCCATGGTGTCGACGATGTCGACCAGCAACGGCTGGGGCACCGCGTAGCGGGAGAAACTGACCAGGGCGTCGACAACCTGCTCGGCGTCGTGACCGGCGGCGCGGGCATTCCACAGCGCCAGCGGCGTGATGCGATAGGTATGTATGTGCTCGGGTGCGCGTTCCAGTTCGGCAAACGGCGCGATGGCGGCGCGTGCGGCGCCGGCCAGCTCATGATCGACTTCGAGCAGCACTGTCTTGTCGGACTGAACGATCAATGGTCCATCGGTCATGTGATCCATTATCGACTGTCTGCCGACACCACCGACGTGATGCGGTGGATCGCGAAGTCACGCAGCCGTCCCGACGCCGAATCAAAGGCCACGAGTTGGCCGCCCCGGACCGTGATCGGCGACACCATCCGCTGGCTGGCCACGCCCGCGGCGTCGAGATACCCGATCACCAGCGTGTCCTGCTTTCTTGCCGCGTCCTGCAGCAGCGACATCGCCACCGCCGGGTCGACGCGGCTGTTGCCGAACGGTGCGGTGGTCACCTTGCGGAGCACCGAGACCACCGCGTTCAGTGTCTCGGTGTTGGGGCGCGGCGCCGCGCGGTATGGCCGACGTTGCTGCGGTGTGGGTGCCCGCGCTCGCAGCGGGCGGACGTCGACGATGGCGCCGGTGGAATCTTCGGCGGCGGGGGCGAAGCCCGCGGCCCGTAGCGCGGAGAGCATCTCGGCGATCGGCACGGGGGATACCGCCACCGTCGGGGCCAGCGCCCGCAGCTGCAGGTCCTCGGCCGCTGCTACCGCCTGGGCCAGCAGAGCCGGGTCTTCGCAGCGCACGAACGACGCGGCCATGCCGATTCGAAGCTGGCCGTGCCGGCGCGCGACATCGTCGATGAGGTAAGTAAGCCCTTGCGGCACTGGGGTTTTAGAGCGGCCGGCGAAAAAAGCGTGCATCCAGTCGCGGGTCTTGCCGACGTCGAGCGCGTGCCGGATTGACTGCTCGCTGATGCGGTAGACCATCGCCGCACCGGCAGATTCGACGTTGGCCACCGTCGCCAGTTCATCGGCGAGATCGCGTTGCAGGGGCCCGGGCACCACGACGGTCAGGTCGGCTTGCATCAGGAAGTGGTCGATCGGCTTGGGCAGCGCGCGCGCCATGGCGTCGACCGTGGCGGAGAAGTCGACGGTTTCCTCCAACAGGGCGCGCCCGGGAGTGCTGATCGCGCCGCGGCCCACCAAGCCCATCGCGTGGCTCTCGGCCAGCAGATCCGCTATTGGCCCAGGCTGCAATCGCCGGGTCCAGCGCGGACGCCGCCAGAGCAGCGCCGCCGACGCCGTTCTCGCGTCGACACATGCACCCGCGGGCAGGTCGGCCAGCATGTCCAGCAGCAACCGTCGATCTAGCGGAGCTGCCGTTGAGTACAGTGAATCAGACAGCGCTGCATAAGGTTTGGCGTCCGGACCGCGGCTGCCGATCAGTGCCGGGCGGCCAGGAAGATCGAGCCAGGCGCTGGCCAACAGGTGCCAACGCTCGGCCGCGGACATCGCGGCGAACCGGTCGGCGGCCACCGTCGGCGCCCAATACAACCCGTCACCGTTTTCCGGTTCCCGATCGGGCGTCCCGCTGGCGATCAACCCGGCAGCGGCCGCGACTTCGAGAACCAGGCCCAGCCGCGGTTCGTCAATGCCGGTCGACTTGGCCAGCCGCTTGACTTCGCGGACTCCCAGACCGCCGCTGCGCAGCTCGGAAACCGGTGTGGTGCCGAGGTTTTCCAGCAGAACGTCGAATTCACGCAGCAGGTCGATGACGGCTCCGGCGGCCGAGGCGTCGACGTCGTGGTGTGTGGTCGTCGATACCACCGGGTCGGGTGCCGTCAGCGTCATCGGTCCGGGCTGCTCGCCGCGCATCACCTGCGCGACGTGCCGGGGCAAGATCACCGTCTCGGCATCGATCCGTCGCAGCAGGCCCACCGCCAGCAGCTGCGGCACCGGCCGATCCGCTGGGGCGCCGGGCGCGGCGTCGCGGGTACGCCCCATCGGCGACCCCTCGAGCAGCTTCTCCAGCACCTCGGTCTGCGCCGGGTTGAGCCCGTCGATGAGCTCTGCGATCTGTTCGCCGGTACGTGAGGTGTCCTCGAGCGTCACCTGCCCCGGATGCCAGGGCAGCGCCATGCCGGTGTCGGCGGCCACCCGCGTCGCGGCGTCGCCCCAGACCAGCGCGCGCTGCCGCAGGTCGTCTAGCGCGTCGATCACGTCGGCCTCGGGGGCGCGGCCGTCGATCAGCGCCAGCAGCTTCGCGGTCGGCACCGCAGCGGTGTCGGCGTGCAGCACCAGCAGTGCGTCGAGGACCGCCAGCCGCAGGAAGTCGAGCTCGTCAGTGGCGGCTTTGACCGACTGACGTGCCCCGGCACGCGCGGCCAGTGCGGCGATGTTGCCGGGTGGCGGCTGGGCAAGGTCTGGCCGTAGTTCCAGTAGTCGGATCAGCCGCTCGTCGGGCAAGTCGGCCAGCCAGGACCCCAGCGGGATATCCGGGGTGTTGTCGGTCATCGCTGACCAGCGTAAAGCAGCTGGCGGATCCCCAGGTGGCGGCGAGGACGAACCAAGCCGTGCCCGCGGGGTACCGCCGGCTCACGGGGAACCGTCGCGGTGGCCGACTAGCGTCACGCGCGCGGGCCAGACCTGTCAGAATGGACGACGTGGCTGACATTGCTGAGGGCAAGGCGGGCAAAACCAGGTACGTCGACAACGGCTGGCCGGCGACGGATCCTGATGATCACGCGGTGAGCGAGCTCGCGACCGATCGCACGGGTGCGCTATCACCGTTCGGCGACGTGGTGTTCCCGCTGCCCTCCGACGACCTGCCCTACGTCCACCCGGTCACCGTCGTCAACCGGTAGGTCAGCGGGATGGCTGGGGCATCCGGGGCGTCCAGGCCTGCGAAGGCGTGGCAGTCGGAGGAGTCCCGCCCGGACGCACTGTCTCACCTCGACGAGCGAGGCGCGGCGCACATGGTCGATGTCACCGACAAGGGAGCCACCAAGCGCATCGCCGTTGCCGCGGGCGCGTTACGGACCTCCGCCGAAGTGGTGGCGCTGATCTCCAGTGGCGGGCTGCCCAAGGGCGATGCGTTGGCCACTGCCCGAGTGGCGGGAATTCTGGCGGCCAAACGCACCAGCGACCTGATCCCGTTGTGTCACCAGCTCGCGCTCACCGGAGTGGACGTCGATTTCACCGTTGGTGAGGCGGATATCGAGATCGTCGCGACGGTACGCAGCACCGACCGCACCGGCGTGGAGATGGAGGCGCTGACGGCTGTGAGTGTGGCCGCGCTTACGCTCTACGACATGATTAAGGCGGTTGACCGGGCGGCCCGTATCGACGACGTCCGTGTGCTCCGCAAAGAGGGTGGCAAGACCGGAACTTGGGTGCGGTGGTGAGCGCCCGATCCGCGCGAATCATTATCGCCTCGACCCGGGCGTCGGACGGTGTGTATACCGACAAATGCGGACCGGTCATTGCGGAATGGCTTGCGCAGCGCGGGTATTCGGCTGCGGACCCGGAAGTGGTCGCCGACGGGAGCCCGGTTGGCGAGGCACTGCGCGGGGCGCTCGACGACGATGTCGACGTCATTCTCACCTCGGGTGGCACCGGTATCTCGCCGACCGATACCACCCCCGATCAGACGGTTGCCGTGCTGGACTACATGGTTCCCGGCCTGGCTGAAGCCATTCGCCATTCCGGGCTTTCTAAGGTGCCGACTTCGGTGCTGTCGCGCGGTGTGTGCGGTGTGGCTGGCAAGACCTTGATCGTCAACCTGCCGGGATCACCCGGCGGTGTACGTGACGGGCTGGGGGTGCTTGCCGACGTGCTTGACCATGCCCTCGACCAGATCGCCGGCAAAGACCACGAGCGATGACGGTCGTCCTGCGTGCTGCGCTGACCGAGCAGCCGATTTTTCTGCCCGAGCACGAAGAACTGGTAGGTCATCGGTCGGCCGGAGCCATCGTTGGATTCGTCGGCATGATTCGCGACCACGACGAGGGACACCGGGTGCTGCGGCTCGAGTATTCCGGGCATCCGTCGGCCGCGCAGGTGATGGCGGACGTGGTGGCAGAGGTCGCCGAGGGATCCGCCGGCGTGCGTGCGATTGCGGCCAGCCACCGGATCGGCGCGCTGCACATCGGGGAGGCGGCACTGGTGGCCGCGGTTGCCGCCGATCATCGACAGGAAGCGTTCGTCACCTGCGCCCAGCTGGTCGACACGATCAAGGCGCGGCTACCGGTCTGGAAGCACCAGTTTTTCGACGACGGAACCGACGAATGGGTGGGTTCGGCCTAGCGCCTTCTCGTCAGTGCCAGCCCGCCCGCGTCAGTTGACGGGGGCCGGCTGTGCCAGCGAGTCCAGCGCGTCGTTTCCGTTGACGTCCTCGCCGCGGATCGCTTCCCACAGCTTCTGCGTGTAGCCGACCTTGGTGGCCTGCTGCACTGCGTCCACGGGTGGCGGAGCGTCGGCCGGAGGCACGACGTCGGCGGGAGGCGCCGGCGGTGCGGGGGCGTCCGCTGGGGGCATGGCGTCGGCGGGTGGCGGGGCGTCGGCCGGTGGTGCCGGCGGCATGGCGTCCGCGGGAGGTGCGGGCGGCATCAGGTCTGCGGGCGGTGCAGGCGGCACATTCTCGGGGGGTGCCGGTTGGTCGAAGGAGGCCAGCTGCACCGGCGCGGGCGGCGGTGGGGGAGGAGCGTCCGGCGGAGGAGCGTCTGCCGGCGGCGGGGCCAGTGGCGCCGGGTCGCCGTTGAGGCCTGGCACGTCCAATCCAGCGGGTGTGGGAAGAACCTCGCGCGGAGTGGGACCCGACAGCGGACCACCACACACCGGCCAGGCGCCACGACCCTGGGTCGCCAGCACCCGCTCGGCCACGGCGATCTGCTGATCCCTGGTGGCCAGCTGAGCCGACGGGGCGTACTGGCCGCCGCCATGTGAGGCCCAGGTGCCTGCGTTGAACTGAACGCCACCGAAGTAGCCGTTGCCGGTGTTGATTCCCCAGTTGCCACCGGATTCGCAACGGGCTACCTGATCCCATTCGCCATCGGTGGCCGCGGCTGCTTGACCAGCCATAGCGATGCTGCCGCCACCAAGTACCGCCCCGGTAAAGGCGATCTTGGCGACGCTCATGTTGGATGTCGTGGGCTTGCGGTGACGTCCACTCATTGCGCCGAAAATTCCTCTCGTAACACGCCTACGAGGTCAGCTGTCGGGTTCGGGTTCAAGAGGTCACCCGGCCGGCTTCGTCAGGGCGACGATGTCGGCTTCACCCCAAGGAGCCGCAAGCGACTCCAGTTCGATCACGGTGGACCGGTGGGTCCCCCGTCTCCATCCACGAATTGGTGTTCCCTCGCCCACTGGATGGAGCTCGGCGCGATAGGCGAGGGAGGAACGCCACCGGTTTAGCTTGGCGAGCCTCCGGCGACGCTAGCGGGTTCTGTTGAGCGCGTCACTTCTTGCGAAACGCGGCGTTTCCCCTACGGACATCTTCGAAAGCCGCAGGAACACCTGGGATTTGCGCAGGTCACTGTGGCCCGATATCGAGCCGTGTCCGCGCCGTTATCATTCCGTTACGTGAGCTATCTCACAAAATCAGCCGCCAGCGAAGGGGGGTAACACGTCAATCGTGTTACCCGAGCGCAACGCTTTGGTTTCGTCGCGGACCGCAATGCCGTCGCAGAGGTAGGAGCATCGGCTCAATACAGTTGCGAGTCGGGTACCCGGAACGGACAGTCTTTCAACCAAGTTGGCCATCGTGGTGCCCGGGCGCAGTGCGACCGTTTCCGATTCGGCCTCGGCGGCCGCGCGCGCGGCGGCGAAGTAGCGGATCGTCACCTGGATGTCGTCCGTGTCGACGGGGAGCTCAGCCACCGATGGCACTCATCGGGCGGTCGGGCTGGATGAAGTTCGGGTCGTTGATTCCGTGGCCGGCGGGTTTGCCCCACATCGCGGTGCGCCACGCCGCCTCGATCGCGTCGTCGGTCGCACCGCCGCGCAGCAGACCGCGCAGGTCGGTCTCGTCGGCGGAGAATAGGCAGCTGCGGATCTGGCCGTCGGCCGTCAGTCGGGTCCGGTCACAGGTCGAGCAGAAGGCGTGCGACACCGACGCAATGACACCGAATTTTCCGGCCGGCGTATTCGGGCCCGTGTCGACCAGCCATAGCTCGGCCGGCGCCGAACCGCGCGGCGCCGGGTCAGGGCGCAGCCGGAAGTGTGGCCGCAGCGTCGCCAACACGTCGTCGGCCGTCAGCGCGGCGTCCCGGCGCCAGTGGTGCCCGGCGTCCAGCGGCATCTGCTCGATGATGCGCAACTGGTAGCCGTGCTCGAGGCAGAACCCCAGCAGCTCAACGACATCCTCGCGGCCGGTGGCGGGGTCCAGCACGGCGTTCACTTTGACCGGCGTCAGGCCTGCTGCCTGGGCGGCGGTCAGTCCGGCCAGCACGTCAGCGAGTCGGTCGCGGCGCGTGATGGCCGCGAAGCGATCCCGGTTGACACTGTCCAGCGAGATATTGACCCGGTCCAGCCCCGCCGCGGCCAGTCCGGCAGCCCGCCGCGCGAGCCCGACAGCGTTGGTGGTCAGCGAGATTTCCGGACGAGGCCGCAATCCGGCCGCCGCCGCGACCACCTCTTCGAGGTGCCGGGACAGCAGCGGCTCGCCTCCGGTAAACCGCACGCTGGTGACACCGAGTCGGGTCACGGCGATACGCAACAGCCTGGCCAGCTCGTCGGGCCGCAGTAACTGCTCACCGGGCAACCAGTCCAGGCCTTCGGCCGGCATGCAGTAACTGCATCGCAGGTTGCAGCGATCGGTCAGCGACACGCGCAGATCGGTGGCGGCCCTGCCGTACGTGTCGAGCAGCGGGCCATCCGTGGGCATTCCGGCGAGGAGGGCGCGGTCGTCGGACCCATCCTTCGGCGGGCTCGGCACCATCGGCACGCCAAGTGCGGTCAGCGTCATGCGGGCACCCGCGCAAATGGGGCCGGCGAGCCGACCGGAACGATCTCCTTGCCCAGCGGCATCAGCGACACCGGGATCGGTTTGAGGTTGGCCAGCGCCAGCGGAATACCGATGATCGTGACCGCCATAGCCGCGGCGCTCACCAGATGACCGATCGCGAGCCAGATGCCGAAGAGCAGCACCCAGATGACATTTCCAATCAGGGTGCCGGTGCGGGCGGTCGGCTTGTCGACGATCGTGCGGCCGAATGGCCAGAGCGCGTACGAGGCGATGCGCAGCGACGCGAACCCGAACGGAATCGTAATGATGAGCACGAAGCTGATAAGCGCCGCAGCCAAGTATCCGACGGCCATCCAGAGGCCGCCGAATAGAAGCCAGATTATGTTCAGAACCAGGCGCATATCACCTCCAGCAGTACTGCCAGCGTAGCGAGTCACGAGGAAACGGGGGTGCTCGCCCGGCAACCACCCGAGTAGGATCTGATTCCGCATCGCGTCCTGCACAAGCGGGACGCTTCTTGCGTTGTCCATTCCTAGTAATCCGTCAGACAAGCAGGTGAGACCAGTGCCGACCGGCAAGGTTAAGTGGTACGACGCCGAAAAGGGGTTCGGCTTTCTGTCACAGGAAGAGGGCGAGGACGTTTATGTCCGCTCGTCGGCGTTGCCTGCGGGCGTCGAAGGCCTCAAGGCAGGGCAACGGGTGGAGTTTGGCTTGGCTTCTGGCCGGCGCGGACCGCAGGCGCTGAGTCTCAAGCTGATCGATCCACCGCCCACCCTTGCCAAGACCCGCCGCGAGATACCTGTCGAGCACAAGCACAGCCCCGATGAGCTGCACGGCATGGTCGAGGACATGATCACGTTGCTGGAGAGCGCCCTGCAGCCCGAGTTGCGCAAGGGGCGTTACCCGGACCGGAAGGTGGCTCGTCGCGTCTCCGAGGTGGTCAAGGCGGTGGCGCGGGAACTCGACGCTTAACTTCGTCGACGACGCGCGCCGCCGAGCGGCGGGAGTACCGCGTCGCAGTTTGGGTACTCAGTCCTCGCGATAGTCGTGTAGCGAGGAGGCTGCGATGGCACAGCAGGCGCAGGTCAGCGAGGAACAAGCGAGAGCTCTGGCGGAAGAGTCCCGCGAAAGTGGTTGGGATAAACCGTCCTTCGCCAAAGAGTTGTTTCTCGGTCATTTCCCGTTGGAACTGATACACCCGTTCCCTAAACCGTCCGACGCCGACGAGTCGCGCACCCGCGAATTTCTCGGCAAGTTGCGGGAATTCCTGGACACCGTCGACGGCAGTGTCATCGAGCGTGATGCGCAGATTCCCGATGAATACGTCAAGGGTCTGGCCGAATTGGGTTGTTTCGGCATGAAGATTCCGTCCGAATACGGCGGGTTGAACATGTCGCAAGTTGCCTATAACCGGGCATTGATGATGATTTCGTCGGTTCACCCCAGTCTTGGTGCGTTGCTGTCGGCGCATCAGTCGATCGGGGTACCCGAGCCGCTGAAACTTGCCGGTAGCCCCGAGCAGAAGCGGAAGTTCCTGCCGCGCTGTGCCGCCGGCGCCATATCGGCCTTCTTGCTCACCGAGCCGGATGTGGGTTCCGACCCCGCGCGGCTCGCCTCTTCGGCGACACCGGTCGAGGACGGGCAGGCTTACGAACTCGAGGGTGTGAAGTTGTGGACCACCAATGGCGTGGTCGCCGAGTTGCTCGTGGTGATGGCCCGCGTACCCAAGAGCGACGGGCACCGCGGCGGGATCAGCGCATTCGTTGTAGAGGCCGATTCGCCCGGGATCACGGTGGAGCGGCGCAACAAGTTCATGGGGCTACGCGGTATCGAGAACGGCGTGACTCGACTGCACAGCGTCCGTGTTCCGGCGGAGAACCTGATCGGCCGCGAAGGCGACGGGTTGAAGATCGCGCTCACCACACTCAACGCCGGACGGCTGTCGATTCCGGCGAACGCGACCGGGTCGTCGAAGTGGGCGCTGAAGATCGCGCGTGAATGGTCCGGCGAGCGTGTGCAATGGGGCAAGCCGTTGGCCAAACATGAAGCGGTGGCGAACAAGATCTCGTTCATCGCCGCCACCAACTATGCGCTGGATGCGGTGCTCGAACTGTCCGCGCAGATGGCCGACGAAGGCCGCAACGACATTCGCATCGAGGCAGCGCTGGCCAAATTGTGGTCCAGTGAAATGGCCTGCGTCATCGCCGATGATCTCTTGCAGATCCGGGGTGGCCGTGGGTATGAGACGGCGGAATCCCTGGCCGCGCGCGGCGAGCGCGCGGTACCGGCAGAGCAGGCGCTGCGCGATCTGCGGATCAACCGCATCTTCGAGGGATCGAGCGAGATCATGAGGCTTCTCATTGCCCGAGAAGCCGTCGATGCCCACTTGAGTGCTGCCGGTGATCTCGCGAAACCTGACACGGGGTTGCGGGAGAAGGCTGCCGCGGCGGTCGGCGCGAGTGGTTTCTATGCAAAATGGTTGCCGCAGCTGGTTTTTGGTGAAGGGCAGCGACCCAGGGCATACAGCGAGTTCGGTCCGCTGGCGTCACACCTGCGGTTCATCGAACGCTCCACCCGCAAGCTAGCCCGCAACACCTTCTATGGGATGGCTCGCTGGCAGGCCAAACTGGAGCAAAAGCAGGGATTCCTGGGGCGCATCGTCGATATAGGTGCCGAGCTGTTCGCGATGTCGTCGACGTGCGTGCGCGCCGAGGGGCAGCGCGTCGCGGATCCGGTGTTGGGGCAACAGGCCTACGAACTGGCCGAAACGTTCTGCCAGCAAGCGACGTTGCGGGTCGAGGCCCTGTTTGACGCATTGTGGACCAACACCGATAGCAGCGATGTGCAGTTGACCCACGATGTGTTAGAGGGTCGGTACAGCTGGCTGGAGGACGGGATCGTCGACCAGTCGGAGGGCACCGGGCCTTGGATCGCGCACTGGGAAGCGGGCGAGTCGACCGAGTCCAACCTGGCGCGGCGGTTTCTGACGGTATCTGCGTCGACGGGCTCACTCGCGAAGTAGCATAATTGCCCTCATGGCCACCTACCTTGCCGGTGCGGGCGAATTCACCCGCGACACCGACTACATCACCACCCGTATCACCGCCGACGGACGCGACGGTTACCCCGTGGAACCGGGGCGATATCGACTCGTTGTCGCTCGGGCCTGCCCCTGGGCCAACCGCGCGATCATTGTCCGGCGCTTGCTGGGCCTGGAAGATGTTCTCTCGATTGGGTTTTGCGGCCCCACCCACGACCAGCGCAGTTGGACGTTCGACCTCGACCCCGGTGGTGTCGACCCGGTTCTGAAGATCCCGCGGCTGCAAGACGCCTACTTCAAACGCTTCCCCGACTACCCGAAGGGGATCACAGTCCCGGCGATCGTCGACGTCCCGACCGGCGCCGTGGTCACCAACGATTTCGCGCAGATGACCTTGGATCTGTCCACCGAGTGGACCGCTTACCACCGTGATGGTGCGCACCAGCTATACCCCGAGCGGCTGCGCGCCGAGATCGACGAGGTGAGCAAGCGGATCTACACCGAAATCAACAACGGGGTCTACCGATGCGGCTTCGCCGGCTCGCAGCAGGTCTACGATGCCGCCTATGACCGGCTGTTCACTGCGCTGGATTGGGTGAGCGATCGGCTGACGAACCAGCGATACCTGTTGGGCGACACCATCACCGAGGCCGATGTTCGGCTGTTCACCACGCTGGCCCGCTTCGACCCGGTTTACCACGGGCACTTCAAGTGCAACCGAAGCAAACTCAGCGAGATGCCGGTGTTGTGGAGCTATGCGCGTGATCTATTCCAGACGCCGGGCTTTGGGGACACCGTCGACTTCGTCCAGATCAAACAGCACTACTACATCGTGCATGCCGACATCAACCCGACCCGCATCGTGCCCAAGGGGCCGGATTTGGCGGACTGGCTTACCGCACACGGCCGAGAAGCTTTGGGGGGAAAGCCCTTCGGAGATGGAACGCCTCCCGGGCCGCCGGTCGATGGCGAGCGAGTGCCGGCTGGCCACGGCGCTTAAGGGAGTCGACGCTCGGCCGCTCAAGAAACCATCCGCACTGACCATTCCGCGTGCGGGACATCGTGCAGTTCGCCGGACGGGTCGACCACCAAAGTCAGTAGCTGCACAACTATTCCGGTCAGCCTGCCGCGCTGCGGGTCGACCGACGGGATCGTGACCGCGAGCCGGGTACCCGGCCGGAACGTGGTGGTGGCGGTGTTGGCGGGGTCCTCATACACCTGCAGTAACCGCCACGGTGCCCGCGAAATCGCTTCGGGCACAGAGAGCTGTACAGGGTAGCGCCCGGTGACTCGCAGCTCGCCCTGGGCCTGCGGTTGCTGACAGTCGTCGAGGTTGAGCACGTTGCAATACAGGTAGGGCCCCACCCGGATCAACTGCCCGTGCGAAAACGCGCTGATCTGTGGTGGCTGCGGGCCGGGCTTACGCAGCAGCCACCACGTCCCGACCCCGGCTCCCGCGGCCAGCAGCATCACCACGACCGCGAGCAGCACGGCCACACCACGTTTCACTTCGGCACCGCGGTCATACCGTTGTCACGCGGCGTGCCTTCCTGTTCGACCATCACCGGCCGGTTACCTCCGAGGCCCGGTATCAAGGAGTTGCCGCGGAAGCTGACCACGGTCTGTGCCAGCCCGAGGATCAATATCGCACTGACGGCCGTGAAGCCTACCCACAGCTCGGTGTAGACCATCACACCCACCGCACCACCCAACACCCAGGCCAGCTGCAGCGTCGACTCCGAGCGCCCGAATCCCGATGCCCGGGACTCTTCGGGAAGGTCGTCCTGCAGGGATGCGTCCAACGATGCCTTGGCGATAGCACTGGCGGCGGAGGTAATTAAAGTGGCGATCGCGGCCGCCGCCAAGGTGCCCGCCACCGAGGCCGCAAAGGCGACCGCGCACACCGCCACGGTGCAGCGGACCACCAAAACGGACGGCCTGCCCAATTTCAGTCGTGCGGTGGTGAAGTTGCCGGCGAAGTTGCCGATCCCGGCCGCGGTGCCGACGATGCCCAGCATGGCGAGCTGCGCCCACCCGTTGGTCTGGTGCGCCTTCGCGACAAACGCGGGATACAGAAACAGGAAGCCGACCATCACCTTGATCGTGCAGTTGCCCCACAGCGAGGTAATGATGTTGCGTCCCAACGGCTGTCGAAGGGCCCCGCTGACTTCCTTGTGCCAGCTGCGGCGCAGCGGTTCACTGTCCTGGCGATAGCTCAGAGTGGCGGGGACCTCACCCGCGGTCACCTCGACCCAGCGCGGTATCCGCATCGACAGCATCGCACCCGCGATCGTGACCGCGACGACGACGAAGAGCGATCCGGGCAGTTTGAACAGGTGGGTGCCGAGGAACTCCACACCACCCGCGATCGCACCGCCGGCGATGGTGCCGCCGAGCAGACCGAACATGGTCAGCCGGGCGTTGACCCGCACCAGGTCGATTGTCGGCGGCATGACCCGTGGTGTCACCGCGCTGCGCAGCACGCTGAACGACTTCGAGAAAACCATCATCGCCAGCGCGCACGGATAGAGCACCCATGACGGGAAACTGCCGCTGGCGCTGTCGTAGTTCATGATCAGCAGCACGGCCAAGGCCGTGCGCAGTCCAAATGACAGGGCCAGCGCGACGCGTCGGCCGTGCTGCAATCGGTCCAGCGCCGGACCGATGAGCGGCGCGATCACCGCGAAGGGCGCGATGGTAATCAACAGGTACAGCGCGACTTTGGACTTGCTCTCCCCGCTGGCCGCGGCAAAGAACAGTGTGTTCGCCAACGCGACAGCCATCGCGGAGTCAGCCGCGGAGTTCGCGACCACCGGCCAGGTCAGCGCCGTAAGGCCCGACTTGTCGGCGCCGTCGGCGGTGGCCGCCCGCTGGACCATCCAGTACATCCGGGAGCCCATCTCGCGGCTGCGCAGGGCCGCGGCGCGGGTGACGGTGATGCGTTCGCCGGAGGAAGGGCGACGCGGCGGCGGGTTGTCGCGGTCCGGCTCTTTCTGCCGACCCAGCGGGGGGAGATAGCGATTGGCGCTGGGCGTCGGCGATGGGCGGCGCGTGCGCCGATAGTCCGCGTCGTCGGTGGGGTAGTTGGCCATGCCAGGATGCTGAGTCGCCGATCCATTCCGGGTCCGGCGGCCTGGGTTGGAGGGCGCGCGGCCCGGATCATCACGCCGCCGTCCAGACACAAATCAATTCTGTCTTATACCGAGGGGCAACCGGGCGTGGCTCGCCAACCTAGTATTGGGACGCGATGCATGGACAAGAGAGCGTGACCGGCCCCAGTGAGGAATCCGCCGTGGCAACCGTGGCCGATTGGCCCGAAGGGTTGGCGGCGGTGCTCGGTGCTGCCGTCGATCAGGCCAAGGCGGCCGTGGTGGAGTTCAGCGGCGCCGACGCGGTCGGGGACTACCTGGGCGTCAGTTACGAGGACACCAGCGCCGCCACCCACCGGTTCTTGGCTCACCTACCTGGCTATATCGGGTGGCAGTGGGCCGCCGTCGTGGCTGCCTACCCCGGCGCCGAGCAGGCCACGATCAGCGAAGTTGTGCTGGTCCCCGGCCCGACGTCGCTGCTGGCGCCCGATTGGGTGCCCTGGGACCAGCGGGTGCAGCAGGGGGATTTGAGTCCCGGAGATCTGCTGCCACCGGCGGCCGACGACGAGCGGCTGGTTCCTGGTTACACCGCCAGCGGTGACCCGCAGGTCGACGAGACCGCCGCGGAAATCGGCCTGGGCCGGCGTTGGGTGATGGGCATCTGGGGTCGCGCTGAGGCTGCCGAACGGTGGCACACCGGGGCCTACGGTCCCGAGTCGGTGATGGCGCGCTCGACCAAACGCGTGTGCCGCGACTGCGGCTTCTTCCTGCCGCTCGAGGGATCACTGGGCGCGGTGTTCGGGGTGTGCGGCAACGAACTGTCTGCCGACGGCCACGTCGTCGACAAGCAGTATGGCTGCGGGGCTCATTCCGACACGCCGGCTCCGGCGGGCAGCGGATCGCCGATGTTTGAGCCTTATGACGACGGAGTCCTCGACGTCGCGGAGCCGCCCGAGCCCCCGGCAGCGCTGCCCGAGCCGCTCGAGGCGCCGGCGGAGCCGCCAGTACCCGCGGCGGAGGTGCTTGAGTCCGTAGCCGAATCGTCGGAAGCAGCGGCGGAGCTCCCGGCAGAGGTGCCCGAGCCTCCGGCAGAGGTGCCCGAGCCTCCGGCGGAGCCGCCCGAGCCGCCGGCAGACGTGCCCGAGTCGCCGGACTAGGCCGGGTTTTGCGGGCAACCGCGTGTAGCAGGATGCTGAATTGGGGAAACCTGTCCTGCAAAAATCGAGGCTATGCGATCTGGGCAACCGCTTGTTCAAAATACTGGTTGTAGGCTAGGTAGACCGATTTTTTCCCGGTCCGTTCCAGGAATTCCTGGAATGCCTTGAATTCATGCTTTTCGGCTCCTGGGTAATTGTACATTTCATCAAATACGATTACGGTGCCTGATACGATATTATCGCCTAGCCGGTCGAAAATTTCCTTTGTAGATGGATAAATATCGCAATCGACATGCAAGAATGCGATGGGAGTAGATTTCAGAATTTGGTCTTTGAATTGTGGAAGGGTCTGATCAAACAGTCCCTTTACCAGGCTTACATTATGGAGAACCGGTGGCATCCACCCATCGATGTTGACCCGAAAAGTACCTTGAGGGACCGTAATATCGGGGTGATCCCATTCTTCAGGAAGCCCGTCAAAGGAATCGAACCCCCAGATCTGCTGCTCCGGATTGAGCGCGGCAATAAAATTGATGGTTTTTCCCGTACACACGCCCATCTCCAAAAATGCGCCGTGCAGCGTAACATGGTCAGAGCCGAATTTGAGCACCCCCGCATCGGTGTTTAGAGCGGCGGCCTCGCCAAAGTGCTTTGTCACTATTGCCTGCGCCTCCGGCGAATCTCGATAGTCCTTGTCCTTGGGGTAAAAGTTGAGAACCGGACGCCCCTTGTGCCATTCGTTGCTAACGGTGGGCATCTTTACCAATTGATCCCAATTGAATCCTGTGCTATGCGAATGTTCTGATGTCATCGTTGTCTCTCTTCGGGTTACGGTGAAAAAGTCACTGAGTAGGGCTTATTGTGCCGGGCGCCCGGGCGCCCGGGCGCTGCGGGCCAAAGGGCTTCACCCAGAGACACTGTGGGCTCCCTGCATGCGCCGGAAATCGGACATCAGGGGCCAGACGTTTGAGGCCGGCGCGACGATATCGACTTGCGCCTGCAATAGCGGGGCTGCCATTGCTCCTCCGACTCGGGATCTAGGGATCGTTGTGGTCGAGAAAGGTTTCCAAACCCGTTTGCGCGCCGCGCTCGCCACGCCGCGCGCCGGCGAGCTGCAGCAAGAAGATCGACGTTCCCACCACTCCGGTGCCCAGCCCGGCCAGCGCCACCGGACGCCAATTCTCGAGGGAGGGAACAAGAAACGCGGCGGCCACCGCGATCAGCCAGCCCACGGCGCCAATCGCGATGAACGGCCACACCTGGAGCAGCGCCGCCGGTAGCGGCGGCGGCTCGGGGCTGTGGACAGGTTCGGCGCTCATCGCGATCAATCTAACTCGGAGCAGCCGCCGCGGCGGGGTGGGCTGAGGGCGGCCATCCCTGCGAAATGGGTCATCGGCCATCCTTCGTCGTTTCGCAGCCCGATTTCTCGCGTTCCGATGTAACCTCGCGCCATGCCTGACAGCGATGCGCGGCTGGCGGCCGACCTGTCGTTGGCGGTCATGCGGCTGGCCCGCCAACTGCGGTTTCGAAATCCATCCGCTCCGGTGTCGCTCTCTCAGCTGTCGGCATTAACGACCCTGGCCAACGAGGGCGCGATGACGCCCGGCGCCTTGGCGATTCGCGAACGCGTCCGGCCCCCGTCGATGACCAGGGTGATCGCGTCGCTGGCCGACGAGGGGTTCGTGGACCGCACCCCGCACCCCGTCGACGGCCGGCAGGTGCTGGTGTCGGTCTCCGAGTCCGGAGCCGAATTGGTCAAGGCGGCCCGACGTGCCCGTCAGGAGTGGCTGGCCGAGCGGCTCGCGACACTGGACAGCGATACTCGCGCCACCCTTCGCGAGGCGGCCGACTTGATGTTGGCGCTCGTCGACGAAAGCCCGTGAGCGTGCGCTTGGATGTCCAGGACGTCAACGACCCCGACGACCCCCGGCTCGACGATTTCCGCGATCTGAATAGCATCGACCGCCGCCCCGATCTGCCCACCGGCAAAGGGCTGGTGATCGCCGAAGGGGTGCTGGTCGTGCAACGGATGTTGGCATCCCGGTTCACCCCACACGCCTTGCTCGGCACCGAGCGCAGGCTCGACGAGCTCAAAGACGACCTGGCCGGCTCCAAGGGTTTGGCAGTGCCGTTCTACCGAACTCCCGCCGATGTCATGGCGCGGGTGGTCGGTTTCCACCTCAATCGTGGGGTGCTGGCCGCCGCGCGGCGGGTGCCCGAGCCGAGCGTTGCACAGCTGGTCGAGGGTGCCCGGACCATCGCCGTGCTCGAAGGGGTCAACGACCACGAGAACCTGGGTTCGGTCTTCCGTAACGCGGCAGGGCTGGGCGTGGACGCGGTGGTGTTCGGCAGCGGCTGCGCCGATCCGCTGTACCGTCGCGCCGTTCGGGTGTCGATGGGGCATGCGTTGCTGGTGCCGTATGCGCGCTCCGCGAACTGGCCAGCCGATCTCGGGATGCTGAAGGAAAGCGGATTCCGGCTGCTGGCGCTGACTCCGCACGGCGACGCCTGCGCACTGGCCGGGGCGATGGCGGCGGTGCGCGACGATCGTGTTGCGGTGCTAGTCGGTGCCGAAGGACCGGGACTGAGCCCGGCCGCCCTGCGGTTGAGCGAGGTGCGGGTACGCATCCCGATGTCGCGCGGCACCGACTCGCTGAACGTCGCCACCGCCGCGGCGTTGGCGTTCTACGAGCGGGTTAGGCTCGGCGAGTGAGCGACAAACTCGGCCAACGCACCCAGTCTGTGCCCTGGGCAACGGGTTTGACGGTGGCGGGATTTGTCGCGGCGGTTACCGGTGCCGCGATTGTGGTGCTGAGTCTCGGGCTGGTCCGGGTGCATCCACTGTTGGCCGTCGGGCTCAATGTGGTGGCCGCCGGAGGGTTGGCACCGACCCTGTGGGGGTGGCGGCGCACGCCGGTGCTGCGGTGGTTTGTGTTGGGTGCGGGAGTGGGCGTGACCCTCGCGTGGCTGGCACTGCTCGTGCTGACGCTGTCCTAGCTTGTCGGCGTTGTCGACGATCTGAGCCTTGTAGCCGAACTCGACGGGCTTGCCTAGGCGTCCCTTGCGGATTGGGCGGGCGTCGACGTCGTGCAGGCTCACCACCCGACTCGCCGACTCGGGCATCACCCCGGCCAGGCGGCTACGGGTCTGAGCCACAATGCGTTCCGCGGTTCCCACGACGGACTGTAGGCGGTTGATCGCCCGATGCAGCCGGCCCTTGCGGTGCCCGCTGGCACCGCGGAGTGCGCGCCGGGCGTTGCGGATCACCCCGGTGGCCTCGCGCATGGCTGCTTCGGTGATCCCGGCCAGTTCACCGGTGATCCGCCGTACCGCGGCCTGGGCCGCATCGCGCTGTTGCTCACCGCGCAGCTTCAACTTCGCGGCGATCGAGCGGGCCCGCCGCCCGGCCGAGCGCCGCCGATCCCGTGACGCAGTGCCACTCGCGCCTCCGGCGGCCTTGATCCGCGCCACGCTGCGGGCCATCGAACCGATCGCCTTGGCCAACAGACCCGAATCAGTCGGATAGGCCACCGCTGCGGCAATGACGGTGGTGTCAGCGCGAACCTTGTCAGTACGCAGCAGCTTGGCCGCGGCCGCCTTGGCCAGCAGCGCCTCGTTGAGCCCGGTGACCGCGTCGTCGCCGCAGCGGGTGGTGATCTTCATCAACGTGGTCGGATGCGGCACCCGGGTACCGAACGGGATCCGACAAAACCGCTGCCAGGAAATCGAATCGGACACCTCTCGGCACAACGACTCATAGCCCAGCCGGTAGCGGAACTTCAGAAACATCAACCGCAGATAGGTCTCCATTGGGATCGACGGCCGACCGATCCGGGCATCGAAATGCGCCGCGAACGGACCGAAGAACACCGGATCATCCAGCAGCGCATCCACCCGGCCCAACTCCACGGGCAACACCAACAACTCAGGCGGCAGGATCGAATCCCACAACGTCGGCTGGTCGTTTACAGTTCTGAGCACGATGGCCTCAATCCCTTCTCGCCAAGGGGTTGAGGCCATCTTCTCGCCAAAAACACCTAGGTCAGGGACCGCCACGCCCCGACTTTTTCAGGTCGAAGTAGCTAGCGCTGTCCGCCTGAGCGCACCCCGAGTAGCACGTCCTCCCAGGCCGGAATGACCGGCTTGCCCCGGCGGCTGTGCACCGGCTGCTCCGGAAGTGGGGCGGGCGCGGGTTCCGCGGGCTCTTCGAACTCGACGTGGGCCACTCGCGCAAGCGGCCGCAGCGGACGCTCGAAGTCCGGGTCGATCAGCTCACTGGCGGCATCGTCGATCGCGGTGGCCGTTCCGCCGTGGGCCCCCAGCGTGAAGAAGAAATGGGCCAGGTTGTCGGAGCGGCCGACCTTCCACGCCAGCTGCGCGGTCCAGCGGTTGTCCTCGTTGCGCCACGCGTCCCAGCTGAGTCCGCTGGGATCCAGGCCGCGGGCGACCATTGCGGTGGTGACGGTCTCCAGCAGGGTCATCACCGCGGGGCCGTCGGCGAGCATGGGATGTGCGGCCGTTGCCAGCTCGGCGGCTCGGTAACGTTCCAGCAACACCGGATGGGCGAACCGGCGGACCCGTGCGATGTCGGAGCCCGACGCGGCAGCTACCTGCTCGACGGACGCACCGGCCCGGATCTTGGCCTGAATTTCCTTGGGGCTCAGCATGTTGGTGACCTCGATGTCGAGATGTGGTTGCTCCGGCGAGGCGACTGCGCCACGTAGAAGGTCCCGCAGTCGATCGTCGGCGGGCAGCTTGAACCGCTCTGCGGGGTCATCACCCTCGCAGATGATGTATTTGCTGTCGGCGTCGAGCCCAACCACTTTGAGTTCCCGCATGGCATCTCCTCGCAGGCTTTGTGCAGGTCAGCGACGACCCGTCACACGCGCACTCTAATCCAGCCAACGCCCATAACGTGTGCTGACACGCTGGGCGGTTTGCGTGCTGATGGCCAGATGGTTAAAGGCGTTCGACAACCCAGTCGACGCACTGCGTCAACGCACTGACGTCATCGGGGTCGACCGCGGGGAACATCGCGACCCTCAACTGGTTGCGGCCGAGTTTGCGGTACGGCTCCGTGTCGACGATGCCGTTAGCCCGCAAAGTCTTGGCGACCGCCGCGGCGTCGACGTCGTCGACGAAGTCGATCGTGCCGACCACCTGGGAGCGCAGCGCGGGGTCGGTGACGAACGGTGTGGTGTAGGACCGTTCTTCCGCCCAGGAGTACAGCCGCTGCGACGAGTCGGCCGTGCGCTTGACGGCCCAGTCCAGGCCGCCGTTGCCCAGCAGCCAGTCCAGCTGCTCGGCCATCAGCGCCAGGGTGCCGATCGCCGGTGTGTTGTACGTCTGATCCTTGAGACTGTTCTCTATCGCGATCGGCAGCGACAGGAAGTCGGGAACCCAGCGACCGGACGCGGCGATGGCCTCAACGCGGGCCAGGGCGGCGGGGCTCATGATGGCCAGCCACAGGCCGCCGTCGCTGGCGAAATTCTTTTGCGGCGAGAAGTAGTAGGCATCTGTGTCGCTGATGTCGACCGGGAGGCCACCCGCGCCGGACGTCGCGTCAATGGCGACCAGGGCGTCACCCGAACCGGCCGGGCGCCGGACCGGGACCGCGACGCCGGTCGACGTCTCGTTGTGCGCCCACGCGATCACGTCGACCGACGGGTCGGTTTGCGGCTCGGGAGCGCTGCCGGCGTCGGCCTTGACGATGATCGGATCCCCGACGAACGGGTTGGCGGCGACCGCCGAGGCGAACTTCGAGCTGAACTCGCCATAGGTCAGGTGCAGCGAGCGCTTGTCGATCAGCCCGAACGCGGCCGCGTCCCAGAACGCGGTCGCGCCGCCGTTGCCCAAAATGACCTCGTACCCGTCCGGCACCGAGAAGAGCTCCGCCACCCCCTTGCGCACCCGGCCCACCAAATTCTTGACCGGCGCCTGCCGGTGCGAAGTACCGAACAGTGCGGCCGCGGTGGTGGTCAGTGCCTGTAATTGTTCGGGTCGGACCTTCGAGGGGCCGCACCCGAAGCGGCCGTCACGGGGTTTGATGTCAGCGGGGATCTGGAGCTGGTCAGCCATGCTCATCAGGGTAGTGAGCGGACCTGGCCCGGCGATGGGGCGGGTTTGTTGTCCGCTTTCGCCGTCATGGATAGCGCCTGGCAGACGTCGTAGCGTCCGCCGCTGGTGTGATCCATGCCACACCACCCGGGTGACCACTGGTCAGGCAACAGTCTGCCGGAAGGCTCTGGTCAATTCCCGGTACCTGCGGTACCGTTTAGACATATAACGTCCAAATGTAAACCTCGTTGGGGAGGGCTTGGATATGGCTAGGACGCGAATGGTTCGGCGTTGGCGGCACAAGATGGAAGTGCGCGACGACGCCCAGTACGTTGACATGCTCGCCACACTGTCTGAGGGGTCTGTGCGGCGGAACTTCAACCCGTACACCGATATCGATTGGGAGTCACCGGAGTTCGCTGTCACCGAGAGCGATCCGCGGTGGATTCTCCCGGCAACCGACCCGCTGGGCCGTCATCCCTGGTACCAGGCCCAGCCCGAAGAGCGCCAGATCAAGATCGGCATGTGGCGTCAGGCCAACGTGGCCAAGGTGGGGCTGCATTTCGAGTCGATCTTGATCCGTGGGCTGATGAACTACACGTTCTGGGTGCCGAACGGCTCGCCGGAGTACCGGTATTGCCTGCACGAATCGGTCGAAGAGTGCAACCACACCATGATGTTCCAGGAGATGGTCAACCGGATCGGTGCTGACGTTCCGGGCATGCCGCGGACGCTGAAGTGGATCTCGCCGTTGGTTCCGCTGGTGGCCGGCCCGCTGCCGGTGGCATTCTTCATCGGCGTACTGGCGGGCGAGGAGCCCATCGACCACACACAGAAAAACGTTCTGCGCGAAGGCAAGTCGCTGCACCCGATCATGGAACGGGTGATGGCCATCCACGTGGCCGAAGAGGCGCGGCACATCTCGTTCGCCCACGAGTTCCTGCGAAAGCGACTGCCGGAGCTGACCAGGCGGCAACGGTTCTGGACCGCGCTGTACCTGCCGCTGACGATGAAGATGTTGTGCCGCGCCATCGTGGTGCCGCCCAGGTCGTTCTGGCGCGAGTTTGGCATTCCGCGTGAGGTCAAAAAAGAGCTGTTCTTCCGCTCGCCGGAATCGCGAAAGTGGTTGAGCGACATGTTCGGTGACGTCCGGATGCTGGCCCACGACACCGGTCTGATGGAAAATCGCTCCGCGCGGCTGATGTGGCGGATCTGCAAGATCAACGGGAAGCCGTCGCGCTACCGCAGCGAGCCGCAGCGTCAGCACCTGACCGCCGTTCCGGCCGCATAGCTACTGCGAGTTCCTTTATGCCGCACGTTATTACCCAGTCGTGCTGTAACGACGGCTCCTGTGTTTTCGCCTGTCCGGTGAACTGCATTCACCCGTCGCCGGATGAGCCGGGCTTCGCTACGACGGAGATGCTGTACATCGATCCGGTCGCCTGCGTCGACTGTGGTGCGTGCGTGAGCGCCTGCCCGGTCGAAGCGATAGCGCCCGACAACCGGCTGGAAAGCAAACAGCTGCCGTTCGTCGAAATCAACGCGTCGTTCTACCCGGAGCGACCAGCCGATGTGAAGCTGCCGCCGACGTCGAAGCTCGCCCCGGTGATTCCGGCCGCGCAGGTGCATGCCCGCCGTCAGCCGCTGACGGTGGCCATTGTCGGGTCGGGGCCGGCGGCGATGTATGCCGCCGATGAACTGCTGACCCAGCATGGCGTGCGGGTCAACGTGTTCGAGAAGCTGCCCACGCCTTATGGGTTGGTGCGCGCGGGAGTGGCGCCCGATCACCAGAACACTAAGAAGGTCACCCAGCTCTTCGACCGGGTCTCCCGTCATCCTCACTTCCGCTTTTATCTCAACGTCGAGGTCGGCAAGCACCTGAGCCATGCCGAGTTGCTTGCCCACCATCACGCGGTGCTGTACGCGGTCGGTGCGCCCGACGATCGCCGGCTGGACATCGACGGCATGGGCCTACCGGGAACCGGGACCGCCACCGAGCTCGTCGCGTGGATCAACGGGCATCCCGACTTCACCGACCTCCCAGTCGATCTCAGTCACGAACGGGTGGTGATCATCGGCAACGGCAATGTCGCCCTGGACGTGGCCCGCGTGCTTACGGCGGACCCCGACGACCTGGCCCGTACCGATATCTCCGACTGCGCACTCGACGCGTTGCGCAACTCCGCGGTCCGCGAGGTCGTGGTTGCCGCTCGGCGCGGCCCGGCGCACTCGGCGTTCACGTTGCCCGAATTGATCGGTCTCACAGGAACATCCGATGTCGTGCTCGATGCCGAAGACCACAACCTGGTGGCGCGCGATCTCGCGACCGCCTCGGACACGTTGACCCGCAACAAGCTGGAGATCCTGAGCAAGCTGGGCGACGGTTCGGTTCCCGGACCGCGCCCGCGGGTCCGACTGGCCTATCGGCTCACGCCCACGCGCGTGCTGGGTGAGCAGCGCGCCACCGGCGTGGAGTTCTCGGTCACCGGCACCGAAAACGTGCACCGGATCAATGCTGGCCTCGTGCTGACGTCGATTGGCTACCGCGGCAAGCTGATTCGTGATCTGCCGTTCGACGAGTCGGCATCCGTCGTGCCGAACGACGGCGGCCGCGTCGTCGACCCGGGCTCCGGACATCCCGTAGCCGGAGCCTACGTCGCGGGGTGGATCAAGCGCGGCCCGACCGGATTCATCGGCACCAACAAGTCCTGCTCCTGTCAAACCGTCCAGGCCCTGGTCGCCGATTACAACGCCGGCACGTTGACCGACCCGGCGACCAAGCCGGACGGGCTGGACAAGCTGGTGCACGCGCGCCAACCTGACGTCGTCGACTCCGCGGGCTGGGGCGCCATCGATGCCGCGGAAATCGCCCGTGGCATCGACGACGGCCGGCCGCGCAACAAGTTCACCGATGTCACCGACATGCTCGCGGCCGCGGCGACCGCGCCACCGACGCCGCGACGCCGGCTGCTGGCTCGGCTGCTCGGCTAGCTACCCGCTTGCGCCGGCCATTGCCGCGTGGATCTCTTCGGGGCTGACCTCGCGCACCGGCTGCCCAAGCGACCACTGGTGGCCGAACGGGTCGGCGACCACGCCGTAGCGGTCTCCCCAGAACTGGTCCGCCAACTCAGTCACCTGTGTGGCGCCGGCGTCGAGTGCCCGCTCGAACTTGGCGTCGACGTCGGTGACCGTCAGATGAATGGTGACCGGAGTTCCGCCCAGTGACTTCGGCGTCATCGACTTGCCGCCACACACCTCCGGGAAGTCGTCGTTGAGCATGACGGTAAAGCCGTTGATGCGGACAGCGGCATTAACTAGCCTGCCGTCGGGACCGGGCACGCGGCCCAGCTCCTCGGCGCCAAAAGCCTTGACGTAGAAATCGATCGCCGCGGAGGCATCTCCGACGACGAGGTGGGGAATTACTGCAGGTTCGACGTTGATGGCCATTGTGGTCTCCTTGGTGTCGGTTTCGCGTGCCAGCCTCAGACGGAGACCGGCTCACGGCTATTGACTGCGCCGGCGACACAAAGTCATCGCGGCGAGACCCATTCAATCGCCGGGCACCGACAACTGCGCCCGAGCAGCTCTCAGGCGTCGGTGAGAACCCGGTCCCAACCCTCGACGGACTCCGGGCTGCGCGGGCTCGGGCCAACGTAGATCGCCGACGGCCGGACCAGCTTGCCGAGCCGCTTCTGCTCGAGAATGTGGGCACACCAGCCCGCGGTCCGCCCACAGGTGAACATCGCGGGCATCATGTTGGCCGGTACCTGGGCAAAGTCCAGCATCACCGCCGCCCAGAACTCGACGTTGGTCTCGATCGCCCGGTCCGGACGGCGCTCCCGCAGCTCGGCCAGCGCCGCCTGCTCCACCGCGACCGCGACCTCGTAGCGCGGAGCACCCAGCCGCTGGGCGGTCGCCCGCAGCACTCGCGCCCGAGGGTCTTCGGCGCGGTAGACCCGGTGTCCGAACCCCATGAGCTTGTCGCCGCGGTCCAGGATTCCCTTGACCAATCCGCGGGCGTCACCGGTCCGCTCGACCTCCTCGAGCATCGGCAGCACGCGGGCCGGAGCCCCACCGTGTAGCGGACCACTCATCGCGCCGATCGCACCGGACAGCGACGCGGCCACGTCGGCACCGGTGGACGCGATCACCCGCGCGGTGAAGGTCGAGGCGTTCATGCCGTGCTCGGCGGCCGACACCCAGTAGGCGTCGATGGCCTCGACGTGCTTCGGGTCGGGTTCGCCCTGCCAGCGGGTCATGAAACGGGCTGTGACCGTTTGGCATTCATCGATGACCGGTTGCGACACGGCAGGCTGGTAGATGCCCCGTGCGGACTGCGCGACATACGACAGTGCCATCACCGACGCCCGGGCCAGCTGGTCGCGGGCGGTGGCTTCGTCGGTGTCCAGCAGTGGTTTGTACCCCCAGATCGGCGCAAGCATGGCCAGGCCCGCCTGCACGTCGACGCGGACGTCACCGGTGTGGATCGGCAGCGGGAACGGTTCGGCGGGCGGCAGCCCGTGGCCGAACCGGCCGTCAACCAGTAGGCCCCAGACGTCGCCGAAGGTGACCTGCTGATCCACCAGGTCTTGGATGTCGACACCGCGGTAGCGCAGCGCGCCGCCGTCTTTATCCGGTTCGGCGATCTCGGTGGTGAAGGCCACTACGCCTTCGAGGCCGGGGACGAAATTTTCCGGGACCACAGTCATGGAAAAATTGTTGCACCCCGCCTTTGGGCCGACGCTACCGGCCGGTAGCAACCGCCGGTAGCGTTGGCCGGATGGCAGGACCAGACCCCGTCACTGACAAAGATCACCTGCAGCGGATGCGAGTGGAATACGGATCAGCGGAGCGCGACGCTAGCTCGGATCTGGATATTTCCTGGCTCGACAACGGTTGGCTTGCGTTGTTGCGGAGGTGGATTGACGATGCCGAACGTTTCGGCGTCTCCGAGCCCAACGCGATGGTGCTGGCATCCGCCGCGGACGGTAAGCCGATGAGCCGATCGGTGTTGTGCAAAAGCGTCGATGAGACCGGAATCACCTTTTTCACCAACTATGACTCGGCCAAAGGCATCGAGCTGGCGGCGACGCCGTATGCCTCGGCGACGTTTCCCTGGTACCTACTGGGGCGACAGGTCCACATCCGGGGCGCGGTGACAAAGGTCAACCCGCAGGTCACCGAGGACTATTGGTCCAAGCGACCGCGCGGCTCACAGCTGGGTGCGTGGGCGTCGCGCCAGTCGCAGCCGATCGCCTCGCGCGCGGCGCTGCTCGCTCAGCTGGTCGAAGTGACCGCCCGCTTCGCCGATTCCGAGCGGGTTCCGGTGCCGCCCGGCTGGGGCGGGTATCTGCTCGCGCCCGAGGTGGTGGAATTCTGGCAGGGGCGGGAAAACCGGCTGCATAACCGCATTCGGGTCGTCGGCGGTCACGTCGAGCGGCTGCAGCCCTGATCACAAGCCTGTGAGGCCTAACACCGCACGATAACGGCGGGTTCACCTGGAGGGAAGCCGCGAGCTCAGCAGACCCGACCCCGGGCAGGCACGTCGTCGCGATAACGACTACCTTCAGCTGTACGCACCTAGTCAGGCGCAGCCATACCAGCCAGAGCGCAAAGGGGTTCTCGTGGCCGACACCGACGACACCGCATCTCTGAAGTACCCGGGCGGCGAGATCGATCTGAAGATCGTCAACGCCACCGAAGGAGCTGACGGTATTGCTCTCGGCCCGCTGTTGTCGAAGACCGGCTACACGACTTTCGACAACGGCTTCGTCAACACTTCCGCGTGCAAGAGCTCCATCACGTACATCGACGGCGACGCGGGCATCCTGCGTTACCGCGGTGTCCCGATCGATCAGCTCGCCGAGAAGTCGACCTTCATCGAGGTGAGCTACCTACTGATCTACGGCGAGCTGCCCACCGCCGATCAGCTGGCCGACTTCACCAAGCGGATCCAGCTGCACACGATGCTGCATGAGGACCTGAAGCGGTTCTTCGACGGTTTCCCGCGCAACGCGCACCCGATGCCGGTGTTGTCCAGCGTGGTCAACGCGCTGTCCGCGTATTACCCCGATTCGCTTGACCCGACCGACACCGAGCAGGTCGAGTTGTCGACGATCCGGTTGCTGGCCAAGCTGCCGACGATCGCCGCCTACGCCTACAAGAAGTCCGTCGGTCAGCCGTTCCTCTACCCGGACAACTCACTGTCGCTGGTGGAGAACTTCCTGCGCATGACGTTCGGACTGCCCGCGGAGCCCTACGAAGCCGACCCCGAGGTGGTGCGGGCGCTGGACATGCTGCTGATCCTGCACGCCGACCACGAGCAGAACTGCTCGACATCGACGGTTCGGCTGGTGGGATCGTCGCAGGCCAACTTGTTCACCTCGATATCCGGCGGCATCAACGCGCTGTGGGGTCCGCTGCACGGCGGTGCCAACCAGGCAGTGCTCGAGATGCTCGAGCAGATCCGCGAAAGTGGCAACGACGTCAGTGAATTCGTCCGCAAGGTGAAAGACCGCGAAGAGGGCGTCAAGCTGATGGGCTTCGGCCACCGGGTCTACAAGAACTACGACCCGCGTGCCCGGATCGTCAAGGAGCACGCCGACAAGATCCTGGCCAAGCTCGGTGGCGACCCGCTGCTGGACATCGCCAAGCAGCTCGAAGAGACCGCGCTGACCGACGACTACTTCATCGAGCGCAAGCTGTACCCGAACGTCGACTTCTATACCGGTTTGATCTACCGGGCTCTCGGTTTCCCGGTGCGGATGTTCACCGTGTTGTTCGCGTTGGGCAGGCTGCCCGGCTGGGTCGCGCACTGGCGTGAGATGCACGACGAGGGCGACAGCAAGATCGGTCGTCCGCGTCAGATCTACACCGGCTACACCGAACGTGACTACGTCGGCATCGACACCCGGTAAGACCCGCGGGCGTTATCCTCGCATCGAGGCCAGCACCGCCATCGCAGCGTTGTGGCCGCCGATCCCCGACACGGCTCCGCCGCGACGAGCACCAGAGCCGCACAACATGATTCGTGCGTGGGCCGTGGCCACTCCCCATTGACGGGCCGGGGTGTCGAGCGGGTCATCGTCGTCGGCGAATGGCCAGGACAACGCGCCGTGAAAGATGTTTCCCGCGGTCATCGCCAGGGTGCGCTGCAAGTCCAGGGTGGTCGTCGTCTCGATGCATGGCCGACCCCGTGCGTCGCTCATCAGCACGTCCTGGATCGGTTCGGCCAGAACAGAATTCAGTGACGCAAGCACCGACTCGGTCAGCTGATCGCGGGAGACGGGGGAGTGGGTGCCGTCCAGCAACGAGTGGGGTGTGTGCAAGCCGAACACCGTCATGGTCGCCGCGCCCGAGCCGCGTAACCCGGCCGACAAGATGCTGGGATCGGTCAGCGAATGGCAATACGCCTCGCACGGCAACGGATCCGGCAACCGCCCGGTGGCGGCCTGTGCGTAGGCCGTATCCAGTTGTCTCCACGTCTCGTTGACGTGGAACGTCCCGGCAAACGCCTGTTCGGGAGTAACGCTGTTGTCGCGCAATCGGGGCAGTCGCCCCAGCACCATGTTCACCTTCACCTGCGCCCCCGG
Source organism: uncultured Actinomycetota bacterium (assembly GCA_963712615.1). Lineage (GTDB taxonomy): Bacteria > Actinomycetota > Actinomycetes > Mycobacteriales > Mycobacteriaceae > Mycobacterium. Next base: position 4,716,886 of record CAVQIO010000002.1, read on the forward strand.
GGCCACCGGCGCCGGCGGTGCACCGAGTAGTTCGGCCAAGACCGCCGGTGTGACGCCGGCCAGCACGAACCGGCCCTGAACCCGGTGGTCTTGGCCGTGGTGGCGGTAACGCACCCGACCGTCCGGTTCCACACGGTAAACCTCTGCGTCAGTGACTATTTCGGCGCCATGGCGGACGGCGGCGGCGGCCAGGGCCGCGGTCACCGAGCCCATCCCGCCGATCGGGACATCCCAATCCCCGCCGAGTACGTGGTACAGGAAGCAGATGTTCTGTCGCAGCGACGGGTCGTCCAGACGGGCGAAGGTGCCGATCAGCGCGTCGGTGGCGATCACACCGCGGACCAGGTCGTCGCGCACCGCGTCGGTGATGGCGCGCCCGATCGGTTCATCGACGATGGCCCGCCACGCGGCGGCGGCCTCGGGGGCGCCGCCATCCAGGACATGGCGGTGCGCCTGCTCGCGGGTTCGCAGCGGTTCCAGCAGCGTCGGCCAGAGCCGGTCGGTTACCAGTCGGCAGCGCCGGTAGAACGCGGCGAAACCGCGCTCATCGTCGGCGGCGCCGATCGCGCCGAATGAATCGCGCCCGCCGTGCGTCCCGAGCAGTAGCCCGCGGCGCCCTCCCGGTTCCGGGGTATACGACGAAAATTGCCGCCGGGCCAACCGCACTTGCGCGCCCAAGTCCTCGACGATGCGCGGTGGCAACAAGCTGACCAGATACGAGTACCGCGACACCCGGACGTCGACCCCATCGAAGGCCTGAGCTGAGACCGCGGCCCCACCAATGTGCCCCAGTCGCTCCAACAGCCGCACCCGAAGGCCGGCCCGGGCCAGGTAGCTCGCTGCCACCAGGCCGTTGTGGCCCCCGCCCACGACGACGACGTCACAATCGGGCGCGTCATCCAAGGACATCTCTAGCCGAGATAGCCCTCGACCTGGTCGGGGGGACGCACCGCGGCCTCGCGCGGGTCACCACCGGTTTCGCGCAGCGCGCGACGCTGACGCAGCAGGTCCCAGCACTGGTCGAGTTCGACCTCGACCCGGCGCAGCCGTTCGTGCTCCTCGGACTCGCTGATGTCGCGGTGTTGCAGCTGCGCCCGTAGGTCTTTCTCCTCGGCAACCAGGTTGCGAATGTGCACCAGGGTCTCGCTGTCGGTCGGTTTACTGCCATCGCCCATTGCTCCAGTGTGCCCGACGCAAGCGGGGTTGCAGGGCCGAGTCGGTAGGCTGCATATCGCCCGCAGGACGCACGCGTCCCGGCAAGGGCATCGAGGAGGGGTCAATCTTGGGTTTACGGGCGCGTTTCGGCCACGCGGCCGCGCCCGCCGATGCGCGGCAGGCCCCGATTCCCACCGGCGCTCGCTGGGCCTCCCGTGGCTGATTGGTTTGGTGGTTATTCCATTGCTGATCGCCGCAATCGGGCATGGCGCATTCGCGCGGCCCGGGCTCCCCGGCGCGCCGCCAGCGGTCGCACCATCGAGTAAGCCCGGTAAGCCGCCGTTGTCCTTGGCGCCGCTTGCAATTGCCCGCAACGGCAATGACATAACCCTCACCGGTGATTTTCCGGATGATTCGGCAAAAGCCGTGCTGACGAAGGTGCTGAAAAACGCACTGCCTGCCGGCGTCAACATCGTCGACCAAATCCGTATCAACCCGAATGTCGACGCGCTCGATTTCTCAAACGCCGGAACGGTTTTCAAGAACAGCGCGTCGATTACCGACTTCAACCTCACGGTCAACGGGGACAGCATCACCCTGATCGGAACTGCCGCGTCACAAGATCAGAAGAACACGATTGAGCGGGAAGCCACGCACACCTGGTCGAATCTGAATGTCGTGGACCAGCTTGCGGTTGACGGTTCGGCTCCGCCATCGGCACCGCCAGCGCCTGCAGGCCCGTGCGGCGATCTGCAATCGGCCGTCAATACTGAGACCGGTGGGTCGATCACCTTCGGAAACGACGGATTCAGCCTGACCCCGGTCGACGATCAGATTCTGACTCATGTGGCGGCCAAGCTGAAGGCATGCCAGAACGTGCACGCGACGATCAACGGCTACACCGACAACTCCGGCACCCAGGCGGTCAACGTCCCGCTGAGCAACAACCGTGCCCAAACGGTCGCCGATTTCCTTGTCGTCCATGGTGTTACCAGCGATCGCCTGACCGTCAGGGGCCTCGGTTCGATCAACCCGGTCGCCACCAACGACACCCTCGATGGCCGCGCCAAGAATCGCCGCGTCGAAATCGTGGTCAGCTAAGGAGGATCAGCGTGGATTTCGTGATCCAGTGGTTGTGGTATCTGCTGGCCTTTGTGGCGGGGTCGGCAGTTGCCTGGGTGATCGCCGCGTTGAAACGTGCGCGACGATGAATCACGTGCACTGGTGGCTATTCGGCTTGTCCTTTGCGCTGGGCTTGGTGTTGACGCTCGCGCTCTTGCGACGGCCGGTCAAAGGCGAAGTGCCGCTGGAAGTTCCGGTCGATAACTCGCTGATACCCGACCCGCCGACGACCAGGATTGTGACCGAATCGCCGACGACGAAGATCCCGGTGCCGCCACCGGCGCCCTACGGACCCGGCTCCGCGCGGGCCACCCCCGATGGCCGCGGCCCGGCGGGATGGTTGGTCAAGGCGCGCATCGATACCCGCCTTTACTACACCCCCGACAACGCGACCTACGACCCAACGGTTGCCCAGGCCTGGTTCAAGGACGAAGAATCCGCATTGCGGGCCGGCTTCACGCCGTGGCACCGCAACACGCGGACGTGAGTGCGCGGGTCGGGTTTTAACTAGGGGCGGGCAGGCGCAGCAGCAGCCGCGCGCCGCCCAGCGGGCTGTCTTGCAGCGATGCCGTTCCGCCGTGCAAGTGGGCCTGCTGGGCGACCAGGGCCAGTCCCAGGCCCGATCCCGAGTGCGAGGCCGTCGACCCCCGGGCAAACCGTTCGAACACCACGTGGCGTTCGCTGTCGGGCAACCCGCAGCCGTTGTCGTCGACGGCGATGTCCACTCCGGCGCGCGAGCTGACTGCGGACAGCTGGACCCGGGTGGCGCCGCCATGCTTGATGGCATTGGCGATCGCGTTGTCGACGGCGAGACGCAACCCGGCCGGCATCCCAACGATGATGCAGGTCGGTGACGGCACCAGGGATACCTCGACGTCGGGGTAGACACGGGTCGCGTCGTGGGCGGCGCGGTCCAGCAGGTCGGTGATGTCGACCGGCACGTGATCGTCGGCGGTGGATAGTTCGCCCTGCGCCAACCGCTCCAGCGCGCTCAGGGTTGTCTCGATCCGGGACTGGGTGCGGATGACGTCGCTGATCACCTCTTGGCGCTGGTCATCGGGCAGGTCCAGGGTCGACAACACCTCGAGGTTGGTGCGCATCGCGGTCAGCGGAGTGCGTAGTTCGTGGGAGGACACGGCAGCGAAATCGCGCGCTGAGGACAGGGCCTCCTTGGTGCGGTCCTGCTCGTTCCAGATGCGTTGCAGCATGCCGCGCATGGCCTCGGCGATCTCGACGGCCTCGGTGGCGCCATGCACTTCGACCCGTGGTGCCTCGTCGCCCGCGTCGATCAACCGGGTTTGCTGCGCAAGTTGTTTGAACGGACGCACCGCGAACGAGGCCAGCAGCCACGCGAACACCATCGACGCAAAGATGGCAAAACCACAGATCAACAGCACTCTGCGATGCAAGTTGTTGGTCTCGGCGAGGGTGGTGTCATAAGTCGCACCGACGGCCAGCGATCTGAGCCCGGGCCCGGGGATCTCCACCGTGCGCACTCGATAGCGCACCCCATGGACGTAGGCATCGGCGTAGTCGCCGTTGAGCTCGGGCAGTGTGACGTCGGAATTCGACTCGACCACGTCGCCGAGGCGCACCGTGATGATCGCGTCCCGGTCGCTGGGCGAGCGCGGGATTTCAGTCAGCCCGCGGCCGACGAACGGGATTGCGAAACCCGCGGCCTCGTCGAGCCGTCGGTCCAGCCGTTCCTTGCGGTCGTTGGTGATCCCGACCCAGACGACGGTGCCGACGATGAGCACCGGAATCGCGGCGCCGATGGCCGTCGCGAGCACCACCCGGGTCCGCAGCGAGGGCGTACGGGCCAGGATCCGCGACAGGAAATTCATGGCGATTGCTATCTATTGCACCGCTACTGCATCCGCAGTACGAACCCAACTCCGCGGACGGTGTGTAGCAGCCTCGGTCCGCCGTTGGCCTCCAGCTTGCGGCGCAGGTACCCGATGAACACGTCGACGACGTTGGTGTCGGCGGCGAAGTCATAGCCCCACACCAGCTCCAACAGCTGCGCGCGGGACAGCACCGCGGTCTTGTGTTCGGCCAGCACCGCCAGCAGGTCGAACTCGCGCTTGGTCAGGTCGACGTCGACGCCGTTGACCCGGGCCCGCCGACCGGGGATGTCCACTTCCAGGGGGCCCACCGTGATGGTTTCCGACGAGGACGACGCGACGGAACCCCGGCGGCGCAGCAGCGCCTTGACCCGCGCGACCAGTTCGGCCAGCACGAACGGTTTGACCAGGTAGTCGTCGGCACCGGCCTCCAGGCCGGCCACGCGGTCGTCGACTGAGCTGCGCGCGGACAGCACGCAGACCGGGACGTCGTTGTCCATCGCGCGCAGGGCGGTGACGACGCTGACGCCGTCCAGCACGGGCATGTTGATATCCAGCACGATTGCGTCCGGTCGGGTCTCGGTGGCGCTGCGCAAGGCCTCGGCCCCGTCGACGGCGGTGGAAACTTCGAAGCCGGATAGCCGCAGCCCGCGTTCCAGCGAGGCGAGCACATCAGCGTCGTCGTCAACGACCAAGACGCGAGGTGCAGCCCCGCCAGTGTCCATGCCGACCATTTTGCAGGATTGTTGCCCGGGATGGGTCACAGGGGAGGGGTCGGGTGGCTAAATGGTTACGCTTTCGAGTCTCGGCCGCGACTGGCCGCCGATGACGCCATGCCATGATCGAATCCAGGTGGCGGGCCGAGAAATTCGGGGTCTTGGTCAGCGTTCTCGTTGCGGGCCTTCGATTTCGGTGCCACTCCGCGCATAGGAACTTCAGAGACGGAATCGTTGTGACTGAGGCCATGGGCCCGCCGGATATACATGTTCTTGGCTCATCGTCTGCCATCGCCGCTGCGCCCGAACGCCCGGGCGCGTTGTCGGACCTGAAGCGGCTGCTGCCCTACCTCGTTCCCCACCGCGCGCGCTGGATCGTTATCGTGTTGGTCGCGATCGCCAGTCTCGTTGCCACGGTAGGTATCCCGATCATGACCAGAGCAGTGATCGACGGGCCGGTGCGCCACCACGACGCGAGCGGTTTGTGGATGCTGGGCATCGCGGCAACGACTCTCGGGCTGGGCGACGCGGTGATGTTGTTCATCCGCCGCTGGTTCACCGCGCATGCCACGATGGGCGTCGAGACCGATATCCGCCGGGACCTGCACGCCCGGCTGCAGACCCTGCCGATGTCGTTTCACCATCGATGGCAAACCGGTCAACTGGTGTCGCGGATTATGAGCGACCTGTCCACCATCCGCGATTTGATGTCGTTCGGAGCGGTGTTCATGCTGCTCAACGTCCTGCAAATCACCGCGGTGACGGTGTGCCTGCTGGTGATGTACTGGCCGTTGGGCCTCGTCGTACTGGGGTCGCTCGTCCCGATCACGGCGACCGTGCTGCACTACCAAGCGGAGTTCACCCGCCTGTCGCGGCAGGCCCAAGACCAATCCGGCCACCTCGCAACGCATGTCGAGGAGTCGGCGCTGGGTCGCGGGGTGGTGCTGGCATTCGGCCGCGAAGACCATGTATTCGAGCGATTCGATGCGCAGGCCAGCAGGATGTTTGAGATCGGCCGCGCCAAGGTATCGGTGGCGGCGAAGTTTTGGACCTTGCTCGAGGTCATTCCCAATGTGGCCCTGGTGGTGCTGCTGGGTTTCGGTGCGTACGCGGCGGGCCACGGGCTGGTCACGATCGGCACGCTGGCCGCATTCATCACCATGACGCTGTCGCTGGTCTGGCCGGTCGCCTCGATGGGCTTTCTCCTCTCAATGACCCAGGAGGCGATGACGGCGGCGAACCGGATCGCCGAAATCTTCGATGCACCCTGCGAGATCACCGACGGGCCCGACCCGGAACCGGTCGGGGCAGGGCGACTCGAGCTGCGTGATGTGGGCTTTCGGGTGCCCGGCTCGGCGGGGCGCGACAAATGGTTGCTCCGCCACGTCACGCTGGCTGTCGAAGCGGGCGAAACGGTGGCTCTTGTCGGTGCCACCGGTGCAGGGAAATCCCTTCTGACAGCGATGTTTTCCCGAATTTATGACGCCTCGGAGGGACAAATTCTCCTGGACGGCCGGGATATCCGGAACACGTCGCTGTCGTCGCTGCGCCGCTCGGTATGCACGGCGTTCGAGGACCCTACGGTGTTCTCGATGTCAGTGGCAGAGAACCTACGGCTGGGCCGACCGGATGCCACCGACGCGGAATTGGCCGCGGCCATCGACATCGCCGCGGCTCGGTTCATCGACGACCTGCCGTTTGGGCTCGAGACCCGCATCGGAGAACAGGGCCTGCGGCTCTCCGGCGGGCAGCGCCAGCGGTTGTGTCTGGCCCGGGCGATTGTCGCAACACCCAAGCTGCTGGTGATCGACGACGCCCTGTCCGGGCTCGATGCGCTTACCGAGACCGAGATCACCGAGGCGCTGCGGGTTGCGCTCGAGGGGGTCACCGGCATCGTCGTCGCGCGCCGGCTGTCCACTCTGCTGCTCGCCGATCGGGTGGCGTTGCTGGAAGACGACGATGCCGGGCCGACTATCACCCACGTCGGCACGCATGCGGAGCTTTTCGCTCAGGTGCCGCAATACCGCTACCTGTTGACGGCAAATCGTGGACATGACAATGACGTCATCGACAGTACAACAATGGATTTCGCAATGAAGATGACGGAGCATCGATGACCACGCTGGACACCAGGCCCATTCTGGTCGGCACAGACGAAGTAGCCCACCACTATCACGATCCGACCATCGAGGAGACCCGGACCCGCGGGCGGGACGCGCGGGCGCTGCTGGGTTCGCTGCTGCGCCCGCACACACTGACCCTCATGCTCGTGCTGGGCGTCGCGTTGTTGGAAAACGCCGCACGACTTTCGGTTCCAATGCTGGTCCGGCGCGGCATCGACCACGGAATCCCGGCGGTCACGAACGGCGGCTCGGCGCGCGGACTGGTGCTCATCGTCGGCGCGCTGTGCGGTGTGGTGGTGGTGCACGGCATCAGCCGCTGGTTTTTTCTGAACCGTGCCGGGCGACTGCGCCAGAAAGTGTTGCTGGACCTACGCCGTCGGATGTTCCGGCACTTCCAGCGGCTCGACATCGCCTTCCACGAGCGCTATACCACCGGACGGGTGGTGACCCGGCTGACCAACGACGTCGAAGCCGTCGACGACATGTTGTTCGCCGGCTTCGACTGTTTGATCACCGCCGCGCTCACGCCAGTGGGAGTAGCCATCCTGCTGCTCATCCTGGACTGGCGGCTGGGACTGATGTGCCTGGCGGTTTTCCCGATCCTGCTGTTCCTGGCCGCATGGTTTCGTCTCCAATCGGCGAGAACCTACCGTGAGGTGCGAGAGAGCACCGCACTGGTCATCATGCAATTCATCGAGACGATGGCGGGCATCAAGGCCCTACAGGCTTACCGGAGTGAGCCGCGGACCCAGCGGGTCTTCGAGGACATCGCCAACCAGTACCGGGCGATCCTGGTCAAGTCCTTCAAGCTGATGGCCGTCTTCACCCCCGTTGTGAAGGTGATCGGCAACATCACCACCGGAGTAGTGATTCTCTACGGCGGCAGCCGGGTGCTCAATGGCGACATGACGATCGGCACCTTCGCTGCCTTTCTGCTCTACCTCCGGATGTTCTTCGAGCCGCTGCACGAGATCACCCATTTCGTCAACGCATTTCAGGCCGCGACGTCAGCGCTGGAGAAGTTGGCCGCCGCCCTCAACAGGCGCCCGGCGATCGCGGAACCCGAGATGCCTTTGGCGCGTTCGGGTGACGCATGCGCAACCGACTTTGCCGCTGGCACAGTCATCTTCGATGACGTGCATTTCGGCTACGCGCCCGGCCAGCCGGTCCTCTCCGGCCTGTCGGTGACGGTGCCCGCCGGTCAGACGGTGGCACTGGTGGGACGCAACGGCACCGGCAAGTCCACCATTGCCAAACTGCTGGCCAGGTTCTACGATCCGACCTCGGGATCGATCACCTTGGGCGGTGTCGATCTTCGCGATCTCGCGTACGCCGATCTGCGCCGCAATGTCGTGCTGGTCGCCCAGGAAAGCTTCCTGTTCACCGGCACGATCGCCGACAACATCCGATTTGGCCGCCCCGATGCCACCGACACCGAGGTCAGGGATGCGGCCGCCGCGATCGGCGCCGACCTGTTCATCGCCGCCCTTCCCGCGGGGTACCAGACCGAGGTCAGCAACGGCGGGGTAGCGCTGTCGGCGGGTCAGCGTCAGCTCATTGCGCTGTCCCGCGCGTTCCTGGCCGACTCGGCGGTGCTGATCGTGGACGAGGCGACGTCGGCGCTGGACGTGCCCGGCGAGCGCATGGTGCAACACGCGCTTCAGACCGTGCTCGCCGACCGCACCGCCCTGATCATCGCCCACCGGTTGGACGTGGTCGAAAACGCCGATCGGGTGCTGATGCTGGGCGAGCAGGGCCGCATCGTCGCCGACGGCACGCCCGCCGATCTGATGCACAGCGGCGAACGAACTCACCGCCGCTGTTCGGGATGCGGTGGCAGATCAGCGGTACGGCAGGCCGCTCAACTGCAACGCCAGCTGCCGTCGCACAGCGGGAACCTGCGCAGCCAGCCGCATTCCCGCGTTACGGATCGGGCGTAATGGGCGCGGCAGCGTCGAGATACGGGTCAGTCGGCCGGTCAGTCTTAGTACCTGCTCGGCTCTTCGGCGCTGGAATGTGCAGTAGCGGTCCAACGCGGCATCCGATCCACCCTGCAGAACCTCAGAGAGCGCTGCGGCCAGTGAAATCCCGTCGGTAATACCAAGATTCATGCCCTGGCCGCCAGCGGGGCTGTGCACATGGGCGGCGTCGCCTGCTAGCAGTACGCGGCCGGCTCGATAGCCGTCGGCAACGCGGTGGTGGATCCGGAACCGGGTCCCCCACAGTAGCTCGGTGACGACCGTTCGGCCCGGCCCGAAGCCCCGGGTATCCAGCAGCGACTGGACGAACGCCGCCGACGGCGTCGGCGGCGCATCCGAAGTCGGCGCGACGATGCGAAAGATGTTGTCCGGCAGCGGGGCCAGCACGTTCAGCCCATCGTTGGCGTAGAACAGAATGACCTCATCGCGAGGTGCCTCCCCGGACACCCGAACGTCGGCAAGTACGAAGGATTCCGCGAATTCACCACCGGCAAAGCCGATTCCGACTTGGTCGCGGACCGTGCTGTGCATGCCGTCGGCGCCGACGAGGTAGCCGGCGCGAATGCTGTCGCCATCCTCGAAGGTGGCCGTGACGCCGTCGGTGTCCTGGATGACGCGGCGCAGCGTCTTGGGCCGGATCACCTCACCGCCCAGTTCGTGCAGTCGCTCCAGCAGTAGCCGCTCGGTGTCGGCCTGCGAGAGCATCAGGGTGTACGGATGCTCCGTCGGAAGCCCGCTGAAATCGGCCGGAATCAATACGCGCGGGCCCGCCCGCACGGTGAAGCGCGGAGCGATCAGCCCGGCTTTGACCATGCGCCGGGCCACGTCGAGGTCTTCGAGCACCTCGAGTGTGCGGGCATTGACCGCGGCGGCGCGGGAGGTGGTCGCGCCTTGGGCAAGGTTGTCGATCACGACCGTCCGGATCCCGCGGGTGACCAGCGACGCGGCAAGCGTGAGGCCGGTGGGTCCGGCGCCTATGACCAGGACATCGGTGTCGTTCATGGATTCGGCTCCTCTCGCAGAAGCTTCGGTAACTAGTCAACGCTTGTTGGCATAACTCCATGTTGGCGCGCCGGGCGCCCGATGTCAACAGTTGTTGGCCTACAGTTGTTGACATGAGGCGATCGTCCGAACAGACCAAGGCGGTGATCCTGGCGGCGGCCCGGGCGCGGTTCGGGTCGGCCGGCTTCCAGGGGGCCACGATCCGGGGGATCGCCGCCGACGCCGGGGTGGATCCGGCGATGGTGATGCGGTACTACGGCAGCAAAGACCAACTGTTCGCGGCCGCGGCGGAGTTCGATCTGCGCTTCCCCGATGTCGCGACGATGGACCGCGCGCAGGTAGGGCAGACGCTAATTCGGCACTTTCTCGATCGCTGGGAAGACGATGCGTTGGTGATCCTGCTGCGGTCCAGTGCCACCAACAGCGAGGCCGCGCAATGGATGCAGGAGATATTCCGAACCCAAATCCAGCCGCTCGTCGCATCTTTCGTATCTGACGAGGAGTCCGGTGCGCGGGCCGGGCTGATCGCGACCCAGATTCTCGGTATGGCGTTGTGCCGCTTCGTGTTACGGCTTCCGCCCATTGCCGAGATGAGCCGTGACGAGGTCGTGGAATGGATCGGCCCGACGATTCAGCGCTACCTCGGGCTGCCGGAGGACTGACACGTTGGCCGAGATGTCGCGGGCGAGGCGACGGCTCAAGGCAATCCAATGCTGCGGTAGCGGCGCAGTCGTTCGCTGATGCGCTCGGCGCTGGGTATGTCGCGCAGCGCGTGTACCTCGGCGGCGATGGCGCCGGCGAGCCGCTGGGAGAACTCGATCGGCTCGTCGGCGGCATCGGGAAGCTCCGGCACGATGGCGTCGACGATTCCGGAGGCCAGCAGGTCGGCCGACCGAATGCCTTGGGCCGCAGCAAGTTCGGGGGCATGCTCGGTATCGCGGAAGACAATCGCGCTGGCACCCTCGGGTGGCAGCGGGGCCAGCCAGCCGTGCAGCGCGGCGAGCACCCGGTCGGCGGGCAGCATCGACAGCGCCGGGCCGCCGCTGCCCTGGCCCAGCAGCACCGACACCGTCGGGGTATCCAGCGTCACCAGCTCGGCCACGCACTGGGCGATCTGACCCGCCAGCCCGCCCTGTTCGGCTTCGGTCGACAGCGCGGGGCCCGCGGTGTCGATCACCAGCACCAGCGGCAGCCGCAACTCGGCGGCCAGCGCCATGCCGCGGCGGGCTTCCCGCAACGACGCGGGTCCGACCAGCCCGCCGGTGAGCCGCTGCTGGCCGAGGACCACCGCCGGTTGCCCGGCGAATCGCGCCAGTGCCAACAGGGTGGTCGCTGCCTCTCCGCTGCCCGTGCCGGACAACAGCACCCGGTCGGTGGCGCCGCGGCGCAGCAGATGCCCGACACCCGGCCGGTCCGGTCGCCGCGACGCGAGCACCGAATCCCAGGCCGGCACATCGAGTATCGATCCGGCGGGCTGCGGGGCGGGTAGCGGCTTGGGTGCGTCCGCGATGACCGTCAGGGCGCGATCCAGCGTGCGGCGCAGCTCATCAATGGCGACGACGCCGTCGATCACCCCGTGCCGCTGCAGGTTCTCCGCGGTCTGGATGCCCGCCGGGAACGGTTCGCCGTAGAGCAGCTCGTATACCCGCGGCCCGAGGAAGCCGATCAGCGCGCCCGGCTCGGCGACGGTGACGTGGCCCAGCGAGCCCCACGACGCGAAAACTCCGCCCGTCGTCGGGTTCCGCAGGTAAACGAGGTAGGGCAGGTGAGCCTGCTTATGGAGCCTGACTGCCGCGGCGATCTTGACCATCTGCAGAAACGCGACGGTGCCCTCTTGCATGCGGGTACCGCCGGAGCTCGGCGAGGCCAGCAGTGGGAGCCCCTCGGCCGTGGCGCGCTGCACGGCGTTGGTGATCCGTTCGGCCGCCGCCACCCCGATCGAGCCGCCGAGGAAGCTGAACTCGCAGACCACGACCGCCACCCGGCGCCCGTATATTCGCCCCTCGCCGGTCAGCACCGCCTCGTCCAGCCCGGTGGCGGCCCGGGCGTCGGCGAGCTCGCGCGCGTAAGCCTCGCTGATCGGTATGGCCAGCGGCTCGCTGTCCCAGCTCACAAAGGAGCCTTCGTCCAGCACCGCATCCTGCAATTGGTCGGTCGTGATGCGACTCACGACACGAGGCTATATAGGCTGGCGCCCATGATCGGTATCACGCAGGTCGAAGCGGTTATGACCATCGAGTTGCAGCGCCCGGAACGCCGCAACGCCCTGAACTCACAACTCGTCGAGGAGCTGCGTGAGGCCGTGTTGAAGGCCGGGGACGGGTCGACCCGCGCGATTGTGCTGACCGGCCAGGGCACGGTGTTCTGCGCGGGCGCGGACCTGAGCGGCGACGCCTTCGCCGCCGACTACCCAGACCGGCTGATCGAACTGCACAAGGCTCTGGATGCGGCTCCCATCCCGGTGATCGGCGCCATCAACGGACCCGCCATCGGCGCGGGCCTGCAGCTGGCCATGCAATGCGATCTGCGGGTCGTCGCCCCGGATGCGTTCTTTCAGTTTCCAACGTCGAAATACGGTCTTGCCCTGGATAACTGGAGCATCCGACGGCTCTCGTCGCTGGTCGGTCACGGCCGGGCCCGGGCGATGCTGCTGACCGCGGAGAAGTTGACCGCCGAGACGGCGCTGCAGACCGGAATGGCCAACCGGATCGGGACACTGGAAGACGCCCAGGCCTGGGCCGCCGAGACCACCGGGTTGGCGCCGCTGGCGATCCAGCACGCCAAGCGGGTACTCAACGACGACGCTCTCGAGGAGGCGGATCCGGTGCACAAGGAGCTCTTCGATAAGGCCTGGGGCAGCCAGGACGTCATCGAAGCGCAAGTCGCCCGGATAGAGAAGCGACCGCCGCGGTTCCAGGGGGCCTGACAGTCATGGTGCGCGCAGCTTTCCGCCTAGCCGCCGGCACGGTCACGCTGGCCGCTGGTGGGTGGATGTTGCGCGCGCTGCACGGCGCGCCGGCCGCTCTCGGTGCCGACCCGACCTCGATCCGGGCGGTGGCAGAACGATCGCCGAACTACCACGACGGCGTCTTCGCCAACCTCGACCCGGCGTCGATCTTCAACGTGGACCGTGCGCAACTGGCCCAGATGGCGGGGGAGTTTTTGGGTGCGCGCGGCAAGAGCCGGCCACCTGCGCCGATTCCGTTGGCCGCGCCGGGGACTTTCGACGGCGACGCCAGTCCGCTGGCCGTGCGTTGGTTCGGCCACTCCACGGCGCTGCTGGAGATCGACGGCTACCGGGTGCTCACCGATCCGGTCTGGAGCGACCGCTGCTCGCCGTCGGACGTGATCGGCCCGGAGCGCCTGCATCCGCCCCCGGTGAAACTCGAAGCACTGCCCGCAGTCGACGCCGTGGTCATCAGCCATGACCACTACGACCATCTCGATATCGACACCATCGTCGCGCTGGCCCACACCCAGCGGGCCCCGTTCTTCGTGCCACTCGGTGTGGGCGCCCACCTTCGCGCGTGGGGCGTACCGGAGCACCGCATCGTCGAACTCGACTGGCACGAAAGCGGTCATGTCGACGAGCTCACTCTGATTTGCCTGCCGGCACGGCACTTTTCGGGGCGCTTCCTGGATCGCAACACCACGCTGTGGGCGTCCTGGGGAATCATCGGCCCGATTCATCGCGCGTATTTCGGCGGCGACACCGGCTACACCAAGAGCTTCGAGCAGATCGGCGCCGACCACGGACCGTTCGATCTGACCCTGCTGCCCATCGGCGCCTACAACCCGATCGCCTCAGACGTTCACATAAACCCTGAGGAGGCCGTCCAGGCGCACCTGGAAGTCACGGTGTCCGGGTCGGGACTGTTGGTGCCCATCCACTGGGGCACCTTTCGGCTGGCGCCACACCCATGGGCCGAGCCGGTCGAGCGACTGCTCGCGGCCGCCGAAGCCGCTGAAGTCAAGGTGGCGATTCCCGCGCCGGGTCAACGTATTGATCCGTCGAAGCCCTGGAGATTCAACCCGTGGTGGCGGCTCTGATTCGCTGTGGCCAGACTAAAGTCTGCGGGCATGACGAAACGCGCGGCACTTGCCGCTGCCGTGGTGGTTTTGCTGGCGTTGGTCGGATGCGGGTCTGGGCAACCCGTATCGAGCCCGCCCTCCGCGTTGTCTGAGGTGCCTCCCAACGAAGTGTCGGGTCTGGACATTCCGCCCAGTCGCATCGACCTTGCCATTGCGAAGGTCGACGGCCTGGTCAACGACCTGATGCGCAACACCGGCGTCCCCGGCATGTCTGTAGCCGTTGTCCGAGGCGGAAAGACGTTGTACGCCAAGGGTTTCGGTGTGAAGGACGCAAGCAAGGGCAACGGTCAAGACAACAAGGTCGACGCTGACACCGTCTTCCAGCTGGCTTCAGTGTCGAAATCGGTGGGCGCGACCGTGGTGGCGCACGAAGTGACCAACAACGTCGTTACCTGGGACACGCCAGTGGTGTCCAAGCTGCCGTGGTTCGCGCTGTCGGATCCCTACGTCACCGGCCATCTGACCATCGCCGACCTGTACTCGCACCGCTCCGGGTTGCCCGATCACGCCGGCGACAAACTGGAGGATCTCGGGTACGACCGCCGGCAAGTGCTCGAGCGGCTGAAGTATCTACCGCTGGCGCCTTTCCGAAGTAGCTACGCCTACACCAACTTTGGCTTGACCGCGGCTGCCGAGACGGTGGCGGCCGCCGCGGGCAAATCGTGGGAGGACCTGTCCGACGAGGTGCTGTACCGCCCGCTCGGTATGGCGTCGACGAGTTCGAAGTACGCCGATTACCTGGCCGCGCCCAATCACGCGGTCGACCACGTCAAAGTCGGGGACAAGTGGGAGCCGCGCTTCCAGCGCGATCCGGATCCGCAAACACCCGCGGGCGGGGTGAGTTCGTCGGTCAACGACATGGCGCGTTGGCTGGCCATGGTGATGGCCAACGGAACGTACAACGGTCAGCAGATCAGCTCGCCGGAGGCCCTGCTACCCGCGATCACCCCTCAGGTCATTTCGATCGCCGCGACATCGCCGAACGCCCGGGCCGCCACCTACGGCCGCGGGTTCAACGCCTCGGTGACCTCGTCGGGGCGCACCGTGTACAGCCACTCCGGGGCCTTCTCGTCGGGTGCGGCGACGAACTTTGTCGTGATGCCCTCCGAGGACGTCGGCATCATTGCGCTGACCAACGGTGCCCCCTACGGCATTCCGGAAACTCTGACCGCGCAATTCATGGATCTGGTGCAGTACGCGCAGATTCGCGAGGACTGGGCGGCGCTGTACAACCACGTGATCGCCCCGCTGAACAACCCGGAGGGTTCGCTGGTCGGCAAGCAGCCTCCCGCGAACCCGGCACCGGCTCGACCGCTCACCGACTACCTCAGCGTGTACGCCAGCGACTACTGGGGCCCGGCAATCGTGACCCAGAACAACGGGCAACTCGAGCTCGCGCTGGGTCCGAAGAATCAAACGTTCCCCCTCACGCACTGGGATGGGGATACTTTCATTTTCTCGAAAACAGACGAAAATGCGCCGGCTGGAACGATTTCCAAGGCGACCTTCGCCGGGAACACGCTGAACTTGGAGTACTACGACACGGACAAGTTGGGAACGTTCACCCGATGAACGGCGGGCTAACCGACGCCGACGTGGCGCAGCGGGTAGCCGACGGGAAGAGTAATGCGGTTCCGGCACGTGCCGCCCGCAGCATCGCGGACATCGTGCGCGCCAACGTTTTCACCCGCATCAACGCGATCTTGGGCGTGCTGCTGGTGATCGTGCTGGAGACCGGTTCGGTCATCAACGGACTGTTCGGCCTGCTCATCATCGCCAACAGTGTCATCGGGATGGTCCAGGAGATTCGGGCCAAGCAGACGCTGGACAAGCTGGCGATCGTCGGGCAAGCGAAACCGTTGGTGCGCAGGCAATCCGGGACTCGGATGTTGCTGCCCAGCGAGGTGGTGCTCGACGACGTCATCGAGCTCGGTCCCGGGGACCAGATCGTCGTCGACGGCGAGGTGCTCGAGCAGGAGAACCTGGAGGTCGACGAATCGCTGCTGACGGGGGAGGCGGACCCGATCGGCAAGGACGCCGGTGACGCGGTCATGTCGGGCAGCTTTGTCGTTGCCGGCACCGGTGCCTATCGCGCCACCAAGGTAGGGCCGGCCGCTTACGCCGCCAAGCTCGCCGAGGAGGCCAGCAAGTTCACGCTGGTGAAATCCGAACTGCGCAATGGTATTAACCGGATCCTGCAGTTCATCACCTATCTGTTGGTGCCGGCCGGCCTGCTGACGATCTACACGCAGTTGTTCACCACGCATGCGGGGTGGCGGCAGTCCGTGCTGAGAACGGTGGGTGCGCTGGTCCCGATGGTGCCCGAAGGCCTGGTGCTGATGACATCGATCGCGTTCGCGGTTGGCGTCATCAGGCTCGGGCAGCGTCGCTGCCTGGTCCAGGAATTGCCCGCCATCGAGGGATTGGCCCGTGTCGACGTGGTGTGTGCCGACAAGACGGGCACCCTGACCGAAAGTGGTATGCGCGTCGCCGATGTCGTCGAACTCGCCGGTCAACAGTCAGCGGCGGTTCCGGATGCGCTGGCCGCGCTGGCTGCGGCCGACGTCCGTCCCAATGCCAGCATGCGAGCGATCGCCGAGACCTTTGACCAGCCGCCGGCCTGGACCGCCACGGCGACAGCGCCTTTCAAGTCGGCCACCAAGTGGAGCGGTGTGTCCTACTCCGGCCATGGCGACTGGGTGATCGGTGCGCCCGATGTACTGCTCGACCCGGCTTCGGCGGCCGCCGCGCAGGCCGAACAGATCGGAGCGCGCGGGTTGCGGGTGCTGCTGCTCGGCGCAGCCGACATCGCCGTGGATGATCCGAGAGCGCCGGGTCGGGTTACGCCGGTCGCGCTGGTAGTACTGGAGCAGAAGGTGCGCCCGGACGCCCGGGAAACATTGGAGTACTTTGCCGCCCAAGATGTATCGGTGAAGGTGATCTCTGGTGACAACGCCGTATCGGTCGGCGCTGTCGCGGCTCAGCTCGGGTTGCGAGGCGAGGCGATGGACGCGCGCCAACTACCCGGGGAAGCGGGAGAACTGGCCGACACCCTGGACGCCTACACCACCTTCGGCCGGGTGCGGCCCGATCAGAAACGTGCCATCGTGCATGCGCTGCAAGCGCACGGCCACACCGTCGCGATGACCGGCGACGGCGTCAACGACGTGCTGGCCCTCAAGGACGCCGACATCGGCGTGGCGATGGGCGCCGGCAGCCCCGCATCGCGCGCGGTGGCGCAGATCGTCTTGTTGGACAACAAGTTCGCCACGCTGCCCTATGTCGTCGGCGAGGGTCGCCGGGTGATCGGCAACATCGAACGGGTCGCCAACCTGTTTCTGACGAAGACCGTGTACTCGGTGCTGCTCGCACTGTTCGTCGGTATCGAGTGCCTGTTGTCCAAATCGCTCAAGGCGGATCCGCTGCTCTACCCGTTTCAGCCGATCCACGTCACCATCGCCGCGTGGTTTACCATCGGCATCCCGTCGTTCATCCTGTCGCTGGCGCCGAACAACGAGCGCGCCTATTCCGGCTTCATCCGCCGCGTGCTGACCTCGGCACTGCCATCCGGATTGACGGTCGGCACCGCGACTTTCGTTTCCTACCTGGTGGCCTACCGGGGCCGACATGCCACTTTCGCCGAACAGGAGCAAGCGTCGACCGCCGCACTCATCACGCTGCTGGTAGCCGCGCTCTGGGTGCTGGCGGTGGTGGCGCGTCCCTACCAGTGGTGGCGGGTCGCGCTGGTGACGGCCTGCGGCCTGGCTTATGTCGCGATCTTCAGCATTCCGCTGGCGCAGAAGAAGTTTCTGCTTGACCCGTCGAATCTGGCGGTCACATCGACCGCGCTGGGGATCGGGGTGCTCGGCGCCGCGGTGATCGAGGCGACGTGGTGGATCCGGGCCAGGATGCTCGGGATCGAGGCGCGGTTGTGGCGGGCCGACTAGACCAAAGGCCGGCTAGGGCGATTAGGGCGGCCCGGACGCTGGCAAGTAGGGTTCTACCAGCAAAGAAGGATCGCCGGCGGCGCCGGGGATCTGCGGGGAAGGGACAGCGCATGGGATTCCTGGACAAGGCAAAGGACCTGTTGGCGCAGAACGCCGACAAGGTCGAGACGGCGATCGAAAAGGCCGGCGACTTCGTCGACGACAAGACGCAGGGCAAGTACTCCGACACCATCCACAAGGTGCAGGAAGAGGCCAAGAAGGTCACCGGCCCCGGGACCGCGGGCGACCAGCCGAACTGAGCGCATGGCGAAACTCTCCGGATCCATCGACGTACCGCTGCCGCCGGCGGAGGCCTGGAAGCACGCCTCCGATCTGTCCCGCTTCAAGGACTGGTTGAGCATTCACCGGGTGTGGCGCAGCAAGCTGCCCGACGACCTGCAAAAGGGCACGGTCATCGAATCGATCGTCGAGGTCAAGGGCATGCTCAACCGGATCAAGTGGACGATTGTGCATTACAAGCCGCCGGAAGCCATGACGCTCAACGGTGAAGGCGTCGGCGGCGTCAAGGTGAAGCTGATGGCCAAGGTCAAGCCGAACGGCGACGGATCCGTCGTCAGCTTCGACGTGCACCTCGGTGGCCCGGCGCTGTTCGGGCCGATCGGCATGATCGTCGCTGCCGCGCTCCGACGCGACATCAACGAATCCCTGGAGAGATTCGTCACCGTCTTCACGGCTCCCGACCCTCGGCCCGACCCGGGTCGCAACGGACACCGTGGCGTCGGCCGCTGACCGTCTGGATCAGGTCCTCGCCGTTAAACCCGCTAGGTGAACCTGTCCTCGCGGGCACGTCCCCGGCAGGACTGCGCGTGGCGAGCGACGACGGGTCCGGCGCCCGATTAAGGTCGCACCCATGACCCGCCGCCTGCGCCCCGGATGGCTGGTCGCGTTGTTTGCCCTTGTTGTTTCGGCCAGTGCCTGGACGCCGTGGCTGACCACGTCGGTCGGTGGTGGTGGCTGGGCCAGTGCGATCGGGGGCAAACACGGCAGCCTGCAGCTTCCGCCGGGATTTGGCGCGGGGCAACTGATTGTGCTGCTGTCGTCGGCATTGCTGGTGGCCGGAGCGATGGTGGCCCGCGGCTTATCGGTGAAGCTTGCATCGATTGCCGCGCTGATCATTTCGCTGCTGATCGTGGCGCTCATCGCGTGGTACTACAAACTCAACGTCAACCCGCCGGTGTCAGCGGAATACGGGCTTTATGTCGGCGGGGGCGCCGCGCTCGGCGCGGTGGCGTGTTCGGTCGCGTCGCTGATCGCGGCCGTCGCCTCCGGTCGACCCGGCCGCTGAGACCTCAGGCCGACGGGAACTCGTGTTTGCCGGAAACCGAGCTATCGCCGGGCTCGTTGACACCGAACACGAACGGCGCGAACACGACCTCGCGGCCGTCGGGGTCGCGGTAGGTGACCGCACCCGTCGCCTCCCAATACGGGTGCTGCTGCACTTCTTCGAGTCCCGCCTCCTGCAGGCGTGCGGTCGCGGCCTGCTGCGCCTGGGTGTCCGGGAAGTACAGGCACAGCTGCTCGTGGTCATCGACCGCGACGTCACCGTCGAGGGCCTCCACGATCTCCATCGTCAGGTTCCAGCTTGGCAGGCCGAAAATCGCGCCGTTGCTGCCAAAGCTGGCCTCGAACGTCTCGAATAGCGGCAGCCCCACCAGCTCGCGGTAAAACCGCACTGTCTCTTCGAAGTTCGTCGACCGGCGCGCGAAGCGGATGGCGCCGATCGGTGCCAAATGCATGGGCCAGTGTGTTGTCCGACGGGGCGTGTGGTTGTTCATGGCCATCTTATTTTGACGTGTCGCGGGGTCGCGGGGTTCACAGCTCCACGGCGGCGGCTGCCGACTCCGCAGTGTCCCAGTGTCGCAACTGGGCGCCCGGTGCCCACGTCGAATGGGTTCCGCTGGAAATGCGTTCCGGCAGTTGCAGTTTGCACACCGGTCCATCGGCGACCCGGGCGGCATCGAGCACCACGCAATAGGAGGCATCGGTGTTCATGTCGGTGGTGAGGGTGATCAGATAGCCGTCGTCTTCACCGGCGCCGCCCAGCCGCGGCGCCATCGCGGTCTCACTGCCGTAGACACCCTCGCCGAACGAGAAGCCCTGTTGGCTTCCGGTGAGCAGGTCATGTTTGACCAATCCGTCGAACAGGAACCAGCCCGGCTTCCCGGTGGCGGCATAGGCGTAGCGGTAGTTGCCGCCCGCATAGTCGGGATTGATGGTCCCGAACTCGGTGATCGAGTCCGACAGGTGCTCTTCTTTCACCGCGCCGGTGACCAGATTGAAACGCCACCGGTGCAGCCGGGCCTGCAGGCGATCCAGGGCGAGGAAGCGAAATAGCTTCTCCCACTTCGTTCCCCCAGTGTCGAGCGGCTGAGGATCGCCCTCGTAAAAGCCGTCCAGCACGATCTCGTCGCCATCCTCGTAGGCGTTGGTGAAGTGCAGCACGAACGTGGGATCCGCCTCGAACCATCGGATGTCAGCGGTTGAGCCGCGGCGCGGGATCACCGCGAAGCGCGACGGAATGTCGGAGTAGAAGCGCGGCAGGTGCACATCGTGTTCCAGCAGCCGCGGATCCCAGAACAGCGGAAAATCGCTGAGGATGGCGTAGTTTTGGTGAATGCCATGTCGTGGGGCAGACGCGGTCCGGGCAGCGGGATGTCGACGTAATGGGCCAGCGCGTTGTCCTGGTCGACGACGCCGTAGCGCATGTACGGATCCTGCTTGCTGTAGTTGAAGAACAGCAGTTCTCCGGTTTTGTTGTCGACCTTCGGATGCGCGGACACGCCCCATTCGATAGGGAAGTGTCCGTTCCAGCTTTCCTTGCCATGGGTGTTGGCCGAGTACGGGTCGATCCGGTACAGGTCACCGCATTGGTAGAAGCTGGTTAACGCGATGCCGCGGTGCACGATGACATCGGTGCTCGACGCGTCCTTCATCTTCGTCCGCGCGCCCCAGCCTTCCTCGCGCCGCGCCAACTGCACCGGTTCGGCCAGACCCGGCCACAGCGGCTCACCGGCATCGTTCTCGGCTAAGAATCCGTCGGTGCGGATAAAGCGGTTGCGGTAGAAGGCTTTTCCGTCCCGGAAGCCGACCACATGCACCATGCCGTCGCCGTCGAACGGGTGATAGGTCTTCAACGCCGGATGCAACGGGTTCTCGGTGTTGCGCAGGTAGATGCCATCGAGGTCATTTGGGATTTCCCCCTCCACCGCAACAAGGTCGTTGGCGTCCCACTCGGTGGTCTGCGGTCGCCACGGGCCGGTCCGGTAGGGGTGGTCGTCATCTTCGGGCAGGGTCGACAGGAACTTGCCGACGATCTCAACGTCCATGTCACGCGCCTTCGGTCGTGCCGACGACGAAACTGACGGTCGTGGCGGTGCTGCCGCCGAAGTTCAGCGTGCCGAATGTCTTTGCATCCTCGACCTGATAGTCACCGGCCCCGCCGCTGACTTGTTTTGCCGCATCAACGAGCATCCGCACACCGGAAGCCCCGACCGGGTGTCCGCCGCCGATCAGCCCGCCGCTCGGGTTGATCGGGAGCCGGCCGCCGATTTCGATCTCCCCGTTTTCGATGGCCTTCCACGATTCGCCCGGGCCGGTCAGCCCGATGTGGTCGATGGCCAGGTACTCGCTGGTGGTGAAGCAGTCGTGCACCTCGAAACCGTCGATGTCGTCGAGAGTCAGCTGCGCGCGGCGCAACGCGTCGAGCACCGCGGACCGGACGTGCGGGAGTACGTAGGGGTCGTCGACGGCCTGGTCCAGTTTCTGCTGCAGACCCAGCCCCACGGTGCGATGGCCCCAGCCCTCGATGCGGCCGATCGGGCGCGCATCGGGATGGTCCCGCTGGCAGGCATCGTTGACCAGAACCAATCCCGCGCCACCGACGGTCATCTGGCTGCAGTCGAACCGCCGCAGCCGCCCTTCGGTGATCGGGTTGGACGCGTCGTCATCGGTGATCGGCTCGGGAACAGTCCACCCGCGGGTCTGGGCGTTGGGGTTGCGCCGCGCGTTGGCGAAGTTGAGCTGCGCAATCGCCCGCAGGTGGGTGTCGTCCAAGCCATAGCGCCGGTCGTACTCGTCGGCGACTTGCGCGAACATCGACGGCCACAGGTAGCGCGCGCCGGCTCCCTCGTGTCCGGTCCAGGCGGCGGCGCCCAAATGCTGGGCGGCGATATCGCCGGGCACGGTCTTCTCCAGCTCGAGCCCGACCACGAGCGCGGTGTCATAGGCGCCCGAGCGCAGATCAGCCATCACCGACAGCGCGGCGATACTGCCGGACGCGCATGCGGCCTCGTGCCGTGAAGCCGGGGTGTCCCACAGCCCGTCGCACACCGTTGCCGGCATCGCGCCGAGGTGACCTTGGCCGGCGAACATCTCGCCGAAGGCGTTCGCGACATGGACCACGCCAATGTCGGAAGCGTCGACCTTCGCCGCGGCCAGTGTGCCCTCGACAACCTCGGCGGTCAACGCCGCGAAGTCGCCGTTCTCCTTGGTCAGGTTGCGAGCGAAATCGCTCTGGTAGCCGCCGAGAATCCACACCAACGCAGAGCCATCCATACCAGCGCACGGTACTCCTGGATGACCCGGAAAATAGCGGTCCCGTCGGCTCTCGGGCTGAACCGACGGGACCTAGATATGCGCGTCGGCCGGCCGAGCACGCACACCCTTCTGGGGCATTACCATCCCTGGCGGGCGGCAAACATGGCGACGCAACTGGCCACCCCGTTTGGTGATGTCGTCTGACCTGCGCGAACCGGGATCGTCCCTACTCAGTGGGCCGTCGGGGCGAGACGGCTCCCTCGACAAGGTCGGTCGATTCGGGTCCGTCCGGAGGGCGGGTAACCCGACTCGGGCTGTGCGGCCGCGCGCTGGGAGTCGGCGCGGTCGACGTCGGCGAGATCGATGCTCTTCGTCTCACGGGCGGCCACAGCGGCCACGGCGCTCACCGAGGCGGCGGCCGCCAGATGCCACGCGATGGGCACCGCCGATTTATAGGTGTCGAGCAACCGGACGGCGATGATCGGCGCGAGCGACCCGGCCACGATCGACGTGAGCTGGTAGCCCAGCGACACTCCTGAATACCGCATCCGAGTCGGGAACATCTCGGCCATCGTGGACGGCTGAACCGCGTACATCACTCCGTGGAAGACCAAGCCGATGACAACCGCGGACATGATGATCGCGTTGTTGCCGCTGTTCATCATCGGGAATGCGAAGAACCCCCAGGTGCCGGCGAGCACAGCGCCGACGAAATAGACTGGGCGCCTGCCGAATCGGTCACTGAGCTGCCCAAACAGGGGGATGACCGCGAAATGCACGGCGTGGGCGATCAACAGCCACCACAAGATGGAGTAGGTATTGGCGTGGACGTGCACTTTGAGATAGGTGATGGAGAAGGTGACCACCAGGTAGTACATGATGTTCTCGCCCACTCGTAGTCCCATAGCAGTGAAAACGCCTCGCGGGTAACGCTTTAACACTTCCAGGACGCCGACCTGAGTCGCTTTGGTTAGCTCAGCTTGTCGCTGTGCTTCGAGGAAGATCGGGGCGTCAGTGACCTTGGTGCGGATGTAGTAGCCGATCAAAACCACGATCGCCGACAACCAGAAGGCCGCCCGCCAGCCCCAGCTGAGGAACGCCGCATCCGACAGGTTCGAGGTGAGGACCAGCAGCACCGCTGTGGCGAGCAAGTTCCCGCCCGGCACACCGGCCTGCGGCCAGCTCGCCCAGAAACCGCGATTGGCGTTCGGGCTGTGCTCGGCGACAAGCAGAACGGCGCCGCCCCACTCACCGCCGACAGTGAAGCCCTGAATGAAGCGCAGCGTCACCAACAGCGCAGGGGCCCAGTATCCGATCTGCGCAAACGTCGGCAGGCACCCCATCAGGAAGCTGGCGACGCCCACGAGGAGCAGACTCAGCTGCAGCAGCTTCTTACGTCCGTGCCGGTCCCCGAGTTGGCCGAACACGATGCCGCCGATCGGACGGGCCGCGAAGCCGACGGCGTAGGTCACGAAGGCGGCAAAGATCGCGTCGAGATCGTTGCCGCCCTGGGCGAAGAACACCTTGCCGAACACCAGCGTTGCTGCGGTGCCGTAGAGGAAGAATTCGTACCATTCGACGACGGTGCCTGCCATGGACGCGGCGACCACTCGGCGAAGGTATGCGTGTCCAGCTCTGAATCGTTTGGGCTGCAACTCATTACGGATACTCACCGGTCGTCCTCCTTGGCGAACCGCCACCCGGCGCCCGGACCGCGTATGGGCCACGGGGATGATGCAGGTGCCGAGGATCGGAGCGTAACTGGCCCGACGAGGCAACGCGGGTTGTCTACCGGATTTGCCTCCCGGTACCCGGGGTTCGTCGCTGTCCCAGCGGTTTTCGGTATGCCTCTATGACTACAGCGGGCAGCGCTACCGCGGCGGAGGCGGAAGTGCCCGGGGCCATTCCACCACTGTTCATAGGCACGTCGAGGGGCGTGGGCGCGCCGGCTGGTCGAATGGCCAGGCAGGCGCCCTGGAGTGACACCGACGGAATGGGTTAGCAAATCCGCTGAGAAATTGCCCGAAAGCCGGGTTGCGACGCGGTCACGGATACATACCTATTGGCTGATGGCTGGTCACATGAGCCCCGTGGATCACTATCGTCACATGAGCCAACTGCGAACGTCAAGGATGGCGTCTCGCTCCTGGGGAAGGTGTGACATTGTCGGCGATTCTTCGGATCACGTCGCTAGCGGTGGTGCCGGTGGCGGCCATCGCATTCATCGTGGCGTTGGGCCCCGCCCCAACAGCAAACGCCACACCGTGCGGCGCGGCCGATGCGAACGTCGAACCTCCCGTGCAGGCGGCGATACCCGCGCCTCAGCCGGTCGTCCAGCCGCCGACCGGGCGAAGGCCCTCGCATACGAATGACCAAGCGCCGTTGCCCAAGTTGGGGCCGCTGATCGCTTCGTTGCTCAAGCCGGCGACTTCGGGCCAGCAATACTCGGCTCCGATGGTTCCACAGGCGGGTGTGGTGCCGCCGCCCGCGCCGAATCCGCCCGCGCCGGGGCTCCCAAAGTCCCCGAATGCCACGCCGTTGAAGCCGAACGCGGCCCCAGCTCCGCCGCCGGCGGCGCAGCCGGCGCCGGACGCGGCACTGCCACCTCCGGCCTCCATCGCGGGAGCGCCGACGTCGCTGGTGGACTGGGTGACCGGACCGAACGGGCCGAACAAGACCTTGCAACGTTTTGGTATTTCCGGGACTGACCTCGGAATCGTCTGGGACAACGGCGATTCCGCCAACCGCCAGGCCTTGATGGCTTTTGGTGACACCTTCGGCTATTGCAAGGTCCGCGGCCAGCAGTGGCGGTACAACGTGCTGTTCCGCAGTAATGACCATGATTTGTCGCAGGGGATCCACATCGCGGACGGTGTGCCCAACAACAACTATTCCGGTTCCCCGGTGTGGTCAAACGGCCTTTCCAAACAGGTCGTCAACACCATCCACAAGGCCGGCCATGAAACGGGAATCATTCCGACGTCGGCCATGTCGCTCGGCCGGACGCAGTACATGAGCTACATGTCGATTCGGCAATGGGGTCACGACGGCGAATGGTCGACGAACTATTCGGCCATCGCGAGGTCCAACGACAATGGCCAGAACTGGGGAATCTTCCCCGGCAGCATCCGGACGGCGGGGGCGGACACTGTCCCCGGCGCCGGGTTCACCCCGGGCAACGAGAACTTCCAAATGGGCGCGTTCATGAAGGGGAACGACGGCTTTATCTACAACTTCGGGACGCCTTCGGGACGTGGCGGTGCGGCATTCCTGTCGCGTGTTCCCCCGAATCAGCTGCCCGACCTGACCAAGTACCAATACTGGAACGGCGACGACGGCGGACATTGGGTCCCCGCCAATCCGGGCGCGGCAACTCCGCTCTGGCCAGGTCCGGTGGGAGAGATGTCGGCCCAATACAACAGCTATCTCAAGCAATACCTGGTGCTGTACACCAATGGGGGCAGCAACGACGTCGTGGCACGGACCGCGCCGACGCCGCAGGGCCCGTGGAGTCCGGAGCAGCCGCTCGTGTCGTCGTTCCAGATGCCGGGTGGCATCTACGCGCCGATGATCCATCCCTGGTCGTCGGGTAAGGACCTCTACTTCAACCTGTCGCTGTGGTCGGCGTACGACGTGATGTTGATGCACACGGTGCTGCCGTAGTCGTGCCCTCGGCCGCGACGGGACAGAATGTGGAGTGCGTTACTGCTCACGCATATTCGATCGAGGCCGCGTTAGGTAGCCTTCCGCCACGCCTTTCGGACTGCCCCCCAAACGGGTCCGTCTTTGTCGGCCTTGCTCGACAGGTCCGGGGACTTACCGACGAACAACATCTCGTCGCCGGCTTCGAGCACATCGCCGGGCTGAGGAACTATCACCTTGTCACCTCGGACCACGGTGACCAAGACGGTATTCTCCGGCAAATCCAATTCGCGCACTTGCTGACCCACGAGTGGATTATGTTTGGGCAGAGTCAGTTTCGTGAGGGCTACCCGGCCTTCGTGGAGCGCCATCAGTCGCACCAGGTGGCCCACGTCGATGGCACCCTCGATTCCTGCAACCATGGCGTCCGGCGTCGAGACTGCCACGTCGATACCCCATGTCGGGGTGAACAGCCACTCGTTACGGACGTCGTTGATCCTTGCCACCACCCTGGGTGCCCCGAACTCGACCTTCGCCAGCAGGCCCACAACCAGATTGGACTTGTCATCTCCGGTTGCGGCAATCACGACATCGCACGTCTGCAAGCCCGCCTCTTGCAACGCTGTCAGCTCGCAAGCGTCGGCATTCAGCCAGTCCGCGCCGGGAACGGTGTTTGGTTCAAAATTGCTCCGTTCGCGTTCAATCAACAGAATCTTGTGGCCGCGATCCAGCAACTCGCCCGCGACCGAACGGCCGACCTTGCCCGCGCCGGCAATCCCGATTCGCATTTTTCGCTTCGCCACCCCGTTATCTTGTCTCACCGGGGTCGGCAGGCACGGTCTGGATACTTCCGCGCCAGAGCGAGCGTGCTGCGACCCGGTGCTGATTTACTGGCAGCACGCCAAAGGCGGGGCTCTCGTCGTAGTGGTGTCAGATCCGGCAACCGCTGCCGGGATCATGTCGAACGGGAATGTAATGAGCTTGCAGCAGCTGTATCTGGCCTTGCTGATCGGCGGCCTCGTGCTGCTGGCCAGCATTGTCGGTACTCGGGTGGCAAGTCGTGTCGGGTTTCCCAGCCTCCTCTTCTTCCTGTTGGTCGGTGTCGTGCTCGGTGAGGACGGGCTCGGTCTTCAGTTCGACGACGTGGAACTAGCCCGGAACATCGGCACCGCGGCGCTGGCCGTAATCCTCATCGAAGGTGGTTTGACCACCCGCTTCCCCGACATCCGCAAGGTGCTGGCACCAGCGACGGCGTTGGCCACGATCGGAGTCGTCATTAGTACGGTGGTTACTGCCTTGGGGGCGCACCTACTACTTCGCATCGACTGGCAGCTCGCGCTGTTGCTCGGAGCCATCGTTTCTTCCACCGACGCCGCCGCGGTGTTCTCGGTCCTACGGGTGCTCCCTTTGCCCCGACGGGTCGCCGGACTGCTCGAGGCCGAGTCCGGCTTCAACGACGCCCCCGGTGTGATTCTGGTGCTGATGTTCAGTGTCATGCCCTTCGTGTTCGAGCCGAAGGGCGCGGTCACTGACCTGGTCAGTGAACTCGGCGGCGGTACCGCGATCGGGGTGGCCGTCGGATATCTCGGTGCCGTCGCGCTACGACGCATCGCGTTGCCGGCTTCCGGTCTGTACCCGATCGCGACCTTCGGATTGGGGCTCGTCGCCTTCGCCGCCGCCGGTGCGAGCCATGCGAGCGGATTCATCGCCGCCTACCTGTCCGCGGTGGTTCTTGCCAACTCAGGGCTGCCACACAGGTCGGCGACCCGGTCGTTCGCCGAAGGAGTCGGCTGGTTGGCGCAGATCGGACTGTTCGTGCTCCTCGGCCTGTTGGTGAACCCCAGCGAGCTGGCAGGTGACATGGTCGCCGCGATCGTTGTCGGACTCGTCTTGCTCCTCGTCGCCCGGCCACTATCCGTCGTGGCTTCACTTGCGTGGTTTCGCGTTCCGTGGCGCGAGCAGGTGTTCCTCTCGTGGGCAGGTCTGCGGGGCGCGGTCCCCATCGTGTTGGCGACTTTTCCGGTCGTCGCTGGAGTTACCGACAGCTACCGCTTACTGAACATCGTGTTCGTGCTCGTCGTGGTATTTACGTTGGTGCAGGGGCCCAGCCTCCGTCCTATCGCTCAATGGCTGGGCCTGATCGCCGGTGAATCCACCCGGGAGATCCAAGTTGAGGCTGCGCCACTGGACATGCTCGACGCGGAACTGCTGACCATGACCGTGCAAGCGCCGTCGCGGTTGCACAACGTCACCATCCTCGAACTCCGGCTTCCCGACCCTGCCGTGATCACGCTGATCATTCGTGACGGCCACACTTTTGTCCCAGTTCCCGACACCCGTATCGAGACCGGCGACGAATTATTGATCGTCACTACCAGCAAAACGCGGGCCTCGGCCGAATCGAGGCTTCGTGCCGTAAGTCGGCGGGGCAAACTCGCGTATTGGTTCGACGAATACGGAGAAGTTGACTAACGATCACCGAGGTGCTGGACCATGATCCAATCATATTGAGCGGCAACGGCTGTCCAAATCGAAGGTCAGCGTGATGGCCAGAGAAGCTCGAGCGTCGTCACAGCCATCAACGACGTCGCTGATCTCTACGAGCAAACAGAGCGCGACATCGCCCATCGTGCGCGGCTATCCGGAACATACGCGCACAAGAAAAACCCGAGTGCCAACGGCAGCCTGGCCATCGTCACGCCGAAACAAGTCGGTGTGCTGCGGTGGCGGAGCTACTCATGCTCGACCGCATGGCATGCCGTCCACGTAGGCCTCCCCCCGTAGTGCGGTTCGGCAAACACGATAAGGCCGCCGACCGCTTCGCGGAGCAATAAGGTCGGTTTGCTCAAGCGACGCATAGAAACAGCGCAGGGTGAGGTTGCAGACGATGCATCGGCATCACGGCCATAACAGCCTGATACCGCTGCTCGGCCACGTTCCACTCCCTCATCTGAGGAGTGTCAACGATCAGCCGAAGTAAACAAGCCTTGCTAGGAATGATGCTGAAAGATGTTGTGAGCTAGTGTGATGACGCTATTTCACACCAACAAGAACCACGGGGCGGTGCGGGTCCCCCGACCAAGCGCCGACCACGGTGGGCAATGGCTTCCGTGAGCCAGCTGGTGGTGTAGGGCGAGGAGTAACGCGATGAGGCGAGCGCACGCACCGGTAGCGGCGAGATCGACCTCAGCTTCGAGGGCAGAGCGCCGCTGTTGTAGATCTGTCGCTGAACAGCCCTCAAAAATCAGATAACCGAGCGACTATCCGGTGGCATGGAGATGTGTGTCGCGCAGCTCTTCGCCGGAGTATCACCCAGTCGCATCAGCTGCGCGGCGATCGTCGGTAGATCTCCTGCTGCCCGACGAGGCACGCGATGCAGCGACGCGCAAAGATGGTGCACCGGCAGGGATTCCGCGCCGCCGGTGTGTCCCAGGCCTCGGAGAACTGTATTGCAGTCATGAAGGCGGCCGGGGATGCCTAGATCCTTCATCTGCTTCTGGACATCGGCGTTCTCCGTGTTCGTGTTGAGGGTGTCCTCAAGGTTCTGACGGACGATGTCGGGGACTTTGGGGGGCATCAGCAATCCGAACAGGGCGCCCTAGGCGGCGTCGATGCCCTGCTCCTTGGCCGGTGGAACATCCGGCACGGAGTCACCGCGCCCCGGTGACCACACTGTGTGCATGGCCGCGCGGCGCCGCGATGGCTGCCCCGACAGCGACCATCGGTTTTGTTCATCTAACCAAGACCGGCAGTTTGTGCGGGGACCCGATTGTGTTGGTGTTGGCCACCGACCATATGCACTGCGAATGTCTTGAGCGTCAAGCCCACCCGCGTAGCAGCGGACGGGAACTCCGGCGATCGCATGAACAAAGGACTGTCGAGTGAGGTCGGTGCGGTGAATTTGGAAGATTTGGAAGCCATCTCGAGGTTCGAAGGTAGCGACTTTCTGCCGTATCGTTCGTGTTCAACCCCACTGACGAATTCGCAGGCAGGGACGCGGCTGCTGCGTAAGCGAAGACAGCGGGACCGGATCAACCGAGGCGAGCGTGGCCATCCCATCGAGTGCTTAGCCGCCTACGATGCCGCCGATATCGGGTTCAAGATTCCCCTCTGTACAACATTCTGACACTGTCATGATTGATATCCATGCCGCGTGGTCTTACGACCTGGGCGCGGCGACCCCGGTGATGCCAACCGAATCCTTTGCGCGGAAGTCACTTTCAGGTAACCGACGACACCGCGCAGCATGCATTAGCCCACGTGCGCGCTTGTGCGAGATCAAGTACGCGAAATCTGCCGATGATCCACCATGGAGCAAGCTCCTCGTATCCGACTGTGAGGACACAAATTGACAGCCAATCCACTCAGCGCCAGCATCGGTGATCTCTATACGATGGGTGCACGACTCGGCGACGCCAGTCACAAGTCAAGCATGTCCTTTCGGCGCTGCACTCGACGTTGTCAGACTACGAGGCGGCACACATGGGGAGATGACCCGATCGGCAACTCGTTCGCCGACGGGCCCAACGGTTACCTCGCCCAGATGGACTGGGTATTTCGTGCGATCGGTGGCAAGACCGATTTGCTCGACGGCTATTCGGGATTTATGACGGACTCAGCCAAGAACTTCAACCAGCAGGACAACTCGTGGCCAGACCCCCCCTCGAAGGCGTTGACCGGCAGGGAAAAGCGGCATGGGCATTGAGATACCCCCTGACTTGCAATGGGTTTCGTATTTGGCGGGTTCGGAGTGGCCGAAGGGCGACGAGACCGCGATGTTCAGCATGGGCGATGACTGGAACGGCTCTGCCGAACAACTGGGGTCGTTGATCCCGAAACTGGAGCAGGTGAGCTCGCAAACCCGGCAAGTGCTGGCAGGTGAGACCGGCGACGCGGCCGCACAGCAATTCCAGATGCTGTTCTCCGGTGACCATTCGGTTGACAATCTGGTGATCGCGATGTCGACGCTGGGCTCACTGGGTCGAAATACCGGCACCCAAATCGAATACACCAAGTTGCAGGTTCTCAGCGCGCTGGCGATCGCGGCGGCCGAGATTGCGTATCTGCTCGCCATGGCTGATTGGACAGCAGGCCTATCGGTGTTGGAAATTCGGGCGGTTGAGGGAATCACGATCACGGCGATACGCACGATTGGGGCGCAGGCGCTACGGCGACTTGCCAGCGCCGTTACTCAGGCAACGACCAAAACCGCTGTGCCCGTGTTCGTCAAAAATCAACTGCCCAAGCTGTTGGCAGCAGGGGTGCGGGAAGCAGTGCAGGAAACCGTCATCTCGGAGGTCCAAGAGCTGGCCATCCAGGGCTTTCAGATCGCGGAAGGACATCGCGATGGCTTCGGCGTGAAGCAGATCGTCGAAGTCGGTGCGGGTGCTGCCGTGGGTACTCACGTGGGTTCCATGCTGCACGGGCGCTTGTCGCACGCTCTCGGTAATTCGACCAC
The DNA here is from genome assembly GCA_963712615.1 of uncultured Actinomycetota bacterium. GTDB lineage: Bacteria > Actinomycetota > Actinomycetes > Mycobacteriales > Mycobacteriaceae > Mycobacterium. The sequence continues at coordinate 4,748,562 of CAVQIO010000002.1, forward strand.
GCTCGTCGGTAAAGCCTTGAAAGGCGCAATAACCCACTACGGGGTCGGTTTTGTCGGCAATGTCGCGGGCTCTGTTTCGACCGGGGGTGGTTTCGACACCGTATCCCTCTTCGGCGGCCCCGCCACGGGAGGCCTTCACGGCGCGCTTCATGGCGTGGCCCATTCAGGCGGCGAAGCCCACGGGGGCGCCGGTACATCGGGCGACTCCGGCGGAAATTCAGCGGCTCCCGCTGATGACCCTGCGACGGGAACGAAAAGCGATCCCGGAGGCGACCTGGATAGCGGTACTACGACCCCTCACGGTGACCCGGTGGATTACCCGAACGGCGGACATTCGATCATCGACGAAAACCCCGCCGTATCAACACCAACTGGTGGCGCTAATGCAGCGTCGACACCGTCGGGTGCGGTAGCCGCGTGGCAGGGCACAAACGCATCTTCGCGCGACACGTCCGCGGACGGCCAGGGGAGCGGTTCGGGGGCATCGGCGGATAGTGGTGCATCCTCGCCCGTGGCGTCGCCGAACTCGCAGGGGGCGGCACCCGGTCGGAGCGGAAACCAGCTCTTGGGCGATGGCCATGGGGAAACCGGCAATCGAGCGACACGGAACGAATCCGCCGCCGCAAGCAGTCCGAACTCGGTCAGCGGCGGCACACGAGCCGATGGCACGACCTCACCCCGGCCCAACGGGCTTACGAATTCAGGCCCGGCGGCCGCAACTGCTGTGTCCCAGACTGGTTCTGCCAACACTTTCCCGGCGAACTCACCGGGGAGCGCTTTGCGCGTGACTGCGACAAGACAGCTAAATGAGTTGTCAGGCGGTTCGGCACCCGCATTTCGGTCGTCTTTGTCGGCAGCTCCTTCTGCCGCGCCAAGCCGGGGCAGCTCCGGTGCGCCGATTGCACACACCGCAGACGGCGAGGCACGAAAACTCGAAAACGATGGCAACTCGGCTGATCACCGCGACCAATCGCCGGTGTCGGCGCCGGCGGCCTTCTCGGAACCTTCGTCGACGCCCGATCAGGGCGCCTTTACCGGAGGGCGGTCGCCCGAGGCTGTTGAAGCGTCTGGGGAATCGCTGCATGCTCCGGTCACCGGCATGCACACACCGCGCGATCTGGTAGGAGCATCCGAAAAGACCATTGGATCATGGAATTTCGCGATCAGCCGGTTTGGCGAAGTGGCGGTCGCGCCGGTCGGGCAGCCGCTGCCGACCCGTCATACCCCGGCGTCGGTGGCAGCGCGGTATCCGTGGTTGGCCGACGTCAACCCGCAGCGCGACTCCACAACGCCGATGACCAACTGTGTCATCAGCGCGATCTCGTTCGTCATTTCTGAGCGTGAGGGGCAGTCTTTCGAGGCACCGCTGACCGAGCAACTACCCGGCATGGATCTGCTGAACTTCCATCGCCAGTCGCTGGGGTTGGGCGACGACGCGCACCAGGTGTCGCAGGTAACCAATTTTGATTCGGTGACGCACGCCATGGGGGCGGCCGGGCCCGGTGCGATGGCGCTGATGGCCGTGCTCGGTGACAACGCTGATATCAACCACGTGTATGTGGCGGTGGTCGACGACCGTGGGGTGGCGTTTCTGGATCCGCAGCGCGGCACCGTGGCTGCTGAACCCGTCGGTGCAACCAAGCTGACGATGTTGCCGCTCACCCAGGGCATTCCGGCGCCGCAGGGCTCGAGTCTGCTCACCGCCGAACAAGTCCAATGGCCGCAGCCGGATGCGCCCAAGCCCGACCCGCCACTGCCCGCCCGGATCGGCGACCAGTTGGTTCTGGGCGGCACCGATGTGCTCGAAGAATTCCACTCTGGCGAGGGCGGCGCCCGCGATCAAGGCTTCGAGCACATCAAGCAACTCGTGGTGCGCGAGAGCAGCAAGGAGGTGTGGCAGAAAAACGAGATGGACGTCTATGGCCTGTTTTCCGATCGAGGATTGCGCCCGCAAGTCCCTGGCATGCTGCGCGGTGGCCAGACGGTCAAACACGTTATTCACCTCACGAAGGACCGTTCGCTGGCACTCGAGTTGCGGCTGGACGGCGCCCACGAAGACTCGAAACTGGAAAACAAGGGAGAGTTCAAGAATGAATTCGAGCATACGTCCGACTCGACAAGTGCTCTTGGCCGATCCGTCCAGCGTCGCGTGGTGTATCACGGCGGCGTCCAGGGCAGCGTCGGCCATTCCGCGGCGAGCGATACCTCGGCTTTAATCGCTTCCCGGGCCCACGATTCGGGGTTGACCGAAGTGCGCGTCGACCGCCAGATCAGCGGCGCCCAGACTGCCGAGGCGGCCACTCGCTTTCGCGGTCAAATTCAGGCATCCATTCTGCACTGGTTTAGTGATTCGCCGACGGTGCACAAGCACGGATTCGCATACCACACCCAGGTGGCGGTTCCGACTCGCGATGTCAACGACCGCGGTGAGGATGCGCCGCCGTCCCAGCCACCGGATCAGCCAAGCGCGCCGCCGAGGGTTAAATACACCCGCGCGCTAAGCGGTTCTGATGTCGTCACCAACCTGTGGTTGCTGCCCGACCAGCACGACAGCGTCCAGCCTCCCAAGCACGGCGACACCGAGCCGAACGCAAAAACCCCACGCGGTCCACGCCCGCAGAAGGTCCCTGAATTCGTCAGAAACAAACCGATGCGGACCGCGTTCGAGAAGGCCTACGGCAAAGGATCGGCGCAACTGGCTATCGAAGAGGCCGGCAAGTGGCTCACGGTGGAGCGATTGCAGGCCAATCTGCACGGGATGACCAACAAGCAGCCCCTGGTGTTGGAGTTCGAGAGCATTCCCGGCGCACGGCTGGAAGTGCACGCCTTCGTCGAGCCGCTGGACACTGCCTCCGACACCCGGTCGGCGGCCGGAGACGGCGACGTCACCAATCCCAAACCTGCGCGACGCATGATGCGTGCCACCGGTGAAACCAAGGAGACGGAGTTTCACTTCGGGACCGAGACCGACACTTCGCGGGCACGTATAGATGCGGTCACTGTGACCTACCAGGCGCCGGTGCCGGGACGGGTCCGCGGACAGGGCGGGACCGACACTGGCGAGGCCACAGGTGGCATAGATGCCAACTTGGCGCGTGGGAATGTGCACAGCGACACCCAGAGCCGTCAGTTCCGGATCCGTAGCACTCTGAAGGACCTGGCTGCCGGACAAGCCTGGCACGGCCAGGTGCGGCTGCGGTTTGTGATGCATGCACCCGGTGCCGTTTCGCCGTCTCACCGCGACGCGCCGTTCAAGGGTGCGGTGCATGAGACCCGGGTTCGGTTCGACGTGCTGGCCGAGAAATCCGAGACCACGCCGGCCCAGGACTACACGGACCAGACGGTGTATGCGCCGCCCGAGCGGATCTGGGGCGAGCCTCCAGGCGAGCGCAACTATGTCGCCAAGTCATCGTGGTGGCGCATCGGCACCGGGCACCGGACCGTGCGGACCCAAGACGGTGAAACGCGAACCGCGCACGAGTCACCGCCGAAGCCGATCCCGCGCGGTGAGAAGACCGCGCCGCTGCAGGGATTGGGCAGTATGGACCGCGTCACCAACCTGGACGTGAGCGGCTTGCACGGAATGCTCGACTCGATGGGTCGGCGCGCGTTCGGCAACGAATGGAAAAACGTTCGCTCGGAGGTCTCATCCTGGCACCACCTCAACCGAATCCGCGCGGCTCTACCGGCGATGACCCAGCACAGCCCGCTGACCCGAACGAAGTTGTCCGGACCGAACTCCAAGACGAAAGTCTCCTTTACCGCCGACATCGAGCAGCTCACCTACAAGCGAACGATTAAGACGCTGTCGAGCCCGAGCATGGAGATCACCGAGGGATCGGCAAGCACGACGGAGCGCAACGGGCAGGTTTCGGCAATAGGGGCACTTGGTGGTCGGGGCGGTGACGTCAACGGCGGCTCAGTGCTGGGCGAGGCGATGGCCGGTGCCACCGAAACCGTCCGTGACAGTGAGCGCGTGCGAGACCAGCAACGCGTAGCGGTGGGAACCAAATTCGATCAACCGATGGCGATCTTCGAGGGGTGGGTACGCCTCGATGGCACGATGACGGGCTCCAAGTCCACTGTGCACGAGTCGGGTCTCTTTCCGGTGGAGATTGCGATCCCACTGACCGAGCTGCAGGGCTCGCGGACCCACGACTTCAAGCTGCCGCCCACCTTTACCCGCGACAGTCAAACCGGATTCATCGACGAACCGCGCCCCAAGCCACCCCGCGACCCAGTTGATCAGGCGCCCCGGTCGAAAAACCCGCTCGCTCCCAAGACAATTGGGCACAAGGGTGGGCAACCGCCGCTTCTTCGTCCGCCCCCTATCCGACTGGTCACGCACGACAGTGTGCTGGCCAGTCCCGTTAGTGACGACACGGCCGACAGCAGGACGCCGTTGATCGCCCGAACCGGGACCGTCGACAGTGTGCTGGCCAGTCCCGTTAGTGAGTCGAAACCCGACACCGCCGTGCAAGGACTCAACGACGCCGCCGACGGGTGGAAGCAGTTACCTCCGGTGAAACTCCTTCCGCCGGACTGGGAGTGGACATCGCCGGTGCGCATGGAGCAACCCCCGAAGCCACCCGCGCACGCACTCGAGGGCAGCTGGCATCCCTCCGACATGCTGATCGGACTCGACCCGGCAAGCGGCCTCCTGGAGGCGATGCGCCACGACCTCGCACCGGCCCTCGGTACTTCTCTCGACGACGCGGTTGACAACTTGGCCAACCAATTCGGTCCGCGCGTCCTGGCGGCCCGGCTCACCCACCAGTCCGGTCAAGAATGGAGCCACGACATCCCTGCGGCCGGTGGCACGATCACCGTGAAGGTCCGGCCGGTCCGCGAGCCAGAACCCGCCGAATATGTCGGCACATCAGGCAAATTCGAGACCGATTTGTCTATCGAGTCGCAATCGTCGGCTGCGCAGGGCCATGGCGCCTCGCTGCGCACCACCGAAGGCTTCCGGGTCCAGATCTCCATCCCACACGGCTCGGTGAGTTTCGGGGCCCGACACAGCGGCTCCGTGCGCCCAAAAGAGGATCCGGGCGGCGCGCGGCTGAGCGGTCTGAACACACCGACCTACAGCGGCGAGATCGAACACCGGGTGCCGGTGCGGACCAGGACGACCGAAGTACACGACTTGTTCCGGCAGCCGATCCGTTTCGAAATCAGCTACGAAAAACAGGCCACTGCAAAGCTTTTGAAGGACATCCCGGAATCACCCCAAGCCGTTCGGCTCAACGGCGTGTTCTCCTATCCGAAGAAGACCCCGACCGCCGTCGATTCCGAGACCGCTGGCCCACCACCCGTCCGAATCGAAATCCACCAAGCCGTCGTCAAGATTCGTCCACACGGCGACGCCGCGCCGACCGGCGACGCCGGCAACCAGCGCACCGCCAACGAGGACCAGGTGGCCACCCACATCCTGGACACCATGGCCGCGCACGGCACAGATATCTACGGCAAAAAGTGGCCCTCGGTGCGCGCTGAACTCACCGAGCACGTCAAGACGATGGCCATCCAGGGCAAACTCGGCGACTACACCCGCGGGGAAACGAAGACCATCAACCTGACGTCGGTACGCGGCGGCAAGGTCGTACTGGGCGCCCACCTCGACACCATGAACCGCGCTGACTCGAAAGCCACCACCGAGTTCTACAGCGGCGACCAGCAATTGCTGACCGCAGGAGTCTCCAGCAGCAAGGGAAACAACTGGCAGGGCTTCATCCAGGCACAGGCCGACCTACTACCCACCGGCGATACCGTCAACGTCTCGGCCTTGGCTAGCCTGGGCGGCGGAGTCGGAAGCGAGAGGCACGACACCCGCACAAACAACACCACCACCGGCACCCTGTTCCGCAAGAAGGTGCCCACACTGACTCACGTCGGCACAGTCACCATCAACGCCGACATGAGCCGGTCCATCGGAGAGGGTCGCATCAGCGACGTCGCTAGCGCCAAAGTCGAGTTCCTCACGCGTGAGTCGCCGACCGACAAGCTAGCTCACGTCAGCCACTCCCCGCGGGATGGGATCATCCAAAAGGATGCTGATCGAGCGGGTTCGCATAGTGATGAGCGGCGCGGTCCGTGCGACACCGACCTTCCCCCGCGCGGCCTGAGCGACAAATCTATCGTCCGCAAGCTCATCGACGGAGAGAGACTCCGCAGCGTCACCCTGGCACACTTGCGCGAACACAAAATCAAAGACGCCGACGAGGTCGCCGACGGCCTCACCGACACCCTCGTCGCGAGCAAGCTCGGTGACATGACGCGCGTCGACGACGGGGACGGAATCCCACTGGTTCGGCACGGCAAGGTCGGCGTCTTTGGACGTGCCGCTGTCCAAAAGCTCGACTTCGACAGAATCGAGCACGAGGGCGGAAACGCCTACGTGCTCAACGACGTCAACCAGACACGGCGGCATCAGCACACTGCCACCCGCGAGGTCAACGCGCGGCTGATGGTCGGCCCACACGGTGAGCTCGCCCCCGATCTCTCGGCCTACCTGCTGGCCGGCGGCGGCATCGGCGGCCGCGGGCGAGTTGATGCGATATTCAGCCAGGCCGCCAGGGTCGCGGCCAACGCAAAGTTCGCCCGTCCCCACGCCGTGTTCGACGGCACGACCCGCATCACCTTGACCGTGCGTGACGGCGAGACTCGACACGAATTGGGTCCGATCGACGTCCACGGGCCGATCCTGATCCCAGAATCCGAGACCCGCTCCACCGACCCCCTGCCACCTGAACCCGAACCTATCGTCGCCGAACCGAAAGACAAGGTACCCGACGGGGTTTGGCTGGGGGCGTGGGGCGCACTGGGGGCCGGGTCGGGTGACGAGCCCGCGTCCAACCCGCCGCGCGCGTCGCTGTCGGTAGAGACCCGACTGACCGCAAACCGACCGCGCACCCCCGCCGGTTCGCCCATCGCGCATGCCGCGGGCGACACCACAGTCGCCTAAATAATCATTCAAGCTAGTGTCGTGCGCCGGGAATTCGTTGAAGATATGTGGCAAGTCGTTCGTAGATATCGTCGGCGGTTTTAGCCCAGTTGAAGGGGCGCGGGTTGTCGCTCCAGGCTGCGGTCCAGTCTCGGATGTCTTTCTCCAGGGCCTGGATTGAGCGGTGGATGCCGCGGCGGAGCTTCTGGTCGGTAAGCAGCCCGAACCACCGCTCGACCTGGTTAGGCCACGACGAATAGGTCGGGGTGAAGTGCATGTGGAATCGAGGATGGGCTGCGAGCCATTTCGTGATCGTCGGCGACTTGTGGGTCGAGTAGTTGTCGCAGATCAAATGGACGTCCAAGTCGGCGGGCACAGTGTTGTCGCCGGGACTGGCCCGAGTTCAGTTGACTCGCGGGGCGTGAATATCAGGCCGCGGTTGCGACTGGTCTGTGGAGCAGTTCGAACTCTATCGGGGTGAGCTTGCCCAGGGCGCGTTGCCGGCGCCGTCGATGGTAGGTCCGCTCAATCCAGGTCACGATCGCCAGCCGCAACTCCGCCCGGGTGGACCAGCGTTGCCGATCTAGGACGTTGCGTTGCAGGAGCGCGAAGAAGGACTCCATCGCCGCGTTGTCACCGCACGCACCGACGCGGCCCATCGAGCCGACCATCTCGTAGCGGCCCAGGGCGTGCACGAATTTCCGTGACCTGAATTGACCGGGTTCAACCGGTGGATGCAACACCGGCTTGTTGGAGTGAGAGTAGTTGCTCGTTGAATACTTCGGCGGGTGTCTTCCACCCGAGTGTCTTTCGGGGCCTGGTATTCAGTGCGTGAGCGACTGCTTCAATCTCCTCTGCCGACCACCGCGAGAGATCGGTGTCTTTCGGAAAGTACTGGTGTAGCAGGTGATTGGTGTTCTCATTCGTGCCGCGTTGCCAAGGAGACTGAGGGTCAGCGAAAAAGACGGGGATGCCGGTCTCAATCTTGAACTGGGCGTGCGCTGACATTTCCTTGCCACGGTCTCAGGTCAGTGACCGGGCGAGTTGATCGGGCATACGTGATGGCACCGCCAGCACCAGGGCGGCAATGGCGGCAACCGCTGGCGGGCAAACCACCCACGCTGCCACCAGCCTGGCAACAGTGGATGCGCAAAGAGAAGCCGAAACCCGCAGCACCCAGGTCGGTTACGTCCGGCGACGGTAACGACGGTTACGTCAACACCACTGCCGAAGCTGTACTGGAAGAACTCGCCACAACGCCGAAAAGCGTTGGCCGCCACGGTGGGCGCGACAGAGCGTTATACGCGAAAGCGGCTCGACTCGAATGAAATCGGCGTGCAACACCATTGGGCACGCGATCAGCTGCTGCGCGCCTGCAACCACAACGGGCTGCTAGCCGACAATGGCGAAGGCAGATGTAACAAAACGATCGATCAAGGATTCGACAAGGTCGGCGGCAACGGCTCCTACATTCCAAATCGTAACGGGGCCAGAATGAGTCAGAAACTCCGCCGAAGCGCCGGCCAAAACACGAAAGTTGAAACCAACGGTGCAACAGTCGAATTCGATCCGGCACGCACCGCACTGTCCGGTGATGTGTTCATTTTCGATGACCCGAAAGACGTTCCAGCACTGTCGGGCAACGGCAGCCAAGTCCTCTGGGCCGAAGGCGAAGCTTTGATGGTGGCCAGCTTGCCCGGGCTGGGCAAAACAACCCTTGCCGGGCTGCTGGTCCGTGCCCAGCTCGGTCTCGGCGAGGGGCGTGCGCTTAGCTTGCCGGTTCGTGAGATCAGCGGCACCATACTGTATTTAGCGATGGACCGACCGACGCAGATAGGCTGATCTATGGCACGGCAGTTCACCGAATCAGACCGAACAGCGTTGCGGTACAGACTTATCGTGCGCAAAGGAAGGCGCATTGGCGTCGTTACGCACGGCACCAGTGGGTATCGCCAGGGCTGCCGGTGCGATGTCTGCAAAGAGGCTGAGTCGGCGCGCTGCGCACGCTACCGCGCTACAGGTACCACCAAAAGTAATGTGGTGAGCCTCAAGCCTGGCCAGACCTTGCCAATTGGTGAGGTTGAACAGGCGGTAATCGAGGAGAGCGAAATTCATTGCAGCACAGGCGTTCGTGCGATGACTGCCCTCGCCTTGGCCCGTGTTCTCGATAATCCGAATATGGCTGGGGTTCATGTGCAGACGGCTCGGCAGTTGGTGCCGATTCTGGAATCGTTGCACGGCAACGGGTCTGGCAGTGGGAAACGTAAGGGCAATGGCACCAGACTTGGGTGGTGTCCGACATGGTGAAATCGAGGAGAACGGCATGACGACGAGTGATTACCGCGAGGCCAGCGGCCCAGACTTCACAACCCGCGAGCATCTGCTGTTCGCGAGCGCGTTAGCCAATGTAAAACTTGATTCCGAGCGTGGATTCAGTTGCACGGCAATGGAATTAGATATTTTGCGCGATCTGGCTGTCAAGATGGCGTTGCACGCGCCAGCGGGGCAGGGGTGGGAGGCGCTGGGGTTTGCCGTCTTCCAGATCGTCGAGGCCCAGCGCGGAAACCTTGACGAAGGTCTCCACCCCGACATGATCGAGCTGTACTGGTGCAAGCGCGCCGAGATGACCGACGTTCTCGGCCCGACACCCGCCGATGCGTCTGTGCCCGACGCCGTGCCGTCGGATCTGATCGAGTCGCTGCGTGGCGGTGCTGACGATGATGGGCCGCCCGAACCGGAGCGCGACGAAGAATTGCCGATCGACTCACCGGAAGTGGCAGCCATGGTCGCCGCTGATCCTGACCTGGGGCACTTCATCCTGATGGCTGCTCAGGGTATCGATACCCGGTAGCCATTCCCAGGCCTGAGCGCAACGGAGAGCGATGAAACGCACTTCCCTGGGTAAGTTTTCCTTGGCTAGCCCACGAATTGAGCTAGGATCGGCGATAATGGTTTGCACGGCACCCGATTAGGCACCCACTAACGTGGCTGACCAAAGCAATTGGCTGACCGGCTGGCCAGATAAATGGCACCGTCAGGTGGCACCGCGTAAGCGTTGACCAGCCGAGCGCTGACCTGCATACTTGCCCGCGACAGTGATTCGCGGAGTTAGTGATTCATTCACTGCGGGCGTAAACATAGTGCGCTGCAATGCTTTTCACAAGGAGTTAGACATGAATCTCAGGGCAAAATCTATTTCTATCAAAGCGGAAGCCCAAAAAGCCGTCAGGCAATGTGAAAACGGTGAAATCACCGTGGCAGAACTCACGCCGAAAATGGCTCGCCTTGAACGTGACGACAAAGAGCTAGCCGAAGCGCTCAAGTCGTTTAACAGCATTCCCACGCACTTGCGCGGCGGAGGCGGCGCGGGCAGCGGCCGCAATGAGAACGGTGACTCATCCGGCATGTTCACACCCACACCACCCGGAATGAGAACCAAAGGTGCGCAGGCAGTCCCGCTCGGATTTGACGAGAATGAGTTGCGGGCCATGCACGAGGCGGTATCGCACCGCCAGTCGTATGCACTGAAAACCAAGGCATTCAACAGTGTTGACTCGCTGCTCCCTGCGCAGCTTCAACCGTGGGTGGTCGGCCCGCAATACGAGGGACGGTTGTTGGATCACCTGCCGGTGCAACCCATCGAAGCACCCAGTCTTGAGTACATCGTGCACACCGGTACAATAGGGCCTCCGGCGATTGTGCCCGAGGGTGGAGTCAAACCGGAGGTCACGTTCAACACCGAATCGGTCATTGCGACCCCGCAAAAAATCGCCGGAAATGCGGCAACCACATGGGAGCAGATCAGCGACTGGGACCGCTTCGTGTCTTACGTCCAACAGGAATTAACCCGCCAGGTTATCAATGTCGAAAACGCTGAGCTGATCGCGGGGGCCGGAACCACCGGCTACCTACACGGATTCCTGTCCACCAGCGGCATTCTCGTGCACGACGCTTCAGCGGATACCGGCACCGACGTCACAGCGCTAGACAGCGTGGAGATGAGCATCGCCCAACTACGCACCGGTGCAGCGCTGGCCGAAGCGAACCTGCTCGTCCTGCACCCGAATACCTTCTGGGGTATTCGTCGGCTCAAAAACACCCTGGGTAACTTCTGATTGGTGACCCCACCGACCAGGGATCCACGGAACTGTTTGGTGTGCCAGTGCTTCCGACCCCACAAATCGCCGCGGGCAAGGGGCTGCTACTCGACACTAACAAATTCGGCGTTGTCGTTGTCCGGGAAGCGGTGTCGCTGCGTACCGGAACCAGCGATGATGACTTCTTGAGGAATCAAATTCGATGGATTAGCGAGGAGTGTTTGGAACTCGCGGTAGAGCGCCCGCCTGCGGTGCTCGCCATTTCGGGCCTGCCAACCAGCTGAGAAAAGGTTGCGAGCAATGAAAGTCACAGTGGCACCGGGTATTCAGGTTGTGCACGAGGGTGAGCGTTACGCGGATGGCGTGACTGAATCGCACTGGTTCTGCCGGAGTGATGTGCCCCGGGTTCGGCGGTGTCGGTTTGCTTGACTTTTGGTCACGATGTCCGCCAAAGGAGCTGTGTCCGTGCCCAAGCGTTATCCCGAAGAGTTCCGCCGCAAGGTACTCGATCTGGTGGCCGCTGGCCGCCCAGTCGCCCAGATCGCTGCTGACCTGGCCGTCAGCGACCAAACCATCTACGACTGGCGTCGCCAGGAGCTGATCGACACTGGCCAACTGCCCGGGCTCAACCGCGCTGAGCTGTCCGAGCTCGGCGCGGCCAACAAACGCATCCGCGAACTGGAGATCGAGGTGGCCATCCTGAAAAGGGCCCGTGAACTGCTGCGGGAGCCACACGACCCAAAAGGCGGTACGCGACCATAGCGTCCATGGCCGCAGAGAGATTGCCGGTGCAGAAAGCATGCCGGCTACTGGCAGTGGCCGAGTCGGGCTACTACGAGTGGCGCTGCCGGCCACCGTCGGCGCGGGCGGTTCGCCACATATGGCTCACCGATCAGATCCGCACGGTGCACACCGCCTCGCGGGGCACCGATGGATCCAAACGGATCCACGCTGAGCTCACCTTGGGTTTGGGTCTGCAGGTCGGACACGGCCAAGTCGAGATGCTTATGGCCCGTGCGGCGATCAAGGGGTTGCCGGGCAACCGGCGTCCGCGAGCGCGCCACGAGACGCCAACGGCCAGTGACCTAGTGGAACGCATGTTCACGCGCGAGGCTCCAAATCGGGTGTGGGGCACCGACATTACCAAGCATCGCACCTACGAGGGCAAGGTGTACTGCGCGGTCGTGCTGGACACGTTCTCCCGCAGGGTGGTCGGGTGGTCGATCGACTCGAGCCAGACCGCGGCGCTGGTCACCAACGCTCTCGGGATGGCCATCGCCAACCGCGAGCCCCAATCGGGCGGGATCATCCATTCCGATCACGGAGTGCAATTCACCTCATGGGCCTTCACCGATCGCGCCAAGCGGTCCGGGCCGGTGCCGTCGATGGGTTCGGTTGGGGACAGCTATGACGGTGAGAATGGTTCTGGCCGCCTGATGGCCTGACTCTTGTCTATGACTGACCCCGAGGTTTGGGTGTCCTGGCTGTTGATCTGTCGTCTGTCAGGTGGCCGCACCACATGGTGCTGGCCGGGCGGGCAGTGACCTCATAGGAGCCTGACCCTCACCAGGTCCCATCACAGTCCCGTCCACCCGACCGGCCAGCGTCACAACCCCGTTGGAAGGTCGCAATGACAAGCATGAACCCTGACCGGCGCCGCGGTCGAGTCGTGATCGGCGTCGATACGCACAAGTACGTCCACGTCGCGGTGGCACTCGATGACTTCGGCGGCATTCTGGGCACTGAGAAGTTCACCGCAGACGGCGCTGGCTATGGCCAGCTGATTGACTGGTCCATGACTCACGGTCATTTGCTGACCTTCGCGATTGAGGGCACCGGGTCCTACGGTGCCGGCTTGGCGGCCGCGGTGCGCCGCCGTGACATCGGCGTCATCGAGGTGATGCGCACCGATCGCCGCGACCGACGCCTGCGGGGTAAATCTGACTTCCTCGACGCCGAGAACGCCGCTCGCGCAGTGTTGGCCGGTCACGCTGATGCGGTCCCGAAGTCAGCTGATGGTGTGGTGGAGATGATCCGCACCGTCAAAGTCGCCAAAGATGTTGCGGTCAAGGCACGTACGTCAGCGATGATCTCGTTGAAGGCGATTCTGGTCAATGCTCCCACCGCTTTGCGCGAGCAATTGCAGCCGTTATCGAAGATGGCGCTGATCCACCGCTGCGCAGGGTTGCGTCCCGGTCCCATCACCACGGTGGAGGCTGCCGCTAAACACACGCTGCGCTCGATCGCACGGCGCTGGGAACAACTCAACGTTGAGATCACCACCCACGAAAAGCTGCTCGCCGAGCTGACCAACCTCGTCGCACCACAACTGGGTACTGCGTTCGGGATCGGCGCCGACACCGCCGCCCAGATGCTCATCGTCGCCGGCGACAATCCCCAGCGAGTGCGCTCCGAGCCTGCGTGGGCCCGGCTGTGCGGCGTGGCGCCCATCCCTGCATCCTCGGGCAAGACCACCCGACACCGGCTCAACCGCGGCGGGCACCGCCAAGCCAACGCCGCGCTCTACCGCACCGTCATCGTGCGCATGCAACACCACGAACCCACCAAAATCTACGTGGCTCGTCGAACCGCCGAGGGCAAGACCAAACCCGAGATCATCCGCTGCCTCAAACGCCTACTCGCCCGCGAAATATGGTCTCTCATGCGCCCTTTGCGAATGACTCCGCAGACCACCGCATGCGCCGCTTGACCGATATAGGAGCATCAACGCGATGATCGAATCCTTCTGGGGCAGAATGCAAACCGAACTACTCAACCGCAAACGTTGGAAGACACGCATCGAGTTGGCCAACGCGATCTTCGACTACCTGGAGATCTTCCACAACCGGCAACGCCGCCATTCCGCCCTTGGGATGCGCACTCCGATAGAGTTCGAACTGCTACACCAATCCACCCAACCCGTGGCCTGAACCAAGTATGGCGACACCGCCGAACCCGGGGCACATCACCGAGGCTTAGGGAGGGTTACCTCTGACTGACTGGATCAAACGCGTGGGAGCTGAGGAAGTCGAGAATGGTCTGCGCGATGAGCGCGGGATTCTCGACTGGCATGGCGTGGGTGACGCCAGGTATGGAAAGACGCTCGGCATGAGGAAGGCGTCGGGCCAGCGACGCGTTCCGCGCGCGGTAGGGGTTGTTTAGCCGTACCCCTTCCCCCTCGACCAACAGCGTCGGCGGGGTGAGTGTTTCGATGTGAGCGGCGTCCGAATTCCACTCTGCCAAAGAAGAAATCTCATGATCGAAGAAGTACCGTCCGCTGAGAATCGACGCCTCAAGCCCCTCCGCGCCCAGTGCGTGCATGAAGACTTGACGGTAGCCCGCGCTGCAAACGCTTCCTGGAAAGAACGTGAATGCCCGCTCCAGATCGTCTTCTTTGGCGGCCTGAATTGCATGGCGCATCGCATCGCTTTTCGGCTCATCCGGCGCGTAGGGGAACGCCGACTCCAGCAGAACCAGCGACTGCACCAGCGCCGGGTAGTCCGCAGCCAGCTGCAACGCGATGCTGCCGCCAGACGAGTGACCGACCACGTGAACCCGCTCAATCGACAGCGCGCGAAGGACTTCAGCGAGGTGCCGACCATGGTCAACAAGACTTAATTTGCCTTCGAGATCAAGACTGCGGCCATACCCTGCGCGGTGCGTTCGCACGACCCGATAGCCAGATAGCAACCGGGCGACTGGGGCAAACCACTCTGCACCAAAAGATGCGTGGACCAGCAACACAGGATCGCCGTCGCCCGCATCCCAAAACGCGATATGCGCATCCGAAAGTTTAAGGACATCAGCTCTTTCCATGACTTGGATTATATCGGAGCCAGTGCCCGCACAACTGCTTCAACCTCGGCCGGCGCGTGATCTGGTGTTGTGATGATGAGCGCATATCGTCACCCGTGTGTGTCGACGCTCGAGTCGAGTCGGCGTGTTGGGTGGGAATCTGAGGAAGCTGAGCCGGGACTACGAGGTTGCCGCAGGGGGCTCGGCGGTAAACCAGTGCGGGAGTGCGCACTGTGTCGGCCGATACGCGTTGAACGAGTGTTCCGACCTGGAATCAGGATGACCTTCACAGGAATGTGGGGAACGTAACCCACTGCTTGTCGTAGTTTGGTCGAGCCACTGGTCGTCCCATTCGTCCATCGGACTGCTGTGCTATTCCCGGCGCCGGTTGGTGTTAGCCATGTACTGGCGATGCGCTTTCCGGGCTGCTGCGAGTTCTTCGTCGCGTTCCTCGAGTAGGTGCTTGAGGTCGAGGACTTGCTGTTCGAGTTGGACTATCGCGGCCTCGAGGTTCGTGTGGTCTTGCCCGGCTCCGAGGCCGGTGCGGTGAAATGCTTGCTCACCTAGGTATTCGGACAGGTGACGCTCTAGGTCGGCTATGTGGTTGGCGAGGCGCCGGTTGGTTTCCCGCAGGTTGAGGTTGTCTGCCTCCAGCGATCGGCGTGAGACGACTCCCGATCGTTGGGTCGACAATGCGTGTGGTGCGTCCGCTGTTTGGATTACCTGTGCACGCGGGCGGCGCGCGCGACGGAGGAGATCGTGATTTCCGAGCTGTCGTGGACCATCGCCTCCAATGCGTGGACCACCCGTCGGCGGCGTTGGTCGACGTCGTGGCGGCGCGCGTCGGCGAGGGCGGTCAATGTCATGCGTTACTCGGGTGAAGCGCGAGCCAGCCAGCGATTCGAAGACTCGCGCTGTGGTTGGCAACTCGAAGAGTTCAGGGCTGGTCCACCCAGCCACGTACGGCAGCTCCGGAATCACGCCTACGCCGCATCGCGTGGAAGTGACTCGTAAACAACAGTTGTAGCCGAATGGGTCCCTATTAGAGCCTATGCGAGGACTCCGACGTCACGACTGAACGCCACGAAGCTCGGCCACCGCTGGCGAATCCGATTTCGGGCTGAGTTGGCTGCGGTGGTGGCGAGATCGTCATGTGGTGGCCGATGATCCCAACTAATCGGATACATCAACGAAGGACACTCGATGGCTGCCTCTCAGATACCGGCAAAAGTGCTTGCGTTTTCGAAACAGCCGAAGCCACGGGCTGATACGCATCAACTCGGCACCTTGCTGACGATCCGCGAGCTCGCAGAGCGGTTGACGGTGAGCGTCGGCTGCATTCGCGCTTGGCGACTGCGCGTCGATGAGTGGCTCGACGTCTGGCGTGAATCACGCTGGGAGGCCGGGTGATTGAACCGCGTATTGGTCCAAACGGTGCACGGGTCTATCGCGCTCGCATCTACTACCGCGGCCGATATGTTGCGTCGCGGACGTTTCAGCGCAAACGTGACGCGCAGGAATGGGAACGGCGCCAGACGGACGGCCTCCGCTCCGGAGTGTGGTCTGATCCCGGAGCAGGGGACAGGCCAGTTGGGGAGTGGTGCCAGATCTGGCTGGACGCCCAGCCGGTTCGCCAACCGGCCACCACGCGCAAAATTCGCGGTGTGATCGCGAAGCAGATCGCAGGAACTTTCGGGCGCCGGCCTCTCGTCTCTGTGCGGCCGTCCGAGGTACAGGCCTGGGCCGCTGACCTATCGCGCACGCAATCTGTTGCGACCGCACGCCATTCGCTCGGCGTTTTGCGCAGGGTGTTCGACTACGCCGTGCGCGACAGTGCAATCCAGCGCAATCCTGCTGCGGGTATCCGCCTGTCCAAGGTGCAGGGCAATGACCCGCGGCCGTTGACTCATGACGAGCTGTGGCGTCTAGTCCCGGTCATTCACGGTGTTGTTGAGTTGCCGGGGTTGGGTTGAGTTCGTCGGATTCTGCTGGGTAGGTATGGCTGTGGGCCGGCTGGCGCTGCCGGTGTGCGGTTCTCCAGGTTCCTGGGTTGCAGTGGACGGTGGGTCAGGCCGGTTGCGCGATCGCGGCGATTCGGGCGAAGGCGCCGACGAGATCGTTGACCCAGGGCCAGGTGGCCGGGATGCGGAGACATCGGCGTCGGGCGCTGTGGGTCAGTCGGGCTGGGACGTGCAGCAGGCGGTAACGCAAAGCTTTGGGTTCAGCTGTGGCCAGTGGCCCGGTCAACGCAAGTAGTTGCCGCCAGGCAACGAGGTCAGCAGCGATGGCTACGGCGGTCAGCCAGGCGGTGTTGATCGCAAAATCGCGGGACGGAAACCGGCCCAAGCCAGAGTCTTTCGCGTGGCGGATACGGTCTTCGACACGGGCGTGGGCGCGGTGGCGGGCCTCCAGGAAGGCCAGTTGACCGGTGGCGGTGTTGGTGACAAACACCTGATAACGCCACCCGTCACGTTCCTCGAAGATCGACAACTGCGCACCTGGATGAGGCCGCTCCCGGTGCACGATGACCCGCATCCCTGCCGGCCAGGTATGCAGGTCGCACAACCCAGTGAGCTCGGCGACATCCCCACCGGCGCGGACCCCGCCGTCGGCGTCGAGGGCGGGTTCCCACACCTTCTCGGGCACCAGCATGATCGCCTGACGCAACGCTTCGGTGAGCGCGAAGCCGATCGAGTACTCCACCCGACGCCCGCGGATCTGATTGTGATCGGTCAGCCAGTCCAGCAGCCCGTGGGACGCTCCGGCGCCATCCGCTCGGATCAACATGTTCTTGCGGTGCGAGCGGGGGATCTGGGTGATCGCCGCGGCGAGCACCTCAAGGTGATCTGCAGTGGTGTTGGCTCCGGCATTACCCGGACGCAGCCGGGCAGCCAGTAGTTCGGTGGTATTGTCACACCACACAGCGATCGGATGAAAGCCGAAGCTGCCCTTGAATGTTGGTGCCGCCGACTCCTTCTCGCTGTGAGCCACGACGATCGTGGCATCCACATCCAACACCACAACATCACCAAGATCGGTGTCGGCGACCTTCGAGGCCGCAACCCCTCAGGCAGCAGCGACCAGACGCGGCGGCGTACCCGGGCACCGGCCTTATCGATCTTGGCCAATCGGGCCGGGGACAGTTCGGCCAGGGCGCGCCACACCGTCGGCGCAGACGCCGCCGACCCCAACAGCGACGACTGATGCCGCAGCACCGCGATGTCAGCGATCGCTTCACCGCCGTCAGCGAGCATGACCGCCACCTCGCAGAGCACCTGTCCCCGATCATGGCGTGGCAGGAACGACCGACGCGTCAACGCCGCCGACAACACGCCGGTCAATCCAGTCCGATCAGCCAAAAGTCGCAGGCCAGCACTACCGACATGGGCTATCACACCCGTCCCACCGCCCGATACTTTCAACCCGACAGACCACGAAGTACGTGGCATGTTCCCAGTAGACGGGGCCGTCTTGTTTTAGAGTCCTGTTGCCCGTGACCTGGGCGGATAGGACGGTGAAGAAATGGCTGGATGGAAGCGGAACTCTGCTGAGGACATCGTTTGCAAGCTGCGGTGTGCTGATGAGCTCACCGCGGCGGGCAAGACCCAAGAGGAGATCGCCGCCGAGCTCGGGGTGTCGGCGGCGACGTTGTACAACTGGCGACGCCAGTACGGCGGGATGGATACCGACGCAGCGAAGGAACTCAAGGAGCTGCGCGAGCAGAACGGCAGGCTCAAACGCCTGCTCGCCGACACCGAGCTGGAGAACGACGCATTGAGGGAGGTGGCGCGGGGAAAATTTTAGACCCGGCTGCCAAGCGCCGCGCCGTGGACATGCTCGTCACAACGATGAACCTGTCGAACCGGTTGGCGTGCAAAGCAGTTGGGCTGCCTCGTTCGACCTACGCCCGCATCCCGATCACGCAGACACCCACCGATCCAGATGCGGGCCTGAGGGCCACGCTAGGCACCTAGGCACGCGAACACCCGGTGCATGGGTTCCGTCGCGCGTGGGCGCACCCTGAGGCACGACCTGGGCGTAGGGGTGAACAAGAAGAAGGTGCACCGGCTGCGGAAGGAAGAGGGGTGTGCAGGTCCGGATCTACCACCCCCGCAAACGCGCCGGCATCAGCTCAACCCCACAGGTGCAAGCCGATGCACCTAAAGTCGTATGGGCGCTTGACTTGCAGTTCGACTCCACCGTCGACGGTAAGGCCATCAAGATCGCCTCGATGATCGACGAGCACACCCGGCTGTCGTTGATGAACATCGTGGAGCGCTCGATCACCGCGCAGAGGTTGACCGAGGAGTTGGACAAGGCGTTCACGTTAGGGGACGGCCCGCCGTTGGTGTTGCGAATGGACAACGGTCCGGAGTTCATCTCCCATGTGCTGCAACAGTTCTGCGGTGACCGGATCGGCATCTGCTACATCCCACCGGGCACGCCGTGGAACAACGGGCACATCGAATCCTTCAACAACCGACTACGCAAGGAGTGCCTCGACCGCAACCACTGGACGAGTCTCCTCGAAGCGCGGGTGGTGATCGAGGACTTCAAAGACGACCACAACCATCGGCATCGGCACTCATCACTGAGCTACCTGACCCCGGCCGAGTACGCTGCCCGATGCACCCACACCCACCAACCAGTGCAGGCTGCGAGATCCACTGATATCAACCACATACGACTCTAAAACGACGTGGTCCGACTATCGGGGACCTGCCATACGCTTCACCTACGGAGTGCCTTCCAGCTTGAGAAACTTGAACCGTCGCAAGTCCAAGAATCCCCCGCCGGACAGGCACTTCCGTGCATTCACACGCGACAACCCCAATCACCCGTGAACGATCCGGGCTAGCGGGAAAAGTCGACGAAGCGAGAGACCGTCTGCTCGTGCTCGTCGCCGGATATTGCGGTCTGCGTTGGGGCGAGCTCGCGGCATTGCGATGGTCTGACGTCGAATTGCAGACTAGAACCTTGCGCGTCGCTCGGGCGTATTCGGAGGAAGCACCACGAGGCGAATTATCGCCGGTAAAGAATCACCAGGCACGCACAGTGCCCGTTCCCGAGATCGTGTCAGGCGAGCTGGCAGCCTATAAGGCTCTAAGGCACGGGGGCGAATTGGTTTTTCCTTCCGCGTCGGGCACACCGCTGCGCAATCGCAATTGGCGACGCGATGTGTTCGATTCCGCGGTCGAGGCGCTTGGACTGAACATCACTCCCCACAACCTTCGCGATACCGCCGCATCGCTGGCCATCCAAGAGGGTGCGTCGGTCGTCGCGGTGGCGCGCTTGCTGGGCCATGAGTCGGCGGCTACCACGCTGAACCACTACGCGGGTCTGTTCCCCACCGACCTCGACGACATGGCTTCGCGCCTCGACGCAGCTGCGCGACTGACCATCGCCAATCAACGCCAGCCATCTGGTGCCAATCAATCACCCACCAAGCACCGACCAGGCCAGGCCGCGGCTGATGGTTAAGCTAACCGCTTAGGGCGCTGAACTGCAAAAACACTAGTGCCACCGGCAGGATTCGAATTAGCCGAGCCGGGCCGTTCAATACCGCTTGCGACTAGGCGAAATACAGTCACACCTGCATCAATCGACGTAAAGCACCGTTTCTAACCGTGAGGTTTTGCCGGGTTCCGATAGGGTCACTATTGCACGGACGTTGCACGGAACGGGGATGATGGCATGGCGGGACAGAGGGCGTCGGCAAAGGCCGAGCGCACGCGGCGGGTATTCGGGCGGATGCGCCAGCTGCCCTCGGGGCGGTGGCAAGCGAGCTACCTGCACAACGGGGCCGTCTATAAGGCGTTGGCGACATTTCCGACCAAGGGCAGCGCCGGGCACTGGCTACAGGCCGAGGAGGACCTGATCGACCTGGACCGCCGCCGACCGGGGGAGTGGACGCCACCCGCCGAACGCGCCGCCCGCCGCCAGGCCGAGAAGCTGACGTTGCGCACCTACGCCAAGACGTGGCTGGACAACAAGAGCACGGTGACCCGCCGCACCCGCGACAACTACCGAGGGCACCTGGACAACCTCATTCTCCCGGCGTTGGGCGACCTCGGGCTGGCCGAGGTCACCCCCGAGCACGTCCGCACCTGGTACGCCGGGCTGGGCAACGAGCACGAAACCCGCAACGCGCGGGCGTACGCCGTCCTCAACGGTTTGTTCAACACCGCCGTGGCGGACGACCTCATCGAACGCACCCCGTGCCGCATCAAGGGCGCGGCGCAGGTGAAGCACACCAAGCGGTCGGTGGTGCTGCTCGACGCTCCCCAACTGACCGAGTTGGCCGACAAGATGCCCGACGACGCCCGCCTGGCCGTGCTGCTGGCCGGTTGGTGCGCGCTGCGCAAGGGCGAGGTGTTCGCGCTGCGCCGCTGCGACATCGCCGCCGACGGGTCCACCGTGCGCATCGAACGGTCGGTGACGTACCGGGAGGGCAAGTTCGAGGTGGGGCCGACCAAGACGCGCGAGTCCCGACGCTCGGTCAGCGTGCCGCCCCACGTCCGACCCGCCGTCTTGGACCACCTCCAGCGCCACGTCGCCGACGGTGACGACGCGCTGGTGTTCGTTGAGCCGTCCACCGGGTCGTTCGCCGGGGAGAAGCGGTTCCGCACGGCGTGGGAGGCCGCGCGCGAGGAGATTGGGCAGCCGCAGTTGCACTTCCACGACCTGCGCCACACGGCAGGCGTGATGGCCGCGCATACCGGCGCGACGGTGCGCGAGCTGATGGACCGGCTTGGCCACACCACGCCTGCGATGTCGATGCGCTACCAGCACACCGCCGAGGGCCGCGCCGCCGAGCTGGCCGATAAGCTGTCGGCGATGGCGACCAGAACACCGTAAAAGTCGGGAAACTCAACCGGCACAATGTGATTCGTTCGGCGCGTTCTGCGCGGAATGTGGCGCATTCACACGAAACCGCGCTATATTCGTGACGTTATCGGCGGGACTGACCCGCCCGACCCGAGAGGGGCCACCCGGCCCTCATCGGCTACGGCGAGGTCAGAGGAGAGATCGACGTGTCCACCCGCAACAACACCCCAACCCCCGAGTACGAATCGCTGCGTTGCGCCGCCGCCCGCACGGGCTACTCGGTGCCCACGTTCCGCGAGTTGATCGAGCGCGGTGACCTGCCCGCCTACCGCCTCCAGAACACGCCCGGTTCGGCCTATCGCGTCAAGGTGGCCGACGTGAACGCGTTGCTCAAGCCGGTCATCCCCGCCGCCATCGCGGCGTCGCGGTGAATGGCTGCGCGCCAAACATGAACGCGCACAACCACTTGAGACAGTGATGCCGCCCGACTCGCGCGTTTGGCCTCGGCGCGATGTGCCGGACGGCACCACCCCAACGACTCCCCATCACCACGAAGTAGGAGACATGACCGAGAATACCGCTCCGAGCGGCAACCACGCTGGTGCCGCCGGGGCCAGCACCGACGGCCACCACAGCGCAGCCGACCTCCTGGCCAGCCTGCCCGCCGACTTTGGCAAGGCCATCACCAACGGGCACGCCGGGACGCCAACTGATACCGACCGCGACACCGACATGGACGGGCGGCGTCCCGGCGACGAGGGCCACAACCCGTTCAACACCCGGCGCACGAACGCCAAGCACGCCGAGAACGCGCAGTACGGCTCGGCGCAGGCCGCGACCGTCGTGGGTGGGCTATACGCCGCCGAGCACGGCGCGGCCACGGGGAAGCTCACAAGGGCAAGGGCAAGGGCGGCTACGACGCGGTGGCCGCGTTGCGCAGCATCCTGGTGGCCGACGCCCTGGCGCTCGGGCTGATCGACCGCGCCCCCTCGGAGGCTGACGTGGGGCGGTGGTACGCCGAGCACGGCCAGGAGTGGGAGCAGTCGGAGGCCACCGTCCGGCGGGCCGGGTTGCGGGCGGCGACAAAGGGACTGGACCCCAACCGCAAGGTCGCGCTGACGACCATCGACGCGCTCGCCACCGAGGGCGAGCGGTGGGCGGTGGCGGTCATCGAGAACGCACGCGCCGAGAACACCTACGCCGCCGTGATGGGCGACCGCAAGCACCGCCCGGTGTCCTTCACCGCCGCCGAGTTGTGGGAGCGGGGAGCGCCGTCGGACGCTATCGTGGCGCTCGCCGACGCCACCACGGTCGCCCTCGGCGAGTCGGCCCGCATCGTGCGCGCCTGGGACGCCGAGGACCGGCTGCGGGCCACCGAGCACGCCCGTGCCACCGAGGCGGCGAAAGCCGTTGCCGCCATCGAGATTCCCGGTCGCATCGACCTGGCCAACTACACCCCGCCGGACACCGCCTGGTTGGTGGACGAGTTGGTGCCGATGGACGGCAGCCTCGGCCTGTTCGCCGAGCGCAAGGCCGGTAAGACGACCACCGTCGTGGAGCTGGTCCGCGCCGTGCTCGGCGGTGGCGAGTTTCTGGGACGGTTCACCACCCATCTGCCCGCCGGGGCGCGCGTGGCCCTGCTGGACACCGAGATGACCCCGGCGATGCTGCACCACGAATACACCAAGGTGGGCATAGACGCCGACAGCTTGAGCCGCATCGACCTGCACCCGCTGCGGGGCCGTAGCCGCCTGCTCGACCTGCGCAACGAGACGACGCGGGCGCGGTGGCGTGAGTTGATCGCGCCGGGGTCGGTCATCGTCGTGGACTGCCTCTACACCGTGCTGGCGGCGGCGCAGGTCGATGAGAGTTCGGCGCAGGTGTCGGACATCATCGACGGCATCAAGGCGCTGGCCGTCGAGTGCGCCGCCGCCGGGCTGGTCATCGTCCACCACCTCGGCAAGGACCCCACCAAGGGCGCGCGTGGCCACAGCAGCATCGAGGGCAGTGTGGACACGTTGGCCACGATCCGCCTGGACGGCCCGCCCGCTGCCGACACCCCACGGCTGTTCTCGGCCACCGGACGCCTGGACGTGGACGTGCCCGCCGCACTGCTCGCGCGGGGCGCGGACTACCGACTGACGTTGAGCGCCAACACCCCCAACGCCGACCGGGCCAGGGCGGGGGCGCACAAGGACGACGACATCACCTGGTCGCTCGTCAACGACCACCCCGGCCTGTCGCTGCGCAGCCTGGAGGACCTGCCCACCGAGACCCGCAAGCTGTCGCGCACGCGCCTGCGGCGGTCACTGGAACGTCTCGACACGCTCGGCTACGTCGTCAACCAGGGCACCGACCGACGGCCCGCGTGGCACGCCGCCGACCGCAACGGCGACATCTACGCCAACCCCGCCGCCTGACCGCGCCGAGTGCGCTGGCGCAGTCCGGCGCACTCCCGCGCGCACCGCGCGGTCCGGTAAGCGCCGTGGTGCGCGCGGTTCGGCGCGTCACCGTGAATCGCGCACGACCGTGGGACCGAAACTGGCCCCGACCTGCGATAACCCGGCGTAGCGGCGAGGCGGTGACAACACCGACCTTTACGGGATTAATTGCGCCGGTAGCCCCTCGATGCGGCGCGGTAAACCCGCAGGTCGCCGCGCGAGTGCGCCGCGCTCACCCCGCGCACTCGGAAACACGCTGTGACCTGCGGCGACGTGCATAAAACCGTGAATGTCGGGGTTTAATGCGCCGGAATGCGCGGGTGTGCGCGGGTGCCGACCCCGCGCATTCATAACACCAGGTCAAGGATTGTTTTCAACGATAAGTGCGCCGGAGTGCGCCGGTTGACCGACAGGGAGTGCGCCGAGTGCGCCCGGTCCTTATAGGACCGGCGCACTTGGCCATCCCGTGGGCGCAGTCGGTGTAATCGGTCGGCATCGGAGGGCGGTGTGGTGGAGAACCGACCGGGGCGGTGGCGTGAACGGCGGCGGGTGGCCGTGGACCGGGCGGTGACGGGGGCGAGCGGTGGCAGTGAACACCGACCCACGGCACGCCCGACCGGGGCGGTGGCACGCGAATCAAGCAGCGCCGCAACCGAGTTCACCGCAAAACTCGGTGTTCTGGTTCTGCACGGTTTGTTGACAAGATGTTGACCATGACGAACCGACTGGAGGCGCGACACCGTGCCGAGCAGGCGGCGCGGATGAGTTTCACGGGCGCGACGTGGCAGGAGATCGCCGACGCGCTCGGCTACCGCAGCCGCCAGGCCGCGCAACTGGCGGTCAAGCGACTCGATGACGCCACCCCGGCGGAAACGGTCGAACAGGCACGCGCCCGCCACGACGGCGCTCTGCGGCTGCTCCAGCGGCAGAACTTCACCCGCTACGCACACGCCATCGAGGGCGGCGACGACGACACCGCGCTGGGCTACAGCAAGGAATTGCGGGGCATCGTCACCGAACGGGCCAAGCTCGCCGGGGTCTACGCGCCCGCCCGCACCGAGGTGGACGTGAGCGTGACCCACGACGCCACCGCCGTCATTGACCGCCTGGAGTCCGAACTGCTGGCGCTGGTCGCCACACGCCAGCCGCAGAACGCCATCAGCGGCACCATCATCGACGCCGACGTTGAGGAGATCGAACGATGACCACCATGACCCCCGAGGACGCCATCAAGGCTGCGTCATCGGTCGCCCGCGACATTGCCGACGGCACGCTGTCGCCGACCGACCTGGAGGGCCAGGCCGTCGCCGAGCTGCGCGCGCTGGTCGGGGAGGTCGTCGGGCCGGATGACCCTGCGTGGTCGCTCCAGTGCGACATCGCCCGCCAGGTGCTCGCGCTGGACGGCGTGCCCGCCGACGAACTGGCCGAGTGGCTGGCCGTCGCGCGCCAGCGGGCCGGTGAGGGGGCCAGCAGCGCCGCCCCTGCCGATGTCCCACCCGAGCCGGTATTGCTCCCCAGCGAGGCGCACGACCCCGAGACGGTGCCGTCCGACGACAACGGTGCCGACGTGCCCGCTGCCGATGACGTGCCCGACCCCGCGCCGGTCGCCCTCGCCGTGGTCCCGCCGCCGCCGACCTCGCCGCGACCGGACCAATACGACCCGTTGGCGGCGTGGGCTGCGGGCAGCAGCGTGCGCTAACCGTCGTCTCGAAACTTTAGATTTGATACACCGCCGGGTGGCCGGGCAGATCAGTCAGTTGCGCCAGGTGGCATGTCTCGAAAGTTGTCGCGTATCGAAACCATGCGCGCACCACTTTTGAGATAGACTGACGGCATGACCAAACCCACCGACCACCGTGTCACCATCGACACCGAGGCCGCTAACGACATCTTCGCCGAGTTCCCGGCGCTGACGTTGGCTGCCGTCGGGTTCGCCGAACCCTGGAACGGGTTTCCCGTGCCGGTGACCACCGCCGCCGAGTTCTCGCGCTTCGTGGCGGCGTGGGCAGACAACGACCCCAACGGTGCCTGGAACGGCACCGTCACCGAGGGCGACGGCGCGCTGATCTTCACCGACACCGAGGGCACCATCGACCGCTGGACCGTGGTTGGGGTTACCGACGACGGCGTGCCCCTGTACGCGCTCGACGGCTGGACGTGGGTGGCCCGATGACCGCATCCACCGCCACCGGCACGCTGCTCGGCTACGCCCGCGTCAGCACCGGCCACCAATCGCTGGACGCCCAAGCCGACGCGCTCGCCGCCGCCGGGGTGGACCCGGCCCGCGTCTACACCGACAAGCTCACCGGCACCTCAACCAAGGAACAGCGGCCCGGCCTGGCCGCTGTGCTCGACTACGCCCGGCCCGGCGACACCATCGTGGTGGTCGGCATCGACCGCCTGGGCCGCAACGCCGCCGAGGTCATGCTGACCATCCGCGACCTTGGTCAGCAGGGCATTGTGCTGCGGTCGCTGCGTGAGGGCATCGACACCTCGAACGCCACCGGGCGCATGGTCGCCGGGGTGCTGGCCTCGCTTGCCGAGCTGGAGCTGGAGCTGGGCCGCGAACGCCGGGCCGCGTCCCGCGCGGCGCGCAAGGCGCGTGACATGCCCATCGGTCGGCCCAAGAAACTCGATGCCGATAAGGCGGCGCTGGCCCGCCGGATGCGCGACAGCGGCGAGCCGGTGCCCACCATCGCCGACACGTTGGGCGTCAGCCGGGCCACGCTGTACCGCTACCTCGCCGACGGGGACGGGCGATAGTTCGGCCACTTCTCGCGCTGACTTTGAATCTGCGCCAAGTCGGTGCCCCGGCGTAGCGTCCGACGCATGGAACTACTCAAAGTCGGTGACCGCGTTGAAAATCGGTCGGGCTGGCAGGGCAGCGTCGTAGAGATCGACGGCGACCAGGCGGTGGTGCAGTGGGACAACGGCGAACCGTCGGGCCGGTTCGGTCGAGATGAGCACCACTACGACGGCGGCGTGCTCCGACTGATCTAGCGGGGCTGTAAGTCGGTGACGGCGGCGCGCACCGCCTCGGCCACCTCGGCGGGCGGCTGGTGCGCCCAGTACCGCAGCACGGTCCAGCCCGCCGCCGTCAGTGCCTCGTCGGTGGCGGTGTCACGGGCGCGGTTGCGCGCCACCTTGGCGGTCCAGTAGTCGGCGTTCGCGGACGGCTGGCGGTGATGCTGCGGGCACCCGTGCCAGAAACACCCGTCGATGAACACCGCGACCCGGCGGCGGGTGAACACCAGGTCCGCCTTGCGGCGCAGTGTGGGCAGCGGGCGCGCGTCCACCCGGTAGCGCAGACCCATCGCGTGGACGAGTCGGCGCACGGCGAGTTCGGGCGCGGTGTCGCGGCTGCGGTTGCCCTGCATCGACCGGCGCGCGTGCTCGCTCGACGCCCACGACTCGGCCACAACCCGACGCTATCCCGCGCAATCGCACGCAACCCGACGCAATCCCACGCAATCCGGCGCAGCCTCACGCAACCCCAGCGCGCGGGGGATTACTGTTTCCCTCCGTGGGGAACGTCCGTTCGATTCGCGCCCGTGCCAAGCCCAAGGCCATCGAGTTTTTCGCCGGTATCGGCCTCGCCCGTATGGGGCTGGAGCGTGCCGGGTTCGAGGTGGCGTGGGCCAACGACTACGAACCCGACAAACGGGCGATGTACGTGGGCCAGTTCGGCGAGTCCGACGGCCACACATTCGCCCTCGGCGACATCGGCAAGGTCCAGCCTGCAGAACTGCCGACTGATGCGGCACTGGCGTGGGCGTCGTCGCCCTGCACCGACCTGTCGCTGGCCGGTGGCCGTGCCGGTTTTGCCGGCTCGGAGTCGGGTGTGTTCTGGGACTTCACCAAGCTGATTGACGGCATGGGGGAAGACAACCGCCCGCCGGTCATCGTGCTGGAGAACGTCACCGGCCTGGCCACGTCGCACGGCGGTGACGACCTCACCGCCGCCATCGCCGAGTTCAACCGGCTGGGCTACTCGGTGGACGTGCTGGCACTCGACGCCCGCCGGTTCGTGCCGCAGTCGCGCCCCCGCCTGTTCGTCGTCGGTGCGCAGAACCCGCCCGCCGACACGACCGAGCCGCACAGCGAGCTGCGGCCCGACTACCTCCAGTGGGTCTACGGCGACCCGAAACTCCGCACCCACCGCGCCCACCTGCCCGCGCCGCCCGCACCGATGACGGCGGGGTTGTCGGCGTTGGTTGAGGAACTACCGCTCGATGATGAGCGGTGGTGGGACATCGACCGCACGGCGGCGTTCGTGTCGTCGCTGTCGCCGACGCAGAGCGCCCGCGTGGCCGAGTTGAAGCGCGAGACCGGCATCAAGTACCGCACCGCCTACCGCCGCACGCGGGCCGGGGTAGCGGTGTGGGAGGTGCGCCCCGACGACATCTCGGGCTGCTTGCGCACGGCGCGCGGCGGGTCATCGAAACAGGCCGTGGTCCGGCTGGGCAACAAGCGCCTCCAGGTGCGTTGGATGACCCCGGTGGAATACGCACGCCTGATGGGCGCGGGCACCTACAACCTCGACGGCACGCGGACCAATCAGGCGCTGTTCGGGTTCGGTGACGCCGTGGCGGTGCCCGTCGTCGGCTGGCTGGGCAAGCACTACCTGATGCCGCTGCTGCGGGGTGAGTTGGCCGCACAGCCGGTCAACCTGGAGGCCGTCGCGCGTGGCTAGCGGTGGCGTCGCGTCCTACAACGAGCCGGACGGGCCGGTCCCCGCGAAAAAGGACATGCCCACCGCGTTCGTGCGCGGGTTCCGCGAACTGCTCACCGAGGCGCTGGACACCGTGGACCCGGTGAGCGGCAAGCGACTTGGCAGTTGCATCGGCGTCTATGCGTTCTACGACTACGACGGCGAACCCATTTACGTCGGGCAGACCCGCGAGGACTTCGGCACCCGCATCGGTCGGCACCTTCGGGGGCAGCGTTCCGACACCTTGGCCTACCGCATCCTGGACCCGTTCGAGGTGGCCGAAATGGAGCTGTACCCCACCGAGTTCCTGCGCGGCGAGACCGGCATCAAGGCCAAGGTGGACGCCATCGAATACTCGGTCTACGTCCACGCCATCAGCGAGTCGAAATATCAGGCCATCCTCAACGAGAAGATCCCGCCGCCGTCTGATCCCGTCGAGTTGCCGCCGCACTTCCGGTTCGGCCTGGTCCCTGCCGAGATGCGCGAGGACCGCGAGCACCCCGATGTCCGCATCGCCCGGCGCGCGGAAACCCTTGCGCGCGTTGCGGCGGTGGCGCACGAACGCGGCGAAGTGTCGCCCGGCCTGCGCCGCGTCATCGTCATTCAGGCAGTGCGGTTGGCCGACCTGGCGGCGGCGCGGCTGGCCTACGCCGAGGGGCGCAAGCGTCCCGATCCCGAGTCGATTGACGTGCCTGCGTTGGTCGGCAACGTCATGCGGGAGTTCACGGGCGGCGGTGGCGACGGCGACTAATCGCCGTCCCCGGTGACGACGGCGCGCCGTTCGTCCAGCAGCCCGTCGATGATGTCGATTCGCGGCCCGGTGCCGCTGTCCTCCAACGTCGTGCGGCGCACGGCGGCGAGCAGTCGCAGTTCCGAGTCGATCACGTCAAGGTCGCGCACAACATCAGCGTAGGGCCGTCCGAACTCGCCGACACGCACGTAATTGCGGGCAACGTCGTATCGAGTTTTCGTGCGCTTGTTTGGTTAGACGCCCACGTCAGCGCTAGCGACAATACCGTATAGCTCGGGAAAATGGTTGCACGCCAACGTAATTCGACTCAGTGGCTTGCACCCACTAGTGGCACACTGACCAATGTGACCACAGCCGAAAGCACCAATGCCGCCCCACCCGCTCACCCGCGCGACCGCAGCATGGAGTCGTGGCGTGCCCGCCTCGGGGTCCTGGCTAGTCGCGGTGAGACCGACGGCCCCCGCGTCGATGAGGCGCGCGCTGCGCTGTCGTGGTGGCGGCGGCACGCATTCCTGATGAGGAACCTGGACCTGACGCCGGAACGCGCCGATGCCCTGCTGGACCTCATCGCCGAGCACACCGACGCCGACGCCGAGGCGGTGGCCCGATGACCGACGTGTCCCACGTCATCGCCCGGCGCGGCACACCTGCCGCGCTCGCCGCACTGCGTCCGCAGCCGCCGCGCCGGTACAGCCAGGCCGAGCACCGCGACCGGCGGCGCGTTGGTCTGACCGTCGGCCAGTACGGCGGCGACTGGTCGCTGGCCCGCGAGATCGCCGATGTGGTCACGCCGTTGGCGCAACAGATCGCCGCCGACGCCCGGCCCAGCCGGTTCCTGCGCTCCACCGCGACGGTGACGTGGCTGGCCGAGGAGGTCCACGAACTGGTCGGCGTCGTCGTCGGGTGGGTGGCCGAGGCCGATGCCCGCCGCCGTACCGCGCACCTGGCCAACGAGCCGGGCAAGCGCCGCTACGCGGTGACCACGCTGGTGGACCTGGCCCCGCGCCCGACGCTGCCCGACATCACCGAGGAGGACCTGGCGACAGGCGCATGGGCGGCGGCGTTGGTGGCGATGGCCGAGACGGTCGATGCCGAGTTCTCCACCCTGTTGGCGCAGTCGCACCCGCCGAACGCCGCCGCGCTGCGTGGCCAGCCGTCGCGGTCGGACCTACTGGCCCGGCTGCTGGCCCGCACCATCGACCACGCCGCGACGGCGCTGGAACGCCGCCTGAACCGCGACGACCACGGCGACCACCGCCCGACCGACCAGAACCCCGACGACCGTGCCCGCGCCGAACTGGCCGCTATGGGCATCGACGCATAGGAGATCGCAAT
Organism: uncultured Actinomycetota bacterium; assembly: GCA_963712615.1. Lineage (GTDB taxonomy): Bacteria > Actinomycetota > Actinomycetes > Mycobacteriales > Mycobacteriaceae > Mycobacterium. Next base: position 4,779,463 of record CAVQIO010000002.1, read on the forward strand.
GACCACCGCACTACCCGACTTCCCGGTGACCACCCACCCCGGCATGCTGCCGGTGCATTTCGAGGCACCGCCGGTCAACCCCGCACCCGGCGGTCTGTACTCGTCGGTGTTCTGGACCGAGGTGGGCACCGACGAGGCCAGCCGTCACCTGACCGGCGTGGAGGTGCGCGGTGCGAACTTCCCCGGGCGACCAGGTGGGCGTGTGGGACGCGCCCTGGTGCGGCGTCCCCAGCCTTGACGGTGACCGTAAAGAGGGCGAGCGCGGCGGCGTGCTTGACCCGTTCGACCCGCTGGTGGTCTGGGCGTTCGACTCCTGTGACGCCACCGAGCCGTCGCGGCGCGAGGTAGAGCAGCGCGCCGCGCAGGCGATGCGGCTGCGGGAGTCGGTCGTGGTGGCCCGCCAGTTCGCCGCCCGGCTGCTGGTCGATGCCGCCGACCTGGACGTCACCCCGGCGGTGGCCGACGTGATTGGCGCGCTGGCGCACATTGAGGCCGAGTTCGCCGAGGCCAACGTGCTGGGCTACGTCCATTCCTCGCCCGCGTGGCTGCCGGTGTTCGTTGCGGCGCAACTCATCACGCGCTCGGGTGCGAAGTGGACGACCCCCGGCGGGCACTCGCTGGTGTTCGACGGCGGTTACCGCGCCGGGCTGGGCTCCACGCTGGTCGCCACCAGCGCGCCGCTGTTCGGGTGGCGCGACGTGCCGCAGGTCCGCACGGCGCTGGACGAGCGCCACAACCTCTATGTCGCCGTGGCCGAGCGGTCGGTGCTGGTGGGCTACGAGGCCGTCGTGGCAGCGGTGGAGATCACGCCGTGACGATTACCGAGACCGACGCGCCGGACACCTACACCGGCCCGGCCTGCCAGTCGTGCGGCGGGCCGTGCTGGCGGTACCGGGGCAGCGTGTGGGGATACACCTGCGCGGCGTGCATCGACCGCCACCTGGACGCGGCGGCGGCGCGCGGCGATGCCCGCGACCGCAGGGAACGCCAGAAGAACGCCCGAAAGCTGTTGGAACGCAACGACATGCAGACCCAGGTCACTGCCGACCGACGCCGGGACGGTGGTGGACCGGATGTGTTCCGCACCGCCGCCCCGGCGTCGGTCACCCCGCGATGACCACCACCACCAGGAAGGACACCACCATGACCACCGAGCCGACCATCACCAGGGCCGACCTGATCGCCGTGGCCGAACAGGTCGCGCGCGCGACCCTCGCCGCTGCGGCCCGTCCCGCCGTCCGCACCGCTGCGGCCCGCCCCGCCGCGCCGACCACGCCGAGGCCAGCGCCCGCACCCAAGCGCCCGCCGACCGTGGCCGACCTGACCGCCCGCCAGCGGCAGCACCTCGAAATCTGCGTCCATGAGGCGGGCCACGCCGTCGCGGGTGTCGTACTTGGCGCGCAGCTCCGCACCGTTGTGGTGAGCGACAGCCGCGTGTCGGGCGTGGAGGGTGTGACCAGCTTTTCCGACCGCCCGTTTGGGCGTGACGAGGAGATCGCCTATGCGGGGCCGTGGGCACAGGCGCGGTGGCGTGCCGGTGGTCGCCGTCCGACGCAGCGGGAGATGTTCGCGCTGTTCGACGGCGGCGGGCGTAGTGATTGCGGCGTGCTGACCGCCGCTGGCGGTACCTACCTCGGGCAGGCCGTGCAGCCCGTCATCGAGCGCGCCTGGCCCGCCGTGATCCGCGTGGCCAAGCAGCTTCACCGCACCGGGGAGGCCACCGAGACCGCCGTGTGCGAGGCGCTGGGCATCACCGACGGCGGCGGGCCGGGCAGCTCGCAACTGGCCGGGCTGCGGGCCGGTATGCGCCCCGTTCCACCACTCACCTGACCGCCCCGCCGCGCTCCGATTGGCCTCGGTAGAGCGCGGTGGGCCAGCACCCAACGACGACGACACCCACCGACCACCCGAGGAGACACGATGACGCCCAACCCGTTCCACGACTTCTGGTTGCCCGACTACTGCCCCCGATGCAACCCGGCGGGGCACCACGCCGACCGCTGCGTGCGCCTGGCCAGCCAGACCGAACCCGATGCCGTCACCTGGCGCGGCGGCAAGGGCGTGGTGTGCGAGTACCAGTGCGACCGCTGCGGCCACCAGTGGCGGCGCGCCGACCTGTGGACCGCCAAGTGTGCCGGTTTCAATCCCCAACGGAGGGCCGCATGACCGACCAACTGACCGCGCTGACTGCCGCCCGTGCCCTCGGGTCGGCGCGCCAGCGGCGGCGTCCGGCCACCCCGGCGGAACTGGCACGGCGATTGATACCCGGCTACGTCGTCACCCCGGCCATCAAGCTGCTGTCTGACGAACTGGTGCGTGCCGTCGAGACGCCGGACGCCCGCCTGGTCGTGACCATGCCCCCGAGGACCGGCAAATCGGTACTCACGTCGCAGGTGTTCCCGGTGTGGTTGTTGTCGCGCGACCCCGACGCCGAGGTCATGGTGAAGTCCTACGGCGACGCCCTGGCCGAGGAACACAGCGCGGCGGCGCGGCGACTGATCGCCGAGAACCCCGCCGTGGTCGGCATCGACCTGGCGGCGGACAAGCAGGCCGTGGGCCGCTGGCGGGTGGCCGGTCACCGGGGCGGCATGTTGGCGGGTGGCATCCTTTCCAGCACAACCGGGTTCGGTGCGTCGGTGCTGCTGGTGGATGACCCCGTGAAGGGCGCGCAGGAGGCCGACAGCGACGCCTACCGCCGCCGCCTCACCGCCGAGTTCAAGGCCAGCCTGATGACCCGGCTGATGCCCGGCGCGTCGGCCATCGTCGTGCTGACCCGGTGGCACCCCGACGACATCGCCGGGTCGCTGCTCGCCGAGCCCGGCAGCCGGTGGCGGTGTGTGAACATCCCGGCCATCAGCACCGCCGGGGTGCCCGACGCGCTGGGCCGCGAACGCAGCGGCGTAGCCATGACCAGCGCCGTGGGGCGCACTGCCGAGCAGTTCCGCGAGATCAAAACGGAGGTGGGTTCGCGCGCGTGGGCGGCGATGTATCTGGGCACCCCCAGCACGCCCGAGGGCGGGCTGATCAAGGCGGCGTGGATTGACACCTGGCGGCTGCCCGCCGCGCCGCCGGGGACGGTCAAGATCGTGGTGGGCGTGGACCCCGCCGATTCCGGCCAGGGCGACGAGACGGGCATCATCGCCGCCGCGCTGACCGCCGACGGCGTGGTGGCGCTCATCGCCGACGTGTCGGGCCGGATGACATCGGACGCCTGGGCGGTGCGGGCCGTGCAACTCGCCGCCGACGTGGGTGCCAGCGAGATCGCCGTGGAGGCGTTCGCGGCGCGGGCCACCTACACCCGGTTGGTCACCGAGGTGCTGGCTCGGTTCCGCATTGACCGGCCCATCCGCGTCACCGGCTGGCCACCCAAGGGCACCGACCGGGGCAAGGGTGACGCCGTGGCCCGGTCCACCGGCCTGCTGGCCGCGCTGGAGGTCGGGCGGTGCCGGGTGGCGGGGTTCCTGCCCGACTTCGAGGCGCAGGCGGTGACGTGGGAGGCCGGGCAGCACCAGCCCGACCGGCTGGCGGCGGCGGTGGTGGCCTGTGACGTGCTGGCCCACTCCATCGGCCAGGGGATGCACATTGTGACCCCGATGGACACCGCCCGCCGCGCCCGCGAGGGCAAGATTCCACCGCCCCCGGCATGGATGACGCGCCGGGTAGGTGGCCGGTGACCGGCTGCACCGCCACCGCGCGCCCCATCGGCCCGCTGGGCGGCGGGGGGTTGGCCAGGGCGGGCCGGGCGATGCTGCGTGCGGACCTCACGACCCCCGCCGATCCCGCCACCCCCGGCGGCTGCGACTGCGCCCGATGCCGCCCAGAACCGTTGACCGACATCGACGCTCAGCGCGCGTTGCGCCATGTGTCGAACCAGGACGCGGTGGCCTACGCGAGGGGCGAGGCGACGGTGGTCAGCCTGCGCGGCTGCGATGGCGACGACTGCGACGGGTGGGTGCCGGTGTTCATCGAGACGGCGGTGACCCTGCACTGACTGGCGTCATCCCCGCTGGTAACCGCGCGGGGTAATCGGCAGATAGGACAGCGCGCCAGTCGAGTGAAGCTGGCGGTCCCGCTCGCGTGCGGGCAACGCGACAGACCGCAGTTCGACGGCGTCGGCTGCGTCAGCCATGGACCACTCGCGAGGGATTTTGTACCCGACGATCCGATGTGCGGTGCTGCCTACCGTGCCGTTAGGTTCCAGTTTGATCAGCTCATGGACGGCGCGCTTGAGGTGGTTCGCCGCGTCCATCGTGGTGGCGTACACCGCCATTTCGACAGCGGCCTTGCTGACGTAGTTGATGGTCCCGCTCGCGCCGAGATAGCGACGACGGGCGACGTCCCACAACGAGTCGAGCGCCCTGGTGATCAGCACCGAAACCGACACCTCGCGACCGGGATTCGCGTCCTCCATGGTGAGCCACCAATGCGGCTCGGTTTTTGGCGCGTTTGGGTAGGCCAATTTGTGGAGGTAGACGTGGGTCGATCCTTCGTGCACGGTGACTGGCTCACCATTCATCGGCTGCCAGCTAACTTTCGCGTCGTCGTCCAACGCGACCGCGCTCACGCCGTGCTTGACGGCGTTGTAGACGAAGGCGTCACCGAGCACTCGATTGGCGGCGTCGATCAGCAGCATTTCCAGACCGTCTATGGCGTCCTCGAACTCGTCGTCCGTGAGCTGAATGACCGAGTCAACCCGGCTAATTCCACCTAGGAACACGGTGGCGATGTCTTCCCGGTCGAACCCGTTGTTCAACTTCGCCGCCGCCTGCTCCTTGAAGTCCGCGAAAGCCATTGAGGCCGACAGCCCGAGCCAGGGACACTCGGGGTGATCGGTGTGCGCGAAGAACATCCGCAGCAGCGTCTCGGAGGCGTGGTTCGCAATCATCACCGCCTCCATGCGGATATACCGTTCCCGTGCCGCCAAGGACGGTGGCACCATCGCACCGAAGTGCGCCGGTCCGATGAGTTTGTCGGCGGCGAACACCGGGGCAAGCTGCTCGTCGGTTCCCGCCATCAGCGACAGCGACTCGATCCGCATCTTGATGAACTCAGCCGGGTCGGCGGTGTAGAGCACGGCATTCAGTTCGGGGAACTGGGCGGGATCGAGCAAACGTCCTTTCGGATCGTTTTTCTCCCACGGCTTCATTCCACCTCGGTACTTGCCCATGAGCGGAGTCTAGGAACGCCCCCTGACACCACGAACGCGCGATCTTGCACGTATGTTGCACGCGGTGGTCAGAAATACTGTCTGACCTGGTGCCCCCGGCAGGATTCGAACCTGCGACACCGGCTTTAGGAGAGCCGTGCTCTATCCCCTGAGCTACGAGGGCGGACGCGCTGAGCTTACCGGGAATCGGCCCGGCCTCTGGCCGTAGGCGCCGTGCGGTCAGCGCAGCTCGGCGATCACCTTCGAGAAGGTGGCGATGTTGTTGTCCTGCACGGTGAAGGACAACACGCCGTACTTTTCGCGGTATGCGGACAACGTGTCGGCAATCTCAGCGGGTGATCCAGTGAGCACCGAGGGCTGGGACAAGATTTCCTCATCCGAGAGCTCCGGTGAATGGCTGCGAGTCAGCTTCAAGTCGGGCTCGGTCTCGCCATCCCGCGGCATCGCCGTGATCGCCGTGATCGCCAGATTCAGCTCGAGTGAATCGAACCGATCCCCGGCGGCGTTGCGGACAAAGTCGACGCGTTCGGCGAACGGGTCGTCGACCGCGCGCACCTTGGAACCGGTCAGTCCGATGATGTCGGCGTTACGGGCCGCGATGGTCAGCACCCGGTCACCGTTGCCGGCGATGATGAGTGGCGTCGACGGGTGGTGTTCCTTCAGATACGTCGTCATGTGTTCGAGGTAGTCGACCCGGGCGCCGGCGCTGGGATAGGGGATCTCCGCTGCCTCGAATTCCTCCCGGGCGTAGCCGGTGCCCAGCCCGATCTCGAGGCGGCCGTCGCTGAGCAGGTCCAGGCCTTGCATGTCGCGGCCGAGCAGGGCCGGCTTGTAGAACGCGGAATTGAGCACGTACATGCTCAGCCGCAGCGTCGTGGTGACCATCGCGACCGCGGTCAGGGTCGGGAAGGGCGCAGCGGCGCCCAAATGGTCGGGCACACAAAGAATGTCGAAGCCGGAATCTTCAGCGCGTTTGGCTTTTTCGAGCAGCTTCTCGCGCGACTTGAAGAACCGCATGCTCATTCCAAATCGAAAATCCTTGGCCACCAACAACCTCCGTTTAACGAGCTAGGAACAATTACCAGGAACGTGCCGCGGACGCCAAGCCCTGTACCAGAGCGGAGGTGACCGACGACAAACCATCAGGGCCAGGCAGTGGGCTCCGCGGGCTGAGCCCCCTGACACGAACGGACAATTCGAGTTGTGTCCCGCCTTCGCGTACCCGGTTGACCGGGTTGTCAGGATGTAACCCCCGCAGTTCGAGCGGGATGTCGTCGAGGTCGGTGACGACCTGATAGCCATGCAGCTGAATGTGCCGGGCGAGGTGATCGGCCAGCGCGCGGTTGCGGCCACCGGCCAGCAGTTGCGTGCTGCGCCCGATGCGACCGTATCCGTGCAGCGACACCGCGACATCGACATGGTCGACGAACTCGGCGAGTGGCGGCGACGGGGCGGGGTCGAACCGCGCCGACGGCAAGTGATGCGGGTAGCGATCGGGATGGCGCAACAGGTACACCGACGCACCGGCGGCCTCGGCCACGCGTTCGGCGATAACGTCTGTCATTTCTTCCAGGCCGCCGCCGTGGATGGCCAGAAAGCCGAAACGGGACCGCATCTGACTGATCTCGTTCACCCCCGGCTGGCTCAGCAGTTCCGAAAGTGACTGTGGCCCAGTCCCCGACGCCGATCTCGCGGATGCCGGGCGAGGCCAGTGGGTGGGATCCCATCGCCGCAAGTAGTCGATCCAGCGTTGCGGAAGCCAGTGCTGGACGGCGCCGTCGATGATCTTTGCAGGTAACCGGGGCGGGGCGGGCCCGGGGTCACCCGGTGGTCGATATAGACCCAGGCCGGTGACGGACCGTTATCGGTGTCCACGGTCAACCGGTCGCGCCGGTAGCGCACCGGAACGCCCTCGGCGCTGTCCAGGGTGGCCAGGTCGTGGTCGGAGAGTTGCCACAGCACCCCGTGCACTTGATTGCCGGCGAATGGCTCGACGGTCGCCACGCCGCGCTGATTGATCAGCCAATCGTGATCGGACAAAACCGCCGGGCGCGGATCAATCGCTTCGGGACAGCGCTGCGCCATCTGTCTCGCGCACAGATTCGACCCATATGCAAAGTAAGAATGCCGGCGCACCTGCATTCAGCCGCTCACCGTCAGACAAATTGGCACTAGGTGAGACTATGTGCTTCGTATAGCTATGCAAAACGCGGTCCAGTGCCGACGCTGCGCGCGTCGGGTCCGTCCTGCCCGGCGTCGCGAAGAATGGTCCGAAATGACCGACCCTGCGCCTAGTCCGACATTGCCTGCCGGGAAGATACTTTTCATGCGGGGAAAGCTAACTGCGATCGCCGGGTTCGTGGTTGTCCTCGCGGGTTGCGGAGGGGCGGACCACACAGCGACGACGGTCACGTCCACCTTGCCGCCGGTAACGCAGACGGTGACGGTGACCGTCACCCCGCCACCGCCGCCCGGGCCGAAAACCACCATGACGGCCAACGGCACATTTGTGGTCAACAGGGACATCGCGACGGGCACCTATCGCACCGATGGCGGCGCGGATTGCTATTGGGCCCGATTGAAGAGTCTGAACACGGGCGACGTGATCGACAACAACATCAGTGACGGCCAACAGGTGGTTCGGATCTTGCCGACTGATACGGCATTCATGACACGAGGATGCGGCACCTGGACGAAGATCGGCTGAGCGCGTACCCGCTTGCTACGGGCAGTAGGTAGCAACGGCGAGGTTCACCATGGCGGTGACGTCGCCGAAATTGATGCCGCGCGGGCCCAAGGTGTTGTGGACGTCGTCTGCAATCTGCTGCGACGACCAGCCATTCCAGCGATCGGCGCAGATGTGGTGCGCCATCAGCACGATGTCGCCGTCGTCCCCGGGCGGCCAGGTAAAGCCGAGAGTGTGCATCTGCGCCAGGAATGCGCCATCGACGGTGTCGGCAGCCGCAACCGAAGCGGTAGCCACCAGGACAGCGCCAGCCATCAGGGGGGCGGTAAGTCCGGCCAGCCAGCGAGGTGAAGGCATGTGAGCGTTTCCGTTCTTCTCGGCGATGAGCGTCCGGTTAGTGTGCGGGTCCAAAGCGCCGCAAATATGAAGGACAGGGAAAGGCAAGGAAAAGTTATGAAATGCGGAATTGGCGGTTTGGGGCGCGGCGCTCGCCAAGAGGACGCGGCTGATCGAATCGCCCAGAAGTGGGTAGACCACGAACTAGCGCGGTGTCAGGTTTGGAATCAGCTCATTAGTCGGGAGGCGGGATCAGATGGTTCGTCACGAGGGGGGCCGGTGGGACGTCAGTATCAAGAACAACGCGGTTTACCTTGAGCGCATCTCCGAGAGCGATGAGCGGGTGTTCGACGATTCGTTGACCTCCGAGGAGGCCCGTGAGCTAGCTGAGCTCTTGACGAAGTACGCGGACAAGCTCGACGAATCGGGGGAATCCGAAAACTCCGAGGATTCCGATGACTCCGACGAATCCAAGCATTCCGACGACTCAGACGAGTCCGACGGTTCCGACGAATCCAAGGACTCGGACAAATCCAAGGACTCGGACAAATCCAAGGACTCTGACGAATCGGAGAACTCCGACGACTCCGAGGATTCCGAGGATTCCGAGGATTCCGAGGATTCCGACAAGAAGTCGGATTAGGCGCTTCCGCAGCGCGCGCCCTCGGTCGGCGCCGCTACCTGTGGACACCCGTTGGGTTGGCCGCTCATCCACGTCGACCATTTGCCTTCCGAGTACGGGCCGGGCTGGCCGCTCCGTTCGTAGAAGCCTTGCGGGTCATAGATTTTGGTGCTCGGATACGGCCACGGGCAGATCACCGATGTCGCGGCCCCCGACCATCTGGTGACCGCTGTGTACGTCAACCCGTAAATCATGAACGCGAGGTTGACGACGACGAGCATCACCACGAGCGAGCCCAGCGCCGGCCGACGCGGGAAGACGTTTGCCCGCTGAGCCAGTTTCTCGGCGACGGTACGTCCGGAGTCGCCGCGGTAGATCATCACCGCGGCAGGGATCATCAGGATGTTGATCAGCGATGACTGCCACAGCAGCGGGAATTGCCAACGCGTACCGGGGAACAGCGAGCCGAAGGGGATGACCTGGGTGAAGCTGTACAGGCCGAGGCGCACGCACAGGGCCTCCATGGCGAAGTCGTACCAGAAGCCGGCGACGAAGACGAAGCCCGACAAGCTAATTAACGGATGGCGCCACACGAATGAATCGACACGGCGACGTGCCTGGACTCGGCGTAGTGCCCAGATCGCCGGAAAAACGGGGGGAGAACGAACATCGCAATGCTTGCGATGAAGAGTGGCTCGATGGTCGGCGATATCGACACCAATGGCCAATCTTCGGGCCAATGCCACAAGTCAGGGTTGTATGCCGCGAACGTCGCCCAGTTCATGATGGGGTCGAGCCAGGCGAGTGTGGTGATCGCCAACGTCATCAACAGGTACGGATGGTTGGGATGGCGCCGCCAGAGGACAACGATCAGCGTGAAGATAGTGGCTAGCGCCAGATAGCTGAAGATCTCGACTAGGACGATCCAGTGCTCGAAGCCGAACAGGGGATCCGAGAGTCGGTGGAGACCTCCGCGGTCGTGAGGGTTGCGGATGCGCGGCGACACCGCGCCGTAGCGGGCGTTGTGGACGATCAGGCCGAGCACTACGAGGCCAGTGACGATCCCTATCGCCGGCCATGGCGGTCGGCGTGGGCGCTCGGTCCGTGGCCTATCGACCTGTTCGGTTGTCATGAGCTACTCCTTGACGAAGCGCCGAACGAGTTGCGCAACGTGCCGCGAAAGGTCGACCTAACATTTGTTCAGAGACTAACGACGGCTCCGTGCATGGTCAATGAGGTCGCCTGCGGGATGGCGTCGCCTTCGTCTGCGTATTTGAGTAGCGGGATAAGGCCGGGACGCAGCTCCCGCGGCGAGGGGCCCGAGAACCTGAAGCTATGGGGCCGCGGACCGGCCCGCTTCTGTGGGTGATTCAGCACGCACGGCTAAATCATTGGGACTCAGAGACTCTCGCCCTTGGGATTGGTTGATGAAATCGAGGCCAGCGTTGATGGCGGGGCGATGCCGCAAGATGCGGTAGTGGGCGAGGCGTCCAAGTCCGCGGGTCGTGGTCAAGCTCGCGCCCGGCCATACGTCGCTGATTCGCTGACTCGTCTCGTAGGGGCTGTCGGGGTCGTCGGGGTCATGGATCACCAGAAGCGGCATCGGATCGTTAAGACGGCCGGCCACTCGGCAGATGTCGGTGTCGACGAGCGGGATGCCGAGGCGGCGGTCGAGGCGGCCTTGCAGACCGGCCCGGATTCGAGGTCCGAAGCCGTGGCGGTCGGCGAAGACATCTAAATACCACGCGAAGTCGCCCATCGGCGCCAGGAAGACCATGCGTTCGATCGGTGCACCCCGCGCCGCCGCCAGCGCCGCGGCCTTAGCGCCGAGTGAGTGTGCCACGACCGCGCGTGCGGGCCCATGTGCCTGCACGACTGCCCGTACCGCCTCGGCGCACTCGACGATCGTGGTTCGCCCCGCCGCCAATGCGCCCGCATCGGACTCGTTGTGGCTCGGAAGATCGAACGCGATGACCCGATGTCCGGCATCGACGAGCGGTCTGACGAAGACTGCCAGGTGCGCGCGGCAGCCGCCCCAGCCGTGCACGAGAAATACCGTCGGTCCGTCACCCCATGCCTCGCCCGCTATCCGGTGCCCATCCCAGAACGCCTCTACGGGCTCCCCCGCAGAGACACCGGGAGGCATGCGCAAACTCATCTCAACGGCGGGCGGCGTGCACCAGAGCTCCACGGCCCACCTCGACCCGATAGCGGGCGCAAAGCGTTCCAACAGCCCGAACACCCTGCGCACCCACGGCGAAACCGGCGGCTCGACCCCAGAGCTCGTCACCTCCGCAGACAACTCCGCCCCCCATTCTCAGTAGGCTGCGCGCCATCACACCGCGCTCGCACCGGCCACGAAAGTCGCAGCTTACTCGTGAGTAATATACCTTCCCCGGGAGACGCGGCTTCGAAATGGCGCAGGGCAGCGTCAGTCGATCGTCGCAATCCAGTCGGCGATCGCGCGCCCGATCTCGTCCGGCGAATCTTCCTGGACGAAGTGGATTCCCGACACTGTCTTCTCTGTCAATGCCGGCCGCCCGCGTACCAGGTTGACCAGCCTGTCGCTTGCCAGAATGGCTCCCGGCTCGGCCTTCAGGAACAGCTTCGGCACATCGCTGCTTCCCAGCCAGTCGGCGTAGTCGGCAGCGATCGCACTGACGTCGGCGGGCTCGCCCTCGATCGGAATTTCCCGGGAAACGTCAGCGTCGGCCTTCGGCTTTCGCCGGGCTCGGTGAAGGGCTTCCGGTACTCGGCCATCTCCTCGTCGGAGAGCTTGCGCAAGATGGCCTTCGGCAGAATCTCTTCGATGAAGTAGTTGTCGTTCAGAACCATGTCGTCGCCGGCTTCCGAGCGGATCGCCTCCAACGCTTCACGCATTCCCATTGTGTCCCAGTGGTCTTGACCCTGCGGGGCAACGATTGCCTCCATGAAAGCGATACCTTTGACGGCCTCGCGATGGCGGTTAGCCCAGTCGAAGCCCAGGGCCGATCCCCAGCCGTGGATTACTAACGTCACGCGCTCGCGCACGTCGAGGTCCTCGAGTAGAGCATCGAGGTAGCGGCGATGCTCAACGAAGCGGTAGGAGCCTGGTCCGCTGTGGGGCAGCTTGTCGGAATCGCCCATTCCAATTAAATCCGGGGCGATGCAGCGGCCAAACGGCTGCAGGTGCGGCCAGACATTGCGCCAGAGATAGGACGAGGTGGGATTGCCGTGCAGAAACACGATGGGATCGCCTTCGCCAACCTCCACGTACGTCATGTCACTGCCGAGGATTTGACGCCGTTGCTTCTGGTCGGAAAACGCCGCGGAACTCATTGGAGTCACCTTCGGTTCGCAGCCCTGGCCTCAGCCGGGACTGAGCAGCCTGACGAGCTAATTGGGATGGGTGACCCAAAAGATAGCCGAAATCTCGCCGGCGCGCGACCTTCCTCGCCTCACGAACAGAAGAAGCCTCAGCGGTCAGCTGGTCAGGTCGTCAGCCGTACGGTGAGGGTGACGAGTCCCTCCTCGTCGCGCTGAGCGACCCCATGCCCGGCATGCTCGGTCCCGTCGAGCCGCAACGTGAGTGGCCCGCCGTCCCCGAGAAAGTTCCGCCACCACGTCTTTGCCTCGGGCATGTTGGCGCCGATGATGAACTCGTCGCCGGCGCGGCGGTATGCCACCGGGATGCTGAAGCTGCGTCCGGAACGCCGTCCGACATAGCTGAGCATCGCAACGTTGCGGTTCAACAGTCCGCCGAAGCGTGTCGAAGTGCTCACCGCGGCTACCGGCGCGTTCAGAGGCGCGGCGCGCATCAGAAGCCGTCCAAGCGTTTTGGGTATTTCGGTCATGATGGCTATCAACGAGCGGCGAGCTCGCGAGCATGCCGCACGGGTCACGGCTTCCCAGCCTTCGGCTTCCGCCAATTGGCGCGCCGTGCTGATGATCAGTCGACGACCACCCGCCGGCTCTCCGACGAGATTGAATACAGCCAGCCGGTGTTGTACAAGCATTTCTCGGGCATGGACAACCTCGCTGCGGCCGTGGCGATCGACGGGTTCGGGGAACTGGCCGAAGTACTGTCCGGTGCCCGTCGCGGGCGACGGACCCCCAATGCGACGCTGAAACGAATCGCGCATGCCTACATCGAATTCGCCGAAAAGAATCCGGCCCTCTACGACGCAATGTTCACTCGCGCAACCACATTGCGATTCGCCGACGCGGATACTCCGCCCGAATTGTCAGAGGCGTTCGCCGAGCTACGTCAAGCCGTCGCAGACATTGCGGATCGGCAAGATGCCGACACCCTCGCGGAGGTGCTGTGGGCGGCGCTGCACGGACTAGTTGCGCTCAACCGCGCTAGCCGGTTACGACCGGGCCAGCGTTCCGCGCGAATCGAACTCTTGGTCGACCAGTTCACTCATGCACCCTGATGCGGACGCACGACCGTGGGCCTTCCTAATGACCCTTCGCCGCCAGATAGATCGGCACTACGCCGGCCCATGCGCTGGGCTTGACCAGTCAATGCGTGGTCGCTGCGGTATTCCGCTCCCGTGAGGCAGCTCCCGCGCTGGGAGACGAGGAAGGCCACTGGGTCACCGACATCGTCAGGCCTTGGGAGGGGGGACGTCGATGATGGGCCAGGCCACTTCGATTCTCCATTGGGTGGAGTCTGCCGTGTGCGTGTGATCGTGCCGGTAGTACTCGCGGATGCGAGGCCCGACGGCGAGTCCTTGGCTAGCGATGTAGGAGCCAAGCTCGGCGTAGGCGAGGTCGATGTCGGACATCGAGCCGTGGTGGGTTGTCACGGCGACCTCCGCAGCAGGCACGAGGATGGGTGTGACGCGCCCCAGTTGCCGTGGCGCGGTGACGGGGATGAAGACAGTGGCTTGGCCAGGTTCCTGTTGAAACAGGCTTTCGTCGTATACCCCGCCCGCCGGCCCGGTTTGGTCGAGCCCACCAGTCCGCACAGCCTCGCGAACAGCGTGTAGGGCGTCGCGCCACCAGCTTCGATGCTGGTTGGATCGACGATCGCGGTGATGGCGACCGCAGGAGTGGTCGGCTCGGCGCGACGGTGCACGCGCTGCGGACTGTCCGCATTGTTCAGAAGGGCGCGAAGCGAATTGACGGCAGCCGTTGTCTGGGCCAGTTCGGCTTCGAGGTGGTCGATGTGGGCTGTGATCAAGGATTCGCGGTCACGGGGGTTCTGCGCGATAAGAACATCTCGGACGTCGGCAACGGGCATGCGCAGGTCGCGTAGTCGTCGGATTAGTTGAGCGGTGGCCAGTTGCTCGAGTGAGTAGTAGCGGTATCCGGTCTCGGAATCGATGTGTACCGGCTCGAGTAGCCCGACGTGGTGGTAGTGGTGCAGCGTCTTCACGCTGAGGTGGGTCATCGTGGCGAATTGCCCGACGGAAACGGTGATGCTCATAGCGGCTCCGGGCCAGGAGGGCCGCTCCCTGCGCGGAAGCGGCTCTGAGGTGAGTCCGTTGTAGTGGTCCAGTCGTTATGCGACTTCGTTGCCCGGTGTTCGGGCAGGAAGAATGAGCAACGACATGGCATCGCACAATCGCCGGCGGCACACGCCGGATCAGATTATTCGCAAGCTGGCCGAGGGGAACAAGCTTCTCGGGGCCGGGCAGGAACTCAACGAGGTGTGCCGGCATCTGGAGATTGCTGAGTCGACGTGGCATCGCTGGCTGGCCCAGTACGGCGGCATGAAGGCCAACGAGGCCAAACGGCTCAAGGACTTCGAGGCCGAGAACGCCCGGTTGAAGAAGCTGGTGGCCAACCAGGCTCTCGATATCGACATGCTCAAGGAGATCTCGGCGGGAAACTTCTGACCCCGAACCGCAAACGCCGCGCAGCCACGGTGCTGCGCGAGCGGTTCGGGGTGTCGCAACGCCGCGCCTGCCTCGTCGTGGGCATCCACCGTTCCACGATGCGGCTGAGGCCGCGACCGATCACCACGGCCGAGGCCGAGTTGCGTGCATGGTTGCGCCGGTTCTCTACTGACCGTCCTCGCTGGGGATGGCGACGGGCAGCCAAGATGGCTCGCCGGGCCGGATGGGAGGTCAACAACAAGCGCATCTGCCGTCTGTGGCGCGACGAGGGCCTGCGGGTCCCGCAGCGCCGCAGGAAGAAGCGTTTGACCGGTATCGGTGTCGCGGTGGGGGCGATGTCGCCGATTCCTCCGGACGTGATCTGGGCGATGGACTTTCAGTTCGACACCACCGCCGATGGCCGCACCGTGAAGATGTTGAACGTGATCGACGAGTTCACCCGTGAAGCCCTCGCGATCGACGTCGATCGCGCCATCAACGCCGACGGCGTCGTCGAGGTCTTGGATCGCCTGGCCCACCAACGAGGAGCGCCGCATTACGTGCGTTTCGACAACGGTCCCGAGTTCGTGGCACATGCCGTGAGTGATTGGTGCCGATTCAACAGCGCCGGTTCACTTTTCATCGATCCGGCTCGCCGTGGCAGAACGCTTGGATCGAGTCGTTCAACGGCCGGCTGCGCGATGAACTGCTCAACTCGTGGCGCTTCGACTCGCTACTGGAAGCCCGCGTAATCATCGAAGACTGGCGAGCCGACTACAACGCCAACAGACCCCACTCCGCCCACGGCCACCTCAGCCCAACCGAGTTCGCTCTACAGTGGACCACGACCCACCAACCCCAAGCCGCATAGCGCCTGGACCACAAAACGGGTCCCCCTCAGCCCCTCTGGTCAATATTGCGGTTCGGTGTTCTTGATGACGAACAGGCTGACGATCTTGCCGTTCATCAGACGGAAGTAGTTGGTCATAATCAGCGGGTCGGGCAGCCCGGTCTTGTCGTAGTCACCTTCGTAACGGCACCGAACACACAACATATCGTCGTTCTCGACGATCTCGACGGGTTCCACGGTGACGTGGTCGCCGACAAACTCCTTGGCCATGAATGCGCGGATGTGGTCACGGCCCCAAAACTCCCGCGAGAAGTCGTTCACTAGTGCATCGTCTGCGAAAGTGTCCATGATCGCGTCCACGTCGAAGCTGTTGATGGCGGTGATATGCGCGGTGATCACAGGGTCCAGTGTGAGCTGTGCAGTCATTAGTTCCTCCTTGCGTCTTGACGTCGGATGACCGTCGGACACCAGCCTCGGCCCTCCTGTTAGGGGAGAGTCAAGCTCGAACTCGATCAGCGCTAAGACAGCCGCCGTGGACCGCTCAGGGATGTGCCAGCTCCCACGGCCTCGTCGGCGGTGGTGCCGTTCAAGCAGGAGTCGGGGCCAGTTAAAGCGGGGCTGAACTTCAGGGCATCGACCAATTCGTCGATGGCTGCTGCTCCCCGGCCGCCCAAGACTGCCTGAGAAAAGCAGGTCTCCAGATGGTTGTGCAACATCACCCTATTCGTGCGTTCTAACGCCGACTGCACCGCAGAAATCTGCTTCATCACGTCGACGCAGTAAGCGTCGGTTTCAAGCATGCGAATGATCGCATCGAGATGACCTCGCACCGTTTTCAGCCGGTTAAGTGCCGAACTCTTTTTGGCCGTCAAATCTTGAGCCACCACCATCTCCTTCCGGCTTACGCCGCGGGCACGCACCCCGAATGACCTCTGCGTATCGCTAGCATACCCCCCCCACCGCGGGTGGGGTAGCATGGCGCCAATCCACTCACACAGGAGGTTTTCATCCCATGGCGAATCCGCACGACGTCTCTGCCTCGACAGAGGATTCCGGCCTTGCGTCCGGGCAATCCAAGAACTCCCAATCCCGGCCCAGCCGCCTGAACCAGGCATTGGCATGGGTGGGCATCGTCACCGGCGGCCTGTTTGTCGTCGCCGCGGTTTTCTTTTCGGGTTTCTTCCTCAGTTGGGGCTTGGACGGTAGTCCGTCGGGTGGACATAAGAGTCCGGCACCGATGGCTTGCTGCGACGAGATGAAAAAGCGCGAGGCGATGAAGCCCGGCGCGATGATGGCCTCCGATGGACCGATGAAACCAGGCGAGATGATGCCAGGCGGGACGATGGGACCAGCTCCACAGCCGACCGCACCCACGCCCCCTCACACCCCTCGGCCATAGCGCCGAGGGTCGAGGGAGGGCAAACGCCTTGTCCATCCGACAGGTCAGCGTGACGACACCCAAGTTGTGGCAAGCAGATTGGGTGTCGCCGTGCCTGGCTAACGCGGCGCGCGGCGCTTGGGGGACTTGGGGCCAGTGGCGACACGCTTGCGTTCGGCTATCTCCTACGAGGCGCCATCAGATTGGGCGCACCGGTGGTGCGACATGTCGACCACAACGGCATGGGCGTCGATGCCATGGACATGAGTCGCTACAGCGAGATGTTCAACCGACACAACGGAATAACTCGCACCGTCGAAGATCTTCGGCGCCGAGTCGCCGAAGTGGATCCGCAGACCGATCACCCGACCGATTCGGTGAAGGCGTGAGCTGCCGGTTTGGGTCGGGTTGCGGTCTCCACGGGATGCGCCGGCGGGCTCGTAATCGAAATGGGCACGGGAATAAATCATTTCGGCAACGGCGCGGCGAATCTTTGTTCGACCGGAGGCCGGTTACCGTGTCGCGGTGCCACATCGCTGCACCTGCAGGCCGCCGACGCCGCTGGCTTCCCGGCGTGATGTGCTGAAATACGCTGCGGCCGCGCCGGTTGTCCTCGGTTTAGGGATGGCCGCGGAGGTTCTCGTTGCCCCGGCGCGCGCAGCCGCGGACCCCTACGTATCGGCTTCGGCGACGGGCCACCCGGGCAACATCATCAGCCGTGCCGGCTGGGGCGCTGATGAGTCAATTCGGCGTGGAATACCGCGCTGTGGCAACGGAATTAGAGCTGGGATCGTGCATCACTCTGCGACCGGCAACGGCTACGCACCGACAGACTCGGCGGCTATCGTGCGCTCGATCTACGAGTGCCACACGTTGACACACGGCTGGGGCGACATCGGCTACAACGCGCTGGTTGACAAGTACGGCCAGATTTTCGAGGGCCGGTTCGGCGGCATCACCAAACCGGTCGAGGGCATCCACACCGGCGGATTTGGGCGGTGTGCATGATCGGCGATTTGAGCCAGGCGCCCCCGACATCCGAGCAGTTGCGGGCGGTCGGCCAGCTGCTGGGATGGCGGCTCGCGATGGACGCGGTGAACCCCAACGGCAATGTCGTGCTGACTTCCGCCGGCGGCCCCGACACACGCTTCCCGCCAGGTGTCACCCCAACCTTGCCGAGCATCTTCGCCCATCGTGACGTCGGCGACACCGCCTGTCCGGGCAACGCCGGATACGCCTTTATGGAGCGGATCCGCGACATCGCCGCCCGATTCAAGCAAGTGCCCAACGCGCGGGATTTGGCGGAGTCGATGCAGGGCGGAGCGATCTACGCCCGCTGGCAGGCGATGGGCGGCACGGCAGGCACGCTCGGCGCACCCACGTCACCCGAAGCGCGCATTGGTGATTCGATCCGATACGTCATCTTCGCCAACGGCGCGATCTATTGGTCACCGACCGCCGGCGCCCAGCCGCTCACCGGCAGGATCTACGAGGCCTGGGCCACGCTGGGCTACGAGCGCGGCGAGCTGGGCCTGCCGACCAGCGCCGAGATTCAGGAGCCTGAGTGGATCGTGCAAAACTTCCAGCACGGCACGCTGAACTTCGAACGGCAAACCTCAACCGTCATGACTGTGATGGACGGGATAGCCAGTGTGGTACCACCGCCGCCCGCGGGCGGACCGCCCGTGCAGCTTGAACGGTTCTCGGCAGCACGCAATCCCGTCGTCTAGTGAGACCCCATTCGTGTTCTGGTACAGAGGGTTTGAAGCGGAATAGGCCCCGATTCGGGGTGTAGGGCGCCGGCTACTCAACGGGGTTCAACGTTCTTGAATTACTTTGTTTCCCTTGCCTTTGGGCCGCCAGCCAGCGCAGCCCGCAGCTGATCACATTGGCTGGCGAAGAATGTCAACGATACCGGTGCGTCGGGCACGATGAGATCAAACGTGTGGAAGGCGCCGACCGCAATCTCGACGTGGCAGGGCGTGCCCGCCTCATTCAAGCGCCTGCCGTACTCGACGGCCTCGTCATGCAGCAAGTCCAACGAGCCGGTGCCGATCCAGGCCGGCGCCAGCCCGGCCAGGTCGCTGCGCCGCGCCGGCACCACGGCGACCGCCGGATCCGCATCACCCAGATACCACCGCCAGGCTTGGCGGTTGTCACCCTCCGACCACACCAGGCGACGGCGACCCGTGGCTTGACTGCCGGTGCGGTCATCGAGGTTCGGGTGGGACAGCAATTGACAGGCCGGCTGGATCTCGCCGCGATCGCGGGCCAGAAACGCCAGCGCCGCGGCCAGTCCACCGCCGGAGCTGAGACCGCCGATTGCGACCCGCGAGGGATCAACCCAAGGCTGCTGCGCCAACCACAGCAGGGCCGCGTAGCAGTCTTCCAGCGAAGCGGGATATGGATGTTCGGGTGCCAACCGGTAGTCGACGGCCGCGACCGCGACGTTAGCTACTTCGACCTGAAAAAGTCGGGGCGTGGCGGTCCCTGACATAGGTGTTTTTGGCGAGAAGATGGCCTCAACCCCTTGGCGAGAAGGGATTGAGGCCATCGTGCTCAGAACTGTAAACGACCAGCCGACGTTGTGGGATTCGATCCTGCCGCCTGAGTTGTTGGTGTTGCCCGTGGAGTTGGGCCGGGTGGATGCGCTGCTGGATGATCCGGTGTTCTTCGGTCCGTTCGCGGCGCATTTCGATGCCCGGATCGGTCGGCCGTCGATCCCAGTGGAGACCTATCTGCGGTTGATGTTTCTGAAGTTCCGCTACCGGCTGGGCTATGAGTCGTTGTGCCGAGAGGTGTCCGATTCGATTTCCTGGCAGCGGTTTTGTCGGATCCCGTTCGGTACCCGGGTGCCGCATCCGACCACGTTGATGAAGATCACCACCCGCTGCGGCGACGACGCGGTCACCGGGCTCAACGAGGCGCTGCTGGCCAAGGCGGCCGCGGCCAAGCTGCTGCGTACTGACAAGGTTCGCGCTGACACCACCGTCATTGCCGCAGCGGTGGCCTATCCGACTGATTCGGGTCTGTTGGCCAAGGCGATCGGTTCGATGGCCCGCAGCGTGGCGCGGATCAAGGCCGCCGGAGGCGCGAGTGGCACTGCGTCACGGGATCGGCGGCGCTCGGCCGGGCGGCGGGCCCGCTCGATCGCCGCGAAGTTGAAGCTGCGCGGTGAGCAACAGCGCGATGCGGCCCAGGCCGCGGTACGGCGGATCACCGGTGAACTGGCCGGGATCACCGAAGCAGCCATGCGCGAGGCCACCGGGGTGATCCGCAACGCCCGGCGCGCACTCCGCGGTGCCAGCGGGCACCGCAAGGGCCGGCTGCATCGGGCGATCAACCGCCTACAGTCCGTCGTGGGAACCGCGGAACGCATTGTGGCTCAGACCCGTAGCCGCCTGGCCGGGGTGATGCCCGAGTCGGCGAGTCGGGTGGTGAGCCTGCACGACGTCGACGCCCGCCCAATCCGCAAGGGACGCCTAGGCAAGCCCGTCGAGTTCGGCTACAAGGCTCAGATCGTCGACAACGCCGACGGCGTGATCCTCGATCACAACGTCGAGGTCGGTAACCCGGCCGACGCGCCTCAGCTGGCCCCGGCGATCGCACGGATCACCACCCGCGCCGGGCGCACGCCGCGAGCGGTCACCGCCGACCGCGGTTACGGCCAGCCATCGGTGGAACGCGACCTACAC